>NZ_CP064704.1:810000-5610000 GCF_023101105.1 Bradyrhizobium sp. 155 | reverse complement strand
TCATCGTCGCGGTTTGCATCGTTGGCGCAGTGGGTGCTGTGTTCGGTGGCGGAGCCGGTGGACAGATCGGGGCGGCGTTAACGACCGGGATCACCGCAATCACCACCGCTTTCACCACCGCGATCGCTGGTTGATACGGCCATCTTGGCGCCAGAGGGGGGCAATCCAAGCTGCCCCCCTCCCGCAGGAGTGCTCCCGCTAGTTTGCCTTCCACCTTTTTTGAACCGTGCATTTCATGAGTTGGATTGCTCCCACAGCCTCGATCCTGGAAATCCTGTTGTTGCTCTATGTCGCAACGATGGACGTTGCGACGCGCCTGATCCGAAACGAAATTTGTCTCGCGCTGGCGCTCCTCGGGATCGCCGGTCAATTGCCTAGCCCGATTCAAGTCGCTGTGTCGCTGATCGCAGCCGCGATCCTCTTTCTGCTGCTTTTTGTCCTATACGCGCGCGGAGGAATTGGTGGCGGCGATGTCAAGCTGTTGGTTGCCCTGGCGGTTGGTCTCCCCCCGAGCGGCGTGATGCAGTTGCTAACGGTCACCGTGCTGGCCGGCGGCGTTCTTGCCTTGGGGCATCTGATGATGCGCCACCTGCCATATCCCAGGTTGGCACCCGCCGGATCGTCGCTCGTACGGCGGATCTACGCGATCGAGCGTTGGCGCCATTTGCGACACGCCCCGCTGCCTTACGGAGTTGCTATCGCATGTGGCGGTATCTGGACCATTCTGAGCAAAGGATCGTGAAATGTCATCCGCGCTGCGTCTGTCGATCATCGTGGTGCTTTTGCTTGCAACCACAGCGTTCGGACTGATTGCCTATAGCATGAACCTGCCGAAGGCCACGCCTCCGGTCCCGGTACAGGTGACAGCGACGACCCTCGCGCCGGCGGCGCCGGCGACGGCCGGATACTTTATCGCGGTACGGCCGTTGCCGAGGGGGACGTTGGCCCGCGAAGAGGATTTCGCCGTGCGCGCGGTGCCGCCGGAGCGCGTTCCCCAGGGAGCTATCCTTGAAACCCCCGAGTCCAAGTCCGGACTTCCGGGTTCACTCATCCGCAACTTCGTCGAAGCGGGCAGTCTCATTACATTGCAGGATATCCTGCGTCCGCGGGACCGCGGTTTCCTCGCCAGTATCCTGGCGCCAGACAGCCGTGCCATCAGCATCAAGGTTGACGAGGAGGCCGGTGTCTCGGGCCTCATCAGGCCGGGCGATCACGTGGACGTCGTGTTGACCCAGGTTTTCGAGAAAGTCGATACCGCGCGTCGCGCCCTGAGCGAAACCGTTCTGCGCAATGTTCGAGTCATCGCGATTGATCAGGAGATCGTGCAGGGCGCGCGACCCATTAGCGGGATGGCAGGTAAGCAAACGCAGACTGTTTCACTGGAGCTTACGCAGGTCCAGGTCAAGAAAGTCACCGTCGCAAAGCAGCTCGGGACGCTCTCCTTGGCCGTACGCGCAGCAGTCGATCAGTGGGACAAGGCAGACACCGGCGCGATGTCGAGCTGTGATGTGTCGCCTGAACTTGCCCGCCAGTATGCAATTTCTGCACAGAGAACGGCAGTAGTCGTTCATTCAGGCGGTGAGGTCAAGCAATACACGGTCAGAAAGCAAGTGGAAGACGCTCTCGTCAGCTGCGACGGTGCATCGGATGCCGTAGGCCCGACTGCAACGGCGGTGGGTTACGATAACAGGTTGTCGGAGAAACGCTGATGAACATTGCCATAGCCACTCCGCCTGAAGAATCGACCTCAATCGTCACGCGTAACCGCATCGTCGGTTTCGTAAATGATGAGCTCAGCGCTGCGGCGTTGCGCAAGGGGCTCGAAGGCGCCAACCTCTCGATCAGGCGCGGCACGATCCGCAATGCCATACGGATGCTTGAAACCGACACCGACCTGTTTGCGCTGGTGGCAGACATCAGTGGCATCGATGATCCTTTTACTGAACTGGAAAGGCTGTCCGGCGTCTGTCCACCCGATGTCCGAGTAGCCGTGATCGGCGATAACAGGGAGATTACTTTCTACCGTGAGCTCCTGGAGCTCGGCTTGACGGAGTATCTGCCGCGGCCGCTCACGCGCGATATGGTGCTGGACAAGCTGCGCCCCAAGCTGCTCGGCGACGTGGCAGCCAACCACATCGATCGTGGCGGGCACGTGGTCTCGATCTGCGGGGCGCAGGGCGGCGCCGGCGCCACGAGCATCGCGATCAATCTGGCGCTGCAACTCGCCGAGACAACCAAGGCCAAAGTGGCGCTGCTTGATCTTCATTTGCAGGGCGGCGAGGCCGCCGTGATGCTGGGTGTTCGTCCCGGGCCGGGGCTGCGCATCGCTCTGGAAAATCCGATGCGGGCGGACACACTCTTCCTCGAGCGCGCGGCAATCGAAGTCAACGAAAGGGTTTGCTTGGTCTCGGCCGACGAGGACCTCGATGCGCAGCTCGAAATTACGGAAGCTGGCATACGACACGTGCTGGGTCTGCTGCGTCAACGGTTCAACTACATCGTCGTGGATGTACCCGTCCCGTTTCCGCCGTCGATCTATCCCGTGATTAAACTTTCCCGTCATGTGATGGTGCTGCTCGAATCCGAGGTGACCGGACTTCGCAATGCCCATGCGCTACGCGCCGCCGTGATCAACATCGCGGGCAAGGACCGGGTCTTTACCTTGCTCAACCGGGCCGGTCGTCCCGGGGGCCTGCCGAGGGCGGCGGTCGTCAAGGCGTTGGGTGCAGAGCCCGACATCGTCATTCCCGATCTCGGCAAGGGCATGACCGAGGCGCTCAATCTGGGCATTCCAGCTCTGAAGCACGTCAGAAAATTGCGGCGCCACCTGGCACCGATCGTACGGGAGATCAGCGGTGTCGCTGCTGAGCGGAGTGGCTGGTGGAGGAGGGTGCTCACAGCACATCTGCGATGAAAAAATTTGGTAGGCGTGAAGACGACACACCAGCTCACATATCTTCATTGGCGACAAGCCTCCCTGCATCTGCGATGGCCTTGCCTTTGCCGCCGCTCAGCACGGCTGTATCCGCACCGAGCGTGCCGTCGCCCGCGCCAAGGCGCGACGAACCGCCGATCGACCAACCCATAATCCCGCCTTCGCTGCGCGAACGGGTAATTGAGCAGATCGAGCCATCGGTGGCCGCAACTGTCTCGCGGGAAGTTCTCCGGCGGCAGATTGAGGAGATCATCCATCAAATTGCCAACCAGGAACGGCTCGAGCTGTCGGGCCGTGAGCAGCTGCAGCTCGCAGACGAAATTGCCGACGACATGACGGGCTACGGGCCGCTCCGTCCGCTACTACTGGACCAATCGATCAACGATATCATGGTGAACGGTCCGAGTAATGTCTACGTGGAGCGAAACGGCAAGCTGGAACGAGTTGCGGTGCGATTCCGGGACAATGGTCACATTGCTTCCGTCGCTCAGAAGATTGCCGCGCAGGTTGGCCGGCGCGTCGACGAGTCCAGTCCGATGGTCGATTGTCGCCTGCTGGATGGCAGCCGGGTCAACATCATCCTCCCGCCGCTGGCGATCCATAGTCCGTGCATTTCCATCCGAAAATTTCCAAGCCGCCGTTTGGACATAGCCGGATTGATTGAAAACGGCTCAATGACCGCGGCCATCGGACGTTTGCTGGAGATCGCCGCCCGCTCGCGGCTCAATGTTCTGGTCTCCGGCGGTACCGGATCCGGCAAGACGACGCTCCTGAACGCTATGAGCCAGTTCATCGATCACACCGAACGCATTGTCACGATCGAGGACGCGGCGGAGTTGCAGCTTCAGCAGCCGCACGTGATCAGCCTGGAGACCCGGCCCCCCAGCCTCGAGGGCACAGGGCAGGTGACACAGCGCGATTTGCTGGTGAATGCCCTGCGCATGCGTCCCGACCGGATCGTCGTTGGCGAGGTGCGCAGTGCCGAAGCATTCGACATGCTGCAGGCGATGAACACCGGCCATGATGGTTCGATCTCCACGGTACACGCGAACAGTACCCGGGATGCCCTGACCCGCATCGAAAACATGGTGCAGATGGGACAGGTCAATCTACCGTCGCGCGCCATTCGAAGTCAGATCGTCGCTGCGCTGGATCTCATTGTGCAGGTCGAACGCATGCGGGACGGACAGCGCCGCATCATTCAGATCAGCGAGGTGATCGGCCTTGAAGGGGAGGTGATCACCACCAATGACATCGCAGCCTTCGAGTATCAAGAGGAGGATGTGAACGGGCGGATATCGGGCAGCTATAAGTCCAACCTTGCAACTCCGAAGTTCAAAAGCCGTCTTGTCTATTTCGGGCTAGATGGTGCTTGGGCCGAGGCCATGAGGCAAGTATGATGCTGGAGTCCGTGATCGTCACTGTTCTGGCCCTCGCGATGTGTGCAGCAGCCATCTCGTTGTGGCTCGACGCTCGGGAAAGACGCATCAATCGCCAGTTGGCGATTGCTCTGCCAACGTCGCATCCGGCTAACCTACCATCCATTCGCCGCTTGGAGACCGGGTCCCAGGCTCAGTTTCTCAATCGGCTGTCCAATTACAATCCCGATATACCCTACGTGTTGCATCCGGCCTATGTGCTGCTCGCCGGTGCATTCGGAGCAGCAGCGATCCTTTATGCGAACAGCCAGCTGGGATATTCCCTGGTCTACGTGTCCATCGTCGCCGCAATCACGGCCATTATTGTGATACGAGGCCTGTTTGGATGGCAGAAACGTCGGTTCGCTCTTCAGCTTTTTCGACAGCTGCCTGACGCGATCCAGCTGGTGACAAGTACCGTGCGATCAGGCCTGCCTGTGCACGAGGCATTTCGTGCCCTCGCGCGCGATATGCCGCAGCCAACGGCTGGGCAGTTTGCCATCGTATGCAGCGAAGTGAATCTGGGTAGACCTCCAGAGGAAGCTGTCCAGGCTGTCTATCGGCGAACTCAGGTGGCGGAGTATGCGATCTTTGCGGTGACACTTGCCGTTCAGATGAAGTCCGGTGGCAGCCTGGCCGAGACCTTGCAGAACCTGGGAGACACTGTCAGGCAACGTGTTGCGCTGGCTGCTCGCGCCAAGGCACTGGCGGGAGAGGTGATCTTTTCCTCACGAGCGCTGACGGTCTCGCCATTGATTGCAGGTGGGGTCCTATACGCAGCCAATCCGCAAACCGTCGATCTGTTGTTCACCGATCCGGTCGGAAACAAGCTGCTGGTCTACGCAGTCGTTTCGGTGCTTGTTGGAGCCCTGGTGATAAGTTGGATGGTCAGAAGGGAAACAGCACTATGACCTCTGGTCTCAGTCTGGTGGCCCTCGCAGTCGTGGCTGGGACTGCGTCCTGCATGTTGATTATCCGCGAAATACACGTTCGTACATTGGACGCCCGGGTGTCGAACGCTGTGATGGGCGTTGCTGGCCAGTCTGCCCCCTTCCAGGATGTGACCGGTTGGTTTTCGTCACTCGGCATGCGGTATCGTCGCTTCTATGCTGAGGAAAATCTGGATCAGCTACGAACCATCCTTCAATCATCAGGTTTCAATCATCATCGAGCCTTGCCGACCTGGATCGGTGTCAAAGCCGTCAGCATGGCCCTCTGCCCGATCATCGCCGGGTGTGTCGCTCAGCTTTTCGGGAAGGCACTGCTGGATGTGCTGGTCTTCACACTTATTGGCGTGGCGATCGGCATTTTAGCGCCGCGATTGATACTGGCGGTGCTGAAGCGGCGGTTTGATGCCGCCATTCGACTGGGCACGCCGGATATGATCGATTTGCTGGTTGTGTGCAGCGAATCGGGAATGGGCCTGGAAAGCGGGCTGGCACGCGTAGCGCAAGAAATGCATGAGACCAATCCTGCTATAGCCCGGGTCATGAGCGGCCTTCTTGATGATCTCCGAATCCTGCCAAGGCGCAGCGACGCATTCGATAAACTGGGATCTACGTCGGATGGGCTCCGCCGGTTCGGACTCATGGTCGCCCAAAGCCTGCAATACGGAACGCCGGTGGGCCAGGCTCTGCGGAGTGTCGCTGTCGACCTCCGGCGCGAACGTATTACCAAGCTTGAAGAAAGAGCACACAAGTTGGGCGCCAAGCTGACTATTCCGATGGTGTTGTTCCTGCTTCCAGCCATGTTCGTCATTTTGGGAGGAAGTCCCATTCTGCACCTCGTGCGTTCGTTCGCCAGCTTCGGTAAGTAGCCATGAGCACGATTGCCCTGTCGAAAACCTCCTCTTACGATCGGACGATGCAACTGTTCGGCGGCATGTGGTTCATGTTGCTGGCGCTTGGCGTCGCCATCAAGATCGGATCGTCGGCTCATGATCCCTGGCCGTCGCTCCTGTCGAGTGTTTGCCTCGCTGTCTTCTACGTGCTCCTGGCGCTGTTGATCATCACGCGGCCTCCGGCGAAGGCGCAAGCGAACGGCCGTCTGCCAAGGATAGCGGCGTTCGTCGGTACCTACATGCCGTGGACGATCGCCTTCTTCGGCGAAACCGACAAGGCGTTACCAAACCTGGCGTCCACCGCGTGCGTGTTGATCGGCATGATCATGATGCTGGTCACCATCCGACATCTTGGCAGGTCGTTCAGTCTGGTGCCACAGGCGCGCAACGTGGTGCAAACGGGCCCGTATCGGTGGATCAAGCACCCGCTCTACCTTGCGGAGGAAATCGCCGTGTTGGGCGTGGTGCTGAGAAGCCCGACGCCGCTGACAGCGGCCTTGCTCGTCTTGCATATCGGCGTTCAGGTTTGCCGCATTTATTACGAAGAGGACCTGCTTCGTCGCAACTGCCCGGAATATTCCGGTTACGAAGCATCGCGCTGGAGAGTGGTCCCTTACGTTTGGTGAGTGCTGTTCCGGTCGGAGACCGGAAGGGTGAGTATCGGTGGAGGTCAACTCATGAGCCACAAGAAGTCGTTGATCGTGGATCAACGCGGCGCCGTCGGGCTTGAGGCCATGATCGTCTACATTTTCTTGGCGTCGTTCCTGCTTGTGCCGCTCGCCGACCTGGCTGCTGCGGGCTTCCAGTTTATCTCCGCATGGAGCGCATTGCGCTCCTTCGGGCAGTATGTGCAGTACGCTAATCCGCTCGCCCCTGACGGCACGGTGAGCTGGAAGACAGGGCTACAGACCACAGTCGCAGGTCATGCGATCAGCAACCTTCAGGTTTTGTGCGGCGACGCAGGGGCCACCTGTTCGCCGAGCAATCTTGCTTCTCCAAAGTACATTACATTTTCGACAACCGTCACTTTGGCCCCGCTTGGGGCACGCCCGCCTTTTGTGGGTTCGCTGCTGTGTCCGACCACCTGCACGTACACGCTGCGTCACTCAGAACGCTTCCAGTAGGGTGTTTCCATGCGTGATCTGCTCCGTTCCCAACGAGGTTCCGCCGCATTAGCAACAGTCATCGCTCTCGTGCCGCTCATCGGAGTAGTCGCGATCGGGGCCGAGGCCGGATCGTGGTACGTCACCCGCCAGCACGCGCAGAACGCCGCGGACTCGGCGGCCTATTCGGGCGCATTGCGGCTTTCATGTACGATGGCGGGCGCGGCCTGCGAAACCCAGACAGTGGATTATCGCGGCAAGGAATTCGCGGCACAGAACGGGTTTTGCAACTACAGTCCCAACGACGCTACCGGCTATCCGGGGAGAAACTGTCCGACGAGCCTACCGACCAGAACCTCGCGGGCCGTGCAGATCGATATCGGCGATTACAATGCGGGCGCGTTCACAACGCCACCTGCAGGCACCGGCAATGCCGTTCGCGCCAGGGTCAGCCAGCAACAACCGGCGTACTTGGCGGCAGTGCTGGGTTTGACAACCGTCAACATCCCCGCCCAAGCGATTGCCATGGTTCAGCAGCCGACAAAGGCCTGCGTCCTGGCGCTTGGACCTGACTCAGGCGCGCTCAAGCTTGCTGGCAACCTCAGCAACAACGGAACCGGCTGCGCGCTGATGTCGGATAGCAGTGTTCAACTTGCCAGCACTCCAACGTTCACCGGCTCGGGATGGGCAGTTTATGGTGTAAGTGGCTGCACCCCCACGGGCAGCTGCAGCAATGTCAGCGTGCCGCACAACTATTTCATGACGTACGCTAGCAATCCGCTCAGCAAACTGGACACCGCATCGTTTAACAGCAGGACGGGCAATACAAGTATGCCCTGCACCCTTCAGGCGGATGGGTGGAAGCATTGCGCGCCCAATAGCGCCGGGACTGGAGCTTACGGCAATTTCACGGTGCAGAATGGCGACAAGTACGTTTTGGATCCGGGAACATATTTCTTCTACAAAGCAAATATAAAGATGACCGGCGGACAACTGAAAGGCGCAGGCGTAACCCTCGTCTTGCTCGGAGACTCGCAGCTCACCATCAACGGGGGGACGGCTGATCTATCCGCACCTGCCACTAACACCTTCTCCTCTGATCTAAATGGCGTCCTGATTGATGATCAGGCCCCGAGCAAGACCAGCAACAAGGTCACTATAAACGGCGGCGGCCAGGTTAGCCTGGGCGGGGCTATCTACTTTCCCAAGGTCGACGTTAGCTGGGCCGGTACGACTTCAAGTGCGAATACGACCTGTTCGCAAGTGATCGCCAAAACGATCGACATGAGCGGTGGCGGCTACCTCAGCACGCAAGGCTGTGCGCCGGCCACCATCATTTACACCCAAGTTGTCGCTTTGGTGCAATGATGAGAAAGCTCGACAATCGCGGTATCGCGCCCTTTGAATTCATCGTGGTGTTCGTGGCGCTTTTCACATTGATGTTCGTCATCTTCGATCTTGGGCGCTATGCCATCACGATGCAATCCTTGCGGACGCTTGCGAGTGCTGGCGCCCGTGCGGTCATGATCAGCTGCTATACGCCTGCCTTGCTTCAAAGCCCGCCGCAGTCGCCGGCCGGCTGCACCGGGGATCCCCTGTCCACCGCCGCCAAGAAGAACGCGGCTCCCTTCCTGTTTTTCGGAGGTCTGACGCCAACGCTGACCGTGGGGGCCAACAGCAACAGCTTGAGTGTTACAGCTTCCCAAGCAAAGTTTACGATGCTGATGCCCATATGGGGCACAGCGCTCAATGCGCCGAGCGCCTCCAACCAGATTCCCTTCTAGGGGCGAATATGGCAGCACGCCTGACATGTTTCGCCCGACAGCGCTACGTGGCCACGCCGTTCGGGCGTCCGCTTTTCGATCGGGGATTAAGAAGTTGGTCGAGTTTGGTCAAACGCGCGGGTGCGGAATTTCACCAGAGGGATTTGCACTCGGCCAAGCGAATCTCCGAGCGTGCGACCGAATGTCCTTCGATAGCAAATGCCGCGACGCAAGCGCGCGCCAATTGCACTCGTGCGGCGGGATAGTTCCCCACAGCCAGTGGGAATGATGCGCGCTGGCAACATTGAAGAGTTTTCTTTCCGCTTGCGGCGGTGCGGTAAGTATCTCGTCTTGCAAGCTGCCTGCATCAGGGAGGATGATCTTGGAAACACGAAGTAACGAATTGTAGTGGGACAGATTGTAAGCTCTGCGACGTGGTGCGCAGAGGGGAAATGTTGAGGACGTCGAGCACGTAGATTTGCGGGAATCTTCGTGGATCGCAGTGGGGGACTCGGATGAGTGGCGATGGCGTTTCGGGTAACAAGGTCGGGAGGCTTCTCGCCTTCGGCGTGATGGGTCTGGGCGCGGCGCTCGCCTCGTCTGGGTTCGCTGACCGCGCGGCGGCTGCAGACCGGCGGGGCTCATCCGGCGGCGTCATCGTCAGCGAGATGAACGACGTCCAGCGGGTCAAGCTCGTCCTCAACAAGTCACGTACCTTCAAAGTCGACACGGCCTTTGCGACGATCGTGGCGGGCTCGTCTGACATCGTCGACGTGAAGTCGCTGAGCGATCACCTCATCTACGTGCAGGGCAAGCAGACCGGCACTACCAACGTCATCCTGTTCGACAGCTCGATGAAGCAGATCGGGATTCTCGACGTCGAGGTCGTGATCGATACCGGCAATCTGCAGCAGAACATCCGGACCAGCACCGGCGGGCAAGGTATCCGCGTGTCGGCTTCCGAGGGCCAGGTGGTGCTCAGCGGGGTCGCGGCCGACGCAGTTACGGCCGAGCGGGCCATGGCGATCGCCACCAGCACGGTCGCGAAAGGGGGGGTCGTCGTCAACGCGATGAGCGTCGCGGCCCCGCAACAGGTGATGCTCGAGGTGCGCTTCCTCGAGGTCAACCGAGAAGCCGGCCGCAACCTCGGTGTCAATCTTTATGCGGCCAATGCCAACGGCACGAACGTTGGTAACACCGGGCTGGGTCGTGTGACCGCCGCCGGTCGATCACCGATTGGTGGGATCAATACCGCCAACGGTCCTCTCGGTGCCGGGGGAGGGGATGTCGGCGCTCCCCCGACGGGTAGCCTTCCGGTACTAGGAACTCTGGGAACGCTCGCCGGTACAGCGGGGGGCATCGCGCCGGCCCCGTTCGGAAGCTTGTTGACCAGCATTGTCAGAACCAGCAGCGGCGGCTCGGTGGACCTATTGATCTCGGCGCTGGAAACCAAGGGGTTGGCACGCCGGCTGGCGGAGCCAAATCTGACCACGCTGTCCGGCGATGCCGCGCGCTTTCTTGCCGGCGGTGAGTTTCCGGTACCGATACCGACCCAGACAACAAACGGCTTTCCCACCATCACGATCGACTACAAGAAGTTCGGTGTTGAGCTCGCCTTCGTCCCCACTGTGCTCTCGCGCGGTGTGATCAATCTTCGGGTCGAGCCGTCGGTCAGCGAACTTGATTTCGCCAACGCGGTGACGATCCAGGGGACGACCGTTCCTGCGCTGACCCGTCGCGACGCGCGAACCACGGTGGAGTTGCGCGATGGCCAGAGCTTTGCCATCGCCGGCCTGTTGCAGACCCGCAATCGCCAGGACGTTTCGCAGTTACCTTGGATCGGTTCGGTGCCGGTGATTGGAAGCCTGTTCAGCAGCAAATCTTATCAGCAGGAAGAAACCGATCTGGTGATCATCGTGACGCCGCGCCTGGTCGCGCCGGCGGCGCCCGGTCAGCAATTGGCCTCGCCGCTCGACTCCCGCCTGCCGGCCAACGACGTCGATTTCTTCCTCAATGGTCAGATGGAAGTCCGCAAGCGTTACAATGACTACGTCAATTCCGGAGGCGAAGTGAAGGGACCGTATGGCCACATCATCGCGCCTGAAGTCCGGGCCCCCATCGTCGTCCCGGCCGCTAGTGCCGATCAGACGGTCGTCAAAACTCTAAACTAAAGGACGCGCGAGATGACGATCAGGCATCTGGTTCTGTTTGCGCCCATCCTGCTCGGGGGATGTTACGGCGTCGCCGGTCATGACGAGGTGGACCGCTACTTTCAGCGTTCCAACAGCATCACGATGACCGCCGGCGATGCCAAGCAGGTCAACGCCGTGACCCATACCATCCACCCATGGCCGCGATACGTGGGCGATCGCCGGATCGCGTATGACGCGCGACGTGTGGGCTCGGCCGTGACGCGCTACGGCAACCAGCAACAGCCGGTGGATCAGCTTCCCGATAACGGTGATCCGACGAAACTAATGGGCCAGCGCCCGCCCGTCACGCAGAATGTCAACGTAACTGGATTGGGAGCGGGAGCATCGTCGGGCATATCGGTGCCAGTCGGCGGGGCAGGGGGCAGGTAGCGGCTTTTGGTAGTTGAGTTCAGCGACGGGACATTGAGTGCGGTGCAGTGAGTCCGCTGGGCCGGGCGGGGGACAAAAAATTATGCGACGTGCCATTCTACTGCTGACCTGTTGCTGGCTGGCGCCAGGCCTTGCGGCATGTGACCAGACCACGAGGGTGGCTGCCGTCGTGGCTCCCGTAGACCCACCGGGTGGGGACCCGGTGCAGGAGCCGACCGACGTCAAGTACTACCCGTCGGACGAGCCTGTGCGGCTGGGGCTGGAGCATTACAATCGCGGCAGTTACGGGCTCTCACAGCGCTATTTCAAGGACGCCGTCGAGAAATCACCCAAGGACGTCACCGCCTGGATTGGTCTCGCAGCGAGCTACGACAAGCTGCGTCGTTTCGATCTGGCCGATCAGGCCTATGCGCAAGCGATCCGGCTGGGAGGCGAAACCGTTCAGATTCTGAATGACCAGGGATATTCGTACATGCTGCGCGGCAATCTGAATGCAGCGCGACGGAAATTCGAGAAGGCCTATTCACTCGACCCAGGTAATCCGGTCATCGCCAACAACCTCGAGCTTCTCAATGGCAGCCGGCGGTTCATTGAAAGACCACCAAACAACCAGCCATAAGCAATCGACCGGATACTGCGATCACGGCCAGTTCTCGTCAATTTGGCCCAATCACAGCATCAGCGTGACGGCTGCCGCTGCGGACGATGACAACAACGCCATTGCGAACGGTAAATCGTGCGCCGAGCAGTTTCCGCACCTTCTCCGTGATCGGAGAGGGAAACGGAACGGTGTCTCCCACGACGGGTTCGCCGACCTTGATCGTCGCAGTCGCGGAGCCTGCAACTGGTGCAGGCTTGATATAGTCTCGGATAAGCTGAATCTCTTCACGTGATAGGATGAGCGGAGCCTGGTCAGGACGGGTCTCCGACGGCGGCTTGGATGTTTCACTGCTTGCTTTTTCACGTATCTCATTGGTGCTTGCGATCTGATCGAGCCTGGCTACGCGTAGCTTGAGCGCGATGATGTCACGTTGCAGTGCTGCGATCTCCAATTTGCGCGCGTTGGCCTGCATGAAGACAATGATCGCGCAAACGCAGCCCACGACAAAGCCGACGCTCAGCAATGCGATCAACCACCGCTCAAAGTTTCCCATCGACCGTCCGGCCGTCCGGGGGAGTTGTTCGCGCTGGAGATGGCTCCGCCAGATGCGGCGTGCTCGGTGCATCCAGTCGGTAGAGCCCGTTACGCTTGCCGCCGACCGGCCTGACCCAAAATGCGCGGGCGACGAGGCGGCTTCCTCTCGGGCCGGATCAACTAACGACGCCGTGTCGACTTGCTCAAGCTCTAGATCCTCGGGGACGCGATCCTCCGTAGTCAGATGAGCGGCAGGGTGGAAGGGATCCATCTGCTTATCGAGCCGGCCCATCTCCATTCTCCGTGGAGCCATCTATCAACTTCAGCAGTTCCGCCGACGCGGATAGAATAGGGTACCCGAAGATTGGATCAATCGGAACGAAAAAGGCGCCAGGCCGCGCCGTGAACCGTTCTGAGGATAGCTTCAGGAGATAGGGCACCAACAGATGCCAAGGTTCGCCCCGCGAATGCACGTTCCGACCACGCGGACCATAGACAGTGCAATGAGGCACCATGTCGTGCGACGAATGCCCAATTTCAGCTGGTTAAGCCCAGGGTGCGACCGGTACGTTATTGGTTGTTCTACCGCTGTGGCTGTCTCTCAATGAGCCGCTTTATCGGGTTCTTCAGACGCTTACGCCAAGGCGCTTGCATGCGTGATAGCGCGCGCCATGACTAAGCGAATCTGAAGGGCAGCTGCGTTGCTCGATCGATCGCTAGCTGCCCCCTTTTCATTTGGAAACACTAGCCAACCTACTGAAATTACTGGAGCGTGTTTCGACCATTTTTTCCAAATGCGCCTTGAAATCACTATATAATCGGGCAGGTTTTGATTCCGCCATTCGGAGGTTCGATCCCTCCCGCCCCAGCCAGCGCTTAGCTCTCGGCGCTTACTCGGTCGCTTCCATATGGTTTTGGTCCACGACCCGCAGCGTCCGTCGCACCATGCCCTCGACAATGACCGCCGATTCGCTTGGACGCAGATGGATCGCCGTGGACCTGAGCAGCCATGGCAACACCGCCTGCTCAAGCCGCTCCTCATAGGCGTGGCGCATCATGTCGAATGCCATCAGGCCTGGACCCGCCAGGATGACATGGTGCGGCCGCAGCACGGATATCGTTGCTGCGACCGCCTCGGCGAGCGCGCGACCCGCCTGCAGGAATAGGTGCTCGAGACGTGGATCGCCGCCCAGCGCGCGCTCGCGCAACAGGGCCATCTGTCCCTCCGATGGCTGCTGCGAGTCCGCCGGCGGCAGATCGAGAAAGGTGCGGGCGTCGCGGTAGAGCGCGTAATCGGCAAGATAAGCCTCGATACAGCCGCGCTGGCCGCAGCGGCATTGCGGCCCGTCCGGCGCCAGCTTGACATGGCCGATCTCGCTGCCGGCGCCCCAACGTGCTTCACCATCGGCAACGACGCCCATCCCGATGCCGTGACCGACCATGATCGTGGCCGAGAGGCCTTGCGCCAATGCCGGTTCGGCGGCCGTGAGGGCGAGCGCGACCGCGACAGCGTCGTTCGCCATGACGACATCGACGCCGAACGCCTGACGTATCGGCGTCGCCAGATCGACTTCGGTGATCGACAGCGCGGGACTCCACAGTGTCGTGCCGGTGTCGACGTTCACGATGCCTTGCAGCGCAATCCCGATTCCCAACAGCCGATGGCGCGGCGTCGCCGTCGCATCGAGCAGCGCATTGATCTGCGCAATCACGAGATCGCGCAGCGCGCCTGCATCGAGCGCGCGCGTCGACAGTGCAAGTCGCGACTGCGCGACGCCGGAGCCCCGGAAATCCGCGATCAGCGTCTCGATCAGGTTCATGCGCACGGAGACCGCGGCGATGCGCCCGAACTCCGGATTCAGGGTCAGCAGCACGGCCGGCCGGCCGCGGCGGCGGCCATTCAGCCCGTCCGCATCTTCTTCCTCGCCGTCCTCGGACCACGGCGTTGCCGCCGTCTCGCTCTCACAGAGCAACTCTTCTGCGATCAGCCGCGACGTCAGGCCGGAAACGGCCGGGAAGCTCAGCCCTGTACTCCGGGCGAGCGCCACGCGCGGCAGCGGCCCTTGGCGTCGCAAGACATCGACGAGACGGCCGCGGTTGGATTCACGGGCGGTGTTTGACACGCGTCTGGACGGCTCAATTTGGTCAACCATGCTGCCTCTTTAATTCATCAGGTAAATTTAATTGAGGGATGGGATGCGTGTGTGACCAGAAAAGCACAATCGGATTCGGTTTTCAGCAGCCATATTTACTATTATCGTACCGTCTGTACTATTTAGACTTGAAGAAGGGGCAAGTACATCCTGATCCGGCTGGTTTGCCCTGCGACATTTGTTCGCGACGTAAATAAAAGATAGCGCATAAGCGCTGTGAAACCCCTGAACGGGGTGACCCAAGGGAGGTGTACATGAACGAATCGCTGAAAAAACTAATGGTGTCGCTGTTTGCGACCGCAGCTGCGCTGGCCATCGCCACGGGGGCGGCGCAGGCCCAGCAGAAAAAGACCATCGCGCTGGTCACCAATGCCGCGGCCGATTTCTGGACGATCGCCGGCCGGGGGCTCGAAAAGGCTCAGAAGGAGCACCCGGAATACGACATCCAGTTGATCGTCACGAACGAAGCGACGGCGGCGGGCCAGCGGCGCGAGCTGGATGACCTGCTGGTGCGCGGCGTCGCCGGCATCTCCATCTCGGTCGACGATGCGCCGCACGCAACCGAAGAGCTCAACAAGGTTGCGGCCAAGACCGTGTTGATCACGACGGATAGCGACGCGCCGCAGAGCAAGCGTCTCGCCTATATCGGCACCGACAACGTCGCGGCCGGGCGCCAGGCAGGCGAGGAGATCAAGAAGGCGTTGCCGAACGGCGGCAAGATCGCGCTGTTCGTCGGCACGATGGACGCGGACAACGCCCGCGAGCGGGTGCAGGGTATCAAGGACGCGATCGCCGGCACCAAGGTCGAGCTGGTCGACGTGTTCACCGACCAGGTGGACTTCGCCAAGGCCAAGGCGAACATGGAGAACGTGCTGGTCAAATATCCCGACATCGCGCTTTTGTCCGGCCTCTGGAGCTACGAGACTCCGCTGATCTATGACGCAGTCAAGGCGGCTGGCAAGGCCGGCAAGGTGAAAATAGTCGGCTTCGACGAAGATCAGCGCACGCTGCGGGGAATATCCGACGGGACGATCGAGTCCACTGTCGTGCAGCAGCCGTACGAGTTCGGGTATCTCTCCGCCATCAACATCATCAAGACGCTGAACGGCGACAAGTCCTGGATTCCGGCCGACAGCAAGCTGATCGTGCCGACCCAGGTGGTCAGCACGTCCAACGTTGCGGAGTTTACCGCTCATCTGAAGGAGCTGCTGAAGAAGTGACTTCAGCGTGCTTCACGGCCCGGCCGCCGCGGTGGCCGGGCTTTGGGCGGGAGGAAAGCGGAGACATGGCAGAGACACTGCTGGAGCTCAGCGGGATCAGCAAGACCTATCCCGGGGTCAGGGCGCTCGACGACGTCAATCTGCGCGTCTATCGCGGCGAAGTGTTGGGTTTGATCGGCGAGAACGGCGCCGGCAAATCGACGCTGATGCGCGTGCTGGGTGGCGTGATCGCGCCGAGCGAAGGCGTGATCCGCATCGGCACCAGCGAGTATGCCCGAACCACGGTGACCGAGGCGACGCGGGCCGGCATCGCCTTCGTGCACCAGGAGCTGAACTTGTTCGAGAATCTCGACGTCGCAGCCAACGTGTTCATCGGGCGCGAGAAGCTGATGGGCGGGCCGCTGAAGCTGGTGGACAATGCCGAGATGCGTGCTCGGGTGACCCCGCTGCTGGAGCGGCTGGGTGCCGATTTTGCGCCGGATACGCTGGTCGAAGACCTCTCCATCGCCGAGCGGCAAATGGTGGAGATCGCCAAGGCGCTCTCGATCGACGCCCGCGTGATCATCATGGACGAGCCGACCTCCAGCCTGACGATCTCGGAGACCGAACGGCTGCTGGAGGTGATTGCCGATCTGAAGGCGCACGGCATTTCGGTGATCTATATCTCTCACCGGCTCGGAGAGATCATGACCTGCGCTGACCGCGTCGTGGTGCTGCGTGACGGTCGCACCGTGGGAGAGCTGGCGCGGAACGAGCTAAGCCATGCCGCGCTGATCCGGTTGATGATCGGTCGCGACCTCAAAGCGCTGCATACCCCGCCGAAACAGGCGCCGCGGCCGGGCGGCTGCGATATCGTCGGCGCCGTGACATCGGCCTTTCCCGACCGGCAGGTTGATCTTTCCGTGCGGCATGGCGAGATCCTGGGACTGGCGGGGCTCGTGGGCGCTGGCCGCACTTCTCTTGCCCGCGCCGCCTTCGGCATTGACCCGCTGCTGGGCGGCGAGATCAGGATCGACAACGCACCGGTCGCTGTCGCATCGCCGCGCGACGCGATCAGCCAAGGCATCTATCTGGTGCCGGAGGACCGCAAGAAATCCGGGCTCGTGCTGGAGCTGCCGATCCGCGAGAACATGACGCTGGCGAGCCTATTGGATCACGCGCGGATGTGGCTGGTCAGCGGCGCGGCCGAGCGCAAGGTCGCTAAAGAGCAGGTCAGGCGCCTCTCCATCAAGGCGCCAAGCATCGATATGGAGGCCGTGACGCTCTCCGGCGGCAACCAGCAGAAGGTCGTGCTCGGCAAATGGCTGTCCATGCAGCCGCGCGTGATGTTCTTCGACGAGCCGACCCGCGGCATCGACGTCGGCGCCAAGGGCGAGATCTACGCGTTGATGCGCGAGCTTGCCGACCAGGGCGTCGCGATCGTGATGATCTCCTCGGACATGGAGGAGGTCATCGGCGTCTCCGACCGCGTGGCGGTCATGCATGAAGGCGGCGTCAGCGGCGTGCTCGAGCGGGAGCAGTTCAGCGAATACAACGTGTTGCGGCTAGCCATGGGCCAGGCGCTGGAAACCGCGGAAGCGGCCGCGCCATGATCAGGAAAGAGCTCGGTCTGGCATTGCTGCTGGTGGTGATCGCCGCCATCACCGGCGCGATCAATCCCGCCTTCCTGTCGCTGGTGAACCTCTTGAACATGGCCAATCTGATCGGCCTCTTCGGTGTGTTCGCGCTCGGCGAGGGACTCGTGATCATCACCGGCGGCATCGACCTGTCGCTCGGCTCGATGTTTGCGCTGCTCGGCGTCGTGTTCGTGGATCTTCTGACGACCTACCAGGTGCCGTGGCCCCTGGCACTGCTGGCCGTGCTGCTGGGCGGGCTGGTGCTCGGCGGCATCCAGGGGTTCCTGATCACCCGCCTGAAGATGCAGCCCTTCATCGTGACGCTGTGTGGGTTGCTGATCTATCGCGGCGCCGCCCGCTATTACACGAGCGATTCGACCCGCGGCTTCGGTTACGGCGACGAGGCGGCGACACTGAGCAACATCGCCTCGGGCCATTTGGCGGGAATCCCGAACACCTTCATCCTCCTGATCATCCTTGCGCTGATCCTTGGCGTGCTGCTGCACCGCTCGGTCTACGGGCGCTGGCTTTATGCCGTCGGCAAGAACGAGGAGGCGGCACGCTTCTCGGGCATCAACACCAATATCGTGATCGCAACCGCCTATATCATCAGCGGCGGACTCGCCGGAGTTTCGACGGTCTTGTTCGTGTTCTACACGAACTCGGTGTCGCCGAGCTCCTTCGGAAATTTCTACGAGCTCTACGCGATTGCTGCCGCCGTGCTGGGCGGGTGCAGCCTGCGCGGCGGCGAGGGGTCCATTCTCGGTATCGTGCTGGGCACGGCGCTGCTGCAGGTGCTGCAGAACCTGGTGAATATCCTGGGCATCCCGAATTCGCTGAACTTCGCGGTGATGGGGACGGTCATTCTGATCGGCGTGTTGGCGGATCAGCAATTGCAGGCGCGACGGCGGCGCAAGCTGGCACTGGCCGGCGTCGCCCGCACTGCGCCGAAATCGACATTGGCGGAGCAAGTCCAGGGCACGTCACCGCGCGCCGCGGATGCATTGCCGGCGAGAACGGTTGATCGGGCATGACAGATCCACGCTCCAGTTGACACAAGGCTGCCTGGTCGGCGGCCGCTGGGGGAGGGAGCGCGTTCCAGGCTCGAGGGCTTTGGGCAGGGGCGTGAGGCGAAACAAGTAAAGCCTGAGACGGCGGGAGGACGAGTAAAATGTTGCGCAGGTTTATGAACACCGCAGGGGTGTGCGGTGTGGGGATTGCTTTCTCATCGCTGTTTTGCGGTGGAGTGTATGCGGCCGACTTTTCGACGAAAGCTGCGCCTGTTCCTTATGCGGCTGACGATTTCTGGACGAGACCGTATCTGTTCGGCGATCTCGGCAGGACCAGGCTGAAGGAGCAGGGCATCGATGTCGGCCTGACGCTCGGTAACGAATCGGTCGGCAATGTCTCCGGCGGAAGCAGGAATACCGCGGCCAACGCCGGCCAGTTGTGGTTCGGCGCGAAGCTGGACATGGGAAAACTCGCCGGCATTCCCGGCGGCACCGTCGGTCTCACGCTGGTCGACCGCTTCGGCAAGAATCTGAATACCGAAGCGGACATTCCCGCCCTGCAGCTGACCAACGAAGTGTTCGGCCGCGGCAATATTCTGCGCCTGACGCAGCTCTATTACTCGCAGAAGCTTTTCGATGACAGCCTTGAACTCAAGGGCGGCCGTCTTCCGGTCGGCTCCGACTTCTTCTTCGGCCTGTGCGAGTTCATCAACCTGACCTTCTGCGGCGGTCAGCCCGGCAACATCCAGGGCGGCTACATCTACAATTGGCCGGTGAGCCAGTGGGCCGGTGTCGTCCACTACAAGATCGCGCCGGAATTCACGGTGTCGGTCGGTGTCTACGATGCCAATCCGGGTTACCTGACGACGTCAGACCCGGGCGTCTACTTCTTGCCCGGCATTCCCGCCTCGAACCCCGCCAGTGGCGTGATGGTGCCGGTGGAGTTGGTCTGGACGCCGAAGGGCCCCTTGACCGGGACCTGGAGACTCGGCGGCTGGTACGACAGCGCCTCGTCCATTGATGGCGGCCTTCCGGGTGTTATCGGCACCATCCCGGGCGTCGGTGGTGTGCCCGATCAAAATATCAGCGATCAACGCGGCCGCTACGGTGTCTACGAATCGATCCTGCAACGATTGACCGTTGACGGTCCCGGTGCGGTAGGTTGGTACACCTTCCTCAATACGACCGTTGCCGATCACCGGACCTCGTACCAGGATTACCAGATCGCCCTGGGCTTCAGGCATACCGGAACGTTCTCCTGGCGTCCCCAGGACGAAGTCGGCTTCGCGGTCGGCACGACGCACGTGAACACGGCTGCCCTCAGTCCGAACGCCGGCGGCAACGAAGTGCCGCTTGAAGTCTGGTACGGATGGCAGGCGACCGGCTGGCTGAACCTCAAGTTCGACGCTCAGTATGTCATCAATCCCGGTGGGCGCGGCTATAACGCGGCGGGCGTGAAGACCGACAACGCCGTGGTTCTTGGCATGCGCACCGAGGTCCACTTCTGACGGGACGCTCACCCGTCTGATGCGAAAGGTGGGGCATGCCCGTCCCACCGGAGCGCACGCAACGTGTGGCGGCTCCACTCAGCGGAGCCGCCCGGGACTTGGTTATCACCTATCCCTCGTATTGATCCGGTCCCATCGCCCAAGACGCCTGATCGTGACCGAACGCGTAATTGCGGTTGTTGATCGCCGGATTGCGATTGACCATCGGCCGCATGAACATCGGGTGGGTGGCGCTGCGCACCTCGTGCTCGACCGTGAACAGCGGCTTGCCGCTGTCGAGATCGACGATGTCGCAGAAGCGGTACTGGTACTGATTGTCCTCGCGCGAGATCAAATCGCGCGCCAGCAGCTTGCGGTAAGGGCCGGAAAAATCGGTGATGTACATCTGCACATGGTGGCCGTCATAGTCGCCTTGCGGCCGATCGGTCTCGCGAAACAACAGATGCTGGTCGCGGCCGGTCTTCACGGCGGCAACCGTACCGTCGCCGTTCCGTAACTCGGATGGCATGCCCATGATCTCGGGGTAGAAGGCGCAGATGCGAGCGGCCGATCCCACCGGCACGTCGAACTCGACATAGGGAACGCCGAGCGCGACACGGCCGAAGCGCGCGGCGTCGGGCTCGTAGCAGCGCAGGCGGTTGCCCCACGGACAAATCGCCTCGACATGGTCGTTATGCTCGGCGAAGGCGAACGCGGTGCCCTCGAGCTTTTTGGCGACCGACGCCAATCGCGCCAGCAGCGCCTCGCGGCCCGCGATGACGAGTCCGACATGACCGCGCAGCACCTGCGGCCGGCCGCTCGGCAAATGAAACTGGCTCCGTCCGGCGTTGATCCACATGTTGGTGTCGGACACCATCAGATACGGATCCCGGGTGAGCCCGAGACCTGCGACATAGAACAGCGTGGCGAGGCGCTGGTCCGGGACCTGGATGTTGACGTGCTCGAAATGGATCGCGTTGCCGAGATCTTCTTTGGATCGATCGAATTGTTGCGGCATGGACGGGGCTCTGATGGGGGAGGGACAGGTCCATACTAGAGCACAATTTCCGCCAGTCGAAATGATTCGCCGATCACATCTCGAGGGTGGGGCATGGCGTCCATTGCCACCTTGCCGCAAATGCCAATCCCTGTAAGCTGACAAAAAGCACAAAGGAAAGAGATCGATGGGAGGGGTTCTGGCGGGCGTCCGCGTTCTTGATTTCGGGCGCTATATCGCGGGGCCCTATTGCGCGACCTTGCTGGCCGAATTCGGCGCCGAGGTCATTCGCGTGGAGAAGCGCGACGGCAGCGAGGATCGTTTCGTGGCGCCGGTCGGCGAAACTGGCGAAGGCGCGCTGTTTCTTCAAGTCAACCGCAACAAGAAGTGCCTCACGCTCGATCCGATGAAGCCGGAAGGACAGGAGGTGATGCGCCGCCTGATTGCGACCGCGGACGTGGTCGTCGCCAATTTGCCGCCGCAGACCTTGGGCGCGATGAAGCTCGACTACGATTCGCTCAAGGCGATCAAGCCGGACATCATCCTGACGACGGCCACCGCGTTTGGCGGGCCGGGGCCATGGTCCGACCGTGTCGGCTTCGATGGTGTCGGCCAGGTCATGTCGGGCTCGGTGTACATGACGGGCGCCGGCGATCCACCCTACCGGGCCGCGGTCAACTGGGTCGATTTCGGGACCGCGCTACATTGCGCGTTCGGCACGCTCGCCGCACTGATCGAGCGCGGCAAATCCGGGCGCGGGCAGATCGTCGAGGGCGCGTTGCTCGCAACCGCCTTGTCCTTCACCAACGCGACGCTGATCGAGCAGGCCGTCATCAACGTCAATCGCGTGCCGACAGGCAATCTCGGCCAGACCGCGGCGCCTGCCGACATCTACCGCACCAGGGACGGCTGGGTGCTGTGCCAGGTCACGGGGCATCCGCTGTTCAAGCGCTGGGCGAAACTGATGGGCGAGGAGGAGGTCTGGCTGAACGATCCGCGCTTTGCCGACGACATCAGCCGCGGCAACAATGGCCCTGTCATCAGCGAGCGCATGGCGCGCTGGTGCGCCGAGCGCACCACGCAGGAAGCCGTCGACACCCTGGGCAAGGCCATGATTCCGACCGGCCCCGTGCTGAGCCCGCAGCAGGCGCTGGATCATCCGCACGTCCGCGCCGCCGGATTCATGCAGGACGTCGACTATCCAGGTCTGCCGAAGCCCGCACCGGTGGCACGCGCCGCCGTCCGCCTGTCGGAAACGCCCGGCGAAATCGCGATGCGCCCGCCCACGCTCGGCGAGCATACCGATCTTATCCTGACCGAGCTCGGCTACGACAAGGCCGCGATCGCGGCGCTCCGGCAAGGCGGCATCGTCTAGCGGTGAACAACGGCACCTGCACGGCGGCTTGCCGTCGTGATCGCCGCGCTTTGCCGCACGTTGAGCAATTGCTTCAACGCCTGTGCATCGGCCGGCGCCGCGCTCTTCTGGTCGTTGTCGAAATAGACGTAGACGTCGCAGCCCTGCCGCTTCCAGGATTTGATGCGCCGCGCCCATTGCGCCAGCGTGGGTTTCGTATAGTGCCCGTGATAGCGCCCGCTGGGCCCGTGCCCGCGCACATAGACGAAATCCGCCGTGCGCTTCCATGGCGCGGGCGCGTCGTGATGATCGGACAGGCACAGCGAGATGTTCTCGTCGGCCAGCATCCGCAAGATGCGCGGCTGATACCAGCTCGGATGACGGAATTCGAAACTGTAACGCCGCTTCCGCGACAACAGCTTGAAGAAGCCGGCGAGGCGGTCCGCGTCGGCCTCGAATTGCGGCGGGAGCTGGAACAGGATCGGGCCGGCCTTGCCGCCGAGCCGTGAGATGCGATCCTCCAGCAGTTCGAGGCTGTTCACCGAGCGATCCGACAGGCGCTTCCAGTGCGTGATGAATTTCGAGGCCTTCCAGGCAAAGACGAAATCGCGGCCGGTCTGCTCCCGCCAACCCTCGACGGCCTCCGGCGTCGGGGTGCGGTAGAACACCCCGTTCAGCTCGGTGGTGTCGAACTGTCCGGCGTAGTAGCTCAGCTGCTGCTTCAGCGTCACGCCCTTGGGAAAGAACGGGCCTCGCCAGGAGGCGTAATGCCAGCCGGAAGTTCCGATCAGAACGCGCGCCATGTTCGACGTGTCCATCCATTGCGATTTGCCGGATGGGAACGTCCGTGCGGCCGATACGTTGCTCGTGAGCTTGATCAACGCAGGACCGGAACCGATGTACGCGCTGTTCGAAGGCAACAAGCAGATCGGCGATCCCTTTCCGACGGAGAAGGAGGTGTGGGAAGCCGCCTTGATCGAGGGGCTGGTAACCGACGTACCGGTCGCGGACGAGGAGGGCGGCCGCCTTCTGCCCGCCGGCTATCACGTCGCGCAGGTCGAGGAGACGTTCGAGCCGAAGCCCGGCTGGAAGTTGCCGCGCGAGATCTCGTGAGCGGGCCTAGTTCGAGGCCAGCGCCGCCTTGGCGAGTTCCGCCATCCAGCTCGATGCCACCGGTAGGATCGCGTCGTTGAAATCATAGCGCGGGCCGTGCAGCTCGGCGCCATCCCGCAATTCGCCATTGCCGATCCAGACGAAGGCGCCCGGACGCCGCGAGAGATAGTGGGCAAAATCCTCGCCGGCCATGCTGGGCGCGAGGTCGCGCCGCAACTCGGCCCGTACCGTGTCCGCCGCGAGGCGCGCGAGATCCGCTTCTGCCGGCGTGTTGATGACCACGCCGACGCCAATGACGATCTCGGGCGTGACCTTGACGCCGAAGCTCGTGGCAATCCCGGCGCAGATCTGTTCGATCCGCGCCAAAACGGTGTCCTTCACCGCATCGCGATGGTAGCGCAGCGTGCCGCCGATCGAGACGCGTCCGGCGATTTGGTTGCGTGCCGTGCCGCCTTCGAGCGTGCAGAGCGAGAGCACGGCGGTGTCGAGCGGATCGACGCTGCGCGAGACGATCGATTGCAGCGCCACGATCAAATGGCCGGCCGCCATCACCGGATCGCGCGTCAGATGCGGCATGCCGGCGTGACCGGCATGGCCATCGATGGTGATGGTGATGCGCCCGCCGGAGGCCATGACGACGCCGTCATGGACCGCGATGGTGCCGGCGGCGAGCCCCGGCCAGTTGTGAAAGCCGAACACCCGTTGCATCGGAAAGCGGTCGAACAGCCCGGCCGCGACCATCGCGCGCGAGCCGCCATAACCTTCCTCGGCCGGCTGGAAGATGAAATCGACCGTCCCGCTCCAGCTGGTGTCGGCGGCGAGCAGCGCGGCCGCGCCGAGCAGCGAAGCGGTATGCCCGTCATGGCCGCAGGCATGCATCACACCGGGGTTTTGCGAAGCGTAAGCTAGCCCCGTATCTTCGGTGATCGGCAGCGCATCCATGTCGGCCCGCAGGCCGACGCGGCCCTGGGCGTGGCCGCGCGTCAGGGTCGCGACGATGCCGTGACCGCCGATGTTGGCCTCGAAGGAAATGCCGAGCTCGGTGAGCTTGTCCTGCACGAAGGCCGCGGTGACTTTCTCCTGGAGGGACAGTTCGGGATGCGCATGCAAATGCCGGCGCCACGCGGTCAGTTTCTGGTGCAGCTCGGGGGTCAAGGCGGGAATCTCTCGGCTTGTGTGTCGGCGTCGACACCATAGCCGAATAACCGCAGCTTGCATCAAGCCTCAGCGAATGCCTCGCGTGCAGCAACGCGCTCCCGTCTACGCCGACAGCTTCGCCAGCCCGTCCCAATCGAAGCTGATGCCGTGGCCGATACGGTCCGGCGCGAGCGCAAGCCGGTCCTGCAGCACCAGTGGATGCTCGATAAATTTGTCGAGCCCAAAACCGTGCGCCTCCAGATACGACCGGTTCGGGCAGGCCGCGAGCAGGTGCACGGTGACGTCATGCGCGCCATGGCTGGTGACGGGCAGGTTGAACGCCTCCGACAGCCGCGCGATCTTCATGAAGGCGGAGACGCCGCCGCAATTGGTGACGTCAGGCTCGGGATAGGACACCGCGCCCGCGACGATGTAGTTCTTGAACTCCCAAAGCGAACGCAAATTCTCGCCCGCCGCGATCGGCACGCCGCCGGCCTGCATGATGCGAGTGTGGCCCGCGACGTCGTCGGGAATGATCGGCTCCTCGAGCCAGGTGAGGTCATACGGTTGGAACGCGCGGGCGGCGCGGATCGCTTCCTCGACCGTCCATTTCATGTTGGCATCCACCATCAACGGAAAGCCGTCACCGAGATGCTGTCGCATCGCCGCGACCCGCGCCACATCCGATTTGAGATCGGGGCGGCCGGCCTTCATCTTGATGGCGCGAAAGCCCTTGCTGAGATTGCCGTCAGTCTGCGCGAGCAGTGCCTCGACGGAGAGA
This sequence comes from Bradyrhizobium sp. 155, assembly GCF_023101105.1. Classification (NCBI taxonomy): domain Bacteria; kingdom Pseudomonadati; phylum Pseudomonadota; class Alphaproteobacteria; order Hyphomicrobiales; family Nitrobacteraceae; genus Bradyrhizobium; species Bradyrhizobium sp. 155. The sequence continues at coordinate 5,584,356 of NZ_CP064704.1, read as the reverse complement.
TCGAGATCGATGCCGCCCGCATAACACGGCACGCGCGCGTCGAACCCGCCGAGCAATCGATACAGCGGCAATTGCGCGCGCCGCGCCTTCAAATCCCACAGCGCGATGTCGAGTGCCGAGAGCGCCAGCACCGCCGGCCCGCCGCGCCCGCCATAATGCAGTGCCCACCAGACCTGGTGCCAGATCGCCTCGGTATCATCGGCCTCGCGGCCTTCGACGAGCGGCGGGATCTCGCGCTTGAGGATGTCGGCGACGGCGCCGCCATTGCGTCCGACCGTGTAAGTGTAGCCGACGCCCTCGGCGCCATCGGCATCCCGGATGCGGCAGGTGATCAGCTCGAACGCCGCCATGTCGCCATGCATCGAGTCCGACAGCGTGACGGGAAGGGGGATCCGGTAGAATCCGGTCTCGATGGTCGAAATGCGCGGCATGCGGCCTCCCTGCGTTTTCTTTGCAGGCTAGGCCGACGCGCACCGCCCGGCAAGCGCGCGCCATGCAAGGCAGCTCACCGCATCGTCGCGAGCTGCACGGCCAGCGCGCAGGCGCGGTCGTATTCGTCGAGATTGATCCACTCGTCGATCGTGTGCACCTCGTTCTGGCCGGCGCCGAAGGTCACGGTCGGAACGCCGTGGCGGACCATCCAGTTGGCATCGAGGCCGCCATTGGCGGTGCGCACGTTCGGGGTGCCGCCGACGGCGGACACGGCCTCCACCGCGCGTCTGACGACGGGAAGGTTGTCCTTCATGCGGAACGGGAAATAGTCGGTCTCGGCCTTGAACTTGACCTTGCCGGACTTGCCTTGCGCGTTGGTGACTTTCTTGGCCGCCTTCTCGAACGCGGCCTTGTAGGCTTTCGTGATCTCCTTGAAGAACTTTCCGTCGTGGCTGCGGCTTTCGCCGCGCACATGCACGTAGTCGGTGACGACGTTGGTGGCGTCGCCCGCGGGCCTTCCCTCGCCGCCGGTGACGGGGCCGACATTGCTGGTGCCTTGCTGCTTGCGCTTGACCACCTTGCCGAACCAGCCGCCGGCCTTCACGTCGGCGAGCGCAAGCGCGAGGATCATGGTCGAGGAGATGCCGCGCTCCGGCGCGACGCCGGCATGCGAGGCGCGGCCGAAGATTTCCACGGTCCAGCGGTCGGCACCCACGGCGCCGATGACGACGTTGGAGGCCGAGCCGCCGTCATAGTTGAAGGCCATCACCGGCGAGCCGAACTCGTCCAGCTTGACGTGGCGCGCGCCATAGAGCCCGCTCTCCTCGCGCACGCAGAACAGCAGCGTGATCGGCGGATGATCGAGTTGCTGCTTTTCGAGCTCGGCCGCCAGCGTCACCAGCACGCCGCAGCCGCAGCGATTGTCGCCGCCGAGCGCGGTCTTCGCATCATTGACGATCTTGCGACCCGACTTTTTCGGCTTGGCGCCGGCGCATAGCGGCACGGTATCCATGTGGGTCATGAACATGATGCGCGGCTGGTTGTGCAGCGCGCCGCGGCCGGGCAGGTCGACGATGAGGTTGCCGGTCTCGGTCGGCACCGGAATGCGGGTATTGGCGTCGTCGAGCCGGATCGCTTTCGCCGGCACGCCGCTCTCCTTCAGCGCAGCCGTGAGCTCACGCCCGATCGCGGCCTCCTGTCCGGTGACGCCCTCGACGGCGAGAAAGCGCAAGAGGCGGTCGGTGGCGGCTTTGGTGTCGACAGGCATGAGATGTCCCCTTGATGCAGGGCTCTACTCTATCGTCGGTCTTGGCGAGGTATAGACCAAAAAGATCAGCGCGCCGATGCCAAGCATGGCTGCCATGAAAAGCAGCACCGCCGGCAACCCTGCAAACGCCGCCACCGCACCGGTGATCGATTGCATCAGCGCCGCGCCGAGGAAGAAGGCGAGGTTGATCGCCGCGAGCGCCTTGCCCGCAACTTGGGCGTCGACCAGCTGCCGCGACATGCCGAACAGCAGCGGCTGTGCGGAAGTGGCAAGCCCGATGAGCACGAACAGCACGAGGTCGTATTGCGGCGGCATCACCGCAACACCAGACAACACGGAAATGGCATAGCGCGGGGCCCCTAACGCCATCAGCGCCAGCAGCAATGCCCCGACGAGGTGCGTTCCCGCCACCAGCGCGCGGCGGCGTCCCAGCCTGCGGTCGATCATGCCGATGACAAGCGGACCTGCGATCATGGCCAGCGTGAACGCGCCGAGCTGGTTGCCGGCCTCGACCCGCGACAATCCCTTGACCTGCATCAGCCACGGTCCGCCCCACAGGCCGCGCAGCACCAGCGAGGTCGCAAGCGACACCAGGGCCAGCGCGATCAGGCCGCGCAAGGGCCGCGACAGTCCGAGCCTGAGCACCTCGATCATCTGCGACAGCGGCGAGGACTCGTCCTTGTGCTCGGCCGGCTGGCTCGGCACCAGCAGGAACACCGCGAGCGCCACGGCGACGCCGCCGAGCGCCGAGATCCAGAACCCGGCGCGCCAGCCGTAAGTGTCGACCACGAAGGCGAGCGGACTCGACGACAACAGCATGCCGATATTGCCGATCGAGAGGATCGCGCCCGACCACAGCCCAAAGCGCGCGGCCGACAATTGCTTGGCCGCCAACGTCATCGGGCACATCAGCATGCCGGAGGTGGCAATGCCCAGCAGCACCTGCCCGATGGCGAAGCTTTCGGGTCCCGTTGCGAACCCCGACGCGATGGCGCCGACCACGGTTCCCGCGAGCAGGCTCAGCGACACCGGCCGCACGCCAAAGCGGTCCATCGCCGCACCGACCGGGATCTGCGCGGCCGCAAACGCGAACGGGTAGACCGAGGTGAGGCTCGCCAGCGCCTGCGGTTCGATGCCGAAATCCGCCGCCATCAGGTCGAGGCTGACCGCCGGAATGGTGCGCAGCAAGGTCGAGAGCATGTGCCCGCAGGCCAGCGCAAGCAGCGCAAAGATCAGCGCGCGGGTGGCTCCCGCGTCGTGGGTGGCGGCGGTGGTCATGGGCGTTGCGTCCCGGCAAGGTTTCGGGTGGGGTTACATGATTGACGGGTGCATGCCAACATCGGGACCGCCATGGCCGCAATGTCGTGGATGCACAAGGCAACGGACGCGCAAGATCCTAAACGTGCAAGGCTAGTGACATCATGTATCTCGGCATCGACCTCGGCACCTCCGCCGTCAAAATCGTTCTGGTCGACGACGCGCAGCGCGTGGTGGCGAGCCGCAGCCGGTCACTGACGGTCTCCTCGCCGCGTCCCGGCCATTGCGAGCAGGACCCGGCACAGTGGATCGAGGCGACGTTCGCGACGCTGGACGCGCTGAAGGCGGATCACGCGCGCGAGCTGGCCGAGGTCGAGGGCATCGGCCTGTCCGGCCAGATGCACGGCGCGACGCTGCTCGACGCCAGCCACAGGCCGTTGCGGCCCTGCATTCTCTGGAATGACGGACGGTCCTTTGCGGAATGCGCCGAGCTGGAGCGGCGCTGGCCCGCCTTGCGGACCACGACAGGCAACAAGGCGATGCCGGGATTCACCGCGCCAAAATTGCTGTGGGTCGCCAGGCACGAACCGGAGATCTTCGCGGCGACAAAACTCGTGCTGCAACCAAAGGCCTATCTGCGCCTGGTGCTGACCGGCGAGGCGATCGAGGATGTCTCGGACGCCTCGGGTTCGCTGTGGCTCGATGTTAGCAGCCGCGATTGGTCGGATGAAGGACTCGCCGCGACCGCGCTATCGCGCCGGCAGATGCCCCGTCTGGTCGAGGGCTGCGCGCCGGCTGCACGGCTGCGGAGCGAGTTGGCGCAGCGCTGGCCGATGATCGCGGGCGGGGCCGGCGACAATCCGGCGGGAGCCATCGGCATCGGCGCCATCAATCCCGGGGCAGCCTTCATTTCGCTCGGAACCTCCGGCGCATTGCTGGTGCCGACCGAGACGATCGCGGCCAATCCGGAGCGGGTCGTGCACACGTTCTGTCACGCCGTCCCCGACAGGTGGATTCAAGCCGGCGCGATCCTCTCGGCGGCATCGTGCCTGGCCTGGATCGCGCGGCTGTTGGGGATCCCTGAGACTGAGCTGCTGGCGCCGCTCGGGTTGCGCCCGCGGGCGCCGTCGCCGGTCAGCTTCCTGCCGTACCTCTCCGGCGAACGCACCCCGCACCATGACCCCGACGTGCGCGGCATGCTCGATGGGATCAGTCACGCCACCGATCGTGACGCGATCGTGCAAGCCGTGCTCGAAGGCGTCGCCTTCGCGATTGCCGGGACGTGCTGGCCGAGACCGGATTGGTGATCGCGGAGGCGGATGTCATCGGCGGCGGCTCACGGTCGCGGTTCTGGCTTTCGGTGCTGGCCAATGTCCTGAACGTGCCGGTGCATCGCTTTGCCGACGGCGAGACGGGCGCGGCGTTCGGTGCGGCGCGGCTTGGCCGCCTCGCCGTCACCGGTGAGGCGATCGACGCCGTCTGCACCGCGCCACAGCGCGTCGAGACCTTCGAGCCCGACGGCGCGCTTGCGCAGGCCTATGCCGAGCGGCTGCCGCAATGGCGCCGCCTGTACCGGCCGCGGCGCTGATCGCGATACGCGATGATGTGGCGAAGAAAAGGCATCACGCGCGGGATCGGTTCCGTCTGCAAAAGATAAAAGCAGCGCCGGACCGTTGGTCGGTATGCCGGAGGTATTGCCCTGCGCCACAACCTTTTGTTTAATGCTTGCGCGCGCGCCAGGGACCAACGAGACGCGGGTGAGATTGCGATGCCGCCGTCGGCGCATCGGGGAGGTGTGATGAGCGAGCCCATCCTCGAGATGCGCCGGGTCTCTAAATCGTTCTTCAGCATCAAGGCGCTGCGCGACGTCGACCTCACCGTCTACGCGGGCGAAATCCACGCTTTGATGGGCGAGAACGGCGCCGGCAAATCCACCCTGATGAAGATCCTGTCGGGCGCCTACCGGCCGGACCCGGGCAGCGAAATCCGCATCGACGGCCAGCCCGTGCAGATCAGCGGTCCGCTCGGCGGCCGCGCAGCCGGCATCGCGATCATCTATCAGGAACTCTCGCTCGCCCCCAACCTGAGCGTTGCGGAGAATATCTATCTCGGTCGCGAGGTCTCCCGCGGCGGCTTGCTGGCGCGCGAGGCGATGCAGGCCGGCGTCGGTCCGATCCTGGCGCGGCTCGGCGCGGATTTCACGCCGCAGACGCAGGTCGCCAATCTTTCGATGGGCCAGCGCCAACTGGTCGAGATCGCGCGCGCGCTGCACGCCCGCTCCAGGATCCTGATCATGGACGAGCCGACCACCGCGTTGTCGGCCGGTGAGAGCGAAAGGCTGTTCGCGCTGATCCGCCAGCTGCGCGCCGAAGGTCTCGCCATCATCTACATCTCGCATCGCATGGACGAGGTCTATGCGCTCGGCGACCGCGTCACGGTGCTGCGCGACGGCACGCTGGTCGGCTCGCTCGACAAGGCAGACATCCGTGCCGACACCATCGTCCGGATGATGGTGGGACGCGACGTCTCGTCCTTCTACAAGAAGGAGCATGATCCCAGGAACGATCCCAACGCGCGGTCGGGAGCTCCCGTGCTTGCGGCCGTCGACATCGCCGACGGCAGGCGCGTCAAGGGATGTTCGCTGGCGGTGCATGCGGGCGAGGTGGTCGGCCTCGCGGGCCTGGTCGGCGCCGGCCGCACCGAGCTTGCGCACCTCATCATCGGCGCCGCGCCCATGATCTCCGGCCATGTCGAGATCGACGGGCGCGAGGTCTCCATCCGCACGCCCGGCGAGGCGCTGGACGCCGGCATCGCCTATCTCACCGAGGACAGGAAGGCGCTCGGCCTGTTCCTCGACATGTCCTGTCTCGACAACATCAATCTCGCGGTGCTCGGCCGCGACGCGAAATTCGGCGGCATCCTCGATCGCGACAAGGCCCGCGACCGCGCCAAGCGCGCGTTCGCGGGGCTCGGCATCCGCGCTGCGAATGTCGGTGTTCCCGCTGGCGGGCTCTCGGGCGGCAACCAGCAGAAAGTGCTGCTGTCGCGGCTGCTCGCGATCGGCCCGAAAATCCTGATCCTCGACGAGCCGACGCGCGGCGTCGACGTCGGCGCCAAGTCCGAGATCTATTCGATCATCGACAATCTCGCGAAGTCGGGCACCGCGGTTCTCGTCATCTCGTCCGACCTGCCCGAGATCATCGGCATCTGCGACCGCGTCATCGTGATGCGTGCAGGACATATCGCCGGGCAGATCCGGCGCGACGCGACATCGCCGCTCAATCAGGAGGAGATCATGGCCCTCGCCACCGGAACGGAGCAGCTCGATGCCTGAGAACGGCGCTTCCGCCAACACCGCCCCCGCCAAAGCCGTCCCCGTCGCGCCCGGTCTTGCCGCCGCGCAGGAGACGAAGCGGCAGCGGACGCGGATGATCATTCGCGCGGTCGGCATGCTGCCGGTGCTGCTGCTCTTGTGCATCGGCTTTCACGTGCTGTCGGACGGCCGCTTCTTCACCGGCCAGAACATCGGCATCGTGGTGCAGCAGTCCGCGGTCAATACCGTGCTGGCCGCAGGCATGACCTTCGTCATCCTCACCGGCGGCATCGACCTGTCGGTCGGCTCCATCTTGGCGGCGGCGGCGATGGCCGGGCTGATCATCTCCAAATTTCCAGATCTCGGGGCGCTGTGGTTGCCGGCCGCGGTGCTCACCGGCACCGTCTTCGGCATTCTCAACGGCGGCTTGATCGCGCTGTTGCGCCTGCCGCCCTTCATCGTCACGCTGGGATCGTTGACCGCCGTGCGCGGCGCGGCGCGCCTGCTCGGCGCCGACACCACGGTGTTCAATCCGTCGATCCCCTATGCCTTCATCGGCAACGGTGCTCTGACCCTCATTCCCGGCGTATTGTCGATTCCCTGGCTCTGGGTGATCGCGTTGCTGGTCATCCTGGTGTCGTGGCTGGTGCTCAAGCGCACCGTGCTCGGGGTGCACATCTACGCGGTCGGCGGCAATGAGAGCGCGGCGCGGCTCGCCGGCATCAAGGTCTGGGCCGTGTTGATTTTCGTCTATGGCGTGTCCGGCCTGCTCGCGGGCCTCGGCGGCGCGATGCAGGCAGCGCGCCTCTACGCCGCCAATGGCCTGCAGCTCGGCCAGTCCTACGAACTCGACGCCATCACCGCCGTGATCCTGGGCGGCACCTCCTTTGTCGGCGGCATCGGCTCGATCTGGGGAACGCTGGTCGGCGCGCTGATCATTGCCGTGCTGTCGAACGGCCTGATCCTGATCGGCGTGTCCGACGTCTGGCAATATGTGATCAAGGGTCTGGTCATCATCGGCGCGGTGGCGCTGGACCGCTATCGGCTGCAGGGCTCGGCTCGGACTTGAGAGCATGATCCGAAAAAGTGCGAAGCGGTTTTTCGAAAGGATCATGCTCAAACAAGGAGCATGAAAATGCAGCCGGCACCGCGCCGTCATGTTCATTCCGTCACGGCAACTGGTCGCCGCGCCGGAGCTTCAAACAGACCAGGGAGGAAGCCAATGTTGAAGTCGATCTCGCTTGCCGGCGCCGCGATGGCGCTCGTCCTGAGCTCCGCGCCGTCCTACGCCAAGGAGCTTAAGTCGATCGGCATTTCGCTGGGCTCGCTCGGCAATCCGTTCTTCGTCGCGTTGTCGAAGGGCGCCGAGTTCGAGGCCAAGAAGACCAACCCCAACGTGAAGATCACGACGGTGGGCTTCGAATATGATCTCGGCAAGCAGGTCACCCAGATCGACAATTTCATCGCCGCCGGCGTCGACCTGATCCTGCTCAACCCTGGCGATCCCAAGGCGATCGGACCAGCGATCAAGAAGGCGCAGGCCGCCGGCATCGTCGTCGTTGCCGTCGACACCGCGGCCGAAGGCGCCGACGCCACGGTGACCACCAACAACGTCCAGGCCGGCGAGATCTCCTGCCAGTACATCGTCGACAAGCTGGGAGGCAAGGGCGACGTGATCATCGAGAACGGCCCGCAGGTCTCCGCGGTGATCGATCGCGTGGTCGGCTGCAAGAACGTGCTCGGCAAGAATCCCGGCATCAAGGTCCTGTCCAGCGACCAGGACGGCAAGGGCTCGCGCGAAGGCGGCCTCACGGTGGCGCAGGGCTATCTGACCCGCTTCGCCAAGATCGACGCCATCTTCGCCATCAACGACCCGCAGGCGATCGGCACCGACCTCGCCGCGCGCCAGCAGCAGCGCACCGGCATCGTCATCACCGCGGTCGACGGCGCCCCCGACATCGAAGCGGCCCTCAAGGACCCGCAGGCGACGCAGATTCAGGCCTCCGCCTCGCAGGACCCGTTCTTCATGGCCCGCCGCGCCGTGCAGGTCGGCGTCAGCATTCTCAACGGCCAGAAGCCGGCGTCCACGGTTGAGCTGCTGCCGTCGAAACTCGTGACGCGCGACAATGTCGGCGAGTACAAAGGCTGGACCTCGGATCGGTCGCAGTAGCGGGCGAGAGGCGGCCGGCGCCGGATGCGGCGCTGGTCGGCTCGCGTGGCACCAGCGGAAGATGTGGCAGCGATCCCTGCAGGATGGCCCCGTTCGCATATCACCAAAGCGGCCTGCGGAACCCGCAGGAGGTCCGGGTCTCCTTGGCGGCGCCGCGCATGCGGAAGGCGGTTTGCCAGCATTTTCGCGCGTAACTTAACGTATACTTTAGAGTCCACTGCCTATTGGAGGTTGCAGAGGATTCCCGATGACCTTGAGCCCTTCTTCCGCCGCCACCACGTTGGGTCGCCTAGCCCGGGACGAGCGCGGCAATATCGCCGTCATCTTCGCCATCGCCTTGTTGCCGGTCTTGTCATTCGTCGGCGCTGCGATCGACTACAGCCGCGCCGCCCACGCCCGCACCGCGATGCAGGGTGCGCTCGATTCGGCCGCGCTGATGGTCGCCAAGAACCTGTCCGATGGGAAGATCACGGCTGACCAGGTTCCGACCGCTGGCGCCGCTTACTTCGCCGCACTCTATACCCACACCGGCAGCCAGAACGTCAAGGCGTCCGCCACCTACACCGCCAACAATAGCGGCAAGGGATCGACGGTGACGATGGCGGCGTCGGGCGAAATCAAGAGCCAGTTCATGCAGATTGCCGGCTTTCCAACCCTCGACCTCAGCGTCGGCTCGACCTCGACCTGGGGGAACAACCTGCTGCGCATCGCGCTGGTGCTCGACAACACCGGTTCCATGGGGGCACCAAGATCAGCAACCTGAAGACCGCATCCAAGAACCTTGTCGACAAGCTCGGGGCGCTGGCGAAGACCCCGGGCGATGTCATGTTCTCCGTGATTCCGTTCGCGAGCGCCGTCAACGTCGGCATCGACAAGGTCTCGGCCACGTGGCTGCGCTGGGATCTATGGGACCCCAGGTCGGAGGATTCCTCCAGCAACTCCTATTGCAGCAGCGGACGGAGCTCCTGGTACACGATGGCGATGTGCAAGGGGCATGGCTACCCCTGGAGCCATTCCGTAGGCTCGCCTTCAACTTCGAACTGGAACGGCTGTGTGACCGACCGCGATCAGAGCTACGACGTCTCCGACGCATTGCCATCGGCGCTGACAACGCAATTTGTCGCCGACCAAGACCCGTACTGCCCGGCCAAATTGCTGGCGCTGACCAGCACAGCCAGCACCGTCAAGAGCACCATCGACGCGATGTCGGCGAACGGCGGCACCAATCAGACCATCGGGCTGCACTGGGGCTGGCTGTCGCTGCTGCAGCAAGCGCCGCTGAACGCGCCGGCCGAGGACGTCAACAACGTGTACCAGCACGTGATCATCCTGTTCACCGACGGCCAGAACACGGTCAATCGGTGGAACGGCGACGGGTCCATGACCTCGTCCTCGACTGAACGCGGCAAGATCGACACGCGAATGGAGGCTCTGTGCACCGCCGTCAAGGCCAAGAACACGACCATCTACACGGTCCAGCTCGACGACGGCACCGGGGTGTCGCCCGTGCTTCCCAAATGTGCGAGCGGCTCGGCAAACTTCTTCATGCTGAGCAACCCCAGCGAAATCGACGCCGCCTTCACCCAGATCGGCACATCCATTTCCAAGCTGCGCGTTTCGAAGTAGCCCCACATATCCATTTTGCTTGATATTGGCCCGGGGAAGCAAAGGCTGAAACAGCAGGCAGAGCCCGCCAAGGGCGAAATCGCATCCTCACGTGAGCGCCAACGCGCGTCATATGTTGGCTCGGCGGCTGACCTTCGCGCGAGCGATCGTGACGTCCGTTCGCGAGCTAGACCGGACCGTCGCTCATGCAAAGCGGAGTCGCAGTTTGACCCGAAGCGGACGTGAGCTCCCTCGGAGCCTACGGTCAGCCGATGAATGCGAACACGCGTAGTCAGATTTGATGAGCAGCGCGGAACCCATCGAGTCCAACACGCTGAATTTGTATAAGCCAAATTAAACAATCATTAGATGAGCACCAGATATTGATGCTCCAGAAGGGGTCAGGGATCCCAAACGATGCGATAGATGGACAGAGTGATGCGAAATGAAGGCTTTGTCTTTGCCGTCCTCAATGCTTATCGGTTCAGCGAAATTCTGCGCTTGTGGATCGCAATTGCGATTGTTGCAGCCGTTGACCTCATATGGCTTCGCGCCGCTGGGATGACGATGGCTATCGATCCGACGCAAGCGATTGCGTTCTGTGCTGCTGCTCTTCTCTCCTTTGTTTACACGAGGTTGAGGCCGGATCGGCGTATCGCTGAGCTTGCCACGGCTTTGGCTCAGATCATTGCCTTTACGGTCGTGGGCGCGATCCTGAGTTATCTAACCATCACGGCAAAGTTTCCGTTGGTCGATTCCCAGCTGGCCGGCGTCGACACCCTGCTGAGACTGAATTGGCTGGCTTTCTTTGAGTGGGTTGAGGTCAGACCAATTATCAAAGCGGTCCTCGCAGTCGCGTATCACAGCTGTATGCTGCAGGTCGCCATCTTGTTGGTGTGGCTGAGTGCGTGCGGGCGATTTGAAAGGATGCGAGAGTTTGTTTGGCTGTTCGTAACATCGCTCCTCGTGATTCTTCCGATCTCATGGAGACTGCCGGCAGCGAGCGCATGGGTCTACTTTGGCGTCGTCGAACGCGTCGACGCGTATCATTTGATCGATTTCAACGCACTCCGAAGCGGCGAGATGACACGCATTTCGTTGACGCACGTGAATGGTCTGATCACATTTCCTTCGTTCCACGCTGCGCTGGCCACAATACTTATATACGCCAGCCGAGGCGTGAAGATGCTTTTCCCACTATACCTTGTCTTGAACTTGCTGATGCTTGCTGCAACACCTACTGTAGGCGGCCACTATTTCATCGATATCATCGCCGGTGCGGGCATCGTTCTCTGCCTCGCTTGCCTTCGACAGCTTCGCTGGGGCGTTTTGTTTGCGCGATGGAACACCTCGCCATCGCACGCGGCCGGATAGTCATCCACGCTCTGCAAGCGACAGAGCGATTTGTCTTGGCAGAGGTCATCAAACGACAAACAGATTGAAGTTCGCTTGTGGCCCGAAGGCGAAGGTCGCCATCGCCTGCGGTACACCGGAGCGGGGGCCAGCCGACATCGAGAACACGCGGGCAAACTGACCCGGAACGGACATCGCCAGGGTCTGGTCGATGTCGCCGGCGCGCCCGGTGTAGTGGCACCCCCATCTGGCCCGAAACTGATCTATCGCAGCGCCCGGCGTGGACCGCTTTGACCAACCATCGACATTGCATTGCCGAGAATTTTGGCTTTACGCTTGGGCAACGTGTCAGGAGTTGCGCGCATGGGCGGGGACACAGGTAGCCTTTTCTTGTCGGGGGGCAGCGAGATGGGCGCTCTCACAAGAGCGTTTGACTGGTCAAAAACATCGCTCGGCTCGCCGGAAGCGTGGCCGCAAAGTCTTCGGGTCACGGTGCGGCTCGTTCTTACCTCACGCCACCCGATGTTCATTTGGTGGGGACCGGACCTCATCCAGTTCTATAACGATGCGTATCGCGAAACGATGGGTCCCGAGCGGCATCCGAGCGCCTTGGGCGCGGGCGGCCGTGAATGCTGGGATGAAATATGGGACATCATTGGTCCCCAGATTGAATACGTCATGGCAGGTAAGGGGGCGACGTGGCATGAGGATCAATTGGTGCCTGTAACCCGCCACGGTCGGCGCGAGGATGTCTGGTGGACGTACAGCTTCGGTCCAATTGACCTTGAAGATAAAGTCGGCGGCGTACTCGTTGTCTGTAAAGACGTCACCTCCGAGCACATGGCAAGGGAAGCCCTGAGGCTTATCAACGAAGAGCTAAAGCACCGGTTCAAGAACACCTTTGCTGTGCTTGGTGCTGTTGCCAGCCAAACATTTCGTGACGTATCGAGCCGCGCCGATCTTGAAAAGTATAAGGCACGACTTGCCGCGTTCGGACGAGCACACGCCTTGCTGACTGCGGCGAATTGGGCTGCTGCCCCACTTCGAGATGTCGTCAACACGGCCCTGAGCCCTTACAGAACAGGCGAAGGCCGGATTACGACGTCCGGTCCTCCGCTTGTTCTCAGATCGCAACAGGCTCTCGCCCTTTCCTTAGCGGTTCACGAGCTCGCCACCAATGCAGTAAAGTATGGCGCTCTGAGCGTGACAGGCGGCCGGGTGTCCATCGTGTGGTCAACCGAAGATCAGGCGGGTGATCAAAAATTCGTCTTCGTCTGGCAAGAATTCGGCGGTCCATCTGTGTCGGAGCCCACCGATAAAGGCTTCGGTTCGCAACTCATTTCGGGGGCGCTGGAATACGACTTCAGAGGGTCGGTTGCGGTGTCCTATGAATCGACCGGACTCACTTGCCGCCTCACGGCTCCGCTCGAAAATCTGGAAATGTCACCACAATAGTGGGAGCTTTTACCCGACCCATGTTGACTGCCGCGAGGACGAGGAGCCCCTCACGGGCCCGCATGTCGGGTCCTGTCCCGTAGCTGACCTGCCGCGCGCAGCCGGTGGAGGACCGCTTGTGACCCATTGGAGACGTCCGCCGTATCAGCCCGGCGCTCATTTTTCGATGTGCCACGACCCGTCCCAGTCGTTCGGAGGCGGTTCTGCTTTGAAGCTTCCGATGCGCTCGATTAGGGCCCTTGCAGGCCCGTCGTCGGGCATCGCTTCAAGCGACGCATTGAACGCAGCAAGCGCATCATCCCATCGCCGGTTGCGATAGTTCGAGAGCCCTTCCAGATACTTGTCCCGCAAGACCAGTTGTTGTGGCGTGACATCAGCTCGGCTTCCGAGGATTTCAGAAACGGCCTCGAAACGAGTTTGACCCGCCACCACAATGCGATCGATCTCCCGCGCCTCAAGTGAAGTGCCCACGGCAGCAATAGTTCTTTCGGAAACGAGATTGCGGGTGCCGTACACCTTGTTCGCGCCTTCCAGCCGCGAGGCGAGGTTCACCACATCGCCCATGACGGTGTAGCTCATCATCACGTCGGCCGATGCTGCCGACCAGCGCCTCGCCGGTCGCGATCCCGATCCTTAGATCGCATTGCTTCATTGGAGTTGCGCGAACGCCAAGTAGCTCAGGAATCTCCTCGCGCAATTTTCCGATACGTTCGATCATTTCCAGGGAGGCGAGGCATGCAAGTCGGGCATGATCGGCCTCATCGACGAAAGGTGGGGCTCAATAAGCCATGATGCTGTCGCCGATATACTTGTCGATGATCCCTCGGTTGTTCCGGATTGGTTCGGACATGACCGAAAGGTAGTGGTTCATGACCTTGACGAGACCTTGCGGGGTCATGCCTTCGCTAAGGCTGGTGAAGCCCTTCAAGTCGCAGAACAACACAGTCATCACCCGGCGCTGGCCTTCGGGGGCCGTCAAATTTGGGTGATCGATCAGCCTTCAACGACGCGCGGATCGATGTATTTTCCGAATGTTTCCTTGATGCGTTGGTTGTTGCGCAATTGCACAATCATTCGATTGAAGGCGGCAGCCAGTTGTCCGATTTCGTCAGTCGCCCTTACATCGATTGATTGATCGAGCTGACCCGCTTCCACCGCGCGGGCACCTTCAAGCAATAGTCGGACAGAGCGAATGATGCCGCCGCTGACCAGATTGGCGAAGATCAATCGACGATCGCGGCAAGCAGCGTCACGATGGCCGAGGTCAGCGCCACCCGGGTCTGTTCCGACCTCACTTTTGCGATAGCCCCCTCGCTGACGGTCAGCATACTCAATCGAATAGCACTGACCTTCTCATCCAGTCGTCGCGAACAGCGTCTGCTCGCGCAAGGCTGCGTCTCGCCGCTGGAAAGTCTCTCGCCTCAAGGTGTGAAAGTAGCTCTCTGGTCTCCTGCTTCAGCTGGCGGCGAGTATCGTCCAGATTTTCAATCCGGTTGTCGATGCACGCCAGGGCTGCGTTGTCCGATGGTGTACTTGTGTCTTCAATGATCGAATTGATCAGTGTCCGCGCGGCTTGCGCTTCGCTTTCGACCTCGGCTCCCTTCTCGTTGTAGAGCTCCAAGCGGGCTCTATATCCGAGCACATCGGGCGGCTCCTGCATCTTCGCGATCACCATCCGGCGGAGCCCGAGGCCTCGTTCGAGCGATAGAGTATTGATCCGTGTCAGACGGGGCGTTGATAGGTGCGTAACGTGCAGAGAGCTCATCAAGCAGGTAGCCGACTCGCCTGACCATCGCGATCGATAGGACCGACGTCACGAGCATGAGGATGATCAGTCCGACAGCGATTGCTACAATTCGCTGCCGGATTGACTGCTTGATCGTCGATCCGGAGAATTTTTTCAGTCCGTTAAGAGCGAGGATCCGTTGTCTCGTGCTCCGTAGAGGCATATCCGACGTACTCACAGTCGAGCTTCCTTTCGGTCAGCCCCGTCAGGCGGTCCAACTCCATTCATTCTTCAGTCAGGCTGAAATCGAAAGTTTCGGCAGGCGGGTCTTGGTGAACAGCCCCGAACTGGCTCAGCGGCAACTTTATCGTCACCGAAGAGGAGTAAAGGTCTGTGAGTTCGAGTTTGAGCTGTTGGCCGGCTTCCATTTGAGCCGCCACCGTTGGTTCAATTCCACGTGCTGCGATGCAGATGTTGGTGAGACACCAGGTGAAAGGAACCTGGACAGGACTGCCTTGATCTACCGTCACCTTGACTCCCTGCTGCAGATTTGCCCCTTGCGGAACGAACAGCTGCAGGCGAGCGGGACCGTCAGCTCGTTCGATCAGATCGACACGGGCCACGATCTGATCGAGATCGTCCGTGGCGGTTGACGTCGATCGGCATATGTTGGTTCGATCGGATGAGGCGAAACAAAGCTTTTTCCAGGTTGAGAAATGGATGTTCTCAGGCAGCCGCAATCGTGGCGGCTTCGACGGAGGCTCCCGCTGGGCAGAAGGGCCGTTGACTGGCTGCCCAAGCGGCGGAGCGGTCGCTGAATGCTTCTCCAGAAATTGCGATACCAAGGGCGACCAGATCGGCACCGCGTCGGCGAAATCGATCATGAAGTGCCCGTCGGTCCCAAAGGACGGGAGCATACGATAATCGGCATTTCCGCCCGCTTCGACAAAGGCCTGATGCATCCTCATCGTCAATTCCGGACCGAAGTAGCTGTCGTTTTCCGCGTAGATCCAAAGCATCGGTACGCGTGCGGTGCGGCCGAATTCGCTGGTGGCGGCAACGAGCTTGTCGGGAGCACAATTGTTGTTGGGTTTGCCGTCAACTCGGCCTCCACGTCCCGCTGCAAAGGTAATGATGGCCTGAACTGATGACGGGTTTAGGCTCCCAAGAGCAATCGAGCCCCATCCGCCGCCCGACTGGCCAACGACGATGACCTTACCCGGCTGGATCATCTTCTTCTTGCTCATGTAGTCGATGACCCACTCGTTCAGAGTGGCGATGGCGAGCCCGGGACCACGGAAGTTTGGGTTGTCGCAGCTACCGACGTGGGCAAAGACGGCTCCGTAGAGACCCTGATCTTTATCATCGAGACTGCTGGCCCCGTACCTGACGGGCGAGATGACCACATAACCGCGACGTGCAAACCAACGTGCCGCGTCACGATACTCGATCGCCGGAAACATCGTCCGCTGGTTGGCTTCCAGCGAAATTCCATGGTTCATAACCACTAGCGGAAACGGACCATCTCCGACCGGCCGTACCAGGAAGGCAAGCACCGGCAGTGGAAACGGCAGCGCCCAAATTTCCTCTTGGATTACTTGTCCCGCAGTTCGGTCATCTGCCGCGGCTGGGAAATGGACTGCCGAGGGGAAAGCCAGCAAAAGAAGAATGGCCAGCAAGTGCTTCAGCATCTTCTTTCTCCGACGATCTGGTCTGGGTCTGACGCTAGGTCTCGGAGGCAGGAATCCGTTGATTTGGATCAAAGCGACCAACCGCAAGTTCCCGACGTCGTGCGGCTTAGTGGCCTAGCAAAGAAAGCGTCGTCGGAAACCCGGATGAGCGTGCACGGCCTTTCATGCGGCTCCTGGCTTTTTGACGGCCTTAGGGCCTGTTTCGAGCTTTAACCCCGCCGCCGCTATCGTCGTTGGTCTGCTTGTGGGCCTGAAGGCGAAATATCCGGCACGCCGGCAGCTAGGGCCATAGCGGACATCGAGAATACGCGGGCAAATCGGTGCGAATGACCCGAAGCGGAGCACCTTGAAAGTGAGGTCAAGTCATGAATCCGGGCATGAAGCATCGGACGCGCGGATGGCCGTCTATGTAATGCCTCCAGACCATTGTACGGCCGAAGCGGTTTGGTTCTGTGACAACCGCACCGTCAGGTACGAGCACCCATTCGCCGTCGATGAGGACGCGGTAACGGCCCCGACTGGACTCCCAATCGGCATCGGACACTATGTATCCGTCGGCATCAGTACAGCACTTTCCAAATTCGCTCTGCAAGCTTTCAAACCAAGACTTCAGCGGAGAGTGGTCGTATCGGCCATCGTCGCGTGCAAGGACCGGCGTCAGTAGCAACGCTGAACCCAGCAACGATGCCGCAAGTTTCGCTGGAAACATCTGTTTGCCTCCGCGATATTCGCCGGCCGATCCGCTGGCTTGGTGCGGCTTAGGCTGGCAACCCGGAAACTAAATCCGTTGCAACTGCCGCTGACGATCGCTCGATGCTGTGATGGGACAGTTCATTCCCATCCCCACTGAGGTGAGTCCGGAAATTCGAGCGAAGGTTCAAATACGACAACGCTTCAACTAAAGGTCAGTGCAGCTGCTTCTTTGGCCTAGCCTGCCCTTAGCCGACCTCTCAGCTGGCGCCGAGCTTGTCCGCTCATGACGGCGTAGCCGACCAAAGCCCTCACAGACTTAAGGAAATGACCCACGGTGCATGAGTCTGCAGGGCATCTGTTGCGGGTCTCCACAACCGCGTTCGTCAACGACGATTGCGATCTACGGTGCATCGCCTTTATGGCCTATTCGGCAACTCGCGACAGCTCCGCAAGGAGCTTCAACGCATCATTCAGCACGGCCCGATCCTGCGCTCGTTCAGCGGCCGCATCACCCGTGAATTCGCCATGCGTCCGCGCATTCTGATTTCCCTTCGGCGCGCCTGATCTCCGTGCGCCGCCGTGCATGCGGCAGCGAGACTTGCCGTGCACTGCAGGCGCGCGGCAGGTGGTGCCGTTTCGCGTTTCGGCGCCACAGCGCGGGCTCGTCCACATCGCACGCGTCTTGCGAATTTGGTCGCCGCTCATGCATTGCTGCCTTGCCTGGATTCGGCCTGTTCGCATGCGCCGGCCTCACGCGGCGGGACCAGTCCTGCGACTGTCGCAGCGTGCGGCTCCGCGACGATCATGCTCGCGTGCTGGGTCACGTTGCCCACGATCGCCCTGCCGCCATCCTGCACCGACAAGTTCCGGACCGTGATCGCACGCTCGCCGTTGTTGCGGTGGCGGCTGAGTGCCTCGATCTGGCTCGCGAAGGTGCGGGCCAGCCGGGTCAGCACGCGGGTGAGGCTCTCTTGCTGCGGAACGTCGTCGGTGAGGGCGAGGCGGCAGGCAGAGCGCATCGTGGCCGCGTGAACGGACGCCATTTGCACTGCGAGCATCGCCTCGATCGAGTCCTTCGGCGCGATGCTCTTCACCAGCGAGATCATGAAGGCGAGATTGGCTTCATCGGGCTTGCGTCCGGTCACGCTGGCCTTCACCAATTGCTTGAGGAGACCATGCAGCGCGTCGCGGTCAGCGGCGCCGAGCGCCTCGGCCAGCAGCCGTTCGCCGGCTTGCGGGTCCGCGTGGAGGATCGCAATTCCCCGCTTGTAGAGCTTGATCCGCGGGCTCGCGTCGGGGCCGCTGCGATCGTTTGCCGCAACCGGCAGCGTGCCGTGGCGTTTGGCAGATGTCGTCATGTGCTGTGTCCTTTGCCCGCGCGGGCTCATTGCGCGCGACATCGATCGCTCGGCTTGCGCGCCTGTGGGGTTTTCGGGATGTTGATGAAGGGCTTACGCGCAATCGCCGCGCGACGCCCCGTGGTCGGGCGGCGTGGACGCTGACGATTGTTGCGATGATGGCATTCTGCCGGTGTTTTGCCCGACGTGTCAAACGAAGATTGCGAAGCGCGCAATCCTCGTTCGTGCAAATCCTCGTTCGTGCAAGTCCTTGATCTCGCAAGCGTCGGCTACTGTGCATGCGGTTGTTTTTGCGTTTTTTGTTTCGAACCGGCTCCGACCTGCCGCGCGACGGAATGCCGGCCTGCAAACGCGATTGCGAAATCCGGCGCGGCCGCTCATCATGATCCGCGAATGCGCCGCGACCTGCAAAAGCGGCGAGAACTTCTGGGGAGAGAACGAATGCAACGAACGCTTCGCCTGCTGGCGATCGTCGCCGGATTGTGCGTGACGACGGAGGCCTTCGCGCAAAAATATCCGGTGCGGCCGGTCAAGATCATGGTCGGCTTCAGCGCGGGCGGCCCGGTCGACGTCGTCGCGCGCATCGTCGCCGATCGGCTGAGCAACAAGCTCGGACAAGCTTTCGTGGTCGAGAACCGCGCCGGCGCCAACGGCATGATCGCGGCCGAAGGCGTCGCGCGTGCGGAAGGCGACGGCTACACGATGCTGGCCTGCAACTCCTCCACCATCACGCTCAACAAGACGCTGTTCAAGGATATCCGCTACGACCCGGAAAAGGACTTCGCGCCGCTCACCACCGTCGTGTCGGCGCCGCTCGTGCTGGTGGTCAATCCGGAGAATTCCAAGACGGCCAACATCAACACCGTCGCCGATCTCGTCGCCGCGGCAAAGGCTGCGCCCGGCGCGCTTGCCTACGGCTCGGGCGGCAACGGCAACCTTGCCCATCTCGCCATGGAGCTGCTCAGCGAGAGGGCCGGCGTCAAGATGATCCACGTGCCCTATCGCGGTGGTGCTGCGTCCGAGGTCGGTATCCTCGCGCAGGAGGTCCTGGCAGTGTTCGATCCCTTATCCGCCGTGCCGCTGGTGAAGGCCGGCAAGCTGCGCGCGCTCGCGGTGTCCTCCGCCGAGCGGCTGCCGGCGTTGCCTGATGTGCCGACCGTCGCGGAAGCCGGCTATCCCGGCTTCGACATCTCGTTCTGGGTCGGCTTCTTCATGCCGAAGGCAACCCCCGCGCCGACGCTCGAGATGCTGCACCGGGAGATCGTCGCCGCAGCCAACGATCCGCTGTTACGGGAGCGGCTGGAGACGCAGGGCGTCGTCAGCGTGCTGAGTTCGGCCGACTACGCCGCCAAGATCGCGAAGGAGATCAAGGAACTCGCCGAAGTGGTGGCGGCGGCGAACATCAAGGCGGAGTAGGGCGTCTGCTTGGCGTGCTGCCGGCCACCTGAGCCAGCCGCTCGAGCAGCGGGCGCTGTCCTGCGTTGATCTTCTCGTGCGCTGCTGCGAGCGTGAACCATTCGGCACGATCGACCTCCGGGAAGGTCTGACGTTTGCCGCTGCGTGGCGGCCATTCCATCTCGAATGTGTTGCTGCGAATGCTGCGCAAATCGACGTCGAACTCGGCCGCGAACGCGGTGACGATCTTGCCGCCGCGCTGCCTGACCTGGCCAATCGAAGTCAGCGGCGTGGACAGCTCAAGCCCAAGCTCCTCGGCAAACTCCCGTCGCGCGGCGGTTTCTGCGTCTTCGTCTGCGTACTCGCCCTTCGGAATCGACCATGCCCCGAGGTCCTTGTTGCGCCAGAACGGTCCTCCGGGATGAACGAGCAGAACCTCGAGCTCCCCACGTTTGCGATAGGCAATGATCCCGGCGCTTTTCGATGGCATCGCAGGTTCCGTTCAGGCGGCGCATTCGGCCGGGAAAAAGTGGAACAGACGCTTTTAGCGCAGGTTAATAGCTAACGCTTTGACCGAACAAGGGAGTGAACCATGATCCGCCTGTTGGCAACGACCGCCTTAGGGCTGGTGCTGGCGAACGCCGCCTTTGCGCAATCGCCAAGCAGCAACACCAAGTCTGAGCAAACGCCGCAATCCCAGTCCAATTCCGCAGCTCCGTCCAACACGTCGCCGTCTGGCGCGGCACAAACACAGCAGTCGCGATCGCAGCCGCAGCAATCATCAACGCCCGGAGCGTCGACACAGAATACCCAGGCGACCACTCCGTCTTCCGGATCGGCCAATTCCGGCTCCGGGACCAACGCCACCAACAGCGCGGACACGTCCTCGCGGCCGCCCAGTGGTACGGCAAACTCCAACGCGGCCGGTAACCAGCCCGCCTCGCAGCAGAGCGCCAATCCGCCGGCGGCGAACTCGAACCAGACGCAGGATCGCTCCAACCCTCCGTCGAACAATACCAATCAGGCGCAGCAGGCGCCTGGTTCATCTGGTACCAACCAGGCCCAGCAATCGCCAAACACGCCGAGCAGCAATCAGGCGCAAGACCAGCGGACCGGTGCCAATTCACAGGCCGCCGCCCGCACTGACGTCAACCTCAACAAGCAGCAGGAGACCAAGATCAGCGCGTCCATCTCGCATCTCAACGTGCGGCCGCTGACCAGCGTCAATTTCTCGCTCAACGTCGGCACGGTGGTGCCGCGCGATGTCCAGCTATCGACGCTGCCACCCGATGTGGTCGAGATCGTGCCGCAATATCGCGGCTACAGCTTTGCGCTGGTGAAGGATGAAATCGTCGTGGTCGATCCGGCGACATACAAGATCGTAACCGTGCTGCCGTACTCGGGACAATCCACCGCGACAACGACGACCACGCGTGAGCGCAGCGCCAGCAAGTTTTCGGATCGCGATCGCGAAGTGATCCGCAAGCATGCGAAGACCCGCACCGAGGGACGGAGCGAACGACAGACCACCGGCAGCACCGCGCGGTCCGAAATCCATGTTGGTGACCGCGTTCCCGAGAGTGTCGAGGTCGAGGAATTCCCGAGCACCGTCTATCGGGACGCGCCCGACCTCCGCGAGTACCGCTACATCCACCGCGATACGCGGACCTATGTCGTCGAGCCCCGCGAACGCCGCATCATCGAGGAGATCGACTAGTTCGCGGCCACTGGAAGCCGCTCCATAGAGCGGCTTCCGGATTTGCGCATCAGCCCGAAGATCGTTCGCGCGCTGCAAAACGGATGGCGCGGGCCTTCGCGCTCTTTCCCGCCGCACGCGCGGCGATCATGCTGCGTGCCTTGCCGTGGGTGTTCTTCCGGATCAGAGACGCGAGCCGCTTGCGTGCGTGGCTGGCGGTCAATCGCGCCGCCAGTTGCTCGGCCTTGCGAATGATGGTGGCGACCGAGGGCGTCAGGTTCACCGGAACCCAGGCGACGTCCTTCGTCTTGGACAGGCTGCCGATGCCCTCGCAGGGTGCTTCGCGCGGCAGGTCGATCCGGATCGCGAGGGCTTCCGCGCGTTCGGTCCAGTCCTCGGCCCTGGTGCCGGTGATGATGCGGACATAGTCGCGTGTCTCACGCGGCAGCTCGCTCTCTTTGGCGAGCCATTTCTGGATTCGGCCGGGACCTGCGTTGTAGGCGGCTGCGGCAAGGCCGAGATTGCCGAAATCGTCGCGCAGCTTGCGCAGGAACTTGGCCGATGCCGGCAGCGCCTTCATCGCATCGAACGGATCATCTAGCCCGACCTCCGCTGCCGTTTCCGGCATGAACTGCGCGACGCCCTGCGCGCCGGCCTGGCTGACCTCGTTGGACTTGAAGCGGCTCTCCTGCCAGATCAAACGCGCGAAGAACGGCACGGGAATGCCGCTGGCTTCGGCAGCTCCGCGAAGCGCGTGGCAGAAGCGTTCCGTCGGCGAAACCGGCGCCTGCGCGACGGGTTCGACCGTATCCGGCGGCTCGGGGGTCTCCTCATAGGCCGCACGCGCATTGGCGAGCTCGAGGGCCTGCACGCTTGCAAGGAACAGCTCGACCACCGGAACAAGTGACGAGGCCTGAGTGTTTTGAAGAACGGCGTGATCGAAAGCTGATGGTTGGCGGGACGCCGACGGATCGAAGTCGCACATCAGAATCATGAACGCGGCGCACGCCGCGACGACAAATCGCATTGCTGGAGCAACCTCGAACTGTGGGTGAACGGCCAGCGATGCGCCGGCGATAAGGAGTTATTAACCGAGCGATTGCGGCAAAGCTGCGGTCTCGTCGGTTCCCACGGTGTTACTACGGTGTTCCCGCCGGAAACTCTTTGCTCCGCGAATTTGCGGGGGCGTTGGCGAATGGGGACGAGCGAGATGATGCGGTGGATGCTTGGCGCGGTGATTTCGCTGGCGGCGATCTCTTCGGCGCTTGCGGGCAATCTCGATGCGGCAGCGGTAAACGATGCTGCGCGTCCCGCAAAGCAACCTGCTAGCGACAAGCTCAACGCCGCGATCGTGAAGCTTCAGATTCTGCTCGACCGTGCGCGGTTCTCGCCCGGGGAGATCGACGGCAAGCTCGGAGAGAACGCGCAGAAGGCACTGAAAGCATTCGCCGAGCAGAACGGCGTTGCATCGGATAAAACGATCGCGCCCGAGCTTTGGGACAAGTTGAACGCCGCGAGCGAAGGCGCCGTCCTCGTCGAATACAAGATCACGGACGCGGATGTGAAGGGCCCGTTTCTGAAGGAGCTGCCCGGCAAGCTTGATGACATGAAGCCGCTGAAGGCGCTGAGCTACACCAGCCCGCTCGAAGGGCTTGCCGAGAAATTCCACATGAGCGCCGATCTGCTCAAGGCGCTCAACCCGGACAAGGCCTTCGACAAGGTGGGAGCGACCATCGTCGTTGCAAACGTTCCGGCGCGGCGAGAGCTTCCGAACATCGCGCGGCTCGACGTCGACAAAAGGAACGGGACGCTGAAAGCATTCGACCAGGGCGCCACCCTGATCGCGTTCTATCCCGCGTCAATCGGAAGTCCGGATCGTCCGACGCCGAGCGGTACGCTCAAGGTCACCAGCACCCACGAGAATCCGGTTTATCACTACAACCCTGACTACAAGTTCAGAAGCGTCAAATCGAAACAGCCGTTCGATGTTCAGCCGGGCCCGAACAATCCGGTGGGAGCATACTGGATCGGCTTGTCCGCACAGGGGTACGGCATCCACGGAACGGCGGAGCCCGACAGGGTCAGCAAGTCCGCGTCGCATGGCTGCGTCAGGTTGACCAATT
This sequence comes from Bradyrhizobium sp. 155, assembly GCF_023101105.1. Classification (NCBI taxonomy): domain Bacteria; kingdom Pseudomonadati; phylum Pseudomonadota; class Alphaproteobacteria; order Hyphomicrobiales; family Nitrobacteraceae; genus Bradyrhizobium; species Bradyrhizobium sp. 155. The sequence goes on along the minus strand of NZ_CP064704.1, from coordinate 5,560,822 downwards.
GGGACGTGCGCGCGCTGGGCGAGCACGTCAAGCGCGGCACACCGGTGGTCTTTCTGGATGCGCCGACGGACTCCTCGTCCGAGCAGCGGCGGAAGTCCGGCGGTAGGCGCGCCTCGAACTAGTCTTTGGGAAAGTCCTTGCGCATCGCGATTTCGGCGGCATCACCGGGCGACAGCACGGTCTGGTCGAACGCTGCTTGCCCTCGTCATGATATCGTAGAGCGAGATGCCCTTGATGGCTTGCCCATGAGCTCGCGGACGCAGTCGGCGAGCGTGCCGTTGTAGACGGGATAGGGCGGACCTCGATCCTTTTGCCTCTGGCCCTTCAGCGACGGTCACTTCTTCAGTTCGGCCGGCGCGTCATAGGCGATCGGCGATTTCTCTTTGAACATGCGCTTGGCCCTGAAGGCGCGGGTAGCCCCGAAGCCTGGGGCCGCCCTGTAGACGCTCGTTGAAGAATTAGTTCAAATCAGCCGGCAACAAAGGCGAGCAGGGTGCCGTTCGCCTTGGCCGGCGGCACGCAGATCGCAGGTCCGCTGCGCACGGCTGCCGAACCAAGCGCCTTGTCGGTGGCAGCGAGATCGCCGCTGACAAGCACCAGGGCAGCGCCACCGCGTTCGGAAAGACCCGCGAGCGGCACGCCGGGATAACGTTTGCCGAGCTGCTCCAGCGTCAAGTAAACGAAATCGGCACGATCGCCACCGGAGGGCACGGTCACTGCGCCGTCGGCTTCAGCCTTCGGCTCGCGGTCGATCAGCTGTCCCAGATCCGCGGCTTCCTTCGCGGGCTCGGGCGTCGCGATCAATGTCTGCTTGATCCGCTTGGCCGCATTGGCGTGCTTCATCAGCTCGGGAATCCACACCGTCTCTGGCGTCTTGTGCTGGCAGGCAAAAATGCGCACGCCGCCGGGCGCTTCTGCGGTCGGCCACATGAAGGTGCGGAATTTCGCCGCCGAGATCGTGCCATCAGGCAGCGTCACGGGCCGTTCGAAATCGGTCGGGCCGATCGGCTCCAGGCCACGCGCGCGGATTTCCTCCGCGCCGGCGGTGGAATCGACCGCTGTGAAGGCGATGCGCTCGATGCCTTCGCCGCGCTGGTCGAGGAAGGCACGCGCCGGCGCGTTGTGCTCGGTCGCCGCGAGCACGCCGAGCAGCTCCATATAATCCGGGTCGAACATGATCGTGTAGTTGCCGGTGCCCATATGTGCGCTGTGGGTGCCGCGCGGCGAGATGGTGAAGCCGAGCTGCCGGTAGTTTTCGGCGGCTTTGTCGAGGTCCTGCACCATGACCACGGCGTGGTCGATACCGATGACGTTCTTGAGGGCCACTGTTCTTTCCCCGAGTGCAAACTGACTGGACCGCCGTCGGCGGCCGCAAATCCTGTCTACGCCGGATAGGCGGTCAAGTCATTTTCAAATCGGTGGGACATGCGGAAATTTCATTCCGTGAAGCGCGATATCTGACACTTGATGGCGTCAGCGCGCCTGCTCGATATAGGCGGCGAGGATGGCGCGCTCCTCGCTGGTCATTTCGGTGATGTTGCCCGGCGGCATTGCATTGGACCAGGCGGCGACGCGGCCGATCAGGCGGATGTTGCGATGGATGTGCTCGGGCGCGTCCAGCAATATGCCCTTCGGCGCGGTGACGATGCCGGCCCAGACCGGTTCGGCGGCATGGCACATGCTGCAGCGGGACATCACGATCTCCTCGACATTGGCAAGCGTCGGCTGCGCCGACAGCGCGCTTGTCTTGACCTCGCGCGGGCCGGCCGCCGAGAGGAACAGGATCGCGATCACGCCGACCGCTGCGACGCCCCACACCCACCACGGCGATTTGCGCCCGGCGTGCCGCTCGTTGAAGAAATGGCGGATCACGGGGCCGAGCGCCAGGATGATTGCGACGATGATCCAGTTGAAGCGGGTGGCATAGAGCAGGGGATAGTGGTTGCTGATCATCAGCACGACGACAGGCAGCGTCAGATAGTTGTTGTGGACCGAGCGCTCCTTGCTGGTCTTGCCGAGCTTCGGATCGGGCGCCTGCCCTGCGAGAAGGGCGGCTACGATCTTCTTCTGGTTCGGGATGATCAGCGCGAAGACGTTGGCAACCATGATGGTGCCGATGATCGCCCCGATCTGGTTGAAGGCACCGCGCCCGCTCAGCACGTGGGTGAAAGCATAGGTCAACGCGACCAGGAACAGATAGCCGCCGATCGCGAAGGGCAGCTCGCGCTGCGCCAGCCCGGTACGGCAGGCGCCTTCATAGAGCAGCCACGCCAGCGCGAGGCTGCAGAGGCTGAACAGGCCGGCCTGGAATGGCGTGAGATCGAGGATCGACTTGTCGACCAGGAACAAATCGGCCTCGAGATAATACACCACCACCATCAGCGCGAAGCCGGACAGCCAAGTGGTGTAGGCCTCCCATTTGAACCACGTCAGCTCGTCCGGCATCTGGGCGGGCGCGACCAGATATTTCATGATCCGGTAGAAGCCGCCGCCATGGACCTGCCAGGCCTCGCCTTGCACGCCGTCCGGCAGATCGCGCCTGGGCCTAAGGCTGAGGTCGAGGGCGATGAAATAGAAGGAACTGCCGATCCAGGCGATCGCGGCGACCACGTGTAGCCAGCGGAGCAGCAGGCTCGCCCATTCCGATATGATGGATCCCCACATGATCACCCCAACAGGTGCGACCCCAATGCCGCAGCCTTGATGACCGCAACCGGCGGTCCCGCCCTTACAATGTGTCGCACCGATCAGCCGTATTTTCCAGTACGATGGGCTGCGGCTGTTGCACATCGTGCGGGCATGAGCTGACGTGGGATTCGGCAGGCATTTGACCTGTCGCAGAACGTTTGCGCGTCGATCGGCGTTGAAGCGCAATACGTGAAGGCCGGGAGGAAACGATTTGAAGAACAGGATTTCATTCGCGGCGATGTCCGCGGGATGGCTGGCCGCGGTCGCGACCTGCGCACAGGCTGAGGCGGTGCTGCAAGGCAAGGACGCCTACGGCGATTGGCAGGCCGACAAGCCCGGCACGGTCAGGTTGATCCGGCCGCAGGATCTGGTCAGGCCCGGCGCCACGCGGTCGGTTGCGAGTTCGTCGCGCGTGGTGCCGCGCCCGCCGGAGGGGGCGCTTCAGGTCCCGGCCGGCTTCAAGATCGAGCTGTTCGCAGAGGGCCTGCGCGCCCCGCGCATCGTGCGCGTGGCGCCGAACGGCGATGTCTTCGTCGCCGAGACGCGCGCGGGCAACATCCGCGTGTTGCGCGCCGGCGATGGCGGCAAGGCCGCGACCAACGAGGTGTTCGCTGCCGGAATGAGGCAGCCGTTCGGCATCGCCTTCTTCCCGAACGGCGACAATCCGCAATGGGTCTACGTCGCCAACACCGACAGCGTCGTCCGCTTTCCCTATCAGGCCGGCGATCTCAAGGCGGGTGGCAAGGCGGAGACGATTGTCGCGAGCCTGCCGCATGACGGCGGTCATTCCACCCGCGACGTCGTCTTCACGCCCGACAGCAAGCGCATGCTGGTGTCGGTCGGCTCGCTCAGCAACGTCGCCGAGGGCATGGGCACGCCGCCGGGTGGCGTGGAAGCCTGGTCGAAAGCGCAACCGCTCGGTGCGGCCTGGGCCAGCGAGACCGAACGCGCCACCGTGCTCGCCTTCACCCCCGAGGGCAAGGAGCGGAAGATCTACGCCAGCGGCATCCGCAACTGCGTCGGACTTGCGATCCAGCCGCAGACCGGGCTGCCCTGGTGCTCGACCAACGAACGCGACGGGCTCGGCGACGATCTCGTGCCTGACTACGTCACCAGCGTGAAGGAAGGCGCGTTCTACGGCTGGCCGTGGTTCTATATCGGCGGCAACGAAGACCCGCGTCACGCCGGAGCGCGGCCGGACCTCAAGGGCAAGGTGACGGTGCCCGATGTGCTGGTGCAGCCGCACTCGGCCTCGCTGGGCATGACCTTCTATCAGGGCACGCAGTTTCCGTCAGAGTATCAGGGCGATGCTTTCGCGGCCGAGCACGGCTCGTGGAACCGGTCGAAGCGCACCGGCTACAAGGTGATCCGCATCCGGATGAAGGACGGCAAGCCGACCGGCGAGTATGAGGATTTCGTCACGGGATTCGTGGTGAGCGACACCGAGGTGTGGGGGCGGCCCGTCGGTGTTGCCGTGGCGAAGGACGGATCGCTGCTGGTGTCGGAGGACGGCAACGGGACGATCTGGCGGGTGACAAGCGTGCCGCGATGAAGGTGTACCCTCGCCCCTTGCGGGAGAGGGTGGCTCGCCGCGCAGCGGCGGGACGAGTGAGGTTCTATCGGCGAACTCCTCTGCGTGTGCGGAGAGAAACCCCTCATCCGGCGCCTCGCGCCACCTTCTCCCGCAAGGGGAGAAGGAAGAGCAGCGTGCTTAGGATGTCTACCCCCGTCTCACACTCGCTCCGCCATCCACCGGCAACGTCACACCGGTGATGAAATTCGCCTCGTCCGAGGCCAGGAACAGCGCGGCATTCGCGACGTCCCACCCCGTGCCCATCTTCTTGCGCAGCGGCACCTTGCTGTCGCGCTCGGCTTCGACTTCGGCGCGGGTCTTGTGCCATTCGCGGGCCCGGGTGTCGACGGCCATCGGCGTGTTCATCAGGCCCGGCAGGATGACGTTGGCGCGGATGCCGTATTCCGCATTCTGGTAGGCGAGCTGTTCGGTGAAGGCGATCATCGCCGATTTCGTCGCCTTGTAGGCGACGTAAGGGTAGGTGGTGATCGCCGCCATCGAGGAGATGTTGATGATCACGCCGCTTCCTTGCGCGCGCATGATCGGGATCACCTCTTTCGCCGCCAGAATGCAGCTCTTCAGATTGATCGCGACGACGCGGTCGAACGCCTCCTCGGTGATTTGCAGCAGCTCGGCGTCGCCGCCGGACAGGCTGACGCCCACATTGTTGTGCAGCACGTCGATCCGGCCCCAGCGCGCCTGTGCCTCCGCGACCATTGCCTTGATGTCGGCAGACTTTGTGACGTCGGCCCTGAACGCCGCTGCCGTGCCATGCTGCGCGGCGATCATGGCGGCGGTTTCCTCGGCTGATTCCAGATGATGATCGACGCACAACACCTTGGCGCCCTCGCGCGCGAAGGTCAGCGCCGTGGCGCGGCCGTTGCCCATGCCTTCGCCCGGGCTCTGCCCGGCGCCCACAACGACCGCAACCTTGTCCTTCAAGCGCATGTTAGTTCACTCCCGGAATCGGGTACTGCTGGAGTACCTCTTTGTAATATGGCTCGTTGTCGATCTTCATGGTGGCGAGCACGCGCACCACGCCGCAATAGAAGGCGATGGTCAGCACGAGGTCGACCATATGTTCGTCCGAGAGATGCTGCTTGATCTCGGCAAAGGTCACATCCGAGATCGCGAGTTCGCGTACCATCTCGCGGGCACCTTTCAGGATCGCCTTGGCCTGTGGCTCGAGCGTCGAGGGCTTGCCCTCGGTCTCAGCCATCAGGCCGGCGATGTCATCATCGGTGACGCCGAACTCTCTGCCGATCTTCACGTGATGAGTGAACTCGTATTCCGACTTCTCCATCCAGCCGACCTGGAGGATTGCAAGCTCCCGCAGGCGCGGGTCGAGCTTGCTCTTGAAGCGGATGTAGCCGCCGATGCCGTTGAAGGCGCGCGCCATATCCGGCGAATTGATCAGCAGCTTGTGCAGATTGGTGTTGCGCTTGAGCATGTCGCGATATTCGGGCGCGACCTGGTCGGCCTCGAGATAGGGCAGGCGAGCCATCCCTGATGTTCCTTTCAGTGTTCTTGTGATTCACGTTCGGCGGCTTGTAGCGTCACGCCGCCGTCGACCACCAGCACCTGGCCGGTGATGTAGCGCGCAAAATTGCTGAGCAGGAATTTGACGGCATGGCCGACGTCCCAGCCGGTGCCTTCCGTTTTCAGCAAGGATGCCTTTTCCCGCTGGGCGCGGGCCTGCTCACTCATGCCGCGGGCATAGACCATCGGCGTGTACATCGGCCCGGAACAGATGCAGTTGACGCGGATGTTGTCGCGGCCGTGATCGACCGCCATCGCGCGGGTGAGACCGATGATGGCGGCCTTCGAGGTCGTATAGCTCGTGAGCCCGCGTGGCCGCAGCGCCGAGATCGAGGAGATGTTGACGATCGCACCGCCCTGCGCGGTCCGGATCATCGCAGGGATCGCGTGCTTGGAGAGCAGGAACATGCTTTCGACATTGACCTGCATGACGCGGCGATATTGCTCGGGCGCTTCGTCGACCACGCTGCCGCGGCTCCCGATGCCGACATTGTTGTCGAGGAAATCGAGCCGGCCCCAGCGGTCGAGCGCGGCTTCGACCAGTGTCTTGCAATCGCTCTCGCTGGTGACGTCACCGCCATGCGCCGCGGCCGTGCCACCTTCGGCTGCGATCATCTCCACGGTGCGTTCGGCGAGCTTGAGGTCGCGATCGGCCACCAGCACTTTGGCGCTGGCGCGAGCCAGTAGAAGTGCGGCGGCGCGGCCGTTGCCTATGCCGTCGCCCGCAGCACCCCCGCCGCTGACCAGCGCCACCTTGCCGGCGAGACCGGGATCGTCCTCGGGCCCCTGCATGTCGTTTCATCCCAAATATTTTCGTGCAGTCTAGCAATCGCGCGGAGCGGCGAGAAGGGCCGGCTCCCGCTTTCATGTCATTGACATCGCATGGAATTGCATGCCGCCGCGCGAGAAGGGCGAACGATCGACCGCGCCGTTAGGAACCGATCTCACGCAATCGCGTTTGTTGCGGAGCCTTTCCCGCGCTAGGCTCTGCCCCGGGGCTTTCCAACCGTCATTGGCCTGCCGATGAATCTGCTCGATCCACAAGGGCCTGTGGCTGCGGCCAACAGCACCATCCTGGTCGATTCCGTCTTCATCATGCTCGCGATCGTGGTGCCGACCATTTTCGCGATTTTGGCCTTTGCGTTCTGGTTTCGCGCCTCGAATCCCAAAGCAAAGTTTCAGCCCGACTTCGTCTATTCCGGGCGCGTCGAGATGGTGGTGTGGGCGATCCCCGCGCTCACCGTGATCCTGCTCGGCGGCGTCGCCTGGATCGGCTCGCACCAGCTCGATCCCGCGGCACCCGTGCCCGGCACCGGCAGCCCGGTTCGCATCCAGGCCGTCTCGCTCGATTGGAAATGGCTCTTCATCTATCCGGACCAGCGCATCGCCACCGTCAATACGCTGACGGTGCCGGCAGGCGCCGAGCTGAATTTCCAGCTGACGTCCTCGAGCGTGATGAACACCTTCTTCATCCCGCAGCTCGGCAGCATGATCTACACCATGAACGGCATGGTGACGAAGCTGAACCTACGCGCCGACAACGAAGGCAAGCTGCAGGGACTGTCGGCGCATTTTTCCGGCGACGGATTTCCGGACATGATGTTCGACGTCAACGTGGTCTCGCCGCTCGCCTTTCCGGACTGGGTCGCGACCACGGCGAAGAGCGATGCTGTCCTCAATGAGGACAGCTACAAGAAGCTGATGCAGCAGGGCGTCGAAAAGGGCAGGCCAAGCTACAGGCTCGACGATCCCCGACTGTTCGACCTGATCGCGACCCAGCACATTCCGCCGGGACCGGGGCCGGAGCTCGCATCCGAAGCAGGCCGGTCGCACAGTGGAGGCCATGATGCTCGGTAAGCTCGATTGGTCGGCCATTCCGTTCGATCAGCCGATACCGCTGATCGCAGGCGCCGTGGTGTTGGTCGGGATTCTCGGCGTGCTGGCCTGGGTCGTGGTGAAGGGGCATCTGCCCTATCTCTGGCACGAGTGGATCACCAGCGTCGACCACAAGCGGATCGGCGTGATGTACATCCTGCTGGCCTCGGTGATGCTGCTGCGCGGCGGCAGCGACGCCATCATGATGCGGATTCAGCAGGCGGTCGCCTACCAGTCGCAAGGCTATCTGCCGCCGGAGCACTACAACCAGATATTCTCCGCGCACGGCACCATCATGATCTTTTTCGTGGCGATGCCGTTCGTGATCGGACTGATGAATCTCATCGTGCCGCTCCAGCTTGGCGTACGAGATGTCGCTTTCCCGACGCTCAATTCGGTCGGCTTCTGGCTGACCGCGACCGGTGCGCTGCTGGTCAATCTCTCGCTTGTGATCGGCGAGTTCGCCCGCACCGGCTGGCTCGCCTTTCCGCCGCTGTCGGAACTGTCCTACTCGCCGGGCGTCGGCGTCGATTATTACGCATGGTCGCTGCAGATCTCCGGCGTCGGCACGTTGGTGGCCGGCATCAATCTCGTGACGACGGTGCTAAAGCTGCGCACCAAAGGCATGAACTATCTGCGCATGCCGATGTTCTGCTGGACCACACTGGCCTCGAACCTCCTGATCGTCGCGGCTTTCCCGATCTTGACCGCCACCCTCGCGATGCTGCTGCTCGACCGCTATCTCGGCTTCCACTTCTTTACCAATGAGGCCGGCGGCAATGTCATGATGTTCATGAACCTGATCTGGGCCTGGGGGCATCCCGAGGTCTACATCCTAGTTCTGCCGGCCTTCGGCATCTTCTCCGAGGTGGTCTCGACCTTCTCCGGCAAGGCGCTGTTTGGCTATCGCTCGATGGTGCTGGCGACCATGGCGATCTGCGTCATCTCCTTCATGGTCTGGCTGCATCACTTCTTCACGATGGGAGCGGGTCCCGACGTCAACGCTATCTTCGGCATTGCCAGCATGATCATCGCGATACCGACGGGAGTGAAGATCTACAACTGGCTGTTCACGATGTATGGCGGACGCATCCGCTTCGAGACGCCGATGCTGTGGTCGATAGGCTTCATGGTCACCTTCATCATCGGCGGATTGACGGGCGTGCTGGTCGCGGTGCCGCCGGCCGATTTCATTCTCCACAACAGCATGTTTCTGGTCGCGCACTTCCACAACGTCATCATCGGCGGCGTGCTGTTCGGCGCCTTCGCCGGCTTCGAGTACTGGTTCCCGAAGGCGTTCGGCTTTCGCCTCAACGACCGCTGGGGCAAGCTCGCATTCTGGTTCACTTTCCTCGGCTTCTACGTCACCTTCATCCCGCTCTACGTCGCCGGCATGCTGGGCATGACGCGGCGCATGCAGCACTATGACGTCGCGGCGTGGCGGCCATGGATGCTGGTTGCAGCGGTCGGCATGGCCGTGCTGACGATCGGCGTGATCTGCCAGATCGTGCAGCTCGTGGTCAGCATCCGCAACCGCGAGGCCCTGCGCGACCGCACTGGCGATCCCTGGGACGGCCGCTCGCTGGAATGGGCGACGTCGTCGCCGCCACCCGTTTTCAACTTCGCTTTCAATCCCGATGTGCGCGGCGAGGATGCCTATTGGGACATGAAGGCTCATGCCAAGCAGCAATCGCTCGATCATGATGCGCCCGAGTATCATGACATCGAGATGCCCAGGAACTCGCCGACCGGGTTCGTCTGCGCGTTCTTCGCCACCGTCATGGGCTTTGCGCTGATCTGGCACATCTGGTGGATGGTGATTTTGGGCGGTATCGGAGCGTTCGCGACATTCGTCGTGTTCGCCTGGCGCGACCATGACGAATACGTCATTCCGGCCGAGGAGGTCGCGGCGATAGACCGCGTCAACCTCGAGGAGCGGCGCAGCCTCGTCAGCATGGCGGGGACAGTCTGATGTCAATGACCGCGACCGCCGGCCGAGCGCACGCCGATCCCCATCACATCGGCCTCGTTATCGAGCATCCCGGGCCGGCGCCGAAGCGCATCGTGACCGCCTATGGCTTCTGGATCTTCCTGCTCTCCGACATCGTGATGTTCTCCTGCTTCTTTGCGGCCTACGCGGTGCTGGCCGACCAGACCGCCGGCGGCCCGAAGGGTTCGGAGATATTCGAGCCGCGAAACGTCGCGATCGAGACGGTCTGCCTGCTGCTGTCAAGCTTCACGTGTGGCATGGCGAGCATCGCGGCCGATGTGCGCAACCGGCTGTGGTTCTATCTCGGGATGGCCGTGACGTGTTTGCTCGGCCTCATCTTTCTGGTCATTGAGTTTCGCGAATTCGCTGATCTCGTTGCCCGCGGCTATGGCCCATCGCGCAGCGCTTTCCTGACCTCGTTCTTCTCCCTCGTCGGCTGCCATGGCCTCCACGTCTCCGCCGGCATATTGTGGCTGCTCACCATGATGGCCCAGGTCTTCGCAAAGGGTTTTCGTGCCGACGTGCTGCGCCGGATGATGTGCTTTGCGCTGTTCTGGCACGCGCTCGACATTGTCTGGGTCGGAGTTTTCTCCGTCGTCTATTTGCTTGGGAGTGGCGTATGAGCGATCAGACGCATATGCCGGCCGGCCATGATCTTGCGCCGGGCGATGAGGAGCAACACAGTGTCGGGACGCGCATCCTCGGCTACGTGGTCGGTCTTGTTCTCGCGTTGCTGCTGACGGCGACGTCGTTCTTCATCGCGGGCACGGATCTGGTCTGGCAGCCTTCGATTCCCGTCGCGCTGATCGTGCTGGCGATCGCGCAAATGGGCGTGCATCTCGTGTTCTTCCTGCACATCACCACCGGCCCCGATAATACCAACAACGTGCTGGCGCTCGCCTTCGGGCTGCTGGTGGTGTTCCTGGTGGTCGGTGGCACCGTCTGGATCATGGCGCATCTGAACGCGAACATGCCGGCCATGGATCAGATCATGCCGATGCGCCGCTAGCGCATTGTGCAAAAAAGAAGAGCCGCTTGTTGTGACAAGCGGCCCAAGTCTAGGGAGGAAACGCCCGAGCAAAGCAATCGGGCCGGAGCCGGATTGCCGCTAAAGAAACGCTCGCGCAAAGCGCTCGCGTACGCTTACAAATGCAGCAACTCCCGATAGAGTTCAATTCCGGATGAATACTGTCTTCGGCTGCCGCTCACGGCTGCGTGATGAGCTTCGCTATTTTGGCCGCCGGCAATTGTAGGCCTTGCGGAAGCCCGCAGCCTGGGCGTCGTCCTCCGAGCAGAACCAGCGGTCCGGCTTGGTGGTCGCGGGGTAGCTCGGGCAGCCCCGTAAATGGTAGATGCCGATATTGCCGGTCACGCGCGCGCGCACCGCAAGCTTGCCCTTGATGCCACAGCTCGGCGGCATCGTCAGATCCTCGGGAAACAACACCGCGCGAATCTCCTTGTCGCGGTCGGCGCGGCAGGCGGCGCCCAGGAGCGCGCCGTCCTTCTTGCCGGTGCGGAATTCTTGCGGTGCAACAAAGCAGCCCTTCCAAATTCCGGCCGAGGTTGATTTCGCATCGGCCGCGGCCGACTTGACGTTCGCCTTGACCGGCTCGCGGGCGATGGCATAGCCCAGCTTGACGAGCTGCTCGTTCAAGCTGGTCTTGTCGCCTTCGGCCGTGCAGATCGCGCGGTGCCGCTTGCCAAAACTCTTTTCCGGTCCGACATCGTCGCAACGCACCGATCGCTTGCCAATCAGCTTGGCGAGCTGGTCGCGGGCCTCGATCCCGCAGGTCCAGGGATCGGCGTGATCGTCGATGCAGACCTGATCCAGCTCGGGTGCGTCGATGCCCTCGAGGCGGTAGGTGACGTCGCCGAGCTGAACGGCGTTGCCGTCGCGGACCGTCGCGGTGGCCGTCAACGCGGAGCCGGGGCCGGTGGTGCCCAGAAATCCGGACAGGGCGAGAAAGCAAACGAACGCAAAAGCGCGGGCGTTGGCAAAGGATTTTCGGAAGGACATAAGGTCTCGCTATCGATGGCTCGTGCGCCTTGTTCCTAGCATCCGGATGTGGCGATACCAATGGTCTGCGCCCCGCGAAGTGCGACATTCCGGCCTCGTGGCTTTACTCGGCCGCAGCTCTGATCCTATCGTTCGCCGGCCTCGCGGAGCGGAGGCCGAATCGCCCGGGAAGCGGCGAAGGGAGGAAAAATTTGTGATGAATGACCCTGTGGACGTCCTGATCATCGGCGCCGGCGCTTCAGGCGCGGCGGTGGCATGGTCGCTGGCCGAGACCAAGATGCATATTCTCTGCCTGGAGCAGGGCGGCTGGATGAACCCGGCGGAATATCCCAGCACGGGCCGGGACTGGGAGGCCAAATTCTACGGCGAGTGGTCGTCAAGCCCCAACGTCCGCGGCCGGCCCGAGGACTATCCGATCAACGACGACAATTCGCCGATCAAGGTCGTCAACTACAATGCGGTCGGTGGCTCGACGGTGATGTACACCGCGCACTGGCCGCGGCTGCATCCCTCCGATTTCAAGGTGAGGACGCTCGACGGCGTCGCCGACGACTGGCCGATCGATTACGACGCGCTGACCCCGTTCTTCGAAGAGAACGACCGGATGATGGGCACGTCTGGCCTGTCGGGCGACCCGCTCTCGCCGCTGACGCATCCGCCGATGCCGCCACAGCCGATGGGATTGTCGGGTGCGATCATCGGCAAGACCATGAACAAGCTTGGCTGGCACTGGTGGCCGTCGGATACGACGGTCGCGACCATGGACTACGAGGGCCGCGCGCGCTGCATCAATCTCGGCCATTGCACGCCGGCCTGCGCGCAAGGCGCCAAATCCTCGACCGACATCACCTATTGGCCGCATGCGGTCCGCGCCGGTGTCGAGCTGCGTACGCACTGCCGTGTGCGCGAGATTACCACCGACGAGAGCGGCATGGCCACCGGCGTGGTCTATTACGACAAGGACGGCGTCGAGCAGTTTCAGCCGGCGCATGTCGTTATCGTCGCCTGCAACGGAGTCGGCACGCCGCGGCTGCTGCTGAATTCGGCATCGAACCGCTTTCCGAACGGGCTTGCCAATTCGTCCGGACTCGTCGGCAAGAACCTGATGTTCCATCCCTATGCGCAGATCTACGGCTATGTGAAGGAGCCGACCGATAGCAACCGCGCGCCGCCGACCTGCCTGTGGAGCAAGGAATGGTATGACACGGACCTGTCGCGCGGCTTCGTGCGCGGCTATGGCGTTCAGTTCGTGCGCGGCGCGGGGCCGGTGTTCGAGGCTGTCGTCAGCGAGCAGAAGGGCATTCTGCCGTGGGGCGCCGATCATCACCGCGTCTTCCGCAAGCTCAACGGCCACCGGATCGGGTTTTCCGCGATCTGCGAGGACCTGCCGGAGGAGCATAACCAGGTCACGCTCGATCCGGTCTTGAAGGACGGTCACGGCATTCCCGCGCCGAAGATCAATTACACGATCAGCGAGAACAGCCGGAAGATGATGGAGCATGCGCTGGCGCGGGGCCGGGAGATTCTCGAAACCGCTGGGGCGAGCGACATCTGCGTCAACTCGCCGATCTCCTGGGGCGGCTGGCACCTGCTCGGCACGGCACGCATGGGCACCGACCCCGACCGCTCCGTAGTCAACGAATGGGGCCGCGCGCACGACGTCAAAAACCTCTTCATCGTCGACGGCAGCATCTTCGTTACCTCGGGCGGGGTCAATCCAACGTCCACCATCCAGGCCCTCGCGCTCTACATCGCCGACCAGATGAAGCAGCGCCTCGCCAATCTCTTCGACTGAGGCCATCATGTCCGCAGACAACCAACTGACACGCGCCCAGCGCGACGACCTCCGAGCCATCGCCGCGATGATCGTTCCCGCCAGCGAAGAGTACAAGGTGCCCGGCGCCGACGATCCCGCGATCCAGGCTGACATGCTGGCGACGTTGGGACGGGACAGCAAACTGGTGGTGGCGGCGCTCGACCATCTGGCGCGGCTTGCTGGCCAACCGTTGGCCGAGCTCGATGCTGCCAGGCGCGATGCGGTGGCGCAGGAGTTTCGCAGGCATGGCGGCCCGGCTGCCGCGACGCTCGTCCGTGTGGTGCTGCAATGCTACTACCGCGACGACCGTGTGCTGGGCTCGCTCGGGATCGAGCCGCGCGCACCTTTTCCCAAGGGCCATGTGCTGCCGGATGGCGACTGGTCGCTGCTCGACCCGGTCAAGGCAAGGGCCGGCACGCTGCGACGGGCGCCCTAGCCACCTGAGCAGTCCAGCCTTGCGCGCCGGACGGATCCCTTGCGCCTCACGGAGCAGGCCACCATCTGTGTGAGCCTCAAGGACTGTTGCCATGCTGGATTTTACTTCAGACATTGCCGATGACGGATCGTCATCGCGAGCGACAGCGGCTGTCCCGGGCAACGACCGGGCCCTGCTGGACGCCTATTCCAATGCCGTGATCGACGTGACCGACCGCGTTGGTCCCGCCGTCGTGCGCGTCGAGACCGGGCCAAAGGTGCCGAACGGCCGCGAGCGCGGCGGGCTCGGCTCGGGCATCGTGATCTCGCCGGACGGGCTCGTTCTCACCAATAGCCACGTGGTCGGCTCGTCGAAGGAGATCCGGCTGCGCGACGTCGAGGGCCATGTCGGCGACGCCCGGGTGCTCGGCGTCGATCCCGACACTGACCTTGCGCTGCTTCGCGCCAATGGCGTGCGGGACTTGCCCTATGCGGCGCTCGGCAACTCCAAGACCTTGCGGCGGGGCCAGCTCGTGATCGCGATCGGCAATCCGCTCGGCTTTGAATCGACCGTCACCGCCGGCGTGGTCTCGGCGCTCGGGCGTTCGATCCGCTCGGTCAGTGGCCGCACCATCGAGGACGTGATCCAGACCGACGCTGCGCTCAACCCCGGCAATTCCGGTGGCCCGCTGGTATCGTCGAATGCCGAGGTGATCGGCATCAACACCGCCATCATTAACGGCGCGCAAGGCATCTGCTTCGCGGTCGCCAGCAACACCGCGCAATTCGTGCTGTCGGAGATCATCCGCCACGGCTATGTCCGTCGCGCCTATATCGGCGTGGCCGGCCAGACCGCGCCGATCCCGCGGCGGCACGCGTTGCTGGCGGGTGTCGAGAACAAGATGGGCGCGCTGCTGGCGCAGATCGAGCCGGACGGGCCGGCGGCGAAGGCGGGCCTGTTGTCCGGCGATGTCGTCATCGGCCTCGACGGCGTCGAGATCAACGGCGTCGACGATCTGATCCGTGTGCTCGACCGCGACCGGATCGGCCGGCGGCTCGCCATGGACGTCCTGCGGCTCGGCCGTCTGCGGGCGATCGATATCGACCCGGTCGAGCGCAAGCCGGCCCGCTAGCGTGTGGGCGCCTAAGCGGGGTATGACGGTGTCATGCCTCGCTTCGGGAACCCCGCCGCATGATGCCGGCGCATGAGACCTACGATGTCATCGTCGTCGGCGCCGGTGCCGGTGGCATGACGGCCGCGGCCGTCGCCGCCGCCGAAGGCCTGCGCGTGTTGGTGATCGAGAAGACCGCTTTCGTCGGCGGCACCACCGCGTGGTCCGATGGCACGGTCTGGATTCCCGCCAATGCCAAGATGGAAGAGGCGGGGCTCTCCGATAGCGTAACGGACGCCGTGCAATATTTGTCGAGCACAGTGCCGGAGCCCGCCAATGCGGGCCTCCGCGCCGCTTTCCTCGCGCGCGGACCGGAGGCGGTCACCTATCTCGAAGCCAACACGCAAGTGCGGCTCCAGCCGGTGGAAGCGTGTCCGGACTATTATCCGGAGCGATTGGGCGCGACGCCGGGCGGGCGCGTGCTCGAGCCGGTCGTCTTCGACGGCACGCGGCTGGGGGCCGCATTCGCGCGGCTGCGCGCGCCGGTGCCGGAGTTCACGCTGTTCGGCGGGATGATGGTCAACCGCCTCGACATCCCGCATTTGCACCGGGCCGGAAGATCGCTGCGCTCGACTCTTCGCGCGGCGCGGCTGGTTTCGGAGCATGCGTGGCAGCGGCTGCGCGGCCCGCGCGGCACGACGCTGCAGCTTGGCAACGCACTCGCCGCACGGCTGTATGCCTCGCTGCTGGCCCGGCAGGTCGAGATCCTCTTCAGTGCGGACGTCGAAGGCCTGTCCACGCAGGGCGAGCGGGTCGGCGGGGTAATTATCCGTCATGGCTCGCGCGATCGCCTGATCGCCGCGCGGCGCGGTGTGGTGCTGGCGACCGGCGGCTTTTCGCACGACGCAACCTTGCGCAAGCGCTTCTTCCCACCCGCTGCCGGATTCATCTCGGCGACCCACCCGTCCGCCACGGGTGACGGGCTCCGCCTCGCGACTGTAACCGGCGCAGCGCTCAACACGGATGCGACGAGCCCGGCCTATTGGGTGCCGGCCTCGCTGTTCCGGCGTGCCGATGGAAGCCGTGGTGTTTTCCCGCATACAGCGACCGACCGCGCCAAGCCCGGCGTGATCGCGGTCAATGCGGCCGGCCGGCGCTTCGCCAACGAGGCGCTGTCCTACCACGAGTTCGTGCTCGCGATGCTGCGTGACGGTGACGGCGAATCGGACCGGCCGTTCTATCTGATCTGCGACGGTCCGTTCCTGTGGAGTTACGGCCTAGGCCGCATCAAGCCGTTCACCCGCAATATCAGACGCTATGTGGCGAGCGGCGAGTTGGTCGAGGCCGCTGATATCGCGCAGGTCGCAGCGAAGATCGGCATCAAGCCGTCGATACTCGCGGCGACGATCGCAAACTACAATTCCGATGCGAAGGACGGCCGCGATCCCGAGTTCGGTCGCGGCAGCACCATCTCTCAGCGACACCTTGGTGATATCAGCCACAAGCCGAACCCTTGCGTCGCGCCCATCCTCTACGCGCCGTTCTTTGCGATGCGGATTTATCCGGCCGATCTCGGCACGGCGATCGGCATGAAGGTGGATGCCCAGGCGCGCGTATTGCGCGAGGACGGCACGCCGGTTGCGGGCCTCTACGCCTGCGGCAACGACATGGGCTCGATCATGAACGGCAATTGTCCCGGGCCGGGGATCGCGTTGGGACCGGCACTGACGTTCGGGTACATCGCAGGAAGGCATCTGGCGGAGGGGAGTGTGGCCGGGGCGAGTGCGGCCACAGCGTTGGTCTAGCCATTTCCACCGCTGTCATGCCCCGCGACCCGGCTACGCCAAGGCTTCGCCGAGGTCGAAGTCTGGGCGCGCCGAAGCTTTAGCGTAGGCGGCAGGCGGGGCATCCAGTACGCCGCAGCCCATCGGACTAATCACAACCGCCTCGGAGTACTGGATCGCCCGCCTTTGCGGGCGATGACACCGAGAATGTAGCGCCAGTCTTCCGCTACTCCGCAGCCGCAGCAAAGCGGCTGTTCTCCAGTTTTGCTTCCAGCCGCGCCTTCTCCGCCGCCGCCAGTTTGATGTTGGCTTCCTTGACATGCCCGAAGCCGCGGATCGTCTCCGGCAGCCGCGCGAGCCTCGTCAGCAGCGGGATCTGCTCCGCTTTCAGCCCGGCGATGCGCTGATCGATCATGTCGAAATAATCCGCGACCAGCTTCCGCTCGGTGCGGCGCTCCTCGGTGCGGCCGAACGGGTCGAACGCGCCGCCACGCAGGAACTTCAGCCCGGCGAGGAGGCGGAAGGCGTGAATCATCCAGCCGCCGAATTCCTTCTTCTGGAGGTGTCCCGTCGTCTTGTCGCGCTGCGCGAAGATCGGCGGGGCCAGATAGAACTTCAGCTTGAAGTCGCCGTCGAATTTCTCCGAGACTTTCTTGGAGAAGCTGCCATCGGTGTAAAGCCGCGCGACTTCGTATTCGTCCTTATAGGACATCAGCTTGAACAGGTTTTTCGCGACAGCCTCGGTCAGCTCCGTGCTAGCAGGCGAGGTTGCTGCTTCCGCCTTGCGCACCTTGGCGACGGCGGCGAGGTAGCGATCGGCGTAGGCCCTGTCCTGATAGCCGGTCAAAAACTCCGCGCGCGTTGCGATGATGTCGTCGAGCGACTTTGTCGGCGCGGAGGTTCGGCTCCTGAATTGCAGCACGCTCCGCACCCGCGACATGTCGTGGGCGGCGAGGCGTCCCCAGGTGAAGGCGAGCTTGTTCATTTCGATCGCGGCGCCGTTGATCTCGATGGCGCGAAGCAGCGCTTCCAGCGACAGCGGGATTGCGCCCTTCTGGAAGGCGAAGCCGAGCATGAAGGGATTTGTCGCGATCGAATCGCCCATCAGTGCCGAGGCAATGCCGGTGGCATCGATGATGTCGAGGTTCTTGTCGCCGACGGCGTCGCGCAGCACGGTCTGCATCGTCCCCATCTCGAAATCGAGGTCGGGGTTTTGCACGAAGCTCGCGGTCGGCTGCAGGTCGGCGTTGATATACGCTTTCGTCGTTCCGCGCTCGGCGCGACTGAGCGCGGAGGGACCGGCCGAGACGATCATGTCGCAGCCGAGGATGACGTCGGCGCCGCCCGTCGTGATCCGGACCGCGGAGATGTCTTCCGGCTTCGCGGCGATGCGCACATGGCTCATCACCGCGCCGTTCTTCTGCGACAGGCCGGTGAAGTCCAGCGCCGAGCAGCCGCGGCCGTCGGCATGGGCGGCCATGCCGAGCAGCGCGCCGATGGTGATGACGCCGGTGCCGCCGATGCCGGTGACGAGGATGTTGTAGGATGCGTCCAGCTCACGCGCGGGTGGCAGCGGCAGGTCGGCAAACAACTGGCCTGAATCCACCGCCGAGGTCTTGATCCGCTTGAGCGTGCCGCCGTGCACGGTGACGAAGCTCGGGCAAAAACCCTCGACGCAGGAGAAGTCCTTGTTGCAGTTCGACTGGTCGATCTGGCGCTTGCGGCCGAACTCGGTCTCCAGCGGCTGCACCGAGACGCAGTTCGACGCTTGCGAGCAATCGCCGCAACCTTCGCAGACGAGCTCGTTGATGAAAGCGCGCTTGGCGGGATCCGGATAGAGCCCGCGCTTGCGGCGGCGGCGCTTTTCCGCGGCGCAGGTCTGGTCGTAGATCACGACCGTAAGACCCTGGATGTCGCGCAGCTCGCGCTGCACGGCGTCGAGCTCGCGGCGATGATGGACGGTCGCGCCTTGCGGGAAGTAGTTGGTGTCAGGGTATTTGGTCGGATCGTCCGAGACGATCGCGAGCCGCTTGACGCCCTCGGCCCAGACCTGATGCGCGATCTGGGCGACGTTGAAGCCGCCCTCGGCCGGCTGGCCGCCGGTCATCGCGACGGCGTCGTTGTAGAGGATCTTGTAGGTGATGCTGATGCCGGCGGCCGATGCCGCGCGAAGGGCGAGCAGCCCGGAATGGGTGTAGGTGCCGTCGCCGAGATTCTGGAAAATGTGCTGCTCGGTCGTGAAGGGCGCTTGTCCTATCCAGTTCACGCCCTCGGCGCCCATATGCGAGATCAGATCGGTGCGGCGCGTCGGCATGCTCAGAGCCATGCCGTGGCAACCGATGCCGGCCATGGCTCGGCTTCCCTCGGGCACGCGCGTGGAGGTGTTGTGCGGGCAACCCGAGCAGAAGAACGGCGTGCGCGCGAGCTTGATTTGCCCGGAGGCCGGAACAGGAGTGTCGAAGGCCTCGAGCCGGGCGAGGCGCTGCTCCAGCACTGGGCTGTGGTGGCCGAGCTTGCGCAGCCGCGCCACCAGTGCGGATGCAACGATGGTCGGCGTCAGCTCGCCCTCGCTCGGCAATAGCGGCGCGCCGCGTTCGTCGCGCTTCCCGGTAACGGTTGGGCGCCTGGACGCATCGATATTGTAGAGGATGCGCATCAGCTGGTCTTCGATGAAACCGCGCTTCTCCTCGACCACCAGCACGTCCTGAAGCCCTTCGGCGAAGCGCTTGGCCCCGCTTTCTTCCAGCGGCCAGGTCATCGCGACCTTGTAGATGCGCAGGCCAAGGTCCTCCGCGTCCTTGTCGGAAATGCCCAGATCGGCCAGCGCCTGCCGCAGATCAAGATAAGCCTTACCGGTCGCGACGATGCCGAGCCGTGCCGGCCTGGAGTCGAGCACGATGCGGTCGAGCTGGTTGGCGCGCGCAAAGGCCTGCACCGCCGCCATCTTCGGGCCGAACAGGCGCCTCTCTGCGTCCAGCGGCGGATCGGGCCAGCGGATGTTGAGGCCGCCGGGCGGCATCTCGAAATCGTCGGGGAGCTTAATCTGGATGCGTTCGGGATCACTGTAGATCGACGCCGAACTCTCCACGGTTTCGCTGATCGCCTTGAAGCCGACCCAGCAGCCGGAGAAGCGCGACAGCGCAAAACCGTAAAGGCCGAGGTCGAGATAATCCTGCAGCGTCGCCGGGTTGATCACGGGGATCAGCGCCGCTGCGAAGACCTGCTCGCTCTGGTGTGCCAGTGTCGAGGATTGGCAGCCATGGTCGTCGCCGGCAAGCGCGAGTACGCCGCCATTCAGCGAGGTGCCGGCGGCATTCGCATGCTTGAGCGCGTCAACCGAGCGATCGACGCCGGGCCCCTTGCCGTACCAGATGCCGAACACGCCATCGACCTTGGCGCCGGGAAACAGGCCGACCTGCTGGCTGCCCCAGACGGCGGTCGCCGCTAGGTCCTCATTAAGGCCGGGGACGAAGGCAATGTCGTGCTGCTGGAGGTATGACTTCGCGCGCCACAGCGCGTGGTCGTACATGCCGAGCGGGGAGCCCCGATAGCCCGAGATGAAGCCGCCGGTGTTGAGGCCCTGAAGTCGATCGCGTTCGCGCTGCAACATGGGCAACCGGACCAGCGCCTGCGTGCCGGACAGGAAGATCCGCTTCGATTCGAGCCGGTATTTGTCGTCCAGCTCGACCTGCATCAGCGTCATTTCGGAAGTCCTCGTCTCTTGGTCGGCTCTTATTCGACTTGGGGTTTGCGCTGCGGGAGGGAGGAGCGGCTGCGCGACGCGAATTGTGACAGTCAAGGGCATGCACAGGCGAAGTCAATATCGCTGGCCGCATCCGTGGCGCTCCTGCTAGTCATGGCTTGCTTGCGGAGGACACCATGACGGCACAAGTGTTCGATACCGAGATCACGGAGACCGACGGCGCTCTGATCGGGCCGTGGCGTCAGCCGCGTCAGATGCTGCAATCCCAAACCTACGACGCGCACGCCTCGATCCACGACGACGCCACCGCGCAGAAGCTCGGCTTCAAGGGCGGCACCATCGAGGGCCCGACCCATTTCAGCCAGTTTGCTCCGCTCGGCGCGCGTTTGTGGGGACAGGTCTGGTTCGAGAGCGGCTGTCTCTCCGCGCATTACCGCAGCGTCTGTTACGAAGGCGAGGAGGTGCAGGCGATCCTGTCGAAGCCGCTGCCCGGCACCAGCCAGTGCCAGATCCAGATGGTCAAACGTGACGGCACCGAGGTGCTGCGTGGCACGGCCTCGGTCGGAGAACCGCAGGCCGCAACCGCGCTGGAGGCGCGTCTTGGCGAACTCAACCCGCTCACTGATCCCGTGATCCTGCGCGACGTGAAGGTGGCGCAGACGAGCCGGCGCCAGGCGGTGCGGATGGCGTTCGACCAGATCATGGGCGAGCTTTATCCGTTCTCGCTGCGGCAGAAGCTCGCCGTCATCACCGAGACCTCGCCGTATTATTCAGGCGCCGGCAATCCTTCTGCGAATCCGTGGGGCAGGGCGATCATCCCGATGGAGATGCTGAGCGTGCTGTTCCAGTACCGCTCCAAGGACGATCCTCTCCCGGCCAAGGGCCCGGCCGTCGGCCTGTTCGCCGACCAGGAGATCAGGCTGGTGAAGGGCCCGCTGTTTGTGGACGAGGACTACGAAGTCGAGCGCGAGGTCGTCGCGCTCTCCGGCAGCCGACGCACCGAGAGCGCCTGGGTGAAGACGCGCGTGTTCGACAAGACGAATTCGGTGGTGGCGACCATGCTGCTGAACATGGCGACGCTGAAGGATTCTTACGCGCCGTATGAGGAAGAATATCGACGGCTGTACGGAGATACTGCCCGGTAGAAGCGAGCTTCGTTGTCGCTCATCCTTTGGGCAAATGCACGTCGCAAAAGCCGCCGCACAGCGAATAAGCAGACCCCGGCTTTCCTCATAACATTCTGACGGCGCAGGAAATTTTCCCGCGCTGTCCGCCCGATTGCCATTGTACACAATGGCACGGCGCTTGCAGAACTCCGGGCAACGAGAGTTCTCGCGGGGGCCTTGAGTCATGTTGAACTCAACCAAGCCGACATTGGGTGTCATCATCGCCGAACCGGAGCCGGTCAAGCTCGACTGGTCGGCTACCGCGCTCCTCATCATCGACATGCAGCGCGACTTCATGGAGCCCGGCGGCTTCGGCGAGACGCTCGGCAACGACGTCAGCCAGCTCGCGCGCGCGGTGAAGCCGATCGGTGCGGTGCTGAAGGCGGCGCGGGAGACCGGCATGCTGGTGATCCACACGCGCGAGGGCCATCTGCCCGATCTCTCCGACGCGCCGCCGGCGAAAGTCGAGCGCGGCGCGCCATCGCTTCGCATCGGGGACCCCGGTCCTATGGGCCGCATTCTCATTCGCGGCGAGGCGGGCCACGACATCATCCCGGAGCTCTATCCGCTCGACAGCGAGATCGTGATCGACAAGCCCGGCAAGGGCGCGTTCTACGCCACCGAGCTCACCGACGTGCTGGAGAAATACGGCATCGAGAATCTGCTGGTGTGCGGCGTCACCACCGAGGTGTGCGTCAACACCACCGTGCGCGAGGCCAATGACCGCGGCTATCGCTGCATCGTTATCTCGGACGGCTGCGCATCCTACTTCCCCGAATTTCACGAGATGGGCTTGAAGATGATCAAGGCCCAGGGCGGCATCTTCGGCTGGGTTGCAAGCTCAGCCGCGGTTCTGGAGGCGATGAAGATTTCCACATCAGCGTAGGGGCATCACGATGAGCACAGGCACGACAGGGACGGCCGGCACCTCCGAGTTCAAGCCAGCACTATGGACACCGGGCGACTGGAACGCGTTTTTCGGCTTCGGCACCAACATCCTCGTCAACATGCTGGTGCTCACAGGCCTGTTGCGCTTCGTGTTGAAGATGCCCGACTCACTGGTGTTCGGCCGCATCCTTCCCGCACTCGGGCTGATGATGTGCCTTTCCACCTTCTACTACGCGTTCCTCGCTTATCGTCTGGCACAGACGACCGGCCGCAACGACGTCTGTGCGTTACCGTCAGGCGTCAGCGTACCGCACATGTTCATCGTCACCTTCGTGATCATGCTGCCGATCACGATCAAGACCGGCGATCCGCTCAAGGGCTGGTCGGCGGGCCTGGTCTGGGTGTTCTTCCAGAGCTTCATCCTGATGATCGGCGGCTTCATCGCGCCGTTCATTCGAAAAATCACACCGCGCGCGGCGCTGCTCGGTACGCTCGCCGGCGTATCCGTCACCTTCATCTCGATGCGGCCGGCGCTCGAAATGTACATGACGCCGCAGATCGGCCTGGTCTGCTTCGCCATCATTCTGGTGAGCTGGTTCGGTGGCGTGAAATATTGGCGCGGCATTCCCGCCGGTCTCGTCGCGATCGCGGTGGGCATGGTCATCGCATGGGGTTCGAACCTGTTCGGCCTCGGTCTCGGTGGACTGAGCGTCAAAGGCGTCGGTGATGCCTTTGCCAATTTCGGCTTCTCGGTGCCGATCCCGGCGGTAGGCTACGTCTTCTCCGGTTTCGAATTCCTCGGAATCATTCTGGTTACCGCCATTCCGTTCGGCATCTATGATCTCGTCGAGGCCATGGACAATGTCGAGAGCGCGGAGGCCGCCGGCGACGAATATCCGACCACGCGCGTGCTCACCGCCGACGGAATCGTCAGCCTGATTGGCTGCCTGATGGGCAATCCCTTCATCAACGCCGTCTATATCGGCCATCCCGGCTGGAAGGCGATGGGCGGCCGCATCGGTTACTCGGCTGCGACCGGCATCATGGTGGTGGTGCTGGCCTGGTTCGGCATCATCTCGGTGCTGCTGGCGCTGGTCCCGGTCGTCGCGATCTCGCCAATCTTGCTCTATATCGGCATGCTGATCGGCGCGCAGGCGTTCCAGACCACGCCGGTCAAGCACGCGCCCGCGATCGTGCTGGCGCTGACGCCGCATCTGGCCGCCTGGGCCAAGCTCCAGATCGACACCATGCTGGGCTCGACCATGAACGCGGCTGCGACCGTCGGCGGAATGGCCGCCGACAAGGCCGACGCGGTCAAGGCTGCGGCGATCGCAGCACTGCCTCAGCAGGGCGTGTTCTATCACGGACTCGAAGTGATGGGCGGCGGCTCCATCCTCGGCGGCCTGATCCTGGGTGCGATCGGCGTCTTCATCATCGAGCGCGACTTCGAGAAAGCCTCGGCATTCGCGCTGGTTGGTGCAGTCCTGACCTACTTCGGCTTCATGCACGGCGAAGCCGTCGGCATCGGCGGCGGATTTGGCGTCACGCCCGCGGTCGCGTTCGCCTATGCCGTGATGGCCGCCGGTCTGTTCGCGGCCAGCAGGCTCGGCGCGAGCGAGCCTTACATGCCGCACGCGGACATGCACGCGGCACCGGCGGAGTAGCTACCCGCCCTTGACGGCACCAGCGGTGAGCCCGGCGACGATCTGTCGCTGGGCGAACACCGTGAGCAGCAGCACCGGGAGCGTGACGATCAGCGCGGCGGCCGCGAGCGGTCCCCAGCTCAACTGGTCGAACGAGATCATGTTGTAGACGGCGACCGGAAGGGTGCGGGTCTCGCGTCCGGCCAGCACGATGCCAAAGACAAAGTTGTTCCAGGAGAAGATCACGGCGAGAATGAAAGCGACCGCGATGCCAGGCTTGGCGATCGGCAGCGCGACATGGCGGAAGACCTGCCAGCGCGTGGCGCCGTCGATGAGGGCTGCTTCTTCCAGCTCCATTGGCGTCGTCTCGAAATAGCCGATCATAATCCAGATCACGATCGGCACCGTGACCACGAGGTGGATGATGATCTGCGGCACCAGCGTGCCGAGCAGTCCCAGCCACTGGAACATGAGAAACAGCGGGATCAGATAGGACAGGCCCGGCGTGATGCGGGCGATCAGGATCACGATCGCGGATTTATGCGCGGCCATGCGTGCGATGCCGTAGCCGGCGGGAACGCCGACGAGCAGGGCAAGCAGCGTCGCACTGCCGGTGACGATCAGGCTGTTGATGAAATAGGTCAGAAAGCGGTTGGAGGCGAGCACGTCGGCATAGTTTTTCCAGGCGACATGCTCGGGAAAGAACACCGGCGGGTAGGCGGCGTTGTCGATCTCGAATTTGAGCGACAGCGACAGCATCCAGAGAAAGAACAGGATCGCCGGCGATACGATGACGAACACCGAGAACCACAGGCCGATCTTGCCGATGATTTGCCTTGGCGTCATGTGCCGCTCGCGATCTCGGTCCACAGCATGCGCTGGCGCGCATAAAGCATCACCGCCGCGAGCAGAACGATCAGCAGGAAGAACACGACCGCGATCGCCGAGCCGTAGCCGAGGTCGTAATAGGAGAAGGCGACGCTGTAGAGATAGATGTTGATCGTCTCCGACGCCGATCCCGGACCGCCCTGCGTGATCGCGAAAATGATGTCGAAGCTCTTCACGGCATCGATCATGCGGATCATGCCGGCGATGAACAGGAACGGCATGATCAGCGGCAGGGTGATGAAGCGGAACACCTGCCAGATGCTGGCGCCGTCGATCTGTGCACTTTCGTAAGGCTCGGTCGGGATCGCTGCCAGGCCGCCGAGCACGATCAGCATGACCAGCGGCGTCCATTGCCAGGTCTCGACCAACACCAGCGAGGGAATGACGGTCGCGGGATGGAATACCCAGAGCTGCGCGGGGATTCCGACCAGTGACAGCAGATAGTTCAGTACGCCGAGCTGCGGGTGGAACATCATGGTCCAGACCAGCGCGATCGCCACCGGCGTCGCCATCATCGGCATGATGAAGACGCCGCGCAGAAAGCCGCGGCCAGGGAATTTCTGGTGAAACACTACGGCCGCAAACGTGCCGAGCACGAGCGGCAGCAGCACGGAGAGTGCGGTGTAGACCAGTGTATGTCCGATGGCCTCAATGAAGCGGGGATCGCTCGTCAACCGCAGATAATTGGACAAGCCAACGAAGGTGGTCGACGAGCCGACCTTCCATTCGTTCAGGCTCATCCAGATCGTGAAGACCCACGGAAAGATGATGATCGCGATCACGACGACCAGCGCCGGGACCACGAACGGCCAGTAGGACGGCGGCCGCAACTCCTTCTCCGGCGCGGCATCAGACTGTGCCGCGCCCGGAGTCGATTGTGTCAACGCACTCACGCCTTCTCGCTACGCTCCAGGATCGGCCGGTACTGATCGTTGGCCTTCTTCAGCTCGGCGGCAGGATCGGCGCCGGACAAGGTCGCAGTGACCGCGGCGCCGACGATGTCGCGGAATTCGGCGACCGGAATCACGACGGGCAGGCCCAGCTTGCTGATCTTGCCGGAATCGATCACCGATTGCAGCCATTCCTTGGTCTTGACGCCCTTCTGGACCTCGGGATCGCCGAGGATCGAATTGCGGAACGGCACGCCGCCGCCGGCCTGCAGCAGCCGCGCGCCCTGGGTTTTCGAGACCACCCATTGGCAGAGCAGATAGGCGGCTTCCTTGTTCTTGCTCGCAGCGGCAACGCCGATGCCGTCGCCATAGGTCGAGGAATATTGGCCCTTGGGGCCAGCGGGCACGACGGTGTAGCCGACCTTGCCGACAACGCGCGAGGCGGCCGGATCCTCCAGCGGTGGCGCCCAGCCGACGCCGTCGATCCACATCGCGGATCGGCCTTGCGTGAACGAGGCCATCGACTCCATCCAGTTGAAGCCGGCGACGCCGGGCGGTGCCGATTTCGTCAGGAGCGTCTGATACAGCTTGGTCGCGGCAATCGCTTCCGGACCATCGGTCAGGATGTTGCCCTTGGCGTCGAGGAATTCCCCGCCATAATTGAGGAAGAAGTTGCTCCACATCGCCATGTTGGCATTGCGCAAGCCGCGCCCGACAAAGCCGTAAATCCCTTCCTTGGTATCGGTGAGCTTCTCGGCGGCCGCAGCCATCTCGTCGAGGGTCTTGGGAACGGCGACGCCCTTCTTCTCGAACAGCTCCTTGTTGTAATAGAGGATGAAATAATCGACCGACCAGGGCAGCGACAGCATCTGGCCCTTGTCGTTCCTGGCATATTGCAGGCCCGCGGCCGAGAAGTCGCTCTCGACGAGATCGGGCGCGGTCAGCGCCGGGTCCTTCATGAAGGGCGTCAAGTCGGCGAGCCAGCCGGCCTTCTCGAACTGCCGCTTCTGCACGTGGTAGCTGAGATGGACGACGTCGAAGCTCGGACGGCCCGAGGTGAACTCGATCACCACCTTCTGGCGCTGCTGCTGCTCGGGAATCTGCTCCGCTTCGACCTGTATGCCGGTGAGTTCGGTGAACTCCTTGACGTATTTTTGCAGGTTGTCGCCGCGGGGGCCCTTGGCAAGGATCACCTCGAGCTTGGTCCCTGCGTATTTCTTCCAGTTCACCTCGGCGCGCGCCGGCAATCCCGTCAGGCTGAGCGCGCCAGCTGCGGCAGTGCCGGTCAATAGCGTACGACGCGAGATTTTGTGGTTGACCACTTGAGGTCCCTCCCTGTGACTCAATTTGGGCGGATACTAGCGGCCGTTGCGCGTCTGCCTAGTCCTAATCTGTGGAATTCAGGGCCGCACGGCCGGCGTTTCCATCGGCAAGCCATGCGCTCGCGACATCAGATAGAGTTCGAGCGCGACCAGCTCGGGCGCGCCGAAATCATAGGCCTGGGCGCGGACACCCGTCATGCAACTGCGTAGCCGGCGCTCCAGCGATCCCAGCGTCTGCCATTCCAGCCGATAAAGCGGATAGCCGGTCGGCTGTCCCTGCGTGATCGGCGCGCCGGCAAGCCGGTTGTTGAAATTGTCGTCGTGGCAATTGGTGCAGGCAAGGTTGAGCTGCCCTTCGCGCTGCATGAA
This sequence comes from Bradyrhizobium sp. 155, assembly GCF_023101105.1. Taxonomy (NCBI): domain Bacteria; kingdom Pseudomonadati; phylum Pseudomonadota; class Alphaproteobacteria; order Hyphomicrobiales; family Nitrobacteraceae; genus Bradyrhizobium; species Bradyrhizobium sp. 155. The sequence goes on along the minus strand of NZ_CP064704.1, from coordinate 5,533,145 downwards.
GAGGTCGCGGCCCTGCTCGACGAATGGCTTCAATTGCGGATCGTCGCCGGCCGTGATCGTGATGCCGCGCGATTGATGCGCGACGAAGGCGGACAGGGCCAGCAGGTCGCGGCTTTCGTAGGGGAGCGCCGGTGCTTGTTGATGATTGCTGCGGCACAGATTGATGCGCTGGTCGAGCGTGACGGGCCGCGCCAGCGCCTTGTCGAAGGCCGGATAGCGCGCCGCGACGCCTTTCATGCTGCCGCGTGCATCGCCATGGCAATCCGCACAGGCCTTGTCGGCGCTGCCGGTCTTCTTCGTCCACAACGCCTCGCCGTCGAGCACGAACAGCATGCCGGGATTTGAGGTGTCGTCATCCTGCATCGCGCGGGTGTCGGGCCCCATGAACGAATAGCCGGAGCGGCGCGCGTCCGGCGGAATCTCGCCGGCGAGCAGGGCAGGGGCCGTGGCGAGGAACGCCGCGGCCGATATCGCGCGCCAAAAACTCATTCGACCGTGATCGACGCCGATGCGCTGGACAAATAGCCGTTGTCGCCGATCCATTCGAACTCGAACTTGCCGCTCTCCTTCGCGACCGTGAAGAACGACAGATAGGGATTGGCCGCGATCGCGGGGAAGAGATCGGCGCGAAAAATCTCGGTACCGTTGTAGCGGCACGTGAAGCTCGTGATGATGTCGCGCGGCACCAGCGCGCCGTCCGCCGTATGGCGGAAGCCGGTTTCCATGATGTGCGAGGTCAACGTGCGGATCTCGACGATTTCGCCGCGTCTGGCTTTCGCGGGAACGTTGATGAGCGCGGCCATCAGTTCATCCCCTCGGTGCAGGCGGCCAGCGTCACGACGATTTCCGTCGTGACCTGCCAGAACGTGTCGTCGGAAAGACGCGCGATCGCCACCACCTTCTGGGTATCCGCGAGCCGAATCCGGGTCGAGATCTGGGCGCGGCCGGAGGAGGGGCCGAGATGGAAGTTGCCGATGTTCGGCTGCGGGTTCTTCTCGTTGAAGACGTGGATGCTCTTGACGTAGTCGTCCGCCGTCATCGGGCTCGCGACGCTCACGGTCAGCGGCACCGTGTTGCCGTTCTCGACCAGCGGCGGAATGTCGAGCTTCACCTTGCCGGAGCGTACAGGTGCTTCGCCGACGACGTTGCGGATCGCGGCGGTGAGCATCGCCGGTGTCGCCTCGAGCGGCCGCAGCGTGACGATCGGGAGCGTCCCGGCGACCGTCACGCTTCCAGCAAGGTTCAGGAATTGTCGTCGCGTGGTCGGCATGAACAGTCCTAGTCCCGAAGCGTTGCAAGGAAAGCCACGATGTCCTCGATCTCGGCGGCGGACAAGATCGGTTTGCCGACGAAGTTTCGCCCGACCCGCACGAGGTGATCGGTGCGATAATAGGACGGCATGATGGTCTTCGGGTTGAAGCGCGCCGCATCGACCAGTCGAAGCCGCAACTGGCTCACCGTCCAGCGGTTCCCCGCACCCGAGAGGTCAGGCGCGAGGTCGCCCTGGAACCGGGTCTCCGGGAAGGGGCCGGAATGGCACAGGATGCAGGTCGTCGTGCGCGCGAGCACCAGCGCGCGCCCGCGCGCGGCATCGCCGGGCGCGCCGGTGAGCGATTCCGCGATGCCGTCGCCGGCGACGTTGTAGTGCCGGAGCTCCTCGGCCCCTGCATGGCAGGCGAAGGCGCAATTGGCGGCGATCAGCGCTGCGATATGGACCGATGTTCTAGCCAAAGGTGTCCGCCGTGATGGCTCGAAACCAGCGCTCGGCTTCAGTCGCCTCGCGGGCGCGCAATTCGCGCGGCGCATCGGCCGGGCTGGTCGCTCCGCCCTCGACCTCGGCGAAGATGTCGCCCCTGGGCTGGTAATTGCCCGCGAGTGAAAAGCCGTAGCCGGGTGCGACAATGTTGTAGCACACGCCTGTCAGTCGCGGCGTTTCTGGTGCGCGGCCGGCAAGGAGGTTCACGATCGCGGAAGCGCAGGCCTTGCCCTGTGCGCTTGCCGCGGATGCCGATTTGGGAATGCCCCCGCCGAGGCAGGCATCGCCGATGACGTGGATGTTCGGGACAAGTTTCGATTCGAAGGTAACGGGATCGATCGGGCACCAGCCGGTGGCATCCGCCGCGCCCGCGACCTCAGCGATGCGTCCGGCACGCTGCGGCGGGATGACGTTGGCGACGTCGGGGGTGTAATTGCCGAATTCGGTGACGATGGTCCTGGTCGCAGGATCGACCGAGGTCACGCGGCCGCCTTGCGACAGAGCGATGCGTTCGATCATGTCCCCGTAAAGCTCCTTCCACGCCTTCTCGAACAGCCGCTGCTGGGAGAAAGTGTCCTTGGCATCGAGAATCAAGACCTTTGAGCGCGGCTTCGTCGTTTTCAGGTAATGCGCGATCAGGCTGGCTCGCTCGTAAGGCGCCGGCGGACAGCGCGAGGGATTGGCGGGGATGGCAATGGCGACAGTGCCGCCGTCCGGCATGGCCTCCAGCTGCCCACGCAGCAATAGCGTCTGCGCACCGGCCTTCCAGGCATGCGGCATCTTTTCTGATGTGGCGTCGTCGTAGCCGGGCAGAGCCTCGAAATGGAAGTCGATGCCGGGAGAGAGGACGAGACGATCATAGGGCAGCGCAACGCCATCGGCCGTCACGACGCTGCGCAGCTGCGGCTCGATTGTGGTTACGGCTTGGCTGATCACCGTGACGCCTTCGGCGGCGACCTTGTCATAGCCAAACTGCTGCACGTCGATCTCGCGCAGACCCGCGATCACCTCGTTGCTGAACGGGCAGGAAGTGAAGACGGTACTGGGTTCGATCAGGATGACTTGCAAGTTTGCCTGCGCGCGCTTCAGCGCGCGGGCGCACGCCGCACCACCGAAGCCGCCGCCGACCACGACGACGCGGCCCGCCGATTGCGCGCGCAGGATCGTAGGGGCGGCGAATGATGTGGCCGCAGCGGCGATGCCGAGGACGGCATCCCGCCGTGTCACCGGCGCATTCATGAGTCTTGTCCGGAAAGTGTGCCGCGGCGGCGATTGCGGCCGCCGCGGCGTTTCTCAGGCGAAGGTGATGTTCTGGTCGCGCAGCGGCACCGAACGGATGCGTTTGCCCGTCGCCGCGAAGTACGCATTGAGCACCGCCGGCGCCGCGACGCCGATGGTCGGCTCGCCGACACCGCCCCAGAACCCGCCGCTCGGCACCATCACCGACTCCACCTTCGGCATCTCGTTGATGCGCATCGAATTGTAGGTGTCGAAGTTGGTCTGCTCGATCTTGCCGTCCTTGACGGTGCAGCCGCCGTAGAACAGCGCGGAGAGGCCATAGACGAAGGACCCCGCGATCTGCCGCTCCACCTGGGCCGGATTGACGACGTAGCCGGGATCGGTGGAGGCGACGATGCGATGCACCTTGATCTTGTTGCCGTCGGTCACCGAGATTTCGGCAGCGCCGGCGACATAGCTGCCATAGCCCATCACCTGCGCGATGCCGCGATAGATGCCCTGTGGCGCCGGAGTGCTCCAGCCGATCTTCTCGGCCACGGCATTGAGCACCGCCAGATGCTTGGGGTGATTGCCCATCAGCTTGCGGCGGAATTCGAGCGGGTCCTGGCCTGCGGCCTGGGCCAGCTCGTCCATGAAGCATTCCATGTAGATCGCGTTGTGATTGACGTTGACGCCGCGCCAGAAGCCCGGCGGAACGTGCGGGTTGCGCATCGCATGCTCGACCAGGAGGTTCGGCACGGAGTAACCGAACGCGGCTTCGCCGGACTGGGCGACGCCCTGGAATGCGGCCGGATCCATGCCGTTCTGCAGCGCTTCGGGGCGGAGCGAGAACAGGATCGATTGCCCGGACAGGCGGTAGTGCAGCGCGACCAGATTGTTGTCGGCATCGAACGCGCCGGTCATCTTGCACTGGGTGATCGGGTGATATCTGCCGTGCGCCATGTCCTCTTCGCGCGACCACAACAGCTTGATCGGCGTGCCCGGCATCTCCTTGGCGATCAAGACGGCCTGGCGGACATAGTCGGTCTGGCCGCGCCGGCCGAAGCCGCCGCCCGGCATCACCTTGTGCACGTCGCACTTCTCCGCCGGCAGGCCCGACGCTTCCAACGTGGCCGCGAAGGCTGCCTCGCCATTCTGCGTGCCGCACCAGACCTCGCATTTGTCCGCCGTGTAGAGCGCCGTGGCGTTCATTGGCTCCATGGTGGCGTGGTTCTGGTAGGGATAGCTGTAGACGGCCTCGATTTTTTTGGCGGCACCGGCAATCGCCGCCTTCGCGTCGCCGTTCTTGTTGCCGACATAGGCCGGCTGCCCGTTATCGAGGCCCTCGGTCAGCCATTTCGCGATCGACTCGCTCGAGACCTTGGCGTTGTCGCCCTCGTGCCAGACGATCGGCAGCGCCTCCAGTGCGGTCTTGGCGTGCCACCAGGTGTCGGCAACGACGGCGACCGCGGTGTCGCCGACCTTGACGACCTTCTTGACGCCTTTCATGCCGGTGATCTTGGCTTCGTCATAGCTTTTCAGCTTGCCGCCGAACACCGGGCAATCCTTGATCGCGGCGTTCAGCATGCCCGGCAGCTTGACATCGATGCCGTAGACCATGGTGCCGGTGGTCTTCTCGGCGGTGTCCAGCCGCTTCACGCCCTTGCCGATCAGCTTCCAGTCCTTGGGGTCCTTCAGCTTGACCTCGGCCGGCGGCGTCAGCTTGGCCGCGGCCTCGGCGACCTTGCCGTAGGTCGTGGTCTTGCCGGACGGCGTGTGGGTAATGACGCTGTTGGCGGCCGTGCATTCGGACGCCGGCACTTTCCACGCCTCGGCGGCGGCCTGGATCAGCATCACGCGTGCGGTGGCACCGCCCTTGCGGACATAGTCTTGCGAAGAGCGGATGCCGCGGCTGCCGCCGGTCGAGAAATCGCCCCAGACGCGCTTGCGGGCGACGCTCTGGCCCGGTGTCGGATATTCGGTCGAGACCTTCGACCAGTCGCATTCGAGTTCCTCGGCGACGAGCTGGGCAAGGCCGGTGAGGGAGCCCTGGCCCATTTCGGAGCGGGCGATGCGGATGACGACGGTGTCGTCGGGCCTGACCACGACCCAGGCGCCGATCTCCGGGGAGCCGTCGGCCGCGCGGACCACGGCGGGACCGCCGAAGGGGATATCGAGGCCGATTGCGAGACCTGCGCCGACCGCGGCGGTGCCGATGACGAAGGCACGGCGGTTCATCCTGGGAGAGACATGCTTGTTCATGTGGCGGCTCCTTACGCGCTTGCGATCGTGTGGATCGCTTCGCGCACCTGCTGGAAGGTGCCGCAGCGGCAGATATTGGTGATGGCCTCGTCGATGTCGGCGTCGGTCGGCTTCGGCTTCTCGCTCAGCAGCGCCGCCACCGCCATGATCATGCCGCTCTGGCAATAGCCGCATTGCGGAACGTCCTGGGCAATCCAGGCTTCCTGCACCTTGTGCAGCGCGTTGCCGGAGGCGAGCCCTTCGATGGTCGTGATCTTCTTGCCTGCGGCTTCGCCGACCGAAACCCCGCAGGAGCGGGTGGCGACGCCGTCGATGTGAACGGTGCAGGCGCCGCATTGTGCAATGCCGCAGCCATATTTGGTGCCGGTGAGGCCGGCATTCTCGCGGATCGCCCAGAGCAGGGGCGTATCCGGCTCGACGTCGAGCGTGAAGGTTTTTCCGTTGATTGTTAGGTTTGCCATCGCAGTCCCCTGATTGGCCCAATCCACCGACTGGACTCAGCGGCGCAATGTGTCCGGCAAATTGGAAACGTTCAAATCAATAGTCCGAGGGGTAACCGGCGGGGATTCCTTCCCCGGGCGCCCGCGGCACGGCTTGGAGCGACGTCTACTGGCTTCCGCGCCGACGCCCCCGGAACCGAGAGCGACAGTTTGTCCCTTTTGGCAGGGTGCAAGTCGAGAATGCTCTGCTACAGTGGAATCAGCCAAAAAGGGGTTCCATGAACGTACCGCAGCCTTGCAAAGTCCTGATGCTCTATCCGCTGTTCTCGGCAGAGTCCTTCTGGAGCTTTGGCGAATCCTGCAAAGTGTTGGGTGTGAAGCGGCCCGCGGCCCCTTTGGGGCTGATCACCGTTGCCGCGATGCTGCCCGAGAGCTGGACGGTCCGGCTGATCGATTGCAACACGGAATCCTTCAGCGACGAGGATCTTTCCTGGGCCGACGTCGTCTTCACCGGCGGAATGATGCCGCAGCAGGCCGACACGCTGCGCCTGATCGAAATTTGCCGTGCCGCGGGCAAGCCGGTGGTCGTGGGCGGTCCCGATCCCACCTCGAGCCCCCATATCTATGAGAGGGCCGACTTCCAGGTGCTCGGAGAGGCCGAAAGCGTTCTCCACGAATTCGTCGCGGCCTGGGACAGTGGCGCACGCTCCGGCGTCTTCATTGCGCCGAAATTCCAGGCCGACGTCACCAAGACGCCGGTTCCGCGCTTCGATCTGCTGAAGTTCGAGGACTACCTTTATCTCGGTGTGCAGTATTCCCGCGGCTGCCCGTTCACCTGCGAGTTCTGCGATATCATCGAGCTCTATGGCCGGGTGCCGCGAACCAAGACGAACGAGCAAATGCTGGTCGAGCTCGACAGGCTCTATGCCATGGGCTACCGCGGCCATCTCGACTTCGTCGACGACAATTTCATCGGCAACAAGAAGTCGTTGCGGCTGTTCCTGCCCCAGCTGGCCGAATGGCAACGTGCTCACGGCTATCCCTTTGAATTGTCGACTGAGGCCTCGGTCAATCTGGCCGACGATCCCGAGCTCCTGAACCTGATGGGCCAGGCGAATTTCTTCGCCATCTTCGTCGGTATCGAAAGTCCGGATCCGGCGACGCTGGTCGCCATGCGGAAGAAGCAGAACACGCGGCGCAACATCGCCGAGAGCATCCACAAGATCTACGCCGCGGGCATGCTCGTCACCGCGGGTTTCATCGTCGGCTTCGACAATGAGAAGCTCTCGATGGCGGATGCCATGATCGACTTCATCGAAGAGGCGGCGATCCCGGTCAGCATGGTCGGCCTGCTCTATGCCTTGCCGAACACGCAGCTGACGCGCCGCCTGGAGCGCGAAGGCCGGTTGCATCCGGGCCACGACCTGGCGCCGACCATCGGCGCGGATCAGTGCACCGCCGGGATCAACTTCGATCCGGTGCGTCCATTGCGCGACATTCTGACGGACTACAAGCGCGTGCTGGAGCACATCTACAGCCCGGCCGCCTATGCAAGGCGTATCGACCGACTGATGACGCTGCTCGACCGCTCTCGCCAGCGCCAGGAGCTCGCGGAAGGCGATATCCGTGCCCGGATCGGCGCGATGGAAACGGTGCACAAGGTGGTCACAGCCCTTCCCGAGGCGCGCGGGCCGCTGTGGCAGACCTTCATGAACTGCGCCAAGCGCGACACAACATCGGCGCGGATCGCCGTGCAGATGATCGCTGCCTATGCGCATCTCGGGCCGTTCTCGCGCAAGGTCATCGCTGCCATCGATGAGCGCCTCGCTGCGCTCGACGAGGAGACTGTCATTCCGGCCGCGACAGTCGAGGTGACGGCGGCCCGACATCTGGCTTGACCGTCTACTCCACCGCCAGCCGCAAAAAGCTCATCACGCTGCCGAGTACGGCGAAGCCGGCGCCGAGTGCCAATGCCACGACTGCGCCGTCGTGACCGGCCAGCGAGAAGCAGAGCGCGGCCAGCGCCGCCCCTGTCGTCTGCCCCGTCAGGCGCGCGGTGGCGACGATGCCGGAGGCGCTGCCGCTGCGATGTGGCGGCGCGCTCGACATCACCGCTTTCATGTTCGGCGCCTGGAAGAAGCCGAATCCCATGCCACAGATCACCATCCGCCAGATGATGTCGGGAATCGCAGGATTGGCAGGCAGCATCGCCAGCAGCGCCGTGCCGAGGCCGAGCAGCACGAGCCCGATGCCGCCGAGCAGTCCGACCGCGTGCCGGTCGGAGAGGCGCCCGGCGATCGGCGCCATGATGCCGACCACCAGCGGCCATGGGGTCATGAAGAAGCCGGTCTCGACCTGCGAACGCCCCAGCACGTCCTCGAAATAGAACGGCAGCGAGACGAAGGCGAGGCCCTGCACTGCGAACGAGCACACCGCGGTCGCCGCCGACAGCGCGAACATCGGCCGGCTGAACAGGTCGATCGGCAGCATCGGCGCCGGATGGTCGGCGTGGCGGCGCGTCAGGATGAAGCCGAGCGCGAGGGCAGTGACCAGCTCGATGCCCACGACCATCGGTGAGAGATTGTGCGCGGCACTGCCGATGCCCGTGATGAACAGCCCGAGACAGGCCGACGCCAGGGCCGCGCCGAGAAAATCGAAGCCGTGATCGGCGCGCGGCGTCTTCGGCAGCATCGCAAAGCCGATGCCGATCGCGACCAGGCCGAACGGGATGTTGACGGCGAACAGCCATGGCCACGGGCCGAGCGCGAGGATAGCGGAAGCGATCGAGGGACCAAAGGTGAAGGCGGTCGCGACCACCAGCGCGTTGTGGCCGAAGCCGCGGCCGAGCATCCGGCCGGGATAGACGAAGCGCACCAGCGCCGTGTTGACGCTCATGATGCCGCTCGCACCTAACCCTTGCAGCGTGCGCGCAACCAGCAGGCTCTCCAGCGACCAGGCCACCGCGCAGAACAGCGAGGCGATGGTGAACAGGATCAGGCCGCCGAGATAGATGCGCTGGTGCCCGACGATCTCGCCGAGTGCTCCCAACGGCAGCAACGTCGCCACCAGCGCGATCTGGTAGACGTTGACCACCCAGACCGATTGCTCCGGGCTCACATGCAGGTCGCCGGCAATGGCGGGCAGCGCGATGTTGGCGATCGCGGTGTCGAGCGACGCCATCGCCAGCGCGGTGAAGATCGCGGCAATGGCCCAGCGCCGCTGTGCGGCTGGAAGGCCGTCGGAAATGGTGTGGTCGGGCTCGCGCGCGCCGGCGGGTAACGTGATTGTCATTGCGTTAGCGCGTTGCTCCGGCGGCCGGCTCCAGGGGACTCGGCATGTACTACGGCGCGGCCGCCTTCCACAGGCATATGCTTGCATGCTGTGTATGCGCGAAGGCTGGGCGATGAACCTGCGCGCCGGCGTATGATCGCGCGAACTGCTGCAATGTCAGGGGACCGCCATGCACATCGTCGTTTTGCCCGGTGACGGCATCGGGCCCGAGATCACGGCCGCGACATCAGGCGTGTTGCGCGCGGCCTCCGAACGCTTCCAGCTCAATCTGCAGCTGGAGGAGCACGCGGTCGGGCATGCGAGCCTCAAACAATTTGGCACGACGGTGCGCCCCGAGCTGCTCGACATCGTCCGCGCCGCCGACGGCCTGATCCTCGGGCCGACCGCGACCTTCGACTTCAAGGACGAGGCCCATGGCGAGATCAACCCGTCGCGATATTTTCGCAAGAACCTCGACCTCTACGCCAATGTCAGGCCCGCACGCACCTATGCGGGGCGGTCCGGCCGGGTGGGCGATTTCGACCTCGTCGTGGTGCGCGAAAATACGGAAGGGCTTTACGCCGACCGCAACATGGAGCAGGGCAACGGCGAGATGCTGGTCACATCGGACGTCGTGATCTCGCTGCGCCGGATCACGCGCCTGTGCTGCGAGCGCATCGCGCATGCGGCGTGCCGGCTGGCGATGAAGCGGCGCAAGCATCTCACCATCGTGCACAAGGCCAATGTGCTCAAGCTCGGTGACGGCATGTTCCTCGAGATCTGCCGCGAGGCGGCGAAGGCCTATCCCGGCCTTGAGGTCGACGACATCCTCGTCGACGCCATGATGGCGCATGTGGTGCGCAACCCCGACCGCTTCGACGTCATCGTCGCCACCAACATGTTTGGCGACATCCTGTCCGATCTCACCGCCGAACTCTCCGGCAGCCTCGGTCTCGGCGGCTCGCTCAATGTCGGCGACAGCTTCGCCATGGCGCAGGCCGCGCATGGCTCGGCGCCTGACATAGCCGGACAGGATGTTGCCAATCCAGTCTCGCTGATCCTATCCACGGCCCTGCTGCTCGGATGGCACGGCGAGAATAGCGGCGCGGTGCGCTACGAGGAAGCCGCACGTGCGATCGAGGCGGCGGTGGCAAAAGCGATCGGCGAGGGCAGGGCAACGCGCGATGTCGGCGGAAAGCTCGGCACGATCGCCGCGGGGGGCGGCGATTGCGGAAATCCTGCAGGCCGGGTGAGTGGTTATGCGGGGCCTTGTTTTTTTTAAGGGCTCAAAACAAAAAAGCGCGAAAACAACCCCATGCACAGTAGAAGGCCCCTTGATTAATAAGGGATTTCCGAACCGCGCAGCGGCGGCATTCGCCGCTGCCATGACGTTGACCCGTCGGGCAAAACACTGGCAAAATGCGATCGTGGCGGAGATCGCGGCGTGAATGCATCGGTGGTGGCTGCGGGCAATTTCAGTGAGCTGACCTATGAAGTCTGAGAGGGGTGGCATCAATCTCGCGGCCAAACCAAGCGGAACGGGGTGCGTGGAATGCTCGGCTGCGGGCGGGTGGTGGTTTCACCTTCGCAGATGTGTCGAATGCGGTCACATCGGCTGCTGTGATGCGTCACCAAATCAGCACGCAACGAAACACAGCGCGGCGACAGGTCATCCGATCATCACGAGCTTCGAGCCGGGCGAACGATGGTTTTACGACTATCGCACGGGAGAGGCTTTCGCCGGCCCGAAGCTTCAAGGTCCTCACGCGCATCCGTTGGATCAGCCGGTGCCCGGACCGGACGGCGCGGTGCCTCCGGACTGGCAAACGCTGCTGCATGAGTAAGGCGGTAGGCCGTAGGATGGGTAGAGCACTTGCGAAACCCATCAGGTTCACGTCGTATGCTGTCGATGGGTTTCGCTGCGCTCTACCCATCCTACGAAGTCCAATCGGTTCTAGAACTGATACCTCCGCAACCCCCCATCCACCGGGATCACCGTGCCCGTGATGTAGCGCGCCACGGGTGATGCCAGGAACACCGCGAGCGCGGCGAGGTCTTCCGGCTCGCCCCAATAGCCGACCGGGATCTCTTCTTCCGCGAAGCGCTCGCGATAATCAGGCGCGTAGTTGCGGCGGATCTGTTCGCTCATGATGCGGCCGGGCGGGATGCAGTTGATGGTGATGCCGTGCTCGCCGATCTCGCGCGACAGGCCTTTGGCCCAGGCGTGCACGGCGGCTTTGGCGGCAAACGCGGCGTTGAGGCCTTCCGGCTCGGACTTGCCGGTGATGTTGACGATGCGGCCCCATTTGCGCTCGATCATCTGCGGCAGCAGCGCATGCGCGATGCGGCGGTAGCTGGTGAAATTCAGCGCGATCGCCTCGTCCCATTGGCTGTCAGGCGCATCGACGGGGAGGGGGCGGCTTCCGCCGGCATTGTTGATCAGGATGTCGACATGGCCGAGCTCTTTGAGCGCGAACGCCGAAATCTTCTCGGCCGCGTCCTTGGCCATCACGTCCTGCTCGAATGGCGTGATCAGACCGGAGCCGACTTCCGTTACCAGCTCGGCGAGCAGGTCGGTGCGCCGTGCCACGCCGACGACGCGCACGCCTTCGGCAGCCAAGCCCTTGGCGATGGCACGGCCGATGCCGACGCTCGCTCCGGTGACGACGGCGGTTTTCGATTTGAGCCCGAGATCCATGGTGACACGCCCTCTTGTTCGCTTTTCTGCTTGTCGCTGGGCTGTTCGTTCTTCTGTTCGTTTTCCTGCCCTGTCCCCGTCAGCCTGATTTGCCCGACCGGGAGGAGCAGTGGTAACCAAGAGCCGCGTTGAAGGGAACACGAAAAAGAAAAGGCGCCGAGCGATGGTCTGGGATCCGCAGCAATATCTGAAATTCTCCGGCCACCGGCTCCGGCCCGCCGTCGACCTCTTGATGCGGATCCCGGATTCTGGTCCGCGTGCGATTGCCGATCTCGGCGCCGGCGCCGGCAACGTCACCAAGCTGATCAAGGAGCGTTGGCCGGACGCGACGGTGACCGGTGTCGAGGGTTCGGCCGAGATGGTCGCCGCCGGCCGCAAGGCGGCGCCGGACGTGGAATGGTCACACGAGGATCTCGGCCACTGGCGTCCGACGAAGCAATATGACGTCGTCTACTCCAATGCCGCGCTGCACTGGCTGCCCAATCATGCGGCCCTGTTTCCGTCGATCATGGAGAAGGTGACGCCCGGCGGAATGCTCGCTGTGCAGATGCCGCGCAACTTTCTGGCGCCCTCGCATGTGCTGATCGGCGAGACCGCGCTGAACGGTCCCTGGCGGTCCAAGGTCGAGCATCTCGTCACGCCGCCGCCGGTCGAAGCGCCGGCCTATTATCACGGTCTTCTTGCTCCGATGTCGGCCAATATCGACATCTGGGAGACCGAATATCTGCAGGTGCTGGAAGGCGAGAATCCCGTGAAGGAGTGGACCAAGGGGACCTGGCTGACGCGCTATCTCGACATCTTGCAGGGCGACGAGAAGGCCGCGTTCGAAGCCGCCTATGGGATGCGGGTCGCGAAAGCCTATCCGAAGAACGCCGCGGGACAGACGCTGTTTCCGTTCCGGCGTCTGTTCATGGTCGCCCAGCGCAACGGCTGATCGCACTGCCGCAATGCGACATAAGCGCTCGTTTCCGGGAGCGGCAGCAGGTGCCGGGTTGCGCATTCAGCAGCGGCCAAGATAGCTTGAAGGTTGCTTGGCTGCGGCAAATTGGGCTTAGGTCTAGTTGTTCGGGTGGCGGATTGCTGTCAGTACTGAAATCGGAAAACAAAAAAGACCCGGTTTTAGAGGTTGTTGGGAGGTTCGTTCATGCGCAAGCTGCTTCTTGCGGTCGCCGCCGCAGCTGTTCTCGTGGGGCCCGCCGTTGCCGAGGCCCAGAGCCCGATCGTCATCAAATTCAGCCACGTCGTCGCCAACGATACTCCCAAGGGCAAGGGCGCCCTGAAGTTCAAGGAACTTGCGGAGAAGTACACCGACGGCAAGGTCAAGGTCGAAATCTACCCGAACTCCACGCTGTACAAGGACAAGGAGGAGATCGAGGCGCTGCAGCTTGGCTCGGTGCACATGCTCGCCCCCTCGACCGCGAAGTTCGCACCGCTCGGTATCAAGGAGTTCGAGGCGCTCGACCTGCCTTGGTTGTTCAAGGACGATCAAACCTATTCCAACGCGATGAAGGGCACGATCGGCAAGTGGCTGTTCGATAAGCTCGAGACCAAGGGCATCACCGGGCTCGCTTATTGGGACAACGGCTTCCACATGCTCTCCGCCAACCGTGCCCTGATAAAGCCGACCGATTTCCAGGGTCTCAAATTCCGCATCTCCGGATCGAAGGTCGCCGACCAATATCTCCGTATCATGGGTTCGATCCCTCAGATAATGGCGTTTTCCGAAGTCTACCAGGCTTTGCAGACGGGCGTGGTCGACGGCTGCGAGAATACCGCGTCCAATTACCTGACTCAGAAGTTCTACGAGGTGCAGAAGGACATCACGGTGTCCTATCACGCGCACCTGCAATATGCCGTCATCGTCAATTCGAAATTCTGGTCCGGCCTGCCGCCCGATATCCGCGCCCAGCTCGAGAAGGCGATGAACGAGGCGACCGACTACACCAATTCGATCGCGCGTCAGGAAAACGAGGATGCGCTGGCCGAGATCAAGAAGACGGGCAAGACCACGCTGCATTATCTGACTGACGCCGATCGCAAGGCGTGGCAGGAGGCGATGCAGCCGACCTACAAATGGGCAAAGGGGCGGGTCGGGCAGGAGGTGCTCGATCTCCTCGCCAAGGAACTCGACGTCAAGATGAACTGACGCCGGCGCGCTGGAAGAACAACCATGAACGGTCGGGGGTGATCGCACTCCCGGCCGTTGCTCTTGAATGATGAGCCAAGCTGAGGGGACCAAGTTGCTGCGTGCATTGAATCGTGTGCTCGATCATCTCGAGGAATGGCTGATCGCGACGATGATCGCGGCCGCGACATTGCTCATCTTCGTTGCCGTGCTGCACCGATATGGCGCCGGGCTGTCGATCGACATCGCCAAATGGGCGGAGGCGCGCAATCTGTCCTTGCTGGCCGCGCCCGCGCGAGCGGCGTTCGTCTGGCTTGCCGCTCTCGACTTGTCCTGGGCGCAGGAACTCTGCATTTACATGTTCATCTGGATGGCGAAGTTCGGTGCGGCCTACGGGGTGCGCACCGGCATCCATGTAGGCGTCGACGTCCTGGTCAATGTCCTTCCCGGCGGATCGCGCCGCCGCGTCATCACGTTCGGCCTGATGTGCGGCGCCCTTTTCACTGCCATCGTGTGCTATTTCGGGGCCGCGTTCGTCGGCCAGATGTGGCAGACCGGCCAGCAATCCAACGACTTGGAAGCACCGATGTGGCTGGTGTATCTCACCATCCCGCTCGGCTCCGGGCTGATGTGCTTCCGCTTCCTGCAGGTCGCCTGGTCGTTCTATCGCACCGGCGAACTGCCGCATCACGACATGGCAGGCGTCGAGGGCGTCGAAATAGACCCGGTCCATCCGGCCCCGGTCACGCGCAGTCAGGTCGTCCGCGACGAACGCAGCCCGCTCGGCTGGGTCCTGATGTTGTTGCCGGTCCTCATCGTCGCCGTGTGCTTCGCCCATTCGGCGCACGTGATCACGATGCCGCAGGGCCTGCGTGTCGCCGTGGTTTTCGGCCTTCTGCTGTCGTTGATGCTCACGGGCATGCCGATCTCCATCGCGCTCGGCCTGACCGTGCTCAGCTTCATGTTCACGTTGACCGACGTACGGACGGAATCGGTGGCGCTGAAGCTGTTTACCGGCATCGAGAGCTTCGAGATCATGGCGATCCCGTTCTTCATCCTTGCCGGCAACTTCCTGACCCATGGCGGCGTGGCGCGCCGGATGATCACGTTCGCGACTTCGCTGGTCGGCCATTGGTACGGAGGCCTTGCGCTCTCGGGCGTGGTCGCCTGCGCGCTGTTCGCCGCGATTTCCGGCTCGTCGCCGGCCACCGTGGTGGCGATCGGATCGGTGATCCTGCCCGCGATGGTCGCGCAGGGATTTCCCAAGAAGTTCGGGGCGGGCGTGATCACGACCTCCGGCTCGCTGGGAATTCTCATTCCACCGTCGATTCCAATGGTGCTGTTTGCCGTCTCCACCAACACCTCCGTCGGCAAGCTGTTCATCGCCGGCATCGTGCCGGGAATGGTGCTCGCCATGCTGCTTGGCGCCACGACGTTCTACCGGGCCTGGCGTAACGACTATCCGAGGATGCCGAAAGCAACCCTCTACGAACGCTTCGATGCGTTCCGCAAGTCGATCTGGGGTATCCTGCTGATCGTGATCGTGATCGGTGGCATCTACAGCGGCCTGTTCACACCGACCGAAGCTGCCGCCGTCAGCGCGGTGTACGCCTTCATCGTCGCAGTGTTCATCTACAAGGATCTGAAGCTGCGAGACGTGCCGCGGGTGCTGCTGTCGTCGGCAAATCTTTCAGCGATGCTGCTCTACATCATCACCAACGCCGTCTTGTTCTCGTTCCTGATGACTTACGAGAACGTGCCGCAAGCGCTCGCGCAATGGATGATCGACCAGGGCCTCGGCTGGATCGGCTTCCTCCTCGTCGTCAATCTCCTGCTGCTATTAGCCGGCAACGTGATGGAGCCATCCTCGATCATCCTGATCATGGCGCCGATCCTGTTTCCGGTTGCGATCAAGCTCGGCATCGATCCGATCCATTTCGGCATCCTGATGACGGTCAACATGGAGGTCGGGCTGTGCCATCCGCCGGTCGGCCTCAATCTCTACGTGGCCTCAGGCATCGCCAAGATGGGTATCACCGAGCTCACGGTCGCGGTGTGGCCATGGCTGCTGACGATGTTGGGATTCCTGGTGGTCGTGACCTATTGGCCCGGCCTGTCGCTGTGGCTGCCGAGACTGTTGGGCATGTAGCCCGCGAACACGCTGCTTCTCTCCACCTGTGGGCGCGGGGTTACGCATTGCTGCGTCCTCCCGTCATGGCAATCGGCCGCGGGATGCGGTTAGATGCCGCGCAACAGGCGGGGAGGAGATCGAGATGACGGACACGTCCAGCAACGAGCCGAAGGGCGCAACGCCGTGCGTCATCGCGCAGCAAACGGCGAAGCTGAGTGCACTGCCGTTTTCCGACACGCGCGATTTCGACGACGCCGCGCGCGGCTTCCTCGGCACGATCGAGAACGCGGAGATCACCAATCCGCAAGGGCGGACGGTTTGGAGCCTCGAGCCGTACGCCTTTCTCGCCGCCGAGCAGGCGCCGGCCACGGTCAATCCGAGCCTGTGGCGGCAGTCGCGGCTCAACATGCAGCACGGCCTATTCGAGGTGGTGCCCGGAATCTACCAGGTGCGTGGGCTCGACATCGCCAACATGACGCTGATCGAAGGCGACAGCGGCGTCATCGTCATCGACACCCTGACCTCGATCGAGGGGGCGCGCGCCGCGCTCGATCTCTACTACAAGCATCGTGGCCAGCGACCGGTCGCGGCCGTGATCTTCACCCATACCCACACCGACCATTGGGGCGGTGCGCGCGGCGTGCTGGAGGAGGATGCACTCGCGACCGGCCGCGTGCCGATCATCGCGCCGAACTTGTTCATGGAGCATGCCGTCTCCGAGAACATCATCGCGGGACCTGCGATGCTGCGCCGGGCGCAGTACCAGTTCGGGCCTCTCCTCGCCAAGGGCGCGCGCGGGCAGGTCGATTGCGGCCTCGGCAAGTCGATGGCGGCAGGTTCGGTGGCGCTGCTGCGGCCGACCGACCTGATCATGGCGACCGGCGACCGGCGCGTGATCGACGGCGTTGAATTCGAATTCCAGATGGCGCCGAACAGCGAAGCGCCGGCGGAGATGCATTTCTTCATCCCGCGCTACAAGCTGTTGAACCTCGCCGAGAACTGCACCCACAATTTCCACAATCTGCTGCCGTTCCGCGGCGCCGACGTGCGCGACGCGCTGGCCTGGTCGAAATATCTGGGCGAGGCCTTGCAGCTCTGGGATGGCAAGGCGGAGGCGATGTGCGGCCAGCATCACTGGCCGGTGTGGGGACACGAACGCATCGGCACGATGATCCGGCAGCAGCGCGACCTCTACAAATTCGCGCATGACCAGACCATCCGCCTGATGAACCACGGCCTCACCGCGGCCGAGATCGCTGAAACGATCCAGCTGCCCAAGAGCCTGGAGGGCGCCTGGCACGGCCGCGGCTATTACGGCCACATCCGGCACAATGTGAAGGCGATCTATCAAAAATATCTGGGCTGGTACGACGCCAATCCGGTCAATCTCGATCCTTTGCCCCCGGTTGAGTCGGGCAAGAAATACGTCGAGTACATGGGCGGCGCCGACGCCATCCTCGCGCGGGCGCGTGTCGATTTCGACAAGGGCGAATTCCGCTTCGTGGCGCAGGCGCTCGGCCATCTCGTCTTTGCCCAGCCGGACAACGCGGCGGCGCGTGCATTGCTTGCGGATACGCTGGAGCAGCTCGGCTACGCTGCTGAAAGCGCGACCTGGCGCAATGCCTATCTGTTCGGCGCGCAGGAATTGCGCCAGGGCATGCCGAAGGTGCCGGCGCGCCCGCCGATGCCGCGCGAGACGCTGGCGGCGCTGCGCACCTCACAGCTCTGGGACGTGCTCGGCATCCGCCTGAACGGACCAAAGGCGGAAGGAAAGCACATCGTGCTGAACTGGAGCTTCTCCGACACCGGCGAAACCTTCGTGCTCAATCTGGAGAACTGCGCGCTGACTTACACAGAGGGCATGCAGGCGCACAATGCCGATGCCAGCTTCACGCTGGCGCGGTCGACGCTCGACGAGGTGATCGCAAAACTGACCAGCTTCCCGGAGGCCGTGGCCGCCGGCAAGGTCAAATTCGCCGGCAACCCGATGCGCCTCGCCGAGCTGATGGGCCTGATGGACGAATTCCCGCGCATGTTCGAGATCGTCGAGCCGAAGCGGGCCGTGGTGAGGTAGGGCAGCCGTCACCGCGTTCCTACTGTCATCATCCGGCTTGACCGGACGATCCAGTACTCCGCGGCGGGAGTTGCGTGAGCAAACTGCTGCCGCGGCGTACTGGATGCCCCGCCTACGCGGGGCATGACAGTGGCTACTCCGCGCTGCTCACCAGCTTGATCCGCGGCGCCTGTTCCTCGCCGAGGCTGCGATAGGCCGCGAGATAATCCAGCGCCATGCGACGCGCCGTGAAACGCGTCTCGAACTGCTTGCGAATGACGGAGCGGTCGAGTTGCTGCAGGCGGCCGACGACGCCGGCCGCGCTGAGGACGTCCTCGACGACGAAGCCGGTGAGGCCCTCGTCGATGATCTCCGGCACTGAGCCGCGGTTGAAGGCGATGACCGGCGTTCCGCAAGCCATGGCCTCGATCATCACCAGGCCAAACGGCTCCGGCCAGTCGATCGGGAGCAATAAGCCCAGCGCGCCGCTCAAAAAGTCCGACTTCTCGTGATCGCTGATCTCGCCGATGAATTCCACCAGCGGATTGTTCTCGATCATCGGCCGGATCAGCTCGTCATAGTAATCCTGGTCGGCACGATCAACCTTGGCGGCGATCTTGAGCGGAATGCCACAATGCGTCGCGATCTTGATGGCGCGGTCGACGCCCTTTTCCGGTGCGATGCGGCCAAGCACGGCGAGGTATTCCTGTTTCGCCGGCTTCGGCGTCAGCAGGTTCTCCGGCAGGCCGTGGTGGATCGTCCTCACCCAGTTCGCCTGCGGCACCGGCCGGCGCTGCGCGTTCGAGATCGATATGACGGGGACCTTCGAGAAGGTGTTGAAGACCGGTTGATGCTCCGGCAGGTCGAGCCGGCCGTGCAGCGTGGTCAGGAACGGTGTCGGCTGCCGGTAGAACAGCGACCACGGATAATAATCGAGATGGAAGTGGAGGAAGTCGAACTCCTCGTCGTCACATTTCTGCCGCACCCGCTCCAGCATCACCATGTGCAGCGCATTGGGATCGCGCACGGAACCGTCGAGGCGGAGCGCCCGGGGCCATAACGCGTCCAGCTTCGCCGAGGTCTGCGAATCGCCGCTGGCGAACAGCGTTACGTCGTGCCCAAGGGCCACCAGCTCTTCCGTCAACCAATGCACCACCCGCTCGGTGCCGCCATACAGCTTGGGTGGAACAGCCTCCGTCAACGGAGCTACCTGCGCGATGCGCATCTCACCATCTCCTCTGTGCGATCATGATTGTAGAAAGCCCCCGCCTGTTCTGCACCGGCACGCCAGACAAGGGAACGTTCCCGCACTTGCGAAGTTCCTCCTTCCGAACGTTACTTATTCGACACGTCGGACGCCTGTCGCGATGCTGCCATCACATCTTCGCAGAACGCCCGCATCCGCATGTCGTGATGGCGTTGCCCGGGAACCGAGGCGAAGTGGTCGATGTTCAGTCGGCTAACAACAAAAGTTTGAATCATCACGACGGGGTCAATAGTCACATGGATCATCTTTCTGGGTATGCGCACCGGCCGTTTGCCTTTGTTTTGCGCTATCTTCGGCGTCGGCTCGCGTCGCATCTCGTGATCCTGACCGCTGTGGTGGCGGCCGTTGCCTGCTCAGTAGGCACTCAGTATGGCGTCAAATCCCTGGTCGACAGCTTGTCGGCCGGCGCTTCGCATGGTGGGAGCGTATGGCTGGCATTCATTTTCCTCATGACGTTGATCGGCGCCGATAATTTCCTTTGGCGGATCGCGAGCTGGACCGCCAGCTTCACCTTCGTCCGTGTCACGGGTGATTTACGCCGTGACATATTTCGTCATCTGACCGGCCACGCGCCGAGCTACTTCTCCGACCGGATGCCCGGCATGCTGACGAGCCGCATCACGGCGACGTCCAATGCGGTGTTCACGGTCGAAAACATGTTCGTCTGGAATGTGTTGCCGCCGTGCATCGCAACAGTTGCGGCCATCGCGCTGATTGGAACCGTCAGCCCTTACATGGCACTCGGCCTGATGGTGATTGCCGGCGGCATGGTGCTTGCGATGTTCCGCCTTGCGGCCGCAGGGAAACCGCTGCATGACGACTTCGCCGACAAAGCCGCCGTCGTCGACGGCGAGATGATCGACGTCATCAGCAACATGCCGCTGGTGCGCGCCTTCTGCGGCATCGGGCACGAGCATGAGCGGTTCGACGCGACCGTGAACCGGGAGCTCACCGCGCGCGGCCGCAGCCTGCGCTATCTGGAGAAGCTGCGGCTTATCCATGCCGGCGTCACAGTCGTGCTCACGATCGCCCTGATGGCATGGGCGATCATGCTCTGGCAGGATGGCAGGGCAACGACCGGCGACGTCGTGCTGGTCTGCACCCTCGGTCTCTCCATACTGAACGCGACGCGCGATCTCGCGGTGGCGCTGGTCGACGTCACCCAGCACGTTGCGCGGCTGACCGAGGCGATCGCCACATTGCTGGTGCCGCATGAATTGCGCGACCACCCCGAGGCCGAGCCGCTGGTGAAGAGCGGCGCCGCGATCGCGTTCAACAATGTCACCTTCGGCTATCCCGGCGGCGAAAAGATCTTCGAGCGCTTCAGCCTGCGGCTGCAACCCGGCCAGCGCGTCGGCCTGGTCGGCCAGTCCGGCGGCGGCAAGTCGACGCTGTTCACGCTGCTCCAGCGCTTCTACGATACCGACGAGGGAAGTATCACCATCGACGGCCAGGACATTTCCAAGGTGACGCAGCTGAGCCTGCGCGAGGCCATCTCGGTCGTGCCGCAGGACATTTCCTTGTTCCACCGCTCGATTCGCGAGAATATCCGCTATGGTCGCCCGAACGCGACCGACGACGAGGTGCTGCGCGCAGCCATTGCGGCGCGCTGCGATTTCGTCGAGAGTCTGCCTGGTGGTCTCGACACCATGGTCGGCGACCGCGGCGTCAAGATGTCCGGCGGCCAGCGCCAGCGCATCGCAATCGCGCGCGCCTTCCTGAAGGACGCGCCGATCCTGCTGCTGGACGAGGCGACCGCCGCGCTCGACAGCGAATCCGAGGAGGCGATCCGCGAGGCGTTGTCGCGGCTGATGCGCGGCCGGACGGTCATCGCGATCGCGCATCGCCTCGCGACCCTGCGCAATTTCGATCGCGTGGTCGTGTTGAGGGGTGGTAAGATCATCGAGGACGGGTCGCCCGAGCGTCTGATGCAGGGCCACGGGCCCTATCGTGAGCTGGTCACGCAGGAAATGAGCCGGCTCGCCCAAGCCGCCGCGTAAACCAATAGTCGCGTTCGAGTCGGTTGCGTGTCGAAACAAGCGCAGGGGAGCTGCTGATGTCGGCTGAAGCCGTTACCCAATTCGTCTCTGTGACGCGGACCGTGGACCAGGTCGCGGAGCAGCCTTTCTATATTCCGATGACGGGACCGTCAGCGCGGCCGCGGCGTTCGCTCAAGCACGACGACACCTTTATCGTGCTCGACAGCCATGGTGACATCGGCGCTTCGGCCGGCGGGCCCGATGGCCTGTTTCATCACGACACGCGCTACCTTGCGAGGCTCGAGCTCGTGCTCGACGATCTCCAGCCGTTACTGCTGGGCTCGAACCTGCGCGACGACAACTCAGCCCTGACCGTCGATCTCACCAATCCGGACATCTACCGGCAGGGCAGCCTCGTGCTGCAAAAGGACCTGCTGCACATCGTGCGCACGATCTTCCTGTGGCGCGGCACCGCGTATCAGCGCATCGGCGTGCAGAACCACGGCGACCGCCCAGCCGGCTTTGCGCTGACGCTGCTGTTCGACAACGATTTCGCCGATCTGTTCGAGGTCCGCGGCGAACGGCGCCCGCGCCGCGGCATCGGCTCGAGCCGGCTGTTGGGACCGACCGACGTGCTGTTCGATTACCGCGGTCTCGATGACGCCGAGCGCACCACGGGCCTGCATTTCGACCCGCGCCCAACCAAGTTGTCGGTGAATGCCGCGACCTGGCAGCTCGAACTCGACCCGCATGAGTCGAAATCCTTGTTCGTGGCCGTGTCCTGCAACCGGCCGGTCGCGGAGAAGCCGGCGCGCTTTTTCAGGAGCCTGCTCGCCCATCGCCGCGAGATGCGGCAATCGACGATGGGGGCGGCCAGCATCGAGACCTCCAACAACATCTTCAACGAGGTGCTGTGCCAGGCCATGGCCGACCTCAACATGCTGATGACGGAGACGCCGCAGGGCCGCTATCCCTATGCAGGAATTCCCTGGTACTCGACGACGTTCGGCCGTGACGGGCTGATCACCGCGTTGCAGATGCTGTGGGTCGATCCGCGAATCGCCAAGGGCGTGCTGCGGCGGCTCGCCCATTTCCAAGCCAAGGCGGTCGACCCGCTCGCCGATGCCGCGCCGGGCAAGATCCTGCATGAGATGCGCGGCGGCGAGATGGCGGCGCTGCGGGAGGTACCGTTCGCGCAATATTACGGCAGCGTCGATTCCACGGCCTTGTTCGTCCTGCTGGCAGGAAGCTATTTCGAACGCACCGGCGACGAGGCGACATTGACCGAGCTGTGGCCGGCGATCGAGGCGGGGCTGGCCTGGATCGACGGCCCCGGTGATCCCGACAAGGACGGCTTCGTCGAATATCAGCGCGCCACGGAAAAGGGCCTCGCCAACCAGGGCTGGAAGGATTCCTACGACGCGATCTTCCATGCTGATGGCCAGCTCGCGGAAGGCAATCTCGCGCTGGCCGAAGTGCAAGGTTACGTCTTTGCGGCCAAGCGGCTCGCCGCGCGCTGCGCGCTCCGCCTGGGCAAGCCTGATCTCGCCAAGAAGCTCGAGGCCGAGGCCAAGACGCTGGCCGAGCGTTTCGAGGCCGCGTTCTGGTGCGAGGAGCTCGGTACCTATGCGCTTGCGCTCGACGGCAAGAAGCGGCCCTGCAAGGTGCGGACCTCCAACGCCGGCCAGGTCCTGTTCAGCGGCATGATCCGCGAGGACCGCGCGCGCCTCGTCGCCGCCGATTTGATGCGGCCGCATTTCTTCTCGGGCTGGGGCATCCGCACCGTCGCGCAAGGCGAGGTGCGTTACAATCCGATGTCCTATCATGACGGGTCGATCTGGCCGCACGACAATGCGCTGATCGCGCTCGGGCTCGCGCGTTATGGGCTCAAGCATTCGGTCGCGCATGTCTTCAAGGGATTGTTCGACGCCGCGACCTACATGGACCTGCGCCGGTTGCCCGAATTGTTCTGCGGTTTCCGGCGCGAAAAGCGGCGCGGCCCGACGCTCTATCCGGTCGCCTGCGCGCCGCAGGCCTGGGCCAGCGCAACGGCGTTCACGCTATTGGAGGCGGCGCTGGGCATCGAGTTCGACGTGGCGCGCGGCGAGATCCGGCTGCGCAATCCGCATCTGCCGGCGTTCCTGCACGAGGTGATCTTGCGCGATCTGCGTCTGGGCGAGTCCAGCGTGGACCTGCGCGTCAGCCGCCATGGCGACGACGTGGCGCTGGAGGTGTTGCGCACGCGTGGCCAGATTCAGGTCTCGATCGTGCTGGCGCGCTAGCGGCGCGCCGGAAGGAGGGTGCATGCGTACCGCCGGATGGTTGGCTCTGGGCGTCGTGATCGTCTGCGGAACGACTCTCGCCGTGTCACGCGCCGCGGAGGAGTCGCCCGCACCCTCGACGGAAGCGAATGCACCGCCGACGGCGCAGCCGCCGGCGTCATCGGTCCCCGTCACGCCAAAGAATGCCGCGCCACCGCCGTCGGTCACGATCATCGGCGCGAGCGATGCGCACGGTGTGCTTGGCCGTGACGTGCTCAGCGCGGCGAACGAAGACATGGGCCGCATCGTCGACGTCATCGTCGATCGGAGCGGGCACGTGCGCGCCGCCGTGATCGATTTCGGCGGCTTCCTCGGCGTCGGCAGCCGCAAGATCGTGGTGGACTGGAACGCGCTCCGATTCGGCAAGATCACCAACAAGAAGGACAGCATCACGCTGGAATTGACCAAGGCACAGGTCGCAGCCGCGCCGGAATACAAGGAGGACACGCCGATGGTGGTACTCGGCGCGTCCGGCAGCCTGCAGCCGCTGCAAGCCGTTCAGTGAGGCGCGGGGAGGGATGGCCGCCGGTGCTGTTGTCGAGGAAGCCGAATGATGCAGACCGCGAGGGCCGCGTTGAGCAGGATAAATTCTCGGCGCCGTCGCCTGCCGGCATTCCGGCGCCGTCGCGCCAAAGCCTGCGTGGCCTCGACTGGTTCATCTTCTTCCTCGCCGACGTGCAGACCGGATTCGGGCCGTTCATCGCAGTTTATCTGACGACCCAGAAATGGACCCAGGTCGAGATCGGCCTCGTGCTGTCGATCGGCGGCATCGTTGCCCTGATCGGCCAGATGCCAGGCGGCGCCATCATCGATGCCGCCAAATCCGAACGGCTGGTCGCAGGCCTCGCCATCGCCACCATCGGCTGCTGCGCGCTCGCCTATGCGGCGATGCCAGTCTTCCCCGTGGTGGTGGCTGCGGCCACCCTGCACGCGGCTGCGAGCTGCGTGCTCGGACCGGCGATCGCGGCGATCAGCCTCGGTCTGGTCGGCCCGCTCGCGATCGGCGAGCGTCTCGGCCGCAACGCGCGCTTTGCTTCGCTTGGCAACGGCGTTGCGGCCGCGGTGATGGGAACGGCCGGCTATCTGCTGTCGAGCCGCTCGGTATTCCTGGTCACCTTTCTGCTCGCAATCCCCACCTTGATCGCACTCTCTCGCATCCGCGAGCATGAGGTCGACATCGCGCGCTGTCACGGCGAGATGCCGCGCGAGGCGGAGGATCGCGGCGACACCAATATCTGGCATCTGATCCGGCAGCGGCCGCTCATTGTCTTTGCGCTCAGCGTGCTCTTGTTGCAGCTCGCGAACGCCTCGATGATGCCGCTGATGGCAAGCGCGGTGACAGCGCGATCGAGCGAGTGGGCGACGGTGCTCGTCGCTTTTTGCATTGTCGTGCCGCAGGCGATCGTGGCGCTGCTGTCGCCGAGCGTCGGGCGCAAGGCGCAAGTATGGGGCCGCAGGCCGCTGCTGCTGATCGGATTCGCGGCGCTGACGATTCGCGGTCTGCTGTTCGCGACAGTGCGCGATCCGTATCTGCTGGTGCTGGTGCAGGTGTTCGACGGCCTCACAGCGGCGGTGTTCGCGGTGATGATCCCGCTGATCGTGGCCGACGTCGCCTTCGGCAGCGGCCATTTCAACCTCGCGCAGGGCATTGTCGGCACGGCAATGGGCATCGGCGCGTCGCTGAGCGCCGCGCTTGGCGGCTATGTCAGCGATAAATTCGGCAATGCCATGGCGTTCACCGGACTGTCCGGCGTCGCGGCGACGGGACTTCTGCTTATTCTGCTTGTCATGCCGGAGACGCGGCGCAAGGGCATGATCGCAGCAAAAGAAATGGCCGGCTGAATCAATCAGCCGGCCATGAGGGGTGGGAGAGGGGAGATCAGGCGTCGAGATTGTGCAGGCGTGCGCGGTTGCGCAGCACGATATGGCGGGCGCCGGAGAAGCCGAGAATGCCCTGGGCGTGAAGCTGCGACAGCGCGCGCGAGACGGTCTCGAGCGTGAGACCGAGATAGTCGCCGATGTCGCGGCGGCACATCGGCAGCGCCATCATGCCTGCAACCGCGAGGCGGCGGTCCATTTCGAGCAGGAAGGTTGCGACGCGCTCCATCGCGGTCTTGCGGCCCAGCAGCAGCATGTGGTCCTCGGCGTGGCGAAGCTCACCGGCGGTCATCGCCCAAAGCTTGCGGGCGACCTGGACGTCGGTGGCTGCGGCCTTCTCGAGGCTCGCGCGCTTCACGAGGCGCACAGTGGTGTCGATGATAGCTTCAGCAGCAAGGCGGTGGGTGGTGCCGGATTCGAGCCCGAACACGTCGCCGGGAAGGTGGAAGGAGCCGATCTGGCGGCGGCCGTCGGAGAGAAGCTTGTAGCTGCGCACGGCGCCGGTGACGACCTGATAGACATACTCGGCCGACTCGTCCTCGCCATAGATTTCCTCTTCCTTGCGGTAGGAGAACTCGGTGGCAACGAGGCCGACATGGCCGGCGATCGCACCGAACTGGTCGGAGACGGGATGGGCGGGTGCGATCTTGCCGCCGATCTGGGTCTTGATCGCCGGGGCGTTGAAGGTCTGGGTCAGCATCTGCGCCATCTCCGTTGTGATGACGCTTAGGTACGCGGTATCGGGTGCCTCGAAAATTTCGCGAGATATCTTAAGGAGATTGCCTTACGTAGAATCCCGTAGGTCAGCTATGGACCCGGTTCTGGATGGCGTGGCGAATGCGTTTGACCAGGTTTTCGTCCAGAAGCGGCTTCAGAATCACTTCATTCACGCCCGCGGCCGCCGCCCGGGCCGAGATATTCGAGTCGGGATAGCCGGTGATCAGGATCACGGGGGTATCGCCCTCGGACTGGCGCAGTCGCCCGGCCAGCTCGATGCCGTTAATGTCAGGCATTTTGTAGTCGATCACGTAACAGTCTGCACCGGACGGGCGCGCCGCATTGAGCAGCGCCGTGGCGTTCCTGAAGGTCCGTACGGCAAAACCGTCGGTTTCCAGCAAAAACCTCAGCGAGCCAAGCACAGCGGCATCGTCGTCGACCACATAGACAGTTGGCTTTGCGGGTGACGACATCTGGAGCCGCTCGGGATGGGAGCTGATCGCAATCATTCCGATCTGGTAGCACAGGGCGAGCGGAGGGTTTTGACTTGCCTCAACTCCTGTTGACTTCAATCATTGAGCATTCCGGCGCGCATCGCTAGCCGGACCAGCTCCGACAGGCTGTTGGCCTGCATCTTGGTCATTACGTTGGCCCGGTAGACCTCGATGGTGCGCGGGCTGATGTCGTACTCGCGAGCGATCAGCTTGTTGGAGAGGCCCGCGATCAGCCCCTCCATGACCTGTCGTTCTCTGGGGCTCAGGGACGCGACGCGAGCGGCGACGTCCTGGCCCATGGCCTCGTTCCTGGCGGCCGGCTCGCCCTCGCGGATCGCGGATTCGATCATGGCGACGAGGCGGTCATCCTCGAACGGCTTTTCCAGGAAATCCATCGCACCGAGCTTCATCGCCTCGACCGCGAGCGGCACGTCGCCATGACCGGTCATGATCAGGATCGGAAACCGGCTGCGCTGCGCCTTCAGGCGCTTCAGAAGCTCGATCCCATCGATGCCGGGCATCCGCACGTCGGAGACGACGCAGCCGAAGGCGAGGCCGGGCAGGGCATCGAGAAAACTCTGCGCGTTGTCGAACAGTGTGACGCCGAAGCCGGCTGAATCCAGCAGGAAGTTCAGCGAATCCCGCATCGCCTCGTCGTCGTCAATGACGTAGATGGTTCCCTTGGTCGTCATGGATCAGTTCTCGTCAGCTGCCGGCAAGGTGAAGCGGAATGTCGCCCCACCCGATGCATTGCTCTCGGCCCACATCCGGCCGCCGTGAGCCTCGATGATCGAGCGGCTGATGGACAGTCCCACGCCCATGCCGGTGTCTTTGGTGGTGAAGAAAGTCTGAAACAGGTTTGGCATGACGTCGTCCTGGAAGCCGGAGCCGGAGTCGGAGACCTCGATCTCGATCATGTCGTCGGCGGCGCGGGTGTTGGCGACGACGAGCTCGCGCCGTGGCGACTTCGCCATCGCTTCCAGCGCGTTGCGGAAGAGGTTGACCAGCACCTGCTGGATTTGCACCCGGTCGGCGAGCACGAGATCGGCATTTGGATTGAGGCTGAACCGAAGCTGCACGTCCTGCTCGCGCGCGCCGGCGAGCCCGAGCGCGCCGGCCTCCTCGATCAGCTTGGACAGGCTCTCGACCCTTTTCTCCGATTCGCCGCGGGAGACGAAGTCGCGCAAGCGGCGGATGATCTGGCCGGCGCGCAGCGCCTGCTCGGCGGCGCGGTCCAGCGCGCTCTCGATCTTCGGCGTATTCGGATCCTGGCTTCCGGCGAGGAGCCGCCGCGACCCCTTCATGTAGTTGCTGATCGCTGCCAGCGGCTGGTTGAGCTCGTGAGCGAGCGCGGACGCCATTTCGCCCATCGCGCTCAGCCGCGAGACGTGGACAAGTTCGGACTGCAGTTCCTGGAGCCGCGCCTGGGTTTTCTGATGCTCGGTCAGATCGCGGACGAAACCGGTGAAATAGGGCTCGCCGCCCGACTGCATCTCGCCGATCGACAGGTGCATCGGAAAGGTCGTGCCGTCGCGGCGCTTGCCGGTCACGATGCGGCCGATGCCGATGATGTGTGGGTCGCTGGTGGTCCGGTAGCGCGCGATGTAGCCGTCGTGACGTGAGCTGTCGGGCTCCGGCATCAGGATGCGGACGTTCTGGCCGATCGCCTCCGACTCGGCCCAGCCGAACAGGCGCTCGGCCGCCGCGCTGAAGAGCTGGATGACGCCGTGGCCGTCGATGACGATCATGGCGTCTGGAATCGTCTGGAGGATCGAGCGGAGGTGACTCTCGCGCGTGCGCAGGGTTTCCTCGACCTGCTTCTCTTCATCGACGTCAAGAAAGATGCCGCTGAGATGTCGGGCGGCGCCGGCGTCGTCCCGAATCAGCCCCGCGCGCGCACGGATCCACTGCGCTCTGCCCAACGCCCCCGCGACCCTGAACGACACGTCGAAGCTGCCGCCCCGTTCGGAGACGTGTCGGATCGCACTCTCGATCCGCTCGCGGTCGTTCGGCTCCAGCTGGGACAGGAACAGCGCGTAACTCACCGATTGGCCAGATTCGATTCCGAACAGGATCCTGGCCGTCTCCGACCACTCCAACTCCAGTGTCTTGAGATCGAGGTCCCAGGTCCCGACGCCAAATCCTTCGATTCGAACGCGGAAATGTTCGCCCCGGCCGTCATCTTGCGGATGAATCACGCGGGTCGGCGCCAAACGATCACTCCCATTCTGATGCGGGGAACCGCACAGCGTTACCGTTGGCAATGTACCCAAGGAGGGGCCAGAGGCAAGTTCCGATGTCTTATACCATCGGCAGATTTCCGGCCGTCGCGGTGATCCAAGGTTTTGATCTATCTCATCCTGCCCCGGCGGCGGTGGGCTTACGATCGGATCAAAGCTCATTGCCCCGGAGACTCCGATGACATACGCGACCGTGATGGTCAGCCTGGCGCTCGATCAGCCCAACGAGGCGCGGCTTCAGGTCGCGGGCGAGCTTGCCGAACGATTTGAGGCGTCGATCATCGGCGTTGCTGCGGCGCAGTTCGCCCCGCCGCTCTACTTCAGCGATGGCGCCGCAGCGCAGGGACTGATCGATGAGGGAGAAGCCTCGGTCAAGCGACGCCTGGGCAGGCTCGAGGCGCAATTCCGCGCCGCGATCAGGAATCGCGGCGGGCATGTGGAATGGCGCAGCGCCATGGATTTCCCGGCGCGCTTTACGTTCGCTCAGGCACGTTGCGCCGACATCGTCGTCGCTGGCGGGCAGAGCCCGGCCTTCTCCGACGCCTTCGCGCTCGCGAGCCCAAAGGATCTGGTGATGCAGGCCGGCCGACCGATCCTGGTCGTGCCTGACGGGGTCAACTGGCTCGATCTGCGCAGCGTCCTGGTGGCGTGGAAGGATACGCCGGAAGCGCGGCGGGCGCTCGCCGATGCGCTACCATTACTGCGCAAGGCCAGGGATGTCACCGTCCTCGCAATTCCCGAAGGTGACGACGACCGCACTGCCGCGGTCGCTGGCGCGACCGACGTGACGGCGTGGCTTGCCCGCCACGGCGTGACCGCGATCACGCGCGTTTCCGAAGCGGCCCGGAACGAAACCGTCGCCGGGCAACTGGAGAAAATTGCCGGCGACGTCGGCGCCAGCATGATCGTCGCCGGTGCCTACGGTCATTCGCGCTTCCGCGAACTGATCCTCGGCGGCGTCACCCAATATCTGGTCACTCAATCTGCCCGCTGCGTGCTGCTGTCGCACTGACGCTGGAGCGATACAAGACCAATCAAAGAGGACGCGCCGTGTACAGATTCCTTGAACAGACCGTCGAAAGCTACATGACGCAGGACGTCAGGACAGTGAGGCGCGACCTCGACCTGCTCGCGCTGAGCGAGATGTTCGAGCGCGATGATTTCAATTCCTATCCGGTCGAGGACGACGGACAGGTCGTCGGCATCGTCACCAAGTTCGACATCCTGAAGTGCTTCGCCTTCACGCCGAGCCAGATGCTGCCGCGCTACCACGACCTGATGACCCGCAAAATCGGCGACGTCATGACGCCCGACTTTATCTATGTCAGCCCCGACACGCGGCTGACGCGCGTGCTCCAGATCATGGTCGAGCACCGCATCAGGAGCATCATGGTGCTCGACGGCGCGCAGAAGCTGATCGGAATCGTCGCGCGCGAGGACGTCATCGCGGCGCTCAAGGCGACGGCACGCGACTGAGGAGGCGGCTGCAGATTCGCAATTCTCGACTCCGCCATGTCACGCAGGCGGTGGGCTGCCCGTTTATGCTCTGCGGTGCCCAAGCGACTGATATCGCTCTGCGATCTACATCGGTCTCACATTAACAGAAATCCACATAGCTTGATTTCAATCAATTCCCCGCGAGGGCGAATGTGGTTTCTGGCCCTGTGTTCTTTCAGAGAGAGTCCGCATGAGCCAGCCCTCCATCTCCAAGTCCATGACGTCAGGTGAAAGCGGCCTGGCTGTCGTGTTCGCAGTCACCGCCTTCCTCTGCGTGATTGCCTCGGCCAAGGCGCTCGATGCGCCCTTCGCCTTCCATGCCGCGCTGAGCGCGGCGGCGAGCCTGGCCGCGGTCTTCTGCATCATCAACCGTTACCTCGACCGACCGGCGGCGCTGCCGCCTGCGGAGATCAACGGCCGGCCCAACTACAACATGGGGCCGATCAAGTTCTCCTCCGTCATGGCGATGTTCTGGGGCATTGCCGGCTTTCTCGTCGGCCTCATCATCGCCTCGCAACTGGCGTGGCCGGCGCTGAACTTCGATCTGCCCTGGACCAGCTTCGGCCGCCTGCGTCCGCTGCACACGTCCGCAGTGATCTTCGCCTTCGGCGGCAACGTCCTGATCGCGACGTCGTTCTACGTCGTCCAGAAGAGCTGCCGCGTGCGCCTTGCAGGCGATCTCGCGCCCTGGTTCGTCGTCGTAGGCTACAATTTCTTCATCCTGATCGCCGGCACCGGCTATCTGCTCGGCGTCACCCAGTCGAAGGAATATGCCGAGCCGGAATGGTACGCCGATCTGTGGCTGACCATCGTCTGGGTCACCTATCTGCTGGTCTTCCTTGCCACGATCATCAAGCGCAAGGAGCCGCACATCTTTGTCGCGAACTGGTTCTATCTCGCCTTCATCGTGACGATCGCGGTCTTGCATCTCGGCAACAACCCGGCGCTGCCGGTCTCGGTGTTCGGCTCGAAATCCTACATCGCCTGGGGCGGCATCCAGGATGCCATGTTCCAGTGGTGGTACGGCCACAACGCGGTCGGCTTCTTCCTGACCGCCGGCTTCCTCGCCATCATGTATTACTTCATCCCGAAGCGGGCCGAGCGGCCGATCTATTCCTACCGTCTCTCGATCATCCACTTCTGGGCGCTGATCTTCCTGTACATCTGGGCCGGCCCACACCATCTGCACTACACGGCGCTGCCGGACTGGACCCAGACGCTCGGCATGACCTTCTCCATCATGCTGTGGATGCCGTCCTGGGGCGGCATGATCAACGGCCTGATGACGCTGTCGGGCGCCTGGGACAAGCTGCGCACCGATCCCGTGCTGCGCATGCTCGTGGTCTCCGTCGCCTTCTACGGCATGTCGACCTTCGAAGGCCCGATGATGTCGATCAAGGTGGTCAACTCGCTCAGCCACTACACCGACTGGACCATCGGCCACGTGCACTCCGGCGCGCTCGGCTGGGTTGGTTTCGTCTCCTTCGGCGCGCTCTACTGCCTCGTGCCCTGGATCTGGAATCGGAAGGGCCTCTACAGCCTCAAGCTCGTTAACTGGCACTTCTGGATCGCGACGCTTGGCATCGTCCTCTACATCTCGGCGATGTGGGTGTCCGGCATCCTCCAGGGCCTGATGTGGCGCGCCTACACCTCGCTCGGCTTCCTCGAATATTCCTTCATCGAGACCGTCGAGGCGATGCATCCCTTCTACATCATCCGCGCCGCCGGCGGCGGGCTGTTCCTGATCGGCGCGCTGATCATGGCCTATAATCTCTGGATGACGGTTCGCGTCGGCGAACAGGAAGTCCAGATGCCCGTCGCTCTTCAGCCGGCGGAATGAGGAGTCTTCCATGTCGTTCTGGACACGCCACCAAATCTTCGAAAAGAACTCGATCATCCTCATCGTCGGCATCCTGCTGGTGATCGCGATCGGCGGTCTCGTCGAGATCACCCCGCTGTTCTACCTCAAGAGCACGATCGAGGCGGTCGACGGGATCAGGCCGTATACGCCGCTGGAGCTCGCCGGGCGCAACGTCTACATCCGCGAGGGCTGCTATCTCTGCCATTCGCAGATGATCCGGCCCTTGCGCGACGAGGTCGAGCGCTACGGACATTTCTCGTTGGCCGCCGAGAGCATGTACGACCATCCGTTCCAGTGGGGCTCGAAGCGCACCGGTCCCGACCTTGCCCGCGTCGGCGCCAAATATTCCGACGACTGGCATGTGACCCATCTGGCCAATCCGCGCGCGATCGTGCCGCAGTCGGTGATGCCAGGCTATCCGTTCCTCAGCCAGACCGAGGTCGATCCGGACACGATCGCCGACCACATGCGCACGCTGCGGACCGTCGGCACGCCCTACACCGACGACCAGATCGCCAATGCGGGCGCCGACATGAAGGCCCAGGCCGATCCTGACAATGCCGACTCCGACGCTTTCACCAAGCGCTACGCCAAGGCCGTGGTGCGCAACTTCGACGGCAAGGCCGGCACGCCGACCGAGATGGACGCGCTGATCGCCTATCTCCAGATGCTAGGCACGCTGGTCGATTTCAAGATCTACAACGAGAAAGCCAATCTTCGCTGAGAAGGCACCCACGATGAAAGCCATCCTGACACTCGACAATCTCGCGTCCGGTCTCGTGACCACGATCTGGACGCCGGTGTTCGTCGCGATCTTTCTCGCGATCATCGCCTACGCATTATGGCCCCGTAACAAGGCTGCGTTCGACGAAGCAGCACACCTGCCGTTGCGGGAGGAGTGAGAGACCATGACCGATCATCATAGCGACATCGATTCCGTCACCGGCAAGTCCACGACCGGACATGAATGGGACGGCATCAAGGAGCTCAACACGCCGCTGCCGCGCTGGTGGGTGATCAGCTTCTACCTCACCATCGTCTGGTCGATCGGCTACTGGATCGTGTATCCGGCCTGGCCGCTGATCTCCAGCAATACCACGGGCCTGTTCGGCTACTCGACACGCGCCGATGTCGCGGTCGAGCTCGCCAATCTCGAGAAGATCCGCGGAGCCAAGATGGTTGCGCTGGGCGCGGCCTCGCTCGCCGACATCGAGAAGGACCCGGCGCTGCTGGCGCTCGCGCGCGCCAAGGGCAAGACCGTGTTCGGCGACAATTGCGCGCCATGTCACGGCTCAGGCGGCGCGGGTGCCAAGGGCTATCCGAATCTGAACGACGACGACTGGCTGTGGGGCGGTTCGCTCGACCAGATCATGCAGACCATCCAGTTCGGCGCACGTTCCGGCCACGCCAAGACGCATGAAGGCCAGATGCTCGCATTCGGCAAGGACGGCGTGCTGAAGCCGGATGAGATCGTCACGGCCGCCAACTATGTCCGGGCACTGTCGGGCCTTCCGACCCGCAAGGGCTATGACGCGGCCAAGGG
Organism: Bradyrhizobium sp. 155; assembly: GCF_023101105.1. NCBI lineage: Bacteria > Pseudomonadati > Pseudomonadota > Alphaproteobacteria > Hyphomicrobiales > Nitrobacteraceae > Bradyrhizobium > Bradyrhizobium sp. 155. The sequence goes on along the minus strand of NZ_CP064704.1, from coordinate 5,499,395 downwards.
CGAGAAGATCTTCGCGGAGAATTGCGTCGCCTGCCATGGCGACGGCGGCAAGGGCAACCCGGAGATGGGTGCCCCTAACCTGACCGATAAGATCTGGCTCTATGGTTCGGACGAGGCGACGCTGATCGAGACCATCAGCCAGGGCCGCGCGGGCGTGATGCCGGCCTGGGAAGGGCGGCTCGATCCCGCCACCATCAAGGCGATGGCAGTTTACGTCCACTCGCTGGGCGGCGGAAAATAGCCAATCCGGGACACGCGGAGGCGAACAAAAAAAGCCCCCGCTTGCGCTGGATCAACTGACGCGGCGGCGTCGGGTGTAGGTTTTATCGCACCTCTCGAAAAGCTGCAGGCGATGAACAGGACCGCGAACCCAAAAGAGCTCCCATTAGACGATGACAACGGGCCGCTCTATGTGGCCCAGAAGAAAGTCTATCCCCAGAGCACCTCTGGCACCTTCCGCCGGATCAAATGGGGCCTGATGGCCTTCTGCCTCGGCGTCTACTACTTCCTGCCGTTCGTGCGCTGGAACCGCGGACTCGGCGCTCCCAGCCAAGCGGTGCTGATCGATCTTCCCAACAGTCGCTTCTATTTCTTCTTCATCGAGCTGTGGCCGCAGGAGGTCTACTACTTCACCGGCCTGCTGATCGTCGCCGCGGTGGCGCTATTCCTGATGAACTCGGTCGGCGGCCGTATCTGGTGCGGCTATCTCTGTCCGCAGACGGTGTGGACCGACCTGTTCTATGCGGTCGAGCGTCTGATCGAGGGTGACCGGCGCGAGCGGATGAAGAAGGACAAATCGTCCGACCCGATGAAGCTGGAGCGGATCTCCGAGATCGTGCTCAAGCATTCGATCTGGCTCTTGATCGGCTGGTGGACCGGCGGCGCCTGGGTGCTCTATTTCAACGACGCACCGACGCTGGTCAAGGAACTCGTCACGTTCCAGGCGCCGATGCTCGCCTATGTCTGGATCGGCATTCTCACCGCGACGACCTATCTGCTCGCCGGCTACATGCGCGAGCAGGTCTGCACCTATATGTGCCCGTGGCCGCGCATCCAGGCGGCGCTGACCGATGAATGGGCGCTCAACGTCACCTACCGCTACGACCGCGGCGAGAAGCGTACGTCGGTGAAGAAGGCGGCCGAGCTGCGCGCGCTCGGGCAGCAGGTTGGTGATTGCGTCGATTGCTACCAGTGCGTGGCGGTCTGCCCGACCGGCATCGACATCCGCAACGGACCGCAGATGGAATGCATCCAGTGCGGGCTCTGCATTGATGCCTGCGACAATGTGATGACGAAAATCGGCCGGCCGAAGCGGCTGATCGGCTATGACAACGACGTCAACATCCAGCGCCGCCAGGAAGGCAAGGCGCCGATCTACCGCATCGTCCGGGCCCGCACCGTCGCCTACAGCGCGATCATCGCGGCGGTCGGCGGCATCATGATCTATACGCTGGCGACTCGCAGCCTGCTCGACGTCAACGTGCTGCACGACCGCAACCCGGTCGCGGTCAGGCTCAGCGACGGCTCGATCCGCAATGCCTACACGGTGCGGCTGCTCAACAAGAGCGGTTACGACCGGGTCATCGCGATCGACGCGAGCGGCCCGGTCAATGCGACAATCCATGTCATCGGAATCGATTCTGTGACGCCGGACCGGCCGATGATCGTGGTTCCGCGCGACTCCACCAGCGAACTGCGGCTGCTCGTGACCGCTCCGGTGGAGGGCAATCCGGAAAAGTCCATCCCGGTTCACTTTCACGTCACCGATATCGGCCTCGGCGAAGTCGCCAGCGCCACCGACAATTTCGTCGCGCCCTAGGATCAGGAGTTCGCCATGGCAACCAAGCCGCTGACCGGAACCAAGGTGTTTCTGATGCTGGTCGCCTTCTTCGGCGTCGTGATCGGCGTCAACGCGACCATGATGAAGCTCGCGATCGCGACGCTGCCAGGGACGGACGTCGACAGCCCCTATGCCGCTGGGCTCGCCTATGACCGCGAGATCTCGGCGGCGCAGGACCAGGCTGCGCGCAAATGGAAGGTCAACGCCCATGTCGAGCGCCGCGCCGATGGCGGCGCCGTGCTTCAGGTCGAGGTGCGCGACGCGAGCGGCCAGCCGATCGCCGGACTGAAATTCGGCGGCCGCCTGGAGCGGCCGACCGACAAGCGCGCCGATCTCGCCATCGAGCTCTCGGAGGCCGGCATCGGCCTCTATCGCGGCAATGTCGCATCGGTCGCGCCGGGCCAATGGGACCTGGTGATCGAGGGCGAGGCGCGGGGAACGCGCGTGTTCATGTCCCGCAACCGCGTGATCCTGAACTGAAGGATTTTGCCATGCACGTCTCGCGGGACTTTTCGCATTACGTCCGGACTGCGGGCGAGGGCGTCCAGCACATCGATCTCGCGGTCGAGGGCGTGCACTGCGCCGGCTGTATGGCCAAGATCGAGCGCGGGCTGTCCGCGATTCCCGACGTCACGCTGGCGCGCGTGAACCTCACCGACCGGCGCGTTGCGCTGGAATGGAAGGCGGGCAAGCTCGATCCTATCAGCTTCATCGATCGCCTCGAAGAGCTCGGCTACAAGGTCTATCCTTACGAGACCGAGAGCGCGGAGGCGACCGAGGTCGCCGAATCGCGCTTCCTGCTGCGTTGCCTCGGCGTCGCCGCGTTCGCCACCATGAACGTGATGATGCTATCGATCCCGGTGTGGTCCGGCAACGTCTCTGACATGCTGCCGGAGCAGCGCGATTTCTTCCACTGGCTGTCGGCGCTGATCGCGCTGCCGGCGGCGGCCTATGCCGGCCAGCCGTTCTTCCGCTCGGCCTGGCGCGCGCTGTCGGCCAGGACCACCAACATGGACGTGCCGATCTCGATCGGCGTGACGCTGGCGCTCGGCATGTCCGTGGTCGAGACCATCAACCACGCCGAGCACGCCTATTTCGACGCGGCGATCATGCTGCTCACTTTCCTCCTGGTCGGTCGCTTCCTCGACCAGAACATGCGGCGGCGGACCCGCGCGGTCGCGGGCAATCTCGCCGCGCTTAAGGCGGAGACCGCGGCCAAGTTCGTCGGGCCCGACGAGATATCCCAAGTGCCGGTGGCCGCGATCTATCCCGGCGACATCGTGCTGCTGCGGCCCGGCGAGCGCTGCGCGGTCGACGGCACTGTGATCGAGGGCCGTTCCGAGATCGACCAGAGCCTGATCACCGGCGAGACGCTCTATGTCACGGCCGAGCAGGGCACGCCGGTCTATGCGGGATCGATGAACATCTCGGGGACCTTGCGGGTGCGGGTCTCGGCGGCCTCCGAGGCGACGCTGCTCGCCGAGATCACGCGGCTGCTCGACAATGCGCTGCAGGCGCGCTCGCGCTACATGCGGCTCGCAGACCGCGCTTCGCGACTCTACGCGCCGGTGGTGCATGCCACCGCGCTCGTCACCATCCTCGGCTGGGTCATCGCGGGCGCCGGCTGGCATGATGCCATCGTGACCGGCGTCGCGGTGCTGATCATCACCTGTCCCTGCGCGCTCGGGCTCGCCATTCCGACGGTACAGACCGTGGCCTCTGGCGCGATGTTCGAGGCTGGTGTCCTGCTGAATTCCGGCGATGCCATCGAGCGTCTCGCGGAAGCCGATCACGTCGTCTTCGACAAGACCGGCACGCTGACGCTGCCCGATCTCGAAGTGATGAATGCGGCCGATATTCCCGCTGATATCTTCGAGCTTGCCGGACGGCTTGCGCTGTCGAGCCATCATCCAGTCGCCGCCGCGGTCGCGCAGGCCTCTGACGCCAGATCGCCGATCGTCGGCGCGGTCGAGGAGGCCGGCCAGGGCGTGCGTGCTGTGGTCGATGGCATCGAGGTTCGCCTCGGTCGTCCTTCTTTCTGCGGCGCCGAGACGCTGGTCTCGGACGTGACAAATCTGGATCCCGAAGCCTCGGTCGTCGGTTTCAGCAAGGGCAGCGAAAAATTCATCCTCTCCGTGCGCCAGGGCCTCCGCCCCGATGCGCAAGCTGTGATCGCGGCGCTGAAGGCGCGCAATATCGGCATCGAGATTCTCTCCGGCGACCGTGAACCGGCGGTGATCGCGGCGGCCCATGCGCTGGGCATCTCCGAATGGCGAGCCGGCGTGACCCCGGCCGACAAGATCGCGCGGATCGAGGTCCTGAAGCAGCGGGGCATGAAGGTCCTGATGGTCGGCGACGGCATGAACGATGCGCCCTCGCTGGCGGCGGCCCATGTCTCGATATCGCCGATCTCGGCCGCGCATTTGAGCCAAGCGACCGCCGATCTCGTCTTCCTCGGCCGGCCGCTGGCCCCGGTTGTCGCCGCCATCGATGCTTCGCGCAAGGCGCTGCACCTGATGCGGCAGAATCTCTGGCTGGCGATCGGCTACAATTTCCTCGCGGTGCCGGTCGCGATCAGCGGCGTCGTCACGCCGCTGATCGCGGCTGCCGCCATGAGCGGATCGTCGATCCTGGTGATGCTGAATTCGCTGCGTGCGCGCGGCGCCCCGCGGGAGATCGTGTGATGGAAATCCTGGTCATCCTGGTGCCGCTGGCGCTGATGCTCGGTCTCGCCGGTCTGGCCGCATTCCTTTGGTCGCTTCGAAGCGGCCAGTACGACGATCTCGACGGCGCCGCCTGGCGCGCCATCGCCGACGACGAGCCGCCGCAGGAGGCGCCGGCCAAGCGCTAGCGCTTCAAGGCGAGCGTCAGCAGGGCCGCGACAGCGAGCGCCAGGCCCACCCCGGCCAACGCAGGCATGCCAGCCATACGCGTCGAACAGCCGGCCGAGGACGGCGGTGCCGACGAGCCCACCGCAGAAATAGCAGGCGAGATAGGTGCCGCTGGCGATGCCGCGGTTTACAGCCGCAGCCTGTCCGACGAATCCTGTCGCAGCCGCTTGCGCGGAAAAGGTGCCGCTTCCGACCAGAACCATCCCGGCGAGGACCGCGCCCAGGTGCGGGACCAACATCAGCGGCAAGCCGACCCCGGCGATGGCGAGCGAGCCCCAGATCGTCGGACGCGTTCCGAGGCGCGACGCCACTTTGCCAGCCAGCAACGTGGTGACCACCGACGGCAGGAAGACGAAGTAAACGAAGCCGAGGTCCATCATGCTCAGCGACAGCGGTGGTCGAACCAGAACGAAATTGACGAATGTGAAGGTGCCGATGAATGCGAACAGGATGCAGAAGCCGATGCCGTAGGCGGCACGCAGCCGTGCATCCTGCCACTGCGCGATCGTCGCGGCAAACGCCGATGCCGTCGACGTCGTTGCACGCGTCGGCTGTACGCGCGCAATGGTGAAATAGACCAGGGCGGCACCGGCCAGATTGAGGGCCGCGAAGAAGTAGAAATTCCATGCCAGGCCAAGGCTATCGGCGATCGCGGCCGACACCAGCCGGCCGACGAGATTGCTGGCGACGTTTCCTGTGATGTAGGCGGCAAAGGCGCCGCCGGAATCCATTGCGCTGCATTGCTCGCCGAGATGAGCCAATGTCAACGCGAAGGCGGATGCCATGCAGAGGCCCTGCGCGACCCGCAGGCCGGTGAAGACGGCAAGATTGGGCGCAGTCGCCAGCAGGCTCGTCGGAATCGCGAGCAGGGTCAGGCTGAGCAGGATGCCGGTCCGCCTGTCGATGTGCGGGCTGAGAAGGCCGACGACGAGGCCTGCGACAGCCATGCCGAACGTGCTGGCGTTGACGGCCAGGCTCATCGCGGCCGGCGTGACGCCGTAGCGGCGCGTCAGCGAGGGCAGGATCGCCTGCGTCGCGAAGAGATCGACGACCGTCAGGAAGGCAGTGAGGCCGATCACGAGAGAGCGAAGCGCAAGACCTGGTGAATGCGCGTCCATCGTCATCGCGGTTGGTTTGATCGGCGCGGAAAGATCGGTCATGGCAGGCCTCCCTTGTGATGAATGTGGCGCCCGCATGCGGGGCAGCATGGGGATCGCGGGCGCCACATTCCGTCACGCGTGCGCTGGGGTCGCGCACCCGTTACATGTTGTGGTCGTGCGGGTCCTTGCGGACGTCGCCGACATAGAGAATGACCGTTTCCTTGCCGAGGTTCTTCCACCAGTGCGAGGTGCCGGACACCTCCGGGCGGATGTCGCCGGCCTTGTGCACGATCGGATCGACGCAGTTGGAAACGTGTTCGACGATCTCGCCTTGCTGCACGAAGATCAGGGCAGGGCGGTCGTCATGGCTGTGCCAGGGCACGATGCCGCCGGGCTCGATGGTCAGCTTGCGGAAGCGCAGCTCGTGGCCTTCGATATGCGCCGGCTGTTTGCCGAGGTCGATGGCGCCGAGCGTGACGTCGGTGACGCCGACCGGCTTGTAGTCGACCATCTGCTGCGCGTTCGGCTTGATCTTGTCGGCCGGGCATTCGCCGGCGGAGACTGGCTGCGCCGAGAGTGTCAATACGCCGAGGATGGCCAGGCCGGGCCAGACCGCACGCGACAATGTGTGATGCTTGAACATCGGGACGTCTCCTGTGTTGGCCGCAACCGCAATGGTCGCTGGCTCTGTTGGGACTTTCGTCGAGAGGGCGCTCGTTCTGAAATGCTCTTTCGCTCTCGCTGCGATAGACCGGCGCTATCGGGCCCGATAGGCGCTCGCTATCGAACCGATTGGGGATTGGCATTTCCGCTTCCCGAGCGACTGGCGTTCGATGGTGGGGCGCCCGGTTGGCGGGCGTTCACGTCACTCCGGAGGAACATCTCATGACGAAATTGTCCAAGACCTTGATTGCCACGGCTGCGTTCGTGGTCATCGCCACATCGGCCTTCTCGGAAGCCACATGGGACTTCAAGGCCGGCATGGCCTACCTGTATGGCGGACCCGGCAAGATGTCGGCGATGGCCATGGCCCCGGCGGAGAAGAACCACGAGGCCATGATGAAGAACGCCAAGAAAGTCCCCGACAACACCGTCTTCTTCATGGACAACGGATCGCTGTATTCCACCTCGGGGCGGCTGGACCCGACCGGCAATTTCTACGTGAACTGATCGCGTGCGCATGACGGCCGCCCCTTGCGGGCGGCCGGATCGGGCACCTAATATTCGTCCCCTGAACGCTGGAGCGCAAGATGACCTCTCTCTCGCCGGCCGATGCCGAGCGGCTTAAACACGCCTTCCAGCGCTGCCGTGACATGGATGGCACGCTGAACGAGCAACTCCGCGCCTATGCCGACGCCAGCCGCGACGTGTTCCCGGCCTATGGCGAGGCAGTCGACAATCTGGTGACCAGATTGAATGGAAACGGCGGCGGCGAGACCGCGCCGCGTCCGGGCGAGTCGATGCCGCCGTTCATGTTGCCGGACGAGAGCGGGCGTCTCGTCGCGCTGTCCTCACTGCTGGAGAGCGGCCCGGTCGCCGTGATGTTTTTCCGCGGCCATTGGTGTCCCTATTGCCGGCTCAATGTCCGCGCGGTGGTCCAGGCGCTGGACCGCGTCGAGTCCATGGGTGCGCGCATAGTCGCGATCATGCCGGAGACGCAGGAATACACCCAGCAGCTCAAGGCGGAAGCTGGTGCCCCATTTCCGATCCTGACCGACCTCGACAACGGCTATGCGTTGTCGCTCAATCTCGCGATCTGGCTCGGTGCCGAGATCCAGCACCTGTTGTCCTATCAGGACATGGCGAAATTCCACGGCAATGATGGCTGGATGCTGCCGATCCCGGCCGCGTTCGTCGTTGGTCGCGACGGTCTCGTGAAAGCCCGCTTCGTCGATCCGGATTTCCGCAAGCGAATCGAGATCGATGATCTGCTTGAAGCGTTGGAAGGCGCGAGCAGGGAGGCCTGAAAGAGTGAGGAGCGAGCGTGGCTGCTACCCCGCAATCTCCCGCCAATCCGCACCGCGCAACATGCGCATAACGGCATTGGCCACCGCCGTGCGCTGCCGGCCGGCCACCCCGTAGAGGCTGACGGTGCGACGGGCGTCCAGCCCGGCGACCGCAGCGCGCGTCAACGTCTCCGGAACGGGCGAGGTGTGCGGCAGCATGGCGACGCCGATGTCGGCCTCGACCAGTTCGATCAAATCGCGCTCGTTCGAGATTTCGTGACCCTGCTCGATCGCGATGCCGTGCTCGCGCAGGCTCGCCGAGATACGGGCGGAATGCTCGCAAAACGTCCGGCTCAGCAGCTGCTCCGCGCGCAGATCGTCCAGTGCGATGCTGCTGCGGCCGGCCAGGCGATGTCCGTCGCTGACCACGAGCTCGAAGCTCTCGGTGAACAGCGGCCAGACATCGAGCCGCTCCCAGGCCTCGTCGATGTCCGCGGCAATCCCTAGCTCGGCCTCGCCCTTCTTCAGGAACTCGGCCACTTCACGACTCGAGCCGCGCAGGAAGCGGAATTCGAGCCGGTTGAACTGCCGCTTGATCTGGTTGAGATGCGGAATGAGGAGCGACAGGTCGATCGCATGCGTCAGCGCGACGCGGAGCGCGCCGATCTCGCCGCTCCGGAACGAGGAGGCCAGCGATCGGGCGCCGGTGGCCGCTTCGAAACACTGCTTCAGCAGCGGATGCATGCGCTGGCCGAGCTCGGTCAATTGCGCCGCGGGCCGTTCGCGGCGAAACAGATCGCCGCCGAGCTCGGCCTCGAGCTGCTTGATCGCGCGCGTCAGCGAAGGCTGCGTCACGTTGCATTCCTCGGCGGCACGCGTGAAGTTCAAGAGTTGCGCCACCGCGAGGAAATAGCGGACCTGGTGCATTTCCATGGATCGGCTCCCGGCAAGATCAGCCGAAAGCTAGCCGATCGGCGCGGAGAATGACATCCCGACCGCAATAGCGCACAGGCATGGTTTCGGAAGCCAACGGGCATTTCCGTCAAACCCGGCGATGCTTCACAGTCGGCTCAGCACAAGTCGTCATGTCAAAGGAGTTTGCCCGTGAATATGTCCGTCAAGCCGCAGACGTCCGCCTCCCGGGCGCTCGCGGGCAAGGTTGCGCTGGTCACGGGCTCAACCAGTGGCATCGGCCTCGGTATCGCGCGGGCACTTGCCGCGGCCGGCGCCGACATCGTGCTGAACGGCCTTGGTGTGGCGGCCGAGCTCGACCGGACGCGCGAGCAGATCGCGGCGGAGTTCGGCGTCAAGGCAAGGTTTTCGCCGGCCGACATGACCAGACCGAATTCGATCGCCGAAATGATCGCGGCGACGGTTGCGCAGGCCGGCCGCCTGGATATCCTGATCAACAATGCCGGCATCCAGCACGTTGCGCCGCTGGAGCAGTTTCCGGTCGAGAAATGGGACCAGATCCTCGCGATCAATCTGTCGTCGGCCTTCCACACCACGCGGCTCGCGCTGCCCGCAATGCGACAGAACGGGTTCGGGCGGATCATCAACATCGCCTCCGCGCACGGCCTGGTCGCCTCGCCGTTCAAGGCGGCCTACGTCGCCGCCAAGCACGGCATCGTCGGGCTCACCAAGGTGACCGCGCTGGAGACGGCAGAAGAGGGCATTACCTGCAACGCGATCTGTCCCGGCTATGTCTATACGCCACTGGTCGAGGCGCAGATCGATGGGCAGGCCAAGGCGCATGGAATCTCGCGTGACCAGGCGATCCGTGACGTGCTGCTGGCGCAACAGCCGAACAAGCGCTTCTCGACCGTCGAGGAGCTCGGTGCGCTCAGCGTATTTCTGTCCACCAACGCAGCGGCCACGATCACCGGGATTGCGTTGCCCGTGGACGGAGGCTGGACCGCGCATTGAGGCGAGCGCGTAACATAGGATCGCTAGGAGCGAACATGGCAAGGGTACGGGCTCTCAGGGAGCAGAATATGAACGATGTGAAGCGCGATACCAGCGTGTCGAAGGATCTGCCCGGCCAGGTGGTGCTGGTGCTTCAGGGCGGCGGTGCACTCGGATCCTATCAGGCCGGGGTGTACCAGGCGCTGCACGAGGCCGGCATCGAGCCGGACTGGATCATCGGCACCTCGATCGGCGCCATCAATGCGTGGCTCATTGCGGGCAACGCGCCTGACCAGCGGCTGCTGCGCCTGAAGCAGTTCTGGAAACGGATGGAGCAGAATCCGGTCTGGAATCTGCGCACCCCGTTTGCCGGCTTCAATGAAAAGCTCGCCTATTGGTCGACCTTGACCCACGGCATTCCCGGCTTCTTCCGTCCCAATCCATTGGCGCATGCGGGCGATTCCTATCCGCTCGGAGCCGATCACGCCGGCTTCTATTCGACGGCGCCGCTGGAGCGGACGCTGCTCGAGCTTGTCGATTTCGGCCGGATCAACCGCTGCGCGCCACGGTTGACGGTCGGCGCCGCTCACGTCCGCAGCAGCCAGATGCGCTATTTCGACAGCCGCGACGGCGAGCTGACGGTGAAGCATGTCATGGCTTCGGGCGCGCTGCCGCCGGCGTTTCCGGCGGTACGCATCGACGGCGAGCTCTATTGGGACGGCGGCATTCTGTCGAACACGCCGACCGAGGCCGTCTTCGACGACAATCCACGCAAAAATTCGCTGATCCTCGCCGTGCATTTGTGGAATCCCGCCGGCGCAGAGCCGACCACGATGGCGGAGGTGCTGAACCGGCACAAGGATGTGCAATATTCCAGCCGGATCGCGAGCCAGATCACGCGCCAGCAGCAAACCCATCGCCTGCGCCACGTCATTAGCCAGCTCGCCGCGCGACTGCCTGAAAGCGAGCGCAGCAATCCGGCTGTGAGGGAATTGATCGACTACGGCTGCCCGACCAGGATGCATGTCGTGCGCCTGCTTGCGCCGCAGCTCGACCGCGAGAGCCACACCAAGGATATCGACTTCAGTCCGTCCGGCATCATGCGGCGCTGGGATGCCGGCTATTCGCACACAAAGTCAGTGCTTGAGCGAAGGCCGTGGGTTGGCGAGTTCGATCCGCTCGCGAGCGTGGTGCTGCACGAACATATGGACGAGATGCCGATGGCGGCGGAGTAGGGCCGCAAGCGATCGTCCCCTTCATCGAATTGCCACATGCCTTGCGGATTGTCGGTCCTGGTCCGCAATCGAAAGTCCCTGCAGGTGGTGTCCGGGAGCGAACTTGAATCTGCCCTTGATACCGTCCGCGCCAACGCGGCGGGACCGGTCGCCGGCGTGTTCGGCCCTGACACGGTGACCTGGCAAATCGACCGCGAGGCCGTGATCTTTCTCGGCGCCGGCCGGGCGCTGCTCCTTCAACTCGCGCATCCCTGGGTCGCCGCCGCCATCGCCGAGCATTCGAAAACCCTCGCTGATCCGATCGGACGATTTCACCGCACCTTCGACATCGTCTTTGCCATGGTGTTCGGTTCGCTTGACCGCGCGCTGTTGTCGTCGCGGCAATTGCACCGGCGCCACAGCATGATCGTCGGCGAGATGCCCGAGACCGTCGGTCCGTTCGCGGCAGGCTCGCGCTACTGTGCCAACGACATCCCGTCGCTGCGCTGGGTTCATGCCACGCTGGTCGAGACCGCGCTGATGGCGCATGATCTGGTCTTGCCGCCTCTCTCGGCGGACGAACGCGAACGCTACTGGGCCGAGAGTCGGTTGTTCGGTGCGTTGTTCGGGTTGACGGCGCACGATCTGCCGGCGGACTGGTCCGGCTTTGCGGCCTACACCGCGGCAATGACGCAGTCGGATACGCTGACCGTCAGCCCGGCCGCGCGCGATATCGCCGCGCAGATCTTTGGTGGAGCGCGCCCGTGGTTGCGTCCGCCGCGCTGGTATCGCGCGCTCACCGCGAGCCTGCTGCCGGAAAGCTTGCGTGTGGGATTCGGGTTCGAGCTTGACGAGCGTGACACCAGATCCGCCGAGAAGGCGCTGCGATGGATACGGCGGGTCTATCCAAGGTTGCCAGACCGGCTGCGCTATGTCGGTCCCTACCAGGAAGCGCAAGCGCGGCTGCGCGGAGAGCCGCAGCCCGACTGGATGACGCGGTGCCTCAACCGTGCCTGGATCGGACGGTCGCAGATGGATGTGCGCGGGAGGGGGTGAAGTCCTCCGCCGTTGCCACAAACCACCGTCATTGCGAGGAGCTCTTGCGACGAAGCAATCCAGGCTGCTGCCACGGAAAACAGTCTGGATTGCTTCGCTACGCTCGCAATGACGAGGACACGCAGGCCTCACACCGCCGCCAGCTTCCGGTACAGCGCGTTGTAGCTGCCGGCCGGGATGCTCCAGGAGAACGACCGTCCCATCGCACTGCGACGCATGGTGTCGAGCTGGTCCTGCGCCATGAAGGCGGAGAACGCACGGCGGACGCCGCCGAGGAAGGATTCATGCGAAGGTTTTGAGAACAGGAAGCCGGTTTCGCCGTCGGTAATGGTCTCGGCGAGGCCGCCGGTCTGGTGGCCGATCGGCAGCGAGCCGAAGCGCTGGGCGTACATCTGGCTGAGCCCGCAGGGCTCGAAGCGTGACGGCATCAATGTGAAGTCGCTACCGGCGAAGATGCGGCGCGCCTGGGCCTCGTTGAAGCCGATCACGACCCCGATCGCGTCAGGCCGCCGGCGATGCGCGTCGATTAGCGCCTGCTCGAGCGCCGGCTCGCCGGAGCCGGTGACCACGATTTGCCCGCCGGCATCGACGATCTCGTCGGCCGCCGCCAGCACGAGGTCGATGCCCTTCTGGTGCACCAGCCGGGCGACGATGCCGAACATCGGGCCGCGCGACACCGCAAGCCCGAACTGCTTGCGCACGTAATCCGCATTGGCCTTCTTGCCGACCCAGTCGCCGGCGCCGAACTGCTGGGCAAGCTGGGCGCAGGAACGCGGGTCCCAGCTCTCGTCGATGCCGTTGAGGATGCCGGTGAGTTCGGCCGCGTCGGAGCGGACTCGAAGCAGGCCCTCGAGACCGCAGCCGAATTCATCCGTGGTGATCTCCCGCGCATAGGTGCCGCTGACTGTGGTGAGATGCGAGGCGTAGACCAGCCCGGCCTTGAGGAAGGAGAGCTGGTCGTAGAACTCGACGCCGTCGATGTGGAAGGAGCTCTCCGGCGCGCCGATCCGCCGCAGCGAGTCCTTCGGGAAGAGGCCCTGATAGGCGAGGTTGTGAATGGTCAGGATCGACGGCAGCTTGGAGCCGCGCCAGGCGAGGTAGGCCGGCACGAGCGAAGCCTGCCAGTCATTGGCGTGGATCAGGTCTGCTGCCCAATCCTTGTCCAACGTGCCCATCGCCAGCTCAGCGGCGGCCGAGGCAAAGCGCGCGAAACGGATGTCGTTGTCGGGCCAGTCGCGCCCGGACTCGTCACCATAGGGGTTGCCGGGCCGGTCGTAGAGTTGCGAGCACAACAGCACATAGACCGGCAGGCCGTCCTTGGTCGCGGCGCGGCCGAGCGAGCAGGCCGGCATCTCCGCGAACGCCGGACAGCGGCCAACGACCTGGATATGCGTGAGTTGTTCGATGATGTCGCGATAGCCGGGCAACATGACCCGGATGTCGGCGAAAGGACGAAGGGCTCGGGGGAGTGCAGCGGAAACGGCTCCAAGTCCGCCGACGCGGACAAAGTCGTCCATTTCTGTCGTAACGAACAAGACCCTCAAGAACTGCTGCCCTCTGCCGGAGCCCGATTGCTGCTATGCAAGAACGGGTCCAGTTGCCCTGGAATTCCCAAGCCCGCCCGCGAGACGTGTCTGTTCGGTAAAGACTTTCCTACTCAGCCGCCGCCCTCTAGGGTCGGCGCACCAACAACAGAGAACTTCGATAAGTTCCTAAGTGACTCAAGGACGCAAGCAGGCATGCAGCTATCAGATAAGCATGAGGGGACCACGACAAAGGCCTTCGCCGGCCTCAGGGTCCTGGATTTTTCGACCACCATCGCCGGTCCCCATTGTGCGCGGATGCTCGCCGACATGGGCGCCGAGGTCATCAAGATCGAGACCGACGGCGGTGAGACGATGCGGACCCGGCCGCCGCTGCGCAAGGGCTGCAGCACCGTGTTCGGCCAGCTCAACGTCGGCAAGAAGAGCGTCGTGCTCGACCTCAAGTCCGAGGACGGCAAGGAGGCGGTCCGCCGGCTGGCCGCGACTGCCGACATCCTGGTCGAGAACTTCCGCCCGGGCGTGATGCATCGGCTGCGGCTCGACTATGACAGAATACGCACGGTCAACCCGAAGCTGATCTACTGCTCGATCTCCGGCTACGGCCAGAGCGGCCCGTCGGCCGAGCTGCCGGCCTATGCGCCGGTGATCCATGCAGCCTCGGGCTACGACATGGCGCATCTCGCCTATCAGCCCGGCCGCAGCCGCCCGGATTATTGCGGCATCTACCATGCCGACGTCGTCACCGGCACCTACGGGTTCGGCGCGATCGCGTCGGCGCTCTACCAGCGCACCCTGACTGGGCTCGGCCAGCATATCGACGTTTCCATGCTGGAATCGATGCTGACGCTGACATTGATCGAGTTGCAGAACTCGCAGTTCACCGTGAAGCCGCCGCCGCGCCCGATGTTCGGGCCGACCGAGACGGCGAGCGGTTATGTCATGATCACGGTTGCCAGCGAGAAGACGTTTCAGGGACTGATGGGAGTGATCGGCCGGCCCGAATGGATCTCCGATCCGCGCTTCTCCACCTACGCCGCGCGTCGCGATCATTGGGCCGACTTGATGGACGGTGTAGAGGCCTGGTCGCGGCAGCTCTCGACCGATGTCTGTCTTGTCGCGTTAGGTGCGGCCGGCGTGCCGGCCTCGGCCTACCGCACTGTGTCCGAAGCACTGGCCGATCCGCAGCTCGCGCACCGAGAGGCGCTCTCGTCTGTCGAGGATGAAGGCGGCTCGTTCCAGGTCCTCAATCTGCCGTTCCGGATGACCGGTGCTGATACAACACCGGGCAAGACGATAGCCGTTCTTGGCGAGCACACGGACGGACTGCGCGCGGAGATCGGGCTCACCGACAATGCGCCAATTCCGTCAGGCAAAACAGCCGTGCAAGGCTGAGGGCAAGGCTGACGGCAAGTCTCACGGGAAGTCTGACGGATACCACGCTGTGGCAAGCAATGCGGCGTTGCGCGTGGCCGGCTTGCCATCATCCGTCAGCCTAAATTAGACAGGTCCGAGTTTGTCTCGTCCTGCCGCCCATGCCATGGTGGCGACGACAACAAAAATATCCGAGAGGACGCCAATGAAAAGTTTCAAGGTCGCCGATTTCAAGGCGCCGCTGCAGGAGTTCGACGAGGCCACGCCGCAACCGTCCGGCACGCAGGTGCTGATCAAGGTGAAGGCCGCCGGCGTCTGCCATAGCGACCTTCACATTTGGGAAGGCGGCTACGATCTCGGCCACGGCCGCAAGCCGCTCTCGCTGAAGGACCGCGGCATCAACCTGCCGCTGACCATGGGGCACGAGACGGTCGGCGAGGTGCTCGCCTTCGGCCCGGACGTGAAGTCGTCGGACCAGGGCGACGTGAAGATCGGCGATGTCGGGTTGGTCTATCCCTGGATCGGTTGCGGCAAATGCGCGACCTGTCTCGCCGGTGACGAGAACATGTGCCTGACGCCGCGCTCGCTCGGCGTCTATTGCGACGGCGGCTATTCCGACCACATGCTGGTGCCGCATCCGCGCTATTTGCTCAACCTCAAAGGCCTCGATCCCGCGTCGGCTGCACCCTACGCCTGCTCGGGCGTCACGACCTACAGCGCGCTGAAGAAGCTCGAGCAGCACTTCGACACGCCGATCGTGATGTTCGGCGCCGGCGGACTTGGCCTGATGGCACTGTCGCTGCTGAAGGCGATGGGCGGCAAGGGCGCGATCATGGTCGACATCGACGCGAAGAAACGCGAAGCGGCGGAGCAAGCCGGCGCGCTCGCGACCGTCGATCCCAAGGCGCCCGACGCGCTGGAGCAGCTTGCCAAGAAAGCCGGTGGTCCCATCCGCGCCGTGCTCGATCTCGTCGGAAACGCCGCCACCACGCAACTCGGCTTCGACTGCCTGACCAAGGGCGGCAAGCTCGTCCTCGTCGGCCTGTTCGGCGGCGGTGCGACCTGGGCGCTGCCGCTGATTCCGATCAAGGCGGTGACGATCCAGGGCAGCTATGTCGGCAATTTGCGCGAGACGCAGGAGCTGCTCGACCTCGTGCGAGCGAAGAACATAGCGCCGATCCCCGTGACGCGGCAGCCGCTCGCCAAGGCCAACGACGCGCTGGTGCAACTGCAGCAGGGCGCGGTGGTTGGCCGCACGGTGCTGACGCCGTAACCAACGCTGCTAGTTTGTCGTCATGGTCGGGCTTGACCCGACCATCCACGTCTTGCCATGGAGTTGGTATCGAGGCGTGGATGCCCGGGACGATCCCGGGCATGACGTTGGAGAGAGTAGGAAACCGATGTCCGCAAATAACGCCTTCCACATTGCCGTGCTTGCCGGTGACGGCATCGGTCCCGAAGTCATGGCGCCGGCCATCGAAGTCCTGCGCAAGATCGAGACGAAATCCGGCCTGAGCTTTCGCTTCACCGAGGCGCCGGCGGGCGCCAATCATTATCTCGCCGCCGGCAAGTCGATGCCGGACACCACCATCAAGCTGTGCGAGGAGGCGGACGCGATCCTGCTCGGCGCCTGCGGCCTGCCGTCGGTGCGCTATCCTGACAACACCGAGATCGCGCCGCAGATCGAGCTGCGCTTCATCTTCGATCTCTATGCCGGTGTGCGCCCGGCGCGGCTCATTCCGGGCGTGCCGAGCCCGATCGTCGGCGCCGACCAGCGCGGCATCGATCTCGTCGTGATCAGGGAGTCCACCGAAGGCCTGTTCGCCTCGATGGGCAAGGGCGTCGTCACCCATGAGGAGGCGCGCGAGACCATGCTGATCACGCGCAAGACGTCCGAGCGCCTGTTCGAGTTCTCGTTTCGTCTCGCCGAGCGGCGCAAGGCGCGCGGCAAGCCCGGCGCGCTGGCCTGCGTCGACAAGGCGAACGTGTTCAAGGCCTTTGCGTTCTTCCGCGGCATCTTCGACGAGATCGCCAAGCGTCATCCGGAGGTGAAGACCGACCGGCTCTATGTCGACGCCTGCTCGGCGATGCTGGTGAAGCGTCCCTGGGATTTCGACGTGATGGTGATGGAGAACATGTTCGGCGACATCGTCTCCGACATCACCGCGAGCCTGATCGGCGGCCTCGGCATGGCGCCGTCGGCCGACATCGGCGACAAATACGCCGTGTTCCAGCCGTGCCACGGCACCGCGCCCGACATCATGGGGCAGGGCAAAGCCAATCCCACCGGGATGATCCTGTCGGCTGCAATGATGCTGGACTGGCTCGCCGACAAGCACGGCGTCGAAGGAGCGGCCGAGGCCGGCGAGACCATCGAGCGTGCGGTGGACAAGGTCTATGCCGACGGTCTCAAGCCGATGGAATTTGGTGGCCGCAACGGAACCGCCGACATCACGAAGGCGGTGCTTGCGGCGCTGTAGTCAAGGAAGAGAGGCCTCGCGGCCCCTCGCAATTCACCAGCGACGCCAGTGGCGGTGGCCGCCCCAGCCCCACGGACGGCCGCCGTAGAAGCGTCGCGGGCCGCCGTAAAAACCGTAGGCGCCGTAATAATTCGGACGCCAGAAGCAGCGACCCCAGGGGTTGCAGACCCAGCGCACCTGATCGACGTCGGCTGCCGGGCCGCTCGCGATACGGTCGGCCTGCGGAATGCCGTTCGGCATCGCTGCGAGTGCCTGTCCTGATGCGAGAGCGGCGCCGCCCAGGGCAGCCAGACCAACAACAGCAAATTTCAGTTTCATCGCAATCTCCCTCGTTTGATGGCGAGAGAACTTCCAGCAAATCAGCTGGTTGCTATGGTGTTGCGGGGCCGTGGGAATTTAATCTTCCTGAATGCATGTTCAGTTTGCCCGCCGTCATCGCGAAGAGCCAAGCAGGCAGAGGCACTCTGGATTGTTTCATTTTGCTCGCTGGCGACGGAATCACTGTCCCTGGAACTGCGGCTTGCGCTTCTCCATGAAGGCCTGCCGGCCCTCGCGAAAATCCACGCTGTCCATACAGGCCGTGCCGACCGCCCTGATCGCGTCCATGTCGCGCGCGCTTTCGTCCTTCAACACTTGCGCGATGGTGAGCTTGGCGGCCTTGATCGCGAGCGGCGCATTTTGCGAGATCGTCTCGGCGATGGCCATGGTCTCGCCCCAGAGCTGATCCTCCGGAAGCACGCGCTCGACCAACCCGATGCGCAGCGCTTCCGACGCATCGATGCGCATGCCCGTATACATCAGGAGCCGTGCCCAGGACGGGCCAACCAGCGACACCAAGTGCCGCAAGCCGTCATAGCCATAAGCGATGCCGAGCTTCGCCGCGGGAATGCCGAACTGGCTGCCATGGGAGGCGATGCGGATGTCGGCGAGCATCGCCACCTGCATGCCGCCGCCGAGACAAAAACCCTGGATGCAGGCAATCGTTGGCTTGGGATAATCGGCGAGCAGCGCGCGCTGGGCGGCGCTGCGTTTTGCGTATTCCTCGGAAGCGGCGGCGTTATGGCGCGTCTTCTCGAACTGGCTGATGTCGGCGCCCGACACGAATGCCTTGCCACCGCCGCCGCGCAGGATCACGACGCGCACGGCAGCGTCATCGCGTAAGGCGGTCAGCGCCTCGCCAAATCCCTCCCACATCTCCAGCGACATCGCGTTGCGCTTGTCGGGATTGTTGAACGTGATCACGCCGACGCCACTGGCTGTGTGCTTGAGGATCTTGCCGTCGGCGTAGGGAATTTCGGTCGTGCTGGACATGTCGGACATCGCGGGCGCTTTCGTTGGCGAGGCGCAATGTTCGGCCGGGGCGAGGCCAGGGTCAACCGCGACAACGGACCTGGCTTTGCAGCCGCCTGTGCCGCGATTGCATGGCGCGATCTATCTGGTCATGTGCGCGGTCAGCGGGTGGCTGCCGGCATTGCTGAAGAAGGCCGCCTCTTCGGCGGTCGCCTCCAGCAACTGCTCGTCCTGGTGATAGACGTCGTTGCGGAACTGGACGGTCTGGTCCTTGGTCATCCACGCCGTGAGGTAGATCCAGGCCACCGGCACCTTCTTCGCCATGGCGACGTCGAGATGCTGGCCGCTGGCGATCTCCGCGTCGATCGCGGCGCGGCTCCATTTCGGCTGGTCCTTCAGCAGCCAGGCGGCGAGATCGCGCACATTGTCGACGCGCGAGCAGCCGTGGGAATCGAAGCGGTAATCATCGCTGAACAGATTGCGCTGGTTGGTGTCGTGCATGTAGACCGAATAGGAATTCGGCATGTCGATCTTGACCGCGCCGAGCGCGTTGAACGTGCCGTTGTGCTGGCGCACGGTGAAATTCGGCGTATGCGTGCCCGACCAGTCAACCGAATTCGGGTCGATCGGATTGTCGTGAGCGTCGAGCACCTCCATGTGCATGCGCGACAGATAGGTGGGATCCTTGCGCATATGCGCGGAGATCTCGGTCTTGGCGATCGAGGAGGGCACCGTCCAAGTGGGATTGAGGACGACGCTGCTGATCTGGGCGGTGAGCGTTGGCGAGGGCTTTTCGGTCTTGCCGACGATCACGCGATAGCGCCTTACCACGACGTCGTTCTCGACCGCTTCGGCAAAGGCGGCGGGGATGTTGACCACGACATAGCGCTGGCCGAAGCCGAAATTCATGTTCTCGAGCCGCTGCAGCGAAGCCTCGAGCTGCCGGATGCGGTTCTGCACCGGCACGTTCATCGCCGCGATCGTGCGCGGCGTCATCGTTCCGGTCGGCGCGAGGCCGTGGCGGGCCTGGAAGCGTTTCACGGCGTCGGCGAGATCCTGGTCGAAGGCGCCGCTCGCCTTGTCGGCGGAAAGATCGCCGGAGACGATCAGCCGCTTGCGCAGGAGATCGTCATTGGCGCCCTGGGCGCCGGGCGCGAATTTGGCGTCTGCCGGGATCGTCGGCCAGCCGCCGCGCACGGCCAGATCGGAATAGCTCAGCGCCGCATCCTTGATGCGCTGGGCGGAGCCTTCGTCATAGGTCGGCTCATGCGTCAGCGCGAGCGCTGCGGCCGAACGGCTCTCCGCCGTAGATGCGGCCGCCGGCGCGGCGGTTTTCGGTGCGGCTGCGTGGGCCGGATTGGCGGTGGCCGGCACCGTGCCAGCCGCAGTCGCCGGCTTGGGCCCGGCCTGTCCAATGGTCTCGGTCTGAGCAAGCGCAGAGGCGCTCGCAAGCATGCCGACGGCAATGATTATCGCATGGCGCTTCGACATGTGTCCCATCTTCCCTATGAGAGCGAGGCCCGGACGGGCGCTCGCATCGGCAATTCCCGGTTCGTCGGGCTGATTCGAGAAATCGGCGGGAGGCTAGCGTCTCCCGGTTGCGGCTCCCTCAAGCACGGCGCATCGCGAGCCCCATGCGCAAGGCACGCGGTCTCTGGATCGGGTCGCGACAGGGCAGGAATGGGTTCGCGCAAACCGCGGGCGACGGCGGGAAAAATGGTCAACAAAAAGGGGCGGTCATGCCGCCCCGAGAAGTCCGCGCAAGCGCGGGCCGGATATATCTCGTCCGGGTCTCGTTCAATCCAGCCGCGCCCCGTGACGCGGCGGATTGAACATCGGGCGGAAAGGCACGAACGCCGATCGGCTCAGGCTTCGTTCGCTGCGATCGATTCCATCAGCGAGACGAGCTGACGCTGCACCGTCTGGTCCTTGATCTTGCTGTAGGCGCGCAGCAGGCGGAGGCTGAAGGCCGAGTCCAGGAAGAGCAGGCTCTCGACTTCGCGCGCCTTGTTGTCGCCGTCATAGAAGAAGGTCACGGGCACATCGAGGGCGGTGGCGATCTGCTGAAGCCGGGCCGCGCCGACGCGATTGACGCCCTTCTCGTACTTCTGGACCTGCTGGAAACTGACGCCGAGCTTCTCGCCGAGCTCGGCCTGCGAGACCTTCATCTCGACGCGCCGTAGACGGATTCGCTTGCCCAGCTCAATGTCCGGCTTGCCGGCACTGCGCTGCTTCATTCTCTTCGCCGCTGTCTTCATCTTTTTTCTCATCGGTCTTCGGTTGAAAACCCCCCGAAGAGCTGGGTCAGGGGTTCGCCCATATACTCGTCCTTGAATTCATGCGGGTGCACGAACTCTTCCTTAAACCACGGGAAACGCGCCGGATTGAAGGCTTCGATCAGCCAGTCAATCATGTGCCGTACGCGCGGAATCCGGCCGCTACCAGGATGGTAGGACAACCAGATATCCAGCGGTCTGTTCAGCTCGACCTCCAGTGGAATCAACTTCCCGCCAAGCGCAATGGCGTAGCTCGGGAACACGCCGATTCCGGCGCCATTCGCGACCGCCCAGTAGTTGGCGCTCGAGACGTTGGTCTTCATGACCAGAAGGTCACGTTCCGGAACGCCGGGGAAGAAGCTCTCGAAAGTTTGCTTGGCGGCGAGTTGGTCCGCGAATTGCAGCACCAGGCGGTGCTTGATCAACTCCGCCGCCGAGCGCGGCGCGCCATGTTTTGAAATGTATTTCTCGGAGGCCCAGAACATCAGATGCATGCGGCCGAGCCGCACCAGCTTGACGTCGAGTGCCGAAGGCCGCGACAGGTGAATGGCGACGTCGGCCTCGTGGCGGGAGACGTCGGCCGAACGCATCGCGCAATGCAGATCGACCAGGATCTTCGGATAGGTCTGCTGGAATTCGACCAGTCGCGGGGCGAGCCAGAATGTGCCAAGTCCCTCGGTGACGGCGACGCGGACCTCGCCGGACAGGGCGTTCGCTGTCGAATCGCTGGTGCGCAGCACGTCGAAGGCAGCCGCCTCCATTTGCTCGACGGCGGAGACCACCAGCGCGCCTTCGTCGGTCAGACGGGTGCCGTGGACGTCGCGGGTGAACAACGTGGTGCCGGTCTGGCGTTCGAAATCATCGATCCGGCGGCGAACGGCGTTGATCGACAGCGACAGGCGCTCGGCCGCCGAGCGGAAACTTCCGCATCGGACAACTTCCAGGAAAATGCGCGCCGCATCCCAGTCCGAGAGGCCGCTGACGTTTGTCTTTGGGCGTTCCTCCAGAGGAACGCCCCTTTCCGCCAAGGAGTGCATACAAGTCCCTTCGGGTCGCTAAACTGGCAGAATCTCGGGCAAACCACAACCACGGCGGGTTGGGGAACGACGAGTTTTGAACGTCATCCTTACGCCGCAGGTGGTATTCGGGTGCTGCCAAGCCTAGGAACAAGGGCTAGGAATCGGGCAAACCATCGCCCGTATGAGGGGGTGTGGCGTGAGTTCCGTTGTGAGCCGTGACTTGCCTGCGGGATTGTCGGCATTGTCCGCAATGAACGTCCTTGCGCGAGAGCAGGTGCCTTCCACGATGGATCAATTGCAGCACGCCAGGCGTTTTACGAGCGAGCGTTTTACGATCGAGCGCTTTACGACTGAGCGTTTCGACGGCCGGCGGCGCGACGCGATACGCGCCGGAACCGCGGTTTCAAGGCAGAAACACACTGAAATCATGTTCGGGGGCGTAGCGGCCTCGTGTTATCCTCGACGCTCCATGGGGGCCAAAGGGGTCGTCACAACCACGTCTCACAGGCCGAATTAGCGGAAAGAACGCCGTGTCGCATTCAGACGAACAGTTGCAGTCGGTGCTGGAAACGCTCGAAGAGTGCCGCAGGGTGCTCAACGAGAGCAATAGCCGTGAGTCGGCCGAGCTGCTGTCCATTGTCATCCTGGACGTGCGGATGAAGCTCAAAGGAATTGACAGTGCCGATCTCAAGGCACTGTGCGACGAAATGCTGCGGACGGCCACGAGCGAACCGCAGCCCCCTTCCAAGCAGACGCAGGACCAGCCCCGGCGTCCGCTGCTCCGCGTGGTGAAGTAGCCGCGCCGCCGAGTTTCGCTTTTTGGCGAGATTTGTGCGTGTCCCGGTGCCGCATCTGTGATCACAGACGGCATCGGGAGGAGCCCTGGTTTTGTGCGCCTCTGTTGCGCATTCGCTGGCATCGGCTACACCAGAGCCGGTTCGGCTCCGGGCCGCGCGCATTCCCCGCGCGCCGCATCAGAGATGGTTCCGACTGCATCATGCAAAATGTTTCGATCCCGGCGGCGCTGATTGCCGGCCTCGTCAGCTTCCTCTCCCCGTGCGTCCTGCCGCTGGTCCCGCCCTACCTGATCTATCTGACGGGCGCGACGATCGAGCATGTCGAAAGCGAAGAGCCCGCATCCGCCTCCAAACGCGCCATCATGATGTCGGCACTCCTGTTCGTGCTCGGCTTCTCCACGGTGTTCGTGGCGCTCGGCGCCAGCGCCTCGCTGATCGGGGCGCTGATCCGGGCCTGGTCGGCCGAACTCTCGATCCTCGCCGGCATCGTCATCATCGTCATGGGCCTGCACTTCCTCGGCCTGACGCGCATCGGCCTGTTGATGCGCGAGGGTCGCTTGACCGCGCCCAAGCCCGTCGGCCTTTGGGGCGCTTATGTGATGGGGCTGGCCTTTGCCTTTGGCTGGACGCCCTGCATCGGCCCGATCCTTGCCGCGATCCTCTCGGTCGCCGCGGCCGAAGCCACGGTGACAAAGGGCGCCGTCCTGCTCGCGGTCTATTCGGCCGGGCTCGGCATTCCCTTCCTGATCGCTGCCCTGATGATCGAGCAGTTTTCCACCCTGTTTGCGCGCATGAAGGGCCATCTCGTCAATGTCGAGCGCGCTATGGGCGTCCTGATGGTGATCACCGGTATTGGATTCCTCACCGGCGCGGTCTCGAACGTGAGCATCTGGCTGCTGGAGACGTTTCCGACGTTGCAGACGATCGGTTAGGCCTCCGCATCAAAGCGCGCTAGCGCGGCGCGGTCGATCTCGATACCGAGGCCCGCCCCCTCGGGCACCCGCACGACGCCGCTCGCATGCTCGATCGGCTCCTGCAAAATCGCCTGCCGGATCGGATGTTCAGTGCGGTCGAATTCCAGCATCGGCTCGAGCGGTGACAGCGAAGTCGGCGTTTGCGAGGGCAGCACCGCGAGGAGCTGGAGCGACGCGGCGATCGCGATCCCGGTGCCCCAGACATGCGGATTGTAGCGGATGCCGAACGCCTCGCTCATGTCGGCGATCTTCTTGCATTCGGAGAGACCACCTGCCGCGCAGGTGTCGGGCTGGGCGATGTCAAGTGCGTGCGAGACGAACAACTCGCGGAAGCCGAAGCGCGTGAATTCGCACTCGCCGCCGGCGACCGGAATCGTAAGCGCGGATTTCACCGCGCGATAGCCCGCGATGTCCTCCGGCGGCACCGGCTCCTCGAACCATCCGATGTCATGGCGCTCGATCAGGCGGCCGAGCCGGATCGCCGCGACCGCGTCATAGGCGTGGTTCGCATCGACCATCAGCGCGACATCGGGGCCGATCGCCTCGCGCACCGCGCGGGTGACCGCGGCATCCTCCGCGATTCCGAAACCGACCTTCAGCTTCACGGCGCGGAATCCTTCGGCGGCATAACCCGCCGCTTCCTCCGCCAGATAGTTCAGCGGATCGCCTGACTTGCGCCGGTAGAGACCGGTCGCATAGGCCGCAACCTGCTTGCGCGCGCCGCCGCCGAGAAGCTGATGCACGGGTAGGCCGAAATGCTTGCCCTTGATGTCCCATAGCGCGATGTCGATGCCGCTCATCCCCTGGATCACGACGCCCTTCTGGCCGTGATCCCGCAGGCGCGCATAGACCATCTGCCACAGCACGTCGGTGCGCAACGGATCCTCGCCGATCAGCCACGGAGCGATACTCTGCACCACTGCCGCCGTGATGCGCGCCGGGCCGTAGCATTCACCCCATCCGACAAGACCATTGTCAGTCTCGATCTCGACCAGCATTGCGGTGCGCGTGTCGTACCAGGCGCGCGAATAGGCAAAGGGCTGCGACAGCTTTGCTTCGAGAATGTGCGTGCGAACCCTAGTGATCTTCATTGCCGGCCTCCGTTCATCGCGCCTCGTCCAGCGCGCAAATCACCGTGCAGACCACGCCGCGGGGCAGGAAGTCGACCGTTGCCTCGCCGCCGAGCTGGTCGCGCGCGCTGCGCTCGATCAGGCGCGAGCCGAAGCCGCGTTGCACCGGCGCCGTCACCGGCGGTCCGCCGATCTCGGTCCAGATCAGGCGCAGCCGCGGCTTCGGCGCATCGGCGACGACCTGCCACTCCAGCGTCACCCGGCCGGTCTCGTTGGATAGCGCGCCGTATTTCGCCGCGTTGGTGGCGATCTCGTGCACGATCATCGACAGCACCACGGCGAGCCGCGGCGACAGCGGCACCGCGGGTCCGGCCATGCGGATGCGCTCCGGATTATTCAGCAGGAACGGCTGGAGCGCGCGGGCGATCACGTCCCGCAGCTCGGAGCCCGCCCATTTCTCCTGGCTCAGCAAATTATGCGCCTCGGCCAGCGCGCCGAGCCGGCCCTCGAATTTTACCCGCTCGTCCCGGCTGGCGCTGCGGAAGGTCTGCACCGCGATCGCCTGCATCAACGCGAGCGTGTTCTTGACGCGATGGTTGAGCTCGTCGATCAGGAGATCGTGCAGCATCTCGCCGCGCGCGATCGTGGTCGCCATCCGGACCGCGAAGGTCAGGCCGGTCAGCAGCAGGACGCCGCCGATAAAACTGGTGATCGCGATGTTGCGCCAGAGCGGAGCGATTAGCGAGCTCTCGGCGACGCCGGCCACGATGGTCCAGCCGGTCAGCCGCGACCTCGTATAGACGGTGGACAACGCGACGCCGTCGAGCGAAACCGTCGAGAGTGCGGCTTCCGGCGTGCGCAACATACTCTCGTACAGTGCGCCGGTAGCCCGTTTGCCAAAGATCTCCGTAGGGTTCGGCGTGCGCGCGAACACGATAGCCTTGGTGTCGAGCAGGGAGACCGTCCAATCCCGGTCGGGCCGTTGCTTTTCCACCAGGTCCTGAAAGGTGCTGACCGGCGGGCTGAAGCAGAGGTCGTAGATCACTTCGCCGTCGCGGAGCACCGGAACCTCGACCGTAAGCACCTGCCGGCCGTTGATCGCGCCGGTGAACAGGTCGGAATATTGCGGCGACCTGGTCGCAAACACCCTCTCGATGATCTCAAGATGACCGCGTGGCGGCAGGCTTGCGGTGTCCTCGGTCGCGGAGGAAAACAACAGCCGGCCCTTGCGATCGGAGATCAGCACGAGGCCGCCTTTGCCGTACTGGTCGACGAAGCCGAGCGCGATGCGGCGGAAGCTCTGGAAGTCGTCGTTGCGCAGCGAATTCGTCAGTGCAAGCACCTGCAGGCCGCCGGTCATCCGCTGCACCTCGGAGTCCAGCACGAGGCGCATGCTGCGCACATTCTCCAGCACGCGGCGGGTCGCGTCGTTGCGGTCCTGTTTGTAATTGTAGACGGCAATGCCGACCGCGAAGACGATCAGCGGCAACATCGTTCCCGTCACCAGAAGAGCGAGCCGGACCGGCAAAGTGAGCTTTGACAAACGCGGGCGTCCCGGTTCCAGCGCAGGGGAGCGCCGGATTTATGATTTTGGGAGACCATAGGGGCGGGATTTGCGCTACGCCAATAATTTTTGCGTTCGGACGCGCCGCCCAGGAAGAAGATTTTGCAGCGCGGTCCGCGGCTGCGCCTCAGCTCATGCTGATTGCGGTCAGTAGGAGACACATGGCGTACACGGCCGCCAGGCTGAGCCCGGCGATCCGGGCCTCTCGATGCGATTTCATAATGTCAACTCCCAGAGAGGGAGGCCGCCTCAAGGCGGCCCCCTTACACCTGGATCAATCAATTTCCTGAACGACCGTGCGCGTACCGGGATCGACGAGCATCACGCGATCGCCGGAGTAGACGTAGCGATACTTCGTCAGCGACGGACCCCAGTCTGCGGGAACGGCCTCAAGCTCGACGTCGCTCGGCACCGCCGCACCGACAACGATCTTTTCCTTCGTGGTCACCGGGCGAATGCGATGCTCGGTGACGTAGGATTTGATCTTGGTTCGGTACTGCGGCTCGATCTGGACGGCCGCCGCGTGGCCCGTCCCGGTCGTCGTCACGACGGTCGATTGCGCGAAAGCACCGGTCGACATCAGGACCGCCGCGGCGGAAAGCAGGAACAACTTCTTCATCTCGTTCTCCTCGTTTGAACATGCGCCGCAACAACCCCTCATTGCGGACAGCGTTCCCGGCTCAGGGAACTAATTGCCGCTTTTTCCCGTTTGTAGATGACCGGGCTGACGGCTCGGGCTCTGGAGGAGGACTACAAATGAAGTTGAAGATAGTAACTGCAGCATTGATGCTTTCCGCAATATCCCTGCCGGCGTTCGCGGCCGACGAGTTCTATGTCGTGCAGGACGTCAAGACGAAGAAGTGCACAATCGTCGACAAGAAGCCGACGGACACGTCCATGACCGTCGTCAGCCCATCGGGCGCGATCTACAAATCGCGCACCGAAGCTGAAGCCGGCATGAAGACCGTCAAGGTCTGCACGTCCAACTGAGGAGGATGACAAATGCCAGTTCTGATTCTCTGGGCCGTGCCGGCCGTGCTGGTGATCGGCGGCGGCATCTATCTGATCGGCCACATGCACTAAGCGGCAGTGGAAGGCGGGTCTGTGCGTGCAGCGCACGGGCCCGCACGCCGTCTGTCTGCTAAGAGAGGCTGCTCCCCTCGGCCTGCCACGCACCGGCAGGAGCGCAAGTTGCAGTGCAGCAGTTCGCGAAAGGGGTGGCCCTGCGACGAAGAGGGCCTCCCGCGCGCGTGAAATGACTTCCGTCCCGCCGAGGTTTTCCATACGCTTCCCACTCGCAAGCCGCATACCGGCTGCGCTCACGGCCCGGCGACAGGGCCGGAGCATCAAAAGGAGGGGAGACGATGAAGCGAAGATCATTTCTCGCTGGGCTCGGCGCGACCACTGCGGCGGCTGCGATGGGCATGCCGTCAATCGTCAGGGCACAGTCGCCGATCACATTGAACGGCGCGGTCCAGTTCAACGACGACCACGCCTTCAACCGGGCCCTGCTCCGGTTCGAAGAGCTGGTCAAGAAGTACTACGGCAAGCCCGTCAACTTCACACTGCACAGGAATTCCTCGCTTGGCCTCGAAAAGCAATATTTCGAGTACATGTCGCAGGGCAAAGCCGTCGATTACGGCATCGTCTCGCCGGCTCACATGTCGACCTTCGCCAAGGCGGCCCCGTTCATCGACGCGCCCTTCGTGTTCAAGGGCATCGACCACATGAACAAGGTCGTCGAAGCCAATATCCTGGCGCCGATCGCCGACGAAGTCGCGTCCAAGGCCGAGGTCGTTCTGATCGGCTATTCCGGCGGTGGCATCCGCAATATCTTCGCCAACAAGCCGCTCAAGACTCTCGCCGACCTTAGGGGACTCAAGGTGCGCGTACAGGGCGCGCCGATCTGGTCGAAGACCTTTGCGGCCGTGGGCATGAGCCCGACGGTGATCGCCTACAACGAAA
This sequence comes from Bradyrhizobium sp. 155, assembly GCF_023101105.1. Lineage (NCBI taxonomy): Bacteria > Pseudomonadati > Pseudomonadota > Alphaproteobacteria > Hyphomicrobiales > Nitrobacteraceae > Bradyrhizobium > Bradyrhizobium sp. 155. The sequence goes on along the minus strand of NZ_CP064704.1, from coordinate 5,471,093 downwards.
TCTACAACGCGATCCAGAACGGCGTGATTGCGGCCGGCGAGAACGAGGCGGCCGGCGTCGAGGCGATGAAGTTCTACGAAGTGGCTCCGCATCTCAACCTGACCCAACACGCCGTGTCGATCCGGCCGATCTGCTTCTCGGTGAAGACGCTAAAGACCTTGCCGAAGGAGTTGCAGGACGCGATCATGAAGGCCGGCAAGGAGGCCGGCGACTACGGCCGACAACTGGAGTCGAGTGAAGAAGTCGTCAAGCTCGACACGCTGGAGAAGGCCGGGAAGCTCAAGCGCGTTCCCTTCGAAGAACGGGACACCATGAAGAAGCTCGCCGATCCCGTGATGGCCACCTACGCCAAGGAAATTGGCGCGGAAGGCATTTTCGAGAAGATCAACGTCGTCTGAAAACTGTCGCCGCCCACGCGACAGGACGTCGGGGCAAGCCAGACGGCTTGCCCCATTGCGTGATTGTGATCCCCCGGAGTCGTGATGACTGAAATATCGATGCCACCGAACCCGTCGCCATGGCGCCGAGCAACGGCGGCCTATGCAAAACTGCTGGAAATCCTGCTCGCCGCCTCCGTCGGTATGCTGGTCATTCCGGTCACGTTGCAGATCATCTCGCGCTACACGCCTTTGATTCCGTCCTACATCTGGACCGAGGAGATGGCGCGGTTCATGTTCATCTGGACGATCATGATTGGCGCCATGGTCGGCATCAGAGAGTCGCAGCATTTTGAAGTCGACGTCTGGCCTGACCTGTCACGCCGAAGCGAAGCCATGGTCCGGATTCTCGCGCGGCTCGGCGTGCTGGCGCTGGCACTGGTGTTCGTAACCGCCGGAATCGAGTTCACCCGCTTTGCCTGGAACAGAACTTCGGAGCTGGCCGATCTGCCGCTTTGGCTGATCCACGTCGCCTGGCCGATTTCCGGCGTGACCTGGATCGTGTTCGCCGGTGAACAGATCGTCGACGAGATGCGGATTTTGTTTGGGGCAAATCAATGAGCGGCAATGTTCTTTCTGCCGGGCAGGCCGCAATGGTCCTGTTCGGTACTTTCGTTGGCCTGCTCATCATCCGCGTCCCGGTCGCCTTCGCGCTTGGCCTTGCCTGCGTGCCGATCCTGCTGATCGAGCCGCATCTGTCGCTGATGACGCTCGCGCAGGAAACCTTCAACGCCTACAATTCATTCATCCTGCTAGCGGTCCCGTTCTTCCTGCTCACCGCCAATCTGATGAGCATCGGCGGCATCACCGACCGGCTGGTCGCGCTGTCCCGCTCGATGGTCGGGCACTGGCCGGGGTCGCTGGCGCAGATCAACGTGGTGCTGTCGGTGTTCTTTGCCGGCATCTCCGGATCCTCCACCGCGGACGCGGCGAGCCAGTCCAAGATATTCATCGATGCCCAGACCAAGGAGGGCTACGACCTCTCGTTCTCGATCGCCATCACCGCGGTCTCGGCCGTGCTCGCCGTCATCATCCCACCCTCGATCCTGATGATCGTGTGGGGCGGACTGATCTCGACCTCGATCGCCGCGATGTACCTCGCAGGCATCGTGCCGGGATTGCTAATCGCGGGCGCGCAGATGGCAACAGTGCATATCTATGCCGTGCGCCGGGGCTATCCGACCTATCCGAAGGACACCTGGAGGGAGATGTGCTGCGCCATCTGGCGCTCGATACCGGCGCTGATGACGCCGTTCATCATTGTCGGCGGCATCCTGCTGGGGTGGTTCACCGCGACCGAATCCGCCTGCGTCGCAGTGCTCTATTCCGTGGCGCTGTCGACGTTCTTCTACCGTGAAACCGGCGCGCGCGAACTCTACAAGGCGCTGCTCGATACCGGGCGCCTTGCCGGCGTGGCGCTGTTCTGCGTCGGTACCGCGAGCGCGTTCGGCTGGCTGCTGGCCTATTACAGGATTCCGCAGGAACTGCTGGCTAACGTCTCGACCTGGGGCATGGGCGCGATCGGGGCCGGCTTCTTCATCGCGTTCTGCTTTCTGGTGGTGGGCTGCTTCCTCGACGCCATTCCGGCGATCATCATCGTCGGCACCGTTCTCGAACCGCTGGCGAAATCGGTCGACCTTCATCCGGTGCAGTTTGCGATCATCTCGATCGTCTCGCTCGCCTTCGGATTGGTGACGCCGCCTTATGGCCTCTGCTTGATGATCGCCTGCTCGATCGCCGGGGTACGGCTGCGCTATGCGCTTAAGGACACGGTGATCATGCTGATCCCCATGCTGCTCGTGCTGGCGGCGCTCATTATTTGGCCCAGCGTTTCCCTGTTCCTGCCGCGCCTGATCGTGCCGGAGATGTTGAAATGAGCGGGGCTTGATCCCGCGGCTCTGATGCCGCGGAATCGGTGCATTTTTCTCAGAGATTGCTCTCGGTGATCGCAGCGTAGACCATGCTGCGCAGCTCGCGCCGGAGCGGGTAGGCGCTCGACGGCAGCACCTGCGTCATGAAGATGGTGATCAATTCTTCGGCCGGGTCGATCCAGAACGAAGTCGTGGCCGCGCCGCCCCAATTGTATTCACCGGGGCTGCCGGCGACCAGCGTCTCGGCCGGGCGCATCGTCACGGCGAAGCCGAGGCCGAAGCCGATGCCGTTGTAGGCGGCTTCCGCGAACAGCGAGCGCGACACTTCCGGCAGCGAGCGTCCACCCGGAATGTGGTTGGTCGTCATCAGCGCCAGCGTCTTCGGCCCGATCAACCTGACGCCGCCGAGTTCGCCGCCATTGAGCAGCGCACGGCAGAAGGTGAGATAGTCGGCCGTCGTCGAGCACAGCCCGCCGCCGCCCGAAATCAGGGACGGCGGTGACAGGAACGAACTCTTGGTTGGATCATCCTGCAACGTCAGGCCCTCGCGGCGCTGGCCGGCATGGAAGGTCATGCCGCCACCCGGGTCGGCCGAGTAACAGGCAGCGAACCGGTGGGCCTTGGAAGCCGGCACGTGGAAATCAGTGTCGGTCATGCCGAGTGGATCGAGAATGCGCTGTTTCAGGAACTGCTCGAAGGGTATGCCGGAGATCTTGCCAATGAGGTAGCCGAGCACGTCGGTCGAAACCGAGTAATTCCAGGCCTCGCCCGGCGAGAACTCCAGCGGGATTTTTGCAAGGCTCTCGATCATGGTCTGGAGCGTGCCGGATTTCTCGACCTCGCCGATCTTTTCGGCGCGGTAGGCGGCATCGACGTTCGAGCGCTGCTGGAAGCCGTAGGTGAGGCCGGAGGTGTGGCGCAGGAGGTCGACGATCAGCATCGGCCGCGACGGCGGCCGGGTCAGGAAGGAAGGCGCAGTGCCGGCGACGAACACGCCGAGATCCTTCCATTCCGGAATGTACTTGGCGACCGGCTCATCGATGGCGACGAGGCCTTGCTCGACCAGCATCATGAAGGCGACGCTGGTGAGCGGCTTCGTCATGGAATAGATGCGGTAGATGGTGTCATCCTTGACGGGCAGCTTGCGTTCGACGTCGGCAAAACCCTGCACCGAGCTGTGGGCGATCTTGCCACGGCGATAGACCAGGAGATGCGTGCCCGGGAAGCGACCGGCATCGATGTACCGGCTCTTCAGATGCGCATCGACACGGTCGAGCGCGGCCTTGGACATGCCCACGGATTCGGGCGACGCGGGGGTGGGGGCGAGCATCAGTTCCTCCGAAAGTTTTGTCCGCCGTTGATAGCCGAAAAGGCGGTCTTATTCCAAGCCGGTCGCGCTTAACGCCGGCCGGCTGTTTGGTGTAGGCTTCACTTTGGAACGCCTCCAAGCAGCCCAAAAAGATCCCCAACGGGCCAATGAGAAAACGCAGGCAAACGACCATGACCCAGTTCAACGAAACCGAACTCACCGAAGCCGTCGTCCGGAGCTTTGACCAGACACCTCACCCGCGCGCGAAATTCCTGCTCCAGGAATTGGTGAAGTCGCTGCACGATTACGTGAGCAAGACCGGCCTCACTTTCGCGGAATGGGAATACGCCATCGATTTCCTGACCCGCACCGGCCAGAAATGCACGGACACACGACAGGAATTCATCCTGCTGTCCGACGTGCTCGGCGTCTCCATGCTGGTCGACGCGGTCAACCATCGCGAGCGCGAGGGCGCCACCCAGACCACCGTGCTCGGGCCGTTCTATGTCGGCGAGCACAAGGTGACGGCGCACGGAACCGACATCTCTCCGAACAATCAAACCGGCGAACGGATGTTCGTGCAGAGCCGTGTCACCGATCTCGACGGCAAGCCGCTCGCGAATGTCCCCGTCGACGTCTGGCACGCTGACGATGACGGCTTCTATGACTCGCAGAAGCCGAACTATGACGAGGTCGGCGCCTCGGCGCGGGCGCGCTTCATCACCGACAGCGATGGCCGCTTCTTCTTCCGCACCATCTTGCCGTGCAGCTACCCGATCCCGACCGACGGCCCGGTCGGCGAGATGATCGTGCAGACCAACCGCCACCCGATGCGCCCGGCGCATGTGCACTTCCTGGTCAATGCCAAGGGCTACGAGCCGCTGATCACCCACGTCTTCATGGACGGCGACAAATATCTGGATTCCGACGTGGTGTTCGGCGTGAAGGACGACCTCGTCGCCAAGGTCGAGCCGCGCAACGATGCGGCGATGCCCGACGGCAGCAAGGCGAACGGGCAGTGGCATCTGATGAGCTACGAATTCCACCTCAAGCCGGGCGGCGGCATGGCGCCGAGGCCGCTGGGGACGAAGGCGGAGGAGCACGCCTGACCGTCAGGCGCGAGCAGCGCGCGCCACCCGCTCATCTCCCGATAAACGCCGCCAGCTCGTCAGGCGTCCCCATCGGAAAGGCTTCTTTCATGAAGTCGAGGAAGGCGGAGACGCGCGCGCTCAACAGCCGGCGCGATGGATAGAGCGTCCACAACGCGATCTCTGGTCCGTCCATGTCGCCCCAATGCACCAGCGTGCCGGCAGCCAGGTCGTGACTGACCAGTGATACCGGAAGGCGTGTGGCGCCGACGCCCGCCCGGACCGCGTCGCGAACCATGACGAGCGATGACAGGCGCAGGACCGGATCAATCGCGATGCGCGACCTTCCACTGGGCATCGTGACTTCCCAGCTTGTCAGCTGGTCGCCCGCTCCGCGCATGACAGCCGGCACAGCGATGCCGTCCCTCGGTCGTTTCAGGTCCGGGCTTGCCACGACCACCAGCCGATCGCGCAGAAAGATTCGTCCGACAAGGCTGTCATCCGGATCGGGATTGACCCGAATGACGAGGTCATACCCTTCCTCCACCATGTCGACGGAGCGATCTTCCGTCGTGACCTCAAGACGGATCTCCGGATATCTGAGCGCGAACCCGGCCGCGAGGTTTCCCATTGCAGTCTGCGAGAACAGCAAGGGCGCGCTGATCCGCAAGCGCCCCCGCGGCCTGTCCCCACCCGAGGCGATCGCTGTCGCCGTCTCATCGAGCTCGGTGAGCAAGGCCCCCGTCCGCTCGTAAAGGGCGCGTCCTTCCTGTGTGAGTTTCAGGGTGCGCGCCCCGCGCTCGAACAGGCGCAGGTCGAGGGCAGCTTCCAGCTCGGCGACCCGCCGGGACAGGGTGGCTTTCGGGCGTCCGGTGGCGCGTGCGGCCCGTCCGAAGCCGCCGTGCCGGGCGACGAGATTGAAGTCGGTCAGTGCGAGCAGGTACATCGTTCCACCAGTGAGACAGTCCGTCCAAATATAGCGGCTATCGGTTCGTTTGTGGATCGCTAATTTCCGGGTGTCTTCTGACCAACCCGGAGTGATCTCCATGACCATCCTCGTTACCGGTGCAACCGGCACCGTCGGCCGCCACGTCGTCGAACAGCTCGCCAAACGCGGCGCCGATGTCCGTGCTCTCGCCCGCGATCCAGCCAAGGCAAACCTCCCGGCAGGCGTCACCGTCGTGCAGGGCGACCTGCTCGACGTCGACTCGATCCGCAGCGCATTCAAGGGCGTCTCGACCCTGTTCCTGCTCAACGCAGTGGTGCCGGATGAATTCACGCAAGCGCTGATCGCGCTCAACGTCGCCCGCGAGGCTGGTGTCGAGCGGGTCGTATACCTCTCGGTGATCCACAGCGATCGCTACGTGAACGTCCCGCACTTTGCCGGCAAGTTCGGCGTCGAGCGGATGATCGAGCAGATGGGCTTCAACGCCACCATCCTGCGCACGGCGTACTTCATGAACAACGACGTCACGATCAAGGACGTGGTGACCGGATACGGCATCTATCCGATGCCGATCGGGAGCAAGGGGCTCGCCATGATCGATGCGCGCGACATCGGTGAGATATCGGCCCTCGAGCTCATCCGTCGTGAGCGCGCCGCAACGCCGCTTGCGCTCGACCGCGTCAATCTCGTCGGTCCTGATACGCTGACCGGCGCGAAAGCCGCCGCGGTCTGGTCGGAGGTGCTGGGCCGCACGGTCGCCTATCCCGGTGACGATACCGCCGGCTTCGAGAAGAATCTCCGGCAGTTCATGCCGAGCTGGATGGCCTACGACATGCGGCTGATGAGCGAGCGTTTCCTCACCGAGGGAATGGTCCCCGAAGCCGGCGACGTCGAGCGTCTGACCGCGTTGTTGGGCCGTCCCCTGCGCTCCTATCGCGACTTCGTCTCCGAAATCGCGGCCTCTGCCTGACGGCATGGGCACGTCCCCATCACGACAACGAGGACTCCCATCATGACCTCTTCAATCGCCACTGTTCCGGCGGATCCGCAAGGTGCGACGAAGATATTGGTGCTTGGAGCGACCGGTGCCACCGGTCGCCTGATCGTCAACCAGGCGGTGGCGCGAGGCTACGACGTCACCGTGCTGGTGCGTTCCGCCGAGAAGGCACGTGACATCACGGGGCGAAGCTTATCGTCGGAGACGCCCGCGATGAAACAGCCCTGCGCGCAGCCCTCAAAGGCCGTGAGGCCGTGGTCAGTGCGCTGGGTACACCGGTAAGCCCGTTCCGCGAGGTGACGCTTCTCTCGACCGCGACGCGCGCGCTCGTGAGCGCGATGAAGGCCGAGCAGGTCTCGCGGCTCGTTTGCATCACGGGAATGGGCGCCGGCGACAGTGCCGGGCACGGCGGCTTTATCGCCGACAATGTGATCTTTCCGCTTCTCCTGAAGAAGGTGTACGCCGACAAGGACCGGCAGGAAGCAATCGTCAGAGACAGCGGGCTGGACTGGGTCCTGGTTCGCCCCTCGATCCTGAACAACAAGCCCGGCCGCGGCTCGGTCCGGGCCCTGACGGATTTTTCGGGCTTCCATGGCGGTACCATCGCGCGCGAAGACGTTGCGACATTCGTGCTCGATCAGGTGCGCGCCGATACCTGGCTGCATCGGTCTCCGCTGATCACGTGGTGATGCTTTGCGTGGCTACACCCGGATCAGCGCGCGTGCAGCATCGCTAGCAGGACCACGACGACGCAGGCGAGCGCCGCCGTGGTCAATTTCCAGAACATCAGCGGGCTGCGCTCCAAGAGCGGCGTGATCCGCGTGTCGAGATAGGCCGGATTGGGTGTGCGAAGCTCGAAGACGAATTCGGACAGATCCTCGTGCCGCTTGTAGGGATCCGGATGCAGCGCACGTCTGAGCGCGCCGTCGACCCAGGCGGGCACGTTGCTGTCGTCATCGGCCGGGCGGTATTTGAGCCTCCGCACGTCCGCCTTGCGCCGGACCCTGGCGATTTGGGTGCCATAGGGAAGCTTTCCCGTCAGCATCTGGTAACAGATCACGGCGAGCGAAAACATGTCGGAGCGCGGCGAGCCGCCTTGCCCAAGAAAATATTCCGGCGCCGTGTACTGGACCGTTCCCAGAATTTCGTCGGTCTCGTCCTGTGGCGCGGCCTCCGCGACGCCTGCCACCTTAACCGATCCGAAGTCGATGATCTTCGCGGTGCCGGTCTTGTCGATCAGGATGTTGTCGGGCCTGAGGTCCTGATGCAGCATCTCCATGCGGTGGAAGGCGCGCAGGCCCGCGGCGATTTGCTCGACCAGTCCGCGGACGGTTTCGAGATCGGGGCGCGGATTGTCCGTCATCCATTGCCGCAAGGTCTGACCTTCGACGAATTCGGTCGCGACGTAGAGGTAACCGCGCCGTTTCGACTGTGACAGCGGCTTCAGCACGTGCGGGCTGTCGATCCGGCGCGCGATCCACTCCTCCATCAGGAAGCGCTTCAGGTAGGCGGCATTGTCGCGCAAATCGATCGACGGCAGCTTGAGCGCGACCGGCTCCTCGGTCACCGCGTCGACGGCAAGGTAAATATGGCTGCGGCTGCTGGCGTGGATTTCGCGGACGATCTTGTAGCCGTCGAAGACGGCCCGCGGCTCCGGCAGCGGGGGAAGCGGCAGCTGGGAGGTCTGGTTGAAGATGCCGGCCGGCTCGCGCTGCGGCACCGCATCGATGCGGAGGATCTGGACTGTGATGTTGTCGTCGCTGCCGCGCCGGTAGGCTTCCTCGACGATCGCCTTCGCCGCTCCGTCGAGCTCGGCTGCATGGTCGCTGAGCGCACTCGTGACAAAACGCGCGTCGACGAATTCATAGGCGCCGTCGGTCGCCAGCAGGAACGTGTCGCCAGTCTCGATCTCGAAACTCTGGTAGTCGATCTCGAGCTGCGGATTGATCCCGAGCGCACGGCCGAGATAGGTCTGCTCCGAGGACACGATGATCCGGTGATCGTCGGTCAGCTGTTCGAGCGCCTTGCCGGCCACGCGGTAGACGCGACAGTCGCCGACGTGGAAGATGTGCGCGGTGGTCGCCTTGATGACCATGGCGCTCAGCGTGCAGACATAACCCTTGTCACGGTCATAGGCATATTGGCTCTTGCGCGTCTGCGCGTGGAGCCAGGAATTGGTCGCGTCCAGCACGCGGCGGGCGGAGGTCTTCACCGTCCAGGATTCCGACGTGCAATAATAGTCCATCAGGAAGCTCTTGACCGCCGACTCGCTGGCGATCTGGCTCACCGTGCTGCTGGAGATGCCGTCGGCGAGGACGGCTGCAATGCCCTTCAGGCTGAGCATCGGCTCGTCCGGAACGAGGACGCCGTGAAAATCCTGGTTGATGGGCTTGCGACCCTTGTCGGAATGCTGGCCGACCGAGATCTGAAGTCCGCGAGTCATCGTCATCACCGGCAAAGGGGAGCCTCACCCTGATCGGGCGAGGCTCTCCTGTCGAGACGTATCAGGCCGCGACGCGGGGCGACGTGGCCTTGCCGGCCTGGCGCTTCGGCTTGGTCATGACGTGCGTGGCGTAGAGGGTCATGCCGGTGAAGGCGAGGCCGCCGACGAGGTTGCCGAGCACCGTCGGGATCTCGTTCCAGATCAGGTAATCCATGATCGAGAATTTTGCGTGCAGCATCAGGCCCGACGGGAACAGGAACATGTTCACGACGGAATGCTCGAACACCATGTAGAAGAACACCAGGATCGGCATCCACATCGCGATGACCTTGCCGGGGACCGAGGTCGAGATCATGGCGCCGACCACGCCGGTCGAGACCATCCAGTTGCAAAGCATGCCGCGCAGGAACAGCGTCGCCATGCCGGCCGCGCCATGCGCAGCGTAGCCCAGCGTTCGGCCTTCGCCGATATTGCCGATCGCGGTGCCGATCTTATCGGGGTCCTGCGTGAAGCCGAAGGTCGTGACGAAAGCCATCATGAAGGCCACGGTGAAGGCGCCGGCGAAGTTGCCGACGAAGACGAGGCCCCAGTTGCGCAAGACGCCACCGATGGTGACGCCGGGGCGCTTGTCGATCAGCGCGAGCGGGGAGAGCACGAACACGCCGGTCAGGAGGTCGAAGCCCAGCAGATACAGCATGACGAAGCCGACCGGGAACAGCAGCGCGCCGATCAGCGGCTGCCCCGTGTTCACGTTGATCGTGACGGCGAACCATGCCGCGAGCGCCAGGATGGCGCCGGCCATGTAGGCGCGGATGATGGTATCCCGGGTGGACATGAAGACTTTGGACTCGCCCGCATCCACCATCTTGGTGACGAATTCCGAAGGCGCGAGATACGACATCGATGGTTCCTTTTGCTTCCTAAGAAAGAGATCTCGCCCTCCTGCGAGAGCGATTGAACGTCACTGCCCGTGCGGGCTGACCTGCCGCGCACGAGGCGATGGAGAGTTGGAAGCCTTTGGGATTGCGTCACGACGACCGAGCCGAGGAGGGCCGCGAAGCAGTTGAGCTTCCGGGATGCAGCCGCCAGCGCCTGCATCAATGCGGCAAAGCCGCAGTCTTCATTGACGTAAATGGAGAGGCAAGTTGCGTGCCGTGTGCTGGGCTCATAAAAAGCAAGCAACATCAATCTGGTAGAGCTTTGGCTGCCCCGGCTTTTGCGCTTGATGCGGCCTTTTGCTTGGGCTGCTGCACAACTGTTGTGCGCCGCACAATTATTGGGCAGCCGCAAATTTCGCGAGCGGAACGGGCCTGCGACAGACTGGCGCGCTGCCTGTAGCATACTGATCTTTCGAGATTTTCTACGTTGTGGCGCTTGGCACGAAGCTTGAATAGTTCCAGCCCGACGCCATTGAAGCCGTCCCGCGAGACTTCTCATCCGAATTGCCGACGCCACCAGACGGGGGTCTCCCCGCCTCGCGTTCGCATGCGCAGCTTCAGGCGTCGCCGGACCGGATGGGCTGCTCGTGTGCACTGACGCAATCATTCTGCAACGACGCAAAGGACGATATCGCCCATGACCAAGCGCACCCGCCGGCCGTCGGACACTGGCCTCAGCCGCCGTCAATTGTTGAAGGCCGCCGGCTCGACCGCCGCACTCCTGGCCGCCGTAAAACTCAATTTCCCCGCTGGCGCCTTCGCGCAGGACGCCGGCCCCGAGGTCAAGGGTGCCAAGCTCGGCTTCATCGCGCTGAGCGATGCCGGCCCCTTGTTCGTCGCCAAGGACAAGGGCCTGTTCGCCAAATACGGCATGCCTGACACCGACGTGCAGAAGCAGGCCTCCTGGGGCACCACGCGGGACAATCTCGTGCTCGGCTCAGAAGGCAACGGCATCGACGGTGCGCACATCCTCACCCCGATGCCGTATCTGATCTCGGCCGGCAAGGTGACGCAGAACAATCAGCCGACGCCGATGTACATCCTGGCGCGGCTCAATCTCGACAGCCAGTGCATCTCCGTCGCCAACGAATATGCCGACCTGAAGCTCGGCGTCGACGCCACGCCCTTCAAGGCGGCGCTGGAGAAGAAGAAGGCCTCAGGCAAGGCCGTGAAGGCCGCGATGACCTTCCCCGGCGGCACGCATGACCTCTGGATCCGTTACTGGCTCGCCGCCGGCGGGATCGATCCCGACAAGGACATCGAGACCATCGTGGTGCCGCCGCCGCAGATGGTGGCCAACATGAAGGTCGGCACCATGGATTGCTTCTGCGTCGGCGAGCCCTGGAATCTGCAATTGATCCATCAGAACATCGGCTACACCGCCATCAACACCGGCGAACTCTGGAACAAGCATCCGGAAAAATCCTTCGGCATGCGCGCCGCCTTCGTCGATAAATATCCAAAGGCCTCGAAGGCGCTGCTGATGGCGGTGATGGAAGCGCAGCAATGGTCGGACAAGGCCGAGAACAAGGCCGAGCTTGCCGCCATCATGGGCAAGCGGCAGTGGATGAACTGCCCCGTCGAAGACGTGCTCGACCGCACCGCTGGCAAGTTCGACTACGGCATCCCGGGCAAGGTGGTCGAGAACTCCCCGCACATCATGAAGTATTGGCGCGACTTCGCCTCCTATCCGTTCCAGAGCCACGACCTCTGGTTCCTCACGGAGGACATCCGCTGGGGCAAGTACGAGGCGAATTTCGACACCAAGGCGCTGATCGCCAAGGTCAACCGCGAGGACATGTGGCGCGATGCGGCCAAGACGCTCGGCGTCGCAAGTGCGGAGATCCCGGCCTCTACGTCGCGCGGCAAGGAGACCTTCTTCGACGGCAAGGTGTTCGATCCGGAAAATCCCGCTGCCTATCTGAAGTCGCTCGCGATCAAGCGCGTCGAAGTCTGATGGAGCCGGCGGCCGCCTCCGGGCGGCCGCATCGTCTTTTGCAGCCGGAGAGATATTGCGATGAAGATGCCCGCCACGAAGATCGAGGTTGAGACCGCGAAGCCTGCGAGCGCTGCCGCGCCGGTCGTCGCGATGACACCGAAGCGGCCGCCGCGATCGGAGACTTACGCGCGGATGGCGCGGGAGACCGCCGTGCGCGTCATCCCGCCGCTCGTCGTGGTCGCGTTGCTCATGCTGATATGGGAGCTGGTCTGCCGTCGCGCCGGCTCGGCGCTGCCGCCGCCGTCAAAAGTCTTCAAGGACACCAAGGAGCTGATCCTCGATCCGTTCTTCGACCATGGCGGCATCGACAAGGGTCTGTTCTGGCATCTCTCCGCCAGTCTCCAGCGCGTCGCGCTCGGCTATTCGCTCTCCGCCATCGCCGGCATCGCGCTCGGCGTCCTGGTCGGCCAGTCGGTCTGGGCCATGCGCGGGCTCGATCCGCTGTTCCAGGTCTTGCGCACGATCCCACCGCTGGCCTGGCTGCCGCTTTCGCTCGCGGCCTTCCGTGACGGCCAGCCGTCGGCGATCTTCGTCATCTTCATTACCTCGGTCTGGCCGATCATCATCAACACCGCGGTCGGCATCCGCAACATTCCGCAGGACTATCGCAACGTCGCCGCAGTGGTGCAGCTCAACCCGCTCGAGTTCTTTGCCAAGATCATGATCCCTGCCGCCGCGCCCTACATCTTCACGGGACTTCGCATCGGCATCGGCCTGTCATGGCTCGCGATCGTCGCCGCGGAAATGCTGATCGGCGGCGTCGGCATCGGCTTCTTCATCTGGGACGCCTGGAACTCCTCGCATATCAGCGAAATCATCCTGGCGCTGTTCTATGTCGGCATCATCGGCTTCGTGCTCGACCGCCTGATCGCGGGCGCCGGCAAGATCGTCACCCGCGGCACCGCGCTGAATTAAAGGGGAAGCACATGACCGCTTATCTGAAGCTCGACCATATCGACAAGATTTTCACCCGCGGCGCAGCCTCCACGGAGGTGCTGAAGGATATCAATCTCACCATCGACAAGGGCGAATACGTCTCGATCATCGGCCATTCCGGTTGCGGCAAGTCGACCCTGCTCAACATCATCGCAGGCCTGACCAACGCCACCATGGGCGGCGTGCTGCTCGAGAACCGCGAGGTGAACTCGCCGGGACCGGATCGCGCGGTGGTGTTCCAGAACCACAGCCTGTTGCCATGGCTGACCGTGTACGAGAACGTCCGGCTCGGCGTCGACAAGGTCTTCGCCAAGACCAAGAAGCGCTCCGAACGCGACGCCTGGGTCATGCACAATCTCAACCTCGTGCAGATGGCCCATGCCAAGGACAAGCGGCCCTCGGAAATCTCCGGCGGCATGAAGCAACGCGTCGGCATTGCCCGCGCGCTTGCCATGGAGCCGAAAGTATTGCTGCTCGACGAGCCTTTCGGCGCGCTCGACGCACTGACCCGCGCGCATTTGCAGGATTCGGTGATGGCGCTGCATCAGAAGCTCGGCAACACCATTCTGATGATCACCCACGACGTCGACGAGGCGGTGCTGCTGTCCGATCGCATCGTCATGATGACAAATGGGCCGAGCGCGCGCATCGGCGAGGTGCTGGAGGTGCCGCTGGCGCGGCCGCGCAAGCGGCTCGAACTCGCGACCAACGTCACTTACCTGAAGTGCCGGCAGCGCGTGCTCGAATTCCTCTATGAGCGTCATCGCTTCGTCGAAGCCGCGTAGGCGCGTCACCAACAGATGCTCACGCAACGCCTAATTTTGAATCATCAAGCTCAATCCTTGTGCGGCGCACAGGGATTGAGCGAATCGCAAAATTTGCGTGCGAAATAGTGCTGCAAGAATTTGGGGCACGACGAACAAGCTCCTGAATTTCCTGCGTTTCCGGAATGCGCGCAGTTGGCACGGAAATTGAAACACCGGCCGCGACGCCAACGACGACGTCCCTCAACATCATCAATCAGCATCGTGAACTCGCCACCGGGGCTTGGCCTCGGCGCGCGCCTCCGTGGCCGGAGGCTGAGCCTGCAACGACGCAGCGGTGAGGCAAGAAGGGATACTCAATGACGAAGAATCCAACCTGGATTTCAGACTGGCGCCCCGAAGATGAGGCGTTCTGGAATGCGACTGGCAAGACTATCGCGCGACGCAACCTGATCTGGTCGATCGTGGCCGAACATATCGGCTTCTCGGTCTGGCTGATCTGGAGCATCGTCACCACCAAGCTGCCGCAGGCGGGCTTCCACTACACCACCGACCAGCTGTTCCAGCTCGTCGCGGTGCCCGGGCTGATCGGCGCGTTGATGCGCTTTCCCTACACCTTCGCGGTGACGACCTTCGGCGGGCGCAACTGGACCATCTTCAGCGCGGCGATCCTGCTCATTCCGACGCTTTCGCTGGCCTATTTCGTCGGCCAGCCCGACACGCCGTTCTGGCTGATGCTGCTGATTGCCTCGACCGCCGGTCTCGGCGGCGGCAATTTTGCCTCCAGCATGACGAACATCTCGTTCTTCTTCCCCGACCGGATGAAGGGGTGGGCGCTCGGACTGAATGCGGCCGGCGGCAATATCGGCGTCTCCAGCGTGCAGCTCCTGACCCCGATCCTGATGACGCTCGCCGTCATCAACCTGTTCGAGGCATCGCCCGTCGACGGCGTCTTCCTCCAGAACGCCGGCCTGATGTGGGTGCTGCCGATCGCGATCGCGGTGTTCGGCGCAGTGTTCTTCATGAACAACCTGACCACGGCCAAGTCGTCGATCAAGAACCAGCTCGCCGTGGTCAGGCGCAAGCACACCTGGATCATGGCGTATCTCTATATCGGCACGTTCGGCTCCTTCATCGGCTACTCGGCTGCATTTCCGCTGTTGATCAAGACCCAGTTCCCGCAAGTCACCATTGCGATCGCGTTCCTGGGGCCGCTGGTCGGCTCGCTGTCGCGGCCGCTCGGCGGCTGGCTTGCCGACAGGATCGGCGGCTCGGTGATCACGTTCTGGAATTTCATCGTGATGGCAGGCGCGACGATCGGCGTGCTCTACTTCGTCGGGCACAAGGATTTCATCGGCTTTCTGTCGATGTTCCTGGTCCTGTTCGTGACGACGGGCATCGGCAACGGCTCGACCTACCGCATGATCCCCTCGATCTTCCGCGAGCAGAATTTGTTCAGGGTGCGCGGCAAGGGCGATGCGGAGCGCGCGGTCGCCTTGAAGACGGCGAGCATCGAGAGCGGTGCTGCGGTCGGCTTCATCGGCGCGGTCGGCGCCGTTGGCGGCTATCTGATCCCGACCGGGTTCGGCAAGTCGATCGCGCTGACCGGCGGGCCGCAGCTCGCGCTCGCGATCTATCTCGGCTTCTACGCCTCCTGCCTCGCGCTGACCTGGTGGTTCTATCTGCGTCGCAGCCCGCAGGGCGAAGGCGCGTCAAGCCTCGCCGGCGCGCGTGTCTAATACTTGGTACGAATCTCGCTTCTCCCCATACGCGGGGAGAAGCATTGCCCGACAGTTTGACAATGAACCTGGTTCGCAATGGCGCGCACCAAGGCAAACCCAACAGGCAGGAGAACATCATGACGCCGGAACAGATCACCCTCGTGCAGCAGAGCTTTGCCAAGGTCGCGCCGATTTCCGCGCAGGCCGCGGTGCTGTTCTACGATCGCCTGTTCGAGGTGGCGCCATCCGTGCGCGCGATGTTCCCCGAGGACATGACCGAGCAGCGCAAGAAGCTGATGGGCATGCTCGCCGCCGTCGTCGGCGGTCTGTCGAATCTGGACTCGATTCTTCCGGCGGCCTCCGCGCTTGCGAAGCGTCACGTCGGCTACGGCGCCAAGGCCGAGCACTACCCCGTGGTCGGCGCGACCTTGCTGTGGACCCTGGAGAAGGGCCTTGGCGAGGCCTGGACGCCCGAACTCGCTACCGCCTGGACCGACGCCTACGGCGTGTTGTCCGGCTACATGATGTCCGAGGCCTACGGCGCACAGTCGCAGGCCGCTGAATAGGAGATGCGTTGTGAGTGAACCGCTGGTCATTGTCGGAAACGGTATGGCGGCCGCGCGTCTGGTCGACGAGCTCGCCAAGACCGCACTCGGCCGCTACGCGGTCGCCGTCATCGGCGAAGAGCCGCGGCTCGCTTACAACCGTGTTCTGCTCTCCTCCGTGCTGGCCGGCGAGACCGGCTCGCACGAGATCGAGCTCCGACCCGCCGACTGGTGGCGCCATCGCGGTGTCACGGTGCGCTACGGCTATCGGGTCACCGAGGTCGACACCGGCCGACGCGAGCTCAAGATCGAAGGCGAAGAGAGCATGGAATATTCCAAGCTCGTGCTCGCCGTCGGCTCGACGCCGCTACGGCTCAACGTGCCCGGCGCCGATCTCGCCGGCGTGCACACCTTTCGCGATACCCGCGACGTCGACCTGCTGCTGACGCTCGCGGCCGCCAGGAAGCGCGTCGTCGTGGTCGGCGGTGGTCTGCTCGGACTCGAAGCGGCCTACGGCCTCGCCAAGGCCGGAGCGCCGGTGACGCTGCTGCACCTGATGGACCGGCTGATGGAGCGCCAGCTCGATGCCTCCGCCGCGGACCTGCTCAAGACACTGGTCGAGCGCAAGGGCATTCGTATCCTGCTCAATGCATCCACAGCGCGCATCCACGGCGAAGGTCATGTCCAAGCGGTCGAGCTTGCCGACGGCAGCCGCATCGAGGCCGATGCGGTGATCTTCGCCGCCGGCATCAGGCCCAACATTGCGCTCGCAAAGGACGCCGGCATCGCAGTCAACCGCGGCATCGTCGTCAACGACGAGATGCAGACGGCGTCACCCGATATCTACGCGCTTGGCGAATGCGCCGAGCATCGCGGCACCTGCTACGGCCTCGTCGAGCCCGCCTACGAGCAGGCGCGCGTGCTGGCGCGGCATCTCGCGGGCCGTCCCGCGGCCTATCAGGGCAGCGTGGTCTCGACCAATCTGAAGGTGTCGGGCGTCAGCGTATTCTCCGCGGGCGACTTCATGGGCGGGGAGGGCAGCGAGAGCCTCGTGCTGTCAGACCGCAGGCGCGGCACCTACAAGAAGCTCGTCATCTCCGACGGCCGGCTCACCGGCGCGGTGCTGATCGGCGATACCGTCGATGCGCTCTGGTATCTCGAGCTGATCCGCAATCGTGACAAGGTGGCGGCGATCCGCACCGACATGATGTTCGGCCGCGCGCTCGCGCGTCCCTCCAAAGCGGCTTGATTGAGGCGGCTCGATATGACGGCGATCGATCCCACGCTCCGCGCTACCAAAACGACCTGTCCGTATTGCGGCGTCGGCTGCGGCGTGCTGGCGACGCCAGACGGCAAGGGCGGCGCGGCGATCGCGGGCGATCCCGATCATCCTGCCAATTTCGGCCGGCTGTGCTCCAAGGGCTCGGCGCTCGGCGAGACGGTCGGGCTCGAAAGCCGGCTGCTCTATCCGATGATCCGCTGCAAGGGCGTGCTCGAACGCGTCGCCTGGAGCGATGCGCTCGATCACGTCGCCCACCGCATGCAGCACATCGTCGCGCGCGACGGCGCCGACGCGGTCGCATTCTATCTCTCGGGCCAGCTGCTGACCGAGGACTATTACGTCGCCAACAAGCTGATGAAGGGCTTTGTCGGCACTGCGAACGTCGACACCAATTCGCGGCTCTGCATGTCGTCATCGGTCGCCGGTCACCGCCGCGCCTTCGGCGCCGACACCGTGCCCGGCTGCTACGAGGATCTCGACCAGGCCGATCTTCTGGTGTTCGTCGGCTCGAATGCCGCCTGGTGCCATCCCGTGCTGTTCCAGCGCATGCTGAAGAACCGGCAGGAGCGCGGCGCGCGCATGATCGTGATCGATCCGCGCCGCACCGACACCGCGACCGACGTCGATCTGTTCCTCGGCCTCAAGCCCGGCACCGACACGGCGTTGTTCTCCGGCCTGTTCGTTCACCTCGCCGACAATGGTGCCCTGGATCAGGACTACATCGGGCAAAACACGTCGGGCTTTGACGACGCGCTGGCGCGCGCACGCAGCATCGCCGGCAGCATCACCGCGACCGCACTGGCGACCGGCCTCTCCGAGCAGGACGTTGCCACCTTCTTCAAGATGTTCCGTGACACGCCCCGCGTCGTCACGCTGTACTCGCAGGGTGTCAATCAGTCGGCGCAGGGCACCGACAAGGTCAACGCGATCCTGAACTGCCATCTCGCCACGGGGCGCATCGGCAAGCCCGGTGCCTCGCCGTTCTCGCTCACCGGCCAGCCCAACGCGATGGGCGGCCGCGAGGTCGGCGGCCTCGCCAACCAGCTCGCCGCACACATGAACTTCACGCCGCCGGACATCGATCGCGTGCGGCGGTTCTGGAAGGCGCCGCGTATCGCGACCCATGAAGGGTTGAAGGCGGTGCAGCTGTTCGAAGCCATCAACCGCGGCGAGGTTAAGGCGCTGTGGGTGATGGGCACCAACCCCGCAGTGTCGCTGCCCGACGCGGACTTCGTGCGCGAGGCGCTGAAGAAGCTCGAGCTGTTCGTGGTCTCCGAGAACGTGCTCTCCAACGACACGGTCGATGCTGGCCCGCACGTGCTGCTGCCCGCGCTCGCCTGGGGCGAGAAGTCGGGCACCGTGACCAATTCCGAGCGCCGGATCTCGCGCCAGCGTTCGTTCCTGCCGGCGCCCGGCGAGGCGCGGCCGGACTGGTGGATCCTGAGCGAAACCGCAAAACGCCTCGGCTTCGGCGACAGTTTTAATTACAAATCCGCAGCCGACATCTTTCGCGAGCACGCCGCGCTCTCGGCGTTCGAGAACGATGGCAGCCGCGACTTCGATATCGGCGCGCTGACCTCGCTGTCCGACGAGGGCTTCGACGCGTTGAAGCCCGTGCAGTGGCCCGCGCGCGAAGGCCAGGCGCCCGGCGAGCGCTTCTTCGCGGCCGGCGGGTTCTTCACCAATGACGGCAAGGGCCGCTTCGTCGCGCCGGAGGTGCCGGCGCTGCGCGGCGAGACCGGGCCGTCGCGGCCGCTGCGGCTCAACACCGGGCGCATCCGCGACCAGTGGCACACCATGACGCGCACGGGCCTCAGCCAGCGGCTCGGCGCGCATCTGCCCGAGCCGTTCGTCGAGATTCATCCCGATGACGCCGGCAGATACAACGTCGTTCATGACGGCTATGCCCGCATCACCACCGACTACGGCCAGTGCACCCTCAAGGTCGTCGTCAGCGACCACCAGCAGCGCGGCACGCTGTTCGCGCCGATCCACTGGAGTGCGATGAACGCCTCGCACGGTCGCGTCGGGGCGCTGGTCGCACCGTTCACCGATCCGTTTTCGGGGCAGCCGGAGTCCAAGGCGACACCAGCCGCGATCGTGCCTTATGAATACGTCTTCCGCGGCTTTGCGTTGTCGCGCAAGCAGCTGGAGCTGCCACCGAACCTGATGTGGACCCGCGTCACTGTTACCGGCGGCTTCGGCTACCTCTTCGCCGACAATGCGGACCTGTCGCGCTGGCCGGCCTGGCTCGGTGGCGTTGCCGGCGAGGACGTCGCCGACTATCGCGACCTCGGCGGCGGCGTTTATCGCGCGGCCTCGTTTGCCGGCGACCGCATCGAAACCTGCCTGTTCGTCGGCCCCGCGCATGATGCCGGGGACTGGGAGGTGGTGAAGAGCCTGTTCGTGGCCGACCACGTCACCGATGAGCAGCGGCGCATGCTGCTGTCCGGCAAGTCGAGCGAGGGCGCGGTTTCGACCGGTCCTGTCGTCTGTGCCTGCTTCGGCGTCGGCCGCGGCACCATCTGCGACACCATCGCCGCAGGCGCGCGCACAGCCGCCGAGATCGGCGCAAAGCTCAAGGCCGGCACCAATTGCGGCTCCTGCATCCCCGAGCTGAAGCGCCTGATCGCGACGACCGAAATTGCGCCGGCGAAGCATGCCAAGCACGCGGGCGCGGCGGGGTAGGGGCGACTTTCTCGGTCGTCGCGCATACTCCGCCGTCATCGCCCGGCTTGACCGGGCGATCCAGTACGCCGAGACGCCTGTGATCAAGCGCTAAGGCCACTGCGTACTGGATTCCCTGCTTTCGCGGGGAATGACAGCGAGGGCGGGGCGCTATGCTTCGGCCCAATCGACGCACGCCTCATTGTGCCCTATGGTGCCGCGCTCTCGCCCTCAACACGCAAAAACAACAATGATGTACCTGGAAACGCCGCCGCGCCTGATCGAGACCAGACTCTTTTCCGCCATGCCCGACAAATTCCGCCGCAAGGGCGAGCGCACCGATTGGGCCGATGCCAACCGGCCCGGTGTGCCGACGGATTCCTTCATCGAAGGGCCGTCGTTCGACAAGGATGGCAATCTCTACATCGTCGACATTCCCTTCGGCCGCATCTTCCGCATTGCGCCCGACGGTGAGTGGTCGCTGGCGATTGAATATGAGGGCTGGCCGAACGGACTGAAGATTGCGGCGGACGGCCGCATCCTGGTCGCCGACTACAGGCACGGCATCGTGGAGTTCGACGCCAGGGCAGGGCGCATTGCGCCGGTGCTGACCTCGCGCAACTCGGAGTCTTTCCGGGGCTGCAACGATCTGCATCTCGCGTCCAACGGCGACATCTATTTCACCGACCAGGGACAGACCGGCCTGCATGACCCCAGCGGCCGCGTCTATCGCCTGACGCAAAGCGGCCGGCTCGATTGCCTGATCGACACTGGTATCAGCCCGAATGGCCTGGTGATCGATCCAACCGAGACCGTGCTGTTCGTCGCAATGACGCGCGACAACGCGGTGTGGCGGCTGCCGTTCATGAAGGACGGCAGCGTGTCGAAGGTTGGCCGCTTCTGCTCGCTGTTCGGCACGAGCGGCCCTGATGGCATGACAATGGATGCCAAGGGCCGCCTGTTCGTCGGTCACGCCTCACTCGGCCATGTCTTCGTGTTCGCGCCCAACGGCGAATTGATTGCGCGGGTCAAGTCGTGTGCAGGTCCGAATTGCACCAATGTCGCCATTGGTGGCGCGAAGAAGGATCGGCTCTACATCACGGAGTCCGCAACCGGTAGCGTATTGGTCGCTGACATCGGCGTATTGAACTCTTGAGCGCGACGGCGGTTGCCTCAGCGAACGAGTGGTATCGGAGCAAAGATGAACACGAAACCCTTCGGCAAAACGGGTGCCAGCGTCTCCGTCATCGGGCAGGGCACATGGTATCTCGACCATGGCGATCGCAAGCGCGCGATCGCGGCGCTTCAGCGCGGGCTCGACCTCGGCATGACCCACATCGATACCGCCGAGATGTATGGCGATGCCGAACTCGTCATTGCGGATGCGATCGCGGGCCGACGCGACGAGGTTTTCTTGGTGTCAAAGGTGCTGCCGAGCAACGCCTCGCGCCGCGGAACCATCACCGCCTGTGAGCGCTCGCTGAAGCGGCTGAAAACCGATCGGCTCGACTGCTATCTGCTGCATTGGCGCGGCTCGTATCCGCTGGAGGACACCGTCGCCGCATTCGAGGAACTGGTGAAGGCCGGCAAGATCAAATCCTGGGGCGTCTCCAATTTCGATGCCGATGATCTCGACGAGATCCTCGACGCCGCCGGCGAACACCGCATCGCCTGCAATCAGGTGCTCTATCATCTGAAGGAACGCGCGATCGAGCACGCGGTGATCCCGTGGTGCGAACGGCATGGTGTCGCTGTGGTCGCCTATTCGCCATTCGGCCACGATGATTTCCCTGCGAGCAACAGCAAGGGCGGCGCGGTGCTGGCGCGCATCGCGGAGGCGCGTCGCGCGACGCCGCGCCAGGTCGCACTGAGCTTCCTCACCCGTGCAACTACGGTGTTCGCGATCCCGAAGGCGTCGTCCGCGGAACATGCCGGCGACAATGCTGCGGCCGGCGATCTGGTGCTGACGAAAGACGAGATCGCGGCGCTCGATGCGGCGTTTCCGCGCGGTCCGAAGCCGCGCGGCCTGCCCATGCTGTAGTGCACAAACGCCCGTTATTAATGGAGTCTTGACGTGCGCGGACGTGAGCGCATATCGGCATCCTGTTTTCGGAAGTTGTGAAAGCGGCGCAATTATCGTTTTTTACGATCATTCCCGATTCGCATTCCTAGGTTCCAGCCGTGACCCCGCCGCCCGCCGCAGCCGCAAGGCTCGACAGTATTCCCATGCCCATGCCGGAAAAGAAGCCGCAGGCGCGACGGGCGCCGGCGCGCGTCGATCACCCGTTCAAAGGCATCGCGCTGGTGCTGCTGTCGACGATCTTTCTCGGCTGCTCCGATGTTACCGCGAAATATCTGTCGTCGAGCCTGCCGTCGATCGAGATCACCTGGATCCGCTTCGTGACGTTTGCGCTGATGTTCACGCCGGTGATGCTGCCGGGCTCGCCGCTCCATGCGATGCGCACCGAGCGCCTCGGCCTGCAGTTGATGCGCGGCGCGGCATTGCTCGGCTCTTCGCTGTTCTTCATCACCGGCCTGAGCTTCCTGCCGATCGCAGAAGCGTCCGCGACCGGCTTCGTCTCGCCGCTGTTCGTCACCGCGCTCTCGATCGTCTTCCTGAGCGAGAAGGTCGGCATGCGCCGTTGGATCGCGACCGCGATCGGCCTGACCGGCGTGCTGATCATCCTGCGCCCGGGCTCCAGCGCGTTTCACGCCGCCGCCTTCTTCCCGATCGTCTCGGCGTTCTGCTGGGCCGCGGCGCTGATCCTGACGCGCATGATGAGCGGGCGTGAAGCCGTCCTCACCACGATGGCCTATTCGGCGCTGACGGGCGTTGCGATCCTCTCCCTGATGGTACCGTTCGTCTGGGTCACGCCGACCTGGACGGCGATCGGGCTTGGTATCGTGATCGGCGTCGCCTCCACCGTCGGCCAGTGGATCATCGTGCTGGCCTATCGCTACGGCGATGCCTCGGTACTGGCGCCGTTCTCCTACACGCAGTTGCTGTGGGTGAGCATCCTCGGCTTCTTCCTGTTCGGCGAAGTGCCTGATGTCTGGACCGTCACCGGTGCGGCCTTCATCGTCGCCAGCGGCCTCTACATCGCCCATCGCGAGCGCATCCGCCGCGCCCAGCTCCTGATCCTGGAAGAGCGTTCCCCGAACCCCTGACGCAAGATCGCGCGTCCGCTTCGTGCTATCGACGGCTCCAACAAGACGGGAGGAGCCGGATGCGCGCTGCGATTTTCAGGAACGGTGAGATTGTCGTCGACAGAATGGCCGAGCCGAAGCCCGGCCCCGGCCAGGTGCTGGTCAAGACGCTCGCCTGCGGCATCTGCGGCTCCGATCTGCACGCGCGCCAGCACGCCCACCGCATGGTGGAGATGGCGCGAAAGACCGGCCGCAAGCCGATGGATCTCGCCCGCGACGTCGTGTTCGGCCACGAGTTCTGCTGCGAGATCGTCGACTTCGGCCCGGGGACCGTGCGCAAGCTCAAGTCGTGCACGCGCGTCTGCTCGCTGCCAGCCCTCGTAACGCCGCAGGGCATCGAAGGCATCGGTTACTCCAACGACAATATTGGCGGCTATGCCGAGGCGATGCTGCTGAGCGAAGCGCTGCTGCTCGAGGTGCCCAACGGTCTCGCGCCGGAGCATGCCGCGCTCACCGAACCGCTCGCGGTCGGCGTTCACGCCGTCGCCAAGGCCAACATCCGAGGCGGCGAAGTGCCGCTCGTGATCGGCTGCGGCCCGGTCGGGCTAGCGGTGATTGCGGCGCTGAAGCTCAAGGGCCTGCATCCGATCGTCGCCGCCGACTATTCGCCGGCGCGGCGCGCGCTTGCGGCAAAGCTCGGCGCCGATGTCGTCGTGGATCCACGGGTGTCGCAGCCCTATCTGACCTGGGCCGAGCATGCGCAGATGTCGGAGGCGGAGAAGGCCGCGCGGCCGCCGTTGCTGCCCGCGCTCAAACCCGCGATCATCTTCGAATGCGTTGGCGTGCCCGGTCTCTTGCAGCAGGTGTTCGAGGGCGCTCCGCGCGATGCGAGGATCGTCGTGGTCGGTGTGTGCATGGAGACCGACAGGAGCGAGCCCATGCTCGGCATCATGAAAGAGCTCAACGTCCAGTATGTGCTCGGCTACACGCCGGACGAATTCGCGGCGTCACTGCGCCTGATCGCGGAGGGGCAGGTGGATGCGGCGGCAATGGTGACGGCGGAAGTCGGCATCGACGGCGTTGCAAAGGCTTTCGCCGATCTCGCCAATCCTGAGGCTCACACCAAGATCATCGTGCAGCCGTGGCGGTGATGCCTTACACCGGCAGCGCGATCGAATATTTCACCTGGCTGAGCGCAAAGCTGGACTCGATCGAGGCGATGCCGTCAAGCCGGGTCAGCTTGGTCTTCAGGAAAGTCTCGTAGGAGGCCAGGTCGGCGGCGACCACGCGCAAGAGATAGTCGCGATTGCCGGTCATCAGATAGCATTCCAGCACCTCGTCCCATTTCGAGATCGCGCGCGCGAAGCGGTTGAGGTCCTCCTCCTTCTGCCGGGCCAGCTTGATCGAGATGAAGACGCTGACATGCAGCCCCAGCGCCTTCTGGTCCACGGTCGCGATGTAGCGCGAGATGACGCCGCGTTCCTCGAGCAGCTTGACCCGGCGATGGCATGGCGACACCGAAAGCCCGACCTTGTCGGCCAGTTCCTGCATGGTCAGGCGGCTGTCGTTCTGGAGGTAGCTGAGGATTTTGCGGTCGATGGCGTCGAGATCGGGCATTGGGATGAACCTGTCGTTTTTGCCGGCTGATTGGTAAGCTATCCCAATATTGGCTGGTATTGCGCGAAACATTGAGAAGTTTGGCGCTTCCTGCAGGGGTATCATCGGGCACCTGTTTTCCGGGAGCATTGCCATGCCCGTTGATACCGCCCGCCTCGACACCTTGACCGCGCTGGCCCGCAAGGCGCTGTGGCTGTCGTCATGGACCATCCATCACGCCAACCACATCCGCCCGAATGCGGACGGCCTGAAAGTCGGGGGACATCAGGCCTCGTCGGCCTCGCTCGCCACCATCATGTCGGCGCTGTATTTCCACGTGCTGAAACCCGAAGATCGCGTCGCGGTGAAGCCGCATGCGAGCCCGGTGTTCCACGCCATCCAGTATCTGTTCGGCCGGCAGAGCCGCGAGAAGCTGGAGAACTTTCGCGGCTTCAAGGGCGCGCAGTCCTATCCCTCGCGCACCAAGGACGTCGACGACGTCGATTTCTCCACCGGCTCGGTCGGCCTCGGCGTTGCGCAGACGCTGTTCGCCTCGCTGGTGCAGGACTACGTCAAGGCGCATGGCTGGATGAAGCATCGCCGCGAGGGGCGGATGATTGCGCTGGTCGGCGACGCCGAGATGGACGAGGGCAACATCTTCGAGGCGCTGGCGGAAGGCTGGAAGCACGGCCTGCGCAACACCTGGTGGGTGGTCGACTACAACAGGCAGTCGCTCGATGCCGTCGTCCGCGAAGGTCTCTGGGAAAAGTTCGAGACCGTGTTCCGCAATTTCGGCTGGGACGTGGTGATCGTGAAATACGGCCGGCTGATGCGCGAGGCCTTTGCGGAAGCTGGCGGCGAGGCGCTGAAGCGCTGGATCGACAATTGTCCGAACGCACTCTACGCCGCATTGTGTTTTCAGGGCGGCGCGGCGTTCCGCAAGCATTTGCACGACGAGATCGGCGATCAGGGCCCCATCACCAAGCTGATCGACAGGCGCAGCGACGACGAGCTACTGGCGCTGATGTCGAACCTCGGCGGCCATGACATGGCGAGCATGCTGGACGCCTTTGAATCCATCGATCACGATCGCCCGGTCTGCTTCATCGCCTACACCATCAAGGGCGTCGGCCTGCCGTTCCAGGGCCACAAGGACAATCATGCCGGCCTGATGACGGTCGCGCAGATGGAGAAATATCGCGACAGCCAGAACATCCGGCCCGGACACGAATGGGACAGATACGAGGGTCTCGCGCAAAGTGCCGCCGAGCTCGACGCCTTCCTCGCGGGCGTGCCGTTCAACCAGGACGGCCGCCGGCTCACCGCGCCTGTTATCGAGGTGCCGTCGCAGCTTGCCTTCAAGCCGGCGCCGCAGATGTCGACCCAGCAGGGTTTTGGGCTGGTGCTGAACGAGATCGCGCGCGGCGACAGGGAGCTCGCCAAGCGCATCGTGACGACATCGCCTGACGTCACCGTCTCGACCAATCTCGGTCCGTGGGTGAACCGGCGCGGCCTGTTTGCGCTCGGCGAGAAGGCGGACTTATTCCGCAGCGAGAAAATTCCATCCACCTTCAACTGGGACTTCTCGCCCAAGGGCCAGCATCTCGAACTCGGCATCGCCGAGATGAACCTGTTCATCATGCTCTCGGCGCTCGGCCTGTCGCACCAGATCAACGGCGAGCGGCTGCTGCCGGTCGGCACGCTCTACGATCCCTTCATCGAGCGCGGTCTCGATGCGCTGAACTATGCCTGTTACCAGGATGCGCGCTTCATGGTGGCGGCGACCCCCTCAGGTATCACGCTCGCGCCCGAAGGCGGCGCGCATCAGTCGATCGCAACCCCTTTGATCGGCATGGCGCAGGATGGCCTTGCCTCGTTCGAGCCGGCCTTTGTCGACGAGCTCGCCGTGATCATGGGGTGGGGCTTCAATCACATGCAGCGCGATCCGGGTGAGGGCGGCTCGGTCTATCTGCGGCTCTCGACGCGCTCGATCGAGCAGGCGCAGCGGATCATGACGCCCGAGCTCGCACAGGGCATCACCGACGGCGCGTATTGGTTGCGCAAGCCGGGCCCCAATGCCGAAGCCGTCATCGCCTATACCGGCGCCGTTGCGCCAGAAGCGATCGAAGCGACCGGCTTCATCGGCGAGAGCCGGCGCGACATCGGCCTGCTCGCGATCACGTCCGCAGATCGTCTGCATGCGGGATGGACCGCCGCACGGAAATTGCGCCGTGATCGGCGCGGCGTGCAGCATCTCAGCCACATCGAAAAACTGCTAGCACCGCTGCCGCGCGACTGCGGCATCGTGACCGTGATCGACGGCCATCCGGCGGCGCTCGGCTGGCTCGGCAGCGTCCGCGGCCATCGCGTCGAGGCGCTCGGCGTCGAGCAATTCGGCCAGACCGGCACCATCGCCGACCTCTACCGCCACCACGGCATCGACGCCAACGCCATCATCGATGCGGCCGAAAGCCTCACCACCGGCGCGCCGGTGTTGCATCGGAAGATGGCGGTGTAGTTCTCCGTCGTCGTCCTAGCCCCCGTGCGCAATTGCGCACTAGGCCAGGACGAGGGCAATCGAGACCTTGCCACCCCTCCGCCATCGGCTCATATAACCTCCGTCCGCCGCAATGCTGGCCCCGCACATGGCGGGTTCAATTGCCGGCGCTTTCGTGCAAGGATGCCTGCCGAAACGCCCCCCAAGCCCCCAAGAAGAGGTTCACTATGGTCAATCGCATGCAGTTCTACATCGACGGCGCCTGGGTCGATCCCGCCGTCAAGAAGTCCACCGCCGTGGTCAATCCGGCGACGGAAGAGGCGATGTACGAGGTTGCGCTGGGCTCCAAGGCCGACGTTGACAAAGCCGTCGCCGCCGCCAAGCGCGCGTTCGTGACGTTCTCCCAGACCAGCCGTGACGAGCGCGTCGCGCTGCTCACCAAGGTCATCGAGATCTACAAGGGCCGTCTCAAGGAGATCGGCGCCGCCGTCTCCGACGAAATGGGTGCGCCGCTGCCGATGGCGGAGAAGCTGCAGGCCGGCGCCGGCCTCGGCCACCTCATGACCACGCTCGACGTGCTCAAGAACTATCATTTCGAGGAACCGGTCGGCACCGCCATGGTGCTGCGCGAGCCGGTCGGCGTGGTCGGCATGATCACGCCCTGGAACTGGCCGCTCAACCAGATCGCCTGCAAGGTCGCGCCCGCACTCGCCGCCGGCTGCACCATGATCCTGAAGCCATCGGAGTTCACCCCGACCTCGGCGCTGATCTTCGCGGAAATCCTCCATGAAGCCGGCGTGCCGAAGGGCGTGTTCAACCTCGTCAACGGTCTCGGTCCCGAGGTCGGCGCCGCCATGAGCGAGCACCCCGATATCGACATGATCTCCTTCACCGGCTCGACCCGCGCCGGCATCGACGTGGCCAAGCGTGCGGCACCGACCGTGAAGCGCGTCAGCCAGGAGCTCGGCGGCAAGTCGCCGAACGTCATCCTCGAAGGCGCCGACCTCACGAAGGCGGTGACCGGCGGCGTGATGCACATGTTCAACAACTCCGGCCAGTCCTGCAACGCGCCCTCGCGCATGATCGTGCCGGCCTCGAAGATGAAGGAAGTCGCCGCGATCGCGAAGGCCGTCGCCGACAAGACCAAGGCGGGCGATCCGCGCGCCGAAGGCACCACCATCGGTCCCGTGGTCAACCGCGGCCAGTGGGACAAGATCCAGGGCCTGATCAAGAAGGGCATCGACGAGGGCGCAACGCTCGTCTCGGGCGGCCCGGGCCTGCCCGAGGGCGTCAACAAAGGCTTCTATGTCCGTCCGACCATCTTCGCCGACGTCACCCCCGACATGACGATTGCGCGTGAAGAGATCTTCGGACCGGTGTTGACCATCATCGGCGCCAAGGACGAAGCCGAGGCGGTGCACATCGCCAACGACACGCCCTATGGGCTTGCGGGCTACGTCACGGGCGCGTCCGTCGAGGACGCCAAGCGCGTCGGCCGTCAGATCCGCGCCGGCAACGTCAATCTGCAGGGCGTGCCCAACGATCGCTCCGCGCCGTTCGGCGGCTACAAGCAGTCCGGCAACGGCCGCGAGTGGGGCAAGTACGGCCTCGAGGACTTCCTCGAAGTGAAGGCCGTCGCCGGCTTCAACGCGGCGTAGGCGTTAGCGCCTGGGTAAACATGACGCCGGAGCGGCCAACTGCTCCGGCGTTTTTGTTTGTTCGTCATTGCGAGCGAAGCGAAGCAATCCAGAAATCTTTCTGCGGAGACAGTCTGGATTGCTTCGTCGCAAGAGCTCCTCGCAATGACGAGGAGAGAGTTGGGAAGACTATCCCCCGACCGCGCCCTGCGTGTTCACATACAACGCGTAGATCGACTGGCTCGCGGCCATGAACAGGCGGTTGCGCTTGACGCCGCCGAAGCAGAGATTGGCGCAGCGTTCGGGCAGCGCGATGCGGCCGATCATGACGCCGTCGGGCGCGAACACCACGACGCCGTCGAGCTCGGGATCGCCCATGCCCCAGCCGCACCAGAGATTGCCGTCGATGTCGCAGCGCATGCCGTCCGGCGTGCCCGGGCCGGCGTCGATGTGGACGCGCTTGTTGGAGATGGTGGTGCCGTCAGGCGAGACGTCATAGGCGAGGATTTTCCGGTTCGGCACGCCGCGTGATTCCACGACGTAGAGGATTTTCTCGTCCGGCGAGAAGCACAGGCCGTTGGGCCCGAGCACGCCTTCGGCAACGATGGTCGCCTTGCCGGTCGTGGGATCGAACCTGTAGACGTTCGGCTCGATCTCGGGCTCGGCCTTGTAGCCCTCGTAATTGCCGAGCAGGCCGAAGGTGGGATCGGTGAACCAAACCGCGCCGTCGGACTTCACCACGACGTCGTTCGGCGAGTTGAGCTTCTTGCCGCCGAACGAGTCCATCAGCACGGTGATGCTGCCGTCATATTCGGTTCGGGTGACGCGTCGCCCGCCATGCTCGCATGTGACGAGCCGACCCTGGCGATCCCGGGTGTTGCCGTTGGCGAAATTGGAGGGCTTGCGGAACACGCTGACCGCACCGGTCTCCTCTTCCCATTTGACGATGCGCTGGTTCGGAATGTCGCTGCACAGGAGATAGCGCCCGTCGCCGAACCACACCGGACCCTCGGCCCAGCGCAGGCCGGTCGTCAGCCGCTCCACCGCCGAGAGTTTCAGCCAGTATTTTTCGAAGCGGGGATCGAGTGCCTTTATCGCCGGATCGGGGTAGTAGCTCGCCGGCCGCCAGCCTGGCCGCTCCTGGGGATGGGACGATGCCTCATTCATGTCGGTTCTCTCGTTTCGTTCCCTCTGGACAATCCTGCTATCATTAGAGACATGTGACCGCAAATTGGTTGCCAAAGGCGAGGAAAGACATGCCGCGTATCTTGATGACGGGAGCTTCGGGCGGGATCGGAACGCGCCTGCGAAAACTGTTGCCGCCGATCTATCCGGACCTGCTGCTCAGCGACATCCGCGCGCCGGCCGATCTCGGCCCCAACGAGCAATTCAAGGCTGCGGACCTCTCTGACCTGGCGCAGTGCGAGGCGATCTGCGAGGGCGTCGACGGCATCATCCATTTCGGCGGCTATTCGGTCGAAGGTCCCTGGAACGACATCCTCCAGGCCAACATCATCGGCGGCTACAATTTGTTCGAGGCCGCGTACCGCAAGGGCGTCAAGCGCGTGGTGTTCGCCTCCTCGAACCATGCCGTCGGATTCTATCCGCGCCACCACAAGATCGGCACCGACGTGACCCCGCGCCCCGACGGCCGCTATGGCGTCAGCAAGGTATTCGGCGAAGCGGTCGGCGCGCTCTATGCTGACAAGCATGGCCTGAAGGTGACTTGCCTTCGCATTGGCAATTTCGGCGACGTGCCGCTGGACCATCGCCGGATCTCGATCTGGCTGAAGCCGGAAGATCTGGTGCAGCTCTGCCGGATCGGGCTCGAGCATCCCGACATTCATTTCGAGATCTTCTACGGCGTGTCCCTGAACGAGCGTGCCTGGTGGGACAACCACCGCGCCTACGAGTTCGGTTACCGTCCGACGGGGCGCTCCGAGGATCATGTGGCACATGCGATGGCCGAGCAGGCCAAGCTGAAGCCCGATCCGGTCGGCGATCACTATCAGGGCGGCGCGTTCTGCAGCAACGAGTTCGACGGCGACACAAGTCGCATCATCGATTGGACCAAGCGGTAGGAGCGCATTCGCAAATCCAGGGCGTCGGAATCGACGCGCTAAACAACGCGTTTGCCGGCCTGGACCGCGATGGGCCTCTGTACAAAGTACATCAGGATCAGGGAAATCACCGCCGTCGTCACGACGACGTATCCCAGCCGGTCGAAATGCCGGAGCGTACCGTCGGCGTCCTGCGCGATGAGTGCGGCGGCGAGCACGGAGCCGAGCCCGCCGGAGAGCTGTTGCAGCGACGCGCCGACCGCGCTGAAGGAGCCGCGTTGCGCCGGCTCGGGGATTGCCGAAATCAACGCCTGCGAAGGAATCATGCGGGAGAAGATGCCGACGAACATCAGGACGTTGACCAGGATCGCGACCGTCAGGCTCACCTCGCCGAGATGGGTGTAGATCAGCACCATCACGATGGACATGGCGCTGCCGAAGACGAAGGTGGGGTATTTGCCGAAGGCATCGCTCGCGCGTCCCACCAGCGGGCCGATGACAATGCTGAACAGGCCGGAGACGAGATAGATCGTCGGCAGATGCACGATGTCGATGCCGAGATTGTGCACGGTGTAGGCGCTGCCGAACGGCATCAGCATGTAGCCGCCGGTCGCCAGCAGGGTCGTTACCGAAAACGCCATCCAATAACGCGGCTGCGAGACCGTGGCGATCAGATGCCGGAACGGATTTCGATCCTGCTTCAGCCCGAGATGGCCGTTCACCGGCTTCATCAGGAGCATCACTGCGGTCATCCCGATCACCGACAGTCCGACCAGCGCGCCGAACGCGACGTGCCAGTTCCACTGGTTGGCGAGGAAAAGACCGGCCGGGATGCCCAGCACCTGGCTTGCAGCGAAGGCGGTTTGCACGAAACCCATGACGCGGCCGCGCAATTGCAGCGTGAACAAATCGGTGACGATGGCGAGCACGACCGAGCCGATCACGCCGCCGAACAGGCCGGTCACGATCCGCCCCAGCAGCAACAGATGATAGTTGGGCGCGATCGCGCACAGCATCGTGCCAAGGGTGAAGCCGGCGTAGAAGAACAACAGCAGCCGCTTGCGATCAAACCGGTCGGCAAAGCCGGCCGCCAGGATACCGGAAATCCCCGCGCTGAACGCATAGGCCGAGACCGCCACGCCGAACTGAGCGGCCGAAATATCGAGCGCCGGCATCATGATGGCGCCGAGCGGCGACATGATCATGAAATCGATGATGATCGTGAACTGGACCAGCGCCAGCAGCGCAACGAGGATCGCCTGGTAGCGCGAAAAGCCTCGGGATGGCGCTTGCCGCTCGGCGATCGGCTCCGTCAGGGTTTGTTCGGTCATGGCATTTCATTTGGGAGGGAGTGGAGGAGGACGCGCGACGTGGCGCCGGAGCCCGGCCCATATTTATTTCCGGCTCTGCGAAATTTCGATGGCTTGACAAACAGTTTTAGTGTCCGTCCCAGCGCGGTGCCTCGATTCACACGGGGCGAGCGACGCAAAGGCCTGAGCCTCGCTTTGGCCGTTCCGGCCATTGATCCAGATCAACGTTGCTCTGGCCGTCTGGCTCTCGATGTTGCGAGACCGCAATTCGGCAATCGGTGCCTCGATCACGGCTCAACGGCGGCAGCGCGAGTCAGGACAATGAAAATCGAATTGCCAGCCGCCGTACTGCTCACGCTGTTCATGTCGGGACCGGCGCGAGCCGCGATGCTCGGCGACGCCGAGGCGACGTTTCTCGACCAGCTCGTCACCGCATCCGCGGTGCTCGAACAACGATGTGTCGGCTACGAGGTCAATGGTGCCGGCAGTGTACAGCTCGGCGCCCGACTTCTCGGCAGCACGGATGCCGCGATGGCGATGATCGACGCCTATGCTGCAGCCATCAAGGCCCGCGATGGCGAGAGCTCCGATCCGGGTAAATTCCGCCCCGAAGTGTCCGACGCTGCCGGCAAAACGTTCAGGCGCGTCCGGACCGATCTGATCAGAAACCCGAAGAGAGCCTGCGCCGACTATGGCGATGCCAGCGTGGATCGCGGTCTGCTGAGGCGGTACTGAACCGGGACTTGAGGGATTCAGATCTGCGCAAACGAAAGGGCCGTCTCGAAAGACGGCCCTTGGTTGTTATTCGACGATCTCAACGATCCGGTGGGTTCGCGGTTCGACCAGAACCGTGCGACCGTTCACCACCGTGTAACGATACTCACGGGCGCCGTACTCGGGCGGCACCTCGTAATAGGTCACGCCCTCTTCCGGAAGAACCGCTCCGACTCTCACATCCTCGCGGTACTGATATGAGGGCCGCCGCTGTTCGACGACGTAGGAGTGAAAGCGAGGACGTTGATCGACACCAAGGACTCCCGCCACGCCGCCAACGACGCCGCCGACGACGCCACCCACAACTGCACCGACAGGCCCTGCCGCTCGCTCACCATCCCGCGCACCGCGTTCGACGCCTCCGGGAACGCCCTGGGCCTGGGTCGTTACGGGAAGCAGGACGGCGACGGCAACAGCGGCGGCTCCGACTAAACGGCAAATCATGGCAGCTCCTATGGTGGGGGATTGGTGCAAGACCAAGTACCAAGCCGACCATAGGTTCCCCGGAAGTTGTGGATTGCGGGCGTTATTGCCCGAATGGGCTCGTGCGGCCTGCAATTGCGGGCAATCCAGCGCGCCCTTACCGCGTGAACTGCACCACCGCGAGAAGCGAACGTCTCCCATCTATGAACGCGGGCTCTCCTGTTCGGGTCGCTCATCCCCAATCCGCGCCAGGTAATCCTTCTTGCTGAACTGCATATGATCGACGCAGAGCTGCGCCAGCGCCCAGCTGTCACGGCCCTTCAACAGCTCGATCATGAGCTCGTGCTGGCGGCGCGATTGTGCCAGTCCGTCGCTGTCGGCGAGATTCTTGGCGCGCATCGGCAGGGTCAGGTTCATGTAGTCCTGCAGCGAGCGCACCAGATAGGGATTGCCGCAGGCCGAGAACAGCGCGAGGTGGAAGGCGTCGTTGGCCTCGTGGATACCGCGCAGGTCCTGCAAATCCGCTCTCGCGCAATATTGCCGCTGCAATGCAGAGAGCTCGTCGACCAGGCCTTGCTGTGCGGGCAGGGGGATCATCAGCGCCGCCTGCCGGGTCAGCATCTCCCGGACCTCGTAGATCTGCCGGACCTCTTCGGCCGAATAGAACCGTACGGTGGCGCCGACATTCTTCTCGCGGCGGACGATGCCGCGGCGCTCCGCATCGACAAGCGCCTGGCGAACGAAGTGGCGCGAGGTGCCGTAAGCCGACATCAGCGCGTCTTCCGTGAGGCGCGCGCCTGGCGCGAGTCGGCCGAAGATGATGTCCTCCTCGAGCCGCGCGACGATATCGTCCGGATCGTCGCGCCGGATCATCGTGGCGTCTGCTGTGTGAGTGTCGGACATGCCCTCGGCCTCCCGGCGCTTGGCCGGTCGCCCTGTGGAGCAGGGAAGGCTCGGATTGTCAATAATCCGGTCGTTTATCAGTATCGCAATCCGGAAAATGGCAGGATTGACGTCTGTCTTATTGACAATCAAGGGGCAGGCTGTACGACAATGACCCTGTGACGGGAGTGGTATGATGACGAGTGGGTTGCGCAAAGGGCTGACGAGCTATGGCGATGCCGGCTTCTCGCTGTTCCTGCGCAAGGCGTTCATCAAGGCAATGGGCTATTCCGACGACGCGCTCGAGCGCCCGATTGTCGGCATCACCAACACCTATAGCGACTACAATCCCTGCCACGGCAACGTCCCGCAGATCATCGAGGCCGCCAAGCGCGGCGTGATGCTGTCGGGCGCGATGCCGTTCGTGTTCCCGACGATCTCGATCGCGGAGAGTTTTGCGCATCCGACCTCGATGTATCTGCGCAATCTGATGGCGATGGACACCGAGGAGATGATCCGCGCGCAGCCGATGGATTCGGTGATCGTCATCGGCGGCTGCGACAAGACTCTTCCTGCGCAGGTGATGGCGGCAATCAGCGCCGACCTGCCGACGGTGGTCATCCCCGTTGGCCCCATGGTGGTTGGTCATCACAAGGGCGAGGTGCTGGGTGCCTGCACCGATTGCCGTCGCCTCTGGGGCAAGTATCGCGCCGGCGAAATGGACGATGTCGAGATCGAGGCGGTCAATGGCCGCCTCGCGCCGTCGGTCGGCACCTGCATGGTGATGGGCACGGCCTCCACCATGGCCTGCATGATCGAGGCCATGGGTCTGTCGCTGCCGATGAGCGCGACGATTCCCGCCCCGCATGCGGAGCGCTTTCGCCTTGCCGAGGCGAGCGGCAGGGTGGCCGCCGAGATGGCCAAGACCAAGGGGCCGAAGCCGAGCGAATTGCTGACGCCGGCATCTTTCAAGAATGCGCAGGTTGTGCTGCAGGCGATCGGCGGCTCGACCAACGGCCTGATTCATTTGACCGCGATGGCACATCGTTCGCCACACCGGCTCGACCTCGGGGTGTTCGACCAGATCGGCCGCGAGGTGCCGGTGCTGATCGATCTGAAGCCGTCGGGCGAGCACTATATGGAGCATTTCCATCACGCCGGCGGCGTGCCGAAACTGCTGGCGCAGCTGGGCGATCTCATCGATCTCGATGCCAAGACGATCACCGGCCAGACGCTGCGCGATATCGCGGCGAACGCGGAAAACGTGCCCGGCCAGGACGCGATCCGTCCGCGCGACAATCCGATCAAGAAGGAAGGTGGCCTCGCCGTGCTGCACGGTAATCTCGCGCCGCGCGGCGCGGTCATCAAGCAATCCGCCGCGAGCCCAAAGCTGCTGCAACACATGGGCCGTGCGGTGGTGTTCGAATCCGTCGAGGATATGACGCTGCGGGTTGACGATCCCGATCTCGACGTCACGGCCGATGACGTGCTGGTGTTGCGCAACGCCGGTCCCAAGGGCGCGCCAGGCATGCCGGAGGCGGGCTATCTGCCGATCCCGAAGAAGCTCGCGCGCGCTGGGACCAAGGATATGGTGCGCATTTCGGATGCGCGCATGAGCGGCACCGCATTCGGCACCATCGTGCTGCACATCACGCCGGAATCCGCCGTCGGCGGCCCGCTGGCGCTGGTGAAGAACGGCGACATGATCCGGCTCGACGTCGCCAAGCGCAGCATCGAGCTTCTGGTGGATGCTACCGAGCTGGAACGGCGGCGTACGGCATTGAAGCCCGCGGCTGCGCCGGATGAGGCGCGGCGCGGCTATGCGTGGCTGTTCAACGAGACCATCATGCAGGCCGACGAGGGCTGCGACTTCGATTTCATGCAGAGGACTGGGAAGAAGGCTGAGCAGAAAACTAAGAGTGGGTGACCAACCACCCGGAAGCGTAGCCCAGACCGCTAAAGCGGCGGGCGTTAAAACAGGGGGCAACGATGATTGCACGATCCATGCCAAGATTCTTACATCGGCTGGCGGCGACGGCCGCGATCTTGTTCGTCACGGGCGCATCGGCGCAGGAGGTGAAGCATTATCGCTTCGCCTACGACCAGCCGCGCAACACCGGCTATTCCATCGCGGGCGACCTTTTTGCCGAGAAGCTCAAGGAATTGAGCAAAGGCACCATGATCATCGATCAATATCCGGGCGCGCAGCTCGGGCAGGAGCCGCAGGTGCTCCAGCTCGTGAAGGCGGGCGACGTCGAGTTCTCGATCATCTCCTCGGCCAACACCGCGACGATCGCACCGCAAGCGGGCGTGATGTCGTTGCACTTCCTGTTCCGCGACGAGAACCACGTGGTCAAGGGTCTGGCCGATCCAAAAGTGTTCGAGGCGCTCAAGACCATGATCGACGAGACCACGCAAGGCCTGCATGTGATCGCGACCGGATCGCAGGGCGTGCGCCACATGTACTCCAAGAAGGAGATCCACAATGTCGCTGACATCAAGAGCCTGAAGATCCGGGTGCAAGCGACTGCGACCGAGGACACCATGTTCCCGGCCTACGGCGCCCAGACGGTGCACATGCCGTTCGGCAGCGTCTACACGAGCCTGCAGACCGGCGTCGTCGACGTCGCCGAGAACAGCATCAACGTCTACCTCGTCAACAAGCACTACGAGGTCGCGCCGGTCCTGAACATCACCGAGCACGAGGCCAACAACGCGCTGGTGTTCATCTCGGACAAGCTCTGGCAGAGCCTGTCGGCCGAGCAGAAGGGATGGGTCCAGGCGGCGGGGAACGAGGTCAGCTCCAAGGAGCCGCAGAAGGCCTTCGACCTCGAACGCACCGCGGCAGAGAAGCTGAAGAAGATGGGCGTGAAGATCGTCGACAACGTCGACAAGAAGACCTTCACGGCGACCGCCGATCCCTATCTCGACAAGCTCGCCAAGGAGCTCGGCCCGCACGCCGAGAAGATCAAGGATTTGATCCGCTCGATCAACTAGGCCGCGTACCGTTGCCTCCGCGTCGTCCCGGCGAAAGCCGGGACCCATACGCCGCGGCGGAGCTTGGGGCAGGATAGCCGCCAGCTTGCTTTGGCCACACGCAGCTGGGGGTATGGGTCGCGGCTTTCGCCGGGACGACGGGGATAGTGATGACCATCGCCGACAAACTGCTGGTGGAACGCCATCGTCACCTCAAATGGCGCGGGCTCGATTGGCTCGAGCTTGCGCTGATGATCCTCTGCGGCGTGCTCTGCTTCGGCTTCTCGCTATCGGTGACCGCCGACATCGTCACCCGCACCATCGGCCATCCCTGGCTGTGGCTCCAGGAAGTGACCTCGACGCTGTTCATCTATGCGATCTTCGTCGGGACCGCGGCTGCGACCCGGCGCAACGACCACCTCTATCTCACCGCGATCTCCGAGGCGATGCACGGCACGCCGCGTCTGATCGTCGAAGTCATCATCCGGATCGTGGTGCTCGGCGTCGCCTTCGGCCTGATCGTGTACGGCTATCAGAACTATCTTCGCGGCTTCGGCAGTTTCCGCCTGCCGTCGGGCACGCCGATCGCCTCGCTCTACGCGATCATCCCTCTGTCGGGCGTGCTGATCGGCCTGTTCACCATCGAGCAGCTCGTCAACGGTCTGCGCAACGGCTTTGACCACCCCGAGCCGCCCGAAGAGGATGACGGGGCGCCTGTTATCACCGACGCGCAGATGAGGGCGCAGCCGTGAGCGCACCCCTTGTTCTGGCGTTGATGACGGTCTGCTTCCTGTCGTTCGGCTATCTCGGCGTGCCCGTGCCGTTCTCGCTGATGGCCGGTGTCTTCATCGGCGCGCTGCTGTCGGACGTCTCGCTCGCCGCAATCATCCAGAAAATCTTCGACGGCGTCGATTCCGAGGCGCTGCTGGCGATCCCCTTTTTCCTGCTAGTCGGCGAGCTCATGAGCTCGGCCAATGTGGTGGTCCGGATAGCCAACCTCTCGGTGTCGCTGGTGGGGCACATCAGAGGTGGCCTGTCGCAGGTCGTGGTGGTCTTCAGCATGTTCTTCTCGGAAATGTCGGGTTCGACCACCGCCGACGTCGCCGTG
The DNA here is from genome assembly GCF_023101105.1 of Bradyrhizobium sp. 155. Lineage (NCBI taxonomy): Bacteria > Pseudomonadati > Pseudomonadota > Alphaproteobacteria > Hyphomicrobiales > Nitrobacteraceae > Bradyrhizobium > Bradyrhizobium sp. 155. The sequence goes on along the minus strand of NZ_CP064704.1, from coordinate 5,432,740 downwards.
ATGAGCCGCGCTCTGGGCGGCCCGATGAAGCGCGAGGGTTACGAGCCCGCCTTCATCGCCGCGATCATCGCATCCGCATCGACCATCGCGGCGCTGGTGCCGCCGAGCATCACCGCGGTGGTCTATGGCGCCGTCGGCAATGTCTCGATCGCCGGCCTGTTCATGGCAGGCGTCGTGCCGGGCCTGATGATCGGCTTCGGGTTGATGATCTATTGCTATTTCTTCGGCCCGTCCGGCCTGCGCAAGCCGCGCGCGCCGCTGCGGCAGGTGGTGTTCGCGGCCGGCGATGCGGCGCTGCCGCTGATGATTCCGGTGATCCTGTTGGGGGGCATCCTGACCGGCTGGTTCACGCCGACGGAAGCCGGTGTCGTCGCCGTGGTCTGGATTGTCGTCGTCGTGATCCCAGCGCTCAACCGCGGGCATATCAGGAAGATTCCGTACGATTTCTGTCTCGCCGGCCTGATCTTCTCGCTGCCGCTGATCACGATCGGCGCCGCCAATGCGTTCGGCTGGATGCTTGCCTATTTGCGCGGTGCAAGCTACATCGCCGAAGTCATCACCTCGCTCGCCGGCAACGATCCGCATCTGATCATGCTGCTGATGGTACTGCTGTTCACGGTGGTCGGCGATTTCATCGAACCGGTGCCGACCATCATCATTTTCATGCCGCTGGTCAACACACTGACGGAAGCCGGCGACATCAACGCCGTGCATATGGGCGTGGTGCTGATCGCCACGCTCGCCTTCGGCCTGATCACGCCGCCTTACGGCTTGGTGCTGCTGATGGCCTCGAAATTCGTCGGCGTCAGTTTCGCAAAGGCGCTACGCGCCGCTTTGCCGATCTATCTGGTGTTCCTCGGGACGATCGCGTTTGCGATCTATTTCCCGAGTGTGGTGCTGTGGCTGCCGCAGAAAGTGCTGCCGGAATCGGTCGGATGCTTCAAGTCGCCGGCGGGCACGGGCTATATCTGTCCCAAGTAAGCCTGCTCGAGTGAACGCTACTTGCTCTTGCTGGTGAATTTCTTCACGGCGGTTCGAAACTCCGCAGTGTTCATCGCCATGATGATCTTGTGCTCCTCGGCGTCGAGCTGCTGCTTCACCGGGGTCGTGGCGGCCTGGTAGACCAGCGACTTGGTGCCGGCAATCGCGGCGAGCGGGTTCTGCGCCAGCCGCTCGGCGAGGGTTCGCGTTGCCGCCTTCAACTCGGCGGCGGGAACGAGCTTCGCAACCAGACCCCATTCATGGGCCTGCTGCGCGGTAAAATTATCCTCGGCCAGGAAAATCTGCAGCGCGCGGCGGGAGCCGACCGTGTTGACGATGCCGACCGTAGATCCGCCATCCGGCGAGACGCCGATCTTGGCATAGGCCGGCGTGAATTTGGCATCCTCGGCGGCGATGCAGAGATCGGTGACGAAGGCGAGGCCCATGCCGGCGCCGGCCGCCGAGCCGTGCACGCTGGACAGCGAGACCTTCGGCATGCGCCGGAGGATCTCGATGAAGGCGTGATAGTGCTTCAACAGCTCGCCGACGACCGGCGTCACCGTGCCCGCTTCGGCGGCGGCGCCGATCGTCTGCAGATCGCCGCCAGCCGAGAAGGCGCGGCCTTCGCCTTCGAGGACCACGACCCTGATGTCGTCGGCGCCCTCAATGTAAGCCGCGAGCTGTTCGAGCTGTTGTGCAATCGCCAGATTGATCGAGTTGAACGCGGCGGGCCGGTTGAGCGTGATGGTCGCGATCGGCCCGTCGATCCGCAGCAAGGCGGGATCGTCGGGCTGGGAGACGGGAGCTGGCATCTTGAAATCCCCGGCATGAGGTCGTTCGTGCGACTAAATCGCAGAAGGCGAGGGGTGACAATCCCCGGCAGGCGCCCTTGCGCAAGCCGGAACGATAGGTTCAAATGGACCTGCCTTCGTCAGGGACGGACACGAGCGCCGGCTCCTCCTGGGCAAGCAAGCCAAAATCAGCGCGAGAGGAGACGACATGGGTGACGCTCGTGTCTTGCGGAAATGGGCTGTCCAATGACGGACGGTCCGGTGGTCATTATCGGTGCCGGCCATGGCGGCTACCAGGTGGCGGCATCGCTGCGTCAGGCGGGATTTTCCGCTGCTATCTGCCTGATCAACGACGAGGCGCATCTGCCCTATCAGCGGCCGCCTTTGTCCAAGGCTTACATCAAGGGGACCGCCGGGCCGGAGAGCCTGATGTTCCGGCCGGAGAAATTCTACCAGGACCAGAGCATCGAGCTGGTCGCGGGCCGCGCCGTGTCGATCGACCGTGCGGGGCGCAAGGTGCTGCTCGCCTCGGGCAGGACGCTGCCCTACGGCCACCTCGTGCTGGCGACCGGCGCCCGCAACCGGCTGCTCGATCTGCCCAATGCGAACCTTCCCGACGTGAAATATCTGCGCATCCTCGACGACAGCGAGGCGCTGCGGCAGATCATGCCGTCAAAGACGCGGGTCGTGGTGATCGGCGCCGGCTTCATCGGCCTCGAATTCGCGGCCACCGCGCGCATCAAGGGGCTAGAGGTCGACGTGCTCGAACTCGCCCCGCGCGTGATGGCGCGCGCGGTGACGGCTGAGGTGTCGGAGTATTTTCAGGCGCGGCATCGCGAGGCCGGCATCCGCATCCACCTCGGCGTGCAAGCAACCGCGATCGAGGCGGAGGACGGCAAGGTCACCGGCGTCTCCTTGAGCGACGGAAGGCATTTGCCGGCGGATCTTGTCGTGGTCGGCGTCGGCGTGCTGCCGAACATCGAGCTTGCGGCGGAGGCGGGGCTGCCGGTCGCGGCCGGGATCATCGTCGACGAATATCTCTCGACGGCCGATCCTGATATCTCGGCGATCGGCGATTGCGCGCTGTTCAACAGCCCGCGCTTCGGCGGATCGCAGCGGCTGGAATCGGTGCAGAATGCCACCGATCACGCGCGCTGCCTCGCGGCGCGGCTGACCGGCGACCGCAAGGCCTATGACAGCCATCCCTGGTTCTGGAGCGACCAGGGCGAGGACAAGCTCCAGATCGCGGGCCTCACCACCGGCTACGATCGCGTCGTCCTGCGCGGCGATCCCACCAGGAAGGCATTCTCGGCGTTCTGCTACAAGGGCGACAATCTGCTCGGCATCGAATCGATCAACCGTGCCGGCGACCACATGTTCGGCCGCCGCCTGTTCGGCCTGGATCGCTCGATCACGCCGGAGCATGCCGCCGACGAAAGTTTCGACCTGAAGGGCGCGCTTGGCGTGATCAGTTCGCATTGAGGACGGCGGCGACTTCCGCGGCCGTCGGCATCGACGGCCCCGCGCCCATGCGCTGCACGGAGATCGAGGCGGCGGCATTGGCGAAGGCGAGTGCTGCGCGCAAGTCGACGCCGTCGGCGAGTTGCGCCGCGAGTGCTCCCACAAAACAATCGCCTGCGCCCGTGGTGTCGACCGCCTTCACCACGCGGCCTTGCACCGAAATCTCCTCGCGTCCCGCGAGCGCCAGCACGCCACGCTTGCCGAGGGTCACGCAGATGGTCTGGTCCTCGCGCGCCTGAAGTTTTCGTGCGACGTCGAGGATGCGCGCGGCCTCGTCACTGTCGGACAACTCCACGCCGGCGAGGAGGCCGAGCTCGGTCTCGTTCAGCACGAGGATGTCGATCAGCGCGAGCAATTCGCTCGACATGGTTTGTGCCGGAGCCGGATTGAGCAGCGTCGTGGCGCCAATGTCGCGAGCCCGCCGGAAGAACGCGGCGATCGTCGGCAGCGGGATCTCGAATTGGCTGACCGCGACGTCGCCCTTGGCTAGCGGGACGGCCGCGACGTCATCGACGCCGACAAGCGCATTGCTGCCGGGAATGACGACGATGGTGTTGTCGGCCTCCGCCACCGTGATGATGGCCGTGCCTGTGTGCGCCTCGGCCGTCTCTCGGATCGCGCCGAGATCGATGCCTTGCGCGCCGAGGAACGTCCTCAGCTCACCGCCGAACGAATCCTTGCCCAGCCGGCCGATCAGCGTGGTCCGCGCGCCAAGCCGCGACGCCGCCACCGCCTGGTTGGCGCCCTTGCCGCCCGGAAAATACAGCACCTGCTTGCCGGCGACGGTCTCGCCGACCCTGGGATGGCGATCGGCTGTCGCCACCACATCCATGTTGATGCTGCCGGCGACGAAGACGCGCCCCATGAGAGACCCCTGCGAGCGCTAGACCCTAACCTCGAACTCGTGCCTGACCTTGGCGATGTCGACAAGAGTCGGCAGGCCAGCTTCGTTGCCAAGACGCTGGATCTTGAAGGTCGAGGCTGCCCGGGCAAAATCGAAATGCTCGCGCCAGCTTTTGCCGGGATGGGCGAGATAGGAATAGACATAGGCGCCATGGAAGACGTCGCCGGCGCCGTTGGTGTCGATCACGCGCTCGCGCGGAATCGGCATCGCCGGCATCACCTGCACCGTTCCGGTCTCGTCGTACCAGAGCAGGCCCTTCTCGCCCATGGTGATGCCGCCGATCTTGCAGCCGCGGCTCTTGAGATAGTCCAGCATCTTTTCCGGCGTGAGATCCATCTGCTCGCACAGGCGCTCGGCGACGATCGCGACGTCGATGAATTCCAATAGCTCATGCGTGTTGGTGCGCAGGCCGCCACCGTCGAGCGAGGTCAAGATGCCGGCCTCGCGGCAGACTTTTGCGTAGTGGATCGCGGCATCGGGCTGATGGCCGTCGACATGCAGCGCGCGGCAGCCGCCGAGATTGAGCATCGGGAAGGGATGGATGTGGTCGTCGTCGCGGCAGCGGACGATGGCGCGCTTGCCGTCCTTGGGCATGATGAAGGACAGCGAGGACTGATTGACCTTCCGCCCATGGAGCGAAATCGCATATTTCGCGCACATGTCCATGAACATGCGGCCGAGCCAGTCATTGGCCGCGGTGGCGATCAGATCGGGCACGATGCCGAGCTTGGCGCAGCAGAACGCCGCGGTCACCGCATTGCCGCCGAAGGAAACCGCGTAGTCGGAGGCCACGTGCTTCTCGTCGCCGGTCGGCATGTGGTCGGTGATGAAGACGACGTCGATATAGGTCTGTCCGATGAAGAGAGCCTGCATTGCTTGTCCGTGATGCGCTTTGTGGTCCCGGCCGGCGTGCTTACTGTAACACCGGTTCCGTCGCGGGACCGCTGAAATTATTCGCAAAACCGCCGCTGGGAGTGCTTGAGGTCGGCATGCGGCCGGAATACGACCATCACCGGGTAATGCCAAGCCCGGACAAACGCCGTCTCTCGGTCCACGGTTCCGGGCCGCTCAACAGGGGGAAGCATGATCACCGGCCTCGATCACGTCGTCGCACTGGTCAGGGATATCGGTGCGGCCAAGGCGGCCTATCAGACGCTGCTCGGGCGCGCGCCGGCCTGGCAGAACTCGGGCGAGGGCGCCGACCGGGTGTTGTTCACTCTTGCGAACATGACGATCGAATTGATGGCGCCGAACGGCTTCAGCGTGGCCGCCGACCGCATGCGCGCGCTGCTCGATGACCAGGAAGGCGTGCTCGCCAGCCTGTGCTTTCGTGTCGCGGACATGAGAAAAATGCACCGGCGGCTGGAGCGGGTGGCGCTCAAGCCGGATCCGGTCGCCGAGGTCGAAAGCAGCGATGCGGAGAGCGGTGCGGTCCTGCACTGGAAGCGGACGCGCGCCGCCACGGAGCTCACGCGCGGCGTGCGCATGTTCTTCCTCGAACTGGCTGATGAGCGTCCGCTTTCGCCGGCGACCGATATCGCGCCGATCGATGCGCTCGACCACGTCGTGATCACGACCGAAGACTCCGATCGCGCCGCCGCGCTCTATGGCGCGCGGCTCGGGCTCGATCTGGCGCTTGACCGCTCGCACCAGGATTGGGGCCAGCTGATGTTCTTCCGCTGCGGCGATCTCGTCGTCGAGGTGGTGCGCCGCCCCGTTGCGGGCGGCGATTCCCTGCATGACCGCCTCTGGGGCCTGAGCTGGCGGGTGGCCGATATCGACGCCACGCGCGCCCGCCTGATTGCCGCCGGCCTCGACGTCAGCGACGTGCGCAACGGCCGCAAGCCGGGCACGCGGGTGATGAGGGTGCGGACCGGCACCTGCGGCACCCAGACGGTCCTGCTGGAGCGCTCGTCGAAGCCGGTGGATTGAGGTTCAGTCCTCCCCTCGTCATTGCGAGGAGCTCTTGCGACGAAGCAACCCAGACTGCCTCCGTGGTGGCAGTCTGGATTGGGTCGCTACGCTCGCAATGACGAAACTATGCGGCGGGCCGAGCGCGTGTTACACGGCATCCTGATAGCACCCAGCGAGCAACCGGTTTGGCGAAAGCAGCGGCAAAGCGAACTCTGAAATGGCAGCGCGATCCCGAGGGGATGCGGCTGCGCATTCTCGAAGCCGCCAAGCAGGAATTCTCGGCGCACGGGCTTGCCGGTGCGCGCGTCGACCGCATCGCGGCCAACGCCGGCGCCAACAAGCGGATGCTGTATTATCACGTCGGCAACAAGGACGAGCTCTATCTCGCGGTGCTCGAAGGCGCCTATGACAAGATCCGCAGCGAGGAGCGCGGGCTCGATCTCGAACATCTCGATCCGCCCGAGGCCATCCGCCGCCTGATTGAGTTCACCTGGAATTATTTCCTGCGCAATCCCGAATTCCTGTCGCTGCTCCAGACCGAGAATCTCGCGCGCGCAAAGCATCTCAAGAAATCGACCAAGGTGAAGTCGATGCACTCGCCCTTCGTCGAGATGATCGGCACCGTGGTGCGGCGCGGTGTGTCCGGCGGCGACTTCAAGGTCGCGGTCGATCCTGTCCAGCTCTACATCTCGATCGCGGGACTCTGCTTCTTCTATCTGTCGAACTCGGCGACGCTTAGCGTGATCTTCGGTCGCGATTTGCTGGCCAAGGACGCCAAGGACGAGCGGCTGGACCACATGGTCGGCCTCGTGCTGGCAGCGCTGACGGGGCAGTCGGCCGCACTGTTAGCTATGACGAAGGCGCCGAAGTCGCGCGCTGCGGTGGCGCAGACGGTTTAGCGGTGTAACTCGCTACAGCTCGATGGATTATCGGCGCTTCTCCGAACTCAGCCGTCATCGTCCGGCTTGACCGGACGATCCAGTACTCCGAGACGGTTTTGGTTGAGCCGACGGGTCGCGGCGTACTGGATTCCCCGCCTTCGCGGGGAATGACACCGAAGACGTGGCGCTGCCGACGCGTCCCTCAAGCCACCCGGAACCCGCCCAAAACGTCACAGGAAAACCGCTGGACAGTATTTACCCAACGGGTTAATTTCTCGCCCAACGAACAAGACTGCCGGGAGTGAGACGTGGCTGAGCTGAAGCCGCAGAGTGCGGTGTCCAAGATGCTGAATGCGGCCTGGATTCGGCCGTTTTTGTTCCTGGTGTTCATCGTCGTGGCCTGGGATCTCGCCATCCGGCTGTTCAAGATTCCCGCCTACCAGATCCCGTCGCCGGGCGATGTCATTGCGGTGCTGCGCACCGATTGGCCGGAACTGTTGCGCCAGTCCTGGCCGACGACTTATGCCACCGTCTGCGGTTTCGCGCTCTCGGCGTTGTTTGGCATCCCCATCGCGATGCTGATCGCGGGCTCCAAGACGGTGGAGAGCTACGTCTATCCGCTGCTGGTGTTCTCGCAATCCGTGCCGAAGATCGCGATCGCGCCGCTGTTCGTAGTCTGGTTTGGCTTCGGCATCATTCCGAAAGTGATTTCGGCGTTCCTGCTCGGCTTCTTTCCGGTGGTGGTCTCCGCCGTGCAGGGCTTCAAATCGGTCGATCCAGATATGGTCGATCTCGCCCGCGCCATGCAGGGCAGCCGCTTCCAGGTGTTTTGCGCGGTGAACCTGCCGCATGCGCTGCCCGCGATCTTCTCCGGCCTCAAAGTGTCAGTGACGCTCGCCGTGGTCGGCGCCGTCGTCGGCGAGTTCGTCGGCTCCAATTCCGGCATCGGCTATGTGATGCAGCGCTCGATCGGCACCTTCGACCTGCCCACGATGTTCGCAGCGCTCGTGATCCTGGCGCTGCTCGGCGTCATCCTGTTCTGGATCGTGGACCGGATCGAGAAGCTGGTCATTCCCTGGCATGTCAGCCAGCGCGAGGACGTGATTTTCGCCTCTTAACAGCAACCAAAGCAACGAACGGCCGCCAAAGGCCGGCGCAACAACGATAAGGGAGAGTGACGATGAAGCGGTGGATAGGAGCTGTCTCGGCGGCGCTGATGGTGTTCGCAGCCATGCCGGCGCAAGCAGCCGACAAGGTCGTGCTGATGCTCAACTGGTACGTCTATGGCGAGCACGCGCCGTTTTATTACGGCAAGGCCAAGGGCATCTACGCCGCCGAAGGCATCGACCTCGAGATCCAGGAAGGCCGCGGCTCGGCTGCGACCACGCAGGCGGTGGCCGCCAAGACCGCCGATTTCGGCTATGTCGACGTGCCCACCATGATGCGCGCCGCGATCAAGGGCGCCCCGGTGGTCGCGACCGGCGTGCTGCTCCAGACCAGCCCGATGTCCGCGATGGGTTTCGTCGACAAGAACATCAGGAAGCCCGAGGATATCAAGGGCAAGACGGTGGCGATCACGCCAGCCGATTCCATGACCCAGATCTGGCCGTTGTTCCTGAAGAAGACCGGCCTCAAGGAAAGCGACTTCCAGACGGTGGCGGGCGACGGCCAGACCAAGCTCAACGCGGTCATCAACGGCCAGGCTGATCTCTTGCTCGGCTATGTCATGGACCAGTCCATGAAGATCAAGGACGCCACCGGCAAGGACGTCTATCCGATCAAGTTCGCCGACTACGGCATCAACATGGTCTCCTCGGGTATCATCGCCAACACTGATTATGTGAAAGCCAATGCCGACCTCGTCCGCCGCTTCATGTCGGCGACGACCAAGGCGGTCGAGGCCGCCGAGAAGGAGCCGAAGGCCGCGGCGCAGTCGATCCTCGATGCCAACCCAAAGGGCGGCAAGATCGACACGCTGACGCAAGGATTTGAGCTGACCATTCCGCTCTACCGGACGCCCGAGACCAAGAGCAAGCGGCCGTTCCAGGTCACCGACCAGAACATGACGGACTCGGTCAATCTGATGGTCGAATATGGCGGGCTCGATGCCAAGGCCAAGGAGAACCCGAAGGCGTTCTATACCAATGACTATCTGCCGAAGAGTGGCTCGTGAAACCTGCGACAACCATGAGTGAAACCCTGCAACCGGCCGCGCATCTGAGACTGGTGAGCGACCGGGCTGCCGGCGATGCGTCGGGAATCAAGCTGTCCGGCGTGTCGAAGACCTACCGGACGCGCGACGGCGATGTGCCGTCGTTGCGGCCGCTCGACTTCCACATCAATGACGGCGAGTTCTTCGTCGTGGTCGGCCCATCCGGCTGCGGCAAGTCCACGCTGCTCAAGCTGATCTCGGGATTGCTGCCGCCGACGACGGGCGAGATCCTGGTCGAGGGCGAGAAAGTGACAGCGCCGCATGGCAATGTCGGCATCGTATTTCAGAACGCGCTGCTGCTGCCATGGCGCAACATCCTGTCCAACGTGATGCTGCCGATCGACATGAAGCGGCTGCCGCGGCAGACATATCTCGACCGCGCCAAGGCGCTGTTGAAGCTGGTTGGGCTCGAAGGTTTCGAGAAGAAGCTGCCGTGGCAGCTCTCCGGCGGCATGCAGCAGCGCGCCTCGATCTGCCGCGCCCTGGTGCATGATCCCCGGATCATGCTGATGGACGAGCCGTTCGGCGCTCTTGATGCGCTGACGCGCGAGCGCATGAATGTCGAGCTGATGCGGATCCAGCGCGAAACCAGGAAGACGGTGCTGCTGATCACGCATTCGATCCCCGAAGCCGTGTTCCTCGCTGATCGCGTACTGGTCATGACCGAGCGGCCCGGCGCGGTCGCCGCGATCTACGACGTGCCGCTGCCGCGGCCCCGTTCGCTCGACGTGATGGCCGATCCTGTTTTCACGGAGCTGGTGCAGCGGATCCGCAAGCATTTTTTCTCGCAAGGGACGCTGGACTAAACCATGGCGCCGCGCCTGAAGCTGCGAGACATCACCTTCTTCGAACGCCCCGTGCATTTCGCGCGGCCGTTCCGCTTCGGCGCGATCACCATCCATGCGACACCGCAGCTGTTCGTGCGGGTCGAGATCGAGGTTGAAGGCAGGGGAAGTGCCATCGGAGCCAGCGCCGAGCTGCTGGTGCCGAAATGGTTCGACAAGCGGCCGGAGCTGTCGCCGGCGCAGACCGTGGATGATTTGCGCCGCTCGCTGGAGATCGCGCGGGGGCTTTATCTCGCGCGAACCGGATTTCTCACGGCATTCGATCTGCATGCCTCGTGCATCGGTGCCCAGGTCGCGACCTGTGCGAAAAAGAACATTCCGGCACTTGCTGCGGCTTACGGCCCCGCGGAAATCGACAAAGCGATCCTCGATGCGCTGCTCCGCGCCGCCGAGACCAATTTTTTCGACGGCATGGTCGGCAACATCGCCGGCATCGATGCGCGGCTTTCGCCCGACCTGAAAGCAACGGATCTCACGACGTTCCTATCTGGCCGGAAACCGCTGTCGCGCGTTGCCATCAGGCATACCGTCGGCCTCGATGACACTGTTGAAGGCGATGGCGGGGTTGCGGATACCCGCAAAAATGCCGGTGCAAGGTACTTCAAGCTGAAGCTGTCGGGGGACCCCATCGCCGATACAGCGCGGCTGGCGCGCATTGGCAAGGAGCTCGATGCGCTGGAGCGTGACTACAAGGTGACGCTCGATGCCAACGAGCAATATGCCGATCTCGCGGCGTTGCAGGCACTGATCGACCGGCTCGACCATGATCCCGCGCTGCGATCGATTTCATCCAGGCTGCTCTATGTCGAGCAGCCGATGCCGCGCGATGTCACGAGGCAGTCGCCGCTCGGCTCGCTAGCTGCGCGCGGCTTCATCATCGACGAAGCCGACGATTCCTACGACGCGTTTCCCGCGGCACGGGCGCTCGGCTATTGCGGCATCTCCTCCAAATCCTGCAAAGGGCTTTACAAGTCCATCGTCAACGCGACGCGCGCGGCGAAATGGAGCCCGGCCGGCGAAAGATTTTTCGTGACCGGTGAGGACCTCACCTGCCAAGCCGGCCTCGCCGTGCAGCAGGACCTTGCGCTGGGCGCCTTCATCGGCATCACCCATGCCGAACGCAACGGCCATCACTACGTCGACGGCTTCGGTGACACGCCCGCCGCGGAGGCTCAGGCGTTCGCCGCCGCGCACCCCGATCTCTACGCCGATGCGGGGCAGGGCGTCCGTCTCTCCATTCACGACGGCGATCTCCTGACGGGATCGCTTCGCACAACGGGATTTGCGACGTCGGTCCATCCGGACTGGTCGGCGCTACGCCCGCTCGAACAGCCCAAATCACTGCAGGAGCAATCGGTATGACCACCCAACGCCTTGGCCTCATCATGAACGGCGTCACCGGCCGCATGGGCCTCAACCAGCATCTGATCCGCTCGATCGTTGCGATCCGCGAGCAGGGCGGCGTCCGCTTGAAGAACGGCGACCGCGTGATGCCGGACCCGATCCTGGTCGGCCGCAGCGCCGAGAAGGTCGAGGGGCTCGCCAAGCGCTACAACATCACGCGCTGGACCACCGATCTCGATGCGGCCCTTGCCGACAAGAACGACACCATGTTCTTCGACGCCGCGACCACGCAGGCGCGCCCCGGGCTGCTGACCCAGGCCATCAATGCCGGCAAGCACGTCTATTGCGAGAAGCCGATCGCGACGAACTTCGAGGCGGCGCTCGAGGTCGTCAAGCTCGCCAATTCCAAGGGCATCAAGCACGGCACGGTGCAGGACAAGCTGTTCCTGCCCGGCCTGAAGAAGATCGCCTTCCTGCGCGACTCCGGCTTCTTCGGTCGCATCCTCTCGGTGCGCGGCGAGTTCGGCTATTGGGTGTTCGAAGGCGGCTGGCAGGAGGCGCAGCGGCCGTCATGGAATTACCGCGACGAGGACGGCGGCGGCATCATCCTCGACATGGTTTGCCACTGGCGCTACGTGCTCGACAATCTCTTTGGCGAGGTCGAGAGCGTGAGCTGCATCGGCAACACCGACATCCCCGAGCGTTTCGACGAGCAGGGCAAGAAGTACAAGGCGACCGCCGACGACTCCGCCTATGCCACGTTCCAGCTCAAGGGCGGCGCCATCGCCCACATCAACATGTCCTGGGTGACGCGCGTCTATCGCGACGATCTCGTCACCTTCCAGGTCGACGGCACGCTGGGCTCGGCCGTCGCCGGCCTTTCCGACTGCATGATCCAGGCGCGGCAGGCGACGCCCCGGCCGGTATGGAATCCCGACGAGAAGCGGCTGCACGATTTCTACGGCGACTGGCAGAAGCTGCCTGACAACGTCACCTACGACAACGGCTTCAAGGAGCAGTGGGAGATGTTCATCCGCCACGTCTACGAGGATGCGCCCTACAAGTTCACGCTGCTCGAAGGCGTCAAGGGCGTGCAGCTCGCCGAATGCGCGCTGAAGAGCTGGAAGGAGCGGCGCTGGATCGACGTCGCGCCGATTAAGGTCTGAGGAGGGAATAATGAACAAGCCCGTCCAGCCCAAGCCCGTTCCGTCAACGTCGTCCCTGTCGCTCAAGCTGCCGAAAGCCGATCGCTCGATCGAGACCTACCGGCTCGCGGCCTCGCGAACGTTTCCGGCAAAGCTCGAGGGGCCGCTGAGCCGCATCGCGTTCTCGGCCGTCCATACCGTGACCGATCCCTTTGCCGACAACGACCCGTGGCTCTCCGCCGCTGTCGACTGGGACAAGACTATCGCCTTCCGCGAGCACGTCTGGGACCTCGGGCTTGGCGTTGCGGAAGCCATGGACACCGCGCAACGCGGCATGGGGCTGGACTGGCCGACCTCGCTGGAGCTGATCACGCGCTCGGTGTCTGCCGCCAAGCGTCGCAACGCGCTGGTGTTTTCCGGAGCGGGCACCGACCATCTCGCGGTGGAGGACGCCAGAAATATGGACGACGTGATCCGCGCCTATGAGGAGCAGACATCGGCGGTCGAGAAGGTCGGCGGCCGCATCATCTTGATGGCGTCGCGCGCGCTGGCGAAGCTTGGCCGTAATGCCGACGATTACGCAAAGGTCTATGATCGCGTGCTGTCGCAGGTTCGCGAGCCCGTGATCATCCACTGGCTCGGCGACATGTTCGATCCGGCGCTGACGGGATATTGGGGCACCAACGATCTCGACAAGGCGATGGATATTGCGGTCGCCATCATCAACGGCAACGCCGCCAAGGTCGACGGTGTCAAGGTATCGCTGCTCGACAAGCAGCGCGAGATCGACATGCGCCGTCGTCTCGACAAGCGCATCAAGATGTATACGGGCGACGATTTCAATTATGCGGAGCTGATCGCCGGCGACGTCGAAGGCTTTTCGCACGCGCTGCTCGGCATTTTTGACGCGATCGCGCCGGCGGCGTCCTACGCCTTGTCGCGCCTGGCAGCGGGTGACGAAGCCGGCTTCCACGACGTGCTGGGGCCGACGGTGCCGCTGTCGCGGCACATCTTCAAGGCGCCGACGCGGTTCTACAAGACCGGCGTGGTTTTCATGGCCTATCTCAACGGCCACCAGGACCACTTCACCATGGTCGGCGGGCAGGAGAGCACGCGCTCGACGCTGCATCTGGCCGAACTGTTCCGGCTGGCCGACAAGGCCGGACTGCTCGCCGATCCGGAGCTGGCGACGCGGCGGATGCAGGCGGTGCTCTCAACGCACGGAATCGAATCCTGATGCGTGATTTCTCGTCCGACCATCGTTGGCTGTCGCTCAACACGGCGACAATCCGGAAACAGGGTGATCTCGTCGAGATCATCGACGCCTGTGCCAGGCACGGTATCCGCGCCATCGACCCCTGGCGCGACCAGGTCGCAACCGTCGGCCTCGATCGTGCCGCGCGTGCGGTGCGCGATGCCGGTCTCGACCTATCGGGCTATTGCCGTGGCGGCATGTTCACCTCCGACGCAGCGCGCCGCGGCGAGGTGCGAGACGACAACCGGCGCTGCGTCGATGAAGCCAAGGCACTGGGCGCCCCCTGCGTCGTGCTCGTCGTCGGCGGCCTGCCGCAATATTCGCGGCCGGGCAGCGAGGCGTCGAAGGACATCGCCGGCGCGCGGACGCAGGTCGAGGAAGCGCTCGCCGAAATGCTCGACTACGCCAAACAGGCCAAGCTGCCGCTGGCGATCGAGCCGCTGCATCCGGCCTATGCGGCCGACCGCGCCTGCGTCAACACGACGAAGCAGGCGCTCGACATCTGCGACCGGCTCGACCCTGATCGCAGCGGCATGCTCGGCGTCGCGCTGGACGTCTATCACATCTGGTGGGATCCGGAGCTGATGGGGCAGATCGCGCGCGCCGGCCGAGATCGCCTGCTCGCCTTCCATGTCTGCGACTGGCTGGTGCCGACCAGGGACATTCTCAACGACCGCGGGATGATGGGCGACGGCGTGATCGACATCAAATCGGTGCGCGCAGCGGTCGAAGCGCAGGGCTTTGCCGGCTATTCGGAGATCGAAATCTTCTCCAACGACTGGTGGGGTAAACCGTTGGACGAGGTGCTGCAAACCTGCATCGCGCGGCACAAGACGGTGGTTTAGGCCTTCCGGCAATTGTTGCGCGCGGCGGCGCCGATGGCCTGGGATGTCAAATGGTTGCGCGGAATCGCTGGCCCATCCCGCGCCGGTAACCTTCTACTGTGCATGGGGTTGTTTTCGCGATTTTTTGTTTTGATGCCTCAGCCGATCGCGCAGGGCACGCTCAAAAAGCCGCGGAACCGCACCCGTCCGCCCCTGACCGGCTGTCCGCTCACGGCATAGTTCGGGAAGCGCGCCAAGAAGCGCGAGACCGCGATGGCGCCTTCCAATCGTGCCAGCGCCATGCCGGCGCATTGATGCGCGCCGGTGGCGAAGGCGAGATGCCGGTTCGGCGTGCGCGCGATGTCGAATCTCTCCGGGTCCGGAAACTGTGCGGGGTCACGGTTGGCAGCGCCGATACAGAGCGTGATGGATGTGCCGGCTTCGAGCATGACGCCGCCGAGTTCGACCCGCTCCGTGGTCATGCGGTTGCCGAGCTGGTTCGAGCTCTCGTAGCGCAGCATCTCTTCGACCGCAGTCTTGATCAGCTCAGGATTGTCGATCAGCCGCCGCTTCTGATCCGGGTTCCGGTCGAGCGCCACGAGGCCGTTGCCGATCAGGTTGGTGGTGGTCTCGTGGCCGGCATTGAGCAGGAAGATGCAGTTGTGCAGCAGCTCCTTCTCGGTCAGCCGCTCGCCGTTGTCTTCACCCTGTATCAGGCGCGTCAGCACGTCGCGCTCGGGGGTGCCGGGCCTTTCGCGCCGGCGCGCGACCAGCGTTCGGAGGTAGGCGAGGAAGTCCGTCACCGCCTTGTTGCCGCGGGCAGCCACTTCAGGCGACACCACCGGTTCGAGGGCGCCCAGGATCGCCAGCGACCAGTCGCGCAGCGGCGCGCGCTCGTCATGGGGCACGTCAAGCAGATTGCCGATCACCTCGATCGGGATCGAGGCGGCGAAGTCCTCGATCAGCTCGCAATCACCTTTGGCGGCAATGGCGTCAAGCAAGCCGTCGACCAGCTTGATGATGTCAGGCTCCATCCCCGCGATCGCGCGCGGCGACAGCGCGCCCATGATCAGACGCCGCACGCGGGTATGCGCCGGCGGATCGTTGAAGACGAGGCTCGTGGTGTGGTGCTCGTAGAGCGGGGTGTCGCCGTATTTCGGCGCGAACTCGCGCTTCTTGTCCGAGCTGAACGATTTTGTGTTCTTGTAGGTCGTAACGAGGTCGTCATAGCGGGTCAGGAACACGGTGCCGTTGCGCAGGCGCTTGACCGGCTCGTTCTCCCGCAGTGCACGATAGGTCGGGTAGGGATTGTGGTAGAATTCCGCCGTCAGCTGTTCCAGATCGAAACTGGCCGCCAGTTCATTCGCACTTGCGTTCATGCCGCCATACTCGCCGGTTGAGTCCGATATGCTGTATTCGCTCTTTTGAGCGGCTCGGTTCACCGTCTACAGTCGAGCCGCGATTTGCAAGCCGACCGGACAGGAAAATGCACGCCCGCGCTGACGCTGCCGACACGGCCGCCGAGTCCAGCACTCATTGGCCCGACGATATTTTCGCGACCTTGCAACGCTTCGACGTTCGGCAGGTGCCCTACGTGCCCGACGCCGGCCATTCAAAGCTGATCCAGCGCGTGCTGGCATCGTCCACGATGCGCGGCATTCCGCTCACGACGGAGGAGGAGGGCGTGGCGCTTCTCGCCGGCGCCTGGACGGGGGGCCAGCGCGGCGTGCTGTTGATGCAGTCGAGCGGGGTCGGCAATTGCATTAACATGCTCTCGCTGATCCCGATCCTGCGCTTTCCCTTCCTCACGCTGGTGACGATGCGTGGCGAGTGGGGCGAGTTCAATCCATGGCAGGTGCCGATGGGATCGACCACGCAGGGCGTGTTCGAGCTCTCGGGTGTCAAGGTGCTGCGGGCGTCTAACGCAGCCGAGGTGCCGGCCGTGTTAGAGGCGGCGGCCGCGCAGGCCTATAACGCGCTCACACCCACCGCCGTCCTGCTGTCGCAGCGCCTGATCGGCGCCAAGGTTTTCACCAAATGAGCAAGGCCAATCTCCTCGACCGCCGTCAGGTGGTGTCCACGCTTCTCGCGGACCGCAAGGACGTGGTTGCGATCGGCGGCCTCGGCGCCTCCACCAACGACATGTGCGCGGCCGGCGATCATGCGCGCAATTTCTACCTCTGGGGCGGCATGGGCGGGGCGGCGATGATCGGGTTGGGCCTCGCTCTGGCGCAGCCAAAATTGCCGGTGCTGGTCATCACCGGCGACGGCGAGATGCTGATGGGCATGGGCAGCCTTGCCACTATCGGTCTGCAAAAGCCGTCCAATCTCTCGATCGCGGTGCTCGACAACGAGGCCTATGGTGAGACCGGCGGTCAGACCAGCCACACGGCCGCGGCCGCCGACCTGGTCGGCGTCGCCCGGGCCTGCGGCATCGGGGATAGCCGGTCTGTGACGACCATGGCCGAGGTGGAGGCCTTCGCCAAAGCCGTCCACGACGTCACGGTCGGGCCGCGCTTTGCCAATGTGAAGATCGACAGCGCCAATCTGGAGCGGATTTTGCCCAGCCGGGATGGGACTTACATTCTCAACCGGATCCGCGGCGACCTCGGCTTCCGCCCGATTTAGAACTTGGGATACCTCTAAGAGACGATTCTTGTAGGTTGCATCGCACCATTCGGCTTGACTTTTGCGTGGGTGAGTGCTTACTCACTAGCATGAGCTCATTGCGTATGACGAGCGACCTGAGGCGTCAATTGATCCTCGGCGCCGCAAAGCGTTGCTTTGCCCGACACGGCTATACCGGCACCACGACCAAGAGCGTGGCGGCCGCCGCTGCCATTTCCGAAGCGCTACTGTTCAAGCATTTCCCGTCCAAGGCCGCGCTTTACGCCGAAATTCTCAGCGATGAATGCGAGGCGGACCCGGCGCTCATGGAGCTGCTCGAACGTGAGCCGTCGACCGCTACGTTGGTCGAAGTGATCCGCGGCATGGTCGGGCATTTCATGCACATCGCCGATGGCCCTGACCAGGAAGAGGCCCAGCGCCTGCGACTGATGACCACGAGTCATTTGGAGGATGGCGAATTTGCCCGGTTGCTATATGCCAAGATCGAGGCGCTGATCGGGGCGGCCTTCGTCGCCTCGCTCGAGCGTGCGGTTGCCGCGGGGGACGCGCGGCCATACAACGGCGAACCGCTCAACCTGTTCTGGTTTGCGCATCACACCGTGATGACGGCTGCGCTGACCAGGCTGCCGGCCACGCCGTGTCTCGCTTACGGCAAGGCGAACGACCTCGAGCGGCAGCTCTGTGAGTTTCTCCTGAGGGGTATCGGACTTAACGACGCCGCAATTGTTTCGCATTTGGGCCGCGATCAGGCCGGTTGTGCGGGCAAGACGGCGATTGCAGAAAGTGCATGACATGAACATCGTGACCGAACACAAGATTTCGGGCGAACCGATCGACAACAAGGCTCCCAAGCGTCCGGTCCGGCCGGTGCTCTGGTTCATCGTCGTCGGCACGCTTCTGGCCGTGCTCGTCGGTGGCCTCGTCTGGTTCAATTATTTCCGCGGCCAGATGATCAAGCAGTTCTTCGCCAACAACAAGCCGCCGCCGGTCGCGGTCAGCGCCGCCGAGGCGAAGTCCGAGGTGGTGCCGAACCTGTTGACCGCCGTCGGTGGTCTCGCCGCCGTGCACCAGGTCGACGTCAGCGCCGACGTCAACGGCCGTGTCACCGAGATCAAGTTCGAGCCGGGCACGCATGTCGAGGCCGGCACACCGCTCGTGCAGATGTTCGACGCGCCGGAGCAGGGCGACCTCGCCAATTACAAGGCGCAGGCCACCGTCGCACAGCTGTCGCTCGATCGCGCCAAGCAACTGGCGTCGCGCCAGTTCGGGCCGCAGGCAACCGTCGACACCGCGCAGGCCGCGTACGATCAGGCGCAGGCGGGTATCGCCAAGACCGAAGCGTTGATCTCGCAGAAGCTGGTCCGCGCGCCGTTCTCCGGCGATCTCGGCGTCCGCAAGGTCGAGGTCGGCCAGTATCTGACCGCCGGCACGGCCATCGTTTCGCTGACGGATCTGTCGGAGCTGTGGGCCAATTTCACGGTGACGGAAAAGGACTCGGGCAGCCTCAAGGTCGGTCAACCGGTCCGGCTGAAGGTCGACGCCTATCCCGGCCGCACCTTCGACGCCAAGATCACCACGATCGAGCCGCAGATCTCGACCGACACCCGTAACATCCGCGTGCAGGCGACCATCGCTAATCCGGAGAAGATCCTGAAGCCCGGCATGTTCGTGACCACCACGGTGGTGCTGCCGGACAAGCCGGCCGTAGTCACCGTGCCGGAGACGGCGGTCGACTACACGCTGTACGGCGACTCGGTGTTCGTGATCACCGAGAAGAAGGAAGCCGACGGCAAGACCAGCCTGAGCGCGGTGCGCACTTTCGTGCAGACCGGCAACCGGGTCGAAGGCCGCGTCGAAATCGTCAAGGGCGTGAAGCCGGGCGACAAGGTCGTCGCCGTCGGCCAGCTCAAGCTGCAATCGGGCGCGGCGGTGTCGATTTCGACCGACCCGGCTCCGCAGATCCCGGCGCAGCCGCCGCGCTACTGACATCGTACACGTTGCAGCATGATCCGGCACGGCCGGGTCATGCGCTTTGCAAGTCAAAGAAATCGAGATCGCCGCGATGCGCTTTACTGATATTTTCATCAAACGCCCGGTCCTGTCGGTCGTCGTCAGCCTGCTGATCCTGCTGATCGGCCTGCGCGCGGCGACGACGCTGCCGATCCGGCAATATCCGAAGCTGTCGAACACGGTCATCAACATCACGACCGTCTATCCGGGCGCGTCCGCGGACCTGATCCAGGGCTTCATCACCACGCCGATCGAGCAGGCGGTCGCCTCCGCCGAAGGTGTTGATTACATCACCTCGTCCTCGGTGCTCGGCACCTCGACGATCCAGGTCTACATCAAGCTGAACTTCGATCCGAACCAGGCGCTGACCGAAGTTCTGGCCAAGACGAACTCGGTCAAATACCTGATTCCGAAGGAATCCAACGATCCCATCGTCACCAAGACCACGGGCCAGACCACGGCCGTGATGTATCTCGGATTCTCGTCCGAAGAGCTGTCGGGCTCGGCGATCTCCGACTACCTGACGCGCGTTGTGCAACCGGTGCTGTCGACCGTCGACGGCGTCGCCTCCGCCGACATTCTCGGCGGCCAGACCTTTGCGATGCGGCTGTGGCTTGATCCTCTCAAGATGGCCGGCCGCAACGTGTCGCCTGCGGATGTCGCGACCGCGATCACCGCCAACAACTTCCAGTCAGCGGCGGGGCAGACCAAGGGTTATCTCATCGTCTCGAACGTATCGACCAATACGGGCCTGACCGACGTCAACCAGTTCAAGAAGATGATCGTCAAGGCCAAGGACGGCGGCTTCGTGCGGATGGAGGACATCGCCACCGTCGAACTTGCGGCCCAAAGCACGGACGCGAGCGTCGCCTTCAACGGCGAGCACGCCATCTTCATCGGTGTGCAGGCAACGCCGCAGGGCAACCCGCTGACGCTGGTCAAGGGCGTGCGGGCGCTATTCCCCGAGCTGGAGCGCAATCTGCCACCGTCGATGAAGATGAAGGTCGCCTACGATTCGACCAAGTTCATCCAATCCTCGATCGACGAGGTCGAGAAGACACTGGGTGAAGCCGTGATCATCGTGATCGTGGTGATCTTCCTGTTCCTGGCGTCGTTCCGTTCGGTCATCATTCCCGTTGTCACCATCCCGTTGTCGATGATCGGCGTCTGCACGCTGATGCTGGCGCTGGGCTTCAGCTTCAACCTGTTGACCCTGCTCGCGATGGTGCTGGCGATCGGCCTCGTGGTCGACGACGCCATCGTCGTGGTGGAAAACATCCATCGTCATCTGGAGGAAGGGAAAACGCCGGTCCAGGCGTCGCTGGAAGGCGCGCGCGAAATCGTGGGTCCCGTCGTCTCGATGACCATCACGCTCGCAGCCGTGTACGCTCCGATCGGTTTCCTCGGCGGTCTGACCGGCTCGCTGTTCCGCGAATTCGCCTTCACACTTGCGGGCTCGGTGATCGTGTCCGGCGTGATCGCGCTGACGCTCTCACCGATGATGTGCTCGGTGCTGCTGAAGAACACGGAAGAGGGGCGCTTCGCCAAGTTCGTCAACAAGGTGTTTGGCGCGCTG
This sequence comes from Bradyrhizobium sp. 155, assembly GCF_023101105.1. Lineage (NCBI taxonomy): Bacteria > Pseudomonadati > Pseudomonadota > Alphaproteobacteria > Hyphomicrobiales > Nitrobacteraceae > Bradyrhizobium > Bradyrhizobium sp. 155. Next base: position 5,411,909 of record NZ_CP064704.1, on the reverse strand, counting down.
ACGCGGTGGTACGGGCGCAGGCTCGACCGCTCGCTCGACTACAAGGCCATCACCGGCCTGTTTGCGGTGACCATCCTCGGGCTCGTCGGCTTCCTTTACATGCACACGTCGAAGGAGCTGGCGCCTGAGGAAGACCAGGGTATCGTGTTCGCGGTGACCAAGGCGCCGAAATACGCCAATATCGACTATGTCGATTTTTACGGCGAGAAGCTCGACAAGGAATTCCAGAAATTCCCCGAGACCGATCTGCGCTTCGTGCTGAACGGCATCAACGGCCCGCAGGGCGGTATCGCCGGCATGCTGCTCAAGCCCTGGGAGGAGCGCAAGCGCTCGTCGATCCAGCTGAAGTCGCTGGTGCAAGCCGAGCTTTCCAAGATCGAGGGCGTGCAGGCGTTCGCTTTCAACCTGCCGCCGCTGCCGGGCGGTCCGGGCGGCCTCCCGGTGCAGATGGTGATCAACTCCACCGCCAGCTTCCAGACTGTCTACGAACAGATGGAGAAGCTGAAGGCCGCCGCCCGCAAGAGCGGAATGTTCATCGTCTCCGACAGTGATCTTGCCTACAACCAGCCGAACGTGAAGGTGACGATCAACCGCACCAAGGCGCAGGATCTCGGCGTCAACATGCAGAACCTCGGCAGCACGCTCGCGGTGCTGCTCGGCGGCAACTACATCAACCGCTTCAACCTCGAGGGCCGTTCCTATCAAGTTATCCCGCAGGTGCCGCGCGGCCAGCGGCTCTCGCCGGAATCGCTCGCCGGCTACTACGTGACCACCAATACCGGCCAGCAGCTTCCGCTCTCGACGGTTGTGTCGATCGAGACCAAGACCGAGCCGAATTCGCTGACACATTACAATCAGCTCAATTCAGCGACCTTCTCGGCCGTGCCGATGCCCGGCGTGACCGTCGGTGCGGCGGTCGACTTCCTCGAGAGCGAGGCCAAAAACCTGCCGCAAGGCTTCAGCCATGCTTATCTGGCTGACAGCAGACAGTATGTGCAGGAAGGCAACCAGCTCGCGATCACCTTCGGCTTCGCGCTGATCATCATCTTCCTGGTACTGGCGGCGCAGTTCGAGAGCTTGCGCGATCCGCTGGTCATCATGATCTCGGTGCCAATGGCGATCGTTGGCGCACTGATCCCGCTGTTCTTCGGCGTGGCGACCATGAACATCTACACCCAGGTCGGCCTGCTGACCTTGGTGGGCCTGATCACCAAGCACGGCATCCTGATGGTGGAGTTCGCCAACGAGCTCCAGATCAACGAGCGGCTCGATCGCCGCTCCGCCATCGAAATGTCGGCCCGTATTCGTCTGCGGCCGATCCTCATGACCACGGCCGCGATGGTGACGGGCCTGATCCCGCTCCTGACCGCGACCGGCGCAGGGGCCGCCAGCCGCTTCTCGATCGGTCTGGTGGTCGTGGCCGGCATGTCGATCGGCACGTTGTTCACGCTGTTCGTGTTGCCGGCGGTCTACGTGGTGCTGGCGACCGACCATCGCGCGGCGGCCGATTCCGAGCGGAACAAGCAGGTCAACGACCTCGACCTCAACGCCAAGGCGCTGCGGCCGACCTGAGGCCGCCGATAAAGCGAACCCGAGGGCGGCAGCGGCCAATCCGCTGCCGCCCTTTTCTATTTGCCTCGGGGGCCCGGCTGCCATCAGGCTTTCCCGCGCTCGCGAGAGACAAGGTCCGGTCTTCTTGCTAGGTTCAGCGGGATGAGCCTTCCCCTCCATCCCGACACCCCGCAAGCACGGACGCTGCCGAGCGCCGCGGGGGATGGCGTCGCGTCCGGTACGATGCCGGGGCAGGGGATCAGGACGCGGCTGTTCACCAAATATGTCGCGTTGTTCGTGGCCGTCGTCGCGATCGCGCTGCTGGCCAACGGCCTGTTCGAGGTCGTCTTTTATTATCGCGAGCACAAGGCCGCGCTGATCCGGGTTCAGCATGAACAGGCCGAGGCGGCCGCTGCCAAGATCGGTCAGTTCGTCAAGGAGATCGAGAGCCAGCTCGGCTGGACCACGCAGCTGCCCTGGTCGGCGGGCTCGCTCGAGCAGCGCCGCTTCGATGCGCTGCGGCTGCTGCGCCAGGTCCCTGCGGTCACCGAGCTCGCGCAGGTCGATGCGACCGGCAAGGAGCGGCTGCGGGTCTCGCGGCTTGCCATGGACGCGACCGACAGCGGGATCGACCTGTCGGAGGATCCGAAGTTTACCGAGGCGGTCGCGCACAAGGTCTATTACGGTCCGGTCTATTTCCGCAGGGAGTCCGAGCCGTATATGACCCTGGCGCAGGCTGGGTCGCGCAAGGATGCCGGCGTCAGTATCGCGGAGGTCAATCTCAAGCTGATCTGGGACGTCGTGTCCCAGATCAAGGTCGGCGAGCACGGACACGCCTACGTGGTGGGTCCGGAGGGACGCCTGATCGCGCACCCCGATATCAGCCTGGTCCTGCGCAACACCGACATGTCTGGTCTCACCCAGGTGCGCGCCGCGCTTGCCGGAGGCAGCGCCGCGTTCGACCCGCTTTCCGAAGCGCGCAATCTCCAGGGACAGACGGTGCTGACCGCGTCGGCCCCGATCGCGCCGCTGCACTGGACCATGTTCGTCGAGCTCCCGGTCGAGGAGGCCTATGCGACGCTCTATGCCGCGTTGGAACGGCTTGCATTCGTGCTGCTCGCGGCGTCGATCTTCGCGGTGCTTGCCGGGATATTCCTCGCGCGCCGCATGGTCGGGCCGATCCAGGCGCTGCGCAGCGGTGCCGAGCGCATCGGCAGTGGCGATTTCTCCCAGCGCATCTCGATCCGAACCGGAGACGAACTGGAGGGGCTCGCGGACCAGTTCAATGACATGGGCGAGCGCCTGCAGGAATCCTATGCGGACCTGGAGAAGAAGGTCGAGGTGAGAACCGCCGAGTTGACCGAGTCGCTCGAGCAGCAGACGGCGACGTCGGAAGTGTTGCAGGTCATCAGTTCGTCTCCGGGCGAACTCGCACCGGTGTTCCACAAGATGCTCGAGAATGCCACACGAGTCTGTGGCGCGAGTTTCGGCGTCATGAATTTGTGGGATGGAGAGAATTTCACAATTGCTGCGGACTACAATGTGCCGCCTGCGTTCGCGGCTTCGCGGAAAGATATGGCGATCCGTCCCCATCCGGAGAGCGCGCTTGCCGTGGTCGTCAGAACACGTCAAGTCGTCCACGTTCACGATGTGCAACAAACTCCGGCCTATCTTGCCGGAGGTCCGACCATTCGTGGAATCTCAGACGTCGCCGGCGCCCGTACGATCGTAATCGTGCCCATGATGAGGGAAAGCGAGCTGATCGGAACCGTCGCGGTTTATCGCAAGGAGGTCCGGCCGTTCACCGACAAGCAAATCGCGTTGGTTGAGAACTTCACGAAGCAAGCCGTCATCGCCATCGAGAATACGCGACTGCTGAACGAATTGCGCAAGCGCACGACGGAGCTGTCGCAATCCCTCGACGATCTTCGCACCGCGCAGGACCGCCTGGTCCAGACCGAGAAGCTCGCGTCGCTCGGCCAGCTCACGGCGGGAATCGCGCACGAGATCAAGAACCCACTCAATTTCGTCAACAATTTCTCGGCGGTGTCGACCGAGTTGATCGACGAGCTCAACGAGGCGCTGCAGGCGGCCTCGCTCGACGGCAAGACGAAGGCGGAGGTCGACGAGCTGACTGGCATGCTCAGGAGCAACCTCGAAAAGGTGGTGCAGCACGGCAAGCGCGCCGATTCCATCGTCAGGAACATGCTCCTGCATTCGCGCGAGGGCTCCGGAGAGCGCCGTCCGGCGGACATCAATGCCATCGTCGAGGAAAGCCTCAACCTCGCCTATCACGGCGCGCGAGCCGAGAAGCCTGGCTTCAACGTCACGATAGAGCGCGGCTTCGACCCCGCCGCAGGCATGGTCGATATCTATCCGCAGGAAATTACGCGAGTCGTCCTCAATCTGATCTCGAATGGCTTCTACGCCACTGCCCAGCGCAAGGAGAGCGCCGCAGACGCCTTCGAGCCCACCCTGCGCGCAGCAACCAGAACGCTCGGCGACAGGGTCGAAATCCGCATTCGCGACAACGGCACCGGGATCCCGTCCGAGGTGAAGGAGAAGATGTTCAATCCCTTCTTCACCACCAAGCCGGCTGGCGAGGGCACCGGGCTCGGCCTTTCCATGAGCCATGACATCGTGGTGAAACAGCACGGCGGCACGATCGACGTGAACACCGCACCAGGCGTATTCACCGAATTCATCATCACCCTGCCGCGCGTAATGGCGGCGGACGGCACTTCCGGAGGCAAGACTTGAACGTTTACATCCTGGTCGTCGATGACGAGCCCGACGTCGAGGCGCTGTTCCGGCAGCAGTTTCGGCGCGATTTGCGCGCCGGCCGCTTCCAGATGGAATTCGCGTCGTCGGCACCCGATGCGCTGAAGCTCGCCGCCGAGGTGCGCGATCCCTCGTTGATCCTGATTTTGTCCGACATCAACATGCCCGGCATGAGCGGGCTCGACATGCTGCCGAAGGTGCGTCTTGCGCATCCGGACGTTCCCGTCATCATGATCACCGCCTATGGCGACGCCGAGACGCGCCGGAAGGCGATCGAGCGCGGCGCGGTCGCACTCCTCACCAAGCCGATCGATTTCGCGCTGCTGCGGCAGGAAATCGACACAAGGCTCGAGAAAGCCGCATGACCGCGACCATCCTCTTCGTCGACGACGAGCCGGATCTCGAGGCGTTGGTCCTGCAAAAATTCCGCAAGCAGATTCGCGATGGGTCGGTGACCATCATGTTCGCGCGAGACGGCGTCGAGGCGTTGCAATCGCTCGAGCAGAATCCGCATGTCGACATGGTGGTCTCCGACATCAACATGCCAAGGATGGATGGGTTGTCGCTGCTGGCGAAGCTCCAGGAAGCGGACGACAAGAAGTCCACCATCATCTTGTCGGCCTATGGCGATATGAGCAACATTCGCACTGCGATGAACCGCGGCGCGTTCGACTTTCTGACCAAACCGATCGATTTCGCCGACCTGGAGATGACGATCGAGAAGACCATCCGCCATATCGAGATGCTGCGGGAGGTGCGGCGCCGCCAGACGGAAGCCGAGCGCGCTCACGCCGCGCTCTCGCGTCATTTCTCGCCCGAGCTCGCCAAGCGTCTGGCGGCCGGCGGTGAGAGCGAGGGAATCGAAGTGCAGTGGCGCGATATCGCGACCATCTTCACGGATATAACGGGCTTCACCTCGCTGGTCGAGAGTGCGCCGCCGGAGACGCTGGGCGCGCTTCTCAACGAATATGTCGGCGGCATGACCGAAATCGTCTTCACGCATGAGGGGACGGTTGCCAAGATCATCGGCGATGCAATCCAGGTGCTCTTCAATGCGCCCGGAGATCAGCCCGATTATGCGACGCGTGCGGTTGCCTGCGCGCACGAGCTCGACGCCTGGGCGGAGGATTTTTCCGCGCGCTGGAAGCCGAGAGGGGTGAATTTCGGCACCACCCGCATCGGCATTCACGCCGGGCCGGCACTGGTCGGAAATTTCGGCGGCAACCGGTTTTTCGACTACACCGCGTATGGCGACTCCATCAACATCGCGGCGCGACTGGAAGCCGCGAACAAGCATCTGGGCACGCGGATTTGCGTCAGTGCCGGCATCGCCGAGGCGGCTGAGAATTTTCGAGGTCGTCCCGTCGGGGAGCTGATGCTGCGCGGACGCAGCGAAGCGTTGCGCGCGTTCGAGCCGCTGACGCCGGCCCAATTCGCTGCGCCGGAAACGGCGCTGTATTCCGAAGCTTTTGCCAAGATGGAAGCCGGTGATGCCGCCGCCATGCCTGCCTTCGCGGCGCTGGTCGGCATGCATGCCGGCGATTCCCTGGCCGGCTTTCACCTGAAGCGCCTGCTTAACGGCGACAAGGGCATTCGCATGCAACTGGAATAGGAGTCCGACATGGTTGGTGAATTCTCCGCCGGCAACTACCGTTTCATTCCGTCCGTATTCCAGTATTCGGCCGGTGCGGCCGCAGACGATGGCTATGAGATCGAGCGCGTCCGCTTCGACCGGCTGGTGCCGCTCGCAGAAGGCTTTGCGCTTGCCGCGAAGCATATCCAGGAGGCGGGGCGGCCGCTGACGGCCTTCTGCGCTTGCGAACTGCGCTCGCCCGCGGCCTTCAGCGAAGAAGGTTTTCGCGCGTTCAACCTGCACTATGTGAAGACGTTGTCCGAATGGGGCATCTTCGACGGCACCACAAATCCGGTGGCGCGCAGCAATGTCTGTCCAGAGATCGATCCACCGGCCGAGCCGTCGTTCTACGCGTTCTCCTTCACGCGGCCGACAAGCTCGAAGACGCCGAGCTTCGTGATTTCCGGCGGCGCCGAGGCGCGCGAGGGCGGCGGGACCTATGTCGAGCGCACCGTGCGCTACCGCGACCTCAGCCCGGAAGGCCTTCGCGAGAAGGTGCGCTTCACGACGACGTCCCAGATGGAGAACAGGATGACGGCCTTCGGCTTCGGCTGGAAGGACACGACCGGCGTGCAGGCCTATTCCGTGCACAACTTCCACCACGCGCTGGTCGACGAACTCGTCCGCCGCGGGGCGTTGCGGTCCGGCCTGACCTGGCACTATGCCCGGCCGCCGGTGGTCGATCTCGAATACGAGATGGATTGCCGCCGCGTGATGCGCGAGGTCGTGATCTAGCGCTGGCGTGGATCGAGCGCGTCGCGCAGGCCGTCGCCGAGCAGGTTCAGCGACAGCACCACGAGGAAGATCGCAAGCCCCGGCCAGATCGCCATCCACGGCGCCTGGGTCAGGAAGCGCTGCGCTGCGTTGAGCATGCTGCCCCAGGATGGCGCCGGCGGCTGCTGGCCGAGGCCAAGGAAGGACAGCGCGGCTTCGGCGATAATGGCGGCCGCAATCGACAGCGTCGCCTGCACTAGCAGTGCCGGCAGGATGTTCGGCAGGATGTGCGAGAACGCGATCCGCCACGGCGGATTGCCGAGCGCGCGCGCCGCCTCGACAAAGTCCTCAGCCTTGACAACCAGCACCTGGCCGCGGGTCAGGCGGATGAAAATCGGGGTTGCCGAGATGCCGATCGCGATCATGGCGTTGCCAAGGCTCGGACCGAGGAATGCGGCGAGTGCGATCGCCAGGATCAGGAATGGGCAGGCCAGCATCGCGTCAGTCATCCGGCTGATCAGTGCATCGACGAAGCCGCCGCGATAGCCGGCAAGCAGGCCGAGCGGAACGCCGACGCCCAGAGCGATCGCCACCGAGGTGAGGCCGGCGAGCAGCGAGGCGCGGGCGCCGTAGACGACGCGGCTCAGGATGTCGCGACCGAGCTCGTCGGTGCCGAACCAGTGCGCCGCCGTGGGCGGCTTGCGAACCAGGCTCCAGCTCGTCGCGATGGGATCGTAGGGAACGACGAGCGGCGCGAGAGCCGCGAAGCCGACGAACAAACTGATCATGACAAGTCCGAACACTGCGGCCTTGCGTTTGAACAGGCGCCGCCGGGCGCGACGCGCCGGGCTGTCCAGCTCGTCAGCTTGCGCGATGGGAGCAGCGGGCAGGGCGGCATCAGTCATGAGTCTAGCCCCGTAGCCGCGGATTGACGAGGATGTAGGCGACATCGGCAACCAGGTTCAGTGTGATGTAGACCGTCGCCGTCACCAGCACGACGCCCTGTACCACCGCGTAGTCGCGGTTGAACACGGCGTCCACGATCAGTTTGCCGAAGCCCGGAATGGAGAAGATCTGCTCAGTCAGAACCGCGCCCGACAAGAGCGTGCCGAGCTCGAGCGCGCCGAGCGTAATGATTGGCGTGAGTGCGTTGCGCATGGCGTGCTTGAGGATGACCGAGCGTTCGGACAATCCCTTGGCGCGCGCGGTGCGGACATAGTCGCTTTCCAGCACCTGCAGCATGGCGCTCCGGGTGTGCCGCATTAGGACCGCGGAAATTGCGTTGCCGAGCACGAAGGCCGGCATGATGGTGGCGGCGAGGCTCGCGCGCCAGTTCTCAGTCAACGGCACGTAGCCGGACGCCGGCAGCCAGCCGAGTTCGATCGAGAACAGGAAGATCAGCATGATGCCGAGCCAGAAATTCGGCGTCGAGATGCCCCACAGCGCGAACAAATTGGCACCATAATCCCAGACGGTGCCCCTTTTCACGGCGGAGACGATGCCGGCGGGAATGCCGATCAAGAGCGCGATCAACATTGCCATCGAGCCGAGCTGGAGCGTCACCGGCAGCTTCTGCGCGATCAGCTCGCGCACCGGCATCTTGTTGCGCAGCGATTCACCGAAATTGCCTGATAGAACGCCCTTGAGCCAATAAACGTACTGCACGGGGATCGGCTGATCGAGCCGGTATTGCTGGCGGATCTGCTCGATCACGGCGGGATCGCGCTCCTCACCGGCCATCACCAGCGCTGGATCACCTGGCAACAATTGCTGGAGCGAGAAGATCAGCACCGACACGAAGAACAGTGTCGGCACGATCTGCGCGATGCGGCGGGCGAGGAAGTTCAGCATGGCGCCGGCCGCGTGTCAGGCGAGGCCACGCTCACTTGAACTTCAGCCCGACCACGCGCACGAGGCCATCTGGCATCTGCTTATAGCCCTGGAGTTTAGTCGTATGCGCAATCAGAAGCGTGCGGTGGTAGATGTAGATGATCGGCAAATCGTTGAGCACGATCCCGGTCAGCTTTTCGTAGATCGCCTTGCGCTCATCGAATTTGGCGGTCAGCCGGCCGTCTTCCATCAGCTTGTCGGCTTCCGGGTTCGAATAGACGCCATCGTTCTGCGGTGCCTTGCTGCGCATGAAGATGTAGGAGTTGCCGTCGGGATCGATGCGGCCGCTCCAGTTGATCTGGAAGATCTGGAACTCGCCGGCCTGGGCCTGCTTGAAGGTGGTCGCGAATTCGACCGCGCGGATCTTGATGTCGAAGCCCGCTTCCGCCGCCATCGACTGGATCACCTGGGCAACCGCTTCGTTCTCCGCGCCCTTGGGGATCATGTAGTCGACGGTCACCGGCGAGGTGATGCCCGCTTCCTTCAGCAGCGCCTTGGCCTTCGCGACGTCGCGGCCGTGGACCGGGAACGCCTTCTGGTAATAGGGATGTGTCGGGCTGACCCATTGATTGCCTGGGGTGAACTCGCCGTTAAAGACAACTTGGTTGAGAGCTTCGCGATCGATCGACAGATCGAGCGCTTGGCGTACTTTCGCCGACTGGCTGAGCGGCCCCTTTGCTTTGTCGTTGCCGATATTGACGGTCAGGCCGTAATAGCCGAGCTCCGGTGCCGTCGACAGCACGAGCCGCGAATCCGCACGCACGTCCTTGATGTCGGTGGCGAGCACGCGCTCGATCAGATCGAGTCCGCCGGACTTCAGGTTGGCAAGGCGCACCGTGGCGTCAACGATCGGCAGGAAGACCACCCGGTCGATATGGATGTTGTCCTTGTTCCAATAGTCGGCGAATTTTTCGAAGACCATGCGGTCCTGCTGCACGCGCTCGACGAACTTGTAGGGACCGGCGCAGACCGGATGCAGGCCGAACTTGTCGCCGGCCTCCTTGGCAGCCTTCGGCGACACCATCATGCCGGAGCGGTCGGTCAGCTGGGCGATCAGCGGGGAGTAAGGTGTCTTAAGCACCAGCTTGATGGTCAGAGGGTCTACGATTTCGACATGGTCGACGCTGGCGAGCTCGGACTTGCGGAACGAGGTCGGCAGCGTCATGTGACGCTCGATCGAGAACTTTGCGGCTTCCGCGTCGAGCGGCTCGCCGTCGTGGAATTTCACGTTGGGCCGGAGCTTGATAGTCATCTCCTTGCCGTCGGGCGAGGTCTCATGCGACAGCGCGAGCTGCGGCACGATGTTGAGCTTCTCGTCGATGTCGAACAGCTTGTCGCAGAAGGCGGAGAACACGATGCGGCCGACATAGGTGCGGCCGATGCTGGGATCGAGGATGTCAGGATCCTCGGCGATGCCGATGCGAAGTGTGGTCTGGGCTTGGGCCGCGCCTACGAGCGACGTCAGCAATGCCGACGCCAGGAGTGCCAAACGCATAGGACTCATCGCTCTCAACCTCTGTTTTACGGCTATGCCGGGTTCGTCCCCAATGAACTAACCCCGCTGCCGCGGACTGCTTCCGGGCCGCCGCTGAAGGCGGCGACCAATTTTTCGAGAACCGGGGAGAAGCCGCCGTCCGTTGGGACGATCGCCTCGGACGACGGCAGTTCCGACGTTCGGTGGCATGCCGTTGCATGTCCGATGCCATCCTGCACGAGCTGAGGCATTTCGTTGCGGCAACGGTCGACCACGTAGGGGCAGCGGGTGTGGAAGCGGCATCCCGGCGGCGGATTGAGCGCGCTGGGGATTTCGCCCTGCAGCACAATGCGGCTGCGCTTTGCCCGCGGTTTAGGCACGGGAATCGCGGACAATAGAGCCCGGCTGTAGGGATGACGCGGTGCGGCAAACAGCGCGTCCGCCGCCGCCGTCTCGACGATCTGGCCGAGATTCATCACCGCCACGTGGTCGGCGATGTGCTTGACCACCGCGAGGTCGTGCGAGACGAAAATGTAGGCCAGCCCGAGCCGGTCCTGCAGCTCGCGCAGCAGATTGAGGATCTGCGAGCGGATCGAGACGTCGAGCGCCGAGACCGGCTCATCGCAGATGATCAGTTTCGGCTCGACCGCGAGCGCGCGGGCGATGGCGATACGCTGGCGCTGGCCGCCGGAAAACTCGTGCGGGTAACGACGCGCCAGCCGCGGCTCCAGCCCGACCAGCCGCAGGATCTCCTCGACGCGTTCGCGCCGCCGGGCGGGCGGCACCAGATTGTGCAGCGCCAGCGGCTCGGTCAGGATCTGGCCGACGGTCATGCGCGGATTGAGCGAGGCGTAGGGGTCCTGGAAGATGATCTGCGCCTCGCGGCGAAAGGCGCGCAGTGCGCCGGCGTCGAGCGAGAGCAGATCGCGGCCTTCGAAACGGATCGTGCCTGCATCCGGCTCGATCAGCCGCAGCACCAGGCGGCTAACGGTGGATTTGCCGCAGCCGGATTCACCGACCAGCGCTAGCGTCTTGCCGGCATCGAGCGAGAAGGAAACGCCATCGACGGCTTTGACATGCGCCAGCGCCCGGCCGAACAGCGAACGCTCGGCGACGAAATGCTTGAGCAGACCCTGAACCTCGAGCAGAGCCATCACGACACCAGACGTTCGAGCGGGGCGCGCAGGCAGCGCGAGAGGTGGCCGGGGCTGACTTCGAGCAGCGGGGGCGGCGCCTTGGTGCAGGCGTCCAGCACGAAGGGGCAGCGTGCGGCGAAGCGGCATCCCGCGGGCGGCTGCATCATGTTCGGGACCATGCCCTCGATCGTGGCGAGCTGGTCGGCGCGATGGTCAAGCCGCGGGATCGAGCCGAGCAGGCCGACGGTGTAGGGATGCTGCGGCGCTGAGAACAGCTCGTCCACCGGCGCGCGCTCGACGATCTCGCCGGCATACATCACCGCGACCTCGTCGCAGACTTCGGCGACGACGCCGAGATCGTGGGTGATCAGGATGATGGCAGCGCCGCTCGCCGCCTTCAATTCGCGCATCAGCTCCAGGATCTGCGCCTGCAGCGTGACATCGAGCGCGGTGGTCGGCTCGTCCGCGATCAGCAGCCGCGGGTCGCAGGCGAGCGCCATCGCGATCATGACGCGCTGGCGCATGCCGCCGGAGAGCTTGTGCGGATATTCGTCGATCCGCCGCTCGGGCGAGGGGATGTGGACGCGACGCAGCAGATCGATCGCCCGCTCGCGCGCACTCCTGCGCGAACCGCCGCGGTGGCGCAAAATCGTCTCGATGATCTGGTCGCCGATGGTGAAGCTCGGATTGAGCGAGGTCATCGGCTCCTGAAAGATCATCGCGAGCCGGTTGCCGCGGAGGTCCCGCAACGTCTGGTCCGACGTCTTAAGCAGGTCGAAACCGTCGAAGCGGATCGCGCCGGAGATCTCCGCGCTCTGCTTCGGCAGCAGGCCCATGATCGCCAGCGACGTCACGCTCTTGCCGCAGCCGGATTCGCCGACGAGGCCGAGCGTCGCGCCATTGGCGACGCTGAGATCGACGCTGTCGACCGCATGGGTGACGCGGCCGTCGTCGCCGTGAAAATGAATGCGCAGATCGCTGATCTCGATGAGGGGGCTCGGGTTCATGAGCGTATTGCGCGCGCTGCGGCGATGCTGGCGTCGATGACGCTGCGATCGGTGTTGCCGGCAGGGTTCTGCCGGGTTGGCATGGAAACGCGGAAGTGGACCCAGAGTTCGTGGCTGACGCGCTCGAGCCGCTCGAGCTCGCCGAGCGGATCGGGATGATCGTCGGCGCGCAGGTCCAGCGCCGGCCATTCCTCCTCGCCGTGGATCAGGAGCGCGGCGGACTGCTTGCCGCGCTTGTCGCCGCCAGCGGCCTCGCCCGCGCGCAGCGCGGCAAGCAGGCGGCGCGGGAAGGGCAGGCTGTCATTGGCGATATAGGTTTTTGCGGTCTCGTCGAGCACGTCGGCGCCCGCGAGCATGTTGCCGGCGATCGAGAAACCGCTGCCCGCAATGTGCCCGCACCAATCCACGCAGTCGCGCCCGGTATGCGCGGCAATCGCGCCGCTGGCGTCCATGATGTGAATCTGGCGGCTCTCGCGGCCGTCGTCGGTCGCGAGCAGGGCGGCCAGCACGTCGTGCGCGTTGAGGCCCTCACGCAGCAGCTTGACGCCGTCGATACCGTAATAAGGATTGACGAAAGCCTGCGTCGCGATGGCGCCAAGGCCCGCCGCGATGTAGGGGACACGCGCGCCGACGGCGAAGAAGCGCGTGGCAACGGCGATGCCAAACTGGCTGGTAGCAGAATCGCGCGCGATGATCGACCAGGTCATGTGCTGCCTTTAGCGTCCTGCGGCGTAGCCCTGCATGCCGCGCGGATTGGCGGCGGCGCGGCGGCGCGGACCGACGCGCGAGGCCGCGGTGAGGCGGCCTTCGGACCAGTCCGGACCGACCTCGACGATATGTCCGCGCTCACGCAGGTTCTCGATCGTCGCCTTCGGCACGCGGTTCTCGATCACGAGCACGCCGGGGCGCGCGGTGCGGGGCCAGAACGAGATCGGGAAATGCTCGGAATGCCAGGCCGGCGCGTCGATCGACTCCTGGAGATTGAGATTGCAGTGGACGTGTCGGAGGAAAAACTGCGTGATCCACTGGTCCTGCTGGTCGCCGCCGGGCGAGCCCCAGGCGAGATAAGGCTCGCCGTCGCGCAGTGCCATGGTCGGCGACAGCGTGGTGCGGGGCCGTTTGCCCGGCGCGAGCGAGCTCGGTTGGTTCTCCTCCAAATCGAACATTTGTGCGCGGCTGCCGAGGCAGAAACCCAGCTCGGGAATGACAGGCGAGGATTGCAGCCAGCCTCCCGACGGCGTCGAGGACACCATGTTGCCGACCTTGTCAATGATGTCGAAATGCACGGTGTCGCCGCGCACCTCGCCGAAGCGCCCCACGGTTGGCTCGCCGGCGCCGAGCGCGCCGACGGCCTCGCGCTGGCCCTCAGCTCGGCGCAGCTTGACCACGCCGCCAAGGCCCTCGACCGTGCCGGGCCGGAGATCGAGCGAAGCTTTCTCGGTAACCAACTTACGACGTTCGTCGTTATAGGCATCTGACAGCAGCGTTGCGATCGGGATTTCGCTGAACTTGGGGTCGCCGTAGAATTTTTCGCGATCGGCAAAGGCGAGTTTTGCGCATTCGATCTGGAGATGGATGAACTCCGGTCCGGTCGGATCGAGCCCATCGAGGGCAAAGCCCTTCAGCAGCGCGAGTTGCTGCAGCGTCACGGGACCCTGGCTCCAGACCCCGGCCTTGCAGACCGTGTAGCGGCCATAATCGTAGGTGAGCGGAGCCTCGACCGTCGGCTGCCAGCGCGCCATGTCGTCGGCCGACAGCACACCGCGATGCGGCGAGCCGCTGACGTCCATCACGTCCTGCGTCCGGCAGAATTTGTCGATGGCTTCCGCGACGAAGCCCTGCGACCAAGCCTTGCGTGCGCGCTCGATCTCGGCATCGCGGCCGCCGCCGCCGCTTTCGGCCTCGCTCAGGATTCGCGCATAGGTCGCCGCAAGTGTCTTGTTGGTGAAGAGCGTGCCGGGCTTTGGCACTTCGCCGTTCGGGAGATAGACGGCGGCCGATGTCGGCCAGTGCGTGCGGAATAATTGCTCGACGGTCTGGATCGTGGCGCAGGCGCGCTCGACCAGCGGATAGCCGTCGCGCGCATAGGAGATCGCGGGCTCCAGCACATCGCGCACGCGCATCGTGCCGTAGTCACGGAGCAGCATCATCCAGGATTCGAAGGTGCCGGGGACGCAGGCCGCGAGCAGGCCGGTGCCGGGCACCATGTCGAGGCCTTCGCTCTTGTAATGCGCGATGGTGGCGCGGGCCGGTGCCGGGCCCTGGCCGCAGATCACCTCGGTGCGGCCGCGCTTCACGTCGTGCACGATGATCGGAACGTCGCCGCCGGGGCCGTTCAGATGCGGCTCGACCACCTGGAGCGTGAAAGCGGTGGCGACGCCGGCGTCAAAGGCATTGCCGCCCTTTTCCAGAATGGCCATCCCGATAGCGGTCGCGATCCAGTGCGTGGTCGCAACGACCCCGAAGGTGCCTTCGATCTCGGGGCGTGTCGTGAAGGGATCGGGATTGACGATGCTGGCCATGGACTACCTCATTTGCGGCGCGCGCAATTGATCACAGGGCCAGGCCGCCGCCAAATGCGCAGGCTGCATGGCACGCGCGCGTCACGCCGGTACCGGCGCGGTGTTGACCGCGTGGCAGGCGACGCCGTCGATCAATTCAGGTGCTTCCCTGCGGCAGAGATCGAACGCCAGCGGGCAGCGCGGATTAAAGGCGCACCCGGACGGCGGGTTGATCGGGTTCGGGATCTCGCCCTTCACGGGGATGCGCTGGCGGCCGCTCATGGCAAGATCAGGCACGGCGCCAAGCAGCATCTTGGTATAGGGCATGCGCGGATGGGCAAACAGCTCGCGCCCTTCCGCGATCTCGACGATGCGGCCGAGATACATCACACCGACGCGGCTCGCCATGTGGCGGACGACGGCGAGGTTGTGGCTGATGAACATGTAGGTCAAGCCGAACTTGTCCTGGAGGTCGCGCATCAGGTTCAGGATCTGCGCCTGCACGGAGACGTCAAGCGCGGAGGTCGGCTCGTCGCAGACGATGAATTCGGCGTCGGAGGCGAGCGCGCGCGCGATCGCGATGCGCTGGCGCTGGCCGCCCGAGAATTCGTGCGGAAATTTCAACCTGTCGTCGGGATGCAGCCCGACGAGGGTGAGAAGCTCTCCGACCCGCGCCTGGATGTCGCGCTCGCCCTCGATCAGGTCGAACGCGCGGATTGGCTCGGAGATGATGGCGTCGACTCGGAAGCGTGGGTTCAGGCTCGCATAGGGATCCTGAAAGATCATCTGGATGCGGCGGCGCAGTTTCCGCCGCGCCTGGGCCTGCCGCGGATCGGTCATTGAGATGCCGTCGATCAAGACGTTGCCGGAGCTTGGCGGCAGCAAGCCGACGACCATCCGCGCCACCGTGGTCTTGCCCGAGCCGGATTCGCCGACCAGTGCAAAGGTCTCGCCCTTCCTGATATCGAAGGTGACGCCATCGACGGCCTTGAGATATTCGAGCTGCCCGCCTTCGAGCATGCGGTTGAGCCAGGGTTTCGAGACGTCGAAGACGCGGCGCAGATTCGTGGCCTGGACGAAGGGAGTGCTCATGCCGCGCTCTCGGCCGGCACGCCGTCATAGAGATGGCAGGCGACGGATTGCGTGCCGCGCGGCAGCGGCTCCGGCCTCTCCACGCGGCATCGGTCGAATGCGAATGCGCAGCGCGGATTGAACGAACAGCCGCGCGGGATCGCCGACAGGCGCGGCATGGAGCCGGGGATCTGCACCAGACGCTTGTCGTCGCCGGCAAGGGTCGGGATCGCGCCCATCAGGCCCTTGGCGTAGGGGTGCAGCGGGTTTCTGACCACGTCCTGCACCGGACCGATCTCGGCGACGCGGCCGGCATACATCACCGCGACCCGGTCGGAGGTCTCGGCGATCACGCCCATGTCGTGGGTCACCAGCATCACCGCAGTGCCATGATCGCGGCCGAGACGCTTGATCAGCGAGATGATCTGCGCCTGCACGGAAACGTCGAGCGCGGTGGTCGGCTCGTCGGCGATGATCAGCTCCGGTTCGGCGCAGATCGCGAGCGCAATCACAACGCGCTGGCGCATGCCGCCGGAGAATTCGTGCGGATAGCCGTCGATGCGCTTTTCCGGAGCCGGGATTCCAACTTCGGCGAGCAGGTCGATGGCTCGGCGGCGGGCGGCGGTCTCGGACAGGTTCAGATGCGTTCTGATCGTCTCGATGAGCTGGTCGCCGACGCGGTAGAGCGGATTGAGCGAGGTGAGGGGGTCCTGGAAGATCATGCCGATCCGTTTTCCCCGGATACGGCGCAGCTCCTCCGCCGGCAAATTGTCGATGCGCAGGCCCGCAAGGCGAATCTCGCCGCCGGCGATGCGGCCCGGCGGATCGATCAGGCCGATCACAGCCAAGCCCGTCACGGACTTGCCGGCGCCGGATTCGCCGACCACGCCGAGTACCTCGCCCTTGGCGATGTCGAAGGAGACGCCATCGATGGCGCGTAGCGTGCCGCGGCGGGAGGCGAACTCGACCTGAAGATTACGCACGGAGAGGATGGGGTCGGTCATGAGCGAGACGCTCTCATCCAGGTTTTGCTCATCCGAATCATGCTTGTCCAGGTCTTGCTCATCCAAGTCTTGCTCATCCGAGTCTTGCCCATCGAAATGTTGCTCATCGGAGCTTCGGGTTGAGCGCGTCGCGCAGCCAGTCGCCGAGCAGGTTGATCGACAGGATCAAGGCAGCGAGCGCGATACCAGGAAAGGCCACGATCCACCATTCGCCCGCGAACAGGTAGTTGTTGCCGATGCGGATCAACGTGCCGAGCGAGGGCATTGTGTCGGGCAGGCCGACGCCAAGGAAGGACAGCGTTGCCTCGGTGATGATGGCGAGCGCAAGGTTGATCGTGGCGATGACCAGGATCGGACCCATCGTGTTTGGCAGCACATGGCGGAACATGATCTTTGGTGCGGGAAGGCCGATCAATTGCGCGGCCGCCACGTAATCCTTGTTCTTCTCGACCATCACGGAACCGCGCACCGTGCGGGCATACCCGACCCAGAAACTCAGGCCAATCGAGATCACCAGCACCACCAGCATGCTGGTTGCATCCAGCCGGTTGCCGAGGATCGATTTGGCGATGCCGTTGACCAGCAGCGCGATCAGGATGGCGGGAAAAGTGAGTTGCACGTCGGCGATCCGCATGATCACGCCGTCCACCGCGCCCCCGAAATAGCCGGCGACCAGGCCAAGCGCGATGCCGAGCGCGCCGGCGAAGATCACGCCGGCCACGCCGACGGCGAGCGAGATGCGCAGCCCGTAGAGAATGGCGGAGAACACGTCGCGGCCCTGCTCGTCGGTGCCGAGCAGGAACGGGCTCTGCCCCTCGGCGGTCCAGAGCGGTGAGATCCGGGAATTCATCAATTGGAGCTGTGCCGGATCGAACGGGTCCTGCACCGCGAGCGCGGAGGCAAAGATCGCGAGCAGGAAGAACAGCACGGTAATGACTGCCGCCACCATGGTCAGCTTGGATCGGCGAAACGAATAGAAGATGTCGCTGTTGAGTGCGCGACTGAACCAGCTGCGGGCGGCATGCGTCGGCAGCGTGCTCGGCTTGTCGGGATGAGAGGCGACCACTTCGGACATACAGGCTGCCTTATGTGGCGCGGCCGACGGTCGCGCGCAGGCGCGGATCGACGACGGTGTAGAGGATGTCGACCACCAGATTGATGGTGACGAAAATCAGTGAGACCATCAGCAAGTAGGCGGCCATAATCGGGATATCGACGTTTTGCACGGCCTGTACGAACAGAAGTCCCATGCCGGGCCATTGGAACACGGTTTCGGTGATGATCGAAAATGCAATAACCGAGCCAAACTGCAGGCCGGCTACCGTGATCACCGGAATCAGCGTGTTCTTCAGCGCGTGGCCGAAATGAATGGCACGGGTTGTCAGCCCGCGGGCGCGGGCAAAGCGGATATAATCTGTCCGAAGCACTTCCAGCATCTCCGCGCGCACCAGCCGCATGATCAGGGTCATCTGGAACAGGCCGAGCGTGATCGAGGGCATGATCAGCGCCTTCAGGCCCGACAATGTGAGCAGGCCCGTGGTCCACCAACCCAGCTTGACGACTTCGCCCCGGCCGAACGAGGGCAACCAGCCCAACGTCACTGCGAACAGGTAGATCAGAAGGATGCCGATCAGGAAAGTCGGCAGCGAGATGCCAATCAGCGAAACCGCCTGGAATAATTTGGCGAGCAGGGTGTCGCGCCTGAGCGCCGAATAGACGCCCATCAGGATGCCGGAGATCATTGCAAATACGGTCGCGCAGATCGCAAGTTCCAGCGTTGCCGGCATACGCTCCATCAACAGCGTCGAGACCGGCTGGCGGAACTGATAGGAGACGCCGAACTTGAATTGCGCCGCATCGGCGAAATAGCGCACGAACTGCACCGGCACGGGATCATCGAGGCCCAGCGACTTGCGCAGGGCGGCGCGTTCGGCCGCCGGCGTATCAAGCGAGACGATCTGGTTGATGGGGTCGCCGGCGAAGCGGAACATCGAGAACGCGATGATGCCGACGGCGAACATGACGCCGATGGCCTGAACGGCCCGGCGAAGAGTGAAAGCGAGCATGCCTTCCACTTTCCTTGAGTGTGCGTCTGGCCGACGTCTTTGTCAGCCGAAAAAGGAAAGGTCCCGGTAGCCTGACGCTGCCGGGACCTTGTGTTCAACTGACGCTATTCCTTCTTGGTCGCCCAGTGGAACATGACCAGATTGTCGGCGCGCTGCGGCAGGTTGACCTTTTTCGATACGCCCCAGGCCAGCGCCTGCTGGTGCAGCGGAATATAAGCCCAGTCCTTGATGCTGATCTCATACGCTTGCTTGATCAGCTGGTTGCGCTTTGTGGTCTCGGTTTCGACCAGCACCTTGTCGGTGATGGCGTCGAATTCCTTGTTGCAATAGCCGCCGAGATTGGCCTCGCCGCGCGATGATTTCGCATCGTCGCGACAGCCCATGATGTCGTAGAGCACGTTATGGGAGTCCATCGTGCTCGGCGTCCAGCCCAGCATGTAGAACGAGGTCTGATAGCCGCCCTGCTTCAACACCTTGGCGAAGTATTGCGCCTTGGGCTGCGCCAGCAGATTGATCTTGACGCCGATGCGGGCAAGCATGCCCACGACGGCCTGGCAGATCGCCGCGTCGTTGACGTACCGATCGTTCGGGCAATCCATGGTGACCTCGAAGCCTTCGGGGTACCCGGCCTCGGCCAGGAGCTTCTTGGCACCATCTGGATCGAACTTCGGCCGGGTGAACTCCTTGGACAGCACGAACAATTCCGGAGCGATCATCAGCGCCGAGGGCGTGGACAGCCCGCGCATCACCCGCGTCTTGATCAGCTCGATGTCGATGGCTTTGTAGAAGGCTTCGCGGACCTTGACATCCTTGAACGGGTTCTTGCCCTTGATGTTGGAGTAGAGCAGCTCGTCACGCGTCTGATCGAATCCGATGAAGATGGTGCGCAACTCAGGGGCCTTCAGCACCTGGGCATTCGGGCTCGCATCGACGCGGGAGATGTCCTGGATCGGCACCGGCTCGATCACGTCCACTTCACCCGAGAGCAGCGCGGCGACGCGGGTGGCATCGGACGAGATCGGGGTGAAGATAATCTCCTTCAGGTTACCTTCCATCTTGCCCCAGTAGTTGGGATTGGCCTTGAACACGGTCTTCACACCGGGCTGATGGCTTTCGATGATGAAGGGACCGGTGCCGTTCTCGTGAAGCGAGGCATAGCTCGGAGAGGTCGCGGACACCGGCGTCGGCTCGACCGCTTTGTTCTCCTCAGCCCATTTCTTGTCCATGATGTACCAGACATCCCACGACGAATTTAGGATGGGATTGGGCGAGGGCAGGACGAAATCGACTGTGTAGTCGTCGACCTTGACGACCTTGACGTTGGGCGCCAGCCGGGTCTGCATGTTCGAGTTCTTGTTGCGGACGCGATCGGCGGAGAACAGCACGTCGTCGGCGGTGAAGGGGTCGCCGTTATGAAATTTGACGCCCTTGCGCAAATGGAAGCGCCAGCGGGTCGGCTCCGGTGTCTCCCAGCTCTCAGCCAGCGCCGGGATGATCTTCAGGTCCTTGTCGCGCGCGGTGAGGCCTTGATAGACGTGACCGAGATGAGCGTGCGTGGTGGACTCGTTCAGCGAATACGGATCAAGCGACTTGAGATCGCCCTGGTTGGCGTAGCGCAGCGTCTGGCTCGACGCCGGCGAGACCGCCAACGCAAGCATACTGGCGAGCGTCGCCGCAAACAGACTTCGTCCGACTGACATTCTTGACCTCTCCACTCGCCCGCACCGTCATTTTTGATTGTTCGGCGGGGCTGATCGAACCATGTTGCCCAGAGTTCTCGACCCGTGCAAGCGCCATTCCAGCAAGGAACGCGCCAAGTTGCACCGCTGTGCAGCAATGCTGACCGGCATGACGGGAGGACGGGCGCGGCCGCGGCCGATTTTGATTGACCATATCCGCCGATCGGGGAAGCCGGAGCGCCGCCACCGGCTTCAGGTCGCTTGCGTTGTACACCGCCTCGCGGCGATACTGCAGTAGGCCGCTCGAATCTCATCTGGAGGGGACATGAAAGTTAACATCGAAATCGACTGTACCCCCCTCGAAGCCCGTCAGTTCATCGGATTGCCCGACCTGGCACCAATGCAGACGGCGGTCATGGACAAGCTGCAGCAGCAGGTTCTGAGCAACATCGACAAGGTCTCGCCGGAATCGCTCATCCAGAGCTGGTTCACCTTCGATCCAAAGCTTGCCGAGCGATTTCAGGACATGTTCGTCACCATGGCCGGCCTCGGCGGCACGCGCAGCGGCGATAAGAAGAAATAATGCCGCCCGGTCCGGACGGGCCGCAGACCTCAGGCCGGCTTCGTCCGCCGGGCCTTGCTTTGCTGCTCGCCGAAGCCCGTGGGTTGCTCGAACTCAACGCCAGCCTGCTGCTGTCGCCGGTCCTGATGCGGGCGCCAAAAGGCGACGGCCATCCGGTGCTGGCGCTGCCTGGCTTCCTCGCCAGCGATCTCTCGATGGCGCCGATGCGGCGCTATCTCAGCGAGCTTGGCTATGAGGCACATGCCTGGCGGATGGGCCGAAATTTCGGCGGGTTCGGACGGATGCGGGATTCGTTGCGCGCCCGTCTAGCCGAAATCCATGCTGCGAGCGGCCGCAAGGTCAGCCTGGTCGGATGGAGTCTCGGCGGCGTCTATGCGCGCGATCTCGCGCTCCAGGCGCCCGACATGGTCCGCAATGCCATCACGCTCGGCAGCCCTTTTGCCAATGACATACGGGCGACCAATGCGACGCGGCTCTACGAGATGATGTCCGGCGAGCGTGTCGAGGATTTCGCCGAGCTGCGCGTGGCGATCGCCGGCGATCTTCCGGTGCCGGCGACGTCGATCTATTCGCGCGCCGACGGGATTGTGAACTGGCGGACCTGCCTGCTGCGTCCCTCCGACCGTGCCGAGAACATCGAGGTGCACCTGGCGAGCCATATCGGGCTTGGGGTGAATCCCGCGGCGCTGTGGGCCGTGGCGGACCGCCTTGCGCAACCGGAGGGAGAGTTCTGGCCATTTGACAGGGCAGGGCCGTTTGCCATTGCATATGCCCCGCCGGAACAGGCAGTATCGGCCTGACGAGAAGCGCCGCCTAAGGCGCCCGTCAAATACTCGGGAGGGAACTATGGCTGACGGTAAGAAGCTGTCATCGCTGGACGCGTCGTTTCTCTATCTGGAAACGCCGGAAATGCCGATGCATGTCGGGAGCATGGCGATCTTTCGTCTGCCGGACGACTACAAGGGCGACTTCTTCGAAGATTTCAAGGCGATGATCGTCTCGCGCCTGCACATCGCGCCGATCCTCAAAGCGCGGCTGGAGAAGGCGCCGCTCGATATCGATCATCCCTCCTGGATCGAGGACGATCAGTTCGACATTGACCGTCACATCTTCCGCGCCAGCCTGCCGCAGCCGCGCGACCGCGCTACGCTCGAACGCATCGTGGGCTGGATGCACGCCAAGCTCTTGAACCGTGCCCGCCCGCTCTGGGAGTTCTACGTGTTCGAGGGCATGAAGGACAACGAGGTCGGGCTCTATTCCAAGATGCATCATGCCGCCATCGACGGCGGCGCCGGTGCGGCGCTGACCAACATGATCTACGACATCTCGCCGATCCCGCGGAAGGTCGATCCGCCGACCGCGGGAGCGAAGCCCGGGCAGGAGCCGCGCGACATCGCAGCGAACCTGGTCGATTCCTACCAGCAGCTTTTCACCCAGCCGCTCGATGCATCGGCGGCCGCGAAGAATCTGCAGCTGCCACGCACCGGCAAGAGCGATATCGGTTCGATCCTGTTCGACAATGCGATGTACCAGATCGAGAGTGCGGTGCGCTTTGCCGGCAACATCCCAACCATGGTCAAGAGCGTCTCGGACGTGCTCGGCAAGATATCCGATCCAAAATCGCGCGAGAGCCTCGCCAGCATGGTCTCGCCGCCGACCATGCTCAACAAATCGATCTCGTCCGAGCGCAGCTTCGCCGGTGTCTCGATTTCGCTGTCGCGATCCAAGGCGCTGGCCAAGCAGGCCGGCGGCAAACTCAACGACGTCGTGCTGGCGCTCGCTTCCGGGGTGGTCCGGCGCTACCTGCAGCAACATGGAACGTTGCCGGCGAAGTCCTTGACCGCTGCCGTACCGATCTCGCTGCGCGAGGAGGGCAACACCGACGCCAACAACCAGGTGTTCGGCATGATCTGCTCGATCGCAACCAACATCGACGATCCCAAGGCACGCCTGGAAGCCATTATCGCGCAATCGACCAAGTCCAAGGAGATGTCGCATCCGCTGCGGGCTCTGATGCCGCAGATCTCCAATATCTCGATGCTGGGCGCGCCGATTGTCGTGCAGATCATGGCGCTGCTCTACAGCCGCTCCGACTTGTCGAATGTGTTGCCGCCGGCTGCGAACATTACGGTGTCCAACGTGCCGGGGCCGCGGCAGACGCTCTACGCCGCGGGCGCGGAGCTGTTGCACATCTTCCCGGTATCGATCTCGACGCACGGACAGGCGCTCAACATCACCGTGCAGAGCTATCGCGACCAGCTCGATTTCGGCTTCATCGTCGGCGCCAACATCATTCCGCACGTGCAGGTGATGTGCGACATGCTGCCGGAAGAATTCGCCGCGCTCGAGGCTGCCTATGCTTCGCCCGCGGCGGACATCAAGGGCGCCGCTGAGTAGGAATGTTCCGATGATTGAAATGCCACCGCTCAAGTTCGTACAGACGAACGGAATCCGCATGGGCTATTACGAGGCGGGCCCGGTTACAGACAAGCCGCCGATGGTGCTGTGCCATGGCTGGCCCGAACTCGCATTTTCCTGGCGCCACCAGATCAAGGCGCTGAGCGAGGCCGGCATCCGCGTGATCGCGCCGGACCAGCGCGGCTACGGCGCGACCGACCGGCCAGAGCCGGTCGAGGACTACGACATCGAGCACCTGACCGGCGATCTGATCGGCCTGCTCGACCATCTTCAGATCGACAAGGCGATCTTCGTCGGCCATGACTGGGGCGGTTTTATCGTCTGGCAGATGCCACTCCGGCACATCGACCGGGTCGCCGGCGTGGTCGGCATCAATACGCCTCATACCAACCGCGCCTGGGCCGATCCGATCGAGCTCCTGCGCGCGCGCTTCGGCGAAAAGATGTATATCGTGCAGTTCCAGGATCCCGCGCGTGAGCCCGACAAGATCTTTGGCAGTCGCGTCGAGCAGACCTTCGATGCCTTCATGCGCAAGCCCGTAGCGCGCCCGGCAGATGCTCCGGCGGAGGAAGTCGTCGCGGGTGTCGGTGCCTCCCCGCGACTGAACCTGGCATTTCCGCAGATGATCGCGGGCTACGATGCGAAGCACGATCCTCGCACGCCGATCCTGTCGCCGGAAGAGAAAAAGGTGTTCGTGGACAATTTCACCAGGACGGGCTTCACCGGCGGCATCAACTGGTACCGCAATATGTCCCGCAACTGGATGCGCGCCGAAGGGCTCGATCATACGGTGCGCGTGCCGTCGCTGATGATCATGGCCGAGAACGACGCGGTGTTGCCGCCGTCTTCCGCCGATGGCATGGACAAGCTGATCCCCGATCTGGAAAAATATCTGGTCCGCGACAGCGGCCATTGGACGCAGCAGGAGAAGCCGGAGGAAGTCAGCGCCAAGCTGATCGAATGGCGTAGAAGGCGGTTTGGCTAGCTCGCAACGAGGGCGTTGAATACCGAGGCAGGGGAAGCACTTTTAATGTCATCGAAGAACCGTCTGGACCCGATCCCGCAGCCGCCGACCAAGCCGGTGGTCGGCAACATGCTGTCGCTGGATTCGGCCGCACCGGTGCAGCATCTGACCCGGCTTGCCAAGGAGCTGGGGCCGATCTTCTGGCTCGACATGATGGGCTCGCCGATCGTGGTCGTCTCCGGCCACGATCTCGTCGACGAGCTCTCCGACGAGAAGCGTTTCGACAAGACGGTGCGCGGTGCCCTGCGGCGGGTGCGCGCGGTCGGCGGCGACGGCTTGTTCACGGCCGACACCAGGGAGCCGAACTGGAGCAAGGCGCACAACATCCTGCTCCAGCCTTTCGGCAACCGCGCCATGCAGTCCTATCACCCGAGCATGGTCGACATCGCGGAGCAGCTCGTGGGCAAATGGGAACGGCTCAACGCCGACGACGAGATCGACGTCGTCCACGACATGACGGCGCTGACGCTGGATACGATCGGCCTGTGCGGCTTCGACTACCGCTTCAATTCGTTCTACCGGCGCGATTACCACCCCTTCGTCGAGTCGCTGGTGCGCTCGCTCGAAACCATCATGATGACGCGCGGCCTGCCGTTCGAGCAGCTCTGGATGCAGAAGCGGCGCAAGACCATGGCTGAAGATGTCGACTTCATGAACAGGATGGTCGACGAGATCATTGCGGAGCGCCGCAAGGGAGGCGAGGCGACCGACGACAAGAAGGATATGCTTGCGGCGATGATGACGGGCGTCGATCGCTCGACCGGCGAGCAGCTCGACGACGTCAACATCCGCTACCAGATCAACACGTTCCTGATCGCAGGCCACGAGACCACCAGCGGCCTGTTGTCCTGCGCGCTCTATGCGTTGCTCAAGCACCCCGACATTCTCAAAAAAGCCTATGACGAGGTCGACCGCGTCCTCGGTCCCAATGTCGACGTGCGTCCGACCTATCAACAGGTCACGCAGCTCACTTACATCACGCAGATCCTCAAGGAGGCGCTGCGGCTATGGCCGCCGGCGCCGGCCTATGGCATCTCCCCACTGAACGACGAGGCTATCGGCGGCGGCAAGTACAAGCTCAGGAAGGGCACGTTCACCACCATCCTGGTGACCGCGCTGCATCGCGATCCCTCTGTCTGGGGTCCCAACCCGGATGCGTTCGATCCGGAGAATTTCAGCCGGGAGGCGGAAGCCAAACGGCCGATCAATGCCTGGAAGCCGTTCGGCAACGGCCAGCGCGCCTGCATCGGCCGCGGCTTCGCCATGCACGAGGCCGCGCTCGCGCTCGGCATGATCCTCCAGCGCTTCAAGCTCGTCGACCACCAGCGCTACCAGATGCATCTGAAGGAAACGCTCACGATGAAGCCGGAAGGCTTCAAGATCAAGGTCCGTCCGCGCGCCGATCGCGAGCGCGGCGCTTATGGTGGACCTGTAGCGGTGTCGTCGGCGCCGAAGGCACCGCGCCAGCCCACCGCGCGTCCCGGCCACAACACGCCGATGCTCGTACTTTACGGCTCCAATCTCGGCACCGCCGAAGAGCTGGCGACGCGGATGGCCGACCTTGCCGAGATCAACGGCTTTGCCGTGCATTTGGGGCCGCTCGACGATTACGTCGGCAAGCTGCCGCGGGAGGGCGGCGTCCTGATCATCTGCGCCTCCTATAACGGCGCGCCGCCGGACAATGCGACACAATTTGTCAAATGGCTCGGCGACGAGCTGCCGAAGGATGCGTTTGCCGATGTGCGCTACGCCGTGTTCGGCTGCGGCAACAGCGACTGGGCCGCGACCTATCAATCGGTACCGCGCTTCATCGATGAACAATTATCGGCGCATGGTGCGCGCGCGGTCTATCCGCGTGGCGAAGGCGATGCGCGCAGCGATCTCGACGGCCAGTTTCAGAAATGGTTCCCGGCGGCCGCCC
Source organism: Bradyrhizobium sp. 155 (assembly GCF_023101105.1). Classification (NCBI taxonomy): domain Bacteria; kingdom Pseudomonadati; phylum Pseudomonadota; class Alphaproteobacteria; order Hyphomicrobiales; family Nitrobacteraceae; genus Bradyrhizobium; species Bradyrhizobium sp. 155. Next base: position 5,385,456 of record NZ_CP064704.1, on the reverse strand, counting down.
AGGTCGCGACCAAGGAATTCGGCATCGACTGGAATTTCACCCGTACCGCGGAGGATGATCCGCTCTACGCGATCGAGCCGGTCGCGGTGACCGCCGTCAACACCATCGTCGCCCAGGGCGGCGCGGTGGCCATGAAGGTGGTGGTCAATGACGAGCTTCAGAACAAGGCCGGTTCCAATCCGTCGGAGCGCTCGACGCGCCACATCGAGGTGCAGCTGCCGTCCAACATCACGTACCGCGTCGGCGATCATCTGAGTGTGGTCCCGCGCAACGATCCGACGCTGGTGGATTCGGTTGCCCGTCGCTTCGGCTTCCTGCCGGCCGACCAAATCAGGCTTCAGGTCGCCGAAGGCCGCCGCGCGCAATTGCCGGTCGGCGATGCCGTGTCAGTGGGCCGCCTGCTCAGCGAGTTCGTCGAGCTCCAGCAAGTGGCGACACGGAAGCAGATTCAGATCATGGCCGAGCATACGCGTTGTCCGGTCACGAAACCAAAACTGCTGGCCTTCGTTGGCGAGGAGGCCGAAACACTCGAGCGCTATCGCAGCGAGATTCTGGCCAGGCGAAAATCGGTGTTCGATCTGCTGCTCGAATATCCGGCCTGCGAATTGCCGTTCCACGTCTATCTGGAAATGCTCTCGCTGCTGGCGCCGCGCTATTACTCGATCTCGTCTTCGCCGTCGGTCGACCCGGTTCGTTGCAGCGTCACGGTCGGCGTGGTTGAAGGACCGGCCGCCTCCGGCCGCGGCACCTACAAGGGTATCTGCTCGAACTATCTCGCCAATCGACGCGCGGGCGACGTGATCCATGCAACCGTGCGTGAGACCAAGGCCGGCTTCCGGCTCCCGGACGATCCATCCGTGCCGATCGTCATGATCGGCCCGGGCACGGGACTGGCGCCGTTCCGCGGCTTCCTCCAGGAGCGCGCCGCGCGCAAGGTCAAGGGCGCCGCGCTCGGTCCGGCCATGCTGTTTTTCGGCTGCCGTCATCCCGATCAGGATTTTCTCTACGCGGACGAGCTGAAGGCGCTGGCGGCGAGCGGCATCACCGAGCTGTTCACGGCGTTCTCGCGCGCGGAGGGGCCAAAGACCTATGTGCAGCACGTCCTCGCTGCGCAGAAGGACAAGATCTGGCCGCTGATCGAGCAGGGCGCGATCGTCTATGTCTGTGGCGACGGCAGCAAGATGGAGCCCGACGTGAAGGCGGCGCTGGTCGCGATCCATCGCGAGAAGAGCGGCAGCGATGCCGCCACGGCTGCCCGCTGGATCGAGGAGATGGGTGCAAAGAACCGGTATGTTCTGGACGTATGGGCGGGTGGATAACCCGGCAGCCGGACGTGCTAAAGCTCTCGCATGATTCCCTGGGAAAAGATCGATACCGCCAAAATCCCCGGCTCCGATGAAGAGCTTCGCCTGATGCGGCGAGGCAAGGAGTTCTCAATCAAGCTCGGCACCAACGAGCTGATGAACAACCGCCTGTCGGGCTCGGAGGCCGCGCTCGCCACGCTCGCGGCGAAGCAGATCGAGACGGTCGCAAAACCTGTCGTCCTCATCGGGGGCCTGGGCATGGGTTTTACGCTGCGTGCGGCGCTGACCGTGCTCGGAAGCAAGGCGAAGATCGTTGTCTCCGAGCTCGTGCCGGCGGTGGTCGCCTGGGCGCGGGGTCCGATGGCGCAGGTGTTCGGTGACAGTCTCGATGACGTCAGGGTGAGCATCCGGGAAACCGACGTTGGCGAAATCATCCGGGCGCAGCGGTCGGCATTCGATGCCATCCTCCTCGACGTCGATAACGGGCCGGAAGGGCTGACCCGGAAGGGCAATGATGCGCTCTACAATGCGAGTGGGTTGAAGGCGGCGAAGACGGCGCTGCGGACGGGCGGCGTGCTCGCGGTCTGGTCCTCGGGGCCCAACCCGGCCTTCACAAAGCGGCTCGGGAGCGCCGGATTCGAAGTCAACGAAGTCAATATCCGCGCCACCGGAAGAGGCGGTGGCGCACGTCACGTGATCTGGCTGGCGAGGAAGAGCTAGGCCGCCTGCCCAGCAACCGGTTCGATCCGTCAGAACATCGTGTTGTTGTTCGCCGGATTTTCCGGGATCGGTTGCACGACGTCCCAGTGTTCGACAACCTTGCCGTTCTCCAGCTTGAAGATGTCGACGATCGCATTGCCCCTGCTGCCGGGCTCGCGAACCGCGTGAACGTGCAGGATGACGTAGTCGCCATCCACGAAGCTGCGCTTGATCTCGCTGTGCGAGTTCGGGAATTTCTCGCGCAGGAAGCCAATGAACTTTCGGAATCCGTCCGGACCATCGGCCGCGTTTGGATTGTGCTGGACGTAGCGGTCGCCGACATAGGCGAGGGCTGCATCGGCGTCCTTTTGGTTGAGCCCCTTCTCGTAGAACGCAAGGACAGTTTTGCGATTGGCTTCTTCTTGCGCGCCACCCGCCATCGCGGCGCCGCTGGCGAGGGACAGCGTGAGGACTGAAGCAGCGACGATTGCGGCCGACCGGACGATGAGATGCATGTGAACTCCGAGAGGCCGCGGCCTCTTTGTTGGCGATTGAGGTTCTCAGCGATTGAAGGAGGCCTGTATAGCTTTCGCACCGGCACGCGTTAAGAGAGTAACCGGCAGCTCACATGGTCACCGTGAGGAGACTGTCTGCGTCGGTCAATCTACGCCGCCTGCACCTCCGCGCCATGGGCGTGCTTGGCGATGGCGTCGATGATGTCCGGCCAGAACCGCATCGGCAGCGCGTGGCCCATGCCGTCGATCATCAGCAGCTTGGCCCCCGGAATTGACTCTGCCGTGTCCCTGCCGCCCTCGGGGCGGACCAGCGGATCGACGGTGCCGTGGATGACGAGTGTCGGCGTCTTGACGCCATGCAGCCGCTCCTTGCGGCTACCCGAGGCGAGCACCGCGCGGAGCTGCCGGCCGACACCGGCCGGATTGAGCCCGCGCGCGAACACGCGCTCGGCACGACCGGGATCGAGCGCCTCTTCCTCCGGGAAGGACCCGGCCCGCAACACGTTCCAGGTCTGGCCGTAGCGGACGATGAACTCCTCCTTGCTGCGCGGCGGCGGCGCCATCAGCATCGCGGCGGCCTCGCGTGTCGGGGGCGGCAGGCGCGGATTGCCGGTCGTCGACATGATCGAGGTGAGCGAGCGCCACCCGCTCGGGAAACGACAACGTCACTTCCTGCGCAATCATGCCGCCCATGGACGCCCCGACCAGGTGCGCCGACTTGACGCCGAGCGCATCCATCAGCCCGACAGTGTCTTTTGCCATGTCGATCAGCTTGTAGGTTGCGGCCACAGGAATCCTGAGAAACCGGAGCTTCAACAGCTCGAGCGGCGTCAGACGCTTGCCGCCTGTGAGATGGCTCGACTTGCCGATGTCCCGATTGTCGAACCGGATGACGCGAAAGCCGTGCGCGGCGAGCTGCTCACAGAACGCATCGTCCCAGTGGATCATCTGGGCGCCTAACCCCATGATCAGAAGCAGCGGCTCGGCACTGTCGTTGCCGAAAGTCTCGTAACAGATGTCGATGCCGTTGGCGTGGACGGTTTGCGGCGGATGATAGGCGTTCACGGGTGCGTTCCCTCGGCTTTTGATTAATGCTGTATCGCACGGTTTCCCCTCGCAATGAAGCCGCGTCCGCGACACCGGACCCGCTGCTTGCCGGTTGACCGGCACCGCGCAACGGTGTGGTATGGCGAAAAAGGAAGGGCATCGAAGCTCTCGCTTTCAGGAGGACGCCGATGACCGACAAAAGCAACGACCCCATTGCCATGTGGCAGAAGATGGTTGGCGAGATGGAGAAGGGGTTCAACTCCTTCGCCAATCAGGCCATGTCGTCGCCCGAGTTTTCGCAAGCCGTGAACCGGGCCGGCGGCGTTGCTGCAGGTGCTCAGAAGCAGCTCGGCGACCTCATGGAGAAATATCTGGTCTCCATGAATCTGCCGAGCCGGGACCAGGTCACCGGCCTTGCGGAACGGCTACAGTCCATCGAAGGACAGATCGGTGAGATCAAGTCGATGCTGAGCCAGATGGCGGCAAGTTCCGGAATTTCTCAGGGCTCCGATACTGCATTGCGCCCGCCGCGCACCAAGCGCCCGCCGTCTGAAGGCGGAGAGAAGACATGAATGCACCCGCCGGATTAGACTTCGCAGGGATCCCGGAGCGCATCCAGTCCGAGGTGCAACGCGCCATCCAGAGAAGCATCAAGGGCGTCGAATATTTCTCGACGTCCGGCCCCACGCTCGGGTCGACGCCGAAGGACGTGCTGCATTCACGCGGCACGATGAGCCTCTACCACTATCGACCGATGTCCGACGAGATCTATCGAATTCCGATTTTGATCGTGATGGCGACCACCAATCGCGGTTACATTCTCGACCTCGTGCCCGGCCAGAGTTTCATCGAGTTCCTGTTGAAGCGCGGCTACGACGTCTACATGCTCGACTGGAGCGCGCCACGGCCGGAGGAGAAGAGCCTCCGCATGGAGGATTATGTCCTCGACTTCATCCCGGACTGCATCCGCCGCGTGCAGCAGGATTCCGGCGAACAGGACGTCTCCGTCATCGGCTATTGCTTCGGCGGCGTGCTGTCGCTGCTCTACGGCTCGATCCACAAGGATGGGCCGATGAAGAATTTGATCTGCTTCACCACGCCGATCGACTTTCGCGAGATGAAGCTGTTCTCGAACTTCTCCGACCGTCGCTATTTCGACGTCGATCGCCTCGTCGACAGCGTCGGCAACGTGCCGCCCGAGATGATCCTGTCGTCGTTCGAGATGCTGCGCCCGGCCTCCCGCACCGTCAGCCAGATCCAGCTCTGGGAAAACATCTGGAACGACGAGTTCGTCAAATCCTACCGGATGTTCGACCGCTGGGCGACCGACACGCTGCCGCTGGCCGGCGAATATTTCCGCACCATCACCAAGGACCTGATGTGGGACAACAAGCTGTTCAACGACACCATGTCGGTCGGCGGCCGTGCGGCGAAGCTCGAGGACATCAAGGTGCCGTTCCTGCATGCGGTCGCCGAGCATGACCACATCGTGCCGTATGAGGCGGCAAAGCACCTGATCGCCAAGATCGGATCGGAGGACAAGGAGGAGGTGATGCTGAAGGGCGGTCACGTCTCGCTGGTCGCCGGCGCCAATGCGGTGAAGCGGCTGTGGCCGAAACTGGATTCCTGGCTGGGGAAGAGATCGACATGAGTGAGCAGCGTTCCTATCCGCGCCATGTGAAGACGGACGCGGGCGATATCGAGATCCGCCTGATGTCCCCGGCGGACGAAGCCGCGGTGCTCGCCTTCGGCAAGGGCCTGCCGACCCACGACCTGTTGTTCCTGCCGCGCAACATCAGTGAGCCGAAGGTGCTCTCCGCCTGGGTCAAGGAGATCGCGCGCGGCGCGATCACGAGCCTGCTCGCGGTCAGGGACGGCACGGTCGTCGGCTGCGGCACGCTGGTGCGCGATCCGCACTCCTGGTCGCCTCATGTCGGCGAGATCCGAATGGTGGTTTCGCTCGACGTGCGCGGGAAGGGGGTGGGAAGGACGCTGTCGCAGGAGACCTTCGCCCTCGCGCTCGGGGCCGGCCTCGAGAAGCTCTCGGTCCAAATGACGGTCGATCAGCAGGCGGCGATCACGCTGTTCGAGAGCCTTGGCTTCAAGGCCGAGGCACTGCTGCGCGACCATGTTCGCGACGTCGACGGCAAGACCCACGATATCGTGGTGCTCGGGCACAACATCGCGCAGGTCCAGGCCCAGATGGAGGCCTATGGGCTGCTTGGCGCCGTCCAGCATTGAGAACCGCTGGACGGTGTTCGGGAACCCGGATGGTCAGGGAGGCGCCAGATGCCTCTCAACATGGCTATTCACGGTTTCGTGATATCGCATTGCAATATGGATATTGCATCGCACAATTAACTATGGCATATAAGCCGTGCCCCGGGCCAAAACCGGACGGGGTGAGCCCATAGCTCAACCAATGAGGATGGAGAGACCCCCAATGACCACCGAAACCAACACCGCTTTCGAAGGCTTCAAGGACGCGTTCAAGAACATCCAGAACCTGGAAGTTCCCGAGGCCGCCCGCGAGTTCGTCAAGAAGTCCGCCAACACTGCCAAGGACCGTGCTGCCGAGGTGTTCGCTGGCTCTGAGCGCGTGACCGCCGCCGTCGAAAACGCGGTGACCGAGACCGTCACCGAAGCCGGCAAGATCAGCCGCAACATCCAGCAGGCGATCTACGAGGACGCCGAGGCATTCTTCGCGGGCATCGACAAGCTCGCGTCCGCCAAGTCGTTCAGCGAAGCTGTCGAGATCCAGTCCGGCCTGCTCCGCGCCCGCGGCGAAGCGTTCGTCTCGCGCGCCAAGGCGACCACCGACTATTTCGGCAAGCTCGCCGCTAACGGTGCGAAGTCCGCTCAGGACAATTTTGCCAAGGTCTACAACAAGACCGCCTGATACGGCCCCCTGAGTAAAAACTGAATTTGAGGCCCGCTTCGGCGGGCCTTTTGTTATTCCGCCGTAGCCGTCATTGCGAGCGAAGCGAAGCAATCCAGTCTGCCTCCTTGGAAAGACTCTGGATTGCTTCGCTTCGTTCGCAATGACGGATAGGGTGATGCTGTGATGACTCCATCAGGCGCCTTCTCTTTCGACACTCCCGGCGACGCCGAACGCGCAGCCGAATTGCGCCGCGTGAAAGCGCTGGCGACGCTGGTGCTGGGCTCGACGCTTGTCCTGTTCGTCGTTGCGAAATGGCTGCTGCCCGTACATCCCGTGTTCGGATTCATCGCGGCCTTCGCCGAAGCCGCGACCATCGGCGGGCTCGCCGACTGGTATGCGGTGGTCGCGCTGTTCAAGCGTCCACTCGGCCTGCCGATCCCACACACCGCGATCATCCAGAGCAACCAGGCCCGTATCGCCGACAAGCTCGGCGAGTTCATCCAGGTGCATTTCCTCGAGGCCGCTCCCGTCGAGGCCAAGCTGAAGGAGATCGATTTCGGCTCCTTCGTCGCCGACTGGCTGCGCGATCGCAAGCGCAGCGATGACCTCGCGCGCTTTGCGCTGCGCCTGCTGCCGGAGGCTGTCTCCGCGACCGAGAGCTCCGGTCTGATGACCTTCATCATCCGCCGCATGTCCTCGCAGCTCCAGGCCGTCGATCTGGCGCCGCTCGCGGCCGGCACGTTGCGCGGCTTCGTCGCGGAAGGGCGGCACCAGATCCTGTTCGACGATCTTCTGCGCGTGATGCACGAGACGCTGAACCAGACCGAGACGATGGCGATCATCCGCGAGAAGGTGCGCGCGGAATTGCCAACCTTGCTCAGGCTCTATCGCGCCGACAAGTTTCTGGTGAACAAGATCGTGGCCTCCGCCACCGCGTTCTTCAATGAAGTGCGCAGCGATCCCAAACATCCTTTTCGCGGCGAGTTCGATCGCATGGTGCTGAGCTTCGTCGACCGGCTCGGCACCGACCAGGCCTATATCGACCGCATCGACGGCTTGAAGCGCGATCTGCTCGCGCGTCCCGAGCTTGCCGATCTCGCCCGCACCGTCTGGGCCAATACGCGGTCCTTCATCGAACGTAGTGCAAGCGGCGAGACGCAGGTGCTGCAGCATCATCTCGCGGGCATGTGTGTCGCGGCGGGCGAAGCGCTTGCGGGCGATGCCGAGCTGCGCGGCGAGATCAACAAGGGGCTGGTCGCGGTGCTGCGCAGTTTCGTCGCGGACCAGAAGAGCGGCGTCTCGACCTTCATCTCCGACCAGGTCAAATCGTGGGATATGGCGCAGCTGATTTCGCTGATCGAAATCAACATTGGCCGCGACCTGCAATACATCCGCTTCAACGGCTCGCTGATCGGCGGGCTGGCGGGTCTTGCGCTTTACTCCGTAGAATTCCTGCTTCGATTGTTGTGACTTTTGCGTCACGGACGTCAGCATTAACGCGCGGGCCTATTGTGGCCCGGGGTGTCTCCCGCTTGAATGTCGGGAACCCGCTGCCTAGCTGATTCATGTTGCGTTGCGGAACGATCAAGAAGCCGGCGTGTTGGAATCCCATACCCATTTGCCGGCAAACAACCGGTGGCCTTTTCAGCAATTTTCCCAAGGGGACCATGGATGACCGCTACTGCCCAGACGCTGAGCCCGCCGTCTCGCACCCTGATGTTCCTGGAAGGGCGAGCGATCCACGAGTTCGGCGCCTTCCTCGGCGCGCTGCCGCTGCTCAGCCTCGCGCCGCGCGGCGATGGGCATCCGGTGCTGGTTCTGCCGGGCCTCGTGGCCTCCGACGGGTCCACGCGTGCACTGCGCACCTTTGTGTCCGGCAAGGGCTATGCGGTGAGCGGCTGGCGCCAGGGCCGCAACTATGGCCTGCGCGAGGGCGTGCAGCACGCGATGGTGGATCTGGTTCAGGAGCTCAGCGACAGGCACGGCCGCAAGATCAGCCTGGTCGGCTGGAGCCTCGGCGGTCTCTATGCGCGCCAACTCGCCAAGATGATGCCCGACCGCGTACGCCAGGTGATCACGCTCGGCAGCCCCTTTGCCGGCGATCCGCATTCGACCAATGCCTGGCGAGTCTATGAATGGGCGAGCGGCCGGAAGTCCAACGAGGTCGACCCGCAGTTCGGCGGCGATCTCGCCGTTCCGCCGCCGGTGCCGACCACGGCGATCTTCAGCCGCACCGACGGCGTCTGCGCCTGGCAGGGCTGCATGGAGAAGACGGGCGCGCAGACCGAGAGCATCGAGATCGAGAGCAGCCATTGCGGCATGGGCCATCATCCCGCCGCCGTCTTCGCGGTGGCTGATCGCCTTGCGCAGAAGGAAGGCAGCTGGCGGCCCTTCGACCGCAGCGGCTGGCGCAGCGTGGTCTATCCCGATCCGCATCGGTAATTCTTTGCCTCTCTCCGTAAGAACGGGGCAAGGGAGAAGAGCGTCGCACCCGTCCATTGTCGTGCCCGCACCAAACGCGCTATGCCTCGCGCATGGCGCATCCGTTGTCCCGCATCATCGATCAGCTCAAGCGCGAGCCGTCGCGCACCGGCTCTATCGTCATCACGGTATTCGGTGATGCCATCGTGCCGCGTGGCGGTTCGGTATGGCTCGGCACGCTGCTGGAATTCTTCGAGACCCTGGACATCGACAGCGGCGTGGTGCGTACCGCGATGTCGCGGCTTGCTGCCGATGGCTGGCTGACGCGCGAAAAGGTCGGCCGCAATAGTTTTTACCGCTTGGCCGACAAGGGCCGCCAGATATTCGAGGCCGCGACGCGGCATATCTACGATCCGCCGCCATCCGACTGGACCGGGCGCTTCGAGCTGCTTCTGATCGGCAATGGCGAGGATCGCGATGCCTCGCGCGAGGCGCTCCGCAATGCCGGCTTCGGCAGCCCGCTGCCGGGCGTGTGGGTCGCCCCGTCAGGCGTGCCAGTGCCCGGCGAGGCCGCGGGCGCCATCCGTCTGGAGGTCTCGGCCGAGGATGACAGTGGTCGCCGGCTGCTCAGTGCGAGCTGGCCGCTGGATCGCACCGCGGACGCCTATCTCAAGTTCATGAAGACGTTCGAGCCGCTGCGCGCCGCGATCGCGCGCGGCAGCGACTTGTCCGAGGCCGACGCCTTCACGGCGCGCATCCTCCTGATCCACCATTATCGCCGAGTCGTGCTGCGCGATCCGCTGCTGCCCGAAAGCCTGCTTCCGGCGAACTGGCCAGGCAAGGCCGCCCGTGCGTTGTGCGGCGACATCTATCGCGCGCTGCTTGTCCCATCGGAACAATGGCTTGATGGTCATGGGACCAATGAAAAGGGGCCATTGCCGCTGGCGCGGAAACTCCTGGAGAGGAGATTCGAGACTTGATTGTTATGTTACAGAAATATCTTGCGTGATCTTATTCTTGTTATATATTGCCTCTCAATAAAATGGGAGGATGCGCATGTATACCCAGGCGCTGAACACGGCCGAGACCGATGATCGCGGCCTCGAGGATGCGGCCAAGGCTGCGCAGTTCCAGACGCGCATCGATGCCGAGGAGCGCATCGAGCCGAACGACTGGATGCCTGCGGCTTATCGCAAGACGCTGACCCGCCAGATCTCCCAGCACGCTCATTCCGAAATCGTCGGCATGCTGCCCGAAGGCAACTGGATCACGCGCGCGCCGTCCTTGCGCCGCAAGGCCGCGCTGCTCGCCAAGGTGCAGGACGAGTGCGGCCACGGGCTTTACCTCTATGCCGCGGCCGAGACGCTCGGCACTTCGCGCGAAGAGCTGGTCGACGCCATGCTCGCGGGCAAGGCAAAATATTCCTCGATCTTCAATTATCCGACGCTGACCTGGGCCGACATCGGCACCATCGGCTGGCTGGTCGACGGCGCCGCGATCATGAACCAGATACCGCTGTGCCGCTGCTCCTACGGTCCCTATGCCCGCGCGATGATCCGCGTCTGCAAGGAGGAGTCGTTCCACCAGCGCCAGGGCTACGAGATCATGCTGACGCTGTGCCGTGGCTCGGACGAGCAGAAGGCGATGGCGCAGGATGCCTTGAATAGGTGGTGGTGGCCGGTGCTGATGATGTTCGGCCCGCCCGATGCCACCAGCCAGCACAGCGACACCTCGACGAAGTGGAAGATCAAGCGCTTCTCCAATGACGAGCTGCGGCAGAAGTTCGTCGACGCCACCGTGCCGCAGGCGCAATATCTCGGCCTGACCATTCCCGATCCCGGCATGATTCAGGACGCCGACGGGCACTGGCGCTACAGCGAGATCGACTGGACCGAGTTCAAGCAGGTGCTCGCCGGCAACGGCCCATGCAACCGGGATCGCATCGCGGCACGCCGCAAGGCGCACGATGAGGGCGCCTGGGTGCGCGAGGCGGCAGCTAGCAATGCCGCAAAGCGCGCGCAGCGTCGAACTGCACAAGCGGCAGAGTAGGGAGATCGCGATGGCCACGCCGAACACGCCGCTGTGGGAAGTCTTCATTCGCAGCCGCAACGGGCTCGCGCACAAGCATGTCGGCTCGCTGCATGCGAGCGACGCCACGATGGCCTTGCAAGCCGCCCGCGATATCTACACGCGTCGCGGTGAGGGCCTTTCGATCTGGGTGGTGCCGTCGACGGCGATCACCGCAAGCGATCCCGCCGAGAAGGGCATGATGTTCGAGCCGGCGGAATCAAAGATCTACCGCCACCCGACGTTTTACGAGGTGCCTGAGGAAGTAGGACACATGTGATGGCGAACATCGAGGTCTCCGAAACACCGCTGGTGCTCTACGCATTACGCCGCGCCGACGACGCGCTGATCCTCGGCCACCGCCTGTCGGAATGGTGCGGGCATGCGCCGATGATGGAAGAGGACATGGCGCTCTCCAACATCGCGCTCGACCTCATCGGCCAGGCCCGCGAGCTCTACACCTACGCAGCCAAAGCCGAAGGCAAGGACAACGACGAAGACAAGCTCGCCTACCTTCGCGATGTCAGGCAGTATCGCAATCTGCTGCTCCTCGAGCAGCCGAACGGCGACTTTGCCCAGACGCTGGTGCGGCAGTTCTTCTATTCCGCCTTCGCCGATCTCTACTGGCGCGCCATGATGACCTCGCGCGATACGACGCTCGCTGCGATTGCCGCGAAGTCGGAGAAGGAGAGTGCCTATCATTTGCGGCATTCCTCGGAGTGGATGATCCGGCTCGGCGACGGCACCGACGAGAGCCATGCCCGCGCGCAGGCTGCGATCGATCATCTCTGGGCTTTCACCGGCGAGATGTTTGCCGTCGACGACGGCGAGCACGCCTTGATCCATGCCGGTATCGCCGTAGACCCAGGCACCTTGCGGGGTCGTTGGCTGACGACACTTTCGGATGTGATCGGCGAAGCAACGCTCAAGCTGCCGCAGAACGACTGGATGCAGCAGGGCGGCCGGGTGGGCCGGCACAGCGAGCATCTCGGCCATCTCCTCTCAGAGCTGCAATCGATACAGCGTACCTTCCCGGGGCAGACATGGTGACGGTGCTGGAGCCCCATAGCGACCTGCGCCGACGGGCCTGGGATGCCGCGGCGAGCGTGGTCGATCCCGAAATCCCGGTTTTGACCATCGCCGATCTCGGCGTGCTTCGTGATGTCGTCCTCGACGGCGATCAGGTCGAGGTCGCGATCACCCCGACCTATTCGGGCTGTCCGGCCATGAACATGATCGCGCTGGAAATCGAGGTCGCGCTGGAGCGCGCCGGTTTCCGCAGTCCAAAGGTCCGCACCGTGCTGTCGCCGGCCTGGACCACCGACTGGATGAGCGAAGAGGGCCGCCGGAAGCTTCATGCCTACGGCATCGCACCGCCGCAGGCCTCGAATTCACGCCGCGCGCTGTTCGGCGAGCAAGCCGTTGTGTGCCCGCAATGCGGCTCGGCGAATACCGAGCTGCTGTCCGAATTCGGCTCCACCTCCTGCAAGGCACTCTGGCGCTGCAGGGCGTGCCGCGAACCCTTCGATTATTTCAAGTGTCATTGACCATGTCAGCAGTCGCACCACGCTTTCATCGCCTGGCCGTCAACGACCTCCGCCGCGAGGCGTCGGACGCCATATCGCTGACATTCGCCATCCCGACGGAGCTTGCGACCGACTACGCTTTCACGCCCGGTCAATACCTCACACTCCGCACCATGCTGGATGGCGAGGAAGTGCGCCGCTCCTATTCGATCTGCTCCGGCCCCGACGACGGCGAGATACGGATCGCCGTCAAGAAGGTTGATGGAGGCGCGTTTTCGAGCTGGGCAGCGGACGATTTGAAGTGTGGCGACGCGCTGGACGTGATGACGCCCACGGGACGCTTCGGCGTGATCCCGCCGGCCGGCGGCGGCCGCATCCATGTCGGCTTTGCCGCTGGGTCCGGCATCACGCCGATCCTGTCGATCGTCAAGGGCGTCCTCGCGCGCGAAGCCGACAGCCGCTTCTTCCTGTTCTACGGCAATCGCACGACCGACAACATCATGTTCCTCGAGGCGCTCGAAGAGCTCAAGGATCGCTTCATCGACCGCCTCTCGATCTTCCACGTCATCTCGGGCGAGGAACAGGACATTCCGATCCTGCACGGCCGGCTCGACGGCGACAAGGTGAGGGTGCTGCTGCGCTCGCTGGTACCGGCGGAAAGCGTCGATCACGTCTTCATCTGCGGTCCGTCCGGCATGAGCGAGGACATCGAGGCGACCTGTCGCGATCTCGGCATCGCGGAGGAGCGTATCCATGTCGAGCGGTTTGTCTCGGAGTTCGGTGGCAAGCCGCGGCCGAAGAAGATCGTTGCGCCGGACGCGCCGCCGAAAGCGATCGCGTCGCTGATCATCGACGGCAAGCGCCGCGACGTGCCGGTGGCAGAGGACGAGGCGATCCTCGATGCCGCGCTACGCGCCGGTGTCGATCTGCCCTTCGCCTGTAAGGGCGGCATGTGCTCGACCTGCCGTGCCAAACTGGTGGAGGGCGAGGCGCCGATGGACATCAACTACTCGCTGGAACCCTGGGAGCTGAAGGCCGGCTTTGTCCTGACCTGTCAGGCCAAGCCATCGTCGGAGCGGGTCGTGGTCGACTACGACCACGTTTGACAGTTTTAGCCAGGCAGCAGAACATCGTGTCCAAACAATCGGACGGGAGAAGCGCGTGAACGTCAAAGCCGCCTTGTCGCCCGAGGATATTGCCCGCGCCTGCGCCGATGCGATGTGGGCGGAGGACGATGCCTCCAAAGGACTCGGCATGGAGATCGTCGAGATCGGCCCGGGGTTCGCGACGCTGGCGATGAATGTGCGGCCGGATATGGTCAACGGTCAGCGCATCGTCCATGGCGGCTTCATCTTCACGCTGGCCGATTCCGCCTTCGCTTTCGCGTGCAACTCGCACAACGACCGCGTCGTGGCGGCGCAGGGCCAGATCACCTTCATCAAGCCAGGCAAGCTCGGCGATCGCCTCGTCGCAAAGGCCCGCGAGGTCACGCGTGGCGGCCGCTCCGGCATCTATGACGTGCGCGTCACCGCCGGCGATACAGTCATCGCCGAATTCCGCGGGCATTCGCGGGTCATGCCCGGAAACTGGCTGCCGGCGCAGGATCAATAAAGAAAAGCAATGATACGGGGAAACGAGGATGGCTCTGACGAGGCTCAAGGAAGGTGGCAACACCTATAAGGCCGAGCTGGATGCGCACGAGCGTGCATCGCGCGACGAGATCATGGCACTCCAGGTGCAGCGGCTGGCCTGGTCGCTGAAGCACGCTTACGACAACGTCGCGCACTATCGCAAGGCCTTCGACGCGGCCGGCGTGCACCCGTCCGACTTTCGCGAGCTCTCGGAGCTTGCGAAATTTCCGTTCACCGTAAAAACGGACCTGCGCGACAATTATCCCTTCAACATGTTTGCCGTGCCCCGTGAGAAACTGGTGCGCGTGCATGCGTCCTCCGGCACGACGGGCAAGCCGATCGTGGTGGGCTATACGCAACGCGACATCGACACCTGGTCGGACGTGATGGCACGCTCGATCCGCGCCGCGGGCGGCCGCACCGGCATGATCATCCACAATGCTTATGGCTACGGTCTTTTCACAGGCGGGCTTGGCGTGCACTACGGCGCCGAAAAACTCGGCTGCACTGTGGTGCCGATCTCCGGGGGCATGACCGAGCGGCAGGTGCAGCTCATCAACGATTTTCGGCCCGACATCATTACGGTGACGCCGAGCTATATGCTGGCGATCCTCGACGAGTTCAAGCGTCAGAAGCTCGATCCGCGCCAATGCTCGCTCAAGGTCGGCATCTTCGGCGCGGAGCCGTGGACCAATGCGATGCGCGGCGAGATCGAAGATGCCTTCGACATGGATGCGACCGACATCTACGGTCTCTCCGAGGTGATCGGCCCCGGCGTCGCGCAGGAATGCATCGAGACCAAGGACGGCCTGCATATCTGGGAGGATCATTTCTATCCCGAAGTGATCGATCCCGACACCGGTGCGGTGCTGCCCGACGGGGAGAAGGGCGAACTGGTGTTTACATCGCTCACCAAGGAAGCCTTTCCGGTGATCCGCTATCGCACCCGCGACCTGACGCGGCTTCTGCCGGGCACGGCGCGGCCGGGCATGCGGCGGATGGAGAAGGTCACGGGGCGCTCGGACGACATGATCATCCTGCGCGGCGTCAACCTGTTCCCGACCCAGATCGAGGAGGTTCTGCTCGCCACCGACTGGTGCGGCGGGCATTTCATTCTGGAATTGACTCGGGAAGGACGCATGGACGAGTTGACCATCATTGCCGAGGCGCGGCCGGAGAGTTGGGATGGCCGGGGTCTCCTCGACCATGCCGATCGGATCTCAACCCATATCAAGAACACGATCGGGATCAGTTCCAACGTGCGGGTGGTTGCGCCTGCGACGCTGGAACGCTCGCTCGGCAAGGCGAAGCGGCTCTACGACAAGCGGCCGAAGGATTGAGTTGACGGGATTGACTTGACGGATTGACTTGACCGCCCCCAAAGGCGACAAGGCCCGCGAGAAATCGCGGATCTTTTCCATGTCGTCAGCCGATCCCAAAGCCGTCGAGGCGCGCTGCGTCCGCCTCAATGCCAAGGCCGAGAACGCCGCTGGGATTGCACCTCGCGTCGAGCCTCATACGCTCGCGCGCGGTCCGAACGATCTCCTGATCGAGGTCAAGGCCGCCGCCGTCAATCCGTCCGACGTCAAGGCCGCGACTGGGCTAATGGCCTATGCCATCTTCCCGCGCACGCCGGGGCGCGATTACGCCGGAGTGGTGATCGACGGGCCGGCCGGTACGATGGGCCGCGAGGTGTTCGGCTCCTCCGGCGATCTCGGCATCCGCCGCGACGGCACTCACGCCAGCCATCTCGTCGTTGAATCCGACGCGGTGGTGGAGAAGCCGAAGACCGTGTCCTGGGAGGAGGCCGCCGGCATCGGCGTGCCCTTTGTCACCGCCATGGAGGGTTTTCGCCGCGCCGGTATTCCAAAGCCCGGGGAAACGGTGCTGGTGTTCGGCGTCAACGGCAAGGTCGGTCAGGCGGCGGTGCAGATCGCGACCTGGCAGGGCGCGCGTATCATCGGCGTGGTGCGCAAGGCGGAACCTTATGAGGGCCACACCAATGCATCCATCGAGGTGATCGACGCTTCCGCGACCGACGTCGCCACACGCGTGCGCGAGTTGACCGATGGCAAAGGCGCCGACATCGTCTTCAACACGGTCGGCGATCCCTATTTCCAGGCGGCGCACAAGTCGCTCGCGCTTCGCGGCCGCCAGATCCTGATCGCCGCCATCGACCGCATCGTGCAGTTCAACATTCTCGAATTCTACCGCGGGCAACACACCTATGTCGGCATCGACACGCTCGGCCTGTCGTCGATCGCGACAGGCGCTGTGCTGCGTGACCTCGGCCCGGGCTTCGCGAGCGGGCACCTGAAACCGTTTCCGATCAAGGCGAACGCCGTCTATCCGCTCGAACGCGCGAAGGAGGCCTATGTCGCCGTTGCAGGCTCCTCGCGGGATCGCGTGATCCTGAAACCTTGATCATGGATTCGTCTCCCCAACTCATCATCCTCGCCGGCCTCGTCGTCGGCCTGGTCTACGGCGCTGTCGGCCTGCTCAGCGGCTTCTGCCTGATGAGCAGCATGCGCGGCTGGTTGTCGGAGGGGGATGGGCGGTTGGTCCGAACCTATGCGCTGGCGATCGCGGTTGCGACCACAGCGAGCCAGTTCCTCGCCGGCACCGGCATGGTCAATCTCGGCAAGTCGATTTACCTGCAACAGTCCTTCTCGACGCCGGTGCTGTTTCTCGGCGGACTTCTGTTCGGATACGGCATGGTACTGTCCAACGGCTGCGGTTCGCGCGCGCTGGTGCTGCTCGGTCGTGGCAATCTCCGCTCCTTCGTCGTGGTGGTCGTGCTCGCCATCGCCGCGCAGATGACGCTCAAGGGCCTGATCGCGCCGGCGCGCATCGCCGTGGTCCAGGCCTCGCAAACCACGGTCAACGTGAATTCGCTGCCGTCATTGTTCGCCATGTTCGGTCCGGCTGAAGCGCTTTCGCGCGCAATGGCTGCTGCTGTCGTTGTCGTCACGCTGATCCTGTTTGCTTTCGCGCACCCAGCGTTCCGACGTTCGCCCGGCCAGATTGCAGCCGGTGTCGTCGTCGGTCTCCTCGTCGCCGGCGGCTGGTTCGTCACCGGCTATCTCGGCGCGGATGATTTCAACCCCGTCCCCGTGACCTCGCTTACCTTCGTCGCGCCGATCGCGGACAGCCTGCAATATGCCATGCTCTCGACGGGCCTGACGCTGAATTTCGGCATCGCGACGGTTGCAGGTGTCTTCGCCGGCAGTCTGGTCACCGCGCTTGCGACGGGCCGTTTCCATCTCGAAGGCTATTCCTCGCCACGCCATATGCTGCGATCGGCGGCTGGCGCCGCACTGATGGGCATCGGCGGCGTGATGGCGTTCGGCTGTTCGATCGGCCAAGGGCTCACCGGCGTGTCGACGCTCGCGCTCGGCTCATTCGTCGCCGTCGCCGGCATCCTGCTCGGCACGACGGCGGGATTGCGCGGGATGCTGCGCGTTCAGCCCTTCGCGGTAGCCTGACCACGCAGCAGGCGATCGCCGAGCGTTGCGAGCCCGATGCCGGTGATGATCAGCGCGGCCGCTATCACCAGACTCATGTCGATCGGCTCGCCCAGCAGGATCGCGGCGCTGGCGATGCCGACGAGCGGCGTTGCGGTGGTGCCGAGCGAGGTCGTCAGGGCCGAGATGCTCTTATTCACCATCGACATCGCCCAATAGGCGAGCACCGTCCCGATCAGCCCGGAATACAGGAACAGCAAAACGAGTCTCCACGACCACTCCACATGCGGCAGGCCATCCGCGATGGTCGCGCTCACCGATAGCACGATGGTTGCCACGAGCACTTGCCAGATCAGAAGCTGGAGCGGCGAGGCAATCCAGCGATGGGCGCGGATATAGATAATGTTCGCGGCCCATGAGATCGCGGCCAGGATCACCATGCCGGCGCCGAGCACGACATTGGTGTTGGTCCAGTCGATCGAGGCCGGGTTCAGGATGACGATCAGGCCGATCAGGCCCAGCAGCGCGCCGGCGAGCTTCGGCGCCGTCAAAGTGTCCTTCCCGAGCAGCGGCGCGGCGATCGCGACCCAGAGTGGCGTGGTGTAGCCGAGCACAACGGCCTTGCTCGCGGGTAGGAAGCGCACACCGGCCGCAACCAGGACCGAGAACACGGTCATGTGCAGCAGTGCAACGCTCAGGACCACCGGGATGTCGCGACGCTCCGGAATCATCAGATTGTTGCTGAGCCCGAGAATCACGAACAATCCAGCCAGCGCGATCCAACTCCGGATCGCTGAAGCCCACAGTGGTGGAAGGAATTGGACGAGTTGCTTCGTCACCGACCAGTTTATGCCCCAAGCCAGCACGACGATGAGAAACAGGCCAACGGCTGCGCGGGGGGATAGGGAGTTCATTTCGGAGGTCCTTGAAGCAGTCCAGTCCAGCGGATAGCATCTCGTCTGGCACCTGAAACAGTGCCAGATCGGAAAGGAATAGGGTGCCAGTTCCGGACAGCATGATCTCCGCCCTGATCGACCTGAACCGGGCCGACGACGAGGGGCTGGTGGCTCAACTGACGAGCCAGCTCCGAAGCTTGATCGCGACCGGGCGTCTCGTCAAAGGCCGCACGCTGCCGTCGAGCCGTGGGCTTGCGAGCGATCTCGGCGTCTCGCGCAACACCGTCAGCTATGCGTTCGAGCAACTCGCCGCCGAGGGATATCTCGAAGCCTCGCACGGCCGCCGTCCGATGGTTGCGGTCGACGGCGGCGAGCGCGTCACAGAGGCTGGCGCCGTCGCATCTCGCATACGCCCTGGCAAGCCGCGGCTTTCGCCCTGGGCGTCGAGCCTCACGCAGACCGACTGGCCGATGTCTTATCAGGCGCGACTGAGACCCTTGCGTCCCGGACATGGCGATTTCAGGGAGTTTCCCAACGAGGTCTGGGCGCGCTGCCTGCGCCGCAGCGCTGTGCGCGCGGCGAGGCGCGAGCTCGGACCGGTCAATCGGCCGCGCCTGCGCGAGGCACTGGCGCATTATCTTGCGACCAGCAGGGGCGTGCGCGCGACGGCGGATCAGATCCTGATTCTGCCGAGCGCGCAGGCTGCGCTGACTTTGATCGCGGCCGCCGTCATCACCCCCGGCGACGATGTCTGGGTCGAGGATCCCGGCTATCCCGGCGCCGCGGCCGCCTTCCGCGCATCCGGTGCGCGCGTGATCGGGATGAGTTTGGACGAGCAGGGCATGCAGCGGATTCGTGGCTTGGCGGCCCCGACCTTGATCTTCATGACGCCGTCGCATCAGCACCCGACCGGCCGCCTGATGTCGCTCTCGCGCCGCAGGGAGTTTCTTGGCCTGAGCAGGCCCGGCAAGACCTGGATCGTGGAGGACGATTACGACGGCGAATTCCACTATGATAGCCGGCCGGTGCCGGCCTTGCAGGGACTCGATGCCCACGGCCGCGTGTTCTATGTCGGCACGTTCTCCAAGGTCATGACCTCGGATATCCGGCTTGGCTACCTCGTCGTACCGCCGGCCATGGTCGGTACTCTCGAGATCGTACAGCGGCACATCGGACTGATCGCCGCGAGCCACATCCAGGAGGCGCTGGCCGAGTTCATTGCCGACGGGCATTTCCTGGCGCATCTGCGCCGGGTGCGCCGGATCTATCACGCCCGCCGCGATCACCTCGTGGAGGGATTGGAGCGCCATTTGGGCGATGTGCTCTCTGCCGAAGTGCCCCCCGGTGGCATTCAGCTCGTCGCGCGTCTCAAGCGCGGTCGCGCTGATCAGGTGGCGGTCAAGCGGCTGGTCGAAGCGGGCGTTGAAACGCGTGCCCTGTCCGGCTTGGCACTGGGCAGGCCGCGCGACCACGGCCTGCTGCTCGGCTTCGCGGCCTGGCGCGAGAGCGAGATCACCGCGGCGGTGCGAACAATGGCGTCGTGCTTCTAGCGCAGTCGCGCTAATCCTCGGCCTTGGTCACGATGCGGATTTCCGACGTCAGCGTCCGGTGCACCGGGCACTTGTCGGCGATCTCCATCAATTTCTTGCGCTGCTCGGAATCGAGCGCGCCGTCCATCGCGATGTCGCGCTCGATCTGGTCGAGCATGCCATCGCGCGTCTCGCATTCCGCGCAGTCTTTTGCATAGATCTTGGAATGCTTCAGTGAGACGGTGACACGATCGAGCGGCAACGACTTGCGGTTGGCATAGAGGCGCATGGTCATCGAGGTACAGGCCCCGAGGCCAGCGAGCAGGAGATCGTAAGGACCAGGGCCGGCATCCTCGCCGCCGGCGGCGACCGGCTCGTCCGCGACGAGCTGATGCGGACCGACGGAGATGGTCTGGTTGAACTTGCTCTTGCGGGTCTCCTGCACCACGACCCGGCGCGGCGCCTCGGGGAGATCCATCGCCTTCGCAGGTTTGGCCGCGTCGATGTACCGGCTCGCCCAGGCCGCGATCACGTCGGCTGCATAGAGCGCGTCGGCCGGCTTGGTCAGGAGATGATCGGCATGGTCGAGCGAGACGAAGCTCTTGGGATGCCTGGCGGAGACGAAGAGCTTCGTCGCATTGTCGATACCGACGGTATCGTCGACCGGAGAATGCATCACCAACAGCGCCTTGTGCAGGCCGGCGACGTCTTTCATCAGCTCGTGCTCGGCGACGTCGTCGAGGAATTCGCGCTTGATCCGGAACGGGCGTCCCGCAAGCGAGACTTCGACCTCACCTTGCGTGCGAATGTCGCCGAGATGCTCTTTGAAAAGGCCGGTGACGTGGGCGGGATCGGATGGTGCCGCAATGGTCACAACCGCCTTGGCTTCCGGGATTCGTCCTGCTGCCGCAAGGATCGCGGCGCCGCCGAGGCTGTGACCGATCAGAATCGACGGCGCCTTGCGGACGCTACGCAGATGATCGGCGGCGCGCACGAGATCGGCAACGTTGGAGGAAAACGTCGAATTGGCAAAATCCCCCTCGCTGGAGCCGAGCCCGGTGAAGTCGAAGCGCAGCACCGCGATGCCCTTGGCGGCCAGCGCGACCGAGATGCGTTTGGCGGCCAGCGTGTCCTTGCCGCAGGTGAAGCAATGCGCGAACAGCGCGAAGGCCCCGGGCTCGCCGTCGGGTAGCTCCAGCGCGGCCGAAAGCTGATGGCCGCCTTCGCCGGTGAATTGAAAGCGCTCTGTCGGCATGGGTTTCCCCCGTTCCTTGCTGAACCTAGTCGCCCGAATAGCGTTGCTCTGCCCAGGGATCGCCGCGGTTATGGTAGCCACGGACTTCCCAGAAGCCCGGCGCGTCCTCGGTCAGGAATTCGATCGACTGAACCCATTTGGCGCTCTTCCAGAAATACAGATGCGGCACGACCAGCCGTACCGGGCCGCCATGTTCGGCCGACAATGGCTCACCGGACCAGCTATGGGCGAGCAATGCGTCCTCGGCGGCAAAGTCGTCCAGCGCGAGGTTGGTGGTGTAGCCATCATGGGAATGCAACACGACGAAGCGCGCGTCCGGGTGCGGCTGGCAGGCCGCGAGCAGCTCGCGCGTGGCGAGCCCCTCCCACTCATTGTCGTAGCGCGACCAGGTGGTGACGCAGTGGATGTCGGAGATGAACTGCGCCTGCTTCTGGGCGGCGAACTCGGCAAAGGTCCAGAACACGGGGTTCTCGATCGCGCCGTAGACGTCGAGCCGCCAGTGCTCGCGCGAAATCGGCGGTACGACTCCGAGATCGAGCACCGGCCAGTCCTTTGTCAGATGCTGACCGGGCGGCAGGCGCTGATCTTCCGGGCGCGTGATCTTGCCTGTCAAAAAGCGGCCCTCGCGCGCCCATTTTTCCTTGGTGCGCGTCAGCTTGCTGTCGGGCGGCTCGTTGTCTTCGGCCATCGGCTACTCGTGGCGGTGCAAGTCCGGCCTCTCCGTATCACTGTTTGGAGAGGTCTACATTGCCTTTCCAAGCAAAAATGGCAACTGGCGGGGGCCTCTGACGGTTCCTTGGGACCAGGTCACCGTGCCTGCCGGATCGAGGGCGAAGTCCGGAATGCGCTTCAGCCATTCCTCCAGCGCAACCTGCATCTCCATGCGCGCAAGGTTCGAGCCGACGCAGCGGTGGATGCCGAGGCCGAAGGCGGCGTGGCGGTTCTCGCGGCGGTCAATTACGACCTTGTCAGCATCCGGAAACATTTTCGGATCCCGGTTGGCGGCCGGGAAGGACAGCAGCACCATGTTGCCTGCCTTAACCGGGCAGCCCGAAATCGTGGTCTCCTTGACCACTTCGCGCGCCATCGTCACCGGCGAATAGGCGCGCAGCAGCTCCTCCACCGCGGTCGGGATCAGCTCGGGCTCGGCAACCAGGCGCTCGCGGTCGGCGGGCGTCCGGGCAAGGTGCCAGAGCGAGGAGCCGATCGCGCTCCAGGTAGTGTCGATGCCGGCGATCAGGAGCAGGCGCAGCGAGCCCAGCACATGCGAATCCTCGAGCGGATTGCCGTCCTTGTCCCTGGCATTCATCAGGTAGGAGATGAGGTCGTCGGTTGGCTTGTTCTTGCGCGCTTCGATATGGGCGCTGAAATAGGCGCTCATCTCGTGCACCGCCTGGAGCAACGTGTTTTCGTCCTTGATGCCAAGTTCCAGGATCATGTGGATCCATCGGATGAAGAGATCGCTGTCCGTCTCGGGGATGCCGAGCATGTGTGCGATCGCGCGAACCGGAATGTGCTTGGTGTAGCGCTCTGCCGCGTCCAGTCGGCCTTCGGTGATGAAACCGTCGATCAACTCGTTGCAGATCGCGCGCACCCGCGGCTCCAGCTTCTTCATCGCGTCCGGCGTGAACGGCGGCAGCAGCAATTGCTTGGCTGGCTTGTGCACCGGCGGATCGGACGTGATCGGCGGGGCGGAGTTTCTGCTGGTGATCTCCGGGCGAACGTCGCGGACGATGATGCGACGTGAGGAGAAATGCTCGCTGTCGTTGGCGATCTCGCGCACTGCCTCATAGGTCGTCGGCATGTAGCAGCCGAGGAAGCGTTCGGTATGCACGACCGGGCTTGCGGCGCGCAGCTCGTCCCAAATCGGGAAGGGATCTTCCGTCCATTGCGGATCGGTGTGGTCGAAATCATGGACCCAGTCGGTCACGGGCGGATGGGCGGTGGGCTGGCTGATGTCGGACATCTCGAAATCCCTCGAAATCCCTTGGGGGCTCGTGGTCGCGGAAGGCACGCGGGCAGAAGCGGGCGCGCTACTCCTCGATCACGTCGATCGCGATTTCCGGGCAATTGGACTTGGCGAGCCAGGCCTTGTCTTCGAGGCCGGGCGGGACCGTGCCGTCGCCGGCTTCGTGGGCGTTGCCGTATTCGTCCAGCTCGAACAGCTCCGGCGCCAGCGCCTTGCAGCGCGCGTGCCCCTGGCATTTGTCGGGATCAACGTGAACCCTCAGTCGCTCTGTCATGGCGGCTTCCTCGATGGTGTGCACTCCGGCCCGAAGGCGGCGCGCGCTCCCATTTGAGTTTTTGTTCAAGTTATAGGCTATTACATTCGCGGCAGGCTTCCCCTGTCAAGCGCAAACTTATAGGCTCTGCGCAACATGCGTTCACAACTTGCCCGCAAGCCCGAGAATACCTACCACCACGGCGATCTCCGCGACGCCTTGATCAAGGCCGCGCTGCGCGAAGCCGAGCAGGGCGGGACGGAGGCGATCAGCATCAAGGCGCTGGCAAAGCAGCTGGGTGTTTCGCAGCCGGCGCCCTACCGGCATTTCGCCGATCGCGAGGCGCTGCTTGCGGCGGTGACGGCGGAGGCGTTCCGGCAGCTCAACGGGATATTGCGGGCGGCGATGGCAAAGCCGTCGAAGCGGTCGAAGCTGTCGCTGCTGGCGCAGGCGACGCTGGATTTCGGCTTACGCCGCAATGGCATCTACCGCTTGATGTTCGCCTCGCGCACGGTGTCGTGTGCGGCGAAAGGCAGCGAGCTGCACGAAGCGACCCGCGAAACCTTTGCGCTCGTGGTCGACGCATTGGAAGCCCCGGCCGTTGATTATCTGCGCGAGCGGCAGGCGCTCAAGATCTGGGCGGCGGTGCACGGCGTGGTGATGCTGGCTGAGCAGGGACTGTTCACCGGCGAGGCGGCCCATGCCACGCGCGAAGACCTGGTCGAGGATTTTGTCAGTGAAACCAAGGCCGCGCTTGCGGCGGCGATCAAAGGCGCGCGGCGCCGGAAACAGGCTGGCGCTTAAGCCCTCGCCGCCAACAGCTTCATCAGCTTCTCGACGGCGCTGTCGGGCGTGGTCACGACAGGGCGGCCGGTGGCTTCTGCCACGAGAGGCGCGGTTGCCGCGATGCTGAACTGCGCGAGCGCGACGACGTCGCAATCGCGCAAATCGCGTGCGGCTTCCACGATCAGCCGGTCATGCGTAGCGCGGTCGCCACGGTCGAGCGCGGCCAGCGCGCCTTCGGCGAGTTTCGGCACGATCTGGACGGAGGCCGGAAATTCCGGCGGCATCGAAGCCAGCGTCGGCGGGAAGGTCGAGAGCAGGCCGATCCGCCGGCCCATCGTCATCGCGCGCTCGATCATGGCTTCGTTCGGCTTGAGCACCGGCATCGGCGCATGTGCGCGCGCAACCGCCTCGATGCAGGAACCGAAGGCCGAGCAGGTGAACAGGATCGCGTCCGCGCCTGTCGCCGCGGCGTAGTGGCCGAGCGCAAGAAAGCGTTCGGTCATGGCATCGTTGAGCTTGCCGTCACGCGCCAGATCCGACGACAGGCTGTCGTCGAGCAGGTTCATCAGCCGCGCTTCCGGCCACACCTTCGCGAACGCAGCTTCGATCGGGGCGATGGAATGCTTGAGGGCGTGGATCAGCGCGATGCGAGGAGACTTCGTCATTGAACGTTACCTGATGGAAGGTCGCGAGCCCCGGACGCAACGCGTCCGGGACACGCAAAACGTTTACTTAAACGGCACCGCGTACATCAAGCCGCCTTTGCTCCAGAGACCGTTGAGGCCGCGCTCGAGCTTGAGCGGGCTCGCCTTGCCGACATTGCGCTCGTAGATCTCGCCGTAATTGCCGGTGGCCTTGATGGCCGTGACCAGCCATTTGTTGTCGAGCCCGAGCCGCGAGCCGAGATCGCCGGAGGCACCGAGCAGGCGTTGGATCGCGGGCGTCTGCGACTTCGCCATCTCATCGACATTGCCCTGTGTGACGCCGAGCTCTTCGGCCTCGATCAAGCCGTAGTGCAGCCAGGTGATGATGTCGCTCCAGACCTCGTCGCCATTGCGGGTGAAGGGGCCGAGCGGCTCCTTGCTGATGGTCTGCGGCAGCACGACGTAGTCGGCCGCGTTCGGCGCCGCGGTCGTCACGGCGCCAGCAAGCGCGGAAGCGTCCTGGGTCATGGCATCGCAGCGGCCGCCGAAGAAGGTCTGGTACATGGTGTCGACGCGGTCGAACACCAACGGCTTCCAATCGATGCCGTTGGCGCGGCCGTAATCGCCGAGCGTGACCTCATGCGTGGTACCCTGCGCGACGCAGACGGTGGCGCCCTTGAGGTCCTTGATCTCCTTCACGCCGAGGTCTTTCTTCACGACAAAGCCCTGACCGTCGTAGAAGTTGATTGGACCTTGCCGCAGGCCCAGCGTGACACCGCGCAGATAGGTCTGCGTCGAGTTGCGGTAGAGCACGTCGATCTCGCCGGACTGGAGCGCGGTGAAGCGGTTCTGCGCGGTCAGCGAGACGTAACGCACCTTGATGGCATCGCCGAGCACGCCGGCGGCGAGCGCGCGGCAATAATCGACGTCGAGACCCTTGTAGTTGCCTTGCGAATCCGGTGCGGAGAAGCCGGCGAAACCGGCGCTGACGCCGCATATCAGCGTGCCGCGGCTCTTCACCGTGTCGAGCGTTGCCGCCGACGCCACCACCGTCGACGCCGCGAGCACGCCGGCTATGATAACCACTTTCCTCATCATGCTTTTCTCCCCTCAGTGATTGACACGACGCAATACGCTGTCGACGGCCGTGCCGAGCTTGTCGACGATCAGATCGATCTCCTCCGCGGAGGTGATATAGGGCGGCGCCAGCAGCACGTGGTCGCCACGGATGCCGTCTGCGGTGCCGCCGCCGGGATAGCAGCCGAGGCCGTTGGCGAAGGCCTCCGCCTTGATCTTCTGATTCAGCTTCAGCGCGGGATCAAACGAGGTTCGGCTGGCGCGATCGGCGACGAGCTCGATCGCCCAGAACAGGCCGCGGCCCCTGATGTCGCCGATATGGCGGTGATTGCCGAAGCGCTCGGTGAGCCGCTGCTCGAGCTGCTTGCCGCGCTGCTTGACCCGGTAGAGCAGGCCGTCCTCGCGGATCACGTCCTGCACCGCGAGCGCGGCGGCGCAAGCGAGAGGGTGCGCCAGATACGTGTGGCCGTGCAGGAAGGCGCCCGAACCTGAGCGGATTGTGTCGATGATCCTGCCGCTCGCGAGCATTGCACCGATCGGCTGGTAGCCGCCGCCGAGACCCTTGGCGATCGCCTGGATGTCGGGTGCCACGCCTTCCTGCTCCCAGGCGTGCGTGGTGCCGGTGCGGCCCATGCCGCTCATGACCTCGTCGAGAATGAGCAGCGCGCCGTGTCGGTCGCAGATCTCGCGCACCGCCCTGAAGTAGCCGTCCGGCGCCGTGACGGCACCTGCGGTGGCGCCGACGACGGGCTCTGCGAGGAACGCGGCGACGGTGTCGGGGCCAAGCCGCTGAAACTCGGCTTCGAGTTCGGCGGCGAGCCGCGCCACGAACTGCGCGTCCGATTCACCATCGTGCTTCTCGTGATAGGCGAAGGCCGGGGTCACATGGCTGAAGGCGTCGGAGAGCAGCGGCGCATAGGGCGCACGCCGCCAGGCATTGCCGCCGGCGGCCAGTGCGCCAAGCGTGTTGCCGTGATAGCTCTGGCGCCGAGCGATGAAATGCTGCCGCTGCGGCTCGCCGCGTTCGATGAAAAATTGCCGCGCGAGCTTGATGCTGGCCTCGATCGCTTCCGATCCGCCGCTGACGAAATAGGCGTAGGCGAGGCCACCGGGCTCGTGGCCGACCAGCGTCTCGGCAAGCGCCTCCGCCGGCTCCGACGAGAAGAAGGCTGTGTGGGCATAAGCGAGGGTCGAAGCCTGCTTCGTGATCGCTGCGATCACGCGTGGATGCTGGTGGCCGAGGCAAGAGACCGCCGCGCCGCCGGAGGCGTCGATCACGCGGCGTCCGTCCTCGGCAAAGAGATAGACGCCTTCGCCGCCGATTGCCTTGGGCGGCGTTTCGCGCAGCGAGCGATGCAGCACGCGGCTGGTGCGGGCGGCCATGGGTCAACCTTTCTCTGATACGTAAGTTGAAGCCGCGGCCAGCCGGGCCTCGGTATTCTCCAGGCGCTTTTTCGCGGCCGTGCCGCCGAGCGAAAACGTCACGGCGGCGAGCGATTGCGCGATCGCGATGGCGCCGGTGAGGCTCGGGAAAAAGCCGGGAGAGGAGGCCGCCTCGAACAGCAGCACGTGGTCGGCACCTTCAGCCATCGGCGCCGATGGGCTATCGGCGATCGCGATCAGGGCCGCGCCGGCGCGATAGGCGGCCTGCGCGACCCGGACGCTCGCGTGGGTGTAGGGCATGAAGCCGATGACGATGACGGCCTCGCCGGGCCGGAACGCGCCCATATCGAGATCGTCGGGGCCGGACGCGCCGACGAGCTGCACCTGTTCGGGACGAAACAGCCGGAGCTCGTAGTTCAGCAATTCCGCGACGCTGCGGCAGCTTCGGTAGCCGGTGATCCAGATCCGCTTGGCGTGGTGGAGTGCGCGCGCCGCCTCCGCGATCGGCCGGGCCGGGATGCGCGGAAGGCCGGCGGCCTCGGCCTCCAGCTTGTCGGTGATGAGCGCGACATCGGCGTTCGGGCCGTGGCGGCGGCCCTTGGCGCGGCCGGAGAAAGGCGCTAGCTGCGAGGGCCGCCGCGCCTCCGTCAACGCCGCGCGCAATTCATCCCAACCCGAATAGCCGATCGCCTTGGCAAGCCGCGTGAACGCGGCGGGATCGGCGCCGGCAACCGCTGCGAGATCGCGCATCGAACGCGTGGTGGCGTCGTAATCGTTGGCTGCAACGAAACGCCCGACCTCCTGCAACCGCATCGGAAGCGATGGCAATGCAATGCGCAGTTCGCTCAGTGGCGAGGATTTCGCAGGCTCGGCCATGAAACATTTGTTGCACGAAGCTGAGTTTGGTGCAACAGTTGACGTGCGCTGCCGGAAATCGCCGTCTTGAGAAGGATTTTTGTGCTGTGACGTCAGACGGTCCGAGACCGCCGCCGCGCCGTCGCTTCTTCGGCGCCTTCGGGCAGCGCGAGCTGAAAGGCCTGTTCTGGCAGGTTCTGGTGGTGGGGATCGTAGTCGCGGTCATCGTGTTCCTCTGGTCCAACACGGTCACCAATCTCTCCGTGCGCCGCATCACGACCGGTTTTGCCTTCCTCGGCCGTGAGGCCGGGATGCCCATCGCCGACAGCCTGCTCGCCTACAATCCGAGGGACTCATATCTCTGGGCCTTTGTCGTCGGCATCGCCAATACCCTGCGCGTCGCCGTGATCGGAATCGTGCTTGCAACGATCCTGGGCACGGTGATCGGCATCTCGCGGCTGTCGGCCAATTGGCTGCTGTCGCGGCTCGCCGCGGTGTATGTCGAGACGCTCCGCGACATCCCGCTGCTGCTCCAGCTCCTGTTCTGGTACGTGCTGATGCAGGCGCTCCCGGCCGCGCGCGCGGCATGGCGGCCGATTGAGGGCGTGTTCCTGTCCAATCGCGGGTTGATCCTGCCGGCGATTCCCATCGGGACGCCGCAGCTTTGGGTGCTCGGCACGGCAGTGCTCGGACTTGTCGTGTTCTATGTGATCCGGCGGCGGCTCATCGCGCAGCAAATGCGCGACGGCAAGCCGCGGCCGGCCTGGCCTTTTGCACTCGGCTTGCTCGTTGTGCTGCCTGCGGCGGTGTCCGTGCTGCTGGGCGTGGCCTGGACGATCGAATGGCCTGAGTTGCGCGGCTTCAACTTCGTCGGCGGACTGACGCTCGCGCCGGAATATTTCGCGCTGCTGATCGCGCTCGTCACCTACACCTCGGCCTTCATCGCCGAGATTGTGCGCAGCGGCATCCAGTCGGTGCCGCGCGGCCAGTGGGATGCCGCCAACGCGCTGGGACTGCGCCGCAGCTTCATGCTGCGGCAGATCATCCTGCCACAGGCGCTACGCGTCATCGTGCCGCCAATGACGAGCCAGTACCTCAACCTGACCAAGAACTCTTCGCTCGCGGTGGCGATCGGCTATCAGGACGTGGTCTCGATCGCCAACACGACATTGAACCAGACCGGGCAGGCGATCGAGGCCATTGCCTTGATCATGGCGGTGTTTCTCACCATCAGCCTCGGCATCAGCTTTTTCATGAACTGGTACAATTCGCGCATCGCGCTGGTGGAGCGCTGACCATGACGGCGATCGCCGACATTCCGGAAGCATCGCGCGCCGCCCGCCGCCCGCAGATTGGTAACCCGGTGCTGCGCTGGCTGCGCACCAATCTGTTCTCGTCGATCCCGAACGGCATCCTCTCGGTCGTGTTGCTGGCGGTGCTTGCAAAGGGCCTCTTCAGCTTCGTGCAATGGGGTATCGCCAATGCGGTCTGGGTCACCCCGGCGAACGATTCCAGCGCCTGCCGCGCGGTACGCGGCCTCGGTGCATGCTGGGCAATCATCCCCGAAAAATACCGCTTCATCCTGTTTGGCACCTATCCGTTCGACGAGCAGTGGCGGCCGGCACTGGCGGTGCTGCTGTTCATCGCCCTGTTCTATCTCTCCAGCCGCCGCGCCTTATGGCGGCGCGAACTGGCCTATCTCTGGATCGGAGCGCTCGCGCTGATCAGTATGCTGATGTGGGGTGGCATACTCGGTCTGTCGTTCGTCTCGCAGGACCGTTGGGGTGGTTTGCCGGTGACGCTGATCCTGGCGACCTTTGGTCTGGCCTTCGGCTTCCCGCTCGGCATCCTCGTCGCACTAGGCCGGCGCTCAAAACTGCCGGCGATCCGCTCGCTCAGCGTGCTCTATGTCGAGCTGATCCGCGGCGTGCCGCTGGTCAGTCTGCTGTTCATGGCGAGCGTGATGTTTCCGCTGTTCATGCCGAACGGATTCAACATCGACAAGCTCTTGCGCGCGCAGGTCGCGATCATCCTGTTCGCGGGTGCCTATCTTGCCGAAGTCATCCGCGGCGGCCTCCAGGCCGTGCCCCGCGGGCAATACGAGGCCGCCGAGGCGCTCGGCCTGTCCTACTGGCGCAAGAACCGGCTGATCGTCCTGCCGCAGGCGATCCGTCACGTCATCCCGCCGCTGGTCAACACCTTCATCGCCTTCTTCAAGGACACCAGCCTCGTTCTGATCATCGGTATCTTCGACCTGCTCACCACGGCCAAGACCGCGATCATCGATCCGGCGTGGCAGCAATTCTCCGTCGAAGTCTACATCTTCGTCGCCGTGATCTATTTTGTCTTCTGCTTCGCGATGTCGCGGTATAGCCGGAGCCTGGAGGCGACGAGCGGAAGGTGAAGGCCGCGCGTGTTCCGGACAAGGTGCGGCGCAAAGCGCTGCACCGCAGAGCCGGGACCCAGGGATACACGGGAAGTCCTGGAGACTTGGGCCCCGGCTCTGCAGCGCACCGCCGAAGAGGCGCTGCGCCGCGTGCGGGGCACGAGAGCGGGAACCTAGTTCTTCACCCGCGGATCAATCGGCGTCGTGCCACGCACGCCCAAAATATCCTCCAGCGTCTTCGCGCCGGCGATCACCTGCGCATCCGCGCGCGGAGCCCCGACGACCTGCAGGCCGACCGGAAGTCCCGATGCGGTGAAGCCGCACGGCAACGACAGCGCGGGACAGCAGGCGAGCGTGATGGCATAGACGATGCCGAGCCACTCGACGTAATTGTCGAACTTCTTGCCGGCGCATTCGGCGACATAACGGTGCTCGATCGGGAAGGGCGGCACGATCGTGGTCGGTACCAGCAGCAGATCGTAGCTCTTGAAGAACTCGATCGCACGCGCGGTCATGCCGACGCGCTGCGCCTCGGCGCGTTCGAGCTGCTCGATCGTGAGCTTGAGGCCTTCCTCGATGTTCCAGATCACCTCGGGCTTGAGCAGGTCGCGCTTGGTGCGCAGCAGCTGCGCCTTGCTGATCGCGAAGTCGAACGCGCGCAGCACGTGGAAGCACTCATGCGCATCGCGCCAATCCGGATGCGCCTCCTCGACGATGGCGCCGGCTTCGGCAAAGCGTTCCGCCGCTTTCCGCGTGAGCGCTTTGACTTCGGGATCGACCGGTGTGATGCCGAGATCCGCCGAATAGGCGATGCGCTTCGGTTTGCTGCCTGACTGCGCCGCCGAGAGAAACGACGTCAAGGGCGTCGGCAGCGACAGCGGGTCGGCGGCATAGTCGCCGCTCATGGCGTCGAGCAGCAGCGCGAGATCCTCGACGTTGCGTGCCATCGGACCGACGACGCCGAGGTTGCGATCGATGGCCGCTTTCGGCGTGTGCGCGACGCGGCCGATGCTCGGCCGCATGCCCACGACGCCGCAGAAAGCTGCCGGACTGCGCAGACTGCCGCCCATGTCGGAGCCTTGCGCGAGCCAGGCCATGCCGGTCGCGAGCGCCACCGCCGCTCCGCCTGACGAGCCGGCTGCCGATTTGGATGTATCCCAGGGATTGAGGGTTGCGCCGAAGACCTCGTTGAAGGTGTTGGCGCCCGCACCGAATTCCGGCGTGTTCGACTTGGCATAGACGACCGCGCCGTTGGCCTCGAGATTTTCGACCAGGATGTCGGACGTCGCAGGGATGTTGTCCTTGAAGATCGGCGAGCCCTGAGTGTTCAGCACACCTGCAACATCGGTCAGATCCTTGATCGGCACCGGCAGGCCTGCGAGCAATCCGCGCGCACCGGCCGGCTTCCGCATCAGCGCCTTTGCGCTATCCCGCGCGCGATCGAAGCACAGCGTCGGCAGCGCGTTGACCTTGCCATCGACTTCGGTGATGCGCTTCTGCAGCACATCCAAGAGCTCCAGCGGCGAGACGTCGCCGGAGCGCAGCTTGTCGACGACGGCGCAAGCGGATTCGCGGATCAGGTCCTGAGACAACTATTCTACTCCTGTGCTTGTTTTAGGCTCCGTCATTGCCGAGGAGCGAAGCGACGAAACAATCCAGACTTTTGCCGCAGATAATTCCTGGATCGCTTCCGCCTTCGCTAAAGCTTCGGCGGACAAGTCGCTGCGCTCGCAATGACGAGGATAAAGTTAACCCCATCCTGCGCTGATTCCGCCATCCACCGTATAGATGACCCCCGACGTATAGCCCGCGCGATCCGACGCCAGGAACGCCATGAGATCGCCGATCTCGCGCGCATGCGCAGGCCTGCCGAGCGGCAGGCTCTTCTGGAATTCCTTGTAGCGGCTCTCGTCGCCGAACTGGTGGTTTGCCCGCATCTTCAGCAGGGTGACGTGACGGTCAGTGCCAACCGGGCCGGGATTGATGCCGACCACACGGATGTTGTCGGCGAGGCTCTTGCCCCCGAGCGCGCGGGTGAAGGCCATCAGCGCGGCATTGCCGGCGCTGCCGCAGATGTAGTTGGCGTCGAATTTCTCGCCGGCGGCGCCGATGTCGTTGACGATCACGCCGCCGCCCTTCGCCTTCATCTGCGCATAGATCATACGCGTGAGGTTGATGTAGCCGAACACTTTCAATTCCCAGGCGTGCCGCCAGGTGGCCTCGTCGATCTTGTCAATGGAGCCGGCGGGAATGTCGCCGGCATTGTTGACGAGCACGTCGATGTCGGCGGCTTCCTTGGCGAGCCGCGTCAAATCCTCGCTCCTGCGCAAATCCACAATGCTCGTGGCGGCATCGATCTGGTGCGCCGAGCGCAAGCGCTCGGCCAAAGCCTTGAGCTGATCGCCATTGCGGGCGGCGAGGAGGAGATGACAGCCTTCCTCGGCAAAGGCCTCGGCGGCGGCTGCGCCGATACCCTTGGACGCGCCCGTGATCAGGACGCGCTTGCCACGCAGGTGCAGATCCATGGGAGTTACTCGCAGGAGAGGAACGGGAATAAAATCAGTAGGCGGTCGGCCGCGCCATGGTCAACATTGCAGTGCAGCGTTGCACTGCCGTCGCGTTTGGTCCATTGCAGTGCGGTCAAAAAGACGGCGGCTGCCGGACCAATCAAGGACGTTCTCGATGAGCAAGAAACAATACCGGATCGCGGTCATTCCCGGCGACGGCATCGGCAAGGAAGTGATGCCCGAGGGCCTGCGCGTTCTGGAGACCGCGGCGAAGAAGCACGGCGTGTCCCTTCATTTCGATCATTTCGACTTCTCGTCGTGGGACTATTACGAGAAGCACGGCCAGATGATGCCGGACGATTGGAAGGATCAGATCGGCAAGCACGATGCGATCTATTTCGGCGCGGTCGGCTGGCCGGCCAAGATTCCGGATCACGTCTCGCTCTGGGGTTCACTGATCAAATTCCGCCGCGAGTTCGACCAATATGTGAATTTGCGCCCGGTGCGGCTGATGCCGGGCGTGCCGTCGCCGCTGGCCAACCGCAAGCCCGGCGACATTGATTTCTGGGTCGTGCGCGAGAACACCGAAGGCGAATATTCCTCCGTCGGCGGCCGCATGTTCCCGGACACCGACCGTGAATTCGTGACGCAGCAGACGGTGATGACCCGCATCGGCGTCGATCGCATCCTGAAGTTCGCATTCGAGCTCGCGCAGTCGCGGCCGAAGAAGCACCTGACCTCGGCGACCAAGTCGAACGGCATCTCCATCACCATGCCCTATTGGGACGAGCGCGTGGAGGCGATGGCGAAGAAGTATCCAAGCGTGAAGTGGGACAAGTATCACATCGACATCCTGACCGCGAACTTCGTGCTGCATCCGGATTGGTTCGACGTCGTGGTCGGCTCCAATTTGTTCGGTGACATCCTGTCGGATCTCGGCCCGGCCTGCACCGGCACCATCGGCATCGCGCCGTCCGGCAACATCAACCCCGACGGCAATTTCCCGTCGGTGTTCGAGCCGGTGCACGGCTCGGCGCCCGACATCGCGGGGCAGGGCATCGCCAATCCGATCGGCGCAATCTGGTCCGGCGCGATGATGCTCGAGCATCTCGGCGAGAAGAAAGCCGGCAAGTCGATCGTCGATGCGATCGAGCGCACGCTGGCAGAGCGCACGCTCCGCACCAAGGATCTCGGCGGCAATGCCGACACTACGGCTTGCGGCAAGGCGGTCGCGGATATGGTGGATTAGAGCGCTGCTTTCCCTCCCCCCTTGTGGGGGAGGGTGGCTTCGATGCGAAGCATCGAAGACGGGTGAGGGGTTGTCTCCGCGGAGACAGACCTCTCAATTGTGCATTTCCCTTCGCGGACAGAACCCCTCATCCGGCGCTTCGCGCCACCTTCTCCCACAAGGGGAGAAGGGAAGAGCACCGTGCTCCGCCTCACTACCCCGCGATCTTCTCGATCGCCGCCTGATCCAGCCCGAACTTCTTTCCGGCCTCCAGAATCTCCTGCCAGGTGGTCGGATCGACAGGGATGCCTTCCGCGAGCCGCTTCTTCTTCGTCGCGCGCTCGGGCTCACCCGCGATCTTCACCTTGTCGACGCCTGGGGCCGGAGGTGAGCCGGTGTGCCAGGCGACGAAGCTCTCGACTTCGCGCGCGAGATTCTCCGCGGTGCCGAGCTTGCCGGGGTCGATGATGATCGAGAGCATGCCGTTGAGGACGTTGTGCTTGCCATCGGACGGACCCTTGACCACCTGCCCGCCGGAGAGCGCGCCGCCGAGGATTTCGCAAACCAGCGCGAGCCCTGAACCCTTGTGCTCGCCGAACGGCAGGATGGCGCCGTATGGCGGGATCACGGTGTAGCGCGGGTTGGTGGTCGGCTTGCCCTCATTGTCGATGATCGTGCCGGGCTCCAGCTCGACGCCCTTGTTGTGGGCGACGCGGGTCTTGCCCTGCGCGATCCTGCTGGTGGCGAAGTCGAGCACGATGGGGTCCTTGCCCGCGCGCGGGATGCCGACGCAGAACGGGTTGGTGCCGTGGCGCGCATCGCTGCCGCCCCAGGGCGCCACGATGGGACGCGAGATCACGTTGACGAAGTGGATCGAGACCAGCCCATGGTCGATGCACTGCTCGGCCCAGTGGCCGATGCGGCCGATATGGTGCGAGTTTGAGAGGCCGACGAGACACACGCCGTTGCGCTTGGCGCGCTCGGCTGCCAGCTCCATCGCTTCATGGCCGATCACTTGGCCGTAGCCGGTGAGCCCGTCGAGGGTGAGAAGCGGACCGGTGTCGAGCACGACCTTGACGTGCTGGTTCACGGCGAGGCCGCCCGTGGTGACGCTCTGGACATAGCGCGGGATCATGCCGACGCCGTGCGAATCGTGTCCCTTGAGGTTGGCCTCGACCAGATTGGTGGACACGAGCTCGGCCTCGCGGTCCGTAGACCCGCCGGCCTTGACGATGGCGCTGATAGCTTCGATGAGCGGCTGTGCCTTGATGGTGCGGTAATCGGCCATTGTTGTTGCTCTTATTCCTTCACGATCCGGCGGCAGTGCTCCCATGCCGCGCCAATCAGGTTCTCGCTCGCCTCCGGGGTCCGGAACGCCGAATGCGCCGACAACGTCACGTTCGGCAGTTTTGTCAGCGGATGATCGCCGGGCAATGGCTCGATATTGAACACGTCGAGGCCGGCATGGCGGATGTGGCCCGACTTCAGGGCATCGATCATGGCGGCCTCGTCGACGACGGCGGCGCGGGCGGTGTTGATGAGGATGACGCCCGGCTTCATCTTCGCGATCATCTCGCGGGTGATCATGCCGCGCGTCTCGTCGTTGAGCAGCAGATGCAGCGATACGACGTCTGCTCTCGCCAACACCGTGTCGAGATCGGCGAATTCCACGCCCGGATAGCTCTTCGGCGAGCGGTTCCAGGCGATCACCTTCATGCCGCTGCCCAAGGCAATGCGCGCGACCTCCGCGGCAATACCGCCGAAGCCGATCAGGCCGAGCGTCTTGCCAGTGAGTTGCATGCCGTCTTCGCGGAGCCAGTTTCCGCCGCGCATCTCGCGGTCCATCATCGCGATGACGCGGGCCGAAGCCCACATCAGCGTGATCGCGCATTCCGCGACCGCCGTGTCGCCATAGCCCTTGATCAGGTGCACGGAGATGCCGAGCTCAGCGAGCTCCTCCGGGTTCATGTAGCTGCGCGCGCCGGTGCCGAGGAACACGACATGCTTCAACCCTGTGCACTTCTTTGCGACGTCGGTAGGCAGCGCGGTGTGGTCGACGATCGCGATCTCGGCGCCGTCGAGGATTTCAGGATATTGTTCGGGTTTGATGTCGGGATCCCTGTGGATCCGCACCTTGGGATCGCCGGGCTGCTCCAGCCGCTCCATGATCACGGCGAGAGTTTCATTGGCGTCGACGAAAACTCCGCGCATGGTTCTCTCCGGTCAGGATGCGACGCCGGCGATCGCCAGCACCGTGTGCATGAGGACGTTGGTGCCCGCGGCGCAATCGGGCTGCGTGGCGTCTTCCAGCTCATTGTGGCTGATGCCGTCCTTGCAGGGCACGAACACCATTGCGGCCGGCATGATTGTGTTGAGATTGCAGGCGTCGTGGCCGGCGCCGGAGGTGATGCGGCGAGAGGAGTAGCCGAGCGTCTTCGCCGCGTTCTCGACTGCGGCAATCAATTTGGGATCGAAATGCGTCGGCGGCTTGCGCCAGACCAGGTCGATCTTCACCTCGACCTTGCGGCGTGCGGCGATCTCGGCAATCGCGCTGCGCAGATCGCGATCGAGCGCATCCATGATCGCGCCATCCGCACTGCGGCAATCCATCGTGAAGGCGATCTCGCCGGGAATGACGTTGCGCGAGGGGTTTGCGATCACGGCCTCGCCGATGGTACCGACGGCCTTCGGCCCGTACTTCCTCGCAATGGCCTCCATCGCCAGCACGATCTCGGACAGCGTCGCCAACGCGTCGCGCCGCAGCGGCATCGGCGTCGATCCGGCATGGCTCTCGAAGCCGGAAATCTTGCCGTCGTACCAAAGCACGCCCTGGCCGGAATCGACCACGCCGATGGTCTTGCCTTCGGCCTCCAGGATCGGGCCCTGCTCGATGTGCAATTCGACGAAGGAACCGAGCTTCTGGAACCCGACCGGCTTGTCGCCGCGATAACCGATGCCATCGAGCGCCTGGCCGACGGTGGTGCCATCAGCGTCCTTGCGCGACAAGATGTCATCGGTGGTGAAGTCGCCGACATAGGCAGCGGAGGCCATCATCGCGGGAGCGAAGCGCGAACCCTCTTCGTTGGTCCAGTTGACGACGCAGATCGGCGCCTCGGTTTCGATCCCGGCGTCGTTCAGCGTGCGGATCACTTCGAGCGCACCGAGCGTTCCCAGAATGCCGTCATACTTGCCGCCGGTCGGTTGCGTGTCGAGATGCGAG
Source organism: Bradyrhizobium sp. 155 (assembly GCF_023101105.1). Taxonomy (NCBI): domain Bacteria; kingdom Pseudomonadati; phylum Pseudomonadota; class Alphaproteobacteria; order Hyphomicrobiales; family Nitrobacteraceae; genus Bradyrhizobium; species Bradyrhizobium sp. 155. Next base: position 5,347,913 of record NZ_CP064704.1, on the reverse strand, counting down.
CCGATGCCGACGGGCGGCTTCGACATGTCGCGTCCCTTGCGCAGCCCGAACTGCGAGCCGAGCGCATCGGTGTGCACCTCCAAGCCGGCGTCCTCGCAGGCCTTGCGGAACCAGTCGCGTACCAGCTTGTCCTCCGCGCTCAGCGTCAGCCGCCGCACGCCGCCCTTGGCCGTCGCGCCGAACTGCGCGGTCTCGTGGATGGAGCCCCAGAGGCGGGCGGAATCGATTTGCAAATTGGTGGCGGCTCGGCTCATGCGGTCAGTCTCTCAATTGTCCGGCGCCTGTTTCAATGACGCGCCGGCGCGGGCGCGTCAACTGCGAGGCTGCTCTGCGCAATCTGACATGCAAGCTCTGCGACCCGCTCCACCGCCACGACATCGGGCGAGGCGAGCCAGCTCGCGGTGAATGTCAGCGGCGCGATTTTGAGATCGGTGTCGAGCAGTTGCAACCGCCCGTCTGCGAGCTCGTTCTCGACGATGGCGTCGGGGATCACGGCGATGCCGAGGCCCTCGACCGCCATGTGGATGACGGTCGCAAGCGAGGCGGAGGCGTGCAGCCGGATCGGAGGCAGCTCCGGCCGGTCGAACACTTCGCGCACGACCTCGTAGGGACGCGTCTTCCGCGGGAAGGTAATGATCGGAAACCGCGCGAGCTCAGCCCGCGTCACCGGTCCATCGCCGAGGCCGAGCGAGGGGCTGGCGAGAAAACCGATCGGATAGTCGGCGAGGACGCGATTGTGCACCCCGGAGGCCGAGAGCGGACCGACGACGAAGGCAAGCTCGATCTCCTGCGCAAGCAGGCGCGCGGTCAGGTTCGGCGTGATGTCGACCTCGATCTCCAGCGACAGGTTTGGGTAGACCTCGTTCATGCTCTTCACCAGCCGCGGCAGCCAAGTGTGCACGATGGTTTCGGCGACGCCGAGTCGCATCACGCCGCGCATCGCCGAGCGGTCGCCGATCTCGGCGATCATCGCGGCGCGCAGGCCGATCAGCTTCTCCGCATAGACCATCATCTGTCGGCCGCTCGGTGTCGGCGAGGCCACGCGGTGGTCGCGATTTAGGAGCTTCACCCCCATCTCGCGCTCGAGCTGGGCGATGCGCTGGGAGATCGCCGGCTGAGTCGTGTTGAGGCGTGCTGCGGCGCCGCGAAAGCTGCCGAGCTTCACAACCCAAAGGAACGTCTCGATCGATCTGAAGTCCAGCATTGGAAGGATTTTCCCGTCCGATAAATGAAATTTATCGATATTGATTAGAAAGGAAGATTAGACTTTATAGCACGCGTGGTGTTGGCTTGTCTTTGTCGAGTTTATAGGCAGGTCGATCCCATGACTGTTTTGGTGGCAGTGCAGCAAACTGAAACGCCCGACACGCTCCCGAGCCGCAAGGCGCGGCTTGCCTACCGCGAGGGGCTGGTCGCCTCCACCGCCGGCGTTGCCCCCGGCTTCGTCCAGGGCAATCTGGCAATCTTGCCGGCGGAATATGCCGGGGCGTTCCATCGCTTCTGCCAGCTCAATCCCAAGCCGTGCCCGATCATCGGCATGTCCGATGTGGGCAGTCCGCACATCCCGGCGCTGGGCGCCGATCTCGACATTCGCACCGACGTGCCGCGCTATCGCGTCTGGCGCGACGGCGAAGTCGTGGACGAGCCGACCGATGTCACCAAATACTGGCCCGACGATCTCGTGACCTTCGTGCTCGGCTGCTCGTTCTCGTTCGAAGAGGCGCTGCTCGACGAGGGCATGCCGATCCGCCACATCGAGCACAATGTGCGCGTGCCGATGTATCGCACCAACATCGCTTGCGGCGAGTCCGGTCCCTTTGCCGGTCCCATGGTGGTGTCGATGCGTCCGTTCAAGCCGGCGGATGCGATCCGTGCGGTGCAGATCACCTCGCGCTATCCGGCCGTGCACGGCGCGCCCGTGCATCTCGGCCATCCGCACCTGATCGGCATCAAGGACATCGCCAAGCCCGATTACGGCGATCCGGTGCCGGTCGCCGACGACGAGATCCCGGTGTTCTGGGCCTGCGGCGTGACACCGCAATCGGTCATCAACGCTGCCAAGCTGCCGTTTGCGATCACGCATTCGCCCGGCCTGATGCTGGTGACGGATCTCAAGAACAGGACCATGGCCGTGATTTAGTGGGCAGCGTTTGCTGCTTCTTCGAGCTTTACCGCATCCATCAATCGCTTCATTCGATCGGCTGAAATTCAGTAACAGGGGACTTTGCCATGACGATCACTCGCCGCGACGTATTGTTGGGAGCCACCGCTACGGCCGCGCTAGTGCCGCTGGCAGCGCGCGCACAGACTTCGGAAGTCGTGATCGGCGTGATCTATCCGTTCTCCGGCGGCAGCGCACAGCAGGGCGTCGACGCGCAGAAGGCCTATGAAACCGCGCTCGAGGTCATCAACAAGGACACCGATTTCGACCTGCCACTGGCGAAGGGCGAGGGCCTGCCGGGTCTCGGCGGCGCAAAGGTCCGCCTCGTTTTCGCCGACCACCAGGCCGATCCGCAGAAGGGCCGCGCCGAGGCCGAGCGCCTGATCACGCAGGAGAAGGTCTCCGCCATCATCGGCACCTATCAGAGCGCGGTCGCCGTCACCGTCAGCCAGATCTGCGAGCGCTACCAGATCCCGTTCGTCTCGGCCGACAACTCCTCGCCCAGCCTGCATCGCCGTGGCCTGAAATATTACTTCCGCGCCGCGCCGCATGACGAGATGTACTCGGCCGCCATGTTCGACTTCTTCGATGCCTTGAAGAAGAAGGGCACCAAGATCGAGACGCTATCGCTGTTCCACGAGGACACCATCTTCGGCACCGATTCCGGCAACGCCCAGGCCAAGATCGCCGGCGAGCGCGGCTACAAGATCGTCTCCGACATCAAGTATCGCGCCAACTCGCCCTCGCTCTCGGCCGAGGTGCAGCAGCTCAAGAGCGCCAACGCCGACGTGCTGATGCCCTCGAGCTACACCACTGATGGCATCTTGCTGGTGAAGACCATGGGCGAGCTTGGTTACAAGCCGAACGCGATCGTGGCGCAGGACGCCGGTTTCTCCGAGAAGGCGCTCTACGACGCTGTCGGCGACAAGCTGGAAGGCGTGATCTCGCGCGGCACCTTCTCGCTCGACCTCGCGCAGAAGCGTCCGATGGTTGGCAAGATCAACGAGATGTTCAAGACGCGGTCGGGCAAGGATTTCAACGACCTCACCTCGCGTCAGTTCATGGGCCTGATCATCCTCGCCGACGCCATCAGCCGCGCCAAGTCGACTGACGGCGAGAAGATCCGCGACGCGCTGGCCGCCACCGACATCCCGGGCGAGCAGACCATCATGCCCTGGAAGCGTGTCAAGTTCGACGAGATGGGCCAGAACAACGACGCCGACCCGGTGCTGCTGCAATATGTCGCCGGCAAGTTCGTCACCATCTTCCCGCCGCAGGCCGCGATCGCCGAGGCGATCTGGCCGATGAAGTAAGACACGGCGAGCGGGAGCACAGATCGTAGCTCCCGCCCTCATCCTGAGGAGCGGGCGCAGCCCGCGTCTCGAAGGACGAGGGCTGGGCCATCCTTCGAGACGCGCGGTGCGCGCTCCTCAGGATGAGGACGTAGTTCGGGGGACAGACTTTTGACAGCCCAAACCATTATCCAAAGTCTCGCGAGCGGCCTCCTCATGGGCCTGCTCTACGGACTGATCGCCGTCGGCCTCGCGCTGATCTTCGGCCTGATGGACGTCGTGAACTTCGCTCACGGGGAGTTCCTGATGATCGCGATGTATGTGAGCTTCTTCCTGTTCACGTTCTTCGCCATCGACCCCTTGCTGTCGGCGCCGCTCGTGGCCGCCGCGCTGTTCGTATTCGGAGCGGTCGTCTATCTGTTGATCGTGCGCTTCGCCATGCGGGCCAAGGCCAACGCGGGCATGGTGCAGATCTTCTCCACCTTTGGCCTCGCCATCGTGATGCGCGGCCTCGCGCAGTTCTTCTTCACGCCTGACTATCGCAGCGTTCCGCAGTCCTGGCTCGGCGGCAAGACGATCTCGATCGCCGGCGTCTTCCTGCCGGAGCCGCAGCTCATGGGTGCGCTGGTTTCGATCCTGGCCTTTGCTGGCCTCTACTTCTTCATCCATCGCACCGATTTCGGTCGCGCGCTGGAGGCCACCCGTGAAGATCCCGGCGCGGTGGCCCTCGTCGGCATCGACAAGAACCGCGTGTTCGCGCTCGGCTGGGGGCTTGGTGCCGCGCTGGTCGGCCTCGCCGGAGCGATCATGGCAAGCTTCTTCTATATCTATCCCGACGTCGGCGCGTCCTTTGCGCTGATCGCCTACGTCACGGTCGCGCTCGGCGGCTTCGGCAGCGTGTTCGGCGCGTTCGCCGGCGGGATCATCGTGGGCCTCGTCGAGGCCACCACCGCGCTGGTGCTGCCGCCGTCGCTGAAATCGGTCGGCATCTACGCCGTCTACCTGCTGGTCGTCTTCATCCGGCCGCGTGGCCTGTTCGGATCGATGTGATGGACAAGGATTTTGCCGCGCGGCGCCGCCGCGACCTCATCATCGCCGCGGTGCTGACCGCCCTGGCGGCGCTCGCTCCGCTGTTCATCAAGGACGTCTACGTCCAGAACATCCTGATCCTGACCTTGATGTATGCGGCGCTGTCGCAGAGCTGGAACATTCTCTCTGGCTATTGCGGGCAGATCTCGCTGGGACATGCGCTCTATTTCGGCATCGGCGCCTACACCACCGAACTCCTGTTCACCAAGTTCGGCGTGCTGCCATGGTTCGGCATGCTCGCCGGCGGCGCGGTCGCGGCCGCGATTGCGATGGGGCTCGGCTATCCCTTCTTTCGGTTGCGCGGCCATTACTTCGTGATCGCGACCATCGTTATCGCCGAGATCGGGCTGCTGTTGTTCCAGAATTGGGAATGGGCGGGGGCTGCGATGGGAATCACCATTCCGGTGCGCGGCGACAGCTGGCTGAAGTTCCAGTTCATGCGCAGCAAGCTGCCTTACTTTTATTTCGCGCTGGTGCTGTGCAGCCTCGCCTGGTTCGTCACCTGGTGGCTGGAGGACTCCAAATGGGGCTTCTGGTGGCGCGCGGTAAAGGACAATGCGGAAGCGGCCGAGAGCCTCGGTGTCGTCGTGTTCAACTCCAAAATGGGCGCGGCCGCCGTCTCCGCTTTCCTCGTCGCCATCGGCGGCGCCTTCTATGCCCAGTTTCTCGCCTATATCGATCCTGAAAGCGTGATGGGCTTCCAGTTCTCGCTGCTGATGGCGTTGCCCGCCGTGCTTGGCGGCATCGGCACCCTCTGGGGACCCGTGTTAGGGGCGGCCATCCTGATCCCGATGACGGAGCTGACGCGCTCCTATATCGGCGGCTCCGGCCGCGGCGTCGACCTCATTGTCTACGGCACGCTGATCGTGCTGATTTCGCTCGCCCTGCCGCAGGGTCTGGTGAGCCTGTTCTCTCGTGCGAAGCGGAAGGGAGCCACGCGATGACCCCGCTGCTTGAAACCCGCGGCGTCTGGCAGCGTTTCGGCGGCCTCGTCGCCAACAGCGACGTCTCGATCTCTGTGGGTCGCGGCGAGATCGTCGGCCTGATCGGCCCGAATGGTGCCGGCAAGTCGACGCTGTTCAATCTCATCGCCGGCGTGCTGCCGCCGACGCAAGGCTCGATCTGGTTCGACGGCGAGGATGTCACCAGCATGCCGGCCGCCGAGCGCTGCCAGCGCGGCATCGGGCGCACCTTCCAGGTCGTCAAGAGCTTCGAGACCATGACGGTGATCGACAACGTCATCGTCGGTGCGCTGGTGCGCAACACCGTGATGCGCGAGGCACGCCGCAAGGCGCATGAGGTGCTCGAATTCACCGGCCTTGCTGCGCGCGCCAACGTGCTCGCGAGCGACCTCGTGCCGGCCGAAAAGCGCCGCCTCGAAGTCGCGCGCGCGCTTGCGACTGAACCAAAGCTGCTGCTGCTCGACGAAGTCCTCACTGGTCTTACGCCGACCGAGGCGCAGACCGGTGTCGCGCTGGTGCGCAAGGTGCGTGACGCCGGCATCACCGTGCTGATGGTCGAGCACGTCATGGAGATCGTGATGCCGCTGGTCGATCGTGCCATCGTGCTCGACCTCGGCAAGGTGCTGGTCGAGGGCAAGCCCACTGAAATCGTCCGCGATCCCAAGGTGATCAGCGCATATCTGGGAGATCGTCATGCTGTCGGTGCGTGAAGTCACGACCGCCTATCAGGGCCTGGTCGCGATCTTCGCGGTCAGCATCGAAGTCGCCAAGGGCGAGATCGTCTGCGTCGCCGGCGCCAACGGCGCGGGCAAGTCGACGCTGCTGAAATCCATCGCCGGCGCCGAGCGCCCGCGCTCGGGCACGGTGACGTTCGACGGCAAGCGCCTCGACGGCATGGCGCAGCACCACATCACGGCGACCGGCATCGCCTATGTGCCGGAGAACCGCCGCTTGTTTCCGCGCCTCTCCGTGCGCGACAATCTGCGCCTCGGCAGCTATCTCTACCGCGGCGAGGCCGACCGCGAGAGCCCGCTCGATCTCGTGTTCCAGCTATTTCCGCGCCTCTCCGAACGCCTCGAGCAGCGCGCCGAGACGCTAAGCGGCGGCGAGCAGCAGATGCTCGCGATCGGCCGTGCGCTGATGACGCGCCCGCGGCTGTTGATGCTGGACGAGCCCTCGCAGGGCATCATGCCGAAGCTGGTCGACGAGATCTTCCAGGCCGTCAAGCGCATCCGCGACGCCGGCATGACCGTGCTGATCGTGGAGCAACGCATGGCGGAGTGCCTGGAGATCGCCGACCGCGCCTACATCCTGCAAACCGGCCGCGTGCTGATGCAGGGCGCCGCAAGCGAGATCAAGGGCAATCCGGACGTGCGCAAGGCGTATTTGGGGCTGTAGTTGCGAAGCGTTGGGCACGACTCGCGCAACACACTCGGCGTCATCGCCCGCAAAGGCGGGCGATCCAGTATTCCAGAGGCCGTTGTGATTGAGCCGAGAAGCCGCGGCGTACTGGATTCCCCGCCTTCGCGGGGAATGACAGCGGAGTAGGGGGGGTTAGTTCGCCCGCGGCTGCACGAGGCTCATTCCTCGTGCCGGTGCGCCGGAAGTGTCACCCCGAACACCTTCACCAGATCCGCCACCTGCTCCGGCGACAAATACCGTGGGTTCAGCCCGCGTAACAGCAGGTACAGCTTCGCCGTCTCTTCCAGCTCCTCGGTTGCGAACACGGCTGCTTCCAGCGTGTCGCCCGCGACGACCGGACCGTGATTGGCGAGCAGCACGGACGAATATTCCCCCGCCAGACCCCTGATCGCATCGGCGACCGCGGGATCGCCAGGGCGGTAATAAGGCACGAGCGCGGTGGCGCCGCATTTCATCAGATAATAAGCGGTCATCGGCGGCAGCGCGGCGCGCGGGTCAATCTCCGGCAGCATCGACAGCGCGACCGAATGGGTGGAATGCAGATGCACGATCGCCCTTGCGCTCCCGCGCGTGGCGTAGAGTGCATTGTGCAGCGGAACTTCCTTGGTCGGCGCATCGCCCGAAACCAGTCGGCCCTGATCGTCCAGCCGCGACAGTTTTGCGGGATCGAGGAAGCCGAACGAGGCATTGGTCGGCGTCACCAGCCAGCCGCCGCCGTCCAGCCTGGCGCTGATATTGCCGGAGGAGCCGGGCGTCAGCCCACGCTCGAACAGGGACCGTCCGAAGCGGCAAATGTCTTCGCGCAGCAATGTCTCGTTGCTCATGGCCGTCATGTCCGTTTGTCTCACGCTTTGGCAGCGCGGCCAAGCCGTGTTATTCGGTTGCCAAGCTGCCGCAAAAGGCGGCCGTCCGGGAAACGTTGCAAGGATCAGTTGTATGTCCGCCTCCACGTCACAGAATCAGCGCATCGCCGTCATCGGGCTCGGCTCGATGGGGTTCGGCATGGCGAGCTCGCTGAAGCGCGCCGGTCATGTCGTCACCGGCTGCGACGTCTCGGCTGATGCGGTCGCGCGCTTCGTGACGGAGGGCGGCGCCGGCGCCAAGACGCCGGCCGAAGCTGCCAAGGGCGCCGACATCGTCGTCAGCGTCGTCGTCAATGCCGCGCAGACCGAGACGATCCTGTTCGGCAAGGATGGCGTCGCCGAAACCATGGCGAAGGACAGCGTCTTCCTGTCGTCGGCGACTATGGATCCCGACGTGGCTCGGCGTCTCGCCAAGCAGCTGGAGGCGACCGGCCAGCACTATCTGGATGCACCGATCTCCGGCGGGGCGCAGCGCGCAGCGCAGGGCGAGCTGACGATCCTTGCCTCCGGCAGTCCGGCTGCGTTTGAGAAAGCGCGGCCCGCGCTCGATGCCATGGCCGCGAAGCTCTACGAGCTTGGCGATGCCGCAGGCCAGGGCGCCGCCTTCAAGATGATCAACCAGCTGCTCGCCGGCGTGCATATCGCCGCTGCCAGCGAGGCGATCGCGTTCGCGGCCAAGCAGGGTCTCGACATCCGCAAGGTCTATGAGGTGATCACGGCGTCCGCCGGAAACTCCTGGATGTTCGAGAACCGCATGCCGCACGTGCTCGACGGCGATTACACGCCGCGCAGTGCGGTCGAGATCTTCGTCAAGGATCTCGGCATCATCCAGGATATGGCGCGCAGTGCCAGATTCCCGGTTCCGGTCTCCGCCGCAGCACTTCAGATGTTCTTGATGACGGCAGCCTCCGGCATGGGCCGCGACGATGATGCGTCGGTGGCGCGGATGTATGCGCGGGTCACCGGCGTGAAACTGCCCGGCGACAAGTAAAGGATAAGAGGATTCCGATGCCCCGTTTTGCCGCCAATCTCTCGATGATGTTCACCGAGGTGCCGTTCCTCGACCGCTTCGACGCCGCTGCCGCAGCCGGCTTCACCGCAGTCGAGTTTCTCTTTCCCTATGAGCATTCGGCCGAGGCGGTCGGCGAGCGGCTCAAGCGCAACGGCTTGACTCAGGCGCTGTTCAACCTGCCACCGGGCGACTGGAATGCCGGCGAGAAGGGCTTTGCGGCGCTCCCGTCGCGATTCCCCGAGCTGAAGGCGAGCCTGGAAACTGCGCTGCCCTACGCCAAGGCGACCGGCGTCAAGCGGCTGCATTTGATGGCGGGCATCGCCAACCGTGGCGAGCGCGTCGCGATCGAGGCGTTCTACAAATCAGTGGCGTGGGCCGCCGAGTTCTTTGCGCCGCACGGCATCGACATCGTGCTCGAGCCGATCAATGCGCGCAACGTGCCCGGCTATTTCCTCAATGATTTCGGCTTCGCGCGCGACCTGATCCAGGAGCTGCGGCTTCCGAACCTGAAACTCCAGTTCGACATTTATCACTGCCAGATCATCCATGGCGACGTTACGATGCGGCTGCGCGAGATGATGCCGGTGATCGGTCACATCCAGATCGCCAGCATTCCCTCGCGCAACGAGCCTGACGGCGAGGAGCTGAACTATCCGTTCCTGTTCGACGAACTCGACCGGCTCGGTTATGCCGGCTTCGTCGGCTGCGAATATAATCCGCGAGGCAAGACCACCGACGGCCTCGCCTGGTTCAGGCCTTATGCGGGAGTGAAGCCGTGACATTTGCAGCGAAAATATCTCTTGGCTGCATTGCCGACGACTACACCGGCGCCTCCGACCTCGCCAACACGCTGACGCGCGCCGGCCTGCGCACGGTGCAGACCATCGGCGTGCCCGCGGACGATCTCGCGCTGCCCGAGGTCGACGCCGTCGTGGTGTCCTTGAAGAGCCGTTCGATCGAGGCCAACCTTGCCGTGTCGCGCTCGCGCGCGGCCGAGACATGGCTGCGCGGCCGCGGCGCAAGCCACGTGCTGTTCAAGATCTGCTCGACCTTCGATTCCACCGATGCGGGCAATATCGGCCCGGTGATGGACGCGCTGCGCGCCGATTGCGGCGAGACGGCCGTGCTGGTGACGCCGGCTTTCCCGGAGACCGGCCGCACCGTCTACCAGGGCAATCTGTTCGTGGGCGCCGTGCCGCTGAACGAGAGCCCGCTGAAGGACCATCCGCTCAACCCGATGCACGATTCCAACCTGGTGCGTGTGCTGACGCGCCAGAGCAAGACGCAAATCGGCCTGGTCGATCTCGCCACCGTCACGCGCGGCGCGGATGCCGTGCGGACGCGGCTGGCCGAACTCGCCGGCAAAGGCATTGGCGCGGCGATCATCGATGCCGTCTTCGATCGCGACCTCGAAACCATCGGCCTCGTCGCTGCCCAGCATCGGCTGTCGGTCGGCGCTTCCGGCATGGGTCTTGGGCTGGCGCGGGCGCTGGTGTCGACAGGCAAGGTCACATCGACCGCGGCGACCAGCGAGGCGGGGGCAGCGGTCGGAGGACCGGCGGCGTGCCTTGCCGGAAGCTGCTCGCAGGCGACGCTCCAGCAGATCGCCAATGCCGAGCGCGTCATGCCGGTGCTGCATCTCGATCCGGACCGTATTACTACGGGCGAGGACGAGGCCCAGCGCGCTCTGGCCTGGGCGAAGCCCCGACTGGCGGAGGGTCCGGTCCTGATCGCATCGAGCTCGACGCCGGATCAGGTCGCCGCGCTCCAGGCGCGCCGTGGTCGCGACGCGGCCGGTCACGCCATCGAGCAGGCGATGGCCGACATTGCCGAAGGTCTGGTGCGGGCCGGCGTCAAGCGACTGGTCGTTGCCGGCGGGGAGACATCCGGCGCCGTGGTCGACCGATTGAAGATTCCGGGATTTCTCGTCGGAGTAGAGATTGCGGCGGGCGTCCCGGTGCTGCGCGCGGTCGGTGCTGAAAAAAGCGACATGCTGCTCGCCTTGAAGTCCGGAAATTTCGGCGGCGCGGAGTTTTTCTCCGACGCGCTTAGGCTCATGCGCTGAACGCAGGGCATTTTTAGCGCCATGTTCATTTGTTTCGGGCTTTCGTAGTTGTACGGAGTCGTGTTTACATCTGCTCAAGTGCTCTAGGTGTTGGATGTCGGTGCTGCTCCCTTTGGTTGATTCGTAAAACTCCGGGCGCGCCACCGCTCCAGCACAAAGAGACTCGTCTATGCTCGCCACCATTTCCATTCGTGCCAAGATCATCAGTGTCGTGGCGTTCCTGCTGGTCGCGATGGCCGGCATGGGCCTGCTCGCCGTCATGAAGATGCGGTCGATGAATGCCAACACCGTCGACATCACCACGAGCTGGATGCCCAGCGTGCGCGTGCTCGGCGACCTGCGTGCCGGCGTGATCACTTACCGCAACGTCATTCGAGAGCACATGCTTCCGGGAACGCTGGACGAGAAGCTCGCGATGGAAAAGACGCTCGCGACCGTGATCGAGGCCAATGCCAAATTCCGCAAAACTTACGAGGACATGATCACCTCGCCTGAAGAACGGGCACTCTACCGTGAATGGTCGAAGCTCTGGGAGGAGTACAAGAAGGGGACCCAGGAGGTCATGGCGCTGTCGCGCAAGGAGGCCGGCAAGGTCCCGCACGAGGCGCATGATCTGAACACCAAGACGGTCAACAAGATCGGGCTTCAGGCCGACGAGGTCCTGCGCAAGGACATCGAGCTCAACACCAAAGGTGGCGACCAGGCCGCGCAGGATGCCGCCAACAGCTACTATTATGCCTTCATGCTGGTCGCGATCATTCTCGGCGCCGCCGTCCTTGTCGGCTCCGGCGTTGGCTTCTACCTGGTCCAGGACGTCTCGAACGGCATCAACTCGATTACCGAGCCGATGCAGGCGCTGGGCAAGGGCGACCTTTCCGCCGAAGTCCCTCATCGCGGTGAGAAGACGGAGATCGGCGCCATGGCCGACGTGCTCCAGATCTTCAAGGAAGCGCTGATCGCCAAAAAGGCCGCCGACGAGGCTGCCGCCGCCGATGCCGAAGCCAAGATCGAGCGCGGCCGCCGCGTCGACAACATTACCCGCGAATTCGAAACGATGATCGGCGAGATCGTCCAGACCGTGTCGTCGGCCTCGACCCAGCTGGAAGCCTCGGCCTCGACGCTGACCTCGACCGCCGACCGCTCCCAGCGGCTGGCGACCACCGTTGCCGGAGCGTCGGAGGAAGCCTCGACCAACGTGCAGTCGGTGGCCTCGGCGACCGAGGAGATGGCCTCGTCCGTCGGCGAGATCAGCCGCCAGGTCCAGGAATCGGCGCGCATGGCGGGCGATGCCGTCGGCCAGGCCCGCGCCACCACCGAACGCGTCAGCGAGCTCTCGAAGGCGGCCTCGCGCATCGGCGACGTCGTCGAGCTCATCAACACCATCGCCGGCCAGACCAACCTTCTGGCGCTGAACGCGACCATCGAAGCCGCACGTGCCGGCGAAGCCGGCCGCGGCTTTGCGGTCGTCGCCTCCGAGGTGAAGGCGCTCGCCGAGCAGACCGCGAAGGCGACCGGTGAGATCGGCCAGCAGATCTCCGGCATCCAGGCGGCGACCAACGACTCGGTCGGCGCCATCAAGGAGATCTCCTCGACCATCGAGCGTCTGTCGGAGATCTCGTCGGCGATCGCCGCGGCCGTGGAAGAGCAGGGCGCGGCAACCCAGGAGATTGCCCGCAATGTCCAGCAGGCGGCGCAGGGCACCCAGCAGGTCTCCTCCAACATCACCGACGTGCAGCGCGGCGCAACCGAGACCGGCACGGCCTCCTCGCAGGTGCTGTCGGCGGCACAGATACTCTCCAACGACTCCGGCCGGCTCAAGACCGAGGTCAGCAAGTTCCTGACCAACGTTCGCGCGGCGTAACTGCGTCCGCACGGCGTAAGCTGAAAATCACGGCATTGTTCGAAAGCGGCGCCTTTGGGCGCCGCTTTTTTTGCGCACATGAAAGCTGTCTCCCGTCATCTTTCGGCGCGAGGTGCATATCTGGAATGCTATTTCGCAGTGCGATAGCAGGGAATTGACCGCTCGTGACGCAGTGCCGTTGGCCATTCGGGCGGTCTTCAGGTAAATCAGCCGAGGAACCCGCGGGGGCGGTGTTTCCTGTCCCTGATCTGGAATTGCCCAACGAATGATTGCTCTGGTCCGTATTGCCCTGAGCCGGCCCTACACGTTTGTCGTGCTCGCGCTCCTGCTCCTGATCATCGGACCGCTGGCGGCGCTGCGGACGCCGACCGACATCTTCCCGGACATCCGCATCCCTGTGATCGGCGTGGTCTGGCAATACACCGGCCTGCCGCCCGATCAGATGTCGGGCCGCATCACCACGCCGTTCCAGCGCGCGCTGACGACAACGGTCAACGACATCGAGCACATCACCGCCAATTCCTATAACGGCTTTGGCATCATCAAGATCTTCTTCCAGCCGAACGTCGACATCCGCACCGCCAACGCGCAGGTCACCGCGATCTCGCAGACGCTGATCAAGCAGATGCCGCCGGGCGCGACGCCCCCTCTGATCCTGAACTACTCCGCCTCCACCGTGCCGATCGTCCAGGTGGCGCTCTCGGGCGATGGCCTCACCGAGCAGAACCTCGCCGATATCGGCATCAACCAGCTCCGTACGCCGTTGGTCACCGTGCCCGGCGCCGCGATCCCGTACCCGTTCGGCGGCAAGCAGCGCCAGGTCCAGATCGACCTCGACCCGACCGCGCTCCAGGCCCGCGGCCTGTCCGGCCAGGACGTCGCCAACGCGCTCGCGGCCCAGAACCTGATCACGCCGGTCGGCACCCAGAAGATCGGGCAGTTCGAATATATCATCCAGCTCAACAACTCGCCGCTGAAGATCGAGGAGCTCGGCAATCTGCCGATCAAGACCGTCAACGGCGCGATGGTCTATGTGCGCGACGTCGCGACCGTCAGGGACGGCAACCCGCCGCAGACCAACATCGTCCATGTCGACGGCAACCGCTCGGTGCTGATGATGGTGCTGAAGGCGGGCGCGACCTCGACGCTCGACATCATCGCGGGCATCAAGCAGAAGGTGATCGACGTCAAGGACCAGCTGCCGGACGCGCTCAAGATCGGCTTCATCGGCGATCAGTCGGTGTTCGTCCGCGGCGCCATCGAAGGCGTCGCGTTCGAGGGCGTGATCGCGGCGCTGCTCACCAGCGTCATGATCCTGCTGTTCCTCGGCAGCTGGCGCTCGACTGTGATCATTGCGGTCTCGATCCCGCTCTCGGTGCTCGGCGCCATCATCATGCTGTCGGCGATCGGGGAGACGCTGAACATCATGACGCTCGGCGGCCTGGCGCTCGCGGTCGGCATCCTCGTCGACGATGCCACGGTCACGATCGAGAACATCAACTACCATCTGGAGCAGGGCAAGCCGGTCGAGCAGTCGATCCTCGACGGCGCCAACCAGATCGTGACGCCGGCCTTCGTCTCGCTGCTCTGCATCTGCATCGTGTTCGTGCCGATGTTCTTCCTCACCGGCGTGGCGCGCTTCCTGTTCGTGCCGATGGCGGAAGCGGTGATGTTCGCGATGATCTGGTCGTTCCTGCTGTCGCGCACGCTGGTGCCGACCATGGCGAACTATTTATTGCAGGCGCATGTCCATCACGAGAACGGTCCGCCGAAGTCGCGCAATCCACTGGTCTGGTTCCAGCGCGGTTTCGAGGCTCGCTTCGAGCGCATTCGCGGCGGCTACCACAATTTCCTCGGGCTCGCGCTCGCGCACCGTCCGGTGTTCGTGATCGGCTTCCTCTGCGTGGTCAGCGCGTCCTTCGCGCTGGTCCCGTTCCTCGGACGCAACTTCTTCCCCGCGGTCGATGCCGGCAACATCCTGATGCACGTCCGCACCCAGGTCGGCACCCGCGTCGAGGAGACAGCGAACCAGCTCGCCGACGTGCAGAAGGCGATCCGCAAGCTGATCCCGGGTGAGATCGAAACGCTGACCGACAACATCGGCATGCCGATCTCCGGCATCAACATGACCTACAACAACACCGGCGTGATCGGCCCGCAGGATGGCGACATCCAGATCAAGCTGAAGGAAGGCCACAAGCCGACCGAAGAGCATGTGCGCGTGCTGCGTGAGCAATTGCCGCGGCTGTTCCCCGGCGTCAGCTTTGCCTTCCTGCCGGCCGACATCGTCAGCCAGATCCTGAACTTCGGCGCGCCGGCGCCGATCGACCTGCAGATCCGCGGCGCCAATATCAGCGCCAACTTCGTTTATGCCAACAATCTGCTGGCCAAGGTTCGCAGGATTCCCGGCGTCGCCGATGCGCGCATCCAGCAGTCACCGAACAATCCGACCTTCAATATCGATGTCGACCGCACCCGCGCGCAGTATGTCGGGCTGACCGAGCGTGACGTCACCAACAGTCTCGTGGTCAACCTTGCCGGCTCCTCGCAGGTGGCGCCGACCTACTACCTCAATCCGGACAACGGCGTATCCTATTCGATCGTGATGCAGACGCCGCAATACCAGATGGATTCGCTCAGCGCGCTTCAGACGTTGCCGATCACGGCGGCCGGCAATTCGCAGTCGCCGATCCTCGGCGGCATCGCCGATATCAAGCGATCGACTTCGAGCGCGGTGGTCTCGCAATACGACATCCAGTCGATGGTGCAGATCTTCGCCACGACCTCGGGCCGCGATCTCGGTGCGGTCGCGACCGACATCCGCCAGGTGATCGCCGACACCGCCAAGGAGGTGCCGAAAGGCTCTTCCGTGGTGCTGCTCGGCCAGGTGCAGACCATGAACAGCGCCTTCACCGGCT
Source organism: Bradyrhizobium sp. 155 (assembly GCF_023101105.1). Taxonomy (NCBI): domain Bacteria; kingdom Pseudomonadati; phylum Pseudomonadota; class Alphaproteobacteria; order Hyphomicrobiales; family Nitrobacteraceae; genus Bradyrhizobium; species Bradyrhizobium sp. 155. The sequence continues at coordinate 5,332,268 of NZ_CP064704.1, read as the reverse complement.
TGTTGTTCGGCCTGCTTGGCGCGGTCGTCCTGATCTATTTCCTGATCGTCGTGAACTTCCAGTCCTGGTCCGATCCCTTCGTGATCATCACGGCGTTGCCCGCAGCACTCGCCGGCATCGTCTGGATGCTGTTCGCCACCGAGACGACGCTGTCGGTGCCGGCGCTGACCGGCGCGATCATGTGCATGGGCGTTGCCACCGCCAACAGCGTGCTCGTGATCTCGTTCGCCCGCGAGCGCTACGAAGAGCTCGGCGATCCCATCGCCGCGGCGCTCGAAGCCGGCTTCGTCCGGTTCCGCCCGGTGCTGATGACCGCGCTCGCCATGATCATCGGCATGGCGCCCATGGCGCTGGGGCTCGGCGAGGGCGGCGAGCAGAATGCGCCGCTCGGCCGTGCCGTGATCGGCGGCCTGATCTTTGCAACCTTCGCCACGCTGATGTTCGTTCCCGTGGTGTTCAGTATGGTACACAAGAAGCAAGGCGCCAAAGGCGCCGCCTCCCTGGAGCCCCCGCATGTCGCCCACTGAACCCCGCTCCCCGGTGTCGCACCGGAAACTGGGCATTTTCGGCGTGGTGGCGCTAATCGCGGCCGGCTTGGTCGTGGGCACCGGCATCCGCGCCCGCGAGGAGCAGGGCTCCAAATTGAAGGCATGGACCGATGATCAGGCTGTTCCCAGCGTCGCGGTGACGCTGCCTAATGCCAAGGCTCTCAATGCGACCATCGACTTGCCGGGCCGTCTCGAAGCCTATTATCGCGCGCCGATCTTTGCCCGTGTTCCCGGCTATCTCAAAAGCTGGAGCGCTGACATCGGTGCGCGGGTGAAGGCCGGTCAGGTGATCGCCGAGATCGAGGCGCCCGACCTCGACCAGCAACTGCTTCAGGCCCGCGCCGACCTCGCCAGCCAGCAGTCCAGCGCCAGGCTGTCGGAAGCCACCCTCAACCGCCGCAAGACGCTGGTCGCCTCCAACTTCGTCTCCGCGCAGGAGATCGACGAGCGTACCGCCGATCTCTCCAACAAGAACGCGGCGGTTCGCTCGGGCCAGGCCAACGTCGAGCGCCTCGAAGCGCTGGCCGGTTACAAGAAGATCACCGCTCCGTTTGACGGTGTGGTCACGGCGCGCGACACCGACGTCGGTGCGCTGATCAATTCAGGCGGCGGCTCGGGCCCGGCAATGTTCGTGGTCTCCGACATCACCAAGCTGCGCGTCTACATCAACGTGCCCCAGAACTACGTGCCCGCGATCAAGATCGGCGCCAAGGCCGCCATCGTGCTGCCGGAGTATCCGAACCGGACCTTCCAGGCGACGGTGGAGGCCTCCTCGCAGGCGGTTGACGTCGCCTCCGGCACGACGCGCATGCAGCTCGGTCTCGACAATTCCTCAGGCGAGCTGATGCCCGGCGGCTATGCTAGCGTGAAGCTCAGCCTGCAGCGCGACGCCGCGCCGCTCAGCATTCCCGCCAGTGCGCTGATCTTCAACGGCAGCGGCCTGCGCGTCGCAACCGTCGGTCCGGACGACAAGGTCCTGTTCAAGCCCGTGACCATCGCCCGCGATCTTGGCAAGGAGATCGAGCTCGCCTCGGGAATTGCAGCGGATGACCGCGTCATCACGGCACCACCGGACGGCCTCTCCGACGGCGACCAGGTCCGCGTGACCGGCGCCGGCGCCAAGGGCAAGCCCGCGACGGCGTCGGAGAAGCAGGCGCCGAAGGGGTAGCCTCGGTTTCGTAGGGTGGGCAAAGCGAAGCGTGCCCACCATCTCTCTGCGATCCTAAAAAAGATTGGTGGGCACGGCGCAAGAGCGCCTTTGCCCACCCTACGAGAGCTACGCCACCCTCCATTCCGGCACGCCATCTACCGTCATCGTGATCTCGCCGAGCGAACCCACCGGCGTGCGATCCATGTCGAGCAGATGCGCCAGCGTTGCCGCATCGCTCGCGGGAATTCGCGCCAGCGTGCGCCTATCGTTTTCCGTCCGCAGCATCACCACGCCATGTTCGACCTCGCCGCCGCGGCCGTAGAGCACCGTAAAGCTCTCCACCTTGCCCTTGCCTGAGACATCCGTGACGAACTCCGGCACCGCGCGCTTGTTGCTGTCCGCCGCCGCCTGCACGCTCGTCTCCTGTGCCAATGCTTCACGCGGCGGCGCCTTCGACACCACCAGCGCATGATGCTTGGTGACGAAGCCGCCCTGGCCGTAGAGCAGGCCGAGCTTTGCGCCGTCCCGCACACGCCGCACCATCGCGCAGGCCGCATGGGTCATGTAAGTGTTGAGCGGCGCGCCGAAGAAGGTGAGGCCGCCTGTTACGGTCGGCTGCACGTCCGCACCTAGACCCAGCGTCCGCCGCGCCATCTTGGGCACGCACGGAAAGCAGCTATAGAGCTCGAGCGCGTCGAACGTCTTGCTGTCACCGCCGGCGAGATCCATCACGGCCTTCAAAACGGCGTTCTGCGGATGGCTCTCGTAAAAGTGGTCGCGCAAGAGATAGTCGCGCGGCTCCTCGGCCGAGGCGCCGCCGAGCGGATAGACCAGTCTGTCATCGGCGATGCCGGCCGCACGCGCTTTGGCGAGGCTGGTCAGCAGCAGCGCGCCGCCCATGTTGACGCTCGGGTTGGCAACCATGAGCTTGTTGTAAGGCCACGCGATGAGACGGTTGTCCGCGGTGGGCGTCGTGATTTCGTCAGGCGTATAGCGCCGCTTCAGCCAGGCGTTGGGATTCTGCGCGGCGGCCTCGGAATAGCGTGACCATAGTGTACCCGACTCTGCCATCGCCTCGCGCGGCGTCTGTCCCCAATGGGCGGACGATGCCGCTTCGTAGAACGGATAGACGGTGACGGGGCGGAACACGCCGAGCTTCACGGCCAGCGGCTTCTGGAACGCCGCGCCGCGCTTCGGCTCCTCGACGTCATGGGCGAACGGGGTCCATGGCAGCTTTGCCCCGGCGCGCTCCGCCTTGGTCGCCGTCGACTGTGCCTCCGCGCCGCAAACCGCGGCGACGCTGCATTCGCCGCGCGCAATGCGCTTTGCTGCCTCGTGGATGTAGCGGATCGGGCTCTCGCCGCCGACCGGGCCGTAATAGCAATGCGAAGGCGTGATGCCGAGCCGTTGCGCCAGCAGCTGCTCCGGATCGCGATAGCGCCAGCTCAGGAAGTTGACGATATCGAGCGATTGCACCTCGTCGAGCAGCTTTGCGCCGGCATCTGCTTCCGCGCGCCGCAGCGCCTGTTCGAGCAGGTCGAGCGGCTCGAGGCCATCGGTGACCTCCTTGGGACGGTCGACGATCTCGCCGACGCCGACGATGACGGGGATGCGGTCTTCGGGGGTATGCTTCTTATCTGTCATGCTTCAATTCACGATGTCAGTTTTTTGTCATTGCGCGCGTAGCGAAGCAATCAGGGTCTTTCCGCGATGGTAGTCTGGATTGCTTCGCTGCGCTCGCAATGACGGTGTGTGGCAATCACTCCGCCACCAGCGCATTCATGTGCTCGACGGCTTCGGCAAACTCTTCCTTGAACTCCTGCACCACCGCACCGGCCGACTTCACGCTGTCGATCAGCCCGACGCCCTGGCCGACGAAGTAACTCACGAGATCGCGCGCCTTGGCGTTGCCGCCCGCCGCGGCGCGGTCGATCGAGTTGAAGGCGTCGCGGCTGACGATACTTTGCAGCGGCATCGGCAATGCGCCGGGGCTCTCGGCTGCGCGGTCCCAGGCGTCGGTCCAGACCGAACGAAGTTGCCGTGCCGGCTTTCCAGTGCGGCCCTTAGAGCGCACCGCATCGCGCGACGATGCCGCGATCATCTTCTCGCGAAAGATCTCCGTGGTCTCGGACTCGACGGTCGCAAGCCACACCGAGCCGGTCCAGGCGCCCGCGGCACCCATCGCCATGCAGGCCGCCATCTGTCGTCCCGTCATGATGCCGCCGGCCGCCAGCACCGGCACGTCGCGGATATTCTTGATCGCCTTGATCACCTCGGGCACCAGCACCATGGTCGAGACCTCGCCGCAATGGCCGCCAGCTTCGGTGCCCTGGACCACGAGGATATCGACGCCGGCCGCGACCTGGCGCAGCGCGTGCTCCTTGGCGCCGACCAGGGCCGCGACCGGCACGCCGTGCTTCCTGCCCATCTCGATCATGGCCTTCGGCGGCACGCCGAGCGCATTGGCGATCAGGCGGATCGGGTGGTTGAACGAGACCTCCAGCAGCTCCAGCGCGGTCCTGCCATCGAACGGCTGCGGCTGGTTGTCGGCGACCTCGGTGGTCGTGAGTTCGATGTCGTATTTCTTCAGGAGATTGCGCGTGTAGTTGCGGTGCTCCTGTGGCACGCGCGCCTCAAGGCTCTTCCAGGTGACGTCCTTCTCGCCCGCAGTCGAGATGTTTTCGGGGATCAGCACGTCGACGCCGTAAGGCTTGCCGTCAACGTGCTTGTCGATCCATCTCAGCTCGCGTTCGAGCGTATCCGGCGTGTGCACGGTCGCACCTAACACGCCAAACCCACCGGCGCGGCTGACAGCCGCGACGACATCGCGGCAATGGCTGAAGGCGAGCAGCGGGAAATCGATGCCCAGCATGTCGCAGATCGGCGATTTCATCGTTCTCTCCCGGCGGCCTCGCGTTGCTGTTGTCGCAATCTTGAGCGAAGGCTCATCGACGCTAGACCATCGTCTTGCGCTATGCCAATCCGGATTTGGCGGCGCATCTTGCGTGCACACGCCGTGTTGCGCGAAGCCGTACGCCCGGCTCGACAGATGCGGCTTCTCGTGATGGCCGTCCTCGGCAACGTCGGACGCATGACGCGGTCGCGAGGCCCGCGCCGGACGCAGGGCCGGCAGGGCTTGCCATCCGCCGTCCGCGGGCTAATTAATGCAGACGCATCTTTTTGCCGGAGCCCTCGCATGACCGACACCCCCGCCTACGTGCCGCCCAAGGTCTGGACCTGGAACAAGGAGAACGGCGGACAGTTCGCCAGCATCAACCGCCCGATCGCCGGTCCCACCCATGACAAGGAGCTGCCGGTCGGCAAGCATCCCTTCCAGCTCTATTCGCTGGCGACGCCGAACGGCGTCAAGGTCACCGTGATGCTGGAGGAGCTTCTGGCGCTCGGCCACAAGGGCGCGGAATACGACGCTTGGCTGATCAGAATCGGTAACGGCGACCAGTTCGGCAGCGGCTTTGTCGACATCAATCCGAATTCCAAGATCCCGGCGCTGATGGACCGCTCCGGCCCGGAGCCGATCCGGGTGTTCGAGTCCGGCTCTATCCTGTTCTACCTCGCCGAAAAGTTCGGCGCCTTCCTGCCGAAGGACATCAAGAGCCGCACTGAAGCGATGTCGTGGCTGTTCTGGCAGATGGGCAGCGCGCCCTATCTCGGCGGCGGCTTCGGCCATTTCTACGCTTACGCGCCGACCAAGATCGAATATGCCATCGACCGTTTCGCGATGGAAACCAAGCGCCAGCTCGACGTGCTCGACCGCCGGCTCGCCGACAACGAATATCTCGCCGGCAGCGAATACACCATCGCCGACATGGCGGTGTGGCCCTGGTACGGCGCGCTCGCCAAGGGGCTGGTCTACGGCGCCGGCGAATTCCTGTCCGTGCAGGACTACAAGCACGTGCAGCGCTGGACCGACCAGATCGCCAAGCGCCCGGCCGTCAAGCGCGGCCGCATGGTCAACCGTGTCTCCGGAGATCCCGCCAGCCAGCTTCACGAGCGGCATGACGCCAGCGATTTCGAGACCAAGACGCAGGACAAGATCGGCGAGGTGGCCGCGTCGTAGTCCTTCATCCCAACCTTCTCCCCGCAAGTGGGGAGAGGGGGAAGAAGGACCTCACGCCATGCTCAGCTCGTGGCGTCCCACCACCATCCAATGCACCTCGTCCGGGCCGTCCGCGAAACGGAGATGGCGGACGTCCTGGTACATTTCGGCGAGCGGGGTCCAGTGCGAGATACCGGTGGCGCCGTGCATCTGGATCGACTGGTCGATGATCTTGCAGGCGCGCTCTGGCACCATGGCCTTAACCATGGAGACCCAGACGCGGGCCTCCTTGTTGCCGAGCACGTCCATGGCCTTGGCGGCCTTCAGCACCATCAGCCGCATCGCCTCGATCTCGCAGCGCGCCTGCGCGATGATCTGCATATTGCCGCCGAGATGGGCGATCTTCTTGCCGAAGGCTTCGCGGGTGAGGCCACGCTGCACCATCAAATCGAGCGCCTTCTCGGCCTTGCCGATAGTGCGCATGCAGTGATGGATGCGGCCCGGGCCTAGCCGAAGCTGCGAGATCTCGAAGCCGCGGCCTTCGCCGAGCAGAATGTTCTCCTTGGGCACGCGCACGTTGTTGAAGCGCATGTGCATGTGGCCGCGCGGCGCGTGGTCCTGGCCGAACACGTACATGGGACCGAGCACCTCGACGCCGGGCGTGTCGCGCGGCACCAGAATCTGCGACTGCTGCTTGCTCGGCGCCGCGTCCGGATTGGTCTTCACCATTACGATGAGGATCTTGCAGCGGGGATCGCCGACGCCGGAGATGTAATATTTCTCGCCGTTGATGACCCATTCGTCGCCGACGAGCTTGGCGCTGGTCGAGATGTTCTTGGCATCGGAGGAGGCGACGTTCGGCTCGGTCATGACATAGGCGGAGCGGATCTCGCCGTTCATCAGCGGCTTCAGCCACTTCTCCTTCTGCTCCTTGGTGCCGACGCGCTCCAGCACCTCCATGTTGCCGGTATCAGGCGCCGAACAGTTCATGCTCTCCGATGCCAGTGGGCTCTTGCCGAGCTCGGATGCGATATAGGCGTAGTCGAGATTCTTCAGGCCCTGGCCGGTCTCGTCGTCGGGCAGGAAGAAGTTCCAGAGGCCTTCCTGCTTGGCCTTGTTCTTGGCCTTCTCCAGCACCTCGAGCTGCTTCGGCGTGAAGCTCCAGCGATCCTCTTTGCCTTCGCCGGCCTTGGCGAATTCGGTCGACATCGGCTCGACGGTGTCGCGGATGAACTTCCTGACGTGATCGTAGAGCGGCCGGATCTGGTCCGACATCCTGAGGTCGTTGAGCTCGTCGCCGGGATTGAGGGTGTAGTTGGTGGTGCGGGGAATATAGGTGTGTTTTGTCATTGTTCCTCCCGGGGTCGCTGAGATCGCGTTGCGCCGGAGAATAGTCGCAGCGTCGCCAAAGTGCGAGCGCGCATTTTTTCCAACGCGAGCCATGCCATGCGATGGAATATCGCGGACGTTTGAAATGTTGTTTGAATGGGCGGCATTCTCGCTGTCATCGCCCGACTTGATCGGGCGATCCAGTACTCCGAGGCGTATGTGATCTATCGAGAAGCTGCGGCGTACTGGATGCCCCGGTCAAGCCGGGGCATGACAGCGGTGGTTGCGGCCGGCCTAGCTTGCCATCCGGTGCATCGCGCAGATCTTGTTGCCGTCGAGGTCACGCAAATAGGCAATATAGAGGTTGACGCCCGGGCCTTGACGGATACCAGGAGGATCTTCGCAAGGAACGCCGCCGGCGGCGATGCCGGCCGTATGCCATGCATTGACCTGTTCCGGCGAGTTGGCGGCAAAGCCGATGGTGCCGCCATTCGCAGGCGTCGCCGCTTCGCCGTTGATCGGCTTTGTGACCGAGAACACGCCGGTCTTGGTAATGTAGAAGATGCGATGGCCGTCGACCCGCGCCGGCCGCACCTCGAGCGTGGACAGCAAATTGTCGTAGAACGTCTTGGCCTTGTCGAGGTCGTTGGTGCCGATCATCACGTGTGAAAACATTTGCCGTTCCCCTCATTATGATTTGTAGCCCGGATGGAGCGAAGCGTAATCCGGGTCTTGTTTGCTTTTGGCGGTCCCGGATTGCGCTGCGCTCCATCCGGGCTACGAGAATCAGAACGCCGTATAACCGCCGTCGATCACGAACGTATCCGCCGTGTGGTACGACGAGGCCTTGCTCATCAGATACACCGCGATGCCGCCGAAGTCGCTGGCCTCGCCGAAGCGCCGCACCGGAATTCGCGGCATCACGTTGGCGACGAATTTCTCGTTGGCCATCAGGCCCGAGGTCATGTCGCTCTTGATCCAGCCCGGCAGGATCGCGTTCGCGGTGACGCCGTGACGCGCCAGCTCGACGCCGAGCGCACGCACCAGCGCGTTGATCGCGGCCTTGGTCGCGGCATAGTGCTCGTTGCGCGCGGTGCCGAAGATCGAGGCGAGGCTCGAAGTCGCCACCAGCCGGCCGAAGCGATCGCCGGCCTCGGCGCGCGCGGTCATGTGTTTTGCGGCAGCCTGGAACGCGTGGAACACGCCGTCGAGATTGGTCGCAAACATCGTGCGCCATTCTTCCTCGGTGCGTTCGATAAAGGAGCGCCGGCCGCCGCCGCCGATGCCGGCATTGGCGAAGCAGCCGTCGACCCGGCCGAATGTGTCGAGCGTGGCCTTCATCGCGGCGTTGACCGAGGTCGGGTCGGTGACGTCGCAGACCCGCGTGTCGACCTTGCCTGATAGCCCGGCCAGGCTCGCGGCAGCGGCCTTGTTCTTGTCAGCATTCCGGCCCCAGATCGAGACGTTGCAGCCCTGGCCGGCGAGCGCCTGCGCGATGCCCAGCCCGATGCCGCCATTGCCGCCGGTGATCACGGCGACGCGTCCCGAAAGGTCGAAAAGGTTCATGGCGCGTTTCCTGTTTTTTGCTTCGTGCGCATCAGCCGCTGCGCGCAAGATTGCTTGCTATGCTCCGATCACCATGGACAAGACCGCGCCAAAAATCAAATATGCGCCCCGGCAAAAGCAATTCCGGTCTGCGAAACTGGTGCAGGCCGCAACTCACGAGGAAACCATGCAGTTCAAACACGTCACGCTCGATCTCGATGGTTCGGTCGCGATCCTCAAGCTCGACCATCAGGAGGTGATGAACGCGGTCTCCGTGGACATGCTGGGCGGTCTCTCAGAAGCGCTCGACACGATCGAGGAGAAGAAGGACGAGGTGCGCTGCGTGGTGCTGACGGGCGCAGGGCGGGCGTTCTGCACCGGGGCGAATCTCCAGGGCCGCAACAACCAGTCGAAGAAGACCAAGGCCGGCCTGACGCTCGAGACCGGCTTCCATCCCTTCCTGCGCCGCATCCGCAATCTGCATTGCCCGATCGTGACCGCGGTCAACGGCCCGGCGGCCGGCGCCGGCATGAGCTTCGCGCTGCTCGGCGACATGATCCTGTGCGCGCGCTCGTCCTATTTCCTGCAAGCGTTCCGCCGCATCGGTCTGGTGCCGGATTGCGGCTCGACCTGGCTCTTGCCGCGGCTGATCGGCAAGGCACGCTCGATCGAATTGTCGTTGATGGGCGAGCGGCTCCCGCCCGATAAGGCGCTGGAATGGGGCCTTGTGAATCGCGTCTATGATGACGGCGTGCTGATGGAGGAGGCGATGAAGCTTGCGCGCGACCTCGCCAGCGGCCCGACGGTCGCGCTGTCGCTGATCCGCAAGCTGTACTGGGACAGCCCGGAGAATTCCTTCGAGGATCAGCTCAATCTCGAATTTCAGTGCCAGCTCCGTGCCGGCGACACGGATGATTTCCGCGAAGGTGTTGGCGCCTTCCTGGAGAAGCGTCCGGCGCAGTTCAAGGGCAAATGATCGAGGCTGAGCTTTCCCGCAGCGTTGCGCGCTGGTGCGAGGGGGCGACCGGCGTGACCGGCGCGGCCAAGCTGTCCGGCGGCGCCAGCCAGGAGACCTGGCGCTTCGACATCGTGCATCCCGACGGGCCGATCGGTGCGATCCTGCGCCGCTCGCCGAAGGGGTATGGCGCGGCGCCGACGCGCGCGGCAGGTCTCGACGCGGAAGCGCAGCTGATGCAGCTTGCCTATGAGGCCGGCGTGCCGTCGCCGCGCGTGATGCATGTGCTCACGCCGGACGACGATCTCGGCACCGGCTTCATCATGCAGCGGGTCGAGGGCGAAACCATCGCGCGCAAGATTCTGCGCGACGACGAGTTTGCGGCGGCGCGGCCGCGTCTCGCACGGCAGATCGGCGGCGTGCTCGCGAAGCTGCACGGGCTGCCGCGGGACAAATTGCCCGAGCTGCGCAGCCGGTCCGCGACGGAGGAGATCTCTGAGTTCGAACGCGATTATCGCAGCCTGGACTGGCCCAAACCCGTCTTCGAGCTGGCGCTGCGCTGGCTCCGCGACCACGATCCGGGCCCTTCGGCCGAGACGACGCTGGTGCATGGCGATTTCCGCAACGGCAATCTCATCATTGGCGCCGACGGCGTGCGCGCGGTGCTGGACTGGGAGCTCGCCCATCTCGGCGATCCCATGGAGGATCTCGGCTGGGTCTGCGTCAACTCCTGGCGCTTTGGCGAGATCGACAAGCCGGTCGGCGGCTTTGGCTCGCGTCAGGAGCTGTTTACCGGCTATGAGGCGGCTGGGCGCAAGGTCGATCCATCGCGTGTCAAATTCTGGGAAGTGATGGGCACGCTGCGCTGGGGCATCATGTGCGGCGGCATGATGCAGCGCTTTCGCGAAAGTCCGGACCATTCGATGGAACGCGCCATGATCGGCCGTCGCGCTTCCGAGACCGAGATCGATCTGTTGCGGCTGCTGGCGCCGCGGGGGAGTTGACCATGCAGGACGAGCCGACCCCGATCGAGCTGACGAAGTCGGTCGCCGATTTCCTCCGCAACGACATCGCGCCGCTGATCTCCGGCCACCAGGCCTTCAAGCTGCGCGTGGCCATCAACATCCTCGATCTCGTGACAAGGCAGTTGACGCGGGAGGAGGGGAGCGACGCCGCGGAGGTGGAGCGGCTGCGTGCTCTGCTCGGCACCGACGGCTCGGTGACCGATCTCAACCGCGCACTCGCCGAGCGCATCGCCAAGGGCGAGGTCGATCTGGCAACGCCGGGCCTTGCCGAGCATCTGTGGGCGACGACCATGGACAAGCTTGCGGTGGATCAGCCGAATTACGCGTCGTACAAACGCGAACTCTCGCGTGGCGGGTAGGCGGTACTACACTCTCTGCTGTCATCGCCCGCGAAGGCGGGCGATCCAGTATTCCAGAGACGGCATTGATTGAGCCGAGAAGCCGCGGCGTACTGGATGCCCCGGTCAAGCCGGGGCATGACACCGGTGGTGTTGGGAGTCGTGACTGGCGGAGAGAGACCGCCCTACTTCCCCACCCATTTCGGCGGCCGCTTCTCCGCAAACGCCTTCGGTCCCTCGATGTAATCCTGCGAGGCCACCATCGCCTTCACCGCCGGATAGTCCCGCTGCTCCTCGATCGCCTGCTCCAGCGACACGCCGAGGCCCTTCTGGATCGCCTGCTTCGAGGCGCGGATCGACATCGGCGAATTCTTGGTGATCATCTCGGCCCAGCGCAGCGCGGCCGTGAGCGCCTCGCCCTGCGGCACCACCTCGTTGACGAAGCCGAGTTCGAGACCCTCCTTGGCGCTGACATGGCGCGCGGTGAGGATCATGCCCATGGCGCGCTTGAGTCCGATCTGCCGCGGCAGCCGATGCAGCCCTCCGGCGAGTGCGGCCAGCCCCACGCGGGGCTCGGGCAGGGCGAAGGTCGCGTTCTCCGAGGCGATGATGAGGTCGCAGGCGAGCGCGATCTCGAAACCGCCGCCCATGGCGACGCCGTTGACCGCGGCGATGATCGGCTTGTCGCAGTCGAAGCGCGCAGTGAGGCCGGCAAAGCCGCCCTTGTCCCAGCCGCGCTTGCCGCCGGCCGCCTGCCACTTCAGATCGTTGCCGGCGCAGAACGCCTTATCGCCGCTACCGGTGACGACCGCGATCCATTGCTCGGGGTCGGCGGAGAAATCGTCAAATACCTTTTGCAGCTCGAAATGCGCGTCGGTGTGCAGCGCGTTGTAGACCTCGGGCCGCGACAGCGTCACGATCGTGATCGGCCCCTTGCGTTCCACCTTGGAAAATTTCAGCTCCATCGCGCGCTCCCGCAGTTTCTCGTGAAGGAATATTGCCGGAATACTACCGCGCCTCCGCGCTGGAGCACCATCGAATTGCGCAATGCGCCTTGCGCATCCGGCACGCCTCCCATTGCTTGACTTGGCGGCGCTCTTCTCACCTTAATCGTGCGAAGCAAAGCTGCGCCCAGCGCCTTAACGCAAACGAAAAAATCATCCGGGAGAGAGCCGTGGATTTCTCGCTGCCTGCCGATCTCGTCGCCTATCTCGCAGAGCTCGACCTTTTCATCGAACGCGAGATCAAGCCGCTGGAGGCGGTCGACGATAACATCCGCTTCTTCGATCACCGCCGCGAATGGGCGCGCACCGATTTCGAGAATGGCGGCCTGCCGCGCCACGAATGGGAGGCGCTGCTGCGCAAGGCCAAGGATCTCGCAGACGCCGCCGGTCATTTGCGTTTTGCGGTGCCGAAGCAATATGGCGGCAAGAATGGCTCCAACCTCTGGATGGCGGTCATCCGCGAGCACTTTGCCGCCAAGGGGCTCGGCCTGCACAACGACCTCCAGAACGAGCATTCCATCGTCGGCAACTTCCCCGTCGCCACCATGCTCGATCGCTACGGACGCGACGACCAGAAGGCGATGATCGACGGCTCGATCAAGGGCAAGTACCGCATCACCTTCGGCCTGACCGAGCCAAATCACGGCTCCGACGCCACCCATATGGAAGCGCGCGCGGTGCCCGCGACCCGTGACAACGTCAAGGGCTGGATCATCAACGGCGAGAAGATGTGGACGACCGGCATGCACGTCGCCACGCATTGCGCGCTGTTCGCGCGCACGTCAGGCAATGACGGCGATGCCCGCGGCATCACCTGCTTCCTGGTGCCGGCCACGAGCCATGGCGTGAAGATCGAAGAGTATATGTGGACCTTCAACATGCCGACCGATCATCCCCGCGTCAGCTTTACGGACGTGTTCGTGCCGGAGGATGCGCTGTTCGGCGAGGACGGTCGCGGCCTGTCGCTGGCGCAATGTTTTGTCCATCAAAACCGCATCCGGCAGGCAGCGAGTTCGTTGGGGGCAGCGGTCTACTGCATCAACGAGAGCGTGAAGTATGCGCGCGAGCGAAAACCGTTCGGCAAGGCGCTGGCCGAGAACCAGGCGATCCAATTCCCGCTGGTCGAGCTTGCGACGCAGGCCGAGATGCTGCGCCTGTTGATCCGCAAGACCGCCTGGGAAATGGACAAGCTCACCGAGGAGCAGATCGAGCGCACGCTCTCCGACCGCGTCTCGATGTGCAACTACTGGGCAAACCGCCTGTGTTGCGAGTCTGCCGACCGCGCCATGCAGGTTCACGGCGGCATGGGCTATTCACGCCACAAGCCGTTCGAGCACATTTACCGCCATCACCGCCGCTATCGCATCACCGAGGGCAGCGAGGAGATCCAGATCCGCAAGGTAGCGGGATTTTTGTTCGGCTATATGGGGCCGGGGAAGCATTGAGGGATTGTTGCGCGCAGTCTCTCCCCGGAGTCGTCCCGGCGAAGGCCGGGACCCATTACCCCACGGAGAAGTCGTTGCGCGAGACGGCAACTCCGAGTTTTCGCAAAACCCAATCCTGTGGCTATGGGTCCCCTGAGTTCACAAACGAAGTGCAACACTTCCATCTGGAGGTGTTGCCATGGGGCGGACTTACAAACAGCTCTCCCTTGACGATCGATGCGAGATTGCCCGCCTTTCGGCCAATGGCGGCTCGGTCGGGCAAATCGCGGCAGCTTTGGATCGGCCGCCATCAACGATCTCTCGGGAGCTGAGGCGGAACCGTGGCAGGCAAGTCGGCTACAAGCCAAGCTATGCTCAGCAGCAGACCCGGGCGCGGCGCTGGAAGGGCTCTCGCCTCGAGCGGGACGCCAGCTTGCGCCGCGAGGTCTTGGCAGGCTTGAGCCGCGGTTGGTCACCCGAACAGGTCGCAGGCAGGCTGGCCCGGGAACGTGGCCGTAGGGTGATCTCCTGCGAGAGCATCTACCGCTTCATCTACGCCCAGATCACACGCACGACGGACTTCACCTGGCGGCGCTATCTGCCTCGAGGCAAGAGCAAGCGAGGCCACCGCGGCAAACGAGGCGGGAGCCCCGCAAGCTTCATCGAAGGCCGTGTTTCGCTGGCAGAACGGCCTGCCGAGGTCGCCGATCGCAAAGTCCCGGGCCACTGGGAAGCCGATCTGATGATGTTCTCCAAATACCGGCAGGCCATCCTGGCCGTCCACGAGCGAACCTCGCGCCTGCTGCTCGCCGTTCCCATCGAACGCAAGTTCGCCGCCGGTATCGCTAGCCATCTCGTACGCCTGTTCAAAGCCGTACCGGAGGCACTGCGCCGTACCGTCACCTTCGACAACGGCACCGAGTTCGCCGCCCACCTTTCCTTGCAGAGCCTCTTGATGAAGACCTTCTTCTGCGACCCGCACGCGCCGTGGCAAAAGGGCGGCATCGAGAACGCCATCGGCCGCTTGCGCCGCTTCATCCCCCGAAAGACCGACCTCGAAAAGCTCCCAACCAGGCGCTTCCGTCAGTCCATTGCCGCCTACAACAACACCCCGCGCAAATGCCTTGACTTCAGAACCCCGGCAGAGGCCTTCTCCTCTCAACTGTTGCACTTCGAGTGTGAATCCACCTCCCGGCCTTCGCCGGGACGACGATGTGGCTGGAGTGGTGCTAATTCACCCTTCTATCCTTCCCCGCCCAATACGGCTCCCGCAACTGCCGTCGCAAAATCTTGCCTGAGGAATTGCGCGGCAGCGCCGGCAAAAACTCCACGCTCTTCGGCGTCTTGAAGCCGGCGATGCGCTCGCGCGTGAAGTTGATGATGTCGGTGGCGGTCGCCTGCTTCCCGGGCTTCATCACCACAACGGCCTTCACCGCCTCGCCCCATTTGTCGTCGGGTATGCCGATCACGGCAGCTTCCGCGACGTCGGGATGATCGCACAGCGCGCTCTCGACCTCGGCCGGGTAGATGTTTTCGCCCCCGGAGATGATCATGTCCTTGATGCGGTCGTGGATGTAGAGATAACCGTCTTCGTCCATGTAGCCGGCATCACCCGTGCGCAGCCAGCCGTCGCCGCGCAGCGTCGCGGCGGTCGCTTCCGGCAGGTTCCAGTAGCCGGCCATGTTGGAGCCCGAGCGCGTCGCGATCTCGCCGACCTCGCGCGGCGGCAGCGGCTTGCCGTCAACGTCTAGGATCGCGATCTCGACGCCCGGCAGCGCCTTGCCGGCCGAGCGCATCCGCTCCAAGCCCTCGATATGATCCTCCGGCGGCAGCGCGACGATGGTGCCGGTGGTCTCGGTCATGCCGTACATTTGCACGAACCCGCATTTGAAGATCTCGATGCATTCCTTCAGCAGCGCCGCCGGTATCGGCGAGGCGCCGTACAGCATGTATTTCAACCGGGAGAAATCGACAGTCCTCGCGCGCGGCTGCCGCACCACGAACTGCATCGCCGCCGGCACCATGAACAGCTTTGTGATGCCGGACTGCTCGAAGAAATCCAGCACCTTGGTCGGATCGAACTCGCGCGCGATCACGCCGCGGGCGCCGTGGTAGAGCCCCATCACGCCCCAGCCGGAGCCGCCGATATGGAAGATCGGCATCGCGACCAGCGACACGTCGTCGGTCGACCATCGGTTCCACTCCGGCTTGTCCTCGGCATTGCCTGTTTGCACCAGGTTGAGGAAGTTCGCATGCGACAGCATCGCGCCCTTCGGCTTGCCTGTCGTACCCGAGGTATAGAGCTGGATCGCGATGTCCTTAGTGTCGATCGGCACCTTGGGATCGTCGCCACTCTGTGCATCGCGCCAGGCTGTAAAATCCTGCCATTCCGGCGCGCCGCCTTCGGTGGTGATGACGCTGCGCACGCCCGGCAACTGGTCCTTGATCTGGCGGACCTGGGTGATGAACTCGGGTCCCACGAACAACACCGGCGCTTTGCAGTCGCTCACGATGAAGGCGACCTCGGGGCCCGCGAGCCGCCAGTTCACGGGCGCCATCACCACGCCGGCCTTCATGGCACCCATCAGCAGCTCGAAATAGATGTCACTGTTCTTGCCGAGATAGGCGATGCGCTCGCCCTTGTTCACACCCATCGCGATCAGCGCATTGGCGACGCGATTCGTCTTGATGTCGAACTCGGCGAAGCTGGTGACACGACCTTCGAACTCGAAGGCGATGGCATTGCCGCGGCTCTTGGCGCGCTCGCGCACCATGTCGGCGAGGTCAGCCAATGGCTGTGTGGTGGACATGTCTCTCCCGTGACGTCTTGTTCTTATGCCGCGGAGTGTGGCGTCATCCGCGGGCGAAGACAAGATGGGAGAGGGTACGCCATGGCTTCAGCGTCGTCGTCTTGGCGAAAGCCAGGACCCATAGCCACAAGACGCAATTTGGCGAAGACTGGCCATGGCCAATCTTCGCCAAAGAACATTCGGTGATAATGGGTCCTGGCTTTCGCCAGGACGACTACGGAGAGAGCCTCAGCCCCGCTTCGCACGGTCCTTTTCATTCTGCGCCATGATGCTCTCGCGCGCGGTTT
Organism: Bradyrhizobium sp. 155; assembly: GCF_023101105.1. NCBI lineage: Bacteria > Pseudomonadati > Pseudomonadota > Alphaproteobacteria > Hyphomicrobiales > Nitrobacteraceae > Bradyrhizobium > Bradyrhizobium sp. 155. Next base: position 5,315,796 of record NZ_CP064704.1, on the reverse strand, counting down.
TCCAGTCGTCGTCGCTCCAGTCGCGGAGCTGGTAGAAATTGCCGCCCATCGCGAGCGCCTGGGCGCCGTCCATGGCGATGGTCTCGCCGCTGATCCAGTCGCAGCCGCCGGAGATCAGGAACACGGCGACGTTCTGCAATTCCTCCATGGTGCCGACGCGGCCCATCGGGTTCATCGCCTTGGTGCGCGCGCCGGCTTCGTCGCCGGGCTTGATGCGCTTGCTCATGCCCTCGGTCGGGATCTCGCCCGGCGCGATGGTGTTCAGCCGGATGCCGTAGCGGCCCCATTCGGTCGCGAGCGACATCGTCATGGCATGGATCGCCGACTTGCTCATCGCCGACGGCACCACGTAAGGCGATCCGTTGCGCACCCAGGTCGTGGTGATCGAGACGACGTTGCCGGGCTGCTTCAACGCGATCCAGCGCTTGCCGACCGCCTGCGTCACGTAAAACGTGCCGTGCATGACGATGTTGGCGACGGCGTCAAAGCCGCGCGGCGACAGCTCCTCGCTGCGCGAGATGAAATTGCCGGCGGCGTTGTTGATGAGGTCGGTGAGGGGGCCGTCGCGAAAGATGGTCTCGATCATCTCCTCGACCGCGAGCGCGTTGCGGATGTCGACGCCGTGGCTGGTGACGCGGCCGCCATGCTCGGCCATCAGCTCGGTCGCGGTCTCGTCGCAGACGATCTTGCGCCGGCCGCAGATGTGCACTTCCGCGCCGAGCTGGAGAAAGCACGCCGCCATCGACTTGCCGAGCCCGGTGCCGCCGCCGGTCACGAGGATGCGCCGCCCCGCCAGAAGATTTTCCTTGAACATGGCTGTTTCCCCCGTCGCGATTGTCGGTTAATTGATCGATTGACTAAATCCGGCCGCCGGCTTCCTGTAAAGCGGCACCGAACAAGAACAGCCGGGAACCAGGGGAGAATTCATCCATGGAAGAGCGCGTCTCGATCTCGATCTCGGAAGGCGTCGCCGACGTGCGGCTGGTGCGCGCGGACAAGATGAATGCGCTGGATCAGGCCATGTTCGAGGCCCTTGTGGCCGCAACGGATCGGCTTTCGAAGGAAAAAGGCGTGCGCGTCGTGGTGCTGTCCGGCGAGGGCCGCGCCTTCTGTGCCGGTCTCGACATGGGGCGTTTTGCCGCCATGAAGGAAAAGGGGGGTAATGGAATTCCGGGTGGCGAAAATCGCGACCTCACCAAACGCACGCACGGCCAGGCGAATTTTGCGCAACAGGCCGTGTGGGGCTGGCGCCAGCTTCCGGTCCCCGTGATCGCGGCGATCCAGGGCGTCGCCTTCGGCGGCGGCTTCCAGCTCGCACTCGGCGCCGACATGCGCTTCCTCACGCCCGATGCGCGAATGTCGGTGATGGAAATCAAATGGGGCCTGGTGCCCGACATGGCGGGCACGCCGATCCTGGCTTCGCTCGTGCGCGACGACATCTTGCGCGATCTCACCTACACCGGCCGCATCTTCTCCGCGCAGGAGGCGATGGCTTACGGTCTCGCCACGCGCATCTGCGACGACCCGCGCGCTGCCGCGCTCGACGTCGCGCGCGAGATCGCGGGAAAAAGCCCCGATGCGATCCGCGCCGCGAAACGCATGCTCAACAATCTCTCGGTCGATCCGGGCCCCGCGCTACTCGCCGAGTCCGTCGAGCAGCAGAAGTTGATCGGCAGCGCGAACCAGACCGAGGCGGTGCGTGCCAATCTCGAGAAGCGCGCCCCGAAGTTTGCGGATTAGCGCAGACCTCATCCCGAGGAGCCGCGAAGCGGCGTCTCGAGGGATGGGCCACGGGCTCTCATGGTTCGAGACGGCGCCTTGCGCCTCCTCACCATGAGGGGCAACTTCAACAACAAAGAAAAACAACAATGAGCGAAACCTCAAATTTCCTCGGCATCGTCTCCGGCGGGCGCAGCCGCTCCCATGCCGAGGTCGCTGATCGTGCCGACCGCATCGCGAGCGGTCTCAGCCAGATCGGCGTCAGGCAGGGCGATTGCGTCTGCATGCTGATGCGCAACGACATCGCCTTCATCGAAGCCGCCTATGCCGCCATGCGGCTGGGCGCCTACGGCGTGCCGATCAACTGGCACTTCAAGCCCGAAGAGATCAACTACATCCTGAACGACACCGGCACCTCCGTGCTGATCGGCCATGCCGACATGCTGCATGCCTTGCGCGATGCGATACCCCAAGGCGTCACCGTGCTCAGCGTTCCGCCGCCGCCGGAGATCCTGTCCAGCTACAAGATCGATCCCGATCATCTGAAGACGCCGGCCTTCGCGATCGATTTCGAATCCTGGCTCGCAGAGCACCAGCCCTATGACGGCCCGGTCGTGCCGCAGCCCATGAACATGATCTACACCTCGGGCACGACAGGCCACCCCAAGGGCGTACGGCGCAACGCGCCGACGCCGGAGCAGGCGGCTGCCGGCGAGCGCATGCGCGCGATGATCTACGGGCTCAAGCCCGGCGCCCGCACGATCCTGCCGGGCCCGCTCTATCACTCCGCGCCGAACTCGTTCGGCATTCGCGCGGGAAAACTCGGCGGCGCACTGGTGCTGATGCCCCGCTTCGAGCCCGAGGAATTTCTCGAGCTGATCGAGCGCTACAAGATCGACACCATCTTCATGGTGCCGACCATGTTCATCCGCCTGATGAAGCTGCCGGAGGAGGTGCGCAAGCAATACGACGTCTCCTCGCTCCGCCACATCATTCACGCCGCAGCACCCTGTCCGGCGGACGTCAAGCGCGCCATGATCGAATGGTGGGGGCCGGTGATCTATGAATTCTACGGCTCGACCGAATCCAGCGCCGTCACCTTCGCGACCTCCGAGGACGCGCTGAGGAAGCCCGGCACCGTCGGCAGGATTTCGCCCGGCGCCGAGCTGCGCTTCATCGGTGAGGACGGACGCGTGCTGGGTGTAGGCGAGATCGGCGAGCTCTACTCGCGCATGGCCGGGATGGCCGATTTCACCTACCACAACAAGCCGGAGAAGCGCGCCGAAATCGATCGCGCCGGCTTCATCACCTCCGGCGACGTCGGCTATATCGACGAAGAGGGCTACGTCTTCATCTGCGACCGCAAGCGCGACATGGTGATCTCGGGCGGCGTCAACATCTATCCGGCCGAGATCGAGTCCGTGCTGCACGCGGTGCCCGGCGTGCATGATTGCGCGGTGTTCGGCATCCCCGATGCCGAGTTCGGCGAAGCGCTGATGGCGGTGGTCGAGCCGCAAGCCGGCGTTACGCTGGATGCCGCCGAAATCCGCACCCGCCTGAAGGCCTCGCTTGCCGACTACAAGGTCCCAAAGCACATCGAGATCCGCACCGGGCTGCCGCGCGAAGACTCCGGCAAGATCTTCAAGCGGCGCCTGCGCGATCCCTATTGGGAGCAGGCGGGGCGGAAGATCTAGCGGTGCGTAGCCCGGGTGAGCGAAGCGATACCCGGGATAACAACCAGTAAGAAACGGATGTCGCTTCGCTCATCCGGGCTACACGAGCACGCGAATACGTGAGCGGCTTTATCGATCGCAACCTCGCGCATCGTGCTATACTCACGGGATCATCGACCTTCGGATCATCCCATGGCTCCCGTTTCCATCCTGCTCAACCTGCTCTGGATTCTCATTGGCGGCGCCTGGATGGCGCTCGGCTGGCTGGTCGCCGCGGTCATCATGGCGGTCACCATCATCGGCCTGCCCTGGGCGCGGGCGGCGTTCAATATCGCCGTCTACACGCTGATGCCGTTCGGCTCGCGGGCGGTCAGCCGCTATGAGGTCACCGGTGTCGAGGATGTCGGCACCGGCCCGCTCGGGGTGATCGGCAACATCATCTGGTTCGTGCTCGCCGGCTGGTGGTTGGCGCTCGGCCACCTCTTCACCGCCGTGGCCCTCGCGATCACCATCATCGGCATTCCCTTCGCCTGGGCCCACCTCAAGCTCGCCGGCATCGCGCTCTGGCCGATCGGCAAGGTGATCGTGCCGGCTTAAGGCAAACTCGTAGGATATCCTACGCCTCCGCAATGCGTCACATTTCATTGCAACTTTTTCCCGGCTTCATTGTTGACTAGCGGGAGCGAACGCGGCCGCAATGTGCCGCGGCTGGCCCTTGGTTCATTCTTATCGGGAGGCGATTGCATGAAGTGGCTTTGCTTGGTGGGCTTTGTGGCGGGGGCCGTTGCTTTGACACCCACACCTTCTGCTTCGGCGATGCCCGTTGCCAAGCCGGACACACTGGGCGCGTCTCAGACTGACACCATCGAGGTCAAGGGCGGCCACGGACATGGCGGTGGCCACGGGTGGGGTCATCGCGGCGGCCGTGGTCATCATTACGGCTGGGGCAGAGGCCGAGGCCATCACTATGGCTGGCGGCACCATCACCACTGGTAAGCGTCACTATTGTCCCGAGATTGGAGTCGGGTGGCCGCTCAATGCTTCCGACCCACAATCCCTCGCGTTGCCCGACGGGCAAAACCCGCCACATGCAGGTCAATCGATCGGTTCTCCAATATTCTGATTGACCGAATTTGCGTCTTCGGGTAAACCGCAAGATATTCCGGCCCGCTAAAAAGGGCGTTTCGCGATCGTCACGATACGTGAGCCGGAATGCGATGGACGCGGCAGCGCCGGCGCGTGACGAGGTGGCAGGGCGGGCTACGCCTGTGAGCCATCGCGATCCGCGCGAACGACCCGGCGCGGTCACAGCGTTTCTATTCGACTTCGGGGGCGAGCACGCGCGAGCTTCCGGATGTCCGGGGAGGGACGTCCGCGGACGGCAAAAGCGTGTGGTCCTGACGCCCGGGGTCTGTGCGTCAAGGCTTGCGGTGATGTGCGGCCCGACCGGGTGCGCGCATCGATCATCTGCAAGGCGACGGGGGCAATAGTGCGTCGCTCCCCGGGGAGAGCGCGCCATAAGCCGTAAACCATTGCGCAGGGAAGGCCGGGATGTTCCGGCATCACCTGTGGTCACCCCCGCGTGCGTCTTTCGCGTGCGGACCCTGGGTGCCAGCCGGCGCCCGGCCTTCCCTGCGCCCTTTCTTATCGATGAGGGCGAAACGGACAGCAAAACTCGGGCCCCTGCGCCGCGAGACCGCGGACGTGTGCGCGCGCCGTTCAGCAAGGCGCATTTCTCCCATGATCGGTGATGTTGCCGCGCCGCCCCCAACTTCATCTTGCGCTGCGGCAAAAAACTTGCACACTCGGCTGAGCCGGGCAGCCAAGCGAGCTCGAACAGCGGAGCGAGCCAATGTCCCTCCAGACCATATCATCCGACACCGCCGATCAGCGCCCCAACCGCCCCGAGGACGTCCAGGCGATGGAGGCGGACGCGCGGCTGCGGGACGACATCCGCCTGCTCGGGCGCATTCTCGGCGACACGGTGCGCGACCAGGAGGGGCCGGAATTGTTCGATCTGGTCGAGCGCATCCGCCAGACCTCGATCCGATTCCACCGCGACGAGGACCGGCTCGCCCGCCACGAGCTCGAGCAGATCCTCGACAGCATGTCGACCTCCGAGACGGTGCGGATCGTCCGCGCCTTCAGCTATTTCTCTCACCTCGCCAACATCGCCGAGGACCAGAACAACATCCGCCAGATGCGCGCCAACAAGGGCGGCGGCTCCGGCGTGCTGGCCGAGACGCTCGCCCATGCGAGGGCTGCGGGCATCGGTGCCGATGCCCTGCGCAACTTCTTCAAGAGCGCGCTGGTCAGCCCGGTTTTGACGGCGCATCCGACCGAGGTCCGCCGCAAGAGCACGATGGACCGCGAGATGGAGGTAGCTAGCCTGCTCGATCGTCGCGAGCGCGTCGCGCTGACGGCGGAGGAGGCCGCCGCCAGCGACGAGCAGCTCCGCCGCGAGGTGCTGACGCTGTGGCAGACCAATCTGCTGCGCCGGACCAAGCTCACCGTGCTCGACGAGGTCGCCAACGGCCTGTCGTTCTATGATTACACGTTTCTCCGCGAGGTGCCGCGGCTGGTCAACGCGCTGGAGGACCGGCTGGAGGAGGGCGGCGAGCAGGCGGCCGGCGAGCTCGCCTCGTTCCTGCGCATGGGCAGCTGGATCGGCGGCGACCGCGACGGCAATCCCTTCGTCACCGCCGACGTGATGCGCGGCACGCTGCGGCTGCAGTCGAGCCGGGTGATGCAGTTCTATCTGAATGAGCTGCACGTGCTCGGCTCGGAATTGTCGATCGCGGCCCATCTCGCCGACGTCTCCGAGGAGCTGCGCACGCTGGCGGAGCGCTCGCCCGATACCTCGCCGCACCGGAGCGGCGAGCCGTATCGTCTTGCGGTCTCTGGCATCTATGCGCGCCTGACTGCAACGGCCGAAATGCTTCAGGTCGAGATCACGCGCCGGCCGGTCGGCAAGGGCGCGCCGTATGACAGCGTCGGGGAGCTCAAGGCCGATCTCGACGTGCTGCACCGCTCTCTGATCTCCAACAACGCCGGCGTCATCGCCCGCGGCCGGCTGCGGCTGCTGCGCCGTGCGGTGGACTGCTTCGGCTTCCATCTGGCCCGGCTCGACATCCGCCAGAACTCGGCCGTGCACGAGCGCACCATCGCCGAGCTGATGGACGCCGCCAACCCCGGCATGTCCTATCTCGCGCTCGGCGAGGACGCGCGCATCTCCCTGCTCACCAACGAGCTGCGCTCGACGCGCTCGCTGGTGTCGCCATTCGTCAAATACAGCGACGAGACCATGGGCGAGCTCAACGTCTTCCATGCCGCAGCAGAAGCGCATGCGAAGTTCGGCTCGGACGCCATTCCCCAATGCATCATCTCGATGTGCAAGGGCATGTCCGACATGCTCGAGGTCGCGGTGCTCCTGAAGGAGGTCGGTCTCGTCCATCCCTCCGGGCGCAGCGCGATCAACATCGTGCCGCTGTTCGAAACCATCGAGGATCTGCAGGCGTCTTCCAGCATCATGGACCGCATGCTCTCGCTGCATGATTACCGCCGGCTGGTCGACAGCCGCGGCAGCGTGCAGGAGGTCATGCTGGGCTATTCCGACTCGAACAAGGATGGCGGCTTCGTCACCTCGGGCTGGGAGCTCTACAAGGCCGAGATCGGCCTCGTCGACGTGTTCGAGCGCCACGGCGTGCGCCTGCGTCTGTTCCATGGCCGCGGCGGTTCGGTCGGCCGCGGCGGCGGCCCGAGCTACGATGCCATCATCGCCCAGCCCGGCGGCGCGGTGAACGGCCAGATCCGCATCACCGAGCAGGGCGAGATCATCTCGTCGAAATATTCCAACGCCGAAGTCGGCCGCAGCAATCTGGAGATCCTGGCAGCCGCGACGCTGGAAGCGAGCCTGTTGCATCCGCGCCAGAGCGCGCCGCGCCGCGAATATCTGACCGCGATGGACGAGCTTTCAAGCCTGGCCTTCAAGGCCTATCGCGGCCTCGTCTACGAGACCGACGGCTTCGTCGATTATTTCTGGGCGTCCACCGTCATCAACGAGATCGCGACGCTCAACATCGGCAGCCGCCCGGCCTCGCGCAAGAAGACCCGCGCGATCGAGGATTTGCGGGCGATCCCCTGGGTGTTCTCCTGGGCGCAATGCCGCCTGATGCTGCCCGGTTGGTACGGCTTTGGCAGCGCCGTCGAGCAATGGATCGCGGAGCATCCCGACAAGGGCATGCCGTTCCTCAAGGAGCTCTACAAGGAATGGCCGTTCTTCCGCATGCTGCTGTCGAACATGGACATGGTGCTGGCGAAAAGCTCGATCGCGATCGCGTCGCGCTATGCCGAGCTCGTGCCCGACGAGGCGCTCCGGGAAAAGATATTCGGCCGCATCCGCCGCGAATGGCATTCCTGCATCGAGACGCTCTTGGACATCATGGGCCAGGACCGCCTGCTGCAAGGCAACCCGCTGCTGGAGCGCTCGGTGCGCCACCGCTTCCCCTATCTCGACCCGCTGAACCACGTGCAGGTCGAGCTGCTGAAGGAGCACCGCGCGCAGAACCCGGACGAGCAGGTCCTGCGCGGGATTCAGCTGACGATCAACGGGATTTCGGCGGGATTGAGGAATACGGGGTAGAGACATGGTGAGTGGCGAGTGGAATCCATTCGCCACTCACCATTCGCTGCACTCAACAGAAATGCGCGCCCTGCGTCTCCACATACACCGCATAGAGCGACTGGCTCGCGGTCATGAACAGGCGGTTGCGCTTCTTGCCGCCGAAGCAGACGTTGGCGCAGGTCTCGGGCAACAGGATCTGCCCGATGCGCGCGCCGTCGTTTGGCGCGAACACCTGCACGCCGTCATAGCCGGGGCCGACCCAGCCGGCGCCGACCCAGATGTTGCCTTCGGTGTCGACGCGCAGGCCGTCGGGGAAGCCTGATTTGCCGTCGAGCGTCATGTCGATCAGCTTCTTCGGGTTCGAAAGCTTCGCCCCATCGATGTCGTACGACCACACCACGTTCTTGGCTTCAGGATAATGCGTGATGCCGGTGTCGCAGACATAGAGCTTCTTGTAGTCCTGACTAAAAGCGATGCCGTTCGGCTTGAACGGCTCGTCGGCCACCTTCGCGACCTGGCCGCTCTGCGGATCAATGCGATAAACCGCTTCCTTCTGATGGGGCTGCAGCGAGCCGGTATTGGCAAGCTTGCCCTCGTAGATACTGATCGCGCCGTAGCCGGGATCGGTGAACCAGATCGCCTTGTCGTTGGGATGCACCACCATGTCGTTGGGGCCGTTGAGCGGCTTGCCGCCGGCCTGCTCGGCCAGGGTCGTCACCGAACCGTCGTGCTCGTAGCGGACGAGCCGGGTGCGCTCGGCACTGAGCTGGCGCCCCTCGGTGTCGAACGAGTTGCCGTTGGCCTCGTTCGACGGCTTGTGGAACTGCTCGGAGATGTGGCCGTCGTCATCGAGGTAGCGCAGCTGCCGGTTGGCGGGGATGTCACTCCAGACCAGATATTGCCCTTGCGCATTCCACGCTGGCCCTTCCGCCCACAGGCAGCCGGTATAGAGCCGCTTGATTGCGGTGTTGCCGACCTTCGCCTTGAAGCGCTTGGGATCGATGGCAATGATGTCAGGATCGGATAGCGCTGCGGCTCGGCATTGGCGCCGAAGTCGCGGGCGTCCGCGCGTGAGGCGAGCAGGGCGGATGCGGCAACGGTCGCGGCGCCCTTGAGGACCGTGCGGCGGGCGAGGCCGCTGCCTGCAGTCGTGTCGTCGGAGTCGGTCAGCATTCTTGTCATGGTTTCCTCCCAAAGTTGGGAGGAAATGATCCGCCAGCAATCGGGCGTAAAGCGGAGCGATCTCCGGACAAGGCAGCCGGAGATCGCAGAGCAGGAATGCCGGAAGTGCGGCTCGACGGGATCCTTACACGGGATCCCACGGGAAGATGTCGGCGGAGCGGTCGAGCTTGTAGAATGATCCCTTCAGCGCCGGCATGCCGTGTTCCGCGATCGATTGCGGCGTCCAGCCCTCGCTCCGGTGCACCGAGCGCAGCGGACGGTTCTGGCTGAACAGGAACAGCTCGTTCATGCGCGCGCCGAAGATCTGCCCGGACACGTCCTTGGCGGCATCGGAGAGCAGATAGGCGCAGACCGGCGCGATCTTCTCCGGGCCCATCTGCTTGATCTTCTCGACGCGCGCCTTCTCGGCTTCGGTCTCGGTCGGGATGGTCCCGATCATGCGGGTCCAGGCGAACGGCGAGACGCAGTTGGAGCGAACGTTGAAGCGGCCCATGTCGAGCGCAATAGACTTCGACAGGCCGACGATGCCGAGCTTGGCGGCGGCGTAATTGGCTTGTCCAAAGTTGCCGATCAGGCCGGAGGTCGAGGTGAAGTGCACGAACGAGCCGGACTCCTGCTCGCGGAAAATCCGTGCCGCGGCGTGGCTGACGTAGAACGAGCCCATCAAATGCACCTTGATGACGGCCTCGAACGCTTCCACGCTCATCTTGTGGAAGATCATGTCGCGCAGGATGCCGGCATTGTTGACCACGCCGTCGAGCCGGCCGAAATGATCGGTCGCGGTCTTCACGATCCTGCTGGCGGGGATGGCTTCGGCCACCGACTCGAAATTGGCGACGGCGGTGCCGCCGCGCTTCTTGATCTCCTCGACCACTTCCTCGGCGGGCGCGGCGCTGGTGCCAGCGCCGTCCGCGGCGACGCCGGGATCGTTGACGACGACCTTGGCGCCCTCGCCGGCGCAGAGCAGCGCGATTTCGCGCCCGATGCCGCGGCCTGCGCCGGTGACGATGATGACCTTGTCTTGCAGTGATTTCGTCATGTGGATTACCTCTCGTTCGTAAACACGATCGTGCCCGACGCGGCGAACATGCCGCCGACGCCGTGACACACCGAAATCTTCGCGTTGGCGACCTGCGCCGGCGCGATACCGCGCATCTGCCGCACGCTCTCCTGGAGCGCGTACATGCCGTACATGCCCGAATGCATGTAGCTCAGGCCGCCGCCATTGGTGTTGAGCGGCAGCTTGCCGCCGGGCCGCGTGTTGCCGTCGGCGATGAACTTTCCGGTGTCCTCGTGCGGCATGAAGCCGAGGTCGCCGAGGCCGAACAGCGGCAGATGCGCAAAGGCGTCGTAGATCATGAGATGGTCGACGTCCTTATGCGCGATGCCGGCCTCCTTGAAGGCGAGGGGCCCCGCGGTCTTGAACGCGCGCGAGGAGTTGAACGTCTCCATCTGGCTGACCATCGGCGTCTCCACGCTCTCGCCGGTGCCCATGATGTAGACGGGCTTGCGCGGAAAATCCCTGGCACGGTCCGCCGAGGTCAGGATCAGCGCGCCGCCGCCGTCGGTGACGAGGCAGCATTGCAGCAGGCGGAACGGATAGGCGATCATGCGCGAGTTGAGGACGTCCGCGACCGTGATGGGATCCTTCATCATCGCGCGCGGATTCTTCGCCGCCCACTCCCGCTGCACCACTGCGACCGAGGCGAGCTGCTCGTGCGTGATGCCATAGGTCTTCATGAAGCGAAGCACGGGGATCGGGAACATGCTGGGCGGGCCGTAGACACCGAACGGCGCCTCGAACTGGCCTTGCAGGCTGTCGGCAGGAATCGAGCGCGGTGCCTTGCCGATCATCGACTTGCCGCTCTCGGCATGGGTGATCAGCACCGTCTTGCACAGGCCGGCCTCGATCGCTGCGGCGGCATGGCGGACGTGCAGCATGAAGGAGCAGCCGCCGACCGAGGTGCCGTCCACCCAGGTCGGCTTGATGCCGAGATAGTGGCAGACCTGCTGCGGCGTTTCGACGGCGGTGGCGAAACCATCGATGTCGGACAGCTTCAGCCCGGCATCGGCAATTGCATTGAGCGCCGCATCCGCGTGAAGCTGGAGCTGCGAGGCGTTGGGGATGACACCGAGCTCGGTGGTCTCGGCCGCGCCGACGACGGCAACCTGATTGCTGCGCATGGGCTTACCCCTTCGCCGGACGGAATACGGGAAGGGTGATCTTGTCGTCGAGCGCCTCGAAGGCCACCTCGAGCTTCATGTCGAGTTCGAGCGCCTCCGGCGTCTGCGGGCAGTCGATGATGTTGCTCATCATCCGCGGTCCCTCTTCGAGCTCGACTACCGCAATCGCGTAAGGCGGCGTGAAGCCGGGCGCGGCGGGACGGTGGTTGATCACGTAGCTGTAGAGAAAGCCCTTGCCGCTCGCCTTGAAGATGCTGACCTTGCGCGAGGCGCAGGACGGGCAGAACGGGCGCGGCGGGAAATAGACATGCGCACAGGCGTCGCAGCGCTGCAGGCGCAACTCGCTCGCCTTGGTGCCGTCCCAGAAATGCTGGGTCTCCGGCGTCGGTTTCGGTCGCGCGCGATGCGGTTCGGCCATCTCGGCAGGTCCTCCCAAGGCCAAGCGAAGCCCGGCTGTTGCGATCTTGATGCGACAATCGACCATGGCGCGTCAACGGTCCAGCAATGCGCATGCATGCCATCATGCGCACAATGCTTGTGTCGAAGTGAGGCAGCGCTATACATTGCGCGCAAATATTCCGTGAGACAGACATGCCCGATTTTTCGACACTGAAGAAGCTCGCCGAAGACCTCGAAAGCGGCCGCACCAGCTCCCGCAAGCTGGTCGAGGCTTGCATCGCCAAAATCGCCGATCCGGCCGGCGAGGGGCAGCGTACCTTCATCCATGTGGACAGGGACGCCGCGCTTGTGGCGGCGGATGCGATGGACGGTTTGCGCAAGGTGAAGGCGGCGCCGTCGCGCTACGCCGGTATCCCGGTCTCGATCAAGGATCTCTTCGACATCAAGGGCCAGGTGACGCGCGCCGGCTCCCGCGCGCTTGATGATTCCTCGCCGGCCGAGCAGGATGCCCCCACGGTAGCGCGGCTGCGCAAGGCCGGCTTCGTCGTGATCGGGCGCACCAACATGACCGAGTTCGCCTATTCCGGCATCGGCATCAATCCGCATTACGGCACGCCAAAGGGCGCCTGGAACCGGGCCGAGGGCCACGTGCCCGGCGGTTCGTCCTCGGGTGCCGCGGTCTCCGTGCTCGACGGCATGGCGCATGGCGCGCTCGGCACCGACACCGGCGGCTCCTGCCGGATTCCGGCGGCCTATAACGGCATCGTCGGCTACAAGCCGACGCAGCGGCGCGTGCCGCTCGACGGGGCTGTGCCGCTGTCGTTCTCGCTCGACAGCATCGGGCCGCTGGCACGATCGGTCAGTTGCTGTGCCATTCTCGATGCCGTGCTCGCCAACGAGCTGATCGGCCCGCTGAAGCCGCGACCTGTCAAGGGCATGCGGCTGGCGGTGCCGACCACGATCGCGCTCGATGACCTCGACGCGGCTGTGGCCGGGACATTCGAGCGTGCGCTCAAGAGCCTTGCCGATCACGGCGCGATCATCGAGCGCATGGAGATGGCCGAATTCCACGACATCGGACCGATGAACGCCAAGGGCGGCTTTGCGGCTTCCGAAAGCTACGCCTGGCACCGCTACCTCCTCACATCCAAGGGTGACGTCTACGATCCCCGAGTCTCCGTGCGCATCATGCGCGGCGAGGCGCAGAGCGCGGCGGACTACATCGATCTTCTCCACGAGCGCCGCTCGCTGATCGCCCGCGTCAATGCGCGGATCGCGCCCTATGACGCGCTGGTGCTGCCGACCACCGCCAACACGCCGCCGAAAATCGCCGATCTCGCCGACGACAAGGAGTTCACCAGGGAAAACCTGCGGGCGCTCCGCAATTGCACCCTGATCAACATGATCGACGGTTGCGCCATCTCGCTGCCGGCGCATCGCGAGGGCGAAATTCCCGTCGGCCTGATGCTGGCGGGCGCGGGCGGATCGGACCGCCGTATCTTCGAGCTTGCTGCCGGCATGGAGGCCGTAATTCGTGTTTGACCTGACCTTCACCGTTGACGCCCAGGACACCACCACGCCGCTGACGCTGGCGATCGACCAGATGGTCATCGCCGGCTGGACCGGCCGCGATCCGGTCGCGCGCGACAAGCACATTGCCGAGCTGCAGGAGATGGGTATCGCGCCGCCGGCCTCGACGCCGATCTACTACCGTGCCTCGGCGCGGCGGCTGACGCAGGAGGACAGCATCGAATGCACCGGCGGCGATTCCTCCGGCGAGGTCGAGTTCGTGCTGATCGGCTGGCAGGGTCGCATTTTCGTCGGCTGCGGTTCCGACCACACCGACCGCAAGGTCGAAGCCTACAACGTCACGGTGTCCAAGCAGATGTGCGACAAGCCGATCGCATCCACCGTGTGGGAGCTCGAGGACGTCATCGGCCATTGGGACAGGATGATCCTGCGCTCCTGGGCCACGATCAAGGGCGAGCGCGTGCTCTACCAGGAGGGCACGCTCGACGCGATGCTGCCGGTCGTCGACCTCATCGCGCGTGGCTTCGACGGTGGGAAATTCCCCGACGGCTGCGCTATGTTCGGCGGTACGTTTGCGGCGAAGGGCGGCATCCGTCCCGCCGATCGCTTCGATTTCGAGCTGGAGGACCCCGTGCTGAAGCGCACGATCAAGCACGGCTATGACGTGGTGACGCTGCCGGTGCGGGGCTAAAGTCTCTCCTTCGTCATTGCGAGGAGCTCTTGCGACAAAGCAATCCAGACTGGTTCCGCGGAGGAATTCTGGATTGCTTTGCTCCGCTCGCAATGACGGGGAGAGAGACGGAAATCGGGTGGTAGAGGACGGGGCGGTCCTGCGAAGGTCAGAGAGCCATGACAGCAACAGCACGCAAATCGCCTCAATCCCCGTCAGCGGATACTGCCGCCCATGTCGATGCCCTCGACTGGCCGCAAATCACCGGCGAGCTCGACACCCACGGCTCCGCCGTCCTGAAGGGCCTGCTCACGCCGGAGCAGTGCCGCGCCGTCGCCGCGCTCTATCCCGACGACACCAACTTCCGCAGCCGTATCGTCATGGGCCGCCACGGCTTTGGCCGCGGCGAATACAAATATTTCTCCTATCCGCTGCCCGATCTGATCGCGCAGTTGCGCCCGGCGCTCTACGCGCATCTCCAGGGCGTCGCCAATCGCTGGAACGAGGCGATGGGGATCGACATTCGCTACCCGCCACTCACGCCGCGTTCCTGAAACGATGCCACGAGGCAGGCCAAACGCGGCCGACGCCGCTGCTGTTGCAATATGAGGCCGGCGATTTCAACTGCCTGCATCAGGATCTCTATGGCGAGCACGTGTTCCCGCTCCAGGTCGCGATCCTCTTGTCCGAGCCGGGACGCGATTTCACCGCCGGCGAGTTCGTGCTGACCGAGCAACGCCCGCGCATGCAGTCCCGCGCCGAAGTGGTTCCGCTCGCGCAGGGCGACGCCGTTGCCTTCGCTGTGCATCATCGTCCAGTGCAGGGGACACGCGGCACCTACCGCGTTAATCTCCGCCATGGCGTCAGCCGGATTCGCTCTGGCCAGCGCTACACGCTGGGTGTGATCTTTCACGATGCGAAATAAACGCTGCCGCTGATGGGGGATTTGTTCGATAATGTCGCCGAAGCTCAGCCGTCGCGCGAGAAGATCGCCGACGGCGCCGTGCTGCTGCGCGGCTTCGTCAAGCCGATCGAAAGCGAGTTGATCGATGCGGTGCGCGCCATCGTGGCGCAGTCGCCGTTCCGGCGCATGACCACGCCCGGCGGGCATCTGATGTCGGTCGCCATGACCAATTGCGGCGAGCGCGGCTGGATCACCGATCATACCGGCTATCGCTATGATCCCATCGACCCGCGGACCGGGGCGCCGTGGCCGGCGATGCCACCCGTGCTCCGCGATCTCGCCCGCCGCGCGGCGGAGCAGGGCGGCTTTAATGGCTTTGCGCCCGATGCCTGCCTCGTCAACCGCTATGAGCCTGGCACGCGGCTGTCGCTGCATCAGGACAAGGACGAGCTGGATTATTCGGCGCCGATCGTCTCGGTCTCACTTGGGCTACCTGCGACCTTCCTGTTCGGCGGCCTGGCACGCAGCGACAAGCCGCGCCGCTTCCGCTTGGTGCATGGCGACGTCGTGGCCTGGGGCGGCCCTAGCAGGCTGGCCTATCACGGCGTCGCGCCGCTCGCCGACGGCGAGCATGCGTTGCTCGGCCGCAAGCGGGTCAATCTGACGTTCCGCAGGACGCGCTGATCTTCCTTCTCCCCTTGTGGGAGAAGGTGCCTTCCCGAAAGGGAAGGCGGATGAGGGGTCTCCATCCGCGGAGACAGCCCCTCATCCGTCTCGCCGCCGCTGCGCGTCAGCGATCCACCTTCTTCCGCAAGGGGAGAAGGAAAGAGTTCCGGAACGACGATGCTTCGTTTACGGCTTCGGCGGGTGAATGAACGCCCACGGGCTGCCTTCCGAATCCCGCGTCACTTCCACCGAGATCAGATAAGGCCCGCCATGGGCCAGCGCCTTCTCCATCGCCGCCTTGAACTGGTCAGGCGCGGTGACGCGCGCGGATGCGACGCCAAAGGACTCTGCAAGCTTGACGAAATCCGGATTGACCAGATCCGAGGCCACCACGCGGCCGTCGAAGCGCTCGCGCTGGTCGCGGCGGACATTGCCATAGGCGTTGTTGTTGAACACCAGCGTCACCACGCCGATGTTGAACTGCACGGCGGTGGCGAGCTCCTGCACGCCGAACATGAAGCCGCCGTCGCCGGTGATCGCCACCACCGGCTTTTCGGGATTGGCGACCTTGGCGCCGAGCGCGGTCGGGAAGCCCGAGCCGAGCGTGCCCTGATAGCCGGATGTGATGAAAGTGCGCGGCTCGTAGATCGGGAAGCCGTACCAGGAGGCGAAGCCGAACTGGGACAATTCATCGGTCACGATCGCGTTCGCCGGCAGCACCTCGCGCAGGATGTTGAGATACGCCATCTGCGGCTGGATGCGCTGGATCTCGGCTTGTGCCGTCGCAGTCGCCTCGCGGATCTCTCCCCGCCGGCCGCTGGTCCTGGCATAGCCGGCCTTCGTCACGGCTGTGACGAGATCGGCCGTGCCGGCTTTGGCGTCGGCGACGATAGCGACATCGGAGGCAAGCC
Organism: Bradyrhizobium sp. 155; assembly: GCF_023101105.1. Lineage (NCBI taxonomy): Bacteria > Pseudomonadati > Pseudomonadota > Alphaproteobacteria > Hyphomicrobiales > Nitrobacteraceae > Bradyrhizobium > Bradyrhizobium sp. 155. Next base: position 5,299,334 of record NZ_CP064704.1, on the reverse strand, counting down.
GGCGCATCTCGGCTGGATCGATGTCGACACGAATGGATTTCAGCCCCTTCGGCTGATACGGCCAGCGGAAACCCGATGCCGGCAGCTCGGCGCGAGTGCCGATTGCGATCATCAAATCGGTTGTCGGCCACAGCTTGTAAGCTGCCGCCATGGTCAGGCCGAGCTCATGCGCGTTGGAGACGATGCCGCGGCCGCTGCGGAAGGCGACGACAGGGGCGTCGATCATCTCGGCGAGTTCGAGAATCTCCTCGCGCGCCTCGATCGCGCCGCTGCCGACGAAGATCATCGGCGCCTTGCTGTTCCTGATCAGCGCGGCCGCTTGCTTGATCATGTCAGGGTCGGGCTGCGGCGCGGGCAGCGGCTCCAGCACTTGCGCAGCCGCGGTGTCGGCGCGCTGGGTGAAGACGTCCCAGGGCATCTCGACCGAAGCGGGGCCACGCCGTCCGGACGTCATCTCCTGGAAGGCGCGCGCGACGGTGGTCGGCGCGTTGCCGGGATATTCGATCCGATCCGCCCATTTCACATAGGTGCGCAAGGTCGCGAGCTGGTCCGGCATCTCATGCAGATGGCCGCGGCCCTTGCCCAGAAACTGCATCGGCACCTGGCCGGTGACGCATAGCACCGGCTCGTTGCAGCCGAACGCGGTGAGCAGCGCGGCGCTAGCGTTGAGCACGCCGGGGCCGGGCACCACGCTGAACACGCCGGGCCTGCCGCTGGAGCGCGCATAGCCGAACGCCATGTAGCCGCAGGCCTGCTCGTGCCGCGCGCCGATCACCTTGAGCTGCGCCTGGTGGAAGGCGTCGAACAGGCCGTAGACCTGCGCGCCAGGCAGGCCGAACACGGTGTCGACGCCGTGGGCGACGAGGCCGCTTACGATTGCTTCGCCGCCGGTGAGGGTGGTCATGGCACTATTCCATTTCAATCGGTGTTCAGGCTTCGTCGACGACGCCGTTGCGTAAGGTTCCGATGCCCTCGGCTTCGACCTCGACGACATCGCCAGGCTTCAAATAGCGCGGCGGATCGAACCGTGCCCCGGCGCCGGTCGGCGTGCCCGTGACGATGATATCGCCGGGAACGAGCGTCGCGAAGGTCGAGATATAGCTGATGAGATAGCGGAACGGAAACATCAATCGGCTGGTGCGGTCGTCCTGCCGCAGCTCGCCATTGACGTGCGTGGTGAGGCGGATGTCGGCGACCTGCGATTCCTGCGTGTAGGGCACCAGCCACGGGCCGAGGCTGCCGCTGGAATCGAAGTTCTTGCCCTGCGTGACGTTGAACTTGGCATGGCGCAGCCAGTCGCGCACCGAGCCTTCATTGCAGAGCGTCAGCGCGGCGACGTGATCGAGCGCCGAACTTTCCGGAATGTGTCGGCCTTGCTTGCCGATCACCAGCACGATCTCGCCTTCATAGTCGAGCTGCGCGGAGGCGCGCGGGCGCACCAGCGGCGTGTCGTGGCCGACGAAGGAGCGCGGCGAGCGCATGAACATGCTCGGATATTTCGGCGCGTCCTGGCCGTCCTTGTACTCGGCATTGCGGTCGGGATAGTTGACGCCGATGCAGATGATCTTTTCCGGCGCGGGCACCGGCGGCAGCCAGATGATGTCGCCGAGTGTGTGATCGGGCGTGCGGCCGGCAGCCTCTTCGGCGAGGCTCGCGAGCTTTCCCGCCGCGATCACCTCGCGCAGCGTCGGATAGTCCTTGGCGTGGCGCGCGGAGAGATCGACAATGCCGCCGTCAACGACGGCGCCGTAGCTGACGGCACCCTTGACGGAATAGGTGGCGAGGCGAGGGAGTGTCATTGCTTAATCCGCCACCAGCACGTCGGCCACGAACTTCGGCTCGCGCACGGCTTGCCCGGCGAACGGCGAACCCTGCTCGAACCACGAGCGCGGGGCCGGCGCGCCCCACAATGTCTGGCGGCGCGGATCGCGCAGCGACCAGCGCAGCGGCTCGTGGTCGTGATCGCCGGTGAAATAGTCGCTGGTGTAGAGCTCGAGACGGTGTCCATCGGGGTCGCGGACGTAGAGAAAGAATGCGTTCGAGATGCCGTGGCGCCCGGGGCCACGCTCGATGTTCTTCACGAAGCCCTGCGAGGCCATGACGTCGCAGAGGTGGATGATGTTCATCGCCGTCGGCGTCCAGTAGGCGAAGTGGTGCAGCCGCGGGCCCTTGCCGTTGGTGATGGCGAAATCGTGGACATTGCCCTTGCGATGCATCCAGGCCGCGGCTATGCGCCCGTTCGGCCCGTCCTCCTCGGCGTATTCGGTGAGGCGAAAGCCGAGCCGGGCATAGAATTCGACGGTGTCCTGCACCTCGGCGGCGAACACGTTGAAATGGTCGAGCCGCTGCGGATGGCAACCCCTGTAGAGGTCGTAGCGGCGCAGCAGATGCGGCCGCCGGTCCATCGACGCATATAGCTCGATCTGGAAGCCGAACGGATCGGTGAACTGCAGCGTGCGGCCCTGGAACGGCTGATCGACGAAGGCGTAGCCAAGGCCGTTCTCGGACAGGAACTTCGCAGCCTTGTCGAGATCCCCGTCGTTGCCGACCTTGAAGCCGAGGCGGTTGCAGGCAGGCGCGGCCGCCTTGCGCAACACCAGCGAGTGATGCTGATGCTCCTCGGCGGCGCGCAAGTAGACGACCTTGTCGTCGGCGTCCTCGACATGCAGGCCGACAACGCTTTCATAGAACTCGCGGCTGAGCTTCAGGTCGGTGACGTCCAGCACGGCGTGGCTGGAGCGGATGATGTTGAACGGCGGCTCGAAGATATGTTGCGGTACGGGCATTGCGTTTCCCCTCTCTAGACCCAGCCATTCCTCGTTGGCGCTCCGCGCGCCGAGGAACCGCGGGCGTTAGATTCCCAGCTTCTGAATCTTATGCGTGCCCCGCGCCAGCGAGACGTGCTTGGTTTCCATGTAGAAATCGAACGAGTAATCGCCGCCGTCGCGGCCGATGCCGGAGGCCTTCATGCCGCCGAACGGCGTCGGCAGATGGCGGACGTTTTCCGAGTTCAGCCAGATCATGCCGGCTTCCAGCGCATCCGCGACACGCAACGCGCGGCCGACATCGTTGGTCCAGACATAGCCGGTCAGGCCGTAGCGGATGTCGTTGGCGATCTCGATCGCGTCTGCTTCGTTCTTGAAGGGCAGCACGGTGAGGAAGGGGCCGAACACCTCTTCCTGCGCCACGCGCATCTTGCCGTGTGCGCCGGTCACCAGGGTCGGCTCGACATAATATCCGCCGCCCGGGCCATCATAGGCCTTGCCGCCGACGGCAATCGTCGCGCCGTCCTGGCGTGCGACGTCGAAATAGGAGCAGACCTTCGCGAGATGACGTTCGTGGATCAGCGGCCCGATCTCGGTGGCGGGATCGAGGGGATGGCCGACCTTCAGCGCTTTCACCCGTGCGGTCAGCTTTTCGACGAATTTTTCGGCGATGCCGGCCTGGATCAGCAAGCGGCTCGACGACGTGCAGCGCTCGCCGTTGAGCGAGTAGATCATGAACACGACCGCATCGAGCGCGCGGTCGAGATCGGCGTCGTCGAACACGATCACCGGGTTCTTGCCGCCGAGTTCGAAATGCACGCGCTTCAAGGTCGGCGCGCCCTGAACCATGATCGCCGAGCCCGTCGAACTTTCGCCGACGAAGCCGATCGCCTTGATGGCGGGATGCTCGGTCAATGCCTTGCCGGCCTCTTCGCCAAAGCCATGTACGGTATTGAGCACGCCGTCGGGCACGCCGGCTTCCTTGACGAGCTTCGCAAGAATGGCCGCCGTGACCGGCGACCACTCCGCCGGCTTGTGCACGACGGTGCAGCCGGCCGCGAGGGCAGGGGCGATCTTCCAGGTCGAGAGCATGAACGGCGTATTCCACGGCGTGATCACGCCGACCGGGCCGATCGGCACGCGCGTCGAGACGTTCCAATGCTCGTCGCTCGGTGTGTTCTGGCCGTCGCGCGCCTCGCCGCATCTGTCGGCGAAGAAGCGGAAATTCTCGGCGGCGCGGATCGCGGCCTTGGCCATGAAGCGATAGGCCTGGCCGGTGTCGATGCATTCGAGCACCGCGATGTCCTCGGCATTGTCCTCGATGGCGTCGGCCACGCGATGCAGCAGCTTCTTCCGCATCGCCGGCCCCATGTCGCGCCAGGATTTGAAGGCGAGTGCGGCAGCGGTGGCGGCGCGATCGACATCCTCGGCATTGCCGCGGGCGACGCTCGCCAGCGTCGCGCCGTCGACCGGCGATTTCGTCTCGAACGTCTCGCCGGAGATCGACGGCACGATCTTGCCGTCGATCATGTGGCCGATACCGTCGGCACGCAGCGTCTTCAGCAGCGGTGCGATGCGGTCGCGATTGGCCTGGAATACGTCGGTTTTCGGCGTGGGCTTATCCATAGGCGGCCTCCGCTTTCAGGGCGTCGTGGATGTTGTTGCGCTTCCAGCTCGTATCCTTGTCGTTGATCTGCATGTCGAACGAGAGCGCGAATTTCGAGCTTGCGAAGACGGGATCAAGATGGCGGGAGAGCGCCTGGAAGATTTGTTCGCCGGCTTTCTTGCGGGTTGGCAGATCGCGGCCTTCGCCGATGCGCAGCACCATGTCGAGAAAGCCGTAATCCTGCCGCGCGTCCGCAATCGCATAATGCTCGCATCTGACGGCGCGGACGCGGATGCCGCCGAGCGGGAAGATGCCGGTCTCGACCGCGGCCTTGCGCACCACCTCGCACGCCGCGCCGATGTCGAGGCGGTCGTCGAGATTGGCCGAATATTCGATCGTGAAATGCGGCATCGCGGTTTCACTCCCTGTCTTTTTGGTCGTCTAAGCGAAGTAGCAGCTCACCGAGCCGTAGGCGCCATAATCGGCTTGAATTGTGTCGCCCTTGCGGGTCTCGATCGGACGGATGAAGGAGCCGGCGAGCACGATTTGCCCGGGCTCAAGCGCAAGGCCGAGCGGTGCGATCTTGTTGGCGAGCCAGGCGACTGCAGTCGCGGGATGATTGAGCACGCCGGCGGCAAGGCCGGTCTCTTCCAGCTGGCCGTTCTTGAAACAGAGCGCGCCGATCCAGCGCAGGTCCGCGTCCAGCGGGCGGATCGGCCGTCCGCCGAGCACGATGCCGGCATTGGCAGCGTTGTCGGCAATGGTGTCGAAGATCTTTCGGGTCGCCTTGGTCTGGGGATCGACGCGCTCGATCCGCGTGTCCAGAATCTCCAGCGCCGGCACGACGAAGTCGGTGGCGTTGAGCACGTCGAACAGCGTGCAGTCGGGGCCCGCGAGGCGCTTGCTCATGACGAAGGCGAGCTCGGCTTCCACGCGCGTCGCGATGAAGCGCTCCGTCGGGACGAGGCCACCATCGGCGAAGAACATGTCGTCGAGCAATACGCCGGAATCCGGCTCGTTGATGCCAAGCGCGCTCTGCATCGCCTTCGAGGTCAGGCCGATCTTGTGTCCCCGGACGATGCGCCCCTCGGCGACCTTGACGTCGACCCAGGCCTTCTGAATCGCGTAGGCGTCAGCGATGCTGATGTCGGGAAAGTCCTGCGAGAGCTGCCGGATCTGCGTACGGGTCTTTTCCGCGTGGTGCAGACGGTTCGCACAAGCTCGGATATCGTCGTTTGAAAGCGCCATGTGTAATCTTACAAATCGTCGTGCCGGAAGATACTTAACATGTTAAGTGAATGCGTCAATCGCAAATTGGCTTGCTGCACTGCAAACGTTTCGCGGCTTGAAAGGGCGTCATGACGAAGAGACCGGCTGATCCTGCGAACGGAAGTGAGCCCGCCGTGCGGCAGGTGCCGATGCGCGACTTCTCGCGTTCGCTGCCGATGTCGTTGCTGCGGGCACGCGAGGCGGTGATGCGGCAATTCCGTCCCTCGCTGCGCACGCATGGCCTGACCGAGCAGCAATGGCGCATCCTGCGCGCGCTCGCGGCGATCGACACGGTCGAGGTCACGGAACTCGCGCGCACCGCGTTCCTGCTCGGCCCGAGCCTGTCGCGCATCCTGCGTGATCTCGAGGCGCGCAATCTGATCGAGCGCAAGACCGCCAAGGCGGACCAGCGCCGCAGCATGGTCTCGATCTCGGAAAAGGGCGTGAAGCTGATGGCTTCCGTCGCGCCGTCCTCCGAAGCGATTTATGCCGAGATCACGCGACGCTTTGGCGCGCGCAAGCTCGTCGAATTGCAGGAGATGCTCAGCGAGCTCGAACAAAGTCTCGCAGGGCTCGGCGCGGGCGAGGAGGCAAGTGCCGAGGAGTGAAAGCAGATATGCGCGAGCGCGCGGCAACAATCATGGACATCGCCGCATTTTTTCGCTCAAAGTGCCCCGCAGCCGATGCGCAAAAATCGGCGCGCCGGGACGGATTGCGCCGCCTTTGCCAAGTGAAACCTTGCGTCATCGCGAGCGTAGCGCGGCGGTCGGGTTCGCGCTAGTAACGGCATCGTGCTGTCGCGGCGCTCGTCATGGTGACGAAGGTCCAAAACAAAGAAGGAAGGCAACGTGGCGAACAAGGTCAAGGAAATCTGGAAGTCGGGCAAGGCCGTGGTCAACGCGTGGCTCGCGATTCCCTCCGGCTTCTCGGCCGAGATGATCGCGCAATGCGGCTTCGACAGCGTCACCGTCGACATGCAGCACGGCGTGCAGGATTATCTGTCGATGGTGCAGTGCTTCCAGGCGATGGACAAGCACCCGATCACGCCGATGGTCCGCGTGCCCTGGAACGAACCCGGCATCATCGGCAAGGTGCTCGATGGCGGCGCCTATGGCGTGATCTGCCCGATGGTCAACACGCCGCAGGAAGCCAGGAACCTCGTCTCCTATGCCAAGTACCCGCCGAAGGGCGTCCGCTCCAACGGCCCGATCCGCGCCGGCATGTACGGCACCGCCGGCTCCTACCAGAAGACGGCCAACGACGACATCGTGCTGCTGCCGATGATGGAGACCAAAACCGCCGTCGAGAACATGGAAGCGATCTTCGACGTCGAAGGCATCGACGGCGTCTATATCGGCCCGTCCGACCTCGGCTTCTCCTACGGCCTCGAACCGAAGCTCGATCGCACCGAGCCCGAGATCCTTGCGATCTACGAGAAGATCATCAAGGAGTGCGGCAAGCGCGGCCTCAATCCGGGCATCCATTGCAGCGGCGCCGAAGGTGCCGCGCGCGCCATCAACATGGGCTTCAAGCTGGTGACGCTCTCGAACGAGGTCGGCCTGATGACGACCTACGCCAAGATGCAGGTCAACGCCACCCGGAAGGATTCCGGCGGCAAGGCCTGAGAACTCGCGAATGGCGATGGGGAGTAGCGAATGAGCTGCTCCCCTTTTCCATTCGCCACTCGCTACTCACTATTCGTCTGAAGGAGACCTCCCATGACCATCAGCCCCGTCATTCGCCTGCATCCCGATGATGGCGTGCTGATCGCGCGCGCGAGCTTGCCGCCGGGAACATTGGTGGCCGACGGCGTGACGACGGTCGAGCGCATTCCTTCCGGCCACAAGGTCGCGATCAAGCCGATCGCATTGGGCGAGCCGGTGATACGCTACGGCCAGATCATCGGCTTTGCGACGGTGCCGATCGCGCCGGGCCAGCACGTGCACGTGCAGAACTGCGGCATGGGCGATTTCGCCAAGGACTATGCCTATTGCGTCGACGTCAAGCCGACGCCGAATTTCGATCTGCCGGCGAGTTTCGAAGGCATCCGCCGTCCGGACGGCCGCGTCGCCACGCGCAACTACATCGGCATCCTCACCTCGGTGAATTGCAGCGCGCATGTCGCAAGCCTCGTCGCCGACGTCTTCAAGAAGAATCCGTTCACCGGCGACAATCCGCTGGCCGACTTCCCCAATGTCGACGGCGTGGTCGCGCTGACCCACAAGACCGGCTGCGGCATGACGCAGAACGAGCCCTTAGCGCTGCTCCGCCGCACGCTCGGCGGTTATGCACGGCACGTGAACTTCTCTCATGTGATCGTGCTCGGCCTCGGCTGCGAGGTGAACCAGATCGGCGGCCTGATGGAGGAGCAGAAGCTCGCGGGACGTCTGCGTGCGATGGACATCCAGGAGGTCGGCGGCACCCGCAAGACGGTGGAAGCCGGAATTGCCTTCGTACGCGAGGCACTCGCGGAGTCCAACAAGGTCAAGCGCGAGTCCGTTCCGGTGAGCGAATTGACCGTGGCGCTGCAATGCGGCGGTTCGGACGGCTATTCCGGTGTTTCCGCCAATCCGGCGCTGGGTGCGGCCAGCGATCTCATCGTACGTCACGGCGGCACCGTGATCCTGTCGGAGACGCCGGAGACCTATGGCGCCGAACATTTGCTCACGCGCCGCGCCGTCAGCCGCGAGGTCGGCGAGAAGCTGGTCGATCTCATGCGCTGGTGGGACGAATACACGACGCGCGAAGGCGCCGAGATGAACGCCAATCCCAGCCCGGGCAACAAGGCCGGCGGCCTCACCACCATTCTGGAGAAGTCGCTCGGCGCGATGGCGAAGGCCGGCACAACCAACCTCGTCGAGGTGCTGCGCTACGCCGAACCCATCACCAAGAAGGGTTTCGTGTTCATGGACACCCCCGGCTACGATCCGGTCGCCGCGACCGGGCAGGTCGCCGGCGGCGCCAATCTGGTCTGCTTCACCACGGGCCGTGGCAGCGTGTTCGGCTGCAAGCCGGCGCCCTCGATCAAGCTCGCCACCAACACGCCCATGTACAAGCGCATGGAAGAGGACATGGACGTCAATTGCGGCACCATCCTCGAAGGCGAGGAGAGCGTCCAGCAATGCGGCCAGCGCATTTTCGATCTCATCCTCAAGACCGCGTCGGGCCAGCCCACCAAAAGCGAGAGTTTTGATTTCGGCGGCGCCGAGTTCGCGCCCTGGGTACTGGGCGCGACGATGTAGCAAAGGCGCAGCCCGTGCCGTAGGCACGGTCTGCCCGTTGTTAGTGCTTGATCGAGGTCACCAGCGGTGTTCTGCTCAAAAAAGCTGCTGGAGTACCGCACCCCGTGTCGATCTATGTCGCACTACACCACGTCACGCACTACAAATACGACCGTCCGATCGATCTCGGCCCGCAGACCATCCGTCTGCGGCCGGCGCCGCATACCCGCACGCCGATCCTGAGTTATTCGCTCAAGGTCACTCCGGCCAATCATTTCGTGAACTGGCAGCAGGATCCGCTGGGCAATTGGATCGCCCGTTACGTCTTTCCGGAGAAGACGACCGAGCTCAAGATCGAGGTCGATTTCACGGCGCAGATGACCACGGTCAATCCGTTCGACTTCTTCGTCGAGCCCTATGCCGACAGCTTTCCGTTCGAATATACGCAAGATCTCAAGACGGAACTCGCGCCTTATCTCGAGACCGTCAAGCCCGATCGGCTGTTCGCGAAATATCTCGATACGATCCCGCACGAAGCCCCGAACACCGTCAACTTCCTGGTCGATCTCAACAGGGAGTTGCAGAAAAGGATCGGCTACGTCATCCGCATGGAGGCGGGCGTGCAGACGCCGGAGGAGACGCTCTCCTCCGCGGCCGGCTCATGCCGTGACTCCGCCTGGCTTCTGATCCAGACCTTCCGTCGCCTCGGTCTCGCCGCCCGTTTCGTCTCCGGCTATTTGATCCAGGTCCGTCCCGACATCGATCCGATCGAGGGGCCGCCGGAGGTCGAGAACGATTTCACCGATCTGCACGCCTGGGCCGAGGTCTACCTGCCGGGCGCGGGCTGGATCGGCTTCGACGCGACCTCGGGCATGCTTGCGGGCGAGGGCCACATCCCGGTCGCCGCGACGCCGCACTACCGCTCGGCGGCGCCGATCTCCGGCGGCGCAGGCTTCGCCGAGGTCGAATTCGCCTTCGACATGAGCGTCAAGCGCATTCGCGAGGCGCCGCGCATCACAAAGCCGTTCTCCGACGAATCCTGGATACGGCTGAACGATCTCGGCGAGCAGGTCGACGGCGATCTTGCGGCCCAGGACGTGCGTCTGACCATGGGCGGCGAGCCGACCTTCGTCTCCGTCGATGATCTCGAAGGCGCCGAGTGGAACACGGACGCCGTCGGCCCGACCAAGCGCGGGCTCGCCGACGATCTGATCCGCCGCCTGCGCGCGCGTTTCGGACCCGGCGGCCTGCTGCACTTCGGGCAAGGCAAATGGTATCCCGGCGAAAGCCTGCCGCGTTGGGCGTTTGGCCTGTACTGGCGCAAGGACGGCGTGCCGATCTGGAAGAATGCCGACCTCATCGCCAGCATCGAAAATCCGCGGTCGGCGCAGGCCAAGGACGTCCAGGCGTTCGTGGAGGGCACGGCGCTGCGGCTCGGGCTCGATCCCGGCTACATCATGCCAGCCTATGAGGACACCGCGTACTGGCTGCAGAAGGAATCTGAGCTTCCCGTCAACGTCGATCCCTCCGATTCCAAATTATCCGATCCGGAGGCCCGCGCGCGGATGGCGCGGGTGTTCGAGCAGGGGCTCAACAACCCTCGCGGCTTCGTGCTGCCGGTGCAGCGCTGGAATGCGGCGCCACGCTGGCGCAGCGAGCGCTGGCAGCTCCGGCGCAGTCATCTGTTCCTGATGCCGGGCGATTCGCCGCTCGGCCTGCGCTTGCCGCTGGACTCGCTCGGCTATGTCCCGCCCGATCAATATCCCTACATCGTCGAGCGGGATCCGATGGAGGCCCGCGGCAAGCTGCCGGTGTTCAGCCTTCCGGCGCGTCCGGACGCGCCGGAGCGGCTCGAGCCCGAACAGCTCAACACCTCGGTCCCCGTCCGCACCGCGATGTCGGTCGAGGTCCGCGACGGCGTGCTCTGCGCCTTCATGCCGCCGGTCGAGCAGATCGAGGATTATCTCGAGATGATCGCGGCGCTCGAAGCGACTGCCGAGGAGATGCAGCTCCAGGTCCATGTCGAGGGTTATCCGCCGCCATTCGATCCGCGTGTCGACGTGATCAAGGTGACGCCCGATCCCGGCGTGATCGAGATCAACGTCCAGCCGGCAAAGAACTGGCGCGAGGCGGTCGACATCACCGTCGGGCTCTATGAGGATGCCGGCAAGACACGCCTCGGTGCCAATCGCTTCCTGGTCGATGGTCGCCACACCGGCACCGGCGGCGGCAATCACGTCGTGGTCGGCGGCTCGAGCCCGCAGGACTCGCCGTTCCTGCGCCGGCCTGATCTGTTGAAGAGCCTGGTGCTGCACTGGCAGCGGCATCCGTCGCTGTCCTATTTCTTCTCCGGCCTGTTCATCGGCCCGACCAGCCAGGCGCCGCGCATCGACGAAGCCCGCCACGACAGCATTTACGAGCTCGAGGTCGCGCTCACGCACGTGCCGCCGCCGGGCACTCAGGCGCCGCTGTGGCTGGTAGATCGCTTGTTCCGGCATCTCCTCGTCGACATCACCGGCAACACCCATCGCGCCGAGATCTGCATCGACAAGCTCTATTCACCGGACGGCACGACCGGCCGCCTCGGTCTCGTTGAATTCCGCGCGCTCGAAATGCCGCCGGATCCACGCATGTCGCTGGCGCAGCAGCTGCTGATCCGCGCGCTGATCGCAAAATTCTGGCGCGAGCCGCAACAAGGCAAGTTCGTGCGATGGGGCACCGCGCTGCACGACCGCTTCATGCTGCCGCACTTCATCTGGGAGGATTTCCTCGAAGTGCTCACCGAGTTGAAGCAGTCCGGCTATCCGTTCGAGCCTGAATGGTATCTGGCCCAGCTCGAATTCCGCTTCCCCGCGTTCGGCCGCATCCATCATGGCGGCGTGACGCTGGAGCTGCGGCAGGCGCTGGAGCCTTGGCACGTCCTCGGCGAGGAGGGCTCGGCCGGCGGCACCGTGCGCTATGTCGACTCGTCGGTCGAGCGGCTTCAGGTCAAGGCGGAAGGCTTCGTCGCGGGCCGCCATATCGTCGCCTGCAACGGCCGCCGCCTGCCGATGACCGCCACCGGCCGCTCTGGTGAAGCCGTGGCCGGCGTCCGCTTCAAGGCCTGGCAGCCGGCCTCAGGCCTGCACCCGACCATTCCCGTTCATGCGCCCCTGACCTTCGACCTCATCGACACCTGGAACGGCCGCTCGCTCGGTGGCTGCGTCTATCATGTCGCCCATCCCGGCGGCCGCAGCTACGACACCAAGCCGGTCAACACCTACGAGGCCGAGGCGCGGCGGCTGGCGCGCTTCCAGGACCATGGCCATACGCCGGGTCCGATGCAGCCGCCGCCCGAGGAACGCACAAATGAGTTTCCGCTGACCCTCGACTTGCGGACCCCGCTCCTGCAATGAGTATGATGCCGGGGCAGGGAGTGGCGCATGGCCGAGGGCGCAGCCGAAGAGGACGACAAGGCGGGTCAGGCGCAAGGTCAACGTGATGGCCAGCGCGAAGGCCAGCGCCGCTTCGCGCAATGGGTCCGCGACTACAGGCGCCTGCCCGACATCCCCGACGAGTTTCTCGGCCCGGACGGCAAGCCCCGCGCGGTCTGGAGCCGCTTCTTCGATGCCTTCGGTGCGCTCGCGCCCGATGAGGTTGAGCGGCGGTTTGGCATGGCCGACCGTCATCTCCGCGAGGCCGGCGTCACCTATCGCGCGCCCGGCGAGAGCGCCGACCGGCCCTGGTCGATCAGCCATCTGCCGCTGCTGATTGACGAGGCCGACTGGAAGCAGCTGTCCGACGGCATCACCCAGCGCGCCGAGTTGCTCGAGCTCGTGCTGCGTGACATCTATGGCGAGGGCCGCCTCGTCGCCGAAGGCGCGCTGCCGGCGGCCGCGATCGCGGGGAGCCCCGAATATCTCCGTCCCGCCTGCGGCGTGCCGCCGCCGGGCGGGCGCTATCTCTCGCTCTATGCCGCCGATGTCGGCCGCGGGCCCGACGGACGCTGGTGGGTGCTCGGCGATCGCACGCAGGCGCCGTCGGGTGCGGGCTATGCGCTGGAGAACCGCCTGGTGCTTTCGCGCGCCTTCTCGGATCTCTACAAGTCGATGAACGTCCCGCGCGTCGCACCATTCTTCGAGGCGTTTCGCGACAGTCTTCGGGCGCGCGCCGACCGCGACGAGCCGCGGATTGGCGTGCTCACGCCGGGCAGCTTCAGCGAGACCTATTTCGAGCACGCGACGTTGGCGCGCTATCTCGGCTTCCTGCTGGTCGAGGGCGACGATCTCGCCGTCAGCGACAATCATATCCACATCCGCACGGTTGCAGGCCTCAAGCGCCTCGACGTGCTGCTGCGCCGTGTCGATTCCAATTCGCTCGATCCGCTCGAGCTCGATGCCTCGTCACGGCTGGGGGTCCCCGGCCTGATCGACGTGCTGCGCAAGGACGGCGTCGTCGTCGCCAACATGCCGGGCTCGGGTGTCCTCGAGGCGCGCGCGATGCTCGGCTTCCTGCCGGCGCTCAGCCGCCGGCTGCTCGGCGAAGAGCTGAAGATGCCGCACATCGCGACCTGGTGGTGCGGCCAGCGCTCGGCGCGCGACGAAGTGTTGTCGCGGCTCGACGAGGTCGCGATCGAAGGCGCGTATCGGCGCGGCGTTCCCGGTTTCGACAGCAACGGTCCGGTGCTCGCGAGCGAACTCGACGCCGCCGGGCGCCGGCGCCTGAGCGACGCCATCGCTGCGCGCGGCATGGACTATGTCGGCCAGGAGGTGGTGCGGCTCTCGACCATGCCGGTGTGGGAACAGGGGCAAATCACGCCGCGTCCCTTCGTGCTGCGCGTGTTCGCAGCCGCGACGCCGGACGGCTGGGCCATCATGCCCGGCGGCTTCTGCCGGATCGCCGAGCAGCCGGATGCGCGCGCGGTGTCGATGGGCGACGGCGCGCGCTCCGCCGACGTCTGGGTGGTCTCGGACAAGCAGGTCTCGACCGCGACGCTGCTGCCTGCGATCGACAAGGTGCGCATCCGCCGTATCGCCGGCGTGCTGCCGAGCCGCGCCGCCGACAATCTGTTCTGGCTCGGCCGCTATCTCGAACGCGCCGAGGCGACGCTGCGGCTGGTGCGGGCGCTGGGCTCGCCGAGCGGGCCCAACAAGGGCACCGCGGCCTCGCTGCAATCGGCGGAACGTATCCAGCGCCTGCTGGTGACTTGGGGCGCGATCTCGCAGACCTCGCGCGCGGCGCCCGGCCGCATCGTTGCCGAAGCGCTGCAGAGCCCGGAGCGTTTCGGCTCGGCACTGTCGCTGGTCCGCGCGGCCCAGCGCACGGCGACCTCCTTGCGCGAGCGGCTGTCGCCCGATGCCTGGCAAGTCATCACGGAGATGGTCGAGCGGCTGGCCGTCGAGGTCGAGGACGACGACAGCGTGCTGAGCGCGGCCGAGTTGACCTTGCAGGAGCTCGCGAGCTTTGCCGGCCTTGCGCATGAGAACATGAACCGCGCCGCCGGCTGGCGCTTCCTCGATATCGGTCGGCGCACCGAGCGGGCCATCAACACCACGCGCTTTGCCCGGCAGTTTGCCTATGACGAGGCCGGCGACGAGGATCTCGATATCCTGCTGACGCTGGTGGATTGCCAAATCACCTACCGCTCGCGCTATCTGCTGGCGCCGATCCTGGCGCCGGTGCGAGACCTCGCCGTGCTCGACAATTACAATCCGCGTTCCGTGGCGTTCCAGGTGACGACGCTGAACGAACACATCGCCGCACTGCCGAGCCTGAAGGAGCACGGCCTGATCGAGAAGCCGCAGCGGCTTGCGGTCGCGCTGCAGGCGATGCTCGCGACCGCGCAGGCCGAAAAGCTCGAGGTCAAGACGCTGTTCGCCCTGGAGCAGGATCTGCTCAGCCTCGCCGAGGCGGTCGGGCAGCACTACTTCCCGCACGGTCCCAATGCGAGCCGGCCGGAAAAGCTGACGGGGCTGGCGTGATCTACGATATCCGTCACGTCACCACCTACGAATACGAGAGCCCGGTTAGCTTCGCGCGCTGCACGCTGCGGCTGGAGCCGAGGAGCGGCAATGGCCAGGAGCTGATTTCGCATAAGGTCGAGATCCGTCCGCGCCCTGCGGAGCGTAGCGTCCGGCGCGATTTCTTCGGCACGTTGACCGAGAGTGTCGTGATCGACGCCGCGCATCGCACCCTGCGCATCGATTCCCGCTCTCGCGTGAAGGTGTCGCGCCAGCCGCCGGCGCGCGCCGCTGTCAGCCCGGCCTGGGAGAACATTCGCGACATCGCCTTCGAGGCGACGAGCCTCGGGCCGTCCTCGCCGGTCGGCTATGTCTTTGCGAGCCCGCTAGTGCCGGTGCTGGGACCGGTCAGCGCCTATGCGGCGGAAAGCTTTGCGCCCGGCGCGGGCATCCTTGCCGGGGCGGTCGATCTGATGCATCGCATCCGCACCGAATTTCGCTACGACCCCAAGGCGACGGTGATCTCGACGCCGCTCAACGAGGTCTTCGTCAAGCGCCATGGCGTCTGTCAGGATTTTGCCCATGTCATGATTGCGGGCTTGCGCGGGCTGGGCCTGCCCGCGGCCTATGTCAGCGGATATTTGCGCACCATTCCGCCGGCGGGCCAGCCGCCCCTGCAGGGCGCCGACGCCACCCATGCCTGGGTGTCGCTGTGGTGCGGGGACGAGCTTGGCTGGGTCGATTTCGACCCGACCAACGATCTTATGGTTGCTGGCGACCATATCGTGCTCGCAGTCGGCCGCGACTTCTCCGACGTTTCGCCGGTCGACGGCATCATCGTCGGCTCGCCGAAGCAGAAGCTCGACGTCGCCGTCGACGTGCTGTTGGTGGAATGATTGCGGGTCCTGCCCGCGACACCCATCCCGGGTGTGGCGGGTCTGCACCGCAACCGCGATATCGCGGGGCACAAACCGCAACATATTTCCGAGTTTGCGCCCCCGGGTTTGGCCAGTCGGCCAAGATGGGCTATGCTGGCGCCTGCTCGAGGACGAGAATGAGACGTCGGGAATTGGCGTGGAAAACCACCGACAGACGGGGCTGCATCCATGATGACGTTACCGAAACTGGCGGCGGACTCCCTTGAAAAATTGCTGGGCTCGTTCATGCGTCGCCGGTTCGACGAGCCCTCTGCGCGCATCGTCGAGAGCGCAACCCGCACGGCGATGGAATGCATCGGCAATAGCGACGCGCTCTATCACAATATCGAGCATACGATGCTGGTGACGCTGGCGGGTCACTCCATCCTCAGCGGCCGATATCTTCACGCCCATCTGTCGGCGGAAGACTATGTCCATGTCCTGATCGCCTGCCTGGCCCATGACATCGGCTATGTGCGCGGCCTGTTCGAGGAGGATGACACCGATGGCTTCGTCATCGATGCAGCCGGCACCAAGGTGTCACTGCCGCGCGGCGCCTCGGATGCAAGCCTGATGATGTATCATGTCGACCGTTCCAAGCTTTATGTCTCGCGGCGGCTGCGACACATTCCGGGGCTCGATCCGGAGCGCATCGCCCGCGCCATCGAGGGCACCCGGTTTCCGGCCCGGGAAGGCCAGGACTATGACGACGAGGCCTCGATCCTGCGCGCGGCCGACTTCATCGGCCAGCTCGGCGACCCCAATTATCTGCGCAAGGCCAATGCGCTCTACTACGAGTTCGAGGAAGTCGGCATCAACCGCCAGCTCGGCTACGATTCGCCGGCCGACATCGTGAACCGCTATCCGCAGTTCTATTGGAATAGCGTCGCGCCGCACATCCAGACCGAGATCGGTTACCTCAACAAGACCGAGATCGGTCGGCAGTGGATCGCCAACCTCTACAGCAACGTGTTCCGCGCCGAGCGTGACATCACGTTATCCGGGCCGCAAAAATAGCTCCGCTTTCTAATGCAACAAAAAACGGTCACCACCGATCCTCGACATCGCCTATCGCGAATACGGCGCGCCGGACGGCTGGCCCTGCATCATGGGTCACGGCTTTCCCTACGACGTGAACGCCTATGCCGAGACCGCGCCGATCATGGCGCAAGCGGGCGCCCGGGTGCTGGTGCCCTGGCTGCGCGGCTACGGGCCGACGCGATTCCGCTCCGCTGCGACGTTGCGCTCCGGCGAGCAGGCGGCGCTGGGCGCCGATCTGCTGGCCTTCATGGATGCGCTTGGAATTGCGCGCGCGGTCGTCGGCGGTTACGACTGGGGCGGGCGCGCAGCCTGCGTGGTCTCGGTGCTGCATCCGGAGCGCGTGATCGCGCTCGTCTCGGGCAATTCCTACAACATCCAGAACATCGCGCGCTCGATGGAGCCGGCTTCGCCACCGGAGGAGGCGGCGCTCTGGTATCAATATCTCTTCCACAACGAACGCGGCCGCCGTGCGCTGGAGCGCAACCGGCGCGGTTTTGCGCGCCAGCTCTGGTTGATGTGGTCGCCGAGATGGGCCTTCGACGACGCGACGTTCGAGACCAGCGCCATCTCGTTCGACAATCCTGATTTCGTCGATGTCGTGATCCACTCCTACCGTCATCGTTACGCGCTGGTCGCGGGCGACCCCGCCTATGCGGCGATCGAGGCGAAGCTCGCCGCCCAGCCGCCGGTTCAGGTGTCGACCATCGCGATCGACGGCGACAGCGACGGCGTCAATTCCGGCACCGCGCACCATGCACGCAAATTCGAGGGCTTTTTCGAGCGGCGCGTCTTTGCAGGGGCCGGCCACAATTTGCCGCAGGAGCGGCCGGCCGAATGGGCCCAGGCCGTGCTCGACGTGCGGAAAGCGGCCTCATAGCGCCGGATTTCTCGTCCCGCTGTCTTGCCGCTCTCACAGCTTCCAATTTTTCCTGATTCCGGGAACCTTTTCCGATCGCAGCCGTCCAAGCTGTGGGCCGCCTTCTGTATGCGGTTCGTTGCAGGGGAGTTTTCGATGAAGACGCAAACGCGCAGGCTGGAACGTGTCGCGGTCGCGCAGGCGCCGAGCGAGCGGCCTGAAAGGGCGGAGGTCGAGCAGGCGATCCGGACCATGATCCGCTGGGCCGGCGACGATCCCGCGCGCGACGGTCTGCGCGATACGCCGGACCGGGTCGCGCGCGCCTTCGAGGAGTATTTCTCCGGCTATGCGCAGGATCCGACCGAAATCCTGCAAAAGACCTTTGAGGAGATCGAAGGCTATGACGAGATGATCGTCCTGCGCGGCGTTCGCTTCGAAAGCCATTGCGAGCACCACATGGCACCGATCGTCGGCCGCGCCTGGGTCGCTTATATCCCGCAAGGGCGCGTCGTCGGCATCTCCAAGCTCGCGCGTCTCGTCGACATCTACGCCAAGCGGCTTCAGATCCAGGAGAAGATGACCGCGCAGATCGCCAACACGATCAACGACGTGCTGAGGCCCGAAGGCGTCGGGGTCATCATCAAGGCGACGCATCACTGCATGACCACGCGTGGCGCACATAAGCCCGGGACAGATCTCGTCACCAGCCGCATGCTCGGCGTGTTCCGCGACAATGCGTTGACACGCCAGGAACTGCTGGGGCTGGCCAATTCGGACGATTGATCCGCGACGGCTCAAGGAGGCAACGCCATGACCGAAGACAAGAAGCCAAGCGGGCCCGACCTGAGCCGAGGCGTGACGCTCGCCGCGTTCAAGGACGGCAAATTGCTCGGCCATGTCGGCGAGGAAGACGTCCTGCTGGTGCAGGCCGGCAGCGAGATCTTCGCGATCGAGCCGACCTGCAGCCACTATCACGGTCCGCTCGCGGAAGGACTGGTAGTGGGCGACACCATCCGCTGCCCCTGGCATCATGCCTGCTTCTCCTTGCGGTCAGGCGAGGCGACCCGTCCGCCGGCGCTGAATGCGCTGGCGTTGTGGGAGGTCTCGCGCGATCAGGACAAGATCGTCGTCCAGCGCAAGCGCGAGATGCCGAAGCCTCCGGCGTGTCACCGGACGGCGCCAACGCCGGAAAAATTCGTCATCATCGGTGGCGGCGCGGCGGGTTTCGCGGCGGCGGAGACGCTCCGTCGCGAGGGCTTTGCCGGCGCCATCACCATGCTCAGCAATGACAGCGCGATGCCGGTCGACCGGCCCAATCTTTCCAAGGATTACCTCGCGGGCAACGCGCCGGAGGATTGGCTGCCGCTGCGAGGCGAGGACTATTATCAGGACGCCGGCATCGATCTCAGGCTCAACACGAATGTTGCCGCGATCGAGGCGAAGACGCGCAGCGTGACGCTGGGCAACGGCGACAGGCTGCCGTTCGACCGGCTGCTACTCGCGACCGGCGCCGAGCCGGTCCGATTGCAGATTCCGGGTGCCGACCAGCCCCATGTCTACACCCTGCGCTCGGTCGCCGACAGCCGCGCCATCATCAAGGCGGCGGGCAGCGCCAAGCGGGCGCTGGTGATTGGCGCCAGCTTCATCGGCCTCGAAGTCGCGGCCTCCTTGCGGGCACGCAAGATCGAGGTGCACGTGGTCGCGCCGGACGAACGGCCGATGCAGAAGGTGCTCGGTCCCGAGATGGGCGACTTCGTGCGCGCGCTGCATGAGGAGAACGGCGTCAACTTCCATCTCGAGGACACCGTGGAAAAGCTGGACGGCACGCGCGCCACGTTGAAGAGCGGCGGCGTGATCGAGGCCGACCTGGTCGTGGTCGGCATCGGCGTCAAGCCGCGCCTTGCGCTTGCCGAGCAGGCGGGGCTTGCGGCCGATCGGGGCGTCAGCGTGAGCGAATATCTGGAGACCAGCGTATCCGGCATTTTCGCGGCCGGCGACATCGCGCGCTGGCCCGATCCGCATTCGCGGCAAACCATCCGCGTCGAGCATTGGGTGGTGGCGGAGCGGCAGGGCCAGACCGCGGCGCGCAACATGCTCGGCAAGCGCGAGCGCTTCGAGGCCGTGCCGTTCTTCTGGTCGCAGCACTATGACGTGCCGATCAACTATGTCGGCCACGCCGAGAGCTTCGACGACATCGCGATCGACGGTAGCATTTCCGGCAAGGACTGCCTGCTGAAGTATAGCAAGGGCGACCGCGTTCTTGCGGTTGCTTCAATTTATAGGGATCTCGACAATCTCAAGGCCGAGCTGGAGATGGAGCGGACACGCGGCTGAGGCGCGCATCCGGTCTCGATTTGCGTCAATGGTGCTGCCCGCGAGGGCGGCTGTGCACCGGCTGATCAGCAACTCGACGCAAGACCGCCTTGCGGAACTCCGCTGATCTGACGTGCTGGCAAGAAGCAGCACGCCGCGCGCCTTCCGAGTCGCGCGGCGATCATCACCGGGGAGAAACCATGAAAGCCGCTTTGGTCCTGGCTGCAGCCTTGGCTGCCTGCCTGTCCGCGCCTGTCTCCGCGCAGAAATCCTACGGTCCCGGCATCAGCGACACCGAGATCAAGATCGGCAACACCATGCCCTATAGCGGCCCCGCTTCGCCCCTCGGTATCACCGGCAGGGTGATCTCGGCCTATTTCGACGAGGTCAATGAGAAGGGCGGGATCAACGGCCGCAAGCTCAATCTCCTGTCGCTCGACGACGCCTTCTCGCCGCCGAAGACCATGGAAGCGGCGCGGCGGCTGGTCGAGGGTGACGGCGTCGCCTTCATCTTCGCGACCATGGGCACGGCGCCAAGCTCGGCGATCGCGAAATATCTCAACAGCAACAAGGTGCCGCAGCTGTTTCTGATCAGCTCGGCCTCGAAGTGGAACGATCCCGCCAACATGCCCTGGTCGATGGCGCTGCCATGGGCACCGAACTACACCAGCGAGGCCGCGATCGACGTCGCCTATGCCCGCGCCAAGAACCCGAATGCGCGCTTCGCGGTGCTCTATCAGAACGACGACGCCGGCAAGGAATATCTGCGCGGCGTCAAGGAAGCGCTTGGTGCCGACGCCGACAAGGCGATCGCGATGGCGTCGAGCTTCGAGGTCGCCGACCCCACCGTCGATTCCCAGGTGCTGACGCTCGCCAACACCAAGGCCGACGTGTTCATGATCTATTCGGTGACGCCGCGCGCCTGCGCCCAGGCGATTCGGAAAGCGCATGAGGTCGGCTGGCAGGCGACGCGCTTCCTCGCCTCGGGCTGTGCCAACAAGGCGACCGTGATGGTCCCGGCCGGCCTCGATGCCGGCAAGGGCGTGCTCTCGCTCGGCTCGCTCAAGCCGTTCGTCGAGGCGCCGAAGGACGATCCGGCGATGACGGCCTATATCGATTTCATGAAGAAGCGCCTGCCCAATGCCGACGTCAACAACGTCGCGGGTCTCTACGGCTACACCGTCGCCGAGGCATTGGTGGTCTTGCTGAAGCAGTGCAAGGACAATCTGACGCGCGAGAACATCATGGCGCAGGCGGCCAATTTGAAGAACGTGCCGCTATCGCTACTGATGCCCGGCATCACCCTCAACACCACGCCGCAGGATTTCCGCCCGATCAAGGACGGCTATATGCTCCAGTTCAATGGCAACGACTGGATCGTCGCCAGCGAGCTGCTGCGCGGCACGTGAGGGGCACGCGAGCGGCAGCATAGACAGTGCACCCTCTCCCCTTGCGGGAGAGGGTGGATCGCCGCGAAGCGGCGAGCCGGGTGAGGGGTATCTCTCCGCGAGTCGTCTCTACATTTGAACTCGCGGATACAACCCCTCATCCGGCGCTTCGCGCCACCTTCTGCCACAAGGGGAGAAGGGAACAGGAGGACCCCATGGATTTTCAACACTCCGAACGTTCGCTGGAGCTGCAGGAGCGGGTCCGCCGGTTCATGCGGACGCATGTCGAGCCGGTCGAGGAGCTCTACTACGAGCAGGTGAAGCCGGAAGCGACACGCTACAGGACGCCGCAGATCCTTCAGGACCTGAAGCGGCTGGCGCGCGAGCAGGGGCTTTGGAACCTGTTCCTCTCCGGCGAGCACGGCCAGGATCCCAACAACACTGGCTTGACCAATCTCGAATACGCGCCGGTGAAGGAGATCATGGGCCGCATCCTCTGGGCGCCGGAGGTGTTCAATTGCTCGGCGCCCGACGTCGGCAACATGGAGGTGCTGGCCAATTACGGTACGCCGGCGCAGCAGGAGCGCTGGCTGAAGCCACTGCTGGAAGGGCGCATCCGCTCCGGCTTCTCGATGACGGAGCCGCAGGTTGCCTCCAGCGATGCCACCAACATCCAGTGCGAGATCAGGCGCGACGGCGGCGACTACGTCATCAACGGCCGCAAATGGTTCACCTCGGGCGCGATGAACGAGGATTGCGAGATCCTGATCGTGATGGGCAAGACCGCGCCCGACGATCCCGATCGCCACCGCCAGCAATCCATGATCCTGGTGCCGAGAGCGACGCCTGGCGTGCGCATCGTCCGCGACATGCTGACCTACGGCTATGACGACGCGCCGGTCGGCCATCCCGAGATCGTCTACGAGAACGTTCGCGTGCCCGCGGAGAACATCCTGCTCGGCGAGGGCCGCGGCTTCGAGATCGCGCAAGGCAGGCTCGGCCCCGGCCGTATCCACCATTGTATGCGGCTGATCGGCTGCGCCCAGCGCGCGCTCGAATTGATGTGTCAGCGCGCGGTCTCCCGCACGGCCTTCGGCAAGCCGCTCGCAGAACAGGGCTCGGTGCGTGAGGACATCGCGCACTCATTCTGCGAGATCGCGCAGGCGCGGCTCTTGACGCTGCAAGCCGCCGACAGGATGGACCGCGAGGGCAACAAGATCGCGCGCGACCTGATTGCGGCCGCCAAGATCGTGGTGCCCAGCATGGCCGCCCGCGTTATCGACCGCGCCATCCAGATCCACGGCGCTGCCGGCGTCTCGCAGGACACGTTCCTGGCGCGTGCTTACGTCTACGCCCGCTTCATCCGCATCGGCGACGGACCGGATCAGGTGCATCTGGCCGCGATGGGGAAGGAGCTGATCAAGCGTGGCGGGGTGATGGGCTAGCAAACGCCATCACTGACGGCCCCATTTCTTCTTTCCCGCGCAAAGCGAGGCGGCATGAACACCTTGCCGGCGGCGCCTTGACCACCGTCACTGGACCAGATGTGCGGGCCGAAGGGGCCTGAATGCGGCGCGCAGCTCGGCGGAGAAAAGCGCCGGCTGCTCCCAGGCAGCAAAATGACCGCCTTTGTCGACCTCGTGGAAGTAGGTCAGGTTGCGATAGGCGCGCCGGGCCCACGTCTCCGGGGCTTGATAGCTCTCGCCCGGGAAGACCGTGATGGCCACCGGCAGTGAGATCTCCGCAGTCTTCTCCGGACCTGCAAGGGCGGGACTGCGCCCGCTATATTCCCAGTAAAGTCGCGCCGAGGAGGTGGCGCTGTTCGTCAACCAGTACAGCGTGATGTCGTCCAGCACCTCGTCGCGGGATTTTTCGGAGTCGGTGTCGTCGAACTTCCAATGCGAGAAGCCGGGATGTCCGAGCATCCAGGCTGCCAGGCCCGCGGGAGAATCCGTCAAGCCGTAGCCGATCGTTTGCGGCCTCGTTCCCATCATCAGCGCGTAGGACCGGTTGCCCATCTTGCCGGCCGCACTGAATGCATCGAACGCCGCGCGTTCCTTGGCGGAGAGGTCTGCCGGAGCAGGCCCGCCGGCCGCGAGGATCGCGGCGATATCGGGCGGGACGATCGCCGGCAAGTTGATATGGATGCCGAGCAAGCCTGCCGGCGCCAGCCGTGCCATCGCACTCGAGACCGGCGAGCCCCAGTCGCCGCCCTGCGCGACATAGTGGGTGTAGCCCAGGCGCTTCATCAGTTCCGCCCAGATGCGCGCTGTGTGGTCGGGACCCCAACCGGTATCGACCGGCTTGCCGGAGAAGCCATAGCCGGGCATCGAGGGGATCACGACGTCGAACGCGTCCTCGGGCCGGCCCGCATGGGCCGTTGGATCGGTGAGTGGATCGATCAGCTTGAGCTGCTCGAATACCGATCCCGGCCAGCCATGGGTTATGACGACAGGCAGGGCATTGGGATGTTTGGAGCGGACATGAATGAAGTGGATGTCGATGCCGTCGATGTTGGTCATGAACTGCGGAAGTCGATTCATCTTCGCTTCGATCTTTCGCCAGTCGTAGGCCGTCCCCCAATAGTTGAGGAGGGACTGGAGCTTCGCCAGCGGGATACCTTGGGAGTGATCGGAAACAGTCTCGCGATCGGGCCATCGCGTCGCCAACACGCGCCGCCGAAGCTCCACCAAGTCCTCCTCCGGCACGGCAATGTGGAAGGGGCGAATTGTGCTTTCGCCCGCGGCCGCCGCTCCACGCAGCGGAAACACGCTCGTGGAAATCACCGCTGCAATTCCAACCGCTGCCGTGCTCAAAAGCGCGCGCCGGCTTCTGTCGATGGTGTTCTCGGAATTGTATGGCATCGGCATAGGACACCTTCCTGGCTTCAGGCGATCGGAGCCTGCGGAGCAGGGCAGTCCTTCGTCTGGCTCTGCAACATGGCTCGGAAGCTGGTCAATAGCTCGTTAAGGCTTGTTAGATGCTGTGAGCAGTTGCGTGATGCCGGGCAGGGTGAAGGAAGACAAGCTCAGCATTTCTGTCCCATGTCCGCTGACACGGACGGAGTGAACAAGCTGACGGGACTCTGTGCGCCGGCTCGTTGTCCGGGAACGCGTTCAGCAGCGGGCCTCGCTGCGCAAGGACATCGCAAACTCTCTCTCTGCGACATCGCGCAAGCAAGCCTTCTCACGCTAGGTGGCTGCCTCCGCCGCAGCAATGATCGCTTCTGCCAAAACCAACGCCGATAAGGATGAAAGCACGGTCAGGCAGGCGAGCGCATCGATTGGCCTGATTGGTGGCGCCGTAGAGTCATGCCGTCGCGCGATTTCACTGTCGCCCTCGTCGTCATGCTGTTGACGCAATGTCTGTCTTAGACGGCGACAAGTAAAACACGTGCTGGAACTGTTGAGGTTCCTACAAACGGTTCCGGAGCCAGGGGTTGGCTCGATCCGCAAAACGATTTGCGGCATCGGAACCGAACAATCGAAAATCACAGGAGATATAATGGGGTTCCGATCGAGCGCCGCAATCTGCGGCGCCGTGATTGCACTTGCCGTTTCCGTTTCTATTGCGCGATGTGAAGCTGGTGGGGTTCACTCAAGCGCTGTCGACAACGCCGCTTCCGGGGAAACGATCGTTGGCGCGGCATCCATGTACAATCCGTTCAAGCCAGGCAAAGAGGAGGGCGGCCCGAAGACGGCTTCCGGCGAGCGCTATGACCCCTCGGTCTGGTCGGCCGCCATCAAGACGAGCTTGCGCAAGAAATTCGGTGGGGTCCAATTTGGCGCGAAGCCGAAATACGCCCTCGTCGAGGCCGTCGGCAAGAAGGTCATCGTCAGGATAAATGACGTGGGACCGCTACGGCCCGGCCGCATCATCGACTTCAATGAGCGGACGATGCGCCATTTCGATCCGAGCCTGGAGCGCGGGGTCATTCCCGATGTCAAAGTTCGGCCGCTTGCTGGTGGCGATTGGACCCCCGGACCAGTTGGCTGAACCGTCGCACCAGGAGGTCGCGCAGCACGGCCCTTCCACAATAGGCGAAACGCTTCGATGGCTCTCCATGCGGTCGGCGAGGCGTTGCCCACCGGCGCGACGGTGGTCGGATGTTTGGGAAAACCGACATATCTCCATGCTCGACCAAAGCCGAATAGCGGAGTGAAATCTGCGCGTCTAGATTGAAAGAATGGAAAGGCAAGTGGGGCGGGCAGCCGTTGCTCCGGCGGTCTCATCAACTTGCTTTTTTCCGACGGTTTTTATCAGCGTTCTACGCCCACGCATGTTCGCCAGTATCGATGTCATTGCGAGGCAGTGCCACTGGAGCGGTGTGCGATTGCACGCAACCGCGGAGAACGCAGATGAGCAGCTTCCCTTGGCCCTTGTGGCAAAAGCACAAGAACAAATCGCTGGATCGTGCGGAGCCTCCTTCGGACAAGGTGGAGCCTTCGTCCGAACAGTTCGAAGGCGGGGGTCGGCGACACCTGCTGCAGGCGCTGTCCGTCTTCGCCGCCGGCAGCGCGTTGGGGGAGATGTCAAACCCCGCCGAAGCAAAAGACTCCAGTGATTTGCCACCTCCAAGACGTGCACTGACCGGCCGCGATGAAGCCGGCAAGTCGGTGTTGAAGTCTTTTGAGGTGACTCCAAAGCTGGTGGAAATCGATGCCAATCCAGGACTGACTTTCTATGAACTGTATATGACTGAGGGAGTGCCAGGACTGACTGGCCTGGAGCCGGATCCGATGTCGGCAGGAACGAAGGCGTTTCCGGGGCCTGCGGGGACCATCTTTCGATTGATCTCGTATCCGCCGAAGCGTCCTGAAGGTTGGAAGCCGCCGCCTGGCGTCACGTTCGAGAGTGGGCTTAGAGAAATGTCGGACAAGATCCCCGGCATGGGAGATCATTTTGAGCGCGGCGCTCCAGGGATGCACACATCGGATACAATAGACTACGGAGTCGTGGTTCGCGGCGAGATGACGCTGGAATTGGACGACGGCCAGAAGGTCCATTTGCGTCAGGGTGATTGCATCGTGCAAAACGGAACGCGCCATCGCTGGCGCAACCCATTGCCCGAACCCTGCCTCATGGCGTTTGTTTCGATCGGCGGGAAGCGCGCCTGACGCGTGGAGACCTGGCGCCTCGTTGGCTGAAATCAGCCATGTCTAGCGTACAAACTGCTAAGCGGCCGTGATCTTCGAAGCCGGGCCTTCGGCTCCAGTGCCAAGGGAGTCCACACCCGTCGCCTCTATGCAGAGTTTAAGCGCCCCGCCCAGAGTTGCAGCAGCCAGATCCGCCTTGGCACCTTCCCGCAGGCTTTCCAGCGCCGCTGGGTCGATGTCCTTCATCCAGCAACCCAGAATGATTGTGGCCTTCGGCAATTTACGGCGAAGGCGTCGCACCGAGTAACGCATGTGGGCGGGGCTGCTTGCATCCATATAGACGAGGCAGACAATGGCGACCCCGGTGGTCTCCAGCCGGAAGATATTCGCCGTCGATAGCGCTTCCGCTGCTTCAACTCGTGCCGACAAGCCATGCGCACCGGTCAGTTGAGCCAGCATGATCGCAGCGGCTTCGTCGATCGGATTTCGCCCGGCCACACAGAGGACGGGATGTTCGCCTTGCCATCCAGTGGGCAAGTCCTCCTTGCGCAGAACCCGCAGACTCTCATAAGGCGCGTCCTCAGCCACGCCCTCTATGGCAGATGTAGCTTCGACATCTGTGGTCGGGCCGACCTTCGGCGGCGGACGCTCATCCTGCTCCGAAATGTTATTGGCAAATTCCTGGACCGCATCCCTGATTTTGGTCAGCCGGTCGGGATCCAGAGCGCCGCGCTCGGCATCCGCTTGAGCCAGTTGCAGTCCTCGCAGGGCGACTTCGTCGTAATAGGAGCTGAGAGATCGCTCCTTCAAGAACTCCTCGGCTTTTGCAGATGCTTCTGTCGGGTCGCCGGCGAGCATCCGCTGATAGAATATCTCAGGCGGAGAGAGTGCTGGTCGGTCTCCAAACATGACGTCCAGGAACTCCAGCCGCTCGACATGGCGGCCCAGTACGACGAGACACACCGTGAGTGGTGTCGCCAGAACGAGGCCGATCGGACCCCAGAGCGCCGTCCAGAACGTCGCAGAAGCCACAACGGCCACCGGCGACAGTCCCGTGCTGTGTCCATAGACCATCGGCTCCAGCACATGGCCGACGACGGGCTCCACCACCACGAACAGCGCGATCGTCCAAAGCAGCATCGTCCAGGTTGGATCGACCGCGACCGCGAGAGCGAGAGGAAAGGCGGCGGCGATGACCGCCCCGATGTAGGGCACGAAGCGCAGCACTGCTGCCAGAATACCCCACAGGATCGCGCTTGGAACGCCGATCAGCCAGAGACCCATTCCGATGACGATGCCGAAGCTGCCGTTCACGAGAAGCTGGATAAGGAAAAGCCGGCTGAGGCGGCTCGCCGCGTCATCAAGGGCAGCCGTGGTGCGCTGCAGGTCATCCGAACCGGCCAGCCTGATCAGACGATTACGAAGATCCTCGCGTTGAAGCAAAATGAAGATCACGAATATGACGATGATCCCGGTCGTTGCGAGCGGATGAAGCAAGGGTGAAATCAGCGTTTGCAAGCTCTCCAGCGCGCCGGGATCGGGCTGAAGCACTTCCACAGGAACGGGCCTCGGCGCGGCCGCTTTCGGAGCTGCTATGGTCCCCAACGAATTCGTGGCCTCCTTGGGCTTGTCGAGTTCTTTGCTGAGGTCCTTCAACATGCTCGAAGCCCGCTCGAGCGTGCCTCGACCAGCGGTGGTCTCACGGAAGGATTGGATCTTCTCGCTTATTGTGGACTGATATCGCGGCAAATCGCCAGCCAGCTGCGTGAGTTGGGTAGCAAGGAGACTGCCCATCGCAAATATGAATGCGAAGGCGATCACGACCACGCTCACCACAGCCAAACTGCGTGGAATGCGCAGACGCTGAACCAGTCGAACCAGGGGCGCCAGCACGAAGCTGAGCAAGACGGCCAGCGCTATGGGGATGATGATCTCGCGACCATAATACAGCACCATGACAATGATCGCGGCGAGAATGGCCATCGCCACGGCGCTCAATAGCGAAATCAATTCTTCCGGTGTTCGTGCTTTGAATGGCTGCCTGATCACAGCTCCTCGCTAGGCCGGGAAAAGCGGCGAGTTTGTTGACGTCCAGTGAGTTCAAAAAAGCCGCGGATTGCTCCGCGGCTTTTGCATTCACAGGATTCGTATCTCAGTAGCGGTCGGTGCCGATCCCGACGCTCACGCCGGGAGCGCGGAAGCCGATGCCGCTGCGCTCTTCATAGCCGCGCCGCTCGATGTAGCGCTCGCGAGGCGCATATCCGTAGGAATCGCGCCCTTCGCGGATGATGACACGGCGTTCGCCGCGCTCACGCCAGCAACGACCGTCTTCGTTGCAGACCATGCGCACGTTCTGAATGTTGCTGTCCGGAGCGACAGACAGGGTGGGAGACAGCGGGGCTGCAGCAGCGGCGGTCACGAGAAGGGTACTTGCTGCGGCCGCCAGAGCGGCTGTGAAAAATTTCATCGTGTTTCTCCCAAATGTGATGTGTCAGTGAGGCAATAGACTGGGAACCCAATGGTTCCATGGCTGAACAGATATCGTCAGCTGCCGCCATTCTGTTTGCAGGCATTCCCTGCCCGAAAGACAGGTGAACTCGCCATGATTGGCGATCATGACCTGGAAGATGGGATTGCGGAGAGAGGCATCGCGCGGTCTCTGTGAAGATCGGCTTCGAGATCCTGCCGGCCCAGCGCGGAAAGCTCCAACATTGACATCATGCTCCTGTTTTGCCCGACGGAGCAAGTAGATTCGTCAAATCCGCAGAAGACGGGGCGGTAGCCAAGCCATTGAAATCGCTGTCCCCGGCTACTGTGCATGGGGTTGTTTTCGCGTTTTTGATGGAGCGACCCCACCGCCGGCTCTGTTGGCGATGGACGTGCGGCTACCCGGCCTTGGCGATGCGGCCGTCCGCCGCGCCTGCGCGCAGGTTCTGGAAGAACTTCTCCACCTCGCGCGACAGCGTCTCCGCCGTCTCGGTCACGCTGCTCGCAGCCCTCAGCACCGAGGAGGCTGCAGTATCGGTCTCGCCGATGGCGTCGCGGAGCGAGCTGATGTTGGCGACGAGGGTCTCGTTGCCTTGGGCAGCCGATTGCGCGTTGGACGAGATCTCGCGCGTGGCGGCGTCCTGCTGGCCGATGGCGCCGGCGATCGCCGAGGTGACGTCGTTGATCTCGCGCACCGCGCCGCCGATCTCGCGGACGGCGTCGACCGCGTTGCGGGTGGAGGACTGGATCATCGAGACGTTTTCGCTGATGTCGGCGGTCGCTTTCGCGGTCTGCCCCGCGAGCGCCTTCACTTCGTGTGCGACGACGGCAAAGCCGCGGCCAGCATCGCCCGCGCGCGCCGCTTCGATGGTGGCATTGAGCGCGAGCAGATTGGTCTGCTCGGCGATCGCCTGGATCAGGCTGAGCACGCCGTCGATGCGTTGCGTGGCGGCCGCCAGGCTCTCGATCTCGGCAATCGATTTCTCGGTGCGCTGCCCGGTCTGCTCGACCGCGCTGGCGGATTGCCGCACCTGCCGGCCGATCTCCACCACCGACGCAGACAGCTCCTCGGCCGCGCCTGCCACCGCCGTGACGTTGTGCGATGCCTGTTCGGTGGCGTTCGCCGCCGTGCCGGCGCGACTGCTCGCGTCCGCGGTGACGCGGGTGATGGTCTGCGCCGTCTCGCGCATGACGGAGGCGTTGTCGCCGAGGCCGCGCATGATCGCGCCGATCGCCTCGCGAAACGCGTCGACGGATTGCTCGATGTGGCGGGCGCGCTCCTCGCGCGCGGCGGAGTCCTGCGAGACCTGCGAGGCGAGGTTGCGGTTGCGCCCCATCGCGTCCTGGAAGATCTGGATCGCGCGCGCCAGTGCGCCGATCTCGTCGGCGCGGTCAGAGTGGGGCACCACGACGTTCTCGGCGCCGTCAGCGACCTGCTTGATGGTCGCGGTGATGGCGGAGAGCGGGCGTGCGATCGAGCGGGCGATGATGACGATGCCGATCACGACGAGGGCGAGCGCCACGCCGGCGAGGCAGGTCAGGACGAAGGACAGGATGCGATTGGTCTCGGTCTCGTGCGCGATTTGCCTCGCGCGCTCGGAATAGACTTTGGACAGCGCCTCGAGATCCTTGTTCAGCGCCGAGCGCACGGCGCGGTTGGCGTCGTTGTCGCCCCATTCGCGGCCCGCGGCCGCATTGATCTCGACGCCGCGGCGCACCAGCTCCTTGCGAAACTCGACGAACTGCTCGATGCGCTTCTTGAAGGTGGCGAACTGTTCGGCATCGTCAGCCTTGACGATGGTCTCCCAGCGCTTCACGACGTCGAGGATCTGGGCGTTGAACTTGAGCAGGCCCTCGCCGTATTTCTTCACCACGGCCGGTTCGGTCGACATGTAGACGCCGCGTGATTCCATCACGACCGCATAGACCAGCGAGTTGACCCGCTCAACGTTCAGCGCGGCGGCGTTCGCGGTCTCGATCGCGGTGGTCAGCTCGGCACCGCGGCGGCTGTTGTAGTCGGACAGCATCGCGATCGCGGCCGTGAGCAGCGCGAACAGCGCGAAGATCGCGTAGAGCTTGTTGGCAAGCGTGAAGCGGCCGGCGAGGCCGGCGGCATTCCCAGATTGGTCGGTTTTCATGGTTTCAGGGGCCCGAATGGCCGGGAGCGGCCGGAGAGCGCAGTCGTACAAATCAATGCAAAACTATGCAGAATGAAGATGGACGCGGCGTTAACGCCGGGTTTGGCCTCCTTCGCCCTCGGTCGAAAGAAAGGTCGATATTTCAGCGTCTTGATCTGAAGGTATAGTCTTGGGATTGCCCTGGCGTCGGCCTTTGGCCGACGAACCCCGGAGAGACCCTTGGTCTACCGCCACACCATCGACGCCACGACGTACACGTTCCCGGATTTGCGCGACCTGCTCGCCAAGGCGACGCCGCCGCGCTCCGGTGACCGGCTGGCCGGGATCGCCGCCGCCAGTGCCGAACAGATGATCGCGGCGCGGATGGTGCTGGCCGACGTCCCTCTCGGGCAGTTCTTACAGGAAGCCGTCATCCCCTATGAGACCGACGAGGTCACCCGCCTCGTTATCGACAGCCACGACGCCAAGGCGTTCGCGCCGGTGGCTTCGCTGACGGTCGGCGCCTTTCGCGACTGGCTGCTATCGGACGCCGCGACGCCCGAAATCCTACGCAAGCTGGCCGGCGGCATCACCCCGGAGATGGCGGCGGCGGTGTCGAAGCTGATGCGCAACCAGGATTTGATCCTGGCGGCGCGGAAATGCGAGGTCACCACCGCTTTCCGCAACACCATCGGTCTGAAGGGCCGGATGAGCACCCGGCTCCAGCCCAACCATCCCTTCGACGACGCCAGAGGGATCACCGCCTCCATCCTCGACGGCATCCTGCTCGGCGCCGGCGATGCCTGCATCGGCATCAACCCGGCGAGCGACGACCCGGCCGTGATTGGCCAATTGCTGCGGCTGCTCGACGAGGTCATCGCGCGGCTCAAGATCCCGACCCAAGGATGCGTGCTGACCCATGTCACCACGACATTGTCGCTGATCGGGCAGGGGGCGCCGATCGACCTCGTGTTCCAGTCGGTCGCCGGCACCGAGGCCGCCAACCGCAGTTTTGGCGTCGACCTCGCGCTCCTCAAGGAGGCCCAAGAGGCCGGGCTGTCGCAGAAGCGCGGCACGGTCGGGCAGAACGTGATGTATTTCGAGACCGGGCAGGGCTCGGCGCTATCGGCCAATGCCCATCACGGCGTCGACCAGCAGACCTGCGAGGCCCGCGCCTATGCGGTGGCCCGCGCCTTTGCGCCCCTCCTGGTCAACAGCGTGGTTGGCTTCATCGGCCCGGAATATCTCTACGACGGCAAGGAAATCATCCGGGCCGGGCTGGAGGATCACTTTTGCGGCAAGCTGCTCGGCCTGCCGCTTGGGATCGACATCTGCTATACCAACCACGCCGAGGCGGACCAGGACGACATGGACAATCTGCTGACGCTGCTCGCTGCCGCCGGCGTTACCTTCATCATGGGTGTCCCCGGCGCCGATGACGTCATGCTGAACTATCAATCCACGTCTTTTCACGACGCGCTCTATGTCCGCGACGTCTTCGGATTGCGTCGTGCGCCGGAATTCGACGACTGGCTGGCGCAGTCGGGCATTGCGGGCCCCGATTTCCGTCTTGCCGGCGATGCAGGCCTGCTGCCCGATTTTGCCTCACGGTTGATCGCGTGACGTGGCGGAAGCACCCGGCGGCCCGAGGAAACCATTGGTGCCCAAGGGAATTAAGCTCTGCCACAATATTGAGAAATTCCGGCGGCAGCATTACGCTATGTAGCTGTCTGGCAATTTCCGCAGCTAAGTCGAGCGTGGCGGGGGAGCTTTGATGCGAGCTGAAAGTAACGGGACGTCCCGGCGGATTCTCTGCGTGTTTCCGCGATACACATCGTCGTTCGGGACGTTCGAGCATTCCTACCCACTAACCGATGGCGTCCGCGCCTTCATGCCGCCGCAGGGACTTTTGCTGCTCGCGGCCTATCTGCCCGAGGAATGGCAGGTCAAATTCGTCGACGAGAACCTTCGCCGTACGACCAGAGAAGAGTTCGAATGGGCCGAGGCGGTCTTCGTCAGCGGCATGCACATCCAGCGCCAGCAGATGAACGATATCTGCCGCCGCGCCCACGAGTTCGATCTGCCGGTCGCGCTCGGCGGCCCCTCCGTCAGCGCCTGCCCGGATTATTATCCGTCGTTCGACTATCTCCATGTCGGCGAGCTCGGCGACGCCACCAATCAGCTGCTCGAAATACTGTCGCGCGACATCTCGCGTCCCGAGACCCAGGTGGTTCTGACCACCAAGGACCGCGTGCCGATGACGGAGTTTCCGATCCCGGCCTACGAGCTCGCCGACGTGAAGAAATACTTCCTCGGCAGCATCCAGTATTCCAGCGGCTGCCCCTATCAGTGCGAGTTCTGCGACATCCCCGGCCTTTATGGCCGCAACCCGCGCCTCAAGTCGCCGGAGCAGATCATCGCCGAACTCGACCGCCTGCGGGAATGCGGCATGACCGACACGGTCTATTTCGTCGACGACAATTTCATCGGCAACCGCAAGGCGGCGCTCGACCTCCTGCCGCATCTGATCGAATGGCAGAAGAGGACCGGCTACATGGTGCGGCTCGCCTGCGAGGCGACGCTCAACATCGCCAAGCGGCCGGAAATCCTCGAGAAGATGCGCGAGGCCTATTTCGTCACCATCTTCTGCGGCATCGAGACGCCCGACCCCGATGCGCTGAAGGCGATGCACAAGGACCACAACATGATGGTCCCGATCCTCGAGGGCGTGCAAACCATCAACTCCTACGGCATGGAGGTCGTGTCCGGCATCATCATGGGGCTCGACACCGACAAGCCGAACACTTCGGAGGCGCTGCTCGCCTTTGTCGAGGAGTCCCGAATTCCGCTGCTCACGATCAACCTGCTTCAGGCGTTGCCGAAGACGCCGCTGTGGGACCGTCTGGAGCGCGAGGGGCGCCTGGTCGAGGACGACGGGCGCGATTCCAATGTTGACTTCCTGTTGCCCTACGACGACGTCGTTGCGTCCTGGAAGCACGCCATGGCCGTCGCCTACGAGCCCGAGAAGGTCTACGGGCGCTTCCAGTATCAATGCGACCACGTTTACGTGCACCGCCTCAAGATGCCAACGCCGGACGAGATGAAGACCTGGACCAACATCAGGCGCGGCCTCGTCATGCTGCGAAACATCTTCTGGAAGGTCGGCGTGCTCGGCGACTACAAGCGCGTGTTCTGGAAGTTCGCGCTGGGCCGCATCAAGCGCGGCGATCTCGAAGGCCTGATCGGCTGCACCCTGATCGCGCACCATCTCATCACCTTTGCGCGGGCGGCCTCGACCGGCCAGCAGAACGCCTCGAACTATTCGATCCGGCTACGCGAGGCCTCCGTTCCCGCCGAATGACACAACATGTCTGATCCGGCCATCCCGCGTCGTCCGACCCTCGATCTGCGGTCGCTTACGCCCGCGCGCGTCGCGCTCGGGCGCAGCGGCGCGAGCCTGCCGACGCGGGCATTGCTCGATTTCACACTGGACCACGCCCGCGCCCGCGATGCCGTACACGCCGTGTTCGATGCGCCGCGGCTGGTCGCGGATCTCTGCGCGCTTGGCCTCGTCGTCACCGAGGCGAACAGCCGGGCGGTCGACCGCGGGGACTATCTGCGGCGGCCCGATCTGGGCAGACGGCTCGATGCCGGATCAGCCGAGTCCTTGGCGCGGAGCGCCTCGGAGCCGTGCCAACTCGCACTCGTGATTGGCGACGGCCTGTCGGCGGCGGCGGTCCACGCCCATGCGGCCGCGCTGGTGATGCGCCTGCTGCCGTTGCTCGCGGCCGACGATGGTGTCGCGATCGGCCATGTCGTCGTCGCCTCAGGCGCGCGCGTCGCGCTCGGCGACGAGATCGGCGCCATTCTCGGCGCGCGCATGGTCGCGATGCTGATCGGCGAGCGGCCGGGCCTGTCGGCGCCCGACAGTCTCGGCGCCTATCTAACTTTCGCCCCCAAGCCGGGTCGCACTGATGCCGAGCGCAATTGCGTGTCGAACATCCACAAGGCCGGGTTGAGCTATGACGAGGCTGCCTTCAAGATCGCCTGGCTGGTCCGCGAGGGGCTCGCGCGGGAAGTGACCGGTGTGGCGCTGAAGGACGAGAGCGCAGACCGCGCGCCGCGTCGAATTGGCACGGCTTTGCCCGAATGAAGGGCATTAAGGCAAAATCGCCACATCTTGATCGATTCGGCCACACTCCGCCTGCTTGCGAGAAGGGCGATTGACCTGCTAAACCCCTCGCAGCGATTTTCTGCGCATTTTCAAAGGGCAAGCCTCCCATTGGTATGGCATTTTCAAGCCGTTCGCGGGGCGCGACAAGCTCACAGACCCGAGCCGATTTAGGAACTGGACAAGGCATGCTCGAAAAGCACAGCGAGAGTGAGGTTCATGTCGACAAGGTCGAGCAGGGACCTGCGTCCTCGATCGCCTTCGGGCTGGAGCGCATCGGGCTGATCGCAGTCCGGGCGCCCATCGTCTCCTGCGTCGTCCTGCTCGTGCTGATCGTCGGCGCCGTGTTCGGCATCCACCGGATCAAGATCGACGATTCGCTCTCGCAGCTGTTCCGGTCCAACACGCCGGAATTCCGCCAGTACGAAGCGGTGACCAAGAAGTTCCCGGCCGAGGAATTCGACGTCCTCGTCGTAGTCGAGGGCAAGACCCTGCTGGCCCGGAACAACCTCGAGAAGCTGCGCGACTTCGTCACCGACATGCAGCTGGTCGAGGGTACGCGCGGACTGGTCTCGCTGTTCTCCGCGCGTCAGGCGCCCGCTCCGGGCAAGCTTCCCGCCGCACTGTTCCCGCCCGAGCTGCCCGAGGGCGAGGCCTATGACAAGTTCATCGAGGGCGTCAAAGCCAACGAGATCATCCGCGGCAAGCTGTTGTCCGAGGACGGCACGCTGGCGCTGATCGTACTGTCGCTCGATCCGGAGGTGGTCGCCTCCAACAAGCTGACCAAGACCGTCGCCGACATCCGCGCGCTGATAAAGGAAGACCTCAGTGACACCGGGCTCAACGTGCAGCTTTCCGGCGTGCCGGTGATGCAGCTCGAGATCCGCAACGCGGTCGAGCGCGACGGGCTCACCTACAACATCCTCGGCATTCTCGCCGGCTGTGTCATCGCCATCATCTTCTTCCGCAAAATCTCGTTCATGGTGGCGGCGGCGTTCCCGCCGATGATCGCGATCCTGCTGGCGCTCGGCGCGCTCGGCTGGGCCAATTTCAATCTCAACATGTTCCTGAACGTAATGACGCCGCTCATCATGGTCATCAGCTTCTCGGACTCGATGCAGCTCACCTTCGCCGCGCGCGACCGGCTGATCGCGGGCCAGGACAAGTTCACCGCATTCAAGAACGCGGTGCTGGTGGTGGGACCGGCCTGCGTGCTGACGCACGGCACCGCAGGCATTTCCTTCATCGCGCTCCAGTTCTCCGACTCCGATCTGATCCGCAAGTTCGGCGAGGCGGGTCTCGCCGCCACCATCATCGCGCTGGTTGCGGTGTTGTCGCTCGTGCCGGTGTTCGGCGTGCTGCTCGTGCGCAACGAGAAGGTCTTTGCGACCAAGTTCCAGAGCGCGGATGCCGGCGTACAAGCGCTGCGTAATTTCTGCTACTGGATCGCGGTGCGCATGGTGGGCCGTCCCGGCCTGTTCAGCCTGATCGCGGTGGTGTTCGTGGCGGGCCTCGGCGTCATCTACGCAAATCTGGAGCCGCGCTACCGGCTCGCCGACCAGGTGCCGGACAAGCGCCAAGCGGTCGCGGCCAGCGACCGGCTCGACGCCAAGCTCACCGGCGCCAACCCGGTCAACGTTCTGATCCAGTTCCCCAAGGGTGAATCGCTCTATTCGCCGGAGACGCTGCAGACCATCGCGGACGTGCACGCGACGGTGGAGAAGGCCGCCGGTGTCGGCAATGTCTGGTCGGTCGAGACCCTGCGCCGCTGGCTCGCGGACAAGGCCGGCAGCGCCGACGTCGCGACCCTGAAGGAATATGTCAGCGTCATTCCGGAGCATCTGGTGCGCCGGTTCATCGATGCCGAGCAGGACGCGGTCGTGGTCGCAGGTCGCGTGCCGGACAAGGATTCCAGCCAGCTCCTGCCGATCGTCGACAAGCTCGATACCGAGCTCGACGCCGTCCGCAAGAAGCATCCCGGCTATGAAGTGGCGGTCACGGGTCTTGCCGCGATTGCCGCGCGCAATTCGGCCGGCATGATCGAGAAGCTCAACCGCGGGCTCACCGTCGAATTCGCGCTGGTCGCGATTTTCATCGGCCTTGCCTTCCGTTCCTGGGTCGTGATGTTCGCCTGCATCCTGCCGGGCATCTTCCCCGTCGTGATGTCGGGAACAGTGCTGTGGGCGATGGACGAGGGACTGCAATTTGCCAGTGTCGTAGCTCTGACCGTTTCGTTCGGCCTGGGCTTAAGCGCCACCATCCACTTCCTCAACCGCCTCAGGCTCGAGAGCAAGCCGGGCGTCGGCTCGGCGCTCGCAGTGGAGCGCGCGACCGTGCTGGTCGGCCCGGCGTTGATCCTGACCACGTTGGTGCTGGCCTGCGGTCTCGTCGTCACGGTGTTCTCCGATCTGCCGTCGCTACGGCTGTTCGGCTGGCTCAGCGCCTTCTCGATGGTGATGGCGCTCGTCGCCGACCTCTTCATCCTGCGGCCGACGGCGATGTGGTTGATCAATCTGCACGCCAAGCTTCAGGGCACCGACAAGCCGGCGATCTGAGCGGCTGCATCCATCGGACACGGAATCGGCGCGGTCCGGACGATTGCGCCGCGCCTCCGAAAAACAACAAGCCCCGGTTCGCGAGAACCGGGGCTTGTCGCTTCGAAGCGGTAAGAGCTGTCAGCCCTTCGTCATCGTGATGTTGACGCCGCGAATCTCGCCCTTGGATGAGATCTGCACCGTCTGCTTGGTGCCGTTGGTGCGCAGCGACAAATTGGCGGCAAATCCGTTGGCCTCGACGAACACCTCGATCTGGCCGCCACCGGCGGTGCCTTGGAGATTGCCGAAGATGTTGCGGTTGGTCTCGCTCCAATTGCCGGAGATGCGCTCGCCTTGGCTGGTCACATCGCTGGTGAGGTCGAACTTGTAGCTGTCGGAGGCGCAGTGCAACGCCTGCTTGAGACTGAGACCGGTGCCGGCAACCTTGTAGTCCGCCTTGCAGCGGATGCGCTCGGTCGAGCCGTCGGACAGCGACACCGTACCCGTCCCGGTCCATGCGCCCTCGAAACCTGCAAACGGTCCGGACGACTGAGCCTGACTTGTCGAAACCGAGAAGAGCAGCGCAGCGCCGATGCCGGCCGCCTTGATTGCCAGTTCAGTCCGTCCAAAGAATTTCATCTCAAAATATCCCGTTTAGAACGACGTCCGCTTCTCACGAAGAACGTCTCGCCACATCGAAAGTTTAGTGTTCCGAGCCAGTGACAGGTTCAATGCCCGACTGCCAGAGATGGCAGTTCACGACGCCTTGCGCCATGCTTCCACCTCTCGATTTGTCGTATTTCGGCATGTTTCTTGGTCCCGAGGCGGTATCGAGAGATGCAGCTCTGCAACAGGTGCGCAGCAAAACGCGGCGCACCTGAATTATGACGTAGTATCAGTCTCTTACATTTGCCAGAGAAGACGCAGGGAAGCCCTGATTTGGTGGACGTGGCGCCAATTTGGCCGCATTTGCCAGTGCTTGTGCCTTCTCCGAGGCCGCTCCTCCCGCGGCGACTTGCCATCAGAACAATCCGCTCCGGTCGTCGCCCTGTGCTGTCCGGGATTGGTGCGATTCTGCCGTCAGAATGAAGGAATACAATGCGTAAGCTTCTCGTCGCTCTCACCTTGCTGTCGGCCTCCCTCTCGACCGCAGCGTTCGCCCAGCAAGGGCGCGGCACGGACGCCGAGCAGAAGGCCTGCTCGCGCGATGTGCAGAAGCTCTGCCGTCCGGTCATCGACCAGGGTGATTTCACCATCCTGGCCTGCCTCAAGGAGAACCGGGCCAAGATCTCTCAGGCCTGCGACCAGGTCCTGAAGAACCACAACCAGTAAGCTCGGCCACTGGCCCACAAAAGGCGGCCCCGGGGCCGCCTTTTCGGACCTGATCCGCAAAGGGCAGCCATCGAGAGACAGGATTGGTTTTGCGGCCGTATTCCCCTATATGGGGGCCGCGGCGGCATCGCCCGCACGGGCTCGCGCGAGCGAAAAAGCCCTTCCTGTCCAAACGATTGTAGACCAGCCCTCGATGACCTCTGCGAGCGAATTGCGATCCGGCAAGGGTGAGCGCGACGAGAATTTTCCCGTCGCGTCCTGGATCATTCATCCGCGTCATCGCGCGCTGATCCTGGCGTATTACAATTTCGTCCGCACCGCCGACGACATCGCCGACCACGCCACGCTGCCGCCGGACGAGAAGCTCGCTTATCTCGACCTGCTCGAGGCGGAATTGCTCGGCAAAGGCGACACCCAGGCCGAGGCCGTCAGCCTGCGGCACGCACTGGCCGAACGCGGCATGGCGTCGCGCCACGCGCTCGACGTGCTCATCGCGTTCCGTATGGACGTGACCAAGTTGCGCTACGAGAATTGGGACGAGGTCATCCATTATTGCCGCTACTCGGCGATGCCGGTCGGCCGCTTCATGCTCGACGTCCATGGTGAGAGCACCTCGACCTGGGCCGCGTCAGATGCGCTCTGCGCAGCGCTGCAGATCAACAACCACCTCCAGGATTGCGGCAAGGATTTCCGCGAGCTCAACCGCGTCTATCTGCCGCGCGATGCGCTGGCCGCGAGTGGCGCCTCGGTCGAGCAGCTCGGACTGGCGCAGTCGCCACCGGCGATGCTGGCCTGCCTTCAGGCTCTCGCCGTCCGCAACGAAGCGCTGCTCGCCGAGGGCAGGTCGCTAGCTGCGGAGATCCGGGATTTCCGCCTCGGCGTCGAGGTCTCGGTGATCCAGGCCTATGCCGACCGCATCGTGCGCCTGTTGAAGGTGCGCGATCCCCTGCGCGAGCGCGTGCACCTGAACAAGCTCGAGCTCCTCACCTTCAGCCTCGCCGGCATGATCGGCGAAGTCGGCCGCCGCACGGTCGGACGCAAGGCCATTTCCAGACCGGGGACTGCACATGACGCTTGAGGCGACCTCGCCCGGCGCCAATTATGGCTCGACCGCATCCGGCAGTTCGTTCTACGCCGCGATGCGCATCCTGCCGCACGACCAGCGTGAAGCGATGTTCCAGATCTACAGCTTCTGCCGCCAGGTCGACGACATCGCCGATTCCGATGGCCCGCGCGACGAACGGCTCGCCGCCCTTCAGGCGTGGCGCAACGACATCGATGCGCTCTACCAGGGCAATCCGCCGCCGCGGCTGAAGGACTACGTCACCTCGGTGAAGACCTTCGGCCTCAAGCGCGAGGATTTCCTCGCCATCGTCGACGGCATGGAGATGGACGTGCCGCAGGACATCCGCGCGCCCGACATGGCGACGCTGGATCTCTACTGCGATCGCGTCGCGAGCGCCGTAGGGCGGCTGTCGGTCCGGGTCTTCGGCTTGCCAGAAGAAGACGGCATCGAGCTCGCCCATCATCTCGGCCGCGCGCTCCAGCTCACCAACATCCTGCGCGACATCGACGAGGACGCGGGCCTCGGCCGGCTCTATCTGCCGCGCGAAGCGCTGCTGCATGCCGGCATCACCTCCAACGATCCGGACCGCGTGATCGTCGAGCGCGCGCTGCCGAAGGTCTGCCTGCCACTGGCGCAGCGCGCAAAAGTGTATTTCGAGAAGTCGGACGAGATCATGAACCGCAACCGGCGCCGCGCGGTGCGCGCGCCGCGGATGATGTCGAAATACTATCATGCCATTCTGGATCTCCTGATCGCGCGCGGGTTCAACGCGCCGCGCGAGCCGGTGCGTGTGTCGAAGATCACACGTATCGCCATCCTGCTCCGATACGCTCTCATCTGATGCAAAAAACAGCTCACATCATTGGCGCTGGAATCTCCGGCCTCTCCGTCGCCGTGCGACTTGCCAATGCCGGCTTCAAGGTCGCCGTGCACGAAGCGACGCAGCAGGCCGGCGGCCGTTGCCGTTCCTATTTCGACGGCGCCACCAATCTCACCATCGACAACGGCAACCATCTGCTGCTGTCCGGCAATAGCCATGCGCGCGCCTATGCGCGTTCGATCGGGACCGAGGCGGGCCTCGTCGGTCCGGAGCGCGCGCAGTTTCCCTTCGTCGATCTCAAGACCGGGCAGCGCTGGCAGATCGACCTCGGCGACGGCCGGCTCCCGACCTGGGTGCTCGACGAGAGCCGCCGCGTCCCCGACACTGGGCTGACCGATTATCTGAAGCTGGCGCCGCTGATCTGGGCATCGGAAGAGACGCTGGTCGGCAAGTCAATTCCGTGCGAAGGCGTTCTCTATCAGCGCCTGGTGCAGCCTCTGCTGCTCGCGGCCCTCAACGTCGATCCACCCGAAGGCTCGGCGGGGCTTGCCGGCGCGATCGTGCGCGAGACGCTGCTCGCCGGCGGGCAGGCCTGCCGTCCCCTGATCGCGCGCGACGGGCTCAGCGCGGTACTGATCGAGCCCGCCGTGACGTTCCTGCAGGGGCGCGGGCACAGCGTTCAGCTCGGCCATGAGCTGCGCTCGTTTGCGACCCATGACGGCAAGGTCGGCGCGCTGAATTTCGGCGGCGAGGATGTGATCCAGATCAGCGAAGGCGACGTCGTCGTGATGGCGGTGCCGCCGCGCGCTGCCTCCAACCTGCTGCCGGGCCTGAAGACGCCGACCGAATTCCGCGCCATCGTGAATGCGCATTTCCGCGTCGAGCCGCCGGCGGGATCGGCACCGATCCTCGGCGTGATCGGCGGCGTCGTGGAATGGCTGTTTTCGTTCCCGAACCGGC
The DNA here is from genome assembly GCF_023101105.1 of Bradyrhizobium sp. 155. NCBI lineage: Bacteria > Pseudomonadati > Pseudomonadota > Alphaproteobacteria > Hyphomicrobiales > Nitrobacteraceae > Bradyrhizobium > Bradyrhizobium sp. 155. The sequence continues at coordinate 5,257,436 of NZ_CP064704.1, read as the reverse complement.
TGTCCGTCACCATCAGCAACGGCGACCGTCTGGTCGACATGCCGCGCGAGGAACTCGCGCAGGCGATCTGGAACGACGTCTGCAAGGCGGGCGGTGTTTCCGGCGAGCTGCCCCCCTGGCAGATCGTGCGCGAGCGCCGTGCCACATTTGCGGCGACGCCGGCGCAGAATGCCCTGCGTCCAGGGCCGGTCACTGCGCTGAAAAACCTGTTTCTTGCAGGCGATTGGACTGCTACGGGATTGCCTGCAACCATCGAGGGATCGGTCCGATCCGGTGATCGCGCCGCCGATCTGGTTCTGGCCGCCAAGGGATAGTGACAGGCGGCCCTGACGGGCATTTGTCCCGGTCAATTTCGGCCCATTCAATCGACTATCGGAGCAATCGAGCGAGATGGATTCCGTGAACGCGACCAGCCGCGAAGCCCAAGAATTCAGGAACTTGGAATCGAGCATTGCGTCGGCCACCGAAGGCGTCCTCGGCTTCCAGCAACCCGACGGCCATTGGGTATTCGAGCTCGAGGCAGATTGCACGATTCCGGCCGAATACGTCCTGCTGCGCCATTATCTCGCCGAGTCGGTCGATGCCGTGCTCGAAGCCAAGATCGCCAATTATCTTCGCCGCGTGCAGGGCGCCCATGGCGGCTGGCCGCTGGTGCATGACGGCGAGTTCGACATGAGCGCCAGCGTCAAGGCGTATTTCGCGCTGAAGATGATCGGGGATTCCATCGACGCGCCGCACATGGTGCGTGCGCGCGAGGCGATCCATTCCCGCGGCGGCGCCATTCACAGCAATGTCTTCACGCGCTTCATGCTTGCGATGTTTGGCGTCGTGACCTGGCGCGCGGTACCGGTGCTGCCGATCGAGATCGTGCTGCTGCCGTTCTGGTCGCCGTTCCACATCAACAAGATCTCCTACTGGGCGCGCACCACCATGGTGCCGCTGATGGTCATCGCCGCGCTGAAGCCACGGGCGAAGAATCCCAAGGGCGTCGGCATCGACGAGCTGTTCCTGCAGGATCCGCGCTCGATCGGCATGACCGCCAAGGCGCCGCACCAGAGCATGGCCTGGTTCGTGCTGTTCCGCGCGCTCGACGGCATTTTGCGCGTGGTCGAGCCGATGTTTCCCAAGAGCCTGCGCAAACGCGCCATCGACGCGGCGCTCGCCTTCACCGAGGAGCGGCTGAACGGCGAGGACGGCATGGGCGCGATCTATCCGCCGATGGCCAACATCGTCATGATGTACGACGCGCTCGGCAAGGACGAGAACTTCCCGCCGCGCGCGATCACGCGCCGGGGCATCGACAAGCTGCTCGTGATCAAGGACGACGAAGCCTATTGCCAGCCCTGCGTCTCGCCGGTGTGGGACACGACGCTGACCGCCCACGCGCTGCTCGAAGCCGGCGGCGACAAGGCGGTGCCGGCCGCCAAGCAGGGTCTCGACTGGCTGATCCCGAAGCAGGAGCTCGAGGTGAAGGGCGACTGGGCGGTGAAGCGGCCCGACGTACGCCCGGGCGGCTGGGCCTTCCAGTACAACAATGCCCATTATCCCGATCTCGACGACACCGCGGTGGTCGTGATGTCGATGGACCGGATGCGCCGGGAGCACGGTGCGGCCGGCTATGACGCCGCGATCGACCGTGCCCGGGAGTGGATCGAGGGCATGCAGAGCAACGACGGCGGCTGGGCCGCCTTCGACGTCAACAACCTCGAATATTATCTGAACAACATCCCGTTCTCCGACCACGGCGCGCTGCTCGACCCGCCGACCGAGGACGTCACCGCGCGCTGCATCTCGATGCTGGCCCAGCTCGGCGAGACCGCGGAGACCAGCAAGCATGTCGCGGACGGGATCGCCTACCTCCGCAAGACCCAGCACCCGGAAGGGTCCTGGTACGGCCGCTGGGGCATGAACTTCATCTACGGAACCTGGTCGGTGCTGTGCGCCCTCAACATGGCCGGCGTCCGCCATGACGACCCGATGATGCGGAAAGCGGCCGGCTGGCTGGCCTCGATCCAGAACCAGGACGGCGGCTGGGGCGAGGATGCCGTCAGCTACCGGCTGGACTATCGGGGATGGGAGGCCGCCCCCTCGACCGCCTCGCAAACGGCATGGGCCTTGCTTGCCTTGATGGCTGCTGGCGAGGTTGATCACCCGGCCGTCGCCCGCGGGGTGGAGTACCTGATTGCAACACAGAACGAAAAAGGACTGTGGGACGAACAGCGGTACACCGCCACAGGCTTTCCCCGTGTATTCTATCTACGGTACCATGGTTATCCGAAGTTCTTCCCGCTGTGGGCGTTGGCGCGGTATCGGAACTTGCGGAACACCAACAGCAGGGTGGTAGGGGTCGGAATGTGACTTTGGGGACGGGGGACTATCTTACCGCGGGTCAAACCGTTGATCCGCGGCCGATATTGATCGTGACTGGACTGGTTCAGGAGGCCCGCATCGCGGCCGGGCCTGGCATGGCGGTCATCTGTTCGTCGAGCAGCCCCACCCAGTTGCGGGCGCTGTTGACGGTGCTGGATCCCGAGACGATTCGCGGTGTGATCTCCTTCGGCGTGGCCGGCGGGCTCGACCCGACGCTGCGCTCCGGCGACGTCGTGCTGGCGACCGAGGTGCTCGCGGGCGATACCCGCTGGGCCGCTGGCCTCTCGCTCGGCGACGACCTCATCGACCGCCTGACGTCGGGGCGCCGCCGCGTTGTGCGCGGCAGCCTCGCGGGTGCCGAGGAAGTGGTCACGGGGCGCTCCTGCAAGGCGGCGCTGCATTCGGAGACGGGAGCGGCCGCCGTCGACATGGAAAGCCACATCGCGGCCGCCTACGCCGCCGAGGCCGGCTTGCCGTTCGCCGCGGTCCGCGTCATCAGCGATCCCGCCCATCGCGCGCTGCCGGCGCTCGCCCGCGCCGCCATCAAGCCGAATGGCCAGATCGACGTGCTGGCCGTGCTGCGCGGCATCGCGCGCAACCCGACTGCGCTGCACGGACTGGTCTCGACCGGCCTCGACTTCAACCGCGCGCTACGCAGCCTGCGCGGCTGCCGCGACTTCCTGATCGGCACCGAACTGGTCGACAGCGAGGCGCTGGTCTCCGAGGCGGCCTGAGCGGGTTCTGCGATCACTAAAAACAAAAGGCCCGGTCGCCATTGGCGATCGGGCCTTTTCTTGTTGGTGGGACTAGCGCGCTTACGCGGCGGTCGACGCCTTCCGTGCGGCCTTCTCCTGTGCGGCGGCGGCCTCGTCCTTGCGGATCTCCGACAGGCGCTTCTGCACTTCCGCGGAGAAGATGTACTGCGCAGGACGCTGCTTGGACATGTCGATCTCCGGCGCCATCGGACCCGTGGTCCTGATGCCGCGCAGCGACACCCACATCGCCTTCAGCGGGTTGTTGATGGCGGCGGTCGCCGCCGTCGGCTCGTAGCCGCAATGGGCCATACAGTCGGCGCACTTCTCGTACTTGCCGGTGCCGTAGGTCTCCCAATCGGTGGTGTCCATCAGCTCCTTGAAGGTTTTTGCATAGCCTTCACCGAGCAAATAGCAGGGCTTCTGCCAGCCGAAGATGTTGCGTGCGGGCATGCCCCACGGCGTGCACTCGTATTCCTGGTTGCCGGCGAGGAAGTCCAGGAACAGGCCTGAATGCATGAAATTCCACTTCTTGCCCTTGCCCATCGCAAAGACGTCGCGGAACAGCTTCTTGGTCTTGGTGCGGTTGAGGAAGTGCTCCTGGTCCGGCGCGCGCTCATAGGCGTAGCCCGGCGACATCGAGACGCCGACGCCGAGCTCGACGGTCAGGTCGAGGAATTTGGCGATCTCTTCGGCCGGGTGGCCGTCGAAGATGGTGGCGTTGACGTTGACGGTGAAGCCGCGGGCCTTGGCCGCCTTGATCGCGGAGACGGCGCGGTCGAACACGCCCTTCTGCGACACGGCCTTGTCGTGGTGCTCCTTCAGGCCGTCGAGATGCACGGAGAAGAACAGGTAGGGCGAGGGCTCGAACAGATCGAGCTTCTTCTCGAGCAACAGCGCGTTGGTGCAGAGCGAGACGAACTTCTTGCGCGCGACGAGGCCGCGCACGATCTCGCCGATCTCCTTGTGGATCAGCGGCTCGCCGCCGGGAATGGCGACCATAGGCGCACCGCACTCGTCGGCCGCGTCCCAGCACTCCTGCGCCGTCATGCGGCGGTTGAGGATCGCATCCGGATAATCGATCTTGCCGCAGCCGACGCAGGCGAGGTTGCAGCGAAACAGTGGTTCCAGCATCAGCACGAGCGGATAGCGCTTGCGGCCAAGCAGCTTCTGCTTGATCAAATAGCCGCCGATACGCATTTCCTTGAAGAAGGGGATAGCCATTACAAGTTTCTTTCTGGGCTTGAAATTGGGGTGGGTCAGCTCGCAGCCAGTTCGGCCGGAAGCCGGAATTCGATGTTTTCCTCGCGGCCCGGGAGCACCGAGACCTTGACCGGTCCGATCCGCCGCATTGCTTCGATCACGTCATCCACGAGTACCTCGGGCGCCGAAGCGCCAGCCGTGACACCGACGGTTCTGGCATCTTTCAACCACTCCGGATTGAGCGCGCTGCCGTCGGCAATCAGATAACTCGCGACACCGGCCTCAGTGCCGATTTCGCGGAGCCGGTTCGAATTCGAGCTATTGGCAGCGCCCACCACCAAGATCACGTCGACCAGCTTGCTCAAGTCCCTTACCGCAGATTGGCGGTTCTGTGTCGCATAGCAGATATCCCGGATATCCGGGCCTTGAATATCTGTAAAGCGGGCCTGCAGGGCCGAAATGATGTCCTTTGTGTCATCCACCGACAGGGTGGTCTGGGTGATATAGGCCACTGGCGTATCCGCCGGCAGCTCAAGGGCCTTAACCTCTTCAACGCTTTGGACCAGCAGTACGGGGGCGGGAACCTGGCCCATCGTACCCTCGACCTCGGGGTGGCCGGCATGGCCGATCAGGATCAGGGTGCGGCCCCTGGCGATGTAGCGCTTCCCCTGATTGTGAACTTTCGTGACCAAGGGGCAGGTGGCATTGAGCACCGGAAGGTCGCGCGCGGCCGCTTCTTCCTCGACGCTGCGGGCGACGCCATGAGCGCTGAAGACCGTCACCGCCTTCGGCGGCACCTCCGACAGTTCCTCGACGAAGATCGCGCCCTTGTTCTTCAGGCTCTCGACGACGTACTTGTTGTGCACGATCTCATGGCGCACGTAGACGGGCGGGCCGTACTTCTCCAGCGCCCGTTCCACGATCTCGATCGCACGCACTACCCCCGCGCAAAAGCCGCGCGGTTGCGCCAGATAAACTTCCATTGGACGGCCATCACGCAAGTTGCACCAATCCGCTCTCAAGTTCAGGGGACACCCCGATACGAACCAATGAGTTGCAATATCCGCACCATCGGTTCGGCGCACGCGGTAGCCGCCCACCCCTGCCGGGGCCCCGGTGCATGGAGGTGCAGTACTTTGTGTCAAAAAATCGGCCGTAAGGAAAGGTGGAATGAACTTTGGTTCCCTGCCGGATCAGTTTCGCGGTATTATAGTAGAGGGTGCCCGTGGCAGCAACGTGGCGACATTTGTGCGCACGCTTCGTCACTTTCCCGCCTCAACTCCTCGGCTATACCGATGGTCCGCATGATTATGCCATGGTCTTCCGCCGTTTACCTCGAAGCTTCTGACGGCGATAACCACTCAAAACAGCAATAGGTTTCGGCCGGGAACTCCGTTAAACAGCGGGCGTTTCCGGCAAGCTGTTAACCGCAGAAAGAAAAGTAGTGCTGCAAAGCGTCGTCGTTGCCATCGTCAGGGCCTGCACCCGGTTTGCCTCCCTCGTCGTCGTTCTCGGGCTCCTGCTGGCGGTGGGGGCGGGCTATTACACGTCCCAGCATTTCGCCATCAACACCGACATCAACTCGCTGATTGCCCAAAATCTGGACTGGCGCCAACGCGACCAGCAGTTCGATCGCGCCTTCGACCGCGATGCGACGATTACGGCGGTGGTCGAAGCCAAGACGCCGGAGATGGCGACCGCGGCGTCGGACGCGCTCTATGCCAAGCTGAAGGACAACAAGACCGAATTCCAGTCGATGCAGCAGCTCGGCACCGGCGAGTTCTTCGAGAAGAATGGTCTGTTGTTCCTGCCGACAGAGGAAGTTGCCAAGGTCACCGGCCAGTTCGAATCCGCAGCACCCCTGATCGAGATCATGGCGGGCGATCCCTCGATCCGCGGCCTGACCGGCGCGCTCGAGACGGGACTTGCCGGCGTCAAGCGCGGGCAGGTCAAGCTCGACAACACCGAACGGCCCTTCAACCAGATCGCGCAAACGGTCGAGACCGTGCTCAACAAGGGCAATGCGACGTTCTCCTGGCGCCAACTCGTCAGTGACGAGCCGCTGACGGATTCGGACAAGCGCGCCTTCATCGAGTTCAAGCCGATCCTCGACTACAACGCGCTTGAGCCCGGCAAGGGCGCAACCGACGCGATCCGCAAGGCCGCAGCCGATCTGGATTTTGCCACCAAATATCAGGCGCGAGTCCGGCTGACCGGGCCGGTCCCGATCGCCAACGAGGAATATGCAACCGTCCAGGAAGGCGCCGTCGTCAATGGCATCGGCACGGTCCTCGTCGTGCTGCTCATCCTGTGGCTGGCGCTGCATTCGGCGAAGATCATCTTCGCGGTGTTCGTCAATCTCTTCGTCGGTCTTGCGCTGACCACCGCCGCCGGCCTGATGATGGTGGGCTCGCTCAATTTGCTGTCGATCGCATTCGCCGTGCTGTTCGTCGGCCTCGGCGTCGATTTCGGCATCCAGTACAGCGTCCGCTATCGCTCCGAGCGCTACAAGCACAACGATCTCTCGGGTGCGCTGATCCTGGCCGCCAAGCGCTCGGCAATTCCGTTGTCGCTGGCGGCAATGGCGACCGCGGCTGGCTTCCTCTGCTTCATCCCCACGGACTACAAGGGTATCGCCGAACTCGGCCAGATCGCCGGCGTCGGCATGCTGGTCGCGTTCCTCACTAGCATCACCGTGCTCCCGGCGATGCTGAAGCTGTTGAACCCGCCCGGTGAGAAAGAGCCGGTCGGCTATGCCTTCCTGGCGCCGCTCGATCACTTCCTGGAGAAGCACCGCGTGCTGGTCGTCGGTGGCACCATGTTTCTGGCGGTCGCCGGCCTGCCGCTGCTCTATTTCATGAAGTTCGACTTCAACCCGATGAATCTGCGCAACCCGAAGGCAGAGTCGATCGCGACCTTCCTCGACTTGCGCAAGGATCCCAACACGGGCGCCAATGCCATCAACGTGATGACCACGTCGGAAGAGCAGGCAAGGCAGGTGGAGGCGAAGCTGGAGAAGGTGCCGGAGGTGTTGCGGGTGATGTCGCTCAACAGCTTCGTTCCTGAAGACCAGCCGCCGAAGCTGAAGCTGCTCGCGCAGGGCGCCAAGGTGCTGAACCCCGCGCTCAATCCCGACCAGATCGACGCCGCGCCGTCGGACAAGGAAAACGTCGATGCGCTGAAATCGTCGGTCGACAATCTGCGCCGGACCGCAGGCGATGCGAAGGGCCCGGGTGCGGTTGCCTCGCGTCGGCTCGCGGATGCGCTGGAAAAGCTCGCCAATGCCGATGAAGCCACACGGAACAAGGCGCAGGACGTGTTCGTCGCGCCGATGAAGATCGTGTTCGACCAGCTCCGGAACGCGTTGCAGGCCGAGCCGGTCACCCTGAAGTCATTGCCGGCAGATCTCGTCAGCGCCTGGAAGAGCAAGGACGGTATCATCCGCGTCGAGGCGCTGCCGAAGGGTGATCCCAACGACAACGACACGCTACGCAAATTTGCGGCGGCGGTGCTCGTTGCCGAGCCGACCGCGATCGGCGGTCCGGTCTCGATCCTGAAATCCGGCGACACCGTGGTGAAGGCGTTCATCCATGCCGGAATCTATGCGCTGCTGGTGATCGGCCTATTACTGTGGATCACGCTGCGCCGGTTCGTCGACGTGTTGATGACGCTGGTGCCGCTGTTGGTGGCAGGCGCGGTCACGCTCGAGATCTGCGTGCTGATCGGCTTGCCGCTCAACTTCGCCAATATCGTCGCGTTCCCGCTGCTGCTCGGCGTCGGCGTGGCCTTCAAGATCTACTATGTCGTGGCCTGGCGCTCGGGCAGGACAAACCTGCTCCAGACCAGCCTGACGCGCGCGATCTTTTTCAGCGCGCTGACAACGGCCACCGCGTTCGGCAGCCTTTGGCTGTCGAGCCATCCCGGCACGTCCAGCATGGGCAAGCTGCTGGCGTTGTCGCTGGTGACGACGCTCGCCGCCGTGCTGCTGTTTCAGCCTGCCCTAATGGGCAAACCCCGCAATCTCAGGGAGTAGGCAGATGTCGCCGACCTGGTCGGCGGCGCCCTTCTGACCGGGTTTGGCGGTGCCGGCGGCCTTCGGGGCTGCGGGCGCAGGCTGCGCCACCGTAGCGCCGGTCGTTCCCGGGGCTTTCGGCGCCGCGCCGGTGGGCTTCGGCGCGCCCTTGGCCATGGCGTTGGCGGAGCTCAAGGGAATCGGGGGGCTGACCCGGGTCCAGGTCTCGCCACCGCACAGGAACCCCATCACGCAGCCCTTGATCTCGAGCTGGTCGGTGCCAACCGGCGTGATGGTTGCGCTGTAGAGCTGGCCGTCCTTGGCATTGTAGACCTGACCTTCCCATTGATCGGCGCCGGGCTTTTTCTTCATGTCGATCAGGGTCGCCATGCCCAGCGTGGGCCGGGTCTTTTTCGACGCGTCCGGATTGTTCTCGTCGCGGCCCCCGGGCTGTTTTTCCCAGGAAACCGCGCCCCACATGCTGCCATTGCATTGGGCGACACGAATGTTGGCGACGCCGTCGGCAACCCGCCAGTCGCCGGTCGGATCGGCCGCGAGCGCCGGGTTCAGGCAGGTGTAACCGCCAGCCAGTATTAGTCCGGTGTAAAGGGCTAAACGCATGATAGTTCCTTGGCAGTGCAACATGGTCTAAAGCTCTGCTTGCGAAGATGGTCCGAAAAAGGGCAAAAGGCCGCACAGACCGTTTTCAGCGACGTTCCGTTTTCAGTTGACGAGACGGCCCTCAACCGAAGTATGTAGCGGATGCACAGCCCAAATCCAGACATGTCTCAGCTGTTCGCGGACCGCCAGGCCCAGCGCAGCGCCCTGCATAATCGGCATCTGAACGAGCAGTTCGTTCGGGTTCTGAAGACCATCGGCTACGATGTCGGCTTCCAGAAGGGGCAGGGACAGTATCTCTACGACCGCGACGGGGCCCGCTATCTCGACCTCTTGTCCGGTTTTGGCGTGTTTGCGATCGGGCGCAATCATCCTGTCATGCGTGAGGCGCTCAAGAGCGTGCTCGATGCCGACCTGCCCAACCTCGTCCAGTTCGACGTCTCGGTGTTCGCCGGCGTGCTCGCCGAGCGGCTCCTGAAATACGTCCCCTATCTCGACAAGGCGTTCTTCGCCAATTCCGGCGCCGAATGCGTCGAAGCGGCGATCAAGTTCGCCCGCGGCGCCACCGGTCGTCCGGGGATCGTCTATTGTGCCCACGGCTATCACGGCCTGACCTATGGCGCGCTGTCGCTGACCGGTGATTCGAACTTCCGCACCGGCTTCGAGCCGCTGCTGCCGGGATGCACTTCGATCCCGTTCAACGATCTCGCCGCGCTCGAAAAGGCGCTGGCCTCGCGCGAGATGGCGGCCTTCGTCGTCGAGCCAATCCAGGGCAAGGGCGTCAACATGCCCACCGACGAGTTCCTGCCGGGTGCAGCTGCGCTCTGCAAGAAATACGGCACGCTGTTCGTCGCCGACGAGATCCAGACCGGCATGGGCCGCACCGGCCGCTTCCTCGCGGTCGAGCACTGGAACGTCGAGCCCGACATGGTGCTGCTGTCGAAGTCGCTGTCCGGCGGCCATGTGCCGGTCGGCGCGGTGCTGACGCGCAAAAGCATCTTCGACAAGATATTCAACCAGATGGACCGCGCCGTCGTGCACGGCTCGACCTTCTCCAAGAACGACCTGGCGATGGCTGCGGGCATCGCCACGCTTGACATCATGGAGTCCGAGAAGCTGATCGAGTCCGCCGCCAAGCGCGGTGCCGAGCTGCGCCTCGCGCTCACGCGCATGGTGCCTGGCTACGAGCTGTTGAAGGAAGTCCGCGGCAAGGGCCTGATGATCGGCGTCGAGTTCGGCCCGCCGAAATCGCTGCGGCTGCGGGCGTCCTGGAACGTGCTGGAGGCGGCCAATAAGGGCCTGTTCTGCCAGCTCATCACCGTGCCGCTGTTCAAGGACCACAAGATCCTCACGCAAGTCGCCGGCCATGGCAGCCACACCATCAAGCTTCTGCCGCCGCTCACCATCACCGAGGAAGATTGCGGCTGGATCGAGCGCGCGTTCGACGACGTCATCGCCGGCAGCCACAAGGTTCCCGGCGCGATCTGGTCGCTCGGCAAGACGCTGGTGGACAATGCGGTGCGAAGGTCTGCGTGAGGCCTCTGCTGCGGCCTGATGTCGCGACGTGCGACCTGCTGAAGCAGTCCGTCTCCCGAAATTCCAAATCGACGCTTATTTTCCGGCATTGACCTAACCGGGAGAGGAGTGGGCGATGCCTTTGACTGGCGGCTGTCATTGCGGCGCCATCCGCTATGAAGTGAACGGCGACATGATGGTGCATGCGCTCTGCCATTGCGCGGATTGCCGCCGTCACTCCGGGGCACCGATGGTGGGCTGGGCGATGTATTCGCTCAAAGCCGTCAAAGTCGTGCGCGGTCAGCCGAAGATCTATCGATCATCCGAGCATGGACGACGTCACTTCTGTGCCGATTGCGGCACGGGGCTGTTCTATATCAACGAAAACCTGATGCCTGATATCATCGATGTCCAGAGCGGCACCTATGATGACCCCGATGCCATACCGGCGACGATGCACATTCAAGTCGCCGAGCGGATTGGCTGGATGGAGCGGGCTCACGAACTGCCCGTCTTCGAACGGTTTCCTCCGCTCGAATGACTGGATGCGCAGAGGCTAACCGTTCATCGCCGCCTCGAACTTGTCGACGAATTCGGCAAGCTCGTCTGCGCCGAGATCGCTGACGGCCCAGAAGCTCAGGCCGCGATTGCCCCAGCGCCGGCAGTTGAAGCCCTGCATGGTTTCGGTCTTGGGCGCGCGGTATTCCGCGTTCGATGTCTGCGACACGAACAGATTGACGACGTGCTGCCGGCGCTTGTAGACGACGGCACCGATGGCACGGGCGTCGATATAGTCGAGCCTGCCGCCGACCAGCGTAAAACCTTGCGCGGTGAGGTCGATCACGGGTGGGGCGACGTCGAGCTTGCCGTTGAACCACGGCTTCACCGTGTGCTGGTCGGTCGAGACCACGTCGATGAGATGGCCGGCCTGCAGCGAGCGAAGATGCGCGGAGACGACCTCCGACAGGATCCGCTGCTGGTCGTCCTGGCGCAGCACCAATGCGACGACGCCGGAGGCGGCGAGCGCAGAGACTGCCGAGCCCATCGCAAAGCCGCGCAGCACGGAGCGGCGGCTCGGCTGTTGATGCTGCGGCTGCGGCAGCGAGGCCTCGATACGCGCACGCAGACTCGCCGGTGCGGTGTAGCGCAAATCGGCGTCTGCGAGCACGCGCTGCATCTCGCGCTGCGCGGCGAACTCCGCAGCGCAGGCCGGGCAGCTGGCGATATGGGCTTCGACCTCGCGCGCGTGGCCGGCATCGAGCTCGTTGTCGAGCAGCGCGTGAAGCAGGATTCTTGCTTCGTCGCAGGTCATCTTGCTTGCTCCTCATCCGCCGTCCAGGCCGCGCGCAGCATGGCACGAGCGCGGGCGAGGCGGGACATCACAGTGCCGACGGGCACGCCGGCGGCCTCGGCGATTTCACGATAGGATAGGTTGTTGATCTCCCGCAGCACGAACGTTTCCTTGAACGGCTCGGCGAGCGCGTCGATCAGCTTGCGGATCGCGCCCGCATCGCGGCTGCGCAGCACTTCGGTTTCGGGGCTGGCCTCGGTCTCCTGCCAGATCGGCGTCTGCTCGGCAGCGCCGGGCGTATCCTCGATCGCGCTGTGCCTGTGTGCGCGCCGTGCATATTCGGCATTGCAGACGTTACGCAGGATCGCGAACAGCCAAGGCTTTATCGCCGGCCCACGATAGCTGTCGAAATGCTTCAGCGCGCGCAGATAGCACTCCTGCACCGCGTCCTCGGCATCGGAGGGGTCACGCAAGAGATAGCGCGCGAGCGTGTAGACGTCGTCCAGATGGGGCAGCGCTGCCTCGCGGAAGCGTTGCGCCTTCTGCAAATCGTCGTTGGCGGGCATCGCTCCTCGCTTTGCCTCTTGTTCTGCTCGTTGCTTGGTTTCGTCGCTGTTCGTCTCGTCCCTGTTCGTTTCGTCCCTGAGTTTGACCGAAGGCACACGAGCCCGGCCGGCGTGGGACCACCGGCCGGGCAAGACGTTGATGCCTTGGTTCGAGATGTTACTCAACCTTGATCATCCCCGTCATGTGCGGGTGCAGAGAACAAAAATATTTGTAGTCGCCCGCATTGGTGAAGGTGAACGAGAACTTGTCGTCCGTGTCCAGGGTCTTGGACCTGAATTTGCCGGCCGACACCACGGTATGGGGGATGTCGTCCCGATTGGTCCAGGTCACGGTGGTGCCGACCTTGATCCTGAGCTCGGCCGGCTGGAAGACGAAATTGTCGATATGCACCTCCATGTCCTCGGCACGGGCGGTTGTGGCGGTTAACAGCATGGCCGCGGCCAAAGCGAGACCGGAGGCGACACCGAAGTCGCGGCGATTGAGAGTCTTCATTGTCAGCTTCCGTTAGCCTTGCATCAACCCTGGAGCGGCGTGTCGATGATCGCGAGCCGCTGCTCGTTCTGCTTGAAGTTGATGCTGGCAACGCCAAGCATCGCGCGGAGCTTTGCGTCCTCGACCTTCATCGGTCCGGGCGAAGGAGCCGCCCCGGGCGCGGGCTGCGGGAAGGCGGTCGAACGTGCGGTATGGAACGTGACGTTACCCTCGACCTTCTGCATCACCTGGTGAATGTGGCCGTTCAGCACGGTGACCGAACCAAAGCCTTTCACCTGGTCCAGCGCGCGAGCACCGTCCTCGGTGCCCCAGCCCCATTCGGGGTAGACGGTCCAGAGCGGAATGTGGGCGAACAGCACGATCGGCGTCGATTTCGACTTGCCGCGCAGATCGTCCTCGAGCCAGGCGAGCTGCTCGGCACCGAGATTGCCGAGGCCGCCGGCCTTGAGGTCGACGACATTGACGAGGCCGATGAAGTGCACGCCGCCGGCGTCGAACGAATACCAGCCTGCCCCCTTGGTACCGCGGCCGTAGCGCTCGCGATAAAACTTCACGTCCTCGTCGAGGAAATCATGCTCGCCGGGCACGTAGTGCACGTCGAGCTTGCTCTGCGAGATGATGCGATCGGCATTGTCGAACTCGGCGGCCTTGGAGAGATGCGTGATGTCGCCAGTGTGGATCATGAAGGACGGCTTGACCGGCATCGCGTTGATCTTGTTGACGGCTTCCTCCAGCGTGCCGAGCGCGTTGGGATTGGCCGGCTTGTCGAAGCCGACATGGCTGTCGCTGATCTGGAGGAAGGTCATTCCGGGCGCCGCCGCGGTCGCAGCCTGCGCGGAATCGATGATGCCGAGCGAGCGCGGGACGCCACCGGTGACGGTCCAGAGCACACCGGTGCCCGCCCAGGTCATACATTCCAACACCTTGCGGCGGCTTAAGCCGTCCTCACCGTGATCGTGTCCGCTCATCGCGCAGCTCCACTCCGCCCGGAATTGGGCTTCGGAGATGTGATTGGGAGAGGAGGGGACTTATTCCCGGACGCGATGACGTTTTCGTGAGGTGGTTGGACGCGTAGCCCATATGGAGCGTAGCGGAATACGGGACCAATCGAGCGTCCTCTCCCGGATTTCGCTACGCCCCATCCGGCTACGCATTCACTTCGAATCCTCCAAAATCATTGTTGCGCCCTTTTCGGCGATCATCGCGGTCGGCGTGTTGGTGTTGCCAGACGTGATGGTCGGCATGATCGAGGCATCGACAATGCGAAGGCTGCCGAGACCGTAGAAGCGCAGGCGTTCGTCGACCACCGCCATCGGATCATTTGCTGCGCCCATCTTCGCGGTACCGACGGGATGGAAGATGGTGGTGCCGATGTCGCCGGCGGCCTTGGCCAGAGAGGCATCGTCGTCGCCGACGGCGGGGCCGGGCAGATATTCGCTTGGGCGGTATTTTGCCAAGGCCTTCTGCTGCAGAAGGCGGCGGGTGGTGCGGATGGCATCGGCGCCGACCTGACGGTCGTCGTCCGTTGAAAGATAATTCGGCGCGATGATGGGCTTCTCGTCCGGCGCCGCCGAACGCAGACGTACGGTGCCACGCGATGTCGGCTGGAGATTGCAGGCGCTCACCGTGATCGCGGGAAAGCGGTGCAGGGGATCGCCGAACTTGTCGAGCGACAGCGGTTGCACGTGGAACTGGATGTTGGCGCGTGCGCGCGTCGCATCGGAGCGGGTGAAGATGCCGAGCTGCGACGGCGCCATGGTCAACGGCCCGCGGCGGCGGAAGGCGTAGTCGAGGCCCATCAGGCCGCGTCGAACCAGGTTGTAATAGGTCTCGTTCAGTGTGCGCACGCCTTCGACCTTGTAGATCGCGCGCTGCTGCAGATGATCCTGCAGATTGCGGCCGACGCCGGGCTTGTCCATCACGATGTCGATGCCGAGCGGCGACAGCCAGTCGGCAGGTCCGATGCCGGAGCGATGCAGCACCTGTACCGAGCCAATCGCGCCTGCCGAGAGGACCACCTCGCGTTTCGCACGCGCCTCGATGATCTCGCCATTCTGGATGAAGAGCACGCCGACGGCGCGGCCCTGTTCGATGATCAGACGATCGACCAGCACATGCTTTTCGAGCCGCAGGTTCGGGCGGTTCAATACCGGCTTGAGAAAGCCGCGCGCCGACGACCAGCGCCGGCCGCGCTTCTGATTGACGTGGAAATAGCTGGTGCCTTCGTTGTCGCCGGTATTGAAATCCGGGATGCGCTTGATGCCCATCTCCTCAGCCGCATCGCCAACGGCCTCCAGTATGTCCCAGGACAGCCGCGGCGCCTCGATGCGCCAGCCGCCGCCGGCGCCGTGATGCTCGCTTGCGCCGAGGAAGTGATCCTCGAGCCGTTTGAACAGCGGCAGCACGTCGTCATAACCCCAGCCGGTCATGCCGAGCTGGCGCCAGTGATCGTAATCGGCGGCCTGTCCACGCATCGAGATCATGGCGTTGATCGCCGAGGAGCCGCCGATCACCTTGCCACGGGGATAGGCGAGCGAGCGGCCGTTCAGGCCGGGCTCGGCCTCGGTCCTGAACATCCAGTCCGAGCGCGGATTGCCGATGGCGAAGAGATAGCCGACGGGAATGTGGAACCAGATCCAGTTGTCGTCGCCGCCGGCTTCGAGGAGGAGGACGCGATTGCTGGAATTGGCCGACAGCCGGTTGGCGACGATGCAGCCCGCCGTGCCGGCCCCAACGACAATATAGTCAAACTCACCTTCGAGCCGCCTTGGCATTCTGCTTCCACCCAATAGGTATTATGCCCAGGCTTGTCCCAGGCATCCACGCACTTTCCGTTCTAATAGTCAGACGTGGATGGCCGGGACAAGTCCGGCCATGACGGGAGGACAGAGCTACCCAGATCCCTGCCAGTTGGGTGGACTGGTGCTTGCATGGTAGACAGGCCTGCATTTTCAACAAAGCTTGAGACCCTCCATGCCCATCGTGAACCGCGTCGCCGACCTTCAACCCGATATTCAGGCCTGGCGCCGGGACATCCACCAGCATCCGGAGCTGCTCTACGACGTCCACCGCACCGCAGCATTCGTCGCGGACCGCCTGCGCGAATTCGGCTGCGATGAGGTTGTGACGGCCATCGGCCAGACCGGCGTGGTCGGCGTGATCAAGGGCAGCAAGCCGGCCGGCGAGGGCCTCAAGGCCATCGGCCTGCGTGCCGACATGGATGCGCTGCCGGTCGAGGAACAGACCAACTTGCCTTACGCTTCGAAGACTCCCGGCAAGATGCACGCCTGCGGCCATGACGGCCACACCGCGATGCTGCTCGGTGCTGCGCGCTATCTCGCGGAGACCCGCAACTTCGCCGGCGATGCGGTGGTGATCTTCCAGCCGGCCGAGGAGGGCGGCGCGGGTGGCTTGGCCATGGTCAAGGACGGCATCATGGAGCGCTTCGGCATCGAGCAGGTCTACGGCATGCACAACGGTCCGGGCATTCCGGTGGGCTCGTTCGCGATCCGGCCGGGTCCGATCATGGCGGCGACCGATGAGGTCGATATCATGATCGAGGGCCTCGGCGGCCATGCCGCGCGGCCGCACAAATGTGTGGATTCCGTTCTGGTCGGTGCACAGGTGATCACGGCGCTGCAGTCGATCGTTGCGCGCAGCGTCGATCCGCTGGAATCGGCCGTGATTTCGATCTGCGAGTTCCACGCAGGCAATGCCCGTAACGTGATTCCACAAACCGCGACACTGAGGGGCACCATCCGCACGCTGTCGCCGGAGGTGCGCAAGCTGGTGGAGAAGCGCGTCCACGAGGTTGTGGCGGGCGTGGCGCAGATCACCGGCGCCAAGATCGATCTGCACTACAAGCGGAATTATCCCGTGGTGAACAATCACGCCGCGGAGACCGAGATCGCACGTCGCATCGCCGGGCAAGTTGCGGGCGAGGCCAATGTGCTCGAGATGTCGCCGCTGATGGGCGGCGAGGATTTCGCCTATATGCTGGAAGCGCGCCCCGGCGCCTTCATCTTCTGCGGCAACGGCGACAGCGCCGGCCTGCATCACCCCGCCTACAATTTCGACGACGACGCCATCGTTTACGGCACATCGTATTGGGTCAAGCTGGTCGAGGAATCGCTCGCGGCGTCGTAAGGCCAAGCGCAAGATCAATCCGAAAGCACAAACGAAAAAGGGCCCGCGCATCGCATGGGCCCTTTGTCTTCGAGTGACGTGATCGGCTTCAGAAGATCCGCGAGAAGATCACGTACAGCGTGCCCGACAACAGGATAGCGACGGGCAAGGTCAGCACCCAGGCCATCATCATGTTCCTGATGGTGGCGACCTGGAGACCCGAACCGTTCGCGGCCATGCTGCCGGCGACGCCGGACGACAGCACGTGGGTGGTCGAGACCGGCAGCCCGAACACGTCGGCGGCGCCGATCGTGGCGGCGGCGACGAGCTCGGCGGAGGCACCCTGCGCGTAGGTGAGATGGGTCTTGCCGATCTTCTCGCCGACGGTGACGACGATGCGCTTCCAGCCGATCATGGTGCCGAGGCCGAGCGCGATCGCGACCGCGACCTTCACCCAGGTCGGGATGAACTTGGTCGCGCTGTCTAGCCCGCCCTTGTAGGCGTTCAAGGTCGCGACCTCTTCCTTGCTGAGGTCGTTTTCCTTGTCCTTCATCAGGAATCGGATCGCTTCCGAAGTCAGGTACATGTCGTTGCGGGTGTTGCCGACGACTTCCGCCGGCACCTTGTTCAGCGAACCGTATTTCGCGACCTGCTCGCCGACATCCTTCACCAGCACTGACAGCGAAGGGTAGGTGCCTTCGCTGATGTGATGCGAGGTGACGTACTGCGTCACCGCAGGACGGGGATCGCCGATGATCGCATGGCCGGCGCCCTTGGCCGCAACCACCTTGGAGGCGGCATCTGAGACCTTCGCGAACTGGGCGACCTGCGACTCCGGCAATGCGCGGTTGAGCGCATAGGCTGTGGGCACGGTGCCGATCAGGATCAACATGATCAGGCCCATGCCCTTCTGGCCGTCGTTCGAACCATGGGCGAAGCTGACGCCGGTGCAGGTCAGGATCAGCAGGCCGCGAATCCAGATCGGTGGGGCTTTGTGACCCTCAGGGGCGGCATAGAGCGCCGGGTTCTTGATGATCAGCTTGAGCAGCAGCAGTAGGCCGGCGGCGCAGACGAAGCCGACCAGCGGCGACAACAACAGCGCATAGCCGATCTCCATGGCCTTGCCCCAGTCCACGCCCGAGGTACCGTCGCGGCCGCGCATCAGCGCGTTGGCGACGCCGACGCCGATGATCGAGCCGATCAGCGTGTGCGAGGAAGAGGCCGGCAGGCCGAAATACCAGGTGCCGAGGTTCCAAAGGATCGCGGCGATCAGCAGCGCGAACACCATCGCGAAACCGGCGCTCGAGCCGACCTGCAGGATCAGCTCGACCGGTAGCAGCGAGACGATGCCGAAGGCCACCGCGCCGGACGAGAGCAGCACGCCGAGGAAGTTGAAGAAGCCCGACCACATCACCGCGATTTCGGCCGGCAGCGAATGGGTGTAGATCACGGTCGCTACCGCGTTGGCGGTGTCGTGGAAGCCGTTGACGAATTCGAAACCGAGCGCGATCAGGAGGGCAACGATAAGGAGGATGTAGGGCAGGTAGCTCGTGACCCGCGTGCCGGTCGCATCGACATCCGAATAGATGCTGTAGGCCACATAGAGCAGACCCGCGGCGAGGATGCCGAAGAACAGGATCATCGTCAGCGGATTGAAGCCCTTGTCGAGATTTGGCCGCGAGGCCGGCTGGATCGGCGCGGGATCTGCTACCGCGCGGTCGAATGCAACATCGGTCATGTCTGGACGCCCCTTAACTTTCTGTAAGGGCTATTGTCCGCGATTGATTTGAAGGCTGGATGACAGACGGCGCCTGAAAGGGGTTTTCCCGCCTGTATTCAGGCGGCGCGCGCGGCTTTCTTCTGCAAACCGGCGACGATCTTCAGGTCTTCAACAAAGCGCTGATATTCCAGCGCCTTGGCTTCCGGATCGGGCAGCCGCAGCAGATAGGACGGGTGCACGGTCACCAGCGCCTTGTGACCGTCGGGCAGGTCTATGAGCCGGCCGCGGTTCTTTCCGATCGGGGTGATCTTGCCGAACACGCTCTGCGCGGCGGTCGCGCCCATCGCGACGATGAGATCGGGCTGGATGACGGAGACTTCTCGTTCATACCACTGTCGGCAGGCCTTTATCTCCGGTGTATTCGGCTTTTGATGCAGGCGGATTTTGCCGCGCGGCACGAATTTGAAGTGTTTCACCGCGTTGGTGACATAGACCTTCTTGCGGTCGACGCCGGCCTCCTGCAGCGCCTTGTCGAGCATCTGGCCGGCTGGACCGACGAAGGGATGGCCGGCGAGGTCTTCCTTGTCGCCAGGCTGTTCGCCGACCAGCATGACATTGGCGGACTTCGGACCCTCGCCGAACACGGTCTGGGTGGCGTCCTTGTAGAGATGGCAGGCGCGGCAGTGGGCGGCCTCCTCGCGGAGCGCTTCGAGATCGTCGGCAGCGGTCTTGCGCTTCATCGGAGCCTCCGGCCGCTTTTGAGGCTTGTGCGGATCGGTTGGGGCATTGGCGATCATGGCGCCGGTCATGCGCTCGGCGTCCTCAATCAGGGGCTTAATGATCGAAGCCTCGGGCAGGTTCCTCCAATATTTCTTCGGCATCTCGGTCTGCATTGCCTTCACCCTCAGGCGGGCCGGATTGAAGATGCTGGCGTAGTAGCGCCGCCAGGTTTCCTCCAGCCGGTCTTCGCTCGGTGCCTCGCTCTTGCTGACGCCTGATGTGAACGAGAGCGCGTGGCCATCCCAATGCGCGCACAAATCCGGCGTCAGGATCGACCAGGGCATGTCGGCAAAGCGCTTGGCGAAGAACGGCGCGGCGAGCTCGACGATGTGATGCTCCGGCTCGAACCAGGCGACGTAGTGTGCTTCGCGTTCCCTGCCGATCTCACGGAAGCGCACGAAGGCATGCATCTTGTGCTCGTCGCGGTAGACCGCCTTTGCCATGGCCGCGACTTGCGCGACATCGTGATCGGTCGCGACCTCGATGAGGTCGTGATTGTCCTTCAGCCGAAACAGCAGGCGATAGAGGATCGCGAAACGCTCGGGATCGCGATGCAGGATCGCGGCCTTGGCGAGCTCGACGAATTTTGCCGGCACGTTGAAGGTACCGTCGCCAGCCGCCGGCAGCGCAGACGGCGAGGGCGTCGCGAACAGCTCCGCTTCGCCGCCCTGCACGGCCCAGGTGACATCGGCCGGTTTCGTTTGGTGAAGCACGAGGCTACGTGCGGCTTTACGCCAGCCGTCGAAATCGGTTTCGTTCTCGAGGGTGATGTACTGCATCAGAATCCAAATCCCAGTTGCGTTGCCGGCTTGAACCGTTCGATCAACAGTGCCTCGTCGAGGCGATGCGGCGGGGGCTTGTGATCGCTGAGGACGATGAACGGCAGCGCCTTGTTGCGGGGCACATGCAGCCGCGCGAGGTCGGCGACGCGGATCGTGGTCGTGCGGCGCGCCGCGATGATGCGCTCGACCGCCTTGGTGCCGAAGCCCGGCACGCGCAACAACTCCTCGCGGCTGGCGCGGTTGACGTCGAGCGGGAAGCGGTCGCGGTGACGCAGCGCCCAGGCGAGTTTTGGATCGATGTCGAGCGGCAGCATCGCGCTATCGTCGACGATCTCGCCGACGTCGAAGCCGTAGAACCGCATCAGCCAATCGGCCTGATAGAGACGGTGCTCGCGCAGCAAGGGCGGCGCGCGCAGAGGCAGCGCGCGGCTGGCATCGGGGATCGGGCTGAACGCGGAATAATAGACGCGCCTCAGCCTGTATGAACCGTAGAGATTGGCGCTGGTGTGGAGGATGGTGTGGTCGGAGGCCGCGTCGGCGCCGACGATCATCTGCGTGCTTTGGCCGGCCGGTGCGAAGCGCTGCGGCTTGGCTTTTGTGTTCGCGCTGTGGCTTTCCTCGGCCTCGTCCAGCTTCAGCCGCAGCCGGCCCATGGTGCGGCGGATCGCGCGCACGTCTTTCTCGGGCGCGAATTGCTGCAGGCTCGTCTCCTGCGGCATCTCGATGTTGATGGAGAGACGGTCGGCATATTTGCCGGCCTCGGAGATCAATGCATCGTCGGCCTCGGGGATCGTCTTGAGAGGGATGTAACCGCGGAAGTGATGCTCCTCGCGCAGTTTGCGCGCGACGCTCACCACCTGCTCCATGGTGTAGTCGGGGTTGCGGATGATGCCGGAGGAGAGAAACAGTCCTTCGATGTAATTGCGCCGGTAGAAGTCGAGCGTCAGCTTGACGACTTCGTCGATGGTGAAGCGGGCACGCGGCACGTTGGAGGAGGCCCGGTTGACGCAATAGAGGCAGTCGTAGTTGCAGGCGTTGGTCAGCAGCACCTTGAGCAGCGAGATGCAGCGGCCGTCCGGCGCGTAAGAATGGCAAATGCCCATGCCGGGCGCGGTCGATCCCATGCCCTTGCCGTCGCTGGAATCCCGCCTCTCGGTGCCGCTGGAGGCGCAGGACGCGTCGTACTTGGCGGCGTCCGCCAGGATTTCCAGCTTGCGTTGCACGTCCATATTGGAATCCCTTTGATTCAGCTCATGAATCCCAAGGCCCGCCAATTCGATTGACTCCCGGGGCGTCGTTAGCTTTATATTAGAACATATCATGAACAAATGAGCTAGCCGCTGGTTCTCTTTTTGAGAGCCATCGGCAATCACCCTTAAGGAGCGGCGTATATGAGCGGCGCACGAACAAGCGCGCTTGCAGCCTTGCGCGGCCAGATCGAGCGCATCGAGACGGCGGAGGTCGTGCATCATCGCGACCGTGTCGCGCTCGGCCATCGCGAGGCCGACAGCGCGCTGAAGGGCGGGCTCGCACGCGCGGCAATCCACGAGGTATTTTGCGAAGGACGTCAGGGCGCGGCCGCGACGGGCTTTGTCACCGGACTTGCGGGGCGCGTGACGGCACGCAAACCGCTGCTGTGGGTGCGGCAGGATTTTTCAGAAATTGAAACCGGTGCGCTGTCGATGAGCGGGCTCACCGAGATCGGTCTCGATCCGCGCCGCATGGTGATGGTGCGCGCCGCCGACGTGGAGAGTGCGTTGCGCACGGCGGCCGATGCGCTCGCCTGCGACGCGCTGGGTGCGATCGTGCTCGAGCTCTGGGGCGAGACGAGGCAGTTCGATCTGGTTGCGAGCCGCAAGCTGACGCTGGCTGCGCAGTCTTCTGGTGTCACCGGCTTGCTGCTGCGGATGGCCGCGCAACCTTTACCCTCAACCGCCGAGACCAGATGGATGCTGCGCGCGGCGCATTCGCCGCCGGGCGCGATGTGGAGTGCCTGGGGGGCGCCGCGCTTCGATGCCGAGCTCCTGCGCAATCGTCATGGCCCGTGCGGCCGGTGGATCATGGAATGGAAATGTGATGAGTGCCAGTTCTCTGAATCGTCGGCGTATCCTCAGCCTGTGGCTGCCGCGCCTGCCCATCGATCGGATCCAGCGGTTCTTCGGCAACGTCGGACTGCATGAAAATAATGCGCCCAGCATCGTCGTTGCCAAGGACAGCAACGCGCTGGTGATCCATGCGCTGGACGAGGCGGCCGAGCGCCTCGGTCTGCATATCGGCCAGCCTTTGGCCAATGCCCGGGCGATGTGTCCTGATTTAAAGGTGTTCGACGCCGATGCCGTGGCCGATGCCAAGACGATCGGCGACATCGCCGACTGGTGCGATCGTTTCACGCCGCTGGTGGCACTCGATCCGCCGCACGGGCTGTTCCTCGACATCACCGGCTGCGCGCATCTGTTCGGCGGCGAGGCTGCGCTGTTGCAAACCCTTGTCCGCGCCCTCGACCGCCAGGGCTTTGCCGTCAGCGCGGCGATCGCCGGCACCTCGGTCTGCGCGCGCACGCTGACGCGGCAATCTTCAGGGACCATCGTTGCCGATGGCGAGGAGGCGGCGGCAATCAGTCGGTTTCCGGTGTCCGCACTTGGCGCGGGTGAGGCCATTACCACCGGTCTGCGACGCGCCGGCCTGAAGACCATCGGCGATGTCGCCTCGCGCACGCCGAGCGAAATCACGGCGCGGTTCGGTGCGCGGTTCTCCACGCTGCTCGCGCATGCGCTGGGGCAGGGCGATGCGCCGATCAATCCACGAAAGCCGCCGCCTGATTACATCGTGGAGAAACGCTTTGCCGAGCCGATCGCGACCGACACCATGATCGCGATGACGCTGTCGCGCCTGGCGGATACGTTGATCGCGTCGATGGAGAAGCAGGGCAAGGGCGCGCGACGGTTAGAAGCCACATTCTTCCGTACCGACGGCGCGGTGCGCGCCATCATGGTCGAAACCGGACGTCCCGTGACGCGGAGCGCGGTCGTCGACCGGCTGTTCCGCGAGCGTCTCGATGCACTCGCCGATCCCCTCGATCCCGGCTTCGGCTTCGACATGGTGCGGCTGTCGGCAAGCCGCACCGAGATCGTGGTGCAGGAGCAGCGCGATCTCGACGCCCATGTCCACGACAATGACGAGCTTGCCGCGCTGATCGACCGCATCGCCGCGCGCATCGGCGGAAAGCGCGTCGTCGTGCACCTGCCTGAGGATACCCATATCCCTGAATGTGCGGTGCTGGCGGCGCCTGCCCAGCATCATCTCGCCGTGGCCATGCAGGCCGAATGGCCCGCGCGCACCGAGACTGAGCCGCCGCTGCGTCCGTTGCGGTTGTTCGACAAGCCTGAGCCGATCAATGTGCCGTTCGCGACCGTGCCCGACGGGCCGCCGCATCAATTCACCTGGCGCCGCGCGCAGCATGCGGTGGTGCGGGTGGAGGGCCCCGAGCGCATCGCCATGGAATGGTGGCGGCAGGACGGCAAGCAACTGACGCGGGATTATTTCCGTATCGAAGATGCCGAAGGCTTGCGCTTCTGGATCTTTCGCGACGGTCTTTACGAGGGGGAGTGCTTCGACGGCGACGGCAAGCCCGTTCCTCCCGGTTGGTATGTGCACGGTCTCTTCGCATGAACATACCTGCTTATGCCGAGATCGGCATCACCACGAATTTCTCCTTCCTGCGCGGCGGCTCGGATCCGCGCGACTATGTACATCAGGCCAGCATCCTCGGCATTCCCGCGATCGGCATTGCCGATCACAACACGCTGGCCGGTGTGGTGCGTGCCTACAAGGAGCTCGACAATGACGAGGTGCTGCACAAGCCGAAGCTTTTGATTGGCATCCGCATCGTCTTCGTCGACGGCACGCCGGATATCCTGGTCTATCCGCGCGACCGCGCCGCCTATGGCCGGCTGTGCCAGCTTCTCACCAGGGGCAAGCGCGGCGACGACATCACGCGGATCGCGAAGGGCGAGTGCCATCTCACCTTCGCCGATCTCCTTGCGTTTTCCGAAGGCCAGCTCCTGATCCTGACACTGCCGCATCGCTTCGATGCGACGCAAGCGCAGGACATCCTAGCCAAGCTGAAGGCAAGTCGGGCCGAGGGCGTGTGGCTGGCGGCGAGCCTGGTCTATCGCGGCGGCGACCGCCGTCGCCTCGCGCAGCTCGATGATCTCGCCGCAAAAGCAAAAGTGCCTCTGCTTGCGACCAACGAGGTGCTCTATCACCATCCCGCGCGCCGTCCCCTCCAGGACGTGCTGACCTGCATCCGGGAAAAGACCACGATCGAGGCGATCGGCCGGAAGCTGGAAGCCAATGCCGAGCGGTTTCTGAAGACGCCCAGGGAGATGGCGCGGCTGTTCCGCGATTTCCCTGACGCTGTCGCGGAGACCATGCGCTTTGCGGACAAGATCACCTTCTCGCTCGATCAGCTCAAATACCAGTATCCGGACGAGCCGGTACCGCGGGGCAAGACCGCGCAAGGGCATCTGGAGGATCTGACCTGGGCCGGTGTCGACAAATATTTCGGCGGCAAGATCGACGACAAGCTGCGCGCCACCCTGAAGAAAGAACTCGCACTGATCGCCGATCTGAAATACGCGCATTACTTCCTCACCGTGCACGACATCGTGCATTACGCCCGCAGCCAGAACATTTTGTGCCAGGGGCGGGGATCGGCGGCGAATTCGGCGGTCTGCTACGTGCTCGGCATCACCTCGGTCGACCCGACCAAGGTCGATCTGCTGTTCGAGCGCTTCATCTCCAAGGAGCGGCTGGAGCCGCCCGACATCGACGTCGATTTCGAGCATTCGCGGCGCGAGGAGGTGATGCAGTATGTCTATCGGCGTTACGGCCGTCATCGCGCCGCGATCATCGCCACCGTCATCCATTATCGCCCGCGCAGCGCCATCCGCGACGTCGGCAAGGCGCTGGGCCTGACCGAGGACGTCACCGCCGCACTCGCCGACACCGTCTGGGGCAGCTGGGGCAAGGGTCTCAACGACATGCAGGTCAGGCAGGCCGGCCTCGATCCGCAAAATTCCATGATCAACCTCGCTGTCGAGCTCGCGACCGAGTTGATCGAATTCCCGCGTCATCTGTCTCAGCATGTCGGCGGCTATGTGCTCACGCAGGACCGGCTCGATACCTATGTGCCGATCGGCAACGCCGCGATGGACGATCGCACCTTCATCGAATGGGACAAGGACGACGTCGACGCGCTCAACATGATGAAGGTCGACGTGCTCGCGCTGGGCATGCTGACCTGCATCCGCAAATGCTTTGATTTGATCGAGCAGCACAAGGGCGAACGCTGGATGCTGGCGAGCGTCCCGCAGGATGATTCCAGGGTTTACGACATGCTGTGCGACGGGGAATCGCTCGGCGTGTTCCAAGTCGAGAGCCGCGCGCAGATGAACATGTTGCCGCGGCTGAGGCCGCGGACCTTCTACGATCTCGTGATCGAGGTCGCGATCGTGCGGCCTGGTCCGATCCAGGGCGACATGGTGCATCCTTATCTGCGGCGGCGGAACGGCCTGGAAAAGGTGAGCTATCCGTCTCCGTCGCCGGATCATGGCGACAAGGACGAGCTTTACAGGGTGCTGCACAAGACGCTCGGCGTGCCCTTGTTCCAGGAGCAGGCGATGCGGATCGCGATCGAAGCCGCGAAGTTCACGGCCGAGGAGGCCAACGGCCTGCGCCGTGCGATGGCAACGTTCCGCAATGTCGGTACCATCGACAAGTTCGAAGACAAGATGATCGGCAACATGATCGCGCGCGGTTATGCGCCTGATTTTGCCAGAAACTGTTTCGAACAGATCAAGGGGTTTGGCAGTTACGGTTTTCCGGAGAGCCATGCCGCAAGCTTCGCGCAGCTTGTCTATATCTCCTCATGGCTGAAGCATTATCACCCTGATGCATTCTGCTGCGGCCTCCTGAACTCGCAGCCGATGGGCTTTTACGCCCCGGCGCAGATCGTCAGCGACGCCCGCAAGAACGGGGTCGAGGTGCGCGAGATCGATGTGTCCTACAGTTTTGCGCAGAGCACGCTGGAGCAGGGAAACGGCGGATATTGCGCGGTACGTCTCGGCTTCCGCCAGATCGACGGTTTCCACTGGCTGGACGAGGATGAGGAAAGGCTGAAAAGAGGCGCGTCCCGGAATGACCATGTGGAGAGAGCGCCCGACTGGGCCGACCGCATCGTCGCCGCCCGCAACCGCCGGCCCTTCACATCGCTGGAAGACTTCGCCCGCGACACCGGCCTGCCCAAGCGCGCGTTGATCCTGCTCGCCGATGCCGACGCGTTCCGCTCGCTCGGGCTCGACCGCCGCGAGGCGCTGTGGCAGGTGCGGCGCCTGCCCGACGATGTGCCGCTGCCGCTGTTCGAGGTGGCCACCGCACGCGAGCAGCCGGACGAGCACGCCAGGCCGTTGCCGGTGATGCCGCGCGCCGAACAGGTGGTCGCGGACTACCAGACCATTCGCCTTTCGCTCAAAGGCCATCCGATTGAATTTTTGCGGGAGATGTTTACGCGCGAGCGCATCGTCGCCTGCAAGGACATCAATCACGACAACGAGCGGCGCCGTGTCCGCTGTGCCGGCGTCGTGCTGGTACGGCAGCGGCCGGGCAGCGCCAGCGGCGTCGTGTTCATGACACTGGAGGACGAAACCGGCATCGCCAATGTCGTGGTGTGGCCGAAGATCATGGAGCAGTACCGGAAGGAGGTGATGGGCGCACGCCTCATCCTCGTCGAGGGCTACATCCAGAGCAGTCCCGAAAAGGTGACGCATCTGATCGCCCAGCGGATGATCGACCGCTCGCACGATCTGGTCGGCCTCGCCAACGACGCCCTCGGCCGCAAGCATCCGGTGCCGGCAGGCGTCGCCCCGATCGAGCCGCTCAACGACGATCCCCGCGCCCACACGGATGCGCCCGCGCAAAAACTTCGCCACCCCCGCAACGTCCGCATCCTGCCGCCGTCGCGGGATTTTCATTGAGGGTGGGGGCCGCGTCTCGCTCGTCCCGTCATTGCGAGCGCAGCGAAGCAATCCAGACTGTCACCGCGGAGAAATACTGGATTTGCTTCGCTACGCTCGCAATGACGAGTCTGTTCTAAAAATTCACCCGGTTCGAGATCGCGCCGTCCACCACCAGATTGGAGCCCGTGGTGAACCCCGACACCGGGCTCGCCAGAAACACCGCTGCGCTCGCGATCTCCTGCGGCGTCGCCATGCGGCCGGTGGGGTTACGCTTCATCGCATCATTGTAGCGCTCGGGCATGTTATGCTCGATCGTATTCCAGACGCCGCCCTTGAAATAGACCGTGCCTGGCGAGACCACGTTGACGCGGATCTTCTTCTTCGCGTACTGCCGTGCCAGCCCCTTGGCCATGTGGATCAACGCAGCCTTGATCGGGCCGTAGGAACTCGCCGTGTCCGCTTGCGCCGCGGAGATCGATGAGATGATCACGAAGGCGGCGTCGCCACCCTTGTCGCCACTAGCCTCGAGGAACGGCCGCGCGGCGTCGAACGCGTGCACGGCGCCGAGCAGGTCGAGTCGAAAATTCTGCTCCCACGACGCGGCATCATGGCCTTGTGCCATTGCACCCGCGTTAGAGAACAGCATGTCGATGCCGCCAAGCTCCTTTGCAGCATTCTCGATCCAGGATTTCAGTGCCGCGCCGTCCGTGACATCCACCGGACCGCCGGTCGCGCGGATCCCGCTGGCCTTCAACTCCGTAACCGTGGCGGCAACCTGGTCCGCGTTGCGTGCACACACCGCGACATTGCTGCCTTCGCCGGCCAGCGTCGCCGCAATCGCCCGCCCGATGCCGCGCGTCCCGCCAAGTACGATGGCGTTCTTGCCCTTGAGACCGAGATCCATTGGTTGGTTTTCCTTTTTTGTTGGTCGCAGCTAGTGTAGCTGTTTCGAGAGATGCCCAAAAGCCTCCAGATCGTCATTGCGAGGAGCTCTTGCGACGAAGCAATCCAGACTGCCACCGCGGAAAGACTCTGGATTGCTTCGCTTCGCTCGCAATGACCGTGTGGAAACAGCGGCCCTCACTCCGGTGCCGCCCCCACCGGCGGGCCGCCGGGCGGGCGGTGCAGGAATGTCAGTGAGACGTAGGCGCCGGCCCAGGAGCCGATCGCCGCGAAAGCCACATAGAAAGCGTTTTCGGTGTAGCTGATCACCGCATAGGAGGAGAGCATGTACCAGACCGCGCTCCAGTTCGCCGCGGGCACGCGCTTGCGCGCGATCACGGCCGAGGTGAACATGACATAGACCGCGTCGGTGGCCGCCGTTGCGATGAACACGGCGCCTGCGGTGAGAGGATCGATGGCGGCCATTGCATGTCCTTGTGTGCTAATGCGATGGTCGCAAACTAAAGGGAGAGAAGGGTCATGCAAAGCCCCACCGAGATTCTCAGCAACATCTGGACCTCCGCTGGCGGTGACGCCGCCGCGCTCGCGCGCGTCCGGCTGACGGGCGAGGAGCCGCAGATCCCGTCCTCATTTCGCGTCGCAATTGCCGGCCAGACAACGATCGCCGCCGCCGGCCTTGCCGCCGCCGAAATCTGGAGATTGCGCAGCGGCGAAGCGCAGGACGTCAGCGTCGACCTGCGCCATGCCGTCGCCGAATGCCGCTCCGAGCGCTACTTGCGCGTCGACGACAAGCCGCCGCCGCCCGCTTGGGACGCCATCGCCGGCGTCTACAGAACCGGCGACAACCGCTTCGTCCGCTGCCACACCAATTTCCCGCATCATCGCGACGCCGTCTGCAAGGTGCTCGGCTGCGAACCCGAGCGCGAGAAGGTGCAGGCCGCATTGATGCAATGGAAGAGCGAGGATTTCGAGACTGCGACCTACGCCGCGGGCGGCGTCGTTGCCCTGATGCGTTCGTACGACGAATGGTCGGCGCTGCCGCAGGCCCGCGCGCTCGCCGAATTGCCGCTGGTCTCGATCGAGAAGATCGGCGAGGCCCCGCCGAAGCCATGGCCGCAACGATTGCCAAAAGGCGATCGCCCGCTCGCAGGCCTGCGCGTGCTCGATCTCTCTCGCGTCATCGCGGGGCCCGTCGCCGGCCGCACGCTCGCCGCGCACGGCGCGGATGTGCTGCTCGTGTCAGGCCCCGAACTGCCGGCCATTCCGTGGCTGACCATCGACACCGGGCGCGGCAAGCTCACCACCTTCATCGAGCTGAAAAGCGAGGCCGGGCGTGCGCAGTTGCGCGAGCTCTTGAGAGACGCCGATATCTTCTCGCAAGGCTATCGCCCGCGCGCGCTTGCCGCTCTCGGCTTCACGCCGGAGGACGCAGCGACAATCAACCCCGGCATCGTCTACGTAACGCTGTCAGCCTATGGCCATGCCGGTCCCTGGGCTGAACGGCGCGGCTTCGATTCGCTGGTGCAGACCACGACCGGGTTCAACCATGCCGAAGGACAGGCTGCCGGCATCGATGGACCGAAGGAATTGCCGGCGCAGATGCTCGACCACGCCACCGGCTATCTGATGGCGTTCGGCGCGATGATGGCCAAGGCCCGCCAGGCCCGCGAAGGCGGCAGCTGGCACGTGCGCGTGTCGCTGGCGCAGACCGGGCGCTGGCTGTGGAATCTCGGACGGCTCGAAAAGGGCCTGAATACCCCGGATATTACGGGTGAGGCCGTACATGCTGCATTCATCGAGGGCATGCCATCTGGCTTCGGCACGTTGAAGGCGGTGCGCCATTCGGCACTGCTGTCGAAGACGCGGGCGCAATGGAGCCGTCCGGCGATGCCGCTCGGCAGTCATCCGGCAGAGTGGCCTGCGATAAGCTGACGTGAAGCTGACGTGTCGCAAATTTTTAACGCAAACCGAAAGGCGCCCGGTGTTTTTTAGGTTGTTTGAAATTACAATTCGGCACTATTAGCGCGACCGATGACGGAGGCATCCGCCGGTATCATCGCAGACATGACCGGGCCCCATGGTAGTTGAAAATACCAAGCGATTGCAGGTGCTTACAAAACAACGGGTAATTACATCCGTAGTTTTACTAGCTCTTGCCGGTGCCGGGGCCTACGGCTTCCTCTATGCGGGAGCCAAGGAGAAGAGCCACTCCGAGATCTCCAGCCAATCGCGCAGAAATGCGCAGAACTTCACGCCGACGCCGTCCGAATGGGCGGCGCTGACGATCGAGCCGGTCAAGGCCAAGACCTTCCGCGCCGAGTATGTCACCGAGGGCAAGGTCGCAGTCGACGAGGACCGTTCGACGCCGGTGTTTTCACCCTATGCAGGCCGGGTGACCAAGCTGCTCGCCAAGCCAGGCGAGGTGCTGAAGCAAGGCCAACCGCTGTTCACGATCGAGGCCGCCGACACCGTGCAGGCCCAGAACGATTTCATTGCGGCGATGAGCTCGCAGAACAAGGCCAAGT
This sequence comes from Bradyrhizobium sp. 155, assembly GCF_023101105.1. NCBI lineage: Bacteria > Pseudomonadati > Pseudomonadota > Alphaproteobacteria > Hyphomicrobiales > Nitrobacteraceae > Bradyrhizobium > Bradyrhizobium sp. 155. The sequence continues at coordinate 5,226,765 of NZ_CP064704.1, read as the reverse complement.
CGGCGATCGATCTTGCCGATATCCAGTTCAAGCGCGCCAAGGACCTCTACGAGGGCCATGCCATCCCACTGAAGGACTATCAGCAGGCGGAAGCGACCCAGGTTCAAGCGCAGAACGACATGCGCTCCTCGGCGACAGCGCTGGAAGCCGCGCGCAACAAGCTGCGGATCCTCGGCTTCACCGACGAGACCATCAAGGCGTTCCAGGACAAAGGCGTCATCAATCCGGAAGTCACGATCTATTCGCCAATCGCAGGCACGGTCGTGCAGCGTAAAATTGGCCCCGGCCAGTACGTCAATTCGGGCGCCAGCGATCCGGTCTTCGTGGTCGGCGATCTCTCCACCGTCTGGCTCACCGCCTTCGTGCGCGAGAGCGATGCGGCTGCCGTGTGCATCGGGCAGGACATCACCGTCAACGTGATGGCGCTCCCGGGCCGCCCCTTGACCGCCAAGGTCAACTACGTCGCCGCCGCGATCGATCCGAACACCCGCCGCCTGCTGGTCCGCGCCACCATCGACAACAAGGATGGCCTGCTGAAGCCGGAGATGTTCGCCAACGTCACGATCTATTCGTCCGGCGACCGCGCCGCGCCGGCGGTACCGAAGCAGGCCTTGATCTACGAAGCCGACAAGGTCCGCCTCTGGGTCGCACGCGAGGACAAGTCGGTGGAGCTGCGCGAGATCAAGATCGGTCTCATCAATGGCAACCTCGTCGAGGTCACCAGCAATCTCAAGCCCGGCGAGCAGGTGGTCACCAAAGGCAGCCTGTTCATCGACCGCGCCGCGTCCGGCAGCTGATCGACGGGCCGGGAAAAGACAAGCTGAAGACCTGAATGGATCGCCTCGTCGCCCTTGCCGTCAACCGGCGCTTCCTAATGGTCGGGATGTTCGTCGCCGTCCTCATCGGCGGCCTGATCGCGTTCAACCAGCTCAACATCGAGGCTTACCCCGATCCGACTCCGCCGATGGTCGACATCGTGACGCAGAGCCCGGGCCTGTCGGCGGAGGAGATCGAGCGCTACATCACCATTCCGATCGAGACCCAGGTCGCGGGTCTGAAGAACGTGACGACCATTCGCACCATCTCGCTCTACGGCCTCTCCGACGTCAAACTGCAGTTCTCGTTCGCTTACACCTATGACGAGGCATTGCAGCAGGTGTTGAACCGCCTGGCGCAGCTCGCGCCGCTGCCCGGCAATGTGCAGCCGCAGATCTCGCCGCTCAGTCCAATTGGCGAAATCTTCCGCTACCGTCTCGTCGGCCCGCCGAACTACAGCGTGCTCGACCTCAAGACCATCCAGGACTGGATCCTCCAGCGGCGCTTCCGTGCCGTGCCCGGCGTGATCGACGTCACCGGATGGGGCGGCAAGAGCAAGACCTACGAGCTCCAGGTCGACTTCAACAAGCTGGTCGCCAACGGCCTGACGCTGCCGCAATTGCTCCAGGCGGTCGGCAATTCCAACGTCAATGTCGGCGGCAACACCGTCAATATCGGTCAGCAATCGGCCGTGGTGCGCGGCGTCGGCCTGATCCGCTCGATCGACGACCTCGCCAACACCATGGTCTCGCAGACCAACGGCAATCCGGTGCTGGTCAAGGACGTCGCCACCGTCACCGTCGGCCAGAAGCCCCGTCTCGGCATCGCCGGCCTCGATGAGTCCGACGACATCGTGCAAGGCATCGTCCTGATGCGCCGCGGCGAGCAGAGCTCGCCAACCATCAAGCGCGTCCACCAACTCGTTCAAACCATCAACGACTCCAGCATCCTGCCCCCCGGCGTGCGCATCGAGCGCATCTATGACCGCGGCGACCTGATCGACCTCACGACCCACACTGTGCTCCACAACATGGTGATCGGCATTCTGCTGATCGTGTTGCTGCAGTGGATATTCCTCGGCGATCTCCGCAGTGCGCTGATCGTCGGCGCCACCATTCCGTTCGCGCTGTTCTTCGCGGTGATCATCCTGGTGCTACGGGGGGAATCGGCGAACCTGTTGTCGGTCGGCGCGATCGATTTCGGCCTGATCGTCGATGCCACCGTCATCATGGTGGAGGCGATCTTCCGGCGCCTGACGCAGACGACGCCGATGTCGGAATCCGAGCAGATGTCGTCCGAGACGCTGTTCGGCATGAAAAGCCACGCCATCCTCAGCGCGGCGGCCGATGTCTCTCGTTCGATCTTCTTCGCCGCGGCCATCATCATCGCGGCCTTCCTGCCGCTGTTCACGCTCTCCGGCGTCGAGGGCAACATCTTCGGACCGATGGCCCGGACCTATGCCTACGCGCTGGCCGGCGGTCTGCTTGCGACGTTCACCGTCACTCCTGCGCTGTCGGCGATCATTCTGCCGGCGCATGTTCATGAGACCGAGACCAGGGTGATGCTGATCCTGCATCGGATCTACATGCCGGTGCTGCATTGGGCCGTCGCCAACCGCGGCATCATGCTCGGTGGCGCGTTCGGCCTCGTACTGATGACGGTTGCGCTCAGCCGCTTGCTTGGCCTCGAATTCCTGCCGAAGCTGGAGGAGGGCAATCTCTGGATCCGCGCCACGCTGCCGCCGACCATCTCGCTTCAGGAAGGCAACTCCTACGTCAACGAGATGCGCAAGGTGATCCGCGCGCGGCCTGAAGTGGAATCCGTGGTGTCGCAGCACGGCCGCCCCGATGACGGCACTGACGCCGCGGGCTTCTTCAACGCCGAGTTCTTCGCGCCGCTCAAGCCCGCCAGCCAATGGCCCGGCACCCGCGACAAGGAAGAGTTGACCGCGCAGCTGCTCAAGCAGCTTGACGATCGCTTCCCCGGCGTCGAGTTCAACTTCTCGCAATATCTCCAGGACAATGTCTCCGAAGCCGTTTCCGGCGTGAAGGGCGAGAACTCGATCAAGCTGTTCGGCAGCGATCTCCAGGCGCTGACCGACACCGCCAACAAGATCAAGTCGGTGCTATCAACCGTGCAGGGCGTCACCGACCTTGCCGTGTTCACCTCACTGGGGCAGCCGACCATCCAGATCGATATCAACCGTGCCAAGGCCGCGCGCTATGGCCTCGCGCCGGGCGACATCAACGCCACCATCAAGGTCGCGATCGGCGGCGACACCGCCGGTGACATCTACGAGGCAGGAAGTGACCGCCACTTCCCGATCATCGTTCGTCTTGCGCCGGAATTCCGCAGGAGCGCCGAGGCGATCCAGAATTTGCGGATCGGTGCGCCCGGACCGAACGGCACCGTCACGCAGATCCCCCTGAGCGAGGTCGCCACCATCAGCCTCGTCTCGGGTGCGGCCTACATTTATCGCGAGCAGCAGGAGCGCTATCTGCCGATCAAGTTCTCGGTACGGGAACGCGACCTCGGCAGCGCCATCCGCGAGGCGCAGCAGAAGATCGCCGCTCAGGTGCAACTGCCGCCCGGCGCGCACATGGACTGGGTCGGCGAATTCGGCAATCTCCAGGACGCGATCCGGCGATTGTCGATCGTGGTGCCGATCTCGCTGGCGCTGATCGGCGTCCTGCTCTGGTTCAATTTCGGCTCGATGACCGACACGCTGCTCGCCATGAGCGTGATTCCGATGGCCATCTTCGGCGGCGTGCTCGGTCTCTTGATCACAGGTACCGCCTTCAGTGTCTCGGCGGCGATCGGCTTCATCGCGCTGTTCGGCATCGCCGTGATGGACGGCATCATCATCCTGTCGCAGTTCAACCAACTCATCGAAGAGGGCATGGACCGCATGAGCGCGGTGATACGCACCGGCGAATTGCAGCTTCGGCCGGTGCTGATGACCTGCGTCGTCGCCGGCATCGGCCTGTTGCCGGCCGCGCTGTCGGAAGGCATCGGCTCGCAGGTGCAGAAGCCGCTTGCGGTGGTCGTGGTGACAGGCATGATGCTCGCCCCTATCGTGATCCTGGTGACGCTGCCGGTGTTGATCTCCTTCTTCTCCCGCCGCGCACGCTGACGCCGCCAATCACAGCATCCGCTGCGCGATCCGCACCAGCATCATGGTGCCGAGGCCCAGCAGCATCAAGCTGGCCAACCGACTGCTCATCGACAGCATGCGCGGCGTCAGCCGTGACCGCGCCATTGCCACGATCGTGCTGAGCACGGTCCACCAGATCGCGGAACCGACGAAGACACCGGCGATCAGCGGGGCTGCCGCGGTCTGCATTGAAAAGGCGTGCAGCGCAGCCAGAAACAGGATGACGGTCAGCGGATTGGTGAACCCAAGCGCGATGGCGCTGAGATAGGCCCGCGCCAGATGCACGTTGTCGACGACGTCGGTCGTCTGGAGCGCGACCGAGCCGCGATGGGTCCGGATCGCGAACCACAGCAGCGTGAGCGCCGAGACGGTGCCGAAGCCGGCGGCATTGGCCTCGACCCAGGGCTGTGCCAGCGAGCCCAGTCCTAAAACCGCGAGAGCGCTGTAGGTGAGATGCACGGTCGCGGCGCCGAAGCCGGTTGCGAGGCCCGTGGCCATGCCGGATGCCAATGTGCGCTGTATGCACAGCATGCCCATCGGTCCGATGGGGGCGGCCACGGTGAAACCAATTCCAATGCCGGAAAAAAGCGCGGCAAAATAATGCGATAAAGGCATGCACCCGCACGAACAAATGAAATCTGTGCGTGTGCGTAGCCCCGAAAAAGAATCGCCGCCTCAACCAGAAGGGTGAGAAACGGACGAGAGCACAAACACGTCGTGTGAGTCCAACGAGTTTGTGCCTTCGCGACAACAGTTCCACGCCTCATTGTGGAACCGTGTCGCGGTCGTTGAACCGAATTGCGCTTGGCGCGACTCAGAACCCGTAGAGTTGCGCCGGGTTGTCGACCAGGATCTTCTTGCGCACATCTGCATCCGGCGCCCACACCGGAAGCTGGTTGAGCAGGCGGCCGTCGTCGATCTGGTAGAGCGGCGCGATGTCGGTGGCTTTGCGTCCCTCGACACGGCTCGAATCCGGATGCGGCCAGTCCGTGCCCCAGACGATGCGGTCCGCATTCGCCGCGATCAGTGCGCGGGCATAGGGCACCATGTCCTGATAGTCGGGCGCGAGCTTCGAGGAGCGATAGGCGCCGGAAATCTTGACATAGGCCTTGCCGGATTTCACCAGCGCGACCAGGTCGGAAAATCCCGGCTGCTCCAGCCCAAGCGAGGCCTCAAGGCCGCCGAAATGGTCGAATACAACGGGTACTGGCGCCGTCTCGACGAGGTCCTTGATCGCCGAGATCATGGGAAGCGTCGTGTAGAGCTGCACGTGCCAACCGCGCGCCTTCATGCGCTCGACTGCGGCGGTGAAGCGCGGCCGGCCGACATTGGGGTCGTTGACGCCGCCGGTCGCGAGATTGAGGCGGACACCGCGAAAGCCGTCTGCCTGCATCGTGTCAAGCTGGGCCTCGGTCGTTTTGTCGTCGATCACGGCCACCCCGCGCGCGGCCGCGCCACGCGCTTTCATGCCGAACAGCGTCGACGAGTTGTCGGTGCCGTAGACGCTCGGCGTCACGATCACCACGCGCTCGATATGCAGCGCCTTGTGCAGCGCGGCCATCTCCTCCGGCGAAGCCGGTTCCGGCGTGTAGACGCGGCCCGCGAAGAACGGAAATTTTTCGACATCGCCATGGATGTGGGTGTGACAGTCGCAGGCATGGGCCGGGACGTCGAAATTGACCGGAGTGGCGGGCTGCGCGGCACGTGCGTGGGCTTTGTTCGACATGGCAACTCCGGCGGCAAGGGAGGCAAGCAGGACGCTGCGTCGGCTGAGCATGGTTTCTCTCCCTGTATTATTATTTGGCAGTGGCATCGTGACAGTATCACATCAGCCCGGCAGCCGCTGCGCTTCGCTGCATAGCTGCTCGACGAGGTCCGCAAGCAGGCGTGAGCCGTCGACGCGCACGACCGGGCAGGGCAGCTTCGCGAGCCACGCCTCATCTCTTGCGAGACTGCGACCCTCGCGATCGCCGGCTTCGTAGTGCGAGGCCCAGTCGACGAACGACTCCGCCTCCTCATGACGCCAGCCGCCCTGTGCGACGGCATCCGCTCCGAAATGCGTAGCCTCGCGGTCACGCAGGCGCTGCAAGCGAAGCTCGCGCGGCGTCGTCACAAAGACGACGAGATCGAAGAATGGGATGAACTCGTCGCCCCAGCCGGTGACCGTTCCGCTCAGCACCCAATCGAGCCGCGGCAGAAACATCTCGCGCATCAGGCGCAGACGCTCGGCAGCGGGGCGCGTGGTCTGGTAGGGCGGCGCCGTCGGCAGCCAGAAATAATCATCGCTGTCGTGATGCGGCAGCGCAAGCCGGCTCGCGAGCGCGCGGCCGATCGTCGTCGCGCCGGAGCCGGAGGCTCCCATCAGATGGATGCGGCGGCTTTTCATCGGCACCAAGCCAGACGATTGAAACTACTGCCCCGATGGCGTGCGCAGGCCGTGCCAGGCGTCGCGGACCTGCTGGTAGTGCACCTCGGGCAGATAGTCCGGCGTGTTCAGGCCCAAGGTCTTGACGTCGAGATGGCCGACGGCGCTGAGCAGCGTGTAGGAAGCGATCACGCGGTCGCGATTGGCGCCGATCAGGCGGGCCTTGGCCTGGATCAGATCGGCCTGCGAGTTCAGCACATCCACCGTCGTGCGCTGTCCGCCGGCGGCCTCGCGCTGCACGCCCTGGAGCGCGACGGTCGCGGCCTTCACTTCGGACTCCGAGGCCGAGACCGCGATTTTGGCGCCTTCATTGGCAACCCAGGCGCTGACCGCCGCCGTGCGCGCCTGATTGCGCACCTGATCGAGCACGAGCCGGCTCTGCGCCGTGATTTCCTTGGCCTGCCGGGTCTGTGCGGCGGCCTGGCCGCCGTCGTAGATCGGCACGGTGACATTGGCGACGATCGAGGCCTGATCTTCGGCGAAGGTGCCCAGCGTCGGGTCGTTGTTGCGGCTCTTGCTGGCGCTGCCCTGGACGCTGGCGCTCGGCAGCAACGCGCCTTCGGCAACGCGGATGTTGGTGGAGGCCACATCGACATCGAAGCCCGCCGCCATCACCGCCGGGTGCTGACGGATCGCCATCGTCAGCGCGTCTTCGCGGCTCTTCGGCAGATAGCGGTCGACGACTTCGGCCGTTCGAAGCTGCGACGGCGCATTGCCGATCACCTGCGCGTAAACCGCCTGGCTCACCGCCAGCGCGACTTCCGCGGCGTTGAGGTCGGAGAGCCCGCGGTTGAGCCGCGCCTCGGCCTGGGCGCTGTCGGTCGGCGTGACGTCGCCGGCGTTGAGGCGCCGCTGGGTGACCGAAAGCGTTTCGCGCAGGAAGGCGACGTTGGAGCGCTGCGCCTCGACCAGCGACTGGTTGGCGAGCACGTTGGTGTAGGCGGTGACCGCGTCGAGCAGCACGCCCTGGCCGACGTTGCGCAGCGCCTCGCGGCCCGACTGGACCTGGAGTTCGGCGGCTCGCACGTTGTTGGCGGTGCGGAAACCGTTGAACAGGGTCTGCGACACGGTGACGCCGATGATCCATGGCTTCAGATTGGCGGTCTGGATGGTATTGTCGGGCAGCAGGTTGCGCACCGATTGCAGCCCGGCGCTGAGGCTTGCCACGATCTGTGGCCGGTAGCCGGCGAGCGCCTGCGGCACGTTCTCGTCGGTGGCGCGCTGGCGCGCACGCTCGGCATTGAGTTGCGGATTGGTCTGGTAGGCCTTGGCGAGCGCTTCGGGCAGCGCTTCCGCCCGTGCGGCGGAGGGCAGGGCGCAACAGAGCGCCAGCGTGGTCCATGTCGCGAGCACAGGAGCCACGCCCGATCGATGCCGCGTCATCACGCGACCAACTCTGGCGGCACGCCCAATCATGTAATCCGCAAATCCCGGCTGTCCGCCCCCGCCGACGGCGGCTCTCTTAGCTGTTTAACCAGCCGAGGTCCCGCAGGCAAACTGCCGCGGGGGAAACCCCCATGTATTCCGTGCTTGTTGCAGGCACGTCACAGGGATTCCGCGGGAAAGCGGCAGAGCCTTACAACAGCCTGACCGTTTGCCTGCTCACCGGTTCTTGTTCACCGGCTTCCGCTTCTCGATGAACGCCGCCATGCCCTCGGAGCGGTCCTCCAGCGAGAAGGTCGAGTGGAACAGATTGCGCTCGACGCTCATGCCCTCGGCGAGCGTGGTCTCGAAGGCGCGGTTGACCGCTTCCTTGGCCATCGCGACCGCAGGCCGCGACATCGCGGCGATCTTCTCGGCCGCGGCCATCACCTCGTCCATCAGCTTGTCGGCGGGAACGATGCGGCTGACCAGGCCGCTGCGCTCGGCTTCGGCCGCATCCATCATGCGGCCGGTGAGGCAAAGGTCCATCGCCTTGGACTTGCCGATCGCACGGGTCAGGCGCTGGGTGCCGCCGATGCCGGGGATGGTGCCGAGCGTGATTTCGGGTTGACCAAATTTGGCGGTGTCGGCGGCGATGATGAAGTCGCACATCATCGCGAGCTCGCAGCCGCCGCCGAGCGCATAGCCTGCGACCGCGGCGATCGTCGGCTTGCGGCAGCGCGCGACCCGATCGCCGCCGATCGCGGCAAAATCCTCCGAGAACATGTCGATGAAGCTTTTCGGCTGCATCTCCTTGATGTCGGCGCCGGCAGCAAACGCCTTCTCGCTGCCGGTCACGACGATGCAGCCGATGGCGTTATCGGCTTCGAGATCGTCGACGGCCGCGGCGATCTCGCGGAAGACGCCGAAGGAGAGTGCGTTGAGCAGCTTCGGCCGGTTCAGCTTGATGATGCCGACCGCGCCTTTGCTTTCGACGATGATGTGTTCGAACGTGCTCATGCTCCACCCACGCTTTTGGTTGAGCGGGCAATGTGCCCGCTGGCGCGGTGGGCTTCAAGAGGCCGCAAAGCCATCGGCGCAAGGACGGCCGGAACACGCGGCCAGATGCGCGTTCCGGACCAGGTCCCGCGGGCCGGCGATCAGGCCAAAATCAAGCCAAAGTCACGCCATGAACATGCGCGCGGCTGAGGCCAGCGTCAGCAGCGTGCCGACGCCGATGAAGATTTTTCCGACCAGGGAGCTCTGGTCCCAGGCCGAGCTCTGCTGGCTGCTTGCCATCACCGGCGCCGGACGCGGCTGCGCGTCGATCACCGCCCTCTGCGCCGGCGTGTTGTCCTGTTGCAGGGCGCGGTCGATGTCGTTGAGCTGATCGGGTGCGACGACCTGGCTCTCGGCGTTCGGGGCGGCGGTATTATCGGCCGCGGCCTGGACGTTGTCGTTGGCCCGGCCCGTCATTGCGGAAGCGGCAGCCGCGGTCGGCGTATCGGCGGCGGCGAGTTGCGCATTGGCGTTGGCGATTTCCGGCGGCATCTGGCTCGAAGTCGGCGCGTCACGATTGTCGGCCTTCGTCTCATCGGCCGTTGCCGCGGCGTCCTTCTTGTCGGCCTTGTCGTCGGATTTTTCTGCCGTCTTGGTGTTGTCGCGGTGACGCGACGTGTGATGCCGCTGCTTGGTCGGCTTGACCGTGTCGGCCTGTTTGCCCGGGCTGTCCGACTTGCTGCTTGCGGCTGAATTCGGCGCCGCCTGTGCAACGCCCCCGAACAGCAAGAAAAGCCCGGCCAGGAGAATCAGGGCCGCGCGCCCGCTGGCTTTCATCATGTTGACGATCTCCCCAAATTCCGCCCGTCCCGGGACTGAACAGAGACCCTGGGGCGTGACCACAGCGGGGCAGAAAATGGGAATCTTCGGGCCACACCGGGCAAAAGCGCGGCAAAACCGCTGCCTTCGCAGCCGGCCGCGGGGTGCGGACTGGACCGATCGGTGTTATGAGCCGTCGCAGATCCTGACGGCCGCATCGGTCGCGTGGCCAAGCAAGATCACGAATTCGTGATCTGGCTGATGCCAGCGTAACAAACTGAAAGAGCGGCCGAATTGCATGGTGAGGGGCGCGCGTGCGCGGACGTGAGGACGAGTGGACCGGCCTGATGCGGTCGGCCATGGCAGGCGATGACGCGGCGTATCATCGCCTGTTGAAGGCGGTCGCGCCTGTGCTGCGCGCTGCCGCGAGGCGCGGCCTGGCTCGGGCCGGGCAGCCTCCCGACCAGGCCGAGGATATCGTGCAGGAGATTTTGTTGGCGGTGCATCTGAAGCGGCACACTTGGGACAGCGAAGCCCCCTTCGCCCCGTGGCTGTTTGCGATCGGCCGCAACAAGCTGATCGACATGCTGCGGCGACGGGGCAGGCGGATCTTCGTCAACATCGACGATTTCGCCGAGACCCTGCCGGGCGAGGCGCCGCAGGAGACCGCTTCGGCCAGCGAGGTCGCCAGCCAGCTCAATACGCTGCCGCAGCGCCAGCGCGACGTGTTGCAGTCGATCGCGGTCGACAGCACCTCGATCAAGGACACGGCGGTGAAATATTCGATGAGCGAGGGCGCGGTGCGGGTCGCGCTACATCGCGGACTTGCCGCGCTGACTGCCAAACTGCGGGACCAGTAGTCATGGACACCGATCAACTCATTCGCTCGCTCGCGGCCGACAACGCCCATCGTCCGCCGCGCGTCGGCGCGGTGCTGACCATGGCGCTGCTGGTCGCTGCGCCGCTGTCGATCCTGATCTTCGCCACCTTTCTCGGTGTGCGTCACGATGTGATGACGGCGATGCACAACCCGTTCTTCGACATGAAATTCGCGGTCACACTGTCGCTCGCGATTCCCGCGATCATCGTCAGCCTGCATCTGTCGCGTCCCGAAGCCTTGCTGCGTGGCTGGGGCTGGCTACTGCTGCTGCCGGTCGGGCTGCTCGCGGTGGCGATCGGTAGCGAGGCGATGATGGCGCCGGCCATGCCGATGACGATGCGATTGATGGGCAAGAATTCCAGGGTATGCCTGTTCGCAATCCCTGCGATGTCGCTGCCGCTGCTTGCTGGGGCCCTGTTCGGCCTTCGCCACGGTGCGCCGTCCCATCCCGCACTCGCCGGTGCGCTCGCTGGCCTGGTGTCGGCGGGCCTTGCCGCGACGCTGTACGCCTCGCACTGTACCGACGACTCGCCGCTGTTCGTCGCGACCTGGTACACGCTCGCCACCGCGTTGGTGGCGGCAATTGGGGCGCTGGCGGGGGCGAAGGTCCTACGCTACTAGCTTGCCGGCTTCACGCCGCCGGCGTCGCGCCCTGCTGCATGCGGTGGAAGCGCAGAACCTGCTGCGCCGTCGAGCTGCGCAGCGCCTCGTAAGCGTCGCGCAGCGTCAGCATGTCGGTCTGCGAGCCGCCTGAGAGCTTCTCGCGCAGGGCAATGATGGCGCGGACGCTCGACCATTGCATGGCCGCGACCTTGGCGAGGATCATCACGCCCTCGATCCGGCTTTCGATCATCATGGTCTCGGCGGTCTCGACTGCGACGCCCGCAAGCGCCGCGAGCCCCGCATTGGTCTCGTCGAACTTGCCCTGCTCCGCGAAGGTGGCGACCTGGAGCTCGGTGAGGCGGCCGTCCTCATGCAGCGACTTCACCAGCGCGCGCGCCCTCTCGGTCTGCCTGGTCATGCTGGCGGCGCGGATTCGCTGGGCCGCTTCCTGGACCACGCTGGACACGTCGTCCGCGAACTCGGGGTGCGCGGCCTCCAGCTTCCTGCGCACGGCCAAGGAGGCCTTTGCGACCAGCTTCAAATAATGATGGCGGGGCAAGTCGGGCCGCAGGCCGATGCAACTGGCGAGGTCGTCGTCACGCTCGGCGCGGGTCACGAGGTCGGCGAGACTTCCCTCCGACAGTTGCGCACCCGGATTGCTGACGGTCGATTGCACCACGTCCTCGTCGCCGCGGGTCACCAGCACGTCGGTCAGCGCTTCCGACAGCACCCGCCGTAGCGAGATCGCCTTGAGATGGGCTTGACCCCTGGTGCGCGCGATCTCGATCAGGATCTCCTCGTCCAGCCGTTCGGATTTCGACAGCACCGGGCCGGAAACCTCAATCACCTCGTCGAGCGCGAGCGTGCGGATGATCTTCGGCGGCGCAGCCGCGATCGGTGCGAGGCGGTCGGCGAGCAGCGCCTTGGCGGACGTCTCGATCTGCTCGATCAGGCATTGGAACACGTCATCGAACACACGAACGTGGTCGTCGGAATAGTCCGAGGCGTTGCCCACGAAGAGATCTGTGACGCGGCGCAGCGTCTCGACCCGGTGCGCGACGGTGCCGTGCGAGAGCGCGGTTTGCAATTCCTCGAGCAGATTCTCGGATGATTTGGCGGATTTAGATCTCATTGCCCTGTCCTGGCGCGTTCGGCCCGGCAGCGGCTTCGGTCGCGCCGGGAGAAAATGGATTGATCAGCTGGTTGCAATGCGGTTGCGCCCCTGTGCCTTGGCGGAATAGAGCGCGCTGTCGGCGCGCACGAGAAACGTGTCGGCGGTATCGTTGTCGCGCAGCGTCACGACGCCCGCGGAAATGGTCACGCGCATGCCCGGGGAGAATGCGCTCCAGTCCAGATCGGCGACGATGCCGCGCAGCCGATCGAGCGTGCGCGATGCCGCATCGCCGTCCGTCCCCGGCAGCAGCAGCAAGAATTCCTCGCCGCCGTAGCGGCCGAAGCAGTCGGCCGGGCGGATGTTGGCGAAAATGGTGATTGCGAAGGTGCGCAGCACCTCGTCGCCGACGGGATGGCCATGGGCGTCGTTGATGCGCTTGAACCAGTCGAGATCGATGAGTGCGATCGCGCAAGGGGTCGATGTCTGCCGCGATTTTTCGATCTCGGCGTCGAGAAGCCGCATGATGCAGCGGCGGTTGTAGGAGCCGGTGAGTTCGTCGAGCTCCGCCAGCTCCTCGATGCGCTGATAGGCGGCCTTCAGCTCGATGCTGCGCCGGTACAGGATCTTGCGCAGCGTGGCGCCGAACAGGCCGAGGAAGGCGCACTGGCCAATCACCAGCACGAAGCACAGCATCGAGGCGGCCCGTTGCAGCTGGGTCGTAACCGGCAGTCCGATTGGCAAGTCCGAGGCGAGGAAGACCAAGGCGAGCCCGCAAGTGGCGAGGCCCCAGGTGAGCATCGCCTGGCTCGATGTCATACGAAGCGTGCCGAAGGCGAAGATCAGAAACAGCACGGCAAGGAACGCAACTCCGACTGTCGGCACCGCGAGCAGGAACAGCAGCTGCAGCGACATATGCGCCGAGATCTGGAAGACGGTGAGGTAATGATCCTCGAACCGGTCGCCGAAGCCCGCTTCCGACAGCACGGTGTAGGTTCCGATGGTCAGAAGGCCGCCGAGCCAGAACAGTGACGGAACGCCCATGGAGATGACGCCGTCATAGGCGTAGAGCAGCAGGACGGAGGCGCCGAGCGAGTAGCTCGCCACCTGGCCGACATACATCTGGCGCCGCTGCCGGATCCGGCGCGCCAGGACCTCGGGTGCCGCAGCCGCGGTCGTCAGGGCGAGATCCGCGGCCTCAGCGGCATTCCTCTCGGGAAAGGACGTCGCAGCCGTGCTCATGGTCCCGCCCAATGGTGGATGTCAGCCCAAAAATCTACGTGGCAAGCCTTTAGGTTTGGTATCCTTCGAAACCGAATCCACGCTGTGCAGCGCAGGAGCGGGGACGTCGAGCGGCCGAGGAATTTGCCGGCCATGAGGCGTCGTGTGCGACGCGGTCGAGCCAAAGCAGGGCTTCGGAAGACATATGTCGTGCTAGGCTGCTAAGGTTCCATGCACGTCGGCTTCTCTATGCTGGACGGCATTGCTCAGGAAAGTGCTTCATTACTATGTTACCGTTCTTGAGCGCGGCGCCCAGCCGCGGGTGGCAAAAGGAAATTTCGCGTATGTGGGGTAGATCACACAGCCTCCCGTATGACTGCGGTAGGCTGAACAATTTTACCCCTCCCGTCGAACCGTCTGCCGCATCGACCCGACCAATCTTGCGAGACGGCCTTTGAGCGTGACACAAGCGGCTTCGGACGAGATCCTGATCGCCAGGATCGCTCAAGGCGACCGGCTCGCCATGCAGGTGCTGTACGGGCGGCACCATGTAAGGGTGTATCGGTTCGGCCTTCGGCTCGTGCGGGACGAGCAGGCGGCGGAAGACCTCATCAGTGAGGTATTTCTCGACGTCTGGCGTCAAGCCGGCAAGTTCGAGGGCCGATCCGCCGTTTCCACCTGGCTGCTGGCCATTACCCGATTCAAGGCCCTGTCTGCGCTTCGGCGCAGGAAGGATTTTGAGTTGGACGACGACGCCGCGAACGCGATCGAGGACACGTCCGACAATCCGGAAACGGCGGTGCAGAAGAAGGATACCAGTGAAGCGTTGCGGGAGTGTCTGACGGGCCTCTCGCCGGATCATCGGGAAATCGTCGATCTCGTCTACTACCACGAGAAATCCGTGGAAGAGGTGGCCGAAATCGTTGGCATCCCGGAGAACACTGTGAAGACGCGCTTGTTCTATGCGCGCAAGAAATTGGCCGAACTGCTGAAGGCAGCCGGCATTGAGCGAGGCTGGCCATGATGGCTTTGAGCAAGAAGATGCTGGAGCAAGAGCCCGGTGAAATTGAACTGCTGCTGCCGTGGCACGCCGCCGGCACGCTGAACCCGCGCGATGCGCGCCGCGTCGACGAGGCGCTAGCGCGCGATCCCGAGCTCGCGAAGCAATATGCCGCGATCCGCGGCGAGTATGAAGAGACCATTCATCTGAACGAGAGCCTGGGTGCTCCGTCGGCGCGCGCGATGCAGAAGCTGTTCGCGGCGATCGACGCCGAGCCCGCGCGGGCGGCCGGTTCGCTGCCGCTGTCGGCGCGCATCGCCACCTTCTTTGCGAGCCTGTCGCCGCGCACTCTCGCCTGGTCGGCGAGCCTTGGCGCCATGGCCCTCGTGCTGCAAGCCGGAATCATCGGCGCGGTGTTGACGCAGACCCAGACTGCGACCTTCCAGACTGCTTCGCTTTCGACCAGCGCTCCGATCACACGCGACCTCGGCACGACCGTCCCGCCAGCGCGCGCGCTGGTACGCTTCACGCCCGAGGCGCGCGTCGCCGACATCACCGCATTGCTCGACGGCTACCAGGCTTCGATCATCGGTGATGCCAAGGGCGGCATGTTCCGCCTCCAGTTCGACAAGGCGATGAGCCGTGACGAACTCAACTCGCTGCTTGGCAAGATGCAGCGCGAGAAGTTCGTCAACCTCGCCGTCGCGGCGCCGTAAGGCGCTTCCAAGCTGATGACGCGCAAGTCCGAAAGTGGAGTAAGAGCCGGGGTCTGCGCTTCGTCGGTCGCAGCCGCGCTGTTGCTCGCCGCCTGTCTCGGCGTCGAGGTTGCGCAGGCGCAGGCGATCATGCGCACGCCGACGATCAGCGTCCCCTCCCGAATGCCGACCATTTCTCCTGGCATCGCCGCACGCGTCAGTCCGGGCGTTGCAGCCAGAGCGGTGGCCGTCGGCCGCGGTCCCGGTCCGATCGTGACGACGAGGATTTCGGCGCGGATGGGGCCGACGCCGGTGCTGCCTTATGCGCGCTACTCCCCGAACCTCTATCCCGCCTGTACCGCGCCCGATCGCGACGCCGCCGGCGAATGCCTGGCGCAGCAGAACGCAGGCGGCGATGGCTCGGGCAAATCGGGCAAGAAGACCGCCGGAAAGCGGCGCGGCAACAACGCGCCCGTCGCCGCGGATTTGCGTACCTTCGCCGACGAATTCGTCGCCGAGATCGATGGCGGGCTGTCGTCGACCGAGGCCGACGAGCTTGCGCGTCGCCATGGCCTGACGCGCGTGTCCTCCGAGAATTTTCCGCTGATCGGGGCGACGTTCGGACTGTTCCGCATCACCGACGGCCGGCCCTCCGCGACGGTGCGGCGTGAATTCGCGGCCGACGGCAGCGTGCGTTCGGTCCAGCCGAACTTCCGCTACCTGCTTCAGGACCAGAAATCGTCGGTGCCGACCGAGGGAGATCCCGCGCAATATGCGCTGGCCAAGCTCCGCCTGCCGCAGGCACATACTCTCGCGCATGGCGCCAATGTGACGGTTGCTGTGATCGACTCCGGCATCGACGCCCGACATCCGGAACTTGCCAATTCCATTGCCGATAATTTCGATGCGCTCGGTAGCGCCGAAGGCCCGCACATTCATGGCACCGGCATTGCAGGCGCCATCGTGGCGCATGCCAAGCTGATGGGCAGCGCGCCCGAGGCGCGCATCATCGCCATCCGCGCCTTCGGCGGCACCACCGGCGGGGCCGAGAGCTCGTCCTACATCATCCTGCGCTCTCTGAACTATGCCGCCGAGCACGGCGCGCAGATCGTCAACATGAGCTTTGCCGGTCCCAAAGACGCGGTGATCGAGCGGGCCATCGCGGCGACCGCCGCGCGTGGCCTGGTGCTGATCGCAGCCGCCGGCAATGCCGGCGCGAAGTCGCCGCCGCTCTATCCGGCCGCCAATCCCAACGTGATCGCGGTCAGCGCAACCGACCAGCAGGACCGGCTGTTCACCGCCTCCAACCGTGGCAACTACATCGCGGTCGCGGCTCCCGGCGTCGATATCTTCCTGCCGGCGCCTGACGGCAAATACCAGATGACGTCGGGCACCTCGTTCTCGGCCGCGTATGTCTCCGGCGTCGCAGCGCTGCTGCTCGAGCGCAACTCCGCCTTGAAGCCGGAAGCGCTGCGCACGACGCTGGCGAAGACGGCGCGTGACCTCGGTTCACCCGGGCGTGATGATCTGTTCGGCGATGGCGGGGCCGACGCGTTTGCCGCGGTCATGGCCGTTCCCGCCGCCGGCGCGACGCCGGTCGCGGCCGCATCCGGTACAACAAAACGTGAAGATATCGAGAAGC
Source organism: Bradyrhizobium sp. 155 (assembly GCF_023101105.1). Lineage (NCBI taxonomy): Bacteria > Pseudomonadati > Pseudomonadota > Alphaproteobacteria > Hyphomicrobiales > Nitrobacteraceae > Bradyrhizobium > Bradyrhizobium sp. 155. The sequence continues at coordinate 5,210,038 of NZ_CP064704.1, read as the reverse complement.
GTCGCGACGAGCCTGGCATCTGCGCATTAGAGCAACCCTCGTTGTCGAGCACCGAGGATAAAGCCACGGTTTCTCAGGCGGATAGGCCGGCGACGCGATAGCGGCTGCGACAACTTTGCGCGCGGCGCGAAGGTTGAAAAATCAAACGCCGCATTGAACGTTCGGCCCGCTGCCACGACCAAATTATGTGGGAGCGGTTATCCCTCCCCATAAGTCATATCAGGCGCGAGCGCCCATCCACCCCAAGCGCCCATATGGCTCGACCCGTCCGGTTGTCCCCCCGGACGGGTCTTTTCTTTTTGGGCGTCCAATCCCTCGAAGCCTGCGCGAGATCAGCTTCCGGTTGAGAGATCGTGGCTCACTCATCGCCACTGCTCCGCCGGCACGCCGCAAGCGCGCTATGCTTGTGCGAAGCTTGACTCCAAAACCGCTTGAATCTCCGCACGACTACGGAGTTTGGCGACGAAAACATCGTCGTTGCTGGACAAGTCAAAACTTTTCCACAAAATATTCACGTCGCGTCTAAATTGATTCGTGTGCGTTGCGTCGCGTCCGTATTTTCTCCTGACGGGCTGATTTATGACACATCGCCAAGAGGCTATTCGCGACGTGGCTATTGGCCGCGACATTGCGGCACGCTGGTGCGCTCTCGCCGAGCAGCGGCTGGTGCATCTCTCCGAGATGTTCGAGACCGGGCGCTGGCGCCGCTATCACTCCGAGATCGCATTTCTCGAAAACATCCAGGAAGCGAAGCTCGCCGTCCAGACCTGGCGCGCCCTTGCCACCGGCGCTGACGTCGCCACGGCGGCCGCGAGCGTGTCGCCCGCATTCGGCTGGTCGCCGGCGACCATGCCCCGCATGTTTCCGCGCGAGCAGCAGGCGCAGACAGTGCAACCGAAGGCCGTGCACATCGTCCCGGAGACCGCCGTGCCGGTCAGGCTCGATCCCAAGCCGGGCGTTCTCGCCGACATCTCCGAAGCCCCGGCCGCGCGGGTCGCCGCGCCTGCCCCGATGGCACCGCTCCAAGTGCCGGCTGCCATGGCGCCGCCCACCGCGCCCGTCGCGATGACGGGGCCCAAGGTGCCGGCCGCGACGGCAGCGCCCAAGGCGCTGGCTGCGATGGCGGCGCTTCTGCCGCAGTTCTCTCCGCCGGCAGCCGAAATTGTCGCAGCCCCCGAGCGCCTGGTTGAGTTCACCTTCAGCCTCGACGGGCTCGAAGCGAAGTATCCACTGCTGCGGAACGCGTTCTAGCGTTCGGGAGGAGGCGAGCAGCGGCAGCTATCGCCGCACCGCATTCCCGCCGACCACCAATTGCGCAAACCGCTGGGCGCCGTCCACCGACAGATCGGACGTCACGGCGCGCGCATGATCGAGCCCGACCACGGCGCCGCGCGGGGTTTCCGAGATCATGTTGTTGTTGACGAGCGCGGTGCCGGCGCCGGGCACGACGGACACCCCGACGCCGGCCAGTGCCTTGCGGACCACGTTGCCCGTGATCGCGACGTCGCGGAGATATTTGCCCCAGCCGGCGACGATGCCGTAGGACGGCGCGTTCTCGATCACGTTGCCGGTGACAGATGAATCCGCCTCGATGTAGATGCCGATGCCGGCATCGTCATCCGGCGCGGTGCCGATCGGCCGCTTCGGGATCAGATTGCGGATGATGTTGCCCTGGACCACGGCGATGCGGCCGCCTTCGTTGAAATTGCAGACGGAGACGCCGACCGCGGCGCCGTCCACAATGTTGTTGGCGATCACCGCGGCCTCGAAAGCGAATTCCGAATAGAGCGCGACCTCGCGCACATCGCTGACGCTGTTGCCGGTGATGTGGATGTTCGAGGCCGAGTTGCCGCGCACGGCGGAGTAATCGCAGTTCTTGATGCGATTGCCGCGCACGATGACGTTGCCGGCGCGGAACGTGTTGATGGCGTTGCCGTACTGGCCGGAGCCGCCGGGGCCGGCCTTGATGTCCTCGATGCGGTTATCGGTGACCAGCGTGCCGTCATCGCCGATGGCCGTGCGCAGGATCTCGATGCCGTTGTCGTTGGTGCCGGTGATGGTGTTGTGGGAGACGCTGAGACCCCTGGCGTCGAACGACACCACTGCCGTCACCGCGATGTTGGTAAAGATGTTGCCCGAGATGTCGCCGGAGACCTGCTCGAGCCAGATGCCGCTGCCGCCGGAGCCGGTGATCGCGCAATCGGTGATGCGGACGTCGCGTCCGCCGAGGATCTGGATCAGCCCGCGCCGCGTCGGCAGCGGAATGCCGCCGCCGTCAAAGGTGATGCCGGAAAGGCCGATTGCATCGGAGCCGTCGCTCTGGATCGCCGAGGCCCCGCCGGTGAAGACGAATTTTGTCGCGCCGCGCACGCCGATCAGTTGCGCGCCGTTTGGCAAGCGTAGCAACCCACTGCGGTAGATGCCGGGTGGCAGCGCTAGCGGCATCTGCGCCCGCGCAGCCTCGTCGATCGCCCGCTGGAGCGCGCGGGTCTGATCCTCGCTGCTGCCGGGCCGCACGCCATATTGCGTGGCATCGCGGCCGAGCAGCGACGTCAGCGGCGCCGCACGCGCGGCGTCGGCTGGTATCGCGAGCGCGCCGGCGAGGCCTGCGGTCGATGCTCCAATGAGATGGCGGCGATTGAGGTCCATGACGCGTCCTCCGGCGGACGCGGGGGTCCGCAGCGGTTAGGTAGCGCAAAAACGGGACCGCGCCGCTGGGGCCGTGAGGATAGTTCGCGGTAGGGTTAAATGTTTACGCAGTCGTGTTCCGGGCCTTCCGTGCCAACTGTACCATCTCCATCAGCATCGCTTCCCCGGCGTCCACCAGTTCCTCCAGCGTGATCCGCGGCGCGCCCTTGCGGCGCACGGCGCCACTGCGCGCGAGCAGGGGAATATGGATGAACGCGGCGAGCTTTGGCCCGCCGCCCCTGACGTTTTCGATCGCGCGCCAGCTCAGGTAGTTACAGAGATAGGCGCCGGCATCGCGCGAGGGACGGGCGTCGATGCCGGTGAGGCGCGCGGCGCGCAGCAGCCTTGCGGTGTGCGGGCCGAAAATCATCGCGTCCGCATTGCCGGCGATGCCGCGCTTGCTCGAGCGGGTATTGGCGGCATCGGGCCAGAGCATGGTGACGGCGTTGCGGGCGCGACTTTCGATGCGCAGATAGGGCGTGCGTGCGGCGAGGCCGAACATCAGCAGCGCGTCGGGCTTCTCTTTCGCGAGCACCTCCGGCAATTGCCGGTCCACCGCGGCATAGGTGACCGGGAAGATGTGGCTGGAGATCGCGGTATCGTCGAGTGCGGGACGGCGCAATTGCGCCAGCCGGGCGACCAGTGGCTGGGTCGGATTGTAGTGCGCGCCGGGAAACGGGCCGAAGCCGGTGAGGAGAATGCGGAGCTTGTCGCTCATTGCAGCAACTCCAAAATCTTTTCGGCGGCAAGCGCCGGCGTGAGATGGCCGTCGGCGACCTCAGTCTCGATCTTCCGGACCTTGGTGCGAACCGACGCCTCGCTGCGCAGCCGCGCCAGCATGCGCTGCTCCAGCATCGACCACATCCATTTCACCTGCTGCTCGCGTCGCCTTGCGGCGAAGTCGCCGGATGCATTCATCGCCTTGCGGTGATCGATGACTTTCTGCCAGATCTTCGCGATGCCGTCACCGGTCAGCGCCGAATAGGTCTCGACCGGCGGATGCCAGTGCTCGGAGCGCGGCGTCAGGATGTGCAGCGCGCCGCGATAATCGGCGGCGGTGATGTTGGCGCGCTTGAGATTGTCGCCGTCGGCCTTGTTGATCGCGATCATGTCGGCGAGCTCGACCAGGCCCTTCTTGATGCCCTGGAGCTCGTCGCCGCCCCCCGGCAGCATCAGGGCCAGGAAGAAATCGGTCATGTCGCAGACCGCGGTCTCGGACTGGCCGATGCCGACAGTCTCGACCAGCACGACGTCGAAGCCGGCCGCCTCGCAGAGCAGCATCGCCTCGCGTGTCTTGGCTGCGACGCCGCCGAGCGTGCCCGAGGACGGCGAGGGCCGGATGAAGGCGTCGTCGGAGGCCGAGAGCCGGGCCATCCGCGTCTTGTCGCCGAGGATCGAGCCACCGCTGCGGGCCGAGGACGGATCGACCGCGAGCACCGCGACCTTGTGGCCTTGCTCGATGAGATGGGTGCCGAGCGCGTCGATGGTGGTGGATTTGCCGACGCCGGGCGAGCCGGTGATGCCGACGCGGACTGCCCTGCCGGTATCGGGCAAGAGCATCTGCACCAGCTCGCGCGCCAGCGCCTGATGGTCGCTGCGCCGGCTCTCGACCAGCGTGATGGCCCGGGCGAGGGCCGCACGGCTGCCGGCGCGGAGGTCATGGGCGAGGGATTTGATGTCCAGTGAAGGCTTTTTCTCAACCATGCCCTGCTTTACAACGCCCGCGCGGGGCAGGCGAGGGCCGCCCGCCCGATATCACCGGGATGTCGCCGCCACCCCCGTCCGCACCGGTTTCACCTTCCGCCACGCCCAGACCATGACCGGCCACAGCAGCGCCCCGATCGCCATGGCGGCGAGGATCGCAGCCACGGGGCGTTCGAAAAACGGCAGGATGCTGCCGTCCGACTTGATCAACGAAGTGACAAAAGCCTGCTCGACCATGGTGCCCATGACGATGCCGAGCACCATCGCGGCGACGGGATAGCCGTTTGCTTCCATGACATAGCCGATCACGCCGAAGGCGGCGACGGTGACGACGCCGAACATGTTGTTGCCGATCGCGAACGAGCCGACCGCGCAGCACAGCATAATGATCGGCATGATGGCGGAGCGCGGTGCCAGCAGGATGTAGGCGGCAACCCGGATCATGGCGATGCCGAGCGGGATCATCAGAATGTTGGCGATGATGAACATCAGATAGATCGCGTACATGCTCGACGCTTTCTCGGTGAACAGCGTCGGCCCGGGGTTCAGCCCCTTCATGTAGAGCACGCCGATCGCGATCGCGGCGATGGTGTCGCCGGGGATGCCGAACAACAATGATGGCACCCAGCCCGAGGCGATGCTGGCATTGTTGCTGGCGCCGGCCTCGACCAGGCCCTCGACATGGCCGGTGCCGAATTTCTCCGGTTCCTTGGAGAAGCGCTTCGACATCGCGTAGGACACCCAGGCGGCCATGTCGGCGCCGGCGCCGGGCAGCACGCCGATGATGATGCCGACGATGTTTCCGCGCGTCATCTGCCAATGGTATTTCTTGGTCAGCTTCCATTGGCCGGCCATGATGCTTCCGAATTTGCGCCGCGGCAGCGGCGGCGGCTCGGGGGTCAGCATCGCGCGCATCACCTGGGCCACCGCGAACACGCCCACCAGCGCGGGGATGGGCTCGATGCCGCCGAACAGATCGGTGAGGCCGAAGGTGAAGCGCGGCACGCCGCCGGGATTTTCGATGCCGACGCAGGAGACCAGCAGGCCGAGGAACATGCCGGCGATTGCCTTTACCGGCGAGGAGCGCGCCACCAGCGTCGCACACATCAGGCCGAGCAGCGCCAGCCAGAAATACTCGAAGGTCGAGAACGACAGCGCGATCTCGGCCAGCGGCGGCGCCAGGATCATCAGCGACAGCACGCCGGCGATGCCGCCGACGGCCGAGAACCACACGCCGGCCCCGAGCGCCAGCTCGGCCTGTCCCTTGCGGGTCATGGCGTAGGCCTCGTCCGCATAGGCGGCGGAGGCGGGCGTGCCCGGGATGCGCAGCAGCGCGCCGGGAATGTCGCCGGAGAAGATCGCCATCGAGGAGGCCGCCACGATGGTCGCAATCGCCGCGATCGGCGAGAGGTAGAAGGTGACGGGGACGAGCAGGGCGGTTGCCATCGTCGCCGACAGGCCCGGCAGCGAGCCGATCACGAGCCCGTACACGGAGGCTGCGAACATCGCGATGATGACCTCCCAGGTGGAGATCAGTGCGAACGCTTCAATCAGGGTTTTCAGCATGGGATCACCAGGGCGTCGGCAGCAGGCCGGCGGGAAGCGGCACGCGCAGCAGCTTGCCGAAGATCAGGTGGATGGCGAAGGGCGACAGCGCTGCGAGGGGCAGCGCCAACTTCCACTTCGCCCCCAATGCGGTCGAGGTGACGTAGACCATGATCGCCGCGGTGATGATGAAGCCGAGCCGGTCGGCCGCGACCACGTAGAACAGCAGCAGCGCCGGCGGCAGCAGCGCGCGCAGGCCGTAGAACTTTCCCTGCGGCGGCGGGGCAGCCGCTGCCTGGCCATCCTCGAGCGGGATCAGCTCTTCCGCCTCCTCGAAGGTGTGGCCGATCCCGAACACGATCGCGAGCCCGCACAGCGCAAGCCCGATGCCGATCACGAGCGGAAATACGTTGGGGCCGACCGGCTGCCCGGGCACCGGCGGCAGCAGCCAGCCGCCATAGGCGGCTGCTGTGCCGAGCACGACGAGAAACGATCCCGTGACCGAGTCGGGAAGGCGCATGGGAGGATCCTATGAGATTTCTTCTGCCTCGCCCCGTTCTTACGGGGAGAGGGTTGGGGTGAGGGGCTGCGTCCACGATGGCGGTGAAGCTGGACTCGCGGAGACTCCCCTCACCCGAATTTGGGCTGCGCTCAAATTCAATCTCTCCCCGCAAGCGGGGAGAGATGACAAACTCACGCCTTGCTCAGACCCGCCGCCTTCATCGCTTCGCCCATCTGAGCGTCCCCCTTATCCATGAAGCTTGCGAACTGACCGGCATCGCCCCACACCGTGCCGAAGCCGCGATTGCCCATGAAGTCCTTGAACTCGGCGGAGTCATAGACCTTCTTCAGCGCCGCGGTGAGCTTCGTTGCGATCTCCGGCGGCAGGTTCTTCGGCGCGCCGATGCCGCGCCAGGCGCCGGTCGCGTAGTCGATGCCCATCGCCTCCTTCAGCGTCGGCACGTCCTTGAAGATCGGATTTCGCGCCGGGGCCATGATGGCGAGGCTCCTGGCCTTGCCGGCCTCGATGATGGCGCGGGCTTCCGGCACCGAGCAGGTGGTGAGGTCGAGGCCGCCGGCGGCGAGGTCCTGCATCGCGGGTGCGGCGCCATTCGACGGCACCCAGGCGACCTGGTTGGCGGGCAGGCCCATCGCCTGCATCCAGCCGACCAGCGCGAGATGCCAGATGCCGCCCTGGCCAGTGCCGGAGGCCTTGAACTTGCCGGGAGGGGCCGCCTTGATGGCTTCCGCGAGTTCCTTCACCGTCTTATAAGGCGAGGAGGAGGAGACCTGGATGCCCGGGGGATCTTCGTTCATCAGCGCCAGCGGGGTGTAGCTCTTCGGCGCCAACTCCGTCAGCCCCTGCCAGTGCATCATCGAGATTTCGACGGTGAGCATGCCGATGGTGTAGCCATCGGGCTGCGCGGTAGCGATCGCGGTATGGCCGACGACGCCGGAGCCGCCGGTGCGATTGACCACGTTGAAGGGCTGGCCGAGATCCTTCTCCAACAGCGCTGCGACAATGCGCGCAGTCGCGTCGGTGCCGCCACCCGCGCCCCAGGGCACGATCACGGTGACGGGCCGCGCCGGATAGGCTTGTGCAAGTGCGGGTGTGAGGCCGAATGCGGCGGATGCCGCGACTGCGGCAGATGAAGCCGCAAAGGTGCGGCGCGTAATCTTGGACATGAATGCCTCCCAGCGGCGCCCATGATTTCGGGCGCTCTTGTCAATGGCGACATTCTAGTCGGCTTTGCAGCGCGGCTGCAAGGTAGCGCTACCAGCGCTCTGCGGGCAACGCGGCCCTCATGCGTGGAATAGTGGAAGGCGAGGCCGGGAGTCTTGCCCGCCTCGGTTGAGGACGCAAACGTCACCGCGCCCATCTGAGCAGGCTCCGCTTCAATTCCGCGAACCAGTCGTCGCAGTCGCGCTCGCATCGCGCTTCATCTTTGCGACCATGAGCGATGCAGTCACCCCCTTCACCATTGCGGTCATGGCGGCGTCGTTGTCGGCGGTCTCGGTGAAGAATGGGCGGATTGCCGAGCGGCGGCCGAATTACTCTGCCGCCTCGCTATGCCCGAGCCGGGCGTTCAGCTTGCGGATCAGCTCCTCGGCCGCGTCCGCGATCACCGTGCCCGGCGGGAAGATGGCTTCCGCGCCGGCCGCGTAGAGCGCATCGTAATCCTGTGGCGGCACCACGCCGCCGACGATGATCATGATGTCGTCGCGGCCCTGCTTCTTCAGCGCGGCCTTGAGCTCCGGCACTGCGGTGAGGTGGGCGGCGGCAAGCGAGGAGACGCCGAGGATGTGGACGTCGTTCTCGACCGCTTGGCGCGCGGCTTCGTCGGCGGTCGCGAACAGCGGCCCAATGTCGACGTCGAAGCCGATATCGGCGAAGGCCGACGCGATCACCTTCTGGCCGCGGTCGTGACCGTCCTGACCGATTTTTGCGACCAGGATGCGCGGACGGCGGCCTTCCGCCTCCTCGAAGGCGTCGATCAGCGCCTGAACCTTCTCGACCCGGTTACCCATGCTGGACGCCTCCCGCTTGTAGACGCCGGTGATGGATTTGATCTCGGCGCGGTGCCGGCCGAACACCTTCTCCATCGCGTCCGAGATCTCGCCGACGGTTGCCTTCGCGCGCGCAGCGTCGATGGCCAGCGCCAACAGATTGCCGTTGCCTTCGCCCGCCGAGCGCGTCAGCGCGGCGAGCGCGGCCTCGACGTCCTTTTGGTTGCGTTCGGACTTCAGCCGCGTCAGCTTGTCGATCTGGAGCCGGCGGACATTGGTATTGTCGACCTTGAGGATATCGATCGGAGCTTCGTCCGTCGGCTTGTATTTGTTGACGCCGATCACCGCCTGCTTGCCGGCGTCGATGCGGGCCTGGGTCTTGGCCGAGGCTTCCTCGATGCGCAGCTTCGGTACGCCGGCCTCGATCGCCTTGGCCATACCCCCGAGCTCCTCGACCTCCTGGATGTGGCCCCAGGCCTTGGCGGCGAGGTCGCGGGTGAGACGCTCGACATAATACGAGCCGCCCCAGGGATCGATGATGCGGGTGGTGCCGCTCTCGTGCTGCAGGAAGAGCTGGGTGTTGCGGGCAATGCGCGCCGAAAAGTCGGTCGGCAAAGCGAGCGCCTCGTCGAGCGCATTGGTGTGCAGCGACTGGGTGTGGCCTTGCGTCGCCGCCATCGCTTCCACAGTCGTGCGCATCACGTTGTTGAAGACGTCCTGCGCGGTCAGCGACCAGCCGGATGTCTGGCAATGCGTGCGCAGTGACAGCGAGCGCGGATCCCTGGGGTTGAACGGCTTCAATAGCTTTGCCCAGAGCAGCCGCGCGGCGCGCATCTTGGCCACTTCCATGAAGAAGTTCATCCCGGTCGCCCAGAAGAACGACAGCCGCGGCGCGAAGCGGTCGACGTCGAGGCCCGCCGCAAGGCCGGCACGAAGATATTCGACGCCGTCGGCCAGCGTATAGGCGAGCTCGAGGTCCTGCGTCGCGCCGGCCTCCTGCATGTGATAGCCGGAGATCGAGATCGAATTGTATTTCGGCATTTTTTGCGAGGTATACGCAAAAATGTCCGAGATGATCCGCATCGAAGGCGCGGGCGGATAGATGTAGGTGTTGCGCACCATGAACTCTTTCAGAATGTCGTTCTGAATGGTCCCTGAGAGCTTCTCCGGCGGCACGCCCTGTTCCTCGGCGGCCGCAACGTAGAGCGCGAGGATCGGCAGCACCGCGCCGTTCATGGTCATGGACACGCTCATCTGGTCGAGCGGAATGCCCGCAAACAGCGTGCGCATGTCGTAGATGGAATCGATGGCAACGCCGGCCATGCCGACGTCGCCGCCGACGCGCGGATGGTCGCTGTCATAGCCGCGATGGGTGGCGAGATCGAACGCGATCGAGAGGCCCTTCTGTCCGGCTGCGAGATTGCGGCGATAGAACGCGTTGGAATCCTCCGCGGTGGAGAAGCCGGCATATTGCCTGACGGTCCAAGGCTGGTTGACATACATGGTCGGGTAGGGGCCGCGCAGATAAGGCGCGATGCCCGGATAGGTATCGAGGAAGTCGAGCCCGGCCAGATCGGCCTCGCTATAAGCGGGCTTCACCAGAATGCCCTCGGGCGTCAGCCACGGCTCGGCGCTGCCGGTCGGGGCGCCGGCGGCAGCGCGCTCGAAGGCGACGTCGGCGAAATTGGGAATGCGGGTCATTCCTTGGGATCCTCAAACCTGCGATTGCGCTCAATCAGCTTTTGCACATTTTTCTTGTAGACGGGATCGTCCAAGCGGCTCTGAGTAATTTGGCCGGTCCCAACCCAGAGCAGCCGCGCGAACAGCTTCCCAATCTTCCATTCTGCCAGACCGAGCAACGTTTGTCCGAGCAGCTGAAACATGGCGGCGCCTCAATCATGGTCCGGATGCTGATGGCTGACGATGGTCGCCATCTTCTCCGGTCCGTAATTCTGCTGCGTGGTCTGGCTTGGAAGATTGGCGATCCCGACCACCCAGCCGAGACGGGACTCGGTGCCGAACTGCCGCGTCGGCACCACGTGGTCCGGGCGGTCGAACGCGCCGGTCATGATCTCGATGCGGTCGCCGTCGATGCGGCCGAAGCTCAACGGCGTGCCGCAGGCGGCGCAAAAGCCGCGCTCGGCGATGGAAGAGGAGCGGAAGAACGACGGCTTTCCCTTGGTCCAGGCGAAGTCCGTCTTGTTGATGTCGGCAAAAGAGGCGAACGGCGCGCCGCTGGCCTTCTGGCACATTCGGCAGTGGCAGATCGAAACCCTGTTCGGCGCCGTCATGACTCCAAAGCGCACTGCCCCGCATTGGCAGCCGCCGGTGAGAACGGGTTTGCCTGCTTCCGTCATAGCTGCTCCATCCGTCGATACGTGTTTTGCAGCGTCGCAAGCGCATCGGCACCGGCAAAGACGAAGCCGGTGACGCCGGCTGCACGCAGCGCCGCCTCGGCCTCGGTCGGGCGGCCTGCCAGATAGATAAGTCGGGCCCCGGCGGTTTGCAGGGCCTGCGCCGCGGCTTCGGCGTGTTCCGCATAAACCTTGTCGCTGGAACAAAGACAGGCGAGCCCGGCGCCGGAGGCCTTGAAGGCGGCAGCCAACTGGGCCGGATCGGCGAAGCCCTGGCTGTCGACGGCCTGGATGCCACCGGTCTCGAACAGGCTTTTGGCAAAGGTCGCGCGCGCCGTGAAATCAGCGGGCGTGCCGAGATTGGCCAAGAACACTTTCGGCCGCGCACCGTGTGCCTTCAAGGCCGCATCGGATTCGTCCCGCAGCGCCTCGAACGGTTCCGCCAGCCGGATCGGCGGCAGCGCGTCGAACTTGTATTTTTGCTCGCCATAAGGCGCCAGCGCGATCGGCGTCGCCTTCAACACCGCAGTTTCGTTCTCGTGCAGGTTCGGAAACTCGCTGGCGCCGGTCAGCACGTCGCGGCGTTTTGCGATGTTGGCGTCGCGGGCTTTTCGCGCAGCCGCGACCTTGCTCTGGAACAGGCCCTGCTGAAGCGCAGCGAAGGCGCCGCCGGCTCTCTCGCTCTCCTGGAAGAGCGCCCAGGCCGCGTCGCAGAGCTGGCCGGTCAGCGTCTCGATGCCGCCTGCGCCTGCCGCGGGATCGCTGACCTTGGCGAGGTTGCTCTCTTCCAGCAGCACGAGCTGAGTATTGCGCGCCACGCGCCGCGCGAATGGATCGGGCAGGCCGAGCGCCAGCGTATGCGGCAGCACGGTGACCGCGTTGGCACCGGCAAGTCCGGCCGCAAACGTTGCCATGGTCGCGCGCAGCATGTTCACATAGGGATCGCGCTGCGTCAGCATGCGCCAGGCGGTATCGGCGGCGATGTACAGCGGTTTTGGCGTGAGCCCGCACGCCGTCTCGATACGCGCCCACAGCAGCCGCAATGCGCGGAATTTTGCCATGGTGAGGAACTGGTCTGCATCTGCGGCAAGCCGCGCATAGACCATGCCCTGCGCCTGCTCCAGAGGAACGCCCGCGCCCTCGATCGCGCGGAAATAAGCGACGCCGCAGGCGAGCGCGAAGGCGAGCTCCTGCGCCTCCGAGCCACCGGCATCGTGGATCACGCGTCCGTCGGCCGATGTAAACGGCCCCTTGAAGCCGAGCGCGGAGAGGCCCTTGACGCCGCCGGTGATGGCCGGAACGATCTCATCCCAGGTATAGGGGCTGTGGCCCCACACCGCGCAGGCCGCGAGCGGATCGAGCCCGAAGCGGATGTCGCAGGCCCCGGGATCGATGCCCTTGCTCTTCACATATTCCGCGACGTGGATCGCCGCCATCCGTGATTGCGGACCGATCTCGAGCTCGAGGTCGATGCCGGCATCGAGATGGACGTCCTTCAAGATCCTTGCGACTGCGTCTGCGGTCGGTTCCAGCCCGAAACCGTGAGCGGCATTGCCGCCGGCGAACACCAGCGCCAGACCCGTCGCACCATTTTCGAGATCGGTCAGTGCCTGCGCATTCGCCGCACTTGCATCGGGATGGTCGATCCGCTGCATGATCCGCCAGGGCGCCGCCGCCGGCCGGCCCACCACGGGCGCAACACCTTTGGCGCGCGGATAGAGCGGATCGATCTTGAGTCCGTCATAGGTCTTGCCGACCAGCTTCTCGAACGGCGCGCCCTTTAGCACGCCATCGACCAGCTTGCGCCAGTCGTCGACGGTCGCCTTGGGAAAATCCGCCGCCAGCGGCAGGTCGTCAGTCGCGGAGGTCATGCGGCGAAGGGCTCCCGAAAATCTTGTTGTTCGCAGGCGAAATTGCCACGGCCGGCCGTCCCTGCAAACGGTTGTTTTTGGTTAACCGGTATCCGGAAGCCGCTCAATGCCTTGTGTCGAGACGCTGGCGAGACCGTCATGGACACGAATGCCTGCGATCACGCGGTCGGGCGCGATCTCGGCCAGCGGCACCAGCACAAAGGCGCGCTCGAATAGGCGCGGATGCGGCAGGGTCAGGTCAGGCTTCTGCATCGACACATCGTCATAGGCGATCATGTCGAGATCGAGCGTGCGCGGGCCCCAGCGCCGCTCTTTATCGCGGGTGCGGCCGAATTTCTGCTCGACCTTCTGCATCACGAACAGGAGCGCATGCGGATCAAGGCTGGTCTCGATCTCGATGCAGGCGTTGATGAAGGGAGCCTGGTCCTCGTCGCCCCAGGGCGGCGTCGCATAGTCCGACGAGCGCGCGATCAAAGCGGCCTGCGCCATGCCGCAGATATGGGCGATTGCCTTCTGGAAGGTCGCGCGGACATCGCCGACATTGCCGCCGAGCGCAATCAGGACGCTCGCCATGTCAGGGGTGCCGCGAGCGCGTCAGCATGACGCCGACGTCGTCGAAGATCGCGGCGATCGGCGCATGCGGCTTGTGCACGGTGATCTTGACCGCACGGATGCGCGGAAAGTGCGACAGGATGGCGTCGGCCACCGCGCCGGCCGCGCGCTCCAGTAGCTTGTAATTGGTGTTCTTGAAGGCCGCGGTGGTGGTCGCCACGACGTCGGCGTAGGACACGGTGTCGGCGAGCCGGTCGCTGCGGGAAGGCTCCGACAGGTCGGTATAGAGCTCGAGGTCGATGACAAAGCGTTGGCCGACCTCGGTCTCGTGCTCCATCACGCCGTGGCGGGCATGGATCGACAGGCCGGTTACGAAGATCGTATCGGTCATGGCTTGCTCTCGATTGCGTGCGCCACTCGCAGGGCCTGCAAGGTCTCGGCGACGTCGTGGGTGCGGATGATTTTCGCGCCGCGTTGTGCGGCGAGCAGATGTGCGGCGATCGAGCCGGCGAGCCGCTCGGTCGGCTCCGACGGCGACACCGAGGCGATGAAGCGTTTTCGCGAGGCACCAACGAGGATCGGCAGGCCGAACATGTCGAGCTCGCGAAGTCGTGCCAGCGCAATCATGCTCTGTTCTGCCGTCTTGCCGAAGCCGATGCCGGGATCGAGCACGATCTTGTCGCGGGCGATGCCGGCTTGTGCCGCGATATCCAGCGAGCGCTGGAAGAACGCCTTCATGTCCGCAATGATGTCGATGGCGGGATCGACCCTGTCGCGGTTATGCATGACGATGACAGGGACGCTCCTCGCGGCCACCAGCGGCGCCATGCCGGCGTCGCCTTGCAGGCCCCAGACGTCGTTGGCGATCGCAGCGCCCTGGTCGAGCGCAAAGGCCACCACTTCCGCCTTCATGCTGTCGATCGAGACCGGCACGCCGAGCGCCACGATGTCCGATAGCACCGGCTTGAGCCGGGCCAGTTCGTCTGCCGCGGTGACCGGCCGGGCGCCCTTGTAGGGCCGGGTGGACTCGGCACCGATATCGATGATGTCGACCCCCACCTCGATCATCGCCCGCGCCCGCGCGAGTGCCTGCTCGGGCGCGATGAATTCGCCGCCGTCGGAGAATGAATCCGGGGTGACGTTGAGCACGCCCATCACCGCCGGGATCGGCCGCTCCAGCAGCGTCCGCAGCACGTCAGGCCCGACTGAACCGGCCGCCGGGACGGATGGGGAGTGCGAGGCATTCATGCGGCCCGCTTTAGCGGTCGCGGAGGGGGAGTCAAGACGGGAAGGCGTGGGTTGCCAGCGTTTGGGCAGGGCGTCGCACACCCTCGCTGTCATTGCCCGCGAAAGCGGGCAATCCAGTATCCAGAGACAGTGCCGCGATACGGAGGAGCCGCGGCGTACTGGATACCCCGCTTTCGCGGGGTATGACGGCAGAGTTGGGATGCATTGTTGCTCATCGGGCAAAACAATGCCGAGAGAGTAGCGCCCACCCCGTATGCGGAGAGCAGCAGTCCTAATACGAAATCTTCGGCGGCAGCTTCTTCGCCTTGGCGATGATGTCGCCGACCGACTTCTCCGAGGGCAGGATGCGGAGCAGCTTTTTCTTCTCGTTGGCGTCCCGCATGCTCTGGGCGAGCCTTGCCGGGTTACGGTAGGCGAGCTCGCGCACGGTGGTGACGCCGGCGGCGCGGACCAGACCGATCTTGGCCCTGCCCATGCCGGGGATGCGCATGTAGTCGGAGACGTTGGCCCATTCCAGCAGCAACTGCTCGCTGATGCCGGTCTTCGCGGAGAGCGCCTTGCGGCCCTTCACGGTCGAAGCCGCCTCGAGCAGCGCGTCGGTGGTGCGGATACCCTGCGCCTTCAACTTGTTGGCGGCAAAGGCCGACAGGCCCTCAATCTCGGAGATCGGATATGTCATGATACTCGATGTGAAATGCGCAGGCGTCAGGCGAACTGGCTGAGGCCCGGGGTCCCCGCGATGATCTTGCCCATCTGATCCGCTCCGATTTTGTCTCGGCCGAAGCGAAAAAGTTCACGGGCGATGTTCTGAATCTCGGACATGCCAAGTCCCAGGCCCATCAGGCGCGTGCCGACCGCCATCAGGCCGCCGCCCATCAGCCGCGACAGTCCTCCGCCGGTGCCGGATGCCTCGATTGCCGCTTCTGCACCTGGAATCTGGTCGATCAGGACCTGGACGCTGTCGGAAGGACCCTCGTTGCGGAGGAAGCCCAAGATAATGCCGACGGTCTTTTCGGCGACAGCACTATCTATGCTGGCGTTTGTCGCCAGCCGCCCGATTAGCTCGTCCATATGGCCGCCCCTCAGCCGGTTCACATGCCGGAGTATTGCTTTCGAAAATGATCTTGAGCCGGTGTGGTGTGAAATACAAGCGATGAACGCCATCAACGTTCCGATTCATTCTCGAACGCGCGAGAAGTGTTGCAGTGATGCAAGAGCGGAGATGAAATCGGCAAAAAAATGCCGCGATGCGAATGCGTCCTTCCTACTTTCGGCGGATGTCCACCTGCATATTTCCGACGATGTCGCATGCCCGGAGCGCGTTGAATGGTTTCAATCAGCGCGCGACATGCGTTAAACTACGGAACTGTGCATTCGAGTTTCGATATGCGAAACAGGGCAGAGAGATCAGGGAATAATGACCGCACAGGACAGCAAGCTCGGTGATACCGACGACAAAATCTTCGTCGGTAAAGGAAACGAGCAGGCTTGGCTGACGCTGGCGTTCGCCAATCGCCACGGCCTCGTCACAGGTGCAACCGGAACCGGCAAGACGGTCTCGCTGCAGGTTATGGCGGAAGGATTTGCGCGCGCCGGTGTTCCGGTCTTCGCGGCCGACATCAAGGGCGACCTCTCGGGCATCTCCGAGGTCGGCGTGCCCGCGGATTTCATCGTCAAGCGCGCCACCGAGATGGGACTGACGTTCGAGCCCGACCAGTTCTCGACGGTGTTCTGGGACGTGTTCGGCGAGCAGGGCCACCCGGTCCGTGCGACCGTCACAGAAATGGGCCCGCTGCTGCTCGCACGTATGCTGGACCTGAACGACGTGCAGGAAGGCGTGCTCAACGTCGCCTTTCGCGTCGCCGACGACAACGGGCTGACCCTGATCGACATGAAGGATCTGCGCGCGCTGCTCGATGCCATCGTGCCCGATGCGGGCAAGAAGGGGACGGATGCCGAGGACAGTCCGCTTGCCGAGATCAAGAAGGCGGCGCAGGGTTTTGGTAATGTCACCAAGGCCACGGTCGGCACCATCCAGCGCCAGCTTCTGGTGCTCGAGAACCAGGGCGCCACCAAATTCTTCGGCGAGCCGGCGCTGACGCTGAAGGACTTCATGAAGACCGACCGCGACGGCCGCGGCATGGTCAACATCCTCGTCGCCGACAAACTGCTGCAGAGCCCACGGCTTTACGCGACATTCCTGCTGTGGATGCTGTCGGAATTGTTCGAGGAGCTGCCCGAGGCCGGCGACCTGCCCAAGCCGAAGCTGGTCTTCTTCTTCGACGAGGCGCATCTGTTGTTCAACGACGCGCCCAAGGCGCTGATGGACAAGATCGAGCAGGTGGTGCGCCTGATCCGCTCCAAAGGCGTCGGCGTTTATTTCGTGACTCAAAACCCGGTCGACGTGCCCGACCGCGTGCTCGGACAATTGGGCAACCGGGTGCAGCACGCGCTGCGCGCCTTCACCCCGCGCGACCAGAAGGCGGTCGCCGCTGCGGCCCAGACCTTCCGCCCCAACCCGAAGCTCGACACCGCCAAGGTGATCATGGAGCTCGGCAAGGGCGAGGCGCTGGTGTCCTTTCTCGAAGGCAACGGCACGCCGGCGATGGTCGAGCGGGTGATGATCCGGCCGCCATCGGCCCGGATCGGACCGATCACGCCGGAAGAGCGCAAGGCGATCATGGATGCAAGTCCGGTGAAGGGCAAATACGACACCGCCGTTGATGCAGAGTCCGCCTACGAGATGATCCAGAAGCGCATTGCCGGCACGGCGGCGACTGCCGACCCCGGCGCGGCTGGCGGCATTGGAGGCGGTGGCATCCTCGGCCAGATCGGCTCGATGGTCGGCACCATCTTCGGCACGAACGTCAAGCGCGGCCGCCTCTCGACGGGCCAGGTCATCGCCCGCGACGTGACCCGATCGGTCACCAATCAGGTAATCGGGGGGATGGCGGCCAATATCGGCAAGTCCGTCGCCGGCCAGCTTGGTGGCTCGATCGGCCGCACGCTGGTCCGCGGCGCGCTCGGCGGCTTGCTGCGCAGGTAGGCAGAAAGCCTCGTTTGAGGCAACTCCTCCGCAAACCCGCCGCTTGTGCGCGGCGGGTACAAATTCGGGTGATCAGGACTCTCCAAGCGTTCGTTGGTCTGCTAGGTGCTATGGCCCCTGACTGGACCACATCGTGACCTCACCTAAATCTTTCGTTCGATCCGGCGCACTCCGAACCCTGTCGTTGCGTGCGCCACTCGACCTGCTCTTCCTGCTCTGCTGCTTCATCCTGGCTGCCGATGTCCTTGGTCCCGAGATATTCGGGCACGGCAAGACCAAGGACTACGGCCTGTGGTACTGGGCCGGGCAGCAGGTCTTGAAGGGTGGGCCGCTCTATCCCGGCGATATCCACCAGTACTTCGAGTTCATCTACCCACCGCTGCCGGCGATCCTGCTGGCAGTCCCGAGCTGGTTCGGCAAGATCGCGCTCTACAGCGTGCTGTCGATCCTGAATATTGCGGCGTGGTGGTACACCGGGATGCTCTCCAATGCCATGAGCGGTTCGGGCCGCACGCCTGGCCCTTGGCTGGAGGCGCTGCCCGCTCTCGTCACCGTGACCTTCGTGTTCGACATGTTCGATCTTGGCCAGCCGAACCTCGTCTTGCTGGCGATGATGCTCTACGGCTTCTGGAGTTTGCAGCATCAGCGCTCCTGGCTCGCAGGCTTCATGTTCGCGCTCGCCGCCGCCATCAAGGTGTTTCCCATTGCGGTGCTGCCCTATCTGGTCTGGCGGCGAAAGTGGGGAGCCGCCGTCGCTACGGTCGCGTTCGCCGGCATACTTCTCTATATCGTGCCGGCCCCCATTCGCGGCTTCGAGCGCAACGCCGCCGAGGTCAAGACCTGGTATCAGGGCATGGTCGGGTCGAGTTCGGAAAAAGGATTTGGCCAGCGCGACGAGCAGAACTGGTCGTGGGTGAACCAGTCACTCATTGCTGTCACGCACCGGCTGGTCCGGCCAATCAACTACAATCAGGAGGATCCGAGCAAGCCGCCGCGCACGATGAATGTCATCGACGTCGATTACAGGACGGCGAACTGGATCGTGCTGGCGCTGTCGGCGTTGCTCGGACTCGGCTTCGTCGCGGTCATGCCACGGCAAGCGCGGCGCACGGCGCGTTCGGACGCCGAGGAACTCGGCATCCTGTTCTGCCTGATGACGGTGGCATCGCCTCTGGCGCGGCAATACTACTTCATGTGGCTGTTCTTCCCGATGACGGTGCTGATGCATCGTGCCGCCTTCGACGAGCGGGCGAACGTGCGCCTGGGAACCTGGCTCGCCCTTGGCGCCGCCGGCATCCTCATGCTGCTGGCGCTGCCGTGGTTTCCAAATGTCTTGCAGGCCTGGGGCAACAACCTCGTCGCCACGGCGGTGCTCGCAGCTAGTCTCGCATGGCACATCCGGCATCCGCCGGTTGCGGCTGGCCCCAACGCCGCGGCAGCGCTAAAAGCCGATAGTTCTTGAGAAGACATCTTGAGCCCCGACGTCTTGGGATTCGAACGCAGGGAATACGACCAATGGCAAATGCGCAGCTTCAATCCGTGCTCGACCACATCGACAAGGAGTTCGACAACAGCCTGGAGCGCCTGTTCTCGCTGTTGCGGATCAAGTCGATCTCCGCCGATCCGGCCTTCGCGGCCGATTGCAAGGCGGCGGCCGAGCATCTTGCCAGGGACATCGCGAGCCTCGGCGTTGCCACTGAAGTGAGGCCAACCGCCGGCCATCCTGCGGTCGTCGGCAAGAGCTTCGCGGGCGGCCGTCCGCATGTGCTGTTCTACGGCCACTATGATGTGCAGCCGGTCGATCCGCTCGAGCTCTGGCACCGCCCGCCATTCGAGCCTGTTGTGACCGACCATGCCGATGGCCGCAAGATCATCGTGGCGCGCGGCGCCGAGGACGACAAGGGCCAAGTCATGACCTTCGTCGAGGCCTGCCGCGCCTGGAAGAAGGTGACGGGGTCGCTGCCGATCGACGTCACGTTTTTGATTGAAGGCGAGGAAGAAGTCGGCTCGAAGAACTTCGTGCCCTTCATCGAAGCCAACAAGGACGAGTTTAAGGCTGACTACGTGCTGGTCTGCGACACCGGCATGTGGGACCGCAACACGCCGGCGATCACGACCTCGCTGCGCGGCCTGCTCTATGAGGAGCTCAAGATCACCGCCGCCAATCGCGACCTGCATTCCGGCGTGTTCGGCGGTAGCGCGATGAACCCGATCCGGGTGCTGACCAAAATTCTCGGCGCGCTGTTCGACGACGACAATCGCATCACCATTCCGGGCTTCTATGATGGGGTGAAGGACACGCCGCCGGATATTCTCGCGCAGTGGAAGAAGCTCGATTTCACGCCGGACACATTCCTCAAGCCCGTTGGGCTATCGATACCGGCCGGCGAGAAGGGCAGGCTCCTGGTCGAGCAAGCTTCCACGCGTCCGACCTGCGACGTCAACGGCATCTGGGGCGGTTATATCGGTGAGGGCTCGAAGACGGTGATCCCGTCGCACGCCTCGGCCAAGGTCTCGTTCCGACTGGTCGAAGGGCAGGATCCGCAAAAGATCCGCAAGGATTTCCGTGAGTACGTGACGGCGCGCATTCCGGGAGACTGCAAGGTCGAGTTCGGCGACCACTCTGCCGGGCCTGCGATTGCGCTCGACTGGAACATGAAGCCGCTCGCCGCGGCCAAGACCGCGCTGACCGAGGAATGGGGCAAGGAGACCGTGTTGATGGGCTCGGGCGCCTCGATCCCGATCGTCGCGGACTTCAAGCGTACGCTTGGGCTGGATTCGCTGCTCGTCGGTTTCGGCCTCGACGACGACAATATCCACTCGCCGAACGAGAAGTACGACCTCCGCAGTTTCCAGAAAGGCATCCGTTCCTGGGCTCGCATCCTCGCGGCGCTGGCGGAGGTGAAGTAGGGCGCTCTTTCCTCGTCATTGCGAGCGTAGCGAAGCAATCCAGAAATCTCTCTCCGGCGCCAGCCTGGATTGCTTCGTCGCTTCGCTCCTCGCAATGACGGGGCCAAATAAAAACGCCGCCCGGAATTGGGCGGCGTTTCATTCCAAAACGCGTAGAGGTTCGTTGACTGTTACCCTACACCAAATCCCGAAAATTTCAAGAGCGGTAGCCCGGAAGCTCGCGGTCCAGCTTGCGTAGCAGCGGTGGCCACACGAGGTTGGTGGCGCGCAGCTCGGCGCGGTCGCGGTTGGCGAGCAGCTCGGTGTTCTTGTCGATCGCGACATCGTCGACCGGGTAGACCGGCGTGCCCAGCGCGCGCGTACGCACCTGCATCGAGCAGGCTCGCTCGAGGTGATACATGCGCTCGAAGGCCGAGGCGACCGAGCGCCCGACCGTCAGCGTGCCGTGGTTGCGCAAGAGCATGTGGTTGTGGTCGCCTAGGTCCTTCTGCAGCCGCGGCCGCTCGTCGTGGTCGAGGGCGATACCTTCATAGTCGTGATAGGCGAGGTCGTGGGTGACGAGCTGGGCGGTCTGGTTCAGCGGCAGCAGGCCTTCGGCGCTGCTCGAGACAGCGGTGCCGTCGAGGGTGTGAAGATGCAGCACGCAGATGGCGTCCTCGCGAACCTCGTGGATCGCCGAGTGGATGGTGAAGCCGGCGGGGTTGACGCTGTATTCGCTCTCGGAGAGCTGGTTGCCGTGCAGATCGACCTTGACGAGGCTCGACGCCGTGATCTCGTCGAACATCAGCCCGTAGGGGTTGATGAGGAAATGATGGTCGGGGCCGGGCACGCGCGCTGAGATGTGGGTGTCGACCAAGTCGTCCCAGCCGTAGAGCGAGACGAGGCGATAGCAGGCGGCGAGATTGACCCGTTGCTGCCACTCGGCCTCCGTCATGTTCGACGGCACTTCCTTCAGGCGCGCTTCCGCTGGCGACATGGCTGATCTCTCCGAACATCGTTGTTGCAGGGAGGGAGCGTAGTCCTGCCGCGACCTGCCAGCAAGGCACACAAAGCGCGGCAGTCCAGCGTAGCCCGCATGAGCGAAGCGACATGCGGGGCTGCCTGATAGGCCCCGGATGTCGCTGCGCTCATCCGGGCTACGGTCCTACAAGAGAGAAGAATTTTTACGGCGCCGGGATCGAGAGCAGGCTGGAAATGCTGCTGCCGCGGATATCGTAGACGCGGGCGAACACCACGTCGTCGCGCTTGATCTCGACCAGCACGGGGGCGGTGAGGCCCTTGCAGTAGAACTCACCGAGCGTCATGGCGAAATCGGCGGCATTGGAATCCCAGCCAATGGTGAAGTCGGGGCCGAGCGCGACCTGGGCGGGACGCTGCGGACCGCACACGGCGACCTTCCATTTCCGATTGCGCGGCGGCACTTCCTGGCGTTCGACCAGCTGCTCGCGCAATTCGTCGGAGGCCTGCTTCAGCGCGAGGCCCCAATAATCCAGCATGAAGCGGTCGTCGGCGCCGCGCACGGTGCCGGCGATGTGGTTGAAGTGGGTGTATTGATAGGGATGCAGGCGGATCATCTCGGCGAGCGAGAGCGCAAGGCCAAAGCAGAAGGTGGCGAGCACGACCGGCTGCCAGGTGCGATGATTGGCGCGCAGGCGCTCCATGGCCCAGCCAAAGGCGAGGCCGCCGAGCACCGCCATCGGCGGGATCACGAAGACGAAATGGCGGATGCCATTGTACAGCGCCGGTCGCTTCACCATCGCGATCGCGAGCGGCAGCGTCGCGGCGAGCGTGAGCATCAGCAGGATGGTCTTGCGGCGGGCTGGGACCTCGCGGCGGGGCAGCATAACCAAGGTGCCGATCACGGCGCCGAACGTCAGCACCAGCATCACCTCGGGCAACTGAAGTGCGAACAGCGTCGGCAGATAGGACCAGGGCATGTCAGGCACGGATACGATCGCGCCGTCGAACATCTCCTTCCAGGGTTTCTCGAAGAAGTGCGAGAAGTAGGTCAGCGCCTCGAAGGGATTGCCGGGCTCCATGATCGACCACGGCCAGATCAGCCCCATCACGAGATAGCCGAGCACGAGGCCGGGCAGCAGCACGTAGACGACATGAGCGAAGCGTCGGACCGACTCGCGCAGGCCCTCACTGCGCAGTTCCTCCAGGAACAGCGGCATGAAGCCGATTACGGCATAGACCAGCGCAAGGCCGCCGAGGATGCGGGTGCCGAGCGAGAGGCCGGCACCAAGGCCGACGATCAAGATCGTGCGCGGCGAAGGCTGCGGATATTCCTCGGCGAGGCGCACAAGGCCCAGCATCAGGATGATCATGGCCACGGCGAAGGGCGCATCCTTCGGGTTCATGAACATGTGGCCGTAGAAGATCGGGCAGAGCGCGAGCAGCAAGAGCGAGGCAAGTCCCGCAAGCGGGCCGCCGATACGGCGGCCGAGCCGCCACGTCACGGCAAGTCCGATCACGCCGACGACGGCGCCGACCAGACGGCGCGTCTCGAACAGCTCGAGCGGAATCACCTTGTGCAGGAGGGCCGCGACCATGTCGAAGCCGCCGCCATACATATAGAGGTTGGCGAAGGAGAGTGCCGCGGTGTCCTTGAAACCGGAACCGAACAAGCGCAGCAGCAGGTCGGCATATTCGGCGTGGGTGTAGTCGTCCCAGCCGAGCCCATAGTCGCGGAAGGTCAAGCCTGCAATGACGGCGACCGCAGCCAGCACCAGCATGGCGAGATCGTCGCAAGTCCGTTCAACCGAGCGCCGCAGAGGCGTGTCGATCGCCGAAGTCGTGATGGATGTCATGGCTATTGGTGACCCGGAATCCCCTCTTGGCCCTGCTGGTGCGCGCGGGCCTGCTCCCCGGAATCCCTATAGCGCAGTTCCATTACCAAGTAATTGGGCATTATGGCTAAATTCCTGATGCAACGCAGCAAATCCGACCAACTTGAGAGCAGCCTAGAAGTAGCGAGCCGTAGCTGAAGGGAATGTGAATAAGTCCCTGATTTCCTTTCCTTTAGGAACGCAGCCTATAATTCGACGTTGGCGTGGAACACCGGATGACGGTATCGTGGCGTGACGAGTGTCGCGTATGGCTGCGCGGCCGGGGGTGAGTTCGATGGCGTTGGCATTGTTGATCGCGGGGATTTTCGCCGTTTTGGCGGGCCTCCTTGCGATCCTGTTCGGCTTCACCGTCAGGGAATTCAGTCTCGGCAGTACCCTCATAATCTCCGGTACCATCGGCGTCTGCTCCGGACTGTTACTGGCCGGCCTCTACGTGGTGGTCGCGGAGTTGAAGGGCATCGCCCGCCGGCTGGCTGGATCAATTGCACCATCCGACGTTCGGGTCAGGCCCGTGCTGCCGGGTCTCGGGATGGCCGGGACGCCTGCCCCCGCGCCTGAGCCGGCGGGCGCCGAGAAGATGGAGCCGGCGCCGCCATTGCCGGCCGCAGGACCGCCGCCTTGGCAGAACGAAGCAGCCGCGCGCGAGCGTCCGCGCGTCGAGCCGCCGCCAGCGCCGGAAGCTCCGAGCCCGCCTGAGGTTCCGGAACCGCCGCGCCGGCGCAACCTGTTGTTCGCCTCGACCTCCCGCAAGGAGCGTGAGCGCGCGGAAGCGAAGACCGGCGAGGGCTTGCCGCCGCTGCCGCATGCCGAGCCGTCGGCGGAGCCTGCCGCCCCGGAGACGCCGCCTGCGAGCTTTGACGACGCCTGGCCGAAGCCGGACCGTATGAGGCCTCCGGAGCCGCCGGCCGCCGCGCGGCGCCCGCCACCGCGCTCGCCGTCGACCTTCGCTGAGCCTGCTCCGCCGCCCGCACCCGAGCCTGCGGCTGCGGCCGAGCAGACGCCTGTGACCGTGCTCAAATCCGGCATCGTCGACGGCATGGCTTATTCGCTCTATTCCGATGGCTCGATCGAAGCCCAGATGCCTGAGGGGATGATGCGCTTTGCCTCGATCGACGAGCTGCGCTCCCACCTCGACCAGCGCGGCGCTTGAGAGCGGGCGCAGGCAAATCTGGTGCAGGCAAAACGCTAGGGTAGACAAGTAAAGCGGTGGTGTTCTTGTCACTTCGTCAGTAAATCAGCCCGGATTCCTTAGTCGTCCCATTTCAGCCGAACGTATTGTTGACACGGAATACTTTGGCGTCATCTCTCGCGTGAGACGCAAGGTGGAGAAAGGCGGGGCCGATGTCGGATGCTGGGGCTAAGAATTTCGTTGAGCTGACGGCGGGCATCGTGTCGGCCTATCTCAGCAACAATCCAACGCCTGCGGCTGAGATTCCGAATCTGATCAGCCAGGTGCATGGCGCGCTGGTGCGCGTTTCGTCAGGCCGCACCGAGACGGCGCCGCTCGAGCCAGCGAAGCCGGCGGTCTCGCTGAAGAAGTCGATCGCGCCCGATTATCTGGTTTGTCTGGAAGACGGCAAGCGCTTCAAGTCGCTGAAGCGCCATCTGCGCACCCAATACAACATGACGCCGGAGCAATATCGCGAGAAATGGGGCCTGCCGGCCGACTATCCCATGGTCGCACCGAACTATGCGGTGGCCCGCTCGCAGCTTGCGAAGCAGATGGGACTGGGACAGCAGCAGCGGAAGCGGAAGTAGAGTTTCTACGACGCTTCCGCGAGCGCCTCTTTCGCGTCGGTCTTGATCCGCTCGACCATCGAGCGCAGGCCGTTGGAACGCTGCGGCGTCAGATGGTCGCGAAAGCCGAACTCGTCGAATACGGCAATGGCGTCGGTCGCAAGAATCTCCTGTGGCGTGCGGCCGGAGTAAAGCGACAGAACGATCGCGACCAGCCCGCGCACGATGTGGGCGTCACTGTCGCCGCGATATGTCAGGATCGGCGCGCCGTCATCGCGACGATCAATCAGCTTCTGAAGCCAGACCTGGCTGACACAGCCATTCACCTTGTTCTCGGCCGAATGCTCGGCTTCGGACATCGGTTCCAGGGTGCGGCCGAGCTCGATGACGTACCGATAGCGGTCGTCCCACTCGTCCAGAATCTCGAAATTGTCCCTGATTTCATCGATCGTCGTCATGCTGGCCCAAAGTTCCCGTTCAGGCCAATATAGGGACGCAAAGCGCCGAAATCGATAGGGTTTGGGCGCTAATTCGCTGTCGCGGGCGCCAAGCCGCGCCATTCCAGCGCGAGGTCGTCCTGGGACAGGGTGTCGCGCGGCGCCTCGCTCGCAGCAAGATCGCCTTCGCCGGCCAGCGCGATCGAGCCGGTGTGGTCGGGCGCCTTCTTGTCGGGCTTCTCGAGCTGTTCTTTCTTGTCGTTAATGATCTGGTAGATCTTCTTTGCGCCGTCCTGCGCCCGCTGGCCGATGATGGTGGCGGCCTGTCCGCCGACCTCGCACGCCGTCGGCTGGCGCTTGCAGAACTGGGTCATGTCGGAGACGGCCGCGGTCGCAGCCTGCACCGCGTCGGCAGCGCCGATCTGCGGCAGCTTGTCCGATTCGGGCGTCTTGTCCCGCGGCAGGAGCACCAGCACCAGCCCGAGCCAGAATGTGATGCGAAGCAGAAAGCGCATCTTGCGACCTGTATGTTAGATCCCGCCGCGGCGATCTCCGCGGATGTCGGACCTAGCAACTCTCGATAAATCGCAAGTGATTGCCTTCCGCTTAATTCGCGGAAAATTGACTCAAGAATCTTTGCTATCGATGGTGTCGTAAATTTTCGATTGACGTCCGTGCCGTGAGCGCTGCCGCCACGCCCGTCCACCATTTCGAAACCATGCGGATCACGGTGAAACCCTGTGTTCACCATCCTCGCCGATGACGTCGTCAAATCGTCTAAAAAGCCCTGCGATGACGGGGTGTCCGGCGGCGCGCCGCGATGCCTTAGTGTTCGTTTAAGGTCGCTCTGACACGGTGGCTCAACGATAAGGAGGCGTTCCGGCGCGTCTTCCCGACGAATGAGCCGAAGCGCGAGACCCGTGACAGTTTTGAGTATCATCCGCGATTGTCTCGATGCGCTGCTGCATCCCTCCGCGCGTTACGACGCGCTGACGCGAGCGCGCCATCGTGCCTTCATGGCCCCGCGGCTGCTCGGCAGCCTAGCCGCCTTTGCCGCATTCCCGGTCTATCTCGCCATGCGCGGCGCGCCGAGCGCGATCGAGGTGGCAGCCTTCGCCTGGCTGATTGCGCCGATCCTGTTGTCCTGGTTCCTGTCGCGCACCGGCCGTTACGAAGGCGCGCATGTGCTGTCGTCGCTGGCGCTCTCGGGCCTGATCATGGCGGTTGCGGTGACGACCGGCGGCATCGAATCATTCGCCGCAATCTGGCTGGTTGTCGTTCCCCTCGAAGCTGCGCTGTCGGCCTCGCGCCGCGTCGCGGCCTTTGCCTCGCTGCTGGCGCTGTCCTGCGCCGGCATCCTGATCCTCGTCAGCCAGCTCGGCTGGCTGCCGATTGGCGATACCAGCGCTGCGGAACGCGGCGTGCTGATAGCGTTCGGCGTCGCCTCGGCGACGCTCTATGCCGCAGGTCTGGCCTTCGGAGCGGAATCGCTCGCGCGCACCAGCGTTGCGCTCCTGTTGCGTGAGGAAGAGCGTTACCGCCTCCTGGCGCGGAACATGAGCGACGTCATCTCGCGGCATCAGCGCAACGGCGCGGTGCAGTTCATTTCACCGGCGGTGGAAGCCATGCTCGGCGTGCCCGTCGCGCAACTGCTCGGCCACGGCCTGTTCGATCGCGTCCATGTCGCCGATCGGCCGGCGTATCTGACGGCGCTGTCCGATGCCGCGCGCGGCGACGTGCGCAGTGTCGAGTTCCGGTTGCGCCGGGAGCGTGCCGGCTCTGAGCGCGGCCAGGTTGATTTCATCTGGGTCGAGATGCGCTGCCGCCCGCTCGATCAGGATATGGGCCGTGATGCCACGCGCGAGGCCGATGTCGTCGCCGTGATGCGCGATGTCACCGACCGCAAGCTCGGGGAGCAGGCGTTCGATCAGGCGCGCAGCGCTGCAGAGGCGGCGGACGCCGCCAAGACGCGCTTCCTCGCCACCATGAGCCATGAGCTGCGCACGCCGCTGAACGCCATCATCGGCTTCTCCGAGATGATCACGCAGGAGCAGACCTTGATGCTGGGCGCGGCCCAGCGGAGGGAATACGCCCAGCTCATCAACGATTCCGGCCAGCATCTGCTCTCGGTCGTCAACGGCATCCTGGACATGTCCAAGATGGAGTCGGGCAATTTCGAGATGGCGTCCGAACCGTTCGCGCCGCGTGCATCATTGATGCATTGCTGCAATCTGCTGGCGCTGAAGGCGCGGGAGAACGGCGTCGATCTCGTCACCGATGCGCCGCAGGATCTGCCTGTCATGACCGGCGATCCGCGCGCCTTCAAGCAGATCGTGCTCAACCTCGTCGCGAACGCCGTCAAGTTCACCGAGCGTGGCGGTCAGGTCACCGTAACGGCCGCGGTCTCGGGCTCGCAGCTTGCGCTGCGCGTCAGCGACACCGGTATAGGCATCGCGCCTGACGATCTCAAGCGCATCGGCGCGCCGTTCTTCCAGGCCGGCAAGACCTATCAGCGCCGTCACGAAGGCACCGGCCTCGGACTTTCGATCGTGAAGAGCCTCGTGGCGTTGCATCTCGGCGAATTGACGGTACAAAGCAGGCTCGGCGAGGGCACTGCCGTCACCGTCAAGCTGCCGCTCGTCTACACGCCGCAAGCCAAGACGTCTGATATGAAGACTTCTGATGGCAAGATGTCCGACAGCAAGGCGAGCGAGAGCAAGATCGCGACCCTGACGCCGGTGCTACGCCAGGAAGTTCAGGACCATCCTCACGACCAAGTTCAGGACCAACCCGCTCTGGTGAAGAAAAGTGCCTAAAAAGTCTGCCAAGGACGAAGCCGCTCCGCGCCGCCGTGGCGCCAAGGCCGCGGTCATCGATGTCGAGACCGAGCGCAATCTCGTGCTGCGCGTGCTGCTGCATAGCCCCAAGGATACCCTGGCCGGTCTCGTCGCCGTTGCCGCCATCGGCGCGATCGTTGCCAATGCGCTGTTCCTGCAGACCGGCCGGCATCCAGCGCCGATGTTCGGCACCGTGATCAATCTTCCCGCACCGTCGTCCCTGGCGCTGTCGAACCCCTTGCCGCGTCCGCGTCCCGTCGGCGCCGATACTTCGCCGCTCGAGCCGAGAGCGACGGAGTTTCGTGCCGAACCCAGACCTGCGGAAAAGCCGCCTGAAAGGCCTGTCGAGGCGACCGCATCGACGCCGCGCTCGGGCGATCCCATGACCAATCTGGTCAAGCAAACGATTTCGGCGCCGCCCTCCGTCACGCGTCCTCCGGCGCCGATCCCCGTGCAGCAGAGCCCGGCCGCGCGGCGCATCGCCGGCGTGCAGCGCGCGCTGTCCGAATATGGCTACGGGAATTTGAAGATCACGGGCGCGATGGGCGCCGAGACCCAGTCCGCGATCCAGAAATTCGAGCGCGAGCACAAGATGCAGGTCACCGGCCAGCTGTCCGACCGCCTGCTCCGCGAGCTCGGCGCCGCGATCGGACACCCCGTCGAATAGTCGTGACTGTTGCGAAGGCTGGTGCTGATTGCAGCGCTGTCCTATCGTGCGCTCCATGCGTTTGAAATCAAATATCTGGGTCTCAGCCTATCTGCGCCGGTGCCAGACCGAGGGCGTGTACGGCGCGGTGCGGCGTCGCGGCGCGGAGGAGGCGGGTGCGGTGTTCGTGAAGGTCTCGCTGCTTGACGGCAATGCGATGCTCTATGTGCCGGCGCCGCAGACCTCTTATGACGACGGTCGGCCGGTCGATCGCTTCTTTGTGCCGCTTGCGCCGCAACCGATGCCGGAGCCCGCGGTGGAGGAGCGCCTGACCAAGGAAATCCGCTTCGACTCCGATATCTGGATCGTCGAGACCGAAGACCGCGCCGGGCGACATTTTCTCGAGCTGGCGAAGGCCTAACGATCCGATCCGTCAGTCCCTGTCCGCACCGCGGGCGCGGAGCCGGGCTGCACGCCCGGGCGCGTCTGGCTTGCGCCCGCACGTGCGCGCTGGCGCTCGCTGTCATGCAGCGAGGGCTGGTACTTTGCGCGGGTGACGGCGAGCGTCGAGCCGCGCCAGGCGGCCAGCATCACCAGCGCCGCGCGATCGCTGAGGCGATCGTAAAGACGCGACAGCCGGTACACGTCGGTCACGGAGTTGCCGATCTCCGGCTTGAAGAACAGCAGGATACGCTGGAACACCGGGCTCGGCATGTCGAGCGCGCGCGCGGCGACTGCGAGCGCTTCGCCGCTTGCATCGTCGACGATCTGGGCTGCGACGCGCGAGGGCAGGATCAGGCTGTCGCCGAGCTCGGAGGTGAAATTCTCGACATCGCCCGCGATCGCCGCCATCTCGAGGATCTGGATCGCGCGCTTGGCGCGCACGATCGGAATCCGCGGCGCCGCCTTCAGCGGGGTCTGCGCCAGATTGTGCAGGATCAGCGCGCGCTCGGGGGCGCCGGCGCGGAAGAACATGTCGTGGATATCGGCCGCGTCCGTTGGCTGCATTGCCATGTTCGAGGCCATGCGCAGCTCGGCGTCGCTTGGCGTGCGAACCGGCAAGGGGGCAGGAGGGGGAGCAGAGGCGGGCGCCGGGATTTCGCGCGCGAGCGGAACCCTGCGGCCCTCCTGCGCGGCCGACAGTCCGAGCTTCTGCATGATCGGGGCGGGCGTCGACGGATAGATCGCAAGCCGCGCCTTGACGGCCGCGCGCGTCGCGTCGTCGACCTGGTCGATCAGTCGTGTGGCGAGCTCGACGAACTGGCGCTGCTCGTCGTCGCTGTGGGTGCTCGACTGGACATAGAGGTCGGTCAGCACGCGCAGCAGCGTCGGACGAACATCGACGCCTTCGCGACGGGAGAGGGTCATCAGCCCGTCGAATCCTGGAAACAACGACTTGGTCATGGAGAGATACGCGACCTGGAAGAGATACTCGCCGGCAGCCTATCGCGGGCTCTTTTAAAGGCTCGTTAAGGAAAACGAGGCGTGAAGCCGAACGCCTGCTTTGAAGCGTTCTCGTGCCGCAACGGGACGGTGGGTCCCGCCCGTGCGGTTACGGTGCCGCCGGCACGTTTACACCCCGTTAACCATGAACTGATCTTAATGATCCCCATGTTGCAGAGGCGCGCCGGGTCGCGCGGCAATTGAAGAGAGCTGATATGGGGACCATCATCGAATTTCCGGCCGGTCGCCGGGTGGGCGCGTCGGTGGACGTGGCTCCGCGCGCGGACATGGGCACGATTTTGATCCTTCCCGTGATCCGCATCGAGCGCGAGAGCGACGAAACCAGCGGCGATCACGGGCCGGAGCAGGGCACAGCGCCGGGGCGCCGTCGTCGTCGCCGTTAGCCTTCGGCCTATGCAATGCCGGAGAACCTCCGCCAGATCCGGCCCGTCGTAACGGCCCTCATGCTCGCAGTGCTGGGCGCGACGCTTGCCGCCTGTAGTGGCGGCGATTTCGGCCGGACCCGTGCCGACATGCGCAGCGACGACATGCATCGCTGGCTGGGCGCGGAAGTCACCTCCAGCGTCGGCCTGAAGCCATCCCAATTCCAGCTCACCGACGAGGAGCGCCAGCTTCGCGACCTCGCCTATCCCCTGATCGAGCCGCCGCTGTCGCGGCCTGCCTGGAAGAGCGTGTTCGGCGACTACAAGACGCTGCCCTCACCCTGGCGGCAAAAGATCGTGTTCGACCGCACCATGTACGGACGCACGCTGATCGACGAGCCGCACCGTTCGCACTCCTCGCGCTATACGCAGCTGATGGAGGACGTGCGCAACGACATCACCCGCTTCGAGCCGTTCTTCGCCTCCGCGATCCGCGTCATCGACCTCGACAAGAAGCGCAATGCCAGCATGGCGCGCGTCTCCTCCCTCTCGCCGAAGGAGAAGGAGGACGCGGTCGAGCGCATGCAGGAGAATTCGCTGATCATCCAGTGGGTGCAGCAGTGCCTCGAGCAGCGCGTCTCGTCCTATCGCTGGGGGCTGGAGCGGCTGGTGATCCAGGCGCCCGACGGCATGGCCGCCGACGCCGACCGCCTGATCGGCGAACTCGCCGCCCAGACCGCCAACCCGCCGGTCGCGGCCCAGCCGCCCTACGGCCGTGCGGTCGTCTCGAAGGGCTAGGATTTTCCGCGGGCGCGCGATCGTTGCCCCGCGGGCTTGCGCCGCTGCTTCCGGAGCTTGCTGACAAGATCCTTCAGCGCATCCGGTAGCGACACGGATGCGCGATAGGCGACCCCGACCTCGCGCTTGACCTTGACCTCGATCTCGCGCACCGCGACATCCGGATTGCCGCGCGCTACGCCTTCCGGGACGATGGCGATGCCAACGCCGGCTGCGACCAGCGCCATGGCCCAATCCTCTGATTGCGCGATCGCCGCGGTCTGTCGGGCCTGCGGGTTGCGGCGGAAGAACTCGCTTTGCTCGCAATGGCAGCGGTCGATCAAGGGGACGCCGGCGAGATCGGCGGTGCGAAGCTTCTCCTTCAGGGCCAGCGGATGCGACGGCGGCAGCGCTGCGACATAGCGCTCGCTCCACAGCGCCACGAAATGTTCGTCAGCGCGCAGCATGCTCTTGGAGATGATCCGCGCGTCGGCGCGCTCGTCGCTGCCGACGAGGCGGAGTGCGATGTCGGCGCGCGCCGTCACCGGCTTGAGCAGTGCGATCGTCCGGGGCACGTCGAGCGTGCGCATCAGGCCGAGCGTCACATTGGTTTTGGTGCTCGGTCTCCTGAACAGGCTGCGCGCCGCGTCGGTCTCGTCGATGATGCGGCGGGCGAGCGTGTGAAACTGCTCGGCCGAGGCGGTTGGCGCGACGCCCTTCTTGTGCCGGATGAACAGCGTGGTGCCGAGCTCGGCCTCCAGATGGGTGATCGCGGTGGAGATCGACGGCTGCGAAACGAAGCAGACGCGCGCCGCCGCGGTCAGGTTGCGCTCGCGGTAGACGGCGGCGAAGTAGCGGAGTTCGCGTATGTCCATAGGATATGCCTAGAGATATTATCAATATTCGATATTTTACCTAGGATCTAACGATGACAAGAACGCTCTGCTCACAACAGGCAGGGAACGCGCGATGAAAATTCACCATCTCAACACCGGCACGATGTGCCCGATGGGGCGGCGCCTCGTGAACGGCACCGGCAGCCTGTTCCAGCGCGCCCGCATGGTCTGCCATTGCCTGCTAGTGGAGACCAATGACGGGCTCGCCCTGGTCGATACCGGCATTGGACTTGGCGATATCGCAACGCCCGATCGGCTGGGACGACGATGGCTGCGGCAGACCGCGCCAAGGCTCGATCCGGCGGAGACGGCGGTGCAACAGGTGAAGGCACTCGGCTATTCCCCCAAGGACGTGCGCCATGTGCTGCTGACCCATCTCGACCGCGATCACGCTGGCGGCGTGCCGGACTTCCCGCATGCCGCGATCCATGTCCATCGCGCCGAATACGACATGGCGGTGCAGCGCAAGCCGGCGCCGCCGGAAGGGCGCTATGTCACCGAGCAGTGGAGCCATGGACCGAGCTGGACATTCTATGGCGAAGCCGGCGAAGACTGGTTCGGTTTCAAGGGCGTGCGCGCCCTCGGCGACGCAGAGGCGGACATCCTGATGATCCCGCTCGCCGGCCATACGCTCGGCCATTGCGGTATCGCGGTGCGATCAGGCGACAAATGGCTGCTGCACGCCGGCGACAGCTATTTCCATCACGGCCAGCTCGACGCATCGCCCCGCATGCCGCTGGTGCTGGGCTATTTCCAGCGTCGCGCCGACATGGACCGCGGCATGCGGATCGCCAACCAGGTGCGACTGCGCGCGCTGAAGCTGAACCACGGCGAACGCGTCACGATCGTCAACAGCCATGATCCCGTCGATTACGAGCGTTGCCGCTGCAACGCGCATTGATCGCGCCCGTCAGCGCTGTCCGTCGTGCGCGGAGATCGCGGATGCCGCGAGGCCTCCGATGCGCGCGTGAGGCCGGCCGCCGGTCGCCATCACGAGCCCGAAGGCGATCTCGTCGCGCCGTGGTGAATCCCACAGCGTCATCTCCGCGGTGCCGAAATGGCTGCGGACATAGGCGGCGTGGATGTGCCCGAGCGGAACCATGAGCCGCGTGCCCGGACCGCCGATGGTCTTCGCCGCCGGAACGATCGCCTTGGGCTGACCGAGCACCTCGCGCATGCCCTGACCGCCGGCCTCGTGCCAAACCGCGCCGTGCTCGAGCTCGCCGTCCTCGCCGACGATGATGCCCTTGCCATAGGCTTCGATCTGCGCGGCGCCGCCGAGCTGCGCGATCAGCCGTGTTGCGAGCTCGCGCCCGAGTTCGCGCAAGGATGCCTGAAACGGCATCAGGTCGGGTTCGAAGCGGCCCGCGAAAGGATTGCGGATCACCGCAATGGCCGTCCCGACCAGCAGAGGCTTCTCCAGCCGGGGACCGCGCTCGTGCCAGGTGGTCTCGACGCTAAGCGCGGTCTTGCGGATGTCATGGGACACGTCTTGAGACGACATGCGCAGGTGCTATGCTTCGTCGACGACGGGATTGCGCAGCACGCCGATGTTCTCGATCTCGACCTCGACCACATCGCCGGGCGTGAGGAAAACAGGCGGCTTGCGAGTGAAGCCGACGCCGGCCGGCGTGCCGGTGGCGATGACGTCGCCGGGGACGAGGTCGAAGATGGTCGAGCTGTACTCGATCAGCCGCGGAATCGAGAAGATCAGCATCGAGGTGTCGGACGACTGCACCACCGCGCCGTTGACGCGCGTCTCGAGCTTCAATTTGGTGGGATCGCCGATCTCGTCCGGCGTCACCAGCCATGGTCCGAACGGGCCGGTGCCGACGAAGTTCTTGCCGGAGGCGATCTGCTGGGCGTGACGCTGCCAGTCGCGCACGCTGACGTCGTTGTAGATCGAATAGCCCGCCACGTGATCCCAGGCGTCGGCCTGGCTGATGTGACGGCCGCTCTTGCCGATGACCACGGCAAGCTCGCCCTCCCAGTCGAAATTGTCCGAGACTTTCGGCCGGATCACCGGCGCGTTGTGCGCGACCTGGGAGCGCCAGACCCGGAGGAAGATCGGCGGAAATTCCGTGATCTCGCGCTTCATCCCGAACGCCACGGCTTCATTGTGGTGGTCGAGATAATTGCGCACGGCGCAGACGATCTTCTCCGGACGCGGGATCACCGGCAGATATTTGACGTCACTGAGCGCCATTGTGGGCTTGTGCCCGGCGACGATGGCCTCGCGCCGCGCATAGTCGTCGCTGCCGAGGAAGTCCGCGAGAACAGGATACTGGGGCAGGGCGCGACCGAGATCCACCACGCCATTCTCGGCAACGGCGCCCCAGCTCTCCCGATTCCCATCCAAGAACGACAGCAGCTTCATGGTACGCCTCAAAGGTTGGCATTTTCGATCTTGCCTATTATTTTCGAAAATCAGGCGAGGCGCAAGCCCGCGGCGATAAAAAGCCGTTGCCGCCTATTCGGTATCGAGCAGATGCGCGGCGTAGGTCGCCACGTTGTCGGCGGTCGTGCGGATATGCGCCTCGATCAGCTGCACCGCGAGATCCGGATTGCGCGAGATGGCGGCTTGCATGATCGCCTGGTGCTCGCCGGCCTTGTCGCGCGGGCGGGGGCGGAAATTGGCCGAAAGGTGCCGATAGCGCTCGGCGCGATCGAACAGATCGGCGCGAATGGCGAGGAGTGTCGCGGAGCCGCAGGCGGACACCAGCGCCTGGTGGAATTGGCGGTGGGCGATCTTCCATTCGGGATCGCGCAGGGGATGTTCCGGATCGCGCTGCTCGATTCGCTTCAATCTGTGCAGGGTCGAGATGACGGCGATTTCCCAGTCGTCGTCGCCCCGCTCGATCGCGCGGCGGATCAATTCCACCTCGATCAGCACCCGGGCATCGGTGACTTCCACCAGGTCCTGGCGGCTGACCGGCGCCACCCGAAATCCGCGCTGCTCCTGCGCGTCGACCAGGCCTTCGGCGGTAAGCGCCGTCAGCGCCTCGCGCAGCGTCGTGAAACTTACGCCGAATCGTTCGCGCAGGACGTCGAATCGCAGCGGCTCGCCCGGCGCCAGGCCGCAGGCAATGATCTCCTCGCGCAGCCGATGGGTGATGTCGGCGGCAACGGTCTTGCCGAATTCCTTGCGGGAGCCAATGGCGCTTTCGGACATGATTTCTGTCATTTGAATCGATGGCTCAACATGCCGCGCAAACGACCATCTTGCAATAATTTTCGTAAACGGTATGATTTTCGAAAATATGGCTGGGGAGGCGTGTGACATCATGAGAGCGGTGCTGGTGCGTCAGCCGGGTGGGCCGGATGCACTCGAATTGGTTGAGCTTCCGGTGCCTGTGCCCGGACCAGGCCAGGTGCAGATTCGCGCCGAAGCGTTCGGCGTTGGGCAGCCCGATGTGCTGATCCGGCGTGGCGTCTACAAATGGATGCCGCCGCTGCCGGCCAATCCCGGCAACGACGTCACCGGCCGCATTGCCGCGCTCGGGGCCGGCGTCGAGGGGCTTGCGATCGGCCAGAAGGTGCTGCTGAGCGCACGCGACCTGTCGCAGCGCGGCGGCTGCTACGCCGATTATGTGGTCGCGCCCGCCGACGCCATTCATGTGATGCCCGACAATGTCGATCTGCGGGCGGCCGTGTGCCTGTCGAACTACCAGGTCGCTTACGCGCTGCTGCACGAGTGCCGCCATCCGCGCGCACCGGCGAGCGTGCTGGTGATCGGGGCGGCGGGTGGTGTCGGCACAGCGCTGGTGCAGCTTGCCAAGCTCGCACAGATGAATGTCATCGGCACGGTCTCCACCGAGGAGAAGGCCACATTCGCGCGGGGCAACGGCGCCGATGAGATCATCTTCTACCGCCGCGAAGATGTGGTGGCGCGGACCCGCGAGCTGACGAAGGGCGAGGGCGTCGGCCTCGTGCTCGATCACGTCTGTGGGCCTGAGTTCACCGGCTATCTCGGCGCGCTCGGCAAATGGGGGACGCTGCTGTCGTACAACGCCTTCGCCGGGTTGCCGGAAGAAAACCTGATGGCGGCGATGCGCGACCATCTCGACATCTGCCCGGCGATACGCTGCTTCTCCTTTCACATCTACGACCACGATCGCGACGGGCGTCGCGCGCTCATGCGCAATGTGATTGACGCGCTGAGCCGCAATGCGATCAAGCCGGCGATCTCGGCGGTCCTGAAGCTCGACGAGGTCAGGCAGGCCCACACGCTGCTCGAGCAGGGCTCCGCGCTCGGCAAGATCATCATGACGCCATGAGGGGGTGGATCGCACGATGACGACACAAGCACCCATTGCACGCTTCACCCGGCTCCGGCACGCGAGCTTTGCCTCGCCAGATCCCGAGCGGTTGCTCGACTATTACCGCGCCGTGATCGGTCTTGGCCGCGTCGGCCGCGACGGCAACCGCATCTTCCTCGCTAACGATGCCGAGCAGCTTTCGCTGGTGATCGAACTCGGCGACGCGGCGCTGACGAGCATCGCCTTCGAGATATCTCCTGAGGTCCAGATCGAGACGCTCGGCGCGGCGCTGAAGCAGGCCGATCTGCGGCCCGAATTTCAGAGCGATCCGCTGCCTGGCGTTTCCAGGCTGCTGTCGTTCAGCGATCCCGAAGGAACGCGCTTCGAGTTGATCCAGGGCTGGACGCCGACGCCCGCGCAGGAGCGGATCGGAGCGCTTGCCGTCAGCAAGCTCGGCCATGTCGCGCTTGCTACGCCCGATCCGCGCGCGGCCTCGGAGTTTTACGCGAACATGATGGGCCTGCGCGTCTCCGACTGGATCGAGGATCGCTTCGTGTTCATGCGCAGCGGCTTCGAACATCACACGCTGAACTTCGCCCGCGCGCCCGTCCGTGGCCTGCATCATGTCGCGTTCGAGCTGCGTGGTGCCGCCCACATGCACGAGGCCTGCGATCATCTCGCGCGGCACAAGCTGCCGGTTCTCTGGGGACCGGTGCGTCATGGCCCGGGGCACAACACCGCGATCTACCACCGCAATCCCGACGGGCATGTGGTCGAGCTGTTCTTCGATCTCGACCGCATGACCGACGAGGCGCTCGGCTATTTCGAGCCGCGTCCCTGGCATCGCGACCGACCGCAGCGGCCAAAAGTCTGGGTCGGCCTGCCGCGCGATGTCTGGGGCATGCCGCCATCGCCTGAATGCACGGAGTTCGCCCGGTAGCGGATCAAACGCGAGTTGAAGAAACGCCGCCTCGTCGCGGCCAACGATAGAACAATCAAAAGGGAGGACGCATCCATGCAACGGATGAAGCGGCTTGCTGCGGCGATTTTTCTGTTTGGCGGTTTCTTCGCAACCACTTCGGCGTCGGCGGAGAATTATCCATCGCGCCCGATCCGCCTGCTGCACGGATTTGCCGCGGGCGGGGCGGCCGACACGCTGTCGCGCATCATCGCCGACGGGCTCTCGAAAAAGCTCGGACAACCGATCATCGTCGAGGCCAAGCCCGGTGCCGGCGGCAACATCGCCGCGGATGCCATCGCGAAAGCGGCGGCCGACGGCTACACGATCGGGCTCGTCACCGGCGCTCACGCCATTTCCGCGGCGACCTACAAGAGCCTCGCCTACCAGCCGGCCGAGAGCTTCGAGATGATCTCGACGCTGGTCTATTACGCGCTCGTCATTGCCGTGCGTAGCGACTACCCGGCAAAATCGCTGGGCGAGCTCGTCGCCATGGCAAAGCAGAAGCCCGGTGCGCTCAGCTTCGGATCGGTCGGTTTCGGCAGCACGCACCATCTTGCAGGAGAGCTGTTGAACGCAGCCGCCGGCGTCGAGATCGTGCACGTGCCCTATCGCGGCGATTCCCAATCCGTCACCGCGCTGCTCGGCGGAGAGGTTCCGGTGATCGTCGGCACCCCCGTCCTGCTCGCCTCGCAGATTCAGGGCGGTGCGATCCGCGGCCTGGCGGTGACCTCGCCGGCGCGCACCGCATTGTTGCCCGACGTGCCGACGGTTCAGGAAGCCGGTATCAAGGGATATGACGTGCGCACCTGGGCCGGCCTGCTGGCCCCGAAGGGAACGCCGCCCGGCATCAT
The DNA here is from genome assembly GCF_023101105.1 of Bradyrhizobium sp. 155. Taxonomy (NCBI): domain Bacteria; kingdom Pseudomonadati; phylum Pseudomonadota; class Alphaproteobacteria; order Hyphomicrobiales; family Nitrobacteraceae; genus Bradyrhizobium; species Bradyrhizobium sp. 155. The sequence continues at coordinate 5,171,533 of NZ_CP064704.1, read as the reverse complement.
CGCCGCACTCAATGCGGCGACGCTGGACGCTCTCAAGGATCCCGACCTCAAACAGCGCCTGGAGACCGCCGTCGGCGGCGAGGTTCGCGGCAGCTCGCCGGAGGAGATGAAGACGCTGATCGAGACCGAGATCAGCAAATGGATCGGCGTGGTGGAGCGGGCGAAGATCCCGAAGATCTGATGGTCGAAAGTGCAAAAGTGAACATAGTACCGCCTCACGCATGCGGTAGTTCACAGCGCGCGAATCGGATTGCCGCGCCTGCGCACATTGTTTGACGACCGGCTTGAATGCCGGGCAGCGGCGTGCGTCATTGATCGCTCGGGAGGTGAGCGTGGACGCGACAGCAATCAGGCATTTGACGCGGGCGTTGATCGTTGCGGCTTGCCTGGTCGCGGCTGCCCAGTCCGCGGCTCAGGAAGACAAGAAAACCGACGACGACAAGCCTGCCGATCCCGATACAGGCGAGAGCACCATCGAGGAGAAAACGCTCGGGCTGCTGCCGAACCCCTGTCAAAGATACGGGGTGAAGTTTGCGGCCACCTATATCGGCGAGGTGCTCGGAAATCCGACCGGCGGTCTGAAGAAGGGTGCGGTCTACGAAGGCCGGCTCAATCTCGCCGTCGATCTGGATTTCGAAAAACTCGTCGGCATCGACAAGCTGACCTTTCACGCCAACATGTTTCAGATCCACGGCGAAGGCCTCTCGCGCTCGAATCTGCAGAATTTCTTCGTCGTCAGCGGGATCGAAGCGTTGCCCTCGACGCGACTCTACGAGGCCTATTTCGAGAAGCAGTGGGGCGACAAGAAACTATCGCTCAAGCTCGGGCAGCTGGCGGCCGACAGCGAGTTCTTCAATACCAAGTACACGGATGTGTTCACCAACGCCTCGATGGGTTGGCCGGCGATCACGTCGCTTGCTTTGCCAAGCGGCGGGCCGTCGCCGCCCTTGGCGGCCGTGGGCGCGCGCCTCCTGTGGAACGTGACGGACCAGTTGTCCGTCCTTGGCGCGATTTTCGACGGCGACCAGGCCGGGCCCGGTTCCGGCGATCCGCAGGAGCGTAACCGGTATGGCGTCAATTTCCGGGTCAACGATCCGCCGCTTCTGCTCGGCCAGGTTCAATATGCCTGGAATAACAGAAAGGGTGACCCGAACTTGACCGGCCAATTCAAGGTCGGTGGCTGGCGTCATTTCGGATCGTTCGGGGATCAGCGCTTCGCATCCAACGGCGTCTCGCTGGCCGCGCCAACGAGCAGCGGGGAACCGCGGCTCTTGTCGGGCGATATTGGAGCCTGGGCGGTCTTCGAGCAGCAGATTTATCGGATGCCGAACAGCGACGATCGCGGCATCGGCATTTTCGCACGCGTGTCCGGCGCGCCGGCTGACTGCAATCTGGTCGATGTCTATGCAGATGGCGGCGTCGAGCTCATCGGGCTCAGCAATGCACGCCCCGACGACAAGTTCGGCATTGCCGCCGGATATGCGCATGTCTCAAAACGGGCCCAGACGCTCGACACCGATTATGCCAGGTTCGTCGATCCGCGCTGGCCGGTGCGAAGCTTCGAGGGGCTGCTCACGGCCGTCTATCAATACCAGATCAAGGATGGCTGGACCGTTCAGCCGAACTTTCAATACATCGTCCATCCCGGTGGCGGCGCGACGGCTCCGGCTAGTCCGCTGCCGGGACGGGCATTGCGCAATGCCTCGGTTTTCGGATTGCGCACGACCCTGAAATTTTAAGTCGAGGCAAACGCGAGTGAGGCCATGTCGGCAATCATCGCGCCTCGACCACCTCGCCATCCTCCTTCACGAACCGGCCGACGGGATTGTCCAGGAGATCGATGACGGCTTCCGAGGGCCGGCACAAGCGTGTGCCCTTGGGCGTCACCACGATTGGACGGTTGATCAGGATGGGGTGCGCGAGCATCTGGTCGATCAGCTCGTCGTCCGACCATTTGGGGTCGTGGAGGCCGAGCTCCTTGTAGGGCGTGCCTTTTTCCCGCAGCAGCGCGCGAACGGAGATGCCGAGGGCCTTGACGAGCTCGACGAGCTTTTCGCGGGACGGCGGCGTCTTCAGATACTCGATCACGTCGGGCTCGACGCCGCTCTGCCGGATCATCGCCAGCGTGTTGCGCGAGGTGCCGCAGGCGGGGTTGTGATAGATCGTGACGCTCATCGGGTTGTCTCCGCGATTGGGATGGGGCCTCGCGCCTGGGGCTGTCCGAGCAGCCAATTCATCAACAGCATGGCGGCTAAGGCTCCGCAGAGCTCCGCGAGAATGAATCCGGGCAGGTCGGCGGGACGTATGCCCGAGAACGTGTTCGTCAGCGACCTTGCGATGGCCACGGCCGGATTGGCGAATGAGGTCGAGGCCGTGAACCAATAGGCCGCCGTGATGTACAGGCCGACCAGCCAAGGGACCGCCGTCCGCTGAAACCGGATGCCGGCCAGGATCGTCGCGATGAGACCGAAGGCGGCGACGGCTTCGGCGAACCATTGCGGTCCCCCGGTTCGCACCTTCGCCGAGAAATCGAGCAGCGGCAGCCCGAACATCAGATGCGCCGCCATCGTTCCCGCGATGCCGCCGGCAACCTGCGCGACGACGTAAAGTGCGGCGTCGTTCACCGGCAGCTCGCGCTTGCCGGTGAAAACCAGCGTCACTGCCGGATTGAAGTGCGCGCCGGAGATCGGGCCCAACACCGTGATCAGGACGACCAGAATGGCGCCGGTCGGCAACGTGTTGCAGAGAAGCGCAAGCGCGACATCCTTGGTCAGCGTCTCGGCCATGATGCCGGAGCCGACCACCGTGGCAACGAGAATGCCCGTGCCCAGCGCCTCGGCTGCGAGGCGTCGCGGAAGATCGAATTGATCAGGCACGGCTCCGCTCCTTTCGTCTCGGCTTGCAGCAGGCTTGCAGGGTTTCGATGACGGGCTCGCAGACTTCCGGCCGCCCGCCGCAGCAATCGCGCAGCAGGAAAACCGCGACGTCGCGGAATTCGGTGAGGTTGGCGCGGTAGACGATCGAACGGCTGTGCCGCTCGGAGGTGACGAGGCGCGCGCGCGTCAGGATCGACAGATGGGCAGATAGCGTGTTCGATGGGACTTCCAGCAGGCGGGCGAGATCGCCCGCCGCAAGGCCATCGGGCTCGTGCCGGACAAGCGTTCGGAACGCCTCCAGTCGGGTCGGCTGGGACAGCGCGGCGAGCGCCAGGACGGCTTCTTCTGTTTCCATATATCCAGACTTATGGAACTAATTGGAACGCGTCAATCCGGAATTCCATGGTGGGCGACCGAATAGTTATTTCGAATATTCTAGAAATATGGTTTGACAGTTGACATCGGCAGGCGCATCGTGGCGGCCATGAAGATCGACGACGCAGCAGCACGCCTGGAGGCCCTGGGCAACCGGACGCGACTTCAGATCTATCGTGCCCTGGTCCGGGCCGGGCACTCCGGCATGCCCGTCGGTCGCTTGCAGGACAAGCTGAAGGTACCGGCGTCGACCCTGTCGCATCACATCAAGACCCTGGTCTCGGTCGGGCTCGTCAGCCAGGTCCGGGAATCGACGACTCTGATTTGCCACGCAAACTTCGACGCGATGCGGGGTCTGGTCGATTTCCTGGCGGCGGAGTGCTGTGCCGACGAGGTCGGATGCAAGACGACGCAAACGGCGGCGTGATCTTTTTTGGCTAGTGTTGTTCGATGATTCTAGAAGTATGGGAGGAGCCGAATGAACGCTAAGACGGTCGCCATCATCGGGGCAGGGCCTGTCGGCCTCGCAGCAGCTGCGCACGTCCTGGAGCGTGGCATGTCACCCATCGTTCTGGAGGCAGGATCCGAAGCGGGGCACGCGGTGCGCCAGTGGCAGCATGTCCAGCTGTTCTCGCCGTGGGAATACAATATCGACAAGGCCGCGGCGCGCCTGCTCGCGCCGACGGGATGGAATTCGCCGGACCCGGGCTCCTATCCAACCGGTGGCGAACTGCTCGATCGATATCTGACGCCGCTTGCGACGCGAACGCCGCTGCGCGAGCTGATCCGGACATCCAGTCGCGTCTCGGCCATTAGCCGCGTCGGTTTCGACAAGGCGAAGACGAAAGGGCGTGAGCAGGCGCCGTTCGAAATTCGCTACCAGAACGGCAAAGGTCCCGAAGTGCTGCGCGCCGATGCCGTGATCGATACATCAGGCACATGGTTCTCTCCCAATCCCGCCGGAGGTAACGGTCTGCCCGCAATCGGCGAGCGTGAATGCGCCGGCCACATCGCCTATGGCATGCCCGATGTCCGTGGTGCCGGTCGCGCCAGATATGCCGGGAGGACCGTTGCGGTGCTCGGCGCTGGCCACTCCGCGGTGGGCACACTGATCGATCTCGTGCATCTCGCGGGCGAGGCGCCGGGGACGCAAGCTATCTGGCTGTTGCGCGCCGCCGATCCCGCCAAGGCGTTTGGTGGCGGCCGGACTGACAAGCTCGCTGCACGCGGAGAGCTCGGCAGTGCGTTCGCTGCGCTCGTTGCCTCCGGCAAGATCAGGGTGGAAACCGAATTCGGCGTCACGCATCTGGCTGAGACCGAGGGCCGCCTCGAGATCGCGGCCGGCTCGGGTTGCAGCGGACGGAGCGTGATCGTGGACGAGCTGATCGTCTCGACGGGCTTTCGTCCCGATTTTTCGTTCCTGTCCGAATTGCGCCTGCGGCTCGATCCCGCTATCGAGGCGCCGGTCGCCCTGGCGCCGCTGATCGATCCTAACGAGCATAGCTGCGGCACCGTGCGCCCGCACGGCGCCCGCGAGCTCGCGCACGAAGAGCCGGGCTTCTACATGGCGGGCATGAAGTCGTATGGTCGCGCGCCAACCTTTCTCATGATGACAGGATATGAGCAGGTGCGCTCGATTGCGGCCGATCTCGCCGGCGATAAGAAAGCCGCCGCAAGGGTGGAGCTCGTGCTACCGGAGACCGGCGTCTGCACGCGCGGCGGCGTCGAAGCCGCCGGCGCCGTATCAGGATGTTGCGGTGGGCCGGCGAAGCAGGAATCAACGGCCTGTTGCGCCGCCGACGAAGCAGCAAAGAAGGCCGGCGCTTCGGGGTGCGGTTGTTCATGAAGTCGGTTCTTGCAGCTGATGCCGGAGAGTTATCCATTGTGGTTCGTGCGCCGTTTCGGCGTGGGGGCGGGAGGACAGCATTCGTAACTTGAGCGGCCGGTCTCTGATCGCGGTGATGTGCATCGGCCAGGTCGGCAATCTGCTGCCGCACGTGACGCTATCCGCCAATCTGGCGCAGCATCTGATGCCGGCGTGGGGCCTCTCGGCGGCCGAAGGCGGCTTGATGGCGAGCGGTTACGCGTTCGGCTACATGCTCGCCGTGCCCGTGCTGACGACATTGACCGACCGGATCGACGCACGGCTCGTCCTGCTCTGGGGCTCGATCGTCAGCGGGCTGGCGACCGCAGCGTTCGGAATCTTCGCGCAAGGGTTTTGGTCCGCGACCGCGATCTGGTCCCTGGCAGGGCTTGGATTTGCCGGCGCCTACATGCCGGGCCTGAAGGCGCTGACGGATCGGCTTCCCGCCGGCGATAGTTCACGCGCCGTCACGCTATACACGTCGAGCTTCTCGGTCGGCGTTGGTCTCTCGTTCCTGGTCGCGCAGCTGATCGCCGACCGTTGGGGATGGCGGACCGCCTTTCTTGTCACCGGCTTCGGTCCGATCGCGATGGTCCTCGCGTGTCTTCTGATGCAGGAGCAGCGGCCCGCGCCGAAGGCGGGGCGTCTGCTCAACTTCGCGCCCGTCTTCGCCAATCGCGGGGCGCTCGGATACATCTTCGGCTACGGCGCCCATTGCTTCGAGCTCTACGGCATCCGCACCTGGCTGGTCGGGTTTTGGACCTTCGTCGTCGCCCATCAAGGCGCCCCGTCGTGGTTGAGCCCCGTCGTGCTGAGCTTCTGCTTTGCGGTGATCTCGATGCCGGCCAGCATCCTCGGCAACGAGGCCGCGCTGAAATTCGGGCGCCATCGCGCGATCACGGTCGTGATGATCGCGTCGGCTTGCGTCGCGCTGGTCATCGGCCTCAACGCGACAGCGCCGGCATGGGTGCTGGCACTGCTGCTGCTCGTCTATGGCCTGACCGTGCCGGCGGATTCGGGCGCATTGACCGCCGGCATGTCGGCCGCGGCTGTGTCCGAACATCGCGGCGCGACCCTAGCTCTGCATTCGACGGTCGGCTTCGGCCTGTCGGCGGTCGGCGCCTGGGGCACCGGCGCCGCCCTCGATGCAGCCGGCGGCCCGCAGAGCGCGACCGGCTGGCTCTTGGCGTTCAGCGTCCTCGCGGTCGGGATTGCACTGGGGCCGCTGGCGCTGCTGTGGGCGCGGAAGGTGCAGCCTGGTGGGGCGAAGTCGATATGAGGTCGCGCAATTCTACTCGGCGGTGGAAAATCGATCGAGGCGCAATCGATGCCGATGATCGGTCAGAAGGCGAGCGCCTCCCGTCACGGCGGCGAGCGTCCCCAATCCCGTCCCGCCGGCGATCAAGAACATGATCAAGAGTTGATACTTGACGGCGTCGATCGGTTCGACGCCTGCAAGGATTTGACCGGTCATCATCCCCGGCAAAGAGACAAGGCCGATCGCAGCCATGCTGTTCATGATTGGCGTGAAGCCGCTTCTCAATGCGTCCCGCAGGACCGGCAGCAACGCCTGATACCGGGTACCGCCAAGAGCAAGGCAAGCTTCGACGGCGGCTCGTTCGCGCACCAGTGTATTCGTCAGCACGTCCAGGCCCAGGCTTATTCCCGTCATGGTGTTGCCCAGGATCATGCCCAACAATGGCAGCGCATAGCGCGGATGATACCACGGATCCGGGCGTAGCTCCGTCAGAAGCGCGAACATCGTGACGGTACCGGCCGCCAGCAGCATGCATCCCGCTCCTAAGCCATAGCTCCAGATACCCGGCAGGCGTCGCTTTTGCCGAGCGACGATTTCCCGTGACGCGAAGAGAACCATGATGACGGCGGCGAGGGCGGTCCAGAGCGGCGAGACCGCGGCAAACAGGAACGTCAATACGTATCCAACGAGCACCAGCTGAAGCACCATCCGCACGGTGGCGATGGCCAGCTGCTTTTCAAGCTTGAGGCGGAGAGCGAGCGAGAGAGCGCCGTCCATGACGACAAGGAGCGCGGGCGGAACCAAATCGCCGTATGCCAAGTGAATGTAACTCACGGCCGATTGTCCTCGATCCCGCCGTCGGCATTCATCACAAGGACCCTCGACCCGACGCGGCAGGCCTGGGCGTTGTCGTGAGTGCTCCAGACGACACTCGTTCCGTTCGAAATGCGTTCCGCGATCAAAGATTCCACTGCCGCCGTCGATGCCGAATCCAGGGCCGATGTCGGCTCGTCCAGGAGAAGAACCCGCGACCGCAGCATCAGCGCCCGCACCAGCCCCAGCCGTTGTCGCTCGCCGGTCGACAGTCTTTGGACCGGCCAGGGACCGCAACTGCACGGCAACCCCAGTCTCATGACCAGCGGTAAGGCATCATCCCAGCAGCTGAAGTGATCTTGCACGATGTCTGACCACCAGCCCGGCTCGGCAGCGAGGTAGGTCACCCGTTTGCGCCAAGCCGGAGCGGGCATGGCCTCCCTGAGCGTTCCGTCCAGTTCGACCATTCCTTCGTTGGGATCGAGGTCCGCGATCGAGCGAAGGAGCTGGGTCTTCCCGGCGCCAGAAGGCCCTTGCAGGGCGACGCATTCGCCGTCCTGCAAGTCGAATGAAACGGAGAGGTGCAAGCGCTTGAGCGCGCGGACCGTCAGCATGTGTCAAAGCTTGCGCCGGAGCCGATCGGCAACTCGCCTCGCGATCTCCGCCGGCGCCTCGTCCGGATAAGGATGCACCGAGCTGACATTGATCTCGCCGAGGACATAGCTGTCGGTCCCGTCGGGAAGGACCGGACCAAGCATGAAGTCGGCGTCCCAAATCGCAGGCAGGTCAAGTCGCGCAATATCCAGCAACGACGTCAGCTGGGGCGTCCACTCGTCTTCCATCAACCGACGCAGCCGCTGGAAACGCGGCTCTGCGTTCGAGGTGTAGAGGCGCGGTCCGGCCTCGGAACGGGCGGCCGGCGAGTCGACCAGGGCTTTGACCTTGTGATAGCCGAAGCCGGCACAGCGATCGCCCGCCATGTAGCAACGCACCACGCCTTCGCTTAAGCGAGGCTGGAATGGTTGGTCGATCACGCTGCCGTTCTCGAAATACTCCGCGCAACGACGGAGAAAATCATCCAGCGTCAGTTCCTCGGGCGCGTCTTTCGTCGCGTCCAGCACCTTTATCATGGAGGAGGTCGGCAGACTCTCGACCTTCCAGACGCCTTGGCCGCCATTGCCCCGGTTGCGCTTGATCACGCGCGGACCAGCGGCGAGCCGTGTCGGCAACTCGGCGCGCATGGCCTCGGCGCTTTGATATAACGCCGTGTCGCATCCCCAGCCCATCGAGCGGGTACGATAGAGTACCTCCTTGGTGCCCATCTTGAGGATGACATCGGGATGAGCGCTGACCCACACGCCCTGAGCCGCGACGTCCCGCAGCAATGCGTCGAGACCAGCGCGATCTCGACGGTCTTGAATGGGGTTGACCCAGACCAGCACGCCGTCAATCGCGAGCAATTGTTCACGAACGTCCTCGGCGAAGCTTTCATCATAGATCGCCGGCTGGGCTTCAATGCCGACGGCGGCGAGTGCTTCGAAGACGTGTACGAAGCGGCTGTTTTGCGCCGTCGCATCCCGCCGCGCGGCAGCGTCTCCGCGTGAGAGGATGGCGACGGTGTGTCGATGAGAAGGGTGTCGTTCGATGTCCATGCGCAAGCTCCACGAATGGCGTGCTGCGCAGAGCTTGGACCGAGGCCTCACGGGGAGTCTGCTTTGTCCCCACGCAAAGGACACTAGCGGGGCCGTCCGCGAGTTTCAAGACATGGCTGGCGCGGTTCCGCGGAGCGGTGAATTCTTTGTGACGTTCGTCGGCGACTTCGGTGGGCCGCCCGAAGCCTACGCCCGTTGACAGCCGCCGCCCTCGGGTTTTTACTTGGGGTTCGGGGATGTGCGATCTCCCCGTGAGGCGACATGCCCAAGCATCGCGTCCTGATCACCAAGGGCGCACCATGTCATCATACTTTCCTCGATTGCATCCAGCAGACTGGCTCGATTTCTCGGCACGGCGTCCGCGCCGGTCGCATCGCTGTGCGCATTGATGCCCGCGGCCTGTTGCGCCGTGTTGGCACCGAGTAGGGGAAGATCGCGAAACGGACTTCACTTGGGGCAGGACAAGACCAGGAGAATGATCATGCGAACACGAGCAATCTTCCGCACGGTCCTGTTGCTTGCGATCGCGGGCGTGCTGTCGAGCGCGCACGCTCTGACACAGGAGGAGTTGGTCGCCAAGATCCAGGCGGCCGGCTACGCGCAAGTCAGCGATATCAAGTCGACGGCTGAAGGCGTCACCGCCAAGGCGGTGAAGAACGGCAAGGCGGTGACGCTGGTCGTCGACAGCAGTGGTCGGGTTAAAGAGCGAAACTAAGCCGAGGAGTAGCACGATGAAAAGAATCATCTGGGCCGTGGTCGGCATTGGCGTCTGCCTTCTTGCATTTCGCTTCGGCCCCTTCATCCCGGCATATGCCCAGGATGCCGACTGGCAGAAGGTGGACGAGACCCTGGGCCGCAAGCCCGCCGTCTCGGACGACGTCCGCCGTTACGGCTTTCCCCGCACCGATCTCTCCGTGACATTGGACGGCGTCGCGATCAAGCCGGCGCTGGCGCTCGGTGGCTGGATCGCGTTCAAGCCTGCGCATAGCGGCGCCATGGTCATGGGCGATCTTGTGCTGCTCGAAACCGAGATCAATCCGGTGATGGCGAAGATGATCGCGAGCGGGCTCGAGATCACCGCCGTGCACAATCATCTGCTGCGTGCGAGCCCGGCGACGTTCTACATGCACGTCGCCGGACATGGCGACCCGGTCAAGCTGGCCGCGGCGATCCATGATGCCCTGGCCGAAAGCAAGACCCCGCTGACGGTCACGGCGCCGGCGAATCCGCCGCCCGCCATCGACCTCGACACGGCGAAGCTCGACCAGATCATCGGCGTCAAGGGGCAGGCGAACGGCGGCGTCTACCAGTTCAACGTGAAGCGGCGCGACCCCATCACGGAGGACGGCATGCTGTTGACCCCCGTCGCCGCCATGGGCGTCGCAATCGCCATCAACTTCCAGCCGACGGGCGCGGGTAGGGCGGCCATTACGGGCGACTTCGTGCTGACCAGCGACGAAGTGAACCCGGTTATCCTCGCGCTTCGGACGCGCGGCATTGAGGTGACCGCGCTGCACAGCCACATGCTGGACGAACAGCCTCGGCTCTTCTTCATGCACTTCTGGGCCAACGATGATGCCGTCAAGCTTGCGGAGGGCCTGCGCGCGGCGCTCGACAAGGCGGCGAGCACGAAGAGCTGATGCGAGGCGGGAGCTGCGCGCGAAGAGGTTCGGTGAAATGCGAGCTGGCCAAATTCACGCGCAAGTATCGCATTGCAGCACTGAAACGGCTCCGACCGTTCCGAACCCAAGCTTGTATCGGTCGTTACCGTTCTACGAACGGAGGAGGTAGGCATGCGTGTCCTAGTGATCACCGCGGCAGTATTACTGTCTTGTACGCTCAGTCCCTCACGCGCCGACGAGACGGCTCCTGCACGTCAGGCGCAGGCGACCGTTCCGGTGCAGCCGGATCGAACTCCCGAGCAAGCTGAACAGGCCCGAGACCAAGACAGGAAGAACGCCGAAGACGTTAAGATCGAACGTGATTGGAAGGCGCAAGGCGGCACCGATGGCGATCGCGCCGGCCGAGCCGATCAATCGGATCAGGATCATCAAACGGTGGGACGTGATTGGCGGGCCCGGCCTGACAACGCCGAGCGCCGTTGAGCCAAAATCAATCATCTGCGGTCCAAGCCGACAGCGACATATATGGGTGACACGTTCACGAGCACCAGCAGGTGACGAGAAGCTTGGTCGGATCCGCGCCGTCTATGGTTAGAAACAAAGCTTCGACGGCATTGACAAATTCGACCGGCGCGTAATATTTGCCTCACGGGGAAGCGATCTCCCCGTGAGGCGACATGCCCAAGAATCGCGTCCCGGTTTCGACAAGGACGCTGCATGTCTTCCGTTTTCCGATCCCCTCTGCAAGCCCCTTTATCCGTTTCGCGCCCACCAGGGCCTCGCTGTCGGCGGTGGGATCACCGTGCCGACGGACTCTGCCGGGCGGCAGCGATCGTGAACCATCCAACTCGAAATTCATCCGTGATCTCAATGGAGGACTGCCATGACCTACGTCATGAAGCCGCTGTCGTGCGACCCGAGTCGAATCCGCGGCATGTCGGACGAAGTCCATTATCGCTTCGTCTACGACCAGGACGGCACGCTTCGAAGCTATTCGATGGGCGAGAGAAGCATCTGACATAACAACTGACGATTCGGGGATACCGAGACCTCCCCGTGAGATGGAGTCCCATCCAAGCGCTCGCCACCTCGATCCGGGGACGATCATATGGACGCACTTGGCTTCGCTATCTTTGCTCTTGCCGCCCTTGCCGGTGGCTTCGTCAGCGGCTTCTCTGGCTTCGCGATGGGCCTGGTCGTCTCTGGTGTCTGGCTGCACATCATCACGCCGATCCAGACCGCCACTTTGATCGCGGGGTACGGTCTGCTCACCCAAGGCTACGGCATTTATAGGCTGCGACATGTCCTGGATCTGCGCAAGGCATGGCCTCTCGCGCTTGGAACAGTCATCGGCATTCCGATTGGCGTTGAAATTCTCGTCTATCTCAATCCCCTCTATCTGAGGTTCGGAGTCGGTGTGTTGTTGATGATTTACTCCATTTACGGCTTGGCGCGCCCTGTGTTCGCGCCCATGAGAATCGGCACCGGAGCAGACATCGCAATAGGCATCTCGAATGGGATGCTTGGCGGGTTGACGGGGCTCGGCGGCGTGATCTCCACGATATCGTGCCAATGGCGCGGTTGGCCGAAGGATTTGCAGCGGGCCGTGTTTCAGCCGGTGCTGTTCATCGCCTTCGTGGTCATCTCCTTGTCCCAGGCAGCGGCCGGCTCCATTACCAGGGAAACACTGGTGCTGTACGCGTTGGGCGTTCCCTTCATGGTCGCCGGCCTTTGGTCCGGCTTCAAGATGTTCGGGACCATCCAGGACGAGACCTTTCGCAAGGCTGTGTTGGCACTGTTGCTGTTGGCGGGGCTCTCGCTGGTCGTCTCGACCCTCCCTTTTTCCGCTGATCGATAAGGGCATCATGCTATTGAAGCGACTGGGCGTCATCGCCATCCCGAACGGACTGAACAGCGATTTCGATCACGCCGCGTTCGATCCGAAGACGCGCCGCGTCTTCACGGGGGCCTCCTCGCATTCTCCGATGAGTGATGAGTGCAGATCGAGCGCGGCAGGCCGCGCACGAATTCAATCTTCTGCATGGGCCAGGCTTGCGCTGCCATCCATGCTGACTTGATGGGAGGAAATGCCATGGCCGAGACCCTGAATTTCGACAGCGCTGCTGTCGGAACTTCGCCCGACGGGTGGACTTTGACGATGACCGGCAAGGGACAGCCGAAATGGACCGTCGAGGCCGAGGCTACGGCGCCAAGCAAGCCGAACGTTCTCAAGCAATCCGGACGGGCGACGTTTCCCCTCGCCATCAAGCGCGATACGTCCATCCGTGACGGCTTCGTCGAGGTGAAATTCAAGGCCGTTGCCGGCTCCGAGGATCGCGCCGCGGGAGTCATTTGGCGTGCGAAGGATGCCGACAATTACTACGTGGTCCGGGCTAACGCGCTGGAGGACAATGTCGTTCTCTACAAGACGATCAATGGCGTTCGAATGTCGCTCGAGATCGTGGGTCGCAGAGGCGGCTATGGCGTCAGCGCGCCGGTGTCGTCCGGGCAATGGCACCTGCTGCGCTGCGACTTTGCAGGAAGTCGGTTCAAGGTGAGCTATGACGGAAAGCAATTGTTCGAGGTGGAAGACGCCACCATTCCGGACGCGGGCATGATCGGCCTGTGGACCAAGGCAGATAGCGTGACCCTGTTCGATGATCTGACATATGGTGAGAGCAAATAAGCCTTTGGTCACCTATGCCGGAGATTGCCATGAACGTTCGATGCCTGTCGGTCGCGACGGCCCTGCTGATTGCGTCCATCTGCCCAGTACGGGCGGAGGAAGGTCTGGTCGCCTACAAATCGCTCGGTCCAGAACTGGCGCTCGATCTTGCGCGCGCTGCGTTGGCGAACTGCCGCACCCGTGGATACCAGGTTGCAGTTGCCGTCGTCGATCGCCTCGGCGTCACGCAAGTGATGTTGCGCGATCGCTTTGCAGGCCCTCACACGCCCTCGACGGCAGCAGGCAAGGCGTGGACAGCAGCCTCGTTCAAGACCAGCACGACCGAGCTCAATGCGATCAGCCAGCCGGGGATGATGCAGGCGGGCATTCGCAACCTTCCCGGAGCGGTCGTCATTGCCGGAGGACTGATCGTTGAAGCCGGCGGCTCCCTGGTCGGAGCGGTCGGCGTGTCCGGCGCGCCGGGCGGTGACGCGGACGAAGCGTGCGCGAAAGCCGGAATTGATGCCATACGCGACAAGCTGGACTTCTGAGAAGACGTCAAGATCGCGGTCAAAAAGTCCTTCGGCCTTTCACGAGCCTGGCGGCCGTCTGATCCACAGGGACAAGCAGACGCGCCGCCTTCGCACGCGCAGGTGTGGGGCGCTCACCGACAGGAATCGACAATATCCGATTTGTCGCGCCAACCTGAGAAGTAACACCGTCGAGCTTCCCCAACGATTGTTCTCGACAAGCCGATGTCCGCGAGAAGCCGGTCATCCAGTTCGAGAAGCTCGTCGTATTGGCGGCGCCGTGTGATGCCGTCCAGCAGCGCGAGCGTGAGTTTCCAGAACCATGCAGGGCTTGGAGAAGGAACGAAGGCTGCGCTGGATGTGCCGATTGAGCCAGTGGTGCTGTCGCAAGACATGTTTCACCTCCATAATGGAGCGAAACAACGCTTGGCTCGAAAGCTGGTCGGGCGGTTGTGTTTGACCCGATGGCCTTTTCTATCATGCTCGTCTCTGCCGCACAAGCGATCCGCTGATCTGGAAGCTGGAGGCGTCGCTGGAGTGCCGGTCATGCTGAAAGGAACGTTCGGCGCCGCCCGTCCACTGGATCAAGCTGACCGCAACGCGAAGCATCACACCCTGCAAATGAGTGTATCCGACCGAGGAGCACTGATCGGAGCGCCGCCTGATGGTTAAGATCCTCGCTCCCTCAGTGGTGCAACTGAGATCCAGATTCCGACAGAGGCATGCAACGCACGAAGCAGCACCACGGAACAATAAAAAGACTTCGCGGTTAAACGGTCTCCCCCGACACCGGAGTCGACCATTTGCAAGCCCATCAGTCAAAACTTGACGGGATCGACGATACTGCGCGCCTTCAACTGCTCATCGACGCAATCGTTGATTACGCCATCTACATGATCGACCTCGACGGCACAGTCCGCAGCTGGAACTCCGGTGCCCAGCGGTTGAAGGGCTACTCGCCCGACGAAATCATCGGCAAGTCGTTCGCATCCTTCTATACGCCAGATGATCGCGCCAATGGGCTTCCAGAGCGCGCCTTGAGCGTCGCAGCACGAGAAGGCCGCTTCAGTGCCGAAGGATGGAGAGTCCGCAAGGACGGAAGCCGTTTCTGGGCATCGGTCATCATCGATGCCGTCCGCAATCAAGCCGGCGAAGTGATGGCTTCGCCAAGGTCACGCGAGATGTTACCGAACGTCAGGAAGCCCATGAAGAGCTTCTCAATAGTGAGCGGCGCTATCGCCAGCTAATCGAGGCCGTGGTCGATTACGCGATCTTTCAGCTCGACCCACTGGGCAACGTGACAACCTGGAATCCCGGAGCAGAGCGGATCAAGGGCTACGCGCCGCCGGAGATCATCGGTCAGCATTTTAGCGCTTTTTACACGCCCGAAGACATCGAACTCGGTGTGCCCAAGCGTGCGCTTTCAGAGGCGGCGGAGCATGGTCGCTTCGAGGCGGAAGGCTGGCGCCTGCGAAAAGACGGCTCCCGCTTCTGGGCATCCGTCATCATCGATCGCATCACGGACGAGGCCGGAAACATTGTCGGGTTCGCCAAAGTCACGCGCGACGTTACGGACCGGAAGCGCGCCGAGGACGAGCTCAAGCACGTTCAGGAGCAACTCGCCGCATCCCAAAAGCTGGAAGCGGTGGGGCAACTCAGCGGTGGCATCGCGCACGACTTCAACAATCTGCTCATGATCGTCCTTGGCAATCTCGAAACAGCTGAGCGGCACGCCAAGGCGCCCGGAGCCAATCTGAACCGGGCGCTCGCAAACGCGAAGCGCGGCGCACAGAGAGCCGCGGCGTTAACCAGTCGCTTGTTGGCATTTTCGCGCCGACAAGCGCTCGATCCCAAGCCAATCAACGTAAACAACTACGTCAATGGCCTGCAGGAATTCCTTCAGCGCACGCTCGGAGAGCGCATCGAAGTCCAGACCGTCGGAAGTGCGGGTCTTTGGGAAATCGAAGCCGACGCCAATCATCTGGAGTCAGCCATCGTCAACCTGGCAATCAACGCTCGTGACGCCATGCCCGACGGCGGAAAGCTGACTTTGGAAGCAGCCAACATCTCCGCCGACGATGATTACTGCCGGCTCAATCCTGAACTGGCGCCCGGTCAGTACGTCGCCATTTGCGTGACTGACACCGGAGGCGGAATGTCGCGCGACGTTCTCAGTCACGCTTTTGAGCCCTTCTTTACGACAAAGGAGCCGGGCCACGGCACCGGCCTTGGCCTGAGCCAGGTCTACGGCTTCGTCAAGCAATCCGGAGGCCACGCAAAAATCTACAGCGAGGTGGGGCAGGGCACCACCATCAAGATGTACTTTCCGCGCTTCTCCGGAAGCACACGGCCCGAAGAAATCGCACCTGAGGAAATTGCCGAGGGTGAGCTATCCGAGACCGTTCTCGTCGTCGAGGACGATGAGGATCTGCGCGTCTATATTTCTGACGTCCTGCGGGATCTCAACTATCGCGTCCTCTCGGCCCGCAGCGCTCAGGCCGCTCTGACCATTCTCCTGCAAGACGATTCGAAGGTGGACCTTCTTCTCACTGACGTGGTCATGCCGGGGATCAATGGTCGCGAGCTCGGCAGGCGCGCGCATCAAATTAGACCGGGACTGAAGATCCTGTACATGACGGGCTATTCGCGTAATGCCGTGGTCCATCAGGGAAGGCTTGATGAAGGTGTCAACCTGCTGGAGAAGCCAATCTCGCAAGCAAAACTGGCGCTGAAGGTGCGAGAGATTCTGGATCAGTTTGAATGACCAGGGTCTGACCCGCGGTACAATCCTGACCGCCGGCCGTCGGCGGCCACCGTAGCACCGTCCGTTCTCTGGGCCTTAGCCGTCATCTCTTCCCTGACTGCCTGGTGCCTCAACGGGCACCAGGATTCCCATACTGCGCTCACCCTGAGGGAGTGGATCGGTAGCCGGACTTCCCCGCTTGACCTTTTTTCGCGCCGTGAGATTTTTTAAGGGTCCGAAAAAAGCCGGGGGCGGCGATGAAACTGTTGAACGAATACCTGGAGCGTGCCGTCAGTCTGGAGAAATTGGCGGCGGGCGAGCAGGATTCGACCTTCAAAACTCTGCTGTTGAACCAGGCGGCGGCTTACAGAAAGCTGGCGGCAAAGCGCGCCTTGGAATACGGACTGCCGCCACCAAGCCCGCCAGAAGAACCGCCGCAGCCCTGAGAGAGTTAAAAGATCGATCTGGATCAAGGCCGCCTGCGGCCGTGCGGCTGGTCAGCGAGGGCGACGAGGCCCGGTGGCGCATCCTCCAAGAGTATGTCGCGGGCTTTCGCGAATTGATCGGGAAGTTGCGCAAGAAGCTGCACTCCTGAAGTCGAGCTGACATCCGTTGGGCGGGGGACCCTTGCTCCCTGTGTTCAAAATGGAACATAACTCTTTATCGCGAGTTCCTTCCCGATCGCACAGCGGGGTGCGCAGGGGGCCAGCATGCAAGGGACGGGAGTTACTATCCTCGTCGTCGAAGACGAACAGCTTATCCGCGACATGGTGGCCGACGCATTGTCAGATGGCGGCTTTGAAGCCGAAGTCGCCGTCAGCGGGGAGGATGCAGTTAGTCTTCTGCAGGGCAACCAAACCAAGTATCGCGCACTCGTTACCGATATAAATTTGTTCGGAAAGCTCGATGGCTGGCAAGTCGGCCATCGCGCCAGGGAGCTAAATCCGGACATCTCTGTGATTTACATGACAGGCGCAGCCGCCGATCAATGGCCCGCCCACGGCGTGCCCAACAGCATCTTGCTGACCAAGCCATTTGCACCTGCGCAAATCGTGACCGCCGTAGCTCAACTTCTGAATACCGGAACTCCGCCCGCTCAGTCCTGAGGGGAGTGGACGAAGCCTTCTCCGACCGAGGCAGCCTTAGTTCTTCGTCAAGGGCTTGGGCGGCTCTTCGGCCATGGCCTCGACATCAATGGCAGGAAGCTCGCCAGTGCGGTCTTTCAGGTCTGCCGCACGCTGGACCAAGCCAGCAGCGACCGTGGGATTTTTTGTTGTTTTTGCCATGCGCAGCAATGCCGCTGCGGCCTCACGGGCGAACTGATTTAAGCGCGACACGGTTGGACATCCGACACTTAGCTGACGTGGAATGATTCAAGGGTCGAATATTCGTTCCGAATTCGGCTTAAAAATGCGCGCACGACACAAGAAGGGCTTCAGCTCGGGGCTGGGCCAGCTGAGGTCCTTCGTGTGTCGGCACCACGTTATTTGAGGTGCGGTTGCGAATGATGCCCAACCAAAGAAGTGGTTCTTGGTTCCCGTTATCAGCCCAAATTTCGAAAAAAAACGGGCCCCAGCTCGCGGGGCTATTGGGGGGCATGGAGCTGGGGCCACTCGGGGTCGCCCTTGGGGAAGGGCATCGGGAAAACTTGGCAATCGCAGGAATGTTCCTGTCCTTTTCCAAAGAGCGAGTGTGTAGATCAACCGCACGGCCGCGACTTGAGACGTCCTCGTGAACGACTTTTACGACCCCTGAGCCCCGGTCCTCTGGGGGGCACACCGCGTTGCAAACTCACTATGATGGATCGAAGCCGCGCAGAGTCGTTGGGCGACCAGTCCTGCAATAGTGAGAGGCGCGGTGATCCACAGCGCTACGAAACCAAGGCGTGTGCGCTGTCGAATTCATACGAAGGGCCAGATCCGGGCGCGACGTCCTCGGGACTACGCGCCCACATCGCAAGACGGCGATGCTCGGTCTGACTTAACGTACGCGCCTTATTCGGACACAGCGAGAACGGTCAGGCCCCTGGTGCGCTTGTGGGGCGTCTCGAAGTCGATCCGCTGTCCCGGCGATAGGCCGATCAAGGCCGCTCCAACAGGCGTCAGGACCGAGATCCGACTGAGCTCGATGTTTGCCTCATGCGGATAGACCAGCACGATCTCTCGGCTCGCACCCGTCTCGTCATCGCGATAGGTCACTTTCGATCCCATCCTGATCACGCCTCGCAAGTTGTTCTCGTCCGTCACCGTGGCACGTTCCATCTCTCGAGCCAGAAAATGGGCCACTCGCGGAAACAGATCCATGCTCGAATTGGCCAAGGAACTGAGGCGCCGTGATTCGTCCTCAGTAATCTTGATCGGCGGCAACGCCGGCTGTTCTCGCCGGCTCTCAGCTTCGAAATTGCGCATTGGTCGCTCCTATGCTGCAGTTGGTCCGGGGTCGTCATCGAACGGGTTGCCTGACCGCGTCGGCCCTCTCCGAAAGAATGGGACGACCTTTGAATCCGATGGGGTCAGGCTTTGGACCCTGACGACATTCAGACATCCGGCGACGAAGTACGGCATCTGATCGCCGACCCGCAGTCCGATCAAAGCTGTACCCAGCGGGGTCAACACCGAAATGCAGGCGGGATCCGACCAGCACTCCTCAGGCCAGACCAGTTGCACGGTGCGACGCGGAGCGCCCCAATTCGTGCAATGGGTGACCCATGATCCGATCGTCACGAAAGGACGGACGTTGTCCGTTTCGTCCGCGACGATATCGGCGCGGTTGATTTCGCCCATGAGGAATATCCCGTCCAAATCTCCTTTTTGGACGGCGAGCCGGGCGAGCTGTTCGAGCCGCGGATAGTCTGATGAGGTCAGTGCAATTTTTGGAAGAGGCAGCACGGCGCACTCCTTCTGCTTCAAGACGACCTCTCGACTGGAGGTCACGAAAGCTGGAAAAGGGCCCGGACGGCGCGAACACCGCCCGGCTAACCGCCTGCTTGGAGGCGGCCGGCGTGAAGAGCAAAACGCGCGGTGCGCGCATCAATGTCGATGACATAAGCCATGATGCTCTGACTATAGTGGTTCATTTCCCTGGAAACATTGCGACGAAACCGCACAGCACCTGTGCACGCGAAGTATCGAGAGGAGACAAGGAGCGTCATTGAAGTGAGACATCGAACAAGCACGCGGGTCTACCCAGCTGCGCAAGAACGTGCGTCGAAGATTACACCGCGTGGGATGGACAGGCTGACGTTGCTGCAGGCGATCGCTCTTGTCGCACCGGTAGGCTCCGGGCGGCGGTTTGACGTGAATGTGAGCCGTAGTTCTACAGAACCATTATTATAGTCGGCATCGATCGCTTGCACCTGGCGATGGAACACTGAACGGGCGCCATGACATGCGATACCGCTCCGAGGTCAGCCCAGCTGAGGACACCGAGCCGGTCGAGATGAGTGGCTGGCGGGGGATCGCGCTCTGCGGATTCTGTGCGTTGCTGGGCGCTCTCGCCGCCGTCGTTGCCGCCGCGACTGGCACCCTTCCACACTGGATCTGAACCGCTCAATCGCGGAGCCAGTGTCCGCCGGAATGGCGGTTTCCGGCCAAACCATCACAATGGCGCTAAAATCTAGCAGTGGAGATATCGATCCGCCTCGGCTAAGCAATTGAGGATCAGCGAAAGCATCTCTCCACCTCGCAGCCTGGGGCAATGAACGCAAATGTTCCTGCTTGCCGTTCTCGTCCTTCCTTTCGCAGGAAGCTTTATTGCGGCGCTCTTGCGGGTCAATGCACGCAACGCTGAGGCATGGCTCGCTGGAGCGGTCGCACTTACAGCTTTTTGCCTCATCGGTGCGGCTTATCCGAACGTGACGAATGGCGGCGTTGTCGGGTGGCGAACGGACTGGGTCGCTGAACTTGGACTCGCATTTGTGCTGAGGCTTGACGGGTTCGCATGGGCCTTCGCCATGCTGATCACCGGCATCGGTTTTCTGGTGGTGCTGTATGCCCGGTACTACATGTCACCCAGTGATCCCGTTCCGCGGTTCTTCTCCCTGCTGCTCGCCTTCATGGGAGCAATGCTGGGAATCGTGCTCTCCGGCAACCTGCTCCAACTGGTTTTTTTCTGGGAGCTGACCAGTCTCTTTTCATTCCTGCTGATCAGTTACTGGCACCACAACGCGGCGGCGAGAGACGGCGCGCGGATGGCGCTGGTGATCACGTCGACGGGTGGGCTTTGCCTCTTCGCCGGCGTGCTGCTCATCGGGCACATCGTCGGCAGCTATGACCTGGAGCAGGTGCTGGCTTCCGGAAACGCGATCCGTTCGCACGCGCTTTATGTCCCCGCACTCGTTCTAATCCTTCTCGGCGCTCTCACAAAAAGCGCCCAGTTCCCGTTTCATTTCTGGCTGCCGCACGCGATGGCCGCTCCAACTCCCGTTTCAGCTTATCTCCATTCGGCAACAATGGTGAAGGCCGGAGTGTTCCTTCTAGTGCGGCTCTGGCCGGCAATGGGTGGAACGAATGAATGGCTGTGGCTGGTGGGCTCGATCGGCCTGATCACGTTTTTTCTGGGCGCCTTTCTCGCCGTGTTCCAGCAGGATCTGAAGGGGCTATTGGCCTACTCGACGATCAGCCATCTCGGACTGATCACGCTTTTGACCGGACTCGATACCCCATTCGGACAGATCGCGGCGATTTTCCATATCATGAACCACGCGACCTTTAAGGCATCGCTGTTCATGGCGGCCGGCATCATCGATCACGAAACCGGCACGCGCGACATCCGCCGCCTTAGCGGGCTGTGGGCCTTCATGCCGATTACGGCGACGCTGGCCATGGTGGCTGCCGCGGCAATGGCGGGAGTGCCGCTGCTGAATGGTTTTCTGTCGAAGGAAATGTTTTTTGCCGAGACGATCGAGGTCCATGACAATTCCCTCGTCGATCAGGCGCTGCCGTACATCGTCACTCTGGCCAGCACGTTCACGGTTGCCTATTCGCTGCGCTTCATTCGCGACGTGTTCTTCGGCCCGGCTCCAACCGGCTTGCCACGCGTTCCACATGAGCCGCCCCTGTTGATGCGACTTCCGGCCGAACTGCTCGTGCTGGCATGCCTCATCGTCGGTGTCGCGCCGGCTCTCACAGTGGCGCCGATCCTCGATACGGCTGCTCGGGCGGTTCTCGGCTCCGCGATGCCGGAGTACAGCCTTCGTCTCTGGCACGGAATTACGCCTGAACTTCTGATGAGCATCGTAGCGATGGCCGGTGGGTTGGGCGTCTACGTCATGCTGCGCTCCTACCTGCTCGCGCATGAGGGACCGCCCTTGCTCGGTCGCATCAATGGCAAGCGGATCTTTGACTGGGTGTTGGTGACATTGTCCTGGCGGCTTGCACGATGGCTCGCCACCAATCTCGGCACGAGGCGTCTCCAACCACAATTGAGACTGTTGGCTGGCGTGGCGTTCGTCGCTGCCCTGCTGCCCCTCTACGCCAGCGGCCTTTCGCTGACGGGACCGTCAGGGAGGGAATTCGACCTCGTCTTTGGACTACTCTGGGTGGTGGGCGTTGGCTGCGCGGTGGGGGCCGCGGTCCAGGCCAAATTTCATCGGGTGGTGGCGCTGATACTGCTCGGGACCGCGGGTCTCGTCACCTGCGTCAGCTTCGTCTGGTTATCCGCTCCCGATGTCGCGCTGACGCAGATCGTCGTTGAGACGGTTACGACGGTTCTCCTGTTGCTCGGCTTGCGGTGGCTGCCGAAACGCATTGCGCGACCAGGCCCGGCAGAGGCGCCCGACAGCATTCGGTGGCACCGCGTTCGCGATTTCTCCATCGCGCTCCTCGCCGGGCTCGGTTTGGGCACGCTTGCGCTGGCGGCCATGCAGCTCCCGGACAACCACAGCATTTCGCGATACTTCGTGGAAAACGCCTATACGAAGGGGGGCGGAACCAACGTGGTGAACGTCATCCTGGTGGATTTTCGCGGGTTCGATACGCTCGGCGAGATCACCGTGCTTGCGGTCGTCGCACTGACCGTCTTTGCGCTTTTGCGCCGTTTCCGTCCGGCCCCCGAAAGCATTCCCGTTCCCGAACAGCAGCATGCCCAGGATGCCCACGACGAGGCTCATCCCGATCGACAGAAGGGCGACACTGCCAAGGACACGCTTGCTACCGCGGCATTGATGATGGGGCTGCTGTTTCCCGTGATCGGCGTCGTGGCCATTTTCCTTCTCTTGCGCGGGCACGACCTTCCGGGCGGCGGCTTCGTCGCCGGCATCGCAATGGCAACAGCGTTCATCCTGCAGTATATGGCTCGCGGCACGGTGTGGGTGGAAGCTCGTCTTCACGTCATGCCGGTGCGTTGGATGGGTTTCGGCCTCTTGCTGGCAGGGTGTGCGGGAGCTGCCGCCTGCGTTTTCGGACACCCCTTCCTGACCTCGTACTTTGCATATGCCGAACTGCCTCTGCTCGGTCGCGTCCCCACGGCCAGCGCTCTTCTCTTCGATATCGGTGTGTTCTCGCTCGTCGTCGGCGCCACGGTATTGATGCTCATCGCAATCGCGCATCAATCGCTGCGTCGCTATGGCGTGCCGCTCCAGGCGGGGCAACGCGCGCACGATGAGCGAGCGAAAGAGGAGTTGGTGTAATGGAGCTTAGCCTGGCCATCGGCATAGGTGCGCTTACGGCGTCCGGAGTGTGGCTGATCCTCAGGCCGCGCACGTTTCAAGTCATCATCGGGCTTTCGTTGCTCTCTTACGCCGTCAATCTCTTCATCGTGGCCATGGGACGGGTGCGGACGGGAGCGCCGGTGCTGATCGCAAAGGAGATCGGGGATGCAACGAAACATGCTGACCCGCTACCACAGGCGCTCGTACTGACTGCAATCGTCATCAGTTTTGCGACGACGGCGTTGTTCCTTGTCGTTCTCCTCGCGTCGCGCGGCCTGGCTCGCACCGATCACGTCGATGGTCAGGAGCCCGAGGCGTGAGCGGAATCGCAAATCTCGTCGTTGCGCCCATCGTCCTGCCCCTGCTTGCCGGCGCAGGCATGCTGCTCTTGAATGGAGAGCGGCACCGCAACATCGTGGCTGCGGTCAATGTCGCCGCAACGGTTGCACTCGTTTGCGTCGCGGTGATCTTGCTCGGAATGTCTGATTCGGGTCACCCCGGAATCAGGGAAGTCTATCGCCTGGGCGATTGGCCTGCTCCGTTCGGAATTGTCCTCGTTCTCGATCGGCTCTCCGCGCTCATGCTGCTCCTGACCAGCATCCTGGCGTTGGCGTCGGTTGTGTTCTCTCTTGCCCGTTGGCACCGGACAGGCGCGCATTTTCATCCGCTCTTTCAATTTCTGTTGATGGGCCTCAATGGTGCCTTCCTGACCGGCGATCTTTTCAACCTGTTTGTCTTCTTCGAGTTGTTGCTGGCCGCTTCGTACGGACTTCTGCTGCATGGTTCCGGTCTTGCACGGGTGAAGGCCGGGTTGCACTACATCGTCGTGAATCTGGTCGCGTCTCTATTGTTCCTGATCGGGGTCAGCCTGATCTATGGCGTCACCGGGACGCTCAATATGGCGGACCTCTCGGCGCGGATACCTGCAATCGCTGCGGAGAGCCGCGGTTTGCTCGAAGCAGGCGCCGGCATGCTGGCCGTGGCCTTCCTGCTCAAGGCCGGCATGTGGCCTCTGTGTTTCTGGCTGCCGACGGCCTACGCATCTGCGAGTCCACCGGTGGCGTCGATCTTTGCGATCATGACCAAGGTCGGCGTATATATCATCCTCCGTCTATCGCTGTTGCTTTTCGGTGAGGGCAGCGGCGCGTCAGCGGGCTTCGGCAGTGACTGGCTGTTGTGGGGCGGGGTGGCGACGATCGCCTTCGGAGCAATCGGCACATTGGCATCCCAGGACACCGCCCGTCTCGGCGGCTTTTCGGTGCTCGTATCCTCCGGAACCGTGCTGGCAGCCACCGGGACCGGGCAAGTCAGTGTCACCGGCGGAGCACTGTTTTACCTGGTCAGCTCGACTCTCGGCATCAGCGCGTTCTTCCTTCTGGCCGAACTCATCGAGCGCGGCCGCGAACCCGGAGCTGACGTGATCGCCGTCACGCGAGAAGCTTACGGAGAAGACGACGGTGCGGACGATACCGAAGAGGAAGTCGGCATGGCCATTGTGGCCACGATGGGATTGCTCGGCGTCGCCTTTATCGGATGCGCCCTGGTCATCGCCGGGCTTCCGCCGCTGTCGGGGTTCATAGCCAAATTCGCGCTGCTGACGGCGGCGCTTCATCCTTCAGACATGCATCCGGGCGGTGCCGTTCCCGGCAGTGGATGGGCGCTCCTGTTGGCGCTCCTCGTGTCCAGTTTTGCGGCGTTGGTCGCGCTGACCCGAGCAGGTATCCGCTCCTTCTGGGCCTCGCCAGATCGCACCGTGCCGCGTGTGCGCCTGATCGAAATGGCGCCCATCATGTTCCTGTTGATCATTTGCGCGACCCAGACAGTGCTCGCCGGTCCGGTGATGCGTTTCATGCAGGCAACGGCGCAATCGCTGCACGCCCCGGCGGGCTACGTCAGCGACGTCCTGGAGATCAGCGTCCAAGGCAGCCGAAAGGCGGGTGGCGAATGACGCGATTCCTGCCCTTTCCGCGGGTGAGCTTCTGTCTTCTCGCATTGTGGCTGCTGCTCAATCAAGCAGTCACGGTCGGACATGTCCTCCTCGGTTGTGTGATCGCGCTCGTCGGCGGGCGGATCCTCACCGTGCTGGAGCTGCCAAGCACGCACGTCAGGCGACCCGGCGTCCTTCTTCGCCTGTTGGGATTGGTAGCGATTGATATCATCCGCTCTAACTTGGCGGTTGGCCGGATCATTCTCGGCTTTGGGCGCCGGCAGCGAAAATCCGGGTTCGTGAACATTCCGCTCGACATGCGCAATCCCTACGGACTGGCCATGTTGGCTTGCATCATCACCTCGACGCCCGGAACGCTGTGGGTGAATTTCGATGCACAGAAGGGCTTGTTGATGATCCATGTTCTCGACCTGGTCGATGAAGCCGAGTGGATCCGCACGATCAAGCAGCGCTACGAACGCCATCTGCTGGAGATATTCGAATGAGCCAGCTCTTGCTGATCTACGCGCTTGTCGCCGCGCAGGTACTTCTGGTGTTGGCTATCGGCTGTGGCGCGGCTCGCATCTTTCGGGGGCCGCGAGCACAGGATCGCGTTCTGGGTTTCGACACGCTGTCCGTGAACGCGATGTTGTTGCTTCTGACGTTCGGGATTCGATCCGGCGAAACGCTCTATTTCGAGGCGGCTCTGGCCATGGCCCTCTTCGGTTTTGTTGGTACGGTTGCGCTAGCGAAGTTTCTGCTGCGCGGCGAGGTGATGGAATGAACGGCATTGAACACCTGCCGCCCTGGGCTGCGGCTCTCACGGCATTTCTCCTTCTTGTCGGCGCCGCCGCCACACTGGTCGGTTCGCTGGGCCTTTTGCGGTTCGGCACATTCTACGAGCGGGTCCACGCGCCGACGCTCGGGACAACGCTGGGCACCGTATTCATTGCAGCTGCTTCAATCGTTTGCTTTTCGGTACTTCAGAGCAGGCCCGTGCTGCACGAAATCCTGATCATCGGGCTTGGCGTGGTAACCACGCCTATTGCGCTGACCGTATTGGTGGGCGCAGCGCGATTTCGCGATACCGCCGAAAAGAGTGCGCAAGTTCGCGGACCAGAGGGCAATTAGCGCGAGACGCGCGATTTTTTGCGGCAGGTTCCTTGATCGGCCAGTCGGCCAATCCAGGCTAAATGTCGCATTTGATTTCCTGCATCGCATGCCCACCTCTAAGTACATGATGCATGACGCTGAGTAGTAGGCGAGTTCGCCGAAGTCTTTGCATGTTGGCCGCCTGATCGGAGGCAATCAGCCCCGAACTCAGTCCATGCCGCGTTCGCGAGGGCTGGAAGCTCGGTGCCCGGCAGAGCGAGCAATGCACATGCCGCTCGCAAGCGAGCCGCACCGCAAACAGAGGCAGTGATGACTACAACGCTACGACGCCGGATTTATAGGACCCAGCTGCAGATCCGCCGGTAACCCGGACGATTCAGATCGTCCGGGATGGTACCTCAACATTTCTGCAACCAAAGCCGGGAGTTTCTCATGTCGGTGTTCTTCGCGCTGCTCGTCCTGACCTCATGGGTCATGTTCATCTGGATTTCAGATCCCGATGGCTTCCGCGAGGCATTCGCTCGCCGCCGAGCGCCAATTCCTCACGATCCTAAAAGGTGACGTTGGGAGGTTCACCTCCGTCACCGCGTACAACAGTTGCTTATGAGCGAGAAAGATATCGTGCGCCGCATGTTCGCGGGGCGCGATGCTTCGTTGCTTCTCGGCTCCAGATCGTCGGTCCAGGCCAAACCGGACGAACGAAGCTGGCAGGCAACAGCGTCATAGGCCCTCCGCAAGGCAACCGAATTGCCGCGCTGGTCGAGCTTGGCAGGCCATCGGGCCGGCGGCCGTTCGCAATTGTAAGGATTCTGACATGAATATCGTCGCTGCGACAGATTTCTCGACGCGGTCCAATCGCGCTTTGCGGCAGGCCGGCCTCCTGGCGCGCTCCCCTGATGCAACTCTGCACCTTGTTCATGTCGTCGACGAGGATCAGCCAGCCGAGCTGATCCGCATCGAAGAGCGTGAGGCACAGCGGGTGCTGGTTGAGCAGATCGCATCCATGCCGGAGCTGCAAAACGTTCAGTGCTACCCGATCGTGGTCAAGGGCCATCCCTTTGACGGGATATTGCGAGCGGCTGCAGCAGCCGACGCGGATCTCGTTGTAATGGGAGCCCATCGTAAGCAGTTTCTGCGCGACATCTTCACAGGCACCACAATCGAGCGTGTAATTCGCGGAGGAAGGTATCCGGTTCTGATGGTGAACAACGAGGCGCAGCGGCGCTATGAACGCGCTCTGGTGCCGGTCGATATGTCGGATACATCCGCCGATGCAATCCGCGTGGGGCTGTCCACCGGACTCTTGACACAGGGCGCAACAACGATCCTTCACGCCTTCTCGCCGATGACGAAAGCGCGATTGGTCCGCTCCGGTGCGAGCGCGGCCGTCATCAGCGGATATGTCGATAGCGAGCGTCTGAAGGCAACGGAGGAGCTGACGAAGTTTCTGGTGGCGAACAAGCTCGGCACGCAACGATGGTCTCTCCAGGTCGGCGAGGGCGGGCCCATGCAGGTCATCACCCGTGCTGTTTCGGAGAGGCAGCCTGACATGCTGGTGATGGGGACGCACGGGCGATCTGGATTGGTTCGGGCCTTGATCGGGAGCGTAACGGAAGAAGTCCTGCGTTCGTTGAGTGTCGACGTTCTCGTTGTTCCTCCCGCCGGCTCTGAACGCACAATGTCAAATCCGCTGATCGGCACCGACCCGAAGGCGTGACGCGTACCGCGGCTCATCGCTCGCCGGCGAACCCTTCTTTCCGCGAGACCACGGCTCCCGCTCTGTCGGCTGATCGATAGACTAGCGGCGCCGTCGTTCGCTGTCGCGCGCAGCCGGCTTTGCTGCTTGTGGTTTGGTTGAGCCCCGCGTGATCTTCAGCGGATCGCTGGCCGGAAAGGTTTGCTGCAATTGCCGGTCCAATTCCTCGTCGAGTTCCCGCTTCTCCCGCTGCTTCGATGTTTCGTCATGCTTTGGCATTGCTCAATCTCCGCGTTTAGCACTCGTGACCGGCCGTCCGTGATCGGGAACAGTTGACGCCAAACCGAGCGGAATTGAGGATTTGGAATCAGCACGGATCTTGAAGTAACAGACCGGTGCTCGGGACATCAGCGTCGCTAGTCCCGCCCGCACGGGGGACAAGAGTGTTTCTCGATCATGGCACCTGCGCTCCCGCATGAAAAAACCCGCGGCGGATTGCTCCGCGCGGGTGAACTTTCGATGATGCCATTCTGCCAGTGTTTTGCCCGACGTGTCAAAGCTGAACAGCACGACGGGCAGGGATGTATCGGTTCGGCAAACGCCTAGTTGGTGCAATCAAAATGGCTAATGATTTCAATACCCCCGCTACTGTGCATGGGGTTGTTTTTCGATTTTTTTGTTTTTGCGCCGCCGAAGCCGCGCCTCAGCGCCGTCCGCGCGGTGCTTCCGCCTTGGCCGGCGGCTCGGTCTGCGGTCCGCAGCTCGCGGCAGCGAGGGTTGACTGCGCTTGCGGCATCAGGCCGGGCTCGGGGGCGAGCGCCTTCATCACGATCAGGCCGGTGGTGCTGGGGGAATCGATGATCAGGCGGTCGGCGGCGGTGATCTCTTCGTCTTCGGGCAGCTCGTTGTGCTGCGGCTCGGTCATCAGGTCGAGCTCGATCACCTTCTTGCCGGCCGAGCGGTCGTTGATGGCGTAGTAGGCGATCTCGTTGCGGGTGTAGAACGACACCGACGTGTAGGCCTGGCTGACGGGGACCGTCAGCTTGATCGGCCCGTTCGACAGATCGTAGCGGCAGATCGCGAGCGCAAAGGCCGGGTCCATGAACGGCATCGGCGAGGTCTGCGGATCGGCGAGCGGAAGCTGCGTGACGGCGTTGAGTTTCGTCATCGGCGTCAGCCGCGAATAGGCGTCCTGGGTCGCGATCCGCGGCAACGCCAGCACGCTGACGAGATGGACCACGAGGCCCAGCACCACGCCGGCAACGATGGTGAACAACAGCCGGATCATGAGCAGCCCGCCGTCGTGATCGTGGGCATCGGCGCGTCGCGCTGGGTGCGCGTGGCAACGCCGACCGGGGTGTCGTAGAGCCGCAGCATCAGCGCGTAGCGTTCGATGCCGCCGGTCGGCAGCCAGTTGCCGGCGCGCGAGCGCGAGGCGATGCGGATCTCGAACGAGCCGTCGGACTGCCGCACGATCTCCTGGCTGGTGAAGCCGTAGCGCTGCAGCGAATTGGGAACGAGATGACCCTTGCGGTCATAAAGCGTCAGCGTCCAGAACCGTGCCGGCGGTGTCACGCCGGAGACCACGACGTCGCAGCGGCCGTCGAGCACCTTCTTCTTGTCGTCGGCGGTGGCGGTGAAGGCGACGCCGTCGCCGGTGCCGATAGGCAGCTCGCCGTTGCGCACGATGGTGGCGCGCGAATAGGGATCGACGTCGGCGGTGCCGGTGCGCGGACGCGCGGTCCAGGGGCCGATGGTCAGCGCGCCGATCTCGGTGCCGCGCGTCGTCGTCATCCAGGTCGCGCCGACGCCCACCACGGTTGCGAGCAGAAGGGCCGTCAATGTGATCAGGATCAGCCGCACTTGTTCGGTCAGTTCTTGCGCGGGGCGGATGCGTTCGCATTCTCTTCCGCATAGTTCTGCGGGAAGGCGAGCGCGCTCGTGGACGATGCCGGTTTGGCTTGCTTGGGGTCGGTGGCGGCCGCTTTGGCCGCGGTCCTGGCCGCGTCATCCAGCAGCTTCTCGACGCGCACCAAAACGTCGGCGCCGCGCTTGGTCAATACGGGCGGCGGACCGGGCTTGGTCTCCAGCACCTTCGGCGCCGCATTGGCCTGTGCGTTGGTGATCCGCTCGGGCGGCAGCTTCTGGCCCATGCCGACACCGGCGATCTCCCGGACCTCGACGCCCTGATGCGCCGCGAGCATGATGTCGTGCCAGGTCTGCGCCGGCAGCGAGCCGCCGGTCATGCGGTTGGTCGGCGAATAGTCGTCATTGCCGTACCAGACCGCGCAGGTGAAATTGCCGGTGTAGCCGACGAACCAGGCGTCGCGATACGCATTCGTCGTGCCGGTCTTGCCCGCGGTCGGAATGCCGTCGAGGGCTGCGCGGCGCGCGGTGCCTTCGCTGACGACGTGGCTCATCATGCCAGCCATGTCGGCGGCTACGGAGGCGGGAATCGCCTGGCGCGGCTTCGGCCCGTCGCGGTCCCAGCGCCAGACCGGATCGCCCGCGCCGGTGCGCACTTCCAGCACGGAATGCGGCGTCACTGCCTTGCCGCGGTTGGGGAAAGTCGCGTACGCCACCGCGTGCTCGAGCACGGTGACTTCGTCCGAGCCGATCGGCAGCGACGGCGTGTCGGGCAGCGGTGCCTTGAGGCCGAAGCGGCGCGCGACCTCGACGATCTTGGCGCGGCCGATCTTGGCCGGGTTCGGCGCCTTCGGCTGCTCCTTCTGGCCGATCGCGATCGACAGCTTGACGGGTACAACGTTGATCGAGCGCGTGATCGCCTGCGTCAGTGTCACCGCGCCGGAATAGGAATGGCCATAGTTCTGCGGGCACCAATT
Source organism: Bradyrhizobium sp. 155 (assembly GCF_023101105.1). NCBI lineage: Bacteria > Pseudomonadati > Pseudomonadota > Alphaproteobacteria > Hyphomicrobiales > Nitrobacteraceae > Bradyrhizobium > Bradyrhizobium sp. 155. Next base: position 5,140,907 of record NZ_CP064704.1, on the reverse strand, counting down.
GCCGATGCAGACCGGGCCGTCGACCACGATCGAATTCGGCGTGAAGCCGTTGAGGAGCGCGGTGGTGTAGACGTAAGGCTTGAACGACGAGCCCGGCTGGCGATAGGCGTCGGTGGCGCGGTTGAACTGGCTGGCGCCGTAGTCGCGGCCGCCGACCATGGCGCGGATGCCGCCGTCGAGATCGGAGACGACGGTCGCGGCCTGCGTCGCGTGATAGTCGCGGCCGAACTGGCGCAGCTGGTTCTCGACCGCGTCCTCCGCCGCCTTCTGCACGTTGGTGTCGATCGCGAGCCGGACCACGAAGACGCGCTCAGTGTAGGATTTCGGGAAGGTGTCGACCAGCTTGCGCATCTCGTCGAAGGCGTAGTCGAGATAATAATTCGGCGACGCCTCGTAGCGGCGGTCGACCGCGAAGGCGGGGTTGCGGCGGGCGCCGAACACCTGGCCCTCGGTCATGAAGCCGGCGTCGACGAGATTGTCGAGAACGACATTGGCGCGGGCGCGGGCGGCGGGCAGGTTGATGTGGGGCGCGTATTTGGTCGGCGCCTTGAACAGGCCGGCGAGCATCGCGGCTTCGGCGAGCGTCACGTCACGTGCCGACTTGTTGAAGTAGAAATGCGCGGCGCCGTCGACGCCGAAGGTGCCGCCGCCCATATAGGCGCGGTCGAGATACAGTTTGAGGATCTCGTTCTTGGTCAGGCGCCATTCCAGCCAGACCGCGAGGAAGGCTTCGTTGACCTTGCGCTCGATGGTGCGCTCGTTGCTCAGGAACAGGTTCTTGGCGAGCTGCTGGGTGATCGAAGAGCCGCCCTGGCGGACGCCGCCGGCCTGGGCGTTGGTGACGAGCGCGCGCGCGGTGCCGGCGATGTCGATGCCGAAATGCTCGTAGAAGCGGCGGTCCTCGGTCGCGAGCGTCGCCTTGATCAGCACGTCCGGAAAATCTTCCAACGGGATCGAATCGTTGTGCTTGATGCCGCGGCTGCCGATCGGGTTGCCGTAGCGGTCGAGGAAGGTCACCGCGAGGTCGGACTTCTTCAGCCAGTCCTCGTCCGCCGTCTCGCGGAAGGCGGGAATGGCGAGGGTCAGCATCACCACCAGGCCGCCGAGGCCGAGGGTCGCGGCCTCCGACAGCGGCTCGATGAACACCCAGCGCTTCCAGCGCCCGACATAGAAGCGGTCCATGAAGGTCGAGTAGCGCTCGTAGAGCTCGCGGATGCCCTTGGCCGAGGAGAACAGCGAGGAGTCGATGCGCGCATCGAGGTCCAGGAAGAAATTCCGGATCCGGGCCTTCCAATGCGGTGGTATGATCTGGCGCACCTAGAACCCTTGCGGCTTGGTTCGAAAGCGTTCAAGCACCCGGCCGGGGGCGGCATCGAGACGTCTTGCGGGAGTGTTGCGGCAAACCCAAGGCGCCCGGCCAGCGACGGTGGGGACTTGCTGTTCCTTCTAGCCGAGCAGGGCCTATAAACCAATGGTCACGCTTGCGATTTTGAACAACAGGCCTAATTGACCCCGGTTCATTACGGGCCTCACGCGGGCGTTGCTTGCAGCCCCACGACCGCACGCCCTAGATGGCACCAACCGTAGCTCTTTCGAACTTTTGTTGAGGCGCATGACCGCAGCTCCCAAACGACCTTCAGGCCAGGAAGGATTCTTCTGGAAAACCAAGACGTTGGAAGAGATGTCGGGGCCCGAATGGGAGAGCCTGTGCGACGGCTGCGGCCGCTGCTGCCTGAACAAGCTCGAGGAAGATGGCACCGGCGACATCTATTTCACCCATGTCGGCTGCAAGCTGCTCGATGGGGTGACCTGCGGCTGCAAGGACTACGCGAATCGTTCCGACAAGGTTCCGGACTGCGTCCGCCTGACCCCGGCCAATGTCCGCACCCTGAACTGGCTGCCGCCGAGCTGCGGCTACAAGCTTGTTGCGGAAGGCCGCGACCTCTATTGGTGGCATCCCCTGGTGTCAGGCGATCCCGACACCGTGCATGACGCGGGCGTCTCCGTACGCGGACGGGTCGAAGGCAGCGAGGTCGAGATTCCGGACGATGAGCTCGAGAACCACATCGTGCAGTGGCCGGCGCAGCTGCCAAAACGGGCGCGCCTGAAGCGACGTCCGAAGGACTGATCCGCCGCACCAGGTAGATCACGTCCTCGCGATGGCCGTGGGTGGGATGCTCCCATGCGCCGCGGTGCCTGCCTGAGAAGAACTTTGCTGTCTACATTGGCTGCATAGAACGAATCCTTCGCGGCGTTGCGCCGCCTCATGGCTTCCGGTCGAGATGAACAAGTTCGAGCGGCAGAGCAGTTCTGCCGACACCCAGACATTGCCCGACGATATCGCTGAAGAGCTGTCGCGCCTTCCGAGCGAGGTCTTGAGCGTCGATCACGCTCCTTCGCTCGCGCCGCCGGCGCCGCTGTCGCAGGACGAGGTCCGCACCATCGTCATCAGCCTGATGCTGACGATGTTCCTGGCTGCACTCGACCAGACCATCGTCGCCACCGCGCTGCCGACCATCGGACGCCAGTTCCACGACGTCTCCAATCTCTCCTGGGTCATCACCGCCTATCTGCTCGCGTCGACCGCGGTCGCGCCGGTTTTCGGCACGCTCAGCGACATCTACGGGCGCCGTGTGATGATCATCATCTCGCTCAGCCTGTTCGTCGCGGGCTCGGTGCTGTGCGCGATCGCTCCGAACCTGCCGATGCTGATTCTTGCACGCGGTCTCCAGGGACTGGGTGGCGGGGGCATCATGCCGGTGGTGCAGACCGTGATCTCCGACGTCGTGAGCCCACGCGAGCGCGGCCAGTATCAAGCCTATTTCTCCAGCGTCTGGATGGTCGGCGGCATTCTCGGCCCGGTCATCGGCGGCGTGTTCGCCGAGCATCTGCACTGGTCGATGATCTTCTGGATCAATGTGCCGCTCGCGGCGGCGGCGATCGCGTTGCTGCTGCCCAGGATGAAGAAGATTCCGGTGTTCCACCGCAAGCGCAAGGTCGACTGGCTCGGCGGCGTGCTGCTGATGGCCTCTGCCGTCGTCTTCATGCTGGTGCTGACCTGGGGGGGCACGCGCTTCCCGTGGCTCTCGCCCACCGTGCTTGCGATGGTGGGCGGCGCTGTAGCGCTCGCGGTCACCTTCGTGTGGCACGCGCGCCGGGCGGAAGAGCCGTTCCTGCCGCTGCCGCTGCTCGGAGGATCGGTTGTGCCGTTCGGGCTGACGGCCGGCGGTTGCGCGCTCGGTGCGATCACGGGCCTCACGGTGCAGCTGCCGCTCTATTACGAGGCGGTCTATCACCTCAGCGCCAGCGAAGCGGGCCTCGCGCTGATTCCGCTCGCGGCGGTCTCGACCTGCGGCGCGGCCATCGCCGGTCGCACCATGGCGCGGGCTAAGCACTACAAGCGGGTCGCCATCGTAGGAACGTCCTGGGCAGCGCTGTGCGGCCTCGGCCTCACGTTGACGACGTTGCCGCTCTGGGCGCTGCTGATGCTGATGGCTGCGTTTGCGCTTGGCCTCGGCACCACTTTTCCGGTCTGCGTCGTCTCGGTGCAGAATTCGGTCGCCCGTCCGCAGGTCGGCACCATCACGGGCGCGTTGAACTTCTTCCGCTCGCTTATGTCCTCGTTCACGGTTGCGGCGTTCGCGGCCATCCTGCTCATCGCACTCGGTGCCGACGTTCCGCTCGCCGGCGAGCATCACGGCGCCGTCAATGCGATTCCCGCGGACGACATGCGGCATGCGTTCCGCTACGTCTTCGGCGCCGCCACCGCGCTGATGGCTGGCGCCGCGCTCTGCCTGATCATGATGGAGGAGCGGCCGCTGGCCGGTCCGTCCACGACGCAACCCGTCGAGATGGCGGAATGAGAACCGCTAGCCGCGGCGTCCGTCCGGAAAGCTGCTGCTTCGCGGCAATCGGATCGTGAACTCGGTGAACGCGCCGGGCTCCGTCGCGACGTCGATTGTGCCGCCGTGCTGCTTCACCACGATATCGTGGCTCATCGACAATCCGAGGCCGGTGCCTTCGCCGGCCGGCTTGGTGGTGAAGAACGGATCGAACATCTTTTCCTTCACCTCGTGCGGAATGCCGGTGCCATTGTCGCGGATGCGGATCTCGATGCTGTCGCCCCGGTCGCGTGTCGCGGCGATCACCACCGGCTCGTAATCGGCGGCGCCGTCATCCGACTTGCGCTTGGCGACCGCGTGGAAGCCATTCGAGATCAGGTTCAGCAGCACCCGGGTGATCTCCTGCGGAAACACTTCCGCTTGCCCGGCAGCCGGATCAAGCTCGCGCTTCAGCGTCACGTCGAACTGCGGCTTCTCGGCGCGGGCGCCGTGATAGGCGAGGTTGAGGCTCTCCTCGACCAGCGCGTTGATGTCGCTCAGCCGATGCTCGCCGCCGCCCTCGCGGGAATGCAGCAGCATGTTCTTGACGATGGAGTCGGCGCGCCTGCCATGCTGCACGATTTTCGCGAGATTGTCCTTCAACAGTCGGGTCAGCTCGTCGACCTCGCTGCGAACGTCGTCCGCGAGCGGGACAGGCGCGAGCGCCTCGTTCAGCTCGTCCGTCAGCTCGGCGGAGAGCGATGCAAAATTGTTGACGAAGTTGAGCGGGTTCTTGATCTCGTGCGCGATGCCGGCGGTGAGCTGGCCGAGCGAAGCCAGCTTCTCGGTCTGGACCAGCCGGTCCTGGGCAGCGCGCAAATCGTCGAGGGATTTGGCGAGGTCCCGGGTGCGGTCCTGCACCTCGTTGAACAGGCGCGTGTTCTCGATGGCGATCACGGCCTGGTCTGCAAAGGTCTTGAGCAGGGCGATCGCCTTGTCCGGGAAAGGACCGGCCTCCGGCCGCGTCACGCCGATGGTGCCGATCGCGACGCCGTCGCGTAGCATCGGGATCACGAGGATGCTGCGATAGCCTCGCGTCCGCGCCAGCTCTCTCATGGCGTCCGTGAGGTCGGGCTCGGTCTGCATGTCGCTGCGGAATGCGAACTCTCCGCTTCTTGCCACCCGGCTGTGAATGCCGGATGCCGACAGCGGCACCGGGAACGAATTGAGCAGCTCTTCATTGCCGGCTTCGTTGTCGGTGCTGAAGGCGGCCAGGTGCAGCAGGTCGTCGATGACGCGCGTGACGGTGGAGGAATGTCCGCCGACCAGGGACTTGGCGCTGTCGGAGATCGCCTGGAACACCGGCGTCACATCCGCGGGCGAGGCCGCGATCACCTTGAGGATGTCGGCGGTCGCGGTCTGCCGTTCCAGCGCTTCCCTCGTGGTGTTGAACAGGCTGACATTCTTGATCGCAATCACCGCCTGGTCAGCGAAGGTCTGCAACAGCCGCACGTGATGCTCGCCGAACGCGCCGGTCGCGCGCCGCGTGGCGATGATGACGCCGATCGCCTCGCCGTCGCTCATCAAGGGCGCGAACAGCATGCTGCGGTAGCCCCGGGCGCGTGCGATGTCGCGGGCTGCGGGTTCGACTTCGGTGTCGGGCAATTGCGCCGCCACACCATTGGCCACGAGCCGGTAGGGCGGGAACTGCGCGAATGGCACCGGGAACGAGGCCTGCAGCACGCGATCGCCGGCCGGATCGGTCGGCGTGAACGCCGCAAGGTGCGCCGCGCCCCCAATGTAGCGCAGCACCGCCGTGGAGAAGCCGCCGATCAGCCGGTTGGCATTGGCCGCGATGGCGTCGAACACCGGCTGTACGTCGGACGGCGAGGCGGCCATCACTTTCAGAATGTCGGCGGTGGCGGTCTGACGCTCCAGCGTCTCGCGTGTCTCGTTGAACAGCCGCGCATTCTCGATCGCGATCACCGCCTGGTCGGCAAAGGTCTGAAGCAACTGCACGAGGTCGGCTGCGAACGCGCCGGGCTCGGCGCGCGTGACGCTGATCATGCCGACTGGCGTCGCCCGATTCATCAGGGGCATGAACAGCACGCTGCGGAAGCCGCGCAGCCGCGCAAGGTTCCGATTCAGCTCCGGGACCTCCGCGGCTTCGCTATCGGGAAACTGGATCGTCTCGCCGCCACGCACCAGCGCAAAGGTCGGAAAGTCGGCAATCTTGCGCGGGAACGACGCCTTGAGCCCTTCGTCCGCCTCGGGGCTCGTTGGTGTAAACGCCACGAGGTGGAGCTCGTCCTCGATGAACTGAAGCACGGTGGCGGAGAAGCCGCCGAGCAAGCGCCGGGAGCTGGACGCGATCGCCTCGAAGACCGGCCGGGCATCGGACGGAGAGGCCGCGATGGTGCGCAGAATCCCGGCGCTGGCGTTCTGACGATCGCGCGCAATCGCGAGCTCGCTGCGAAGCTGCGCGTTCTCGGCTGTGGCCGCCTGCAACAGGCGTTTAAATTCCGCGATGTCGTTGGAAGGGGCGGTCATTCGCAATCCGGCTTGATGCCGCGACAAGCGCGGCACCGAGGCGGATTATCACATCTCCTGCGGCCGGAGCCAGCCTCCGCGACAGCGAGTTTTGCTGCCGGAATCCGGCCCGCTTCACGTGCCCGGCCGCGACACCTCGGTCTCCTTGCTGGTGATGAACTCCAGCAGCACGGGAACGCCTTCCTGCGTCTTCTGGATGCCGCGCCTGATCGCGGGGGTGATGTCCTCAGGTCTCGTCACCCGCTCTCCATAGCCGCCGAAGGCGCGCGCCATCGCGGCGTAGTCTCCGGAAATGTCGGTCGAGCGATATTTCTCGGTCGAGACCGGCATCACCTTCAATTCGATCGCCATTGAAAAATTGTTCAGCAGGATCGACATGATCGGGATGCGCTCGCGCACCGCGGTCTCGAAATCCATGCCGGTGAAGCCGATCGCGGCGTCGCCCCAGACATTGATGCAGAGCTTGTCAGGCTTTGCGAGCTTTGCGCCCATGGCCAGCCCAAGGCCGTAGCCGAGTTGCGTCGTCTTGCCCCAGCCGAGATAGGTGAGGGGCTCGACCGACTTCCAGAACGGCGAAAGCTGGTCGCGGGGGCTGCCGGCATCGTGGGTGATGATGGTGTTGCGGATGTCGACGGTATGTTGCAGGTCCCACAGCACGCGATAGGGGCTCAAGGGCGCATCATTGCTGGTGAGCTTCGGCATCCATTTCGCCAGCCACTCCTTGTGCGAAGCCGCGATCTCGGCTGCCACCGCCGACGCGTCGCGATCCGCGCTGACGGTCTTGCCGATCTCCTCCAGCAGCGCGTCGAGCACAAGCCCGGCATCGCCGACGAGGCCAATCCTGGCTTCCACGTCCTTGTTGAGATGGTTCGGATCGAGTGTGGAGTGGATGATGGTTTTGTCTTTGGGCATCGCGATGCCGAAGCTTGTTTCAGTGAAGGAGCAGCCGATGCCGAAAATGAGGTCGGCCTCAGCCAGAAACTTCGGCACGGCGCGCGGCACCGCAAGGCCGCCGGAGCCGAGCGAGAGCGGATGCGTTTCCGGGAAGGACGATTTGCCCCCAAGGCTGGTCGTGACGGGAATGGCGAGCCGTTCGGCCAGCCGCTTCAGTTGTGGCCACGCCTGGGCGTAATGCACGCCCTGGCCGGCATAGATCACCGCGCGCTTGGCGTTGACGAGCAGGTCGGCCGCCTCCTTCATATGAATGGGATCCGCGCCGTAGCGGGTGCGCAGCACAGGCGTGTAGTTCAGCGGCTCCGGCACCTCCTCGTTCCACATGTCCGCAGGGATCTCGACGATCACAGGGCCGCCGCGGCCGTTCTTCAGCTTGGTAAAGGCGCGGCGAAAAATGTTGGCGACTTCCGCGGCCAGGATGATCGGCTCCGACGATTTCGAAAACGCCTTCATCGCCTCGCTGGAATTGAAGTTCGGCTCGATATGCGCAAGCCTGCGCTGATAGCCCATTGGCAGCACCAGTACGGGAACGGATTCGCCGTAGCATTGCGCAACGCCGCCCATCGCATTCTCCGCACCGGGGCCATGCTGCATGCAGAACGCGCCGATCGAGCGTCCCGATGTCACCCCGAGATCGCATCCGCCATGTGGATGCCGACGCGCTCCTGCCGCACCATCACCGGCCGGATATCGGCCTTGGCCGCATGCTCGATCAGATGGTTGACCGGATAGCCGCAGAGGATCCCGATCCCCTCGCACTTCATGATTTCCGCAATCGCGGTGCCGAGCTTCATGGCGTCTCTCTCCCTGGCGTAGGCCGGTTGCTCCGGCCGATTAGGGGAGAGAGGATCAGGAAATCCGGGGAGGGTAAAGCGCGGACGATGAGAGTCGCGGTAGGTCAGCTATGCAGCGAACTGCCGTAGCCCGGATGGAGCGCAGCGCAATCCGGGGCCGTTCCACCCGGATAGACCAGTGACGAATTTCGCTGCGCTCCATCCGGACTACGACCGCTACTTGCAGCTTTGGCAGATCATCAGCTTGCGTTTCAGCGACTCATCTTCTTGATCGATCAATTGCTCAGCGGCGCCTTTCGCACCCGGATCGGCCCTGGAGCCCTTCGCATTGCGTGACCTCACAGGCGGGACTACCTGGCTCGAGGTGTCGTTGCCGTCGCCGATACCTACGCTGAAGCCATCGTAGTCGGCAGCTGGGTTCGGCGCCGATGGAAGCCCGCCGATCACCGGCGGCGAAGCTTCTCTGATGGATGCTGCCGGCGGAGGTCTGGAAGTTTTGGCGCCCGCATGCGGCGGCGATGCATTGGGCGGAGAAAGCGAAACCGACGGCGCGGCCGAAGTCTGCCCTCTCGCGCTGTCCTGCGACCAGACGCCAACAAAGATGAGGCTGAAAGCCAAGAGCATCACGCTTCTCATCCGCATCCTTCAAGCCGCCGTGGTTCGTCGATTGACAGTGTGAAGCGTATCAGGACCCGCATTGTCGTCAAAGCGCCGCAGCCCGGATTTCGCTACCGGGAATATAGTTCACAAAGCGTGACCGGCCCGCCGCGCACCAAGCCAGGCCCTGTCAAGTCAAAGAGGAATTTAACGCTTGCGCCCTAACTTGCGCTCGCCATGAGTGACCAGGTCGTCCACAGCGAGGTTCAACCGTTTTCGGCGCGTGCGGCGCTTCCCTGGCTGGTGAGCCTTGGCGTCTATGGCCTGCTGCTGATCCTTGGACCGCGGCTGCTCAATGATCCCGACAGCTATTCCCACATCGAGGTCGGGCGCTGGATCATCGCGCATGGCACGCTGCCAGCGACCGACCCATTTTCCTTTTCGAGGCACGGCGCTCCCTGGATCACCTTCGAATGGCTCTCGGAGGTCATCTACGCCGGAGCCTACGCGCTTGCCGGCTGGCAGGGCGTCCTCGTCGTCGCCGCCGCGGCGATAGCGCTCGCCTTTGGCCTGTTCACCTTCTTCCTGCTGCGCGAGCTTTCGCCGACCCAGACATTGCTCATGGTGATCGCGGCCGTCATCCTGTTGGCGCCGCATATGCTGGCGCGGCCACATGTGCTGGTGCTGCCGCTGATGGTGACCTGGGCGGCTGCCCTGGTACGCTGCATGGATCGTGAAGGGCCTCCGCCGTACTGGGCCCTTCCGCTGCTGGTCGTGTGGGCCAATCTGCACGGCAGTGTGGTGTTGGCACTTGGACTGATCGGGCCTGCGGGGCTCGAGGCGCTGCTGCGCGAGAAGCGCGGCGAATGGCCACGCGTATTCCTGCGATGGCTACCGTTCACCGCGCTCGCGGTCGCGGCCTCCTGCCTGACGCCCTACGGGCCGGAACCGCTGCTGATGCCGCTGACCACACTCGGCCTCGGCCCGGCGCTCGGGTGGATCGCGGAATGGCGGCCGCAGGATTTCAGCCACATAGGTTTCTTCGAGTTGCTGCTGCTGGCCGGCATCTTCGCGCTCTCGCGTGGCGTGACGCTGCCGGTCGTGCGGGCCTTGGTCGTGATCGGCTTGCTGCATTTCGCGCTGGCCCAGATCCGCAATGCGGATCTGCTGGCCATGCTGGCGCCGCTCTATCTGGCGGCTCCGCTGGGGCGGAAGTTCGGCGGACCGATTGGGGAAGACGCCGGCTCGTCATGCGGCCTGAACCTCGCCGTGCTCGGTGTGCTGATCGTGGTAAGCGGGGCGACGCTGGCCCGGGATATACGGCCGGCTCCGGCCATTACCCCTCAGGCTGCCATCGCTGAAGCCAACCTCGCCGCAGCGGGGCACGTGCTCAACGATTATACCTTCGGTGGCTATTTGATCTTTGCCGGCATTCCCACCTTTATCGACGGTCGCGGTGAACTGTACGGGGGAGCGTTCATCAACCGCTACAATCGCGCCCTGGCGCTCGTCGATCTCGGCGACTTTCTCAGATTGCTCGACGAATACAGCATCGGCGCGACGTTGCTCGCGCCGGGGACGCCGGCTATAGCGATGCTGGACCGGCTGCCCCAATGGCAGCGCGTCTACAGCGACGACGTGGCGGTCGTGCACAAGCGGCGAGATATACCGCAAAGATAGATCAAGCGGTCCCGTAGGCGGCGTATTGGCCGCCGAGCGGCACGCCGCTCAGGGTCGCTTCGAGACGCCGCGACGGCTTGGTGTCCCAGGGCAGCAGCAGGAAATGGCGCGCACCGATCTCGCGCAAGCCGCCGGCAGCCATCAATTTTCGGGTTGTGCCGGCCCCGAGCAAGACGGCGTCCCGGTCGAACTCACAACGCGCGACGGCAAGACGGGTCAGCGGGTTGTACGGATTGTGCTCGATGACGCAGACGAGTCCACCGGGGCGCGTCACGCGCCGCATCTCCGCGATGAATTGCGCCCATTCCGTTGGCACGAGATGGTGCATCACGCAGACGGCCGTGACCAGATCGAAGCTGGCATCGTCGAAAGGAAAGGTGCGGCCGTCGAACTCACGGTAGTCGACCCTGCCGTTGTCAGCGCGCGCCTGCGCCAGGCTGGCCGACGAGACGTCGATGCCGCTCAAGCGGCCGACCATGCCGTGCAGCAGTGGATGAAGGCTGCCTACGCCGCAGCCGACGTCCAGCATGTCGGGCCTCTCCGTGTCGAGCCGCTGCGCGATCAGGTTGCCCAGCAGATCGGCCTTGGCGCGCATGAAGAAATGATGCGGCAAGCCGGAGAAGTCGATCGAGGATTGGACCACGTCACGGTAGTTGTCGTGATAGCCGTCGAAGAGCTCGGTCATGCGCTGTGTCACTCGTTGACGGCGTGGATCGCGGGTGCGGCTGCCGCCTCGTTGCGGTCGAAGCCTGCGCGGGTCTGCACCACGTAGAGCGGTCGACGTTTCACCTCGGCATGGATGCGGCCGACGTAAAGCCCCACGATACCCGTCATCAGCATGTTCATTCCACACAGCAGGGACACGACGACCATCGTCGAGGACCAGCCGGTCACGAGATGACTATCGTTGCTAAGCCACAACAGGATCACCCAGCCGCCATAGAGCAGTGCCAGACCTGAGACCGTCAATCCGCACCAGATTGCCAGGCGCAAGGGCAGATCGGAAAAGCCGAGCGCGGCGTTCATCGCGAGCCGCAGCATCTTGAACAGCGGATATTTGGTCTCGCCCGCTGCTCGCTCGAGGCGGTGGAAGGTGACCTCCGCCTGCCGGAAGCCGAGCCAGGCGATCATGCCGCGTACGAAGCGGTCCTGCTCCGGCATCTGCCGAAGCGCGTCGAGCACCTTGCGATCGATCAGGCGGAAGTCGCCGACGTCGGCGGGGATGCCGACCGAGGACATCCTGCCGAGAAGCCGGTAGAACAGATGCGCGGTCGCGCGCTTGAATCGGCTTTCGCCGTCGCGCGACAGGCGGCGGGCGTGGACGATGTCGTTGCCTTCCTGCCATTTTGCGATCAATTGCTCGATCACTTCGGGCGGATCCTGCAAATCGGCATCCATGACGATGATCGCTTCACCTTGCGCGGCGTCCATGCCGGCGGTGATGGCGATCTGATGCCCGAAATTTCGCGACAGGCCGATATAGCGAAAGCGCGGGTCGCGCGTGGCGAGCGCCTGTAGCACGATCGAACTGGAATCGCTGCTGCCGTCGTCAACGAAGATCGCCTCTGCCGGCCCGTCGAGCCGGGACAAGACCAGGTCGAGCCTGCGCAGCAGCACCGGCAGCACGGCTTCCTCGTTGAACACGGGGATGACGAGGCTGTAGCGGATCGACTGGAAATTGGCCGCCATGCGAGAGAGTCCAACTCGTTGCAGGAGCGGAAGTCTATGCCGGCGGTGGTTAAGGTCGCCTTGCCACAACCATTAAGGATATGGGGCACCGCAGTGGCTTCCAAAAGGCGGGTGCAGATGGTGATGCCCGATTAACCACGCTGGGCAGCCGCGGCTTCGGCCTAGGACTTGCGGTCTAGGACTTGCGGCGGATCTTGTAGAGAACAAATCGCTCAGAGGTGTCCAGCGCTTCCAGCAGATCCGGCAGCGGGTTTGCGGCTCGCGGCCCGAGGACATAGAGATAGTCGAAGTCCTGATGCCAGGTGCGGACGAACGGCGGAACGCCTGCCGGCGGCCGGCTTGCCGCAATCGCGGTAAGCACGCCCAGCGGCACCGGCCCCCCGTAGGGAATGGCAAGACGGCGCACGTCCTCGCGTGGCCGCACGGGCTGCTTGCCCGCTTCCGTGAATAGATTGGGCACGAACGCGTTGGCATAGTGCACGGCCAGCGTAGGTGCATAGTACATCGGATATGAGGTGAGGTCGGCGAAGGGCGGGTCTCCATTGTCGTCCGTGCTGGCGACGAGGATGCGCGAGCCGCGATCGATCTTGTGGAACGACTCGACGATGGCCGCATAGTCGGTGCGGTAAGGCAGCCACACCGTGAGCACGACGGCGAGATTGATCAGTATGACGCCACTGATCGCGGCGAGCGCTGCCATTCTCCACGCCCGGCTGGGCAGCGTCAGCGAGCAGAAGGCCGGCAGGATCAGAGCCGCAGCGGGAATGACGCGCAGGTCGACGAACGAGGTTCCGAACAGCTTCGAGGGAATGACGACGTAGAGCAGCGCGAAGCCGATCGCGAGCCAGGTCCCGGCTGTTTCGAGCTTGAGGACGCCGCGTCTTGCGGCGAAGAACAGCGAGACCATCAGCGTAAGCCCCGTCGCCGCTGCGATCGTCAGATTGTAACCGTTCATGATGCGCAACGGCCAGATCGGCTTGAATCCGATGAACCAACTCGTTCCTTCGCTTCCGATCGATCCCGCGGTCATGCGCATGATCCCAAAGAGGGCAAGCGCCGGTATGGCCAACGCGCCGAGCCGCGCGGCGGCGACCCCGTACGACCTTCGCCCATGGCGGATGCGCGAGAGCTCGTAGACGCCGAGCGTCGCGCCATAGACGCCGAGGGAGAAGAAATGCGCCGCAAACAGCGCAGCGACGAAGACCATGTTGACGACGAAACGCAGTGGCCATGGGCGCTCCGCGAGCATCAGATAGACGGCGATGCCGCAAAGAGCGAGGCCCAGTCCGAACTCGAAATTCACGAAGCCCCAGCTGAACGGCAGACAGTAAAGGAAAGCGAGCGCCGCAAAGCCGGCGAGATGGACCCGTCGCTTCCGGGCCCATTCGAGCAAAAGCGCGCCTCCGACGATCAGCAATTGGCTCAGGAGCAGAAACAGGCGCGTGGCGTTCTCAACGTTGATCAGCCGCGCCATTTGCGGGACCAGCAGATCCATTCCAAGGTTGGGATAGAATGCCCAGGCCACTTCGTAATACGGATTGGCATTGGGAGTGCCGTTCTGGCTCAGAATGTACATCCGGGCGAGATGATTGGGATAGTCGACCATCGCGGGGATAGGGGTCAGCAGCACCGGAAGAAACGACAGGGCCGCCAGGACAGCAAGAACGCTGATCGGCGTCGATCGGTCCGAGCCAAGACGAGCCCAGATTGTCGAGGTCGGCTTGTCGGAAGGAATCATGTCATAGGGCCGCTAGAGTTTGAGCTTACGCTCTACGACGGCGTAACCGCGCGACACAACGCCAATAATGTGAACTTCGCGAAAATCAAAGTGGGGTCGCCGCCGCATCGGAAGGAGGAGCCTATCATCCGGCGCGCTGCACGCGGATTCGTGCTGATGCGATTGCGGCGCGCCGGCTATGCCGGCTACTTCATCGCCGCGCTGATCGAGTTGAATTTGCTGCTCAGGAGTGCGCTGCCCGTGTTGTTCACGGCCGTGATGATCGCGAACGCGATGCCGGTGGCGATCAGACAATACTCGATGGCGGTGGCACCATTTTCGTCGGCAAGAAATGACTTGAGCAAAGTCATCGTCAACTCCTGTTCATCCGTCCAACCTAGGCTGGTGCCGTTTTCGGAATGGTAAATTGATTCACTAAGTTTTCGTGAGCGCGCCAAAACGCAGGGCGGATGGTCCTCACCTGCCGTTTGATATGGTGACATCGATTGACTTAAGGTTTCGTCACCCAATTCAGACGCATTTGGCGATGTCGTCATCCCGTCTCAGGACGAGATCTGGCGTTCCGGTGCGGCCTTGCTGGAGCGTTTCAGCACTATCGCCAGACGTCCGACCAGATAGCTGACCACGGACGGCTGCGCTCGCGCGGAGCTGCCGGCCAGGCTTTCTTCCTCGGCCGCGTCGTTGACGATGCCGATGTAATTCTTTCTGGCGTCCTGCTGCTTCACGAGCCTGCAACCCCGAGTTCAATCGAGGGGCGACGATGCTGCGCTGAGCGGGAAGCGTCGGTTAATTTTGTCTTCCGTAGGATTACGTGCCCTCCGGCCGCAGGCAGACGCTGAAAGCGCGGCTTGACTTAACGGATTGTTGAGCCTGTTCTCGAGCGGGGCGCCCGGCTCACTCGCGCCGACCGTCCGCATTCAGCGCCCGCAACACCGCGATGCGGGCGAACATCATCCAGCCGCCGCCGGTCTCGGCCGCGTTGATCAGGGTTTCGATCGCGGTCTGCCAGTGGCTCGCATCCTGCGTATCCTCGGGCAGTCGCATGATGTGATCGGCAGCTTCTTGCAGCGTCCGCAGCTTGCGCCCGCCACGTAACGAGATGGGTTCGTCGAACGCGGTCGACCAGGGCATGTCAGGTCGGCCGATCGACGAGGGGCAGCATCACGGCGTCGGCGCTGTGCGATGCCGCTAGCCGGCCTTCTTCGCCCGGGCCGGCGCGCGCACCGGCTTGTCCGCCTTTTTGGGAGCGGCTTTCGCAGCAGTGTCCTTGCCGCCCTTGCCGGTGATCGGCAGCAGCATCTCACGCTGGCCTTCGACGCGCTTCTTCGGCTTCTTGCGCTTGACGGCGTCCTTGGTCACGTCCTTGGCCACCTTCGCCGCGGGGCCTGCGTCCTTTTCGTTCGCGATGCTCTTCTTCAGCGCGTCCATGAGGTTGATAACGTTGCCGCCTGTCTTGGGCGCGGCCTTTGCTGCGATGGGCGCGCCGCTGCGCTTCTTGTTGATGAGGTCGATCAGTGCGGTCTCGTAATGGTCCTCGAACAGCTCAGGCTCGAACGCGCCGGACTTCTTCTCGACGATGTGCTTTGCAAGGTCGAGCATGTCCTTGGTCAGCTTCACGTCCTGGATGTCGTCGAAATAGTCCTTCTCGCCGCGCACCTCGTAGGGGTAGCGCAGCAGCGTCCCCATCAGGCCGCTCCCGAGCGGCTCCAGCGCGATGATGTGCTCGCGGTTGGTCAGCACCACGCGGCCGATCGCGACCTTGTCCATGCTCCGGATCGTCTCGCGGATCACCGCAAATGCGTCGTGGCCGACCTTGCCGTCGGGCACGAGATAGTAGGGGCGGATCAGATAGCGGCTGTCGATGTCGGTCTTCGGTACGAACTCGTCGATCTCGATCGTGTGGGTGGACTCCAGCGCGATGTCGTCGAGCTCGTCCTTGGTGACCTCGATATAGGTGTCGGTGTCGACCTTGTAGCCCTTGACGATGTCCTCCGAAGTCACCTCGTCACCGGTCTCGGCGTCGACCTTGAGGTACTTGATCCGGTGGCCGGTCTTGCGGTTTATCTGGTTGAACGAGACTTTCTCGGTATCCGAAGTGGCCGGATAGAGCGCGACCGGGCAGGTCACGAGCGACAAACGCAGAAAACCCTTCCAATTGGCGCGGGGGGCCATGGGCTACTCCAAACGCAACGGGGACAGAAGACGAAGATACCATCGGGGAACACCGAATCATAGCAAGGCGGATCGCTGAATCTTGCAACTGCGTTAATCGGCCGCCCGGCGCGCGGTTGCAGCCCGATCCGGCTGCAAAAACCGGAACATCATATCCAATCATGCGTTGCCACTGGACATCCGCCGCGAGGAGTCGCGGCCATCCGACGCGACGGCCAGAAATTGAGGTCACCATGGCAACCACGCGAGACCAACGTCAGATCGTGGAAACTCCGACGGAGGCGCGCCAGGGCGAGCCTGGGCCGTCGGTGGCGGCGCTGCTCGCCATATCAACCGGGCTCGCGATCCTGATCCTCGCGGTCATCTGGTTCGTGTTCTTCCGGACCTGATCGGCAGATCGACCGGACGGTTTGCACCTTCCGACTCGCCGCGTAACGCGGCACATTGCGCCCGCCATGCCGTCGGTTCGTCCGGTGGCATGGCGGGCGCAGTGCGTTAACTGCGAACTGGTCGGATATGACCAAAAAGTAACGCGGCCGGTTCCCCGGTGTTCATATTCAGTTCACGCCGGAATTGCTCATCTGTGCAGGTGTTCATGCGGCCTAATTCTGGAGAGAAGCGTGCGCCTGCTCGTCGTTGAGGACGACCCCGATCTCAATCGCCAGCTTACCAAGGCGCTGACCGACGCCGGCTATGTCGTCGATCGCGCCTTCGACGGGGAGGAGGGGCATTTTCTCGGTGACAACGAGCCCTACGATGCCGTGGTGCTCGACATCGGCCTGCCGAAGAAGGACGGCATCTCGGTGCTGGAGGCCTGGCGGCGCAACGGCCGCACCATGCCGGTCCTGATCCTCACCGCGCGCGACCGCTGGAGCGACAAGGTCCAGGGCTTCGATGCCGGTGCCGACGACTATGTCGCAAAGCCGTTCCACCTGGAGGAGGTGCTGGCGCGGATCCGCGCGCTGCTGCGCCGCTCCACCGGCCACGCCCAGAGCGAGCTGACCTGCGGCCCCGTCACGCTCGACACCAGGACCGGCCGGGTCAGCGTGTCGGGTAATCCCATCAAGATGACGTCGCACGAATATCGGCTTCTGGCCTACTTGATGCACCATTCGGGGCGCGTCGTGTCCCGTACCGAGCTGGTCGAGCATCTCTACGACCAGGACTTCGACCGCGACTCCAACACGATCGAGGTCTTCGTCGGCCGCATCCGCAAGAAGCTCGACGTCGACATCATCCAGACTGTCCGTGGCCTCGGCTATCTCCTGACCCCGCCGGCCCCCGGCGCTTGAAGCGCGGTGTCTCGAACTATCTCGTCTAGACGTATCTTGGCTTGACGGGCGGCGCAGCAGGGGCCTTGTTCGGGGTCATGAGTTCCGACGCCATGCCACCCCGCGCCTCCGGGATCATTCCGATGCCCGCCAGCTCGCTTGCGAACCGCCTGTTTCTGTCGGCGACCGCGTGGCTCGTGGTGATCCTGGCCATCACCGGCGTGGTGCTGTCGTCGGTCTACAAGAACGCCACCGAGCGCGCCTTCGACCGCCGGCTCAATCTCTATCTCCGCACGCTGATCGCCGAGGTCGCCACCCCCGACGAGCCGCCGGACCGCCAGTTCCAGTCGCTCGGCGAGCCCTTGTTCGAACTGCCGTTGTCCGGCTGGTACTGGCAGATCACGCGGACCGACACCGAAAAGCCGGAGGTGCGCTCCTCGCGCTCGCTCTGGGACAAGAAGCTGCCAAAGCTGGAAGAGCAGGGCACCGAGCTCACAGCCGCGGGCATCCGGATCGCTTATGTCGACGGTCCAGAGGGACAGAACCTGCGCATGGTGGAGCGGCCGGTCGATCTCGGCGCGGACGGCAAATTTCTCGTCAGTGTCGCCGGTGACGACACCGAGATTTTCGACGAGACGCGCAGTTTCGATTACTACCTCGGCGGCACCTTCACCGCGCTCGGTATCGTGTTGCTGCTGACCACCGTGTTTCAGGTCCGCTTCGGTCTCGCGCCGCTCAAGCGCATCTCCGAATCCATCGCCGACATCCGGTCCGGGCGGGCGGAGCGGCTCGAGGGCGAGTTCCCGGTCGAGATCGCACCGCTGGCGCGCGAGACCAACGCGCTGATCGACGCCAATCGCGAGATCGTGGAGCGCGCGCGCACCCATGTCGGCAATCTCGCCCACGCCATCAAGACGCCGCTCTCGGTCATCGTGAACGAGGCCGGCGCGCATGCCACCGATCCGTTCGCGGCCAAGGTGATGGAGCAGGCCGACGTGATGCGCGACCAGGTCGCCCATCATCTCGAGCGCGCGCGCATCGCGGCGCGGGTCTCGGTCGTTGCGACGGTGACGGAGGTGGCACCGGCCATCGAGGCACTGCGGCGGACCATGGAGAAGATCCACCGCGGCCGCGGCATCGTGGTCGAGGCCGAGGCCGATCCGTCGGCGAAATTTCGCGGCGAGCGGCAGGATCTGGAGGAGATGGTCGGCAACCTCGTCGACAACGCCTGCAAATGGGCGGCGTCGCGGGTCTTCATCGAAGTTCTGGCGGAAGCGCCGCAGCAGGCGAGCATCGGTCCGCGGCTGCATATCATCGTCGACGATGACGGCCGCGGCCTGTCGGAGGCCGAGCGCACCCAGGTCTCACGGCGCGGCCAGCGGCTCGACGAGTCCAAGCCCGGATCGGGGCTGGGACTGTCGATCGTGACCGAGCTCGCTGCGCTCTATGGCGGCAGCCTCTCCCTCGGGCGCGCACCGACGGGGGGCCTGCGGGCGGAGCTGGTCCTCCCCGGAATATAATCCCTTGTTCCGACGCGACTATTTGGCCTGCTGCACACCGATCCGGACGAAACCAGGGGTATTCGGAGGGACTTCCTAAACGGCTTCTTAAGTGGCCCCACCTATGATCGAGCAGGACGGATCCCACGTCCGCCATTTTACCGTTCATTACCCGGGCGCATGAGCCAGACATCGATCGAGCGGCTGAGGGACTATCTCGCGCAGCTCCCGCCGCAGGCGCAGGCGCTGCTGATGCGAGAGTTCGAGCGTGCGCTCGAGCGCGGCCAGGACACGGCCGTGGCAACCCTCGTGCTCGACCAGCTGCGCAAGATTGTCCGCAAGACGGAAGCCGACGAGGCCGCACCGCCGCGTACGGACGATCTGTCGCGGCTGCTGTTCCAGGTGCTGGAACCCTTCCTGGTCGAAGCAGGCGCCCCGATCCGGGTCGGGCAGGTCCGCCGCTCCTCGCTGGCTCCGATCTGGCAATGGCTCGGCCGCGACGGTGCTCCGGATAAGCTGAAGGAACTCGAGGCGGCGCTGGCGCGCACGCCGGCCGACAGCGCAGGGCAGGTCGAAGCGCTGGCCTCGAAGCTCCAGGCGGTCGCTGCGGATGCCATCTTCGAGCTGACGGGGCCGGGCGGGGGTGACAAGTCGCGTGCGCTCGCCCGCGTTGGTCCGCCCAACGTGATTGAGGACCTCTATTCGACCGGGGCGGTGCTCGCGGTCCGCGACGCCATTGCCACCTTGAACGAGAAGCTGCCGCGCTCTTTGCGCGCCTTCGGCGATGCCCAGATCGCCTCGGTGACTGCAGCGCTCAACATTCCGGTCCTCCAGACCCCGCAGATGCTGCCCTTCGCGCTCTCCATCGTCGTGCAGCGGATGACCGCGCCGTGGCAGATCATCCGCCTCGCCATCAAGATTGCCGCGTCCGACGACGAGATCCGTGTTGCGGCAACGCCCTATGGCGTCGCCGTCACGATCGCGCTGCATGATCTGTCCTGCGTGGCCGCCATCCTGCGCATGGACATCAAGCGCGGCCATTTCGACAATGTCGCCGCCAATCTCAAGACGCTGCACGACGGCGTGCGAGGCCTGCGTACCGAGCTCGACCTGCGCAACGATTCTGCCTGGGGCAAGCAGTTGACCTCGATCCGGGCCGACATCTCTAACGCGCTGCAATCCGAGATCGACAGTGTTCCCGGCCGCGTCCGCCGCATCCTGCGCCAGCGCGCCGAGAAGGACATTCCGCCGGGCGCGCGGATCGACAGCACCGAGGTCGAGGAAACCGTCGCGCTGATCGATTTCGTCGCCACCTGCCGCAATTATGCGAGCGAGCTTGCGATCAACGAGGTGACACTGCGCACCTATTCCGACCTCCAGCAATATGTCGAGCGTTCGACTGAGCAGCTGGTGCAGTCGCTGCGCGGCGCCGATCACAAGGTCCGCACCTATCGGCAGCAGCAGGTGCAGGCCGCGATCCGCTTCTGCCAGGTGCTGTTCGGCGATGATTATGCTTCGCTGATGAGCCGCGCCGCGGAGAACGCGGCCACGGGCGAGCGCAAATCGTCGCGCGCTAGCTGATCCAGGCGCATATTTCAGTAGTCACAATTTCAGGTTGACGGTGTCGGTGGCTGGCCCTACGGTCGCCGTGCAGGTTTTTTATATTTCTATCTGTGGGCGCATGAAATCCGTTATCAGTTCCATCGAAATCGAGAATCGCGTCGTTGTTGCCAAATATCAAAGGCTGATGGTCGGCGCGAAGGTGGTGCTGGTCGAGAAGGCAAGCGGTCGGCAGCTTCCTGAGACCGTCACCAGGGTTGCATCACCCGTTCCCGTCGGGGCGTTGCGCATCAGATTGCCCGACGCTATCGAGCCGGGAACATACTTCCTGAAGGCCTTCAACGGGCATGGCGAGGACGCCGCTCAAAGCGCGGACTTCGAGATCGGCTAAGCCGTTGGATTTTCACCATTTCGGGACTGTGCGCGGTCGTGCCGAATTGACAATTGTCAATTGCCGCATCGTCCGGCCGTGGTGTAAAGCGACCTGTGGGCGCGGCTTGCGCGCTGCCGGAAGCTTGCCAGATGATGCTATGGTTCGTGTTCGCGCTGATGACGGTCGCGGCGATCTTCGCCGTGCTTTTGCCGCTCGGCCGTAGCGGACGCGCGCAAAATCAGGGCAGCGAGGTCGCGGTCTACAAGGACCAACTCGCCGAGATCGAGCGTGATCTTGCCGCAGGGCTGATCGCCGCGCCCGAAGCCGAGGCCGCGCGCGTCGAGGTCAGCCGCAGGCTGCTTGCCGCGGCCGGCAGCGAGCCCGCAACGGCACCGAAATCCAGCCTCAAATGGCGCCGCGCGGCGGCCGTGCTGGCGCTTGCCGGCCTGCCGCTGGTTGCGATTGGTGTCTATGTGCCGCTCGGCTCGCCCAGGCTTCAGGACTTTCCACTGGCGCAGCGGGAGCGCGGGTCCGGGTCCGGCATGGCCCAGTCGCTCGAGAATCTGGTCGTACAGGTCGAGCAACATCTGGAAAAGAATCCGACCGACGGGCGCGGCTGGAACGTGATCGCGCCCGTGCTGGAACGGCTCGGTCGCTTCGACGACGCCGTGCGCGCCTATCGCAACTCGCTCACCTACAATGGCGAGAGCGCGGAGCGCCGGTCCGATCTCGGCGAAGCGATCTCGGCCGCCGCCGGCGGCGTCGTGACCGCCGAGGCCAAGACCGAGTTCGAGCGCGCGCGCGCGCTCAGCGCCGACGACCCCAAGGCGAACTATTTTCTCGGTCTCGCCGCCGAGCAGGACGGCCGCAAAGACGATGCCGCCAATATCTGGCGCGCGCTGCTGGCGAAAGCGCCGGCGGATGCGCCGTGGCGGCCTCTGGTGCAGACCTCGCTCGCGCGGGTCGGTGGCGGTGGCGCGACGATGCCGGCGCTGTCGGATGAGACCCTCGCAGCTTCCAAGGACATGAAAGAGGTCGATCGCAACGCGATGGTTCGCGGCATGGTCGAACGGCTCGCCACGCGCCTCAAGCAGAACGGCGACGACGTCGAGGGTTGGCTGCGCCTGGTGCGCGCCTATCTCGTCATGGGTGATCGCGACAAGGCGGTGGGGGCATCGACCGATGCCCGCCAGGCGGTTGCCAACGATGCAGCACGGTTGCGCCAGCTTGATGAAGGCCTCAAGACACTCGGGCTCGACGGATGATGATGTCAGGACGAGACGGGCAGGGAATGGATACGCCATGACGCGCAAGCAGCGACGTATGACCATCATCGGCGGCTCGCTTGCCGTGCTCGCCCTCGCGGCCGCGCTGGTGCTCAACGCTCTGCGCGATTCCATCGTGTTCTTCTCGACGCCGACCATGGTCGCCGAGAAGCACGTTGCGCCCGGCAAGCGGTTTCGCCTCGGCGGCCTGGTGCAGCCCGGCTCGCTCCAGCGCGGCGACAATCTCGCTGTGACCTTCGAGGTCGCCGACGGCGGCGCAAAGCTTCCGGTCGCCTTCAAGGGCATTTTGCCCGATCTGTTCCGCGAAGGGCAGGGCGTCGTCGCCGAAGGCGCGCTCGATGCTGACGGCGTGTTCAAGGCCGACACCGTGCTCGCCAAGCACGACGAGACCTACATGCCAAAGGACGTCGCCGATGCCCTGAAGAAGCAGGGGCACTGGAAGGATGATTACGGCGCCAAAGCTTCCGACGGCGTCAAGCCCGCGGCCACGACCGCGCAGGGCAATCCGCAGGGAGCAGTTCGGTGATCGCGGAGTCAGGACATTACGCGCTGGTGCTGGCGCTCGGACTGGCACTGATCCAGTCCATCGTGCCCCTGATCGGCGCGCGGCTGCGCGATGACGCGCTGATGAATGTGGCGCGCTCCACTGCGCTGGCGCAGCTTCTGTTCGTCGGTGCGTCGTTCATCGCGCTTGTGATGCTGCACGTGGAGTCGGACTTCTCGGTCGTCAACGTCTACGAGAATTCCCACTCCATGAAGCCGCTGCTCTACAAGATCACTGGCGTGTGGGGAAACCATGAAGGCTCGATGCTCTTGTGGGTGTCGATCCTCGCGCTGTTCGGCGGATTGGTCGCGGCCTTCGGCAACAATCTGCCGCTGTCGCTGCGCGCGCACGTGCTGGCCGTACAGGCGTGGATCGCCAGCGCCTTCTATCTCTTCATCCTGGTGACCTCCAACCCGTTCCTGCGCATCACCAACCCGCCGATCGAGGGACGCGATCTCAATCCGGTGCTTCAGGACATCGGTCTCGCCGTGCATCCGCCGATGCTCTATCTCGGCTATGTCGGCTTCTCAATTTCGTTTTCCTTCGCGATCGCGGCGTTGCTGGAGGGGCGGATCGATGCCGCCTGGGCGCGTTGGGTGCGGCCGTGGACGCTGGTCGCCTGGATCTTCCTGACGCTCGGTATCGCCATGGGCTCGTACTGGGCCTATTACGAACTGGGTTGGGGCGGCTGGTGGTTCTGGGACCCGGTCGAGAACGCCTCGCTGATGCCTTGGCTTGCCGGCACCGCGCTGCTTCATTCGGCTCTGGTGATGGAGAAGCGCAACGCGCTGAAGGTCTGGACCATCCTCTTGTCGATCTTGACCTTCTCGCTATCGCTGCTTGGGACCTTCCTGGTGCGCTCGGGGGTCATCACCTCGGTGCATGCCTTCGCGACCGATCCAACCCGCGGGGTGTTCATTCTCCTGATTCTCTGCCTGTTCATCGGGGGCAGCCTGTCGCTGTTCGCGGGGCGCGCGACGTCGTTGAAGCAGGGCGGCCTGTTTGCACCGATCTCGCGCGAGGGTGCGCTGGTGCTGAACAATCTGCTGCTCACTGTGGCCTGCGCGGTGGTGCTGTTCGGCACGCTCTATCCGCTGGCGATGGAGATGCTCGCCGATTTCAAGATGTCGGTCGGCGCGCCGTTCTACAATCTCACCTTCGCTCCGCTGTTCACGCTATTGCTGCTCGCCGTGCCGTTCGGGCCGATGCTGGCGTGGAAACGCGGCGATCTGCTAGGCGTCACCCAACGCCTGCTGGCGGCCGGCGTTGCCGGGCTTATCGCCGTCGCG
Organism: Bradyrhizobium sp. 155; assembly: GCF_023101105.1. NCBI lineage: Bacteria > Pseudomonadati > Pseudomonadota > Alphaproteobacteria > Hyphomicrobiales > Nitrobacteraceae > Bradyrhizobium > Bradyrhizobium sp. 155. The sequence goes on along the minus strand of NZ_CP064704.1, from coordinate 5,117,090 downwards.
ATGGTCTGGGGCTGGGTGCGCGGCGGCAGCGCGCTCGCGCCATTGGCAATCGGACTTGGCGTCTTCGTCATTGCCGGCGCCGTCACGGATCTGGCCGAACGAACCGGCTTGTTCCGGCTGCCGTTCGCGACGACGCTCCATCGTGCCCGCGGTCTGCCGCGCTCGGCCTGGGGCTCGGTATTTGCGCATGCCGGCCTCGGCGTTGCGCTGATCGGAATCGTCTGCGAGACCACCTGGAACAGCGAATATATCGCGACGATGAAGCAGAACGACGTCGCCCATGTCGCCGGCTATGACGTCAAGCTGGACGGCCTGTTTCAGCGCCAGGGACCGAACTTCCACGAGATGATCGCCGAATTCAACGTCAGCCACGACGGCGAGATGCTCAGCGTGATGACGCCGTCCAAGCGCAGCTTCACCACCCGCGGCTCCTCGACCACCGAGGCCGCGCTGCTGACGCGCGGCGCCAGCCAGCTCTACATCTCGCTCGGCGACGCCACTGCCGAAGGCGCCATTGCCGTGCGCATCTATCACAAGCCGCTGGTGCTGCTGATCTGGTGGGGACCGGTGCTGATGGCGTTCGGCGGCGTGCTATCGCTGTCGGACCGGCGCCTGCGAGTCGGCGCGCCGAAACCGGCGCGTGCCAAGCAGCGCCTGCAGCCGGCGGAGTGATCGGATGCGCCGAATGATGGTCGCGTTCATCGCGCTGATGCTGCTGGCCTTGCCTGCGGCGCATGCCGTGCAGCCGGACGAGATCATGTCGGATCCGGTGAAGGAGTCGCGTGCACGCGATCTGTCGCGTGAGCTGCGCTGCATGGTCTGCCAGAACCAGTCGATCGACGATTCCGATGCGCCGCTGGCGCGCGATTTGCGGCTCCTGGTGCGCGAGCGTATCGCGGCCGGCGACAGCAATTCGCAAGTGCTCGATTTCCTGGTCGCGCGCTACGGCGAGTTCGTGCTGCTCAAGCCGCGCTTCGAGCGCCAGAACATGCTGCTGTGGCTGCTCGCGCCGTTGCTGCTGATTGGCGGCAGCCTGGCGCTATGGCTGCAAATCCGCCGGCGCGCGCGAAATGGTGCAGACCTACCGGCTCCGCCGCTCACGCCCGACGAGGAAGCGCGGCTCGCCGCATTGATGGCGGATGAAGCCAAATCCAGCTAGCTACGTTGCTGCGCGCATCAAGCCGGCACTGCGCGGGGGTTCCTGGAACTTGGTTAAGTTCCTGCAGGTTCACTAGTTTTGGCCGCGATAAACTGCCGCATCCGCATGTCCGGTTCATTACAAAAGTTTAACCCCGCCGCCAGCGCACGGTAAGGCGACAGCCCCCATCTTCAGGTCCGTAAGTTGCCGCCGTCAGGTACCAAATGGATTTCAAGGCCCTGGAGATCTCTGCATGACCGACCGTTCCGACCTCTCGAAACTTCCGTCCTACCAGCAGCCCCGCCGGTCCGTTTTCTCGGCCCGCAAGATCGCGCTGATGGCATCGGTCGTCGCCGGCCTCGGCGCCGCCGTCTACGGCTTCGGCACGTCGACCTCGCCGGCCGACCTGTTCTCGAGCCCGGCACATGCACAGGTCAACAACGAGGTCCGCAAGGTCGAACGCCCGATCGGCTTTGCCGACATTGTCGAGCGCGTGAAACCTTCGGTGATCTCGGTGAAGGTCAACATGAAGGAGAAGACCGCGAGCAACGATGACGGCGATGATTCCTCCTCACCGTTCCAGCCGGGCTCGCCGATGGAGCGGTTCTTCCGCCGCTTCGGCGGTCCGGATGGTATCCCTGGCCTAAAGGGTGGTGGCGGTCGTGGCCGCGTCGTGCAGGGCCAGGGCTCCGGCTTCTTCATCTCGGCTGACGGCTTTGCCGTGACCAACAACCACGTGGTCGACGGCGCCGACAAGGTCGAGGTCACCACCGACGACGGCAAGACCTACACCGCCAAGGTGATCGGTACCGACCAGCGCACCGACCTTGCCTTGATCAAGGTCGAGGGCAGCTCGAACTTCCCATTCGCGAAGCTTGCCGACGGCAAGCCGCGGATCGGCGACTGGGTGCTCGCGGTGGGCAACCCGTTCGGCCTCGGCGGCACCGTGACTGCCGGCATCGTTTCGGCCAGCGGCCGCGACATCGGCAACGGCCCCTACGACGATTTCATCCAGATCGACGCCCCCGTTAACAAGGGCAATTCCGGCGGTCCCGCGTTCGACACCAATGGTGAGGTGATGGGCGTCAACACCGCGATCTACTCGCCTTCCGGCGGCAGCGTCGGCATCGCGTTCTCGATCCCCGCCAGCACCGTGAAGAGCGTGGTGGCGCAGCTCAAGGACAAGGGCTCGGTTAGCCGCGGCTGGATCGGCGTGCAGATCCAGCCGGTGACACCCGACATCGCAGACAGCCTCGGCATGAAGAAGGCCGAAGGTGCGCTGGTTGCGGAGCCGCAGGCGAATGGTCCGGCGGCCAAGGCCGGCATCGAGTCCGGTGACGTGATCACGTCGGTCAACGGCGAATCGGTCAAGGACGCGCGCGAGCTCGCCCGCACCATTGGCGGCCTGGCGCCCGGCGCGACCGTGAAGCTCAACGTGCTGCACAAGGGCCAGGACAAGGTGGTGAACCTCACCCTCGGCCAGCTGCCGAACACGATCGAAGCCAAGGCCGACATCGACAAGGACAGCGGCAAGGGCGCGAGCCGCGGCACCGACGTGCCCAAGCTCGGCATGACCGTCGCGCCCGCCGATTCCGTGGCCGGCGCCGGCAAGGAAGGCGTCGTGGTCACCGAAGTCGATCCGAAGAGCGCCGCAGCCGAACGCGGCTTCAAGGAAGGTGACGTGATTCTCGAAGTCGGCGGCAAGAGCGTGAGCACCGCCGGCGAAGTTCGCGACGCCATCAACACGGCGCGGACTGACAACAAGAACAGCGTCCTGATGCGGGTGAAGAGCGGCGGTCAGTCGCGCTTCGTCGCCGTGCCCATCGCGAAGGGCTAACCAAGGGCTCGGCCTCAGGAGGCCTCCGAGATGAAGGGTGTCGCCGGCATCAGTCGCCCCCGCCGACGGCGCCCTTCGGGGGAGCAGCGCAACGTTTGCTTCCCCTATCTACCTTCCGGTGGAATACGCCCCCCTCCGTCGGAAGGCCTAGGGCGGTGAAGTCCCCCCAGCTTCACCGCCCGCCTTTTTCTCGATGCCAGAGTCTCTCACTCGGCTTGCATGCGATTGCCGCTCGCGCCATGTTTAGAGAAGGTTCACTCCCTTGACCGTTGCCGAACGCACGATGCGCCTCCTCATCATCGAAGACGACCGCGAATCCGCCGACTACCTCGTGAAGGCGTTTCGTGAGGTCGGGCACATTGCCGACCACGCCGCCGACGGCGAGGAAGGCCTTGCCATGGCCGAGAACGGCGATTACGACGTGCTGGTGGTCGACCGCATGCTGCCCAAGCGCGACGGCCTGTCGGTGATCGGCGCGCTCCGCGACAAGGACGATTCGACGCCGGTGCTGATTCTCTCCGCGCTCGGCCAGGTCGACGACCGCATCAAGGGCCTGCGCGCTGGCGGCGACGATTATCTGCCGAAACCCTATTCCTTCGCCGAGCTGTTGGCCCGGGTCGAGGTGCTGTCGCGCCGCCGCGGCGGTCCGGCCGAGGACACGCTGTACCGCGTCGGCGATCTCGAGCTCGACCGGCTCTCCCATCGCGTCGCGCGCGGCAAGGACGAGCTGACGCTCCAGCCGCGCGAATTCCGCCTGCTCGAATACCTCATGAAGCATGCGGGCCAGGTGGTGACCCGCACCATGCTGCTTGAGAACGTCTGGGACTATCATTTCGATCCGCAGACCAACGTCATCGACGTGCACATTTCGCGGCTGCGCTCCAAGATCGACAAGGGTTTTGAGCGGCCGCTGCTGCACACGATCCGCGGCGCGGGATACATGATCCGTGACGGCATTCGGTAAACTCGTCCGCACCACGGCATTCCGGCTGACGCTGGTCTATTTGCTGTTGTTCGCGATGTTCGCGGCCTCGCTGCTGGCCTATTTCGCCTGGAATACGCGGCGGCTGATCACCGAGGAGATCACGCAGACAGTCAATGCCGAGACCTCGGAGATCAGCGAGATCTACGGCCGCCGCGGCTTGCGCGCTCTCGTGCTCGCGATCGAGTACCGGGCGCTGCGTCCGGGTGCCAACCTCTATCTCGTGACGACGCCGACCGGGCAGGCGATCGCCGGCAATGTCGGCTCGCTGGCGCCCGGCGTGATGGCGAAGCGCGGCTGGTCCGAGACCGCCTACCGGCGTATCGAGGACGCCGACGATCGCGACCACCTTGCGCTCGTCCGCGTCACCGAACTGGAAAACGGCTTCCGGCTTCTGATCGGACGCGATCTGGCCGAGCGGCGACGGCTGTTCGGCATCGTGGCGAAGGCCGCGCAATGGTCGATCCTGATCGTCGTTGTGCTCGGCCTGGGCGGCGGCATCTTTGTGGCGCGCAGGGTTTTGAGGCGCATTGATGCGATGAGCGGCACCGCCCATCGGATCATGACCGGCGATCTCAGCGAACGCCTGCCGGTAGGGCGCAGTGGCGACGAGCTCGACCGCCTCGCCGAAAATCTCAACGCCATGCTGGAGCGGATCGAGGCGCTGATGGCGGGGCTGAAGGAGGTCTCCGACAACATCGCTCACGATCTCAAGACGCCGCTGACGCGCCTGCGCAACCGCGCCGAGGAGGCGCTGGCGAAATCCGGCGGCGAGGTCGATTACCGCGCCGCGCTGGAGCGGACCATCGAGGAATCCGACGGGCTGATCCGTACCTTCAACGCGCTTCTGATGATCGCGCGCGCCGAGTCCGGGCAGGCGCGCGGTAACATGGATGATTTCGACGCCGCCGATGTCGCCAACGGCATTCACGAACTCTACGAGCCGCTGGCCGAAGACGACGGCATGACTTTGAAGGTCAGGTGCGAGCCGACGCCGGTTCACGCCAACCGCGAGTTGATCAGCCAGGCCCTCGCCAATCTTGTCGAGAATGCGGTCAAATACGGCAAGCCGGTCGCGCAATCCGCGGGAACCGTGGTCAGCATGGAGGGCAGGCAGATCACGATCGAATCGAGGCGCGAGGGCGATCAGGTGCTGCTCAGCGTCACCGATCGCGGTCCCGGAATCCCCGAAGCCGACCGCAAGCATGTGGTGGAACGATTCGTGCGGCTGGAAGCGAGCCGCACGCTGCCTGGATCCGGCCTCGGTCTCAGTCTCGCCTCCGCGGTCGCGACATTGCATGGCGGTGAGTTGAGGTTGGGTGACGCCCAGCCCGGTCTTGTCGCCACGCTGGTGCTGCCGGCGCGCGCGGGCGACAGGGTTGCTCCGCCAATGCCGGATGTGCCACAGAAGGTGGCATGAACCACTCCGCGCCGGGAAACGCGGACAAGCATGGTGAGAGACTTGCCGCACGCTTCGCGGAGGCTCCCCATATTGCCGCTTCCGTCACCGACCAAGGACGTTTTGAAAGGTGGCTGGCCGAGCTCGAGCCAGCGCAATTCACCCGTCTTGAAGCGCTGCTGGCTCACCGCTTCGCGCGGGACATCCTGGCCGGCATCGCGGAATTCTCGCCTTATCTGTTTGAGCTGCTGCGCGCTGATCCGCAGCGCCTGATCCGGCTGCTGGAATGCGATCCGGATGCGCATCTCGCCACGCTGATCGCGGAGGCGAACGGCGCCGTGCTCGCGGCATCCGATGAAGCCGAGGTGATGCGGCTGCTTCGCCGCATGAAGGCGGAGGCCGCGCTCCTGATCGCATTGTGCGACATCGGCGGGGTCTGGCCGGTGATGCGGGTGACCGCAGCGCTCACCGATGTCGCGGTGTCCTCGGTGCGGGCGGCGCTTCAGTACCTCCTGCGGCAGGAAGCCGCACGCGGCAAGCTCTCGCCGCCCAATCCCGAGGCGTCGGAGGAGGGCTGCGGGCTGATCGTGCTTGCGATGGGCAAGATGGGCGCAGGCGAGCTGAACTATTCCAGCGACATCGATCTCATCGTGTTCTTCGATCCCGACAATACGACGCTCGCCGCCGATATCGAACCCCAGCCGTTCTTCGTGAGGGTGACGCAGGGGATGGCGCGCATTCTCCAGCAGCGCACTTATGACGGCTACGTCTTCCGCGTCGATCTGCGCCTGCGTCCCGATCCATCCTCGACGCAGGTGGCGATTTCGCGCGACGCCGCGCTGAACTATTACGAGCGGGAAGGGCGTACCTGGGAGCGCGCCGCGATGATCAAGGCGCGAGCCTGCGCCGGCGATCCCAGGGCGGGCGCGGCGCTGCTCGCGGAGATCGCGCCCTTCGTCTGGCGCAAGCATCTCGACTTTGCCGCGCTTGCCGACGTTCACGACATGAAGCGGCAGATGCAGACCTATCGCGGCCAGAGCGAGGTTGCGGTCGAAGGGCATAACGTGAAGGTCGGGCGCGGCGGAATCCGCGAGATCGAGTTCTTCGCCCAGACCCAGCAATTGATCGCCGGGGGGCGACATCCCGAACTGCGTGTGCGGCCGACGCTCGCCGCGCTCGGCGTGCTTGCTTCCAGCAACTGGATCACGGTTTCGGCGCGTGACGAGCTGACCACGGCCTACCAATTCCTGCGCCGGGTCGAGCATCGCCTCCAGATGATCGCAGACGAGCAGACCCACACGCTGCCCGAGGACAAGGAGGCGGTGGAGCGTTTCGCCTGGTTCTTCGGCTATCCGGATCGCGAGGCCTTTGCCCGCGACCTTCTGCGGCAGCTCGAGATCGTCCAGGGCCACTACGAAAAACTGTTCGAAGGCGACGATCCGACCGGCACGGCCAAGCTGCCGGCGCTCGACTACAGTGCGGGTCCCGACGATCCGCGGCTGCTTCAGTATCTGGCCACGCTCGGCTTCAAGAAGCCTGCCGCCGTCGCGCAGACCGTGCGTGACTGGATCACCGGCGAGTACCGCGTGTTCCGCGTCGAAGCGACGCGCAACGCATTCGTCGAATTCGTGCCGGCTCTCATCGACGGTCTCGCTCATGCCGAGGAGCCGGATCGGGCCGTCGTGGCGTTCGACCATTTCCTTGGAGCGCTTCAGCGCGGCGGCCGGCTGATCACGCTGCTCGGCCAGAACCGCGATCTCGTCGCGCTGGTCGCCCTGGTGCTGGGCGCGGCGCCCCGGCTCGGCGAGATGCTCGCCCGGCAGCCGCAGCTCATGGATGGCCTGATCGATCCGCGCTTCTTCGGCGCCATGCCCGACAGGCAGGAATTGTCGGGGCGGCTTGCGACCACCGTGCAGGATGCCGGCTCTTACGAAGAGTTCCTCGACCGCCTGCGTCTGTTCGGGCAAGAGAGCCTGTTCCTGATCGGCACGCGCATTCTCTCCGGCACCGTCTCGGCGCAGCAGGCGAGCACGGCCTTTGCCGACGTCGCCGAGGGCATCGTCCATACCGTGCATGGTCTCGTCGCCGACCGCTTCGCCGCCCAGCATGGCCGGATCAAGGGGCAGGAGAGCGCAATCATCGCGATGGGCCGGCTCGGCAGCCGCGAGATGACCGCGTCGTCCGATCTCGACCTGATCCTGCTTTACGATTTCGATAGCGACAATCCGGACTCCGACGGTGCGAAGTCACTGCAAGGTGCGCATTACTTCGCCCGCTTCACCCAGCGCCTGATCAGCGCGTTCACGACGCGCACCAATTACGGAGTGCTCTACGAGATCGACATGCGGCTGCGCCCCTCGGGGCGTGCCGGCCCTGTGGCCTCGAGCCTCGTCTCGTTCGCGGACTACCAGGCCAACGAGGCCTGGACCTGGGAGCACATGGCGCTGACGCGCGCGCGCGTCGTGTCGGCCTCGCCCGAATTCCGGGAGCGGATCGAACACGTCATCCGCGATGTCCTGACCCGTCGCCGCGATCCCGCAATCACCGCCAACGACGTTGCCGACATGCGGCGTGCCATTGCCCAGGAGAAGGGCGAGGCCGATTGCTGGGATCTCAAATATGCCGCCGGCGGCATGGTCGACATCGACTTCATCGCGCAATATCTCCAGCTCGTGCATGCTCACGAGAAACCGGAGATTCTCGACGTCGGCACCACGCAGGTGCTGGACAATGCATGCAGGCTCGGCGTGCTCGCGCAATCGGAGACCGAGATATTGCGTGCCGCGGCGCGGCTCTATCACGACCTGACGCAGATCCTGCGGCTCTGCGTCAGCGACCGCTTCAAGCCCGAAACCGCCGGCACCGACCTCTTGCGCGTGATGGCACGCGCCGGCGACGCGCCGCATTTCTCCTCGCTGGAGGCGCGCGTGAAGGAGACGCAGAGCGAGGTGCGCCGTGTCTTCAGGGCGCTGCTGGAAGGGACGTCGTCGTCGGCTTCAGCGAGGTGAGCGCCTCCCGCACGTTCGGCTCCAAGCCCGCGCCGCGGGCGTCGCGGCGACGCGCTGGATGCAGCGCTAGGCATTCGTGGCGGTTTTTGCGTGTCGCAAGGGGTAGGGCATGCTAGCTTGCATGCCACCATACGATCCGAGGGAACGAACGGTTGCTCGACAAGCTTGAACTATTGCTGGCGCTGGCGAAGGAACGGCATTTCGGCCGGGCCGCCGAAATGTGCGGCGTGACGCAACCGACGATGTCGACCGGGCTGAAGCAGCTCGAGGAGATCCTCGGCGTGATGCTGGTCCAGCGCGGCTCCCGCTTCCAGGGTTTTACGCCGGAAGGCGAGCGGGCGCTGGATTGGGCGCGGCGGATCGTGGGCGATGCCCGCGCGATGCGTGACGAGATCAACGGGCTGAAGCATCAGCTCTCCGGCGAGATCCGAATTGCCGCAATCCCGACCGTGCTCGGCATGGTCGCTGCGCTGACGACGCCGTTCCGCGCCAGGCATCCCGAGGTGCGTTTCCGCATCCAGTCCACCACCTCATCCGAGGTGCTGGGGTTGCTCGAGAATCTCGAGGTGGATGCAGGCCTGACCTATATCGAGAACGAGCCGATCGGCAAGGTGCGCACCATTCCGCTCTACAGCGAGAGCTATCGTCTGCTCACCGCGCCGGATGGAATGTTCGGTGATCGCGAGACGGTGACGTGGCGGGAGGTCGGACAGGTGCCGCTGTGCCTGCTGACGCCCGACATGCAGAACCGCCGCATCATCGACCGCGCGTTACGTTCGGTCGGCGCCGAGGCGACGCCGACCTTGACCTCGAATTCGCTGCTGGTGCTGTTCACGCATGTGAAGACGGGGCGCTGGGCCAGCGTGATGCCGGCCAAGCTCGCCGAGACGCTCGGCCTGTCCGATACGGTGCGGTCGATCCCGATCATCGATCCCGATGTCAACTACAGCATCGGCATGGTGATCCCGCAGCGTGATCCGATGACGCCGCTGATCGCGGCGCTGGTCAATGTCGCGCGAGAAGTCGCGCCGTCGCTGCAATCGTAGAATTCAGGCCGCGGCCGATATTCCGGACGCCGACTTGATCGCGTTGCGGGGCAGGGTGACGCGCACGACGGTGCCGACCTCGAGTTTGGAGCGCAGCCGCATCGAGCCGCCATGAAGCTGCGCCAGCGAGCGGGCGATCGCCAACCCCAGTCCCGAGCCGTGATAGGTCTTGGTGAGCTGGCTCTCGACTTGCTCGAAGGGGCGGCCGAGCCGCGCCAGCGAATGCGGCGCGATGCCGATGCCGGTGTCGGCGATCATCAGCACGATCCTGTCGTCGAGCTGCCGGCTGCGCACCACGATGCGTCCGCCGTCGGGCGTGAACTTCACGGCGTTGGAGAGCAAATTGACGATGATCTGCTTGGTGGCGCGACGGTCGGCGACGACGGAGATGGACTTTGCGATGTCGGCGTCGAGCGTCAGGTGCTTGTCCTGCGCGCGGCCGGTGACGACCCGCAAGGATTCCGCCAGCGTCTGCGCCAGGTCGAGCTCTTCCATGTCGAGCTTCATGCGGCCGGCCTCGATCTTGGACATGTCGAGGATGTCGTTGATGACTTCGAGCAGGTAATGCCCGCTGGTCAGGATGTCGTGGCAGTATTCCTGGTACTTCTCCGAGCCGAGCTCGCCGAACATGCCCGAGCCCATGATTTCGGAAAAGCCGATGATCGCGTTCAGCGGCGTGCGCAGCTCGTGGCTCATATTGGCAAGGAATTTCGACTTGGTCTGGTTGGCTTCCTCGGCGCGGGTCTTCTCGCGCTGGTATTTCTCGGCGAGATCGGCGAGTTCGCCCGCCTGGCGCTCCAGGGCTGCCTGCGAGCGCTTAAGGTCGATGACGGTGGCGCGCAGGCGTAGATCGTTGTCGACCAGCTTCTGCTCGTGCTCCTTGATGCGGGTGATGTCGGTGCCGACCGAGACGTAGCCGCCGTCCTTGGTGCGGCGCTCACTGATGTGCAGCCAGCTGCCGTCATCGAGTTGCGCCTCGAAGGTGCGCGCGCCGGGGCCCTGGCTCGCAGTCTCGTTGTGCCGGGTGCGAACCTCCGGCATGCGGCCGACCTCCAGCACGGTCTCGTAGGAGGTGCCGGGGATGACGGCGCTGTCGGGCAGCTTGTGCAGGCGCTGGAAGTGCGAATTGCAGAGCACCAAGCGGTCGCTGGCGTCCCACAGGACGAAGGCTTCGGGAATGGTCTCGATCGCGTCGCGCAGGCGCAAATCGGCTTCCACGGTCCGCTCGGCGAGGCTCTTCTGCTCGGTGATGTCGACCGCGATCCCGATCAGGTGAACGCTGGAATCGGTCGCGCCGCTGGTCTTCTCGCAGCGGACGCGGAGCCAGATCCAGTGGCCGTCGACATGCTGCATGCGGAAAGTCTGGTCGATGTGGTCGATCTTCTCGGAGATGAGCTGGTCGGCGATCTCGAACAGGTCGATGTCGTCGGACTTCACCAGCGCGTTGACCTCGCCGAAGGTGAGGAGCTCGTTGCGGCCGTCGAGGCCGAGCATTGAAAACATTGACTGCGACCAGAAGATGCGGCCGCGCGACAGGTCCCAGTCCCACAGCCCGCAGCGGCCGCGGTTGAGCGCGGTGTCGATCCGGCCGCGCACGGCGTCGTTGATCAGGTCGCCCTCGCGGGCACGGGTGGACTGCCAGTGGAAGGCGAAGCCGAGGATCAGGACCACGAAGCCGGTGGTGGCCGACAGCGTCACCGACAGCGCGGCGTCTGAACCCCAGATCGGCTCGTTGCGCTCCTGGATCACGGTCACGAAGCCGGGCAGCGATTTGATCTGCCGCGCGGTCGCCATTGCGGCGTTGCCGTTCGGCAGCGTCATGTCGGAGATGTTGTCGTCGCGCGGCGGTGCCGCCAGCAGTTGCGCCGTCGTGATTGCGTCGAGCAGGCGGTCGTTGCCCGAGGGATCGCTGTCGATCGGGATGCGGGCGAGGATGTGGCGGTCGATTCCAGCCGAGGTGACGATGACGTGGCGGCCCGAGGCGGTGCCCCAGGTTGGAATGAGGTCGGGCAGCAACGCCGGGAGGCTCTCGATGTTCTTCAGCCGCTCCTGTCGCCCGGAGGTGAGGCGGTCGATACGCTCGGCGAGCAGGTCGGCGAGCGCCGAGATGTCGTGGCGGATCACCAGCCGCTTCTGGCGCGTCTGGTCGACGACCTGCACGAACGCGCCGAGGCAGATCGTGATCAGGAATGCGATGATGAGCGTCGGCACGGCGCGGCGCAGCGCAGGCTCCGCGATCAGGAGCCGATGATAGGCAGGTTTCGCGATCGATTGCGCCAATCCTTTGATCGAATCGGATTGGACGCACGCGTTCGCGGCGTCTGCACGCGACATGCCTAAAGCCCCCTGGAAACCTGCTTGCAACTTGAGTTCGGAAGCAGCCCCACATCGCTGCCGAATCATGCTCGATTTGAATCCAGATTTCGCGGGCTGTCGAGAGTCAACGAATCGTTAACGCGAATTTATTCTTATCCAACGCGCAGTTTGTGCGTCGTGCGTCCGCAAACTTACGTGCGCGGCGAGTCCGAAACGAGAACGTGTGACTCCTCGCACATTCTCTGTCACGCACGCGGCGGTTCGGCGTGACTGATGACGCGCTTCACGCTCGGGAACGCGCGCCGCAACGCGCGCTCGATCGCATCGACATGCTCGTGCACCCTGATGACGCTCATCGACGGCTCGGCGCGGCAGTGGAAGTTGACGATCTCGCCGGCGTCGGTGTTGCGGACGCGGACATTATGGATGTCGTGGATCTCGCCGCCGGCGGCATATTCAGTCAGGGCGGCGGCAATGGCCCGCACCCGTTCCGACTCCGCATCGACCCCGAACGGCAGTTCCGGTTCCAGCGGCTCGATGTGGACGTCGACCTCGACGTCCGCGCCGAATTCTTCCTGGATGTTGCGTTCCAGCGTGTTGGCGACGTCATGGGCGGCGTCGAGCTGCATCCCGGCGTCGACCTCGAGGTCGATGCTGACGATCAGCTTGGCGCCGAGATCGTGCACCGTGACGTGGTGGATGGCGAGGCCCGAATTGTGGGCGATGACCATGATGCGGTCGCGCACGGTCTCGTTGTCGCGCGCCACAGGGACTGCGGTGAAGGTGAGGTCGGTGTCGCCGAAGGCCTTCTCGACGGCTGCTTGCGCGTTGCGCTTGATGTCCTCGACCCGGTCGATGGGATAAGTCCGCGGCACCTTTGCGATCGTGTCGATAAACGTGGTTGCTCCGACCATGCGCACGCGGAGCCGCTCGACGTCGATCACACCCGGCACGCTGCGGATCGCGGCCGTGGCCGTCTCATGCGCGCCTTCCGGGGCGCGGTCGACCAGTGTCTGCACCGTCGAGCCGGCCATGCGCAGGCCGAGCAGGGCGATCATCACGGCCACCGCGGCGGCGGCAGCCGCGTCACCCCACCAGAAGCCGAGGCCGGCGAGGATCAGGCCCACGATCACGGCGAACGAGCCCATCACGTCGGAGGCGAAATGCAGCGCATCGGCGGCGAGCGCCTGGCTCCTGGTCTCCCGCGCGGCACGGTGGAGGGCACGGGCGCGCCAGAGATTGACGACGATGTCGATCACCAGCACCACGAACGGCACGGCCGAAATGGTCGGTGGCGCGGTTCCCTCGCGCAGCCGGCTGTAGGACTCGACCAGAATGCCGCCGGCGAGCACGTAGAGCAGGGCGGTAACGCCCAGTGCCGAGACGCTTTCGAGCTTGCCGTGGCCGTAATGATGCTCCTCGTCCGCCGGCTTGTCGGACACCCGTACCACCGCCCAGGTGATGATGGTCGCGACCAGGTCGATCGAGGAATGCAGCGCCTCGGAAATCAGCGCCAGCGAGCCGATCGCGATCCCGACCGCGAACTTGGCCGCCGCCATGCCGCCGCTCGCGAAGATCGAGATCGCTGCGACCGAGGTCTTGTTGTGTTGGACTGTCATGGCGGGGGATTTAGCAGGCCACGAGTGAACATCAAGCGACGATCCACAGGCGTAGACGCTAGTGAGTTGCAGGAGCGCGCTGTTGCGAATGCTTCCGAGTTTCGAAGATGATTGGTCGTGTCACTGGTTTAGGGTCCTGCGGAAGAAAGCGATCATCTCGGGTTCGAATGCCTTGTGGAAGGCCGTGCGATCGAAGCCCGGCGGCTCGGCGCAAATCCTGGGGGCGTCCAGCGCCAGTTTCTGGGAGCAGACCGCGAGAAATGCGAAGTGGTTCGCATTCGCGACGAAATGCCATTCGGGCTTGGATGCCAGTTCGTCCTTGATCGTGGCTGCGCAACAGCCGGATACGCCGTCGGACTGATGCATCGGGTCCGAGCTCCACAGTTGAATGGGTATGGTCACGGCCGAGAGATGATCGGCAGGCAGCAGGAATGCCGGCCAGGGATCGATGATGACTGCTGCCTTGATGCGTGGATCATGTGCGGGGGCTTCGCGCGGAAGCTCGCCGTTCTCGAGCTGCGAGCAGACGGGCAGGGCACGCAGATCGGTTCGCGCGCAGCGAGGATGGCCTTTGCGGAAATCGGGATTGCCACCAATGACGACGAGGCCGGTATAGCCGCCGACCGAAAAGCCGAATAGGCCGATGCGCCCGCTGTCGATCCGGCCGGCGTCCGGCCAGTCCGCCAGCATGAAATCGACGAGCCGTTTGATATCCCGGAACGACCTGCGAATACCTCGAGGCTGTCTGTTCCGGTGTGATAACGTTCATTGTCGTTGGGATGATCGATGGCGGCGACCACGAAGCCGGCATCAGCCAGGGCTGCTGCGACATTGTGATGGCCGCCGAACCATCCGGTCCGGCCGTGCGAGACCACGATGAGAGGGAGCCTGTCGCCGGCGATGGGACAGTCCTTCACGCCCGACAGCGCGACGCTGCCCTCGCCTGCGTCTTGCACGGCTGTAACGCAGGGGTACCAAACCGCACCGGCGATAAACGGTCCGGCTGCGTTCGCCTCGATCCTGATCCGTCTGATGCCGGCCGCCTGCGTCTCGCAGGCGGCAACGAGCAGCAGCATCGCGATCGCGAGCCTGAGCACCCCCATGCAATTCACCGCTAGACCGTCACGACGATCTTGCCGAGGTGCTTGTTGGCCTCCATGTGCTCGAACGCCTTGTCGATGTCGTCGAAGGCAAACACCTTGTCGATCGGCAGCTGCAGTCTTCGCGACTCGACCGCGCCCCAAATGTCCTTCTTGACCTCGTCGAAGATCTCACGGATCTCCTCGATGGTGCGGGTGCGGAAGGTGACGCCGACATAGTCGATGCGGCGGGCCGCGTGCAGGTCGAAATTGAAATCGGCATGGGTGCCGCCGAGCCGGCCGACATTGACGATGCGACCCTTGACCCTGGTCGCCGCGAGGTTCTGGCTCGCGACCTTGCCCGAGACCTGGTCGACGATGAGGTCGACACCTTCGCCGTTCGTCGCCTTCAGCACCTCGTCGACCCATGTGGGGTCGGAGGAATTGACCGCGAAGTCGGCGCCATACTCCTTCAGCCGGCCGCGGCGGTAAGCATCGGTCGAGGAGCCGATCACGAGCCTGGCGCCCTTGAGCTTCGCAATCTGCATCGCCATCAGGCCGACGCCGGAGCTGGCGCCCTGGATCAGCACGGCTTGCCCGGGCTGCACGCCGCCGATGGTGACGACGGCGTTGTGCATGGTCGCGAGTGCCACGGGCAGGGTGGCGGCTTCCTCGAAGTTCATGTTCGAGGGCGTGTGGAAAAGCCGGCCGTGATCGGCCAGCGTGTATTCGGCAAACGCCGCGCCGCCCGAGCCCATGATGCGGTCGCCGACCTTGAGGCCCTTGGCATCCGGTCCGAGCGCGGCGACCTCGCCGGCCCATTCCATGCCGAGCACGGTGCCGGCGCCGCCGGCCGCGCCATGGGCGTGGCCCTTGCGCATGCCGGTGTCGGCGCGATTGAGGCCACAGGCGCGGACCCGGACCAGCACCTGCGTGCCTTCAGGCTTTGGTTGAGCGACGTCGGAAATCGTAGCGCCACCAGGGCCGTAGACATAAGCCTTCATGAATTGCTCTCACTTCTTGCAGTGATTATTCCGCAGCCTGCGCTGTCGGATGAACGATCATGCCTTCGAGCCGGCTGCGGATGATGGCCTCCGCTTCGCGCACGATGCGGGAGATCAGTTCGACGCAGGTCGGGATGTCCTGGATCAGGCCCTGGACCTGGCCCGCCGACCAGATGCCTTCGTCCGAGTTGCCGGTCGCGTAGACCATCTTGCCGCGGGCGCCCGCGACGAGTTCGCGGATGTCCTCGAACTTGGCGCCTTCCTTCTCCATCGCGACGACCTTGGTCGAGATCTCGTTCCTGGCGACGCGGGAGGTGTTGCGCATGGTGCGGAAGATCAGCTCGGTCTCGCGCTCGTCATTGGCCACGATCTTCTCCTTGATGAGCTGATGAATGGGGCTCTCTTTGGTAGCCATGAAGCGGGTGCCCATGTTGATGCCTTCGGCGCCGAGCGCCAGTGCGGCGACGAGGCCGCGGGCGTCGGCAAAGCCGCCGGAGGCGATCATCGGGATCTTGATCTTGTTGGCGGCGGCTGGGATCAGGATCAGGCCGGGGGTGTCGTCCTCGCCGGGATGGCCGGCGCATTCGAACCCGTCGATCGAGATGGCGTCGACGCCCATGCGCTCGGCCGAGAGCCCGTGACGGACGCTGGTGCATTTGTGCACGACCTTGACGCCGTGCTTCTTGAACTCGTCGACATGCTCCTGCGGCTTGTTGCCGGCGGTTTCGACCACCTTGATGCCGCTCTCGATGATGGCGGCGCGATATTCGGCATAAGGCGGCGGCTTGATTGCGGGCAGGATGGTGAGGTTGACGCCAAACGGCTTGTCGGTGAGATCGCGGCAGCGGGCGATCTCCTTCCTGAGGTCCTCCGGTGTCGGCTGGGTCAGCGCCGTGATGAAGCCGAGCGCGCCGGCATTGGCGACGGCGGCGACCAGCTCGGCGCGCCCGACCCACTGCATGCCGCCCTGGACGATCGGGTGCTCGACTCCGACGAGCTTGGTGAACCGTGTCTGCAGCATGATCTGTTTCCCCGCTTGCGTGGCGCTCTTTTATCGGTCGATGCCGGCAGGATGCCGCCCGGGTCGGGAAAAGTCTATTGCGAGGGCGTGCGGTGGAGGCGGGGCGATCATGCGGGGAGTGGGGGGATTCCGTGAGGCGGATAATTGACGCGGGCTCGTGTCCCGGACGCGCTGCAACGCCTCTTCGCGTTGCCGCGCAGAGCCGCGACCCATGCCCAGCGAGCGCTCTGAAAGATGGGCGCCGGCTCTGCAGCGCACCGTCGAACCGGACGATGCTTCGCTCTGCCGGGGGATGCTGCGCTGCGTCCGGGGCACGGACGCACAATCTTCCGATCAATCTCGATCCGACTTGCAAACAGCAGACGCATCTTCGCATCCTCGCGGCGCATTTCGCCCGAGCTTTGCCTGATCGCATCGCCCTCGTCATGACAAGGGCGCAGGGAAGGCCGGGCGCCGGCTGGCACCCGCAAGTCCGTGCGCCAGAAGAATGCACACGGGGTGGACCACAGGTCAGCCAATCGCCCGGCCTTCCCTGCGCGGTGGTTTACGGCTTACTTCGTGCTCTCCCCGGGGAGCGATGCACTATTGCCCCCGTCGCCCCGCAGATGGCTGATGCAAGCGCCCGGTCGGGCAGCACGCATCACCACAGGACTTGACGCACAGACCCCGGGCGTCAGGACCACACGACTTCGCCGTCCGCGCACGTCCTCGCTGGGTCTTCGGGAGCTGGCGTGTGCTCGCACCCGAAGCCATGCGAAGACGCTGTCGGCGCCGTGTCGTAGGCGCAAAAGCCTGTGCTCACGGTTTCCCGCCCTGCAAGGCTCGCCGCGCCCGACGCCGTCGCGTCCATCGCTGCCCAACCCGCGGTCCGTGACGATCGCGATCCGCCCCTTGTCCCGGGTCAGGGTGTGTCGTAGGTACGTCAAATCCGAATTTCGGTAAAATGGAATATTTTGGCAGACGGGGATTGACAGGCGGCGCGCGAAATTTGTGCGGCTGTTTTGCCCGACGGGCGAACCCTGCCGGGCTATTCCGTCGACAGCCGCACCATCTGGCGGCCGCCGTTCATTTCCTTGAGGCTGTTGACGAAGTTTTCGGGGCGCTGCCAGCGGTAGGGGACCTTCAATCCCATGTACTCGGCGATGTCGCCGATGAAGCCGGTGCAATTGGTGGTCTCGGCGTTCCAGACCGGCGAGCTCGCCTGCAATTTCTTGATATAGGCAAACACGCGCTTGGCGTCGGCTTCGTTCAGATATACGCGGTAGTTCGCGGTCAGATACTCCGGGTCGAGATCGCCGTAGCTCGCGCCGGTCTCCGCCGGCACCCAGGTGAGGTGACCAAGCACATAGGCCCAGGTGTCGCCGGCGGGCGTGAGCCCTGCCACTTCGACGGCGCGCTCGCTGGTCTTGCCGTACCAGACGAAGGCGTGGCCCCAGCTCGCCGCCGTGCGGGCGCGGAAATCGACGTAGTACGGACCTTTTTCCGCGCGCGCGACCGGGCGCCGGGTCGATGGCGCCGGCCGTGATACGGTGTCGGTCGTGGCAAGCGCGTTTGCGTCAGCAACGCGCTTGTTCGCTTCGTGGGCCGAGGCCGAAGGTGTCGTACACGCGAGCATGGCCGCGAGCGCGAATCCCGCAAGGATGCAGGGTCCCGATCGATCAGGTTTGTTCGTCACGCTGTGCCCCTCGACTGTCGGCCACTCACGCAGAGTCTACGCTTGCTTCTGCGGGTATTTCGCTAACGCGTCAGTAGCGCGCTGCGACGGGGCCGGGCGCCTTGCCGATCGGAGCCTTTCCAACCGGGCTCTTGCCAATCGGCATCTTGCCGATCGGCGCCTGCTCCGAATAGACGGGAACGGGCTGGCGGCGCGGCAGATCCGCGGCATTCGCGACCGTTACCAGAGCAAGCGTAGCACCCACGACAAATACAATCTTCTTCACAGTCATACCCCTAGAAGGTTTGGTCCAAACACGGCACCGCCGTGCCCCCAGACACGCCTCACAGAAGGGCGGCCGAATGCGTCCACAGTGCGGCATCGGCGCGACATGTTGGCGGCATCTGCCGGCCGCGCGGAGATGTGATGTGTCTGAATGTTTCGGCGCGCTCTGCCCAGCCTACGCGACTCGGCCTCACCCGATCCGGTTCAGGCTGTTCCTGATCGTCGAGAAGATGCCGCCGATGTCTTTTCGCAAACCGTCGAGCGCGTTGAAACTGTCGAAGATGCGGGCGAGGCGGTCTTCGACCTCGCGTTTGCTCTTGGTCAGCGCGTCGACGCGCGAGGCGAGGGTGACGTCGCCGTTTGCCTCGATCTCGCCGACGGTTTTGGCGAGGAGGTCGTGCGTCGTGCCGACGTCCGCGATCATGGCCTCGATTCCGAACACGGGCGCCTTCAGCGGGACGAGGTCAGCCTGCGACTTCGACAGCTCTGTCTTGAAGGCGTTCAGCGTCGCCAGCGTTTCCTGTAACGCACCGAGGCGCTGGCGCGACTGGAGAACAAAATCGTTCAACGCATTCTGGCGGTCGGCAAGCGTCTTGCCCTCGGCGTCGATCTCGACACGGGCGAGCGAGCGTTCGAGCTGGGCCCGGCGCTCGCCGAGCTCTTCGAAGTCGAGCCCGATGCCTTTCAGGATGTGGAAGCTGTCGTCGATGCGGGCCAGGCGCTGCTCGATCTCGATCTTGTTCTTCGACAGCGTCTCGACGCGGGCGCCGAGCGGTGCTTCGCCGCCGGTTTCGAGCTCGTCGACGCTCTTGGCGAGGCGCTCATGGCTGAGGCTCAGCTCGCCGATCAACGCATTGAGGCCAGCGTCCGACGCGCGCAGCGGCACCAGCTCAGCGTGGGACTTCGCTAGATCGTCCTTGTACTGGTTCAGGGTCGCAAAGGTGTCCTGGACCGCGCCGACCCGGGACAGCAGCGTCGATACGTCGCCCGCGATGTCCTTGAGCCGGTCGGCGAGGTTGTTCTTGCGGTCGTCGGTCTCGAGGTCGTGCAGCGAGCGTTCGAGCTGGTTCTGGCGGTCGCGGATCTCAGTGAAAACCGGCTCGACCGCGCGGCGCTGCTCGGCGATCTTGCCGACCATATCGCGCAATTCCTGCTGGCGGCGGCGGATTTCGGCGAGCTGGTCGTGCATGTCGGTGGATTCGTTGCGGCCCCGCTGCAGCAGGGCGCGCTGCTCGGTCTCGCCCAGCTTGTCGTGCAGGGCGGAAACGGCCTCCCGGGGATCGCTCTCGATCAGGTGCTGGACGGTGGCGTCGAGGTGGTTCTGCAGGGCGTGGGCGACGACCACGTCCTCGCGGGTCTTCTTGAGGCGGTCGCGCAATGTGTCGAGGCGCCGGTCCTGGCGCGAGAGCCGCCAGGCGGAGGCGCCGATCAGTGCCAACGCCAAGGCCAGGATCGCGCCGGTCGCAACACGCTGCGGGACGGGCAGGCCTCCGAACCAGGCAGGCAGGTGGCCGACATCGTAACCGAGCGCCTGCTGGGCGAAGATCGCGATGGCAGTGAGCAGAACAAACCAGGCAACCAGGAAAAACAGCCACATCGTGACTTCCTCACGCCGGCACATTATCGCCATAATTGCTATTGGAGAGCGGAACCGAGATCAAGGGCGGCGGGAGCTTGCTGGATAGGTCCGGCCTCACGATCCACGGCTGAATGCGTCAGCCGATCGGTGGAGGGGGAGAGGCGCGTTTCCCGTGTTGGGGGCAGACGTTCAGCGCGCTGGTCATGCCCGGGCTTGTCCCAGGCATCCACGCGCCTCCGCGCCAACAGAACGTGGATGGCCGGGACAAGCCCGGCCATGACGGAGAGAGAAGCTACAGACGAAACTCGTTGGTCAGCTCGCCGATGCCGTCGATCGCGACGGTCACAATGTTCACCGGCTCTTTCATCACGCCGACGCCGACCGAGGTGCCGACGGCAATGAGGTCGCCGGGGAGCAGGGTCATGTCGTGGGAGATCCTGCTGACCAGCTCCTGCGCGGTGAAGATCATGTCCGATATCGGATAGTTCTGTCGCTCCGCACCGTTGAGGATGGTGCGGACCACCAGCCTGACCGGATCGAGACCGGTCGCGATGACGGGGCCGAACGGGCCGTAATCGTCGATGCCTTTGGCCCGTGCCCATTGCGGGAAGGTCGTGTCGCTGGTCAGGATGTCGTTGGCGGTGATGTCGTTGACGCAGGTGTAGCCGAAGATGAAGCTGTCCGCTTCCGCCGGCGACACCCGGGCACAGGTCTTGCCGATGACGATGCCGAGCTCGCCTTCATACGTGGTCTTGCCGTCGTAATAAGAGGGACGGCGGATCACCGCGCCTGGCGTCGTAATGCTGGTGGTGGCCTTCAGGAGGTAGAGCGGCTCCGGTGGCTCGGGCTGGTTGAGCTTGGCCGCGAGTGCATGAAAATTGTTCCAGAGCGCGACGATCTTGCTGGGCACGCAGGGCGCGAGCAGTTCGACCTCCGACAGCGCCAGCGTCTTGCCGGTGGCTGCATGGCGGCCAAACATCTCGCCCTCATGGACGCTGATACCCGACGACGTTAGCGTGCCGAAGCCGGTCGCACCGCTATTCCGGAAGCGGAGCCATTGTTTGATCTCGCCAGCCATCACGCCACCGCCAGTGCGCGCGGATCTGATGGGGCCGAGATGCCGTCGTAGAGACCGGCAATGCGGGCGCGCTGGGTCACCATCGCCAGCACTGAATCGAGCGCGGGGGTGGCGACGCCGGTGAGGCGACCCATCTCCTGCACGACGGTGACGAGCGGGTCGATCTCCATCGGGCGGCCGCGCTCGAGATCCTGGAGCATCGAGGTCTTGTGCGCGCCGACCTTGCGCGCACCTTCGATGCGGCGCTCGACGTCGACGCGGAATTTGACGCCGAACGTTTCGGCGATCCCTTGCGTCTCCATCATGATCGCGCGCGACAGCGCGCGGGTGGCCGGATCGGTGCAGATCACGTCGAGCGTTGCATGGGTGAGTGCGCTGATCGGGTTGAAGCAGACATTGCCCCACAGCTTGAGCCAGATCTCGTCGCGGATGCGGTCGAGCACCGGCGCCTTCAGCCCGGCTGCGACGAAGAGATCGGCGAGGCGTTGCACGTCCGGGGTGATCTCGCCGGAGGGCTCGCCGAGCGGAAAGTTGTTGCCGTAGACGTGACGGATCACGCCGGGCGCCTCGATCTCGGTGGCGGGATAGACGATGCAGCCGATGGCGCGCTCGGGGCCGATTTCGCGCCACTGCCGTCCGCCGGGGTCGATGCTCTCCAGCGTCGAATTCTCGTATTGGCCGCCGTGCTTGTAGAAGTACCAATAGGGGATGCCGTTGACGGCGGTGACGATGCGGGTGTGGGGTCCGAGCAGCGGCTGCATTGTCCCGATCACGCCGGTGATCGAGTGCGCCTTCAGCGTGATGATGATGTAGTCCTGCACACCGAGCTCGGCGGGATCGTCGGTGCAGCGCGGATGCACGGTGTGCTTCTCCTCGCCCGCGAGCAGCGTCAGGCCGCGCTCGCGCATCGCGGCAAGGTGCGCGCCGCGTGCGACCAGGCTGACGTCGGCGCCCGCGTGCGCGAGCTGAACCCCGAGATATCCGCCGATTGCGCCGGCGCCGTAGATGCAGATCTTCATGGAATCCTCGCGAAGCAGCGGAAGCCGGATTTCGGGACGAAAGATCCGGTCCGGCTCGGAAGGTCCGAGCCGGGGACGGTAGTCGCAGGGGGAAGTGAGACGCTTTAAGCTGCTTGCGGCGTGCCGTTGATCGCTTCGTCCACGAAGGAGGCGATGTCACGCATGCTGATAACCGAGACGAGGCTGTAATCGTCGATGACGGGCAGGTGCCGGATGTGATTCCGGTTCATCAGATGGCGGACGTGCTCGATCGTGTCGTTTGAGGTGCAGGATACGAGCTGCTGCACCGAGACGAGCTGCGAAACCTTGACGTTGACGGCATTGGCGCCGTGCTCGGCGACGGCGCGCACGACGTCGCGCTCGGTGAACATGCCGACCGCGGTGTTACCCTCGGAGCGGACCACGTCCTTCACCACAAGTGCGCTGATATTGTTGGCGCGCATCAGCTTGGCGCCGATACCCACCGTTTCGTTCATTCGCACCGTGACAACGCGCGGTGTCTTCTTGCGCAGAATGTCTCCGACCAGCATTGCAACCTCCCTGGGTGAATGATGCGGCAAGTGTGGTATACATAATGCCAATCGTCAAGCACTCGATTTGGCTGTTCCGAAAAATCTTGAGGCAACAATGCTGACGTTTGCCGTGAGCCAAAAAGAAAGAGGCGCATCGCTGCGCCCCCTGTCTCACCGTGCAAGGAGTGTTCGTTATGCCGTCTCGGTCTTGGCGTTCCCCGTCGCGGCGTTGGCGCTCTCGGCTTCCTTGCCGAGGATGAAGGAGCGGCGCATCGGCTTGATCACGAACAGCGCCGTCAGGGCCGCCGTCGCGTTCAGCGCGACTGCGACCACGAACACGGCCTTCCAGCCATACGTGGCCGAGATCACGCTGGCGAGCGGAACGAGCAGGGACGCGGTCCCCTTCGCCGTGTAGAGCATGCCGTTGTTGGTGGTTGCGAACTTCGAGCCGAAGGTGTCGCCGCAGGTCGCTGGGAACAGCGAGTAGATCTCGCCGAACACGCCGAAATAGACCGCGGTGGCGAGCACGAAGACGACAGGGACGTGGCCATAGGCCGACAGCGTCAGCAGCATCAGCGCGGCGGTGCCGAAGGCGATGAACATGGTGTGCTCGCGGCCGATCGTGTCGGAGACGAAGCCGAAGAACGGCCGTCCGAAACCGTCGAAGATGCGGTCGAGCGAGATCGCGAACGTCAATGCCGCCATCTGGAATCCGGCGAGCGTGACCGGCGTGTCGGCGATCTTGAAGTCGTGTGCGATCGGGGCGATCTGCGCCGCGGTCATCAGGCCGCCGGAGGCGACCATGACGAACACGAGATACATGACCCAGAAAATAGGGGTGCGCAGCACCTGGGGCGGGGTGAAGTCGATCTTGGTCTGCGGCAGATTGAGCTGCTTCTTCTTCGGCGGGATCGAGATCCGCGGCGGCTGAATGAAGAAGGCGAGCACGAAGACGATCACGCCCTGGCCGATGCCGAAGGTGAGGAACGCGTGCTGATAGCCGCTCGTTGCGATCATGGCTGCGATCGGCACGACGGTGAGTGCAGCGCCTGCGCCGAAGCCGGCGGCAGTCGCACCGGCGGCAAGGCCCCGGCGATCGGGAAACCATTTCAGCGCGTTGCCGACGCAGGTGCCGTACACGGCGCCCGCGCCCATGCCGCCGATGATCGCGGCCGCGTAGAGCAAGGTGAGGCTATCGGCATAGGAGTTGAGAATCCACGACAGCGCGATCATGACGCCGCCGAACATGATGACGATGCGCGGGCCGTATTTGTCGACGAACCAGGCCTCGATCGGCACCAGCCAGGTTTCGGTGACGACGAAGATGGTGAAGGCGAGCTGGATCGCGGCGCGTCCCCAATGGTGCGCGTGATCGATCGGATCGACGAACAGGGTCCAGCCATATTGCAGGTTGGCGATCATCGCCATGCAGACGATGCCCATGACCAGCTGGAGCCAGCGGAAACCTGTGCGGAGAGGCGCGGCCGTGACAGCGCCATCGGTGCTGGAAATCATCAAGAACCTCCCAAGCGCCTGTCTGGTTCGACACCGGTCGCAAGATGACCTGATGTCGCAATATTGTGGCTTATCGTCGCAAGCGCGGTGGCGACCTTGGTATACCATATTCCAGATTGCAAGCCCTATCTTGGCGCGCGCCTGAAAATTTGCGGAGTTCCTTTAGGGACGGCGGGTTCACGAAAACGTCGCGCACAACGAAAACGCCCGGCCGCGAGGCCGGGCGTTTTGCGCGAGAAGCGCTTTTGGAGCGCGTCAGACGGTCGATTGCGCGACCACGACCTTGCGCCAGGGCTTGAGCACCGCGATCGCCAGCGCCGAGGCCAGGATGTTGGCGCCGGCTGCGATGATAAACACGTTGTCCCAACTGCCCGACGACTGCTGCATGTAGTTGCCGATCGGGACCAGCAGCGCGGCCGTACCCTTCGCGGTGTAGAGCAGGCCGGCATTGGTGGTCGCGAACTTGGCGCCGAACGTGTCGGTGCAGGTCGAGGGGAACAGCGAGTAGATCTCACCCCAAGCGAAGAACACGAAGCCCGAGAGCAGCACGAACCAGAGCGGATCGTGGCCCCAGAGGTAGAGCATCCAGATGCCGATACCTTCCATGCCGAAGGCGATGAACATCGTGTTCTCGCGGCCGATCATGTCGGAGATCCAGCCGAAGAACGGACGCGTCAGGCCGTTGAGCACGCGGTCGATCGTGGCCGCGAAGGTCACCGCGGTCATCGTCACCGCCATCAGCGTGACCGGCACGTTGTCGATCTTCCAGTCCGCCGCGATCGGCTTCAGGTTCGCCGTCACCATCAGGCCGCCAGCGCCGACAATCACGAACATGAAGTACATCAGCCAGAAGATCGGCTGACGCAGCACCTCGGTCGGCTGGTAGTTGCGCCGGGTCTGCTGCAGATTGGCGTTCACGACCGCGTTCGGCACCTGACCTGCTTTCGGCGCGAGCAGGAAGAAGGCGAGGATGCAGATGATAATGCCTTGTCCGAGGCCGAAATAAAGGAAGGTGGTCTGGAAACCGCTGTCCTTGATCATGGCCTGGATCGGCGCGACGGTCAGCGCGGAGCCCGCACCGAAACCAGCGGCCGTGATGCCCGCGGCAAGACCGCGCTTGTCCGGAAACCACTTCAGCGCGTTACCGACGCAGGTGCCGTAGACGCCGCCGGCGCCGATGCCTGCGATGATCATGCCGAGATAGTAGCCGTTGAGCGTGGTCGCCTCCGCGTTGATCGCCCAGCCGGCGGCACAGAGCACGCCGCCGACCAGCACCACGATGCGCGGACCGTATTTGTCGACGAACCATCCTTCGATCGGCACGAGCCAGGTCTCGAACAGCACGAACAGCGTAAAGGCCCATTGGATCGACGCACGATCCCAGCCGAACTTCTTCTGGATGTCGGGGACGAAGAACGTCCAGCCGTATTGATAATTGGCGATCATTACCATCGCCGCGACGCCAACTGCCAATTGCGTCCAGCGATACGTGTCGCTAACGCGCGCGGCTGTCGGGGCGGTTGCTTGCACCATGTCCGTCATAAAGCCTCCCGTGGCGCCTCTCATTTTTCTGCGAGCGCTGGAACGGCATTCTTGTATGCATTATGCCAAGCTTCAAGCGCTGGTCCGGTCACCGTGCGCAAATGCCGCAGGACCTTGCCCGGTTGCGGCTGTGACTCAGGACAGCACAAGTAGAAATGGCCCCGTGATCCGGGGCCATTCATCAAAAGTAGTATGCGGACTGATCTAAAACCGTCTCCCGCTGCGCGCGCAGGCGCGGGCGGCTGTCCGGCCTACAGGCCAAAGCGCGGCAGGTCGCCGTTGTGATTCGAGATCTCGGCGCTCGCCATCAGGAGGCGGTCGATCGTTGCCATCAGGCGGGCGAACAGCGTGGAGGAGGGCGCGAGAGCGACGGAAGCGGTCTTGGACATCGGAAATCCCTTTCTCGAGACGGTCAGTAGTGCTGTCTCATTTCGAAAGGGAATTTATGTATACCAGATGCCAATGTCTATGCATGCCATTGCATAGCAGCATTTAGCTCTTCGCATTGCAGCATAATAATCAGTTAAATGGGCCGATTTGAGCGGGATATGCCCAAAGCCGGCCGAAACTGAACCATTTGACCGTCGATATCCAAAAACGGAGCCTTGGCAGCGGCACATGAAGCCGTTAGTGGTCTGCCCCCTCCAATCATCTGTCAGAGTGGTTCATGTCGAGCGCCTCGCCCGCCGTCTCGATCGGCATCGATTTTGGGACCAGCAACACGGTCGTGGCCCTTGCGGCGGACGATCGCCGGGTCGAGGCCATCCGCTTCGACCATGGTGAGCAGCGCCACAGCGTCTTCGTGTCAGCGCTGTGCTTCTGGGAGGACCGGCCGGGAGCCGGCGCCCAGGCTGAAGGCGGCCCGTGGGCGATCGAGCAGTTCCTGGAAGGACGCCATGTCTACCGCTTCCTCCAGTCGTTCAAGACCTTTGCCGCAAGCTCCAGCTTCAACACCACCCAGGTGTTCCGGCAGCGCTACAAGTTCGAGGATATTTTGGCGGCGTTCCTGCGGACGCTGGCGCGGCATGGCGGCGATAAATTCGGCTTCGAGACGTCCACCATTACAGTCGGTCGCCCCGTCCGCTTCGCCGGGGGCAATCCCGACGAAGCGCTGGCGATGCAGCGCTACCGGGCCGCGTTCGAGCGCCTCGGCGCCGGCCACGCCCGCTATGTCTACGAACCCGTGGGCGCGGCGTTCTCCTTCGCCCGCCGGCTGGAGCGCGATGCGACCGTGCTGGTCGCGGATTTCGGTGGCGGCACCAGCGATTTCTCGGTGATGCGGTTCTCGCGTGCCGGCGGCGCCTTGCGCGCCGAGCCGCTCGGCCATGCCGGCATCGGGATTGCGGGCGACACCTTCGACTACCGTATCGTCGATCACGTCGTCTCGCCGCGGCTGGGCAAGGGCTCGAGCTTCCGCTCGTTCGACAAGGTGCTGCCGATCCCCACCGGCCACTACACTAATCTCGCGCGCTGGCATCAGCTCGCGATGATGAAGAGCAACGGCGACCTGCGCGAACTCCGGGAGCTTGCGCGCACCGCGGTGAAGCCGGCTCTGCTCGAGGATTTCATCACCATCGTCGATCTCGACCTCGGCTTTGCGCTGTACCGCGCGGTGTCCGACGCCAAGGTCGCGCTGTCGGCCCAGGATCAGGTGGAGTTCCGCTTCAAAGGAGGCGGGGTCGATATCGGCTCGACTATCACGCGGAAGAATTTCGAAGCCTGGATTGCCGACGACATCGCGAGGCTCGGGGCCACCGTCGACAAGGTGCTGGGCGAAGCCGGCATCACCGCGCGCGAGGTCGAGAAGGTGTTTTTGACCGGCGGCACGTCTTTCGTGCCGGCCGTTCGAAAACTGTTCGCCGAGCGGTTCGGCAACGAACGGCTGATGTCGGGCGATCAGTTCGAGTCGATTGCGTACGGCCTTGCTTTGATCGGACACAGCCCGGACCCGGACCGCTGGACCGCAAGCGGCGGGCTCCAGTCGAGGGCGGGCGCGTAGCCTACGGTCACGCGGCCGCCCCTAACTCGCGTCCGATCGCTATTGCTTGATCTCAGGCTCGACGAGCTTCGCCAGATTGCGCAGCGATTCCTGCCAGCCGAGATAACAAGCCTCCGGCGGGATGACGTCGGGGATGCCGGCCTGCGTGATATCCAGCTCGGTGCCTACGGATACTTTCTTCAGGATCACGGTGACCTGGATCTCTCCCGGCAGATTGGGGTCGTCGAACCTGTCGGTGTAACGGAGACGTTCGCCGGGGACGAGCTCGAGATATTCGCCGCCGAAGGCGTGGCTGTTGCCCGTCGTGAAGTTACGGAACGACATCTTGAACGTGCCCCTGACCTTCGGCTCGAAATGATGGACGGTGCAGGTGAAGCCATTCGGCGGAAGCCATTTTGCCAACGCATCCGCCTCCAGGAAGGCGCGATAGACTTTCTCCGGGCTGGTCGTGAGAACGCGGTGCAGGCGGACAGTGCTGGGCATGATCATTCTTCCTCATGAATCGCCGGGCTCGACGTGGGCGTCTACTGCCCGTTCATGTCCAGATGACGAAGGAGATGCTGCCGATCCGACGCGGCGTCTCGATTTTTTTTGATGGATCCACGCATGGGGCGCTCGGCAGCCTTCGAGAGCAGCTCGCCGGGGGCGAAAGATGAGCGCTGAATAGCGCGCGTCCTGCACCTACCGCCGGGCTCCCGAGCCGTTAAATTCCGTCAAGCCTTGCAAATGGCGAGGATGAGGTATACGTTGAGGCTGTTCGTTCAGCCGCTGTGCCTTGTTGAATGCGCCCGCGGGCTCCTTTTCCATAGACATCGACGAATAGAATTTGTTCTGCGTGACGATCACGCGGAACCTGCGCGTATGCGCTTTGGAGAAGAAAATGACGACAGGTACTGTAAAGTGGTTTAACGGCCAGAAGGGCTTTGGATTCATTCAGCCGAACGACGGCGGCAACGATGTGTTCGTTCACATCAGCGCGGTCGAGCGGGCTGGTCTTGCAGGTCTCGCTGAAGGCCAAAAGGTCAACTTCGAACTCAAGACCGACAAGATGCGGGGCAAGGTCAGCGCTGAGAATCTCTCGCTGGCCTAAGCCTTGGTGCCGTTTCACGGATGTACTGAAACGGCCATGCCACCCGCTCGATCCCAGGATTGAGCGGGTTTTTGTCCGTTGCAGAGCAGGGTGAATAATGAGCGCCAAGAGACCGGCCGAACCGTCACCCGAAAGCATCGCGCGTTCTAACCGTCAGCGTTTGGCCGCTGAGGAAGGCGCGCGGGCGATGGTGGACGTTGGAAAGCAAGCCGTCGATGTTCGCAAGAACATGGCGCGGCTTCGAGAGCTGCGCCAGGCCAAGGAAGCGGCAGACGCCGCCCTTCAGGCGTCGCTGCCGCCGCCCGTCCCGACGAAGCGCAAGAAGAAGGTGACGCCATAACTGGCTTCCATTGCGCCGAGGACAATTTGGAGAGGGCCGATCACATGCCAAAGAGTGCGGGTCGTGCCTAGAATAAAGTCGGATGGCGGTGGCACCATCACCTTCTTTCTCGCGCTTGGCGCGGGACGACAGATGTGCCGTCTTGCGACGACGTTCCTGACGCAGAAGCAGGCTTTCAGTTATCTTCGCAAGAACCGGACCGAGTTCGAGCGCATGGCGCGGGCGCAGCTCGCTTCTGGTGCAGTCGAAGACGGAATCGTCGTGCTCTCGATGCTGTAGACCAGGCGGATCTCGGCGCCCCGCCTTTAGCGGAATTCGCGGTCGGAGTCTGGGATCGTCGTGCCTATTCGGAGCCGCTTCCCGGCTTCGCCTCCCGGGCCAATCGCTCCGCTTTCAGCCGTTCGCGATTCTCGTTGAAGGAGTTCTGGTCCTTCGCATAGTCATTGATCGGCTTCTGCGTTGTCGCAGGCTTGAACGCCTTGTTGGCTTCACGCTTGGCGCGATCAGAGGATTGATCTTTCGACATTTAAGCCCTCAATTTGATCAACGAGCGTGGTCCTGGCGAGTGCCGGACGCGACGCCACCCGTGCCCGAACTGAAAGGCCGACGTGCCATCCTCGGAAGCGAAGGCGACCAGTTCTTCAGCGTGGGGCAGGGTCTTTGCGAGGCGTGCTGCACTCGCCGTGGAGATGGCATGCTGGCATTTCCGGCATGCTCGCATTTCCGGGAGCACACCGGTCGAGGGAGCAACGGCCGGCCACCGCATCTGTTCCTCGCGAACCAATCTTTAATCCAGCCTTGGCGGCGCGGCAAGCGCGCCGATCGTGCGATGCAGCCTTTGCGCGCCAACAAAAAGGCCGCCGAAGCCGGCGGCCTTTCGCGTCGTGAGATAAGCCCGCTTATTCGGCGGCCTGCTTCTGCGGCGGATCGAGCGCGCCGGACTTGTGGATATCGGCGACCTGATGGTCCGAGAAGCCCAGCACGGTGCGCAGGATCTCGTCGGTGTGCTCGCCGAGCAGCGGGGATCGCTCCACCTCGCTCGGGGAGTCCGACAGCTTGATCGGGTTGCCGACGGAGATGTACTTGCCGCGGGTGGGGTGGTCGACCTCGACCACGGTGCCGGTCGCGCGCAGCGACTGGTCCTCGGCGATCTCCTTCATCGACAGGATCGGGCCGCAGGGAATGTCGTCCTTGTTGAGGATTTCCATCGCCTCGAACTTCGTCTTCGTCATCGTCCATTGTTCGATGCGGCCGAAGATCTCATTCAGGCGCGGCAGGCGGACGGCCGGCTTGGCGTAGTTCGGATCGGTCTTCCAGGAGGGCTCACCGATCACGTCGCAGATCTTCTCCCAGACCGGGGCCTGGGTGATGAAGTAGATATAGGCGTTGGGATCGGTCTCCCAGCCCTTGCACTTCAGGATGCGGCCGGGCTGGCCGCCGCCGGAATCGTTGCCGGCACGCGGCACGGCATCGCCGAACGGAATGCCTTCGCCGAACTGGCTGTATTCCTTGAGCGGACCATGGGCGAGGCGCTGCTGGTCGCGCAGCTTGACGCGCGCGAGATTGAGCACGCCGTCCTGCATCGCGGCGGTGACGCGCTGGCCCTTGCCGGAATGGGTGCGCTGATAGAGTGCGGTGACGATGCCGAGCGCCAGATGCAGACCGGTGCCGCTGTCGCCGATCTGCGCGCCGGTCACGAGGGGCAAGCCGTCGCGGAAGCCGGTGGTGGAGGCGGCGCCGCCGGTGCACTGGGCGACGTTCTCATAAACCTTGCAGTCCTCGTATGGTCCGGGACCAAAGCCCTTAATAGAGGCGACGATCATCTTCGGGTTGATCGCCTGGATCTTCTCCCAGGGGAAGCCCATGCGGTCGAGCACGCCGGGGCCGAAATTCTCGACCAACACGTCGCACTTCTTGATGAGCTCGGTGAGGACTTCCTTGCCCTTGGGGTTCTTGGTGTCGAGCGTGATCGAGCGCTTGTTGTGGTTGAGCATGGTGAAATACAGGCTGTCCACATTCGGGATGTCCTGCAGCTGGCCGCGGGTGATGTCACCCACGCCCGGGCGCTCCACCTTGATCACGTCGGCGCCGAACCATGCGAGCAACTGCGTGCAGGTCGGCCCGGACTGGACGTGGGTGAAGTCGAGAATGCGAACGCCCTCGAGCGCTTTTGTCATCGTGTTGCTCCGTACTCTGATCTACCCCTGCACCCGCAGGGACCTTGTGGGTTGACGGGGATGCTTACTTCTTCTTCTGCAGAACGCTCTGCGGATTGAGGTTGCCGATGCGGCCGCTCTCGGAACCGGCGGCCGGATCGATCACGGCGTTGATGAGCGTCGGCTTGCCCGAAGCCATGGCCTCGTTGACGGCGCGCTTGAGCTCGTCCGGTGAGGTGGCATTGACGCCGACGCCGCCGAAGGCTTCCATCATCTTGTCGTAGCGGGCGCCCTTGACGAACACCGTCGTCGCCGGATCGGCGTTGGCGCCGTTGACGTCGGTGCCGCGATAGATGCCGTCATTGTTGAAGATGACGACGCAGATCGGCAAATTGTAGCGGCAGATGGTCTCGACCTCCATGCCGGAGAAGCCGAAGGCCGAGTCGCCTTCGACCGCGAGCACGGGATGGCCGGTCTCGAGAGCAGCCGCGATCGCCTGGCCCATGCCAATGCCCATCACGCCCCAGGTGCCGACGTCGAGACGCTTGCGCGGCTTGTACATGTCGATGACGCCGCGGGCGAGGTCGAGCGTGTTGGCGCCCTCGTTGACGAGGATCGCCTCGGGATGATCCTTGATGACGTTCTTCAGCACGCCGAGCGCGCCGTGATAGTCCATCGGCGATTTGTTGTTCATGAGCTTCGGCGCCATCTTGGCGACGTTCTCTTCGCGCTTGGTCGAAATCGCCTTGGTCCATTCGGCAGGCGGGGCGGTCCAGCCCGAAGCCATCGCCTGGTTGAAGGCGGAGACGACCGAGCCGATGTCGCCGACGACGGGCGCGACGATCTCGACGTTGGAGTCCATCTCGCGCGGTTCGATGTCGACCTGGATGAACTTCTTGGGCGCTTCGCCCCAGTTCTTGCCCTTGCCGTGCGAGAGCAGCCAGTTCAGCCGGGCGCCGATCAGCAGGACGACGTCGGATTCCTTCAGCACCGTCGAGCGGGCAGCGCCTGCGCACTGCGGATGGGTGTCTGAGAGGAGACCCTTGGCCATGCTCATCGGCAGGAAGGGGATACCGCTCTTCTCGACGAAGGTTTTGATCTCCTCGTCGGCCTGCGCGTAGGCCGCGCCCTTGCCGAGGATGATGAGAGGGCGCTTTGCGCTCTTCAAAACATCAAGCGCGCGCTTGATCGAAGCGGGCGAGGGGATCTGCGCGGGAGCCGCGTCGATTACCTTGACCAGCGACTTCTGGCCGGCATCGGCGTTCATCACCTGGCCGAACAGCTTTGCCGGCAGGTCGAGATAGACGCCGCCCGGACGGCCGGAGACGGCGGCACGGATGGCACGGGCAAGACCAATGCCGATGTCCTGGGCGTGCAGCACACGGTAGGCTGCCTTGCACAGCGGCTTGGCGATCGCGAGCTGGTCCATCTCTTCATAGTCGCCCTGCTGGAGGTCGACGATCTCGCGCTCGGAGGAGCCCGAGATCAGGATCATCGGGTAGCAGTTGGTGGTGGCGTGGGCGAGCGCGGTGAGACCGTTGAGGAAGCCGGGCGCGGAGACGGTGAGGCAGATGCCGGGCTTCTTGGTGAGGTAGCCGGCGATGCCCGCCGCATAACCGGCGTTCTGCTCGTGGCGGAACGAAATCATGCGAATACCGGCCGCCTGCGCCATGCGGCCCAAATCCGTGATCGGGATGCCCGGCACATTATAGATGGTGTTGATGCCGTTCAGCTTGAGCGCGTCAATGACGAGATGAAAACCATCCGTCAATTCCTGCTCGGTGCCCGGTGCTTCGGACTTGGTCGCGGTATTCAGCATGGGCCTTGTCTCCCTGATCTCAAGATGCCGTTTCAGGCTTTTGGGGGCGATGCCTCGCCCTTTGGTGAACGTTGCCGGCTAGAAGAGTTCCTGACCATGCGCTTCGACGTAAGCGGCAAGGCCAAGGGTGTGATCGCGGGCGCGCTTCTCGGCGAGCTCGGTATCGCGCGCCTCCAGGGCTTCGATCATGCCGAGATGCTCGGGAAGCGACGTCGCGGTGCGGTCCTTGCGTCCGATGGTCAATTGCCGATAGCCACGCACATGCAGCAGCAAGTCGTTGGTGAGATCGACCAGCACCGGTGATTCCGACAGCGAGATCAGCGCCTGGTGGAAGGCGATGTTGGCGCGCGAATATTCCTCGACGTGATCCTCGGGCAGGCGATCCTTGCCAAATTCCTTGAAGTAGTCGCGCAGCGCCGTGATGTCTTTCTTGCGCGCTGTGGCGGTGATGAGGCGAGCCGCCATGCTCTCCAGCGCCGCCCAGGCGCGGATCATGTCGACGATCTCGCTCTTGGTCCTTCGGACCACCATGATGCCGCGGCGAGGAACCGTCTTCACGAAACCGTCTTGCTCTAGCATCGCGATGGCTTCGCGGATCGGCGTGCGGCTCACGCCGAGGCGCTCGGACAACGCGCGCTCGTCGAGCATGACGGGTTCGGGCGTCGAGTAGATGTCCATCTTGAGGATGGCTTCCTTCAAGGCGTCATACGCCTTGTTCTTGAAGCTCGACTCCGGGGCAATACGAACGATTGCGATATCTGCCTCGGCCATGTTCGGCAACGCCTTGGTTGGTTTCCGCAGTGACACGACGAATCTCCTCCAGTGGGAGTCGTCTTTTACAGGATTATTAACGGGAAAGTTTTTGGCATACCAAATACCAGAATGTCAAGCTGCCTATTTTTTGCAGCGTTCTAGGGTGCGCTGCAGCTTGACAAGTTGGCTTCTGGCATACCAAATGCCATCGCCAGCCATTTTTGATCCAAGCCGGCGGAGTAATCTCGGCTTTATGCCACTCCGTTCCGCGACATGGAACAGAGCGCGCGAATGGAAAGCATCACGGGCAGCCGCAACGCGCGCGCTTAGAGAACGCAAGAACCAAGGTCAAGGGAGAGCCACATGTCCAATTCCAAAGATGCCGTCCGCAAGGTGCTTGACCAGGTCAAGGCGGACAAGCGCACCAGCCTGACCGCGCCGGAAGGCAAGCTGGTCTGCGACGCCTACGGCATTGCGGTGCCGAAGGAGGGGGTGGCGAAGTCGGCCGGCGAGGCCGGCAAGATGGCCGCCTCGATGGGCTTCCCGGTGGTGATGAAGATCGTCTCGCCGGACATTCTTCACAAGACCGAAGCCGGCGGCGTCATCGTTGGCCTCAAATCGGCAGAAGACGCCGAGAAGGCCTACGAGACCATTCTCGGCAACGCCAGGAAGTACAAGTCTGATGCCAAGATCGAGGGTGTCCAGGTGCAGCAGATGCTGGCCGGCGGCACCGAAGTGATCGTCGGGTCGATCACCGACGCCTCGTTCGGCAAGCTGGTTGCCTTCGGTCTCGGCGGCGTGCTGGTCGAAGTTCTGAAGGACATAACCTTCCGCCTCGCGCCCGCGACCAAGCAAGATGCGCTGTCGATGCTCGACGGCATCCAGGCGCATGAAATTTTGAAGGGCGTTCGCGGCGGCGAGCCGGTGAACCGCACGGCGCTCGCCGATGTCATCGTCAAGGTCTCGCAGCTCGTCACCGATTTCCCCGAGATCGTCGAGCTCGATCTCAACCCGGTGTTCGCGACGGCCAAGGACGCGATCGCGGCCGACGTCCGCATCGTCGTCGACTTCGCTTACGTGCCCAAGCCGAAGCCGCGCCCGACCGAAGAGATCGTCGCGGCCATGAGCCGCATCATGCAGCCGAAGGCGGTTGCCGTGGTCGGCGCTTCGGCCGAAGACGGCAAGATCGGCAATTCCGTGATGAAAAACCTCATCAACGGCGGCTACAAGGGCGACATCTACCCGATCCATCCCAAGGCCGCCGAGATCCTCGGCTACAAAGCCTATAAGAGCGTCAAGGACGTGCCGGGCGTGATCGACACGGCGGTGTTCGCGATCCCCGCGAAGTTCGTGGCCGCGGCGCTCACCGAATGCGGCGAGAAGAAAATTCCCGGCGCGGTTCTGATCCCGTCGGGCTTCGCGGAAGCCGGCGCGCCGGAACTCCAGGCCGAGATCGTCGAAGTCGGCAAGAAGTACGACATCCGCCTGATGGGACCGAACATCTACGGCTTCTATTATACGCCTGCCAATCTCTGCGCGACCTTCTGCACCGCCTATGATGTCAAGGGCCACGCGGCACTGTCTTCGCAATCGGGCGGCATCGGCATGGCCATCATCGGCTTCTCCCGTTCGGCCAAGATGGGCGTGTCGGCGATCGTCGGCCTCGGCAACAAGTCCGACATCGACGAGGACGATCTGCTCGCCTTCTTCGAGCAGGATCCGAACACGAACCTGATCGCGCAGCACTGCGAAGACCTCAAGGACGGCCGCGCCTTTGCGGAAGCCGCAAAACGCGTCTCCAAGAAAAAACCGGTCATCGTGCTCAAGGCCGGCCGCACCTCCGCCGGTGCCAAGGCGGCCTCGTCGCACACCGGCGCGCTCGCCGGGAACGACAAGATCTACGAGGATGTCCTGGCCCAGTCCGGCGTGATCCGCGCCCGTAGCTTGCGGCAGCTGCTCGAATTCGCGCGGGGCGTGCCGGTGCTGCCGACGCCGAAGGGCGAGAACGTGCTGATCATTACCGGTGCAGGCGGTTCGGGCGTGCTGTTGTCGGACTCCTGCGTCGACAACGGCTTGTCGCTGATGTCGATGCCGCCGGATCTGGATGCGGCCTTCCGCAAGTTCATCCCGCCGTTTGGCGCGGCCGGAAATCCGGTGGACATCACTGGCGGTGAGCCGCCGATCACCTACGTCAACACCGTAAAGCTCGGCCTGACGGACGAGCGCATCCACTCGCTGATCCTCGGCTACTGGCACACCATCGTCACGCCGCCGATGGTGTTCGCCCGCAACATGGTCGAGGTGAAGAAGGAGATGGAGGCCAAGGGCTTCGTGAAGCCGATCGTCGCCTCGCTCGCCGGCGACGTCGAGGTTGAGGAAGCCGCCGAATATCTCTACCAGAACGGCATTCCGGCCTATGCCTACTCGACCGAACTGCCGGTCGAGGTCCTCGGTGCCAAGTACAAATGGGCGCGCGGAGCAGGGCTGCTCTGAGCCGACGATGCCGCTTCACCTCTCCCCGCGCGCGGGGAGAGGTGAGAACAGTCAGGTCGCGATGGGCAGGAACGTGATCCGGCGCAAATCGATCGAGCCCCGATCGCCATCGGCGGCCGATCACGACGCGCGCGACGGCGGCGTGCAGTCCGTCGATCGCGCGCTGTCGATCCTCGAGACATTGTCCGAAGACGACGAAGGCTATCGCCTCAGCGATCTCGCCGTCCGCACCGGGCTCTCGGCCTCGACCGTGCATCGCCTGCTGGCGACGCTGGAAAGCCGCCGCTTCGTGCAGTTCGACCGCGCCGAATCCAAATGGCATGTCGGCGTGCGCAGCTTCACGGTGGGCGCGAGCTTTGCGCGGCGGCGCAATTTCAGTGCCCAGGCCATTCCTTACTTGCGCAAGCTGCGTGATCTTACCCGCGAGACCGCCAATCTCGCCGTGGTCGACGACGAGTTCATCATCGTGCTGACCCGGATGGAGAGCCGCGAGATCATGCGCTCGCTGACCCAAGTCGGCGGCCGCGTTCCGATGGTGACCTCCGGCGTCGGCAAGGCAGTGCTCGCGACCTATTCCGACGAGGACGTCGGCGCCGTCATCCGCCATCACGGCATGCCACGCCTGACCGAGAAGTCGATCGTGCGGCCGAGCGACCTGTTCAAGGAGCTCGAAAAGATCCGCAAGCAAGGCTACGCGCTGGATGATGAAGAGGCCTGCATGGGCCTGCGCTGCGTTGCCGCGGTGGTCTACAACGCCTGCGCCGAGCCGCTCGCGGCGATTTCGGTGTCCGGCATGACCAGCCGGCTGACCGATCAGCGGTTACCGGAAATCGGGCAAATCGTCCGTAATGTTGCTGCCGAACTGACGGCCGCGCTCGGCGGGGCAGTTCCGACGCCCCGCTAATCGGAAACCGGGGGTATGTCACTGGACAGTGTCGGCCGTTTTGGCTGATATGCGACCAAACGACACGATGCGGCAAACGTCCGCATGAGCCCGGAGACGTCCCATGTTTCAACTTCCCGCGCGCCTCGTCGGCGCAGCCGTCGCGCTGACCCTTGCGGCAGCCACGCCGGCCTTTGCCCAGCAGCTCGAGCTCAAGCTGATGGCACCTGCGGCGCCGGGCGGTGGTTGGGACCAGACCGCGCGCTCGATGCAGCAGGCGCTGGTCGCTGCCGGCGTCGCACGCAGCGTGCAGGTCACCAACGTTCCCGGCGCAGGCGGCAGTGTCGGCATCGCGCAGTTCGTCAACGGCGCCAAGGGCGACGGCAACCAGCTGATGGTCAACGGCTTCGTCATGGTGGGCGCGCTCGCCATGAACAAATCACCCGTCACGCTCGAGCAGGTGACGCCGATCGCGCGCCTCACCGAGGAAATCCAGGTGATCGTGGTGCCGGCCAATTCGCCGATCAAGACCGCGCAGGATCTGGCCGCCGCGGTGAAGGCCGACATCGCCAAGGTGACCTTCGCCGGCGGCTCGGCCGGCGGCGTCGATCACGTGATGGCGGCATTGTTCGCTGGTGCCGTCGGCGCCGACGCGAAGAAGATCAACTACATCCCGTTCTCGGGCGGCGGCGAGTCGCTCGCCGCCATTCTCGGCGCGAAGGTCACTGCCGGCATTTCCGGCCTCAGCGAATATGATGGGCAGATCAAGTCGGGCAAGCTGCGCGCGATCGGCGTGACCTCGGAGAAGCGCATTCCAGGCAGCGACATCCCGACCTTCAAGGAGCAGGGCATCGACCTCGTGATCGCCAACTGGCGCTCGGTGGTCGCGCCTCCCGGAATCACGCCGGAGCAGCGCAAGACGCTGAGCGACGCGGTCGAGAAGATGGTGAAGTCGGACGCCTGGAAAGACATCCTCAAGCAGAAGGGCTGGGAGGATGCCTATCTCGGCGGTGACGCCTTCGCCGATTTCCTGAAGAAAGAAACGGTGCCTGTGACGGACGTGCTGAGATCAGTCGGCCTGGTCAAGTCATGACCACAGGCGATCCCGTCCAGCCACCGCGGCGCATCGATCGCGCCAGCGTCGTCATCGCCGCGCTGCTCGCAGGTCTTGCCGCGGTGCTGGTCTGGGATGCGCACGGCCTGCAATCGACCGCGATGTACGGGATGGGGCCGGAAGCCATGCCGGTCGTGATCGCCTCCGGCCTCGCGCTGCTCGCGATCGGCAATCTCGTTGACGCGCTGCGCGGCGGTCTGCCAGCGCGCGAGAGCGCAGATCCCGTGCCTGTGGTCTTGATCCTCGCCGGCCTTGCGCTGCTGATTGGCATCATCGGCTTCGGCGGCGGGTTCATCCTGGCGACGTCGGCGCTGTTCGTCACGACCTCGGCGGCATTTGGGCGCCGGGCTGTCCTCGTCGATTCCGCCATCGCCCTCGTGATGTCGACCCTCATTTACCTCGCGTTCGACCGCCTGTTGACGTTGAGCCTTCCGGCCGGCCCCCTGGAGCGACTGCTGTGATGGAAACTTTCGCGGCGCTGGCCCACGGCATGGCGGTCGCCGTCCAGCCGATGAATCTCCTCTACGCCCTGATCGGCGTGTTCCTTGGCACGGCCGTGGGCGTGCTGCCCGGCATCGGCCCGGCGTTGACGGTCGCGCTGCTGCTGCCGGTGACGTACAAGCTCGATCCCGGCGGTTCGCTGATCATGTTTGCCGGCATCTATTACGGCGGCATGTATGGCGGATCGACTACGGCCATCTTGATCAACACGCCCGGCGAGAGCGCCTCGATGGCGACGGCGCTCGAAGGCAACAAGATGGCCAAGGCCGGCCGCGGCGGGCCGGCGCTCGCGACCTCCGCGATCGGCTCCTTCGTCGCCGGCACCATCGCAACCATCGGGCTTGCCTTTCTCGCGCCGTGGTTGGTCGATTTCGCCGTGCGCTTTGGCCCGGAGGATTATTTCGCGCTGATGTGCGTCGCCTTCGTCACGGTGTCGGCGACGTTCGGCGATTCCCCGATCCGCGGCCTGACCAGCCTGTTTATTGGTCTGACATTAGGTCTCGTCGGTATAGACAAGCTGACCGGTCAGGCGCGGCTTGCGTTCGGGGTGCCCGAGCTGCTCGACGGCGTCGAGGTGACGACGCTCGCGGTCGGCCTGTTCGCGGTGGGCGAGGCGCTCTACGTCGCATCGCGCCGCCACCACACCGAAGAGAAGCTCGAGCCGGTGCGCGGCTCGCTGTGGATGACCAAGGAAGACTGGAAGCGATCGTGGAAGCCGTGGCTGCGCGGCACCATGTTCGGCTTCCCAATCGGTGCGCTGCCTGCCGGCGGCGCGGAGATCCCGACTTTCCTGTCCTATTCCTGCGAGAAGCGACTGACCAAATACCCCGAAGAATTCGGCAAGGGCGCGATCGAAGGTGTCGCAGGACCGGAGGCCGCCAACAACGCTTCGGCTGCCGGCACGCTGGTGCCGCTCTTGACGTTGGGATTGCCGACCTCGGCGACGGCCGCGATGATGCTGGCGGGCTTCCAGCAATACGGCCTCAACCCGGGGCCGCTGCTGTTCGCTGAGCGGCCCGACCTCGTGTGGGGCCTGATCGCGAGCCTGTTCATCGCCAATTGCATGCTGCTGGTGCTCAATCTGCCGCTGGTTGGCCTATGGGTGCGGCTGCTGGCGATCCCGCAGCCGTGGCTCTATGCCGGCATCCTCGTGTTCGCGACCATGGGCACCATCGCCGCAAAGCCGTCGGTGGTCGAACTGTCGATGCTGGCCGGCTTCGGCGTGCTCGGCTTTCTGATGCGGCGGTTCGATTTTCCGATCGCGCCCGTCGTGGTCGGCCTGATTCTCGGCCCGATCGCCGAGAGCCAGCTGCGTCGCGCGCTCGCGATCAGTCTCGGCGATCCCATGACGTTGCTCCAGAGCCCGATCTCGGCGACGCTGCTTGCGCTGGCGTTCATCGCCCTGCTGGCACCCTTCGTGCTGAAAGGGATGGGACGCTTCAAGGCGAACGAGGACTAGCCATTCCGCCGCGAGCGTCTTCTAATGTTACGTTCATCTCGTAGGAAAAGTCATGCCGTCAGAGCTCCGTTCGCCCCGTCTCGCTGTCTTGATCGATGCAGACAATGCTTCGGCAAAGATCGCCGATGGGCTGTTCGAGGAGATTGCCAAGATCGGCGAGGCCAGCGTTCGCCGCATCTACGGCGACTTCTCCAATGCCAGGTCGAGGGGCTGGGCCGACATCCTGTCCAAACACGCCATCATCCCGCAGCAGCAGTTCGCCTATACGACGGGGAAGAATGCCTCCGACATCACGCTGGTCATCGACGCAATGGACCTGCTTCACAGCGGCCGGTTCGATAGCTTTTGTCTGGTGTCGTCGGACAGCGATTTCACCCGTCTGGCCGCCCGCATCCGGGAGCAGGGCATCGACGTCTTTGGGTTCGGCGAACAGAAGACGCCGGAGAGCTTCCGGCAGGCCTGTCGAAGGTTCGTCTACACGGAGAACTTGCTTGCCGCCCCAGCGAACACCCAGGACGCCGCCTCGAGATCGACGTCGCTTCAGCCGCTCGATGCCGCAACCCCCATCATCAAGAAGGTCATCACCCAGATGGAGAGCGAGGACGGCTGGGTGACGCTCGGGGAAGTTGGCCGCCAGCTCGCCAATCTCGCGTCCGATTTCGATCCGCGAACGTTCGGCTTCCGCAAGCTGAGTGACCTCGTGCGCAAGACGAATGCGTTCGAGATTGACGAGCAGAACGGGAGGTCGATGCGGATTCGGGTCAAGCCCGCTGCCGCACCGGCCCCGCGACGACGGAACTCGCGCAGACCTGCGAGGCCAGCGGCGGCAGGCGCTTCTCCGCCTAAAGCGTAAGCAGAGCCTGCCGTTATATTTGCGCTTGCCCGGTCGGGCGCAGGGCGTAACCATCGCAGGGCCATAACGCCACGCGAGGGTTCTGATGACCAGACTTACCCGCTTCGCCGTCGCACCGCTGCATTCGATGACCCGGCGTCTCGCCGATGTGGCCTCGGCGCGTGTCGCGCCGGATCTCGTCGTCACCGGCGCGCGGGTGCTCTCGACCTATTCGGAGCGCATCCATGCGAACCGCGAAATCTGGATCACCGGCGGCCGCATTGCTGCGATGAAGCCGGCCGGCGCTGCGAAGAATGTCTTCGGCGACGTGCCGGTTTACGACGCGGCGGGCGGCATCATCGCGCCGGGGCTGGTCGATCCGCACATCCACATCGAATCCTCGATGGTGACGGCCTGCGCCTATGCCGAGGCCGCCCTGCTCAACGGCACCACCACAATCTTCTGCGACAGCGACGAGATCGGCAACGTCATGGACGTCGTCGGCGTCGAGGCGATGCTGGAGGACGCACGCGAGGCTCCGCTCTCGATCTTCCTGACGGTGCCCTCGACGGTTCCTGCGACTTCGGCCGCACTGGAGACTGCGGGCGGCGATCTGACGCCCGACAAGATCGCCGGCCTGTTCGACCGTTGGCCGGAAGCCGTCGGGCTCGGCGAGAAGATGGATTTCGTGCCTGTCACCATGGGCGATGAGCGAAGCCACGCCATCCTCGCTGCCGCCCTGAAGCGCGGCCGGCCGGTGTCCGGCCATATCTATGGCCGCGACTTCGTTGCGGCCTATGCGGCGAGCGGCATCACCGACACCCATGAGGCGATCGACCGCGACATCGCCGACGATCTGCTCGATGCCGGGGTCTGGGTGTTCCTGCGCGGGGGACCGCCGACCACGCCCCGGCACTCGCTGCCGCAGGCGATCCGGACCATCACCGAGCTCGGCGCCTCGCACAAGCGCACGGCCGTGTGCACCGACGATCGCGACGCCGACGATCTCCTGCTGTTCGGTCTCGACTGGGTGGTGCGCGAAGCCGTGAAAGCAGGGATGTCGCCGGAGCAGGCCTGGTCGATGGGCTCGCTGCATCGCGCGACGCGCTTCAACATGGACAGCGATATCGGCGGGCTCGGCGGCGGGCGCCGCGCCGATCTGGTGCTGATGGACGACAATCTGAAGCCGCAATGCACTTGGTACGGCGGCGAGCTGGTGGTCGAGAACCGCAAGATCACGCCGAAGCTCGATCAGGCATTGTCGCAGCGATATCAATACCCGCAGGCGGCCTATGCGACCGTGAAG
Source organism: Bradyrhizobium sp. 155 (assembly GCF_023101105.1). NCBI lineage: Bacteria > Pseudomonadati > Pseudomonadota > Alphaproteobacteria > Hyphomicrobiales > Nitrobacteraceae > Bradyrhizobium > Bradyrhizobium sp. 155. The sequence goes on along the minus strand of NZ_CP064704.1, from coordinate 5,074,712 downwards.
CTGCCCGAGAAGGTCAAGCTAATACCGGAACTGCCGGTGAAGGCCTGCACCGTCAACGCCATCAAGACCGCGTTGCCCGGCATCACGCTGATCCATGAGAAGATCGCGATCGAGCCCGCAAAGGACTGGCCGACGCTGTTTGCGCGCTACGGCCTGTGCTTTGTCACGGTGGTCGAGCGTCACGGTAAATCCGCCGGCAACGTCGCCTACGGCCTTCTGAAGGACTTTGGCCTGAAGCGGGGCGCGGTCGCCTCCAGCGTCGGGCACGATAGCCACAACATCATCGTTGCCGGCACCAACGAGGCCGACATGCAGGTAGCGATCTCGGCCATCAAGGAGCATCAGGGCGCCGTCTGCGTCGTCGCTGACGGCAAGGTGAAGGCGCTGGTGCCGCTGCCGATCGCTGGGCTCTTGTCCGACAAGCGCGTCACGGAGGTGGCGGAAGAGGTCAAGGCGCTGAAGAAGGAATGGGCGGAGGCCGGCTGCACCATCCCCTACATGGGTTTCAATCTGATTCCGCTATCGGTCATTCCGGAAATTCGTATCACCGACAAGGGCCTCGTGCTCGTGCCGCAGATGCAGCTGGCGCCGCTGTTCGAGTGATCGCTTTCACGGATATCTCGATCTAACCGATTGAGACCGCCACGTTTTTTCCGCGGCTGCCGCATCGTGGAAAATAAAATCGATCTCGTTGAGTGAAGCCCTCGCGGGCCCGATGATCTCGCTCGAGCCAATGCAACTCAAGCGAGGTCCGATATGGCGAAGATGCGAGCCATCGATGCTGCCGTGCGAATTCTGGAGAAGGAGGGCATCTCGACTGCCTTCGGCGTTCCCGGGGCCGCGATCAATCCGCTTTACTCGGCGCTGAAGAAGCGCGGCTCGATCCGCCATATCCTGGCGCGCCATGTCGAGGGTGCCTCGCACATGGCCGAGGGCTATACGCGGGCCAAGGCCGGCAATATCGGCGTCTGCATCGGCACCTCGGGGCCGGCCGGGACCGACATGATCACCGGGCTCTATTCCGCGATCGCTGATTCCATCCCGATCCTCTGCATCACCGGGCAGGCGCCGCGCGCGCGGCTCTACAAGGAGGATTTCCAGGCCGTCGACATCGAGTCGATCGCAAAGCCCGTGACCAAATGGGCGGTGACGGTGCGCGAGCCGGCGCTGGTGCCCCGCGTGTTCAGCCAGGCGTTTCACGTGACGCGCTCGGGAAGGCCCGGCCCGGTGCTGATCGACATGCCGCTCGACGTGCAGCTCGCCGAGATCGAGTTCGACGACGAGACCTATGAGCCATTGCCGGTCTACAAGCCGACCGCGACCCGCAAGCAGGTCGAGAAGGCGCTGGAGATGCTCAATGCGGCCGAACGGCCGCTGATCGTCGCGGGCGGCGGCGTGATCAATGCCGACGCCTCGGATCTGCTGGTGGAATTCGCCGAGATTGCCAACGTGCCGGTCGTGCCGACGCTGATGGGCTGGGGGGCCATCCCCGACGACCACGTGCTGATGGCCGGCATGGTCGGTCTTCAGACCAGTCACCGTTACGGCAATGCCACCATGCTCGAATCCGATTTCGTGCTCGGCATCGGCAATCGCTGGGCCAACCGCCACACCGGCTCGGTCGAGACCTACACCAAGGGGCGCACCTTCGTGCATGTCGACATCGAGCCGACGCAGATCGGGCGCGTGTTCAATCCCGATCTCGGCATCGTCTCGGACGCGAAGGCCGCTCTCGAACTCTTCGTCACCGTCGCCAGGGAGTGGCGCCGGTCCGGCAGGTTGCGCGAGCGCCAGGCGTGGCCCGCTGCCTGCCGCGACCGGAAGAAGACAATGTTGCGCAAGAGCCATTTCGATAACGTCCCGATCAAGCCCCAGCGCGTCTACGAGGAGATGACCAAGGCGTTTGGCCGTGACACCTGCTACGTCTCCGTGATCGGCCTGTCGCAGATCGCCGGCGCGCAGTTCCTGGGCGTCTACAAGCCGCGCAACTGGATCAATGCCGGGCAGGCGGGCCCGCTCGGCTGGACGCTACCCGCGGCGCTCGGCGTGCGCGCGGCGTGTCCGGATCGTGATATCGTCGCGCTCTCAGGCGACTACGATTTCCAATTCCTGATCGAGGAGCTCGCAGTTGGGGCGCAATTCAATCTGCCCTACATCCACGTCGTCGTGAACAATTCCTATCTCGGCCTGATCCGCCAAGCCCAGCGCGGCTTCGACATGGACTATCACGTCCAGCTCTCGTTCGAGAACATCAACGCGCCTGAGCTCGGCGGCTACGGTGTCGATCACGTCGCTGTCGCCGAAGGGCTCGGCTGCAAGGCGATCCGCGTCACCGACCCGAAGGACTCGCAGGCGGCGTTCGCGACCGCGCGCGAATGGATGGCCAAGCATCGCGTGCCCGTGATGGTCGAGTTCATCCTCGAACGCGTCACCAACATCGCGATGGGCACGGAAATCGACAACATCGTCGAATTCGAGGAGGTGCTGGATCTGCCGCTCGACGAGGTCGCGACCGCGCGGCCCGGCGTGCTGCAGCCGGCGGAATAGGGAGATAGCATCATGCCGAAATTCGCCGCCAACCTCACCATGCTCTTCAACGAAATGCCGTTCGTGGACCGCTTCGCAGCGGCCAAAGCAGCGGGCTTCGGCGGGGTCGAGTACCTCTTCCCCTACGAATTCGACAAGGCGCAGCTGCGCGAGCAACTCGACGGCCATGGGCTGACGCAGGTGCTGCACAATCTGCCGGCCGGCAATTGGGCGGCGGGCGAGCGCGGCATCGCGATCCTGCCTGATCGTATCAGCGAGTTCAGGGACGGTGTGTTTCGCGCCATCGACTATGCCAAGGCGCTCGATTGCGAGCAGCTCAACTGTCTCGTCGGCATCGCGCCTGCGGATGCCGATCCGCGTGAGCTCAACGAAACGCTGGTTGGGAATCTGCGCTTTGCGGCGTCGACGCTGGCGCGGGAAAACATCAAGCTGCTGATCGAGCCGATCAACACGCTCGACATGCCCGGCTTCTTTCTGAACGGCACCGAGCAGGCCGTGCAGCTGATCTCCGAGGTGCGCTCGAACAATCTGTTCGTCCAGTACGACATCTACCACATGCAGATCATGGAGGGCGACCTCGCCCGTACTATGCAGGAATACCTGCCGCAGATCGCGCACATCCAGCTCGCCGACAACCCCGGCCGTCACGAGCCTGGCACCGGCGAGATCAACTATCCCTTCCTGTTCCGCCATCTCGACGCGATCGGTTACCGCGGCTGGGTCGGCTGCGAATACAAGCCGCGCACCACGACGCTGGAAGGCCTGTCCTGGCACGCGGCGCAGACGTTCGAGACCTGAGGAAACGTTGACATGATCGACATCGGCTTTATCGGACTTGGCACCATGGGACGGCCGATGGCCGGCCATCTTCTGACCGCAGGCCATCGCGTTCTCCTGCACGATGTCGGGCCGGTCGCGCCCGAGCTGATCGCGGCCGGCGGCGTTGGCTGCAAGTCAAGCAAGGAGGTCGCGGAGGAGGCGGATGCGGTCATCATCATGGTGCCGGATACGCCGCATGTGGAGGCCGTGCTGTTCGGCAAGGACGGCGTCGCGGGCGGCATTTCCAAGGGGAAGATCGTGGTCGACATGAGCTCAATCTCGCCGCTGGCGACCAAGGAGTTTGCGAAGAAGATCGAGGCGCTCGGCGCGGATTATCTCGACGCACCGGTGTCAGGCGGGGAGGTCGGTGCCAAGGCGGCAAGCCTCACCATCATGGTGGGTGGCCCCGAGCGCGCTTTCAACACCATGAAGCCGATCTTCGACCGGATGGGGAAGAACGTCACCCGGGTCGGCGCCAATGGCGACGGCCAGACGACGAAGGTCGCCAACCAGATCATCGTCGCGTTGACGATCGAGGCGGTCAGCGAAGCGCTGCTGTTCGCGTCGAAAGCCGGTGCGGATCCGGCGCTGGTGCGGCAGGCCCTGATGGGCGGCTTTGCGTCGTCCCGGATTCTCGAAGTGCATGGCGAGCGCATGGTGAAGCGCAATTTCGATCCCGGCTTCCGCATCGAGCTGCATCAGAAGGATCTCAACCTCGCGCTTGAAGGCGCCCGCGCGCTCGGCCTGTCACTGCCAAGCACGGCAGTGGCGCAGCAATTGTTCTCGTCTTGCACCGCACATGGCGGCAAGGGTTGGGATCACTCGGCAATGGTGCGTGCGCTGGAACTGATGGCGCGGCACGAGATCGCCGCAGCCTGAACTGTTACTAGGTAACAGTCTCCACTTGTAGTTCTGCCTAGATCCGGCGGGGAACCGGAACAATGATCCGGCCCCGCGGTTGAAGGCGCACAACAATCACTGGAGACATAAGCACATGAAGACCCGTCTTGCGATTACGTTCGCTGCCGCGTCGCTGCTGGCGTCGAGTGCAGCCTTTGCCCAGTCGACGACCGAACAGGGCGCCAGGGACGGCGCTCGCGCGGGCGGCGACGTCGGCGGCCCGGTCGGAGCGATGGTCGGTGGTACCGTCGGTGCGGCGGTCGGCGCTGGTCTGGAAATCCCGAATGCGATCCTCGGCGGAATTCCGCGCGATGATTCCGTCGTGGTCCACGAGCGCGTCGTGGTCGGCGAGCCACTGCCGCCGACCGTGGTGCTGCGGCCCGTGCCGAACTACACCGAATATCGCTATGCGGTCGTGAACGATCGCCGCGTGATCGTGGAGCCGCGCACGCGCCGCGTCGTTAAGATCATCGACTGATCGACCGGAGCGTGAGCTTTGAAGAGACGGGCCCTGCGGAACGTCACTCCGCGGGGCCTTGACTCGTCAGGGCCGGATTTGCGCGAAACCGCGTCATGGCCCAATCGGCGATGGCCGCCAGCGCGAAACCGATGCAGGTGGTGCCGGCATCGACCAGAAAGTCCTCCAGCCGCGCATGCCGTCCCGGTGCCCAGAATTGCATCAGTTCGAGCAGGCCGATCAGCACCACGGCGATCGCTGTGGCCGACAGGCGGCGGCGCGGATAGGCGAGGCCGAAGGCTAGTCCCACCAGGACGAAGGCAAGGGCATGTTCGCCGTCCTGGCCAAGGTCGGAATGGGGCCGTAGGCCTGGCGGGCCGAGGGTTGCAAAGGCGACGGCGGCGGCAAGCAGCCAGGCAGAGGAGCGAAGCAAAATGGACATCCGCACCGCTTAGCACGGATTGCAGCAGCCTGCCGAGGCGCCAGGATCAGATCGCTGTGTAGTTAATGACAAACCGTTAAAGTGGCTCGCGCACGCCAAGGCCGTGCATGAAGCGTTCCCGGATTTGTACGGGATCGCGTCGGGTGGCGCCGACGCCGGGCTTGTCATCGATGCGGACGGCGATCAGGCTGGGCTCGCCGGCCGACATGGCTTCCTCGACCAGACGGTCGAAATCCGCCTCGTCCGCGGCCCAGGCGCTGTTGGCAAGCCCGGAGCCGGTTGCGATGGCGACGATGTCAGCCACGTTCGCGGCCGGTGTCGGCTGCGCGCCCGTGATCTGGTAGATGCCGTTGTCCATCACGATCATGATGAGGTTCTTCGGCTTCAACGCCGCGATCGTCGAGAGTGCGCCGAGCTGCATCAGCAGCGAGCCGTCGCCTTCGAGCGCAAAGACGCGCCGGTCCGGCTGCGCCAGCGCCACGCCCAGCGCGATCGGGAAGGCGAGCCCCATGCTGCCGAGCATGTAGAAATTTTGCGGACGGTGGCCGGCGGCCCAGAGGTCGAAATTGGTGTTGCCGATGCCGCCGATCACGGCTTCCTCGTGCTCGAGCTTCGCGATCAGGCGCGAGGTGACGTCGAAGCGGTTCATCACTTTGGTGTTGCGCACGTCTGTATTCATTTGGGCCGGACTCACTTGTCGAACACCTTGCCGCCCGTGAGCAGCGGGTTGAGGATCAGCGCGACTGGCGCCTGCGTCGTGACGGCCTGCTTGATCGAACGATCGGCAATGAATTCGAGCTCGTCGAGCCGGGTGATGGTGTGATGCTCCAGCGCCAGCGAATCCAGCACCGGACGCATGGTGCGGCAGACCAGTGACTGGCCGTAGTTGAACTCGCCGAGCGTGCCGCGCTCGGACACGAACATGATAAGCGGAATCTGGTAGGGCACCGCGAGCGAGGCCAGCACGTTGGCGAGCGTCGCAAAGCCTGAGGTCTGCATCAGCACCGCACCGCGCCGTCCGCCCATCCAGGCGCCCGACACGATGCCGACGGCCTCCTCCTCGCGGGCGGTGGCAAAGGTGGTGAAGAACTGATCGGCGTGCAGGTTCTTGATCAGCGGCGTCAGCACGCGGTCGGGCACGTAAGGGACGAGGCTGATCTCATTCCGCTTTAGGGTTTGCAGGATGATGCCGTGCCAGCTCTTGTCACTGGAGGTCTGCGCCGCCTCGGACGAGGTTTGTTGCTCCGCAATCGGCATTGCGTTCTCCCTTCGGCCGCGCATGCTTCTTGGTCTTTGCCATTGTCTTGGCCGTCGTCTTCCGTCGCGGCGGTCTGCCGAACTTGACGCAGGCAGCGGGATTGTCAACATGTCCGGACTGCACCGTGATCTGCGCCAGACGGCCTGCCGCAGCCGGTGCCGCCGTGTCATAAGCGGCAACAACAAGAGAACGGAGGAACGCATGACAGGAGCGCGCGAAGCGCTGGCCCTGCGGATCTCCTGGAGAAAGCCGGAAGGGTCCTGATGTCCGTCAACAGCAAGCGCGTCTTCTACGTCAAATATCTGGCCAATCCGATCTATATCGACATCCTGAAGGCGCGGCCCGACGTCCGGCTCGATCGCATCGAGAACGAGAGCCCCGAGGAATATTTCGCGTCGATCATCGAGGCGGCTCATGTCTACCAGATCGGCGCCGCCCGTGACGAACTGGCCCCGCACTTCCATGTCGATGCTGCCTTCCTGAAGCGCGCGCCGAACCTGCTGCTCGTCTCCAGCAACGGCGCGGGATTCGATCCTGTCGATGTCGAGGCTTGCACCGACGCCGGCGTGCTGGTCGTCAACCAGTCCGGCGGCAATGCCCACTCGGTAGCCGAGCATGCGCTGGCGATGATGCTGACGCTGTCCAAGCGCATCATCCAGTCCGACCGCAAGCTCCGCAGGGAGTCCAACGTCAACCGCAACGAACTCGTCGGCAACGAGATCGAGCACAAGACCGTCGGCATCATCGGCCTCGGCAATGTCGGTCGCCGCATCGCCGCGCTGTGCAAGGGCCTGTTCGGCATGAAGGTGCTGGCATACGATCCGTACCTGACGGCCGAGGTGATGGCCGAGCGGGGCGGCGAGAAGGTCGAGCTCGACGAGCTGCTGCGCCGCGCCGATTTCGTCTCCATCTCCTGCCCGCTCGACAGGGGCAGCCGCAACATGATCAGCGTGCGCGAATTTGCGTTGATGCAGCCGCATGCGTACTTTATCACCACGGCGCGCGGCTTCATCCACGATGAGGATGCGCTGCTCCAGGCCTTGCGCGAGAAGCGCATTGCGGGCGCCGGTCTCGACGTCTGGTCCAAGGAGCCGCCGCCGCCGGAGCATCCGCTGCTCCAGCTCGACAACGTGCTGGCGAGCCCGCATACCGCGGGCGTCACGATCGAGGCGCGGCAGAACATGGGCCGCATCGCGGCCAAGCAGGTGCTGGATACGCTCGATGGCAAGCGGCCGCCGCGCATCATCAATCCGGAGGTCTGGCCACGCTATGTGGAGCGATTCAAGCAGGCGTTTGGTGTGACGCCGGCGTAGTTGACAGTCGCTCTGTCCTTCCGGGGTGCGATGCTGCTGCCCAATGTCCCGGTTAGAGCTACGCGCCACGGAACGATCGGCGGGGGGAACCGCGCCCGACTTTGATCCGTGTCAAAATCTCCCTCCCGGATTCCGCCTAAATGGGATAAGAGTGAGCGCCGCCGGGGCAGGCAGGAGGTCCCATGTCAACTTATGTGGTCAGGTTCATGAAGGACGTGCTCGGCCAGTACGGCCGGCAGATCGAGGTGTGCCAGGGCACGCTCGAGATCGACGCTTCCGACGAGGACGAAGCCAGAGAGCGGGCGAAGGCGAGGTTTTGCGAGGATCAGGCGTTGCACCACTGGTCGCTGCATGCCGACCGCATCCAAGTCAGACCGGCTGACTTTCCCTCGTGAGGCCTGGCGGCCGGGCGCCGTGAGGTGACGCCGGCGCCGAGAGGGGACTGCTGCACCGTCAGTCGAGCAGCTTGTCCAGTGTGATCGGAAATCGACGGATGCGTTTGCCGGTGGCGTGATAGACGGCGTTCGCGATCGCGGCGGGAACGCCGACGATGCCGATCTCGCCCAGCCCCTTGATGCCGAGCGCGTTGATGTGCGCGTCCGGCTCGTCGACGAAGATTACGTCGATGTCGTGAACATCGGCATTCACGGGAATGTGGTACTCGGCGATGTTCGCGTTCATGATCCGCCCGAAGCGGTGATCCATCACCGTCTCCTCGTGCAGGGCCATCCCAATCCCCCAGACCACGCCGCCCATGATCTGGCTGCGGCCTGTCTTGGTGTTGAGAATCCGCCCGGCCGCGACGGCGCTCACGACCCGCGTCACGCGAATGACGTTTAGCTCTTCGTCCACCTTGACCTCGGCGAAGACGGCCGAGTGGGTGTTACGCGCGTGCTTCTTGTCCTCGCCGAATTGATTGAGCTTTTCCTTCTCGATGCGTTCGACGCCGCCGTGACGCATCGCGTCGGCGATCGAGACCGCGCGGCTGTTGTTGCTGGCGCTGGCAATGCTGCCGTCGGTCAGCACCGTATCGGCTAGCTCGGCGCCGGCGAGCGGCGAGCCTGGCATCTTCCCGGCCAGGCGTAACAGTTCCTTGCGCACTTCCTCGGCGGCTGCGAGCACCGCATGCGCGCTCGAAGCGGCCATCCAGGAGCCGCCCTCCACAGGCGCCTGCGGCAGACTGGAATCTGCGAGCCGGACGCTGATGTTCTCAATCGGCAGGCCGAGCGCATCGGCTGCGACCTGAGCCACAATGGTGTAGGTGCCGGTGCCGATGTCGGATGCGGCGCAGGACACCTCGGCATGTCCGTTCGACGTCAGCACGATACGGACGGCGACCGGCATCTGCAGTGCTTCCCACACACCCGTCGCCATGCCCCAGCCGATCAGATCCTTGCCGTCGCGCATCGAGCGCGGCGCAGGATTGCGTCTGCTCCAGCCGAAGGCGTCCGCGCCGCGCGCGTAGCATTCGCGCAACTGCTTGCTGGTGTAGGGCAGGTTTTCGCTCTGGTCGCGATCCGAGTAGCACTTCAGCCGCAATTCGATCGGGTCGAGCTTGAGTGCGACGGCGAGCTCGTCCATCGCGCATTCCAGCGCGCAGACGCCCGACGCAGCGCCCGGTGCGCGCATGTCGCAGGGGGTGGAGACGTCAAGGTGCACCAGCTTGTGGGAGAAGCGGCTGTTCGGGCTCTTGTAGAGCTGTTCGGCCCAGCCGGTATCGTTGCGGGCAAAATCCTCGTAGCGCGAGGTGACGGCAATGGCCTCGTGCGTGACCGCATCGAGCGTACCGTCGGATCTTGCGCCGAGCCCGACGCGCTCGATGGTCATCGGCCGGTAGCCGAGCCCGTACATCTGCTGCCGCGTCAGTACGACGCGAACGGACCGCTTCAGCGCGAGCGCGCCGAGTGTTGCCAACACCACCTGATATTGCGGCCGCAAGCCGGAGCCGAAGGCGCCGCCGACGTACGGCGAGACCACGCGAATGTCGTCCGGCTTCTTGTCGAACACGCTGCAGAGAAATTTGTGGACGTTCTGGACGCCTTGGGTCTTGTCGTAGATCGTGAGCTTGCCATTGCTGTCCCAGACCGCCGTGGTCGCATAGAGCTCCATCGGGTTGTGATGCTCGGTCGGTATCACGTAGTCCGCCTCGTGGCGCACATCAGCTCCCGCAAGGGCGGCTGCGGCGTCGCCCCGCGGTTTATGCGGCTCGTTCTTCTCGGCGGCGTTGCTGCGTTCGCCTTCGAGGTCGGTTGCAAAACCATGCTGCTCATATTCGACCCGCACGAGCGTCGCGGCGAATTTCGCGGTTTCCCAGTCCTCTGCGACGACAAGTGCGATCGGCTGGCCATTGAACTTGATCTTGTCATCATAAAGCGGACGGAAAGGCGAGCCTCCCTCGGGCGCCACCTCGTCCTTCCACGCCTCGTCCTTGTCGGCCAGCGGCGGACGGTTCGCATGCGTGAGCACGTTGAGTACGCCGTCGACCTTCAACGCCTCGCTCGCGTCGAGGCGGGCAATGCGCCCGCATGGAATGATGGCCTCGACCACGAAGCCATGGAGGAGCTTGTCGGCTGGAAATTCGCCGGCGTATTTGGCGGCGCCGGTGACCTTGGCCCGGCCGTCGACACGCGACGTTGGCGTTCCGACATAAGCGTTCATGGGGTCCTCACGCGATCTTCTTGTGCGCCTGAGATTGCGGCGTGGCGTTCGCCGCCTGTGTCAGCGTCCGCACGATGGCGCGGCGTGCGAGCTCGACCTTGAAGCCGTTATGTGAGCGGGCCGTTGCTCCCTGGAGCAAGAGATCCGCGGCGTGCGAGAAGTGATCGGGCGTTGCGGCCTGGCCGCGCAACGTAGCTTCGGCCTCGAGGCTGCGCCAAGGCTTGTGAGCCACGCCGCCGACCGCCACGCGTGCCCCGCTGATCGCGTTGCCCTCCAATTCGAGCGCGGCGGCAACCGAGACCAAAGCAAAAGCATAAGACATCCGGTCGCGAATTTTTAGATAGCTGTAGTTTTGAGCAAAGCCGCGCGGCGGAAGCTCAATCCCGGTGATGATCTCGCCGGTGCCGAGATTGGTATCGACATGAGGCTTGTCGCCGGGCAGCCGATGGAGATCGGTCAGCGCGATGGTGCGTTCGCCGGAGGGACCCGCGATGTGCACGAGCGCATCGAGCGCGGCGAGCGCCACGCTCATGTCGGATGGATTGGTCGCGATGCAGGCGGCGCTCGTGCCCAGGATCCCATGGTTGCGGTTCAGCCCGTCCATTGCCGAGCAGCCGCTGCCGGGATGTCGCTTGTTGCACGGCGTGGCCGTGTCATAGAAATAAGCGCAGCGCGTTCGTTGCATCAGATTGCCGCCGACCGATGCCATGTTGCGCAGTTGCGCCGAGGCGCCGGCCAGGATGGCGCTGGCGAGCAGGGGATAGCGCTGCTCGATCAATGGATGATAGGCGAGGTCCGAGTTCGGCACCAAGGCGCCGATGCGCAAGGACCCGTCGGGCGTCTCTTCGACCTTGCGGAGCGGCAGGCGGGAAATGTCGATCAGCCGGGAGGGGCGCTCGACATTCTCTTTCATCAGGTCGATCAGATTGGTGCCGCCGGCAATCAGTTTGGCGCCGGGACCGGCGGCGAGCAAGCGGATGGCGTCGGCGACATCAGTGGCTCGAGCGTACTGGAAGTTGTTCATGGCTGGCCCATTGCCTGCTGGATGGCGGCGACGATGTTTGGATAGGCGCCGCAGCGGCAAAGGTTTCCGCTCATCAGCTCCCGGATCTCGTCGGTATCTTTGGCACGGCCTTCGGCGAGCAGTCCGGCCGCCGAGCATATCTGTCCCGGCGTGCAATAGCCGCACTGGAAGGCGTCATGGTCGATGAACGCCTGTTGCAGGGGATGCAGCGCGCCATCCTTGGCAAGACCTTCGACAGTCGTGATCTCCGCGCCGTCCTTCATGACGGCGAGCGTGAGACAGGAATTGACGCGCCGGCCGTCCACCAGCACCGTGCAGGCGCCGCACTGACCATGGTCGCAGCCCTTCTTGGTGCCGCTCAGTGCAAGATGGTCCCGCAAGGCATCGAGCAACGTGGTCCATGGCACGAGATCGAGCGTGTGACTGACGCCGTTGACGACAAGATGGATCGGAATGCGTTCGGAAATCTGATGCGTGACATCGCCCATGTCCTGCTCCCTGCGACGGCGACCGTGCCGGACGTCAGCCGTGTTGACGCGGGGGCACGCCTCCGCCGGCCAATAGCGCCCAACGGACCACCGACCGGTTGGTTCCTTGCCAGCAGTTCGCCTTTCCGAGAGGTTGCGGTCAGCGCTTTGCTTCGCCGAACACCACATTCGGCACGGCGCGGTCGACAACTTCGCGCAGCGCGAAGCTCGATTGTACCCTCGCGACGCGCGGCAGGCGCGACAGCTCCATGCGGTGGATGCGCTCGAAATCCTGGATATCGCGGGCGAGCACGATCAGGATGTAGTCGTCGGTCCCCGACATCAGGAAGCAGCGCACGACGGACGGGCATTTCACCACCTCCGCCTCGAACGCCTTCAGCGCCTCATCGCTCTGGCTTTCCAGCGCGATACGGACCAGCACCGTGGTGGTGAGGCCGAACTGCGCGAGGTCGAGCGTGGCCTGATAGCCCTGGATATAGCCGTCGTCTTGCAGCGCCTTCTGCCGCCGCGCGAGCGCGGTGCTTGATAGCCCGACCTTGTGCGCGAGCTCGGTGTGACTGGCCCGCGCGTTGGTCGTGAGCTCCGCGAGGATGGCGAGATCTTTCCTGTCGAGGGCCAAGGTTTCGTTTCCAGCGTGAAAGGGCGTTTGCGCGCCGGAAACCGGCGCAGGGAGGCCAAAGCTAGCGGATATTTGCACGAAACCAAACAGGGCACGTCGCTACGATCATGAGGTGAATCACAAGGAGGCCCGGGATGCGCGTCGGTGTGCCCAAGGAAATCAAAGTGCAGGAATATCGCGTCGGGCTCACCCCGGGTGCGGTCCGCGAATATGTCGCCGCGGGGCACGAGGTGACGGTCGAGACCGGTGCGGGCGGCGGCATCGGCGCCTCCGACGAAGACTACCGGCGGGCAGGGGCCACCATTGCCGAGAGCGCGCGCGACATCTTCGCGAAGTCCGACATGATCGTGAAGGTGAAGGAGCCGCAGACAAGCGAGTGGCCCCAGCTCCGCGAAGGCCAGATCCTGTTTACTTACCTTCATCTTGCGCCGGATCCCGAACAGGCCAGGGGTTTGCTCGCCTCCGGCTGTACTGCGATCGCCTATGAAACCGTCACCGACGCGGCCGGTCACCTCCCCCTGCTTGCGCCGATGAGCGAAGTCGCCGGCCGCCTCGCTATCGAGGCCGCCGGCGCCGCGCTCAAGCGCTCCGCTGGCGGTCGCGGGCTGCTGCTGGGCGGTGTCCCTGGCGTGCAGCCGGCGCGGGTCGTCGTGCTCGGCGGCGGCGTGGTGGGAACGCAAGCCGCGCGCATGGCCGCGGGCCTTGGCGCCGAAGTCACCGTGATCGACCGCTCCATTCCAAGGTTGCGGGAGCTTGATGATCTCTTTGTCGGACGCGTGCGCACCCGCTTCTCCACCATCGAGTCGGTCGAGGAGGAGGTGTTCGCCGCCGACGTCGTGATCGGCGCGGTACTGGTGCCGGGCGCGAGTGCGCCCAAGCTCGTCACGCGTGCGATGCTGACATCGATGCGCCCAGGCGCCGTGCTGGTCGACGTCGCGATCGATCAGGGCGGCTGCTTCGAGACCTCGCACCCGACCACGCATGCCGATCCGACCTATCTTGTCGACGGCATCGTGCATTATTGCGTGGCCAATATGCCCGGCGCGGTGCCGGTGACGTCGAGCCAGGCGCTGAACAACGCGACGCTGCCGTTCGGCTTGATGCTCGCGAACAAGGGGTTTGCTGCTGTGCTGGAAAATCCACATCTGCGCAACGGACTGAATGTGCATCGCGGCCGTATCACCAACAAGGCGGTGGCGGAGAGCCTCGGGCTGGAGTTTGCTCCGCTGGGGAGCGGACTGGCGGCGTAGCGTTGCTGCTCATGCTGGCTTGCGATGGCGTCTGCCGAGCGCGGCTTCGATCGTCTCAGGCTTCTCGATGCGTTCGATCAGCATGTCGATACGGTCGCCGCCCCAGAACAACTCGCCGTTGAACACCATGGTCGGCACGCCGAACACGCCGAGCGCTTCGGCCTCGTCGATGATACGGTCATGCTCGGCGCGGGCGGGGCCATGGACGTAGGCTTCGAACTCACTGGCCGAGCCACCGCAGGACGTGATGACGTCCGTGATTGCGGCGAGATCGTCGATCTCGAACTCATGGCTCCAGAACCGACGAAACACCGTGTCGTGATACGGACGGAAGAAGCGGTGCTGTTGGGCGAACAGCATGCCGACGCTGGAATAGAACGCGTCGTAGATCCGCCGGGGCCCTTTCATGATGAGCCCTTGCGCATTGGCATAGCGCCGGGCGTCCATATAGGCGTAGCGCACCTTGCGCCAGAAATGCGGCGTGCGCTGTTCCACGGTCCCCATGAATTCGGCAACGCGCAGCGTATAGGGCAGCCATTCGAGCTCGACGCCGTGCGTCTCCTGCAGTTCGAATAGGCGCTTGTTGGCCACGAACGCGTAGGGGCTCTTGTAGTCGGTGTAGACGCGCACGCGGGGGTTTGGCATTGGCAGATTCCTTTCATACGCGCGGCGCTACCTACTCGCCGTGGCGCCGGTGTCCAAATAGGCCGGAAGAAGAAAACTATTGCTCCGGGACCGTCCGGCGAAAGGAGTTTCCCCTCCGGCAGGCAAAAAAGCCAATCGCTTCCATTGCTGTTTGGGGCCGAAACGACGACATTTCCGTGAGAAATTGATGGATTGACTGCCATGGAACGCACCAGGTTTGAACCTTTCGGCGAGCAATTGGTGTCCGCAACGGACACCCAGCCGCGCTCGCGCGGGTCAAAGCTGCTGCTGCGGGTCGGCACCGGGCTGTTCTGGTCGCTGGTCGCCGGTATCGTGCTGGCGCGCGCGGCCTTCTTCGAGCCCGGCGTCTATGACGGCTTCAGCCGAGTCGCCTCGCTGGCCAAGAGCCTGATCTTCTAAGGCGCGCCTGATCTTCCAACGGGCGCCTGATCTTCCGAGCCAGATTATTCCGGATTGAGGATAGAACTTCCCTCGGCCCTGATATGTCGAAAACTTATTCCCCAATCGGATGGCGCTGCGTATAAATCCTTCTCCTTGGGGAGAGATTTGTGTCGCAGAATCAAGCATCCAGCCCGGCCGACGCCAAGCGGACCACGGCCATCAGCCGCATCGTCGCGCTGATTCCCGGGATCCTCCTCTGCATCGCCGTGGCCGGCGTTTCGGCCCTGCTCGAACGGGCGGAATTGGGCATCTTCCAACATCCCTATGTCGAGGCGCTGGTGATGGCGATCTTGCTCGGCATGGCTGTGCGCAGCTTTTGGAAGCCCGCGCCGCGCTGGCAGTCCGGCATCGCCTTCAGCGCCAAGCAGCTGCTCGAAGTCGCCGTCATGCTGCTGGGGGCCTCGATCAGCTTCGCTGCTATCGCGGCGTCCGGCGTCGCGCTGTTGGCCTCGATCGCGGCCGTCGTTGTGGTCGCGCTCTGCGTTTCCTTCGGCATCAGCCGGCTGCTTGGTCTCTCGACGCGGCTCTCGATCCTGATCGCCTGCGGAAACTCGATCTGCGGCAATTCGGCGATTGCAGCGGTGGCGCCGATCATCGGCGCCAACAATGACGAGATCGCATCCTCCATCTCCTTCACCGCGATCCTCGGCGTGATGATGGTGCTCGGGCTGCCGCTGCTGATTCCGCTGCTGCAGCTATCGGCTACGCAATACGGCATCCTTGCAGGCCTCACTGTCTATGCCGTGCCGCAGGTGCTGGCTGCGACGGTGCCGGCGGGACTCGTCTCGACGCAGATCGGCACGCTCGTCAAGCTGATGCGCGTGCTGATGCTCGGGCCGGTGGTCGTCGGCCTCTCGCTGACGGCGTCGCGCTGGCACAGCGATGCCAAGAAGACCAATGTCGGCTTCTTCCGCCTGGTCCCGTGGTTCATCCTCGGCTTCCTTGCGCTGGCGACCTTGCGCTCGCTCGAGATCGTGCCGTCCACGGTGATTGCCCCGATCACGCGGATCACGGGTTTTCTCACGGTGGTATCGATGGCCGCGCTTGGCCTCGGCGTCGATGTGAAGGTGCTTGCCAATGTCGGGGGACGGGTGACGGCGGCCGTGACCTTGTCGCTACTGCTGCTGCTCGGCATTAGCATCGCGCTGGTGCACTGGTTCAAGTAAGGCAAGCTGCTGCGCATACTCCACTTCCTTCTCCCACAAGGGGAGAAGGAAGTCAGCGCGCAAGTCGAAGATCCCTAAATCACATCCGCGAGCGAATGCCCGTGCAGCTCGATGTTCAGCCCCTGCATGCCCATGTCGTTGAGCTCGCCGCCCATCGCCTTGATGCTCTCCTCGCGGATCAGCGACATCAGTCCGCGGCGCAATGCCAGGAATTCCGACGACATCATCATCGACTGCTGCCGCGGCCGCTCCAGCGGGATCGGAATCTCCGCCTTGATCGAGCCGGGGCGTGCGGTCATGCAGTAGACACGGTCGGACAGGAAGATCGCCTCGTCGATGTCGTGGGTGACGAATAGCACCGAGATCTTCAGCCGCTGCCACATGTTGGTGAGGATCTGCTGCATGATGACCCGGGTCTGCGCGTCGAGCGCGCCGAAGGGTTCGTCGAGCAGCAACACTTTGGGTCCCGTCGCGAGCGCGCGGACGATGCCAACGCGCTGCTTCATGCCACCTGAGAGTTTCTCGGGGTAATGCTTTTCGAAGGCTTCGAGGCCCGCGAGTCCCAGCAGCGTGCGGGCGGCGCGCTCGCGCTGCGAGCGCGGCATGCCGCGCATCTTCAGGCCGAACTCGACGTTCTCCCGCACGGTCTTCCAGGGAAACAGCGAATATTGCTGAAACACCATGCCGCGCTCCGCGCTGGGGCCGTTCACCTTCTCGCCGTCGACGGTGACGATGCCCGTGGTCGGCTTGAGGAAGCCGGCAACCGCGTTGAGCAGCGTCGACTTTCCGCAGCCGGAGGGCCCGACGATCGAGACGAACTCGCCAGGCTTCACATGAATCTGCGTATCGGCGACGGCTTCGACCGGCCCCTCGATGCTGTCGTAGCTGAGGGAGAAGTTCTTGACCTCGATATGGCCCTGCGGTGCCTTGACAACGATCTCACTCATCTTGACCTCCACGGCATCACCAATTGTCCGGCGCCTCGGATCAACATGCTCGATCCGAGGCCAAGCACGCCGATCGCGATCATGCCGAGCGCGATGTCGGCATACTGGACCAGCGAATAGGCCTCCCAGGTGAAATAGCCGATGCCGTACTGTCCGGAGATCATCTCGGCAGCGATCAGCGACACCCAGGCCACGCCCATGCCGACGGTGAGGCCGGTGAAGATGTGCGGGAGCGAGGCCGGAAAATACACATCGCGGAAGATCGAGCGCTCCCGCGCGCCGAGACATTGCGCGGCACGCACCAGCACGGGATCGACCAGCGACATGCCGTGCAGCGTGTTGACCAGGATCGGGAAGAACGATCCGAGGAACGTGATGTAGACGATGCTCTGCTCGTTGGTCGGCCACAGCATGATCGCCATCGGCACCCAGGCGATCGCCGGGATCGGCCGCAGCACCTCCGCCACGGGAAAGATGATCTCGTGGACGGGCTTGAAGCGGCCCATGATCAGGCCGAGCGGCACCGCGACGATCGCCGCGAGCGAGAAACCGAAGAAGATGCGGCGGCAGCTCAAGAGGACGTGCAGCAGGAATTTTGGATCGTGGATCGCCTTGGTGAAGCTCGCATAGACCGCGAGCGGCGAGGGCACGTTGGTGAAGCGCACGAAAAACACGACGCGATAGGTTGTCAGCAGATGCCAGACCAGCAGGAAGGCGAGCAGCGAGATGATGCCGATCGCGGTCGCGCGCAGCCCGCCCCGGTTGAGCCGGTACCAGCGCAGTGCGAGCGTGCCGAAGGAGGGTGGAGACGCGGGTGGCGTGGAGGCGGGCATGGCGCTTGCCTCCGCGATTGCACTTGCCGGCATGCTGTCCTCGGAATGTCTGAGGAGGGCGGGACTGCTCACGTCTTGCCCCCGCCGACCGCCGCCTTCACCGCGTCGTCGAAGCCGAGCACCTTGCCGCTGATCTTGGCGGCATAGGCTTCGGCGTCCTTCTTCAGCAGGAACGGCGCAACCTCACCATTGCCGACCGCGAAGAAAGCCTGGTCTGCGAACAGCTTGATGCCGCGGGTGGTATCGAAGACGTAGGCGACGTTGATCTTCCTGCCCTTGGCCTTGTAGTCGGCATAGGCGCCGAGCGTGCAGCTGGCTGACGAGAAGGGCACGATGCCTGAATCGTCGACCCAGACCTCGCCGGCCTTGCGCGGATCGGCGATCGGCTTCTTGCAGAAGGAATCGTCGCCGGAGATCTCGTAATTCTTGGTGCTCGCAAGCTGCGCGTCGTAGTCGAGCTTCATCTCGGAATAAGCTTTACGGATGTAGCTGTCGTCGACCCATTTCTTCGGCTCGAACTCCTTCATCCGGCCGAGGTTCTGCAGCACCTTGACGTCAGCCGCGGCGGCGTCGATCAGCGCCGGCTTGATCGAGGGATCGGTGGTCATGTTGCCGCTGGGGCCGAGGAAGATGTAGACGACCTCCTTGCTGATGCCGGTCCATTCCTGGATCTTCTCGGCGGCGAGCTTGGGATCGTCCCGCAGCCATTGATTGGCGGCGATCACCGCCTTGAAGTAGGCGACGACGACTTCCGGGTATTTCTCGGCGAAATCGGTTCGCACGACGATGCCGTGGAAAGTCGGGAGATTGGTCTCGACGCCGTCAAAGATCTTTCGCGCGAAACCGCGGAACGGCAGCAACTCGGCGAACGGAACGAAGTCGGCATGCGCGTCGATCTTCTTCTCCTGGAGATTGGTCGAGCCGACCTCCGGGCTTTGGCTGACCAGCTGGAAGAAATCAGATGCATAGCCGCGGTCCTGCATCGCCTTCAACACCATGCCGTGCGCGGCAGAGCCGAACGGCACGCTCACGAGCTTGCCCTTGAGATCGGCGAGATCGTAGTAGGGCGAATCCTTGTGAACGACGATGCCGTTGCCGGAGCCCGACAGGCTGTAGGCGGCGATACCGATCAGCCGGCTCTTGCTCTCGGGATTGCTGTCGAAAGTGAAGCCGTTCACGATCAGCGGATAGTCGCCCATCATGCCGATCTGCAGCTTGTTGGCCATCATCGCGTTGGTGACGGGCGGGCCGGAGGTGAAGTTCTGCCACTCCAGCTCGAACTTGATGTTGGCGTATTTGCCGTCCTTCGGCAGATATTTTTCGAGGAGATGGAGCTGGCGGATGACGACGCCGGCGGTCACCGTGTTGGTCGTGGTGTCCTGCGTTCCGATGCCCAGCGTGACGGTTTCCGCCGCGGCCGGCTGCGCGAGGAGAAGCGCCAGCGACGTCACCGACATCGCGATCGAGAGCGTGGGAAGATGGCGGACCATTCTCATCCTCATTCGGTTGGATGTGCTGTGGTTGCCATGATTGGGTGAGGGCGTGGGCAGGGCAAATCCGGAATGAGCGCCACAGTCGATTAGTTGCCGGGAAAAGTTGATTGCATACTCCTTGGGCAGTCCTGCACTATTAAGCCGCTTGCATGGGCACCGGCCTGGTCGCAAGCTCGGTCAGTCGGCCGCCTGCCCTCGCATTTCTTCCAGCACGTCGGACCGGCAGACCACGATCTGCGAGCGCTTGGTCAGCACGATTCCCTTTTCCTGCATGCGCTTCAGGCTGATCGTGACCCATTGCCTGGTGGCACCGACCATGTGGGCGATATCGGCATGGGTGAAGGCGGCCGCGATCACCCGGCCGTCGGCGTCATCGACGCCATAGAGGTCGACGAGATGCAGCAACAGATGCGCAAGGCGCTGTGTGATCGAGCGCGTTCCCAACATCTGGGCCAGCGCCGAATAGCACTTGCCCTTGAAGGTCAGGCCTTCGATCAGGCCGATCGCGAGGTTCGGGATCTCGACCGCAAGGGATCGTAGCTCCTTTCCGGGCAGATGCACCACGCTGCAATTGCTGGATGCAACGCCGGACCATTGATGCACGGTGCCTTCGAACACTTCCGGCCCGCCGACGAAATTGCCGACATGCCAATAGGCCAGCGTGATCTCGCGGCCGAGCGGAGAGGTGTAGAACACCCGGATCCGGCCGCTCTCGATCAGCCAGATACCGTCATGCTTGCCACCCTGGCTGAACAGCGTCTGGCCACGGTTGAGCACTTTTCGGCGGCCCTGCTTCAGCACCAGCTCCCGCTCGCGCTGGCTGAGCTTGTCCATCAAGGGCGGCGGTCCGCCGATCCATTGCTGGTTCTCGGTGAGCAGCAGCGAGGAACCGCCGGTAGGCCGGACCGTTGCGGGAACCGTCCCGCGAACCACATTGGCCGCCGCCTGCAACATCATCTGCCTCCGGAACGTTCAAACCGTTCTAAAGAGGAGCAATGTCCGTGCCAGATTCACTCCGCTGTCATCGCCCGGCTTGACCGGGCGATCCAGTATTCCAGAGACGTCAATGGGCTATCGAGAAGCCGCGGCGTACTGGATTCCCGCCTTCGCGGGGAATGACAGCGAAGCTTGGAAGACGACCTGTGGCGTCTACCGCCCCACCAGGCTCAGCAAATACGGCTTCGGGTAAATCCCCCGATTGTGCCCATCCGAAAACGAGATGTTCAGCCCGTAACCGAGATCGCCGATCTCGGTGATCGCGATGCCTGGAAACCGCTCGGGAAAGCGGCCGTCGAAGCGGGCGCGGGTGCAGTGGGCGCATTTGCAGGAGAGGCGGAGCGTTTCCGCCGCCAAGTCCAGCGTGTCGTCCTGAGCGGTGCGGACGCGGAGCGTCGCGAGGTCGGCGCTTGCTTCGTAATCTGCCACGGTCGGTCCCACCAAGGTCATGACGTGTCTCCGACCCTTCTCTACCTTGCCGCAGCACTGCCGCGATAGCAACTAATTGCCAGGCGCAGGGTGCGCGGCGCTGATCGTCGCTGCCTGCTGTTCGATCATCGCCCACGAAATGTGAAACTAATCGACCGGCAATTTCAGTTCGGCGTTGCCGGATTCCTGTCTCTCCGAAACCTTGTGCGCAATCGAGATCAGGAGAGACAATGAGCGCATTTCAGAAGGAAACGGTTTTGTCGGTCAGGCACTGGACCGACAGCCTGTTCAGCTTCACCGCGACGCGCGATCCGGGCTTCCGCTTCCAGAACGGCCAGTTCGCGATGATCGGGCTGGAAGTCGAGGGCAAGCCGTTGCTGCGAGCTTACAGCATGGCGAGCGCCAATCACGAGGAGGCGCTCGAGTTCTTCTCGATCAAGGTGCAGGACGGTCCGCTGACCTCGCGCCTCCAGAAAATCAGGGAAGGCGACGTCATCCTGGTCGGCCGCAAGGCCACGGGCACGCTGATCACCGGCAATCTCATTCCCGGCAAACGCCTGTTGCTGCTCTCGACCGGAACGGGACTCGCGCCGTTCGCCAGCCTGATCAAGGACCCCGACGTCTACGAGAATTACGAGACCATCGTGCTCGCCCATGGCTGCCGCCAGGTCTCCGAACTCTCCTATGGTGAGCACCTCGTCGAAGGCCTGCGCAGTCACGAGTTCTTTGGACCGCTGATCGGCGACAAGCTCGTCTACTATCCCACAGTCACCCGCGAGCCGTTCAGGAACCGCGGACGCATCACCGACCTGATCGCGTCGAACCAGCTCTTCGAAGACATCGGTCTGTCAGGCCTCGATATCGAGACCGACCGCATCATGCTGTGCGGCAGCCCGGCGATGCTGGAGGAACTTCCCGCGATGCTCTCTGGGCGCGGGTTTGTCGAGGGCAATCACAGCAGGCCCGGCCATTTCGTGATCGAAAAGGCCTTTGTCGAGCGCTGAGGCGCAAATCGCAGCCCCGCGACAACTAATTGCTATCGCCGGGACGCCTGCTGAACAAATCTGATGCAAAGGCGCCGGACCTGCCGGCGAACCAGGAGCAAGCGATGTCACTAGATCAGATCGTCGACGGACTTTCGGAGGTTTCCTGCGACGTGCTCGTCATCGGCGGCGGCACGGCGGGCCCGATGGCGGCGTTAAAGGCGAAGCTGAAGAATCCGAAGGCCAATGTCGTGCTGCTCGAGAAGGCCAACGTCAAGCGCTCCGGAGCGATCTCGATGGGCATGGACGGCTTGAACAACGCCGTCATTCCCGGCTACGCGACGCCGGAGCAGTACACCAAGGAAATCACCATCGCCAATGACGGTATCGTCGATCAGAAGGCGGTCTACAAATACGCGCAGAACTGCTACTCGATCATCGAGGAGCTCGACAGTTTCGGCATCCGCTTCCTGAAGAACGAGAACGGCGACTACGCTGTCAAGAAGGTGCATCATATCGGCACCTACGTACTGCCGATGCCGAACGGCGAGACCGTGAAGAAGGCGCTGTATCGCCAGCTCCGCCGCGCCCGCATCCTGATCTCCAACCGCTACATGGCGACGCGGCTGCTCAAATCCGCCGACGGCCGCATTGCCGGCGCGATAAGCGTCAATACCCGCACCGCCGAGATGCTGGTGATCAAGGCCAAGGCCGTCATCCTGTGCATGGGCGCCGCCGGCCGTCTCGGCCTGCCGACCTCGGGCTACATGTTCGGCACCTACGAGAACGCGGCCAATTCCGGCGACGGCTATTCCATGGCCTATCACGCCGGTGCAGCACTGGCGAACCTCGAATGCTATCAGATCAATCCGCTAATCAAGGACTATAACGGCCCGGCCTGCGCCTACGTCGCCGGTCCCTTCGGCGCCTTCACCGCCAACAACGAGGGATCGCGCTTCATCGAATGCGATTACTGGTCCGGCCAGATGATGCTGGAGTTCTACAACGAGCTGTTGTCCGGGAAGGGCCCGGTGTTTCTCCAGCTCAAGCATCTTCACCCCGACACCATCTCGGAGATCGAATCGACGCTGCACAAGGTCGAACGTCCCACGCGCGGCCTGTTCCAGCAGGGGCGCGGGGTCGACTACCGCAGCGAGTCGATCGAGATGCACATCTCCGAGATCGGCTTCTGCTCCGGTCACAGCGCGTCGGGCGTGTTCGTCGACGACAACGCGCGCACCACCGTCCCGGGCCTCTATGCCGCCGGCGACATGGCGAGCGTGCCGCACAACTACATGCTCGGGGCCTTCACCAACGGTTCGGTCGCCGGCGTCGACGCGATGGAGTTTGCGGACAATCACGACTTCGCGGAATTCGACGCGGCTGAGGTCGCCCGCGAACGTGACCGCGTCATGGCGCCGACCAAACGCGAGGACGGTATTCCGCCGAACCAGATCGAGTACAAGACGCGGCGTCTCGTCAATGACTATCTCCAGCCGCCGAAAGTCACGCGCAAATACGAGCTCGGCATGCGCCGGCTCGCTGAAGCGAGGGAAGACATGCAGGAGCGCATGATCGCGCGCAATGCGCACGAACTGCTCCGCGCGCTCGAAGTCCAGTCGATCATGGATTGCGCGGACATGGCTGTGCATGCCTCGCTCTACCGCGAAGAAAGCCGTTGGGGCCTCTATCACTGGCGGACGGATTTCCCGGAGAAGGACAACGAAAACTGGTTCTGCCACACGCTGCTGAGTAAGCAGGACGGCAAGATGACCAGCGAGAAGCGTGCCGTGGAGCCCTATATCGTACCGATCGCCGACGATGAGAAGGATCTCTACGACAAGCAGCGCATCCGCGCGACAGCCTGACCCGCCGCACAAATACAGGAGACATACGATGCCTCTCGCTTCCTATCAGACATCGGTTCCGGTGGTCGTCGATGACGCCAAATGCATCGCGGACAAGGGCTGCACGGTGTGCGTCGACGTCTGTCCGCTCGACGTACTGCGTATCAGCGATATGACCAACAAGGCCTACATGGCCTATGACGAATGCTGGTACTGCATGCCCTGCGAGGCGGATTGCCCGACCGGCGCCGTCACCGTCAACATTCCTTATCTCCTGAGGTAGCCATGTCGAGCCCGTTCGAATCCTACGACGATCTCGAAGACGCCGACGAGCGGCTCCAGGCTGCCGATCCAGGGGAGCGCCGCGTCGCGATCATCGCGCTCGGCCATTCCGGCGATCCCGCCGCCGTCGGCCATCTCGCCAAAATGGTCGCCGATCCTGATGCCGGCGTCCGCCAGCAGGTCGCGATGGCGCTCGGCGAGTTCGACGGGCCGGAGGCCGCGGCTGCGCTGGTGAAGCTGCTCGTCGATCCTGAACGAATCGTTGCGTCCCCCGCGGCCGACAGCATGGCGGAGTTCAAGGATCCGGCTTGCGCCGAGATCATCCTGCCGCTGGTCAAGCATGCCCACGCCTTCGTCCGCATGGGCGCGTTGCGTGCGCTGAAGGAGCTGCGCTGCAAGGACACACTGAAACCGGCGCTGGAAGCGCTCCAGGATTCCGATGCCGCCGTGCGGGTGCAGGCGATCGGCGTGATCGGGTTCCTCAAGCTGGAGGAATCAATTCCGGCGCTGACCGCGCTGATCAACGATCCCGACGCGCATGTGCGCCGTGCCGCCGTCAGCGCGCTCGCCTTCTCGCAGATGAAGCCCGCGGCCGAGATGATCACGCGCGCGTTGAAGGATTCGGACTGGATGGTGCGGGAGATGGCCGCGGAAACGCTGGGCCTCAACGTCAACGGATCGATTGCCGCCGACCAGCTCATCGCTTCGCTCAGTGACGAGTTCTGGCAGGTGCGGCTGAAGGCAATCCGCAGCCTTGGCCGGATGAAGATCGAGCGCGCGGTGCGCCCGATCGGCAACTGCGTGAACCATGAGCAGGCTAATCTGCGGAAAGAGGCGGCGGCTGCGCTTGGCGAGATCGCCCACCACGACGGCGAAGCGTTCCTTGCCGTCATCGCCGACGATCCCGATCCCGAGGTGCGCAAGAACGCGCGCTGGGCGCTTCAGCAGATTGCGGCCCGAAAAGCGCGGGCGGGGGCATAGAAGCGCGGCGGGCTGCCGCGCTGGACTTCCCGTCCCAGACGTTTATTGGTCTTCGCCAATGTGATAGGCCTCCGCGAGCGAGGCCGATCCGAAAAGAGCGAGGATACGCCCATGACGACATTGACGGTAAAGGACCTTCTTCCCGAGGACGGCACGCGGGGAACGCTCGTCGGCCGCGTCTGGCTGCCGCAGGCGAATGGCCCGGCCGTGGTCGCCGTGCGCGGCGATGGTGTGTTCGACGTCACCGCAAAATTCCCGACCGTCAGCGCACTCTGCGAGGAAGACAATCCGGCGAAGGCGCTTGCCGCGACCAAGGGCGAGCGCATCGGCGATCTCGAGGCCATCGTCGCCAACACGCCTCCCGATCAGCGCGATCCGAAAAAGCCGTGGTTGCTTGCGCCCGTCGATCTCCAGACGCTGAAGGCGGCCGGCGTCACCTTTGCCATCTCGATGCTGGAGCGCGTGATCGAGGAGCGGGCAAAGGGCAATCCGGCCTCGGCCGAAGCGATCCGGAAGGAAGTGACCCGGCTGATCGGCGACGATCTGTCGAAGCTCAAGCCGGGCTCGGACAAGGCGATGCACCTGAAGCAGGTGCTGATCGACCAGAACGCCTGGAGCCAATATCTCGAGGTCGGCATTGGCCCCGATGCCGAGGTCTTCACCAAGGCGCCGACCTTGTCGTCGGTCGGCACCGGCATGGATGCGGGGCTGCATCCGAAGTCGACCTGGAACAACCCCGAGCCGGAGCTGGTGCTGTTCGTCTCGAGCCGCGGCACGATCGTCGGTGGCGCCCTCGGCAACGACGTCAATCTGCGCGACTTCGAGGGCCGTTCGGCACTGCTGTTGTCGAAGGCCAAAGACAACAACGCCTCGTGCTCCATCGGCCCGCTGCTGCGCCTGTTCGACGACAGCTTTACCCTCGACGACGCCCGCAAGCTCGACATCAGCCTGAACGTCAAGGGGCAGGACGGTTTCGTCCTCGACGGCCATTCCTCGATCAGCATGATCAGCCGCGATCCGACCGATCTGGTCGAGCAGACCATCGGCAAGGTGCACCAATATCCTGATGGCTTCGTGCTGTTCCTCGGGACCATGTTCGCGCCGGTCAAGGATCGCGACGCGCCGGGACAGGGGTTCACCCACAAGCGCGACGACATCGTCACGATCTCGGCGCCCCAGCTCGGCAAGCTCGTCAACCGCATGCGGACCAGCGACGAGTGCGAGCCCTGGACATTCGGCATCGGCGCGCTGATGAAGAATCTGGCGCAGCGGAAGCTGATCTAGCTCGCTGCCCTTCGCCTCTCCCCGCAGGCGGGGAGTGGCCGGAATTCCCGCAACGCGCGAATTCCGGGTGAGGGGACTCTTCACAAGTCGCTTTGCTCGATAGACGCGAAAACTCTGTTTCCTCCACAATGACGGGGAGAAGAGGTTGCGGGTCTGTCTGTCACCGTCCTCAGTGCCCTCGTCCGAACTGGCGTATCATTTTCTTCATCTCTTCGTTGCATCGCCGGAACAAAATCGCGCTATGCGTGTCATAGAAGTCGTCCATCCGTTCGCGTGCGCTTTCGCCCGCAATAGTCAAATAATATGACTAGTCGGAACCAAACTTCCGTGAAATAGTCCCTCCCGCCGCCTCAAAGGTCGGCCTGCGGGTGCGATGCTACCAATCGGCGCCCCCGGAAAACATTTTGGGAGACACGCCTGATGATCCTCAAAGCCCTCTTTGCGGCCAGTGCCACGGCCGCGTTGCTACTCGCGCTGCCGGCGCATGCCGCCGAACTCACCATCGGTTTTTCGCAGATCGGATCGGAATCCGGCTGGCGCGCGGCCGAGACCTCGGTCTCCAAGCAGGAGGCCACCAAGCGCAAGGTCAATCTCAAGATCGCCGACGCGCAGCAGAAGCAGGAGAACCAGATCAAGGCGATCCGCTCCTTTATCGCGCAGAACGTCGATGCGATCTTCCTCGCGCCCGTCGTCTCGACCGGCTGGGACTCGGTGCTGAAGGAAGCCAAGGAGGCCAAGATCCCGGTCGTGCTGCTCGACCGCGACATTGATCCCTCCGGCAAGGAGCTCTATCTCACCGCCGTGACCTCCGACAGCGTTCACGAAGGCGAGGTCGCGGGCGACTGGCTAGCGAAGACCGTCGGCGCCAAGGCCTGCAACATCGTCGAATTGCAGGGCACGGTCGGCGCGAGCGTCGCCGCCAACCGCAAGAAGGGTTTTGACACTGCTATCGCCAAGCATGCCAACCTGAAGGTGGTGCGCAGCCAGACCGGCGACTTCACCCGCGCCAAGGGCAAGGAAGTGATGGAAAGCTTCATCAAGGCCGAAGGTGGCGGCAAGTCGATCTGCGCGGTCTATGCGCACAACGACGACATGATGGTCGGCGCGATCCAGGCGATGAAGGAAGCCGGGCTCAAGCCGGGCAAGGAGATTCTCACCGTCTCGATCGATGCGGTCCCCGACATCTTCAAGGCGATGGTCGCCGGCGAAGCCAATGCCACGGTCGAGCTGACGCCGAACATGGCAGGCCCCGCTCTCGATGCCATCGCGGCCTTCAAGGACAAGGGTACCGTTCCGCCGAAATGGATCCAGACGGAATCCAAGCTCTACACCGCCACCGATGATCCGCAGAAGATCTACGACAGCAAGAAGGGCCTCGGTTACTGAGGCGAGAGTGTCGCCGGACGGCCGCGCTTCGGCAGTCCGGCGATCCCGGTCGAAACCGCTGCGCGAACCAACAGGCTCCGTGTCCGCATTGTAAGCGGGCGCCCTTGGGAGTGAATTTGTCATGGAGAACAGCCAGGATTCCGCTGCTTCCCTGCTGGAGGTGCGTGGGATCAGCAAGAGCTTTGGCGCCGTGCGTGCGTTGCAGGAGGTCGACTTCACGCTTCGCGCCGGCGAGATCCATGCGCTGCTTGGTGAGAACGGCGCCGGCAAGTCCACGCTGATCAAGGTCGTCACGGGCGTATTTCCACGCGATGCCGGCATCGTCAGGCTGGGCGGCGAAGAGGTCGCGCCGCGCACGGCCAAAGCGGCGGTTCAGGCCGGCATTGCCACGGTCTACCAGGAGGTCAATTTGCTGCCGAATCTCTCGGTGGCGCAGAACCTGTTCCTGGACCGGCAGCCGATGCGCTTCGGCGTCGTGCGCGAGGGCGAGATGCGACGCCGCGCGAAGTCGCTGCTCGCGGATTTCGGTCTCGACATCGACGTATCAGCGCCGCTTGGCAATTACTCGGTGGCGATTCAGCATGTCACCGCGATCGCGCGCGCCGTCGATCTCTCCGCGCGCGTGCTGATCCTGGACGAGCCGACCGCGAGCCTCGATCGCCATGAGGTCGAGATCCTCTTTCGCATCATGCGTCAGCTTGCCAAGCGCGGCATTGGCATCGTCTTCGTCAGCCATTTCCTCGACCAGGTCTACGAGATCTCCGATCGAATCACCGTTTTGCGAAATGGTCGCCTTGTCGGCGAACGCGAGACCGCGTCGCTGTCGCGGCTCGAGCTGATCCGGATGATGCTCGGCCGCGAGCTGGCCGAGACCACCAGCGCGCGGGCCGCGACGCGCGACCATCAGGCCCGCGAAGTCTGCGCGAGCTTCGAGAATTATGGCAAATCAGGCTATGTCGCGCCGTTCAATCTCGAGCTGCGCCATGGCGAGGTCGTCGGACTCGCCGGCCTGCTCGGCTCGGGCCGGACCGAGACGGCGCGGCTGGTGTTCGGCGCCGAGCGCGCCGATGGCGGGCAGGCGAGGGTGGAAGGCGCGCCTGTCCGGCTTCACTCGCCGCGCGACGGCGTGCGCCACGGCTTTGGCTATTGCCCTGAGGAGCGCAAGACCGACGGCATCGTCGCCGAGCTCACCGTTCGCGAGAACATCGTGCTCGCGCTCCAGGCCAAGCGCGGTCTACATCGGCCGCTGTCGCGACGCGAGCAGGACGAGATCGCAAGCCGTTACGTCAAGATGCTCGACATTCGCCCGCCCGATCCGGAGCGTCCCGTTGGCCTGCTGTCCGGCGGCAATCAGCAGAAGGTCCTGCTGGCACGGTGGCTTGCGACCTCGCCACGGCTGCTCGTGCTGGACGAGCCGACCCGCGGCATCGACGTCGGCGCGCATGCCGAGATCATCCGCCTGATACGCGAGCTCTGCGACGACGGACTTGCGCTGCTCGTGATTTCCTCCGAGCTCGACGAGATCGTGACCTATTCCGACCGCGTGGTGGTGCTGCGCGACCGCGCTCATGTCGAGGAGCTCGCCGGCGAGGCCATCGACGTCGGCAGCATTCTCGCCGCGATCGCCGCCAATGGGGCCAGTGTCGCGCATGAGGGCAGGGCATGACCGCGCTGTTGCCGCGCCGCGGCCTTGCCCAGATCC
Source organism: Bradyrhizobium sp. 155 (assembly GCF_023101105.1). Taxonomy (NCBI): domain Bacteria; kingdom Pseudomonadati; phylum Pseudomonadota; class Alphaproteobacteria; order Hyphomicrobiales; family Nitrobacteraceae; genus Bradyrhizobium; species Bradyrhizobium sp. 155. The sequence continues at coordinate 5,045,501 of NZ_CP064704.1, read as the reverse complement.
TCGCGTTGATCGTCATCCTGGCGGTCGATCGCGTGGTATCGCCGCAATTCTTCGATCTGCGCCTCCAGGACGGCCGGCTGTTCGGCAGCCTGGTCGACGTGCTCAACCGCGGCACGCCGGTGGCGCTGCTCTCGCTCGGCATGGTCCTGGTGATCGCGACGCGCGGCATCGATCTGTCGGTCGGCGCGGTGATGGCGATCTCGGGCGCGATCGCGGCGAGCCTCGCCGACACCCATAGTCCGGCCGTGGTGCTGGCGGCTGCGCTCGGCGCGGGCCTGATCTGCGGATTGTGGAACGGATTTCTCGTCGCGGTGCTCGGCATGCAGCCGATCGTGGCGACCTTGATCCTGATGGTGGCGGGGCGCGGCATCGCCCAGCTCATTACCGAAGGCCGCATCGTGACCTTCTCCTCGCCCGATCTGGTCTCGCTCGGCAATGGCTCTATCCTCGGCCTGCCGGTGCCGGTCGCGATTGCGCTGGGCATGCTGATCCTCACCGGCGCGGTGGTGCGCGGCTCGGCACTCGGATTGCTGATCGAGGCCACTGGCGGCAATGCGCGGGCAAGCGAGCTCGCCGGCGTCGGCACGCGCGCGATGATTTTGGCGGTCTATGTCTGGTGCGGCGTTTGCGCTGCGCTTGCCGGCGTCATCGCGGCGGCCGACATTATGGGCGCGGATGCCAACAATGCCGGCCTCTGGCTTGAGCTTGATGCCATCCTCGCGGTGGTGATCGGCGGCACCTCCCTGTTCGGCGGCCGCTTCAGTCTCGTGCTGGCCGTACTCGGCGCGCTGATCATCCAGACCATGAACACGGGCATTCTGCTGTCGGGCTATCCGCCGGAGTTCAATTTGCTGGTCAAGGCGGTGGTGGTGCTCGCCGTGCTGCTGCTGCAATCGCCGAAGCTGTCCGGCTTTGCCGGCGTCGTGGCACGGCTGCGGAGGACCAAGGCATGAAAGGCCTGCCGCCCGTCCTCATCACGGCGATCGTGCTCGTCGCCGGATTCGCGCTCTGCGCGATGCAGTTTCCCAACATCGCTTCCACTCGCGTGGTCGGCAATCTCCTCACCGACAACGCCTTCCTGGGCATCGTCGCGACCGGTATGACCTTCGTCATCATTTCCGGCGGCATCGATCTCTCGGTCGGCTCGGTGATCGGCTTCACCACGGTGTTCGTCGCGCTGGCGATCGAGCGCTGGGGAATGCCGCCCCTGGTCGCCTTCGTCGCCATTCTCGCGCTCTCGGCCGCCTTCGGAGCGGCGATGGGCGCGGTGATCCATGTCTTCGATTTGCCGCCTTTCATCGTGACGCTCGCCGGCATGTTCTTGGCCCGGGGTGCCAGCTTCCTGCTCTCGACGGAATCGGTGCCGATCACAGCACCTGTCTATTCCACCGTGTCGGACTTCGCACTGCGACTACCCGGCGGTGGACGGCTGACGGCGGTCGCGATCATCATGCTTGCGATCGTGATCGGCGGCGCATTGCTGCTGCAGCTCACCCGGTTCGGCGCCAATGTCTATGCGCTCGGCGGCAGCCGGGCGACCGCTAGCCTGATGGGGGTCGCCGTCGGCAAGATGACGGTGAAGATCTACATGCTGTCGAGCCTGCTCGCCGGCATCGCCGGCATCGTCTTCTCCTTCTACACCAGCGCCGGCTATTCGCTGTCCGCCGTCGGCGTCGAGCTTGACAGCATCGCGGCCGTCGTGATCGGCGGCACGCTGCTCACGGGCGGGCAGGGCTCGGTGATCGGCACCTTCCTGGGCGTGCTGATCCAGGGCATGATTCAGACCTATATCAATTTCGACGGAACACTGTCGAGCTGGTGGACCAAGATCGCGACCGGCGTGCTGCTGTTCGCCTTCATCGCCTTGCAACAGGGGTTGGTCGCGCTCGCGCGCCGACCCGTGGCAAAGCGCCTGGGAGCAGTCTCATGACCACCTCGCGCATCCTCGTCATCCCGATGCGCCGGGCGCACTCCAATCACGCGGAGGTGGCCCGCTCGATCGGCGTTGACATCATTGCCGGTCGCTACGCGGAGGGAACGCGCCTGCCTGGCGATGCCGAAATGATCGCGATGTTCGGGGTGTCGCGGCCGGTATTGCGGGAGAGCGTCAAGACGCTGGTCGCCAAGGGCCTGCTCACCACCAAGGCCCGCGTCGGCACCGTCGTGCGCGAACGCGTCGCCTGGAATATGTTCGACGCCGACGTGCTGGCCTGGCACCTGGACGCCGGGATCGACAAGCGTTTCCTCAACGACCTGGCCGAGATCCGCCTCGCGGTCGAGCCGCGCGCGGCGATGTTGGCGGCGGCGCAGCGGTCGGAGCAGGATCTATCCGAGCTTCGGCGCTGCATGGAGCGGATGCGACTTGAAGCCTCCGACTCCGTTGGCTTCGCCGATGCCGACCTCGCGCTCCACGTCGCCGTGGCGCGCGCCTCCGGAAATCTGTTCATGCGCTCGATCGGGCACGTCGTCGAGGCTGCGTTGCGCGCCTCATTCCTGCTCAGCGCACCGGTCGAACCGGAGGACCGCGACACCGTTCTGCTCTGGCATCAGAAGATCGTCGATGCCATCGCCGCCGGTGATGCCACGACTGCGGCGGAGGCGATGGTCTACGTCATTCACAACGGCATGCGCCGCCACGAGGGTACAGTGATCGAGACTGTACCGGCCGAAGCGCTGCCGTCCGCGGAAGCTGGAGAAACATCGTGACTGAACTTCGCATCGCCATCGTCGGCTTCGGCAAGATCGCGCGGGACCAGCATGTCGGCGCCATTGCAGCGGTTCCCGGCGCGACGCTGGCCGCCGTCGCCAGCCGCAATGCCTCGTTGCCGGATCTGCCGCATTTCGCGACCATCGAGGAGCTGCTGGAAAAAGGTCCGCCGATCGCCGCGGTGTCGCTCTGCACGCCGCCTCAAGTGCGCCGCGCCCAGGCGGTCGCAGCGCTGAGGGCCGGCAAGCACGTCATGCTGGAGAAGCCGCCCGGCGCCGGCGTTGCCGAGCTCGATCCGCTGATCGCGATGGCGGGTGAGACCAAGCGAACGCTGTTTGCGACCTGGCATTCGCGCCATGCGCCGGCAGTCGAGCCGGCGCGCGAGTGGCTCGCCGCGCGCCGCATCCGTTCCGTGCACGTCAACTGGAAAGAGGACGTCCGCGTCTGGCATCCCGGGCAGGCATGGATCTGGGAGCCGGGCGGGCTCGGGGTGTTCGATCCCGGCATCAATGCGCTGTCGATCCTGACCAGGATCCTGCCGAAGCCCGTGTTCGTCAACGCGGCCGAGCTCGCCTTCCCCGCCAATTGCCAGGCGCCGATCGCCGCGAAGCTGACGCTGACCGACATCGACGGCCTACCTGTGACCGCCGAGTTCGACTTCCGCCAGACCGGGCCGCAGAGCTGGGATATCCTCGTCGAAACCGACCAGGGCCGGATGACGCTATCACGCGGCGGCCGGATCATGGCGATCGACGGCAAGACCGTTGCCGAGGCGCCCGATGAGGAATATCGGGAGCTTTACCGGCACTTCGTCGCGCTCGCCGCGACAGGCGCGAGCGACGTCGATTTGGCGCCGCTTCGTCTCGTCGCGGACGCCTTCCTGCTCGGCAGGCGCACGATCGTCGAACCGTTTGTGGGTTGATCATGGCTGGATCGAAAACAGAAAGAGACGTGTTCGGAACGCTGCCGGACGGCCGCAAGGTGGACCGCATCGTGCTGCGCGGCGAGGGCGGGTTCGAGGCGCGCATCATCACCCATGGTGCAGTCTTGCAGGCCTTGATCGCGCCGGACGGCAAGGGCGGCCACGACGACGTCGTGCTCGGCCATGATGGGTTTGCCGGCTATCTCGCCGAACGAAAGTTCTTCGGCGCCACCGTCGGCCGCTATGCCAATCGCATCGCCAACGGACAATTTTCGCTGGACGGCGAGACGGTGCAGCTTCCCGTCAACAACGGTCCGAATGCGCTGCATGGCGGCCTCGACGGCTTCGACCGCAAGCTCTGGGACATTGCGGAGGTCGACGATGGCGCCGAGCCCGCGGTCACGCTGACCTACACGAGCTCGCATGGCGAGGAAAACTATCCCGGTCGGCTCGATGTGCGCCTGACCTATCGTGTTACCGGCCCGGCTGAGCTATCCCTGATCATGGAGGCGCGGACCGACCGGCCGACCATCGTCAACCTGACCAACCACAGCTTCTTCAATCTGGAGGGCGCGACATCAGGCACGCCCATTCTCGATCACAAGCTGACGGTCGCGGCCGGGCATTTCCTCGCGATCGACCCCACGGCCATTCCGTTGCCGGAGCCGCCGCGCAGCGTTGCCGGCACGCCGTTCGATTTCCGGGAGCCTCGGCCGATCGGCGAGCGCATCCGCGAGAGCGACCAGCAATTGCGCAACGGCAGGGGCTACGACCATACCTACTGTCTCGCGCGCGACGGTAAGCTCAGTCTCGCGGCGCGACTGGAGGCGCCGCGCTCGGGGCGCATCATGGAGCTGTTCACCGATCAGCCCGGTCTGCAGGTCTATTCGGGCAATTATCTCGACGGCACGATTTCGGGCAAGGGCGGCAAGCTCTACCGGCAGTCGGACGCGATGTGCCTGGAGCCGCATATCTGGCCGGACGCACCGAACCGGCCGGATTTCCCGAGCCCGCGCCTAGCGCCCGGCGAGGTCTATCGCCATCATACGGTCTATCGCTTTGCGGTGAGGACGTCCTGATGGAACAGGTGCCGACCTCGGTTCTTTCGGACGATCCTTGCCATCTCGGCGAGGGGCCGACCTATGACGTGACCACGGACACCGCCTGGTGGTTCGATATCCGGGAGGGGCGACTGTTCGAGGCGCAGCTCGGCAGCGGCAGCATTCGCGTTCATGCGCTGGGCCGGATGGCGAGCGCGCTTGGGCGGATCGATGCCGAAAGGCAGTTGATCGTCGCGGAAGACGGCCTCTATATCCGCAAAATTGCCGACGGCGCGATGAGGCTGCTCTGTCCGCTTGAAGCCGACAATCCCGCGACCCGCTCCAACGATGCCCGCGTGCATCCCTCCGGCACGTTCTGGATCGGCACTATGGGTCGGAAGGCGGAAGCAGGGGCAGGCGCGATCTACGCGTTCCATCACGGCGAGATATCGATGCTGTTTCCGCGCATCAGCATTCCCAACTCGATCTGCTTCTCGCCCGATGGCGCCACGGGCTACTTCGCCGACACGGCGCGCGCGGTGCTCTACGCGGTGCCGCTCAATCCCGTCACCGGCCTGCCGCGCGGCGAGCCGGAGGTGCTGCTGCGCCACACCGGCGTTGGCGGCCTCGACGGTTCGGTGTGCGATGCCGACGGGCAGATTTGGAACGCGTGCTGGGGCGCGAGCCGCATCGACGTCTACTCTCCGCAAGGCGAACGCCTGCGTTCGCTGAGCGTGCCGGCAAAGCAGGCGAGCTGCCCCGCTTTTGTCGGTCCTGGTCTGTCGCGTCTCCTCGTCACCTCGGCCTGGCAGGACATGGATGCGGCGGCGCGTGCCGCCGATCCGCAAGCCGGCTACACCTTCCTGTTGGAGGCCACCGCGCGCGGTCGCGCGGAGCCTGACGTCAAGCTCGCATAGGAGGCTAGAAGCCGCACACCGAATTTCTCGACGACACGAAAAAACAGTCTGACATCCAAGGGAGTGAAACATGTTGAAACTGAAGACGACCTTCCTCGCGCTGGCGCTGGCCGGCGCTGCGACGATGGCCGCGGGCGTCACCGCCTCGGCCCAGGACAAAGCAACAGTCGGCATCGCCATGCCGACCAAATCGTCGGCGCGCTGGATCGACGATGGCAACAATATGGTGAAGGTGCTGAAGGAGCGCGGCTACAACACCGACCTGCAATATGCCGAGGACGACATTCCGAACCAGCTCTCGCAGGTCGAGAACATGGTGACCAAAGGCGCGAAAGCGCTGGTGATCGCCGCGATCGACGGCACCACGCTCTCCGACGTGCTCAAGCAGGCGAAAGCAAAAGGCATCACCGTGATCGCCTATGACCGCCTGATCCGCGGCACGCCGAACGTCGACTATTACGCCACGTTCGACAATTTCCAGGTTGGCGTGCTCCAGGCCGAATCGATCGTGCAGGGCCTCGGTCTTAAGGACGGCAAGGGCCCGTTCAACATCGAGCTGTTCGGCGGCTCGCCCGACGACAACAACGCTTACTTCTTCTACAACGGCGCGATGAGTGTGCTGAAGCCGTACATCGACAGCGGCAAGCTCGTCGTCGTCTCCGGTCAGATGGGCATGGATAAAGTCGCGACGTTGCGCTGGGACGGCGCCACCGCGCAGGCCCGCATGGACAATCTGCTCAGTGCCTACTACGGCAACAAGAAGGTCAACGCGGTGCTGTCGCCGTATGACGGCCTGTCGATCGGCATCATCTCCTCACTGAAGGGCGTCGGTTATGGCAGCGCCGGCCAGCCGATGCCTATCATCTCGGGCCAGGATGCCGAGGTGCCCTCGATCAAGGCGATGCTGCGCGGCGACCAGTATTCGACCATCTTCAAGGACACCCGCGATCTCGCCAAGGTGACCGCCGACATGGTCGACGCTGCGCTTGCCGGCAAGCAGGTCACCGTCAATGACACCAAGACCTACGAGAACGGCGCCAAGACCGTGCCGTCCTATCTGCTCAAGCCGGTCGTGGTCTATAAGGACAATTGGGAGAAGGTCCTGGTCGAGAGCGGCTACTACAAGAAGTCGCAGTTCCAGTAGGCTTCTTTGCTTTTCCCTCTCCCCGCTTGCGGGGAGAGGGTTAGGGTGAGGGGAAGCCTCCGCGAGGAAGGAAGCAGTCCGTCTCGCGGAGACTCCCCTCACCGGATCGCATCGAACGATGCGATCCGACCTCTCGCCGCGAGCGGGGAGAGGTGATCTAACACTGATTGAGGGACGTGAAATCATGACCGCAATGCTGGAGATGCGTAACGTCAACAAGAGCTTTTCCGGTGTGCAGGCGCTGCGTGATGTCAACTTCTCGGTTGAAGCCGGGCAGATCCACGCCCTCGTCGGCGAGAACGGTGCCGGTAAGTCCACGCTGATGAAGGTCCTCAGCGGCGTCTACCCGGCCGGCAGCTACGAGGGCACCATCATCTTCGATGGCGAGGAGCGCCGCTTCCGCGACATCAACCATTCCGAGGCGCTCGGGATCATCATCATCCATCAGGAGCTCGCGCTGATCCCGCTGATGTCGATTGCCGAAAACATCTTCCTGTCGCATCCGCCGTCAAAGCTTGGCGTCATCGACCGCGACGAGGTGTATCGGCGCACGCGCGACCTGCTCGCGCAGGTCGGCCTCAAGGAATCGCCGGATACGCTGATCACCGATCTCGGCGTCGGCAAGCAACAGCTGGTCGAGATCGCCAAGGCGCTGTCCAAGCGGGTGCGGATGCTGATCCTGGACGAGCCGACCGCGAGCCTCAACGAGGCCGACAGCGCCGCACTGCTGGAGCGGCTGATGGCGTTCCGCGCGCAGGGCATCGGCTCGATCCTGATCTCGCACAAGCTGAACGAGGTCGCCAAGGTCGCCGACCACATCACGGTGCTGCGCGACGGCCGCACCGTCGACAGCATCGATTGCCACGCCGAGCCGATCCAGGAAGACCGCATCATCCGCAGCATGGTCAACCGCGATCTCGCCCACCGCTTTCCGGAGCGCAGCGCAAAGATCGGCGAGCCCGTTCTCACCGTCGAGAGCTGGTCGGTCTACCATCCCATCCATCCCGAGCGGCAGGTGATCAAGAACGTCGATTTCAGCGTGAAGCGCGGCGAAGTCGTCGGCATTGCCGGATTGATGGGCGCCGGCCGCACCGAATTCGCCATGAGCCTGTTTGGCCGGTCGTGGGGCACCACGATCAGCGGTCGCATCCGGCTCGAGGGTCATGAGATCGTGCTGCCCAACGTGGCGGCCGCGATCGACGCCGGCCTTGCCTATGTCACGGAGGACCGCAAGCAGCTAGGGCTGATCCTCGCCGACGACGTCCGCAAGAACATCACGCTCGCAAGCCTCGACCAGGTCGCTCCTCGCCGCGTCATCGACGACATCGCCGAGCTGAAGGTCGCCAGCGACTACCGCAACCGGATGCGCATCCGCTGCTCCGACGTCTATCAGGAGACCAGCCAGCTCTCCGGCGGCAACCAGCAAAAGGTCGTGCTGTCGAAATGGCTGATGACCGACCCCAAGGTCTTGATCCTGGACGAGCCGACCCGGGGCATCGACGTCGGTGCCAAATACGAGATCTACTGTATCATCAACGAGCTTGCAGAAGCCGGCCGCGGCGTGGTGGTGATCTCCTCGGAGATGCCCGAGCTACTCGGCATCTGCGACCGCATCTGTGTCATGAACGACGGCGCCTTCGTCGGCGAGTTCAAGGGACGTGATGCGACGCAGGAAAAGATCATGCGCGCCATCATGCGCAACGACAGAAATTATGGAAGCAGCGCCCTTGCGGGTGCGGAGATGGGAGGATCGCAGCCATGACCGACAAGACGGTTTCGCTGCCCGAGGAGGGCCGGCACGGCAGCTTCATCAAGAACAATCTGCGCAATTACGGCATGCTGATGTCGCTGATCGCGATCATGCTGTTCTTCCAGGTCATGACTGGCGGCACGCTGCTGCAGCCGCTCAACCTGACCAATCTGGTGCTCCAGAACAGCTACATCGTCATCATGGCGCTCGGCATGCTGCTCGTCATCGTCACCGGCCATATCGACCTCTCGGTCGGCTCGGTCGCGGGCTTCGTCGGCGCGGTGGCTGCCGTGCTCATGGTGACCTACAAGGTCGACTACACGCTCGCCTTTATCGCCTGCCTGCTGCTGGGCGCGGCGATCGGCGCCGCACAGGGCTATTGGGTGGCCTATTTCAAGATACCGTCCTTCATCGTGACGCTGGCCGGCATGCTGGTGTTCAAGGGCCTCGCGCTTGCGGTATTGCAAGGCCAGTCACTAGGACCGTTCCCGGCCACCTTCCAGAAGCTGTCCTCCGGCTTCATTCCGGAGATGCTGCCCGAGGCCGGCACGCTGCATCCGACGTCGATGCTGGTCGGTGCGGTGCTCGCGCTCGGCCTCGTCTACGCCAGCGCCAAGGGGCGCTCGCGCGAGCAGCTGCACGGCATCGAGGTCGAGCCTTACGCGTTCTTCCTCGGCAAGAGCATTCTCCTGGCTTGCGCTGTGCTCTATTTCACCTATCTGATCGCCTCGCATCGCGGTCTGCCGAACGTGCTGGTCATCATGACCGCGCTGATCGCGCTGTACGGTTTCGTCACCCGCCGCACCGTCATCGGTCGGCAGGTCTACGCGGTTGGCGGCAATGCGAAAGCGGCAAGCCTGTCGGGCATCAAGACGGAACGGTTGACCTTCCTCACCTTCGTCAACATGGGCGTGCTCGCTGCGCTCGCCGGCCTCGTCTTCGCCGCGCGCCTCAACACAGCAACGCCGAAGGCGGGCCTCGGCTTCGAGCTCGACGTCATCGCGGCCTGCTTCATCGGCGGCGCCTCGGCCTATGGCGGTGTCGGCCGCGTCGGTGGCGCCGTGGTCGGCGCCATGATCATGGGCGTGATGAACAACGGCATGTCCATCCTCGGCATCGGCATCGACTATCAGCAGGTCATCAAGGGCCTGGTCCTGCTCGGGGCGGTGTGCATCGACGTTTATAATCAGCGGAGATGAGGCTGCCGCCGACTACGATCGGCTTCAGTGAGCTATTGCTCAACAGGTGAGCATATGATCGAATGACCGAATGGATCCTGGTCAGTTCGATCTCATTATCTTCGATTGCGACGGTGTGCTCGTCGACAGCGAGCTGTTGAGCTGTCAATGCCTGTCGGACGAGCTGTCCGAATCCGGGATATCGCTGACACTTGCACAAGCGCTGGAGCTGTTCCTTGGACGAAGCACGAGCGCAATTACTCGGCATTATCGCGAGCTCGGCCACGCAATGCCGGTCGATTTTCCGTCCCGGCTGAAGTCGCGCGTGTTGATGGCGTTCGAAAAGGCGCTTCATCCGGTTTCTGATGTCGATATGATCTTGTCGGGCCTGCGGGCACCATTCTGCGTGGCTTCCTCCAGCGACATCGACCGTGTCGCGCTCTCCCTTGACGTCACCGGCCTGCGGGCGCATTTCGGCGACCGGATCTACACCGCGCAGATGGTCAGGCACGGCAAGCCGGCGCCCGATCTCTTTCTGTACGCGGCCGAGCAGATGGGCGCGCAACCTGCGCGCACGCTGGTGATCGAGGATAGTCCGAGCGGCGTGCAGGCGGGCAAGGCGGCCGGCATGACGGTCTGGGGATTTGCCGGCGGCAGCCATTATCGCGGACGCGACGGGCAGGCTATACTGTTGGGTGCGGGGGCCGACCGGGTCTTCGCGCGCATGATCGATTTCTGGAAGGACGCCTGACGCCTGCCATGGCCGCCGAGAACGAAAAGTCCAGGCTCGACGACGCTGCGCGTGCCGGCTGGCTCTATTTCATTGCCGGTCACACCCAGGACGAGATCGCGAAGATGCTCCAGGTGTCGCGCGCGTCGGCGCAGCGGCTGGTGTCGCTATGTCTCGCCGAACGGCTCATCACCTTCCGGCTCGAACACCCCATCGCCGCGTGCATGGAATTGGCGGCGCGTCTGAAGGAGCGTTTCGAGCTTACCTATTGCGAGGTGGTGCCGGCTGATCCCGCCGCGCCGCAGGCCACAGCGGGCATAGCCGAACGCTGCGCCAACCTGCTCGATTCCACTCTGCGTTCGGAAACCCCCGTCATCGTCGCGCTCGGGACGGGACGCGCCGTGCGCGCCGCGGTCGAGCGCGTCACGCCGATCGACCGGCCCAATCACCAGATCGTCTCGCTCGTCGGCAACATCTCCGCCGACGGTTCTGCGAGCTTCTACGATACCGTCGGCCGGCTCGCCGATCGCACCGGCGCACGGCATTACCCGATGCCGCTACCGTTCCTGATGTCGTCCGAGGACGAGCGCAACAAGATGGTCCGGATCGAGCCGATCGCGAAGGTGAAGGCGGTCGCGGAGAAGGCGGATTTGCGCCTCGTCGGCATCGGCCAGATGGACCAGAAGGCGCAGGTCCATGTCGACGGCTTCGTCACCCGCGACGAATTGTTCGAGATGATGCGGCAAGGGGCGATCGGCGAGATCACGGGCTGGGCCTATGATTCCAAGGGCCGCCTGCTGAAGGCCGGCACCAACAAACGGTTGACCAGCATTCCGCCGGAGGTCCCGGCGAAGACCACGACGATCGGCGCCGCCGTCGGCGCAGCCAAGGTGCCGGCGATCGCGGCGGCGCTGAATGGGCGGCTGATCAACGGTCTGATTACGGACGAGGCGACCGCAAGGGCGATTCTGGAGCGCTGAGGCGGTTCGTCGTTTCCGCGCGGGGCGCGAGGCAGGGATTTCGCCACCCACGCCGCTGTCGTCGTCCGCGACCCGGCTACGCCAAGGCTTCGCCGGGGTTGAGGTCTGGGGGCGCCGAAGGTTTAGCGAAGGCGGCAGGCGGACGATCCAGGACGCCGCAGCGCCGCTTGAGGCAAACCGACAGACGGCACGGAGTACTGGATGCCCCTTCGCGGGGCATGACGGGGAGGGCGACGCACGAGCTCCCCGCATCGCAGCACTCATAAGTTGCCGAAACGTCCGCGCGCCTGCTTGACAACGGCCCGCCCTCAGCCGAACATACGCCCAACGCGTGGGCATATGCTCAAAAGCGCGAGCTTAGGGAGGTCACCGTGAAACACGTCCTCGGCGCCGTCTGTGGCGCGTCTGTCCTGCTGGCTGTCCCCGCGATGGCTGAAACGACCCTGACGATTGCCACCGTGAACAACGGCGACATGATCCGCATGCAGGGGCTGACGGGTGAATTCACCAAGAAGAACCCCGATATCAGCGTCAAATGGGTGACGCTGGAAGAGAACGTGCTGCGCCAGCGCGTCACCACCGACATCGCCACCAAGGGCGGCCAGTTCGACGTCCTCACCATCGGCACCTACGAGGTGCCGATCTGGGCCAAGAAGGGTTGGCTGGTGCCGCTCGCCAATCTCGGCGCCGACTACGACGTCGCCGACCTCCTGCCCAAGATCAAGGATGCGGTCTCGGTCGACGGCAAGCTCTACGCCGCGCCATTCTACGGCGAGAGCTCGATGGTGATGTACCGCACCGACCTGTTCGACAAGGCCGGCCTCAAGATGCCGGAAAGCCCCACCTGGGATTTCGTCGTCGACGCCGCCAAGAAGCTCACCGACAAGAGCGCCGGCGTCTACGGCATCTGCCTGCGCGGCAAGGCCGGCTGGGGCGAGAACATGGCGTTCCTCTCCGCCATGGCCAATTCCTACGGCGCGCGCTGGTTCGACGAGAAGTGGCAGCCGCAGTTCAACACGCCGGAATGGAAGGCGACGCTCACGACCTATGTCGACCTGATGAAGCAGGCCGGCCCTCCCGGTGCGAGCTCGAACGGCTTCAACGAGAACCTCGCGCTGTTCAATGCCGGCAAGTGCGCAATGTGGATCGATGCCACCGTCGCGGCGTCGTTCGTCACCAACCCGAAGGACTCCAAGGTCGCCGACAAGGTCGGCTTCGCGCTGGCGCCCAACACCGGGCTCGGCAAGAACGCCAACTGGCTGTGGGCCTGGAGCCTCGCAATTCCCGCCGGCTCGAAGAAGGCCGAAGCCGCCGAGAAGTTCATCGCCTGGGCCACCAGCAAGGATTACACCAAGGTCGTGGCTGCGAAGGAGGGCTGGGCGAACGTGCCGCCGGGCACCCGAACCTCGCTCTACCAAAACCCTGATTATCTGAAGGTCGCCCCGTTCGCCAAGCTGACGCTGGCCTCGATCGATGCCGCCGATCCGAACAAGCCGACGGTGAAGCCGGTGCCCTACGTCGGCGTGCAATATGCGGCCATCCCCGAATTCCAGGGCATCGGTACGCAGGTGGGCCAGCAATTCTCGGCCGCGCTTGCGGGATCGATGACGGTCGATGCCGCGCTCACCGCGGCGCAATCTTCAACCGAGCGCGAGATGAAGCGCGCGGGTTACATCAAGTGAGCTCGAGCTCTCCCTCCTGAGCTCAGACTTGCGGCCATCCACCGCTCCAGGTGGATGGCCGCCTTCTTCCCGCAAGCGGAGAAGCCAAGAATGGCAACCCGGCAGACGCAGCTTCTCGCACGGACGCTCCTGACGCCGGCCGTCGGGCTGCTGTTCATCTGGATGATCGTCCCGCTCGCGTTGACGATCTATTTCTCGACGCTGCATTACAGCTTACTCGATCCCGGCTCGGAAGCGTTCGTCGGGCTGGAAAACTTCCGCTACTTCCTCACCGATCCCGCGTTCCTCGCCTCGCTCCAGAACACGCTGGTGCTGGTCGGCTCGGTGCTGGCGCTGACCGTCCTGCTCGGAGTTCCGCTGGCGCTATTGCTCGACCAGCCGGTGATCGGCCTCAACATCGTGCGGTTGATGGTGATCGCGCCGTTCTTCGTGATGCCGACGGTGAGCGCGCTGGTCTGGAAGAACCTGCTGATGCATCCTGTGTCCGGGCTGTTTGCCTGGATCGCCTCGGTGTTCGGGTTGACGCCGATTGACTGGTTTACCGACGCGCCGCTGCTCGCCGTGATCCTGATCGTGTCCTGGCAATGGCTGCCGTTCGCGACCCTGATTTTGCTCACCGCGATGCAGTCGCTCGACGAGGAGCAGAAGGAAGCCGCTGAAATGGACGGTGCCAGCGCGGTCTCGACCTTCATCTACATCACGCTGCCGCACCTCGCGCGCCCCATCACGGTGGTGATCCTGATCGAGACGATCTTCCTGCTCACCGTCTTTGCCGAGATCTACGTCACCACGGGCGGCGGCCCGGGACTCTCGACCACCAACATCGCCTTCCTGATCTATTCGCAGGCACTGATCCAGTACGATGTCGGTACTGCCTCGGCAGGCGGCCTCGTCGCTGTCGTGATCGCCAACGTTGTTGCCTTTTTCCTCGTCCGTATCGTCGGTCGCAACCTGGAGGCATAAGACATGGCGCGTACGGCGACGAGGCAGCGGGTGGTGGTCTCGACCATCGGGGCGTGGTTCTTCGGCTTCCTGATCTTCTTCCCGATCCTCTGGATGGTATTGGCGAGCTTCAAGACCGAGCTCGAGGCTTTCGCGATCCCGCCGTCCTTCCTGTTCTTCCACTGGACCACGGAAAACTACGCGACGGTGCAGGAGCGCAGCGATTATGTCCTCCACGCGATGAACTCGATCATCATCGCCGGCGGCTCGACCTTGATCGCGCTTTTGATCGCGATCCCCGCGGCCTGGTCGATGGCGTTCTCGCCGACCAAGCGCACCAAGGACATCCTGCTCTGGATGCTCTCGACCAAGATGATGCCGCCGGTCGGCGTGCTGGTGCCGATCTACCTGATCTACAAGTCATTCGGCCTGCTCGATTCCCGCATCGGCCTCGTCTTCATCCTGTGTCTCGGAAACTTGCCGATCGTGATCTGGATGCTGTTCACATATTTCAAGGAGATTCCGCGCGACATCCTGGAAGCCGCGCGCATGGACGGCGCCACCATCGGCCGCGAGCTGATCTACGTGCTGACGCCGATGGCGATCCCGGGGCTCGCATCGACCATGCTGCTGAACCTGATCCTGGCCTGGAACGAGGCGTTCTGGACGCTCAATCTGTCGACCTCGAACGCTGCGCCGCTCACCACGTTCATCGCGTCCTATTCGAGCCCGGAAGGGCTGTTCTGGGCAAAGCTGTCGGCGGCTTCCACGTTGGCGATCGCGCCCATTCTCGTCCTCGGTTGGTTCAGCCAGAAGCAGCTCGTGCGCGGGCTCACCTTTGGCGCGGTAAAGTAGGAAGGGCTGCCGAATCATGGGTCAGATCACACTTCAGGACGTGCAGAAATCCTTCGGCCCCGTGCACATCATCAAGGGCGCGGACCTGGAGATCGCCGATGGGTCGTTCGTGGTGTTCGTGGGGCCGTCGGGCTGCGGCAAGACCACGCTCTTGCGGCTGATCGCGGGGCTCGAGGACGTCTCCGGCGGCAAGATCCTGATCGACGGCAAGAACGTGGTCGACACGCCGCCGGCCAAGCGCGGGCTCTCGATGGTGTTCCAGTCCTATGCGCTCTATCCGCATATGAGCGTGCGCGGCAACATCGGCTTCGGCCTGAAGATGGCGGGGCTGGCCAAGGACGAGATCAACCGTAAGGTCGAGGCCGCCGCCGCAACGCTGAACCTCACGCCCTATCTCGATCGCAAGCCGCGCGAGCTCTCCGGCGGCCAGCGCCAGCGCGTCGCGATCGGGCGTGCCATCGTCCGCGAGCCCAAGGCGTTTTTGTTCGACGAGCCGCTCTCCAACCTCGACGCGGCGCTGCGCGTGCAGATGCGGATCGAGGTGACGCGGCTCCAGAAGCAGCTCGGCACCACCACGATCTATGTCACCCACGACCAGGTCGAGGCCATGACCATGGCCGACAAGATCGTGGTGCTCAACGGCGGCAAGATCGAGCAATACGGCTCGCCGCTGGAGCTCTACGAGAAGCCGGCCAACCTCTTCGTCGCCGGCTTCATCGGCTCGCCCAAGATGAACTTCGTGACCGGCGAGCACGCCTTGCAGAAGGCCGCAGCAACGATCGGCGTACGGCCTGAGCATCTCAAGATCGAGCGCGACGGTGCCGGCGGCTGGCAGGGAACGATCGCGGTGGCCGAGCATCTCGGCAGCGACACCTTCCTTTATGTCGATGCCGGCCCGCTCGGCATGCTGACGGCGCGCTACATCGGTGAGTTGAGCCTGCACGCCGGCGACCATGTATCGCTGGTGCCGGAGCCAGCGCGCATCCATCGCTTCGACGCAAGCGGCAACGCCATCCGGGGCTGACAAGAAACGGCAAGAATCGGGAAAAGCAACATGTACCTGGAAAAATTCAAGCTGAACGGCAAGACCGCGTTCATCACCGGCGGCGGGCAAGGCATCGGCTTCGCCTGCGCCGAAGCGCTGGCTGAAGCCGGCGCCAGGGTCGTCATCGGCGATCGCGACAGTAAGGTCGCCGACAGTGCAAAAGCCAGCCTGAAGGCGAAGGGGTATGACGCCGAGACGGCGATCATGGACGTCACCGATACCAAGCGCGTGGCGGAAGTGGCCAACGACGTCGTTGCCCGGCACGGCAAGGTGGACATCCTCGTCAACAACGCCGGCATCGCCCGCAGCGAGACGCCGGCGGAGACCGTGACCGACGAGCACTGGCTCAATGTGATCGACGTCAATCTCAACGGCACCTTCTGGTGCTGCCGCGAATTCGGCAAGCACATGCTCAAGGCGAAGAGCGGCGCCATCGTCAATGTCGGCTCGATGTCCGGCTTCATCGTCAACAAGCCGCAGGAGCAGTGCTTCTACAATGCGTCCAAGGCCGGCGTGCACCATCTGACGAAATCGCTCGCCGCCGAATGGGGCGCGCGCGGCATCCGCGTCAACGCGGTGGCGCCGACCTATATCGAGACGCCGCTCAACGCCTTCGTGAAGAGCAATCCGAGAATGTACGACGCCTGGATCGGTGGAACCCCGATGGCGCGGATGGGGCAGGTCGAGGAGATCGCCTCCGTGGTGCTCTTTCTCTCGTCCGAGGCCGCGAGCCTGATGACCGGCAGCATCGTGCTGGTGGATGGCGGCTACACTTGCTGGTAGGCTTGCGTCAAAACTGACGAGAGCTTCCGGGGGCGACAATGCCGCGAGCGTATATCGGCGTCGATGTAGGGACCACAAGCACGCGGGCAGGGGTGTTCGACGAGGCGGGCACCTTGCTGGCTATCGCACGGCATCCGATCAGGATATGGCCCGAGGCCGGTGACATCGTCGAACAGTCGTCCCAGGATATCTGGGACGCTTGCACGGCGTCGGTGCGGGCCGCGATGGCGGAAGCTGCAATCGCGCCCGACAGCGTCGGCGGTATCGGTTTCGACGCCACCTGCTCCCTCGTGGTGCTCGACCGGCAAGGCGAGCCGCTCACCATCAGCGCCTCCGGCGACCGGCAGCGCAACGTCATCGTCTGGATGGATCACCGCGCCACGGCCGAGGCGCGGCTGATCAACGAAACCGGTGATGCCGTGCTGCGCTATGTCGGCGGCTCGATCTCGCCCGAGATGGAGATGCCGAAACTGCTGTGGCTGAAGCGGCACATGCGCACGAGCTTCGACGCCGCAGGGCACTTCTTCGATCTGGCGGATTACCTGACCTGGCGCGCCACCGGCTCGTTGCAACGCTCGACCTGCACGGTCACTTGCAAATGGAACTACCTCGCGCATGACGGCGGTGGCTGGAGCGCGCCATTCTTCAAGCGCATCGGCCTGTCGGACTTCGTCAACGAGAAATACGCCCGCATCGGCACCGAGATCGTCGCGCCTGGCACGCGGCTCGGCGCCGGTCTAACCGGTACGGCAGCTGCCGATCTCGGCTTGTCACCGGGCACGCCGGTCGGAGCGTCCCTGATCGATGCCCATGCCGGCGGCATCGGCGCCATCGGCGGCCGCGATGAATCGGAGGGCGCGACAGATGTCTGCGACCGCCTCGCCTACATCATGGGAACGTCGGCCTGCATCATGGCGACGACGAAAGAACCGTGCTTCGTACCGGGCGTGTGGGGTCCTTACTATTCGGGCATGGTACCAAATTTCTGGCTCAACGAGGGCGGGCAGTCGGCTGCGGGCGCTGCGATCGACCATCTTCTCAAGTCGCATCCCGGCCACGCCGAGGCGAGCGTGGCGGCGCGCAGCGAGGGCCTCGACCTCATCGAGTTTCTCGAGCGCCGCATCATCGCGCGCGCAGGCGGCGCCAGCCGCGCCGTGCTGCTGGCCCGCAACGTCCATGTGCTTCCTGAGTTCATCGGCAACCGCTCGCCCTATGCCGACCCTGACACGCGCGCGGTGATCGCGGGCCTCGATCTCGACACCGACATCGCCTCGATGGAACGGCTGTTCGTCGCCGGTCTGTGCGGGCTCGCCTATGGGCTTGCCGAGGTGATCGAGGCCTTTGCCGCGCATGGCGTCCATTCCAGCATCATGATCATGGGCGGCGGCGCCAGCCGCAGTCCGCTGGTGCGGCAGATCATGGCCGATACGACTGGCCTCACCGTGGCGCTGCCGCAGACCAGGGAGCCCGTGCTGCTCGGCGCCGCGATGCTCGGCGCAGTCGCCGGCGGCGCCTATGCCTCGATCGGCGAAACCATGGCCAAGATGTCGGCGCTGGGACAGAAGAGCGAGCCCACTACGCCCGACATTGCCGCCTTTCACGCCCGCAAGCGCGAGGTCTACAAGTTGCTGCGCGAGGTCGATCGCGGCAGCCGCGCCGCGATGCGTGGAATGGCCGGAGGTTGAAACGGATGTTGATTTCCTGCGGCGACGCGCTGATCGATTTTGTCCCGACGCGAAATACCGACGGGCGCGAAGCGGTGATGCCGGCGGTCGGCGGCTCCTGCCTCAACGTCGCAATCGGCATGGCGCGGCTCGGCGCGCCGACCGGCTTTGTCGGCGGGATCTCGACGGACATGTTCGGGCGCATGATCGGCGACCACGCCGCTGCATCCAATGTCGAGCTCGGTCTCGCCACAAGCAGCGATCACCAGACCACGCTCGCCTTCGTGCGTATCGTCGCGGGAGAGTTGCATTATGCTTTCTACGACGCCGAGACCGCGACGCGGAATTGGACCTACCGGCGCGGCTCTATTCCCTTCGATACGGTCGAAGTTCTCCATGTCGGCTCGACCACGCTGGTCAATGACCAGGGCGCGAGCGAGACCATGGCCCTGATCGCGGACGCACGAGCGTCCTCGACAATCTCCTTTGATCCGAACTGCCGGCCCAACCTCGTGAAGGACAAGCCGGCTTATCTCGCCCGCATGGCCGAGTTTGCCGGCTGTGCCGATCTCATCAAGATGTCAGACGTCGATTTTACCTATCTGTTCGCCGACGAGCCGTATCACCAGCGTGCGAGCACGCTGCTTGCACGCGGCGCGAGCCTCGTCGTCATCACCCGTGGCGACAACGGTGCGATCGCGTGGCATGCGGGGGCAGGGCAGATCGAGGTCGCCGCCCCCAAGGTCGTGGTCGCCGACACCATCGGCGCGGGTGACAGTTTTCAGGCGGCGTTGTTGTTCGCCCTGCACAAGCAGGGACGCCTCGCCCGACAGCAACTGAAGGATATCGGCGCGGACGAGCTTCGCGGTGCACTATCCTTTGCTGCCAATTGCGCCGGTCTCACCTGCACCCGTCCCGGTGCCGATCCGCCGTGGAGTCACGAGATTATCTGGAGCTTGTAGCGTCGCGTCACAGCGGTGCCACGACCTTCTCGGCGCATTTGAGGAAGGTCCGGATCAGCGGGCTGTGAGAATCCCGCCGCCAGCAGACCGCGATGTCGATGGAATCGGTCGCATCCCGCAACGGCCGGAACACGATGCCGCGCGGCGCCCCGAGCTGGGCGCAGGCGGGCAGGATGGCGAGGCCTTCACCGGCGAGAACCAGGTTCATCGCCGAATGCACTGTCTCTACCCGGCTCGCAATCGGCATCACGATCTGATGCCGCCGCAGCAGGGCCGCGACCGCGGAGGAGGAGGGGTCCCGCTCCGGCGGCGGCAACGCGATCAGCGGACGGCCTTGTAGTCGTGTCATTGACACCGCGCTCAGGCGCGCAAGCGGCGAACGGTTTCGCACCGCCAGCACGAACGGCTGCGCGCCGATTCGGGCCACCTGGATCTCGGGATGGTGGATCGCCGGCATGCACAGCGCGACCGTGACGCTGCGGTCGAGCAGACGCGGCTCGCGCGTCGTGGCACTGAGCTCGGCGAAATCGAGATCGACGCCGGGAACGGATCGCCGCAACTCGGGGATGAGACGCGGCAGCATCGCGTTCGCCAGTACGAACATGTAGCCGACGGACAGCCGACCACGGCTGCCGGCCGCGACCGCGCGCGCGGCCTCGATGCCGTCGGCCGCCAGCGCCAGCGCCTCGCCGGCGCGCGCCAGCAGCGCCTGGCCCGCTTCGGTCAAATCCATGCCGCGCGTGCCGCGGCGGAACAGCGGCGCGCCGACCTCGGCCTCCAGCTTGCGGATTTGGACCGAGAGCGGCGGCTGCGCCATCCGCAGCCGCTCGGCCGCCTTGCCAACGCTGCGCGCCTCGGCGACGGCAACGAAATAGCGGAGCCGGCGAAGATCCATTGGCATACCGAAATCGTATGGGTTGGTGCTCAAAATCGTATTGGACGGCGAGTTAACAAAACTGTCATCCTGGCTGTCAATGCTATCGGCCAACGGCGGCCCGCTTCGGAGCGATGTGACGATGAACGGCGATCCTTGCCTGCTATCCGCAACCGTGCTGCGCGGTCTCATCGCGACAAAGCAGATCTCGCCCGTCGAGCTCACCCGCGCGGTGCTCGCCCGCGCCGAAGCGCTCCAGCCCGAGCTGAACTGCTTCATCACGATCTGCGGCGACGAGGCGCTTGCCGCCGCGCGCGAAGCCGAGCGCAAGCTGATGGCGGGCGAGCCGCTCGGCCTGCTGCACGGCATCCCCGCAACCGTCAAGGACATCGTCAACACCAGGGGTGTCACGACCAGTTTCGGCGCCATTCCCTACAAGGATAATGTTCCGAACGAGGATGCCGTCGCGGTTGCAAGGCTGCGTGCGGAAGGCGCCATTCTGATCGGCAAGACCACGACGCCCGAATTCGGCAGCAAATGCCTGACCGACTCGCCGCTGTTCGGCCGCACCCGCAATGCGTGGAGCGCCGAGCGCTCGTCGGGCGGCTCCAGTGGCGGCGCGGCGGTGGCGGTGGCGAGCGGCATCGCGCCGCTTGCGATCGCAACCGATGGCGGCGGCTCGACGCGGATTCCCGCCGCTTGCAACGGCGTGGTCGGGCTGAAGCAGAGCAACGGCGTCATCCCGCATAGCCAGGCGCTGGACGTGTTCGGCAACCAGACCTATGTCACGCCGATGACGCGGTCCGTCCCCGACACCGCGCTGATGATGCAGGCGATGGCCGGCGAGGATTCTTGCGATCCCTGGTCGATCGGCGTTCCCGTGCCCGACTTCATCGGCACGGCCGCCCCGCGTGGCGATCTGCGTGGGCAGAAAATCCTGTATTGCCTGTCGCCACCCGGACGCCCGGTATCTGTCGACGTCGAGGCCGGCTTCAAGGCGAGCCTCGATCGACTCGCGGGCCTAGGTGCCGAGCTGGAGGAGTTTTCGGGCGAGGGGTTCGACATCGAGCCGATCTGGCGCGCCATCAATCACACGGTCTGGCGGACGCGCTTTGCAAAATTCGCGGCCGAGCATGGGGACGCGCTGAGCGAGGCCTTCCTCAGGCAGCTTGCGCTCGCCACCGACTTCAGCGGCGTTGCCTATCAGGAGGCGATGTTCGCGCGCACGGCGCTGTTCCGCCGGGTGCAGTCCCTGCTTGCGCATGGGCATCTGCTGGCGATGCCGACCCTCACCCGCACCGCCCTGCCGATCGATCAGGACCTGTTCGGCACCATCGAGATCGACGGCAAGCAGTTTGGCAGCGTCCGGCCGCACTGGTTCCCCTGGACCATGCCGTTCAACATGACCGGACACCCCGCGCTCAGTCTGCCCTGCGGCTTCGGCCGCGACGGCCTGCCGATCGGCTTGCAACTCGTCGGCCGCTTCCGCGCTGATGCGGACTTGCTGCGCGTGAGCGCGCTGTTCGAGGCGTCGCATGACCTCCTGTCCCGCTGGCCCGGCTGAGGTGAGGCACATGCCGCAAGGGACTTGTTTGCAAAGCACTTGCCTCCGATGCCCGGACATGTTGATCGTGCTGCGGATGAGCCCTGAATCCGAGCGCGCATGAGCGTATTTGTCCTCCGACGTGTGCTGACCCTGCTGGCGACGCTGGTCGGCGCGTCCGTGATCATTTTCCTGGTGCTGGATGCGCTTCCGGGCAACGCCGCGCAGATGCTGATGGGCGCCGACGCCTCGCCAGATGCGGTCCGCGCGCTCACCGTCAAGCTCGGGCTCGACCAGCCGCTGGCGGTTCGCTATCTGCATTGGATCAAAGGGCTGCTCGTCGGCGATCTCGGCAACTCCTATGTCTACGGCACACCGGTCGCCAGCCTGATCGTGGAGCGGCTGGTGTTGACCATTCCGCTCGCGATGATGTCCATGCTGATCACGGTGACGCTGGCGCTCTCGGCCGGCATCTACACCGCCGCCAACCACAACAAGCTCGGCGACGTCGGCGTGATGTCGCTGACGCAGATCGGCATCGCGCTGCCGAATTTCTGGTTCGCAATCCTGCTGGTGCTACTGTTCTCGGTACGGCTGCAATGGCTCTCCGCGGGCGGCTTTCCCGGTTGGGAGGACGGCGTCTGGCTCGGCATCAAGTCGCTGCTGCTGCCGGCGGTGTCGCTTGCGGTCGTGCAGGCCGCGATCCTCGCACGCGTCACGCGCTCGGCTGTGCTGGAAGTGCTGCGCGAAGACTTCGTCCGCACGGCGCGCGCGAAGGGCCTCGGCAAGCGCGAGGTACTGTGGAGTCATGTGCTGCGCAACGCCATGATCCCTGTGATGACGGTCATGGGCCTGCAATTCGCCAATCTGCTCGCCGGCACCATCGTGATCGAGAACGTGTTCTATCTGCCGGGGCTCGGCCGCCTGATCTTTCAGTCGATCGCCAACCGCGACCTCATCGTGGTGCGCAACTGCGTGATGCTGCTCGCGACCATGGTGGTCATCGTCAATTTCGTGGTCGACGTGCTCTATGCCTTCGTCGATCCCCGCATCAAGGTCCACGATCTGTGAGCGCGCCGTTGACCACCCTCGTCGACGCGCCGGCCGTAGCGCGCCCTCTGCCGGCCCGGACCTTCTGGCGCCGCGCGCTGCGTCATCGCAGCTTCGTGCTCGGCGGCGCGCTGAGCCTGCTGGTTCTCGCCTCGGCGCTGCTGTCGCTGGTGTGGACGCCCTGGTCGCCCTATGAGATCGACATCGCGTCAAAGCTCCGGCCGCCCTCGGCCGCGCACTGGCTCGGCACCGACGTCTTCGGCCGCGACATCGTTTCGCTGCTGCTCGCCGGCGCCCGCTCCACCATCATGGTCGGCATCATCGCGGTCAGCATCGGCCTCACCTTCGGCGTCTGTCTCGGCCTCATCGCGTCGGCCAGGCGCGGCTGGACCGAAGAGATCATCATGCGCTTCTCCGATTTCACCTTCGCCTTTCCGGCCGTGCTCTCGGCGATCATGCTCGCCGCGGTCGTGGGGCCCGGCATGGTGACCTCGATCGTCGCCATCGGCATCTTCCAGATCCCGACGCTGATCCGGCTGACGCGCGGCTCGGCCAACGCGATCTGGGCGCGCGAATTCGTGCTGGCCGCGCGCGCCGCGGGGAAAGGGCGCTTTCGCATCACCATCGAGCACGTGCTGCCCAACATCATGTCGATTCTGATCGTACAGGCGACGATCCAGTTTGCGCTCGCGATCCTTGCCGAAGCCGCCTTGTCGTATCTCGGTCTCGGCACGCAGCCGCCGCAGCCGTCCTGGGGACGGATGCTGAACGACGCGCAGTCGCTGCTGTTCCAGTCGCCGATGCTCGCCGTCTACCCGGGTGCTGCGATTGCAATCGCGGTGCTCGGCCTCAATCTGCTCGGCGACGGACTGCGCGATCTGCTCGACCCTCGACTGGCGCGGGAGCGATGATGATGAGCGAGCGCTCGTCCATGCCGTTGATCGAGGTTGTCAATCTCGGCGTGCGCCTCAACACCAGCCGCGGGCCGGCGCAGGCCGTGCGCGGCGTCAGCTTTGCGCTGAAGCGCGGCGAGACGCTCGGGCTCGTCGGCGAATCCGGCTGCGGCAAGTCGGTCACCGCGTTGTCGCTGATGGGGCTGCTGCCGGATAGCGCGTCCGTCACCGGCAGCATCAAGCTGGATGGCGGCGAACTCGCTGGTTTGTCGGACGCGGAATATTGTCGGCTGCGCGGCAATCGCATCAGCATGATCTTCCAGGAGCCGATGACCGCGCTCAATCCGATGCACACGATCGGCAACCAGGTCGCCGAGCCGCTGCGGCGTCACAGGAAATTTTCGGCATCGCAGGCGCGGCGAGAGGCGATCGCCTTGCTCGACCGCGTCGGGTTGCCTGATCCGGCCAGGCGCGTCGACGCTTATCCGCACCAGTTTTCCGGCGGCCAGCGTCAGCGCGTCACGATCGCGATGGCGCTCGCCTGCGAGCCCGACCTTCTGATCGCGGACGAGCCGACCACGGCGCTCGACGTCACCATCCAGGGCCAGATCCTCGACCTCATCGCCGATCTCGTCGAGGAGCGCGGCATGTCGATGATCCTGATCTCGCACGATCTCGGCGTCATCGCCGAGAACGTGCAGCGCATGATGGTGATGTACGGCGGCACGATCATCGAGAGCGGACCGACCGACGAGGTGTTCCGCCGGATGGGCCATCCCTACACGCAGGGCCTGTTCCGCGCCCGACCGAAACTCGGCGCACGCAAGGGGACGCGGCTGACGACGATATCGGGCACGGTGCCGGAGCTCGCCGATCTGCCTTCCGGTTGCACCTTCGCCGATCGGTGTCCGCTCGTGATCGAGCAGTGCCGGGCTGCGCTTCCAGCAATGGTGGACGTCGGACCGGGCCATTTCGTGCGCTGCATCCGGACGGACGTGTCGATGGCCGAACGCGTCGGAGCGCTGACCGTATGAGCACGGCGCCTCTTCTCGACGTGAAGGATATCGAGCAGCGCTACACGTTGCCGCGCGAAAGCGTGTTCCGCCCGCCCGGGCAGGTGCGCGCGCTCAACGGTGTCAGCGTGCGGGTCGACGCCGGCAAGAGCCTCGGCATCGTCGGCGAATCCGGCTCCGGCAAGTCGACATTCGCGCGGGTGGTGATGGCGCTGGAGCGGCCGACATCGGGGCAGGTCGCGCTGCTCGGCCGCGACCTCAACCGCATCTCCGCGGACGAGTTGCGCCGCGCCCGCCGCGATTTCCAGATGGTGTTCCAGGATCCCTACGGATCGCTCGACCCGCGCCAGACCATCGCGCGCATCGTCGCCGAACCGCTCACCGTGCTGGAGGGGATTGATCGCACGACGCTACGTGCCCGCGTCTCCGCAGTGCTACGGCAGGTGGGTCTGCGCGATGCCGACATGGAGAAATATCCACACGAGTTCTCCGGCGGCCAGCGCCAGCGCATCGCCATTGCGCGCGCGCTGATCACCCAGCCGAAGCTGATCGTCGCCGACGAGCCGGTCTCCGCGCTCGACGTCTCCGTGCAGGCGCAAGTCTTGAACCTGATGCAGGACCTCCAGGAGCAGTTCGGCCTCAGTTACGTCCTGATCAGTCACGACCTCGCCGTCGTCGACTATCTCTGCGACGAGGTCGCGGTGATGTATCTCGGCCGGATCGTCGAACAGGGCAGGCCTGAGGATTTGTTCGAGCGTTGCGCCCATCCCTATACGCGAGCGCTGCTGGAGGCCGTGCCGCGGGTGCGCGCCGGCGGAGGCCGGCGGCGGCGCGGAGCCCAGGCGATCGCCTCGCAATCGGCGGCCGCGACCGGCTGCCCCTATGTCTCGCGGTGCGCGCTAGCCGACCAGCATTGCCGCGAGGTTCTGCCTGAGCTACGCAAGGTGGGCGAGACGCATCTGGCCGCTTGCCACAAGGCGGAAGCCGTGATGGCGTTGCCGCAATTGCCCGTGGAAGGTTAGCGTCCGCGGCAGGATTGGCGTAGGCTTGAGACAAGACAAGGCCGGGGAGTTACGCATGTTCAGGAAACTATCGATCGTCGCATTCGCCGCCGCACTTGCCGCTGCTCCGTTGCCGGTGCTGGCTCAGAGCAAGAAGGACAGCGTCGTCATGGCGATGGCGCTGGAACCGCCGGGGCTCGATCCCACCAACGCCGCCGCCGCCGCGATCGCCGAGGTCACGCTCTACAACATCTATGAGACCCTGACCAAGATCAACGAGGACGGCACCACCTCGCCCCTGCTGGCGGAGAGCTGGACTGCAGCGCCCGATCTGAAGACCTATACGTTCAAGCTGCGCAAGGGCGTCAAGTTCCACAACGGCGAGCCGTTTGACTCCGCAGCCGTGAAGTTCTCGTTCGAGCGCAACGCGGTCCCCACCAGCACCAACAAGGACAAGAGCCTGTTCCAGAGCTTCGAGAAGGTCGATGCGCCCGACGCCGACACGGTCGTGATCAGCCTGAAAAATTCCGAGCCGAACCTGCCGTTCCTGCTGGGGCAGGCGAGCGGCTCGATCGTCGAGCCGAAGAGCGCTGCCACCAATATCACGCAGCCGGTCGGGACCGGGCCCTATCAGCTGGGCGCCTGGGCCAAGGGCTCCTCGATGACCCTGACCAAATGGGCTGACTATCGCAACGCCGCCGCGATCAAGCTCGCGAAGGTGACGATCCGCTTCATCTCCGATCCGTCCGCACAGACGGCGGCGCTGCTGTCGGGCGACGTCGACGCGTTTCCCCGGGTGTCGGCCCAGCGCACCATCGCGCAGTTCAAGGCGGATCCGCGCTTCAACGTTATGGTCGGCGGCTCCAGGGCCAAGACCATCGTCGGTATCAACCATCGCAAAAAGCCGCTCGACGATGTTCGCGTGCGCCGTGCCATCCTCGCCGCGATCGATCGCAAGGCGATGATCGACGGTGCGGTCGACGGTTTCGGCACGCCGATCGGAAGCTTCTACGTGCCGGGCGCGCTCGGCTATGTCGACACGACAGGCATCAACCCCTACGATCCCGAGAAGGCCAAGAAGCTGCTGGCCGAAGCCGGCGTTACCACCCCGCTCGAGCTGTCGTTGAAGCTGCCGCCGCCGTCCTATGCGCGCCAGGGCGGCGAGGTCCTCGCGGCCCAGCTTGCCAAGGTCGGCATCATCGCCAAGATCGAGAACGTCGAATGGGCGCAATGGCTGTCGCAGGTGTTTGCCGGCAATGGTCCGCATAATTTCGACCTCACCATCGTCAGCCATGTCGAGCCGTTCGATCTCGTCAAGATCACCGAGCCGGACTACTATCTCGGCTACAACAACGACGCCTTCAATGCGCTCTACAAGCAGATCGTGTCGACGCCGGATGAAGCCGCCCGTGCCAAGCTTCTCGGCGACGCCCAGCGCATGCTGGCCACCGATGCAGTCTCGGGCTATTTGTACCAGCCGCAGCTGATCACCATCACCAACAAGAAGCTGAAGGGCGTCTGGAAGGACGTACCCCAATACGAGAACGATTTCTCGACATGGGCGTGGGAGTAGGGCGCGCATGTCGATTGCGCGATGTCGGTGACGATCTCTCCCAACGGAAGAGATCGTCACGAGACCGGTCCAAACAAAAAACCTGAAGAACAACCCCATGCACAGTAGCCGAGGGTAGTGATTTCAATGACTTGCGCGCGACGCGATTGATGAGTTGCGCGTCGCGCGATGCCGTTGACGCGTCGGGCAAAACACTGGCATGATGGCATCATCGAAGAAGGCCGCGCCCGCTTGGTTTGATTGGGCCGCTCGATGCTCCCCCGACTTTTGAACGTTCGGAACCCTCATGCGTTAGCTCGGCGCAGGATGGCCGCAGGCCGTGCGATCCGGCGCGAGGGTATGCGGAGTTCGGTTCTTGCTCAAACTATACAGGTGGCCATCCGACGACTGGCAGAAGATCGGCGCGGAGATGCCCTCCGAGATCATCTGGGCTGATCTATTGGACGCAACCGCGGAGGAAAAGCAGTTCGTCGAACGATTGCTCGGGATACGCGTTCCGTCCGAGGATTCGCTCAGCGAGATCGAAGCGTCGAGCCGCCTGATCCTCGACAACGGCACGCTCTATCTCAGCTCGCCGGCGGTCCGGCTCAACGAGAACAACGAGGCCGAGATCACGCCGGTGGGATTCGTCATCGGACCGCACGTGCTGGTGACGGTGCGTTTCGCGCAGCTGCCGATCTTCGAGGACATCGGCAAGCGCATCGGTTCCGATGACAGCCTGGAGAACGGCATGTGCGTGTTCACCAGCCTGATCGAGGCCATGGTCGACCGCGGCGCCGATGTCCTTGAGCATCTCGGCGCGAAGGTCGACAGGCTCTCGCGGGACGTCTTCAAGGGCGGGCTCGTTCGCAGCAAGCGGCCGGTCCGCTCCAGCCGGCGGATGCGCGAGGCGCTGGAAAACATCGGCAAGTTGGCGGATCGGCTCGCCAAGGCGCGCGATGTCCTGCTTGGCGTTGGCCGCATCGCTTCATTCGCCGGCGATGTCGGGGGTGAATGGATCACCGCCGCGTCGAAGAAGCGGCTCGAAGCCGTCTCCAAGGATGTCGCTTCGCTCGGCGATTACGAGACGCGATTGTCGGACAAGATCCAGCTTCTGCTCGATGCCGTGCTCGGCTTCATCAACATCCAGCAGAACGAGCTGTTCAAGATCTTGACGATCGTCTCGGTCGTCGGCGTGCCGCCCACGATTCTGGTCGGCATCTGGGGCATGAACTTCAAGCACATGCCGGAGCTGGACTGGACCTTCGGCTATCCGCTGGCGTGGCTCGCCATCATTGCCAGCGGCGTGCTGCCGCTGATTTGGTTCAAGCGGCGCGGCTGGTTCGAATGAAGCCGCGGCGCACCGTTCGAAATCGATGCGCCGCTTCTTCTGTCAGGCGACTTCGGCGGCGAATTTGCCGATCCAGTCGCGGGCAAGCGTCAAATCGGCCTGCGATAATTGATGGCCCGCCGGCAGGACCTTGTGACCGACCTGCGCGCCCGCTTCGGAAAGCAGTGATGCGAGCCGGGCCGAATTGCTCGCCGGCACGATCGGATCAGCCTGCCCGGACAACAGCAGGATCGGCTTGCCTGCGAGGTTGACCTTGGGCGGATCCGACAGCGGCACCATGGCGCGGAGCAGGATCGCACCAGCAAGCGCGTCCGGCTTCAGCAACAACAGCGCGGCTGCGATGTTGGCGCCGTTGGAGAAGCCGACCGCGACCGGCGCGGCGAGGCCATATCGCTGCCGCGCTTCCGCAACGAAGTCGCCGAGCTCAAGGGCGCGGCGGCGCACGTCGTCCTCGTCGAACACGCCCTCAGTGAGGCGGCGGAAGAAGCGCGGCATGCGGTGTTCGAGCACGCGGCCGCGCGGCGATAGCAGGGCCGAGCCGGGCGAGATCATCTTGCCGAGCCCGAGCAGGTCGTTCTCGTCGCCGCCGGTGCCGTGCAGCAGCAGGAGAGGAGGAGAGCCCGCGTCACGCGCGGGCTCGAAACGATGGATGAATGAACTCTCGGTCACGACACCCTCTCTTCCAGGTTCGGCAACACGCCCTCGATCTGCTTGCGCTGTGCTTCGAGGAAGCTCGGCAGCTTCAGGTCGTGTCCCAGCGTTGCCACGGGCTCGTCGACGGCGAAGCCTGGGATGTCGGTCGCGATCTCGAACAGCACGCCGCCGGGCTCGCGGAAGTAGATCGAGCGGAAGTAGTTGCGGTCGCGCTGTTCGGTCGGGTGCAGGCCGTGATTGCTCACGAGCCTTTGCGCCATCTTGCCCTGCTCGGCGTCATCGGCCGCGCGGAAGGCGATGTGATGCACGGAGCCGCCACCTTGGTGTCCGCGCAGGAAGCCCTTGGCTTCGTAGATGTCGACGACGCTGCCTTCGGCATCGCCCGGTGCCTTGAAGCGGATCACCGAGCCTTCGCGCGCCGTCTCCTTGAAGCCGAACACGTCGGTGAGGACGGCAGCCGTTTTTGCCGCGCTGTCGAGCAGCAAGGTCACGCCATGGAAGCCGCGGATCGCATGCTCGGCCGGCACCTCGCCATTGCTCCAGCCGGGCTCGCTCTCGGCGCCGGGGATACCGACGAGCGCGAGCGCCATGCCATCAGGGTCTGTGAACGGCAGCACGGACTCGCCAAAACGCTTCTCCAGCGCCTCATAAGCGATGCCCTTCTCGACGAAGCGTTGCGTCCAATAGCCGAGCGAGCTTTGCGGCACGCGGAAGGCGGTCTGGTGCGTCTCGCCGACGCCGCGGCGCCCGGCCGGCACGCCGGCCCAAGGAAAGAACGTCAGGATGGTGCCGGGGCGGCCGGTCTCGTCGCCATAATAGAAGTGATAGGTGCCGGGATCGTCGAAATTGACCGTCTTCTTGACGAAGCGCAGACCGAGATCACGGGTGTAAAAGCCGAAATTCCTGATGGGGTCGCCCGCGATCGCGGTCACATGGTGCAGTCCAGACATTGTCGGTCCTCCAAAGCTCGGGGAGCGGTCTTGCTCTGCAGGGAAATATCGTTCCGCTTTGGATTGGAGACAATCCATGCAAATATGACGGCTATGTCTACGATTTGGAAACAATCGCAGGCGCCAGCCCGTGGATAAGGTCGCCAGCCTGCGAGCCTTCGTAAAGGTGGTCGAAAGCGGCAGTTTTGCCGAGGCGGGCCGGCAGTTGCGGCTGTCACGCTCGGCGATCAGCAAATACATCGCCGACCTCGAAGAAAGCCTCGGCGTGCAGCTCCTGAACCGGACCACGCGCCATGCGAGCCCGACCGAGAACGGCCAGCGCTATTTCGAGCGCGCGGTCGTGATCCTGTCGGAGATCGAGGCGGCCGACCAGGCCGTGGTGCAAGCGCAATCGGCGCCGCGCGGCCTGTTGCGCGTCAACGCGCCGATGTCGTTCGGCACCCTGCGGCTCGGGCCGGTGCTTGCCGATTTCATGGCGCGATATCCGGAGCTGCAGCTCCAGCTCGTGCTCAGCGACGACCTGCTCGATCCCGTGCAGGACGGTTTTGACGTGACCTTGCGCATCGCGGAATTGGAATCGTCGAGTTTGATCGCGCGAAAGATCATCCCGGTGGCGCGCATGATCTGCGCTTCGCCCGATTATCTGGCGCGTCACGGCACCCCAAAACATCCGCAGGATCTGCGCGAACATGTCTCGCTGACCTACGGCTTCCTGCTCACTGGCAATCAGTGGAAGCTCACCGGCACCGACGGCGATCATTGGATCCAGCCGGCCTGGTCGCTCTGCGTCAACAATGCCGAGGTGCTGCGCGATGTCGCGATCAAGGGCAGGGGGCTCGCGCTGCTCCCGGAGTTCATCGCCGCCGACGCCTTGAGGACAGGCGAACTGCGAACGGTGCTGGACGATTATTCTGCGCCGCCGCTTGCGCTCTATGCGGTGTATCCGCCGACCCGACATCTGTCGGTGAAAGTGCGGCTGTTCATTGATTTCCTGGTCGAGCGCTTTGGCCGGGAGGGCGAGGCGTCAACCCGATCAAAATGACCCGCGCGGAAGGGCTGAGCCGAGATATGTCGGCTCCGCGCGGCTCGCTGCTCTATTTTTTGGTATCGAGGAATTGGCGTATCGCCTTCACGGTCACCGCCGGTTGCTCTTCCATCAGCCAATGACCGGCGTCCGGAATGACCAATTCGGTGACGTCAGTCGCGGCGTTTCGCATCACGACGGCCTCTGTCGCACCGAAGGATTTTTCGCCCCCGACAGCCAGCACGGGAATGGTCAACTTGGTCGCGATCGCCTTCTTGTTGTCCTCGGCGTCGGTTCGGATCGACCTGAACTGGGCGAACGCAGCACGCATGGCGCCCGGCCGCGCATAGAGCGCTGCGTAATGACGGCGTGTTGCGTCCGCGATCCTGGAAGGCGTCCCCGCGAAGTCATTCCAGAAGCGGTCGAGGTAGATGCGCTCGCGGCCCTTGACCAGCCGCTCCATGTCCGGGCCTCCGAGATCAAAATGCCAAAGCTGCGGGCTGCGAACCACCTCGTCCCATGGCGGCACCCCAGGCACCGGGGCATCCATCACGATCAGCTTCTCGGCCAGGTCGCGATAACGGGCCGCGTAGGCATAGGCCACCATGGTTCCGATGTCGTGGCCGACGACGACGGCCTTTTCGATGCCGAGCGCTGCGAGAACGGCCCGCATGTCGGCAGCCTGGGTCCATTTGTCGTAGCCATTGTCGGGCTTGCTCGAGAGGCCCATACCGCGAAGATCGGGCACGACAACGGTGTGGTCGCGCGCGATATCAGCGGCGACTTGACCCACATGTCGCCGGTATCACCAAAACCGTGGATCAGGATCACGACAGGCCCCTGACCGCCGACGCGAACATGAATCTGCGTGCCGTTGGCCGCGATGGTTTTGGTCTTGAAGCCGGACGGAAACTGTTCGACCTCGGCGCGCGCGGCAGGGGCGAGCAGCATGAGAAGAATGGCGAGACATCTTGCGCGCACCGGCGCCTCCGATCATCTTGTATCTCAGTCCAGTGACTGAACGCTGTTAGGCCGGCCGGAGCAGATCGTCCAGCGCGCTCATCGAGGCCTCTCGAAGCGCGGCGAGTTCGCGGGCGGCTCTCTCGCATTCGGGCCGGGACATCGTGACTGCCGCCAGCTCGACCTCACGGCAGAATTCGAAAAGGCGGACGAGGCCGAGCGCACTCGCGCCGCTGCCGAGCTGGTGCGCGCAGCGCGCGAGCTGCGCGGGATCGTCAGTCGCCGCAGCCTTGGCAATCTCCTCGACCAGCTTTTCGCTCGTCAGTTCCAGCAGGTCGTGGAGTTTTGCGATCTGCGCCGCGCCCAGCAGCTCCTTCTGGTCATCAAGGAAATGCCGGTCGATCAATGCGCCTGCGGCGAGTTGCGGCGCGGCCGGCTGGTTCTGGGCATCGTCCTCGATCGCCTCGCGCAGCGCATTGATCAGGATCGGCTTGCTGACGATCCTGGCAATGCCTGCCCCCGCGAGCCGCTCGCGGGCGCGGCCCGACATGTCCGCGGTTACCGCGATGATGCGCGGCATGGTCGGCAGACCGAGCTTGCGGATCCGCGATGCCGCCTCGACGCCGTCCATGTCGGGCATGTGCAGATCCATCAGGATGATGTCGAACGCCTGATCGCGGGGGAGCGCGACGGCCGACGCGCCGTTCGTGGCGATGGTGGCGTGGTGGCCGAGCCTCTTCAACATCGCTTCACCGACCTCGCAATTGACGGGGTCGTCGTCGACCAGCAGCACGCGAAGCTGCCGTGATGGCGGCTGAACCGCGCCTTGCGCGATGTCGGTGGTGGCGAGGCCAAGCGGTACCTCAAGCATGAAGGAGCTGCCCGTACCCGGCGTGCTCGCCACCGTCAGCTCGCCGCGCATCAGGCGGGTGAGGCGCCGCGCGATCGCCAGTCCAAGGCCGGTGCCGCCGAACCGCCGCGCGATACTGTCGTCAGCCTGGACGAAATCCTCGAAAATCCGCTCGTGCATGTCGGGCGCGATGCCGATGCCGGTATCGCGCACGGTGATGCGCAGCAGGACATGATCGTCATGTCTCTCGGCGGCCGCGCTCAAGCCGATGCCGCCGCGCGGGGTGAACTTGATCGCGTTGCCGATCAGATTGAGCAGGATGCGATTGAGCCGCACCGGATCGCCGTGCACGGAGGTATTGACCGTCGCATCGCAGGCGAGATCGAAAGTCAGGCCCTTGTCAGAGGCCTGCGGACGCATCAGATCGGCGGCCGTCTCGATGAGCTGGTCGAGGCGGAAATCGCGGGTCTCCAGAGTCTCGGCGCTGGCCTCCAGGCGCGCATATTCGAGGATGCCGTCGACCAGCGCGATCAGCGTTTCGCCCGACGCGGCCGCGGTCGTGAGGTGGCGCCGCTGCGCTCCGCCGAGACTGCCGTCGTCGAGCAGTTGCAGCACGCCCATGACGCCGTTCAGCGGCGTGCGCAGCTCGTGGCTGACGACCGCGAGAAAGCGCGATTTGGTCTCGTTGGCCGCGACCGCCGCGCTGCGCGCACGCTCGGCGGCATCGTGCTCGGCAAGGGCCTGGTCGCGGGTCTTTTCCAGTTCGGAGGTGCGCTCGATCACCTTGCGCTCGAGCGTCGCATAGGATTCGCGCAAGTGAGCGGCCATCCGGTTGAATTGATCGCCGAGCGCCTCCAGCTCGTCGCCGGTCTTGATCGCGAGCCGCAGGCTGAGGTCGCCGCTGCCGATCCGCCGCGCGCCCTGCGTCAGGATCTGGATCGGCACGGTCATGCGCCGGCTCAGAAAGAGAGAGACCAGCACCGCACATGCCAGCAGGATGACCAGGAGAAAAGTCGAGCGCCCGATCGACGCATAGATCGGCGCATAGGCCTCGGTGAGCGGCAGCTCGACGAACACCAGCCAGCCCAACGAGGGGACCGTCGCATAGGTCGACAGCACGCGTTGACCGGACAGATCCTCCTTGACCAGGCCGCCGGAGGGCGGCCCGATGCCATCGAGCGCGGCTCGGACGTCGGGATGGCCGGAGAGATCGCTGCGGCGCAGCGCCCGCCACAAATCGGGATGCGCGATCAGGATACCCATGCGATCGACCACATAGGCCTTGCCGGTGTTGCCGACCCTGATTCCGGCGACGAGGTCCCAGATGAAGCGAAGATTGACCTCGGCGACAATCACATCCGGCGCCAGGCCCGTTCCGCGCGTGGCGAGTGTCATGAACGGCTCGGTGTCGCCGAGGAAGTAGACCGGCCCGTAATATGCGCGGCTTTCGTTGGCGCCGCGGAAGGCCTGCGAGGCGGAGAGGTCGGTCTTGCTGCCGATCCTGTCCGCGACACGGCGCGACACGCGCACCTGCTCGCGGCCTTGGGCGTCGAGCTCGGCGATGTCCGCAATCGCAGGCGAGAGGCGCAGGAGGCGGATGGCGTTCAGGCGCTGGTCCTCGTTCGTGGACAGCTCGGGGGGCAGGCGCGAGAGCCATCTGATCTGGTTTTCGATCTGGCCAATGAACTGGCCGATCTGGACGGCGGCGCTTGTTGCCTGCTCGCGCTGGGTCGCCGCCAGGAGTTGCTTCTGCTCGCGATAGGAGAACCAGACGTCGAAGCCGGTGTTGATGGCGAGCGCGGCGAAAGCGAGCGCGACGATCGAGTAGAGGTATTTGCGGAACAGCCGGCCGGGAGGTGGCCGCAAATCTCCCTGGTCGATCGTCTCGTTCACTCGCGGATCTCGTCGGCGCGCGCGAGCAGTGTGAATGGTATCGTCAAATCCAGCGTGCGAGCGACCGTGCGGTTGATCAGGAGCTCGTATTTTCGCGGCGATTGCACCGGCAGATCTCCGGCCTTGGTACCGCGCAGGATGAGATCGACATAGTCGGCCGAGCGCACTTCGAGCGTCGGCCCGTAGCTCATCAGCCCGCCCGCATCCATGAAATAATAGAACGGGTAAATCGCAGGGACGCGATATTTGGCCGCCGCCGCCACCGCCGCCTGCCGGTGGACCACCAGGAAGCTGTCGACCAGCGCAATCATTGCCGCCTTGGGGGGAGCGGAAAAGGGCCTGACGGCTTCGTCGATCTCCGTTGGCGCGCTGACGGGGGCGGGGATCACGGACACGCCGGCCAGTGCTGCCTCTTGCTCGATGGAATCGAGGAAGAAACGGCCGCCGCGAGGAGTGGTCGCCGGGTTGTACAGGATACCGACGCGCGCAAGATCCGGCACGGCCTCCCGGATGAGCTGAAGCCATTTGCCGCCCATCTCGGCGCTGCTGTTGGTGAAGCCGGTCACGTTGCCGCCGGGATGGGCGAGGCTTTCGACGAAGCCGTTGCCGACGGGATCGTTGGCCGTCGCGAACACGATCGGAATGGTTTTGGTGGCTTCCAGGACTGCTGCGGTTTCTATCGTCGAGCCGGTCAGGATCACATCCGGCTTGAGCGCCAGCAATTCCTGAACCGCGGTTTTCACTCTATCCGGCGCGCCGAAGGTCGAACGGAGCTCAAGGCGGAAATTGACGCCTTCGACCCAGCCTCGCTGCCTCAAGCCCACGATGAGGCCACCCAGGCGGGAGGTCGGGCTATCGATCATGCTCCTTCTGGTCAGCTCGTCGTCGAGCGGCAATGCCGTCAGCGATCCCACGACCCGTACGCGATCAGATGTTGCGCCGAGCGCCAGCCACCCCGCGGCGGTCGTGCTGGCAAGGCGAATGAACCCGCGGCGATCGACCGCGAGAGCGGAAGGCCGTTCGGTCATGACATTCTTTGCATGGTGGCTAGCCCCAGGCGCATGCTTAGCGCGAACGGCCGGCATCCACAATTGACGAAAAAATGCGTTTGTGACTGCTCATTCGCAGCGTCTGACAGCCCGATACCGTATTCCTACGCCGGCAGCCGCTCGCAAGACGGAAGATGGATCTCCGGCGCGGCCTGCTTAGCGCCGCAACGTGAACTCATCCGCGCCGCGGCGCTGCTCCCACTTCGCCTGTTCCAGCTCGGGCCGGTCGCATTCGACTTCCGGATAGCCGATACAGAGATAGGCGATGAATTTCCAGGTGTCGGGCACGTCGAGAATGGCGTGGATGCGATCCGGATGGAGGATCGATACCCAGCCAAGCCCGATGCCCTCGGCGCGCGCGGCGAGCCACATCGCGGTGATCGCCGCGACCACGGAATATTCCGTCGTCTCCGGCATCGTCGCGCGGCCGAGGCCGTGACCGGTGTCGCTGGCCTTGTCCGCGAATACGGCGAGGTGGCCCGGGGCCTGTTCGAGACCCGAGAGTTTCAGCGTGGCATAGCGTGCTGCGCGCTCACCGGCATAGGAATTCAGCGCGTCCGCGTTGCACGCTTTGAAGTCGTCGATCACGGCGCGACGCCGTGCGGCGTCATCGACGATCACGAAGCGCCAGGGCTGGCTGAGGCCGACCGAGGGTGAGAGACAGGCCGTCTCGATCAGGCGATCGATGGCGCCGTCCGGCAACGGATCGGCGCGAAAGCGGCGCACGTCGCGGCGCCACACGAACAGCTCGCGCAAGTGCTGGCGGAAGGTGTCGTCGAATTCGACCATTGCGTCACCCTCCGATCTGGAAAGCTGCGGCAACCAGCAGGATCAGAATCTCGCCGGTCTGCTCGAACGCGCCGAGGATGTCGCCGGTCTGCCCGCCGATCTGGCGGATGGCAAGTCGCGCCAGCATCAGGCCGGAGAGAGCGAGCAGGATCAGGCTCACCAGCGCCTTGCCCGGCCCAAGCGCGAGCACGAGCGCGAGGATTCCAACAGCGAATGCGATTGCAACGCTGCGGCCCGGCGGTGATCCCGCACTCGCCGACAGGCCGTCAGGTCGCGCAGGCGCGACCTGCGACATGAAGGCCGGCAAGCCCGCGCGGGCCGCAGTGTGCGCAGCGCACAGTGCGAGCGCGACGGCCCACGGATTGGCGATCGTCGCGAGCGCGCTCCAGCGCAGGCCGAACGACAGGATCAGCGCGCAGACGCCATAGGTGCCGATCCGGCTGTCGCGCATGATCTCGAGCTTGCGCTCGCGGGTGCGGCCGCCGCCGAGCCCGTCGGCGGTATCGGCAAGGCCGTCCTCGTGCAGCGCGCCGGTGACGAGGGCGGTCGCGGCCAGCGCGAGCAGGGCGGCAAGGTTCGGCGACAGACCCAACAGGCTCGCGACCTTGTAGACCAAGGCGCCGGCAAGGCCGACCAGCACTCCCGCGACTGGAAGAGCCCAGGTCGCGCGTGCGACGGCGCCGTCAGCTGCGGGCTTCGACAATGCGATGGGGAGGATTGCCACGAACGATGCCGCCATCCTGAGATCGGCGATGACGTCTCGCAAAAATTGGTCGCGCGGCATCATTTCAGTTTCATCGGTAGGCCGGCGACGACGAACTCGGCCTCGTCCGCAACGGCCGCGATGGCCTGGTTCATGAAGCCGGCGGCGTCGCGGAAGCTCCGCGCCAGCGCATTGTCGGGCACAATGCCGAGGCCGACTTCGTTGGTGACGAAGACGACAGGGCTCTTCTGGCCGCGCAGGAAGAGGGCGAGCTTCATGACTTCGTGATCCCAGTTGCGCTGCGCATGCATCATGTTGGAGAGCCACAGGGTCAGGCAGTCCACCAGCCTAGCGCCGCCGCCATCGGTTTCGATCAGCGCCTGCAGAAGATCGAGCGGTACCTCCCGCTCGATCCAATCGGTTGAGCGTCGTCTGCGATGCTTTTCGATGCGTGCTTCCATTTCCGCATCGAGCGCCTCGGCCGTCGCGATATAGACGGGGCGGCCCGGAAAGCTGCGTGCGCGTTTTTCCGCATGGGCGCTCTTGCCCGATCGCGCTCCGCCCGTGATCA
This sequence comes from Bradyrhizobium sp. 155, assembly GCF_023101105.1. Classification (NCBI taxonomy): domain Bacteria; kingdom Pseudomonadati; phylum Pseudomonadota; class Alphaproteobacteria; order Hyphomicrobiales; family Nitrobacteraceae; genus Bradyrhizobium; species Bradyrhizobium sp. 155. The sequence goes on along the minus strand of NZ_CP064704.1, from coordinate 5,007,480 downwards.
AGATGACGGCCATAAAAATCTCCTGTCGGCCAGCACTAATCACCAAACGAGGCCAAAAACAAAGCCGAAATCCGCCAATCGGGGGCTTGCGCTCCGGCCGTCGTTTGCGCAACAGGGGCGGGACAGGAGGCGGGTGTGGGTTTTGCGGGTGCGATGGCGGTGGCGATGGTGGTGGATGCCCTGTTGGGCTGGCCGTCGTGGTTGTTCGCGCGGATCGGCCATCCCGTCACCTGGCTGGGCGGGCTGATCTCTGCCATCGACACCTCGTGGAATCGACCGTCCGATCCGCCGGCATTTCGCCGCGCCGCGGGTCTTGCCGGAGCACTCGTCGTGATCGCGCTCGCTGTCGCGCTCGGCTGGGTGCTGCAGTCTCTGCTTCCCTTGGGATTGATCCAGCTCGTGCTGGTCGGGGTTCTGGCCTGGCCGCTGATCGCCTTGCGCTCGTTGCACGACCACGTTGTTGCCGTCGCAAATCCCACGCGGGCCGGTGATATCGCCGCCGCACGCGAGGCGGTCTCGCGCATCGTCGGCCGCGATCCCGCCGCGCTTGACGAGGCCGGGATCGCGCGCGCTGCGATCGAGAGCCTCGCCGAGAATGCGTCCGACGGCATCGTCGCACCGGTGTTCTGGGGCGCGCTGTTCGGTCTGCCCGGCATTTTGGGCTACAAGGCGATCAACACGCTGGACTCCATGATCGGCCATCGCTCCGAACGCCACGAAGCCTTCGGCTGGGCCGCGGCGCGCATCGACGATGTCGCCAATTTCATTCCGGCGCGGCTGACCGGACTTCTGTTCGTGCTGCTGGCGCCACGGCGATCAGAGGCGCTGTCGTGCATGACGCGGGATGCACGCCGTCACCGTTCGCCCAATGCCGGCTGGCCGGAAGCGGCCATGGCGGGCGCGCTTAGTGTGCGGCTCAGCGGTCCGCGGATCTATCACGGCAGCATCACGAACGAGCCATGGCTGAATGAAGCTGCGCGCGATCCGCTTGCCGCCGACATCGATCGAGGCTTGACGGTTTACCGCCGCACCATGCTGCTGCTCGCCGGCATCCTTGCGATCCTGGCCTTCGCGTGAAAGAACAGCGCATGCGCGAGCACGGTGGAAATCTCGATCAGGCCCAACAGCGCTTCGGCGGTCGCGCGGAGGACTGGATCGATCTGTCGACCGGTATCAACCGCCTGCCTTATCCCGTGGGCGAGGTGAGTTCGCGCGCGTGGAGCGCGTTGCCGTCGCGCGCCGAGATCGAGGCGCTGCATCAAGCGGCGCGGCACGCTTACCGCACGAGCGCGGCGGTTGTCGCGCTCGGCGGCGCACAGGCGGCGATTCAACTGCTGCCGCAACTTGCGCCACCCGGCCGCGCGCGCATCCTCGCCCCGACCTACAACGAATATGCCGGGGTCCTCTCGGCCGCGGGCTGGGAGGTCCAGGAGGTCGGGGACTTCGACGCATTGGCGGGCGCGGACCTCGCCATAGTCGTCAATCCCAACAATCCCGACGGCCGATGCCACCCACCAAGGGATTTGCTGACGCTGCTGCCGCGCGTCGGTCGTCTCGTCGTCGACGAGAGTTTCGCCGATGTAGCCCCGCAGCTATCGCTTGCATCCGGGGACCGGCCGGGGCTGCTGATCCTGCGCTCCTTCGGAAAGTTCTATGGCCTTGCCGGCCTGCGGCTAGGCTTCGCGCTCGGCAATTCGTCCGACATCGCCAGGGTCGCGGCGATATCGGGACCTTGGCCGGTCTCGGGAGCGGCGATCGCGATCGGCTGTCGCGCTCTGCGTGACGATGCCTGGGCCGAGGCCACGTCCGCGCGGCTCGCGCGAGACTGCGTTCGCCTCGACGGCATGGTGCAGTCGCAAGGCTGGACGCTCGTCGGCGGGACGCAGCTGTTTCGTCTCTACGAGACGCCCGACGCCCTTGCCGCGCAGGAGAAGCTGGCGCGTCGCCATATCTGGTCTCGCGTGTTCGCGCGAGAGCCGACATGGCTGCGCCTCGGGCTTCCGGGCAGCGAATCCGAATGGACCCGCCTGGCCGAGACTCTAGCGCGCTAGGGCGAGCAGGCCGTCGACATCGAGATGGGCTTCGATGTGATCGGCGAGCGCATCGAGCGCGCTCTCGACCCTTGCGTGATAGGGCTCGTCGCCGGCGGGAATGTCGAGCTTCGCCAAAAAGGCCTTGCGGAAATCATCCGACGTGAACAGGCCGTGCAGATAGCTGCCCTGCACGCGTCCGTCGCGCGAGATCGCGCCTTCCGGTTCGCCATTCAGCCTTGCGAATGGCCGCGCGCGATCCGGCCCATCAGTGCGGCCGATGTGGATTTCATAAGCCTCGATCGGCTGATTGGTGGCGGCATGCAGCGCTGCGACGCGTGTCAACGTCTTCTCCGAGCTCATCACCGTTTCCACATCCAGAAGTCCGAGACCCGGTGTGTCGCCGGCGGGGCCCTCGATCCCCTCGGGATCAGCGACGCTGCGTCCGAGCATCTGATAGCCGCCGCAGAGGCCGAGCACATGGCCGCCTCTGCGGTACTGCGCCAGGAGATCGATGTCCCAGCCCTGCGCGCGCAGAAAGGCGAGGTCGCCGCGGGTGGATTTCGAGCCGGGAATGATGACGAGGCGCACGTCGCCGGGAATGGCCTCGCCCGGCCGCACCATCACGAGATCGACGCCGGGCTCGAGCTTGAGCGGATCGAGATCGTCGAAATTGGCGATTCGCGACAGCGCGAGACAGGCGATCTTGCATTGACCCGGTTTGCGCGCATCGCTCAGGCCCAGCGCATCCTCGGCCGGCAGCTCGCCGGCGCGCGCGAACCAGGGCAGCACGCCGAGGCCGCGCCATGCGGTCTTTTCTTCGATCAGTCTGTAGCCGTCATCGAACAATGTGGGATCGCCGCGGAACTTGTTGATGACAAATCCCTGGATCATCGCGGCATCGTCCGGGTCGATCACCGTCTTGATGCCGACGAGTTGCGCGATGACCCCGCCGCGGTCGATGTCGCCAACCAGCACGACCGGCACATCGGCCTTGCGCGCAAAACCCATATTGGCGATGTCGGCCTTGCGCAGGTTCACTTCGGCCGGGCTGCCGGCACCCTCCACCAGAACGAGATCGGCGCGCGCCTTCAGCCGCTCGAAGCTCTCCAGCACGGCGCCCATCAATGACGGTTTCATCGCCGCATATTCACGCGCACGCGCGGTCGCGATGCGTTTTCCTTGCACGATCACCTGCGCGCCGACATCGGTCTCGGGCTTGAGCAGCACCGGGTTCATGTCGGTGTGCGGCTCGACGCCGGCGGCGAGCGCCTGGAGTGCCTGGGCGCGGCCGATCTCGCCGCCGTCAACGGTGACGGCTGCATTGTTCGACATGTTCTGCGGCTTGAACGGGACCACGCGCAGGCCGCGTCGCACAAAGGCGCGTGCGAGGCCGGCAACGATGAGCGACTTGCCCACGTCCGAGCCGGCTCCCTGGATCATCAATGCGCGCGCCATCGCGAGTTTCTTAGAACTCGACGCCGGCTTGCGCCTTGATGCCCGAGCGGAAGGGATGCTTGACCAGCGTCATCTCGGTGACGAGATCGGCGATCTCGATCAGCTCGTCCTTGGCGTTGCGGCCGGTGAGCACGACATGCGTCATCGGCGGCTTCTGCGTCGTGAGGAATTCGACGACCTCCGCGATGTCAAGATAGTCGTAGCGCAGCGCGATGTTGATCTCGTCGAGCACGACCATGCGGAGATTCTGGTCGAGGATCAGCTCCTTGGCCTTCTCCCAGCCGGCGCGCGCGGCGGCGATGTCGCGGGCGCGGTCCTGCGTCTCCCAGGTAAAACCCTCGCCCATGGCGTGGAATTGGCATAGGTCGCCGAAATGGCCGGTCAGCATGCGGCGCTCGCCGGTGTCCCAGGCGCCCTTGATGAACTGCACGACCGCGCAGGGGAAGCCATGGGCGACGCAGCGGACGATCATGCCGAAGGCCGAAGAGGACTTGCCCTTGCCGGCCCCGGTGTGGACGATGATCAGGCCCTTTTCGCCGCTCTTGGTCGCCATGATCTTGTCGCGGGCGACCTTCTTCTTCGCCATTTTCGAGGCGTGGCGGGCGTCGGTTTCGTCGGCCGTCTGGGTATCCGGTTCGGGCGTCATCGGACGGGGTCCTTCGGCTTGACAAGAGGCGGTCGGGGGCAAATGGTGGCCCGGCGTTGGTTCCTGTCCTACGACAGGCGAAGAGGGAATGCGATAGGGTCCGAATCGGCAAGATTTGGTTCCAAAATGCAGCCGCCCCCGCGACCGTGACCGGAGAGATGCCCGAAGCCACTGATCCCCTGGGGATCGGGAAGGCGGGGATCGAAGGGGAAACCCTGCTCCGCAAGCCGGGAGACCTGCCAACGCGGACGATTTTGGACCGGCGGACGGGGTGTTCCGCGACGGGGAAACGGGCCTTCGCAAGAACGGTTCGTGGGCCTCATCGCTTCCCGCTGTTTATTCTGGAAGAAGCGATGACCGTCACACTTCATGTCTGCATTACCTGCCGCGCCGGCGAGACACTTGGCGAAGGCGAGACGACGCCCGGCAAGCGCCTGCATGGCGCGATCCTCGAGGCCGGCGTGCCCGACGGCGTCAGCGTGGTTCCCGTCGAATGCCTGTCTGCATGCAACCAGGGTTGCTCCGTCGCGCTCAGCGCGCCCGGCCGCTGGTCCTATGTCTATGGCCGTCTGTCGGATGCGAATGCGAGCGATGTGGTCGCGGGCGCCGCGGCCTATGCGGCCGCGCCCGACGGCCTCGTGCCCTGGCGCAGCCGCCCGGAGATATTCCGCAAGCAATCGCTTGCCCGCATTCCCCCCATTTCCCCCTTGGCCGTCGTGCCGGAGGCCGCCGAATGAATTCGCTCGCAAAAGTCCCGGTCACGGTCGTCACGGGCTTTCTCGGCTCCGGCAAGACCACGCTGATCCAGCATCTGCTTGCCAACGCCAACGGCAAGAAGCTCGCGGTGCTTGTCAACGAGTTCGGCAGCGAGGGCGTCGATGGCGAGATTCTGAAATCCTGCGCCGATGCGAATTGCCCGGAAGAGAACATCATCGAGCTCGCCAATGGTTGCATCTGCTGCACCGTCGCCGACGATTTCATTCCGACCATGGAGAAGCTGCTGTCGCGGCCGGTGCGGCCCGATCATATCCTGATCGAGACCTCGGGCCTGGCGCTGCCCAAGCCGCTGCTGAAGGCGTTCGACTGGCCGGAGATCCGTTCGCGCATCACGGTCGACGGCGTGATCGCGCTGGCCGACGCCGAAGCTGTCGCCGCCGGCCGTTTTGCGCCCGACCCCGACGCCGTCGAAGCGCAGCGCGCGGCGGACGGCAATCTCGACCATGAGACGCCACTGTCGGAAGTGTTTGAGGACCAGATCGCCTGCGCCGACATCGTGCTGCTGACCAAGGCCGATCTTGCGGGCGCGGCAGGCCTCGGAGCAGCCAAGGCGGCGATCACCGCCGAGATGTCGCGCCGCGTGCCGATGCTGGCGATCACCGACGGCGCGATCGACGCGCGCCTCATCCTCGGCCTCGGTGCTGCCGCCGAAAACGATCTCGCCGCGCGTCCCTCGCATCACGACGGCGAGGAGGATCATGAGCACGACGATTTTGCGTCCGTCGTGATCGATCTTCCTGAGGTCACCGACATCGACGCGCTGGTCGCATCCGTTCAGCGTCTGGCGCGCGAGCAGAATGTGCTGCGCGTCAAGGGTTACATCGCGGTGCAAGGCAAGCCGATGCGCCTCTTGCTGCAAGCGGTCGGCGAGCGCGTGCGCCACCAGTTCGACAAGCCCTGGGGCGCGGGTGCGAGGCAGTCAAAGCTGGTCGTGATCGGCGAGCACGGCGATATCGACGAGGCCGCGATCAAGGCGGGACTCGGTCTTTCAGGATCCGGTATCTGATGCACGTCGTCTTCCGCGAGAGCCGCGGTCTCGAGGAGACCGCGATACCAAGGGACATTGGCCAGGACCCGGCCGATCTCGTGGTGCTCTCGTATTCGGATTCCGATCTTGCCGCGTTCGCTGCCGGCTGGCGCCGTGGCCGCGACAGCCTGCCGTCGCTGCGGCTCGTCAATCTCGCAGAACTTCGTCATCCGCTCTCGGTCGACACCTATGTCGAACGCACGCTTGCGCACGCGCGCGGCATTCTCGTGCGTTTGATCGGCGGGGAATCCTATTGGCCGTATGGGCTCGCGGCCCTGCAGCAGCTGGCGAAGGAGCGCGGCATCGTGCTGGCCGTGCTGCCGGCCGACGGCCGCGACGATACGCGGCTGGACGCGTATTCGACCCTGCCGGTCTCGACGTTGCGGCGGCTCAAGGTGCTCTGCGACACCGGCGGCCCCGTCCCATCGCAAGCCGCGATCGCGCAGCTTGCGCTGGCCTCCGGACTCTATGCGGGGCCAGTTATCGGCGAGATGACCGTGCCCGAGATGGGCTTTTACGACCCCGCGCGCGGCGTCGTCGCCGCGCCGACGTCGGGCGAGGGCAGGCCGCGCGCGCTCGTGACCTTCTATCGCTCCTATCTCACCGCTGCCGACACCGGCCCGGTTGATGCCCTGATCGCCGCATTGCGCGAGAAGGGATTCGACATGTTTGGTGTGTTCGTCACCTCGCTGAAAGCCGCGGGGGTCGCGGATTGGTTGCGGGTGCATCTTGCGCAAAATCCTCCGGCCGCGATCGTCAATGCGACGGCGTTCTCGGCGATGGCCGACGACGGCACGACGCCGTTCGATGCCGCATCCTGCCCCGTGTTCCAGGTCGCGCTCTCCACGGCCCGCCGCGAGGACTGGGCGAGCTCGCTCCGCGGCCTGTCGCCCGGCGACCTCGCGATGCATGTGGTGCTGCCCGAGGTCGACGGCCGCCTGTTCGCGGGCGTGGTGAGCTTCAAGTCTGCCGCGATGCGCGATCCCGATTTGCAATTTTCGCATCTGGCACACAAGCCCGACGAGGAGCGCGTGAAGGCCGTGGCCGCGCGCGTTGCGGCCTGGCGGCGTCTTGCGGAGACGCCGGCCGCTGACAAGCGGATGGCACTCGTGCTCTCCAACTATCCGGGCCGTCCGCATCAGATCGCGCACGCGGTGGGTCTCGATGCGCTGGCGTCGGTCGAGGCCCTGGTGTCCGATCTCGCGGAGGCCGGCTTCGATCTCGATCCGGTCCATGCGCTCGGTGAGACGCTGCTCAAGCAGACCTTGAGCTGGAGCGTCGCCGATTACCGTGCTGCACTGTCGCGCCTTCCGCAAGTGTTGCAGGATGATCTCGCGCAAGCCTGGGGCGCGCTGGAGACCGATCCGGGTTGTCGCGACGGCGCGTTCCATTTCGCTGCGATTCAATGCGGCCGGTCGATCATCGCGGTTCAGCCGGAGCGTGGCGATGCGACCGCGCGCGATGCCGACTATCACGATCTCGCCCGCACGCCGCGCCATGCCTATGTCGCGTTCTATCTCTGGCTCCGCGAGCAGGGCTGTGATGCCGTCGTGCACATGGGCGCGCACGGCACGCTGGAATGGCTGCCCGGAAAATCCGTGGCGCTGTCGCAGGCGTGCTGGCCGGAAGCCCTGATCGGCGATTTGCCCGTCATCTATCCCTTCATCGTCAACGACCCCGGCGAGGCTGCGCAGGCCAAGCGGCGCCTGGGGGCCGTCACCATCGGCCATCTGCCGCCGCAGCTCGCAATATCAGCGGTGCCGGACGGATTGCGCAGGCTTGAACACCTCCTCGACGAGTACTCGACGGCCGATGGTCTCGATCCCGCCCGCCGCCAGCGTCTGATCGCCGCGATCCGCGATGAGGCAGGAGCGGCTGGCCTCGAAGACGATCTTGGCCTCGATGCAGCGGCCGCTCCGGCCGAAGCGATCCCGCGGATCGACCGCTTCGTCTGCGATCTCAAGGAAAGCCAGTTCGGCGACGGCCTGCACGTGTTCGGCCGCGGCGCCTGCGGTGAAGCAGAGCGCGACGCTTTGCGGGCCGCGCTTGCAGGCCGGCGCGTCGCGCCGGGGCCGTCAGGTTCGCCCTATCGCGGCCGCCAGGACGTGCTGCCCACGGGACGCAACCTTTTCGCCGTCGATCCGCGCGCGGTGCCGACGCCGTCGGCGCACGCGCAAGGCATCAAGCTCGCCGAAGAATTGCTACGTCGTCATCTGCAGGATCACGGCGACTGGCCAAAGGGCCTTGTCGTCGATCTCTGGGGCTCGGCGACGATGCGCACCGCCGGCGAAGAGTTCGCCATGGCGCTGCATCTGGCCGGCCTTGCACCGCGCTGGGATCACGCGTCCGGCCGTGTGACCGGCTACGACATCATCGCGCCTGCGGAGCTTGGCCGGCCCCGCATCGACGTCACGCTGCGTGTCTCGGGCCTGTTTCGCGACGTCTTCTCAGGCCTTGCGCAATTGTTCGAGGCGGCAGCCGAGGCGCTGTCGGCCCGCGAGGACGAGGGCGACGAAAATCCCTATCGCCATCGCACATCGCGCGTGTTCGCGCCGCGTCCCGGGCAATACGGCGTGAGCCTCTCGGCAATCCCGGACGCCTTCACGCCCGAGACGCGCGAAGCCGCCGGCGAAGCGTGGCTCTCGGCATCGTCATGGGCGTTCTCGGCCGATGGCGAGATCAAGCCCGATCGCGCCGGCATCGAGAAGCGGCTCTTGTCGGCCGATGCTTTTGTTCACGTGCAGGATCTGCCGGAAACCGATCTTCTGCTCGCGGCCGACTATGCCGCGCATGAGGCCGGCATTGCGGCCGCCGCGGCCCATCTCGGCGCGGCAGGGCCATCGCTCTATCATCTCGACGCGACGCGCCCCGAGCAGCCGCATGCGCGTACGCTGACCGAGGAAATCTCCCGTGTCGTCCGCGCGCGCGCGGCCAACCCGGCCTGGATCGGGGGCATGATGCGCCACGGTTTTCGCGGGGCGGCCGAGATCACCGCGACGCTCGAGCACATGGCCGCCTTCGCGCATCTGGCCGGCGCCGTGCCGCCGCATCTGTTCGACCTCTACTACGATGCGACGCTCGGCCATGACGACGTCCGCGCCTTCATGGCCCGCGAAAATCCGGCGGCACTCGCCGCGATGGAAGCGTGTTTCACGCGCCTGCATGAAGCCTCGCTCTGGCGAACGCGCCGCAACTCGATTGCGGCTGCGCTGCGGGAGGCCTCATGAGTGCTTCCGTGGTCAAGGGCTGGTGTCCCGGCGCGCTGCGCCCGATGCAATCGGGCGACGGGCTGGTGGTCCGCGTGCGTCCGTTCGGCGGACGGCTCGACGCGGCGCAGATCTCCGGACTGGCTCATCTCGCCGAACGCCATGGCAATGGCCTGATCGACGTGACCAGCCGGGCCAATCTCCAGATCAGGGGCGTCAACGAGACCAGCCACAGGCTGCTGCTCGATGGCCTCTCCCAACTGGCGCTGCTCGACCCGGATGCGGAGACCGAATCCCGTCGCAACATCCTCGTGACGCCGTTCTGGCGTAGCGGCGACGCGACCCAATCGCTCGCCGCCGAACTCGAGGAGGCGCTTGCCGACAGCCGGCTCGAACTTCCAACCAAGTTCGGCTTCGCCATCGATGACGGCACCTCACGCGTGCTGGCGGGCGCTTCCGCGGACGTGCGGATCGAGCGCGATCGTTCCGGCGGACTGCTGGTGCGGGCTGATGGCGACAAACTCGGCCGCTCCGTCGCCCGTGGCGAGGCCGTGAGCACCGCGCTCGCATTCGCCGGCTGGTTCGTGACCTCAGGCGGCGCGAGAGGCGGGCGAGGGCGGATGGCGGCGCATCTTGCGGCCGGTGCAATCCTGCCGGCGGAATTGCGCGGCGAGGCCGAGCCGGCGCCGATCATGGCCGCGGCGCGTCCCGGCCTCTATGCGCAAGGTGCGATGGTCGGGGTCGCCTTCGGACAGATGGCGCATGCAACGCTCAACCAGTTCGCCGGTTGCGGACATGCGCTGCGCATGACGCCGTGGCGAATGGTTTTGAGCGAAGGCAAGCGCGTGATGCCGAACGCGACCGGCCTGATCACCGAGGCCTACGACCCTGCGCTGCGCGTCATCGCCTGTAGCGGTGCGCCACGCTGTGGCGAGGCGCATGCCGATACCCGTGGCCTTGCCGCGGCCCTGGCGCCGAACATCGGCGCGGCCGCACGGCTACACGTCTCCGGCTGTGCCAAGGGCTGCGCCCATTCTGGTCCCGCCGCCATCACTCTGGTCGCGACCGGCGCAGGCTTCGATCTCGTGCGCGCCGGGTCGACGCGCGATGAGCCCATCCTGCGCGGGCTGAATCGCGACGACATCGTCAAAGATCCCTCCATCCTGATGGGAGGGCACTGATGCCGCACACGTACGAGACCGACGGCGCGGCGATCTACCGGCAGTCCTTTGCCACCATCCGGGCCGAAGCCGATCTTGCGCGCTTCACGCCGGACGAGGAGCAGGTGGTGGTGCGGATGATCCATGCCGCCGGCATGGTGGGCCTCGAAGCGCATATCCGCTTCACATCAGGCATGGCGGTCGCCGCACGCGCGGCCTTGCAGAAGGGCGCACCGATCCTGTGCGACGCGCGCATGGTCTCTGAAGGAATTACGCGGGCGCGGCTTCCCGCCGCCAACGCCGTCATCTGCACGCTGGGCGACGAGACCGTTCCCGCGCTCGCGCAGTCCATGCGCAACACCCGTTCGGCCGCGGCCCTGGAGCTGTGGCGGCCGCATCTCGACGGCGCGATCGTGGCGATCGGCAATGCGCCGACCGCGCTGTTCCATCTCCTCAACATGCTGGAGGACCGGGACTGCCCACGGCCCGCGGCAATCATCGGCTGTCCGGTCGGCTTCGTCGGCGCGGCCGAATCCAAGGCTGCGCTGATGGCCGTTTCCCCGGTGCCGGCGCTGACGGTCGAGGGCCGCCTTGGCGGTTCCGCGATCACGGTCGCCGCCGTGAACGCGCTGGCGAGCCGGAGCGAATAGCGATGGGACGCATCATCTGCTGCGGTCTCGGCCCCGGTGACCCTGATATGATGAGCGTGCGCGCCGATCGCACGGTGCGCGGCGCGAGGCATGTCGCCTATTTCCGCAAAAAGGGCCGGCCCGGCCAGGCGCGCCGCATCGTCGAGGGCATGCTGGCTGCCGACGTCACCGAATATCCGATGGAATATCCTGTTACGACCGAGATCGCCTTCGACACGCCTGAATATGTCCAGTTGCTTGCCGGCTTCTACGACGAATGGGCGGAGCGACTGGCGCGGCTGGCGCGCGCGGTCGACGTCGTCGTGCTCTGCGAGGGCGATCCTTACTTCTACGGCTCCTTCATGCATCTGCACATGCGCCTGCAGGGCCGCGTCGAGATCGAGGTGATCGCCGGCATTCCCGGCATGGTCGGCTGCTGGAATGGCGTGGGACAGCCGATTGCGCTCGGCGACGACGTGACGACGGTGCTCATGGGCACGCTCGCCGAGGACGAGCTCGAACGCCGCATGCGCGATTCCGATGCGCTCGTGATCATGAAGACTGGGCGCAATCTCGCGAAAGTGCGCCGCGCGCTCGCTGCCGCCGGACGGCTGGACGATGCGTGGCTGGTCGAGCGCGGCACCATGCCGGGCGAGCGCGTGGTGCGGCTTGCGGAGATCGACGCCGCCGACTGCCCCTATTTTGCGATCGTGCTCGTGCACGGCAAGGGCCGGCATCCGGACGCCGCCGAATGACGGGCACGCTGACCATCGCTGGCCTCGGCCCGGGCAGCGCTGCGCTGGTGACGCCCGAGGTCTCCGCCGCGCTTGCCGCCGCGACCGACATTCTGGGCTACGCGCCCTATGTCGCGCGCGTGCCAGCGCGGGCAGGGCTCACTTTGCATCCTTCCGACAATCGCGAAGAGCTGCAGCGCGCGAGCGAGGCGCTGCGGCTCGCGGCCGAAGGCGGCCAAGTCGTCATCGTGTCCTCCGGCGACCCCGGCGTCTTCGCGATGGCGTCCGCCGTGTTCGAGGCGCTCGAACAGGCGCCGCAATGGCAGGAGCTGCCGATCCGCGTGCTGCCCGGCGTCACTGCGATGCTGGCGGCTGCCGCGCGCGCCGGCGCACCGCTCGGCCATGATTTCTGCGCGATCAATCTCTCCGATAATCTCAAGCCGTGGGCGGTGATCGAGAAGCGCCTGCGGCTCGCCGCGGAAGCCGATTTTGCCATCGCGATGTACAATCCGCGCTCGGCGAGCCGGCCGGAAGGATTTGGCCGTGCGCTCGCGGTGCTGAACGAGGCCGGCTGTGGCGACCGTCTTGTGATTTTCGCGCGCGCGATCAGCGCCGCCGACGAAAAGATCGAGACCGTCAGGCTGAACGAAGCCCGGCCCGAGATGGCCGACATGCGCACGCTGGTGATCGTCGGCAACTCGCAGACACGCCGCGTCGGCCGCTGGGTCTATGCGCCGAGGCAGGCCCGATGACCGAGCCACTGCATGATCTCGGCCACGCTCTCGACCCGCAAGCGTTCCGGCAGTTGCGGCCGCGAGATCATGATCACGGGCAGGCCGAGCCTGCGGGCGGCGTCGATCTTGGCGCGCGCGCCGTCGCCGCCGGAATTGCGGGCGACGATCCGGGTGATGCCTCGCGCGCGCAGCATCTCCAGTTCGCCCTCAAGCGTAAACGGCCCACGCGACACGATGACGTCCGCGGCGAAGGGCAGCGGCGCATCGGGCGGATCGACGAATCTCAGCGTGTAGGCGTGCTGCGGCTTGGTCGCGAACGGCGCGATGTGCTGGCGGCCGATGGGGAGGAACACATTTGCCGGCACTTCAGGCAGTGCGGTGACCGCGGCGTCGACATCAGGTATTTCGATCCAGTTGTCGCCGGGCGCTTTGGTCCACGGCGCTCGCTCGAGAGCGATCAGCGGCGTGCCGGTTTCCGCACATGCCGCGACCGCATTGCGGCTCATCTCGGCGGCAAAGGGATGCGTCGCGTCGATTACATGCGTGATGTGTTCCCGACCAATGTAATCGACAAGTCCGCTTGCGCCGCCAAAACCGCCGATCCGCGTCGGCAACGGCTGACCGGCGGGCGCGCGGGTGCGGCCGCCATAGGAATACACGGCATCGACGCTGGCGCGCGCGATCTCCGCCGCGAGCAGGCTCGCGTCGGCCGTTCCGCCCAGAATGAGGGCGCGCGTCATGGCTGATCCCTGGCTGACCATCATCGGTATCGGCGAAGATGGCCTTGCCGGGCTGTCCGAGGCAAGCCGAAAGGCGCTCGATGATGCCGAAACTGTCTTTGGCGGTGAACGGCATCTTGCACTCGCCGGCATAACCGGGCGCGGCCGTCCATGGCCGGTGCCGTTCGATGCAGAAATCGTGTTGAGCTGCCGTGGTCGCCCGACGGCGGTGCTCGCCTCCGGCGATCCGTTCTGGCACGGGGCCGGCGCGAGCCTCGCCGAGAAGCTCCATGGCGACGAATGGATCGCGTATGCGGCTCCCTCGACATTCTCGCTCGTTGCTGCGCGGCTTGGCTGGCGTCTGGAATCCGTTGCCTGTCTCGGTCTCCACGCCGCGCCATTCGAGCGTCTCGTGCCACACCTGGCGCGAGGGGCACGCATCATTTGTCTCGTGCGCGACGCAAAGGCGGCAGGCGATCTCGCGAAATGGCTGACGGCGCGCGGATGGGGTGCCTCGGCATTCTGGACACTCGCTGCGCTTGGCGGGCCGCGCGAAAGGATCAACGCGCATCGCGCCGACAGCTTCGCAGGCGATCTTGCCGGAAATCTGGTCGCGGTAGCCGTTGAGGCGGCGGGCGCGCAGGGCATCCCCCACAGCTCGGGACTATCGGACGAACTCTTCGTCCATGACGGCCAAATCACCAAGCGTCCGGTCCGTGCGCTCGCGCTTTCGGCGCTGGCGCCGCGTCCCGGTGAACGGCTATGGGACATCGGTGCGGGCTCGGGCTCGATCTCGGTCGAGTGGACGCTGTGCGGGGGCACCGCGATCGCCGTCGAGGCGCGCGAGGATCGCGCAGCGAACATTCGCAGCAATGCGACGGCGTTCGGGTTGGCACATCGGATCACAGTCATCGCGGGAAAAGCGCCTGAAGCCCTTGCTACGCTGGACGGGCCTGACGCCGTGTTCATCGGCGGCGGTCTCGACATCGCGATGTTCGACGCCATCTGGCCGCGGCTCTCGCCCGGTACGCGGCTGGTCGCGCATTCAGTAACGTTGGAGACGGAAGCGTTGCTCGGTGAGCTGCACCAGCGCCACGGCGGCGAATTGATGCGGGTCGAGATTGCGCATGCCGCTTCGCTCGGCCGCTACCGGTCCTGGGAGGCCGTGCGGCCCGTGGTGCAATGGAGCGCGGTCCGATGAAGGTCGCCGGGCTCGGATTCAAGCGGGACGTCACGCTGGCCTCGCTGCGTGAGGCGCTTCTGGCGGCCGGTGGTCCCGAAGGCCTCGCAGCAGTGGCGACGGTCAGCGATAAGGCCGACGAGGAGGTGTTGAAGCAGCTCGCGCGCGAATGCGGCTTGCCGATCAAGGCGGTTGCCGCCGAAATGCTTGTTGGCATCGACACGCCGACGCAGTCAAAGCTCGTCGTGGAAAAGTTCGGGACGGGATCGGTTGCCGAGGCGGCGGCGCTCGCAGCGGCCGGACCTCGCGCGCGATTGATTGCGACGCGGGTGGTCTCGCAGGATCGCACCGCGACCGCGGCGATCGCGGAAGGAGACGGCGCATGACGGTGCATTTCATCGGGGCAGGGCCAGGCGCTCCTGACTTGCTGACGTTGCGCGGCCGCGATCTCATCGCCGCCTGTCCGGTCTGCCTCTATGCTGGCTCACTTGTGCCCGAGGGCGTCTTGGCGCATTGCCCGCCCGGGGCGCGGATCGTCAACACCGCGCCGCTGTCGCTCGATGAGATCGTCGCGGAGATCGCCGCCGCCCATGCCGATGGCAAGGACGTTGCGCGGCTGCATTCCGGTGATCTCTCGATCTGGTCGGCGATGGGCGAACAGCTCCGCCGCCTGCGCACGCTCGACATTCCCTACACGGTCACGCCCGGCGTTCCCTCTTTCTCGGCCGCCGCGGCTGCGCTGGAGGCCGAGCTGACGCTGCCCGGCCTTGCCCAGACCGTGGTGCTGACGCGCACGCCGGGCCGCGCCAGCGCGATGCCCGAAGGCGAGAAGCTTGCCGCCTTCGCCGCCACCGGCGCGGTGCTCGCCATCCATCTGTCGATTCATCTGCTCGACAAGGTCGTCGCTGAGCTGACGCCGCATTATGGCGTGGATTGCCCGGTCGCGATCGTCTGGCGTGCGAGCTGGCCCGAGCAGCGCATCATCCGCGCCACGCTCGCAACACTCGACGCTGCTGTCGGGGGCGAGATGGAGCGCACCGCGTTGATCCTGGTCGGCAAGACGCTGGGCTCGGCGGATTTTTCCGAGAGCCGTCTCTATGCTGCCGACTATGACCGCCGCTATCGGCCGGTCGGCGCCGAGCCGCGCTTTCCGGAGGTGTCGTGATGGCGGCAGGGCTCGTTATCTCCGCGCCGGCCTCCGGCGTCGGCAAGACCACACTGACGCTGGCGCTTGCCCGCGCCTGGCGCAACAGCGGATTGCGGGTGCAGTGCTTCAAGAGCGGCCCCGATTACATCGATCCCGCGTTTCATGCCGCCGCGACGGGACGCGCCTCGGTCAACGTGGACAGCTGGGCGATGGATCGCGGGACAATCTCGCATCTCGTCAGTCGTGGCATTGACGCCGATGTCGTGCTGGCCGAAGGCTCAATGGGCCTGTTCGACGGCGTTGCCGCGCGTGGCGTCTGCGGCACCGGGGCGACCGCCGACATCGCGGAGATGCTGGACTGGCCGGTGCTGCTGGTGATCGATCCCTCAGGACAGGCACAAACGGCGGCCGCGAGCGCGGCGGGCCTTCGCGACTACCGCCCCGGTGTGCGCCTTGCAGGCGTCGTGCTCAATCGCGTTGCCAGCCCGCGCCACGAAGCCCTCGTGCGGCGCGCGCTGCTGGATGCCGGCATCGCCGTATTCGGCGCGCTGCCGCGCCATGCCGAGATCAGCCTGCCGAAGCGGCATCTCGGACTGGTGCAGGCCGAGGAGCAGGCGGAAATCGGCAAGCTGATCGACGAGGCCGCGCGCTTCGTTGCCGAGCATGTCGATCTCGACGCGGTGCTGCGTTCGGCGGCCACCTGGTCGCCGCAACCTGCCGCAAGCGGCGTCCTCGAGACGCCGCCCGGTCAGCGCATTGCGCTTGCCCGTGATGCCGCGTTCTCCTTCGTTTATCCGCACATGCTGGAAGCGTGGCGAGCGGCGGGTGCGGAGATCTCGACATTCTCGCCGCTGGCCGATGAAGCCCCTGATCCGGTCGCCGATGTGTGCTGGCTGCCTGGCGGCTATCCCGAGCTGCAGGCCGGCAGGATCGCGGCCAATGCGCGCTTCCGCGGCGGATTGCGCGCCTTCGCCGAGACGCGCCCGGTGCACGGCGAATGCGGGGGCTATATGGTGCTGGGCAGCGCTTTGACCGACGCCGACGGCATCCGCCACGAGATGACGGGCCTGCTCGGCCTGGAGACGAGTTTTGCCAAGCGCCGCATGCATCTGGGCTATCGTCTGGCCGAGCTCGCCGCGCCGATGCCGGGTCATCAGGCGGGTGCACGCCTGCGTGGCCACGAATTCCACTATTCGACGATCCTCGCGCAGCCCGACACGCCACTGGCGGTCGTGCACGACGCGACAGGTGCGGTCATTGCCGAGACCGGCTCGCGGCGGGGACAAGCTACCGGCACGTTCTTCCATCTGATCGCGGAGGACCGGTGAGCGGTTTTGTCTCCTTTGTCTCCGCCGGGCCCGGCGATCCCGAGCTGCTCACGCTCAAGGGTGCAGCGCGGCTGCGCGAGGCCGACGTTGTGCTCTATGACGATCTTGCTTCAGGCGCGATCCTCGATCTGGCCCGGCCCGGCGCCAATCTCGTCGCGGTGGGAAAGCGGGCAGGGCGGGCCTCGACCAAGCAGCACCATGTCAACCGCCTGCTGGTCGACTATGCCGTGACAGGCGCGCGCGTGGTCCGGTTGAAGTCGGGCGATGCCGGCATCTTTGGCCGGCTCGAGGAGGAGCTCGAGACGCTGCGTGAAGCGGGCATCGGCTACGAGATCATTCCCGGCGTCACCTCGGCCTGTGTCGCCGCCGCGCAAGCCGGCATTCCGCTGACCCGGCGTCACACCTCGCGCCGCGTGCAGTTCGTGACCGGGGCGGACGTCACCGGCGAGCTGCCGCCAGATCTCAATTGGGCGGCGCTGGCCGATCCGGAGGCGACGACCGTGGTCTATATGGGCCGGCGGACGTTTCCGGCGTTGGTCGTCAAATTGATCGAGCACGGGCTCGCCCCAACCACGCCGGCGTTGTTTGCCGAATCGCTCGGCCGTCCCGATGAGCGGCTGGTCCGCACCACCATTTCGGAACTTGCAGAGCAGCTTGCGCGGGGCGGAGCGGCCTCCACGGCGGCCGTCATCCTGTTCGGCGCGCTGGCGGGGAATTATCCGTCATGACCGCCTCGTCCGCCCGTCGCCCCTTGACGCCCGGCTGGCGAAAGGGGCACACAGGACACGCATGGTGCTCGACGCGGCGCAAAGCGCCGGAGCATAATCGGGAATGGGGGTGGGCGGACCCAGTTGCGGCGCCCAAAACCCCAGCCGCCCCCGCGACTGTAAGCGGTGAGGGACTTCGATCAGCCACTGGGCCGCGAGGCCCGGGAAGGCCGGAGACTCCCAGTGAACCGCGAGCCAGGAGACCGGCCGTGCACGTTTTGAGGCCAAGGCCGTCGGGTGTGACGGCAAGAAGGATCTGAGCCATGCATATCGAACCCGGACTAGTCTCGGACGCCAAGCTCGTGCTGAGTTATGCAACCGGCATTGCCGTCGGCGGCGTTGCCTTGAAGCTCGCGGTTGAGACCGTGCGCGAGCAGGGCATCACGTCGTTCGCGGCGCGGACGCTCGCCACCACGGGACTTGTGTTTATCTTCTTCGAGATCCTGCCGCACTTCCCGGTCGGCGTCTCCGAAGTGCACTTCATCCTCGGCTCGACCTTGTTCCTGCTGTTTGGCGCGGCGCCTGCGGCCTTCGGCCTCGCGTTTGGCCTGCTGTTCCAGGGCATCTTCTTCGAGCCGCTCGACCTGCCGCAATATGGCATGAACGTCACCACGCTATTGGTGCCGCTGTTCGGAATCCAGGCGATCGCCACGCGGATCGTTTCGAGCAACACGGCCTATGTCGATCTGAAGTACCGCCAGGCGCTGGCGCTTTCGACGACCTATCAGGCGGGCGTCATCGCCTGGGTGGCGTTCTGGGCGATTTATGGCTCCGGCTTCGGCGCGACCAACCTCGCCAACATCGCGACCTTCGCGGCGTCCTATGCGCTGGTCATCGTGATTGAGCCGCTCGCCGATCTCGGCGTGCTGGCGCTGGCAAAGTCGCTGCGCGGCGTCACCGCGCCCGGCCTCGTCACGCCGCGTTTGCACAACGCGGCCTAGAGACAAGCGAACGGGCGGCCCCATGTGCGGCCGCCTTTCGCAGGCACGATGCTCACGCTCTCTCTGATAGGTATCGGTTGCGGCGATCCCGAGCAGCTGACGCGTGCCGCGATTACTGCCATTAACGCGGCCGATCTCGTCCTGATCCCCCGCAAGGGGACGGCCAAGTCCGACCTCGCCGATCTCAGGCGGACGATCTGCGCCGATGTGCTCACCAGCGACACGACCCGCATTGCCGAGTTCGATCTGCCCGTGCGGGACGCCGCTGAAGCGGACTATCGCAAGGGCGTGGACGATTGGCATGATGCCGTGGCCGCCGTCTGGTCGCAGACGATCGGGGATCATCTCGAAGGCGAAGGCAAGGTCGCGCTGTTGATCTGGGGCGATCCCTCGCTTTACGATTCCTCGCTGCGTATCGCGCGGCGGCTCGATCCCTTGCCGACAATCGAAGTCGTGCCCGGCATCACCTCGATCCAGGCGCTGTGTGCGGCGCATGCGTTGCCGCTCAACGACATCGGCGAGCCCTTTCTAGTTTCGACCGGACGCCGCTTGCGCGATGGCGGCTGGCCGCAAGGTGTCGATACCGTTGTGGTGATGCTCGACGGCGGCACGGCATTCGAGTCGCTTGATCCGGCGGGCCTGCACATCTGGTGGGGGGCCTATCTCGGCATGCCCGATCAGATCGTGATGTCCGGCGCGCTGGCCGAGATCGGCCCGCGCATCGTCGCCGTGCGGCAAGAGGCGCGCGAACGGCACGGCTGGATCATGGACAGTTACATCCTCAAGCGCAGGCCGTGAGGCAAGCGAGGCAGCATGCTCCCTGAATGGGTCACCCAACAATGCCCCGACATCTCCGCAGTCCACCGCGAGGCGGCGGTCGCGCGGCAGGCGCAACTGACGAAACCGACCGGCGCGCTCGGCCGGCTCGAGCAGCTCGCGATCGAGCTCGCGGGCCTGCAAGCAACCGAGCGGCCGCGCGCGGCGCGGGTGCCGATCATCATTTTCGCCGGCGATCACGGCATCGTCGCGCAGGGCGTCTCGGCCTATCCGCAGGAAGTGACCATCGCGATGCTGGCGAATTTTGCCTCCGGCGGTGCCGCGATCTCGGTGCTCGCGCGTGAGCTGGGCTCCAGCCTGGAGGTCGTCGACGCCGGCACGCTGGCGCAGGAGGAGATGGCTGGAATCGTGACCGACAAGCCGCGCAGCGGTACGCGCGATTTCAGCGTCGAAGCTGCGCTCACCCCCACGGAGCTGGCATTTGCGTTCGAAGCCGGCCGACGTGCGGTGACGCGCGCACAGGCCGGGCAGCCCGATCTTCTGATCTTCGGCGAGATGGGCATCGGCAACACCACGACATCGGCGGCGATCGCGGCCGGCTTGCTCGGCGTGAGCGCCGCGGAGATCGCGGGCAGCGGTACCGGCATCGACGCGGCCGGCCGTGTGCACAAGGCGCGGGTGATCGACGCTGCAATCGCACGCCATGACGTTGCGGGCGCTGCGCCCGAAAAGATCCTGTGCGCCGTCGGCGGTCTCGAGATCGCCGCCATCTGCGGTGCCGTTATCGCGGCTGCACAGCACCGCATCCCCGTGTTGATCGACGGCTTCATCGTGTCGGTCGCGGCGCTGGCGGCGGTGCGGCTCAACCCTTCGTGCCAGCTGTTCCTGCTGGCCTCGCACCAGTCGGCGGAGCAGGGGCATCGGCTGGTGCTGCGCGCGCTGAACGTGCAGCCGCTGATCAGCCTGGATCTCAGGCTCGGCGAAGGATCGGGCGCGGCCATCGCGCTGCCGCTGGTGCGGTCGGCCTGCGCGCTCCACAACGGCATGGCGACCTTTGCGCAGGCCAATGTGCCTGATCGTCCGGCCTGATCAAATCGTCCGCTGATTGACGGAGACGACGCGCCAGCCGGTCGCGAGCCGGTCAATCCTGGTCAGCGACAGCGGATCGATCATGAAGCGCAGGGCCGCTTGTGGCGTCAGGTCGAGCGCGATGCACAGCGCCGCCCGGATCGTGCCGGAATGCACGACGAGCGTTGCGGCCCCGGTGCCGATCTTCGACAAACCCAGGCGGACCCGCGCGACCTGTTCCTCAAAGCTTTCGCCGCCGGGCGGCCGTCCGCGCGCCGGATCGCTCCAGAACCGTGCATAGGCCTCGCCACCGGTCGCGGCGAGTTCGTCATGCCGACGGCCGGTCCAGTCGCCAAAGTCTTGCTCGCTGAATTCGTCCAGCTGCAGCGGCTCGAGTCCCAGCGCGCGGGCCGTTTCGACGGTGCGCCGCGACGGGCTCGCATAGCTCGCGGCGTCCCGCGGCAAGCGCTGGCGCAGCGCCTCCAGCTGCGCGCGAGCACCGAGATCGGCCGGCGCGTCGGCTGCATGGATGATCCCCGAAACGCCATCGACGGGCGCGTGCCGTATCAGCCAGAGGAAGGTCTCGCCTTCCATGCTTTTCTCCAAGGAAACTGGTCGTTGTGGCAATAGCGCCGCAACTGGCACATTGACTCTGTCTGGATCGTAATCCTAGATGCTCGCGACGGTTTCCCCGAGAGGGGATGAAAAGGGAATGCGGTGCGGGGACGTTGTCCCCAATGCCGTGGCTGCCCCCGCAACTGTAAGCGGCGAATCTTGCGTCACGAGCCACTGGGTATCTCGGTCCCGGGAAGGCGATGCAAGGTACTGACCCGCAAGCCAGGAGACCTGCCGTCAGCCGTGGTCACACGCGAAGATGTCGGTCGGGGAGTACAGACATTCGGCTTCACCGGAAGGCTGACAAGCCGGACGATGGGACCCTGGTTCGCGGTGACGTGCCACTGACGTCACTCCGAGGTCCAAGACCGTGTATTCCCTTCGTATTGTACGACCACGCCGTTTCCTACTGGCATCCGCCGCTCTCACATCTTTCGTCGCCATCGACATGCCAGCGGCCTTGGCGCAGCAGGCCCGCGAGCCACTGCCGCCCGTCGAGGTGTCGGCGCCACAATCCCGCAGGCAGGCCAAGCCGGCCGGACGGGACGCGCAGCGCTCACGCCGCGCAGCAGCGCGCCGGCCGGAGACTGCATCCGCAGTGCCCAAGCCCGTCGCGCCGACCACGGCGGCACAGACGCCGCTCAACACCAATGCCGTCGCCGAAAGCGCTTCGCGCCTCGGCCTGACCGTGCGAGAAACGCCCGCGACCGTGGAGGTGATCTCGGCCGCAACCATGCGCGAGCAGGGCTACCGCACCGTGTCCGACGTTGCGCAGGGAGCGGTGGGCGTCACAGCCGGCGACAATCCGGCCGAGCCTTCGGCTTTCTCCATGCACGGCTTCACCAACAGCCAGATCAACACGCTCTATAACGGCATCAAGATCGGTCCGCAGAACATGACCTCGCGGATCATGGACACGGCCAATCTGGAGGCAGTCGAATTCCTGAAGGGTCCGGCGTCGCTGATGTCGGGCGAGGGCGCCGCCGGCGGCGCGATCAACTTCGTCACCAAGCAGCCGCACACCGGTCCGATCCGGAACGAGGCAGATTTCTCCTGGGACTCGCTGAACTCGTTCCGGGCGCATTACGGCTCGGGCGGCAGCACCAATGTGCAGGGGCTGGACTACCGCTTCGACGTCAGCCGTTCCTCGCTCAACGGCTTTGCCGACGACACCAACACCAAGACGCTCGATGTCTCCGGCCAGCTCAACTACCGCATCTCCGACAGCCTCAAGGTCTGGGGCGCGATCGAGTATCGGGAAGATCGCTCGAAAGCCTATTGGGGTGCGCCGCTGGTGCCGATTGCCTTCAGCGGCTCGCATGCGACGACGGGGATCGTTTCCGGCAATTACGTCTCGAACTACAACAAAACCGATCTCGGTGCCGTCACGATCGACGACCGCACCTTCAATACTAACTACAACGTCCTCGACAACAGGAACGTGGCGAAGGAGGTGTGGCTGCGCGGCGGTTTCGAGCTGAATCTGGCGCCCGACCTGACGCTGAAAAGTCAAGCCTATGCTTACGGAGCTGAGCGCACATGGTTCAACAATGAGATCGAGGCGTTCAATTCCGGGACCAACATGGTCGATCGTGAGCGCTTCTATGTCGCGCACAGCCAACGCTTGGTCGGCAACGTCACCGATTTGATCTGGGATGCGAATATCGCCGGCTTTGACAACCGTTTGGTCACGACGCTTTCCTCAAGCTACCTTGATTTCGTGAGGCCGGGCGCCGCAAATTTCTCCGGCGATTCCGTTCCGCTGGTCGATCCGCCTCGCGGCTATTACGGCCTGCTCACCATTCAGCAGCAGACCGCGCGCATCGACAATGAGGCGCTGTCGTTCGAGGACCGGTTGAAGTTGACACGGACCTTTGCGCTGGTCGGCGGCCTGCGCGTCGAGCATATCGGGCTCGACCGCAATTCGACCGACAAGTTCGGTCTGGAGAAGGCGAACTTCCCGTTCTCGCAATCCTGGGTCCCGACCACGGGGCGTATCGGCTACACCTGGGAAGCCGTACCGGGCCTGACCTTTTTCAGCCAATACGCCACCGGCGCAGACATCTCGGCCAACAACATCTTCCTGCTCAATCCGACCGATCCGCTGAACCTGACCACCGCGCGCACCTACGAGACCGGCGTCAAGCACCTGTTCTGGGACAACCGGGCGGAGTGGTCGTTCTCGGCCTACGACATCCTGCGCAAGAACGTCTATGCCGCGGCCGGCGGCATGCAGCTCAACCTTGCCGGACGGCAGGAATCGAAGGGCGTCGAGCTTGCCGCGTCCGTGCGTCCGATCGGTCCCCTGCGTCTCTGGGGCAACATCGCCTATGTCGATGCGCGCTACGCCGACTTTAATTTTGTCGGCGGCTCGTTCTCCGGCAACACGCCGCCGAACGTGCCGCGCGTCGTGGCGAATGCCGGAGCGTCGTATCGGTTCTTCACGCCGTGGCCCGTGGAAGTCGGCGTCACCGGCCGTCACGTCGGCGACCGCTACAACACCGATGCGAATGTCGTGACGATGAAGGCCTACACTGTCGCGGACGTCTATGCCTTCGTCGACATCCCGAAGACGGTGTTCAACGCGGTCGACCAGGCTCGCCTGACTTTCCGGGTGCGCAACATCGCCGACAAGCGCTATGCGATCTGGGGCGATCCGTTCTATCCCGACCAGATCCTCTTGGGTGCACCGCGCACCTATGAACTCTCGGCCGCATTCAAATGGTAGGATGCTGATCGATGATGCGCGCGATCGTCCTGCTGCATCGATGGCTCGGGATCGCGTTCTGCCTGGTGTTCGCGATGTGGTTCGCGACGGGAATCGTGATGCACTTCGTTCCGTTTCCGTCTCTGACGGAAGCGGAACGCTTCGCCGGGCTTGGGCCGCTGGCGAGTGCTGGGACGAGGATTGCAGTCGCCGATGCCGTTGCCGCGAGCGGCATCGCGGATGCGACGCGCGTTCGCCTGATCCAGCGCAGCGACGGCCCGGTCTATGTCGTCTCGGGGCCATCGCGCGCAGGCGCAATCCGCGCCTCCGATGGGGGCGACGCGTCGGTCGCGTCTTCCGACGTCGCATTGGCCATCGCGCGAGATCACGCCCGCAGCCGCGGGCTGGATGCCGGACCAACCGAGATCGTTGCGCGCTCGGACTACGACCAATGGAGCGTGCCGAACGGCTTTGACCGCCATCGGCCCTTGTTTCGGGTTGCCCTCGGTGATGCCGACGGGAGGGAAGTCTATGTCTCCTCGCTCACCGGCGAGATCGTCCTGGATACGACGCGCAACGAGCGGACCTGGAATCTGGTCGGGAGTGTTGTGCACTGGATCTATCCAACGGTCCTGCGAAGCAACTGGTCGCTGTGGGATCGCGTGGTCTGGACCTTGTCGCTGCTGGCCCTGATCGCGGCTTTGCTTGGCTCTGTGCTCGGGCTTGCGCGGATCAAACCTCGCAGCGGTCTGATCGGCTCGCCCTATCGCGGCTGGCATGCGCTGCATCATCTCATCGGCCTCGTTGCGATGGTGTTCGTGCTGAGCTGGATTTTCAGCGGCTGGCTCTCCATGGATCACGGGCGGCTGTTCTCGCGCGGGCAATGGGCCTCCGCTGAATCCAGCGTGATGAACGCTTCACCGAACTGGACGGCGGCCCCATCGCTCGATCGGCAGCCTGTATCGCCATCGACCCGTGAAATCGAATGGTTTGCCTTCAACGGCACTCTCTATCGGCGGGATCGAAGGGCCCTTGCCGGTCAGACCTTGATCAAGGCAGGGGACGCGCCCCGCGATGGACCGACGAGATCTCTGGATGTGCACGAGGTCCAGGGGTTGACCGCGCGCCTGGCGGCCGGCTGCGGCGGTCCGTCTGTACTTGCCGAGGACGACAACTATCCCGCGCGGTCCACTGTCCCGGGCGCCCCGGTCTACCGCTCGTATTGCGGTGACCTCTGGTTCGACATCGACGGCGCCGACGGCAATTTGCTGCAAAGGCTGGATCCATCGCGGCGGGCCTATCGCTGGTTCTACGGCGCGCTGCACACGCTGGATTTTCCGGTTCTCGTCGCGCACCCGTTGCTGCGCGACGGCTTGGTCGTCGGGCTCTGCTCCCTTGGCTTTCTGTTCTCCATCACGGGCATCATCATCGGCTGGCGCCGCCTGCGTCCGTCCTTCGCGGCCTGAGAGCCGGAGCGGGCAAAACCACCGCTTACTGATCGTACAATAAAGAGAGGCTGAGCCGACTGCCATGCATAGCTCATAAGCAATCGCATGGTCCGTAGGGCCGGTCGATCGCCTGCAAATTAGACAGTGCGTGCGGGGCGCGTGGATTGCGCTGCAGCGGATGTGGTGTTTCGTCCGGGAAAATTCGTGGTGCGCCGCACTTATGTCGCGTCGAACGATCCACACCGACGTGCTCTCCATGCGGGCAGGGCTGCACTAAAATGTGCCTCGCCGCGCCGCGCCGGTCGCGGGCTGGTCCAGTGCATTGCGACAACTCTGGCCCTATCCCGAGGCCATCGCTCTGTCGCACGCTCGCAAGCGGTGGCATGACAGGGGATGATGATGAGCGCTCTCGGTTTGCGATTGAACCTCGCGAAGGACGGGAACCACCCGGCGTCCGGTTCGAATGTCGTCCGCAGCTGACCCACACATGAGCACTGACGAAAATCACTGGGAAGTTGGCACCGATATCGGCGGCACCTTCACCGACATCATCGCGATCCGACACTCCCCCGCGGAGGCACGGATCGCGAAGGTGCCGTCGCGACCTCAAGCTCCGGTTCAGGCGATGCTGGAGGCGATCGAGGCGGTCGGCCTGCGCAAGAGCGAGGTCAAGCGCTTCGTCCACGGCACCACGCGCGTGACCAACGCCATCGTCGAAGGACGGCTGCCGAAAGTGGCACTGGTGGCGACCGAAGGCTTTGCCGACGTGCTGGAGATCGCGCGCTATCGTCGCCGCGATCTCTATCGTCTCGACGTCCCGCCAAAATCGCTGCCGCTGGTGCCGCCGGAACGATGCTTCGGGCTTGCTGAGCGCCTCGATCACGAGGGCCGGGTGCTGAAGGCGCTGGATGACGCGGAGATCGAGCGTCTGGTGGCCTGGCTGAAGGGGACCGGCGTGCAGAGTGTCGCGGTCGCGCTGCTGCATGCCTATGCCAATCCGGTGCACGAGAAGATGCTCGGCGAGCGGCTCAAGGGCGTCGTTGCCCACGTCTCGCTGTCGCACGAGGTCAATCCCGAGGCGCGCGAATACGAGCGGACTTCGGCGACCGTGTTCAACGCCGCGGCGATGCCGATTGCGGTGGAATATCTCAGCGAACTGGAGCTGCGGCTGCCGATCGGTCCCGGCCTGCAGGTGTTTCATTCGGCCGGCGCCATGGTGCCGATCTCGGCCGTGAAGCGGCGGCCGCTGGTGATGGCGA
This sequence comes from Bradyrhizobium sp. 155, assembly GCF_023101105.1. Taxonomy (NCBI): domain Bacteria; kingdom Pseudomonadati; phylum Pseudomonadota; class Alphaproteobacteria; order Hyphomicrobiales; family Nitrobacteraceae; genus Bradyrhizobium; species Bradyrhizobium sp. 155. Next base: position 4,981,123 of record NZ_CP064704.1, on the reverse strand, counting down.
TGTCGGGCCCCGCGGCCGGCGTCTCCGCATCGGTCAGCATCGCGCGCCAGCTCGGCACGTCCCGGATGCTGACGTTCGATATGGGCGGCACCACGACCGACGTGTGCCTGATCGTCGACGGTCAGGCCGAGATGACCGACGGCCGCATGCTCGGCGACAAGCCGCTGCGCCAGCCGATGCTCGCGGTGCACTCGATCGGGGCGGGCGGCGGCTCGATCGTGCGCAACGGCTCCGGTGGCCTGACGGTCGGACCGGAAAGCGCCGGCTCCGAGCCTGGACCGGCCTGCTACGGCCGCGGCGGTACCGAGCCGACCATCACCGATGCCAACGCCGTGCTCGGCTATCTCAATCCCGAAACCAAACTCGGCGACCGGATCGGAATCGATATCAAGGCAGCGACTGATGTCATCGCACCGATCGCGGGCACTCTGGGGCTGAGCCTGACCGACACCGCGCTCGGCATCATCAAGGTCGCGAACGCGACAATGGCGCGCGCCCTCCGCCGCGTCACCGTCGAGCGCGGCATCGACGGGCGCGACTGCACGCTGCTCGCCTTTGGCGGTGGCGGCCCGATGCACGCCGCGGGCCTAGCCGATCTCTACGGGATTGCCGAGGTCGTCATTCCCAGTGCATCGAGCGCGTTCTCGGCGCTGGGCTGTCTCACCGCCGATTTCAGCTTCCTCCAGCAGCAAACCCTGCGCGCGGCGCTTGACGACATCGACCTCGCCCGTGTGTCGGAGCGGATCGGGGTGCTGATCGACGATGCCTCGGCGCCGCTGATCGCCAACGGGGTTGCCGCGACCGAGATTCAGATTGAGCTGGTGGCCTTGATGCGCTACGCGGCGCAGAACGACGCCATTCCGGTGCCGTTCGTGCGACCGCTCGACATTATCAGGCTGAAGAAGGATTTTCTGGCCCGGCACCACGAGCTGTTCGGCTATGCGACGAGCGAGAGCTGCGTCATCGAATCCGTGCGGGTGCAGGCACGCCGTCCGTCGACGACCGTCGTGAGCCGGCCGGCCGTCGCGGCCAGGGTATCCGCCGGCAATCGCATTTGCTCGTTCGACGGCTTTCATGACATCGCCACAAGCATCATCGATCGCGCCTCGCTGACCGAGATCGTCAGCGGCCCGGCCATCATTGAAGACGCATGGTCGACCGTGGTGGTCCCGCCCGGTTGGCAGGCGCGGCCCGATGTTTCAGGCAATCTGTTCCTGACGCGGGGGGCCGCATGAAGCTCGATCCGTTCGTCGTCGAGGTCATCAGGCACGGGCTGTCGGCCGCGGCAGAGGAGATGAGCCTGGTGATGACGCGCTCGGCGCGCTCGCCGCTGCTGCGTGAAGCCGGCGACCTGTCGTCGGCGATCACGGACGGCCGCGGCGACCTGGTCGGGCAGGGCCGCGACATCCCGATCCATCTCGGCGCGATGGCCTATACGGTCCTCGAATTGCTGAAAGTGGTGCCGCGCGACAGCCTGAAGGACGGCGACGCTCTGATCTACAATGTCGGCCCGCTCGGCGGCAATCATCTCAATGACGTCAAGGTCGTGCGCCCGGTCTTCATCGACGGCGAGATCGTGGCGTTCGCGGTCAGCCTCGCACACTGGCCCGATATCGGCGGCACCTGGCCCGGCAGCTATTTTGCGAAAGCCATCGACACCTTCCAGGAGGCGATGCGCATTCCGCCGGTTCTGATCGCCACGGCAAGCGGCGTCAATACGCCGATCGTGCAGCTGCTCAAGGCCAATGTTCGAGATCCGGAATCCTGCGAGGGCGATCTTCTCGCCCAGATCGCCGCAACGAAAGCCGGTGAGAAGCGCATCGTCGAGCTATGCCGCGAGCACGGCAAGGCGGTCTTCACGGCGGCGCAGTCGCGCCTGCACGATCTCTCCGAAATCGAGATGCGCGAGGCGCTCCGCGAGCTGCCTGATGGCGTCTACGAGGGCGAGGATTATTTGGACGACGGTGGCGTCAACGACGCCCCGGCGCGCATTCATGTCAAGATCACCATTGCCGGAGACGAAGCGACCTTCGACCTCTCGGGAAGCTGCGGCCGCGTCTCGAATTTCTGCAACACGACACCGTTCATGGCGCGCTCGGCGGTGGCCTATGCCGCGCGCATCATGAGCGGGCGCGACATGAACCAGAACGCGGGCGCGCTGCGGCCGCTGACCATCATCACGCGCCCGGGCTCTATTCTCGAGCCGGGGTGGAATGCCTCGGTTGCGGCCGGCAATCACGAGACCTCGATGCGCATCGTCGATGCGATCTTCCGCGCTATGCAGGACACCATTCCCGAACGTCTGTCGGCTGGTGGGGCGACCACGGCAGGCGTCCTCTTCTTCGCCGAGCCGCGGCAAAACGGTTCGTGGAAGATGCTCTACGAGGTCCACGGTGGTGGCGAGGGTGCGCGGCATGATCGGGACGGCATCTCCGCGACGCGGGTGCATCTGTCCAACACTTCGAACACGCCAATCGAGGTGATCGAGGCGAATTACGCGATCCAAGTCGAGCAGCAGGCCATTCGTCGGAATTCCGGCGGCACGGGAGTCCATCGCGGCGGGGACGGCGTCATCCGTACCTATCGCATCCTGGCGCCGTCGATGCATCTGACCACCTGCATCGAGCGCATGGTGGTCGCGCCGTTCGGCATGCAAGGCGGCGAACCCGGCAAGGCCTGCCGCATCTCGCTGATCAGGCAGGGCGCGAACGTCGCGATCGACGGCAAGTCGAACCTGGTGCTGCAGCAAGGCGATCTCGTCACGATCGAGACCTGTGGTGGCGGTGGCTACGGCGCCGAGGCCGCGGAATGAAGGGATTGCGATGAGCAGATTGTTGCGAACCGGGCTGAATGCCGGCGACAGCGCGCCCATGGCCGTGGTCGGCGGCGAGGGCATCTATTTTCATCTGTCGGATGGTCGCAAGCTCATCGACGGCAGCAACACCGGCGGCGGTCTCGGACATCGTCATCCCGCGATGGTGGAGGCGATCCGCCGCGCCGCGGATACGCCCGTCGTGAACGAGGGCTGGACCTGGGTCGGCCGCGAGCAGGCGGCTGACGACTTGATGGCCACCGCGTTCAAGGGCGAAGACGATTGGGTTGGCGCGGTGCGCTTCTGCATCAGCGGCAGCGAGGCCAATGACATGGCGCTGTCGCTCTGTCAGGCCCTGACGCAGCGGTCTGCGCTGGCGACGCGCGAACGCGCCTATCACGGCATTACGGGCCTCTCGCGCAGCATGACCGTGCAGCCGCAATGGCATGGCGGCCTCGCGGTGCATTCAGGCGGTTCGCGGCTGCCCGCGCCGATGGCGCCGGTGCGGATATTGCCGCCACCGCACGGCGCGATCTACGGCGCGCCGGCCAACAATGTTCCGCCCAGCGAATATCTGGCCGATGCCACGCGCCTGCTTTCGGATACGGCAGCGACGATCATCGACTACACGCAAGGCGGCATCTACTACGATGGCGCCTATCAGGACGAGGTGGCGCGGTGCGCGCGGCAGGCCGGCTCCTACTGGATCGCCGACGAAGTGGTGACTGGTGCGGGCCGTGCCGGGCGCTGGTTCGCGTTCCAGGGAGCCGAAAGTCGTCCCGATATCGTGACGCTCGGAAAATCGCTCGGCGGTGGCGCGGCGGCGGTTGCCGCGGTCGTGGTGTCGAAAGGTATCGTCGAACGGCTCAAGGGCACGAGCTGGCAGAATTACGGCACGTTGCGCGGGCATCCCATCAGCATGGCTGCCGTCAGCGCCTATCTGAAGGTCGTGAACGATGACAAGATTTTGGAGCACGTCAGGGGCCTCGAAAAGCTGTTCACCCGCCGCCTGCTCGCCATCGCGCAGAAGCATCCAAGCGTGCAGCGCGTGGCGGGGCAGGGGCTGCACTGGACCGTGGAGTTGCACGGGCCGGACTGGCGCTCCTGGCACGCCGACACCGCCGAGGTGCCGATTGCCTCGCGCGTCGCGGAGCGGGCGCTGGAGGCCGGCGCCGTGATCGGGACCAGCGGCGAGCAGACTTCGCTGTTCCTCGCGCCGCCACTCGTGATTTCCGAGCATGAGGCCGGGCAGCTTCTGGACGCGCTGGACCACGGTCTCGATGTTGCGGATGAGGAGCAGACATGAGGATGGACCGTGCAGCGCACACGATGCCGATGTGCAGGCGCCGGCTGGCAAGTCCGGGCGATGCTGCGTTATGCTGCGCGCGCCAGCACGTACTTGAAACTGTAGCTTAGCTCAAAGACATCACCAGGAAATCGCTGATGCGTATCGTCAATGTTGCCGCCGCCCAGATGGGCCCGATCCAGAAAGCGGACAGCCGCGAGGCCGTGGTCAAGCGCATGATTGCGCTGATGGATGAGGCCAAGAGCAAGGGCGCCGACCTGATCGTCTATCCGGAATTGGCGCTCACGACCTTCTTTCCGCGTTGGTACGTGGAGGACCGGGCCGAGTTCGACAATTGGTTCGAGCGCGAGATGCCCAATGCGGCGACCCGGCCGTTGTTCGAGCGCGCGGCACAGCACGAGATGGCGATGAATTTCGGATATGCGGAGCTGACGCCCGACGGGCATCATTTCAACACTGCGATCCTGACCGACAGATCCGGCAAGATCGTCGGCAAATATCGCAAGATCCATTTGCCGGGCCATGTGGAATACGACACCAAGCGCTCGCACCAGCATCTGGAGAAGCGCTATTTCGAGCCGGGCGATCTCGGCTTTAATGTCTGGCGCGAGCTGGGCGGCATCATCGGCATGGCCATCTGCAACGACCGGCGCTGGCCCGAGACCTATCGCGTGATGGGCCTGCAGGGCGTCGAGATGGTGCTGATCGGCTACAACACGCCGTCGGTGAATGCGGAGAGGAGCGATGAAGGCGTCGAGAAACGGTTGTTCCATAACCGCCTCTCGGCGCAGGCCGGCGCCTATCAGAACGCGACCTGGGTTGTCGCGGTGGCCAAGGCCGGTAACGAGGACGGACACCCGCTGTTCGGCGGCAGCCTGATCGTCGATCCCAATGGCGAAATCGTCGCCGAAGCGAAGACGGAGGAGGACGAGCTGCTGGTCCACCCTTGCGATCTCGATGCCACCACATTCGGCAAGACCACGATCTTCAATTTCGCGCAGCACCGCCGCATCGAGCATTACGGCCTGATCACCAGCCAGACCGGCGCGGTGCCACCGCCGGAGAAGTGATGTCGATGGCGGACAAGGGCACATCAGGTATTCCCTTGCGCGAGCTCGATCCGCGCGACCGCTACAAGCTGCTTTGCGGCGTGGTGGTGCCACGGCCGATTGCGCTGGTGACGACGCTCGATGCCAACGGGGCGGTCAACGCCGCGCCCTTCAGCTTCTTCAACGTGTTCTCGGAGAGCCCGGCGCTGATCGTACTCGGGCTTCAGCACAAGCCGGATCACAGCCCGAAGGACACCACCCGCAACATCCATCGCGACGGCGAGTTCGTCGTTCACATGGTGGACGAGGCGCTGTCGGTGGCGATGAACGACTGCGCGGTTGATTTTCCGTCCGGCGACAGCGAGGTCGCCGCGGCCGGGCTGGCGACGCTTCCCTCAATCGAAGTGAAGGTGCCGCGCCTCGCCGCGGCCCCCTTTGCGCTCGAATGCCGGCGCCATGTCGCGTTGACCTTCTCGCCCGATCGCGAGCTGCTGGTCGGCGAGGTGCTCCGGGTTCACGCCCGCGAGGGCCTCGTCGATGAGGCCAACATGTATGTCGACCTCGACGCCTACCGGCCGATCGGCCGCATGTTCGGCAATCTCTACACGACGCAGCGGGACACGTTCGCGCTAGTCCGCGAGAGCCACGCGCAATGGCTCGCGCGGCAGGACGCCAAAGTGCTGAAGGACGCCTAGTGATTCGAGAACTGCACTGTACCCAGCGCCATGGTGACGGCCGCCTGTGTCGGGTCGATCACGGCAATGCCGAGCGCGTCTTCCAGCGGGCGGCGGTGCCGTGCCATGCCAGCGCAGCCCATCACGATGGCGCGGGCGCCGTCCTCGTCGCGCAGCGCGCGGCCGATTTCGATCATTTTGGCCAGCGTGCCTTCGCCCGAGGCGGTTTCGGCAACGCTCATGTTGAGCGGCCGCTCGCCGGCAAGACGTTCGGTCAGTCCCATCTGCCTGAGATAGCGCATGTGACGCGGGATCGAGCGCTGGGCGATCGCGATGACGCCAAAGGTCTCGGCGCGGGCCATCGCGGTCAGCACGCCGCACTCGGCAATGCCGAACACGGGGCGGTCGGTGCCTTCGCGACAGACCTGAAGCCCGGGATCGCTGTAGCAGGCGATGACAAAGGCCGCCGAGCTGTTGTCGCCCTCGACCAGCCGGCGCAGCGGCATGGCGACGCCATCGACATCGGCCTGGCTTTCGATGCCGAAGGGACCCTCGGCCAGCGTCTGGCAGACCAGTTCCGGCCCGCCTTCGAAACCGAGCGGCTTCAGCGCGTCCTCCAGCCCTCGCGTGACCGCAGGGTTGGAATTTGGATTGATGACGAGAATGCGCGGTCGGGACATGCTGGTCTTCCTGCAAAATTTCGATCACTTGGCTTGAGCCTATCATGGAGTGCCTCATGACTGAACCCGCTTACGACCTGATCATTCGCGGTGGGCGCGTCGCGACGACGACCGATGTCTTTGAAGCCGATGTGGCCATCTCCGGCGAGACCATCGCCGCTATCGGGCGTGGGCTTTCGCCTGCGAAGCGCGAGATCGACGCGCGCGGCAAACTGGTGCTGCCAGGCGGCGTCGACAGCCACGCCCATATCGAGCAATTGTCCGCTGCCGGCATCATGAACGCCGACACCTTCGAGAGCGCGACCGTCTCGGCCGCCTTCGGTGGCACGACCACGGTGATCCCGTTTGCCGCCCAGCATGTCGGCATGAAGCTGCCGCAGGTGGTGGAGGATTATCACGCCCTCGCCAAGAAAGGCGCCGTGATCGACTACGCCTTTCACATGATCATTGCGGATGCGACCAAGGAAACGGTCGAGGAGCACATTCCGGCGCTGGTGAAGCAGGGCCATGCCTCGATCAAGATTTTCATGACCTACGACCGGCTCAAGGTCGACGACGAGCCGCTGCTGGACATCCTTCTTGCCGCGCGCCAGTCCGGCGCGATGTTGTGCGCCCATGCCGAAAACCACGGCATCATCGCCTGGATGGTGAAGCGCCTGCTCGCGCGCGGCTACACCATGCCGAAATACCACGCCGTCAGCCACGCCCGCGTGTCGGAGGCGGAAGCCTTTACCCGGCTGATCGGCATGGCGGCGCTGATCGACCAGCCCATCATGATCTTCCACGTCTCGACCGCCGAGGGCGCCAAGGTCATCCGCGACTCGCGCGGGCAGGGATTGAAGGTGTTCGCGGAGACCTGTCCGCAATACCTCTTCCTCACCGCTGCCGATCTCGACAAGCCCGGGGTGGAGGGCGCCAAGTGGATGTGCAGCCCGCCGCCCCGTACGCATGCCGACCAGGAGGCGTTGTGGCAGGCGCTGTCGCTCGGCGATCTCCAGACCATCTCGTCGGATCACGCGCCTTATCGTTACGACGAGACCGGCAAGCTGCGCGCCGGACCCAATCCCAATTTCAAGCAGGTCGCGAACGGCCTGCCGGGACTGGAGCTGCGGCTGCCACTGCTGTTCGACACCATGGTGTCGAAGGGACGCCTGGGCCTGGAAAAGTTCGTCGAGCTGACGGCGACCGCGCCGGCAAGAATCTACAATCTGCATCCGCGCAAGGGCTCGATCGCAGTCGGCGCCGATGCCGATATCGCGGTCTGGGATCCCGACCGCGAGACCGTGATCGCCGACGAGATGATGCACGACCTCGCCGGCTACACGCCGTTTGCGGGACGGAAGCTGAAGGGTTGGCCGGTTTCGGTGCTGTCGCGCGGTCGGGTGATCATCGACGGCAACAAGTGCCTCGCGAGCGCCGGCAGCGGCCAATTCCTGGCACGCAGCGGCGGCGAGGCGGCCAAGCCGACGGGGCGGCTCGTCGCCGACATGGATTCGGAGCGGAATTTCGGAGCGAAGCTGCTGTGACGGCGGATGGCGCGCGATGAAGATCGTCATCTTCGGCGGCACGGGGTTTGTCGGCCTCAATGTTGCGGAGGCGCTGCTCGCGCGCCGGCATGACGTCACGCTGTATGACCGTGCAGAGTTGCCGTTATCCGCGCTGCGATCTCTTGCCGAATACGGCGCACGGCTCCGAGCCGTGCAGGGCGATATCACCGACGCAGATGCCATCGATGCCCTCATCGCCGAAGGCGTTGATGCGATCGTGCTCGGCGCGGCCATCACCGCCGGTGATGAACTGGAGAGGGCATCGACCGCGCGCGTTCTCGAGATCAACGTGATGGCGCAGATCCCGATTCTGCTCTCCGCGATCCGTCATGGCGTGCGCCGGGTCGTCAATCTCTCTTCGGCATCGGCCTACGGCGCCACCGGTGCGCGGGTCGAGATTCTCGACGAGGAAACGCCCTGCGATCCGGTCTCGTTCTACGCCATCAGCAAGTTCGCCTCGGAGCGATCGGTTGCGCGTCACGCCGAGCTCTTCGGCGGTGATTTCCTAAATGTGCGGCTGAGCGCGCTATTCGGACCGTGGGAGCGACCGAGTTCCGTGCGCGACACGCCAAGCCTCCAGTTCCAGATCTTGGCCGCGTTCGCGCGCGGCGAGCCGGCGATCATGCCTGAAGCGGGCATGCGGGACTGGATCTACGCGCCGGATGCGGCCGAGGCCGTCGCACTGCTGATCGAAGCCGAGCGGCCGCGCCACCGGCTCTACAACGTCTCCCGCGGAGGGCTTTGGCCTGCGTTGCAATGGGGCGAGGCCTATGCAGCGTTGCACCCCGGCCTGCAATGCCGGCTCGCGGCGCCCGGCGAGAAAACCGTCATCAAGCTGCATGGGGCCTATCGCGCGCCGCTGTCGGTGAACCGGATGGCGGATGAATTCGGCTGGCGCGCGCGGTTCGGCTGCGCCGAGTCGGCGGCCGCGATGAGCGCCTGGTTGACGCAGCATAAGGAGTGGATCTGAGATGCGGCTGCAGGGGCGCACGGCCATCATCACGGGCGCAGGCTCCGGCATCGGCCGCGCCAGTGCAAAGCTGTTCGCGGAAGAGGGCGCACGTCTTGCTCTGGTCGATCGCGATCCAGCCGGACTTCAGGAAACGTTGAGCTTGGTCGGCGAGGCAACGACGCATATTGGCGACGTCGGCGATGCCGATTTCGCCGAGGCGGTGGCAAATGATGTGGTAGCACGGCACGGCCAGCTCGATATCCTGATGACTGCCGCTGGCTTCTCCTGTGGCGGCACCGTGTTGACAACGGACCCCGCCGATTGGGATGCGGTGTTCCGCACCAATGTCGGCGGCACCTGGCTGTGGGCGAGGGCAGCCGTGCCGCAGATGCAGCGGCAGAACAGCGGTTCGATCATCACGCTGGCGTCGCAGCTTGCGATTGCCGGCGGCAAGGGCAACAGTGCCTATATCGCCGCCAAGGGCGCGATTGTCAGCCTGACCCGGACGATGGCGGTGGATTTCGCGGCGGACGGCATTCGCGTCAACGCCATCGCGCCCGGTGCGATCGACACGCCGATGCTTCGCCGCAGCTTTGCCCGCCACGCCAATGCGGACGAGGTGCGCGAAGCCTCCCGCGACCGCCATGCCATGAAGCGGTTCGGCCAGGCCGATGAGATCGCGCAGGCCGCGCTCCACCTCGCAAGCGATGCCTCCTCATTTACGACCGGCACCGTGATGGTGGTCGACGGAGGCTGGCTTGCGGCATGAGTGATGCGCTGACAGAGCTCGAAATGGACGTTCGCGCCGATCTCGCCCGGATCGCGCATCCCGGTGCCGCCTGGCTCGAACCGAAGACGGGACCGGATGGCAAGCCGGCGCTGGATGTGCTCGTGATCGGCGCCGGCCAATCCGGCATCGCCATCGGCTTCGGCCTGATGCGCTCCCGCGTCAGCAACATCCTGCTGCTGGACAAGGCCGAGGAGGGGAAGGAGGGGCCATGGCTCACCTATGCCCGCATGCCGACGCTGCGCAGCCCGAAGGACTATACGGGACCTGACCTCGACATCCCCAGCCTGACCTATCAATCCTGGCATGAGGCCCGCTTCGGCACGGAGAGCTGGCAGACACTCGACCTGATCCCGCGCGGCCACTGGGCTGAGTATCTGCTCTGGCTGCGGCGCACGATCGGCTTGCCCGTGCGCAACGGCTGCGAGCTTCTGGAAATCCGGCCGGCGCCGGATGGTTTGCTGGCCGCACGCGTGAAACGTGGCGATGGCGTCGAGACACTCCATGCGCGCAAGATCGTGCTTGCGACGGGGCAGGAGGGAATGGGGAACTGGATGATCCCCGAGCCGCTGAGCCATCTGCCCATGAGCTCGGTCGCAACCGTCGCCGACGACATCGACTTCGAAAACCTTCGCGGCAAGCGCGTCGCCGTGATCGGTGCCGGCGCATCTGCCTTCGACAACGCAGCAACCGCGCTGGAAGCGGGCGCGGCGGAGGTGCACCTGCTGTGTCGTCGTGCGCAGATCCAGCTGATCCAGCCCTATCGCTGGCTGACTTTCCGCGGCTTCCTCCGCCATCTCAGCGATCTCGACGATGCCTGGCGGTGGCGCTTCATGCGCACCATCCTCGACATGCGCGAAGGCTTTCCGCAGGCAACTTACGATCGCTGCGCAAATCACGCCAATTTCACATTGCACGAGGGCGCCCCGATCGAGGCGGCCCGCGAGACCGATCGTGGTGTGGAATTGCAGACGCCGCGCGGCGCCATACCTGCGGATTTCGTCATCTGCGGCACCGGCATCGACATGGATTTTTCCGGCCGTGGCGAGTTGCGCGCATTTGCCGGCAATATCGCAACCTGGGCCGACCGCTACCAGCCCCCGGAGAGCGAGCGCAGCGCGCGGCTCGGTCGCTTTCCCTATCTCGCCGACGATTATGCCTTCACCGAGCGTGTCGCGGGCGATACGCCGTGGATCTCGAATATCCATCTCTTCGCCATCGCCTCCACCATGAGTTTCGGTCCGTCGGGATCGTCGATCAACGCGATGACGACCGCGGCGCCGAAGCTAGTGAATGGCCTGACGCGCGGCCTGTTTCGTGCCGATGTCGAACGGCATTGGGCCTCGCTTCGCGCCTATGACGTGCCGCAGGCCGTGGTGACGCGGCCAGCGCGAAACTTGGAGGAATCGCGATGATCGTCCATGCGCCGCCGCGACAAAGCGTCCACAAGAGCGCATCAAGAGACTGGCGCGCAACTTGCTTCTTTCTTAACCTGTCCTGTCGGCGTTCTTGTCGAAAATTTTGGGGAAAACGAATGCGTTTTGTGTCTTTCAGGATGGCATCCTCCGTGCTCGCCACCACTGCGCTTCTGCTTGTCGCCGCTGCGCCTGCGCAAGCGCAAACCAGGGCGGAGACGCTGCGCTATGTCACCGGTGCATCGGTCAACACGCTCGATCCCAACATCCCGGGCTCGACGCGGGAATCCTTCGCACTGAGCATGAGCACTTACGACCGCCTTGTGGCGTTCGGCCGCAAGCAGCTCAACGGCAAATGGGTGTTCGATCTGGACAAGATCAGCGGCGAGCTCGCCGAATCCTACGACGTCAGTCCGGACGGACTGAAGCTGACGTTCCGTCTGCGCAAGGATGCTAAGTTCCAGGACGGCTCGCCCGTGACCGCCGAGGACGTCAAATGGTCGCTGGATCGCTGCGTCACCGCGCCGATCCTCGGCAAGGCACAATTGCTGACGGGATCATTGACGTCGGCTGACCAGTTCAAGGTGATTGATCCCCTCACAATCGAAGTGACGCTGCCGAAACCCGACAAGCTCGCGCTGCCGAATCTCGCGACCGTCTACCCGCTGATCATCAACTCGAAAGTCGCCAAGGAGCATGCGACACCAGAGGATCCATGGGCCACGGCCTGGCTGAAGGAGCACACCGCCGGCAGCGGTGCTTATGTGATCGAGAGCTTCAAGCCCGGCGAGCAGGTGATCATCAAGCGCAACGAGGCCTGGAACCGCGGCTCGCCCGACAAGCCAGCCTTTTTCAAGCGCGTGATCGTGCAGTCCGTGCCGGAGCCCGCGACCCGGGCCAATCTGGTCGAGCGTGGCGATGCCGATCTCGTCGTTGATCTCCAGGCCAGCGACGTGCAGTCGCTCGAAGTCAAGGGCAAGCTCAAGGTGATCTCGACGCCGCAATACAATTCGATCACCTTCGTCTCGATGAACAACCAGATCCCGCCTTTCGACAACGTCAACGTCCGCCGCGCCGTCGCCTTCGCGCTGCCCTATGAGGACATGTTCAAGGCTGCCCTGTTCGGTCGCGGAGCCCCGCTGTTCGGTGCGACTTGGCCGGATGGCAAGCCGTTGAACGGCATCTATCCGTTCCAGGCGCCGGTGAAGACCGATCTCGACAAGGCGAGGGAGTATCTGAAAGCTGCTGGACTCCCGGAGGGTTTTTCGACCACCTTCAGCTTCAACGTCGGCCAGGCCTCGACCGCCGAGCCGATGGCGGCCCTCGTGAAGGAATCGCTTGCCAAGATCGGGATCAAGGTCGACATCCAGAAGCTGCCGGATGCGCAGATGTCCACGCAAATCAACGAGAAGAAGCTGCCCTTGTTCACGGAAGGCATCGTCGCCTGGCTGCCCTCGACCGATTACTTCTACCGCAATTTCTACACCGGCAATCAGCGCTGGAACTACAGCTCGATCAACAATCCGGAGCTGGCGACGATCGCGCAGGAAGCGCGCTTCGAGCCTGATAAGGCCAAGTACGAGGAAGCCGGCCGCAAGCTCAACGCGATCCATTTCAGCGAGATGCCGCAGATCCCGCTGTGGCAGCCCAACCAGGACGCCGTGATGGCCTCGTCGATCGAGGGCTACACCTATGAATTCCATCGTCAGGTCGACTATCGCGACGTCAGCCGCAAGTGACTTCAAAAAGTAACTTGAGCAAGAAATCATGTCTGCAAACCAGAGGCTCTGAATGGTGATGACAGGTCTTGGTGCGACGGTGGCGCGGGCGGGGAGGCGGCTTCTGTCATCGCTGCCGGCGTTGTTCGGCGTGCTGGTCTTCACCTTTCTGCTGATGCGGGTCCTCCCCGGAGATCCCGCGGTGTTCTTCGCCTCGGGGCCCAATGCCGGCAAGGAAGAGATCGAGCAGATCCGCAAGCAGATGGGGCTCGACAAGTCGGTGCCGGAGCAGCTCGTGTTCTATCTGTCCGATATCGGCCGCGGCAATCTCGGCCGCTCCATGATGACCGGACAGCCGGTCCTGAAGGACCTTCGCGAACGGCTGCCGGCCTCGCTGGAGCTCACCTTCACGGCGCTGCTGATCGCGCTGATCGCGGCGGTCCCGCTCGGCGTGGTCGCAGCCTTGAAACCGGGATTGCTGGTCGATCACGGCGTGCGGCTGTTCTGTGCGCTCGGCGTCTGCGTGCCGACCTTCGTCTCGGGCCTGCTGCTGATCTATGTGTTCTACTATCTGCTCGGTCTTGCGCCTGATCCGACCGGGCGGATCGACGTCTTCACCTCACTGCCGCCGCAGCGCACTGGGTTCCTGTCGATCGATTTCTTGCTCGCGGGGGACATCGAAGGCTGGTGGGCGGCCTGCAAGCAGTTGATCCTGCCGGCGCTGAGCATGGCCCTGTTCGTCATCGCGCCGCTGGCGCGGATCACACGTGCCTCGATGCTGGTCTCGCTCGGTAGCGATTTCGTGCGCACCGCGCGCTCCGTCGGATTGTCCTGGCAGAAGGTCGTCGTCACCTATGCGCTGCGCAATGCGATCCTTCCCGTCATCACCATTGCAGGCATCGTGTTCTCGACCATGCTTGGCGCGAATGTCCTGGTGGAGAAGGTGTTCTCCTGGCCGGGCGTCGCCTCCTACGCGCTCGATGCGCTGCTGTCGTCCGACTATGCGCCGGTGCAGGGTTTTGTGCTGCTGATGGCTGGCATCTTCGTGCTGGTCAATCTGGTCGTCGATATCTGCTACGGCATCGCCGATCCCAGGGTGTCGATCGGATGACCAGCGCAACCTTCCGCCATTCGGTCTGGATTTTGCGCGGCAACCCGCTGACCGGCGTCGCCGCGGCCGGTGTCCTGCTGTTTGTCCTGGTCGCGATCTTCGGACCGTGGCTCGTGCCCTATGATCCCATCGTCTCCAATGTCTCGGAGGCCTTGCAGCCGCCGAGCGCGGCGCACCTTGCCGGCACCGACCAGCTCGGGCGCGACGTGTTCAGCCGCCTCGTCGTTGCGGCACGGCTCGACCTCGCCATCGCGGTCTCGGCGGTCGGCATCTCCTTCGTGATCGGCGCCGTCGTGGGCTCGTTCTGCGGCTATGCCGGCGGCAGGCTCGACCGCTCGGTCGGCCGCTTCGTCGATGTCATGATGGCCTTTCCGCTGTTTGTGCTGGCGATGGCGATGGTTGCGGCGCTCGGCAACCGGATCGAGAACATCGTGATTGCGACCGCGATCATCAATCTGCCCTTCTACATCCGCTTCGCCCGTGCCGAGGTCAACGTCCGGCGCAATGTCGGCTGGGTGGAGGCGGCGCGTTCCTCCGGCGAGAGCCATTTCTCGGTGGTGCTGCGCTTCCTGTTGCCGAACATCCTGCCGGCGATGGCGGTGCAAATCTCACTCAACCTCGGCTGGGCGATCCTGAACGCCGCCGGTCTTTCCTTCATCGGCCTTGGCGTCAAGCCGCCGACCCCGGAATGGGGCATCATGGTCGCGGAGGGGGCGCGCTTCATCTCGACGGGGCGGTGGTGGCTGGTGGCCTTTCCGGGCCTCGCGTTGATGATGGCCGTGCTGTGCTTCAACCTCCTCGGTGACGGGATGCGGGACATTCTCGATCCGCGCATGCGCACATGAGCGAGGAATTGCTCAGGATCGACGACCTCCACGTGGAATTCTCGACGCGACGAGGGATGGTCGAGGCTGTGTGCGGTGTGACGCTCACGGTCGAAGCCGGCGAGATGCTTGGCCTCGTCGGAGAAAGCGGCTCTGGCAAGTCGGTCACCGGTTTTGCCACGACGCGGCTGCTCGATGCGGCCGGCCGCGTCACCGCAGGCAAGATACTGTTTCGCGGGCAGGACGTCACAAAACTCAGGGGTGACGATCTCCGGCAGCTCCAGGGCGCCGCGATGTCGATGATCTTCCAGAACCCGCGGGCGGCGCTCAATCCGATCCGCGCGATCGGTTTGCAGATCGCGGACGCGATCCTCACGCACAAGCGGATATCGAAGGATGCCGCCCGCGCCGAAGCGCTGGAGCTGTTGCGCGCCGTCCAGATCCGCGACCCCGAGACGCGGATGAACGCCTATCCGCACGAACTCTCGGGCGGCATGTGCCAGCGTGTCATGATCGCGATCGCGATTTCCTGCAATCCCGCGCTGTTGATCGCCGATGAGCCGACGACCGGACTCGATGTCACCACGCAGAAAGTGGTGATGGACCTCCTGGCGGAGATTGCCGCCGCGCGCGGCATGGCGACGATCCTGATCACGCACGATCTCGGGTTAGCGGCGCGATATTGCCGCCGTATCGCGGTGATGGAACGCGGCCGCATCGTCGAAGAGGCAAGCCCCAGGACGCTCTTCGGCGCGCCGCAGCACGCCTATACCAGGCGTCTGGTGGCGGCGTCGCCAACCGCGACCTCCCGGATTGAGGATCTCGTGACGGAAGAGGAGCGGGAAGGCTACGCGGCTGTCATCGGCAGGCCCAGACGGGAGCCCGTCCACGGGACTCCGCCGCTGCTGGAAGTGCGCAAGCTCGCAAAACGCTTCGACGAGGGCGCTGCGGCGGTGGCGGACTTCTCGATGACGATGGCCGGCGGCGAGAGCGTCGGCCTCGTCGGTGAATCCGGCTCCGGCAAGAGCACGACGTCGCGCATGATCTGCCGCCTGATCGACCCGAGCGAGGGCGAGATCGTGTTCGACGGCCAGGCGATCGGCCATGTGGCGTCGCGCGACTTTCACCGCTCGCAGTTCCGCAAAGATATCCAGATGGTGTTCCAGGACCCGAACGAGAGCCTCAATCCGCGCTTCACCGCCTTCGACTGCATCGCCCATCCCCTGATGCGGCTCGATCGTATGCGTGGGGGCGATGCGCTGCGCAAGCGGGTGGAAGACTGCGCCGATCGCGTGGGGCTGCCGCTGGATCTGTTGCCGCGCTTTCCGCATCAGCTCTCCGGCGGCCAGAAGGCGCGCGTCGGCATCGCCCGCGCCATCGCCTGCCGGCCGCGCCTTCTGGTGCTGGACGAGCCGACCGCTGCGCTCGACGTCTCCGTTCAGGCCGTGGTGCTGCAACTGCTCGACCGCCTGCGGCGCGAGAACGACATCGCGCTGCTGTTCGTCAGCCACGATCTCAACGTGGTGCGGATGCTCTGCGACCGCACCATCGTGCTGCGCAATGGCGGCATCGTGGAGCAGGGCGAGAGCCGGGCGTTGTTCGACAATCCCAAGACCGACTACACGCGCAAGCTGGTCGAGGCGATCCCGCATATCGAGACCGGCCCGGTGCTGGCGGCCGCGCTTTGAGGTCTCGACTGGCCCAGCTAGTGCGGATATCGCGCTGGCGAAGGTCTGGTTAGTGGCATACCATTTGCACGCCAATGAGCTCTGGTTTCACCTGTTCTTGGCCAACGATGGCCGGCATCACGGCACTATTGGGAGGATTTCATGGATCGCAGGACCGTATTGAAGGGACTGGCCGGCGCGGGCGGTCTGGCATTGAGCGGCCTCTCGGCCCCTGCGATCGCACAAGGCGCCTCCGCGCGCACCCTGCGCTTCGTGCCGCAAGCAAATCTCGCCAATTTCGACCCGATCTGGGGCACGCAATATGTCGTGCGCAATGCCGCCGCGCTGGTCTGGGATACGCTCTACGGCGTCGATTCCGCGCTGCAGCCGCAGCGGCAGATGGTCGAGTCCGAGGAAGTGACCGACGACGGCACCACCTGGACGTTCAAATTGCGGCCGGGGCTCAAATTCCACGACGGCGAGCCGGTGCTGAGCAAGGACGTCGTTGCGAGTCTCACTCGCTGGGCGGCACGCGATCCGATGGGGCTGATGCTCAAGGCGCTGCAGCAGGAACTCACCGCTGTCGACGACCGCACCTTCAAATGGGTGCTGAAGCAGCCGTTCCCGAAGATGCTCTACGCGCTCGGCAAGAACAATTCGCCTTGCGCCTTCATCATGCCGGAGCGCATTGCGCAGACCGACCCGTTCAAGCAGATCGGCGATTATGTCGGCTCGGGGCCGATGAAGTTCGCCAAGGCTGAGTGGGTCCCGGGCGCCAAAGCCGTGTTCGAAAAATTCGCCGACTATGTGCCGCGGCAGGAGAAGGCATCGTGGCTCGCCGGCGGCAAGCAGATGCTGCTCGACCGCGTCGAATGGATCGTGATGCCGGATCCGGCGACCGCCGCGGCCGCGTTGCAAAACGGCGAGATCGACTGGTGGGAGAACCCCATCGCGGACCTCGTCCCGGTCCTGAAGAAGAACAAGAACATCAGCGTCGACATCGGCGATCCCCTCGGCAATGTCGGCTCGTTCCGCATGAACTTCCTGTATCCGCCCTTCAACGACGTGCGGGCGCGGCGCGCAGTGCTGATGGCGATGAGCCAGGAAGACTATATGCGTGCGCTCGTCGGCGACGACAATTCGCTGTGGAAGTCGCTGCCGGGCTTCTTCACGCCCGATACGCCGCTCTACACCGAGGCGGGCGGCGAAGTCTTGAAGGGCAAGCGCGATCTCGACGCCGCCAAGAAGCTGCTCGCGGAGAGCGGCTATTCCGGCCAACCGGTGACGTGCCTGGTGGCGCAGGATCAGCCGATCACCAAGGCGTTCGGCGATGTGACCGCCGATCTCCTGAAGAAGCTCGGCATGAATGTCGACTTCGTCGCGACCGATTGGGGCACCATCGGCTCCCGCCGCGCGCAGAAGACACCGCCCGGGCAGGGCGGCTGGAACATGTTCCACACCTGGCATGCAGGTTCGGACTGCATCAATCCGGCGCCCTACACCGCCATTCGCGCCAACGGCGACAAGGCGTGGTTCGGCTGGCCGAGCAGCCCCGGCACCGAGAAGGAGGTCACGTCCTGGTTCGAGGCCAAGAACCTCGACGAGGAGAAGGCCGCGGTCGCTCGCCTCAACAAGGTCGCGCTCGAGGACGTCGTCTACGCGCCGAC
This sequence comes from Bradyrhizobium sp. 155, assembly GCF_023101105.1. NCBI lineage: Bacteria > Pseudomonadati > Pseudomonadota > Alphaproteobacteria > Hyphomicrobiales > Nitrobacteraceae > Bradyrhizobium > Bradyrhizobium sp. 155. The sequence goes on along the minus strand of NZ_CP064704.1, from coordinate 4,962,914 downwards.
CGGCTTCTTCCTCAGCTACACGGCCTGGCGCAAGAACGTCTCCGGCATCACGAAAGGGCCGCTGCCGTTCTTCTGGGGCGTGTCGAAATCCGCATGACCCTGCGCTGAAGCCAGATGCTCTCCTACATCCTCCGGCGTATCGCCTCGACCTTGCCCGTGATGGCGATCGTCGCGCTGTTCGTGTTCAGCCTGCTCTACATCGCGCCGGGGGATCCCGCCGTGGTGATCGCGGGCGATCAGGCAAGTCCGGAGGATGTGGAGCGCATCCGTCAGAGCCTCGGCCTCGATCGGCCCTTCCTGATCCAGTTCGGCAGCTGGGTCTGGCGCATTCTGCACGGCGATCTCGGCACCTCGATCTTCACCAATCTGCCGGTCTCGACCATGATCGGCCAGCGTCTCGGGCCGACGCTGTCGCTGATGATGGTCACGCTCCTGCTCACGATCGTGGTCGCGGTGCCGCTCGGCGTGCTGGCGGCCTGGAAGGCGGGAAGCCTGATCGACCGGGCCATCATGGCCTTTGCCGTGTTCGGCTTCTCCCTGCCGGTCTTCGTCGTCGGCTATGTCCTCGCCTACGTCTTTGCGCTGGAGCTCGAATGGCTTCCCGTGCAGGGCTATACGCCGCTCGCCCAGGGCCTCTGGCCCTGGCTGCAAAACCTGATCCTGCCGTCGATCGCACTCGGCTGTGTCTACATCGCGCTGATCGCGCGTATCACGCGCGCCACCATGCTCGAAGTGCTGCAACAGGATTATATCCGCACCGCGCGCGCCAAGGGCCTCGGGCAGGGCGGCATCCTGTTCGTCCACGCGCTGAAGAACGCGGCAGTGCCGATCGTCACGGTGATCGGGATCGGCATTGCGCTTCTGATCGGCGGCGCGGTCGTCACGGAAAGCGTGTTCGCGATTCCCGGCCTCGGCCGGCTCACGATCGACGCGATCCTGCGCCGCGATTATCCCGTCATCCAGGGCATCGTGCTGCTGTTCAGCTTCGTCTACGTCCTCGTCAATCTGATGATCGACGTCGTTTATACGCTCGTTGACCCGAGGATCCGCTATTGACCGACACGACCGTCAATCCGCAAGCGCTGCCGGCGGGCTTCGTCCTCGCGCCGCAACTGCCGGAGATTCTTCGGCCCGTCGTGATCCGGCGCGGCTTCATCGGCCTGCTGCGGGGCCATCCCACCGTCGCCATCGGTGGCACGTTGCTGCTGATACTCGTCCTGATCGCGATTTTTGCGCCTTATCTTGGCACGGTGGATCCGACCGCACTTGCGCCGGCCAAGCGCACCCGCGCGCCGTCGGCGCTTTACTGGTTTGGCTCCGACGTGCTCGGTCGCGACATCTATTCACGCGTGCTGTTCGGCGCGCGCGTCTCGCTCACGGTCGGCTTGTCCGTTGCGATCTTCGCCTCCGCGGCCGGTCTCGCCATCGGCATCGTCTCCGGCTTCATCCGCTGGGCCGACGGCATCTTGATGCGCTTCATGGACGGCCTGATGTCGATCCCGCCGATCCTGCTGGCGATCGCGCTGATGGCGCTGACACGCGGCAGCGTCGGCAACGTCATTCTGGCGATTACGGTTGCCGAAATCCCGCGGGTTTCCCGCCTTGTCCGTAGTGTGGTGCTGTCGCTGCGCGAACAGCCTTACGTGGATGCGGCGGTCGCCTGCGGTACGCGCACACCGATGATCATCCTGCGCCACATCCTGCCCAACACGCTGGCGCCGATGCTGATCCAGGCGACTTACATTTGCGCCAGTGCGATGATCACGGAAGCGATCCTGTCCTTCATCGGCGCGGGAACGCCGCCGACCATTCCGTCCTGGGGCAACATCATGGCCGAGGGGCGGGCGCTGTGGCAGGTCAAGCCCTACATCGTGTTCTTTCCGGCGGCGTTCCTGTCGGTCACCGTGCTCGCCGTCAATCTGCTCGGCGATGGCCTTCGCGATGCGCTCGATCCGCGCATGGCCAAGAGCCTTTGATGGCGAGGGGCTGATCGCGATGGCACTGCTTGAAGTCGAAAACCTCCAGACCCACTTCCGCACGCCCAGCGGCATCAACCGCGCGGTGGAAGGCGTGTCGTTCCATGTCAACGAGGGCGAGACGCTCGCCATCGTCGGTGAGTCCGGTTGCGGCAAGTCGGTGACCTCGATGTCGCTGATGCGGCTGATCCCGGAACCGCCCGGCAGGATCGCCGGCAGCATCCGCTTCGCGGGCAAGGACCTGCTGCAAATGTCGGATCGCGAGATGCGCGCGATCCGCGGCAACGACATCTCGATGATCTTCCAGGAACCGATGACCAGCCTCAACCCGGTCCTGACCGTCGGCCGTCAGATCCGCGAAACGCTGATGATTCACCAGGGGCTGGACAAGCAGGCCGCCGAGGCGCACGCGATCGAGATGCTGATTCTGGTCGGCATTCCCGAGCCGAAGCGGCGCGTGCGGGAATATCCGCATCAGCTCTCCGGCGGCATGCGCCAGCGCGTCATGATCGCCATTGCACTCGCCTGCAATCCAAAGCTTCTCATTGCGGACGAGCCGACCACAGCCCTCGACGTGACGATCCAGGCGCAGATCCTGAAATTGATGCTGGATCTCAAGCACCGGGTTGGCGCGGCGATCATCCTGATCACCCACGATCTCGGTGTCGTCGCCGAGATCGCCGAGCGCGTCATGGTCATGTATGCCGGGCGCAAGGTCGAGGAGGCGCCGGTGGCGGACCTGTTCCGGTCGCCGCGTCATCCCTACACGCAGGGCCTGCTCGGCGCAGTGCCGCGGCTCGGCTCGTCGCTGACCGGCACCGCGAGGCGGCTTGCAGAGATTCCGGGGCAGGTGCCTGATCTGCGCAAGCCCATCGTCGGCTGCGTCTTCGCCGGACGTTGTGCGCTCGCGACCGATCTCTGCCGGCAGTATGCGCCGGGGCTCGAAGAGAAGGGGCCACGTCACGTTGCGGCCTGCCACTATGCGGCCAAGGGAGCGGTCGCGGCATGAGTCCCCCGCTGCTCCAGGTCAACGACCTCAAGAAGCACTTCCCGGTCAAAAAAGGCTTGTTCAGCCGCAAGTCCGAATGGGTCTATGCGGTGGATGGCGTGTCGTTCGAGATCGCGCGCGGCGAGACGCTGTCGCTGGTCGGCGAGTCCGGTTGCGGTAAATCGACGGTCGGCCGCGCGATCCTGCGCCTGTTCGACATCACGGCGGGGCAGGTCATCCTCGACGGCCAGCGAATCGACGACGCCCATCCGAGCACGATGCGCCAGATGCGCCGCCGCGTGCAGGTGGTGTTCCAGGACCCGTTCTCGAGCCTCAATCCGCGCATGCGCGTGCGCGACATCCTGGCCGAGCCGATCCGCAATTTCGGCCTCGCCAAATCCGCGATCGATCTCGAGACACGCGTGACGGCGCTGATGGACACCGTGCGCCTGCCGCGCGAGGCGCTGAACCGCAGGCCGCACGAATTCTCCGGGGGCCAGCGCCAGCGCATCGGCATCGCGCGTGCGCTCGCCGCCGAGCCCGATCTGATCGTCTGCGACGAGGCGGTGTCGGCGCTCGACGTCTCGGTAAAGGCCCAGATCGTCAATCTGCTGCAGGATCTGCAGCGCGAGTTCGGCCTGGCGCTGCTGTTCATCAGCCATGACCTCGCGATCGTCGAGCACATGACCCATCGCGTCGCGGTGATGTATCTCGGCAAGATCGTCGAGGTGGCGCCGCGCTACGAGATCTTCGCCGCGCCAAAGCATCCTTACACCAAGGCGCTGCTCTCGGCGGTGCCGCTGCCCGAGCCTGGCGCTCAGCGCAATCCCATCATCCTCAAGGGAGACGTGCCGAGTCCGATCAACCCGCCAAGCGGGTGCCGCTTCCACACCCGTTGCCCGCTCGTATTCGATCGCTGCCGGACCGAGGAGCCGACATTGCGCGCGGCTGGACCCGAGCAGTGGGTGGCCTGTCATCTCGAAGAAGGTGCGACGGTGACGAGCGGCTAGCCGTCTGGGCGGTCGCAAAGCTCTGGATCGAGGCGCAGGGGCGTCAATCGGGCGAGGATGACACTCTGCTCCTGTTTTGCCCGACGAGTCAAAAACGTTTGCGACGAAAATTCATGTGTAAAAACAACCTCATTCTACTGTGCATGGGGTTGTTTTCGCGTTTTTTGTTTTAGCCGCCTTCAACCCTGGCGGCGCAGGAAGCCCGTGATCGTGACCTTTTCCCAGATGTCGGCCGCGGCAAACGGATCGGCTTGGTTGAAAGCCTCGACCTCGCTGCGGCCGGGCGCCTCGATCAGGAACAGGCTGCCAATCATCCTCTCGCCGTCGTCGGAGACCAGCGGCCCTGACATCACGATCTTGACGCCGAAGCGCGAGGTGTCGCTCAGGAAAGCCTTGTGGGCGTCGTAATTGGCGAGCCGGATCGGCTGCGCGCCGGCGCGGTCGAGGGCGTGAATGGCGAACAGCATGATGGTCTCCGTTTATATCACGTTTTCTTGGGACGGCCGCGGCTGCGGCCGTCCGGGCTTGTCGTGATGGCGGCGGTTGGTTACTTGCCGCCGAGCTTGCTGGCTTCTTCGAAAGTCGGGCAGCTCCGTTGCTCCAGCGGCACGTCGAACGGCTGGTAATTGTCCTTGGTGATCACGGTCGGCTTCAGCACGATCTCAGCAATGACGGGCTGGTTGCGCAAAGAGCGGATCGCCATCATGGTGCCGAGGCAGCCTTGAAAGAATCCGTTGTAATCGCCGCTCGCGAGCAGCTTGCCGGACTTGATCGCGTCGATCGCTTCCTTGGTGCCGTTGATGCCGATCACCTGCGCCTTGCGGTTGGCGCCGTCGAGGGCCTCGATCGCGCCGACCGCCATGGCGTCGTTGGCGGCGAGCACGCCGTCGATCTGCGCGTTCGACTGCATCAGATTCTCCATCACCTGGAGCGCCTGGAGCCGCTGGTAATTGCCGGGCTGCGAGGCCAGCAGTTTCGCACCGGCGTTTTCCTTCAGCGCGTAGTTGAAGCCGCGGACGCGGTCGACATTGGTCAGCGAGCCCTTGACGCCCTCGATGATGACGATGTTGCCCTTACCGCCGAGCGTCTTGAGCAGGAAGCGCGCGGTCTCGAGCCCGAGGCTGTAATCGTCGGCGCCGACGAAGGACAGGAACTTGCCGCCGGCCGAGCGATCGGTGATGTTGACGACGGGGATCTTGGCCTCGTTGATCTTCTCCACGCCCGGCACCATCGCCTTGTAGTCGACCGGCGTGAAGACGATGGCGCTAGGCTTCTTCACCACGACGTCCTCGATCTGGCTGAGCTGCTCGGGAATGCTGTCGGGCTTGGTCGGGATGTATTGCAGCGTCTTCGCGTTCAGCGTCTTCGCCATGTTGTCCGCGCCGACCCGCACCGTCTGGAAGAACGGATTGGTCTGGTTCTTGGTAAAGACGGCGATGGTCTCGCCATCGGCTCGCGCTTGCGTGGTGAGCGCGGCCGCCATCAGCAGCGGCAGCGCCAAATAACCCAGTGTCTGTTTCATGTTGCCTCCATCCCTCATTTTGCTTGTTGGTCGTTCAAGAGCTCATTGCGCGCGGCGGCGGGTCTTCATGTCGAGCCAGACCGCGAGAATGACGATGATGCCTGTCACCAGCGGCTGCCAGTTGGCGCTGACCGACAAGAGGTTCATGCCGTTCAGCACCAGCGTCAGGATCAGCGCACCGATGAAAGTGCCGAACACGGTGCCGACGCCGCCGAACAGGGAGGTGCCGCCGATCAGCACCGCGGCGATCGCGGGCAGCGTCAGGCTTTCGCCGATGTCGGCCTCGGCCGAATTGAGCCGCGACAGGAAGATGATCGAGGCGAGCCCCGCCATGGTGCCGGAGACGGCGTAGACCAGCAGCAGGCGTCGGGCGACCGGAATGCCGGAGAGCCGCGCCGCGACCGGATTGGCGCCGATCGCGTAGATCTCCTGGCCCCAGATCGTTCGCTGCGCAAACAGCGTTCCGATCCCGAGGAACACCAGCAGCAGATAGACCGGGATCGGCAGGCCGAATAGATAGCCGCTGCCGATCTGGCGGAACCCGGCCGGGAAGCCGTGAAGGGTTTCACCCGCCATGTACCAATAGGTGAGGCCGTTCAGCACCCAGAGCATGCCGTAAGTGGCGATGAAGGAGGGGATGCGCAGCGCGGTGACCATGACGCCGTTGAGGAGCCCAACGATGCCGCCGCAGGCAAGTCCGGTGAGGATGCCGAGCGCCGGCGAGCCGGTCTTGTGGATCACGGTCCCGGCGATGCAGGCGGACAGCGCGACATTGGCGCCGACGGAGAGATCGAGGCCCGCGGTCAGCACCACCAGGGTCAGGCCGGAGGCGATGAAGAAGGTGAGGCTCGCCTGCCTGAGCACATTGAGAATGTTGCCGAGGCTCAGGAAGGAATCGCTGAGCACGGCGAGCACCGCACAAATCAGCAGCGCCGCAAGCAGGCGATAGAACATTTGGATCGCGTCCTGCGACAGGAACGAGCGGGGCGGCGCGATGGCGTCTTTGCTGATGTCGGTCATGCGCGGCTCCGCAGGCCGTCAAGGAAGAGGGCAACGATGACGAGGACGCCGACGCTTGCGACCTGCACCGAGGACGGCAGCGAGATCAGGTTCAGCCCGTTGCGCAGCACGCCGACCGAGAGCACCCCGAGCAGCGTGCCGAGCAGCCAGCCATTGCCGCGCTCGAACGACGTGCCGCCGACGGCGACGGCCGCGATCGCATCGAATTCGAGACCGAGGCCCGCGGTTGGATGCCCGGAATTCATCCGCGCAGTCATCAAGAGGCCGGCGATGCCGGCCATGGCGCCGCCGATCGCATAGACCGCGATCAGCAGCTTGTTCGGTGAGAGGCCGGCGTAGCGCAGCGCCTCGCGGTTGCCGCCGAGCGCGAAGATGTAGGTGCCGAAGCGGGTGTGATAGAGCAGGCCGTGGAAGACCGCGTAGGTCACGAGTGCCATCACGATCGGCACGGGAATTCCCAAAAGCGTCGCCGAATAGATGTCGCGCACGCTGTGGGGGATGCCGACCACGCTCTGGCCGTCGCTGACGATCAGCGATAGGCCCTGCGCCATGCCGAGCGTGCCCAAGGTCGCAACGAAGGGCGGGATGCCCACGATGGCGACCAGCCAGCCATTGGCGAAGCCGAAGGCCGCGCCGACGAGGAGCCCGGCACCGAGGCCGAGCAACATCGAGTGGGTGGTGAGCGAGACGATGGCGACGCAGAGCGAGGTCAGCGTCAGCACCGCGCCCATCGACAGGTCCAGCCCCTCGGTCATGATGATCAAGGTCATCGGCAGCGCGAGCATGGTCAGGATCGTCGACTGCACCAGCACGTTGGAGAGGTTGGCGACCGACAGGAAGCCGGGCGCGATCGTGCTGAACAGCGCGATCAGCAGCACCAGCACGATGGCAACGCCGGGAACCCGTTGCAGCGGATTCGGTTGAGAGACGACCGCGGCCTCACGCATGATGCATCCCCAGTCGCACGATGTTCTCCTCGGTCAGCTCGCTACGCGCGAGATGCCCGGCGATGCGCCCTTCGCGCATCACATAGGCGCGGTCGCAGACGTGGCAGATCTCGACCTGTTCGGACGAGATCATCAGCGCGGCCGCGCCTTCCGCGACAAGGCGGTCGATCAGGGCGAAGATTTCGGCCTTGGCGCCGATGTCGATGCCCCGGGTCGGCTCGTCGAAGATGAAAAGTTTCGAGCCGGCGGCGAGCCACTTGCCGATCACGACCTTCTGCTGATTGCCGCCTGAAAGCAGGCCGACGGTCTGCCGTGCGCTAGGCGTCGCAATGCGTAGCTGACGGATCAGGCCGTCGGCAGTGCGCTGCGCACTGCGCTGGTCGAACAACCCGCTCGGGAACAGTTTTCGCAGCGCCGACACTACCAGATTGTCGCTCACCGATCGCAGCAGCGCGAGACCTTCGCTCTTGCGGCTCTCCGGGATCAGCGCAATGCCGCGGCGGGCGGCGAGGTCGGGCTCACCGGAAATGACTTTGCCGTCGAACACGATCTCGCCTGATGTCACGGGATCGGCACCGAAGATCGCGCGCGCGACTTCGCTGCGACCGGAGCCGACCAGGCCACACAGGCCGACAATCTCACCGCGGCGCACCTCGATGTTGATGTCGGCGATCCCCGTCGATGAACTCAAGGCCTTGACCTCGAGCAGCAGCTCGCCGGGCTTGTCGGCAAAATTGCGCGGGTAGGTCATGTCGACGTTGCGACCGACCATCATGCGGACGAGCTGGTCCGGCGTGACGTCAGCAGGTTTGACGCCGTCGATGCGGCGGCCGTCACGCAGCACGGTGATGCGGTCGCCGAGCGCGAACACCTCCGCCATGCGGTGCGAGATGTAGACGATCGAGACGCCGTCGGCCTTCAGCCGCGCGATCAGCGCGAACAGCAGCTCGGTCTCGCGATCGGATAGCGCCGCAGTCGGCTCGTCCATCACCAGGATGCGGGCGTTCTGGCTGATCGCCTTCGCGATCTCGACCATCTGCTGCTGCGCCACCCCCAGCTTGTCAACGATGGTGGAGGGATCGATGTCAAAGCCGATCGTGCCGAGCACGCGCGCCGCGTCGGCCAAAATCTTGCGGCGATCGATCGTGCCGGGGATGCGGCCCTTCGGCTCGCGGCCGAGAAAAATGTTCTGGGCGATATCGAGATGGGGGACGAGGGAGAATTCCTGGAAGATCACGGCAATGCCGAGCTTCTGCGCGTCCGCGGCCGAGTGGATCGCGACCGGCTCGCCTCTGTAGTAGAACTCGCCGGCATCGGCGCGATAGGCGCCGCACAGCACCTTCATCAGGCTCGACTTGCCGGCGCCGTTCTCGCCCAGCAGCATGTGGACTTCGCCGGGGAAGACGGCAAAGGAGACGTCGTCCAGCGCCTTGACGCCGGGAAACTCCTTACTGATGTCGCGCAGCTCAAGGAGCGGGACAGGTGAGGCGGGCTCGACGGCTAATGCGGCGGTGCTCATGCCTGCGCTCCGCCTGCAAAGATCTTTCCGGGGTTCATCAGTCCGTCAGGGTCGAGCGCGGTCTTGATCGACCGCATCACATCGACGGCCTCGCCGAGCTCGTCGGTGAGATAATCGATCTTGCCGAGCCCAATGCCGTGCTCGCCGGTGCAGGTGCCGTCCATGGCAATCGCGCGGGCGACCATGCGGGCCTGCAGCGCCTTGGCGCCTTCGGCTTCCTCGGGCCTGGCCGGATCGATCAGAATCAGCATGTGGAAATTGCCGTCGCCGACATGCCCGACGATCGGCGCCGTAAAACCGTGCTCGTCCGCGTCGCGCCGGGTATCCGTGAGGCATTCCGCCAGTCGCGAGATCGGCACGCAGACGTCGGTGATCACGGCACGCGCGCCGGGGCGCAGGCCCAGGCCCGCATAGAGCGTGTTGTCGCGGGCGTGCCAGAGCCGGCTGCGATCCTCCGGTGCCTTGGACCAGGCAAAGCCGTGGCCGCCATGGTCGGCGGCGATGGCCTGTGCGGCCTCGGCCTGCTCGGCGACGGAAGTCTCGGAACCATGGAATTCAAAGAACAGCGTCGGGGCTTCGCGATAGCCGAGCTTCGCGTAGGCGTTGATGCCGCGCATCATGACGTCGTCGAGCAACTCGATACGCGCGATGGGGATCGCAGACTGGATCACGGAGATCGCGGTGTCCACGGCGTTGTGCAGGGTGTCGAAGCTGCAAACCGCGGCCGAGATCGCCTGCGGCACGGGATGCACCTTCAGCGTGATTTCGGTGATGAGTCCGAGCGTGCCCTCGGCGCCGACGAACATGCGCGTCAGGTCGTAACCGGCGGCTGACTTGCGCGCGCGTCTGGCGGTCCGGATCACGCGGCCGTCGGCCAGAACCACCTCCAGCGCCATGACGTTGTCCTTCATGGTGCCGTAGCGCACCGCCATCGTGCCGGAAGCTCGCGTGGACGTCATGCCGCCGATCGAGGCGTCGGCGCCGGGATCGATCGGAAAGAAAAGCCCAGTGCCGCGCAGCTCCGCATTGAGCTGCTTTCGGGTGATGCCGGGCTGCACGACGACGTCCATGTCGCTATCGTGCACCGTCAGCACCTTGTTCATGCGTGCGAAGTCGAAGCAGACGCCGCCCGCGACCGCGGCCGCATTGCCTTCGAGCGAGGTCCCGGCGCCGAACGGTACGATGGGCATATTCGCGCCAGCGCACAGCTTGACGATCTCCGCGACTTCCTGCGTGGTTTCAGGGAAGACGACGATGTCGGGCGGCAGGTTGCGATAATGCGACTCGCTCTGCCCATGCTGATCGAGCACGCCACGCGCGACGCTCGCGCGCGGGCCGATCATGCCTGTGAGGCGATCGGCCAATATGCTCGTGCTGACTCGCGGTCCCATTCTTACTCCCTGTCTGGCCCTGTTGTCGGACTCTTGTCTGGTCCGCCGTCGTTCAGCTTAAGCGGCTCTTGCGCTGCTAGCGACCTGCTTCAGGCCGAAATCATAGTTGAGGTGAAAATACTCGATGTCTACCATGCGACCATCGGGCGCACGGCCGGGCGGGCACTGCACAAATTCGCGGATCAGGCTGTCCTTGACGCCGAACACCACGTCGCTGTCGAGATACTGGTCGCCGGCCACGAACACATGGGTCACGAGTTGCTCGAAGCCGGGCGCCGAGATCATGAAATGCACGTGCGCCGGGCGCCAGGGATGGCGGCCCTGGACCGCCAGCATGTCCCCAACTGTGCCGTCATGTGGGATCGGATAGGCAGCCGGCTTGATCGACCAGAAATTGAAGCGGCCGTTCTGGTCGGTGTGGAAGCGCGCCCGCATCGCAAGATCGCCGATCTTGTCGAGCTGCTGCACGTCGTAATAGCCATCATCGTCGGAATGCCAGACATCCACGACGGCGCCGGCAAGCGGCCGTCCGTCGACGGTCGACACCGAGCCGGTGACGAGCATCGGATCGCCTTCCATCGGGCCGGAGATGTCAGCGCCGTTGTCTTTCTCGGGCGACGCCTGCACGAAGAACGGACCGAGCACCGTGGTTTCGGTGGCGCCTTCCGGCACGGGATGATTGATCGCGTCGACCAGCATGGAGACGCCGAGCGCGTCCGACAGCAGGATGAACTCCTGGCGCTTGTCGTCGCACATGTGGCCGGTGCGGGTCAGGAACTCGATGCCGTATTCCCATTCCTTCTGGGTCGGTCGCACCTCGCGGACGAAGGCATGAAGGTGGCGCACCAGCGCTTCGCTGACCTGCTTGATCCGCGGATCGGTCGCGCCTGCGATCCGATCCAGCACCGCGTCCGTGATCGTGTTCTCGTTGAAATTTCGCATAGGTGCCTCCGTGAATCAGAGTTTGGGCTCGCCAAGGCCGGACAGCCGCTCGAGGTGCTTGACGGTCGCGATGAAGTCGGCGTCGCCGTCGCCCTGCGCGACCAGCGAGCCATAGGTCTCGCGCACCTGGGCCGCGAGCTGAAGCGGCACGCCGACGGCGTGGCCGGCACCGAGGATCAGATCGAGATCCTTGGCCATCTGCCTGCAGGAGAAAGTCGAGTCGAAATCGCGGCTGCGCAGCGGCGCGGTCTTGTATTTCACCATCGGCGAGGCGACCGCGCTGTCGTCGAGGACTTTCAGAATGTCCTGCCAGCCGATGCCGCCCTTGCGCGCCAGCGCCAGACTCTCCGCCATCATCGCGGCCGACACCGCGATCATCAGATTGACCGCAAGCTTCGCATATCGCGCTTCCTCGCCGGGCCCAAGATAGGTCTGGGCGCGGGTGAAGGCGGCAAGCAGCGGCTTTGCGTTTTCGTAGGCGTCCTCCGGGCCCGAGACGAAGCAGCTCAGCGCGCCGGTGTGGACGATACTGGCATTGCCCGAGACCGGCGCCCGCAGGTAGAAGACACCGCGCGCCTGGGCGGCGGCGTCGACCTCTGCGGACGCCTCGACGCTCACGGTGCTGGTCTCGATCACAACAGATCCAGCCGCCATCGCGGCGATGAGGCCGGTTGGGCCGAGCAATGCGCCGCGCAAGGCAGCGTCATCGGGCAAGGACGTGACGATCGCGGCCTTGCCGTCCACGGCCTCGGCCGGTGAAGCGGCAATCGAAATGCCTTGCGTGCGAGCCTCCGCGAGCCGTGCGGCGCTCCGGTCGAACGCGGTCACCGCATAACCGGCCTTGGCGACGAGCACCGACATCGGCAAGCCCATCTTGCCGATCCCGATGAAAGCGATGTGTTTCGAAGCGTCCGTCATTGTTGTTGTCCTTGACGCCCTCAGGCGGCGTGTCCCTGTCGTTCGATGTCGTGCACCAGTCGCCGGCCGGATTGCACGAGCAGTTCCTTCTTCGCCCCCAGGCCCTCGGCCAGCAGCCGACCATTCCGCTTCTTCCACACGCCGCCGATCATCACGGCCTCGATATTGGCAAGGCTCGTCTGCATCACCACGGTGGAAACGGGATCGTGCACAGGGACGAGGTTGAGATCGGAGCAATTGATGATGACGAGGTCGGCGAGCTTGCCCGGTGTCAGCGAGCCGATCTGGTCCTCGCGGCCGAGCATGCGGGCGCCTTCCGTCGTGATCCAGCGCAGCGCCTCGCGGACGGGGATCGTGGTCGTCGCCGGAATGGTGCCGCTGGCCTTGCGCGACTCGGCGTTGTCGAGCGCCCGCTGCATCGAGAGCGCAACGCGCGCGGCGGAGAAGAGGTCGCCCGCCAGTACGGATTCCAGATCGATGCCGATGGTCGGCCGCACGCCGCGCTTGAGCAGCCGTCCGGTGATCGGAAAGCCGTGGCCCTGGATCATTTCGTTCTCCGGCGTCACCGAGAAGGAGACGCCGAGATCGACCATCCGGTCCAGCAGTTCGTCAGGCAGGTCATTGCCATGGACGATGTTGATGCCGGGGCCGACTAGACCCGCCCCGATCAGCTTCTCCCAGCCACCGGGCGTCTTCGCGGGACCACCGCCCTGATGCATGGATGCGATCAGCTTGAGCTCGTGCGCCATGCGGAAATCGTGCATGGCGACGTCGAGCGTCGAGTAATGTGGCCCCAGGATCGCAAGGCCGAGCGTGACGAGGCCGTCGCGGTCGGCGAGGGGCCCCGCCAGCAGTCGTTCGACCTCATTGCGTGGATGCGGCACTTCCGAGAAGTGCGGCTCGCCCGGTTTCGGTTCGGGCTTGGGCGAGCCGTGGAAGAAGGCCGCACGGATACCGCTCTCGATCAGGCCGCGCACGGCGGCGTCGGTATGATCGGGCGTCGGATTGTTGTGGCACCAGTCGGCCAGCGTGGTGGTGCCCTGGTTCATCTGGTTCAGCGCGCCCACCAAGGTCGCGATATAAATGTCCTCGGGCCTGAAGACCGTAGCGAGACCCGCATGCATGCGGCGGAAATATTCCAGCAGCGTCCAGTTGGCGGCATAGCCGCGTAAGCCCGTCTGCCAGGTGTGCATATGGGCGTTGATCAGGCCGGGGATGACGATGCGCCCGGTGCCGTCGACGATCTCGATCTCGGCCGCGCCGCCGACGTCGATCGATGGACGCACGTCAACGATGCGGCTGCCCTCGATCAGCACGTCGCCGCGAGGTAAATCGCCGATCGTGTCATCCATGCTGATGATGACAGCGGATTTGATGAGCGTGCGCCGCATCGAATCAAACTGCCGTTTTGATGGCGCCGGGCGGCTCGCCGGCCCAGGCGCGCGCGATCAGGTCGCGAATGGCGTTGCGATCAAGCGGGCGCGGGTTCCAGTAGGCGTTGGTGACGGCGAGATCCGCAGCCTTGTCGATGCCGCCTTCGGGCATGCCGATGTCGCGCAATGCGACCTTCGCACCCAGCCGCTTCGCGAGCTCGAAAAGTCCTTGCGGTGCATCGGCGGCGCCGATTGCGCGTGAGATCCGCGCCATCGCATCGGGCACGGCCGGCGCGTTATAGGCCAGCGCGTGCGGCAGCACGATGGTATGGGTCTCGGCATGCGGCAGGTCGAAGGTGCCGCCGAGCGTGTGGCAGAGCTTGTGATGCAGCGCCATGCCGACGGTACCAAGGCAGACGCCGCACAGCCAAGCGCCATAGAGCGCCTCGCTGCGAGCCTCGCGATCGTCGCCCTTGGCGGCGATGGCGAGCAGGGCACATGCCAACGCGCGAATGCCCTCTTCTGCCATCAGCGACGTGACAGGATTGGTGTCGCGCGCGTAGAGCGCTTCGGCCGCATGCGCGATCGCATTGATGCCCGATGTCGCGGCCAGGCTCGCCGGCAGCGTCAGGGTCAAATCGACATCGTAGATCACCGTTTCCGGCAGGATGGCGGCGTCGCGTACCGTGGTCTTCAACCCGTTCTCGGTCTGTCCAACGATCGGCGTCATCTCCGAGCCGGCATAGGTGGTGGGAATGCAGAGCTGGTTGACGCCTGTACGCAAGGCGAGCGCTTTGCCGAGCCCGGTCGTGGATCCGCCACCAAGGGAAATGACGCAGTCGGCCTCGCACGCCTTCATCGCCGCGAGCGCCCGCTCCGTGACCTCGACCGGCGTGTGCATGGTCGCGCCCGGAAAGATGCCGGCGTAGAGCGGACCGAGCGCCGCGCCCAGGCTTTTGCCTTGCGCCTCCTGCTGCGGCGTCGTCAGCACCAGCGCGCGCTTGCCACCGAGCCGCTCGACCTCGGCCTTGGCTTCAGCCAGTGTTCCGCTGCCGAACACGACGCGGCAGGGCAGGTTTTCAAAGGTGAACGTACCGATCATGCGCCGGTCTCTTTGATGGGATAATCGACCTGGAAGCGTCCGATCCGCAAGTCGCCCAGCGCCTCGCGCACGCGCAAATGTTCCGGGTGGGTGGCGTAGGCCTGGAGCGCAGCGTGGTCGGTGAATTCGGAGAACAGAACGACGTCGCAAGCGTAGTCGACATCGCTGACATCGAGTCCGACTTCGATGTGGGTGAGGCCGTCGATCCGGCCGCGTAGCCCCTCGAACAGGGTCTTGACCTTGACCCGGGCGGCGGAACGCTCCGCTGGCGTCTCGCCGCGCAGCCGCCACATCACGATGTGCCTGATCGGGCCCGACATTTCCCTGTTTCCTCGCCTGCTATCTTACTTGTGTTTGGGCCATTTTGACTTGCGGGATACGGAAATAAAGCTCAATAATCGTAAGTCTCTTTTCCTGTTTGCGAAAAAATGGACCGCCTGCTCCAGTTGGAAGTATTCGCCAAGACGGCCGAGCTCGGCAGCATGTCCAAAGCTGCCGAAGCCCTACGCATGTCGAATGCTGCCGCGAGCCGCCATCTCAGCGCTCTCGAGGAGCGCCTTGCAGTCCGGCTGATCGAGCGCAACACCCGTCGGCTGTGGTTGACTGAGGCGGGGCAGGAGCTGCTGGAGCGCTCGAGCCGGGTTTTGAGCGAGTTGGCCGAGGCCGAGGACATCGTCAGCGATCGGGCGCTGTCGCCGCAAGGCATGCTACGGGTCACGAGCTCGCTGTCCTTTGCGGTGATCTATCTGGCGCCGATGCTGCCAGCCTTCCGCGCCCGCTATCCGAAGCTCAACATGCAGATCACCACCGCCAACCGGTACTCCGATTTCATCGAGGCCGGCATCGACGTGGCGATCAGGACGCGCGAGCAGGAGCCGGATTCCAACATCATCGTCCGCCGCATCGGCCAGATGCGGCGGGTGCTCGCTGCTGCGCCGTCCTACCTCGCAAGCTGCGGCGAGCCGGAGCAGCCCGCCGATCTCGCGCGCCACAACATGCTGATCTACAATCTCGCCAACGATCCCTATTCGCTGCGCCTGCGCAAGGGCAATGGCGCGCAGACTGTTCGCATCACGTCGACGCTCGACAGCAATGACGGCCAGGTCATCCGCGGCGCCGCGCTGGCGGGGCTCGGCATCCTCATCCAGCCGCTCTATATCGTGCAAAGCGACATCGCGGCGGGCCGCCTCGTCCCCGTTCTGATGGACTGGGAGCTGCCGCTGCTGACGATGAACATCGCCTACCAGAACCGTGCCGGACTGCCTGCCAAGATCAGGGTCTTTTCCGACTTCCTGGTCACCCACATCCGCGAGCATTCGCAGCCGGGGATCTGGATCGACGCGGCGAAGTGAGCGACATTTTCGAATTCAGGCGGCTTTGTAGAAGGCACATCCATTGAAAGCCAGGACATCCGGCACCGCATGGCGGCATGCCAACATCGGTCGGCTGCTCAACAACGCGGTGCGGCGCTTCGAAGGTCGTGTGCTCGAACTGATGAGCGAGAAGGGGCATGGCGAAACGAGGATCGCGCATGTCGGCCTCACACGTAATCTCGACGTGGAGGGGACCAGACTGACGGAGCTCGCCCGCCGCGCCTCCATGAGCAAGCAGGCGATGGGCGAGCTGGTCGATCAATGCGCCGAGCTCGGCCTGGTCGATCGGATCGCCGATCCGACCGATCGGCGCGCGCGCATCGTCATGTTCACGCCGGCCGGGCGCAAATGGCTCGATGCGTTCCGCGACGCCGTCGACGTTGCCGAGCAGGAGATGCGCGCCGAGCTCGG
Organism: Bradyrhizobium sp. 155; assembly: GCF_023101105.1. NCBI lineage: Bacteria > Pseudomonadati > Pseudomonadota > Alphaproteobacteria > Hyphomicrobiales > Nitrobacteraceae > Bradyrhizobium > Bradyrhizobium sp. 155. Next base: position 4,946,422 of record NZ_CP064704.1, on the reverse strand, counting down.
CAAGGCCACGATGGACGCGATCCTGAAGGGACTGGCGGTCTATGGCGCGACGTTCGATACGCTCGATACGCTCGACGACGCCAAGTAGTCAGGCTACTTGACGATATCGTCAGGCGACCTTACCATGCGGAATAATGCCGGTAGGGAGAAGCGCCTTTGGAAACATGTCTGACGGCCTCGGTGCTCATCGTGGGTGGGGGGCCCTGCGGCCTGATGCTCGCCAACGAGCTCGGCCGGCGCGGCGTGTCCGCGATCCTGGTCGATGAAAAGCCGGGCACAGCATTCAATCCGCAAGCCAATGCGACGCAAGCGCGCTCGATGGAGCACTATCGGCGGCTGGGTTTTGCCGACGAGATCCGACGCGAAGGTCTGCCTGCGGATTACCCGACCGACGTTGCGTATTTCACGCGCTACACCGGTTACGAGCTGGCCCGATTTCAGTTGCCGTCATCGTCACGCGCGGGCGAGCTCGTCAAGGGCATGTCGGGCTCCTGGAGCGCCGCCGAGCTGCCGCATCGGGTCTCGCAAAAATACGTCGAGGCGGTGCTGCGCCGCCACGCCGAACGGCTTCCCGGAATACGGCTCAGCTACGGTCATCGTCTGATCAGCTACGTCGAGAGCGATGACGGCGTTATCGCCGAGATCGAATGTCTCGATGACAACAGCCGCTTTCAGGTCCGGGCCGACTTCCTGGTCGGAGCCGACGGGCCGCGCTCGATGGTCCGGCAATCGCTCGGGATCGTCTACGGCGGCGAAACCGGAACGCAGCGCGATTTCATGGGCGGCCGCATGCTGGCGGTCTATCTCCGTTCGCCTGGCTTCTACGCGAGCATCCCGCATGCCAAGGCGTGGATGTACAATTGCTTCAACGGCGACCGCCGCGCCTTCATGGCATCGGTGAATGGGCGCGACGAATTTGCGTTTCACACGCAGCTTCGGCCCGGCGAAGACGAGAGTGCGATCACAATCAACGAGACCAAAGCAGCGTTCCAGCGTGCTTGCGGCGCGCCGATCGACTGCGAAGTGCTGTCATTCGTGACCTGGACCGCCGGCCACGCGCTGGTCGCAAACGGAATGCAGCGGGGCAGAGTGTTCCTCGGCGGCGACGCGGCGCATCTGTTCACGCCGACCGGAGGCCTTGGCTACAACACCGCGATCGAGGATGCGGTCAACCTCGGCTGGAAGCTCGCAAGCGTCATCAATGGTGTGAGCCCGGCGGAGCTGCTCGACAGCTACGAGGTCGAGCGGCGTCCGGTGGCGCTGCGCAACACCGATTATGCGCGTCGCTTTGCCGACTCGCTCGGTCTGTTCGCGCCTGCGCCTGACATCGAGGACGCCACCGAGGCCGGCGACGAGGCGCGGCGGACGGCGGGCGTCTATCTCGAACAGCACGCCCGCGCGGAATTCAACATTCCCGGCGTCACCTTCGGTGGGCGCTACGACGGCTCGCCGATCATCGTCTCCGACGGCAGCCAGCCGCCGCCCGATGCCGCGAACGTCTACGTTCCGAGCGCCTGTCCCGGCGGCCGCGCCCCGCATACGTGGTTGGAGGACGGCGTCTCGCTGTACGACCTGTTCGGGTTCGAGTGGACGCTGCTCCAGTTCGGCGAGGTCATGACCTCTCATGCGTCAGTCGTCGAGACCATCCGTGCGATCGGGGTCGATGTGAAACTCGTCACGCTGCCGAAATCCCTGCGCGATCTCTATGAGGCGGATGTGGCTTTGATACGCCCCGACCAGATCGTGGCTTGGCGCGGCAGCGCGTCACAGGCTGGTACGATCGGGCGCGTCCTTGCCCGAGCACTCGGACACAACGCGAGCGACGGCGCACGGCTGGCAAGCTGATCGACTCTCGCCGTTGCATCCGACCAGCGGCTGCGGCGGCCAATAACAACAAGACAACAAAACGACAAATGACACCGGAGGAGGAAACCGTGACGACAAGAGCATTGGAGCACTACGACGACCATGCCGCCGCCGGCGCCACTGCCGAGCAGACGGCGAGCAGCCGCCGGCGTATCCTGATCGCCGGCACCATCGGCACCGCGATCGAATGGTACGACTTCTTCATCTACGGCCTGATCGCGCCGCTGGTGTTCGATCAATTGTTCTTTCCGAAGTTCGACCAGCTCACGGCGACGATTGCGGTGTTCGCGACGTTTGCCGTCGGATTTTTGGCGCGTCCGCTCGGCGGGCTTGTATTCGGCCATTTCGGTGACCGTCTCGGCCGAAAGTCCGTCTTGCTGTGTACGCTGCTCATGATGGGACTTGCGACCATGTCGATCGGGCTGTTGCCGACCTACGCCAGTGCAGGTGTGGCTGCGACCGTCGCGCTCGTGGCGTTGCGCTTCGTTCAGGGGTTTGCGCTCGGCGGCGAGTCGACCGCGGCGATCCTTATGGCGATCGAGACGGCGCCCGGGCACCGGCGCGGCTTCTCGGCCGCGGTGATCCAGGCCGCAGGACCCGTCGGTGTCGTGCTCGCCTCGTTTGCGGCGCTCACGATCGCGCGGCTGCCGGAAGCGGACCTGCTGTCATGGGGCTGGCGCGTGCCGTTCCTGATCAGCGCGGTTCTGGTCGCGCTCGGCGTCTATATGCGCCTGCGCATCGAGGAGAGCGCGACATTCCGAAAGGCGAAGGTGACGGAAGCAGCGCCTGTGGTCGAAGCGCTGCGGGAACATTGGCGGCCGATCCTCATCGTATTCTTCGCCGAGATGGCGCAGACGTCCTATTTCTATCTGACAGCCATCTTCACCATCTCCTTCGCGACCCGTCAGCTCGGCGTCCAGAAAGACGTCATCACGCAGGCCGTGCTGTTCGCCAATCTCGTCGGGCTCGTTGCGATGCCACTCATCGGAGCCTGGTCCGACCGTATCGGACGAAAGCGTCTGTTCTTGGCCGGCGTGGTGCTTGCAGCCATCTCGATGTTTGCATTCTACGGTGTGGTCGCGAGCCGCGACACGGTGCTGGTGACGGGCGCGGTGATCCTCGCCGCGGGGGTGATCCATCCGCTGATGTTCGGCAGCGAAGGAAGCTATTTTCCGGAATTGTTTCCGACCCGCATTCGCTTCACCGGCGTGTCGATCGGAAAGCAGCTCGGGACGGTGCTCGGCGGCGGCATTGCGCCGCTGGTCGCCACCAGCCTGTTTGCGCAGACGGGCTCGACCTACGCGATCACAGGATACTACGTTGCGCTCGCGCTCGCGGCGATGATTGCGCTCGGCTTTGCGCGTGAAACCGGAAAATCGCGGCTGCTCGGCTAGAGCGAGCGCCATTATCAACCCCAGGGAGGTTTTTCATGGACGTCAGTCTTCTCATCAACGGGCAGGATCAGGCCGCTTCCAGCGGCAAGGTGTTCGAGCGGCGCAATCCGCTGTCGCAGGAGGTCGCAAGCCGCGCGGCCGCCGCGACCGCTTCCGATGCCGATGCCGCGGTGGCGGCGGCCTCCGCCGCGTTTGCCGCATGGTCGGCGCTCGGCCCGAATGCGAGGCGAGCCCTGTTGCTGAAGGCCGCAGATGCGCTTGAGGCCAAGCGCCACGCCTTCGTCCGGATCATGATGGCCGAGATCGGCACGACGGAGATCTGGTCGGCCTTCAACGTCAAGCTCGCGACCGGCATGCTGCGCGAAGCGGCGTCGCTCACCACGCAGATCGCCGGCGAGGTGATCCCGTCGGACAAGCCGGGATGCCTCGCGATGTCCATTCGACAGCCCGCCGGCGTGTGCCTCGGCATCGCCCCGTGGAATGCGCCGATCATTCTCGGCGTTCGCGCCGTGGCGACGGCGCTCGCCTGCGGCAATTCCGTCGTGCTCAAGGCCTCCGAGATATGCCCGGGGACGCACCGGTTGATCGGCGAGGTCTTCAAGGACGCAGGCTTTCCGCCCGGTGTCGTAAATGTTCTGACCAACGCACCGGCCGATGCGCCCGCTCTGGTCGAGCGCCTGATCGCCAATCCGGCCGTGCGGCGGATCAATTTCACCGGCTCGACCCGCGTCGGGCGCGTCATCGCGGAGCTCGCCGGGCGCCACCTCAAACCGGTGCTGCTCGAGCTTGGCGGCAAGGCGCCTCTTGTCGTGCTCGACGATGCCGACCTCGATGCCGCCGTCGCGGCGGTCGCGTTCGGCGCCTTCATCAATCAGGGCCAGGTTTGCATGTCGACCGAGCGGGTGATCGTCGACGAGGCGGTGGCGGCCGCCTTCGTCGACAAGCTTGCGAAGAAGACAGCTGCGCTTCCGGCCGGCGACCCGCGCTCCGGTCCGGTCGTCGTCGGCTCGATGATCGACGAGGCGCCGGCCAAGCATGTCGTTGCGTTGATCGACGACGCGATCGCCAAAGGCGCCGTCAAGCTCGCGGGCGGCGACCGGGTTGGCACGGTCGTCCCGGCCACCGTGCTCGACCGCGTGGTGCCCGGCATGCGCATCTATACCGAGGAGAGCTTTGGTCCCGTCGTCTCGGTGATCCGGGCAAGTGGCGTGGATGACGCGGTGCGGCTCGCCAACGATACCGAGTACGGCCTCTCGGCCGCCGTGTTCGGCCGCGACGTCGCGCGCGCGCTGACGGTGGCGCAGCGGATCGAAAGCGGCATCTGCCACGTCAACGGCCCGACCGTGCATGACGAGGCGCAGATGCCGTTCGGCGGCATGAAGGGATCGGGCTACGGCCGCTTCGGAGGTCAGGCCGGGATCGCCGAGTTCACCGATCTGCGCTGGATCACCATCGAGACCCAGCCGCAGCACTATCCCTTCTGACCGCGCAACAAGCGAAGCCCATCAGGACGCTATTCATGAATTCGAAAGTTCTCACGGTTCGGGAAGCGACCCTCGGTGTGCTTCGCTCCTTTGGCGTCGATCGCGTTTTCGGCAACCCCGGCTCGACCGAGCTTGCCTTCCTTGGCGACTGGCCCGACGACATCGACTACGTGCTCGGATTGCAGGAAGCCTGCGTCGTCGGTATGGCAGACGGCTATGCGCAGGCCACGGGACGAGCGGCGTTCGTCAATCTGCACTCGGCGGCCGGGCTCGGTCATGCCCTCGGCAATCTCTTCACCGCATTCCGCAACAAGACACCGATGGTCGTGACAGCCGGGCAGCAGGCGCGCAGCCTATTGCGGATGCGACCCTATCTCTTCTCCGAGGACGCCGCACAGTTTCCAAAGCCCTATGTGAAATGGAGCGCCGAACCGGCGCGCGCCGAAGATGTTCCAGCGGCGATCGCGCAGGCCTTCCTCACCGCCATGCAGCATCCCCGCGGTCCGACATTCGTGTCGGTCCCGTCGGATGATTGGGCGCGGCCCGCAACCGCTCCACCGGTCCGCTGCATCGCGACGGAGTTTGCGCCCGATCCGGCGGCGATCGTTCGGCTCGGCGCGGCGATCCGAGCCGCCAAAAAACCTATCTTCGTTGTCGGACCCGAGATCGATCGCAGCGGCTGCGTCGACGCGATGGTCGCTGTGGCCGAGCAGGCGAGCGCGGCCGTTTGGGCAAGCCCGATGTCGAGCCGTTCGAGCTTTCCGGAATTGCATCCGCTGTTCGCCGGCTTCCTTCCGGCAGCACCGGGAGGGCTCGCCCGCGCATTGCGCGGCGCCGATCTGATCGTCGTGGTCGGCGCGCCGGTGTTTACTTTCCATGTCGAAGGACAATGTGAATTGCTCGACGACGGAACGCCGGTCTGGCAGATCACGGATGATCCGACGGAAGCCGCATCCGCTTCTGTCGGTGACACCATCATCAGCACGCTCCCAAAGGCGCTGGCTGGGCTGCTGTCGGCGATGCCAGGGATCGCGGAGCGCGAGGTGCCGGCCGCGCGGATGCGGCCTGCCGTTCCTGCCGCGCAAAATCCGCTTCCGCCCGCTTATGCGCTCGCCCGGCTCTCCGCGTTGATGCCGGCCGATGCGATCGTGGTCGAGGAGGCGCCGTCGCATCGTCCCGCCATCCAACAATTCCTACCACGGCCTGGCGCGGACGGCTTCTACACGATGGCGAGCGGCGGACTTGGTTATAGCCTGCCGGCCTCGGTCGGCGTGGCGCTGGCGCGGCCAGGCCGCCGCATCGTCGCCCTGATCGGTGACGGATCGGCGATGTATTGCATCCAGGCAATCTGGACCGCGGTGCAACGCCGCCTGCCGATCACTTTCGTGATCATGAACAATTCAGGCTATGGCGCGATGCGCGCCTTCAGCCAGCTGATGCAGGCGCATCGCCCGCCCGGGATCGACCTGCCCGGGCTCGACTTCGTGGCGCTCGCAAGGGGAATGGGTTGTCCGGGGCAGCGCGTGACCGATGTCGGCGACGTCGACGCCATCTTGACCGAAGCGTTGGCATCAAGCGGTCCCGCGCTGGTCGATATCGCCGTCGACGACGCCACGACGGACCTGTTCAGCCATCCGCGCTAGCTGGCGGCAGAGGGGCTGGTCCGCGGCGACAAGACAGCCGATGGAAATTTGCCTCCGAAGGCACGGGTCTTGGGTTGGACACGCGACCCGTCGATCACCTCGAGTTGTCCGCAGCGATTCAAGGTATGCAACTTCCTGCCGGGCCATGCTGGCCCTGGCCGCAGAGAGTGGCGGATAATCTGCTTGAACGTCGTCGGCGACAGTTCGACGATTTCCGCCAGGGCGAGCGCTGCCCCATATCCGCCGGCACAATCCTGGACCGGGCGCCACAATTTGTCATTGATGGTGACGAAATTCCCCGCAGGCCGCGTGCTCGCTCGGTCGATCAGGACCGGGTTGCTGGCATGCGGCAACCACGGGCCCATGAGGTGCTCGGCGTGATAGATCGCCAACGAATCCGAATACCCGCCAGTGCCATCGCGCCAGGCTCCGAACAGATAGTGCAGGCCGTTGTGCCGCGTGATCGTCACATCGGCGAGTTCAAGTCCTGAAAGCAGCGTCGCGTGGCGCTCCCATTTGTCCGGGAACCGAACGCATTTATAGATGGCGACGTCCCCATTGGTCGAGCTCTCCGGGATCATCCACAATGCGCCATCGTCCTCGATCAGGAACGGATAGGAGAGGTGCCAGGGCTCGTCCAATACGGGCACGACCGCTCCGACCGGGCCCTTATCGTCGAACTCGATCGCGGAAATGATTCCTTTTCCAATCCGGTGATCGAGATCCTCAAAGAAGACGAATGTTCTTCCCTGCCACGTGATGGGGAAAGGATCGGCGTAGAAGTGGTTTCCGGGATCGGCAAGGACGTTCCAGCGAGGCCCTGACAGGTCTCCGGTCTGCCAGACGCCTGCGCCCTTGTTGATGCGCCATCCGACATGCCAATGCGGGGCATAGCAGCAGAGGCGATAGATCTCCTTGGCGATCGATATGGTGAGGCCGCGCGCGACATAAGCCGTTGGCGGGCGGCCGTTGTCCGCTCGGGCCGGTCGTGCCAGCTGCGGCACGATGCGCGGTCGTCCCGACAGGATGGCGGCCACCATGGTCAGGGTTCGCGCCGTGACCGTTTCCAGGCCCCCGCTCAGACCGGCCGCGATTTCGGCGGAGGGATGGCCACGATCGAGGACTGCACCGTCGACCTCGTCGACGATTTCGATCACCGGCAGATCGCCGGCGAGAATGGCGGCAAGAGCTGCGTTTTCGCCTGCCACTCCATTGAACAGCGGGCGGAGATACTGCCGGGCGGAGCAGTTCGGATCCCGCGCGCCACCGGTGAAATCGACGATGACGTCTGCCGTGCCGGCGCGAGCCTGCATCCGGTCCGGACTGATCTTCAGCCTTTCGGTGCCGCTGTGTTTGCCCTTGTGCAACACCAAACGTTCGAGCTCGAACAGCATGTCGAGACCCGCCGGCCGCGGCTCCGCCGTTGCCGTCCACGCGATCTGGACCGGTACATCCCGCCCGTCGATCGACAGCGTCTCGCGGCCCATCCACCGCCGCGCATTCTCAATTTCACAGCGAAACTCGATGGTCATGTCGAGCCGATCCGTTTCCATGCGCCCCGATCAAATGACCTGGCCGAGAATTCGAACGTATTCCTCCACCATGGCGTCCACTGAATAGCGCAGCTTCAGGCCTTTGGCGTTTTGCCGCAGTTCGTCGCTCAGTCTTTGGTCCGTCAGGAGCCTCGAGACGGCCGCTGACAGCTTGGCGTGATCGGAGGTATCGACGAACAGCGCTGTCGGCTTCCCTTCGACGGACAACACTTCGCGCAAGACCGGAAGATCGGTGACGACCGAGGGAACGCCGGCGTTTGCAGCCTCCACAGCGGCGAGGCCGAAGGTCTCCGCCTGCGTCGGAAATACGAACACGTCGAGAGCGGCGAGAAACTCCGCCATCTGGCGCGGGGTGATTTCGCCGAGCAGATGCAGCCTGTCCGATACTCTCAGCTCATCCGCCAACTGCCGCAGCCGGGCCTCGTCGGCTCCCTGGCCGGCCAGCGCGAGATGCCAGGATGGTTGATCCGGCAACAGACGTATCGCCGCGTCGAGCCGCTTGTGCGGGTGCAATCTTGCTGCGCAGCCGAGCAGGGGGCTATCCGGCGGGAGATTGAACTTCTGTCGCGCAGCTTGCTTCGACAGGGTGAGCGCCTTGTCGTCGAAGCCGTGCGGGACATGCACCATGCGCGCGCGATAAGCCCTGGGGTAGCGCGAATACTCGCGCTGCATGTCCAGCGAGTTGAGCGTGATGCGGTCGAAGAAGCCGAGGCTGCCCATGACGATGTCGGCCATACGGACCGGCCAGCTCATCGACAGCGCGGATGAAACCTGATTGGCGATGACAGGTGCGCGGCAGATCAGGCGCGCCACACCGGCGCCGATGACATTGCCGAAGTGCTGAAAGGTCAGAACGGCGTCAGGCCTGGTGGCCCTGATATGGCGGCCGAGCGTCCACAGCATTTGCAGCAGCGCCAGCGGATTTCCCGGCCGGCTCGACGCGCAATAGACCGTGTGGGGCGGCTCATCGAACGAATCCGACTTGCGGAAGAAGAAAAGATTGGTGACGCGATAGCCGCGGGCGGTCAGCCCGGCGCCAAGCAGGCGCGAGATCTCCTGCGCACCGGCGTTCTCAGCCTGGGTCTGTACGAGCAGCACGTGCGGCTTGCGTCCGCCACCGTTGGGCGACGGGAGTGCTGTCGCAGTCGTCTCGCCCAACGCCTTGTTTGGCTGGTAATGCAGCACGGATCCCGACCCATTAGAGAAGCGAATTTTCACCTTCTTAACTCCGTATCTACCATGCGGGCATCGCGCGGACACCGACTAGCAATAAACGGAGTTAATGCGCCCTGCCGCAAGGGCATCGTTCGTGAGGGAATTCCGCTGGTTCCCGACGAAGTGCAGAGGACGCGGGCAACCGCCGATTAACCATCGATATTTGGGTTGGAGCGGGCCCACTAAAGCATACGAAAACGACGCACATTCTACCGGTGCGCCGACGGCTGCTGGTGCGCTCTCCTTCATGCGGGACACGCGCGACATATGCTGACGCTCTATTCGCCGGAGTCCGCGCCACGGACCGCGTAGGCGCTGCGCTTCGATGCCGAGAAACGCAGAAGCCCCAGAATCGAAGGATCGACGCCGGTTCGTCGGCGACAGAGGATGTTGAGGACGATGGTCGCGAGCGCCAGCGACACAGTGGCCGAGATCGCTGCGCCAAGAACGCCGAGCCAGGGAATGAGGACGAGAAATCCAACCAGCCGTAGCGCTACGTTCCCGGCAATCACGGGGACATACTCGCGCTCATGGCCGGTCAGTTGCAATATCGCCGCAGACGGACCGCCCGCCGCCTGGACCGCCGTTCCGATCGCGAGCACGATCAGGACCCAGTGCTGCGCAGCGAAATGTGGCCCAAACAAGTTGAGTAGATGGGGACCTCCAACCCAGATCAGGAGGAGTCCGCTGACCACGCACACCGCGGTCACTTCCGCCATGAGCCGCAACGTTCGCTCGAATTCCTGATGGTTCTTGCTGAAGTACAGCGAGGGGAGCCGACGTGCGCCAAAGCTGTACAATGCGGCCGACAGCATGGCGAAGATGTTGGCCAGGCGCGAAGCGGCAAAATAAATTCCGGCGGTTGCCGGGTCCAGCATCCAGTAGACCAGAATGACGTCGAAATATTGGTTCGCGGCTTCGAGAATGGATGCGACCCAGAAATGAAGCGCGCTCGATCTCCAGCGCGACGGCTCGGAACGCACCGCCGTGCCGCGGAAATCCGGTAGAACTCGCGCAATCGCGATGATCTGTGCGACCAGCCCGACCGACATGGCAATCGTCATCACGGCGATCAATTCGGCGGGATCAAGCTGCCGATGGCCGAACATGATTGCGAGCAGAAACAGCACCACGCTGACTCGCCAGAAGAACTCCCTGTTTCCTTCCCCCATGAGAATGCTGACCAGCGAGCGTGCGATCTGGCTGCCAAGCATCAGTCCGGCATTCACGGCTGTGTAGGCCGACACCGCGACAACCAGCAGCCACGAGGCGCCTTTGATGTTCGCGCCGATCGCGATTGCGCCGATCGCAATCAGCATCGCGACGGAGGAAATCTTGAAGCTCGATAGCAGCACGCCCTTGGTGAGATCAGGCTGATTTCCCACCCGATACTCGTTCAGAAATCGCACCAGCAGCGATTCCTGGCCCACCAGACCGACGACCGCTGCCATCTGGGCGACCGAAAGCCAGGTCGCAAAGATGCCAAACCCATCGGGCGACATCGTTCGTGCCGCAAGCGAGAACAACGCGAACGCAAGCGCGCCGCTACCAACCTTGAGAAGGATGGTTCCGGCAACACCGCGCGTCACGTCGCGCCGCATGAATTGGACGATGGATTCGATCATGGAGATTTAAGGGGCAACTTCCCCTGAAGAGACATTTTCCGATTACCTGCGACAGCCTAGCATGCCGAAAAACCGCGAGTGTTAATGGACGGCCTCCATGATCCCGCCCTCCGCGGCGACGTCGCGGCCATGCCTGTTGCTTCACTATGGAACATCGCTGACCCCATTGTCCCAGATAGAGCAAAGTGCGGCCCGGTCGCGTGGCGGCAGAGCGCCGCATCGACGGCCGATGAGGCGAGATGAGCCATTGGAATGCGGACCGGCTCAACGGGAATGGCCATCCCGAGCAAGGCGCGTGCCGGATCTCATCGGGCCGGGCAGGTCTCCGCTGCGTTAACCGAGATATCGAGAAATGATCGCGTTTGGTCCTACGATGCGACATCAGGCGAGAGAATTGCACGGGCAACCATCGTTGACCGTGGGAGCCTGAACCATGACGGCGGATAGCAACGTGACCGAGCCGAGCGCTGGATCTGCGACCGCGGCGATCGTCGTCGACATCGCGATCGTCGGCGGCGGCCTTGCGGGCTCGCTCGCGGCGGCCGTGCTCGCGCGGGCAGGGCATCGTGTCGCTCTCGTCGACAAGCGCGCGGTCCATCCGGACGAGTTTCGGGTCGAAAAAATAGGCGGCCGTCAGCTGGAGATGTTGCGCAAGCTGGGCTTCCTCGATGCGCTCGACAACGTGGCCTGTCGATATGATCAGGTGCTCAACATCAGGGAAGGCAAGGTGGTCGATGTCAGCGTCGGCCGGGCTTACGGGCTTCCATATGCCGATCTCGTCGCCATGGCGCGCAGCCAGCTGCCTGATCCGTCCAGCCTCATTGTCGATGAGGTCACTGCGGTCAATTGTCGCGACGATCTCCAACATGTCGAGCTCGCGTCAGGGGGGCGCATAACTGCGCGCCTCGTCGTGCTGGCCACGGGCATGGCGGGCGTGCTCGGCTACAAGCTCGGCATCAAGCGGCGCGTGCTGGCCGAGCGCCATTCGGTTTCGTTCGGCTTCACGATCGCCCGCCGCGACCACGCGCCGTTCGATTTCGAGGCGTTGACCTGTTATGGGGAGCGCACAGCGGACGGCATCGATTATCTCAGCCTGTTTCCCGTGCGTGCCGGCATGCGGGCAAATCTCTTCATGTTCCGAGACCCGACCGATCCGATCATGCGCGAGCTGCGCCGTGAACCGGAGGCGACGGTCTTGCGCCTGCTTCCGGGATTGCGGCCCTACCTTGGCGATTTCCACGTGATCGACCGGGTGCAGAATTGGGTGATGCACCTGTCCGTCGTGGAAGGACATCTCCAGCCCGGAGTCGTGCTCATCGGTGATGCGTTCCAAACGAATTGTCCGGCCGCCGGCACGGGCGTCGCCCGTCTGCTGGTCGACGTCGAGCGCCTCTGCACCGAATATGCGCCGCGTTGGCTCGGGACCGAGGGCATGGGCCGGGAGAAGATTTCTGAATTCTATTCCGATCCCGACAAGGTCGCGGCGGACCAGCAGTCACTGAAGATGGCGCGCTTCCGGCAGGCCCTGACGTCCCGCAACGATATTGGCTGGGACGTGCGGCGGCGGCTGCACTTCCTGCGACGCAGTATCACCCACCGGCTCGATCAGATGCGGCCCGGCTGGCTCGCCCAGGTTCGAAGCGCGCTACGCGCCTGAGAGCGGCACCCGGGCGGCCCCTCGCACCGGTCAGCGCGTCGGCGTCGAGGTCCGGGTCGGCAGGAACCTGAACTCCGACATCCGCTTGGCGGCCAGCTTGAGCCAAGGCGCCTGTTTCAGTGCGAACAAGGAGATGGCGCCCGTGGTGCTGCCCGCCTGCGTGACCGTCCACATCGGTGAAGGCTGAGCGCCGAACTGCTTCTTGTAGGGCTCGTCGCCGATGGTGAAATCGAGCATCTGATCCCCGCGCTCGATGCAATCCTTCGCCACCTGCTCGAACATCAGCGCGCCCAAGGACTGGCTTTTGTATCCGGCAATGTCGAAGGCGCCCATGATCACGAGGAAGCTGCCGTGATGGCTGAGTCCGAGCACGGCTGCGATGACCTCGCCGTTCATCTTCATCGCATAGAGCCGGACAAAGGAGCCGAGGCCGCGCTGCGCCACGTCGGAATAGAAGCCGTAATATTCGGGGCGCTGGAGCAGATCTCCGTCGCCGTGTGCCTGAAAGCGCGGCCCGCGAAATTTCTTCATCACGTCCAGCACCTCCAAGACAGCGGCACTGTCGCGGCAGCATGAAAAACTCAAGTCCCCCTTCTTCTGGAGCTGCCGGGCTTTCTTTGCGAGCTCCTTCTGGTAGGAACGGTCCAGCGCACTGGCGCGCCATTGCTCGAACGGCGCGACCAGAACGGTCGCATAGGCATTGGTGTCCATCGCTATGCGGCGGGGCGCAGCCAGCAGGTTCTCGATCGGAAGCCGTCCATCCGGCAGCTTGGTCATCCGGAGCAGATCGAACGGGCGGACGAGGCACCGGATTTCTGTGCAGGCACTCTCGTCCTTGAGCAGCTCGGAAAATACCTGCGGGCTGCATACGGGCGCGAGGTAGTCGGAAACGCGGAGGTCGGCGAATTCGACGGTCCGTATCGGGCCGCGCCGGATCCGCAGCAAGGGCAACACCATCGCAAGGGCGCCCGTCGCGCGGTGGCGGACCACGACAACCAGAGGAGTTGCGCCCACATGAGACGCGAGCCTGGTGTAGAGGGTGTCGAGCCAGAGCGGATGCTGGAACGCGGTGGCGGCCGAGTTGTCGAACAGCTCCGCGTAGTCCGGCGACAGGAAGTCGAATCCCTGCTCGATGGCGATGTCGAATGTGTTGCTAGGTCTGTTCATACGCAACCAAGAAAGCAGATGGCTCGGGACGATTGATGGAGCCGGATCTACGCTCTATAGCAGGGTCGTTACGGGGGAGACACCGGCGGCGTATGATTTGCATTAATCCTTCGAGCGAGGCGCGTATGGTTACCAAACCGCTAATTCCTCATCGAGCGGCCTCGCAGCCGAAACAGCCACGACCGCGTCAACCCCCCTCGTCAGAAATATTCCACTTTACCGAAATTCGGTTTTAGCGTATGTGTCGTCCATCCCGGCTCATCCTTGAGGGGCGATCTTGTGGTCGTCATGTTCGCGAGCCGGGCTTGCGGTGGACGCGGCAGCGTTCGGGTGCGAGAGGCTAAGGGCAGGGCGGATTGCTCTCCGTGAGCCCAGGCTGCGTTCCGACGAGCGGCGCTGCTAGGCTTCGTCTCGTCTGTAAGTTTCCGGCTCCGTCGACAGGGCTGGGAAAACTGCGGCGAAATGGCGAACCGTGCGTACGGCAAAAACCGTGTGGTCCTGGCCGTCGTTGCTACGGTCAAGCCCTGGCGAATGCGGCATCTGCGTCAACCGGCGCGGTGGCGGTGACTTTCGTTGGGACGAGGGAGGCCAAAGAGAACTCGGCTCCCGGGAGAGCACGGCATAAGCCGTCCAACTATCGCGCAGGGAAGGCCGAGTGATTGGCTACACCTGTATGCTGCTGTGCGGTTTTCCTGCGTGTGCTTTTCGCGCAGCGGACCGCGGGTGCCAGCCGGCACCCGGCCTTCCCTGCGCCCTCTTGGACAAGAGGGTGAAGCGACCAAGCAAAGCTCGGGCGAAATGCGCCGCGAGAACGCGAAGGCGTGTCCGTCTACCTCGAGATTCCGGTTCGAGCACCGATGTCTTGTCCCTAACGCTAGGGACAGACACGTTGCCGCGATCCGCTTAGCATGATCGCCCGCTTGCTCGGGACCGCAGGAGGGAACGCGTATGTCGGACGACGTGCCTTCTGGGCAGCGTCGGTGCGTCCCGGAGAGCAGTGCAAGCTCGAGCCGGGGCGCCCGATGCAGCCGGCGGAGTCATCAAAGCGGACAGGGAGGAACGGGACATGAAGATCGGTTTCGCGCGAGCCTCGCTTCTTGTGGCATGCGTCCTTTTTGGAAATGCTGCTCACGCGGACATCAAAATTGGAATTGTGATTTCGGCAAGCGGCCCGGGATCCGCTCTGGGACAGCCGCAGCTCAAGACGGTTGCAGCTCTTCCGAAAGAGATCGGTGGAGAGAAGGTGACCTATATCGTCCTGGACGACGAGTCGGATTCGACCAAAGGGGTCCAGAACGCACGCCGGCTGGTGATCCAGGATAAGGTCGACGTGCTGGTCGGCTCCTCTCTGACCCCGGTGACCATGCCGATGCTGGATGTCGCGCTCGAATCGAAGACGCCGCTGCTGTCGCTCGCTGCCGCTACGGCCATCGTTCAACCGATGGATGAGAAGCGTGCCTGGGCTTTCAAGGTCGTTCCCAATGACGACCTCATGGCGGCCGCCATCCTCAAGCATATCGCGACATCAGGCGTGAAGACGCTCGGCTATATCGGCGTTTCGGATGGCTACGGCGAGGGCTACTACAAGGAGGTGAGCCGCCTCGCGCCTGCGTTGGGGCTGACCGTAACCACACATGAGGTCTACGCGCGCGCCGACACCAGCGTCACCGGTCAGGCGCTGAAGGTGATGTCGACCAATCCCGATGCCGTCTTCATCGCGTCCGCAGGAACTCCGGCCGTCCTGCCGCAGCAGGCGCTCCGCGAGCGCGGATACGCCGGGAAGATATTTCAGACACACGGCGTGGCCAGTGAGGAGTTCATCAAGCTCGGCGGCGCGAACGTCGAAGGTGCGGTATTCGCGGGCGAAGCTTTTACCATTGCCGCCGATCTTCCCGCAGGAGATCCGTTCCGTCGTTCGACGGAGGAGTTCGTGACCGCGTATGAAGCGGCGAACGGACAAAAGCCCAACATGTTCGCTGCTCACCTCTGGGATGTCGTGGCACTGATCGGAAAAGCTGCACCGGATGCGCTGAAGACGGCAAAGCCTGGCACAATCGAATTTCGCGCGGCGCTGCGGGACGCACTCGAGCGTGGGCAGAACATCTATCTCAACAATGGGCTGTCGAACATGAGCAAGGCCGATCACAACGGCTATGATGAGCGCTCGGCCTTTCTCATCAAGGTCGAAGGCGGGAAGTTCCGCCTGGCAAAGTAGCGGCGCGCCGATGCACGATCTGGTCTGGTCCGCCTCAGACCCAGCCGCCATCGACGATGTAGTGCTGGGCTGTGCAGGCAGAAGCCTCGTCGGAAGCGAGGAAGATGGTGAACTTCGCGACCTCGTCGGGCATGAGCTTGCGCTTCAGGCATTGTCGTTGCATGAGCTCGACCTCGCCCTGGGGTGTCATCCATTTATCGAGCTGGCGCTCAGTCATGATCCATCCCGGCGCTATCGCGTTCACGCGGATATTGTAGGCGCCGTAATCGCGCGCCAGAGAGCGTGTGAGACCGATCACACCCGATTTGCTGGCGGTGTAGGCGGCCATGCCGCCTTGTCCGGCGATCCACGATACCGAGCCGAAATTGATGATAGCGCCGGCGTTCGCCGCCTTCATGTCCGGCAACACGGCCTGCGCAGCAAAGAACTGGTGCTTCAAGTTGACCCCGATGCGGTCGTCCCAATATTCCGGTGTCATTTCCTCGGTGCTGTGCCGCTCGTCATGCGCGGCATTGTTGACGAGGATGTTGATCGCGCCGCGCACATTGCGCGCCTCCGCGACACCGGCACGTAACGCGGCAATATCGGTCAAGTCGACACGCATGAAACGCGCGCTAAGACCTTGATCCGACAGCTCGCGTGCCAGCGATTGGCCCGCGTCGACATTGATGTCGAAGAACACGACATTGGATTTCTGCTGTGCGAAGCGCCGCACGATCGCAGCGCCAATTCCCGATGCGCCTCCGGTGACGAGAACGACCTTGCCGGCGAGGTCGGAATAAACGGCAGCCATGGATATCCCTCGATTTGCGTTGGGGGCAGCGCGACGCGGCCCGACTCTCCCGCTCACCTTAGCGACCTCCCTCGTGAGGTGCATAGGTCAGAATTTCAGTTGCGTACCTCAAAAATCGAAGGCAGGATTGCATCAAAGAATAAGAGCCCTTGGGAGGAATGTGATGAGACTGCTCGGGAAACTGGGACTAGCCGTTGTCGCATGCCTGTTCGGAGCGAAACTCGCTGCGGCCGAAACGACGGTCAAGTGGCTGCACATCGAGGCCAACCCGGCCCAGGTCAAAATCTGGGAGGAGGTTGCGCGCGCCTATGAGGGGTCGCATCCCGGCGTCAAGGTCGAGATGCAGTTCCTCGAGAACGAGGCCTACAAGGCCAAGCTGCCGACCATCCTGCAATCCAAACACCGGCCCAACATCATCTACAGCTGGGCCGGCGGTGTCCTGAAGACGCAGATCGAGGCCGGTGTGCTCGACGACATCACCGATTCTGTGAAGGGCTACAGCGACAGTCTCACACCGGCGGCGCTCGCCGCCTTCACCAGCAACGGCCGTGTTTATGGTCTGCCCACGGCGCTCTCGCAGGTCGGCTTCCTCTGCAACAAGGAGCTGATGGCCAAGGCGAAGGTCGACCCTGCCGGGATCAAGAGCTGGGACGATCTGCTTGCTGCCGTGAAGACGTTGAAATCCGCCGGCGTGACCCCGATCGTGGTCGGCGGCGCCGATAAGTGGCCACTGCACTTCTACTGGACGCATCTTGCTGTGCGCATCGGCGGCAAGGCGGCGTTCGATGCGGCGTTGCGTGGCGAGAACGGCGGCTTTGCCGGGGAAACCTTCCAGAAATCCGGCGAGCTGTTCAAGCAACTCGTGGATCTCCAACCGTTCCAGAATGGCTTCCTGGGTTTCAAGAACCCGCAGGCGGTCGGCTATTTCGGCGACGGCAAGGCGGCGATGACGCTCGCGATCAGCACGGTCTATCATCTGCAGCGCGCTCTCGCCGCCGACAAGGTCGGATTGATCGAAGACAAGATCTGCTGGTTCGACTTCCCGGTCGTGACCGGCGGCAAGGGCGCTCCGACCGATACGCTCGGGGGCATCACCGGTTGGTTGATCACAAAAGGCTCGCCGAAGGAGGCTGTCGATTTCCTGAAATACTTCGTCTCCAAAGAGGTGCAGACGCGGCTTGCCGCGGGCAACTTCATCATCCCGGTGGTGCAGGGTGCGGATGTCGGCCTCAACAACGCCTTCATGAAGCTGATCGCCGCCAATCTGGCGAAGTCGAACTACCACCAGAACTTCTATGACCAGAGCCTGGGTCCGTCGGTGGGCCGCGTCGTCAACGACGTCACCGCCGAGATCGCCGGCGGCAGCATGAGCCCGCAAGAGGCCGCCAAGGCGATCGAGGCGGCGTGGAAACAGGGCAACTGACGGTGACGCGGCGGACCGCGAGCGTGTCGGCGATCGGCGCTGCTGGCGAGATGATCCCGCAGGTCACGATCCGTGGCCCGAGTTGGGACGGCAGGCTGACGGTGCTCATCCTGTTCCTGCCGCCGGCGCTGCTGTTGTTCACGTTGTTCGTTGTGCTGCCGATCGGCGAAGCAGCCTGGTATTCGGGCTTCAATTGGAACGGGTTCGGCAGGCCGACCAACTGGATTGGCCTGGACAATTACCGCTTTGTGCTGGAGACCCGCGCCTTCTGGCTCGCGCTGCGTAACAACGGCCTGATCATCGCTGTTTCGCTCGCCATCCAGCTGCCGCTTGCGCTCACCCTGGCCTTGATGCTCGCCGAACGCTTTCGAGGGGCGGTGGCGCTGCGCATGCTGTTCTTCATGCCCTATATCCTGGCGGAGATCGCGACCGGGCTGATCTTCAGCTTCGTCTATGATGGCGACTACGGCCTTGTGGCCTCGATCTGGCGCAGCTTCGGCGCCGAGCCGCCGCATCTGCTTGCATCGACGGATACGGCCATGCTGGCGGTGCTGATCGTGGTCGTCTGGAAGTACTTTGGCTTCCACATGATGCTATTCATCGCAGCGCTCCAGGGCCTCGACAAGAGCCTGGTCGAGGCGGCGCGTATCGACGGCGCGACCCGATCGCAAGCCTTGCGACATGTGGTCATCCCCTTGCTCTATCCGACGATCCGGCTCTCCGTGTTCTTCGCCATCGTCGGCTCGTTGCAGCTGTTCGATCTCGTCATGCCCCTGACGCGCGGCGGGCCCGCGGACGCCTCGAACACGATGGTGAGCTTTCTTTACAACAATGGCATCTCGCGCATGCGGGTCGGCTACGGCAGTGCCATCGGCGTCATTCTGTTTGCGATCTGCGTGACCTTTGCCTTCACGTACAAGCGATGGTTCATGCGCGATGAGTAACGTCAGGACCATCCGAGCGCCGTTCGATCCCTCAGTATTGTTCAAGCTGGTGTTCCTGGCCGTTGTTGCCATCATCGTAATGGTGCCGCTGCTCGCGACCTTGTTCGGTGGTTTCAAGTCGCTCGGCGAACTGCGCGTCAATCCGTTCGGCCTGCCACGTCACTGGGAGTGGCAGAACTATGCCGACATCCTGTTCTCGGCACGCTACTGGCAGCTCTTGCGCAACTCGCTGATCATCTCGACCCTCACGGTAGCCTTGACCCTGATCGTCGCCTCGATGGCGGCGTTCACCTTCGCCCATATCAGGTTCTACGGCAGCTCGATGCTGCTGAGCTACCTGACGCTGGGCCTGCTGTTTCCGGCCGCGACGGCGGTGCTGCCGCTCTTCATCAAGGTACGCGATCTCGGGCTGCTCGATACATATTTTGGCGTTGCGCTGCCGCAGACGGCTTTCAGTCTCGCCATGAGCGTGCTGCTGCTGCGGCGTTTCTTCAAGGACATCCCGTACGAATTGCTGGAGGCCGCGCTGGTCGACGGCTGCAGCTATATCAAATTCTTCCGCTATGTGACCTTGCCTTTGTCCCGGCCGATCCTGGCGACCGTCGGTACCATCACTTTCGTTAACAGCTGGAACGCCTATCTGCTGCCGCTGGTGATGCTCAACACCGACGCGCTCTATCCCTGGCCGCTCGGTATCATGATTTATCAGGGCGAGTATTCGTCCGAGTGGCATCTGATCCTGGCCTTCATCACGTTGACCATCCTGCCGACGATCATTCTCTTCCTCCTGGCGCAGAAGCACATCGTCGCAGGCCTCACCGCCGGCGCGGTCAAGGGATGAACGGTACCTCACGGAGATCACAATGAGAAAAGTCGGCATCGGCATCATCGGCTGCGGCAATATCAGCACCGCTTATCTGAAGGCGGCCCAGCGCTTCGCGGTCATGGAAATCAAGGCGCTCGCCGATATGCGCAGCGATGCGGCAGAGCGGCAGGGCGCCGCCTTCGGGTTGCCGGCGATGCGGGTTGATCAGCTGCTCAAGCGAGACGACGTTGAGATCGTCATCAATCTCACTGTGCCACTCGCCCACACCGACGTCAGCCTGGCGGTGCTGAACGCCGGCAAGCACGTTCATTCCGAGAAGCCGCTCGGCATTAACGTCACGGAAGCGCGCAAGGTGATGGAGCTCGCCGCGCAGAAGAATCTTCGCGTCGGTTGCGCGCCCGATACGTTCCTGGGCGGTGGGCACCAGACCGCGCGCAAGCTGATCGACGATGACGCGATCGGCACGCCCGTGGCCGGCAGCGCGTTCTTCGGCTGCCCCGGCCATGAGCGCTGGCATCCGGCGCCGGGTTTCTATTATTTGCGCGGCGGCGGCCCTATGCTTGACATGGGCCCGTACTACATCACCGATCTCGTGCAGCTGCTCGGCCCGGTGGCGAGCGTGATGGGCTCGACCGCGCGTCCGAAATCCGAGCGGCTGGTCACCAGCCAGCCGATGAACGGAACGCTGATCCCGGTCGAAGTTTCGACCCATGTCGCCGGCACGCTCGAATTCGAGGGCGGGGCGGTCGTCTCGATCGCGATGAGCTTTGATGTGCCGAAGCACCGGCACGCGCCGATCGAGATCTATGGCGACAAGGGCAGCATGCTCGTGCCCGATCCGAACCGCTTCGGTGGCGAGGTGCAGGTCGCCAAGACCGGCGGCGACTGGGAACCGGTGTCGCTGACCCACGGTCATGTCGATGGCGAGTTCCGTTCCATTGGCGCCGCCGATATGGCCTCCGCGATACTGAACAACCGGCCGCATCGTGCGAGCGGCGCGCTCGCTTTCCACGTGCTGGAGGTGATGGAGGCGTTCCAGATCTCTGCCGAGGAAGGCCGGCGCGTCAAGATCGAGAGCCGCGTCGAGCGGCCGGCGATGCTGCCGGCCGGGCGTGAAACCGGACAGATCGACTGAGGACAGAAACATGCGCAAGGCAATGATTGTATGGGGCGGTTGGCCCGGGCACGATCCCGATCTCTGTGCTTCGATGATCCGTGGTTGGCTGAAGGCTGAAGGCTTCGAGGTGCGGATCGAAACCACCACCACCGCGTTCGCCGATCCCGCGATTCACGACCTGTCGCTGATCATCCCGATCTACACCATGTCGACAATCGAGAAGGCGGAAGCGCTCAATCTCTGCGCTGCGGTCCGGAGCGGCGTCGGGCTCGCCGGCCATCATGGCGGCATGGGCGACGCATTCCGCGATTCCGTCGACTACCAGTTCCTGTGCGGCGGGCAGTGGGTTGCGCATCCCGGCAACATCATCGACTACAAGGTCGACTTGACGAAGCCGGATGATCCCATCATGAAGGGCCTGAAGAGTTTCGAGCATCGTTCCGAGCAGTACTACATGCATGTCGACCCCGCCAACGAGGTGTTGGCGACGACGACCTTCACCGGCGAGCACGCGCCCTGGATCGAGGGCGTGGTAATGCCCGTGGTCTGGAAGAAGCGATACGGCGCGGGCAGGGTGTTCTATTCCTCGCTCGGCCACCGCGCTTACGAACTCGACGTACCGGAAATCCGAACGTTGATGACCCGCGGCATGCTGTGGGCGGCGCGCGAATGAATGCTGGTGCGAGCCAGCCGGTGATTCGTGCCACGCTTGAGGACGTTGCGCGCACGGCGGGTGTTTCGCTCGCCACGGTCGACCGCGTCGTCAACCGGCGCGAGGGCGTGCGCGCCAAGACCGTCGCGCGGGTCGAGGCCGCGGTGGCAAAACTCGGCTATCGAGCCGACGTCGCGGCCGCGCGGCTTGCCCGCGGGCAGACGTTCCGCTTTGCCTTTGTGCTGCCGACGGGCAGCAACAGCTTCATGACCAACCTGACCGAGCAGGTCCAGCGCACCGCAGACTGGCTCGCCGGCCAGCGCGGCTTCATTGATATCCTGCGTGTCGACGTGTTCGATCCGGACGTACTCGCCGCCGCGCTGGAAAATCTCTCGCCTGCCTATCAGGGCGTCGCCGTGATCGCGCTCGACCATCCCAGGGTGCGCGCCGCGATCGACGAACTCACTGCGCGCGGGGTCGCTGTGGTGACCCTCGTGTCGGACGCGCCGAGCTCGCGCCGGCTGCACTATGTCGGCATCGACAACCCGGCGGCAGGCCGCACCGCTGCAACGCTGATGGGACGGTTCCTCACTGGTCGCAAGGGGACGGTGGCCGTCATCGCGGGATCGTTGTCGCTGCGCGATCACACCGAGCGGCAGTTCGGCTTCCACCAGATCCTGTCCAGCGAGTATCCGAACCTGCACGCGCTGCCCGTGATCGAGGGCCGCGACGACAGCGAGCGCACCCGGGAGCTCACTGCGGCACTGCTCGCGCGCCAGCCCGATCTGCGCGGCATATACTGCTGCGGCGCCGGGAACCGTGGCATCGCCGACGCGCTCGAGGCCTCGGGACGGGCGCGCGAGGTGGTCTGGATTGCCCATGAGCTGACCCAATACACGCGGCGTTTCCTGGTCCGCGGCACGCTCGATGCCATCATCAACCAGGATCCCGGCCACGAGGCACGGTCTGCGGCGCGAGTCCTGCTCGCGCATTGTTCGGGTGAGCCGATCAGCCCCGACCAGGAGCGCATCCGCATCGACATTTTTCTGCGGGACAATCTGCCGTAGCCTCGACTGACCTGCGGGGCGCATCAGAAGCTCTCGGCCATTGCGGCCAGGCGTCGATGGGCTCGTTCGCGAGCCACCTCAATGGGCTGTTGCGGTCCGGTGGTTGGTCCGATCGGAATGAAACGGACATTGTTGATACCGACAAAACGCAAAATTTCGCGCAGGTAAGGCGTTGCCATGTCGATGCGCCCGCGGTTCATTCCGGTGGCGAAATCGCTGCCACTGGCAATGATGACGATGGTCGGCCGGTCCTTCAGCAACGGGATATACCCCAGCGACGGATCGAACCGAAAGGTGAGCCCGGGCTGGACGATGATGTCGAACCATTGCTTGAGCTTATAGGGAATACCGAAGTTCCACATCGGCGTCGAAATCAGCACCCGCTCGGCGAGCGCTAAGCGCACCGCCATCCGCTCGGCTTCCGCGAAGCTGTCGCGCTGCGCGTCGTTGAAGGCCTGCGCCTTCATCCGTGCATATTTGGCTTCGACAATGGGGCCTGAAAATTCCGGCAAGCGCTCGCGCCAGAGATCCATAACGTCCACGTCCCAGTCGGGCCGAGCTTGGCGAAAGCCGTCGAGGAAAACGCGTGCGCCGGCGCCTGACCAGGAGTCGTCGCGGGGCGAGCAGGACAGGTGCAGGAGCTTCGCCACCGTTCATCCCAGCGCTTTGATGACCGCATCGGCCTTGGTCACGACGGCGACGTTCTGCATGGCGAAATTGATCGACGCGGCGTGCCAATCGGCGTTCATGGTCGAGCAGCAATCCTCGGGAACGATCATGAAGTAGCCCTTGTCGGCACCGGTCCGCGCCGTGTGCTCGACCGACATGTTGGTCCAGGCGCCGGTGTTGATGATCATGTCGCGGCCGGTGGCTTTCAGGATCGTTTCGAGCCTCGTGCCCTCCCAGGCGCTCATTCGTACCTTCTCGACCACGAAATCGCCGGGCCGTGGTTCGAGACCTGACACCGGTGCCGCCCCCCAGCTTCCGCGCACCATCGCCTTGCTGTCGACGAGACCCTCGAACAGCGGCGCATTCAGCGTCACGCCGGGCGCGCCGGGCTCGACGACGAACCAGACATGAATGATAGCGACGCCGCGCACCCGCGCCGATTCGGCCAGGCGGCGGACATTCTCGACGACGCGCTGCTGCTTCGCGTGACCTGGCGCGCCGGAATCGGCAAAGGCGCCGCCGTCCATGATGACGTCGTTCTGGAGATCCTGGATGATCATGGCGCAGCGTCGCGGGTCGAGCTGCATTTCGCCGTCGGCAAGGATGGGGGCAGCGGAAGCAGAGCCCGCGGCCGCCGTGCCGCTGCCTCGCTTGCCGCTCATATAGGGCTCGTGGCGCGGTCCGACCCTGGTGGGAATGGCATAGACCGAGTGCGTCGAAGTCAGATACAGCGTGCGGAAATCCGGCCCGCCCCAGGTAAGGTTGGCGACGAGTTCGGGCAAGCGGAGCTTGCCGAGCAGCTCGCTGCGCGGCGAATAGACCCAGACCCCGCCGGGTGCCGTAACCCAGACGTTGCCGTGCTGGTCGCACTTCATGCCGTCGGGCAAGCCGGGCTCGAGCTCGGAGCGGATACCGCTCGCGAACACACGCGCACTCGACAGCGAGCCGTCGCCGTTGACGTCGAATACACGGATGAGTGCCTGTACGGTGTCGTTGACATAGAGCAATTTCTCGTCGGGCGAGAAGCACAGCCCATTCGGCTGGTCGAACAGATTGCGATCCACGACCAGCTTCGGCTCGGCGCCGGGCACGACGCGATAGACGCCCTGGAAACCGAGCTGCCTCGGCCGCTCGACGCCATAGACCGGCATGCGGCCATACCAGGGGTCCGAGAAATAGATCGCGCCGGAGGAGTGCACGCAGACGTCGTTGGGGCTGTTGAGCTCCTGTCCCCCAAAGTGCGAGGCCAGCACCTCGCGCCGCCCGTCCGGCCGCTCGCGGATCAACGACGATGTCGCGTGCTCGCAAACGACCAAATTAAGTTCGGCGTCATAGGTCATGCCGTTGCATTTGTTCGACGGGCGTTTGACCTCGGCAATGCCGTGCCGCGAATCCCACCGCCGGCGCACGTCGCCCGGCATGTCTGAGAACAGCAGATAATGATCGACCGGATGCCAGATCGGTCCCTCCGTGAAGTCAAAACCGGTGCCGATTTGCGCGACTGGTGCGTAGGGATCGATCAGGGTCTCGAATTCGGAGCGCAAGGTGACGTGGGTCATCGGTCGATCCTCTGGCGTCTAGGCCGGAAACCAGTTGCGCTGGGGCAGAGACTGCACGACCGGCCCAGGCACCTGGTCGTGCAGCCGGCCGACGACGTTGCCGCCTTCGATCTTGGCGGGGCGGTCGTGGACCGGCAGCAGATAGCGCGAATTGCTGAGCAGCTTTTTGATGGCGGCCTTCTCGGCCCGCTTGGTGGTGCCGTGGTTGCCAGTGGTGCGTGGCTCCCAGTCGTGGATCTCGTTGAAGGGCGTCACGATCTGATCGTTGAAATCGTAGATCACGTCGCCGCAGATGGTGGCGATGCCGTCGGCGGTTTCGACGATGATGTTCATCGAGCCCTCGGTATGCGCATTCGCAGCGTCGCAGTAGACGCCCGGCATCAGCTCGATGGGACCTGTAATCTCGAGGTCGAGAAAGCGCAGCGCACTCTTGGTGTGCAGACGGTCGATCAGATGCTTGATATCCGGCGCCGGATATTGCGGATGCATCAGGCCGGACACGGAATATTCAAGCTCCCGGCGGTTGAGGACGACGGTCGTGTTCATCGGAAACAGATCGTCCTTGCCGGCGTGGTCGATGTGCAGATGGGTGTGGCAGACGAAACGCACATCGCCCATCCGCACGCCGTGCCGCGCAAGCTGGTTCTCGATCATGTGCTCGTGATACTGCAGGCCGCGCATCCCCAGCGTTTCCATGATCTGGTTGGAACGGTAACCGGTGTCTACCACGACCGGATACTTGCCGCCGAGGATCAGGAAACCGAGGGTGAGGACGCGGCGGGTGCGGCCGC
This sequence comes from Bradyrhizobium sp. 155, assembly GCF_023101105.1. Classification (NCBI taxonomy): domain Bacteria; kingdom Pseudomonadati; phylum Pseudomonadota; class Alphaproteobacteria; order Hyphomicrobiales; family Nitrobacteraceae; genus Bradyrhizobium; species Bradyrhizobium sp. 155. Next base: position 4,920,762 of record NZ_CP064704.1, on the reverse strand, counting down.
AATCGCGGCCGAGAACCAAAAAGCTCGATTCCAGCTCAATATCGCCATAGTCCAAAATCTTGATCTCCAGCGGCATTCCGTCCCTCCCTGTGTCCGTTCTCGTTGTTTCCTCGGCGCTCAGAGCCGATAGACGCGCATAGCGGTGGTCTTGAAAATGGCTTCGCGCTGATCATCGCGTAGCGGCGCCGCGGCGGCACGGAATGCATCGATCAACGCGCGATAGCTGGTCCACAATTTCTCGATCGGAAAATTCGAGCCGAACAGGCAGCGTTCGGCGCCGAAGATCGCAATCGTATCGGTCAGGACGGATGCGACATGCGCGGGGTCGTTGCGGTGGATGAAGGTTCCGAGCCCCGATAGTTTCGACACGACGTTCGGGCATGCGGCGAGGCGGGCCATCCCGGCGCGCCACGCGGCGCGGCCTGCCGGTGAAAGGTCCTCCAGCATGCCGGCGTGCTGGAGGATAAAGGTCACCTTAGGGCAGGATTCCGCAAGGCGCGCAGCGTCAGGCATCTGTGGCGTGAACACCTGAAGGTCAAAGCTCCAGCCATAATCCGCAAGGCGGGCGATATTGCGCTGGATCACGGGATCGGTGCAAAGGTCCGGCCGCGCGGCAAAGCGATAAAGCGGGTTCTCGTGCCAATGCAGTTGCATGCGAACGCCGCGTACGAGGGCATAACGCTTCAGGCGGTCGAGCTGTGGACGCACGTCGTCCACCGAAAAGTCGGCGTAAGCTACGATGGCATGCGGCCAGCCGTGCTCCTCGGCGGTCTGCTGCACCCAAGCGGCCTCGTCCTCGAAGCGGTCATTGGCCCAGTTGGTCTGGACATAGACCGAGCGGGTAACGCCGCTGCCCTCGATGTCGCCGAGATATTCCTCGATCGGGTAATCGCGCCGGATCGGCTCGTACGGACCGAAGATGCGCGGCTGCATCGGACCCACCAGCCAGGGCAGGTCGGTCTGGCGCCAGATATGATGGTGCCCATCGACGACGTCGGTCACGCAACTCTCCTTTGTCCCAGCGCCAGCACATGCGCGACGATCGACGCGCTCGAGCCACCATCGACGAGGTCGTCGACGAAGCGTTCGATCGCGACCAGCGCTTCGGTCTGCGGGCGAAAGTCGGGACCAGCCGCGAGCGGTGTCAGCCAGCTCACGCGCCACGCACGGCGCGATAGTTTCGCGACCGCATCGCGCAGCGCATCGGGTTCGCCCCGTTCCAGGCCGTCGGAAACGATGATCACGGCAGCGCCCCGCGCGTATCCACCGAAGCGGGGCACGGCGAGAAACGCCTGAAGCGCATCGCCGATTCGGGTGCCGCCGTCCCAGTCGCTGACCGCATGGGCCGCCGCCCTGAGCGCCTGCTCTCGGCGTTTGAGTCGCAACGGGCGGGTGATGCGGGTCAGCCGCGTGCCGAAGGTGAAGACCTCGACGCTGGGCGCCGCCTGCACCAACGTGTGCGCGAACTTCATATTCTCTTCGGTGCGGGTCTTCATCGAGCCGGAGACGTCAATCAGAAGCAACATCTTGCGTGGGCGCTGCCGCCGCTTCAAACGCCCCAGCCGGAGAATTTCGCCATCGCTGCGAACGGAGTCGCGCAGGGTGCGGCGCAAATCCGCGTAGGGTCCGCTGCGAGCCCGCATGCGGCGATGGCCGCGCCGCTTCGGCAGGCGCCTCGGCGCCTCGCGGGACAGCCGGCGCAGCGCATCGGTGGTCGAGAGCTGCGCAAAGCGGCGCTCGACCAGGGCTTCGGCGCGCGCAGCTGCGAGACCGGACTCGTTGGCCTCGTCCGACAACAGCGGCTCGTCGTTTCCACGGGCCTCCTCTTGCAGCCGAACAGTCTCGTCGTCCTCACCGTCATCGACGCGCTCGATTGCCTCGTTTCCGCGAAAGTGCAGATCGAACAGCCGGTCGAACGTTGCGCGACGCTCCGGTGGAGGAGCCAGTGTTGCGAGGGCTGCCTGCCGAATGTCCTCCAGGCTGCGGGGACCGAGCAACTGGATTGCGGCCAGGAACGACGTCGTCTGTTCCGGTGCGACGGCAAATCCGTTCGTTCGCAACAAGCCGACGAACGAGATGAATACACGCGCAGCGCGCGGCAGTTCGGGTTCGGCGCTCATGCAGAGGCCTCCGCCAGCAGGGCATCGAGGCGCGGCGAAATGAAGTGCAGATCCTCCTCGTCTTTCAAGGCAACGCCGATCGAGCGCCTGAAGGCATCAGGCCACCGTGCGCCGCCCTTGTGCAGCAGCGTGGCGGCCTCGGCCCAGTCGACGGCCTCGGCGATCCCGGGCGCCTTGCTGAGTGGTTCGCGTCGCAGCTTCTCGACGGCGGCGACGACGGCCCGCGCGGTCCCCTCGGCGACGCTGGAGGCCCGCATCATCACGATGCGCGCTTCGCGCTCGGCGGAGGGATAGTCGATCCAGTGATAGACGCATCGCCTCCGCAACGCTTCATGAAGATCCCGCGTGCGGTTCGAGGTCAGGACGACAACCGGGCGCTCAGAGGCGCGAACCGTACCGCGCTCCGGAATCGAGATCTGGAAGTCGGACAGGAACTCGAGCAGGAAGGCTTCGAATTCTTGGTCGGCGCGGTCGATTTCGTCGATCAGCAGCACAGTTGAGTCAGGTGCGCGCAGCGTCGCCAGCATCGGTCGCTCGATTAAAAACGTTTCGCCGTAGATGTCGACGCTCTCATCGCCGGCCTGGCGGATTGCGAGCATCTGGCGCGGATAGTTCCATTCGTAGAGTGCGGCAGATGCGTCGATGCCTTCGTAGCATTGCAGGCGGATCAGGCGGCGGCCCAGGACCGCGGCAATGGCTTTGGCGGCCTCGGTCTTGCCGACGCCCGGCGCGCCCTCGAGCAGCAATGGCTTGCCGAGTGCCAGCCCGAGATAGGCTGCGGTCGCCAGCCCCTCGTCGGCAAGGTAATAGGCTGCCCGAAGCGCTTTCTCCAGTGCCTCTGGGCTGTCGATGCCGACGATGTTGCTGCGGACGGCCATCGAGACCTCAGCGCCGCGCCTGAGGGCGCGCGCCGCCCTCGGCCTTGATCGCGCGCAGCACCTTCTCCGGCGTAATCGGCAGATCGTCGATGCGCACGCCGACGGCGTTGAAGATGGCGTTCGCAACGGCCGGCAATACGGGATTCGCGCACATTTCGCCGGGCCCCTTGGCGCCGAAGGGGCCATCGGGAGCGGGGCGTTCCAATACGGCGATGTCGTGCGGGCAGATATCGCCAGGACCGGGCATGACATATTCGACGAAGTCGCGAGGGCCGTGGACCGGGTCGGGATAATAGGGTTCTGGCGTCTCGTAGAGCGCGTGACTGACGCCCATCCAGGCGCCGCCGACGAGCTGTTGCTCGACCAGGCGCGGGTTGAGCGCACGGCCGAGCTCATAGGCAGAATCCATGCGGATCATCGTGACCTCGCCGGTCTCGTCGTCAACCTCGACCTCGGCGACGAGACAGGCATGGGCGTAACAGGTCGCCGGCGACATCTCGCCGGTTTCCGGATCGACATTGGACAGAGGAACCAGGAAGATGCCGCGGCCGGCGATGGTCTTGCCCTGCTTGAACTGCGCGGCGATGGCGACGTCCTTGGTGGAGATCGAGCGGTGCGGCGCGCCCTTGACGTGGATGTTGCCACGTCCGTCGGTTTCGAGATCGGCGGCGTTGACCTCGAGTTCTTCTGCGGCCGCCTCCATCATCACGCCGCGCGCCTCGCGCGCCGCCGCCATCACTGCATTGCCGACGCGATGGGTGCCGCGCGAGGCGAACGAGCCCATGCAATGCGGGCCAGTATCGGAATCGGCGGTATCGACATAGACGTCCTCGACGGGTACGCCGAGCGTCTCTGCGCAAATCTGCCGCGTGACCGACTTCATGCCTTGGCCGAGGTCGATCGAGGACAGCGCTACGGTGAACTTGCCGCTTGGATTGGAATGAACCAGGGCTTGGCTGGGATCGCCGCCGAGGTTCATGCCGATGGGATAGTTGACCGACGCGATGCCGCGTCCGCGATGTCGCGTCATCTCAACGCCTCCTGGTGCCGAACACGGATGAGAATCGGCCCGCCCCATGCGAGGGCGATGTTGGTCGCGGTGGCGATGGCGGTGGCGGCGCGGGCGGTGGGGGCTCGCGCGGGGGTTCGCGCGACGCGGCCGTTGGCAGGCGATCATAGCTCGTGCGCTGCTGCGCCGGCGCGGTCGTCCGTACGTGGATGTCGGCAGGCGTCCGCGGGATGGCAGCGCGGCTGCCGCCTCCGTCTTTGCGGGAGGAGGCGCGCTTGAACTCGTCGCGGATCGGCCATTTGGCTTTCTCGGCCGCGACCTGGACGCACTCGATCAGCGCCGTGTTCTTGGCCTCGCGCCGATGCGCCTTCATGTCGCCGTCGCGATAGGCATTGAGGATGCGGAACTCCATCGGATCCATGCCGACGAGGTTCGCGAGCTTGTCCATCTGGCATTCGATCGCAAAGTCCATGGCGGTGACGCCGAAGCCGCGCATCGCGGTTGCAGGCGTACGGTTGGTGAAGACGCAGTAGACGTCGCCATAGACGTTCGGGATGGTGTAGGGTCCTGGCAGATGGGCTGCGCATTTCACCGCTGCATAACTGGAGAGCCGCGTATATGCGCCGCTGTCGAAATATGCGCGGATCTTTCTCGCGACGACGCGGCCATCGCGCATCACGCCGTCCTTGATGTAGATGCGCTCGGCGCCGCGCGGCGGGCCGTATTGCATCTCTTCTTCGCGTCCGAACACGTAGCGCACGGGACGTCCCGTCAGCATCGCACCCAGGATGCATAACGGTTCGGTCAGCGTGTCGACCTTGCCGCCAAAGCCGCCGCCGACGGTGCCGCCAATGAAATGGAAGGTGTTGGAGGGGACGTCGAGGATCTTGGCGCAGGTATCGACCGAGAAGAACAGCGCCTGCGTCGACGTATAGACGACATAGCGCCCGTTGGTGTCGGGCGCCGCGATCGACCCATTGGTTTCGGTCGGCGCGTGCTCGATTGGTGACATCTGGTAGCGTTGTTCAAGCACGTGATCGGCGGTCGCGAGTGCGGCATCGGCATCGCCGAAGCGGAGCTTTTGGTGGTCGTATGTGTCGTGATAAATGAAGGCATTCTTCGGATAGGTATCGTTGACGACGGGCGCTCCGGCCTTCAGCGCATCTTCCACGTCGAACACGGTTGGCAACGGCTCATAGTCGATCCGCACCTTTGCGATCGCCTCGAACGCCTCGCGCTCGCTGTCGGCGACGATGGCCAGGATCGGCTCACCCTTGTAGCGGACCTTGTCGACGGCCAGCGATGGTTCGTCGTCCTTGCCGAAATTGATCAGGCTCAAAAGTGTGTTGAGGTTGCGGGGCACGTCGGAGCCGCGGATGATCCGGCGCACGCCGGCTGAGCGCTCGGCGTCCGCGGTATCGATCCGCCGGATGCTTGCATGCGAATGGGTCGAGCGAACGACTTTCAGGTGCAGCATGCCCTGGAGCTTGTGGTCGTTGAAATAGCTCGAGGTGCCCGTGACATGGCCAAGCATGTCCTGGCGCTGTGTGCCCTTGCCGATCTCGTTGAGATTATCGTCGCGCTCGTCGGCGAAGATGTCCTTGCGTAGTTCCAGCATGATCTGGTCCTTCAGGCGCTCACCCTGCCGCCGGAGGCGGCGAGGATGGCGTTGATGATCGGCTCGTAGCCGGTGCAGCGGCAGATGTTGCCGGAGATCGCCTCCACGATCTCGGCGCGGCTCGGGGAGGGATTGCGGTCGAGCAGCGCCTTGGCAGCCATCAGCATGCCCGGCGTGCAATAGCCGCACTGGGCAGCAAAATTCTCGGCGAAGGCGCGCTGCAGCGGATGGAGGTTCGGTCCCTGCTTCAGGCTATCCAGCGTCTCGACAGAGCGGCCGGCGACGGTCTCGGCCAGCGTCAGACAGGAGAGATGGAGCTCGCCGTCGATCAGGACGCTACACGTGCCGCAGCCCCCCTGGCCGCAGCCGAATTTCGGCGTCTTGTCGCCGATCAATTCGCGAAGCGCGACGAGCAGGTTGGTGCCGCCATCGACGAAAATGGCGACATCGCTGCCATTGTGACGAAATTGCAGGGCAGTCTTGGCCATACGATCTATTCCTGACCCAAGAGAAGACGACGCAGATGGACGCCGACGATCTCGCGGCGGTACCAGGCGCTGCCGAGCGCGTTGTCGGAGGGCGATGTTCCTTCCGCCGCTGCGGAGGCTGCGGCCGCAACGGTCGCGGCATCGAGCGAGCGACCTTCCAGAGCGCGTTCGGCCGCCCGCGCACGTATTTGCGTCGGCGCCATCGATCCCAATGCGATTCGTGCCCCGGCGACCCGCCCGCCACTGATGGGCAGATGTGCGGCGAGCGTGATGACCGAGCCGCCCTTGGGCTTGATCCGTGCGATCTTGCGGTAGCGAAAAGCCTCCGCGCTAGTCGGTCGCGTGCATGACACCGACAGCACGAGCGCGCCCGCCTGCCTTTCACGTGACTGCAAGAACTCCTCAATTGGAATGTCGCGCGATCCAAAGCCGCCTTGCAGGGCCACCGTGGCATCGAGCGCAAGCAGGGCGACGGTGAAATCGCCGTAGGGATTTGGCGCAAACAGATTGCCGCCCACGGTACCCATGTTGCGCACCGCCGGGCCGCCAATCGAGCGGGCAGGGGCGTGCAGGAAAGCGAGGTCGCGCTCGCCCAGAATCCGGGCGAAAGTTACGCCAGCACCCAGGGTGATCCGCGGACCAGATGGGTCGATGCGCGTCAAGGCTTGGTCATTGGCGCGCACGATGGTCGAGAGCGAGATATCGCCTTCGTTCAGCGCGCGCATCACGAGCGTGCCGCCACCGAGATAGCGCGCGGTGCGATCGGACGACAGCGCGGCGGCGGCCTCGCTGGAGCTCGTGAAGGTCTTCACCGTCACAGTCATGTTGACACAGCCTCCTTGAGGTACCGGCGGATCGCTTCGAATCCCGTCTGGTAGATATCTTCCGCGACCATGTGGGTGATCCGGTCCTTGTCCTCCGGCCGCGTCGAAAAGCGGGATTCCCAGTGCCAGAAGGTGCGGTCGCCGTCGGTCACGGGCAGCAGGCGGACATGAGCCACATAGTTGAACATCGGGACAGGCGTATCGAGCAGGCAATAGCTGAAGGCCTGCTCCAGATCCGACAGCGTCAGCAATTGCTCGCGCAGCTCCGAGCCGTCCTGCAGCTTGAAGCGCCTGACACAGCCGATTTTGTCTGGGGCCTGCGCACGCTCGATCGTGGAGGCTGCGACCGCCGGATGCCAGCGATCGTGCCCGTTGAAGTCGCGCAGCACGGCCCACACGGAGCCGGTCGGCGCATCCAGGATCGTGCTCTTGACGATATGCGGCACGGCGCTCAGCCTCCGAACTGGCGTTTGAGGGCGTCGAAGCCGCCCTGGAACACGCCACCCCCGATATTCGCGACGAGCTCCGCCTCCCGCTCGGGTGCGCAGTCGAACTCCGCGGTCCATTCCATGAAGGTCTGGTCGCCATCCGTGACCGGCGTTAGCCGAAGCGTCGCGACGTAGTCCTCGACTCCCATCGGGGATTCGAGGATCGAGTAGGTGCAAAACATATCGTAATCGGACAGGCCGAGCAGCTTTTCCCGGATGCGATCACCGTTGCGCAGGCGAAAATCCCTGACGCAGCCGATCTTGTCGGAGGGCTCGCCGCCCTCGATGCGGCTTTCCGCAATCGCGGGATGCCAGTTCGGCAGACCGTTGAAGTCGCGCACGCGCGCCCAGACGCGATCGTTGCGTGCGTTGACGACGGTTGAGACGTAGACCCGGGCCATGGTGCGACCTCAGCTCTTCTTCCGAGGGCTGCGCTCGGCGGGCGGCTCGCCGTCGGCTGAAGGCGAGGGCGCAGTGGCTGGCTTCTCGCCACCGCCGCCGCTCTTGCGCGCGGAGTCCTTGATGCCCTGCATGTCGCGAGCTTCCCGGATCAGGCCTGGCATCTTGGCGAGGCTGCCACCTTCGACGCCGATGTCCGCCAGAAGCGAATCGATCAGCGGCGCCTGGACGCGGTAGCGCAGCGCCGAGTCGATCACCTCGTCGGTGGCGCTACGGCCGCCATTCCCGCCATGGCCGTTGCCGTTGAGACCATCGACTTGCAGGATGCGGATGCCCTCGATCTTCTCCATCGGCTTGACGCTCTCACGGACGATGCCCTCGATGCGGTCGAGCAGCTTTCTACGGAATAGCGAGTAGCGCGCCTGGTCGGTCAGCACGTTCTCGGCCTCGTTGAGCATACGCTGCGCCTCGGCCTCGACTGCAGCGCGGATCCGTTCGGCTTCCGCGGCAATTCGCGTCTCCTCGGCCTGCTTCTCGGCGATCAGGATCTCCACGGTCTTGCGACGCTTCGCGATCTCGCTCTCGCGCGCGGTTATGACGCGCTCGGTGGCTTCAGTGGCATGCACCCGCGCTTCCTCAGCCGAGGCCTTGGCCGCGGATTCCTCCAGCGACTTGAGGTGGATAGCAATCGCCTTTTCCATCAAGACGGTCTCGACCTCCTTCTCGCGATTGATTTCGAGCTTGCGCAACTCGCGCTCGCGGCCGATGCGGGCCTCGTCGAGGCCGCGATCGGAGGCGATGCGGGAGCGCTCAACCTCTTCCCGCGCGGCAATCTCGGCTTCCTGGAGCGACTGGACGCGAGCGACTTCGAGCTGTTCGATCGAACGGCGGCGCTCGATTCGCGCCGCCTCCAGCGCATGCTCGCGCGAGACGTCGGTGGTCTCGACCTCCTTGCGCGCGACAATCTCGGCCTGCCTGACCTGGCGGTCGGCGTCGATGCGCTCGGACTTCTTGGTCGAGAGCGCGATGACGCGGTCCTCATCCGCGATCTCGATCGCCTTCTTGTGCTCGATATTGAGGACTTCGCGCTTCTTGGAGGACGTGATCCGCTCGGCCTCGAGCGCGAGATCGACGCCGATGCGCTGGCGTTCGATGGTGTCGCGCCGGTTCAACTCGGCGGCCTCGATCACGGCAGTACGCTCGATCTCGAGCGCGCGCGTGTCACGCTCGGCCTGGATACGCTCGGCTGCAACGGACTTCTCCTGCGCGATCCGGGCGGCTTCGATGGCTTCGCGTGAGGCAATGTCGGCTTCCTCGACAGCCCGGTTGCGGGCGATTTCCAGCGACCGCACGCGCTCTTGCTGGGTGATGCGGGCAGCTTCGGTGGCTTCGCGCGCCGCGACCTCTGCGACTTCCAGCGTCTGATTTCGCTCGATTTCCAACTGCCGGGTATTCTGCTCGACCGCGATGCGCTCGACGGCGAGTCTGTGCTCCCGGTCGATGCGCGCCGCCTCGACCGCGCGCTGCGCCTCAATCTCGGCTTCCTGGATGTTACGCACCTGCTGGATCTCCAGCGCACGGGTGCGCTCATCGGATGCGATGCGCTCGACATTGACAATCATGGTCTGGGCGATGCGGGCCTTTTCGGTCGTCTCGCGGGCAGCAATCTCGGCTTCGTCCACGGCGCGGGTCCGGTCGATCTCGCGGCGCCGGGTCTCCTCTTCGTTAGCGATGCGGGCGTCGGTCACGACGCGGTCCTGCTGGATACGCGCTTTCTCGATCGCTTCGCGGGCGGTGATCTCGGCTTCCTCGACGGTCCGCATCCGCTCGATTTCGCGCTGGCGCACCTCGCGCTCGGAAGCGATGCGGCTGGTATCGATCGAGCGCTGGTTGGCGATCCGGGCTTTTTCGATTTCCTCCCGTGCGAGCAGTTCCTTCTCCTCGATGGTGCGGGTGCGCTCGATCTCCCGCTGGCGGGTCTCACGCTCCGAGGCGATACGGGCTTCGGCGATCGCCTGGTCGTTGGCGATTCGCGCCTTCTCGATGGTTTCACGGGCGGAAATCTGCGCCTGCTCAGCTTCGGTCTCGCGCAGGGCCCGTTCGCGTGCGACCTCGGTGCGTTGCAGGGCGCGGCGCATCTCGATGTCACGCTCCTGTTCGAGGCGCGCCGTCTCGCTTTCGCGTTCGATCTCGAGAGCCTGCCGCTCGGCCTCCAGGTTGCGGGAGCGGATCTTGATCATCGAATCCTGCTCGATGTCGTTGCGCAGTTTGCGCTTGGCCTCGATGTCCTCCATCAGGCGGGTCAGACCTTCGGCGTCGAAGCGGTTCGAGGGGTTGAAGAATTCGAGATCGGTCTGGTCGAGATCGGTGATCGCGACTGATTCCAGCTCGAGCCCGTTCTGGGCGAGGGCCTCTGCGGCGTTCGCCTTGAGGCGGGCGACGTACTCACCGCGCTGCTCGTGCATTTGCTCGAGGGTCATCTCCGAGGCAACGGAACGAATGGCCGAGATGAATTTGCCGGCGAGGAGGGCGTGGAGCTGTTCGGGCTCCATGGTGCGGCGGCCGAGTGTGGCGGCCGCGATAGACACGGCTTCGCGGGTCGCCTGCACGCGGACATAGAAATCGGCCTCGATGTCGACGCGCATGCGGTCACGGGTGATCACGGCGTCCTGGCGGGAGCGCACGATGCCCATCGGCTGCACGTTCATGTTGACGGGCGTGTAGTCGTGGATGAACGGCAGCACGAAGGCGCCGCCGTTGATCACAACGCGCTCGCCGAGCAGGCCGGTCCGGACGAATGAGGTCTCCTTGGACGAGCGGTGATAGAGCCAGTTCACGATGTAGACGCCGACCACGATCACCACGACGGCGACGATCAGCCAGAGGATCAATTCACCGACCAGAGTCCCTGACATGTTTCTCTCCCTCGACCTTTCGGCGTTATCGCGCGCCGATCGCCTTGAATTTGCGAACCTGATCCGTCAGCGCCCGCTCGACCGGCAGCCGTTCCATTGAGGAGGCGCCGTAGAAGCCGTGGCAGTTGCGTGTGTTCCTCATGATGAAATCGGCATCGTCCGGATCGGAGATTGGTCCGCCGTGAGCGAGCACCAGAATGTCCGGATTGACGCCGAGCGCGGCGGAGGCCCAGGTATCGATGTGCGCTGGGCAATCCGTCAGCTTGAGTGCGGTCTGCGCGCCGATGCTGCCCCCGGTCGTCAGGCCCAGATGACAGACGATGATATCCGCGCCTGCGATCGCCATCGCGGCAGCTTCCTTCTCGCTAAAGACGTAGGGCGTCGTCAGCAGGTCCTTCTCGCGCGCCTTTGCGATCATGTCGATCTCGAGGGCATAGGACATACCGGTCTCTTCGAGATTGGCGCGGAACACGCCGTCGATAAGGCCGACGGTCGGAAAGTTTTGTACGCCAGCGAATCCGAGCGCTTTCAATTGGTCCAGGAAAAGATCCATGTCGCGGAACGGATCCGTGCCATTGACGCCGGCGAGCACTGGCGTCCTGGTCACCACGGGCAGCACTTCGCCGGCCATCTCCAGCACGATGGCGTTGGCGTCGCCGTAAGCCATCAATCCCGCGAGCGAGCCTCGGCCGGCCATGCGGTAGCGGCCGGAATTGTAGACGACGATGAGGTCGACACCGCCGGCCTCCTCGCACTTGGCCGACAGGCCGGTGCCGGCGCCGCCGCCGACGATGGGCTCGCCGCGCCTTGCCATCTCGCGGAAGCGATTCAACAGTGCAGCGCGTTCAAACCGGGCCATCGGTCACCTCGCTAGTCTCCGGCGCGCCCCAATGCGGCCGAACAATGTTCGGAACGCGCTGACGATGGTGGAGGCGAACTCGGGGTCATTGATATTCTTGGGAATGCGGATGAGCTGACGGTTGGCGGTCTGCCGCACGTTGCGCTCCAGCGTGCGGAACAGCGCCGCATCGGCGTCCGGATCCCAGAATGGCTGTCCTCGCGCGTCGAGCGCGGAGACACCGCCCTCAGGCAGGAAGAAGCGCACCGGGCCGTCCATCCGGTTGAGCCGGTCGGCGATCCAGTGCCCCATGCGCTCGTTCTCCTCTGCAGTGGTGCGCATCAGCGTGACCTGCGGGTTGTGGACGTGGAATTTCCTGCCGCGGTAGCGCTCCGGGATGGTCTCGGGGGCGCCGAAATTCACCATGTCCAGAGCGCCCACCGAGCCGACATAAGGCACCCGGCTGCGGATGATGGCGCCAAAGCGGTCGTCGATGGCCGGGAACACGCCGCCCATCAGGAGATCGCCGACCTCCGTGGTCGTGAGGTCGATGACGCCTGCGAGCTGTCCGGAATCGACGAGCTTCTCCATTGAGCGTCCTCCGACGCCGGTGGCGTGGAAGACCAGGCACTCGAAATCCTCGCGCAAGTCGGCCGCGATCTTCTGCCCCGCCGGCGTGGTGACACCAAACATGGTGATGCCGACCGACGGCAATCCGCTGTCGCCGCGATCCTTCCGCGCATGCTGATCAAGGCGCGCTTTGACCATGCCGGCCAGCGCGTTGGCGCCGTTGGCCAGCACGGCGCGCGAGATCGAGTTGAGGCCCTGAACGTCGGTAACCGAATGCATCATGGTGATGTCGGTGGGGCCGACATAGGGCCCGACGTCGCCAGAGGCCACGGACGAGACGATGAGCTTCGGCACCCCGACAGGAAGCATCCGCATACCGGGCGCGACCAGCGACGCTGCGCCCGAGCCGCCCGCCGAAATCACGCCGGCAACATTGCTCTGGCGCCGCAGCCAGCTGGCGAAGGCCTCGGCCATCGCAGTGACGGCGGCGCCGCGGTCGGGTCCGAACACAGCCGATCCGCCGCGACCATGATTCAAGGCGATCTCCTGGGCGGAGACGTCGCTGGCCGCCTGCCTGCCGCTGGTGGAGACATCGACCAATCGGGTTCGCAGGCCTGTCCCGGCGATGATGTCGCGGATGAAACGGAGCTCCGTGCCCTTGGTGTCGAGCGTACCGACGACGAGCACGACCGGGGAGCCCTGCGTTTGCGCCGCGACTGGTTCGTGCCGGCGTCGTGCCGTCTCGTCGAGACGCATCACCTGTGTCGAGAGCGTGCGAGCCGCGGCCTCGATGCGGGCGATCGGCACCGGTTGCGACCAGCGTGTCGGCGGCGTCGGATTGGACATGTAGATGCGGATCGCGCCGCCTGGCCGCGTTTGCGGCGGAGAAGGCTTCGCTTCCGTATCCACCGGCGGCACGTCGAGGTCGAGCTCGAGTCCGGCGTGCATTCCGACACCGAGCAGGCGCTGCTGCAGTTCGCGATCGGTGGCAAGCCGCACCGAATCGATGATGCGGTTGACGCGGCCGTTGACCATGATCGCGACATTGGGCGACACGGCGGTCGCCACGCCGATATTCTGCTCGATCACGAGCACGGACATGTCGCCGTCCTCGCCAAGTCGTAGCAGCATCTCCTCGACCTGGGCCACGATGACGGGCGCGAGCCCCTCAGTGGGCTCGTCCATGATCAGGAGCCGCGGGTTGGTGAGCAACGCGCGCGAGATCGCAAGCATCTGTTGCTCGCCGCCGGAGAGCTGGCCGCCGCCGTGATCCTTGCGCTCGGCCAACCGCGGAAACGTCTTGTAGATGCGCTCGACCGTCCAGGCGCCGCGGCGCAAGCCGGCGGCAAGCCGCAGATGCTCATCGACGCTGAGTGAACGCCACAGCCGCCGTCCCTGCGGAACGTAGCCGACGCCGAGTCGGGCTATGTGGGCAGGCGGCTGTCGGGTGATCTCATCCCCGCGGATGCGGATCGAGCCGCCGCTGACCGGCACCAGCCCCATGATGGCCTTGCATAGCGTGGTCTTGCCCATGCCGTTGCGGCCAACGACCGAGAACACGCCGGCCTCGAGCGTCAGATCCACGCCCTGCAGCGCATGCGAATGGCCGTAATAGACGTCCAGGCCGCGGACTTCGAGCGCGGCGGCGGTACGGCGGACCTCATTCATGGCCGCCTCCGAGGTAAAGCTCCTGCACTTCGGGATCGGACTCGATCTCCTGCGGACGGCCTTCCTTGAAGATCCGCCCGTTGTGCATCATCGTGACGCTCTCGACGACGCGCAGGGCGACGTCCATGTCGTGCTCGATGATGATGTAGCCGATATGCGCGGGCAGGGAGGTCAATATCTCGATCAGCTCGGCACGCTCGGTCGGCGACAGCCCCGCGGCGGGTTCATCGAACAGGACGAATCGCGGCGCGCCGGCAAGCGCAAGTGCGATCTCGAGCTGGCGCTGCTGGCCATGCGCGAGCTCGGCAACGCGCTGATCCTTCACGCCCGAGAGATGGACGGCCTGCACGAGATTTTCGGCCGCGTGCATCAACGCATCGTTTTGACCGGGGCGGAGAAACGAGAAGCGTCCCCGTGAGACGCCACGGCAGGCGAGGTAGACATTGTCCTGGACGGTAAGGCCCGGAAACAGCGCGGAGATCTGGTAAGTCCGGCGCAGGCCACGGCGGATGCGCTCATAGGGCGGGAAGTGCGTGACGTCCTCGCCGAAGAAGCGGATGGTGCCGGAAGAAGGTGGGAAGTCGCCGGTGATGCAGTTGAACAGCGTGGTCTTGCCGGCGCCGTTAGAGCCAAGCACGGCGCGCCGTTCGCCGGGGCGGACGGTAATGGTGATGTCGGTGAGTGCCGCCAGCGCGCCGAACAGACGTGTCACGCCGCGCAGCTCCAGCGCCGCGCCGGCGCCCACGACAGAGAGGCGTTGCGCGACGCTATCCATGGTGGGATCCTTGGCTGGATCCTTGGTCAGATTCTCGGCCACGTCGTCCGCTTGAACTTGCCGCGCCGGAGCGTTGGCGGCGCCGCCAGCTCTGCCAGAGTCCGATGACGCCGTCCGAGGACCAGAACACGATAGCGAGGAAGCCGAGGCCGATCAGGAGCCGAAAGCGGTTGCCGTCGAGCCCCAGCTTGACCAGGAAGTCGAGTGCGAAGGTCCGCAGCAGTACGAAGATCAGCGCGCCGATAAAGGGTCCGATGGGACGCGTGATGCCGCCGACGACTGCGATGATGAGGATATCGATGCAGGCCCCAACGCTCACGGATCCCGGCGAAATCTGCCGGTAATTCCAGACCTGGAGTACCCCTGCCAGCGCCGCGACGAAGGACGCGAAGACGTAGGCCGCGACGCGATGCGCATTGACGTTGAAGCCGAGTGCCGCCATGCGGCGGGGATTGTCGCGGACACCTTGCAACGCGAGGCCGAACGGTGCGCGGGAGATGTAGTCGACGGCGAAGTAGCACAGCGCGGCTACTGCGAGGACGATATAGTAGAATGGAATGTCGGCGCGCCAGTTGACGCCCCAGAAATGCGGTGTGGCAACGGTATTGATGCCGGTATGACCGTTGAAGATCGCCCAGTTCTGGTTAGTGAAATAATAGAACGCCGCGCCGATCGCGAGCGTGATCATGATGGTGTAGATGCCCTCGGTGCGCACCGCCAGCGCGCCGCCGAGCGTGCCGAATATGGTCGCGAGCGCGAGCGCCATTGGGACCGCAAGCCACCACGGCCAGCCCAGGCTGATATTGGCGTTGCCGCTGACGCCAAACACCGCGACCATATAGGCGGAGAAACCCGCGATGGTGAGCTGCATCAGGCTGACCATGCCGCCATAGCCGGCAAGAAACATCAGACTCAGCGCCATGGTTCCGAGGATCAGCGTGGTCGCAAAGATCTCGATCAGGAAGAAGCCGTTGGCGATCAGGGGCATGATTAGGAGAATGGCCGCGACGGCCCAGGCCGCCGGATTGTCGATCTCCGGCCATCCGCGCAATTTCGAGCGCTGCACCGCAGTGGCGGGACGAACCGGGACGCGGGCGTCGTGGGCGAGGGACATGTCAGCGCCTCGCCAACAGGCCCTGCGGCCGAATTGCCAGCACCAAAACCATGATCAGGAAGGTCACGACGATGGCGTAGGTCGGGATGTAGACCGAGCCGAGCTGTTCGGCGAGGCCGATGATGAGCGCGCCCAGCGCAGCCCCTGGGATCGAGCCCATGCCACCGACGATCACAACGACGAGGGAGGCGAGCAGGAAGCGGATATCCTCGCCGGGTGAGAGCGACTGGAACGTTCCGCCGACAACGCCCGCAACGCCAGCGAGGCCGGCGCCGAGCGCAAACACCACCACGA
Source organism: Bradyrhizobium sp. 155 (assembly GCF_023101105.1). NCBI lineage: Bacteria > Pseudomonadati > Pseudomonadota > Alphaproteobacteria > Hyphomicrobiales > Nitrobacteraceae > Bradyrhizobium > Bradyrhizobium sp. 155. The sequence goes on along the minus strand of NZ_CP064704.1, from coordinate 4,904,764 downwards.
AAACGAGTTGGATCCGTACTCCGGTCGCAGCCAGGATGTCGCGATCGTCGACCCCGGCGCGGATGATCATGCCGATGCGCGTGCGGTTGAGCGCCAGCCACATCGCCACGCCGATCACGACGGAGGCGACGAAGATCACGAGTCGGACCAGGGGATAGCGGAGATAGACCGGCTCACCTGAGGACTTGACCGCAGTGACCAGCGGCAGCTCCACAGGTCCGATCAGCCAGTTCGGGGTCTGGATCTGATAGAAATCGCCACCGCATGCCCACAGCATCAAATCGGCGAACACGATCGAGAGTCCGATCGTCACCATGGTCTGGCGCAGGTCCTGGCCTTCCATGCGGCGGAAGACGAGGACCTGGAGCAGGACGCCGACCAGTGCCGTCAGGATGAAAGCGACGATGAAGCTGAGGACCCATGAACCGGTCGCGACGCTGATGGCGTAGCCGACATAGCCGCCGAACAAATAGAGCGAGCCGTGCGCGAGGTTGACGTTACGCATTAAGCCGAAGATCAGCGTAAAGCCGCTGGCGACAAGGAAATAGAGACCGCCGAGCGTGATGCCGTTGAAGAGCGCGTTGAGGAAGACCCGCTTGCGGCCGAACGCATCTTCGACGCTCTGCGGCCACACTGCGAAAATCAGCCAGAGTGCTACCGCGATTGCGATGATGACAATCAGTGCCCAGGCGGGATGGCGTTCGACAAAGCGGGTCATTATCGCCGCTCCGTCTTCGCGTCACCCCATCTCTCACCCCGCAAGCGGGGCGGAGGGGCACGCAGACCGTCGCCGGCCGCAAGCCCTGCCATGAACGTGCGCTCCCTATCGCGCGCGATCCTCGTTTCGGGATCGCGTTTGTCGCATCCTAATGCGGCTGTAACGGAGGCGCTTGATCGTGAGTATCTTTTCGCGTGACCTCAGGCGCGCAAAACCTTGGCCGCGCGGCGATAATCGGTCGGCGCCATGCCGACATTGGCAGCGAAGAAGCGGGTGAATCCGCTCTGCGACGAGAAGCCGAGATCGAAGCCGATATCGGCGATCGGCGCTTCGCTCGCCACCAGCGCCTCCAGCGCCTGCTCCATCATCAGCGTGTTGAGATAGAGGTGTGGCGTGACGCCGGTCTGGGTGCGGAAGAGCCGGTAGAAATGCGGCCGGGAAAGGCCAGATTCGCGCGCGATGGTATCGAGCTCGATCTCGGCGCCAGGACTCTCCGACATCATCTTGATGCACTTGCGCACGCGAAAATCCGTGACGGAACCGTTTGCGCGCGGATCGCGCGCGGTCGCCGCCTGTTGCCAGCTTTCGTCATAACAGATGTCGATCAGGCTTCTCAGCTCGCCATCGAGGCTGTTGAGCGAGGGAGCGCCGCACACGAGGGCGGCTGCGTGCCTGATGTGCTTGTCCAGCGCAACGGACCGCGTGAACTGGGTGCGGCCGAAGCGCAGGCGGTCGGCGCCGGGCGCGTCGGGCGCAAACCACTCCGCATTGACGTAGAGCACGAAGAAAACGGCGCCGCCTTCGAGATCGGACGGCAGGAAATTATGCGGCTCCCACGGATTGACCGCGACGACGGAACCTTCGGTGAGCTCGTAACGTCCGTCACTGACATCGATGCATGCGGAACGCCCGCCGACATGGAAGATCAAATGACCTTCGCGATGTGCGTGGATGTTGAAAGGGCGGTTCAACTGATAGACCGTCGCCCGACCAAAGCGGCCGTGGAAGACGGCGAGCGCCCGGCTCATGCCTCTCCTCCCAAAAGCTCTTGGTATTTTTTGGTAGCGTTCAACAACCGAGGAGAGAATGCAAGGGCGCACGTGTCGCGCTTCTGGCAAATCTCTCCCCGGCCGGTCATCGCTCGCGAATGAGACTAGGTCAGTATTTCTTACATTCCGGTACTGTGCGGCTCGGCAAACCGATTTTGGCGAACACCGCGGGATCGTAGCCCAGCGTTTGGTTGACGTCCGGGATCACCTTCACGACCTTCGAGAACAGCGCGCCCTTGCCGTCGTCGACAACCTCGGTGACGAAGTTGGTGCCGATCGCCTGGCGGTTGGAGTCCAGCTTGATCTTGCCGTTGGGTGCGTCGATCTCGATCTTGGCAAGGGCCTCCTTGTACTTGGCCTGATTGTTGGAGAGATCGCCATTGACCTGGCGGAGCGCCTGGATCAGCGCCATGGTCGAGCCGTAATAGTTGGTGGCGAGCAGCGATGGGCTCGGGAAGCGCTTGTTGGGCGGGAAGGCGTCCTGATAGTCCTTCACGAACTTCTGCCAACTTGGGTTCTCCCAAGTGTCGGCCTGGCCGCTCGCGGCCAGCGTGCCGATCAGGGCATTCTTGGCGTTTCCCTTGGACGACAGGATGGTCTGGTCGATCATGATCGAGCCGCCCATCAGATGCGCCTTGCCGCCGGCCTGCTGGTACTGATTCAGGAAGTTGACGGCGTCGGCGCCGCCGAGGCCGAGATAGATTGCGTCGACGTCGTCGGGCAGTGCGGCGATGACCGAGGCAAAGTCCTTGGTGCCGAGCGGCACCCATTGCCGGTTGGTGACCTGTCCGCCGGCACCGCAGAACTCGAGCACGAGGCCGAACACCTGCGTATAGATGAAGGAGTAGTCTTCGCCGACGGTCGCGATCTTGCGATACTTCTTTTCGTCATAAGCATATTTGCCGAGGCCCACCTGCCACTGCGCACCGTCCATGTTGTAGCGGAAAAAGTTCGGAGCCGGATCGACATAGGTCGTTTCCTGGGCCCCGGAGGCGGCGTTGATGAAGGTCAGTTCGGGATGGGTCTTTGCAAAATTTTTGACCGCGATGCCTTCGTCACCAGAGAGCGGCGACAGCAGGATCTGTACCTTGTCCTGCTCGATCAGCTTGCGCACGGCTCGTACGGCGGAGTCCGGCGTCGCGTCGGTCGAGGCGATGACAAATTCGAGTTCCTTGTCGCCGACCTTCTTGCCGAGGACGTTGAGGGCCGTCTGGAAGCCGCGGATGCCGTCCTCGCCGAGTACGGTGTAGGTGCCTTCGAGCGTCGCGGTGACGCCGACCTTGATCTTCTCCTGTGCGAAGGCGGTGCCCGAAAGTAACAGGCTGCTCAACGCGATCAGTCCTAGACTGCCTTTCAACATTGCTCTCCTCCCTGGGCGTTCTTGTCACTGTTTTTCACCGCGCCTTGACGCGCCCGCCGCGCGGTGCGGCGTTCGGACAAGGCTAACGGTGCTTGAAACGGAGGCTAACCGAACTCCGATGCAGCGCACGTGCTGGAGCCGTGCGCGGCTTAACGGGCAGTCTCATTTTGAATGTTGCGTCGCGATTAACATCGCGGTGCAACAGGCGTCAGGCTTCCCGATTTGCACCCGCCAGCCGCATGGCGGCCGCGGACTGCCGCCGCTTGAATTGGATCGCTCGAATAGAGGAGAAATCAATCGTAGGCGTTGCGTCATTTCGCGGCGCGCGGCACTCGCTGGTTATACGTTGTGGCAGGCGATCGTCCGACCGTCCGCACCGACAAATCGAAGTTGTGGCACATCGACGAGACAGCGATCGCTGGCCATAGGGCAGCGGGGCGCATATGCACAGCCGTGCGGTCGCGTGAAGAGGCTTGGCGGTTCACCCATTTCGATCGCGCCCTGGATCCGTTTCGATGGATCGGGCTTCGGAATTGCCGCCACCAACGCGCGCGTATAGGGATGGAGCGGATGATCCAGGACCGTCCGCGTCCCGGCCTGCTCCACGATGCGGCCCATATACATGACAGCAACGCGGCTGCTGATCTGCCCGATCACGCCAAGGTCGTGCGAGATGAAGAGCATCGACAGTCTCAATTGGTCACGCAGATCCATCATCAGATTGAGCACTTGGGCCTGCACGGACACGTCGAGGGCCGAGACCGGCTCGTCGGCGACGATGATGCACGGCGTGGGAAGAATGGCGCGTGCGATTCCGACCCGTTGCCGTTGCCCGCCACTCAGTTCGTAGGGGTAGCGAGCGGCGAAAGACGGGTTCAACCCGACGGCCGTCAAGGTGGCAGCTATGGCCGCGCTGCGCTCGGCGCGGTTCTTGAAGAAGCCGCTGATGTCGGCCGCCTCCACCACCGAATCTCCAATTGCGCGCCGCGGGTTGAGCGATGCATTGGGGTCCTGGAAAACCATCCGGACGCTCAGACGCATCTCGCGGAGGCCGGAGCCGCGGGCTCCGATCATTTCGGTTCCCTTCAAATTGAAGTTGCCGCTGTCGGGCTGGACCAGCCCGACGAGGGCTCGGCCCAGCGTGGTCTTGCCGCAGCCGGACTCGCCCACGATCCCGAGGACCTCGCCTTCGGCCAGCGACAGCGATACACCATCCACCGCCTGCACCCGGTATTTCCGACCGGCCCGCCTGGCACTGAACGAGACCATCATGTCCCGGACCTCGAGGATTACATTGCCGCTCATGGCAGCTCTCCGCCGGCCAGCGGAAACGCGCAGAGCACCTCGTGCCCTTGGGAAGCCTCCAGGCGGGGCGGGGTCGCCACGCGGCACTCATCGCGCACCGCTGCGCAACGCAAGGCAAACACGCAGCCAGCGGCGACCGAACCTGGCAGCGGCGGCTGACCAGAAATGGTCGGCAGCCGGCGCGCGCCGGAATTTCGCGACGGCATGCAATCCATCAGTCCGCGGGTGTAATGATGACGGGGTGCGCCGAACAGCGCATCGACTGAAGCGGTTTCCACGATCTGGCCGGCGTACATGACAGCGACACGATCGGCGAGCTGCGCAATGACTCCCATGTCGTGAGTGATGAACAATATCACCATATCGAGCCGATTGCAGAGCTCGCGCAAGAGCCCGAGAATCTGAACCTGTATGGTGACATCCAGCGCAGTGGTCGGTTCGTCGGCGACCAGCACCTGTGGCCTGCAGGCCAGCGCAATCGCGATCATGACCCGCTGGCGTTGGCCTCCGGACAACTGATGGGGATACGCGGACAGCTGCATTTTGGGGTCGGGCATACGTACCAGTTCGAGCAGTTCGCGCGCACGGACCAGCGCCGCTGCGCCCGAAATTCCCTCATGCACGCGTACGGCTTCGGCGATCTGATCGCCGATCCGACGAACAGGGTTCAGTGAGGTCATCGGCTCCTGAAAGATCATTGCCATGCGGCCGTGGCCCGCTTCGACACGTTGCCAGGGCTGCAGCTGCGTTACGTCGCAGCCCTCCAACAGGACGCGCCCGGCCCGGACTCGGGGACCGGGCTGCGGCAGCAATCCCATGACCGCAAGCGAGGTCATGCTCTTTCCGCAGCCGGACTCGCCGACGAGGCCGAGGATTTCGCCCTTGGCCAAGCCGAAGGACACGCCCGCGACGATGTCGACCGGCGCGGTTTCCGGCCCCACTGACACCGTAAGGTCGCAAACTGTCAGCACGGCCTAACCCTTCTCACCAAAGACTTGACGGAACCGCGGATCGAGTCGATCGCGCAATGCATCGCCGACCAGGTTCAGAGAAAATGCCGTCGCCACGATCATCATGCCCGGGAAGAAGAGCAGCCACGGCGCGCGGGTGATGAAGGTCCGTGACTCCGCCAGCATATTGCCCCAGCTCGGAATGTCCGGAGGGGCGCCGAGGCCCAGGAAATCGAGTGAAGCCGCGCCGAGCTGCGCGAACGCGAAGACGAAGCTGGCCTGCACGAGAAGTGGCGAGCACAGGTTCGGCAAGATGTGCCGACTGATGAGCCATGCCGCTCCGGCGCCCATGCTGCGGGACGCCTCGACATAGGTTTCCGCGCGCAAGCGCAGCGTCAGTCCGTAGACGATGCGGGTCGTCGTCGTCATGTAGCCGATCCCAATGGCCAGAATGACGGTGGCCACACTCGGGCTCAAGATGACAATCAGGCCAAGTGCGAGAAGCAGAGTCGGGAAGGCCATCAGCACGTCGACCATGCGCATCAGCAGGTGACCCAGCCGCGGGAACAGTGCGGAAAGTACGCCGGCCGGAACGCCTGTCGCGAGAGCGAAGACGACCACGCCCGAGCCGATCAAAAGTGCCATGCGTGCTGAATGAATGGTGCGCGACAGGGTATCCCGGCCGAATTGGTCGGTGCCGAACCAGTGGGTCATGTTCGGGGGCGTCAGGCGGATCAGGGGATCGATGGCATACGGATCGTAAGGCGACAGCCAGGGTGCGAAGACCGCGGCGAGCACAGTCGCCAGAAGGACGCCGAGCCCGGCCAGCGCGATCGGGCGGGCGATGAACGGCTTGAGCCACAATGTCACGCTGTTGCTGCTCATTGAAGTTCAACCCGCGAATCGAGCAGACGATAGCTCAGATCGACGATCAGATTGATCAGGAGATAAACCACCACGATGACCAGGATGACGCCCTGGATCACAGGGTAGTCTCGGCGAAGGATCGACTGAACGACGAGGCGTCCGATGCCGGGCAGGGCAAACACGGTTTCGGTCACCACCGCCTCGGACAGCAGCGCGGCGAAGGTGAAGCCGAAGGCCGAGACGACCGCCAGGAGTGCATTGCGCCAGATGTGGCGGCGCACGACCTGCCACGGCCGGATTCCCTTTGCCCGCGCCGTGCGCACGTAGTCCTCCCGGGAGACGTCGAGCATGCTGGCGCGCGTCAGCCGCAGGATCAAAGCAGCATTCGGAGCCGCAAGCGCCAGGCTGGGGAGGACGAGATAGCGGAGATTGACGACACCGCCTTCGAAGATCGACGGATAGCCGGAGCTAGGAAACCAGCCGAGCCACGCGGCGAAGATCAGGATCAGATAGAGCCCGACCCAGAACGTGGGTATCGAGGCCATCAGCATCGCCCCACCGGACAATCCCTGATCGAGCCACGTGCCGTGCCGGACCGCCGCAATCATTCCGATCGGCACGCCGATGACCGCAACCCAGATCATCGTCATGGTGGCGAGCAAGGTGCTGGTCTCGGCGCCATCGGCAATCACCGACAGCACGGGCGCCTGGAAGAAGATCGACCGCCCGAGGTCGCCCTCGAGCACATGGCCGGCCCAAGTGAGATATTGCAGGATGATCGGTTGGTCGAGACCGAGCTGGTGTCGCAAGGCGTCGATCTGGTCGGGAGTCGCGGTATCACCGAGCAAAACATAGATCGGGTCACCCGGCACGATATGGATGAACGCGAAGATGATGATGGACGCTGCCAGCAGCGTCACCGCCGTCGTTCCTGCGCGCTTGAATGCGTAAGACCACATGTGATTGGGCGCCTGTCAGCGGCAACGATGCGCGCCGGCGCCGGCGCTCGACAGTCCTCGCGGCCTCATTGCCCGTCCTTATTTCGTGGACACATTCCAGAACACGGGACCGTTTGGGTTGAGCCCCTTGAGCTTGGGAGAAGCAATGTCGTAGGTGTAGGCATCGCCTACTTTCATCACCGGTACCTGCTCATAGATCAGCAACTGGATCTTGTCCCATGTCGACTTGCGCGCGGCTGGATCGGTCGTGTTGATCAACTCGGCCCGAAGCGAGCCGATCTCCGGGCTGTCCCACCAGCCGGGATAGCTCGCATTCAGGAACGTGAGCAGCAGCGGGTCCGGCGCGAAGGAATGGTGCGTGACGAAGATGTCCCACTGTTCCGGCTGGCCGCGCATCTTCAGAAGGGTCGCCCAATCGACGACCATCATCTGAACATTGATTCCGGCGTCGGCCAGCTGACGGGTGAAGACGGAGGCTTCGTCATAGTGTGCCTGATAGTTCGTCGAGACCAGCAGGCGAATCGGCGTCCCCGTGTAGTCCGCCTCCTTTGCGAGCTCCTTGGCCTTCTTCGGATCGTGCGCACTATAATTTGAGGCGCCTTCCGTCGAGTACCAGGGGGTGCCATTGGGAAAGATCGATCCTTCGGCATTCCACAGGTCTTTGGGACCGAAGGCGACGCGCAGCGCCTGCGACTTGTCCAGCGCGGTCTGGATGGCGCGGCGGAGCTTGTAATTGTCCTTCAGGATTCCCTGCTTCGAGTTCATGAAGAAAAGGCCGAAGATCGGCGCGTTGGTACGCTGCACCTGGACCGATGGATCTTTGCTCAGGGACTCGTACAGATCGCCGGAGATCATTTCCGCATAGTCGTAGTCACCCGCCTGCACGCCGCTCACGCGCGTGCCGACGTCAGGCACCGGAATGAACCGGATCTTGTCGAAGCTCGCAACGCGGGCGCCGGCGAAGCCGTCACCCTTTTCCTTCACCGGCTTGTAGCCCTCGAACCTCTCCACCTCGACATAGCGGTTCGGCCGCCACTCCACGAACTTGTAGGGCCCGGTGCCGATATAGTCCTTCTGCTCGATCGGCCGGTTCCCCGCTTTGGCGGCTATGTCTTCCGGATAGATCGCAAGACCGCCATTGACGTCCGCAATGAGAGCCTTCCAGGCGCCGTTCGGCGCGGACAATTTCAGCGTGACTTCATACTTTCCGGTCGCCTCGACCGACGTAGCCGCCGCCATCAGGAGCTTGCCGCGTGCACCGAAACTGCCCCATCGCGTCATCGAGGCGACTACGTCCTTGGCGGTCATCTCCTTGCCGTTGTGGAAGAGGACTCCTTCGCGGAGCTTGATGACGATGGTCCGACCGCCGTCTTCCGTGCGATCGCTCTCGGCCAGCATCGGACGCGGCGTATAGGTCGAGTCTAGCGCATACAGGGTCTCGAAGATGTGGCGGCCGATGACCGATGCGACGTCGGCGGTCGTCAGCATGACATCGAGCGGCGGCGGTTCTCCGATGGTGGCTTCGCGTAGCAGGGTGGCGGCACTGGCCTGCGCAATCAAAAATGACGCGGTGGCCAGCCGCACGACGCCACGCATCAAGACACTTGGACCGTATCTCATGATCGCCCTCCCGCCTTGTTGAGCCGCCTGCTTCCCGGTGCAGGGATGTGCCTTTCAGCTGTTGGGCTGACGGCACGCTATTGCTTGTTTGAAAGTTACATACACAATTTGGCAATTATCAAGCAGAAAATGCTGTTATTGATGTGGCATGCCGATATACGTTTGGTCGATGCTGAAGGTTTCTTACGGCAGCTTCTTGCCAAGGGCGCAGGTTGATCTGACCTGGGAAAGGGCGGGCAATGGCGCGTGCAAAGCGAAATCACCCGGCGAGAGCCGTTGGTGCAGCAATCTCGAAGCCGCCCGGCGACGACAATGTCGTGGCCGGCGACATCATCTCCCTCATCAGGCAGAGCGCTCTAAGCCTCAGCCCGTCCGAGCAACGCGTTGCCACGGTGCTGCTGGCCGATATGGAGTTTGCCGTTCACGCCAGCAATTCCGAGTTGGCCCGTCGGGCGCGCGTCAGCGAGCCGACGGTAACCCGGTTCAGCCGCTCCGTCGGTTGCCGGGGCGTCCGCGACCTCAAGGTGAGGCTGGCTCAAGCAATGGCGGTCGGGCGGATTTACGTTGAGCTTCCCCCGCATGTCGGGACCGATCTGGCGCGCCCCGCGCTCTGGCGGTCGGTGTTTCAGGAAATTCGCCGTGCAATTGCCGCTGCCGAGGAGGGACTTCGCAAGGAGGACATCGAGCGGGCTGCCGAAGCTATCTCCCGCTGTTCGAAGCTTGCAGCGTTCGGGGTGGGGGGCGGTTCCACTCTTGCGGCGGCGGAGGTTCAGAACCGGTTCTTTCGTCTTGGGATTGCCGTCTCGCATGCCTCCGATCCGAGCTTGATGCGCATGATTGCCGCGACCTTCGGACGGGATGATGTCGTCGTTGCCATCTCGACCACCGGTGCAGCGAACGAGGTGATCGAGGCAGCCAGTATCGCCAAGCAATACGGCGCCTTGGTCGTCGCAATTACCAAGCCGCAAAGCAGGCTGGCCTCAATCGCCGATATTGCGCTTGGCGTACACGTGCCCGAAGCGCCCGACGCGCTCAAGCCGACGGCGTCGCGCTATGCATTTCTCGCCACCATCGATCTGCTTGCGGCGTCAACTGCCTATTGCAAACCGCTCGAAGCCCAGGCGCGCATGCGGCGGATCAAATACGAGTTGCTGAAGGGGAGCGACGGGGACGCCAAAGGGCCGCTGGGAGACTGAGCGGGCAATTAGCCCACCGCCCGCCTCTCGGGATTATGTTCGCAATATGGCCTCGATCTCTTGCGCTGCTTCAAGCAGCGTGCGGTCTTGTCCGCGCGCGGCGATGACCTGAAGGCCGAATGGAAGTTCGCACCGATCCGTTCCGCACGGCAGCGAAATCGCCGGCAGACGAGCATGATTGACAAAGGGCGTTAACGCCGCGTGCGCGCGCGGGCTCGCCGCGCGGCCACCAATCATGTCGGGTCCGAGCTGGGTGAATGGCCAGGCGACACAGGGAACGGTTGGCGCCAGCAGCAGATCAACCTCGGTGAAGAATGCCGCGAAAGCATTGGCGATTGCGGCGCTTGCCAGCAGCGCACCGGCAACGTCGGCGCCCGACCACGACAGCCCTCGCTCGATCTGTCTGGCGATGTCAGAATCGAACACGGTCGGATCCTCGCGGAAGGCATCTCGATAGAGTGCGGCGAGGCCGGCCTGCTGAAGCGGCATGATAGCCTCTTCCGTCGCGCCCGCCGGCCAGACGGGATCGCGCTGCGCGATGCTGAGGCCAGCGGCGGAGAGACGCGCGATGGCGAAAGCGAGCCCTTCAGCGACAACATCGTCGACGGCGACGTCGAGCCCAAGGCGCGGCGAGAACGCGATGCGCAGACCGGCGATGTTTTTGGCCTCTTGAGCGATGCCGGCTGAATCCGGATCGCGCGGATCGACGGCGGCCATGGCCTCGAACGCCAGCGCGATATCGGCAACGTCAGTGGCGATCGGCGCGATGACGGAGAGGCCGAAAAACGGTTCGGCGAAGCCTGGCCCATAGGGGATCGCGCCATAGGACGGTTTGAACCCCGCGACGCCGACATGGGCCGGCGGCCTGCGGCTCGAGCCGCCCGCATCGGTGCCGATCGCTAGCGGCACGAGGCCGGCCGCAACCGCCGTGGCAGGGCCGCCCGACGAGCCGCCGGGCGTCAACGTGGGATCCAGCGGATGCCGCGTTGGCCCATACAGCGGCGAGGTGGTCACGCCCTTGCAGGCGAATTCCGACGTTGCGCCGATGCCGACGACGACGGCGCCGGCCTTGCGCAGCTGCTCGATCGCAATCGCATCCTGCGGCGCGACGAATTCGGCGAACAGGCGCGAGCCCTGTGTCACACGCCAGTCACGGACCCAGATGTTGTCCTTGACGACGACGGGGACACCGGCGAGCGGCATCGTCTCGCCGGCACGCAGGCGATCATCGACCGCTGCGGCGTCGGCAAGCGTACGCGCAGGAGCGGTCGTCACCACTGCGTTCAGCGCCTTGGCGGCCTCGATGCGCGCAAGCGCGGCCTTGGCGGTCTCGACCGCACTCGTTCGTCCGGCGGAGACGTCGGCCGCAATCTCGCACGCGCTACTTCTTCCCTTTGTCATGGCCTCCCCAGACCAGTGCCAATGTGCCGCAGAGGGCGAGGCAAGCCAAGGCGAAGAAGGCGGCACCGAGACTGGCTGCGCTGTCCAGGAAGGACACCAGCGCCGGTGCTGCCAAGAGGCCGGCGTAGGATGCGGTCAGCACCGCGCCGGTGGTTTCGCCAATCCTGTCCTGCGGGGCGAGGCGTGCGATCTCGGCGACGAAGACACCGTTCCACCCGGAGGCCGTCAGGCCGAACAGAGTTGCAATCGCGAACTGGCCGGTCCGCCCGAGCGATACGCCATCGAGACCCAGCAGCGCGGCGCAGAACGTCATACCGAGGCCGATGACGACGAGAACTCCGCGCGAGGCATTGAGGCGCGTTGCGACGAAGCCCCAGCCGAGCCGGCCGATCAGGCCGCCGGCCTGGGCGCAGGCAAGCGCCATGCCGGCCTCGACATGGCTGAGGCCGAGCTCGCGGGTGCCGAGCGTGACGAAGACCGTATTGAGCGACACCTGCATCGCGCTGAAGGGCATCGAGGCCAGCGCCAGCATTGCGATGCGCCGGTCCGCGGTCACCAGTGCCAGCCGCGTGCGAAGGCTAAGCTCCGGCAGTGGCACGACCTTGACGGCGTAGGCGGGCCGCAGGCGCTCGAACCACGCTATCGCCAGCAGCGCACAGGCGCCCACGGCGGCATAGCACCAGGCGGGCCCGAGCGAGATTGCGATCGCGGGCAGAACCAGCGAGCCGCAGACGGCGCCGATCTGGTTTCCGGTCTGGCGAACCGAGAACACGAACGCGCGCCGCTCGGCCGTCACGAGCCGCGCCAGCAGCACCGCGCTTGCGGGCGTCTCCGGTCCGAAGGCGAGGCCAAGACAGAGGCCGGCTGCGAGCAGGGCCGCCGTCGAGCCGAGCGAAGCCAGCGCCATGCTGGCGATGATCGCCGCCGCGCAGAGGCTCGCGATCCGCATCGAGCCCAGGCGGGCGATGAAGCCGCCGCCCCAGAACGAGGCGGGAATGCCGACCGCGAACACGGCGCAGGAGAACATCGAGAGCTGCCAGACCTCGATATGGGCGCGCGGTGCCACCACGCCCGGCGCGAACAGAGCCAGAGCCACCAGCGCCTGCAATGAGGTCGTGGCGCCAAGCGCGGGCAGCAATGCGGGCGCTGGTCGAACGGCCGTGTTTGCGTCTACCATGGTGCACCGCTCTCGGGGGGAACATTGTGGCAGGTGGCATTTCCATTCACGCGGTCGATGTGGCGAGCGGACGCCCGGCGCAGGGTCTGCGCGTCGAGATCTGGCGGATCGATCCGGACTCGCTGCGCGTCGCCGACGGACGGCTTGGTGTCAACGGCGTGCTCGATCATCCCGTTGCGCAGGGGGCGGGCGTGACGGCGGGCGAGTATGAGGTCCTGTTTCATCTCGGCGAGTTCTTTGGCGAGCGCGACGGGTTTCTCACGGTGACGCCGTTCCGCTTTCGCATCAAGAATGTTGACGAGCATTTTCACCTGCCGCTGAAATTCACGCGCTGGGGCTATTCGCTGTTCCGCGGCGCCTGATCAGTTGGTCAGCCGCCGCGATAACCCCGTGACGCGCTCCATAATCGCGACCAACGCGACGGTTGCAATGATCAGCACGCCCGACAGCGCGGCGATGGTGACGTCGAGCTTGCCCTCGAGGTCCTGCCACATCCGGATCGGCAGCATGTCGGTGGCGGCATCACGCAGGAACAGCGACACCGGCACGTTGTCGAAGGACGACATGAAGGCGATGAAGGCGCCCGCGATGATGCCCGGCCGGATCAGCGGCAGCACGATGCGCCGGAACGTGTAGATGCGGCCGGCGCCCAGCACGGCCGAGCTCTCCAGCAGGGTCGGCTCCAGCTGGGCAAGCGCCGCAATCGTATTGCGCACGACATAGGGCACGCAGACCACGGTGTGGCCGATTACCAGCGTCAACGGCGACACCGGCAGGCCGACCAGCGAGAACAGCATCAACGCGGCAAGGCCAAAGGCCAGCGCCGGCAGAACCAGCGGCGACATGAAGAGGGAATCGAGCAGCCGCGCCGACAGCGTCGGTGAGCGCGAGATCGCGAGCGCGGCGGCAACGCCGAGCACCACGGACAGGCCCGTCGCCCACAGTGCCACGATGAGGCTGTTCTTGGCTGCGAAGTGCAGCTGCCAGGCGTTCCACAATTCGGCGTACCAGCGCAGCGAATAGCCCGGCGGCGGAAAACGCAGCGAGAAGCCGCTGGTGAACGAGACGATCAGCACCACCAGCGACGGCGCGATGATGATGATCAGCGCAATCGCGGCGATCAGGCTCATGACCAGCTCGAAACTGAACGCCTCCAGGGTGCGCTTGCGCCCGCTCATCACGCACCTCCATAGCCGCGCGACAGGCGGCCGAGCGTGGTGAAGACGGAGACGACCGCGAGCACCGCGAGCAAAAAGATGACCGAGATTGCGGAGGCAAACGGCCAGTTCTGCAGGGTCGAAGCCTGCTGGTAAAGATACATCGGCATGAACAGCATCTGTCCGCCGCCGATCAGCGACTGGGTGATGAAGGCCGTGATCGCGGCGGCATAGGTCAGCGTGCAGCCGGCGATCACGCCGGGCAGCGACAGCGGCAGCACGATCCGGAAGAACGTGCGCCAGCTTCCAGCGCCGAGCGAGCAGGAGGCGTCGTCGAGATTGGAATCGATCCGGCCGAGCGCGGTGATCAGCGGCAGCGTCGTCAGCGGCATCTGCACCTGCGCCAGCGCGAGGACGACGCCGAACTGGGTGTAGAGCAGTTTCAGGGGCGTCTCGATAATGCCGAGCGATTGCAGCGTCGCGTTGATGATGCCCTGGCGGCCCAGGATGACGATCCAGGCGAAGGTACGGACCACGACGCTGGTCAAAAGCGGCAGCAGCACGATCAAGATGATGATGGTCTGAAGCCGCGGCCCGACCCGCTGGTAAAGCCAGGCGATGGGAAAGCCGAGCACGAGGCAGACGGCCGTCACCTCGGCCCCAAGCAGCAGCGTCGAGCCGAGCACGCTGAGGCTGAAGGGATCGGTGAGGAAGTGCAGATACTGGCCGAGTCCCCAATGGAGCGCGGCCGTGTCGTTGTGCAACGAGAGCCACAGTAATTGCAGCAGCGGCGCCACGAAGAACACTAGGAAGAACAGCGCCAGCGGCGCTGCCAATCCCATCCCGTAGGACGTGACGTCTCGTGATGCCGGTGCTGTGCCCATCATGAGTCCTTGAAGCTCTAGATCTTGATCTCGCGGTTGAAACGCTCGATCCAGGCCGAGCGCTGCTCGTTGATCTTCTTCCAGTCCTGGAACACGAATTTCTGCTTCAGCTCGGCCGTGTCCTTGGCGAGCACGCGCGCGATCTCGCCGCCCATCGCCACCTTGGAATTGGTCGGCACGATCAGGTAGGGCGGGTTCATCAGCGTGGTCTGCACTTCCGGGGTCAACGACGCCTCGATCAGCTTGAAGGCGAGCTCGCGGTTGGGCGAGTTCTTGACGATGTGGATCGTGGTCTTGAAGGCGATGGCACCTTCCTTCGGGGCCACGAACTCGACCGGCACGCCGCGCGCTTTCAGGATCTGGATGGCGTTGAAATTGCCGGGCGAGATATCGATCTGGCCCTGCTGGAACAGGGTGGCGAGCGCGCCGGGATTGGCGGCGACCGCGGCGAGGTTGGGCTTCAGCTCCTCGATCGCCTTGAAGCCGGGATCGACATTGGCTTCCGAACCGCCGCGCATCTTGGCGATCTCGACCAGCCAGCCGGTGCCGAGCGTCGAGTTAAGGTTGGTGATGCCAACGCGGCCCTTGAACTCGGGCTTCCACAGATCGGCCCAGGAGGTCGGCGGCGTCTTGACGGCTTCCGGATTGTAGGTGAGGCCGACGACCTGAAAGAAGGGGGCAGGGCCCATCGGCTCCTGGGCCTCGGCGATCAGGTCCTTGTAATAGGCGCTCTTCTCGACGGGGTATGGCTCGACCAGATCCTGGCCGATTGCGACCAGGGCCGGGCCGGGATCGTGCAGCATGACGTCAATCGGCGGATTGGCCTTGGCGGCGTTCACCTTGGCGATCTGGTCGACCGAGAGCATGGGGTCGAGCACCATCGCGGCATCGGCGTTCGCCTTGCGAAAGGCCGGCACCAGCACGGCCTTGTGCGCCTCCTCCCAGCTTCCGGTGAAGGTCGCAAACACCAGCGGGCGGGCCTGGGCGTAGCTCAGTCCGGGAAACGCCTTCATGGCGCCGAGTGTGAGTGCGGTCGTCATCAGGCTTCGGCGGTTCATGATCATGGTCGAACTCCCTCTGGACAAAAACTGAATTCAAAGCGTTGCAGGAAAAGCGTTTGCGAGCGACGGGGCGAGCGGCGCGAGGCGCACCGCGGCGCCGCTCTCCAGGGTGCGCGTCTCGCCGATGCGCGCCTGGGAGATCTTGACGCCGGAGCCGTCCGCGGTGGTGACCTCGTGGACGACGGTGGCTCCTAACGGCAGCGACATGCCGACCACGCCGGCAAAGCCGGTCTCGTCGCCAACGAATTGCAGATGCTCGGGGCGTATGCACACGGTGACGCGGCCGCCCTCGGTGAGAGCGCCGCCGGCGGGACGCGCAATGATTTCCGCGCCGGCATCGAGGCGGACTTTTGCGGCCGTGCGGTCTGCCGAGACGACCACGCCGGGCATGCGGTTGCTGGCGCCGACGAACGTGTTGACGAACAGGGTCTGCGGCCGGTCGTAGACGTCCGACGGCGACCCGAACTGCTCGAGCTTGCCGTGGCTCAGGACGGCGACGCGGTCGGCCATCGACAGCGCTTCTTCCTGGTCGTGGGTCACGATCAGCGTGGTGATGCCGGAGACGCGCTGGAGCCGCTTGACCTCGATCTGCATGTCGAGCCGCAGATTCTTGTCGAGCGCGGCAAAGGGCTCGTCGAGCAACAGGATTGACGGCTTGATCGCGAGCGCGCGGGCCAGCGCGACGCGCTGCTGCTGGCCGCCGGAGAGCTGCCGTGGCAACCGTTCCGACATGGTCGGCAGCTGCACCAGATCCAGCAAGCGCTGTGCTTCGCGCTGGCGGGTCGCCTTGTCGATCCCGCGCGCGGCAAGCCCATAAGCGACGTTCTCGCTGATGCTGAGATGGGGGAATAGTGCGTAGTTCTGGAACACGATGCCGACCGCGCGGCGGTTCGGCGGTAGCGCGTCGACGATGTCGTCGCCGATGATGATCCGCCCCTGCGTCTGCGCGATGAAGCCGGCGATGATGCGCAGCAGGGTAGTCTTGCCGCAGCCGGAGGGGCCGAGCAGGGCGATGATCTCGCCCCCTTTGATGTTGAGATTGATGTTCTCGACCGCGAGCGCGCCGCTCGGATAGCGGTGGGTGACGGCGTCGACCACGAGCGATCGGCCGCCTTGCGCTTCAGCCATGGTGTTGCCTCCCGTTGCCCCGGAGTAGAAAGCAAGTCTCATGCCCGCACCGGTCGCTTTTCGCCGCGAGGTTTGGCATGGTGGGGTGATGACGTCGGATCGATCGGTTTGCGACCTCACTGCCACGGCCCTCGCACGCGCCCTCGCGAAGGGCGAACTCTCCTCGCGCGACGCGGTCGAGGCGCATCTGGCGCGGATCGCGAGTCTTGATAGCCAATTGGCGGCCTTCGTGACTGTCGATGCGGAGGGGGCCCGCCGTGCCGCTGATATCTGCGACGCCGCGCCAACGCGGGTCGGCCCGCTGCATGGGGTGCCCATAGGGATCAAGGACCTCACCGACACTGCGGGGGTTGCGACCACGTACGGATCGGCTCTGTTCCGCGATCATATTCCGGCCGAAGACGATCTCGTGGTCGCGCGATTGCGGCGCGCTGGCGCGATCATTCTGGGAAAGACCAACACACCCGAATTCGGCTTCGGCGCGGTCTGTACCAACAAATTGTGCGGGCCGACGCGCAATCCGTTCGATCCGGTACTGACTTCGGGTGGATCTTCCGGTGGCTCCGCGGTTGCGGTCGCGGCCGGCATGGTGCCGTTGGCCCATGGCACCGATTTCGGTGGCTCCGTGCGCACGCCCGCAAGTTTTTGCGACGTCGCCTCGATCCGGCCGACGCCCGGTCGCATCCCGGCGCCGCATCGCCCCCTCGGCTGGGACATGCTCGCCACCCACGGTTTTCTCGCCCGCGGCGTCGACGATCTCGAGCTTGCGCTGTCGATCTGTGGGGGAGGCGATGTGCACGACCCACTCTCGATCGGTGTCGTCAATGAGGATCGGCCGGTTGCAGTGCGTCCCCGGATCGCAGCGACGCCCGATTTCGGGATCGCGGCCGTCGCGCGCGATGTCCGTGCACGTTTCGCCGCGGCCTGCGAGGCGCTCGGAGCCGTGGCCGATGTGGTGCCGTCCGCGCCCGATTGCGGCGGTGCGATCGAGGCATTTCGGACGCTGCGCGCCGCGCACATCGCCAACGGCTATGGCGAGCTGCTGAAGTCGCGCCGCGCCGAGCTGACGCCCACCGTGATCTGGAATATCGAGGCGGGCGCAAAGCTCTCCGCGGAGGACTATCTCAATGCCGAGCGTCGCCGCACCGCGATCTATCGCAGCTTTCGCGAGCTGTTCAGCCGCGCCGATTTCCTGGTAGCGCCGGCGGCGTCCGTTTTGCCCTGGCCGAATGAGATCAGCGACGTCACCACGATCGATGGCGCGGCGCTGGAGACGCCGATCGATTATCTCGCCGTCACCTTCATCGTGTCGCTGGTCGGTTTCCCGGTGCTGACCCTGCCGGCCCCCCGAGCGGAGAACGAACTGCCGTTCGGTATCCAGATCATTGCACCGCCGGGATGCGAATCCCGCCTGTTTGCCTTCGGCCGTGCGATTGAGAACAAGCTTGGTTTTTCGCATCGCTGGCCGCAGCTCCCCTAGTTATCGCGATGCTCGAGCCGGGCGGCGAGCGCATCGGCAAGACCAAGGGTGGGTTTGGCAGCGGGCCGGCGGTACGTGCCTGCGGTTGCCTTGCGCAGGCGAAGCGCGACCAGGGCCTCGGCCTGCTTCACCGACGCGATGACTTGATCGACGACTGGGACGGGGATCCGGTCGGCCACGCGCTCGGCGAGGCCCGAGAGCGGCGCACCTGCAAAAATCAAGACGTCCGCGTCGTCCTCCACGATCGCGCGCCGGGCGAGATCGACCAGCACATCCTCCTTCTCGGTGCCGACCTCGGAGATCGCCTGGAACGGCGTATCGAGCATGCGGATGCCGGCGCAGCGCTCCCACAGCCCGTGGGCGCGGACGCATTCCTCGTACCAGGGGCCGAGCGCCTGGGCGAAGGTGACGATGGCGAAACGCCGTCCGGCCATGCAGGCGGTCAGCATCGCCGCTTCCGCCATGCCGACCACGGGAATGTCGAAGGTTTCGCGCGCGGCGAACAGGCCGGGGTCGCCGAAGGCGGCGATGATCGCGGCGTCGACCTTGCGATGCTGCCCGGCCAGCATCTCCAGCGCAATGGCACCGCCGATCTGTGCCTCGGTGCGTGTCGAGATATAGGGCACGCCGCGGGTCGCGGTGCAGGGGATCAGCTCGGTCCCGGGCGCAGCCGCGCGCTGCCCGACATCCGTCATCAACTGGGTGACTGCGGTGCTGGTGTTCGGGTTGAGCAGCAGCAGCTTCATGATTGCGCCGCCGTCTGCTTGGCTTGAGAGGCCGCGATGACTTCGAGCAGCGCCGTGCCGGTGCGCCGAACATGGGCGCCGAGCAGGCGTCCTGCGGTTTCGCTATCGCGCGCCTCGAGCGCGGCCAGGACGCCGGCATGCTCGTCGACCGAATTGCTCCAGCGCCGGTCGGCGCCGAGCGCGAGGTAACGCGCGCGCTCGGCGCGGGAGATCAGCGTCACGTGCGCCTCGCGCAGCGGCGTGTTGCGCGCCATGCGGACGATGGTGTCGTGGATCTCGCCGTTGATGGCGAAGTACTCGTCGAGCTTGCCGTTGCGATGATGACCTTCCATGCGGGTCTGAAGCGTGCGCAGGCGGGCGAGATCGCGCTCGGTGGCGCGCTCGGCGGCGAGCTCGGCGGCCAGCCGCTCGATGCCGGCCAGCGCCTCAAACAATTCCGAGATGCCGTCGACGGCGAGGTCGGCGATGCGCGGGCTGCGGTTGGGGCGGAGCTCAATCAATCCCTCGGCCGCGAGCACTTTCATCGCCTCGCGCAGCGGAGTGCGCGATACGCCCAGCTCCTTCGACAGCCTGGTTTCCTGGGTCTGCGATCCCGGCGGCAGCTCGCCGCGAATGATCATCGTCCGCATCCGCGCGGCGGCGCGCTCATGCAGGCCCATCCGTTTGAGTTTGGGCGACTTTCGGCCCGGGTTCGGTTCGGATTTTTGCGGCACGCCGGCCTTCCTGCTGACGTGCGATCGTAGCTAATTTCCTTCACGTGAGGTGCCCAAATAGAAGACGTATGTGGCTCAAAACACGTGCATATCGAATAAATTGTATGCAGCATGCAGATTGCGGGTTGCGTGGACCGATGCGGACGCGGATGATCCTTTTGAGGAAGCGGAGGAGCGCTTTCGCCGCAACGGAGCGACTGCGATCGATGTCAATTGTGCGCAAACGCCTCGGCATGATCACGCCGTCCTCCAATTCGGTGCTGGAGCCCGTCACCAGTGCGATGCTCGCCGGCGTGGCCGATGTCACCGCGCATTTCTCGCGTTTCCGCGTCACCGAGATCGCACTCGACGCCGCCGCGCTGAACCAGTTCGACGCCTCGGTGATGCTGCCTGCGGCGGACCTGCTGGCCGATGCGAAGGTCGATGCCATCGCCTGGAGCGGTACGTCCGCAAGCTGGCTCGGCATCGGCAGAGACCGGAGCCTTTGCGAGGCAATCACGGTGCGCACCGGCGTGCCGGCGACGACCTCCACGCTCGCCTGCATCGATGCCGCTCGCGCGCTCGGCGCCAAACGTGTCGGCCTGGTCTCACCCTATACCGACGACGTGCAGCGGCGGATCGGTCACGTCTGGGCCGAGGAGGGGATCGCCCCGCACGCGGAGCGGCACCTCGGACTGCGCGACAATTTCTCTTTCGGCGAGGTCGCGCCTGCGACGATTGCTGGCATGATCCGCGCTGTGG
The DNA here is from genome assembly GCF_023101105.1 of Bradyrhizobium sp. 155. Taxonomy (NCBI): domain Bacteria; kingdom Pseudomonadati; phylum Pseudomonadota; class Alphaproteobacteria; order Hyphomicrobiales; family Nitrobacteraceae; genus Bradyrhizobium; species Bradyrhizobium sp. 155. Next base: position 4,884,252 of record NZ_CP064704.1, on the reverse strand, counting down.
CGGCTGACGGCGCCGATGCTGTCGTCATCCTCTGCACCAACCTCGACGGCGCCGCGCTGGCGGCTTCGCTCGAACGGGAATTGAATGTCGCGGTGGTCGATTCGGTAGCGGTCACGCTGTGGCGAACCCTGGAGCTCGCCGGCGGCGATGCCGGGGCTCTTGCCGACTGGGGGCGGATCTTCCAGACATCGACGGTCATCAAGTGATGGAGACTCCTGTGACGCAGCTCGATCTTGCTATTCGCGGCGGCACCATCGTGACGGCCAACGACGAGTTCCGCGCCGATATCGGCATTCGCGACGGCCGCATCGTCAGCATTGCCGATCATCTCGAAGGCCCAGCGCGCGAGATCGACGCGACCGGGCTGCTGGCCCTGCCGGGCGGGATCGACAGCCATGTCCACATCTCGCAGGCCTCCGGCCCCGACGTGGTGATGGCCGACGACTTCGCCTCAGCGACCCGTTCGGCAGCCGCCGGCGGCAACACCATGGTGCTGCCGTTCGCGCTGCAGCAGAAGGGCACGTCGCTGCGGACCTGTGTCGAGAACTACCGCAAGCTTGCCGAAGGCGAGTGCTATATCGACACGGCGTTCCATCTCATCATCTCCGATCCGACCGCGGTCGTGCTCGGGCAGGAGTTGCCGGCCCTGGTCAAGGACGGCTACACCTCGTTCAAGGTGTTCATGACCTATGACGACCTCGTGCTCAGTGACAAGCAGCTGCTCGAGGTCTTCGAGGTCGCGCGCCGCGAGGAGGCGCTGGTGATGGTCCATTGCGAGGGTTACGACGCCATCCGTTTCCTGACCTCCAAGCTGGAACGCGAGGGCCATATCGCGCCCTATTATCACGGCGTGTCGCGGCCACAGGCGGTCGAGCGCGAAGCCACGCATCGCGCCATCAGTCATGCCGAGGTGATCGGCGTTCCCATCATGATCGTGCACGTCTCCGGGCGCGAGGCGATGGAGCAGGTGCGCTGGGCTCAGCAGCGCGGATTGCCTGTTCATGCCGAGACCTGCCCGCAATACATTACGCTGACGGCTGACGACATGAAGGGTCTGAACATGGACATGTCAGGCGCGAAATATGTCTGCTCGCCGCCGCCGCGCGACGCGGAAAGCCAGCAGGCGATCTGGGAAGGCATCACCACGGGCGTGTTCCAGACTTTCTCGTCCGATCACTGCCCGTTCCGTTACGACGATCCCAGGGGCAAGCTGACGCCGAACGGCCGCACCTCGTTCCGCTGGGTGCCGAACGGCATTCCAGGTGTCGAGACCCGGCTGCCGATTCTGTTCTCCGAAGGCGTGTCGAAGGGACGGATCAGCCTGCAAAAATTCGTCGAGCTGACCGCGACCAACCATGCGCGCATCTACGGCCTCTATCCGCGCAAGGGCTCGATCGGCGTCGGCTTCGATGCGGATATCGTGCTCTGGGATCCCAAATTGAAGAAGCCTATTCGGCAGGCCGATCTGCATCACGGTTCGGACTACACGCCATGGGAAGGGTTCGACGTCACCGGATGGCCGGTAACGACGATCGCCCGTGGCCGGGTGGTGTACGAACACGGCAGGATCGTCGGCGACAAAGGCGCAGGCGACATTCTCAGCCGCGGCAGGTCGAGCCTGATCTGATCGGACTCAACGCGTTGCTGCTCAACTATGGCGCCCGTGCGCGCGGCGCGACGGCCGTCTCAAGTCCACAGATCATGCCGGTCATATGTTCGTATCCAGCCTTCGCATGCGGCAAAACGAATCTAATCAATTCGGACAAGGTTGTCAGGCCGTCCCCCATAAGGCGACGTCCTTGACACGATTCTCGAAGCTGCCTGGTGGCGTCGTCCGACCTGTGCCGGGCGCTCAGCCGCGCGGAATGAAGCCGTTCAACGAAGCGTCATGGCGCAGATGTTCGACCAGCCCGGCGGCATCGCGGCCGCCATTGCGCTTGGGATCCTTCATTTGCGCGCAGATCTCGGCGCCGCTTTTTCCGAACCGGATGAAGTCAACGGGAGCGAGTTGCCAGTCGATGCCGGCGCGGGGCGGAGCGGGAGCCGGTTCGTTTACTTGCGTCGAAGTCATGTGACAGGTTGAGCAAGGGATCGCTTCCTTGTCTTTACGGCTTTCTCCGCCTGGATGTTCATGCCAGCGGGCAGCATCCGCGCTCTCCTGCGGAACAGTTGATAGACGGTTGCCGGCGCGTCGCCGGCCCTACTTGCCGGCGTGGGCGCGGAGCTGATGTCATGGCTGGATTCTCCCGCACGTCAATTTGGGCAAGTATCAGTTCATTCGGATTTGGCTAGGCGGCCATTCGCAACAGATCGACGATGTCGGCTTCGCTTTTAAAAGGCCGCGGATTGGCCTGCACGAAGCGATGATTGATCGCAATCTTGCTGATCTGCTCGAACTTGTCTTCGCCGATCCCGACGTCGGCAAGGCGACCGGGTAGTCCAAGTCTCCTGGTGAATTCTGCGAAGGCGGCTGCCGCTTCCATGCCCGGCTCGCCAAGAGCCGCTGCTAAGCGCGTTTGCGCATCCTCTGTGAACGCCTTGTTGTAGCGAAGTAGGCTCGGCATGATGACCGGTGTGCAATAATAGTGTGGTACGCCGAAGGTCCCGCCAAGCACGTGGCCGATGCCGTGACTGGCTCCCATCGGGACCCGCGCCTGGAGGCCGAAAGCGGCGAGCCACGCGCCATATTGAGACAGTCGACGCGCCTCCAGATCATCGGGTTGCTGCAAGGTCCGTTGCATTCCCTCCCGAAGCGTGCGGATGCCGGCCAGGACCACCTCGTCGCTAAGCGGCGTGCCGGCGGGTGAGCACAATGCTTCGATGCCGTGGTCCATCGAGCGCGTTCCCGATCCCATCCAGAGCTTCGAGGGCGTATGGACGGTAAGGGCAGGGTCGAGAATGATCGCCACCGGCATCATCAGAGAATGGAAGAAGATCTGCTTCAGCCTGCTGCGTTCATCGGTGACGAGCGCTGCTGCATTGTATTCGCCGCCGTTCAGCGTGGATGGCACCGCGATCTGTCGAACTTTTGGCGATCGGAACGGAGAGACGGTGACGCCCGGGCCCATGGGAAATGGATCGAAACCCGCTTCGTCACGGATGTCATGTTCCATCGCCATGATGACGATCTTGGCGAGATCGATCGCCGAGCCTCCCCCGACGGCGACCACCAGGTCGGCTCCGGCGTCTTTGGCTTGACGGGCAACCTCGGCAGCTTGCTTGCGCGTGGTGTGCTCTGCAATTCCATCGAAGGTCGCGACATGTCTTTCGCCGAGCGCACGCCGGATCTTCTCGATCTCGTCGGTCTTGGTATTCAAGGTGCGGCTGACGATCAGGAAGACGCGCTTGGCATCCAGCCGCACCGCTTCATCGTTCAAGGCCTCAGACGCAGCTTTGCCGTAAACGACACGGTCGATCGCCGGAAAATTGTGTATCCCTGCTTTGCGCATTTGCGTTCTCCCTGTGAGTTATCAAGCACCGATCTTCAAGCGGCGACAGTGTCGCGAATCTGTCGCGACGCCGTTTCCAGAAAGGCCTGAGCGAGATCGGGATCGTTGACGACGCGTGAGAGTGTCAACGCTCCGACCATCGTCGAAAGAATGGCCATGGCTTTGCTCCTGGATTCCTCGTCGCTCGTTTCGGCAATCAGGCGGCTGAGGATTTCGATATGCGCTTTGATCCCGCCTTCGAACGACGCTTTCACCTCGCTGCTCTGTCTGGCCACATCCGAGCCGAGCGCCACGATCGGGCAACCGTCCATCTTTTCGTCGCGATGATCCGTGCTGAGATAGAACCCCATCACCGCCCCGAGGGGATCCTCAGGGGCCGCGGCGATGGCGGTCGACCATCGCAGCGTGGCGCTCTCCAGCGCGCGCGTCGACGCCTGCGCGGCCAGGTCCTCCTTTGACTCAAACTGCTTGTAGAATGCGCCTTGGGTCAGCCCGGCAGCTTCCATCAGGTCCTTGAGGCCGATGCCGTCAAATCCCCGCGACCGAAACAGGCGGCTTGCGACATTGATGACGTTTTGCCGGTTTTCCTCAGCCTGAATGCGACTCACTCGCATCATTGGTCTCCCCATTTTAGATTGCGTTCGACATCTATTATCCGGTATAGAGCTCGAACGCAATCTATCTGGCATGAGGCCACGTTATGAAAAAGCGACAGATGATCGTGCTGGGGAGCGTCCTGATCGCGGGATGCGCGGTGGCCGCATTCGTTACGCTTCGCGCGCCGGCGGCCTCGGCCGTGAGCGATCCGAGGCAAGAAGCCCCGATCGTCAGGATCGCGGCCGCGGCGCGGGTGACCGGATCGGAGCGTGGCTTCACCGGCATCATCGGGGCGCGGGTGCAGAGCAGCCTCGGTTTTCGCGTTCCCGGCAAGATCGTGGAGCGGCTTGTGAATACCGGTGAGCAGGTCAAAGCCGGTCAGCCGCTGATGCGGATCGACGAAACCGACCTTCGTCTTGCGGTCACGGCGAAGCGCAACGCCGTTGCTGCCGCGCGCGCGTCCGTCGTGCAGACCGAAGCGGACGAACCGCGATACGCCAAGTTGGTGAGCAACGGCTGGGCTTCCCGACAGCGCTACGAGCAAGCCAAGGCCGCGCTGGATACGGCCGAGGCGCAGCTTGCGAGCGCTGAAGCCGATGCACGGGTTGCCGAGAACGAGGCGACGTACTCGATCCTGGTCGCGGACGCGGACGGAACGGTGGTCGAAACGCTTGGCGAGCCCGGGCAGGTCGTTTCGGCCGGCCAGACGGTTGTTCGGATTGCCAAGGCCGGTCCTCGCGAGGCGGTGGTCGCGCTCCCTGAAACGATCCGGCCGGCAATCGACTCCGTGGCCGAGGCCAGCGTGTACGGAGCAGCCGAAGGGTGGCGCTATACGGCACGTTTGCGGCAATTGTCCGACGCCGCCGATGCCCAGACCCGAACCTATGAAGCCCGGTATGTCCTGGACGGTGAAGCCGCGGCCGCACCACTTGGCGCGACGGTGACCATTCGGCTACCGAGCCAAACGAGCGAGCCGCAAGTTCAGGTGCCGCTCCGAGCAGTGCTCGATGATGGCCGCAAGACCGGAGTTTGGATCCTCGACAGCGCCACCTCAACCGTACGCTTTCGGCCGATCAAGCTTGTTCGGGTGACCGACGAAACCGCCGTGATCTCCGGCTTGAATTCTGGTGATCCAATTGTTTCGCTCGGCGCTCACCTCCTGCAGGAGGGCGCTCGTGTCAGGACCGCCGCTGAAAGCCGGAGCAACTGAAGAGTCTCAATCGTTCCGCCCCAGCCGCTGGAGAAGCACATGTACAGCTACATCGTCGAGCAGGAAATCCGAAAGACCTTCGACCATGTCAACAACCATCGCTGGGATGAAGCGGTGAAGGCGGTCGCGCCGCACATCCATCACCGTGTTTCCGGCCATCACGCGTTGGGCGGGGAGCGCCACGACAAAGCGGCCCTGCGCCGCTGGTTCGAGCGGCTCGGACGCGTCCTGCCCACGCTCCATATCAGGGTCAACAACGTCTGGGTGAAGGGCTGGCCCTGGAACACCACCGTGTTTGTCGAATGGGACGGCACCGCAACGCTGCTCGATGGCGACGGCTCGTACGTCAACCGCGGTCTCCACGTGTTCACCCTGCGGTGGGGCAGAGTCCATGCCCTCGAGGAATTTCAAGATTCACAGGAAGCCGCGCGCGGGCTTGCCGCCCAAGCGGCAGCTGGCCTCAAGGAAGCTGCCGCCCAGCCAATTGTAAGTTAGCAGATGAACCTTAATCTTTCCGCGATCGCCGTTCGCGAACGGGCCGTTACCCTGTTCTTCATCATCCTGCGTTCGGGTTCAACGCCATTCTTGGCCTGATCGGACTGGCAGGCATCCTGATGCGCAATGCCCTGATCCTGACCGAACAGATCAAGGAGAATCGTGCTGCCGGCCTCGATGACTATCACGCCGTCATCGAAGCCACCGTGCAACGCACCAGGCCGGTGATCCTGACCGCACTGGCCGCCGTGCTGGCCTTCATTCCTCTGACGCATTCCGTGTTCTGGGTATCGATGGCCTATACGCTGATTGGCGGCACGGCAGTTGGCAAGGTCCTGATCCTGCTGTTCCTTCCTGCGCTTTATGTGGCCTGGTTTCGCATCAAGCCGGCCCCGGACGAGCTCTATGAGCGTTCGGCGAAGGATGCCGAATTGCGAACAGCAATCGCCGCCGAGTAGGGCGTCGGCGAAATCTATCCCTGCTGCGCCGTGGGTGCCTGGCTAGATAAGCCAGGCACTGCGTGGTCTCGCGGCGGCCTTATAGTTCAAAAAAAGAATGTGTGCAGCAGCATGGAAATGCGCCAGCGATCCTGTCCTAGACAGCCGAAAACGCGGCCTTATACGCAGGATCTAGACCAAATTATTTCCAAGTACGAGGACGGGGCCTGTCGTCCAAGTCACGGCACGTGAGCATCTAATCGCTTGACGAGTTCAAAAAAAGAACTGTAGGCTGCGCACAAGATGGCCGAACGCAACGGCCGCGACGTGCCGGATTTACGGCTGGACCTGTTCTGCGCGATGCCTCTTCGCAAAGGGCGCGACGAGCCGCCACCGGCGCAACAAAACAAAGCCGCACACTCGAGAAGGGGTGCAAGTTTGGGAGGACGCAATGCTGGTGAGATGGAAGATCGTCGCGGCTCTGGCTCTATTCCTGAGTGGTCCCGCATTCGCCGCCGACGAGCCGGGAATCTCTGCTACCGAAATCAAGATTGGCGGGGTTTTTCCCTTCAGCGGACCGGCATCATCGATCGGTCTCGTGGGCAAGGGGCTCATGGCCTACGTTCAGGCGTTGAACGACCGCGGCGGCGTCAAAGGACGCAAGATCAACTACATCGCCTATGACGACGGATATAGTCCTCCCAAAGCGGTGGAGCACGTCCGCAAGCTGGTCGAAAGCGACGAAGTGTCGTTCATGTTCGGCCAGCTCGGCACGCCCGGCATCTCGGCCACTGCAAAATACCTGAGGGCCAAAGGGGTACCGAGTGTCGCCATCGTCAGCGGCTCGTCCAAGTTCACGGACGTCGCCAATTACCCGCTGATCACCACGGGTCTTGTCAGCTACGACACCGAAGGAAAAATCTACGCCAAATACCTGACGAGAACGCTACCGAACGCCAAGTATGCCATCCTCTATCAGAACGACGATCTTGGCAAAGATTACGTCGCTGCCTTCAAGGCGTTTCTCGGCAAGGATTTCGACCGCAAGGTCGTCAGTGCTTCCTACGAGGTCACTGAACCGACGATTGACTCACAGATTACCAATCTGAAGAGCTCGGGTGCCGAGGCCTTGGTGATCGCCGGGACGCCGAAGTTTGCGGCGCAGGCCATCCGGCAAGCTTCGGTGATTGGCTGGAAGGCGACCGTAATCATCAATTTCCCGTCCGGATCGGTCGGAGGCACGCTCGCACCGGCCGGCCTCGACAAATCGGTCGGCGTGATGGTCGGGACCACCAACAAGGACGTCCTGGACGAGACATGGAAAGACGACCCGGGTATGCAGGCCTACCGGGCGTTTTTCGAAAAGTATCTGACGGGCGCCGATATCACCAACGGCAGCTATCTGACCGGTTATCAGCAAGGCGTCCTGCTCGAGCGGATCCTCAAGCAATGCGGTGATGATCTGTCGCGGAAGAATATTCTGGCGCAGGCGAAGAACCTGAAAGACGTCGTCGTTCCGACTGTGCTGCCCGGGATCAAGGTCAACACGAGCGAGACCGAGAACATGATCTGGACGCAGATGCGGCTGCAGCGCTGGACCGGCACGACGTGGCAAGCGTTCGGAGACGTCCTGGACGCCAGGTCGGAGTGACGCTTGGCGCAGCCCGCCCGTTCTATCCATCCGCGGTAATTCAGGAGATCGTTTTCGATGTCGGCGAAGCCATTGACGTTTGCGCCACGGGAGCTCTCTGTCGAGCGCCGCACCGACGGCACGCTCATATTGAGGTCGCCGCTCGAATTGGGGCCATGCGACTGGCGCGTCACCGATTTTCTGCCGCGCTGGGCAAACGCGGCTCCGGACAGAATATTCCTCGCGCAACGCAATCCCAAAGGGGGATGGGACGAGATCACCTATAGCGAGGCATGGTCGCAGGTGCAGGCGGTCGGCCAGAGCTTGATCGACATGGGCGCAAAGCCGGCTGACAGGCTGGCAGTGCTTTCGGGCAACTCCATCGAGAACGCGGTGATCTCCTTTGCGGCGATGTCCATAGGTGTCATTCTGGCGCCTATATCGCCGAACTACACGCTGATGCCCGGCGGCCTTGCGCGCCTCAAGGACATCGCGCAGGTGCTGCGTCCGAACTTCGTTTTCGTTCAGAGTGGACGCGACTTTTCCGCGGCCCGTTCCATCCCCGAATTGGCAGACTCGACCTGGATCAGCGTCGATGGCGCGCCGGAGACGACGCCCTTCCGGGTCCTGACGGATCGAACGGACCGTGAAGGATTCACGCGTGCGTCGGGTGCAATCCCCAGCGACGCCGTTGCAAAAATTCTCTTCACCTCCGGTTCGACCGGCCTGCCAAAGGGCGTGCTGAACACGCATCGCATGATGGCGAGCTCGCTGCAAATGGGGAGCCTGCTGGTGTCGCCTCCGGAGGCGCCGGTTCAGGTCGAATGGCTGCCGTGGCACCATACGATGGGCAGCAACGTCATTCTTCACGGCATTCTCAGGAACGGCGGGACGCTCTACATCGATGACGGTCGGCCGCTGCCTCAGCTCTTTCACAAATCGGTGGCGAACCTCAAGGAGATCTCGCCGACGGCGATGTTCAACGTTCCCGCCGGCTATAACCTGTTGTGCGATGCCATCGAGAACGACTTCGCCCTCGGCGCCAGCATCTTCAAACGGCTGGATCGATTGAGCTACGCGGGGGCTGCCATTTCGCAAGGAACGCTCGAAAAACTCTATCGGCTGACTTCATCGGTCACGGGCCGGCGGATTCCGGTGATGTCGGGGTACGGGACGACCGAAACGGCGCCGACAATCAGCACGACGCATTGGGCAACGGATCGGCCGGGCGAGATTGGCCTTCCCGCGCCGGGCGTGCAGCTGAAACTGATCCCTGTTTCCGACACGTACGAGGCCAGGGTCAAGGGCCCCAACGTCACCCCCGGTTATCTCGGCAGAGCCGATCTGACGGAGAAGGCTTTCGACGAGGAGGGGTTCTACCGCATCGGCGACACCGTGTCGTTTATCGATCCCGAGAAGCCGGAGCTCGGTCTGCGTTTCACCGGCAGAATTTCGGAGAACTTCAAGCTCGCGAACGGCACCTGGGTTGCGATCGGCAATATGCGTGCCGCCATCCTGGCCGCAACGCGCGGCGTCCTACTGGACATTGTCGTTGCCGGAGAAAACCGTGATGCCTGCGCGCTGCTGTGCTGGCTGAATCCAACCGAGGCGGCGCGGATTTCGAACGCGCCGGCTGCGGATTTGACCTGCGACCCCAAGGTGATCGAATTCCTGAGACATCGTTTGCAGGAATACAATGAGGCCGTCGGAAGCAGCGAAAAAATCTGCACGTTCACCCTGCTGAAGGATCCGCCCTCATTGGCCGCGGGAGAAATCACCGACAAGGCCTATGTCAATCAACGTGCTGTGCTCAAGCACCGGGCTGAACAAGCGGACCGTCTCCACTGCAACGAACCCGACGCAGCCGTGATTCGAGTCTGATTCAGTGCCTGACGCCGGTGGCCGGCTCAAGCGGCGCTGCGGCGCGCCTTTGCCTTCGGCTTGTCAGGTGCGGCTGTCGTCAGCGGGCTTTGGGCGCCGGGGCCTGGATGGGTATGAACCTCCTTGGCCGAGAGCGGCTCGCCGCATTCAGAGCACACCATGACCGGGTCGAAGTCCTTTCCGCACTTGCGGTGCTGGTGCAGCAGCGGCCGGCCGCGCTCGTCGACCATGTGAGTGTCGCCCCAATGCACGAGCGCCATCATGATCGGATAAAGATCGAGACCCTTCTGGGTCAGGATATATTCGTGCCGCTTTGGCGCCTCCTGGTAGGGAATGCGGCGCAGAATGCCCTGCCGGACCAGCTTCTTCAGGCGTTCCGCAAGCAGATGGCGTGTAATTCCAAGCGCCGACTGGAATCCTTCGAAGCGCCGCGTGCGCAGAAAACATTCGCGCAGGATCAGAAGGGTCCAGCGGTCACCGATCACGCCGATGGTTCGGGCCATCGAACACGGCTCTTCCTCCAGTTCTTTCCACTTCATCCGTATTCTCCAATCATCCCAGCGAGACCCGCTCGAATCGCTGCCGAGGCCGCCACGTTTGCCTTCATTCTAGATAGGTACTGAATTCCAAACAATACCCGATGAATCGGTCAAACCAGCATAAATCTAGCCGAATTTGACAGTTCGTTTTTAGAACTATAAAGATGAGAACAGGCAAGCCATGCGATTGGATCGCCGGTCCCTGACCATCCAATACGCTCTGCGGGAGAAAGCGGTCATGACCCTCAAGGTTGAATTCCAGTTCGATTTCGGCAGCCCGAACGCGTATCTGGCGGAGGTCGCCATCCCCGGGATCGAGCGGCGGACCGCGGTAAAATTCGAGTACGTCCCGGTCCTGCTCGGCGGGATCTACAAGGCGACCGGCAACATGTCCCCGTTCGACTCGCTTCGCGGGATCAAGAACAAGCCGGAATACCAGGCGCTCGAGACCCAGCGGTTTATCCGCCGCCACAACATCACGAAATTTCGTCAGAATACCTTCTTTCCAGTCAACACTTTGATGCTGATGCGCGGCGCCGTCGCGGCCCAGTTCGAAGGCGTATTCGAACCCTATTTCCGCGCCGCCTATCATCACATGTGGGAGGAGCCCAAGAAGATGGATGATCCCGAAGTGTTCCGGACCGCATTTGCCTCCTCGGGGATCGACATCGACAGGCTGGTTACGCGCGCGCAGCAGGATGACGTCAAAAAGAAGCTGATTGACCTGACCAATGACGCCGTCGCCCGCGGTGCCTTCGGCTCGCCGACATTCTTCGTCGGTAAGGAGATGTTTTTCGGCAAGGATCAACTCCGGGACGTCGAGGAATCGATCGTCGAACAGACCCGGCAGCCCGTTTCCAAGACCGGCTAGTTACCGACTTGCGGTCCGTGCGGGTTGAGGCGAAGGGCTGACGGTAAGCCGGAGTTTATCCTCGGCCCGTCGGCAGAAAAACAATCCAGGGAGAGTGAAATGGCTGGTCCGCTTAGCGGCGTTCGTGTCCTCGATCTGACCGGCGTGGTGTCGGGCCCGTTTGCGACCATGTTTCTGGCGGACCAGGGCGCCGACGTGCTCAAGATCGAGCCGATCGGTGGCGATATCACCCGTCGCAGCCGGGCCACCATCGACAAGGACGGCGAGTTCTCCGCGCTGTTCATCTCGTCCAACCGCGGCAAGCGTTCGCTCTCGATCGACGTCAAGAGCCCCGCCGGGCACGAGGTGCTGGCCAAGCTGGTCGCGCAGGCCGATGTTCTGGTGCAGAACTTCCGGCCCGGCACCATGGAGCGCCTCGGCCTCGGCGTCGAAGAACTGCGCCGGCGTCATCCGCGCTTGATCTATGTCTCGATCAGCGGCGTCGGCGACACCGGGCCCTATGTGAAGAAGCGCGTCTACGATCCAATCATTCAGGGCCTGTCGGGCTTTGCCGATATCCAGTCGCAGCCGGTCACCAATCGCCCGCAGATGATCCGCACCATCGTGTGCGACAAGACCACCGCCGTGTTCACCGCGCAGGCGGTGGCGGCGGCGCTCTACGCGCGTGAGAAGACGGGGCAGGGGGATCATATCCAGGTCGCGATGCTGGACGCGATGATTTCCTACCTCTGGCCGGAAGGCATGATGCAGTACACGGTGGTCGGAGCCGAGGCCGCTGCCGCCGATCCCAACGACCGCCCGGATCTCGTGTTCAAGACCAGCGATGGTTACATCACGGCCGGCACCATCTCAGATTCCGAATGGCAGGGCTTCTGCCGCGCGTCCGGCGATCCCGAACTCGCCAACGATGCCCGGTTTGCGACCCCGTCCGCGCGTTCGGTGAACGCCACGGCGCGCATCAACAAGATGGCGGAGTATATCGGCCGGCACACGACCGCCGAATGGCTGGAGCGGTTGGACGCTGCGGATGTCCCTTGCGCGCCGATCCTGCGGCGCGGCGAGATCATCCACAATGAGCAGGTCGTGGCGCGCGGAATCATCGCGGAGTTCGACCAACCGAAGGTCGGCCGTGTGCGCCAGCCCAAGCCCGCGGCTCGCTTCGAGGTCAACCAGGCTGCCATCGGCGGACCGGCCCCGCGCGTCGGGGAGCACTCGCGCGAGGTGCTGCGCGAACTGGGCTACGATGATGGCGCCATCGACGATATGGTCGCTGCACGCACGTTACGCGTGGCCATGTAGGTCGATGCACTTCGCGCGTCCGGCGAACGGTTCTCAGGCCTTGGCAGGCGTCGGTTTAATTGGTGCGCGCGGAGCATTCGCGGCAACCGCTCGCTGGTAAGCCTCCCGGCTTCGCATGCGCTCGAGATAGGGCTGCGCATTGTCGCAGATGCCTACCCCGTAGGCGATCGCCCAGTCCAGGCACGTCGTCAGCAGGATGTCGGCGCTGCTGAATCGCTCGCCCATGATAAAATGTCGGCCGTCGGCCAGCGCGACCTCGACATGGCGCAGCTGCGCCCGAAAGTATTCTGCGGCTTGAGCTACGACCTCCGGCGCGACGCCGTAGATCGGGCCGAGCGCATCGGCGCTGTGACGGCGCATCACGTACAGGCTGGTGGAGTCGAGCTCGGTGACGATAAAGAAGCACCATTCCAGCCACGCGGCATAGTCGCGGGTGGCTTCCGGAATCAAGGCACGCTCCGGCGTCGAGTACATCCGCGACAGATAAGCGACGATCGCGGCGCTCTCGCCGATGCGGAAATCACCGTCCTGCAGCAGCGGAATCTTCTGGCGCGGATTGAGCCTGGTATATTCGGCGGTCTTGGTCTCGCCGGTCCGTGGGCCGATCGGTTTGATCTCGTAGGCCAGCCCCAGCTCGTGCATCGCCCAGTGCGGCCGAACGGTGCGGCTTGTCCCGACGCCCCACAAAGTGAGGTCTGGATTGTCGCTCATGTCACCATTTCTCTACGGCGGGGCGAAGATCGAGTTCATGGGTCCAGCCGTCGCGGCTTTGCTGATGGGCAAACCAATACGCTTCGGCAATTGAGGAGGTCTTGGTCAGGCTGTCGGGCGGGATCTCACTGGCCTCGATCCCCCTGGCCGCTTTCATGCGCTGATGAATAGCCTCGCTATCGACGCCAGCGTCGATGATGAGATGGACGACGTGAATGTTCTTCGGCCCGAGCTCGCGCGCCATCGCCTGGGCCAGCGCGCGAAGGCCGAATTTTGCCGACGAGAACGCGACAAATCCCTTGCTGCCCCGGATGCTTGCGGTCGCACCGGTAAAAAGAATGGTGCCGCATCGGCGCGGCAGCATGACGCGCGCGGCTTCGCGTCCGACCAGGAAGCCGGCGTAACAGGCCAGCTCCCAGGCCTTGAAGAAGAGCTTTTCGGTAGTCTCCAGCAGGGGCTTGTTGACGTTCGAACCTGCATTGAACAGGCAGATCTCGATCGGACCGATGTCGCGCTCGACGCCCGCGAATAGCTTCTGGACTTCTGCTTCCTGACGGGCGTCGACGCTGAAGGCGTGGATGTTGTGGCCTTTCGCCCTGAGCTCGTCGACAAGCGCCTGAGATTTGGTCGGATCGCGTCTGCAGATGCAAATAGTGTAGCCGCCGCTGGCAAACCGCCGCGCAACGGCAGCGCCGATGGCATCACCCGCGCCGACCAGCATCGCGACCCCGCGACTTTCTCCCATGCTGCCTCTCCAATAAGTTCTTATTTGATACGCTAGGGGTATCGGTTGGAAGTCCGGTTGTAAACGGTGTTCTCAAGAGCGCTGGAATAGGGCAGTAAGCTTGCCGTTTTCTGATCCGATCGTGACAACAAAATAGCGATTGACGAGTTCTAAAAAAGAACGCATGTTTCACTTCGAGGCGCAATGCTGAAAAAGGCGCCGATGTTTTTCAGTCGGGAGGCGGTTAGTCGTGGCGAAGCTGTCGCAAGCACTCGGTCTCGATCAAACCGCTTTTCGGTTTGCTGGCCGCATCGACCAATCGACAGATCGCCATCTTGCCAAAGCGGTGGACCAGATCGGGCCGATCGAGGACTGCGCCACGACCATGGTAGCCTCGATCGGCGCGATGGCGGATCCCGATCGTTCTGGTCTCGCTCAAAAAACGTGGTCCACCAGGGCCGATAGAACAGCTTCGCACACAGCGCGCCTAACCTAACTGGGAGAAGTTCCTTGAAAAAGAGAAATGCAACCGTCGCCGTGATCGGCGCGGGCGATTTCATCGGCGGCGAGATCGCCAAGAAATTTGCCTCCGAGGGCTTTACTGTCTTCGCGGGTCGCCGCAACGGCGACAAGCTAGCGCCGCTGGTCAAGGAGATCGAGGCCGCCGGCGGCGAGATCCACGCACGTTCGCTCGACGCGCGCAAGGAGGAGGAGATCGTCTCCTTCCTGAGCGACGCCGACAAGCACGCGCCTCTGGATGTCTGCATCTTCAACATCGGTGCCAACGTCAACTTCCCGATCCTCGACACGACCGAGCGCGTGTTTCGCAAGGTCTGGGAGATGGCTTGCTACTCCGGCTTCCTCGCCGGCCGCGAGGCGGCCCGGCTGATGCTGCCCCGCGGGCAAGGCAACATTTTTTTCACCGGCGCGACCGCGTCCTTACGCGGCGGCAGCGGCTATGCCGCCTTTGCCAGTGCCAAATTCGGGCTGCGCGCTGTGGCGCAGGCGATGGCGCGAGAGCTCGGCCCGAAGAATATCCACGTCGCGCACCTCGTTATCGATTCCGGCGTCGACACCGAATGGGTCCGCCAGCGGCGCCTGGAAGCGCTCGGGCCTAATGCGCTCGACGATCCGGATCTGCTGATGCCGCCGGCCTCGGTCGCGGCGTCCTATTGGCAGCTGTATCAGCAGCCGAAGAGCGCCTGGACCTTTGAGCTGGAAATCCGCCCCTTCGGTGAGAAGTGGTAGGAAGCGCAGATGGAACTCGCACTGTCTCCCGAAGATGCGGCCTTCCGTGATGAGGTGCGCGCTTTCATCGCCGAAAACTATCCGAAGGAAATGCGGGTCCCTAATCCGGAGACCGACCTGACCAAAGAGCAATCGTTGCTCTGGCACCAAATTCTCTACGAGAAGGGCTGGATCGCGCCGCTTTGGCCCAAGGAATTTGGCGGCCCCGGCTGGTCGATCACCCGGCGTTTCATCTTCGAGCAGGAGACCAGCCGGGCCGGGACGCTGCCGCCGTTGGCGTTCAGCGTCACCATGGTTGGTCCGGTCATTTACACCTTCGGCAATGATGCCCAGAAGCAGAAGTTCTTGCCGCGGATACTGTCGGGTGAAGACTGGTGGTGCCAAGGCTATTCCGAGCCGGGCTCAGGCTCAGACCTCGCCACCGTCCGGACCAAGGCTGTGCGCGACGGCGACCATTACATCGTCAACGGTCACAAGACCTGGACAACGTTGGCGCAGCACGCCGACTGGATCTTCTGCCTGGTGCGTACTGATTCGAGCGCCAAGCCTCAGGCGGGCATCTCGTTCCTCCTGATCGACATGAAGTCGCCAGGCGTGACCGTGCGTCCGATCATCACGATCGACGGTTCGCACGAGGTCAATGACGTCTTCCTCGAGGATGTCCGCGTTCCCGTCGAGAACCTGATCGGCGAGGAGAACAAGGGCTGGACCTACGCAAAATTCCTGCTGGGCAACGAGCGCACCAGCATGGCCGGGATCGGCCGGTCGACGCGCTACCTCGACCGGTTGAAGAAGATCGTGAAAGCGGAGATCGCAGCGGACGATCCGGCGCATCTCGAATTTCGCAAGGAGATCGGCCGGCTCGAGCTCGATGTGCTCGCGCTCGAGGCCACCGAGCTGCGGGTCGTTGCCCAGATGGCGCGCGGCATCGATCCGGGGCCCGCGGCCTCGCTGTTCAAGATCCGCGGCACCGAGATCTTCCAGGGCATTACCGAGCTCACACATCGTGCCATCGGCAACTATGGCCTGGCGCTTCGCGAGCAACCGTCGGGCGCAAACCAGTTCATGCCGGGTGCCGATTACGGCCACACAGCGTCGGAGAAATACCTGAACGCGCGCAAGCTCAGCATCTACGGTGGATCAAACGAGATCCAGCGCAACATCATCGCCAAAGCGGTGCTCGGTCTCTAGCAACAGCGCAACAAGAGGATCGGATGGATATCCAGTTCACGGAAGAGCAGGAACTGTTGCGTTCCAGCGTACAGCGTATGCTACGCGACCAATACAGCTTCGAGGCGCGCCGCAAGATCGTGGCCAGCGAAGAGGGCTGGAGCCGCAAGCAGTGGGGCGCTTTTGCGGAGCTCGGCCTGCTCGCCGCGCCATTCTCCGAGGAGAGCGGCGGACTTGGTGGCGGCCCGCTCTCTACTATGATCGTTGCCCAGGAGTTCGGCCGCCACCTTGTCGTGGAGCCGTACGTGGAGACGGTCGTGCTGGTCGGCGGCTTGATCGAGCAGGCAGGGACGAAAGAGCAGAAGCAGACCTTCATTCCCGATATCATCGCCGGACACAAGATCTGGGCGCTGGCCTGGACCGAAAAAAACTCGCGCTTCGATCTCGCCAATGTCGCGGCCACGGCGCGGCGAGAGGGAAAGGACTACACGCTTAGTGGTGAGAAGACCGCCGTCATAGCGGCGCCTTGGGCCGATTATCTCATCGTCTCCGCCCGGACTGCCGGCAAGCGCGACGATTGTGGCGGCGTCAGCCTGTTCGTCGTCGACGCCCGGGCGGCGAATCTCGAATTGCGGAGCTTCAAGACCATCGACGGCCGCCGTGCCGCGGAGATCACTTTCCGCGATGTGCGCGGCGAGTTGCTCGGCAGCGAGGGCGAAGGCGTCGCCCTGCTGGAAGGCTGCCGCGACAGGGCCATCGGCGCGCTCTGCGCCGAGGCGGTCGGCGCGATGGCCGAACTGAACTCTGCGACGCTGGAATACGCCAAGGCCCGAAAGCAGTTCGGCGTCACCATCGGCAGCTTCCAGGTGTTGCAGCACCGGATGGTCGACATGTTCATCGCGCATCAGGAGGCGCTTTCCCTGATGCAGCATCTCAGTCTCAGCCTCGGTGCCGGCGAAAGTGGCATCTCGCGCCTCGCCTCCGGCGCCAAGTCGAGGGTCGGCTATGCCGGCAAGTTCATCGCCGACCAGGCGGTGCAGCTCCACGGCGGCATGGGCATGACCGACGAATTGAACGTCGGTCACTACTTTAAGCGAATCTCCTCGATCAATATCCAGTTCGGCGATCCCGCTCACCACTTGCTGCGTTATGTGCAGCTCGACGCGGCAGCGTAACCAAAGAGGCAGCCATGACGACAGAGGCAGTTATCGTTTCCACCGCCCGCACCGGCGTCGGCAAGGCCTATCGCGGTGCGCTGAACAACACCGAGGGGCCGACCATGGCTGGCCATGTGATGGCCGAAGCGGTGAGGCGCGCGGGCGTTGAGCCGGACGAGGTCGAAGACGTGGTGATGGGTTGCGCGATGCAGCAGGGCACCATGGTGATGAACGTCGCACGCAAGGGGGCGGTTCGTGCCGGCCTGCCGGTCACCGTCGCCGGCACCACGATCGATCGGCAGTGCGCCTCCGGCCTGCAGGCGATCGCGGTCGCGGCCCGCTCGATCATGCTGGATGGCGTCGAGATCGCGATCGGAGGCGGCATCGAATCGATCAGCCTGGTGCAGAACGACCACATGAACAGGTTCCACGCCGTCGACGACGAGCTGATGGCGATGAAGCCCGAGATGTACATGTCGATGCTCGACACTGCCGAGATTGTCGCCGAGCGCTACAAGATCGGTCGCGACCGGCAGGACGAATACAGCCTCGAATGTCAGCGCCGCATTGGTGCCGCGATGCAGGCCGGTCGCTTCAATGACGAGATCGTCCCGATCACAACGACGATGGCCGTCGTCAACAAGGACACCAGGGAGGTCTCCTATCAGCAGGTGACGCTGTCGAAGGACGAAGGGCCGCGCCCCGAGACCACGGCGGAAGGACTGGCGAAGATCAAGCCGGTATTCGAAGGCAAGACCATCACGGCCGGCAATGCCAGCCAGCTCTCCGACGGAGCATCGGCCTGCGTGCTCATGAGCGACAAGACCGCCGCCAAGAAGGGCCTTAAGCCGCTCGGCATCTTCCGCGGCTTCGTCGCCGCCGGAGTCGAGCCGGACGAAATGGGCATCGGTCCGGTCGCGGCGATCCCGCGCCTTCTCAAGCGCCACGGCCTGAGGATCGATGACATCGATCTTTGGGAGCTGAACGAAGCCTATGCTGTCCAGGTGATCTACTGCCGCGACAAGCTCGGCATCGATCCGGACAAGCTGAACGTCAATGGCGGCTCGATCGCGATCGGCCATCCCTACGGCATGACGGGCAGCCGGCTTGCGGGCCATATCCTGATCGAGGGGCGGCGGCGCAAGGCGAAGTACGGCGTGGTGACCATGTGCATCGGCGGCGGCATGGGCGCGGCCGGCCTATTTGAACTCGTCAACTGATCGGAAAGCGGAGAAAGCGCACGTGAAGACAGCAATCACTGAACTGTTCGGCATCCAGCATCCGATCATCCAGGGCGGCATGCATTATGTCGGCTTTGCCGAGCTTGCCGCCGCGGTCTCGAATGCCGGCGGTCTCGGCATCATCACCGGCCTGACCCAGCGGACGCCGGAGCTGCTGGCGAAGGAAATCGCGCGCTGTCGCGACATGACCGACAAGCCGTTCGGTGTGAACCTGACCTTCCTGCCGAGCTTCACTGCACCGCCTTATCCGGAATATATCGCCGCCATCAAGGAAGGTGGCGTCAAGGCGGTGGAGACCGCCGGCCGCAGCCCGGAAGCGTACATGCCCGCGCTGAAGGCTGCCGGCATCAAGGTGATCCACAAATGCACTTCGGTGCGGCATTCGCTGAAAGCCGAGAAGATCGGATGCGACGCCGTCAGCGTCGACGGCTTCGAATGCGGCGGCCATCCCGGCGAGGACGATATCCCGAACATGATCCTGCTGCCGCGCGCGGCGGATGAACTGAAGATTCCGTTCGTGGCCTCGGGTGGCATGGCGGATGCGCGCAGCCTCGTTGCTGCGCTGTCGATGGGCGCCGCCGGCATGAACATGGGTACCCGCTTCGTCGCAACCAGGGAAGCTCCCGTCCACGCCAACGTCAAGCAGGCCCTCGTCAAAGCCACCGAACTCGATACCGTGCTGGTCATGCGCGCGCTGCGTAACACCGAGCGCGTGCTGAAGAACAAGGGTGTCGATCAATTGCTCGAGGTCGAGCGCGAGAAGGGGGCGAGCCTCAAGATCGAGGACATCCATGAGCAGGTCGCGGGTGTCTACCCCAGGGTGATGGTCGATGGTGACATGGATGCCGGTGCTTGGAGCTGCGGCATGGTGGTCGGACTGATCCACGATATCCCGACGGTGAAGGAGCTGATCGACCGCATCATGAGGGAAGCCGAGCAGATCATCCGGCAGCGGCTGACTGGATTTCTTGACGGTACTGTCGCCGATCTGGCCACGCGCGCCGTTGCTTGACAAAGGTTTGCATGCGAGCGCTTCAGTGCCGAGATCAATGCTCGCTGATCGCATTGAGCAGCGGATCGGCGTGACCGATTGATCTCTCAAGTTGGGGGGGGCGGGCCAGGCCGACAAGCAAGCTGAAATGTCGTTTTCACCGAGGAGCGGCCAATGAAGTACTATCTCTGCAAGTACATTCCGCCCCGGGCGGATTTCCTGGCGACCATGAGCGCCGCTGAGAACAATGGATGAAGCAGCACGGTGCGTTCCTGGATGATCTGCTCGCAAAGGGGCAGATCGTCGCGCACGGTCCCGTCACGGACCCGCGTGGCGGTTATGGCGTGTCGCTCTATCAGATCCCGGACGATCTCGACATCGAGGCGGTCACCTCGGAAGATCCTGTCGTGAAGAACGGCGCCGGCCACTATGAGCATTACCCGATGATGCATTTGAAGGCGCGCGGCTGAGATCCTCCCCTGGACCAATTTGGCAGCGTGGGTGGCATGACCTTTGATCTGTGCCAGCACGGGTAGGCCATCGCGATCGGCGAGACAGCGTTTTGCAAGGATGGGAGCCGCGGCGCCGTCGGCATTGGCGGGGGAGGCGGCCGGCGTAATAGTGCCGTTGGTGCGGAACGCTGCCTTCAATCCGGGAACTTGGCCGGACGGCGTGCTGCACGTCAAAAAAGTATCAGTTCACATCTGAAATGGTGGTGGCGTGCCTAGGTACTGGTCGCTACTCTGCCAACGAGAGGAAGCGCTGAACCAATCAGCCGATAAGGGAGCGGAGGCGGATCATTACAAGCCGCACCGGCCTGAAGGGAGCGGACATGGAACCGGACCTGGAAGTTGTCCAGATACGGCGCGGCGAGTCATTCAAGGCGTGGTCGCACGGCTACCCATTCCACACCGTCCGCTGGCATTTCCATCCCGAGTACGAGCTCCATCAGGTCGTGGCCACCAGCGGACGCTATTTCGTCGGTGACTTCATCGGCGACTTCGAACCAGGTAATCTCGTGCTCACCGGCCCCAATTTGCCGCACAATTGGGTGAGCGATCTGCCGGCAGAGTGCGCCATCCCGCTACGCGGACGCATCCTTCAATTCAGCGAAGAATTCATCGGCGACCTTATGAAGGTCATGCCTGAGCTTTCGGGCCTTGCCGCACTGCTGGATTTTTCCCGGCGTGGTGCGCTGTTCACCCGCAGCACGAGCGATGCGCTCGTCCCACTCATGGAGGAGATCGTCGCGGCGAACGGCGTGCGCCGGATCGAGCTGTTCTTGATGATCTTGGGGATACTCTGTCGCGCCGCCCGACAGGCGCGTCCGCTGTCCAGCCCAAACTATCTGCCCGATCCGTCTGGCTACATGTCGGCGGGAATGAACAAGGCACTCGCATTCATCCGGAAGAATCTGACGCAACCTTTCGGCGAAGCGGAGCTTGCTGCGATCGCCGGTCAATCGCAAAGCGCATTTTCGCGCTCGTTCCGCCGGCACACGGGCATGTCATTGGTGCAATACGTTAAGCGGCTGCGTATCAATCTCGCTTGTCAGATATTGATGAGCAACGAGCAGGCTTCCATCACCGACATCTGCTTCGAGGTCGGCTTCAACAATCTCTCCAATTTTAACCGGCAGTTCCTGGCCGAGAAAGGCATGCCCCCTTCGCGCTTCAGACGATTGTTGGCGCACAACATCGATGCGGCGCACGCGGCCTAGCCGCATAGGAGCAAAGAAGGAGGATCGTTACGGAAGAATGACGCGGACACGCCGACGGCGGTCCGCGACAGCAATCGTTCGACCAGAATTCTGCGCGGCTCCGAGCACCGGCGCTCATCGTGCCGTCGGAAACGGAAGCAGCGAGGGCCTGACTTCGAAGGATCAACGACGACACCCTGACACCCAGTCTGGAAAGGAAATCTGAAATGAGAAAGTTCTCTGCTAAATATGCGGGCACAATTGGCATAGCCCTCTCGCTGCTCGGCACAACAGCCATTTCTTCGCGGGCCGCAGAGGTGAAGAACGCGACCGTCGCCTTCCTGATGCCGGACCAGGCCTCCACCCGCTATGAACAACATGATTATCCGGGTTTCGTCGCAGAGATGAAGAAGCTGTGCGACAGTTGCAAGGTGATCTACCAGAACGCCAGCGCGGATGCCGCGCGGCAGCAACAGCAATTCAACTCGGTGATTTCGCAGGGCGTCAAGGTAATCGTGCTCGACCCCGTCGACTCCACTGCCGCGGCATCCCTGGTCAAGATGGCACAATCGCAAGGCATCAAGGTCATTGCCTATGACCGGCCGGTCCCCGACGCCAAGGTCGATTTTTACGTGTCCTTCGACAATCAAGCCATCGGCAAGGCTATCTCCGAATCGCTCGTCAAGCATCTTAAGGCCGCCAACGCGACGGCGAAGGAGGGCGAAGGCGTACTCGAAATCAATGGATCGCCGACCGATGCCGCTGCGGGACTCATCAAGAAGGGGATCCACGAGGGGCTTGATAAGAGCGGCTATCCAATTCTGGCCGAATACGACACGCCGGACTGGGCGCCGCCGAAGGCGCAGCAATGGGCGAGTGGCCAGATCACCCGCTTCGGCAAGAAGATCCTCGGCGTCGTAGCTGCCAATGACGGCACGGGCGGTGGCGCAATTGCCGCCTTCAAGGCCGCAGGTATCGAGCCGGTGCCGCCGGTGACGGGCAACGATGCGACGATTGCCGCGCTTCAGCTCGTCATCGCAGGCGATCAGTACAACACGATCTCCAAACCCGGTGAGATCGTGGCAGCTGCTGCGGCGCAAGCGGCGGTGAAATTCCTCTCCGGAGAGATGCCCAAGGCGGAAGCTACGCTATTCAATGCGCCATCGAAGTTGTTCGTGCCGGCCGTCGTCACTCAGGAGAACCTGAAGGCGGAGATTATCGATAAGAAGATCCAGACGGCCGATCAGCTCTGCACGGGCCGATATGCCGCGGGTTGCAAGAAGCTTGGCATCACGCAGTGACGACGTCGGTCCCGGCCGCTTCCGGCGGCCGGGACGAAGGATGAGAGGGCGAATTGGGACATGACCACGATCTCGGATGCCGATGACGCGCAGGGCGGACCGCGCAAGCCGGTCTTGAGTCTTCGCGGAATTTCCAAGCATTTCGGCGCCGTGTCCGCCCTGACCGATGTTGATCTCGATGTGCATGCCGGCGAAGTCGTGGCACTTGTGGGTGATAACGGTGCAGGAAAATCCACGCTGGTGAAGATCCTTGCCGGCGTGCACCAACCCACCTCCGGAACGATCACGTTCGGCGGTGAACATGTTGTCCTGTCCGACCCATCCATGGCACTCGGCCTCGGCATCGCCACCGTTTTCCAGGATTTGGCCCTCTGCGAGAATCTCGACGTGGTCGCAAACATCTTCCTCGGCCGCGAGCTCAACCCGCTGCGGCTCGACGAGGTCTCCATGGAGCTTCGCGCCTGGACCTTGCTCAACGAGCTGTCAGCGCGGATCCCGAGCGTGCGAGAGCCCGTGGCGTCGCTCTCCGGCGGACAGCGCCAGACCGTGGCGATCGCGCGCTCGCTGCTGACTGAGCCGAAACTCATTCTGCTCGACGAGCCGACTGCGGCGCTCGGCGTTGCCCAAACCGCTGAGGTGCTAGACCTCGTCGAACGCGTTCGCGCACGCGGTCTCGGCGTCATCATGATCAGTCACAACATGGAGGACGTCCGCGCGGTTGCCGATCGGATCGTGGTGCTGCGCCTCGGTCGCAACAACGGCGAGTTCGATCCCGACGTGTCCAATCAGGATCTCGTTACGGCGATTACCGGAGCGGACGAAAATTCTGTCTCGCGCCGCGCCAGGCGGCGCCGCGCCCCTCAGTCGCCGGAGCTTGGGCGATGACCGACGACACGCAACAGGTTTCGACGGCGCGGTTGCTCGACCGCAGTGACGAACGAGTCAAGCACGCGGACACGCTTGGAAACATGATCGGCGCCTTTGTGGACCGTGTGCGGTCGGGTGATCTCGGAGCGCTGCCGGTGGTCGTCGGGCTCATCGTCATCTGCGCGGCGTTCGAGACTCTCAACCCTGTTTTTCTCGCGCCGAACAATCTGGTCAATTTGCTTTTCGATTGCGCGACAGTGGGTGTGATCTCGCTGGGCATCGTCTGTATCCTGATGGTCGGCGAGATCGATCTGTCGGTCGGATCGGTGAGCGGGTTCTCTTCGGCGCTCGTCGGCGTGCTTTGGGTCGCTCAGGATTGGCCGGTCGCCGTGGCGATCGTCACGGCGTTGGTGCTGGGCGCTGCCATCGGCGCGCTCTATGCATTTTTGTTCAATCGTCTGGGTATGCCGAGCTTCGTCTCGACGCTGGCCGGCCTGCTGACGTGGCTCGGCCTGCAGCTGTATCTGCTCGGCTCCTCCGGCTCGATCAACCTTCCGTATGGATCGACGCTGGTCAATTTCGGACAGATGCTCGTCATGCCGTCGATCGTATCCTACGTGCTGGCGGCGGTCGCGAGCGTGGTTATGTTCGTGACCGGCTACCGAACGGCCGCGCGCCGGCGGGCGGCGGGGCTATCGGCCAGTTCGCTTGGCCGCATGGTGCTGAAGGCGCTGCTGGTCACCATCGTGCTCGAATTCGTTGTCTATTATCTCAATCTCGGGCGCGGCATTCCCTGGATGTTTGGTCTGTTCGTCGGCTTGTGCGTGATCATGAATTACGCATTGACGAGAACCAAATGGGGCCGCTCGATATCTGCCGTCGGCGGCAATCGCGAGGCGGCCCGTCGGGCTGGCATCAACGTTCGCCGGGTCTATTCGACCGCATTCATGTTGTGCTCCACGCTGGCCGCTGCCGGCGGCATTCTGGCCGCAGCGCGGCTGGCATCTTCCAGCCAGCAGGCCGGGACCGGGGATGTGAACCTCAACGCGATCGCCGCCGCGGTCATCGGTGGCACGAGCCTGTTTGGCGGCCGCGGGAGCGCCTATTCCGCGCTCCTCGGCGTCATCGTCATCCAGTCCATCGCGAGCGGCCTCACGCTGCTCGATCTCTCCTCGTCGCTGCGGTACATGATTACGGGCGCAGTCCTTGCCATTGCAGTCATCGTCGATTCGCTGGCACGGCGCTCGCGCCTTTCCCACGGCCGAGCTTGAACAACTCTCATAGGAAAAGGACAAGCCTTGGCCCAGGAACTTGCAGAAAAAGTCGCGGCGATCACCGGCGCCGCATCGGGCATCGGTCTCGAATGCGCTAGAACATTGATCGGGGCCGGCGCGCGGGTAGTGCTGATCGATCGGGCGGAGGAGGCGCTGAGCAGCGCCTGCGTTGCGCTGGGCGATCAGGCGATTCCTTTACGTATCGACCTCACCGATCCCCTGAGCATGGAAGAGATGATGCCGCAGGTGCTGGAGAAAGCGGGTCAACTGGACATCTTCCATGCGAATGCTGGTGCCTATGTCGGCGGCGAGGTGCTTGGCGGCGATCCCGACGCGTGGGACCGCATGCTCAATTTGAACGTCAATGCGCTGTTCCGGTCGATCCATGCGGTGCTGCCGCACATGGTTGAGCGCAAGAGCGGCGACATCATCGTCACCAGTTCGATCGCAGGTCTCGTGCCTGTCGTCTGGGAACCGATCTATACCGCGTCCAAGCACGCCGTGCAGGCTTTTGTGCATACTCTCCGCCGGCAGGTCGCGAAACACGGTTTGCGCGTCGGCGCCGTTGCGCCCGGTCCAGTCGTGACCGCGCTCATCAAGGATTGGCCCAAAGAGAAGATCGAGGAGGAAATGGCGGCCGGTGGCTTGATGCAGCCCGTGGAAGTCGCGCAGGCAGTGCTCTTCATGTTGACGCGCCCGAGAAACGTCACCATCCGCGACCTCGTCATTCTGCCGCAGAGCAACGATCTGTAACATCTTCCGATCGGCGATCCTGAGATGAACAAGCAACCCGATAACCGCCATTTCCTTGGCATCGATGTCGGCACCGGCAGCGCACGGGCCGGACTCTTCGACCGCTCCGGCAGGCTCCTGGCGAGTGACAGCGCCCCTGTTGCACTTTGGCGGGAGGCTGGCGACGTGGTCGAGCAGTCGAGCGAGGATATCTGGCGTGCCGTATGCCGCAGCGTGCGTAGCGCGGTGGTGCAGGCGGGTATCGCGGCGGACAGTATCGCTGGCATCGGCTTTGACGCGACCTGCTCGCTGGTGGTGCTTGGCGAGGCGGGTGTGCCGCTGCCCGTCGGGCCGTCCGGCGATCCTGCTCGTAACGTCGTTGTATGGATGGATCACCGCGCTGCGGATCAGGCGCGCCGTATCAACCAGTCGGGCGAGAAAGTTCTCGACTATGTCGGCGGAACGATCTCTCCCGAGATGGAGACGCCGAAACTGTTGTGGCTCGCCGAAAACATGCCCGAGACGTTCTCCCATGCGTGGCAGTTTATGGACTTGACTGATTTTCTCACTTGGCGTGCAACAGGGAGTTTGTCCCGCTCCATTTGTACCGTGACGTGCAAGTGGACCTATCTGGGCCACGAAGACCGCTGGGACGATCAATTCTTCCGCAGGATTGGCCTCGGCGTGCTGCCGGATGAGCAGTTCCGCAGGATCGGCACCGAGATCGTGCCCGGCGGGACCAGGCTGGCAGCGGGCCTGACGGCGAAGGCCGCGGCCGATCTCGGACTCGCGACGGGTACGCCGGTCGCCGCCGGCCTCATCGATGCACATGCCGGCGGGGTTGGTACGGTGGGGGCGCGCGGAGCGGCGGGTACGGTGCTCACGCGCATGGCCTATGTATTCGGAACGTCCGCCCGCACCATGTCGACCACACCGGACCCATCCTTCGTCCCTGGCGTTTGGGGACCTTATTTCTCCGCCATGGTGCCTGGGCTTTGGCTCAATGAAGGCGGACAGTCGGCCGCCGGCGCTGCGATCGAGCATCTGTTGCAGATGCATCCGAATTCCGCGCAAGCGACACAGGCTGCGGGCCAGAAGCAGCAGACGCTTGCCGATTGGCTTGCCTCGGAAATCGAATCACGCGGCGGTGCCGAAATGCTCCCGGATTTGGTCGGCCAGCTTCATGTCGTCCCCGAATTCCTCGGCAATCGAGCGCCGTTCGCCGATCCCGGCGCGCGCGCACTGATTGCGGGCCTTGATATGCGCTCGGATCTGGAGAGTCTGCTCGCGCTTTATCTTGCAGGGCTTTGCGGCCTCGGCTGCGGGGCCCGGCAGATCGTTCGCGCTCAGCAAGACAAGGGCATTGCGGTCGATACGATCGTGGTCAGCGGCGGTGCCGCAAAGAGCCGCCTCGTGCGGCAGGTCCTCGCCGATATGACGGGTTTGACGGTCGCTGCGCCAGCCTCTCCGGAGGCCGTCCTGCTCGGCTCCGCGATGCTTGGATCAGTTGCCTCGGGCGACCATTCCGACCTCAGTGAGGCGATGCAGGCGATGTCGGTCTTGGGAGACATCCATCAACCCCAGGCCGCTTTGGCAGGCTGGGTTGATCAGCGCATGGGAGCCTTCGAGGCTCTGCAGAAGGTCGGCCGGGCAATTAGAAGAGCTTCTTAGCTCTTGCCAACTGGACCCGGCACCAAGCACGGCATCTGACCCGGGCCGAGCCGCGATCCTAGACTATCCGCGGTTCGGATAGCCCATGGGGCAAGTTCGTGAACGGTGACCGCCAATGAGGCAGGACCGCTACATCCCGGCACGACGCATCTGGTCGCGGACCTGACGGAGAAGTTCGACGACATCAACTCGCTCGTCGCGGCCAAAGGCGGGTGGCCAGCGTCAGGGGGCGGCTGAAGGGATCCTGTGGGCGGGGAGGAACCCGGGTCTCGCCCCGCTGTAGGCGGGGCGAGATGCCTGCTTTTCTCAGATGAGGAAGTCGGTCGGGTGCAGGCTCGCGGCGTGGACACCGTCGAGTGTAATGGTGTCGCTCGCCGATACATGAATCACGGCATCGCCGTCGGCATTGTCGCTGATCAGCTTCGACAGCGCCGTCCAGTCCGTAAAGCCGTAATCGTGCAGGTTGATCAGATCGTGCTCGGTCACGGTGCTGCAGGCCGCCTTGTTTCCTTGATCGAAGTCGGTGATGAGGTCGTTGCCGGACCCGGTGTTGAAGACGAAGGTGTCGCTGTTTCCGCCGCCCGAAAGCTGGTCATTTCCGGCGCCCCCGTTGAGCATATCCTTGCCGCCGGTGATCGAGCCCGGTGTTGCGGGATCATAGACCTTCGCATCGCCATACAGAAAGTCGGTGGCCGCTCCGCCGGTGAGGATATCGTTGCCGCCATGGGCATTGCCGGACATGGTCGGAGCGTCGCCGAACAGCAGATCGCGCGCATCGTCGGTGTACTCGGTGCTGATCTTGACCTTGAGGATGTCGTCGCCACCCTGTGCGTTGTCGGTCAGGGACGTGGAGGAATCTCCCGACAGCGACGCACCGGCCCAGACGTTTTCGCCGCTCATGGTCAAGATGATGTTGTCGTTGCCGCCATGCGCATCGCCGCTGATGGAGCCGATGGCATCGCCGCTGGCTCTCGCTGAACCCTCCCGGGTGTTCAAGCTGATGTCGAGCGTGTCGTTGCCGCCCTGCGCCGTGCCGCTCATGGAGCCACCGGCATCGCCGGCGTACACATTGTCGAAGCCTCGCCAGCCCACAGCGCCCGTGATGGTGTCACTGCCGCCGTGCGAATTGCCGGACATGTCGCCGGCGACATCGCCGAAAGCATGCACGTTGGTGTACATCGAGTGGTCTTGGGTATCGATCGTGTCGTTGCCGCCCTTGGCGTCGTCGGTCATCGCCTGGGCATCGCCGACCACGAGGGCGGCGTTCCAGCCGTAGTTGACGTTGACCGTGAGCGTGTCGTTGCCGCCGTGGGACTGGCCATGCAGCGTCGTGTTGTCGTCGCCAAAGATCGTGACCTCTGCTTCGGGCTGAGTGATGGTTGCGGTCACGGTGTCGTTGCCGCCCCAGGCGTCCGTGGTGGTCGGAAAGTTCGGATCTCCGATGACGGTTTCGATTTGGCCAAATTGGTCGAGCAGGATGTCGATGGTGTCGTTCGGCAGATGCTGCATGGCGTAACTCCCATTTCATTGTCGGAGGCGGGCCTGACATCGGCAAAACTCTTGCGCGACGTGCTGTGACCACGCTTCACGGAGACGAATCTAGTTTTGGTCGATGGCGGAGATTTGCTGGAATTCGGGACAGAGTTTGTTCGCGACAGGCTTCGCTGCGCCGTGCGGCGAAACTGGTCGTTGCGCACTCGCGATTGCGATGTCGCCCCGCGCGACGGGGTACGACATCGCCGCTTTGATTTATTCCCTCAGATGATGAAGTCGGTCGGATGCAGGTTCGCCGCGTGAATCCCGTCCAGCGTGATCGAGTCGTTGCCGGAGAGATGAATCACGACATCGCCGGAAGCATTGTCGCTGATCAGACTCGACAGCGCCGCCCAGTCCGCGAAGCCGTAATCCTGCACATCGATCAGATCGTGTTCCGCTGCGGTGCTGCCGACGGCCTTGTGCCCTGATCGAAGTCGGCGATCGTGTCGTTGCCGGAGCCGGTGCTGAAGGCGAAGAAGTCGCTGTTTCCTCCGCCCCACATCCAGTCGTCGCCCGATCCGCCGTTCAGCGTGTCGCTGCCGCCGGTGATCGAGCCTGGCGCCGCCGGTTCATAGATTCCTGCATCGCCATACATGAAATCCCGGCCGACGCCGCCATTGATATCGTTGCCACCATGAGAATGACCGGCCATGATCGGCGCGTCGCCGTACACTGACGAGACCGCATCCGCGTACTGGCCTTCGATCTTGACGGTCAGGACATCGTCGCCGCCCTCGGTAAGATCCATCAGGGACGTCGACGAGTCCCCCGACAAGGTCGCGCCGGCTATGGCGCTGTCGCCGTTCAAGGTGACCGTCATATTGTCATTGCCGCCTTGCGCAAGGCCGCGCAAGGCGCCGATGGCGTCGCCACTGACGGTCGCCACGCCGTCGTGGTGAGCACGCTGACATCGAGCGTGTCGTTGCCGCCGTGCGAGGTGTCATCATGGAACCGCCGGCATCGCCGGCGAACAGGTTGGCGCCACCGCGCCACGCGATCGAGCCGGTTATGTCGTCATGGCCGCCCTGCGCGTTGCCCGACATGTCGCCCGCGACGTCGCCGAAGGCCGAGACAGTGGTGTAGACCGTGCCATGGGCATCCGCGACGATGGTGTCGTTGCCGCCGTTGGCGTCGTCGATCATCGATTGGGCATCGCCTACCACGAGAGCGGTGTTCCAGCCGCCGCCGATATCGGCGAACAATGTGTCGTTTCCGCCTTGCGAGTGACCAAGCAGCATCGATTGGTCATCGCCGAAGATCGTGAGCCTCGTATTGAGCTCGGTGACGGTTGCCGTCACGGTGTCGTTGCCGCCCCAGACGTCCTTGGCTGCGGGAAATCCGAGATCTCCGTACACGGTCTCGATTTGACCAAACTGGTCAAGGATGACGTCGAAGGTATCGTTCGGCAGATGCTGCATGGCGTAACTCCCATTTCATGTCGGTAGCGGGCCTGACGTGTGCACCAGTCTTGCGACACGCTTGATCGACACGCTTCACCGGAAGCAAATCTGCCCTTGGTAAATGGCAGAGATTTGCAAGAATTCAGGAGAGAGTTTGATTGCTCGCATCTGCGGTCGCGCTGCGAGAAAGAGAATGTTGATGGAACTGTCGGCGAGGATCTACCGCGGATTGGCGCAATCGACTGCGAGCTTACTTCTCCTCTGGTTGGGATGAAGTGCCGCTTTCTCCGTCGTCATTTCCTCGATCAAGTCGGCGATACCCTCTCTCGCGATCTTGTCAGTGACAAGAGACAACAACCGGCTATGGTGCGCGATCTTGTTGTTGATCTCATCGCATTTGCCGCACGTGAGCATACCCTGCGCCATTGCAGGCAGAGCGAACGAGCCACCTGGGACTAAAAAATGTTCATTGCCGAGCTTCGTTCCTGCCGCCATGGACGGTTGGGAAGCTGGCTTGCTGTGTGAGCCAATGACGGCCGCGGTTTTTACTTGTGCGTCGGTGGGACCTCATTGAGGAGCTTCGAGACCGCAGTGACAAGCTGGGCCGGTGCAAACGGCTTCTGCAACAGGATGCTATTTGGGACGCCCTGCGAACCCCAATCGTTCGCCGCAGCGCCCGTCATGTAGACCACGGGAAACGTCGGCTCTCGTGTCTGAGCTGTCTGGCCAATTCCCAACCGCTGAGCGTGCCCTTGAGGTTCACATCCGCGACGAGCGCCCGGTACTCCTTCATGCCGCTTCTGAAGAGAGTCAGAGCTTCCTCGGCAGACGAGAGGATGTCAGTCGCGAAGCCTGCCTCCAGCAGGGCTTCCTCAACCACCGCCTGCAATGGGTATTCATCCTCCACCACCAAGATGAGAGGCGACGGCGCTGTCATGTTCACTCCGTCTCGGAACGCTGGAACCTACCTATGTTGCGGCGGCTTTGTTCCCTGAAAATGTGTCCAAAAGTGAACATAGGCCGATCCGAGGGCCCCAGGGAGCTGGCCGGCTGCATGGCGGAGGCCGACGAGACGGAGCATGGGCGCACTCTCAATCTTCCGTGGTGGAGGACGTAGCGCCGATCCGCATGATGTTCTGCGACATGCTGGAGGAGTTGGGCGACAAGGTCATCGCCGAAGCAGGCACCCTGAAGGAAGCAATCGAAGTCGCGCGGGTGGCTGACTTCGATCTGGCCATTCTCGACCTGAGGCTTGCCGATGAAACAACTGAACTGGTGGCGGAGATCACTCGTGGTCGCGGGTTGCAATTTTTCTTCCTGACCGGCCACACATCCGATGGATTGCCGGGCGGCTTCCGCAATGCTCCCCGATTGGAGAAGCCCGTCCTCTGCTCCGCGCTCGCGGAGATGATCGAAAACTGCGCCAGGTCTTGACCAGCGAACAGGCCGCTCGCGGGGAGTTTCACGCTGCCAACTTGCCCTTCGCCAAGCTTTCAAGATGTTTCCACGCCAAAGCGGCCCTCAACCACTTCAAACGCTCGGCAGCACAGGTCGCGGCGACCGCTTTGCGCATTGCGGCGATGGCCTCTGCTTGATGGTCAAGGTCTCCGGTCATCGGAGCGATCATTCGCTCGAATTATTAAAGCCGACGAAATTTTACGGCCCGGAAAACTACCGGCTTGCCCCGCCGTGGAGCCTCCATCCAAGCCCTGTGCTGGCTCAGTCCGGCGCCATCCGCTCGCCTCGTCCTGCGAGATAGGCATCATATGTTAAAGCGCGACTCAGCAATTGCAGCCCGATAACCTGGCAACAGGCTGGGGGACGCGGGACGATGGCACAGTCACGCTATCCGTTGATCCGGAGGTGGACACCGGAAGAGCATCAACAGCTGCTGGTGATGGCGGCGGCTGGGCGCCGACCCGACGAGATCGCCCAGGCGCTCGGCAGGACAGAGCCGGCCGTGCGAGGCGCGCCAACCTGCATAACATCCCGCTGCGACTGGTGACGCAAAAGCGAAACGGCCCATGATCAAGGGCGCGTTTGGACCAATGCCGATGGACTATTTCGTGTGGCTGGCGAGGGGAGGCGGCCGCATCTTCGTCATCGACACCGGGTTCAATGCCGAGGTCGCGAAGCAGCGCAGGCGAAATTACCTGCGCTGCCCGGTAGAGACGCTTGCCGCGTTCGATATCGACGCTGCCCACGTCAAGGACGTGATTCTCACGCATCTGCACTACGACCACGCCGGCAATTTCGACCGATTTGCGCATGCGCGGTTTCACCTTCAGGAGCGCGAGCTTGCCTGTGCGACCGGGCGCTACATGCTTTATCCTCGGCTGTCGCATTCGTTCGAAGTCGAGGATGCCGGGAAGCAAGCTGTGCACGTTACATCGGTGCGGTCGCTGCTCGCCGACGAGACCTCGACCAAATGGCTCGATGCTGCCGTGAATACCAGGCTGCCTTGGGCCGCAGGGTACCGGACCCGCTGCCGGGCGCCAGGGCGCCGCCATTCGTGCCGGTGCTGCCGATGATGCCTGTACCGCCGAGTATACCGCACCGTCTGGCTGCTGGCTGCGAGGGCCAATGAAAGGATCGGGTAGGTCCGACGACCTTTCGCACTGCCCGGTCGCTCCCTTCGGAAGGCGGCGCCAAATGTCGGTTCGTAGACGAGGACCGAGGTTTGCAACGCAGCGCCAAGCCGACGCGACTGGCTCATCCTCAATGGAAGTTGGCGCTCGGTCGGCGCGTTTGCTCACGGAGGCCGATGACCGAGGAACTCCAGAACTCTATTTGGCGTGCGACAAGATCCTTTATTGCCAATCAGCCCGGCGCTAGTCTCGAGCCCATTGAGGCGCCTTAAACTTATTCCAGCCGCGAGTTGAGGGGCGTTCGATTGCATCGGAAGGAAGATGGATGAGGGCAGTGATCGTCGGTGCGGGAATGGGCGGGTTGATGACGGCCTTGGCGCTGCGTCAGTCGGGAGTGTTCGCATCGGTCGATGTCTACGAGCAAGCGAAGGTGCCTAGCACCGCAGGCGCCGGGTTGAACATCCCGCCCAACGGGGCGCGAATATGTCGTTGGCTAGGCGTCGACCTGGATGGGGGAGATTCCAAAGGCCCCGACGGGGTCCTTGACGGCGGCCGCGCGGCAATCCTGGAGTCGACACGACAGTTCAACGCAGATGGGAGCGTGACAAAGAGGCCATTCGATCATGTCACCGCCGCAGGCGACGGCGCCGGCTTTCATCACATGCACAGGCTGGACCTTTTGATGTGCCTGTACAAGCGAGTGTCCGACTTCGGTATGGACAGCGGCGCGCCATGCCCGATCGCGGTGCACATGGACTGCAGACTGACGCAGCTGCGTCAGACCGCAGGCGAGGTAATAGCGACCTTTTCGAATGGTCGAACCGCCACGGGAGAGCTTCTCGTAGGTGCGGACGGGATCAACTCTGCGACGTTACAGCTGGCGTGGCCGAATTCGCGTCCCAAGCGTTGGACGGAGGTAACCTGCTTTCGAGGACTCATTCCGCGGACGGGGGTTGCGTCCCTCCGCAAAGCGAACGGTAACCCGCTGGACCACAATCCCATCAACTCCTTCAGCATGGACCGCCATCGGGCGGATAGGAGCGGCGCGACCACGTACTGGGTACGCGGCGGCGAGTTGTTGAACGTGTGGATCGCGCATTATGAGCCTGAGTCCGCCGCGTTCGAGCAGGAGGAGGGCGACTGGTTTCCCGTCAGTCAGCAGGAGATCGTTCGCGAGGTCGGCGAGGCATTCGCGGGCCATCCCAGCAGAGACGACCTCATCGCTCTGTCGGGGGCGATCGTTCGTCCTACCAAGTGGGGTCTCTACGATCGCGATGCGCTCGAAACCTGGGTGCAGGGCCGCATCTGCCTGCTCGGTGACGCGGCGCACCCGATGCTTCCCACATTCGGTCAAGGAGCTGCTCAGTCCTTCGAAGACGCCGCCGCCCTTGCCAGCGCCTTTGCGCTTCACCAGCGCGATGTGCCTACAGCCTTGTTGCACTACGAACGCGTGCGGCATTACCGCGCTACCCGCTTTCAATTGGGATCCAAATTCGCCTTCGACCATTTGCGAGCGAAGGACACCGCTGAGCAGAAGGCGCTACTGGAGAGACTCGATGAGCGTGTGAGTCCTGCCTTTGCCCACGATAAGCGCGGCGGCGAGGACGATTCCTGGATCTACGCCTACGACGCCCGCAAGATCGGCAGCGAGTTGCCTGCCAAGAGGCTAGGTCCGTGGGACTTCCGCCGAACCGCCAAGGTAAGGTACGGTGGGATCAAGCTCTGGATGCCCGCCAATCCGGCGAAGGGTACGCGCCGCGTCACGCGCGAAGAGGTCGCTCTGCACAACACACAGAACGACTGCTGGATCATCATCTCGGGAAAAGTTTATGACATCACCGAGTGGGCCCCTCATCACCCTGGCGGCGCTGGAATCGCACGAATGTACGCTGGCAAGGAGGCCACTGCCGAATTCGGTGACTATCACAGCACCGAGGCCGTCGCGCACATGGCAAATTTTTGCGTGGGCGCTCTCGTCGAGAATTGAACCACCTCGTCGTAGCCGGGCACCTGGCGGCACTGCCGTAGGCCGCATCCGAGCCGCGCCGTCGACCCGCCTCGCACATCGCGAAGAGCATTCCGACAACCGGTAGACTTCCAAATAACGGCTCGCGACGGCTGAGGCGCACGACATTCGCGGGCCAACGCACTTACCGTCACGCGAGACGACCGCATCGGTCGCCGAGGCGA
This sequence comes from Bradyrhizobium sp. 155, assembly GCF_023101105.1. NCBI lineage: Bacteria > Pseudomonadati > Pseudomonadota > Alphaproteobacteria > Hyphomicrobiales > Nitrobacteraceae > Bradyrhizobium > Bradyrhizobium sp. 155. The sequence goes on along the minus strand of NZ_CP064704.1, from coordinate 4,849,344 downwards.
GTAATGCCATTCGAGTTCTGGTCGTGGAGGATGAAGCTCGGATCTGCAGCTTGATCGAGGACGCCTTTTCGACGGCGGTTTCGAGGTCCTACTTGATCAATTCGGGGGACGGTCGCGCGGACGACGAACCGGCCGCGCGAGTAGCCGGGGGAAACCGAGGCTCGCAATCCTCGACCTGCGCCTCGAGGAAGCCGTTCGCGACAATGAGCGCCTTGACCGTCTCCCGGGTGTCTCGACCGCAGGCAGCGATGGCCTGGTCGGCGGCAGCCTCCAATTCGAACGGTGCCGGTCGGGATGGCTCCCGATCCCGATTCACTAACCCACGTCTACCTAAGTATGGTCACTTCATACCTGCGCGCGATGGCGCCGACCGAGGGCTAATGTTACTGATACATCCAGACTGAAAAGTAACGGAACCGGCCCTGCGAGCCGGCAGTTGCGGGACGAGACCGGCGGCGTAGCGCCCGCCGGCCCTTCTCCCGATCTAGCGGCGCTTCGCCGCTCAACAGACGCTTACGGCCGTAGTTTGTGCAGAGAGTCCGCCATGAGAAACATCGCCGACCTCCTGATGTGGTTCAGACGGGGAAGCCAACGCGTGTCCAATACTCAGGTTGCAGCTATGGCTGAAGATCGATCCAGCATGGCTGATTTTGTCCGGATCCTGCAGGCCTGCGATCAAGCCCAGTAAGACAGGGGTTTGGTGCGAGCGCGTCAGTCCGTGATGCGGACGTCCGAGCAAACCAAAGCCAAGACCTCACACCACACCGCGTCCAGCTGTTTATGCCTAGCACGTCCGTTCAGGGTCAAACGGCGACAAGAGCAGAGGACTCTGATTTGCAGCTTCGGGCAAACTGCGGAAGTCACTCGGCTCCAGCCTTGGTTCAGTTCGGCGCTGATGTCAGTCAGCCCCAACGGTTCGCGCGCCGCATACAATGAAGCTAGCGCGGGATTCTGCTAGGTCCGGGCCGGGCCCAGCAACTGCCTGCTGAGACCTCCAATGACTTCGCACTGTTGCATTGGCCCCCGCGCCGCGCTGCCAGCAACATGAACCGCCTGCATGTCCCGTTCCTGCAGGGCACCCGCCGCATTGACAACGACATCAACGCCGGCAAGAGCGTCCTTCCATTTCGAAGCGTCGGTGGTCCGACCATATCGAGGGTGATGTGGTGCGTATCAGGTGCGGTGGGTGGCGCGACACCAATACGCATTCGGGCCCTTCGGCGGACAGTCTGGCCTGGATTGCCGATCGAACAAGCCCCGTGCCACCAACGAGACGGATGCGCATTGACTGGTCCTTCGATCGGCGGCGGCTTTCGCAAACTGCTGATCGAACAATTAAAGGTGCGGACGGTTAAAGCACGGCTGATGCAATCGTTCCTCGCGGCGGAACAGGTGAGTTGGCCGCAAGCAGCGCCTTACCGTTGGCAAGCATCGCTTTTCGAGCGCACGACGATCGCCACCGACGTTGCGGCGTCATCGATATCGACGGCAGGTCATTCAAAGGGCCAGATCCGGCATTACGGCTTCCACTTCGTGCCGCTTACTCGAAGATCTCTTGAATCGGTGACATGTCGGCTTTCGGCGGCAAACCACAAGTAAGTTCAGCCTATCATCTACCGCTGCTGTTGACTCCAAGCAGATGAAGCCTTGGGATGGGTATACGACTGCCGAACCCGTCGAACTGGGCCAGGGACTTGCGGGAGCACAACCACATTCTTGGTGAGCTCTTAGCCAGTGTTTCTGACCGCCTCTGCCAGCATGGAGTAGAGCTGCTGCTTGCTGAATTCCTTGGGCGGCTGCCTCTGCACTGCGTTCCGCGACACCTTCCGTGCGACTGGACGGGCGCAGGCAGCCGACGAGGTCGGCCTCAGCTTCGGGCGCGGCCTTATCTTGGGCGTTGCTGTGGGCGGCTTGTGGCCGCGCTTCAACCCCAGACGGGTCAGCATGCCGCAGACCGCGTTACGACTGCACCCGAGACGACGCGCAATCTGCGCCGCGCTCTGTCCTGCGGACCAGAGCCTGTTGAGGAGCGCTATGTCTTTCGCATCCCAGCCCATGAGAGATATTATAGCGCCGGCTGCCGAACACGCCAGTCTAGTCTTCGTCCGGCTCGCGCACGACCGGCGGTTCGTCAGCGTCATCTTCCTCTTCGTCGTCCTCGTCGTCTTCATCGGGATCTCTTGGCGGCATCGCGGTGCCCATAAGCACAAGCGGTGTCCAGTAGATCGCGGCGGTGGAAAATGCTTCGAAGGTATGTTGCTTCATGTGGCTGCTACTCCTCGAGAATACGCGTAGTCGCATATTCATGGCGGATGGCACGCGCGTCCAGGGCGCGATCGGTGCAAACGAGATGGAAACATCAAGTCGACGACATGAGCAAAGGAGGGCAACCGGCACGCAAATGGCGGCGTTTCAGCTACTTTATGCCCGAGAACTCATTCGGCTCTATGTTCACCAAAACCTCGCCGGTGGTGATTTCGGGAACTCCAAGATCGAGGTCATGTAGACTTGCTTGAACAAACGCGAGTATCTTGTCGTTCGCTGCATTGGCGCTTTCGCGATCGTCAAATATCATCACGGCGATACCAACGCCGTCGCCCGCATCCAGAACTTGGTAAGATCTGAAGCCGTGCGATTGCCTTAGGATCTGGCCGACGCCGCTCTTGGCGCGGCGAGCGGCGTCCGCTACCGAACGAACCTTGGTGTACTTGCGAATGACCATGTACATGAGGCCACCATGCGCCACACGCCTCGACGCATCAAAGCATATCGGTCCCGGTCGGACTAGGGCCAACTTCCGAGACCGGGCCACAGTGTCCGGCTAGGCGAACAGGGCAACGCGCCTTTTCCAATGAGTCCTCCTCGCCCTGCGCATGGGGCGAGGTGCTGAGGCTCAGGAGCTCTCGAACTTGAACGATACGTTGAGCTTGGCGCGATAGGCCTCGACCTTTCCCTTGTCATCGAGCTGCATATCCAGCTTGACGACCTCTGCAATGCGAAGATCTCGGAGAGATTTTGCAGCTTGCTCGACCGCATTTGCGGCGGCCTTCTCCCACGAGTCGTTGCTGGTACCGACCAGTTCAATGACCTTGTAGACGCTATCAGGCGTGTCGTCCTCCTGTCCGGGATGACGAAGGAAATCTAGCATCAGGATCTCGACCCCGATACGGGGATGCCGTCCGGAGCCGGAAAGGGACAAAATTGCATTTGGCGGGGGCAGCTTTTGGCCGGAGCCAACCTGCCGGGCCAGCGCCATCATGTCCGCTCCTAGCGAGCAGACGGAAAAACGTCCGATTGCCTGTCACTTTCCTGTTTGACCCGGTGCCGACCATTTCAGTCTCGGGTCACTCGATCGCGGCTGCTGAGACTAACCAAAAATACGAACCGGCTAAGCCGTCCAAGCCCCTGGCTCCGGCGCTTGCCACCAGGCAGGGATTCGCATCCGTGCTGGCTTGCCCTTGTCCACCTGCTCTAGCGACGGTCTGTAGATAGCTATCGGTCAGATCTCATGATTTGCCGCGGAAGCAGGAGCACTACATTGATCTGGCGATCGAGGATCGTCGTGGCGATGATCGTCGTCTTCGAACTCATCGTGGCGGAGCATTTAACTTAGTGCTAGAGACAACCCTCGCTCAGGCCGGCAGACCGGCATCACATCCACAATCTTGCCTCCCGACCGGTTGCGCTTTCACATTGCCATGCCAGCGTGGAGATCGGTCCAAATCTTACCGCAGCGTCGCCCATCAACCGGGTGGTTGCGTCGCGGACCGAGGACAGGATCGTCGCCCGGCGAAACGTGGACGGCTCGATTAATTGAGCGCGCTGCCGCGTATTGCCGCCAAAGTGCTAGACGAGCTTATGAATTCGGGGGCCAGGCGCGCAATTAATCCATCACGCTGCCAGATTTAAGCCGCATGGGGCCCATATCGCCGCGAAGGCTTTGCCGGTGGGGACGCATTGGCGCGAATATCGGTGTTCGCAGTGCAATAGATCTTGCTCACTGTCCATTCGGTCTTGAACGAGGAGCAGAAGCCCTCCGTGGCCGCGTCGTTCCTTCTTGCTCGCAATTTGCGTTCGACCTTTATGGATCACTCGGCCTCGAGCTTCATGCCTTTCGGCTCGGCCAGAGATCAAAGAGCGTCAAGATGTTCTGCCGACCCCCGCCGCCCTGGAGCAGGACAACGCGACATGCTCGCGATGCTGGCGACGCTGGAGTTCTCGATCTCTGCTCTGTCGCGCCTTGGCCCCTGTCACTAGCGCCCCTGAAACCTGAACAGCACATCCTGCATGAACCTCATCCCGCAGGATGCGCTCTTCAGAAGCTAGAACCGACAGCTATCAGCGGCAGCCGTAGCGACCGTTAATCAGAACGCGGAGACATGCCGTGCCAACCGCGGCCGCGCCAACGGCCGCGCCGCCTACGACCGCGCGCCATGTGGTGCGCCGTGCAACGCCGGCGACTGACACGAGTGTCAAGGGGCGCCCGACGCGCAGGGCGCCAATTTCCTCTATGTGCGCCGTAATGGGCCCTAGGGTTACCGGATCAACCAATTTGCAGCGCCGCGCGCCAATCAGCGTGAGGATGATTGGGGGGGCGTGCCCCGAATCGATGTGGTTTGCCATCGAAGCCGTGTGCGAGCGGCCACTAATCCTTACCTCCTCGTGATCTATGGCCTTTCCATGCTCGATCTAGTGGAAGGCGGATGCACTTAGGACGAAGTGATGCACTGGCGCGAGCGGTTCAGGGCTCGCTGCGGGGCGGCCTGACGTTGCTCAGCAACAAGTCCGCTGCCAAGATCGACACGCTGGTCTATCGCATCAATCACGCCCCAACCGCGCCCTGTTTCGCCGGGGCAATTCGGAAGAGCGGAAATCGATCCATTGCCAGTGATCGTCCCTGAGGCACGGCTTACGGGCACCGAGTCGGCCATAGGCTCGATTGCCGCAGTGGCTGACGTGACGAGCGCGAACAGAGCGATGAGAACGAGCGGCGATGTTGGATCAGCGGATCCCCGGTTCGAGCCCTGGTGCGCCAACCATATCAAAACTGTTCGTATTCAATTAAATTACGGATGGGGTCGACGAGAACAAGGCGGATCTGGTGCGACGTTTTTTGCGTATCGTGCCCCGGATAGCAGTGCGACTTATGCTTTTCCTTTGTTTCTGCATCTTCGCGCAATGCGATACGGTGTGCAGATTAAACGGCACAGGTCGATTACGCGCTCGTCGTAGAATAGGATACCAAGGCGCGCAAATGCACAACCTGTTTTGCCTAGTCGCCTCGTGATCCCTCGACCGTTTCTGCGACAGCTTGGTGATTTAATCCCCGTCGCGGCAGCCAGGATCGGCAGGGCTTCGATCGACTTGATCTTCTCGATCGCAAAGCGCGAGGTGCGTGCTCGAAGTTGGAACCAGCAATCCGGCCATAATCAAGAAGCGTCGGCAGGGTGGGCTGGTACGGTGAAGTGAAAAATTGCGCCGTGGGGCTGGTTGCGCGTCACCCACAAGCGTCCGGCATGCGCTTCGATAATCGAACGACAGATCGACAGTCCCACCCCCAAACCGCTGGGCTTCGTCGTGTAGAAGGGGGCGAAGGCGTGCTCGAAGGTTTCAGAGCTCATCCCCGGTCCCGAGTCCTTCACCTCGACGAGAACACCGTCCGGTGCACCCTGCGCGGTGGTGATCAGCACTTTCTTGGCTCCATTCGCGACCGTGCCGATTGCCTGGACAGCGTTGATAATCAGGTTGAGAACCACTTGTTGCAATTGGACGCGGTCGCCCTCGACAAGCGGTAAGCTGTCTGCAAATTCCGTCTGCACTGAGATGCCGTTCTTCATCGCTTCGCCGCGGGTAAGCTCAATAACGTCCCTGATCGCCTCATTGATGTCCAAGCGATCCTTCCGGGGCGGTGCTTTTTTTACGAGATCGCGAATTCGTTGGATGATGTCGCTGGCCCGAGCGGTATCGTTCATAAGCCAGTCCAGTGATTCCCTGACCCTCTCAAGATCCGGCGGATTTCTGTCCAGGAAGCGCGCGGCCGCACCAGCATTCATGGATGCCGCGGCAATCGGCTGGCTCACTTCATGCGCGATCGAGGCCGTGAGTTCGCCCATGGTGGCGAGGCGGTTAGCGTGCGCAAGCTCCTTCTGTATCTCGCGCAGCGCCTCTGCGGCCCGCTTCTGTTCGGTGATGTGCCGTCCAACGCCGCGATAACCGATGAAGTGCCCGGACTTGTCGAGCACCGGTAGCCCGGAGACGGACACGTAGCGCTTGCCGCCATCGGGCGTAGGGCGCGCGAGCTCGAAATCGCGGAACGGCAGGTGGGCATCGAGCGTCTCCCGATGCTTGCGCCAAGCCTCCTCGTCGGGCTCCAAGTAGGGCACTTCCCAGCGCGTCTTACCAAGTTCAGAGCCCGACGCGGGTGCATCGACCATGCCTTCGGCGAATTCCTGGCGAATGAAACGATGCCGCGCATCGGATTCCCAGTACACGTCGAAAGAGAACTGTACGAGAGTCCGGAAACGCTCCTCGCTCTCCTGCAGAGCCACTTCCGATCGTTTGCGCTCCGTCAGGTCAACGACAAAGGAGACACCCTGGTCTCGTTGTTCGTCGAACGCAGCCATGCCGATCAACACCGACACGCGGCTTCCGTCCTTGCGGAAATACTCTTTCTCGAACGGCTGCACGCTACCCATCTTTTTTAGTTCCGGGATCCACCATCGCTCGTGGCGGTCGAGCCATTCAGGCGGCGTCAGGTCAGTCCAGCGCAGGCGGCCCGAGACGAGATCCTCACGGTCGTATCCCACGATGCTGAGAAACGCATCGTTGGCCTCCAGAATCGAACCTTCAAGCTCCCAGATGATGATTCCGATGATGTTGGCATCGACAAGGCGTCGGATTTTCGCTTCCCGTTCTCCGAGATCGCGGTACAAAGCCGCATTTTCCAGTGCGATTGCTGCCTGTGAGGCGAGCAGCTTCAGCACCGCAATTCGCGCCGGTGCAACAACGTAGGGCGTCAGTGTATTCTCGAGGTAAAGCACGCCGATAACTTTCGCACGGTTGATCAGGGGCATGCAGAGAATGGAACGAGCGTTGCGCTGATTAACGTAGGGGTCCGTGGCAAAGGGAGGCTGGACCGTGGCATCCTCGAGAACCGCGCACTCTCTAGTTCGCAGTACGTAATGGAGAACGGATTCGGGAAGGAGATCCGCGGTCACCGCTGTATTGCGCATTTCAACAGTAACTTTATCGCCGGTTGTGGTGGCTTCCGCTTCGATGCGCGGCTCGGTGTCGTGCGACAGGATCAGCAGACCGCGTTCAGCCCCTGCTTGTTCGATGGCAGTGCGCATGAGCGTCTCGATAAGCGTCTCCAGAACCATCTCACCTGACACCGCTTCCGACATCTTGATGACAGTGGCGAGGTCGAGATGCTCGACCGGCGCTCCAATCGTGCTCATCGGGCCTGGCTCTGATCTCGCCTCCCTGAGGTGCGGATGCATATCCTCAAGTTGCCGCACTTTGCCGTCTGCCCCCCAACGAACATAGCAGTCGCGCGCTCTCCGCAAATAGATGCCAGAAAATTCTTCGAAACCACGCTCGCCGTAAAACCGCGCGGCCAATTCATAAGCGAGCGCCTCGTGGTGGACGAAGCCGTTGTCGCGAGCGGAGCGGATGGCTTGTTCATAGAGACGCTCCGCGTCCAGTTCTCTGCCTTGGAGACGGGCGATCTCGGCGCCGGTTAGAATAGCGCGGTCCGCGAAATTCTCCGGGCAATTCTGTGCCCACAAATCGAGCTGCGTGTGGTGCCCAGTCAGGGCCTCAAGGTGCCCTTGACGTTGTTCGGGGTGTGCCGAATTCCAGCATGCAGCGTGCGATAGCGCTGCATAGAACTCGTATTCCACCGTCTCGAGTAGCTGCGGTGGTGACCACGGCAGTCTCCGTGCCTTCGATGCGGCGTCGACGGCCAGCGAATAGTCGCCGGCAAAGAAGCACGCTTGCAGCTTGCGGATCCAATACCAGCTCTCGGGCAGCGCGAATGCCGGATCGGCGGCCAAACGCCGTTCGAACCGAAGCTCGTCGGACGGGTCGTCGTGCAGAGCGCCGAAACGCCGCGTCAGGCCGCGCAGCATACGGATTAGCGCAACCTGCGGCATTATGATGTCGGCCACCAACGCAAACTTCGCCTTCTTGCTCAACTGCAACCCGTGCTCGGCTTCGCGCTGCGCTTCTGCAAGCGCATCGCCCGCCGCAAGGAAATTCGTATTCAAGCTGGCGCAACTGAAGGCCGCGAACGTGACATCGCCACTGCTGCTCGCGGCCTCAAATGCCCGCTGAAAGGCGTCTCGGGCATGCTGGAGGTGCTTGGTCCATGAAAGGACAAGGTTGCCATAGTTCAGGTAGGTCCTGGCGTGCACGCGCGAAAATCCGCACCGCTCGACCAGCTCAGTGCCGATACGGCTGAATCGAAGGCCCGCCTGATAGTCGCCGAAGCGCGCGCCGGCAATGGCGCCGAACATGACGTAAGGAACGCATGAAGCATCGTTGTTCCCCCACTCGAGGCTGATCTCCACCGCTTTTAGGGCCACCAGTGAGCGAAGGTTCGCATCAGTGAAAAACGCCGGCGGCATGAGCGCCGTCAAAAGATCTATGGTCGCTAGTGCGAGTGCATCACTCATTAGCGGCAGATCCAATAGCTCCTCGACCGACCGATTCCCGAGCCGAGATCGGACGTGCTCGTATTCGCGTCGGACGTGATCATCGCTTGGGTGGACTACCCATCGAATCCCGAGTTGTTCCAGATAGCTGAGACCGGCGCTAATCGCGCGGTCCGGCTCACTGAGCGCCGTATACAGATCCACCCGACGGCGCGCGACGACAGCAAGGTCGGCAGCGGTCGCGGTTCGCGTCGTCAGCTCCTGTAAGCGCTGTTCTGCCTCCAGGACCGAGCCAGTCACGAACTCGCATTCGGCGCGATGCAACTCGAACGCAAAGGCAAGCTGCTGGCGTTGTTCCCAGCAGTCGTCTGGTAACAATGCGGCACCGGCAGCGGCATAGTTGAGCGATGCCGCGTAGGCCGCCGCCTCCCACGCGCGCAGGCTGGCTGTCAGATTAAGCTCTGCGAGTTGCTCGCGTTCGTCTCGCGAGGTGATCAAGGACTCGCCACGGTTGAGCTGGTTGACGATCTCGAAAATAGCCTTCTCCCACTTCTCCCGGGGGTCTGCGCCAGTAGCTCCCGACCGATTCGCAAATGCAGCGCCGCGCGTTGATCATCAGCAATCAGCGAGTAGGCGGCTTCGTGCACTCGATCGTGGACAAACCGATACACTCCTGGCTGGTGCTCGACCAATTCCTGGCGAATGGCCTCCCACAGATCCGCGTGTACCCGCTGCTCGGAGCGACCGAGGACGATCGAAATTGTCCTCGTGTCGGCGACGTTGCCGAGACAGGCCAGCCGCTGCAGCGTGATCTGCGTCTCGGCAGGCAGGCGGGTCAGCTTTGCGATCATCAGATCCACGACATTGTCGGTGTGGCCCTTGACGCGAATGCGAGCGAGATCCCAGCACCAGAACCGTGCGTCATGATCGAAGCGGACCAATCCCTCTTCGGCAAGCGCCTGAAGGAATTGAATCACAAAGAATGGGTTGCCGGCCGTCTTATCGTGAATCAACTTCGCGAGTGGCGCGGCACGCGTCGAATCGCAGCGAAGAGCATCGGAAATCAAACGCGAAATGTGTGAGCTGGCAAGCGGCGCTAAAATGATCTGCTGCACGTTAGCGCCAGCACTCTTTATGGCCTCAAGCCTGTACCACAATGGATGAGCGAAAGTGACCTCGTTGTCGCGAAAGGCGCCGATGAGCATCAGGTATTGCAGATCGGAGCGGGTTAAAAGGTCCTCAACCAGATCGAGCGTGGCGGCATCGACCCACTGGAGATCGTCGAGGAACAACGCCAATGGATGCTCGGACTGTGCGAACACCCCTATGAAGCGCCGGAGCACGAGACGGAAGCGGTTCTGTGCTTGCTGCGGGGGGAGCTCAGGGACGGGTGGCTGCTCTCCCACGATCAGCCGCAATTCAGGGATCAGGTCGGTAACGAGTCGTCCATTGGCGCCCAGCGCACCATGAAGCGCTTGGCGCCAGTGCGTCAGCTCGGCTTCGTTCTTGCTCAGAAGGAACCGCACGAGGCTCTGAAAAGCCTCCACTACCGTTGAATAGGGAATATCGCGTTTGTATTGGTCGAACTTGCCTGATGCGAACAGCCCGTGGGACGGAACAAGGCGACGATGGAGCTCATTGACTACCGAGGATTTACCAACGCCGGAATAGCCGGTAACCAGCATCAATTCCGGCGCGCCGCTCTTGATCATCCGGTCAAAGGCGGCCAGCATGGCTTCAATCTCGCGGTCCCGTCCGTAGAGCTTCTCAGGGATCCGCAGTCGGTCGGGCGTGTCGTATTGTGCGAGCGCAAACTCTTCGATGCGGCCTCCGGTTTCCCATTCGATCAGGCAGCGGCGTAGATCATGTTCGAGGCCTGAAGCGCTCTGGTAGCGTTGCTCGGCGGATTTGGCGAGCAGCTTGAGGACTATGGTCGAGATTGCAGCCGGTACAGTGCTTACCCGCTCGCCGGGCGCCACTGGCTTTCGCGCAATGTGGCAATGCACCCACTCCATGGAATGTGCCGCTGAGAACGGCAACGAGCCGGTCAGCATCTGATAGAGCGTAACGCCAAGTGAATAGAGGTCACTGCGGAAATCGATCGAGCGGTTCATCCATCCGGTCTGTTCGGGCGCCATGTAGGGCAGCGTGCCCACGATGAATTCCGGCGGCCCAGGGGCGCGTCGCTCGCGGGCGAGGCGCGAGGCGATACCGAACCCGGTGAACCGGACCCGTTCGTCCTCGCAGTTCACCATAATGTGCGCCGGCTTCACGTCCTTGTGGACGAGGCCGCGTTGGTGCACCTTGTTCAGGGCTGCGGCGATGCCGATCGCGAGCTGCAAAAAGCGTCCGATGTCCATGGGCGCACCAAGCAACTGTTCGAGCGGCTGGCCACCAGGATCCTCAAGCAGCAGCACTGGACGGTCACCATCGCACTTCAGCCCGAGCGGCCGCATTGCCCAGGTCTCATCTAATTGGTCTTTCAGCGCAAACTCGTGATCAAGACGATCGAGGAGGCCGGACGAAGCGTGTTTCGCCTTGGGAAGTACCGCCAATACAGTTCTGCATGCGCCATCGGAAGCCGGGCGCAATGGCCGACAAAAGATGCGGTCATCGTCCTCCCATAGCACTTGGAACCTGCTGTCCATGCGCATCAACCCAAAACACTGGGTTTAACCCCGAAGCCTCCGCGTGACCAATGTCAGGTGAGGAGGTACTGTGTTGCGCTCTGTGGCCACATCGACACTGCCATAAAAGCGGGGTTCTGCCCAGCGTAAGCTGCGGCGCCAGGCAGATGACGGCGAGAAAGCCGAAGCGGCGCTAGCCGGACATCAACCGTGATCGCGCGCGAGCCGGCGGGCGAATTCAGCGGTGTATCGAACTCGAAATATGCTGCCCGATGCGTCGCCACAACTTCTGCTGGCCGTCCGGACCGGCTCGAATGCGAACGGCTTCTGCGGCTCAGGTGTGGTCTGGGCACCGGATTGCTGTGCGGTGCGGCCCACGAGCTGATTGGCTCATAAAGCGGACGCGCACCGCCTTTGATTCCGGTCGCCGACCTTCATCCTACTCAGTGGTAACAATCCGTGGTTAATGTCACCATCATCCAGAATTCAGAGCTATCGGATGTAGGCGCGCCAGCCGCTGACAGCGCCCTTTACATCTCGCGGGGTCGATTGGCTTCGGCGCTGGCGTTTCGGTTCTCATGTTGTGCGCGGATCGGCCGATCCGTCGACCGTGCAGGCCACAGCCTCAAATAGCAGTTTGAGATAGTTGCAGGTCCTGATTTGCACTTATGCGGCTGTGTCGTTGGTTCGTTGGTTCGAACGTTTGTGAGATAGTACGACGTCCGAGGACACTTCCTGAAAGTAGCTCAAACTTGCCCAGATGGACTGGAGCGAGAGAGGATGATCGTACCGGTGGTCATCCGCGCAGAGGGTTGAATTGCTGGTCGGCATCGTGAGGTCCTCCCCAGGCGGCGCAGGAGAGGTTTGTGCCCGTTAAGAGCGGCGCCGGCCGGCGTGTCGCGCCCTTGGGTTCCTGAGATGATCAGAGCGGCCTGTCCCGTTGCGCAATGCAGCTTACATGGGGACGTCAATTGTCGCACATCTGTGTCGACGAGCCTGGATTTGCACGGGGTTCGCCAGCATAGGCGGGCCGGTGCTCACGAAGCTGGGGCATGAAAGCAACAGTCCACAACACGTTGCACCAGCGCACCACTGTTAATTTGCGCGATCGGGACGATTCAGGCCTGCTCTCTGCAACGAACCTAGTAGCTGCGGGGGATGACAATGACTGTCACGCGTGCGATTGGCGCTGCTGCCTTGTTTCTGATGACGCTTAGCTCTGAAGCCTATGCTGCGCGCCAGCACAGACCGGGAGAGCGGATTTCTTGCTCAGAGGTCAAATACTACGTTGCTAAGTATTCGGCGGCCCTGGCTGAGATGTATGCCCGTAATCACGGGGCCACCGGCGCCCAGATCGAGCGGGCGCGGCGTTGCTTGGCCTCGAATGAGGCTGCCGAAACAGGGCAACGCAGGTCCTATAGCGAATGAGCATGACGCAGCCTTCGTAATAAAGCGCGCTGGCCGGGGATATCCTGCAAGGTCAGGGCTGTACGCCTACCCGCGGTCGCAGCTGACGATCGAAGTTAGCTGATTGCCTTGCACGCGCAGATAGGCCTTCCGACTAGTGGCCAGGCGAGCGCGCGATTGCACACTCGCACGGAGGCCGCTCCGCAGTCATGTCCTCCTCCGCTCATCGCATGCTGATTCCCAATCATCGGTGTCGGGCCATATCCTCTTATCGCTCCAATTGGTGCCAAAGGCTGTCGCAGCAATTGCACGCTCGACCTCGGAAGCCAACACGCTCAGATGATCGGCAAGCCTCGCGAACAACTCTCGTTTTTGCAGGTCGGTGGCCAGATCGCTGATCGATTTGCAGTCGGCTGCGGCTTTGAGGAGGTTCTCCAGCTGCTCTTGCATGTCTCTCATCGTCTGTGTGCCCCAAAGGCACCCTCGGCTTCATTCAGTTGAACTGATTGAGGCGTACGTGAGCTCCCGTCGATCCATTTCCGAACGGAGCGATTCAGCATAGGTGCGCAGATTGTCGCCAACAACGCGGGAGCGTCCGCCATTTGCGCGATCAGCCAACACCTGTCGCCGCACGCTTTCCCAAAGAGACAATAAGGTCTGATCTTTCGTTTGAAAAGGTCATCCACAGGCCTCCAGTACATGGCGCGCCGATAGTACGCGTACCTCATGAGCGGGATTGTTCGGTTGCGGACATTGCCGTGGAGAAGCTAGGCGCCCGTTGCACATTGGCCACATCGTCCATGTTCGGGATAACGGGCTATCACGCCGAAAGGCGCGATGGTTTGCGGCATCCCCCCGTTTCAGTTACTACGTCGGCAGAACCAAAGCGCGAGACCGGGCTGCATTCATAGAGAAGATCCCCTCGATTTCGAGACGCATGGTATCGTGGCATTCGCACGCCACCGCTGCGAGCCGCAATGGGTCAATCTCGATTTCTCCTCGCCGTTCAGATCTGATCGCTCCGGAAGCGCGCAGGTTGCGCATCAGGAGCGTCACTGTCGTTCGTCGCACACCCAGTATTTGCGAAAGCGCCTCTTGGGTGAGTGCGAGGACGTCGTGGTCGGCGCGGTCGCGAAGATGGAGCAGCCAGCGTGCCATGCGGGCTTGGGCCGGATGCAGAGCATTGCAGGCGCCGCCGATTTGTAGCTGTATCAGCATCGCTTTGAAATGAATCTGGACTGCGTGGCGGATCGCGGCGCTTCGGCTAAAAGCGGCGTGGAATCGCGATGCGGGGATCCGCGAGGCGATGCCCGCGGCACGAACGACGGCGGTAACGGCCGAAGGGGACGGCCCCAGCACGGAAAGAGTGCCTACTGCTCCCTCGCGCCCTATTGCGGCGCTGGCGACCGTCTGTCCGTTGGCCATGTCGATCATCACAGAAATGGCGCCACTATGAGGAAAGAGGACGTGCTCGGTCTGGTCACCCGCCTGCGAGACGACCGCATCCCGATCGAGCGCTACCATCTCTAGCTCGGGCGCCAGCAGTTCGAGGTCCGCCGCCGGCAGTGTTGCCAGAAGTCGGTTGCCAATTTCGGCGGGAAGCGTCACTGCGGCCTACCTCGAACGATCCGCCGCATCGCATTTCGAGCGTCATAGGGCGGCCAACTCGAACTTTGTTTGAATCCGCCTACGCCTCGCGCCCCGAAGTCCAATTCAGCTGCGGAAGCTCTCAATCTCAAAAACTCCAACCACACGCGCCTCGGAGGCGAATTGTTGTCTCTCAGGATGATTTAGGAGTTAGGTCCCAGCGCCCCGCTGCACAATTGCGAAATGCGCATGGGTAACACCATAGGGAGTTCCGCTTTCCGGGACGCGGCAAGCGCTGCGGCGATCTCGGAAGTGTGGGGCTCGGCTTGACCTAGAAGCTCAACAGCTACGTGATGAAGCCGGGTCATTTCCGCCAGGAGAAACGAGACAGTCTGCTTAGGAAGGCCCGGCAGAACGAATTCACGTCTCAGATAACCGAGTGGCTGACCTTGCCAAGATGGCAGCCACCGAAATAGGGCGCCTCCGTTGGCGCATGAGTGGCGGCTCAAACGAGCATCCACATCGTAAACGCGGCGCAGAGGCAGATCGTGCCCACGACAGTCATCCGGCAAAGAAGCGCTCGGTCCGGTCCATGTCGATCATCTTCGAGATCGATCCACGCCCATAAACGTTTAAAGCTGCACGCTGGCTCCTGCTTGCGCGCGTCGCAATCTGTCAGAGCTTACGTCCCATTAGACGGTGTGAGCGCAGTCGTGCGACGAACGAAGACGACGCCGATCCACGAGTTGGAGCGTTACATGCGGTGCAAGGATTGTTCGGACGTGCGGGGCTATTGCAGCGGGCAAAACGGACGATCTGTTCTGTCTGCCGCAGAAAGATACCGTTGATGCAGAACCAAAACCAGAATGTTCGGGTCGGGATTCGAGTCGTATCGCCACCAACATGGCAACGACTTTGTACGCTAAAGTACGATCTTCTACGATGTTGTACTCTGACGGCAGCGGTTCGAGCGCTCGTACGGATTGTCTCAGCCGCGAAAGCGCGGCGAACTTTCTGAAAGTCAGGTCGATGCCACAAGCGGGCGATGCGGGACAGCGGGCCTGAAGAACGGGCGGCCGAGTTCGACCGGCTCGGACGCATGGGAACGCTTCCTCCTTCTACCGAGGCAGGTCCGGTCCCTTCAGCTTTCGCGTGGGCTGCGATCGAGGTTCACCGAGAAATAGTCGACCACTTCCGTAGCCTCGGCGTCTTGCCTGAAACCCCGCTGTTCTTCGAAATCGACGGAAGGACCATATGGATGAACTGCTGGCGGCGTACAATGACATCACCGCTTCCGGATTGGGCCCCTCCCAACCGCAATGCGATGCGGCGAAGGCGGAGCAGCGTTCGCTGGCGGAGCCATGCGCAAAGTTCCGTTGTCACGCCGATCTAGCCGGCTTGACCTCTTCCGCATCAGCCACGCGTTCGCTGAGAGGGCGGCTTAAACTCCACGACCTCGTGCTGGTCGCACGGATTAGCTCGCTCATTTTTCTTGACGATTAGCTCAAGCTCGAGAGCCTCGAAGGCGAGTTCATCCGCCAAGCGCTTAAACAGCTCGCGCTTTTCTATGTCCGTCGCTTGCTGGCTCATCAGCATAAACTCTCTGGCGTCAGCGCGGACCTTTTCCAAACGTCGTCGGAGGTCCTTCATGTGTGCCGGCTTAGCTTTTAAACTTATCCTTGGCCCGAACAAATCAGTTTGCTTGTTCGGATCCACCCGGAGTCAACTGCCGAAACTCGATACTGGTTCTATGCGGACCGCCAAATTCGCCGCTCTTCGTGCTGCGATATTTGGGCCACGCTCCATGACCCAGCCCCTGTTCAGGGATTGCGGGCTGAGGACGGCCGTCTTGGCCGATGAGCCATCCCTGTCCGGCTCTCGCCGGATGATGCATAGAACTAGCATACCTGAAGGGGGCATGAATGTTCGAAAGCGCACAGACGCGAGTGTTGCGCCCGACTAGGCTGGGAGCGATCCTGGACGCTCGCAAAGCGCTCGGGGCCCAACGGCCTCGGGGAGATGCGAAAATGTGCCGGCTGCGCTGAAGCGGCTCCGTCCGCGAACGCAGTGTTGCCGGTTGCGTGCCGGGTATGAGGCAGGAGTAACCTCGGCAGATTCTGGATCCAACCGTGGTCGGTCCTCGTGCGTACTGCCCTTCTCATCGTGGGAATATGGCTACTGGTGAACGTTCTGTTCGTTGTAGTTGTCCTGCCCTCGCGCAGACCGTCACCTACTCGGCGAGCAGGAATTCCATCTCCGGTGACGATTAACACGACGGCCGGTCGCTCGGACGATCACGACCCACCACTCCTGCAGCGCGCAATGAGGCCGGTTGCAATCAGGGTTCTTTTCATCGTGCTCATCCTTCCAGTCCTTCGAGCGTGGAATGCGGTTAGGCGGCACTTCAGAGGGCACG
Organism: Bradyrhizobium sp. 155; assembly: GCF_023101105.1. Classification (NCBI taxonomy): domain Bacteria; kingdom Pseudomonadati; phylum Pseudomonadota; class Alphaproteobacteria; order Hyphomicrobiales; family Nitrobacteraceae; genus Bradyrhizobium; species Bradyrhizobium sp. 155. The sequence continues at coordinate 4,832,653 of NZ_CP064704.1, read as the reverse complement.
ACAACTAGACACGGCCATCGCGTGCTTGAGATTCTCGTCGATGTCCTCACTGCGCCGCGGGCCCCCCGAGCGATTCAGCGAGACCATCAGCCCAGCGCTCTCGCTATGGCCATGCCTCGAAGCATGGTTATGACCCGCGCTTCAACGATGATGTGAGAAGCTCAGAGCCCAGTGGGGAACAGGCGCCAGCATTTCCATCCCAAAATGCCGCAACGCGCGCTCAATTGGTCTGCCGCTTTTCGGCTGAAGCCCGATCGATCAGGAAATCGTCCAATTTTCGGCCGGCTCGAAGCTGCGGCCGCAGCCATCGAGGCAGCCTGCCGCGACCCGACCATGTCTCCGCCGGGTTCTTCGGATTGCGATATTTGGGACGAACGGGCGGGTATGGACGGCGCTCGCGATTGAACCGCGTGGCCTCGTTGGCCAGTCCAATCCTGTGGAGCCGTTCCTCCAAATGTGCTTTTTGCACCAACATTTTCTGAGTGAGTTTGGCGGCGACCTCTTGGTGAAATATCCAGAGCTCGTCAACGGAGAGCGAATTGAAATGCGCGGTGTTCATGGCTCCATCCCTAATCTTGGGCAGAAGGCCCAGGCAGACAAGTCGGGAATCCGGGAGCAGACAAGCCCTCAGTTAAATATTGATCATGCAATCCACATTTAATACGAGAGGTAGCAGGGAGAAAGGCGCGACAGTGGTAATATCGTGGCGGAGTATTTAAATCGCCGCGCGGGGTAGCCACGTCTCGTGACCTCCACAAACTCACCCTAGGCCAGTTGCGCTTTCGTGCTCGGGGACGAGCGCAAAGATGGCGATCACCGGACGGCGGCGCGGACGGCTCGATGAATCGCGCTGCCTCGTGACCGGCATATTAATCAGGTAGCCAAGAGTACAATTAATTAATTCATCGCGCCGCCCGATTTAAGCCGCATGGGAGCCGTTGTCACCGCTAAGGTTCGAGCGGGGGTGGGGCGCACCCGGGAGTTTTCGATGTCCGGTCATTTGCGATTATACTTCGCCAGTTTGGTGCTTGTCGGAGGTTTATCGGCGGCGCCTGCGTCTGCCAACCCTCTTGCCGACTTCTTCAATACTGCTACGCCCCAACCCACGGTAACCTCTCCGCCGCAAGCCGAATGCGTGCCGCGTCCCGGTAGCTCGACCACTGGTGGACAGCATTGGGTCTACCGAATGGATGGTCGCCGCAAATGCTGGTTCCTGGCCGAGGGCATCGCGACGGTGAAGAAGCCCATTCGGGCTCGCATGGCCAAAGACCGCAGCGCCAGTTTGGACGAGAACGGGACGAGGTGGAGCGCGGTCGTTGATGCGCGCGCGGAGGTGCTGCGCTCCGCACCGCCCGAGCAATCTCAGCCGCCTGTACCCGAAATGAAGGTAGCTGATGCCGCTTCCAATCTCGGCACGGGGTCGGCGGCCCCCATTGTCGATCTTCCCAACCAGATCACCTCCGAACACTCCGTGCCGGGCCAAGTCGACGTTGGGCAGCTTCTCGCCGACGCACCTCAAGATATGCCGCTGGGCGCGCGCACTGCAGAGGCGCACGGCGAAGCGCCCAGCTGGACGGCCTGGTTCGGTGTGCTGCTGATGACGCTTGGTGGCCTCTCGCTCTTGAGCTCGAGCCGCACGCTTCGGCATGCGTGGAGATTACGTTAGCTTAGATGCGAGGTACATCCGCCGCGCAATCAATGGATTCCACGAGCCGGTATAGCCGAACTGCCACACGTACAAAGATTCCGTACGCCACGCCTAGTTTGGCACCGGCTTAGACGGACATTCGAGTACGATGACGGTCGCCTTTGGGATCGGACTGCATTATGCGGTACAAGGTGTTCGTGGTGGACGGCAGCCGGCAACTGATCTGCGCTGCAAAGCTCGACTGCATTGACGAGCAGGCGGCGAGACGCCGAGCCGAGCAAATGCATGACGAGCACGACGTTGAGCTTTGGCAAGGCGATCGACTCGTTGCTGTGTTCCGAAGTGCAACGTCGAATGAAGATCGGAGCTAACGCGCGATCCTGAATAGACGGCCGGTCTCGCCGCCGAGTTAGTTCGAGCATTGTGAGGCACCCCGGCCTGGCTGGTTGCCGACATGTCGCAGCGACGTCGTCACCAAGGCTCGCTACTGCGGTCCCGGCCGTCTCTAAACGGCTCTTGCTCTGCCGCTCGCTTTGGTACGCTTTCTTCTTGTTCTTGCTTCTACATGTCGGAGTTTACTTCGAAGCTTCTCCACCTCTCTAAGCTCCTCCAGAAGCGCCTGGTGCCGTTCATTCAGAACAGCACTAGAAAAAATCTGACGCGTACTCGACATCACATGCCTCAGAAAATGATTTGAAGTAAGAAGTCGACGAAAAGCGAAAGATAAAGAATACTCCACCGAAGCTCAATGAGCTGAAGCCGCAGCCGCCAGATGCTCCCAGTACTCTGCCTCCGCAAGCAGTTTCCAGCTTCTCTCAGGTTGGAGTGCGGCATTCTGTCGGCACAGCAGCGCCATTGCACGCAGGCGGCGGGCAGCTTCCATTTCAACCTCCCATGTTTTCCCCCAACATATTTTTCGTTTTTGCGATGGAGTCATCATGATTATATGACATAATCAAATTTCTCATTTAATGGCGGTCATTTGGTTCCATTTGTAAGCCGACCGGGAACTGCTTTCGGTTTAAGCTTCACATCGATTTCGAATGCTTGCTCGCCGACCCCCGCTGCGCGGTAAAGCGAACGAGACTGCACGGGACGGCAGCACGAGATGCGAAGCTTCATGCGCGAGCATCGCAATGTCAGAAATCCTAGCCGAGGACTCTTCTCGCCGCCCTCCAGGGCACGTGCGACGGCTACCGAGACAGTTATCTTTCTTTGGCTTTCAAGGTGATGACAACCAAGACAGCATCAACAGGGTCAGAAGCAATAGATGTCGCGTGCCTGCTGGGCTTCGCTCCGACAGTTCTCATCATAGCGTATGTGGGCGGCCTAAGCGAAGGAGCCAACGGGTTGCGCAAGACTTTGCAGCAAACACGGTTGGGAGGATCAAGAAAGAGTATCAGGAGCGGGATTGGGTCGTGCTTCGGAACCTCTCCAGTGGGCTGCTCCTGCGTGATCTCGTGGAGAAAGAGAAATTGCACGTGCGCCATACGTGTCGTTCTCCGAAGTGAGTTCATAGGCATGGAGCCGGGGATTTATCGAGGGGTCAGTAACCTAAAACAAACGAGCCTGGATGCAGAAACCGCCCCATTAAGTCCCGAGGCCGTTTTGCCTGACTAGAAGCGAGGAAGCAATTTCTCGTCCTCGTGCTGAAAGCGCAATTGAGCCTGGTCCAGGTCGCGGCCCGCTTCAGTAGGGTTGGGCGGGGTCAGGCATCGACAGATTCGGTGCCTTCGGGAGTATCTTCGACGGGTCGAACTGCGCGAGGATCTGCTTGCCCATAGCCACCGGATCTTTGAAAAAATCCAACGGAGACGGGAAATTGAAGCTGCCTGGCAGAGAGTGCAGGGCGTTGAAATCGGAAACGTCATCGACGCCAAGCACTACCTCCTCACCCTCGACGACGAAGTGCTTCTGGCGGTTCTTCAGAGCGGCCGCGGCAATCCATGGGTAACGCTCGATCCAATCCGTGCCATGCGCGATAGCGGCCGGCACGCGTTTGTCCGGGGATACGTCCTGCTCTCTTGCGAGGCAGCAAAGGATGGGGAACGACGGATGCGCTCGCTCTAAGGCAAGCTGGGCGATTTTAAAGCACGAGGCCATTTTTAAATAAATAAATAATATAATGCCAGTTTAAATGTTGACCAATATTTAAAATAGAATTAATTTGAGAGTGCCTGGCGCCGGACGAACGCGTCTGGCCACCGAGAAACGGCTCCCGCATCCCGCCCCTGCTTACGCCATGAGATGTGAGGGGCCGTTTCTTGGCCGATGGTGAGGCGGATCATCCTCCGCATGGCTACGTTTTTATCGTCCCCACCATGACAGCAGCGGTGTTACTGGTTGAAATCGCAATTATTATTGTTCTCGTCACGATTTGACTGACGCGAGAACCTAACAGCTGATGAGAAGCGGCGCGCGATCACGCATGATCGTCTCAGTCAGCTCGCCGCATCGTGCGGTCGATTTATCTTGTCAAAGTGGAAAAATGACCCGCCGGTCACACCGGTCGTTTTAGTCGTTGCTCTCACGAGCTTAGACCGCATGCCGGCCAGTATCATGTAAGTAAGGCGCCGCCAGATCAGGTTCATAACGGCTATGAGTGCATTTAGCCGCTCGAGGCGGACTTCAGCGCGGGCGCAAAGCGTTCGGAGAATGTTGCGGCCTTGGCTCCGGGGCTGCAGAAAGAGCGGCCGAGATAATCGTTGAACACCCCACGAATGCGACCGCGAGTAAGGCCGCACCGAAAAATAGTTTCCTCATCTTACTCTCCTCGAGAGGACGTCAATGCCGTTCAGTCTTGGAGGGCGTTGTTTCGCGTCATTGCGTGTGAGGCTCGAAACGGTTTCCTGCACGCGGTCGTGACTCAAGCTGGGGTTATGGCGGTAGGACCTGCGTTGTGCGCCGCGCAACAACATATGCTCCGAAAAGACCGATGGCGGAGAGACGGCCCCGGCTTCAGGGTTGGCTTTTGAGGTACGCCGGAGCCGCTCCGCCAGCTTGGGCAAGCTAGCGAGACAGCAACGGCGCAGTGGAGGACACGGGTTCCTCGCCGCGCAGGTCAGGCGAGGTTTAATTGGCACAATGTAATCCGCCGCGCTTTATCTTCGTTTCTACCCTGCGGCAAGCCACAATGCCTCTGACACTGCGGATGATAGGCCTGGATGATTACACGGTTCACGAGGACCGGCAGCTAGTCGGGCGCATCCGCTATGCCAACGAATGCTCCCCGGGGTTCTGGTTGTGGACGTGCATCGTGACGCTTCCCGGTCCGCCGTTCGGGAAAGCTGGCTCACTCGATGAAGCGAAGGGGCGGTTCATGATCGCATGGGAGAATTTCAAGGCGAAGCATACGGCGGAAGAGTTGGGGAAGGCCTTCGCTGAGATGAATCGCGCCAACCGACCAGACCATTATCTGCGCTCAGTGCGTTAGCGCGTCGCATTTGATTGCGACAAAAATTCGCCGGTTCACACTGCGGGCCATTTCCAAGCCGACGAGTTCGTCCCGGCTGTGTAGGCGCCAGCAGTGAGATTGCTCCGGCTTCAGGCCGACTTTTGGGTGGCCGCGGCCGCTCAGTTAGCTCGCGAGGAGCCGGCAAGATTCTCAAGCTCCCTATCGAGGTGTTCGTTCCCTGCTGGTCCACCGTGGGAAATTGACGGGAGGGCGCCGGTTCACGTTGGCTGCCTTCCTCATGTGGGCAACATGACGCCTGTCCCAGTACAGGCGGTCATTCATCCAACTCGCATTTTGAACTAAATCCTAAGTTGGTGGGCTTTTCGTTTTTATCAGCTTCTGTCATGTGGCGACGGTCATTTAGGAGAGACGTGCGTGGCGACAGGTATTGTGAAGTGGCTCAACCAAAGGCTATGGCTTCATTCAGCCCGACGACGGCGGGAAGGACGTCTTTGTCCACATTTCAGCGGTGGAGAAGGCTGGCTTCAGTGGTTTGGCAGAAGGTGCAAAGGTGAGCTACGAGATCGTGAGCGATCGGGGCGAGCAGTCCGCAGGTAATCTGAGACGGTAGGCGTGGCTGGGACAGGGCCCGCCGGTTCGCACAGGCGGGCCGGGCGCTTTGACCACGTATCGAATTTAGTACTCGCTTTCGCGGCAATCTTCGGCGCTTTCACCGCTCCAGTTCCTTGATGGCGTCCTTTAGCAGCTCGAGAAGCCGGATTTCACATGCCCCCATGACGAACTGATCGGCGTCGTCAGGCACGACAATCTGCCCCTGCACGTGTCCATCATGGGATTGGATGATGAAGTCTCGGGCCTTGCACGCTTCGTTGCGGACGTTCGTTATCGCCTCAAGCGGACCCCATTCAATTCTGACAGCCATTGCTAACCCTCGCTCTTAGCGGAACGCGCGCGAGCTACTGCGGGTCATGCGAGTTGAGGAGCGGTAAAGCCGGCACATCGATCGGCTCGCCTGGCGGTCGATCAACCCGGTTCGCTTTCTTTCCGCTGACGAGGACACCAATATAGCCGTCACCTTGCCCTGCGATCATCAGCCAGTGCGGGAATGCCAAGGACATGGTCGCTGGCCCCAAAATACCGCGCTCACGGGCGCCGTAGGACAAACCTATTCAATCATTTCGCGATTGAACAAGTCCAACATTTAATATATTTAATAGATGCATTGTCTATTTAATTGCGAGATATCAAGAGCGCGGGGTGCACTTATGCCCTCGATAGAGTCTATGCACTTCGGCAGCACAGCGCCTTCCGACCAGCACCCCTATGACCGCGAGCCGGGTGCGCCTCCTGCGTGGCGTCCTTCGGCAGGTGGACCAATCGACGCCGAGCCGGAGGCCGCGAATGACACCGCGGGCGAATGGCCTCCGCTCCCGTTTCCTGATGGCTGGTACGCCACCTGCTGAGTTGTGACGCGGCGTCTGCCTATATGGTGCTGGCAACCGGCAAAGCCGGCACTTGAAAGCGTCTGCGGGCCGGCGGGGTTGCCAGTTAGCACAGTGGGCGAGGAGTCACCCAATCAGGATGATATGTAAGATACTCGACAGGCAGTGTCGGAAGAGGCGATACTCTTGAGGCGGGGTGATGGGCCTAGTCGCGTCATTTTGCATGTCTGAAGATGTACTTCGCTTCTACCAGTTAGCTGACGTGTGCAGGGAACGGACGGCGCAAGCCCGTCAGTCCCGTCGACGCGGAGCCGTGGCTAAAGCTTGCTGAGGACTGGCTCGAATTCGCACGAGCCGACCAGCAACGGCGCGCTTACGAGCCGCGCTGCATCCGATGAACAGCGACCAGAAGATCTGGCCGCTCGAGCACCTCCACCAGCTTGTCCAAGATGATGCGCTCGTTATTCCGGGGCCTCGGTTCTAAGTATTTTTCCAAAATGCGCTGGGCGTCACTCACAGCCTGAAGAGCTAGCTGTTCATCCGTCATCTGTTAGCCCCCAGTGGCCAATCAGAACGGAAGAACCTACGTGTAAGATAGTTCCAGATCCTTTATTGCCGGTTGATGATGCGGTGCTCACGATAGGTGGGGAGCCCCCGTCAATGGAAGCCATGCTACTGCTTCCGAGGCGAGGCCACTAGTCTTCAGGGGCATCCCATCCGCGTCCCAGTCTGGAATTTTGGGAGGCAATGGTGAAATCGGCTGCCCTGCCGGTGGACTGGCGCGAGGCTGCCAGGCCGAAGCATAGGGTCAGCGTCAACGCAGTCACCACTAGCAGCGCGGACATGAACTAGCTCACGCGCACCTCTCTCACGCCCGAGAGCGCGCATAGCCGAAGGCTTTGGCCGGAGCCATGCACCGCTGAATACCGACAGAATGACGATCCAGGTTCAGCCCTTCCTTCCGCACCTGCAATTCAAGCCAGTCGATGCCGGACTCGGCCTGAGCCGCCTTCCGGGCGCGGTAGTGTTTCACAATGGTCTGCGCGCTTCGGTATGAATGCCCAGTGATGTCGCAGGTCATCAGCAAGTCGCAGCCAGCCCGATCGAGCAGCATGACGCAGGTATCACGTAAGTCCTGGTCGTGCTTTGGTCGAGTTCGCTGGCGCCATTGACGAACATCAGCGTGGGGCAAGGCTTCAGAACGCCATGCTGTCTCATCGCCATTGCTGTCGCGTGCGGCCTGCGCCAATCCGCCAATACACGCTTGCGCTGGTCGACCGCTCGAGCGCGCTGCGCCCTATTTCCCTCATCGAGAGGAAGAGGGGCAAACAGCCGATCGATATTTTCAATCAGTTCGGCGGCCAGTCGCTCTGCGCGGATAATTGACTGGCGCGTGTTGTCGCGCGAGAAAGCCGAAGATAAATGCGGAATGCGAAGCCCCTTGCTCAAGCCTCACCACGCGAGGATCGTGAAGTTCACTCCCTTCAGGGCAGTCGAGCTGCACAGCCTCTACGCTCGTTCGCTAACGCAGGATAAATCGGGTTCCAGTCACTCCTCGGGGGTCCGCTCCCCCGCGGCTCGCCGTCGCTGCGATTGAGTGCTCGGAGGCGACTGCAATGCAGGTACAGCCGAGGCGCGTCGCTCCGCCTCTTGGACTTTAAGCCGCAGATCTTCCAGCTCTGACAGTTGACAAACGAGGTCGTTCAACCGTTGGACAAGAAGGATCGAGCTATAACCCTGCATCAACGCCCTCCTGAGTCTGCAGCTATCCAGACAGCAAAAGGACCCCAGCCTCAGGGCGGTGAAGCTGGGGCTATCGAGCCGCCTTGGTGAAGGCAGCTGCCCCTTGGGAGGCACGGGAAAACTTGGCAATCAGTAAGTCGTTCCAAGCCGAACAAAATGAGCCTTGCCTTGGGGCAGTGGGGAAAGCTGGGGCCCGACTGCATCGCCCAGTTGGGGAGAGGAATCGGGCAAACGCGGTAATTGGCGAGCCCGTACCAACCGCCGTGCCTCCGAAAAACGTTAGCGGCCCCTGTCGTCCTTGCCATCGGGACAGCCATCGCCGCCGCCGTTACCCCACGGCTCGCTTTTTGCTCGCCTCCAAAAGCGCGTGTGCCGGCGAGTGGGTCGCTCGATAGGCAGTGTCGACCGATCGAAAGCGCAGCCGGACGGCTGTAAATTAGATTGAAATTCCATATTTAATATAGTTTAATATAGATTAAATGACGATTTTCAGAGTTTTGGGATCATGCCTCATTCTCCGTCCATCGTGCCTCATCCATATCCACGTGACGTCTATCTTGTGCTCGAGGATTATGGAGGTGGGCTCGGCCGTGCCTGGAGCGAAACCTCCGAAGACGACACTGGTCGAGCGACGCTGATGCGCCAAATAATGGAAGGTCAATACAAGCACCCTGCTCGGATCGTGGTCTTCAACACGGTTGAGGGATGGTCGCGTGATGTAACCGTAGAGATCGCAGATGAACTGCGCCGCTGCTTTGTCGAGTTCGATGACATTGCGCCAGCCGCGTTGGAATTCATCGAGAGAATCGGAAGGAACTGACTGTGGTGCGCAGTCGTGCCTTGCTTTGGTTTGCGCTAATCTCACAAACTTATCCGAGATGAGGACGATGAGCGGCAGCACGAACAAACAAGCGACGACGTGGGTGTGAGATAACCGCCTGGTGCGGCATAAGACCAACCCTTCTTGTGTTTGGAGTTGCCATGTCGGTGGGTTATGGTCGCGCTGTTGAATGGGACGGAAAGATCCTGACAGGCTCGGTGGTCGTAAATGGCGTGACGACCAAAGTGACTGCGGACCGAGCGATCATCCATGCGTATGCCGCGGGATTCAGCGATGCGCTCAGTTGGGAGATTGATCGCTTTCGGATAGAAATCTTTGAGAAGCTGATGCCATTCCTCCTTCGTCAGAATAGTTGACGGTAAGCTATGACCTCGCCGCGTGTCGGGGATTTTTCGGCAACGATGCTGATGAACTTCCGCTGCCGTGCACCTTACCTGACTTCCGGCAAGCAGATATCGTCATAGGATTAAAAGAGGCGGAGCATCAATCGATGGTCGAACGCCGCTTTCCTGGCCATCGCGGACCGGGTCCAGAATTGGCACGTAGACGATCTCGATGCCGCAGAGCCCTGTGATGCCCTGCCGCACCTGGAGCTGGCGGTCGCGAACCTGATCGCTATGTTGCGAACGGACGACCTGCGGTCCTAAAGGCCCGTCGGCGAGCCCGAGGCAGGAACGGTAGGAGACGCGGGGCAGCCTCCGCTCGATGGCGAGTCGTCAAGGTCCACGTTCATAGTCGCCAGGATGTAGCCGAAGGGTGAGCGCAAGGCATTCAGTTCCTCGACCTCGATCTCCATCCGTATTCCCCATGCGGAATCGTTGCGGTGATCTCGACGTCATTGCCGGCCGACACGCGCCAGGCTGCCACCCCGAAGCACAAGGTCAGCGTCAGGGCGAGGGCAAGCAGAAGCATAGAGACGAAATGGCTCACGCGCGTGTACCCGCAAATCTGAAACCAGTTGAGAGCGTGCACAGAGGCGCGATTCGGAAAATGCAGACGATCTGACGCATCGGCCGTTTTCCCCATCCTTACACGGGGCCAAAAGCGCTCACGATCCCGATCGTGATCGGCACGAGCGCGACCATCACCCACAAAGCGGGCGAGCTGGAGGACAGGCCAACGACCAGTATCAAAACACCGATACCTACGAGGGCCGCTGAGATTGCGTAGGCGACTGCCTTTTCCATCTATCGATCCACGACAACAAGGGATCGGTCGCACAAGGACTCGAGGCAAATCGAAACGTTCCTTTCTTGATTTAACTCGGCCATAAAATCCTATTTAATGCTAGTTTTGCAACTTAATTTCGCCAAATTAAAAGGCGCTTTCTGCGCGTCGGGGCAGGGCTATTAACCCGGAGTCCTGCATGTTCACTCGAGTAGTCGTAGCTTTATTGCTCGCTTTTGCGACATCCATTTCATCTGAAGCGCGCCCCTTGCGCGCCGCTTTGCCACCTGAATGCAACGTGATTATGCCATGCGACTTTTCATCTTCGCTGGTGCAGGCGCAGAGATACACGAGACCGGCACCGCGCCTGCAGCGAGGTGCCGTTGCTAGCCTACGGATGTCTGTGGCCAGCTCAGGGGCCTTAAGTAGTGAGATCGTTAGCGGTCGTCCGGCCGGTTGCCCTCGATCGTTCTGCGGATGTGGTGCGGCGATCCGAGTGTTTGGTCGGGTAGTACCGGAGCTGAACCTCGCAGCCAATTGGCTGCGCTTTCCCCGCACCTCGCCAGCACCGGGAATGGTTGCCGCGCGACGTGGACACGTCTTCGTCCTTGAACAGCACATCGCTGGTGACATCTGGAAGGCGTACGATGCCAACTCAGGTGGGCACGCAACGCGAATTCACCCGCGCTCCCTGCGAGGGTACACCATCGTCAACCCTCATGCGGCTTAAAGCCATCGCGCAGCGTTCCCGTTAGAGTTTTCTCGCCACGTTCCGGAGCATCCGGTTCGCGGCTTCCGCTCAAAAACAGGGCCGCAGCAGTTTTCGCTGCGGCCCTGAAGTTGCAACTTGATTCTGCGCCGGCTTGTTCTCGCAGTTTGTCCCGAACACCGAGGTTGATAGGTCCGCCATCATGGGAAGCTTCAATGCAGCCAGGGCGTTCCATGACGATCATTGGTGTTCACATCAGAACGATAGAATTCGACGATGCGGTGCTTCATTGAGACCCGGACACGATAACCAGCGGATATCCACGCTCTCGCTTGAGGACCTGCTCTCTTCAGTGTGCTCCACCACGCAGTGAAGGTGTAGGCCGATCTCGGCAGAGGCTTCCCCAAGATCGCTTCAATTTCTGAAAAGGTGAGGCGGAGACTTTGACCGTTCTCCGTTCGCAGCCTTTCATGCAATGGCTGGTAAATCGACCTCGGCATGCGAGCACCATATCGACAAAATGGGCCGGCTGCCCGGCATTGGAATAGCAGACTGGTGCATATAGAGCGCGGAGGCAAAAGGCATTATCATTCAGGTCTGCAAGACCTCGCGGAGCCTGACGCAGCGACGTCTCTTCAGTGTTCCCTTAGCTCTAGGTCTCTCAGCAGCACGTGGAGAAAGTCGCTGGCGTGGTCATAGCGTTTACGACCATTCACGATCTCGCGGGTGCGCGGCTCCAGTGTGCTGGCGATGGCTTCAGCGCCGGGTAGATCAGCCTGGTGCGACCACTGCTGTAGCAGCCGATCAGGAATGCCTTGAGCGGATCCAGGCAGCTTCAACACACAATAATCGCCATTGTGCTTGTGATCAGCTTTCGCATAAAGAGCGAATAACGCTCGAAAGGCATTACGGGAAACGGCAGGTTTTGCCATTTAACATCCCCAACGTAAAATCGACTCGCTTTAAGTTTAGAAATCTGACGCGTTAACAAAATAAAATCCAGTGTAATTTAATCGCTTGCCCTCGAAAAAGAGGTCATCAGAACTGACGTAAATCGAAGCACTGTGCGTCACAGCTCGCGCCGCCCTGCATCTCCGATACCCTATGCTGCTACGGGACAATCGACCTTAGCAGGCGGCCGAGTAGGATGGGCGGGGCAGGGGCTGCCCCGCAAAATTGCTACCAGACCTCGCAAGTGACTGAGACGAACCGATGTTCGCTCAACCCGCTCCCGAAGTCGCTCTCGTGCGCATGATCAGACAGTCGGTCTGGCGCTGCCCGGTCAATAGCGCGCGATAGATCTGTCCCGATCGAGGCCAGTCAATTTGCATCGGCTGCGGCGACCCACTCGATCGGGGTGTCGCGACGGCAGGCCGGCACCTAGCCGCTCGATAGGCATTGTCTGGTCGCCATTTCATGGCTTGACGTAGGTCCATCCCTGCTCCTGCAACTGCATCACCCTAACGACGCCCGACCTCACCACTTGGGCTTGGGCAACGATCGGAATGTCTTTATTTTCGGCCTTTTGCATTTTCTCTTGCGTGTTTCCACAGGCTTTGAATGATACTTCCGGCGTGCTCAGAGCCATTTCCTCAATTCGCGCTTTCACCGGCGATGTGTCATCGCGGAGCATATGGAGGCCGGGGCCGAAGGTAATCACCTCCACTTTCACTCCTTCACCAACCTCCTTGTAGTATTGCGCGACGTTGAGTGCATTGTTCAATGCAAGATTCATTGACGCGGAGTCGCTTGTGTTGACCTGAAGGATTAAGCGGTGCTCTTTCTTGGCAGCAGACGATGGCGCGATGCGCGCCAGCTCAAATTGTTTTGGCGTCGCGGCCCGCGCCGATGAATTCGCGTGCGTTCTTGCCGCGCCATGTGTTGAGGCTGCAGGCAAACTGGGCTGTGCCGAGAGCAGGCGAGTCTCCTGTGCCGCGGAACTAGACAGCCCGACCGGGAGCGAGATGATTGTCGCGATCATCGCTGTGATAATCTTCGGAAATTTGTGCATTATGTTGTTTCTCCAAGCAAGCTGAGGTTCATGATCAATTGTTGGGCTTCGCGATCGCGCGTGGCCATTTGCATGTTGCCGCCAATTTTGCACGTACGCTCTCGATACCATCGAGAGCGAACACTGCACCGGCGCTAGTCCCCGTTCGGCGTGACACATGCACGGAAAGTTCGCTGTGGCCTGGGATCGATTGCAACAGGCGAACGACATCGCCTTCAAGCGCGACACCGCGTACCGACGTAATTGTTGAGACCTGAAGAGGTGGATCATCATTGATGCGCAGGGATAGGGTGTAATCCTCGCGACGGCCCGACAGGCCGGCTCCATCAAGCAACACTTCGGTCAGGCCGCCGCGACAGCGTATCGACAGGCTCATTGCTGCGTCCCCTTGAGATGGTAGTGTCGCCTTGATGATCGATGAATAATCAACTGGCGAGGTGGTCTCGCTGACGATCCACGCCCCGGCTCCATTTGCGGGCCGATCAGAGACGCGAACCGGCGCCATAGGGTCTTCGGCGCCTCGGGCCCGAGCGAGGTCATTTGCGATCGCGAGCGTCACGACGAGAGCGATCAGGGTGAACGTCATTGCGCCGCCTGGCTCGAACGCGGCAGACGATCGAGCCAGGCCTGCGCCGCGGGAGAACGCGTCAGGCCAGGGACCGTCGCCGCCAAGTTGATCGACTTCCATTTCGGATCGAAACCGGGCTCCTGCAGTTTGTTGATCCGCGAGAACAGGCGGTCAACAAAGCGCGCCACACGATTAAAGCGATTGGATTTGATCGGCCAATTGAAAGCGACCAGCACGGTTGGAACGGCAATAGTTGTCACGCGTTCCCCCTGCCTGATCAAGTTTGGATAATCAGCTGCGTCCAGCCAAGATGGCAGATAATAATCTTCGAACTTGCTCTCGTAGGGGACCGGCAAGAACTTGAAGCCGGCATCCCAGCGACCACGTATGAATGCATCCACCGGCTTCGATGTTATGAAAACGACGGCGGCCAGCTCACCCCTGCGCATTTGTTCCATCGCAACCTGATGGGGGATGAATGCCTTATCGACCTCGATCCCCAGCCGGCTGAAGATCAGCGGGCCCGAATAAGCTGCGGCGGTACCTTGGGTGTTGAAATTGACCTTCTTTCCGACCAGATCACTCAAGCTCTGAATTTCGGGCCTGACGAATACGTGCAGTTCAGATGGAAACAGGTTGAGCACATAGGTGATCCGTCGCTGGATGTCCGGCACTTGGCTCTTGTACACGTCAAGTGCGTCGGAATTGATGATTGCTGCATCAATGCCCCGCAAATACAGCAGCGAATTGACGTTTTCGGTTGCGCCACGGGTCACGATGGGCAGCACGTGGAGGTCCGTTCCATCATCGGCCACTCGCGCCATTTCCGCGGCAAGCCGAATGGGAGCTCCTTCCAGCAGACCTCCGGCTATTCCGACAGTCCAATCGTTCATGGCCGCAATTTCCGCCCTTGCATGATCCGCACGTGCCCGCGGAGTCTGCTGGGCCATTGCTGGGCAACAGCCCATGATCAAAAGCGGAGTGGCTATCACGATGAGGAGAAACCAAGAGCGTATTCCAACCAGCTGCTTCATCGATCCGGCTCCCCTAGGAACGTCTACTCTGTTTTGTCCGCTGCGCTCTTCACTTCGACACGTAAGTTTAAGTTCGATCTGCTAGTCGATACAGCGCAGGACCATTTGTCTGCACCGATGCTGCTAATGACCAAGTGCGTCGAATCGCTCCCTTGCCTCCTTGACCCCTCCGGCTGCTGCTCTGGCGTAAAGCTCTCGCGCCTTGGACGTGTCGCCGCGCGTTCCGCTCGCGCCCCATTTTGCAAGCAGGCTCGGATCATACGTTTCCGCGAGGGCGAAACTTGCCGGTGCGCTCCCTAATTCAGCAGCACGCTCCAGGACAACTCGTGCCGCGCCAATATCGCCTTGTCGAAGCAATCCGGTTGCGCGAGCGATCAATCGCACGAGTTCGGCGGCGTTTTCGTTCCGGAGAACCGGGGATGGCGCCTTCGGCTCAGCTGCTGTGACCACGAGCTCTCGCGCGAATTGCGCGGGCGGCGCCTGCGGCGATCCCAGCAGCAGTGTTCGGAGCAGTTCCCTTGTTGGCGAATTGCCGGCTCCGCCTTCACCCGACACCCCGGCGGGTAGCCACGGTCCGATACTCGTGCGCGCTGCGGCAAGTTCTTGCTCATCTCGGCCGGATTGGTTGCATTCTCGCCGGAGCTGATTTTTCAACTGTTCGGCTCGATCATCGTTTGCCGCGGCTTGCGCTTCATAGGCGAACAGCTTGGAACGCGCCAACGAGAGCTCTTGCGCCAGCGCATCTGCTCTTTCGTGCTCCTCCTTTAATGAGAGCTTCAGTTTAGCCGAGGTATTCTCCGCTGTTCGTTTGGTCTGCATCGTTTCTTCGGTTGCCTTCGCGATCTGCTGGGATCGGTTGTCGAGCTCGATTCGCGTCGTCGCGAGCGTCTCCTCCAGCTGTTTGGTACGATCGTGCTCCTGTCGGAGGCTTGCCTGTACCTGAGCCTCCGCTGCCTCTTTTGCACTGATCTCTGCGGCTTGTCTGGTTACCTCTGCGGACTGGGTCTCCAGGTCGTGATGAGCGGCTGTCAGATTCTGCTCCAGCCGGTTTGCCCGATCTTTCTCCCGCTCGACAGCCTGTTGCAGCTCTCTCGGATCGCTCTGTGCCCGGCGTTCGGGTTCGCGACCCTCTGCGCCGATTTCGCGGCTTAGCCGTGCCTGCACTTCGAAATCGTTGCGCGCCTTGACAAGTTCCCGTTCCAGACGCTGCGTGTGCAAGCGCTCCTCCCGGAGCGATTTCTGGAGCTCATCGGTTTCATTCTCGGTGGCCTCCGCAATGCTGGTCCATTGCTCGCGTGCATGCTGCAACAGCCCCAGCACGGTATCCTGCTCCCGTCGGCATGTTCGAAGGTCAGCAGCAAGGGCCCGTATCCTCTCCTGTTCTGTGGCGAGCACTTGCCGCGATCGCTCGGTATTGCTGATTGTGGCTTGTGCGAGCTTCAGGGGTGTCGTGTCGGCAGATGGTTTCAGCCGCGCCGCGCGCCACCCTCCCGAGCCGGTCGTGCCGCGCAAGTGCGTCGCCATGACATGGGCGTCGCTCGCCGGCCGATTTGGCTGCTGCGCGAGAACGGGTATGGTCAAAACCGATATTATCGTCAGGACAGTCGGTGCAACCCACGCCGACCTTGTTGCGCAGGTGCGCGCACAGCTACGAACACAATCCGAGGCAATCCACACGTCTGCGCGGCGAACAGGCGATCCAAGGCCCGACCCTGCCTGCATCGACGCTTGTGCCCACATCCGCGACATTAATGCGTCAATCCGTTTCTCAATTTCAATTTACCCTCAGGCAAAAATAAACCATATTTTATTTTATTCAATCATTTATCGCCAATTAAATGTTCGGCCGATGCTGCCGGTCGCTTGAGAAGGAGATCGTCCAATGCTCCACCGACTCCCCTCGCTGATCATTGCGATTATCACGAGCGTAGCTGTGCTGGCCCTGGCCCAAGCAGGCGGCGCAGTGGCGGGCTCCGCGGGTGCCGGCACTGGGACGGGCACGGGCAGCGCCAACACTGGTGGGTCAGCTCCGTCCGGCATGGGTACAAATGCGAGCAGCGCCAACCCTGGTCCATCGGCGCCTCCAGGAATAGGGACACGAGACGTTGGTACCGGTGCAAACCTGAACCGCACCAGTCAAACCAACAGCACGGACGTTCAACCCACCACGTCGAAGTCGCGGGCGGCGGCGCAGGCCAAGAGAACTGCCTGCGCTGGCCACGCTCAAAATGGTCTGCCGATCGGAGCTTTTGGCACCGGCACGAGCAACGAGGAGCAGATGATCGTTGGACCGTCACCTAACCGAAAAATACCGGCAGCGAAGGTCGACGGAAATATCGCTGGAATAGTTGGTAGGGGCTCCAGCCTTTCGGACCAAGTGAGCCGGCCGCGCGCCGCACGAACTGGGGAAAAAGTGCTGGACGCCGCTGGACGCCAAAGTGCAAGTCCAACGGCGAACGACAGTTTCGCATAAGCGCATTCCCGCCTCAGAAAACAGAACTCGGTAGTCTGAGCGGACCGAGCCGGGCAGCCGGGCGCGCTTTGGCGTCCCTGCTCAGGTCTGCGCGCCGCCCGACGAAGGCGCCGGCAGGGCTTGGTTCTCCATGGGGCGCCTTGAAGAGGACTGACGCCCGGCACACGGCCGAGTGGGATTTGGGCTAGGCGAGAGCATTCACGCGGTTATGCGAGCGCTCGATTCCGCGGCATTCGGATCACGTCCGATCGGTCGGAGCGAGGAGCCAGCCGTGCATTGTTCGAAATGCTCGCGAAGCATGTCATTAGCCAAGTGCTCCCAGAACTCAGCTTCGGCGAGAAGCTTCCAGCTTCGATCTGGATGATGCGCAGAAGTCTGTCGGCACAGCGACGCCATCGCGCGCAAGCGGCGTACGGTCTCCATCCACTCCTCCCATTATTTTTCCCCACCTTATTTTCTGTTTTGCGTCATATTAATTATGATTATACCGGATAATCAAATTTGCCTTCCGTGGCGCGACTACCGAAACGATTTGACGCGAACGACTTTCGGCTTTGCTTTCAAATTGTCTTTCAGATGAAGCGCTGCTTCAAAAGACTAAAACAGATAAAAAGTCAGGCTTAAACCAACTCAGGTGCGGGACATGATCCGCAGCATGCCGCTCGTGGATGATCTCGGTCAGAGCCGGAAAGGGACGCCGGATCCAAGTGCAGCACTTTTCCCGACACAGAGCCTTCACTGTAAGCGTCGTTCTCACGCCACGGCTTTGAGGGATTGCGCGCGATAGGCCCAGGGAAGCAGCTGATCGATTTCGCTGTTTGGGTGACCGTTGACGATCCTGGTGAGCGCGTCAGTCAGGAAGGCAAGGGGATCGACGTCGTTCAGCTTACAAGTTTCTACCAGGGATGCGATGATGGCCCAGTGCTCGGCGCCGCCGTCGGAGCCAGCGAACAGTGCATTTTTCCGGTTGAGTGCGATCGGACGGATCGAGCGCTCGACGGCGTTGTTGTCGAGCTCGATACGGCCATCATCGATGAAGCGCGTCAGGCCCTCCCAGCGTGAGAGCGCATAGCGGATTGCGTCTGCCAATTTGCCCTTTTGACTGATCAGCGCAAGCTTGGCGCGGAGCCACCGTTCGAACGCTTCCGCCAGCGGTCGGCTTTTCTGTTGCCGAACGAGACGGCGCCCCTCGGCGCTGCGGCCACGGATGTCCTTCTCGACGGCATAGAGCTCGGCGATTTGCTTGAGCGCCTCGCTCGCAATGGGCGCCGGACCGGGTGTGGCAAGCTCGTAGAAGTTACGCCGCATGTGCGACCAGCAGAATGCAAGCCGAACATCGCCACGCTCGGCGAGCTTGCCATAGCCGGCATAGCCGTCGACCTGCAGAATCCCCTTGAAGCCTGCCAGATGAGCGATCGGTCGATCGGCTTTGCGATCGGGGGCATAGACATAGGCGACGCCGGGCGGATCTGCGCCGCCCCACGGCCGGTCGTCCGCAGCATAGGTCCAGAGCTGACCGGTCTTGGTGCGCCCACGGCCGGGATCGAGCACCGGCATCGTCGTCTCGTCGGCGAACAGCTTTGGCCGTTGCTTAAGCTTGCCTAGGAGGCGCTCATGCAACGGACGCAGATGGAAGGCTGCCTGCCCCACCCAGTCCGCCAACGTTGAACGATCGAGCTCAATGCCCTGGCGGGCATAGATCTGCGCTTGCCGATAGAGCGGCAGGTGATCGGCATATTTTGACACCAGAACCTGTGCGACGGTTGCTTCCGTTGGCAGTCCGCCCTCGATCAGCCGAGCCGGAGCTGGCGCCTGCATGACGCCATCCTCGCAAACCCGGCAGGCGTATTTGGGCCGCCGGGTCACGAGGATCCGGAACTGCGCCGGGACCAGGTCCAGCCGCTCGCTTCTATCCTCGCCGACCCGATGTAACTCGCCTTGGCAGCAGGGACAGGTCCTGTCCTCGATGTCGACGATGACCTCGATCCGCGGCAGGTGCGCCGGCAAGGCGCCACGGTTGCCCCGGCGCTTGCGAGCTCGCGCATCACGGCCTTCAGGTGCAATGATGTCCTGTGCCGTCTCGCCGTACGCTGCGACTTGCTCGACGTCTTCCAGGCCCAGCAGCATCTGGTCTTCAGGCAGCGTCTCTGCCCGTCGGCCAAACCGATGCCGCTGCAATTCCTTGATGATCTGACGCAGCCGCTCGCTCTCGCACCGCTCGGCGAGCAGCATCGCTTTCAGCGTCTCCGGATCGTCAGGCAGGACGTCGCTCACAGCCAAATCAGAGCATATTCGCCGCCATCTGGCGACGCATCCGACGGTCCTGATTCACTTCGCCGCAGCGCTGCCAACAACTACCCGGGCTGCGCTGGCGCCGGCGTCCCCCGTGCCTCGTGCACAAGCCGCCAGTCGAGTCCTTCCAGCAGCGCCGACAATTGCGCTGCCGACAGGCGCATCACACCGTCCTCGATCTTCGGCCAGCGGAAGGTCCCATCCTCAAGCCTCTTGGCGAACAGGCACAGGCCCGTTCCATCCCAGAACACCAGCTTGATCCGGTCCGCCCGCTTGGCCCGGAACACATAGACAGCTCCCGAGAATGGATCTGCACCCATGCTCTCGCGCACCAGGGTCGCAAGACCCTCCATGCCCTTGCGGAAGTCTACCGGCTTGGTCGCCACCATCACCCGGACCGCACCTGACGGACCGATCACCGGCTCACCTTCAGCGCCTGGACAATCGACGCAATCATCGCCGTATCCGCTCCACGACCGGCTCGGATCGTGATGCCGTCCACTTCAATCTCGATGATCCCGCTATCTGCCTTGCGCACCGTTTTGCGCTCCCGGTGAGCACTTGGCGCCGGTACCACTGCGTCCACCACCGCCGGCACAAACTGTACTTCGTTAGCTTCGGAATGACCGCCTGCTGCTTCTCGCAACTGACGTCGCCAGCCAAACAGCTGCTGCGGCGACAATCCATGCCGTCGAGCCACGGAACACACCGAGTCGCCACTCGCCACGATCTCCGCGACGATCCGCACCTTGTCCTCGTCGCTCCACTTCCGCCGACGACCGGCTCCGGTGAAGACCTCGAGCCGCCGCACCGGCTCCGTGATAGCAGTATGCACTGTGTCCATTCTAAGCCTAACGGTCCAAACCGAACCGCAGACTCGCAGATCACACCGTCATCCGGTAGGTGGCCGCTGAACAGCGCTTACCCTTCACTCGCATCGGCCTGCCTTGAAACCCCGCTGTGCGCACGCCTCATTGGGGAGCGATCGGGCGGCTTGGAGCTGTGCAAGGGTTATCGGAGGCTTCAAGGTCGATCCGTGAAACGATCGTCTTCGAGTTCGCTGAAATTACGCGCGCCGCTCGCCATCATTGAATCCGCGTGCGGCAACTCGTCCCAAACCGGGGCCTACGCATCCGTGACGCCGGCCCTAGTCTCGCTCTTTCTCCGAGGCTTCGCCCTTCCGCCCTTCGCACTTGCTCTCGTAGCCTGTGCAATTGGGCAAGCAGGCTAACGAGCTCCATCGCCGTTTGACGCAGAACAGCCAAGCGGCTGCAAACCCCACTACTCACTACAATACCCCCAAACAGGCCCTTGCAGGATCAGCGATCGGAAGCGTTAGTTTGCGCCGACCTGCCGGTGTGACGCTTAACTTACGGTTCATGAGGGCGTCAGTTCGCTTTACGGCGATAGGCCAAAATATTTCGCATCCCTCCAGTAAGCCCTGGCAGAAATAGCCGCCAAGACAGGAATCTGGATGAACGCTGCGCCATGATTGAGCGCATCCAGCCCGTACCAAGACTAGTCGGTGCGGCAACCATGCCGCAACAGGTCAACTCCGCACACGGGGCGTCAAATGAGGCGGTCGGCCCAAACTCGTGTAATGCTAGTCAGTTCGGCTCCGCGTCTGTACCGAAGCCCGCTACGCATCAGCACAGCGGCGCTTCCTCGAATATCTCCCCGGGCCGCACGACCGGCTCATCGACCCAGGCCTCGCGAGCGAACCAGTTGTGATTGGCGCGACAGACCGGGCAACGAGTATTGCCATAAAACACAACGCTCCGCAGGAAAGCCTCACGGTCCGACCTAATACCAGTAGGAATCGCGCGACCGGTTTGCGGACATTTGACCATGATCATTCCCATGCGAGCCTCCCTAGGAAATTATTATTCGTTGTCGAACGAAAGAGAACCGGCCGGCTGGAGCGCGTCGTCATCTCAGTGTGGGTTACTTGGGGGGCATCGCACACTGGGAGTGCTTGTTCGAGCAGGGCGGGTTGCTCGTGACGACGTTTTTCCAACCGGCCGGATCGCTGCTTGAGCGATTCCTTGGACGCCGCCGCTCTTTGGCTCGACAGCGCGGGCGTTGATTATTCGTCTCTCGAAAGCTCCTGGGGCGCCACTGAAAATGGGCCAATCTGAGCGGGTGTGAGTTTTGGGCGTGCTATGCCGCTCGCGACGAAGACGATCATGTCGCCCGTGATGGGCAAATTGGCTAATTCGATCACCGGTTTCACTCCACTCTCGTCAGCGAGATATTCGTCGTTAGGATTTAATCCTGCAAATTAAGCCTTGCGCTGTCGGTCTGGTTTGCGACTCTCGTCAAGTTTTATTTTTGCTGTCCTGCACGCAGGAGGCCAAGATCATCGCGGCGATTTCTGCGATGTTGTTCTCGGTAGGCTGTTATTTCTACGCAGGACCCGCTTCTTGGTATTTGAATGGTTGCATCCGGTTCAAACATGAAATAAATATTGATTATATTGAAATCATATAAATATCGTTGTTAATTGTTGTCAATGACGTAAGCTGTTTTCGTCATTTTCTTGGTCGGAGGAGACGATGCGGGAATCAGTCCAGAAGAAGCGCAACTCCACCTCGGCTGCGAAGCAGTTGGCTCAAACGCGCGAGAACCTAGCGAGCATCAGCGAGAGGGAGCGCGTTCTAGGAGAGCGGAGTGCTGCTCGCGAACTTTACCGCTATCTGCTGGACTCTCACCGGTTGACCGCGCCGGCGACCTTTCTCGGAGGACAAGTGTTGAATATTTCTCCATCTGGGGTGAACGAGGGTGGTCAGCTGGCGGCGTGACCCGGGGCCGTATGGTCATTCGAAACGAATCTCAGTCAGGCGATGTGCATCCGCACTGAAGGTGGATTTGCACCGCTGCAGCACGGCAATCAAGCCGAATTTCCTCGGCAACTGCAGCTCGTTTGAACGCACCGCGGACAGTACATTGCAGGATGTTGTCGCCACCGCGTCGACACGGCGGCGAAACAGATATCGTTGCTATCGGGAATAGCCATGCTGGAAAAAACATCGGCAGAGATGGTGTTGAGACCCGCCGCGGGTGCAGTCTTCGCGCTGGTGGACGGTCGATCAGTGCTTTTCAGCGAGACAAGGCAGAAGCTCTATGAGTTGGACCAGCTAGGGGCATTCATTTGGTGCAAGTTGGCAGAAGGCGCTTCTTTGGAAGACGTCCATCAGGAGCTCGGGCAGCTAGGCATTGGCGAGCGCGCAGCGCGCGAGTTCACGTGGCAGGCGATGAACGTCTGGATCGATCGAGGGGTGCTCGATCTCGACTGGCGAATGTCGGCCGATTGTGCCTTCTCAACGGTTCTTGGTCAGCGCAGGATCAGCGTCCGGGCTGCAAATCGGGAGCTCTCGCAACAGTTGATTTCGCTATTTTGTGTTACGGACGACAGCGGCGAGGAGGAGGATATTGCGATCGAGACAATGATGCTCGGCGATCGGGTATTCTTCCGCGGGAATGACGCGAGCATCCATAGATGTGAAGCCGCAGCTCTGGCCCCTACAATCAAAGCTCACATCACCGAGCGACTTATCCGAAGCAATCAGTGGGCTTTCGCGCTCCACGCCGCTTCTCTTGCAAAGTGCGGCATGGGCTTACTGCTGTGCGGCCAACCGGGAGCCGGCAAGTCGACTCTTGCACTAGAATTGGTAGACGCTGGATTTCAGTATGCCGGCGATGACGTTGCGCTGATTGGGGCTGACGGAACGATCTGCGGCATCCCATTTGCCGTCACCCTCAAGCAGGGATCGTGGCGGTTGCTATCCCGACTGTATGGCGATTGGAACGACGTGACGCACCGCCGGTCCGATGGCGCCGAAGTGCGGTATTTGCCGATTCCGGATGCGCACAATGGGAGCCTCTCTGCCAACTGGATCATCTTTCTGAACCGGGTCGCAAGCGGCCCCGTCGAGCTGACCCCCCTGGATCAGCTTGATTCGATCAAGCGGCTCATTGAGGGAGCTTTTGCCGCAGACGGGAAGCTGTCGCAGTCCGGCTTTTTCGCTTTGAAGCGGATTGTTGCGGGCGCACGATCGTTCCAACTTATCTATTCGGAATCGGCGCAGGCTCGACAGCTGCTGATGGACTTGTGCGATGACAAGGCATAGTGCGGCACTGACAAGCCTATGCAACTGCTTGCGAGGCTTGCCACCCGTCGAAGTGGAGTGGACCTCCGTCATCGGGCTCGCAAACCAGACGTTGACGACGCCTGCGCTCATTGACTTCGTTGATCAATTTGCATCGGTGTTGCCAGAGGACGTGTGCACCTATATCCGCCAGATCCATCGCCGAAACGTGCTGCGCAACGACCGGTTGGCCGGTCAACTGGAAGAGGCCGTCATTGCGATGAACGGCCAGGGAGTTACGCCGGTGTTGCTCAAGGGTGCGGCAACGCTAGCCACAGCACCTGTCGAGCGGCGAGGAGTTCGGCTGATGTGTGATCTGGATATTATGGTCGTGCCGGACGAAGCTGAAAGGGCGGTCGCCGCTCTGGGCGCAATTGGCTATGAAATTCATGATCAAGCGCGCCCCGAAAGCCGGAGATGGTATGTCGAGCTAAGTCGACCGCGGGATGTCGGAACCATCGATCTGCAACGGGCCGCTCCAGGCCCCGCGTACCTCTATGCTGGCCCCGGACATGCCCTGAACCATTGCGTCTCCGCGCTGCTGGGGCGGGGACGCGTGTACGTCCCGACGCCCACTTATCGAGCGCTGATGTTGATCATCCACGATCAGTTTCAAGACTACGGCTACTGGCTTGGCGAACTCGATCTGCGGCATCTGGTTGAGTTGCGCGACTTGAATGATTCCGAAGGGCTGGACTGGCAGGAACTTGCCTCTCATGTCTCGGGCGAACTGATGAAAAACGCGGTCGAAACCCAACTGCTCGCCCTTGCTGCGCTGCTTGGGGTCGATATCCCGCGCTCAATGCGCACCCGGCTGATTCCTCGTCTGCAGTTCATGCGACAATTAATGCAAGCGCGCCTTCCGGCCACACGTGTGCCGTTCCTCGCAATGACGGTCCTGGACCTCAGAAACTACCGGCGGGAGGCGACCTCTGGTTGCACGCAAACCGGCATGCGGCGGCCTGGATTGTGGTCTGTGCCAAGAACGGACACCTTACAGTTCCTGTTGAGGGCCGCCACCGCCGTTCGTGTCGGAAAGGTGTAAAGCCAGCACGCTCGCACGCCTTCAAGGCCAAACAGTTTTAGCAAACGACATGTCTGCAATTGCGCGGAGTTAATGCCCTTGTCCACCGGCATTCCGATCGGACGACTTGTCGTTCTCGCGAATCCTGAACTCTTCGAGCGTGTGCCCCGATTGGAGCGCGGCAACTAGCCAGCGCGGCTGTTTACCACGTCCGGACCAAGTCTCTGTCGGGTGGAGCGGATTGAAATATTTCGGCACGACCTTCGGGTATTTGCGGCGCGGCGGCTGGCCCGTTCCCACCTTGGTCGCCCCGCTTTCAGCTTCACCGAATTGGTCCGGCTGGTTGAGTTGCGCGAGACGTTTTTCGAGCTCTCGCTTCTCGACTGTGATCTTTTCGGCAAGTATCTTTGTCAGCTCCTCGTGAAGGAGCCAAAGTTCCTCAAAGTCCATGGCTTCGAGATCTTGCCGGCGCAGCATTCTCGTCACCGTTCGACTGACGCCTGATGCATCTGTCATCCTCAGCTTTCGGGACATCGTTGCCCGAGAGCGGATCAACGATAGAGCAAAGTCAGTGCTTCAAATCACACTACAATAAATATATAATATATTATTTAATGATTAATGCGAGGGTTATTTGATTAAATTGGATGGGAGATCCAATGATTTGCTGCAGGGCAAAACAAAGAGGAAATCTCAATCGAGTTCCTGTTGGGCATCTTTCAAGATACACTCGGAGCGTCCTTCCCGCGGCTGCACGGTCGGACGTTGGGGTGGGGGACCTGAAGGCTCAAACCGAGCTCACGCGACTACCGCTGAGGGATTGAGTTTTATCCGCGTCAAGTTATGCACATCCGAAGCCCTGCAATAACGAGACTGCCAGAACGAAGGACGGCCTACGCGCCAACCGTATTCATCGAGAATACTGCGTTGCAGATTCCCCGTGCGGCCACTTGATGTGGTCCCGTCACGTCGGGTCTCGCTTGAATGGTTCCATGGCTGCAGGCAGGGCGCGTGAATTTACCCGTCCGCGATTGAATTATGCGGATAGCCCGTTTTTTCGGCTTGATTGACTGTTGCGACGCAGTTATCTGGAACTGTGGATTTCAGTTCGGTTCCTTGTATTTTCTTGGGTAAATCGAGTTCGCCATCTTGATTAATGTCGATCTAGGGAATACTAAGTTGGGCGCAACTACAGGGTGCGAGCATGCAAGCTAAGAAACTCGAATTACAATCAATGTCCCTTGACGATCTCTGGTCGCTTCATGAGGAAATTAGCGGGATCTTATCGGATCGGATTAAGGCGGAAAAGCAGGAACTGGAGAAGCGCTTGGCGGTTCTCGGGGGCGGGATGGCTGTTTTGGCGGACTCAAGCGGGTCGGGCGCGTCTCCAGCCGCCAAAGCGAGACGCAAATATCCGCGGGTGCTGCCGAAATATCGGAACCCCCAGACGTCAGAGACCTGGTCGGGGCGTGGAAAGCGGCCGCGGTGGTTGGTTGCTGCCGTGAAGTCTGGCCGGAGGATTGAGGACTTTCGCATAGGGGATGCAACTCCGAAGTTTCGTCAGCGCGCGTGACCTAATTTGCACTGATCGTGGGATGGTTGCCGTCAAATGGCCCGCGCGGCGCTGTGATGCTGTGCACCTAATAGGCGTTGCGTCCCCGCAGCACTTCGATGGGAGTTCGCAGCAGGATTACGAGATCAAGCCGAAGGCTCCAGTTGTCGATGTACCAGAGATCGTATTGTACGCGTGTTTCGATCGCAACGGCTGTGGGGGTTGGACCGCGGCAGCCATGGACTTGGGCCCATCCGGTCAATCCTGGCCTGACCCTGCAGCGAAGGGCGTAGTTCCGCACGAGCTTGTCAAATTCTCCGTCGTGAGCCAAGGCATGAGGACGCGGACCCACCAGCGACATGCTGCCGTCGAGCACATTCAACAGCTGTGGCAGTTCATCGAAGCTTGTTCGACGCAGCCATTTGCCGACGCGGGTGACGCGTCGGTCGACGGGATGGGCCTGACGGATCGCGGGCCCGTCCTCGAGCACATGCATCGTCCGGAATTTGCGGATCAGGAAGATCCGACCATTGAAGCCACAGCGCTTTTGCCGAAAGAATATGGGGCCCGGCGAATCCAGCTTGATCGCAAGTGCGGCCAGCACAAGCAGCGGGGCAAATATCGTCAAGGCGAGCCCCGCGACGAAAAGATCAATCATTCGCTTGGTCGCACAGTCCAGCGGCGTAAGAGGACCACGCTGGAGTTCAACGCAAACGGCACTTCCAAGACTTCGCGTAGGATGTCGAAGCAGTTCGGATGTCGTACCGACCGGCACGAACACAACCGGTAGCGGCAAGACCCGCAAGTCGGCAACGAAGGCCCGAAGTTCGGGCCATCGTTCCGGGTTCGCTTCCACCACCACCTGGTCGAGCGCGGAACTGCGAATGTACTCAATCACGCGAGCAGTGAGCCGCCTTCGACAGGCAGGACCGAAGCCGACTGGGGGCAAGCTGAACCGGCCTCGGACGCAATAACCATGCATCGCCAGCGTTTCAGACAGTCCGGCGTTTTTCGCTGGCGGCTGGTCGCTGACCAGAACAATATTTGTGCTGGCAAATTTTCTGCCGCTCAGGCCCCGTCCGAGAAGCACTCTCACTCCCCACCGCTCGGCCATAAGCAAGCCGAGGCCCAGGACGGCGAAAAGTGTGCCTGCTTGCTGAGAAGAGCCCGGACCAATTGCAAAGCCGTACACGGCCCATATCAAGAGCAGCAACGACGTCCATGCCATCCAGACGGCGCGCATCTGACGTCGGAGGACGAGAAGCTCAGCTGGCCGATAAAGGCCGTGGGTCTTCAAGAGGCAAACGAGACATGCCGCGCTGACTAGCGCCAGGCCAAGTGCGTTGCTTAAGTCGCCTGCAGCCCACCCATTCTGGGCTTGGCACAGCCACGTCGAAACGACGCTCGCAAAAACAACGGTCGCAATATCCGCACAGAGCGCCACGTATTCGATCGAGTCGTAACGGAGAGGCCATTTGCGCTGGCCGGACACTATCGGCCCGGGACTGACACGATCCGTAACTTCTCGATGGGGGAAATGTCGGTTCACGAAATTCATTGTCGGGACACCGCGAGTTAATATTTAATATATTATTAATTAATCTGATTTATCAAGAGAAAAATCATGGTTTCGGCCATTTAAATGTGTCGCACTGCTCAGAGGATCCTATCGAGATCCCTGTCGGGAATTCCGCGCGCGCATGTTGTCGAGGTAGGTCGGATCGAGCTCCGAAATTAGGTTCTCGAGATAGATCTTCCCCTCGGCCGAGGCTGACCGGTACGCGGCCACAAGCGCTGGTCTGATAGCAGGTCGACGCGTAACCACGAGGCTGACGTCCCGCTTGATCAGGTCCCGAAATTCAAGCTCGCGTACCACAGCATCCGTAGCGAGCGCGACGGATAGCCTTAACGGAAGCAGATCCAGATCGTTCGGCGCAGTATAGTACGACATCTTGAGCATGGCTGCCGTCTGGATCGAATTCTGTTTCGGCGCCCCCGCGAGCATGAGCCAAATGTCGCCGCGGAGCGGCGACGAGCGCAGCGCGCGGGCAAACGCATTCGACGCTGCCGGAAGTTCCGTTTTTTGCTCGTCAGCGGCGAGAGCCGGATCTCCACGGGATCGTGATTCCCCTCGGATCCAAGGGACTTCATGCGCTGCCGCAGCCGAAACTGGTTTCGAGATCCCGTTTGGCCATGCTGCTGCGGCCGAAACAGCTGCCGACAAAGAAGACTGACCTCCGAGAAACCACCCAGCCATCCATATCGTCTGTATGATCAGCGCTATTCCAAGCACCGCCAGAGCAGCGCGCGGCCATAGGGTGACAAACGCTGGCGCGAGCCTTGGACGAGACGCCGGAGCTGGACCGGCCATCCAGTCCGACGCCTCTTTCGATTCCAAGGATATGGCCTCACGGCCCGCAGCGGAGACGCTTTGACCGAGCGCCAGCCCAAAAAGCGCAGCGACCAAAAGCGATGCGCCCAAACCCAGAATTCCATGGTCGGCAAAGGCCAGTATCGTCAGTGCAATCGAAGCACCGGCGCCCAAGGCGGGGTACACGTAGTCGTAAGCTCGTGACAGAGAACGCCTGATCAGAATACAAGCGCCGAGCATCGCTATTACTACAAGGCCGCAAAGGAACGCCCAGCCCATGTCTATAACCATTGCGGCGGCAGCCGTTGGCCTTTCTCGCGGGGCGCCGATTCCAACGTCCCGATAAAGCGGCAAAAGGACCGTCGAAGCGCCGGCACCGGATCCCACCGGCCTGACGTCCTGTAGCATCCGTTCTGTCGCGACCTGACTGCTCGTTGACAAGGCGATCGTCACATCGGTGTTCGCCCTAAACGGAATAACCGTTACGCTGGCAATAAAGATTATTGCGGCGGTTGCGAAAACGCCAGCGGTACCCCACAAGCCCAAGAACCACCTGCGAATAACGAACACCGAGAGCAAGATTCCTGATCCGAGGAGGGCGGCGACGACGGCGGTGGAGTTGGTCCGAATGAGCAGCGCGGCCAAGCAGACAATCATTGCGATGGTCGCGGCGGACAGAGCAAGGAGCCGGACTGGCGCAACTGTTCCTGGCCGACCGTGCCGCGCTATTTGATCGGCCGCGCGTATTGCCGTCGCGCAGGAGAGCAAGACGCCGAGCACTGCGATGGTTGAGTCATCGGGCCCGGCGACACCGGCAGTTTCCTTGCCGAACCACATGGCCGTGGCAATCGTGGCTATCGACAGTAGAATATGCAGGACCTGCGCTGCGCGATATCGGTCAAGCGTAATGACCGCAGTGACGAGGGCCGCGGCGAGCACAGCGCAATACTGCGCGAGCGAGAGCATAGTCGCCCTCAGATCGACTGTGATTATTTCGGCGAGGGGCTCGCTTAAGGCCGCCGAAGCAGTTGCCCAGATGGGATTGCCGAGCGTGTCCATAGGCATCGGCACCACCTGTAACGCCATCCAGAGGGCAGGAGCCGCGAGCACAACGACGGGACCAGGCCGGAGCAGCTTGGTGAGCCCGAGGGAGGCGGGCGATGGAAAGATCGCTACAACCAGCGCGGCTGTTGCTAGTATGAATGATGCTAATCCCAAGCTTTGCAGGCTTTCCGGCATTGCGAGCGCCGCGGTGATCGCCACAAACTCGGCTAACATGACAAGCCGGATAATCATGTAAACACCATCCTGTGGTGCGGCCACTCCGGTAGCCGGAGAACGTGCAGGCCGCTACGAGACAGCCTCAAGAGCCGGAAAGGCCATAACGGATATAGTGGCTGTCATGATAGTAGTAGCTTCGATGGCCGTCATATCGAGCCATTGCCTTGGTATCCGTTTTGCTGAGAACTGCCCCAATCAGCGATTCATGAATGTTGGGTGCCGTGTGCAGTGCGTGCTGCACGACATCTATTTTGGTGCGGCCCCACTCAACGATTAGAATATAGCCGTCTATTAGAGATGAAGTGACTCGGACATCAACCAACGGCGTCAGGGGAGGAAGGTCGACGATGACGTAGTCATAGTCAGCTCGCAAGCGGTCGAACAGCTTGCTTATCGCGTCGGCGCACAGAATTTCGCTGGTGTGAAGCAGAGATCCCCGCCGCACGGCGGGTAGAAATGCAAGATTGGTCGTAGGATCCCGCCAAATTGTGTCCGCCAGGGATCGGCTGCCGTTTGCAACTTCGATGATTCCGTTGACAGCCTTGGGCGCAAAGATCGCAGAAAGTGAGGGATTCCTGAGGTCGCAATCGACGATGATAGCTTTCTTGCCGGTGTGCCCGATCAACTGCGCGAGCGAGGCCGCAATCGTAGTCTTCCCCTCATTCGGCAGGGCGGAGGTAATGCCGATGACCTGCGAGGAAATTTTCGCCGGATTGTGGTCGATGGCTAGCTTGATAGAACGAATGGCCTCGGTATATCGAGACAGTGGCATCCCGATCACGGTTCGATGAATGGCCGTTGGAGACGGAACTATCCGTTGTTGAACATCATCATCGGTTGGCTGGGAGCGAACCGGTAGCTTCGCGGGTTTGCGGGCCGGCAACAAGGGGACCAAGGATAGGCACGGCAATTCCAGCACAGTTTCCACTTGTGAAGAGGTACGAAAGACGCGGTCCATCAGGTCTCTGAGGAGCGCCAAGCCGATGCCCAGCGCGAGACCGCCGAAAATGCCGAGCGCCAGCACCAACCTTGTCTTTGGGTTGCTCCTGCTCGGCGGCGGCGATGCGGGGAAAAGTACCCGCGTTTCCGAGACGGGAAATGTCTCCTGCTGCGCGGAGCCCATGTAACGCTGCAGGAAGGTCTCGTATAAGCTACGTAAGCCCTTTGCCCGGCTTTCCAAATCCTTGATGGTCAGCTCGGCTGAATTGACTGAACGGGACTGCGAAACGGCCTTGGACATTTGCTTTTCGATTTCTTGCTGGCGCTGTTTGGCGAATTCGAATTCGCTTCGGCTGACTTCAGCAAGTCTTTTGACTTCGTCGAAAATGGAGACGCGAAATTCCCGCACGCGGTTCCTGATATTGACGACTGCCAGGTGGTCGCGACCTACCCTCGCCGTCAACTCGGCCTCACGTCTCATGAGTTCCAGATACTGCTGACGCAGCCCGTTGATGATCTGACTGTTTGTCGAATCGGCTCCGATAGCATCCAGATTGCCCATCGAGGACGGCTTTGTCGGATCGGAGGCAAGGAGAGCTTCATAGCGAGCCAACTTGGCCGTGGCCTCAGAGGTCTGGGCGCGCGCGGCAGCCAATCGATTGTTGATTTCTGTGATCTGCTGTTCGTCGATGGGCTTTCCGTCCAAAGAAACGATATTGTTCTGGGCCTTGTAGACGTCGACGGCACGTTGTGCAGCGAGGGCTTGGTCGCCGAGATCGCGCAGCCTCTCCTGCAGCCAGCTTGTGGCCCTGCGATTGGCATCGAATTTTGCATTGAGCTGGTCCGCAACATAGGTGTTGGCAACAGCGTTGACGATCTCCGCGGCCCGGGGTGCGGTGCTCGAATTAAAGCTGATCTCGATGACGTTGCTGTACCCGACACGCCCTGCCGAAAGCCGATTGAGAAATGCGTCTACGATGGTGTCTAATGGTTCGCCATGTCTATCGGATGGCGCATCTTTCTTCGATCCAGTCGAGGCCCATGACCGAATTCGCTGCCAGAGCGACTGTAGAGACAGCCCTGACCCATTGAAGTCCGGATCGTCCGCCAGTTTCAACTGGTCGATAACCGCAACCGCAGTGGCCTTTGATCTCAGGAGCTGAAGCTGGGTCTCGATTTGATTGAGATCGAAAGCCGGATCGGCGAGGAGCGATTGCTGCTGGACAAATTGGGGCCTTGGGGTAGCCAACAGGATTTGAACCTGCGCGGTATAGGTTGGAGACGCCAACCGGAGATAGAGCAGGCTTGCTGCAGTTACGAGGCCGGCAGTGACTAGGATCATGAGATATTGGCGTCGTAGAAGCCCGATGCCGAAATTGATGACGTCGCTGATTCCTCCGCTGTCCGTTTGAACGGGTTGGGCCAGCCCGGTCACAGGCAGCCGTACGCTATCCGTGTGTCGAAGATTGTTCTGGAGCATCACGTACCTGTCCGACGGTGGGTCACGTTGGGGCCGCTCGCCCGCAGACCAAGGGGACGCGCAGGCGGTGGGGGATTATATGCATATAAAATTCTACTTGCCAAATTAAATAAATCGTATATTAATTCGAGTGAAATTTAAAATGACGGTGGCTCTGCCATTTCGGTAGGGCGTTAGCAAAATAGAGGATATTCAAGGGGGTTACGGTCTGGCCGGTACTTGCATCGAGAATAATGTGAGCGTTTCGAGACGGGTCGGCGGGCGGATAATCAAATTCCGTCGGATATTTATGGTCCGTCGCAACTAACCCCGATGGGGAAATTGAGGGCCGGCAGGAGGTGCCCAATGCTGGAACTGCGACCTTTAGCGATCCCCGATGTCAAAGTCATTCGAACAGATCGGTTTTCCGATGCCCGCGGCTACTTCTGTGAGACCTTTCAGCGATCGGCTTTTGCTGAGAAGGGAATCCTCCATGACTTCGTTCAGGATAATCAATCCAGCTCAGATCGGATCGGCACGGTGCGCGGCTTGCATTTCCAGCGACCGCCTTACGCCCAGGCCAAGCTCGTACGGGTGTTGAACGGGGCCATCCTCGATATTGCCGTTGATCTCCGGCGGTCATCGCCCAGCTTCGGCAAGCACATCGCCATCCAGTTGGATAGCGAAAGCAGCGAGCAGCTGTTCATTCCGAAGGGATTCGCGCATGGGTTCTGTACCCTGCAGCCCAAGACCGTCGTCTTGTACAAGGTCGACCAAGTCTACGCGCCGAGCCATGACGGCGGCGTCTATTGGGCTGATCCCGCATTAGCGATCAAGTGGCCCGTCACACCGTCAGGGGCTCAGATATCGCCAAAGGACCAGACCCTTCCTGCGCTCAACCAACTTGCTTGCGTTTTCGAATAGTGGAGATGAGTGGAATGCGTATCATGGTGACCGGCGGAGCGGGCTTTATCGGTTCTGCTGTGTGTCGCCGTTTGGTGCTGCAGACCAGTGCCGCGGTGGTCAACATCGACAAGTTGACATACGCAGCCGACCTGACTTCGCTGGCGAGCATCGAGGGGCTGGGGTCTTATGCATTCCTGCAGTCCGACATCTGCGATCGCGAGGCTATGGATCTCGCGTTCGCCGACTACGAGCCGGATGCGATCATACACCTGGCCGCCGAAAGCCACGTCGACCGTTCGATCACCGGACCCGAGGCCTTCGTCAGCACCAATATAGTTGGTACCTACACGCTGTTGGAGGCGGCCAGGACCTACTACGAACGTCTGCCGCTTCCGCGGCGGAAGCAGTTCCGCTTCATCCACGTATCGACAGACGAAGTCTACGGGTCATTGGGGCCGGAGGACTTGTTTCGCGAGGACACGCCCTATAGGCCGAGTTCGCCGTATTCGGCGAGCAAGGCGGCCTCGGACCACCTCGCACTCGCGTGGTTTCGAACCTACGGTCTGCCGGTCATCGTATCGAATTGTTCGAACAATTACGGGCCGTACCAGTTCCCGGAAAAGCTCATCCCGCTGACGATCCTCAATGCGCTCGACCGGAAGCCGCTACCGGTCTACGGCGACGGCAGAAATATTCGCGACTGGCTTCATGTCGATGATCATGCCGCTGGCTTGATAAGACTTCTGTACGAAGGAAGACCGGGCGAGAAGTACAATTTCGGCGGAGATGGCCAGCGATCCAACCTGGAGGTGGTCACCCGGATTTGTGACATGGTGGATCGGTTATCCCCGGGCGCGGGAGCGAGGCGATCTCTCATTACGTTCGTGCCGGATCGTCCGGGACATGATGCGCGCTATGCAATCGACGCGTCGAAGGCGCATCGCGAACTTGGCTGGGAACCGACGAGAACCTTCGAACAGGGCTTGGCCGAAACCGTCGGATGGTATCTCAACAATCGTGCATGGTGGCAGCGTGCTCGCTGCGGTGTCTATGACGGCTCACGTCTGGGCCTGCTCGCTGCTCAACATTGAGGTGAAGATGACAGATCGACCCATCCTCATTGCCGGGCGGAACGGTCAGTTGGCAAAGTGTCTTTGTGATCTCGCTGCAGCGCGCGGTCTGCCTGCGGTGGCTCTCGGACACCGAGAACTCGATCTCGAGAACCGCGAAGGGATCGACAAGCTCATCGCGTCGATCGCGCCGTCTGCAATCATCAATACGGCCGCTTATACGGCGGTCGATCGGGCCGAATCTGAAGCGGCGAAAGTGTTCAGCATCAACCGCGATGGTGCGGCAACGCTGGCAAACGTCGCTTGGCAGATGAACATTCCACTCATCCATCTCTCGACCGACTATGTGTTCGACGGCGCAAAACCCGATGCGTACGACGAAAGCGACATTCCCGCGCCGTTAAATGTCTACGGCGCGTCGAAGCTTGCCGGCGAAGCTGCTGTATTGGCCGCGCATCCGCTCGCGACCGTGATCAGATGCTCGTGGCTTTACAGCCCCTATGGCAGCAACTTCGTTCGAACGATGTTGCGGTTATGCGAGACGCAGCCCATCGTAAGGGTTGTCCGGGACCAACACGGAAATCCGACCTACGCATACGACCTCGCGGAGGCCGTCCTTCAGATCGCAGAACGATCAGTAACAGTCGATCGCAGGGCCGCGGCCGGCATCTTTCATCTCGCCGGTCAGGGCGAGACAAGCTGGCACGACTTCGCGAAGGCAATCTTCGACGAGATTTCCCGTCGTGGAGCGCGGATTCCGGCGCTCGAGGCGATCACGACTGAACAGTTTCCGACCGCTGCGCGTCGACCCCGAAACTCGCGCCTGGATTCATCCAAGGCCGAACGCGTGTTCGGAATTCGACTGGCGTCCTGGCGCCATTCACTCGAAGCCTGTCTTGACCAACTGGTCGGAGAAGGAGACACCGATGCTGAAGGGAATCGTGCTGGCTGGCGGCAGCGGAACGCGCCTCTATCCGATCACGCACGTGGTCAGCAAGCAGTTGCTCCCGATCTATGACAAGCCGATGATCTATTATCCCCTGTCGACGCTGATGTTGGCAGGGATCCGCGAAATTCTGATTATCACCACGCCGTCAGACCGGTGTCAGTTCGAGCGGTTGCTGGGGGACGGCAGCCAATGGGGCATTCGGCTCAGATACGCGGAACAGACACGTCCCGCCGGTCTCGCCGACGCCTTCATTGTTGGTGCCGATTTCATCGGCAGCGATCGTGTGGCGATGGTGCTTGGAGACAATATCTTCTTCGGCGATGGCCTGAGCGAACTACTTGCCAGGGCGGCGCGGCGCGAGGAAGGTGCAACAGTTTTTGCTTATCACGTGCGGGACCCAGAACGATATGGCGTCGTCGCGTTTGATGAGGCAGACCGTCCAGTATCGATTGAGGAGAAGCCCAGTCGGCCAGCTTCGAACTGGGCGATTACGGGACTGTATTTTTTCGACAATCGCGTTGTCCGCTACGCTCGTCGCGTCGAGCCATCGTCGCGCGGAGAGCTCGAGATTACCGATCTTCAGATGCGCTACCTTTCGGCCAATACGCTACATGTTGAGCGCATGGGGCGAGGGTACGCGTGGCTGGATACCGGCACGGTTGAGTCGCTCATTGATGCCGGGACGTTCGTGCAGTCTCTGGAAAAGCGACAGGGAATGAAGATTGCCTGCCTCGAGGAGGTCGCCTTCAGGCTTGGCTTCATCAATCGTGATCAACTTCTCGCGCTTGCGCAACCGTTGGAGAAGAGCGGCTACGGCAGATATCTGAACGAAATCACTCGGCTACCGCATTTTTCCTCGCAGTGAGGCCATTCAGTCGAGGTTTGGAATTACGTTAAATGCATGCTCATTGAATTGACGGGCGGTTTAAAATAGAATTAAAATATAAGACTGGTTTATTTAATCGGTATAACCATGCTGGTTCAAAAGGCGAGCGTCTTCAGTCGGGGAGCCCGGGCCGTTCTTCCAGGGGAAGATATTCCCGCATGGGATGTTTTTTGGCGAGAAGCGCCGTTCCGGAAGGCGTTCGATGGCTCCGATCCGGCCGACCGGTGGGGTCCGCCGTTTGCTAATCCGCCAGCCCGTGACGCCACTTTCTTTCCGCAGTCGTATCGGGCCGCGGGCGTTCCGGCAGACTTGCGCGGCGTTTCGCCCCGTCACTTCTCCACATCTTTCCAGTCGCGATTGTCTGCGCTGCTGTCTTCGACGTCTTTGACGAGCCGCTATCAGAGCTTGGTCCCGACGTCTCCATCTTCGGCAAGCGGAGGGACGCCGCCGACATCATCATCGGTTTCGACCTCGGGCAGCACTCACTGGACCAATTCAAGGGACGGAGCCTGGAATGTCGGTACGAACTGGAGCGCCGGCGTCCCAGGCACTATTGACTCTGCGTTCCTCGATGCGGCGGGAGCGTATGTCGTCACCAGCACGGGCCGCGTTGATATCGAGAGCCTGGTCGTTGATGCACGCGCGACGCTTTCGTTCGGTGCCGGGTCGCCCTTTATCGTCGAAGGCGATGTACTGAACAATGGGACCGTCTACGTCGGGGCGTTTCTTGGCGATCGCATTGCTACAGGGGACTTCAAGGGCGACGTCAGCGGCACGGGATATTTTGAGATTTCAGACAAGGCAATCCTGGAGATCGGAGGTTCGGTTTCCGGGCAGTTTTGGAATGGATCGTTCTCCGGCATAACCGTGTCGTTCGACACGGAAGCTGGCACGCTGGTCCTCGATCAGTCGGCCAAATTCCACGGATTGATCGCAGGTTCGTCGCCGGGGGCGCCGCTTTCGCCAGGGAATCTCATCGACCTGAAGGATCTACCTTTCACATCCTCGATGACCGCAAGCGTCCATTACGACAACAGCTCGAATATCAGCGTGGTCGATTTCAGCAACGGTGCTGCAAATGTCACTTTGCTGTTCTCGGGGATGGACCTGAATTGGAATTTCAAGAGTGATGGGCAGGGAGGCACCCTTGTCTCTGATCCACCCACAAACTCCATCGTACTGGAAAATCAGAAGCCGGGTACGCCGAAAAGTGTCTGGCAGATCCAGCCGGGAGACAATTCGACTCAGACCCAAGGGTTTACGACAGCAATCAGCACCAATGTCGGGGGGGCGGTCCAATTCAAGATTAACAACCTGACCGGCAACCCGAACTATCACGTCGATGTTTACCGGTTAGGCTATTACGGTGGCAATGGTGCCAGACTGGTTACGAGCCTGCAGCATCAGGGCGCAGCTGCGGTCGTCCAACCTGCACCGTTGACTGATCCGTCGACCGGCCTTGTAGATGCCGGCAACTGGAGCGTGACCGACTCCTGGAGTGTACCAACCGATGCGGTCTCGGGCGTCTATATAGCCAACGTCGTCAACGGCACCCAAATCTTCCAGGTCCCATTCATCATAAGGAACGATGCTTCGCACAGCGACGTCGTCCTCCAGACGACCGATCAGGACTGGCAAGCCTACAACGGTTGGGGAGGGGCCAACCTTTATTTCGGAAACGGACCGGGCATCAACGGATCGGCCTACGCGGTCAGTTACAATCGCCCGCTGGTGACGCGTGACGGCACTGGAACCTTCTCCGAGGGGGGAGACTCCCCGTTCACGGCTGAGATTGCGGCCATCTATTGGCTCGAGCAGAACGGTTACGATGTTTCTTACATTTCCGGAATCGATGCTGCGACAAAAGGCTCGTTGTTGCTCAATCACAAAGTCTTCATGGACGCGGGACATGACGAGTACTGGACCGAAGCTCAGCGCGCCAATGTAGAGGCCGCAGCGCACGCTGGTGTGAACCTTGCGTTTCTCACAGCCAACGAAATTTTCTGGAAAACGAGGTTGGCACCCAGCATCGATGGCAGCGGAACAGCCAACCGCACGCTCATCAGCTACAAGGATACGCACGCAAATGCGCTGATTGATCCATCAGGACAGGCGACCGGCAACTACTCTGACCCGCGGTTTAGTGCTCCTCTTCCCTCTAATGAATTGACCGGTACATTGTTTGCGGTCAACGCATTCCGGTACGATACGATCACGATACCGTACTCGATGACCCAGTTGCGCTTCTGGCGCAATACGGCCGTCGCGCAAACCTCATCCGGACAGACCGCCTCGCTCGTACCCGGCCTATTGGGCGTTGAATGGGACGTCGCGCCGGACAACGGATTCCGTCCGGCGGGGTTGGTCAGTGTCTCGTCTTCGACAGTCAATGTGGACGGAAAGTATCTGCTTGATTACGGCAACACGTTCGGAGCAGGCACGGCGACCCACAACCTCGTGCTGCATCGAGATCCCGTTAGTGGCGCACTGATATTCTCAGCCGGTTCAATCAACTGGCCGTGGGCGCTTGCCAGCGACCACGACGGACCTGCGACTCCGGTGGACCCAAATGTCCAGCAGGCGATGGTCAACCTTTTCGCCGACATGGGCGTTCAGCCGGCGACGCTGCAGGCGAACCTGGTGGCCGCGATTCAGTCGACAGACACTACGGCGCCGACCTCTGCCATCAGCAATCTCTCGGCGACCAGCGTTGTCGAGGGCCAATCGATCACGGTGACGGGGACGGCCACTGACACGGGTGGAAAGATTGCCGGCGTCGAAATCTCCACGGATGGTGGAGCGACCTGGCATCCAGCCAATAGCAATGTCGGCGCGGCGAGCGTGACGTGGTCGTATACGTTCGTCACAGGCGCTCAGGGGATATATAGTCTCAAGACCAGGGCGGTCGACGACAGCCTGAACCTGCAAACACCTGGTACGGGCACGACCTACACGGTCACGCCGTCTTCCAGCCTGACGCTCTTCAGTCCGACCGACACGCCTGCGGTGATTTCAAACGGCGATTCCGGCGCAGTTGAAGTCGGCCTCAAATTCGTCCCTACCGCGTCGGGCAAGATCACTGGCATTCGCTTCTATAAGGCGCCTGATAATGCCGGCACTCACATCGGCGATCTCTGGACCACCAACGGCACGCTGCTCGCGAGCGCCACCTTTAGCAACGAAACAGCGAGCGGTTGGCAGCAGGTTGATTTCGCGACGCCTGTCAATGTCCAAGCGGGCGTCACGTATGTCGCCTCCTATCACACCAACACCGGCCACTATTCCTCGACGGACTTCTATTTCATCGACTATGACGGCATTACGAAAGGTGCGCTCACCGCGCCCGGTAGCAGCCTCAACGGCGTCTATGCCTACGGCAGTAGCCCGACTTTCCCCAGCAACGCGTCCGCTATCGACGCCGCGAATTACTGGGTGGACGTCGTCTTCAGCGATTCAGGCCAGACGTCGCCGCAAGCTCACGACGACGGTGGCTTCACGGTCAGCCAAAATGGTGTGCTGAACATTGCGGCATCAACGCTGCTCGCGAACGACACCAACCCGTCCGGGCTGACTTTCTCGATTTCCAGCGTCGGTAACGCGGCCAATGGAAGCGTAAGCTACAATTCGCAGAACCAGACCGTGACCTTCACGCCCACCGCTGGCTACGCCGGGGCGGGGAGTTTCACCTACACGATCACGGACACGAGCGGCCAAACCGGCACCGGCCAGGTGTCGCTCAAGGTTAATTATCCGGCCTCGGCGCAGAGCCTGTTTGGCACCAATGATGCGCCGAGCGTCCCTAATGGCGGCGATGCCAGTCCCATCGAAGTCGGCGTCAAGTTTACCGCATCCGTGAGCGGGACGATCACGAGCCTGCGCTTCTACAAGGGATCGTTGAATACCGGTCCCCATATTGCGGATCTCTGGAGCTCGACCGGAACCCTGCTCGCGACCGCCACGTTCACGAACGAGACCGCCAGCGGCTGGCAGCAGGTCAATTTCTCCAATCCCGTGGCCATCACGGCAGGTACCACCTACGTCGCGTCCTATCACACCAACGGCAATTATTCCGGTACCCAGAACTATTTCACGACGTCGCTTGTCAACGGCCAGTTGACGGCTCTGGCCGGCAGCAACGGAGTCTATGCCTACGGATCCGGAAGCGCGTTCCCGACGAATACCTACAAATCCTCGAACTATTGGGTCGATGTCGTCTTCAACGGCTCCGCTGCAACCAGCGCGCCGCAAGCGAACGCCGACAGCGGCTTCACGGTCAGCCAAAATGGCGTGCTGAACATTGCGGCATCGACGCTGCTCGCGAACGATACCAACGCGTCCGGATTGGCTTTCTCGCTCACCAACGTCAGCAACGCGGCCAATGGAAGCGTAAGCTACAATTCGCAGAACCAGACCGTGACCTTCACGCCCACCGCCGGCTATGCCGGGGCGGCGAATTTCAGCTACACGATCACAGACACGAGCGGCCAAAGCGGGTCCGGCCAGGTGTCGCTCAAGGTTAATTATCCGGCCTCGGCGCAGAGCCTGTTTGGCACCAATGATGCGCCGAGCGTCCCTAATGGCGGCGATGCCAGTCCCATCGAAGTCGGCGTCAAGTTTACCGCATCCGTGAGCGGGACGATCACGAGCCTGCGCTTCTACAAGGGATCGTTGAATACCGGTCCCCATATTGCAGATCTCTGGAGCTCGACCGGAACCCTGCTCGCGACCGCCACGTTCACGAACGAGACCGCCAGCGGCTGGCAGCAGGTCAATTTCTCCAATCCCGTGGCCATCACGGCAGGTACCACCTACGTCGCGTCCTATCATACCAACGGCAATTATTCCGGTACCCAGAACTATTTCGCGACGTCGCTTGTCAACGGCCAGTTGAGGGCACCGGCCGGCAGCAACGGAGTCTATATTTACGGAGCCGGAAGCGCGTTCCCGACGAACAGCTTCAAATCCTCCAACTACTGGGTCGATGTTGTCTTCAACGGTTCCACCGCCGCCAATAATACGCCGCCAACCGCGGTTGCTGACGCCGCGGATGCGACCGAGAAGGGCGGCGCGAACAACAGCACTGGCGGTTCGCCCGCCATCGGCAACGTGCTGACCAACGATATCGATCCCGATTCCGGCGACACCAAGGCCGTCACTGCAGTCAGCTTCGGCTCGACCAACGGGACACTCGGCTCAGCTCTCGCGGGCGCGCGCGGCAGCCTCCTGCTCAGTGCCTCGGGTGCTTTCACCTATACGGTGAACGAGAACGATGCAGCCGTGCAGGCCTTGCGGCAGTCGACCAATACGCTGACGGATGTTTTCAGCTATACGATGAGGGACGCCGCGGGCGCCGCATCGTCGACTACGCTTACTGTCACCATTCATGGCGCCAACGACGCGCCGGTATTGGCGATCCAGACCGGCAACCAGGCCGCGACCGTTGGCTCGGCGTTCTCGCTGACGTTGCCCGCCGGCACCTTCACGGACGTCGATGCCGGCGACTCGCTCACCTACACCGCAACCGCTGGCGGTTCAGCCCTTCCTGCCTGGCTCGCGTTCAATGCGTCCAACCGTACCTTTAGCGGCATCCCGACGTCTGCGGACGTTGGTACGCTCAACGTTACGGTCTCTGCTGCTGATCTCGGTAGCCTCACAGGCATTGAGACATTCAATATCGCAGTGTCGGCAGTTCCTTCAACGATGAGCCTGTTCTCGAGCTCGGATACCCCTGCAGTGGTATCCAGTTCGGATACCTCGCAAGTCAATCTCGGAGTGCAGTTCACGTCGTCGCTGGCAGGCACGATAACCGGCATCAAATACTACAAGAGCGCAAATGATCCCGGTACCCATACGGGCTCGTTGTGGAGCAGTACCGGCACGCTACTGGCGACCGCGACTTTCACGAACGAGAGCAGCAGCGGCTGGCAAACCGTCACGTTCAGCAATCCCGTGTCCATCGCGGCTGGCACCACCTACGTCGCGAGCTTTCACAGCAATGGCCACTATGCCTCCAGCACTAGCTACTTCACCACCGCTCGCACCAACGGTCCGCTCACGGCTCCCGCGAACATCAACGGCATTTACACCTACGGAACAAGCAATTTGTTCCCGACCAGTTCCTATAACGCAAGCAACTACTGGGTGGATGTCGTGTTCAACAGCTCGAGCGGCGGCGCCAACCAGTCACCGGTCGCTGCGAACGACAGCGGCTTCTACGCCACGCAGAACGTCCCCTTGGGGATTCCGGGCTCGGCACTGCTTGCAAACGACACCGATCCCGACGGGAATACGCTCACGATCACGGGCGCAAGCGGCGGTGTGAATGGCGTCGCCAGCTTCAACGCCCAAAGCAATAGCGTGACCTTCACTCCGACGGCTGGCTACACGGGACCGGCGTCCTTCAACTATGGCATCTCCGACGGCCATGGCGGCATCGCCAGTGCATCCGTCGCTCTCAACGTGAACGCTGCGTCTTCGACGACGGTGCGCCTGTTCAGCGCAAGTCAGGAGCCCAGCATTGTGGCGGCCAATGATCCAAAGTCAGTGGAACTGGGCATCAAGTTCCAAGCGTCTACCCCAGGCGATATTATCGGCCTTCGCTTTTACAAGGGCCCGTCCAACACGGGCACCCACGTTGCGGATCTTTGGAGCAGCAGCGGGACTTTGCTGGCAGCTGCGACCTTTACCAGCGAAACGGCCGACGGCTGGCAGCAGGTCAATTTCGCCACGCCCGTCACGATCATGTCGGGAACCACCTACATCGCCTCCTATCACACCGCCGGCAACTACGCGGCCGACCCGGCCCTGCTGGCCAACGCAATTACCAACGGGCCGCTGACGGCCCCGTCCTCGGCATCGATCGGCGGCAACGGTGTGTATGCGTACGGGACAGGTAGCCTCTTTCCGACCAACACCTACAACGCGACGAGCTATGGCGTTGACGTAGTTTTTAGGCCGCAGCTAGCTGCATAGGAGACGTAAGATGCACGCCGAACTTTATACAGACGGAATCGAAGAAATTACCGTCAGCGGAACCATCGTCCGCATCGATCTGGTCAGTCTTTCACCGACGGAGCGTGACGCCAACAATGTCCCGAAACGCGTGTTTTCTCAGCGGCTGATCTTTTCGGTCGAATCCTTCGCCAATTCGGTCGATGTGATGCAGAAGGCGCTTCAGGGGTTGGTCGACGCGGGCGTAGTCCGGCGAAATCAGTCAGCT
Organism: Bradyrhizobium sp. 155; assembly: GCF_023101105.1. Classification (NCBI taxonomy): domain Bacteria; kingdom Pseudomonadati; phylum Pseudomonadota; class Alphaproteobacteria; order Hyphomicrobiales; family Nitrobacteraceae; genus Bradyrhizobium; species Bradyrhizobium sp. 155. Next base: position 4,789,506 of record NZ_CP064704.1, on the reverse strand, counting down.
GAGTCGCACAACGGTGCGTCGGTCGTACGCGATGCGCTCGCGCCCAGCACGCCACGGTCTCATAATGTCTCTTCGAATTTCCGGTGATATCGACGCCGCTGGTGGCGCGAAAGGCCGGGCTGTGGACCCGCCTGGATTGGCGACGCAGACGGCATTGGAGTGCCTGTCCAAGATTGCCGGTTATCATGGCATCGACCTGGCGGTCGAGCGTCTAAAGCACGCCTATGCCGTAGCCGCTCCGCTCTCGTTGAACCTTCTGTTGCGCATGGCCAAGGATGCAGGTCTGCGCGCAAGAAGCACGAAAATGGAGTGGGGTGCGCTGATCCGTCTCGGAGAAGCCTATCCGGCGCTGACGCGGCTCGCCAATGGCAACTGGATCGTTGTCCTTGGTGCAGGACTGGGAGCTGAGGGCACTGAGGTCGTCAGCGTCTTCGACCCGCTCGCCGAGCGCAAGGACGAGGTCTTGGTTGTCGATCGGGACCGATTCTGTGCCCAATGGGCCGGGGACACCATCCTGATCAAGCGCGAGCAGTTGACGCAGGATAGTCGGAGGAGTTTCGGCCTCCGGTGGTTCGTACCGGAATTGCTTCTTCAATGGCGACTGTTCCGGGACGTCGCGATTGCCGCCATCCTGCTCTATGCGTTGGGCCTCGTTATCCCGATCTTTTTCCAGCTCGTCATCGACAAAGTTCTGGTTCACGAGAGCTTCACCACGCTCTACGTACTCGCGGCAGGGGCGGCCGCAGCACTCGTCTTTGACGCGATATTCGGCTTTCTGCGGCGCTACCTGCTACTTTATGCTACCAATAAGGTCGACATTCGAGTTGCTACAAAGACGTTCGGTCATCTCCTCGGGCTGCCGGTCACCTTCTTCGAGCACATGGCAGCGGGGGTCTTGGTCAAGCACATGCAGCAAGCGGCGCGGATCCGTGAGTTTCTGACCGGCCGACTATTCTTAACCACCCTCGACGCGCTTTCGCTATTCGTCTTCCTGCCGGTCCTTGCGCTCTACAGCGTCAAGTTGACGCTTATGGTTCTGGCCTTCACTGCCGCGAGCGGCGCTGTTGTCGGCCTGCTCATGGGCCCTTTCCGGCGACGTCTTTACGATCTTTACCAGGCGGAAGGTGCGCGTCAGGCTCTCCTCGTCGAAACAGTTCACGGTATGCGCACGGTGAAGTCGCTAGGGATGGAGCCCGTGCAGGGCAGGATTTGGGATAGCCGCTGTGCACAGTCGATTACCATGCGATTCGGTGTCGAGAAGATTTCCGCCGGTGCCCAGGCGCTCACCGGATTTCTCGAGAAGATCATGACACTTGGGATCATCGCTGTCGGAGCACTCGATGTCTTCGCTGGAGAAATGACAATCGGCGCGCTGGTCGCCTTCAACATGTTGGCCGGCAGGGTCTCTGGACCATTGGTCCAACTCGTGACCATGGTGCACGAATACCAGGAAGTTGCTCTTGCCGTGAAAATGCTTGGCGAGGTGATGAATCAGAAGCCTGAGCGTGATGGCAAGAAAGATGGGCTTCGGCCCGACTTCGCCGGAACAATCGAGTTCGACAGTGTTTCTTTTCGCTACGGAGCCGAGGGAGCGCCGGCGCTCGATGATGTCTCGTTCACCGTCGAGCCAGGTTCGATCTTCGGAATCGTGGGCCGAAGCGGCTCTGGCAAGACGACGCTCACAAGGCTGATTTCGGGCATGTATCCGGTGCAACAGGGGCTGCTGCGTATCGACGGTTACGATTCGAGGGAGCTCGACTTGGCACACCTGCGCCGAAACCTCGGAATTGTCTTGCAGGATAATTTCCTGTTTCGAGGGACGGTCCGCGACAATATCGCCTGCGTGAAACGGGACGCGACCTTTGCCGAAGTCGTCGCTGCGGCGCAGCTCGCAGGCGCCGACGAGTTCATCGAGCGGTTGCCCCGTGGCTTCGACACCATGCTCGAGGAAGATGCCTCGAACCTGTCCGGCGGGCAGAAGCAGCGGCTCGCGATTGCGAGGGCTCTGATCGTCAATCCACGGATCGTTATTTTCGATGAGGCGACGAGTGCCCTCGATTCCGAAAGCGAAATGATCATCAAGCGCAATCTCCGCCGTTTGGCGGCAGGGCGTACCGTCATCATCGTCTCGCACCGGCTGTCAATGCTGACCGAGGCAAGCCAGATCTTGGTGATGGACCGCGGCCGAATCGTCGACGTGGATCGCCACGACCACCTCCTGTCGAAATGCACCATCTACAGACACTTGTGGAACCAACAGATGAAGCAGATTGCATGAAGGAGACGAGGCCATCACGCGCAGATGCGAAGCCGATCGGTCTGGTCCCGGCCAGACCGGTCGAGCGAGGGCGAAAGCTATTCAGGCCATCGCCGAGGCGAGCGCCAGTGATCGCCGAATTCCAGTCCGATGCCACCGAGGTCGAGCAGCAAGCGCCGCCGCGGCTCGCGCGTCTCACCCTCTACGGCGTACTTGCACTGATTGGCTTCGCGGTCACCTGGGCATCCGTTTCGCAAGTGGAGATGATCGTCACGGCGCAGGGAAAATTGACCACGACACGTCCAAACCTGGTCGTACAGCCGTTGGAAACGTCGGTCATACGCGAGATCCACGTCAAGGCCGGTGATCGCGTCAACCGCGGCGATGTTCTGGCTACGCTTGATCCGACTTTCTCGCAGGCGGATCTCGATCAATTGCGCGGCAAAGTGGCTGGATTCGATGCGTCAATCGATCGCCTGGGCGCCGAATTGAATGGAACCAAGTATGCCGTCACGGAGCTCTCGAATGCGGACCAGATCCTGCAGGGCAAGTTGTTCTTGCAGAGGAGAGCCGCCTATGAGGCGCAGATCCAGAACTACGACGCACAGATCGCTTCCGCTCGAGCCAATCTTAAGACAGCGCAGAACGAAGAAGAGGTTCTCCTTCAGCGACTAGACACGATGCGTTCAATTGAAGCCATGCGCACCACACTAATGGACAAAGAGGTCGGTTCGAGGCTGAACTTCCTACTGTCTCGCGATGCACGGCTCGAGGTTGAGAGCAATCTGGCGCGCGTTCGTGGCAATATCGCCGATGCCACGCATCGGCTGGACAAAGCCCGTGCTGACCAGAAGGTTTTCGCCGAGGAGTTTCGTCGCACCAACTATCAGGAACTGGTGGACACAGTGCCGAAGCGCAATGGCGCAGCAGAGGAATTGAAGAAAGCCGAGCTTCGTCGGCAGTTGATCGTGCTGCAGGCGCCGGCAGATGCCGTGGTGCTGGAGATCGCAAACCGGACAGTCGGCTCGGTGGTTCGCGAAGCGGAAACGCTGTTTGTCCTGGTTCCTCGTGACGTGCCTCTCCAGGCGGAGGTCAACGTGGAGGGTCGGGATATCGGTCAGGTGGCGCTTGGGCAAGCGGTCCGGATCAAGTTCGAAGCGTTTCCTTTCCAGAAATATGGAACTGCGACGGGAGAAGTACGCGTCATCAGTCAGGACACGTTCTCGCCGGACCCGAAAGCCGAAGGTGCGCGCCGCGCGCCAGCTCCCTATTACCGCGTACTGGTCGACTTGTCCGACACGCACCTTCGGCTGCCGCCTGAGCGCATTCAATTGATTCCGGGTATGGCGGTGACGGCCGAACTGAAAGCTGGCAAGCGCACCGTGATCTCCTATTTCCTCTATCCATTGCTACGCGGATTGGATGAAAGCATCCGTGAATATTAACCCGGGTTGGGATGGCGATTGACCATGATCATTAGTCCGAATTTTGGGGTGAAGCTCTTGAGGCCCACGGCGGCGAGTAAGCTTTCGCGGAATTCACCGCTGGTGAACTATGCGCTCAACGGGCTAGAACGCTGTTGGCTGCCTGAACATCGCCGGTGGTCGCACATCTATCATCTCGATGGACGTGCTTCACCAAACGAGTCCGTACCAGGCAGCGACGTATTCTATACCCTCAACGTTCTGCTCGGGATGTCGCGCGTCGCCGGAATTCCAGCTGGCATTGATCTGCCCGAAACATTCCGTCGCAATGTTCTGCAACTCACGCAGCTCCCGGTGCGGAAGTACGCCTTCGGTATGGCGCTATGGAGCGCCGCCGAGCTCGGCCTCGAAATACCGGAGCCGGTCAAATGCGAGCTGAGAGCCATCCTTTCCGATGAATCCGGGTGGAGGACTTTCCGGGCGCAGGATCTCGGCATGCTGCTCACGGGAGTCGTGGCGCAGGCGAGGGCAGGCGAGAACGAGTGGTGGCGCCACGCCAGACCGCTTTATCGTTTCTTGAAGGAGCGCTTCCACAGCAAATCGGGATTGTTCTTCGACGCGCCGTTCGGCCTGCGGCGCCGCTTTTCGTCATTTGCGACGCAGACGTATCTCTCGATCGCCTGCTATCAATATGGCGAATTCGCCGGCGAAGCGTCCGCGCTTGTCATGGCCGATACTTGTGTGCGCAATCTGATAGCGCTTCAAGGCCCGCAAGGCGAATGGCCCTGGTTTTTCGACGCGGTGAGCGGCCGCGTCGTTGATTTCTACGAGGTCTATTCGGTTCACCAATATGGAATGGCGCCGGCACTGCTGGAATGGGCGGAACGCTTTGGGCAGAGGGGATCGCGGGACGCCCTCGTCAGGGGATTCAACTGGGTGCTCGGCCAGAACCAGCTGGGGCGCACCATGCTCGTGCCTGAACTGAGCCTGACCCTCCGCTCGCAGGTTCACAAGGGTGAATTGACAACCAAGGCGCCGCGAGTATTGCGCGCAGTCAAGAACGCCTGGCTCGGAAACGGGGAGCGGCTGATTGACGGCACCGACGTGGAAGTTCGGCTCGAGTGCCGTAGCTACGAGCTCGGCTGGATTCTGTGGTCATTCGGCCGGCGCACCGACTTGCCGGGGCTGACCAACAACTGTGCCTTCGGCGGCGTCTGACAGAATTGCCGTCGCACTAACGATTCCAAGCGACTGCTCGCCGGCCCCGCAGGTGCGAGATCATCGTCATGGCGCGGTGCGCCCGAACGGCACACAATACGGCAATAGCTTTGAGGCGGACGCCGCTACCATGGAGGCGGTCGCTGGTCAGCACCGTCACAGCGTTTGGCGCGAGAGATGCGAAGACCAGCAACGCCTGCGCGAGCCAGCGCAATTGCCAAACAGGCTTGCCTTCCGCCATGTTGCGATAGTGCGCGATGTGTCTATCCCATTTGACGTAGAGCTCCCGGAGAGAGCTCCGGGCCGGATGGAAGACGATCATCTCGGGGGTGTATCGAAATCGAAGTCCCGCGCGCAGCGCACGCTCTCCCCACTCCATGTCTTCGGCGACCTCAATGCCGGCAAAAGGGCCGACGCGATCGAAATCGCGGCGAAACACCGCCATATTGCCGGTGCCGGAATAACCGTGGCGCTCGATATAGAGCTTGAAGCGATAAGCGAAGACGCTCTCGTATGCCGCAATGGCGTCGAGCTCCGCATTTTCCGGGTGCCAAATGCGAACGTCGCCCCCGAGAACTGTGCCAGCCGGCGACAAGTTGAACCATTTCAGCACGCTGCTCAGCCAATCCGGATGGGCCCTGCAATCGGCATCGATGAAAGCGAGGATCTCGCCGTTGGCCGCAGCGACGCCCGCATTTCGCGCCGGACCGGGACCCGGATGCGGTTCGTGCTGCAGCCGTACACCAGGATGGCCACCAACGATATCTGTTGGGGGCATTGCCGAGCCGTTGTCCACCACGATGACCTCGAACGCGTGCCGAGGCAGGATCTGCGCGTCCAGGCTGCGCAAGCAGGATTCCAGCGCGTCAGGCTGGTTGAGATGCGGAATAACGACCGAAATCATCAGTTAAATCCTCTATTTAATTTGCATTGGATATGCTGCCCGCCTCTTGCGTGTAGGCTGTGATATTTCGCCGTCTGGTGCCAAATTCTGGCCTATTTAAACCTTGCAATTAAATATCTGGTGCGTATTATCTGGATAATAATCTTAAATGCAAACTTAAATAGGTCGTTTTTTTTCTGGAAGGTAGGTTCCAATGCGTGCCTCATTTCTGGGATGTCCCGTCGATCTGCTGACAATGGCAGAAACCGTCGATCTGGCGCGCGGGGCCATGCACAGCCGGCGAAGGCTGCAACATGTGGCGCTGAACGTCGCCAAATTCGTCAATATGAGGTCTGATCCCATGCTCGCGGCCGATGTCGCCAACAGCGATGTCGTCGGCCTCGACGGCATGGGGATCGTTTGGGGCGCTCGAGCGCTGGGACTTCCGGCCACTTCGCGCGTCGCGGGCGTGGATCTCCTCGCCGAGTTGCTCGCGGTATGCGCGCATGAAGGCTTCAAGCCTTATTTCCTGGGAGCGACCCCCGGCGTGCTGCACCAGGCGATGCAGAGCGCGCGCGAGAGGCATCCCTCGCTTGTCTTTGCGGGCTGGCACGACGGCTACTTCAAGCGCGAGCAGGAGAAAGACGTCGTACAGGAAATCCAGTCCAGCGGGGCCGATTGCCTCTTCATCGGCATGCCGACGCCCCGGAAGGAGCGCTTTCTCGCCGCTCACCGCGATGATCTCGGCGTCCCTTTCATCATGGGCGTGGGTGGTGCATTCGATGTTCTGGCAGGCACCGTTCGGCGCGCGCCGGTTCAGGTCCAGAAACTCGGCCTCGAATGGCTGTACCGTATCTATCAGGAGCCTGGGCGGATGTGGTGGCGATACGCCAAAACGAACACGCTGTTTGCGGGCGTGCTGGCGCAAGCGCTCTTCAGGCAGGCGCTTCGGCACCCGCTCGGTGCGCCCGGCGCCGTTCCCCCTGGTCCGAGCCGGATCGGGGGTTGAAGCGTGCGCAAGCATTTTCTCATCCTTCTTGGAACCCGGCCGGAAGCAATCAAGCTCTTTCCGGTCATCAACCGGCTCAAGGCCGAGAAGCGCAAGGACATCTCCGTAACGATCTGTGCGACTGCACAGCATCGGCAACTGCTTGATCAGGTCCTCAAGCTGGCAAAAGTGGTCCCGGATTTTGATCTGAATGTCATGACGACCAATCAGACTCTCGATCATCTGACCGCTCGACTGCTCGGACAAATCGGCGAACTCCTCGAAAAGTTGAAGCCCACCAGGGTTATTGTCCAAGGCGACACGGCGACTGCCATGACGGGTGCGCTGGCATCCTATTATCACCGTATACCGGTCTCGCACATCGAGGCCGGGCTGCGCAGCGGTGACATCTTCGCGCCCTGGCCCGAGGAGGTGAACCGCAAGATCGTCGGCTCGATCGCCGATCAACATTTTGCGCCGACAGAGCGCGCGGCGCGCGCGCTACGCGCTGAAAATGTCTCGGATGACCGCATTCACGTTACCGGAAACACAGTGGTGGACGCTCTCATCCTTGCGAAAGCCATGGTCGACTCCGATCCGGGACTGTCGTGCCGATGGGACGGAATCAAGAAGCGTCACGGCAATCGGCGCATCATCTTGGTGACCTGCCATCGCAGGGAAAACTTCGGCTGTGGCGTCGTTAATATCGCTAACGCGTTGGAGACCATCCTGCGCAGGGAGGACGTTGCCGTGGTGCTCCCCGTGCATCCGAATCCGAATGTCCGCGACATATTTGCGTCTCGGTTCTCGGACCATCCGCGGGTCGTCCTTATTTCCCCTCAGGAATATACGGATTTTGTGAGCCTGCTCTCGATGTCATATTTGGTCCTGACAGATTCAGGCGGCGTACAGGAAGAGGCACCCACTTTCGGGAAGCCTGTCCTGGTGATGCGCGAGACAACTGAGCGTCCCGAGGGAGTAGAAGCGGGAACCGCGCGCCTGGTCGGTGCGAACTACGACAGGATCGTTGCGGAGACATTTCGCCTCCTCGACGACGACGAGACTTATGCAGCCATGGCGCGTTCGCACAATCCGTTTGGTGACGGGCACGCGAGCGAGCGGATCGTGAAGGTCCTCCTCGATGCCTGAATTCCAAAAGATCAATGTCGTTGGACTTGGTTATATCGGGTTACCGACCGCGGCGCTGATTGCGAGCCGAGGGCTGCAGGTGGTCGGTATCGATACCAATGAACGTATCGTCGACACCGTTGCATCCGGCCGGATCCACATCGCCGAGCCCGATCTGGATGGCCTTGTTTCCAAGGTCGTGTCGAGTGGTGCCCTTACGACGGCCAGAAAGCCGCAGCCGGCGGATGTGTTCATCATCGCAGTGCCGACACCGATCGATCACGAGAACCGTCCTGACATGTCAAGCGTGAATGCCGCAGTCGACTCTATCGTAGATCTTCTCGCGCCAGGCAATCTTGTCATTCTTGAATCGACATCGCCGATTGGGACAACAGAAGCCATCGCAAAGCGGATGGTTGAACGCAGGCCAGAGTTGCACATAGGCGTCAACGGCAAGGAAGATGGAGCGATTCACGTCGCATACTGTCCCGAACGCGTGCTGCCGGGACGGATCCTGACCGAGCTTATCAACAATGACAGGTGCATCGGCGGGATTACGCCAACCTGCACGCGGCGTGCTCAGCGCTTCTACAAAATGTTCGTTCGCGGCGCTTGCGTCGGTACTACAGCGCGCGCGGCCGAACTGGTCAAGCTGACGGAAAACGCCTTTCGCGATACCAACATAGCATTTGCCAACGAACTCTCGCTGATTTGCGACAGGTTCGACATCAACGTCTGGGAAGTGATCGATATCGCCAACCGCCACCCTCGCGTAAACGTATTGCGGCCGGGACCTGGAGTGGGCGGGCATTGTATTGCGGTCGACCCCTGGTTCATCATCGACTCAGCGCCGGACCTCGCGCGTGTTATGCGAACAAGCCGAGAAGTGAACAACGCCAAAACGCAGAAGATCATCGAGCGCACAGAGGCGCTGATCGACGATCATCCCTATGCGAACGTTGCTTGTTGTGGACTGACCTTCAAGGCCAATGTCGACGACGTGCGTGGAAGTCCGGCCATGGAGATAGCCACGCATCTCGCGGCAAAATACGGTGAACGGATCAAGGTTGTTGAGCCGAATCTGCGCCGTCTGCCTCCTCAGTTGGCCGATCATCGTGTCGCATTCGTGAATATCGAGGAAGCCATGCGCAGTTGCGAGATCGCGATTCTTCTCGTCGATCATGACGAATTCAAAATGGTGCCGTTAGCAGAGCGCCGGCACCTCGACGTCATCGATACGCGAGGCATATGGCAGGATATGCCGGCGCGGACATAACGTATAGCGGCGTAACCCCCCGAATGGATCGAGGTCAGTATGCGAGATAGCCAGCTGGGAATCGGGGTCGTGGGATACGGCTATTGGGGCCCCAATCTCGTTCGCAATTTCTCGATCAATCCGGCCGCCCGCGTTGTCAGCGTCAGCGACCTTGATCCAGGCAGGCTCGGCGCCATAAGGCAAATTTACCCGGGGGTATCAACCACACCTCGATATGACGATCTGCTGAAGGACACCTCGATTGATGCAATCGCTATCGCTACGCCGGTGCACACACATTACGAGCTGGCAATTGAGGCGTTGAGGGCTGGCAAGCACGTGTTGGTCGAGAAGCCCCTGGCGCCAAGCACGGAGCTCGTATCCCGCTTGATCGACGAAGCGGACCGGCGCGGGTTGACGCTGATGGTCGATCACACCTTTCTCTACACGCCAGCGGTTCAGAAGATCCGTGAGCTGTTGCTGAAGGGAGAGCTCGGGGACATCTACTATTACGATAGCATACGCTCGAGCCTCGGGCTGTTTCAAAAGGACGTAAATGTGATTTGGGATTTGGCGGTGCACGACATCTCGATCATCAACCATATCCTCGATGAGAAGCCGATCGCGGTCTCGGCAACGGGCTCGTGCCATGTTGCCGGCTCGCCGGAAAACATGGCCCACATCACATTGTTCTTCCCCAACGCATGTGTGGCCCACGTCAGCGTCAACTGGCTCTCGCCTGTCAAGGTACGCCAGACGTTCATTGGTGGTAGCAAGAAGATGATCGTCTACGACGATCTCGAGCCGACCGAAAAGATCAAAGTCTATGATAAGGGAATTACACTCGATAGGCCTTCCGAGAGTGCACATCAATTTCGGATCGGATATCGCGCCGGCGACATGTGGGCTCCGCATATCTCGCCTAAGGAGGCACTGCAAACGGAGGTCGAGCATTTTATCGACTGCGTGCGCACTGGCGGACAGCCGATTTCCAGCGGCATGTCTGGGCTGCGAGTGGTCGAGGTGCTTGAGGCGGCTTCGCGATCGATCGCCGAACAGGGCAAACCAGTCGCGATCAGGCAGTTGCCGGGAAAGCTACTGGAGCGGGCTCGGGCCACGGCTTAATTGGCGGTTTGGTCGTGGCTGTTCGCCCGCCGAGCCCCACGACGGAGTCGCAATGAATTCAGTACAGCGTTCAGTCTTGTTTTCTGCGGTGGACCGCTATGCGGGTCTTGTGCTGTTCCTCGTCTCGACCGCAGTGCTTTCGCGTCTGCTGACGCCGGGCGAGTTCGGGGTCTTCGCGGTTGTCAATGCGCTCACCGCCGTGATCGCGGCAGCTTTTCAGGAATTTGGGGGCGCGAATTACCTGATTCAGAAACGTGAGCTATCGCGCGGGACTATTCGCACAGCGTTCACTATCACCTGGGCGATCTCACTGGCAGTTGCGCTGATCCTTTTGGCCTCGGCCGACGTCATATCGCAACTCTTTGGGCAGGACAGTCTAAGGCGAGGTATTGAGGTTTCTGCGCTAAACCTTCTCCTTCTACCGGTCTCCGGAACGGTGGCCGCCTTGTTTCGCCGTGACATGAAGTTCGGGACGCTCGCGATCTGCAATCTTGCAAGCAACACGACCATCGCGCTGGTTTCGATCGGACTGGCGGTAATGAACTTCAGCTACATGGCTCCGATTTGGGGTGTTGTGGCAGGGAGCATGGTTCTCACGGCCATGCTGCTGAGCTCGTATCGGGATTGCAGTGTGTTACGTCCTTCGCTGTCCGAATACCGAGACGTCCTCGAGTTCGGTCTCTTTTCCAGCGGCGTTAGCGCCATCAATATCTTCTACAACCTTGCACCCCAGCTCTTTCTTGCGAAGATTCTCGATTTTGCGGCTGTCGGTCTCTATAGCCGGGCGATAAACCTGACCCAGGTATTCGACAGGCTCGTCACCCAGGTGCTGAACCCGATCATCATGCCGGCGATCGTGACGAGGCGTACAGCCGGGGCGGACCTGAAGGGCGTATATCTTGACGCGGTCCAACTGCTTTCCGCCGTGCAGTGGCCATTCCTCACGTTCATAGCGATTATGGCAAGACCGATCGTTTTGCTCTGGTTGGGTGAAGCGTGGCTGGAAGTCGTGCCGTTAGTGCGCATCCTTTGCCTTGCGAATCTGGCGCTGTTCGCTGCGTGTCTGACATATCCTGTATTCGTGGCAGTTGGGCGCGTGCGCGACGCGCTTGTCTCGTCCTTCATCTCGTTGCCGCCATCGCTCCTTGCCCTTCTGGGTGCGTCCTTTTTTGGCGTGGAGGCAGTCGCAGCGTGCGCCGTGCTGACATTGCCATTCCAAGCAGCAGTGGCGATATACTATCTCAGTCCGCATCTGGCGCTGCGGCCGGGCGAATTGTTCCGTGCCCTGCTGAAGAGCGGTGTCGTCACGATGGCGACCGCCTCGGGCGCAGCCACCTGTGCGGTGTTAATCGAGGCGGGAACTCTTAACCTCATTGTAGGGCTTATATCAGCGTTGGTGGTCGCCGCCTTCTGCTGGTTCTGGGGACTGATCGTGACAGGGCATCCCCTGCTGCAGCACCTTCGTCAAGCGGCAGCAGGTCTTGCCGAGATGGCGCCCAGGCTGCTCCCGTCACGCCCGGTACTGTAAAAGCTTGCTTGGCTGTAGAGATAGGAAAACTGACATGCCAATAGAGAACACCCAGCTTGGCCGCGACGTCCGCATCCTGCATCCCGATCTAGTCAACCTGTATGGTTGCATCGTTGGTGACGAGAGCAGGATCGGAACCTTCGTCGAAGTCCAGGCGGGAGCAAAGATAGGCGCGCGTTGCAAGATATCTTCGCACAGCTTCATCTGCGAGGGCGTCACGATCGAGGACGAAGTGTTCGTCGGCCATGGTGTGATGTTCACGAACGACAAATATCCGAGGTCAACAACCGCCGATGGTCGTCTTCAGCAAACTTCGGACTGGACGCTCCAGCGAACTCATGTCGGGAGGGGAGCTTCGATCGGCTCGAACGCCACCATTCTGTGCGGAGTGACGATCGGAGAGGGGGCCTCCGTAGGGGCGGGTGCGGTGGTGACGAGGGACGTTCCGCCTGGCGCTGTCGTCGCGGGAGTGCCCGCTCGGGTATTGTCTGCGGCTGAAACGGCGGTCTTGGGCGATCGCGGCTCAGCAGAGGCGCTTCGTAAACCATTTTAAATTACTCCATAAACGGCAAGATTTAATGATTGATTAAATATAATAATGCGGGTTAAATGTATTATAATATTGGTCCAATAGAGGACTTGAATCTTGATACCCTTCCTGGATCTGAAAGCCCAATATAGCCAAATCAAGCCGGAAATCGATGCCGCAGTCGCGAGAGTCGTCGGCAGCGGGCACTTTGTGCTCGGCCCAGAGGTCACTGCCTTTGAGGGTCGCTTCGCGGAATATTGCCGGACCGCCCATTGCCGCGCGGTGAACAGCGGAACCTCGGCACTTCATCTTGCCTTGCTGGCGGCGGGCGTCGGAACCGGTGACGAAGTCATCACGGTATCCATGACCTTCGTCGCGACAACCGCAGCGATCCTCTACAGTGGAGCCAGGCCGGTGTTTGTCGACGTTGACCCGGTAACATGGACGATGCATCCCGGTTCGATCGAGGCTGCGATAACACCGCGAACGAAGGCGATCCTGCCGGTTCATCTCCACGGGCAGATGGCCGATATGGACTCCATTATGGAGATCGCGCGTCGTCACGGTCTGGTCGTTATCGAGGACGCCGCGCAGGCGCATGGCGCGGAATACCGCGGACGTCGCGCGGGCTCGATTGGCGATCTGGGATGCTTCAGCTTTTACCCCGGCAAGAATCTTGGAGCCTTTGGCGAGGGCGGGGCCGTCGTAACCGATCGGCCTGAATTGGCACGCCGCGTGTCACTGCTGCGGGATTGGGGACAGGAGACGAAATACAATCACGTCATTCCCGGATACAACTATCGCATGGACGAAATTCAGAGCGCGATACTGAACGTCAAGCTGAACTACATTGAGCGCTGGACGGAAGCTCGTCGTTCGCTCGCTGAGCGATACAATGCACTGCTGTCTGATCTTTCATGCCCGCGTCCCCAGCCGCCCCCGTACGCCCGTCACGTGTATCACGTCTATGCGGTCAGATTGCCGTGGCGCGACGAAGCGCTGACGCTATTGCGTGAAGCCGGCATCGGCGCCGGGATCCACTATCCCGTTCCGGTGCATCTGCAGACTGCCTATGCAGAACTCGGTTATCGTGCCGGTGATCTTCCCGTCACCGAGATGCTGGCGAACGATTTCCTCTCTCTTCCCATTTATCCAGAGTTGCTGCCGGAACAGGTGGTCGAGGTTGCCTCCACGCTCAGGAGCGCGGCACTGCGGCCCAGCGAAGTGACGAGCGACCGAGCAGAGCATCCAGAGAGTCTCGTGACAAGGTCCCACAACAGGAGAGCGTCTTGATTGATCTCAAGGGAAAACGCGTTCTGGTCACCGGCGGCGCAGGTTTCATCGGCTCCCACATCATTGATCTGCTCTGCGATGAGGGCTGCATCGAAATCGTTGCCCTCGACAACATGGTCAGAGGCCGGCCGGAAAATCTCCGGCGCGCGCTCGGGCGTGGGCCGGTGAGACTGATTCATGGCGACATTCGCGATCGCAAGCTGATGGAAGCCTTGGTGAAGGCTGCTGACATCGTGTTTCACCAGGCCGCACTTCGCATCACTCATTGCGCGGCGGAGCCACGCCTCGCCAAGGAGGTCATGGTGGACGCCACCTACGACCTCCTGGAGCTGTGCATCAAGCACGATATCGAGAAGGTCATCGCGGCGTCCTCGGCGTCCGTATATGGCATGGCCGAGGAATTTCCGACAACCGAGCGGCAGAACCCGTACAACAACCGGACCCTCTATGGAGCCGCCAAGGCCTTCAACGAAGGGCTTCTGCGGGCCTTCAACGACGTATGCGGCCTCGATTACGTGGCATTCCGGTATTTCAACGTCTATGGCAGCCGGATGGACATCCACGGACGGTACACCGAGGTCTTGATCCGCTGGATGGAGCGGCTCGAAGCCGGATTGCCTCCCATTATCTTTGGTGACGGCCGTCAGTCTATGGATTTCGTCCACGTCCGCGACATCGCGCGGGCCAATATCCTGGCAGCCAGGGCAAAGATCACTGACGAGGTCTTCAACGTGGGGAGCGGCACTGAGACCAGTCTGGTAGAGCTGGCTACGGCGCTTGCATCTGTGATGGGACGCCGCGGCCTGACTCCCGAATTCGCGCCGGAGCGGTCGGTCAATCCGGTGCCGCGACGGCTGGCATCGACGGGCAAGGCGGAGCGTCTGCTGGGTTTCCGCACCACGGTTTCGTTGGAGCAGGGGCTCGCCGACCTCGTGAAATGGTGGCGATCCGAACGCGAGCTTGCTTCGGACCACCAGCGGCAGGCGGCAGCATCGTGATTCCGATCGCTTTGCCGCTGCTAGCGGACGAAGAGGCTGACGCGGCGCGCGCAGTCGTGCTGTCGGGCTGGGTATCGCAAGGTCCGCAGGTGGCCGCATTCGAGCGCGAGTTCGCTGCACTTGTCGGCGCACCGCACGCCTGTGCCGTCTCGAATTGCACGACCGCGCTTCAGCTCGCCTTGGCGGCGCTGGACATCGGCACCGGCGACGAGGTGATCACGGTCAGCCACTCCTTCATTGCGACCGCGAACGTCATCCGACATCAGGGCGCCACCCCGATCTTTGTCGATATCGAGCCGGACACCTACAATTTGGATTGCGCCCGGCTGGCCGAAGCCATCACCGAGCGCACGCGCGCGATCATCGCGGTCCATCAGATGGGCATGCCGTGTGATATGGCAGCACTCGTGGCCGTGGCGCGCCGCCACGGCATTGCGGTGATCGAGGACGCAGCCTGTGCCGCCGGATCGCAGATCCGGATTAATGGGGAATGGGAGTCGATCGGCAAGCCGCATGGCGACATTGCCTGCTTCTCCTTCCATCCGCGAAAGGTGATCACGACGGGTGAGGGGGGAATGCTCACCACCGCGAATGCCGAGCTTGATCGCAAATTCAAGCTCCTGCGCCAGCACGGCATGAGCGTTCCCGACACGGTGCGGCACAATTCGTCGTCCGTGATCTTCGAGGAATACGTCGTTGTGGGCTACAACTACCGAATGACGGACATGCAGGCCGCGATTGGGCGCAAACAGCTCGAGCGGCTCCCGGAACTGATAGCGCGCCGGCGAGCCGTCGCCGCCAATTATGCCGAACAGCTCGGCAATCTAAAAGGGTTGCGGTTACCGACTGAACCGGCGTGGGCCAGATCCAACTGGCAGAGCTATTGCGTACGTCTTCCAGACCGCCTCGACCAGCGCATCGTAATGCAACATCTCCTCGATAAGGGCATCGCGACCCGCCGCGGTATCATGTGCGCTCATCGTGAGCAGCCTTATTCGGCCCTTGTCCAGACACAGGATCTGCGTCAATCCGAACTCGCCCAGGATCGGTCGATCTTGCTGCCCATCTATGCACAGATGAGCGCCGAGGAGACCTTGAGGGTGAGTGCTGCGGTGCGGGCAGAGTTGGAACGATGATCCCGGGGATCGCCGACCAAAAGGCATCGCGACTTTTGGTTGTGATCGCGAGCTATGGGACTGCCAATAATGCCTACCTGGATCGAGTGATCCAGGAATACCGGTCCATGTCGTTCGACGTGGATATCGTCATCATCTCCAACATCGACAAGAAGTCGGCTGCAGACATCGAGTGTGTCGTTGGCCTTCCCAACAAGAATCCCTGGTCGCTTCCCTTCGCGCACAAGGAGTTGTTTGCAGCGCGGGCTGATCAGTATGATCTGTTCATTTATTCCGAGGACGATATCCTGATCACTGAAAGAAATATTCGAGCGTTTCTCGACGTGACCTCAGTGTTGAATGAGGACGAGGTTGCCGGATGGATGCTCGTCGAGAGAGCGTCGAACGGCGAATTGAATTATCCGCAGGCCCACGGTTCCTTCCACTGGGATTGTACGGCGGTCAAGACCAGGGGAAATTACCATCTTGCTCATTTTACCAACGAGCATGCTGCCAGCTATATGCTCACCCGGCAGCAGCTTGCCAGAGCAATTGCGTCCGGGGGCTTTTTGGTCGGGCCTCACGAAGGCAAGTACGACCTGCCTTGCACCGCTGCAACCGATCCATTCACCCAGTGTGGCTTCAGGAAGCTGATACCAATTTCCCATATCGACGATTTCTCGGCGCACCATTTACCGAACAAATATATCAACCGGCTCGGCGTCGATCGCCGGCAATTGGACGCACAACTATCCGTCCTGATGCAGATCGCGCGTGAGGGAAACAATGCCGTTCCGCTGTTCAGCGCCGAGACCAGGCTCTGGCACGGCATGTACTCGAAAGACTACTACGAGCCGGCCAGGGACGAGGTGTTGTCCGCTGTACCGCAAAGCGCGGCCGTATTGTCGATCGGGTCCTGCTCGGCTGCAAACGAACGCCGACTGCTGGAGAGAGGAAACCGAGTGGTGACTATTCCCCTCGACCCCGTTGTGGGTAGCGGCTTGGCCCAGCTTGGGGCTGAGGTGGTGTTAGGGGACGTCATAACGGCGAGATCAAAAATTGCAGCGGAGCGGTTTGACCGACTGCTGTTCGTTGATGTCTTGCAATTCATTCGTGATCCGGCGCATCTCCTCAAGCTGTTTGCCGATCTCCTGGCTCCGGACGGGCGAGTGATCATTTGCGCGCCAAACCGCCCCTCTCTTCGGTACGCCTGGGAATGCGCGAAATCCAGCAGCGTCTTTCGACGCTGGGGAAGCTTCGATGCTGTGGGAATCCACGACACGACGACCAGGAAAATCCAGAGGTGGTGTGCGCAAGCCGGTCTAGCGATCGAGAAGGTTGAGAGGCGCGCTCCGCATCGCGCCGGTCTGAAGTTGAAATTCCTGTCTTCTGTGCTTGCGCCCGACCTTGTTGCGACCGCCACCAGGCGTGAATCGCTAAGGCCGTTCCTTCGCAAGGATCACGGCATGGAGCAAATGGAGGTTTCCAGAAGGAGCGTCGTTCAATGAGCTTGGAGGCTGCCAGAAGAAACCAGATTGACGACATGCAGGGACGCGCTGGTGCTGCGCAGGACACGACTGCGCAAAGCTACTACACCCGCTCTCGCCGCGAGATACGGTCGTTGCTGCCCAGCCGCGCCTCCCGGATCCTCGAAGTGGGACCTGGCGCAGGCTTCACTCTTGCTTGGCTCAAGTCGATCTACCCTGCCGCCACGACATTCGGAGTCGAGCTCAATCAAGAACTTGAAGCCGACCTGATACTGAACGCCGATGTCGCGATGATCGGAGACATCGACGATTTGATATCAGGAGTCGGTAGCAAGTTTGACCTGATCTTGTTGCTTGATGTCCTTGAACATGTTCCGGATCCAACGCGAACTCTTCAGGCCATCACCAGAAGCCTTCTCATGGATGGTGGGCGCGTAATCGTTTCTGTTCCGAACATCGCGCATCTGAGCGTGACGCTTCCGCTGCTCTTCCAGCGTCGATTTGAATACACAGATTCGGGGATTCTTGACCGCACGCATTTGAAGTTCTTTGTCGAAGGCACCGCCGTCAGGCTTCTGAACGATTCGAGCCTGGTCGTTAAGGATGGTCTGGTCACGGGCATTGAAGGTCGACGATCGAAGATGTTGGACGGACTTACCTTCGGCGGCCTGACCCATCACCTGGCAAAGCAATATATTATGGCGGGTGAGCTCACCACTGCATCGACCGCGCAGCCGAAAATCAACTGGAAGAAGAACCGGCTGATCAGCTAGCAGCGATAGCCGTCAGGCGGACCGCTCCAATTCTCGAAGAGGCGCACCTGGCCGTCGGGCGCGTCAACTACGGCGGGACAATCCGCGAATTCACCTTCGAGCATAGATCGTGAAATCGCCCCAAGCAGGACCTCGGCATGCCGTTTGGAGCATATGACGGGATCAAAGCGGCCTTTTGAATCTGCCGACAGGTGCTCGCGCACCCCGGACCAATAGTCGCGATGGGCGACGACTGACTTCATGGCGGAGACGAGTTCATCCATATTCTTCTGCGGCTGAAATCGCATAAGGCTCGAACTATGCCAATTTGCGCTTTCGGGATCGCCAACCGGGTTCGCCACAACGAAGCCTCGGCTACCGTCCAGACCGATCTGCTCACGCGCGCCGCCGACGTCACTCATGATTGTAGGTAATCCCGCGCTTAGCGCTTCCATGGAGGCCAATGACCATCCCTCAAAAAATGAGTTCAGAACAAAGCAATCGGCGGCGGCCAGCAGGATGGATGGATCTGGAAACGAATGCCGCAGGTGGATCCGGTCCTTGCAAGGCATCTTGTCGCGAAGCGTACGGACTTGACGCGTGTACACAGCATCGTCCAGGCGGCCGGCGATCAGCAGATGGACCTTGTGATCATCTTCTGCGACTTCGGAGAATGCCCGCACCAGGCCGTATGCATTCTTCTGGACCGTGTGACGACCGAGCGAGAGAAAGAGAAACTCGTCATTGAGGCCCAGCCAGGCCCGGGCCTTCGACCGGTTCACCGACGGGCGATGTGTCTGGTTGAATGCATTGGGGATGGTGATGACCGCACGATCGGAATAGGTCGGATTGCCCGACAGGTACTGACGCCGCACGAGCTCGCTTACCGCGACAAAGCAGGTGACGAGTTCCGATCTCTGACGCTCCTCCATCCAATTTGTGCTTATGGGGGTTGGAATGCCGTGGAGCGTCTCCACGACCGGAACGCGGGCGTCTTTGGCCGCCTGCAAGAGCCAACCCGGCGGATCGTGCGCGCTGATAACGTCAGGACGGTTCGCTTTCATCCAGAGACAAGCGTCGCCTGGCGAGGCGGCAACAACCGCCGTGCCTTCAATCTGCAAGATCGTGAACAATTGTCCGACGGGCGCCGACGATGAATGTGCGCACATAACCGTCACACGAAGCCCGAAATGGGGGAGGCGCCGCGCAAGAAAGGCGACAAATTCATCCAGCCCGCCGGCGTCGAGCACCGGAGTGACGATGAGGCAATGGACACTTCCCGGCGACACGAGAAAGTCGTCCGGATTCGACACGCTGCTGGTCGGAATAGAGGCGGGCGCCGCCGGGGCATGCGGCGCGACCATGGCATCATATGGCATGAGCGGCTTCGACCAGTCGTCAACGAGACCGTCGTCTCCGGACGCCAACCGGCCGCCAATGAACAGTTTCTTCCCGATACGTCGCACGCTTCGCGGCAGCCGCCAGGAGTTTCGTTGTGCCCAAAGCGTCGCACGCCCTCGCAAGGAAAAGTCGTTCTGGCTGAAACCCGTCATGAGTTCAAATGCGTCGGTCTCGATTTGCTGATATCGATATACAGCCTGCAAATTGATATTAAACATATATTGCGGCTGATAACAATCTAATTAAACAGATGGTATTATACTTGCGGCCATATTTTTAGGATGTACGATCACATATGTCGCCTCGTGATTTGATGAACAGCCGGTTTGGATTGTCGGCAACCAATATTGGGATGCGGGCTCAAAAATCATGGAAGGCGCGTTCCGGAGGCCTTTGGCAGGAATGGATGCGCCGTGAGTTCCATTGATGCGATCATACCCTGTTATCAGTATGGGCATTTCCTTAGAGAATGCGCCGACAGCATATTGAGGCAGTGCGAACCCGAATTGCGGCTGCTGATTATTGATGATGCCTCGACGGACAATACAGCCGAGGTTGCGCAGGAACTGGTTCGTGCAGACGCTCGGGTCGAGTTTCGCAGGCATTCTGTCAATCACGGCCACATCGCCACCTTCAACGAGGGGATCGCCTGGGCCGCTGCGGACTACATGATTCTGCTCTCCGCAGACGATTACCTGATGCCCGGTGCGATCGAGAGGGCTGCGAGGCTGATGGATGAGAATCCCTCCGTCGGTCTCACGTTTGGAGGCGCAGTCGCGCTTTGTCAGGGGCGCGAGGAGGTTGTGCCGCTGCCACCGGAACTTGGACCTGGTACGAAGATACTGGCCGGCCGCGATTTCATCAAAATGGGGGGGTCCAGAAACATAGTCCTGGCGCCAAGCGTGGTGGTGCGAACCAGCCTGCAGAAGAAGGTGGGGGGATACTTACCGGATTTGACGCACAGCGGCGATATGGAGATGTGGCTGCGGTTCGCCGCGCATGGACCCGTCGGCTTCATCGATGCGATCCAGGCCGTGTACCGGCGACATTCAACCAACATGTCAGGCGGATATTCGGCCGAGCAGGATTTCGTTCAACGCAAGCTGGCGTTGGAGCATTTCCTGGATAGCTGCGCTGGCGTGCTTCCGGACGTCGACGATCTCAGGTCCTGGTTGACAAGCCATCTGGCGCTCGACACGATCAGTTGTGCGAGCCGAGCCTTCAATGACGGAGACGTTGGGTTATCGGAGCGCCTTTCGGCGATAGCGGCAAAGCTGGACCCGGCGGTCACGAGATCGCGTCGTTGGTGGCTTCTCGCCAGCAAACGGCAGTTGGGATTGCGCGGGTGGCAATTGCTGCGACCTGCTATCGAGCGGCTGAAGATGCTGTAATCGGCTCGAGGCTCACGGGCTGCCACGCTGCAAGCCGCGTTTCCGCCCGACGGCGTGTTCTACCGCTGGATCGGGCTAGACCGGATACATCGCGGACTCCCGCAGCGATGCCCTGATGCCGATGCATACTCCCCAGAAGATCCAGAGGTAGTTCCAGTAGTGGACCGTCAGCCCGGTAAACATGAGCATGACGACCGCGACGGTGAATGCGATGCGCAGGCCCGACGCGCTGGGATCCTCCATGACGCCCTTGAAGCGTTTTTTTACCGGTAGAATGCTCGCAATGTTCGTCAGGATGAGCAAGAAAATCATAGGAAGTCCGAACCGTAGCGCGAACACCAGCCACACTGAGTCGATCGTGGTATCGAGAATGTCGTGATTGAGCAGGGCGAATGCGTATCCGGTCAAGGGAGAATACATGATCTTCTGTGTCGCTGCGTCCCAGATCAGCATTCGAAAGTAACCCGAAACCGGATCGAAGGTGAGGTGGGAGATGATCCAGCCTAGCGGGTGATTGGCCACGGCCAGGATCGCGAGAACGATCGTAGCCAGACACACTTGCAGCGCGCGCCATCGTCCAGAAGTTTGCTTCAGTGCCGTATCATAGAGGTAAAGCATCAGGACGAGGAGACACGACAACAAGGGCGCGGAGGACAACGACAGCAGGCAACCGAAAACGCACAGACCTGCCCAAAGCATCCTCGACAATGCCCGTTGCTCCGAAAACAGCAGGATGGCGCAAGCGACGGTGCAATAGGTGCCCAACAGAATTGGGTGGTCGAACGTCGAGGCGGCTCTTACCCAATACAGCCTGTAGTCGGGCGAGAGTGGCGCATTGCTGCCGAAGGCGGCAGAAAACACCTGCTGAACAATGAGCCGGCCAGAAAGATTATCGAAAAGCGCCAGCAGGACGATGTAGGCAGTCACGATCTTGAAGGGTTGAATGAAGCTTTGAATTGCCGCCGGCCCGAAGAAAAATCCGCGGGCGACGATGTAGCCGCCCAGAAACTCGAGGCTCTCGGCGGCGGTCGATGAGATCGCACTCGACCCGCTGGTGTAGGTGGCGGCTGCGAACATCCAGGCTGCGACGGTACATGCAAGATAGTCCGAGGCGAGGATGTGACGACCGGTCCTGAGCAGTCTTGCCGCTGCAGGTATTATGAGCAGCAGG
This sequence comes from Bradyrhizobium sp. 155, assembly GCF_023101105.1. Lineage (NCBI taxonomy): Bacteria > Pseudomonadati > Pseudomonadota > Alphaproteobacteria > Hyphomicrobiales > Nitrobacteraceae > Bradyrhizobium > Bradyrhizobium sp. 155. The sequence goes on along the minus strand of NZ_CP064704.1, from coordinate 4,767,563 downwards.
ATGCCGATCCGCCCGACCGTGAGTTTCGCATCGGCGAGATAAAGCTGGACTTGCGCCGCCGGCAGAATGAGCCCCATCAGCAGCAGCCAGGCCGGCAGCTTGCTGCACCGCTCAGCGGCTTTCGGCAAAGCCGTACTTGTCAGGCCGAATTCGCCGCCCGCAACCGTGACGCTCATGAGAGAACCGCCTTGCCCGGTGATCCCGCTTCGATCTGAACGCGGCGGCTGTTGTCGTCAGTCAAGTACCAAGTGAAGGTGACCGAACGCGGCGCCAGTCCGCTCGTGAAACGTCCATTCTGAAAGACGTACGGCCGATAGCCGATGTCGGAAACGAATTCCGAGATCTCGTCCGATGCGAAGGCGCACATCAGTGCCGGCTTGTGCCGCCTCAGCGTGTGCTCCGACCCTCGCAGGATCTCCAGCTCGGCGCCCTGAGCGTGCACCTTGATCAGGGAGGGCGACATTGCAAAGGAATCGAGCGTGCGGCACTCGATCCTGTGTTCCTCCACGGTCAACTTGGACTGATCGAAACGGTACATGCGGCCGCCATCGTTCAGCCACTCGGTCGCCGCCTCCCGGGAGGTCGCGGCCATGCCATCGCAAGCCCACCGACCGTATGAGGGGACGAAGAACGTAATGGTGCCCGGCTTGGCTCCGAGAGCGCAGGGGAAGATCGAGACGGACCGATCTCCGGAGAAACGGAGTTTGAGCCGCTCGGCCGAGAGCGGTTCGGGCTCGAAGGCCACGATGCTCGATTGCGGCCTGAACTTCTTGAACGCCTGGATGCTTTGTCCGCGATTGGCTCCGATGTCGACGATCAGGCCATTGGCGCTGGAGGTCCAATTCGCGCCCCTGTACTCGGGTTTTGCGAGGTAAGAGGCCGCCGCGTCCTTGAATGCGAATCGCGCCGCGGCAACGCCGGGGATGTTCGCATATGCGAAACGGGCAAAAGGCTTCAAGTTCATGACGACAGGACCTTGCCCAAGCGCAAGTTTGGAGCGGCTATTAATCGTTCAGATTAAACAAAATAAATCCGATTGCAATATCGACCATTTAAATATAGGGAATGTAGGCAACTTATTAAATCGCGCAGCGAAAGTTCCCCATGGCGACCGCGTTGAAGGTTGGCGAAACCGATGCTTCGTATGGGCTGGCGGAGAGCCTCGTTTCCGAGGTCGCGGTGCTCATCGTCGGTTACGGGAACTCGGAGGACGTCGTTGATTGCCTGCTGGCATTGTCGCGTGCGACCACGTCGCCCACTTTCGACATCTTCATTTGCGAGAATGGCGGTCGTGATGCCTATCACCACCTTGTAAGCGCCCTGATCAGCGAAGGAGGGCCCTGCCGGCAGAGCCAATCGTTCGGAATCGCCCTAGATGGCAACACCAGCCGGTTTACGAACGTTCAGCGCCTGTCTATGCGCGGAAGATCGTCAAATGTCTGGGTGGGGTGCGCCTGCGACAATTTGGGCTATGCCGGCGGGATTAACGCGTGGTTGCGTCCCCTCTCTGCGATACCCACCTGGTGCGCCATCTGGATCCTGAATCCCGATACTCAGCCGACCGAGTCTGCCCTGGCGGCGCTGCACGAACGGGCGCAGTCCGGCCGAAAGGCGATGGTGGGCAGCACCATTCTGGACAGCCTCGACGCAGATCACGTGAGATTTCGCGGCGGGCTTTCCTGGCAGAGGCTGGCGGCGAGAGACGTTGCCATAGGCCTGGGAGAGCTTATCGACGTGTCCTGCAACATCGCCGCCGTTGAATCCGCGATGGATAGCCCTTCGGGGGCATCGATGTACGTGACCCGTTGGTGCATCGAGCGGATCGGCCTCATGGATGAAAGCTATTTCCTGTTTTACGAGGACATGGATTGGGGGCTTCGCGCAAGGCACTTGGGGCTCGGTTATGCGGCCGATTCGATCGTCGTTCACAAGCGAGGTACGACGACGGGATCGGGCAGAGCTTCGGTGCTCTCCGTCTATCTCCAGCACCGCAATTGCGTTCGCTTCGTGCGACGGCATTTTCCGTGGTCGCTGCCTCTGAGAGTTGCGGTTTCGCTCATGTACGCATTCAGGTTCTTGCTGCAGGGCGCGCCAAGCAACAGTCGCGCAGCGGTCGAAGGACTTGTCGCGGGATTGAAGGGTGAGATGGGCCGGCCGAAGGAGCGGATGGCCCAATAGCGAAGCCGGGGGCGCCTCCAGATGCGGCAGCCGATCCTTGTTCAGGCGCTTCTATTGCTTGCGGTAGCGAGCCTCGAAGCCAGAGTTGCTGCACGCGCGGCCGAGCGCGACAGGTCCGAGTGGCCCAACGAAACGAATACGGGAGTGCGGCCGGACGCGAAACTGACGCCGTTTGGCGACGTCGTGGCGGATCAGGCCGGCGCGACCTTCTCAGGCCTCGACATTGCAGGCCGCGTCTACATCAAGGCGCCGAACGTGACGTTGACGGACTCCCGAGTGACTTCCGCGTCGTTTTACATCGTGAGAATCGAGCCGGGCGTAACGGGCACGGTGATCCGGAATTGCGAGATCAACGGCGTCGGCTCCGGCAACGATGGTTCGTACGGCATCGTTGGCCAGGGTACGTTTGTCGGAAACAACATCTATAATGTCGAGAACGGAATTGGCGTGTCCGGGTCCGATACGCTCATCCAGGATAACTACATTCACGATCTCCTTGCGTCCGGTTCTCCGCATTACGATGGCATCTCGATCGATGGCGGCAATTCCAACGTGGTCATCAGGCACAACACGGTCATCAATGCGCACACGCAGACCTCGGCGGTCATGATCGACAATTATTTCGGACCGATCTCGAATATTGAAGTCGACGGCAACCTGCTGATAGGCGGCGGTTACACGGTCTACAGCTCGGCGCAATTCAATGGCGGGGCGGTCGATGGGGTTTCTTTTACGAACAACCGGATGGGCAGAGGCAAGTGGGGCTATAGCTCGATTGTGAAGAACGTCCCGGTCTGGCGAGAAAATGTCGATGACGCGACAGGCCGCCGTGCCGGCCCGAGGTAATCAGTGCCTGGCTTCGGGCCTCCTGCCTATGCCACCCGCCTGAACCAGAACGAACCGGGCTGGCGCGAGGGTTCGCGCATCAGAACCGGACATGCGTCGTTCAGCCTGTCTCTGTGGGAACGGGCGAGCCAATTGACAGCGCCAATGATCTCGAAATGCGGGTTGAAGCTCAGGAACGCCTCGAGTAGATACTGTTCATTCCACAGCCAGCGGTCGCGAAGTATCCATTGAGCGGGATAGTCGTGCGGCGTGAAGACGTCGTGGACATGGATGATCACATTGGGGCGGAGCAGGCCGAGCACGTGCAGGTATTCGTGCAGCACGTCACCCTGCGGCCGGATCATGTGAGATGAGTCGATAAAGAGAATGTCATTTTCGTCCAGCGTCTCGAACAGGCTGTCGGGACAGCACTCGATCTTTTTTCTCAAAACCGTCACGCCGGTCGATTCGAGGCACGGCTGCTCAAACGGCTCAATGCAGATCTGCTCGCAATGATATCGTGGATCGTCCTTCCTGTTCGCCGCTATCGCGAGGCGGGCCATGAGGGTCGAATTTCCACTGCCGACCTCGATGATGCGTTTGGGTCGGAAGCAACGGATCATATTATAAAGAAATTCGGCATCTCCAGGCTCGAAGGAGCCGTTGTGGTAGCCAAATTCGCCCAGGCCTTTTTGATGGACCGGAATTGCGAGTAGTTCGTCCCGGTAGTTGAATTGCGCGATCAGAGCGAGCTGTGCCGCTTCGTTCAGGTTCAGTCCGGCTATTTGCCTCGGCAGATCAAGGTCGCGCTTCAGGTCTGCCGGAAAAACGATGGGCTCGTAGTAGTGATGCCGCACAATGGCGAACTGAAATCTGTCGCAGACAGACCTCGACAAGGGGGCTCGATCACGAAGGCGACTCACGAGGATTGCAAGCGGCGCAAAAAGCAGAATGAACGGCGCCAAAACCAGATCAAGTATTCTGTAAACAGACTTGCGGAAATAGTGCATGGATCACTTCCGATCTGAACGAAGAAAACGAGGGCAATCAGCGGTCCGATAACGCTCCATCTCGATGCACGAGAATATTGTGGCCCATTGCCATTCCACCGTCCAGACCACGGCCATCCCTCCAGTTCGTCCGGGCCGTAAAAACACGGGGCCGCCTGGGCTCTTTGCCTGCCGGAAAGGGCATCTTCAGCGTAGCTTTGGCGACAACGCAGCGAGCCTGGCGTGAGCGGCGGTCGATTGCGGGATAAATCCGCGCGCGATTTAACATCAGGCCCTCCAAGCGGCTCCTTCGAACGCCACATCTCGTGAGGTGTGGCCACGAGCGTTCTTGCCAGTAATCCTTTGCTGAAGGCAGGGATTATATATCGCCAATTAAATTGGAAAATGCCGGGCGCCCCGTGCTGATGGATGGGCATGACCCTCTCTGCCGGCGCTGACGAAGATTGAAGTGAATAAGTTCGCAGTGTGCTCTTGTGGCAACGCGCGAACACTCGCAATGTGGCGCAGCTTATATGGCGGAGTTGCTTCGGGTTTTTTTAATCGCCGCTGAATTAAGCCGAGCGTTGGACCCCAAAAATGACCCTAGTCGCGCCCCCGTCTCGTCCCAAAAAAGCCCCCGCTGATGGATCATGACACGGCCCGTGGCGCGCCTTTGGGCATGATGCGCCCACGTTCGATTTAACTGCGAAGGAGACATATATCTTGGCAACGACGACTGCGTGGCCTGATGCTACGAACACTGGAGTGTCGGCGGGCGTGACCCTCACTCCTTACTACGGAGATCTCGTAATCAACACGGCGGGCGCCGTGATCAGCGGCCTCGACATCCATGGATCGGTCTTCATCAACGCTCCGAACGTCACGTTGGAGAACTGCAAGGTTACGACCGACGCGTTCTACGCCGTGAGGGTTGCGGCGGGCGTGACCGGGGCGGTGGTCCAGCACAATGAGATCAATGGCGTCGGCTCGGGCAACGACGGCGATTATGGAATCATGGGTCAAGGGAAGTTCATCGCCAACAACATCTACAACGTCGAAAACGGGATCGGGGTGGATGGAGGGAATACCCTCATCCAGGACAACTACATCCACGACATGATCGCGTCGGGATCTCCGCACTATGACGGCATCTCGATCGACGGGAAGAACTCCAACATCACAATCAGCCATAACACGGTCATCAATGACCATACCCAAACGGCTGCGATCATGATCGACAACTACTTCGGGCCCGTCTCGAACGTCACTGTCGACAACAACCTGCTGTACGGAGGTGGCTACAACATCTACAGCTCGGCCCAGTTCGACGGCGGATCGGTCACGGGAGTGTCGGTCACGAACAATCATGTGGGCGGGGGTTATTGGGGCCCGACCGCATTCACCGGCAACTCCCCGGTTTACACCGGCAATGTCGATGACAGCGGGACCTTGGTCGCGACCCTCAACACGTCGGCGAACAGCGGCTCGGACTCAGCCCCGACTGCACCATCCGCTCCCGTCATCGCGTCGTTCTCGACCGATAGCGGCACCGCTGGTGACAAGATCACCAGCGACAACACCATCGAGTTGAAGGGGTCCGCTGCTGCAGGCAGCACGGTCAAGTTCTACGATGGTACGACCCAGATCGGTTCGGCCACCGCGGACTCGAGCGGCAATTGGGACTACATCACAAAGGTCCTGACTGACGCCAAGCACACGTTGACCGTAACCGCGACCGACTCGTCCGGTCAGACCAGCGCGGCGTCGTCTGCGTTGGCAATCACCGTCGACACCAAAGCGCCGACTGCGCCGACCATGGCCAGCCATACGGTGAACAGTGCCAATCAGGTGGTGTTGTCGGGCTCGGCGGAAGCGAGCAGCGTCGTCAAGGTATTCGACGGCACGACACAGATCGGGACCGTCACGGCCGACAGCAGTGGCGCTTGGGGCTACACCAGCGCTGCCCTAGCAGCCGGTTCGCACATCCTCACCGCCAAGGCAACGGACGCGGCAGGCAACACCGGCACGGCGTCCACCGCGTTCGCGGCGAGCATCAGCAACTCGGCCCCGACCTCGCCGACGTCACCGTCGTCGCCGACCGCGCCCACGTCGCCGACTGCCGGTACGGTCGTCGAGTCGGCTGGCTCGACAACTCTCGTTGAGAGCAGCGGCAAATTTTACCTCAACGGCAGCACCGGATCGGGCCCCACGCTGAAGGATGACGGTGTGGCGTTTGTGAAGGGGGCGGATGGCACCTGGGCACCGATTGGTGCGGAGAAGACCGCGACGGGCTATGAGGTTGTCTGGAAGGAGGCCAGCACCGGTCAGTACACGGCGTGGAACACCGACAACAACGGCAACTACGTTTCCCATGTCGACACCCTGACCGGGTCAACGTGGGGCGGCTCAGTGTCGGGTACGGACTCCGGCCTGAAATCGTTGGAGACCACCTTCCATCAGGATCTGAACGGTGACGGTCAGATCGGTACGTCCACGGCCACCGCACCGACGTCGCCAGCGCCGACCACTGGCAAGGTCGTCGAGTCGGCTGGTGTGACAAGTCTCGTTGAGAGTGGCGGCAAATTCTACCTCAACGGCAGCAGCGGAACGGGCCCCTCGCTGAAGGATGGCGGTGCCGATTTCGTGAGCGGGTCAGATGGCACCTGGACTCCCATTGGTGCGGAGAAAACGGCGACGGGCTATCAGGTTGCCTGGAAGGAGGCGAGCACGGGTCAGTACACGGCCTGGAACGTCGACAACAACGGCAACTACGTCTCCCATGTCAGCTCCCTGACCGGCTCCGCCTCGGGCGGCTCCGTGTCGGGTACGAACTCCGGCCTCAAGTCACTCGAGACCGGCTTCCATCAGGATCTGAACGGTGACGGGCAGATCGGTACGTCCAGCGTAGCTACGTCGTCCACCGCAACCACTAGCACCGCTGCTACTGCGAGCAGTACGTTCGTCGCCTCGGCAGGCAACACGACCCTGAAGAGTACTTCAGGCAATGACACCTTCGTTGGCAGCAGCCAGGCCGACACTTTCTCGTTTGCCGCGAACTTCGGCAACGACGTCGTCAAGGGGTTCGTTGCCCGCGGTCCTGCGCACGACACGATCGAGTTCAGCAAGAGTGTGTTCGACAGTTTTGCGAGCGTTCTCTCCCACGCGACTCAGTCGGGCGCCGACGTCGTGATCGCGACCGGGAGCGATACGCTTACGCTGAAGAACGCCAAGCTCGGCGGGTTGACCAGCAACGACTTCCACTTTGCGTAAGGTACGGACTTCCACACGGAGTAGTACTCAACAACTGCCTTGGGGATCTCTTGGGGGATCTTCCGACAAAGGCATGGTTCAAGGGCGGCTACCATGATTGACTTTGGACGGCGGGGGGTATTCCCCCCGCCCGCGAATCTCTATCGAATACCACTTCTCCACATATCAGGACTCTGGACGGCCGGACGGCAGTGGGCGGAAGAGGCCGAAATGCGGACGCCGCAACTGATCGGCCGGGCAAAGGGCCTGATCGAAGCGTTGCGGCAACGGATATTCGCCGGTCGACCCCGACCGGTGGATCACTATGACGACTCGCAGTCAGAGTTGTCGGATTTCCTGCGGTCTTGCCGCCGGATTTTCTGGGCACTCGCGGCCTTCAGCGGGATGAGCAATCTGCTCATGCTCACCGGCTCGTTTTTCATGCTGCAAGTCTATGATCGGGTGCTGCCCGGACGCAGCATACCGACGCTGGTCGCCTTGATGGTTCTGGCCACGGTGCTTTACCTGTTTCAGGGCGGGCTCGACCTCGTCAGGAGCAGGATCAGCGCCCGGGTCGGCCGGTATCTCGACGAAAGTCTCGGCGTTCGCATCTTCGACGCGCTTGTTCGCTTGCCTTTGAAGACCAGAGCGGATGGCGACGGCCTGCAGCCGGTGCGGGACCTCGATCAGGTCCGCAGCTTCCTGTCGAGCGGAGGGCCGACGGCGCTCTTCGATCTACCCTGGATGCCGATCTATCTCGGCGTCTGCTTCCTCTTTCACTTCTGGATTGGCGTCACTGCGCTGGTCGGGGCACTGGTGCTGGTCGGCATTACCGTGCTCACGGAAACGCGCACCCGCGGCCCGGCAAAGGCGAGCTCGCGTCTCGCCGTTTCGCGAACTGCCCTCGCGCTCGAGGGGCGGCGCAATGCCGAAGTTCTGCAGGCCATGGGCATGCGGCTCCAGGCAGCCTTGCGTTGGCGGGATGTCAACGCGAAGTACCTCGCGGCCCATGAACGGGCCAGCGATGTCGCAAACGGACTCGGTGGTGCCTCCAAGGTTTTCCGGTCGATCTTGCAATCGCTGGTTCTTGCCGTTGGCGCCGTCCTCGTCATCAACCAGGAATCGACGGCCGGCATCATCATTGCCGGATCGATCCTCACCGCGCGGGCCTTGGCGCCCGTCGAAATGGCCATTGCGAACTGGAAGGGATTTGTCGCCGCGCGGCAATCGGGACAGCGGCTCGATCATTTGCTGAAGCTTCTGCCTCACGAGGAGGAGCGGTTGGCATTGCCTGCGCCTGTCGAAACCCTCACCGCCGAGAACCTCTATATCGGCGCACCGAACGCCGAAAGGGCAACCCTGAGCGAAGTGTCGTTCCAGCTGCGGAGCGGCCAGGCGGTCGGAATCATTGGTCCGAGCGGATCCGGCAAGTCGACGCTGACGCGTGCGCTGGTTGGTGTGTGGCCGTGCATTCGAGGCCGGATCCGGCTCGACAACGCGGCCCTCGATCACTGGTCGTCGGACGCCCTCGGCAAGCACATCGGTTATCTGCCCCAGGACGTGGAATTGTTCGACGGCAGCATTGCGATGAACATTGCGCGCTTCGACCCGCACGCAACCGCCGCCGCTGTTCTGGAAGCCTCCCATGCCGCGGGCGCCCACGACCTCGTCCTCTCCCTTCCGGACGGCTACAGCACGAAGATCGGCGAGGGAGGGCTGGCGCTGTCGGCGGGGCAGCGGCAGCGTATCGGGCTTGCGCGCGCCTTTTACGGCAAGCCTTTCCTGGTCGTGCTTGATGAACCCTCTTCCAATCTCGATGCCGAGGGCGAGGAAGCCTTGACCGAGGCGATCCTGAACGTGCGCCGCCGCGGCGGGATCGTCGCCGTTGTCGCGCATCGGCCGAAGGCGCTGGAAGGCGTGGACCATGTCTTGTGCCTCGGCGAAGGCAAGGTGCAGTCCTTCGGCAAGAGAGAGGAGGTCCTCAAGAGAGTGTTGCGGAATCCGGTGCCGCTCAAGGTCGTCGCGGAAGCTCAAGGAGGCGGCCGATGAACGCTCAGGTAGCGCCGGCGTTGCAGTCCATCCAGCGTTACATGATCGTTGGGATGATCATGTTCGCTCTGGTGACCTTTGGGGTCGGCGGCTGGGCGACGACGACCCAGTTGTCGGGCGCGGTGATCGCCCAGGGCGTGGTCGTGGTGGATTCGAGCGTCAAGAAGGTCCAGCACGCCACTGGCGGCATCGTCGGAGAGTTGCGCGTGCGGCAAGGCGACCGGGTCAATGCAGGGGACGTTTTGATCCGCCTCGACGAGACCCAGACGCTCGCCAATGCGACGATCGTCACCAACAGCATCGATGAGCTGTTCGCGCGACAGGCTCGTCTCGAGGCCGAGCGCGATGGAGCCGACCAGGTCGTGTTTCCCAAGGTGCTGCTCGATCGGGCCAAGGAGAGCAACTCCGAGGCCAATCGTGCAATCACCGCGGAGCGGAAGCTGTTCGAGCTGCGTCGTCAGGCGCGGAGCGGCCAAAAAGCGCAGTTGCAGGAGAAAGGCGCGCAGCTGGAGAACGAGATCAAGGGCTACACGGGCCAGACCGAGGCCAAGCAGAAGGAAGTCGAATTCATCCGCCAGGAGCTGGAGGGCGTGCGCAGCCTCTGGCAGAAGAATCTGGTGCCGATCACGCGCCTTAACGCTCTTGAGCGCGACTCAGCCCGCATCGAAGGCGAGCGCAGCCAGCTTGCGGGAATGATTGCTCAGTCGAAGGGCAAGATCTCGGAAATCGGACTCCAGATCATTCAAGTCGACCAGGACCTACGGACGGAAGTCGGCAAGGACCTGATCGAGACGCGCTCCAAACTCTCCGAACTGGGCGAGCGCAAAACCGCGGCGGTGGATCAATTGAATCGGATCGAGATCAGGGCTCCCCAATCCGGCCGCGTCCACGAGCTGAGCGTCCACACGGTCGGAGGTGTGATCTCTCCCGGCGAGCAGATCATGCTGATCGTGCCGGATGCGGACTCGCTTGCGGTCGAGGTCAAGATCGCACCGCGCGACATCGACCAGGTCTATGTGGGGCAGATCGCGACAATGAGGTTCGCAGCGTTCAACCAAAAGACCACGCCCGAAATCGACGGCCAGGTCAGCATGGTCTCGGCAGACATTACCCAGGATCAGCGCGCCGGCACGAGCTACTACACGGGCCGTGTCCTGCTGAAGCCGGCAGAGCTGGCGAAACTTGGGTCGGCCAAGCTCTTGCCCGGCATGCCGGTCGAGGTCTTCATCAAGACGGCTGGCCGGACCGCGCTGTCCTACCTGCTCAAGCCGCTGCAGGATCAGGCGGGTCGCGCGTTCAAAGAGCGCTGAGTCTTCGCGGAAGAAAGCAGCGCTCGACCGCCGCATTCGGCGCCGGCGCCCTATCCCTGGGCGCCGGCGTTGCGAACAAGCCTCTGAAAGCAGGGCTGGGCGGCCGGACGCGTCGGCAGCGGGCGTGCCCGACCGACGAAAGCGCATCACGCGCCGAGATAGAGTCTGGGGGCTGGTTTGAACGCTCCACCGCAGCGTTCTGGCGATGTCAGGTCGCCGCAGCAGATTTAGCGGGGCGAACGCGAACGTAGTGAGGCCGCCCCACCTCCTGATCAGCCGCAGCAGATCGCGCTGCTTTCGGCGGATCGGCCGTAACGGATGCCTGTTGCCCGTAGGCGAGACCACCGATCGCTCGAACGAGCGTCCGCTCAGAACATCCATTTGCCCGGCGTACAGGGTCATCGCGGCGACGAAGACAAGTATCGTAGCTTCAGCCCCCAGAATGACGAGCAACTCATCCTGCATGTGAAATCCGTCCTGCCCCCGGGAAGTGCGGTTTGAGGATTGGGCCTCGGTGATAATTAAATCAACAATCAAAATTATATGTGGCGTTAAGATGTTGGATGGTGCGCGGATGCGCGCGCATGTCCCGCACCATGCTTGACGGGCCATCCATCGGGACCCCCGAGCCGATCGGAACTTCTCGCTCCATTTCATTCACTTCGGCAGGCCGCGGGCATCCGGTAGCTGTCTGCGTGCGACATCTTCGCCGAGTTAATTCTTAACTTATTATTGCCAGTAAATTTAACTGGTATTAAATAATATAATACAGGCGGTTGATCGTTCCCACGACCGGGGCGGCCGCGCTGAGCAGTGAATCCGGGCTTGGTTTGGCGTTCGCAGGAGGATCGGCAGATGCAGCGAGCCTCGGGACCGGTCGTCGCGGCAGTCTTGGCTGTTATGATCGGAGGCGTTCAGTGGGCGGGTGCGGCATTGCTGACCGCACCAGGGACTCCGCAAGCGGCTCTTGCGCATATCGAGCGGGGACGCCCGACGCTTCCGCCCTTCAGCTATACGATGTTCTGCATGCGCTATGAGGCCGAGTGTCGCCCGCGGCGCTTCTTCCGCGGCGGGCCGGTCCGTTTGACCAAGGAACGATGGGCAGAGCTGAAAGCAGTCAATCGCGCCGTGAACCGCGCCATTGCTCCGCAGCCCAATGAACTCGGCCTTGCAGGTGAGCAGTGGATCGTTAACCCCGATCGCGGTGATTGCAACGACTACGCAGTGAGCAAGCGTCACGAGCTGCTGCAACGCGGCTGGCCCGCGCGGGCCCTGCTATTGAGCGAGGTGGTCACCAGTTCTGGAGACCATCACCTCGTGCTGGTGGTGCGCGCCAGGACCGGCGATCTGGTCCTCGATAATCTGGCGTCCGAGATCAAGTCCTGGTCGCAAGTGCCATATGGCTGGGTCCGGATGCAGATGCCGAGCAACAGCCGACTGTGGGCGACGATTGGCCGCCCGCGAGCATGACTCCTGTCATGTCGCCGGAATCATGCGGAACTGCGCCGGCGGGACGACCTGTCACAAGCATGCAAGTGCGGTGAGGGCATCGGCTCTGTCGTGCCCCACAGATCTATACAAGTCTCACAAGTGGGGCACCTTCTGCCGGCGCACTCATGGTCATGACGCCGCGAGGCCCACGTTGCCGGCGGCCGAGGGGTCCACCCAACGTCGGATCGTGCCGTCATATATATCGGCACCATAGACCCAACCGTCGGGCCCCTTCTGCATGTCCACAACGCCTGGCACGTTGTCCACCAACTGGACGCCTGCGACCTGCCGGTTCGCATCCAGCGTCGCGGCGAAAATCGTTCCATTGTAGACGTCGTCGAAGAACATCGTGTTCTGATTGTAGAAATCTCCCGCGGTGATCACATGGAAGCCGTCCGGTGCGCCGTGGCTGAGAGGCAGGATCGGGAACACCGCAGGCGGGTCGGACAAATTGTTGCGGTTGCCATTGTTGTAGAAGGTGATCGCCTGCGAGAGGTTCTGGTAGCTGGCGGTTTTGTTCGGACCTTCAAAGTAGGGCCATCCGAAGTTCGAGCCGGCAGGCCCCGTATTGAGCTCTTCCCAATTATTCCAGCCCACGTCTCCGAGCACAGGCAGATTCGTGACGGGATCGAAGCTGAAGCGGTACGCGTTGCGGACGCCGTAGTAGAACACTTTCGACTGATTGCTGTTTGGATCGCCGGCCTGATAGTACGGATTGCCCGGCGCTCCCTCGCCCGTGACAGGATCGATCCGCAACAGCTTGCCCGAGAGATTGTGGATGTCCTGGACCCGCACTGCGCGGGGATCGACGAAGTTGTACGATGTGCCATCCCCGACCGTCATATAGAGGTAGCCGTCGGGGCCGAAATGAACGGCGCCGATCGAATGCGAATCGCTGTCGGTCGCAAGATAGTCGCGGATGTTCTGGTTCTGGATGCCGGCTCTGTCCGGATCGTTGTCCTGCGCTCCTGTCTCGATCTGGCTGGCGGGAGCCGTGATCGTGGTGCCGTTGACGATCCCGGAGGGAACGATGCTGGGATCGCCGCCGCTGTTCGCGTCGGGACGGCTGGTATAGGCCCAGGTGCTGTTCTTGCCGACCAGCACCACTTCGCTGGCCGGATTGGCGATCATCGTGGTGGGGTCGACAGTAACCCTCACCAGACGACAAGGCCGGTTGCCGCCCTGATCGGCGGCAGCAAGGCCGCTCTGGCCCGCCGTCTCGGGCGGATCGTAGGTGTAGAGCAGGTAGACATAGTGGTTGCTTGCGAAATTCGGATTCACCGCGATCCCCAGCAGCCCGCGATCACCGAAATCATTGACCTCGCTCGAAAGGTCGATGAGCGGAGTCGATCGCAATGTGCCGTTGTCCACCACCCGCACCACGCCGTCCTTCTGCGCGACCAGCATGTAGCGGCCGTCGGGAGTCCAGTCCATCGCCGCAGGCTGGTTCAGGCCCGAGACGGCCGTCTCGCCCACGAGATTGCCGAGAGCGGGGTTGTCGTTGTCCAGGATCTTCACGGTCGTTGTCGCCTGAGCGCCAAGCGTGGCGCCCGTCGGATTGCTCAAGGTGATGGTGAAGGTCTCGTCGTTCTCCGGCGTCGCATCATTGATGATCGGCACCGAGATGGTCTGGCTCACCTGGCCGGCAGCAAAGGTCACCGTGCCGGATGTGGTCGTGTAGTCGGATCCTGCGAGTGCGCTGCCGCTGCTCGTCGTGAAGCCGGCCGTGGCTGCCTGACTGACGTTGCCGCTGCGGAGCAGCGTGATCGTCGCCGTCGGGCTGCTCTCCGCGACACTCATCACGACGTCCGCCATAGCGATCGAGGCGGGTGAGTCGTCGTCGACGATGGTTACGAGCACAGTGCGTGGAGCCCCGAGGGAGCCGGAGCCGGGATTTTGAAGGCCGATGGCGAACGTTTCGTTGCCTTCGGTCAGTTGATCGTTGACGATCGGGATGGTGAAGCTCTTCGTGCTCTCGCCCGGTGCGAAGACGATCTGGCCGGTGTTCGCCCGACCGTTGAAGGTGGGCTGGATGAAGTCCGATCCTGCCGTCGCGCTTCCGCCGGTGCCGATTTCGTTCGTCGTGTACTCGACGGTGTTCTGCGACGAGAGGTCGCCGGAGCGTGTGACGGTGACGGTGGCCGTGCCGGCCGCTTCACTGACATAGATCGTGGACGTGTTGAGGAGCGCGATGACGTTGGACGGGGCGAACACGACGTCGCGGAAGTAGTTTGCATTCTGATAGACGTTGGTCGGGAAGACGCCCTCGGTGTAGTCGAAGACGCCGGCGCCGACCGGGGCGTTCAGGCCCTGATTGCTCATGCCGAACGCGAAGCCCTGCGTGGTGGAGACGTAGTAGCTGTTGATATTGACCGAGACCACGTAGGTCGTGCCGGCCGCGATGGTGAGCGGCGTGGCGAGGGTCGCCTGCTGCCAGCCCGATGCGCCTTCATTGGTGAACGTGACGGTCGCCAGCTCCTGGCCCGTTGCCGACCAGATGTGGCCGATATGGGTGCCGGTCTCGTTCGAGGCCTTGTAGTACCGGATCGCCTGGATCGTGCCGGGCGTGTTGGCGGTGAAGCGCATTCCCAGCTCATAATCCGCCCCGGTCCCGTCGGTGGCATTGGTGTTGACCGGCGTCTGGGTGGTGAACAGGGTGGTCGTGGCGCTCGCAGCACCGACCGTTGCCGTGGCCGCACTGGTTGCGTTCTCGGCGGTGCCGAGCTGGTCGGTGTAGGTGGCATTGACCCGGATCCGCTTGCCGACCAGGCTGCTGTCCAGGGTGAGGCTCGAGGTCGTGGCGGACAGATTCGTCCAGGTGGTGCCGTCGGGGCTGCTCTGCCAGCGATAGGTGATGCTCGCCGGGACGCCGTCGGGATCCGCGACGCTGGCCGTCAGCATCTGGTTCTGGGTTGCCGTGCCGCTGATCGTGACGACGCCGACGTCGTTGACGTTGGCCACTTTCGTGGCGGTCGCGGCGCTCACCGGGGTCTCGCTGCTGCCCAGGGAGTCCGTGTAGACGGCGTTGACACGTATGAAGCTGCCGACCTGGGCCTGCGTGAGGGCCAGCGTGCTCGCCGTGGCGCCGGTGATGTTGGTCCACGTGGTGCCGTCCGTGCTTCGCTGCCACTGATAGGCGATGCTGCCCGGCACGCCATCGGCGTCGCTCACCGTCGCGGTCAAGGTCTGGTTCTGCGTCGGCGTCCCGCTGATGCTCACCGTGCCGGGGTGGTTGTTGGGGTTGGTCGCGCTCGCAGCGAACACGACGTCGCGGAAGTAGTTTGCATTCTGATAGACGTTGGTCGGGAAGACGCCCTCGGTGTAGTCGAAGACGCCGGCGCCGACCGGAGCATTGAGGCCACCATTGCTGATGCCGGACGCGAAGCCCTGCGTGGTGGAGACGTAGTAGCTGTTGATATTGACCGAGACCACGTAGGTCGTGCCGGCCGCGATGGTGAGCGGCGTGGCGAGGGTCGCCTGCTGCCAGCCCGATGCGCCTTCATTGGTGAACGTGACGGTCGCCAGCTCCTGGCCCGTTGCCGACCAGATGTGGCCGATATGGGTGCCGGTCTCGTTCGAGGCCTTGTAGTACCGGATCGCCTGGATCGTGCCGGGCGTGTTGGCGGTGAAGCGCATTCCCAGCTCATAATCCGCCCCGGTCCCGTCGGTGGCATTGGTGTTGACCGGCGTCTGGGTGGTGAACAGGGTGGTCGTGGCGCTCGCAGCACCGACCGTTGCCGTGGCCGCACTGGTTGCGTTCTCGGCGGTGCCGAGCTGGTCGGTGTAGGTGGCATTGACCCGGATCCGCTTGCCGACCAGGCTGCTGTCCAGGGTGAGGCTCGAGGTCGTGGCGGACAGATTCGTCCAGGTGGTGCCGTCGGGGCTGCTCTGCCAGCGATAGGTGATGCTCGCCGGGACGCCGTCGGGATCCGCGACGCTGGCCGTCAGCATCTGGTTCTGGGTTGCCGTGCCGCTGATCGTGACGACGCCGACGTCGTTGACGTTGGCCACTTTCGTGGCGGTCGCGGCGCTCACCGGGGTCTCGCTGCTGCCCAGGGAGTCCGTGTAGACGGCGTTGACACGTATGAAGCTGCCGACCTGGGCCTGCGTGAGGGCCAGCGTGCTCGCCGTCGCGCCGGTGATGTTGGTCCACGTGCTGCCGTCCGTGCTTCGCTGCCACTGATAGGCGATGCTGCCCGGCACGCCATCGGCGTCGCTCACCGTCGCGGTCAAGGTCTGGTTCTGCGTCGGCGTCCCGCTGATGCTCACCGTGCCGGGGTGGTTGTTGGGGTTGGTCGCGCTCGCAGCGAACACGACGTCGCGGAAGTAGTTTGCATTCTGATAGACGTTGGTCGGGAAGACGCCCTCGGTGTAGTCGAAGACGCCGGCGCCGACCGGAGCATTGAGGCCACCATTGCTGATGCCGGACGCGAAGCCCTGCGTGGTGGAGACGTAGTAGCTGTTGATATTGACCGAGACCACGTAGGTCGTGCCGGCCGCGATGGTGAGCGGCGTGGCAAGGGTCGCCTGCTGCCAGCCCGATGCGCCTTCATTGGTGAACGTGACAGTCGCCAGCTCCTGGCCCGTCGCCGACCAGATGTGGCCGACATGGGTGCCAGTCTCGTTCGAAGCCTTGTAGTATCGGATCGCCTGGATCGTGCCTGAAGCGTCCGCGGTGAAGCGCATTCCCAGCTCATAATCCGCCCCTGGCCCGTCGGTGGCATTGGTGATGGACGGCGTCTGGGTCGTGAACAAACTGGCCATTTTGTTCTCCCGCGCAAGTCGATTCCTGCACTTGGTGATTTCACGGAAGGCGAAGTTAAATGGTTTGATAATATACTTATTTGTCTCACCTTTTATTCCGTTTGTGAAGCAACCCGCGTGTGCACGGATGTCAACTTCTCTTGAAGGGTGTGTTCGCTGTTGGCCTCGGCGCATGAACAACGGCCTGGTGGGGCTTCCCGCTGGAGGTTTAGCGAAGCGGTACCGCGTACGCCGGCAGCTCGGGGCGCGAGACACTAAAAGCGGGTGGCGCACCGCGTATTCCCGCGTTCTACCTTCGCCGTCCAGCTCTTATGGCTCCATCCGTTTCGCGATCAGATCGGCGAACTCACCCAGGGTCCGCGCCGCCTCGACCTCGCCAACACGGAATCGTACGCGAAACTTCTGCTCGACGGCGATGACGAGCGAGATCTGCATGAGCGAATCCCACTCCTCGACGTCTGCCGCCGAGAGCTCGGGCTTGGCCGCGACCTTCTCGAGAAAGATTCCGTCGAATACCTCCTGCAACTTCGCCAGTACTTCAGCCTGCTTCATAAGCCCTCCGGGTTACGCGTATCTTTGTCGAATGCACCTGATACTTCCCCACTTCCAGCTCGAACTCTTTTCGGGCGGCGGAGTCTTCCGTACGCACGAAGCCAAACGCCTCGTAGATTCCGGCGACGATCCCGTTCTTGGCTGTCGGAAGATAGACGCCGCGCACCCTTGCGCAGCCGGCGAGCTCCGCAAGCCGGAAAATCTCATTCATGATCTCGTCCTCGACCTGGCGCTTGAGCACGCGGCAACTCATGAGGCAGGTGTCGAGCACGAGGACGCTGTCCTCGATCTTTGCGATGACCACGGAGATGAGGCCGGAATCACCGAACCGGTCCTCGAGCCGCATCGTGAAGCACCGGTAGTCCGGTCTGCTCAGGAGCCCCTGGATCTCGGCTTCGGATCGACGGGCCGTCGTCAGGTTGAACTGGTTGCTGCGCGCGATCAGCTGGGCAATGCGGGGCAGGTCGAGCGCGTCGAACTCCTTGATCGTAGCCCGCATCTCGAGCGAGGCGAGGTAGGCCGGCATGTCGGTCACGCTCGCCGCGAGCTCCGTACGTCGCCGTTCCTGCCTGTACTGCGCCGTCCGCCCGAGATCCTCCTCCGTGACGTTCCCCGGCTCGAAATGGCGTCCGGCCTGGAGGCGGCCGATGAACTCGGCGGGGTCCGGCCCGAGGAGCACGCCTTCGACCAGGGGCTGAAACTGGCGCACGATCTCGATCTCCGCCGGATTGTCGTCGGCGAAGACGAAGCTGTCGAGGCCGAGGTGCAGTTCATCCGCGATCCGCTGCAAATTATCGGACTTCGGGTCCCAATTGGCTTTGAAGGCCGCGAAATGCTCCAGGCGGAGAACCATCTCGGGATGCTTCTCGAAGACCTCGACCGCGCGCGCATGGTCGTTCTTGCTGCAGACCGCGAGCAGCACGCCGCGCTCGGAAAGCGCAAGGAGGTATTTCTGGAAGGCCTTGAAAGCTTCGCCGCGGGGCGAGGAGTCGCCGAGCTCGATTCCCTCGATGCCGTCCTCCGCGATCACACCGCCCCAGAGCGTGTGATCGAGATCGAGCACCAGCACCTTCTTAGGGCCTTGCTTACGGGAGGCGATCAAATGGCTGAGCTCTTGTGCGACATCCACCAGAAAATCAGGTGAGCCGAGCTGCTTCGATTCATACCACGCTCGCGCATCCTCAGCGGCCGTGATCCCTCGGCGTGCCGAGAGGAACTCGAGGTCGCAGATTTGCACCTCGGCTGGCGCCCGGAGCCCGAGCTCGAGGTTCACCGCTTTGCAGAAACTCCAATCGGCGCCAAGCGTGCGTGAACGGAACGAGCCGAGCCCGAGCTCGGCGGGCAGCGCAAGATTGGCGAGAATTACCGCCGCACCGGAACGTGCGATGAAGGTCCGCGCCAGATCGAGGAGGTGCTCCGCGGCGCCAACTGCAGCTTCGCGCTGGCTTTCCACGGCATCGAGCAGCGAGCCGGAAAACCGGCAGCGGCTTCCGTTCGGCAGAATGAAGGCGATATCCGGCTTGAAGGCGTACAGCGGGCTCGAGTCGTCGAGGACCTCCGAGACGAAATTATCGTACTCGCCGAGGAAGCGTTCGCACGCGACGCCGCGAACGGCCAGGAGATGTTCGACCAGTTCGTGCAACGGATAAAGGTTGTAGCCGCCGATCAAGGCAAGGCGGAGTCTTGGCTGGACACTCTCGGCCGCGTGCAGCTTGGCCTTTTTTCGAAGCGTCGACAGAAAAAACAGTTCGGAAAAGCTCGCCGCGTGCCGCGAGCGGGCGGCGAGATGCCCCCAGAACGCGGCATCGCCGGACAGCGCCATGGACTTGAGTTCGGCGTCATTCACGGGCCGGTCCGGCAAGACGGGTGCAGCAGCGAGAATAGCGGGTCTCCCCCAGCGAAGGCGGCATCATTTGATTGTCGGCCAAATTAAATCATGATAAAGGGTGGGTCAATTGAATTTATTTAAATTTGTTAATTGGGATGGCGTAGATAAATGACGGCGCATGCGGAACTGGGACCATCGAGCTCGGACACGCTTTTCACCAAGGCTGAGAACCTCAGGCGGCTTCCCGAAGGGAACAACCTGGTCCTCCGGGAGGTCCGGCTGGACGATTCGGCGCAAATCATCGCCTGGCGGAACGACCCCGTGCTCGGCAAGTTCATGACGCGAGAAAAGCTGACCTTGGCCCGGCAGGAAGAGTTTTTCCGAAGCTACCAGGGCAGGGCGGACGACTATTATTTCATTGCCGAGTTCAAGCGTTCGCGAAAACCGGCCGGCAGCATCGCGATTGCGAACCTGGATTTCGCAACGAAACGCGGCGAGGTGGCGCGGTTGATCGTCGATCCGGGCGCGCGGCTCTTTCTGGCCGAGATCTTCGATCTGCTGCTCGCGTTTGCGTTCGAGCAGCTGGGGCTTTCGGCCGTCGTAGCCAACGTGCAAAGCCGGAACGGGCCGGCGAAGAACTTCCATGTTCGCCTTGGATTCCAGATCGACGAGATTGCGCCGAACGCTTGGTGGAATGGCGACGACGTGATTACATTTCGGATGTCGCGTGAGGATTATCCGCGGTTAAAGCACGCCTGGTCGGCGCTGCTCCTCGATGCCAGGGAAAGTTAGCTTCCGCGCGGCTGGCCGGAAAGCGGCAGCGGTGCATCGCGCTTCCGGAGGCGACGGATTTCACGCCCGAACTGGGTGTTGTCTGTCCCCGAGGGCA
Organism: Bradyrhizobium sp. 155; assembly: GCF_023101105.1. Taxonomy (NCBI): domain Bacteria; kingdom Pseudomonadati; phylum Pseudomonadota; class Alphaproteobacteria; order Hyphomicrobiales; family Nitrobacteraceae; genus Bradyrhizobium; species Bradyrhizobium sp. 155. The sequence continues at coordinate 4,747,439 of NZ_CP064704.1, read as the reverse complement.
CCTCGCGGACAGCGCGTGGACCATGGACACTTGTGTCTTGGCGCGCTGGCAGGGGAAAGAGGACTGACAGATGGAGTTGCATTTTCATCATTTGGGAATGGCCTGCCGAAACATCGCAGCGGAGTTGCCGGAGCTCGCGACGACTGGCTACCGTCCTGAAGGACCAATCTTCGAGGACCCGATCCAGCAGGTTCGGATTCAGTTCGTGTCGGGCGGCGGTCCGCGCCTGGAACTCATCGAGCCGGCCAGCCCACAATCGCCCGTGGCGGGCGTTCTGAAGCGCGGCAGCAAATTCTATCATCTTGCTTACGAAGTGGCCCGCTTCGACGACGCGATCGCTCACTTCAGGGAGCGGCAGTATCTTCCCGTATCGTCACCCGCCCCCGCCGTCGCGTTCGACATGCGTCGCATCGTGTTTCTCGCCTCCGCGACGCTCACGCTCATCGAGCTCATCGAGGCGGGGAGCTAGCGTGAATTGGCGACAGCTCGATCGGCGGCTGAGCGACGATTTGCGCGAATCCGTCGGACGAAACTGGTCTGCTGCGCCGAACCCATTCAGCAGCGCGGAGGCCGCCTGCCTGCAGTCTCACGACCGGTTCAGGGCCGATCTCCGACAGGAGAATGCCCATGTGCCCCGGCGCCGGAGACGCCGTCGGCCAAACGCCCAATCCAATTGCTGACAATACGGTCCGATCCATATCGCCCCAGAACTGCACGACAATGGCACCAGGGGGCGCGCAAGCAGCGAGGTGCGTCGCTTCCGGCGAACCGATGCGAGGCTCAGCCGTCGGTCGGAGCGCGACGATGATTGCGTCCCACTCGTCGCGATACATCGCCTGGACGTGGTGGAAGATGTCCACGCTCGCTCCAGAGCTCGCGAGACCGGCGCGGAGCGAGCTGACAAATTCGTTGTCGCACAGCACGGCAATGCGATTCTTGTAAACGGATAGACCGCAATCGTGCAGTTGCTTCACGCACAGTGGACCGAGAAACGAGAAGACATCGACCGACGGGTGGCGTTCGTTCACGCCGACAATGGGAATTCCGCGCCGTAAGCACGCTTCCATGTCGAGATCCTTGGCGCGAAATTCCCAGGCCTCAAACATCAAGGCGATGACGGCCTGCCTCGGTAACTCATCAATCAGCGCAGCGGTCAGAGGCCGAAGATGGCCGCTGTTGGTTAAAATATCCGTTTGATGGAGGATATCCGGGGTGATCTTCTCCAAGACATCGATGCGATCGGCCACGCCGACCGAATCTGCAAGCTCCATGGTCTGCTGCCTGGCGTCAGCTGGTGTGCCGTGCCGCGTAGGTCTGGTGAAGGCATAGACGTGCCTGGCTCCGGCCATCGCTGCGAGGACGGCCGTTACGGCATACGCGCCGGTGGCAGCCTCGGTGAGGACCGTTAGTTCCGAAAGGTCCAGGAGAGTTTGCGTAAGAGCTCGGCTCATCAGGGCTCCCAGGCGCGGCACTGAGAACCCTGGTCGCAAGGCACCGGACCGCAATTGCCTGAATGCTGCTCCGGCCTCGGTTCCGGTCATAAATGCCTCTCGCTTCCGCTATTTGGAAATGGCGGTGCTTTGGTGCGCGGTACGTGTCGCTGTCCTGGGCTCGTTACGCGCTGAATAGGCTTATGAGTTAATTCCAAACTGATAAATTTACTTTAAGATTATAGTGGATCTAATTTTAGAATGTCAAACGCGCGGACACCTGACCCTATTATTCCCGAGAAGGGAAGGACGTGGCCCGCTCCTTGATGGGACGCAGTCTCGTACCTTGGTGCGCGTCGTGTCTCCGTGCATGGCCGCCCGCGAATGCAACATTGCCACAGGTAGGCTGGATTTTCATTGACCGATGATTGCAGGATCACGCCGATGAGCCGCCTCGTTACCGACAGTGAAGGCCGGCGTGAGTTCTTGAAGATCTGTGGAAGATTTGCCGCCCTGACCCGCCGGTGATGACCTTGTTGCTTTCCACCTCTCTGAACTCGGCGGCCATTGCCGGTTCGAGCGGATAAATTGTGCAAGGCAACAATGGCAGGGCAACGGGCAGCGGGGACGGCAGTCCCAACAGCAAGGAGGATGGCGACCGGTGAAGGTGGCGCCGACCGCCATATGCGATCGCCCGCCAGCGCCCGCACCCCGTGGCTAGCCAATCTGGCGGCGCTTTTGCCCGGATGAGCGGTCGATCAACAGGTCGTTCAGCTTCTTGCCGGCGCGAAGCTGCGCCTTCAGCCATCGGGGGCTGCTTGCCGCGGCCGGCGGTCCGGCCTATCGTCCAGGCTATGGTGGCTATGGTTATGGTTCCATCGGTCGCGTCGCTACGACCGGTCTTGGTGAAGCCAGCTTCTGTGCGCGCGGTCTAGTTCTTTGCCTGAGAGCGAAACGGTGGCCAGTTCATACTGACGCGGCCGTGTTAGCAATTGGTGTGCCTCGCCGATCGCGCGGAAGGTTCGCGCCCGGTTCAAGCTGGAGGGAGTTCATTCTAGGCAGAAGCGATCGGTGGTCGCCGGTCAAGAACCTCAGCCAAGTTGCGCTCGGCTCCGAGGTTGGCGGGTTGTCGGCGATGATCCACGATAGAGTGCCACATCTGCACGCTACGAATGGGTCTCGTTGTGCCTCTGAAATTCCGACGAAAAGCCGATGGTTGAGGAGTTGCTTCAGCCGAGCTTGAGAGCGTCGCGGACGAAACTGGCGAGATTGCCGTCCCGAAACAAGAGGCCTCGAATGCCCGCGGCGTGCGCCGCCTCCGTGTTGCGTTCCTGTTCGCCGATCAAGAGGCTGCGGTCGGCCGCGACGGGAAAACGCTTAATCAGATCGATGATCATGCCGGGCCAGGCTTGCGTCGGTCGCTGTCCCGCCGATACCGCTCGACGAGGGCCTGCGGATACTCGGGACAGTCAATGCATCGATATGCGCGCCCGCTGCGGCGAGCTCCTCCGTCATCCAGCGCTGAAGGGTGTGCACGTCGCTTTCCTCATAAAGGCCCGGGGGCGACGCCGGATTGGTAGCCTAGCGCATTCACGAGCTTGACGAGCTTCGCGGGCGCCCTCGATCCATTTGGACTTACTGATCTCGATGAGATAGCCCACACCGCGATTGAGGACACCGTCGCGGTCGCCCGGCGCGTCAATATCGTCGTCATGGGTCCACCACAATCTCTGCCGCCCTTGTTCATCGTCACGCCGGCGGCCTGTCAAGCCTGCCGCGCTGCTCAGCGGGATGTTTCGCTACGCTGACTCACTCAGCATCTTGTCGCTCACAGCTTGCGTCCAGTCCTCGCCATCGGGCCAGCTACGCAGCACCAAAGTCATTCGCTCGGAAGACAGGAGTCATCGTCAGTTGCCTTCGCCGTTCGCGCCAGCGATGTCCTTTGATCTAATTGCAGTACAGCGAGCGTTCAAGTTATGTTGCATTCGGAGCTTGAAGTAGTACGCGCGCGTCCTGCGCTTTCTAGCAGCCGTCCTATCGTGCGCGCTTCTTATGCGTGACCCGTATCGGATCTAGAAACGACGACCAAATCTAGCGCGGCCGGCGCATCGGTCCACCTAGGCGCTGGTTCCTGATCTCGCGAAGCAGCAGTATGCGCTTGGTTTGTGCGGCGTTGAGCAGCCCCTCGAACAGGACCAGGACCTCGCGCGCCTGCACGTAGACTTCGGTGGTGATGGCGAGTTGATCAAAGCCATGAGTCGCAAGTCGCGCGTCGATCTCGGTCGCAGCGATGGGATCGCAGCGCCAGCTCAACGCATTTTGCAGCGTGTGGAACTCGGCCTCCGCTTCGAAGTCGGGATCGATCCCGAGCATGTCGACGCGCCGCAGCGCCGTCTCCACCGCCTTTTGGCGATAGGTCTCAAGCAATTTATGCCGCAACATGCGGTAGCGCTGGATGTCCCAGGACAGCTCGGCGACATCGATCGCGAGCAGCCATTCGATGGCGGATTGCGGGGCAAGGTCGGCAAAGATCGCCTGCCGGAGTGCGTGGTAGTGTTCGAGCTGTTCGCCCGACAGCAGCTGGGGCGGCGGCGCCAAAGCCTCAAACTCGACCGGCAGCGCCGTGTTGGTGAGCTCGCGCGTGGTTTGGAACAGACCGTTCATCCGGCGGCCTCCGACCCCAGGTTGGCGGCAAGCGGCGCGGCCGTGACGGCGGTCTCAGCCGCAACGTGGACCGGGCTCGCGGCCCACAGGTCGTGCGCGACCGGCAACGGCGCGATCTGCAGGTTCGCCCACCACGCCCGCTCGTTGCCGTGCCGGTGCAGCTCGTGGTGATGGATGCGGCACAACGGTACGGTGAACTCATCGCTGACCTTGCGGCCGAGCGCCCGGGCCTGGGCGAATTTCAGATGATGGGCATCGCATGGGGTTTGCTGGCACACCAGACAGGGCTGTTCGCGGACAAATAACAGGTGCGCCTTGCTGCGCTTGCGCGGCGGTTCCTTGGGATGGGCGAGCCCGACCTCAGGCAGCGCCGGCTGCAGCGCGGCCTCGGCGAGCGGCGCGGGCAGGCTTGGCTCACAATCCCGGGCAGCCGATTGGTCGGGACGCGCGACGTCCTCCAGCTTGGCCTGATAGGCGGCCTCGACGTCTCGCGCGTCGGCCTCCAGCAGGGTATTTTTGCGCGGCAGGCTGGCCTTGGCCCAGGCGAGCAGGTCCGCGCTGGCGGTCAAGGATGCGAGCTGCTGTAAGAGCTGGTCGCGGAGCTCGGCTGACTGCGGCAGCGCCAGCAGCGGTGCACGGTTGAGAAGGCCCTTGGCTGGCTTGGGCGTCGCGCCCGGAGCTGCTTGTGGCCCAGCTGCCGGCGGGCCGGTCACCGCATCCGGGGCGTCCAGATCATCCTCGCCGGCAATCCCGACCAGCGCGAACAGGGCATAGCGTCGGGCGTAGGTCAGCGCCGCCCCCATCCGGTGCGGCGCCTCGACGTCCCTTGCGGCGCAGACCGGCCAGTCCGAGGAGATCCACTCGCCGGAGGAGTGGGCGAGCAGGGTGGTGAGATGGACGTGGCCGGTCGATTCCTCGACCCGGGTGGTCTGGATGGTGGCGATCTCCTGCCGGCTCAAGGTCTTGCGCACGATGTCGAGGCCGCTCGCCAGGGAGGCGTAACGAAAGGTGCGGTCGTCGTCGCGAAGAAACGGCGGGCGGATCATCCCGGTCAGGGTTTTTTCCGGGTTGGTCAGTTCGGCTTGGGCGCGGGCCAAGGCCGCTGCGATCGCCCCGATCTGCTCACTGGCCTGGTGCATGGACGGCCTCCATCTCCACCGGATCAAAGCTGATCGCGCCGGCCTTGGAGCGCTTGGCGCGAATGCCGTGGCCAAACGCCTCCTTGGCGTCCTCGGGCAGCAGCTTCTTGAGCGTAAGCGCGATTTTCTCCGCACGATGACGCCCGCGCTTTTGACGGATGGCCTTCGTATCGAGGGCGGCATCTGACCCGTTCAGGCAGCGGCGGTTTTGGGGAAGTTGAAGGGCAGCAGGTCGGTGATATCGGCGTCGTCGGCGCGCTGAGGCAATTCGGTGAGCACGTGGCGCAACCAGGCTAACGGCTCGACGCGTGAGGCGCGGCAGGTCAGCATCAGACTGTAGACGACGGCACTGGCCCTGGCTCCCTCGACGGTGTCGCTGAACAGCCAGCTCTTTCTGCCAGTGGCAAAGATTCTGATATCGCGCTCCAGGAGATTGTTGTCGATCGGCATCCTGCCGTCTTGCGTGTAGCGCGTCAGATATGACCATTGGTTCAGAGTGTAGGATACGGCATCGCCAAGCTTGCTGTCGGGCAAGACCTTCGGGGCGATTTGATCGAGCCATTCCTTGAGGGCGTTCAGGACGGGAATGCTGTGTTGCTGGCGGAAGCGGCGAATGCATTGATCTGGCGTTTCGCCTCTGTCTGGTTTTTCGTCCCGCGCCTGCCTTTCAACCCGGTAAAGCTGTTCGAAGAACCGCAGCGCCTGCTCTGGCGGGCCGCCGCCCTTCTTCCTCGCCTTGAGGGCATCGACAAAGCGCCGTCGGGAGTGGGCCATGCATCCAATGTGGGTGGTCCCTTCCAGCGTGCGCCATGCGGTATAGCCGTCACTCATCACGATGCCACGGTAATCGCCGAGGAAGGCCTGCGGGTGGATCTGGCCGCGGCCCGGCTGATAATCCAGAAGAACGATGGGCTCGTGACTGCCCTGGCCGCTGCGATAAGCCCACATGTACGATGTGCTGGTGGCTTTTTTGTCCTTCTCCTTGAGGACCTGAACCGTCGTCTCGTCGCCATGGATGAGAGGTTGCAGTCTGAGCCGCAGCTTCAGGGCGTCTGAGATGCGATGCAGATGCTTCTCGCTCGAGCCGATCACCCAGTGACCCAAAGCGCCGCGGCTGACAGGAACACCTGCGCGTTCGAAGGCCTGCGCCAGACGGTAGAGCGGCGTGCCATCGACATATTTGTGAACCAGCGCGAACGCCAGCGTTGAGGCCGTGGCAACGCTGCCCGGCAAGGGCTGCGTCGGCATCGGCGCGGTCACGACAGGGGCATTGATCCCGGTGCGATCGCAATGGCGGCACCCATATTTGAAGCGCACATTCTGTAAAACCTTCGCCTTCACCTCGATATGAAGTTGCTCGGTGACAGTCTCGCCCATGCGATGCATCTGGCCACGGCAGCAAGGACACGCCTTCTGATCGTCGGGCAGGTCATACTCGACCCGCTCACGCGGCAGGTTCGCCGGCAGCGGTCTGCGGCCGCGCTTCTTTCCCGTTGTGCTTTCGACGGGTGGCAAGCCCGTGTCCGGAAGTTCGGCGATATTGTCCGTTTCGCTGCCGGCATCATCCTCGTCGGCGGCCTGCTCGGCTTCATTGAACAGACGGTCGACGTGCTTTTCGCTGCGCGGCGCAAAACGATGCAGGCGTGCCAGCGCCAGTTCTTCCTCGAGCCTGACGACGCGCTCCGTGAGCTGACGATTCTCCACCTGCAGCGCAGCAATGCGCGCCAACAGCGCTTCGACACTCGGTTCGCCGGTTCGATTCATCGGATTCTTGAATCTGAACCGTACCGACGCGTCAACCGCTCAAGTCGAGAGCTCAGCCGGCAACCTGATATTGCCGCACCGGATGGCGGACCATCGCATCGATATCGATGCCGTCAAGGATCCAGTGCAATTGCTCGGTCGTCAGCGTGACGACCGCCTCCTGGCGGCGCGGCCATCGGAACTTGTCCTCGGTCAGCCGCTTCAGGACCAGCACAAAGCCGGACCGGTCGAAGAACAGCAACTTCATCCGGTCGCAACGGCGATTGCAGAACGCAAAAACCGCCGGAGCGAACGGATCGAGCGCCATCGTCTCCTGGACCAGAACCGCAAGGCTGTTGATGCCAGCCCGGAAGTCGATCGGCTCACGGTGCAGATAGACCTGCAGGTCACCGCCCAGTCTGAACATGGCCCAGGGCTCCGATGATCGCCGTCAATGCATCCACATCGCCGCATTCCAGCGCGACCTTCACGCCGTTCGGCAGCGACGCGCTCACTTTGGCCGGAGAACAAAAAGCTGTAGTCCCCTTGGGTTCCGACCCGCGCACTTCATCGCAAGCCGCCGGCAAACCCACCATCGCCACGCTGCTCCCCCGCGACAGGGCGCGATCGGAAGCCCCCTCAAGTTGAACCGGGATGAACGCCGATGGGGGAGACCGCGGGACAGACCTGGTCGCGGTGTGCTTCTTGATCCATTTCCGAAGCAGGTTCGCGTTGACCCCGTGTTCGAGCGCAAGTCTCAATACCGAAACGCCAGGCTCAAGACAACTCGCGACAAGACGCTCCTTCGATGCCGCCTCGTAGCGCCGGCGACCGTTCCGACCAACAAGCCTGACCCGCAGTTTCTGATCATCGTCTGCCATCACAAGGTGTCCACCTATTTTGGTGGACACCTCATGCATCAGAGCACTCAAAAGCAAAAGGTGCAGGGAAATTCGCGCTTACTCTTGAGCTCGGCCTTGGCCAGTTCGTGCTCGGCATGGGCCTCGCGGGTGCGCAGATAGGTCGCCGCGCATGCGGCCCACAGATTGGACGCGCTCATGTCGACGACCTTGACGGCGGCGGGCCGCGGACGTGGGGTCTCGATCCCAAACAGGAGCGGCGGCTCGCCGCTCTGCACGCAGCGCCAGAACTTCTTTTCCGCCGTGAGCAGCAGGTGCTGGTAGAGCGGGTCGGCATGCACCGTGAGCTCGACCCATTTGCCGCCGCCGGTGATGATCGAAAGCACGGCCACGCGCGCCGCGACCACCCACATGTTGTGCTGCAGCTGCGCCATGTGTTTCTCGGCCGCCACCTCTTCGCTAAAGGCCCAGGGCAGCATGAACTTAGCCTCGAACACCGCGCCGGTCGGCGCGACCATGCCGTCCAGCGTGGCCGCCATCCAGGCATGGACGGGGTGCCGCACCCGCTTCTGGACGTCGGTGATCGCGTGACCGGTGGCGCTCTGGTACCAGCTGCGGTTGAGTTCTTCGGTGGCGATGCCGAGCTGAACGATCAGGTTGCGCGACAAATCTTGCGGCGGGATCTCGCCGCGCTTTTCCTGCCACAGGCGCATGAGCTCGTCCTGGTCGTTGCCCATGATGATCCGGGCGTCCGAGCCGCCGATAAAGGCGCGGCGGTCGTGGCGGTTGAACGTGAGTACGGAGTGGGGCGCCGCGGCGCCGTCAGCTGAAATCGGGGTCACCGGTCTCTCCTGGGTTTTGGCAAACGCGGCTTGCGCCGCACCACCAAAAGCCCCGCACCGGCGAGGAGAAAGACCGGGGCCAACGGTCAAGGCCCGTCCAATTAGTAACGCTCCTTTTGCGCGGGAATGCCAGTCCTTTCTGCAGCGAATTTGCTGCCCTTTTGGGCTGAAAATCCTTGAGATGTGGGCGTTGGAGCAAGGTTTCCGGTGCCGAAACCTGCCCCCGTCGAGGAGTTCGGAGATGGCGTCAATTCGCCAAAGTGAAGCCAATCGCAGCAACGCGGGACTCAGGATCAGGTCACGCCCGATGTGGCGATGGCGCTTGCGGTCCAAGCTCGCGCTGCTGCGCATCCGCAGCCTCCGCCACGACCTGTTAGCCACGCTGATTGAACTGGCCGGTCCCGGCCGGCGTGAAACGCCTTAATAATCTCGAGGGCTATGAGCGGGCGGCATTGGCGAAACACAAGCGCGCACTCGGGCCCTTCGACCAAGCGAGTGAGAGGGCACGCGAGCAAATTGGCTTCGCTCCGGAATTTCCGGCTCGCGCCAGGCTTTTGCCAGAAGGCCTCCTACGTACTAATTAAAGCTGTGAGCATAGCATGGGGCGCCACGTGCAGCGCCGAGTGATGCTATCTACCTGGTCGTCGCGTTTGTTCCTCGTGACGCGATGACCAGAGGAGACTCGATTGATGATTGCGCTGTACCTTTCCTAGCACGTTCCAAAACCCGAAACAGGGTTGGCTCGCCTCGTCACAAGTGCTCGGAGTTGTTCTTTTTAAAAAGCAATGCATGCCTGACATCGGACTTACACAGCTGCAACTTCTGGTGCGGGGCTCTCCCGCCTAGCGCGTGCGATGACAGCGCCCATGATGCGGCGCCAAACAGAGCCCTCATCGCCTTGCCGATGACAGTTTTATTTGGCCCCGGCTTGGGGGCGGCTGAGAACAGGAGTCGTCGTACTGATCCAGATCGCCAAGCAGCGCGTCTGAATTGACGCCGCCTCTAACATCGGCAGCGGATTCGGGAATCGCCCCATTGAGCGCGCGCGACGCGTTGTCGGCAGAGTGGAAGCGCGTTCCTCCGTTGCAAACACTTGGTCGAATGCCAACGTTACGCCGGTGCCGCGAACGCCAGCGGAGATGGAGCACCAATCCCCGATCTGCAAATCTCCACCTGAACCGTCCAGAATACATTCTGGTCCCATCCAGGTATTTCGTCCGACATTGACGCGCCCCAGAACGAGTACGTTGTTGTACATCGTGCTACCCTCTCCAAAGCCATAAGCTGCGGGGATCCCTGTTCAGCGTGCGTCCATTCCCTGGTCACATCAGAAATTTCCCTGTTATGGATTTGCGCATCCAGTGCCGCAATAACTTGGCCGTAGCGGCGTTTTCGTAGTTTCCTTGGCCAATAGCCCCCCGCGGCATGGGATTTCCCTGTAGAATTCCCTGTTCGCAGGGAATTTGGGCCACGTACTTTTCGCAAACGCAACGCTAGTTGCCGTGGACCGATGCGGAAGGTGGCAATTAAAATGGTTAAACTAACATATTTAACTTGAGGGGAGATAATTGAAGTCTATGTTGGAAGCGGGCTGGATTGTAGCAGGACGAGCCGATGACCAAACTCGATACGGAAGGCGATGATCGTCGTGAATTCTTGAAGGCCTGCGGAAAATTCGCTGCTGTTACCCCTCCGACAGTGACGCTGTTGCTGTCCACCTCTCTTACGTCAACCGCGATAGCCAGTTCAGGCGGTCATATTGTTCATGGCAACAATGGCTACGGCAACGGCGGCGGTGACGGCAGTCCGAACAATAAAGAGGATCGCGATCGCTAGATGTTGCTGTGGACAGCCGCGCCATAGCAGTGTCTACGGCGTCGCGACCGTCGCGGGGCTCAACCGGTGCGGCGGCGCTTGTGGCTGGATGAACGGTTGATCAACAAATCGTTCAGCTTCTTGCCGGCTCGGAGCTGCGCCTTCAGCCAGCGGGGTTGCTTGCCACGACCGGACCAGGTCTCGGACGGGTTTTTCGGATTTTGGTACTTCGGCAGCACGGGCGGGTAGGGGCGGCGCGCACGTTCCCCGTTGGGGGCCCCGGAAGTTCCCTCGATCCTGCGAAGCCGCTCTTCGAGCTTGGCTTTTTCCGCAATCATTCTCCGACTAAGAACAGTCGTCACTTCATCGTAAAGCCGCCACAGCTCAGCTGTGGTCGCGGATGCCCACTCTTCGTTCCCCATGGAAGCCGTCCCCACTACTTCCGATTTGAAATAGGAGGGGGGCTTATCAGGTCGAAGCCCCGTCGGGCAAGCCTGATCGGCCCGCGCACAGAACTCTAGTGTGCAGTGCGGTACTTCTTGGCGCTACCAGCCGGGCCTGTGCCTTCGACCGGCCGGTCGCCTCCCAGCCGGTCTCCGCCGGCGGACCCTTCGCATCGGGCCGAGCAAGCGCTGCTCGGCCATCGACACGCGACTACGTAAATTCTGCAATTCGGTGAATTGAACGATCAGAGATTCATGCGTTTGCCGCAAAACAGCCGAAGAATACATATGACCACCTACTCATTACCAGCGATGTCCCGTGACCGCAGATTGAAGTTTGCCGGGTTAGCGAAAATGTCGCCCGAACTTTGCTGACCAGGTTTTCATCGGTGCTACTGCCGAAGCAGAGCCGTTATCGTTCGCGACGTCTGATTAATGGTCGGAAAATTTCCACTCCTCATATTGATGTTGGATGAATAGTATTACTTTTTGAGCCTCCTCTTCGTGTTATGGGGCGAGGCTTTCAGCTGCCTCGCTCCGGTCAAGTTTGTCGAATGTTAGATTCGAATCGTGAATGTGACTATATATCGTTCGTAATAAGTGGTCGGTGATGAGCTTGATGGCGGTTAACCAATCCTGACAGGCAGCCACATACTGGACCGCCAGATCTGCGGGAGAGTTTTGCAGATCATAGCCAGGAGAGAAGGCGCTGTTTTGTAGATGAATCGACTGCTTCGGATTTTCCATGGAGGACCGCAATCCTACGGTGCTGCACGCATTCTCAAAGCGAGTTACAGTGGTGTGGCCATCATGCGTTGCCGATCGCCGTGACGAATTGACAGTGCGGCATTTTGGCAGAACGGATTGTTGTGCTTCCCGCGCGTCTTGAGGTGAATGCAGGAATAAAAACTGCCGCGCGGGGTATCAGGAATAGGCAGGGGAAGCATGCGCCGCATCAGAGTCGTCATCGCGGATCGGCACCCGATCGTCTTGCAGGGGATCAGCAGCGTCCTTGCGGCGCAGCGCGATTTCGCGATCGTGGCCGCCTGCGGCGATACTGCAAGCTGCATTGGGGCCATCCGACTTTTGGTGCCCGACATTGCACTGGTCGATATTGCAATGCCCAGTATCAGTCGACCTGACATTCTGGCTATCGCAAACACCGCTGGCCAAGGTACCCGGGTCATTTTCTTCGCTGAAAAGGCCGGCGATCAAAGGTCGCAGACGCTGGCCGCGGGCCGCGCCTGCCTCGTCCTCACGAGGGATGCTGAGCCGGAGATGCTGGTCGCGACCCTGAGGAAGGTTGCGGAACGCCAGGGGCCGGCATCGCGGTCGCCGTGCACAGGTGGCGAGGTCCGTGGGGAGTCTCACATCGGTGAGGAAAAGGCTCCGACGCAGCTGACCGACCGGGAACGGCAGATCATGAGACTTGTATCGGAGGGGCTGTCGAACAAGGAGATTGGGCGTTTCCTGAACATTACCGATGGTACGATCAAAGTCCACCTTCACCACATCTTCCAGAAGCTCGATATCAGCAATCGAACAGTTCTCGCGGCATTTGCAATTTCGCAAAACGGGCAACATGCGGCCGCACGTGAACTCGCCCCTTCCGGCCTACTACAGCAGGATTCGTCGGTTCGAAACGACGAGGACGTCAAGCGTAGCAGTGTCCTTCCGGAACGTACGCGTTAGCTGGACATCGCATCATGCTGGGCGGTGAGCATCGGTTGCGGCGCGCAGATGCTCGGCCATGTTGCGGCAGGCTCCTTCGGCCTCAGCCAATGTTCGGAAGGGCGACCCGCTGATCTTGATCGCGCCGTTGTTCTCGTAGAGTGGTCGCCAACTCGCCAGGTACCCGAAGCGTCCGTGAAAGCCTGGACCGGTAGGGCTCTCCAGGCTGATCACAAACGAGAAGCCATCGCCGCTCGCGCTCCAGATCTCCATGTTTTCGATTGGCCGGTGAAATTGCAGTGGCATGGCAATCATCCGTCGTGCGCTGCTCTTGACCCAGCTAATCAGATATATGCATATTAAATATTAATTTGATACTCTCGATTGGGGCTCCGGCAACGGGCTAGCAAGCCCGAAAGGCCATGGAAATGCTGGCAGTCCGCCGGCGGCGCACGCCTCGCAATCTCCATTTTTCAAACAAAATTTTGGTTGAAAGTCTATTTAATATATAATACCAATAAAGTAAATTTAAATCAAGGGGAGCGCATCGTGAGCCAAAGTGGCAATGAAGATGACGACCGGCGGGCGTTCCTGAAAACCTGCGGAAGATTCGCGGCCGTGACACCCCCCGTCATGACGCTGCTGCTGTCGACCTCGCTGACCTCGACAGCCATCGCACGTTCAGGCGGACAGAACGGAGCAACGCAAGGCGATGACAGGGACCAGTCATTCTTCGACAACGATCGTCCGTCCTCTGGGGCCTCGGGGTCCTCTGGCGGCGGGTCACCTGGAGGTAGTGGCGGACCTGGGGGGCGCCGTGGTGGCTCATCTGCTGCTGGAAAGCCATCCGGCGGGGGCGGCAGATCGGGCGGAGCGACCGGTGGCGAAGGACCTTTCGCGACGGGAGGGAACTCCGGAAATCCGGCCGCATATGGAGGGGTCGATTGTGCAGATGAAGAAGACGACGAGCGGAGGCACAAGCCCGAGTGCGAGCGAGCCGCCACTCGACTTTCGAGCGCAACCCGCTCCGAGCCTTAACAACGGTTCGATCCGCTGTTGTTGCAAGCTGAGCAGCCAGACCCAATGGAGCGTGCCGCGCGCCGGGGCACATGAGTACTTTTTTAACGCGCCGCCGCATCGTCATCGGCAACGCAGCATGCCGAATTAGTCGCGTTTTCCTTTGATTGCATATTTTTTTTGCCCACGTCAAAGCTGGCGGAATTCTCGCGGACATATTGCTAGGAGAACTCACATGAAAATCTGCGCTCGAGTGGACAACCCTGCCGCTGTTCTTCGCCAGCGTCTCGAAGCCCTTGCCTCTCAACTCGCAGAACTTGAGAGTCTCAGGGACCGGGTGGATCGAGAAGAGAACCATCAGCGCGAGCGGCGCCAGTCCGGCTATCTCAGACGACGAGCAAGCTCAGAGTGCAACCGAGCGGTCGCTGCAACGTCGCAGATCTAAAGCTCCGCCTGGTCGCAACCCATCAAATTATTTCAGCGAGAGTCCGAAAGCGAACGGATGTTTCGAATTTAATCGATCATATTGGCTTCGGCAGGGGGCGAGCGGTTCATCCGCAGCAGCCTCCGGTCACGCCGAGAACAGGGGCGCTGGTTTTCTGGCGCAGTACGTGCCGGGAGCGGGGAGTCTTCAATCCATTAACTAGTTTCGCTTGAAAGGATGAAAGCTCGTGAATGATGCCAATGTGAAAGTCGAAACGCAGGCCGATCCGGTGAATGAGAATACGAATGGTGCAAAACCAAGGATCGATTTGCCGCTTTTGAATTTCCAGGAACTCTTCCGTGGATTCGCCGAGCAGGGCGCCGCGCAGACCAAGAAAAATATCGCGAGCATGAAAGCGACTTCCGAGGAGATCAGCGACATTCTCCGTGAAGCCTGCTCAATGAACGCCAGAGGGGCCGTCGATTACGGTGCCAAGGTCATCGAGATTTCCAAAGACAATACCAGGGCCACCCTGGAGTTTTTATCCCGGCTCGCTGAGACCAGGTCGCTGCTGGATATCGTGCATCTTTCGACCGCCCGAAGCCGCGAGGCTTTCGAAGTCGTCTCCGCACAGAATCGGGAGCTCTGGGAGCTCGCGCAGAAAGTTGCGATCGAGACGACCGAGCCCATCAAGACCAGCTTCAATAGGGTGTTTCACAAGACCGTCTGAACCGAGGCTACCGGCCGCGCGGTTCGACTGGACGGACATCTCCGCGACGAGGGGACGCTCGGTCCAGTCGATGGCGGGGCAGCGTGCCCTGACCGCACAACAGGTTGCAGGAGATCAAGATGGGTGTGGTGATGATCAAATGCCCGGAAACGGGCGACGCCATTTCGACGGGTATCGAAACCGATCGCGAAAGGTTTCGTTGCAGCGCGGTATTCTTTCGCGCACCTATTGCCGGGTCTGCGCGGCTACACACGAGTGGTTCGCGCGAGAGCCCTGGGTCTACGAGCCTGCCCTGGATAGTCGGTTGCCGGGCGGCTGGCAGGCGTCTCGCGCCGGCGCGGCGTGAATAAGTCCTGCTGCGCCACGCGAAACGATCCGATCGATTCTGCGGCTCATCACCTTGTAGCACTCGCATGCCACGGCTTCGAGCCGCGGCCGGTCAATCTCGAGCTGACCGCGGCGGTTGGATTTCAAGGCTCGTGACGCGCGCAATGCCCTCACAACATGCGTGACCGTGGTGCGCCGGACCCCCAGTAGCTCCGACATAGTCTCCTGTGTCAAAGGGAGGGGATTGCTGCTATTCGCCCGGTCGTGAATTTGAAGCAGCCAGCAGGCCATCCGGGCTTCGACGGAATGCAGTGCATTGCAAGCCGCGACGTGCTGAACCTGCGTCAGCAGCGATCTCGTGAAAATCTGCGCCATGGATGCGATGGCGGGGCTGCGCCCCAGAGCTGACAAAAATTGCGCCGCCGGAATCTGCAGCACGGGCCCTGGTACGCGGACGACTACCGTCACAGATGAGTGGGATGTGCCAAGCGCCAACGTTAGACCGATCGCACCTTCACGACCGATCACCGCTGTGGCGGCAGTCTGCCCGTTCGGCAAGTCCACGATGAAGGCAATCGCGCCGCCACAGGGGAAGAGAAGGTGCTCGATCCGATCTCCCGATCGGACCAGTACGGCGTCGCGCTCGAGCACGACTTTCCGCAGGTGAGGCGCAAGCAAAGCGAAATCGGCCGGCGGCAAGGCTGCTAACAATCGATTACCAACTCTGGTCGCGTGGTCCATCATGGGATTCGTCCCCACCGATGTCCGGCGCTAGGTCTCGTGCCGGCTGGTGCCAGCTGGTCTGCACTACTCAACAGCGATCCAATCGGTCACCGGAGATATGGTTCCAATTGGGAGTCGTGCGTGTGCGACGGCACCGCCACGCACGATCCCGCGAGATCCTGCGATTGGCGCCAACTGGAGACCGGCAGGCTCGCGGGCATTGCAGTTGATTTCGGCCGAGCCTATCGCTCGTCCGCCTTCTCGGGAACCGGAAGAGTGTCCTCGGAGCGGACGCTCTATGCCTGTGGGACGGATGCCAATTTTTGGCCGAATATGCTCAGGCGGCGACTGCCTAATCATTGAACGTTCTTAACTCGTGGCTAAACTCTTAATCAGGCGGGTCCCAGGTTTGGGCCCCGCCCACCGCACCTCGCAAAGCCTTAGGCCGATCCACGGTTTGAAGACCGAATTAAAACGGCTTTTCACGTCGAGACCGGCAACGATAGCTGGCGGTTCAAAAGCCGAGACGACGATCACGCGACCCGCGCTCGTCTCGCCTCCGCTATCCCGGCCAGCTCCGACGAGACGAGCGCTACCAGCAAACCCCGCCGCGCAAAGGGGTCAAAATTGGACGCCGATGAGGGGGCAAATTTGCAAACGATGACGTAATTGCGGTCGGCGCTCGTGGCATGCAAGCCGCATTATCGTCGAGCCCTCGCAATCACCTGATTCGAAGGAGCTCCCATGAAGCAGTACGTCGGGCTGGACGTCTCACAGAGAGAAACCGCCGTATGCGTTGTCAACGAGACTGGCCAAGTAATCTTCGAAGGAAAAGCCAAGTCTAATCCTGGTGCCTTGACCGACCTGCTTCGCAACATGCGCCTCAAGCCGAGCGTATCGGCTTCGAGACGGGTGCGATGGCGAGTTGGCTATGGCATGAACTCCGCAGGGTTGAGCTTCCGGTGGTCTGCATCGACGCTCGGCATGCGCACGCAGCTTTGTCGGTCCGTATGAACAAGAGCGGTCAGAATGATGCGCGAGGCCTTGCAGAACTGGTGCGAGTGGGATGGTATCGAGAGGTCAAGGTCAAAAGTGAGGAAAGCCAAAAGATCCGAGCGATCCTTGTCGCCAGATCTCGGCTAGTGTCGATGCGCCGAGACATTGAGAACCAGATTCGTGGCTTGATCAAGGAATCTGGATTACTATTCCCTCGCGCGATCGGCCAACAGTTCCGCAACCAGGTCAGCGAATTCTTAGGCGCTGATCATTTACTCCTCAACGTGATATCGCCGCTGCTCTCGATCCATGAGAACATCTGTCGAGAACAGGAAAAGTTCGACAACGAGGTCCGCCAGTTGGCGAAGCTGGACGAGACGACGCGGCGACTGATGACGGTCCCGGGTGTCGGCGTCGTCACGGCCCTAACGTTCCGCCACACGATCGATGATCCCTCGCGCTTCCGATCGGCGTCGACAGTCGGCGCTTACCTCGGCCTTACGCCGCGACGTAGCCAATCCGGCGAAACCGACACCAACGGAAAGATATCTCGACGGGGCGACCGGCTTCTCCGAACTTACTTGTTCGAGGCCGCCACTGTCCTTCTTTCTCGAACCAAAAAGTGGTCTTCTCTAAAGGCCTGAGGCATGAAGCTCGCCAACCGGATCGGCATGAAGAAGGCAAAGGTCGCAATTGCCCGAAAGATCGCCGTGATTCTCCACTGCATCTGGGTCGATGGCACATCGTTCGACTGGGTCCAGCCGAAGCCAATCTAATATTTGCTCGCAAGTTCCTGGTCCGGTCCGCCGGACTGGCGATGTCCCGCTGGGACGGTGGTTGTGGTGACCTCGGTCAATCGGCTGGTGGCGGTTCGCCCGCACTCCGCTGCAGACGTTGAGGCGCCCGATCCGGACATCATCATGAGGCGCTCGCGACCTCGGAAAGGACCATGACCCCATCTACGACATCAACCCAACTCGCTGAAGCCGCCAACGATGTCGATTGCCAATCCCGCTAGGCAATCGTCTCGCCATCCGCGATCGCTCCGTCTCCGCAACCTGACCAGCTCCGACGGAGCAATCGCTACGGGCGTGTCACTGGAGAGAGGAAGAATGGTAACTTGACAACAAACCGCAATTAAAGGGCCGATCTCCTCCAGAAGAATGTTCAAGGCGCTCGGGCCTTCTAAGCACGCGATCGGCCATACCGGAAGGGCGGCAAAAGCACTGGGTGAAGAGGTCAAGAACCGGATCATCCCGCAGTACACCGGGAGCTTTGATCGGGCGAGCCTTTGCGGCGCTCGGGTTTCGGAGGACTCTCTCGAACGCGAGGCAATCTGCACGTCTTTGCGCCCGATGATCCGAGCTGGACGCCATCGACCTTCCAACGTCAAAACCCGCGTGAAAAAGTCCGGAATGCCGAATGGGCTGCTCACGTTGAGAGACGCCCCCCGTTTTAGAGACGTTGCGGACTAGGCACGGTACTGCATTTGGCCCCGAATTCGATCAATCCGGGCTAGAACCTTCTCTCGTGACGATAGCTGTCGATTTCAAATATATGATTTAAATTCGTTTAAAAATGTGATTTAATCACAACAACGAAACGTTGTAAGTCATTTGGACGCATCTCCGCGGCAACCTGCGGACCACGAGGGAGGTTCACATGGCTGTTCTCTTTGGCGACACAAGTGGATCACTCACGGGCCGACAGCATGGCGTAGCGCAAACACTGGTTGGTTCCGATCCGACAAACACACTGTTCGGGGATGCTGGCGTGGACTTGCTCGGCCGCGCGATCGGCGGCAACGACACGTTGCTGACGTCCGGCTCTGGAAGCCTATATGGTGATGCGGGCGGAAACATTTCTGATCATGCCCGGGGCGGCAGCGACACGTTGTCCGCTCAAGTATCGGCGCCCGCTATCATTCCCGGCGAGACCTTCAGCCTGGATATGTACGGTGATGCTGGAGGCAACATTTCGGACTGGGCCATTGCGGGCAATGACATGTTCAATGTCGAATTGCCCCTGGCCTTTACGCCCGGAGTGAGGGTGAATGCCTATGGCGACGCTGGCGAAACATTGTCTGGTCAGTCCCAGGGTGGTGACGACAACTTCGGCGTCACTGCTGGCGGACATCAAACAATTATCGTGTATGGAGATGCGGGTGGAAACCTGATCAATTGCGCGGTCGGCGGTAATGACACATTCGTTGGTCACATCGGACCGGATGGCAGTTTTGTGTTCTATGGCGACGCTGGCGGAGGCTTGCTCGGGCATACCCGGGGCGGCAATGACAGCTTCACTGCGAGCGGATCCGAGTACAACAACTATCTCTATGGTGACGCCGGCGGCGACATGGCCGGTCATGCGGCCGGCGGCAATGATAGTTTCGCTGTGAGCGGGATTAATCCGTTCAATTTTGTCTTCGGCGATGCCGGTGCAAATATGTCCGCTTCCGCCGCCGGGGGAAACGACACGTTCGACGACTCTAGCGACGCAACACTCGCTGACCGAAATGTCTTTTCCGGCGATGCTGGCGGGAACATGTCCGGCTCTGCCCACGGAGGGGACGACACGTTCAACAAGACCGGCTTAGGAGGAAGTACGTTCTATGGCGAAGTCGCGGGCGACATGTCTGGTCGTGCCCAGGGCGGCAATGACACATTCCAGGCCTCGGGCACGCAAAACCAAAATCTCTTCTACGGCGATGCCGGCGGCAATATGGGCGATCAGGCCGTTGGCGGCGACGACACCTATTTCGGTGGCAACGTATTTTCCCAGCTCATCAATCAAGCATATGGCGATGCGTCGACTATGTCGGGCCGCGCGCATGGCGGCAATGACACCCTGGTCGGCGGCAATGATCCGAATCCGCATGCCGTGGGCAGCTACGAGACCATTCTCGTCGGCGATGCCCAATCCATGTCCGACTACGCGCGCGGCGGCAACGACAGGCTGGTTAGCGGCACGGGAAACGATGACATATGGGGCGATGCCCAGATGATGCTCGGCTTTGCCCAAGGAGGGAACGACACGTTCGTGTTCGATTTCGATAACGGGCACGATAAAGTCGAAGACTTCGGACAGGGACTCTCGAATCAGGGCGCCGATCACATCGACGTCTCTGCGCTCGGTATCGAGAACTTCAGCGATCTGAGCTTCTCACCGTTCGATCCTGTCACGCACGAGAGCACGGTCACGTTCAGTCCAGGCAACGACGTGGTGGTGCATAGCCAGCAAGCACTCAGACCTCAGGATTTTATCTTCGCGCCACATCAAGACGGTTTGTTGGCCTGAGCCGTCGCTCAAGACCGCCCGCACGCTCGACATACATTCAGCCTCGTGCCTACTTCAGGGCGCGACGAGGTTATCGGGTTATGGTCGGTCCCAGACAGCGTTCGGTCCCATCCCGTCGTGCTGCATTGTTTTCCGTGTGGACACGCGAAGCTGAAAGTTGCTGCGGTGCAGGTCCGGTTGTGGACCCAAAGCGGACTCCAGCGCATCGCGCTGCCCCTGAGGGAGTAGCGAAGCCTCGAATAGCCTTGGAGCAACTTATGGGCGCACTTTCGTGACCGAGCCCGTTAACATAGTTAAATTGATTTGCTGGTTTTTCCCGATAGTTTTTTGCGCAGGGGAGAACATTCATGCGAAGCTCTCGCGCAATCCTTTATGCCCAACGACTTAGCGAACTCACCTCTCAGCTCTCAGAATTGGAATATATTCGAGGTCTAGTCGAAGAAGCAGAGCGAAGCGCCCGCAGTGTGCCTCCATTACGCTTGACACATCCTGCTTCGCGCCGCCTTCGAACTCGTGAACCAGGCGCCCTGTCTGTCCGCTTCCGTCGCCGCGCGCCACCAAGCTGGAATGCAGGCGCTATCAGCCCCTGACAACGACAACCAAGTCAATCGGACTTTGCTGGAGCCATTCCCCGACGGATGGTGGGCTTCCTCCTAAAACCTCTCCAAGCGCTGGCTTACCGCGCCTTGGACGAGAGCCAGGGAACCGCCAGCAATGTGAGGGGCGGCTCCGCACGTTGATACGCATCGCCGGCCGAGGGTCTAACCGTAGGCGCCGGTGGCTGAGAGACAATTCCGCGCTCCCGCCTGCATGTTAGGAGCGCAAAATGGCCGAAGAATTCAGCGCCGAGACACGCCGCCGGCTCGAGCGAGCCAACGAAACCATCGCTCAAAGTCGTCAGTTAGCCACGGAACGTCGCGCACTCGTCCCTGAGTGCGAACTAAATCTCCGACACAGGCTGCTCAACATTGCCACCCTGCCTACTGATGACCTGGAGCGCCGGGTCCGCGCACCTGAGGGGAGTGGACTGCACCCCCTTGTGGCCCATCAAGTTGCGCCTCGTTCGGAGGAGGTCCGCTCATCGCGCCACAGCAGACCAGGTTGTTCAACTTGAGTTCTTCGCATTTTGACCCATTGCAAAAGCTTCGAGCGTTCGTCTTTACGAACACGTGCTGGGGACCCACTCCATGCCACAGCACGGGATAAACGTTGTGCTCGACATGCCGGGAATGTCCTCCTTTTAGCCATGAGTTGCTTCGGGGTGATTGCGGTGACCCACAGCAGTCGTCAAGCTAATGGCTAGTTTTCTTGATGCAAACTGGCTCACTGTTGGGGACGCTCTTGCAATCCCAATCTGGGCCGAAGCCAGATGCCTGATGAACGGACGGATATCGAACAAGAACGACAGCACAGACACATATCAGAACAACGGCAAAGAGGACGACGAAGACGTCACTGCGTGCGAGCTGCCACCTGAGCCATCTCATCGTTCGTTCCCGGGTTAACTACCATTCTCGCAATTAGCCTCGCCTCGCTAGAGATTCATTCGACCAATTCGGAGAAATTGAGCAATTGGCGCGAGGCCAGCTTTTGGCCCATCGCTTCCTTACGCGGTGTCGCTGCATGTCGGCTCACAAGGGCAGACCGGAAGTTTGCAGCCAGGGGCCAGGTCGGCGGCTTGTGACCCGTTGCTAACGTGAGCTAGTGAGCCTTCATTGCGCGCAATAGAAAACGAAGGCCCGGGCGTTCGTCATGCTTAAGACAGCGGATCCGTTTGGGGGTCGGTTATTTCGGACTACGCAGCGTGGAGCGCTGCTCATTCCACGCCGCCAGCAGAGGTTTCAGCAGCTCGTCAAGCTGAAGCGTGCTGGGTTGGCGGCCGGACGGGACGGCATTGAAGGATCCATCGGGATTGGACTGCCGTGACGATGAAGATGCCCTGGCCAAAGCCAGGACCACCGCCAGCGAGATTGCGTCTGCCCCCCGCGTGCACGACCCGCGCCGCATCGCAATTGAGGACGAGGCCAGCCGGCAAGTTACCATCATTCCAGTGATCAATCACCACACCAACATAGGAGGATGACTCCGTGGCTGCCGACAAACCGGTCGGCGACAACGCGCAAAGGCGCGGTGAAGAAGCGGTCGCAGACCAAGACCAGGATGGGCGGCGCGACGACCTGGACCAAGCGTGACAGGTCGAGCAGCGAGTTCATGGCCTTGAAGTAGACCAGCAAGAAAACTAGCGCCAGAAAAAGTGATCTCGTTCAGGCTTACCGGAAAACGAGTCCGGCTGCGAGAAAAGCCTTCGGCGACATAGAATGGGCCCCTCCGCCCGACATGGACCCATTCCACAGGAAAAACACGGGGCGATCTTAGCGGCCAGGACATGCCCCGCGTAGTTTCCGGATTACGAACGCGCGTTGTAGTCAGTGGATGCCACGAAAGTTCGGTAATCGCTGTCGAGCTGCTGGGCGCGTTTCGAGATATGCGCATAACCAAACGCGATCCCAAGCTTGTCATCGGGACGTTTTGTCGCTGATGAACTCCAGGCCGGCGTCGGCATAAAGGTCGATCAGGTTGCGGTCGGCAGGGGCGCCGGAAACTCTGCCGAATATGTCGATGCGCGGTCGTCGCTGCCTCATATTTCTTGAGGACGGTGGAGTCGTGCGACTACAGTTCTCGCGAAAGCTGCTCAAAGCTGCTAACGTTTCTTCAAACGTAGACGCTGGTTTATGATTTACGGTAACCTCTTTCGCTCATCGCCATTGCTCTCTCCGGAGATCCAGGTGGCCTGCTGTGCTTTGAGTCCAAAGCCCGTTGCTCTTGCTTGCGTGTAGAATCGGTGGTGGGCGGCCTCACTCTTCCGCCACTCTCAGCTTGAAAGCACCCTAGCCAACGTCCGTTGACACCTTTGCGACTGTTGCAACATTCGCGTGGGCCGGTGCTGACCGAACTCGGTGGCAGCTGTCCGTGAAATCCACCATCAATGTGCTGTCCGTTTCGAGTCCAGTAAGGCGCGCGGAACATCGCCGACATCGTCAAGGTCAGGCGCCTGGCCGTATCCCATGCGTTTCATCTGCTCATGTACCTGCGCCATTTCAGCGTCGCTGAGGCGCGGCGGCTCGCCGATAGCCAACGCATGGACATACATCTTCGCCAGCGTCTCCACCTCCAAGGCGAGCCAAAGCGCCTTTTCAAAGGTCTGGGCCGTCACGATCAAGCCATGATGGCCAAGGAGGCAAGCGTCGCGATCTTCGAGGGCCTTGAGGGCGTAGTCCGATAGTGCCTGCGTGCCGAAACAAGCATATGGCGTACACCGGACATCGTTGCCACCCGCAACTGCGACCATATAGTGGAAGCAGGGAATATCACGTTCGTGAACGGCGAGAATCGTGCTGAAGGTGGAATGCGTATGCAGCACGACGTTGACGTCTTCGCGTGCTCGCAGAATATCGCGATGAAAGCGCCATTCGGATGAAGGCCGATGGTTGCCCTGGTAGTTCGCGGCAAAATCCATCGCGACAATGTCCTCTGGCTGCATCCGATCATAGGGCAGACTGGTAGGCGTGATTAGCATGCCGTTTGGAATCCGGTGCGAAAGATTGCCGGATGTGCCCTGATTGAGACCGTTTCGATTCATCTCCCTGCAGGTATCGACAATGCCTTGGCGGAGATCGGCATGATTACGGTCTGTCATGAAGCGGGCTCCGAGAAAGCGATCCAGGACTGGTAAGCGGTGGAAAGGTCGCGCGGTTCGAACCTATCGTTGCTGAGTGATGTGACGGCTTCAAGGATCACGCTTGAAACCGGCAGCGTACGCGAGAATCGCCGCCACAGCAGCGCAGCGCCAAGCGCCGTTCCGTCGGGAGATCGACTCACCCAGACACTCTGCGAGGATCGCAAAGTCGCAAGACAACGGGCGAAGGGCAGGTTTGCGGCAAAGCCACCATCGATGACTATGCGTTTTGAGCTCTCGAGCGCATCAAGGCAGCGGTTTGCGCTGAACGCTGCGTAGAGCACCGCCAATGCCTGCCATTCGGCAGGCGTTTCGGGGGGCGGCCCGATGACCCGTCCGCGGCGAGCAGCGCCCGGAAACAATCCATCATCGCCGACGAATGAGGGGAGCGCCAGGGTTCCTCTCGACAGCAGGGTGGGCAATGCGGCAAGGACGGCTGCATCAGAAGTAAAATGATCCCCGCGGATGAGGTCGTATTCGCGGCCGGCCGCGATCAACGTCGAAGGTGCATTCTCCCCATCGACATCGATATTGAGAACCATCGCGCGCGCGCAATTGAGTTTGTCCAGGGGGAGGCCGCGCTGAAAGCCGATCATCCAAGTACCGGTCGATAGGATCGAGGCATCGGCCATGCCGGCGGCCTTGTAGCGAAACAGGTTGGCGTTGGAATCATGCACGCCGCAGAGGATCTCGGTCGATTGCGCCAGGCCAGTGCGCCTGGTTACAGATTCCGAAACCGTCCCTAGCACCTCACCGGCGGGTACGCATTCGGGCAACAGATGGCTCCAACCGCGCTTACGCATAAGAGAAGAAGGCTGACGGTGGATGAGGTCCCAGATATGGCTCTGAGCCGCGAGCTGCGAGATTTCGCTGGCCGCACGTCCACCAAGCCGCAGGGCGAAAAACTGCGCGGTGGTCAGATAGGTTTTTGCGCGAGCGAATTCGACGGGATACGCGCTTTCCTGCCAAAGCAGCTGTTTTCCGAGCCGCATCGCCCCTCCGATTCCGCAAAACACCTCATCGTAACCAGGCGCGATCCGGGCATATGCTTCATCGATTGCGGGCGGAGAGACGGCATCATAGTCCATCATCGGCAGCACTGGCGTATCACCGTCGAGAGAACCGCGCCGCATCCATGCGCAGCCACGATCACGGCGCCAATGGCATGGCGTTGAGACACGTCGGCAAGGGTATCGAGAAACCACTCTTCTAACCCGGCAAGGTCATAGGCGAGGTACGACCCCTGAGCCATAGGCACATTTGGAAGCCCATGTGTTTCGAGCGGCCAGCCGTCGTCGCTCGCCACGACCAGTTTGAGATTGGTCTTGCCGATGTCGAGAACTGCAATAGGGTTCGAGACGATCGAGTGCATCATCGCCGGCTACCGCGGCGCTTTGCCGGCGACATGAGGAACCGCCGCGACGGCAATCAAGATTCCACCCCAGATCGCTAGCGTGAGGAATTGGCTGAGGTTCAGAAGGTTGAATGCCGAGGAGATCACCTGAAGGATGATCAACGCAAGCAATAGCCCGCCGACTTTGCCGAAGCCGCCAAACGGATCGATGCCGCCGAGCACGGCCGCGAGAATGGTGACCAGCAGATAGCTCTCGCCGTATGCCGCGTTGGCCGAATTGAAACGTGCCAACATGACGACCGCCGCCACGCCCGCGAGCAAGCTGGAAAATACATAGAGTTTGAGGAGGACGGCGCGGGTATTGACGCCGGAGTAACGGGTCGCCTTCTCGTTCGAGCCGATCATGTAAACCTTTGCACCGAACGGCGTCGCGTTCAGCATGAGCGCGACGGGCAAGGCGCAGAACGCAAGTACGATCAGAGCAAAGGGTACCCCGAAAACCGTTCCGTTGCCGATAAACACAATCGGCTCCGGGAATCCGGAGATGACGTTACCGCGCGACAGGCCGATCGCGAGACCCTTGCAGAGCGTCATCGTGCCGAGCGTGGCCAGGATCGGCGAAACGCCGAGATAGGCGATGACAAAACCATTGAGGAGGCCGACCAATGCAGCCACTGCAAATCCTGCAGCGATCGCAAAGACCTGAATGCCGACCCAGGCAAGGCCCTGGCTCCCCGGGATGTAGCGCGTCAGCAGGAAGGCGATGGTCAGTCCGGACAGATTGGCGGTTGCGATGATGGAAAGGTTGAGTCCACCAGATAGCAGGGCCAGCATCATCGCCAGTGAGAGGATGCCAAGTTCGGGCATCTGGAAAGCCATGGATTGCAGCGTGTTGACCGAGAAGAACCGATCGCCGATCGTGATCGCGAACACGACCCAGAGTGCGAACAACAGCAGGATGAGGGTGGCGACTGTGCCGCTGCTGGCGAGACCGACCATGCGCCGGCGAAGCGAGAGGGCAGGGGCGTTGCTCATCGGGGCGCGCTCCGGGTTCGCCGCTCGCGCTGCGACCAGGCGGTCGCAGAGACCGAAATGAGAATAACCAAGCCGACGAAGAACGGCGACCAGTAGGACGAAACGCCCAGCAAAATGATTCCATTTTGGAGTACCGCGAGCAGTGTCAGGCCCAAAAACGTGCCGAAGACCGTGCCGACGCCGCCCATCAGGCTGGCGCCGCCGAGCACGACGGCAGCGACCACATCGAGTTCCTTGCCCACCAGCACCGTCGGGGCAACGGACTGCGCGAGTTGTGCCTGAATCAGAGAGGCGATTCCGGCCATGACACCCATGTAGCAATAGACCAGTATATTGAGGCCGAAAATGTGGAAGCCGAGCCGCTGTGCGGCGTCGGTATTGCCTCCCATGGCATAGATTTGCCGGCCGATATTGGTTCGGTTAAGCAGGAGCCAGGTGACGAGAAATGCCAGCACGAGCGCGAGGATCTGCAGATTGACACCGTACGAGCTATCCTTGCCCCATTCGAACTCGAACCAGAATATTCCGGTCGCAAACCAGTCGGGCAACGAATAGATGTATTTGCCGCCGGTGAAGAAGATCAGAAGCCCATAGAAGATGTTCAGCGTCGCGACCGAAACGATGATCGATGGTATTCGAAGTTTCTGGATGAAAATCGCGTTGAGGGCACCGAGCGCACCGCCAATTCCAATCGCGATGGCGAAGACGCCGATCCAGTTCGCCCCGTAAGCATTGGCAAGCGAAAGTGTGACATATTGCGCCACCGACGCGGTCGCGGTGAATGAGATGTCGATTCCGCCGGCGATCAGGACGACCAGCAGCCCGAGCGCTAGGATGCCGACAAATGCATAGGAGGTCAGCAGATCAAACAGATTCTGCATGGTCAGGAATTGGGCGTTCGCGAAGCCCAAGCTGGCGCAGAGCCCAAGGATCACTATCAGCAGCCAGAACTCATGGCTGCGACGAAACCTGCCGAATGATGCCATGTGCGATTCAGGCATTGACGGCCTGCCGAAGCGCATCTTCGGAAGTGGCTGCGGCAGGCACGTCGGTTGTCAAACGACCTTCCCGCATCACCAAGACGCGATGACTATGATAAAGGACCTCGGGGATTTCGTCCGATATCATCAAGACCGCGACGCCGTCGCGGGCCAACCGCCGGATGATTTCGTAAATGCCGTCCTTGGCGCTGATGTCGACGCCCACCGTGGGGCTATCGAGGATAAGCACCCGCGGATTGGTCGCCATCCATTTGGCGAGCACGACCCGCTGCTGGTTGCCCCCGGAGAGCGTCTTCACCGGGTTGGCGGGATTGGAGACCTTGATCCCGAGTTCAGCAACCCACCGAGCGACATGGGTCTGTCGCGCGCGTGCGGCAATCAGGCCGAACGCGCCAGCCAGACGATCCAGCACCGTAAGCGTGACGTTCGCCGTGACGGACTGATTCAGGATGAGACCAAGCGTAAGCCTATCTTCGGATACGTAGGCGATCCCTCGATCGATCGCCTCTGCATTTGTACGGAGGGCGATGGGCCGCCCGTCAAGTGCGATAGTGCCGCGATCGGGCGGCTTCATGCCGAACAGGGATAGCGCCAATTCGGTTCGCCCTGAGCCGAGCAGACCGGTGAGACCCACTACTTCGCCCGCGCGCAACTGCAAGCTTACATCCTCATACTCGCCCTCGCGGCCCAGGCCCTTAACTTCCAGCACAACCGGGCCAGCGGCAAGCTCAGGCGCCTGTATCTGATACTCGAAGGACTTGCCAGTCATCAGCTGGCTGAGTTTCCGCCCATCGATTGTGTCTGCGGCAAAAGTACCGACTTTGGCGCCATCCCGCAGCACCGTTACGCGCTGGGCGATTTCAAGCACCTCATCGAGACGGTGGCTGACGAAAACGACGCAGATGCCGGCACGCTTCAGCTCGCTTACGAGCGCGGTCAGGGCGTTCACCTCGTGGCGGGTCAACGATGCCGTCGGCTCATCCATAATCAGGAGTTTGGCATCCGCAGCCAAGGCGCGGCAGATCGCGACCAGCTGGCGTCCGGCAATGCTGAGCTCTGACACTTTCGCGTCCGGGTCGAACGCAACGCCGATCTTTGCCATTGTGGCCTTCGCGGTGGCGCGCATTGAGGCCCAGTTCACCGAATGGAGGCCGCCAAGATGGTGCGCCATCGCGATATTCTCGGCGACGGTGAGGTTGGGGAATAGCGAAAGATCCTGGTAGATGACCTGAATGCCGCAATGCGTGGAGTAGACCGGGTTCAGTTTAGGATATTCCTTGCCGGAAATTGCGATACGGCCGCCAGGCTCCGCTGCCTCGACGCCCGAAATGATCTTGATCAGGGTGGACTTGCCGGAGCCGTTTTCACCGACCAGGCAATGCACCTCGCCGACTTCCAGAGTGAGATCGACGTCGCGGAGCGCGTGCACGCCGCCGAAGCGCTTCGATATGCCGGACATTTCCAGGAAAGTCACCAAAGGTTCGCCTGCAATGGAGTCGTGCGATCACTCGAGTG
Organism: Bradyrhizobium sp. 155; assembly: GCF_023101105.1. Taxonomy (NCBI): domain Bacteria; kingdom Pseudomonadati; phylum Pseudomonadota; class Alphaproteobacteria; order Hyphomicrobiales; family Nitrobacteraceae; genus Bradyrhizobium; species Bradyrhizobium sp. 155. Next base: position 4,718,677 of record NZ_CP064704.1, on the reverse strand, counting down.
GTCCCGCATTCCCGACCGGAAGGGCCGGGAATGCAGCGCGACGAGGCGACTAAACCGGTCCGGCCTAGAGCCCTCCGGCGATCAGACCGTCGATGGTTTCCTTGTTGATGCGCATGATCTTGTCCACCTTGATCTGCTTTCCTGCAACGTCGACGGCTGCCTTGCCAAGGCCGGGTACATCGACGCCATCCGTGATCGGCTTGCCATCGAGCACGAGTTTGGCCACCGCGACCATCGCGTAACCCGCATCGGTGGGATTCCACAGAAAACCCTCGCGGATCGTATCATCCGCGATAAGCGACTTCGCCTGGCTTGGCAGCACGGTGCCGACAACGGCGATCTTCTTGCCAAGACGTTGCTGACGCACAGCATTTCCGGCCCCGATTGGTCCGTTCGAACCGAAGCCGAGAATACCACGCAGGTTGGGATAGGCCTTGATCACGTCAAGCGTCGTGCGCTGGCTGGTGTCGATCTCGTCGGCGCCAGGGAAGCGGTCGGCGACGAGCTTCATTTTTGGAAAATTTTTCTGCTGGTAGGCAATCGCGGCATCGGCCCATTTGTTGTGAAGTGGCGTCGTAAGAGTCCCGACATAAACCACATAATCACCTTCGCCGCCCATGTCCTTGGCGAGACGTTCCATCTGCACCTCGCCGAACCGAACGGAGTCGATCAATTCCACATTCCAGTCACGGCCTTCCTGTTCCGGACCCTCATGCGTGATGACCTTGATTCCGGCGGCCTGGGCGCGCTTCAGTACGGGCTCGCAGACTTTTACATCAAGCGGCACCAAGCCGATCACGTTGACCTTCTTGGCAATCAGATCCTCAAGCAGCTTTACTTGCTGTGCCGGATCGACGTTCGCCGGGCCAACCATAGTGGCATTAATGCTGAAATCCTTCGCACCCTTCTGGATTCCCTTTTCAAGTGCGTTGAACCACGGAATTCCCGCGATCTTCACGACCGTGACCATTTCCTTTTGGGCTTGCGCAAAGGCAAAGCCCGGAAAACCGGCACCGGCCAACGCGGCCGTACCACCGATCAGCTTGAGCGTCTGGCGTCTGTCCATTGTTCCCTCCCAGGAAACGATCTTGGATTCCGCACCCTTGACCTGACAGTCGCTGGGTGGGGCAGTCGAGCCTGTTCTTGCTTGGGGGCAGAAAGTGTTGCCTGTCCAACCGCAGGACCTTGAAGGACATTAGAGACCGGCGCTTCAGAACGTGTCAAGCAAGTGACATGTTCGCCAGCCACCGTCGCGGTGCGATACCTGATCTCGCCGTCGAGCTGCTGAGTGAGGAGCTGCGAGCGATCGGCGTTGCTACAGCCATTATCTTAGCGGAGGAGCGCCAGGCCGCCGGACGAAAGCAAGTAGTCCCAGCCTCTGGTTTTCAAAACCCGGCTTCCGCAAGCGGGCTTCGTTCGGCTTCGCGTAGCGATTCACACTTTTCCCTGAGTGTCATTTTTTTCGTCACGCGCGTGGATGCCACCATGAAAGCCCGGCCATCGCCAGCTTCGCCGTTGCACAATCCCTTGCCGCCCACGAACACCCGACTGTCATTGTTACGTTTTCTGCTTCCACAATTGCCGTCGGTTTGGCCGTGCGTTCAGATCGTGTCTCGCGCCGGAGCGTCCGCCCTCGGCTTGTCAGCATCGCAAGCTGCGTGCCATCCTAGCCCGACACGCGCATGGGAAAGTCAATTCCCGGCATGGCTACGCGCCGCGTTAGGGTGGAACACAAACGCTCAGGGAGACACGACATGGTGTGGACGCTTCGTCTGGCGGGGCTGGCTTGCGCCGGCTTGCTGTTGTCATCGGTGAGTGCTCTGGCAGGTCCAAAGGTCGTCTCCGGTCCCGGCGCCGACCCCGCCTGCTTCAAGCCGTGGTCGTCCGAGACCAAATTCTTTCAGTGGCCCAAGAAGGCGGGCCCCTACAGAATCGCGCTGGTCAACGGTTTTGTCGGCAACACCTGGCGCATCCAGATGGTGAAGACTGCCAAGGCTTTCGCCGATCAGCCGGGTATCAAGGAGAACATCAAGGAGTTCAAGGTTGTTTCCACCGGGACCGATGTCGCGGCGCAACTTGGCGCGATGGAGGATTTCATCAACCAAGGCTTCGACGCAATCGTTACCATTGCGGTAGCTCCCGACGGTTTTGATCGCATCATCCGTCTTGCCGACAAGAACAACGTCGTGGTGGTGCCGTTCGACAACGTCCTCGACACCGACAAGGTGATGATGGTCAACGAGGACCAGAAGGAAATGGGCCGCATGTCGGCCAAATGGCTGATCGACGAGAGCGGCAAGAAATCCGGCGACATCCTCGAAGTCCGTGGCCTCCCGGGAAACTCCGTTGACCGCGACCGTCATCTCGGTTTCCGCGAGGTAATAGAATCGCCCGGCAACAGCTTCAAAATCACCGAGGTGGTTGGTAATTGGGACACCGGCACCTCGCAGAAGGTGACTGCAGATGCGTTAGCTGTGCATGGTCATTTCGACGGAGTATTCACCCAAGGCGGATCCGACGGCACCGTGCAGGCACTGATGGCTGCCAAGCATCCCTTTGTGCCGATGTCGGGCGAGGGCGAAAACGAGTACCGCAAACAGATTGCCGATCACGCCAAGGACGGACTAAAGGGAATGTCCTACGGCCAGTCGCCGGCGCTGGTGGCGATCGCGACCAAGGCGGCGATCTCGGCGCTGCAGGGCAACATTATGCCGCAGCTGATCTCGATCCCGATTCCAGTGGCGACCTACAAGGATCTCAAGCCGGGCACGAATTACTGGCCCGAGCTCAATGCCAACTTCTTTGCGCCGAACCAGTTCACACCGTGCGGCGTGAACTTCACTGCACCGGAGATCATGTCGCAGAGCGAGAAGAACACCCAGTGACGGCTCCAGCGATGTCTCTGTCACGGCCCGGCATTCGCCGGGCCGTCGTTGCGTGAAGGCCCGGCCATGCCGGCTGCCGATCCGACGCAATCCGCCTTCCTGGAGCTTGCCGGCATCTCCAAGCGCTATGCCGGCGTTCGCGCGCTTGAAGGCGTCGACTTCGCCTGCGAACGCGGCAAGATTCATGCCGTGCTGGGCGAGAACGGCGCCGGCAAGTCGACCCTGATCAAGATCATTGCCGGTGTGGTGCAGCCCGACAGCGGTCGCATGCGCCTCGCGGGGAGCGAGGTCAGCTTCGCCACGCCGTCGGCGGCGAATGCGGCCGGTGTCGTCTGCATCTTTCAGGAACTATCGCTGATGCCCGACCTCTCGGTCGCGGACAACATCTCCATTGCATCCCCGCCGCGGCGGTTCGGCCTGATCGATGCGAAGGCGCAGCGCCGCCGCGCCGAAGAGCTTTTGTCCGAGATCGGCTGTGAGGACGTCAACCCCCTGAGGCGCGTGCGCGATCTGCCCCTATCGAGGCGCCAGGTGGTCGAGATCGCGAAGGCGCTCGGCAAGCGGCCGCAGTTGCTGATCCTCGACGAGGCGACATCGGCACTGACGAGCGCCGATGTGGAGAAGGTTTATGCGATGCTGGCGCGGCTCAAGGCCGAGGGCGTCGCAATCCTGTACATCTCGCACCGCATGCACGAGGTCGAGGCGCTCGCCGACCGGGCCTCGGTGTTTCGCAACGGCCGCCATATCGAGACCTTCGACAAGGGGAGGCGTTCGACCGCCGATATCATCCAGCTCATGATTGGGCGTGACATCGCGGCCCAGTATCCGCCCAAGCCGGCGCGAAATGCCGCGAAGCCGGTGCTGGCGCTCGAGAACCTGTGCTGGGAGAGGCAGCTCGATCGCATTTCACTGAGCATCGGCGCCGGCGAGATCGTCGGGCTCGGCGGTCTCGACGGGCAGGGCCAGAAATCCCTGTTGCTTGCGCTGTTCGGTGTTTTGCGCGGTGTCACTGGTCGCCTCACGGTGGCAGATCGCGAGGTACGTCCCGGCTCCCCGGCGGCGGCAAAATCGGTCGGCATCGCACTCGTGCCTGAGGACCGCAAGACCGAAGGACTGATGCTGCCGATGTCGATCGCAGACAATCTTGCGATCGCATCGCTCGACGCGCTTTCGACTGGCCCATTCATCGATACCGGGAAGGAACGCACCGCGATCCAGCGAGCCATCGCGAGGCTGCAGATCAAGTTGGACGCCGCGAGTGATGCGGTCTCGACGCTGTCGGGCGGAAACCAGCAGAAGGTCGTGCTCGCCAAATGGCTGATGACTGATCCGCGCATCATCCTGCTCAACGATCCCACGCGCGGAATCGACGTAGGCACCAAGCAGGAGCTCTACCGGCTGATGCGCGAACTCGCCGACCAGGGCGCCGCAATCCTGTTCTACTCAACCGACTATGACGAGCTGATCGGCTGCTGCGACCGCGTCGTCATCATGTATGACGGCCGCATCGTGCGCGAGCTCGAGGGCGACGACCTCACCGAGACCAACATTGTCGCAAGCTCCCTGAATGTCGACACCGATACCGCAGCGAGGGCGGCGCATGCTTGACGATCTCGCGATCAGGATCCGCCAGAACATTGGTCTGGTCACCGCCATCCTGTTGTTCTGTGCTCTCTACATTTTCTACAACGCCGCGCATCCCCGCGGCTTCTCCTCCGCCGTGCTGGTGCAGAATGGCGACGAAATCTTTGCGCTCGCCATGCTGGCGATGGCGCAGACAGTGCCGGTCTTAATGTCGGGCCTTGATCTCTCCGTCGGAGCGGTCATGACCATGGTCGGCTGCTTTGCAAGCTACCTCCTGACCGGCGCGGCAGGTGGTGCGCCGCTGCATCTCGACCTGTTCGGCGTGCATCTCGGCCTCGGCACCTTTCCGGGCGGCGTGAGCGGCATTCTGCTCGGGATCGCCGTGTGCCTTGTGATCGGCGCGGCTGCCGGCTTTATCAATGGTTGCGTCGTCGTCTATGGGCGCATCCAGCCGATCATCGCGACGCTTGCGACCGGCGCGGTCTACATCGGCATCGCGCTTTTCCTGCGTCCGACCCCGGGCGGCAAGATCGATGTTGATCTGAACTGGGCGCTGACTAACTCGCTCGGCGATTTCGCCTCGACCGTGCACATCTTCGACGATGGCGCGGCTGCCTGGTTTGCGCCGTTCGCCTGGATCCCGGTCCCCTTCGTGCTTCTCGTTCTCATTCCGCTGCTGGTATGGGTGCCGTTCCGCCGCTCCGTTCTCGGCCGCGCCGTCTATGCGATCGGCTCGGCCGAGGGCGCAGCTTATATGTCCGGCCTTCCGATCGAGCGCGCCAAGATCGCCGCCTTCACGCTCGCGGGCTTCTTCGCCGGCTGCGGCGGTCTCTTCCTTGCTATCCAGACTTCGTCTGGGAATGCGGACATTCCGCAGGCCGGCGCCTATACGCTCAACTCGATCGCCTCCGTGGTGATCGGCGGCACTTCGCTGCTTGGCGGAACCGGCAGTGCGATCGGGTCGATCTTCGGCGCTATGGTCTTGCGCGTGATTTCCTTCTTCTTCCGCATCTTCGACATTGCCCCTCTTCTGCAGCCGCTGTTCGAGGGCGTGATCCTGCTCGCTGCCGTCAGCATCGGCGCGTTGGGTATGCTGCGCGTCAAGAACACGTTGGAGCTGTTTCGATGACGGCGGCCTCATTCAGCCTCTCGCGCGACGATCGCCCGATCCTGATTGCGGCGGTGTTCATCGTCGTCATTCTCGTCGCGGGTACGGTTTACACATTCGCCCGTTTCGGCAGCGCTCCCCTGTTGTCTCCGGCCTATCTTCTGCAGCAATTGCAGATCGGTGCGTTCCTCGGGATCGTCTCGGCCGGCATGATGATCGTGATCCTGATAGCGCAGATTGATCTGTCGGTGCCCTGGACGCTCGCGGCCGCGGCCATGATGGCGACCTCGGTCGGCGGTCCTCTCGCAATTCCGGTCGGGCTCGGGGTCGGCGTTCTGGTCGGGCTCGTCAACGGCGTCGGGGTCGCGTATCTGCGGGTCCCCTCGATGATCTTTACGCTGGGCGTGAATGCCGTGATGCGCGGCCTGATGGTCGCGCATACTGGCGGCTACGCACCTCAGACCGGGGCGACCGACCTGATGCGGATGCTGGCGGGCGATCGTACGCTCGGCATTCCCAACGCGCTGTTCGTCTGGGCCGGGGTGTCCGTGCTGGTGGTCGTGATCCTGCAGCGCATGTCGCTCGGCCGCTACATCTACGCCATCGGCAACAAGGAGGCGGCGGCCTATCTCGCCGGCGTCAACACGCGCCGCGTCACGGTGGTCTGCTTCGTCCTCTGCGGCCTTGCTGCCGCGCTCGCGGGCGTGCTGCTCGCCGGCTATTCCACCAAGGCCTACCAAGGCATGGGAGACGCCTATCTGCTGCCCTCGATCGCCGCCGTCGTGATTGGAGGCACCAACATCCTCGGCGGCCGCGGCCGCTATCTCGGCACGCTGATCGGCGTCGTCCTGATCGTGCTCCTGAACAGTGTATTGTCGATCATGGAGATGCCGGAGGCGGGCCGCCAAGTGATCTATGGTCTCGTTATCATCTTCATGCTGCTCGTCTACGGGCGGGGCGAACGCGTCACGAGCTAGATGGCCAGCCTAAGGTGGCCCGCCTTCTTTACAAATTGGAAATCATCGTAAATCAAAATTTTAGCGAAACGAACTGCCTTGCTCGACACAGTATCCGCGAGCTCAGAGACCGGCAAGTTCGGATCGCGCGCTATCGAGGAACTTGAATCCGATCTGCAGGGTGACGAGGGCACCGACGGCCGGCGAAAGCGCGGTCAGAACGGCTGAGGATGGCGCCGCACGCCGCCCCGCGCCGCCTTTTCCCTCACACGGCCGCGCGCGTATTGAGGAAGATCGAATACAGCGATGTCTGTCCGCAAATGTAGAGACGGTTGCGCTGCGGACCGCCGAAACAGACATTCGCCACGATCTCGCCGATGGGAATGGTGCCGATATGTGTCCCGTCGGCTGCGTAGCAGAACACGCTCCGTCCCGCCGACGTCCAAACGTTGCCATGGATGTCGCAGCGAAATCCGTCGTAGAGGCCGTCGGGGCAGGTGGAAAACAGCGAGGGCTCAGCGACCTTGTTTCCCTGGACCTTGTAGGACCAGATCGTCGCGGGCAGCCCGTCGACGTGGGTCGCGCCGGTATCGGCGACATAAAGCAGCTTCTCGTCTGGCGAGAACGCCAGCCCGTTCGGCTGCACGCGGTCAGAGACGACGAGGCTGATCTCGACGCCCGCTGGATCGATCCGATACACGTGGGAGGCGCCAATCTCGGATTTGGTCTGCTGGCCCTCGTAATCGCTGTCGATGCCGTATGTCGGATCCGAAAACCAGATCGAGCCGTCCGATTTCACCACGACATCGTTGGGCGAGTTCAGCCGACGCCCTTCGAACTGCTCGGCAAGCACCGTGATGGAGCCGTCATGCTCGGTCCGGGTGACGCGGCGCATGAAGTGCTCGCAAGTGACGAGCCGCCCCTCGCGATCGGTCGTGTTGCCGTTCGAGTTGAAGCTCGGCGAGCGGAACACCGACACCGATGAATCCGTCTCGTCGAAGCGCATCATCCGGTTGTTCGGAATGTCGGACCAGATCAAATAGCGGCCGGCCGGAAAGTAAGCGGGTCCTTCGGCCCAGCGGCAGCCGCTGGTGAGTTTTTCGAGATTGGCGTGACCAAAGACCAGGCGAGCAAAGCGTGCATCGTGCGTAACATAGGGGAGCATCGTTCCTCCTCGTTGCCGCGGGCCGTGAAGTGCCCGCGTGCCGGTTCCGCTTTTCTTAGCAACCCGAATGTATGAGCGGAATAGTCTTGTACGAGACCCGTAATCCTCGCGTTGACACCTGACGGCAAATACATACGCTGCGCGTCGCTGCAATGAGACTAGCGCGGATCGAGGCGCGGAGAAGGAAGAGCAATCCACCATGGTTTCGCAATCGGCTTTGCCGCGCCGCACACTTGGCCGGACCGGTCTCGAAGTTTCCATCCTCGGGTTCGGAACCGCACCGCTCGGCGATCTCTTTCTCGAGCTCGACGACCACACTGCAATTGCCGCAGCGAGCCGTGCCTTCGAGCTCGGCATCAATCTGCTCGATACATCGCCGCACTATGGCAACGGCCTGTCGGAGCATCGCTGCGGAACGGCGCTCCGGCGCGTGCCGCGCAAGGATGTGGTGCTTTGCACAAAAACTGGTCGCTGGATGGATCCGTTTCACCAGCCGGAGACTCGGTCCGGATTTATTGGTGGACAGCCGCACCGAGCCGTCGTCGACTATTCCTATGATGGCACCATGCGCTCGGTCGAGCAGTCGCTGTTGCGGCTTGGCACCGACCGGATCGACCTGTTGCTGATCCATGATGTCGATGTGTGGACCCACGGTAAGGACGCGATCGAGGATCGGTTTCGCGAAGCGATGTCCGGGGCCTATGTAGCGCTGGACAAACTTCGTTCCGAAGGTGTGGTCGCGGGCATCGGGATCGGCGTCAACGAGGCGGAGATGTGCGTGCGCTTTGCGCAGGCCGGGTCCTTCGAGGTGATGCTGCTCGCCGGGCGTTATTCGCTGCTGGAGCAGCCAGCACTCGAGGAGTTCATGCCGCTGGCGCTGAAGCAGGGCATCGCGGTGCTGCTTGGCGGCGTGTTCAATTCGGGGATTCTGGCGACGGGCGCCATCAAGGGCGCCAAGTACAATTATCAAGACGCACCGCCGCAGATCCTTTCGAAGGTTGCTGAGATCCAGCGTATCTGCGCAGCTCATGACGTAGCGCTGCCGACGGCCGCTCTACATTTTGCGCTGGGTCATCCCGCGGTCGCGAGCGTGGTTCTCGGGGCGCATAATGCGCAGGAGGTCGAGCGCAATGTGGCAGCGCTGACCACCACAGTGCCGGGCGCGCTCTGGAGCGATCTCAAGGCCGCGTCCCTGCTGGAATCGGAAGCGCCTGTTCCGAGGTAGACCGGATGAACACGCTTGAATTGGTTCAAGCCGAGGGCTCGGATCACCGGGAAAACAGCTCCCCACCGCTCGAGCTCGCCCCCGTAGGTGCGCGGCACGTGGGACTGGCTCAGTGCCGATTGCGGCGCGGATTGTCGGCGTGCGTTGAAGTCCGCGATCGATCTGAGCAAGGGAGTCTATGTTGTCCGCTAGGTATGGCCAAGGCGTTCGAAATCTGCGCGGGCGTCGCGGGCCGTGTGGATCAGACCGCCATACCTGTCCGCGATTGGCTTAAACGATCCAGGCAATCGATCATCGATGACGAGATGGTGGCAGTCGTCGAGATGGCCGCCCCGGACCGTCGCATTGCGACCGAACTTGGTGATGTCGGCCACTAGCACGGACGTTCGCGAATTGGCCACAATGGATTGACGCGCCTTGACTTCATCGGCATGGAAATCGAGCAGCGTGCCGTCCTCATCAATCCCCCCGACACCGAATATACCAAAGTCGGCGCGGAAACCCGCGAAGAAGCGCGCAGCCGACTCGCCAATGATATCGCGATCGAGTTGCCGCAGCGTGCCGCCCGCGATGCTGATCTCCACGTCCGGATTGTGCGCGAATGCTGCGGCCACGTTCAGGCTGTTGGTGATCACCCGCAGATCCCGACGGCGGGAGAGCGCCTGCGCGACGTATTCGGGCGTCGTGCCAAGTCCGATCATCAGTGACGTCCCGTCAGGGATGAGGTTGGCGGTTGCGTGCGCGATCCGCCGTTTCGCGCTGGCGTTCAACCTGTGCCTGCTGCCATAGGCGAGGTTCTGGTTCTGGACCGGGAGGCCGACCCCGCCATGCACCCGCCGGAGCAGGCCCTGGTCGCAGAGTGCATTCACGAGGCGGCGAATGGTCTGCTGAGTGACGTCGAAACGCACCGCGAGCTGCTCGATGGAGGCGAAGCCTTGCTCGCGCACGATCTCTAGTATGTAGGTCTGACGGGTCGTGGCGGTCCTGAGCATAGGCCCTCCGTTCTCAACGAAAGTATCATTTGAACTCCAAGGACGCAATTTTCTGTTTCATATGGTGTTACGCTATGTTCAAATGAACATCGTAGTGGCTACGCCGACGAATGCGCGTGGCACGAGGGAGGGCGCATGGACCGGTCTGTCTGCGGTGAGCGGCGTTGCATTGGTCCGTTGCAGCGAGCCGTCGCCAGCGGCGTAGCTGCATCACGGTGAGAGCGAACAGGCCATGTCAGCGATCACGCTGAGTCATGTCTCCAAGTTCTGGGGCGCGATGCGCGCCGTCGATGACGTCAGTCTGACGGCGAACGAGGGCTCGCTGCTTGTGCTGCTGGGACCGTCCGGCTGCGGTAAGTCGACCACGCTGCGGCTGATCGCCGGCCTTGAGGATGCTGATGCCGGTACGATCGCCATCGGCGGCGTCGACGTGACCCATCTGACCCCGGCGCAGCGGAATATCTCCATGGTCTTCCAGTCCTATGCGCTGTTTCCGCATTTGAGCGTAGCCGAGAACATCGTCTTCGGACTGCGTGTGCGTCGCGTGTCGCGCGCGGAACGAGACGAGCGGCTCCGGCGTGTGGCCGAGATTGTTGGCCTTGCGCATCTGCTTGAACGCAAGCCGTCGCAGCTATCTGGCGGCCAGCGCCAGCGGGTTGCACTGGGACGAGCCATCATTGCGGAAGCGCGGGTCTGCCTCATGGACGAGCCGCTTTCAAATCTGGACGCCAAGCTGCGGCATGAGATGCGGACGGAGATCCGCGCCCTGCAACAGCGGCTCGGAATGACGATGGTCTACGTGACCCACGATCAGACCGAAGCCATGACGATGGCGGATCGCGTCGTGCTGATGCGCGATGGTCGTATCGAGCAGAATGGCACACCAGAGGAGCTATATAACCGGCCGGCGACGGCATTCACGGCGCGGTTCATCGGCACGCCGCCGATGAACCTGTTGCGCCAGGGTGATCATCTCATCGGCATCCGGCCGGAGCATATCCGCATCGTGTCGGGCGGGGACCGTTTTGCGCGCGTCAGGGCGATCGAGCATCTTGGGGCCGACAGCATCGTTCTGTGCGAGGTCGATGGTCAGCCCATCTCGGTGCGGCTCGAAGGTTTCAGCAAGGTTCGGCCAGGCGAGGATGTCCGGATCGCGTGGGAACCCGGGCTCGAGCATCGGTTCGATTCAAGTTTGGAAACTCGCTTGGAGACCATCGTCACAGAGGGCCAGCGGGCGATATCCGGTCGATAGCAGCGGCTGTTTCAAACGCAGTAACGAAGGAGATTGTCCCATGTTTGCGCGACGAACGATGTTGATGGCAGCGGCGTTTGCCGTACTCTCGATGGCTGCACGCCCGGCCGCCGCGGTGGATCTGACCATGTACTATCCGGTCGCGGTCGGCGGTCCCGTCACCAAGATCATCGACGACATGGTCTCGCGCTTCGAGAAGGACAATCCCGACATCAAGATGACGGCGGTCTATGCCGGCAACTACACGGATACGATGACCAAGGCGATGACTGCCATGAAGGGCGGGCAGCCGCCGCAACTGTCGGTGTTGCTGTCGACCGACGTGTTCACGCTGATGGACGAGAACGCGATCGTGCCGTTTGACGATCTCGTCGGCGACAAGGCCTGGTTCAAGGAGTTCTATCCGGCGTTCATGGCGAACGGGCAGATCGACGGCAAGACCTGGAGCGTGCCGTTCCAGCGTTCGACCATCGTGCTGTACTGGAACAAGGACGCCTTCAAGGAGGCGGGCCTTGATCCCGAGAAGGCGCCGGCGTCCTGGGACGAAATGGTCGAGATGTCGAAGAAGCTGGTCAAGAAGGATGGCGGCAACACGACGCGCTGGGGCATCGAAATTCCCTCGACCGGATATGCCTACTGGATGCTGCAGGCGCTGGCGATCGAGAACGGGCAGAAGATGATGAACGAACCCGGCAACGAGGTCTATCTGACCGCTCCGAAGACGGTCGCCGCCCTCGAGTACTGGGTCGACCTGTCGCGCAAGCACAACGTCGCCCCGGCCGGCAGCATCGATTGGGCGACGCTGCGCAACGATTTCCTCGAAGGCAAGACGGCGATGATGTGGCACACCACCGGCAATCTGACGGCGGTCAAGGACGCCGCGAAATTCCAGTTCGGTGTGGCCATGCTGCCGGCCAGAGAGCGGCGCGGATCACCGACCGGCGGCGGCAATTTCTACATCTTCAAGAGTGCGTCTCCCGAACAGCAGAAGGCGGCCGTCAAGTTCATTCAATGGATGACGGCTCCGGATCGCGCGGCCGAATGGAGCATGAAGACCGGCTACGTGGCAGTGTCGCCGGCCGCCTACAAGACGCCGACGATGGAGGCCTACGCAAAGGCGTTCCCGCAGGCCACAGTTGCGCGCGATCAGCTGGAGCACGCGGTGCCGGAGCTCTCCGTTCATGAGAACGGCCGCATCTACAAGTTCATCGGGGATGCCGTGCAGGCCGCGATCACGGGCGCGCAGAAGCCGCAGGAGGCGCTGGCCTCCGCGCAACAGCAGTCCGACCGCGTCTTGCGCGCCTACAAATAGGGACGTGGCGGGATGGCGCGCCACCGCCATCCCGCCGGCTCACAGATGTCCGACTCCATCGCCTCATCGCCGATTGCCCCGCGCCGCGTCCGATCGCAGGCGTGGTGGAACGCCGTGAATGCCTGGCTGCTGCTGTTGCCGGCGGCCGTCCTGCTGATCGCATTCACGCACTTTCCGATTCTGGCGACGATCCGGCATTCGCTATTCGTCACACGGCGGAACGGCACGGACGCCTTCGTCGGGCTTGACAGCTATCGGTCCATGGCGGCCGATCCGATCTTCTGGAAGGCGCTGGTCAATAATTTCTGGTTCGCGCTCGGCACGATCCCGACCTCGATTGCCCTGGCCCTGGTGATGGCGATCTGGGTCAATCGCAACATACGCGGCCGCGGCTTTCTGCGACTGGCCTATTTCACGCCGACCGTGCTGCCGATGATCGCCGTCGCCAATATCTGGCTGTTCTTCTACACGCCGGATTACGGGTTGGTGGATCAATTGCGCGGCCTTTTCGGTTTCGGCGGCTGGAATTGGCTGGGCGATCCCTCGACGGTGATGGGCTGTCTGGTCGTGATGGTGATCTGGAAGGAGGCCGGCTTCTTCATGATTTTCTACCTGGCGGCGCTGCAGCAGCTCTCGCCGGACCTCGAAGAGGCCGCGTCCATCGAAGGCGCGAGCCGGTGGTATACGTTCCGCCGGATCACGTTCCCATTGCTGATGCCGACCACGTTGTTCGTGACGATCAACGCAGTCATCAACTCCTTCAAGTTGGGTCATCATGACCAAGGGCGGTCCGAACAACGCCAGCACGCTGCTGCTCTACTACATTTATGAAGTTGCCTTCACCTTCCAAGATTCCTCTTACGCGGCAACGCTGACGGTTGTGCTTCTGATGCTGCTGAGCTCGGTTGCGCTGATCAAGTTCGGTTACCTCGATCGCAGGATCCACTATCAATGAGAGGCCGGACACGCCCCATTGAGGCCGTCGCAGCATGGCTCCTGGCTTTGATCTGGCTTGCCCCATTGGCCTATGCCTTTTGGAGCGCGCTGCATCCGGCCGCTTACGCCACGTCGTTCAGCCTGTCCGCGCCCTGGACGCTGGAGAATTTTGCCCGGGCCTGGAACCAGGCGCCGTTCGCTCGGTACTATCTCAACACGGTGGTGCTGGTGACGCTGATCCTGGTTGGTCAGCTCATCCTGTCGACGCTGGCCGCCTATGCCTTTGCGCGCTTCAGGTTCCGGGGCAGCGGCATCGCTTTCGCCCTCGTTCTGCTCCAGCTGATGATCATGCCCGACGTCCTGATCGTCGAGAACTACCGCGCGATCGCAAGGTTGGGATTGCTCGATACGATCCCTGCGATCGCGCTGCCCTATCTCGCGAGCGCCTTCGGCATCTTCCTGCTGCGGCAGACCTTCAAGGGTGTGCCCCAGGAGTTGGTCGAAGCCGCGCGGGTCGAGGGAGCGGGTCCGCTCGGAATCCTGTGGCGGGTCTATGTCCCGCTGGCTCGCCCGACCTATGTCGCCTTTGGCCTCGTCTCCGTCAGCTATCACTGGAACAATTTCCTGTGGCCGTTGATCGTCACGAATTCGGTGGAAGCGCGGCCGCTCACCGTGGGGCTTGCCGTGTTCGGCGCGCCTGAGACCGGCGTGGATTGGTCAGTGATCACGGCGGCAACCGTGATGACGATGGCGCCGCTGCTGATCGCGTTTCTGCTGTTCCAGCGTCAGTTCGTCCAGTCATTCATGCGTGCAGGCATCCGTTAATGAGACTTCTCACCTGGAACATACAGTGCGGAAAGGGCTGCGACGGCGTGACCGATCTGGCAAGGATCGTTGCCGTCGCCCGACAGACGCTCGATGCGGACGTGTTCTGCTTCCAGGAGGTGAGCGCGAACTTCTCGAGATTTGGTGATGGAGCGGATCAGAGCGAACAGCTGGCAGCCCTTTTGCCCGGCTACTCCGCAATATTCCGGCCCGCGATCGAAACTGTCGATCCTGATGGCAACCTCCATCGCTTCGGTAACATGACGCTGTCGAGGTTGCCGGTGCTGCAGATTGCAAACCATCTGCTGCCATGGCCCGCCGCAGCCGCGGTGCGGAGCATGCGCCGTCACGCCCTGGAGGTGACGGTTCAGGCCTCGTTTGGCGTGGTCCGCGTCGTCAACACGCATCTCGAGTTCCATTCGGCCGGCCAGCGCGAGGCACAGATCGCTCGCCTGCTGGATTTGCAGGAGGACGCGTCAATGAGTCCGAAGCAGGCCGGCTCCCGGCACGATGAGCCGTATGAAAGTCAGACCGTCGCGGCGTCGAGCCTGCTGTGTGGTGATTTCAATTTTGACGTTGCCGACCCTCAGCACGCATTGATTGCCCGATCTGGCCGGCCTGGTCTGGCGTATCGGGATGCATGGACCGCCGATCGTCCCGGCCGCGCGCGTGCGCCGACTTGCGGAATCTACGACCGCGCGCAGTGGGCCGAGGGGCCCGACTGCCGCGACTTCATTTTCGTGACGGAAGATTTGACCGGCTACGTTCGCAGCATCGAGGTCAACGAAGCGACGGATGCATCCGATCACCAACCCATTGCAATCGAAGTTTCGGAATAGAGGAATAGAGGAGCTACTAAAAAGTTGTCGTTGCAAGGGGGGCTTCCTCGGTCTACATCGCGATACGTCTGAACTCGGTCAAACACGCCACGATGAACGCGACGGCGGCTGACCCCAAAGCCCCGCCTGAATTTATGCACTCTGGCAGGTGGGCCAACACGTGATTGATTCAGAAGGCGTCCAATGCCCTTTTACGTTTGGCCGAAAGCGCGAAGGCGGCAAGCAAGCCGACAATAACAAGCACGCCGGCCAGCTTCTGTTCGCCTTCGACAGCTTCCGGCACCTGCCGAGGCGTGCGCGCAAGCATCGAGGAGGACGCGGGCGTCCGGAGACTGGTACGCGAGGCTAGGCGGGCGCCTTCAGAGAATTGAGACGCTTGCGGAGAAATGCCAGCACCACGATCTCGTCGGGAGTGAGCTTGGCGTACTGGCGCTTGAACTTCTGCGCGATCTTGGCATCAATCATCTTCACGAGGTCACCAGACATGTAGGCGTTCAGGACTTCCGGGTGCACGTAGCACTTGCGGCAGATCGCCGGTGTGTTGCCGAGCTGCTTCGAGACGCTTTCGATGGCGGCGACGACGTTGCGCTTCGCCTCGGCCTGGCTATCGTACTTCTTGAATTCGGTCAGGGCCAACGCTGCCAGAACCGTTCCCGCCCAAGTCCGAAAATCCTTGGCACTGAAGTCCTCGCCCGTGATATCCTTGATGTAGGCGTTGACGTCGCCGGAATCGACGGTGCGGGGCTGTCCGTCGTCGTCCAGGTACTTGAAGAGCTCGTGTCCGGGGATCTCCGCGCAGCGCTTCACGATCGCGGCTATCCGCTTGTCCTCGATGCGAAGCTTCCACTGTTTGCCCGACTTGCCCGTAAAGTCGAACCGAAGGACGCCGCGCCCGACCGCGACGTGCTTGCGGCGCATAGTGGTGAGCCCGTAGGACTTGTTTTTCTCGGCATACTCGGCGTTGCCGACCCGGATCAACGTCTTCTCCAGAAGACTGGCGATCGTGGCCAGCACCTTCTCGCGGGGCAGTCCGTCCCGCTTCATGTCGGCGGCGACCCGCTCCCGCAGCGCTGGCAGCGCGGCCGCGAACTGGATGATGTGCTCGTACTTGTTCTGGTCGCGCAACTCGCGCCATTTTGCGTGGTAGCGGTACTGCTTGCGGCGCCGCGCATCGAGCCCGGTTGCCTGGATGTGGCCGTTCGAAGACGGGCAGATCCACACGGATTCGTAGGCCGGCGGGATGCCGATTGATTTGATGCGTCGGATGACGGCGGCATCGGTGATGCGCTTGCCGTCCTTGTCGTAGTAGCTGAAAGTGGTTCCAGTCCGCTTGCGCGTGTACCCCGGCGCGGAGTCGCTGACATACCGGAGGCCTTCTTCCGCGATGGTGGCCGCGACCCCCGCGGTGCGGTCCAGAACCTCTTCTTCGTTGCTGGTTTGTCGGAGCATGGGCCGGTCCCCTCGGAAGCACCCTGGGATCGAGGCTCCACTCATTCTAAAGGGATGAAGACACCGGTTGGTTCCGCTCGGAGGTCGGTGGACGCGAGGTGTGGATCAGTGGCCTCCAGAACAGCGGGACCTCAGATGGAGAGCCGGTCCGGTTCTTTCGACAAGGCGCTGCGCAGTCGATGACGGCATGGTCTAGCTTCAGACAATCGCCACAAATTTCACCGACACGCTTCCCGCAGTCAATCTTCAGGAAGGCCGCCATGTCCCAGTATTCACTCGATGAATTGCGGCGGCGCTATGTCGTCGAGAAAAGACCGCTCGAAGCCAGCGTCGAGCAGATCTTGCGGGCCGACGCCCGCGCGGGAGCCCGTGCCATCCTGGCTTCCATCGATAAACGGCGCTCCGAAAACAGGTCCGAAGGGCAGCGCCTGCGAAAGATGCTCCGCTTCGAGACCTCTCTCTGGGCAAGCGGCCATCATATTGTGGCAGGCGTGGACGAGGCGGGAATGAGCCCTCTCGCCGGGCCAGTCTCCGCCGGCGCCGTGATCCTGAAACCCGGCACGCGGATAATCGGAATTGACGACTCGAAAAAACTCGATGCCGCCGCTCGCGAAGAACTCGCGAAGGAGATCAAGGAAAAGGCAGAGAGTTGGTGTGTGGCATTCGCCGAGGTCGAGGAGATCGACGCGATCAACATCTATTGGGCAGGCATCCAGGCGATGCAGCGTGCGGTCCGGGGGCTAGGGTTGGCGCCGCAGCACTTGCTGATTGACGCGAAGCGGTTGAAGGAAATCGAGATCCCTCAGCAGTCCATCATTAAAGGCGACGCCAAGTCCGCCAGCATCGCCGCCGCCTCCATCCTCGCGAAAGTCGAGCGCGACCGCATAATGCGGACGCTCGATGTGCGTCACCCCGGCTACGGATCGCGGATCACAAGGGCTACCCGGTGCCGGCTCATTATCAGGCGCTCGCCAGGCTTGGTGCATGCGCAGCTCACCGGAGGTCGTTCGGACCAGTACGCAAGGCCCTCGGACTGCCGCCCCTGCCGCCGTGGCCTTCGGCATCCGAGCGCACCGCTGGTTGAACTCCTGGGGTCCACGTTTCGTCTCGGCGTACTATTTTCGCGGCCATTTCTTTTCGCGAACGACGTCCTTGGCCAATTTGTCCGACCTCAGGCCGAGATAGACCGGCTGGCGCAGCTCGCCCTTGCTGGTCCACTCCGCTAATTTCACTTCCACGACCAACGAAGGATGCACCCAGGTCGTGACCCGCTCATCCTTTACTTTGGCTGCGGTGCTTGCTGAACGCGATCAGCTTGTGGCGCGGCAGGAGGGCCTTGAGCCGGTGCTTGCGCTATAGTTCGGCCGACATCGTCAGCCCGCAGGTCCGTCAGGGCGACATTTAGGCGTTCACCTATAATCGTCAGCAGGCCAAAGGTCAGCGCGGGCGAGAACAATGAAGGCAGGGGCGATGAATGCGCAGCTGCAACATTCGTTTGCGGCTGCGCCTGTTCGAAACGTTCAGACGTCACGTTTTCGGACTTGGCTGAAGCATAGGTGCGGCTTGAGGAGTTTGGGGAGGTGTCGGATTGCTCTGCTGCTGAAGCGCCGCGGGGTCGCCGCCCGCATGAGGAACGCACGTACCGATGTTGCTGAGCAGGCGTTTGGCCTGGAGGTCGCGCACCTTCGTGTATTCGCGTCTTCGCTCGATATTCGCGGCGGCCCATCGGTCCCAGACTTCGAAGGCGTCGGTATAATGTTTCCGCATCTGCTCCTCGGCGGCAAGGCAATCGGCGAACTTGTCGAACACCAGGTCGGTGTTGACCGGGGTCATGCCTCCTACCAGGACAACGAGCATCCATTTCATCTTGCCGATCGCCTTTCACACCGGGCGAATTCTCCGCTGACGCGCAGAATTCCGTGCACTGTGGTTAGATGGCCCGACGGCTGCGACCGGCTACAAAACCGTAGACGAAAAGCACGATGATGGCGCCTACCACTGCCCCCACTAGTCCTGCGCCTTCTCCTGGCCGGTACCAGCCGAGAGATTGGCCAAGATAGGTCGCAACGAACGCGCCCACTATTCCCAGGATGGTGGTCAGGATGAAACCCGAGGGCTCGTTGTCGCCGGGCATGATGAACTTCGCGATGACGCCTGCGATGAAACCGATGATGATCGTCCAGATGATGCTCATGTCTCTCCCTCGATCGCTGTGGTGTTATCCCGCCGATGAAGCCGGAAGACGTCCATCAGGCGTGTATTTGTCCACGGCAGTCGGAAGCTCTCGGGACAAACGGTCGAGAATCTCCTGCTGCGACAAGCCGGTCTGCTGCTCCAGTTTTTGAAGGACGTCCGGACCGATAGCCTGCTGGAGTTCGGGCGGGGTGACTTCGCGGTTCGGCCCCTGATTGATCCAGGATTGAGCCACATCGCCTTGCCCGTTCTGCCTGAAGTGCTCGAGCAATTCGCCGATCCCGCCGTTCAGCAGCGAACCCACGCCTCCGGTGCCCGCTAGGCCGCCAAGGCTGCCGAGCATGCCGCTCAGGGAATCCTTGGCACCCGCCGGCTGGCCGGAGGTCGCATTGCGAAACATGTCCGCCAGCTTGTCCCGATTTTGATACCCCGCGATTGCGAGCATACCCAAGAGGGCGGTCATCGATGGCATTCCGCGGCTCATTTTCGGCTCCTGAGTTCAACGATCGGCAACCAACCTACGCTGGGCTGAGAAGTTCCAAGTTTTCCCGAGCCGTGGGTTTTGGAAAGGAGGATCTAGAGAAGCATCTGCAAGAAAACGGGAGCGGGCTCCGGGCGAAAGTCCGGAGCAAACCAGCTCGCGCGACGTGCGCCAAATGGCCGCTTTGCTCATGCGGCGCGACGAAGCCTTCGTGCAGGCGGTCGAGGAACTGAAAATGGAAAAGCCCACCAAGTTGGAGCCGCGATGCTGCGTCGCTCGCGTTCGTTCGGCCTCGCGCTCGCAACAGCTTCTTTGAAGGAACTCGCGATTCCTTGAAGCGTCGCACCGCGATGAGTTTCGCGGACGGAGGAGCAGATGGCAGCGAAGAAGGAGACCGCACGGGGACGCAAACAAGATCGCGCCCGCGTGGCTAACGGCCAGGACTACGAAGTGCGATACGATTCCTCCTGACTTGAACGCGCCAGCTGCCCGACTTGAGCTTCTTAAAGGTCGGCACCGCGTGTGCGCTCCACCCGGATTTCATGTGCGCTAGTGTGCACCGGGAGATCAAACGCGGTACAAACGTGTGCAATTTTGGCTAGTTTGGAGTGCACACGTGTGCACTTGTTCCTGCTCTAGTCCATTGTAAGGATAGGATAACTACTTGGAATATCAAGAATATCGCTTTTCCGTGGCGCCCATGATGGATTGGACCGACCGGCATTGCCGGGTGTTCCACCGTCACCTGACGAGGCGGGCGCTGCTCTATACGGAGATGCTGACCACTGGCGCCATCATTCATGGTGACCGGAAGCGGCTGCTTGGGTTCGACCTAGTCGAGCACCCGGTCGCGCTTCAACTCGGCGGGTCGGACCCACGCGAGCTGGCGCTGGCGGCGCGGATCGGCGAGGAGTTCGGTTATGACGAAATCAACCTCAACGTCGGCTGCCCCTCCGACCGCGTGAAGGACGGCCGTTTCGGCGCTTGCCTGATGGCAGAGCCTGATCTCGTGGCGAGGTGCGTCGAGGCGATGAAGGGTGAGGTGGCCGTGCCCGTGACCGTGAAGTGCCGCATCGGGATCGACGACCAGGATCCCGAAGTCGCGCTTGACAACCTTGCGCACGCAGTCGTTGACTCCGGCTGCGATGCGCTGATCGTACATGCCCGGAAAGCATGGCTCAGCGGTTTGTCACCAAAGGAGAATCGCGACATCCCGCCGCTCGACTATGATCGCGTCTATCGCCTCAAGCGCGCGATGCCGGATGTGCCTGTCATCATCAACGGCGGCATCCCCGGTGTCGACGAGGCAAGGGCACATCTCGATCACGTTGACGGCGCGATGCTTGGACGAGCCGCCTATCAGGAGCCGTGGCGGCTGCTCTCGGTCGATACCGACATTTTCGGCGAGGCGGCGCCGCATGCCTCGATGCAGGATGCGCTCGAAGGGATGGTGCCCTACATCGAACAGCAGCTCGCGCGCGGCACGAGGCTGCACTCTATGGCGAGGCATTTCGTCGGCGCATTCCACGCCGTCCCCGGCGCGCGCGCCTTCCGCCGGCATCTTGCCGAGCAGGGGGTGAAGCCGGGCGCTGGCCTCGAGGTGCTACGCGAAGCGATTGCGCGTGTCGGTGCGCGCGCACCGGCGGAGGCGGCGGCCTAGCCGTAATCGCATGACGAGCCGGATTGCAAGAGTCTAGTCGACTGCCAGGCGCGAGCGGCGGCGACTGGTCTGGAGCTCCGGATAACCCGTGAGCATCAGCCTGTCGGCGCGCACGCCCCAGCTCTCCAGGCGATCGAGGAAGCTCATCCCGAGCAGGTTGGTCTTCATCTGCCCGCGCTGTACGACGAGGGCTGGCACCGATTTCTCGACGAGGTGACCGACGGAGAGGCGGTCGATCGTGAGGCGGGCCGCCTTGGTATGACCGCCCGCGGTTTCGAGATCGACGTCGTATTCGAGCATCTCGAGCGGCAGCCCGATCGCCTTCGCGGTTTCCCAGGTCAGCACCACCGAGGTCGCGCCGGTGTCAATGACCATCGGTGCGGCCACGCCGTTGATCTTCGCGCGCAGCGCGAATTCGCCGCCCTGGCCGCGCGGAATCTGCACGGCGGGCGCGGGCGCTGCGGTCTGCGTGCGAAAGATATGCGAGACCTTGCTGCTTGCGCGCGCGATCTGGTCGGAATCGCCATAGGCGACGACGGCACCGGCCGTGCAGGCGAGCATGATGAAGACGAGCAGAAAGCGGATCATTGCGCATCTCCAGATGCGCGCCGACCGGTCAGGTGTGTTTCGGCGATCCCGCGATGGGCGGAAGTCCAGCCTGATTCATGCGCGCCGGCAACAGCGCCATGAGGGCGAGCCGCTCCGCGCTCTCCATGGCGTGCCAGCGCGCAATCTCCGGCAATGTGCGTCCGCAGCCGAAGCACAGCCTGGTCTTGGGGTCGATCATGCAGACCGCCACGCACGGCGTTTCTTTGCTCATTGGGGCATAGTGGCGGATGGTCGGGCATGTCTGCAAGCATCTCGTTACGAGCCCGTACCCGCGCTCATGATCGGCTTGCGGCGGGGCCGGCGCTTCTCGTCCGCCACCGCGGAACTCTCGGGTTGGAGCGGCGGAGAATCATCCGACATCGGCGCCAGCGCGCTCATCACGCGCGCGGGCGGGAAGGTGACGATCACTTCGGTGCCGATGCGCAGCTTCGATTTCAGCGTGAACGTACCGCCATGCAGGTCGACCAGATTCTTGGCGATCGGCAGGCCGAGACCGGCGCCCTGTTCGGCCGACTTGATCGAATTGGAGCCTTGGCCGAACGAGGCGAGCACGACCGGGATCTCGTCCTCGGGAATCCCGGAGCCGGTGTCCTTCACCGAGAGATATTGTCCGCCTGAGGCCGTCCAGCCGGCCTTGAGCCAGATCTCGCCGCCCTGCGGAGTGAACTTGATCGAGTTGGAGAGCAGATTGAGCACGACCTGGCGGATCGCGCGCTCGTCGGCCCACAGCCGCGGCATTGCCTGCTCGAACACCTCGTGGATGGTGATGCCACGGCTCGAGGCGCGCAGCTTCATCAAATGATGGCAGTCGGCGACGATGCCGACCAGCGAGACCGCTTCCTCGTTGAGCTCGTAGCGGCCAGCCTCGATCCGCGACAGATCGAGGATCTCGTTGATGAGGTTGAGCAGGTGGACGCCGGAATTGTGGATGTCGGCCGAGTACTCCTTGTAGACCGGCACGGCATGCGCGCCGAAAATCTCGCTCTTCATCACTTCCGAGAAGCCGAGGATTGCATTGAGCGGCGTCCGCAGTTCGTGGCTCATCTGCGCCAGAAAGCGCGACTTGGCCACATTGGCGGATTCGGCGCGGTGGCGCGCTTCGTCCGAGATCGCCTTGGCTTGTTCGAGCTCGCCGATCAGCGCGTCCTTCTCGGCCCGCGCCTCGAGCGTGGCGAAGGTCGAAGAGTGCAGGCGGTGAGCCAACAACACGAAATAGCCTTCGGCGGCGACGGCGAGCGCGGCCAGGATGTAATTATCCAGCGAGCCGGTCATCACGAAGCTCAGCGCCATCGCGACCGCGACCGGTGCGGTGGCGGCGAGGGCGGCGATCGGCAGATTGGCGGCCAGCATGCTTGATACTGCGATCACCAGCAGCATCAGGAACATCATCAGCGTTTCCGTGATCATGTCGAGCACGGGATGGATCAGGATCGCCATCCAGCAAAGGCCATAGAGCAGGTCGAGCACGACGAAACGCGTCTGCCATGCGCGCGTTGCCGCGGGCGAGGCGGGCTCGGCCAGGAAGCGGTGGCAGCTGCGGATCATTGCGGCATGAATGCAAAGCATGCCGGCGGTCCAGGCCGCGGCCGGGATCGGCTGCATCCACAGCCCAAACAGCACGCCTGTCGCGACCACAAGCAGCATCACGACATAGGAGGCCGACAGCCGCGTCTGGGCGTACTGGCGCAGCATTTCGGCATCGAAAGCCGGCCGGGTTCCACTGGTCGACGTTAACTTATCGCGCGCCTCGCGCACCCGCTGTGCCGCAGCCCGGCGATTGCTCGCCGACGGCACGCTCACCGGCTCGGCCGGAAGCTGCACAACCTCGGGCTTTTCAGCGGGTTTACTCATCGCACAACAACAATTCCTGCCCGCGCGGGACGGGCCTTCTGCATTCTCTATCTCTGGCAAGAAATCCTTAAGAGGTGACTTAAGGAGCTAAAGAATTACGTTAACCCGGCGTTAATTTTGGATCCGGCGTGAGCCGCTCAATGCAGCGCCGCGTGCTGCGCGATGTACACCACGGCGCCCGCCAGATAGCCGGCGAGCGCGGGAACGGCGATGCGGCGGGCGTACCAGAGGAACTCGATGCGCTCGAGCCCCATGGCGGCGACGCCTGCAGCCGAGCCGATGATCAGGATCGAGCCGCCGGTTCCGGCGCAATAGGCGATGAACTCCCAGATGAAGCTGTCGGGTGGATAATGCGCGAGGTCGTACATGCCCATCGTCGCGGCGACCAGCGGCACGTTGTCGATGACAGCACTGAGCAGGCCGAGCACGATCACGATGATGTCCTGTCGGCCGATCGCGGTGTCCAGCCATTTGGCCAGCATGGAGAGCAGGCCGGCATGTTCGAGGCAGGCGACCGCGAGCAAGATGCCGAGGAAGAATACGATCGAGCCCATGTCGATCCGCGTCAGCGCATTCGCAAGCGTGAGGGGACCGCGGACATGCTCATCCTTTTTGCGATGAACGATCTCGCCGACCAACCACACGATGCCAAGCCCGAGCAGGACGCCCATGAAGGGCGGCAGGTGCGTGACCGTCTTGAAGGCGGGCACCGCGATCAGTACGCCGAGTCCGAGATAGAACATCACGTTCCGCTCGAACGGATCGACGCCCTGCAATCCGTCCTCTTTCGGCGGTGGTGCGATGGTCTTGCCCTTGAGTGAAAAGCTGATGAATGCGAGCGGCACCAGCAGGTTGAGCAAGGAGGGCAGGAACACCGCGCTCATGATTTTCAGGGGCGAAATCTGTCCGCCGATCCACAGCATGGTCGTGGTGACGTCGCCGATCACGGTCCATGCGCCGCCGGCATTTGCGGCGATGACGATGAGGGAGGCGAACAGCAAGCGGTCGTCGCGCTTGGCGATCAGCCGCTGGATCAGCGAGACCATGACGATGGTGGTGGTCAGATTGTCGAGGATTGCACTAAGGAAGAAGGTAACGAAGCCAATCAGCCATATCAGACGGACCTGGCTGGTCGTGCTGATGCGGGAGGTGATGACCTCGAAACCGTCATGGGCGTCGATGACCTCGACGATGGTCATCGCGCCAACCAGGAAGAACACGATCTGCGCGGTGGCAGCGACGGACTCGTCAAGCTGACGGCCGACCAGCGTGTGGTCGCCGGTCGCGAGCGCGTAGATTGTCCAGAGCACGCCCGCGCCGAGTAGCGCAGACGCGCTCTTGTTCACCCCGATAGGATGCTCGAGCGCGATCGCCGCATAGGCGAGGATGAAGATTGCGGCGAGTGCGGTCAGCAAGGCAGGATCACTTCGTGAGGTGTCAGCGATTCAGGCGCGCGAGCAGGCTCGATGTATCCCAGCGCTTGCCGCCCATCTTCTCGACCTCGGCGTAGAACTGGTCGACGAGCGCGGTCACCGGCAGATTGGCGCCATTGCGACGGGCTTCGGCCAGCGAGATCGAGAGATCCTTGCGCATCCATTCGACCGCGAAGCCGAAATCGTATTTGTCCTCGTTCATGGTCTTGTAGCGGTTCTCCATCTGCCAGGACTGCGCGGCGCCCTTGGAGATGGTTTCGATCACGGCGGCGACGTCAAGGCCACTTTTCTTGGCGAAGTGAATACCCTCGGAGAGGCCCTGGACGAGGCCGGCGATGCAGATCTGGTTGACCATTTTGGTCAGCTGGCCGGAGCCGGCGGGCCCCAGCAATTTGCACATCCGCGCATAGGCGCCTGTGATGATCGGCTCGGCGCCGGCATAGGCGTCCTGCGCGCCGCCGCACATCACCGTCAGCACGCCGTTCTCGGCGCCGGCCTGGCCGCCGGACACGGGTGCGTCGATGAACTTGAAGCCGGCCTTGGTCGCGGCCGCATCGAGCTCACGCGCGACCTCGGCGGAAGCGGTGGTGTGGTCGACGAAGGTTGCACCCTTCTTCATGCCGGCAAACGCGCCGTCGGCACCGATCGTGACCGCGCGCAGATCGTTATCGTTGCCGACGCAGCACATCACGAAATCCTGGCCCTCGGCCGCGGCCTTCGGGGTCGCCGCGGTCTTGCCGCCGAACTTGTCCGCCCACTCCTTCGCCTTGGCCGCGGTGCGGTTATAGACGGTGACCTCATGGCCCCCTTTTTTCACGAGGTGTCCGGCCATGGGGAAGCCCATCACGCCGAGACCGAGGAAAGCGACTTTAGCCATCTGTAGTACCTTGTCCGTAGTTTGGGTTTTACGGTTCTTGCCGGGCGAGGGCCGTCCGGTTCCGCCATTGCGGCAGATCGGGCGCACCATAAACCCTTGAGGCCGGAGGGCAACGGGTTCGTTTGGCCCCCGCCTGTGTTAGGATGGTGGACCTAAGGACTTCAAAAAAAGGGAGCGAAGGCATGGGCGGCGTAAGCGTGGGCGTGCTCGATCATTTCAATGTCCGGACCCGGAATCTGGCCGAAACCGTCCGCTTCTACGAGGACGTGCTGGGCCTGGAAAAAGGCGCCCGGCCGAATTTCGCCTTCCCCGGCGCCTGGATGTACAGCGAGGGAAAGCCGGTGGTGCACCTCGTCGATATTTCTCCGACTGCCGAGCCACAAAAGCCGGATTCCGGCGTTGTCCACCACGTCGCCTTCGCCAGCCGCGGGTTTGACGGCATGAAGCAGCGGCTGGCCTCAAAGGGGATGAAGTTCGACTCCCGCCAAGTGCCCGGCGGTGAGCTCTGGCAGATCTTCGTCCACGACCCCAACGGGGTCATGATCGAGCTCAACTACGAGGCGGCCCTGGAGCAGGGGGCCGCGCCCGCCGAGATGGCTGACGATATCGGCAGGCAGTAGCCTTTTGGGCGTTTCCGCTCTAATGGGGCATCTTGAATTCTAGGAGATGCGCTTTGAGCGTGACGCAGCAACAGGTTCTCGACAGCCTCGCCAGGATCAAGTCGCCCCGCGGGGTCGCGCTCACCAATGCCAATGTGCTGAGCGCGATCAGCGCGGCCGACGGCAAGGTGTTCTTCTCGATCAATGTCGATGCCGCCGAAGCGCGAGCCTGGGAATCCGTCCGGGCCGAGGCCGAGGCCGCGGTGCGCGCCATTCCCGGCGTCACCACCGTCATGGTGGCGCTGACCGCCGAGCGGAAGGCCGGCGCGGCGCCGCCACCGCCGCCAACTCCCAGCCGCGGCACTCCGGGCGTGCAGCCCGTCCACGCCCACAAGCCGCCGCCGCAGGGCGGCGCCCAATCGCCGATGGCGCGGCAGTCCGAGATTCCGGGCGTCGCGGCCGTGATCGCGGTCGCCTCGGGCAAGGGCGGTGTCGGCAAATCCACCAGCGCGCTCAACCTGGCACTCGGTCTGCGCGATCTCGGCCTCAAGGTCGGGCTGCTCGATGCCGACATCTACGGCCCATCGGTGCCGCGGCTGACGGGCCTGCACGAGAAGCCGGAGCTGAACGACGAGCGCAAGATGATTCCGCTCAGGCGCTTTGGCCTGGCCATCATGTCGATCGGCTTCCTGGTGGAGGAAGAGACCGCGATGATCTGGCGCGGGCCGATGGTGATGTCGGCAGTGACGCAGATGCTGCGCGACGTCGTATGGGGCCAGCTCGATGTGCTCGTCGTCGACATGCCGCCAGGCACCGGCGATGCCCAGCTCACGCTGGCGCAGAACGTCCCTTTGAAGGGCGCCGTGATCGTCTCGACCCCGCAGGACCTGTCGCTGATCGACGCAAGGCGGGGGCTTGCGATGTTCAAGAAGGTCAACGTGCCCGTGCTCGGCATCGTCGAGAACATGAGCTATTTCCAGTGCCCGCAATGCGGCACGAAATCCGACATTTTCGGCCATGGCGGCGCGCGCCACGAGGCCGAGAAGCTCGGGGTACCATTCCTGGGCGAGATCCCCCTGCACATGGCGATTCGCGCCACCTCGGATGCGGGCACGCCCGTAGTGGACAGCGAGCCGGATGGTCCCCATGCGGCGATCTACCGCGCCATTGCGGGACAGGTGCGGGACCAGCTCAAGGGCGTCATCGCCGCGGCCTAAGCGGATCCAAGCCGATCCCTTGAAACCAATACCTTGGGGACATGCGACTTTCGTAGAGCCCTGTCATGCCAATGTCGCGTTTCGAAAGCAGGGCTTCCGTGTTAAAGGCCCACGGCAGTCAAGCCCCTTCGGTTCGACGCGGCCCAAGAACGCGTCGCCGGAATGAGCGGCAGCAAAGAGGAAGTTAGGGGAAACGCCCCAACAAGGAGAGACTGAAGATGAAGCGTCGTGATTTCCTGAAAGTGTCGGCAGCCGGCGCGGCGGCGACCGCCGCGGTGGCCTCGCCGGCGATCGCGCAGTCCTCGCCCGAGATCAAGTGGCGCCTGACGTCGAGCTTCCCGAAGTCGCTCGACACCATCTATGGCGGTGCCGAGCAGATGGCGAAGTACGTCGCCGAGATGACCGACAACAAGTTTCAGATCCAGGTCTTCCAGGCGGGTGAAATCGTCCCGGGCCTGCAGGCGCTGGATGCGACCCAGAAGGGCACCGTCGAGATGTGCCACACGGTGTCGTATTATTACGTCGGCAAAGACCCGACCTTCGCGATTTTCGCGTCGGTGCCTTTCGGCCTGAATGCACGCCAGCAGAATTCCTGGCTGTACCAAGGCGGCGGCAACGAGCTCGCCAACGAGTTCTTCAAGAAGACGAACGTGGTGGGCTTCCCCTGCGGCAACACCGGCACCCAGATGGGCGGCTGGTTCCGCAAGGAGATCAAGACCGTTGCCGACCTGTCGGGCCTGAAGATGCGCATCGGCGGCATTGCCGGCCAGGTGCTTCAGAAGGTCGGCGTGGTGCCGCAGCAGCTCGCCGGCGGCGACATCTATCCGTCGCTCGAGAAGGGCACCATCGACGCGGCCGAATGGGTCGGTCCCTACGATGACGAGAAGCTCGGCTTCGCCAAGGTCGCCAAGTACTACTACTACCCGGGCTTCTGGGAAGGCGGTCCGACCGTTCACGCCTTCGCCAACATCGACAAGTGGAACGAGCTGCCGAAGAACTATCAGGCGATCCTCACCAACGCGACCGTCAACACCAACACCTGGATGGCCGCGCGCTACGACATGGTGAACCCCGGCGCGCTGAAGCGTCTGGTCGCCGGCGGAACGCAGCTTCGCCCGTTCACCAATGAGGTTCTGGAAGCCTGCCTCAAGGCGACCAACGAATTGTGGGGCGAGATCTCGGCCAAGAATCCCGACTTCAAGAAGTCGATCGACGCCATGCAGGCCTACCGCTCCGACGAATATCTGTGGTGGCAGGTCGCCGAATACACCTACGACAGCTTCATGATCCGCTCGCGCACCCGCGGCTGATCTTCGACCAAGTCGCAAGACGACACGCCCGGTCTCGTTCGCGAGGCCGGGCTTTTTCTTTGGGGCGACGCTGCGGAGCGGCGTTGTCGCCGGGGGACGGGCGGGGCCTCCAACAAAAAATCTGAAAAACAACCCCATGCACAGTAGACGAGGGGTGAGAGGACAAGGCGTTGCGAGTGTAGCCAACAGCTTGATGCGATGGGCTAATTGGCAGGCACGCCCGAGCATCGCGCGGTCGAGGGCAACTTCGTATTTTTGGGCGTCAAAGCGGGCAGGCGCGCGTGCTTCAGCGAGATCGTTTGACTCGTCGGGCAAAACAGTGGCATAAAGGCATTATCGCAAAATCCGAAATGAGCGCCTCGGCGGCTGGCCTGGGGTTGATGATGAGCTTCGATCCCGATGAGGTTCAAAGCGCGCTGCGCAAGGCCTGGTCGTTGGCAACCGCCAGTCAATGGACGGCGAGCAATCCGGCGGCAGGGCAATGCAACGTCACCTCGCTGCTGATTCACGAGCTCTTCGGCGGCGAGTTGCTGAGGACGCCGCTGCCGGCCGGCGACCATTTTTACAATCGCATTAGAGGCCGGCGGTACGACTTCACGGCGAGCCAGTTCGATCAGCCGATTGCTTACAAGGATTTGCCCGCAAGCCGTGCCGATGTGGAATTGGGAGCGACAAGCGATGAACTGGCCGAACTCAGAGCCGCTTTTCAGGAGCGTCGTACGAAGTAAAGCCAAGGGCCGATCGCAGACGGGTGAGAGGAGTGGGCGCGGGGAATCAGCTGAACATCAATTCGCAAGACGGTCTTTGCTCATGCGCAGGATGACCACCACACCCTCTTCCGACCAGTCAAAAGTTATGGTCCCGCCAAGCTGGGCGGCCATACTTCGGTGCACCAACTGGCTTCCAAAGCCTTCGAGCTTTGTTGGAGCGACAACGGGGGGACCACCCCGCTCCGTCCACTTGACCACGACCTCGTCCTCGTGAGCGTTGCACGATACGTCCAGGGTGCCACTTGAAAGGGACAGCGCACCGTATTTCGCAGAGTTGGTTGCCAGTTCATGCATCACCAAGGCGAGTGCTGTGCTGGAAGCCTCTCCCACGTTCATCTTGGGGACCGAGACACGAATACGAACGCTGGCTCCTTCCTCATCGTACGGCGCAAGCAGAACAGAGATGAGGTCTCCGAGAAGCGTCCCTTCTCTATTTCGTCCCGGTACCGGGCGCACAAGGTCCTGAGCACGTCCAAGAGCGATCAGGCGACTGGTCAGCTCCTGGGCCATATCCTCTTTTGATGCTGCCGAGCGTGAGCTCATTTGCGTCAGCGCCGTTGCGACGGTGAGAAGGTTTTTCAGCCGGTGGCTCATCTCGCCCGCCAGGAGCTCGTTGGCTTCCTCGGCTTGCTTGCGTTGGGTGACGTCCAGGAAAATACCGAACATCGTTCGATCCGCGATGTCGGCATCGTCGCCCTGGCCCCGCGCGGAAATCCAACGGATATCGCTGCCGGTCAGAATACGAAAATCTATCTCGTAAGAGCCTACGACTGCGCGAGTAGCGGCAAATGCCGATCTCACCCTCTCAAGAT
Organism: Bradyrhizobium sp. 155; assembly: GCF_023101105.1. Lineage (NCBI taxonomy): Bacteria > Pseudomonadati > Pseudomonadota > Alphaproteobacteria > Hyphomicrobiales > Nitrobacteraceae > Bradyrhizobium > Bradyrhizobium sp. 155. Next base: position 4,688,337 of record NZ_CP064704.1, on the reverse strand, counting down.
CGGCAGGGTGGATGTTCTTGGACAGTATCTCGAACGTAATTTTCTGCTCGCCCTTGGGCACCTCCCAAAGGTCGTACGCGGGTTCATCCATGGTGATGGCGTCGGTATCAACGTTCCAGGACCATAGAGCGACACCGGCGGCGCGAGTGGCAGCCCGGAGGTGCTTTTCGTGCCACAAGGGCATCGTCACCTGGCTAGGAACCATTGTGCTTCGTTTTCCCGCTTTATCTGACCAATCGGCACCTCGGCCAACGGGCGATCGACAGATACCATACCCGGTCGAAAAGGTCTCCGTTCGACCGAGAGGGCGGGTTGAAGTGTGGTCCCGCGCCCGAGTTGGCTCAGAAGCGATCCTCCGCAAACGAGCCGTGAGGTTCGCCGACGGCGATCAGCGGCGTTGTTCGTGAGCGATTACGCGTTGCTTCGCGAAACGCCTGGGCCTTCCCTTCCATGAGTCAACACCGCCTCGGCAGCAGCTTCGTCGATGGCCGCCATCACATCAGCGGTTGCGGAATGATGAATCATGTGTCCCGCTCCGTCGATCCGGTGCAATTTGCTCTGCTTGACCTCGCCATGCAGCCTGACCGACTGCTTGATATCGATCAGACGATCGTTCTGGCCCGCGATAATGATCGTCGGCATCTTGAGTTCTGCATAAGTCTTCGAACCTGAGAATGCGGCGGAGATCAACATCGTCGCTTCGGCCGCTGTGGCCCGCATCTGTGATGGGCGCAACGCCATTTCTTTCGGAAAGCCGGCGAACTTGTTCGGGACCGGCCGGGGGTCAAACAGCTTGCGCAACATCGCGGGCCACATCATCCGACCGGCTAGCGGCGAAATCGTGGAGCTGATGACGTCCCCGACCACCGGTAGGGCGGACAGCACCGACGCCGCGCTGTCCGCGCGGGGAGTCGGGAAATAATAGCCCGAGGCCAATACGAGAGCCTGCACGAACGAAGGATGTCTTGTCGCCAGCGCAACCGCAACCGACGCTCCCCATGAATGGCCAAGGACAATCGCTTGAGAGACGCCCAACTGATCGAGGGCCTTCTTGAACAGGTCCGCCTGGGCATCCGGAGTCCAGACGACGTGCCTTGGCCGCGAGCTATGCCCAAAACCGGGACGATCGAACACCATGACCCTGTAGTTCTCGGCTGCGAGATCGATCAATCCACTCGAGACGAAATCCTGGACCATGCTGCCATTGCCGTGAAACAAGACCAGCGGCTTGCCTCTGCCGCGTTCCAAATAGTGCAGGCGAACCCCCTCGACGTCGATGAACCGACCCTGCGGAGGATTATCGCGTTGCGCTTTGTTCGCGAGCCGCCGGTTTATGATTGCGGTAGCCGCAACGAGGGTACCTGCGGCAGCAAACGCGGCGGCGCCTGGATGTCGCGTGATGGCGCTCAAGCAATCGGATAGAAGGGAGCTGGAACGTGTTCGTCGTGCAAGGCGCATGTGCATTACCTTAGGTGGTCTGCACGACGCCCCATCAAATGAGAAATGTTGCAGCTGAGTTGAACGGTTCGCGGGGGTGTTCGTTCCTCGGCAGGGCCGACGGCGGCGGGGCCCAAGGAGGTAAATTTCCGGGCCATCCGCGACCTCATCCGCTCGTGCCCGGACTGGCTTACAGGAACCTGACGGAAGGGAGCGGCCGGCCCGCCGGGTGCTTTTTCGCTGGCCGAGATGCCCCGGATGATGGAAGACAGCGAAGATGCGGCGGAAGCCGTGCGGTGACACCGGAACATCCCGCGGGAAAATGCGATGCGCCTTCTGATCGTCGAGGACAATGCCGAGCTGTCGCGGCTCGTTGCCGGCGGGCTGTCGGCGGCCGGCTATGAGAGCGACATCGTCGGCAGCGCTGCCGAAGCGCGCGAGGCGGTCAGCAGCGTCAGCTATGCCGCGATGATCCTCGACCTCGGACTACCCGACGGCGATGGCCTGTCGGTGCTGCGTGAGCTTCGCCGGCAGATGGAGCCGTTGCCGGTGCTGGTGCTGACCGCGCGCGGCGGCTTGCAAGATCGTGTCAGCGGCCTGCGCAGCGGCGCCGACGACTATCTCGCAAAACCGTTCGCGATGGAGGAGCTGGTGGCGCGACTGGAGGCGATCCTGCGCCGTCCGGGCCAGTTGCTTGGCCGCTCGCTGCGCCTCGCCAACCTCGTCTATGACACCGAGAGCCGCCAGATCTTCGTCGACGACCAGCCGCGCATCATCTCCGCGCGCGAGACCTCGGTGCTCGAGATCCTGCTGCGCCGGCAGGGGCGGGTGGTACCGAAGAAGAACGTCGAGGACCACATCTTCGGCCTCGATGGCGAGGTCGCCTCCAACGCGGTCGAGGTCTACGTCTCGCGGCTGCGCAAGCAGCTCGCCGAGCATGGCGCCAAGGTCGTGATCCACACCATCCGTGGCGTCGGCTATCTCATGGCCGAGGAGAAATAGCGTGGCCCGGATCGGATCTCACGCCGGATTCCGCGCCGGGATCCATGGGAGGTCGCCGACGTTCAAATCGCTGATCTGGCGCATCGTGTTCCTGCACATCGTGGCGGTCGCGGTGGTCGCGATCTTCCTGCCGCTGGTGCTGTTCTGGCTGCTCAATTCAGAGATCGACCAGCTGCATCGCGATGCCATGCGCGCGCAGGCCGAGGTGTTGGCCGAGCGCATCGTCGCCCAGCCCGACGGGCTGCTGACGTTCAACCTGCCGGACAGTCTCAAGGGCCTTTATTCAGAAGCCTATGGCCGCTACCAGTACGACATTCGCGATGCCGGGGGGAATCTGCTGTTTTCGTCGCGGCGCAAGACCGGCACTGCGGCGGCCGCGCCACCGCCGCTCTCCGAAACGATTTCCGGGGCCGGAGTCACCCGCACCATCGACGGCAAGGTGATACGCATTCGCGTCGCGGAGGACCTCGCGCACCGCGACGTCATCATCGACGACATCGTATCGAACTTCTTCCGGCGGGTCGGATGGATCACCATTCCGATCCTGCTGGTCCTGCTCGGCATCGACATCATCATCTTTCGCCGCGCTGTTGCGCCGCTATGGAAGGCCTCCGAGGAGGCGAGCAATATCGGCCCAGCGCGCACGGACATCCGCCTGCCGACGGAGCAGATTCCGCGCGAGATCATGCCGCTCGTCACCGCCGTCAACCAGGCGCTCGACCGCCTCGAGGACGGCTTTCGGGTGCAGCGGCAGTTCACCGCCGACGCCGCGCATCAATTGCGCACGCCGCTCGCGATCCTGCGCACGCGGATCGAGACGCTCGGCGATGGCGCCGCACGGCATGCGCTGCATGCGGACATCGAGGGCATGAGCCGCATCGTCGCGCAGCTACTGGAGATCGCCGAGCTCGACACGCTGGTGCTCGATCCCGGCGAGACCGCGGATTTGCGCGCGGTCTGCGCCGAGGTGGTCGGTTCGATCGCGCCGCTCGCGATCGCACAGCACAAGGATATCGCGCTGAGGGGCACCGAGGCGCCGGTGCTGATCCACGGCAATTCGGTGATGCTCCAGCGCGCGATCTTCAATCTCGCCGAAAACGCCATCAAGTTCACGGCAATGGACACGTCGGTCGATGTCGATGTGAGCGAGGATGGCGCGGTGCGCGTGCGCGATTGCGGGCCGGGAATCGCGGAAGCCGAGCGCGAATTGATCTTCCACCGCTTCTGGCGCGCCGACCGCCAGCGCAGCGACGGCGCCGGCCTCGGGCTGTCGATCGTGCGCGCCGTGGCGGATGATCACGCGGCGACGGTTGCGGTGGAGAATCTTCCGGGCGGCGGCGCGCAGTTCACGCTGCGGTTCAGGCTGGCGGAGAAGTCGGACGACGTTGATTTGAACGCGGCGCGGCGCTGACGCGCCACTTTCTCCCACATCCGCCTTTGCCAAGGCTTCGGCGGACGTGAGGAGAGAAGGAAGATCGGGCTATTTCAGCTTGCCGGTGGACAGATCCATGATCATGCGTGTGGTCAGATAAAGCCGCGGCACGATGCTGTTGAGTTGCACATATTCGGCATCGTTGGAATGCGCGCCGAACCCCGACAGGCCCATGCCTTCCACCACGGCTCCGGTGGTCTTGAGTGCGGCAAACGCCGCGTCGGTGCCGCCGCCGGTCGCCTTCTCGTCGACTTTGAGAGGCAGTCCGATCTCCTCATAGATCGTCTTGCCGTGGGCCGCGACTCGACGTGAGGCGTCGTTGGCCTCCAGCGGCGGACGGCGCACCTCGAATTTCAGCTCGACCTTGGACTCGGGCAGCAGGTGATTCTTGATCTTCTCCTGCAGTGTCTTCTCGAGCTCGTCGAAATCGGTGACCTTAAGTGCACGTGCGTCGGCCTGGGCCGTGGCCTCCGCGGGGATCACGTTGCGGTTGGTGCCGGCCTTGGAGACCGTCCAGTTCAGTTTCAGGCCCTGCTCTGGTTTGGACAGGTCCTTCATCTGCAGCAGCTGGTGGGAGAGTTCGTACAGCGCGTTGACGCCGCCCTCGGGCCGTGAGCCTGCATGTGACGACTTGCCCTGCACCGTGAGATAGGCCGAGCCGATGCCGCTGGTGGCCAGCCGCAGCGTGCCGTCGGTACCGCCGCCTTCAAAGGAGAACACCACATCCTGATCCGCAGCGAACCTGGTGATGGTGCTGCGCCAGCCCGGTGAGGAGATCTCCTCGTCGCCATTGGTGAGCACCGTGAGCGTGCCGTAGTCCCGGAAGCTCAGCTTCTGCAGCAACGCCACGGTATGAAGAATGAGCGCGACGCCCTGCTTGTCGTCGGCAATGCCGAGGCCGTAGGCCTTGTCGCCGTCAATGCGGAACGGTTGATCCTTCAGCATGCCCTTCAGGTACACGGTGTCCATGTGGGCGATCAGCATGATCTTCTTGCTGCCGGTGCCCTTGAATACGGCGTGTACGGCCGGGCCGATCTTCTCGGGTGTGTCGTCGAGGCGATAGACGTCGGTGGGTTCGAGGATCTCCACCGTGCCGCCGAGCTGCTTGAGCTGGCCGGCAACGCGCTGGGCGATCTGGTTCAGACCTTCGACATCCTTGCTGCCGGATTCGATGCTGACGAGATCGCGCAGCGTGTCGAGCAGCGGCTGCTGCTCTTTTTGCGCCAACGCATGGACGTCGGCCATGACATTCGCGCTCAGCTCAGCATGCGCCGGCATTGCCGCACATCCCAGCCAGAGCGACGCGATCAACGAACCAACGAGCGATGGAGCAGGGTAGGATCGCGACATGCGTGGCGGCCTTAGGTTGGGGGAATGGCGCGGTATGCCCGTGTTTCCGGCGCTTGTCACGTGCCCGGCGCGCCCGTCATGCCCGGCCGAGGCGGGCGTGATGGGAACGGCCAGGGCCGCGGGCCGTCTAAGCCTAAAGTCGTAGAACCGGATGGCGCGGGAGCTGGGCATTTTCGTCCCTCACATCGTGAGGGATGGAAATCGGACGACACATGTTCCATGCTGGCCTCCAAGCCTCGGCAAGAAGGCCCACCGTCACAATCCATCAGGGTAGGAAATCATGAAAAGACGAGATTTCATCAAGGTCACCGGGCTTGGTGCGGCGGGTGTCGCCACGCTCGCCGCTCCAGCGATCGCGCAGACGACGCCCGAGATCAAATGGCGCATGCCGACGAGCTGGCCGAAATCGCTCGACACGCTCTATGGCGGCGCCGAGATGATGGCCAAGATGGTCGCGGAAGCGACCGACAACAAATTCCAGATTCAGACATTTGCCGGCGGCGAGATCGTGCCGGGCCTTCAGGTGCTCGATGCCGTGCAGAACGGCACCTGCGAAATCGGCCACACCGCGTCTTATTATTATTTCGGCAAGGACCCGACCTTCACCTTCGGCTCGGCCGTGCCGTTCGGACCGAACATGCGCATCAACCAGGCCTGGTACATGCTGGGCGGCGGCAGGGAGATTCTCAACGAGTTCTACAAGAAGTACAACGTCGTCTCGCTGCTTGCCGGCAACACCGGCTGTCAGATGGGTGGCTGGTTCCGCAAGGAGGTCAAGACGCCCCAGGACTTCAGCGGGTTGAAATTCCGCATCGGCGGCTTCGCCGGAAAAGTGATGGCCAAACTCGGCGCGGTGCCGCAGCAGATCGCCGGTGGCGACATCTATCCGGCGCTGGAGAAGGGCACCATCGACGCAGCGGAATGGGTCGGGCCCTATGACGACGAGAAGCTCGGCTTCGTGAAAGTCGCGCCGCATTATTACTTCCCGGGCTGGTGGGAAGGCGGGCCGATGCTGCTCGCCTTCGTCAACCAGGACAAGTGGAATGCTCTGCCGAAGCACTATCAGAGCATCCTCGAGCAGGCGGGGCACTACGCCAACAACTGGATGATGGCGAAGTACGACCAGGCCAATCCACCGGCGTTGCGGCGCCTGCTCGCGGCCGGCGCCAAGCTGCATCCGTTCTCGCCAGAGGTCATGCAGGCCTGCTTCAAGGCGTCAAAGGAGCTGCACACCGAAGTCTCGGCCACCAACGCGGACTTCAAGAAGGTCTACGAATCGCTGACCGCGTTCTCGAACAACGGATATCAGTGGTTCCAGGTCGCCGAAGTCGGCTATGACAACTTCATGGCGCGCAACTCGCAGAGCTGATCGCAGAGCGCACGATCGGCCCAAACGAAAAAACCCGGAGCTTTCGCTCCGGGTTCTTTTTTGCAGGCGGGCCGGGCGCTATTGCTTCGGCTGGCCGAAGTCGAGCGGCGGCAGATCGATCTGGGGAATATCGATCTTGATGCTGTTGGGATCGACGGTGGACTGCACGCCCTTGTAGTGCATCACCATCGACGGGAACATGATCACGAGCAGCACCATGATCATCTGGATGACGACGAACGGCACCGCACCCCAATAGATCTGTCCCGTCGTGACCGGCTCCATGCGTTTGCCGGTGACGCGATCGGTATAACGTTCCTTCGGCGCGACCGAGCGCAAATAGAACAGCGCAAATCCGAACGGCGGATGCATGAACGACGTCTGCATGTTGACGCCCAGGATGACGCCGAACCAGATCAGGTCGATGCCGAGATGCTCGGCAGCCGGCCCGAGCAGCGGGATCACGATGAAGGCGAGTTCGAAGAAGTCGAGGAAGAACGCCAGCACGAAGACGAAGGCGTTGACGAAGATCAGGAAGCCGATCTGGCCGCCGGGCAGGGAGGTCAGCAGGTGCTCGACCCAGACATGGCCGCTGACGCCGTAGAAGGTGAGCGAGAACACGCGCGCGCCGACCAGGATGAAGACGACGAAGGCGGACAGCTTCGCCGTCGATTCGGTGGCCTGACGAACGAGGTCCCAGGTCAGCCGCCGCTTCGCGGCTCCGAGAATGAGGGCCCCGGCTGCACCCATCGCACCGCCTTCGGTGGGCGTCGCGACACCGATGAAGATCGTGCCCAGCACCAGGAAGATCAGGAATAGCGGCGGCACCATTACGAAGGTGGTCTGTTGCGCCATCTTCGAGAGAAAGCGGTAGCCCGTCAGCTTGTCGAGGACCCAGTTCGCGATGGCGACGAAGAACGCGAAGAGGATGCCGAAGAACATGCTGAGCACGACGAAGTCGGCGCCGTGTGTCTCCGAATTCCGCATCATGAACCAGCCGAAGACGCAGCTCGCCAGGAACAGCACGCCGAGCGACTTGAGGCCGCGGTCGCCGCTCTCCTCGCGGAAGCCGATCGCCTCCTTGGGAAGACCGGGCGCCGCCTTCGGGAAAATCATGGTCACGAGGAACGCGTAACCCGCATAGAGGCCGGCGAGCACCAGGCCCGGAATGAACGCGCCCTCGTACATGTCGCCGACCGACTTGCCGAGCTGGTCGGCCATCACGATCAGGACGAGCGACGGCGGAATGATCTGCGCCAGCGTGCCGGAGGCCGCGATGATGCCGGTCGCCACGCGGCGGTCGTAGCCGTAGCGCAGCATGATCGGCAGCGAGATCAGGCCCATCGAGATCACCGAGGCCGCCACGACGCCGGTGGTCGCCGCAAGCAGCGCGCCGACGAACACCACCGCGTAGGCGAGGCCGCCGCGGATGGTGCCGAACAACTGGCCGATGGTGTCGAGCAGATCCTCCGCCATGCCGGAGCGCTCGAGCACCAATCCCATGAAGGTGAAGAAGGGAATGGCGAGCAGCGTGTCGTTGTTCATGACGCCGTAGACGCGCTCCGGCAGGGCCTGGAGAAAGTCCGGGTGGAATTGGCCGAGCTGAACGCCGATGATGGCGAAGAACAGGCCGACGGCGCCGAGCGAAAATGCTGCCGGGTAGCCGAGCAGCAGCACGATCACGAGCGTCGCGAACATGATGGGCGCCAGATTGGCGATAATAAACGCGGTCATGACTTCCCCCTAAACCGTCGCCAACGGCTACTTCTTTTCGATCGCTTCGACGAGGTGCTCGACCTCGGCCTCCAGTGCGGACACCTGCGACTCGTGTGGGTCCGGGATCATGCCGCGCATGATCGCGATTCGCTTGATCAGCTCGGATATGCCTTGAACGAGCAGGAGGGCGAAGCCGATCATGATCAGCGCTTTTGCCGGCCATTGTGGCAGGCCGCCCGCATTGCCGGATTGCTCGTTGATCTGGAGCGAGCGCAGGAAGAACGGTATTCCGGTCACGATCATGACAACGGTCAGCGGGATCAGGAAGAAGATGTGCCCGATGATGTCGATGATGTTGCGAGCCCGTTTCGGCATCATGCTATTGAAGATGTCGATCCGGATGTGCTCGTTGTCGAGCAGCGTCCAGGACGCGCACAGCAGGAACACGATGCTGAAAAGCACCCATTGCAGCTCGAGCCACGAGTTGGAGGACGTGTCCAATGTCTTTCGGATGATCGCATTCAGCGCCGAGATGACGACGGCGAGCAGGATCAGCCAAGCCAGACGTTTGCCCGTCCAACGTGTGAACGCGTCAATTCCATTGCTCAGCTTCAGGAGCGCTTGCAAGATTGGTCCTCCCCGATTTGCCCCGGCCGTCTTGACTGCGCCGAGTGGGCGCGTTGGCTTGTCTCGCCGCGCAGGCATGAGGCTGCCGCACCAAACCAGCGAGCGTGCCGCCAGTCAATCGGAAGTTTGTTGATAGTTAAGGGGAATAAGCCGCGGCCGGCCAGCCGATGTTAGCCGCCGGTGACGCTCATGTGCCTGGAGACGCTGGGGCGGTCGTGGCGGCGGTCGATAATGAAATCGTGGCCCTTGGGCTTCAGCCCAATGGCGCGGTCGATCGCATCCGCAAGCAGCGAATCGTCGTCCGATGCACGCAGAGGTTTGCGCAAATCGGAGGCATCCTCGTGGCCGAGGCAGGTGTGCAACGTTCCCGTGCAAGTGACGCGCACGCGATTGCAGGATTCGCAGAAATTATGGGTCATCGGGGTGATGAAGCCGAGCTTGCCGCCGGTCTCGGCGACGCTGACATAGCGCGCCGGCCCCCCGGTGCTCTCGGCCAGATCGGTCAGCGTGAACTGCTGGGCAAGGCGCGCGCGCACCAGCGACAGCGGCAGATATTGGTCGATTCGTCCCGATCCGATCTCGCCCATCGGCATGACCTCGATCAGCGTCAGCCCCATGCCCTTGCCGTGGGCCCAGCGCATCAGGTCGGGAAGTTCATCCTCGTTGAGGTTCTTCAGCGCCACGGCGTTGATCTTGACCGCGAGGCCCGCGGCGCGTGCCGCCTCGACGCCTTCCAGCACCTTGTCGATCTCGCCCCAGCGGGTGATCTCGCGAAACTTCTGCGGATCGAGCGTGTCGAGCGAAACGTTGATGCGGCGGACGCCGCAATCGGCGAGTTCGCTGGCATGTTTCGCAAGCTGGGTGCCGTTGGTGGTCAGCGTCAGCTCGCTCAGCGCGCCGCTCTTGAGGTGCCGCGACAGCGAGCGCACCAGCGTCATCACGTTACGGCGGACCAGCGGTTCGCCGCCGGTGAGCCGCAGCTTCTTCACACCCTTGGCAATGAAGGCCGAGCAGAGCCGATCGAGTTCCTCCAGCGTCAGCAGGTCCGCCTTGGGCAGGAACGTCATGTCTTCCGACATGCAGTAGAAGCAGCGCAGGTCGCAGCGGTCGGTGACGGAGACGCGCAAATACGAGATGGTCCGTCCGAACGGATCGGTCATCGTGCTCGACAGGGGGCTCGCGGAAAGTCCGTTCATACCAAATGCCTTGTCACTTGCGGCAACGCGAGCAGTTTTGCTTCAGCGGTGTCCTGGAAGCAATCTAAGCATCGAATGCGTCAGAGACAAATGGGGGATGACGGAGGTCAGCGCTTGCCCGCGTTAGGATCGGGGAAAGGCGAGCCCGCAGCCGGTGCGGCAGCAGCCGGGGCGACCGCGGCCGCCGCCGGTTTCGGTTTCTTCGGGCGGTGCGGCTTGCGGACCGGTCTTGGCGGAACGGCCGGCTGGAGCTCCGCGAAAACCGGGTTGGGGTCGGTGGTGATCGAGGCGGGGGTCGTGAAGTCACCGGGATTCCTGATGACGTTCACCGGCACGCTTACTGGCTGGTATTTCGGCAGCGCGAAAGCGACCGTGAAGGGGGCGTCGGGGGCGGGAACCGCGACGGAGCAGGGCGTCTTGCAGCCGGCACCTAGTGAGGTCGTGGCGTCAGCACCCGGGGGATTGGATTCGAGCCGGACCTGCACGGTCGGCGGGGCCGATTTGAACATGTCCCAGGACGTCGAAGACATCGAGGAGCAGCCGGCAAGGCTCGCTGCTCCCAAGAGACTGACCCCAGCTAGCGCAATCGCGATGACACGACGCATGACCATCCACTTATTGCGACGAACCGCCACATCCCCGGACAAACTTAGGAGTGTCGTTCCGACCGAGCAACCGGCCGGCCGCACATAGTTAGTAGATGGTTAACGCCGGATTCCGTGGAATAACTAGGCTATCTCAGCTACTTGAGAGCTGCCTGCGCGGTCATCAGGCTGCTGGCGGCGGCCGGCAGGTCGCGCATGTGATGGATCAGCCGGTCCGGCTTCAACTCGGCAATCGGGACGTCCGTATAGCCGAAGCTGACCCCGATCACGGGAACTCCGGCGCGCCGGGCCACGCCGACATCGGGTCCGGCGTCGCCGACCATGATGCTGGCTTTGACCTCGCCGCCGGCCCGCGCCACCGTTTCGCGGAAAATGGTCGGATCGGGCTTCTGCACGCCAAAAGTGTCGGCGCCGCAAATCGCAGCGAAGCGCCGGCTCAGGTCGAGCTGGTCCAGCAGGCGCTTCGACAGCCATTCCAGCTTGTTGGTGCAGACCGCGAGGCGATGGCCCTGGGCTGCAAAATGGTCGAGCGCGGCCTCCAGCCCCTCGAACGGCCGGGATTCGACGGCGATATTGTTGGCGTAATAGCCGATGAAATCGGCCGTCATCCGGTCCATGTCGGCCACCGTGACGCTGCGGCCCTCGGCCTCCAGCCCCCGCTCGATCAGCTTGCGGGCGCCGGCGCCGATCATGTTGCGGGCCGAGGCCATCGGCACGGGCGGCAGCCCTTCGCGGTCGAGCACGTAATTGAGCGCGGTGATCAGGTCGGGCGCGGTATCCACAAGCGTGCCGTCGAGATCGAAGACGATGGTGTGGGAGGGGGTCATGGTCCAGCGCTACCGGCCCGGCCCCGCCCGCGCAAGGGCCGAAGCCATAAGATCACCTTATAAGCTGGGCCGGAGGCCTGTTCCCCCAGACCCTGTTCTCCGAGGGAAAACGAGGCTACACAGGCCGCCGCAAGCCTAACACTCGTAATTCAGGGACGGCGCAAACGTGAACATGGACCAGTTGAAGCGGCAGGCTGCGGCGCGCGCCCTCGAGGACGTCCGTGACGGCATGCAACTCGGGCTCGGTACCGGCTCGACTGCAAAACATTTCGTCGAGCTGCTCGGCGAGCGGGTCCGCGCCGGACTGAAAGTGATCGGCGTGCCGACCTCCGAGGCGACGCGTCTCGATGCAATCCGCTGCGGCGTGCCGCTGACCACGCTGGATGAGATCGATCATCTCGACATCACCGTCGACGGCGCCGACGAGATCGATCCCGAACTCAATCTGATCAAGGGCGGCGGCGGTGCGCTGTTGCGCGAGAAGATCGTCGCGGCCGCCTCGGATCGCATGATCGTGATTGCCGACGACACCAAATGGGTCCCGACACTCGGCCGCTTTCCGCTGCCGGTCGAGGTCATCCCGTTCGGGCTCGGCGCAACGCGACGCGCGATCGAGAAGGCGTTTGCGGAATGCGGCGTTTCCGGGCAGATGGCGGTCCGCAACGGCAAGGACGGCCACGTTTTCGTCACCGATGGCGGCCACTGGATCCTCGATGCCCAGCTCGAAAAGATTGAGGATCCCGCCCGCCTCGCCACGGCGTTGAGCGCGATCCCCGGCGTCGTCGAGCATGGTTTGTTCATCGGCTTGGCCAGCTCGGCTGTCTTGGCGGGTGGCGAGGGAATTCGCGTGATTGAACGGCGAAAGCCGAAAGGAGACTAGGAATGAAGAGCGTTTTGAAATTGTTGCCGGTCGCGACCCTCGCTGTGGGACTGGCCCTCTCGGTCGCCCCGGCCGGGGCCCAGCAGGCGGCTCCGCCGAAATCGTCGCCGACGGCCATCGCGGCCGCCAAGGAGATCCTCGCGATCAAGAACGCCAGTGCGATGTATGCCAACGCCGTGCCCGGCCTGGTCGATAAGACCAGGATCGCGCTGATCCAGCAGAACCTCAACTATCAGAAGGATCTCACCGAGGTCGCCGGGGTCGTCAACCAGCAGCTGGCAGGCCGCGAAAAGGAGATCGGAGAAGGCATGGCGCAGGTCTATGCCAGCGAGTTCACCGAGCAGGAGCTGAAGGATCTCGTCACCTTCTACAAGTCGCCGCTGGGCAAGAAGCTGATCGAAGCCGAGCCGCGCGCGATCGGGCTGAGCATGGCCTTCATGAACTCCTGGGCTCAGAACTTCTCCGAGACCGTGATGGGTGCCTTCCGCGCCGAGATGCGCAAGCGTGGCAAGGAGATCTGACAGTCCCTATCTGATCGGAATCCGGATCATGTTCTGAAAGAGGTCGGAGTGGACAATGGCTGAATTCGACGTCGACCTCTTTGTCATCGGTGGCGGTTCGGGCGGCGTGCGCGCCGCCCGCATCGCGGCCGGCTACGGCGCCCGCGTCATGATCGCGGAAGAGTACCGCATGGGCGGGACCTGCGTGATCCGCGGCTGTGTGCCGAAGAAGCTGTACGTCATCGGCTCGCATTTCCGCCACGAGATCGAGGACGCCGCCGGCTTTGGCTGGACCGTTCCGTCTGCGACCTTCGACTGGCCGACGCTGATCGCCAACAAGGACAAGGAGATCGCGCGTCTGGAGGCGGCTTACACCGCCAATGTCGAGAAGTCGGGCGCGCAAATCGTCAAGAGCCGCGCGGTGATCGAGGACAAGCACACCGTCCGCCTGCTCGAGAACGACCGGAAGATCACTGCAAAATACATTTTGATCGCCACCGGCGGCGCGCCCAATCACGGCGCTCCGATTCCCGGCATCGAGCACGTGATCTCCTCCAACGAGGCGTTTCACCTGGCCAAGCTGCCGAAGCGGATCGTGATCCAGGGCGGCGGCTATATCGCGCTGGAGTTCGCCGGCATCTTCGCCGGCTTCGGCTCCGACGTCACAGTCATCTATCGCGGCGACAACATTCTTCGCGGCTTCGACGAGGATGTTCGCGCCCATGTCCGCGCCGAGATGGAGAAGCAGGGCATCACCATCCTGACCGGCTGCACGGTGACGAAGGTCGATCGGCACGGCGAGGAATTCACCACGCATCTGTCGAACGGATCGAGCCTTGCCTCCGACCAGGTGATGTTCGCGATCGGCCGCCATCCCGCGGTCGCCAATCTCGGCCTGGAGAAGGCCGGCGTCGCCATCAACCCGCGGAACGGCGGCATCGCGGTCGACCATTTCTCCAAGAGCTCGGTCGACAGCATCTACGCGATCGGCGACGTCACCCATCGCTTCAACCTGACGCCGGTCGCGATCCGCGAGGGCCATGCGTTCGCCGACAGCGTGTTCGGCAAGCGCGAGGTGCAGGTCGATCACGCCAACATCCCGACCGCCGTGTTCTCGCAGCCGGAGGTCGGCACCGTCGGCGTGACCGAGACGGAAGCCCGCGCGCAATTCAGCCATATCGACATTTACAAGACCACGTTCCGGCCCATCAAGGCGACGATGTCGGGCCGCGATACCCGCGTGCTGATGAAGCTCGTCGTCGATGGTTCAACCGACCGTGTGCTCGGCTGTCACATCGTCGGCGATGCCGCAGCCGAGATCACGCAGGCAGTCGCGATTGCGGTGAAGATGAAGGCGACCAAGGCCGATTTCGACGCGACGATCGCGCTGCATCCGACCGCGTCCGAAGAGCTCGTCACCATGCGCACCCCGACCGCCCGCCACGTCCGCCAAGCGGCGGAGTAACTCCGCTCAGCCGTACAGGTATCCGACCGGCTTGCCCTCGGTGCGCAGCGGACGGATGTCCTTCTGCGTGATGATCTGACCGGCGAGGCCGTCGATCTCGTCGCGTTGCGTCGGCGTCCAGCTGCGGAGGTCGTTCATGCCCTTGAGAAGGCCGAGCCGAAGGACCTGCGTGTTCTCACCAACACCGACGAGGCTTGTGGCGTTCTTGCCCGCCGTCACCACATCGCCGGCCGCGAGCTCAAAGGTCTCGCCAGTCTTGTTCCTGAATTCGGCCGTGCCGCGGATCACGCGGTAGATCACGACCTCGCCCTTGGCGAAACATGTGGTGTCCGCCGCTGACGACGTGCTCTTGGACAAGAGCGATTGGCCGCGCGGATCGGTTGCGATGATGTGGCCGGCGACGAGGTGACCGCTCGGAGCCTCGATCCCGATATCGCGCACGTAAACCGGCATGGCCGATTTGATCGGGCTGTCGGTGAGCGGCTTGAACAGCGCATCCAGCGCCAAGGGGTCCTGGAGCCAGAAGCCTGCATCGACCGGGCGATCATGCAGAGAGTGGCTCCATGCCACCCGCGGCGTCTCGGCTTCGTTGATCTGGTCCGGACCGACGATGGTCGGGTTTGGAAACGTCGTCGGGTCAGTGATGAAGGCTTCGAGGAATTTGCCCGAATAGCCCATCGAGATTGGATCCGGCACCACCGTCTGCGGCGTCTTCAGATTCTCTTCGGTCGACAGTCCCGACCAGGTGTAGAACAGCTGTCGGTGCACGATCGCGCTTTGCAGCATCACCGCGCCGGGGCCGACATTATAGAAGCGCCCGTCATAGTCGAACGTGAACGCGCCCGACGTGACCAGCACGAGCTGAAAGCCGCCCGGCGGCAGATGAAGATGGAAGTCGGTAGGGCCGGTGTCGGGCAGATAGATCGGCAGATTGGTCGCGACCTCGTGCAGCAGGAAGGTTTCGTTGTTGGCGTGGAAACCCTCGTTGGCGCGATTGTAGAGGGCCTGCGGCCGGTACGTTGCCTCGAACTTCGCATTCCGGTCGCGATCGATCGCCACGAACTCCTGATCGTTGAGGCGAAGGGGCGCGCCGTCCGGGCGGGTGAGGCCGGTGAATTTGAGATCGCCGGTGGCATGCACGTTCATGGCATTCTCCGATCTGGCCCGCTCACCCTGTCTCGGCGCACGCATCTTGCTGAGAGCAGGGGATCAGGCCTGATGCTGCCTTGCGAATTTTAGGCCAGTCGAGGCGGTGCGCGGCACGCAAGGCTTTGCGACTCGCCGCCACGCGATGAAAAATCGAGGTTGCACTTGAGGTTAGATGACACGCTTGACCAGCCTGCATGGCCATGTTCGCCCAGTCTGCAATCCTGGTGACGAGACGTGTCTTGTCTAATTTGGCGGCATTCTGGCGCGGATGCGCAGCTGCGCCGATCAGGAGAAGTCGGCGGCCGGGTGTCTGAAGCCGTTCATTCGAAAGCTCGACGGACGGTCCGCTCGGGCTTGCCGTACGGGCTGTCAGCCCACTTCGCCATGTCCACTGCACGCGCCTCGATGAGCTCGCACCAGAGGCAGCTGAGCTCCGCGCGCCCTTTGGCCGAGAGCATCGGAATGAGGCCATGGCCACAGCCAGCGCAACATTTGACGTGATTCATCGTTCTCTCCGCGACCTTACGCATTCAGGACCGACATTGTTGCTCGCGAAGCTTGCGCGGGCGCTATGAAGGCGCGGGAACGCCTGCGGCGGGGGTGCTCGTGCCCGAGATCGTCGCGTCTGCGATCCAGCGCGACACGGCGGCGATGTCTTCCGCATTGTCGCGGAAGGCGCGAAGCTGGAATTCGGCCGAGCTGCCGCGTTCGACGATGGTGCGACAGTGTTCGACCTCGGCCATGCAGTTCAGCGCGGCGGCGTCTTCGGCGATGTCCTCGATCACACGGGAGAGCAGCTCGGAGATCTCGACCGGCCCGTCCTTGGAGGCAAAGATGCAATCGGTGCCGTAGCGCTGGGCGCGCCATTTGTTTTCCACCGCAATTGCGCGTTCGACCGCGGTGACCTCTTTCGAGAGATGAGGTCGCAGGTAGAGATAGCGGGTCAGGCAGCGATAGAGCGAGGCAATGGCAACGGCGTCGTCGACGAAGGTGCAGGTATCGGGCGCACGCAGCTCGAGGGTCGGGTGCTTCATCGAGGGGCGCATGGCCCACCAGATGTGACTTTCATCGGGGATCACGCCCGAGCGCTGCAACGCGCCGACATATTCGTCGTAATCCTGCCGGCTCTCGAATAATTCGGGCAGGCCAGTGCGCGGCAGCTCGGAATAGGCGGCGAGCCGATAGCCCTTCAGTCCGGTCTTGTGTGAATTCCAGAACGGGGAGGAGGCCGACAGGGCGATGAACAAGGGCAGATGCGGCAGCATCGCTCGCATCACCGCCATGCGCTTTTCGGGATCGGGCAACTGGACGTGCACGTGCATGCCGCACATCAGGTTGCGGTGGCCGATGCTGCGCAGATCCTCAATCATCTCCTCGTAGCGTGGCTTCGGGCTCGGCTGCGACATGCGCCAGACCGCGGTCGGGTGCGTGCCGCAGGCCATGATCACGAAGCCGTATTGTGCCGCGACGTTTGCGACTTCGCGACGCAGGAAGCGAAGCTCTTCGCGCGCGTCGGCGACGTCGACATGCACGTTGGTGGCGACCTCGAGCTGCGACTGTAACATCTCCCGCATCGCCTGGCCGCCTGTCGACCAATTCGCAGATTCGAATAGCTCATTGGGGGTCTGGATCGCGACCTCCAGGCTGCGGCGATCGGCGAGGAAGTATTCCTCCTCGATACCGAACGAATATTCCGCAGCCTTGCCGCGTCCGCCGGCCGAGCGAATGACGAGGTGCTGCCTGTCCTCGGAGGAATCAAGCCGCAGCAGTTTCAAGACGTCTGACGCCAATGTCATCGTGCCACCCGGCCAAGGTATTTACCCGCGGGCGATAATCCTTCTGGCAGGAGCGGGTTCCGCGTCGACCTCACTGGAAATTGCAAGATCGAACGGAACAATTTTCGCGCTCTCGGACGCACGTGCGACCAGCGCGTGATTCGCGGGCACTTCCGTCCAGTCTGTTTCCTTATCGAACGGCTCGGAGACGACGATGACTTGGCCGCCAGCCTCGCGGAAATAGAGCGTGTTGGCGGCATCGTTGACCGCAACCCGGAAGGCATAGAGATCCCGGCCGTTGGCGATGGCGCTGGTGAAGCGTAGCCGCTCACGAAGCTCGCCTTCGTTGACGAGGCCGACGAGGGCTCGCAGCACGCGATGCGTTGCGCCGAGCGGATCGGCGTCGAGACCCGCGCCCATCATGGCGAGAAACACGGCTTCCGAATCGGTCGTGCCTGTCCGCGAGGGGTAGTAGGCATCGGGGATCAGCGCCTCGACCTTGCGCCGTAGGCGATTCCAGCTGCCGACGAAACCATTGTGCATGAACATCCACTGGCCGCAGGCAAAGGGATGGCAGTTCTGCCGCGTCACTGCCGTGCCGGTGGCGGCGCGCACATGGGCGAAGAACAGATGCGAGCGCAAATGGCGGCAGAGGTAGCGGAGATTTTCGTCCGACCAAGCGGGGCGTGTTTCACGATAAAGACCAGGCTCCGGATGCTCACCGTACCAGCCGAGACCAAAGCCGTCGCCATTCGAGCCCGCCGTCGACTGGAGCGAGCGGATGCTTTGCGCGATGAGCGAATGCTCGGGCTCGGTGACATAGGGCTCGAAGGACGTGGTCTCGCCCCGGTATGCGATCCAGCGGCACATAGGAATTCCGTCAGGAGATGCTTGCTGAAATGTATCAACGAACCTGACAGGACGATGGTTCCCGACAGCGAGTGTCGGGAACCAAGTGGCTACTAAACCGGAACCGGAATCAATGGCGCAACCTCGCGATCACCAGCGTTCTCGCTCGCTGCGAGACCTTGCGCGACGCCGACACGGTCAGCCTCGGGACGGTTCTGGCTCATCTTGCGCTTGCCTTCGAACCGCACGACGGGAATCCGCACGCCGACGATTCCGCGCAGCTGAGTTGCGATGAAATCTTCGGGGGCATCGGTAACGGCCCACGGCTTTGCACGCGATCCTTCATGCCTATTCGTGAGCCGCGTCACGGCGTCGAGCAGGCGCTCGGGCTCCTGGAAGAATTCGACCGGGCCGTAGGCATGCACCGCGACGTAGTTCCAGGTCGGCACGACCTTTTCGGTTTCCTGCTTGGTCGCGTACCAGGACGGCGTCACATAGGCGTCGGGACCGCTGAAGATCGCCAGCGCATCTCCGATCGGCGGCAGTTTCCATTGCGGGTTGGCTTTCGCCACATGTCCGTACCGCACGCCATGTTCGCCTTCGCTCTCGTCGAGAAGCAGCGGCAGCGGCGTGGCGACGGGGCCTTCGCTGGTGGCCGTGACCAGGCTGGCGAGGCGGGCGCCGCGAATGGTCGCTCGGATGCTCTCGATGTCGTCCTTGAAGGCGGGAGGGATGTACATGTCTATCTCCGGTGTTGCTCTGGAGATAGCCGGAATCTGGCCTGTAAGAAACTGCCAGTTATCGTCTATTTGATCAGTCCAGTTTGGCGACGGCTTGTGCGAGAAGCCTGCAGCCGCGCTCGATCTGTGCCACCTCCAATGCCGAATAGCCCATGACGAGGCCGACCGTCTTCCGCGGTCGGCGAGGTCCGACGAACAGCGCAGAGACGGAATAGATGCCGACGCCCTTTGCATGGGCCGCCTTGATCAACGCGTCCTCTCGCTTCTGCGGCAGGTCGTCGAACCACGCCACGATGTGCAGGCCGGCGGCCGTGCCCTCGATCCGGACGCGGTCCCCGAACCTGCGGCGAAGCGCGTCGAGCAGCGCCCGCTGGCGTTCGGCGTTGCGCCGGCGCACGCGCCTGATGTGGCCGTCATAGGCGCCGCTTTCCAGCATCGACGCGAGAGCGTCCTGTTCGATCAGCGGCGTGTGCCGGTCCATGATCTGCTTGGCGGCGGCGATCAGGGATCGCAGGGCGGAGGGCACCACCAGAAAGCCGATCCGCAAGGTCGGCGAGAGCGTCTTGGAGACGGTGCCGAGATAGATCACATTGCCGCCGCCTTCCAGCGCGTGCAGCGGCGGGATCGGCTTGGTATCGTAGCGATACTCGCTGTCGTAATCGTCCTCGATCACGTAGGCGTCGTTTGCCCTGGCCCAGGCGAGCAATTGGTGCCGGCGGCCGATCGGCATGACGCCGCCGAGCGGATATTGGTGCGACGGCGTGACATAGGCGAGGCGGGCTTCGACGCCATCGAGCCGCGCTGTCTCCAGTCCGTCCACGTCGACGGGAATCGGGATCGCCTCGGCGCCCGTTGCTGCGAAAGTATGCCGCGCCATCTGGTAGCCGGGATCCTCCATCACGAAGCGGTCGCCGGCATCGAGCAGCAGGCGCGCGCAGATGTCGAGGCCCTGCTGCGAGCCGTTCACGACCACGATCTGATCGACCTCGCAGCGGACGCTACGCGACCGCCACAGATAGCCTTGAAGCGCGGTCCGCAGCCGCAGCGCTCCGCAGGGATCGTCATAGGCCAGCCGTTCGGGCTTGCGCGCCATCGCAGCGGTCACGGCCTTTTTCCATGCCCAGTACCGGGAAATCCGACGGCGCGAGCTCGCCATAGCGGAAGTTCGCGACGAGCCCGCGCGGCGGCTCAGACCAGCGCGGCGGGTCTTGAAGCAACCGGCTCCCGAAGGCCGACAGCCGCACCTTCCGCGCCGACGGCCGCGACACTACGCGCGTGCGTCCTCGCTCGACGACGGCGCGAGCCACACGCGGTCGCGCGCCATGGCGTGTCTCGATGAAGCCTTCGGCGGCGAGCTGTTCGTAGGCGATCGTGACGGTCGAGCGCGCCACGCCCATCTCACCGGCCAGCGCGCGGGAGGACGGCAGCACCCCGTCGATCCCATACACCCTCGCCAGGATCTGATCTCTCAAAGCCTCGTAGATCTGGCGCGCGCCCATGCGGTCGGGATTGGTCTTCATCTGGATCATCCACATTCCGAACCGGCATTCGCCCGGGCGGACGATGTCGGAATGTGGTTCTAATCCCGTTCGCCGAGAGTTTCGACGTAAGCCTTGCCGTAGGGATGAAAATGCTCCCTGCGGCCCTGGTCCCACAGTGCCCTGAGGCCGGGCGCCGCGATGTCCCAATCCGGCCGGCACTTCATGCCGACTGCCCTGAGGTCCTGGCGGAGCTCTTCGACGGTTGGACGGCCGAAGAACCAGTAGCCGTTGTAGATCTTGTGAATGACGAGGCCGGGCTCGAGCACGATCACGTGCGGACTCATCGGATTATGGACGGGGTCGGTGTATTCGGCGATGTCGAGATCCTTCTGAACGAGGCGCCGCGAATCCGAGAGAAAGGGCCAGTGCGCTCCGACGCCGCTGCGATATTCGCTGGTCTGGGTGATGTTGTCGGTCGTGATCGTGACCATCCGGCAATAGCCCACCTCCATCTCGCGATGGAGTTGCAGCAAGCCTTCGGCCTGGCGACGATCCTTGGGACAAAATCCGCCGCGGCCGAGCACGAGCACCATTGGATCGCCCGCCTGCAGTTCGGAGAGCTTCCGGTGCTTGCCGGTGTGGTCGCTGAGTTCGTAATCCGGGAAGGTTACTCCCGGCATCATGTCAGGTCGCATTGCGCTCTCCCACTTTTACAGATCAACCACGACGTCGTTTCGGGGTCGTGAGCAGCAGATCAGGACATTGCCGTCCGCGGGCGGATCGAGCGGATCCGGCGCATAGTCAACCGTCCCCGCGATCAACCCGCTCTCGCAATTGTGGCAGACGCCGGTCCGGCACGACCAGCGCACGGGGACGTCGCACGCCTCGGCCAATTCCAGCAGGCTGGCATAGGATGGTCCCCAGCGGACATTGAGGCCACTCCGGGCGAACGAAACCATCGGGCCGGGGCCGGGGGCACCGATCGGCGGGTGCGCCCGCTTCTGCGGGGAGGACGCTATGCCGGGCGTCAAGGACGGTCCGGCGCCGAACAATTCGGTGTGGATGCGATCCGGTGCGACGCCCAACGTGGTGAGGCCAGCTTTCAGATCGTTCATGAAACCTGCCGGTCCGCACAGATAGAAATCGCCGTCACGCGGCACGCTCAGGGTCTGGAGCAGGCGTGCGTCGAGATGTCCGGCTGTGTCGAACGCCACATTGAGACGATCGTCCGGGTCAGGCGCGCTGTAGCAGACGTGGCTATGGTGACGAGAGAGCCCACCTAGCAATTCGCGCGCCTCGGCGGCGAACGCATGTTCGCGGCCATTGCGAGCGCCGTGCAGCCACCACACGTCCCGCGTCGTCGCTTCGGCGGCGAGCGCGTGAAGCATTGCGAGCAAAGGGGTGACGCCGATGCCGGCGCTCAACAGGATGACGGGGCGTGCATCTTGCCGGAGCGTGAAACTGCCGCGTGGCGCACCTAGTTGCACGGCAGCGCCGGCCAGCAGCTCGTCGGCAATGTAACGGCTGGCGGCGCCGTGAACTTCGCGCTTGATGCTGACGCGATAGGACGCGGCATCGGCGCCGCCCGACAGCGAATAGCTGCGTGTCATCGCCTGCGCACCGGAGGGCTCGAGCTTGATGACGACGAATTGACCGGGCAGGGCGGCCGCCACGGGATGTCCGTCGGCGGGTTCGAGGATCAGCGACGTCACGTTGCCGCTTTCGGCGATCTTTCGCGCCACGCGAAAGGAGCGGAATCCGCGCCAGGCCGGAGTTGGGCTCGCCGCCGGCCCAAGCCCGGCGTTTCCCGCGGTCTTGTTGTCCTTCTGCTGCTCGAGCAGCGCCTCGAAAGAACGGCGCCAGCCGCGGCTCAGCGCGGGAATCCGCAGCGCGCGCTCCAGGCGTTCGCGCGGATGAGGCGGCAGGTAAAGCAGCGCATTGATCTCGAACACGCTCATGCGCTCGGGTCCCACAGCGATCTGTGTGATCTCGTCACCGGCTTCGACGTCGCCTTCCTCGATCACACGGAAATAAAATCCGGGCCGCCCGTGCCTGACGAGCAGCGCGGCCATGTCCGGCTCGTCCATGCGAATGCCGAGACGGTAGCAGGTGACGCGCGGCTGCGTCACTTCGAACACCGCGGAGCCGATCCTGTAGCGGTCTCCGATGCACACGTTGGTGTCGGCGAGGCCCTCGACCGTAAAGTTCTCGCCGAACTGGCCATGAACGAGGTTGGATCGACCCGGATGCTCCTGCCAGTACCGATAGGATTCATCCTGATAGACGAATACGGCACGATGTTCGCCGCCATGACCGGCCGTATCGCCCTGGCCGTCGCCATCGATGTTGAGCCGGCGCACCCTGCGCGGGCCTGTGACCTGTGCCTTCCAGATGCCGGTGTGGACGGTCCGACCCTGCCAAGCGACGTCGCGCGGCAGGCCGACATTGACCGAAAGCAGACGTGCCATTCCGTGTTCCCGATCTGGCTGCGTGGTTCTGCCGTCATCCTTGCATCCGGATGGGGTTTTTGGCTCGTTAGTCGTTGTTAGACGTTGCGAGCAAGCCTTGCCACCGGCGGCCCTGAGGCCAATTTGAAATGCGTAACGTAAACGCAGTCGGTACAACGGGAGATCACGATGGATGATCAGGGCAAGCTGGCCGCGCTCCAGCGCCATTGGGATGCTTCGGATGCGAACGATTTCGAGGCCGAGCACGACATCTATCGCGAGGACGCGGTGCTCGACTATCCGCAGTCCGGCGAGCGCATTCGCGGTCGCAGGAAGATTCAAGAGAGCCGGTTCGTGCAGCCGAACAAGAAGCGCTTCACGGTTCGGCGGATCGTCGGCAGTAACGATCTCTGGGTGAGCGAATTCGTGCTGACCTATGACGGGGTGCCGTCTTACGTAGTGAGCATCATGGAATTCCGCGACGGCCTCGTGGCGCACGAGACTCAATATTTCGGCGACAGGTTCGAGCCGTCGCCCTCGCGGGCGCATCTTGTCGAGCGGGTGGGGTAGGCTGAGTGCTCCGCACTCCGCTGTCATTCCCCGCGCAGGCGGGGAATCCAGTACGCTGCGGCTTCTCGACAAACTACGGGCGTCTCGGAGTACTGGATCGCCCGCCTGCGCGGGCGATGACTGTAAAAGACATGATCGCAGGTGCGGAGCGCGCAGAACTGCTTAGCCAATGTGGCAACACGGAACCCGATGCGGCGGCTGGTCGCAGTCGCGTCGTCTTGATTCCGACAGCCCCATCTTTATGTGTGAAACGAACAAGAATCCGGGCCCCTCTGGCGAGGAAGTCGACGCTGTCGGCAAAACCTCGTGATGTCGGATGACCTGTCCCGCGCGAATGCGATGGATCGGCCGATCGTCGGGCCTTCTTGAGAGTCTCTCCGACCGAATCGTCCCCATCGCAGCTCCGTGCGGTCTTTCGCAAGATAAGGGAGCAACGATGTCCGACGCCAAGCATTCAAATCCGATCGAAATCGAGATCACCGAGCCATCCAGCCTGAACGAGCAGGCTGCGGTGGCACTGGTGATCGTCGGCGCGCTGGTTGCCGTCGCCGACCGGCAAGTTTCGCCGGTCGAACGCGACGAGGTCGTCCGGTTCATCCGGGATCGCAAGCTGGCGCCGCATATCTCGGACGACCGGCTCTACGCGATGTTCGACGAGCTTGCTGAACGACTCGAGGAGCCGGATTTCGCCAATGTGGTGATCAAGAATTTGCGTCCGGTTTCAGACCTGCCGCTGTCGGCTCATTTGATGGAACTGTCGGAGCGCGTCGCGGCCGCGGACGAGGACGTGCATCCCCACGAAGTGCAGGCGATCAAGCTGTTGCGCCTGCTGACGCTGGTGCTGCCGCGCGCAAAGCAGGTGACGCCGGGTGCAGTGCGCGCCGAACACCGCATCGCCGCCGAGGAGTAAGCATGAGCGTAGTTTCGGACGAGGATAAGACAGGGACTGCGGGCGCTAGCGGCCAGATGGCTGGCGGCGACCCGCGCCTCGACAAGCTTGTCCGTCGCCTGCCGCCGCGCATGGGCGACACCGTCACCTATCTGCTCAAGCCATCCAGCCGCTGGGTGAGAATCCCTTCGGGTGCGCTGCTGATTGTCGGCGGCGTGCTCTCCTTCCTGCCGGTGCTCGGCGTCTGGATGCTACCGCTCGGCCTCGCTTTGCTCGCGGAAGACGTGCCCGCGCTGCGCTCCGGGCGCGCCAAGGTTCTGGATTGGGTCGAGCGGAAGAAGCCGCACTGGCTCGATCCGTCCGCACCGAAAAATGACCAATCATGACTGAATTCATCACCACCGAAGCGCTGACCGCGCTGCTTCAGGTCGTCCTGATCGACCTCGTGCTCGCCGGCGACAACGCCGTCGTCATCGGCCTTGCCGCAGCCGGCCTCCCGGCCGATCAGCGCCGGCGCGCCATCGTCGTCGGCATCATCGCCGCCACCGCCCTGCGCATCGTCTTTGCCGGCGTCGCGACCCAGCTTCTGCAAGTGATCGGGCTATTGCTCGCCGGCGGCGTGCTGCTGCTCTGGGTGTGCTGGAAGATGTGGCGGGAGCTGCGCGAGCAGTCCGCGCATGCGAACGAACTCGCGTTCAGCCATGGCGGCAGCAGCGCTGCGCCTGCGTCCCGAAAGACCTTCAGGCAGGCGGCGGTGCAGATCGTCGCCGCCGACGTCTCGATGTCGCTCGACAACGTGCTCGCGGTCGCGGGCGCTGCGCGCGAGCATCCCTACATCCTCGCTTTCGGCCTGCTATTGTCGGTCGCGTTGATGGGCGTCGCCGCCGATTTGCTCGGCCGCGTGCTCCAGAAGCAGCGCTGGATCGGCTATGTCGGCCTCGCCATCATCGTTTACGTCGCCTTCGAGATGATCTATCGCGGATCGCTCGAGCTCGCGCCTGTGATCGCGAGTCTCTGAGGCAACGCGCCTGTCCATCATCCGGAGTGATCAATGACGTCCGAACCCAAAGCACCTTCGGCGGATTCCGTGCCGGCGCCGCAAATCGGCCCGTTTGCCCAACTCATCTTTGGCTCGCGCTGGCTGCAGGTCCCGCTTTATGTCGGCCTCATCGTCGCGCAGGCCGTCTATGTGCTGCTGTTCCTGAAGGAGCTCTGGCACCTGGTCGTGCACTCGTTCGACGCCAGCGAGCAGCAGATCATGCTGGTCGTGCTCGGGCTGATCGACGTCGTGATGATCTCGAACCTGCTGGTGATGGTGATCGTCGGCGGTTACGAGACCTTCGTCTCGCGCCTGAACCTCAGCGGTCATCCGGACGAGCCGGAATGGCTCAGCCACGTCAATGCCAGCGTGCTCAAGATCAAGCTTGCGATGGCGATCATCGGCATCTCCTCGATCTCGCTGCTCAGGACCTTCATCGAGGCGGGCAATCTCGGCACGACGCGGAGCAATTTCACCGAGAGCGGCGTGATGTGGCAGGTGCTGATCCACCTGACCTTCATCATCTCCGCGATCGGCATCGCCTGGGTCGACCGCCTCGGCGATAGCGGCCAGCGCAAGGGGGCTGGCCACGGCTGAACGTCAGACCGTCGGCGTTTGATCAGGCGATCTGCGGATGCGCCGCGTTTTCCCGCCGCTCGCGCTCGCCCAGTTCGCGCACCAGCTCCTGGAGGAAGGATTCCGTGTAAGCGGGGAGGGTGCGCTCGGCGCGAACGTAGATGCCGAGATCTGACCACACCGGGCTGCCGGCATTGTCGAGCGGCAGGAAGACGAGCCGGCTGTCGCGCGACAGCCTGCTGATGCCGAGCTGGGTCTGGAAGCGACGCCGCGCGCCGCGAGCTCGCGCATCAGGTCGATCGAGTTGGCCTGGATGGCCGGCTCCGGGGTCTCGGAGAGCTGCGCGATCAGCGGCTGGAGCAGATGATAGATCGACAGCTCCGGCAGCGCGTGGATGACGGGAAAGGCGAGACATTGGGGCAGCGTGACCGTCTTGCCGCGCGCCAGTGGATGCTCGCGCGCGACGACCGCGCCCAGGCGAAACCGTTTCAAGGCGACCTGGCGCAGGTCCGGCGGATGCCGCAGCGCCATGGCGATGCCGATGTCGGCCTCGCCGCGGCTCAGGGCCTCCAGCACGTCCGACGATCCCTTCACTTCGGTGGTGAAGCTGACGCGCCGGGCGCGGCCGCGATGGGAGGCTATCAGGTCGGGCAGCACCGACTCCGTGAGCGACTCGATGCAGGCAATGCTGACGGTGCCGTGCCAAGTCCCCGCCAGGGATGCGACGTCCGAGCGGAAGCGGTCGAGGTCCTGGAGCACGTTCATGACGTGCCGGGCCAACATCTCGCCGACCGTCGTCAGCGTCAGGCCGCGCGCATTGCGCTCGAACAAGGGTGACCCAACCTCCTGTTCAAGCTTGAGAATCTGGCGGCTTACGGCCGACGAGGCAACGTTCAGCATGCGCGCAGCGGCCCGGATCGAGCCGGTGCGGCGGACGGCGTGGAAGTACTGGATGGCCGGTGAGTGAAATCGCATGGGACCCCCGGCCGGACTATAGCCGTTGCCGAAACGGCATCAACGTGTACGAAATTCTGTGCTTTTCGAGTGCGCTCCTCCCACCTAGGTTCGCCGCCGGCTTGGCCGGTCCTGTCGGGCCGTCATGCCATGCGCAACGAGGCGCCAGGGGATCCCGGGTGGACGAGAACATTGTTTGCGAGGTCGCGCCGGACACGCGTCTGGTCGATCGCCGTCGCGCGGCGGCCTATGTCGGCGTGACCGCCGGACGCTTCGAGCAGCTGGTGCGCGACAGCGTCGTGCCACCGCCGGTCATGGTGGACAACAAGCGGCGCTGGCCGCTCGCGTTGCTCGACGTTGCGAAGGACGCGGTTGTCGCCAGCAGCATGCCGTGCCTGCCGCAGGTGATGGTCGAGATTGCGCAGGACGCGCGTCCCTGCGAACGGGCCCCCGCACCAGCCTCGCACGAACTGCCGGATAAAAACTGGTTCGAGCAGCGCGCGCGGTTCGTTCAGCGCGTGCGCCGGTCGCTGCTGTCGGGCAACGAGATACGGCTCTTGCGCGAGTTCAAGCTGCTCAGGCAGAACCAGATCAGCATGTTCGGCTATTACGGCAGTTTCGAAGCCCTGATGGTGCGCGGCTACATCGTCGAGCTCGCGCGAAAGCCGCCGTCGAGCCGTCCGCTGGTGACGTACCGGCTGACCGCGCAGGGCGAGCGGGTCACGTCGGCGCTCAAGGGCGAGCCGGCGATCTGACCGGCGCGGACAAGGCGATGGCATCCTCCGGCATCATCGCACGGCGTGCATCTCCAGAAATGCCTTCACGCCGGTGACGGTGCCCGTATCCGACGGCACATAACCGGGCAGGGTGGCGATGGCTGCGCGAAAATCGGCGCTGCGGATGATCTCCAGGATGCGCTGCATCGGCCCGGTGTCCAGGAACGCGCGCTTGCAGACGAAGAAATAATCCTCGGTCAGGAGCCGCATGAAATCGAGGCCGAAATGCCGGGCGGCGGCTTCGACGCCGAAGCTCGCATCAGCCATGCCGCTCGCGACATAGGCTGCGACCGCGGCGTGGGTGAATTCGATCTGCTGCGCGCCGTTGATCCTGCTCTCGTCGATGCCGTTTGCCGCAAGCAGTTGGTCGAACAGAAGCCGCGTGCCGGAATCGTGGTCGCGGTTGACGAAGCGGACTTTGGGTCCGGTGAGATCACCAAGCGAAGCAATGCGCAGCGGATTGCCGCGCGCGACCATCAATCCCATTTCGCGTGTGACGAAGCTGATGATGCGATCCTCGCGCGGATCGAGCCATTCGCGCGCAGCCTTGATGCCCTGGGCGCGCAGCGCGCCGTGCGGCAGATGCAGGCCGGAGAGATCGCAGGCGCCCTGCGCCAGCGAGACCAGCGAATGCTGGTTGCTGACATAGCGCAGATCGACGCCGATGCCGGGCTCGCGGTCGAGGAATTCGCGCAGTTTTGCGACCGCAAAACCGTGGCTGGCATGCACGCGGATCACCGACGGGCGCTGCTCGAGGAACGGCTTGATCTCGCTCGCCAGCTCCTGTGCCAGATTCTCAAGCTGAGGTCCGAGCCGGGCCTGCATGCGCTCGCCCGCCCACACCAGCCGCTCGCCGAACGGCGTGAGTTTCGAGCCCTTGCCGCGCTGGGTTTCCACCAGCGGCGTGCCGAAGAACTCCGACCATTGCTCGATCAGATTCCAGACATGGCGATAGGAGAGGTGCGCATCCTTGGCCGCGCTGGTGATCTTCCCGGTTCTCCTGATCTCGTTGAGGACGCCAAGCATGATGACGGCGGTGCGCGGATTGCCCTCCCGGCGAAACCGCCAGACGGCCTCGATCTCGATCTGAAGCATTGGTCCTCCCTATGAACTACATTTCATATGACCGCGGTCCATTTGCAATCCATATCATATTTACTCCCGTCCACAGGCGCCTAGTCTGGTATACCAGAACTGGAGGAATATGATGTCTGTTGCATATGACTTTGCACACTCGCCGGCCACCGAGTTCATGTCCCGGCCACAGCATCTGCTGATCGACGGTCGCCGCGTCCCGGCGAACTCCGGTCGCACATTCAAGTCGCTCAATCCGGCCACCGGGCAGGTCATCGCCATCGTCGCCGAAGGCAACGAGGCCGATGTCGATCATGCAGTAGCGGCCGCGCGCCGGACCTTCGAAGGCCCCTGGCGCACGATGCGGGCGTCCGAGCGCGGCCAGATCCTGCTACGCTGGGCAGACCTGCTCAAGGCTCACGCCGAGGAGATCATCGAACTCGAGTCGATCGATGCGGGCAAGCCGATCGCCGCGACATCGCGGCAGGATTTTCCGGCCGCCGTCGACACGCTGATCTACTACGCCGGTTGGGCCGACAAGATCAGCGGCGACGTCGTACCCGTGCGCGATGATGCCCTGACCTACACCGTGCGAGAGCCGGTCGGCGTGGTCGCGGCGATCGTGCCCTGGAATTTCCCGCTGATGATCGGGATGTGGAAGCTCGCGCCGGCGCTGGCCTGCGGCTGCACCATCGTGATGAAGCCGGCCGAGCTGACCTCGTTGTCGGCGCTACGCATCGCCGAGCTCGCGCTTGAAGCCGGCCTGCCGGCGGGCGTCTTCAACGTCGTCACTGGCCCCGGCCGCGTCGTCGGCGACGCGCTGGTCAATCATCCCGACGTCGACAAGGTCACCTTCACCGGCTCTCCCGGTGTCGGGCGGGGAATCATGAAGGGCGCCGCTAGCAACTTCAAGCGCGTCTCGCTCGAGCTCGGCGGCAAGTCGGCCAACGTCATTTTCGACGATGCCGATCTCGAAGCCGCATCGAAAGCTGCGGCTTCCGGCATCTTCTTCAATGCCGGCCAAGTCTGCTCGGCCGGCTCTCGCGTGCTGGTGCAGGAAAAAGCCTATGGCGAGGTCGTCGAGCGGCTGGCGGCACGCGCAAAGTCGCTCAGGATCGGCGACCCGCTCGACCGCAAGACGACGCTCGGCCCCGTCATATCCGAGAAGCAGATGAAGTCGGTCCTCGATTATGTCGAGATCGGCCGGAAGGAGGGCGCGACCCTCGTCACCGGTGGCGAGAAGGTCGGCGATCGCGGCTACTTCATCAGCCCCGCGGTGTTCGCGAATGTCGCGCACGAGATGCGGATCTCGCAGGAGGAGATCTTTGGCCCCGTCGTCAGCGTCATCAAGTTCAAGGATGAAGCCGACGCTTTGCGGATTGCCAACGGCACGGCTTACAGCCTCGCCGCCGGCGTCTGGAGCCGCGACATCGGCAAGCTGCAGCGCTTTGCCAAGCGGGCGCGCGCGGGCACGGTCTGGATGAACACCTATGGCTATACCGACGTGCGGCTGCCCTGGGGCGGCGAGCGCGACTCCGGCCTCGGCCGCGAGCACGGCACCGCCGCGCTCGACAATTTCACGGAGCCCAAGGCTGTCTGGATGAATCTGGCCGTTTGATACCTCCCGAGCGGCCAACCCTGGAGCCCGCCTGACCACCCGTGCAGGCGGGCTCTTTTTTCGGGATCGATAAGATTGTCTGCTTTCTGCTCAGCGGCGGCAAACCCTGCGGACAAGAACCATGCGGCCTTAAACCCCGGCTTTGGAACCGGCGTGCATCCTGCCTGCAACAGGGTGGGGCATCAGCATGTCAGTTCTCAGGGAGGTCGTCGTCGCAATCGCGGGAGTCTACGCACTTCTGTTCGCGTGCGACGCAATGTTCGGGGTCGGCGAGGCGCGCTTCGACGACGCCTATTACAGCGCCAGTTTTTACGCGCCGCGGCCTAAGGAGTTTCGTTTTGCGGGCGATACGCCGCCGGCCGTCCGCGTCAGCCAGGCCTTTGCGCAGTTCGCGCCGGGCGAAGCCAAGCCGAACAAGCGCTACTCGTCGCTGACGACGATCCTCCGGTAAGCGCCGTCTACTCTCCCTGGATCCATTCCGCGACGCCACGCCACAACGTGTCGCGGTGGTCGGGGCGGAAGAAGCCGAAATGGCCGATCGCCTTGGCGCCGACGTCGGACGGCTTCACGTTGAGCACCTCAGGCTTGATCGCGGTGAATCCGCTCGCAAGCAGCTCGACCGCGGGCCGCGTCGCCCAGGGATCGTCGGAGAAGCAGAGGGTGCGCAGCTCGCCCTTGAACTTGGCGAAATTCTCCAGCGCCGGCAGCTTTGAATCGAAGAGATAGCGGGGGCTCGAGACCCACTCGGCCCATTGCAGGAAGACGCCCTTGGGCAAATCCTCGCCGATGCCGGCCCAGCCCGGCGCGTAACCGAGCGCGTGCACGAGCGGCACGCCGACAAAATTCATGAAGGCGAAGACGCGGTATTTTTCCGGCGACGTCATCAGCCGCCAGGTCGCCGCCTGCGAGGCCACCAACGCGGCGCGCGAAATGTCCGTGTTGTTCGCGAGCAGCCCGAGCGCCTGGCCGCCGAAGGAATGCCCGACATAGGTCAAGGGCAGGGTATTGTAGCGCTCGCGCATCCAGTGCACTGCGGCGGTGACGTCGAGCGCGGCCCAGTCCGACATCGAGGCCTTGAAGCCGACCAGCGATTTCGGCCGGTTGTAGCCGACCATCGCCGGCAGCCGGGAGTCGCCGATGCCGCGATAGTCGTAGGTCAGGACCGCGCAGCCGCGATGGGCGAGATAGGAGGCAAAGCCACGATAGATTTTTCGCGGGACGGCGGTGGCGGAGTTGATCAAGACGGCATGGCGCTTGGTCCCGCGCGGCAGGAATAGGGTGCCGGTCAGCGCATATCCGTCAGTCGCCGGGAAGCTGATCTCGTCGATGAAACGTCGTCTAGTGCCACGTCCATGGGCCGAAGGTATCTTGCCAGTTTCCAAGCAGTTCCCAGCAAGTGCGAATTTGGCTTTCCCCGCAAGGCTTTGCAGTGCCAGACGGATTTACAACTGGCGGCCGGTGGCCACCCTGTGTATAAGGCGACCCTCGCAACCCACAGATCAGGTTGTGCTTTTTGCTTCACGGAGAGATTGCGATGTCCGAGCGGTGGACGCCCGAGTCCTGGCGCAGCAAGCCGGTGCTACAGGTGCCCGATTATCCCGACGCCAAGGCCCTGGCCGACGTCGAGGCGCAGCTTGCGACCTTTCCGCCGCTGGTGTTCGCGGGCGAGGCGCGCAATCTGAAGAAGGCGCTGGCGCGGGTCGCAGCCGGTGAGGCCTTCCTGCTGCAGGGCGGCGACTGCGCCGAGAGTTTTGCCGAGCACGGCGCCAACAACATCCGCGACTTCTTTCGCGTGCTGCTCCAGATGGCGGTGGTGCTGACTTATGCCGGCGCCGTCCCGGTGGTGAAGGTCGGGCGCGTTGCCGGCCAGTTCGCAAAACCCCGGTCCTCGTCGACCGAGAAGATCGACGGTGTCGAGCTGCCGAGCTATCGCGGCGACATCGTCAACGACATCGCCTTCACCAAGCAAGCGCGCATCCCCGATCCGCAGCGCCAGCTGATGGCCTATCGCCAGTCGGCCGCGACGCTGAACCTGCTGCGTGCATTCGCGACCGGCGGCTACGCCAATCTCGGCAGCGTGCATCAGTGGATGCTCGGCTTCCTCAAGGATAGTCCGCAGTCCCGTCGCTACAAGGAATTGGCCGACCGCATCTCCGATGCGCTCAATTTCATGCGCGCCTGCGGCCTCGATCTCGAGGCCCATCCCGAGCTGCGCGCCACTGATTTCTACACCAGCCACGAGGCCCTGCTGCTCGGCTACGAGCAGGCCATGACCCGGGTCGATTCCACCACCGGCGACTGGTACGCGACCTCGGGCCACATGATCTGGATCGGCGACCGCACCCGCCAGCTCGACCACGGCCATATCGAATATTTCCGCGGCATCAAGAATCCGATCGGGCTCAAATGCGGCCCGTCGCTCAAGCCCGACGAACTGCTGAAGCTGATCGACGTGCTCAATCCCGACAACGAACCGGGCCGGCTGACGCTGATCGGCCGCTTCGGTTCCGACAAGATCGGCGAGCATCTGCCGAACATGATCCGCGCCGTAAAGCGCGAGGGCAAAGTGGTGGTCTGGTCGTGCGATCCCATGCACGGCAACACCATCACCTCGACGTCGGGTTACAAGACGCGCCCCTTCGACCGCATCCTGTCCGAGGTGAAGTCGTTCTTCGCGATCCACGCCGCGGAAGGCACCCATGCCGGCGGCGTGCATCTGGAGATGACCGGCCAGGACGTCACCGAGTGCCTCGGCGGCGCCCGCGCGATCACTGACGAGGATCTCAACGACCGCTATCACACGGTCTGTGATCCCCGGCTCAATGCCGAGCAATCCATCGATATGGCTTTCCTGGTCGCAGAACTGCTCAAGCAGGAACGCGCCGGCAAGGTCAGGCCGATGCCGGTCGCAGCGGGGCTCTGAGACCTTGCTGCGAATCTGGAAGGCCACGATCAATTCCCGTAACGGTCTGGCCTTTGCGTTCCGCTCGGAGCAGGCCGTCCGCGAGGAAATCGTTGCGCTCCTCTTGTCGCTGCCGCTCGCGTGGTTCGTCGGCGCGACCGCGATGCGGGCGGTCGAGCTGATCTGCGCGGTCGCGTTCGTGCTGGTGGTCGAGCTGCTCAATACGGCGATCGAGAAGCTTGCCGACCGGCTGACCATGGATCACGACAAGCAGATCGGACGGGTCAAGGACATGGGCTCGGCCGCGGTCGGTGTCGCGCTGCTGATGGCCGGCGCGTTCTGGATCATCGCCATCATCGAGCGATTGGGATTTCTTTAAAGCGCGTATCGCGCTTTAAACTGTTTTTTCAGCATGATCTTTTCGGAAAACCGCTTCACTCTTTTCCGGATCATGCTCTGATCGGAGCGCCATGACCGAACGTCTCAACGCATTCGCGGTCACGCTCGCCCAGCTCAATCCGACCATGGGCGACATCGAGGGCAATGCCGCGAAAGCGCGCGCGGCGCGCGTGCAGGCAGCCGCCGACGGTGCCGATCTCGTGCTGTTTCCGGAATTGTTCATCGCCGGCTACCCGCCGGAAGATCTCGTGCAGAAGCCTTCCTTTCAGGCCGCCTGCCGCGCTGCGATCGAAGCGCTGGCGCGCGAGACCGCCGATGGCGGGCCGGCGATGCTGATCGGCACGCCCTGGGTCGAGGAGGGCAGGCTCTATAATGCCTGCGCGCTGCTCGATGGCGGCCGTATCGCTGGCCTGCGCTTCAAATGCAATCTACCGAATTACGGCGTGTTCGACGAGAAGCGGCTGTTTTCGCGCGGGCCTGCCGCCGGCCCCGTCACCGTGCGCGGCGTGCGCGTCGGTGTGCCGATCTGCGAGGACATCTGGCTTGAGGAGTCCGAGGACTACGAGAACGTGGTCGAGACGCTGGCCGAGACCGGCGCCGAGATCATCCTCGTGCCGAACGGCTCGCCTTACGCCCGCGACAAGGCCGACGTGCGCTTGTCGGTCGCGGTCGCGCGCGTCACCGAGAGCGGTCTGCCGCTGGTCTATCTCAACCAGGTTTGCGGCCAGGACGAGTTGGTGTTCGACGGCGCCTCCTTTGCGCTCAACGGCGACCTTTCGCTCGCAGCGCAATTGCCGGCGTTCGCGGAGAGCATCACCACACTGCACTTCACGAGAAGCGGCGACGATTGGCGTTGCACCGGGCCGATCGCCGCGCAGCCCGAGGCAGACTACGCCGACTACGCGGCCTGCGTGCTGGGCTTGCGCGACTACGTCGCCAAGAATGGCTTTCCCGGCGTGCTGCTCGGCATTTCCGGCGGCATCGACTCCGCGCTGTGCGCGGCGATCGCGGTCGATGCACTCGGTTCCGATCAGGTGCACGGCGTGATGCTGCCTTATCGCTACACCGCGGCAAGCTCGATTGCGGACGCCGGCGAGCTCGCCGGCCATCTCGGCATCCGCTACGAGGTGCTGCCGATCGCCGAAGCGGTGACCGGGTTCGAGACCATCCTGTCCGGCGTCTTCAAGAATCTGCCGCCCGATGTCACCGAGGAGAATCTCCAGGCCCGCACCCGCGGCACGCTGCTGATGGCGATCTCGAACAAGACCGGCCTGATGGTGGTGACCACAGGCAACAAGTCGGAGATGTCGGTCGGCTACGCCACGCTCTATGGCGACATGAACGGCGGCTTCAATCCGATCAAGGACATCTACAAGACACAGGTGTTTCGGCTGGCAAGCTTGCGTAATTCGTGGAAGCCCGAGGGGGCGCTGGGGCCGGCCGGTGAGGTGATCCCGCCCGACATCATCACGCGTCCGCCGACCGCGGAGCTGCGCGAGAACCAGACCGACCAGGATTCGTTGCCGGCTTACGACGCGCTTGATGCCATCCTGGAGCGTCTCATCGAGCGCGAAGAGCCGCTCGATATAATCATCGCCGCGGGCTTTGACCGCGAGACGGTCACCCGCATCGACCATCTCCTCAACGTCGCCGAATACAAGCGCCGCCAGGCCGCGCCCGGCGTCAAGGTCACAGCCAGGAATTTCGGCCGCGACCGCCGCTATCCCATCACCAACCGCTTTCGCGACAAAGGCGAGCAGCTCGGCGCTCCGGATGAGACGCTGGTCTCGCGTGGGAGCAAAGCCTCGATCGACGCGTTTGAGGGGTGAGGCTGGCGCTTGCGCTGCCGTTTCCGCAACCGAGATCGGCGTTATTGTGCCCTCGCCCCTTGCGGGAGAGGGCAGCTCCGCTGTCGAAGCGAACTCATTCGGGTGAGGGGTCTATCTCCGCGTACTCATGTGCACATGTGAGCGGATAGAACCCCTCATCCGGCGCTTCGCGCCACCTTCTCCCGCAAGGGGAGAAGGGAAGGGCTATTACTTCTGTTGTTGCGGCAGGAAGCTCGGGCCGACCGAACGGATCGGCTTGTTCTCGGAAGGCGTCGCAGGGGTGCCGGTGTCCGCCGGCGGCGTTGCTGCCGGGGCGCCAGCAGTCGTCGGTGCCGGAGCCGCACCCTTCTTGCCATTGGCGGCAGGCGTGCCCTTGTTGAGCTGCCGCTGCTGCATTTTCTTGGCGCTCTCCTCGGTGACGATGATGTCACCTTGCTGTTCGGCCGACGCCTTGTCGTCGGCCGATTTGAGCGCGTCCGCCCAGGTCTGGCCCGCGGCCTTGCAGGAGCAGGACGGGTTGAACTCGCTGCGGAATTTGAACGCGGTCGGCAGCGCCGTGTAGGGCTGGCCGCTGGTGGAGACCGCGGAGTTCATGTCTTCACCGGGATTGCGATGGGTGTAGAGCACGGCCTCGGCGGCCGGGCACAGCGCCTTGCAGGTCTTCTCGTCGTCGGGGAAGCGCGCCGGCACGGTCGCAAACGAGACCGGGAAGTAGGCGCCGTCGCAGGTGCGCACGCACACAGTGCGATAGGTGCCTGATTGCGGGCCGAGATCGGACGGCGGCACGCCTTGCGGATTATTGGGGTTGTTGCCGCCGAACAGATTGCTCAGGAAATTGCCGCCGCCTTGCGACTGCGCCGCATTGGCATATTGCGGGCCGCAATTGTTCTGCGCCAGCGCTGCCAGCACCGAGCGGCGCTGGTTGTCACGCTCGGGGCTAAAGCCGCCGGGGCCGCCGCCGCGCAGGCGTTCGAGATTGCCGGTGATCTGGTCCAGATTGGCGCGCATCTGCTGGATCTGGGTGTTGACCGGACCGCATTGCGCCGACTGGCCGCTGAACAGCGAGAAGAAGCCGGAGGAATCGCAACCCATGCGCTTGGCCTGCATGGTGACACGATCGAGCTCGGCCTGCTGCTTGGTCTGAGATTCCTGATAGCGGCGGATCTGGTCTTCGCGCGCGGGATCACCGCCGCCGCCACGATCGAGACCGGCGAGCTGACCTTCCAGGCGCGCGCACATCGGGTTGGGTCCGAGCCCGTTCTGGCCGGGCTGAGGCGGCGGTCCCGGCGGGCCGGCCTGTGCGAACGCGTTATTGGCGAGCGCAACCGTGCTGAAGAGCACGGCAGAGGCAAGGATCAAGCGAGCACGGGAGAGAGACATAAATTCAGGCATATCCGCCATTCTAGCGAGGTCACGGCCAGGCGTGATGTGGGGAGGCCGGAGCGCGCCCTCCCATAGCCGCTTCCTGCGGCATCGTCACGTCGTTTCAGAGGCCAGCGATTGGGCCTAAGGTACGCCAGTTCCGAGCGAATTCAGCGCTGGCAGGTGATTGCGACATATTCGTCGCAATGGCCATGGGAGCAGTTTGCGCCGGATTTGGGGACAGAGCCGGTAATTTCGTCGGGATCGACCCGGCGATAGGCCGAAGCCTGGGCAAAATCGCGTGACTGGCAGTAGGTGCGGGCGACCTGCGCGCCGCATTTGTCGCTCTTGGCCAGGCACTGATCGACGCCGTAGCCGTCCGCCTGGTTCGGGATGATGAAGACGCGGGTCTCCGCGAGAGCGCTGGACGCCGCAAGGATGGAGGCGCAGGACATGAGCGCGAGCAATGATCGCATGAAAACACCGGGGCAAAAAATGTGAACTGCCAGTTCCAGAATGGGCTCAAATGGTTAAGGAGATGAACCATCCGCGCGCGGCGGCTGCGCATTGCGGAGATAAGACGGCGTTTTCGCGGCTCTCTTGACGCGGGGCCGCCTCATAGCCCATATGTTCCGTCATGAACGGTCTCCTCGTCATTTGCGCCATTTGCCGCGAGATTACGAGCTAGCGATTCGCTGGCTGGAGCCGTCTTTTCTCAAAACCATTGAGAGCACTGGACGCCCGGCCAACAGCCGACGGGTATCCTTATGGAATTGCGCCTTTACGATACGCTGAGCCGGGAAAAGCGCACCTTCGTGCCGCTCGATGCCAAGAACGTCCGCATGTATGTCTGCGGACCGACGGTCTATGACTTCGCCCATATCGGCAATGCCCGGCCGGTGATCGTGTTCGACGTGCTGTTTCGGCTGCTGCGCCATCTCTACGGTGAGGCGCACGTCAAATATGTCCGCAACATCACCGACGTGGACGACAAGATCAACGACCGCGCCGCGCGGGATTTCCCCGGCCTGCCGCTGAACGAGGCGATCCGGAAAGTCACCGAGCAGACCGGCAAACAGTTTCACGCTGACGTCGACGCGCTCGGCGCGCTGCGGCCGAGCGTCGAGCCGCGCGCCACCGAGCATATCGGCGAGATGCGCGAGATCATCGAACGGCTGGTTGCCGGCGGCTTTGCCTATGTTGCCGAGGATCACGTGCTATTCTCGCCGCAGGCGATGAACGCGGCCGATGCCGGGCTGCCGCGCTATGGCGCGCTGTCCAATCGTTCGCTGGACGAGATGGTTGCCGGCGCCCGCGTCGATGTCGCGCCCTACAAGAAAGGCAACACCGACTTCGTGCTGTGGAAGCCGTCCAAGCCCGGCGAGCCGTCATGGCCGTCACCCGCCGGCGTCGCCGCGCAGGGGCGCCCGGGCTGGCATGTCGAGTGCTCGGCCATGGCCTGGAAGCATCTCGGCGAGCACTTCGACATCCATGGCGGCGGCATCGATCTCGTGTTTCCGCATCACGAGAACGAGGTCGCGCAGACCTGCTGCGCCTTCCACCGGGAGCGCATGGCGAACTACTGGATGCATAACGGCTTCCTGCAGGTCGAAAGCGAGAAGATGTCGAAGAGCCTCGGTAACTTCGTCACTATTCACGAACTGCTCGCGGACTGGCCGGGCGAAGTGCTGCGCCTGAATATGCTCAAGACGCATTACCGCTCGCCGATCGACTGGACGATGAAGTCGCTGGAGGAGAGCGCCAGGACGCTCGACGATTGGTATCGGGTTGCGGCTGACGTCGCATCCGGCAAGCCCGCCCCCTCAGTGGTCGAGCCGCTGCTCGACGACCTCAACACGCCGCTGGCGATCGCGGCGCTGCATGGGCTGCGCGGCAGCGATGTTGGTGCCCTCGCGGGTTCGTTGCGTCTGCTCGGCTTTCTCTCCGAGAGTGCCGCGCAGTGGGAAGGACGCAAGCAGCAGGCGAGCGGCGTCGATGCCAAGGAAGTCGAGCGCCTGATCTCGGAGCGGACGGCGGCGCGTGCGCGCAAGGAC
The DNA here is from genome assembly GCF_023101105.1 of Bradyrhizobium sp. 155. Classification (NCBI taxonomy): domain Bacteria; kingdom Pseudomonadati; phylum Pseudomonadota; class Alphaproteobacteria; order Hyphomicrobiales; family Nitrobacteraceae; genus Bradyrhizobium; species Bradyrhizobium sp. 155. The sequence continues at coordinate 4,649,448 of NZ_CP064704.1, read as the reverse complement.
TTTGCGGAGTCCGATCGTATCCGCGATCTGCTTGCCGCGATGGGCGTTGCGATCAAGGATTCCAAGGAAGGGACGACGTGGGAGGTCGCACGATGAAGCGACCCGATACGCCTTTTCCGCGGCACTGGTTCTATTACATCGCGCTGAAAATCCTGCTGCTCGGCGCTGCCGTGGCGCTGGCGCTGAAACTCTATGGGATGTGGTGAAGACGATGGCACAAGCACTCCCAAAGCCTGGCTTGCGGCCCTTCCTGCCGGAGGACGTGCCGGTTCTCGCCGCGATCTTCACCGCCAGCATCGAAGAGCTGACCGGCGAGGACTATAGCGAGGCCCAACAACAGGCCTGGATGGCGTCGGCGGAAGACGAAGAGTTCGGCAAGGGGCTCGCCTCCGACCTGACGCTGATCGCAACGCTGGAGGGGTCACCGGTGGGTTTTGCCTCGCTGCAGGGCAAGGATCATATCCGCATGCTCTATGTGCATCCGGCCGTGGCCGGGCAGGGCCTCGCGACCATGCTCGTCGATGCGCTGGAAAAGCTTGCGGGCGGCCGCGGCGCCGACAAGCTGACGGTCGATGCCAGCGACAACGCGCAGTGCTTTTTCGCCAAGCGCGGCTATGTCGCCATGCAGCGCAACAGCATCACTGTCAACGACGAATGGCTGGCCAACACCACCATGCAGAAGACGCTCGGCAGTGGACCCGCGTCGGGAGCGCTGCAATGAGCAAGGAGCGCCTCTATCTGTTCGACACCACGCTGCGCGACGGCGCGCAGACCAACGGCGTCGATTTCACGCTGACCGACAAGCAAATCATCGCCCAGATGCTCGATGAACTCGGCATCGACTATGTCGAGGGCGGCTATCCCGGCGCCAATCCGACCGACACCGAGTTCTTCGGCACCAAGCCGAAGTTTTCGCATGCGCGCTTCACCGCCTTCGGCATGACGCGGCGAGCGGGGCGCTCGGTTTCCAACGATCCCGGTGTGGCCGGGCTGCTGGAGGCCAAGGCCGACGTGATCTGCTTCGTGGCGAAGTCGTCGGCCTATCAGGTGCGCGTTGCCCTGGAGACGACGAAGGAGGAGAACCTCGCCTCGATCCGCGACAGCGTCGCAGCGGCGAAGGCTGCCGGCCGCGAGGTGATGCTCGACTGCGAACACTTCTTCGACGGTTACAAGGAGGATTCCGGTTTCGCGCTCGCCTGCGCGAAAGCTGCTTATGAAGCCGGCGCGCGCTGGGTGGTGCTGTGCGACACCAACGGCGGCACCATGCCCAGCGAGGTCGAAGCGATCGTCGCCGAGGTGGCGAAGCACATCCCCGGCGATCATCTCGGCATTCACGCCCATAACGACACCGAGCAGGCGGTGGCGAATTCGCTCGCCGCGGTGCGCGCCGGCGCGCGGCAGATCCAGGGCACGCTGAACGGCCTCGGCGAGCGCTGCGGCAACGCCAATCTCTGCTCGCTGATTCCGACCTTGAAGCTGAAGGCCGAGTTTGCCGACGCCTTCGAGATCGGCGTCACGGCGGAGAAGCTCGCGACCCTGGTCAAGGTGTCGCGCACGCTCGACGACATGCTCAACCGCGTTCCGAACCGGCATGCGGCCTATGTCGGCGAGAGCGCGTTCGTCACCAAGACCGGCATCCATGCCTCTGCCGTGCTGAAGGATCCGCAGACCTACGAGCATGTGTTGCCGGAGCTGGTCGGCAATCACCGCAAGGTGCTGGTGTCCGATCAGGCCGGCCGCTCCAATGTCATCGCCGAGCTCGACCGCGCCGGCATCGCCTACGAGAAGAGCGATCCGAAACTGTCGCGGCTGGTCGAGGAGTTGAAGGAGCGCGAGGCGCAAGGCTACGCCTATGAATCTGCCAACGCCTCGTTCGAGCTGCTGGCGCGGCGCACGCTCGGCAAGGTGCCGCACTATTTCGAGGTCGAGCAGTTCGACGTCAATGTCGAGCAGCGTTACAATTCGCATGGCGAACGCGTCACCGTGGCGCTGGCGGTGGTCAAGGTCGACGTCGCCGGCGAGCATCTGATCTCGGCGGCCGAAGGCAACGGTCCCGTCAACGCGCTCGACGTCGCGCTGCGCAAGGATCTCGGCAAGTACCAGAAATATATCGAAGGCCTGACGCTGATCGACTATCGCGTGCGTATCCTCAACGGCGGCACCGGCGCGGTCACGCGCGTCCTGATCGAGAGCGAGGACGAGAACGGCGACAGCTGGACCACGGTCGGGGTGTCCCCCAACATCATCGACGCCTCGTTCCAGGCGCTGATGGATTCGGTGATCTACAAGCTGGTGAAGTCGGGCGCGCCGGCGTAGGGCGGCGGTGCCACAAACGGGATGACGAGCAGGAGAGGGGGCGCGACCCATGATCGATCACATCTCTGTCGGCGTCAGCGATCTCCAGCGCTCGGCGACATTTTACGAGGCAACACTCGCCGCGCTCGGTCTCGCTCGCCTCGTCACGCGGCCGCGGACGATCGGCTTCGGCAAGGCCTATCCCGAATTCTGGATCAATCTGCGCGAGGGCATGCCGCACGTGCCGCCGGAGAGCGGCGTCCATATCTGCCTGCGGGCAAAGACGACCGTCGAGGTCGATGCATTTCACGCCGCAGCGCTGTCGGCCGGCGGCGCATCCGACGGCGCGCCGGGTATCCGCCCGCACGATCGCGTGCGTTATTACGCAGCCTTCGTTGTCGACCCCGATGGTAACCGGATCGAGGCGGTGACGTTTCCTGCGGACTAGAGCTTGCGCGCCATTTCCGGTGCGAGCTGCTTTTCCGCATCTTCGATCTGCGCTGCAGCCGATTTCAGCTTCGGCAAAATCTCTTCGATCCGATCGGCCTTGAGGATGTCGACCGAAAGGCCGGCGCGGATGAACTCGGTCTGGCGCATGTGCGACAGCAGCGAGAACAGCGGCTCCCAGAAATTATCGATGTTGGCCAGCAGCACCGGCTTGGCGTGACGTCCGAGCTGCTTCCAGGTCAATTGCTCGACCAACTCCTCCAGCGTGCCGACGCCGCCCGGCAGCGCCACGAAGGCGTCGGAGCGTTCGAACATCAGTCGCTTGCGCTCGTGCATGTCGGGGGTGACGATCATCTCCTGCACGCGCGTCAGCGCGTTTTCCCGCATCCGCAGGAAATCGGGGATGATGCCGGTGACAGTGCCGCCGTGATCGAGGACGGAGGTCGCCACCGAGCCCATCAGGCCGAGCGAGCCGCCGCCATAGACGAGGCGGATGTTGTTCTCGGCGAGCGCCTTGCCGAACGCCTTGGCGCCTTCGGTGAAACGGGGATTGGTTCCTGGGCCGGAGCCGCAATAGACACAGACGGTTTTGATCGTGCTCATTGGTGCCATGATGCATTGCAGCGAAGGGGCGTCAAGCCCAATCGGTGATTCGGGGCTTCCGGAAATCTACCGGTAAACCACGACGAACAATCCAAGATTCGCCATCTGGCGGGGTGCATGGGCATCGGTAAGGCTCTATATGACAAACGGAAATCCTTAATGGCAACGCAGCCCGCATTCGACGGGCTTTTCAGGCTTCTTGATGGACCAAGCTCAATCGCCCGCCGGCGCCAACGTTCCTGATCCCGCCGGGGGGCCGCTGGAGCGGGCCACGCTGATGGGCACGCTGGCGCATCTGTGGCCCTATATCTGGCCGGGCGACCGTTTCGACCTGAAGATGCGCGTGGTCTGGTCGATGGTGCTGCTGCTCGCCGCCAAGCTGATCACGCTGACGGTTCCTTTCAGCTTCAAATGGGCGACCGACGCGCTGACCGGCGCCAACAGTGCGCCAGTTCAGGCCGACAATTGGCACCTCTGGGTGATCGCCTCGCCGCTGCTGCTGACCGCCAGCTACGGCGTGATGCGCATCGTGATGGCGGTGCTGACGCAATGGCGCGACGGCATTTTCGCGCGCGTTGCCATGCACGCGGTGCGCAAGCTCGCCACCATCACTTTCATCCACATGCACGAGTTGTCACTGCGCTTCCACCTGGAGCGCAAGACCGGCGGCCTGACGCGCGTGCTCGAGCGCGGCCGCGAGGGCATCGAGGTCATCGTGCGCATGGTGATCCTGCAGCTGATCCCGACCATCGTCGAGGTCTCGCTGCTGATGGCCGTGCTGCTGTGGCAGTTCGATTGGCGCTACGTGCTTGCGACCCTCGTCACTGTCGCGGTCTACATGTACTACACCTACATCGCGACCGAGTGGCGGATCGGCATCCGCCGCAAGATGAACGATGCCGACACCGAGGCGAACACCAAGGCGATCGACTCGCTGCTCAACTACGAGACCGTCAAATATTTCAGCGCCGAGGCCCGTGAGTCACAGCGCTACGACCGGTCGGTCGCGCGTTACGAGGAGTCGAGCGTCCAGGCCTATACTTCGCTGGCCGTGCTCAACACCGGGCAGGCCGTGATCTTCACGCTGGGGCTGACCGCGACCATGCTGATGTGCGCGATCGGCGTGCGCAACGGCACCAACACGGTCGGCGATTTCGTGCTGGTCAACGCGATGATGATCCAGCTCTACCAGCCCTTGAACTTCATGGGCATGGTTTATCGCGAGATCAAGCAGGCGATCATCGACATCGAGAAGATGTTCAACGTGCTGGGGCGCGAGGCTGAGATCAAGGATGCGCCGGGCGCGAAGCCACTGGTGGTCTCCGCGGGCAATGTGCGTTTCGAGGATGTGCGCTTTGCCTATGAGCCGTCCCGTCCGATCCTCAAGGGCATCAGCTTCGAGGTGCCGGCCGGCAAGACGGTCGCGATCGTCGGCCCGTCAGGTGCGGGCAAGTCGACCATCTCGCGGCTTCTGTTTCGCCTCTACGACATCTCGGGCGGCAAGATCCTGATCGACGGCCAGGACATTCGCGAAGTCACGCAGGCGAGCTTGCGCGCGTCCATCGGCATGGTGCCGCAGGACACCGTGCTGTTCAACGACACCATCCGCTACAACATCCGCTACGGGCGTTGGGACGCCAGCGATGCCGAGGTCGAGCAGGCAGCGCAGCTGGCGCAGATCGATCATTTCATCCGCATGGCGCCGAAAGGCTACGAGACCCAGGTCGGCGAGCGCGGCCTGAAACTGTCCGGCGGCGAAAAACAACGGGTTGCGATCGCGCGCACCGTGTTGAAGGCGCCGCCGATCCTGGTGCTGGACGAGGCGACCTCCGCGCTTGACACCCACACTGAGCACGAAATCCAGGGTGCGCTCGAGCGCGTGGCGAAGAACCGCACTTCGCTGGTGATCGCCCATCGGCTCTCGACCATCGTCGGCGCCGACGAGATCATCGTGCTGGACCAGGGCCGCATCGCCGAGCGCGGCACCCACGCGAAACTGCTTGGGGAGGGGGGACTTTACGCCAGCATGTGGAACAGGCAGCGCGAGGCCGAGGCGGCGCGCGAGAAACTGGCGAGGATGGCCGATTCCGGCGAGGCGCCCAACCGGGAGCCACCGCCGGTCGCCGATGTCCTGACGGCGCCTGCGGCGGCGGAGTGACCTTGTCTCCGGTCCCAACTCTGGCCTAAACAACACCACCGCGCGGGACGACCTGCGCCATCAACCCTGAGCGGCAGATAGCGATGTCCATTCTCGATTCGATCCAGCGTCAGATCCCGCCGATCCACAAGGAGGGATATCCCTTCATCGGCGGCTTTGCGCTGGCAAGCCTCCTCCTGTTCTGGCTGTGGTCGCCGTTGGGGTGGATCGGCACCATCCTGACCGTATGGTGCGCGCTGTTCTTCCGCGACCCCGTGCGCGTGACCCCCGTGCGCGAGGGGCTCGTGGTGTCGCCCGCCGACGGCCGCGTCTCGATGATCACTATGGCGCTGCCGCCGGCCGAGCTCGGCCTCGGCGATCGGCCGCTGCCGCGCGTCTCGGTGTTCATGAGTGTGTTCAACTGCCATGTGAACCGCAGCCCGATCGCGGGCCGGGTGGACCGTATCGCCTACCGGCCCGGCCTGTTCATCAATGCCGAGCTGGACAAGGCGAGCGAGGACAATGAGCGCAACTCGCTGGTGATCACGACGCCGACGGCGCGGATCGGCGTGATCCAGATCGCGGGTCTGGTCGCCAAGCGCATCGTCTGCTTCGTCAAAGAGGGGCAGGCAATCGGCGCCGGTGAGCGCTTCGGTCTGATCCGATTCGGCTCGCGGCTCGACGTCTATCTGCCGCTGGGCACGAAGGCGCTGGTCTCGGAAGGCCAGACCGCGATCGCCGGCGAGACGATTCTGGCGGATCTTGCCGGAGACGACCCGAGCCGCGCCTACCGTGCCAATTAACCAATAAGTCGGTCCTGAGGGGCCTTCCGCCGCAATGGCGGAGGGGAACGCGGCTTGCTATATCTCGCCCCAAGGTGAGGACGAGCCATGACGCCTTATGACTTCAAAGATCCTGATGTGCGCCGCCGGCGGTTCCGCCCGATCCCGGTGCGCATGCTGGTGCCCAACGTCATCACGCTGCTGGCGATCTGCGCCGGCCTGACCTCGATCCGGCTCTCGATCGAGGGGCGGATGTCGCTCGCGGTCTACGCCATCGTGTTCGCGGCGGCACTCGACGGCATCGACGGCCGCATCGCGCGCATGATCAAGGGGCAGTCCAAGTTCGGCGCCGAGCTCGACAGCCTCGCCGACTTCGTCAATTTCGGCGTGGCGCCCGGCCTGATGTTGTATTTCTGGCAGCTGCACGAGCTCGGCAATGCCGGCTGGATCGCCGCCATGGTATTCGCGATTTCCGGTGGCCTCCGCCTGGCGCGCTTCAATGCCACCATGGACGATCCCAACAAGCCGGCCTTCGCCGCCAACTTCTTCACCGGCGTGCCGGCGCCGGCCGGCGCGATCACGGTGCTGCTGCCGATCTATGTCGCGTTCCTCGATCTCGGCCGGCTGCCTGCGGCGGTGACGGCTGCGTATACGCTGCTGATCGCCTTCCTGATGGTGTCGCGCCTGCCGGTGTTCTCCGGCAAGACCAAGCGCATGCGCGTGCCGCCCGAGCTGGTGCTGCCGGCGTTCGTCGCGGTGGTCGTGTTCATCGCGATCCTGATCGCCTATCCCTGGCACGTGCTGTCCATCGGAACGGTGCTGTATCTGCTCGCTTTGCCGCTCGGCTACAAATCCTATCGCGACCAGGCGCGCGCGATGGAAGCCACCGCGCCGGCTGGAGGCGAGGTCTCCTCGCCGCCTTCGGCGCCGACGCTGGCAAACCTGTCGGAGCCGCCGCGCGAAGACGACCGGCCCGACCGGCTGCACTGAACGGCAAGCGCCAAGCAGCCAAGGCACTGAACAGCGAGACTTGGATATCTGCCATGAGGCGCCCTGAGTTGGGTTGAAGCCCGATCTCGGCTATATCGCCCGGTGCAGGCGGCACCGCACCAACAGCGGCCGCCAATCTGGGAGAGAACGCTGTGACGAATACTGCGACCGGGCCGCTGCCCGCTTCCGTCCTCGAAGCGCTGGGCCGCTATGACACGCCGACGATCTGCAATGCCATGGAGATCGTGGCGCCCGAGCGCCGGCTGATCGGCTACACCACCAAACCACTGGTCTGCCCATTTCCCGATCTGCCCCCGATCGTCGGCTATGCCCGCACGGTCGCGATCCGCTCGGTGCTGAAAAATTCACTACCGCCGGAAGAGCAGTCCAAGCGCCGCATCGCATATTACGAATATGTCGGTACCGGCCACGGTCCGCGCATCTCGGTGATCCAGGACATCGACGGTCCCGACGTCGGCTACGGTGCGTTTTGGGGCGAGGTGCAGAGCAACGTGCACAAGGCGCTCGGCTGCCTCGGCGTCATCACCGACGGTTCGATCCGCGACATTCCGCAATGGGCGCCGGGCTTCCAGGCGCTGGCCGGCTCGATCGGCCCGTCGCATGCATGGGTGCATGCCGAGAGCTTTGGCGGCGAAGTGCGCGTCGCCGGCATGACCGTGAAGTCGGACGATCTGATCCATGCCGACCAGCACGGCGCCGTCGTAATTCCGCACGATATTGCCGCAAAGCTGCCCGAGGCCGCCGAACTCTGTGGCCGCCGCGAGACGCCGATCCTCGAGATCGCCCGCAGCCCCGACTTCTCGTTGGAGAAGTTGAAGGCTGCGCTGAAGCGCTCGGCGGAGATTCACTAACGGCGGGACCGCGATGATCTACGGTTGCGACGCCGCTCGCAGGCTGCCCTGTTCCGTCAGGAACAAGGCGGCCTGATCCGGCTCGCCGAGCACCGCGGCAGCGCATCCGATCAAGGTGAAGCCGCCGGCAAAATCCCACAGGGTGATATCTTCCGCATTGTCCGGCATGTGGATCAGGTGCGCTACGATCACGGCGAGGGCCGCCTCGGCAAAGAGCAGCACGCTGAACGCCGGCAGGACGAGCCCGGGTTCGAGCATGTGGAGCGCCAGCACTGCGGGAAGCGCGGTGAGAAGACTGAACAGCGTCACCATTGCGATGCCTTCCGCCATGAGGTCCCGGCCCGGATCCAGAATACCAATTGATCGGTCGCCCCCGATGTGGCGCAGGGCCGCAGCCGAAGGGATCGCGTGCACGGGTGACGGGTGCGCGCGACACCGTATGGTTAGCAAAATGTTGAGATCCGTGTCGGCAGTCGGCAAAAGCCGGCGCCTTTCAGCGCGCTGCGGCCGCCAGGCGCGCCGGCTCAACTTAACCTTTACGCGTCTTTAATCGCGGCTCACTAGGGTTTCCGATGCGGTTCGGGGTTGGGCCGCGCCATCGGCCAGGACGGCCGTTGTTGCGTTCGCGTTGGAGTCTCCCATGGATATCATGACGAGCATCGGGCTCGTGGCGGGCATTGTCGTCATCGCGACGATGATGCTGCTGGGCGGCGATCTCCACATGTTCGTTTCCGAGCATGCGATGATCATCATCTTCGGCGGCTCGACGGCCGCGACCATGATCCGCTTTCCGCTCTCGACGCTGATCCACGGCCTACCGCTCGGCGCCAAGTTTGCCTTCACTATGAGCCGTCTGTCGGCGCACGATCTGGTCGACGAACTCGCCCGCATCGCCGAGATCGCCCGCAAGCAAGGGCCGGTGGGTTTGGAAAAGGTCGAGACCGACGAGCCGTTCCTCGCCAAGGGCATCCGCTACGTCGCCGACGGCTACGACCTGGACTTCATTCGCGACAATCTCGAGCGCGACCGCGATAATTTTTTGATGCATCTGGATGAAGGCAGCAAGATCTACCGCGCCATCGGCGACTGCGCCCCGGCCTTCGGCATGGTCGGCACGCTGATCGGCATGGTGCAGATGTTCGCCAACATGACCGACCCGTCAAAGCTCGGCCCGTTCATGGCGACCGCGCTGCTCGCGACTCTCTACGGCGCGCTGGTCGCCAACCTGTTTTGTACCCCGATCGCCGACAAGCTGCATGGAAAGCTCCTGGACGAAGAGACCAACCGCACGCTGATCATCGACGGCATCCTGATGATCCGCGACTCCAAGAGCCCCACGCTGGTCCGCGAAATGCTGCTGGCCTATCTGCCCGAGAAGCACCGCCACGCTGAAGGCGAGCCGGTGCCGGCCTGAGGCCGCGCGCCGGGATTTGAGATATGGCCAAGAAGAAGCGCGGCGATTCACACGGAGGCGGTCACGGCTGGTTCGTGACCTTCGCCGATCTGATGGGCCTGATGATGAGCTTCTTCGTGATGCTCGTCGCGTTCTCGACCCAGGATGCCAACAAGCTGAAGGTCGTCGCAGGCTCCATGCGCGACGCCTTCGGTGTCCAGACCGAAGCGCGCTATTCCGGCATCGTCGAGTCCGACGGGCTGCCGACCCGCCCTCGGCTGAAGAACGTCGATCACATTCAGCCCGAGGACTCCTCCAACACGCCGACGCCGGACCAGGAGGATCGTGACCGCACGTCGGGCGCCAAGATCAAGGTCGACCGCAATTTTGCGCTGGCGGCGGCCTCGCTGCGCCAAGCGTTGCAGGACATGCCGGAATTGACCGAGATGTCGAAGCACATCATGTTCGAGGAGACCAAGCAGGGCCTCAACCTCGAGATCGTGGACCAGGACGGTCGCTCGATGTTCGCCGACGGCTCCAAAGTCCCCTATGACCGCACCCGCCGCCTGATCGAGAAGCTCGCTGTCCCGCTCAAGGCGACGCCGCTGCGCGTCTCCATCGCCGGCCACACCGCGGCTGGATTCGTGCCGACCCGCAGCGACTACGGCGCCTTCGATCTGTCGGCCGACCGCGCCAATGCCGTGCGTCAGATCCTCGAACGCGAGGGCCTGCCGGCCGCCCATGTCTTCGCCGTCGCCGGCAAGGCGGATACCCAGCCGCTGTTTCCGGACGATCCCTCGCTCGCGGCCAACCGGCGGGTGACCATCACCCTGATGCGCGAAGATCCGCCGCTGCCGCCGAATCTGAAGCCGTAGGGCGCATTCGAGCGAAGTGGACCCTGTTTCGCGCGAAGAAGCGCGACAAAACAAGGATGTAGAGCCAATTCCCCTTCAATCGGGGACTGAAAGGCTCAGGGCTCTTGTGCCACCATCTTACCTGAGGCATGTCGTCGCGTGGGCAACGACCGTTGCTGCGCCGTCACAGCATCTGGCCCGGTGCCTGCTATGGTGATGTGCCGATTGACAGGGGCACCGGAACCGTCAAAAGGCGCCGGATCAATTCTCGGGCAGAAGCGTTCCAGTTTCATATGACGGCGAGCATCACATCGACCGAAGCTCCGGACGGGCCGGTCACCTCGGGTTTCTGGGGCCTGACGCTCGGGAGCATCGGCGTCGTCTTCGGCGACATCGGCACGTCGCCGCTCTACGCATTCCACGAGGCCGTCAGGGGCGCGGCCCATGGCCAGCCGGTCTCGCGGGTCATGGTGCTCGGCGTGCTCTCGCTGATCCTTTGGGCGCTGCTGATCGTCGTCACCGCCAAATACGTGCTGCTGCTGCTGCGCGCCGACAACAACGGGGAGGGCGGCACGCTTTCCCTCATGGCGCTCGGCCAGCGCGCGCTCGGGCGGCGGAGCTGGTTCCTGATGGCGCTCGGCGTCGTCGGCGCCTCCATGTTCATCGGCGATTCCATGATCACGCCGGCGATCTCGGTGTTGTCGGCGGTCGAGGGTCTGAAGCTCGCAACGCCCGCCTTCGAGCACTATGTCGTTCCCCTGACCGTTCTCATCCTGACGCTGCTGTTCGCGGTCCAGAGCAAGGGGACGGCACTGGTCGCCTCAGCCTTCGGGCCGGTGATGGTCGTCTGGTTCACCGTTCTTGCCGTGCTGGGTGCCGTTCACATCGCCGACGATCCGTCGGTGCTGGCAGCGATCAATCCCTATTACGCCCTGCAATTCCTGCTGTCGCACGGCACGATCGGCCTGGTGACACTGGGCGCGGTGTTCCTCGCGGTGACCGGCGGCGAGGCGCTCTACGCAGACCTCGGCCATTTCGGCCGCAAGCCGATCCAGTCGGCCTGGATGTTCTTCGTGCTGCCTGCGCTCCTGATCAACTATTTCGGGCAGGGCGCACTGGTGCTGTCGGATCCCAGCGCGATCGAACACTCCTTCTATCGCATGGTGCCCGAGCATTTCGTGCTGCCGCTGGTCGGACTTGCGACCGCGGCGACCGTGATCGCGAGCCAGGCGGTAATCACGGGGGCCTATTCCCTGGTCTATCAGGCAGTGCAGCTCGGCCTCCTGCCGCGCTTCGAGGTGCGCTTCACCTCGGAAACTCATGCCGGCCAGATCTATCTGCCGCGTGTAAACCGGCTGCTGCTGATCGGTGTGATGCTGCTGGTGCTGTTGTTCCACACCCCCAGCAATCTGGCTTCGGCCTACGGTATTGCGGTCTCCACCACCATGGTTGCTGACGGCATCATGGGCTTCATCGTGATCTGGAAATTGTGGAACTGGCGCGCGGCGACGGCCGCAGCGGTGATCCTGCCCTTCGTCGTGGTCGACATCAGCTTCTTCAGCGCGAATCTTCTGAAGCTGCTCGAAGGCGCCTGGGTGCCGCTGCTGTTCGGCGTGATCATGGCAGGGACAATCTGGACCTGGCGGCGAGGGTCCGGGATCCTGATCCAGAAAACGCGCCGCATCGAGGTGCCGCTGGACGATCTGATCCGGAGCTTGGAGAAGCGGCCGCCGCACATCGTCAAGGGCACCGCGGTGTTCCTGACCAGCGATCCCTCCTTCGTGCCGACCGCGCTGCTGCACAATCTCAAGCACAACAAGGTGCTGCACGAGCACAACGTGGTCCTGACCATCGAGACCGCGCACACGCCGCGGGTCGATCTGTCGGAGCGTTTCCGGATGGAGAAGATCAGCGACAAGTTCTTCAAGGTCCGCCTGCGCTTCGGTTACATGGAGCAGCCGAACGTGCCCAAGGCGCTCGCGATCGCGCGCAAGCAGGGCTGGCAATTCGACATCATGTCGACCTCATTCTTCGTGTCGCGGCGCTCGCTGAAGGCGTCGGCGCAGTCCGGCATGCCGCTTTGGCAGGACCATTTGTTCATCGCGCTGAGCCGGTCCGCCAACGACGCCACCGACTATTTCCAGATTCCCACCGGACGCGTGGTTGAAGTCGGAACCCAGGTCACCATCTAAATGGCGGCCGGCGAAGCCATGCAAATGTGCATGGCCAAGGCCCGAAATCTGGCTAGGCTATGCCGGCAGCGCAGGCCTATAAGCCCCGCGCCCTTCTGCCGTTGTGCAGTGAAGCATTTTTAGAGGCCACCAGGCTCTCCCATGACAAGTGATATCGCGATTTCCGCCCCGGAAACGGCGGCGGCCAATGGGCATGGCGATGCCCACACCACTGCCGGCTTCGGTGCGCTGACACTCGGCAGCATCGGCGTCGTCTACGGTGACATCGGCACCAGCCCGCTCTACGCGTTCCGCGAGGCGGTCATGGCGGCTTCCGGCGCGGAGGGGGTGCCGACGCCGGCGGCCGTGCTCGGCGTGCTCTCCCTGATCCTGTGGGCGCTCATCGTCGTTGTGACGCTCAAATACGTCGTGATCCTGCTCCGTGCCGACAACAACGGCGAGGGCGGCACGTTGGCGCTGATGGCGCTGGCCCAGCGCGCAGTCGGCACCCGCGGAACAACCATCGTCCTGCTCGGCATCATTTCCGGAGCCCTGTTCTACGGCGACGCCGTGATCACGCCGGCGCTCTCGGTGCTGTCGGCGCTCGAAGGCATGAAGGACGTCACCCTGCACTTCGAGTCCTACATCGTGCCGCTGACCGTGATCATCCTGGTCGGTCTGTTTGCCGTGCAGTCCCGTGGCACCGCTCGCGTCGCCGCCTTCTTCGGCCCGATTATGTGCGTCTGGTTCGCGGTGATCGCGATCGCGGCGATCCACCCGATCATCCAGCAGCCGCAGGTGCTGTTCGCGCTGAACCCGCTCTACGCCGTGTCCTTCATGATCCACCACGGCATCATCGGCTTCGTGACGCTCGGCGCGGTGTTCCTGGCGGTCACCGGTGCCGAGGCGCTCTATGCCGACCTCGGCCATTTCGGCAAGCGGCCGATCCAGACCGCCTGGCTGTTCATCGTGGTGCCGTCGCTAGCATTGAACTATCTGGGGCAGGGCGCCCTCGTGCTCGGCGACCCCGGCGCGATCGTGAGCCCGTTCTTCCAGCTCTTTCCGCAAGGTTTTTTCCGCGGCTGCATGGTGGTGCTGGCCACCGCCGCAACGGTTATCGCGAGCCAGGCGGTCATCACCGGTGCCTATTCGCTGACGCGTCAGGCGATCCAGCTCGGTCTGTTGCCGCGGTTTGAAATTCGCCATACGTCCGAAGCCCATTCCGGCCAGATCTTCATCCCGCGCATCAACCAGCTCCTGCTCGTCGCAGTGGTCCTGCTGGTGCTCTTATTCCGCTCCTCCAGCGCGCTGGCCTCGGCCTACGGCATCTCCGTCACCGGGACCATGGTGGTTACGGCGATGATGGGCTTCGTGGTGATCTGGAAGGTATGGCGGTGGTCGCCGTTCACGGCTGCCGCCCTGATCGCGCCGTTCCTGTTTCTCGACCTCACCTTCCTGGCCGCCAATCTGCTCAAGGTGTTCGAGGGCGGCTGGGTGCCGCTGGCGCTCGGCGCGCTCATGATCATCCTGATGTACACGTGGCGGCGCGGCAGCCGGCTGCTGTTCGAGAAGTCGCGCAAGCTCGAATTCCCGCTCGCCGACCTGGTGGCCATGCTGGAGAAGCGGCCGCCGCAGCGCGTGCCCGGCACCGCCGTGTTCCTGACCAGCGACCCCCTGAGCGCGCCGACCGCGCTGATGCATAGTCTGAAGCACTACAAGGTGCTGCACGAGAAGAACGTCATTCTCACCATCGAGACCGCGCAGACCCCGCGCATCGATCCGGCCGAGCGGGTGAAGCTGGAACAGATCTCGCCGACCTTCTCCAAGGTGACGCTGAAGTTCGGCTTCATGGAATCGCCCAACGTGCCGAAGGCGCTGGCGATCGCCCGCAAGCTCGGCTGGCAGTTCGACATCATGTCGACCTCGTTCTTCCTGTCGCGGAGGGCGCTCAAGCCGGCCGCCCATTCCGGCATGCCGCGCTGGCAGGACCGGCTGTTCATCTCGCTCAGCCGTTCCGCCAACGACGCCACCGATTATTTCCAGATCCCCTCCGGCCGCGTCGTCGAGGTCGGCACCCAGGTGACGATCTAGCTCCGCAGTTGTCATCGCCCGGCTGGACCGGGCGATCCAGTACCCAGAAACAGTGCGTGGATACGGGCAGGCCGCGGCGTACCGGATTCCCCGCTTTCGCGGGGAATGACACTGAGCTAGCGGTGAGGTGTGAAGCAGGAGCTTCAGGCATCGTGAAGGTCGCGCTTCAAGTCGCTGCGATTTAGCTTTAACTTGCGCAAGGCAGCTCAAGCCTTTGTAGCGCTTGATTTTCGCGGGCCGAGAGGCGAGGTTGCCGGCCGCCGGGATCGCCCCGGCAGCGGCCCGCGACGTTGGAGGATGATGTGGCAAATCAAGTACAGGATCTGACCCCGGACGAGGTCTCCAAGGGTGTCGCGGAAGGGCGCTATCTCCTCGTCGACGTGCGCGAGCCGAACGAGGTCGAGGCCGAGGCTTATCCCTACGGCGTGGTCGTGCCGCTCTCGACCTTCGATCCCAAGGCGATCCCCGATCCCGCCGGCAAGGAGGTCGTGTTCGCCTGCCGCTCGGGCAAGCGTTCGGTGACGGCCTCGCTGGCGGCGCAGGCCGCGGGCCTGCCCTACGACAAGCATCTGGCCGGCGGCATGCTGGGCTGGAAGGCGGCGGGTCTTCCCAGCAAGATCGGCGGCTGACCCCGCCGATGTCCAAGAGCTCGTCCCTCAACAAGGTCTTCGCGGACCTTCCCGTCACCATCTTCGAGGCGATGTCGCAGGCCGCGCGCGACAATGCCGCCATCAATCTCGGCCAGGGCTTTCCCGACGACCCGGGCCCCGAAGACATCCGCCGCGCCGCGGCCGAGGCCTCGCTGAACGGCTACAACCAGTACCCGTCGATGATGGGCCTGCCGGAGCTGCGCCAGGCGATCGCGACCCATTACGGCCACTGGCACGGGCTCGAGCTCGATCCGATGAGCGAGGTGATGGTGACCTCCGGCGGCACCGAGGCCCTGACCTCGGCCATCCTCGCCGTCGTCCAGCCCGGTGACGAGGTGGTGTGCTTCCAGCCAGTGTACGATTCCTATCTGCCGATCATCCGCCAGGCCGGTGGCATTCCGCGCCTGGTCCGGCTCGAGCCGCCGCATTGGCGGCTGAATGAGGACATGCTGAAAAGCGTCTTCAATTCAAAGACCAAGGCGGTGCTCTTCAACAATCCCCTGAATCCGTCCGCGGTGGTGTTTCCGCGCGAGGATCTCGAGCTTTTGGCGCGCTACTGCCAGGAGTTCGACGTCATCGCGATCTGCGACGAGGTCTGGGAGCACGTCACCTTCGACGAGCACAAGCACATTCCGCTGATCACCATCCCCGGCATGCGGGATCGCACCATCAAGGTCGGCTCGGCCGGCAAGATCTTCTCGTTGACGGGCTGGAAGATCGGCTTCGTCTGCGCCGCGCCGCCGCTGCTGCGCGTTGCCGCCAAGGCGCACCAATTCCTGACCTTCACCACCGCGCCGAACCTCCAGGCCGCCGTCGCCTACGGGCTCGGCAAGCCCGACGAGTACTTCCTGTCGATGCGCAAGGACCTGGCGCGGAGCAGGGACCGCCTCGCCAAGGGACTGGAGAGCCTCGGCTTCCCCGTGCTGAAGTCGCAGGGCACCTACTTCCTCACCGTCGACCTGTCCCCGCTCGGGCTGAACGAGAGCGACACCGAGTTCTGCTGGCGGATCGTGAAGGACTACAAGGTCGCGGCTATCCCGGTCTCGGCCTTCTACGAGCAGGACCCTGTGACCTCGGTGGTGCGCTTCTGCTTTGCCAAGAAGGACGAGACGCTCGACACCGCACTGGAGCGACTGTCGGACGCGGTGCGCGGGCGCAAGAGGTAGGGAGATGACCAACGTCAGCCGCTGTGGTTTTGGCCTTGCGATCGCCGCCGCGCTGACGTTGCTCTCCGCTCCTGCCGGGGCCGAGGAGCGGGTCGTCAACTTCTACAATTGGTCGAACTACGTGGCGCCCGACGTCCTCGAGGCCTTCACCAGGGAGACGGGCATCAGGGTGGTCTACGACACGTTTGACGCCAACGAGACGCTGGAGACGCGCCTGATGGCCGGCAAATCCGGCTATGACGTCGTGGTGCCCACCGCCTATTTCCTCCAGCGCCAGATCAAGGCCAACATCTTCCAGAAGCTCGACAAGTCGAAGCTGCCGAACCTGGCCAATGCCTGGCCGGTGGTGACCGAACGTCTCGCGATCTACGACCCCGGCAACGTCTACGCCGCCAATTACATGTGGGGCACGACCGGCATCGGCTACAATGTCGCCAAGCTGAAGCAGATTCTCGGAGCGGATGCCAAGATTGACAGCTGGGACATCGTGTTCAAGCCGGAGAACCTCGCGAAATTCAAAGACTGCGGCGTCCACATGCTGGATTCCGCCGACGACATCTTTCCGGCGGCGATGAACTATCTCGGGCTCGATCCGATCTCGACCAAGCAGGCCGACCTCGAAAAGGCCGCCGATGTCGTCACCAAGGTGCGGCCCTCCGTGCGCAAGTTTCATTCGTCCGAATATCTGAGCGCGCTCGCCACCGGCGAGATCTGCTTCGTGGTCGGCTGGTCCGGCGACATCATGCAGGCCCGCGCCCGCGCTGCCGAAGCCAAAAGCGGCATCGAGATCGGCTACGCCATCCCGAAGGAGGGCGCGCAGATGTTCTTCGACAATCTCGCGATCCCCGCGGATGCCAGGAACGTCAGCGAAGCCTACGAGCTGATCAACTATCTCTACCGTCCGGACGTGGCCGCCAGGAATACGGACTTCCTGTCCTACGCCAATGGCAACCTCGCCAGCCAGAAACTGGTCGATCCGAAAATATTGAACGACAAGAACATCTATCCGGACGAGGCGACGCTCGCAAAGCTGTTCGTCATCACGGCGCGTGAGCCCGCGACCCAGCGGGTCATCAATAGGCTTTGGACCAGGGTGAAGACGGGGCGGTAAGCACTACTGTCCGCTACCGCCACCTTCGGTGCAGCCACAGCCACTGCTCCGGATGCTCGCGGACCCAGCCTTCCACCACGCTCGTGATCGCCTGCGTGGTGCCCTGGATGTCGATCTTGCCGTCGGCGTCGCGCACCGGGTGGACCTCTTCGGTGATCTCGGCGGTGAAGCGGCCGCCGGGCAGGCGGATGACGCGGACGCCGTGGATCGGGCATTCGACCTGTCGTAACAGGCGCGCCAGCATCGGATTGGCGCGGGTCTTGCGGCCGAAGAAGGTGACCTCGACTCCGCCGGTCAGATACTGGTCGATCAGCATCGCGACGTGCTTGCCGTCCTTGAGCGCCTGGGCAAGCCGCAGCGGCGCGTCGCGCCCCGCCGGGATCAGCGTGCCCATGTTGACCTGTCGCATCTCCTGGATGATGCGGTCGGCGGAGGCGATATTCGGGCGGCGGTAGAGGATTGCTGCATCGAGCCCGTGTGCGACCGCGGCGAGCGCCGGTAATTCCCAATTGGCCAAATGCGCGGCGAAGATCAACGCCGGCTTGCCGTCGTCGCGGATTTGATCGAACAGCTCGATGCTGCGGCTGGGCAGTTCGATCCGACTGTTTTCTGGATGATCGCGGTCGTAATCCCAGACCTGGTCCATATGGGCGAATTCGGCGCCGACGCGACCGAGATTGTCCCAGACGCCCATCAGGATGGCTTCGATTTCCTCGGGCGACTTGTCCGGAAACGCCGCGGTGAGATTGGCGCGGCCGATGCGGTGCTCGCGCAGGCGCGGGCCGATCAGTTTGGTGACGCGTGCGAAAAAGTCCGAGGTCTTGGCTGGATCGAAATAACGCGTGGTGCGCAACATGCCGACGGTGGCAGCGCCGATCAGCCCTCCACCGATCGACTTTGCCGTCTGCCGCGCGCGGGCCTTCGTCCTCGCCGGAAGCAGCGCCATGCGTCCGGTCAGGCCGGTTCGCGGGTCAGGATCAGCGAGGCGTTCTGGCCGCCGAAGCCGAACGAGTTCGACATCACCGCGGTGACGCGGGCATCGCGTGCCTTGTTGCCGACGACGTCGAACAGGATCGTGGGATCCGGATTGTCGTAGTTGATCGTCGGCGGGATACGCTGATGCTCCAGCGTCAGCAGCGAGAAGATCGCCTCGACCGCGCCCGCGGCCGAGATGGTGTGGCCGACCATCGACTTGTTGGAGGTGACCGGAATCTTCGAGACGAGCTCGCCGAACACGGCCGATGTCGTATTGTACTCCATCTTGTCGTTCTCGGGCGTCGCGGTGCCGTGCGCGTTGATGTGGTCGATCTGATCCGGCGTCATGCCGGCATCGGCCAGCGTCTTGTTCATGCAGCCGATGATCGGCTTGCCGTCGGGCGAGGAGCGGGTGCGATGGAAGGAATCGGTGAGCTCGCCGCAGCCGGCGATTACGCCGAGTATTTTTGCGCCGCGCGCGGTGGCGGCTTCATAGCTTTCGAGCACCAGCGCACCGGCGCCTTCGGCCATGACAAAACCGTCGCGGTTCTTGGAGAAGGGACGGGAGGCCGCCTGCGGCGGGTCGTTCTGGGTCGAAAGCGCCGAGAGCAGCGAGAAGCGCACCAGCGCCTCCGGATTCACGGTGCCGTCGGTCGCCACGCACAGCGCGGCATCGGTCTCGCCGCGGCGGATCGCCTCGACGCCGAGCTGAATCGAGGTCGCGCCCGAAGCGCAGGCCGTCGACAACGAGATCGGCGAGCCCTTGGTGCCGAAGGTCTCGGCGAGGTAGGCCGCGACCGAACCGAACATGAAGCGGTGGTGATAGGCGCTGTACTTGCCGCCACCGGAGATGCGCAGCAGATCGTCGTAATTGAAGTCGGGTTTGCCGACGGCGCGGCCGAGTTCGCGGCGCTGCGGCCATTCGACTTCGACCGGTGCGACCGCAAGAAAGAGAGGACCCGGGAAATCCGCCTTGGTGCCGATCCCGGCCTGGTCCAGCGCTTCCTGCGTCACCAGTTCGGCCATCCGTTCGGACAGGCCGGTGGAGGAGAACGGATCGACGCTGACGAAATCCACCGTGCCGGCCATCGTGGTTTTGAGGCCGTCGACCGGAAAGCGCGTGATGGTGCGGATGCCGGATTCGCCGGCGACGAGCTTCGCCCAATTGTCGGTCTTGCCGTTGCCGAGCGAGGTCATGATGCCCATGCCGGTGACGACGACGACGGGACGCCCGAGTTTGTCGCGTGGTGCAGTCATGTCGATCCCCGCTTGAGCTGGAGCATGATCCGAAAAAGCGTGACGCGGTTTTCCGAGAAGATCATACCCAAACAATAACCTGCCAAAGCGTAACGCGCTTTAGCTTACTGCCTCGACCAGCGCCATGCCTTCGCCGCGCCAGTGTCCGGCCCCCACCACCACAATCTGGGTGGGCGCTCCCTGCATTTCAATCTCGGTGCCCGTGGAATCGTTCGGCGGAAACAGCGCGCCGCGAGAGATCGACAGCGCGGCGAGCGCGATGCCGAGCGGGAATTGCGTCTCCATGGTGTGGCCGAACATCGTGCCGGTCGAGCGCACCGGGAACTCGGCGTGGCCCTTCAGGAAGGCGCGCTCTTCTGATGTCGCAGGCTCCGCGCCGGTCGCGCCGGATATGATCGCGCCCTTGCCGTCGCGCTTCGGCAACTTTGCCCAAAGCTTCTCCAGCGTCGCGGCCATGTCGCCGGGGGTCTTACGACGGGCAAGGTCGGCAACGACGCTCGACAGCTTTGCGAATGGTTTTGCGCCGCGCGCTTCCGCATGGGCCTTCGATTCCAGCACCAGGAACGCGCCAGCCGAGCCGAGCGCGAAGCCGGCGTGGTCCTTGCGCGCCCACACGGGGGCGAACTTGTCCTTCAGATTGAAGTCGCCGAATTCGTAGAGGACCATCAGGTCCTTGCGCTCGCCATTGTGCGAGCCGCCGATCAGCGCGATGTCGCTCTCGCCGGAGGCGATGCGCGACAATGCAATGCGGGCGGCATCGGCGCCGGCAACCTCTTCACCCATGAAGGTGCGCGAGGTGCCGCCAATGCCGTGCACGATGGCGATGTTGCCGGCGAGCAGGTTGGAGAGCTGGGCCAGGAACAGCGTCGGCCTGAGATCGCTCATCAGCCGCTCATTGAGGAAGCCGGGCGCGTTGGCGCCCTTGGCCTCGGCCGTGAGCACGCCGGTGTCGACGTTGAGATCGCGTTCACCGCCGCCGGCGGCGACCACCATGTCGATCTTCGAGAGGATGTCCTTGTTGCCCTTGATCCCGGCGGAGTCGAGCGCAAGCCCGGCCGCATAGGTGCCGATGCGCTGCCAGGCTTCCATCTGGCGCTGGTCGCCCTTCTTGGGGATCTGGCTGTCGAAGGTGACAGGCATCAGGGGGTGCACAATGTAGGGTGCAAAGCCCTTCTCGTCGACATTGATGCGCTTCTCCTGAAGCGCGGCCCAGTTGGCGTCCAGGCCCTCGCCGAGCGAGGTGGCCAGGCCAATGCCGGTGATCCAGACTTCCGTCTGGGCAGGCTTCGAAGCAGTCTCGGTCATGGCAATACGGCCTGTTGCGGAAAGCCGACGCGTTTGGCGACCGCGTCCATGTGGGCGCGCATATCCGCATGGGGAAAGGGAATCTGCGTGAAGGTCAGCGTCGAATTCGCGCGCAGCTTGCCGCCGACCTTGATCTTGGCTTCGGTCACGGCGTAGCCTGAGCCCTGATGGGC
This sequence comes from Bradyrhizobium sp. 155, assembly GCF_023101105.1. Taxonomy (NCBI): domain Bacteria; kingdom Pseudomonadati; phylum Pseudomonadota; class Alphaproteobacteria; order Hyphomicrobiales; family Nitrobacteraceae; genus Bradyrhizobium; species Bradyrhizobium sp. 155. The sequence continues at coordinate 4,628,176 of NZ_CP064704.1, read as the reverse complement.
CAGGCTCGCCTCGATGCTCATGAGATCGCCGGGGAAGACCGAGCCGCGGACCTTGGCCTCCTTGACGGCAGCCAGGATCGGCATACGCTCGAATTTGAGCACGCCAAGCTGAAGCCAGCCCGAGGCCTGCGCCATCGATTCGATCAGGAGCACGCCGGGCATCAGGGGATAGCCCGGGAAGTGCCCTTCGAAGATGGTGCTCTCCATCGGGACCTGAGCCTCGACAACAATCGTCTTCGCGTCGACGTTGAGGTCGACGACGCGATCTATCATGTGGAAGTATTCGAGTTGCATGACCGCGCGCTTAGGCGCTCGCGCCCTTGGCCGCAACCAGTTCGTCGATGCGGGCGCACAGGTTTTTCAGCACGAAATACTGCTCGGTGGTCGCTTTGCCGTCGTTAACCTCCTGAGTCCACTTTTCCAGCGGCAGCTTGATACCGAACTGCTTGTCGATCGCGAACGCGATGTCCAGGAAATCGAGGCTGTCGATGCCGAGGTCATCGATGGCATGGCTATCCGGCGTGATCGTGTCGCGCGGGATGTCGCAGGTTTCAGCGATGATCGTAGCGACCTGATCGAATGTGGAGGACATCACTAAGCCTTTGATATATTGCAGATGTTTGTCAGATTTTCCAGAGTGGAACGATGGGTGGGCATCGCGCCCCGATGACGCCCTCAACCCCCCTCTGGCCGGGTCGAAAGCCCGTATATCGGAGCGCCGCCCTGAGTTCAATGGAGCCGGACGGGTGTGGGGACCGGGCTGGGGACGCCCCGGCTGAGCCGTTTCGGCCGAAGGAGCGCCAGCGGGCCTACCAGACGTCTTGCTTACCAGATGTCCTGCCTAGATGTGCGGCGTCGTGATCTTGACGCAGTCGCGGCGGCCCATCAGCACGCAATCCTGGGTCCGGCGCAGGTCGGCGATGCTCACCGCGAGCCAGATCCCGATCGCGGTCAGTGCGATGGTGAAGGCCAGCGCCGCGATATTGGCGAGCATGCGATGGCGGAAATCGTCCGGTTCGGTGCGGGGCTCCTCGTAGCGCGACAGGTCGAGCCGCTCGGGCGCGACGCGCAATTGCTGCACGCTAGCGTTGCCGCGGTGGGCCGTCGGGGAAGGCGAGGTGCGCGGCCTGAACTGGAGCACCCGGTGCTCGTCATCCGAGCTTATGGGCCGCTGGGTTGTCATGGTGCAGGGATCACTCCGAAGCAGCGATTTTTAGATAGCACACGTAGTGAACGCGTTGCAGACAATTTTCTCAACGCGCACGTGCATTGCGCGTTCGCACTATCCTGCAGGACTGCGAACGAAGGACCGTGGAACCGTGGTCGTTCCGGGCCTGCAGAGGGTGCGATGCAATAATATCCACCGAGCCGAATGCATTTGCCGGCGCGGTGCCCATGACATAGTCCAGGGAACCTGACCACGCAGCTGCAACCATGTTAGGGGCCTTTCGACCATGACCAATACGCGCGAACCGAGAGTGCATCCGGTGTCGATCCTGTCGCTGCGGCCGACGCAGATGACGGTCGGGATGCGTGAGGTCAAGGAGAAGCGCAAGCGCTGGCGCGAGCACGACAAGAAGAAGCAGGCCGATCTGCTCGGCAAGCATATGATCCCCGTCGTGCACGGCCCCGACGAGCGCTATTACGTGATCGACCATCATCATCTCGGTCGCGCGCTGCACGACGAGGGCGTCAAGGAGGTGCTGGTCACCATTGTCGGCGACCTCAGGATGGTTGAGCGCGAAGCGTTCTGGGGCGTGATGGACAACAAGCGCTGGGTTTACCCCTACGACGCCAAGGGCGAACGGCGACCGTTCCGCGATTTGCCCAAATCCGTCGTCGACCTCAAGGACGATCCTTTCCGGAGCCTTGCCGGCGAACTGCGCCGCATGGGCGGCTTCGCCAAGGACACCACGCCCTTCTCCGAATTCCTGTGGGCCGACTATCTGCGTCGAAAGCTGTCGCGCAAGACTGTGGATGCCAATTTCGACAAGGCGCTCGAGAAGGCGATGTCCTCAGCCAAGAGCAAGGATGCGATCTATCTGCCCGGCTGGTGTGGGCCAGCGGAGGATGATTAGGCGCAACGCTCGCAGCAGCAAGGCATGCGGCTTCGCAAACCGGATCTGATCACAGCCTCTTGAGTGAAACCATCTCCCGTCCGCGCGAAGCAGTGCTGAAACAAAGCCGTGCCATCTGTTGGAATTGTCGAGCTCACACAGGAGGCCGAAATGCGCCGTCTGGTTTTCGCCGTTGCCCTGCTCGTGGTCGCTTCAGCCGGGATCTCGGCGTCGTTTGCCGCAGTTCACCATGCCAAGACGTTGACTTTTTCCGAGGGCTTTGCCCCGGCGCTCGAGTTGATGGCGCAGCGCTAGGACAGGTTCACGCCAGTTCAACCAGCAGCGTCGCGATCGATTTTGCGCAACCGCACAAAGGCGGCCCAGGCCCGCGGATAATCCTTGTCCGCGGGATCAATCCTAAGTAGCGCGCGGCATGCTTCCTTGATCTCCTCAGGCGAAGGACGCTTGGCCGGAACGCCAGATGATTTGGCCTTCTCCCAGCGAGCCTCGATATCTGTTGCGAAAGCCAGGGCCTCGGCGCTCGTCCGCTTCTGCGCCGATTTCGCCAGCGGATGGTCCGAGGGGAAACTTGGCCATGCAGCCGGCGGCTGATCGACACGCCACGTCAGTTCATCTGCTTGTCGCGCCTCCACGCCCGAACCTGAATGCTGTGCTGCTGGCGCCCATCCTGCCCCTGCTGAGGCTGGCGAACCCGATGAGCCGGCTGATCTCCGCGGGACCGCCGAACCTGGCGCCACCGCCGCTGTCTGTCCGGCCAGCTGGCCAAGCTGTTGTTCCATCGTTCCGCCGCTCGACTTGGGGATGACTTTTTCGATGGTCTTGATCATCGACAGCGCGCCTGGCGATATCAGCGTGTTCTGGTCGGCAATTTTGTCGTCGGCCGCGCCTGGGCAGGGCTTGTAAGCAGAGCGCTGCGACGTCATCCGGCCGTCGTCGTCGATACGGGCAAAATCGATCGAGACGGTGTAAACGAACGCGGCCTCGACATACTGCCTCTCCTTGTCCATCGCTTTTACGGAGCCGCATACGTATCTTGCCTGGTCTGCATCGATCGTTCGCAGGCCGTTGAAGTGAGCTGAATTCGGCGCAACGAGGACGCGTAAGACGGCAGCCCGCGCCTTGCCGTGCTCCGATTCGTACATGCTCCATATCTCGTTCGCGTTGATGATCTCCGGCTGATAGTTCCATGCGTATCCGGCAGCGAAGAATGTCGTGCCAATACAGGTCGCGATAACAAATGCCCGCACGTTCATGAGAAGCCCCCCAACAGGCACGACTCATCCGCGTCTCCGGGGACGGAAACTGCGCAAGTTGTGCCAAGGCGTTTGTGCTAGTTGAGGGTGAGATTCTTAATTAAACGTGTGCGATTGCGAAAACACAGAGTTCCCGTCAAGCGGGAACTCATCCGCTGCATTGTGGCGATGCGTTCCTTCCGCCCTCGCGGCGGTCGGTCATTTCTTCGGCAACCGTCCCATCAGATAGAATTCGTCGTTCGGCCGCATGCCGGTGAAATTCGCCAGCCGGTTCGACAGTGCGAAGAAGGCGGAGATTGCGGCGATGTCCCAGATGTCGTCGTCGCTGAAGCCATGCGGCGCGAGCGCGGTGAAATCGTCCTCGGAAATCCGCTGCGCATCGGCCGAGACCTTCATCGCGAAGTCGAGCATCGCCTTCTGCCGCGGCGTGATGTCGGCCTTGCGGTAGTTCGTGGCGATCTGGTCGGCGATCAGCGGGTTCTTGGCACGGATACGCAGGATCGCGCCATGCGCGATCACGCAATACTGGCACTGATTGGCTGCCGAGGTCGCGACCACGATCATCTCGCGTTCGGCTTTGCTGAGGCCGCCGTCCTTCTCCATCAGTGCGTCGTGGTAGGCGAAGAAGGCGCGGAACTCGTCCGGGCGGTAGGCCAGCGTCAAGAACACGTTCGGCACGAAGCCGCTCTTCTCCTGGACGGCGAGGAGACGCGTGCGGATGTCGTCAGGGAGCGCATCGAGGGCGGGAGCGGCGAAGCGTTGCACAGGCTTTGTCATGGGCATGGATTCCGGCTTGGGGCCGGCAACCATAGTCGATGCGGGTGCCATGCTCAACGTGACGCCAGGCTCGCAATGCCGGCGCTGGAAAACGAGCGTCGCTTTACCGCAGCGGCTTCTTCAGCAGCGAGAAGCGGTCCGGATCCAACCCCATCGACGGTTGCAGCATCGGAGTTTCGATGCTGGAGAGCGTCTTCGCGGGCGGCGCCGAGAACACCGGATCGTTCGGCACGTCGCGCTGCGAGGTGGCACCGCGCCAGCGCTCGAGCACGGCGCCGACGAAATGCATGTCGTGACCGGAGGTGACGGAGGGCACGCTGCTGATCGTGGCTTCGCCGCGCGGCAATTGATGCGGCGGCACCTCCTTGAAGCGCAGCCGCGTCGGCAGCGCGACACCTTCGCCGAATGCCAGCACTTCTCGGGTGCCGAGCGAGGGCACGAACGAAAGCAGGTTCGCGGCCGCATCCGACACCGCGGCGCGCAGCAGCGCCTGGTCGCGCTCGTTGGCAAGGCGCATCGTGAACAGCGTGTTGCACTGGGAGATGATGGTGGCGTCGAGCTCGGCCGGACGCTGGGTGATGAGGCCGAGATAGACGCCGTATTTGCGGCCTTCCTTGGCGATGCGCGACACCGCCTTGCGGGTCGGCCCGAAGCCGACATTGCGATCGGCCGAGGCGTAGCGGTGAGCCTCCTCACAGACGAACAGCATCGGCGAAACGCCGTCGCTCCACAAGCCGAAGTCGAAGGCCATGCGGCAGAGCACCGAGACGACGGAATCGATGACCTCGGCCGGGAAGCCGGCGAGCTGCATCACCGTCATCGGTTTGCCGTTGGCCGGCAGGCGGAACAGGTGACTGATCACCTCGGCCATGGTGTCACCGCCGACATTGGCGTTGTCGAACATGAAGGCGTAGCGCGGGTCGTTGCGGACCGCCTCGATGCGGGAGATCAGCTTGTGATAGATGATGCGCGAGGAGCGGTTCTCGAGCTTGCCCATGCGCTCGTCGATCAGCGACATCAGATCAACCAGGCGATAAGGCACCGGCGTATCGACGGTGTAGCCGATCTGCTTGGGATCGATGCGCTTCAAGCCGATGCGGTCGGCGTTCTGGTACTGGGTATAGACGCCCTTGGCGAGCGGAATGACCTCGGCGAGGACGTCGAGCTCCTCGGGCACGCCGGCGCGGCCGCCGAACAGCACGTCGACGATTTCCTCGAAATTGAACAGCCAGAATGGCAGTTTCAGATTGCGCGGGTTGAGCACCAGCGCGCGGTCGCCGAAGCAGCGGCCATATTCGTTGTGCACATCGAGCAGGAAGATGCGCAGGTTCGGGCGTGCCTTGAGGATCTCGTTGAGCAACAGCGACACACCGGTCGATTTGCCGACGCCGGTCGATCCCAGCACTGCAAAGTGCTTGGAGAGCATTTCCTCGATGTCGACATAGGCGACGACGGAGCTGTCCTGCTGAAGGAAGCCGACATTGATCTGGTCGGAACCGGTGGGCGCGTAGATCGTGCGCAGCTCCTGGCTCGTGATCAGGTCGACCGAATCGCCGATGGTCGGATAGTTGGTGACGCCGCGCTGGAATTTAGCCTTGCCGGTCGCGTTGAGGATTTCGCCCAGCAGGTCGACCGAGGCAATGGCGATCAAATTGTCGTTGCTCGAGAGGTTCTCGCAGGACACCTCGGTGATCATGGCGACGATGACCGAGCTGGCGCAGCGGATACTGACGAAGCGGCCGACGGTGGCCCGAACTTCCGAGACCGGCATCCGGCTTTCAGCCAGCAGCCCGACCCGGGCGAGCGATCCGCGAACCGAAATCACGCGTCCAAATGATGTCACAATGAATGAACCTGGCAAGAGCAACGGGTTGCCCGGACTATGCACGGCCGTCGCTGGACAAACGGTTAAGCGGCAGGCGCCGGCGCTTCGTTAAATCCGCGACAATTCGGGTGCGAGGTTTGTTCCCATACATACTTGTGGGCAGAAACGGTGGGAATGCTGCTTTTTGCCGGCCGGGGCCCCGGGAGGTTTAAGGAAGATTTTACCATTCGGGCAGTCGGTCCCCCTTTCTGGGGACGGCTCGTCGTCCCGAACGGCCCGTCATTCGCAGCGCCGACGCTGAATTTGTTGACGAGACCTAATCATTTGTACATTAGTACAAATAAACCGGCGGCCTCGCTGCCGCCCACCGGCTCGTGAGCGCATTACAGCCTGCGCCGGATCGCGGGACCGGTCCAGCGGATCGCAAGCCACGTCTTGGAGGAGACCCATGCAGCCCGAACCGATCTTCGATCTCGCTCATCTCGGCCACATGGAGCTGCTGACGCCGAAGCCGGACGAGAGCCTGAAATTCTTCGTCGACGTGATGGGCATGACCGTCAGCGGACAAAAGGGCGAGTCGGTCTATTTGCGCGGCTGGGACGATTATGAGCGCTATTCGCTCAAACTGACGGCGTCGAAGACGTCAGGCATGGAGCACATGGCGTTGCGTGCGCGCAGCCAGCAGGCGCTGGAGCGCCGCGTCGCGGCGCTGAAGGGGTCCGGCTTCGACATCGGCTGGATCGACGGCGACATGGGGCAGGGGCCGACCTTCCGCTGCCGCGATCCCGATGGACACATCGTCGAGCTCTATTACGAGACCGAATGGTATCAGGCGCCGCCCGACCTGAAGCCCGCCCTGAAGAACCAGGCACAGCGCTTTCCCGCGCGCGGCGTCAATGTCCGCCGCCTCGACCACCTCAATTGCCTCGCCGTGGACATCAAGGCCAACCGCGAGTTCTTCGAGAACTATCTCGGCTGCCGGCTCACCGAGCAGATCGTGCTGAACGACGGCCGCGAAGCGGCGATGTGGCTGACGATGTCGAACAAGAGCTACGATTTTGCCTATTCGCTCGACCATTCCGGCACGCCCGGCCGCTTCCATCACGTCACCTACGCGCTCGACAGCCGCGAGGAGATCCTGCGCGCCGCCGACATCTTCCTGGAGAACGGCATCCACATCGAGACCGGCCCGCACAAGCACGCGATCCAGCAGACCTTTTTTCTCTACGTCTACGAGCCCGGCGGCAATCGCGTCGAAGTCGCCAATGCCGGCGCGCGCCTCATCCTCGCGCCCGACTGGAAGCCGATCGTATGGACGGAAGAGGAACGCAAGAAGGGGCAGGCGTGGGGCCTGAAGACGATCGAGTCCTTCCATACGCACGGCACGCCGCCGGTGGACGTGAAGAAGCACGCTTAATGTGCTGAGGTCCGGAGGCGCGTGACCGTCTCACGCACGCCGGTCCATGCCGGCCTGTCTGGTGCGAACTGCTTGCGCAGGAATGTGACCAGTTCCTCCACCTGCGCATCGCTCATGCTGTTCTTGAAGGCCGGCATGTAGCCGAGATCGCTCGACACCGGCTCGGCGATGCCGTGCAGGATGATTTGCACGAGATTGTCCGATGTGGCGCTGTGCAGATTGCTGTTGAGCGCGAGCGAGGGGCGGCTGCCGAACAGCGCCAGGCCGCCGACTTCGTGGCAGACGGCGCAGGCGCCCTGATAGAGCCGTGCGCCGGTGGAGGACGCCGTCGTGACTTGCGTTGAAGCTTCTAGCTTCAGAGCGATCGCATCCTGCGCTTTCGCGTCGGTCGCGGTGTCATAGAACGAGTTGAGATAGACGGCCATGGCGCGGATGTCCTGATCGGGCAAGGCTGTGAGATCCCTGACAACAGGCGCCATCGGTCCGGCGGCGACGCCATGATACCGCGAGTGGCCCGTGCGCAAATAGGCGAACAGCTCGTCCTCGCTCCATGGGATCGGCGCGTGCGAGAGTGAGGTCAGCGGCGGCGCCTCCCAGCCCTCGGCAAAGCCGCCGGCGAGATAGGCGCCGCGCTGCTCGGCGCCGAGCGCGTTGCGCGGCGAATGGCAGGCGCTGCAATGGCCGAGGCCCTCGACCAGATAAGCGCCGCGATTCCAGACTTCGGACTTGGCAGGATCAGGTTTGAACTCGCGCGTCTGATGGAACAGCGCATTCCATCCGGCAAGTAGCGGGCGGAGATTGAACGGGAAGGCGAGCGTATTCGCCGGCTGCGTCGCGCGCACCGCAGGCTGTGCCATTAGATAGGCATAAAGCGCCTGCATGTCGGCATCGCCAGTCTTCGAAAAGTGCGTGTAGGGGAAGGCGGGATAGAGTTGCCGTCCGTCGCGATGCAGCCCGTCGCGCATCGCGCGCTCGAATGCGGGATAGGACCAGGCGCCGATGCCGGTCTCGACGTCGGGCGTGATGTTGGTCGCGTAGATCGTGCCGAACGGCGTCTCCAGCGCGCGGCCACCGGCGTTGAGCGCACCGCCGATCATGGTGTGGCACTCCGCGCAATTGCCGAGTGCGGCCAGTTGTTGCCCGCGCGCGATCGTCGCTGCGGAATAGACCGATGGGTCTGGCCGCGCGATCGGTGCGATGGCGCGGCTGGGCAAAACAGCCGCACCGATGCCAATCGCCGCGGTGCAGACGGCCGCGACCGTCGCGAAGATGCCGGCGCGTTTGGCGAATGGATTCTCCCAGATACGGGATGGTTGTGGCGCAGCGCGAGCGGGCAGCGCCTGCGGCGTGGCCGGCCCGCCGCTGTGCAATCCATTCAGGATGCGCTCGGGCGTGAACGGCGGCTCGCGAAATCGCACGCCGGTGGCATCGAAGATCGCGTTCGCAATCGCAGCCGCACTCGGGACCGAGGCGGATTCGCCGACGCCGAGCGGCGGCTGGTCCGGCCGCGGGAGCAACAACACGTCGATCTTGGGCACGTCAGGGAAGGGGATGATCGGATAGGCGCCCCATTCCCGCGCCGCGACTGCGCCGCGCTCGAACGAGACCTCCTCCATCAGTGCGCGGCTGGTTGACTGGATGACGTTGCCATGGATCTGGTGGCGCACACCGTCCGGGTTGATCATCAATCCGGAGTCCTGCCCAGCAACCACGCGCGTCACGCTGACCTCGCCGGTCGACTTGTTCACGGCAACGTCGGTGACCCAGGCCGACCAAGCCGCGCCATAGCCGGGGAATTTGCTGTGGACGTAGAGCGCATAGGCAAAGCCGCGCCCATGCACGATCTTGCCGTCTTTCTCTTCGCGCACCGGCCGCGGCGTCCAGCCCGCCCGCTCGGCGACCGCATGGACGAGATCGACCGCGCGCTGGTCCTTCAGGTAACGCAGGCGATATTCGATCGGATCGACGCCGGCCTCGGTTGCGGCCTCGTCGATATAGGATTCATGCGCAAAGGTGTTGGGCAGGGCCGAGACGCCGCGAAACCAGGACGCGCGCACGATCGGCGCCATGTCGTGGGCTACGACGCGCATGTGGCCGTAATCGTAAGGCGGGATCGCGGTGCGGTCGCCCATCTGGAGGACGTCCGGCCTCGGCGATATCCGTCCCGTCAGCAACAGCGCCAACGTCGGCGCGGCATTCGACGGATAGCGCGTAGCGAGATCGTAGGCAGCGACGTCGCCCGCCGCATCCAGGCCGCCATTGACGTCGATGAGCTGCGCGGCGCCTTTGGGCTCCCAGGCGTGTTCCTGCTCGCGCGTCAGCTGTACGCGCACGGGCCGGCCGACCGCGCGCGAGAGCAACAAAGCGTCCGCGGTGACATCGTCGGCGCAGTTGCGGCCGTAGCATCCGGCGGCCTCCAACCTGATGACCTCGATCTCGCTCTCGGGACGCTCGATCAGCAGTGACAGGTCTGCGCGCAGCACGTGCGGGTTCTGCGTGCCCGACCAGACACGGATGTTGCCGTCCTGGAAGTCGGCGACCGCGCAGGACGGGCCGATCGAGGCATGCATCTGATATGGCCAGACGTAAGTGCGCCGCATCGGCTTGGCCGCACCGGCAATGGCAGCATCGACGTCGCCCTTGTCGATCAGCGTGCGCGGCGTCGATGGATTGGCGCGCAGCGCGGTCTCGACGTCGGCGAGATCGGTCAGATCCGGCGTCGGTCGCCAGCTCACTGCAAGCTGCTCGGCCGCACGGATCGCGTTCTCCTCGCGCTCCGCGACGATTCCGACGAAATCGCCGATGCGTACGACGGCCATGATGCCGGGAATGTCGCGCACCGAGGATTCATCGACCGAAATCAGGCTGGTGCCGACGAACGGGCTGGCGTCGACGCCGGCATAGGGCGGGCGCACCACGCGGCCGTGCAGCATGCCCGGCACACGGATGTCGTGCACGAAGGTCAGCTCGCCCGTGGCCTTGGCGGGCAGGTCGACGCGTGGCATCGATTGGCCGACAATGGCGTAATCGCCGACCGGCTTGACGGCGACGTCGTCGGCAAGCTCGAGACGAATGGTCTCTCCGCCGATCAACTCGCCATAGCTGACGCTGCGATTGTCGTGCCCGCGCACGAGGCCGTCTTCGATCCTGAGATCGGCTGCCGGCAGCTCCAGGTGCTCGGCCGCACGTGCGATCAGGAAGTGACGCGCCTGCGCGGCGGCTTTGCGCAGGGGAACGGCAGTGATCTGAATGGTCTCGCTTGCGATCGTGGCGCCCTGGTTCGGCACCGTTGCGGTGTCGCCGAGCACCACGACGAGGCGGGCAAAGGAGACGTCGAGCTCTTCAGCCACGATCTGACCAAGCGCCGTGCGGATGCCGGTGCCGAGATCGACATGACCATTGTAGGCTGTGACCGAACCGTCCGCGGTGATGCGGACGAAGGTCTCGGATGTGCACTCGTCCACCGTGCGGACGACGACGAGCGAGCCGGATTGCAGCTCAGCTCCGTTCGGATGCGGGGAGGCCATCAATCACCGGCCTCGGCAAGCTGGCCAGACGCACGCATCACGGCGCGCAGGATTTCGATATGCGTTCCGCAGCGACAGAGATTGTAGCGCAGCGCCGCCAGCGCTTCCTGTTCGGTGGGCCGCGGGTTGATCGCAAGCAGCGCCTTGGTCGTCAGGATCATGCCGTTGAGGCAATAGCCGCATTGCGCCGCCTGCTCGTCGATGAAGGCCTGCTGCACCACATCCGGATTGTCGCGGGTACCGAGCCCTTCGAGCGTCACGATGTCGCGGCCGGCGCAGCCACTGATCGGAATGACGCAGGAGCGCGCCGCCGCGCCATCGATCAGGACAGTGCAGGTGCCGCATTCACCGAGGCCGCATCCGTATTTCGGACCGTTGAGCGCGAGATCGTTGCGCAGCACGTAGAGCAGCGGCGTGTCTCGCGCCGCAGTGATCTCGTGGATTCTGCCGTTCACGGTGATGCGGATCGGTGTCTGCGTCATCCTCGTTCCCAAGTCGAGTCGTTGAGCGCCGCGGCCAAGGCTTCGCGAATTCCAAGTCCGCGCAAAATCTACGTTGCGACGATACCGTTTGTACACAAACGTGCAAGCCGGACATGCCGCAGTGCAGCGCGAGTGCCTTCTTTGTGGACAGGGCGGATAGGCAAATGAGGTTTTATGCGGCAGGCGTATGTTTTGCGCCGCACCGCCGCTTGACAGTCATCGGGAGGGCGCGCAACATCGTTCGTGTACAAATGATAACTGCACTGTCGGCTGGCTTTGACATGGTGACTGAACCTACGAGCGCCGCCATCGACAAGATCCGCTGCGATGCGTGTCCGGTGATGTGCTACATCAAGCCGGGCGCGGCGGGCGCCTGCGACCGCTATGCCAATCACGAAGGCAAGCTCGTCCGCGTCGATCCGCATGTGATCCTGGAGCGCACCGTGTCGCATGGCGGCAAGCTCGTTCCGTTCAGCCGCACCGAAGATTGGGACGGCAAGATCGTCCACGAGCCTTCCACCTTTGTAACGGCGATCGGCGCGGGGACCACCTATCCCGACTACAAGCCGGCGCCGTTCATCGTCTCGGCGGAGGTCGATGGCGTCGACATGGTGACTGTTGTCACCGAGGGCATCTTCTCCTATTGCGGCATCAAGGTGAAGATCGACACCGACCGCTATCTCGGGCCGGAGACGGCGACCGTTCGTGCACAAGGCGAGGCGGTCGGTCATGTCACCACCAGCGAATACGGTTCGCAGATGCTGTCGCTCGGCGGTGTGCACCATCTGACCGGCGGCTCCAAGAAGGAAGGCCGCGTCACCTGTGACACGCTGATGGACCTCGCAAATTGCAAGGCGGTCGAGCTCACCATCGACGGCGGGGCGAGCGTGGTGGTGCAGGCCGGCCAGGCGCCGATCGTCAACGGCATGAAAGAAGAGCGCATGCGCGTCGGCTGCGGCTCGGCGACGATCGGCATGTTCGCCAAACAATGGCACGGCAAGGTCGACGAGGTTGTCGTGGTCGACGACCATATCACCGGCGTGCTCTCGGAGCATCAGGCCGGCAAGCTGCTCGACATCGCCGATACCGGCATCAAGATGAAGGGGCGCCGCTCGACGCCCGGCCGCTATTTCCAGGTCGCCGATCCCGGCACGGGTTGGGGCGGCACCAATATCTCCGATCCGCTCGCAATCCTGGGACCGTTCGACGCGAAGGAGGCCAAGCCTGGCCTCTCGATGCTGATGGTCTCCACGACGGGCGAGCATTCGTCCTATTACGTGCTCGACGAAGCCTTGAAGCCGGTCGAGACCGAGATGCCGGATGACCTCAAGTTTTCGGTCGAGCGCATTCAGGAGAATTGCGAGCCGGCGCTGTGCACGGTGCTGTTCATGGCGGGCGCCGGTGGTTCCTTGCGGGCGGGCGTGACCGACAATCCGGTGCGGCTGACGCGCTCGGTGAAGGAGGCGCTGACGCGCGTCACCAGTGGCGGCGCGCCGGTCTATGTCTGGCCGGGCGGCGGCATCACCTACATGGTCGACGTGACGCAGATGCCGGCGGGGGCATTCGGTTACGTGCCGACGCCCGCGCTGGTGGCGCCGATCGAATTCACGATGAAGCTGTCGGACTATGCGGCGCTCGGCGGGCACATGGATTATGTGAAGCCGCTCGCCGAAGTTCAGGGCGGCGACGATGTCCGCCAATTGCCCTGGCAGAACCCGATCCCGGGCCCCCGGGCATGACAAGGCTCCCGCAAATCGCGTTGCTGTCTGACGGCCGGCGGCTGCATTTGCAGGATGGACCGATCGACCTGATCGTCGAGGCGAGGGGGGCGGCCGACGCAGTGCGCGAGGCCTATAAGGCTGCGGCCGAACGGTTCACCGGGCTTCTCGACGAGCTCGGCGCGGAACTGCCGGAACTGCGGACCGTTGTCGAGGAGCGGACCTCGTTGAGAGGCGTTGTGGCGCATCGCATGCACGCCGCGGTGGCGCCCTATGCCGGTGATGGCTTCATCACGCCGATGGCCGCTGTGGCCGGCAGCGTGGCGGAGGAGGTGTTGGGCGCAATGCTGAACGCTGCGGCGCTCGATCGGGCCTATGTCAACAATGGCGGAGACATTGCCCTGCATCTCGGCGAGGGCGAGCATTTTTCGGTCGGCCTGATGGACCGGCCCGATCGCGACGGCGTGATGCGGACAATCAGGGTGGACGCCGATGATCCCGTGCGTGGCATTGCGACCAGCGGACGGCACGGCCGCAGCTTTTCCCTCGGGATTGCCGATGCGGTGACCGTGCTGGCCGGAACGGCGTCGCAAGCCGACGCGGCCGCGACGATCGTTGCGAACGCCGTCGATCTGCCGGGGCATCCCGCCATCATCCGAAAACCTGCGAACGAACTTCAGCCCGACAGCGATCTTGGCGCGCGGCTCGTGACCCGCAACGTTGGTGGATTGTCGCAGAACGAGATCACCACCGCGCTCGAATCTGGCGCGGAATGTGCACGGCAATTATTCGATCGCGGATTGATCGAGGGTGCCGTGTTGCAGCTTTGTGGTGATATGATTGTCATCGGGACCAAGGATATTGAACGGCAACGATCGCGCCCGCTTGTACAAGAGAACGCGGTCCATGCCTGAACTGGGAAGCGGTTTGAGGAAACAATCATGAGCGCGATCATCCGCAAGATCGTCACCGTCGTCGAAGAGACGCAGATGGAGATGGGCCGCCAGGTCTCACCGCCGACGCGGCGTGCGGCGGCGATCGCCGTGATCGAGAATCCGTTTGCTGGAAAGTATGTCGAGGATCTCTCGCCGCTGATCGCGATTGGCGAGGAGCTCGGCGAGCTGCTCTCGAAGCGCGCGGTGGCGGCGCTCGGCATCGACGGGTCCAAGGCGCAGAGCTATGGCAAAGCCGCGGCCGTCGGCGAGAATGGCGAGCTGGAGCATGCAGCCGCCATCCTTCACCCGAAAATGGGCGCGCCGGTGCGTAAAGTGCTGGGCAAAGGCGCTGCGCTGATCCCGTCGTCGAAGAAGCGCAGTGGACCCGGCACGACGCTGGACGTTCCGCTGGGCCACAAGGATGCAGCCTTCGTGCGCAGTCATTTCGATGGCATGGAAGTGCAGATCAACGACGCGCCGCGCGCCAACGAGATCATGGTCGCGGTCGCCGTCACCGACAGTGGCCGTCCTTTGCCGCGCGTCGGCGGGCTGACCGTTGCGGAGATCAAGGGCGAAGACGGACTGCGTTAATCTTTTCAGAAAGTGGAGGTTGGGATGCGAGCAAAGAACTATTTTGTCGGGGCGGCGTTCGCGCTGTTGGCAAGCGGCATGGCTCATTCGGCCCTTGCGCAGGACATCAAGATCGGCGAGATCAACAGCTACTCGCTGCTGCCGGCGTTCACTGAGCCCTATCGCAAGGGCTGGCAGCTCGCGGTCGAAGAGATCAATGCGGCCGGCGGCATCAACGGCAAGAAGCTCATCGTCGTCTCCAAGGACGATGGTGGCAAGCCGGCAGATGCGCAGACCGCGGCCAACGAGCTGGTGTCGAGCGAGGGCGTGGCGATGCTGACGGGTACGTTCCTGTCGAACATCGGTCTTGCGGTCAGCGACTTCGCCAACCAGAAGAAGGTGTTCTTTCTGGCGGCCGAGCCTCTGACGGACGCCATCACCTGGTCGAAAGGCAACAAGTACACGTTCCGACTGCGTCCTTCGAACTACATGCAGGCCGCGATGCTGGTGGAAGCGGCCAGCAAGCTGCCCGCAAAGCGCTGGGCGACGATCGCGCCGAACTATGAATACGGCCAGTCCGCGGTCGCGGTGTTCAAGAAGCTGATGTCGGAGAAGCGGCCCGACATCCAGTGGGTCGATGAGCAGTGGCCGCCGCAGGGCAAGATCGACGCCGGTCCGGTAGTGCAGGCGGTTGCCGCGGCCAATCCCGAAGCGATCCTCAACGTCACCTTCGGCGCCGATCTCGTCAAGCTCGTGCGCGAAGGCAACACCCGCGGCCTGTTCAAGGGACGCGAGGTCGTCTCCTTCCTCACCGGTGAGCCGGAATATCTCGATCCACTCAAGGAGGAGACACCCGAGGGTTGGATCGTCACCGGCTATCCCTGGTACTCGATCAAGACGCCCGAGCACGACGCGTTCCTGAAGGCCTATCAGGCCAAGTACAACGACTATCCGCGCCTCGGCTCGATCGTTGGCTACCAGACCATCAAGTCGGCGGCGGCGATCCTGGCGAAGGCCAATTCGACCGATCCGGAGAAGCTGATCACTGCGGCGGAAGGACTTTCGATGCCGTCGCCGCTGGGCGAGATCACCTTCCGCAAGATCGATCACCAGTCGACGCTCGGTGCCTATGTCGGCAAGACCGCGCTGAAGGACGGTAAGGGCGTGATGGTGGACTCGTCTTACAAGAAGGGCGCGGACTATCTACCAAGTGATGCCGAAGTCGAGAAGCTGCGTCCGAAGGATTGATCCAAAGTGAGACCGGGGCCTCGTGGTTCGAGACGCGCGGCGCAGCCGCGCTCCTCACCATGAGGGTCCCGACCTCATCCTGAGGAGGCGCGTAGCGCCGCCTCGAAGGATGAAGCCTAATATTGCGACTTACGCTTAACCCGGACCGCAGATGGCCTTTTACGTCGTACAGTTTCTGACCGGTCTCGCCAGCGCAGCGTCGCTTTTCCTGATGGCGTCGGGCCTGTCGATCATCTTTGGCGTGACGCGGATCGTGAATTTTGCGCATGGCGCCTTTTACATGATCGGCGCCTATGTCGCCTTCACACTGACGGAGCGCCTGTCAGGTGCATTCGGCTTCTGGGGCGGCATCGTGGTGGCGGCGTTCGCGGTGGCGCTGATCGGCGTCATCGTCGAGATGGTGCTGCTCCGGCGCATCTATCACGCGCCCGAGCTGTTCCAGCTGCTTGCGACCTTCGGCCTGACCTTGATGGTCGAGGACCTCGTCGTCCTGATCTGGGGCCCAGACGATCTCGTGGGGCGCCGTGCGCCCGGCTTCAAGGGGGCGATCGACTTCTTCGGCCAGAACATTCCGAGCTATGATCTGTTTCTGATCGTGCTCGGACCGGTCGTGCTCGGCATTCTTTGGCTCTTGTTCCAGCGCACGCGCTGGGGCGTTCTGGTGCGCGCAGCGACGCAGGACCGCGACATGGTCGCGGCGCTGGGCGTCAATCAGAAATGGTTGTTCACGAGCGTGTTTGCGGTCGGCGTTTTCCTCGCCGCTCTCGGCGGTGCGCTCCAGATCCCACGCGATGCCGTGCATCATGCGATGGATTTGCGCATCATCGTCGAGGTCTTCGTCGTCGTGGTGATCGGAGGCCTCGGTAGCATCATCGGCGCTTTCGTCGCGGCTGTGCTGGTCTCCGAGCTCAACGCCTTCGGCATCCTGATCTTTCCAAAAATCTCTATCATCCTGGTCTTCCTGGTGATGGCGGTGGTGCTGATCGTGCGGCCCTGGGGCTTGTTCGGGAGGCCCGAGGCGCCGGCCCGCAAGACGCCCGGTCTCACCGTCAATCCCTGGCGACCGCTGACGTCGAATGAGCGGTTGGCTGCGTTTGCAGCGCTCGTCGTCGCGGCGACACTACCGCTGTTCGCCGGCAATTATGCACTGACCGTCGGCTCGGAGATCGCGATCTCAGTGATCTTCGCCGTCAGCCTGCACTTCCTGATGTCGGTCGGCGGGCTCGCGTCCTTTGGTCACGCCGCCTATTTCGGCCTCGGCGCTTACGGCGTCGCTTTCCTCGCCAAGATGGCCGGACTGCCGATGATCGTCTGCCTGTTGCTCGGTCCGCTGCTCGGCTGCATGGGCGCTGCCGTGTTCGGCTTCTTCGCGGTGCAGCTCTCCGGCGTCTATCTTGCGATGCTGACGCTCGCCTTCGCGCAGATCGTCTGGTCGATCGCGTTCCAGTGGGTGAGCGTCACCGGCGGCGACAACGGCATCCTGGGCGTCTGGCCCTCGAGCTGGGCGGCGAGCCCATCGCATTTCTATTGGCTGTCGCTCGGTGTTGCGGCGCTCGTGACGATCGCTTTGCGGGCCATGGTGTTCTCGCCGTTCGGCTATGCGCTGAGGGCGACGCGCGACTCGCTGCTGCGCAGCGAAGCGGTCGGCATCAACACCAAGCGTATCCAGTGGACCGCCTTCGTGATCGCGGGCACGACCGCGGGCATTGGCGGCGCGCTGTTCGCCTACCTCAAGGGCAGCGTCTTTCCGGACAATCTCGGCATCTCGCTCTCGGTCGACGCCCTTGTCATGGTGCTGCTCGGCGGCGTCGAGACGGTGTCGGGCGCGGTGATCGGCGCCATCGTCTACAAGGCCTTGAACATCTGGCTGGTCAGTCAGACCGACCTGTCAAAACTCGTGCTCGGCGGTTTCATCGTTCTGATCGTCGTCGTCTTCCCCAAGGGCATCGTCGGCATGCTGGAGATGCTAGCGCAGCGCCGCAGGAAGACGTCGCCGCCGGGGTCACCCTTGCTTGCCAAGCCGATCGAGTCCGCCGAATGAGCGTCGCGCCCCCACTTCTCGCGGTCGAAGGACTGACCAAATCCTATGGCGGCGTCCATGCCGTGCGCGGCGTCTCGTTCTCGCTGCGCGCCGGTGAAATCCTGGCGCTGATCGGACCGAACGGCGCGGGCAAGAGCACCTGTTTCGACATGCTCAATGGCCAGAACAAGCCTGATACCGGCCACGTCCGCCTGCTCGGCGAGGACACAACCGGCAGGAAGCCGCGCGAGATCTGGCGGATGGGCGTGGGGCGCACTTTCCAGATCACCGCGACTTTCGCGACCATGACGGTGCGCGAGAACGTGCAGGTCGCGCTGATTTCGCACGGCAAGCAATTGTACAATCTTTGGGGCTCGGCGCCGAACTTCGACCGCGGCGAAGCCGGGCGACTGCTCGAGCTGGTCGGCATGGGCGGCTATGCGGATCGCCCCTGTGGCGAGCTTGCCTACGGCGACCTCAAGCGGCTTGAGCTCGCCGTCGCGCTCGCCAACCAGCCAAAGCTGCTGCTGATGGACGAGCCGACCGCCGGCATGGCGCCGCGCGAGCGCGTCGATTTGATGCGGCTGACCGCGCAGATCGCTCGGGAAAAATCGATCGGCGTTCTCTTCACCGAGCACGACATGGACGTGGTGTTCGAGCACGCCGACCGCATCATCGTGCTCAACCGCGGCACGCTGATCGCCGAGGGCTCGCCGGCCGAGGTCCGGGGCAATCCGCAGGTGCAGGCGGTCTACCTCGGCGAGGGCCTCCTCTACGATGCCGGGCCTCGCGAGGGAGCATCGGCATGAAGCTCACGGTGCAGGACCTCAATAGTCATTACGGCCCGGCCCATATCCTGTTCGACATCGGCTTCGAAGTCGGCGAGGGGGAAGTCGTGGCATTGCTCGGCCGCAATGGCGCCGGCAAGTCGACGACGTTTCGCTCGATCGTCGGGCTCGTCGCGCAGCGCTCAGGACGGATCATGTTCGAAGGCAAGGATGTCTCGGCGCGTCCGACACATGAGATCGTGCGGGATGGGCTTGGTTACGTGCCGGAGGAGCGGCGTATCTTCACCGATTTGACGGTGGAAGAGAATCTCGAGGTCGGCCGCCAGCCGAAGCGCCCGAACGCGCCGCACTGGACTCGCGACAAGCTGTTTTCGCTGTTCCCTAACCTCGGCGAGATGAAAAATCGCCCGGGCGGCCGCATGAGCGGCGGCGAGCAGCAGATGCTCACCATCGCGCGCACGCTGATGGGCAATCCATCGCTGGTGCTGCTGGATGAGCCCTCGGAAGGCCTGTCGCCGAAAATCGTGGAGCAGATGGTCGAGGCCATCCTGACCATGAAGAAGGAGGGCGTCAGCATCGTCGTCTCCGAGCAGAATCTGCATTTTGCGCGGCTGATCTCCGATCGCGCCTATATCATCGAGCGCGGCCGCATCTGCTTCGGCGGCACCATGGCCGAGCTCGACGCGCGTCCGGATATCCGCGACGCGCATCTGTCGTTGTGAAGGCAAAGGGCAAGGGCATCGAGCGGATGGCGAGAAGCGTCGCGGCGAAGAAAAGCGTCAAACCGGCAAAGCCGCCTTATGTGCTCGACGAGCAGGTCGGCTTCATCCTTCGCCAGGTCTGGCAGCGCCACAGCGCGATCTTCTCTCGCGAGATCGGCACCAACATTACGCCGACGCAATGGGCGGCGCTGTCGAAGCTCGCCGAGGCCGGGCCATGCTCGCAGAACCAGCTCGGGCGCCTGACGGCGATGGACGTGGCGACCATCAAGGGCGTGATCGATCGGTTGACGGCGCGCGGCCTCACCGAGACCAGCCAGGATCCGGAGGATGGACGGCGGCTTCTGGTCAGCCTGACGCGCGCGGGCCAGCAATTGGCGGAAAAGGTCGCGCCGAATGCGCTTGCGATCACACGAGAGACGCTGGCGCCGCTCGAGGCAAAGGAGCGCGAGATGCTGATGGCGCTGTTGAACAAGCTGCGGTGAGGCGCGACTAACCTCGGTGAAGGTCTTGTCGAGGTTTTTGACATGAGAGCGGCGACCCGGTTTGCTATGGCTCTGAGCATGAGTGTGATGCTGGCGGGCCAGTCTGCTCCCGCCCTGGCGGCGCAAGCCTATGAGGGGTTCTGGGCGTCAACCAAAAAGGATTGCCGCGACGAGGACAGCGCCAACCGCATGAGCATCGAGGGCGGCAACCGTCTCTATTGGTACGAGACCCGGTGCCGCGCCAGCGAGATCACTGCCGACGGGAAGCTCGCCTGGAAAATGAAGCTCGCCTGCGAAGGCGAGGGTGAGAAGTATCGCTCCAGTCCCCGGGTTTCCATTGCCGCGGACGGCAAGCTGGTGATGGACAACAGCCCGGTCGGGCCGGGCAAGCGCCAGACCTATGTGCGTTGTGAGATAGCGAAACCGCGGTGATCCTGCTACGTCTTCCCCGGCCATTTTGCGCGATAGCGGATTTCGCTGCCATCGGCGAGCCGCCGCCACGTTCCGAACTCCGGCGTATGCGGAGCCGAGGCCGTCAATCCGATCGGGTAGATTCGGCTGGGCTGTCCCTGGATGTTGACGGCGAGTTGCCGGTGCGAGGTTCGGAACGCCAGTTCGACTTCGCCTGCGATGACGGGCTGATCGCCGTCACTATGGAAGCCAGCTGCGTTCAATTCGCCCGGCATGGTGTTGAGGTCCGTCTGCAATTCGATGGTGATATCTTGCGGTGATTTCGGCACTGTTGCGCCGGCCGGAAGGCGAACCTCGAAGACGAGCAGAGGAGTGGCGCCGTTTCGGTTGAGCCAGGGCGTGGCCGTCATGTACGCGACGCCCAGGTAGGTGGCGGCGGCGGCCACGCAAAGCAGGACCACGACACCAAGCGATTTCAGGCTGTTGCGCGCGAGACCGCTATTGCCTGCATCCGTGCCGGAACGCGTCACCAGCCAGCTGGCAAGCACCACGCCAGCGATCGCTCCGATGGGTGAGTAGACGAACAGTGCCAACAGGCCAGACGTGATCGGGTCCGCCCGGTTGCCCAGATCGAGCACTGAAAACAGCACAAAGGTCGCGACATAACCTCCGACCGCACCGGCTACACCGGCGGCAATCCGCGACGAATTCTTCATGTCTCCCTCGGCGTTCCAGCAATGAACTGCCTGCGTTAGACGCAGCAGGCCGACGACTTGTTCAATGCTGTCAAGGGAGCACGGGAGCGGCGAGCCGCTCCGGCTGCGTCACTTCGCCACCACCTCGGGCACCCTGCCGGCCGGCGGGGTGTTGCGGCTGCGCTGGGTGCGCACGATACCGTCAATGATGGTCATGCCGATGCCGGGGAGGTCGCCGAGTTGGACGCTGTCCAAAATGTTCTTGCCGGCCGAGTGCTGCGCCTTGTCCATGATGACGAAATCGGCCGAGCGGCCCACTTCGATCAGGCCGCAATCCAATTCGCGCATCCGCGCCGTGTTGCCGGTGGCCAGGCAAAACGCGACCTCGGCCGGGAGGTCGCCAAGCGAGGACAGCATCGACACCATGCGGAGAATGCCGAGCGGCTGCACGCCCGAGCCGGCCGGCGCATCGGTGCCGAGGATGACGCGGTGCAGATCGCCCATCTCGCGCGCAATGCGCAACGTGAACAGCGCCGAGCGCTCGTTGCCATTGTGAACGAGCTCGAGGCCGCGCTTGCAGCCCTCGCAGATGCAGCGGATCTGGTCGTCGGGAAGCGCGGTGTGACCGCCATTGATGTGCCCAACCACGTCGGTGTCTGCCTCAAGCACCACATCCTTGTCGATCAATCCGGAGCCGGGGATCGAAGGACCGCCGGTGTGGATCGTGCTCTGGATGCCATATTTGCGAGCCCAGCCGACCATTTTTCGCGCCGTGGGGCCGTCCTTGACGCCGCCCAGGCCGACTTCGCCGAGCAGCTTGACGCCGGCTGCGGCCAACTCCTTGAAGTCCTCCTCCACCATCTCGCACTCGATCACAGGCGCGCCGGCGTGAACCTTCACGCCGCCAGGCCGCAGATTCCAGAATGCACGCTGCGCGAAGATGGCCATCGCCTTCAACCCCACGACGTCGCGCGGGCGGCCGGGCATATGCACCTCGCCGGCGGAAATCATCGTGGTGACGCCGCCATGCAAATTGCTGTCGATCCAGCCGATCTGGTTCTGGCGCGGCGTCCAGTCGCCCGCAACAGGATGGACATGGCTGTCGATCAGGCCGGGCGCCACCGTGGTGCCGTTGGCCTCGACGATGGTGGTCGCGCCTTCGGTGTTGAGGTCCTTGAAGCGGCCGATCGCGGTGATCTTGCCGTTCTCGGCGACGATGGTGTCGCCGTCCAGGATCGGCTTTTCCAGCGCGCCGGACAGGATCAGGCCGATATTGCGGATCACGAGCTTCGAGGGTCCGGTGGCCTGGGGTGCGTCATGCGCCATGGAATGGGTCCTTGTCCTTAACTGCAACGCTTCCGATCTTGGGCAGCCTTGACCGCGGGATCAAGCCGGATTATTCATTAGTACACAAATGATCGTATACAAACGACGCATAGCTGCCGCCTTGAAAACCGCCACGACGCGCCACGGAAGGGTGAGATGAGCAATTTCAATCAGGAAGCCGTTTTGAGCGTCCACCACTGGACCGACACGCTGTTCTCCTTCAAGACCACCCGCAGCCCGACCTTCCGCTTCCGCAACGGCGAATTCACCATGATCGGGCTCAAGGTCGGCGAGAAGCCGCTGCTGCGGGCCTACAGCGTCGCCAGCGCCAATTACGAGGACACGCTGGAGTTCTTCTCGATCAAGGTCGCGGACGGCCCGCTCACCTCACGGCTCCAGCATCTAAAGGAAGGCGACGAGATCATCGTCAGCCGCAAGGCCACCGGCACGCTGGTGATCGACAATCTGGAGGACGGCCGCAACCTCTACCTCATCGGCACCGGTACGGGTCTTGCGCCGTTCCTGAGCGTGATCAAGGACCCCGAAACCTACGAGCGGTTCGAGAAGGTCGTGCTGCTGCACGGTTGCCGACACGTGAAGGAGCTCGCCTATGGCGAGATGATCACCGAGACGCTGCCCAAGGACGAGCTGATCGGCGAGTACATCCGCAACCAGCTGATCTACTATCCGACCGTGACGCGCGATCCCTTCCGCAATCGCGGGCGCATCACCGATCTCATCACGTCGGGCAAGCTGTTTTCCGACATCGGCCTGCCGGCACTGGAAGCGGCCCACGATCGCGTCATGATCTGCGGCAGCCCGGCGCTGGTGGCGGATACCCGCGTGCTCCTCGGCGAGCGGGGTCTTGTCGAGGGCAATCACGGCGAGCCGGCCCAATTCGTGGTCGAAAAGGCCTTCGCCGAGCGCTGAGCCCGGAACCCCCGCGCAAGAAGACCGTATTTTCGCCGCCGCGCGCCCGTTGCGGCGTCGATTCGGCACGCGATACACTGTGGGAACGAATCAGCGGAGTTCCCACATGGTTGCGGACAGCGACAGCAATATCGCCTGGCACCGGGTTCAGTTGAAGAAGAACCGCGCCGAGTTGAAGGCGCTCGAAACCGCGCGCTTCACGATGGGCGAGATCGCGTCTTCGAAGCGGAACGGCCAGACCCAGAAGGCGCTCGGGGAACTCAAGCGCAAGATCGTGCAATCCGAGCGCGTGATCGCCGATCACGACAAGCGCACGCGCCGTCCGCTCACCACCGACCTGCGAAGCCTCAGCAACGGCAGCTGGAGCAATTGGGACGCCTACACCAACCAGCAGCAGCGCAAGATCGGCCCGCGTTCGCCGGGGCGGGGGTAGACTCGACTCTCACGCCTGCACCGAAGCCGAAGCGGAGGTTCCGGGTTCCCTTGCGCGGGCGGCGTCGTGCACCATCTTGGTGAGACCCCGTCAACCGCTTCGGTGATCACATGGCACCACGCCTCGATTTCACCAGCGAGGCCTTCTTTCGCGATCTGCCCAAGGCGATCGCAACGTTGCGCATGTCCGGTCCTGTGGTCGCGGCGCGATTTCCTCTCGTCGGCGATGTTTGGATCACCACGACCCATGAGGCCACCGCGCAGGTCCTGAAGGACGGCACCGATTTCACGCTGCGCAAGGAGGATGGGGACGTCGCGGGTTTACGCTGGTGGATGCCGAACTACGTCAGAACCATCGCCAACAACATGCTGACAATGGACGAGCCTGACCACACAAGGCTGCGCAGCATTGTTGACGAGGCCTTCCGCCGCCGCGCGATCGTCGCGATGGAGCCGCGCATCCGCGCCATCGCGGACGGGCTCGCCGACGAGCTGTTCCTGGCAGGAAGCCCGGCCGATCTCGTCCAGCGCTATGCGCGCATCCTGCCGCTCGCGGTGATCTCCGAGCTGCTCGGATTGCCATTGGCCGATCGCCCCCGCTTCATCGCCTGGGCCAATACGATGTCCTCACTTACGAACGTCGCCAGCTTCTTCCGCATGCTGTTCGCGTTCCGCAAGATGCGAGCCTACCTCGAACGGCAGCTGCAGATTGCCCGCGTGCGGGGCGGCGAAGGCCTGATCGCGGAGCTGGTTCAGGTCGAGCGCGAGGGCGGCCAGATCACGCCGGACGAAATGGTGTCGATGGTGTTCCTACTGCTCGCGGCGGGCTCCGAGACCACCACGCATCTCATCAGCGGTTCTGTCTACGAGCTCCTCAGAAATCCCGGCGTCCGCGACTGGCTGGCACAGGACTGGAGCCGCGTCGGGCTTGCGGTGGAGGAATTCCTGCGCTTCGTGTCGCCGGTGCAGTTCTCCAAGCCCCGCTATGTGAGGCGGGATATCGAGCTCGCGGGCGTGCGTCTCAAGAAGGGCGATCGCGTCATGGTGATGCTCGCCGCCGCGAACATGGACCCGGCGATGCATGAGCGCCCCGAGAGCCTCGATCCCGCGCGCAAGCCGAACCGTCACATGTCCTTCGGAACGGGCATCCATTTCTGCCTCGGCCATCAACTCGCGCGCATCGAGGCAGCGTGTGCCCTGGAAGCGTTGTTTGTGCGATGGCCGCGGCTTGGCTTTGCTGTGGACGTGTCTCAGATCCACTGGCGCAAGCGACCGGGCATGCGAGCGATCGCGAACCTCCCTGTCGTGCCCGACGGCCACGCAGCACAGGCGACAGCATCAGCTGGATCGATGTTGGTTCGTTCCCAGCCAGTGGCCTGCTGAGACTTACACCTTGCGGAAAATTTCTCTGCACTCGTCGGTAGGAACGGCATGCCGTTGCTCTAGTTGTTTTTGCGACATCGAAAGCCGCGACGAGTTCCTCCGGTCGATGTCGCAGATCAACAACAGGAGACAGCATCATGACCGGCAAGATGCCACCTGTTCCCGCCGAGAATCAAAGTCCGAAGGGAACCGGCGACAGCAAGCAAGTGTCCTCGACTGCCCCGCGCGGCCAGCAGCGTGCGCAAAATCCGGACCAGCAAGGGCAGCAGGGCAACATCAAGCAGAACACCACCAACCAAGGCTATCAGCAAGATCGCTGAGGAGCGGACCCTCATGTCGACATCCACCAAGACACCGAACAGCAACCGTCAGGGCGGACCAGGCGCATCGCATGAGAATGCGAAGGCACCGCTCGAAGTGAAGAAGCCCGCGGCGGACGACCCGCAGCGCAACCACAGCCGCGTCTCCGGCGGAGGTGGCGAGCACGATTCACACCACAGGCATGACGAGGCCGGAAAAGGCGGAGGCAGGTGAGGCATGACCAACAAGCAACCCAAACTCTACGCACCGACGGAAAAGGATATGCAAAATAACCCCATGATCGGCGGATCGAAGGGCGCAACGATGGCCGGTATCTCGCCTGAGGACCTCGAGGACGCCTTGGGCGAGAACACGATCGAAGGCGACGTCGAGAACGACGTGAACGCCGCTGGCGGCATCGACAAGGACATCGCACGCAGTGGCACGCACCGAAGAGGCCGATAGCTCCGGAGGACGAGCATGCAAGGCAAGAAGACCCACGAGCAACAGGTTCGCATCCTCGAGCGCAAGCCGGATGTTCCAGACGCGCGAGAGCTTGAGCGCGCCCTCGGCCACAATCCGGAGAATACGGCCGTTCACCGGGCGCGACCTGAGGCGCGACAGAGTGAATTCCCGGTGAGCCGAGGCGGCCTCAACCAGGAAAGCGATCACAACAAGCACAATGATTCCGGCCAAAGCGGACACAAGCCGCCGAAACCGACGCCGGCACAGCAGAAGCATTGAGCTGCACGGGCGATCAAAGCAAGAGGAGAAAAAGATGCCAGGTGGTCGTGGCAGCAAGACGCATTTCAGATCGGGCATGCATGGCAAGGGCGACGGCAGCGGCGCCATGACGGACGTGCCCAAGGAGAAGATCGGCGACAACATGGTGCTGTCAAACCGCGACAAGGCGCAGCACTCGGACATTCGCGGCATGGACGGCAAGGCGATCCAGACCGAACAATATCAGGACCACTCGGCCAACCGGCTCGACGAGGAGCCGGGCACCGACGAGACCTGAGAGCGGCGTTCCTTCCCGCTGAACTCGCGGACCGGCTTTCAGCCGGTCTGCTTTTTTGTCGACCCGAGATCACGCTCCCAGCCGAACACGGAACGGCCGTCGAGATCGGGCGAGGCCGCACGCTCTCCGGCGATATAGGATTCGACGGATGGCCCATGCGCGGTGCGCTCCAGCCGCCGCGCCTGGTCGTCGAGGCGCTTGATGGCTTGCATCTCTTCCTCGCGCCCGAGCTTTGCGTTCTGAATCGCCCCCTTCAGCACGCGAATGGTTTCGTCATAGACCTTGAGTGGAACAGGGTAGGGATGCCGGTCCTTGCCGCCGTGGGCAAGCGAGAAGCGCGCGGGATCGTTGAAGCGGTAGGGCGCGCCGTGCACGACTTCGGCGACCATCGCCAGCGAACGAACGGTGCGAGCGCCAACGCCGGGAGTCAGCAGCAGCTCCGGAAAGTCGACCGGGCCGCGCTCGGCCGCAGCAGCGAGTGTGCCGTGCAGGCCGCGCGCAAACACGTCCTTCGGCCGCACGTCGTGATGCCCGGGCATGATCAGGTGCGGCAGCGTCGCCTGTGCGGGCGCGGGCGCAGTTCCGGTGAGCCGCTCGAATTCGGAAAGGATACGATCCGGGCCGAGATCGCTCAGAAGCTCGAGCTGCGCGGTGCGCGAGATCTCGGCGCGATGGTCGGTGAGGTTGACGATCTCGCCTTGCCGCGGCCCGTCGATCGCGCTGTGCGGTGCGTCGACAAAACTCTTCAGCGCCTCGGAATGCCAGTGATAGCGGCGGGCCTGCCGCTTGTCGCCGTTCATGCCTTGCTGCACCACGGTCCATTTGGCGTCGGCGGTGACGAAGAAGCCGTGCAGGTAAAGGTCAAAGCCGTCCTGGACCGCGGCGCTGTCAACCTTCGCCACGAGGCGACTCGCACGCGTGAGCTTTGCGCCGTCGAAGCCGATTCGGTCGCCGAGCTGCATCAGCTCGTCCGGGGTCTTGCGCGAGTGCTGGCCACGCCCGCCGCAGACGTAGATTCCGAGTTCGTCCTGGAGCGGTCCCAGCCCGCGCTTCAGCGCGCCAATCACCGACGTCGTGATGCCGGAGGAGTGCCAATCCATCCCCATGACGGCGCCGAACGACTGGAACCAGAACGGGTGCGAGAGCCGCTGGAGGAATGCATCGCGTCCGTAGTGATGCACGATCGCCTGTGTGACGATCGCGCCGAGCGACGACATGCGGGTCGCCAGCCAGGGTGGAACCCGGCCGGTGTGAAGGGGAAGATCGGCGCTGCCGGTCCGTCGAGTCATGATTGACCACAAATAGCGCAGTTCGGCGATGATTGCACCAGAGGGATGCTGCATTGCACCGAGCGGGGGAGCGAACGACGCTGCAACGCGTTGAACGCAAGCGCGGATGCAATGCGGGGACATTAATGGATTGGCAGACCCTTTTGGCCGACATCGACAGGATGTTCGGGTGGATCCCGTCGTGGTTCGTCGGCCTCACTCTAGTCTTGGGCGCGATCCTGATCGCCCTGTCGATCTATCGCCTCTCGGTTTGGCTGTTCAACCGCGCCTTCGGAACCCGCCTCCCGCTCGTGAGCGTGTTCATCGCCCGCACCGCGGGCCCAACTCAGCTGGCCCTCAGTCTTGCCGCCGTAGCGTTGGTGCTGCCGCTCGCGCCGCTGGACGACGCCTTCCGCACGCCGCTGACGCGCCTGTTCGTCGTCGCCTTCATTGCGCTGATCGGCTGGATCTCGATCCGGATCGTGGATATGAGCGCGGCACGGTATCTCCAGAACTTTCGCGACGTCACCGAGAATTTTGTCGCGCGCAAGCACGTCACCCAGGTCCGCGTCTTCAAGCGCGTCACCGATATCATCATCGTCATCATCACGGTGTCGACCGCGCTGATGACATTCGACTCGGTCAGGCAATACGGCGTCAGCCTGTTCGCCTCCGCCGGTGCCGCCGGTATCATCGTTGGTCTTGCCGCCCGGCCGCTGCTGAGCAATCTGATCGCGGGCATGCAGATCGCAATCACCCAGCCGATCCGCATCGAGGATGCCGTCATCATCGAGAACGAGTGGGGCTGGGTCGAGGACATCGCCGCGACCTATGTGGTGATCCGGCTGTGGGACTGGCGCCGCATGGTGGTGCCGCTGTCTTATTTCATCGAAAAGCCATTCCAGAACTGGACCCGCGACACTGCGTCCCTGATCGGCGTGATTGCGTTTCATGTCGATTATCGTGCCGACGTGCCGCGGATCCGGCGCTGGCTGGAAGAAGCAGTGAAGGAGTCCAAGCTCTGGGACGGCGAGGTGGTCAATCTCCAGGTCGTTGACGCGGATGCTCGCACCATCGAGCTCCGCGCCCTCGTCAGCGCCAGGAACGCGCCGCAGTCCTGGGACCTGCGCTGCGAGATGAGGGAGAAGCTCATCGCCTTCATCCGGGACGAGATGCCGGAAGCGCTGCCGCGCGAGCGCGCGATCCTGATCCCGTCGGGAGGAGGCGACGATGACGCCGATTTCGTGCGGCGTCCCGCGCCGCCGGAGAAGATGCGGGCGAGCGCACGCAATTGACCTACTTGCGCGTCGGCCTTCGTGGCGCCGCGCAAGCCTGCCTGGCGCTGGATCGTGTCCAGCGCGCTGGTCCTCATGCGAAGCACCTCACTGCGCGCGGATGTCGGCGGCCTTCAGCACCGGCTCCCATTTGGTCGCCTCGGCATGCATGTAGGCGCCGAAATCCCTCGACGATGAGCCGACCGGGGCCGCGCCGATCTTGGCGAGCGTCGACAGTACGTTTGGGTCCTGCAGCGCCGCCTTCAGATCGCTTTCGAGCTTCGTGACGATCTCCGGCGGCATTTTTGCGGGACCAAGAACGCCCCACCAGACGGAGACGTCGTAACCCGGCACGCCCGACTCGGCGACAGTCGGAACATTGGGCAGCGCCTTGGAGCGTTCGGCCGAGGTCACCGCGAGCGCGCGCACCGCGCCGCCTTCGATCTGGCTGATGGCTTCCGCAAGTGGATTGATGCTGAGCGGAATGTCGCCGGCGATCACGGCGGTCAGCGCGGGGGCGCCGCCCTTGTAGGGGATCGCGACGATCTTGGTGCCGGACATGTATTTCAACAGCTCACCCGCGAGGTGCGCCGAGGTGCCGTTGCCGGACATGCCGTAGGAGAGCTTATCCGGCTCCTTTTTCGCCGCGATGAGGAGATCACTGAGCGTCTTATAGGGGCTGTCCTTGGCCACGACGATCGCGAGCGGGGAGGAGGCGACTTCGCTGATCGCGGTGAAATCCTTGAACGTGTCATAGGGCACCCTCGGATAGATGAACTGGTTGAGTGGATGGCCGCTCGCGACGAGGATCAGCGTGTAGCCGTCGGGCGCGGCCTGCGTCAGCGCTTGGGACGCGACGATTCCGCCGGCGCCGGGACGATTGTCGATCACCGGCTGCTGGCCCCAAGTCCCGGCCAGCGCCTGAGCCAAGGTGCGCGCGAGCACGTCGACGGCGCCGCCGGCCGCATAAGGCACCAGGATGTGGACCGGCTTGCTCGGATATTTGTCGGCCTGTGCGGCGGTCCCCGCGAGCAGCAGACCGGCGCCCACCATCAGACCGCTGATGGTCTTGTTGAAACCCAGCATTTCCCAGCACTCCTTTGCACCCAGCGGCGGTCTCTCGGCCTTTCCGGGTGTCATCCATGGTTTTTGTTGACGAGACCTGATCTTTTGTACGATAGTACAAATCACATGATCCGCAACCCCGCCAGCAAGGAAACGGCCCGCAAGCCGAACATGCGCGAGGCGATCCTCGCCGCGGCCGAGGAGCTGTTCGCCATCAACGGCTTCAACGCCGTGTCGGTGCGCGATATCGCACAGGCCGCCGGCGCCAATCCCGGCAGCGTCACCTATCATTTCAAGACCAAGGACGGCCTGCTGCTGGAGATCTACCGGCGCCATTGCGGGCCAATGAATTTGCGCCGTTCCGAGCTGCTCGCGGCCGCCAAGCGCGTGCGCGATCTCCAGGACCGGCTCGAAGCGGTGGTGCGGGCCTATGTCGTGCCGGCCTTCACCTCGGGCAGTGATCTTGCCGGGGGCGGGGCGCGGTTCACGCGGCTGCGCGCGGTGATGTCCGCGGAGGGCAATGAAGTCGCGCGAAAGATCATCGCACAGACTTTTGACGACACCAGCCACGCCTTCATCGATGCTGTTCACGAAAGCCTGCCGCACGTTCCGCGCACCGATATCGTCTGGCGCAGCCACTTCCTGCTTGGCGCACTCTATTATTCGCTGGTGACGCCGGATCGCGTCTCGCGCCTGTCGCGCGGCGAGGCCGACGGCAGCGATGCCGCAAGTGCCATCGAGCAATTGGTGCAAGCCACCGTGGCCGCGTTCCAGGCGCCGGCGCTGGATCAGGCGCCAGCACGGCGACGGCCGGTCGTCAGCAGCAAGACTTGAAGACACGATCTGGTTCGGCGGTTTATCTGATGGCAATGATGTACACGCCGACCATTCCGCCGCCCGATCCGGACACGCGCACGCCGAAGTTCAGACTGCCGAACCTGTCTTGCGATGCGCATTGCCACATCTTCGGGCCCGGCGCGAAATACCCTTACGCGCCGGAGCGTTCCTACACGCCGCCGGATGCGCCGCTCGAGGATTTCCGCGCGCTGCATGCCAAGCTCGGCGTTGGACGTGCCGTCATCGTCAATGCGAGTGTGCATGGCACCGACAACACGGTGGCGCTTGACGCCATCGCGCAGAGCAACGGGGCCTATCGCGCGGTTGCCAATATCGACGACACCATCACCGAGCGCGAGCTTCGCGTGCTGCATGAGGGCGGCTTCCGCGGCTGCCGCTTCAATTTCGTCCGCCATCTCGGCGGGGTCCCGGACAAGCAGGTGTTCGACCGCATCGTCGCGCTGGTCGCACCGCTCGGCTGGCATATTGATCTGCATTTCGATGCGATCGACCTGCCTGAACATGCCGACACGCTGATAAGGCTGCCGCTGAGCTACACCATCGACCATATGGGACGGGTGAAGGCGTCCGAAGGGCTCGACCAGCTGCCGTTCAAGATCCTGGTCGAGCTGATGCAGCGCGACGAGAAATGCTGGGTCAAGATCTGCGGCTCGGAGCGGGTGTCATCGGCCGGTCCGCCGTTCACCGACGCCGTGCCGTTCGCGCGAAAAATTGTCGAGACGGCGCCCGACCGCGTCATCTGGGGCACCGATTGGCCGCATCCCAATGTCAAGGCGATGCCGAACGACGGCGATCTCGTCGACCTAATCCCGCTGTTCGCGCCGGAGCCGGAGTATCAGCAGAAGATCCTCGTCGATAATCCAGCGCGGCTGTTCGAGTTCGGCCAATGACGGCGCTCGCGATCGACAAGCCGCGCGGCCGCGCCTGGTGGAAGGAGCTCTGGATCCAGGTGCTGATCGCCATGGCGGCCGGAATCGCGCTTGGGATCGTCAATCCCGAGGGGGGCGCCAGGATGCAGCCGCTTGGCGACGCCTTCATCAAGGCGATCCGGATGCTGATCGCGCCGATCATCTTCTGCACGGTCGTCCATGGCATCGCGCATATGGCCGATATGGCCCGTGTCGGGCGCGTCGCCGTCAAGGCGATCGTCTATTTCGAGATCATGACCACGATCGCGCTGATCATCGGTCTCATTGCGGTGAACTTGCTCAAGCCCGGCGTCGGCATGAACATCGATCCCGCCAGTCTCAATGCCAGCGCGATCGAGCCCTATGTCAAGCAGACGGGCGTGATCGGCTTTGTGCCGTTCCTGATGAACATCGTGCCCGCGACGTTCGTCGGCGCCTTTGCCGAGGGCAACATCCTCCAGGTGCTCTTCATCGCCATACTGTGCGGATTTGCGCTGGTGCAGCTCGGCGAGCGCGCCGCGCCGCTGGTCCATCTCATCGACATCGCCGCCAAGATGGTATTCACCATCGTCGGATTCGTGATGTGGGCTGCGCCGATCGGCGCCTTCGGCGCCATCGCCTTCACGGTCGGCAAGTTCGGCGTCGGCTCGCTGGCCTCGCTGGGCAAGCTCCTCGGCGGCTTTTATCTCACCTGCGTGATCTTCATCATCGTGGCGCTCGGCCCGGTCGCGCGTCTGTGTGGCTTCTCGCTGCTCAAGCTGATCCGCTACATCTGGGAAGAGCTCTTGATCTGCATCGCCACGACATCGTCCGAGACGGTGCTGCCGCGGATGCTGACCAAGCTGGAGCAGGCCGGCTGCGAGCGCAGCGTCGTTGGGCTGGTGATCCCGACCGGCTATTCCTTCAATCTCGACGGCACCTGCCTCTACCTTGCCGCCGCCTCGGTGTTCCTGGCACAGGCGACCAACACGCCGTTTGGGCTAGCCGAGCAGATCGAGCTGCTTCTGATCCTGCTCGTGACCTCCAAGGGCGCGGCGGGAATCGCGGGCGCCGCCTTCGTCGTGCTGGCGGCAACGTTGTCCGCCACCGGCAGCATTCCGGTGACGAGCGTGGCGCTCGTGCTCGGCATCCACCGCCTGATGTCGCAGGGGCTGACGCCAACTAATCTGATCGGGAACGCGGTCGCGACGATCGCGATTGCCAAATGGGAAGGCGCACTCGATGCCGACCGCCTGAGGCGCGTGCTCGACGGCGAGGAATCCGCTGTCGCGACTCGATGAACCGATGACGTTGACGAACGATAGAGGGGAGTTTGTCCCATGAAAACAGGTCTCGTGATCACGGCCCATCCGGGCGATTTCGTCTGGCGCGCCGGCGGCGCCATCGCGCTGCATGCGAAGAAGGGCTACCGCATGAAGATCGTCTGCTTGTCTTTCGGCGAGCGCGGCGAGAGCCAGTTCGCCTGGAAGGAGAAGGGTGCGACGCTGGAATCGGTCAAGGCCGGCCGCAAGGACGAGGCGGAGCGGGCGGCCAAGCTGCTCGGCGCCGAGATCGAGTTCTTCGATTGCGGCGACTATCCGCTGAAGCTCGCCGAGGCCCATTTCGACCGCATGGTCGACATCTACCGCGAGCTCAATCCGCGCTTCGTGCTGACGCACGCGCTGGAGGATCCCTATAATTTCGACCATCCGAACGCGGCGCATTTCGCGCAGGAAACCCGCGTGGTCGCGCAGGCGATGGGCCACAAGCCCGGCGCGCAGTACAAATATTCGGCCCCGCCGGTGTTTTTGTTCGAGCCGCACCAGCCGGAGCAATGCAACTACAAGCCGGACCTGCTCCTCAAGATCGACGAGGTCTGGAAGGAGAAGTACGAGGCGTTCCAGATCCTCGCCGCGCAGAAGCACCTGTGGGGATATTACGAGCGCGTCGCGCTCAACCGCGGCATCCAGGGCAGCCGCAACACCGGCGTGTCCATGACCTATGGCGAGGCCTATCAGCGGCTGTTTCCGACGGTTGCGGAGGAGCTGGCATGAAGCCGGTCGTCGTTCGCAACATCAAGCGTGCCGATCCCGCTGGGATGGCGGAGTACGGCGTCTCGACCGTGCACGAGGCCTATGATCGGCTCGGACTGATGAAGCCGTATCTGCGGCCGGTCTGGGCCGGCGCGGCGATCGCCGGCCCCGCCGTCACCGTGCTGGCGCAGCCCGGCGACAACTGGATGATTCATGTCGCGGTCGAGCAGTGCACGAAGGGCGACATCCTCGTCGTGGGCTGCACCACCGACAACACCGACGGCATGTTCGGCGAGCTGCTCGCAACCTCGCTGCAGGCGCGCGGCGTGCAGGGATTGATCATCGATGCCGGCTGCCGCGACATCAGGGCACTGCACGAGATGAACTTTCCGGTGTGGTCGCGCGCGGTCTCGGCCAAGGGCACGGTGAAGGCGACGCTCGGCTCGGTCAATGTCCCCGTGGTCTGCGCCGGCGTCAACGTCGATCCCGGCGACATCATCGTGGCCGATGACGACGGCGTCGTGGCGGTGCCGAAGCGCTACGCGGCCGAGGTCGCCGAGAAGGCGAGGAAGCGCAACGCGGACGAAGGCGGCAAACGCAAGCGGCTGGCTTCGGGCGAGCTGGGCCTCGACATGTACAGCATGCGCGAGGCCTTGGCGAAGGCCGGGCTCGTCTATGTCGACAATCCCGAGGACGTCTAAAACAATCAGCGGAGTGGGCCGATGGATCGTCTCAAGCTGAAGGCCGTGCTCGGCAGTCACCCCCATGTCCAGGCGGTGAAGAGCGGCGAGCTCCGCTCCAACCGCTTCGACCTCGACTTCATCGAATACACGCCGACCAACACTGCGTTCAAACCGATGGTGCGCGAGCAAGCGTTCGACGTCTGCGAGATGGCGATCGTCACCTATCTGATGGCAAAGGCGCAAGGCAAGCCCTTGGTGCTGCTGCCTGCCACAATGCTCGGCCGCTTCCAGCATTCCTACGCGTTCTATAGTCCTGCGCAGGGAACCCTCGGGCCGTCCGATCTCGAAGGCAAGCGCGTCGGCATCCGTTCGTTCACGACTACGACCGGCGCCTGGATCAGGGGCATCCTCGCCAACGACTACGGCGTCAACCTCGACAAGATCCGCTGGGTCACGTTCGAAGACCCGCATGTCGCCGAATATGTCGACACCACCGAGCGCGCGCCGAAGCACAAGAAGATACTTCAGATGCTGCTCGACGGCGAGCTCGACGTCGTCCTTGGTGAGGCCTCGAACGATCCCAAGCTGAGGCCGCTGTTCCCCGATCCGGCCGCGGAAGCCGCCATATGGTACGCGCGCCGCGGCGTCGTGCCGGTCAACCATCTCGTGGTCGTGACCGAGCAGCTAGCGAAATCGCGTCCTGACGTAGTTTCGGGCATTTATGATCTCCTCAAGCAAAATAAGGCGCAGGCGGGGCCTGCGGCAACGCCGGACCTGGTTCCGTTCGGAATCGAAGCGAACAGAAGGTCGCTGGAGTTGATCGTCGACTACGCGTTCCAGCAGGCGCTGATCCCGCGCCGCTATGCGGTTGAGGACCTGTTCGACGCAACAACGCGAGGACTGAACTGATGGCGGGCGATCCCAAGCGATGGCAGGTCGGGCTGGTCGGTTATGGCGAGGTCGGCAGGATTCTGGCCGAGGATTTGCGCCAGCAGGACATCAAGGTCACAGCCTTTGACATCAAGCTCGCGGGCGAGCAGGGTGGTTCGCTGCACGAGCATGCTGAAAAATTCGGTGTGGGGCGCGCAGCCTCGCACGCCGAGCTGACCGCCAAGTCCGATTTCATCATCTCCGCGGTCACCGCGAGCCAGGCCGTGCCGGTGGCAAAGGCCTGCGCGGCCGCGATCAATCAGGGCACCTGGTTCCTGGATTTCAATTCGGCGTCTCCCGCCGCCAAGCAGCGCGCTGCCGCGCTGATTGATGGCGCCGCCGGACGTTATGTCGAGGGCGCGGTTATGACGTCGGTGCCGCCTTATCGCATCAAGGTGCCGCTGCTGCTCGGCGGTCCCGGGGCCAGGGAGCTGGAGCCGCTTTTGAACGCGATGGGTTTTGCGGCCAGAGTTGCGAGCGACAAGCTCGGTGTTTCATCGGCGGTGAAGATGTGTCGCAGCATCATGATCAAGGGGCTGGAGGCCATGGTCATCGAAAGCTTCACCACCGCGCGCGCCCATGGCGTCGAGGATGCGGTGCTGGCTTCACTGGCGGAAACCTTTCCCACGATCGATTGGGAGAAGCAGGGTGCTTATTGCTTCCAGCGTGTGATCGAGCATGGCCGCCGCCGCGCCGAGGAAGTACGCGAGGTCGCCGAGACCGTGCGTGAAGCCGGGCTGACGCCGTGGTCCGCGCAGGGCACCGCCGAGCGGCAGGCCTGGGTGGCGGACCTCGCCGACGAGGGCCTGTTCGGAACGAAGGGTACCAAGGAGTTCGCCCGCAACGCTGACTGGCGCACCGAGGCGGACCGAATCCTGGCGAAGATCAATCGCGAGAAATAGGGCGGCTCTTGCTCAGGATTTTACGGTGCAACAGCCCGTGAGCTCGTCGCGGACGTGTTCGATCAACGCCATCAGGTCTTCGGACTTCCGGGCCAGCCGATCGTTCGCGACTTGGGTCCGGTATTCCGCGCGGATCACCCGAATGCACTTGTCGGCGGTGTCGAGCGTCAGGAGCATGCGCGTCAAGTCATCTTGGGTCCGGATGCTCGCCAGATCGAGGTTTGACAGGACATGCCCGATGCCGTCGAGCCGTATTATAGCGGCATCGCCGGGCGTTCTCGCTCGAATGGCGCGATGGTCGATGCTGCTGAATGCGCTGAACATGTCGATGCTTCCCCGTTGAATGCAGACTTCAGTGCAGGTTCTGCTTTGAACGGCACCGCGGGACTGGCAATACGCTCAGCTATCGGCAATCAGCGCGGATCGACTATCCGGTATTCTACCGGATTCGGAATATGAGAGCGATCGACGGTAACATCTAACGGAAATAACGCGGCAATTCGCCCCGCTTCAATGCAGATATGCGTCCAGAGCGGCTCAGGAGCCGGGGCGGAACACAGTGGGCCGTTGCCGCGCAAAAGTCTGCCGGCCGCTCTTGAAGCCCATTGCGACATCCGGCAGCTCGGCGACGGCGAAGCGGCTGTCTTGCGTATCGAGCACGATGAGATCGGCGGGGTTTCCGACCTTGATGCCGTAATCCCCAAGGTTCATCAGCCGCGCCGGCAGCTCGGTCACGAGATCAAGGCAGGTATCGAAGTCGTTCACCGAGGCATGCGCGACGTTGGCGTAGAAATTCGCCATTCGCAGCAGTGAGGCATCGCCGAACGGCGTGAAGGGATTGAGCACGTTGTTGGTCGCGATCGAGCACAGCACGCCGTCGGCGGCGAGCTTGTGGGCGAGCGTCAGCCCGCGTGGCGCGTTGTGGGTCGCTTCCCGCCCCATCAGGTACAGATCGGTTGCCGGCAGCACGGTGACGGCAACGCCAGCCTTGGCCAGCTGCGCGGTGGCGGCCCTCAGCCGCTCCGGTGGCAGTGCGGAGAGTTTCGTGGCGTGGCCGATTGCCACGCGCCCCCCATAGTTGCGCCGCTCGGTCTGCCGGCAGACCTCGTCGAGGTGCCACCAGGAGGGATCGAGATCGAAATCGAGATGGAGATCGACGTCCAGGTCGAACGCCTCGGCGAGGTCGAAGATGCGTGCGAGATGGGCGTTCGGGTCGGTGTCCGTGTAGGGGCAGCCGCCGATCACCTCCCCACCATCGCGCAGCGCCTGGATCAGAAGCTCCTCGCTGCCGGGATCGTTGGTGAGGCCTTCCTGCGGAAAGACACAGAGCGACAGGTCGATCGCCCAGGCATAGTCACGCTTCAGCGCCTTCACCGCCTCGAAGCCGCGCAATCCGATGCGGGGATCGATCTCGACGTGGGTTCGCATGCGCGTGGTGCCGTGGACGATGGCACGTTCGAGTACCCGGGCGCCGCGCGCGTAGACGTCCTCGACCGAGAAACCCTTCTTCATCTCGGAGAGGGCGCGGATCGCTTCGGAGACGCTGCCGTGATCATGCCCGCAGCGGCCGAGCAGGCAGGCCTTGTCGAGATGGATGTGGCTGTCGACGAAGCCGGGCAGGGCGAGGCGTCCGCCGACATCGACTTCGGCGGCCTCGCAAGCGAGCGTCGGTTCGATGGCGGTGATCCGGCCGCGCGTGACGCCGATGTCCATCGGGTCGGCGGCACCACGCAGCAAGGCGTTGCGAAAGATGAGGTCAAAGGCGGATTGGGCGGTCATGGCTCTTGCGGAAGGAATTTAGTGCATTCGGCCGCGTTTGGCGGCTCCAGATTGTCGGCAGTGTAGCGACGGAAATGTTCAAAATATATGCACGTATTCCCCGAGAGCGGCGCTAGTATTCGCAAGCCCTGGAGAATGAGCCATGTCCGCTGCCGCAAAAGCCGAAGCCGGCCCGTCGTCCGACGCCGAGATCGTGGAAGCCTATCTCACGGCGTCGATGATCCCCGATCCGGACGCCGCGGCTGCCTATATGGCGCCGGGCACGGTGATCACCTTTACCGGTGGGCGCGAGTTCGATCATCCGCGCGGCCCGACCGCTTTCAACGCCAAGCGCTACCGCTGGGTCAAGAAGAAGATGGACCGTTTCGACGTCTGCCCCGGCGACGGCGAGACCGTGGTCTATAGCGTCGGCACGCTCTACGGCGAATGGATGGATGGGTCCGCGTTCGAGGGCAACCGCTATGTCGACCGCTTCGTGGTGCGGAATGGCCAGATCACCAAGATGGACGTCTGGAACGACAGCGCCGAGCGGATCCTGGTCCAGCGCGGCATCGACGCGTAAGCGCCATCCTGGCGCTTGAGCGCCCCGACTCCAGGGGGACAAAAGGCCGGTCCACCCTATCGCAAGCCGCGATAGCTGATAGGTGCAAGCTCGTCTGGCGGCTGCCGCGCGCCTGCGCTATCAACGGCGCGATTGCTGCGCCCGGCATGGGGGCGCAAGCCTCCTCAAGGAGTTCCCGATGCGTTTACCCACCGTTGTCCTGGCCCTCACATGCCTTGCAACTGCCGCCTCCGCCGAAGACCTGTCGGGTACGCTTCAGAAGGTCAAAGAGACCAAGAAAATCACGCTGGGCTACCAGGAGGCCTCGGTCCCGTTCAGTTATCTCGACGGCAACCAGAAGCCGGTCGGCTTTGCCATGGATATCTGCCTCAGGATCGTGGATGCCGTGAAGAAGCAGCTCGGTATACCCGACATCGCCGTCGACACCCTCGCCGTGACATCGTCGAACCGGATTCCGCTGATGGTCAACGGGACGCTCGACCTGCATTGCTCGGCGACCACCAACAATGCCGATCGCCAGAAGCAGGTCGCCTTCACCAACACGCACTTCCTCAGCGCCACGCGATCTGCGGCCAAGAAAGCCGCAAAGATCAACACCATCGACGATCTCAAGGGCAAAGCGGTGACGGCGGTGGCCGGCTCGGTCAACCTGACGCAGCTCGCCAAGGTTAACACCGAGCGCAATCTCGGCATCAATGTGATGCCGGCCAAGGACCAGGCCGAAGCTTTCCTGCTGCTGGAAACCGATCGCGCCCAAGCCTACGCGCTCGACGACGTGCAGCTCGCGGTCGCGATCGCGCGCTCGAAAGAACCACAGCTCTTCATGATTAGCGAGGAGACCTTCTCGAAGCCGGAGCCTTACGGGATCATGCTACGGCGGGAGGACGCGCCGTTCAAGGCGCTCGCCGACCGCGCGACTGCAGAGCTGTACGCGAGCCCGGAGATCGAGGCCCTCTACAAGAAGTGGCTGGAATCGCCGACGCCGCCGAACGGCCTCAATTACAACGTCCCGATGTCGGGCGCCTTGCGCAACGCCTTCAAGAAGCCGAGCTCAAGCTTCGATCCCGATGTGTACGTGGTGAATTGAGTGAGGGCGCCACGGCGCTGGTTGTAATCGGGCTGCGTGTCATCCTGCCCTCGCTCCTTGCGGGAGAGGGCAGCTCCGCTGGTTGATGCAGCTCACTGGGGTGAGGGGTTTGTCTCCGCGGAAGCAGACCCCTCATCCGGCGCTTCGCGCCACCTTCTGCCGCAAGGGGAGAAGGAAAGAGAGCGAGCCGCACGGGCGGAATGCTTGCGACGCTAGGCGTTCGAATATTTCTTCAGCTCGAACCGCGCGATCTGGTTCCTGTGGACTTCGTCCGGGCCGTCGGCGAGACGCAGCAAACGCGCGGTCGCATAGGCCTGGGTCAATCCAAAGTCGTTCGACGTGCCGCCGCCGCCATGGGCCTGGATCGCCCAGTCGATGATCTGGCAAGCCATGTTGGGCACGGCGACCTTGATCATCGCGATCTCCGCTGTCGCCACCTTGTTGCCGACGGTGTCCATCGCGTATGCGGCGTTGAGCGTCAGCAGCCGGGCCTGCTCGATCATGATGCGGGCCTCTGCGATGCGCTCCTGCGTCACCGTCTGCTCGGAAACCGGCTTGCCAAAGGCGACGCGGCTGCGCACCCTCCGGCACATCTTCTCCAGCGTGCGTTCGGAAAGCCCGATCAGCCGCATGCAATGGTGGATGCGGCCGGGGCCGAGGCGGCCCTGCGCGATCTCGAAACCGCGGCCTTCGCCCAGCAGCATGTTCTCCTTGGGGACACGCACGTTGGTGAAGACGACCTCGGAGGCACGGTCGGGCACGCCGTAGAAGCCGAACACGGGCAGGGCACGCTTGACCTCGACGCCCGCTGTGTCCATCGGCACCAGGATCATGGATTGCTGCTTGTGGCGGTCCGCATTGTCGGGATCGGTCTTGCCCATGAAGATGCAGATCTTGCAGCGCGGGTCGGTCGCGTTGGTGGTATACCATTTGCGGCCGTTGATGACGTAATGGTCGCCCTCGCGAACGATCGAGCTTTCGATGTTGGTCGCATCGGATGAGGCGACGGCAGGCTCGGTCATGGCGAAGCAGGAGCGGATTTCGCCTGCGAGCAGCGGCTTCAGCCAGCGCTCCTTGTCCTCCTT
Source organism: Bradyrhizobium sp. 155 (assembly GCF_023101105.1). Taxonomy (NCBI): domain Bacteria; kingdom Pseudomonadati; phylum Pseudomonadota; class Alphaproteobacteria; order Hyphomicrobiales; family Nitrobacteraceae; genus Bradyrhizobium; species Bradyrhizobium sp. 155. The sequence goes on along the minus strand of NZ_CP064704.1, from coordinate 4,587,423 downwards.
CGTGCCATAGCGCTCCAGCACCTCCATGTTGCCCGTGTCGGGCGCCGAACAGTTGAAGACTTCGGGTGCGAGATGCGAGCGGCCCATGACCTCGCAGAGCGGGGCATATTCGAGATTGGTCAGGCCGGCACCGTGGCCGGAGTCCGGCAGGAACAGATTCCAGAGGCCTTCGGCGCGCGCCAGCGGCTTCAGCTCCTCGACGACCGGATAGACTTTCCAGGGACCCAGCTCCTCCGCCTCGCGATAAAAGCGCTCCTCATTAGGATAGATGTGCCGATCCATGAAACTGTCGAGCTTGCGCTTGAGCTCGACGACTTTGGGGGACATCGGGTAGAGCATCTTTGGCCTCCTCGATCGATGGGCGGGGCGATGCGCGGTCGGCTCAAGCGACGCGATACTCTCTGAATTTCTCGCGCAGGGCCGATTTGAGCACCTTGCCGGTGCCGGTCATCGGGAATTCGTCCAGAAATTCGACGGCGTCAGGCATCCACCAGCTCGCGATTTTCGGACGCATGTGGTCGAGCAACGTCTTGCCGTCGACGGTCGCGCCCTTTTTGCGGACGACGAGGAGCAGCGGCCGCTCCTGCCATTTCTCATGGTTGATCGCGACCACGGCGGCTTGCAGCACATCGGGGTGAGACAAGGCCACGTCCTCGAGTTGGATCGAGGAGATCCATTCGCCGCCGGACTTGATCACGTCCTTGGAGCGGTCGGTCAGCGTGACGTGGCCCTGGGGGTCGATTACGGCCATGTCGCCGGTGATCAGCCAGCCGTCGCGGTCGAGGCCTTCGTCGAGTTTCATGTAGCCGGACGCAACCCACGGTCCCCGCGCGCGCAGATGGCCGACGCTCTTGCCGTCACGCGGCAGCTCGTTGCCGCCGTCGTCGACGATGCGCAAGGCGGTGCCGAAACAGGCGCGGCCGGACACCTGGCGGCGCTCGAACTTCTCCTTGTCGTCGAGATGCTCGGAGCCTGGCCGCAAGCCCGGCATCGAGCAGCCCAAGGCTTCGGTCATGCCCCAGGCCTGGACGTAGTCGATGTCATATTCGCGCTTGAGCTTCTCGACCATAGCGCGCGGCGGCGCCGAGCCCGACGACAATGTTGCACGAAGTGTCGAGAACCTGTTGCCGGTGCGCCCGAGCCAGTCGAGCAGGATCAGCCAGAAGCTCGGTACGCCCGCCGACAGCGTCACCTTCTCGCCTTCGAGCAGTTCATAAAGCTTGTCGGGCTCGTAATTGCGACCGGGCAGCACCAGCTTCGAGCCGGTATAGGGCGCGGTGAACGGCATGTTCCAGCCGTTACCGTGGAACAGCGGCGCCATCGGCATCATCACCTCGCGCACGCCTTCCAGGTGCCCGGGCAGGAAGTCGAAATTGCAGGAGACCATGGTCTGCAGGATCGCGGCGCGGTGCGAATAGATCACGCCCTTCGGATTGCCCGTCGTGCCGGAGGTGTAGCAGATGGTGGACGCCGATTTTTCGTCGAACTCCGGCCAGGCGAAGCCGGCGTCGTTCTCGTTCTCCAGCAGCTCCTCGTAGCAATGCACGTTGGCAAGCTTGGTCTGCGGCATCCGCTCGCGCGAGCACATCACGACATAGGCTTCGATCGATGTGAGCTGCGGCGCGATCGCCTCCACGATCGGCAGCGTGGCACGGTCGATGAACAGCAGCCGGTCCTCGGCATGATTGACGATGTAGACGAGTTGTTCGGGAAACAGCCGCGGGTTGATGGTGTGCAGCACATATCCCATGCCCGGCGCGGCGTAGAACATCTCGAAATGCCGGTGCGTATTCCAGGCCAGCGTGCCGACGCGGTCACCGGACATCATGCCGAGCCTCTTGAGCGCCAACGCCATGCGCTTGATGCGCGGATGTGCGTCGGCATAGGTATAGCGATGGATGTCGCCTTCGATCTCGCGCGCGACGACCTCAGCCTCGCCGTGATAGTCGGCGGCATACTGGATCAGGCCGCTGATCAGGAGCGGCATATCCATCATCAATCCCTGCATCGTCTCCTCCGGACCGCCATGTCGCTGCATGACGTACGCTTGTGATGTGCGCTTGAGGTTAGCGGAACGCCACGCGACGTTCACGCAAAAAGCGAGAGACGCGATTGCATGCGTCACTTTTTCAGGGCTAACTGATGCGAGCTGCCGGCGAAGCAGTGTCCGCCGGGGGAGGAAACGGATGTCAGCGCAAAGACACAAGACCGGCGCAGCCGGCGAATCTACAATCGACATTGCCGCACTCCGAGCGCGCTATCGCGACGAGCGCGATCGCCGTCTGCGCGCCGAAGGCAAGGCGCAATATGTCGAAGTGACCGGCGAGTTCGGGCGCTATCTCGACGATCCCTGGGCCAATTCCGGATTTGCCCGCGAGGCCGTCAGCGAACAGACCGAGGTGCTGATCGTGGGCGGCGGCTTCGGCGGCCTTTTGTGTGGCGCGCGACTGCGCGAAGCTGGCATCGATGATTTCCGGGTCGTGGAAAAGGCCGCCGATTTCGGCGGCACCTGGTACTGGAATCGCTACCCCGGTGCGGCCTGCGATACCGAGAGCTACATCTACCTGCCGTTGCTGGAAGAGACTGGCTACATGCCGGTGCGCAAATATGCGCGAGCCCCCGAGATCTACGAGCATTCGCGCCGCATCGGCCGTCATTTCGGCCTCTATGAGCGCGCGCTGTTTCAGACCGTCATCACCCACATGGAATGGCGGGAGCAGGAGGCACGCTGGCTGGTCGAGACAGATCGCGGTGATTGCATCCGCGCGCGCTTCGTCATCCTTGCTGGCGGCCCGCTGAGCCGTCCGAAGCTGCCGGGCATTCCCGGTATCGAAAGCTTCAAGGGACACAGCTTCCACACCAGCCGCTGGGATTACGCCTACACCGGCGGCACGGCCGAAGGTGATCTTAGTGGTCTTGGCGACAAACGCGTCGGTATCATCGGCACCGGGGCCACCGCCGTGCAATGTGTGCCGCATCTCGGCCGCTCGGCCAAGGAGCTCTACGTCTTCCAGCGTACGCCGTCGGCGATCGGCGTGCGCGACGACCGCCCGACGGATCAGAGCTGGGCGCAGGGGCTCAGGCCCGGCTGGCAGCGCGAACGCATGGACAATTTCACCGCCGTGATCTCGGGCGAGCCATTCGAACAGGATCTGGTGCAGGACGGCTGGACCGGCCTGCTCGGCGAGATCCTGCTGGCGCCGCGCCGCCAGCCGCAGCCGGTGACTTCGATCGAGGAGGCGCTCAAGGTCATCGAGCAGGCCGATTATCGCAAGATGGAAGAGATCCGAGCGCGCGTCGATGCGATCGTCAAGGATGAGGCGACGGCTTCGGCGTTGAAACCCTGGTACAAGGCATTCTGCAAACGGCCGTGTTTCCACGACGAATATCTCGACACCTTCAATCGTCCCAACGTGCATCTCGTCGACACCAGGGGACAGGGCGTCGAGCGCATCACCGAGAACGCGGTCGTGGTCGACGGCAGGGCTTATGAGCTCGACTGCCTGATCTATGCCAGCGGCTTCGAGGTCGGCACCGACTACGCCCGCCGCATGGGCTTTGAGGTCTACGGCCGTGACGGCGTGAGCCTGTCGGCGCGCTGGCGCGATGGCGTCAAGACGCTGCACGGCTTCTACAGTCGCGGCTTCCCGAATTGCTTCCTGATCGTCATGGTGCAGGCCGGCCAGAGCGCCAACTTCCCGCACATCATCGACGAGCAGTCGCAGCACATCGCCTATGTGATAGCCGAGGCGCGCAAGCGCAAAGCCCGGACGCTGGAGCCGACGCTCGATGCCGAGAACGCCTGGGTCGAGGAGGTGGTCAAAGCTGCGCTCGGCCGCCAGACCTATCTCGCCGAATGCACGCCCGGCTATTACAACAATGAAGGCGTGTTCGATCCGATCGCGGCGAGAAACAGCCAGTATTGGCGCGGGCCGGTGGCATTCCTGCGGCTGCTGGACAAGTGGCGCCAGGAGGGCAATTTGGATGGACTGGAACTGTCGTATGATCACGCCATGGAGTCGGCGCCTTCGTCCGGGTAAGCTCGGGCATTGGATCACCCAGGGAGAGGACGTCGGACATGATCAGGGGCAGAACTGTAGCTGCGGCGGTTTTTGGGGCGATGACGCTGCTCGGCTGCCTGGCGCCCGCCGCCCACGCCGCGCAATGCGGCAGTTCGTCGGCCGGCTTCGAGGCCTGGAAGAGCGAGTTCAGCGCGGAGGCGCAGGGCAAGGGCGTCGGCCAGACTGCGCTCTCGGCGCTGATGCAGACCAATTACGCCAGTGCCACCATCGCGGCCGACCGTGGCCAGCGCAGCTTCTCGCTGACGCTCGACCAGTTCCTCGCCAAGCGCGGCGCCACCACCATCGTTGCCAAGGGTCGCCAGCTCAAGCAGTCGCAAGCCGCCTTGTTCACCTCGATCCAGCAGCGCTATGGCGTCCCGCCGGGGCCGCTGATCGCGATCTGGGGCATGGAGACCGGGTTCGGCAGCCAGCGCGGCAACCAGAACATGCTCTCTTCGATCGCGACGCTCGCCTATGACTGCCGCCGTCCCGAATTCTTCACTGAGCAGCTCTATGCGGCGCTGAAGCTGATCGATCGGGGCACGCTGTCGGGGGCAACCCGCGGCTCGATGCACGGCGAAGTCGGTCAGACCCAGTTCATGCCCAAGAACATCCTGGCCTACGGCACCGGCAATCTCGAAGTTGCCGCCAATGCGCTGAACTCGACGGCGAATTTCCTCAAGGCCCATGGCTGGCGTGCAGGAGCGGGTTACCAGCCGGGCGAGCCGAATTTCGCTGCCATCGAAGCCTGGAATGCCGCCGGCGTTTATCAGAAAGCGATCGCCCTGATGGGACGGCAGATCGACGAGGGCGGAGGTACGGCCGCCTCGCGCTGACCAGAGCCGCGTTTCGAAGGGGCTCAAGCTTCTTGGTTTTGGCGCGTTTGCTTTATGCGAACCGGCATCCACTTCGCTTGAGAACGCTCCTGCTCAGCAAGGCGTGATGCGCCGGCAAGAGAAAGTTGTTGCCAACTGGAACCGACGGCACGAGGTTTGCTTTGATCGAACAGGGCTGGGCATGAGGAGACTCAACATGGCAACCCAGATCGTGATGGACCAGACTGGCGACACGCGCCACGAGTTTGATCCTGGCAATGCCGAAGCGCTGGCGCGAGCCGAGCGGCGCTTTCGGGAGCTGACCGGAGCGGGCTTCACCGCCGCGCTGCGAACCGGACCTGGCGAAGTCACCCGGATCCGATCGTTTGACCCGACCGCGCAGGAAACGCTGTTCTATCCCCGCCTGGTTGGCGGTTGATCTGAGCTGCTCATGATCGCGGCAGTTTGGCTCCGTGGGCCGGCGCGTGCGCGTCTGCATGCGCTCCGCGAACTCTATCGGCGCTTCTTCGGCGAGAACACGCCGGATGCTCGCGGTCGCCGGCTCCTGGCCGAATGGCTGTCACCGGCGCAGCGCGCCCAATTCGAGCAGCACCGGTATTTCGATGTCGTCGGCGGCGATACCGGCAAGACCTATCGCATCCATTATGGCACCGCCGCCAACGTCCATGAGATCGACGAGGCCGGAAATGCGACGATGGGGTGGTGCTTCGTCCCGTCAGGCTTTCTCGTTCCCGGCGACGTGATGCTCGCACAGAAGATCGCGCTCGAAACCGACGAAAGGGGAGCTCTCGCGCTCGCCAACAGGTTTCCGCCAGCGACGCATTCGGAGCACTTCTACCGGCGGCCGTTCTAGGGCGTGGGCTATCAGTAATGGGTGGAGCGATAGGCATCCACCGCGTGCGCTGCAAAGACGCCGACGCTGCAAAGCGCGAGCAAGGCCGAGATCAGCTCGATCATAGTTCGTCCTCCTGCGGCGGCAGGGCGACGAGGTGCTGACAGCAGGAATAATCCCAGATCAGGTTGAGGAAGAATTGCATGGTGGCCGTCCCTGTATGCTTTTGACAACGAGATAACCGACCATCTGTTTCAGGCGTGTTTCGTCGCATCTGGAAACGGGTTTCTTGGGGAACCCCGGGCTGGTTTGTGCGCTGCGGAGCCGCTACATCCCGCTCTTGCTCAATCCCATTAGCCGCGAGGCGGCGCATCACATTGCGAGGCGAAATCATGGCGCAGGTCGAGTGGTTCGACGATCTCACCATTGGAATGCAGTTCAAATCCCCCGAAGTTCACGTCACCGAGGCCGACATCAAGCGGTTCGCGGCCGAGTTCGATCCGCAGCCGATGCATCTCGACCACGAAGCCGCCAAGCAGACCCTGTTCAGGGGTCTCGCTGCCTCGGGATGGCACACCGCCGCGATTGCCATGAGCCTCGCGATCCAGACCCGTCCGTTCGGCCCGCATCCGCTGATCGGTGCCGGCGTCGACGGGCTGCGCTGGACCATCCCGGTGCGGCCCGGCGACCGCCTGCATCTGGTCGGGGAGGTCATGAGCCTGACGCCATCGAAGTCGAAGCCGCAGGGCATCGCACTGGTGAAATGGACGATGTTCAATCAGAACGGCGAGGAGGTTTACACCTTCACCCCGATCGCGATCGTGCCGCGGCGAACCGCCTGAAGCCCTTGCGGGTCACCGGCAGAGGTGGTCATCTCTGTCCGGGGAACACGCTGGAGGCTGACATGAAACGACCTCTTCTCGCCGCCGGGCTGCTGGCCGGCGCCTTGAGTGCCGTCGCTTTGACCGCAAGACCGGTGCAGGCGCAACAATCCAAGGTCGGCGACTGGACCATCGAAAAGCGTACGCAGGACGCGCATTGCAATGCGAGCCGCGGCTACAAGGACAAGGAAGACGAGAACCGGGACTACGTCATCGTCGTCACCTATTCCGAGAAAGCTATCGTCATCGTCATGATCTATGACGGCTGGGAGTGGGACAAGGTGGGCGAGATCCTCCGGGCCGATGTCGGCACCGATGACGCCGATATCATGAAGAAGGCCAAGTGGGAGGTCATGGACAAGACCACCGTTCGCGGCATCTTCGAATACGATCAGTCCATGATGGACCGGCTGTCCAGGGCCAAGCGTCTCTCGCTCGATTTCGAGGACGATGACGACGACAGCATCGAGATGCAGGTGCCGCGTGCCGGTGAAGCGCTGGCGGCATTGAAATTCTGCGAGGAGAATCGCAAGTAAATTGCCGGAGCCGAATGCGAGGCCGGCGGGATCGGTGGCGACAGGGTTCTGCGGTGCGCGCGCTGCCTGACGCATCGCACGCGTGACTCATCGCATACAGTCCGCGCGCTGTTCGCATTTATCCTAGTCTTTGGCGAAAACGTCCAAGCCGCATCCTGCGGTTGACGTTACGCAAGGACGATGTTCGATATTCCAGCATTTCGTTGCAACGTTTTCTCCCCGTCGAAGGCGGCCATTGAACGGCCCGTCTCCTTCGCCAGTCCCCGGATCGCGATCTTTCTCGCGCGCCCGAGCCATACGCAGATTGCGTCGTCCGGCCGATGACAATCCTCCACGCAAATCGATTCTCGTCCCTTGTCGGCGAGATCTACGACGCCGCGGTCGATCCCGCGCTGCGCAGCGGGGTGCTGGAACAGGTTTCGCATTTCGTCGGCGGATGTGCCGCGACCATCCTGTCCAGGGACAGAGCCAGGCTCTCGATCGAGATCCACGAGCATTTTGGCACCGAATCCCGCTTCCGCCAGCTTTATCGCGACCGATATGTGGAGCTGGACCCTCTGCTCGATCGCCATTTTACGCTCGTGGCGGAGCAGACGATCGGCGTAGCCGACATCATGCCTCAGGCGGATTTCCTGGCAACGAGCTTCTATCGCGAGTGGGTGGAACCGCAAGGAGCGATAGACCTTGCAACCGTTGCACTCGAGAAGTCGGACACGCGCACCACAATCCTGCAGGTGTTGCGCCACCGGTCGCGCGGAATGGTTGACGAGCCGATGCGTGAGCGCATGCGGCTGCTGGCGCCGCACCTTCAGCGCTCCAGGATCATGGGCCGACAGATCAGGGCACGCTCGCATACCGTGGACGACCTTGCCGAGGTCTTGGATGGGCTGAGCACGGCGATCTGCCTGCTCGACGCAGATGGTCGGGTCGTCCATGCCAACGCAGCATGCCGCGGGCTGTTCGCCGATGCCAGCCTGCTCGCAATGGTCGGCGACCGGATCGTGGCCCGCAACACCCAGACCGACAAAATATTCCGCGGCCTGAGCGAAATCGATGCAGGCAACGAAACTCGTTCCGCCGCCCGCCGTCAGATCGAGCTTGCGACATCAGTCGATGGACAGCATTATCTGCTCCACGCCTTTCCCTTGAAGCGCTATCGCATTCCATCGCGAGATGCTGCAGCCACGGTGCTGTTCGTTCAGAAGGCATCGGCGGCGACATGGCTCGCGGCTGATGCGATTGCGGCGGCCTTCAGGCTGACACCGTCCGAACTGCGTGTTTTAATGGCCATTATCGAGATTGGCGGTGTCCCCGACATTGCGGCAAAGCTCGGCATCGCCGAGACGACGGTGAAGACGCATCTCGGGCGCCTGTTCGAGAAGACCGGCGCCGGCAGGCAGGCCGACCTAGTCAAGATCGCCACCGGCTTTGCCGTTCCATTCGCGCATCGAACGAATGGCGGTGACGACGCCGTGTGATCCATTTCACAAGGCTCGCCGATACGTGCCGCGATCTCAATGCATTGTGATGAGCCGAGCTCCCGTGTCCTCCGAATGCAGGACGCGAGTCATTTGATACTTTCGTATATCGCGATCCAGAAAAGTGAAGAGCAGCAAGCGCCACGAAGAGATGCGACGACGGCGTCAAACGCGAGTGTGAGGAAACGACAGCGCACGGCCGGACCTGCTCGTCGGTTGGAGGATTGCAGTGAGCCAGTTTGATTTTTCCATTATTAATGTTTCGACGAACGAAATTCCCGAAAACGAGCGTATCCCGCTGCTTCGCGATTTCTACTGCCGCGGGGTGTTGAAGGCGGAGGTCGAGGCGAGAGAAGGAAAGCCGGCTACGGCGAGCTTCACGTCCCACGTCTTGCCGGAAGCCCAATTGCTGATCGGAGGATTGTGCGGAGCGCGCGTCAGTCGCACCAAACACCTGGTTGCCGATGGCGACGACAGCCTGGCCCTGATCGTGAATCGATCTGGCGTACTTGGAATATCCGAGCGGGGACACGATCTGAGCCTTCGTGCAGGGGAGGCGGTCCTGACCAGCGCGGAGGACGTCACGACGTTCGAGCGATTGTCGCTGGGTAGCTGCTTCTCCCTACGCGTGCCGAGACGCGTGCTGGCGCCGATGATCGTGGATGTCGATGACGCCGTAATGCGTGTCATGCCGGAGAGCTCGACAGGACTTCGATTGCTGGTCAACTATGCGGAGACACTGGTGCGGGAGAAGGCGTTCGCGACGCCAAATTTGCGCCAGCTCGGGGTCGGGCATCTGCACGATCTTCTGGCAATCGTTCTCGGTGCCACCAACGAGCCCCGGGAGCTGGCCGGGCGGCGCGGCGTGAAGGCGGCACGGCTGCAGAAGGCCAAAGTCTCCATCGCCAACAATTGCTGGCGGCAGGACCTGTCGGTGGCCACAGTCGCCCAGGAGCTCGGCGTGACGCCGCGTTATCTCCAGCGCCTGTTCGAGGCCGACGGCAAGACGTTCTCGTCCTTCGTGATCGAACAACGCGTCAAGCGCGCCCATCGCATGTTGCGGGAACCCGGATACGCCGAGCGGACGGTCAGCTCGATCGCCTACGATGTCGGCTTCGGCGATCTCTCCTATTTTAACCGCTGCTTCCGTCGAACTTATGGCGCCACGCCCAGTGACGTCAGGAGCGGCGAAATGTCGTGACCGCGCACGACTGAGTTTCAAGTCAAATGCCGCTTGGAGACGGCAGGGGCGGGCGTGCGCCGCCCCCAGTTGGAGTGTTGCATGCGCCGTTTTTTCTTTGATCTTATGATCGGCAATATCGTGAAGATCGATCCGGGCGGCATGGTGTTCGAATGCCCCGAAGCGACATTCGTGGTGGCCAACGAGATGGCAAGCCACCTGTTCGTCTGGCGCGACGATTTGCGCGACCGCGATGCCTGCATCCGGGTCAGAAACGCCGACGGGCGCGAGATCTATCGCGCCGCGGTCTGGTCGGAGAATCTGGAGAAGGTCGGCTGGGACGAGATGTGAGCATCCCGGTGCGGTATCGCGACTCTGCATCAGTAGCACCCGAAACGAATATCCGCTCGTTACCGGCCGACGCCTCATCCGATCGGAGGATGCCGCATGCTGTGGTTGTGGTATGCTTGGTGATATTGATCACCCAGGCCATTTATAGCCATGCACGGACCACGGAAACTGCCCGACCTGGTCGAGGCCATCTACGATGCCGGGCTCGATCCCTCGCTGTGGAATAACGTCGTCACCGGCATCCGCGACTTCGTCGGCGGCCAGGCCTGCGGGCTGTTTTCCAAGGACTCGATCAGCAAATTCGGCGTCACGCACTATTATTGCGGGGCGGACCCGCACTACATCCGGCTCTATTCCGAGACGCATTCGAAGTTCGATCCGCTGACGGTCCTGCCGCCGCATGGCCAGATCGTCAGCATCCCGGATCTCGTCAATTTCGATGAATATCGGCGAGGACGCTTTTACCAGGAATGGATGCGGCCGCAGGGTTGCAGCGATGCGGCTAACGTCGTGCTCGAGAATTCGAATGCGAGCTGCCCCGTGATGATGACGGTGCTGTCGGGCCGCCGGATGGTGGATCCGGTGATGAAGCAGCGCCTCTCGCTGATCTTGCCGCACGCCAGCCGAGCGTTGCTGATCAACCGCGCCATGATCTCGCAACTGACGCTGGCGACGGCGTTGGCGGAGGTCCTGGACAATTTGGCCTGTGGCATCTTCCTGCTCGATGGCTTCTGCCGGGTGGTGCACGCGAATTCCGCAGGGCACGCCTTGCTTGCGGCCGACGATCTGGTTCGGTCCGTTGCCGGGCAATTGGTGACCAGCAGTGCGGAGGCCAATCAGACACTGTGGGAAGCGTTCGCGACCCGCCATGAAATTGCGCTGCTTGCCGCAAAGGGGCATGCGTTTTCGCTGCTTTCGCCTTCGGGCGAGCGCTACGTCGCGCACATCCTGCCGCTGTCGTCCGTCCTGCGGGACGGCAGCGAGCGGGTGGTCGATGCCGTCGGTGCGCTGCTGCTGCGTAAGGTATCGCTCGGCGGACAGTCCTATGGCGAATTGATCGCGCGGACATTCGACCTTACGCCGGCCGAGCTGCGCGTGTTCCTGTCGATCGTCGAGGTTGGCGGCGTCCCGGAGACGGCGGTCGCGCTTGGTATCGCGGAAACGACGGCGAAGACGCATCTGCATCGCGTGTTCGCCAAGACGGGCGTTTCGCGTCAGGCCGATCTCGTTAAGCTCGCGGCAGGATTCTCCAATCCGCTTGTGAATTAGACTGTTGAATTTTGCCTTCACGATTGAACCTTTCGCTCCCGCGAAAGACTCACGGAAGCCGCCAGGCATGAAGAACATTTCGCCATCTCCATGTGTCACCATTGGCTCTTCCGATGCCCCGACCTCCAAAACCGTCCGAGTTGATCGAGACTATCTATGACGCGGGTCTCCACCCGGAGTTGTGGAGCGAGGTCGTTGTCAAACTCAATGCCTTCATTGGCAGCCAAGCCTGTGGTCTGATTTCGAAGGACCCGGTCAGCAAATCAGGCGCGACGCATTATTATTGCGGGGTCGATCCGTACTACATTCAGCTCTATGCGGAGACCTACTCCCGATACGACCCGCTTGCTCGGCTTCCGCGCTATGGCGAGGTGCGCAATATCCCTCTCGTGGATTTCGACGAATACCGCCGCGGCCGCTTCTACCAGGAATGGCTGCGCCCCCAGGGCTGCGTCGACGTCGCCAACGTGGTGCTGGAGCAGTCGAAGTCGCCGTGTCCGATGCTAATGACCGTGATCCCGGGCAGGGAGATGCTCGGCGCGGAACAGCGGGCGCGAATGCAGTTCCTGGCTCCGCATGCGAGCCGGGCGCTGTTGATCAACCGGGCGATCGAGCGGAAGCAGCAGCGCGCGGTCGCGCTTGCCGACGTCGTGGACCGACTGAATGCCGGTGTCATCCTGCTCGATTCGACCTGTCATATCATCCACAGCAATCCGGCCGCGGCGACGATCCTAGACGTCGACGATGTCCTGCGGTCTGTCTCGGGCAGGTTGGTGGCAAGATCTTCCGCTGCTAATTCAGCCTTGCGCGATATTTTCCGTGACACCAGCGAGGCCGCGTTGGCGGCATCTTCGGGACGGAAAATTCCGTTGATGTCGCATGACGGTTCCTACTACGTCGCGCAAATCATCGCGCTGCCATCATTGCTGCGCGACGGGGTGGCCGAGCGCAGTTCGGCAGTGGGAGCCCTGTTCATCTGGAAAGCGGAACTCGACGGCCGCTCGTGTGCCGGGCTCATTGACCGCACCTTCGAGCTCACGCCTGCCGAACTGAGGGTCTTGCAGTCAATCGTCGATGTCGGCGGCGTGCCGGAGACGGCGGTTGCGCTCGGTATCGCCGAGACGACGGTGAAGACGCATCTGCATCGCGTGTTCGCCAAGACCGGCGTTTCTCGTCAGGCCGATCTCGTCAAGCTCGCAGCTGGATTTTCCAATCCGCTCGTGCACTGAGACGCGTTCAAAAACGCAGGCGAGTCGCCGTAGCTCGCAATAGGTTCAATCACAAGCATCATTAGAAAATTATCGCACGTCGTTCGATCGAATGACGCGATTTTCCGCGTTGTCTTCTACTAGACGTCACACGATCTGTTGTTCGACCTACCAGACATTGTTGTGAAGCAACTCACTGCGAGCGGAAACGAATTCCGTCAATCTCTCGTGCAGGTTGAGAGGAGATTGTCATGCGGACGGCGTCACCAGTTCTGACAGGAAGATTCCGCGATATCGTCGCCCGCATGGGCGCGGTACTCCGCGCGCAGCGGGAAATCGACGCGGAGCGCGTGTTGCGGCGCTATCGCCACCTGCTGGACCAGCCGCACGAAGCGCCGTGTTTGAATGAAATTATTCCCGTTTCCCGTGAAGAGGATATCTTTGAAAATGCCAACGGAGTTGATCCGCGCGAGCGCACGAGCGACCACCCCAAATTCGAACGTGCGTAACGCCAGCATCGTCGCAATCGCGCTGACGGCAGCGCTCGTCGCTCTCGAACTGGTCGGCCTCGCGATGCTGGAGCGATCTCATGCTTACGCGCAGCCGTCGGTTCCACTCGTGCCGACCGTTTGCACCGAGAGCACCGATGTCCCCGTCTCGCAAATTCCCTACGATTGATCGGAGGGCAAATTGTGCCTGATGTCACGACTCTGATGCTGCTCAGCGTTGCCGTGTTCGCCGGCGCCTTTGTCTCCGGACTCTCGGGATTTGCCTTTTCCGCGGTAGCGGGCGCCATCCTGCTCCGGGTGTTTCAGCCGCTCGAAGCCGTACCGCTGATGATGGCGTGCAGCATCGGCGTGCAGGCCACCAATCTGTGGTCGCTTCGGCGCAATATCCGCTGGGAAGGCAGTCTGCTGCTGATCGTCGGCGGCTTGATCGGCGTTCCCATCGCGGTGTCGCTGCTCCAGAGCACCGATACGCATCTGCTCCGGCGCGGCTTCGGCATTATCGTTGCGCTCTATGCGGCCTACATGCTGCTGCGGCCGACGCTGGTGACGGCCGGCGAGGCGGTCGGGCGGCACTGGGTCGCGTTGATCGGGTTCGGTGGAGGACTGGTCGGCGGACTGACCGCGATGCCGGGCGCGATCCCGACGATCTGGTGCGACATGCGCGGCATGCCCAAGAGCGAGCAGCGCGGCCTGGTGCAGCCGTTCATCGCCGCGATGCAGCTGTTCGCGATCGCGCTGCTGTTCGGACATCAGGATCTGTCGTCAAAGGTCTTCGTCGATCTCGCGGTTAGCCTGCCGGCGCTGTTCGCAGGCTCCGCGCTGGGCGTGATCGCGTTCCACAGGGTCAACGAGACGGTCTTTCGCAAGACCGTGCTCGTTTTGTTGTTGCTGTCGGGGATTTCCCTGATCTAGTGCCCGACGGGTTGCACCGGCGCCGCGCTGGTGTCGCTGCCGTGATGCGTCAGCGGCTTCATGCCAGTGACGGTCCGCAGCAGCACATAGAACACCGGCGTCAGGAACAGGCCGAATACGGTGACGCCGATCATGCCGGAGAACACGGCGACGCCCATGGCGCGCCGCATCTCCGAGCCGGCCCCGGTCGAGAGCACCAGCGGCAGCACGCCCATGATGAACGCCATCGACGTCATCAGGATCGGGCGCAACCGCAGCCGGCTCGCCTCGATTGCGGCCCGGATCGGGGTGCGGCCTGCGAATTCGAGCTCGCGCGCGAATTCGACGATCAGGATCGCGTTCTTGGCCGAGAGTCCCACCAGCACGATCAAGCCGATCTGGGTGAAGACGTTGTTGTCGCCCTTGGAGATCCAGACACCGAACATAGCAGCCAGCAGACCCATCGGCACGATCATGATGATCGAGAGCGGCAAGGTCAGGCTCTCATAGAGCGCGGCCAGCACCAGGAACACCAGGAGGATCGCCAGCGGAAACACCCACAGTCCGGAATTGCCGGCGATGAACTCCTGATAGGTCAGGTCGGTCCATTCGAAGGCAAAGCCGGGCGGCAGCGTCTCCGCCGCGATCCGCGTCGCGACCTCCTGCGCCTGTCCGGAGGAGAAGCCGGGAGCAGCCGCCGCGTTGATATCGGAGGACAGGAAGCCGTTGTAGCGGATCGCCCGCTCGGGTCCCGCGCTCTGGCGAACGCTCAAGAGCGCCGAGAGCGGCACCATGTCGCCCGAGGACGAGCGCACCTTCAACTGCCGGATGTCGTCGGCGCGGGCGCGGAACGGCGCGTCGGCCTGCACCCGGACCGAATAGGTGCGGCCAAACTTGTTGAAGTCGTTGACGTAGTAGGAGCCCAGGTAAATCTGCAGCGTGTTGAACACCTCCGTCACGGGCACGCCCAATTGGAGCGCCTTGGTGCGATCGATGTCGGCGAACAGCTGGGGCACGTTGACCTGGAAGCTCGAGAACACGCCGGCGATCTCCGGCGCCTTCTGCATCGCCGCCATGAACGCCTTGGTCGCCTCGTTCAGCGCCTCATAACCGAGACCGGCACGGTCCTCGATCTGCAGCTTGAAGCCGCCGATGGTGCCAAGGCCGTTGACCGGCGGCGGCGGGAACATGGCGATGAAGGCTTCCTGGATGCCGGCATATTTCTTGTTCAGCTCGGCCGCCAGCGCGGGGCCGCTGAGAGAAGGATCCTTGCGCTCGTCGACCGGCTTGAGCGTGGAGAACACGATGCCGGCATTGGAGGAGTTGGTGAAGCCGGCGATCGACAGGCCCGGAAAGGCGACCGAACTCTCGACACCTGGCTGGGTCAGCGCGATGTCGCTCATCTTGCGGATCACCTCTTCAGTGCGATCGAGCGCTGCGCCGTCGGGCAGCCGCGAGAAGCCGACCAGATACTGTTTGTCCTGGCCCGGCACGAAGCCGCTCGGCACCTGCTGGAACAGAAGCGCGGTCACGCCGATCAACACCACATACAGTCCCATCACTGCGGCCTTGCCTGATATCACCTTGGTGACGGTGCCGCTGTAATTCTCCGACGAGCGTGTGAACACCTTGTTGAAGCCACGGAAGAACCAGCCAAGGCCCTTTTCCATGATGATCGTCAGCCGGTCCTTCGGCTCATTGTGTCCCTTGAGCAGCAGCGCCGACAACGCAGGCGACAGCGTCAGCGAATTGATGGCGGAGATCACGGTCGAGATCGCGATCGTCAGCGCGAACTGCTTGTAGAACTGCCCGGTGAGGCCGGAGATGAAGGCGAGCGGCACGAACACCGCGATCAGCACCATCGCAATCGCGATGATCGGCCCCGACACTTCGCGCATCGCCTGGTAGGTGGCGTCGCGCGGCGACAGCCCTCCCTCGATGTTGCGTTCGACGTTCTCGACTACGACGATGGCGTCGTCGACGACGATGCCGATTGCGAGCACGAGCCCGAACAGGCTGAGCGCGTTGATCGAGAAGCCGAACACGTGCATGACCGCGAATGTGCCGACGATCGACACGGGCACCGCCAGCAGCGGAATGATCGAGGCGCGCCAGGTCTGCAGGAACAGGATCACCACCAGCACCACCAGCGCGATCGCCTCCAGCAGCGTGTGAATGACGGCCTCGATCGAGGAGCGCACGAACTGGGTGGGATCGTAAACGATCTGGTAGGACACGCCTTCCGGCATATTCTTCTTGATCTCGGCCATGGTGGCACGGACATGATCGGAGATCTCCAGCGCGTTGGAGCCGGGCGCCTGGAAGATCGGAATCGCCACTGCCTGCTTGTTGTCGAGTAGCGAGCGCAGGCCGTATTCGGACGCGCCGAGCTCGATGCGGGCGACGTCGCGCAAGCGCACGACTTCGCCACGCGTACCGGTCTTGACCACGATGTCGCCGAATTGCTCTTCGTTCGCAAGCCGCCCTTCCGCGTTGACGGACAGCTGCAGGTCGATGCCCTTGACATTCGGGGAGGAGCCGACCACGCCGGCAGCGGCCTCGACGTTCTGCGCCTGGATCGCCTTGACGATGTCGCTTGCGGTGAGCCCGTGTTCGGCAGCCTTCTGCGGATCGACCCAGACCCGCATCGAATAGTCGCCGGCGCCATAGAGCTGGACGTCGCCGACGCCGTCGATCCGTGCAAGACGGTCCTTGACATTGAGCACGGCGTAATTGCGCAAATACGTCATGTCGTAGCGGCCGGTGGGCGACAACAGATGCACGACCATGGTGAGGTCGGGCGACGACTTCTTGGTGATGATGCCGAGCTGCCGCACGACGGCGGGCAGGCGCGGCTCGGCCTGCTGCACACGGTTCTGCACCAGCTGCGTCGCCTTGTCAGGATCGGTGCCGAGCCGGAATGTCACCGTCAGCGTCATCGCGCCATCGGTGGTCGCCTGGCTTGACATGTACAGCATGCCTTCGACGCCGTTGATCTGCTCTTCGATGGGAGTCGCCACCGTCTCGGCGATCACCTTGGGATTGGCCCCGGGATAGGTCGCGCGCACGAGGACGGAGGGCGGCACGACATCGGGATATTCCGAGATCGGCATCGCGAACAGCGAGATCAGGCCGGCGAGGAAGATCAGGACCGAGAGCACACCGGCAAAAATCGGACGATCGATGAAGAACTTCGAGAGATTCATGGCTTTGCCCCTGCGCGAGAGACGACCCTCCCGCCGTTCCCGGGCGCGGGAAAAGCCCGCAAATCCGGAAATCCAGAAGTGATGTCTTGGTAGTTCAACAAATTCGACATTCCGGCTCGCGCTGCCCGCGCGCTCCGGAAGCGGAGAATGCTAGCGTTGCACCACGTCCTGTTTGCTGTGGTTGGAGGCCTGCTGCGGCCCGCGCGCGCCCATCGACGCGATCTCCGTCTTGAGCAGGGCGCCGGGACGCACGCGCTGGAGGCCGTTGACGATAATGCGATCGCCGGTCTTCAGTCCCGTCGTCACGATACGCAACCCGTCGACCGAGCCGCCGAGGGTGATCGGCCGGTAGACCGCGCGGCTGTCGTCGCCGACCGCCATCACGAACTTCTTGTCCTGGTCGGTACCGATCGCGCGCTCGTCGATCATGACCAGCGATTGCTGCTTGGGCTGGCCCATGCGCACGCGGGCGAACTGGCCGGGGATGAGACGCCCGTCCTCGTTTCTGAACACCGCGCGGACACGGATGGTGCCGCTCTGGCCGTTGACCTGGTTGTCGATGAGCTGGATGTGGCCCTTGGCCGAGAGGCCGCCTGAGGTCGTCATCTCCACCGGGATCTGGTCCAAATTGCCGCGCTTGCCGGAGACATCTGCGATCGAGTTCAGCGCCCGCAGCACCACCTCCTCATCCGCATCGAACGACGCGTAGATCGGATTGACCGAGACCAGCGAGGTCAGCACGGGGGAGGCGGTGCCGGCGGCGACGAGATTGCCGACGGTGATTTCGATCTTGCCGACGCGGCCGTCCACGGGTGCACGTACCTCGGTGTAGTCGAGATTAAGCTTTGCGGTCTGGAGCGTCGCCTCGGCTGCCTTCACGTTGGCGATGGCCTCGCGGTTGGCGTTGTCGCGCTGGTCGTAGTCGCGCCGCGTCACCACGGCGTTGCCGACCAGCTGCGCGCCGCGCTCAAGTTCATTCTGCGTGAACACGACGCGCGCTTTCGCAGCTTCGAGCTGGGCCGCGGCCTTGTCGACCTCGGCTGCGTAGGGCGCCGGGTCGATCTTGAACAGGATGTCACCAGCCTTCACCAGCGCGCCTTCGATGAAGTTGGCCGACAGGATCGCGCCGGCCACGCGCGGGCGAAGCTCGACGCGTTGAATGGCCTCGAGCCGACCGGAGAAATCGTCCCACAGCACGGTCTGCTTTGGTTCGATCAGCGCGACCGTGACAGGGACGGCTTGCTCGGCCGCGGCGGTCGCGGTCGCCTGCGCGGAACGAAAGTAATGGCCGGTCGCGATCGAGCCGGCTACGGCGAGAGCGCCCACGATGGCGACGCCGCCCAGAAGGCGGCGGACATGGCCGGGGCGAGAGGTCTTTTGGGAGGGGGGCATTTGCGCTCCAGATATGTAGTGTTCACTACAGATGTGGAGCTGGATACCGCAGCGCAAGATACTTATGTACCATTCGCTAAGAAAATTGTAGCGGTTTACCGCAAGAATTGGCAAGTGGAAGAGAAAATAAAGCGAGAACAAAGAGATAGGATCCGGCGTTAGGGTCAGGGACGACGCCGATTTCGAGGAGAACAGGCACATGGGCATGGGACGCCCCCGCGAATTCGACGCCGAAACGGCGTTGGACCAGGCGATGGAAGTGTTTTGGCGCCATGGCTATGAGGGTGCCACGATCGCTCAGTTGACCGAAGCCATGGGGATCAATCCGCCCAGCCTCTATGCCTGTTTCGGCAACAAGGAAGGGCTGCTGAAGGCCGCGCTCGACCGCTATACCAAACTGCGCACCGTCTGGATGGACGAGGTCGTGGCAGCGCCGACTGCCCGCGACGTCGCCGAACGGATGCTGATGGGCATCGCCGACAAGCAGACCGATCCCGCCAACCCGCCCGGTTGCCTGCTCGTGCAGGGCGGCATTGCATGCGGCACCGGATCAGAAAGCGTCCCCTTCGAACTCGCCGCTCGGCGCGCCCAGAACGAGGACCAGCTTCGCGATCGTTTTGTTCGCGCCAAGGCCGAAGGCGATCTCAAGCCGACCTCGGATCCCGCGGCACTCGCGCGCTACGTTTCGGCCGTCTCCGTCGGCATGGGCGTGATGGCGTCCTCAGGCTCCGACCGCGAGGCATTGCAGCAGGTCGCGAGCGTGGCGGTGCAGGCGGTCGAGGCGCAGTCGACTGCAAGAACCTGACGATCGTTGGGGGTCTTCGCCTCTCATCTCTCCGATTGCGTGGCAGACAGCGACGGCGGCGGGACGAAGCCGCCGAACGCGCGTTCGATCAGTCCAGCGAGCGCAATCGGTGTGCGGTCCTCGAGATAAGGCCCGATGATCTGGACGCCGATCGGCAGGCCCGATGGCGTGCGCTCGATCGGAACGGCCGTTGCAGGCAGTCCGCAGGTCGAAGCGGGGTCTGCCCAGATGAAGCACGCATCGGCATAGGGATAGAGCTGTCCATCGATATCGAGTTGCCGCGCGTCGAACGGCTCGGACTGGTCCTGGGGAAAGGCCGGTACGGCTGCGGCCGGGTAGATTACTGCGTCGAACTCGCGGAACAGCTCCTGCCATCGTTGTTGCAGCCGCAGGCGCGCCGCGTCGGTCGCCAGCCATTCGCGATGGACCATCGCCCAGCCGCGCGCGCGCTCGGCCTGCAGGCTGCGGTCGTCGGGCGAGAGTTCTGCGGCAACTCCTTGCGCCTCTGCGAGGGCGGCCGGTGTCAGGCGTGGACTTCGCGCTGCGTTCAACAGCTTCATATAAAGGCGGGCGGATTCGGCGAGATCAGGCAGAGACGCACTCGAGCGCGCGACGCGTGCGCCTGATCGTTCGAGCCGTTCCGACAACCGCCCGATGGCGGAACGCACGGCATCGCCTGTCGGCATCAACGGATGCGTATCGATCACGAGAATCCTGAAACCCCTGAACTGGTCGTGTCGTGAGGCCGGCAACGCAAGACGATAGCCGATCCCGTCGCGCGTCTCGTCGGGGCCGGCGATCACGTCGAGCGCGAGTGCGAGATCCGAGGCAGTGCGCGTCATTGGTCCAACGACGGCGAGATCACCCTGGCCGGCAACGGGCGGTGCCGG
This sequence comes from Bradyrhizobium sp. 155, assembly GCF_023101105.1. NCBI lineage: Bacteria > Pseudomonadati > Pseudomonadota > Alphaproteobacteria > Hyphomicrobiales > Nitrobacteraceae > Bradyrhizobium > Bradyrhizobium sp. 155. Next base: position 4,567,098 of record NZ_CP064704.1, on the reverse strand, counting down.
CGGAAGGCTGTATCCGCGTAGCGGGACGAGGCCGAGGCTCGGCTTGTGTCCGAACACACCGCAGAAATGCGCGGGCACCCGGATCGAGCCGCCAATATCCGAGCCGATCGACAGCGGTCCGAATCCCGCAGCCAGCGCCGCTCCTGATCCGCCTGAAGAGCCGCCGGGCGATCGGCCGAGATCCCACGGATTGTTCGTCGTACCGTAGATGTCATTGTAGCTCTGGAAATCTCTGAGGCCGATCGGGATATTGGTCTTGCCGATGATGACAGCACCCGCCGCCTTCAACCGCGAGACGACAAGGGCGTCCTCCGCGGGTTGGAAATCTTTGAAATGCGGAAAGCCCCACGTCGTCGGCAGGCCAGCGACGTTGAACGGTTCTTTCAACGTCACGGGGATGCCGAGCAATGGCTGCCGCTCGCCGCGACCAAGTGCGGTATCGGCGGCGCGCGCGGCGTCTCGTGCGCGATCGAAATCGCGAACGATGACGGCATTGATCTGCCCGTCCAGCGCCTCGATGCGCGCGATCGTATGCTCTATCAACTCGGACGCAGAAAGCTTGCGCGCGTGCAGGGCGCTCAGCAATGTGCTGATCGAGCCGTAGTCCCAGTCAGTGGCGGTCAATCCGGGCGGCATCACGATCTCCATTGTCTTGCATCGCCGCGTCGATGTCGCTCGGCTGCAAATCGATCCGAGTATCGAGCATGCAATTTGGCGGATGGTATGAGGAGGCCACGCAACGGGAACCAGATCTGTCCGCGGGTCGGGGGCCGGAGGCGGCGCCTGGCCATCAGATCGCGGGATACCCACTGCTTGCCGCGGTCTATGCGCGATCGAGGGCTCTGTACGGGCTGCTGCTCACGTGGCATTGGGGGCGGCGAAGCCTGGATACTGACGACCATGTTCGCCCTGACATTCCTTGGGACCTCCGCCAGCGTTCCGTCGGCGGAGCGCAACCATCCGGCTCTCCTGGTGGAGGCCACGGGCAAGCGCGTCCTCATCGATTGCGGCGAGGGCACGCAGCGCCAGTTGCTGCGCAGCGGCGCGGGCTTTCGACGGCTTGACCGCATTCTGCTGACGCATGCCCATCTCGATCACGTGCTCGGTATCCCCGGTCTCTTCTCGACGCTGGGGTTGCGTCAGCAATCGGACGCGATGACCGTCTATGGAGGCCAGGGCACGCTCGACATCGTCATCCGCATGCTTGCCGGCCTGTGGGGCGCGGGCAGGGCGCCGATCCCGGTGGAGTTCGCACCGCTGACCGAAGGACAGGTTATCGACGCCGGCGACTTCACCATCGATTGCTTTCCGGTTCGTCACCGCGACACCGACAGCTTTGGTTTTTGCTTCCAGAGTCCGGCACGCCGCCATCTTGAGCGGGAGCGCCTCGCCGAGCTCGGTGTTCCCGATGGGCCGCTGCGCGGAGAACTGGCCGCGGCACGACCAGTCGTGATCGCCGGCCGCACGATCTATCCCGAAGACGTCATGGGGCCGCCGAGCGGCGGCAGGAAGATTGTGGTCATCGGCGACACCGAAACCACTGACGGGCTGTCCAGGCATGTCGCCGACGCCGATCTGCTGGTGATCGAGGCGACCTTCCTCGATCGCGACGCCGCGACCGCCCGGGACTATGGTCATCTCACCGCGCGCGAGGCGGCTTCATTTGCCGCCGCGAACAACGTCAGGCAACTCGTGCTGAATCACATGTCGGGGCGTTATCGCGACGAAGAGATTCTGGCCGAAGCGACAGCGATTTTTCCAAACACGCGGATCGCCGCCGACTTCGATCGCGTCGTGATTTAGCGGCACCGCTCAAAGAGAGCGCAATCTCTGACGGTCTGTTTGTGAGCTGCTTAACCTGCGGTGGCTGGGGAACTAGGATTCGAACCTAGACAAACAGAGTCAGAGTCTGTTGTGCTACCGTTACACCATTCCCCAACGGAATAGCCGAACAAATTCAATGACTTGTTGATTTGTCCGGCTGTGGCCGATGGCACTTATCGCGCAAATCACGGCTCAAGCGTGGAGGGTTTCTACCCGCTCGGCTGTGGGCTGGCAAGCGCTGCGACGCAGGGATGTTTTGCGGTCCACATGGGACGTGCGGGCCGCGGCATCATGGGCTCCGGCGGAGCGCCGCGGCGGTGCGCGACCGTTTGCCTCATCCGAAAATCACGTTTCCTGGTCGGATCGTCACGCACCGCATCGTCCTTTCGGACACACAACCCAAGGAGATCCGTGATGCCCTATGTCGATGGTTTCGTGCTGGCCGTGCCGAAGGACAACATCGAGGCTTACAAGGCGCTGGCGAAAACGGCCTGCGCGATCTGGATGGAGCACGGTGCGCTCGATTATGTCGAATGCATCGGCGACGACGTGCCCTACGGCGAGCTGACTTCGTCTCCGCGCGCGGTGATGGCGAAGGAGGACGAGATCGTGGTGTTCGCCTGGATCGTCTATCGCGACCGGGAGACTCGCGACACCGTCAACAAGAAGGTGATGGCGGACCCGCGGCTGAAGTTGGATGGTATGCCGTTCGACGGCAAGCGCATGATCTACGGCGGCTTCACGACGCTGCTGCGGGCGAGCGACGTGATGGGGTAAGGGCGCTGACCCGGCCCACACGTCGGTGCTTGTCCATGCAGCGTCGTGGCAAGCCGTTTTACTTGCCGGTACGGGGCCAGCATGCCATCCTCTCATCGCCAGGCATAAACAACCGGAAGCGGGCGCTTAGCCGAGCTTCCAAAAAAACTGGTTGGGGAAACCCTTGGGAGGTTTGATTTCATGAGATTGAAGCACGTCACCGGGCTGCTTTGCGCGGCCGCGATGTCCCTTGCGCTCGCTTCAGCCGCGCAGGCCCAGGACAAGGTCGTCAAGATCGGCGCGATCCTGCCGATGTCCGGCGGCACCGCCTCGATCGGGGCGCACGCCAAGGCGGCGCTCGAGGTCGCAATGGACATCATCAACAACGCTCATCCCGAGCTCGGCACTCTGCCGCTGGCCAAGAACGCAGGCCTTGCGGGCCTCGGCGGCGCCAAGATCGAGATCGTGTTCGCCGACAACCAGGGCAACCCGGCGACAGGCCAGAACCAGGCGCTGCGCCTGATCACGGAAGACAAGGTAGCCGCCGTGTTCGGCTCGTATCAGTCCGGCGTCACGCTGACCTCGAGCGCCATCGCCGAAAAATACGGCATTCCCTTTCTGAACTCCGAGTCGGTCGCCGCCAATCTCACCGAGCGCGGCTTCAAATGGTTCTTCCGCACCACGCCGATCGCCACCGACTTCGCCAAGGCCTATGTCGATTTCCTCGCCGACATCAAGGCGCAGGGCGCCAAGACCGATGCAATCGCGCTGGTTCACGACAACACCGAATACGGCACCTCGGTCGCCAACACGATCAGCGCCGCCTTCAAGGAGAAGGGCCAAGTCATCGCAGTTGACGTCGCCTATCCCGTCAATGCGACTGACGTTCAGGGCCAGGTGCTCCAGCTCAAGGAGAAGAAGCCCGACGTGATCATCATGATCAGCTACACGTCGGATGCGATCCTGTTCGCCAAGACCATGCAGTCGCTTGACTACAAGCCGGCGGTTCTTTTGGCCGATGACGCCGGCTATTCCGATCCCTCCTTCATCAAGGCGGTCGGCAAGATATCGCAAGGCGTCTTCAACCGTTCGTCATGGTCGGTGGGGCCGGCCGGCTCACCATCGGCCATCATCGCCGACATGTACAAGAAGAAGAGCGGCGAGGAGATGGACGACACCGTCGGCCGTCAGATGCAGGGCTTCTTCGTGCTGGCCGACGCGATCGACCGCGCCGGCTCGACCGACCCGGCAAAGATCCAGGCCGCGTTGAAGACGACCGATCTGAAGCCCGAGCAATTGATGATGGGTTACAAGGGCGTGAAGTTTGACGACAAGGGCCAGAATATCCTCGCCTCCGGGCTCATCATCCAGCTCCAGGATGGCGAGAACTACACCGCGGTATGGCCGAAGGCCAACGCCGCGAAGGCGCCGGTGCTGCCCTACAAGGGCTGGTGAGATTGAAGGCGGGGCTGCGCGCCCCGCCATTTCCGAAATGATTTGATCAGAGCAACGCTGGCTCATGTCCTTTGTACTCGTGCAGGTGATCGTCGGCGGACTTCTGCTTGGCGCTGTCTATGCCCTGTTTTCCTCAGGCCTCACGCTGGTGTGGGGCATGATGAACATCGTCAATTTCGCGCATGGCGATTTCGTCATGCTCGGCATGTACGTCGCCTATGTCGTCTACACGCTGTTGGGAGGAGGGCCGATCCTCGGCGCGCCGCTGGCAACCCTGGTGCTCGCGACAGTCGGCGTCGTGGTCTATTTCGCCCTGATCCGCGATATCATGAAGGGACCGATGCTGGCGCAGATCCTCGGCACTTTCGGGCTTGCGCTATTGCTGCGTTATTCCGTGTTCTGGTGGTTCGGGGCCAACTTCCTGTCGATGCCTCCGGACATCGTGGGCGGCACTTATGCGTTCGCGGGCCTGCGCATCGAGGCCTCGCGGCTGCTTGCCGGCGTGGTCGCGCTGCTGGTCACGCTCGGGCTGCATCTGCTGCTCACGCGGACCTCGCTCGGCTCGAAAATGCTGGCGGTGGCGGAGGATCAAACAGCGGCCCAGCTCATGGGCATCCGTCCCGATACCATGCAGGCGATCGCCTGGGCGATTGCGGCCGGTGCCACCGGGCTTGCCGGCGCGCTGATTGCGAACTTCTTCTACATCGTGCCGACCGTCGGCGAGACGCTTGGCATCGTCGCCTTCGTCACGGTGTCGCTCGGCGGTTTTGGCAGTGTGCCGGGCGCCCTTGTCGCAGGCCTGCTGATCGGCATGATCGAATCGCTGTCGGGCTATCTGATCGGCGCGATCTACAAGGACATCGTCGTCTATGTCCTGTTCCTGCTCTTCCTCTGGTTCCGGCCGCAAGGCCTGATGGGCAAGACCTGATGGGAAGGCTGTGATGCGGCGCTTGATCTGGCTCTCGGTCGTCGCAGCGTTCGCGATCTGCTATCCGCTGCTGCTGTCCTCGCCGTTCCAGCAGCGTCTGGGCGCGCTGGTGCTGCTTTATGCGATTGCAGCGTCCGCGTGGCATATCGTCGGCGGCTATGCCGGCCAGGTCTCGGTCGGCCACGTCGTCTTTTTCGGCTGCGGTGCTTATGCCGCGATGGGATCCTACGCAAAGTTCGGCCTGTCGCCCCTGTTCGGCATCCCCGGCGGGATCGTGCTCGCCGTGGGCTTGGCCGCGATCATCGGCGTGCCGACGCTGCGTCTGTCGGGCCATTATTTCAGTATGGCGACCATCGCGGTCGCCGAGACGATGCGGCTGATCGTGACCAACACCGACTGGCTCGGTGCGGCCGTCGGGCTCTCAGGGCCGACCGTGCCGCGCAACATCTTCGATCTCTCGTTCCTGTCGTCGCTGCCGTATTACTATCTCTTCCTCGCAATCCTCGTGATCACGCTGTTAATCACCTGGTGGATGACCAACAGCCGCATGGGATTTTACCTGCGCGCGATCAAGGACTCCGAGCGCGCGGCGCGCTCGCTCGGCGCACCCGCCAGTCGCACCAAGCTCTACGCCTACATGCTGAGCGCGGCGCTGACGAGCGTCGCCGGCGCGCTCTATGCCATGATGTTCGGCTTCGTCGACCCCGAGTCCGGGTTCGGGATCCTGATTTCGGTGAAAATCCTGATCATGGCGGCGCTGGGCGGGGCAGGGCTGTTGTTCGGGCCCCTGGTCGGTGCCGCGATCCTGGTGCCGCTGGAGGAGATCTCGAACAGCTGGCTCGGCGGCAAGGGCGCCGGGCTCACCTTCGTGCTCTATGGCGCGATCATCGTGGTGATCGCGCGCTTCCAGCCCGGCGGTCTGCTCAGCCTGTTCACTCGGCGCAGCAAGCCGACGAAGGACACGGGAGCTGGCCATGCTCCTTGAGGCACGCGAAATTACGAAGGCGTTCGGAAGCTTCAAGGCGGTGGACGATGCCTCCGTGACCTTGGAGCAAGGCGACATCCTCGGCCTGATCGGCCCGAATGGCGCGGGCAAGTCCACCTTCTTCAATTGCCTAACTGGCGATCTCAAGACCACTTCGGGCTGCGTCCTGTTCGAGGGCCGTGACATCACGGACTTCGCGCCGGAGCTGCGCGCCGGGCTTGGGCTCGCTCGTACCTTCCAGGTGCCGCAGACATTTGAGGGCATGACGGTGCTGGAGAACGTCATGATCGGCGCGTTCCTGCGCACCTCGCATCGCAAGGACGCCGAGACCAGGGCGCGCGCGGTGCTCGAGCGCGTCGGCATGATCAGGCTTGCGGATGCGCCGGCGCGCTCGCTCGGCACCCCCGGTCGCAAGCGGCTGGAGATCGCGCGGGCGCTGGCAACCGAACCGAAGGTGCTTCTGCTCGACGAAGCCATGGCCGGCCTCAACGCCCATGAGGTGAGGCTCGCCATCGACCTCGTGCGCGACATCCATCGTTCCGGCATCACCCTTGTGATCGTCGAGCACATCATGGAAGTGATCATGTCACTCGCCAGCCGCGTGATGGTGTTCCACCAGGGCAAGGAGATCGCCCGCGGATCGCCGCGCGAGGTCACATCCAACCCGGCGGTGATCGAGGCCTATCTCGGCAAGCGTGCAGCCAAGGCAGCGGCCGGCCACACGCCGGTCGAACTGATGGGCGGGCCCGACCTATGAGCGGGCCGTTGCTGCGGATCGAGCACCTCGAGGTGCGCTACGGCGATCTCATCGGCGTGTCCGACGTCTCGCTGGAGGTTCCTGAAGGCAGCGTCGTGGCGCTACTCGGCTCCAATGGCGGCGGCAAGACTACGACGCTGAACGCGATCGCCGGCCTTATTCCCGTGCATTCCGGATCGATCCGCTTTCGCGGCGAGGATATCGCCGGCGAAAGAGCCTTTGCGATCGTGCGCAAGGGGCTGGCGCTGTCGCCAGAAGGCTGGCGGCTGTTCGTGCAGCAGAGCGTCGAGAACAATTTGATGCTTGGCGCAACGCCGCTGCGCGACAAGTCACGCCAGGCCACGCTGCTCGAACGTGTCTACGAGATCTTTCCGCGCCTGAAGGAGCGCCGCAACCAGCGTGCCGGCACCATGTCCGGTGGCGAACGGCAGATGCTCGCGGTCGGGCGCGCGCTGATGAGCGAGCCGAAGCTGTTGATGCTGGATGAACCTTCGCTCGGTCTCGCGCCGGCGGTGGTCGAGTCCATGTACGAGACCTTCGGCCGCCTGCATCGCGAGGGCCTGACCATTCTGCTCGCCGAGCAGTCGATCGAGCTCGCACTGGAGGTCTCGGATTTCGCCACGGTGCTCCAGGTCGGCAAGAGCGTGCTGTCGGGCACGGCGGCGGCGCTCGCGGAGGATCCGCAGGTGCAGAAGGCTTATCTGGGCGTGGACTGACCGATTTTCCGCCTGGAGGCGCCCGGTATCGGCGGCGTTAGGCTGCAAAATGGATATGCAACAGTGACGGGGAGGCGTCGCTACTTGATCTTGTCGTAGGCCGCCGCGAAATCGCCGAGCGGCATCGGGATCGCGATCGTTTCCTTCGCCATGTTCTGGAAGGAGACCTTGAGCTGCTTGCCCGACCGCAAGGTCGCAAGCAGGTCCGGTGCGATTGGCGTGGAGGCGTAGCAGCCGCGGTTCTCGCAGGTCTGGATCTGGAGATCGACCGTCTTGCCCTCGTCAACCTGGAGCTTGGCGCCGATGGGAAGGTTGAGGCCAAGCGGCAATTGCAGCAGCGCCACCGGTGTGCGGGTGTCGGGCGCGATGCGGATGTTGATCAGAACGATGGTCTGGCCGGTCTTGGTCAGCACCGCGTTCTGCTCCATCGCGCATTCGAGCGGTGCGTCGCGGCTGACGCTGGTGCAGCGCACGACCCAGCCGGGCTGCTGCGCCGCAGCGCCGTCAGCCTGCGGCTGCGTCGGAGCCGGTGCGGGCTGTGCCGCCGGGGCAGACGGAGCTGCGTTCTTCTTGGCGCGTTGCTGGGCATGCGCGGCACCCGCCGACACCAGGAGAGCGGCTGCTAAGGCGACAAGTCTGGATTGCAAGGGCATGGCAAGACCGCGTTGACGTGAACCGAGGGCCTCGCTGTAACGTCGTGAGGCGCGCGGTGCAAGCTGCTACTCGGCAGCTTCCTTAACGGTGCCGTGCTCGACCGTCTCGTCGCCTTCGCCGTCACCCTTGCGGCCCCAGCCCGAGAACCAGTTGTTGAGCTCGTCGAGATAGAGATAGACGACCGGGGTGGTGAACAGCGTCAGCGCCTGGCTGACGATCAGACCGCCGACCATGGCGTAGCCGAGCGGCTGGCGAATCTCGGCGCCGGTGCCGTGGCCGAGCATCAGGGGCACGCCGCCGAGCAGGGCAGCCATCGTCGTCATCATGATCGGACGGAAGCGCAACAGCGCTGCCTGCCGGATCGATTCCGCCGGCGTCTTGTGCTCGTCGCGCTCCGCGGCGATGGCGAAGTCCACCATCATGATGCCGTTCTTCTTCACGATGCCGATCAGCAGAATGACTCCGATCAAAGCAATGAGGCTGAACTCGAAGCCCGCCGCCATCAGGATCGCGAGCGCGCCGACGCCGGCCGAGGGCAGGGTCGACAGAATCGTGATCGGATGGATGTAGCTCTCGTAGAGGATGCCGAGGATCAGATAGACCACGACCAGCGCGGCGAGGATGAGGAGCGGCACGGTGCCGAGCGACTGCTGGAACGCCTGTGCCGTGCCCTGGAAGCTCGAATTGAGCGTCGGCGGCGCGCCGAGATCGGCCATCGCCTTCTGCACGGCCTCCGTGGCCTGGCCGAGCGCGACGCCCTGGGCGAGGTTGAAGCTGATCGTGATCGCCGGGAACTGGCCCTGGTGGCTGATTGAGAGCGGCCGAACCGGGTCGGTGCTCCAGGTCGCAAACGTTGACAGTGGCACCTGGTCGCCGGTCAGCGGAGATTTCAGGTAGAGCTTGTTCAGGCTCTCGAGGCTGCCCTGCATCTCCGGCAGGATCTCAAGGATCACCTTGTAGGTGTTGAGCTGGGTGAAATACTGCGTGACCTGACGCTGTCCGAACGCGTCGTACAACGTATCGTCGATCAGCTGCGGCTGAATTCCGTAACGCGCTGCAGTATCGCGGTTGATCTTGAGCTGAACCGTGGTGCCCTGGGTCTGCTGGTCGGTCGCGACGTCGCGCAGTTGCGGCAAGGTCTGCATCTTGGCGAGGATCTTCGGCGCCCAGTCGTTGAGCTCGGCGAGATCTGCGTCCTGCAGGGTGAACTCGAACTGCGTACGGGTCGGCCGGCCGCCGAGCCGGACGTCCTGGGCCGCCTGCATGTAGAGGCGGGCGCCGGACACCTTTTCGAGCTTGGGACGCAGCCGGGCGATGATCTGCTGCGCGGAGGCATTGCGGACGCTGAGCGGCTTCAACGTAATGAACATGTTGCCGTTATTGCCGGCGCGGCCGCTGCCGCCGATGTTCATTGCGATCGTTGCGACGTCGGGATCGTCCATCACGATCTTGCCAAGTTCGACCTGGCGACGCTGCATCTCCGCGAACGAGATGTCCTGGGAGGCTTCCGAGGTCGCGGTGATCAGGCCGACGTCCTGTTGCGGGAAGAACCCTTTCGGGATCAGGACGAACAGATAGACCGACAGGGCAAGGGTCGCGAAGAAGATCGTGAGCGTCGTGCGGCGCCAGGCCAGGGCATGGTCGAGCACCCATTCGTAACCGCGCAACATCCGGTCGAATCCGCGCTCGCTCCATTGATAGAACTTGCCGTGGGTAACCTCGCCATGGGCGCGCAGGAAGCGCGAGGCCATCATCGGGGTCAGGGTCAGCGATACGAACATCGAGACGAAGATCGTCATCGCCAGCACGACTGCGAATTCACGGAACAGGCGTCCGATGATGCCGCCCATCAGCAGCAGCGGAATCAGCACCGCGACCAGCGAGATGCTGATCGACACGATGGTGAAGCCGATTTCCTTGGAGCCCTTGAAGGCGGCCGCCATGGGCGATTCGCCTTCCTCGATGTAGCGCGTGATGTTCTCGAGCATCACGATGGCGTCGTCGACGACGAATCCAACCGCGATGGTGAGGGCCATCAGCGACAGATTGTCTAGCGAATAGCCAACGACCCACATCAAGGCGCACGCGCCCAGCAGCGCCAGCGGCACCGTGATGGTGGGAATGACGGTCGCCCAGAAACTGCGCAGGAAAATGAAGATGACCATGACCACCAGGGCAATGGTCAGCAGCAGCGTGAACTGGACGTCCTCAACCGCGGCGCGGATCGTCGTGGTGCGGTCGCTGATGAGCTCGATCTTGATCGCGGGCGGGATCGCGGCGACGAGGCGAGGCAGGGTGGCCTTGATCCGGTCGACAGTCTCGATAACGTTGGCGCCCGGCTGCTTGAATATCACCAGGAAGACGCCGCGCTTGCCATTGGCCCAGGCCGCCTGCTTGGCGTCTTCGGCGCCGCTGACCGCCTGGCCAACATCGCGGATTCGCAAGGGACCACCATTGCGATAAGCGATGATGACGTCGTTCCAGTCCTTGGCCTGGGTGAGCTGGTCGTTGGCGTAGATCGTGTAGGCGCGCTTCGGACCGTCGATGTTACCCTTCGGGCTGTCGACCGTGGTGATCGCAATCTGGCTGCGCACGTCCTCCATCGACAGGCCCTTGGCGACGAGTTTCGCCGGGTCGATCTGGATGCGGATGGACGGTTTCTGCTGGCCGCCGATGAAGACCTGCGCGACCCCGGAGAGCTGGCTGATCTGCTGGGCGAGCTGGGCGTCGACCGCGTCGCTGACACTGGTCAGCGGCAATGTGTCTGAGGTTGCCGACAGCAGCAGGATCGGCGCGTCGGCCGGGTTGACCTTGCGGTAGGTCGGCGGCGAGGGCAGGTTCTTCGGCAGCTGACCGCTCGCGGCGTTGATGGCGCCCTGCACGTCGTTGGCGGCGCCGTCGATGCTGCGGTTGAGGTCGAACTGGATGGTGATCGACGCGGTGCCCAGATAGCTCGTCGAGGTCATCTGGGCGATGCCCGGGATCTGGGCGAATTGCCGTTCGAGCGGCTGGGCCACCGACGAAGCCATGGTCTCTGGGCTGCCGCCCGGCAGATTGGCTGTGATCTGGATGGTCGGGAAGTCTACCTGCGGCAGTGGCGCGACCGGCAGCAGGGGATAGGCGACGAGACCGACGAAGAGAATGCCGGCCATCAGCAACGAGGTGCCGATGGGATAACGGATGAAAGGTGCCGAAATCCCGCCCGCGTTCATTCCTGTCGGACCTTGTTCTGGGCCGGATCCGTACTCGCCACGGCCGTGGAGACGAGGCTTCCGGGCTGGACCTTGAATTGGCCGCCGGTGATCACTTGCTGCCCGGGCGTCAGCCCTTCGTCGACGACCGAACGTCCGTCGATGCTGTAGCTGACCTTGATCTTGTGCACCTCGGCCTTGTTGTCCTGATTGACAGAATAGGCGTAGAGGCCGTTGGTGGAGTGCTGGACCGCGTCATCCGGGACAACGGTCGCATCCTTGAGGGTGCGCACCAGCAGGCGTGTCGACACCGATTGACCGGGCCAAAGCGCGTGGTCCTTGTTCTCGAACACCGCCTTGAGCCGGATCGTGCCGCTGCTGGTGTCGACCTGGTTGTTGATGACGGCAAGCTTGCCCTCGGCCAGCGTCTTCTTGCCGTCGGTCGTGAAGGCGATCACCCTGAGCGCGCCGGCCTTCTGGCCCTCGCTGATATAGGGCAGCTGATCCTCTGGCGCGGTGAAGATCACCGAGATCGGCTCGACCTGCGAGATCGTGACGATGCCGGTCTGCGTCGAGGCGTTGACGATGTTGCCGATGTCGACCTGGCGCAGGCCCGCGACGCCGGTGATCGGCGCCTTGACCTGGGTGTAGTCGAGCTGGGTCTGCGCGTTGGAGATCGCAGCATCATCGGCGGCGATCTGTGCGGTGAGCTGGGCGACCGTGGAGCGCTGGGTGTCGACCCGCTGGGCGGTGGCGAATTCGCCGAGCTTCATGGCGCGCTGGAGCTCGAGATTGGCGTTGGCCAGATTTGCCTCGTCCTGGGCCTTCTTGGCCTTGGCCTGGTCGAGCGTGGCTTGATAGGGACGGGGATCGATCGAGGCGAGAAGCTGGCCCTCCTTGACGATCTGGCCTTCGGTGAAGGCGATCTTGTCGATCTGGCCATCCACCCTGGTCCGGACTTGGACGGTGTTGAAGCCCGCAACCGTGCCCAGACCGGTCAGGTAAACCGGAAAGTCCACCTTCTGAACTGGCGAAACGCTCACGGGGACGGCGGACGGGCGCTGCGGCCCCTTTTGTGCGGTCTGGGTTTTTCCGGCGTCGGGCGAGCCGAATTTCTGCCAACCATAGTAACCTGCGGAGGCCACGGCCGCGATGATCAGAATCCAGAGGATCGGCCGGGACTTTTTCATATCGTCTCGTGTCGGCTCTTATGCCCTAAGCTACGAATTATGAGGCAATCATAGGGTTCCAGGAGGCTTGTATAATACACGCCAAGTTCCAGTGTAAACAGCACTATCGGTTGAGAATCCTAAACAATTGGAAAGCTTTGCACGGGTTAGGCAGCTCCGTGTCACTACGGTGTGCCGTGCTGCATTCCCCCCAGGAACGATCAGCGTGCAAAGTTTGTGCAATGCTCGAAAGCGGTGTGCTCTGGACTGAGCGGCGCCGCGCCTAGGCCGCAAGGCGACGGCTGGCAGGAACGGTTCTAATCGTGCGGAGCTCGTTTCGGTTGTCAGGGAAATCGGCATCGGTCATATCGACGCGCCACAACGGGAGCGCAGCATGGACGAACTGAACGGCAAGCTGATCGCGTGTCAGATCCTGATCACGGGACTGATCGCACGCGTCGCCAACGAGCAGCGTGATCCCTTGCGCTTTCTCACCGAGTTCCGCGACGAGATCAGAGCCGTCGTCAACGGCGTCAACATCGCAGGCATGGACAACAGCGACCGCGTGCGCGCGGTGGCGCGGAAGACCGTCGATGAATTGTTCTCGTTGATGAAGCCGCCAAGCAGCGATTGACCATGCGCCCGCGACCGCCGATTTAGCAGCATTTTCACGCGCTCTTTAGAACGACTCCAATCTCGATTTAGAACGATTTCAAACGGCAGTTTAGAATCGCTTTGATCTGGACTTATTCAAGCGTTCTCGCGGCTTACTCGCATTGACCCGCAATTTTGCGGCCGATACCAACACTCCAATCGCTCATCGAAGTGAATGGGCGAACTGGAATATGGGGCGTGTTTGGTAATGGGGCAGGTGGTCGCACCGAAGTCGTTGCGTTCGGTCGCAGCATTCGATGAAAAGTTCACGAGCGTTTCCGGCAAGAAGGTCTCCGCTGTCGCGGGCCTGATCGCAGCAGCATCGGTGTCGAGCGGCGCGGAGGCGCAGCAGTCGAACCTGCCGCCGGTGACGGTCGATGCGCCGGTCGCGCGTCCGCGCCCGGTGGCTTCGAAGCCGACGGCGGATCAGGTCCGCGCGCGCAATGCGCTTCGCCGCGCCGCGCAGCGGCAGCAGGCGGCGCAGCAGACCGCTCCCACCACGCCGTCCGGCGAGGTTGACCGCAATCCGTATTCGGATCCGGCGGCGCCATACAAGGTCGACCACGTCCAGGCCTCCGGCAAGTTTCCCGAGCCGATGCTGAACACGCCGAAGACCATCACCGTGCTCAGCAAGGAAGTTCTCGAGGACAAGAACGCCACGACGCTGAAGGAGATCGGGCGGTCGACCGCCGGCGTGACGTTGGGTTCGGGGGAGGGGGGCAACGCGTTCGGCGACCGCTTCTTCATCCGCGGCTTCGATGCGCGCAACGACGTCTTCATCGACGGTATCCGCGATCCCGCGGTCTCAATCCGCGAAAACTTCTTCACCGAGCAGATCGAGATCCTGCGGGGCCCCGCCTCGTCCTACGCCGGCCGCGGCACCGCTGGCGGTGCCATCAACATCGTCACCAAGCAGGCGGGCGACGTCAATTTCAAGCGGATGGATACCGAGTTCGGCACCGACAGAACCAAGCGCGTCACGCTCGACGTCAACCAGGTCGTCGATCCGACCTTCTCCGTGCGCGTGGGCGGCCTGTTCCAGGACGCCAACGTCGCCGGCCGCAACTATATCACCGACGATCGCTGGGGTTCTTTCATCTCGACCAAGTACACCCCGACCAACGACATCAAGATCACGACGAACTATGTCCACACCGATCTCAGCGGCTACCCGGATTTCGGCGTGCCCTTCTACAGGCAGGGCAATGTCCCCGTGACGTCGGCGGGCATTCCGCGCGGAAACTGGTACGGCTTTCTCAACCGCGACTTCCAGACGGCGCGGCAGGATTTCGGCACCGGCACGATCGAGTACAAGGTCAACGATGCCATCACGCTGACCAGCAAGGTGCGCGGCGAGCACTCGCTGCTGAATTATATCGGCACGCTGCCGCAGAACCCGATCACGACCAGCCCCAATCCGCTGCTCTGGACCACGACGGCCAGTGCGCAGAGCCGCTACCAGAACGTGGATGTATGGGCCAACCAGAACGAGGCCACATTCAAGCTCAACACCGGCGGGGTCAAGCACACCGCAGTGTTCGGCGTCGAATATGCCAACGAAAACATCTCGATCGACCGTTACACCGGCCTCTCGTCCGAACTGTTCGGCGGCGGCTCGACCAGCAACGGAGCGGTCACGGGGGTCAATCTCTACTCGCCGCAGTACACCTACATTCCCTTCAGCAACACGCCGTCGCTGGTTGGAAATCCGACGCGCTACGGTGTCAACACCAGCAGCGTCTACGTCATGGACACCGCGAACTGGCAGGACACCATCATTGTGAACGGCGGCGTGCGCTACGACGGCTACAGCCAGAGTTCGTCGACCAACGCGGCCTATTTGAAGCAGAATGCCGATCTCGTGAATTACAACGTCGGCGCGGTCTACAAGCCGATGTCGATCGGCAGCCTGTATGCAGCCTATGCGACCTCGGCCAATCCGTTCGGGTCGGAACTTGATGCGACCGCGACCGATTACGGTGGTGTTCCGCCCAACACGGCCGTTTTGCTCGGACCCGAGCGTAACAAGGCGATCGAACTCGGCACCAAATGGGAGCTCGCCGACCGTCACCTGTTGGTAACCGGTGCGCTGTTCCAGACGACCAAGGACAACGCGCGCGAGACCGTCAACAATCTGCTGACCTCGGGCGCTGCCTACAGGATCCAAGGCATCGACATCGAGGCCGAGGGCAAGCTCACCGACCGCTGGAGCATTTTTGGCGGTCTGGTGCTGATGCAGTCGAAGGTCACGCAGAGCGGCGTTGCCTCCAACATCGGTCTGCAGCTCGCCAACATTGCCCACCAGTCGTTCAGCATGCTGACCAAGTACAAGTTCGACGGCGGCTGGGAACTCGGCGGCCAGGCGGTGTACCGCTCGAAGGTCTATGGCGGCACGTTCGCGGCCAACACCAACGAGTTGCCGAGCTACTGGCGTTTCGACGCATTCCTCGAGAAGAAGATCGACCAGAACTGGACCATGAAGTTCTACGCCCAGAACCTGACGAACAAGCTCTATTACGACTCGTTCTATCGCAGTGCCGTGCCCTTCGTGGCGGTCGCGCCAGGGCGGGCATTCTACCTCGTGACGACAGCGAAGTTCTGATCATGCTGACGTGCCTTCCTGGCGTTCTGAGCAAGGATGATGTGGCGGATTTCCGCCGCATCATGGACGTCAGCGAATGGGAGGACGGGCGCTCCACCGCCGGCTCGCAGTCGGCGATGGTCAAGCGCAACGAGCAATTGGCGCCGGACAGCGAGGTCGCGCGCAAGCTCGGCAACCGCATCATTTCGGCGCTGACGTCGAACCCGCGCTTTATCGCGGCCGCGATCCCCCTCCAGATATTCCCGCCGCTGTTCAACCGCTATGCGGCCAGCAGCGGCCACCATTTCGGCCTGCACGTCGACAATGCGATCCGCGGCGACCGCCTGACCGGCCTTCGCATCCGCACAGACCTCTCGGTCACGCTGTTCCTGGCCGAGCCGGAGGAGTACGACGGTGGCGAACTTGTGATCGAGGACAGCTACGGCTCGCACGAAGTCAAGTTGCAAGCCGGGGACTGCGTGCTCTATCCCTCGACCAGCCTCCATCTCGTGACGCCGGTGACCAGGGGAACGCGGGTTGCGTCTTTCTTCTGGCTTCAGAGCATGATACGGGACGATCAAGCCCGGAGCATGATCTTTGACCTCGACACCGCGATACAGGCGCTGGTGGAACGGCTCGGGCGTGACGATCCCGAAACGGTCAAATTGACGGGTATCTATCACAACCTCATTCGCTACTGGGCCGAAGTATGAAGATCATGTCCTTCCAAGCAAGCCTTGCCGCAGCTCTGGTGCTGGCGGCCGCCTGGCTTGCATCCCCCGTTTCTGCCCAGACACAGGCCGCCCCCGCGGCACCCGTCCAGTCGACGGCTCAGCCGTCCGCGGTCAGTCCAGCCCCGGTTGTTGCTCCGCCTATGACGCCCCAAGCTGCCGCGCCCGCGGCTGCAAAGTCCGATACGGCAGCCGGCATCGCGCCCGCCATGAAGGAACTGTCGCCCTGGGTGATGTTCATGTCGGCGGACATCATCGTGAAGGCGGTGATGATCGGGCTCGCCTTTGCATCGCTGATGACCTGGACGGTGCTGATCGCCAAGTCGATCGAATTGTCGATCGCCGCGACCAAGCTTCGCTCGGCGCTGAAGAAGATCGCAGAGGCGCGCTCGCTCGCGGAAGCGCAGATGGCGCTCGGGGCCAAGGAGGGCATCCTGCCGTCCTTCCTGGCGGCGGCGCTGCGGGAGGCGCGGATGTCGGCCGGCCTCTCCAGCGACACCGGCATCAAGGAGCGGGCGGCTTCGAGCTTCTCCGAGATCATGCGTGCGGAGGCGCGGCGCATCCGCGTCGGCATGGGCGTGCTCGCGACCATCGGCTCGACCTCGCCCTTCGTCGGCCTGTTCGGCACGGTGTGGGGCATCATGAACAGCTTCATCGGCATCTCGAAGTCGCAAACCACGAACCTCGCCGTCGTCGCGCCCGGCATCGCCGAGGCGCTGCTCGCCACCGCGATCGGCCTGGTCGCCGCCATTCCCGCGGTCATCATCTACAACTACTTCTCGCGCGTGACGAAGAGCTATCTCGAACTCGTCAGCCGTGCCTCGGGCGCTGCGGGGCGGTTACTCTCGCGCGATCTCGACCGCAGCCACGGCAGCGTGCATTCGCGCGCGGCGGAGTGACCCATGGGCGTCTCGCTCGCAGACAATGATGACGATGACGATTTCGGCGAAACGCATGAAATCAACGTCACGCCGTTCATCGACGTCATCCTGGTGCTGCTGATCATCTTCATGGTGGCAGCGCCGCTGTCGACCGTCGACCTGCCGATCGATCTGCCGACGTCGAGCGCGACACCGCAGAAGAAGCCGGACAAGCCGACCTATCTCAGCATCAAGCCCGATTTGACGCTTGCCATCGGAGAGAACCCGGTCCACCGCGCCGAGTTGATCGGCACCCTCGACGGGCTGTCCGACATGAGCAAGGACAAGTACGTGTTCCTGCGCGCCGATCGCTCGGTGCCGTATGGCGAGTTGATGGGCGTCATGGAGCTGTTGCGCTCAGGCGGCTATTCGCGGGTGAAGCTGGTTGCGCTGGAAGGCGCTCCGGGGGCGCCCGCGGCAGGCGCCGCTCAGCCTTAGAGGCCCGCTATGTCGGACGAGTCCAGACCAGCCCGGACGCTTTGGATTTTGGCAGCGATGGCGGCGCTCGCGCTCCATCTGGGCGGGGCCGCGCTCGCGTTGGCGCACCTGCGGGCCGATGACGCCGATGACGGCCTCGGCGCGGCCGGCGCGGAGTTCGCTGTCGAGATGGCCTCGCCGAAGGCGCCTGACACCGACCTTCCGCCGGGACCGGATAGTGAAGCGATGCAGGAGCAGCAGGCGCTTCCCGAGCAAAAGGCCGAGACCAAGGAAACCGAGCTTCCAAAGGATCAGTCGCAACAGGTCGACGATCCCGATCGGGTCGTCACCGAGAACATTTCGAAGAAGCCGCAGGACGAGGATCCGAAGATTGCGGCGGTCGAAACGCCCGCTGCGGAGGCCTCGCCGAAGTCCGTTGCGACGGCGCGGCAGACGCTCGACGAGGACGCGCGCGAGGCCGAGAAGGCACTGGCGCCCGTGCTGGGCATCGGCAAGGACATTCTAAAGCTCACGGCAGACTGGAATCGCAAGATTAGCGCGCACCTTACGGCCCACAAGGTCAATCCGGAAGGCAAGGAGCCCAACAATCAGAAAGTCAAGGTCAGCTTCGCGATCAACCGACGGGGCAACGTGCTTTCAGTCGACGTTGTCGAGTCGTCCGGGGATGCAGCTTACGATGCGGCCGCGATCTCGATTGTCCGCAAATCCGATCCCATCCCGCAGCCGCCTGCCAGCCTGACCGACGACCGGTTCGAGCGCACCGTCGACATCATCTTCACGCCGCCGGACGCAAGGAAAAAGAAGAAGACGGCTCAGCGCCAGTAGAGCCTGATCCCGACATAGACCACGACCAGGCAGGCGAAGATCAGGGCCACCGGGAGCGGCCGCTTCTGGGTTGCGCCCGCGGTCGCTGCCCGGAAGAAACTGGCCTTCTTCGGCTTCGGTTCGGGGCGGCGGAAAGCGGTAACATTGTCCGCCGCCGGTTCAGCCGCCCGGGGGCGGACGTCAGGTGGAGTTCCCGCGCCGCCCATCTCGGCATAGTAGGCCTTGTAGATGGCGCCGATGGTGGCCTCGGTAGCCTCACCCTCGTTCATCTGCGCCCGCAGGTTCTTGTAGCTCAGGAGGAACTCCTGCGCCTCCGGAGGCAGCGCGGACGACCCGTTGAGCTTGGCCATCATCTTCCAGGTGGCAAAATCGGCGCGAGCGCGGGTATCAGCGCGTCGCGCGATCAGCATATCGGCAGCTTTGACCAAGTCGGCCTCGAGCCCTTCGGCTTGTGTTCGGGTGTGCTGTTCAACTACGTATTGCCGGTCAGAATGAGAACAGCCTGAATCACATAACCGGTCAACGTTCGCAGTATTGCTGAAATAACATCAAGATTTAGACCGAACTGCGAGCCTGCCAGCGGTAGCAGGATCAGCAAGCCGATCAGAATCAGCATCCCGAACGGCTCGAGCCGCGCCAGCGGGAGGGCGAGCGGCCGGGGCAGCAGCCCTACCGCGACGCGCCCGCCGTCGAGCGGCGGGATCGGCATCATGTTGAACACCGCCAGCACCGCGTTGATCAGCAGTGCGTTCTTGAGATTGTCAAAGATCCATTGCGCCGAGTTCGCTGGGGCCCAGGGCAGGGCGTGCAGGGCAAGAGCTGCGGACAGCGCCAGCAGGATGTTGGTGGCGGGCCCGGCCAGCGCCACCCAGACCATGCCGAGTCTGGGGTCGTTGAGCTTGCGGAAATTCACCGGCACAGGCTTGGCATAGCCGAACAGGAATGGCGAATGCGCGAACAGCAGCATCGCCGGCAATATCAGCGTGCCGAACGGGTCGATGTGGCGGAGCGGGTTGAAGCTGACACGGCCGAGCTGCCATGCGGTATCATCACCGAGACGATGTGCGACGAAGGCGTGGGCAGCCTCGTGGAAGGTGATGGCGAGCACCAGCGGCAGCACCCACACCGAGAGGTCATACAAGGAAATGTTCACGGCTCGTCCGTCCCGGTTTGCCTGCGGTCTTGCAGCCGACCCAGCCAACCGGTGGTGCAGCAACGCGTCACCCCAACATAGGGTGGGCGGTCCCGAAATGCCACGCCGCAAATGATCGGCGAGACCAGCGGCCGTGACGTGGAGCCTTGGCGCCGGATGAGCTACGTCGGGATCGTCCCGTCATATCGGATCATGCCGTCCTCGATCGTCACCCAGCCCATCTTTTCGCTGACCCAGATGTGCTCGGTGGGCACAAACGCGTTGCGATCGTCGAAGGTCGCCAGCGCAACGCCAGCCAGCGTGCCGTTGCGCCGCCAGGCGAACAGGCGCGTGCCGCAGCGCTTACAGAACACGCGGTCGATGTTCTCGGACGACGCATAGCGCTCGGTGTCGCCCTCGACAGTCAGTGCGCGCTGGTCGAATTGCGCGCGGGCGAAGTAGGGCGAGCCCATCGCCTTCTGACAGATGCGACAATGGCAGATGCGGACGTTGAGCGGCTCGCCCTCCGCCTTGAACCGCACCGCGCCGCACAGACATCCGCCTTCTCGGATCATGGCTGCCTCAATAGGTTGCCCGCCCACCCGAGATGTCGAACACGGCGCCGGTCGAGAACGCGCAGTCCTCGGATGCGAGCCAGCTCACCATCGCGGCTAGCTCTTCCACCAGCACAAAGCGCGCTTTCGGGATTTTCGACAGCATGAAGTCGATATGCTGCTGCGTCATCTGGTCGAAGATCGCCGTCTTCGCAGCCGCGGGAGTCACCGCATTGACGAGAATGTCGTGTGCGGCCAATTCCTTGCCGAGCGACTTGGTCAGCGCGATCAGGCCGGCCTTGGACGCCGAATAATGCGAGGCGTTGGGATTGCCTTCCTTGCCGGCGATCGAGGCGATGTTGACGATGCGCCCGTACTTCTGCTTGAGCATCCAAGGCACGATCGCCTTGCAGACGATGAAAGGGCCGTCGAGGTTGATGCGCAGAACTTTCCGCCATTCCTCGAGATCGGTCTCCCAGACCGGCTTGTTGACGCCGGCGATGCCGGCATTGTTGACGAGGATGTCGATCTTGCCGAAGGCGGCCAGCGTCGCGTCGCGGGCCTGCTCGACGGCCGCGGTATCGGTGACGTCGACCTTGAAGACGCAGGTGTTATCGCCGATTTCCTTTGCCGTCTTCTCGGCCAGGGCTGCATCAAAATCCCAGATCGCGACCTTGGCGCCGGAGGCGACGAAGCGCTGAACAATGGCGCGGCCAAAGCCCTGCGCGCCGCCGGTGACGATGGCGACACGGCCGTTGAGATCGATCTTGTTCATGCCGGGCCTCTGGCGTCAGAGCATGTAGCCGCCGTCGACCACGAGGTCGACACCGGTGGTGAAGGCGCTCTCGTCGCTGCCGAGATAGACCGCCATGGATGCGATCTCGTCGGCGGTGCCGAGCCGGCCCATCTTCTGGCGGGAGACGAACATCTCCTTGCCCTGCGGCCCTTGCGCTGCGGCACGGTCGAGCATCGAAGGCGTCTCGACGGTGCCCGGGCAGATGCTGTTGCAGCGGATGCCCTTGGTGATGAAGTCGAGCGCGACCGCGCGCGTCAGCAGCGACACCGCTGCCTTCGAAGCGCTGTAGACGTAACGGTTGGCCGGCGGCCGCAGCGCCGCGCAGGAGGAGATGTTGACGATGCTGCCGCCGCCGCCCGCGAGCATGTCCGGCAGGAAGGCCCTGATGGTCCGGTGCATCGACTTGACGTTGAGGTCGAACGAGAAATCAAAATCCTCTTCCGAACACTCCAGGATGGTGCCGTGGTGCACGAAGCCCGCCGCGTTGAGCAGGATGTCGACCTTGCCGACGCGCTTGGCGAAGGCGTTAACGTCGGCGGTGCTGCGCACGTCGAGCTTCGCAGTCTCGGCAATACCTTCCTTAGCCAGGCTCGCGATGCCGCTCTCATTGATGTCGGTGGCGATGACGGTTGCGCCTTCACGCGCGAATGCAATGGCGCATGCGCGCCCGATGCCTGCCGCTGCGGCCGTGATGACGGCGCGCTTTCCCTTGAGGCGGTCTGCCATTTGTATTCTCCTCGATTTTCTCAGTGCCGTAGCCCGGATGAGCGCGCGAGCGCGATATCTGGGAGCGGATGTCCCGGGTGTCGCTCCGCTCACCCGGGCTACGTGTTCCTAACTCAGTGATTATCCCGCGCTACGCCAAATGTGCCGGCGACGTTCTGATAGCGCGTAGCGAGCTCCATGCAGGCACCGGTCGACTGCTGGCCGACGGTGTTGCGATAAAGCTCCTGCCACGGCGTCTGGTTCGGCGGATGCTTGAAGCCGCCATTCGCCGCCAGCTCGGCGTGGCGCTTCTTCACCTCGTCGTCGGAGATGAGAATGTTGGCACTGCCCTTGTTCAGATCGACGCGTACCTTGTCGCCGTTTCTGAGGATCGCGAGCCCGCCATTGGCGGCGGCTTCCGGCGAAGCATTGAGGATCGAAGGGGAGCCCGAGGTGCCCGACTGGCGGCCGTCGCCGATGCAGGGCAGGGACATGATGCCGCGCTTGATCAGCGCCGCAGGGGGCTGCATGTTCACGACCTCGGCGCCGCCGGGATAGCCGATCGGGCCGGTGCCGCGGATGAACAGCACGCAGCGCTCGTCGATCTCGAGTGAGGGATCGTCGATCCGCTCGTGATAGTCCTCGGGACCCTCGAACACGATGGCGCGGCCCTCGAATGCATTGAGATCGGTCGGGTTGCTGAGGTAGCGATCGCGGAACTCCTTGGAGATCACGCTGGTCTTCATGATCGCGGAATCGAACAGATTGCCCTTCAGCACCAGGAAGCCGGCGTCCTTCACCAGCGGCTTGTCGTAAGACCAGATCACGTCGTTGTCGGGTTTTGGCGCATTGGCGCAGTTCTCGCCGATGCCGCGGCCGTTGACCGTGACCGCGTCCTCGTGGATGCGCTTGTGCTTCATCAGTTCGCGCACCACGGCCGGCACGCCGCCGGCGCGGTGGAATTCCTCGCCGAGATAGAAGCCGGCCGGCTGCATGTTCACCAGCAGCGGCACGTCGTGGCCGACCTTCTGCCAGTCGTCGATGGAGAGCTCGACGCCGATGTGGCGCGCCAGCGCGTTAATGTGGATCGGTGCGTTGGTCGAGCCGCCGATCGCCGAATTGATCACGATGCAGTTCTCGAACGCCTTGCGGGTCAGGATGTCCGAAGGCTTGAGGTCTTCCCAGACCATGTCGACGATGCGTTTTCCCGTCTCGTAGGCGATCTGGCCGCGCTCGCGATAGGGGGCGGGGATCGCCGCACAGCCCGGCAGCGAGAAGCCGAGCGCTTCCGCGAGCCCGTTCATGGTCGAAGCGGTGCCCATGGTGTTGCAATGGCCGACCGAGGGCGCCGATGACGCCACGATCTCCATGAATTCTTCATAGTCAATCTCGCCGGCGGCGAGGCGCTCGCGCGATTTCCAGACGATGGTGCCGGAGCCGGTGCGCTCGCCATTGTGCCAGCCGTTCAGCATCGGCCCGCCCGACAGCACGATCGCGGGCAGGTTGACGGTCGCCGCCGCCATCATGCAGGCCGGCGTGGTCTTGTCGCAGCCCGTGGTCAGCACCACGCCGTCGAGCGGATAGCCGTAGAGGATTTCGACGAGGCCGAGATAAGCGAGGTTGCGGTCGAGCGCCGCGGTCGGGCGCTTGCCGGTCTCCTGGATCGGATGGGTCGGGAATTCCATCGCAATGCCGCCGGCCTCGCGGATGCCTTCGCGGACGCGATGGGCAAGCTCGATATGGTGGCGGTTGCAGGGGGAGAGGTCGTTGCCGGTCTGCGCGATGCCGATGATCGGTTTGCCGGACTGGAGCTCGGCGCGGGTGAGACCGTAGTTCAAATAGCGCTCCATATAGAGCGCGGTCATGCCCGGATTATGCGGATTGTTGAACCATTCCTGCGAGCGGAGGTGGCGGCGAGCGCCCTTGCCGGCGGGGGCATGCCCATTGGTTGGTTTTTTTGTCATTGGTTTCTCCTGCAATGCAAACGCACTGGCGTCCGTTTTATGGTTTCGGCTTGTGCGATGCCCAACGGCGCGAGCGACGATTTGCCTGCCCGCTGGCGGGTCGTTTCCTCACAAATCCGATACTAGTCATGGCCACTTGGTAACGCTACCATTTTGTTCGCGACGCCCCCGCCTGAAACGGCTGGCCGGTTGTCGGAACGCCGGGCCGACGAGCTTTGCCGCTCGATCACCTTGAAGCCGAGATCGAGCACCGGGTGCTCCGGGCGCCGTCCGTCGATCGCCTCGATCAACATGCTGGCGGCCGTGTTGCCCATCTCGTAGCGGTTGGTGCGCACGCTCGTCAAAGTCGGGACGGCGGAGGCCATGAATTCGAGATCGTTGAAGCCTACGATCGCGATCTGTTCGGGGATCGCGATCTCGCGGCGCCTGCATTCGAACAGCACACCCAGCGCGAGGTCGTCATTGGCGCAGAACACCGCGTCCATGCCGGGCTCCCGCGCCAGGAGATCGGTGAACAGGGCGCCTCCGAGCGTTACCGAGGTCGGAGTCGCCGTGGTGACGACGAGGCGTTGGTCGAACAGTCCGGCGTCTTTCATGGCCGAGACGTATCCGTCGAGCCGGCGCTGCACCCGCGGATCCATCCGTGCGCCGACGAAACCGATCTTGCGGTGACCTTGCGCGAACAGATGCGCAACCGCCGCACGGGCTGCGTCATAGTGCGAAAAGCCGATCATCATGTCGATCGGATTGGGTCCGATCTCCATGATCTGCACGATCGGGCAGTCGGCGGCATCGAGCATTGCGCGCGATTCCGTGGTCTGGTCGATGCCGGTGACGATCAGCCCGGCCGGCTTCTGCGCAAGAAACAGCCGCAGCAGCTTCTCCTCCTGGAGAATACTGTAGCGTGTGTTGGACAACTGGATCGAGTAACGGCTGTTTTCGGAGGCGTCGTAGATGCCGCGTAGCACGTCGGAGAACACGTTATTGGTCAGCGACGGAATCAAGACACCGATCACCTCGGTGCGCTGCGAGGCCAACGCGCGCGCCGCCAGGTTCGGCACATAGCCAAGCTCCCTGGCCGCGCTTTCGACCCGGGTCCGTTTGGCCACCGACAGCGCCTCGGGATTGCGGAAGAAGCGGGACGCTGTGATCGGGCTTACGCCGGCGAGCTCGGCGACTTCCGCCAGCCGGATTTTGCCTGACTTGGTGCGGTTTCGACCCATTTGCTGCTCTTAACACACTCACTGTCGCAAACAAAGGAACGTTGACAGCGCTACCAGCACGGACTAACCAAAGACAAATTGCCAAAACCGCGCAAACTGCCGACAATGTCGCCCGCTAAGGTTGGGCTTCGTTCGGTGAAGTCTGAAAAAACAAGACGGTCGCGGCGCGAGATGCGTCGTGGACTTTCGAGGAGGGAGCTAGATGTCGTCTGTGCAAATCCGCGACGTGCGGAAATCGTTCGGCAATTTTGAAGTCCTGCACGGCGTTTCGATTCCGATCGAGGACGGCCAGTTCGTTGTCCTGGTTGGCCCCTCCGGCTGCGGCAAGTCGACGCTTCTGCGCATGCTCGCCGGTCTCGAGAACATCACCTCAGGCACGATCTCGATCGGCGACCGCGTCGTCAACAATGTCCAGCCCAAGGAGCGGGACATTGCGATGGTGTTCCAGAACTACGCGCTCTATCCGCACATGACGGTCGGCGAGAACATGGGCTTCTCGATGAAGCTGCGGGGCGAGAGCACCGAGGAGATCAACAAGCGCGTCAAGCGCGCCGCCGAGATCCTGGCACTGTCGCCGCTGCTCGAACGCTATCCGCGCCAGCTCTCCGGCGGCCAGCGCCAGCGCGTCGCCATGGGCCGCGCCATCGTGCGCGATCCGCAGGTGTTCCTGTTCGACGAGCCCTTGTCGAACCTCGACGCCAAGCTGCGCGTCGCGATGCGCACCGAGATCAAGGAGCTGCACCAGCGGCTGAAGACCACGACGGTCTACGTCACCCACGATCAGATCGAGGCCATGACCATGGCCGATAAAATCGTGGTCATGCATGACGGCATCGTCGAGCAGATGGGTACGCCGCTCGAGCTCTACGACAAGCCCGAGAACCAGTTCGTCGCCGGCTTTATCGGCTCGCCGTCCATGAACTTCCTGAAGGGTCATGTGCGGGTCAACGGCGTTGCGACCTTCGAGGGGCCGAATGGCGTCAAGCTGCCGCTCAGGAACGCGCCGGCGGCGTCCGACGGGCGTCCTGTCGTTTACGGCGTGCGTCCCGAGCATTTCACCATCGCTGACGACGGCGCCGATGCCGAGATCGTCGTGGTCGAGCCGACCGGCTCGGAAACGCAGGTGTTTGCGAAGCTCGGTGGTGAGCAGGTCGTCGCGGTCTTCCGCGAACGTCACCAGTTCAACCCGGGTGACAAGGTCAAGCTGAAGCCCGATCCCTCCGTGATTCATCTGTTCGACGAGGCGACGGGCAAACGCGTATAGCGACGCCAAAGAACTGCCAAGCAGAACTGCCCCAATACAAGACGACCCAATACAAATATAAAATTTAGGGAGAGAACGATGAGCGATTTCGACAGGCGAAGTGTGCTTAAAGTCGGTCTGGGCGGCGCGGCGCTGCTGGCCGGCCCGGGCATTGTCCCGGTACGCGCGGCGGAGTGGACCAACACGCCCGAGCCGAACGCTTCCATCCGCGTCTTGCGCTGGAAGCAGTTCATTCAGGCCGAGTTCGACAAATTCGCCGAGCAGACCAAGGCGTTCTCCGAGAAGACCGGCGTCAAGATCAAACTCGAGGCCGAGAGCTGGGAGGACATCCGCCCCAAAGCCGCGGTCGCCGCCAATGTCGGCGCCGGTCCCGACCTGATCATCGGAACGCTCGATGATCCCCACAAATTCCCGGAAAAGCTGATCGACATGACTGACGTCGCCGACTATCTCGGCGCGCAGTATGGCGGCTGGTACCCGGTTGCCGAACGCTACGGCAAGAAGGGCAACAGCTGGATCGCCATTCCGCAGGGCGCGACCGGCGGCTGCCTGAACTATCGCGTTAGCCACGTGAAGGCCGCCGGCTTCGATGAATTTCCCAAGGACACTGCCGGCTTCCTCAAGCTCTGCCAGGCGCTGAAGAAGAACAACACGCCGGCCGGCTTCGCGCTCGGCCACGCCACGGGTGACGCCAACGGCTGGTGCCAGTGGGCGCTGTGGGCCTTCGGCGGCAAAGTCGTCAATGAAAAGAACGAGGTCGTGATCGACTCGCCGGAGACGATCGCCGCGCTCGAATACGTCAAGCAGCTCTACGAGACCTTCATCCCCGGCGTGCTGTCGTGGAACGACTCGAACAACAACAAGGCGTTCCTCAACGGCGAGCTCAGCCTGACGCTGAACGGCATCTCGATCTGGACCGTCGGAAAGAACTCGACCGATCCGAAGCAGCAGGAGATCGCCAAGGACATGAACCACGCGCCGATGCCGATCGGTCCGGTCGGCGTGTCGACCGAGCAGCAGAACGTGCTGGTTTATTACGGCTACAAGCACTCGAAGTATCCGAAGGCGGTCAAGGAATACATCAAGTTCATGATGGACAAGGCGAACTACGACGCCTGGGAGGTCTCCTCCAACGGCTACGTCTCACCGCCGCTTCCGGCCTACAACGACAACCCGGTGTGGACGTCGGATCCGAAGATCACGCCGTATCGCGACTGCCTGAAGCGCTGCCGCGACAACGGCTATGCCGGCGATCTCGGCTATGCCTCGGCCGCGGTGATGGGCGACTTCGTCGTCGTCGACATGTTCGCCGAGGCGGCGTCGGGCTCGGTGACGCCGAAGGCGGCAGCCGCACGCGCCGCCGAGCGCGCCAAGCGCTACTATCAGGTCTGATCAGCTCCAATCTACGCGGCGTCCGGTTCGCCGGACGCCGCGACTTTTCGTCGAGGGGAATCCGACATGGCAGTTATGGCCGAGTCCACTGTCGCGCAGGCCAAGCGCAGCAGCTTGTGGACCAGAGCATTCGAGAGCCGGCATTTCCTCGGCGCGATGTTCATGGTGCCGGCAATCGCCATCCTCATCCTGTTTCTGGCTTACCCGCTGGCGCTGGGCTTCTGGCTCGGCATGACCGACACCAAGATCGGCGGCGCCGGGCGCTACATCGGCTTCCAGAATTTCGTCTCGCTGGCGAAGGACTCAGTGTTCTGGCTTTCGGTGTTCAACACCATCTTCTACACGGTCGCCGCCAGCGCGGTGAAATTCGCCATCGGCCTTTACCTGGCGCTGCTGCTCAACGAGCGGCTGCCGATGAAGTCGATGATCCGGGCGATCGTGCTGTTGCCCTTCGTCGTGCCCACGGTGCTCTCTGCGATCGCGTTCTGGTGGATTTATGACAGCCAGTTCTCGATCATCTCCTGGGTGTTGATCAAGGCCGGCCTGATCACGCGCTATATCGATTTCCTTGGCGATCCCTGGAATGCGCGCTGGTCGGTCGTCGCCGCCAATATCTGGCGCGGCGTTCCTTTCGTGGCGATCACGCTGCTGGCGGGATTACAGACCATCTCGCCCTCGCTCTATGAGGCCGCCAATCTCGACGGCGCCACCAATCTGCAGCGCTTCCGCCACATCACGCTGCCGATGCTGTCGCCGATCATCGCGGTCGTGATGACGTTCTCGGTGCTGATGACCTTCACCGACTTTCAGCTCATCTACACCATCACGCGGGGTGGACCGATCAACTCCACCCATCTGATGGCGACGCTGTCGTTCCAGCGCGCCATCACCGGCGGCAATCTCGGCGAGGGGGCGGCGATCTCGAACGCGATGATTCCGTTCCTGGTCGCGGCGATCCTGCTCAGCTTTTTCGGGCTTCAGCGTTCCCGCTGGCAGCAGGGCGGGAGGGACTGACCATGACCACGGCAGACGACCAAAGCGTCGGAATGGACTATCTCGAGAGCTTCCCGCGGAAGTTTTTTCGGGTCTACCTTCCGCTCGGCCTGATCATCTTCTTCCTGCTGTTCCCGTTCTACTGGATGGCGGTCGCGACGTTCAAGCCGGACGCGGAGATGTACGACTACGAAAAGTACAATCCGTTCTGGATCGTGCATCCGACGCTTGAGCACATCAAGAAGCTGTTCTTCGATACCGACTATCCGCTCTGGATGTGGAACACCGTGATCGTCTCGGTGTCCTCGACCTTCATCTCGCTGTTCGCCAGCGTCTGCGCCGCGTACGCCATCGAGCGCCTGCGCTACAAGGGCTCGCGCTATGTCGGCCTTGCGATCTTCCTCGGCTATCTGGTGCCGCCATCGATCCTGTTCATTCCGCTGGCGGCGATCGTGTTTCAGCTCGGGCTGTTCGACGGCAATTTGGCGCTGATCCTGACCTATCCGACCTTCCTGATCCCGTTCTGCACCTGGCTCCTGATGGGCTATTTCCGCACCATCCCCTATGAGCTGGAGGAGTGTGCGCTGATCGATGGGGCGACGCGGCTGCAGATTCTGATGAAGATCACGCTGCCGCTTTCGCTGCCGGGCGTGATCTCGGCGGGCATCTTCGCCTTCACGTTGTCCTGGAACGAGTTCATCTACGCGCTGACCTTCATCTCCTCGTCCGAAAACAAGACGATCCCCGTCGGCGCGATCACTGAGCTCGTCAATGGCGACGTCTATCATTGGGGTGCGCTGATGGCGGCGGCTCTGACCGGCTCGGTTCCCGTAGTTATCCTTTATTCCTTCTTCGTGGAGTATTATGTGTCGGCGATGACCGGCGCCGTGAAGGAATGATCGCGGGGCCTGCCTCGAGAGCGCGCCGGGACGAATCGCCGAAATCGGCGCGTTCCGGCCAATAAAAAGGAGTAGGCTCTTGCACATTCTGGTTCTGGGCGCCGCCGGCATGGTCGGCCGCAAATTGTGCGAACGGTTGTCGCGCGACGGCCGGCTCGGCAAGAGCGACATCACCAAGCTGACCATGCATGACGTGGTCGAGCCGAAGGCGCCCGAAAGAGCCGGTTTTGCCGTCGAGACCGTGTCGAGCGATTTCGCCGTGCCGGGTGCGGCCGAAAAGCTGATCGCCGGCCGTCCGGACGTGATCTTTCATCTCGCCGCGATCGTCTCGGGCGAAGCCGAGCTCGATTTCGACAAGGGCTACCGCATCAATCTCGACGGCACGCGAATGCTGCTCGATGCCGTCAGGCTTGCAGGCGGCGGCTACAAGCCGCGCGTGGTCTTCACGTCCTCGATCGCGGTGTTCGGCGCGCCGTTCCCCGATGCGATCGGCGACGAGTTCTTCCACACGCCGCTTCTGAGCTACGGTACGCAGAAGGCGATCGGCGAATTACTGCTGGCCGACTATTCCCGCCGCGGCTTCCTCGATGGCATCGGCATCCGCCTGCCGACCATCTGCATCAGGCCCGGCCTGCCCAACAAGGCGGCATCGGGCTTCTTCTCCAACATCCTGCGCGAGCCGCTGGCCGGCAAGGAAGCGGTTCTTCCCGTGTCCGAGGACGTCCGCCACTGGCATGCCACGCCGCGCTCCGCCGTCGGCTTCCTGCTGCATGCCGGCACCATGGACCTCGCCGCGGTGGGGCCGCGCCGTAATTTGACCATGCCGGGTCTGTCGGCGACGGTTGGCGAGCAGATCGCTGCGCTGAAGCGCGTCGCCGGCGACAAGGTCGCCGCCCGCATCAAGCGGGAGCCCGATCCCTTTATCGTCAGCATCGTCGGCGGCTGGCCGCGCAACTTCAATGCAAAGCGGTCGCTCGAGCTCGGCTTCACCACTGCCGAGAAGACTTTCGACGACATCATCCGCATTCACATCGAAGACGAGCTCGGCGGCAATTTCGTCGCCTGATCTCTGACTGAGCGGGTAAAGTGATGGCGAGCGTTGCTTGCATCGGCGAATGCATGGTCGAGCTCCGGCAGGCCCAGGGTGGACAATCCGCCGGACCTTCCAGCGGGCAGGGCGGGGGCCTCTACTCGCGTGGATTCGGCGGCGACACCCTCAACACGGCCGTTTACCTCGCGCGGCTCGAGGTCAAGGTCGATTATTTCACCGCGCTTGGCGACGATGCCCTGAGCGATGAGATGATCGCGGCCTGGACTGCGGAGGGCGTCGGCACGAGGCGCGTCGCGCGGCTGCCGGGCAAGCTGCCCGGCCTCTACATGATCCAGCTGGATGCGAAGGGAGAGCGCCAGTTCTTCCACTGGCGCGACAGTGCGGCGGCGCGCCAGCTGATGAACCTGCCGGAGACGGACGATCTCCTCAACTCGCTGATGAGCTACGACATCGTCTATCTCTCTGCGATCACGCTCTCGATCTACGACGCGGCCGGGCGCGAGCGCCTGTTCGCGGCGATCAAGCGCGCGCGTCTGCTTGGCACCCGCTTCGTGTTCGACACCAATTTTCGCGCGCGGGGATGGCCGGATCGTGAGGTCGCGCGCGAGGTGTTTTCATCGGCCTTCGCGGCAGCCGACATCGTGCTGACCTCGACCGAGGATCTGCTCGCTCTCTATCCCGGCGAAAGCCACGAGCAGTTGATGGCGCGCATCCCAAGCCCCGAGCTGGTGTTCCGGCTCGCCGAGCCGGTCAGCCTGCTGCGCTTTCCCGGGGGGCCCTACGAGGTCCGCGCAGAGCCCATGACCAAGCCCGTGGTCGACACCACCGCGGCCGGCGACAGCTTTGCGGCGGCCTATATCGCGGCACGGCTCGCCGGTTCCGACCCGGTCGAGGCCGCGCAGGCCGGGCACCGCCTCGCCAGCCTCGTCATCTGCTATTCCGGCGCCATCATTCCGGGTTATGCCATGCCGCCGAAGAAACGGCATCGGCCGGCGACCACGCGTCAAGCGACCAAGTGAAACGAAAGCCAAGATGACCACGACTGCCCAACAGAACCACCTCGCCGCGCTGTTCAAGGCCGCGACTGTCATTCCCGTCCTCACCATCGAGCGTATCCAGGATGCGGTGCCGCTGGCGCGTGCGCTGGTGGCCGGCGGCGTCCGCACGCTGGAGGTGACCATGCGTACCCCTGTTGCGATCGAGGCGGCGAGGGCGATGATGGCCGAGGTGCCCGAGGCGGTGGTCGGCATCGGCACGATTCTCAATCCGGCCGACTTTACCCGTGTCGAGAAGCTCGGCGTTGCGTTCGGCATCAGCCCGGGCTTGACCCCGGACCTCTTGAAGGCCGCCACCCATAGCTCCTTGCCGTTTGCGCCGGGTATCGCCACGGCCTCCGAGCTGATGATGGCGCTGTCCTACGGCTTCGACATTGCAAAATTTTTCCCGGCCGAGCAGGCCGGCGGCAT
Organism: Bradyrhizobium sp. 155; assembly: GCF_023101105.1. Classification (NCBI taxonomy): domain Bacteria; kingdom Pseudomonadati; phylum Pseudomonadota; class Alphaproteobacteria; order Hyphomicrobiales; family Nitrobacteraceae; genus Bradyrhizobium; species Bradyrhizobium sp. 155. The sequence goes on along the minus strand of NZ_CP064704.1, from coordinate 4,535,075 downwards.
CAAGGGGCTGCGCTCGCTGGGTGGGCCGTTCCCGAACGTGCGGTTCTGCCCGACCGGCGGGGTCGGCGAGGCCAATGCGGCAACCTGGCTCGCGGAGCCCAATGTGGTCGCGGTCGGCGGTTCCTGGCTGTGCCCGACGGCGGAGATCAGGGCCGGGAACTGGGCCGGCATAACTGCCATCTGCCAGCGCACCCTCGAGGCCCTTAAACCCGCGTGAAGTCTTGCCATCCCTGAGCTAAGACTTAGGTCAGCAAGAGAGCGCCAGGGAGAATGACCATGACCGCCAGCATCGTCGGATGGGCGCATACGCCGTTCGGCAAGTTCGACACCGAGACCGTGGAAAGCCTTGTGGTGAAGGTAGCCAATGAGGCGCTGGCGGATGCCGGCATTTCGGCCGGCGATGTCGACGAGATCGTGCTCGGCCATTTCAACGCCGGCTTCTCGCCCCAGGATTTTACCGCCTCGCTGGTGCTCCAGGCCGACCCGAAGCTGCGCTTCAAGCCGGCGACCCGGGTCGAGAACGCCTGCGCCACCGGCTCCGCCGCCGTCCATCAGGGCGTGCGCGCGATCGCGGCCGGCGCGGCCAGGATTGTCCTCGTTGTCGGGGTCGAACAGATGACGCGCACGCCGGGCCCGGAGATCGGCAAGAACCTGCTCAAGGCGTCCTATCTGCCCGAGGACGGCGACACTGTCGGCGGCTTCGCCGGCGTGTTCGGCAAGATCGCCAGCTCCTATTTCCAGAAATACGGCGACCAGTCCGATGCACTGGCGCTGATCGCGGCCAAGAACCATAAGAACGGCGTCGCCAATCCCTTCGCCCAGATGCGCAAGGACTTTGGCTTCGACTTCTGCCGCGCCGAGAGCGAGAAGAACCCCTACGTCGCCGGCCCCCTGAAGCGCACCGACTGCTCGCTGGTCTCGGACGGTGCCGCTGCCCTGGTGCTGGCCGACGCGGAAACCGCCAAGGGCATGAGCAAGTCGATCGGCTTCCGCGCCACCGCGCACGCCCAGGATTTCCTGCCGATGTCCAAGCGCGACATCCTCCAGTTCGAGGGCTGCACGGTCGCTTGGCAGCGCGCACTGGAGAAGGCGGGCGTTACACTTTCCGATCTCTCCTTCGTCGAGACCCATGACTGCTTCACCGTCGCCGAGCTGATCGAGTACGAAGCGATGGGCTTGACGCCGCGGGGGCAGGGTGCCCGTGCCATCAAGGAAGGCTGGACGCTCAAGGACGGCAAGCTGCCGGTCAATCCGTCCGGTGGCCTGAAAGCCAAGGGCCATCCGATCGGCGCCACCGGCGTCTCCATGCACGTGATGACCGCGATGCAGCTCGCCGGCCAAGCGCCCGAGGGCATGCAGCTCAAGAATGCAAAGCTCGGCGGCATTTTCAACATGGGCGGTGCGGCGGTTGCCAACTACGTCTCCGTGCTGGAGCCGCTGAAGTAAGGCTGCTGCACGGTAGGCAAGGCGTGAAGCGCCGTGCCCACCTTCTTATCTTGCGCTAGATCATGGTGGGCCCGCTGGGGGCCCTTAAAGCTCTTGATCGATTTGCAGGGGATGCATCATGAGCAATGACTACGAAGATTCGCTGTCGATGGACGCACTCAACGATCGCATCGCGATTCTCGAGGACAATATCCGCCAGCTCATCGAGCAGGCCGCGGCCGCCTCGGGTGAGCAGAACGAGTCGCGGATCGCTGACCGCATCAACCAGCAGAATGATGAGCTCGACCGCCTCCTCAAGATTCGCGATTCCCGTCAGAAGAAATAGCCGCCTTTCGCCGCCGGCGCATGCGGCCATACGCCGGCGGCTCTTGCGCATGCGCCGCCACTGCCGTTAGCTGGACCGAAATCGCAGGCCTCACTTGAGGCCGCGCAATCGGGAGCGAACGATGGGGCCGCTGAAGGGCATCAAGGTCGTCGACATGACCACCGTGCTGATGGGCCCCTATGCGACCCAGATGCTCGGCGATTACGGCGCAGACGTCATCAAGGTGGAGTCTCTGGACGGCGACGTCACCCGCCTGATCGGCCCGATGCGGCACGCAGGCATGGGCCCGGTGTTTCTCAACACCAACCGTAGCAAGCGCTCGATCTGCCTTGACCTGAAGAAGCCCGCCGGCCGCGAGGCCGTGCTCCGCTTGCTGAAAGACGCCGACGTTCTCGTCTACAACGTCCGCCCGCAGGCGATGGCGCGGCTTCAACTCGGCTATGACGTTGTTTCCAAAATCAATCCGCGGCTGGTCTATGCCGGCGTGTTCGGCTTCGGCCAGGACGGGCCCTATGCTGCAAAACCGGCCTATGACGATCTGATCCAGGGCGCCACCGCGCTGCCCGCCTTGATGGCGCAGACCGGTGACGGTGTGCCGCGCTATGTGCCGAACGCACTGGTCGATCGCATCGTAGGCTTGACTGCCGTGGGCGCGATCTGCGCCAGCCTCGTGCACCGCGACCGCACCGGCCGCGGCCAGCGCGTCGACATCCCGATGTTCGAGACCATGGCCGGCTTCGTCATGGGCGACCACATGGGCGGATTGACCTATGAGCCCCCGCTCGACAAGGGCGGTTACGCCCGCCACCTCTCGCGCGACCGCCGGCCCTACAAGACATCGGACGGTTATCTCAGCGTCATCGTCTACAACGACAAGCAGTGGGAGAACTTCTTTAAGGCGACGGGACGCGACGACCTGCGCGCCGACGCGATGTTCGCGACATTCGCCGGCCGCGCCGCCAATATCGACGTCGTCTATGCCGAGCTCGCGCGCATCTTCGAGACGCGCAGCACCGCGGAATGGATCGACCTGCTCACCAAGGCCGACGTGCCGGTGATGCCCATGCACGACCTCGCGTCGATGCTGCACGATGAGCATCTGGAGGCGACCGGCTTTTTCCCAGTGGTGAACCATCCAACTGAAGGGCCGATCCGGAGCATGAGGGTGACGGCCACCTGGTCCGAAACCGAAGCCGAACCGGTGCGGCTCGCGCCGCAGCTCAACGAGCACGGCGCGGAAATCCTGCGCGAGATCGGCTATTCCGCCGACGAGATCGACGCCATGGTCCGCGATGGCGTCACCCGTTCGCCGCCCCGGAATGACGATGCACTGGTGCGCCCATGAGCTTCATCACCGGCGTCGGTCTCACGCCTTTCGGCAAGCACGAAGACTCGTCCTCGCTGGAGCTGATGAGCAAGGCCGCGCAGGCTGCGCTCGACGATGCCGGGCTCAAGCGTGCCGAGATCGACGGCATCCTCTGCGGCTACTCCACCGTCTCGCCGCACATCATGTTGGCGACCGTTTTTGCCGAGCATTTTGGCATCCGCCCCAGTTACGCCCATGCCGTCCAGGTCGGTGGCGCGACCGGGCTCGCGATGACCATGCTCGCCCATCATCTCGTCGAAGCGGGCGTCGCCCGCAATGTGCTCGTCGTGGCCGGCGAGAACCGCCTCACTGGACAGAGCCGCGACGCCTCGATCCAAGCGCTGGCGCAGGTCGGCCATCCCGACTACGAACTGCCGCTCGGCCCGACCATCCCCGCCTATTACGGCCTCGTCGCTAACAGATACATGCACGAGTACGGCGTGACGGAAGAAGACCTCGCCGAATTCGCGGTGCTGATGCGCACCCACGCCTGCACTCATCCTGGTGCGCAATTCCAGGATCCCATCGAGGTCGCCGACGTCATGGGCTCTAAGCCGGTGGCGATGCCGCTGAAGCTGCTCGATTGCTGCCCGGTGTCCGACGGCGGTGCCGCCTTCGTCGTCAGCCGCGAGCGGACGGGAGAGGCCGGCGTGCGCATTCGCGGGTGTGCCCAGGCTCATACCCATCAGCACGTCACTGCAGCGCCCGCCCTGAGCGAACTCGGCGCCGAGATCTCCGTCGCCCGCGCCAGGGAGGCCACCGGCCTCGCGATTTCCGACGTGCGCTACGCGGCGATCTACGACAGCTTTACGATCACGCTCGCGATGCTGCTGGAAGATCTTGGCCTTACTGGCCGGGGCGAGGCAGCCGCACGCGTGCGCGCCGGCCATTTCAGCCGCGACGGCGCGATGCCGCTGAACACCCATGGCGGCCTGCTCAGCTACGGTCATTGCGGCGTCGGTGGCGCCATGGCGCATCTGGTGGAAACGCATCTGCAGATGACGGGGCGAGCGGCGAATCGTCAGGTGCGCGACGCCTCGATCGCGCTGCTGCACGGCGATGGCGGCGTGCTGTCGTCCCACGTCAGCATGTTCCTGGAGCGGGTGCGATGAGCAAGCGTCTTGGCGACTGGACCAATGGCGAACAGGCCGTCACCTATCAGACCTGCACCGCATGCGGCCATGTGCAGTATTTTCGTCGCGCCTTCTGCGTGGCCTGCGGCGCGTCCGATCTGCGGGAGCAGCGCGCCAGCGGCAAAGGCAGGGTCTATGCGACGTCGCTGGTCTGCCGCGCCGCCACGCCTGAGACAGGGTCGCACGTGCCCTACAACATCGTGCTGGTCGATTGCGCCGAGGGTTTTCGCATGATGGCGCATGGTGAGAATGATCTCGCCATCGGCGATGAGGTCAATGCGAGCTTCAAGCCATTCGCCGGCAAGCTGGTGCCGTTCTTCGCCAAAGACAGATAGTGAAATTTAGTTGCTCGATGCAGCCCGGATGGAGCGGACCGAAATCCGGGTTTTTCGCCTCACCGATAGACTTTCCCGGCTCGCGCTTCGCTCCATCCGGGCTCCTGCAGCAAAGCGAGCGGTGGGATCCGTCATTCGGGGGCGGTCCTGAGAGACCGAGCCTGGAACGGGAATTCTGGGCCTGGCCTGTGCGAGGGCCACCCCGGAATGACGAAAGCTCTCACCCGACTCTTAACTAGCGCCCGTAGAACAGGATGCTGGCGATGACGAGCATCGCCATCACCGCTAGCATATGCGCGAACGCTTCCGAGGCCGCCCCCTTGGTGGCTTCCTTCATTCCATTTTCTCCCTAGACTTGGGCGTGACTCATCGATGCGCGGTTAGCGCCCAACGGCCAATTGTTTTTACTCGGAACACCCCTTGCGAGTATCCGCCGCGATCAAGTCCCCACGCGGCGAATATCGACTGTCCCAAGGTCGTTCAGCAATGCGGCGGCATTTTGACTCGATGTTGTTGCTCCTGCGGACGCGCAAGAATACAGTTTCGTGGAAATTTCGCCGCTAACGACAAAAAGCATCAAAGGCTTAGGGAAAAACTTCAGGAAAATCATGGCCCGCATCAACTACAGCGACCCGTCCAAGGCATCCGACCGCACCCGGGAGATCCTCGACAAGAACCGCAATGCCAACATCTTCCGGATGATGTCGCATTCGCCGAGCTATTTCGAGCAGTACTGCCGGCTCGGCGGCGCCATCCGCCACAAGGGCGAGCTCGATCCGATCGTGCGCGAACTCGCGATCACCCGCACCGGCATTTTGTGCGAGGCGCCGTATGAGATCGTCGCGCACAAGCGCATCGGCAAGAATGTCGGCGTCACCGACGAGCAGAACGAGGCGCTCGAGAACTGGCAGGCCGCGAACTGTTTCAATGAAGTGCAGCGCGCCGCGCTAGCCTTCACCGACGAGATCGTCAAGCTGAACAAGCCGACGGATGCGACCTTCAAGGCGATCTCATCGAAGCTGACGCCGGCCGCACTGGTTGAACTGCAGCTCTCGGTGGGATTCTACATCATGACGTCAAAGTTTCTGGAGACCTTCGAGATCGACCTTCAGCCGGTCACCGAAGTGGTCGGCTGATCGAGCAATTGCTGTGAGGGATGCTCATGACGATCGATGAATATGCCGCCTGGGCTGCAACGATTGCGAAAGTCGATGAGCGTCCGTCGAACGAACGGCTGTCCTATCTCGGGCTCGGCCTCGCCGGCGAGTCCGGCGAAGTCGCCGACCATATCAAGAAGCTGCTCCGCGATGACTGGCTCGACCAGGCGGGCCTCGTCGAAGAGCTCGGCGATGTCATCTATTACTGGGCCTGCCTCTGCGTGGCGACCGGCCAGCAGCCATCGGAGCTGCTCAAGACCAGTGCCGCCAAGATCAAGCGGCGGATCAGCGAGGCGGCGAGCCGCTAGGCCGCTCAGGTGGAGGTCAAGATATCCACTTTGGCGTTGGCGACGATCAGGCGCTCGGCCAGAAGCTGCGCAAGATTGCGCATGATGCGTTCGCTGGCGTGCGGGTGCTGCTTGCGGAAGCGCTCGAACGCTTTCAGAGGCGCCTCGAACGCGGTCGCAGCCATATCCGCGAACACGTCCGCGGAGCGGGTGGTCTCGATCAGGGCCATCTCGCCGAACGCCATGCCGGCGGTGAGTGTTGCGAGCCGCACTCCGTCGGGCAGGGTGACATGCACCGCGCCGCTGCGCAGGAAGAACAGGGAATCGGCTGCGGCGCCAGTGGTGAGGATTTTCGCGCCAGACTGATAGATCCGGATCGTGCAGATCGAGGCGAGGTCGGTCAGCTCTTCCGCGCTGAGGCCTGCGAGCAGCGGCTGCTCGGAAAGCTCGGTGGTCTCGTGAAAATCGATCGAGCCGCCATAGCGGTAGACGATCTGGTCTTCGGCCCATTCGATCGCGGTGTCGAGCACATAGAAGTCGCGGACGTTCTTCAGCTCCGCGGTCCACTCCCGCAGGCTGTCCCATTCTTTGGAGGCGCGCCTGACGCCTGACAGGACGACGGTCACATTCAGCGCCGCCAGCTCCTCGAACGCTTCAGCCACCAGCCGCGCCCCGGCGCGTGTGGTGGAGGTGACGCGGTGGAGATCGAAAATCACGAATTGCGGCCGCGGCCGGCCCGCAAGCCGGCGTGAGACATAGTCGACCGCCGACAGCGACAGCGTGCCGACCAGCTCGATGATCCGCACCTCCTGCTCGTGGGCTGCGAGAATATCGCGCTCCTGCGGGCGGCGCACGCGCCGCGACGGGCTCTTGCCGATGTCGTAATCGGCGATGACGGCGTTGCGTGCGTCGTCGCTGCGGTTGAGCATATGCAGATCGTAATGCGAGGACAGCGCCTCGCAGACCTTGATGCCGCGCACGCTGTTGCCGTGCTTGTCGAGCCTTGGCGAATAGCTGCCGAGCCCGAGGCGGGCGGGGAGTGCGGCGAGAATTCCGCCGCCGACGCCACTCTTGGCGGGGATGCCGATCCGGTAGATCCATTCGCCGGCATAGTCGTACATGCCCGACGACGTCATCACCGACAGCGTGCGCGAGATCGCGTAAGGCGTCAGCACCTGCTCGCCGGTAACCGGGTTGACGCCACGGTTGGCGAGCGTTGCCGCCATCACGGCGATGTCGCGCGCGGTGACCAGCACCGCGCATTGCCGGAAATAGACGTCGAGTACGGCCGCGACATTGTCCGAGATCACCGCATTGGTCTTGAGGAGATAGCCGATGGCGCGGTTGCGGTCGCCGGTCTGGCTTTCGGAAGCGTAGACGGCCTCCTCGACGGCGAGGTCGCGGCCGGCAAAACGACTGAGCGCGAGGCGAATTTGCTCGAAGGCGTCCGGACCCTTGCTGTCGTGGATCAGCCCGGTGCAGGCGATCGCGCCGGCATTGACCATCGGGTTGAATGGATGATTCTCCGAGTTGAGCCGGATCGAGTTGAAAGGATCGCCGGAGGGCTCGACGCCGATTGCGCTCTCCACCCTGTTTGCGCCGAGCAGGTCCAGCGCCAGCGCGAACACGAACGGCTTTGACATCGACTGGATGGTGAAGGGCGCCCTGGAGTCGCCGACCTCGTAGACATGACCGTCCAGGGTCGCGAGGCTGATTCCGAAACAGGCAGGATCGGCCTTGCCGAGCTCGGGAATGTAGTCGGCGACCGCGCCCGAGGTCTCTGCCGAGAATTCGTTGAGGCAATTGTCCAGAAACCGCAGCAAAGGCGGCTTCGAGCGGGTCCAGGCGGTAGCGAGAGGCGAAAGCGGTTTCATTGCCTCTCTTTGTGCAACGCAATCAGGGCACGCGCAACCCGTCCGGCACCACGGTCTGCCGCCGGACCAGCAGCAGGGCGAGCAAAATCGTGGGGATCAGGATGGCGAGGCCGAGCAGCGTCACCTGCATCTGCGACAGCGGCATGATGCCGCCGCCGGGGGTGGCCACCACGAAACCGCCGATCACCAGCAGCACGCGGATGGGCCACTCCAGCGCACCGGCGCCGCGGAGATCGCCGACGAAGGGCTGGTAGCCCTGGATGCCGCCGCAGATGAACAGCGTGCCGAACGCCGCGAGCGCCATCAAGCCGAGACCGGCCAGATAGGGGCTCGGCCCCTGCAGCACCAGCGCGGGATTGAGCACGAAGAAGAACGGGATGAAATAGATGATGCTGCCGACCCACATCGATTCCCAGCCCGTCTTCATCGCCGGCGAGCCGGCAATACCTGCCGCTGCGAATGATGCAATCGCGACCGGCGGGGTGATCGACGACAGCATGCCCCAGTAGAAAATGAACATGTGCACGGCCATCTTGTTCAGCCCGAGCTTCTCCAGCGCGGGTGCGACCAGGATGGCGAGGAAGATGTAGCAGGCCGTCGTGGTCAGGCCGAGCCCGAGAATCAGGCTGGTCAGGGCGCACATGCCGAGCAGCAGGAACGGATTGTCGCCGGCGATATGCAGCAGGTCGTTGGCGAGGCTCGACACCACGCCGGTCATCGAGAAGGCGCCGATCAGCAGGCCGCACCCGGCGAGGATGCCGACAAGCTCGACGAAGGTGCGGCCGTTGACCTCGAGGAATTTGCCGATGGTCGCGACAGTCCAGCGCGTGTCCTTCGAGAACAGCTGGTTGAGCACAAGAAGCAATGCGGTGGCGTAGAATGGCGCATGGCTCTCGCGCTTGAAGTAGAGCAGCATCACGATCAGAAGGGCGATGACGAAGACGTAGTACCAGCCATCCTTGATCGTATCCATGACCCGCGGCAGCTCCGCGCGCGGAATGCCCTTCAGCCCGTGTCGTGCGGCGTAGGAATCGACCTGCATGAACAGGCCGATATAATAGAGCGCGGCGGGAATGACGGCCGCGATCGCGACATCGGCGTAGCTGACATTGAGGAACTGCGCGATTACGAAGGCGGTCGCGCCCATCACCGGCGGCGCCAGCACCGCGCCGGTCGAGGCACAAGCCTCGATCGCGCCCGCATAGGAGGCGCGAAAGCCGCTCTTCTTCATCACCGGAATGGTCATGGTGCCGGCGGTCAGCACGTTGGAGATGATCGAGCCTGACATCATGCCGAGCAGGCCGCTGGCGAAGATGCACACCTTGGCCGCGCCGCCGCGGAACGTGCCACACAGCGCGAAGGCGAGATTGATGAAGAACTTTCCGGCGCCGGTCATCATCAACGCGGTGCCGAACACCAGGAAGCCGATCACGGTGTCGGCAAACGCCTGGATGGGAATGCCGAGCAGGCTCTCGCCCGACAGCACGTGATAGGCGGTCGCCTGCTCCAGCGTCGACTGCGTGCCGCGGAACGGCCCGAGCCAGCTGGATTCCGCGAACAGCGGATAGACGGTGAAGGGAAGCACGCTCAGTAGCAGGCTCCAGCCGCCGGTGCGGCGCAGCGCCTCCATCAACATCACCCACATCACGAGACCGGCTGCGATCACGCTGTTCGGCGCGCCGCCGAATTCCCAGCCGGCCTCGGCGGCCTTGCGGACGTTCGACATCAACAGCAGCGCGGCGGCAAAGGTCACGACGAAGCAGAGAAGGTCATACCAGGGAATGCGATCGAGCGGCGCGCGCGGGGTCCCCGGGAAGATCAGGAACGTGAACGGCAGCATCAGGGCGATCAGGAGGTAGAAGCATTCCGTGTTGAGCTGGGTGTAGCCGACGAAGAAGCGCAGCGAGAATTGCTGGTTGATGCAGAGCAGGATGGTCGCGGCGGTCGCGAGGACGAGTAGCCAGCGCCAGGCGCCACGCAAGCTTCGCACGCGCGTAACTTCCGCTTCCTGCATGTTGGCGGCGGCGCCATGCGGATCGTCGAACACGATCCGCTTGGCCTCGTCCTGGGAGGGGGTGGAGACTGAAGCAGACGACATGATCGACCCCGGGCGTGGACAATTAACGCTGTGAACTAATCCTCGAACCCGTTCGGCATGTCGGCCTTCGCAAGCGCCGCGGCACGCGCCTTCATCCAGGCGTCGAGGAACGCCTTATCATCCGCAGGCGGATTGGATTTTCCGTAGTCGGTCCACGCGGCGCCAAGCACCTCTTGCCGCTTGATCAGTCCGTTGTTGTGCGCCTCCTGTGCGTCGTTCCATTGCCCGGCCTCCTTCAAAGCCTTCACCGCGCCGGGATGCACCGGCACCACCCAGTTCTTGGTCTGGCGATCGGCCGCAAGCCCGCCGGCGCCGGGCGCGGAGTCCTTGTAGGAATCGTAGTTCACGATCATCGCCTTGGTGATCGCATAGACCTGCTCGGGGGCTTGCGAGGCGTAGGCGACGAAGATCGGATAGGGATAGTTGCCGAGCTCGATCGGCTTGTCCGGCGAGATACCGGCGCCGCAGGTCGCGGTCTGCGGGAAGAAGAACGAGCCGACCTTCTGCATCCGTGCCCAACCTTCCTTGTCCTTGGCGGGCAGCGGCGGCCAGACCAGCCCGCGCGGCGAAGTCTCGGCTTCCTTGGCGGGACCGGTGATGGTGGTGCCGAAGGCCGCATCGGTGTCGTTGTTGATCAAGCCCTTCCACATCGCGCCGTAGCTTGCGAACTCGACGATCTTGACGTCCTTCTGCGTCAGGCCGGCGAAGGCGAGCACCGCGAGCGAGTTCTGGTTCAGTGCCGGCGAGCCGACGACGAAGCCGACGCGCTTTCCCTTGAGGTCCTTCAGCTCCTTCACCCCCGTATCCGCGGCCACGCCGAGCGAACCGCAATTGCAATCAACGCTCGAGAGCAGGATCTGGAGCGGCTGCGGGCCCCATTCCCTGGAGCCAAACTCGAACACGCCCTCCTGCGCGAAATATGTCCCCGATCCCATCGCCGCGGAGACCGCGCGCTTGGCGCGCAGCGGCGCCAGACGCGCGACATCGTTGCCTGCGGGGAGCACGCGCACGTCGGTCGAGTATTTGTCCTTCATCATCTTGCCGACGCCGACCGCGATGTTGAAGCCGGCGGTACCGGTGTCATAGGCGGTGAACGTCAATGTTGCCGGCAGCTTGATGTCGTCGGCGAATGCATAGCGTGTAGACACAAAAGAAAGGCCTGCCACCACGGCAGGCGCGAGCATGATCAGCCCACGACGCATGTTTCCCTCCAATGATCCTCGCGTTTGCCGCGACGATTTCTTTCTTTGTTTGAAACAGGTTTTGTTTGAGAGATCATGTCATCGCGGTCAGGCGATGGCAACGCCGTACCGCGAACGCAGCAATGAGGCTGACAGAATGTCGCGGAAAACGACGGAGAATGCAGTCAGCTTGCGACGATTGCGATCGCCTGTCCTTCGGTAACGACGTCGTCGAGCTTCACCAGAAGCGATGTGATCTCGCCGCTCACAGGCGAAAGCACCGGTATCTCCATCTTCATCGCTTCGACCACCACAATCTCATCGCCATCTGCAACGGTTCCTCCAACTTGCACGGGAGTTGCGCAGACGCGTCCGGCGATCTCCGTGACGATCTTAATTTCTGGCATGCCATCGCCTTTTTGTTGTGGTCGCAAAATGCCTGAGGTAGTTTCTTCTGCAAGCGGAATTTAATTCCGCACAGCGGAACAAGCGGTAGGGATCATGGGACGACGTTCGGAGCGGTTGAGTAGACAAGGTGCGCTCGCTGGCGAAGCCGGTGAGGGTGATGTCATCCAGGTGGTGTCGCGCGCGTTCGACGTGTTGCGGTGCTTCGAAGGCCACGAGGCCAGGCTTGGCAATCTCGAAATTTCAAATCGCTGCGGCCTGCCGCGCTCCACGGTGTCGCGGTTGACGCACACGCTGACGCGGATGGGGCAACTGGTTTATCTGCCGCGCGATCAGAAATATCGCATCGGGCCGAGCGCGGTGGCGATGAGCGCCTCGATGATGAAGGGCGCGCAGCTGCGCAGCATGATCCGCCAGCGGCTCCAGGAAGTCGCCGAGCAACTGCCGGGCACCGTCGGCTTCGTGGTCCCCGATCGCTTCCATCTGGTCTATCTCCAGTTCGCGCGTTCGGCCTCGGCACTCGGGCTGCACGAGGGCACCGGCAGCCGCATCTCGATGGCCTCGACCGCTGCAGGCGCAGCCTACACCGCGGCATTGGCGCCCGAGGTCGGCGATGCCTTCATCGCGGACATGGAGCGGGAAGCTCCCGAGGCTGCGAAAATCCTGCGGCCCCGCATCGAGGCCAACCGGCGGTCGCTGCATGAGCGCGGCTATGTCGTGGCCTGCGGCCTGTGGAGCCCGCATATCAACGGGCTCGCGGTGCCGATCTGGTCGCCGCAATACCAGACCTTCGTCGTCATCACGATCGGTCTTCTGTCGGCGATGTACGACGAAGAGCGCCTGCATGCCGAAGTCGCGCCGCTGATGCTCGCGCTCGGCCGTTCGCTCGGCAGCCTGATGGAGGGCGCGGAAGGCGACGTCTTCAACGCCCGCATCCCGCGTAAACCGGTCGCCATGGCCGTGCACAACAATAACAAGCCGATCAATTCGGAGGGAGTGAATGAACTGGAAGCCGGAACTCGACGAGCTCGCCCGGCGCGAAGCCTTCGCGCGGGAGATGGGCGGCGTTGACAAGGTCAAGCGTCAGCATGACCAGGGCCGACTGACTGTTCGGGAGCGTATCGACAGACTGACCGACAAGGGCAGCTTTCACGAGATCGGCGCCGTCTCCGGCGTCGGTGAATACGATTCCAACGGCGAGTTGCAGAAATTGACGCCGGCGAACTGCGTGTTCGGCCGCGCGCGCATCGAAGGCCGCACCGTCGTCGTGGTCGGCGACGATTTCACCGTGCGCGGCGGCTCGGCGGACGCGTCCATCTCCGCAAAACCGCTGATGGCGGAGGAGATGGCGCATGATCTCCGCCTGCCCATCGTCCGCATCATCGAAGGCTCCGGCGGCGGCGGCTCGGTCAAGACTATCGAGACCAAGGGCGCGGCGAACTTGCCGGGCGGCATCGGCGGCACACGCTGGTATCGCTTCACCACCGACAATTTGTCGCGCGTGCCCGTGGTCGCGCTCGGCCTCGGCTCGGTCGCAGGGCTCGGTGCCGCGCGTCTTGCCGCCAGCCACTATTCCATCATGACCCGGAAGTCCGCGATGTTCGTCGCAGGTCCGCCGGTGGTGAAGGCGCTGGGGCAGGACCTCTCGAAGGAAGAGCTCGGAGGCGCCGACATCCAGACCCGCGCCGGCGCGGTCGATCATGCCGTCGACACGGAGGAGGACGCCTTCGCCTGTGCGCGGCGATTCCTGTCCTATCTGCCGTCGTCGGTTTACGAGCTGCCGCCGACCTTGCCCTGCACCGACAATCCGGAGCGTACCGAAGAGACGCTGATGAGCGCGGTGCCACGCAACCGCAAGCAGGTCTACAAGATACGGCCGATCGTCGAACAGGTCGTGGACAAGGGCTCGTTCTTCGAGGTCGCCAAGAATTTCGGCAAGCCGATCATTGTCGGCCTCGCGCGGCTCGAGGGCAGGGCGGTGATGGTGCTCGCCAGCGACAGCTTTCACTATGGCGGCTCCTGGACGGCGGATGCCTGCCAGAAGGTCGTGCGCTGGGTCGACTTCGCCGAGACCTTCCATCTGCCGATCGTCTATCTCATGGACTGCCCCGGCTTCATGATCGGGCTCGATGCGGAGAAGGCGGGCACCATCCGCCATGGCGTTCGCGCTATGGCCGCGGTCAACCAGGCCACGGTGCCCTGGTGCACGGTGATCCTGCGCAACGCCTTCGGCGTCGCCGGCGTGGTGCATCAGCCCGCCGACCGCTTCTCGATCCGCTACGCCTGGCCGTCGGCCTATTGGGGCTCGCTCCCGCTCGAAGGCGGCATCGAAGCCGCCTACCGCGCGGACATCGACGCGGCCGAGGACAAGGCGGAGAAACTGAAAGAGATCGAGGACCGCCTCAACAAGCTGCGCTCGCCGTTCCGCTCCGCCGAAAAATTCTGGGTGGAGGAGATCATCGATCCCAGGAAGACGCGGTCGCTGCTGTGCGAGTTCGCGCGGCTGTCGGAGCCATTGCGAAAGCCAGGGCCGCCGGGGAATTTTTCGATCAGGCCGTAGCTTCAGCCGTCACTGCGAGCAGCTGTTGCCGATCTCAGCCTAATTGCAGTTCGGCAAAATTGATCTATCGCAACACGTCGCGTCCGATTGTCTGCAAGCGTCTCGTTTGAAACGAGGGAGAGACGTCATGACAAATGCGGGTAACGCGCTGCTTTGGACGGCCATATTTTTCTGCCTGTCGTTCGCTTCGATTTTTGTAGTCTGGTTTGCCGAGCGGTTGCGCGCGGGCTTCGTGAGGAAGCCGTAAAGCCTCCTCGGTTCGCTCCCTCGTCACCTGCTGACCGGACGGCGGATGCCAGCCGCCGGGCGGTGCCCTTGGCGTCGACGGCCTTGTGCTCGCGCTTTGCGCGGCAGCGATGACGTGACCTCAAAACAATAACGCGCTACGCTTCCCGGGCAAGAACAAGAGGAAGCGCCAATCGTGTATGACTTCATTATCGTGGGCGGCGGCTCGGCGGGGTCCGTGCTGGCCCAACCGGCTCTCCGCGAGGAGCGCCAACAAGGTCCTGCTCTGCGAGGCCGGACAGGACACACCGCCCGGAGACGAGCCGGCCGAGATCAAGGACAGCTATCCGGGTACGGCCTATTTCGATCCGCGCTTCCACTGGACCGAGCTCAAGGTCACGACCCAGATCGTCAGCCACAACAATCCGGATGAAGGGCGCGCACCCCTGCGCAAATACGAGCAGGCTCGCGTGCTCGGCGGCGGCTCCTCGATCAACGGCCAGATGGCCAACCGCGGCGCGCCGACCGATTACGACGAATGGGAAGCGCGCGGCGCTGCGGGGTGGAGCTGGAATGATGTGCTGCCCTTCTTCAAGAAGGTCGAGCGCGACCTCGATTTCGACGGTCCCTACCACGGCAAGGACGGCCGCATCCCGGTCCGCCGAATCCCCAGGGAGCACTGGACGCGGCATTCGCAGGCGTTCGCGCAGGCCTTCCAGCAGGCCGGACATCAGTTCCTGCCGGACCAGAATGGCGAGTTCGTCGACGGGTTTTTCCCGGTGACGCACTCGAACCAGGCCGAGCAACGCGTCTCGGCTGCCATGGGCTATCTCGATCGCGACACGCGCAAGCGCGCCAACCTCACGATCTCCACCAACACGCAAGTCAGGGAATTGCTGTTCGAAGGCACGCGGTGCGTCGGGGTGAAGGCGGTGGTCGACGGGCGGGAGCAGGAATTCCGCGCCCGCGAGATCATTCTCTCCAGCGGCGCCATCCATTCGCCGGCGCATCTGTTGCGCGCCGGCATCGGCCCGGTCGGTCACCTCAGGGATATGGGCATTCCCGTGTTGATGGGGCTGCAGGGCGTCGGCCAACGCCTGATGGATCATCCCTCGATCTCGCTGTCGTCCTTTGTCCGCCGCGGCGCGCGGATGAACGAGCACACCAGGCGCCACATGCAGCTTGGCCTGCGTTACTCGTCCGGGCTCGAAGGCGTACCGAAAGGCGACATGTTCGTCGTGCTGCTCAGCAAATCGGCCTGGCACGCCGTCGGTGAGCAAATCGGATCGCTCCTGACATTCGTCAACAAGACCTATTCGGAGACCGGACAGGTCAAGCTTGCCTCGCGCGACCCGGCAGTCGAGCCGATCGTCGAATTCAACCTGTTGTCCGACCGGCGCGACCTTGATCGCCTGATGAGCGGTTTCCGCAAGATGGCGGCCGTGCAGATGAGCGACGTGGTCAGGGCCGTGACGGACAAGCCGTTCCCGGCCTCCTATACCGACCGTGTGCGCAAGATCGGCGTGGTCAACACCAAGAATCGGATTCTGACCAAGATCGCCGCGGCCCTGATGGACGGGCCGGCGGCGCTGCGCCACTACATGATCGACAATTTCGTGGTCGAGGGCTTCACCTTCGACGACGTCATCAACGATGACGAGGCGCTGGAAGCCTTCGTGCGCAAGGCCACGATCGGCGTGTGGCACGCCTCCTGCTCGTGCCGCATGGGCCGGACCGATGATCCGATGGCGGTGGTCGATCCAGAGGGGCGCGTCAAGGGCGTGCAGGGCCTGCGCGTCGTCGATGCCTCGATCTTCCCGGTGGTGCCGTGCGCCAACACCAATTTTCCGGTCCTGATGTCGGCGGAGAAGATCGCGGCCGCGATGATGCAGTGAGCCGGCGCGGCTTTTCGGGCTGGCGAACCGCCTTGTCGACGCTGACCGTCCAGGACCGCTAGTGATACCGCAAAAGCTGAAATGGTGGGCGAGAACGGTTCCGCGGCCGACGGTCTGGCGGACATGCGTGCTTAGGCGGAACTTGGAACCCGGCTTCGGCGTTCTTTGCCAGATTTCGCCTTACGACTGAGACGGGCCGCTGACCGCGCGTCCCATCTCGGGGCCGGAGCGCACTGTCGGCGATGGAGCTTCACGGGGGTTCAATGATCAATTCATCAAGCCGGGCGCAAACCAGCGATCCCGGAGAGTTGCCTAGGATTTCGACCGGCAGTGACGGTCTCGACGATATCCTCTACGGCGGGCTCGATCCCAATCGCATGTACCTCTACGAGGGCCGGCCCGGCTCGGGCAAGACCACGATGGCGCTGCAATTCCTTCTCGAGGGCGCCCGTTGCGGTGAACGCGTGCTCTATATCTCCTTGTCGGAGACCAAGCGTGAGCTGACGCTGGTTGCACAGCGGCACGGCTGGTCGCTGGAAGGGGTCGACATCTTCGAACTGGTGCCGCCCGAGACGACGCTCGATCCGGAGCGCGAGCTCACCGTCTTTCACCCCGCCGAAATGGAGCTGAGCGAAACCACGGGCCTGATATTCAAGGAGGTCGAACGGATCAATCCCGCGCGCGTGGTGCTGGACAGCCTGTCCGAGCTCCGCCTCCTTGCGCAGAACCCGCTGCGGTACCGGCGCCAGGTTCTGGCCCTGAAGCACTTTTTCACCAACCGCAACTGCACGGTCATCCTCCTCGACGATCTCTCGTCCTCCCAGGACGACCTGCAACTCCATTCGATCGCGCATGGCGTCGTGATGCTCGAACAGCTCGCCATTGATTATGGGGCAGAGCGCCGGCGGCTTCGCGTGATTAAGATGCGCGGCATTCGATTTCGCGGCGGTTTCCACGATTTCACGATCGAAGCGGGAGGGGTGCGGATATTCCCCCGTCTGGTGGCGGCGGAACATCACACCTCGTTTATCGGTGAATTGACGCCCAGCGGCAATGCACAACTCGACCAGCTCCTGGGAGGAGGGCTCGAGCGCGGCACCAGTGCGCTGCTCTTGGGCGCCGCCGGTGTCGGCAAGTCGTCTCTCGCGCTGACCTATGCGATCGCGGCGGCAGATCGCGGTGAGCATGCGGTGTTCTTTGCCTTCGATGAAGGTCGCGGTACAGTGGAGGCCCGGGCTCGAACGCTGGGCCTGCCGCTTGAAAGCCATCTGCAATCGGGACTCATCCGATTTAAACAGATCGATCCCGCCGAAATGTCCCCCGGCGAATTCGCCGCCAATGTGCGCAACAGCGTCGAAAAGGACAACGCCCGAATTGTTGTCATCGACAGTCTGAACGGCTACCTCAACGCAATGCCGGATGAGCGATTTCTCATCCTCCAGATGCACGAGCTCCTGAGCTATCTCGGGCAGAAAGGCGTGCTGACCGTCCTGATCCTCGCTCAGCACGGGCTGGTCGGTCCGATGGAAACGGCTCTCGATATCAGCTATTTGAGCGATGCCGTGCTCATGCTGCGCTATTTCGAGGTCGGCGGAACGGTGCGGCGCGCCCTCTCGGTCGTGAAGAAGCGCAGCGGCAATCATGAAAATTCCATCCGCGAGTTTCGTCTTGGCAGTGCCGGCATTACGGTCGGTCCTCCGCTGACCGGATTCAGCGGCATCTTTTCCGGGAATCCGCGTTACTCGGGCACGGAGATACCGGAGGGGCTGTCGGAATGAGCGCCGACCGCGATCATTGCGTCCTCGTGTTTGCTCCGATTGGCCGCGATGGACCGGCATCGGTCGAGCTTCTCCGCAGTTCGAATCTCGTGGCAATCAATTGTCGAGGTCTGCCTGAACTGGTCAACGAGATGTCGGCTGGCGTGGGCGCGGTGCTTCTCGCCGAGGAGGGCTTGTTCGGAAAGGATACCCAGCCGCTGGCACATTGGATCGAGCGGCAGCCGCCCTGGTCCGACCTGCCCTTTGTCATTCTTACCAGCCACCGGGAGCAGCCGGCGGTGGTTGCCTGGCGCCGCAGCATCGTCGATACACTCCGCAACGTTTCGCTGCTCGAGCGCCCGGTTCAGCCGATCACGCTGACGAGCGCAATTCAATCCGCAATGCGGGCCCGCCGGCGGCAATATGAGATTCGGACCTTGCTGCAGGCGCGCGAGCGGACGGCCCAGGAGCTCGAGAAGCTCGTGGTCGAGCGCACCCGTGCCCTCGAGGAGGCCAACAAGCATCTGCGGGCCGAAATGGAAGAGCGCGCCCGCGTCGAGGAGACCCTTCGTCAGGCCCAGAAGATCGAGGCCATTGGGCAATTGACCGGCGGAGTAGCTCACGATTTCAATAATCTGCTGATGGTGATCTCCGGTGGATTGGACATGCTCGACCGACAGACCGATCCTGATCGGCGGCGTCGGCTGTTGGAAGGAATGGTTCAGGCGGCGCAGCGTGGTGCGGGCCTGACCAGGCAGCTTCTGGCTTTTTCACGGCGGCAGAAGCTCCGGCCCGAGGCCGTCGACATCCCCGCGCAGATCGGCGGCATGCGCGAATTGCTCGATCGGAGCCTGAGAGGCGACGTTCACGTCGAGTTCGATTTTCCGGAGGGGCTTTGGCCGGTTGAGGTCGATCCGGGAGAGCTCGAACTGGTCATTCTCAATCTGGCGGTCAACGCCCGCGATGCGATGCCGAACGGCGGTACGATCGTTGTCCGTGGCGAGAACCTGGCCGGCCTGAACGAGAACGAGATCGCGGGCGATTACGTTCGCCTATCCGTGGTCGACAGGGGTGTTGGAATGAGCCCCGAGATCCTGGCGCGGGTCTTCGAACCGTTCTTCACGACCAAGGATGTGGGGAAAGGCTCGGGCCTGGGGCTTGCTCAGGTCCACGGATTTGCGACGCAATCACGCGGGATGGTTCGAATAAAATCGATCGTCGACGAGGGCACCAGCATCGAGCTCTATTTGCCGCGATCCAGGAATATCCCTTCGGGTGAACGGCACCTCATCGACCTGAACAGGGCTCGGCCCAAGAAGGCCAATCAGGGCCGAATCCTCCTCGTCGAAGACGACGACGAGGTCGCCGCGCTCGTCAGCGAGATGCTTGCGCAACTCGGTTACCAGGTCACGCGCGCGGCCAGCGCTGCGGCGGCTCTCGGTGCCCTAGCGGACGGCCGCTCCGTCGATCTGGTGTTTTCCGATATCATGATGCCGGGCGGCATGAACGGTGTCGAACTCGCGCGCGAGATCAGAAGAAGGCGAAGCGACATTCCGGTCCTGCTGACGAGCGGATACGCCGAAGCCGCGGTTCACGACGCCGAGCAGGCTGGGATCCGGATCCTGTCGAAACCCTACCACATCGACGAGCTCGCCGCAGCGCTCGGCGCTGCAAAATCGGACTTTGCGATAGCCACAGGAGCGGGGTTGGCGACGACTCGGGGCTGACCAAGCGCGCAACAATCACTGCCCGGGTTTATGGCTCGAGGGGCACCCTGCGCAATTGCGCGCTCGGGCCGGTCGACGCCCGTCGCTGAGCGGCGCGTGCACATGCGATCGCATTTCGGTTGCGACGACACGCGTTCGTTCTCTGCGAATATCTATCTCCGCCGCTACGTCTGGGCTATGAGGACTGCAGAAATCGGCCCGCTAATGAAGCCACTTTTGGCCGTTCTTTTAGCCGATTTCAGCCAAACTGTTATTGGTTTCTCATGCCGGGGCAGGGATCTTCAATTTGGAGCCCTGCAATGTTCAAGGCGGTTCTTTCTGCGTGTCTCTTGGTTGCCCTCAGCTCCGTCGCTTCCGAAGCACGGACTTATCGCATTCATCAAGTACCTGAATGCAACGTCACGATGCCCTGCGACTTCTCATATGCGCAACCGCGCCGTGAGCGGACTTCCCGGTCCCCACTGAATCCCAGGTCCTCGCTACAAGCCTATCGCGCGACGCAATTGACAGTGACCGACGCGGGCGGCGCCCCGACGACGAGCATCTCAAGCGCCCGCATCGTCGGCAGTCGTCCGGCAGGGTGTCCTTCCTCCTTCTGCGGCTGCGGCGCGGCTCTCCGCGTGTTCGGCCGTATCGTGCCGGAATTGAATCTTGCGGCCAATTGGCTGCGCTTCCCGCGGACATCACCCGCACCGGGAATGGTCGCAGCGCGACGTGGACATGTATTCGTCCTCGAGCAGCATTTGGAAGGGGACACCTGGATGGCGTACGACGCCAACTCGGGCGGACACGCGACGCGAATGCATGCGCGTTCATTGCGTGGCTATACGATCGTCAACCCGCGCGGGGGGTCCCTCGCCTGAGCGGCCAGCCGACATAATTGCGACGCATGAACATCCGCAAGGCGTCTGTTGACGGTTACGGCAGGTTCGCCTTGCTGATTTTCGATCTGCGACGGCTGGTCGCGCTTTATTTCAGGTACGTCTTCCGCAATCGAGCGGCACCCCGAACCCGGACGACCCGCCTCGTGTCGGGCGGATCGGTGACGCCGCATTTTACGGCGTCACCGGCACCATCAGATACTAAGCCATCGCCGCTTGCGGCTTCGGCTTCGGTTGTCGCGACAGCGTCAGCACGATCAGCGAGGCGAACACGCAGAGCGCGCCGGCGATGAAGAAGGCGGGCAGGTAGCTCTGATAGACCGTCCGCGAGAGACCGGCGCCGAAGGCAGCGGTGCCCGCGCCGAGCTGGTGGCCTGCAAAGATCCAGCCGAACACCAGATTGGCGCGCTCAGGTCCGAATTTCTGCGCGGTCAGGCGCACCGTGGGCGGCACAGTTGCAATCCAGTCGAGCCCGTAGAACATCGCGAAGATCGAGAGCCCATAGAACGAGAAATCGCTGAAGGGGAGGAAGATCAGCGAGAGCCCGCGCAGGCCGTAATACCAGAACAGCAAATAGCGGTTGTCGTAGCGGTCCGAAAGCCATCCCGACATGATGGTGCCGAAGAAGTCGAAGATGCCCATTGCAGCCAGCAAGCCCGCGGCCTGCACCTGCGGGATGCCGAAATCGAGGCACATCGGAATCAGATGCACCTGCACGAGGCCGTTTGTGGATGCGCCGCAGACGAAGAACGTCGCAAACAGGACCCAGAACGCGCTGCTCTTCGAGGCCTCGCGCAGCGTGCCGAGTGCGACGCCGGTGATCGAGCCATGGCTGATGGGCGGCGCTGGCAGGGGTGTGGTGCCTTCGTCGCCGAACGGGCGCAGGCCCAAATCGCTCGGACGGTCGCGCATCGCGAGCAGGACCGCGAGGGCGGAAACACCAAGTGCGATGCAGACGAAGCCGAGCGCAAGCCGCCAGCCGAAGCGTTCGGTGAGGCTTGCCAGCAGCGGCAGGAACACGAGCTGACCGGTGGCGACGCTCGCGGTCATGATGCCGACGACGAGGCCGCGCCGCGCCGCGAACCAGCGCGTCGCGATGGTAGCGCCCAGCACCAGCGCGGTCATGCCGGTGCCGATCCCGATCACGACGCCCCACAGCGCGACGAGCTGCCAGACCTCCGTCATGCCGAGCGAGAGCACCAGCGCCGAGACCACGATGAGCTGCGCGGTCAGCGTGACATTTCGCAGGCCGTAGCGGTTGAGCAGGGCCGCCGCGAACGGCGCCATCAGCCCGAACAGGATGAAGCGAATCGACAACGCCGACGAGATCTCCGCCGTGCTCCAGCCGAATTCCTTCTGAAGCGGAACAATGAAAACGCCGGGCGCGCCGACCGTGCCGGCGCTGATCAGCGCGGTGAGGAAGGTCACGCCGACCATCACCCAGCCGTAGTGGATATTGCGGCGGCCGAGTGTTGCCGCGAGCCAGTTCGAGATCATTGGGCCTCAATCTTGATGGGCAGGCGAGAGCCTGCGCAAGTTTTCAGAATGGCACGGGACGCGTCTGTCGGAAATGACGGAGTTCCCTCATTTCCGGACGTTCTCGTCAGTGCGTCAGGCGCTCTACCGCGATCGCAGTAGCTTCGCCGCCGCCGATGCAGAGCGCGGCGACGCCACGCTTGAGGTTTCGCGCCTCGAGCGCATGCAGCAGCGTCACGATCAGCCGTGCGCCGGTGGCGCCGATGGGATGGCCGAGCGCGCAGGCGCCGCCGTTGATGTTGAGCTTGTCGCGGGGAATGCCGAGATCGCGCTGGGCCGCCATCGCCACCACGGCGAAGGCTTCGTTGATCTCGAACAGATCGACATCGCCGGCATTCCAGCCGACTTTGTCCAAGAGCTTGCGGATCGCCGGGATCGGGGCCGTAGTGAACCATTGCGGCTCCTGGCTGTGGGTGGTGTGGCCTTTGATCACGGCGAGAGCCGGCAGGCCGCTGCGATCGGCGAGCGAGCGCTTCGTCAGAACCAGCGCAGCGGCGCCGTCGGCGTTGGCGGAGGAGGCCGCCGGCGTGATGGTGCCGTTGGCGCGGAACGCCGGCTTCAGCCCGGGGATCTTTGCGGGATCGACCTTGAGCGGATGTTCGTCATTGGCGACGATGCGGGGGCCGGCCTTCTCACTCAGCGTGATCGGCGCGATCTCGGCCTTGAACGCACCGCCCTCGACCGCCTTGCGTGCGCGGCTGAGCGTTTCCATCGCAAAGGCGTCCTGGTCCTTGCGGGTGAACTGATAGGCTTCTGCGGTGGCCTCGCCGAAATCGCCCATGGAGCGGCCGGTCTCGTAGGCGTCTTCGAGGCCGTCCATCATCATATGGTCGATGATGCGATCATGGCCGGCGCGATAGCCGCCACGCGCCTTGGCGAGCAGATACGGCGCGTTGCTCATGCTTTCCATGCCGCCGGAGACGACGATCTCGGCCGAGCCGGCGCAAATGATGTCGTGCGCCAGCATGGTCGCTTTCATGCCGGAGCCGCAGACCTTGTTGACAGTAGTCGCGCCGGTGGCATCGGGTAGGCCGGCGGCCCGCGCCGCCTGGCGCGCGGGGGCCTGGCCCTGGCCGGCGGGAAGGACGCAGCCCATGAAAACCTCGTCGATTTTCTCCGGCGCAAGCTTGGCACGCTCCAGTGCCGCGCCGATCACGTGCGATCCGAGCTTGTGCGCGGCCAGCGGCGAAAGCTCGCCCATGAAGCGGCCGAGCGGTGTCCGGACGGCGGAGACGATGACGACGGGATCGGCGGCTTCGGCCATGGGTGAGACTCCGTGAGATGCCAACTATGTAAGATTACGGTCATCATATGATGCGGAGCAAAAAATGCAACTGCGCGGGGCATGAGAAATTGTCGTAGGTCGGATGAGATTTGCTCGTTCGATCGGACGAGGTGGAGAGCGCCTACCGCTTCCGATTCACAAACGCGCCCATCAGCCGCGTCGGCTCGTCCGTCAGGAACGACTCGCCGAAGACTTTGACGCTCAAATTTACCGACTCGGTCAGCGGCAGCTCCTCCCATTGCCGCAGCAATGCCTTCTGCGACCGCAGCGCCTCGGGGCCGCATTCGAGCAGGGCCTTCACGAGGTGCTCGACCTCGGCATCGAGCCCACCCTCCGGCGCGACCTTGTCGACCAACCCCCAGGCCAGCGCCGTCGGCGCGTCGATGTTCTCAGCGGTCATCACCAGCCAGCGCGCGCGGGCCCACCCGATCAGGCGCGGCAGCAGCGCGGCATGGATCACCGAGGGAATGCCGACCCGCACCTCCGGCATGCCGAAATGCGCATCACGGGCGGCGATCCGGAAATCGCAGGCCGCGGCGACTTCGAGCCCGCCGCCGAGGCACCAGCCGGGCATGCGCGCGATCATAGGGGCCGGGAAGGCGCGCACGGCCTCGCAGAGGTCGCGCAGGCGGCTGATGAAGGCCTCGGCGGACTTCTGGTCGAGCTTGGCCATCTCCTTGATGTCGGCGCCGCCGATCATGCTCTTCTCGCTCTGGCCGCGCAGCACCACGACCCGGATGCTGCGGTCGGACGAGAGCTGCTGCAGGCCTTCGCGCACCGCATCGGTGACGGGCGAGCTCAAAATGTTCAGCGAGCCGGCATTGCAGATCGCGACATGAACGACGCCGCGCGCATCGCGCGTCACCCCGCAGTGGTTGTTGAGCATTTCCATGAGAGGATCTCTGAGCTTCGTAGACGTGCGAATACGCCGGTCAGGTCACACTTCCGGGCCGAAACGCATTGCTTGTCAAGCCGGCGGGGAGGGAGTTGCCAGCGCTAAGTCCGCAGCATAGTATGATGGAAATCATACAAAAGAGGCCGCGATGACCGACATCGATCAACTCGACCTGTTTTCGCCTGCGGGCCGGCGCGAGCGGGTGGTTGAATGGCAGGTGCCTGCGCCGGTTGCGAAAGTGGCGATGGGCCTGTCAGGCATGGATGCGATGCTGGGCATCCGCGACGGAAGGCTGCCGCCGCCACCCTTTGCCAAGCTGATCGGCTTCATCATGGCCGTGGTCGAGCCGGGCCGGATCGTCATGGAACTCGAGCCGCGCGAGGATCTCGAAAACACCATAGGCCTCCTGCACGGGGCCACAGCCGCCGCGCTGCTCGACACCGCCATGGGGTGTGCGATCTCGACCCGGCTGGAGCCCGGGCAGGGCTCCGTCACCCTCGATCTGAAAATGACCTTCCTGCGTCCGCTCTCGGTCCGGTCCGGGTTGATCTCCGCCGAAGGCAAGGTGATCAAGCTGGGACGCCAGACCAGCTACGCCGAGGGATTTGTCCGCGACGGTAAGGGGGCGCTTGCGGTGCACGCAACGGCGACCTTTTCCATGATCGGCAACAATTTTACCGGGAATTAATGCGCCGTCCGGCCGATATCCGTGTTATTAGATGACCCCCGACATCCAATGAGATCCGCATGCGCTATTCCCGGGAACACAAGCAGGAAACCCACGACCGCATCGTGAAGAAGGCTTCCGTGCGGCTGCGCGAAAAGGGCGCCCACGGCATCGGTGTCGCCGACCTCATGAAGGAAGCGGGCCTGACCCATGGCGGCTTCTACGCCCATTTCGATTCCCGCGAGGCGCTGGTGATCGAGGCGTTTGGCTACGCTATGGATCGCTCGATGGAGCACTGGCGCAAGCAATCCGATCAGGTCACGCCGGAGAAGCAGCTCAGTCAGATCGTTGAGACCTATCTCTCCGCGGTGCATCGCGACAACCCCGGTCACGGCTGCTCGATCCCCGCGCTCGGCGCCGAGATCGCCCGAGAGAGCCCGAAGACGCGAAAGGCCTTTGCCGGCAAGCTCGACGAGATGATCGAGATGATCACGGACTTCATCCCGAATCTGCCGCGCAAGGCCGCGCGCAAGCAGGCGATCGCGACGCTGGCGACCATGGCCGGCACCATGTTGCTCGCGCGCATTGCCGGCTCGAGCGAGCTGTCGGATGAGGTGCTGAAGACGGGCAAGGACAGCGCGCTGGACGGCGCGCGGCGTGAGCCGAAGGCTGCGGCGGCGAAAAAGGCGAAGCAGAGCTAGGCTTCAGAGCCCCGCAAACAACGCCCGCTCGCGCTCCACAATCTCGGAAATATAATCCGCCACCGCGCGGATGCGTGCGAGGTCCTTGCTGTCAGCGTGCATCAGCATCCAGAAGGTGCGGGTGATCGAGACCTCTTCCGCCAGCACCGCAATCAGCTGCGGATAGTCGGCCGCCATGAAGTGTGGCAGCACGGCGATACCGAAGCCGGCGAGCGTGGCGTTGAGTTGCGCGATCAGATTGGCGCTGCGCAAGCGTGCGGAGATCTTCGGCGACACCTGCGGCAGATAGTCGAGCTCGGGCGTGAACAAGAGCTCCTCGATATAGCCGACAAAGCGATGCTGCGGCAGCACCTCGCGCGAGGTGATTTTCGGGAAGCGTTCGAGATAGGCGGGCGCGGCATAAAGTCCGAGGCGGTAGTCGAGCAGTTTGCGGCCGACGATGCGGCCTTCCTTCGGCATGGTCAGGCTGATGGCGATATCGGCCTCGCGCTTGGAGAGGCTGAACAGCCGCGCGGTGGCCACCAGTTGCAGGTCGAGATCGGGATACCGGTCGGCGAACTGAGCGAGCCGGGGCGCCAGGAAGGCGGTGCCAAATCCGTCTGGCGCGCCGATCCGCACCGTGCCGGTCAGCCGCGCCACGGAGCCACCGACCTGCTCCTGGTTGGCGACGATGGTCGATTCCATCGCTTCCGCGCTGTCGGCGACGCGCTGGCCGGCCTCTGTCAGCAGGTAGCCGGTCTTGCGCCGGTCAAACAGCTTGGCCGAGAGGTGCTTCTCCAGCCGGTCGACGCGGCGGATCACGGTGGCATGGTCGACGCCGAGCTGTTTTGCCGCAGCCGAAACCGAGCCGCCCCGCACGATGGACAGCACGAAGCGGAAGTCGTCCCAGTCGATAGCGCCTTGATCCAGCATTTTCGCACATCTATGGTGCATTATCTCAGACTTGAATCCTATAAAATGCAGGTCGATAGGATTTGTCAAAGCGTTCAAGCTCGCCTCAAGGAGACCATTCCATGCGTTCAGTCGGACATTTCATTGGTGGCAAGGAGGTCAAGGGCACCTCGGGCCGCACCGCCGACGTTTTCGAGCCGATGACCGGTGACGTTCAGGCCAAGGTGGCGCTGGCGTCCAAGGCCGAGGTTCGCGCCGCCGTGGAAAACGCCCGCGCCGCGCAGCCGGAATGGGCCGCGACCAACCCGCAGCGCCGCGCTCGCGTCATGATGAAGTTCGTCGAGCTGGTGCAGCGCGACTACGACAAGCTGGCCGAACTGCTTGCCCGCGAGCATGGCAAGACCGTTCCTGACGCCAAGGGTGACATCCAGCGCGGCCTCGAGGTCGCGGAGTTCGCCTGCGGCATTCCGCATCTGATGAAGGGCGAGTACACCGAAGGCGCCGGCCCCGGCATCGACATCTATTCGATGCGCCAGGCGCTCGGCGTCGTCGCCGGCATCACGCCGTTCAATTTCCCGGCGATGATTCCGATGTGGAAGTTCGCTCCTGCGATTGCCTGCGGCAACGCCTTCATCCTGAAGCCGTCGGAGCGCGATCCCGGCGTGCCGATGATGCTTGCCGAACTGATGATCGAGGCGGGCCTGCCGCCCGGCATCCTCAATGTCGTCAACGGCGACAAGGAAGCGGTCGACGCCATCCTCGACGATCCCGACATCAAGGCCGTCGGCTTCGTCGGCTCCACCCCGATCGCGCAATACATCTACGAGCGCGCCGCCCAGACCGGCAAGCGCTGCCAATGTTTTGGCGGCGCCAAGAACCACGCCATCATCATGCCGGATGCCGACATGGACCAGGCAGTCGACGCACTGATCGGCGCCGGCTACGGTTCGGCCGGCGAACGCTGCATGGCCGTGTCAGTCGCGGTTCCGGTCGGCAAGGCCACTGCCGACCGCCTGATGGAAAAGCTGGTCCCGCGCGTCGAGAGTCTCAAGATCGGCACCTCGATCGATCCCTCCGCCGATTACGGTCCGCTGGTGACGCGCGAGGCGGTCGAGAAGGTCAAGGGCTATATCGACATCGGCATCAAGGAAGGCGCGACGCTCGCCGTCGACGGCCGCGGCTTCAAGATGCAGGGCTACGAGAACGGCTTCTATCTCGGCGGTTCGCTGTTCGACAACGTCACCAAGGACATGCGGATCTACAAGGAAGAGATTTTTGGCCCCGTGCTCTCGGTCGTGCGCGCGCACGATTACAAGGAAGCGCTGGCGCTGCCGTCGGAGCATGATTACGGCAACGGCGTTGCGATCTTCACCCGCGACGGCGACGCCGCGCGCGACTTCGCGGCCAAGGTCAACGTCGGCATGGTCGGGATCAACGTGCCGATCCCGGTGCCGATTGCGTATTACACCTTCGGCGGCTGGAAGAAGTCGGGCTTCGGCGATCTCAACCAGCACGGCCCGGATTCGGTCCGCTTCTACACCAAGACCAAGACGGTGACCTCGCGCTGGCCGTCCGGCGTCAAGGAAGGCGCGGAGTTCTCGATCCCGCTGATGAAGTAACCGTCGTTGGAGCGAAGCTAACAGATGCAGTTCGCTCTGAACGAGGATCAGATCGCGGTTCGCGACATGGCGTTGGCGTTTGCGGCGGAAAAGATCGCGCCGCACGCGCTGCGCTGGGACGAGGAGAAGCATTTTCCCGTCGAGGTGATGCGCGAGGCCGCCACGCTCGGCATGGGCGGCATCTACATCCGCGAGGATGTGGGTGGCTCCGCCATGACACGGTTCGACGCGGCGCTGATCTTCGAAGCGCTGGCGACGGGCTGTCCGACCACCTCGGCCTTCATCTCCATCCACAATATGGCGTCGTGGATGATCGATGCCTACGGCAGCGACACCCAGCGCCACAAATGGCTGCCCAAGCTCTGCACCATGGAGCTGATCGCGAGCTACTGCCTGACCGAGCCCGGCGCCGGCTCGGACGCGGCAGCGCTCCGCACCCGTGCCGTGCGCGACGGCGATCATTACGTTCTCAACGGCCAGAAGCAGTTCATCTCCGGCGCCGGCGGGACCGATCTCCTGGTCGCGATGGTGCGCACCGGCGGCGATGGCCCCGGCGGCATCTCGACGCTGGTCATCGACGGCAACACGCCGGGCGTCTCGTTCGGCGCCAACGAGCGCAAGATGGGCTGGAACGCGCAGCCGACCCGCGCCGTGATCTTCGAGAACGCCCGCGTGCCGGTCGCCAACCGGCTGAGCGAGGAGGGCGTCGGTTTCAAGATCGCGATGGCAGGCCTCGACGGCGGGCGTCTCAACATCACAGCGTGCTCACTAGGCGGCGCGCAGACCGCGCTCGACAAGGCGCGTTCCTACATGAAAGAGCGCAAGGCTTTTGGAAAACGCCTCGACGAATTCCAGGCATTGCAGTTCCGTCTCGCCGACATGGCGATCGAGCTCGAGGCCGCGCGTACGTTCCTGTGGCGCGCAGCGGCGGCGCTAGACCGCAAGGATCCCGACGCCACGATGCTCTGCGCGATGGCCAAACGCTTTGGCACCGATGCCGGCTTCGAGGTCGCCAACCAGGCGCTTCAGCTGCACGGCGGCTACGGCTATCTCAGCGAATACGGCATCGAGAAGATCGTGCGCGATTTGCGCGTGCACCAGATTCTCGAAGGCACCAACGAAATCATGCGGCTGATCGTGGCGCGCAAATTGATCGAGGGCGCCCGATGAGTGGAGCGGAGGAGGGCGATCTGGTCGCATGGGTCGAAGGCTCGGCCGGACTTATCAGGCTCAACCGCCCCAAGGCGATCAATGCCGTGACGCTGGAGATGTTTCGCGACATCGACAAGGCGCTCGACCGTTTTGAGGCCGATCCCGCCGTTGCCGTGATCGTGCTGGAAGGTGCCGGCGAGCGTGGCTTGTGTGCCGGCGGCGACATCCGTGCGCTCTGGGAAAGTTCGAAGGTCAATGGTGACCTCGGCAAGATCCTGTGGCGGGAAGAGTACATCCTCAACGCCCGGATCAAGAAATTCCCGAAACCTTATGTCGCCTTCATGGACGGCATTGTGATGGGCGGCGGCGTCGGACTCTCGGCGCATGCGAGCCATCGAATCGTGACTGACCGTACGAGGCTTGCGATGCCCGAGGTCGGGCTCGGTTTCTTTCCCGACGTCGGCGGCACTTGGCTGTTGTCACGCTCGCCGGGCGAGATCGGCACTTATTTCGGCCTGACCGGCCAGACCATGAACGGCCCCGATGCGATCCATGCCAGGTTTGCCGACGCGGTGGTATCGGCGGCCAAATGGCCCGAGTTGCGCGACGCGCTGACCAAAGTTCGCCAGGGCGTCACCGCGGCCGATGTCAGCAAGCTCATCAACGGTTTTGCGACCAGGGAGATCGCGGGGCCGGTCGCCGCAAAGGAGCCGGCGATCGACGCACTGTTCGGCTTCGACCGCATGCAAGACATTTTTGCCGCGCTCAAGCGCGACGGTTCCGAGTTCGCGCTGGCGACGTTGAAGACGCTCAACGAAAAATCGCCGCGCGGCATGGTGGTGACGCTCAAGCTGCTGCGGCTCGCGCGCACCGCGTCGAGCCTGGAAGAATGCCTGGTGCGCGAATATCGGGCTGCGCTGGAAGTCTTCCGCAGCGACGACTTTCGCGAAGGCGTGCGCGCCGCCGTGATCGACAAGGACCGCAATCCGACCTGGTCGCCGTCGCGAATCGAGGACGTCACGCCGGACATGCTTGCGCACTATCTCGCCGAGATCGGCGCCGACGAATTGAAGTTCAACTAACAACGTCTTTCAAGCGGAGGAAACCAAGATGGCCACGATCGCATTCATCGGTCTCGGCAACATGGGCGGCCCCATGGCCGCCAATCTGGTCAAGGCCGGCCACAAGGTCGTCCCTTTCGACCTCGCCGAGGCCTCCCGCAACCAGGCCAAGGCCGACGGTGCCGGCATCGCAGAGAGCGCTGCGGGCGCCGTGAAAGGTGCCGATGTGGTCGTCACCATGCTGCCGGCCGGCAAGCATGTGCTCGGCGTGTGGGGCGAGGTCGTTCCCGCGATGACCAAGGGCGCGTTGATCATCGACTCCTCCACCATAGACGTCGAGAGCGCGCGGCAGGCGCATGCGCTCGCGGCCAAGCACGGCGTGCTTTCGGTCGACGCGCCGGTGTCCGGCGGCACCGGCGGAGCCAAGGGTGCGACGCTCACCTTCATGTGCGGCGGCGAGGACAACGCGTTTGCAGCGGCAAAGCCCGTGCTGGAGAACATGGGCAAGAAGATCGTGCATTGCGGCGGTGCCGGCGCGGGCCAGGCGGCAAAAATCTGCAACAACATGATCCTCGGCATTTCCATGATCGCCGTGAGTGAGGCGTTCGCGCTGGCCGAGAAGCTCGGGCTCTCGCACCAGGCGCTGTTCGACGTCGCCTCGACCTCGTCGGGCCAGTGCTGGTCGCTGACGACCTATTGTCCGGTGCCCGGGCCGGTGCCGACCTCGCCCGCCAACAACGACTACAAGCCGGGCTTTGCCTCGGCACTGATGGTGAAGGATCTGACACTGGCGCAGGACGCCGCCAAGGCCGCCGGCGCGGCGACGCCGCTCGGCAAGCATGCGCAGGAAATCTATCAGGCCTTTGACGCAGCCGGCCAGGGCGGGGTGGATTTTTCCGGAATTATCGAGCACGTTAGGGGGCTGGCCGGGAAAGCCTAATGACGATATTTCAGGAAGCGCGCGCGTTTCTGCTTCACAACCGCACGGACTATGAGACAGCGGTCAAGGGCTTCCGCTGGCCGGATCCGATTCCCTTCAACTGGGCGCTCGACTGGTTCGATGCCGAGCTAGCGGCGAATGCGGACAGCAAGGATCGTCCTGCGCTCTGGATCGTCGATGCCGCGCAGGATCGGCAGACCAAGCTCTCGTTCGGGGCGTTGTCGCGCCGCTCCAACCAGGTCGCCAACTTCCTCCGCGCGCAAGGCTTGAAGCGCGGCGATCATCTCCTGCTGCTGCTCGGCAATGTCGTTCCGCTGTGGGAGACGATGCTGGCCGCGATCAAGCTCGGCGTCGTCGTGATTCCCGCGACGACGCTGCTCACCGCCGACGAGCTGCGCGACCGGCTCGATCGCGGCAAGGCAAAGGCGGTGGTGGCCGCGCAGGACCAGGTTGCGAAGTTCGCAAGTCTTGGCGCCGATAATATCGTCCGCATCGTCGTGGGCGAGGCCTCCGATGGCTGGCTTTCCTATGATGACGCCGCAAGGGCGTCGGAGAGCTTTGCAGCCGACGGCCCGACCAACGCTGACGACCCGATGCTGCTCTATTTCACCTCGGGCACCACGGCAAAGCCGAAGCTGGTGCGGCACAGCCAGCGCAGTTATCCCGTCGGCCATCTCTCGACCATGTATTGGATCGGGTTGAAGCCCGGCGACGTCCATCTCAACATCTCCTCGCCCGGTTGGGCCAAGCACGCCTGGAGCTGTTTCTTTGCGCCGTGGAATGCGGGCGCGACCGTCTTTGTGGTCAACCAGCCGCGCTTCGACGCCAAGGGGCTGCTTGCCACCATTGGCCGCTGCGGCGTCACCACGCTGTGCGCGCCGCCGACGGTGTGGCGGCTGTTCATCCAGGAGAATCTTGCGTCGTTCAAGGTGGCCTTGCGCGAGGTCTGCGGCGCCGGCGAGCCCCTCAATCCTGAAGTGATCGAGCAGGTGCAGGCCGCCTGGGGCCTCACCATCCGCGACGGGTACGGCCAGACCGAAACCACGGCGCTGGCCGGCAACTCGCCGGGGCAAAAGATCAAGGTCGGCTCGATGGGCCGGCCGCTGCCGGGCTATCGCGTGCAGGTCAGCGACGCCGATGGTCATCCGGCCAAAGAGGGCGAGGTGGCTCTAGTGCTCGGCGAAAACCGCCCCGCCGGCCTGATGCAGGGCTATCAGGGCGACGACGGTGGGCTGTCCGGCGCCGAAGGCGAGCTTTATCGCAGCGGTGACGTCGTGTTCGAGGATGACGATGGCTATCTCACTTTCGTCGGCCGCTCCGACGACGTATTCAAATCCTCCGACTATCGCATCAGCCCGTTCGAACTCGAGAGCGTGTTGCTCGAGCACGAGCTCGTCGCGGAAGCTGCCGTGGTGCCGAGCCCGGACCCGATCCGGCTCGCGATCCCCAAGGCCTATGTGCTGCTGACATCCGGTGCGGAGCGTTCGCCGGAGACGGCGCTCTCCATCTTCAGGCATCTGCACACGCGCCTTGCACCGTTCAAGCGCATCCGGCGCCTCGAGATCGTCACGGAGCTGCCGAAGACGATCTCGGGAAAGATCCGCCGCGTTCAGCTGAGACGGCTGGAGCGTGACGACGACCGCAATGATGCCCTGCGCGGCCGGGAATTCCGCGAAGAGGACTTTCCGGAGCTGCCGAAAACACGGAGTGAGACCTAAGTGAACGAAGTCTGGAAGAAGCCGCCGATTTCCTTGGACGCCTATCAGGCCATGGTTGGCAAGGAGATCGGCGTGTCGTCGTGGCACCTGGTCGATCAGCCCCGCATCGACACCTATGCCGACGTGATCGAGGATCACCAGTTCATTCACGTCGACCCGGAGCGTGCGAAGAACGAGACGGCGTTCGGCACCACCATCGCGCACGGCTTCCTGACGATGTCGCTGCTGTCGATTATGTCCTACGAGGTGATGCCCGTCATCGCGGGCACCACGATGGGGGTCAATTACGGTTTTGACAAGCTGCGTTTCATCTCGCCGGTGCGCTCGGGCAAGCGCGTTCGGGGCCGTTTCGTGCTGGCGGAAGCCAAGCTGCGCAAGCCGAATGAATTGCAGTCGCGCACCAACGTCACCGTGGAAATCGAAGGCGAGGACAAGCCCGCGCTGGTCGCGGACTGGCTCGGGTTGATCTATTTCGCCTGAGTGGGCCGTCGCTGCCGGGCTTGACCCGGCAGCCCATCGCTGCTCAAAAGTTGTCCAAATCGGTGCGCTCGAACCCTCTCCCTCGCGAGAGAGGGTGGCGAAATCGAGCGGAGCGAGATGAAGCCGGGTGAGGGGTATCTCTCCACACGCTCATCTGCCGAGACAGATCCCTCATCCGGCGCTTCGCGCCACCTTCTCCCACAAGGGGAGAAGGGAAGACAGCACAAGGAAGCACAATGGCAATCAGGTTCGACGGACGCGTCGCCATCGTCACCGGCGCGGGCAATGGTTTGGGGCGCGCGCATGCGCTGGGATTGGCAAGCCGCGGCGCGAAAGTCGTGGTCAACGATTTCGGCGGCGCGCGCGACGGCAGCGGCGGCTCGCTGTCGCCGGCGGAGACCGTTGTCGAGGAGATCCGCAAAGCGGGCGGCACCGCCATGGCCGACGGCGCCGACGTCTCGAATTTCGAGCAGGTCACCGCGATGGTCGAGCGCGCCACCAAGGAGTGGGGCAGCGTGGACCTCTTGTGTGCCAATGCCGGCATTTTGCGCGACAAGTCGTTCGGCAAGATGGAAGCGGCCGATTTCCAGAAGGTGCTCGACGTGCACCTCGTCGGCACCTTCTATTGCTGCAAGGCGGCCTGGGCCGGCATGCGCGATCGCAACTATGGCCGCATCGTCCTGACGACGTCGTCCTCCGGCCTCTACGGCAATTTCGGCCAGGCCAATTACGGAGCGGCCAAGTCCGGCATGGTCGGCCTGATGAACGTGCTGGCGGAAGAAGGCCGCAAGAGCGACATCCGCGTCAACATCATCTCGCCGACGGCAGCGACCCGCATGACGGAAGAGCTGCTGCCGCCGCAGGCGCTGCAGTTGATGAAGCCGAACGCGATCACGCCCGCGGTCGAGTACATGCTGAGCGAGGACGCGCCGACCCGCACCATCATGGGCGCCGGCGCCGGCTCGTTCGCGGTGATCAAGATCGTCGAGAGCGAAGGCATCAACCTGCCGGAGTCCGAGTGGACCCCGGATGCGGTCGCGGCGCATTTCGCCGAGATCAGCGACATGTCAAAAGCGAAGGCGCTGCAGGGAGCTTTCGAGCAGACGCAGAAATACGTGGCGCAAGCCGCTGCGCGCGCCGGGGTAAAACTCTGACAGCGGTCGCCGTCATCGGCGCCGGCCCTGCCGGTCTGATGGCGGCCGAAGTGCTCGTGCAGGGTGGTGCTCGCGTCACCGTCTACGATTCGATGCCGTCCGCTGGCCGCAAATTCCTGATGGCCGGCCGCGGCGGGCTCAATCTCACCCACAGCGAACCGCTGCCTCAGTTCATCACGCGCTACCGCGAGGCGGCGCAGAGGTTGCAGGCTGCGATCGAAGCGTTTCCGCCTGACGCGCTGCGCGCCTGGAGCGAGGCGCTGGGCGAGCCGACTTTTGTCGGCTCCAGCGGGCGTGTGTTTCCGAAGGCCTTCAAGGCCTCGCCCTTGCTGCGGGCCTGGCTGCGACGCCTCGATGCCGCCGGCGTGCACTTTGCGTTTCGCCAGCGCTGGATGGGCTGGGACGGGGACGGACGACTGGTCTTTGACCCACCCGGCGGCGGAGACGGCATCGCCGCGGACGCGATAGTGCTGGCACTCGGCGGCGCCAGCTGGCCGCGACTGGGCTGCGATGGCGGCTGGACGACGATCCTGGCCGACAAAGGCGTTGCGATCTCGCCGCTGCGGCCGGCGAACTCCGGCTTCACCGTCGCATGGTCCGAAATCTTCCGCACGCGCTTCGAGGGCCAGCCGCTCAAGGGCATCACGCTCTCCTTCGGCCCACACCGCGCCCGCGGCGAGGCCATGATCACAAGCGGCGGGATCGAGGGCGGGACGATCTATGCGTTGTCGGCCGAGCTGCGCGAGGCGATCGCAGCGAACGGCGCAGCGGTCCTGCACGTCGCGTTGCGGCCGGATGTCGATCATGGCGAACTCGTCAAGCGCCTGTCCGCCTCGCGCGGCAAGCAATCCTTCTCCAACTTCCTGCGCAAGGCTGCGCAGCTGTCGCCGGTCGCGGTCGGGCTGCTGCAGGAGGCCACCATCGGTGCTGGCCAGTCGTTGTCGGCAATATCGGCCGAGCGATTGGCGGAGCTCATCAACGCCGTGCCGGTCAAGCTCACACGCGTCGCGCCGATCGCGCGCGCGATCTCCAGCGCCGGCGGGATTTCCTTCGATGAACTCGACTCGGACTTCATGATCCGCAAACTGCCGGGCGTGTTCGCGGCCGGTGAGATGCTGGACTGGGAGGCGCCGACCGGTGGCTATTTGCTCCAGGCCTCGTTCGCGACGGGAGCTGCGGCGGGCAGGGGTGTGTTGCGACGGCTCGTCCAACTGTCGTCCTGACCATCCGCATCATGACGTCCCGGTCCGGGTTGCGAGATCCGTGAGGAGGCCGAGCACGCCGAAGCTTGCCGCCACCGCGCAGACCATCGTCCAGCCGCCAAAACTCCAGGCCAGCGATGCCGCCGCCGCGCCGATGCCACCGCCAACGAAGAACAGCGCGACGAACAGGCCGTTCATGCGACCGCGGGCCTCGGGGCGCAACAGGTTGATGGCGCGGCGGCCCAGCGTCTGATCGGTGGTGATGCCGACGTCGAGCAGGATCGTGCCGAGGCTGAGTACCAGCAGACCGGTGATCTGGGATTCAAGCACGCTCGCCCAGGCACAGAGCGCAAGCGAGCCGATGATGAGCAGATGGGCGGCAAAGAACATCGGGCGCGCCCGGCCCTTGTCGCCCCAGCGTCCCGCGATCGGTGTCGCCGCGGCGCCCGCCACACCGATCAGCGCGAAAGCCGCAATTCCCTTGGCGTCGAGGTCGAACGGCGCATCCGGCAGCCGCAGCGCGACCGCCGACCAGAACGCCGTGAAGGAGGCCATGACAAGCGAGGCGGTCCAGGCCCGCACGCGCAGCACCGGCTCTTCGCGCAGCAGTCTTGGAAAGGACAGCAGTAAATCGGCGTAACTCGCGCGTGCCGACGGTCGAAGGGTTGGAAGGTAACGGGCGAGTGCGCCGGCAAGCAGGGCCATCAGAGCGGCCGAAACGACATAGTAGGCGCGCCAGCTCCAGAGATCGGCGATCATGCTCGCCGCAGGTCGTGACAAGAGGATGCCGATCATCAATCCGCCCATCACCTCGCCGATGGCCTGACCGCGGCGATCCGGCGCCACCATAGATGCGACCAGCGGAACCATCATCTGGATCGCCGCGCAACAGGCGCCAAGGATGAAGGTGGCGAGCAGCAGGAGCGAGGGCCTCGGCGCGAGCGCCGTCGCGAGAGCGGCGAGGATCGCGCAGCCGAGTGTGCGGAGGATGACAAGCCGGTTCTCGACCAGATCGACCAGAGGTACGAGCAGCAGCAGGCCGAGTGCGTAGCCCAGCAAGGTCAGCGTGCTGATCAGCCCCGCCTGCCACGCCGGCATGGACATTGACCGGCCGATCAGGCCGAGCAGGATCTGCGGCGCGAACAGATTGGTGACGACGACACCGGCGGTGATCGCGCCGAGCCAGATCAGGGGCCGCTCGGCGAGCTGGTTTCGGGACGCGGGCCTGGCGGTTTCGGAGATAGTCATGGGACCTCGCAGCTGTGGCGCGGGACCCTTTAAGCGGAGCGAGCAATATGCTACAATTCAAATAAGCCGATAAAGAATATGCGGGTTTGTTATGAATACCCATGACCTCGTCGCTTTCGTCGCCGTAGTCGAGACCGGATCGATTGTCGCAGCTTCGGCGCGTCTCAATCTCACCCAGCCTGGCGTGACCCGACGCATCCAGAATCTCGAGGAGATGTTGGGGGCGCAGCTTCTGGATCGGCTCTCGAAGCCCCTGAAGCCGACGGCAGCGGGGCATGAGGCCTACGAGCAGGGCAGGCGCCTGCTCAGGATGCTGGACGACCTCAAGTCGGGCGTTGCCAGCGACGGAATGGTCCGCGGCGAGTTCAGGCTCGGCCTGACGCCGTTTCTCTCGGAAGCGGGCTTGACCGCACCACTCGATGCGGTGCGCGCCGAATTTCCCGCGCTGGCGGTGCGGGTGGTCTCCGGTTGGTCGCCGAACCAGCTCGAGCGTGTCTGCCGCAACGAGCTCGATGCAGCCGCGATTTGTCTCCCCGACGGTGCAGTGCCGCCCGCCGATCTGGCGGCCGACGATCTCGGCGCGCAGCCCGTCGTCTTCGTCGTCGCACGCGAGATGAAGATCCCGCGCACCGTCGACCTGGAACGGCTGTCCCAACTGTCGTGGGTGATCAACCAGGACGGCTGTGGATTTCGCGATACGCTGAAGCGAAAATTCGATGCCTCGCATCTTCCGTTCAACATCGCCGTCGAGGCGCTGGACAGTGAGCTCCGCCTGTCGCTGGTGTCGCGCGGCCTCGGCGTCGGGCTGGTCACCCCGATCGCCCTCAAGCGTAGCCCATTTCGCGACAGGCTCAAGCCGGTCGCTGCGCGCGACTTCAAACCCGCCGTGCGCGCATGGGTGGTGCATCGCGCCCCCGCCGGTCGGCTGGAGCGGCCGATCAAACTCTTTCGCGATGGATTGGTCCGGGAACTCGAGGCACTGATCGGGGGCTAGCTATCGCAGCTTCCCCCGTGCCGCCACCGGCAGCGTGCCGATGATCTCCTCGCCGCGCACCATCACCACTTCGTCCATCATGTTGACGACGACGCAGACATGATTTGGCACGACCCGCACGACGTCGCCGACGTTAGGCCGGGTGTTGCTGCGGGAGAGGTCGAGGAAGCCGTGCTCCTCGGCGAAGCGTGCGATCTTCGCTTCGGGGTGCTCCAGGATGAGGCCGTGGCCGTCGAGGCCGCCGGTATCCGTCGTCAGAGTCTTTGAGCCGGCGTCCAGAATCCCGCGCTCAGGCGCGGCGCGGCTGACCACGGTCGAATAGATGTGCAGCGCGCAGTCGTCCCAGGTGGCGACGCCGGCCGCGACCTGCATGCGGTCGTTATAGATGTAGGTGCCGAAGCGATGCTCGGTGCCGCCCTTGAGCTTGCCGAGGTTCTTCAGGTTCGGCGTGCCGCCGGTCGAGACGATTTTTGCATCCAGCCCGTGTGCGCGCACGCCGGCCAGAGCTTCGTCATAGAATTTTTGGGCGTCCGCCCAACCAGTCTCGGTCGGATACAGCATGAAGCCGGCGAATTGCAGGCCCTTGGATGCGGCAATCTCCTGCGCCAGTGCAATCGCCTCGGCGGGCGTCTCGACGCCGGCGCGCTGGCGGCCGGTATCGCATTCGACCACGACCGATAGCGGTCGACCTGAGGCTGCGGCGGCCTTGGGCAGGCCGGCGACGACGGTCGAATTGTCAGCGGCGACCGTCATGTTGGCCTTCGCCTGCAGCGCCCCTAACCGCGCCATCTTCTCTTCGCCGAGCAGGTTGTAGCTGATCAGGATATCGTCGATGCCGGCATTGGCCATGATCTCGGCTTCACCGAGCTTCTGGCACGTGATGCCCTTGGCACCGGCCGCGATCTGCATCTTCGCGATGGTGGGGTTCTTGTGCGTCTTGACGTGGGGACGGTTGGCGATCCCGGCGTCGTCGCAAGCCTTCTGAATCCGCGCGATGTTGCGCTCTACCTTGTCCATGTCGATAACGGCGCAGGGCGTGCCGTATTCGCGGGCGATCTTGGCGGCAAGGGTCGTTGTCATGGAAGTCTCTGAGTTGGCGCGCATCCCGTTTGCAAAAGCGGTGCCCACTTTTGCGGAATGCACGCTAGGCCTGTTCAATCTCTTCGCGCCGCACTTCGAGCTCCAGCCATTTGTCCTCGGCCTCGGCCAGTTCCTTTTGCGCCTTCGTCAGAGCGTCGGAGGCCTGGTCGAAGCGCTTGCGATCCTTGCGAAAGAGATCGCGGTCGTCAAGGAAGCGCTGCTGCTTGGCGATCTCGGCCTGCAGCTTGGCGATGGTCTTGGGCAGCGTCTCCAGCGCGTGTTGCTCGTTGAAGGTCAAGCGTCGTCTCGCGACGCCGGACGGCACGGCTGATCGCTGCTCTCTCGTCTCTTCGACGGCCTTCGCGGTCGCGCGCTTCACGTCGGCGCCGCGCTGGGCCAGCATGTCGGTATAGCCGCCGGCATATTCGAGCCAGCGTCCGTTGCCCTCGGGCACGATCACGGACGTCACCACGCGGTCGAGAAAATCGCGATCGTGGCTGATCAGAATCACGGTGCCCTCGTAATCGCTGAGCATCTCCTCGAGGACGTCGAGGGTCTCCAGGTCGAGGTCGTTGGTCGGCTCGTCCAGCACCAGGAGGTTGGAGGGTTTTGCCAGCGCGCGTGCCAGCATCAGCCGGCCGCGCTCACCGCCCGACAGCACCTCCAGCGGCGTGCGCATCTGTTCCTGGGCGAACAGGAAGTCCTTCATGTAACTGACGACATGCTTCGGCTTGCCGCCAACCATGACATGGTCGCCGCGGCCGCCGGTCAGCGCCTCGGCCAGCGTCGTCTTCGGATCGAGACTTTCACGATGCTGGTCGAGCGTCGCCATCTCGATGTTGGCGCCGAGCCGTATGCTGCCGCTGTCCGGTGCGCTGCCGCCGGTCAGCATCTCGATCAGCGTGGTCTTGCCGGCGCCGTTCGGGCCGACGATGCCGATGCGATCGCCGCGCTGGACGCGGATCGAGAAGCCGTCGACGATCTTTCGCTCGCCATAGGACCGGCTGATATTCTTGGCCTCGATGACGAGCTTGCCGGACTTGTCGGCCTCGGCAGCCGCGAGGTTGGCGTTGCCCGTCGCGCCGCGATGGGTGCGGCGCTGGTCGCGCAGCGCGTGGAGATTGCCGAGTCGCTTGACGTTGCGCTTGCGGCGGCCCGAGACGCCGTAACGCAGCCAGTGCTCCTCGTTGACGATCTTGCGGTCGAGCTTGTGCTGGTCGCGCTCTTCCTCCGCGAGCACCTCGTCGCGCCAAGCCTCGAAGGCACTGAAGCCGCGGTCGATCTGCCGGATCTGGCCGCGGTCGAGCCAGGCGGTGCTGCGCGAGAGATTGCCGAGGAAGCGCCGATCGTGGCTGATGATCACCAGCGCGCAGCGGCGGCTCTCCAGTTCACTCTCCAGCCATTCGATGGTCGGAAGATCCAGATGGTTGGTCGGCTCATCCAGCAGCAGGATGTCGGGCGAGGGCGCCAGCACGCGTGCCAGCGCGGCGCGGCGCGCTTCGCCGCCGGAGACATGCGCCGGATCTTCTTCGCCGCTGAGACCGAGCTGCTCGACCAGATAGCGCGCCTGATAGTGGTCGTCGCCAGCATTGAGGCCGGCCTCGACATAAGCGAGCGTGGTGGAGAAACCGGAAAAATCCGGCTCCTGCGGCAGGTAGCGAATGGTGGCGCCGGGCTGCACGAAACGGCTGCCGCCATCCGGTTCGACCAGGCCGGCGGCGATCTTGAGCAGCGTCGATTTGCCGGAACCGTTGCGGCCGATCAGGCAGACGCGCTCGCCAGTCGAAACCGACAGTTCGACGCCCGCCAGGAGCGGCGTGCCGCCAAAGGTCAGCTTGATATCGCGCAGTTGAATCAGCGGTGGCGCCATGCGGTGTCTCAGTCCTGTCTTGTTGCGGCCTGGTCGGCGCGGCGGCGCTGAATGCGGCGGATGGTCTGGTCGAGCGTCGACAGAAACGTCGAGCGGTCGCGCGGTGAATACGATTTCGGACCGCCGGTGACTTCGCCGGCCGAGCGCAAATCGGTCATCAGGTTGCGGACCGCGAGCGTCATCCCGATCGATTCCTCGGTGAACGCCTTGCCGTTGGACGCGATCACATCGGCGCCGGCCTTCACGCAGCGGCTTGCGAGCGGAATATCCGAGGTAATGACGATGTCGCCGGGCCCGGCGCGTTCCGCGATCCAGTCATCGGCTGCGTCCATGCTGGCACCAGCGGCGATCCGCTCGATGAGTGGATCCTGGGGCACGCGGATGAAATTGCCCGCGACCACGCTCACGGGCAGGCCGTGCCTGCCGGCGACGCGATAGATCTCGTCCTTCACCGGACAGGCGTCGGCGTCGACATAGATACGGGTGGTGTTTTGAGGGTTCGTCATGGTCCGTAGATGGGGCTTGCGAAGCGGTTCCGCAGCAGCCGCGTGGTACCCCATTCGGGCCGCAAAGGCGAGGGGATTGACCCCGGTTCCTCAGGGCCTACGATCGGGCCGAAACAACAAGAAATTGGGGAAAGCCAAGCCATGCCGAACCGGCTCGAAACCTATCGCGTCCAGGCCTACAACACGGCCAAGCAATCCGAAAACAAGATGCATGACGATGCAGTGGCGCGCCGTTTCGGGTTTTCCGGTGGGCTGGTCCCCGGCGTCGACGTCTTCGCCTACATGATGCATGTGCCGGTGGCGCGCTGGGGCCGCGATTTCCTGTCGCGCGGGCTGATCGAGGCGCGTTTCATCAAGCCGGTCTATGACGGCGAGACCGCCGACGTCGATGCGACCGAGCACAACGGCCTGCTCACCATCGAGGTGTTCAGCCGCACCGAGCTGTGTGCCACCGGCACGGCGTCGCTGCCGGCGATTGCGACTGCGGTATCGTTGAGCGACTATGTCGAGGTCCCCGCGATTGCCGAGCGCAAACCGGTCAGCCCGGCAACATTCGAGACCGGCAAATGGCTGGGCACGACACCGCGCCGCTGGGCCGGGCAGGATGCCGCCGACTATCTCGCCGACATCCGTGAAACCGATCCGATCTTCGCGGGCGGGGGCTCGGCCATCCCGGCCTGATTCAGCGCGTCATGAACCGCGTGCTGGTGGACAACACGATCCTCGGCCCCTGGATCCATGTCGGCAGCCGCATGCAATTGCTGTCAGCCGCGCGCGCCGGCGACGAGATCACCGCGCGGGCAAAAGTCACCGCGAACTACGAGAAGAAGGGCCACCGCTTCGTCGAGCTCGACGCGCTGGTGGTCGCCAACGGCACGACGCCGCTGGCGCACTGCCAGCACATCGCGATCTACCAGCCGCGCGAGCAGGCGGCGGCTTAGGCGGCATGTAAGGGGCGCAGCGCGTCCTCACCCTCGCTGTCATTCCCCGCGAAGGCGGGGAATCCAGTACGCCGCAGCCTATCGGTCAATCGCTTCCGTCTCGGAGTACTGGATCGCCCGGTCGAGCCGGGCGATGACAGTCTGCTTGTGGAGGCAGAAGGGCAGCCCTACGCCGCTTTCCCCTTCGCATCCTGGATCGCGCGCCACACGCGTTCCGGCGTCAGCGGCATGTCGATGTGCTTGATGCCGTAGTCGGAGAGCGCGTCGATCACCGCGTTCACGACCGTCGACAGGCTGCCGGCGCAGCCGGCTTCGCCGCAGCCTTTGCTGCCGAGCGGATTGGCCGTGGCCGGCACCGGGTGGTCGCCGACCGTCATGTTCGGAACGTCCTCGGCGCGCGGCAGAGCGTAGTCCATCAGCGAGCCCGTGATCGGCTGGCCGCTCTCGTCGTAGCGGACGTGCTCCATGAGAGCTTGGCCAATGCCCTGGACGACGCCGCCATGGAGCTGGCCTGCGACCAGCAGCGGGTTGATCACCGTGCCGAAATCGTTGACCGCGCTGTAGCGCACGATCTGCACGACGCCGGTCTCAGGGTCGATCTCGACCTCGGCGACATGGCAGCCGTTCGGGAAGGCTGACGGCACCGGTTCGCTGGTGTGATCGACGTCGAGGCTGTCGGGCACGCCCTCCGGCATCTTGCCGTCGTGCAGGCGCTTGGCGAGCTCCATGATGTCGATGCTGCGGTCGGTGCCGGCGATCGTAAAACTGCCGCCTTCGAATTCGATGTCGGCTTCGGATGCCTCCAGCATGTGCGCGGCGGCGCGCTTGCCCTTTTCGATCACGAGCTTGGCGGCGCCCACGATCGCCATGCCGGTCGCGGTGATCGAGCGCGAGCCACCGGTGCCGTTGCCGGTGTGGACGATGTCGCTGTCGCCCTGCACCAGCTTGACGCTGTCGAAGGGAACGCCGAGCTGCTGGCAGAGGACCTGCGCGAATGCGGATGCGTGGCCCTGACCGTAATCGAGCGTCCCGGTGATGAGCTGCACCGAGCCATCGGGATCGAACACGATCTTGCCGAGCTCGACGCCGGGAGGTGCGGTCACCTCCAGATAGGAGCCGACGGCGATGCCACGCAGCTTGCCGGACTTCTTGCTCTCCTTCTTGCGCTTGGCAAAATTCTCGTGGTCGGAGATTTCGAGGGCCTTGTTGAAGACGGCCTGGAAGTCGCCGCTGTCATAGGTGACGCCGGAGGACGCGGCGAACGGCATCTGGTTCTGCTTGATGAAGTTGCGCTTCCGCAGGGTCAGCCGGTTGATGCCCATCTCGTCCGCGGCGCGGTCGATTAGCCGCTCCATGTAGTAGTTGGCCTCGGGCCGGCCGGCGCCGCGATAGGCGCCCATCAACGTGGTGTTGGTCAGCACCGTCTTGATGTCGACGGCCATCAGCGGCGTGCGATAGACGCTGGAAAAGTTCTTGCTGGTGTTGAGCGAGAGCGGGCTGGGCGCAACGCCGGTGATGTAGGCACCGAGATTGCCGTAGCCCGAGAGCTTGGCGGCGAGGAAATGCCCCTCGGCATCCAGCGCGAGTTCGGCGTGAATTTTCTGCGCACGGCCGTGGCTGTCGGACAAGAAGCTGGTCGAGCGTTCGTCCAGCCATTTCACCGGCCGTCCCAGCGTCTTTGCCGCGTACAGGATGCACATGTATTCGGGGTAATTG
This sequence comes from Bradyrhizobium sp. 155, assembly GCF_023101105.1. NCBI lineage: Bacteria > Pseudomonadati > Pseudomonadota > Alphaproteobacteria > Hyphomicrobiales > Nitrobacteraceae > Bradyrhizobium > Bradyrhizobium sp. 155. The sequence continues at coordinate 4,490,767 of NZ_CP064704.1, read as the reverse complement.
ATGTTCTTCATGCCGAAGGAGCCGCCGACATTGGCGGTGAGAATGCGCACATTTTCGTTCGGCACTTTCAGGTTCTTGGCGAGATTGGCACGGTTGCCTGCCACCCCCTGCGTGGGCACCTGAAGAGTGTAGCGCTCGGTCTTCTTGTCATAGGAGGCAAGGCCAACGCGTGGCTCCATCGAGACCACGGCGACGCGGGTGTTCTCGATGTCGACCTTGGTCACGTGAGCAGCACTGGCGAAGGCCGCGTTGACCTTGTCGGTGTCGCCATAGTGGTAGTCGAGCGCGACATTGTTCGGGATGTGGTCGTAGAGCTGCGGCGCGCCGGGTTTTGCGGCTTCCTCGGGATCGGTCACCGCCGGCAGCGGCTCGATGTCGAGTTCGACCGCCTCGGCCGCGTCGCGCGCCTGGGCCAGCGTCTCCGCCACCACGAAGGCGACGGGATCGCCGACGAAGCGGACCTTGTCGGTTGCGAGCGGCTGGCGGTTGGTCTGGAGCAGGGGCGAGCCGTCACGGCTCTTCAGCGGCAGGCCGCAGGTGAAGGGGCCGTAGCCGGCCGCATCGAGGTCTTTGCCGGTCCACACCCCGAGCACGCCCGGCATTGCTCTGGCTGCATCGATGTTGATGCCGCGAATGACGCCATGGGCATGGGTCGAGCGAACGATCACGGCATGGGCCTGGCCGGGCAGGTTGAAATCGTCGGTGTAGCGGCCCTTGCCGCGCACCAGGGTATCGTCCTCCTTGCGGCGGACCGGCTGCCCGACGCCATATTTTTGCAGTGCAATAGCGTTTTCGAGCGTGGAGGATTTGGTCTGTTCTTGCATGGAATTGACCTGAAAAGCCGGCAAATGCGCGGTTTGGGGGGCGCCTGGGGTCCGGACCCCTCAAAAATAACCCACCGGCCCGCTCACGACAACGCACGAATGGGCATGGTCCCATGTGATGCGTTGTTGCGCAGGATTGGTGCGCTGCTAATGTTTCAGGCGAAAAAGCAATTCCAGATCGGCCTAACCGGCCGCGGAAAGACAGTTTGTATGAATGACCACACGCGGCTCCGCGACGGCCTTGCGCCGCACGGTGAGCTGGGGTCGATGGCGGCGGCGTTCGCCACTGAACCGGCCGTCGGCGCGCAAGCGCCGGGAACCGGCGTCTACGCGGCGCTCGACCTCGGCACCAACAATTGCAGGCTCCTGATCGCCTGTCCGACCCACGACGGCTTTCGCGTGGTCGATTCCTTCTCGCGCATCATCCGGCTCGGCGAGGGCGTCTCGGCAACCGGGTGCATCAGCGAGGCCGCGATCGAACGCGCCATCGTGGCGCTTGGCATCTGCCGCGACAAGATCAACCTGCGCAAAGCGCGGCGGCTGCGGCTGATCGCCACCGAAGCGTGCCGCGCCGCCTCGAATGCCGAAGGCTTTCGCAGCCGCGTCGCTGCCGAGACCGGGATCGAGCTCGAGGTAATCGACCGCGAGACCGAGGCGGCGCTTGCCGTGCTCGGCTGCTCGCCGCTGGTCGATCCCAGGGGGCGCGGCGCAATCCTGTTCGACATCGGCGGCGGCTCGACTGAGCTGGTACGGATCGAGCGCGACGCCGCAAATCCGGAGCCGCGCATCAAAGCCTGGATGTCGATCCCGTTCGGTGTGGTCACGCTTGCCGAGCAGTTCGGGGGCCGCGACGTGACGCCCGAGATCTACGCCGCGATGGAGCGCGAGGTCGCCCATCACATCGCGCCGTTCGCCGAACAGCATGGCGGCGATCTCACTGATATGCATCTGCTCGGCACGTCAGGCACTGTGACGACGCTCGCCGGCATCCATCTCAACCTCGCGCGCTACGACCGCCGCCGCATCGACAGCGTCTGGATGAACGATACCGACGTCACCGCGACCATTAACAAGCTGCTTGGCATGAGCTACGAGGAGCGCGCCGCGAACAGCTGCATTAGCGTTGAGCGCGCCGATCTCGTCCTGGCCGGCTGCGCCATCCTCGACGCGATCCGCCGCGCCTTTCCGCTGCCACGCCTGCGCGTCGCCGACCGGGGCTTGCGCGAAGGCATGCTGGTCGAGATGATGCGCGAAGACGGCGCGCTCAGGAGCTGGTGAGATGGTCAAGGACACCACCGGCCGTTTGCACGTCCAGGTCAAGACCCACGGCAAGCGCAAATTGTCGTCGAAGCTCTGGCTGGAGCGGCAGCTCAACGATCCCTATGTGGTGAAGGCGAAGGCGCTGGGCTATCGCTCGCGCGCCGCGTTCAAGCTGCTCGAGATCGATGACAAATATCGGCTGCTGAAGCACGGCATGGCTGTGGTCGATCTCGGCGCCGCGCCGGGCGGCTGGAGCCAGATTGCCGCCAAGCGCGTCGGCTCGGTCGACGGCAAGGGCAAGGTCATCGCGATCGACCTGCTCGAAATCCCCGAGATTGCCGGCGTCGAGTTCGCGCAGCTCGACTTCATGGACAATGACGCGCCGGACAAGCTCAAGGCCATGCTCGACGGCGGCGCCGACATTGTCATGTCCGACATGGCTGCCAACACCACCGGTCATCGCAAGACCGACCAGCTTCGCATCGTCGGCCTGATCGAGACCGCTGCCGCGTTCGCCTGCGATGTGCTGAGGCCGGGCGGGACCTTCCTGGCGAAGGCGTTCCAGAGTGGCGCCGACGCCGAACTGCTCGCCCAGCTCAAGCGCGATTTCGCCACGGTGCGTCACGTCAAGCCGGCCGCAAGCCGTGCGGATTCCTCGGAGCGCTACGTTCTCGCGACGGGATTTCGGGGGGCTCGCAACGACGAGGTGGAGCACTAGCCCAGCCGCTGATCCCGCACATCCTGCGTATCCTCGGTCGCCGCCTTGACGGCCGCCTTGGCCGCGCCCTTGCCGGCACCTTTGCGGCTCGCGATCTCCACCGCTTTGCGGCCGGAAACTTCGTGGCCGGCATCGGCGGGCATCTGCCAGAAGAACCAGCTCGACGCCGCCGAAGTCAGGGCGATCACGAGAAAGGCCGGCGCAAACACGGTGGCGTCGAGCTCGCTGACGTGGCTGAACCACATTGTCGTCTCCACGGAGGCGGCGCCGACCGCGACGCCGGCCGAGACCGCGAGCTGCTGGTTGACGCTGACGAGCGTGGTGGCGCGGCTCATCTGCGCCTGCTCGACCTCGGCATAGGCCACCGTGTTGATCGCGGTGAACTCGAGCGAACGGAAGAAGCCGCCGACCACCAGGATGATCATGATGATCAGCAGGGGCGTCGTCACGGTGAAGAGGGCACAGGCGGCCAGGAAAACCGCACTGATGATCGCGTTCACCGTCATCAGGTTGCGGAAGCCGAAGGCGCGGATGATGCGCGCGGCCAGCGCCTTCATGCCCATGGCGCCGAGCGAGGAGCCAAACGTGACGAGGCCGGACTTGAACGGCGAGAGGCCGAATCCGATCTGCATCAGCAGTGGCAGCAGGAACGGTAGCGCGCCGATGCCGAGCCGAAACATGAAGCCGCCGAGAACGGCCGCGCGCAGTGTCGGCAGCCTCAGCAGCGTAAAGTCCAGCACCGGCGACCCCGTTCGCCGCGCGTGAAGGACATACAGCGACATCGAGATCGATCCGCCGACGACCAGGGCAGCAACCGTGCTCCATGGCAGCAGATTGAGTCCGGCGACCGACAGCCCGAAGGCGATGCCGGCGAGCCCGAGGCCCGCGAGCACCATGCCGTAGAGGTCGAACGGCTCTCGTTCCTCGCTTTTGATGGGATCGATGAAGCGCAAGGCCATGAAGATGCCGAGCAGCCCGATCGGGATGTTGATCAGGAAGATCCAGTGCCATGACGCGTAGGTGGTGATGAAGCCGCCGAGCGGCGGCCCGATCACGGGGCCGATCAGGGCAGGGACCGTCACCCACGCCATCGCGTTGACCAGCGCGCTCTTGTCGACCGACCGCAGCAGCACGAGGCGCCCGACCGGCGTCATCATTGCCCCGCCCATGCCTTGGAGGATGCGCGCGAACACGAAATCGGTGACCGATGTCGAGAGCGCGCAGCCGACCGAGCCGACCATGAACACGCCGACGGCAATCGCAAACACCAGGCGCGCGCCGAACCGGTCGGCGGTCCAGCCGCTCGCCGGGATGAAGACCGCAAGCGACAGCAGATAGGAAGTGATCGCGAGCTTGAGCGTCAGTGGGCTGGTGCCGATGTCGGCCGCAATCGCGGGCAGCGACGTGGCGATCACCGTCGAGTCCATGTTCTCCATGAAGAGAGCAGTGGCTACGATCAGCGGAATGATGCGTTGCTTGTCGACCATGACGGATTGGTAATGGACATCGGGAACGAAGGGCGAGAATTGCGGCTTATCACCGCCACTGGGCCGCGACCATTGCGGATCGACGCATAGCACCTAAATCCCGCGTGACCCCAAGCGGGTGCGCCCTGCGCCGGAGATCGATGATCTGCCGTTCGCCAGTACGTGCCGCCGCGAAGGCTATCCGCCGCCGAACTTGCCCAAAAAAGCCTGTGCATGGCTGGCCGGCGGTCCGAATTGCTTTGATTCGTCGCCCGCCCGTGCTATCGACCCGCGTCAACCCCACCGATGGGCTCCGATTCTCCGGCGTTGCCGCAAGGTACGCCGAGGGCGGCGCTCATCCATAGCTATTTGCGGCAGGGCCGCGGAAGGAGTTGGCACATGGCCACGGTGCAACAAGGCATTCGCGAAGCCCTCACGTTCGACGACGTGCTGCTGAAGCCGGGCCTGTCGGACGTCATGCCGGGCGAGGTCGACATCCGCTCCCGCGTCACCCGCGCCATTCCGCTCAACATCCCGATCATGGCCTCCGCCATGGACACGGTCACCGAAGCCCGCATGGCGATCGCCATGGCGCAGGCCGGCGGCATCGGCGTCATCCATCGCAATTTCGATCCCGAAGGGCAGGCTGCCCAGGTGCGGCAGGTCAAGCGCTACGAGTCGGGCATGGTGGTGAACCCGCTCACGATCAGCCCGGACGCCACGCTGGACGACGCGCTCAAGCTGATGAGCGATCACGGCATCTCCGGCATTCCCGTCGTCACCGGTGCGGGCAAGTCCACGCCGGGCAAGCTGGTCGGCATTCTCACCAACCGCGACGTCCGCTTCGCCACCGACCGCCAGCAAAAAATCTCCGAGCTGATGACCCATGAAGGTCTCGTCACGGTGCGCGAGAATGTCAGCCAGGACGAGGCGCGGCGGATGCTGCATCAGCATCGCATCGAGAAGCTGCTTGTGGTCGACGAGCAGTATCGCTGCGTCGGCCTGGTCACCGTGAAGGACATGGAGAAGGCGGTCGCCCATCCGCTGGCCTGCAAGGACGCGCAGGGCCGCCTCCGCGTCGCCGCCGCCACCACGGTCGGCGATAGCGGCTTCGAGCGCACCGAGCGGCTGATCGATGCCGGCGTCGATCTCGTCGTGGTCGACACCGCGCACGGCCATTCCCGTCACGTGCTCCATGCGGTCAACCGCATCAAGCGCCTGTCCAATTCCGTGCAGGTCGTTGCCGGCAACGTCGCGACCTCGGAGGGTGCGCAGGCGCTGATCGATGCGGGCGCGGACTGCATCAAGGTCGGCATCGGCCCGGGCTCGATCTGCACCACTCGCATCGTCGCCGGCGTCGGCGTTCCCCAGCTCACCGCGATCATGGATGCGGTCGAGGCGGCGAAGAAGTCGGACATCCCCGTCATTGCCGACGGCGGCATCAAGTTTTCCGGAGACCTTGCCAAAGCGCTCGCTGCCGGTGCCGACATCGCGATGGTCGGCTCGCTGCTCGCCGGCACCGACGAGACGCCCGGTGAAGTGTTCTTGTGGCAGGGCCGCTCCTACAAGGCCTATCGCGGCATGGGCTCGGTCGGCGCGATGGCGCGCGGCTCGGCCGACCGCTACTTCCAGCAGGACATCAAGGACACGCTCAAGCTCGTGCCCGAAGGCATCGAGGGCCAGGTGCCCTACAAGGGCCCGGTCGGCAACGTCATGCACCAGCTCGCCGGCGGCCTGCGCGCCGCGATGGGCTATGTCGGTGCAAAGGACATGAAGGACCTGCACGACAAGGCCCAGTTCGTCCGCATCACCGGCGCGGGCCTGCGCGAAAGCCACGTCCACGACGTCACCATCACGCGCGAGGCGCCGAACTATCCGGGCGGGGGTTAGGCTCGCGGCTGCGCGTTGGAATTGCCCAAATGACGGTGTCATGCCCCGCGAAGGCGGGGCATCCACTACGCCGCGGCCTTTCGGCTCTACCACGACCCTCTCGGATTACTGGATCGCCCGCGGGCGATGACAGCGAGAGTGTGCTTTTGTGTTGACGTGCTCCGCTCCCTCCGCTTCCGTTCGCGCCGAAGCATAATCACGAGGAAGCCATCATGTCCCAAGGCAAACGCATCGTTCTCGCCGCGCGTCCCGTCGGGGAGCCAAAGCCGTCCGATTTCCGCATCGAGGAATTCGCGGTTCCTACGCCTGCCGCAGGCGAAGTCCTGCTGCGCACGATCTGGCTCTCGCTCGATCCCTATATGCGCGGGCGCATGAGCGACGGTCCGTCCTACGCGACGCCGGTGCCCGTCGGTGGTGTGATGGAAGCCGGTACGGTCTGCGAGGTCGCAGCCTCCAACAATCCAAACTTTGCCAAGGGTGACATCGTGCTCTCGCGCGCGGGCTGGCAGACGCACGCGATCTCCGACGGCAAGGGGCTGAACAAGATCGACCCGAAGCTCGCGCCGATCTCGACGGCCGTCGGCGTGCTGGGCATGCCCGGCATGACCGCCTACACGGGCCTGCTCGATATCGGCAAGCCGCAGCAAGGCGAGACCGTCGTCGTCGCCGGCGCCTCCGGCGCGGTCGGCTCGGCCGTGGGACAGATCGCGAAGATCAAGGGCGCACGCGCGGTTGGAATCGCCGGCGGCAAGGACAAATGCGATTACGTCGTGAAGGAGCTCGGCTTCGATGCCTGCATCGATCACCGCGATCCCGATCTGGCCGCGAAGCTGAAGGACGCCTGCCCGAAGGGCATCGACGTCTATTTCGAGAATGTCGGCGGCGCCGTGTTCGAGGCGGTGTTCCCGCTGCTCAATGCGTTTGCGCGCGTACCCGTCTGCGGCCTCATCGCCCACTACAATGACACTGAAGCGAAGCCGCCGAAATGGGCCGCCAGCATGATGCGCGCGACCCTGACCAAGCGGCTGACCTTCCGCGGCTTCATCGTCTCCGACTTCGCCTCCCGCCATGGCGACTTCCTGCGCGACATGTCCGGCTGGGTCCGCGAGGGCAAGGTCAAGTACAAGGAGTTCGTCACCGAGGGCCTGGAGAGCGCGCCCGAAGCCTTCATGGGGCTTCTCAAGGGGGCCAATTTCGGCAAGCAGCTGGTGCGGGTCGGGCCGGACAAAGCTTGATCGGCCGCTCTCGCCCCCTCGGGGGCCGGGTATGGTTAACAAAGAGTGACTGATCGGCCACACCCGCCCGTAAAAGCCGCAGGTGTGACCGTCGGTTCATTGACGGGCTCGCGAAGGCATTGAATCATTGCGCATATTTCAGGTGCGATGATGTTAGAGCTTGTTGTTTTCTGCGTAATCCTGCTGGCTGCCGGTTATTGGGCGACCATGTTTGTCATGGGCCGTCGCGACGACGTCATCCATGGCAAGTTCGTCCATACCGAGGACGTGTTCGCGCAATCCGCGATGCCCACACCCACGCCGCCATTCCCCAAGCGCCCGGTCAATGCCGCGCGGCCTGCCAATGTTCTGCCCGCCAATACCGGGGCCAAACCGGTGAACAGCGACGCGCTGCAGTCCTTGCTTGCCGCGATCCAGCAGGATCTCAAAAGCGTCGCTTGAGCCGCGACTGGCGGCGCTAATGCGCACCGCCCATCTGGGCGAGCAGCTCCTCGATATCGATATCGACCTGGCCCGCGGCCCTGACGTGGCGAACCTCGAAGCCGTCGGGCTGGAAGCGGTACTCCACGAGCCCGACCTCCTTGATCGCGATCCGGTCCTGGCGCGCATCGTTGATCTTGAAGCCGGCCGACGGCGCCCAGACGTGGCGGGTGTGGCGCCAGGTAAAGTCGCGCCGCTGGTGCACGTGACCGCTGGCGATGAGGCGCAGGTCGACATGTGCAAACATCTCGATCAGCCGCGCGCGGGCCGGCTGCGGCACATAGCGGATCGACGTCTCCGGCGTCTCGGGGTCGTCGGGCCCGTTGAGAAATACCGGCTTGTGTACGAACAGCGCGACCGGCTTGCCGTTCGTGCGCGAAACTTCCGAAGCAAGCCAATCGAACTGCTCGGCCTCGAAGGCGAGCCCTGAGTTCATCACCAGCGAGTTGAGGCCGAGGAAGCACCAGCCCGCGGCCTCGAACGACCAATGGTCCTCGCCGATGATCTCGCGGAATTGCTGACGATGCGCTTCCGCGACCGGCGGCTTCGGCGCAGGGCCGATCGCGGTCGGATTGTCGCCAATGTCGTGATTGCCGGGGATGTAGCGGCAGGCGACGGGCAGGGCATCGTGCAGGCCCTTGGCGAATTCGACATCGTCGCGGCTGGTCGGCCCGTCGAACGAGACGTCGCCGGTGTTGACAACGAGATCGGGCCTATCGGTGTCGATATGCTCGCTGAGCGCCTGGAAGTTGGCGATCAGGCCAGGGAAGCGCCGGCCAAGATGGGCGTCGGAGATCTGTGTCAGGCGAAATTCGGACATGGATCGATCATAGGCCACGCCCGACGTCGGAACGATGACGGCGCGTCCGCGGTCAGCGATCGAACAAAGTTTAAAGCACGCGATAGCGGATTGTGTAGGCGTCCTGCGGCGCGACCGGGCTTGCCAGCGGCGAGGCGATGCGGTCGGCGAGGTGCCAAGGGCCGAACTGAGGGCCGAACTGAGGGCCGAACTGAGCGCCGGACTGTTCGGAGCGATGCGGCTCGGCCGGCAGGCGGAGGCGGAATTCGAAGGTGCCCTTGCCGGGCAGGTTCACGACCAGCACGCGGTCCGCAGTGCGGTGGTTGAGCGGTACCGCGCCACGCAGCACGGAGCGGCCATCACCGAGCTCCCGCACGCCCTCGACCAGTGCCAGCGTCTGGTTGCGCTCGGTATGCAGCTCGATCTGGGTGTCGGACACCGCCGCCAAGGTCTCCTTGGGCATGCGGATCTCGAACTCGACCGCGGGTTTCGAGGGATTGAGGCCGAGATAGGCCAGCGCGGCATGGCGCATGTCGTAGGCGGCAAACGCAAACAGAGCGAGGAGGGCGAGCGCAGCGAGGCCATGCCTGAGGACATCGCGCCAGGTCCGATAGCTCATTCGGAAGTAGACCGTCATCGCCAGCGCCACCGCAAGCGCGGTCGCGATGCCTGCCAGCGCCGACATCAGGATGCCGAACTGCCCGTCGGCTGACTCGGTCAAAGTGCCGGTCAGGCTGCCGATCTGGCTGAAGAGGGTGTTCATGGCGGTATCTCGCCTTGCGCCCCGAGGGGCCAAAATCGCTTTAACTGTCGACAGTTGGTCGCCTCATCGGGAACGCCGGTTCAACTCGTTGATTGTCAGGACCAGCGGTGACCGCTAATGGACGCTAGCTGTGCCTTCCGCCGGATGGGAAAATCCCGAGAAATTTCGATGTCCATTCAAATGGTTTTGCTGCCGGTCTTCGTGCAGGTCGGTCTCACCTTCGCGCTCCTGATCGCCATGGCGCTGGGACGCCGGCGCGCGCTCGTCTCCGGCGAGACCAAGAGCCGTGACATTGCGCTCGGCGAGCCCAACTGGCCCAAGGGCGCCACACAAATCGCCAATTGCTACCGCAACCAGTTCGAATTGCCGGTGCTGTTCTACGCCCTGATCGCGCTGGCGCTCCCGTTGCGCCATGCCGATCTCTTCATCGTGCTGATGTCCTGGGTGTTCGTGGTGACGCGCTTCGTCCATGCCGGAATCTTCGTCTCCTCCAACAATCTCGGGCGCCGCTCCACGATCTGGCTCGCCGGCGTGCTCGTGCTGCTCGCGATGTGGATCTACTTCGCACTGAAGATGCTCTTGTTGATCTGACGGTTAGCCGTCGGATTTGATCTGAAAGATTCAAATGACTCCCGCTGCCCGGCTGTCCGCAGCCATCGAACTGATCGACACCATCGAGAAAGACCGCGTGCCCGCGGCCAAGGCGCTGAAAGAATGGGGCACCGCGCACCGCTTCGCCGGATCCGGCGACCGCGCCGCCATTGCCGGCCTCGTCTGGGACGTGCTGCGCCGCTATGCTTCGAGCGCCTACCTGATGGATTCGGACACCGCGCGTGCTCGGCTGATCGGCATGCTCCGCCTCGAGCGCAACATGGACGCGGCGACCATGGCCGCGCTGTTCGACGGCAGCCGCTTTGCCCCCGCGCCGTTGACCGAGGCCGAGCAGGCCGCGCTCGCCTCGCGGTCGCTTGAAGGTGCCCCGGCCGCGATCGCCGGTGACTATCCGGAATGGCTGGATCCGTATTTGGCAAAAGCGTTCGGCGACGAACGCGTCGCGGAGGCGGCCGCGATGGCGAGCCGGGCGCCGCTCGACCTGCGCGTCAACACGTTAAAATCCAATCGCGACAAGACGCTGGGGGCGCTTGCTCACCTTCATGCGAAACCGACGCGTTGGTCCGCAACCGGCCTGCGCATCGAGCTTTCGGCCGATGCGCGCAACCCCGGCATCCAGGCCGAAGAGGATTTCATCAAGGGCGCCATTGAAGTGCAGGATGAGGGGTCACAGCTTGCGGCTGCCTTGACCGCGGCAAAACCCGGCGAGCAGGTGATCGATCTCTGTGCGGGGGCCGGCGGCAAGACGCTGGCGCTCGCCGCGATGATGCAGGGCAAGGGCCGGCTGATCGCGACCGACAGCGACAAGCGGCAACTTGCGCCCATTCACGAACGCCTGTCGCGCGCCGGCGTCCACAATGCCGATGTGCGCACGCCCAAGGGCGAGGCCGATCCGCTGGCGGAGATCAGCGCGACCGCCGACCTCGTCGTGATCGACGCGCCCTGCACGGGAACCGGAACCTGGCGCCGCAATCCGGATGCCAAATGGCGCATGCGTCCGGGCGCGCTGGAGTTTCGCTTGCGGGACCAGACCGCGGTGCTCGATCGCGCGGTTCCGCTGCTCAAGGCCGGCGGCCGCATCGCCTACATCACCTGCTCGGTGCTCTCAGAGGAGAACGGCGAACAGGTGAGGGCGTTCACCGCCCGCCATCCCGAGTTCGCTGTGGTGCCGCCCGAGCAGACCGCGAGCGTGCTCTGGGACAAGGCCGAGGAGTTTGCGCAAGCCGCGCTGCAATCGCCGGAAGGCTGGCTGATGACGCCGCGGCGGACGGGGACGGACGGGTTCTTCGTCTCGGTCTTGAAGAAGGCATAGCCCACCCCACGACATCGCGGATGACGCGACGCCTGTCTCACCAAACAAGAACCCCGCGAACCGGAACCCGGTCGCGGGGTTTTCTAACTCGACGTTCTGCCGGTACGTCCGTGGTCAGAACGGTGCGCGGGCTTTAGCCGACGCGGAGATTGTCAGCCGAGGACTTGCCGCTGCGACGATCGGCGACGATGTCGAACGAGACCTTCTGACCTTCGTTGAGGGTCGAGAGGCCAGCGCGCTCGACGGCGCTGATGTGCACGAACACGTCCTTGTCGCCGTCATCCGGCTGAATGAAACCAAAACCCTTTTGATTGTTGAACCACTTCACGGTGCCCATAGCCATGGGAATTTCCTTTGCTTAAGAAGTTAACACGCGGACCGGTACGCACTATTGCGCCCATAGTCCTGATCAGTCGATGTTGGAGAAATCATCTGAAGCGTGCGCGCCCGTCAGCAACGAAGCGAAGCGGCCCAGTCGTTCGGCCAAGTATCGATGATCACAATATAGCGAGATTTTGGGGCCACTTCAAGGCACCACCCGCCGCTCGGGATGTCGCCGAATTTTGCTATTTTGCGGTGCAAATTAACCCTTCCGGGGCGCCTCAATCGACGATAAACAGCGTCGCCCCCGTCGTCGTCGAGGATCGGTGCGCTGCATCGCCGAAATCCGAGACCTGGTAGCTCATCCCCGCCGTGAGCTTGAACTTGCGGCCGTCGCGCAGCTCGCTGTCGAGCTCGCCCTGCAGCACGTACAGCACGTGGCCGCGGTCGCACCAATGGTCGGCGAGATAGCCCGGCGAATATTCGACCATCCGCACCCGGAGATCGCCGATGTCGAGCGTACGCCACTTGGCTTGCCCGGTCTCGCCGGGATGGACGGTCGGCTCGACCTTGCTCCAGTCGGTGACGGTGAAAGGGGAGGTGGGGAGCTTCATGATGGTGATCCTGAGGCGGCGACGGCAGTGCCGTTACTATCGGATGCTTTCGCGGTAGTCCTCATTTTTACAGTTCTTATTGTTTTCGGCCCTTATTTTTGCCCATGCATCAGCGCGCAATCTGCCGTCACCGGCATCCTGCTTGCGATGATGACCCAGACCAGCAGCGCGGCGGCACTGATTCCCGCGCCGAGCACGCAGACGCCGGACCAGCCGGCCATCGCGTACACCATCGTCGACGCGATCGCGCCAATCGCGCTTCCGACCGAGTAGAACACCATGTAACCGCCCACCAGTCGGCTCGCCGCATCGGGCCGCACGGCGATGATCAGGCTCTGGCTCGTCACGTGCACGGCCTGGAGTCCCAGATCCAGCACGATCACGCCGGCGACGACCAGCCAGAGCGAGCTTTGCAGGCAGGCGATCGGAGCCCAGGCAGCCAGCATCAGCAGCAGTGACAGCCCGGTGGTCCGCTGGGCCCATCCGAGATCGGCAAGCCGCCCGGCATTGCGCGCCGCGAGCGCTCCGGCGAACCCGGCGACGCCGAGCAATCCGATGGTGGTATGCGACAGCGCGAAGGGAGGCGCCGAGAGCGGCAGCACGATCGACGTCCAGAACACGTTGAGATTGGCGAAGATCAGAAACGCAAACAACGCGCGCTCGCGCAGTATCGGCTCCTCGACAAACAGCGAGGCGGTTGAGCGCAACAGCGACAGATAAGAGGATCGGGCCAGCGCCGACTGCCGGCCGCGCGGCAGCACGCGCAGGAGCAGCGCCGCCATGGCCAGCATGAGGCCGGCCGAGACCAGGTAGACCATTCGCCAGCCGCCGAAATCGGCCAGCGCGCCCGAGGCGAACCGCGCCAGCAGGATGCCGGCGACGATGCCGCTCGTGACGGTGCCGATCGCGCGGCCGCGCCCGTCCGGTCTGGCCAGCGTCGCGGCAAAGGCGACGAGGACCTGGACGACGACGGCGAGCATGCCGACTAGCGCCATTCCCACAAGCAGCACGGCGGCATGCGCCGCCGTGCCGACGATGACGAGGCCGATCGCCGACAGCACGGTCTGGCCGACGATCAGGCGGCGGCGATCCCAGAGGTCGCCGAGCGGCACGATCAGGATCAGGCCGAACGCGTAGCCGATTTGGGTGAAGGTCACCACCATCCCGATCGCGGCGGGGTCGATGCCGAGATCGCGCGCCATGGCATCGAGCAGCGGCTGCGCGAAGTAGATATTGGCGACGCTCAGGCCGCAGGTCAGCGCCAGCAGCATCGCCATCCCGCGCGAGAGCCCGCGCCCGGCGGTGTCGTCGGCCTTTTCGTCGGCGTTGGTCGGTCCGGCTGTGGCGGCATCGTGGATTGTCATTGTCGTCTCCGGCACGTTCTATCTAGTCTTAAAATAAGACCAGTTGCACACCGCGCTGTCCAGTCCTATTTTAAGACCAATTTGGAGGCGGCGAATGAAGCGGACCGGTTTTGCCGAGGCTGACTGCCCGGTGGCGCGTGCACTGGACGCAGTTGGGGACATTTGGTCGCTTCTGATCGTGCGCGATGCCTTCGACGGGCTGCGTCGATTTGGCGATTTCCAGAAGAACCTCGGCATCGCCAAGGGCATGCTCACTGCGCGGCTGCACAGGCTGGTGGAGCTTGGCGTGCTCGAACTGATTCCGGCCTCCGACGGCAGCGCCTATCGGGAATATGCGCTGACCAAGAGGGGGCGCGAGCTGTTTCCAGTCGTGGTCAGCTTGCGCCAATGGGGCGAAGCGAATCTCTACGCGCGCGGCGAAGTCCATTCGGACCTGGTGGACGAGACGGGCCAGCCGGTCGGGAAGCTCGTGCTTCCGTCGCGGGCCGGCCGTCCACTGGCATGGTCCGATACCAGGGTGAGAAAGGCCGGTCTGCGCAAGCGCTGATTCGCGTCGGCCTTGGTGCGTCCTCGAGCTAGAAGCGCGACTCAGGGCACCGGATGATTCGCCGATCCCTGCACGATCTTTCCGGCCGCGTTCACCCGCAGATATTCGCAGATCCGCTTTCCCCGCTCGTTCTCGTAGAACACCACCACGCTATCAGGGCTGACGAACAATTCGATCAGCGAGAAATGCAGATTCGGCAACAGGGCGAGCGCCTTGCCCCAATAGGCGCGCAACGCATCCTTTCCGCGCACGGTGCCGCTTTCATCGAATCCCATCGCGGGGATGCGGTCCGAGGTCATCACGGTTTCCTCGTCATAGAGCGTGAGCACGCGTTCGAGCTCGCGCGCGTTCCAGGCCTCGACCCAGGTGCGGCCGAGCTCTGCAAGCGATGACGGCTGATGATGGTTTGGCATGGCGTTCTCCCTGATCGGCCCTTGGTGAGTGGCGGGCCATATAGGTCAATAATACTTACCTATATCAATTTGTCCATACCCCAAAGAAGAATGTGGGCGCGCGGCCCGCGCGGTTGCGGGAAAAGCCCCCGTCGCGTATCTGCTTGCCATGACAGCAGCACAGACCGACCGCTCCGCGTCGACGCCCTCGGTGGCCTCGGCGCATGACAAGATTCTCATCGTCGACTTCGGCAGCCAGGTGACGCAGCTCATTGCGCGTCGCGTGCGCGAGGACGGCGTCTATTGCGAAATCGTCCCGTTCAACAAGGCCGAACAAGCCTTCAACGAGATGAAGCCGAAGGCGGTGATTCTCTCCGGCGGCCCTGAATCGGTACATGAGGCGGGATCGCCCCGGGCGCCGCAAGCGATCTTCGATTCCGGCGTGCCGGTAATGGGCATCTGCTACGGCCAGATGGCCATGGCGGAGCAGCTCGGCGGCACCGTCGAGGGCGGCCATCACCGCGAATTCGGCCGCGCCGATGTGGAGGTGAAGGCGCCGAGCAAGCTGTTCGAGGACGTCTGGTCGGCAGGCGGCAAGAACCAGGTCTGGATGAGCCATGGCGACCGCATCACCAAGATGCCGCCGGGCTTCTCGGTCGCCGGCACCTCGCCGAACGCGCCGTTCGCGATCATACAGGACGAGACGCGCAAATATTACGGCCTGATGTTCCACCCGGAAGTGGTGCACACGCCCGACGGCGCCAAACTGATCCGAAATTTCGTCCGCAAGATCGCAGGCCTTTCCGGCGACTGGACCATGCGCGCCTTCCGCGAGGAGGAGATCGCGAAGATCCGCGCCCAGGTCGGCACGGGCAGGGTGCTCTGCGGCCTGTCCGGCGGAGTCGATTCCGCGGTCGCGGCCGTGCTGATCCACGAAGCGATCGGCGAGCAGCTCACCTGCGTTTTCGTCGATCACGGCATGCTGCGCCTTGACGAAGCGAAGACGGTCGTCGACCTGTTCCGCCACCACTACAACATCCCGCTCGTGCACGTGGATGCCTCGAAGCAGTTTTTGGGCGAGCTCGAAGGCGTCACCGACCCGGAAGTGAAGCGCAAGACCATCGGTCGCCTCTTCATCGAGGTGTTCGAGGCGGAGGCCAAGAAGATCGGCGGCGCTGACTTCCTGGCGCAAGGCACGCTCTATCCTGACGTGATCGAGAGCGTCTCCTTCACCGGCGGCCCGTCGGTGACGATCAAGTCGCACCACAATGTCGGCGGGCTCCCCGAGCGCATGAACATGAAGCTGGTCGAGCCCCTGCGCGAGCTGTTCAAGGACGAGGTGCGCAAGCTCGGCCGCGAGCTCGGCCTGCCCGAAATCTTCGTCGGCCGCCACCCGTTCCCGGGCCCCGGCCTCGCCATCCGCTGCCCCGGCGAGATCACCCGCGACAAGCTCGAGATCCTGCGCAAGGCGGACGCGGTCTACATCGACCAGATCAGGAAGCACGGTCTCTACGACGACATCTGGCAGGCCTTTGCCGTGCTGCTTCCTGTGAAGACCGTGGGCGTCATGGGCGACGGCCGCACCTACGACTTCGTCGTCGGCCTGCGCGCCGTCACCTCCACCGACGGCATGACCGCGGACTTCTACCAGTTCGACATGAAGTTCTTGGGCGAGACCGCGACGCGCATCATCAACGAGGTGAAGGGCGTGAACCGGGTGGTGTATGACGTGACCAGCAAGCCGCCTGGGACGATTGAGTGGGAGTAGTGCGGACGGCTGGCATCGCGCAGTTTAGCGTAGCTTCGTCGAGTCGTTCTCGCTTCCTCCAGATTGAGAATTCTACCCAAGCTTAGGTCCGACATCCATTGCTTCTTCACGGATGGAGTACTGCAGCGGGCTCCATCGTACGAAAGGTTCGAGCGCTTGAAGCCTGGCTGGCGCACCGACAGGCTTTGGCGCAAAAAGGACCAACTATTATCCGCCTCAATCGCTTGGCGGGAGCTATAGCTCGAATTGGCTAATGATAAGCTGGAGCGAAAGTTGGAATGGTTCAATTGGCTAGGAGCCGGCGTTTGCGCCGGCACAGCAGCCTCTTAAGAGTGCGTGGAGAAAGTCGCTGGCATGGTCATAACGCGCGTCACCATCGGTGATTTGACGGGCGCGCGGCTCCATTATGCGGCCAACGGTTTCGAAGCCGAGCAGGTCAACTCTGTTCGACCATTGTTGCAATAAGCTTTCAGGAATGTCTTCCGCAGATCCGAACAGCTTCAAAAGGCAATGTTCGCCCTCGTGTTTGTGGTCGTGATGAGCTTTCGCAGCATAGAAGGCGAACAACCCACGAAAGGCATCACGGGAAACGGCAGGTTTTGCCATCACAATGTCCCCCGAAAGCATTGAGTTCTCAATGATGGACAAGCATGAAGCCATCGATCGGGAAAATCCAGCAAAAAAAGCGATTCATTCGCAGTCGATGTTAGGCAAAGAGGCCGCCCGAAGGCGGCATCAGCTGTGTAAGGCGCCGATTAAGGATCGTTGCTCGAAATCGCCTGACGGAGCAGGGCTGCCACTCCGGACCCGGATGAAAATAGATGCGAGATGAACGTGCCAGCCTCGGTCGCGGAAGCATGCCAAGGTGGCTTACTTCTGCCCAGCGAAATCGGAGATGCTCGACAACGGTGGCGACGTTGCAAGCTCTCCTTTCACCAGCCTGACGCACCTCGTATCATGCAAGCCTTACTGGTGGTGAGCCGTTCTGGCGGTTTCGCTGACTCCAGGCGGTTTCGGATTGGACGGCGAGGATGCGGACGCGGTAGATGTCCTGCAGCTAGGTGCCTCGGGATCATCAGCCGCAACAGGCAGGAAAGAAGCGAGTGTAGCTACGAGCTCGGCTTGGCGATTTACGCCAGTCTTAGCGAAGATGTTCTTCAATTGATTTCGCGTAGTGTCTCGCGCGATGCCGAGCCTTTCTGCCGCGACTTCAAGCGTTTCGCCAGAAGCCAAGTGCAAAGCCAAGCGCGCTTCGGCCGTGGTCAATTGAAACGCGATTCGCAAAGCGGCTTCTGGAGGTCGGGAGCGCTTTTCGGGATCCACCAGAATGATAGCGGCCCTGCAATCCGCGAGAACATTCGCAGTAAGGCTTGGAAGCTTCACGGGGTGAGCTAATAGGGGGAGTCGGTCGCTCCTTGGTAGGCAAACCATAGGTAAGAGACCTGCGCCAAGGGGCCGCCCGAGGAGGTCTTGAAGAGCTCGTTCGATCTCAGCGTTGGCGTGCCGATCGTTCGAAACCAACTTGCGCTTGATGATTCGAATGTCACCCTTCAGCAGTTGTTCTGCGGAACGATTGGCTTTAAAGACTTCACCCCGTCGGTTGATCAACAGCGCCGCGGTACCGCTTATTTCGAATGCTTCTAGTGCTCCATTGGCTGCTGTAAAGCTGAGAGCCCGAGCTAGTGCGGCGCTGGACGAGAGGCTATTCGAAAGCTTCCCGAGTACTCTCTTTTCCGCGTTTGAAAATGGTCCCTGCGCGATTGTTCGTTGGATTGAAAGAGCCCAGAGATCATCGCCGCTTGCGAGCTTGACCCCAGCGTACCAGCGCAAATGGTGGGGAGCTAAAAATTCCTGGTAATAGGGATGCCGTTTTATCTGATCGATGCCAAAAATATCTAGGTCATCTACAACACCACGTTTTACCATCAGGTCAAAACCGCGGGTGCGTTCGTCCTGGAGATGCCATCCGTTTTCAAAATAAGTCTCAACGGATCTACTGATGCTATCTGTAAAAGGAACGCTCGGAATAAGGTCGCCGTTGAATGAGAAAAGTAGCGCTCCAGCGCTCTCGGTGACGTCGGCTACAGTATCAAGCGCTCTAGCCCACTGAGCAGGATCGAGCGCTGCCTCAGCAAAAGCGTCTTCAATGCGCTCAGTATGCCAGCTGACCATCCTAAGTGGTCCTTGGAAAGCTGATTTCGCTAAAAATTCATCAGGCGAGAATTATCGGGCGCCGGAGTTCCTCATGCGGAACAACGGAGAAGAACCGGTTTAGCGCTCTGATTAGCGCCCCATAGCCCGTTTGGGTCAAGCGGAAATGTGCGCAGTGGAAGTAAACTGGAATCAGCTTGGTCGGCGATTTTTGATGCTGGTACCGCCCACAATGTCCCCGCGTAAGGAGGTTTACATGGCTCCGATCACACGCCCAAAGCCCCCCGTCCAGGCCCTCGCCCAGAATGACTTTCTGTCCGCAACAGAGGATGCTCTGACCAGTCTTAGCGTCCTCACGAATGATCGCGGCAGCTTCAATGATGTCTAAGCAACTTTTATAGGGAGGATTTCATGCGCACTATTTACGCATCGGCATTCGCACTTTGTCTGCTCACAGCCGCTCCGGTCGGATCGTATGCCGCCGATCCCAAAAGCGATATCACGGCGGCTTACGCAAGATTTGACGCGACGTACAACAAGGGCGACCCCAGGGCCGTTGTCGCCTTATATCTGCCGAACGCGAAGGTGCTTCCGCCAACCCACGAGGTGGCGTCGGGTCCGGCGGAGATCGAGAAGTTTTTCGCCGGGTTCTACGCCAACGGCGTAACGGACCACAAGCTTGAGCTGATCGACGCGGGCGGCGATGACAAGGTCGTCTATGGCACGGCAAACTGGAGCGCCAAAGGTAAGGACAAGGATAGCAAGCCTGCAAACTTCTCTGGCATTGCCACCCACGTGTTCGAGCGGCAGGCGGATGGTTCGCTGAAGTTGAGGTTACATACCTTCAACTGAGCTGGCCCTATGTGAGCTGCTGCCGGTTTGATGGACACCAAGATTGGGTGTTTTATCGAGCCAGAGGTGGGTCATGCAGAGACGGAAGTTCAGTCGAGAGTTCAAGATCGAGGCGGTCAAGCTCGTCAGGGAGCGCGGGGTATCTGTGGCGCAAGCTGGCCGAGACCTGGGCGTTCATGAGAACGTGCTGCGCAAATGGGTGAAGGAGTTCGGCTTCGACGCTGCGCAGTCCTTCCCCGGCCACGGGCAAATGAAGCCTGAGCAATTGGAGATCGAGCGGCTGCGGCGCGAGGTCAACAAGCTGAAGGCGGAGCGGGATATCCTAAAAAACTGTCCAGGGCCGTTGCGCGCCTGTGCGGGGTAGAAACAGCACTGTGTTATCCTCTGCGGCTGGGAGGGTAGCGGCCGTCAGCTTATTGGAGGCACTGTCCCCGTAAAAAAACGTGGTCCATGGGTGCATGCGGACTTGAGAGTGGTGACGCCGCTTCGGCTGCGATCCCGAATAGGAAGATGACGATTGGCATAACCCAGACCCTTCCGCTCATGAGTGAATGGAGGATTTGCGATGCCCCAGAGGACGACCGGTGACCGGCCGGAATTGAAGCCAGTCAACGTCAGCGCGGCCGCCATCGACATCGGATCAAAGATGCACATGGCTGCGGTGAACCCGGACTGCACTGACATTCCCGTGCGCGCGTTCGGCACATTTACACAAGATCTCCATGATCTGGCGGATTGGTTTAGCGCATGCGGCGTGACCAGTGTCGCGATGGAATCCACCGGGGTCTATTGGATCCCAGCCTATGAAATCCTGGAGCAGCGTGGATTTGAGGTTATTCTGGTCAACGCCCGGTACGCCAAGAACGTGCCCGGACGCAAGACCGACGTCAGCGATGCCGCGTGGTTACGGCAGCTTCATTCCTATGGACTGCTACGAGGCAGCTTCCGACCCGATGCCGAGATCGCAGCACTGCGGGCCTATTTGCGGCAGCGCGAGCGGCTTGTGGAATATGCCGCCGCCCATATCCAGCATATGCAAAAGGCCTTGATGGAGATGAACCTGCAGCTCCATCATGTCGTCTCGGACATCACGGGCGCCACTGGCATGCGGATTATCCGGGCCATTGTTGCAGGCGAGCGCAATCCTGATGTTTTGGCAACCTATCGGGACGTGCGATGCCATTCATCCACCGAGACCATTCGCGCGGCACTGGTAGGCAACGACCGGCACGAACATGTCTTCGCCCTGAGCCAATCGCTAGAACTCTACGACGTCTACCAGGCGAAGATGCTGGACTGTGACCGCAAGCTCGAAGTCCTGATCGCCGCGCTAGGAAATAAAGGGGCAAAGCCGGTCGGGAAGCTATCCAAGCCGCGCATCAAGACCAAACAGATCAACACGCCCACCTTTGACGTCAGGACCGCGCTGCACGGCGTGCTCGGCGTCGATCTGACTGAGATCCATGGACTGGGTCCGTCGCTCGCATTGAAGCTTATCGGCGAGTGCGGCACGGATTTGAGGGCATGGCCGAGCGCCAAGCACTTCACGTCCTGGCTCTGCCTTGCACCGGGCAACAAAATCTCCGGCGGCAAAGTGCTTTCTTCGCGCACCCGGAGATCTTCCAGCCGGGCTGCCGCACTGTTGCGGTTGGCGGCCACCACGGTGGGGCGAAGCGATACGGCGCTCGGAGCATTCTATCGCCGCCTGTCCTTACGTGCGGGTAAGTCAAAGGCGGTGACAGCGACCGCCCGCAAGATTGCGGTTCTATTTTACAACACCCTCCGGCACGGCATGAGCTACAGGGATCCAGGTGCCAACCAATATGAGCAACAATATCGCAGCCGCGTTCTCGCCAACCTTCAGCGCCGGGCCAAATCTCTGGGCTTCGTGTTGCAGGCCATTCCGACGGACGCCAATCCGGCTGTTTCTTAGGAAGGCCGCTGCCTACTTCGCGAAGGAAGCGACATGAAGTTCGGCTTCATCGCGAAGCACCGGGGCATCTGGCCGGTGGCATGGCTATGCGAAGCGATGGGCGTGTCGCGGTCGGGCTTTCATGCCTGGCTGAACCGATCGCCCAGCGCCAGATCCCGAAGCGACGAGACCGTAGGCCAGCAGGTCAAGGTCAGCTTCCTTGCCAGTGACCGGACTTACGGCGCGCGGCGCGTCTGGCGAGACCTTCTGGCGGACGGCGTCGAATGCGGCCTGCACCGGGTCGAACGGCTGATGCGCCTGCAGGCCCTGCGCGCGCGGCCACGACGCCGGCGTCTGCCGAAGGACGCAGGCCATCGCCAGATTGCGAACGTGGCGTCGAACCTTCTGGATCGGCAGTTCGAGGCCGAGCGCCCGAACCAGAAGTGGATCGCCGACGTCACCTACATCTGGACGGCTGAGGGCTGGCTCTATGTGTCGGCGGTGATCGACCTGTTCTCGCGCCGGGTGGTCGGCTGGTCGATGAGCGCCAGCATGACCGCCCAGTTGGTTGCGGACGCCCTGTTGATGGCGGTCTGGCGGCGCGGCAAGCCGGATGCCCTGATGCATCATTCCGATCGCGGCAGCCAGGGCGGATTCAAGCGGTTGTCGCAACACCGAATGTGTTCCACTCATGACAGCAACTCGTCAAGCGCCTCTGCTGGCGTTTTCCAACCCAAAGTTTTTCTCGGTCGAGCATTGAGGGCCGCGGCCACGGCGGCGATGTCGTCGGCGCTGTGGACGCTCAGGTCGGTGCCTTTCGGGAAGTACTGACGCAGCAGCCCATTGGTGTTCTCGTTGGTGCCACGCTGCCAGGGGCTTTGCGGATCGCAGAAGTAGACTTGGACGCCCGCGTCGATCTTGAGACGATCGTGCTGAGCCATTTCCGCTCCCTGATCCCAGGTCAGCGAACGACGCATCTCTTCGGGCAAGGTGATGATGGTGCGCGTAATCGCGTCGCGCACGGCTTCAGCTCCGTGTCCCGCGAGAGCAGGGCCATTCTTCATGCGTGGAGCTTCGCCATGCCCCGCAAGCCGGGGAAGATGCAGCAACATCGTGAAGCGTGTTGTCCGCTCAACCAGCGTGCCGATCGCCGAGCTGCCAAGACCAAGGATGAGGTCTCCCTCCCAGTGGCCCGGCACCGCGCGATCGGCCGCTTCGGCGGGGCGTTGGCTGATCATGATCTCCGGCGAGACAAAGCTCTTGCCTCGCCTGCGTACGCGCGCCCTGGGGACCCGCAATACGCGCCCCGTTCGCAAGCAGGCTGACAGTTCGCGGCGTAGCGCTCCCCGACCCTGAACGAAGAGAGCTTGATAGATGGCTTCGTGGCTGATGCGCATCGTCTTGTCGTCCGGGAAGTCGATCGGCAAGCGTCGGGCAATCTGCTCCGGGCTCCAAGCCCTGGCCCATCGCCGATCCTTTCGCGGGCCATGCCGGCGGCCCTTCCACGGAACGGCGGGACCAGGAACGGCAGCGCCACTCGGGGTCATGACCACGCCGGCCAGTCGCTGCTCCAGATAAGTGCGCAACGTTGTGTTGAGCGCAAGCTTAGTCGGTTTGGGCCGACGGGCCGATCGCTCGGCGTGCCATTGGGCTGTCGATGCACGATACTCCAGGCCGCCGCTGCGCGTCGCGGCATTGCGTCGTAGCTCACGGGAGATGGTCGAGGCGGATCGGCCAAGTCGGCGTCCGATCTCGCGTCTCGAAAGGCCCTGAACGCGAAGAAGTGCGATCTCCTCACGTTCCGCAAACGAGAGGTACCGCCCGGACCGCGGCTGGGTTGAAGATCTGAACATCGCTGGTGCCATGCCGCCTGCCTGTCGGAACAATCTGGTTCCGACAGGCTGCGACATACCAGCCGTTAATGCAGCATCCTCGCTGGTCATTCCCTGCACGATCCCCAACCAGAATCGCTGGAGTTCAGATCGCCCCGCTACCGGCGGCCGTCCCGGTGACGCCAACGGTGCTCGTCGAGAGCGGTGTGATCGTCGCTTTCGAATGCCCATCGCAACCTCCTTCGTTCAGGTGTTGCGACGACCGCTTGAATCCGCCCAGTACGTCAGCGAGCAGTTCCAGCGCTTGATGGCTGATAGCGGCATCGTCTGCAGCATGAGTCGGTCCGGCAACATCTGGGACAACGCGGCGATGGAGAGCTTCTTCTCGTCGCTGAAAACCGAACGCACCGAGCGCAAAACCTATCGCACCAGGAACGAGGCCAGAGCAGATGTGTTCGATTACATCGAGCGGTTCTACAACACGACCCGACGTCACTCGACGATCGGTTACCTCAGCCCTGTTGAGTTCGAGCGCAAGGTGGGATTAGCTTAACCCGGTGTCCATCAAACCGGCAGCAGCTCAATGTGCCGACTGACGGCCACGCGAGGAGACTTCGCTTGGATATCGCGGAATGGCTTCGCAATCTCGGGCTGGAGCGCTACACGCAGGCGTTCCAGGACGCCGAAATCACGCCTGAAGTCCTGCCAGAACTGACCGAAGCCGACCTGCGGGAACTTGGTTTGCCGCTCGGCCCGCGCAAGACGGTGCTGAAGGCGATTTGCGATGGCGCTTCATCGATCGCTTTCTTCCCGATTGAGGCTAGTGCGTCGGCGGCACAACTAAAGCCGGCACTGCCGTCGGAGGCTGAGCGGCGGCAGCTCACGGTCATGTTTGTCGATCTGGTCGGCTCGACTGCGCTCGCCTCGGGACGCGACCCTGAGGAGCTGGGTGACCTCATGCAGCTCTACCAGAGCACCGTGGCGGGCGAGATCACCCGGTTCGAGGGCCACATAGCCAAGTTTCTGGGCGACGGTGTCCTCGCGTATTTCGGCTGGCCCCGCGCCCATGAAGATGAGGCGGAACGTGCTATTCGCGCCGGACTTCGAGTAACCGCGGCGGTCGCGGCCCTTACCGAACGAGGTGGTGCAGCGCTTGCCGCTCGCGTCGGCATTGCAACTGGTCTGGTCGTGGTCGGCGAACTGATTGGCGAGGGGGAGGCCCGCGAACGGGCCGTCATCGGCGAGACCCCGAATCTGGCCGCGAGATTGCAAGGGCTCGCCGAGCCCGGTAGCGTGGTGATCGCCGAGTCAACGCGCCACCTACTCGGCGACGCCTTCACATACCGCGACCTGGGCAGGGTCCCTCTCAAGGGTTTCCCTGGCCCGGTGCAAGCTTGGCTGGTCATCGGCGAGGGCGCTGCGGAGAGTCGATTCGATGCCCAGCACGGAGTCTCGACCGCGCTAGTCGGGCGCGATCAGGAACTCGCACTCCTCTGGAATCGCTGGGAGCAGGCGAAAGAGCAAGAGGGACAGATTGTTCTGCTGGGCGGCGAGCCAGGCATTGGCAAATCCCGCCTCGTGCGGGCCCTGCGCGACCAGCTCGCGGACGTGCCGCACACACCCCTGAGCCATTTCTGTTCGCCATTCCATACCAACAGCGCGCTATACCCTGTCATTGGACTCCTTGAACGCGCGGCGGGAATACGGCGGGAGGACCTTCCCGACAAGCAGCTGGATAAGCTCGAGGCGATGCTCGCTCTTGCGACAGACGACCTGCATGAGGACGCGCCGGTTCTCGCCGATCTGTTGGCAATCTCGACTGGTGAGAGATATCCGCCACTGACACTTAGTCCACACCAGAAGAAGGAGCGAACGTTTCAGGCTCTTTTGGAGCAGGTACGAGGCCTAGCGGCGAGACAGCAACTCCTTGTCACGTATGAGGATGTCCACTGGGCTGACCCCACCACGCTCGAATTTCTCGACCGGGTTGTCGACGAAGTGCAGCGGCTCCCGGTTCTCATGATGATTACCTTCCGACCGGAATTCGTTCCGCGCTGGACGGGACATGGACACGTGACAGCGCTCTCTTTGAGCCGCCTGGGACGCAGGCAAGGGGCTGCTGTGGTCGAGCGCATAACCGGCGGTAAAGCACTCCCACAGGAGGTGCTTGAGCAGATTTTGGCCAAGACGGATGGCGTGCCATTGTTCGTCGAAGAATTGACCAAGACGGTCCTCGAATCCGGTCTGCTTAGGGAGCGGGGCAACTGCTATGAGCTGATAGGTCCGTTGCCGCCGCTGGCGATCCCGACAACGCTCCAGGATTCGTTGATGGCCCGTCTGGACCGGTTGGCACCGGTGAAGGAGGTCGCCCAGATCGCAGCCTGCATTGGGCGGGAGTTCGGACACGACCTTCTGAAAGCAGTAGCTCCGCTCGATGAGGACGCGCTCCAGCTTGCTCTCAATGAACTGGTGGAGGCGGAACTCATATTCCGGCGTGGAACACCGCCGCATACTGGGTACAACTTCAAACATGCGCTGGTGCAGGACATCGCGCATGAGAGTCTGTTGAGGAGCAAGCGGCAGCAGATCCATGCTCGTATCGCCGCTGCCCTCGAAGAGCTTTATCCTGCCCGTGCGGAGATGGAGCCGGAGACAATCGCTTTGCATCTCACGGAGGCCGGGCTCGCTGGCAAAGCGGTGGACTATTGGCTGCGTGCCGGCCGGACCGCCGCAGGCCGTTCCGCCAATCTCGAAGCGATCATTCATCTCACAAGAGGCCTGGAGGCGCTCAAGTCCTGCCCAGCAGGGCGGGAGCGAGATCGCCAGGAACTCGCGCTGCAGACAGCAATCGGAGGTCCTCTGATCGCCATTCATGGTTACACGGCTCCGCAGCTTGGTACTGCGTTCAACAGGGCTCATGCGCTCTGTTATGAACTCGATGATACGGACGCCTTGTTTGCCGCGCTCAGCGGCAAGTTCATTTTCCATTTCGTGAGGGGCGACTATAAGGCCATGCAGGGTCTGGTAGCCGAGGCCTGCCTCGCTGCCGAACGCACTAGGGACATGGTGCTCGAACTCGCTGTACATCGTCTGGCGGCTCTCACTGCCATGCACGCAGGTGAATTCGTTACGGCTCGCTCCGAACTCGAGGCGATATTGCATCGCTATGATCCCGACGTCCACCGGCCCTCGCCTGTGCACTATGTCCATGACCCGAAAGCCTCCGCGCTACCCTATCTGTCGATCGTGCTTTGGATCCTCGGCTACCCCGAGCAAGCGCAGAGGACGAGCCGCGAGGCTTTTGAATACGTTCGGGAGCTGAACCAGACGAACCTGACCGCCCACGTGGAGGTCTATGCCGGGGCGGCGCCTGCGGAGCTAATGGGTGATGTGGCGGCTGCGCATGCGCGCGCGGATGCCATCCTCGCACTCGCCGAACAGCACAGCCTGAACTACTGGCGATTGAGCGGGCTTATCCTGCGAGGCTGGGCCATGGCACAGGAGACCAACGTGGAGCGTGGCTTGACGCTCATGCGCCAGAGTTTGAACGAGCGGGACCGGCTCGGAGCTAGTTGGTACCAGGTTCGGTACTTGTGCATGCTGGCGACGACGTACCTGCAATTGGGTCATGGCGACGAGGGTCTCACAGTCCTGGCTGAAGCAAAGGACCTCGCTGCGCGCAGTGACGAACATATTTGGGAGGCAGAGCTGGCATGCATCTCTGGCGAGCTGCGGCGCATTCGTGGGGACGCACCAGACGAGGTCGAGGGTGATTTGCAAACCGCGCTCCAGGTTGCACAGAGCCAGAGTGCCAAGTCATTCGAGTTGCGAGCCGCGATCAGTTTGGCCCGACTCAGGCGTGACGACGGCAAGCACTCCGAGGCCCGCGCTCTGCTCGCGCCGGTTTACGGCTGGTTCACGGAGGGATTCGATACCCGTGATTTGAAGGAAGCGAAGGCGCTGCTCGACGAGCTCTTGTGATTGATGCCACCGAAATGACCGACGAATGCCGGGATCGGCCCGAAGGCGAAGAGTTCGAAAAGCTGCATAAGTCCGCTGCAAGGAGTAGAACGGAAGAGGCTTAGCTCTCGACGCCGCTATTGACCCGCAGCAGAGCTCGCTTGCGGTGTTCATTCACTTCTGATTTCAGCTCTTCGGCCATACGGACACCCGCGCCCAAATCATTGTTCGGTCGGCCGCAATTGCAGCGTGCAAACCTTCGTAGTTCTTTAGTCGGATTTGACGTGCACTGAGAAATCCAAATCAGTAAGCATGCGCTCGGGACATGTGAGCGGGTGCGGATGATCAGGGCAGCACGGGAAGCAGTCGACCTGCTGCAGCAAGCGGCGAACAGTTGGCATTTCGATGGTACTCGGCACGGCATGCGTGATCGAGAATGGATGGCGTTGCGATTTCTGGCTCGTGCGAATAGGTTCTCACGAACCCCCTTTGCATTGGCAAAAATCACGGCACCACTCGGACCACGGCTTCCGAGATGGTCAAGCAGCTCGAGGTGAAGGGCTATTGGAGCGCAAAGCCTCCGACCAAGACAAGCGCTCTGTTGTTCTTTGTATAATGCCGCGCGGGGAGAAAATCCTGACACGCGATCCCATCGCGCCGCTTGTCACTGCAATTACCACGGTTGAGCTTGGCGCCCACAACTTTCGAGACACGCTGCGCCATGTCTTGGATCAGCTCGGTACCGCGCAGCACGCTTCCCATGCGGATAGTTGCAGGCAGTGCATCTTTCTGACGGAAAGGGGCTCCAAGACCAGAAACAAGGAGCACGCCGAATACACTTGCCTAATTTTTCGGACTGCTATCATGAGGGAAGAGATGGACCTTCTGTGCTTTAACTCTGAACGACGGCGATTGGCGGGCACCGGGCCTTCTTCGATCCAACGTACTTTTTTGAAATATGTCGTGGTCGAATGGGGGGAACTCTGAGAGCCCCCGGAACTTTCCTACCTTGTCGCGAAAACGCGAGCTCAAAGTAGGAGACGCTTACATGAAAAGGCTTTTGCTTATCGGACTTGCCGCCTGCGCTTTTGGGGTAAGTCCAATCCAGTCTGTATCGGCAATGTCCGTAGCAACGCCTGACGCGCTTGGCGTATCTGATGGTGCCGTAATCCAGGTCAGGGGCGGCCACGGACATGGCGGTGGTCATGGATGGGGCCATCGCGGCGGACGCGGGCATCATTACGGGTGGGGCCGAGGTCGTGGCCACCACTATGGTTGGCGGCATCATCGCCATCACTGGTAATTTAACCTCCATTTTCTCTGAGGGGCCGCCCGGTTGGCGGCCTCTTTCTTGGCCGTTCGCGCAAGCATCGTCGCCTATTGGCCCATCGCTAGCGTTGAGGCGGTGCCAATGCGTCGGTCTGTGCCGCGCGCCTTTGAAAAGCTGCGGCGGCGGGCGTGCCGCATTAAGGGCGATCGCAAGCAGCTCGCGAGCCGCTATGGAGCGCATCTGCCTGGAGGACGGCGCTCTATGCTGCCCTGACGAGCCTTACGAAGCGCGACCAATGGCATCTGCCTACAATCCTCAATTTGTCGTAGGTCAGAGGACATCCACTCCTCTACAGTACACGCGCAAAGAACTGAAATTGCGTCGATTTCAGGTGAGCGTCTGAAGCAGGGAAGAATTGCTACGGCCACTTACTACAAGCAGGAAGCTTCTCCGAGGCTGGCTAGAGCTACGTCTCCCTGCGCGGCTCTAGGCCAACCTCGGTGGCCGCATCGATCCAGAACTGAGAATGCCTGGGCCGTTTGTCGCCGGCTTGGAGAGTAGACGTGATGACCCGAAAAGGGCGGGCACCAACCTTCCAGCACGCGCGCCAGGCTACCGCTGGCGATGTCAGCCGCGACTTGATCCGCGAAGATATAGGCAAAACCTACACCGTCCCGCACCGCGTTCAACGTAACGCCAGTGTTCGTGAAGATTGCTTGGCCATAAATTCTAGGTTTGATTATGCCCACACTCGAATATCTTCGCTCGGAAATCGAGCGTATGCGCTCGCAGGTCAGTCGCCAGCGCAAGGAAATTCTCCAGCTTCAACGGGCCGGGGTATCGACCGCGTCGGCCGAGACCCTGCTTCAGCGGATGCTGGGCAAGGTTGACGACCTTTGCGTTGAGCGTGACCGGCAAGTGAGGGCGGCGAAGGACGGGCCGACCTACAACTCCGGCAAACGGATACGGGGCACTCCGGCAAACCGCAGGGCCTGATGGACAACCTTCGGCGCCCGCGTGGGTGATGTTGGAGGAGAGGCAATGTTTCCGCGTGAAGGACGCCAACGGCTTCTCCGCCTGCTCTGTCCCGCACCGCGAAGACCTTCACGGGCGCCCGTACCAGTACGCCGATCAAATACCTAACCCGTGACGAGGCGAGGCGGATCGCAAAGGCAATCTCCCGGCTGCCGGACCTTTTGAAGAGGCCACAGGATTGAGGGCGTTCCTCTGGACGAACGTTCTATCGCACCGCGTTCTCTAGCCGTTCTCGTTGACGTTGAAAATACAACCCGGAATCGCCGTTGCGGTTGTATAAGTGAACGCTAGGGAACGCTGCTCCAGCCTCGCGGTTGGAGACTTGTGACTAAGATACGTAGACTGCCCCGCCGTCGGCCCAACACCGGCGGCGGGCTTTTTGTGAGTTGCGTTAGTGGCAAAGCGTATCCGAGCACCGGCCAAGAAGCCGAAAGCTTCCATGCCGGGCTTTATCAGCCCCCAGCTTGCGACCCCGAAGATGAAAGCGCCTTCGGGGGCTCAGTGGATTCACGAAGTCAAATACGACGGCTACCGCATCCAGCTTCATATCGACGGCGACAACCGCAAGGCTTTTACCCGTAATGGCCACAACTGGATCGACAGGTTCTCGGTCATTGCAGGCGCTTTCAACGTCCCAGGTCAGGTTATCGTGGACGGGGAAGTAGTCGTCATCCACGAAGAGCGAACCAACTTCTCCGAACTTCAGGCCGACCTCGGTAGAGGTGACCAGGACCGCCTCGTTTTCTTCGCCTTCGATCTCCTGTGGCTGGACGGCATAGACCTCCGGACACATGCGCAGCTTGCCCGCAAGGAGCTGCTGAAGCAGCTGATAGATGAGAACGAGCTGGAAGCGCCCATCTTCTACAGCGAGCACCATGAAGGTGACGGTCATGCGTTGTTCGAGGCGGCGAGCAAGTTGAACTACGAGGGCATCGTCTCCAAGCGGGTTGACGCACCGTACCGGTCGGACCGGGTCGAGGCCTGGCAAAAGATCAAGACCGTCCAACGCGAGAAATTCCCTGTTGTTGGTTTCGTCAAGGACCCGTCTGGCGTTGCCGCCCTCTACCTCGGCAAGCAGGAAGGCAAAGAGCTGGTCTACATGGGCAAGGTCGGCACGGGCTGGAGCCGGACGAAATCGGCAGAGATTCGCAAGGCTCTCGATACCGTCGTCAGCCCGAAGCAAAAGCTCACCAAGCCTGTCAAGAAACCGAAGGCCACATGGGTCGAGCCGAAGTTCTACGCCGACATCGAATACCGGGACATCACCTCTGAAGGCCTGCTGCGCGCCAGCTCTTTCAAGGGGCTCAGCAAGGGAACGGGGCGTTCCTGACGGCGTTTTCTCCGCGAGTGAGTGGAGTACCGGCATGCCGGATCGCGTAACCCAAGCTGTAAAAGAAGCCCAGGCCATCCTGGCCCGCTATGTCGAGCCCGGCCCGCGGGACTGCCAGAATACAATTAATGACCTGCTGGCCGTTCTCGACGATGAACGGCTTGTCCAGGCGATGGAGGAGGAACATGAGCGACAATCTCACCAAGCGGGACCAGCGCGACCGTAGCAAGATCAACATGCATGAAGAGGTCAAGTATTGGACCAAGGCGCTTGGTGTCTCGAAGGACGAGCTGCAGAAGGCCGTCGACAAAGTAGGCAATTCGGCCGCCGCCGTTCGCAAACAATTGGCGGTGTAGCCGAGGCGCGCGGTATGCTTGCGATCTCTGGAGCAAGGCCCGCGCGCTTTTTCATGCCATGATCAATCCCAACTGTCCCACTTGCTTCGGCTTAGGCTTTGTCTGCGAGAACCACCCGGACCGGGCCTGGAGCGAAGAACTTGGCTGCCAGTGTGGCGCCGGGGAGCCGCGCGCCTGCAACAGGTCGCCGGACATAAACGCGGGAATTGAAGAGCCGGATGCCAGCCATATCATTAAAGAGGCAGGCGCGAAGCGCCACCAGTGACAAGCCGCCTGATCGGCTCAAGCGAGCCGCGGATCGCGAGAACATCGGCGAAGCGGTCCTCAATTCAATGGCGCACTGATCATCGTCACCCCTTTGGCGCTCTTCGGTCGGATGCACCCAGTAAGGCGTGATCTGCCGCACATCGGTCAACTTGATCACGCGTGCGAGCGGCGAATACCGCAGCGTTCGGCACGAAGGACATCTGAGCGAAGCAGCTCTGCCGCCAATGCGTGTTGCCTTGTCCGACTCACAATGGGAGTGGAATAGCAACATGCCTGCGATTCTCACGGTCAACGGGCGCGATTACCGTAAGTGGGAACTCGCGCGCTCCGCTACGTTGCCAGTGGTCGGGGACCGCGCGGTGGGGTGGTTGGTGGCGATACCGCGCCGCAGCAATGGCGGTGGCGAGCCATTGGCGCGCTTGTTCTAACTGCGTAGGGTGCGCATTGAAAAAGTGAGAGGTCGATCATGCCCTTGCCGCGGCCGTGCCTTTTGTAAGCCAAGCCAATGATCCCACAGGTTGCTGGTGGGCATGTGCACGCATGCTGCGCTTATACTACGGGGGCGGCTATGCCAGTCCGCTGCAGTTGCCGGAACTCGAGAACGAAGACGGCACTCATCAACGACTGGAGGGGACGCGTATAACAAATTTATGAGAAACGAGGGCTTAAGCTTTCTTCACAAGGACGTTCCGACGTCCACAGCGAAAGATATCGACCTAGCGCTGACCGCGCTCGGGCCAATCATGGTCAGCTGGGACGGAGGTCTACACGTATCGCTGGTCGTTGCCGTCCTCGGGCTGGACTTGTACCACCATGATCCCGCCGTTGGTCCCAATCAAAGGATGCCAGTGAACAGGTTCAATATTTATCGCACCGGTAGAGGCGCCTTCAAGGGTGGAATGCTGGTGCGCGACCCGCAGCTCAACCAGTGGGCTCGATACCAGAAAGAACTCGTTCTCGCATCAGACGGAGTGACAAAAAAAGATGGATGGCCGACGGGCTGCTGGCGCGTGTGGGACGGCAGCACATGGTACTATTACCTCGGCAACGACAGTATCGCTATGTCGAGTAAGACGGCACCGTCCTCGCCCGGCCCCCGGCCAAGCCACACAACACCGGCAGGTGGGTTTTCACTGATCCGAGTACGCTCGCGATCACTTGGAGGCCGGCCGCCGGCACTACGAAGCCGTGCGTGGAAACGTTCTGGAACGCGTCGCGCGAGTGCGAGCGGATGAACGCGAATTCGAACCTGTACTCACCGCTTGCGGCGACACGGTTCGGGAAGTGAGGCGGTGTCGGAAGTCTGCCCACCGGCTGCGCATGCAAACTCATGCCTTGCAGCAGTTTTTCTTCGAGGACGAAAAGAAGCCAGCCTGAATCGATCAAAGCACAAGGCGCCCGCCGGTTTACGCTGGGCGGGTTTTCCCATTTCTGGAGGACAAAAAAAGAAACTGCCGTGTCGCGTCCCTGTCGGGAACGTGGAGCCGGCAAGTCCCCCGTCTACCATCAGCCACTCGCGGATCGAGATCGATCAACCAGGCGGTGACGTTCACATCCGGGCGATGCTGGAACGTCTCGCCGATCTCGACCGGATGGAATACGGAAGCACGTGCTTCAAGATGCGGATTCCGACGAAGTCGCCCAGGCGTACCGATATGAAGTCGCCCGTGCATTCCGAGACGATGTCGCCCACCTTTCCGATTTGATCCATCAGTAAGCCGCATTGTCCATTCAAATTTATTGCAATGTGCCACGAACCACTGACAAAATTCGCGTCGCTCCCAGTTACATTCCAAGGACTTGTGCCAAACTACGATTTTCGATGATTTCGTCGCCGGGGCGATTGCGGCTCGGTGCGGGTGGGGCGCTACGTGAACGTTCCAATGTGGTCAGTCCGGCCGTACCATCTCGAACATGATCGCCGGTCGATCGCGAGATCATGGCGGAGCTGCCCAAGCTCAGGCTTGGTGAGTTGAGGTTCTGGAAGGAAGTCAACGGCACGAACCGCAGGTCCGGCCGAAGGATGAGCGATGCGATCTTCCTGAGCAAGAAGGCCCCGGGGCCCCCTCAAGCTCGGCGACAAGAAGGAGCTCGACCGGGCGGAATGGCGCAAGCCGCGCGGACTGAAGCTGACCCCAACCTCGCGCTACATTCGCGACAAGCTGTTTCCGAAATAGGCGAGGGGCCTGGCTGTTCGCTATGCGGAGTAGTACAGGCTGTCTAACCAGTTGCGCGCGGGAGCATGCCCCTGGCCGTGATCTCCGCCGAGAGTTCTTCGATCGTCTTGCGCTGCTCCATCGCGGTTCTGCGGATCAGGGCAAAGGCGGCAGGTTCGGCGAGCGCATGCGAATGCATCACCTGGAGAACGGCGGCGAGCACGACGCGACGCGACCGCAGGCGCTGCTCGAGCTTGAGAATCTGCTGCTTCAATTCGCCTGTGCGTTCGTTACGCTCGAATGCCATGACGAGCGCTGCGTAAATGCCGGCCGATCGCAACGGCTTGATGAGGAAGGAAGCCGGATCGAGTTCGAACACCAGCTTCAGGCGGCTTGGCGTCTCGGTGCCGAGCAGGGCGATGACAGGCGATCGCGCGAGGAACGCACGTTGCGCCGGTTGCAGCAGGGGCAGGAACTCGTCGTCGATCAGCGACAGGTCGGGAGCGAAGGTGACGGGCTCCGCAGGCGACCATGCAACCCCCTCGATCCCGAGACGCTCGAACTGGCGTCGCACGATGGTTGCGTCGCGTTCGTCCTTGATGGCGACGAGCGCCTTGCGTCCACGTAGCGAAAATGAAGACGGTCTGCTCATTTTACAACCCGCAAATGCGGCGCGTTCGGCAATGCGCCGCCCGCTGAGGTTTCTTTCGACGGGCTGACGGCAATGTCGAGCTGCGTCAGGTAGGGATCAGGCTTAACAGGCGCGTCGGCTTCCCAGAAGATATCAAACTGTCCTTGCGGATTGGATACGGCAAGCCGCGGTGTAAGGACGCAATGATTGTTGCCGCCGTCGATCCACACGGGTCCTTGCGGCGAATTGTAGCGATAGCCCGCCGCGGCGCGCCGCACCTCGGCAATGTCGGACGTCCCCGCGCGCTGCAACGCGCGGGCCAGCAGATAGACCGCGACATAGGCGGATTGCCCGTCCACGGAAGGACTGCTGTCGTTGCCATAGCGCGCCTTCCAGCGTGCGACGAAGGCGCGGTTCTCCGGCAGGCGGATGCTCTCGAAATAGGCCGACGACGTGATGCATCCGGCCGATGCCGGCCCGACGATTGCCAGCTCCGGCTCGCACAAGCTGCAGCTCAGCATGGGAAGTTCCAGCCCCGCGGCCTTGGTGCCGGCGTGAAATGCGCGGATGAAGGCGTAACTCGAGCTTCCGACCAGCGTATTGAACACGACCGGCGGCTTGCGGCGAACGATCTCGTCGACGATGTGACCGACGGCGCTCTCGCCGAGCTCGAGTAGCCGCTCGGCGAGGATGTGGCCATCCGCCGCGCTGACCAGTTCACGGGTGACGCGATTGGTCTCCCATGTCCACACGTAGTTGGAGCCGACGCAGAAGATCTCTCGCGACAGATTGTCGAGCACGTAGCGGACCAGCGGCAGCACGTTGTGATTGGGCGAGGCGCCGACATAGATCACGTTGTCCGAGCACTCGAAGCCTTCGTAGCGGGCGGGATACCAGAGCAGGCGATCGGTGCGCTCCACGATGGGAAGCACCTGCTTGCGCGAGGCCGAGGTGTAACAGCCGATGATGTGCGCGACGCCGACATTTCGAATGAGGTCGTCACAGACGGTGTGATACTCGGAGACGATGCCGCGAGGATCGCGAACATGAGGCGCGATCGCGAAGTCGAACTCCGTCTGGCTGTTGATCTCGTCGACCGCCATCATCGCGCTCTTGAGGATCTCGCATCCCATGGCCTGATAAGGCCCGGACTGCGAGCAGATGATGCCAACGGGAACAGACGGCTTTGTCATTGACAGCTTTCGATCACGTAACGCGAAGATGAAATCATCATCGCGGATGACTGCGCAAGTGGCTTGCCGTTTTGCTGCGCAGCACTCTCGAAATTTAGGCAGACAGCATCGTTGACAACGCGATAGGCAGTTACTTAGACTTTTCTCCTACAGGGCAACCTGTCGAACCTCGCGTGCGCCGATCTGGCCGATGACGTCCAGTTCCTTGCACTAAGTGCTTCGTTCGATCACGGACCCTAAAGCGACAGATCATAGCCGCGGCATTTGAGCCATTCGTCACCTCATTCGGGGAGGGACGGGTGGCTTTTTTCGTTTGCCGCCGAAGAAGCTGACGATGCGTCCGCGTCGCCAGAACGGTGGCGCATGCGCGAGACGGCGGTGTGTCATGTGAGCGGGAGGGTAAAGAGCGATGGCGGAAACGGATCTCCACTATCTCGGGCTCGTCGATCTTGGGCGAAAGATCCAGGCGAAAGAGCTGTCGCCGGTCGAAGCGACCAAGGCGATGCTCGGGCGGATCGAGAAGCTCGACGGCAAGCTCAAGAGTTTTGCCTATGTGATGGCTGACTCGGCGCTCGCCGATGCCGCCGCGGCCGAAAAGGAGATCGTCTCCGGCAAGATCAGGGGGCCGCTGCACGGTGTGCCTGTGGCGGTGAAGGATCTCTGCTGGGCCAAGGGTGCACCTGCCGCGCATGGCATGACGATCCATGGTGACTTCCGCCCCACCGAGGATGCAACGGTCGTGGCGCGGCTGAAGGACGCCGGCGCGATCATCCTTGGCAAGCTGCAGCAGACCGAAGGCGCCTACGCCGATCATCATCCGAAGATCGACCCACCGAAAAATCCGTGGAATGCGGATCTCTGGCCGGGCGCATCGTCGAGCGGTTCCGGCGTCGCGACGGCAGCAGGCCTCTGCTTCGGCTCGCTCGGCACCGACACCGGCGGCTCGATCCGCTTTCCCTCCGCGGCCAATGGCGTCACCGGCCTCAAGCCGACCTGGGGACGGGTCAGCCGCTACGGCGCCTTCGAACTCGCCGCGACGCTGGACCACATCGGTCCGATGGCGCGAAGTGCGGTCGATTGCGGCGCCATCCTCGGCGTGATCGCGGGGCAGGACCCCATGGATACGACGGCGGTGCCGCTGGCGGTTCCTGATTATCTTGCCGGGCTGACCGGTGATCTGCGCGGCGTGACCATTGGCGTCGACCGGCGCTGGACCAGCGACGGCACCGACGGCGATGCGGTCAAGGTGCTGGCCGAGGGGTTGCGGGTGGCGGCCGATCTCGGTGCTAAGGTCAAGGAAGTTGCCTTTCCCAATCCCAAGGCGATCATCGACGACTGGTTCCCGCTCTGCGGCATCGAAGTCGCGGTCGCGCATGAGGAGACCTATCCGGCACGCAAGGACGAGTACGGCCCGGCGCTGGCGGGCCTGCTCGATCTCGGCCGGCAGCAGTCCGGCATGGACTATCAGAAGATTGTGCTCCGACGCGAAGCGTTTCGCGGCGCCGTGCGTGCGCTGTTCGAGACGGTCGATCTCCTCGCGATCCCGGCCCAGGCGTTCGCCGCGCCGACGCTTGCCAAGATGGCAGCGCTCGGTGAGGACGCCTCGCTGATTGGAGGCCTGCTCCGCTTTACATGCCCGTTCGACATGACGGGGAGTCCGACCGTGACATTGCCCGGCGGCTTCGCGGCGAATGGCGGCCCGGTCGGTTTCCAGTTCGTCGGCCGTCACTTCGAAGAGGCCGGCCTCGTTCGCGCAGGCGATGCGTTCCAGCGCGTCACCGACTGGCACAAGCGTCATCCCGCGATCTGAGCCGAGGAGCCGATCTCATGTCCGAAGACTGGTTGAACACATCCATCTTGGCCAGGCGCGCCGTCGCCAAGGGCGCGACCGGCGCGACCCATAGCCTGACCATCGAGCAGCAGGGGGACTTCCATTACGTCTACGGTCCCTATGCCAAGCCGACCCTGTCGATCGACCCGGGCGGGGTGGTCGTCGTCGAAACCGAAGATGCGTTCGGCGGCGTGCTGACCAAGGAGACCGACAGCCCCACCGCCAAGCTCAACTTCCCCTATCTCAATCCGCAATGCGGGCCGATCGCGGTGAATGGCGCCAAGAAGGGCGATTGCCTCGCGATCTATATCCGCGACGTCGAGACACGGGGCGAGCAGCCGGCCGGCACGACCTGCATCATTCCGGAGTTCGGTGGGCTGGTCGGGACCGGGTCGACGGCGCTGCTCAATCCGCCGTTGCGGGAGCGCGTGAAGAAGCTGCATGTCGACAGGAGCGGCGTGCGCTGGAACGATAAGCTCACGCTGCCCTACGAGCCCTTCATCGGCACCATCGGCGTCTCGCCGGAGATCGAGGCGATCTCGTCGCTGCAGCCGGACTATCACGGCGGCAATATGGACCTGCCCGACGTCGCGCCAGGAGCGATCATCTATTTCCCGGTACATACCGACGGCGGGATGCTCTACGTCGGCGACTGCCACGCGACGCAGGGCGACGGTGAGCTCTCTGGCGTGGCGCTGGAGCAGCGCGCAACTGTCACGTTGCAGGTCGACCTGATCAAGAACTGGAGCTTCGCCTGGCCGCGGCTCGAGACGAAGGACTTCATCATGACGATCGGCAGCGCGCGTCCGCTTGAGGACGCGGCGCGTATCGCCTATCGCGAACTCGTGCGATGGATGGCGGCCGATTACGGCTTCGACGAGATCGACGCCTACATGCTGCTCAGCCAGGCCGGCCGCATGCGCCTCGGCAACATGGTCGACCCCAAATACACGATGGGGGCGTCCATCCTGAAGAATTACCTCAAGCCATGATACCCAGCCACTTTCCATAGAGGGGACATCACGATGAATTCGGGACGCAAATTACGGATGGTTTTGCTCGGCGCCTTGCTCGGCACAGTGGCGTCGATGAGTGTTGGGCGCGCAGCGGAGCCGCCACTGAAGGTCGGCCTGCTCGAGGACGTGTCCGGCGATCTCGCCTTCATGGGCATGCCGAAGCTGCACGGCTCGCAGCTCGCTGTCGAGGAGATCAACAAGAGTGGCGGTATCCTGGGGAGGCAGATCGAACTGATCCACCTTGATCCGCAAGGCGACAACGCGCGCTATCAGGAATTTGGCCGCCGTCTGCTCAATCGCGACAAGGTCGACGTGCTGATCGGCGGCATCACTTCGGCCTCGCGCGAGGCGCTGCGTCCGATCGTCGATCGCACGACGACGCCGTATTTCTACACCAACCAGTACGAGGGCGGTGTCTGCGACGCCAGCATGATCAGCATGGGCGCGGTGCCCGAGCAGCAGTTCTCGACGCTGATCCCCTGGATGGTCGAGAAGTTTGGCAAGAAGGTCTATGTCATCGCCGCCGACTACAACTTCGGTCAGATCTCGGCGGAGTGGAACCGCAAGATCATGAAGGACCTGGGCGGCGAGGTCGTCGGAGAGGAATTCATTCCGCTCGGCGTGTCGCAATTCGCGCAGACCATCCAGAACGTCCAGAAGGCGAAGCCGGATTGGCTACTCACGATCAATGTCGGCGCCGCCCAGGATTCGTTCTTCGAACAGGCGGCCGCGGCCAACCTCAACCTGC
The DNA here is from genome assembly GCF_023101105.1 of Bradyrhizobium sp. 155. Classification (NCBI taxonomy): domain Bacteria; kingdom Pseudomonadati; phylum Pseudomonadota; class Alphaproteobacteria; order Hyphomicrobiales; family Nitrobacteraceae; genus Bradyrhizobium; species Bradyrhizobium sp. 155. The sequence goes on along the minus strand of NZ_CP064704.1, from coordinate 4,451,862 downwards.
CGATGGGCTCGTCGATCAAGGTCATGCTCGGCTTCGAGCACAAGCGGTTCAAGCCGCCGGCGCTCAATAACATGCATGCGACTGCGAACTGGTTTGAGGAGATCGACACGCCCGAGGCCACCGAGTTCAAGAAGCGATGGCACGCGAAATTCCCCGACGAGCTCTACATCAACGACATGGGGTACAACGCCTATAACGCGCTTTACATGTACAAGGCGCTGGTCGAGAAGGCGAAGTCGATCAAGCTCGAGGACATGCGCAAGGTCATCGCCACCGGCGATGCGTGTATCGATGCTCCCGAAGGCAAGGTCTGCATCGATCCCAAGAGCCAGCACACGTCTCACCGCATGCGCCTGATTTCGGTTGGGCCAAAGCATGAGGTGAAGGTCGAGAAGGACTATGGCACGATCCAGCCTTATTGGCTCGGCGAGATCGGCTGCGATCTGACCAAGAAGAACGACAAGGATCAGTACACGCCGAACCATCTTCCCAAGAAGTCGTGATGTTCGGGCACGGATCTTGCTCGTGTTGAGTCTTACGATCCTGAACAAAACCGGCGCCGCAACGACGCGGCGCCGGGAGGGGCGGGGGTGCCAAGATGTCGGCTGAAGTGTTCTCGGTATTCTACCAGTTCGCCGACGTGTTCGCGTTCCTCATTCTCTCGGCCGCGGGTCTCGCCATCGTGTTCGGCATGATGGGCGTGATCAACATGGCGCATGGCGAGTTCATCATGTGCGGCGCCTATGTCACCGTTGGCCTGGTGAATCTCGGCGTGCCGCTCGCAATCGCACAGATCCTGGCCGCGGTCGCCGCGGGTCTCATCGGAGTCCTCGTCGAGTTCCTCGTCGTACGGCGATTCTACAAGCGGCCGCTGGATTCGCTGCTCGCGACCTGGGGCCTCAGCCTTATCGTGACGCAATCGATGCTCCTGATCGTCGGCTCTGCCGTGCGCGGCATCGGAACACCAGAGGGAAGTTTTGCGATCGGCGGCTATACGTTCTCGACCTATCGCCTGGTTCTGTTCGGTTGCGCGGTGGCCGTGCTGGCCGGCCTCTACATCATCTTTATGAAGACGCGGTTCGGCGTGATCGCCCGCGCGACCATGCAGAATGCGGCGATGGCGAAGGCACTCGGCGCGCGCACCGGACGCATCTATGCCATCAGCTTCGGGATCGGCACCGGCCTCGCCGGGCTTTGCGGGGCGCTATACGCGCCCACCATGACGCTGATTCCGACCATGGGGGCGACGTTCGTCGTCGAGAGTTTCGTCACTGTCGTGATCGGCGGAGCCAATGTGCTGCTCGGAACGGCGCCGGCGGCGGTGTTCCTGGCGATGATCCGGATGGCGCTGAACGCGAGTTACGGCCAGATCATAGGGCAGATCGGCATGCTGGTGGCCGTCATCCTGATCATCCGCGTGCTGCCCGAAGGGCTCTCCAGCGTGCTGGTTCGGCGTGGGCGCTAGGAGGAGATGTTGATGTTCAAGCTGCTGGAAGGTCCACAGACCCTTGGACGTGGCAGGATGTTCTGGTCTTGCTTCCTGGTTGGGTTGGGCGCGGCGCTGACCTACCCGCTGTTCGCCGACTCCTACGATGTCGGCAATTTCGCCTACTTCCTGATCTGGATCTTCATGGCACTTGGCCTCTGCCTGATGTGGGGCTATGGCGGGATGCTCTCGTTCGGCCAGACCCTGTTCTTCGGTATTGCCGGTTACGGTTACGGCGTGCTCGCGATCAACATGGGCGGCGGGACCGCGACGATTGCCGCGCTCGTGCTCTCCGTGGTGCTCGCGATGATCGCGGCGGGCATCCTCGGCTACTTCATGATCTGGGGCGGTATCAATGGCATCTTCTTCGGCATCGTTACGCTGTCCGCAACTCTGGTGCTGGCCTTCTTCCTCGGCCAGACGGCTGGACCGGAATGGCATATCGGTCCGGCCCGGCTGAACGGCTTCAACGGCATGAAGGGCATGGACCCGCTGACCGTGGGTGACTTCTACATCGAGGGATCGGCGCTCTACTATGTCATGGTCGCGCTGATCGTGATCGTCTATCTCGCGCTGCGGATGCTGGTGAACTCGGGGATCGGCAACGTCATCGTGGCGACGCGCGAAAATCCGCAGCGTGCGGAAATGCTGGGCTATGACGTCCGCAAATATCAGCTTCTGCCATTCGTGATCGGCAGCGGCCTCGCTGGGCTGAGTGGTGCGCTGTACACATCCTGGGGGCAGTTCATCACACCGTCCAGCATCGGCTTGCCGGCTGCCGCGATGCCGATCGTCTGGGTCGCCTTCTCCGGGCGCAGCGATCTGACGGCGACGTTGGTCGGGTCGTTCCTGCTGCTGTTCGGCTTTCAGACCATCACCGTCTACAGCCAGCAGGCCGCGCTGGTGCTGATGGGGGCGTTGCTGCTCGCCACGGTGATGCTGGCGCCGCAGGGCTTCGTGCTCGGCATCGGCAAGCTCGTTGCGGACTGGTCGCGCGGACGACGTCGCGGTGACGGTGACGTCACCGCGGAGGCCGGTCGCTTGCAATCGGAAGAGTCCTGATCATGGCGCTGGTCGAAGTCAAAGGCGTATCCAAGCGGTTCGGCGGATTGACCGCGGTCTCCGGCGTCGACCTCACGGTCAACGCCGGCGAGGTCCACTGCCTGATCGGTCCCAATGGCGCCGGCAAGAGCACGCTGTTCAAGCTGATCGTGGGTCTCTACCCCCCGACCGAGGGCAGCATCCTGTTCGACACCGTCGACATCACCAAGGAGCGTCCCTATGCGCGCGTGCAGCGGGGCATGAGCATCAAGATGCAAGCCCCGAGCGTGTTCAAGGAATTGCCGGTCCGACAGAACATCCAGACTGCGCTCCAGGAGCGATTGTCCGGCGCGGAACGCATCGCGGAGGAAAATCGCCTGCTGACGCTGCTCAACCTCGCACCGGACAGCGACAAGCTAGCGGGCGCGCTGTCGCATGGCCAGCAGCAATGGCTCGAGATCGGGATGGCGCTGGCGCTCAAGCCGCACCTCCTGCTGCTGGATGAGCCGACGGCCGGCATGTCGCCGGAAGAAACCTACAAGACCGGCGAGCTGATCAAATCGTTCAATGCCGAGGGAATGACGGTGCTCGTCGTCGAGCACGACATGGCCTTCGTACGCCAGGTGGCCCAGCGCGTCACGGTGCTGCATCTCGGCAAGATCTTTGCGCGCGGCGATCTCGAGAGCATCTTGCAGGACGAGAAGGTCGCGGAAATCTATCTCGGCAAGACCCATGCCCACTAAGCCCAATCCCACCGACCGGATGCTGCACGTATCGGAATTATGGGCCGGATATGGTGCGACGCCGATCCTGCAGGGAGTCACCATGTCAGTCGCGCGCGGCGAGATTGTCGGCGTGATCGGCCGCAACGGGGTCGGCAAATCGACCTTGATGCGATGCCTGATCGGCCTGCTGCAGACGTGGCGCGGCACGATCCGCTTCATGGAGCAGGACGTCACGGCGCTGGAAGCCGATGCGCGGGCGCGGGCCGGCTTCGGCTACATCCCGCAAGGGCGAGACGTGTTTCCACAGATGACCGTCGAGGAGAATCTTCGGGTCGGAGAGCTGATCGGCGGCCCCGGGGGCAAGAAGCTGCCGGAGCTCGTCTATGAGTATTTTCCTCGGCTGAAGGAGCGTCGCCGACAGGCCGCGGGCACCATGTCGGGCGGCGAGCAGCAGCAGCTCGCCATCGGCCGGGCGCTGATCGGCAATCCGTCGCTCATGATCCTGGACGAGCCGTCCGAGGGCATCCAGCCGTCGATCGTCCAGCACATCTGCGAGGCGCTGCGGTCGTTCCGCAACGAGCTCGGAACCACCATCATCTTCGTCGAGCAGAACCTCGACACGATCCTGGCGATCGCCGAGCGCTGCTACATCATGGAGAAGGGCAAGATTACGCAGTCGCTGGCAGGCGCCGAGGTCAACGAGGACAACGTCCGCGAACAGCTTCTGCTCTGAACGGCATCATGCGTGTCTTGAAGTCGTCGATAGGGAGGAATGAACATGGATCTGGGACTCAAGGGAGCAAGGGTTCTCGTCACCGGCAGCACCAAGGGCATCGGCAGGGCGATCGCCGACACGTTTGCGGCCGAAGGCGCCAATGTCGGCATCTGCGCGCGCAACCAGACCGACGTCGACAACGCGGTCACCGCGATCAAGGCGAAGGGCGTCGCCGCGTTCGGCAGCTCGGTCGACGTTTCCAACGGCCCGGCGCTCAAGGCCTGGGTGGAGGATATGGCCTCCAGGCTCGGCGGCATCGACGTCGTGGTCGCCAATGTCAGCGCGTTGTCGATCGGGCAGGACGAGGAGAGCTGGGAGAAGGAGTTCTCCACCGACATGATGGGCACTGTGCGGCTGGTCAATGCGGCGATGCCGTATCTGGAGAAGAGCAAGGCCGCCGCGATCGTCACCATCTCCAGCGTGTCGGGCCGCGAGGTCGATTTCGCCAGCGGGCCCTATGGCACGTTCAAAGCCGCGATCATCCATTACACGCAAGGGCTCGCCTTCCAGCTTGCCGGCAAGGGCATCCGCGCCAACTCGGTCTCGCCGGGCAATACTTATTTCGAGGGAGGCGTCTGGAACCAGATCAAGGATGGCAATCCCGAGCTGTACAAGACTGCACTTGCGCTGAACCCGACCGGCCGCATGGGCACGCCGCAGGAAATGGCGAACGGTGCGGTGTTCCTTGCCAGCAAGGCTGCAAGCTTCATCACGGGGACCAACCTCGTGGTCGATGGCGCGCTCACGCGCGGCGTGCAGTTCTAGGGCCGCGAGCGCATCGCGCTTTCTCCCCCCCGCCTGCGGGGGAGGATCGGCGAGAGGGTGTCTCCGCGTCGGGAATCCCCAAGAGGAGAAAGCCCTTATCCGCGCAGCGGCGCAACCTCTCCCGCGAGCGGGCGAGGTGCACCGAGTTTGTCGTTCAGTTGAGAATAGCACCAAGAAGAAGAGCCTCCAATGTCCACCGATCCAATCCACTACAAGCAGATCACCGAACTCTCCGAACTGTTCCGCCGGGGTGAGCTCCTGCCGTCGAAGGTGACGGAGGCCATGCTGAGCCGGATCGAGAAGCTCGACGGCAGGTTTCACGGCTACGCACTCGTCCTCGCCGAGCGCGCCATGGCTCGGGCGAAAGTTTGTGACGCGGAGCTCGCGAAAGGGATCTGGCGCGGGCCGCTACACGGCGTGCCGATCGGGCTGAAGGATCTCTGCTACACCACCTTTGCGACGACGGCGGGGGGCACCACGATCCACGCCAAGTTCGTCCCGTCCTTCAATGCGACGATCGTGGACCGGCTCGAGCATGCCGGCGCGGTTACGCTCGGCAAGCTGAAGATGACCGAGGGTGCCTACACTAGTCACCATCCGGACGATCAGGCCCCGCTCAATCCCTGGAACGTCGACTACTGGGTCGGCTCCTCCTCGAGCGGATCGGGCGTGGCGACCTCGGCGGGGCTCTGCTTCGGCTCGATCGGTAGTGACACCGGCGGCTCGATCCGGTTTCCGTCCGCGACCTGCGGGCTGACCGGCATCAAGCCGACCTGGGGACGCGTCAGCCGTCACGGCATCTTTCCCCTGGCGGACTCGCTCGACCATGTCGGGCCGATGTGTCGAAGCGCAGCCGATGCGGCCGCCATGCTTGGCGTGATCGCGGGAGCGGATGTCAACGACCCGACGGCGCTGCAGGCGCCCGTGCCGAACTATCTCGCCGCGATCGGAGACGGCATTCGAGGCTTACGGATCGGCATGGACCGCAGCTACACCCAGGATGGGATCGATCCGCAGGTGGTCGCCGCGCTGCTGGACGCCGAGCGGACGCTTGCGGCCTTGGGGGCCGACATCCGCGAGGTCAAGTTTCCGGCCTATGAGAAGCTCGTGAGCATGTGGATTCCGATGTGCTCGATTGAGACCGCCGAGGCGCATCTCGAGACCTATCCGTCGCGGAAGTCGGAATACGGCCCCGATCTGGCGCAGCTGATCGAGCAGGGGAGGTCAATGAGCGGCGTCGAGATCGCGCAGATCCATCACGAGCGCCTGAAGTTCTGCGGCAGCCTCTCCGCGTTGTTCCGTGACGTCGACCTGCTGCTCATTCCCACCATGCCCGTGCCGATCCCGACGCTAATCAAGATGGGGGAATACGGCGCAGATCCGAGTGTGCTGCTCAGCATCCTGCGCTTCACCGCGGTGTTCGACTTCTCCGGCAGCCCGACGATCACGCTGCCGAACGGCATAGCATCGGACGGCCTACCGCTGAGCATGCAACTGGTCGGCCCTCATCTGTCCGAGGATGTGCTCGCCCGCTCCGGGCATGCCTTCCAATCGGTGACGGACTGGCACACCCGGCGTGCTCTGATCGATTGAACCTATGTCGACCCGGCTGAGGGGCCGAACCATCGCTTTCCGCATCACTGACGGTATTTTGAATGATACTGTGGCAGTTCAAGAAGTGGCGATTTCCGTCACCTCTGTAAACTATTCGTCGATCGTCTCCGACGGGTAGCGATATCGCCGGTACTTCGAACAGCGCAAATTATCCTGTGAATTCGAGATAGAAATTGCAGCGGATATACCATCGGGATATGTCCGTCAGATGTGGAGATTTGTGCTTGTAGAACAAGGACGAACGTCCTGCTCAACAATCGAGTGGGAGTAGTGTGGTTGTCGGCGGCTGCCGCGCAATTTGGCGTTGTTTGGCGAGAATGTTCGCACTTCCTCTCATATCCGAGCGTCGACCCGAGTTGCGGCTTCCACTAAACCCCGATCGGTGTGTGGATTCCACGTGCTTCCGCGGGCGGAGTAATATGGCGCATTATAGCGTGCAAAACGGCCGGAGCCACGCGAGGCGAAGCCTCCGATTCACATCGGCTCGATGCCAATCTTTTTGATGATCGTCGCCCATTTCGCGGCCTCCAAGGTCATAAAATCCTTCAGACCTTGCGGGTCCATCACCAGCGGCTCGGCCCCTTGTTCGACGAAGAGGGCGCGCACCTTCGGATCGTTCACGGCTTCGACCATGGCTTTGTAGAGCTTGTCGATGACAGTCTTGTCCGTATTCGCCGGAGCGAGCAGCGCTAACCAAGCGGCACTTTCGTAATCCTTCAGGCCGGCCTCGGCTGCGGTCGGCACGTCCGGCAGGGCCGTCATGCGCTTGTCGCTGGCGACCGCGAGCGGACGTGCATCGCCGTTCCGGATCAGGCCGATGACGTTCGGCAGCAGCTGGAAGCCGAGCGGGACCTGACCCGCGATGAAGTCCGGCGTGTATGCGGCGATGTTGCGATAGGGAACGTGCGTGATCTCGGTGCCGGTGAGCTGCTCAAAATAGGCGGCCGCCAGGTGCTGCGACGAGCCGACGCCGACCGTTCCGTAGTTCAGCTCCCGAGGGTGCTCCTTGGCGTATTCGATCAGCTCGCGCAGGGATTTCGGCGGCAGCCTCGAATTGATCACGACGACATTCGGTAGCGCCGCGAACAGGCCGATCGGGGCGAGGTCCTTCAGCGGTTCGTAGCGAAGCTCCTTATAGAGAGACTTGTTCGCAGCCAGTGGGCCGGACGTGCTCATCAGCAACGTATACCCGTCCGCGGCCGCATGCGCCGCGGCCGCCGTGCCGATATTGCCGCCGGCGCCAGGGCGATTGTCCACCACCAAGGCTTGTCCCAATGACGTCGACATGCGGTTGAGAAGGATGCGCGTGATGACGTCGCTGGCGCTGCCGCCGGCGAAGGGCACGAGCACCTGGATTGGACGCGCGGGATAGTGTTGCGCTTGCGCAGGATGCAGTCCGGTGGCGGAGAGAGCCGCGCCTACGCCGAGCGAGAGCAGAGACCTGCGGTCAGGATGAAATCCCTCAACGTGCCGCCTGGTGCCGTCCGTGATCTTGCTGTGACCGAACCTTGCCATCTCGGACCGAATCTCCCGACGTGTCTTGCTCTGCGAACCTTGGGAGCGTCCGTGACAAGAATAGTCCGGGAGGAGCGCAAGGCCGCGATTTTCTGAGCCTGGACCGTAATCAGCGACTTGACGTGACCGTCATGCCGGCTCGTCTCGAAACTTACCAACCCGTCTCATTTTAGGATGAGCGCGACATCTTGTCCGAGCGGCGTTCGGAATTCAGGAAATCGTCTTCCTCCGCGGCCGTCTGCCGCTGGAAGCGGGCTCTACGAACTCTCTCACCACTGCTGCGGCCTGTGCCAGATCGTGGCTGATGACGTCGAGCACAGCTTTGGCCGCGACCGACACCGCGCGCCGCGGATGATGCACCCAGGCGATCGAACGCACGATCCTTTGTTCGTCGAAGCGATGGGCCCGGATGGTCCCGCTCGCAAGCGATTGCCGGAGCGCGATGGTCGGCAAAACCGTAACGAAATCGGTGGTCGCGATGACGTCGCAGAGCGCGGGCAGCGTGTCGAGCTCGAGCCGCGGCCTCAGGTCAATGCCGGCGGCGGCGGCGTGCTCGTCAAGGATGAGTCGCAGGCCGTGACGCTTCGACGGCAGCACCAGATCGAACCTCGCGATGTGGTCGAAGCGCAGCTTGGCTGGCGGCCTGTTCGGGCTGTCCTTCCGGCAGGCAAACACCATCTCCTCGTCCATAATGCGATGCGCGGCGAGAGGCGTTTTCCGGCGCGGCACGTTGATCAGCGCGAAATCGAGCTGACCGGTGTTGACCCATTCGACCAGCGTCTCGGTATAGCCCTCGCAGGCCGACAGCGTGATCTCGGGATAGCGGCTGGCGACGGTCGCCGACGAACTCGCCATGGTGCTCTGCGCCACCGAAGTAATGAGGCCGACCGAGACGCGGCCCGAGATGCGGCCGCCCAGCTGGGCCATCTCCTGCCGCGCATACTCGGCATCGCGCACGATCGGTGCCGTCAGCCGCACCAATGCCTCGCCGGCGCTGGTCAGCGTCATACCCCGGACGCTGCGGTCGAACAGTTTTTGGCCGAGCTCGGCCTCGAGCTTGGCGATCTGCATGCTCAGCGCCGGTTGCACGATGTTGAGCTGGCGCGCGGCGCGGGTGACGTTCTTCTCCTCGGCCAGGCACAGGAAATGTTGCATCTGCCTGAGTTCCACGGACCCGTCCTTCCTTCGCCGGTCTTGCTCCCGCGTCATCATCGCAAATGATGAATGATATAATCAATCATTATTTGTGATGATGGATGAGATTGCCTAGTCTCCCGGCGGACCCGCGTGACGCGGGACCCAGGGAGCGAAACCGCAAATATGCAGGACGCAACGCCCAAGCGGATGATCATCGGCATTTCCGGCGCCTCCGGCGTCACTTATGGCGTGCGTCTGCTGCAGCTGCTGCGCAATGCCGGCGTCGAGACCCATCTGGTGATGTCGAAGACGGCCGAGCTTACCTTTGCCTATGAGACCGATCTGAAGATCGCGGAGGTGAGGGCGCTCGCCAATGTCAACCATGCCATCGACGACATGGCCTCGGCGATTTCGAGCGGCTCGTTCCGTACCGGAGGGATGATCGTCGCGCCGTGCTCGATGCGCTCGATGTCCGAGATCGCCTCGGGCGTCACCACGACCTTGCTCACTCGCGCCGCCGATGTCGTGCTAAAGGAGCGCCGCCGCCTGGTGCTGATGGTGCGCGAGACGCCGCTGCACACCGGCCATCTCAGGACGATGACTTCCCTCTCGGAGATGGGCGCGATCATCGCGCCGCCCGTGCCCGCCTTCTACGCCAAGCCCGAAAACCTCGATGACATGGTCGAGCACACCGTCGGCCGCGTGCTCGACCTGTTCGACATCGATATCGGAATCGTGCGCCGCTGGGGCGAAGACGATGCGCTCAAGCGCCGCTCGCCGTCGCTGCGCAAGATCGCGCCCTGACTTAGAGACCAAGGAAAGACCCGTCATATGCGAATGGAAGATGTTGCGAGGAAAGGCTCGAACGCGCCCGCCGATCTGCGCACCTGGCTCGCTCATCTTGCCGAACGCGGCAAGCTCGCGATTGCCCGCGAGGGCATTGGGCTGGCTGACGAGCTCGCCGCGATCGCCAAGCGGCTGGAGCGCGACAGCGCGGTGCTGTTTCCGCGCCCCGACGGGCACGAGATTCCTGTCGTCGCCAATCTCTTCACCGGGCGCGACTGGGTCGCCGAGTCCATCGGCATCACCGAGGACCAGTTGCTGCCGCGCTTCCTCGCCGCCGCGAGCAATCCACTTCCCATCCATGAGGTCGCGAGCGGTCCGGTGCAGGAGGTCGTGCACGACGAGGTCGATCTGCTGCGCCAGCTTCCGGTGCCCAAGCACAATGAGCGCGACAGTGGTCCCTACATCACGGCCGGCCTGCTGATCGCCCGCAATCCCAAGACCGGCGTGCAGAACGTCTCGATCCACCGCTGCCAGATCTCCGGCAAGAACCGTATTGGCGTGCTGCTGCTGCCGCGGCACACGTTCTCCTACTACCGCTTCGCGGAGGAGCTGGGACAGGCGCTGGAGATCGCGATCGTGATCGGCGCGCATCCAGCGCTGATGCTGGCTTCGCAAGCGATTGCCGCGCTCGACGAGGACGAGATGGCGATTGCGGGCGCGCTGCTCGGCGCGCCCGTGGATGTCGTCAAATGCCGCACCAATTCGGTGCGCGTGCCGGCCCACGCGGAAATCGTGATCGAGGGCCGCATTCTGCAGGGCGTGCGCGAGCCGGAAGGGCCGTTCGGCGAATTCCCTCAATATTACGGTCCGCGTGCCAACCGCGAGGTGATCGAGGTCGATGCCATCACGCATCGCAAGGCGCCGATCTTCCACACCATCGTCGGCGGCGGCTTTGAGCATCTCATCCTCGGCGGCGTGCCGCGCGAGGCAACGCTGCTTCAGCACTTGCGCCGCAGCTTTCCTGGCGTGATCGACGTCCGTCTCACGCGCGGCGGCACCTGCCGCTACCATCTCGCGATCAAAGTGGACAAGACCAATGACGGCGAGCCCAAGAACGTCATGATGTGCGCCTTCGGCGCGCATTACGATATCAAGCAGGTGGTCGTGGTCGACAAGGACGTCGACATCTCCTCGTCCGAGGAGATCGAATGGGCGGTGGCGACGCGCTTCCAGGCTGACCGCGATCTCATGGTCGTGGCTGGCGCGCTCGGCTCGAAACTCGATCCGACCACCGACAACGGCATCAGCGCCAAGATGGGCCTGGATGCGACCGCGCCGGTCAGCGCGCCGGAGCTCGCCTTCAAGCGCATCCGGGTCAAGGGCGAGGAGGAGGTCGATCTGGCCACCGCCTTGCAGGCCGACCCCGGCGTCGCGATCACGCGGCTGCTTGCGGAGGCGGGGACATGAGCGGCTTGATGCCCGACGGCAACTTGCGTCTTTGTGCGCGGTTGGAATATGTAGCCGGTGCTGCTTATAGTGCCGCGCCAACAAGCCAATCATTTTGCGGCGCAATGCCGGGAGGAAGGAACTGATGTCGACGGCCCTGCGCATCGCTCACGGCGCTTTCGGCAGGGTCGCGCTGCTCGACATGGACCGTTCGCTGGTTCGCCACGCCCATCATCACTGCCACGTCCTGCTCAAGGTCGAGGGCGCCGACACCCAGTTCCTGGTCGGCGACCAGGTCACGCCGCTGACGGACACTGCCGCCGTGCTGGTCGACGGCTGGAAGCCGCACGCCTACGTGCACGACGCTAACCGTCCGCGTACGCTCATCATGGCGCTCTATATCGAACCGGAATGGCTGAAGGAGTTCCGTCCCGGCTGGGGCGCGAGCGGCGCGCCGGGCTTTTTCGACCGGGCTTCGGGCGAGGTCTCGCCGCGCATCCGCCAGCTCACGCTGCATCTGGCGGCTGAAATGATGGCGAATCCGGATGCGGTGCGGACCCACGAGCAGACGCTGTCCGACCTCATGATCGCGGTGATCGAGCGCTTCACGCCTTGGCGCAGCTTTCCGATCTCGATCCGCGGCATGAGCGCGGTGAGCTGCGACTGGCGCATCCGCCGCGCGATGGACGCGATGCGGACGCACGATTCCTATGCCAACGTCGACCAGTTCGTGAAGGGCGCCGGCCTGTCGCGGGCGCAATTCTTCCGCCTGTTCGAGACCTCGCTCGGCGTCTCGCCAAAACTCTATCTCAACGTCGTCCGCATGGAGCGCGCGCTCGATGCGGTGATGCGCGAGGAGACGCCGCTCGGCGAGCTCAGCGAGCGTTTTGGCTTTCCGGAGCCGGCGCATTTCACGCGCTTCTTCCGCGATCATGCCGGCGTCAGCCCGCGCGAGTTTCGCAAAGTCTCGCGTCTTGCGGGCTGAGTCTTGCGGCTGATATTGCGCTGCACGCGCTCGAATGAGACGATTTGGTAAGTCGTGAGAGCGGGCGGTATGGCCCGCACAGCCCTCGTCCTGACATCTGTCACCGCCGCGTCAAAGAGCGCGTCGGGAGGTATGCCGGGACATGGTGCAAGCTGCGGTTCAATCCGCAAATCCAGTCGATCAGAGTGGCGACAGACCGTGGGTCGGGCGTTCGATCGAGCGCGTCGAGGATGCCGCGCTGCTCAGCGGCCATGGCCGCTTCATCGACGATCTCGGCGTTGCGCCCGGTACGTTGCACGCGGCCATCCTGCGCTCGCCGCATGCGCACGCTGATATTCTCTCCATCGACGTTGAAGCGGCAAAGCGCCTGCCGGGCGTCGCAGCGGTTTTGATCGGCCGCGACGTCAAGGCCGTTACCACCAGCCTCGTCGTCGGCGTCAAGGCGCCGGTCGAGTGCTGGCCGATCGCGATGGACCGCGTGCGCTATGTCGGCGAGCCCGTGGCTGTGATCGTGGCCACCGACCGCGCCCGCGCCGAGGACGCGGCGGAGCTGATCAATGTCGACTATCGCCCGCGCGCCGCGGTCGTCGATCCGCTCGGCACGCTCGCGCCGGGCGCGCCGCTGCTGCACGACGGCTTTCCCGGCAATCTCGCCAGCGATCGCCACTTCAGCTATGGCGATCCCCGGAAGGCCTTTGCCGATGCGCCGCACCGCTTCTCCATCGGCATCAAATACCCGCGCAATTCCTGCACGCCGATCGAGACCTATGGCGTCGTCGCCTCGCATGACGCCGGCGAAGATGCGTTCGAAGTGCTCGCCAATTTCCAGGGCCCGTTCAGCATCCACACAGTGATCGCGCGTGCGCTCAAGGTGCCGGGCAACCGGCTGCGGCTGCGCACGCCGCCGGACTCCGGCGGCAGCTTTGGCGTCAAGCAGGGCGTGTTTCCCTATATCGTGCTGATCGCGGCTGCGGCGCGCGTCACGGGACGGCCGGTGAAGTGGATCGAGGACCGGCTCGAGCATCTCACTGCGTCGGTGTCGGCCACCAACCGTGCGACGACTCTGATCGCGGCGGTCGCGGCCGACGGAAAAATCCTCGCGCTCGACTGGGACCAGGTCGAGGATTGCGGCGCGCATCTGCGTGCGCCCGAGCCCGCTACGCTCTACCGCATGCATGGCAATCTGACCGGCGCCTACGACATCCGCCATGTCAGGATCCGCAACCGCGTCGTTGTCACCAACAAGACGCCGACCGGCCTCAATCGCGGTTTTGGCGGGCCGCAGGTCTATTTCGCGCTGGAACGGCTGGTGCAGCGGATCGCGATCGGGCTCGGCCTCGATCCGCTCGATGTCATCAAGCGCAATCTGATCGTTACAGGCGCGTTTCCCTATCGCACTGCGACCGGTGCGCTGCTGGATTCCGGTAACTACCAGGAGGCGGTCGCGCGCGCGGCCGAGCAGGGCAGGCTCACGGAGCTGAAGGCGAAGCGTGACGAGGTGCGGGCGCGTGGCGGCCTCTACGGCATCGGCTTCACCGCCGTGGTCGAACCCAGCGTGTCCAACATGGGCTACATCACCACCGTGCTGACGGCGGCCGAGCGCCGCAAGGCCGGCCCGAAGAACGGCGCGCAGGCGACCGCGACCGTTGGGCTCGATCCGGTTGGCAGCGTCACGGTTCATGTTGCCTCGGTGCCGCAGGGGCAGGGCCATCGCACCGTGCTGTCGCAGGTCGTCGCCGACGTGTTCGGCCTTCAGCCAAAGGACATCCGCGTCAACACCGAGATCGACACCGCCAAGGATGCCTGGTCGATTGCATCGGGCAATTACGCCAGCCGATTTGCTGCGGCCGTGGCCGGCACGGCTAAGCTTGCGGCGGAACGCGTGGCGGGCCGTCTTGCCCGCATCGCCGCCAGCCAGCTCAACGTCGAGGCCGCCGACATCGTGTTCGCAAAAGGCTTCGTTGCCTCAAGACACAATCCGGAGAACCGGATCGCGTTCTCGCGCGTCGCGGCGCTGAGCCATTGGTCGCCGGGTTCGCTGCCCGATGATGCCGGCCAGACCATCCGCGAGACCATGTTCTGGACGCCGCCGGAACTGACGCCGCCCGACGACGAGGACCGCATCAACTCCTCACTCTGCCACGGCTTCATCTTCGACTTCTGCGGCGTCGAGATCGATCGCGCCACGCTGGAGACGCGGATCGACCGCTATGTCACCATGCACGACTGCGGCACCATCTTGCATCCCGGCATGGTCGACGGCCAGATCCGCGGCGGCTTCGCCCAAGCGCTCGGAGCCGCGCTCTACGAGGAATATGCCTACGCTGAGGACGGCAGTTTTCTGACGGGGACGCTCGCCGACTATCTGCTGCCGACCACCACCGAAGTGCCGGAGCCTGAGATCATCCACATGGAGACGCCGTCGCCGTTCACGCCGCTCGGGGCGAAAGGCGTCGGCGAAGGCAATTGCATGTCGACGCCGGTCTGCATCGCCAATGCGGTCGCGGATGCGCTCGGCGTTGCCGACATCACGCTGCCGCTGGTGCCGGCGCGGCTTGCGGAATTGGTGCGCGGCGCCGAACCGCCGCCGCCCGCTGGCGGTGCGACCGCGGCGCCCGTGCGCGAGGGCGACCGGCGGCTGCGCGGTGAGGGGCAGGCCTCGGTGAAGGGCGCGCCGGAGCAGGTCTGGGCGATGCTGCTCGATCCGAACACCCTGCAATCCGTCATTCCCGGCTGCCAGCGCGTCGACAGGATCACCGACACGCATTTCCGCGCCGACGTCACGCTCGGCATTGGCCCCGTCAGCGGGCGCTATCGCGCCGACGTGGAGCTGTTCGATCTCGATCCGCCGCGCGCGGTCACCTTGCGCGGCGGCGCCACCGGTGCGCTCGGTTTCGGCAACGCCGAGGGACGCATCACGCTCGCGCCCGACGGCGGCGGCGGAACAACGCTGACCTACAGCTACGATGCCGCGATCGGCGGCAAGGTCGCCAGCATCGGCGGCCGTCTGCTCGACGGCGCGACGCGCGTGATCATCGGGCAGTTCTTCACGGCGCTGGCGCGCAAGGCGGGCGGCAGTGGCGCAGAGGGTGGCGGCTTCTCGCTGTTCGCCCTGCTGGCGAAGGTGGCCGGTCTGTTCGGGGGGCGCCGATGAAGCCGCCCGCATTCGACTATCTCCGCGCCGAGAGCATCGGTGACGTCCTCGAAGGACTGGCGCAGCAAGGCGGCGATGCCCGCGTGCTCGCCGGCGGCCAGTCGTTGATGGCGATGCTCAACATGCGGCTCGCCAAACCAAAACTGCTGATCGACATCATGTGCCTCGAGGAGCTGCGCAAGATCGAGCGGAAGGGCGATGCCGTCGTCATCGGCGCCGGCGTCCGCCAGGCCGATCTGCTCGCCTGGCTCGATCTCGCCGAGGCGCTGCCGCTGGTGGCGCTGGCGCTGCCCTGGGTCGGGCATATGCAGACCCGCAGCCGCGGCACCATCTGCGGCTCGCTCGCGCATGCCGACCCCAGCGCCGAGATGCCGCTGGCTCTGGTCGCACTCGGCGGCGAGGTGCTTTTGCGCAGTGCCAAACGACGTCGCCGCGTCGCCGCCAAGGACTTCTTCGCCGGCATGATGCTGACCGCACGTGCCGATGACGAGCTGATCGAGGGTATCTCGCTGCCCGTCATCAAGGGATCGCGCTTCGCCTTCCGCGAGGTCGCGCGCCGTCACGGCGATTTCGCCATCGTCGCTTGCGGCGCGATGAAGACCTCCACGGGCGTGCGCCTTGCCGTCGGCGGCGTCGCCGACGTTCCGGCCGCGCGGGACTGGCCGGCTCTGGAGGGCAGCGCGCTCGACGATGCCCTCAACGCCTTCGCCTACGAGCTCGGCGCGCGCGACGACGTCCACGCCACGGCCCGCTACCGACGCGACCTCGTTCGCCTGATCGGCCGCGACCTGATCGGCCAGGTGCTGCAATGACCCGCCTTAAGGCAAGCCACCGCCATTCCATTCGCTTCGCGCTGAACGGCAAGCCCGTCGAGGCGGAAGCCGAGCCGCGCATGCTGCTGTCCGATTTCCTGCGCCATCAGCTGGGTGCGACCGGCACTCATGTCGGCTGCGAGCACGGCGTCTGCGGCGCCTGCACCATCGTCGTCGACGGCATGCTGACGCGGTCCTGTCTGACGCTCGCCGCGCAGGTCGACGGCTGCGAGATCCAGACGGTCGAAGGGCTCGCGCCCTCCGCGGACCGGCTCGGCGTGCTGCAGCACGCATTCCGCCGCAACCACGCACTCCAGTGTGGCTTCTGCACCGCCGGCATCCTGATGTCGCTCGACCACTATCTCAGCCGCAACCCGGCGCCGACGGAAGCTGAGATCCGCGATCTCCTCAGCGGCCATCTGTGTCGTTGCACCGGCTACACCCCGATCATTCAGGCGGCGCTGGAAGCCGCCGCCCAGCTTGCTTCATCCAAAGAAGAGACGTCCGATGCTTGATCTCGCCAGGAGCTTCATGGCCAGCGCCGCGCGCGATCCCCACGCCATCGCGTTGATCGACGGCGATCTCCGCCTGACCTACCGGCAATGGTACGACAAGATCTCCGCACTCTCGGCCTCGTTCGATCGCCTCGGCCTCAAGCCGGGCGATCACGTCGTCACGCTGCTGCAAAACCGCTGGGAAGCGGCGACGCTGCACTGGGCTTGCCAGTTCGCCGGCCTCGTCATCACGCCGATCAACTGGCGGGCCAAGGCCGACGAGCTCGACTATTGCATCGAGAACGCCGAAGCCTGCGCGCTTGTCTATCAGGATATTTCGGCGGAGGCAGTGCAGGGATCGGCGCTCGCCGGCCGGCTGCTGCGCGTATCCGTCGGCCCGGGCACAGGCGAGGCGACCAGCTTCGCCGACCTGATCCGGGACGCCGCGCCCGATGCCGAGCCGCGCGTCGGCACGGACGCCTGGTCGATCATGCTCTACACCTCCGGCACGACGTCGCGGCCAAAGGGCGTGCCGCGGCGGCATCGCGCCGAACGTGCCGCGGCGATCGCCCATGTCGCACAGAACCTCTACGGCCGCGGCGAGCGCACGCTCGGCGTCATGCCGCTCTACCACACCATGGGCGTCCGCTCGCTGCTCGCGATGTCGCTGATCGGCGGCAGCTTCGTCTGCCTGCCGCGCTATGACAGCCGCCAGGCGCTGGCGCTGATCGAGCAGGAAGCGATCACCAACCTCTATCTGGTGCCGACGCTCTATCACGACCTCGTCCATCACGAGGACTTTGCCGCAACCGACGTCTCCAGCGTGCGCAAGCTCGGGTTTGCCGGTGCGTCGATGACCGACGGACTGCTGAAGAAGCTGAACGAGGCGTTCAACCCGGAATTGTTCGTCAATCACTACGGCAGCTCCGAGATCTACACCTTTACGATCGACCAAAATGCCGCGGCAAAGCCGGGCTCGGCAGGCAAGGCCGGGCTAAACCAGCATGTCAAGGTCGTGCGCATCGGTGCGCGGTCGGTCGCGGATCTTGCGGCGGTCGGCGAGGAGGGCGAGATCATCGCGACGCTCGCCGGTGACGAGGCCTTCGAAGGCTATTGGCGCCGCCCGGAGGCCGACGCAAAATCGATGCGTGAGGGCTGGTATTTTACCGGCGACACCGGCTTGGTCGATCCCGACGGCGATCTGTTTGTCACCGGCCGCGTTGATGACATGATCATCACCGGCGGCGAGAACGTCTCTCCGGTCGAGATCGAGAGCTGCTTGTCGCTGCATCCGGCGGTTGATGAGGTTGCCGTGGTCGGCGTCGCCGACGAGAAGTGGGGCAAAATCGTCGCCGCCTTCGTCAAGCGCAATCGCTCGGTTTCGGACGTCGAGCTCGAGCAGTTCTGCCGCACCTCGGGCCTTGCCAATTTCAAGCGGCCGCGCCGCTACGTCTTCGTCGACGCGATTCCCAAATCGCCGGTCGGCAAGCTGCTGCGGCGACTGCTCGTCGCTGGAGAATACGAGGCCGAGCGCCTGCCGCCGTCGGACGCCGCCTGACCATCACGCACTCAACAGAAGGAAGCCCAACATGCCGTCACTCTACACATTCGCCGATCCCCGGCTCGCCAGGCTCGACGGGTTCAAGGTCGAGATCGAAGAAGCGCATGAGCGCGCCGACATCATTTTGGGACGTCCGCCCTACAACGTCGTGGCGATGCCGCAGCGCGACCAGCTTCGCCTCACCTTCGAGACGCTCGACGAGGATCCGCGCGTCCGCATCATCGTGCTGCGCGGCGAGGGCGAGCACTTTTCCAGCGGCGGCAATATCGGGGGCTTCATGGAAGCGAGCCCAGAACACGTTTCCAAGCTCGCCTGGAACATCGCAGCACCGGCGCGCTGCGCCAAGCCCGTGATCGTCGCCAACCGCGGCTATTGCTTCGGCGTCGGCTTCGAGTTGTCGCTCGCCTGTGACTTCCGCATTGCATCGGAGACCTCGCAATACGCGCTGCCGGAGCAGAAGCTCGGCCAGATCCCGGGGTCGGGCGGTTCGGCGCGGCTGCAGAAGATGGTCGGCATCACCCGCACCAAGGACATCGTGATGCGCTCCAAGCGCATCTCGGCCAAGCAGGCGTTCGATTGGGGCATCGCGACGGAATGTGTACCGGATGCCGAGCTGGAGAAGGCGACCGACAAGCTGGTCGATGAGCTGCGCACCTTCTCGCCGCTGGCGCAGCGCACGGCCAAGAAGCTCCTCAACGACACCGAGGATTCGACGCTCGCGATCGCGATCGAGCTCGAAGGCCATTGCTACAGCCGTCTGCGCCAATCGGAGGACTTCAAGGAAGGCGTCGAGGCCTTCAACGCCAAGCGCCCGCCGAAATTCGCCGGCCGCTGATACGCGACAAAAACCGCCGCGGTTCGCAATGGCGCGGACCGCGGCTCTATCAAACGGGGGAGGTAAAACAACATGGCTGAGATGGATATGCCGGTCGCGGGTGCGCGAAGCTCGGCGGACAACAAGCAGATGGTCAATGCGATCATCGCCTCGGTGCTCGGATGGGCGCTCGATCTGTTTGATTTGTTCATTTTATTGTATGTGGCGCCGGTCGTCGGCGCGTTGTTCTTTCCCTCGAGCAATGCGGCGCTGTCGCTGGCCGCGGTCTATGGCTCGTTCGCCGTGACGCTGTTGATGCGGCCGCTCGGCTCGGCGGTGTTCGGTCACTATGCCGACGTGCACGGCCGCAAGCAGGCCATGCTGATTGCGATCGTCGGCGTCGGTATCAGCACGGCGGCCTTCGGTCTGTTGCCGACCATCGCGCAAGTCGGTGTGCTCGCACCGATCATCTTCCTGATCCTGCGCCTGGTGCAGGGCATCTTCGTCGGCGGCGTCGTGGCCTCCACCCACACCATCGGCACCGAGTCTGTGCCGGCGCACTGGCGCGGCGCGATGTCGGGACTGGTCGGCGGCGGCGGCGCCGGCATCGGCGCATTGCTCGCGTCTTTCATCTTCCTGATTACGTCCTCGATCTTCCCGGGCGATGCCTTCGCCGTGTGGGGCTGGCGCTTCATGTTCTTCTCCGGCCTGCTGAGCTCTTTGCTCGGCTGGTTCATCTTCCGCAATCTCGAGGAGTCGCCCTATTTCAAGGAGCTCAAGCGCCAGCAGGGCAACAAGCAGGCGAAGGTCTCGAAGGCGCCGGTCAGGGACGTGTTCTCCGGCGAGTATCGCGGCGTCTTGCTGGTCAATCTGCTGATCACGTTCGGCGGCGGTGCCGGCTACTATCTGACCTCGGGCTATCTGCCGAGCTTCCTGAAAGTCATTAATGCGGTCCCGAACCAGACCTCATCGCTGATCCTGATGGGCGCGAGCGTCTCGGCGTTCTTCTCCGCGGTGCTGGTGGGTGCGCTTAGCGACCGCATCGGCCGCAAGAAGACGTTCCTCATCATCGGCGTGCTGGCGGCGGTGCTGCTGCCGCTCTGCTATCTCAACCTGGCTGCCACCAAGGACACGATGCAGATCACGCTCTATGCGTTCGCCATCGCCTTCATTGGCAATGCCGGATACGCGCCGGTGCTGATCTTCCTCAACGAGCGTTTCCCGACAGCGTTGCGCGCGAGCGGCACGGGCCTGTCCTGGAATATCGGCTTTGCGCTTGGCGGCATGATGCCGACTTTGGTCTCGCTGGTCAGCGGCAGCGCTGCGGAGATTCCCGTGTCGCTGGCCTACTTCGCGGTTGGCGTGTTCGTGATCTATCTCATTGGTGCCGTCCTGATCCCCGAGACCAAGGGCAACTTCCGCTGAGCGCGCGGCGCCGCCGATTGCAGCCCGCAGTTCGACAGTGTTTGGCGCGTTGCGGCGTTGGCACTATCTAGATAAACGACCGCAACAAGCTGTTTGCCGAAGCCGAGACTGATGGCTACTGCTGCAGCGGACTTGGCGGCCTTCATGGCTATGAGGCGCTGACCGAGTTTTGTCGAGATCAAGCACGTGTATCAAAAATTGCGGTATAGTGTAGAGGCGGGCGATCTCCTTCCATAACGGTCAAGTCGTTCTCAGCTCAGCCGCGCCTTGCATGGTCGACAACGCTTGGCCGGCGCTTCCTTCGATCTTGAGTTTGCGCTCCATAAAATCGAGAAACGCGCGCAGGCGTCGCGACTCCTTGCGCTTGCCGAGAAAGGTCGCACTGACCTGCAGTGACGGACTTTCCCAGTCAGTTAGCACGCGAACCAGTCGTTTGGCTCTTACATCGTTCTGACACATGATGTTCGGAAGAATGCCAAGTCCGACTCCACCGATTACGAGTTCGCGTGCCACTCCGATGTGATTCACGGAAATCCGTCCGACAACGTCGATGACCTTGACACCAAGCCCGCTGCGGAAATTCCATACGCCTTCGGCGCGCTGATGTTCGGTCACGATGCAATCGAAGCGTTCGAAATCGTCGACGCTGAGGGGAACGCCTCTTCTTTCCAGGAACGAGGGGCTCGCATAAACGCCGCGCGTAATGCTTGCCAGGTGGCGGACGCCGCCGTGCGTCTCGGGAAGAGTGCCCAGTTGCACGGCCACATCGTAAGGTTCGACCGACACGTCGATCCACCGGCTGTTGGCATCAATCACGAGGTGGATCTCGGGGTAACTGACGGCGAATGCGGCGATTGCGCTGCTTAGCCAGCCGGTGCCGAAATCCACGGGCATGCTGACCCGGAGCATTCCCCGCAGCTCGGTTTGCATTCGCGTTGTTCCGAGACCCGCTTCCTCTATCTCGGCGGCGATGCGTTCGCAGTGCTCGTAGAGAGCTTGGCCGATGTCCGTCACTGCAAGCTTGCGGCCTCCCTTTTTGAAGAGGACGGCTCCGAGCTGATCTTCAAGAAACATTAGCTTACGGCTTACCGTGGACTTTGGAATATCGAGCTTTCTCGACGCGCTGCTGATGCTGCGGGCATTGACGACCTCGAAAAACAGCAGGAGCGCGTTCAGGTCCAATTTTCTGGTCATAGCCTGCATCCCCTCCATCTGGGATCCCACCCCGGTTCGTCCCAAAAATGGAACGGCATAGCGTCGAAAATGCGCTATCGTCCCGACTTTGGCAAGAATAGGGTCGGTTCAAGGGTTCTGATCGAGATCGGATTGGTCTTTCCGGAACAGGGCGCAGCGAAGCCAAAGAGCAAAAAAAGACGCGGTCCACGCACCGATCCGGGAGGAGACAATGGCGCACCTTTCTAGGCGACACTTACTCGCCGCTGCGGCCGCGAGCTCATTTGCGTTGCCATCATCTATCCGGCACGCAATGGCGGCGGCGGACATTCGGGTGCGATGGGCATCGCTGCAGCCGGGTTTTACGGTGCTGCCGGTCCAGTACATTCTCGCCAACGACCTTGGCAGCAAGAATGGTCTCTCCTTTCCTGATCCGGCTCCGTATACGGCCGTGTCGACCTACTACAACGACTTCGTCGCTGGAAACTACGACGTCTGCATCGGGAGTTGGGATACCTTCGCTGCCCGCTACCAGGCCGGCGTGCCTATCAAGTACCTCTGTACGATCACCGACGCCAACATGATCGCCCTGTTGGCACCCAAGGGCGACGTGGACAACGTGTCTCAGCTCAAAGGCAAGACGATCGCGGCCCTGCAGTCGACCGGCACGTATCGCATGGTCAAAGCCCTCATCAACGAGGCGTTCGCATTCGACATCGAAAAAGAGGCAACGATTCAGAACGTCGACAATCCTGCCGCGTCGGTGACGCTGCTGATGGCTGATCGAGCCGACGCGGCCTTGTCGTGGGAGCCTAACATAACGACAGGGCTGATGAAGAAGCCTGACTTACGTGTGATATTGAAGGCAGGCGACGTCTATAAACGGCTCTCTGGCGCGCTGGAGCTACCTTATTTTGGGGTGGCGATCCGCAAGGAATTGGCCGATGGCAATCCTGGCATCGCGGCCATGGTCAGCAAGGTCTTCGAAGATTGCCTCAGCGGCATCAACGCGAACACGACGAAGGCCGTCGATCTGTTTGGCAACAAGACTGGCATTGCACCGGATACGCTCAAGGAGGCCATGAGTTCGAAGCGCCTCGCTTTCACCTACCGGCCTATGAGCGACGAACTTTCGAGATCGTCGATACTTCTTGCAAGCGAGTTTTTGGCGCGCAACGGCCTGCTGACCAGGCCGGTCGATCAGAACTTCTTTGCCGCCTGACCCATCATGACGGAAAGACCGATGTCTATTGCGGTAGATCGAACCTCGCGTCCCGAGCGCTCAGTCCCTGCGGAACTCGTTAAGCCGCTGGCCGGAGCGGCCGCAGCACGGAAGAACCCCGAGGGAAGACGCGATATCTTCGCGACGTGCGTTGTTGTCATTGTCCTTCTTGTTGCAATGGAAATCACCAGCCGCTTCGTGCCGGACTACATCATGCCGTCGCCCGTGACCGTCTGGAATGCGGCACGGGAGCTGTTCTTCTCGGATCCCTACCACGTTGCCGTCACACTCGTCCGCCTCGCCATTTCCGTCATGATTGCGATGGTTGCGGGGGTATTGATCGGACTCGGGATGGGAATGTTTCCTTCCGTTCGCCCATATCTGAAGGCCATCGTCGTTATCGATACCGGTATTCCCGCCCTGTCGTGGATGCTGATTGCGGTGTTCTGGTTCAAAAATCCGGAATCGAGAATTTTCTTTATTCTGCTGGTCATCCTGCTGCCGTTCTACGCCCTCAACGTCTACGAAGGCGTACGCGCTTTACCGAAAGAGCTCGTCGACATGATCGAGAGCTTCCGTCCGTCGCGTTGGCAGGTGCTTCGCTATCTCATCCTCCCGCACATCGTGGCCTACATTTTCCTTACCACGAAATCGGTGATCGGCTACGCGATCCGCATGGTGATCTTCGCCGAACTCGTCGCATCCGCAGTCGGTATCGGCGCGCGAATGAACCTCGCCCAGTCGACATTTAGGATCGATCAGGTGCTGGCATGGACCTTCTTCCTCGTGATCCTAAACTTGCTGTTGCAGGCAATCGTGAACGGACTGGAAAAGATCTCTCTGAAATGGCGTGCGGAGGCGACGGTAAGATGAGCGAGGAAACCCTCATTGAGGTTCGCGACGTCACCAAGACGTTCGGCAACTATCTGGCGGTCGATAACCTTTCGATGAGCGTCCGCCGCGGTGAAGTCGTCGTTCTCCTCGGCCAGACCGGCGCTGGAAAAAGCACGGTCCTGAATCTAATCATGGGTACCACGTGCCCGAACTCTGGCCGGATCCGGGTGGCCGGCTTCGATCCCTATGCGTCCTTCAAAGCGCTCAAGGGACGGCTTTCGGTCAGCTTCCAGACCGACAGGCTCTTGCCGTGGCGGACGGCAGCCGAGAACGTTGAATTGGGACTTCTTATTGTGGGAAAATCCAGGTCACAGGCACGCGCGTGCGCCAGGAAGTGGCTTGCGCGGGTCCGTCTTGACGGCGCGGACGACAAATACGTCCATGAGCTTTCGGGAGGCATGCGCCAGCGCGTTTCGCTTGCCCGCGCGCTCGCCATCGATCCAGAAATCGTGTTCCTCGACGAGTCGTTCAGCCAGCTCGACCATGTCACGTCGAAAGCGTTGCGCCGCGACTTCTTGCAGATTGCGCGCGAATTTCGAAAGACCTGCTTGCTGATTACGCACCGGATTGACGACGCACTCGAAATGGCCGACCGCGCACTCGTGTTGAGCCCTCCAGCCAGGATCGCGCTCGAGGTTCAGATCAGCGACGAAGCGAGGTGTAACCCACGCAAGATCGCCGAACTTCACGCTCAGATCGCCTCGGCGATGGGCGGTGAATCACAGACCGAACATTGAAATCATCGGAGACGAAGAGACATGAGCTACCAGGATGTCATTCTCAACCGGCAAAACGGCTGGGTTGAAATCACCATCAACCGACCTGACAAGCTGAATTCGCTTCGAGAACAGACGGCCGACGAGATCCTCGCGATACTCAATGAGCTCGAGCACGACAGGGGCGTACGCGCGGTCATTTTGCTTGGCAGCGACAAGGCATTTTGCACGGGGATCGATACCAGCGAGTTCGAGATTGAGGAAAACGGCTATTTTGACTTCTACCGATACCGCAAGAGGACCCGGAAGGTGAATCGGCTCTTCAAGGACATCGGCGGTTTCACTAAGCCGCTAATAGCCGCTATCGAAGGGTTTGCGTTGGGTGGCGGCCTGGAACTCGCACTCGTCGGAGACATCATAGTCGCCGGCGCGAACGCAAAATTCGGGCTGCCCGAGATTAAGCTCGGAATGATGCCGGGCGGTGGGGGCACCCAGACGCTCCCACGGTTGATAGGGAAGCCGCTCGCCAAGGAATTGATGTGGACCGGCAGGCGGATTACCGCCTCGGAGGCCGAGCGCTACCGTATCGTCAATCACGTCACCGAACAAGGCAAGGCGCTGGAGAAGGCTCGCGAACTCGCCAAAACCATCAGCGATAACGCGCCGATCCCGGTGATGATGACGAAGTCCGTGATTGATCGCGGCATCGACATGTCGCTTGCGGACGGCTTTGACGCCGAGGGTGACGCTTCCTTCCTGCTTTACTTCACCAAGGATCGTGACGAAGGGCTGGCGGCTTTTCGTGAAAAGCGGTCACCAGCATTCCGCGGAGAGTGACAATGACTGGGAAGAAACGCGACATCGTAATCGCCGGGTATTCGGAGACGGCGATTGACTTCAAGACCGGACGCAGCGCGTTTGACCTTGGAGGTGAAGCCTTGGCCAAGCTTCTCGCCGTAACCGGAATTCCAAAGGATGTCATCGACGGCCTCTCCGTGACCACTCCGCTGAGCGAGTGTCCCAATCCGTTCTTTGCCGTCTACATGACTGAGGCATTGGGCATTACGCCGAGTTGGCTCAACTACGGCGGAACCGGCGGATGCTCGGCGACCGGAGGCGTTGCCCGCGCGGCATCCGCCATTCGCGACGGACATTGCGAAGTCGTCGTCGTTCTGTCCGCGGACGCTCCAAGCACGGCGTGGCGTGCAAACTACGGAGCCTACCGTTCCGAATTCCAGGATCCGCCCGGCGTCCAAGGACCGCCGGCTACGTTCGGGCTTCTGATGAGCAGGTACAACCATCAGTTTGGGATCAAGTCGGAAGCGCTGGGAAAGATCGCGATTACGCAGCGCGAGCATGCTCTACACAACGAGAATGCCTACGCAAAGTTCAAGACGCCGATTACGATGGCAGATTATGAAAATTCGCGTGTAATTGCGGATCCGCTGCGCCTCCTCGACTGCGTCATGTTTTGCGACGGCGCGAACGCTTTTCTCGTCACGACTGAGGAGAAGGCTCGCAGCCTCGGGATCACTAAGATGGCGTTTCCGACGGCCTATGCTGAAGTGACAAATTTTAATGGCGACAAGCCGCTGTCGGAGATTACTGAGACCGGTTTCTCGGCGATAGCGCCGAAGGTCTTCAAGCAGTCAGGGCTGACAGCGAAGGACATTCGCATGTTCCAGCCTTACGACGACTTCACCATTGCCGTCATGATGAAATTCGAGGATTTCGGTTTCTGCAAGCGTGGGCAAGGCAGCGATTTTACCCTCGATACCGATCTCTCGCACAAGGGAACGTTGCCGCTCAACACCGGAGGAGGCCAAATCTCGGCCGGTCAACCCGGACTTGCTAGTGGGGGCCTCAATCTAGCTGAGGCCGTTCGCCAGTTGTTCGGCGAGGGTGGTGGACGCCAGGTTGGCAATCCGAAGAACGCGCTGGTGACCGGCATCGGCGTTATTCCCTACGCGCGGAACTGGGGTACCAGCGCCGCTATGATTTTGGAGGCTTAAAATGGCTCATGAAAAGGTGGGGCGTCCCGTCCCGAAACCTTCGGTTTACGTTGACACCAAGCCGTTCTGGGATGGCGCCAAGGCAGGCAAGTTGGTGCTGCAGTACTGCAAGGACACCGGACAGTTTCAACACTATCCACGTCCGGTCAGCATCTTTACCGGCAGCCGGAACCTGGAATGGCGCGAGGTAACGGGCAAGGGCACGATCTATGCCTGCACCGTGATCCGCGTTCCCGGCCCCGGTCTCGATGGCCGACTTCCCCTCTCGGTCGCAACCGTCCAGCTCGACGAAGGCGTGCGCATCCTTGGCAACATCCTGAACAAGGACGCGGATGCGGTCAGAATCGGCCAACGCGCGGAAGTGGCGTGGGATCGCCTTTCTGACGACGTCCAGTATCCAGCCTTTAACGTCGTTTGAGCATCCAATATGCGCCTGGAAACCATACTTAGCGCGCAAGCCGTGCGCCATCCTGATAAGATTGCTCTGATCTGCGGTGACGAACGGATTACCTATCGGGATCTCGACCATAGAATCCGCGGCGTCGCGAGTGCTCTTCGGACGCAGGGCGTTGGTCCCGGCGATCGAATTGTGGTCTTTCTTTCCAACGGCATTGAGATCGTTGAAGTGTTCTATGCCGCGTTCTCGATAGGCGCGATCGTAGTTCCCGTTACGACGCGGCTAACGCCACACGAACTCCAGCATATCTGTGCCGATTGCCAGCCCGCGGCGATTGTGTTCGAAGGGAATGGCTCGTCTATCTCCGAGGTGCTGCAGGCAAATCCGGATGCGATCTGGATCAGCATAGGGAGTGCCGTCGAGGGCGCAGTCGAATATGCTGACCTTAGAAAGGCGGACCCCGAGCGGCTCCCGCCGCTGTCCATCGAGTCGGATGACGCAATCATTATGTACACTTCGGGGACAACGGGACATCCGAAGGGAGCGATCATAACGCACTCGAATGTTGTAGTTCAGCATTGTTTCATAAACGCCGTCGAATGGAGAATTTCGAGCGACGACCGCTATCTTGTGACGACGCCGCTCGCCCATCGCACCGGCTTTGCCCGGCTCGCCAATTCGCTGACGCTCGGTGGCACGCTCATCGTCATGAAGAAGTTCGATCCGCGTGAAACCGTTGATACGATCGAGAAGGAACAGATCACCGTCGTTGGTATGGTCCCGACGGTATGCCGGATGCTGCTTCCCGAGATCAAAGACGATCCTTCGCGCTGCGCATCGCTGAGGCGCATCGTAGTGACGGGCGAAGCGTTCCCGGTCGAACTAAAGAGACAATTTCTAGCACTGCTGCCGGACGTGCGGCTGGTGTCGTTTTTTGCGATGACTGAAGTGGGAGGTGTGACCTCCCTCTCGCATGAAGAGCAGTTCGATCACGGCTCCTCGATCGGGCGGCCGACGCCCGGCGTCGAGATTCGGATCGTCGATGATGCAGGTATCGCGGTAAAGACCGGTGAGCCGGGCGAACTACTCGTGCGCGTAGGGCAGCCGGGCCAGTATTCCGTCATGCGGGGCTACTACAATCGGCCCGACGAGACAGCAATCACCATCAAGGACGGGTGGATTCATACTGGCGACATCGCCAAGGCGGACGACGACGGCTATCTCTATATCGTCGATCGCAAAAAGGATATGGTGCTCAGCGGCGGCTTCAATATCTATACAAAGGAAGTCGAGCAGGCCCTGCTGCAAAATCCTGAGGTCGCCGATGCCGCTGTCATCGGAGTGCCCGATGCCATCTTCGGGGAGGCGGTCGCGGCCTTTGTCGAGCGAAGTCCAAGCGCAAGCCCGACACCTTCGTCAGTTGTCGAACACGTGCGTAACCTGGTCGCCGGATATAAAAAGCCCAAGTACGTAATCATAGTCGACGCGCTACCGCGAAATTCCCTCGGCAAGGTCCTCAAACGATCTTTGCGGGATCAGGCAGCTGGCTTCGTCGCCAGCGTCGAGCCCCGGGAAACTCCTCCTAATCGCTGACGGTATTTGAAGCCTTGTGCTAGTGAGAGCTGTGTCAGCGTTGATTGCGCACGCGGCGTGCCATCCAGTCGATAGACTCCGATAGGTGGCGGAATTGCCAGCGCTTCGTGAGGAGGAATTTTTTAAAGATTTGCAGCGGGTATACCGTCGGCATTTGTCCGTCAGACACTAAAATTTTCGCTTGCAAATCAACGGCGGAACGTCGTCCGATATGATTGAGTGGGAGTAGTGCGGACGGCTGGCATCGCGCAGTTTAGCGTAGCTTCGTCGAGTCGTTCTCGCTTCCTCCAGATTGAGAATTCTACCCAAGCTTAGGTCCGACATCCATTGCGTCTTCACGGATGGAGTACTGCAGCGGGCTCCATCGTACGAAAGGTTCGAGCGCTTGAAGTCTGGCTGGCGCACCGACAGGCTTTGGCGCAAAAAGGACCAACTATTATCCGCCTCAATCGCTTGGCGGGAGCTATAGCTCGAATTGGCTAATGATAAGCTGGAGCGAAAGTTGGAATGGTTCAATTGGCTAGGAGCCGGCGTTTGCGCCGGCACAGCAGGCTTGTGGCGCATCTGCGGTCTGATTCCGAGGACAGGAGGCCGGGAGCGCTGACGAGTAGTGTTGGTTGTCCGGAGGGAGAGGACCGAGAATCGTGGGTTTGACTCCCACTCTCTCCGCCATTTGTACGATTTCGTGCTCAAACCTACGATTTTGGACGATTTTGTGCGCGATGGCGCGCTGTTGGGCCTCACTGTTAGACCACTGCGTTCAACGCGGCGAAGTACCGACGCAGGACTACGTCCCAGATTCACTTTATCTTGAAAGCTCTCGGGAAGTCCGGCCAAGCAGCTTGTCATATTCGGACTGACGATTTCCCGCGCCGGCCCGCGACGAGGCGGGCGCTTCCGTATTTACAGAAGGCATGAAGATAACAACCAGTGGCGCGGCACTATCGACCCCACGACCGCGCAGCCATCACACAAATTCCGATCTATAGTACCTGAAGGCTCGCATGAGCGGTTCGTCGGACAAGCAGAAAAGTTGAGCATCCGACGACGCTTCGTGGCTGAACGCCGACCACGTCGGGACAACGACGGTGTCACCTCTTTGCCAGGCAAAAACACTGTCAGCCACTCTCGTCGTACCCGTTCCGTCCATGACGACGAAAATCCGATTGGCTGTGGAACGTTGGCGGCGCGTCAGCTGGCCCGAGTTCAGTCTTTCGACCGTGAGCCCCATCATGGGCATGTCGGGGGCCTCAAGGGTGATCCGTGGTCCGTGAGCTCCCTCGCTATCCGCGGCAGTTTTGTCCAACTCAGTCAAGATCAAGTCGCGCGAGAATCTGAAACGCGAGCTCGCTGCGACCGAAGCAATCTTTTCGTACTTCTCAGGATGCTCTTCATAGAACATCGGCTCCATCAAATGCACCGACGGGATATCCAGGCCGTCCAGCCAGTAAGCCGGCTCCGAGCCCTCATGGCCATGCCCGTGCCAGTACCCACCGGGCGTCAAAATGACGTCGCCCGATTCCATCGGGGTCTTTTCGCCGTTGACGACGGAGTAGGATCGCTTGGCGTCGAGAATGACACGCAAGGCATGTGCCGAGTGACGGTGCGAAGGCGCCACCTCGCCCGGCAGGATCATCTGATAGGCGCAGACCAGGGTCCTTACGGTCGCGAAATTGTTGGCAGGAAATGGATTGCGCAGAATGAGATTACGGCGCTCGGCCAGCGCGACGTCGATCAAGTTTCCGGCCGACGCCAATGCACTCCGGACATGCTGATAGTGCCAATGAGCGGGCACAAAATCGGTTCGCGGTTCCTTCCAGAAGATCGGCCGGTCGCGGCTGATCCAGCCAGGCGTAACCTGCAGGCGCTCCGCCTCGCGATAGAGATCATCCAGCGATGTGATGCTGCCGTCGTGGACGGCGCGGTCCTGGGTCACTACATTATTCATCATGATCTCCCATCGGCTGGATTGGCGGCATCGTCATTCTCGTCGGCATCGGCGAGCATCTGCAGGCACTTCAGAAACACCGGCCGGAGATAATCGGGCAAAGGCGACAGCAACGCCTTCTGAGCTTCCAGAGCCTGTTCGACCACTGTCAACATCGCGGTCTTTCCGGTTTGCGTCAGAACGATCTCGACGGCGCGTCTGTCTCTTTCATGCGCGCGCCGCCCCACCAGTTTGCGATCGACCATCCGCTGCAGCATTTCGCCGAGCGTGCTGCGATCAAGATGCAAGCGGTTGCCGAGCTCGGTTTGGGGAAGCGGGCCCGCTTGAAACAACGTGAGCAGGACACCGAATTGCCGCGGCGTGAGGTCCGATTGCGCGGTGAATTTTTCGTAGAGGAAGGCCGCGCGGCTATCGAGCCGGCGGATGAGATACCCCGGCAATTCGTGAAGAATCAAACTCTTCGCAACGGACTCGATCCCTGCGGGGCTCGGATTGGTGGAGGAAGCTGTGGTTGCTTTCGGCAAGATACATTCCTGTAGCTGTGGGCAGTCCCGGAGGATCTTCAGATGCCGACGGGCACTGTCATTTCGCCGAGGCCATCGCATCCGGTCACGATGATATCGCCCGGTGACACCGCGCCGACACCTTCCGGCGTTCCGGTCATCAGGATGTCGCCGGGATAGAGCGTGTAGGCGCTCGACGCGATCTCGATCAGGTGCCGTATGCCCACGGTCATTGCGGCCGTCGATGATCGTTGCCGCTCGGTTCCATTTAACGTCAACCAGAGGGTCAGCTGCTCGGGATCGGCAATCTCGTCGGCGGTCGTGAGCCATGGGCCGAGCACGGTGTAAGAGTCGGCGGATTTGCGGAAGCTTCGCTCCTGCGCGCCGCGGACGCTCATATCCAGGCCGACGCAGTAGCCGGCGATGTGCTCCGTCGCATTCTCAGCGCGGATGTTCTTTCCGGCTTTTCCGATCACGACCACAAGTTCTGCCTCGTAGTCATTCCGCCGCTCTTGCCAGTTCAGGTTGATGCCAGGGCTTGGCCCGACCACCGAGGACGTCGCCTTCAGGAAGAGGCCGAGCGTTTCCACGGGACGCTCGAGCCCCGCCAATTGCTTGTTGTGAACATTATGGTGGACCGCCGGGTCCTTCGCGTCGATCTCCACGTGAAGACGGTAATTGGCCGGCGCCGCCATGACCTTCCCTGGATTGGCAATGGGGCTGCGCAACGCGACCCGCGCCAGATCGAATCGGCTGGCGTGCGGTTTCAGCTTCTCGGCAGCGCGGCACACCTCAGGCAGATGCGCGACAAGCGCATCTCCCATTGGAAACGGCCAGCGGCGGCTTGGCAGTGTCTCAGTCGATGAGGTGACGTCGTAGATGGTGCTGCCCTCGACCAGGCCGAGCCGGTCGTCGTTGAAACGGCACAGACGCATCGCGCGCTCCTCCCCGTGGATGGACTGGCATTGAAGCCGATTATTGTCCGTACACATACGATATGGCGACGCCGATGTCCAGACAAATGGCCGCGTATGCAGGATAAGCTTGACCTTCTGCACTATATTATGTAGGTATACGGACATAAATATCGCCTCCGAACAGGGGCAATTGGGAGGATATGGATATGATGAGGCGTTGCATTGCCGCAGCAGCTTTTGCCGCCCTGCTGTCGAGTACGGGGGCTCAGGCCGAGATTTCTAATGGCGTCGTCAAAATCGGTGTCTTGAACGATCAGTCGAGCCTCTATGCAGATGCCGCCGGTCCGGGCTCGGTCCTCGCCGCGCAAATGGCTGTGGAGGACTTTGGTTCGCTCGGGCCGGGTCTCAAGCTGGAAGTGATATCCGCGGATCACCAGAACAAGCCGGACATCGGCTCTGCCATCGTTCGTCGCTGGTTCGACGTCGATGGCGTGGACGCCGTTCTGGATCTTCCAAACTCGGGCGTCGCGCTGGCAGTCAACGAAATCACGCGCGGGTCCCGCCATGCGTTGCTTGCGTCGAGCACTGCGTCTTCCGATCTGACCGGCAAGGCGTGCTCGCCCAACACCGTGCAATGGACATTCGATACCTGGTCGATAGCCAATGCGACTGTTAAGTCCGTCGTCGAACGCGGCGGGGCCTCATGGTTCTTCCTCACCGCCGACTATGCGTTCGGGCACGCGCTGGAGCGCGACGGCACGGCAGCGGTAGCGGCGAACAATGCAAAGGTAGTCGGCTCTGTTCGGCATCCGATCGGGACGTCCGATTTTTCGTCGTTCCTGCTTCAGGCGCAATCCTCGAAGGCCAAAGTCATCGGATTGGCCAACGCCGGCGGCGATACAAGCACCGCCATCAAACAGGCTTCTGAATTCGGGATACCGCAGGGCGGTCAGACCCTGGCGGCTCTGCTGGTCTTCATCTCGGACGTTCATGCGATCGGCTTGCAGACTGCGCAAGGCCTACTCTTCACCGAAGCCTTCTACTGGGATTTGAACGACCGAACCAGGCAGTGGAGCAAGCGCTTCGCGGCGCGCAACAACGGCAAGATGCCGACCATGAACCATGCCGGCGTGTATTCCTCGGTGTTGGCCTACTTGAACGCCGTGAAAGCAACGAACTCCGATGACGGCGCTGAGGTGATCGCCAAGATGAAGGAGCGTCCGATTCAGGACGACCTCTTCGGTGCGGTCACCGTCCGCCCCGACGGCCGGGCCATCCATGACATGTATCTGTTCAAGGTGAAGAAGCCTGAGGAATCCAAGGGACCTTGGGACTATTACGCGCTCGTCAACGTGATCCCCGCTGACAAGGCCTTTAGGCCAATCGCCGAAGGCGGCTGCCCGCTGGTGCAGAAGTAGCCGCATCGGTTTCGTCCTGGCAAAGCCAATAGGAGCTTCTAATGAGCCGCGATAGCAACGAAATCCTGATTGTAGGCGGTGGCCTTGGCGGCCTTTCGGCGGCCTTGGCGCTCGGCAGGAAGGGACTGCCGGTGCGCCTGCTTGAGCAAAGCGAGCACATCGGCGCCATTGGCTACGGGATCCAGATGGGCCCCAACGTGTTCTCGGCCTTCGTGCAAATGGGGGTCGCCGACACTGTTCGCGCACAATCTCACAAGCCGAGCGCATTGCTCATGCTCGATGCATATTCGGGAGAGCAGCTCGCCGCCGTTCCCTTTGATGAGACGTTCAGGGCCCGGTTTGACGACCCCTATGTCGCGATTCATCGCGTCGACTTGCACAACATTCTCCTGGATGCCTGCCGGAAGCTCCCGAACGTTCGCTTGGATCAATCGATCACAGTGTCGAGCTTCGAAGACCTGGGGGACAGGGTCAGCGTGCTCACGGCCGAAGCGGGGATCATCGAAGGCGCGGCTCTGATTGGCGCCGACGGCTTGCGGTCCGTGATCCGTTCTCAAATGCATCCGCAAGATCAGCCGCGTCTGCTGGGCTATGTGGCGCACCGGACCATTGTTCCGATCAAATCGGTTCCCGATATTGTTCGATGCGACGAAGTCGTCCTATGGGTCGGTCCGGCCTTTCACATCATCTACTACCCGCTGCGGAATGGCACGGAGCTCAACATCGTCGCGGTGTTCAGGACGGATACCTACGCCCAGAAGAACGATCCCGTAGCCCACAAGGCCGAGCTCCAAAAAACCTATCGGGATACGCATCCGGAGATGCAGGCAGTCCTTGGATTGATGGATCTGTCCAGGCGCTGGCCGCTTGCCGATCGCAATCCCATTCGACAATGGGCCAGAGGCCGCGTCACGCTGCTTGGCGATTCCGCGCACGCGACCTTGCAGTCGCTCGCGCAGGGTGCCGGCATGGCGATCGAGGACGCCGTCTATCTCGCCGCACTGCTCGAAGTGACAGGCGGTGACGTAATCACTGCATTTCAGCGATTTCAGCACGACCGCGTCATTCGGACTTCAAGGGTTCAGCTCGAATCCCGCGCGCTTTGGGACATGTATCATGCCGAGGACGCGATCGCGCGCGATGTAAGGCGCCAACAATATCAGGAGCGCACGGCCGAAGACTATTACCGGTGTTTGAACTGGCTCTGGCAGCCGATTGCGATGCCAAGGCGTGAATATCAGCTTCAACAGATCGGCGAGCGAGCTTCGTGCTCGTCGAGCCAGCCATCCTTCAGGCGACCGATGGCGGATGCCGACAACCCGGCAGCATCCTTGCCGAGCAGCGCAGCCAGCGCCTCAGAGAAGTCGCCGGTCGAGATACCCTTCAGGTAAAGGATCGGCAGCAGCGTCTCGATCGACTTCGACCGGCGCATGTAGGGCGGCAGGATCGACGGCGAGAACCGGATGCGGCCAGGATCGGCGGCGTCCGCTTCGCGATCGCGTACACGCGGCTGGCGGACGGCGACCGGACCGATGCCGGTCATCACCTCGCGCTCCGCAGGTGACCGTGGCGGACGACGCGCTGGTGGCCGTCCCGGGTCTTCAAATCGGCATGCTGGCCTAGAAAGTCTGCAACCTCGGCCTCGACCGCCTGGGCCAGCAGGGCACGCGCTCCATTGTGCAAGACTTCTGTGAGTTGATCGTCGAAGATTCCTGGCTGAATCAGATGGATGACGTTATCGTTGGACACGGCATATCGCTCCTTCGGTGGAGAAGTGGAGGCGTCAAGCACCCCCACGATATGCCGCCTTTCCGATTCCCGCCGTCACCAACTTTGGGCGATAGCTCATAGCGCTCTTCGGAATCGACTAGCATCCCGTAGCTGAGCCGGTCCGCACCGGCTCGCGCCGTAAACTATTACAGTTCGAGCTATTCTGTTTCCGGAAGATTCAGCTCTAATGAGCAAACTGTAGCCTATGGAGAACCAACGGACTGCGTCACGAGAGAAGGTTCTAAAGCCCGGAATGATCGAATTCGGGGGCAATGCAGTACCGTGCATCGTCCGCAATGTCTCCGAAGCTGGGGCGTCTCTCAACGTGACCAGCCCATTCGCCATTCCGGATTTTTTCACGCTGGTTTTGACGCTGGACGGTCAGCGGCATCCAGCTCGGATCATCTGGCGCAAAGACATGCAGATCGGCATCGCGTTCGAGCTGGCCCTTTAAAGCAGAGCGCCACAAACCCGCGCCGCAAAGCTCCCGCTCTATCGCGCCAATGATAGCGCTTGGCGAAACTCAGAACCTTTGCCATTTGGGAGAAATCAGTCACTCAGAGACTAAACTTCCGAGTGCTGTTAGGGCCAGTCGCGTGGATGGCGCGAGATTCGGTTCTATTCCGCTCAGATCATCCGGCCTGACGATCAGAAGAGATCCTTCGGTGATCACCAGATTCTGCGACGGAATGTCGCGAGCAACGAAGACTTGGCGCTGGATTATGCCTCCCTCAACATTGGGATCACTACCCAGTGCTTCTAGCAAATGCTCGAACCGCTCTGGCGGAATGAAGTAACCGATTTCTTCATGTACCTCCCGGACTACGCATTCCAGGAAAGTCTCGTTCCCTTCGCAATGCCCACCAAAAAGACCTACCATGCCTGGATATAAGATGTCGGGAACGTCGTCGCGCTGCTGAAGCAGGAAACAACCATCAGGGTCGATGATGATCGCGGAAGCGGTCTTCCGAACTGGCGGCGCACTACGGTTACCCATTTCTGCCTCAGCTCGAGATCGACCGGCCGGCGGATGTTCTGATAACCGACGCGCGAGCGCAAGAACCTTCAGCGATCTGCCTTCGCTCACCACGGACGTCTCTCCTGAGATTGAACGCCGCAGCATGACAGAAGCTGATTAAAACGAAAAAGCCCGCGCCTACCGAAGGTTTATTTTAGAATGCGAGTCGGACAAAGGAGCGATTTCGTTTCCGCAGCTTGATCACCGCGAAGACTGCTGGCGCTTAAGTCCATCGAAATCGGAAACTTAGGACGATCTAAGGGGAGCTGCTGGGCGACGGAACGGCGCCTTGGCGGGAGCGCAATGCAGGCTCGCAGGCGCTTTCATAGCTTAGCGAAGGGGGCGGCAGCGGCTGAAGAAAAAATTGCTGGGGGTGAACTTTCGGGCCACTGCGAGCGCGCTGCCCTCGCTCGCTTCGAGCGCGATCTTCTGGGCGAGCATGACGTCTCCGATCGGCAGATCGCCCGCCGGCAGGAAACATAGGCCGATGTTTGGGCGACCGTTTTCGCCCATCTCGCAGACATTCGCCGCGGCCCCCGCATAGATCCTGTAGCGCTTGCCCGTGTCGCCTCCGACGACTTCGAAATAGCCTTTTGTTGCGAATTGTCCCCGCTGGGCCGGCGAGAGCCAGCGCCGCAAGAGTAGCAGCGCACGTCCTTCCGGAGTCCTTTCGGCGCCGTGTCTAATGAACAGTGCCTTTGCGGCCCTGATCCGCGAGCCTTCGCCCGCCCGGGACGGTTTAAAGCGCCACATGGCTTGGCGATTACCCGCCGACCAGCCTGGGGAAGAAGACAGTTTCCTCCGCTGTGGGGTCGAACGATCGGATCTGCGACACCTGACCTGCACCGGTCCGGACCGCGGCCGTGAAGCCGACGTTCGTCAGCTTACGGAAGCGCTGCTCCGCCTTGGCCAGTTCTCGTGCATCGTTCTCGTCGAAAAAGTGACGGCTGTCGCCGGCACGGTCCATCACAATCTGGATCGCCATGCGGGTCCCTCCTTCTTGCTTAATGACTGAATGTTGTTGAACCTCCGAAGTTCCTAGCTGGTCAACCGTCCTGCCTTCGCGCGTCGAAACCAATGCTTCGGTATGTTGGGACGCAGATGTCCCGCTAGCTATGCGCAGTTTCCCGGAATTCGGCGAACAGCATCAGCCCGCCACAGGCTCGCCCGAATGACCACGGTGGAGCGGCGGTCCGTCCGTTCCATAAACCGGAGTCGCATTCACATACGATAATTCGCCTGATGTGAAGCGCAGTTGCACTGGGCTTGGCCTTGCGGGTTCAGAGGCTTTCATGCCGTATTAAGAGTCTGAGCTTGTCACCGATGCGACGTGCCAGCATCAGGGCGGAATGATCCTAGAAGATGACAAGGAGCGGCGGACCAAGCAGAACGTCTTGCGGCAGAGCTCACGCTGGTCCGGCCAGAACTGATGTCCCACAACTCTGCAATTCGGGTTCGAGATCAAAGCAACGCGGAAATCTATCGCACCGCTCTCGATACTTCTTTAATCCGCAACGCCACCCTGGCCCCAACAAAGTCTCGTACTCACGATAGCACAACCTTCGCGCTGCGCGATCGCAACTCCGCCAGGCCCGCAGCCCGCGAAGCTGCAACCGGGCTTTTACCGAGGCGGATTCAGCTCACCAGCCAGCCAGCCGACCGCGTCTGTCTTCATTGGATCCACAGCGAAGGATGCCACTTCGGTACGTTCGCAGGTCGAGCATTCGAAAGTGCGCTTCTCGAATCCGGCTTTGGCCGGAGAGATGCGCGCCAATGCCATCCGGTGTTTGCATACCGGACACATCGGCCGCTCATTCATACGCGCAGTCCCCCACTGGCTCCAAAAGATACTCATTACCCCGCCCCGCAATTTGATACAGAAATGACGAAAGGCTAAGCGGCATCACGACGAGAGGTGGAGCAGTCTTCAACATCCCTTGAGAGCGCAGTCGCCGCCAAATGCTCCCAGTATTCTGCCTCCGCGAGCAGTCTCCAACTTCTATCAGGACGAAGCGCGGCACTTTGTCGACAAAGCGCGGCCATCGCGCGCAAGCGCTGTGCGGTTTTCATTCCAGCCTCCCGTGTTTTCTCCACCTTATTTTTTGTTTTTACGTTGGAGTCATCATGATTATGCATCAAAACTAATTTTTTGATCTTTTGCCGAGCCAGCAGCGATTCGGCGCGCGCTTGCTGCGATTGGTTTTCGTTTCGAGCTCCAATGCTGTTCATTTGACGAAATTTTCCGGCTGGCGTCCGTTCCTCACTTGG
This sequence comes from Bradyrhizobium sp. 155, assembly GCF_023101105.1. Classification (NCBI taxonomy): domain Bacteria; kingdom Pseudomonadati; phylum Pseudomonadota; class Alphaproteobacteria; order Hyphomicrobiales; family Nitrobacteraceae; genus Bradyrhizobium; species Bradyrhizobium sp. 155. The sequence continues at coordinate 4,413,478 of NZ_CP064704.1, read as the reverse complement.
ACCTCCATGCTCTGTCTCGACCAACTTCCCTCGCTGGGTGTTGCCATCTGGAGAGAAATGCAGCTGGATGGCACGATCTTCCGGGAAGCGACATCGCGAACAAGAGCGCAAGACTAAGCGGTCCCGATTGGCGCAGCTGTTCTGTGAACTATTGTGTCGAGCGCGCCTCTCCCAGCGCGATCGCGATGGCAATTGCTTCGAGGAGCCTCACAATCAGGGTCATTGGTCGTGACGTTTTTAAAAAGCCGCTGGCTTCACAGAACAAACAGCGCCTCACGCGGTTAGAGAGCAAACTCGCGAGGTGAGCTCATGCGTCGATCAGATGTGACTGCCATCCTATTTCTACTGTCTAGTTTCATGCCGCTCAGTGCTTCTGCTCAGCAAACAATGCCAGATGCTAACCAAGCCTCTCCCCAAGCGCGGCCGGAGGCAATGCCGCAGCAGCCGGAGCAAATCCAAAGGCAAAATGCTCCAGTCCAGCCAGAGCGTACACCGCAGCAATCGGATCAGGCACGCGACTCAGACCGCCAGAGGGCTGAGGACGCGCGGATTAATCGCGATTGGACCACTCGCCAGCAGCGAGGCGAGGACCCTATGGATATGGACCGGATGCGTCAGATGCATCGGCAGATGGGCCGTATCATGGACCAAGATGAGGATCACCGAACCACGGGCCGAAACTGGCATCGTGAGGAGGATGATATGGACCGCGGCTCTAGATATGGGTCGTCGGGTCGCAGCGAAGGCCGACATTATAACGAAATGCGACGTTTTCCTCGCGTTAAGACCTGCATCGAGTATGAAAACGGTGACGAGTTCTGCCGGTATCGGGATTGAGCGGACACCCGGAACGTGCCGGTTGCCGCCGCTCATCGCGCAGGGCGTCAGCTCTCCTGCGGAGTAGGGCGAGACCTTTGGCGGCCGCCGGCCCACTGGTTCTCCCGGCGTCTGGTTGGGACCCGCGGTCTTTGTTGCCGGACGAACTTGGACCGCATGCACCCGGCTACACGGATCTGTGGGTCTCCGCAGATGATGGTTAGGGCATAATGTCATCAGCAGATTACCCAGATGCAGGAGGCAGATCTGAAAGGTGGGCCGGTTCAGACCTCCGCCCAGAATGAAGGGCAGCCGTTTGAAGCGGGATCGGTTGGATCGAAGGTCCGATCCGAGCTCACAGCAGCATCACCAGCTATCTGGACGGCAGCGACAAGGCGCGCCTTATGCACGCCATTACTAGTTCGCAGAGTACAGCCAGGCCATGTTTGCCGACGACAAAACATGGAACGCCGAACACTTGCGCTGCCTGACCGATATTTCGCAAGCACGCGGTTTCCAGCGACTGCGTCCGCGCCTTTTTTCCAACTCCTTTCGGAGACCTCCCTGAGGCGGTTAAGGTCGGCAGATATCCACTCCTCCTCACCATGGGTCGCAAGATACTAGAAAGGCAACGCTTCTTGGCGCTTCAATGAAGCTGCGCGCAAATTGCTACGGTGATTAGCTACGAAGCTGGGGGGCTGACTAGTCCTGCCGTTACGGATGGATGTCGCCTCGGCGGCACTCAGAGAGCGGAAGCGAGAGAGGCCGCCTCAGAGGGCGGCCTTCTCGTAAGCTGGTGGGCCTCCGCATGTCATTGGCGGGACCGCATACCTCCAGCATCGAGAAAAGCAAGGCACCCCCGGGGCAATGGCTGGTCGACCGCTGATCGAACTACGCCAACTCTGTTGCTCCCTTCCACAGATGCGTGCTTCATAAGCCCGCTGTCGGCGGCGGCGCCGACGCGCTCGGCTCCCGTGCTTTGGATCGAAGGTGCGGACCTCCAGGTACGGGGGCCGGATTAGCGCTGACTGCTATAATGGTTTCCGACTGCGATCGGCTTACAGGATGGACTCTGGGCTAGCCGTCTTGGCAGGAAATACCGAAGTTGTCACACGCGAGAGCGAATGACTCTTTTGCCTTTGCATCCTCGAAGCAGAAACGAGCTCCGACCTCCGCGCGATCAATCCACCAATCGACGTTATTGCCTTTCGCGATGCGGGAGGCTTCGCCGCGTAAAAGGTCCAGTTGTCTTCCGGCAGCACGAACGATCAGAGAATTTTTTTGCTTTGGGCACATTGGTTCTCCAAAGGGCCGCAGCGGGGGGCCCAGCTGTGGCCTCATTGTCAAAAAAGCCGGGTGAAAAAGATCTAAGTGAAATATGGAGCCAGCCCCGGTGAACGGATCATACCAGGTCATTGGGCAAGGGAAATATGATCTAAATCACAATTCAAATTAGTAATGAACATGCTGAGGGAGAGCGCCGCCGGGGCTGGCTAGCTGGCGGGCTCTCACCCGAGCACAAGGCCGCGTATGTCCTCCACGGCCCCGCCCCAAGCAATACGCTACGCAGCAGCCGCTAACAAAGTGTAAACCTTGTTCCGTTCATATTCGTCGGTCGCAATGGTGAACTCGCTGCGACTTCCGGCTGGAAGCCCGCTAGCTAACGCACCTGGCGGGCTTTCTTCCTTTTAGAAACCAGTCTGATAAGTTCATCAAAGCATTGCGCGGATGAAGAGAAACGACAAACCCAAAGAATGGACCGATGCAGAGGTGCAACTCTTGCTCGAGCTGTCGCGCGAAGGCGCCGGCGTGGTTCAAATTGCGAGTGCGTTGGATAGATACATTTCATCAGTGAAGCGCGTTGCGCAAAACTTCGGCCTTCAACTGCGGGGTTAAGGGCTGCCGGTCACGCTGGCGGGCCTAGCACTCCCGGCGCTCTAAATCCGCAATTGGATCGGCTGCCGGGAGCATTGGGGGCTGGAAGCCAAGCGATGCCACGCTCGCTCTTTATCGACAATGCGTACAAAACCGGATTCCGGTAGTTGTCCGGAGTCCATTTTCGGAACGGGGGGTTCTACTGTGAGAACACCGGCGCGATTTAAGTACCACCCAATTTCAAGTTGACCGGGAACGCCGCAGTGGGGCTGGAACCACGCTGCGGTTTTTCCGTGAGAAATCGACTTCCGCGCGCGCGGCGAGCGCAGTTGGATATGGGCAAGGTTGGATTTGCAATCGTCTTTGCTGCCATTGCGGCATATGCAGCGGATCATCGCTGGAACGATGGCCGCTATACACGAAGCACCGGAGCTGTGCTTCGTGATGTGCAGCATGCCATAGGTTGGTGACGCCCCGCTCAGAGGCGGCCTTGATCATTGATCCTCTTCAGACCAGACATCTGGGAGTTTCCACATTCGGCATCGACGTTCAGCTTCGGCCTCTGCCAGGGCGCCATCTCCGATGATCGTGAGCTTACACTTCAACTGGGTGATCTCGTCAGCCGATGAGCTTGCCGCAATGTTTTTCGTAATGCGAGCATCCGCGCATAGCTGAATGTAATACTCGGGCTCAAATTTTCTGACCACCAGAAACCCCGCCAGCACAGTGGGTGATACCGATTAGGGCGGCTCAGATCGGTGCTTCTCGTTTGTTCAGGTTCACGCCCATCTTGCAGGTAGTCAGCCTCCACTCGATTTCGAGTCCTCCTCGTCCCTTCAGCGAAAATTTTCCGAAAGCTCACGTTTAGGGCTTGTGGGACGTGGCGGAGCGTCACTATGGTCTCGTTCCGAGTCCCAAGCTCAAGTCTGCTCACGCGCGAAAACCATGATTGCGACTCCTGCAAATGGCCATCGCTTCGGTTGACCCGGTGCCGCTACATGTCGGTTCATACGGCTAGACCGGAAGCTTGCAGCCACCGCTATGGCCGACGCGATTGACCCAACTGAGACATGGGCCTCCGCCGCGCGTCTTGCAGAAACATCGAGAACCATGAATATTCCGGGCTCGTTCGCGTGATCGGTCAAATCCACAATAGAGCGCTGCAATCAGCGAGGTGCTTTCATGAAGACGTATTCGCTCACCGTGGCCGCCTCAGTGCTGGGCTTGGCGCTCGTGCTGTCGCCGTCCACGAATGTGCAGGCTGCCGAACTCAAAGTTCTGGCGGGCGGAGCAATGTCGAGCGTTTGGGCAGATATTAAACCTGAGTTCGAGCGAGCCTCTGGTCACAAGCTCGAAATATTCTTTGGCACAACTCCGAACCTCATAAAGGAGGCTACGTCTGGCAAGCCGTTCGATGTTGGCGTTGTACCTGTCGAGGTTATGCAGGATGCGTTAGCCAGAGCTAAGTTCGTGCCAAGTCCTACAATTGATATTGCCCACGTCGGCCTCGGCGTCGCCGTCCGCTCTGGCGCTCAAAAGCCTGAAATCGGTAACGCTGAAGCGCTCAAAGCAACGCTGCTCAAAGCTCAGTCCATTGCCTCGATCCCGGAGAGCGCCACTGGCTATTCAATCGCAAAGGTGTTTGATCGTCTTGGGATCACCGAACCGATGAAGGCCAAGATGAGGGCGCAGCCCAACCCTGCGCAGGTCGTCGCCGTTGTTGCCAAGGGTGAAGTCGAGTTGGGCATATTCCTTATCAACGTTCTCACCGCTCCGGGTTTGGAAGTCGTCGGTCCATTTCCGGCCGAACTGCAACAAAACGTAGTTTTTACGGCGGCGGTTGGATCGGAAGCGAAAGAAACCGCCGCTGCCAAGACCCTCATTGAATACCTCAAAGGTCCGGCGGCCGTTGCAATCATCAAATCCAAGGGCATGGATCCCGGTTGATCCGACGGGTCAACGTGTCGGCGGTAAACGCCTCCCGCGCTTCCAAACGTTTCCCACTTCCGCTGTTGGCCCTTCGCTACCGTTGGCGGGGTGTCGCTGCATGTCGGCTCACAGGGGCAGACCGGAAGTTTGGAGCGGGGCGCCTGTTCGGCGGCTTGTGACGCACAGCAGACCAATTTGATGGAGATAGCCGATTGACCCGCGGCGCCTAATGTTCAGCTGCGAATATACGCCACTCGCCGGGGATACCCTTGAGTGATTGGGTGCCGCGGTCGTTGAAGCGCAATCCAGAGCCCGCTACCAGATCCTTGACGGTGCTGGACACGAAAACCTGGCTTCCCCCGGCAAGCCCCGCAACCCGTGCACCTATGTGAACGGCTATGCCGCCAACATCGTCGCCCATCATTTCGCACTCGCCTGTATGGAGCCCGGCACGGACCTCTATGCCGAGTGGCCTGATTTCCTCGGCAATGGCACAGGCGCAGCGGACGCCGCGCGCTGGACCGTCAAAGGTGGCGAGAAAGCCGTCTCCAGTTGTTTTCACTTCACGGCCTCGAAAGCGCGCGAGATTGCGTCGGATCGTGGCGTGATGATTATCGAGGAGATCGCGCCAGCGTTGATCGCCAAGTGCAGCTGCTTTCTCGGTCGAGCCGACAATGTCGGTGAAGAGAACCGTAGCGAGGACGCGGTCGACGGTGACCGGGGCCCTTGACCCAGTCAAAAACTCCTCGATCGCATCGGAGATTTCGTTTGCGTTCTCACCGACGTAGAAAATGTGGTCGATCCCCGGAAGCTCAAAAAGGCGGGCGCCGGGAATATGCGCCGCGACGTCGCGTCCGCCCTCCACACTGACAGTCTTGTCCCCAGTCCGGTGAATCACGAGAGTTGGCACTCGAACCGCCGGGAGAATGCCGCTGATATCGATTTGGCTATTCATAATCATGAGAGCCTTCACGGCTGCCGGGCTGGCACCGAGCCGCTCGTTTCGTCCCCACCAGCGTTGAAAGGCGGCATCATTTGCGCGAGAGGGCGCGAACTTTTGGACGCTGCCGCCTGTGCCCCAAGCCTGCTCGACGTAGCCGAAGAACGCCGCCAGCGCCTCCTCGGTCGCGAACCAGTAGGAAAACCGCGAAAAGCTGCCGTAGAGTAACAGCGCGCGGCATCGGTCGGGGTAGGTTGCGGCAAATAAGACGGACAGCGGAGCGCCTTCAGAAATCCCGAGCAGCGCCGCCTGTTCCATCCCCGCGGCATCCATGACCGCTCGAAGATCGTCCATACGCTGGTCAAGACCGGGAAGCTCGGCACCCCCATCTGACATGCCGGTCCCGCGCTTGTCGAAGGTTACCACGCGGGCGTAGCTGCCCAGACGATTTAGAAAGCGAGCCAGATCGGGCTGGTCCCAATAATTCTCGACGTTCGACACGAACCCCGGAACCAGAACCAGATTGATCGGACCACCGCCAAATGACTGGTAGGCGATGTGGACATCGCCGCTTTTGGCGTATTGCGTAACCGGCTGCATGTGATGGCCCCGCTAGCTCGCCGGATTGGCCCGGCTGAACTACGAAATCTGACCTGAACCATAGCAAACAAGTTCGATGATGGGAAAACGGCGAGTCCGCGTGATGTCGCTTGTTAGCAAACGCGGGAGTGCCGCGAGATCCGCTTTTCGCACGGCTATCAGAGGCATAGCGGATGTCAAACGGCGTCCCAGATTCATGGGTGCACGCCCTGAACTCCCGCTGACCTAGGTTGGTGGCTTTTTCTTGCCCTGTGTTGGTGCTCGATCTAGGCTGGTGCTATGCTCAACCCAGGAGACGGACGTGGCGACAGGTACTGTGAAGTGGTTTAATTCGACCAAAGGCTTTGGGTTTATTCAGCCAGACAACGGCGGGAAGGACGTCTTCGTGCACATTTCCGCGGTCGAAAAAGCGGGGCTGAGCACTCTGAACGAGGGTGCGAAAGTGAGCTATGAAGAGATGAGCAACCGCGGAAAAACGTCGGCCGAAAACTTGAGGGTTGGGTAGCAATCAACGCCCGCCGGTTCACGCTGGCGGGCCTTTTGGTTTTGAGGCTAGTGCGCCCCGAGCAAGGCCCTTGAGCGCGGAGTCGATGGTCTCAAATCTTAGGCCGCGAATAGGGCTTCCCCTCTGACGCTTGGGCGATCCTGATCGAGGTCCTTGAGCGAGACGGACACGACGTATCCGACTATGAGAGAGAGCTAGCCAAACAGCGGTCGGGCTTGGCAACACGGCTCGCGAGGCAGTTTAGACTGCTGGAAGTAGCTTTGGCCGATGAACGACCCGAGACGGCCGCGTCAACTCAAGGATAATCATGTCGGATCGCCGGAAGATCGATCGTTCGGAGGTCGACTTAGCCGCCTACATTTTTGGAGATGGCGGCAGCCGACGTTGCCGCGTGTTCAATATCTCGGAGGACGGTGCTGGGATCGAGTTATCGACGAAGCTGCACATGCCTGCCACATTCAAGATGATGTTGGAAAGAGACCGTATCATCAGAGATTGTCGTCTCGTTTGGTCCAGTGATACTCGCATCGGCGTCGTGTTCAAAGCCCATTGAGTCGGCTCCGGTAGGTTGTCGGTGCCAGCCAAGTGCCCCAGGGGACAAGGTGGGGTAGTGTTACCACGCTGTCTAGCGGCAGGCATCGAGCGTTGTTGCTGCGGGTCAACGACGACACACGATGCGGGGGCTGTGAGGAGGGCGCCCGGTGATCCGTTTCGCAAGACCCTGTCGTTTTTGACAGGTGCGGGCCGTCCCGACATGTGGGCATGGTCGCGATTAAAGGACGAGAGCCGCGGCTAGCCGCCAGACCGGTCGGGGGTGGTGCTGCAGGTGGCAGAGTAACCTTGGTTTCCGCGTTTGGCCCGCTCCGGGCCGAAAAGCCGGGGCGGACCTTTCGCACGGGCCCCTAACAAGAAGATCTCCGGCAATCTGACAGCAAAAGGCCCGCCGGCTCACACTGGCGGGCCATCTCCGTTACGAGAACGTCGCGGTACCGTCCCCTGTTTGTCTCAATGAATCTACGTAAAACTACGGGGCGTCTCATTTGAGACTGCCGTCGTTTTAGATCGGCTCTAAACGGGGCTGGATGAAGCACTCAACTGCACGACCATGCGCGAATATCGAGCTTACGTAATCGGGGCTGACGGGCACATAGCGCTTCGGGTGGACTTGGTGCTCCCCGATGAGACGACAGCCCGGAAACGAGCCAAGCAGCTTGTCAATGGACATGCCGTTGAGCTTTGGGAAGGCGCAACCAGGATCGAAAGATTTGAGCCAGAACAGTAAGGGAGAGCGCCGCCGGGCTCGAAATGCCAGTCCCCCCGGCGGCGCTCTTGTCTCAAACTGGGCACTGAAATCCCAGTCCGTCTTCAACAGAGCAATGATTATGCCACAGGCTAATGACAGCGCCTTGCTCGCCCCCCGGTCCCCGGTCGGCGGGCTTTTCATTTGGGCAAAAGCCGCCCGTTGCATCCGGCAGATGCATCTTGACGCCGGTTAATGCAAAGGCTGTACTGGCCACATTTACCGGGTTAGCGGCCTCGCAGTTTTTGTGTGTGATTATTTTAGGGGCGTTCCATGCGTAATTCTGCTCGCGCAGATGTCCTGCGCCGCCAGTATCTGGATGCACTCATCTCTGAACTTTCCGAACTCGAAGCCCTTCGCAACCGCGTGCTCGAAGCTGAGCAAAGAAGGATTCGCACGCCGCACCGACGGCGGAGAGGATCAGTCAGAAGAACAGCTAAAGTTCGCGGGCGCCTCTAAGCTTCCGCGCTCCACGGACGACTAGTTGCCAGCTTCCCCTCGTAGTCCCAAGCTACAGACAATCCGTGAGTCGGGGGGATTCGTGGAACGAAAGCCGTTTGAAAGCATGTCGGTTGAAGAGCTGTGGCGACTGCACACGCTCGTCAATGACGTTCTCGCCGTGAGGCTCGTGGCCAAGAAGGAAGAGCTGGAGCGACGGCTCGGGTTTCTCAACCGAGACGACAAGACTCCTTCGCAATAGGCATTGAGCGAGAAAGGCTTGCCGCAGCAAAGGTGTGGGAGGACCCGCGGGGCTGGCTGAGCTGGCGGGCCTTTCCCGTTATGAGAGGCAAGCGACGATGGCGAGAACCACGTCAGCGCCGAGATCACCCGAATACGCCGTGAAGATAAATCCGGCACCAACAACAAGCCCAATTGCTTTAAGCGTGATCATTTTGAAATCCCCTCGTTAGTGATGGAAGGCTAGACCCAGACCATTTCCGGAGTGCTTCGCGCAACCCGGCAAACGGTTTCGTTCACCGAGGCGTTATCCGGAAGCTGCTGCCCGCTAAAGTGCTAAAGCCGCAGCAGGGGACACTGCTGCGGCCCGCGCGTGGTCCGAAATATGCAGCCAGCCCCGGTGAGATGATGGTACGGCAGCGTTTCAGGCTTGCAATATGACCACTTCCACAGTCGGCAGAAGGCTTAACATGCATCGGTGCGCCGGCTCTGCAGTCCATAAATGTCGGGAACAACCGGCAATCTGGGCGCGTTCGTCTCCAGCTCCGAGCGATGTCTCGGAGCGGCGCGTAGAACTTCCGGCCTCAGGAATCATCCTCTGGGGCCGGCCTTTTGTGGCACTACATTGAGCCAGTTTGAATTAGCCGTCGCATATGCCATTTGGCATAAGAAAGTTCGGCGGTCCGAAGGCAATTTTGCCTCCATGGACAGCGACCGGGACATCTTGGCAATTTAAAAGAGACGACCCCGGCTTAGAGGGGCCTGGGAGAGGTTAGGCCGGGGCCGCTCCGTCAGCTTGGGCGAGCTAGCGAGACAGCAAGCCGGGTAGTGATGCTAGGTTCCTACAGTCGTCAGCAACCGCACATAGGTGCCGCTCTCATGCAGCTCCAGCCAGCCCTTCTCGACAGCGCACCTGATGCCGGCGCCGAACTCCGCGCCGCTTGCCTTGAGCGTGTAGAGGAATGGGTAGTTGATCTTCTCGATATGGATTCTGCCGTCCTGTACTGCCTTGATGCCCGAAGCCAGCTGAACGAGCTGACGCGCGGCGACTACGGGATCGGCAAAAAGGCGTTCGGTGACGTGCTTCATCGCTGGAATCAAAACCTCAAGCGCCCATGCTTGGCCTCACTTGCCCGCGACTGTCATGCCAGTTCGGGAGGATATGCACAGATCCTGCGGAAGCGCGTCGAGCCGCAAGCGGGCGATTGCAGCGGCCGTTGAGGTGTTGGGATTGCAGGTTAGCATTCGCGCCGCGCGCCTGCTGAAGGGCTGGGCAAAGCGGGCGCTACAGACGGTAGGAACGCTAGAGGGATCTCGGGTTTATTGGCTTGTCTGGCCCCAGGAGGATTCCGCATGATCAATCGAGATCGGAATTACCGTGACAACCCCATAGCCTGGGTGGTCATCGCAATTGTCGTGATCGCCGCGATCGCCGCCATTTTCTACAGCACCGGCAACCACACTATCGCGTCCAACCAGACCAGCGCGCCCGCAACCACAACCAGCTCAACGAACCGGCCAACAACGACCGGGTCGGGCGCTGGTTCTCCGGCCAGCGCCCCATCCACAGCTCCCGCAAATACCGGTACCGGGTCAAAGTAGCTACGGACCTCGCTTGCGGCGCTGATGTTGATGTAGTCGAGCGGCCCCCAAAGCGTCGAAGGAACCGCCTGACGCGCGAACCGTTGGAACGTGGCCTTGGGCTAAGTTTTGCGTAAACGCCTGAGGCATAGGAAAGGTAATCCTCGACCTCAGGTCCACCCCGTCCTGGGGTCGCTTTTTTGGCCAGCAATTCCGTCACCCGATCCACATACTGAAATGCCGACCTTGGGAGCGATGCGGCATCGTCTTGCCAGGCCGCGCTTCGACGGTGGCATCTTCGGAAGCCCCCGTTCCCCAAGAGGCTGTCATCGCTTGAAGTCGCGGCGCCCAACAGGACGGCGCCCGCCCTCCGGGGCTGGCTGGTTGAGAGCGGGGCCGTCCCGGACCCGGCAATGGATCTCTCCATCGGAGTCGTCTCTAGGCTGTCACGCAAAGGCGTGTTCCGTTGTTCACTTGGTAACGCTGGGGACATTGAATCCGATTGCTGCCGGTCCAAACCTATCTCGATACTCGCGACTAGGCCGCGTATGGACCATGTCAGCCAGGCAAGGCGTCTTCATGATGACGCGCCCCGGGACCTATCAAGAGACGACCCCGGCTTGGAGATCCTGGGACAGATTAGGCCGGGGCCGCTCCAGCAGCTCGGAGGAGATAGCCAGCAAAACCTCCAAGTTCTCCTCTTCGCGTTCGTTCCTCTAACCGGCGTTCGAGGCCGCAAATTAGAGCGGCTTGCCGCTGCTGAAATCCGGTCTGACTTCAAAACCTCGATTGCTGCACCCGCCGCAAACGAAGCGCGGCTCGATATCAGACAAGCGAACATCGTCCGGCCAGCGATCGGCACTAAGAACAACGTTGTGACCGCATGGCAGTAGCAGCTCGCGCAGCTCGCCGAGGTGATCTAGAGCGGCCGTCCGTCCGCGTGCGTGGCGGACAGAAGGAGCGGAGCGACCGTAATAAGCTCAATAAGTGTGTCGGCCACAGCCGGCCAGCAGAGCAATTTATTCCTCAGGGCGTGCTTTTGCCCGATTCGGCAAACGGCAACCGCTTGCAGCCGCGTGGTCTACGCAGTGCCGATGCGGCCCGATATCTGGGCATCAGGCCGACGCATTCGACAAGCAGGCGAGGGCGGCACCGTACCCAACCTGCTAGCCTTGTTTGGCGTGAAACGGCCTTGGATGCCGTCCTTGACGGCGCTCGTCAGTCAGCAAACGACAACGGAGTGGGATACGCTCCGCGACCGTTTGACTGGAAGCGAGCAGGTCGCAACACTCGCTCATTGGGAAAACTACGGTTGAAAAGTGCTGACGCGACCGTTGCAAACACCGTAGCTATTTTTCCGAAGGTCAAGAAAAATGAAGTGAAATCAATAAGGTTGACAAGACACCCCTTCCTCCGAATAGGGGCCCTCCTATCGAGATCCAAGATCTTCTGATCGTCGGCACTGAGCGAATTTTCTAGAGGTACGTTGCAACTCGGATTCGCAGTCCTCAGCCGAAAACCTGAAGGTAGTCCACACCTACCGGTCGCTTCCGGTCAAGTTATAGCCGGCGACGGCACCTGAGGCCAGCGCTGCTGATCCCTGACGGTATTTGAACCTACGCCTAACCAGGGCGGTAACGGCAGTCTGGACCACGCCGGGTGCGCTGATCACTCGATTGACACCGATCGGTGGCGAAACCTCGGGAAGCGCAAACGTCTCAAATTTTTCTGTGAATTCAAGACCAAAAAATTGCGGCGGGTATACCGTCGGCATTTGTCCGTCAGACTTGAGAAATTGTGCTGGCAAATCAACCACGATAGTTTGTCGGCAATGATTGAGTGGGAGTAGTTTTTAGAGACCGAGGCATGCTGATGCGCGCCGCGTTGAAAGTGGTGATGGCCGCAATATTTGCCATGCCGGCTGCGGTGGCTCTGGCGAAGTCTCCGGACTGCGCGAGTTGGCCCAATAACATGGCCCTCGTGCACCTCAAGAACGCCGGCCTGATTGATATCCCATCAGTGATCGAGGCGCAGACCAAGGCCGTTCGTCTCGCATCCGAAAAGATCGGCAAAGACCTCTACCAGCAGGTTTACGACATCACGTTTCACACCAAGGATGGCAAGACGATCGAGGTCATCACGAAAAGCCAAGCATCAAGCGAGGAATGCTCGATGAGCGGCGTCGACATCTACGTGGTCTCGAACAAAATCGGGGGGTCGGCGGAGCTGCCATCTGACGGCAGGACTAAAAAGTGATCCGGTTGCATCGAAAGCTCAAGAACCGAAATTGACCTGCAGCGGATGCGTAGGGCGGATTAGCCGCAAATCCGGCCTCTCTCGCCGAGTCGCGCGCAAGATGGCAGATTACGCTTCGCTAATCCGCCCTACGATCTCTGTCACGGCTTCACGAACCGATACACGAAGCGATCGGTTTTGCCCTTGATGGCGGGATCGAACACCTTGATCGTGTGCGGATCGTCCTTGTTCGCGAGCAGGGTGCTTTCCGCGTCCAGCACGAAGCCGGCCGCCTCCACCTCCTTGCGAACGGATGCAGGCTCAATCCGATGCAGCGATTGGGCCTCGCTCGTGCCCGCCCCGAGCGCGGCGGCGTGGTCGACGATGACGTAGCACCCGCCGGGCTTCAGCCGCTCGTAGACGGCGCGATTGAAGTCGGCCGCCGTCGCGCCCCTGGCCTGGATCAGCGCGGTGTGGAGGTCGTGATAGAACAGGTGCAGCCACAGGACATCCGCTGGTCGCGTGACCTGCGGCATCGCCACGAGGTCCGCTGACACGGCTTCGACGTTGTCTCGGCCCGGCTCCTTCGCAAGCCTCCGCATAAGGCCGAGCGGATCGTTCTTGAAGTGCGCGACTTCGGCCGGCACGAAGCTGTCAACCCGTCCTTCGGGTCCCACGATCTCGGAGAAGACACGGGTCCAGTCGCCGTCGCCTGGGTAAACGTCGATCACGGTGGCGCCCGCATCGATACGTGCGAACCGGATCAACTCGGACAGCTTGGATTGGTCGTACATCTGGATTTCCTTTAGGCTTGGGCATTCGACACGCGCGCGGCTCGTGCCAGTGCCTGCGTGTCGACGTACTCCCGGATGTTCGTCAGTTTGCCGTTGCGAACGGCGATGGCGAAGACCCAGTCGTCCCTAAACGTCTTGTTCGTGGCTTTGATCTTTCCCTTTGCGAATCCGACGACCAGGACCCGGTCTCCTTGCGCCACGAACTCGCGGGGTTCGGTGGACGTTTCGATCGACTTGGATGCCGTCTCGAGCAAATCCGCCACCCCGTCGTGCCCGCGATGCGTTCCGGCCAGCGGCCAGTCCTCGCCGGGGATGATCCACTCGATGTCCTCGCTGACCAGCGCCAGCAGAGCCTCGCTGTCGCCGCGGCCGATCGCGGCGAAGAAGTCCTTCACGGTCTGGATGTTCTTGTCGGTGCTCATAGTCATTTCTCCATGTCACTCGGATCGGATCGCGCGCGATCCGATCCCGTGTGTCGTATCCCCCAGGGTGGGAACCTCGTGTTCGTCAGTCGAACTTGACCAGATCCTTGAAGATCAGTTGACCCCAGCTGTTTCCACGCGCCTGCAGGAGCAGTCCGCCTTCCGAAAGCCCGCCAAGCTTGATCGGCGCGAAGCCGAGAGTTTCCGCAAGCGTGCCAATCTCCACTGTGGCGTCGTGATCGTCGCTCGCCAGGAACACGACTCTCCTGCCACCATGGAGGGCCGGATCCTGGGCAAGGACGGCAGCACCCAAATGGTTGAAGCCCTTGACCAGTCGACCGCCGGTGAAGGCTTGCGCGAGGGCCTTGGACGAAGGTTGTCCCCCCAGTCTCTCAGGCGGCACGCCGTAGGCGTTGGTCACATCGACGATCGTCTTGCCCTGCCAGGTGGGCAGCGCTTTCGCGACATCCTGGTGCGACTCGAAACGGACCGCCAAAAAGACGATGTCCGCCTTGACGGCGTCCGCCAGCTTTTTGGGAATGATCGAGGGTCCGATCACGGCCGCGGCGGATGTAAAGCTTTCCGGGTCGCGCGTGGTTGCAACGGAGACTTCGATGCCGTTGCGGGCAAACGCGCTGGCCAGGGCTTGGCCGATAGGGCCGAAGCCGATGATTGCGTAGCTCATGATGTTTCTCCGAATTTGTGTCGATGGCGCGGTCAGACCTGGGCCATGCCGCCATCGACGGCGAGATCCACGCCGGTGATGTAAGAACTTTCATCGGAGGCGAGGAACGTGACGGCAGCCGCGATTTCCTCCGGCTTGCCCCTGCGACCCATCGGGACCTGTGAAGCAAATTGGCTGGCCGCTTGCTCGGCTTGCTCGCGGGTCGAGCCCGTCGTCGTCTCCAGGGCGGGAGTCTCCGTTGGCCCGGGGCTCATCGTATTGACGCGGATTTTGCGGTCCTTCAGCTCCAGCGTCCAAGCGCGCGAGAAGCTGCGCACCGCCGCCTTGCTCGCGGCGTAGACGCTGAACCCCGGCAACCCCTTCACGTTCGACACCGAAGAGTTCAGGATGATCGAACCGCCGTCCTTAAAGAGGGGGAGGGCTTTCTGCACCGTAAAGAACAGGCCTTTCACGTTCACATCGAAGGTCTGGTCGAAATGGGCCTTGGTCGCTAGCGCGAGCGGCGCGATTGTCCCCGCGCCTGCGTTCGCGAAGAGAATGTCGATGTGGCCATGTTTCTCCTTCACGACGGCATAGAGCCGGTCCAGATCTTCCAGGCGCGACACGTCGCTCACGACCGTCGTCACGTTTCTCTCGATGAAGGCTGCGGCCTCCTTCAGCTCTTTCTCGCGTCGCCCGGTGATCACCACGTGCGCACCTTCGTCCACGAAGCGCTTGGCCGTGGCCAATCCAATGCCGCTGCTGCCGCCGGTGATGACGGCGATCTTGCCTTCTAGTTTTTTCATGATGTTTATCTTTCATTGTGTGTGGGCCAGGCGCGGGACCGCGCCGGGATCAGAGTTGCGCCAGGCCGCCGTCGACGGCGACTTCGCTGGCGGTCATGAAGCTGCTGTCCGAGGAGGCGAGAAAGGCAGCCACCGCCCCGATCTCCGCCGGATCGGCCATGCGCTGCAGCGGAGTCATCGCGGCGAACACCTTCTGTCCCTCTTCGCCCAGCGCTTCCTTCGCGAGTTCGGTCGCGGTCGCTCCGGGCGACAGCACGTTGACCCGGATGCCGCTGCCTTTCAGGTCCTCCGCCCAGGTCCGCGCGAGGTTTCGCACGGCCGCCTTGCTCGCGCTGTAGGCGCTCATGGCCGGGGCGCCCGTCGTGCCGGCGCTCGATCCCGTCAGGATGATCGAACCGCCCCGGCGCATCAGCGGCAGCGCCTTCTGCACCGTGAAAATCGTACCCTTCACATTGGTGTCGAAGGCCTCATCGATGTGCGCGGCGGTGATCTTGCCGAGCGCAAGCTGACTTCCCGCGCCGGCATTGGCGAAGACGATGTCGAGGGTTCCGCGCTCGGCCTTCACCGCCGCGTAGAGGCGGTCGAGGTCGGCTTCATCCGAGACCGAGCCCTTCACCGCGCGGGCATTGGGCCCGAGGGCGGCGACAGCAGCGTCGAGGGCTTGCTGTCGGCGGCCGAAGATGAAGACGAAAGCGCCATCCTCGATGAAGCGCTTTGCCGCGGCGCGGCCGATGCCGGTCGCGCCACCCGTGATGACTGCAACCTTGCCGTCAAGCTTTCCCATAATGTCTCCTGTCGTGGTGTCGGGGCAGCATCTGCCCCCGAGGACCCCGACATAGGTCCGCCGGCCCTAAGCGTTGAGTGCGGAAGCGCGCACATCGGTGGTGCGAAATCGATCCGGCCGGACGACTAACGCCGACGGCGACGATCGGTGTCCGTCGCTCAGAAAGGGGCCTGCTGGCCGGAACCGGCTATGATCACTGCCCATACTGCTGTAGGAGGCATCAGATACGGCTTGAAAGGCGCACCGCGCGGTGCGGGATTGCACCATGATCGACTGGGACGATGTTCGCTATTTTCTAGCCGTCGCGCGGGGAGGCTCGGTGCGGGCGGCCGCCGAGCACCTCGGCGTGAACCACGCGACCGTGCTGCGACGCATCGCCCAGCTCGAGGAACGCCTTGGGGTCCAGATGTTCGAAAAGCTGCCTTCGGGCTACCGGCTGACGGCTGCGGGCGAGGAGGTCCTCGAATTCGCCGACCAGATGGAAGCCTCGTCACACCAGCTGGAGACGCGCGTGTTCGGGCGCGATCAGAGCGTGCGCGGGCGTCTGCGGGTGACGCTGGCGCCGCCGATGGCGACACATTTGCTGATGCCTGATTTCGCCGATTTCGCGCGTCTGCATCCCGATATCGAGATGGATGTCCTGTCGTTCGGCGAACTGGCAAATCTGACCAACCGTGAGGCCGACGTCGCGATCCGCGTCGTCTACGAGCGCAAAACCCTGCCGCAAAATCTTCATGGCATGAAGGGACCGGAGCTGTTCGGCGCCGTCTACATGTCCAGGGATCGACTGGCCGCGTGGCGTGCGGGCGCGCCGGATCCCTTCCGCTGGATCGTCATCAGCATGCACGGCATCCCGGATTGGGCCAGCGCGGGCGAGGTTCGCACCACGGACGTTCCATTCAGGACCAGTGACGCCGGAGCGCAGATCGCTGCTGTCCGGCAAGGGCTGGGGATCACGACACTGCCGTGCTTCGTCGGCGATGCCGACCCGCTGCTGGTGCGGGTGCCGGGGACCGACCTGCACATGTACGGAACGGTCTGGCTCCTCACGCAGGGAGAGACGCGCAAGACCAAGCGCGTGCGGCTGTTCACGGAGTTCGTATCACGCAGGCTCGCCGCGTACGCGCCGCTGCTGGCGGGGCTGTCGGTGGCGCGCGAGTGACGCGGGGCGGGTCGTGGGCGGAAAGCTTGGCCTCGACAGATCAAGGCGTTATCGTGCTTCCGAAACAATCGAGTGGGAGTAGGGTTGTGACTGCTATTGATCCAGCATCGCTGGGTGTTGTTTCCTGGAGAGGCAGCGCCGCTTAGGTCATGGGGTTTGGGGTATTCATCCATCGATTGGACTCGATCTACGACGACAGCCCCGCTGAGCAGTACCAATTTCCCAGTCAATATCTTCATCGCGTTGAAGCCTGCATCGGCGATTGGATAGGATATTACGAACCGAGCAAGGTTGCTGAAACGCGCGGTTACTTTGCAATTGCTCGGGTTCAGCAGGTTCTTCCCGATCCCGGTACTTCCGGGATGTATCTCGCTTTAATGGAACCGGGAAGCTATCTCGATTTTGCCAATTCAGTCCCATTCAACGGACCGACGGGTCCAGTAGAGCGCGGTGTTCTTAACGAACAGGGGCGGATTTCAGGACGCGCTCAGTCCGCAGTCCGCCCAATCTCTCCCGACGATTTCAATAGAATATGCGAGCTTGGTTTCGCGGAGAACGCGCCGCTGCTGCCGCGGCGCGGCGACCTTCCATCGCTCGATCTTAATGACCAGCCGCAGGTGCCATTCGCGGTTGAGCAGCAGCGCGACCGTGTTAGCGTAACGATCTCGAAAGTCCTGCGTGATCGAGTTTTCCGCCGCATCGTGCTGCGTGCCTATGAAGAGCGTTGCGCCATCACCGGCCTCAAGCTCATCAATGGAATGGGGCGCGCGGAGGTCGCGGCGGCTCACATACGCTCCGTCGAGGCAAACGGGCCGGACATCATCAGCAATGGCGTTGCTCTTTCGGGCACCGCACATTGGATGTTTGATCGTGGTCTCATCAGCTTCGCGGACGATCTGGAGATATTGATCTCGCGCCAGACAAACGATCTGGAGGGAGTGCAATCGATCATCAACAAGACGGAGCGCGCTCTTGCGCCGCGTCGTGCGTCAGATCGGCCACATCCGCACTTCTTAAAGTGGCACCGCGAGCATTGTTTCAAGCAATAAGCAAAACCATACGGCTCATGCGTTCGTACCCGCCCGCCGCTGAGCCGCAATCAGCATCTCCACAAACGCGGTCACCTTCGGCGGGCGGAAGCGGGCTGCGGGGTAGACCGTGTGGATGCCGCCGGATGGCAGTTGCCATTGCGGCAGGATGTGGATGAGGCGGCCCGCCGCGAGATCGTCGGCCACCAGGAAATCCGGCAGCACCGAAAGGCCGCCGCCGGCGAGCACCGCTGCGAGCACCCCCGGCGTCGTGTCGATGGCGATGCTCGCCTGCAGGCGCACGGCGCATCGATCGAGATCACCGCGCGAGAACTGCCACAGCAACGGCTCGCGCAGCGCCATGTTGGCGATGAACGGTAGCGTCACCAATTCGTCGGGATCGCGCGCGGCGGCGATCCGATCCGCGAATGCGGGAGCGCCGACCAGACATTGCCGGAACGATCCGATCTTGCGCGCCTGCAGGCTGGAATCGACCAGCCACCCCACACGGATCGCCATGTCGATGTGGCCTGAGGCGAGGTCGACCGTCTGATCTTCGAGCGTCAACTCCACGCGGCAGTGGGGATAGCGTGCCGCGTAGGCCGTGACGACGGCGATGACGACGGCGGTGCCGTAGTCGTTGGGCGCCGTGATCCGCAAGGTGCCGGTCGGCGCGGCGGCTGCCTGAGCGAGCTCGTCGAAGGCATCCTCCGCTTCGCGCAGGATCATGACGCAGCGCGAATGAAACATGCGGCCCGCCTCGGTCGGATGAACCCGGCGCGTCGTGCGCACGAGCAGGCTGGTGCCGAGATCGCGCTCCAGCTGCGCCACCTGCTGACTCACCACGGCCTTGGTGATGCCGAGCCGCTCGGCGGCCCGGGTGAAGGATCCGGTGTCCACGACGGCTGCGAAATAGGCGAGGCGGTTCAGGTTCATGGGCTCAGTCGGGTGCTATCCAACTGTCAGCCTATCACATACATTCTGTATGTTTTGTTGATATTTTTCTATCAATATGCCCGTGCCACATTGCTGTCCAAGGAGATCGCCATGTCCGCGCCCATTCAAATCACCTACCTGTTCGATCCGCTCTGCGGCTGGTGCTACGGCGCCTCAACGCTGCTCGAACAGCTCGTCGCCCGAACGGATTTCGCTGTCGAACTCGCGCCGACAGGCCTGTTCGCCGGCGAGGGCGCCCGTCCGATGGACGATGGTTTTGCGGCCTACGCCTGGAGCAACGACCAGCGGATCTCGCGCTTGAGCGGCCAGCCCTTCAGCGAAGCCTATCGCCGCGACGTGCTGGGCGACCGCACGCGCCTGTTCGATTCCGGCCCGGCAACATTGGCGCTCACGGCCGTTGCGCTCATGGCGCCTGATCGGGAGTTCGCGGCACTGAAAGCCTTGCAGCTCGTCCGCTATGTCGAGGGACGCGACAGCACGGACATCGCCGTTCTCTCGGATGTGCTGCGCGCGATGAATTTGCCGGAGGTCGCCGCGCGTCTGGCGAGCCCGGACGTCGCACTGATCACCGCATACCGCGCGCGCCTCGAGGCTGCGCGTGCCGAGATGCGCCGATTCGGCGCCAACGGCGTCCCGGCCCTGATCGTCGGGACGGGCCATGATCGCCGCCTCGTGCAAGCAAGCGCCCTGTTCGGCAGCCTGGACGTCCTCGTCGACGGACTGAAGGCGGCCTGAGCGCAGCGATCAACAGAGGCCGGACCATCCAGCTTTCATTTCGCAATCGTAGACAAGCACCAGGAGACCAACATGCCGACAAGGAGAACCATCATGAAAACCACTCTCGCCGCGGGCGCCGCCGCCGTCTTCGCACCCGCAGGCCTCGGCCATGCCGCGGGCGGGCTCGCCTGGAAGCATTTTCCGGCCGGACAGAACGGCTTCTTCCGGGCGCCCGTTCTGGTGTCCGGGCCAAGCGAAGCCGTGCTGATCGATGGCGGCTTCACGCTGTCCGATGGCAAGGCGGTCGCCGACGCCATCAAGGCCACCGGCAAGAAGCTCACCACCATCTATATCAGCCAGTCGGACCCGGATTATTATTTCAGCCTCGGCGCGATCAAGGCTGTCTTCCCCGAGGCCCGCGTGCTCGCGTCGCCAGCGACATTGGCGGCCATTCACGCCAGCGTCGAAAAGAAGCTTGCCGTCTGGGGGCCGCAACTCAAGGCGAACGGCCCGCAGGTGCTGGCCGATGTGGTCATCCCCGAAGCGTTCGACGGCAAGACGCTCAGCGTCGACGGCGAGACCATCGAGATCGTCAGCGCCGACGGCCTGGCCAACCGGCGCTATCTGTTCGTACCCTCGCTCAACGCGGTGTTCGGCGGCGTGCTGATCTTCTCCGGCGTCCATGTCTGGACCGCCGACACGCCGACCAAGGGAGCAGCGCGCCGCCTGGATCGCCAATCTCGAAAAGATCGCGGCGCGCAAGCCGGCGATCGTCGTGCCCGGCCATTTGTCGGCGGATGCGAAGACCGACCTGTCCGGTGTCGAGCACACCATCGCCTACCTCAAGGCGTTCGACGAAGAGTTGGCCAAAACCAAGGATTCGGCGGCGCTCAAGGCGGCGATGGAAGCGCGCTTCCCCGGCCTCGGCATGGGCGTTGCGCTCGACATCGGCGCCAAGGTCGCCACCGGCGAGATGAAGTGGGGTTGAGATGGGGGCGAACCTCGACCTGATCCGCGCCACCTATGAGGGATCATCGTCGGAAGAGAACGGCCGCAACTTGCTGGCCGCTCTCGCTCCCGATGCCGCATGGACCGAAGCGGAAGGGTTTCCATACGCGGGCACCTATGTCGGGGCCGAGGCGATCATATCAGGCGTGTTCCGGCGTCTCGCCATCGAATGGACCGGCTACCGCGCCGATGTTCACACCTATCTCGAAGACGGCGACCGCGTCGCCGCCTTCGGCGTCTACTCCGGGACCTACAAGGCGACGGGCAAGTCCATGCGCGCCAATTTCGCGCATCTCTATCTGGTGAAGGACGGCAAGATCGCCAGCATGACCCAATATGTCGACACCGCGATGGTGCAAAAGGCATTGGAGCCTGCCGGCCGGTAACAGCCGCATCACGTCGGAATGCAGGAGGGGGAGCCCGCGACATGCGGGCTCCCCTTTTTCGTTCCGGCGTCTGCTAGATCTTGATGGAATTGTGCCTGGCCGAGGAAGTCCACCGCGCGCCAGAACGTGGTCATGGATATGACCGCCGGCCCCGTCTATACCGAGGTCCCACGACAGGCCAGAGCGGCGATCGTATGCTCGCAGTCATGGTGTTGAAGATATGACTGCCGACGACCTTGGATTTTTGACGTGAGGAGCCATGGCGGTTTCGGAAGACAACAAATCTCTCGCCCGCTATCTGAGAGATGTTACGCAGGGTTCACCGACGGTTACGAAATATTGGGATGACGCCCACGTCAGTGACGTCGACATCATGATCATCAAGGACGTGCCGGCAGGAGGCGTTTCCACTTATGCCAGCCTCGCGCTCTCTGACGCAAAAACCGGCCTGACGTCTGGCGGCAAGGCCCTGGGCGTCGAGATTCTGCTGGCTCTGGCGACGGCCGAGGGCGCCAACATGATCGCGACTTGCGCTTTCAGCATCAAGAAGGGCGAGATCACACCCTTGCCCGGCGTCGTCATTCCGCGAGCCCTGGAACTGTATGGCGAAGGGCGCGAGATGAAGCACGCCATGCTCATCTCTCCGTTCGTGTGGGACCTGGAAACACAGTCCTTCTCGGCCAAGTCCGTCGCCTGGCTGCAGGTACTGCCTATTTCCGACGCCGAGCGGGACTACGCGCTGGCGAACGGGCCCGAAGCGCTGGAGGATCTGCTCCAGGACCGACAGATCGACGTGTTTGACATCGATCGTCCCAGCGCTCTTTGATACCCTGACCGCCGCTATCTTCGTGGACGCCTGCGCTTCGCCTGGAGGATGCTGATGGCATTCGGCCCGATGGGTATCGCTTCGCGTCTCCCTACCGCGGCGCCAGCCCCGCACCGTTTTGAAATGCCAACAGCCCAATGCAGAAAATCGCTGCGCCAACCCACAGCACCACCGGGACCAGGTACGGCGACGAAATGACTTCGAGCACCGGGAACGCTTTGTCTGAAACAAACCTTCTGTGTGCCACCCATGCGGTTGCGACGAGGGGTGTAAAGGTGACAACGAAGTAGAGCGCCCCCAAAACCCAGCCAAAGGCGGTCAAATCCCTGGATCGCGTGACCTCTCCCGCGAAGCCAAGCGCGGCAATTGATACGAACGCGCCCAACGCGCTGATGAGGAGCTCGGCAGCCAGGACGACGATGGATAGAGTTGCAGTCATGCTTGGATTCCGTTTGCGAATGAGATTTCCCTGAAGCCGCAGCCCGATGGCCGGTGACCGCATCAGCCACGATTGAAGTCCTCGAGATCGCGGATGAAGCGTTCGAAGTCGGGCGCCAGTTCGTGCAGAGGAAGGCAGTTCATCCGTACTGACATCTTGAAGGGGAACGCCCACTTTGTGGGTGAAGGGGGGCCGACAGTCTAACGCGTAGAGGAAGGTGCTTGCAATCGGTGTGGTCTTCCCTGAGGAAACCAGTTGCCGGACGTAGCTCCATCCGGGCTAGCGATCCGTGCCAAACCGCAAGATCGGTCGAGCGTGTCATGGCCGTCAGCGACTAGATGGCGCCGCCACGGAGGAGGGACGATGAAGGCGGCGCTGCAAAACTATCAGGACCGCATGCGACGGGTGCTGGACCATATCGACCGGCATCTCGACGGAGATCTGGACCTGGACGGCTTAAGCGCTGTTGCCGCCTTCTCGAAATTTCATTTCCACCGGCAGTTCTCGGCAACCTTCGGATTATCTGTGCATCGCTATGTCCAGCTGGCCCGCATGAAGCGCGCTTCGCACCAGCTGGCCTATATGGACGCCCTTGATGTCACGGATGTTGCGATGGATGCCGGTTACGACGCACCGGATGCCTTCGCCCGCGCCTTTCGGCAACGGTTCGGGCAATCTCCGTCGTCGTTCCGGAAGTCTCCCGACTGGGAGCCGTGGCTTGCGGCCTTAGGGCCTCTCCACAATGCGAGGAGCAAGCTCATGCAGAAGACCCTTACCACTGACGACGTGACGATCCGCGATGTGCCCCCGACACCGGTGGCGATCATGGAGCATCGCGGCGACCCGGCGACGCTTCCCGCCACAATCCAGCGCTTCATCGCGTGGCGCAAGGCGGCTCACCTGCACCCCAGCACAAGTCCGACCTTCAATGTCTGGCGTTCCGAGCGGCGGCTTGCATCACCCGCCGATTACAGCGTGGACCTTTGCGTCGGGACCGCACAAGCGATCGTGGCGAACGGCGAAGAAATCAAGGCCAGCGAGATCCCCGGCGGACGCTGCGCGGTGCTGCGCGTCGTCGGCTACACCGACAATCTCGAGCCGGCCGCGCTCTTCCTTTATCGCGACTGGCTTCCCGCCAGCGGCGAAGAAGCGCGCGACTTCCCGATCTATTGCCAGCGGCTGAGCCTGTTCCCGGAGGTGCCGGAGCACGAGACGGTCGCGGACGTTTTCTTGCCGCTGAAGTAGCGTCTGCTGACGGGGGCCTGTCACTCCGATCGCGGAGACCGGCAGGCCGCCATTCGCGGATCAATACCGCCACGATGTGATCCCGCGTTCAACTCGGGAAACGGGTGGCAGCTCGCCGGTGCCTGATGTCTTGTTCGGCTCCTTTTTGACATCAGGAGAGTCTCGCGGTGGAACTGGCAAACAAGACGATCATCGTAACCGGCGCCAGCAGCGGTATCGGTGCTGCCGCAGCATCGTTGTTCGCGTCCGAAGGCGCCGATGTGGTGCTCGGGGCGCGTCGCGGCCCCGAGCTGCAGGCCGTTGTTGCAAGCATCAAGAGCGCCGGAGGGCGCGCGACGTTTCTCGCCGGGGATGTTCGGGACACCGGCTATGCAGCCCGCCTTGTCGAGCACGCCGTCAAGACTTTCGGAAAGCTCGACGGCGCTTTCAACAATGCCGGCATTGTCGGCGAGATGACGCCAGTCCCCGAGATGAGCGTCGAAAACTGGACCGATGTGCTTGCGGTGAATCTCACCTCGGCGTTCCTCAGCGCGAAGGCGCAGATCCCGGCACTGCGCAAGCAGGGCGGCGGTTCGATCGTTTTCACCTCGTCCTTCGTTGGCTTCAGCAACGGGGGCCTGCCGGGAATGGCGGCGTACGCAGCCTCAAAGGCAGGACTGATCGGCCTGGCTCAATCGCTGGGCGCCGAGCATGCGGCCGAAGGCATTCGCGTCAACGCGCTTCTGCCTGGAGGGACCATCACCCCGGCGGCGGGCGAGGGAAATCCCGACGCCCTGAATTTCATCGCCGGGCTCCACCCGATGAAGCGGATGGCCAGTCCCAAGGAGATCGCGCAGGCGGCGGTTTTTCTCCTGAGCGACCGGGCATCGTTCATGACGGGCAGCCCCATGACGGTTGACGGCGGCATGTCGGTCCGCCTGACCTGACCACGAATCCGCTCGGGCCCGATCGACGGGGCTCTGCGCCGTCGATCGAGCCAATTGATAGCGGGGCGCGCAGTGCGCGAAGGCCTGCTTCACCCGTGCGCCTCCTGCCAGTGCGGATAGGTGACATAGGCGGTGACGGCGCCTTGCTCATGCGAGCGAATGGTGACCTGCGTGCCCTTGGGCATGTGGACGGTCTCGCCCGGACCGGCGGTCATGGTGCCGGCGTTGCTCGACACCGAGAGCTTCCCTTCGAGCACGATCATGACGTCGTCGACAGCGATTGTCTCGTCGAGGATCTGGTTCGGCGCGTAGCGGCCGTAGCCGATGGTGATCGGCGCGCCGTGACGCTGGTCGATCACGTTGCCGACGAATATGTCGCCATCCTGGCCGGGCGAACGCTCGAGCGTTGCGTCCGAGATGGCAAACTTGCGAACTTGCATGAGATGTCTTCCGTCTTTTCAAAGTGGGCGGGTTGAGGACGATAGAAGCCTCAGGCAAGTGTTTTGTTCAGCGCGCCTTGCGGGACCGTTTGACGCAGATTGCGCGACGATGGCTGGCGCGCAGGAGACGATTGGTGCCCAGCCCACGGCGACGGTCGCCTCGGCGCAAACACTGGATGTTCGCCACGCATCTCCATGATACGAAACCCCCGTCGTTCGCTTCCGGAGCCAATGTTCATGTCTGCCACCGCGCCGAGTCAGTCGCCCGCAACCGCCGCCGAAACTGATCCCGAAACACTCGGCTGGATGAAAGGCTTCCCGCCGTCTCCGGACCGCACCATCAGCTTCCAGGATGGTTCGTTCCGCAGCTTCCCCGAGCTACGCTGGGCATGGAGCAACATCCGCCAGCTGGTGCCGACCGTGAATGTCTGGCGCGGCGCGGGGCCTGCATCGGTGTTGCCGCGGGAAGGCCACGACATCGATGCGTCGGCCTCGACCACCATGGACAGGCGGCCCATGACGTTCGCGAAGATGCTCGAGGAAACCTACACCGACGGCATCGCCGTGCTGCATCGGGGCAAGCTGATCTATGAGCGCTATTTCGGTGCGTTGAAGCCGCACAAGCCGCATATCGCGATGTCGGTGACGAAGTCGTTCACCGGCGTGCTCGCCGGCATTCTGGTCGCCGAGGGCAAGATCGATCCGCAGGCGCCCGTCACGGACTATGTGCCGGAGCTGAAGGCGAGCGCGTTCGGCGACGCGCGCGTGCACGAGGTCATGGATATGACCACCGGGCTCGAATACACCGAAGTCTACACCGACAAGAACTCGCATGTGTGGGGACTGCGGCGCGCCAACGGCATGGCGCCGATTCCACCCGACTATGACGGTGCGACCACCATCTTCGATTTCCTGGTCGGGCAAAAGAAGCAGGGCGAGCACGGCAAGGTCTTTGCCTACAAGACCGTCAACACAGACGTGCTGGCCTGGATCATCCGGCGCGTCAGCGGCATGACGTTGTCCGATCTGCTCTCCGAGCGCATCTGGCAGCCGATGGGCGCGGAGGAAGACGCGCATTACCACGTCGATCGCATCGGCACCGAAAGCGGCGGCGGCGGCCTGTCGACCTGCTTGCGCGATCTCGCCCGATTCGGCGAGACCATGCGCAATCACGGCCGCTCCAACGGCCGGCAGATCGTGCCTTCATCTGTCGTCGAGGACATCGCGCGCGGTGGCGATCCCGAGAAATTCAAGCCCGCCGGTTACACCACGCTACCCGGCGCCTCCTATCGCAATCAATGGTGGGTCACGCACAATGCCCACGGCGCATATATGGCGCGTGGCGTTCACGGCCAGGGCATCTATATCGATCCCAAGGCCGAGATGGTGATCGCGCGCTACGCCTCGCACCCCGCAGCGGGCAACGCCGCCAACGACCCCGTGACGCTGCCGGCCTACATGGCGCTGGCGAAGGAGCTGATGGCGGGCGAGTGAGGTCCGCCTACGGCAGCTCCCGCCAGCGCATCGGCAAAATGCCGTCCTGCCTGAAACTGGCGAGGAAGCGGAAGCGGGCGGCTTGCGGATTGGGGCGGGCTTCGATCGGCGTGCCCAGGATCTGCACAACGTCCGTCTCGTCATAGGCGGGCCAGGGTGGCAGACCCGATCCGTTCGGGTCCCCGTGCGCAGCGAAATTCACCCAATAGCTCATCATGATCCGCGCCAGAGCGCGGTCCTGTTCGGCCGGCGGTGCTGAGCTGCCGATCACCTGTTGCGGTGTCAGTGTGCCGAACACGAACGGAATTTCAGTGACGTGCGAGGCGATCGGCGTGTAGTGCGAGGTATAGCTGAAGTGATAGCCGTAGACTGGCGCGCGTCCCCCGCGCCAATGCAATCGCAGCCACTGCCAGCATTGCTCGCCGACCACGATGTCGCCCGTGAGCGCCGCCGCAGAAGTCCTGGCCTCCGCATCGGTCGCCGCGGGATAGACCTTCAGGAAATCGGCCATGCGCTCCTTGCCGAACATCGCCTCGGCCGCGGCGAGAAAGGCTTGCGCTGATTCGTCGGGGAGTGACTGCGAACGGAAAGGAAATTCCTCGGCCGCATTCCAGCCCGCCAGCAGCGGGATGTACATCTGTTCGCCGCGCCGGAAGCGCCGCGCGGGCACATCAGGAACGACAAGACCATCGATACTCGGCGAGAAGGCCGTCACGACCGGGCTGGTCCTGAAACTCCACGGCGCGGCTGCATTCAACGAATCGGCCGGCATGCTGCGCAAAGCTGCGATCGACGCGTTGTCCTGCTGCCGGGCAAAAGCGAGACCACGCGCGCGGGCTTCTTCAAAGCCCTGAAGCGGGCCGTGTTTGCCATCCCAGAACGCGCCGCTCTGTCCTATGGCCTTGTGAAACAGTCCGTGCGCGAGCGGCGAGGCGATCAGGATTCCGACGGCCATGGCGCCGGCGGATTCGCCGAACACGGTGACGTTCTCGGGGTCGCCTCCGAAGCCGGCGATGTTGGCCTTGACCCAGCGCAGCGCCGCCAGTTGATCCTGCAGGCCGTAATTGCCTGAAGGCGCCTCCGCGTCGAGATCGGGGTGGGCGAAGAAGCCTAAGATGCCGAGGCGGTAGTTGAAGCTGACGACGACGACACCTTTCGCTGCTAGCGCGTTGCCATCGGTTGCGGGATTCGCCGAGGAGCCGAACTGAAAGCCGCCGCCGTGAATCCACACCATCACGGGCCGCTTCTCATCCGCGTGCTTCGCCGCGGTCCAGATGTTGAGATAGAGGCAATCCTCGTCGCGCGGTCCCGGCCGCGGGTCGTTTTCGAGCGCCGATAGACACCCCGCGCCGAACACAAGCGCATCGCGCACGCCATCCCAGGACTCCGGGGGCTGCGGAGCGCACCAACGCAGAGGCCCGACCGGCGGTGCTGCGTAGGGAATGCCTTTGAACGCGATCACGCCGCTTGCATCGCGCGGGCCGCCACGCACGGCCCCCGCTTGCGTGCGGACCACGCGTTGCAGCCCGGCTGCTGTCGTACTCGTGAAACCATGCATGGCCGTTTCTTTCGATAGCGTGGGCGGCGCCCGGACGCCCCCGGGCAGGTTCAGGCGGCACCCTATCGACATTCCTCTTCGCTCGATTTAGATGTTCTACCAATCAATTTCTAAAAACCGGCAACATGCGGCAGCCGCTCCGTTTTCCATGGCCTGATCTTGATGTGGATGATGTCTCCGCGCCCGTTATCGCCGTGCGCGTCGACGTGATCGGGACCAAGGACGAGGTGCCCGATCACAGGCACCGCAAGGGGCAACTTGTCTTTGCGCTGGGCGGCGCCGTGACGTGCCGCGTTCCCACCGGTCTGTGGATGGTGCCGCCGCATTGCGCGGTGTGGATTCCAGGAGGCATGCAGCACAGCAACCTCGCGACGGAAAACGCCCGGCTGGTTTTCGTCTACATCGAGCCTGAGGTCGTGGACCTGCCGGATCGGTGCTGCACGCTTTCGATCTCCCCACTGCTGCGTGAAGTGATCGTCGAGCTGGCCAATCAGATCGCGGATGACGAGGCGAGGGTGGAGCTTCTGGCGAGCGTCCTGCTGCGCGAGCTTCCCCGCATGCCGGTTCAGCAGCTGCATCTGCCGCTCTCGCCCGAGCCGCGGTTGAAGAAGATTGCCGCGGCGCTGGCGAAAAACCCTTCCGATCGCAGGACGCTGGCCGAATGGGCCGATCGCGTCGCGCTGAGCGAGAGCAGCCTCGCGCGTCTCGTGGTCAGGGAGACGGGCTTAAGCTTCGGGCGGTGGCGCCAGCAATTGCACCTGATCGTCGCCTTGCGGGAGCTGACGTCCGGCGCGAGCGTGCAGCAGGTGTCCGCCGATCTCGGCTACGACTCCGTCGCGGCCTTCATCACCATGTTCAAGAAGGCGCTCGGGAAACCACCAGGGAAATATCTGAGCGGTATTTTCCCTGAATATAAGAATTGACTTATATTAGCGTCGACCGATATTAATCCTGGCACGAAACGACAAGGAGGAGCGCCATGGAGATCGACGTCGTCAGGGTATTAGGGCTGGTTACGCGTTCGGTGAGGAATTTCGAGAAGGACGGGAAGGCAGCCAGTGCGGTGACACTGACGCGGCTTTACGAGACCAGCGTCGACGATCTCTGGGACGCAGTGACCAGCGAGCAACGCATTCCGCGCTGGTTCTTTCCGGTCGGGGGAGATCTCCGGCTCGGCGGAAAATACCAGCTCAAGGGGAATGCAGGCGGGACCATCACGGCATGTACGCCGCCGACCCATTTTGCGGCGACCTGGGAATTCGGCGGCGCGATGAGCTGGATCGACGTCAAGCTGACCGCAGAACGAAGCCAGGCGCGGCTGACGCTCGAGCACACCGCGATGATCGAGGATCATTGGAATCAGTTCGGTCCAGGGGCAGTCGGGATCGGCTGGGATCTCGCCATTGCCGGGCTGGAGCGATATGTTGCGACCGGGGCATCGGTCGACCATGAGACGGCCGAGGCATGGATGGGCTCTCCCGCGGGCAAGGAATTCATGACGAGCAGCGGCGAGTATTGGCGCGCAGCGCATGTCGCAAGCGGCGTGGATCCTGCGTCCGCGAAACAGCGGTCGGACCGTACCATCGCTTTCTATCGCGGCGAGACGCCGCCCGACGTGGCGCATCCGGGCACAGGAAGCTGATGCAAATCTTCGAGGTCCTTGCCGACCCCGTCCGCCGTCGCATCCTCGAGCTGCTTGCGCCCGGCGAGATGGCGTCCGGCGAGGTCGTCGAAGTGATCGGAGCGGAGTTCGGGATCACGCAGGCCGCCGTGTCGCAGCACCTCAAGGTGCTGCGCGAGAGCGGCTTCGCGACGGTTCGGGCGGAGGCGCAAAGACGGCTCTATTCGGTCGATGCTGCGGGCCTCCAAGCGGTGGATGCATGGATCGGTCAGTTCCGCAATTTCTGGGAGCCGAAGCTGGATGCGCTGGCGACGGAAATCGCGCGCGGCAAACGCGAGCGTCGTAACGCGCCAATGAGCAAGCGGAGCGGGAAGCGGGCGTGAAGGCATCGCGGCCACGCCTCATGGAGACGTTTCCGTTCTTTGCCCGGCGGGGGATGGGCTTGAGCGGCGGCATCTCGGTGTCGCCCGGGCTGGCGGCCCATCTGAGGCCGTACTGCAGGTTCGCGGCCTGCGCGGCGGCGACGAGCTGTACAAAGCCCCAGACGATTGCGGCGGGCAGCATCGATAGCTCGAAGCTCATCGCCATTGGCTGTCCCCCAATCTGCAAGAAATCAGCGCGATCCCGGGTGCCATCCGGGAGTTTGGGAATCTCGGGATCGAGGTGATCCCAGGCATATCCGCGCGAGCAGAACAGCACGACGGACGGTTTGAACGTGCTGGCATCGTCCAGCGTGCCGACATAGATGCCGGTTAAGTCCGGCTTCTCGTCCGGCTTGTTGTAGATAGGCGAGCCGCAGTTCGGACAGAACCCTTTGCGCTTGACCGCGCCGCTGACGGCAGTGCGCTCGATTTCGCGCACCTCGCCTGTCACCGCGACTGCGCTGCGCGCGAACACGAAGATGGAGCTGTGGC
Source organism: Bradyrhizobium sp. 155 (assembly GCF_023101105.1). Lineage (NCBI taxonomy): Bacteria > Pseudomonadati > Pseudomonadota > Alphaproteobacteria > Hyphomicrobiales > Nitrobacteraceae > Bradyrhizobium > Bradyrhizobium sp. 155. Next base: position 4,382,828 of record NZ_CP064704.1, on the reverse strand, counting down.
CGCTGCCGGTATCGCGCTGACAGTCGCTGCACTGGCATTGGAAGCCGCGGATCGGCGCGGACGCAATGGTGTAACAAACCGCGCCGCAGGCACAACGACCTGAATATGTCATTCGTCTCCCTCCCAACGGGCCGGCGCGATTTCACACAAGCCGGATATTTGCCGGCCCGCTCACTCGCGCGACATCTTCTCGAACCTCTTCACCAGCCGCTCCCGCTTCAGCCGCGACAGGCGCTGGATCCAGAACATGCCGTCGAGCTGGTCGATCTCGTGCTGGTGGCAGACAGCACGCAAGGCTTCCGACTCCTCTTTGTGCATGCTGCCGTCGAGATCCCGATAGCTGATCCGCACGCGGGCGTGGCGCTGGACCTCGTCGTTGACGCCGGGCATCGAGACGCTGCCTTCGCGATGCAGGATCATCTCGGGTGAGGCCCATTCGATCTCCGGATTGACATAGGTCTGTGCACCGTCCCTGGCGTCGAGCTCGAGCACGACGACGCGCAAGGGCACGCCGACATGCGGCGCCGTGATGCCGATGCCGGGCGCGGCGCGCATGGTCTCGAGCAGATCATTTGCAAGCTCGCGGAGCGCATCGTCGAACGCGGTGACGGGGTGAGCCGGCATCGCGAGCCGGCGGTCGGGATAGCGGACGATCGGGCGAATGGTCATGCAAGCTCCTAGCACTCACGGATGGTTGAAGCATCCCGTTCTTGACGCCCTACCAACTGGAAGGTAGCTAGGGACCATGACCAACGTTTCCTCGACAGCCGACGACATCCTGGCCTGCGCGCGCAGCTTGATCATCGCGGGCGGCTACAATGGTTTCAGCTACGCCGACGTGGCCGAGGTGGTCGGTATTCGCAAGCCGAGCATCCACCATCATTTCGCCAGCAAGGTCGATCTGGTCCGCACGCTCGTGTCGCGCTACCGCGCCGAAGCCGAGGCGGGACTGTCCGCGCTCGAGCGCAATGTCCCTGATCCGCGCGACCAGCTCGAAAACTATGTCGCGTACTGGAAGGCGTGCATCAATGATGCGACAGCGCCGTTCTGCGTGTGCGCGCTGCTGGCCAGCGAGCTTCCGATCCTGCCGGAGGAGGTTGCGCTCGAAGTCCGTGCGCACTTCCGCTCCTTGGCTTCCTGGCTGACGGCCGTCATGGAGCGTGGCAAGCGGAAAGGGCAACTCAAACTCTCCGGCACAGCCCGCGTCGAGGCCGAAGGATTCATGGCGACCATTCACGGCGCCATGCTGTCGGCGCGTGCCTATGGCGATCCAAAGATGTTCGGTGTGATTACCACCCCGCTGCTGGACCGGCTGTCCAACAAGCACTGAGAGACATCGGCGAGACGATGACGATAGCCAGCAAGTGGGCTGGATCGAAGACGGTTTCGTTGTGTGTAAGAAAACTACCAACTAGTAGGTATAGGAGAGACTGCGATGGCGCGATATCAATTGAATCCGGTTCATTGCGACCGCGAGCGATGGCTGAAGCAATATTACTTCGTGCGAGCGGCGTTCTCGGTTGCCTGGGTCGCTGCTGCGTTTGCCGCCGGGGCTTCTTCTCCAGTGATCGCCGGCGCCTTGCTCGTCCTCTATCCCGCATGGGACGCCGCTGCCAACTTCGCGGACGCGGTTCGCAGCGGCGGACTCGCTCAAAGCCGCCCGCAGGCTCTGAACGTTGTGGTCAGCCTGGCGACCACCGTCGCGGTGCTTGTGACCTTGCAGATGAGCATGAACCGGGTGCTCGGAATCTTCGGGGCATGGGCGATCCTGTCGGGATTGCTCCAACTCGGAACGGCCATCCAGCGCTGGCGGAGTTTTGGCGCGCAATGGGCCATGGTGCTCAGCGGGGGCCAGTCGGCTCTCGCAGGCGGCTTCTTCATCTTTCAGGCCACGATGCCCGCGATTCCCTCGATCGCGAATGTCGCGGGCTATGCTGCAGTCGGTGCGCTCTACTTCCTGGTCTCGGCGGTCTGGCTCACGGTCGGCGAGTGGCGGCGTAGCGCGGCTGTTTGAAGCCTTGCCATTCAAGCCTTGTCGCGGACGCTCACCCGTCCGGATAGGGCGTGCCGTCCTTGTGCACGAATCGGCCGTCGGAGTTGGCGCTCATCATGTCGATGTCGGAGCAAATCGTGAGATCGTCGGGCGAGCGAGAGCCGACTTCGAGATAGAGGGCGATGGCGCTCGAACGGTTGATCAAGTGATGGCCGTTGCCGCTGTTTTTCGCGAAGGCGGCGCAGTCACCGGCGCGGAGCACGATCTCGCATTTGTCCTCGATCAGCGTCACTTCGCCTTCGAGGACATAGACGAATTCGTCCTCATGCGAGTGCCAATGCCGCTGGCTCGACCAGTTGCCGGGCGGCAAGCGCATCAGGTTGACGCCGAAATCGGACAAGCCTCCGGCATTGCCGAGCCGCTGCCGGACCCGATCGGCGCAAGGTGCATCGAAGGGCGCGGGGTAGCCGGCGCCCTTGCGGGCGGGTACGGCAGCGATGTCGATTTTCGGCATAAGCATTTCCCTGCAGTTCTCTAGCGTTGCGTGGCCTGGCACATCGCGGAGCGCCAGGCGCGTCGTCGAACCCGGTCACGGATTTCGCCGCATCCGCACGGCCAGTTCCGCACGGCAAGGCCGGATGGCGCGCGAGGAGGCGGACGATCGCGTTTGCGACGGGACGAATTCAATAGCGGCGGGATGATGCCATCATGCAGGTGTTTTGCCCGACGAGTCAAACGGCGGGTCTTCCTTCGCACTGCAAAGAGCTGCGCTGTAAGTCCTTGATCCGACAGCGCCCCGCTACTGTGCATGGGGTTGTTTTCGCGTTTTTTGTTTGGCAGGTCACAAAAGCGTGCCGCAAAAACTTGCGTCGGCCTGTCGGCCCACCATGTTCCCATTCGTCTTCCACCCAGACAGATCTGACGGGAGACCAAAATGAACGCTTCCTCCTATCGCTGGGTGATCGTCGCCGCGGGCGGCTTGCTCGGCTGCGTCGCCATCGGCGGCATGTTTTCGCTGCCGGTATTCCTGCAGCCGATCGCAAAGGACACCGGCTGGTCCGTGACCGGCATCTCCAGCGCCATGACGATCGGCTTTCTGGCAATGGCCTGCACCAGCATGGTCTGGGGCACGTTGACGGACCGGTTCGGGCCGCGGCTGGTGGTGCTGACGGGATCGACGGTGCTGACCGTGAGCCTGTTCGCGGCGAGTCACGCCACCTCGCTGCTGGCGTTTCAGTTCGTCTTCGGGCTTCTGGTCGGAGCGTCCTGTGCGGCGATCTTCGCGCCGATGATGGCGACCGTGACCGGCTGGTTCGACACCCATCGCAGCCTCGCGGTCTCGCTGGTGTCGGCCGGCATGGGCATGGCGCCGATGACGATGGCGCCGCTCGCGGCCTGGCTCGTCTCCGGCCATGACTGGCGCACCTCGATGCAGATCGTGGCGCTGGTGGTCGGCGCCATCATGATCCCGGTCTCGTTCCTGGTGCGCCGCCCGCCGGCGCTCGCGCACGCCGTGGCCGCGCCTGCGGGCGAGGGCGCCGTGCAAGGTGAGATGTCGATGGGAGAGGCGCTGCGCTCGCCGCAATTCCTGATCCTGCTCGCGACCAATTTCTTCTGCTGCGCCACCCATTCCGGCCCGATCATCCACACCGTCTCCTATGCCGTGAGCTGCGGCATCCCGCTGGTCGCGGCGGTGACGATCTACAGCATCGAAGGCTCTGCCGGCCTTGGCGGACGCATTGCCTTCGGCCTGATGGGTGACCGCTTCGGCGCCAAGCGCGTGCTCGTCTCGGGCCTGCTGTTGCAGGCGTTCGGCGCACTCGCCTATGTCTTCGCGCACCAGCTTGCGACGTTCTACGCCGTCGGGGCCGTCTTCGGCTTCATTTATGCCGGCACCATGCCGCTCTACGCGGTGCTGATCCGCGAAAATTTCCCGCTCAAGATGATGGGCACGGTGATCGGCGGCACCGCCATGGCCGGCAGTCTCGGCATGGCCACGGGCCCGCTCGCCGGCGGCCTGATCTACGATGCGTTCTCGAGCTACGCTTGGCTCTATATCGCCTCCTGGGCGATGGGCCTCGGCGCCTTCCTGATGGCGATGAATTTCAAGCCGTTCCCGAAGCCGCGCGCGGATTTGGCGCCGGCGGCAGCGTAAGCAAGTTCATCGAGGCACAGCGCTAGAGCTGCGCCTCGATCGCGGGCTTGTCGATGATGGACCACACGTGCCGTATTTTTCCGTCGTGAAATTGATAGAACACGTTTTCACAGAAGGACATGCGCCTGCCGTTCACATCCAGCCCCAGAAACGTTCCAGCCGGTGTGCAATCGAACTTCAGCCGGGCGGCGATATGGGGCGGATCGCAGACCAGCAGCTCGATGTTGAAATGCAGATCCGGAATTGTGCGAAAATCCTGCTCCAGCATGGCACGATAGCCGGACAGTCCGAACGGTCGCGCATTGTGGGCGACATCATCGTGGACGAACTGTCCGAGGGCGGGCCAATCCTGCCGGTTCAGGCAGGCGATGTAGTCGCGGTAGATGTCGGCGAGGTCGGACCTGGTCATGGCGTGCTCCTGCGGCTCCGGCCCTAACGCGGCAACGAGAGAAAAGGCGCAGGCGCTCACAGACGTTTTTCGAAGAACAGGTCCGGGTAGGGATCGTCATTGAAGCGGGGGATCTCGCTCCAGCCGCTTCGTCGGTAGAGCTGGCCGGCTTCCGCCAAGGCGCTGTTGGTGTCGAGCCGCAATAGCTTGATGCCGAGCCCGCGCGCGGCGTTCTCGGTCATGTCCATCAGGCGCCGGCCGAGCCGCAATCCGCGCGCCGCCGGTGCGACCCACAGCCGCTTGATCTCGGCATAGCCGTGATCGGTGCCCTTGAGCCCGACGCAGCCGACCGGTAGCGTGTCCGACATCGCGACGATGAACGTGCCGCGCGGGCGGCGCATATCCTTGGCGTCGGGATCGCGCGACAGCGAGACGTCGAACCCCTGCTTGAAGCGGCGGCCGAGCTCGCCATAATATTCGCCGAGGCAATAGCGCGCCTGTTCGCTCCGCGGGTCCATCTCGTCCAGCGTGACGCGCTCGCGCGTCAGCGCGGAAGCAACCAAATCCATCGCCGCCAGCAGCGCCTCGCGTTGCGCATGTTGGGCGAGGAAGCCCTCGGCCTGCGTATTCGACAGCGCCTCGTAGGCCGCGAACTCGCGCCGGCCCGCACGCGTCAACGTCGCGACGCGACGGCGCGCATCGTCCTCATGCGCATTGGTCTCGACCAGCCCTTCGTCCTCGAGGCAGCGGAGGAGGCGGCTCATCAGGCCGGAATCGAGGCCGAGATAGTCGCGAATCTCGGCCACGTCCGAACGTCCATGCCCGATCGCGTTGAGCACGCGCGCCGCCCCCAGTGGCCGCCCGCGTCCCAGGAATGACGTGTCGAGCGCGCCGACAGCGGACGTGACGGCACGATTGAAGCGGCGGACGCGGGAAACAGGGTCGAGCATGATATATCTGACTTTAGTCAGACATATCATCGAAGTCAATCAGTGCACGTTTTCGCTTCACCAGCGAACTGCGCTTCAATCCAGGCCCAGGACCTTGCGGGATTTCCGCGTGAGTTTCGCCGCGATCAGCGCGTGCGCCTGCGCCAGATAGGCCGTGAGCTCGGCGTCCGGCAGCGCGTTGTTGCCGACGAGTTGCACCCATTTGGCGCGCGCCAGATAGGGCGCCGGCCGCGCAAGGCCGTGCTCGATCAGCATGGCATAGGCCATGTTCGAGACCTTGAACATGTAGCCGCCGGAGCGCGCGGCAAAGCCGCCGCCGAGTGCGAACATCTTGCCGCCGACCTTGAACACGGAGGTACCCTCCCACTGCACCACCTTGGTGACGGCGGGCAGGCGCAGGCAGCGGGTTTCGAAAGTTTTGGGAGTCATCGCCTAAGCGATAGCACAGCGTACGCGGCTTGCAACGCCGCAACGATGGAGCGCCTCTGCGTGCCGCACCGCGTCCGCGATACGAGAGGAACGACCCCACTTGTATCGTGCCGTCCGATCCCCCACACTCCACATCACTCAATCAGTCACAGGAATAAGGTCATGGCTCGCATTCGCTGTATCACCGAGATGGGGATGGGCGTCGACGTGCACGGCAGGGACGCCACCAAGGCGGCGAAGCGTGCCGTTTCTGATGCCATCAGGCATTCGAGCCTCGGCTTCTTCCGGATGATCGACAAGACTGCGAACGACATGTTCGTCGACGTCACGATCGCGGTGCCGAATCCCGAAGCCGTCGACAAGGACGCGGTCGCGAAGGAACTGCCTTACGGCACCGTCACCGTCAACGCGGTGAAGGGCGGGCTGGAGATTCCCTCGGCTGCGGAGCAGGGCAACGACCCCATCCTCATCGCCAATGCCGCCGTCATCGTCAGCTTCGATAAGGACTAGGCCGGTGTCCGACGGTGACGTGACCCTACTGGATCGCCCGATCTGGAGCGCGCTGACGACCAGCCACAAACATCTGGCCGAGGGTGGCCCGGGAGCGCTGCGCTATCCGGTGGACGTGACGCCTTTTGCCGACATGGTCGACATGTCCGAGACGAGCTTTGCCGAGCTCGGCAATCTCCTGTCGGGCTCGCAGGTCGCCGCGCTGTTCACACCCGAGGCCGTCGACGTTCCCGCCGGTTTCAAGGTCGTGCTGGCCGGACCCTGCGAGCAGATGATCGGCTCCCCGGCCGATAGCCCGCTTCGCGATGCCGAGATCGTCCGGCTGGGTGCAGCCGACGTTCCCGCCATGATGGCATTGACGGAGTTGACGAAGCCCGGTCCATTCGCGCGGCGCACGCACGAACTCGGGACGTTTCTTGGCATCCGCGCCGGCGGCGAATTGGTCGCGATGGCCGGCGAGCGCATGAAGCCGGGCAATTTCGTCGAGATGACGGCCGTCTGCGTCCACCCTGATCATCGGGGGCGGGGCTACGCGCAGGCGCTGCTGGCGGCGGTCGCGCGGCAGATCGAGGCGCGCAGCGAAATTCCGTTCCTGCACGTGTTCTCGAGCAACTCGTCGGCCATCGCGCTGTACCAGCGGCAGGGGATGCGGACTCGGCGCCGCCTGCACGTGACTGCGTTCATGAAGCAGAGATGAGCCGCGCCGTCCGGTCAGGCTTCATATCTGGCGAATTCACGCTATATCGATCCCAACCATCATTGGGGAAACACATGGACGCCAGAACACCTGATTTTTCCGCCATGCGGACAGCAATGCAGAGTTACGTCGATCAGGAGATCATTCCGGGTGCATCCTGGGCGGTGCTGCGGGGCCGCGAGGTCGTCGATCAGCAGTGCGTCGGTTTCGCCGATCGCGAGACCAGCACCGCGCTGCGGCCCGATCACATTTTTCGCGCCTTCTCCAATACCAAGATCTTCGTCACCTGCGCGATCATGCTGTTGGCCGAGGAAGGCCGCATCGGGCTCGATGACGTTGTCGAGAAATTCCTGCCGCAACTCGGCAATCGCAAGGTTCTGAAGCCGGGCGCTTTGAGCCTTGCCGACGTCGAACCGGCGAAGAGCCCGATCACGATCCGGCAGCTTCTGACCCATACCTCCGGCCTCAGCTACGGCATCTTCGATCCCGGCACGGTGCTGTTCAAAAGCTATAACGAGGCACGCGTTCTCAATCCGTTGACGCCGCTGACTGACATGATCGACCGGCTCGCCGATCTGCCGCTGTCCTTTCATCCCGGCGCGTCCTGGGAATATTCGGTTGCGACCGACGTCCTCGGGCGCGTCGTGGAGGTCGTCTCCGGCAAGCCGCTCGACGCCGTGCTCAAGGCGCGCATTTTCGAGCCGCTCGGCATGACCGACACCGGCTTCCACGTGCCGGACGCGCAGCAGGGCAGGCTGGTCGCGCTCTACAACGGCACGGATGCCCTCGATCCCATGAAGCCCGGCCTCACCCGGGCCGACGACCTGCCTTATCCGCAGGCCTATCGGCGGCAGTTCCCGCGGCTGTCGGGCGGCGGCGGACTGGTCTCGACCTTGCCCGACATGCTCGCTTTGATACAGGCGCTGCTTCCCGGCTCGGATGCTCTGCTGAAGCCGGAGACGCTGCGGCAGATGACGACGAACCAGCTGCCCGCCGGCGAGAACATTCGCTTCGCCAATCTCGGCCCGATCCCCGGCAAGGGCTTTGGCCTCGGCGGCGCGGTCACCTTCGCGCCGATGCCGTTCGATCCCCCGAATTCGACCGGCGAATTCCAGTGGGGCGGCCTCGCCGGCACCCATTGGTGGATCTGCCCGCAGGCCAATACCGCCGGTGTGCTGATGACGCAGCGCTACATGGGCTTCTGGAATCCGTTCTTCTTCGAGTTCAAGCGTCTGGCCTATCAGGCCGTCGGAGGCTGATCGCGAAAAAAATTGCAGGTTGCCGCGAATCCTTTCCGGTCGTCGCGCCCTCTCTTGACGGTCGAGGCATTTTGCTTCGGCTCATCTCGGAGAATGTGATGGCATTTTACAGAAAGAACATCGGCGGCCTGCATCAGGCCGTGCGGATCGCCTTTGGCGTCGCGGTGGCGGTCGCGGCGGTCGTGTATCTCACCGGCGCTGCGGCGTGGCTGGTTGCACTTGGCGGTGCCGGCTTCGCGCTGACCGGCCTCGTCGGCTATTGTCCGATGTGCGCGATGGCCGGCATCGGAAGAGGAGGCGCGTCGTGAGCGCGGCTGGGATCTCGCCGGACCTGTTCGAGGCCGCGCGCCTCGGCGATCCCCAGGCGATCGCGTCTCTGCTCGAGACGGCGCAACCGAACATCCGCCGCTACGCCCGCGCCACCTGTCGCAGCTCGGCGGACGCCGAGGATGCGACGCAGGAGGCGCTGTGGATCCTGTTTCGCCATGTCGGCACGATCCGCTCGTGGCTGGCGTTTTCGGCCTGGCTGTTCAGTGTGGTCCGCCGCGAATGCCTGCGGCTTGCCCGCAAGGCAGGCCTCGCGCCGGCGATCGACGACGGAGAGGCGGAGGCGCTGCTGCTGTCGCGTCCTGAGGCCGATTTGCGGATCGACATCGCGGCGGCCTTCGAGGCGCTGCCGCCGCACTACCGCGACGTCGCGCTGATGCGCGACGTCAAGGAAATGACCATCGATGAGATCGCCGTCGCGCTCGGCGCGACCCGGCAGACCGTGAAGGCACGTCTGCATCGCGCCCGCGCCCTGATGCGCGAATATCTGACGAGATGAGCCATGACCGATTATCAAAGACGTGACGACCTGAAATCTATCCCGGCCTTCGTGGCGCTCGCGCCGGTCGAGGCCAACGCGTTCCTTGCGTTCAACCACGCGGTCGAGCGCAAGGACGGATTGATTCCGCCAAAATATCGCGAGCTGATCTCGCTCGCGGTCGCGCTCACCACGCAATGCGCCTATTGCCTCGACGTGCACACTGCGCAGGCGGCGAAGGCCGGTGCAACGCGAGAAGAAGTCGCGGAAGCCGCGTTGATTGCGGCCGCGGTTCGCGCCGGCGGCACGCTCGGCCATGCGTTGTTGGCGCAGCGCCTGTTCGAGCGACATCGGGGCGAGGAACTGGGATAGAGGAGCGGGCGGATGTCCCGCAGAGATCAGGAACTTGCCAAACTATCTCGGCCTCGACGGATTTCGCTTCGGCTGGGTCGTCGCCTGGATCGACCAGCGCGGCGATCACGGCTTTGATTATTCGCCGGGTCTTGCGCGGCTGCTCGCGCTGCCGCATGCCGGGGCGATGATCGACATGCCGATCGGATTGAAATGGAGTGGTTATCGCATCTGCGATTTGCGCGCACGCGAGCTGGTCGGTCCCGCCGTGTTTCTCGGCGCCCGCCGCGATCTCTGGACGTTCGCCGATATGGCGGCAGCCAATCGCCACTACTGGGAGCGCGAGGGCAAGGGCAGGGGCGTATCGGCGCAGCTCTGGAACATCAGGGACAAGATCAGGGACGTCGACGCGATCATGACGCCGGCGCGGCAGGCGACCATCGGCGAAGCGCATCCGGAATTGATTTTTTGGAATTTGGCTGGGCGGGTCCGGCTTGCAAAGAAGACATCGGCGGAGGGCCGCGGGCAGCGCATCGCACTCCTGCAGCAGCGCGGCTTCGGGCGCTTGCCGACATGGCTGACTCAACGACATGGCACCGGCATCGGCGGTGACGATCTGATCGACGCCTGTGCCTGCGCGATCGCGGCACGCGACAGCACGCAGCGGTTCGGCGGGGAGGAGACCGATCCGCGGGGCTTGCGGATGGAGATCAATTATTGAGGCCGTCGGGGTGCGAGGAGCCGGGAAAAAGCTGCAATTTATTTGAAGCTTGCAGGAACAGACGACGGCTGGCCCGCGTTCCTCGTGCGAACCGAACACGGAGAAGCTCGTCCGATGAGGGATGTCAGTCAGTTCGCGACCGCGATGCTTGCGCTCGTCTTCACCGGAGCACTGCTCGTCACCGGCCAGCTCTTCATCGAGCAACGCGCACAGCGCGATGTGATGCACGCCACCAACCATTTGCTGCGGCCATTGTGACCTGTACGGGAAAATGACCTGACTACTCGACCTTGCGTCGTTCGTCCGCTCGCCTAGACTAGGCGGCATCTCATGAACGAAGCCGGGGTCCTGATGTCCGATCTGTCCGCCTTTCCCATCACCAAGCGCTGGCCGGCCAAGCACCCGGAGCTGCTCCAGCTTTATTCGCTACCGACGCCGAACGGCGTCAAGGTCTCGATCATGCTGGAAGAGATCGGGCTTCCCTACGAAGTCCATCTCGTCGATTTCGGCAAGGATGACCAGAAGACGCCGGAATTCCTCTCGCTCAATCCGAACGGCAAGATCCCGGCGATCCTCGATCCCGATGGTCCCGGCGGCAGGCCGCTGCCGCTGTTCGAGTCCGGGGCGATCCTGCAATACCTCGCGGAGAAGACCGGCAAGCTGCTGCCGCAGGACGCCGCGCGCCGTTATCAGACCATCCAGTGGCTGCATTTCCAGATGGGCGGCATCGGGCCGATGTTCGGCCAGGTCGGCTTTTTCCACAAATTCGCCGGCAAGGACTTCGAGGACAAGCGGCCGCTCGAGCGCTACGTGGGCGAAGCCAAGCGGCTGCTCGGGGTGATGGAGATGCATCTTGCCGGCCGGCAATGGTTCATGGACGACGATTACACCATCGCGGACATCTCCATGCTCGGCTGGGTGCGCAACCTCATCGGGTTCTACGGCGCCCGCGATCTCGTCGAGTTCAGCCAGTTCAAATCCGTCGCCGCCTGGCTCGACCGCGGGCTGGCGCGTCCGGCGGTCGAGCGCGGGCTGAACATTCCGAAGCGGCCGTGAGATCAGGTTAGCGCCTTTTGGGTCATGTAGAGCGCCATCAGCAAGATGAGGGCGATCAAGACCCGGCGCAGCACCGATTTGCTGACGCCATTAGCCGCGCGTGCGCCGAGATCGGTGCCGACCCAGAGGCCGGCAAGGATGCCGATGATGGCAGGCCAGCCGACCATGAGGCCCTTGCTCCAGTAGATCCAGGCCGCCGGAATATTGGTCGGGATGACCGAGAAGACGAGGCTGACGAGCTGGGCCTGATGCTGCGGCACCCGCAGGCCCGCCGCGAGCCCGACGGTGATCGCGAGCCCACCGCCGATGCCCATGAAGCCGGAGGAAAATCCGGCAAGCATGCCGATGAGGAGCAGCGGCAGCCAAGGCAGCTTGTCTCGGTCGCAGGTCTCATTGCTTTTCTCCTCGCGGTCGCTGCGCAGGATCAGGAGAGCGATCAGCGCGACGAGATAGACGACGTAGGTCCATTGCAACACCGAGTCGGAGACTGCGGCCGCAGCGTAGCCGCCGCCGGCACCGCCGAAGAGAAACCCGATGCCGATCCAGACGATCCACAGCAACGGGCTGCGATTGCCGCTCTGCCAGTAGCGGCGAACGCCCGCGAGTCCCGTCGGTGGAACCTGCGTGATCAGCGATGTCCCCTGGGCGACGTGTTGCTCGGCGCCCAGTAGCAGTACGCTGAAAATCACGAGGCCGCCTCCGGGACTCGTGCCCATGAAGCCCGATGTCAGCCCGCCGATGAGGCCGACCCCAATGCCTGCGAGCAGGTCATGGACCCACGACATCGCTCAGCTCCTGGTCCGTCGCTTGACGTCGGCCTTTGTGGTGCGAAATCCATCGATCACGCTGGTCACGGCCGCCATGCAGGCCTCGATGTCAAAATCCTGGCCCCAGCATTTTTGCAGCACAAAACCCTGGAAGATCGCGATCAGCACGCGCGCGATCGCTTCCGCACCGAGATCGCGTTTGATGAGGCCGCCATGCTGGCCCCGCTCGACCAGGGCGACGATCAGGGCGCGGGGTATGTCGATGCCTTCCACGACGCTGGTGCGGACGCGGCGGTTGCGTAGGGCTTCGGCCCAGCCATGGATGCCGACACGGCGGCGCGCTTCGCCGGCGGAGTCGGTGAGCCATTGCGCGTAGACGCCGACCAGCGCGTGAAGTCCTTCGATCGGATCGCCGGATCCTTGCGCGACCGAATTGAGCACGGCCTCGCGCCGATGCCGGTCGTCGGCGAGTGCCTCGATCAGATCGTCCTTGCTCTGGAAGTAGAGATAGACCGCACCGTGGCTCAGCCCCGACCGTTTGACGATGTCGGCCATCCCGGTCTGGTGAAAACCGTCCTCGGCGAAGCAGGCAAGGGCGGCTTCGAGAATCTGCTGCCGCCGGCCTTCACGTTGCTTGTCGCTGATTTTCGGCATTCGGCCATCCACAAAAAACTGACAGATCAATCGTTTAGTCGTTCTGCAGGACAAGCGGTTCCGTAGCACTGGATATGATAAAAAACGATCAGTCAGTCATTTTTAGCTCAAAGAGTATCGTGGTCAAGCCCGAGGAACCGGGGGCCGGGGACGAGGAGGTGAACCTTAAAGGGCGCCCCCGGCGGCCAGGAACCGCCCCTTGAGCGCGCGGTGCTAGAACAGCCGTCCGCCGTTCGGCACGGGCTTGCTCGGCTGCACCAGCACGACCTTGCCGTCGGCATCGGGGAAACCGAGGGTCAGCACCTCCGAGACAACGGGGCCGATCTGGCGCGGCGGGAAATTCACGACCGCAGCCACCTGTTGGCCCACTAGCGTTTCAAGCGGATGATTTTCGGTGATCTGCGCCGAGCTCTTGCGCACGCCGATCGCGGGACCGAAGTCGATCCACAGCCGCCAGGCCGGCTTGCGCGCCTCGGGGAACGGCTTTGCATCGACGATGGTGCCGACGCGGATATCGACCGCGAGAAAAGTGTCGAAGTCGATGGTCGGCGATGCGGTCGCGGCTGGATCGTGGGTGACGTGCATGGAGTGTCCGTTCGAAGAGCTGGCATCGTTTTCGCAATATTGTCGCGCGAACCGGAGTTGCGTACAACGCCTTGGGATCACGATACGACGCATGCGCGAGGAACGCTTTGCCCAACATCATCTACGGCATCAAGAACTGCGACACCATGAAGAAGGCGCGCGCCTGGCTCGACAGCCATGGCGTCGCCTACGCGTTTCACGACTACAAGACGGCGGGCGTGGAGAAGGACAAGCTCAAGCAGTGGAGCGAGAAGGTCGGTTGGGAGACGCTGCTCAACCGCGCCGGCACGACTTTCAAGAAGCTGCCCGATGCCGACAAGGAAGGCCTCTCCGAGAAAAAGGCGCTGGCGTTGATGCTAGCGCAACCATCGATGATCAAGCGGCCGGTGCTTGAAGTCGGCGGCAAGCTGCTGGTCGGCTTCAAGCCGGAGATCTATGCCAAGGAAGTCACGACCAAGGAAGCCGCCGCCAAATCGCGCTGACCGCTAGTTCAGCTCGATGATCTCGGTGGGAACACCTGAGCCCTGCTGGTCCGCGAACTCGACCAGTTCGGCCGGCGCGATGCGGCCCGGGGTGCGATGGAACAGGTCGTGGTCGATCACCGCGCGCAATCTCGGGCGCGGCAGCGCGTCATTTCCGCGCATCAGATTCTTGATCTCGAAGCCGCCGTCCTCGCAGAAGGTCTTGAGCGACGCGATGATGTGACAGACCTTGCCGTCGCTCTGGAACGGCAGCAGCAGGCGCTCATAGGCGACGATACGGCCGTAGATGTCATCGACGTCGGCAACGCTGTAGACAGGCAGCCCACGCGCCACGCATTCATGATAGACCGGCATCACCAGGGGCGCGAGACGCGGCCCGATATAGTCGTCGAGCAGAACGCCCTTGCCGGTGTGTCCATAGGCGCGCGAGATGCGCGTGCCTTCGCTCTGGATGGTCAGACGCGGTGTCGGCATCGACGCATCCACCGTATAATAGATCAGATCGGAGAGCTCTTCCTCGAGCCGCGCAGGCTGGTACTCCCAGATCGCCGGGGCCGTCTGCTCGCGCGCATAGAGCCGCAGCCACGTGTTCAGGAGATCACGCTGCCTGATCGACTTGACCACGGAAGGAGCCGCGCTTGCAAAATCCAAGACAATATTCCCGGCGAATAGAAATTCCGGACGCATGAAACGCGCGCATGATCCTCGCTGCGGGAAAATTTTCTATGAAGGCTGGCGCATGGAACGAAAGACCGTTAACGACGGCTTGATGACCGGCGCTTTGCGAACCGGGAAGCCGGGCAGGCGCGACATCAAAACATGTCCGACTAAGGGAGCATAAGTCTCCCGGCCGGAGGCCTGACCTGCTCAGCTTTCCGCCTTGCCTAACCCCCGTCACCTCCGGCATATTCCGCGCCCGGAGGCGGCGTTCCGGATGGGCTCCAGGGAGTGGCTCCAAGGGCCTCCGGAAAGCCGAAGCAACAAGGATAGCCACGCGCGTTGTGCGGGCAGGGGGAAAACTGTTTGGCCGATGAGTTCATTCTCGAAACGGAAGGCTTGACCAAGGAGTTCGCGGGCTTCTTCGCCGTCCGCGACGTTGCGCTCAAGGTTCGCCGTGGGAGCATTCACGCGTTGATCGGCCCGAACGGCGCCGGCAAGACGACGTGCTTCAATCTTTTGACCAAGTTCCTCAAACCGTCTGCCGGAAAAATCCTGTACAAGGGGCAGGACATCACCGCGATGGCGCCCGCCGACGTGGCTCGCCTGGGGCTGGTTCGCTCGTTCCAGATCTCGGCGGTATTTCCCCATCTCACCGCGCTGGAAAACGTGCGCGTCGCGCTTCAGCGCCAGCACGGCAGCTCCTTCGATTTCTGGCGCTCCAAGTCCGTCCTCAACCAATTCAACGATCGCGCGCGCGAGCTGTTGAACGATGTCGGCCTCAGCGAGTTTTCCAATACGCCCGCGGTCGAGATGCCCTACGGGCGCAAGCGCGCACTGGAGATCGCAACCACGCTCGCGCTCGACCCGGAGATGATGCTGCTGGACGAGCCGATGGCCGGCATGGGCCACGAGGACATCGACAAGATCGCGGCGTTGATCAAGCGCATCTCCGCGAAATACACCATCCTGATGGTCGAGCATAATCTGAGCGTCGTTGCCAATCTCTCCGACATCATCACCGTGTTGACGCGCGGCCAGGTGCTGGCGCAAGGCCATTACAGCGAGCTCACCAAGGACGAACGCGTCAAGGAAGCCTATTTGGGAGCCGGTCATGGCTGAGACTGCAACGGCGGAAGCTCCCGCAAAGGCCGCGAGCGGCGGCAACCTCCTCCAGGTCCGCAACCTCGAAGCTTGGTACGGCGAGTCCCACATCCTGCACGGGATCAACTTCGACGTGAACGCGGGCGAGGTCGTCACCCTGCTCGGGCGCAACGGCGCCGGCAAGACCACCACGCTGAAGTCGATCATGGGCATCATCGGCAAGCGCACCGGCTCGGTGAAGTTCAATAACCAGGACATCATCCGCACGACCTCGGACAAGATCGCGCGGATGGGAATCGCGTTCTGCCCGGAAGAGCGGGGAATTTTCGCCAGCCTCGATGTCCGCGAGAACCTGCTGCTGCCACCGGTGGTGCGTCCCGGCGGATTGCCGCTCGAGCAGATCTTCGATCTGTTTCCGAACCTGAAGGAACGGCTCAACAGCCAGGGAACCAAACTCTCCGGCGGCGAGCAGCAGATGCTCGCGATCGCGCGCATCCTGCGCACCGGCGCGAACTTCCTGATGCTGGACGAGCCGACGGAGGGTCTCGCGCCCGTCATCATCCAGCAGATCGGCCACACCATTGCGCGGCTCAAGAAGGAGGGTTTTACGATCCTCCTGGTCGAGCAGAACTTCCGGTTCGCATCCACTGTCGCTGACCGCTATTACGTGGTCGAGCACGGCAAGATCATTGACGGATTTTCCAATGCGGAGCTCGCCGCCAACATGGACAAGCTCCACACCTATCTCGGTGTCTAGAACTGCCAACAAGAAGATTCATAGGGAAGTAGCATGATGACAAAGTCGATTGCGTCGTTTCTGCTCGGCACGGCGCTGGCCGTGACCACCGCGGGCGTAGCCTTCGCGCAGGACAAGACCGTCAAGATCGGCGCGTTGTCCGATCAGTCCGGGCTCTATGCCGATCTTGGCGGGCCGGGCTCGACGCTCGCCGCGCAGATGGCCATTGAAGATTCCGGTCTGGCTGCGAAGGGCTGGAAGATCGACATCATCTCGGGTGATCACCAGAACAAGCCCGACATCGGCACCGCGATCGCGCGGCAATGGTTCGACGTCGACAAGGTCGACCTCATCGTCGACGTGCCGAATTCCGGCGTGGCGCTCGCGGTCAACAACGTCATCAAGGAAAAGAACGGCGTCTATATCAACTCGGGCGCGGCGACCTCGGATTTGACCAACGCGCAGTGCTCGCCCAACACGGTGCACTGGACCTACGACACCTACATGCTTGCCCACACCACCGGCCAGGCGCTGCTGAAGGCCGGCGGCGACACGTGGTTCTTCCTGACCGCGGACTACGCCTTTGGCGCGGCGCTGGAGCGCGACACCACCGCTGTCGTTACCGCAAATGGCGGCAAGGTGGTCGGCGGCGTCAAGCACCCGCTGAACACGCCGGACTTCTCGTCCTTCCTGCTGCAGGCGCAGGCTTCCAAGGCCAAGATCATCGGCCTTGCCAATGCCGGCGGCGATACCACCAACACGATCAAGCAGGCGGCCGAGTTCGGCATCGTCAAGGGCGGCCAGAAGCTCGCGGCGCTGCTGCTGTTCCTCACCGACGTCAAGGCGATCGGGCTCGAGACCGCACAGGGCCTCAACTTCACCGAGACCTTCTACTGGGACATGAACGACCAGACCCGGGCGTTCTCGAAGCGCTTCGCCGAGAAGATGAAGAACAACGCGCCGCCGACCATGGTGCAGGCCGGCGTCTATGCGGGCGTGCGTCACTATTTCAAGGCACTGGAAGCGCTCGGCGGCAACCCGCATGACGGCGTCAAGGTCGTCGAGAAGATGAAGTCGATGCCGACGGAAGACGATCTGTTCGGCAAGGGCGAGATCCAGCCCAACGGCCGCACCATCCACAATGCCTATCTGTTCGAGGTGAAGAAGCCCTCCGAGTCCAAGGGACCGTGGGACTTCTACAAGCTGGTCGGCACGGTGCCGGGCGACCAGGCCTTCACGCCGCTGTCCGAGAGCAAGTGCGCGCTCTTGAAGAAGTAAGCTAACCGCCCGCAGGCCATCAGGCCTGCGGGCGACTTTCAGGGAACGCCGAAGGGACCAGGTGCGGGATCGATGCAGGCTCTTTACGCTCAGCTACTGGTAGGACTGATCAACGGCTCGTTCTACGCGCTGCTCAGTCTCGGGCTTGCCGTGATCTTCGGCATGCTCAACATCATCAATTTCGCCCATGGCGCGCTCTACATGATGGGCGCGTTCGTCGCCTACTTCCTGCTGAACCTCGGCGGCATCAACTACTGGTGGGCGTTGCTGCTTGCGCCTGTTATCGTCGGCATCTTCGGCATGATCCTGGAACGGACCATGCTGCAATGGCTGACCGGGCTGGATCATCTCTACGGCCTGCTGCTGACCTTCGGCATTGCGCTAATCGTGCAGGGCGTGTTTCAGAACTACTTCGGCTCCTCCGGCCTGCCTTACGCCATTCCGGACCAGCTCAAGGGCGGCATGAATCTCGGCTTCATGTTCCTGCCGGTCTATCGCGGCTGGGTCGTCATCTTCTCGCTGGTGGTCTGCATCGCGACCTGGTTCCTGATCGAGAAGACGCGGCTCGGCGCCTATTTGCGCGCCGCCACCGAAAACCCGACGCTCGTGCGCGCCTTCGGCGTCAACGTGCCGCGCATGATCACGCTGACCTACGGCCTCGGTGTCGGCCTTGCAGCACTCGCCGGCGTGCTGTCGGCGCCGATCAACCAGGTGCGGCCGTTGATGGGCGCCGACCTCATCATCGTGGTGTTCGCGGTGGTCGTGATCGGCGGCATGGGATCGATCATGGGCTCCATCATCACCGGCTTCGCGCTCGGTGTGATCGAAGGCCTGACCAAATATTTCTACCCCGAGGCCTCCAACACCGTCGTGTTCGTGCTGATGGTGCTGGTGCTCTTGGTGAAGCCAACGGGATTGACGGGAAGGGCGGCCTGATATGACAGCCTTGACGGACGACACGCTGCCGGTAACCCCGCGCGCGATCCGCGACGAGATGATCGTGTTCGTGGTGATGGCGCTGCTGCTGGCTTCGGTGCCATTCACGGGGGTCTACCCGTTCTTCGTGATGCAGGCGCTGTGCTTCGCGCTGCTCGCCTGCGCCTTCAACCTGCTGATCGGCTACGGCGGTTTACTGTCCTTCGGCCATGCGATGTTCCTGGGCACGGCCGGCTATTGCAGCGCGCATGCGCTGAAAGTATGGGCGCTGCCGCCGGAACTCGGCATCCTCGTCGGGGTCGCCGGTGCCTTCGTGCTCTCGCTCATCACGGGCTATATCTCGATCCGCCGCCAGGGCATCTATTTCTCGATGATCACGCTGGCGCTGTCGCAGCTCTTGTACTTCATCTACCTCCAGGCGCCGTTCACCCATGGCGAAGACGGTATCCAGGGCATTCCGCAGGGACGCATGTTCGGCGTCTTCGATCTGACCAAGCCCACCGTGCTCTACTACGTGGTGCTGGTCGGTTTCCTCGCCGGCTTCCTGCTGATCTTCCGCATCATCAACTCGCCGTTCGGCGAAGTCCTCAAGGCGATCCGCGAGAACGAGCCGCGCGCGATCTCGCTGGGTTACCGCACCGATCAGTACAAGTTCCTGGCTTTCGTCCTGTCGGGCACGCTGGCCGGCTTTGCCGGTGCGCTGAAAGTCTTCGTGGCGCAGAATGCCTCGCTCACCGACGTGCACTGGTCGATGTCGGGCGAAGTCGTGCTGATGACGCTGGTCGGCGGACTCGGAACCGTCTTCGGTCCCGTGGTCGGTGCCTTCGTGATCATCGCCATGCAGCAATATCTGGCGGGGTTCGGCCAATGGGTGACCGTGATCCAGGGCTCGATCTTCGTGATCTGCGTGCTCACCTTCCGCCGTGGCGTCATCGGCGAAATCGCGCATTACTTCCGGCGGTCGCTGTAAGTCGTTGATATAATAGAAGATGTGTTGACGCGCGAAAGCGGTGGATGATCCGGCTCCACGGGCGTGAGGTGGCACGCGCGTGGATCGAAAATGGTCTATGACAGTTTCATGACGGCCCGCTTGGGCCAGGCCATCATCCAACCGGTAGTCTCTCTCCCATGATGCGATTGTTTCGCGCTTTCCTGCCGAAGGAAGAACGGTTCTTCGACCTGTTCGACCGCCACGCCCAGACCGTGATCCAGGGCTCGATCGCGCTCCAGAGCATGCTCAACGGGGGCGAGGAGACGCCGGTCTATTGCCAGCGCGTCAACCAGTTCGAGAACGATGCCGACAACATCACCCGTGAGGTGCTGACCGCGGTGCGCCGCACCTTCATCACCCCGTTCGACCGCGGCGACATCAAGAACCTGATCACCTCGATGGACGACGCCATCGACCAGATGCAGCAGACCGCAAAGGCCGTGATGCTGTTCGAGGTCCGCAGCTTCGAGCCGCCGATGCGGGAGATCGGCGGGCTTCTGATCGAATGCGCCAATCTGGTCGGCCGCGCGCTGCCGCTGATGCAGAAGATCGGTCAGAACGTGGCCATGCTGACCGCGATCACGGAAGAGCTTGGCAAGCTGGAAGGCCGCGTCGACGATCTCCATGATATCGGGCTGAAGGAACTGTTCCTCAAGCATCGCGGCGGCAACGCGATGGATTTCATCGTCGGCGCAGAGATCTACGACCATCTCGAGAAAGTCGCCGACCGCTTCGACGACGTCGCGAACGAGATCAACAGCATCGTCATCGAGCAAGTTTAGGGCAGGGGCCACGCCGTGGATGTTGCGTTGGGTCTTCCCGTCCTTGTCGGATTGATCGCCGTCGCGCTGCTGTTCGACTTCCTGAACGGCCTGCACGACGCCGCCAATTCGATCGCGACCATCGTCTCGACCCGCGTGCTGCGGCCGCAATACGCGGTGTTCTGGGCCGCGTTCTTCAACTTCGTCGCCTTCATGGTGTTCGGGCTGCACGTTGCCCAGACTATCGGCACCGGCATCATCGATCCCGCGATCGTGGATGCTCAGGTGATCTTCGCCGCGCTGGTCGGCGCCATCGTCTGGAACCTGGTGACATGGGCGCTCGGCATCCCATCGTCCTCGTCTCATGCATTGATCGGCGGCTTGTTTGGTGCCGGCGTGGCCAAAGCCGGCCTTTCAGCGGCGGTCTGGAGCGGGTTGTCCAAGACGGTGATCGCCATCGTGCTGTCTCCGCTGGTCGGCTTCCTGCTCGCGATGGTGCTGGTCGCGATCGTCTCCTGGGCCTCGGTGCGCTCCACGCCCTTTGCCGTGGATCGCGCCTTCCGCATCCTGCAATTCGCCTCCGCCTCGCTCTATTCGCTCGGCCATGGTGGTAACGACGCTCAGAAGACCATGGGCATCATCGCCGTGCTGCTCTATTCGCAGGGCCAGCTCGGCGGCGAATTCTTCGTACCCTTCTGGGTGGTGCTCTCGTGCCAGGCCGCGATGGCGATGGGGACGCTGATGGGCGGCTGGCGCATCGTCCGCACCATGGGCCTGCGCATCACCAGGCTGACCCCGATGCAGGGCTTTTGCGCCGAGACCGGCGGTGCCGCGACCCTGTTCATGGCGACCTTTCTCGGTGTTCCGGTCTCGACCACCCACACCATCACCGGCGCCATCGTCGGCGTCGGCGCGGCCCGCCGCCTCTCGGCGGTGCGCTGGAACGTCGCCAGCTCGATCGTCTATGCCTGGGTGATCACGATGCCGGCCTCGGCCATCGTCGCCGCGCTGAGCTGGTGGGCGGTCAAGATCTTCGTCAGGTAACCAGCTTCAGTCCGACAATGCCGGCGACGATCAGCCCGATGCTGGCGAGGCGGAACGCGGTGGCCGGCTCGCCGAACAGGACGATGCCGAGCGTCGCGGTGCCGACCGCACCGATGCCGGTCCAGACCGCATAAGCGGTTCCAATCGGCAGCGATTTGAGAGCGAGCCCGAGCAGGATGATGCTGCCGGCCATGGCGCCGAGCGTGAGGATTGACGGAACGAGCCTGGTGAACCCCTCGGTATATTTGAGGCCGATGGCCCAGGAGATCTCCAGCAGACCGGCGACGAACAGGATGCTCCAGGCCATGACGACCCTCCATTCAAGGCAGGGTCGTCCCCGCGACTGGTGTGCTGATAGCAAGGGAAGGCCGTCCCTCCCAACCCAAGCCCGATATGGGGCTGGCCGGAAGCCTCCGCAATCACCAGATCAGGCTTGATCAGGCTCATTTTCCCTGCCAAACGCTGCCGCAATGTCCGACATCGCCACCACAGCCGAATCGACGGCCCGTTCCTCGCTTGCCGCTGAAGTGTCGCGGCGGCGTACCTTTGCGATCATCTCGCATCCGGACGCCGGCAAGACCACGCTGACCGAAAAGCTGCTGCTGTTCGGTGGCGCCATCAATCTGGCCGGCCAGGTCAAGGCCAAGGGCGAGCGGCGCAACACGCGTTCGGACTGGATGAAGATCGAGCGCGAGCGCGGCATCTCGGTCGTGACCTCGGTCATGACCTTCGAGTTCGAGGGCCTCGTGTTCAACCTGCTGGACACGCCGGGCCACGAGGACTTTTCGGAAGACACCTATCGCACGCTCACGGCGGTCGATTCCGCCGTCATGGTGATCGACGCCGCCAAGGGCATCGAGGCGCGCACCCGAAAGCTGTTCGAGGTGTGTCGTCTTCGGGATATCCCGATCATCACCTTCATCAACAAGATGGACCGCGAGAGCCGCGACGTCTTCGAGCTTCTCGACGAGATCGAGAAGACGCTGGCGCTCGATACCACGCCGATGACCTGGCCTGTCGGCCGCGGCCGCGAGTTCCTCGGCACCTATGACGTCGTCAATGGCGGCGTGCGCCTGCTCGAAGGCGGTGGCGCCAAAACTGGCGCGGCGCAGCAGATCGAGATCGCCGAGCTCGCCAAGCTCAATGCCAATCTCGACGTGTCGGCGGTCAAGGACGAGCTCGAACTCGTCACCGCGGCTTCAAAACCGTTCGAGCTCGAAGCGTTTCGCGAGGGTCATCTGACGCCGGTTTATTTCGGCAGCGCGCTGCGCAATTTCGGCGTCGGTGACCTGCTGCAAGGACTCGGCAAGTTCGCGCCCGAGCCGCGCGCGCAGGAGAGCGACCAGCGCAAGGTCGAAGCCACCGACCCGCGCATGAGCGCCTTCGTGTTCAAGATCCAGGCCAACATGGATCCCAACCACCGCGACCGCATCGCTTTCGCCCGCCTCTGCTCCGGCAAGCTGAGCCGCGGCATGAAGGCGAAGCTCGTGCGCACCGGCAAGAGCATGCCGCTGTCCAGCCCGCAATTCTTCTTCGCGCAGGACCGTTCGGTTGCGGACGAGGCTTATGCCGGCGACGTCGTCGGCATTCCCAATCACGGCACGCTGCGCATCGGCGACACGCTGACCGACGGTGAGGATTTCAACTTCGTGGGCGTGCCGAGCTTTGCGCCGGAAATCGTCCGCCGCGTGCGTCTCACCGATGCCATGAAAGCGAAGAAGCTGAAGGAAGCGCTTCAGCAGATGTCGGAAGAGGGCGTGGTGCAGGTATTCCGCCCGCGCGACGGCGCACCGGCGTTGGTTGGCGTCGTTGGCGCACTCCAGCTCGACGTGCTGAAGGCCCGGCTGGATGCGGAATATTCCCTCCCAGTCGAATTCGAGGTCAGCGAGTTCCAGCTCGCGCGCTGGGTCTCTTCGGACGACCGCAAGAAGCTCGATACCTTCATCGCTGCCAACACCTCCAGCATCGCCGACGATGTCGACGGGGATCCCGTCTATCTGGCGCGGAACGAGTTCTATCTCGGCTACACAAGGGAACGTGCCGAGGGCATCGAGTTCACCAACGTCAAGGACGTCAAGAAGAAGGGCTAGGGCGTAGCTCCGTCCGCTCCTCACCCTCCGCTGTCATGCCCCGGCTTGACCGGGGCATCCAGTACGCCGCGGCTTCCCGGCTCAATCACAGACGTCCCGGAGTACTGGGTCGCCCGGTCAAGCCGGGCGACGACACCGAGGTTGAACGCGAGCACGTGAACGCCGGCGATCTTGACGTTGTCGGAGGTAATGCCACGTTTTACTCTTGCGGTATTGTGAGATCGCATGATGTGGCGCGGCATCCTTGTTTTTCTCCTGCTGGCGATCTCGATCGTTGCCGCCGACGCGCGGCCGCGACAGATCAACCCAATTCCGTTTTCGCACGAGCCATGCAGTGTGCTCGACGGCCGGCCCTGCACGCCGTCCTATTGCAGCCCGCTTGAGCCTGGTCCCTGTATTCCCGAGATCGACTATCCCTATGGGCAGAACCTCCAGCTCACGATCCAAAGCGTGCCAGCGGACGCCGATCGCGCCAAATATCAGAAGCCCGATCACGATCTCGATACGATCGGCGATCTCTTCGCCGAGCTGCGCACCTGCTGGTCACCGCCATCGGACAATGCGCGCGCGGGCATGCAGATCGCCGTGCGTTTCAGCTTCAACAAATCGGGCGGCCTGATCGGCCCGCCGCGCCTGACCTATGCGACCGCAGGCGTCCCCGCCGAGACGAGAACCTCCTACCTCAATGCGATCAATTCATCGTTGAACGCCTGCCTGCCGCTGAAATTCACCGGCGGCCTTGGCGGTGCCATCGCCGGGCGGCCGATCGCGATCCGGTATGTCGACAATCGCGAGATCGGCAAGTAGCGCATCAGTTGCGACCGGCGGCCAATCGATGATACGCCATGGGCTGAGGCGCTGGTTGAGGGGAGAATCTCGTGGGTCTGCTGGTTATGATCCTGGGGCTTGCGCTGTTTTTTGCGGCGCATGTGTTCACGACGAAACGCGATGCACGCGCGCAGGCCATCGCGAGACTGGGCGAGGGGACCTACAAGATCCTCTATTCGCTTGCCTCGCTTGCGGGGCTCGCACTGATCATCTGGGGCTTCGCGCATTATCGCGCGACGGGCTGGATCGACGTCTGGTATCCGCCGAAAGCGCTGAAGCACATCACGCTCGCACTGATGCTGCCCGCGGTCATCCTGGTGGTTGCGTCCTATCTGCGCGGCCGCATTTACGCGACACTGAAGCATCCGATGCTGGCCGGCATCAAGCTGTGGGCGGCGGCGCATCTTCTGGCCAATGGCGATCTCGGCTCCATCATCCTGTTCGGGTCCTTTCTGGGCTGGGCGGTGTATGACCGCATCACGCTGAAGCGTCGCACCGATGGCGGCGGTCCGCCGATTCCGGTCGGCGGCGTCACCAACGATCTGATCGCGGTCGTGGTTGGAATCGTCGCTTATCTGGCGCTGGCTTTTGCGTTCCATCCCGTCGTCATCGGCGTTCCCGTGATGGGCGGCTAGCCGATCAGCACAAGACAGGACCGCATGCCCGTGCGCGGAAGGTAACGAAAGTAACAAGCCAAGGGCAATCCGATGGACTGGTCGCATTCTCAGATCCCGCCAATGCGGTTCGAGGCGCGCTTCGGCGATCGGGTGGTACCGGCATTTTGCGATCGGCCGTCGAGCCTGTGGGCGATGATTGCGGACGCCTGCGCCCGCAATCCCGACGGCGAAGCGCTGATCTCAGGCGATGTCCGGCTGAGCTGGCGGCAGGCCGTTGAGCAGGCTGCGCGGATCGCGGCGGGATTTCGCAAGCTCGGATTGCAGCGCGGCGATCGTGTCGCGATCCTGCTCGGCAACCGCGTCGAATTCCCGCTGCTGCTGTTTGCTGCCGCGCATGAGGGGCTTGTCACGGTGCTGCTCAGCACGCGGCAGCAGAAGCCGGAAATCGCCTATGTGCTCGCCGACTGCGGCGCCAAGATCCTGATCCACGAGGCGGCACTTGCGGAGCGGCTGCCGGACGCACTGGACGTGCCCGATGTGATCGACCGCATCGCCATCGACCACGATCCGGCTCTGTCGGATTTCGCGGTGCTCGTCGACAACGCCCCGGCCGCGGCGCCGGTCGAGACGAGCGAGGAGGACACCGCGATGATCCTCTACACCTCGGGCACGACAGGCAAGCCGAAGGGCGCGATGCTGGCCCATTGCAACATCGTCCATTCCTCGATGATCTTCATGTCCTGCCTGCAATTGACGGCGGCCGACCGTTCGATCGCGGCAGTGCCGCTCGGCCATGTCACCGGCGTGGTCGCCAACATCACGACGATGATCTGCTGCGGTGGCGCGTTGATCATCATGCCGGAGTTCAAAGCCGGCGAATATCTCAAGCTCGCCGCGCGCGAGCGCGTCACCTACACGGTGATGGTGCCGGCGATGTACAATCTGTGCCTGCTCCAGCCCGATATCGAGAGCTACGATCTGTCGAGCTGGCGCATCGGCGGCTTTGGCGGCGCACCGATGCCGGTTGCCACCATCGAGAAGCTCAAGGCGATCATTCCCGGCCTCGCGCTGGCGAATTGCTACGGTGCGACCGAGACCACGTCGCCGTCCACGATCATGCCGGGCGAGTTGACGGAAAGCCATATCGACAGCGTCGGACTGCCGTGTCCGGGTGCACGCATCCTGGCGATGGACGCGGACGGGCGTGAGCTGCCGCCTGGGGAAATCGGCGAGCTCTGGATCCAGAGTGCCTCCGTCATCAAGGGCTATTGGAACAATCCGAAAGCCACGGCCGAAAGCTTCACCAGCGGGTTCTGGCATTCCGGCGATCTCGGCTCGGTCGACGCGGAGGGATTTGTCCGGGTGTTCGACCGGCAGAAGGACATGATCAACCGCGGCGGCCTGAAGATCTATTCGGCCGAGGTCGAGTCCGTGCTGGCCGGCCACCCGGCCGTGGTTGAGAGCGCGATCGTCGCCAAGACGTGCCCGGTGCTGGGCGAACGCGTCCACGCCGTGGTGGTGGCGCGTGCGCCGGTGGACAGCGAGGCCTTGCGCGCCTGGTGCGCGGAGCGGCTGTCGGACTACAAGGTCCCGGAAACCATGGTGATCACCACGGAGCCCTTGCCGCGCAATGCCAATGGCAAGGTGCTGAAGCGGCAGCTGCGGGAGCTGTTGGGAACCTGACCCGGGGAGGCGTCTCTCCGGGCTGTCCCGGGTGGTTAACGCCTTGATCGGGCTCGCTTTGCCTTGCCACCGCCATATCGTTAGGGTACCCCGCCGCCACGTGGGGACGGGATTCCTGACGCGAACGCTTTGGCGCGCGCACCCGGACGGGCATGGGATTAGCATAAGTGTCTGAATTATTTGACGAAGTCGATGAGGAAGTACGTCGCGAACAGCTCAAGAAGCTGTGGGATAAGTATTCGATTTTGTTCATCGCCCTGATGGTGCTGATCGTCGCCGCCGTGGGTGGCTGGCGCGGTTACCAATATCTTGAAGCCAAGAAGGCTGCCGAGGCCGGTGCTGCCTTCGAGAAGGCCGCTGAGCTGTCCGAGCAGGACAAGCATGCGGAGGCCGAGGCGGCCTTCACCGAGCTCGCAGCCAAGGCTCCATCGGGCTATCGCACCCTGGCGCGGCTGCGTGCTGCGGCCGAGGCGGCGTCCCGCGATCCGAAGGCAGGCGCCAAGTTGTATGACGACATTGCCGCCGACCGCAGCGTAGGCGGCGAGTGGCAGGATCTGGCGAAGATCCGCGCCGCCGGTCTCCTGCTCGACAGCGCCGGCTATGCCGACATGCAGCAGCGGCTGGAAGCCTCCACCGCGCCTAAATCGACCTTCCGTCACACCGCCCGCGAAATGCTGGCGCTGTCGGCCTGGCGCAACAACGATGTGACTGCCGCCCGCAAATGGCTCGACGCGATTGCCGAGGACGGCGAAACGCCGCCCGGCCTGCGCTCACGCGCCGAGGCGCTGCAGGCCCTGCTGCCGCCCGTAGCGAAGAGCTGAGCCGAGAGCTGAGACGAGATACCGACATGCGCCGCACGCCACGCTTGATCGCAACCGCCGTCCTGATCGCCTTCACGGGCGTGCTGGGCGGTTGCTCCAGCTTCGATCCGAGCGACATGCTCGACTTCCTCGACACCAAGAAGAAGCTGCCGGGCGACCGCAAGCCGGTGTTCCCGGAAGGCGTGCCCGGCCTCGAGCAAGGCGTTCCGAAGGATATGTACAAGGGCGCCCAGCAACAGCCCGATCCGAACGGACCCGCCGTTGCGGCTCTGCCCACCGAGCCTGCGCCCGAGCCGAAGCCGGCGAAGGGTGCCAAAGCGAAAAAGACCAGGCAGCCGGCCACCGCAGCCGTCGCGCCGGCTGAGGCGCCCGCCGGCGAAGTCGACGGCGAGGCCGCGCCGCCCGCGGCCACGCCGCCGCCCAGGCAGAAGATCGTGCGCAAGCGCACCACCGCGCCGCCGCCCGATCAATCCGTCCAGCAGGCGCAACCGACCCAGACCACCCAGCAGCAAACGCAGGGCGCCTTCCCGGCGCCCATGCCGAGCGGCAGCTTCTCGCGCTGATTTTTTCATTTCATTGACAGGCGCGGCTCCGGCAGCGCACGAATGACGCATGTCCTTTAAGATTGCCATTATCGGCCGACCCAATGTCGGCAAGTCGACGCTGTTCAACCGTCTGGTCGGGCAGAAGCTCGCGCTTGTCGATGACCTCCCCGGCGTCACCCGCGACCGCCGCGAGGGCGAGGCCAGGCTCGGCGATCTCGACTTCACGATCATCGACACCGCCGGCCTCGATGAGGGTGCCAAGGGCTCGCTGACCGCCCGCATGCAGGAGCAGACGGAGGCCGCGATCGCACAGGCCGACGCGCTGTTCTTCGTGATTGATGCCCGCATGGGCCTCACGCCCAACGATCGCGCCTTCGCCGATTTCGCCCGCAAGGCCAACAAGCCGGTGATGCTCGTCGCCAACAAGAGCGAAGGCAAGCACGGCGATGCCGGCGCGATGGAGGCTTTCGCGCTCGGCCTCGGCGATCCCATCCAGATCTCGGCCGAGCATGGCGAGGGCCTGGGTGAGCTCTATGACGCCTTGAGAGAGCTGATGCCGGAGCCCGTCGAGGAGGAAGAGGTCGAGGACGACGAGCCGCTGACGGAGGAAGAGGCGGCCACGCGTCCGATCCGGGTCGCGATCGTCGGCCGGCCCAACGCCGGCAAGTCGACGATGATCAATCATCTGCTCGGCGAGGAGCGCCTGCTGACGAGCCCGGAGGCGGGTACCACGCGCGATTCCATCGCGGTCGAGATCAACTGGAAGGGGCGCGAGTTTCGGGTGTTCGACACCGCAGGTCTGCGCCGGCGCTCGCGGATCGAGGAGAAGCTCGAGAAGCTCTCGGTCGCCGACGCACTGCGCGCGGTGCGCTTTGCCGAAGTCGTCGTGATGATGATGGATGCGCAGAACCGCTTCGAGGAGCAGGATCTTCGCATCGCTGACCTGATCGAGCGCGAGGGTCGCGCCGTCGTGCTCGCTGTCAACAAATGGGACCTGATGGAGAGCAAGGGCGGCGGCGCGATCTCGAACCTGCGCCGCGATGCCGATCACTTGCTGCCGCAGATCAAGGGCGTGCCGATCGTCGCCGTCTCCGGCTTGATGGGCGAGGGCATCGATCGATTGATGCAGGCGATCCAGGATGCCTATGCGCTTTGGAACAGGCGTGTGTCGACCGCGGCGCTGAACCGCTGGTTCGAGGAGGCGGTCCAAGCCAATCCGCCGCCGGCCGTGTCCGGACGACGACTCAAGCTGAACTACATCACGCAGACCAAGGCCCGCCCGCCAAGCTTCGTGTTGTTCTGCTCGCGTGCGGACGCGGTACCGCAGTCGTATCTGCGATATCTCACCAATTCGCTGCGTGAGGCCTTCGAGCTGCCGGGCACGCCGGTGCGCATCACCTTGCGCGAGAAGGCCAATCCGTTCGCCCACAAGCGCAAGCGGCCGTCGTGAGCAACGACGCCGGCGAGGCGATGGCGCAGGGCGCAGCGCCAGTCCGGCGCGGTGCGGTCGCCTTCATCTTCGTCACCATCCTGCTCGACATGCTCGCGCTCGGCGTGATCATGCCGATCCTGCCAAAACTGATCGAGAGCTTCGTCGACAACGACACGGCCCATGCGGCCCGCATCTTCGGCCTGTTCGGCACCGCCTGGGCGCTGATGCAGTTCGTATTCTCGCCGGTGCTCGGCGCGCTGTCGGACCGCTTCGGGCGGCGGCCGGTGGTGCTGCTGTCGAATTTCGGGCTCGCGGCAGACTATGTGCTGATGGCGCTGGCGCCGTCGCTGGTCTGGCTGTTCGTCGGCCGCGTCATCTCGGGCATCACCTCGGCCAGCATCTCGACCGCCTTTGCCTATATCGCCGACATCACGCCGCCGGAGCGGCGCGCAGCGGTGTTCGGCAGGATTGGCGCTGCATTCGGCGCCGGCTTCGTGCTGGGCCCGGCGCTGGGCGGCCTGCTCGGCGATATCGATCCGCGCCTGCCGTTCTGGGCCTCGGCGGCCTTGAGCTTCGCCAATGCGCTCTATGGGCTCTTCGTCCTGCCGGAATCGTTGGCGCCGGACAAGCGCGCGCCGTTCCGCTGGAGGAGCGCCAATCCGCTCGGAGCGCTCCGCCTGCTGCGTTCCAACGCGGTGCTCGCCGCGCTGTCCGTCGTCAATTTCATCGCGCAGGTCGCGCATGTCGTGTTGCCCTCGACCTTCGTGCTCTACGCCACTTATCGCTACGGCTGGGATTCGAAAACCGTGGGGCTGACGCTGGCGATGGTCGGCATCTGCGCGATGGTGGTGCAGGGGCTCGCGATCGGCCCGATCGTGCGTGTGCTCGGCGAGCGGAACGCCTTGTTGCTCGGCCTGTGCTGTGGCGCGATTGGCTTCGTGATCTTCGGCGCGGCGCCGACCGGGCCGCTGTTCTGGATCGGCATTCCCGTGATGTCGCTGTGGGGCATTTCGGGCGCCGCCATGCAATCGCTGATGACGCGGCTGGTCGCGCCCGATCAGCAGGGCCAGTTGCAGGGCGCGACCGCGAGCGTGCAGAGCGTGTCGCAGCTCGTCGGCCCGTTCCTGTTCACGCTGACCTTTTCATATTTCATCGGCGCCAGCGCGCCGTGGCAGCTGCCCGGCGCGCCGTTCCTGCTCGCGGCGGTGCTGATGGTGGTGTGCGTGGCGATCGCGGTGCGGGCGCTGGCTGTCGCCAAGGCGCCTTGAAGAGGGCCGTCATGGCCGGGCTTGTCCCGGCCATCCACGTTCTTCGTCCGGTCCAGAACGTAGATGCCCGGGACAAGCCCGGGCATGACGTCGTGGAGGCAGTTGCGCAAGCTACGCCCTTACTTCTTCACCAGCGGGCACTCGCTGTCCTTGAGCGGCTTGGCGGCGTCTTCCGCCGCGATCGTGGCGATCTGCTTGTAGTAATCCCACGGTCCCTTCGATTCTTCGGGCTTCTTCACCTCGAACAGATAGGCCGGGATGAGACGACGCCCGTCCTCGCGCAGCGGGCCCTTGCCGAACAGCGGATCGTCGGTCGGAAGCTCCTTCATCTTGGCGACGACCTTGGCGCCGTCATGCGGATTGCTGCCGAGCGCGTCCATCGCCTTGAGATAATGCAGCACCATCGCGTAATTGCCGGCCTGCGTCATGGAGGGCATCGCATTCTTGTTGGCCAGCGCCGAGAATCGCTTCGACCAGGCGCGGGTCTGCTCGTTCATGTCCCAGTAGAAAGATTCCGTGAAGGTCAGGCCCTGGGCGGTCTTCAGACCTAGTGAATGCACGTCGTTGATGAACAGCAGCAGCGCCGCGAGCTTCTGCCCGCCCTGCACAATGCCGAACTCGGCGGCCTGCTTGATCGAGTTCGTGGTGTCGCCGCCGGCATTGGCAAGGCCCACCACCTTGGCCTTGGACGATTGCGCCTGCAGCAGGAAGGACGAGAAGTCCGCGGTATTGATCGGATGCTTGACGCTGCCGAGCACCTTGCCGCCGTTCGCAGTCACGACCGCGGTGGTGTCGCGTTCGAGCGCATGGCCGAAGGCATAATCTGCGGTCAGGAAAAACCAGCTGTCGCCGCCGGCCTTGGTCAGCGCCTTGCCGGTGCCGTTGGCCAACATGTAGGTGTCGTAGGTATAGGAGACCGTGTTCGGCGTGCAGGCCTTGCCGGTCAGGTCGGCGGAGGCCGCGCCGGAATTGAGCAGCACCGAGTTCTTTTCCTTGACCAGGTTGCTGACCGCCAGGGCGACACCGGAATTCGGCGTGTCGGCGATCGCATCGACCTTGTCGTTGTCGATCCATTGCCGGGCAATGTTGACGCCGACGTCAGGCTTGTTCTGATGGTCGCCGCTGATGACGTCGATCTTCCAGCCCTTCTTGAGCAGGCCGGAATCCTCGACCGCCATCTTGATCGCGACCACGGAGTTCGGGCCACCGATGTCGGCATAGAGGCTCGACATGTCGTTGAGCACGCCGATCTTGACAGTCTTGTCCTGAGCGAAGGCGGATGTGGCAAAACCGAAGGCGGCACAGGCCAGAAGGGCCGCAGAGCGGCGCGCTAACGTCGTCGTCATAAAAGGTTTCCTCCATTGTCAAACTTGCGGACGGCTCTCTTGAACGGAGCCTTGTTCCGGCTGATGGCTCTACCGTGTCCCACGGCCGGCGGCAATGCGCCTAAAGCCGGATGACGCTGCGTCGCAGCGTCATCCCTCCGTTAACTTTTGGGCAAAATGCGTCGAGAGGCTATTTCAGCGCGTCCGATGTCAGCTTGAATTTCTGGATCCGCTTTCCGGTGTCGACCTCGGCGGTATAGACGTTACCCTTGGCGTCGATCGCCATGGCATGCACCCAGTGGAATTGTCCGGCATTGCGGCCATTGTGCCCGAAGCTGCCGACCACGCTGCCGTCCTCGCGCCTGATCACCCTGATCTCGTTGTTCTCACCGTCGGCGCTGAGCAGCCAGGTCTGCTTCGGATCGGGCCAGATCGCGATGTCCCACACCGCGCCGTTGCCGAGCGTGTTCTTCTCGAAGAAGAACTCCTTCACGAAGGTGCCGTCCGTCTTGAAGACCTGGATGCGGTTGTTGATGCGGTCGCAGACGTAGACAAGCCCGTCATTGGCGAGCTTCACGCAGTGGACCGGATTGCCGAATTGCTGCGCAACCGGCGCCTTGGGATCGTAAGGAGCCTGCTTGGTATCGTCGGGCTTGTTGCCGTAGGCGCCCCAGTGCCGCTTGTAGGCGAGCGTGGTCGCGTCGAACACGATGACGCGGCGATTGCCGTAGCCGTCGGCGACGTAGATTTCGTTGGCGGCCTTGTCGATCGCGGTCTCGGCGGGCTTGCCGAGCTGGGTCGTGTCGTTGCTGCCGAGGCTCGGCGCGATCTTGCCGATCTGCGCGACGAACTTGCCGTCGAGCGTGAATTTCAGGATCGCGTTGTCATTGTCGGCATTGCCGCCGACCCAGACGAAGCCGCGCTCGTCGACTTCGATGCCGTGCTCGCGGCCAACCCATTCATAGCCTTCGCCCGCGCCGCCCCACGATCGCAGCAGATTGCCATCCGTGTCGAATTCGAGCACGGGCGGCGCCGAGACGCAGCATTTCGAGCGCGGCGGAGTGAGGCTCGCGCCTTTCTCGTCGTCGGTGAGCGAGCGGGGACGATGGATCACCCAGATGTGGCCCTGCCAGTCGACGGTAATGCCGCCGACCTGGCCGAGGATCCAGTTGTTCGGCAACGGCTTTGGCCAGGAAGCATCGACCGCGAAGGTCGGGACATCGCCGGCGGTCGCCGCGCCCGGAAGCGCAAACGCGACGGCCACGATCAGAACGGAGAGGACGCGAGAGACATTTGCGAGCGCACGCTTAAAGCCTGCGCGATTCCGCCATGGCGCCATGGCAACCTCCCTTTATTGGCTTGCGGCTTGCTGCCGCTTGAGCGCGGGCAGTCAATCGCGGGGAGGCCGTCAAGTCAATCAGGCCGGCGAGCGGAAGCTCATCAGGCTGCGGGTCTTGTAGTCGTAGAACTTGCCGGTCTCGGTCCAATCAGGCGCGCACATCGGCACGATGAATTCGGCGACCTGCTCGGCTGTATCGAGCGTCGTTGGGTCTTCGCCCGGCATCAGCGTCGCGCGCATCCGGGTGCGGACGGGGCCCGGATTGAACAGATTGACGCGCAGCTTGGTGTTCGCGGTCTCCTGCGCCCAGGCGCGCGCCAGCGTTTCCAGCGCCGCCTTGGAGGCGGCGTAGGGGCTGACATAGCCGGTCGCCTTGTTGGCCGCGCCGGAAGTGACGAACACCGCGCGGCCGGCGTCCGACTGCTTGAGCAGCGGCTCCATGCAGCGGATCAACTGGAAATTCGCGGAGACATTGACCGCCATCACGTCGGTGAAGGCCTTCAGCTCGATATGGCCGATCGGCGAGGAGGGGCCGAGCACGCCGGCATTGCCGACCAGGATGTCGAGCTTGCCGTAGCGTTCGTGCAGGCCGGCGCCGAGCCGCGCGATGCCGTCGGAATCGGTGAGGTTGAGCGGCACCAGCGTGGCGCTGCCGCCGTCCTTGCGGATCTCGTCGTCGAGCTCTTCCAGCCCGCCCTGCGTGCGCGCGACCGCAACGATATGCGCGCCGGCCCTGGCCAGCGCTTTTGCCGTGGCGAAGCCGATGCCGCGCGAGGCGCCGGTGACGAGAGCGATGCGGTTGGCGAGGGGATTTGTCATTGAAAGGTTCTATCCAGCGTCGTCCTGGCGAAAGCCAGGACCCATACGCCGTGACGTTTATGGCTAGGGAAGATGATTGTCACACCTTCTTCGAACCAGAAAGGCCTGTGGTAATGGGTCCTGGCTTTCGCCAGGACGACGAGCCTAGCTCGCCTCCGCCAGCAACGACAATTGCCGCGGCTGCTGCTCGGTCTGGGTCTGGTCGGTGAGGTGGGTCGGATAAGCCCCGGTGAAGCAATGATCCGAGAATTTCGGATTGGCGGGGTCACGGCCGGGCTCGCCCATGGCGCGGTACATGCCGTCGATCGACAGGAAGGCGAGCGAGTCGGCGCCGATGATCTCGCGCATCTCTTCCAGCGAATGTGTCGCCGCAAGAAGACCACCACGGTCCGGCAGATCGATACCGTAATAGTCGGGATAGAGGATCGGCGGCGAGGCGAGGCGGAAATGCACTTCCTTGGCGCCGGCATCGCGCATCATGCGGACGATCTTCTTCGAGGTGGTGCCGCGTACCAGCGAATCGTCGATCAGGATGATGCGCTTGCCTTCGATCGCGGCGCGGTTGGCCGAATGCTTCATGCGCACACCGGATTCGCGGATCGCCTGCGTCGGCTGGATGAAGGTGCGGCCGACATAGTGGTTGCGGATGATGCCGAGTTCGAACGGGATGCCGGAATGCTGGCTGTAGCCAACCGCCGCGGGCACGCCGGAATCCGGCACCGGCACCACGACATCGACCGGCACGTGGCTCTCGCGCGCAAGCTGGGCACCAAAGGCCTTGCGCACCTCGTAGACCGAGCGGCCGTGGACGATGGAATCCGGACGGGAGAAGTAGATGTACTCGAAGATGCAGGGACGCGGCGCGATCGGCGGGAACGGCTTGTGGATGTCCTGCCCGTTCTCGTCGAACACGATGACCTCGCCGGGCTCGATGTCGCGGACGAAGCGTGCGCCGATGATGTCGAGTGCGCAGGTCTCGGAGGTCAGGATCGGACAACCATCGAGTTCGCCGAGCACCAGCGGACGGATGCCGCGCGGATCGCGCGCGCCGACCAGCTTCTTGTTGGTCAGCGACACCAGCGCATAGGCGCCCTCGATCTCGCGCAGCGCGTCGATATAGCGCTCGATGAAGCGGCTGCGCCTGGAGCGCGCGACCAGGTGCAGGATCACCTCGGTGTCGGTGGTCGACTGCATCATCGCGCCGTTCCTCACGAGCTCGCGGCGCAGCGTCAGGCCGTTGGTGAGATTGCCGTTGTGGGCGACCGCAAGGCCGCCGGCATTCAGTTCGGCGAACAGCGGTTGCACGTTGCGCAGGATGGTCGCGCCGGTGGTGGAATAGCGGACATGGCCGACTGCCATTGTGCCGGGCAGGCGGTCGATCACCTCTCGGCGGGAGAAGGTGTCGCCGACGAGGCCGAGGCGGCGTTCGGAATGAAAGCGGCCGCCGTCATAGGAGACGATGCCGGCTGCTTCCTGGCCGCGGTGCTGAAGGGCATGGAGGCCGAGCGCCGTGATGGCGGCGGCATCGGGGTGGCCGTAGATGCCGAAGACGCCGCATTCCTCGCGCAGCGTATCCCCCTCCAGATCGTCTTGAAGTTCCAGCGCGGCCGGGCCGAGATCAAGTAGGGCGTCCTGGTCAGGATTTCGCATCTCGTCCGAGCCTCTCGTTAGGGCTTAATCAACGCGCCGCGGGTTTCTCGATCAGCTTTTTAAGGCTGTCACGAGCCGGTTTGCTGTATCCGTCGCCACTGCCCGAAGGCTGCTGCTCGGAATCAGTTTGCTCTTCATCTGGTTTGTTTTTCTTGAATCTCTTCAAGATGGTGTTCTCGGGGTCGTCAGGCAAGAGGGCCATCAGCCAATCCCCGGTTCCCTGCAGCACCACGCGGGATTTGGCCCCCGTGACCCAATCCGGGCGCTGCTTGTCCGGCACGAGCCAGGTGAAGAACAGGAAGGCGACCACGACGATCAAAAGTCCGCGCGCCAGCCCGAACAGAAAGCCGAGGGTGCGGTCCAGTGCGCCGATGCGCGAATCCAGGATCATGTCGGAGATCCGGACCGTGATCACGGAGACCACGACCAAAGTGCCCACGAACACGCCGGCAACCACGACCACGCTCGCGACGGTATCGTTGTTGAAATAGGTCTTTGCGGTCGGCAGCAGCTTCGAGAATGAATAAAGCGTGACAATCGCCGCCGTGCCCCAGGCCGCGATCGACAGGATCTCGCGCATGAAGCCGCGAACCATGGCGAGCAGGCCCGAAATCAGCATCACACCGAGCAGGATCAGGTCGAGGATGGTTACTGGCATCGGCTGGTCTGGTCCGCTCGTACTTCAAGGTGCTCAGCGAATCGGTGCTTGGCCGCCGCCCTAAGTGAGGGCCAGACGACGTTCCCGGCAAGGCCGCAACCACGCAATCCCATGCTGCTTTTGTGACGGCTGTATAGCGGCGAGGGCGGGGGACGTCACCACCGGCTAACCCTCTCCACGGCGGAATCTTGCTGGTGTGGCATTTTTCTCTGCCGGTGCGCTCGAGTCGCCCCGCCGGGAGCCGCGTGCGGCGATCTCGGCGACCAATGTCGTCAGGCTGTTGATCGCGTTCAGCGACAAGCCGGCATCGCCGCCGGCTTCGCCCCGGGCCGATTCGGGCAGAACGGCACGCTGGAAGCCGAGTTTTGCCGCTTCTTTCAGCCGGGCCGGGGTCTGCGCTACCGGGCG
Organism: Bradyrhizobium sp. 155; assembly: GCF_023101105.1. Taxonomy (NCBI): domain Bacteria; kingdom Pseudomonadati; phylum Pseudomonadota; class Alphaproteobacteria; order Hyphomicrobiales; family Nitrobacteraceae; genus Bradyrhizobium; species Bradyrhizobium sp. 155. Next base: position 4,346,036 of record NZ_CP064704.1, on the reverse strand, counting down.
CACCACGCCGGACAGCGAGATCTCGCCGAAATAGACCGCATCGGAGGGCAACTGCGCATTAACCAGCGAGGACACCAGCGCCGCCGCGGCGGCCAGATCAGCCGCGGGCTCGTGGATGCGCAGGCCGCCCGCGACGTTCAGATAGACGTCGTGGCCGGACAGCTTCACCCCGCAATGGGCTTCCAGCACCGCCAGCACCATCGATAGCCGGCTCGGATCCCAGCCCACCACGGCCCGGCGCGGGGTGCCGAGCGAGGTCGGCGCCACCAGTGCCTGCAATTCGACCAGAACGGGTCTTGTACCCTCGATACCCGCGAAGACTGCGGTGCCGGGCGTGCCGAGATCGCGCTCCGACAAAAACAGCTCGGAAGGATTGGTGACTTCGCGCAGGCCAAGCCCGGTCATCTCGAACACGCCGATCTCGTCGGTCGGCCCGAAACGATTCTTCACGGCGCGCAGGATGCGGAATTGCTGCGAGCCTTCGCCCTCGAACGACAGCACCGCATCGACCATGTGCTCGACCACGCGAGGGCCGGCGATCTGTCCGTCCTTGGTTACATGGCCGACCAGGATGATGGCCGCGCCGGTCCTTTTGGCAAAACGGATCAGGGCCTGCGCCGAGGCGCGCACCTGCGTCACCGTGCCGGGTGCCGATTCCACCGTGTCGGTCCACATGGTCTGAATCGAATCGATCACGATCAGCCGCGGCACCGCGCCCTCAGACAGCGTCGAGACAATGTCCTCGACCGACGTTTCGGCGGCGAGCTGCACCGGCGCATCCGACAGCCCGAGCCGTTCGGCGCGCAACCGCACCTGCGCGACCGCCTCTTCGCCCGAGATGTAGACGACGCGGTGTCCGGCGCGCGCGAGCAGGCTTGTGGCCTGCGTCAGCAGCGTCGACTTGCCGATGCCGGGATCGCCGCCGACCAGCAGCACCGAGCCGCGGACAAAGCCGCCGCCGGTCACGCGATCGAGCTCCGTCATGCCGGAGGACAGGCGCGGGGCGTCCTGGGTTTTTCCGGACAGGCTCTCGAGCGCGAAGGTCCGCCCCTTGCGCTTGGAGCGGATCGACACCGGCACGCTGCCGGTCGTGTCCTCCTCCGCGAGCGTATTCCACTCGCCACAGGACTCGCATTTGCCCTGCCAGCGGTTATAGGCCGCGCCGCAGTTCTGGCAGACGAAGGAAAGTGTGTTCTTGGCCATGGGGACAGCGAGTCCGGGGACAGCGAGTCGGGGGTTTCAGGTTTGCTGATAGCACGGAATGACGGGTCGAGAGAGTGAGCCCCGGCGCCCCCCCGAAGCCCGGCTACGGCTGCGCCGCGTTCCAGAGCATGGAGAGGCCGGCCGCGATCATGATTGCGTCCATCACCAAGCGGAACATCTCCGGCTTCAAGCGCAGCACGAAGCGTTTGGCGATGAAGGCGCCGGCCATCAACGACGATCCTGCGACCAGGCCTTTGACGAACACATCGCCAGTCAGCGCGCCGAAACGTTCGAAAGTCACGGATTTCGCAACATAGAGCCCGAGCGAAGATGCCGCTTCGGTGGCGAGGAAAGCGCCGCGGGACAAGCCGTAGAACAGGAATAGCGGCACGCTGAGCGGGCCGGTGGAGACGACGATGCCGGTGAGATAGCCGATGACGGCCCCGCCGATCGCCAGATGCCAGAGATTGGCCTTGAGATCGTGCCGCGCCAACCAGTGCCGAACCGGCACCATCGCGATCAGGAAGACGCCGATGGCGAGATCGACGGCGTGCGAGGGCAGGGCCAGCAGCGTCCGCGCGCCGAGCACGGCGGCTGGAATGCCTGTCACCGAATAAGCCGTGCAGGCCCGCCAGTCGACCTCGCGCCACCAGGCCAGGATTCGTGACAAGTTGGCCATGACGGCGGCCAATGCCATGATCGGCACCGCCTCCTTTGGCCCATAGGCATAGACCAGCACCGGCATCAGCATGATCGACGAGCCCGTGCCGACGATGCCGGAAATGGTGCCTGCGACGAGGCCGACGATCAGGACGAACAAGAAAGCCAAACCAGTCTCCACGAATCGGGAGAGTTTAGCCGCGGCCAGCGGCGCGGGCGATCCGCGAGGCGAGAGAACCTTATCTTGCCGAGAGCCCGGCGTTAACCATCGCCGACGGTTCCAGTCTGAGCGAAATCGCTTCGAAGTTTCTTAAATCTTACTGGGTACCTCTCTTGGGCATAGTGACCTGGGGGAAGAAGAGTATGGGTAAGCGAGCCAAACGCGGAAAGGCGCAGACGTTCGCAATCCCGATGGCCGCGAGAGTTGCAGTTGGCGCCGTCGCCGTCGCAGCGTTGGGGTACGGCTTGCTGTCCCGACCGGCGAACGTGCAACCGGCACGAAAGCCGTCCGCGCACGAAGCCCAAGCGTCATCAACTCCGGTTTACGTCTCAACGCCTGTTCATGCATCAGCTCCGACGCCGGCTTCGGCTCCGCTTACGGCCCCGGCGCCTCTGGTCGAACCGCCCAAAGCGGCTGACGTTCCCGGAGCATTCGTGCGGCAGGTGGTTGACTACGCCAGCCGCCAGACGCCGGGCACCGTGATCATCGATACCAAGAACACATTCCTCTATCTCGTTCTGAACGACGCGCAGGCACTGCGCTACGGCATCGGTGTTGGCCGCGAAGGTTTCACATGGTCCGGTGAGCAGACTGTGGCTCGTAAGGCAGAATGGCCGGATTGGCATCCGCCTGCGGAGATGGTCTCGCGTCAGCCTTATCTGCCGCGGTTCATGGCAGGAGGTCCTGGCAACCCGCTCGGCGCTCGGGCGATGTATCTGGGCGACACCGAATATCGAATTCACGGCACCAACAAGCCCGATACGATCGGGAAGCGGGTCTCGTCCGGCTGTATCCGACTGACCAATGAGGACGTCGTTGACCTCTATGATCGCGTGAAAGTCGGCGCGAAAGTGATCGTGCTTCCGACGACCGTTGCCCGCCGAGCACCCCAGGGAGCGCCAGCCGACGCCGCTTTCCGATTACCGGACCCGGCATCACCGCCGAACCGGCCCTCGGCAACTCACGCGCAGATGCCGTCATCTGGAGCGAAGATCGCCGAGGCGCAGTAATTCGTCCTCCGTCCTCATCCTGCAACGGAGGACAAGGAGGCAATTCAAGTCGCCTACGAGGTCATCCGGTCGGAAGCTTGTGACAGGCACAAACAATTTATGGCTTGTAGGGCGGAGGACAGACCACCACCTCGCCCGAAGAACTTCTCCGGCACGGCTCAGTCACCCCGATTGCGGTATGAGTATAAGCGTAGCTCAGAGCTGCGCCGGTTAGAGCAGCACCAAGGATTGCAATTTGCCATCGCAATTTCATGCCGTCGACGTCCCCGAAGAGGGGCGTCGACGGGCTGCCCCTTCATATCGAAGCCCGAGCTGTCTCCCGTAGGCCCTTCGCATCGCATGACGCGCTGCTGCGATGAAGTCCACGCTCCACCGTGTCGACGACCGCTTCTGAAAACATCCCGCCAGTGTTTGCCCGACGCGTCAAATCAGTGTTTCGGAGCATGCGTAACCCATTGATTTGCCAGCCATCGGCTACTGTGCATGGGGTTGTTTTTCATGTTTTTGTTGAGTTGGCGCGGCAAGTCGGTGCTCGCAGCACATGGGGCAAGTCCGGCTGCGCGCTGCTGACAGCATGTTGGCAGCAGGGTCCGGCTACGACCATCTCCTGACAAAACAAAGAGTGGGTCATGCGGGTCGAGGGAAGCTGTCATTGCGGTGAGACGGTGTTCGAGGTGACGGAGGCGCCCGCGAGCGTCACCCGTTGCACCTGTTCGCTCTGCGCCAAGCGCGGCGCGTTGTGGGCCTATTACACGCCGGCGCAGTTTCGGCTGCTGTCGCCCGCGGAGAACCTCGCGACCTATCTCTGGGGCAGCCGAACGGTCAAACACCATTTCTGCGCAAGCTGCGGCTGCGGTACCTATTCGGAGTCGCCGGACTGGTCGACCGGCAAGCCCGATTTCGACAATCCGAGGGTCGCCGTCAACGCGCGCCTGTTCGACGAGTTCGATCTCGAGACCGTGCCGGTGACCATGATCGATGGCAAGAATTTATGGTGAGCATGCGCTCTCGCGCATGTCTGCTGCTCGTCCGTGCTCTTGAGGCCCTCTTGAAAAGCTGATCTGTTTCCGGCCCGACAGAAAAAGGGGAGGAAGCCGATGATGCGTCTTTTCGCGCGAGTGATGCTCGCGATGTGTCTGGCCGTTGTAGCCGGCTTCAATGCGCAGGCGCAGACCAGGCCCAAGGTCACGACATCAGGACCGGATTTCCCCAAGGCCGCGCTGTTCGTCGGCAACAGCTTCTTCTATTACAACAACGGCATGCCCGGGCATCTCTCCTTCATGGAGCGGGCTGCGGACCCTGAAAACAAGACGGCCTATCGCAACACCATGGCGACGATCGGCGGTTCCGGCCTCGATTGGCATGACATGGACAACCTGCTGCGGCCGGGTGGCCTCGGCGCCTATTCGTTCGACGAGCAGAACAACGTCGTCTTCAACAAGCCGGGCAGGCAGTACGACGCCGTCGTGATGATGGATTGCAGCCAGTGCCCCATCCATCCGCAATTGAAGGACGCGTTCACGACCTTCGTAAAGAAGGACAGCGAGATCGTCCGCGCCAACGGCATGCGGCCGGTCTTGTTCATGTCCTGGGCTTACGCCGACAAGCCTGAGATGACGGAAGCGTTGGCCGAGGCCTACACAATCGCAGGCAATGCCAATGATGCGCTGGTGATCCCCGCAGGTTTTGCCTTCGCGCGCGTGCGCAAGCTGCAGCCCGAGCTCAATCTGTATGCGCCGGACAAGCGGCACCCGAGCCCCGCAGGCACATATCTGGCGACCTGCGTGACGTTCGCCGCGCTGACCGGCCGCTCGCCGGTCGGCAATTCCTACACGATGGGACTGGACGGCCCGACGGTGGAGCTGCTGCAGAAAGCAGCGTGGGACACGGTGCAGGAGTATTACGGGCGTTGACCTAGCGCAGCACGACCCACGCCGGTGCGTGGTCGCTCGCGCCTTCTTCGCCGCGAACCTTCTTGTCCACGCCGGCTTTTGCCAGGCGTGAGACGAGGGCAGGGCTGAGCAGGAGATGGTCGAGCCGCAGGCCCGCATCTCGCGGCCAGCGGTTTCGCTTGTAATCCCAGAAGGTGTAGATGCGCTGCTCGGGGTGCAGTTCGCGGATCGCGTCACACCAGCCTTGTGCCAGCAGCGAGGCAAAGGCCGCACGGCTCTTCGGTTGGATCAAGGCATCCTTGTCCCACGAGCGCGTCGGATAGATGTCGAGCTCATCAGGTGCAACGTTGTAGTCGCCGGCGAGCACCACGGGCAGCTCCTGCTTGAGCAAGGTTCTGGCATGGCGCTTGAGCCGCGCGAACCAGTCGAGCTTGTAGTCGAATTTCGGTCCCGGCTGCGGATTGCCGTTCGGCAGGTAGATGCTGGTGACGATGACACCGCGTACCGCGGCCTCGATGTAGCGGGCTTCGTGATCGGCAGGTTTTCCCGGCAAGCGATCGCGGGTGAGAATGGGCTCGGCATTGCGGGCCAGGATGGCGACGCCGTTCCAGGTCTTCTGTCCACACCACACTGCGCCGTAACCGGCCTTTTCGATCGCGGTCGCCGGAAATTCGCCATCACTTGCCTTCAACTCCTGAAGTGCGACGACATCTGGCTTCGCCGTTCGCATCCATGCCAACAGATTGGGCAGGCGGCGATTGATGTTGTTGATGTTGAATGTCGCGATCTTCATGTAGAGCTACCGGCTCCTGCCTTCCGCTACCGGAGAAACAATGTCCAAGTTGAGCTTTGCCGTCATCGCCGTCGCCGTTGCGTTCTCCGGGGTTGCCTCGGCACAATCATCCGATCCGCGCGGCGCGTGCAAGGCCGACTACGACAAATTCTGCGCCGGCATTGCGCCGGGCGGCGGCATCCTCGCCTGCCTCAACGCCAAGCGCGACAAGCTCAGCGCAACCTGCAAGACGGCGCTGGACAGCAGGAAAAAGAAGTAGGCGGCAAGTCGCTCAGCCCGGCAGCGGCGGCGCGCTTGCGGGCTGTTCGATCGATGGCGGAGCGGGCGTCTGCTGCTCGACCGCCTGCGCGGAAGCAGGCTTGGCCAGCGGCTCCACCACATTTCCGCCCTTGTAGATGCGGGCGTAGCGGCGGCCGAGGCTGGTCAGCACCTCGTAGCCGATCGTTCCGAAATGATGCGCGAGCTCGTCGACGGTGATGCCCTCGCCGAGCAGCGTCACCATGTGGCCGCGCCGCGCCGCATTCGGCGGCAGATCGGTGATATCGATCGCGATCAGGTCCATCGAAACGCGGCCGGCGACCGGACAGCGCTTGCCGGCGACGATGACCTCGGCGCCGCGGGTGCCGTCATTGGAGCTTGCGGCGCGGAAATAGCCGTCGGCATAACCGACCGCGATGATCGCGAGTTTCGTCGGTCGCCGTGCCGTCCAGGTGCCGCCATAGCCGACGCTCTCGCCGCGCTCGACATTGCGGATCTGCACAATGCGGGCCTTGAGATCGACCACCGGCTGCATCGGATTGTCAGCCTCCGGCGTCGGGTTGACGCCGTAAAGCGCGGCGCCCGGCCGCACCATGTCGAACTGGAAGGGCGCGCCGAGGAAGACGCCGGACGAATTGGCGAGCGCCGCCGGCACGCCGGAGAATTCGCTGGCGATGCCGCGGAAGGCCGCGAGTTGCTTGGCATTCACCGGGTTGTTGAGCTGCTCGGCCGAAACCAGATGGCTCATCACCAGCGTAATGCCGTGATCGCCGGCGTTGATGCGGGGGATAATGGCCTGCGCTTCCGCGAGCGTCAGGCCGAGCCGATTCATGCCGGTGTCGATGTGGATGGCGGCGCCACCGGTCCAGCCGGTGCGGCGGCAGAACACGTCCCATTCGGCGAGCTCGTTGAGATCGCCGATCACGGGGCGGCAGTTGATCTGGGCGTAGTGCTCGCCGGTGTTCTGGAAATAGCCGCCGAGCACGTAGATCGCAGGCTCCGGCACCGCCGCGCGCACCTTGCGCGCTTCCCCGATGGTGGCGACGAAGAAGGTCTTGCAGCCGGCCTTGTTCAGGGCACGCGCGACTTGCTCGGCGCCGCAGCCATAGGCGTCTGCCTTGATCACCGCCGAGCATTCGGCCGGCACCGCCGTCTTCTCGAGCTTGCGCCAATTGGCGATGATGGCATCGAGATCGACGGTGAGCACGCCGCCGAAGGTCGCGAGCGCGGCAGCCTGATTGGCCTCCGCGGAGAGAAGGCCGGATTGCGGGATCATTTTCGGGTCGGACGCCATTGTCATGGCGCCGTTTTACGCAAGAGGCCGGTCAGGTTCAACCCAGGGAACTCAGTAGTCGCCGCCGCCGCGGTCCGGCACCTGGCTGTCCGGCGCAAGGTCGCCGAACCGGGTGACCGACGCTTCGAAGGCCAGATCGACGGTGCCGGTCGGGCCGTGGCGCTGCTTGCCGATGATGACTTCGGCCTTGCCGTGCGCAAGATCCATGTCCAGGCGCCATTTTTCGTGCTCGGGTGTGCCCGGGCGCGGCTCCTTGTTTCCGAGGTAATATTCCTCGCGATAGACGAACAGCACGACGTCGGCGTCCTGCTCGATCGAGCCGGATTCGCGCAAATCCGAGAGCTGTGGCCGCTTGTCGTCGCGCGATTCGACCTGGCGCGAGAGCTGCGAAAGCGCAATCACGGGCACGCTGAGTTCCTTGGCGAGCGCCTTCAGACTGGTCGTGATCTCGGTGATTTCCTGCACGCGGTTTTCGCTGCGCTTGCCCGAACCCGACAAGAGCTGGATGTAGTCGATGACGATGAGGTCGAGGCCCTTCTGCCGCTTCAGCCGGCGGGCGCGCGCCATGAGCTGCGCAATCGAGAGACCGCCGGTCTCGTCGACATAGAAGGGCAGCGACTGCAGCTCGATCGAGACCTCGCGGATCTTCTCGAAATCGGCCTCCGAGATGCCGCCGCGGCGGATCGAGGAGGAAGGGATGCCGGTGCGCTCGGCCACAATACGCGTGGCGAGCTGGTCGGCCGACATTTCGCAGGAGAAGAAGCCGATGACGCCGCCATGGGCAGCCTTCATGGTGCCGTCGGCCTGGAGTTCTGGAACATAGGCCCGGGCGACGTTGTAGGCGATGTTGGTCGCTAGCGACGTCTTGCCCATGCCGGGGCGGCCGGCGACGATGATGAGGTCGGAGTGCTGCAACCCGCCCATTTTGGTGTCGAGGTCGCGCAGGCCCGTCGAGATGCCCGACAGCTTTCCGTCGCGCTGGAACGCTTTCGCGGCCAGATCGACCGCAAGCGTCAGCGCCTGCGAGAATTTCTGGAAGCCTCCGTCATAGCGGCCGGATTCGGCGAGTTCGTAGAGGCGGCGCTCGGCGTCCTCGATCTGCGCCCGCGGTGCGAAGTCGACCGGGGCGTCATAGGCGACATTGACCATGTCCTCGCCGATGCCGATCAGGTCGCGTCGCAATGCCAGATCGTAGATGGTGCGCCCATAATCCTGCGCATTGATGATGGTCGTCGCTTCGGCGGCGAGGCGCGCCAGATATTGCCCGATGGTCATGCCGCCGATGTCGGTGTCGGCGGGCAGGAAGGTCTTCAGGGTGACGGGCGTCGCGATCTTGCCCATCCGGATCAGGCTGCTGGCGGTCTCGAAGATGGTCTGGTGCAGCGGCTCGAAATAATGCTTCGGCTCCAGAAAATCGGAGACGCGGTAAAACGCGTCGTTGTTGACCAGGATCGCGCCCAGAAGGCTCTGTTCCGCCTCGATGTTATGCGGCGCGCTCCGATAGGCCGGGGTTCCGGCTTCGGGCGCGAGTTTGAGAACGTTCGAATCAGTCAGGGCCATGGTCGAGCGATAGCAATTTTCTGGGGCGGATGCGGGGCCGGGATAAAGCGCCGCCTCAGCCCAAAGCGGAAGCAAAAGCTCGCCGCTATCAACCGATCATTAAAATGGTGGATGATTGACCGCCGCAGCACGCGCCGCGCTTGACGGATTTCGTGGAACCAGGTCGCGGCCTAGATGCGGTCGTTACGCACCCCGGAAAACGCCGGATGAAGTGAACCTGATGGGGTGCCGGGCAGACACATCGAGACGCGCGGGAATGACCCACGGCCAGGCGCTTTTGGCTCGGTTCAGACCAGCAGGAGGTAGACCAGTGCAACCAGGGCCGCCCCGACGCCGGTAGCGATCAGGGCGTAATCGGTGCGGAGGTCGTCCTGCACGTCGAATGAGGTTTTGGTCTCGTTGCTCATGGCGACGGTCTAAGCCAGGGCTGACGAGACTTATGTGAAGCAGATCACATCTCCCCGGATTCTTTCGGGGGTACAGCCGGAACAGGTTAGCGGGCGGGGGGTTGTCTCCTGATCTGCCACCAGGGAACGAGGCAAGCGATGCGGCCAGAACGGCAGCCCCGGAATTGGCGAAGCGAAGCAGGCAGCCGACTTTGGCTGTCGGGGCTGATCGCGGCCATGGAGCACGCTGAGCGGCCGGAAGTGCGTCGGGAACCGGTCGCCCCTGAAATCCTGAAAGCGCTGCGGATGCAATTGGCCTTAACGGCCGGTTCCACGTCCGCTCCGGTTTCGACCCTGCGCCACTAGGACTCATTCACCAGCCAGCTTCAGCCTCGGCGTGGCGCCGGCTTCGACGGCCCGCAGTCGGGCTTCTTCACGCGCGATGTAGTTGCGCGTCATCGGCACGACGCCCTGACGGCGGGTGAGTTGAATCTGGAAGTTCATCATATGCTGCTTGCGGAACGTCATCTCGCTGGCTGCTAGATAAAATTCCCACATCAGCGCGAAGCGCTCGTCATACAGCTGCACGGCTTCTTCGCGTCGCGCCATGAAGCGCTCGCGCCATGCCTTCAGGGTTTCGGCGTAATGAAGGCGCAAAATCTCGATGTCGCAGACCAGCAAGCCCGCCCGCTCGATCGCCGGCAGCACCTCCGAGAGGGCGGGGATGTAGCCGCCGGGAAAGATGTATTTGGCGATCCAGGGATTGGTGGAGTCCGGGCCCTGCGAACGGCCGATCGAGTGCAGCAACATGACGCCGTCCTTATCCAGCAGCTCGGCGCAGCGCCGGAAGTAGGTGTCGTAGAAGCGGGCGCCGACATGCTCCAGCATGCCGACTGAGACGATGCGGTCGAACGGACCGGCGATGTCGCGATAGTCCTGAAGCAGGAATTTGGCCGATCCGGTCAGGCCCTTTTCGGCTGCGCGCGCATTGGCGATCTGCAACTGCTCGGTCGACAACGTTATGCCGGTGACGTCAGCACCTGCGATCTCGGCGAGATAGAGCCCAAGTCCGCCCCAGCCCGAACCGATGTCGAGGACGCGCTGGCCGCTCTTGACGAGCAGCTTTGCGGCGACGTGCCGTTTCTTGGCAAGCTGTGCATCGTCGAGTGTGCTCTCCGGCGTCTCGAAATAGGCGCAGCTATATTGCTTGTCGGCGTCGAGGAAGAGCGAATAGAGCCTCGCATCGAGATCGTAATGATGTGCGACGTTGCGGCGGGATCGCGGGCGCGGATTGAACTGCTTCAGGTGCCGCACCAGATAGCGCAGGTGCCACCAGGGTTTTGCCCAGTGCGGCAACAGGTCGGGTTGACCGAGCAGGATCGCGAGAGCATCAGCTATGGTGCCATGCTCGACAATGAACTCGCCGTCCATATAGGCCTCGCCAAGCCCGAGCTCGGGATTGACGAGGATCTTCCGCTCTGCGTCCGCGGTGACGAAGCGGACTGCGACCGGTTCGCCCGAGCCGTCGCCGACGGTGAACTTCGAGCCCTTCGCCGTGGTCACCGTCATCGACCCGCGGCGGATGAATTGAGACAGGAATTGACGCAACAATCGGTCCATCGGCACCCATCCTCTCGAGCGAACCTGAAGAGATGCGACTAACCCGGCCTTTCACACCCTACGCCCGGGCATCTCAGCGGTTCCTATGCGCTTGCATCTAGATCTAGGGAGGTGTCCCGGGCCCGCTATTGCGCTGTGCTCAAAGCGGATATTCCAAAACCGCTTAATCACATCCTTGCGCGCGGTGCCTGCTTCCATTCGCGGCTCAATCGGATAAAAGGTGACCCGCCGCGGCGCCGCCTGCCGGCTGCACCTCTCGGAATTCAATGGAGATGATGGGAATGTCGAGCCGAGCGCTCAGCCTCGCGACGATCTTGCTTCTGATCGGCTTCGGCGCGACCGATACCGTTTTCGCGCAGGCGACGAACCTCGAGGCCGGCAAGGCCCCATCCCAGCTTTTCGCGCAGACCTGTAATGCATGTCACAAGAGCCCGCGCGGCCTTTTGAAAACAGTGGCGCCGGGCTCCTTGCCGGCCTTCCTGCGCCAGCATTACACGACCAGCCCCGACATGGCCGGCGTGCTTGCCTCCTACCTCGTCTCCAACGGGGCCACCGACACCCGCTTCCAGGCGAAGGACGGCCATAAGGACGGCAAGGACAAGAAGGACGGCGCCAAGGATAAGGACAAGGAAGCCAATACCAATCCCGCGCAGTCTCCTGAACATCAGGGCCGCCGGCAACGTTCCCAGGAGTCCGCCAAGCCGGAAGGCGAGGGTGCCGCTCCCGCGGCCGAGGGCGCGCGTCAGAAGCGCGCCGCGCGGCCGGCCGAAGAAGGAACGAAGGAAGGTGCGAAGCCCGAGGGCCAGGCTGTCCCCGAAGGGCGCAAGGCCAAGCGTCTCGGCAAGCGCGGCAAGCCGGGAAGTGATGAGGCGCCGAAGGTCGATGCCGCGGCGCCGACGGCAGACGACAAGAAGAGCGAGCCGAAGGTCGAGTCCAAGCCCGAGACAAAGCCCGAGACTGCGAAGGTGGATTCCGGCGAAGCTAAATCCGAAGGCAGCAAACCCGAAGGCAGCAAGCCGTCCGACAAGCCCGCCGAGGCCAAGCCGGAAAGCGACAAGGTGGAGCCGCGCGGCAGCGAAGCTCCGGCGTTGCGGCCCGATCCGGTGCCGCAGGTGACGCCGGCCGCACCGTCCGCCGCGAAGCCTCCCGAGCCAGCTGCGCCCAAGGCGGCGGAAGAGGCTGCTCCCAAGCCCGCCGCGAGCGCCGAACCGCCAGCGAAGTCGCAGGAACCGGCGCCGCCCGCGACCGCTGCGACTCCACCGGCGCCAGCCGAATCGTCCGGTCCGCCGACGCCGCCGATTTCGCGATAGGCGACCACATTTTTAGACATGCGAAGGCCGCGCTCTCGCGCGGCCTTCGTCGTTTCGGCTACAAGCTCAATCTGTTGTCGCCCGCGGTCGGCGAGAAGCGGATCTGCCGGGCGAGGGTGATCAAGTCGGGCCGTCAGGTCTCCGTCGCCGCAGCCGGCGTTTTCTGCGTCAGCGCCGGGGTCGAGACCATACGGCGACGGCGCTCGCGTCGATCGCGATGCTGAGCGAGGATTGTGCCGCCACAACGAAAAACCCGGCCGCCTGAGGCGACCGGGCTTCGAAAGCCTGCGCGAACGCGAGGCTTACTTCTCGGTCTCTTCCGCGGCCGGCGCCGGCTCGGCGTCGTCCTGCAGGGCTTCCGGGTCGAAGAACTCGCCGGCGGCTGCGATCGCTTCGGCCGCAGCATCCCGGTCTTCGTTCCGGCTCGAGATGTCCTCGCCGCGGTTGATGCGCTCGGCCTCGTCCTGGCTGCGCGCCACGGTGACACTGATCTCGACCTCGACCTCGGGGTGGATGGCGACCGTGATGGTGTGCTTGCCGATGGTCTTGATCGGCGCATCGAGCTGAACCTGCGGGCGGGACAGCGAAACCCCGTCGGCTTCGAACGCCACGACGATGTCGCGCACGTTGACCGAGCCGAACAGTTGACCGGCTTCCGAAGCTTGACGGATCACGATGATGTTCTTGCCCTGGATCTTCTCGGCGACCTTGGACGCCTCGCCCTTGGACTCAAGGTTGCGAGCCTCGAGCTCGGCCTTCATGCCGTCGTACTTGGCACGGTTGTCGGCGGTGGCGCGCAGCGCCTTGCCGCGCTTGAGCAGGAAATTGCGGGCATAGCCGTCGCGAACCTTCACGACTTCGCCCATGTGACCGAGCTTGTTGACGCGTTCCAGCAAAATGACTTCCATATTAGTTCTCCTTTGATGTGTTGAGTGAGGTGGAATTTCGAACTTGAACTTTCGGACTTGAACTCAAGAGGTCGGCAGCGGCGGTGGCTGGCGCGTGCGAAGGAAGCGTTCGCGGAGGCCGAACACGGCATCGGCGAGGCCGAGGATCACCATCGCGATGACGGGCCATCCGAACACGACGACGACGGCGTAGGTCGAGCCGAGCCAGAAGGTGCGGCTCTTCAGCGCCAGCGTCAGCGTATGCAGCACGGCAAAGCCGGTCAGCGCGTACCCCATCATCAGCGCAGCCGTCGCGATTTGCGCCGCGATCGCAAGCAGTCCGCCGGTGAAGCAGAAGGCGAGCGCGACGCAGAGCGCCACGAGCGTCATCGGCGGCAGCTCCGCGGTCATCAGGTCCGGCCAGGGGCGCCGCAACCGGCCCGACGTCGCCGTCACCTTGGTGCTGAGCCAGAGGTTGAGGGTCAGCGTCATCATCGCAACGATGGTGGCACCCGCCGGCAAGATACGCACCAGTGCGCCGACGAATTGGTCGGTCTCGCCGGAGCTCTGCGGGTCGGCGGCGCGGAGGAGGCGCATCAAGCCACGGCGCAGCGTGCCGGTGATGGTCTCCGCGTCGGTGCCGATCGTGAGCAGCGCGGCGATCGTGGTCAGTGTGGCGAAGCCCGCGATCCACAGCAGGATACGGCCGACCGGATACCACTCCAGCGCAGGCTCGGTGGGCGGCTCGGCGGCGGGCTCCGGCGCGGCGGCTCCGACCGGCCGGCTGAGCAGGACGAGATGGCCGAGCCACCAGGCCGGCAATGCGACGGTGAGGGCGAAGGCGATGCAATAGGGCAGGCCGAACAGGGCGCCGAGGCCAAGCGCGGCGGCGATGCCGCCCAGGCTCGCGCAAAGCGGTCCCCAGCCGATCGAAGCGACCATCAGCGGCAGCGGTGCGAGATAGAACAGGACGAGCGAGATCAGCGCGCCCGAAATGATCGAGGCGAACATCAGGGCCGACGCAGCGCCGGCGATCAGGGCTATCAGTCCAAAGGCCATCATCAGCTGTCCCGCTCCCTTCGAGCGGTTAGAGGCATCTCGCCCCAACCATCGGCGACCGGACGACCCGGAAGCCTTATGAGAAACTAGGTCGTACGGCCGGCGGCGATGTCGCCGCCGGCCGAATTCGTTTTAGCGAATGACGTAGGGCAACAGGCCCAGGAACCGCGCGCGCTTGATGGCGCGGGCAAGCTCACGCTGCTTCTTCGCGGAAACCGCGGTGATGCGGCTCGGCACGATCTTGCCGCGCTCGGAGACGTAACGCATCAGCAGCTTGGAGTCCTTGTAGTCGATCTTCGGAGCATTCGCGCCCGTGAACGGGCAGCTCTTGCGGCGACGGAAAAACGGGCGGCGTGCACCAGCTTCAGCCATTGTTCTTACTCCCCATCCGTCGTGGTGGTGGTGGTGGTTTCAGCGTCTTCACGCGGACGGCGCGGACCGCGGTCACCGCGGAAGCCGCCGCCTTCACGATCGCCACCACGGAAGCCACCGCCTTCGCGATCGCCACGGAAGCCGCCGCCACGGTCGTCACGCTCGCGGTCACGGTCGGCCTTGCGCATCATCGCGGACGGGCCTTCCTCGAGCTCCTCGACGCGGACGCTGAGATAGCGGATCACGTCTTCGCTGATGCGCTCCTGGCGCTCGATCTCGGCGATCGCCGCGGACGGCGCGTCGATGTTGAGCAGCACGAAATGCGCCTTGCGGTTCTTGTTCATGCGGTAGGTGAGGGAGCGTACGCCCCAATTCTCGGTCTTGGTGACCTTGCCGCCGAGACCTTCGACGATGCCGGTCATCTGCGCAGTCAGCTCTTCGACCTGCTGCGTGCTCGCGTCTTGGCGCGCGAGAAAAACATGCTCATAGAGAGCCATGGAAGTCCTTTCCTCATGTTGGCGCATCGCCCGGCGTCAAGCCCTTAAGAGGCCTTCGGAAAGGACTCTGGGATTAAGCTCAGAAGGCGGAAACACGGGACGACGGGCCGACTGGCCCTGCCACACCAAAATCACAAATGATTTGCTGAGACCGTCCGTTCAGCTCCCGGCCGGGGTCTGCGGATGGGCGCCTTATACGGATTTCGGCTGACTTGGCAAGGTTGCAGGCGCGGTTTCGGCGCGGGGATCGCAATGCGGGCGGCCGGATCCGCCGCCGACCATCATACCGGCTTGATTTGTTTGTTTGTATATCATACAAATAAATCAACCGGAGCGAACTCCAATGGCAGATAAGCCGGCCCACGAGCCCCTCAAGGAGGCAGGCGATCCCAAACACGCCGCCCGCGCCACGCGGTCGGCCGGCCGCAAAATGCGCTCGCTGCTGCTTGATGCCGCGAGCCCGCTGTTTCGGGAGCGGGGGCTGTCGGGTACGGCGATCACCGACATCGCGGCCGCTGCGAACGCGTTCCCGAGCCAGATCACCTATTATTTCCGTACCAAGGAGGCGCTGTTCGTCGAATGCGCCTGCCGCGAGCTGCTGTATCTGGCGCGGGCGACCGAGCAGGCGGCGCTGAAGGCGCGCGCGCCGCGGGATTATACCCACGCGCTGGCCGAGACCGTGACGACGAGCGATTCGGTGGCCTTCTTCGCCGAGGCGCTGACGCTGACGCGGCGGCGCCAGGATCTCGCGCCGCTGGTCGAGCGCACCATCGAGCGCCTGCACAGTGAAGGTGCGCGGGCCTATGCGAGCCAGGTCGCGCGGCACGGCTGGCGCTCCCTGCGCGCGCCCGACGAGAGTTCGCGGCGGTTCTGGGCCGTCGCCATCGGCGTCATCCTTGAGGGCTACGCCATGGGCCGTTCGCCCGAGGCGCTGTGCGCCGAGATGCTGCGCGTGCTGGGCGAACAGGCGAAATCCTCTGATGACACTGCGCGGCTGCGCCTCGTCGACGCGCGCGACGCATCGAGCAATTCGAATGAGGAGGATTAGGCCATGACTGCGCTTCGCATGCGTGCCCGCGATTTCCTGACCGACGAGCAACTTGCCGACGTGCGCCGGCGCGTGACCTGGAAAGGCGTCGCGCTGATCGCGCACGCCTGGGCGCTCATCATCGCGGCAATCGCCTTGGTCGCGTGGTGGCCCAATCCGATCACTTATGTGCTCGCCCTTGCCATCATCGGCTCGCGCCAGCTCGGGCTCGCGATCCTCATGCATGACGGCGCGCATGGCTGCCTGTCCCCCGACGAGAAGACCAATCTGACCCTAAGCCAGTGGTTCTGCGCCTATCCTCTGTTTGCGGAGACGCGCAGCTATCGGCGCTATCACCTTCAGCACCATGCGCGCACCCAGCAGGAGGACGATCCCGATCTCGTGCTATCGGCGCCGTTTCCGATCACGAAGCTGAGCTATCGCCGCAAGTTCATTCGCGACCTCACCGGGCAGACCGGCTACCAGCAGCGCAAGGCGCAATTGCTCAACGCGCTCGGGCCGAAGGACTGGCCATCGCGGCAGCGCGCGGCGCATTTGTGGGAGAAGCTTGGCCCGCAATGTCTGGTCAATGGCGCGATGTTCGCAGCGCTCACGGCGGCCGGCGTGTGGTGGGCCTATCCGCTGCTATGGCTGGTGCCGCTCCTGACCTGGATGATGGTCATCACCCGCATCCGCAACATCGCAGAGCACGCGGTCGTACCTGACAGCAACGATCCCCTGCGCAATACCCGCACCACCTATGCCAATTTCCTCGAGCGCTTGTTCATCGCGCCGTACTACGTGAACTACCACCTCGAACATCATCTCTTGTTCTACGTGCCCTGCTACAATCTGCCGAAGGTGCACCGCTTGCTGAGTGAGAGCCGGCATGCGGGCCGGATGGAGGTGCAACCGAGTTATGCCGCCGTGCTGCGGCTTGCGACCGCGAAGCCGAACCGCGATGACCGGCCGGGGCAATTGGTCAACAGCGCGCGCCGTGCGCAGGCGGGGTCCGAGGTCGATGCCAACCAGACGGCTGGCGGATTTTAGGAACCCGTCACTCCGGTTGAAGGCTGCCAGTCGAAGGCTGATCGAAGTTCCCATCTTGGCTTGACATTCCGGCCCCGGACAGTGTCTACGGCCCCCTTTGGAGCTTGATCCGGAACCATGGCCTAAGGCCGCGCGTCATCGGCTGCCGGTTCTCGCAGGGATCACGCCCGACAAGCAGGGAGCGCCGATGACGGCAGCATTCACATTTCCGGGGCAGGGTTCCCAGGCGGTCGGCATGGGCAAGGCCCTGGCCGATGCCTTTCCGGTGGCGCGCGCCGTGTTCGACGAGGTCGATGCCGCGCTGGGGGAGAAGCTGACGGCGACCATCTGGGATGGTCCGGCTGAAACCCTCCAGCTCACCCAAAACGCCCAGCCGGCCCTGATGGCGGTGTCTATCGCCACCCTGCGGGTGCTGGAGGCCGAAGCCGGGTTTTCCGTGCGGCGGGATGCGGCCTTCGTCGCCGGCCACTCGCTCGGCGAATATTCGGCGCTGGCCGCGGCCGACAGCCTGACGATTTCCGACACGGCGCGGCTGCTTCGCATCCGCGGTCTCGCAATGCAAAAAGCTGTGCCGGTCGGCGTCGGTGCGATGGCCGCTCTGCTCGGCCTCGACTACGAGGCCGCCGTGGCGGTGGCGGAGGAGGCCGCTCAGGGAGAGGTCTGCCAAGCCGCCAACGACAATGGCGGCGGGCAAGTGGTCGTCTCCGGCGACAAGGCTGCGGTCGATCGCGCCGTCGAGATCGCCAAAACCAAGGGCGCTAAGCGAGCAATGCTGCTGCCGGTGTCCGCACCGTTCCATTGCAAACTGATGCAGCCGGCTGCCGACGCAATGGCGGAGGCGCTGGCCGGGGTCACGATCAAGGCGCCGGCCGCCCCGCTGGTGTCGAATGTGCTGGCGAGCGCGATCACCGATCCCGACGAGATCCGCCGGCGCCTGGTCGAGCAGGTCACCGGCACTGTGCGGTGGCGCGAGTCGGTTGCCTATATGGCGGGGCAGGGCGTCACCCGTTTCTTTGAGATCGGTGCCGGCAAGGTGCTGACGGGCCTGGTCAAGCGTATCGCAGACGGTGCCGTCGGCGTTGCGGTCGGTGGTCCCAACGACATTGCTGCTGCCAAAGATGCATTGGCTGCTGCCAAGCAGGCCTGAAGCGCGATAATTCGTCGTCGCGCGCGAGTTCTACAGTTGACGCACGACCCTTTCGGAAAACCGCTGCGCGCGTTTCCGGATCGTGCCTTGGAGGAGTTATCGATGTTCGATCTGACTGGCAAAAAGGCGCTCGTCACCGGCGCAACTGGCGGCATCGGCGGCGCGATCGCGCAGGCGCTGCACGCGCAGGGCGCCACCGTCGCGATATCGGGGACGCGCAAGGAAGTGCTGGATGAGCTTGCAGGCAAGCTCGGCGAGCGCAACCATGTGCTGCCCTGCAATCTCTCCAAAGTCGAGGAGGTCGAAGGGCTGGTGCCCGCTGCGGAGGCGGCGATGGGACAGGTCGACATCCTCGTCGCCAATGCCGGCATCACGCGCGACAATCTCTTCGTGCAGCTCCGCGACGAGGACTGGGAGGAGGTCATCAACATCAATTTGACCTCGACCTTCCGCCTTGCCCGCGCCGCAACCAAATTGATGATGCGCAAGCGCTTCGGCCGCATCATCGCCATCACTTCGGTGGTCGGCGTCACCGGCAACCCGGGGCAGGGCAATTATACTGCGTCGAAGGCAGGCCTGATCGGGATGATCAAGACGCTGGGTGCCGAATACGCCAAGCGCGGCGTCACCGCGAACTGCATCGCTCCCGGCTTCATCAAGACCCCGATGACCGATGCGCTCAACGACAAGCAGCGCGAAACGATTCTGACCAAGGTTCCGGCCAATCGCCTGGGGACGCCAGAGGACATCGCGGCGGCCGCCGTCTACCTGAGTTCGAACGAAGCGGCCTATGTCACCGGCCAAACCATCCACGTCAACGGCGGCATGGCCATGATCTGACGCCTCATGCCGCACCGCCCCTTGGGCAGCCGAATGCGGCAAACGGCCGTTTCCGGAGCGAAATGAGGCTTGTAGTCAACGCAATTGAAGTATGATAACCGGACCTTCAACGGATGGGCAAAGAACGCCATTGCAGGTTTTTGAAACCCTGTATATTGGCGATGCGGAGCCTTGGCCGTCATTCGCCGGGCCTGCATCGGTAGGATGGGGCCAGATCAAAGTTCGTAAGCGAAGGCAGTCAACGACCACGACGGCTCGTATCGTCCCGGGGGGTCGGGTCTACAGGGAACAACACGAGGTTATGCAATGAGTGAGATTGGCGAGCGGGTTAAGAAGATCGTGGTCGAACACCTTGGTGTTGAACCCGAGAAGGTTGTCGACGCTGCGAGCTTCATCGACGACCTCGGCGCCGACAGTCTGGACACCGTCGAGCTGGTGATGGCGTTCGAAGAGGAATTCGGTTGCGAGATTCCGGACGATGCCGCGGAAACGATTCTCACCGTCGGCGACGCCACCAAGTTTCTCGAGAAGAACGCGAAGAGCTAACGCTCTTCATTTCGCGGGGACAACATTGAAACCGGACGGACCGCCCAACAGCGGTCAGCCGGTTTCTTGTTATTGGCCGTGAATCTTTCGATGCGGAGTTTTCGGACATGAGGCGGGTTGTCGTTACGGGTCTTGGCATGGTTTCGCCACTCGGCTGCGGAGTCGAGCCGACCTGGAAGCGCATCCTCGACGGCGAAAGCGGCGCACGCAAAATCGAGAGCTTCGATGTCTCCGATCTTCAGACCAAGATCGGCTGCACGGTCGTGCGCGGCGACGGCACCAACGACACTTTCAATCCCGACATCTGGATGGAGCCGAAGGACCAGCGCAAGGTCGACGACTTCATCATCTTCGGCATGGCCGCAGCCGGCCAGGCGCTCGACGATGCCAACTGGCATCCCGAGACCGAAGAGGATAAATGCGCCACCGGCACCATGATTGGATCCGGCATCGGCGGCCTCAACGGTATCGCCGAGACTGCGGTCCTGCTGAAGGAACGCGGGCCGCGCCGGGTCTCGCCGTTCTTCATTCCGGGCCGCCTGATCAATCTCGCCTCCGGTTATGTCTCGATCAAGCATGGGCTGAAGGGGCCGAACCATTCGGTGGTCACGGCCTGCTCGACCGGCGCTCACGCGGTCGGCGATGCCGCCCGCCTGATCGCGCTCGGCGATGCCGACGTCATGGTTGCGGGCGGCGCGGAATCGCCGATCGGCCGCATCGGCATTGCCGGCTTCAACGCCGCGCGTGCGCTCTCGACAGCCTTCAACGAAACGCCTGAGAAGGCCTCGCGTCCTTACGACAAGGACCGGGACGGCTTCGTGATGGGCGAGGGCGCCGGCGTTCTGGTCCTGGAAGAGCTCGAACACGCCGAGCGCCGCGGCGCGAAGATCTATGCCGAGGTGATCGGCTACGGTCTCTCGGGCGATGCCTACCACATCACCTCGCCGTCACCCGACGGCGACGGTGGCTTCCGCAGCATGACGGCAGCGCTCAAGCGCGCCGGCCTCACCGCGTCCGATCTCGACTACATCAATGCGCACGGCACCTCGACACCGCTCGGTGACGAGATCGAGCTCGGTGCGGTCGAACGTCTGCTCGGCAATGCCGCTTCCAAGGTCGCGATGTCCTCGACCAAATCGTCGACCGGTCACCTTCTGGGTGCGGCTGGCGCGATCGAGGCGATCTTCGCCATTCTCGCGATTCGCGATAATGTCGTGCCACCGACCATCAACTTGGACAATCCATCGGTCGAGACTGCGATCGATCTCGTGCCGCACAAGGCGAAGAAGCGCGAGGTCAACGTCGCGTTGTCGAATTCTTTCGGTTTTGGCGGTACCAACGCGTCGGTGATCTTCCGGCGTCCGGTCCAATAGTTTGTGTTTGCGACGAATCCACCGTTTTGCCGTATTCGGCGATAGTCATACAAGTGGGCGCGTGTACTTGGCCAGACAAGCGATTGTCGGGTCGCATTTGAACCGGCAGGATTCAGGTTGCTTCGATGAGTGAAAGGCCGCCCATTTCGCCCCGGAGCCCGCGGGCAGCGCTCGAGCCCGAGCAGGTCCCGCCGCCGCCGAAGCGATCGGACCGCGCGCGCAATCCGTTCGTGATCGTCGGCAACGCCATCATCACCCTGCTGCTGATTGCAATGATCGGTGCGGGCGGCGTGTACTATTACGGCCGGCAGGTGCTCGAGGCGCCGGGACCGCTGAAGGAAGACAAGATCGTCAATATCCCGCAGCGCGCCGGCAAGCGCGACATCGCCGAGACGCTGAACCGGGAAGGCGTGACCGACGTCAATCCGTGGGCGTTCATTGCCAGCGTCGCTGCGTTGAAGGCGAGCTCGGACCTCAAGCCCGGTGAATACTCGTTCCAGAAGAACGCGTCCTTGCGCGACGTCATTGCCACAATCGTCGAGGGCAAGGTGGTGCAGCATGCCGTGACGATTCCGGAGGGCCTCACCTCCGAGCAGATCGTGGCGCGCCTGTCCGACAACGACATCTTCACCGGCAGCGTGCGTGAGCTGCCGCGCGAAGGCACGCTGCTGCCCGAGACCTACAAGTTCCCGCGCGGCACCCCGCGCGATCAGGTGATCCAGCGCATGCAGCAGGCGCACAAGCGCGTGCTGACCGAGATCTGGGAGCGCCGCAATCAGGACATTCCGGTCAAGAGTCCGGAGCAACTGGTGACGCTGGCCTCGATCGTCGAGAAAGAGACCGGCAAGCCTGACGAGCGCAGCCGTGTCGCCGCGGTGTTCGTCAATCGCCTGAAGCAGAGGATCAAGCTGCAGTCCGATCCCACGATCATCTATGGCCTCGTCGGCGGCAAGGGCACGCTCGGCCGTCCGATCAAGCGCAGCGAGATCACGCAGCCTTCGCCCTACAACACCTATGTCATCGAGGGCCTGCCGCCGGGCCCGATCTCCAACCCCGGCCGCGCCTCGCTCGAGGCTGCCGCCAACCCGGCCCGTACCCGCGACCTCTATTTCGTCGCGGATGGTACCGGCGGGCATTCCTTTACCGAGACCTACGACGCGCACCAGAAGAACGTCGCCAAGCTGCGCGCCATGGAAAAGCAGATCCAGAACGACACGGTCGAGCCGGCCGAGGACGCGCAGCCGCCGGCCGGCGCCGCGCCCGGCGCCGCCGATACGCCGACGGCGACGACGCCGGCACGCCCCAGCCAGCAGAAGAAGCCGCCGGCCGCTCGCCCCGCGGGTCCGCCGCCGGCCCGACAAGGCGCGGTGCAGGCCTCGCCCCCGGTGGTGCAGCGCTAGGCCTGCGCGTAGACCTGCCCCGCGGGACTTTGCGGATTACATTTTCCTGCAAAATAGTCTTAAGATTCGCGTGGCTTGATGGCCGCGCGAATCCCGTGCTTCTGGAGAAATTGACCTGATGGCGTTGTCGTCCATGACCGGCTTTGCCCGAAGCCACGGCGCGAGTGGGCCGTATACGTTCGAATGGGAATTGAAGTCGGTCAATGCCAAGGGCTTTGACTTGCGGGTGCGGCTGCCGCAGGGGTTCGACGAGCTTGAGGCTCATGCCAAGAAGCGCGCCGCCGAGCTGCTCTCACGAGGCACCGTCTACGCCAATCTGACCGTCAAGCGGGCCAATGCAGCCACCAGCGTCCGCGTCAACGAGGACGTGCTCAACGCCGTCCTCAAGGCCGCCGCCGTGATCGCCGGCAAGGTCGATGCGGTCGCGCCGAGCGTCGACGGGCTTTTGGCCATCAAGGGGGTCATTGAGGTCGCCGAGCCCGAGGGCGACGAGGAGGAGGACAAGGCCGCGCGCGCCGCCGCCGCGGATGCCTTCGACAAGGCGCTCGCCGAACTCGTCGAGATGCGCAAGCGTGAGGGGACCTCGCTCGGGCAGATCCTGATCCAGCGCGTCGACGAGGTCGAGCAGCTGGCGAAGAAGGCGGAGGCCGCGCCCGGTCGCAAGCCCGAGGCGGTCAAGGCCAGGCTCGCCGAGCAGATCGCGAGCCTCCTCGACACCTCCGACCGTTTTGATTCCGACCGCCTGATGCAGGAAGCGATCCTGATTGCGACCAGGGCCGACATCCGCGAGGAGCTCGATCGGATCGCCTCGCACATCGCGCAGGCGCGCGAGCTGATCGGCAAGGGCGGCCCGGTCGGGCGCAAGCTCGACTTCCTGGCGCAGGAGTTTCACCGCGAAGTCAACACCTGCTGCTCGAAGTCGAACGACATCGAGCTGACCAATACGGGGCTCGCCATGAAGAACGTGGTCGAGCAGTTCCGCGAGCAGGTCCAGAATCTGGAGTGATCGATGACGATTGGCGGTCACGGAACTGATGGTGTCGAGCGGCGCGGATTGATGTTCGTGCTGTCCTCGCCGTCGGGCGCGGGCAAGACGACGCTGTCGCGCATGTTGATCGACCGTATGCCCGGCCTTCGAATGTCGGTGTCGGCGACCACGCGGGCGATGCGGCCGGGCGAGGTCGACGGCAGGGATTATTCGTTCGTCGACAAGGCTACCTTCGGCGCGATGGTGAAAGCCGACCAGCTGCTGGAATGGGCGACCGTGTTCGACAACAGTTACGGCACGCCGCGTGCGCCGGTCGAGGCGGCGCTGTCAGCCGGGCAGGACGTGCTGTTCGACATCGACTGGCAGGGCACGCAGCAGCTCCGAGAGAAGGCGCGCGCCGACGTCGTCAGCGTGTTCATCCTGCCGCCCTCGGCTGCCGATCTCGAGAAGCGGCTGCATTCGCGCGCGCAGGATTCCGACGAGGTGATCCGCAAGCGCATGAGCCGCGCCAGCCACGAGATGAGCCACTGGGCCGAGTACGACTACATCGTCATCAACCACGACGTTGACGAGGCCTTCGCCGAGGTGCAGTCGATCCTGAAGGCCGAACGCCTCAAGCGCGAGCGGCAGACCGGCCTCGTGGGCTTCGTGCGAGGTCTGCAAGGTCAACTTCAAGGCTAGTAGGCTGCGTCAGCCGCGGCCCGTCCTTCGCCAACCGTTCCAGCATCGTCGTGATCACGTCGATGTCGATGGCGTTCTCGACTCCCGCGTCGTCATGGCCGGCCGGCTCTTCGTCATTCACGTCGTTGGCCGCGAGCTGCGGTGCGGCCTCGATCTGGAATTCTCCGTTGAAGATATCGGCCTCGTCGAGCTCTGCGGCCTCGACGTGGACTTGGTCTTGCGCTTGCGGGGCGAGCTCGTCGATCACATCGATCTCGCGATCGATCGCGGCGAGCTGCGCGGTCTTGAGCTGGGTTGACTGCGGACGCAGGGCATCGAAATCCACCGGGCGGGGCTGCCGAGCGTGCGGCGCGCCGGCGGGCGCAGCGTTGAGCCAGGGTGCACGGCCATCGTCGTGATCGTGCGGCTCAAAATTGTCCCAGTTGACGCGGCGCTGGTCGGCGGCCTGGACGCGCATGCGTCCACCGGCGAAGCGGTAGATGACGCTGGCGAGGATGCCGGCAAGCGCCAGCGCGCCGCCGATCACGAGCAGCAGCATCTGGAGCGAGCCGGTCTGCTTGTCGGCGGTGCTGTCTGCCGCGGCCAGAGCCATCGGAGCAGGGGACTTCGCCGGCTTCGCGGTCGGCTGCGCGGCGGCCGCGACAGGTGCAGGCGACGGCTGCTCTGTGGGCGCGGCGGACGCCGTGGAGGCGTCGGGCCAGCGCCCGGCGACGGCGGGCTGCTGTGCGTTGGCGTCAGCGGAGGGGTTCGCAGCTTGCTGCGTCGGCGCCGGTCCCGCCTGTGCAGGCGTCTTCACGGCGGCGATGCTCTGCGGCGTCAGATATTCGGCGCGCGCGTCCTCGACCGAGTGCTGCTGCGGCACGGCTGAATCCGCTGCAGGCGTATCGGGCGCAGTCTGTGCGGTTTGGGTGGCCTTGCCGCCTTCGGCGCGCAGATACCAGCACTGCCGCTTGGTCGCGCGCTCGAGGCGATAATGCCAATGCTGGCCCTGCGGCGCGGCGCCCTTTGGCGAGCCAAGGCAGTCGCTCGCGGCATTTGCCGTGCTCGGTGGCGTCGATGCATTCTGCGACACGGCGGCAAGTGGCGCGCCGGCAATGATGCTGCCTACGAGGGCAGATAAGAATTTTGCGGTGCGGTTGCCCATCCTGGTCTCCCGATTACGCATGACGCAACTCGTTACCTTCCCTTTGTCGTCAAAGACTTGGGTGGCAATGAGCCGCAAATCCGGAGAGGATGTGGCCTGAATCGGGCTTGCGCGGCGTTCGTTCCCCCGCGAAACCAGACTTTTTCGCTGCTATTGCTTGGTCGAAGTCCAGGTTCCGCCGCAGCCGTCCGAGCGGCGGAAGGAACCGGAGCCGCTGCGGGCAGCGAGGCGGCCCGAGCCGGTAAAGGTCACGCCATCACCTTGACCGAACGTGCTGACCGCGCCGCTCGCGCTGACGGTACCCGTGACGCCTTGGCCTATGACCTTGCCCGAGGAGACCACGACCGCGCCGGACGTGGTGCCGCCGCAGCCGACGCTGACGACCATCCAGGCGCCGTCGAAACTCCCGCCACCGCCTCCACCACCGCGTCGCGAGGAGCTGCGCGGCTCCTCGGCGGGCTTGCTGCGACGCGCCGAGGGGGCCGGCTCGGCGGAACGATCCGACCGCGAGCCGGACAGCGATTTCTCGTCATTGCCGATCGAGCCGCCGGCGCTGCCGGACTGCGCAACGGCGGACGGTGGAGCGCCGACGGCGGACAGGAAGACGGTCAGGGCAATCGCAGGGATGATGGCGCGCATGAGTAAAAATCCAGAATGAAAAATCGTATCAGCGGCCGGAGCCGTCGGCACAGACGGAACCGATAATGCGGCAAGCTTTGCCAGCCTTGCCGCATTCGTCAAGCGCGGCATCTTTCGCGCGCTGCACGCTGTCGCGCTGGACCAGCGACCAGGATTTGTCGGAGATCGCGAACGCGCCGCAGCGGTTGCCATAGAAAGACAGCTCGATCGGACATTTGGCGCCGGCGCAATTGCCGCGCGCATCCGCCACCGCCGCGCGCCGCGAGGCGTGGTTCCAGGAGATGCCCCATTTGCTGCCGTCGGGGCCGTAGACGATCGAGCCCCATGGCTTCAGGTCCTCCATCTTGCGCATCCGCAACAGCAGGCCTTCGGTGGCTTCGCCCGTCGGCGCCATGGAAATCCGCTGCTGGAGTTTCGTGATCGCGCGGGTCAGTCCATCAGGGCTGTCAGGATCGAAATTGAGCTCGTAGAGCCGCTCGCTGAGTTCGCTCAGCAGGGCGGCATCGCGCAAGGGGACGCGGTCCGGATCGGCGCGCAGCCGATCCGCCGGCGGCGGATCGGGCTGCATCGCTGCGACCTGCGGCGGCGCGGTTTGCGTGGGGGCGACGAAATAGAAGGTGCCGTCGATCGGCGAGGACGACACCCAGGGCTGCTGCGCGCCGGACGTGGCGCGCTTCACCGCGAGGCCGACCTGGTTGAAGGTCTGGAACACGTCGAGGCCCGCGGTCCGGACCGTCGCGGCCAAGGCCTTGGTGTAGGGGCTGTGGCCGTCGCTGCCGTCCTGGGCGACGTTGCCGGGTTGGGTTGCGTAGGAGATCAGCGTGCCCTCGGGCGCGCGCATCTGCGCGAGGCCGCCATCGGAGGCGCGCAGGCCGCGTGAGCCGAAGGGGTTGTTGCGGCAGGCGTCCAGGATCACGAGGTTGAGGCGCGTGCCCGATCCCTGCATCTGGCGCAGCACGAGGTTGACATCGGTCATCTGGAAGTCGACGTCGGCCTCGCGGGTCGGATTGGCGCCGACCGGCACGAGATAGTTGGCGCCCGAGACCTGCACGCCGTGGCCGGCATAATAGAACAGCGCGACGTCGGCGCCCTGCACCTGCCGGCCAAAGCTCTGCACCGCCAGATCCATCGCGCCCTTGTCAAGATCGAGCTGGGCGCGGCCTCCGACCAGCGTAAAGCCGAGCAGGCCAAGCGTGTCCGCCATCAGGCTCGCGTCCTTGGATGGATTGTCGAGCGGCGTGATGTTCTTGTAGGCGGAGTTGCCGACCACGAGCGCGATGCGCTTCTCGGCCGATGCCGGGTGCGTTGCGACGACGAGCAGGGCTGCGACCAGCATCGCCAGCCCCGGGACGCGATTGAAAATCCTCGCGCGCATCAAAATTCCCCAAACAATATCGCCATTCTACCAGCTCGAGGCGCGGGCGAAAAGCGGTGCGACAGTGTGTACAGCGTTGGCCGGTCGCGCCGGGGAGGGCGCACGCTTGCGCGTTCCCGCGGCAGATTCTGCCCGAACCTTGCTGCCGTTCATCGCCCAACTGGAGGCCAAAGGGCGCAGGGAAGGTCGGGCGCCGGCGGCACCCGTTGGTCCGTGCGCTACAGGAATGCACACGGGGTGGACCGATAGGGTGGCCGATCGCCCGGCCTTCCCTGCGCGGATGGTTTTAACGGTGTCCTTCGTGCTCTCCCCGGGGAGCGATGCACTATTGCCCCCGTCGCCTGGCCGATCGATGATGCGCGCGCCCGGTCGGGCCGCCACATCACCGCGAGGCTTGACGCACAGACCCCGGGCGTCAGGACCACACGACTTCTCCATCCGCGGACGGTCCGGCCGAAATCATCGAGGGCTTGCGTGTGCTCACCCCCGATGACCGACAAGCCCGCTCTCCAGCGCCGTGTCGTACGCGTCGCGCGAGGACTCACGGTTGCCCGCCCTGTCGTCACGCCGCCCGCGCCGTCGCTGCCGCGTCCACCGCCACCCGGCCCGCATGTCGTGACGGTCGCGAACGCCCCTTTGGCAGGGCCAGGATGACGGGCGTATGCCACAAATCCGAAATTCGGAAAAGCGAAATATTTTTGCGCGGAGGCCTTGACGGGGGTGTTTTGCCCGACGCGTCAGCGCCGGTGGCGAACGACCCAAATCGGGCTTGGAGCCACCTGAAACGCTTGTCATCCGCTGGCAAGAACAATGTCGAAATGCGCGATCAACGCATGCCTCTCAAGGCGTGATGGCGAATTTTGCAGAGTAACGATTAACCTTTCCGGATGCGGGGCCGCATTGAGCCAGCGGTCGGTCACGTTTTCTTCTTCGCCAGCGAAATACAACTGGGTCACCAGGCAATCGAACCGCCCCTCAACGGTGAGATGAATGTGCGGCGGCCTGACCTCGCCCTCTGCTGTCGGATAGCGGCCCGGTTTGACGGTACGAAAGCTGTAGTGCCCGGCCGCATCCGTTGTGAGACGCGCGAAGCCTTTGAAATTGGGATCGAGCGGCGCCGGATTGATATCACTCGGATGACGATATTTCCCCGCCGCGTTGGCTTGCCAGATGTCAATGCGTGCATGCGGCACCGGCGCTCCCGAACGCGTGAGCACGCGTCCGCTGAGATGGATGAGCTGGCCCAGCGCCTCAGCGGTGCTGCCGCTTGGACGCGCCAGATCGGTTGCCAGATCGGGGTGCTCCGAGACCGGGTAGAACGGGCCGACAATCTGCGGCGGCGTGATCGCCAATGCTGCTGCATCGCGGCCACTCGTCTGGGCTTTGGATGGGGTCTGGCTCATCAAGGCAGCTTGATATCCGCATCCTTGACGACCTTGGCCCAGTGGGCGATGTCACTCCGGATTCCCTCACCAAATTCTGCGGCGGTGCCACCCACGGCTACGGCTCCTATCTTGTCGAGGGAAGCGCGGATCTTCGGCTCGAGAAGTACCTTGTTAATTGCCTTGTTGAGCTGCGACGTTACTTCCGCAGCCGTTCCACGCTTCGCTGCAAAGCCGATCCAATCGGCTGTCACCAGATCGGGAAAGCCTGCCTCGATCACAGTGGGAATGTCTCCCAGGGCAGCAATCCTGGTGGGGGCGGTGACGGCAAGCGCTCGCAACTTGCCGGTCGCAATGAGGTCAATAACCGGAAGCGTGGTGACAAACATGTATTGGACGTTGCCGCTGATCAGATCGGTGATTGCTTGGGAAAACTGCTGGTAGGGCACGTGGGTGGCGCGCACGCCCGCCTGCAATGCAAACATTTCGCCGATCAGGTGCGAGGGGGTGCCGAAGCCCGCGGAAGAGAAGTTGAGCTTCCCTGGCTTGCTCTTGAGCAACGCCACCAGACCGGCTAACGAGTCGACCGGCAAGGAAGGCGTTGTAACGAGCACGGTGTAGGATTTCGATATCTTGATCACCGGATCGAAATCCACATCCGCCCGTGTCTCCGCCTTCGGAAGCAGGGCCGGGGTGACCGTCATCGGAAGGCTCATGGTCAGCAGTGTATAGCCGTCCGCCGGACGACCGCTCACGTCGTTCATGGCAATGGTCTGCAGCGCACCGGGGCGATCTTCCACCACAAGTCGCCAGCCTTCATTGGCGGCGAGCTCGTCGGCGATCATGCGGCTGATGATGTCGGGCGGTGTCCCCGCGCCGGCAGGGACGACAACACGTATGAGATTGGACGGATAAGGCTGCGCGGCGACCTTGCCGGGCAGCAACAATCCCGCGAGGCTTCCGAGCAGGAAGGTGCGACGGGGTACGTGAATGTTCGACATGGCTGCTCCAATCCTTGGCGGTGGAGGGTAACGCGAATTGCAGCTTGTCCCGCGGACCTATATAAGAAAAGTTCTATTTCTCGATAGTTCTATTCCATTTCGGAAAGGGTCGCATGCTCGATGCATCCCAGATCAGCCGTCGGATCAAGCTGCGGCAACTGAAC
This sequence comes from Bradyrhizobium sp. 155, assembly GCF_023101105.1. Taxonomy (NCBI): domain Bacteria; kingdom Pseudomonadati; phylum Pseudomonadota; class Alphaproteobacteria; order Hyphomicrobiales; family Nitrobacteraceae; genus Bradyrhizobium; species Bradyrhizobium sp. 155. The sequence continues at coordinate 4,316,258 of NZ_CP064704.1, read as the reverse complement.
GTGTTTATCGCCGTCGTGGAATACGGGAGCATGGCGAAGGCGGCCGAGCACCTAGCAATTTCTCAGCCTGTCATATCCAAGATGATCGCAAGCCTGGAGCAAACGATCGGCCTTCCGCTTCTGGAGCGCAGCCGGCTCGGCGTTGAGCCCACGCTTTACGGCAAGGCCTTGCTCAAGCGCAGCATTGCTTTGTGCAACGATTTGCGGAGTGGCGTCGACGAGCTGCAATCGCTCGCTGATCCCGCGGTGGGTGAATTGCGCATTGGCAGCACCGAGCCCGTGATGGCCGGACTACTGCCGGCCATCATTGACCGGCTATCCCGGCAATATCCGAGGCTCGCGCTTCACATCATCGAGGGCGAACCGCCGGAGCTTCAGGATCGTCATCTGCGCAATCACGACATCGACCTCATGATAGGGCGCCTGCCGAGCCCGACACCGGCTGCCGATACTGATGTCGAAGTGCTGTTGCACGAAAGCGGTGTCGTTGTCGCAGGCTTGCACAGTCCGTGGGTGGGGCGGCGCAAGATCCGCCTCGACGAGCTGGTCAACGAGCGTTGGTGCCTGCCGCCGCGCGAAAGCTTTCCGGGCGGCTGGATTGCCAACGCATTTCACGCCTCCGGGCTGGAGGTGCCACGTGCCAGCGTAACCGTGTATTCGATCCTTATGCAGTCGGCGTTGCTCTCGTCGGAACGATTCCTGAGTTTCCTTCCGGCATCGATGTTGCACTTCAGCGCGAAGCGGCTGTCGATGAAGGTTTTACCGGTGGAAATGCCTATTCAGATGTGGCCGATCGGGATCATTGCGATGAAGGGCAGAACGCCAAACCCTGCTCAGCGGCTGCTCGTCGAGTGCGCCCGGGAGGTCGCAAAGCCGCTCGCAGGTAAGCGAAACGCGCGTCGTTCCGCTCCTGCGCGGCCATCGTCGGCTACCCCGGGGTAAGGCGCTGGCCGGGCGAGCGCAGCGAGCATTCCGGAGTGCTGCCGCGGAACGATTTCTGGAAGGCTTGTCTTCGCCGGAAATGACGCCGAGGAGATGGCGGTCCAACCGGATCACCTCGGGAAACTTATGCTTCCGGCCGTCGTTTAATTGCGGCTGAGGAGACGCCATGCCGATCAAGGACCAGATCAAAAATCTCGCCAAGAAGTTCGTTGAGGATCACCCCGACGCGGCAACGCTGCGGGCGCTCGTGCGGGCTCGGAAGCCGACAGCCATCCGTTTCCAGGACGATGGCATCGTGCCGAATAACCCGCATTTTCCCGTCTTGCTCTATCGCGGCGCGGTGAACCTGAAGACCCGGCGTTTTGCTCCAGAGGTCATCATCGACACGCTGTTCGATCGTCACGGCTGGGGCCGCTCTTGGCGCGATACGGTTTATGACTTTGTCCACTATCATTCGCAGATCCACGAAGTGGGCGTGGCACGCGGCACGGCCAGGATCGAGTGCGGCGGGATCAAGGGGCGAATCCTGAGCGTGAAGGCCGGAGATGTTCTGGTCCTTCCCGCAGGCACCGGACACCGACTGATCGAGTCCAGCCGGGACTTCCTGGTCGTCGGAGCGTATCCGCAGGAGGGGACGTATGACGAGTGCACCGACACGCGAGAGCGTCCTGACGCCAGCAAACGCGTCGCCAAGGTCCGCAAGCCGAAGACCGATCCCGTGCTGGGTGCCGGCGGCCCGTTGCTCAAATCATGGCGGATAAAGCCATCGCGATCGTGAGGCGGGGGATCGCTTTTGCTGTGCCGGTTCGAATGTCGTTCGTTGGGACGCCGCCCGTCTTTGTCAGGTCAGATAATCCGGCGTGAAATCCGCGAGCGCGCGGAGCTCGTCGGGTTGCAACAGCTCGATCTCGCTTCCCTCCCAGGCAATCAATCGGCGCCCTCTCAGCTCCTGGATGGTGCGATTGACGTGGACGATCGACAGTCCGCAGGCATCGGCGACGTGCCGCTGCGTCATCGGCATCTGGAAGCGGCCGTTCTTGACGAGGCCCACGACCTCCAGCCTTGCGGCGAGCTCGCAGATCAGATGGGCCACCTTCGGCAGTGCCGCCTGTGCGCCGAGGCGCGCGATCCATTGTCGCGAGATCGCCGCATCGATCAGCGTCTCGCGCCAGAACGCGCGGGTCAGGTGAATGGAGCCGTCGAGCAGCTGCTTGAGTTGGCTGTGTGCGACGTAGCCGACGAGGGAAGGGCCAAGACCGACGAGGTCCGCATCCATCGGCGAGACCAGCAGCGTGTGGAGGCACGGCATGTCGCCGGGAACGTGGAAGGCGAGGATCTGGCTGCGATCGCCGACGATGCGCGCCTGATAGAGGAAGCCGCTGACGACGAAAACGCAGCGAGAGGTATCTTCACCCTGGCGCAGCAGGGTCTCGCCGTCGGAGACCTGGCGCAGCGTGGACGGCAGAGCCGCGATCTGGCGGCGTTCGTCGTCGGAGAGGCCTTCAATCGCCTGGAGATGTGCGATGAACTTGGGGTGCGGCATGGAGAGGAGGAGGTGTTTCAGTCGTCACCCGGCATCGCCGGCTCGAGCAGGCATCGTGAGAGTTTCGCGATGGTCCAATCGGACACGGGAACCGCCTGGAACTCGCGGATGGCGCGCGCAAGCTCCTGATCCGACATCGGCCGCGCCGCATCCTTCAGCGTGCCTCGCTGGAAGGCAGCGCTGATACTGTCCAGGTGCTCGCCCGACTCCGATGCGAACAGGTGGCGAATGCGCTTCAGGATCGTCGTAGAGCTCATGCGAATGGCGGGCGCAGTCAGCGATCGAGGGACGGTGGGCTGCGACCAAGTAATGTCGCAGACCGGTAGCAACCTGTGCTTCCGACCCGCGTTCTAGTCCGCTGGATACGGGCCAGATGTATCATTTGATCGAACCGGCAGGATTTTTGGCGGGACCTATGGAAAAAGCGCATGACGTGCTGATCCGGAATTTGGGCGAGCACACCGCACTCGCCCAGGAGGATGTCGCCGAAATTCGCGGGCTGACCTTTGTGCAGCGCGAGTTCGCGCCGAACGAGGATTTCATCCGTCAGGGCGACGAACCCGAGCATTCGGCGCTGGTCGTCTCCGGCATGATCGCGCGCTACCATTTGCTCGACAGCGGCCGGCGGCAATACCTCGCGTTCCATCTGTCCGGCGACCTGCCGGACTCCCAGGGCTTGTTCATCGACCAGATGGACCATGGCCTCTGCGCCCTCGGGCCTGCCTCGGTGGCCTTCATCCCGCATCGCGAATTGTTCATTGCCTTCCGGCGACGACCGACCTTCGCGCTGTCGGTTTGGCGCGAGACCCTGCTCGATGCCGCGATCTTTCGCGAGGCCATCACCAACAACAGCGCCCGGCCGATGCACGCGCGCATGGCACACCTGTTCTGCGAGCTGTTCTACCGCGCCCGCGCAGCGCAGCTCGTCCGCGGCAATCGCTGCCGCCTGCCGCTCAGCCTGGCGCAGCTCGGCGAGACCTTGGGTATGGCGATCGCGACGGTGAACCGGACGCTCGCCGACCTCAGGCGGAGCGGGACCATGGACATGCACGACGGCGAGCTCATCGTCATGAAATGGCGCGAATTGCAGCGGCTCGGAGGCTTCAGTCCGACCTATCTGCACTTGAAGCGCCAATCGCCGCCGCATGCGTGAGACCTAAAGCTAACCGTCCGCGGCCGTGCGTCCCATCACCTCGTCAAAGTGCTTCTTCACCCAGTCGTTGCAGGAGCAGGCTCTGGCTTCGAGCGCCGGCGCATCTAGGATCAGGATGGCGCCGCGGCGTGTCGCGAGGATCCGCCTGGCCTTGAACATCTGGATGACGCGGCTGGCATAGCTGCGGGACACGCCGAGCATGCCGGCCAGCTGCTCATGGGTGAGGGGGATCTCGGGGCCGCCGACGTGCTCCTGCGCGGAGATGATCCACTTGGCGGCGCGCTGCTCGATCGAATGCGGGGCATTGCAGGCCGCGGTCTGGAGCAGCTGCGCGAACTGGCAGTCGGCGTAGCGAGAGAAGATTTGCAGAAGCGTGGCCGACCTCTGTTGGGCCTGCTCGAGCACGCGCGGCGGCAGCCGCAGCAGGGTGCCGCCCAGCTTCACGACGATGCGCGAATAGGCCAGCGAGGCGCTGCGGCCGGCGGCAATGCCCACCGCGCCCTCGCGCCCGACCAGCAGGCTTTCGACCTCGCGATCGTCCTCGACCGGCACGGCGAACGACACGAGCGTGGAACGGCAGGGAAAATGGACCGCCGCCACCTCGTCGCCGGCATGATAAAGGATGTGGCTCGCCTCGAGTTCGACCGGCTGGAGGTGCGGCGCGAGCAGTTCGAAATCCGGGCGGCTGAGCTGCTGGAGAAGATCGTTCTGGGGCCGACCGGTCACATGTCTTGCTCTGGCCGGGAATCGGCACCGGCCAGAACCCTACGTTTCCGTGACGGAGCCGACGGTTCCAAAGTGCACACAAGGCGTTTTTCAGCCGTTGAAAAATGGCCTCCGGCTTGCGGAATTCCAGAAAGTTTTGGCGAGGCATGGGACGAGGCAATGGCGCAGCCGAACCCAGCGGCCTTCAACATTGCGAGCTCTGTGCAGGAGTGCACACAGCAGGGCGCGGCTCCAGCGTAGCGCGCTCGTCGCGGAGCGCCGCAGCCCGTGCGCTCTGCCCGACGGACCGCCGGCCTATACCTCAACGCCGCCGGGCCGGCGGGCCCGAGGGCGGCCGGGATGTTCATCACCCGAAGTTCGTCACCCGAAGCGTGCTTCGCAATCGTGCGCGGGCCGGCCTTTTTCCGCGTGGGCGCGATAGGCATCGATCGCCCTGTTGGCGAGCATCAGTTGCCGGCGCTCGCCGGTCCTGAGCTGGGCCTCAATGGCGTCGAGCAGGACGTTCGCCGTCTCGTCCGGGGAGCCGAGCTCTCCGCTCCGCTCCAGGAAACTCCAGGCGATGAAGAATGCGTTCTCGACGGTGCAGCGAATGGACATGGCTGCCAACGCGGCGCGGCCGTTGCCGTTCCGCGGGACAGACGAATGCTTTGAATTGGCGCGCGTGCCCGCTACTTCAGCGAGCTGCCGATCGAGGTGAACTTCTTGTTCAGCGTCGCGCCGAGATTGTTGACGACGGCGATGATCGCAAGCGCAATGCCGGCGGCGATCAGGCCGTACTCGATCGCTGTGGCGCCGGACTCGTCGGCGAGGAAGCGGCGGATCGTCTGCATGGTTGCCAGAAATCCAAAAAGAGAGCTGGCGGGGACCGTATTCTGCAGAGAGCGGGTTCCCCAATTTGGAACACGGGTCTGCGTCAGTTTCTAGTTCTTGAGCACGATGCGGCCGACGACCTTGCCGGCGCGAAGCTCGTCGATCCATGTTTGGACGTCGGCCATCGGCTCCTCGCGCATCGGCGTCGGCTTGATCTTGCCGGCGCGGGCGAGCGCCATCAGCTCGTGAGCCTCGGTGAGTGTGCCGACCATGAAGCCCTCGATGGTCATGCGCTTGTAGACCCATTGCACCATCGGCAACGTGAACTGGCCCCCCATCAGGCCGGAGACCACGATCTTGCCGCCGCGCGCGGCGACGGCGACCGCGAAAGCCATGGACTTCTCGTTGCCCGCGAAGTCGACGATCTCGTCGAAGCCGCCATCGGTTTCCTTGAGGATGCGCTTGACCACGTCGGGCTCGGCCGGATCGTAGGCCACCGCCGCGCCGTTCTTCAGCGCGGTTTCGCGCGCGGCACCGCTGAGGTCGGCGACCGTGATCGGCTGCTTGAACATGGCCGCCGCGAAGGAAAGGCCCATCATGCCGACACCGCCGAGGCCGATCAGCAGGAGGTTGCGCTGGCGCGGCCGGTCGACCAGGCGCTTGAGCGCGCCGTAGGCGGTGACGCCGGAGCACATCAGCGTCGCGGCCTGGTTGACGGGCAGGGGATCGTAGTCGAGCAGATATTTCGCGTCGGGCACCAGCACGTGGGTGGCGAAGCCGCCGTCGATGGAGACGCCGAGAAAGCGCTGTCTGGCGCAGAGATTCTCGTCGCCATTGGCGCAGTCGCGACACTGGCCGCAACCGATCCACGGAAACACCGCCTTCTTGCTGCCGACGAGACCGGCGAATACCTCGGGGCCGACTTCGTCGACCACGCCCGCGATCTCGTGGCCGAGCGTGAAGGGCAGCGTCATGCCGCGCGTGGTGTCGAGCTTCTTGCCGCCGCCGAGATCGGCGTAGCCGTCCTGGATGTGCAGATCGGAGTGGCAGAGGCCGCAACGCTCGATCCGCACCAGCACCTCTCGACCTTGCGGCTTCGGCGTCTCGACGATGGTCTCGCACAGCGGCGCATCGAACTTGACGAGGGACTGCCGACGCATCAACGCCATATTTCTTCCTCCGAAATTATCTCTCTGTTTCGCTGCGTATATTGGCCAATTCACGGGCCATGGCAACAAAGCCGGAAATCGGAACGGTCTCCGCGCGCCGCGTCGCATCCACGCCGGCAGCTGCGGCGAGCCGCGCGGGATCGGCGCCGAGCGCCTTCAGGCTTTGCCGCAGCATCTTGCGGCGCTGGCCGAAGGCGGCGGCCGCGACCTGTTCGAGCAGCTTGCGATCGCAGGCGAGAGGCGTTTCGCGCGGGATCAGTCGCACAACGGAAGACGTAACCTTCGGCGGCGGCACGAAGGCGGACGGCGCGATGTCGAACAGGATCTTGGTCTCGCAGCGCCAATTGGCGAGCACGCCGAGTCGGCCGAAGGCCTCTTCGTCCTCGCGCGCCACGATGCGCTCGCCGACCTCGCGCTGGAACATCAGGACCATCATTTCGTACCAGGGCGGCCAGGGTTCGGTGGTGAGCCAGCCGACGAGGAGGTGGGTCGCGATGTTGTAGGGCAGGTTGGCGACGATTTTTGCTCTTTCGCCTGATAGCAGCGGGCGCGGGTCGAAGGTCATGGCGTCGCCATGGACGATCTCGAGTCGGCCGGGATAGCGCGCAGCAATATCCTGCAAGGCAGGGATCGCGCGCTCGTCATGCTCGATGGCGATGACGCGTCTGGCGCCGAGCGCGAGCAGGGCGCGCGTCAGCCCGCCCGGGCCGGGGCCGATCTCGATGATGGTGGAATCCTCGAGTGGAGCCGCCGCACGCGCGATGCGCGCGGTGAGATTGAGGTCGAGGAGGAAGTTCTGGCCGAGCGATTTGCGCGCCGACAAGGCGTGCTGGCGAATGACCTCGCTAAGCGGCGGGAGGTCATCGATCGTGCTCATCGGGTTTTCGCAGCCGCCATCCGGCTCGCAAGCCTCAACGCAGCGATCAGGCTTGCCGGATTGGCCTTGCCGGTGCCGGCGATGTCGAAGGCGGTGCCGTGGTCGGGCGAGGTGCGGATGAAGGGCAGTCCGAGCGTGACGTTGACCGCGTCATCGAAGGCCACAGTCTTGATCGGGATCAGCGCCTGGTCGTGGTACATGCAGACGGCGCAGTCATAGCTGTTTCGCGCGGCTTCGTGGAACATGGTGTCGGCGGGGAGCGGTCCCTTCGCCTCGATACCGTCGCCCCGCAACGTCTTGATCGCCGGCGCGATCACGGTCTGCTCCTCGTGGCCGAGCGAGCCGTCCTCGCCCGCGTGCGGATTGAGGCCGGAAATCGCGATGCGCGGATTCGCGATGTCGAAGCGGGATTTGAGTTCGGTCGCGACGATGCGCACGGTCGAGATGATCAGCTCGCTGGTGAGCTGGGCCAGTGCATCGCGCAAGGAGACGTGGATGGTCACGGGCACTACGGCGAGCCGCGGCGACCACAGCATCATCACCGGCTGCGGCGTGGGGCCGTCTTCCGCGGCGAGCTCTGCGAGGAATTCGGTATGGCCGGGATGGCGGAAGCCGGCACTATAGAGCACGCTCTTGGCAATCGGATTGGTGACAACGGCGCCGGCGCGGCCCTCGCGGACATCCGTGACCGCCTGGCGGATCGAGGCGAGCGCGGCCGGCGCGCTCGATGCGTCGGGCTTGCCGGGCGCGGCGCTCGCGGGCTCGCCGGACGCAACCACGGGCAGGGCCTCGGGGAAGGCGGCCTCGGCCTCGCCGGTGGTCACCGAAGCGATCCTGACGGCAGCGCCGAGCGCCTTGGCGCGGCGGGCGATCAGCGCCTCGTCGCCGAGCAGATAGAAGGCGGGCAGGTCCAGTTCGCGGCGCTTGAGCCAGGCTGCGATGGTGATGTCGGGGCCGATGCCGGCAGGCTCTCCCAGCGTCAGGGCGAGGGGCTTGGCAGGCTGCTTGGCCATCAGCGGTTGCGATACTCGATCATCGCCGCCTTGCGGAGCTCCTCGAGATAGGTCTTCTGGGTCTTCTCGTACTTCTCCTGATACATCTTCTCGCGGACCTCGCGCTTCTTCGGTGTGTCGATCATGGTCGGCTTGCGCGAGCACAGCACCACCATCTCGATGCCTGCCTTGGTCGTCTCGGGCGCGGTCAGGTGGCCGATCGGCGTGTCGTCGAGCACCTTACGCAGCGCCTCGGGTAATTCAGCGGTGGTCTTGGTGACGACGTCGCGGATGGTGGCGTTCGGCGTGGAGCGGAACAGCGAATTGGCTTCTTCGCAGCTTCCGACGCGCGAGCGATACTGCTCGGCTTCCTTATGCCGCGTCTCCAGGAACGCCGGCGACGAGCCCCGTGGCACGATCAGCACGATCGGCTGCATCTTGTATTCGGTGCCCTCGATCTGCAGCTTGTCGCCGGTCTGGGCCTGCACGGCCTGCGCGACGTCCTTCTCGCCGACCAGCAGCTTCTCCTTGAAGCGGCCGCGCACGAGGCTGGTCCAGACCATCTCGGCCTTCATGCGGCTCTTCAGGGTTTCGGGGCGGACGCCCTTGACCTCGAGCGACTTGGTGAGCTGGTCCGGCGAGATGCGCATGCGCTGCGCCATGCCCTCGTAGGACTGGTTGATGTCGGAGACGCCGGGGTCGACACCATATTTCTTGCCTTCCTTCATCTTCACCCGGTCGTCGATCAGCTCGTTGATGACGTCCTGGCGGGCCGGTGTCTTCTGCGTCGTCAGCTGGTCGAGCTTGGAGCGCTGCTCGATGTCGAAGTCGGTGATGGGATCGCCGTTGACCATCAAGACGATGTTCTGCGCACGCAACGGCGCGCCGGCCAGCAGCAGGGCGGCGAGGATGAGGAAGAGGCGGAAGACAGGCAATGGGATCGTCATATTTGTCGCTCGCATGTCAGCCGAGGTGAACCTGCGATCGGGAACACGCGGCCGGCACCTTCAAACCGTTCACTGGAGTCCGCCGCCGGAACTGCTGGTGGTCGCTGTGTTCGCCAGCGTGCGCAGGCCGATCTGGAACATGATCGCGTGGTTCAGCACGGGCGGGGTCGAGCCTGCGGAATAGCTATACGCCGTTACATAGTTCAAGCCGAGCACAAAACAATCGTCGACGTAGCCGGCACCGAGCACATACTGGTTGATCTTGTTGGCCTCAAGGTCCCAGCGCGCCGAGCCCGTGACCACCCAATTGGCCGCGAGCTTGATCGAGCCTGACGTCAGGATGCCCTCGCGGCGGGTTAGATAGCCGAGTTCCGGCTGCGCCGCGTAATTGCCGTACAGCATGCTGACTGACCAGCGGTTGAAGTTGGCGCGGCCTTCCGCCTCGAAGCGCTGCACGTTCCAGGTCTGCTCGTCCATGCGCGAGCGAACGCTGAACGTATAGGTGCTGTTGGGCGAATAGGCGGCGCTCGCCACATAGTCGGAGCGCGGCCTTTGCAGGCCGGAATCCACGCCGGTATTGATGGAGTCCTGGACCGCGAAGGAGTTCATGCCGAACAGCTGGTAGGACTGGCCGAACAGCGTCTTGATGGCTCCGCCCCTGTCGAACTGCGTGGTGGACTGCACGCCGACATTGGCGCGGCCGCCGCCCTCGACACGGTCGTAGCCGGAGAACTTGTCGACGCTGAACAGGTTCGAGGCGTCGAACACCATGCTCTGCGCGTCCTCGTTGGGGAGCTTGCCGGCATAGGTCTCGTTCGGCCGGATGATGATCTGCGCGATCGGCTCGATGGTGGTCGAACCCCAGGGCTGAACGTTGATGAAGGGGTAGCGGTATTCGAGGCCCACGGTCGGCATCAGGCGGAGCGCCTGGGTGTCGCCAACGGGCAAATAATTCGACACGCCCGGCTGGTTGGAGACCGAGGAGTTGATCGCGTCGGCGCGGAGAATGGCGAACGGCGTCCAGATTTCACCGAACGGATCGGTGAAGGACTTGCGCCACTGCGCTTCCGCCGTTAGGCGGGTGTAGGTACCCGGGAAGCCGCGCAGCAGGCACTGCGACGGCGTCCGCGCGAGCGGATCGGCCGACACCGTCGTGCACAGGCTGTTGGTGTTGGCGAGCGTCGTGATCGGATCGAACACCGCGGTGTCACGCGACAGGTTCACGAAATTGGTCTTGTAGCTGAACTCGCCGCCGAAGACCGGATAGTTCAGCACGTTCGAGTAGTCGATCACGGGGTAGACGACCGGCACCTGGTTCTGGTTGCCCGAGTAACTCAGCCAGTACATCGTGCGCGCGTCGAAGAAGCTGCGATTGCCGACACCGGTCAGGTAAAGCTGCGAGAGTGCATCCGTCGGCAGATACAGGAACGAGCCCAGCGGATCGCGATATTGCGACAACCGATAGTCCGAGAAGAAATAATAGTCGGACATCAGGACACCGTCCCAACCCCAGACCCATTTGTCGTTCAGCGCGAACTGACCCTTGGTGTCGACGGCGCCGCGGAACTGCTTGTCGCCGGGCTGGCCCGCGAGCGCGCTCCGATCGAGCTGGTCGATGCCGTAGACGCGGATCTGATAGGCGCCGTCCATCAGGCGCTGGCGGAATTCGGCCTGGAACAGCACGCCCTGCCTGGACGTGATGCGCGGGTTGAAGGTGGCGTCCATGTCGGGCGCGATCGCCCAGTAGAACGGAACCTCGACGCCGTAGCCGAACGGCGTATTCGACGTGAAGCCCGGCATCAGGAAGCCGGTCTTGCGCTTCACGGTCGGGTCGGGCGTCGAGAAATAGGGCATATAGGCGATCGGCACGCCGAAGAATTCGAGCTGCGCCGTCTCGAAATACAGCATCTTCTCCTGCTGGTCGTGGATGATGCGCGCACCCTTGACCTGCCAGAGCGGCGGCTTCTTCGGATCGTCCTTGCACGGCGCGCAGGCCGTGTAGACGCCGTTCTCGAACACCGTGTAGTTGCCGCTGGAGCGATCGGAGCGGCTCGCCGCCATGCGGGTCTGGTCGGCCGTATCAACGCGCAGCGAATCGACGAAGCCGTCACGGTAGTCGTCGGACAGGTCCAGGATCTCGGCATAGGTGATCTTGCCGTCGGCATCCGTCATACGGATGTTGCCTTCGGCATGGAGCCGCTTGGTCTTCTGGTCGTAGATGACCTTGTCGGCCTCGACGCTGGTGCCGTTGTAGAACAGCTGGACGTTACCGACCGCGGAGACGCGCGAATTGTTGTAGTCGTAATCGACCTCGGTCGCCTGAACCAGCATCTGGTTGTCGTTGACGGCCTTCGGCGGCTTCGCACGCGGCGGCAGCGGATTGTAGGTGAAGCTCTGGGCGGAGGCCGGCGTCACGGCGGCAACGTCCATCACGCCACCGAGCGATGCCACGGCGGCGACAGCAAGCAGGAATCTGCGAATGGACAAGCCACACCCGTTCGCGCGCACCAATGTGCGCCGCGTCAAACGAGACACGGGCCCTCGGTGGACGGCCGTCACTATCCGTCCTCCTGATACAGCAAGGCCAAAAAGCCGGTGAGGCCGCCCACCACCACGGGCAACCACGCCGCAGCGATCGGATGCATCAACTCAGCCTTGCTCAAATCTTCAGTCACTTTCGACAGAACGTAGAGCAGAAAGCCTGCGCCCACGCCACTCAAAACCATCTTCTGCACGCCGCCCATCCGGAAGAAGCGCAACGACACGGAGGCCGCGAGCATCACCATGGCTGCAAGCAAAAACGGCTGTGCCAGAAGCTTCTGATACTGGAGTCGGTATCCGGCTGTCGCGAAGCCCGAGCTTTCGGATGAGCGGATGTAGCTCGGTAGTTGCCAAAAGGACACAGTCTCGGGTGTGGAAAAGCTGTTGCGGACCTGGGCCTCGGTCAGCGTGGTCGGAATCTCCAGGCTGGCCTGATCGACCGGCGGCGAATCCAGCGAGAAGCGGCGGACGCCCTTGAACAGCCAACGGCCGGCCTCGAGCGTCGCCTCGCGCGCCTCGACCCGTTCCTTGAAGTGCTGCTCTGTGTCAAACCGGAACAGCGTGAGTCCGGTGAGCCGGATACCCTGCTGCTCGCTGCGCGCCGCATTGATGATCGTCTCGCCGTCGCTGGTCTTCTGGTTGAGCCAGAAGCCGGAGGCGTCCTGAATGCCGCCGCCGGGCGCCGAGCCGAACAGCTCGGCTTCCATGCGCTTGGACAGCTCGCGCAGATTGGCCGACATCGGATTGTAGGCGACGGTGGCGATCACGCCGATCAGGAGCGCGCTGCCGAGCGCCGGCGAGATGAATTGCCATGCGGAGACGCCGGCGGCGCGCGCGACGACGAGCTCGAGCCGGCGGGAGAGGGCGAGATAGCAGGTCATGGCGCCGATCAGCATGCAGAACGGCGTCAGCTTCTCCAAAAGCTGCGGCACGCGGAACAGCGAGGTCTCGGCCACCATGACTGCGGAGGCGGATGCGAGCCCTGAGGTCTTGCGCACCATCTCGATGTAATCGACCAGCACCAGCAGCAGGAAAATGCCGGCGAACACGCCGAGCGCCGCGACCACGAAACGGCCGGCGAAATAGCGCCCGAGTGTGTTGGTGAGCATGCTCATGCGGTGGCCGGCCGTCCGAACAGCCGCGCGATGCGCGCGTTCGACCTGTTGATGGCCTCCATGAGGCGCGGCGGCGGTTCGACCACAAGGCCGCCAATGATGATCGCCAGCCCGACGCCGATGGCACCAATGACCATGGCATATTGGACCAGCACCGCGCCCGGCGATTTCACCGCCATCACCGAGCAGGCGAAGCCGGCCATGCGCAGGCCGAACACGGCAAGGATCGAGGAGCCGATCGAGAAATTGCGGCTCTGGCGCGTGGTGCGAGGCGCACCCAGAAACGCAAAGGTCAGCACGGCAAAGGCGAAGGGATAGATCGGCGCCAGCAGGCTGTCATGCAGGGCCGAGCGGAACTGGCCGGGAATCTGCTTGTAGACGGGATCGTCCTCGGACGGCGAGAGCAACTCCCAGAGATAACGCTCGCGGATGCCGAGGGTGACGTCGCGGCCCTGGCCCGAGAACTTGGACATGTCGAAGCCGTAGCGGCCGAACGCCACCAGCGCGGGATCGCGCTTGCCGGCCTCGAAACGCTGGAGATTGCCGGTCTCCAGCACCAGGAACGATCCGGTCTCGTTCTTCACGACTTCGCCGTGCTCGGCGACGATCGAGACCCGCTCGTTCGGATCGCGGCGGTCGTCGATGAAGATGCCGGCGAGGATGCCGCCGGGCTGGCGTTCGCGAATCCGGATCGTCAGGTTCTTGTCGAGCTGGGCGAAGCGGCCGGGCTGCAGGATGTTGGTGAGCACGTCGGCGGTGATCTCGGCGTCCCACTGCTTGATCCGCCGCATGCCGTCGGGAGCGAGATAGGCCGCGATGAAGGCGACCAGCAGCGCCACCACGCAGGTGGCGTAGAAGAACGGATAGAACAGCCGGAATGGCGAGAAGCCGGCGGCATTCATCACGATGATCTCGGAATCGGTCGCGAGCTTGTTCAGCGTATGCGAGATCGCGATCATCAGCGCGATCGGCGAGATGATCAGGACCAGCGCGGGCACGACGAGGCTGGTGATCCCGAGGAAGGTCAGGATGGTCTGACCCTGGCTCGTCATCAGGTCGATGCCGCGCAACGCTTGCGTAATCCAGATCACGCCCGTGAGGCTGACCAGGACCAGCGCAAACGACGCGAGCGTCGTGCGGAAGATATACCTATCGATTGACCCCATGCGCTACCGCACGAATCCCACCAAGTCCCCAATGCCGGCCGGAATTCCGGCTGTCCAACCAATCCCCGCAAGGGGATCCCCAAGGTCGGCCAACCATCTCATCCGCCGGCTTACTCTCTCAGTACCATCCCTTTGATCCGTCAACAAAATGGCTGCCCCGTGGCACCCTCAATATATGGTTAATATTTCCCTCGTTGTGGCCCCTCGGCCACGGGGGGTGCTTGGCATCTGCCGGGCCGGTGGCCCATAGTGCGGGACGCTCAGTGAATCGCCGTTCAGCTCCGGCCCGTGGCCGGGACCGCCGATCGGTAAAAAGCGCAATGTTTTTGAGGAGTTACTCATGTCCGATGCCATTAAGGTCGGCTTCGTTCCATTGTCTGCCGCCGCCCGTGGCATCATGGTCGTGTTCTGCGACGACAGCCTGAAGCTCGGCCCGGCGACCGCCAAGGCGCTCGGCGGGGCCACCGAACTCGTGAAGCGGGCGGCCACCGCCGCCGCCTTCAAGGGCAAAAGCGGCGCGGCGGTCGACATCCTTGCGCCCGAAGGCGTGAAGGCCACCCGCCTGATCGTGATCGGCGCCGGCAAGGCGACCGGTCTGAAGGCGAACGACTTCCTCAAATTCGGCGGCGTGGCGGCGAGCAAGCTTCCGGCCGGGGCGGCGGCCATGACTATCATGGCGGAACTTCCAAACGGCGCCATGACCAGCGAGCAGGCGGTCGCGATCGCCTCGGGCCTGCGGCTGCGCACCTACAACTTCGACCGTTACAAGACCAGGAAGAAGGATGGCGAGGAGGGCGGCACGCGCGCCGACGTCTCGTTTGCGGTCGGCGACGTGGTCGCCGCGAAGAAGGCGTTTACATCGGCGGCTGCGATCGTGGACGGCGTGATCATTGCGCGCGACCTCGTCAACGAGCCGCCGAACGTGCTTTTTCCCGAGGAGTTCGCGCGCCGCGCAGGCCTGCTCCGCAAGCTCGGCGTCAAGATCGAGGTCCTCGACGTCAAGGCCATGGACAAGCTCGGCATGGGCGCTCTGCTCGGCGTCGGCCAGGGCTCGGCGCGGCCGAGCCGCACCGTGATCATGCGTTGGGACGGCGGCAAGAAAGGTGAGGCGCCGGTTGCCTTCGTCGGCAAGGGCGTCTGCTTCGACACCGGCGGCATTTCGATCAAGCCGGCCGGCAGCATGGAGGACATGAAGGGCGACATGGGAGGCGCTGCCTGCGTCGTCGGCCTGATGCATGCGCTCGCGGCCCGCAAGGCCAAGGTCAACGTCGTCGGCGCCATCGGCCTGGTCGAGAACATGCCGGACGGCAACGCGCAGCGCCCAGGCGACATCGTCACCTCGATGTCGGGCCAGACCATCGAGATCATCAACACCGACGCGGAAGGCCGCCTGGTGCTTGCCGATGTGCTCTGGTACGTCGCCAAGAAAACCAAGCCGAAATTCATGGTGGATCTGGCGACGTTGACCGGCGCCATCGTGGTCGCGCTCGGCACCGAGCATGCCGGCATGTTCTCCAACAATGACGAGCTTGCCGAGCGGCTGCTGGCGGCCGGCATCGAGAGCGGCGAGAAGGTCTGGCGCCTGCCGCTTGGCCCTGAATACGACAAGCTGATCGATTCCCAGTTCGCCGACATGAAGAACACCGGCGGCCGCCATGGCGGCTCGATCACCGCGGCGCAGTTCCTCCAGCGCTTCGTGGATGGCACGCCCTGGGCGCATCTCGACATCGCTGGGACCGCCATGGGCGCGCCGAAGACCGACATCAACCAGAGCTGGGGAAGCGGCTATGGCGTTCGCTTGCTCGACCGTCTGGTCGCAGATCACTACGAGCGCAAATGACCCGAGATGACTGAAGTCCTCTTCTACCATCTGCAAAACATGACGGTGGAGAACGTGTTGCCGCCGCTTCTCGAGAAATCGCTCGAGCGCGGCTGGCGCGTCGTTGTGCAGTCGAATTCGCCGGAGCGCGCCGATGCGCTCGACGCCCATTTGTGGACCTATCGCGACGATTCCTTCCTGCCGCACGCGACATGGCGGGTGAGCGACGCTGCCGATCAGCCGATCGTGCTGGCGGTCGAGGAGGACAATCCGAACGGTGCCAATGTCCGCTTCCTCGTCGACAACGCCGCGCTGCCGCAGGACGCGCAGGCCTATGAGCGCATGGTGCTGCTGTTCGACGGCGACGATCCGGACGCGCTTGCGTTCGCCCGCAGCGCCTGGACGGATTGCAAGGCGCGGGGATTTGATGTCACTTATTGGCAGGCTGACGAGCGGGGCCGGTGGCAGAAGCGGAATTAGCGGTCGCTCGCAATTAATGATAATTTGCACTTTTCGGGCGATGATGGCTTTTGTCACCTTCGTGCCGCAAAGTGATGTTGCTACAATTGCTTAGGGCCGATCCTTCACTCGGGGATTTTAGTTTATCGTGCGACATCAAAAGCTTCCCAGCTCGCTCATAATTGCGTTGGCGGCCGTAGCCCCGCTGGTTGCGGGCTGTTCGGGCGGGACCGATCTGTTGTCCAGGGATGCCCAGTGGTTCAACACGCCCAGCCGCCTGTTCATCAAAAGCATCTCGATTGAGTCGCCGCCGCTGACCCCCGACAAGCCGGTTGGGGCCGAGGATCTGGTCAGCGCCGACGGGGCTTGTGCCGGCATGGCGCCGCCGCCCGGGCCGGCTGATGCGAATGCGTCGACGACCGCGCCGGCTCCCATGGGCGGCACCGTCGCGCTCGGCCACACCGAATGCGATGTGGTGCGCGGCATCGGCGCGCCCTCGAGCGTCAACCTCTCCGGTGATGCCGCCGGCAGGCGCGTTGCGGTCGTGACCTGGACGACCGGTCCGCGCGCTGGCATCTATACCTTCACGGCCGGTCGCCTGTCCTCGATCGAGGGCACGCCGGAGGCGCCGGTCATGCCGAAGGCGACCAAGCCGAAGCCGAAGAAGAAGTCGGCGTAACACGGGTCGACCTTTTGGCCTGAAGCTGGTTGCGGCTGTCGATGCGATCAGCCGCGCACTCCTATCCCCATCATCAAGCGGCTTTGCATTCCTTGATCGCGGTGGCCGAGGCGTGAACCGTGATCTCTCCCGTTCGCGCTCGCCGGCGATCTTGTTCGCCAGTTTCGACATCGCGGATGCCGACCTTCGCCCAAAGTGCCTTCATTGCCTCGAGCTGCGTTCTTCCGCGCGCGTTGAAAATCACGGGGGCGTTACGCGTGATCCGTGATCAGGCGGTTCGTGATGAGCAAGCCTTCGCATCCGCTGTCGGAAACTGCCCCGAAGCAAAACTGGAGGAAATCTCCAGAATAATCACGCGCGTCTCAAGCAACGGTTCAAGAATGTCATGTGCGCGAATGCTACGCGTCGAAGGGAGGGGCTAGGTCGGAAGGATCATTTGGATGTCCATTACCTCTGTGTTTTCCCCGGTTACGGGGCAACTCATCATTTTCGCCGACAGCGCGAATAACGGCCTCGTGATAAGTCGCGACAAGTCGGGCCGCATCCTGGTTGATAACGGGCACGTGAAAACGGTTGGTGGCGAACCCACGGTCGACAACACCACCGCGATCGACATCTTCGGTCAAGGCGGTGACGACACGATCACCGTCGACGAATGCCACGGACCGATGCCGGCGGTGCACATCTTCGGCGGCGACGGCAATGACAGGATCACGGGCGGCTCGGGAGCCGACCTCCTGTTTGGTCAGGCCGGCAACGATTTGATCAAGGGCGGCGGCGGCAACGATCTGCTGTTCGGCGGAGCGGGTAACGACGTCCTGGACGGCGGCAGCGGCGACAACCAGCTGTTCGGCGAGGCCGGCGACGACGTCATGATCTGGAATCCCGGCGGCGGCACCAACCTGTTCGAAGGTGGTGAGGGCAACGATACGGCTCAGGTCAACGGAAACAACGCCGCCGAGACGTTCACAATCACGGCGAACGGCACCCGCGTGCGGCTCGACCGGACGGGCGCGGCGCCGTTTTCGCTCGACATCGGCACGACTGAAAATCTCGTCTTGCACAGCGGCGGCGGCGACGATGTCATCACCGCGGGCAATGGGCTCGGCAGCCTGATCTCGCTGACGCTCGATGGCGGCGCCGGCAACGACCGGATCATCGGCGGCGACGGCAACGACCTCATCATCGGCGGCAGCGGCGACGACATCGTCAATGGCGGACGCGGCAACGACGTCGCCCAGCTCGGGAGTGGCGACGACACTTTCATCTGGAATCCCGGTGACGGCAGCGACACGGTCGAGGGCGGCTCGGGCAGCGACAAGCTGCTTTTCAATGGCGCTAACATCAACGAGACCATCAACATCTCGGCCAATGGCGGCCGGGTGCGCTTCACCCGCGATGTCGCCAACATCACGATGGATCTCAACAGCGTCGAGCAGATCGAATTCGATGCGCGTGGCGGCGCCGACAACATCACCGTCGGCGACCTCACCCGGACCGGCGTCAAGCAGGTGCTGGTTGATCTCGGAGCCGTTCCGGGAGGGACGCAAGGCGACGGCGCTGCTGATACGGTGACCGTCAACGGCAGCAACGGCAATCAGCACATCGAGGTCACAGCCGCGGGCACAACGGTCACGGTCACGGGGCTGCCGGAGGTCGTGACGATCGCAAATGCAGAGGCCGGCAACGACCGGCTGGTCGTGCAGGCGCTCGGCGGCAACGACGTGATCGATGCATCCACGCTCGGCGCGGCGATCGGGCTGACCATCGACGGCGGTGCGGGCAACGACACCATCACCGGCAGCCAGGGAGCCGACACCCTGATCGGCGGCGACGGCAACGACAAGGTCATCGGCGGCCGCGGCAATGACGTCGCGCTTCTCGGCGCAGGCGACGACATCTTCACGTGGAATCCCGGTGACGGCAGCGACACTGTCGAAGGCGGCACGGGAACCGATACGCTGGTGTTCAACGGCGCCAATGTGGCCGAGACCATGTCGATCTCGGCGAACGGAAGCCGTGCGCTACTCACCCGTGACGTCGGTGCTATCGTCATGGACCTCGCCGGCGTCGAGCACGTGCAGATCGCGGCGGCAGGCGGCGCCGACAACATCACCGTCAACGATCTGACCGGGACAGGAATCACGCAGGTTGCCATCGACCTCAGTGCCGGCCCCGGCAGCCAGAGCGGCGATGCCGCGGCGGACCGCGTGACCGCGAACGGCACGACCGGTGACGACAACATATCGGTCGTGACCGCCGGCGGATCGATCGTGGTCAACGGCCTCGCTGCGCAGGTGACGATTGCGCATGCGGACGCCGGTGATGTGCTCGGCATCAACGGCGGCCAAGGCAATGATGTCATCGATGCGTTTTCCATCAAGGCGGGACAGTTGTTCAGCCTCAACATCAATGGCGGCGACGGCAACGACACCATCACAGGCAGTGCCGGCAATGACATTGTGAACGGCGGACGCGGCAACGATTTCGCCAATCTCGGTGCGGGCGACGACACCTTCGTCTGGAACCCCGGCGACGGCAGCGATACCGTCGAAGGCGGGAAGGGCACCGACACTCTGGCATTCAACGGCGCCAATATCAGCGAGAACATCAACATCTCGGCCAATGGCGGCCGGGTGCTGTTCACGCGAGATGTTGCCGCCATTGCGGTGGACCTGAACGGGGTCGAACATGTCGACTTCAATGCTCTCGGCGGTGCCGACAACATTACGGTCGGTGACCTCTCCGGCACCGGCGTCAGCCAGGTCGACCTCGATCTCGGCGCCAATGACGGCGCCGCGGATACCGTGACCATCAACGCAACCGGCGGCAACGACGTCATCACGGTGACCGAGCACGACGGCATCATCACGGTGTCGGGGCTTGGCCAGGACATCAACATTACCGATGCCGGCGCGGGCGACAGGATCGTCATCAACGGTCTCGATGGCGACGACGTCATCACGGCCTCCGGTCTGCACGGCGGCATCCAGCTCGTTGCCAATGGCGGCAACGGCGACGACGTGCTGATCGGCAGCCCCGGCAACGACACGCTGGCAGGTGGTGCCGGTGATGACGTGCTGATCGGCGGCGGGGGCCTCGACGTCCTCGACGGCGGCACCGGCAACAACGTCGTCATCCAGGGCGGTGCGTTCGCGGCCGCGATGCTGCTCAACCAGGCCATGGCGGCCAGCTTCGTCCCGGCAGGTGAGGGGAACGGCGAGATGCCGCTGCCCGATCCGCACGCGATGCAGAACCAGGTGCTCGCACCGCCGCAGCACGCCTGAAGCCGACTGCATCGGCCCGGAGAACGCTCATGACGACGAACGCGGTCTCCACCGATACGGGGCTCGATGCATTGCTGACACTGCTGCATCTGCAAGGTGTTGCGGCCGATCGCGAGCAGCTCAGGCACCGGCTGGGCGCGGCAAGCTTCGGCGCAGCGGATATCGTCCGCTGCGCCAGGTCTCTCGGACTTAAAGCGCGAACCTATCGAACGCAGTGGAGCCGTCTGTCGGACACCCCGCTGCCTGCGATCGCAATGCTGCGGGACGGCGGCTTCATGGTCATCGCAAAGGCCTCCGCCGATAAGGTGCTGGTGCAGTCCCCGGAGGCGCCGCGTCCGGTACTGATGGATCGCGACGAGCTGTGCGCGATCTGGGACGGCGGCTTGATCCTGATGGTACGGCGCGCCGGCCTGTCCGACCTCGGGCGGCACTTCGATATCACCTGGTTCATCGGCGCGATCGGCAAATACCGGCGGCTGCTGGGCGAGGTGCTGGCGGCTTCGTTCTTCCTCCAGCTTTTTGCGCTGGTCTCGCCGTTGTTCTTCCAGGTCGTGATCGACAAGGTGCTGGTGCACCGCTCGCTGTCCACGCTCGACGTCCTCGTCATTGGCCTCGTCGTCGTCTCCCTGTTCGACACCGTGCTCGGGATCCTGCGCAATTACCTGTTTGCGCACACCACCAACCGCATTGACGTCGAGCTCGGGGCACGCCTGTTCCACCACCTGCTGGCGCTGCCGATGGCGTGGTTTCAGGCCAGGCGCGTCGGAGATTCCGTGGCCCGGGTCCGTGAGCTCGAGAACATCCGCAATTTCATCACCAGCTCGTCGCTGACGCTTCTCATCGACCTGGTCTTCACCTCGGTGTTCTTGGCGGTGATGTTCGCCTATTCGGCGCAGATGAGCTTCATCGTGCTGGCATCGTTCCCGTTCTACATCGCGATCTCGGCCGTGGCGACGCCGCTGTTTCGCCGCAGGCTGGACGAGAAATTCCGCCGCGGCGCCGAGAACCAGGCCTTCCTGGTCGAGAGCGTCAGCGGCATCGAAACGCTGAAGGCGATGGCGGTCGAGCCGCAGATGCAGCGCCGCTGGGAAGAGCAGCTCGCAGGCTATGTCTCCGCGAGCTTCGGTGTCACCAGCCTCGGCAACACGGCTAGCCAGCTGGTGCAGCTCGTCAGCAAGGTCGTCACCGCCGCCATTCTCTATGTCGGCGCCAGACTGGTGATCGGTGACGCATTGACCGTCGGCGAGCTCGTTGCCTTCAACATCTTCGCAGGGCGGGTGTCGGCCCCGGTGCTGCGGCTCGCGCAGGTCTGGCAGGATTTTCATCAGGCGCGACTGTCGATCGCCCGGCTCGGCGACATCCTCAACAGCGCGGCGGAGCCTGCTTACTCCGCGGCCCGCGCGGGGCTGCCGCCGATCCGGGGCAACATCCGCTTCGAGCACGTCTCTTTCCGCTACCGGCCCGATGGGCCGGAGATCCTGCACGATGTCTCATTCGACATTCCAGCCGGACAAACCGTCGGCATCGTCGGATCGTCCGGTTCGGGCAAAAGCACCTTCGCCAAGCTGGTGCAGCGTCTCTATGTACCGCAAGGCGGCCGCGTGCTGGTCGACGGAATGGATCTGATGACGACCGACCCGGCCGGACTCCGTCGGCAGATCGGAATCGTGCTCCAGGACAACATGCTGTTCAACCGGTCGGTGCGCGACAACATCGCGCTGGCCGATCCAAGCCTGCCGATGGATCGCATCATCGATGCGGCGAAGCTGGCGGGCGCGCATGATTTCATTCTGGAGCTCCCCGAGGGCTACGATACGGTGGTCGGCGAGCGCGGCTCGACGCTCTCGGGCGGGCAGCGCCAGCGCATCGCGATTGCCCGCGCACTGGTGGGCAATCCCCGGATCCTGATCTTCGACGAAGCCACCAGCGCGCTCGACTATGAAAGCGAGCGGATCATCCATGACAACATGAAGGAGATCGCGAAAGGCCGCACCGTCCTGATCATCGCGCACCGTCTGTCCACCGTCCGCGGCGCCGATCGCATCTTCACCCTGGAACGCGGCCGTCTGGTCGAGGACGGCACGCATGATGCGCTGATCAAGACCGGCGGCCGCTATGCCGCCCTGCATCGTCTCCAGGGAGGCATTTATGAGGTCGGCTAACACTGTGCCGGCCGCTCGTCCGGAGCAGACCGTGATCCCGTTCCGGAATGGAAAGGGCCGGCGCGCCGAGGAAGTCGCCTTCCTGCCGGCGGCGCTGGAAATCACGGAAACACCGCCATCGCCGATCGGCCGCGCCATCGCCCTGGCCCTCATGCTGCTTGTCTGCGCGGCGCTGGCCTGGTCGGCTTGGGGCACGATCGACATCGTGGCCTCCGCAACCGGCAAGGTCGTGTCGAGCGGGCGAAGCAAGGTGGTCCAGCCGTTCGAGACCGGCGTGGTGCGCGCCATTCACGTGCAGGACGGGCAATCGGTCAAGGCGGGCGACCTGCTGATCGAGCTCGATCCGACGGTGAACGCCGCAGAGCGCGATCGTCTGCATGACGATCTCATGGCCGAGCGGCTCAACGTCGCGCGCCTCCGCGCCGCATTGGCGGGCGGCGAAGGGGTATCCGCTGATCTCGTCGTACCAGAGGATGCCGATCCCATGCTGGTTGCGACGCAACGGCAGCTCCTCGCCAATCAGGTCAGCGAGAACAGGGCCAAGCTCGCGGCGCTGGCACGTCAGGAAGCGCAGAAGGAGGCCGAACATCAGACGATTGCGGCGACGATTCACAAGCTTGATGCGTTGCTGCCGATCACCCAGCAGCGTGTCGAGATCCGCAAGACGCTGATGGAGAAGGAGATCGGCTCGAAGCTGACCTACTATGAGACCCTCCAGCTCCAGATCGAGCAGCAGGAGGAGCTTCGCGTCCAGAGCAGCCGCTTGAAGGAGGCCGAGGCGGCCGTCGCCGCGATCGGGGAGACCCGCATCCAGGCCCTGGCCGAGTACAGGAAGAGTCTCTCCGACGAGCTGGCTAAGAGCGAACAGAAAGCCAATGGCGTCGCACGCGATCTGATCAAGGCGCAGCAGAGGACGAGGCTTCAGCAACTGACGTCGCCGGTCGACGGCGTCGTGCAGCAGCTTGCGGTCCACACCGTGGGCGGCGTGGTCACGCCCGCGCAGTCGCTGCTGGTAATCGTGCCGACCGATACGCGGCTCGAGATCGAGGCGATGATCTCCAATCGCGATATCGGATTTGTCGAGGCCGGGCAGGGTGCTGCCATCAAAATCGACACTTTCAATTTCACCCGCTACGGGCTTCTCGCAGGCCAGGTCGTGAGCGTCTCGCAGGACGCCATCATCCGCGACCGGCCGCAGGAGCGCGGGAGCGACCGTCCGCTCGCGACACAACGCGACAGCAGCGAGCCCAGCGGGCAGGAGTTGAGCTACAGCGCCCGCATCTCGCTAGATCGCACCCAGATGCAGGTGGACGACCGCCTCGTCAGCCTGTCGCCGGGAATGGCGGTGACCGTCGAGATCAGGACCGGTTCGCGCACCATCCTGAGCTACCTGCTATCGCCGCTGCAGCGCTACCGGCACGAGATCATGCGCGAGCGCTAGTTCCCGCATGATGCCGACGAAGCTTCGCGAGACGCGCTGAGAACCAATCGGGCTTTTCGGCAGCTACACCATGCCGCGGGCGCGCCACTCCTGATGAAGTCATTTTGGTGTGGCCCCGCAGCCCGGAATGCGTACATAGGAGCAAGCAAAAAAATTTGGAGGAAAGCATGCGGCTCATTGCCCTCGTATCGGCTCTGGTCCTGCCGTTTGGCGCGGCGCTCGCCCAGGACTATCCGATCAGGCCCGTCACCATGCTGGTGCCGTTCGCCGCCGGCGGACCTACGGACACGATTGCTCGCCTGACCGCGGCCGGCATGGCGAAATCGCTTGGCCAACAGGTCGTCGTCGAGAACGCGCCCGGCGCCGGTGGTACCATCGCCACGACCCGCGCCTCGCGAGCCCAGCCCGACGGATACACGCTGCTGATCCATCATGTCGGCCTCTCGACGGCCGCCACACTGTACCGCAACCTCAGCTATGACACGAAGACGGCCTTTGCGCCGATCGGGCTTGTGACCAATGCGCCGATGACCATCATCGCGCGTCCGGATTTTCCGGCCGACACGCTGAAGGAATTGATCGCCTACGCCCAACAGCAGGGCGACAAGCTGACCTATGCCAATGCCGGACTCGGCGCGGCGTCGCATCTCTGCGGCATGCTGTTCATGACAGCGATCCAGAAGCAGCTCACCGCGGTGCCCTACAAGGGCAACGGCCCCATCATGAACGACCTTCTCGGCCGGCAGATCGATCTTACCTGCGACCAGGCGACGAATACCACCGGCCCGATCATGTCGAAGCAGGTCAAGGCCTATGCGATCACCACCAAGGAGCGGCTGAAGAGCCTGCCCGATCTGCCGACCGCCGACGAGGCCGGCCTCAAAGGGTTCGAACTTGGTGTCTGGCACGGCATCTATGCCCCCAAGGGAACACCACCGGCGGTCGTTCAGAAGCTGACCGCGGCGCTCCAGTCCGCCCTTAGGGATTCCACGCTGATCGCCCGGTTCAACGACATCAACACGGAGCCGGTCCCGCAGGAGAAGGCGACGCCGGAGGCGCTGGCCGCGATGCTCGCGAGCGAAGTCGACCGTTGGGCTCCGATGATCAAGGCAGCGGGCCAATTCGCGGACTGAGCCATTCCTGCTCAATTCGTGCCGACATCGCTGCGTGAGCGGGCTAAGTCACCACGGTAAAAAACAGTCCATTCAACAGCCAATCACCGGGTAGCAAAATACCGGTACTGTGCATGGGGTTGTTTTTGCGATTTTAATGTCGGGCCGGTCGCGGAGGCGTCAGCCCGCCGCCTCGTCGAACTGCGTGCTCGCCTCGAGCCACTGCTCCTCGGCGCGCGCCAGCGCGTCGGCCGCATTGGCGCGCGCTTTCGACAGTTGCGCGGCCTGCTTGGGATCGCGGGTGAAGATGTCGGGCAGGGCCAGCGCAGTGTCGATCTTGCTGATGATCGCGCTGACGCGGGCGATCTCGGTCTCAGCTTCCGCGATACGTTTCTTCAGCGAGCCGCGATTGTCCGATCTCGGACGCTGCGGCTTCTCGCTCGGCGCGTTGCGCTCGCGCGGGGCGGGCTCGCCATTGCGCGCGGACAGCACCAGGCGGCGATATTCGTCGAGGTCGCCGTCGTAATTAGTCACGGTGCGGTCGGCGACGATCCAGAGTTGATCGGCGCAGGACTCGATCAGATAGCGATCATGCGAAACCATGATGACGGCGCCGGGGAATTCGTTGATGGCTTCCGCAAGCGCGGCGCGGCTGTCGATGTCGAGATGGTTGGTCGGCTCGTCCAGGATGATCATGTTGGGGCCGAAGAAGGTCGCCAGTCCCAGCAGGAGCCGCGCCTTCTCGCCGCCCGACAATTTTCCGACCTTGGTATCGGCCGCCTTGCCGGAAAAGCCGATCGCACCGGCGCGGGCGCGTACTTTGGCTTCCGGCGCCTCGCCCATCAGCTTGCGGACGTGGTCGTAGGTCGAGGCATCCTCGTTCAATTCGTCGAGCTGGTGCTGGGCGAAATAGGCAATCGAGAGCTTGTCGGCGCGGGTCACCTTGCCCGAGAACGGCGCGAGGCGGCCGGCGAGCAGCTTCACGAGAGTCGACTTGCCGTTGCCATTTGAGCCGAGCAGCGCGATGCGGTCGTCATTATCGACGCGCAAGGTGACGCGGTTCAGCACCGGCGTGGTCGGATCGTAGCCGACCACGACGTTGTCGGCGGCGATGATCGGCGGCGACAGGATTTTCTCGGGCGCGGGAAAGCTGATCTCGCGTACGTCCTGGGTGACCAGCGCCGTGATCGGCTTCAGCCGCTCCAGCATTTTCACACGGGACTGCGCCTGGCGGGCTTTCGAGGCCTTGGCCTTGAAACGGTCGACGAAGGCTTGCAGGCGGGCGCGTTCGGCTTCCTGGCGCTTGACCGCTTTGGCATCGAGCATCTCGCGCATGGCGCGCTGCTCCTCGAAGGAGGAGTAGGTGCCCTTGTAAAGGGTGAGCTTGCTGCGATCCAGATGCAGGATCTGGTCGACCGAGCTTTCCAGCAGGTCGCGATCATGGCTGATCACGATAACGGTGCGCGGATAATGCGCGAGGTGATCCTCGAGCCACAGCGTGCCTTCGAGGTCGAGATAGTTGGTGGGCTCGTCGAGCAGCAACAGGTCGGGAGCCGCAAACAGCGTTGCGGCGAGCGCAACGCGCATGCGCCAGCCGCCGGAGAATTCGGCGCAGGGGCGGAGCTGGTCGGCGGCGGAGAAGCCGAGACCGGAAAGGATGGCTGCGGCGCGGCTCGGCGCCGAATGCGCGTCGATGTCGACCAGCCGGGTCTGGATCTCGGCGATCTGGTGCGGGTCGGTCGCGCTCTCGGCCTCGGTGAGCAGTGCGTCGCGTTCGAGGTCGGCCTTGAGCACGACCGAGATCAGGCTCTCGGGGCCGTTCGGCGCTTCCTGCGCCAGGCTGCCGACGCGCCAGCGGGGCGGCAGGCTCACCGTGCCGTGCTCGGCGGCGAGCTCGCCGCGGATCACCTTGAACAGGGTCGATTTGCCGGTGCCGTTGCGACCGACCATGCCCACGCGGGATCCGGGCGTGATCTGCACGGAACTCTGGTCAATCAGAAGGCGTCCGGCGAGGCGGATGGAGAGGTCGGTGATGGAGAGCATGCGGCCTTGTCACCGCACCCGCGATCAAACGCAACCCGTTTTTCTGTGTTTGCAAGCCGGTGCTTGTCAACTCAGTGCGAATCGCGCTCGCGCTGCTTCAGCTCATTGAGGAGTTGCTCGAGGTGCGTCGGCAGCCTGGCTTCGGGCCGCAGGCTCTGCTGGAGCCGTTCGCCCACCGCATCGCGGATCGAGCGGCTGGTGCGCCGGTCGATTTGCTCGCTATCGTCGGCGAAAAGGCTAACCATCGCAGAGTTCCGTGTTCTCAAAGAAGCGACACGGTACCAAGTCCTTGGCCCCCAAATGGTTTCGCCACTCGCGGCGATTGCGCGGCATTCTAGCAAAAATTGTGTGAAGCCGCGCAATATCCTCCGAATACAAAGCCCCGGCGCTCGGGGACGCCGGGGAAGGTACCTTGGGGGCTCAGGTATCTTTGGAAAGGTGCTGTCGGGCTCAGTAGCAGCGGTTGATCATCCGCCAGCGGGGTCCCCAGGGAGTCGGGACCAGCCGGCGCACATAGCAGCCGCCATAGCCGTAGGAGACGGGAGCATAGAAGCGCGGTCCACCCCAGCCGTGGCCGTTGTGCCAGCCACCGCCGCCGTGCCAGCCGCCGCCGCCACCATGCCAGTGCGCGGAGGCGGAGGTCGGCGCCAGCGCGGCACCAAGCGCAACCGCGGCGACGGCGGCGAGGGAAAGTTTCCTCAACATGGTGATCTCCTCAAATCTGTTGGCGCGGGGCTATCGCGTCGATGGAAAGGCCGCCGAAACGGTCTGCCTCTGAAAGAGGCTTTGGTTTCGATGGACCCGAGGTTATCCGAGCGAGGCTGAACCAAACCCTGACGAGGCCTTCAGAATGGGTTCATCTGGGTGAAATCATTGTAATCCACGTTGGACTTCCAACCCTGAAAGGGGGACCCACCACGCGTCCGCAATGGATGGGAAGGAGACCACGGAAGCTAAGCTTCGCGTCTGCCTTGAGTGCTACGGTCATATAGAGTCTGCCATGGTCGATCCTCAGTCACACCAGGAAGGGGCCTTCGCGTGATCACCGTTTGGGGCGGACAGACCTCGCGATCGATCCGGGTCGTATGGGTGCTGGAGGAGATGGGCCTTCCCTACCGCGTGCGGCAGGTGGACATGCTGGCCGCCAAGCAGGACCCCGAGTTCCTGGCGGTCAACCCCGCTGACTACATCCCGGCGATCCAGGACGGCGACGTCGTCATGGTGGAGTCGATCGCGATCATGGAGTACCTGATGGCCCGCTACGGGCCGACGCCGCTGGCGCCCGCGCCGCAGGATCCCACGTTCCCCGCCTACCAGCAATTTCTGCATCTGGGCGAAGCCGGTCTCGCGACCCTGATGATGCCCGTCGTCGTCAGCCGCTTCATCGCGCCCGATGCCGAACGGGAGAACTGGGGCGCGACCTGGTGCCTGCAGTCGTTCCAGAAGCGGCTAAAGCTTGTCAGCCAACGGCTTGCCGACTCGTCCTACCTTGCCGGCGAGGCTTTCACAGCAGCCGACATCTCGGTGACCTACGCCCTGAACCTGGGCCAACGGAACTGCGGGATCACCCTCGGCGACGCCGAACAGGCCTATCTCGCCCGCACCACCGGCCGCGACGCCTACAAGCGTGCCATGGAGCGTTCGCACGAAGGGGTGAACACCTGATTCCCGTTTCGTCCGCGAATCGAGACACGAGAGGTCAGCACTCAACGTCATGGGGTCGAAAGCGGCCCTAAGCCCGACGCCGACGTTCGGACGCCCAGATCGCCGCCATCTACAAGTATCGGTTCAGGTGAACACTCGCCCTCGGCCTGCGGCGAAGCGCCCGCGAGCCCGTTTGGGCGGTCGCTTGCCGTATCGCGAAGGCGCCGATATAAGCCCGGCAACTCCGAACCACTGTTTTCTCTTCAAGGACAACATCATGGCCATCGAACGCACCTTCTCGATCATCAAGCCCGACGCCACCGCGCGCAATCTCACCGGTGCGGTTAACGCCGTGATCGAGAAGGCGGGCCTGCGCATCGTCGCGCAGAAGCGTATCCGCATGACCAAGGAACAGGCCGAGACCTTCTATGCGGTCCACAAGGCGCGCCCCTTCTTCGGTGAGCTCGTGGAGTTCATGACGTCGGGCCCCGTGGTCGTCCAGGTGCTGGAAGGCGAGGGTGCCGTCGCCAAGTATCGCGACGTGATGGGCGCGACCGATCCGTCCAAGGCGGCTGACGGCACCATCCGCAAGCTCTACGCAAAGTCGATCGGCGAGAACTCCGCGCACGGCTCGGATGCGCCGGAGACCGCCGCGATCGAGATCGCGCAGTTCTTCTCGGGCAACGAGATCGTCGGCTGATCCGTCAGCCGATAAGGTAACGAGACGCGGCGAAAGGACGTAGTGTGAACTGGCTCTGGCAGATCTTCGATCCCGCTACGATCGGGGCATTCTTCACCCAGTTCCGCGTTGAGATGGCCGAACCGACCTTTTGGGTCGCGGTCGGCAAGATCATCTGGATCAACATCCTCTTGTCCGGCGACAATGCGCTGGTGATCGCGCTTGCCTGTCGCGGCCTCAAGCCGCGGCATCGGCTGTGGGGCATGATCCTCGGTGCGGGCGCCGCGGTGCTGCTGCGGATCATCTTCACGGGCATCGTCGCGAGCCTGATGGAGTTGCCGTACCTCAAGCTGGTGGGCGGCCTCGCGCTGATCGTGATTGCGGCCAAGCTGCTGGTGCCGGAGCAAGAGGACGAGGACGGCGTCGAGTCGGCGTCGCATCTGTGGCAGGCCGTGCAGATCGTCGTCGTTGCCGACATCGTCATGAGCCTGGACAACGTCATTGCGGTGGCCGCGGCCGCCAATGGCAGCGTGCCCTTGCTGGTGCTCGGTCTTGCCATCAGCGTGCCCTTGATCGTCGCCGGCGCGGCGCTGATCATGGCGCTGCTCGCAAAGCTGCCGGTTCTGGTGTGGGCCGGCGCGGCGCTGCTCGGCTGGATCGCGGGCGAAGTGATCGCGACCGATCCCGGCATCGCGCCGAGGCTGCATGCGCTGTTCGACGGTCCGTTCGGCGCTTCGCTCGACAACATGCTCGGCGCCTTGCGCATCCCGCCGCAATTCGCCCATGGCGGCGGAGGCGGCGAATATCTCTGCGCAGCTCTCGGCGTCGTTGTCGTGCTGGTCGTCGGCTCCATCTGGCGCCGCCGCAGCATGAGCGCGGCCGCGCTGGAGTCCTCCGAACGCCACGTCAAGGCCTCGGCGGAGTAGATCTATCTTTTGAGCATGATCTCTTGGGAAAAGCGCTAGCGTCGGACGATCGAGCCGGCGCGGTTGATCAGGCGGGCGAGCGCGCGGAAGCGGCTGCCGACTCGATCCGCGACGAGATCGCCGAGGCGGTGCTCGAACACCAGCAACAGCTTGCGGCCCATGCTGCGGAAATGCGTCGCGGGCAAGACGCCCGGACGCGCCGCCGAGATCAGATGTGCGACGCGGAAGGCCGCGCCCAGCAGGCGGGCGCGTTCGAGCTGCGCCGGCGTCAGCAGCTCCTGCATGGCGACCGGCGGCTGGTTCTCCTCGCTGAGGCCCGCATAGCGATAGAACACGGACAACCCGACGAAGGCGCGCTCGGTGTGGGTGATCGCGCCGAAATTACCGTTGACGACGAGGCTCAGCGTCTGCTCGCCGCGATGGTCGGGATGCACGCGCCACCCGATGTCGGACAGCAGGCACGCGGCGTGGCGCAGGCGGCGGTCTTCTTCGGTCTCGCGCAGCTTCACCACGCGCGCGAGGCGGTCGGTCCAGGCGATCAGCTCGCGGGCGTGCTTTGCCGAACGCGACAGCAGCTGGTTCAGCTCCTCGGCCGCGCAGATCAGTCCGTCCTTGTTGCGCTCGGACTCCGGCAGCTTCTCGTGCAGCAGGCCCTCGCGCACGCCGAAGGTCGAGAACACGATGGTCTTCGGCTTCGCCACCCGGATGATGTGCTCGAGCACCAGCGCCGCATAGGTGAGGAGCGGACGCCGGGCATCGGCGACGATCTCGATGTCGGCGAGCATGCCGGCGGCCGCAAGCCGGCGGAGACGACGCGAGAAATCGAGCGCCTCGGCCGCCGAAATCGAATAGCCGTGCATCACCTGCAGCGGATAGCCGCTCTGGATGATGTGGATGCGCGCAAGCGCGCGCCAGGTGCCGCCGACCGCGTAGAAGCTGCGGCTGCTCCCCGCCTTGAGCTGCGGCACCCCATCGAGCGCTTCGCGCACGATGCGGTCGGCGCGTTTCAGGGATTTATGCGCGAGGTCCTGCAGCGCGAGGCCGCCGAGCGGCAGCGTCACGCCGCTGCGCACGGTGTTTTTGCGCACGTCGATCAGTTCGAGCGAGCCGCCGCCGAGGTCGCCGACGATGCCGTCAGGATGATGGATGCCGGAGATCACGCCAAGCGCCGACAGCCGCGCCTCGCGCGGGCCCGACAGGATCTCGATCTTCACCGCGCAGATGCGCTCGGCTTTCGCGATGAAGTCGGCGCCGTTGGAGGCATCACGGCAGGCGGCGGTCGCAATCGCAAACACCCGCCCGACCTGCATGACCCGGCACAGCGCATGGAAGCGCTTGAGCGAGGTCAGCGCCTTGTCGACGGCGTCGGGCGCAAGCAGTCCCGTGCTCTGCACTTCGCGCCCGAGGCCGCACAGCGTCTTCTCGTTGAAGATGGGAATGAGGCTCCGCGTCAGTCCCTCGTAGACGACGAGACGGACCGAGTTGGAGCCGATGTCGATGACCGCGACGCTCGAGCCGCGCTTGCGCGGCCGCTTCACGTCGACGATCCCGGATCAGGATTGATGACGTTCATTACGGCGCGTGAGGCGGCGCGGCGAGGATTCCTTGAGCGACTTACCACGGCCAGACAGACTCGGATTTGTCATGAAGTAGTTGTGGACGTTGAAAGGCTCCTCGCCCTTCGCGGTCTTCATACGCGTTGAGGACCCGTCCGGCAACAATTGCCAGCTCTGTTCATTGTCCTTGAGATTCGCGACCATGATCTGTTCGAGAACCTGCTGATGCACCGTGGGATTCTGCAGCGGACACAGCACCTCGACGCGGCGGTCGAGGTTGCGCGGCATCATGTCGGCTGAGGAGATATACACAGCCGCTTTCGCGCTCGGCAGGCCCTGGCCCATGCCGAAGCAGTAAATTCGGCCGTGTTCGAGGAATCGTCCGATGATCGACTTGACGCGGATGTTCTCCGACAAGCCGGGAATGCCGGGACGCAGGCAGCAGATACCGCGCACCACGAGTTCGACCTGCACGCCGGCCTGTGAGGCCTCGTAGAGCGCGTCGATGATGTCGGGGTCGACCAGCGCGTTCATTTTCATCCAGATCGCAGCAGGCCGGCCGTGCCGCGCATGCGCGGTCTCGCCCTGGATGTGCTCGATGATGCGCTTGCGCAGGGTCAGCGGAGACACCGCCATCTTTTCCAGATCGCTCGGCGCAGCGTAGCCGGTGATGAAGTTGAACACGCGCGCGGCGTCGCGGCCGATGGTCGGCTCCGAGGTGAAGTAGGAGAGGTCGGTGTAGATGCGCGCGGTCACCGGGTGGTAATTGCCGGTGCCGGTGTGGACGTAGGTCGTGAGGCTGCCGCCCTCGCGCCGCACCACCATCGAGAGTTTCGCGTGGGTCTTCAGTTCGAGGAAGCCGTAGACGACCTGCACGCCGGCGCGTTCTAGGTCGCGCGCCCAGCGGATGTTGGCCTCCTCGTCGAAGCGGGCCTTCAGCTCGATCAGCGCGGTGACGGATTTGCCGGCTTCGGCGGCTTCCACGAGCGCGCGCACGATCGGCGAGTTGCTGGAGGTGCGGTAGAGCGTCTGCTTGATGGCGACGACGTCGGGGTCGCGCGTCGCCTGCTGGAGAAACTGCACCACGACGTCGAAGGATTCGTAGGGGTGATGGACGACGAGGTCCTTCTGCCGGATCGCAGCGAAGATGTCGCCGCCTTGCTCGCGCACGCGCTCGGGATGGCGCGGCACGTAAGGGGTGAATTCGAGATCGGGCCGGTCAAGGCGGGTGAGCTGCGAGAGCTCGTTCATGGCGAGCACGCCATCGACCAGGAACACCTCGTCGTCGGCGGTCGACAGCGCGTGCTGCACGAAACTGCGCAGCTGCTCCGGCATCTTGGCGTCGATCTCGAGTCGGATCACCGAACCGCGGCGGCGGCGCTTCAGCGCGGTCTCGAACAGGCGGACGAGATCCTCGGCCTCTTCCTCGATTTCGAGTTCGGAGTCGCGGAGGACGCGGAAGGCGCCCTGGCCGTGAAGATTGTAGCCGGGGAACAGGCGGTTGATGAACAGCGCGGTGGCCTGCTCCAGCGAGATCAGCCGGACGACCTTGCCGTCAGCCGGCAGACGGATGAAGCGGTCGATCTTGCCGGGCATGCGGATCAGCGCGTTCATCTGCTTGCCGTCGGCGGCGCGCGTGAGCTGGAGCGCGATGGTGAAGCCGAGGCTCGGAATGAACGGGAAGGGGTGGGCCGGGTCGATCGCGAGCGGCGTCAGCAGCGGGAACACGTTGCTGAGGAAGTAGTCCTCGACCCAGGTTCGTTCCGCCTTGGTGACCTCCTTGCCCTCGACCAGCACGATACCCTCGTCGGCGAGCGTGCCGCGCAGGTCGCGCCAGATTGCCTGCTGGTCGGAGGCAAGCTGCGAGACGGTCCGGTTGATGAGCGCGAGCTGCTCGGACGGGGTCAGACCGTCGGGGCTGCGCTCAGCAATACCCTCGCGCACCTGGGCCTTGATGCCGGCGACGCGGACCATGAAGAACTCGTCGAGGTTATTCGCTGAAATCGACAGGAATCGCACCCTCTCCAGCATGGGGTGGCTGGGATTGACCGATTCCTCCAGGACGCGGCGGTTGAAGTGCAGCCAGGAAAGCTCGCGATTGATGAACCGCTCGGGGCTCGATGCGATCGCCGGCGGGCCTTCGGCTTCCGGGGCTTTTTCCTTAACTTCAACAGCTTGCGCAGAATCCATCAGAAGTCGGTCCATCCAGTTCGCCCCAATTTGCGACTTACGCGCAAAACCCGCGGGAGCATGTGTTAGAGCGATGACGTTTCGATGACATTGATGTTCCGCCGCCCGGCCGCGTCAACCCGCCTTGGTCAGACATCCCGGAGCAGCTCGGCCGCCAGGGCCCGGGTGACGGGGCGGCCGAGGCGCAAGGCCTCGCTGTCCAGCAGGTCCACAGCCCGTCGGGCGGCGGCCGAGGACCGCTCCAGGCGAGTGGCGAGGTAGCTGACCACGCTCTCGTCCACCGCGAGCTGGCGGTCGGCGCAGAACTTGACGATCAGGCCGCGGAAGAGCTGGTCGTCGGGCGGCAGCAGCGAGACAACGGGGACGGCGCGGAGCCGCGAGCGCAGGTCGGCGAGCTCGATCTCGAGAGACGCGGGCACCTCGCGTCCGGTGAAGAGGACGTAGGCGCCGTCCTCGCGGGCCAGATTCATCAGATGGAACAGGGCGCGCTCGTCGAATTCCCTGGCTTTGGGATCCTCGACCACCAGCGCGCCGGTGGCGAGCGCAGCCGGGACGGCCTCGGCGGTCAGCCCATTGGCCGTGGTCGAGCGGGCGCCTGAAGCCTCGGCCCAGATCGCGGCGAGATGGCTCTTGCCGCTTCCTTCCGGGCCGGCCAGCCACATGATTCGGTTCGGCCATTCCGGCCAGGCGTCGATGAGGGCAAGACCGGCGGCGTTGACGGGGCCTTCGAGGAAATTGTCCCGGCTCAGGCTCTCCGCATGCGGAAGCGAAAACGCCAACTGTCGGGGATGAACGCGGCCTGGCACGCTTGCTTTGCTCCGTGCCGGCGTGCCGGCTTCGTTTGACGAGATGCGACCTAATCGAGCGGGAGTTGGCCTTTTACGGGGCCGCTCCCAACTCACTTGGCCTCGATCGTGCTCATGTGCCGCAACCATTCGACAAGATAGAGCGACACGGAGGAGAGCGTGAAGACCGTGACGAGGCCCATCAGGATTATATCATAAGGACCGGGTTTGAAGCCGAAGGCGAGGGCGGCCAGCACCAGCGCCGCGAACGCCACCTGGGCCACAGTGTTGAGCTTGGATACCTTTGAGGGCTTCATCTCCACAGGTCGGTCGAACAGCCACGATATGATCACGGCGGCGACGATCATGATGTCGCGCGAGACCACCAGGATGACGATCCAGCGCGGAATCGCGCCCCAGATGCCGAGCGCCATGTAGATCGAGACCAGCAGCGCCTTGTCGGCGAGCGGGTCGAGCAAGGCGCCGAGCTCGCTCGTCATGTTGAAGCGCTTGGCAAGGAAGCCGTCGACCGCGTCGCTGATACCGGCGATCAGGAATACGGCGAACGCCACCTCCATTTGGCTCGACACGATGGCCCAGACGATGATCGGGACCAGCATGATGCGGCCCAAAGTAATGATGTTCGGTATACTCACACGGCGCTTCCCGGCACCCGGCCTGACCTCGAATTCGGCCCTTTGGAGGCTGAACCGGTTGATATCTCTACATAGTATACGGCGGCGCGCCATGCGAGCCATTGCGCGTCCCCGGAATTCGACGTAACCAGCCGCAAACCCACTGGAAATCGGGCATGACCGACCGCAAAAACGGCCTCACTTACGCCGATTCAGGCGTCGATATCGATGCGGGCAACCGCTTGGTCGACCTGATCAAGCCGATGGTGCGCGCCACCGCACGGCCCGGCGCCGACGCCGAAATCGGCGGATTCGGCGGCCTGTTCGATCTCAAGGCGGCCGGTTTCAAGGATCCCATCCTGGTGGCCGCGACCGATGGCGTCGGCACCAAGGTCAAGATCGCGATCGAGACCGGCCTGCATGGCGGGATCGGCATCGACCTCGTCGCCATGAGTGTCAACGACCTCGTGGTGCAGGGCGCCGAGCCGCTGTTCTTCCTCGACTATTTTGCCTGCGGGAAGCTCGATCCGGAGGCGACCGCGTCGATCGTCGCCGGTGTCGCCGAAGGCTGCCGCGAATCCGGCTGCGCCCTGATCGGTGGCGAGACGGCCGAGATGCCCGGCCTCTACAAAGACGGCGACTACGACCTCGGCGGCTTTGCCGTCGGCGCCGCGGAGCGGGGCACGCTCTTGCCGCGCAAGGACATCGCCGCCGGCGATGCCGTGATCGGGCTCGCTTCGTCGGGCGTGCACTCCAACGGTTTCTCGCTGGTGCGCAAGATCGTGGAACAATCCGGCCTCGGCTTCGGGGCGCAGGCGCCGTTTGCGCCCGTCATGACGCTCGGCGGCGCGTTGCTGACGCCGACGCGTCTCTACGTCAAATCCTGCCTGCGCGCGATCCGCGAGACCGGCGCGGTGAAGGGGCTTGCCCACATCACCGGCGGCGGCTTCACCGACAACATTCCGCGCGTGCTGCCGAAGCATCTCGGCGTCGGTATCGATCTGGCGCGCCTGCCAGTGCTGCCGGTGTTCAAATGGCTGGCCGCGCAGGCCGGCATCGCCGAGCTCGAAATGCTGCGGACCTTCAATTGTGGGATCGGCATGATCGCGATTGTCGAGCCGGACAAGGTCGAAGAGGTCGTGGAGATCTTCACTGACGCCGGTGAGACCGTGGCACAGCTCGGCAGCGTGATCCCGGCCGAGGGCGAGCACCGCGTCGTCTATAACGGCCATCTCGACCTGGCGCTGTAATGACCGGCGCTGTAATGAAACGCCGCGTCGCCATCCTGATTTCCGGCCGTGGCTCCAACATGGCTGCGCTGATCAAGGGCGCGGCCGCGCCGGATTTTCCGGCGGAGATTTCGCTCGTCATCTCGAACAAGGCCGATGCGCTGGGGCTGGAAAGGGCCAAAGCGAGCGGCGTGAAGACGCTGGTGATCGAAAGCAAGCCGTTCGGCAAGGACCGCGCCGGCTTCGAGAAGGTGCTGCAAGCAGCACTCGATCAGCACGGCATCGAGCTGATTTGCCTCGGCGGCTTCATGCGCCTGTTCACGGCCGAATTCACCAAGGCGTGGTACGGGCGGATGCTCAACATTCATCCCTCGCTGCTGCCGTCCTTCCCCGGTCTCGACCCGCACGGCCAGGCCTTGCGCGCCGGCGTCAAGCTGTCCGGCGCGACGGTGCACTTCGTGATCCCCGAGACCGACGCCGGCCCAATCGTGATGCAGGGCGCGGTTCCCGTCAGCGACGACGACACGGCGGACACGCTGTCGGAGCGTATCCTTGAAGTCGAGCACCGCATCTATCCCGCAGCACTGAGCCTGCTCGCGACCGGCAAGGTCCAGATCGAGGGCGATGTGTGCAAGACCGCGGGCAGCGGGCCGTCGGAGAATTTTCTGGTTTCGCCGTTGGTGCGGTGAAGCGCCGTCGCACTCGGAATACTTCTCATTCCACAAAAAACCCCCGGCAGAGCCGGGGGCAACGTCATGATCTCTTGCGCAGACCGCGAGAGAAATCAGGAAACCTTGAGGTTCTCCGCGGATGCCTTGCCGCGGTTCTCCACGAGATCGTATTCAACCACCTGATTTTCATTGAGGGTCGAGAGTCCGGCGCGCTCGACGGCGGAGATGTGGACGAAGACGTCCTTGTCACTGCCGTTCGGCTTGATGAACCCATAGCCCTTGGTCGGGTTGAACCATTTGACGGTGCCCTTTTGCGGCATCCTCAGTCTCCTCCGCTAGATACAAAAACGACGCGGCCGCTTTTCGCGTGCCACGCCACAAACGGGCTTCCGGTAGTCTGTTCGAGTCTTGAGTCTCAAAGTCGCGAAACGCACAGTCGAGCGGCCAATTCCGATTGTGTCCGATATTGCAACATGAAAATCGCCCCTTAGCAAGCCGCGCGCGAATTTCAAGACTTCGACCCGAGTGCCCGTCCGCAATTTGCGACCTGTGGCCGCGGAACCACAATCGGAAGCAATGCCTTTGCCGGGACGCGCCAGCCGGTTGACCCTCAGTAACAGTTCGGAACAAATCGCGGCACGCGTGCGCCGCTCCTGTTGCTTTTTTGCGCGCCGCCCTTTGCTTCAGGATTTGTCGCCATGTGCTGCATTTCGCAGCCCTCAGAGACACGGCAGGCGATCAGGCTGAACCGCGTCCGCTGGATCGCGGCTGCCGTGGCGTTTGCTCTCATCATGGTACTGTCGACGACATCAGGCTTTGCGCAGAGTCCCACGCCCACGCCGACCCCGACACCCACGCCGTCACCGACGCCGATTCCGATGCCAATTCCGATGCCGACCGCGACCAATTACGACCAGTCGGCCGGCAACAGCTCGCTCAATCTCGGCTCGAATTTCCTGGAGCGGCTCGGAAACCAGGCATCTGGCGGCGTCAACCGGGCGTTTCGGACCAATCCCGGCGGCGGCGGCGCGTCGGCGAGCACGGAAGACCCGCGCTACCGCACCTGGTTCGAGGGTTATGGCATCTCGGTCCGGACGGATGCGCAAGGAGACTTTGTCGGGGACAAGCGCAAGACGTTTGGCGGTGTCGCAGGCTTTGGCGCGCGGCTCGCGCCGGGTGTCAATCTCGGCTTCTCCGTCGACCAGAGCCACACCGATATCGACGTGCCGCTCGCACTTCAGTCCGCCACGCTGGATCTGACGCAACTCGGCTTCAGCGGCTCGGTCGACAAGGGCCCCTGGACCTGGACCTTCGCGGTGGTGCACGGCTTCGGCAAGGTCCGCTCCAGCCGGGATACTGGCCTGGGACTTGCGACCGCGGGTTATCGCGCCGCAATCGACGGCGCGCTGACCGAGATCAGCTATTACTGGACCAAGGACCACATGCGCATCGTGCCCAAGGGCGCACTGGAATATGTCCGCGCCACCAGCGTCGCGTTCCAGGAGGTTGGCGGCCTCGATCCACTCAATGTCGGCTCGACGGCGCTCTCGCGCGCGCGCGTCATGATCGGAGCCGAGATCGGGCGCTACTTCATCTTCGACCAGAAGATCCTGGACCTGTCCGCCTACGGCAAGTTCGTCGACAATTTCTATCAGAACCTGGGATCGGTGCAGGTCAGCCTCGGGACCCAGAGCATCGTCGTGCCCGGCATCGGCGAGAGCCGCTACGGTACGGATGCAGGCGCCTCGGCCTCGCTCAGCCTGACCAACACGGCGCGGCTCTACGTCAACTACGACGGCAAGTTCCGCAACGAGCTGACGTCGCACCAGGGCACGGTCGGCTTCGAATATCGGTGGTGAAGCGAAGCCTGCCCGCGTCGGCCCAGAGGAGGATCCCGGAAAACTGCGAAGCGGTTTTACGAAAGCATCATGCTCGAGCTTTAAGTCGGCATTGCCGCGACATAACCCGTCAATCCAAAGGCCGCGCGCGCGGCCGTCATCATCGGCGCCAGCGCGTTCGGGTGGATGAACTCGTCGCGGAAACAGGGATGGATCTTGGGATCGAAGATTTTCTTCAGCCAATCGACCACGATCTTGTGGCGCTCGGAGGCGCGGAACTCCTTATGATAGGTGAGCCAGAGATCGGCGTGGTGGCTGACGCCGAGATCGACGGCAACCAGCGGGGCGCCGAGCGCGATCGAAACCGTCGGCAGGAATCCGATGCCGGCGCCGCGCTCCACCGCATAGAGCACGCCGACCGAGGAGTTGGTCTTGATCCCGACGATGCCCTCGAGCGACTTCAGTCCGAGCACGCGGGCGTAGGCGCCGTCGTCGACCTGCGGGGCGCTCTGCTTGATGATGCGGTGGTTCTTCAGCTCGGCCAGGGTCGCGGGCACGCCGTAGAGGTTTTCGTACTCCTTGGAGACGAAGGGATAGATGTGCAGGCGGCCGAGCTTGGCGACGATCAGATCGGGATTGGTCGGCGGCTCGAGCTGGATCGCGATATCGGATTCGAGCCGCGCGACGTCGGCCTGTTCCATCGCGCAGCGCAGGTCGACGGTGATCTTGCGATAGGTTTTCTGGAAATCGATCAGTCGCGGCAGAATCCAGAAATTGCCGGGGCCTTCCGTCACCGCGACGCGCACGGTGCCTGACATATCGTTCGACGATCGCGAAGCACGCCGGAACACATTGAAGGCATGACGCTCCATGTGCGCGACGTCGGCGATCATCGCGCTGCCTTCGTCGCTGAGCGTGAGCCCGCTCTGGTCGCGCAGGAACAGCTTGCAGTCGATGCTCTCTTCGAGCCGGTCGATCCTGCGCATCAGGGTGGTGGAGGTGAGCCCGAGCTCCTCGGCGGCGTTGCGGAAGCTTTTATATTTTGCGCAAGCTAAAAACAGTTTCAAATCGTCCCAGGACATGTCCAGGGTTTCTTCACGGTGCTGCATCACCGCAGCACCCCGGTGCAATAACTGCTGCATACGCCTGATCCCCAGCCGCTAAGCTCATCGCCATAGCGGGGCACGAAAGCCGCGAACGATAGAGGGGCGACATGAGTATGGAAAGGGGCTCGTTTGCCGCAAGGCATGATTTCGACGCGCTGCCGCTCAGTCCGGATGTCGACGTCCGTCGCGCCAAATTTTCCGAAATCGCCGCGCTTTCGCAGTTGGCGCACCGGCTGGTGCCGGGCGTTCGGATCGGGGCGACTGAGCTTGCAAAATATTTCGCCTTCGATCCCGAGAGCATCCTGACTTTCAGCCGGAAGGGCAACCTTGTCGGCGGCATGGCCTTCCTGTTTCTCAACGATCGCGGGCATGATGCGTTGCTGCTCGACGAGATCTGCCTCACCGCGCCGGAGACGCGCTATCTCGCGTCCGCGAAGGAAGACGTTTCCGCTATCTACATCTGGGCGATCGCGGCGACGGGGCGCGGCGTCGCCGGTCTCGGCAAGGCCGCGGCTCATCTTAGACAGCTAAGGTTTCGCAACGCGGATTGCTATGCGCAGCCGTCAACCGTGGCCGGCCGCGACATCATGAAAGCGACAGGCTTCGAGCCTGTTCCAAGCTTCCAACCCGACCTCTGGTGCTACGAGCGGCCCTGGCATCGGCAGCCGATGCGCATGCCGAGCGCGATCATCCAAGCAAGGAGTTTTGCAGATGCACGGTACTAGGATTCCTCTCGCCAAGCCCGATTCCCGCGCCATCACCATTCGCCTCGCGCGCGATCTCACCGATCTCATGCTGGTCACCTCGATCCGCTCAGCCGTCTATCTCGCCGAGCAGGATTGCCCGTTCGATGAAGAGTTCGACGGCAACGACATGGTTGCCGCGCATTTCATCGGCTATGTCGGCAACGAGCCTGCGGGCTGTCTGCGGGTGCGGTTCTTCGGCGATTTCGCCAAGGTGGAACGGCTTGCGGTGCGGCACCAATACCGGCGGTCGCGCGTCTCGTTCAAGCTGGTACAAGCGAGCGTCGACTATGTGAAGCGCAAGGGCTTTCGCAAGATCTACGGCCAGGCGCAGGACCGGCTGGTCGATTTCTGGGCCCATTTCGGCGCCAAGCCGCTTGGTCACAATCGCAAGATCACATTTTCCGACTTCTCCTACACAGAAATGCTGCTGGAGATCGAACCGGGTCCGGATGCCATTACGCTGGACAGCGATCCTTACGTGATCATCCGCCCCGAGGGCGATTGGGACCGGCCGGGCGTGCTCGACGCCTCGGCAGGACGGGCTGTGACGTCGCCGCTGCGGGACGTCGCGCTCGCTGGTCGTTGAAACTGGTGCAGCTGCGCGCAAAACCATGCTGGTTTCCATCACAGACGATCCGCCGATCCTGGTCTGCACGGATCTCCAGGTCGAATATCTGACCCCCGGACGTCGCCACGTCATCCTCGAGGGCGATGCCGCAACGGCGCGCTGCGTGGAACTGCTGACGTTCTGGCGCGACAATCTCTGGCCGGTGATGCATCTGAAGCGCATCGCGCAGGCGGCCTGGTTCAATCCGGCATCCAAGCTGACCGATTGGATCGCGGAGGCGAAGCCGCGGCCGGGAGAAATGACCTTCGAGCACCCGCTGCCGTCGGCCTACAGTTCGGCGCGGTTTGTGGACTACATGTCCAATATCCGCAATGTCCGTTGCGTGCTCGCGGGCTTTTCCCTGGACGAAACCGTCCTGGCCACCGCTATTGACGGGTTTCACCGCAGTCATCGCTTCCAGGTGGTGGCCGACGCGGTGGCCTGCCGGCAGCCGGGGACTGGCGATGCTGCCGCCTACAAGCATGCGGTAGTGAATGTGATCGGGAATTTTGCTACAATCCAGTCCAGCGCCGAACTGATCAGAACCAGCGGCGCCGTTGCGGTGTAGGCGGCCGCGATCGACGGATGGAGTGGGACATTGTCACGGGGAGATCAGCTCGAGGAGCTGGCAAGCGACCTGTCGCGTGCCGCCGAGGCGGCACGCCGTCTTGGTCTGCCAACGACGGTGTATCTGCTCTCGATGGCGCTGGTGGAGGTGCGGGAGGCCGCTGCCGCCGATAGCGATGGGAATGACGACGGTGCGGCGTGACAGCTGCCCGATGTGCGGCTTTGTGCAACGCAGCTGAGCGCTTCCTGCCGACGAATTGACGTTGCAAGTTTTGCGCGGTGGCAATAGCCAAGGAGCTGGATCATCGAGTGATGACGCTGGCCGCGCCGGCGACGTGACGCTTTCAAGGATTCCTGCAAATGTCCATGCTGCCCAATTCGCAAGAGGCCCGGGATGTGGCCTACCAGCTCCATCCCTACACCAACGCGCGCGCCCATCAGCAGGCCGGTCCCCTGGTGATCGAACGCGGCGAGGGGCCTTACGTGTTCGATGCGTCAGGCAAGCGCTATTTCGAGGCGATGGCAGGCCTGTGGAGCGTCGGACTCGGCTTCAACGAGAAGCGGCTGGTCGACGCCGCGCACAAGCAGATGCTGGCGCTGCCGTTCTATCACACGTTCTCCGCCAAATCGCACGGGCCCTCGATCGATCTCGCCGAGAAGCTGGTCGCGCTCGCGCCTGTTACGATGAGCAAGGTGTTCTTCACCAATTCCGGCTCGGAGGCCAACGACACTGTTCTGAAGTTGATTGCCTATCGTTCCAATGCGCTCGGCCAGCCACAGCGCA
This sequence comes from Bradyrhizobium sp. 155, assembly GCF_023101105.1. Taxonomy (NCBI): domain Bacteria; kingdom Pseudomonadati; phylum Pseudomonadota; class Alphaproteobacteria; order Hyphomicrobiales; family Nitrobacteraceae; genus Bradyrhizobium; species Bradyrhizobium sp. 155. Next base: position 4,273,312 of record NZ_CP064704.1, on the reverse strand, counting down.
AGAAGGTGATCAGCCGGATGCGCGCCTATCACGGCGTCACCATCGCGTCCGCCAGCCTCACCGGGCTGCCGAACAACCACCGCTCTTTCGACTTGCCGCTCCCGAACATCCTGCACACGGGCTCGCCGCATTTCTACAAGGATGGCGCGCCCGGGGAGAGCGAGGAAGCGTTCGCGACGCGGCGGGCCGAGGAACTCGATGCGCTGATCCAGAAGGAAGGCCCGGACACGATCGCTGCGTTCTTCGGCGAGCCGGTGATGGGCGCGGGCGGCGTCATCGTGCCGCCGGCGACCTATTGGGACAAGATCCAGAAGGTGCTGAACAAGTACGACATCCTGTTGGTCGCCGACGAGGTCATCTGCGGCTTCGGCCGCACCGGCAAGATGTTCGGCTGCGAAACCTACGGCATCAAGCCCGACGCCATCGTGGTCTCCAAGCAGATCACCTCGAGCTATTTCCCGCTGTCGGCCATCATGATGAACGATCGCATGTTCGAACCGATCGCCGACGAGAGCAACAAGATCGGCGTGCTCGGCCACGGCTTCACCGCGGGCGGCCATCCGGTCGGCTCGGCGATTGCGCTCGAGAATTTGAAGATCATCGAGGAGCGGGGCCTGGTTGCGCACGCCGCCGAGCTCGGTGGCTACATGCAAGGCAAGCTGCGTGAACTCACCAGCCATCCACTGGTGGGCGAGGTCCGCGGTGTCGGCATGATCGCTGCGATCGAACTGGTGCTGGACAAGGCGCGCAAGACCGCAGCGGCAACGCCGGGCGCCGTCGGCGGCATGGCCAGCCGCATGCTGCAGGAGCGCGGCGTTATCTCGCGCAACATGCTCGATGCCATTGCCATCTGCCCGCCGCTGATCGTCACCAAGACTCAGATCGACGAGCTGGTCGCGGCGATTTCAGGTGTGCTGGACGACATGAAGCCGGAAGTGGCGAAGCTGACGCCGGCGTAGGGACGGCGCTTCACGCGTGAGCGTAGCGCTCTATCACACCCCCGGTGTCGTCCTGGCCTAGTGCGCAATTGCGCACTAGGCCAGGACGACATCGGGAGGCATCGGGGCTATTCCGCTCGCTGAACCCCGATCACGCGGCCTTTCTCGACCGCCAGCGCCAGCTCGCCGCGCTTCAGTTTCAGGGCGGCCTCGCCGAACAGCTCGCGGCGCCAGCCGCGTAGCGCCGGCACGTCGGCCTCGTCGTCGGCCGCAATCTCCTCGAGATCGTCGACGGTCGCAATCACCTTGCTGGCGACCGCATGGCGCTCCGCGGTCATGCGCAGCAACACCTTCAACAGTTCGACGATCGCGGCGCCATTGTTATTGTTGCGCGGCTTTTCCAGCTTCGGCAGCGTGGCGTGATCGCGCGCCAGCCCGCGCTCGACAGCGGCGACGATGTCGGCGCCCCATTTGGATTTCTCAAAACCCTTCGGCACGGAGCGCAGGTTTGCGAGCTTCTCGATCGTGTTCGGCGCATGGGTCGCGATGTCGCTGACGGCCTCGTCGCGCAGCACGCGGCCTCGCGGCACGTCGCGGCTCTGCGCCTCCTGCTCGCGCCAGGCGGCGACCTCCATTAGGACCGCAAGGTCCTTGGGCTTGCGCACCCGCGTCTTGAGCCGTTCCCAGGCGCGCTCGGGATGGAAGTCGTAGGTCTTGGGCGAGGTCAGGACTTCCATCTCGATCGAGACCCATTCGCTGCGCCGGCGCTTTTTAAGGTCGGCATCGAGCGCTGCGAACACGTCGCGCAGATGCGTGACGTCGGACACGGCGTAGTGCATCTGCTCCTTGGTCAGCGGCCGGCGCGACCAGTCGGTGAAGCGGTGGGTCTTGTCCGGGCGGTGTCCGGTGACCTTCTCGACCAGGGCGTCGTAGGCGATGCTGTCGCCGTAGCCGAGCACCATGGCCGCGACCTGGGTATCGAACACCGGGTGCGGGATGATACCCGCCTGGTGCCAGATGATCTCGATGTCCTGGCGGGCGGCGTGGAACACCTTCAACACGCCCTCGTTGCCCATCAGCTCGAAGAACGGCTTGAGGTCGATGCCCTCGGCCAGGGTGTCGATGACGATTGCTTCCTCGGCGCTGGCCATCTGCACCACGCACAGCAGCGGGTAATAGGTGGTCTCGCGCAGGAACTCGGTATCGACGGTAATGACGGGGTGCTTGGCCAGCCGGCTGCAGGCAGCCGCAAGGTCAGCGGTGGTGGTAATCAAATCCATGAACGGCCCATGACAAGTCCATCAGCCGTTCTGCCGAAAGCGCTGTGATGTCAAGGGGCTCGAAGCGAATTCGAGCCTTGCATTTGGACCGGAATCGCATTTTCCGACGAAAATCCTATTCGTAGCGGACCCGCCGGGAGGGTTTGCGCGCGCAGGGCAGTGCCACCACGACCACGCACATGGCGACCAGCGCCAGCCCCAGGAACTCGAAAACCAACAGATCCACGGCAAAATCCCCCAGCAACATTGCTAAACTTGTCGGGGGCGAATTGAGGGTCTGTTAATTCTCGTGGTTACCGGCGGCGGGTCGGGCCGGATGGTGGACGGGGGGTTAACGGCCGCGGCATGCTATGCAGGCGTCACGGCATCAGGCGTCAGGTCATGAGCTTCGGCAGGGCGGCCGCCAAGGCGTCCACGGCGGCGCGAACTTTCGGCGGCATCCGGGGCGAGCGTGGCCAGAGCGCGTGGCAGTCGTAGAGAAATCCCGGCTGACCGCTCAACAGAGTGACGAGTGTACCGGCGCGTAGGCGTTCGCGGACTAGCCAGTATGGCAGCCAGGCCAGTCCCATCCCCTGTGACGCGGCGTCCGCGATCGCGTCGAGATCGTCGAGCCTGAGCCTTCCCGCCGGCACGATTTCGCTCGGAGGCTGGCCCTCGCGGGGAAACAGCCACGGCCGGACGCGTCCGGAGCGGCGATAGATGATCGCCTGATGCTGGGCAAGATCGTCGAGCGATTTCGGCTTGCCGTTGGCGCGCAAGTACGAGCGCGTGCCGCACACCACCATGCGCTGGCTTGCGATGCGCCGCGTCATCAGGCCGGATTGATCGTGTAGATCGCCGGTCCGGATCGCAAGATCGTAGCGGCCCTCGATGATGTCAGCGATCGGGTCGCCGAACGAGAGATCGAGCTCCAGATGGGGATATCGTCGCGCGAGCTTCATCAGCAAGGGGGCGATGCAGTGCCGGCCCAGCAGGGCAGGCATGGTCACGCGGAGCCGGCCACGCGGCTCGGACAATTCGTCGGAAGCGACGGCGTCGGCGGCCACGGCTTCAGCGAGCACAGTGCGGCAGCGCTCGTAGTAGGCTTGGCCTGTCTCGGTCAGGCTCTGGCGCCGTGTGGTGCGGTTGAGGAGGCGGACGCCGAGGCGCTCCTCGAGGAAACGAACGTGCTTGCCGACCATTGGCGCCGACATTTCGAGCGCATCGGCGGCAGCGGCGAACGAGCCTACATCAACCGCCTTGACGAAGACGGCCATGCTGGTCAGGCGGTCCATGATTGCAAACTCCTGGTTTCGACTGTTCACCCCTCTGCACGCTTTATCCGGCGCCGCCCGGTTGGCATAGCTCCATTGAATTCAATTGTTTTGGATGTGTTCATGGCGCGCGTCGTTCGCTTCCACAGACATGGTGGCCCCGAGGTGCTGCGCATCGAGACCGTCGACGTCGCGCCGCCAGGGAGGCGCGAGGTGCAGATCAGGGTCAAGGCGCTCGGGCTCAATCGCGCGGAAGCGCTCTTGCGGAAGGGGACCTATATCGAGACCGCGACCTTTCCGTCCGGCCTCGGTCTCGAGGCCGCCGGCATCGTCGAGGCGATCGGCGAAGGCGTGAGCGGCTTCTCGCCGGGCGAGGTCGTCAGCATCGTGCCGCCCGTGTCGATGGTGCGATGGCCGGCTTATGGCGAGCTCGTCACGTTTCCGGCGGAGTTCGTCGTGAAGCACCCGCCCGAGCTCGGCTTCGACGCCGCGGCCGCGGTATGGATGCAATATCTGACGGCGTTCGGCGCTCTGGTCGATATTGCTGGGCTGGAGCGAGGGGAGTCCGTAGTCATCACCGCGGCGTCGAGTAGCGTCGGGCTTGCAGCGATTCAGATCGCGAACCGGATCGGTGCGATCCCGATTGCAGTGACGCGAACCTCGATCAAGCTGCAGGCCCTGCGCGATGCTGGCGCCGCCGACGTTATCGCCTCCGTGGAAGAGGACATCCGGTCACGGCTGCAGGACATTGTTGGCTCAAACGGCGTTCGCGTGGTGTTCGACGCGGTCGGCGGTCCCATATTTGGGCCGCTCACCGCCGCGATGTCGCCGGGTGGCGTTCTCATCGAATATGGCGGCCTGAGCCCAGAGCCAACGCCGTTTCCGCTGGTCAACGTACTGACCAAGAGCCTGACGCTGCGCGGCTATCTCGTGCACGAGATCATCCGCGACCCCGCGCGGCTTGCTAAGGCGAAGACCTTCATCCTCGACGGGCTGCGGGACGGCGCATTGCAACCGATCATCGCCAAAACGTTTCAGTTTGAGGAGATCGGCGAAGCGCATCGCTTTCTGGAGTCAAACGAGCAGTTCGGCAAGATCGTGGTAACGATCTGAGCGAATGATCGTCTTGAACAAACGATTTCGGCACCCCCGCATCTGGATTAGGCCTTCGGCTCGTCCACGTGCGCACCGAGCTTGCCTCACGTCCCGCAGAACGTCTGCAGCACCCGCTGCTCCGGCAGCGGCGGATCGGCGTAGGCTGCATAGTCCGGCTGGCCCTCGAACGGTTTAGCCAGCACCTTCACGAATTCCTCAAACGGCGTGTAGTCGTCATCGTTGACCGCGGCCTGGATCACGGCCTCGACGCGGTGGTTGCGCGGGATGAACATCGGGTTGACGGCGTGCATGGCGGCTTGCCGTTCGGCTGCGGTTTGCGGCTCCAGCGCCGTGCGCTCGTGCCAGCGCCTGGCCCACTCGTCGAACGCCGCGGGGTCCATGAATTGCGCGCGTGCATCGTCAGCAGCCGGATCGCCAGCGGCGTCGCCGAGTTTGCGGAAGGTGAGGGTGAAGTCGGCCTGGTTCTTGGCCATGGCGTCCAGCAGGTCCTGGATCAGCGCGTCGTCGCCGTCGCGCTCCGTGAACAGGCCGATTTTCTTGCGCAGGCCCGCCTGATAGGCGTCGCTGAACGTGTCGGAGAAGGCGCCAAGAATGTCCTGGGCCTCGGCGACCGCCTTTTCCTGATCCTCGGAAAACAGCGGCAGCAGGCATTCGGCAAGCCGGGTCAGATTCCACAGCGCGATGCGCGGCTGGTTGGCATAGGCGTAACGGCCCATCTCGTCGATCGAGGAAAACACTTGCGACGGATTGTAGGCGTCCATGAAGGCGCACGGACCGTAATCGATGGTCTCGCCTGATATCGATGAGTTGTCGGTGTTCATCACGCCGTGGATGAAGCCGACCAGCAGCCAGCGTGCGACCAGATCGGCCTGGCGTGCGACGACGCCACCGAGCAGCGCGTGATAGGGCCGCTCGGCGCCGAGCAGCTCCGGATAGTGCCTGGCGATGACGTGGTCGGCGAGCCGGCGAATGGCATCGGTGTCGCGGCGGACGGCGAAGAACTGGAAGGTGCCGACGCGGATATGGCTCGAGGCGACGCGGGTGAGCACCGCGCCGGGCAGCGCGGTCTCGCGGATGACGTGCTCGCCGGTGACGACGGTAGCGAGTGAGCGCGTGGTGGGGATGCCCAATGCGAACATCGCCTCGCTGACGATGTATTCGCGCAGCACCGGCCCGAGCGCGGCACGGCCGTCGCCGCGGCGGGAGAATGGGGTGGGACCGGAGCCCTTGAGCTGGATGTCGCGGCGGATGCCGTCCTTGTCGATGACCTCGCCGAGCAGGACCGCCCGTCCGTCGCCCAGCTGCGGAACGAATTGCCCGAACTGGTGGCCGGCATAGGCCATGGCGATCGGATCGGCGCCGGCGGGAACCGTCTTGCCGGCCAGGATTTCGGCGCCCTCAGGGGTTTCCAGCACATCAGGATCCAGCCCGAGCTGGACCGCCAGCGGCCGGTTCAGCTTGATCAGCCGGGGCGCTGCCACCGGCGTCGGTGCGACCCGGGCGAAAAAGCTGTCCGGCAGCGCCGAATAGGAGTTCTGGAACGGGAAATGGACTGTCATGGCCTCAAGATAGGCGTGGAACGCCTGATGGCAAAGGCTTGAGCCGAGATTGGGCAAAAATGGCCACTTCCAGCCGAAAACGGGCCGTTCCCTTGGTTGCCGCCCCCGTCCTGCCGAGGTAAACCCTGCCGCAACTTTGAACCTGCCGTTTCGGCGGTTCGATTCGATCCTCCGACATTGAATTTGGGACGACCATGCATCGCTACCGGTCACATACATGCGGCGCGCTCCGCGAGAGCAACATCGGGGAGACGGTCCGCCTTTCAGGCTGGGTCCATCGCGTTCGCGACCATGGCGGCGTGCTGTTCATCGACCTGCGCGACCATTACGGCCTGACCCAGTGCGTAGTCGATCCGGACTCGCCGGCGTTCTCGCAGGCCGAAAAGCTGCGTTCGGAATTCGTGGTGCGGATGGACGGTAAGGCCCGTCGCCGCCCCGAAGGCACCGACAATGACGATCTGCCGACTGGCAAGATCGAGATCTATGTCAGCGAGATCGAGGTGCTGGGCCCGGCCGGCGACCTGCCGCTGCCGGTGTTCGGCGACCAGGAATATCCTGAAGACATCCGCCTGAAGTACCGCTTCCTCGATCTGCGTCGCGAGAAGCTGCACCAGAACATCATGACGCGCGTCGAAATCATCAAGTCGATGCGTCGGCGCATGGAGGGGCAGGGCTTCTTCGAGTTCAACACGCCGATCCTGACCGCGTCCTCGCCGGAGGGCGCGCGCGACTTCCTGGTGCCGTCGCGCATTCATCCCGGCAAGTTCTATGCCCTGCCGCAGGCGCCGCAGCAGTACAAGCAGCTCTTGATGATGTCGGGCTTCGATCGCTACTTCCAGATCGCGCCCTGCTTCCGCGACGAGGATCCACGCGCGGATCGTCTGCCGGGCGAGTTCTACCAGCTCGACGTCGAGATGAGCTTTGTCACGCAGGACGATGTCTTCGCCGCGATGGAGCCTGTCATCACGGGTGTGTTCGAGGAGTTTGCCAAGGGCAAGCCGGTGACCAAGGGCTGGCGCCGGATTCCGTTCGCGGAAGCCTTGCGCAAATACGGCAGCGACAAGCCGGACCTGCGCAACCCGATCGAGATGCAGGACGTCTCCGAACACTTCCGCGGCTCCGGCTTCAAGGTGTTCGCGCGCATGTTGGAGGACCCCAAGAACCAGGTCTGGGCGATCCCGGCGCCGGGTGGCGGCTCGCGCGCCTTCTGCGACCGCATGAACTCCTGGGCGCAGGGCGAAGGTCAGCCCGGCCTCGGCTACATCATGTGGCGCGAGGGCGGCGAAGGTGCCGGTCCGCTTGCCAACAACATCGGTGCTGAGCGCACCGCCGCGATCCGCGCGCAGATCGGCGTGAAGGAAGGCGACGCCGCCTTCTTCGTCGCCGGCGATCCCGACAAGTTCTGGAAATTTTCAGGGTTGGCCCGCAACAAGGTCGGCGAGGAGTTGAACCTCACCGACAAGGAGCGGTTCGAGCTGGCCTGGATCGTCGACTTCCCGATGTACGAGTACAACGACGAGGACAAGAAGGTCGACTTCTCGCACAACCCGTTCTCGATGCCGCAGGGCGGTCTCGATACCTTGAAGGGCCAGGACCCGCTGACCATCAAGGCGTTCCAGTACGACATCACCTGCAACGGCTACGAGATCGCCTCGGGTGGCATCCGCAACCACGTGCCGGAAGCGATGGTGAAGGCGTTCGAGATCGCGGGCTATGGCGAGCAGGAAGTCGTCGATCGCTTCGGCGGCATGTACCGCGCCTTCCAGTACGGCGCCCCGCCGCATGGCGGCATGGCCGCCGGTGTCGACCGCATCGTCATGCTCTTGTGCGGCACCAACAATCTGCGCGAGGTCTCGCTGTTCCCGATGAACCAGCAGGCCATGGACCTCCTGATGGGCGCACCGTCGGAGCCCAGCCCCAAGCAGCTCCGCGAGCTGCACGTGAAGGTGAGCCTGCCGCAGAAGTGAGGCTGTCTCCACCGCGTCATTGCGAGCGAAGCGAAGCAATCCAGAATCTTTCCGCGGAGTGACTCTGGATTGCTTCGCTTCGCTCGCAATGACGGGGAGGGATTTTCGCCGGTCCAACTGCCATCCCCGCGCGCAGCGTCGTTCCCTACAGCCCCGTCGACGCCTCGATCCTGAACTGCGCAAGCGCGCTCTGTGGGTCGGTTTGCAAGAGCTGCATCAATTGCATCAGCGGTGCCTTGGCGCGCGGGGACAGCTTGATGGAAAGCGTCTGGCCCGGCGTCTCGACGAAGCGGGCGATCGCGTCCACGGCCGCGTTCGCATCCGGATTGGCGGAAGCAACTTGCTCGCGTTTAGCCTTGATGCTCTCGACGAGCGCCTGGCGTGCGGTATCACGGCTGACATTCTGCATGCGCGCGAACTGCGCCGCGACGAGATCGATGACGCCGCTGTCGCGCAATGAGAATTCGAGCGTGCCCGCCTCGATCCGGGCCGCCTGGCCCATGAGCTGGGCCGGATCGGCCGAAAACACCTCGCGTGGTACGTTGCCGAGCGCCATACGCAGTTGCGCTCTTGCGATGCCTCCGATGTCGAGGGTCGCGGGCGTCAGAGCGAAGCTGTTGGACTGTTCGGTCCAGGCAGCGCCGAGATCGAGGTCGATAGCGAGCTTGTCGATCCCGCTGGCAATCAATGGAAGCTGTTTTGGACCGGATGGATCGGCTGGCGTGACAAATTTGGCAACCACATGCGCCTTGCTCGGGATCGAGCCGACCAGCTGCCGCCAGTCCAGGCTCAGTGTGTCGATCATGACCAGCTTATTGGTGGTCTTGAACGGCGCCGTCACGCCCTTGATCTCCGCGCCTGCGAGCACGCCGAACAGCCCGAGCATCTGATCCGGCGAGGGCGCCCGCCCGGCAGTGGTGAGGCTTGCTGCCCAGCGCATCAAACTCGCCGTGCTGAAGGACTTCAGCGCAAAGCGCTCCATCTTGAACTGTCCCTGCGGAGACGGCGCGTCGACGCCTTCGACCGCGAACTCGCCGTCGCGAAATCGGATGGCACCAACCGTGGCCGTTCCTTGCGTGCCGACCGACATCTTGCCGATTTCGGCCTTACCGATGCGAAGACCCTCATAAACTCCGGCGAGCTTCTCCAGCAGCTCGCGTGCCTGCGCCGGAGTCGGCGGGGCCGATTGATCCCGTGGCAGCGCGGCAAATATCTCGGCCAGCCGGAATTTCGACGGCTGGACGGCGATGTCTTCCATGGTGAACCCGTCGACATCCACTCGCATCCCCTGTGCCGATTTGAGCGCATAGGGGCCGTCGAGACCTGCCGATAGACCCGGCGATAGCTGTCGTCGCTGGCCGTCTGCGGATCGAGCGCGGCGATGATCGCGGTCGCGTCGAAATCGTTGACGATGATGTTCGACGATTCACCCGTCAGCTTGTCCGTCTTGCCGGGTTGCTTCACGTCGACCGAGATCACGGCGCGGTCCGACTTCATCCCGTCGATCTTGCCGTGCTTTAGGTTCTGGATCGCCAGTTCGGAATAGGTGACCTCGCCGCTGCCGGCGGCGCGGGAATCGAAGCTGATCGTGAGGGTCGGAGCCGTGAGCGACGATGCAGCGACACTCGTATATTGGCCGAGCACGTAGCGGTACATATCGACCAGCGAGCTGTCCGCCGGCACCTGACCCGCCTGAACAGGACCGGCATAGTCGCGCATGACCAGGTGCGGGATCTTGTACGCGACCTTCAGCTTGGCAGCGCCGATCTGGTCCAGCGTAACCTCGAGCCCGGTGATGTCGACGGCGTCGGCCGAGATCCTTGTTTCGTCGATCTGGCGAACGCCCGTGCCCTTGATGGCGGCGATCCTGATCTGCGCCTGCGGTGCCTTGCCCGGCGTAACCGCGATGTCCTCGATCGTGAGGGTGCGCGTGGGCAGATCGAAGGCGATCTTGCCGTAGCTAGCCTTGCCGCCTTGCTTGCGGATTTGCTCGAACGCGGTCTCCACCTCGGCGGTGACGCGATGTTTTGCGTAGAAGCTGAAGCCCAACCATCCGCCCGCGCCCACCACGGCCACGACGATGAAGCCGATCAGGATTCACTTCATTCCCAGCTCCAGTTGCTCGCGTTGCAGCACGCAACCTGCCATATTCGCAAAGCAACGCGCGGTCCAGGGAAAGCGAGCGCTATCAGATATTTGACCGCGCGCCCTGTTGATGGGGCCGCAATCGGATGTTGCCACCGGGCCGCCCGACGTGCTTCATCCCGTTTCCATGACCCGGAAATACCACCCGAAGGCGGGCCGGTCAGGACAACGTAGTTTGAGGCCGGTAACGCGAGGCAAGACACCGCATGTCGTCCTATTCTGATGATCTCCACCAGGCGGCGCTGGCCTATCATCGGCTGCCGCGCCCCGGAAAGCTCGAGATCCAGGCGAGCAAGCCGCTCGCCAACCAGCGCGACCTCGCGCTGGCCTATTCCCCCGGCGTCGCCGCCGCCTGCATGGAGATCGCCAAGAACCCCGCGGAAGCGGCGACGCTGACGATACGCTCCAACCTGGTTGCCGTGGTTTCGAACGGCACCGCCGTGCTCGGCCTCGGCAATATCGGCCCGCTGGCCTCGAAGCCGGTGATGGAGGGCAAGGCGGTCCTGTTCAAGAAATTCGCCGGCATTGACGTGTTCGACATCGAGATCGCGGCCGACACCATCGAACGCGTGGTCGAGACCGTGGCCGCGCTCGAGCCGACCTTCGGCGGCATCAATCTCGAGGACATCCGCGGACCGGAATGCTTCGAGATCGAGGCGCAGCTCAAGGAGCGCATGAAGATCCCGGTCTTTCACGACGACCAGCACGGCACCGCGATCATCGTCGCCGCCGCGATCACCAACGGTCTGCGCCTGAACGGCAAGAACCTGTCGGACGTCAAGATCGTGGCATCGGGGGCAGGGGCCGCAGCGCTTGCGACACTGAACCTGCTGGTGTCGATGGGGGCGCAGCGCAAGAACATCTGGGTCTGCGACATCGACGGCCTTGTTCACGAAGGCCGCAACACCACGATGGACCGCTGGAAGGCGGTCTATGCGCAGAAGACCGACAAGCGCACGCTCGCCGACGTCATCGGCGGCGCCGACATCTTTATCGGCCTCTCCGCACCGGGCGTGCTCAAGCCCGAGATGGCCAAGGCGATGGGCGACAAGCCGCTCATCATGGCGCTCGCGAATCCGACGCCGGAGATCATGCCGGAGGAGGCGCGCAAAGCCCGTCCCGACGCCATGATCTGCACTGGCCGCTCCGACTATCCGAACCAGGTCAACAACGTCCTGTGCTTTCCCTTCATCTTCCGTGGCGCGCTCGATGTCGGCGCCACCGCGATCAACGAGGAGATGAAGCACGCCGCCGTCGAGGCCATCGCGCAGCTCGCGCGCGAGGCGCCGTCCGATGCGGTCGCGCAAGGCTTCGATACCGGCGAGACGCAAGGGTTTGGCCCGGGCTCGCTGATCCCGAGTCCCTTTGATCCGAGATTGATCCTGCGCATCGCGCCGGCGGTGGCGAAGGCCGCGATGGAATCGGGCGTTGCGACCCGGCCCATCACCAATTTCGACGAGTACACCGCGTTGCTCGAGCGCTTCGCCTTCCGCTCCGGCCTCGTCATGAAGCCGATGTTCGCCAAGGCCAAGACCCAACCGGTGCGCGTGATCTACGCCGAAGGCGAGGATGAGCGCGTGCTGCGCGCCACCCAGGTGGTGCTGGAAGAGAAGCTGGCGATGCCGATCCTGGTCGGACGTCCGTCGGTGGTCGAGGCCCGCATCGAGCGCTTCGGCCTGTCTATCAAGGCCGGCAGGGACTTCGACCTGGTCAATCCCGAGGACGATCCGCGCTACCGCTCCTACGTGCAGTCCTATGGCGAGGTCGCCGGCCGCCGCGGCGTGACGCCGGATGCGGCGCGCACGGTGGTGCGCACCAACAACACCGTCATCGCGGCGCTCGCGGTGGTGCGCGGAGAGGCGGACGCCATGCTCTGCGGCGTCGAGGGCCGCTACATGAGCCATCTGCGCCATGTTCGCGAGATCGTCGGGTTCACCCCGGGAATCAGCGACTATGCGGCGCTGGCGCTGCTGATCACGAGCAAGGGCGCCTTCTTCATCGCCGACACCCAGGTGCGGCCCAATCCGAGCGCCGAAGAGCTCGCCGAGATCGCCTCGCTCGCGGCGGTCCACGTCCAACGCTTCAACATCAAGCCGAAGATCGCCTTCGTCTCGCATTCGGATTTCGGCAGCTACGACACGGAATCCTCGCGCAAGATGCGCCGGGCAACCCAGCTCCTGAAGGAGAAGCATCCGGAACTCGAGGCCGACGGCGAGATGCAAGGCGACACCGCGCTCTCGGCCGCCGCGCGCAAGATGGTGCTGCCGCACTCCAAGCTCGAGGGCGAAGCCAACATCATGATCATGCCAAGCCTCGACACCGCCAACGTCGCCTATCAGATGATCAAGTCGCTGGCGGACGCGCTCCCCGTCGGGCCGATCCTGATCGGCCCGGCGCGCCCGGCTCACATCCTCACCCCGTCGGTAACGGCGCGCGGCATCCTCAACATGACCGCAGTGGCTGTGGTGGAAGCGCAGGAGCGCGCGTCGCGGCAGCAGCCGACGTTGTTTACGTAGGGCGTGCGTGGCCTTCCCCTCTCCCCTTGTGAGAGAGGGTGGCTCGCCGCGGAGCGGCGAGACGGGTGAGGGGTTGCTTCCGCGCGCACATTTCTCACGGTTGAATTTGCAGAGCGAGACCCCTCATCCGGCACTGCACCTTCTCCCACAAGGTAAGAAGGTGCAGTGCCGGGCCACCAACTTTGAATTGCTCGCAGTTAGCCATTTCCCCGTTTGTAAACCGGCGAATGTATCTTCATAATCGCGAAGTGCTTTCGCGAGAATTCAAAAGCCTGAGCAAAGAGGCCGATCATGCCAGCGTTCGTGACTTTCGGGCGGATCCTGTTCGCCGTGCTGTTCATCTACACGGGTGCGGCAAGACTGTTTGCCATGCAGGCGACCGTTGATTTCATCGCCGCCAAGGTCGTGATGCCCGACATGATCGCGCCTTACGCCAAGCAGATCGAGACGGCGACGGCCATGACCACGCCGCAACTGCTGGCGATCGCAGTCGGCGTGCTCGAGATCATCGCAGGCGTGATGATCGCGCTGAATTTCGGCGCGCGCTTCTTCGCGATGCTGATGATTATCTATGTCGCGGTCGCGACCTTCCTGTTCTACGACTTCTGGAACCAGGTGCCGCCTGACAACGGCAAGATGCTGGTCGACGCGCTCAAGAACCTGTCGATCATCGGCGCCCTGTTCATGATCATGGGCTACGGGCGCGCCACGCGTCCGGCCGAGGCGGCCTACGGGGACGTATAAAGGTTAAGCCACTACGTCCTGCGCCATGGCGTCACCGTCACGTCATGCGCGGCGTCGAGCAGATACGGCGCGCCCGGCTTCATCCCGTGTGAGGCCAGCACCTCCTGAGGCGTGCGCCCCGGTACTTCGACAAAACAGCCCTCGCCGCCGGGCAGCCGAAGGTGCGGGGCTTCCGACAGCCAGAACGTATCGTAGCGATCCATGAACATGTCGAACACGACGGGGCCGCCGATGATTGCGATGGTGCCGGAAGCGACATCGGCGAACGCACAGGCGTCCTCAAAGCTGGCGTGAGCCGGATTCCACAAGGTCGCGTTCGGCATCTCGTGATCGACGGTCAGAGTCTGGATCTTGCGGGTCAGGATCAGGCGCTTGCGCTTGGGTGAATTCGGCTGCTGCTCATGCGAGTGACGGCCGTGCACGATCAGCGCGGCGCGATCGAGCGCCTGCTCGAAGAACAGCTTGTCGCCTTCGAACTTCAGGCTGTCGGGCATGACATGCTCCGCGTCGGCGAGCATGCCGTCCGCGGAGACGATGACGTAGCCTTCGATGCGAAAGGACAAGGGCGCGGCTATTCGGAGACCGTCGTCACGACGCTGTTGACTGGCCGGTTGCTCACCGTCGGCAGCTTGACGTCCTTGAGCAGATCCTGGTCGTATTCCGGCAGCGTCGAGGCCGGGAACTTGGCGCGCATCGCCACCACCTTGTAACCGCCAGCCTTCAGGCGCTTGAGCAATTCGGGAAGGGCTTCCGCAGTGTGCTTCTGGAAGTCGTGCATCAGGATGATGCCCTTGCCCTTGCTGTCGAGCTTCTTCATGACGGTCTCGACCACCTTCTCGGGCTTCGAGGCCTTGAAGTCGAAGGAGTCGATGTCGCAGGAGAAAATCGCCGTGTTGCGGTTGCCGAGATAGGTGACCATCTCCGGCGGATGCTGGAGCGCCGGGAAGCGGAAGAAAGGCGAGGGCGAAATGCCGCCGAGCGCCCATTTCACCGCGGAAAGACCCTTCTCGATCTCTTCCTTGCGCTGCGCTTCCGTGAGCTTCTTGTTGTTGAGGTTGGCGTGCGACCAGGTGTGGGTGCCCACGGTATGGCCGGCCGCGTAGACCTGCTTCAGGATCTCCGGCTCGTAGGTCGCGTGCTTGCCGATCGAGAAGAAGATGCCGGTGGTGCACTCGTCGGCGAGCGCCTTCAGCACCGCGGGCGTGTTCTTGGGCCAGGGGCCGTCGTCGAAGGTCAGCACTACCTCGTGGTCGCGCAGGAAATCGAGCTCCTTGAAATGCTCGAAGCCGAAGCCAGGACCGCCCGTGGTGTCGATCTCGACGGTGCGGGCGACCCCAAGCGCGCCCGGCGTGTTGCAGGCTGCGCGGGCGGGCTGCGGCGCCTGCTTAGGCGGCGGAGGATTGACGAAGCCCGCCGGCGCGGCGGCTGCTGCAGGAGCGGGTGCGGGAGCTGCAGCGGGCGCAGCCGCAGCCGGTGTTGCCGCCGGTGCGGCCTGCGTCGCGGCGGCGGGCTTTGCAGCCGGGGTCTGCGACCATGCCGCGCCCGTCATCGCCAGAGACATCGCGCTTGCCAATATCAGTCCTGCCGCCACACGCATGGTGTTGTCCTCGAGATTGATCCCGTTGTTCCGCCGCGGCTTTTCGCCTTCGGCAAAACCATCCTGCCCATAACAATCCTAGCCTAGATGGTGGGCCCTCGCCATTGCAACGGCTGTTTGGCGCGCCAGCCCAATTGTGCCCAACCGGGTTGGGGACGCGTGGCGTCAAGTGTCGGCCAGCGCCTTGGCGATCGCCGTCTTGATCCGCGTGTCGGCCGGTTCGACCGCGGATGCAAAGACATCGGCGATATAGCCGTCCCGGCCGATCAGATATTTGTGGAAGTTCCAGCGCGGAACTTCTCGCGGGCGCGCCTCTGCCGCCCATTTGTAGAATGGATGCGCCTTTGCACCGACCACGACGGCCTTGGCCGCGATGGGGAAGGTCACGCCGTATTGGTGGTGGGCGGTTTCCGAGATCTCACTGGTGCCGCCGGGCTCCTGTCCGCCGAAATCGTTGGAGGGCACGCCAATGACGGTGAGGCCGCGTTCGCGAAACTCGCCCCAGATGTCTTGCAGGCCGGCATATTGCGGCGTGTAACCGCAGAGCGAAGCGGTGTTCACCACCAGCAGCGGCCTGCCAGTGAAGGCCGCAAGGCGGATGTCGTCGCCTGACAATGCCGGGAAAGAGAAGGCGTAGGCGGAAATTCGGCTCATGCCGCCATCCGCCAGTGCACGCGTCGCCGGCGCCAGCGTGCCTGCAAAGGCGGCGATGAGTATGGTCCTGCGGTTCATCATAACGGCGTCCCCCGAAATGATCCGGGGCGCATGTTACCCCGTCGGTGCGAGCGGCGTCGTCAACACGGCGTTATCTGCCGCGATGAGGCGCGTTAGTACAGGCGGACGATGAAATCGGTGCCTTCGCCAGTCTCGCCCTGGTTGATGCCCTGGTCGGAGACGATGATCGAGCCGCCCGATGTCAGCATTTCGTTGATCCTCGCGATCGTGTCGGCCGGGATCGAGACGCGGTCCAGGGCCTCGGCTGGACTGTCCGGCGGGACCACAGGCTTTACGGCGACGGGAATCACCGCCGCGCCACGTTGGCGGCCTGTCACGCGGCCGTCATCTTCGCGCGCGGCAGAACGGACCGACACTGGCAAGGACACCACCGACCAATGCAGCGCATTGGAATCGGCCTTGTCGATTTCGGCGGTAAAGACATGCGTGCCGAGCGGCCGATCACTCGCGGCGATTGTGACAGGCACCTCGAACAGCGGCGCAAAGTTCTGCCGCACGTAGAGCTTGGAATCCTTGCGGCTGATGAAGACCGCGATCTGGCCCGCTCGCTTGGGCGCTTCAGGTTTTGCCACGGGCGCCGGATCGGCAACGCGGGTTTCGTCCTTCTTGACGTCGGTCGTGGCCGCCTGCGCTGGCGCCGCGGCCGGTGCATCGGATGTCTTCGCGAGTTCGGACTTCGGCGTCTCCGCGGCGTCGACAGGCTTCGCTTCAGTGTTCGCGGGCTGCGCGGCGTCTCCGGCCTCTGGCTTGGCCGCGTCCGCCGCCTCAGCGGGCTTGGTCTCGGGCTTTGCCGTTGTCTCGGTGTTGTCGGCCGATGCCGGGGCCTCCTCGCGGGCTGGGGCATATCCGGTGGTCACGTCCGACATCACGGTGTGGCCGACCGACGAGCGCAGCTCGGGCACGCCGTCGGCGCTGGCGGTTTTCGTTTCAACCGGCTTTGCTTCGGTGGCCGCGGTATTGGCCGTGCCCTTGTCGGCCTTGTCGCCGGCATTGGTCTGCGGCTCGAGGCTGGCCGCGGGTTGCGGTGGCACGCGCAGCGAGGCAAGCAGCGGATGTGAGAACTTCTGCGGCGACATCTGACCGGGCGAAACGATCACGCGCGCGCCCATCCTGGTCCAGTTCCACATCTTCACCGCGAACGCCATCGGCATGCGGATGCAGCCGTGCGAGGCCGGATAGCCCGGCAGCACGCCGGCATGCATGGCAACGCCCGACCAGGTGATCCGCTGCATGTACGGCATCGGCGCGCCGCTATAGATGTTGGAGTGGTGGAATTTGTGCTTCTGGATGACGCTGAACACACCCATCGGCGTCGAATGGCCCTTCATGCCCGTCGAAACCGGGGATTCCGCGAACACGCCTTTGCTGTCGTAGACCGTGACCTTCTGCCGGTCGATCGAGACGACGATGACGAGAGGACCTTGCGGTTTGGTGCCGGCTTCTTTTTCGGCAACAAGGTCTTTTTTGCCGACCGCACCGCGCTTCTGCGGTTTCTGGCGCGGGACGTCGAGATGGCGCTCCTGGCGCCCGTAGGACCCGTCGGAATAGTCCGTCCAGTAATAAAACGCTGCGTCCGCCTGGCTTGCCGTGCCGATCGCACCCGCCGCCGCCAAAATGGCGACCTGCCAAAGCCGCGTCGGCTTGGCAGAAAAACCGGCCCCGTTCACGCTGTTCATCCTCGAATCCATAATCCAAATCAGATGTTAGTCTCTCAGAGGGGATACGCGTTCACCAGCATGGCGGTTCTGCCATCAGCTACATTTGTCCAAAGCGTAGCAAAAAAGCCTCACGGAGCGGTAAACGGCGGCCGTGTCGGCTTGCCGGTCGTCTTCCTGATCGGTCGCCTCATCCCTACATTGCTGGAAGTTGTTACCGGAGAGGTTCATGTCATCTCGTTTCCCCAGTCTTTCCAGCATCCGCTTGAAAGGCCTCGCTTTATTCCTCATGGCGTTGACCGTGCCGGCAGCGTCCGCCTTCGCCGCCGACGAGCCGGATCTGATCTTTCGCCGCTCGACCGTGTTCAAATGGATGAGCCCGAACGACAAGCTTGCGACCTACGGCCTCGACGATCCTGAAGTCGAGGGCGTGGCCTGTCATTTTACGGTGCCGGAGAAGGGCGGCTTCAAGGGCTGGCTGGGCCTTGCCGAGGAAGTCTCGGACATTTCGCTCGCCTGCCGTCAGGTCGGCCCGATCAAGTTCAAGAACAAGATGGAGCAGGGCGACGACATGTTCCGCCAGCGCCGCTCGCTGTTCTTCAAGAAGATGCAGATCGTGCGCGGCTGTGACGCGAAGCGCAACGTGCTGGTCTACATGGTCTATTCGGACAGGCTGATCGAGGGTTCGCCGAAGAACTCGACCTCGACCGTGCCGGTCATGCCGTGGGGACCGGCGGACGCCAACGTCCAGAAGTGCGGAGAGTTCTTCACTCAGTGACGCTCTTGCGTTCACTCAGTGACGCTCTCGCGTGCACTCAGTGAGGGGTTTGCGTTCACTCGATGATGTCAGCGCGGATGGCGCGCGGTTTTGCAAGATGCGAGCCGGTCAGCCGCACGAATGACTGCGGCGTGGCCTCAAAGCCCCGGCTCGATTGCAGCGCCATTTCGCCAGGCGAATGGGCACTGCTGTGAACAGGTCGTTGCTCCCGGCGGTCCGTTCGTTGGTCCGCATCGCGCGTCGTTGCGCGATTCTGCGCGGTCATGATGGCTGTTCCTCACATGAACGCGCTCGGCGATGCTCGGGCGTCCTCGGTCTCGATAGCTTGGGTCGCAGTCGAAGCGCCCCCGGTTCGACAGGACCCAGCCTTCGTTCGGCTTCTCTTCAGCAGAAAAACGTAAAACGCATGTGAAGGGTGTGAGGCGGGATCATGACGGCGCCGGCGTTCCGCGGCGCATCCGAGCTCGCCGGAACCTGCCAGGCTACATTGGGTGACCGCACGACCCATCTGAAAAGATTGAGATTTTCATGGAATATGTCGTCGCCTCGAGCGGGACGAAACAATTCTCACGGAGACGAAACCATTTTCCGGCTTTGGCGCATCACGCGCGAAACCGCCCATGGTTATCAATCTCACAACGACGACGACGCACGCCGGCCACCGAATTCGGAGAGAACTTCATGCGCACGCTCAGCCTCATCCTTGCTTTCGGTTTCGTGCTCGCCGGCTCCTCGTTCGCAGGCTCGCCGGACGGCAATGTCCCGGGTATCGGTACTTTCCAGTACAGCGGCTCGCCGATCATGACCCCGGCACCGCAGCCGATCGTGGTTGCCGCGCGCTTCTGATCGCCAACAAGAAAAATCAGCCAATAAAGGCCATCATGCTTGCTCGTTCCTGCGCCGCGGCGTTCATATCCCTTCTGACGATCAGTGCCGTTCAGGCGCAAGTGCGCTCTCCCTCGAGATTACCCGATCCCCGTACCGAGTTCGTGAGGCAATGCGCGCCGCGCATGCTCGGGCGATGGGAGCATCCGGAAGAGGTCTGCGGCTGCCTGCACGATCATGCTGCCGCCGTCGTCGAGGATCGCGATCTTCGCGAGGCCCTGCTGCGCGGCATCAGCGAGACCGGGGTGCCGACGATCGAGACCGACTGGGTGCCGGCCGCAAAGCAGACCGAAATCGGCCCGACCTTCACCAAGATCGCCAAGCCGACCCTGCAATGTATGTTCGATCCGGCGAAGTAGCGCTCATCGCTTTGATTTCGGACCAAACCGCGACACGCAGGTGCTCGTCCGTGCGACGCCCTTGTCGGTCATCTTGGCGCCGCGCACTTCCTTGACCTGTCCGGCGGGGCAGGTTCCGTCGTCCACTTGCACGCGCTGGCCGAGCTTGAGATCGACGATGTCCTGCTCGCGTCCGACCGTGCCTGCGCGCGCGGTCGCGGCGAGTGCGATGAAGATCAGGAGCGAGAGGCAAGTCGCGCGGCGTAGCGGCATGGTGTGAGCTCCCGGCATCGATGCCGCAATGTAGGGAGCGGCAGCCGATTCTCATAGTGAACGTTCATCATGCCCGCCGGGCCGGCGTGCGCCTCGCTCGCAAGGCCACTCGCGATTCCCGCGCGAGTCGTTCGGCGGAGGCCACGAGCTTCGAAACCGCGTGGCCGGAAAATCCCAGCACGAAACCGGGCTGTGGGCGCGCGCGTGAATAGGTGTCGGCCAACAGCCAGCCTTCGGCGCCCGCGGCCTGCTTGGCTTTCGCCGCCACGAGCGGATCGACCGAGGGATCGAACCGGGCGACTAGATGCAGACCCTGTGATGGGACCGGCACCGACAGCACGCCATCGGATGCGGCTTCGAGCCTCCCGGCCAGCGCGTCGCGCGCCTCGCGGTAAAGCTTGCGCACGCGCTTCAGGTTCGCCGCGAACGCGCCGGAATTGAGCATGTCGGCCACCGCACCCTCCATCAGCGTGCCGGGAAAGCGGTCGAGCGCAGCCCGCGCCGCGGTCACATCCGCAATCAAGCGCTCGGGCAGGGCGCAATAGCCGATGCGCAGGCCCGGAAACAACGTCTTGGCGAACGTACCCATGTAAATCACGCGCTGGAGATGATCGATGCCGGCCAGCGACATCAGCGGCGCGCCGTCGTAACGGAATTCGCTGTCGTAATCGTCTTCCAGCACGAAGGCGCCGGCCTGCCTGGCCCAGTCCAGCAGCTCGAGCCGCCGCGGCATCGACATCTGCACACCCAGCGGAAACTGGTGCGACGGCGTCACATAGGCTGCGCGCGCGGACGGCGCCGCTGCGCGGCCTTTGGCGACCCGCATGCCGTGCGCGTCGACGGGAACGGAGACGGCACGATAGCCGCAATGCGCGATAGTCTTGCGCGCGGCGGGGTAACCCGGGTCCTCGCACCAGACCTGGTCGTTGGGCTTCAGGATTGCGCTCAGCACGATGCGCAGCGCGTGCAGCGTGCCTGACGTCAGCATGATCTGATCGGGATCGCAGCGCAGGCCCCGCGCCGACAACAGATGATCGGCGATCGCCGCACGCAGTTCGCGGCTGCCACGGGGATCGCCATAGTGCAGATGCTCCGCGCCGAAGGCGCGCATGCGACGGCCGACAAAGGCCCGGAAATGCTGCACGGCACGCGCGTCGATATGGGTGCAGCCGAGTGAAAACGCGCCTTGCCCCGGCGTTTCGACGCTGATCTTGGGCCGCTTCGGCTCGGCCGCGCGCGCGGGGATGCGCGCGGCCACGAAGGTGCCGGAGCCGACGGTTGCGTCGGCAAAGCCGTCGGCGATCAGCCGCTCATAGGCGGTGACGACGGCATTGCGCCGAAAGCCGGTCTGTTTGGCCAGCGTGCGCGACGGCGGCAGCGGCTCGCCGGGTTTCACCAGACCTCCGACGATCATCTCGCACAGTGCCTGATACAGCCGGTGCGCCGACGAGGCGCCAGCCGTGATGTGCGGGCCTGCGAGGTCGAGCGGCAGCTCGGCCTTGGCGGGCGACGGGACGGAATTGGTCGGAATTTTTCGCATGGAATTGGCACTATCGCAGACCAAATCCGCGCCTACAACTGTTCTGGCATTGTTCAAATCCGACAGGAGCGGCCGTGAGCCAGACCGAGAACCAGAATTCCTATCCGATATCCACGCGCAACCAGGTGAAGCGCCGTCATGACCGCGGCTTCTACGATCACGACACCGTTCATCGCATCCTGGATTCCTCGATGCTCTGCCACGTCTCCTACGCGATCGACGGCCAGCCCTATTGCACGCCGACCTTCTTCTGGCGCGAAGGGACGAAGCTGTACTGGCACGGCTCAAGCGCCAGCCGCATGCTGCGCAACCAGACCAGGGGCGAGCGTGTGTGCCTGACGGTCGCCCATCTCGACAGCCTGGTGCTGGCGCGCTGCGGATTCAATCACTCGGCCGACTACCGCGCCGTGATGGCATTCGGCACCGCCTATCTCGTCACCGATCCCGACGAGAAAGAGCGCGCGGTCATCGCGATGGTCGACCGCTTCTTCCCCGATCGCACCGCGAGCCTGCGGGCGAGCAACACCCAGGAGATCAAGGCGACCTCCTTTATCGCGATGGAGATCGAGGAGGCCTCCGCGAAAATCCGGGCCAAGGGTGTCGCCGACGACGACGAGGACTATGAATTGCCGATCTATGCCGAGCGCATCCCGGTGCGCACGGTGCTCGGCGCGCCGGAGCCTTGCCCGCGGCTGCTCGACGGCGTGCGCCGGCCGGCGACACTGAATGGCTATTCGGAGGGCCGGCTGCTCGAAGATGCATTGCGGGATGCCTATTTTGCAGAGTACCGGAACGGCTGAAATCGGTTAGCTTGCGCTCCATCGATGATCTCAATGCCCGATTGGAGTTGCCGGATGAATGCCGAAACGCAGCAGAGGATTCTTGACGCCGTCGATGCCGGCTTCGAAGCCCAGCTCGCGACCACACGCGATTTCGTCGCGATCCCCTCGACGCGCGGTGCGGAGGGGCCATGCCAGGACATGATCGGCGACCTCCTGCGCGCGCGCGGATACGAGGTCGACGACTGGCACATCAATGTCGACGACCTCAAGGATCTGCGCGGCTTCGGGCCCATCGAGCACGATTTTTCGAAGGCCCGCACTGTGGTCGGCACGTACCGGCCCAAAACCGAGGCGGGCAAATCGCTGATCCTCCAGGGCCATTGCGACGTGGTGCCCGCGGGGCCGCTGGAATTGTGGGACACCCCGCCGTTCTCGCCCGTCATCAAGGACGGCAAGATGTTCGGTCGCGGTGCCTGCGACATGAAGTCGGGCACCATCGCAGCGCTCTCCGCGCTCGATGCGATCAGGGCCGCCGGCCTGAGGCCGACGGCGCGGATTCACTTCCAGTCTGTGATCGAGGAGGAGAGCACCGGCGTCGGGGCGCTCTCGACGCTTCAACGAGGCTATCGTGCGGATGCCTGCTTCATTCCTGAGCCGACCGGCGGCAAGATGGTGCGCTCGCAGGTGGGCGTGATCTGGTTCCGCCTGCGCGTGAAGGGCCATCCGACCCATGTCGCCTTCGCCGGCTCCGGCGCGAATGCAATCATGGCGGCCTATCATTTGATCCAGGCGCTGCAAAAACTCGAGATCGAGTGGAACGAGCGCGCGAAAGCCGATCGTCACTTCAAGACGCTGAACCATCCCATCAACTTCAACCCCGGCATCATCAAGGGCGGCGACTGGGCCTCCAGCGTGCCGGCCTGGTGCGACGTCGATTGCCGGATTGCCGTGTTGCCGGGCTGGTCGATCGCCGATCACCAGAAGGAGATTCTTGCGCGTGTCGCCGCCGCCGCACGCAACCACCGCTTCCTCGCCAACAATCCGCCGAAGATCGAATGGTCGGGCTTTTTGTCGGAAGGCTATGAGCTGACCAATGCCACCGCGCCTGAGGCGGCGTTCGGCAAGGCCTTCAGCACCGTCTATGGCGGCCAAATCGAAGACCTCGTCTTCACCGCGCTTACCGACACCCGCTTCTACGGCCTCAATCACGGCATCCCGAGCCTGTGCTTCGGCGCGAGTGGCGGCGAGATGCACGGCTTCAATGAATATGTCGATCTGGACTCGCTGAAAAAGACGACCAAGGCAATGGCGCTGTTCATCGCGGATTGGTGCGGGGTGGAGCAGGGGTAGCCCTCGTGTCCCGGACAGAGCCAGGACCCACGTCACCGCACATTTGGACCGCGGTTCAGCAGCGCATCGTTTCACGCTGCGCTGCGCCCTGGGGA
The DNA here is from genome assembly GCF_023101105.1 of Bradyrhizobium sp. 155. Taxonomy (NCBI): domain Bacteria; kingdom Pseudomonadati; phylum Pseudomonadota; class Alphaproteobacteria; order Hyphomicrobiales; family Nitrobacteraceae; genus Bradyrhizobium; species Bradyrhizobium sp. 155. The sequence continues at coordinate 4,249,766 of NZ_CP064704.1, read as the reverse complement.
ACGAACCATCTTCCGGCTGCCCAATCCCCCGGCGCCCAAATCCTTTAAGCTTAAAGAAAGACTAGGATGCCGCCCGCGCTGGTGGCAGACTGGCGCCTGGTCCACAAGGCCTTGAGTCCGTCGAGGAAGCACGATGCGCGATTGGGATGACGCCTACGCCAATTCGGCCCATATCCCGGGCTCGGACAAGATACCGGCGCTGTGGGCGGAGCGGGCGGCGGCTTATCGCGCCGGGCTGAAGGAGTTTCGCGCTGACATCGCCTATGGCCCCGGTGAGCGCCAGCGCCTCGATCTGATCTTGCCCGACGGCGACAGCAAGGGCCTCGTCGTGTTCGTCCACGGCGGCTACTGGATGCGCTTCGACAAGTCGACATGGACTGATCTCGCCGAAGGCGCGCGCCATCACGGCTGGACGGTGGCACTGCCAAGCTACACGCTGACGCCGGCCGCGCGCATCTCCGACATTACGGCGGAAATCACCACAGCGATTGCCAAGGCGGCCTCGCTGGTCGCGGGCCCGATCCGGCTCGCCGGCCATTCCGCCGGCGGGCATCTCGTTACGCGTATGCTGTGCGACGACAGCCGGCTGGAGCCCGCCGTCTACAACCGCGTCGCCGGCACGCTGTCCATCAGCGGCCTGCATGATCTGCGTCCGCTGCTCAAGACCAGGATGAACGACACCCTGCGCATGACGATGGAGGAGGCGACGCTGGAAAGCGCGGCGCTGCATCTGCCGCGCGGGCCTTCGCCGGTGACCGCCTGGGTCGGTGGCAACGAGCGGCCCGAATTCATCCGCCAGTCCGATCTGATGGCCAATGTCTGGACTGGTTTCGATGTGCCGACGCGTCTTGTCGTCGATCCCGGGCTGAACCATTTCACCGTGATCGACGCCCTCAAGGACCCGTCGTCGCCCATCACCGCGCGCCTGATCGGCCTCGACTGACGAGGCCTTGAAGATCGATCGAAAGGGCCTGCCATGACGTCCAGCCAATACGATCCCGCAAGCGAAGGCGCTGAGACCGATTTCGCCCGGCGCATGTCCTATGGACACTATCTGGCGCTGGACGCGATCCTCGGCGCGCAGCATCCCCTGTCGGAAGCCCATGACGAGATGCTGTTCATCATCCAGCATCAGACCACCGAGCTGTGGATGCGGCTCGCCATCCACGAGCTCAGCTCCGCACGCCGTTCGATCGCGAAGGATGAGGTGCAGCCTGCAATGAAGATGCTGGCACGGATGTCGCGCATCTTCGAGCAGCTCAACGGCGCCTGGGACGTGCTGCGCACCATGACGCCCAGCGAGTATACGCGCTTCCGCTCGCAGCTTGGCCAGTCCTCAGGCTTCCAGTCGCGGCAATACCGGCAGATCGAATTCCTGCTCGGCAACCGCAACCACGCCATGCTCAAGCCGCACGCGCACGATCTGGAAACAACGCAGCTGCTCGAAGCCGAGCTCGCAACGCCAAGCCTCTATGACGAGGTGCTGCGGCTCGCCGACCGCAACGGGCTCAAGATGCCTGCGGCCGTGCTGGCGCGCGATGTTCGCGAGACTCATAGCTTCAATGAAGGTGTGCTGCAGGCTTGGCGTATCGTCTACGAGGCGCCGGAAACGCACTGGATGCTCTACGAGCTCGCCGAGAAGCTGGTCGATTTCGAGGACTATTTCCGGCGCTGGCGCTTCAACCATGTGACGACGGTCGAGCGCGTCATCGGCTTCAAGCGCGGCACCGGTGGCACCGGCGGCGTCAGCTACCTCAAGCGCATGCTGGAGGTCGAGCTGTTTCCGGAACTCTGGCGCGTGCGCACGATCCTGTAGAGAATTCCATGACCAAGCTTCGCGTCTACGACGACACCAAAGCGCTGTTCCATATGCCGGACGGTGTGATCTATCTCGACGGCAATTCGCTCGGCGCGTTGCCGCTTGGCGTTGCCGAGCGCGTCAGCCGCGTCATCACCGCCGAGTGGGGCGATGACTTGATCCGCGCCTGGAATACGGCTGGCTGGTATGCCCAGCCGCGCCATGTCGGCGATCGCATCGCGCGCCTGATCGGTGCGGAAGCCGGCTCCGTCATGGTCGGAGATACGCTGTCGCTCAAGGTCTATCAGGCGCTCGCCGCCGCGCTCGACATGAACGCGTCGCGCAAGGTCGTTCTATCGGACACCGGCAACTTTCCGACCGACCTCTACATGGCCGAAGGCCTGATCGCGACCCTTGACCGTGGCCATCAATTGCGCCTGGTGGCGCCGGAGGAGATCGAGGCTTCGTTGTCGGAGGAGATCGCGGTGCTCTACATCACCGAGGTCGATTACCGCACCGGACGGTGCCACGACATGGCGAAGCTGACTGCAAGAGCGCATGGGCTCGGCATCGTCACGGTCTGGGACCTCGCGCATTCGGCCGGCGCGCTGCCGGTTGACCTTGCAGGCACCGGCGCGGATTTCGCCGCTGGATGCACCTACAAATACATCAACGCCGGCCCCGGCGCGCCGGCCTTCCTCTACGTTGCGCCGCGCCACGCCGACAGCGTGCGCGCCGCTTTGTCGGGGTGGATGGGACACGCAAAGCCGTTCGCGTTCGAGCTTGCCTATGCGGCCGCAGGTGGCGTTGAGCGCATGCGCGTGGGAACGCCGCCGGTGCTGGCAATGGCGGCATTGGAAGCTTCGCTCGACATCTGGGACCGCGTCGATATCGCCGAGGTCCGGGCCCGCTCGCTGGCCCTCGGCGATCTCCTGATTGCCGAGGTCGAACGCCGCTGTCCGTCCTTGAAGCTTGTTACGCCGCGCACGCATGAGCGCCGCGGCTCTCAGGTCTCCTTCGCCTTCGACGGCGGCTATGCCGCGATGCAAGCCCTCATCGCCGGTGGCGTGATCGGCGATTTCCGCGCGCCTGACATCATGAGGTTTGGCATCACGCCGCTGTATATCGGCGAGGGCGAGATCGTGCGGGCAGCCGAGTTCATCGAGGAGGTGATCGCGGGCGAAATTTGGCGGCGGCCGGAGTATCAGGTGGTGAATGCGGTGACGTGAGGTACGAACGCTGTCTCCCCGTCATTGCTTTGCCGCGAAGAGCAATTCACCCTGTGAGCAGAATGATTTGGGAGGAGATCCGATGACGCCGCTCGAGAAAATTAAAGCAATGAAGATGCCGTTTGCCGAACTCAAGGGCGTCGAGTTCGTCGAGGCCGGGAAAGATCGCGTGGTGGCGCGGATGACGGTCAGGCCTGATCTCTGCACGCTTCATCACACCATCCACGGTGGCGCCGTGATGGCGCTGGCAGATTCCGTCGGCGCAGCGGCCACCGTGATCAATCTGCCGGAGGACGCCAAGGGCACAACCACGCTCGAGAGCAAGACCAATTTCATCGGCGGGGCGAAGGAGGGAACAACGGTGATCGCGACCGCCACCCCAGTCCACAGAGGCCGGCGGACCCAGGTCTGGACCACCCGGCTGGAGACCGAGGACGGCAAGCTGGTTGCCGTGGTGACGCAGACCCAGCTGGTCCTCGTGTGAATACGGGGGCTTGATTCCATTAACGAATTAGTCGCCCCCGTGCCCGAAACTTGGGCAGGTTCCGGTCTTGAAAAGTTTGTTGCGATGCACAATATTGGAGGCCTAGGGATTCGAACGCCTCCTCGAGGGACACCAAGAGGAGTTTTGACTTGTCACTCGCAGCAGATTTTGGACTTGAAGTAACCAACCGCCCGAAGTCCGTTCAGGGCTACGTGCGGACCTTGAGCCAGCAGGAAGAATTGCCGCTTTTGCGCGATCACCTGCTGAGGCTCGATGCCGAAAGCCGGCACGACCGCTTCAACGGTTTTCTCGACGACGGTTTTATCGAGCGTTACGCCGCCCGCTGTGCCGAGGACGGCACCGTTATTGTCGCCTATATCGTCGATGGCGTGGTCCGCGGTGCGGCCGAGCTGCATCCGCCCGAGGGCGATTCGCTGCCCGAGGTCGCCTTCAGCGTGGAAGCTTCGGCGCGGCGCCAGAACGTCGGCACCGTGCTGTTCAGCCGCCTGATCGCGGAAGCGCGCTGGAAAGGCTACAAGTGCCTGCGCATCACCACCGGCGCCGAGAATCACCCGATGCGCGCGCTCGCCAGGAAGTTCGGGGCGCATCTGCAATTCCGTCATGGCGAATCGACCGGCACGATCGATCTCGCCAAGGCGCCTGAGGACGAACTCGCTGATCTCGCGGCCTCGCCATTCACGGCCGGCCGCGCTCTTCTCAGCTTCAACTCGACCTGCTGGAAGATCATCTCCAGCATCTACGGCAATCGCGCCGCCTGACCTGAAAAGCCGACTGGAATCAAAAAAAGCGGACCGGTAAAACCGGTCCGCTTTGTACTGGATATAGGGGAACTAAGCGCTCAGGTGCCGGTGCGCTTGTCGTTGCCGAAGCGGCGCACGACACGGCGTTCGACCACCACCGAGCGCTGCGCACCCTGTTCGCCGGCGATCACGCGGGTCGAGGTGATGCGGCTGTTGGTGCGAACCTGTTTCTTGACCTCGGCCTGGACGACATCGAGCGGCATGCCCATCAGGGCTGCGGCGATCTCGGCCTGCTGCTCCTGATCATCGGTGATGCCGACGGCGGCGAAGATCGCCTCGTCTAAGGTCGGCGGATCGTGGCGCACGCGCCGCGTGCCATATTTGGTATTCCAGTCTGCGTTCATAACGGCCTCGTTTCGATGCCGGATACCTAGTGCCGTCTATGTTGCATTGCAATATGAAATCGGTGTGGCATCTCAGCTATGCACCGGTTGGGTGTCAGGGTGGTGACGGGAGACCGGCAACATCCGCAACCCGCTGTTGTGGCCAGCGTTTCAGCGCCGCCTGGCCAGCTTCCGTCAGCCCGTAGATTCCCCGCTCGGTGCGTTCGAACCAGCCATACACATTGTTAAGCATGATCTTGCCGGCATCGGGACAGCGCCGGCGCAATTCGCTCACCCGCCGCGGGCCTGCCGCGAGCTCCGAGGCGCAGGCCAGTGCCTGCTGCCGATAGGCCGTCATGATTGGCGCGCGCGTGCTGCCGCCCAGCGCCGGATCGCCCTGGCGGCGCTGATGCTCTGCGACCAGGCGCGAACGGACCTTCGGCTCCCGGCGTGGGGCTGCCGTCGGCGGCTTCACCAGCACCTCGACCTGACCGCGGTCGGTCACCCCGAGCATGCCGAAGCCGAGGCGGCGACAGAGATTGCGATAGCGTGCGTCGGTCTCGCGTCCCTTGCCGCGCGCTGACATCTTTGCGGCAATCCAGACCTCGTCGCCGGCCGGTGCACGATCGACCGCCTGAAGGATCAGCTCGAGATTGAAGGTCAGCTTGAGCTCGCCGATCACCACCACCGGAGGATCGCCGGCGCTGAGGCCCACGAGATCGCAGCCGCCGATCTCGCCCTTGACCGTGAAGCCGAGCTCTTCGAGGAAGCGTTTGACAGGCAGATAGAGCGTGGTTTCCAAAGGAAGCTTCCGAATGTCACGTTCGATCGGAGAATCAGTCTGCGTCAGTTTAGCCCCGGAATGGACTTAGAGCTCTGCGCCATTTGATCGGGAACAGATGATCCGGCTATCCTGCGGGTGGGACAATCGGGCGCTTCACGAAGATGACCATCAGGAATGGGCTCTATCATATCCGCATCGAAATGCTGGATGCCGTCCAGGGCGGCAACCAAGGCGTCATGGTGATGCGCGACGGCACCATGCGGGGCGGGGACTCATTCTTCTTCGCCTACGGCAGCTACACCTCGGCCAACGGCAAGTGGAAGGGCGAGCTGACCAACGAGGAGCATTCCCCCTCGTTCGACGAGCGCCCGGTGTGGGGCCGCAAGGTCGTGACCATCGGCTTCAGTGGCACTTACAATGGCGAGACCGCGTACGGCGAGGGCATCGCGCTCGCCGGCAAGCAGAGCATCCGTTTCAGAGGCAATCTCCGGCTCTTGGTGCCGGATTGATTACACCCGCCCGCCAACCGGGATCAGCGCGCCGGTGACGCCGCTGGCGGCATCGCTGGCGAGGAACAGAATGACTTCGGCGAGTTCCTGCGGTGTCACCCATTTGGCGAAGTCGGCCTTCGGCATGTCGGCGCGGTTGGCCTTGGTGTCGATGATCGAGGGCAGCACCGCGTTCACGGTCACCTTGCCTTTCCACTCGCTCGCCAGCGCCTCGGTGAGCCGGTGGACGCCGGCTTTCGACGCCGCATAGGGGCCCATGCCGGAGCCGGCCTGAAGCGCGCCCATGGCCCCGATATTGACGATGCGGCCGGCCTTGGACGCGGCCAGATGCGGCAGGGCCGCCTGCGAGGCGTTGAGTGCCGTCAGCACGTTGAGCGCATGCATGCGCTGCCATGTCTTGACGTCGCCGTCGCCGACGGTCTCGAAGGCGAAGCCACCGGCGATGTTGACCAACGCGTCGAGCCCGCCAAAGTGTCTCGCCGCTGCCTCGACCGCCGTCTTTGCTTGTGCTGCGTCGGACAGATCGACGCCGCCGATCTCGATGCGCTCAGGCATCGCGGAGATTTGCGATGGCGCATGGTCGATGCCGGCCACGCGCGCGCCGCGTGCCAGCGCGGTCTCGGCGACCACCTTGCCGAGCGCGCCGAGTGCGCCGGTCACGATCAGAACCTTGCCTTGCATCATTGTTCTCCCGGCACGGCCGCTTAAGATTTACGGCCGCCTACGATTGCAGATAGCGCGCCTTCAGTGCGATCCGCTCCGGTGTGCCGAGCTCGAGACCGTCGCGCAAGTAGGTTTCGAGATCGCCATACTCGCTACCGACGGCCTCGAAAGCAGCCGCAAGATACGAGGCCTCGACGTTGCCGATCGCGTCGAGAACATCGGCGGGAAGATCGGAGACGTTTGATGCGTCGCGCTTGTAGTGCTGGTTGGTCAGCAGATAATCTTCGGCAATGACGTCATCAGATACGCCGAGCGCATGCAGGATCAGCGCGCTGGCAAAGCCGGTGCGGTCCTTGCCGGCGGTGCAGTGGATCACGAGCGGCGCGCAGTCCTCCAGGAGATGCCCGAACAGGTTGCGGAAACTGGCCGTGTTGTGGCGTACATAGTTGCGATAGGATTCGCGCATGAGTTCGAGCGCGACCGGCGCGGTCAACCTGCCCCTGCCGAGCTCGGCGCGCAGCGCAGCCACGACTGTCGGCTCGATCGGCAGCGAATGCACGGCGATCTCGTTGACCACGCAGACACCCGCCGCGCGTTCCTCGACGCCGCGAAAATCGAAGGCGCTGCGCACGCCCAACGCGCGGACGATCTCGATATCGGCAGCAGTGAGCTGGCCGAGATGGTTGGAGCGGAAGATCTGCCGCCATCGCGTGATACGGCCATCTGCGGTCGGATAGCCGCCGAGGTCGCGAAAATTGCTGGCGCCTTGCAGGGCGAGATGGCGGGTAGGGGAGTCTTTCATGGAGGTGTCTTGTCACGCATCTGAAGCGGTCGGTGAACGCCTGTGCGACCATATGATCCCGCAATCAGGTCCGGAATCAAAAAGGGCCGAAACACCGTTGTTTCGACCCTTTTTCGAACTGACGCCGGGCATCGAGAGACCGCGGCGGTATTGAACCGAACGCAGGCATCAGCGATCCCATTTCGGCTTGGCTTCATCGACTGCTTCCTGATGGTACCAGCTGCCGCTGCAAATCGTCTCGTTCACGGGGAGCGAGGCGTGGTTGGCGGGAAGGCGGGTCTCACCGTTGCGGCGCCCCCCGAGAGCCGAGCGGCCCCCGACAGGGAATTGGTAGATCTGTGCAGATCCGTGACTCAGTCCATTGTTCATCATTGCGGTATCTCCCGAGATCGCAGCGCTGGCCTCCATGGTGCGCCCGACTCGTTGGCTTGTGGTTACTGGAATCCCCATATCGGCCGTGCATTCCGAAATGCAAAGTGCTGAAAAGGAAATCACCCTTGGCCTATTTTGTAGGCAGACTGCATTCTGCTTCCTCTAAGGCAGCGCTCGGGTGGCTAACGCGTGGGCCGTTGCGAAGGTTGCGGGCGACGGTCGCAGTCTTGGCGAATATTGCCCGACGTTGATGCGCGTTTAGCCGGCAACCTTAGACCCGGGCCGGCCTGCTTCAAAATCGGGCGATTTCCGCGGGATTTTTGCGATGCAGCTTCACGCAAAGGTGCGCCGCTATGACGCACGGCGCACTGGCCGATCCGCCGGGAGGGAAGAGGGGGCCGGCGGCGGTGGAAAACCTCCCGCGCTGCGGCCTTTTGGCACGTTAAATGCTTGGAAAGGGTCGGCCGATGTTGGCCGGGTAAACAATCGTGCGGGGGCCTGCGGCCCCCACCTTTCGCATCATCTACAGAGAGGCTCAATGACCAAGTATAAGCTCGAGTACATCTGGCTCGACGGATATACGCCGACTCCGAACTTGCGCGGCAAAACTCAGATCAAGGAATTCGCGTCGTTCCCGACGCTCGAGCAGCTTCCGCTCTGGGGCTTCGATGGCTCCTCCACCCTGCAGGCTGAAGGCCACAGCTCCGATTGCGTGCTGAAGCCGGTCGCGGTGTTCCCGGATGGCGCCCGCACCAACGGCGTGCTCGTGATGTGCGAAGTCATGATGCCCGACGGCAAGACCCCGCACCCGACCAACAAGCGCGCCACCATCCTTGACGATTCCGGCGCCTGGTTCGGTTTCGAGCAGGAATACTTCTTCTATAAGGACGGCCGTCCGCTCGGCTTCCCGGCCTCGGGGTATCCGGCGCCCCAAGGTCCGTACTACACCGGCGTCGGCTTCTCGAACGTCGGCGACGTCGCCCGCAAGATCGTCGAAGAGCATCTCGACCTCTGCCTGGCTGCCGGCATCAACCATGAAGGCATCAACGCGGAAGTCGCGAAGGGCCAGTGGGAATTCCAGATCTTCGGCAAAGGCTCCAAGAAGGCCGCTGACGAAATGTGGATGGCCCGCTACCTGATGCTGCGCCTGACCGAGAAGTACGGCATCGACATCGAGTTCCACTGCAAGCCGCTCGGCGACACCGACTGGAACGGCTCCGGCATGCACGCCAACTTCTCGACCGAGTACATGCGTACGGTCGGCGGCAAGGAGTACTTCGAGGCGCTGATGGCGGCCTTCGACAAGAACCTGATGGACCACATCGCCGTCTACGGCCCGGACAACGACAAGCGTCTGACCGGCAAGCACGAGACCGCGCCCTGGAACAAGTTCAGCTACGGCATTGCCGATCGCGGTGCTTCGATCCGCGTGCCGCACTCCTTCGTCAACAATGGTTACAAGGGCTATCTGGAAGACCGTCGTCCGAATTCGCAGGGCGACCCATACCAGATCGCTTCGCAGATCCTGAAGACGATCGCCTCCGTGCCGGCCGACAAGAAGGCCGCCGCCTAAGATCCTCCCGGCCCGGGCTGGGGGGCTGGCCCGGGTTGGACTTCGATCCGCCGAAGCCGAAAGGCTTCGGCGGATTTTTCATTTTGCTGACAGCCGTTGCGGAGACTCATCGGACCTCATGGCCGGAAACTTGTCCATCGCCGCCGAAAGCGGGATAGAGTGCGTCTGGGTGCGCGCAGGGCCGGGGACGGCTGGTGTTTGAAGGCTTCTACAAGGTGAGATTTCAGCTCGGCGACCGGGTCGGCCGGAGCGTGATGCATGCCGGCAACGGCAAGATGCTCGGCGGCAATTCGGCCTTCGCCCATATCGGCACCTACGTGAAGACCGAAGCCGGCGTCGACGTCGTGATCAACACCGTCCGCCACAACCCCGATCCGAACTATCGCGCCATGGCGGGCACGGACGATGCGACGTTGCTTGCCAAGGGCTGGGCCGACGGCGATCTCTATCGCTTCAAGGGCGAGCTCAAGGAGCTGCCCGGCGTACCCTTTCAGTCGTTGATGACACCGATCACCGAAGACGAGATGCCGATCGCCGGCGGTGTCGGCGAGGCCGGTATCGCCGACGGGCTCTACTCGGTGCATCTGCGCATGCTCGATGGCGTCGACGGCGGTCTCACCGGCGTGATGCTGCTCAACAAGGGCCGCATCCTCGGCGGCGATGCATCGTTCTATTATCTCGGCAGCTACACCGCCGCCAACGGGCGCTGGAAGGGCCAGATCCTCAATCAGGAGCACACGCCGGCCAAGGACGATCCGATCTTCGGCGGCCACGAGGTCGGCATCGGCTTCTCCGGCACCTATGATGCCGAAGAGGCGGTGGTGGAGGCAACGGCGCTCGCCGGCAAGCGCAGCCTGCGCCTGACCGCCGCGCTCAAGCTGATGCACCGCGCCTGATCGTCACGGGAATCGCTGATGGAAACAATTCGCATGCTCTCGACGCTCGGCCTGATGGGCGCGATGCGCAGCCTCTCCTCCGCGTACGAGACCGCGACCGGCGTCCACATCGATGCCGATTTCGCGCCGACGCTGGCGCTGCTCAAACGGTTGCGCGACGGCGAGGCCGCCGATCTCGTCATCGTCACCCGCGAAGGGCTCGACGAGATGATCGGCGAGGGCCGTGTGATCGCCGAGAGCGCTGCCGATCTCGCGCGCTCCTTCGTCGGCATCGCGGTGCGGGCAGGGCAGGCACATCCCGACATCGCCACGGCATCCGCACTGCGCAACACGCTGCTCGCGGCGCGGTCGGTGGCCTATTCGCGACTGGGGGCGAGCGGGGTCTATTTCGCCCGGTTGATCGCGCAGATGGGGATCGCGGAAGAGATCAACGCCAAGGCCACCATCGTCGAGCAGGGCTTTACCGCGGAGCGGCTCGTGAGCGGCGAGGCCGACCTCGCGGTGCAGCAGATCAGCGAGCTGAAGCAGGTCGAAGGCATCGAGGTGGTCGGCCCGATCCCGCACGATCTGCAAACGCCGGCCGTGTTCTCCGCCGGTCGGATGACAAACGCCGAGAACGCCGACGCCGCTGACCGGCTGCTGCGCTATCTGGCATCGCCCGAGGTGGTCCCCGTGCTGCGCCAATCGGGACTCGAGCCTTGAATTTGCCGAGACTGCGACGCAACCTGGCGTCCATGCGGACTTTCCTCGTTGCCATCCTTCTCACGCTTGCGGTGCCGTTGTCGGCGCATGGGCAATCGGCCGACCTCGTGCTGTGCGACCGGGTCGCGGCCGATCCCAGCGATCCCGACAAGCCGGCCGACGTCAGGGGCGCGACCGAGATTGCGGCCTCCGACGTTGCGACCGCCATCAAGTTCTGCAAGCAGGCCGCGTCGTCGTCGCGGCGCGCGATGTTCGCGCTCGGCCGCGCCTATGCGGCCAACCGGCAACCGGCGGACGCGATGGCAGCCTGGCGCAAAGCTGCCGACAAGGGATCGAGTGCGGCGATGGTCGAGCTCGGCGTGGCCTACGGTACCGGCTCCGGCGTCGCCAGGGACGAAGCGCAGGCGCGGAAATTGTTCGAGAAGGCGGCGCAGGCCGGCAATCCCCGCGGCATCAGCAATCTCGCCGCGCTCGGCGGCAGCGGCGGTGCCGCGCCGGCCGATCCCGCACAGGCGCGCGCATTGCTGGGCAAGGCCGCCGAGACCAACGCGGAGGCGCAGTACCAGCTCGGCATGATGCTCTCCGAAGGCACGGGCGGGGCGAAGGACGACGCCGCGGCGCGCGCGCTGTTCGAAAAGGCTGCCGGGCAAAACCATCCCGGCGCGCTGGAGCGGATGGGCGCCTTCGCGCAGGAGGGCCGCGGCGGGCCAAAGGACAAGGACGCCGCGAAATCCTACTACGAGCGCGCCGCAGCGCTCGGCGACGAGGATGCCAAGCAGGCGCTGGAGGGGCTGCGCTGTCCCTATGCGATCAAGGACAAGCAGGGCAAGCTCGTCACCACGCTGTGCTTCTAAAGCCCGATGAACGCGCTGTAGATTTATTTGTGAGCATGATCTTTTCGGGAAACCGCTGCGCATTTTTCCGGATCATGCCGTAGCGCCTCGGCCGGCGGGTTCGAAGCCGGCTTTGGTGAGTGCGCAAGGACCGTTCGCGACCGGCCAAACAAAAAAACTCGAAAAACAACCCCATGCACAGTAGCCAAGTGGTTGAAATCACAGGCCTGCAAATGGTGTGAAATCGCCATATGCGGAATTGCCGAAATTGCTTGCGCCGTCGGGCAAAACAGGCGCATGATGGCATCATGGCAGGCGTGGCTTCGCGAATGGCCCTGCGCGAAAAAAGCCCGATGGTCTTGATGCGATGGCAGTGCTAGGTAGCGCGTGCTTTCCTTATGATTTTGCGGGTCACTTGCGTTGCTGGACGGGCTCTACAAGGTTGAATACGGCGTCAACGATGCCTTCGGCCGCAGCATCATGTGCATGCATGATGGCAAGCTGCTGGGCGGAAATTCGGCCTTCGCGCATCTCGGAAGCTATTTCGAGCGCGACGGCGAGATCATCGCCGAAGTCATCACCGAACGGCACAACGACGATCCCAACTACAAGCCGCTGATGGGGGCTGATGTCGCCGCGATCGGCGCGCGCGGCCGACTCGTCGGCAACCAGATCCGTCTCGCGGGCAGCGCGGACACGATGCCGGGCGCCGGTTTCTGGGCCAATCTCACGCGGCTCGATGACGAGGGGTTGCCGCCGCAGGGGACGATCGGTCCAGGCGGGGTGGTGAACGGGCTCTATGCGATCCATCTGCGCGCGCTCGACGGCGTCGATGCCGGGCTCTCCGGCGTCATGCTGCTGATGGACGGCCGCATCCTCGGCGGAGATGCGTTCTTCTACTATCTCGGCTCCTATTCCTCGGCTGACGGCCGCTGGAAGGGCGAGATCCTCAACCAGGAGCATACGCCGGCAAAAGGCGAGAACCCCGTGTTCGGCGGCTATGAGGTCGGGATCGGCTTCTCCGGAACCTGCACGGCGGACAGCGGCGAACTCGAAGGCATCGCGCTCGCCGGCAAGCGCAGCCTGCGGCTCGCGGCCTCGCTCAAGCTGATGCGGCGGGCGTAGGGCGGTTACTCAAAGATTTGGGATCTCCGCTCGAGAGGCTGAACAGGCCTGACGTCCGAGCCGCGGCAATGTCGGCAAGTGACCCCCAAGCGGACATATCGAAATCAGGACAGATCGAAACGGCCGAGACGAGAAGCACTGCGGCTCAGCTAGGGAAGTCCTTTTGTCATCGTAAAGGGATTGAACCCACGTTCCGCAAGGGCAGCCCACGAAGCTGCGCCAAGATGTGACAATCGGAAATAGTTTCGCGGCTTGGTCGGGTCGGTGTCCAACACGAACCCCGTCGGTAACGCGCGGACAGTCGTGGCATAGAACCCACCATCGGGCGACCTCTGGGATTCGATGACAGCGATCAGCGATTCTGCCCTCTTCGTCTTGCCGAGCAATTTCATCAAGAGAGCCATTTGGCTCGTACCTTCGGTCCACACACCGTCTCGGTCTTCACCGTAAGAAAAGCCTCCGCCGACACTCATTCGCTGTTCGGCGGTCGTCATTGCCGATGCAAATTTCCCGGCCGCTCCGTGAAGCGCTGTTAAAGGCCAGATCTGGGCATCCAGAGCCAAAATCGGATTATGCGTGACACCGTCTTCAGCGGTTCCTGCGGCGAAACAGACGCACCCCGGATCCCACATCGTATTTACAAAGTACTCGGCAACCGTTGCCTTATCGCGCCAGCGCGAATCGCCTGTGCGGATCGCAAGAAGGCCAAACGCGGCGGCGAGGTCAGTATTATGTTCAGTCGATTTCCACGTCCGCACTTCCGGCGTCGGTTCGTGCCCAAACGTACCTCCCGTGAAACCGCCAGTACCGCGCGTATCGGCCCATTGCGCGACCCAAGCGCCAAGCCGCGCTGCACCATCGCGAAACGGGGAGCCGGTGTTCACATCATCAATCGACAGCAACGCCAACATGGCCCATGCCATGTTACCAACATCGCTTCCCACCTGATATCGATCCTCCAACCATTCGTTCCGATTATTGTCCCACCAACCCGGAAGTTTGGCGGAGCCATTCGCCACCACACCCGCGGCGTAAGCGTTTCGGAGCCGTCCATCATGCCAGGTCCGGTCATTATCGACGGCCCAGAGGATCGCCGCGCCCATCCGACTTGCTTTGTCTCGCTCACCGCAACCGACCAACGCGATGACGGCCACCGCATTGTCATAGAGGTATGCGGCGCCATGGAGAGGCCCCGATTCCACGGTCGGATAGCTGGGCAAAAACAACGGCCCTGGCTGCGCCTTATCAATTTGACTAGCGAGGTACCCGCATGCAGACGCTTCCGGTGTTGCCAAAGCCCGTAGTGGAGCGGTGGCTAAAATGATTATGAAGGTCGTTACGATCCATACGAAGGTTTCTATTCGGGCCACTTGGCCGTTCTCCAGGGTGGACGATGATTCTATATACCCATCGGCGAAGTCTGGAAGTGGCCCCATCGCAATCGCGCTTGCGGTGCCCGCTCATGTCCGAAGTTGAGGGTAGACCGCCCGCCCTGACTGCCCACGGCTATTGACCCACCGCGGAGTCCGACGCATCGAGCTCCCCCCGAGGGAGTGGACGGTCGGGTTCCGATACTCGGAACTCATCGGGATCGCAACGGGATTCACATGCCTTAATGAAGCCGCGCACGACCGCTGCTTTAATTCGCGGTCCGGTAGCGAATTTGAGTAATGGGGGCGATCATGCAGGACTTTCAAGCTGAGCTGGCCTCTCGGCTCAACGACCTCTATTGCCGGCTCTCAGAACTGGAAAATCTTCGACTTCAGATCGAAGATGCGGAGCGATGCCATCGGGCTGTGATTGCACCGCCGCCCCTCGCAACTATTTCGCCGTCAAGCTCGAAAAGAGCCTGCACTTCGCTGAGGGAGCGGACGCGCTTTTGACCACCCGTGGCGGACATCGCTGTGTTGAGCTATAAGCGCAGGAGCGAACGTCCTTTTGGCATCATCTGATGGAGCAGCAAGGTCAGTGGCAGGTCGCTGGTAGTGCGCCCGAAGTGTACGAACGGGAGTTGGTCCCGGCTGTGTTTGGCCCATGGGCCCCCGTCCTGATAGACCTCGCTCGGCCGAAGCTGGGCGAACGCGTAGTCGATATTGCTTGCGGCACTGGAATAGTGGCGCGCCTCGCGGCGGTGAAGGTGGGCCCTACCGGGATCGTGACGGGCATCGATCTCAATCCTGGCATGTTGAACGTGGCACGATCGCTCGGGATGGCCGATGACGCTGCCTCGGTTCAATGGCAGGAGGCCAGTGCAGACAAACTGCCGTCCGCTGACAGCGCGTTTGATATTGCGTACTGCCAACTCGGCCTCCAGTTCTTCGCCGACAGACCAGCTGCTTTGCGCGAAATGCGCAGAGTTCTATCTTCAAGGGGAAGGCTCGCCCTCATGGTGTGGTGCGGCATCGATCAAAGTCCCGGGTTTGAATCTTTAGCCAAAATACTGGAGCGCCACATCGGTCCAGCGGCGGCCACAATCATGCGAGCTCCATTTGGACTCGCCGATGCCGATGAGCTGAGCCGACTTGTCGCTGCTGCGAACTTTCAGGATATCACGGTTCAACGGAGGGTCGGTGCCATCGAGTTTCCATCCGTCGAACGATTTGTACCTAGCTATGTTGCGGGTTCGCCACTGGCCAGTCATGTATCGCAAGCAAGCGAGGTGGCTCGCGAACACCTGGCCGAAGATACCAAGTTGGAGTTGGGAAAATACGTGGGTAGTAGCGGGTTATCGTTGCCGATAGCGGCTCACCTACTCACCGCAACTGCTTGATACGTCCGCTGACGGCATGGCCCTTAGCGGACCGCTGGCCTAGCCGCGCGGCCCCCGAGGGAGTGGATGATCCGCCGGTTTGCACGGGACTTTTGAGCACTTTTGCACTTATCAGTCCTGCCGCGATGGTCGCGCTAATCAAGCGCTCCATCGAACTCCTCCAAGCATCAGCTCCTAAAGTTCAAAGCCGAATGCCATCCGGTCGTCGACCTCCGAGCGATGCACCGTCCTGAGGGGAGTGAACTTCATCCATCCTTGCACGATGAGGCTTGAGCGGGGGGCTCATTTGGCGATGCCCGCTTCTGGCCCGTGGCTGACCTCAGCCCAGAGCGCGGCGATGTCCGCTTCGTGCAAGTGACCCGACCAAGGTTATGCTGGCTGAAGAGGGCAGCCTTTGACCCCTGGCAGACCTCGGCTGGGCGCTTGCTCGAGCTGGTCAGACGATCATGAGACATCGGCTGCAGTATGCCGTACATCAGTGTCCGCCATAACCATTCGACCGGGCCGTACCTGTACCGGTCTAACCACCAACCGCTGACAAATACCTGGCAGACGTAGACGAAAAGCCCGATAGCAGTGCTTCGGCCGCCCCGAGCTGCCCAAATAGCCCGAGGCCGTATCCGTAGAAAATCCAGCCAAAGATCATGGACTGAGCGAGGTAATTCGTGAATGCCATGCGCCCTAGCGGCGCAGCCCAGCCCAGCAATCGCTTGCCGTTCGCCAGATCGGCGACGGCGATGATCATTGCACCGTAGCCGAAAGCCAGCAGGATCGTGCCGGTGGGAGTGGCCAGTGCGCGGAGACCGACGCCCGCTACGACGCCGCTTACTCTTAGGAGGATCAAGACTGCGCCTAGCCCAGTACAGCTGATTGCTGTCAAGAACAGGAGTGGACGATCTCGCTTCCTCAAGGCATTGCTGCGCCAGACGAGGGCACCAATCGAAAATAGCCCTATCGTCCGCGGGAATACGTAGATGTGGAGAGGAACGATCACGGGGATTTCGCTGACCCGGAACGCCAGCACCTGCCCGAAGCTGCCCCCTGCATAGACCTGATTGGCTTCAAGCACATGGCGTTGCAACGAAGCCAAGCTGGGAAACAATCCAGGAGGGGACCACACCTGCATGGCCAAATACAGCGCCAGGAATGTCGCCGCGCCGCATGAAAGCAGCCAGCGGGGGCCAAACAGGAATGGTAGGACGACTAACCCTGCGATCGCATATTCGGTAAGAATGTCACCATTCCAGATCAAGAAAAGGTGAATCAGTCCAAACGTCAGCAAGGCGATCAGACGGCGAAACAACAGAAGCGCGCGATGCGGGTTCGTCGAGAGGTGCTCATATTGAATGGCAAGTCCAACTCCGAATAACAGTGAGTACAGGGCAAATGCCTTCATATCGACCGCGAGCATCAAGACTGTCTCGACCGCGCGGTCAAACGGAGGTGCCGGTCGCCCGGCGGGTAAGAACTGCTCGAAGATTGAGACGCGGAATTCAGTGACGACGTTAATAGCAAGGACGCCGAGCAACGCCAGGCCGCGAAGCACATCGATAGTTTCGATTGGGTTTACAGGGCCGGAGCGGCTCTCACAGCTTATGGCGACCATTGCACGAGCACTATAGGTTGGGGCAGGAGATTGGGCCAGTTCAGTTCTGGTATTGGCCTGCAGCGGACTTCGGTGCATCGGTACTAGAGAGCCTATGGTCGTGGATTCCGGGAGGAGAGCTTGAAGAACATTCAGATTATAGATCGCGCGGTCAACGCGACGTTCAGCTTGTTTCAAGCGACCGATGATGAGTTCGCTGCTATCTTTCCCGGCCCGGGCCAAGACATGGAGTTGATTGAGGACTTTACCGAACGCGCTGGGGAAGAGCAGGCTTTGCGAATATTGTCGCCCGTATGGGAGCGCCCCATTTTGAAGCGCGATGCGCAAGGTGTCCACGGGACGCTGTACTTCGAGTATGCCGACCGGAGGCAATCTCTTCCGGAATCTAAGAGAGAGGTCGATTGGCCCGATTCTTACGTTAATCTTGCGCAGCGCAAGCTGTTTGCCAGCAAACGTTAGGGCCTGTATCTGGCCCTGCGACTCGCGGCGATGTCGGCTTGTAACCCGTTGCAGACGTTCGGACGACCAGCCAGATTATAATTGTGAACAACGTCACAGAGCCGAAGCTTGCCTTTTGGCAAGCTCTACCTACGCTGCGCACATGTTGTTCGGGGCTGCGATGGGCGCGTTTCCCTGCGTTTTATTGGTCTTTTCATCTTGCTTGCTTGCTTGCGGCTCAGCGGGAGGCGGACCGACGTGCAAGCTGCGCGAGGCTGGTAGCGGCAGTCAATGCGGCACAGTTCGGCCAAGTTTGATCCGAGAGTTCGCTGGCGAATGGGGGCACTGATGGCCAAACTGTATTGGATCTGTGCTGCCGTACTCGGCTGCTTGATGTCGCCTGTGCAAGCTGCCGGTGTTCAGCTTCTGGATACCGATCCAAATCTGGCTGGCGCTATATGGTACCCTTGCGCAGCAGCGGCGCAACGAGTGCCCCTCGGCAAACTCACTGTCCAATTCATGGAATCGATTGAAGGTACGAAGGACTGTCCCGTCACAGGAACGAACTTGCCACTCGTGATCGTCTCGCACGGACGCGGCGGTTGGTTCGGACAACACGATGACACGGTGCAGGCCCTGGCAAACGCTGGATTTGTCGTCGCCTCGATCAACCTTCCGGGTGACAATGGAAACGATTCCTCGCAACGAGACAGCCTTTCCATTCTGGCAACCCGGCCCGCCAGCATTATCCGATTGCTTGATTTCATCTTGAATGACTGGAAAGACCGGGCTGCGATTGATTCCTCCAGGATCGGCTTCTTTGGGTTTTCGCTCGGCGCCTATACCGGATTGGTGTTGGCGGGCGGCAATCCCGATCTCCGGAGATTTGCGCTCTACTGCTCGGACGCGAACCGAACGCGGGCATGCGAGCAACTCCGTAGCGGCGACATACCAAGCAGCTTGCCTCACGAACCTCGTATCCGAGCCGCAGTGCTCGCCGATACGGCAATTAACTTTGCCTTTCCCGCCGACCGCTTGGCAGACATCACAATCCCGCTGCTGATCTGGCGATCAGAGTTTGGCGGCGCAGGCGTAGACCCGAAAAACTCAGCGCTCGTTGCTCAGTCGCTGCCCGGCAAAAAGGAAGTGCGCGTGGTGCCTGCCGGTCATTTTGCTTTCCTGTCGCCATGCACAGCAGAGTTCGCGGAGAAGCTTCCTCGCTTCTGTACTGACCCGCCGGGTTTCGACAGGACGGCATTCCATCGCGAGTTCAACGCCAGCATCATCAATTTCTTTCGAGAGACTCTCGTTCGCCAGGGCGAGAGCCGTTAGCAGCCGATCTATGCGCGATGGACGGCCGCATCCTGGGCGGCGATGCGTTCTTCTACTATCTCGCGGCGAGCTCGAAGGCATCGCACTCGCTGGGAAGCGCAGCCTGCGATTGGCGGCATCGCTCAAGCTGATGAGGCGGGCCCAGAACGGTTACTCAGAGATCTCGGATGTCTGCCGAGAGGGTAACGCAGGCCTGACGTGCGACCGCGGCGAGGTCGGCAAGTGAGCCCAAGCTGACGTCTGGCCCAATATCATCACGTTTGACGAGATCATTAGTTTATGCTTATCATTAGTTATGGCTAATGATAGATCCGCTACCGTAACGGCAACCCTTCGGCGAAGCATGGCGAAAGACAGCGTGCAACTGGCCGCTCTGGGCGATTCGACCCGCAGACGAATATTCGCATTGCTGGGCGCGCGGCCGCGCACTGTCGTTGAACTCACCCGTGAACTGACTGTCTCCCAGTCAGCCGTCTCTCAGCATCTGAAGGTGCTGCGCGAATCTCATTTGGTTCGTGCCGAGCCGAAGGGAGCCAGCAACATTTATCACATCGATCCAGCGGGGCTCAGCCAGATGCGCGCCTGGCTTGACCGGTTCTGGAGCAGCACACTGGCTGCGTACAAAGTGGCCGTAGAAAAATCAGTGGAGGACCAGAAATGAGCATCCGTGTATCGGCGGCACCCATCAAACAATCGATCGTGGTTGAGGCGCCTATCGAGCGCGCGTTTAAGGTCTTTACGGAAGACTTCGGCAGCTTCAAACCACGCGAGCACAATCTGCTCTCCGTGCCCATCGCAGAGACCGTGTTCGAGCCCCGGGTCGGCGGTCACATCTATGATCGAGGTGTCGACGGCAGCGAATGCCGCTGGGCGCGTGTGTTGGCTTTTGAGCCGCCGAATCGCGTGCTTCTAAGCTGGGACATCAGCCCGCGCTGGCAAATCGAAACCGATCCAGACAAGACCAGTGAATGGGAGGTGCGGTTCATTGCCGAGACGCCAAGCCGGACTCGATTGGAACTTGAGCACCGTCACCTCGAACGTCATGGCCAAGGTTGGGAAGGCGTGAGCGAAGGCGTTGAAGGCGATCAGGGTTGGCCGCTCTACCTGAAACGGTTCGCCGAGCGGATAGCCCGCGAGACATGATATCCGCGTAACCTATGCGACGTGATCGCATTTGCGGAGGTCCTTATGACAGCCTACTGGCTTAGCATTGTCGGGGTGCTTGCCCTTTGCCTCCTGTCAATTTTGCTGGCGGTCTATTCAGGATTCTCCAAAGGCAGGGCCGGGGCACTCTCCGGACCTGTCTTGCCGTTGGATGACGATAACCTGCTGTACCGGATCGATCGCGTCCACATGAACGCAGTGGAGGCGCTGCCGCCTTTTGTCGTCCCGACAGTCCTGGCTACGTTGGTAGGGGTAAGACCCGTCACGCTTGCAACGCTTGTATGGGTCTATGTCGCAATTCGTCTGATCCACGTTGCGGTCTATTTGCGCGGCGGTAACGCGGCCAAAGGCGGCAGCGTCAGAACCATTCTCTATGTTTCAGGTGCCCTCGTAACGGTCATCCTCATTGTCGTAACCGCCCTGGCAGCCATCCACTAGGGTATCAACGCTGGCCGCCTGACGACAGCGGCTTTTGGCCCGAAGCGAGTGATCTGTGCAATTCGCAAGTTGTGGCCCTGCAGACGTGGGCTGCAGCGTGAAATTCAGCATGATCTGATGAAGCTGCTGAACTGGAAATTCTGTACCGATTGCCACGGCGTCGCGTGCTTATGACGCCGATGATCCGTCAATGTGAAGCCGGCGCCGAGCAGTGCGGTGATGCTGTCAGCGGTGTGACGTGTCACGGGCAAGCCGCTGCATTTCTCCGGACCATCGATTGCGAATGTGCCGATGATGACATGACCGCCAATTTTTACGGTTCTTCGGACGCACGCGACATAAGCCGCTTGTTCTTCCGGCGCGGTGAGAAAATGGAACGCTGCACGGTCGTGCCAGATGTCATGATGGCGCGCTGGCTGCCATGTCGTCACATCGGCGACGATCCAATGCACGGCGTCGCCAGCGGCACCGAGCCGTGCACGCGAGGCCGCGAGCGCCGCGTCGGACAGATCAAGGACGGTCAGATCTGCATATCCAGCCGCCAGCAGCGCATCGACCAGCCGAGCCGCCCCACCGCCGATGTCAACAATCGGTGAGGTAAGCTCTGCGGCGGCCAGTGCGATCAATTCGAGCGAAGGCGACGGGCTCTCCTGGAACCAGCTTAACTCGCGTTCGCCCTTGCTCTCGTATACGTTCTCCCAATGGGCCGCCCGGCCTGAAATCGTCATGAAACCCGATCCCTTCCATGCTGACCCCGCCAATACTCGACCGCAAGCATTACTCCATCCCTTCAGTGTTCTCGCCCTCGGCGCTCCTGCGTGAAGCGCGGCGACAGCGCGGCCTGCCACGGCAGGATGTCCGGAGGTCTGCATTCTAGACCCGGACGGCGATCTCGTCAGGTGACCAAGGCGGACCATGACCTGCAAATTCCGAGCTGGCGATCACTTCTAAGATTGCTTCGTTGAGCCGGTTTCCCACGCTACCGGCCCAAGTTGATTAAGAAGTGGCCCAAATTCGTTCCTGTATCTGGAACTGAGTATCTGGTTTAGAGTCTCGTGATCGCCGCCCGGTCCTTGGCTTTTATCGGTGACAGAGAGTCCTGCACGCTCCCGCCTTTGACAATCGCGGTGAGCTATGTGTGAGAAATGTGACGAGATCGACCAGCGCATTGCGCGGTACAAGTACATAGCATCACGTATCACCGACCGAATTACGCTCGATGGCATAACCGAATTAATCGAAGCTGCGCCTGCCAAGAAGGCCGCTTTCCATTGCAAACCCGAGCAACAGTGAGGCCGCGTTGAACCTAAACGCCGGCGGTCCGACCAATGTCTACTGGAGGATTGCGGTTTCCAGTTCCAACGTGGCGCCACTGAGCATTATTGGGCTTGGTGGCGTTTTCGTTTAGGGGGAATTTCGAAACTCAGAGCGGCCTATTTCGACCTCGATAGGGGCGCTGGCCTGTTTCCCACCTCAGTGGCCCGGTTTGATTTTAGCCCCGTCCTGCCTTTCTTTGTCGCAATCGCTCAGCTTGTCCAAGGCATCAGTGGCTTAACCCACATATAGGGCGTAGACTCAGCCGATCACCGCCCCGCCATCGGCATGTATCGGTGACTGAGAGTATCGCGCTCCCGCCTCCTACCCGGAGAGCACTATGCGCACCAAAGCCGTACAACCCACATTGTCGTTGCAGAATAGGCTTATGCTCGAGGCTAACCGCCTCGAAGGCGATGCAAACAGGCTGCCCCCATGGCCCCCTTCGGGAAGCCATGATCCGCGCAGCGGGACTAACCGAAAGTGCGCATCGAATCGAGAATTGGCTGTCCTCGGCAACGTTTACGAGCGCCAACGTGACCAACGATCGCTGTCGTATTCATCTTCCTGCATCTCAGCGAGGTCCGAGACGAGCCAGAAAGGGAAGGGCATCCAGGGCGGCCCTGCGGCTTCAGCCGTTATCGCAGCCTGCCGAGCCACAGCGCGGCGAGGGACTGGCGACTGCGCACGGCGAACTTGGCGTAGATCGACTTGACGTGGAAATGCGTGGTGTTCGGACTTTGCTCGAGCTTCTGCGCGATCTGCCTTTCCGTGTCCCCGGCGAGCAGTCCGAGCAACACGCGGCGTTCAGCGGGTGTGAGGGGCGCGTTGGCGATGAGCAGTCCGTGGCTGAGCAATTGTTGACGGTGAAACCATCTCAAGGCGCGCATCACGAAGCCCAGACGCTGGCCGTCCTGTGCCGTAAAGCGGGGTTGCTGCGCATCACGAAATACGAACAGGCGAATCCTCAAATCGTCATTGAGCGCAATGCGCACGGAGATGCTGTCGGCGAAGCCGACGTCCAGATAGTGGCGCCGATAGTGCTTGCCCTTGAACCATTCCGGCGGCAGCGTTTCGAACAGCAGGCGGACGCGGAACGGCTCGTCGCCCAACATTGACAAGATCTGGGACAGGTCGACGTCGTCGGACCAGAGCGTATCGTACTGCTTCTGCACGGATGCCGCCACCGCCGGTATCGGGTCCAGCACCCTGACGAGACGCGGACGCCAGCCGAGCAGGGGATCGGTCCGCTTCGGCGAAGGCAATCGCACGACCACGCCCCACAGCACATTGCGTGCCGACAACATGGTGCGCAGTGCGGACAGCAGGTGGGTCAGCGCGGCGTCACTGTCGGCGACCGAGAAGTCGGCCAGCTGATCCCAGAGCGCATAGACGTCTTGATTTAGCGGATCGATGGGATCCGTGGAGAGATGCATGTCATTTCCAGATTGTGCCGGTCGCCGAGCTCAGAGGCGACCCCAGAGGCCTTCGATCTCCGCGAGCATACATAAAGTACAGCGAACCACCTTTCCAGGTAGTTCTCAGATGCACCAAATGGCGCGATATCGGCACGGTTACCGGGAATACAGATTCTCTCAGCGTAACGACATTGGGAGATCGACGATGCGTACGACGACGGGCGCGCGCCGGCCTCAAAGGCCTGGCGAAGGCCGGACGGAGAGGCGATGGCGGCGCGGTTTTTTCCTCGCCCTGTCATCCGCGGTGCTGATTACACTCTCAGCCTTTGCGCAGCAGCCACCGGCAAGGGTGTCGATCCGCCCCGGGCGTTAGCGTTCCCTGATCAAGCCGCTTTTGCACGCGTTTCCGTCGCTCTCGGAAGTTGATTGGCATGGAAATCTCATGATCCGGCCAGCCTGCCGGGTTTCTGATCGGCTCGTCGAGCCAGAAGAGCACGGCATCGTCGCTTTCATCATCTCGGCACTGCATGCGTCGCGGCGCCGCCTGGCGAGCCGCGTCATACGCCAATGTGAGCATTTGCTCGGAAACGAAGCCCAAAAAACGTCCGGAGAACAAGAATGGTGACGAGCAGAGTGACGCAAACAAGATTGGCGGCCCGATCCCATGCCCACAATGAAACGGGCTGGCTGCTGGCAGTCGCCGCCGCATTCCTCATCGTGCACGCCGCCGCCTGGATCATCTGCGGACATGTTTCGAGCAACGAGGGCGCGCATTCCCAACCTGAGCCGATATGCCTGTCGTGCGATTGACGGCGCTCCTGGATTGCAAACCGATCCGCGGAGTCGATGCGCCGGCGCTCATAAATCGCAGCGAACCACCTTTCTAGGTAGTTCTCAGACCCCTCGTGTGACGCGATATTCGGCGCGGTGACTGGGAAGACGGATTCTCTCTGCGTAACGACATAGTTGAGCGGGCCTCCGCAGAACTTAAGCGCGTGCAGAACACGTTGCCGATATACCACCCCGCCTCGCAATCGTCGCGCCGTGACGATTGTTTGCCGTTTTCAAGGATCCAGCCATGCAACGCTTTTCTGTTTCGTGCTCCGGTCGCGAGACATTCCCGGTCGTCGACACGGCAAACAAGAGCGTTTCTGGAGTTACGTCATGAAGGTCAAGCTCGGTTCGACGACGCGGCTGCAAAACAGCAGCAGCATTCACAACAAGATGTCAGGTGGGGCAATGTCGGGCTTTGGACGGTTTTCGAACGGACGGGCCGCGCTGCTGGCTTTGGCATCAACCGGATTGGTCGGGATCGCGGTCCCGGCGTTGGGACAGGATGCGACCTGGCTGGCCAACCCTGGCACTGCCGACTACAACACCGCCGCAAACTGGGCCCCGGCGACGGTGCCAGTCGGCACCGCATTGTTTGGCAGCTCGAACACGACCGCGCTGACGCTCTCGGCCGACACCACGGTCGGCGGTTGGACCTTCAGTCCAGGCGCCTCGAACTATGTTCTCGACAACCACAACTTCCTTCAAACTCTCACTTTCAGCGGTGCCGGCATTAGCGTTCAGGGCGGCAGCGCCACGATCACCAACAGCGGCTTCCGGAGCTCCATCGCTTTCAACGGCAGCAGCTCGGCGGGCGGCGCCACCATCACTAACACTGCAAACGGCATCACGATCGGTTTCAACGACAGCAGCACGGCCGGCAGCGCCACCATCACCAACAGCTTCAGCAGCACCATCAGTTTCGCTAACAGCAGCACGGCCGGCAGCGCCACGATCATCAACCGCAATGGCTCGCTCGTTTTCAGCGACGGCAGCTCGGCAGGCAGCGCCGCCATCACCAGCATCGTCGGCGGTTCCGTTGCCTTCAACGGCACCAGCTCGGCGGGCAGCGCCACCATCAACGGGGCAGCCGGTAGCGTCGTCATTTTCCGCAACAGCAGCACGGCCGGCAGCGCAGCCATCAGCGCTAGCGGGGTACTGCAATTCCGCGACAGCAGCACGGCCGGCAGCGCCGGCATCACCAATAGCAATCTACTGCAATTCCGCGACACCAGCACCGCCGGCAGCGCCATCATCGCCAGCAGCAACGGCCTTACATTTGCCATGAGCAGCACGGCGGGCAACGCAACTATCGCTATCAGTGCCGGGTCGTTGGTGTTCTCGAACACCAGCACGGCCGGCAGCGCCGCCATTACCAACGGTGGCGGGTTCGACTTCCTGGACGCCAGCACCGCCGGCAGCGCCACCATCATCAACAACAACGGGCTGCAATTCGCTGACACCAGCACAGGCGGCAGCGCCACCATCATCAACAACGGCAGCCTGGAATTCGCTAACTTCGCGACGGGCGGCAACGCCGCCATCACCAACGGCGCTTCGAGCGTTACGGATTTCAGCGACTCGACAGGGCCCAACAATGATCACAAGCTCAGCGCCGGCTCGATCAATGGCGCCGGGCTCTTCAGCCTTGGTCAGAACGAATTGACGGTCGGCGGCAACAACCTCTCCACCAACGTCACCGGTGTCATTGCCGACGGTGGCGCTGTCGGCGGCACCGGCGCCTCACTCGTCAAGGTTGGTACCGGCACGATGACGCTGTCCGCTATCAACACATACACCGGCGCGACCACCGTGAACGGCGGCACGCTGGCGGTCAACGGCGATATCACCTCGGCAAGCGGCGTCACCGTGAATCCCGGCGGCACGCTCGGCGGCAGCGGCATCGTCGGCAACACCAACGTCAACGGCGGCACGCTGGCGCCGGGCAATTCGATCGGCACGCTGACGGTGAGCGGCAGCCTGACATTGACGGCGGCATCGACCTATCTGGTGCAGATATCGGGCGCATCGAGCGACATGACGGTTGTGACCGGCACCGCCAACCTTGCGGGCAAGGTCACGGTCGATCCGCTGGCGCGCATCAGCGCAACCACCACCTACACCATCATGATCGCGGGCACCGTCAACGGCACCTTCGACACGGCGGGCGTTCTCGCCGGCAACAGTTTCGCCCGCAATGCGCGGGTGAGTTATGTCGGCAACGAGGTATTACTGACGGTCGATCCCGGCCTGCTGTCGCCGAACCTGCCCGCCAATGCCAATATCAACCAGAAGAACGTCGCGGCCGGAATCGACAATGCGCTCCTGGCCGGCGCCAACATGCCGGCGGGCTTCAACGCGCTGTTCGCTCTGACCGGCTCCGGTCTCGCCACCGCCCTGACGCAGGTCTCCGGCGAAACCGCGACCGGGTCGCAGCAGTCCACCTTCAATGCGATGAACCAGTTCATGGGGGTGATGACCGATCCGTTCGTCGCCGGACGCGGTGACGGTGCAACCGCCGGCGGCAACGCAACCGGTTACGCCGACGAGCAAGCGCTCGCCTATGCCGCGAGGAAGCGCAGCCCGAACGACGCGCTGGCGGCGATCTATACCAAGGCACCAGCTGCGGTGCCGTTCCAGCAGCGCTGGAGCGTGTGGGCGGCGGGCTTCGGCGGCTCGCAGAAGACCGACGGCAACTCGATCGCCGGCTCGAACAACACCAGCAGCAGCCTCTATGGCACCGCTGT
This sequence comes from Bradyrhizobium sp. 155, assembly GCF_023101105.1. Lineage (NCBI taxonomy): Bacteria > Pseudomonadati > Pseudomonadota > Alphaproteobacteria > Hyphomicrobiales > Nitrobacteraceae > Bradyrhizobium > Bradyrhizobium sp. 155. Next base: position 4,222,794 of record NZ_CP064704.1, on the reverse strand, counting down.
CGGCGCCGACTATCGCATCTCGCGCGACACGCTGGTCGGCTTTGCACTTGCCGGCGGCGGCACCAATTTCAGCGTCGTCAACGGTGGCGGCGGACGCTCCGACCTGTTCCAGGCCGGTGCCTTCGTGCGCCATACGGTGGGAGCCGCTTATCTCTCCGGCGCGCTCGCCTATGGCTGGCAGGACGTCACCACCGATCGCACCGTGACGATTGCCGGCATCGATCGCCTGCGCGCGCAGTTCAATGCCAATGCCTGGTCCGGCCGTGTCGAGAGCGGCTACCGCTTCGTGGTGCCCGTGATCGGCGGGATTGGCTTCACGCCGTATGCGGCAGGCCAGTTCACCACCTTCGACCTGCCGGCCTATGCGGAAGGTGTCGTCTCGGGCGCCAACACCTTTGCACTCGCTTATAATGCGAAGAGCGTGACCGACACCCGCAGCGAACTCGGTCTGCGCGCCGACAAATCCTTTGCCATGCAGAGCGCGATGCTGACGCTGCGCGGCCGCGTGGCCTGGGCGCATGATTTCAATCCCGAGCGCGGCATTGGTGCGACGTTCCAGACGCTGCCGGGCGCCAGCTTCTTCGTCAACGGCGCGGCGCAGGCTTCCGAGTCCGCGCTGGTCACGGCATCCGCCGAAACCAGATGGATGAACGGCTGGTCGACCGCCGCGACATTCGAAGGCGAGTTCTCCAGCGTGACGCGCAGCTACGCCGGCAAGGGCGTGGTGCGATATGCGTGGTGAACCCCTCGGGGGCAGCGGTGCCGTCGGAGATGGTCAAGCAGCGCCATGACATGATGACGCTCGGCATGAACTACAAATTCGACTGAACTCCGTTCGCGGAACGGACCGCTTCGACGTCGTCACCGCGCCGGACACGCCGCTCCGGTCTTCACCCAGGCCTCCACCAGCGCGCCGGCCTGCTGTTGCGTGCCCGGCACGGGCGAGCGGCCGAAGCCGGGCTTCCAGGCCCAGCCGACGAGGGTGTCCTTGCCGATATGGTCGATCAGGTCTTCCACCTTGCGCCCGCCATTGCGCGCCGGATCCCTGATCTGCTCGCAGATCTCGCCGACGGTCTTGCCCTCCCAGGCCATCTCGCGCGGGGCGAGATGCCATTCGGGATGGCCGGGCATGCGGCCAGGCTCGAAATTGGCCTGCTGGTGGCAGGTGTTGCAGCGCATCCCCTCGAGCCCATGGCCGTCTGCGCCGCGCGTCACCGGCGGCTGATGCAAGCGGACATTGTCGCCCTGGTGCGGCCTGTCGCCGGCCGGATGGCAATTGGTGCAACGCGGATGCGTCAGCACCTTGCCGAGCTCGGTGAGGATTGCGGCCGAGCGCTTCTCTGTGTCGCCGATCGAGGCAAAGCTCTCGGGCGAGGCGAGGGCGTGACCTGCCGTCTCCGACGCCGCGTAGCCCGCACCGAAACTGCCGGCGAGGGCGGCGACCACGGCAATCATCTTGAACCGCACGTCGGAGATCATGATGCGCGTCACTTGGTGGCCATGAGGTAGCGCTTCGAGTCGGCGAGGATCACGTCGCGCACCGCCTCGTGATATTTGACGTAGCCGGTGCAGCGACAGAGATGACCGTCGAGCGCATCCGCGATGGTCTGCTCCAGCGCCTCGCGCGCGACCGGTGTCCGCGACAGGCGCTCCAGCAGGACCTGGCTCTCATTGAGGAAGCCGGCGGTGCAATAGCCGCACTGAAAGGCGAAATGCTCGATGAAGGCCTTTTGCAGGGTCGAGAGCTCGCCGTCCCGCGCGTGCCCCTCGACGGTGCGGATCGACTTGCCGTCGAAATTCACGGCCGGCGCGACGCAGGTCGGGCTGGTGGTGCTGGTGCCGTCGGGCGCATCGATGATGACGGCGCAGCTCAGGCATTGCGCGGCGCCGCAGCCGAACTTGGTGCCGGTCATGCCCAGCATCTCGCGCAGAAAATCGTTCATCGAGAGATCGTCGCGGACGTCCATCGGGCCGTGCTTCTGGCCGTTGATGGTGAGGCTGAGGGTCGTCACGCGAGCACTCCCTTCAATAGGCTTGCGGTGACCGGCAGCGCACGGAAGCGATGGCCGGTGGCGTCGTGGATGGCGTTGATCAGCGCCGGCACGATCGGGATCATCACGACCTCCGCCATGCCCTTCGGCGCTTCGTCTGGTACTAGGGTTCAGACTCAATTGATCCAATAAGCGACGAGAGCGGCGAGGTGGACGGCGGCCAAGAAGTTTCTGGCAAGTTTGTCGTAGCGAGTAGCAACACGCCTGAAATCCTTGAGCCGGCAGAAACAGCGCTCGATAACATTGCGCCCTTTATAGAGGCGCTTGCTGAAGCTGTGGAGGGTTACCCGGTTGGATTTGTTTGGAATGACGGGTTTCGCGCCGCGATTGACGATTTCGGCGCGAAAGCCGTCGCCATCGTAGCCTTTGTCCCCAATGAGGGAAGACATGGGCGGCGCGAGCTTCAAAAGGGCCGGCCCTGCGGCAATGTCTGCGGCTTGTCCCGGAGTGAGATGAAATGCGCAAGGTTTGCAATCAGGGTCGCTCAGCGCGTGGATTTTCGTGGTCCGCCCACCGCGCGAGCGGCCGATCGCCTGTTCACACTCCCCCCTTTTCCGCCGCTCGCCGAGCGATGCGCTTTGATCGAGGTGGAGTCGATCGACAAAGCCACTCGGTCCTTGCCGCAGCGGGCGAGCGCTTCAAAGATCGCCTGCCAATGTCCGCGCTTAGCCCAGCGATTGAACCGATTGTAGATCGTCGTGTAAGGGCCATAGTCGGACGGGCAATCGCGCCAGCGTGCGCCGCACTGGAGCATGTGAATGATACCGCTGATAATGCGTCGATCGTCTTCGCGCGCCGGGCCGGTCTGGTTTGTTGGCAGATGCGGCTCTATCTGAGCCCACTGCTTGTCGTTGAGCCAGAACAGTCCTTTGCGCATCGAAGTCCCCCGTGCCGAATCAACTTGGCACCAGGGAATCAGAACTCGCTAATTAGGTACAGACCCTAGCGGCTTCAGCATCTCGATCTCGAGATCGCGGAGCGGCAGGTCGGAGCCGCGTGCGACCAGATAGCGCCCGAGATTCCATTCGCCGTTGCCGGGGCCGCCCTCGAACGGTGGGAGGGTTTCGAGCAGCGCGTAGCCGACGCCCATGGCGAAGCCGCCCTGGGCCTGGCCCATCACGACCTCGGGCACGAGCGCGGTGCCGCATTCGAACACACTGTAGGCCTTGGCGATGCGCAAGCTCCCGGTTGCGCGCTCGATCTCGACGCGGACGACCGTGCCGCACATCGAGGTGTAGGCGGTGCCAATCCGGTTGTTGTCGGTCGGCGGAAACTTGACGCTGGTGCGGTTGATCCGCTCGAACTTGCCGTTGCCTTTGCGGATCGCCAGCGCATCGATCTCGGCGCGGTATTGCTCGCCGGACACCGGGAAGCGTGCCCGCGACCACGCCCAGCGCGAGAAGCTGTGCGCAACCGCACCGGTGACGAAGCCGCGCGCGTGAGCTGTTGCGGCCAGTACCGGCAGCGCCAGCGGTTCGAGGCCGGGCATGGTGAGCTGGCCGTTCTGCCAGCTTGCGGCGTCCCATTGCCCCGCGCGCCGATCGGTCTTTGCGACGCGCCACAGCTCAAGCGCTGCGGGCCACAGGCCGAAGCGGAAAATCACGCGGGCGGCTTCCGCGGCCGAATGCGTGCCGACATGCGCGCCGATCGAGGAGCTCGTCGGCGAGCTGATCGCGGGCACCCAGCGCGGGTTTTTCTCCGCGGCATCCTGGGTCTTCTGGTCCATGGTTGAGGGATCGCCTGACGTGACCAGCCCGAGCACGTCATAGCTGTCGACGCGGGCGACCGAGACCTCGTCGGCGATGGCGCCGAGATGGCCGGCGACCCGGTTGGCCAGCGCCGTCCCGATGCCGTTGCCCATCTCGACATGATCGCAATAGATAACGATCCTGCCGTCAGGGGCGAGCTCGACACGGCCGAGCGAGCCGTCCGCGCCGGAGCCATAGTCTTTCGTCACGCAGGCGACGCCTGTGCCGACCAGTCGATCCGACGAGGTCTGCTTGAACTGTGCCCGCTGCTGCCAGATCGGGTGCTTCTCGAGTTTGTCGAGGATTTCGGGTGTGCGCACCGAGACGATGTAGGGATTGCCCGTCATGGTCCGACCGTTCTGCGGCAGAGCGTTACGCCGCCGGAATTCAATCGGATCGCGCTTGAGCTCGGAGGCGGCTTCGTCGATCAGGACCTCCAGCGCCGTCATGGCTTGCAGGATGCCGTAGCCGCGCATCGAGCCCGCGCTCACGCCACGCGAGTGCACCGCGACGGTTCTGACGTCGACCTTCGGAATGTCGTAGATGCCGATCGCGCCGGTGGCCGCGACGACGGCGACGCTGGCCGAGAAATGGGCGAGCCCGCCGCCGTCGAGCACGTGATCGGCGGCGAACCCCTTGATCTTGCCGGTCGCGCGATCGATGCCGATGCGCGAGCGCATCTTGATCGCGTGGCGCTTGATGCCGGCCTGAAATTGCTGGTAGCGGTCATGCGCCAGCCGCACCGGCTTGCCGGGAAAGCAGACCGCCGCGAGCGCAACATAGAGAATGAAAGGCGTGTGATCGCGGCCACCAAAGCCGCCGCCGACATGGGCGAACTGCGCGTTGATGTGTGCCGGCTTGTAGGGCGCGCGGGCCTTGCCGAAGAGATGCGCGATCGACTCCGCCGCTTCGTAGGGCGACTGGACGCCGAGCAGCAGTTCGAGATTGCCGCCCTTGCCGTCGTACCAGGCGAGCCCGCATTCCGGCTCCAGGAACATCGGGTCGACCGATTGCGTCTCGAACTCGCGGTCGAGCACCAGCATGGATGGGTCATCCGCTGCAAGCTCGGCGCGGATCTGCTCGCCATATTTCGCCGCCTTGGCGTAATCCGCCGGCGTGTCCTTCGCGAGCGGCGACCACACCGGCAGCGCCGCGCTCTGCACCTTCTTGGGCGAGACCCAGCCGGCTTGGAGCGGCGAATAGACGTCCGGTTGGTCAGGCGAGGGACCTGCCACGCGGGTGAAGCGGAAGGCCCCGTAATCGGGCACCACGACAGGCCCGGTCTCCTCGCCGAATTGGACGAACGTGCCGTCGCGCAGCGCGAGACGCGCCTGGTCGAAGGCATCGAACTTTTCGAAGATCAAAAGCGCGACCGGCTGCCCGAGATAAAGCGGCGTCTTGCCGATCGGACAGAACAGGTCGCCCGCATAGAATTCCGGCACCTGCGTCCCGATCCGATCGAGATCGGCGGCTGTCACCACCACCGACGGCTTGAGCGCGCCGCCGAGGCGGCCGAGGTCCAGCCCGGTATAGACATGCGTGGCGTCATTGGCGCGGACCAGGATGGCGTGCGAGGTGGCTTGCGGCCAGCCCGGCAGGTCGTTGGCGCGGAAGTCGGACGCGTAAAGCTTCGCACCGGTGACCTTGGCGACGCCGTCGACACGGCCGGCGCCCGTTGTCGCGGGATTGAACTTGCCGCGTCCAGGCAGCGTTTCGTGCGCTGCGAAGGGAACGCCCGCCGCGAACGCCAGATGTGACAGGCTGACCGAGATGCCTCCCGCCGATAACCACTTCACGAACTCACGTCGCGAAGGCGTCATGATCAGATCCTTGGACAGAGTTTCGAGAACATCGGGATGCTGGCAGCATTCGATGTACGCAGGCCACGGACCAGCGCGAGCGCCGAATCCGTTACGATTCATTGACGATAGAACGGGCGAGGAGGTTTACAACCAATGAATGTGATACGCTTACGGCTCGAATTGCGGTTTCGAGCTTGCTTTAAAATCGAATCGAACGGAAGACCGTCAGGCAACAGGGGGCGAAACGCAAATGCAGCACGATTCGAACGGTGCAGCTTCAGAAACCAGCGTGACAGGGACTAGGACATTGTCGCGCCGCCAGTTGCTCGATTGCGGTCTCAAAGCCGGCGCGTTGTCGCTGTTCGCAGGTGCCGCGAACGCCCAGCACGCCGTGCACGACCATGCCGGCATGTCCCACACCGCGGACATGTCGCCGACCATGGGGATGGTCGCTGAAACGCCCGTTCCTGCCATGGACCAGGCGCTGGTCGAGCCCGAGGTGCGGCGGTCCGTCAATGGCGTGCTGAGCACGACGTTGCGGGTCGGCTACGCCTATCGCCAGATCGGCGGCGTCCGGCTCTATGTCAGATCCTATGACGGCGGCAGCCCCGGCCCGACCTTGCGCATGAAGCCCGGCGAAACCCTGCGCATCAAGATGATCAACGATCTGCCGCCGAACCGCGACGGATTGCCGGCCGACATCAGCCATCCGCACCAGTTCAACAACACCAATTTTCATTTCCACGGCGCGCATACCAGCCCGAGCGGGATTTCCGACAACGTCATGCGCTCGATGGCGCCGGGCCGCAGCTACAACATCGAAATCGCCCTGCCGGCCGACCACACCAGGGGCACCTACTGGTATCACCCGCATCACCACGGCAGCGCCGACATCCAGATGTCCTCCGGCATGGTCGGCGCCATCGTCATCGAGGGCGATTTCGCCGACGTCCCCGAGATCGCGACAGCCCGCGAACGCCTCATGGTGCTGACCCAGGTGGTCTACGATGCCAACGGCATGGTCGAAAATTTCGAGACGCTGTTTCCCGAGACTGCGACGCGCTTTCTCGCCATCAACGGCCAGCGCCGGCCAATGATCGAGATGCGGCCCGGCGAGGTGCAGCGTTGGCGCATCCTCAACGCCGCCTATCAGGACGACATGCTGCTCGACCTCGAAAAGCACGATCTGCATGCGATCGCCTATGACGGCATCCAGCTCGGTGCCATGCAGCCGCTCAAGCAGGTCCTGATCGCGCCGGGGCAGCGCGCCGATATTCTGGTGAAAGCAGGCAGCCCCGGCACCTACGCCTTCAACGCGGCGCCCTACGACCAGGGGCATCCTTCGCCGGTGGGGCCTCTGGCGCGGGTCGTGGTGTCAGGCGCGCCGATGGACATGCAGCTGCCGCGCGCCCTGCCACCAGCGCCGCTCGCGACCATCAAGGACTCCGAGATCACCAACCGCCGCAAGGTGGTGCTGTCGGCCACCGCGCCGGAGGCCGATGCCGCCGGCCATTGGCAGGAATTCGAGTTCTTCGTCGACGGCAAGAAGTTCGACCCCGGCCGCATCGATCAGCGGGTCAAGCTGGGCGCGGTCGAGGAGTGGACCATCGTCAATACGCATGAGCATGACGACCACGTCTTCCACATCCACACCAACCCGTTCCAGGTGATCTCGGCCAACGGCAAGGCGCTGGCGGTGCCGGAATGGCGGGATTCCGTGATCGTGGAGCGCAAGGGCGGCGTGGTCGTGTTCCGCTCGCGCTTTATCGATTTCACCGGTGTCTACATGCTCCACTGCCACATGATGAACCACGAGGAGATGGGCATGATGCAGACGGTCGAGGTCTATAAGCCGTAAGCTTCTGGGAGGACGCCTCTCACCAGGCGTATCTGACCACGCCCTTGCCGGCGTAGGAGCGCGTGACGTCGGAGAACTCGCCCTCGAAGGTGCCGGCCGCAGACCAGCCGTTCATCCATTTCATTTCGAGGGACGCCGTCGTCAGCGCGGACTCGCTGGCCTGTCTTGCACCGTTGACAGTGAAGCTGGCGCCGGGCAGCGCCTGGAAGGCGGAGTTGATGGCGTGGTCCGGGTTGAAGTCGTGCGCCCAGGCCGCACGGCCGCGCAGCGTGAGGATCGCGTTCGGCATCGCCCAGGATTTGTCGGCGCGGATGCCGAGTTCGCTCCTGCTGTCCGTGACGCTCTTGGAGCCATAGGCCAGCGCAAAGGTGTTGGTGCCGGAGACGACGGACTCGGCATAGGCAGGCAGGTCGAACGTTGTGAACTGCCCGGCCGCATAGGGCGTGAGGCCGATGCCGCCGATCCACGGCGTCACGATGCGATAGCCGCCTTCGAGGCGACCGGAATAGGCGTTCGCATTGAACTGCGCGCGCAAGCGATCGACGCCGGCAATCGTCACGGTGCGGTCGGTGGTGACGTCCTGCCAGCCATAGGCCAGCGCGCCGGAGACATAGGCAGCGCCAACATTGTGGCGCACGAAGGCGCCGGCCTGGAACAGGTCGGAGCGACCGCTGCCGCCATTGACGACGTTGAAACTGCTGCCGCCACCGGCGAGCGCAAAGCCTGCGACGGTGTTGGGTGAAAGGATATAGTCGGCACCGGCCGCCATGCCGAAGATGCGGCTGGTGCTGGTGTTGGAGCCTGCCGCGAGGTTGCCATCGGTGGTTTGCGCGCCGCCGAAGCCGGCCGCCCACACGCTCCAGCGCGGATCGTAATTGCTCCGCAGCGGCGCCTTGCTGTAGATCGCGGCATAAGCGTCGCGCTCGTTCTTGCTGCGCGGCTTGCCTGACGAGGCGTAGGCGTTGGCGGCAACATTATCCTCGGCATAGGCCGGCGCATGGACGCCGTCGCCGCGTCCGGGCGTGAACGGATCGGTCATGATGCTCATGAACTGGGTCATGGCGTTGAAAGTGGTCTGCTGCGACCCCGTCGCGGTCTCGCCCGAGGCCTGGGTCAGGCCGGCCGGTGTCAGCCCGCTATAGACCAGCGGAATGCCGCCATTGGTGTTGAAGTAGCCGACGATGGCATTGCCGACGCCGTTCTGGTTGCCTCTCAATCCGCCGCCTGGCGGGACAAAGTTCAGGACCAGGTTCAGATAGGCGTGGGTGGGATCATAGCTCAGCGTCGTATGGAAGTTCGTGGGCAGGTTGGTGTCGACCACCGATCCGAAGGTGCCGCTGACGCTGCCTGCTGTCACGATCGTGTACTGCTTGGCGACGTAGCTGCCATTCGCGTAGATCGCCTTGACGGTTGTTCCGCCCAGCGTGGCCATTCCCGTCACCTCGGTGAAGCTCGACGTTGCGGGGTTGATCTGCACCATGTAGATGGCGCCGGATTGAAAGGCGAGACTGCCGGTTACGTTCAGCGACGTACCTGCGAAGCCGTCACCCGCCGCCAGCGTGCCGCCGCTGTTGATAACCGTATTGCCGGCGGTGCCGATTCCCGACAGCGTGGCGCCGCTGCTGACGGCGGTCAGCACCGACGATGCGATCGAGCCGTTCACCACAAGCACGCCTGCGTTGACAGTCGTGCCGCCGGTGTAGGTGTTTGTGCCCGACAGCGTCAGCGTGCCGGTGCCCTGCTTGGAGACCAATCCGCTGCCGCCGATGGCGTTGCCAAAGGTGACCGCATCCGAGCGGTTGAAAATTAGCGCCGCGTTGTTGGTGATGTTGCCGAGGACCGAGCCGGTGGTGCCGCCATCGCCGATCTGCAAGGTTCCTGCGGAAATCGTGGTGCCGCCAGCGTAGGTGTTTGTGCCCGACAGCGTCAGCATGCCGGTGCCGGTCTTGACCAGCGCACCGCCGATTCCTTCGATCGTACCAGCAACTGTGGTCGACTGGTTGTTGCCGCCAACCGTGATCGTTTTCGTGCCAAAGTTGAACGTGCCCGTGCCACTGATCGAGCCGGCAGTCGTCCCCGCGGATGTTAGGGTCGAGAAATCAACGACACCGCCCGCAAAAGTCCTCAGAGTTGCATTGCCGCCACTGCTCGTGTCGAAAAACTGGACCAATTGCAGGGTGACATCGGCGCTGCTGGCTGTGCTGTTATTGAAGAATTGCAGAACGCCACTGCCGTTGAATGCTGCGCTGCCGGCGCTGCTCGCGTTGCTGAACGTGGCGGTGCTGTTCACCAAGATCCTTGCAGTGCCGGCTGAGCTGGTGTCCTTGAACACCACAGCGGGGCTGCCGCTGAAGGCGTTGATTTGCGCGTTCCCGGCCGTGCTAGAATTGTTGAAATAGATCCTGTTGGCAGCGCCACCGCCGCCTAAGCTAATGCGGGAATTACCGGCCGTGCTGGTGTCGTAAAAGTTGACGCTGCCGCCGTTCTGGATGTCAAATTGAGTTGCAGGAGCAGCTCCTGCGCCGGCCGTGCTGCTGTTGTAGAAATTCAGAGCATTTGTGTCGTTGCGTATAAAGGCTTGGCCGCCCTGGGCATTGATACCAGCGTCGATGAAGGAAAGAGACCGGCTATTGGTGAAGTGGTAAGTCGACGCGCCGCTGTTGAAGGTCCAGCCGCCGAAGCTGGCGTCGGCCGAGAATGAAACTGCCGTCGTGCTGGAGGTGCCAAAGAACGCGGTGCCAGTTGGCACCACGGCCGGGCTCCAATTGGCGGCGGTGTTGAAGTCGCCCGTGCCTGGGCTGGTCGACCAGGTCGAATCTGCGGCCTGCGCCGCCGCCGTACCGGCCAGCGTCGCCGCCAAGGCAGTCGAAGCCAGCCACGCTGCCCGCTTGGTTGAAATCCGCCGAAATCCCGACACTTGCCCACCTGACGTCTTGTTGACTGCCAGGCCATTGGCGGCACGACATGGCGACGCTATCGGAGTGGAACCCCTGGAACAATGAACCGTTGTTCGCAGCCGAGGCCATTGCTGGCGGCGTGCGTCATTTCAGCCACAGGCAGCAACTTCGGCGTGCGGCCAAGGTCTCTCCGAGCAGACAACACGGGCTCGGCCGGGCTTCCCCTGGCGGCCTGCATGGCCTATGACGCTGCAACGCAACAATCCCCAAAAAGACCTCATGATCCGCCTCGACAACGTCAGCAAGCAAGCCGGCCACCAGATCCTGTTCATCGAAGCGTCCGCCGCCCTCAACAAGGGCGAGAAGATCGGGCTCGTCGGCCCGAACGGCGCGGGCAAGACCACGCTGTTCCGGATGATCGCCGGCGAGGAACCGCCCGATGAGGGGCAGGTCTCGACCGATCGCGGCATCACCATCGGCTATTTCAACCAGGATGTCGGCGAGATGGCCGGCCGCAGCGCCGTGGCCGAGGTCATGGACGGGGCGGGACCGGTGAGTGCGGTGGCCGCCGAGCTGCGCGAGCTCGAGACCGCGATGGCCGATCCCGACAAGGCCGACCAGATGGACGAGATCATCGCGCGGTACGGCGAGGTGCAGCACGCGTTCGAGGAGCTCGACGGCTACGCGCTCGACGGCCGTGCGCGCGAGGCGCTATCCGGCCTCGGCTTCAGCCAGGAGATGATGGACGGCGACGTCGGAAAACTCTCCGGCGGCTGGAAGATGCGCGTGGCGCTGGCGCGTATTCTCTTGATGCGTCCCGACGTCATGCTGCTCGACGAACCCAGCAACCATCTCGATCTAGAAAGCCTGATCTGGCTGGAGAAGTTCTTGCACGATTACGAAGGCACCCTGCTGATGACCTCGCACGATCGCGAGTTCATCAACCGCGTGATCTCGAAAGTGGTCGAGATCGATTCCGGCTCGCTTACGACCTACGCCGGCAATTACGAATTCTACGAGCAGCAGCGGGCGTTGAGCGAGAAGCAGCAACAGGCGCAGTTCGAGCGCCAGCAGGCCATGCTCGCCAAGGAGATCAAATTCATCGAGCGGTTCAAGGCGCGCGCATCTCATGCGGCGCAGGTTCAGAGCCGGGTGAAGAAGCTCGACAAGATCGAGCGGGTGGAGCCGCCGCGCCGCCGCCAGACGGTGGCGTTCGACTTCCCACCGGCGCCGCGCTCGGGCGAGGACGTCGTTGCGCTCAAAAAGGTCTTCAAGGGCTACGGCAGCAAGCGGATCTATGACGGGCTCGATTTCATGATCCGCCGCAGGGAGCGCTGGTGCGTGATGGGCGTCAACGGCGCCGGCAAATCGACGCTACTCAAGCTCGTCGCCGGTGCGAGCGAGCCGGACGAGGGCACCGTTGCAGTCGGCGGCAGCGTCAAAATGGGCTATTTCGCGCAGCACGCGATGGATTTGCTCGACGGCGAGCAGACGGTGTTCGAGTCACTCGAATATGCGTTTCCGACCGCGGGGCAGGGCTCCCTGCGCGCGCTCGCCGGCTGCTTCGGCTTCTCCGGCGACGACGTCGAGAAGCGCTGCCGCGTGCTCTCGGGCGGCGAGAAGGCGCGCCTGGTGATGGCCAAGATGCTGTTCGATCCCCCGAACTTCCTGGTGCTGGACGAGCCGACCAACCATCTCGACCTCGCCACCAAGGAGATGCTGATTACGGCGCTGTCGGATTTCGAGGGCACCATGCTGTTCGTCTCGCATGACCGGCATTTTCTCAGCGTCCTGTCGAACCGCGTGCTGGAGCTGACGCCCGAAGGCATCCACCAGTTCGGCGGCGGCTACACCGAATATGTCGCGCGCACGGGGCAGGAAGCGCCGGGGTTGCGGTCGTAGTGATCGGCGGTAGCCCGGATGGAGCGAAGCGTAATCCGGGTTTCGTGCCGCGTGGCTAGTCGTGCGCTGCGGATGGTCCGGCCCCGGATGTCGCTTCGCTCATCCGGGCGACAGGAGTCCGTGGAAATCTCGTAGCCCGGATGGAGCGTAAGCGTAATCCGGGTCAGTCTTCGCGTTCGCCGAAGCTACCAACTATCTCTCCAGCTCCTCCCCAATCGGGCGGAAGCACGCCTTCGCGGACGTAGCGGTGAAGCGATGAATGCGGCCAGTCTGCCGGCGAAGAGACATACCCGTGCTTGGCCGGGTTAAAGTGGATGTAGTCGGCGCAGCGTTCGAAATCGGCGTCGTCACGAATCGTGTGCTCCCAAAACCGCCTTTGCCACAGAGAGAACTCCCCCCGACGATTGCGGGAGATGGGGGCACCTGAAACAGCCAGTTGATGCGTGAAGGAGCTCTTGATCCGCCGCCATCGGCCGGAAAAATCAGCGTCATTGTCCGGCAGCGTCATGATGACGTGCAGATGATCAGGGAGGACCACGATTGCTTCGATCGTGAATGGCCTTTCAGCGCGCGCCACCCGGAATGCGTGGCGCAGCTTGTCCACATGATCGACCAACACGGATGATCTTCGATCATCCAGCGTCACGGTGAAAAAGAAGGTCCCACCAGGGAGAAGATTGCGCCGATAGCGAACCACGCGAGCACCTTCCCGGATTACGCTTCGCTCCATCCGGGCTACAACCAGATCGAGAGATTTGCAATCCATTCGCTTGCTTGCACGTTTCAGGGGCTCTCGCTACGCTGTTTCAAAAAAGCGGAGCGAAATAGCCATGAAGCAACTCCGGATCGGCGACATCACCATCGATGCGGTGATCGAGCGGGAGGGGCCGTGGCGGCGGCCGCAGGATTTTTTCCCGGCTTATGACGAGGGTGTGTTCAGGCACCATCTGCCGACCATGGAGCCGGAGGTGTTCGATGCCGCGCGCGGCATGATGGTCATCACCTATCAGACCTTCGTGGTGCGCACGCCGCGCTATACCATCCTGGTCGACACCTGCACCGGCGAGGACAAGGGCCATCCGCCGCCGTTCGATTTTCCCGGCAAGGAACGCTGGCGCAACGAGCTGTTCGCGCTCGGCATCGGCTTCGAGCAGATCGACTACGTGTTCTGCACGCATCTTCATATCGACCACACCGGCTGGAACACGACCTTGCGCGATGGCCGTTGGGTGCCGACGTTTCCGAATGCGAAATACGTCTTCCACAAGGGTGAATATGCGGCCTGGGAGGCCGAGCATGCCAAGGGCCGCAACCCGCCCGGCACCGTGTTTCGCGACAATTGCCTGCCGATCGTCGAGGCAGGCCAAGCGCTGCTGGTCGATGACGATTACGCGCTCGACGACACCGTCACGCTAACGCCGACGCCGGGGCATTCGCCCTGCCATTGCTGCGTGAACATCTTTTCGAAGGGGCGCCGCGCGGTGGTCGCCGGCGACCTCATGCATCATCAGATCCAGTGCCGCGAGCCGGACTGGTCGGCCAAGCCGGATTGGGATGCGAAGCAGTCCGCGGTGTCGCGGCGAAAGTTTTTTGCTTCCGTCGCCGACACCGACACGCTGATCCTGCCGATTCATTTCCCGGCGCCGACGGTCGGGCTGATCAAGCCGTGCGGCGCCGCCTTTGATTATCGTTTCAAGCGGGATTGACCACTGGGTCGCCGTCATGGCCGGGCTTGTCCCGGCCATCCACGACCATGGCTGCACGAAACAAGAACGTGGATGCCCGGGACAAGCCCGGGCATGACGAGTTCGTGGAGCGACCGCGCGTCGAATGCTCTAGTACGTATAGAACATCCGCTGGATTTCCTTGGTGTCGGTCGTCTTGGTCAGCGCCAGCATCAGCAGAATACGCGCCTTTTGAGGATTGAGCGTATCCGAGACGACGAAGTCATGCTCGTCGTCCTTGGCCTCGCCGTTGCGCGCGACGATGCCGTTGCCGACCCGGCTGCTGCGCACGATCACGACACCCTTCTTGCGGGCCTCGTCGAGGGCTGGCTCGACCGCGGGGCGAGCCAGGCTGCCGTCGCCGACGCCGGCATGCACGATCCCCTTGGCCCCGGCGGCGACAAACGCGTCGATCGCGACCCGGTTCATGTTGGCGTAGCCGTACACGATGTCGACTTGCGGCAGGACATCGAGGCTGGAGACGTCGAATTCGGAGTCCGCCGTGTGCCGGCGCGTCGATTGACGATAGAAGTACGGCTTGTTGCCCTGCATGTAGCCGAGAAAGCCGAGTTCCGGGGTACGGAAGGTGTCCGCCGTCGAGGTGTTGTTCTTGGTGACATCGCGAGCCGCGTTGATCTGATCGTTGAGAGCAACGAGCACGCCCTTGCCGACGGCCTCGTCACTGCCTGCGAGGATCACCGCATTGAAGAGGTTGATCGGCCCATCCGCGCTGATCGCCGTCGACGGCCGCATCGCGCCGACGACGACGACAGGTTTCTTGCTCTTGACGACGAGGTCCAGAAAATAACTGGTTTCTTCGATCGTATCGGTCCCGTGCGTGATCACAATGCCATCGACGTCGTCCTGCGCGAGCAGCGTGTTGACGCGCTTGGCAAGCTTGAGCCAGTAGTCATTGTTCATGTTCTCGCTGGCGATCTGGAAAACCTGCTCGCCCTTGACGTTAGCCACCGTTTTCAGTTCGGGGACGGCATTCAGGAGCGTCTCAATGCCCACCGTGGCGGCGGTGTAGCCGACCACGGTGGTGCTGCTCGCCCCGCTGCCGGCGATCGTGCCGCCGGTTGCGAGCACCATGACGTTGGGCAGTCCCGGGCCCCGCGCGTTCGCGGCTTCAAGTCCGATGAGCAGCGCGAAGAGCAAGCTCATTGCCGCGATGAAGTGATGACGCACTCGAGGTTGCCACATCTTGACGTTCCCTTTGCTAGAAAGCCTTGTCGATGCGCCCCGTTTCGCTCGGCACCGCATGATCGGTCAGTCGAGAGCTCCTGTCTAGGGCGACGCTGCTTTCGGATGATTTGGTCTGGAAGCCGGTACACGGAAACACACACGCGAATGGCCGGGACAAGCCCGGCCATGTGGCAGTTCGTCTGGCGATTGCTCGCTAAAGCAGCAGCGAATTTGCGGCGCCTTACGCGCCCATCTCGCACTTCTTCATAAAGCTGTTCTTGGCGGCGCCGGCGAGCGGCTTGCCCTCGGCGCTGACGGCCTTGGGCGCGCAGGCTTCGGCTTTGCACTTCTTCATGAACGAGGTCTTGGCGGCGCCAGCCAGGGCCTTGCCGTCCTTGCCGACCGCCTTGCTTTCGCAGGTGTCCTCCGCGAGGGCCGAACCCGCTGCGAACGTGGCAACGATCGCAGCCAGGAAAATCCGCTTCATCATGATTGTCTCCCTAAACCAGAAATGGCACGCGGATTGGAGCCGGAAATCGTGGCGCAATCAAGCTGGATGAGCGCCTGCCGCCCGGTCTTGCTGGCGATTTTCCGACCGCGGGTACAAAAGGGCCGACGCCTGCTGCACTGCTCGCTGACCGGGACGGGCGATCCTGCTAGCTTCAGGCGAGTTTAGCCGAAAGGGAGCATCGTAATGGAGACCCTGATTGCGAACATGCCGGATGCCGCTTCTGACCGGCATTCTCACCTGGTTCGGCCGCAAGAGATGGAATGGCAGAAGACGCGCTTTCCCGGCTGCGAGGCCAAGACGCTGCTGTTCGATCGCAGCAGCGGTCTGATGACGGCCTTGATGCGCTTTGCGCCGAGATCGGTGCTGCCCGATCACGAGCATGTCGGCGTCGAGCAGAGTTATGTCATCGAGGGCGCTCTCGTCGACAACGAGGGACCGGCCAAGGGGATTACCTGCAAGGCCGGCGAATTCATCTGGCGCGAGGCGGGCAGCCGGCATGCCGCCTGGTGCCCGGAGGGCGCCCTGATCCTGGCGATCTTCCAGGTGCCGAACAAGTTCTTCGAAGCCGACGGCCGCGTCGTCGATGCCGCCGGTCAGGATTGGGACCAAACGTGGGGGCACACCGACGCGCAGCGGGCGGGGAAGGCGCGGTAGGCGGCTCTTCGAAGCTCAAGTGCCGTCATTGATGCTTCTGACGAGCGTGGTGACCTGAACGGCGATCAGCCGCCGCATCTCCTTGCCGTTCCTGGCTGTTTCGCGCAGTCCCCGCATGCCGAACACCAGGCATCGCGCCAGCACCTCCGGCTCGACCGCTATCCCGGCGGCCTTCACCTGATCGCGGATGAGGTCGGCGACCAAATACTGGAAGTTGTCGTAGACCTTCCGAACTGCGGGGAAACGGAGGTCGAACAGATCTGCCGAATCGGGATGCGCCTCGATCAGGTCGAAGCCATGCGATCCCCAGGATTTACAGGCGTGGAGCAGCCTGGCGTGAAGGCCGTCGAGGCGCGCGATTGCGGCCCTGATCTCCCGATGCTTCTGCTCGTCCATTCGCTGGATCACCGCCGCGAACACGGCGTCCTTGTCGGGGAAGAGCAAATACAGCGCCGGCCGCGACATTCCCGCCCTGGCGGCGATGTCGCCCATCGTCGTGCGGGCATGGCCATAGCGGGAGAAGACCTCCGTCGCAGCCTCGACGGCGAGCTCTTCTTTCGAAATGCTGGAACGAGCCATGAGCCTCACAAGCGTCGGAACTGAACGTCGGGTCGTATTGACAAAATATCAATAATTGTCAATGTGACCGAAAGCGGCATGAGGCCACGAGAGGTTCTGCGAGATGAACGATGAAGCGCGACTGAAGACCTGGAACACCTATCAGGCGGCGTGGGGACCCATCGATGAGGACGAGCGGCGTCGGCTGCTCGAGCAAAGCGTGGTCGCGGACTGCGTGTATACCGATCCGGGCTCGCAGGTTGAGGGACGCGACGCCTTGATGGCGCGCATCGGTCAAACCCAGCTCAAGTTTCCTGGCGCGCATTTCAGGAATGACAGCTTCCTCGAGCACCATGATCAAGGGCTTTTTCGCTGGACGATGTATGACGGCGCCGGTCGCGTGTTCGTCACGGGCGAGAGCTTCGGCCGTTTCGGCGACGATGGCCGCCTCGTTCAGGCGACGGGCTTCTTCGAGGTGCCCGCTGCCAAGTCCTGAACGCCGCCCGGCGCGGCGGTCGATCCTGCCGCTCCGGATATCGCCCTCAGGCGCCGCGCGCGAGAAGCGCCTTGAAGTCCGCGCGTGCGCGCTGCGCTTCGGCACGCGCCACCTCGGAGGCGTCGCCGAGGCCGAAATAGCCGTGGATCAGGCCGGGGCCTTCATGATGCTTCACCGGCACACCGGCTGCCTCCAGCGCCCGTGCGTAGGCTGCACCTTCGTCGCGCAGGGGATCGAACCAGGCGGTGGTGACGATCGCGGGCGCGCGCCGGCGAGCGAAGCCGCGCGTAGCGGTGAAACGCGCCAGTCGGTCGCATGAGAGGGATCGGCGAGATAATGACCGCAAAACCACTCCATCACGGCGCGCGAGAGGAAGTAGCCTTCGGCATTCTCGGCGCGCGAGGGGAAGCGTGCGTTCTCGCGCGCGTCCGCATAACTCCCGAGGACGTCGGTCACGGGGTAGACCAGGAGTTGCGCCGCGAGCTTGATGCCGGCGTCGCGGCAGGCGATCGCGGTGGTGGCGGCGAGATTGCCGCCGGCGCTGTCGCCGGCAACGCCGAAGCGTTTTGCATCGCCGCCAAATTCCGCGACGCGGCCAAACACGTCGCTGACCGCGGCAAAGGCGTCCTCGAACGCGCCGGGAAAACGCGTTTCGGGCGGACGGCGATAATCGACGGAGACGACGACCGCGCCCGTCTCGATCGCAAGGTTGCGTGCCTGCCGGTCGTGGGTCTCGAGGTCGCCCGCCACCCAGCCGCCACCATGGAAGAACACCACGGTCGGCGCCGGCGTGGTGCCGACGCGGTAGACCCGTGCATCCAGCGGACCGGCGCCGCCTTTCACCTTGATATCCGCGATGATGTCGACCGGTGGTGGCGCTATGGCCGCGCGTGAGGCAGCCAGTGCACGCAAGGAATCGCGGGCGCTCTGTGGCGTCATCGTCGTGGCATCGCGCATCGGCAGCAGCGGAATGATCTGGGCGATGACGGGATCGAGCGGTGCAGCCATGTTGGCTTTCATGGGATCCTCACAGGGTTCTTGGTCTTGCTTGCGGGTTAGCATAGATATTGCGCGCCGCATCGGCAACCGCTCGCGTGTTGGCGCGCCAGGGGATGAACGGGCAGGGAGGTCTTGAGGTGGAATTCGAAACGCTGGTCCAGTCGCGCCGCAGCGTGCGCGGCTTCAGGAACGAGCCGGTGCCGCGCGCGGTGATCGAAGCGATCATCGACAGCGCCAAGCGTGCGCCCTCGTCGATGAACACCCAGCCCTGGCACGTCCACGTGCTCACGGGCGGTCCGCTGGAACAGCTGCGCCGACGCAACATGGAGGAGATGGTTGGCGGCGCCAAGGTGAAGCGCGACATCGTCAGTCACGGCGAGTATCAGGGCGTGCACCGGACCCGGCAAGTCGACGTCGCCAAGAAACTGTTCGGCGCGATGGGGATCGCGCGCGACGACAAGCCGATGCGGCAGGACTGGGTGCTGCGCGGCTTCCGCCAGTTCGATGCGCCGGTGTCGCTGGTCTTGACCTATGACCGCGTGCTCGATCCCGGCGCGGTCTGCCATTTCGACCTGGGCGCGCTCTGCTACGGCATCGTGCTCGCGGCCTGGGACCGCGGTCTCGGTTCGGTGATCAACGGGCAGGGCATCATGCGCTCTGACATCGTGCGCGAGGTCGCAAACATTCCGGAGGACGAGGTGATCATGACCTGCGTCGCGATGGGCTATCCTGACGACAACTTTGCCGCGAACGCGGTGCGCTCCGATCGCGAGGGCAACGACGATTTCGTGCGCTACGTCGGATTCGCCGAGTAATGCGGGCAGAGGAGATTATTCTCTCGCCGAAATTTTTGGTGCGGACCGCTTGGCGGCCTCTTGCAATCTCGATCGTGCAGGAGGAACAATGTGCGGACTGAAAGGTTTGATGCTGGCGCGAGGGAATTGACATGCGGCGGCTCGCTAGCCTGGTTCGACGGTTCTTCGGCCCGCGAGTGCGGCGTCCGATCGATGATGATCCAAGTCTTCCTTTCACACCCGAAGAGTTCGGCCGGCTGATCCGCAGCGGCCGGCACGAGGACATGAAGCTGCTGGCCGAAGGGCTCGCCTGCCGGACCGTTCCGCGCCGCACCAGACATCGCGCCGCGCACTAGACTGGGGTCGAGACGGGTTGCTGCGCTTACCTCGTGAGAGCGACCTGCCTGAACGCGGTCAGCAGCGCCTTCTCCAACTTTCCGCTCATCCCGCATAGGATGTCATAGGCTTCGCTGCGTGGCAGCGTCGGCTTGTAGTGCCGATACTCGATCAGGGCCGCGAAGATGTCCGAGATCGTGAGAATCCGCACGATGTCGCCAATACTCTCGGCCCCGAGTGCATCCGGATAGCCGCTGCCGTCAAGAAATTCGTGATGATGCCGCACGGCATCGAGGATCTCCGGTGAGATATTGTCGTGGTCTTTCAGGAAATCGTAACCCGCAATCGGGTGAGTCTCGATCATGGCACGTTCGGCCGGATCGAGACGGCCGGGCTTGTCGAGGATGGCAAGCGGGATCCGGGCCTTGCCGAGGTCGTGGAACATGGCCGCCGAATACAGCCGCTCGAGATCGGCGCGGCCCACACCGAGACTCAGTCCGAAGTCGATCGCAACGCCGGTCACGAGCAGGCAGTGCTGGTAGGTTCCCTCGTGGTGGCGCCGCACAGTGGTGAGCCACTCGGACAAGCCATGCTGGGTGATGCGATCAGCGATCTTGCGGCCGGCTTCCTTCGTGCCGTCGACATCGATGGGCTCGCCGAGCGCGACGGCAGTGAACATCGACGCGATCGCCGTCGCCGCGGCCTCGACGGCATTGTCCTGCTGCGGCGCCTGACCTGAGGAAGCAGACGCCTCTTCGGCGGAATCAGCCAGCGCTGCCAGCAGCTTGATCTTGTCGATCGTCCCGGGAAGGACGAGCGTGGCCCCGAGCGCGTAGGCCTGCGAGATACTCATGTGAGAGGGGTGCTCGACCAGGAAGATGCGCTTCGTTGCCTTTGCGAACTTTATGGCTCGTTTCTTGATGGCCGCGATGGTGTGGACGTCACGCAATTCCGCACGGATGACGATCGCGAACGGCATCTGGGACAGCTTGGCTTCTGCGTCGAGCCGTTCGCCTGCGACGGCAAACCGTTGCTCGAGAATCGAACAGACGCTCGACAATTTTTCCGAGGAGTCAGCCAGCACATGCACGAATGGGCGTGCCGCTTCCTTCTCTCGGATGCCGCCGTCGCCTTTGACGGGGCGGGATATAGTTCGCGCGTTCTGCAAGGTTGACCTGAATCATGCTGGAGTTGGATCGGGCTGATGAATCCTTGGGCCTATTTGCTCTGAGCGGCAGCCTGCACAGCGGCTGCCGGTTTCTTCTTGCCGTCTGCGGTGACGAAGTGCACGCCGGCCGTGGTGCCGTCGATCCAGACCAGTTCGCAGCGCCGGTAGGCGAGCCCCGTCGAGGACAGCAGCAGGAAGAATTCCTTGGCCTGGAGCACGTCGAGCGTGCCCTCGACCTCGATCTTTGCACCGCTTTGCGATATGTCGAGCAAAACGCAACTGCGCCGCCAAGTGCCGTCCGAGCCCATTAGATTGACAGGCTGCTTGTGATCCATTTTTACGCGCATCGCTTTGCGACCGTCGAACTTCATCGGCTAACCCCCATCTTCGGGCTGCGATTTCCCGGGTCGCCTGTGCTGGCGTTTGCTACTATTTGCCCCCATCGCACTGTCCATTGGCTGGTGGACAGAAGCAGCGTCTCGAAGATCCGTTGCGCGCGCTCGCGCTCGGAATAGGAGAGCCTTTTTCCGCTGCGGTTGCTCAGGATGGTAAGGGTGGTCTGCCAGTTTAGCCGCGACGCCCGACACGCCATGACCAGCCCCTCGCAATCGTCATCGCTCGCGACATGCTCGATAATTTCGAGCGGCGCCCCTGAAAGCACCGACAGCGCCGTGAATAAATTGGCCGTCTCGCCGCGGATCGCAAAGCGGTTCACCGTGGAATCGTTGAGCTTGCCGATGCGGTTGAGGGCGACGATCTCGGGCCTCGCGCCCGCGTAGTCGGCCCGGCAAGGCCGCTTTGGCGGAGCCGGCTCCGCTTCCGGCACCGGCGCTGCGGCGGACGGGGCGGGTGCCTTCCGGGCTGGTGGGGCGGAGAGCAGCTTGCGCACGACCAGATCGGGCGTGCCGGGCCGGAGCACCAGCGCCTTCGCGATCTCGCCGTCCTGGTCGGCCTTGGCAATTAGCGCTGCATAGGCTGCGTCGGAGAATTTCGTTCCCTGGTTCTTGATCAGGTCAAGGCAGATCGGGCCGCCGTGCTTGATCAGCGCCTCAGTCACCGTCGGCGCGATGTCGCTGCGCGCGGCGATCGCGCGTCGATGCCACTCGCCACGGGAGTCAATGACAGCCTCGAGATCGGCTGCGGAAAGTGCACGCGACTTGAGCAACACAGGACATGCCACGTCCGGACTATCGTGCGAGGCGAGACGCCACAATGTTTCGGGAGGCGCGATGTCAAGTTCCGCGAGCGCCGTGCTGAGCTGAACCAGTGCGCTGGCCTCGACCCGTTCCGTCAATCGCAGCAGAACACCGTCGACCACGTTGACGAGCAATTCCCGGCACTGGCCGCGGCTGCCAGTGAGCAACTGCACCATGCCGGCGAGAATGCGTGCGCAACGGTGCGGTGGGTAGGTTGCGACCACCTCTTCCAATTCAGCAAGAATATCAGCAGGCGAATTTGCCATCATGGCAGGGGCCTGACCTAAAATTAATTTGGACTATCGAACTGCACCTATTCCGCCCGACAGACGTTAATTTGAAGTTTGGATTTTGCTCGTCTAGGTATATCTGCACCGCTGGCCACACGGAAAACGCTATCGAAAATTGGCGAGATTTGATGCGCCGCCTTGTCCTTGGACTTCGACGCTCGCCAACTGGTCGGCATAGTTCGAAGTGATTCTTTCAGACTTAAGGCACACGGAGCGCAGAAGCGGGCCGGCATCGTCGCCGGACGCGTGTGTTGCGACGCGAAGTTCATATTGCCATGAATAGAAGTGATGATCCGCCGACGCTGGCGCCAAAGGTATTTCGCTTCCGACGTCGATGAATTTCGAAACGCCATACGAGGGCTCGACTTCGAGTTCACGCCTTTTGTACGGAGGATTTCGGCCGAGCAGAGTATTCTGTCGCTACCCGGCTGCGACGTGAATTTGACGCGGGCATTTCCGCGGGTCGTCGACGCACAACTCGTCGAGAATTGTACCGCGATCGGATTCACGATGGACGATTTGGACGTGACCGTTCGATTCAACGGCGCGCGGCGTATACGACCCGTTATCGTCATCGGCAGCGGCGGCGCGGCTTACACCATCATCGAGGAGGTGCAGCGGCAAATCGCCTCGGTGGTGTTCAGGCCGGAGGTGACGGATCGCGGCTGGCCACAAGCAACCCTCTGCTTCAACATCTTCGAAACGACCGCTGCGGGCTTGAGCCGGCTTCGCGGTGTGGTCCGGGAAGTCTTGGAAGCCGCGTCGGAGCCCGTCGCCTCGCCCGACTTGCCGCTGAAGGCGGCCGGCATGAAGGAGACCCTGCTCGGCGCTGCGGACGCAATTTTCGAAAGTATCGTTCCCGCGCGATGGACCCTGCGCCCCAATGACGAGCGCAACTTCAAAGTCTTTCAGGACATCCGCGCGCTGCTTTCCGACGACCTCTCGCTGCCCATCTGCAGCGACGAGATCGCGCGCAAACTCGGCTTGTCCGTTCGCACCATGCACGACGTCGCCCGCCGCTATCGTGGAATGAGCCTGCACCGCTACTTGCGCCTGCGGCGGCTGTGGCTGGTGCGTCAGCGGCTGCTCGCGGGTGCCGATAGTGTCAAGGCCGTCGCGCTGGCGTTCGGCTTCTGGCATCTCGGCGACTTCTCCAGAAGCTATCGCGACCAGTTCGGCGAGACACCTTCGCAAACGCTTGAATCCGGACGGCGAACTTAGCGCGTCAAAACGTTGAGGGCCGGCCTGATGATCCGTGCTATACTGCTGCCCATGAGCAATCGCATTCTCGTCCTCTACGGTTCCTACCGTTCCGACCGCATGGGCATACGCCTAGCGAATTTCGTCATCGATCGCCTGCGCGCCCGCGGCGACGACGTCGTGTTTATCGACGCCAAGGCGATCGGCCTGCCGATGCTCGATCGCATGTACAAGGAATACCCCAAGGGCTCCGCACCCGAGGCGCTGGAGAAGCTCGCCGGAGAGATCCGCGGCGCAGATGGTTTCGTCTTCGTCACCGGCGAATACAATTGGGGCATCCAGCCGGGCCTGAAGAATCTCACCGACCACTTCCTCGAGGAGTGGTTCTGGCGCCCAGCCGCGATCGTGAGCTACTCGGCCGGCCGCCTGTCCGGCGCGCGTGCCTCGACCGCCTGGCATGGCACGTTGTCGGAGATGGGCATGGTGGTGGTGTCGAGCACCATCGGCGTCGGCCCGATCGCACAGACGCTGTCGGAAGCGGGTGAACCGATCGGCGAGGGCGGCAAAGCGCTGGAACGCTCGTTCCCGCGCTTCGCCGACGATCTCGCATGGTGGATCGAGGCGGCCAAGGCGCAGCGGGCGCGCAAGGCGCCGCCGTACTAAGCCCTTACGCCGACCTGACCTCACCGAGGAAGCGGTCGAACTGTCCGGCGAGATCGCGTGACTGGGACGAGAGCTGCTCGGCTGCGCCCAGCACCTCCCGCGCGGCCGTACCGGTGTCGTCGGCGGCGCGCTGCACGCCTGAAATGTTGGTGTTGACCTCCTGGGTGCCGCGCGCGGCTTCCTGGACGCTGCGGGCGATCTCCTTGGTCGCCGAGCCCTGTTCCTCGATCGCGGCCGCGATCGCGGTGCCGATCTGGTCGATCTCGCCGATGACGTCGGCGACGTTGCGGATCGCGGTGACGGTCTCGTCGCTCGCGGCCTGGATCGCCGAAATCTGCTCGGAGATTTCGGTGGTGGCCTTGGCGGTCTGGCCCGCCAGCGATTTCACCTCGGCAGCAACTACCGCGAAGCCGCGGCCGGCGTCGCCGGCGCGGGCGGCCTCGATGGTCGCGTTCAACGCCAGCAAATTGGTCTGCTCGGCGATGCTCTGGATCAGCGTGACGACGTCGCCGATCTTCTGCGCGCCCTCGGCCAGCGCACGGGCGGTGTCGCCGGTGCGGCGGGCGTTGTCGACGGCGCGGGCCGCGATCTCGGTGGACTGGGCCACTTGACGGCCGATCTCCGAAATCGAAGAGGTCAGCTCCTCGGTGGCGCTCGCGACCGTCTGCACGTTGCTCGATGTCTGCTGTGAGGCGGCGGCGACGACGGCGGCCTGGCTGTTGGTCTGGGCAGCCGTCGAGGTCATCGACTGCGCCGTGCTTTCCATGGTGGCTGAAGCGCGGGACAAGCCGCCGACGAGCTCGGTGACCTTGGCTTCGAACGCGCGGGTGATCCCGTCGAGCGCCTGTGCGCGGCGCATCTTGCCGTCGTTCTCGGCTTGCTTCTCGGCCGCGAGGCTGTCGGCCCTGATCATGTTGTCCTTGAAGACCCGGACCGCCGCGGCCATGGCACCGATTTCATCGGAGCGCTCGGCGCCGGGAATCTCTTCCGTGACCTCGCCTTCGGCAAGCCGCGACATCCGCGTCGTCAGGTTGACGATCGGGGCGCAGACGCGGCGGCGGACCGTTACGATGAGGCCGGCGCTGGCGATCAGCACGGCGAGGAGTCCCGCGAGTGCGATGGTGAAGCTGGTGTGGGCCGCGGTGGATGCACCGGCGAGAATCTGCTCGGCGTTGTCGTAGAAGGCGTCCCGGACCTCGATGATAGTGCTGAGGCCACGCTGCGTGGCGGTGTAATAGGTGTCCATGTCGTGTTCGTACTTGCCGCTGACCGCACCCTCCTTCACCAGCTTGAGCTCGCGGCCGAACTCTTCGATGTAGATCGCGCTGAATTTCTCCAGCGCGGCGGCGACGTTCGCCGGCGTTGCGGGATTGCCGCGCAACTCCAGCAGCGACATCACGATCTGATCGTTGCGGCCCTGCGAGCGGCTGATCTCGGCCTTCTCGGTGTCGGTCGCCGGCTTTTTGCCTCCGACGAGGTTCTTGTGCAGGCTGGAGTTGAAGCCGCCCACGTCGCGCAATGTCATCGCGATGTTGGCGTAGCTGGCCTGCCGGTAGGCATCGCCGTTGAGGATCGCCATGCGCCGGACCTGCTCGTTGAGTAGCGCCGTCACGCCGGCGTTGAGCACGGCGTTGTCGGCGACGATCTTCTTGGCGGCGTCCTTGCGCGCCTCCGCCGGGCCCGACATCGCCTTGTCGATGGCCTCGCGCAGCGCCGTGAACTTCGAATTGATGGCGTCGATGTTGCCGCCGGTGGTGTTGCCGTCATCGAACGGGCCGGGCAGGTCCTTGCGCAGCGCGTTCATCCTTTCGCGGGCGGCATCGGTCTGCTTGCGCAGCTTGTCCTGCTCGGCAAGCAGCGCCGGGTCGACCGCGGGAGGGCCGTAGAGGATGTTGGTGGAAAAGCCGCGCTCGGGATTGAGGTAGCGCGGGATGTCGCTGACGGCCCGGACGATCGCCAGCCGCCCCTGCGCTTCGGTGATCCGTTCCATCGTCTGGTATTTCGTCACGGCGACGTAGACGGCGAGGCCGCCGCCCACTGTCGAGAGCGAGACGATGGCGGTGGTCAGGAGCGTACCGATTTTCATGATTCTGTCCGGCAACTGGCGCGGGAAATTATTTGCACGGACAATAGGCAGGCGATGTTAATCCCGGGTTTACGCTGGTGGCTGCGGTCACTTGGGCTGTCGCTCAAGGGCCGCGAGGATATCGAGCGTTGCCTGATCGCGCTTGCCCGAAAAATACCGGGCGAGCGCCTCGTCGAAAACGGGCTCGTCGGACACCGCGTCGAACAGCGTCATCGACGAGCGGAATTTGGCATCATCGGGCGCGCCGAGGATGGCGTTGATGGTCCGGCCCTCGACGGCGAGCACGAGCCGCGTGCATTCGATCAGGCGCGGACCGAGGATGGGGTGGGCGAGGTAGGCCTGGGCCTCGGCGCGGGAGGTGATGGCGTAGCGCTGGGACATGGCGCTGAAGCCGAGACCGGCGACCTGCGGGAAGACGAACCACATCCAGTGGCTCTGCTTTCGGCCCCGGGTCAGCTCCCCCTGGACGTCGCCATAGACCGGGTCCTGGGCCCGGACAAAGCGCTCTAGATCGAACGGATCGGTCATAAGATACCTTGGGATACCCTGGAATGGCTTGCCGGGGCCCTTGCCGGCCGCGATTATGCCTAACTTTTGGCTCCCAATGTGGTAGCTGGTAGAGAATCTCCGGGTGGGGGTGGGTCCCCTCGGGGGTCGATTTTGGGGATCTGATGGTTTCCGACCGGGCACGAGCCGAGGGGCTATTGTCGCGCCGCCGTATTGGGCGAGCCGAGATCATATTGCTGTCTCTGGCCGCCGTCGCGCTGGCACTGGGCGCTGCCGCCTGGGTCGCGGATATCGGCGGTTCGGCCTCGCTGGTCACCGCCGCACTGCCGCCGGCCAATGCGCCTTCGTTCGATGATCGATTCGCTTCGGCTTCCAGCAGTCCGCCCGCCCGCGAGTTCGGCCTGCGAACGCTGGAGCGCTCCGCGGTCAATGCAGTCCAGCTCAAATTGCGCGATGCCAAGGCGATGCTCGCCCAGAAGCTCCAGGGCGACGACTGGCGCTCGACCCTGACCGATGACGACCGGCATATGTCCGAGGAGACGAGACAATCGCAGCGTGCTGACGCCATCCCGATGCCGCGCTCGCGCCCGCCCCAGGCGGACATCTCCGCCCAGATTGCCTCGAGCCAGGCTTATGCCGAGACCAGGGTCGACAACCGCAATTTCTTCGAAAAATTCACCGACAAGATCAGGCTGGCCTCGCTGACGCCCGACAGCGGCCTGTTCGGCAAGGCGCCGGATCTCGCCGCGCTTGGCTACGATTCGCGCACCGCGGTCTACGACATCTCGGCCAAGGCGCTTTACCTGCCGAGCGGCATCGCGCTGGAAGCGCATTCCGGCATGGGCGCGCTGATGGACGACCCGGAGCACGTCGACCAGCGCATGGTTGGCGCGACCCCGCCTGCGACCTACGACCTGAAGCCGCGCGAAAAACTGTTTCACGGCGTCCGCGCACTGCGCTTGACGCCCACCGAGGGCACCAGCGCGCTCGGCCGCGTCGGCCTGCTCACCCACAATTACATGCTCGGGCCTCGTGGCGACTCCAACGGCTGCGTTTCGATCAAGGACTATGATCGATTCATGAAAGCCTACGACAACGGTGAGTTCAACCGTCTGGTCGTGGTGCCGAGGCTGACCCCATCGGCGACCGCCTCGCAGCGCGCGAGCACCGAGTCCTGATATCTGCTCCGGATATTGGCCTGCTACGGCGGGGCTGCCGTTTTCCTTTCGTTAAGCCGTCATCGTCCAGAAGCAGCCCATGAGTGATCCGCAAAGTTCCGAGACCCCGCTGCGCACGACGTTCAAGATCAAGCTGAACGGCGACACGCTGGCGATCGCGACCGTCGGCCAGGCCTATCAATTCCTCACCAATTTCAAATCGGTCGAGTGGATGGAATTCCGCTCGCTGCATGAAGACGCGGTCGCGGCGCTCGAAGGTGCCGCCGAGAACGCCATGCTCGTGGTGCAGGCGACCAACGCCGTGCGCGCGCTGTTTGTGAGCGCCAAGCTGCTCTGAGAGCGACACGGGAAATTTGGGAAGATTCCCGGATTGCGCTGCGCTCCATCCGGGCTACCGCTCACTAGTTGAACTCCGCTATAGCAACAGGCCATGGTCGGCGAAGATCGCGCTCAAGCCGATACGTTGAAACATAGTTCAGGGAGAGACCATCATGAAACGCCGTACATTCCTCAAGGGCGGCGCGGTTGCCGGCGCGACGACGCTGGTTGCCGCACCTGCGATCGCGCAAAGCGCGCCCGAGATCAAATGGCGCCTGACCTCGAGCTTCCCGAAGTCGCTGGACACTATCTACGGCACCGCTCAGACTTTTGCGAAATATGTTGCCGAGGCCACCGACAACAAATTCCAGATCCAGACCTTCGCGGCCGGCGAGCTCGTTCCCGGCCTGCAGGCGCTCGATGCGGTCAGCACCGCTTCTGTCGACATGGCGCAGACCCCGCTCTATTTCTACATCGGCAAGGAGCCGGCGCTGGCCTATGCCACCGGCGCGCCGTTCGGCATGAACCATCGCCATCAGGAATCCTGGTGGCATTTCGGCGGCGGCGCCGACCTCACCAACGAGGCGCTGAAGCCGTTCAAGGTGCACGCCATCCTCTGCGGCAATTCCGGCACCCAGATGGGCGGCTGGTTCCGCAAGGAGATCAAGACCGTCGACGATCTCAAGGGCCTGAAATTCCGCATCGCCGGCATGGGTGGTCATGTGCTGGCGCGGCTCGGCGTGGTCCCGCAGCAGATCGCGGGCGGCGACATCTATCCGGCGCTGGAGAAGGGCACGATCGACGCAGTCGAATTCGTCGGCCCCTATGACGACGAGAAGCTCGGCTTCCAGAAGGTCGCCAAATATTACTACTTCCCCGGCTGGTGGGAAGGCGGCGCCATGCTGCACATGATCGTCAACGACGAGAAGTGGGCTTCGCTGCCGAAGCAGTACCAGGCGATCGTCAACCAGGCCGCGTCGGCCGCGGGCGCCTGGATGCTCGAGAAATACGACAGCGTGAATCCGGCGGCGCTGAAGCGGCTGATCGCCAATGGCGCGGAGCTGAAGGCGTTTCCGCAGCCGGTGCTGGAGGCTTGCTACACCGCGACCCAGGAGCATCTGAACGAGCTCGCCACCAAAAGCGACCTGTTCAAGCGCACCAAGGAAAGCCACGACGCCTATATGAAGAAGCTGCTGTTCTACACGCAGATCGCGGAGAATTTTTACGACAATTATCTGCTCGGCAAGATGCGCAACAAGGCTTGATCGCGCAAACTCCCGTAGGGTGGGCAAAGGCGCACTTGCGCCCTGCCCACCACTGCTTGCTTGCCTCGCCATGGTGGGCACGCTTCCTCCTTCGCTCTTCGAGCTACGGCGGACAAGTCGCTTTGCCCACCTACAGCATCTATCGTGCGGTGAATTAAGCCGCGCCCAAACCCAGCTTCTCGTAAATCCGCCGCGCATAGGCGCCGAACGCGTCCGTCGTTTTCAGCGGCAGAGCCCGTGGGAAGGGCAGGTCGATGGGGAAATAATCGGCCATCTTCGCAGGTCCGGCCGTCAGCACGGCGCAGTGCGAGGACAGGAACACGGCCTCCTGGATCGAGTGCGTGATGAAGATGATGGTCTTGCCGCTCTCGCGCCAGATCCGCAGCATCTCCAGATTCATCTGCTCGCGCGTCAAGGCGTCGAGCGCGCCGAACGGCTCGTCCATCAGGATCAGTTTCGGGTCGTGAATGAAGGCGCGCGCGATGGCGGTGCGCTGCTGCATGCCGCCGGACAACTCTCGCGGATATTTCTGCTCGTAGCCGGCAAGACCCACCAGATTGAGCAGATCGCGCGCCCGCTCGCGCGCGGCCTTCATCGGAAGACCGACGATCTCTGCCGGCAGCAGCACGTTGTCCAGGATCGTCCGCCATTTCAGCAGCAACGCCTGCTGGAACACCATGCCAATGTCGCGGGTCGGATCGAACGGGCTTTTGGCGTTGCCGATCTTCACCGTGCCGCCGTCGGCGTCGTGCAAGCCGGCCAAAATCTTCATCACGGTGGTCTTGCCGCAGCCGGACGGGCCGACCAGCGAGACCAGCTCACCCTCCTGCACGTCCATGGTGACGTCGGACACCGCCAGGAATTCGGCGCCGCCGCTGCGATAGACCTTGCGGACGCCTTGCAGGCTGATGAAGGGGCTTGAGCTCATGCCAGCCATTTATCCAAGTTTGCGGCCACGAACGCGTCGTCGCTGAGGTCGGAATGCTCGCGGTACACGCGCTCGATCTCGTCCTTCTGGCCGGGGCTCAGGCCCTCGTTCGGATCGAGGCACCACAGGCCCTGCATCAGGCCCTGCCGTCGCAGCACCTCATGGCAGCCGGCGATGCAGCCGTGAAAATCGTTGGCGACGTCGAAGAATGCGCTGTTGCAATCGGTGACGCGGGCATCGAGCGCGAGCAAATCGGCCGGCACGCTGTCCTTGTGCCGTGCCGCTTTGCAGCGCTCGAACTGTTTGATCGCGCTCGCCGTCCACACCGACCAGTGGCCGAGCAGGCCGCCTTTGAAATAAGTGCGCGTGGTGATTCCGTTGTCGCGGAGGTCGAACGGCAGCATCAGGTCGAGCAGGATGTGGTCGTCATTGCCGGTATAGAGCGCAACGCGGTCGAGCGCGCCGGCTGCCGCGACGCCGCGCAAAACATCAAGGGTCCGGTAGCGGTTGAACGGCGCGATCTTGATCGCGATGACATTGTCGATCGAGGCAAAGCGCTGCCAGAACCGGCTCGACAGGACCACGCCGCCGACCGTCGGCTGAAGATAGAAGCCGACCAGCGGAATTTCGGGTGCGACCGCTGCGCAATGCGCGATGATCTCGTCCTCCGACGCCCTCTTCATCGCAGCGAGACTGAGGAGCCCTGCGTGATAGCCGATGTCGCGCGCGGTGCGGGCTTCAGCGGTGGCCTGCCTAGTCGGACCGGCGAGGCCCGCGACCAGCGCCAGCGGACGCTTGGTCCAGTTCGCCGCCGTCTCGGCGGCGAGCTCCAGCACGGGACGATAGAGGCCGACGTCACGGATCGCGAACTGCGTGGTGTGCACGCCGACCGCAAGGCCGCCGGAGCCGGCGTCGATGTAATAGCGCGTCAGCGCGCGCTGATGCTTTTTGTCGAGCTGGCGTTCGGCGGTGAGCGCGAGGGGATGCGCCGGCAGGACGGTGCCGTCGGCGATCAGCTTGCGGATCTCGCTGTTGATCTGGCTGTGGTGCATGATGTCCTATCCGAATTCAGGGCCGGCGACGGCGAATGGCATGTCTTCACCCGCGGTATTAGCGGGGCCGAACCGCATGCGCTGGAACGGGCGCTCGATGATCCAGCCGGATGCGGTCAATCCTTCAGGGAACGCGGGTTGCGACGCGACGGCATCGAGCAGCAGCGGCCCGGTCTCCGATCGCGCGATGGCATCGACCAGGGTCAGCGCGGCTGCCGCGTCGTCGGCAAGCAGCGGGCCGATATGGCGCGCGGTACGTCCGTCGCGAACCAGCGCGATGGCGCCGTTCGCGGCGACGATGCGCGAGCCGGAACGCTGCGCGAAGTTGGAGAGCAGGGCGGTTCGATCGAGGCCCGTGGCGCGCCGGTCGCGCGCGCGGAGCGCGTCGAGCGTCGCGGACGAAGGTGCCTGCCCGGACGCGGATGCCGATTTCACCAGCTTGAGCCGGCGCAATTGCAGGGTCGGCGTGAACCCGAGCGGCCCATAGACGGCAGCACCGTCCGGGGTTGCGTCGAGCCAGCTCGTCAGGCCGCGTTCGCGCGCCATCGCCAGGCAGGCGTCGACGAGCCGCGTGGCGAGACCGCGTCGGCGATGGCTTGCCGTCACCAGCACCATGCTGATCCAGGCGTTGTCGCCGGGGTAGGGCAGGAGTGCTGCGGTCGCGACCAGTTGCGCGCCATCACGGATGCCGAACGCGACGCCGTCGCTCAAGAAAAACCGCCAGTCGTCTTCATTCTGGTTCCAGTGCGCCTCTGTCGAGAGCGCGAGGCCCGCCGCAGCATCCTCGACGCCAAGCCGGATGATGCGCGGATCGTCAGTAGCGTCCATCGCGCACCTCGTATTTGGTGGGCTTGCCGAGGCTCGGCATGGCGCGCGACACCCAATCCGCCGTCCAGGCGATCAGCTGCTCGGTGTCGACGACCGGCAGGCCGAAAAGCTCGACTGCCTTGGACGTGTCGGTCAGCCACGCGGTCGGCTCTTCGTTTCCTGTCAGCACCGGCATACGGCCGAACCTGGCGCCGAATCTTGCTGCGAGGTCGCGCACCGCCAAAATCTCGTGGCCGCTGACATTGATCGGCGAGGTCGGCGCTGTGCAATGCGCGAGGCAGCGCAGCGCCTGCGATGAGGCATCGCCCTGCCAGATGAAATTGACATGACCGATGCTGAGGTCGATCGGCGTGCCCGTGAGCACTTTCAAGGCGATGTCGTGCAGCACGCCATAGCGCATGTCGATCGCGTAGTTGAGGCGGAATAGCCGCCCGGGCGTTCCGAACTTGCGCGAAAAATACTCGAACATGCGCTCGCGGCCCACGCAGGACTGGGCGTACTCGCCGGGCGGGTTCGGCGCCATGTCCTCGCCCGATCCTTTGCCGTCGACGGGGACGAACGGATAGATGCAGCCGGTCGAGAACGCCACGATCCGCGACGAGGGGAAGGCCTGCGCGATCAGTGCCGGCACGTGCGCATTCATCGCCCAGGTCAGCGAGAGATCGCCCTCAGCGCCGAATTTGCGGCCGGCCATGAAGACAATGTTGGGCGCCTTCGGCAGCGCCTGAATCGCGGTCTCGTCCATTAGGTCGCAATTGATAGTCTCGACGCCACGCGCGTGCAGCCAGTCCTTGACGCCGGCGTCGCTGAAGCGGGCGACGCCGATGACACGGCGATCGCGCGCTGCGGCCTTGGCAAGCCCCGCCAGCGTCGGCCCCATCTTGCCGGCGACGCCGAGGATCATGATGTCGCCGCCGACCCGGGCGAGGTCGTCGATCAATGCCTGGGTCGGCCGGCACAGGAGATCGTCGAGCGCAGCGATATCAGGGATGGTCTTCGGCAGGTTGTGGCGGGTGAGGAGCATGGTTGTGGTCCTTGATCTTCAAGTTTGTCTTGCGTCGCCGACGACGAAGATGCGTTCGAGGACGAGCACGAAGCCGTAAAGCGCGACGCCGAGCAGGGTGAGCAGCACGACGGCCATCACCATCGCGGGCGTGTCGAGCGACGACTGCACCTGGATCATGAGGTAGCCGAGCCCGCGCTCGGAGGCGATGAACTCGCCGACTATGGCGCCGGCGACCGCGAGGATGGCGCCGACCTTCATTCCGGAGAAGATGTAAGGCAGCGATCCCGGCAGCTGGATCTTGCGGAACAGCGTCCAGCGCGAGCCGCGCAGCGATTTGACGAGGTCGAGCAGATCCGGCTCGACCTCGCGCAAGCCCCGCGCGGTGGTGAGCAGGATCGGGAAGAAGCAGATGCTGAAGGCGATCAGGATGTTCGGCACGATGCCGTAGGAGAACCAGACGATGAGGAGCGGACCGAGCGCGACCTTCGGGATCATGTTCAGCGTCACGAACAGCGGCAGCAGCACGAGGCTGATCAGCGGCGCCCAGCTGAAGATGACGGCCAGCGTCACGCCGACGAAGGCGCCGAGCGCAAAGCCGCCGAGGATCTCGATCGCCGTCACCAGCGTATTGGCGCCCCAGGCGTAGCTCGCGGTTCCCAGCGTCTGGATTGTCGCGAGCGGCGACGGCAGGATGAACTTCGGGACGTGGAAGGCATCGACCAGCACCTGCCAGAGCACCAGCACGGCGAGGTGCACGATTAGGACGATCGCAAAGCTGCGCGTATTGCGGGCGCCGTCTCCTGTCACCGGTTACTCCCTGTTGTCAGCGGCCACCTTGCCGCTGGTCGCAAGCCTAGCCATCCCGGAGGGAAGTTTCAACCAGTTGGTTGATTATGGCCGGAGCGAATGCAGCACGAGATCGGCGACGTGCCGGCGGCGGGCGCGGCGCGCGGCCCGGCTCGACAGGTCCTTGCCGAAGATCGCCGACAGCGTCGGCGTGTTGGAGAGATAGAAATAGCTGAGGCCCGCGATGGAGATATAGAGCTGGATCGGGTCGATCCCCTTGCGGAACATGCCGGCGCGGACGCCTTCGTGAAGGATGTGGGACACGCTCTTCACCAGCGGCGAATGCATCGCCTCCAGCCGCGTCGAGCCGCGGACGTGGCGGGCACCGCCGCGGTTCTCGTCGTTCAGAAGCACGATGAAATCGGGGTTCGTCGCGAGGTAATCGAACGAGGCCTCGATCAGTTTCCGGATCGCCTTTCCCGGCGGCAGGCCTTCGAGATTGAGCTGACGTTCCTGCTCGCGGATATCGGCGTAAACCCATTCGAGCACGGCGAGATAGAGCGCGTCCTTGTCGCCGAAATAATGGTAGACGAGCTGCTTGTTGACACCGGCGCGCTCTGCGATCTCGTCGACGCGGGCGCCGGCAAAGCCGTGCCGGGCGAACTCCTCGCGCGCCGCGGTGAGCAGCTTCTTGCGTGTGGCGACCGGGTCGCGCCGCTGCGGCACGGTGTCGCCTGAACGTTTTGCGGGCATTTCCAACCAAACAGTTGACAAGTTGAGGGCGGCCTTGTTGCATTGGTATCCTCACGGGGGGAGAGCGACAAGCCGGTCGCGGGCAACGAGGAGAGATGCGATGAAGCGTTTGCAGGCGGCGGGCTCGGCCCTGGCTGTGGCCCTGATGCTCGGATCACCAGTCGTGCCCGCGAACGCGGGCGAGGCGGTCAATCTGATCCTGAACTGGGCGCCGACGGCCGATCACTCGCCCTATTATTACGCCAAGGCGCAAGGCTGGTACGAGAAAGCGGGCATCGATCTGACCATCGAGGTCGGCAAGGGCTCCGGCGTCTCCGCCGCCAAGGTCGGCTCCGGCGGCTCGCCCTTCGGCGTCGCCGATCTCGCCACCATGCTGGTGGCGAAGAGCAAGGGGGCTGACGCTGTTGCCGTGATGAGCGTCTACGCCAACACCGGCCAGACCTTCTACTGGTTGAAGAGCTACGGCGTGAACGGGGTGAAGGATTTTGCCGGCCACAAGATCGGCAATCCGCCCGGGGACGCCTCGCGTGTGATGTGGCCGGCCTTCGCCAAGGCTGCAGGGCTTGCGCCCGACTCCGTCGGCTTCGTCAATGTCGGGCCGACGGCGAAGATCGCCGCGCTCAAGAGCCATACAGTCGACATCATCAGCGACTTCTACAACGAGCACGATTTGAAGGTGATCGAGTTCGGAAGCGATCTCGGCTACGTCAATTGGAAGGACATCGGGCTCAATCCTTACGGCAATTCGCTGATCGTCAACGGTGGCTATTTGCAGAAGAACCCGAAGCTGGTCGAGGAGTTCGTGCGGGTCACGCAAAAGGCCTTCGCGACTTGCGTCGCCGACGCCGCGCCCTGCCTGAAGGCGCTGCTCGATCAGGTCTCCGGTCTCGACAAGGAGAACCAGGAGCGCCAGTGGGAGCGCATCAAGTTCCTGATGACGGTCGAATTCACGACGACGAAGGCACTCGGCTGGATCGACGGCGAGCGGATGAAGAAGGACTACGATCTGGTCCAGACCTATCTCGGCATGGAGAAGCCGTTCGACGTCACGACAGCGTTCACGACCAAGATGCTGGACCCCGCCATCAAGATGGATGCGAGCAAGGTGAAGAAGTAGGGGGCTGGTCGCCGCGCCGGCCCCACATTCCGCTGTCATGCCCCGGCTTGACCGGGGCATCCAGTACGCCGCAGCCTTGCGGCTGACCCGCAACCGTCTCGGAGTACTGGATCGCCCGCCTTCGCGGGCGATGACCGTTGTGCGGGGCGAGAGCGCCTGCTCAACGCCCTTGGTGCGCTTCCATGCCACGTAACCCCACGGAGAAATTAACCGGCCATTAACCATATCGGCGGCATCGTTAACCATTCAATAACAGGGGACGAGTCGGCCGCTATGGAGGCTGCAGTAAAACCTCAACGCCAAATGGTTCGCCTGCGCGGGCGCTCCTATGTGGCCTTCGTCTTCGTGCCGACGGTTCCCATCCAGGACTGGCTGCAGGAGATCGACACCACCATCGCGCGCTCGCCGGGCTTCTTCGCCGGCCGCCCCGTGGTGATCGACCTGTCCTCGGTCGATCTCAGCCAGTCCGGCATCGGCCATCTGCTCACCAGCCTTCAGGACCGCAACATCCGCGTGCTCGGGATCGAGGGCGTGGAGGAGGGCCGGTTGAACCCCATGATGCCGCCGCTGCTTTCGGGCGGGCGCAGCTGCGTGGTCGAGCCGAGTGCGCCCAAGAAGGTCGAGGCAAAGGTCGAGACCAAGCCGACCTCGCTGCTGCTCGAGACCCCCGTGCGGTCGGGCCAGACCGTGATCTTCCCCGAAGGCGACGTCACCATTTTGGGTTCGGTCGGCTCCGGCGCCGAGGTCGTCGCCGGCGGCTCCATTCACATCTACGGCGCGCTGCGCGGCCGCGCCATGGCGGGCGTGAACGGTCACACGAGCGCGCGCATCTATTGTCAGAAGATCGAGGCCGAACTGCTTGCAATCGATGGTTTTTACCAGACCGCCGACGATATCGACGCGGCCCTGCGCGGCAAGCCGGCCCAGGCCTGGCTGCAGGGCAACACCATGCGAATTACTGCGCTGAACTGACCAGAAGGAGATTTGAGAGATGGCCAAGGTACTGGTCGTGACGTCAGGCAAGGGGGGCGTCGGAAAGACCACGACGACCGCCGCACTGGGGGCTGCGCTCGCGCAGCGCGGCGAAAAGGTCGTCGTCGTCGATTTCGACGTCGGCTTGCGCAACCTCGACCTCGTGATGGGCGCCGAACGCCGCGTCGTGTTCGACCTCATCAACGTGGTGCAGGGCGTCGCAAAGCTGCCGCAGGCCCTGATCAAGGACAAGCGGCTGGAGAACCTCTGGCTGCTGCCGGCCTCGCAAACCCGCGACAAGGACGCGCTGACCGAAGAGGGCGTGGGCAAGGTCATCGACGATCTGCGCAGCCGTTTCGACTGGGTGATCTGCGACAGTCCGGCCGGCATCGAGCGCGGCGCCTCCATGGCGATGCGCTTTGCCGACGAAGCCGTGATCGTCACCAATCCCGAAGTCTCCTCGGTGCGCGATTCCGATCGCATCATCGGCATGCTCGATTCCAAGACGGTGCGGGCCGAGAAGGGCGAGCGGGTCGAGAAGCACATTCTCATCACCCGCTATGATCCCTCGCGCGCCGCGCGCGGCGAGATGCTGACCATCGAGGACATCCTCGAAATTCTTGCAACACCTTTGCTCGGCATCATCCCCGAGAGCCAGGACGTGCTGCGCGCCTCCAACGTCGGCACGCCCGTGACGCTGTCGAACGCGGAAGGCGCCCCGGCGCGGGCCTATATCGATGCGGCGCGGCGGCTCTGCGGCGACACCGTGCCGATGCAGGTGCCGACCGAGCGCAAAGGCTTCATGGACCGCCTGCTGCGACGGAGGGCCGCATGAGCATGGGTCTGCTTCGGCTTCTCCGCGGCAACAAGGCCTCTGCACCCGTCGCGCGCGAACGGTTGCAGATCCTGCTTGCCCATGAACGCGGACTGCGCGGCCAGCCCGATCTGCTCGGTGTGCTGCGTGAGGAAATTCTCGCGGTCGTCTCCAGGCACGTCACGCTGGACCCGACCAAGGTCATTGTCCGGCTCGATCGCGGCGACGAGGTCTCGACCCTCGAGGTCGATATCGAGGTGCCCAACGATTTCGAGCGCAAGCGCGCGGCGGCCGGCTAGGGACCTCAGCCGCGACGCTTCAAATTGGGGTGGGTGAAAAGGCGGTCCGCTGGGCATAGCGGGCCGCCTTTGCGCGCCGACCTGAACGCTACGGAACGAGGTCCGGGGCTCAATCGTTGTGAAAAACCCGCGGCGGCGCGATGCACCGCGGTTTCGTCAAACGGGAGAACGCCCATGATGACCGAGGTCCAGGTCCACACCGTCGCGCGCCAGATGCTGGAACAGCATGGTTTTGCTGCGATCGCGAAGGCCGCCGAACAGGCCAGGGCTTGTGAGGGCCGCGGCGAGGCCGACGAGGCCAAAGAGTGGCGTCACATCGCGGACGCGATGAAGATCATCCGCGGTCCGCACCAGAGCTGACACTCCCCCGCGTTCAACGCTCCCCGCGGTCAGCGCCCTGCGGCGAAGTGCGATTCTGTGTCTGCGGCTGGGAGCGCTCGCCCGTCTCCTTGCAGGGGAGCGGCTCCCACGAGCCATCCGGCGCCTGCTGATAAGCGCTACACGACGAAGACGAGGTCGATTTGTCCTCGCCCTTCTGGGCATTGGAATTCTTCGCCAGCACGGGCGCAGTCAGCATCGGTGCGACGGCAAACGCGACCGCGAGAAGGACATGGTTGATCCGCATGGGGCTCCCCTGTTCGAGTTCGAAAAGAGCCGCATGCTGGCGAGAAATGTGACGATTATTGGCCGAACCAAAAATTCCGGCGCGGTGTGCTTAACGCCGCACGATCACGCTAGCCGCCCTTGCTGCGGATCAGGCCGGCGAGGTTGGTCTTCTGGGCCTCGCACCAGCCGGGCATGCCGAGGCGG
Organism: Bradyrhizobium sp. 155; assembly: GCF_023101105.1. Taxonomy (NCBI): domain Bacteria; kingdom Pseudomonadati; phylum Pseudomonadota; class Alphaproteobacteria; order Hyphomicrobiales; family Nitrobacteraceae; genus Bradyrhizobium; species Bradyrhizobium sp. 155. Next base: position 4,184,043 of record NZ_CP064704.1, on the reverse strand, counting down.
CGTTGGTTGAGGTCGGTCGCCTGGGTGGCCACCGCGACCTCGGCCATCAGATCGTCGTCCTGCTTCTCACCCATCTTGCCGCCCGTGTGCATCCAGGCGATCGCCTTGCGGACCTTCTCGGTGGTTCCTTCGGGCAGCTGCATCTGCTCCGCCTTCTGCACCAGATCCTGGTAGACGATATCGGTGCCCGGACATTCGACCTTGGCGGCGAAGGCCTGCAAGACCAACGTGACATAGGTCGAACGTGGATGGTCGGCCGCTTGGGCCGGCGCGGCCAGCAGCAACAGGGCCGTCATCAGAAAACCAGCGCGCATCCTTGGTACCTCCCCGAATTTTCGGGAAGGCTAGCGGCTGCCGCGCCGCTCCGCAATGGGGATGGCGTGCGCCCGCGAAGCCGGCCGGCGAGCTAGCGCCGCCAGGCCGGCACCGGATCCAGCGGCGTGCGATAGACCTCTTTGTGATCGCGGTCGGTGACGCGCACAGCGCAACCCTTGCTTTGCAGCTCGGGCTTCACCTGCGACAGCTCGGTAGCCAGTTGAACGGCGCGATCGGAGGCGACCTCGATGTCTTCGAGGATGATACCGCCCTGGTTCTTGAACTCTTCACCAACCACGAGATCGAAGGAATAGTAGGGCATCCGAATTCCCCGGTGTGACGAATTGAGCTTCGGGTGGACGTTTCAACACATGACCGATGGTACCACTGAGTCGATGTTTATCGAATGAACGGCGCGCGCAATCTCTATGCTTATGGCGCAGAAATGATGTGCAGCATTCAAGCGTGTTAAGATTTTATTAAATATGTCGGCGTGATCATGAGGCATGGAATTGCAGCAGAACCGGGCTCCGGGAACCGGCAGCTGCAAGAGAAGGCCGCCGGCATAGATCCCGACGGCCTTTTCTCTTGATGGAAAACGATCGAAGCTCGCTTCCCGTAGTCATCCGGATTCAACGCATCACATCGACTCGGGCAGCATCGCTGGCGCGACGCTTCGTGTCGTCGCGTGACGATCGTTCAGCGCAGCGGCATAGGCGGGCGCACGACAGGTCCATCGTCGTCGGCAACGGCTTGCGTCGTCATGGCAGCGGGCGGTGGGGCTGCGGCAGCCTGCGAGGCCGGCGGCGGCGGAGCGAGCGGCGCCGGCGAATAAGCCGGCATGTAGGTGTGCGACACGACCGGCTTCGGTTTGCGAACCGGCGGCGCCGCGGGCCGCGGCGGTAGCGCGGACATTTGCGCGCGCGGATCGACGCGCGGCTTCGCATCGGCCACCGGCTTCGGCGCGGGCGGCTTCGCCATCTCGCGTGCCATCTGCTCCTGCCCGGCCTTCAACTCGGCGATGTTGGTCTTGAGCTGCTCGATCTGTTGCGCCATCGCGGTGAGATCGCGCGTCATCGACTGCACCGATTGTACAGGATCGGGTTGTGTTGCCGGGGGCACTGCTGCTGCAAGCTGGGTTGCAGGCGGAGCCGCAGATTGATCGGCCGCTTGATCCGTTGTGGCTTGATCCGTTGCGGCCTGGTCCGCAGGCGGCGCAGCCTGTGCGGCGGCGAGCGGTGCGGTCTGCGAGGTCGAAGGCAGCAGCGACGCCAATGCCGGGGTCCATTCGGCGAGCATCTGTCTTGCGGTGTCGCCATGTTTCTCCCAGGCGACAGTAGCGGCCGCGCTTCCGCCCGCAAACAGCATCGTGACGAACGCGCCGCGCAGCCATTTGCCAGCGGAGGAGCGCTTCTGCCGGCTGAGACCATCACCGGCCGCAACGCGCACGGCGGTGTCGACCGAGGGCGCTGCCGTCTGCGGCTCCGCGACGGGACTGAACTTCGGCTCCGGATTCATTCTGGACTTCAGCGTGAACGCCGGATCTATTTTGGGTTCGGGACGGGCCGTGATCTCAGGCGCGAGCGCGGGCGCAACGCTGAGAGGGCGCGAGGCCAGCAAAATGTCAGGCGAAATCTGCACCGCGTCGTGCGGGTCGTTGTTCGTGACCGTGTCCTTCACGATCTCATCGACGATTTGCCGAGAGTTCAGCGTCGCGAGCATCGCAGCTCCTTTGAAGCCTGGGTGTTTTGAAGCCCCAGGTGTTGAGTATTGAGGTATCGGTCGTTCGCATTGGCGCGAGCAGATCCGTTGAGGTGGGCCCATCCAAATCCCCAAATCCGATGAGGCCCAAGCACCATGACCCACGAGTCCAGCCGGGTTTGACCAAAGCAAGGCGAGGGGATGGAGACTGTGCGACGCTCTTGCGCCGTTTGTGGTGATGGAACCCGCCTCAGACAACACGCGTAATTGTTCCACAATGCCTTGTTTTCAGCACGATTTTGGCAGCATCTGGTGTTGCTGGGGGCGCTGCTATCGCTATTGGGGCCGGCGGTGCCAAGATCCTTATTCGTTCTACTCGTCCTTGCCATGCTTCCGTTGGGCGGCTGCATGCAGACGACGCTTTCGCCATCGACGGACGCGAGCATGACGACCCGCGACCGGCAGTTGCTGGCGCATACGCCTTACGCGCAAGCAAACGTGCCCGAGCAATATCTCCGTCATATCGTCGATTATCCGCGCAAGGAGCAGCCGGGCACGATCCTGGTCGATACCGATGCGCGCTATCTCTATTTCGTGCTGCCCGAAGGCAAGGCGATCCGCTACGGCGTCGCGGTCGGCGAGGAGGCCATGGCGTTCTCCGGAGTCGCGCGGGTCGGTCGTCTAGCGGAATGGCCGGATTGGGTTCCGACGGCGGACATCCAGGCGCGGCTCGGGCCCTATCCGGCGCGGGTGCCCGGAGGCCCCGCCAATCCGCTGGGCGCGCGGGGCATCTATCTCTATGCCGGCAACAAGGACACGCTCTACCGCATCCACGGCACCAACCAGCCGGAATATATCGGGCAGGCGATCTCGTCCGGATGCATCCGGATGCGCAACGAGGACGTGATCGATCTCTATGACCGGGTGAAGCTCAACTCAATGGTCGTGGTGCTGCCGCCCGGACAGAACGCGCAAGTCGAGGCGCGGCCCAGCTGGCGCGGGTGAGGTCGCCCTAGTTCTCGGGACGGGCGACGCGCCATTGCAGCGTCGTGGCATTGCCATTGGCCTCGCCCGGCGCCTTGTCGGCCGGCGAGGTGTAGAGCGGACGATAGCGATAGGCCCACATCTTGCTGCCGTCGTTACGGTTGATCACGGTGAAGTCGCCGACCGCTTTGGCATCGGCCGTTGCGGGCAGCGGCACCCAGCTCTCGACGCATTTGCCGTTGCAGTTCGACGTCTTGCCGGTGGTATCGCGCTCGTAATAGTAGAGCGTCATGCCGTTGAGGTCCACGAGCGTGGGGCCCTGCTTGGTCAGGATGACTTTCGCCGGTGACGTCGCGGGCTTCGGCGGCGGAGGGGCATCGCCGCCGCCATGGCCATTCGCGAGCGCCGGAGCGGTCGAGAGCGCGATCGCCGCCGCCGCAATGAGGAACCTGAACATCCGAAACTCCAGACCGGCAAAGTTAATCGCGCGTTAAACGCCGAATGCCGTCGACCGTAACAGCCGAAGGTTAGTTCCTGGTTTCGCGATACTGCGACAATGAGGGGTAGAATTACGGGGCTTTCTGTCTTGGCACGTTTTCTTGACGCGAAGCGGTATCCACCTCGCTCGAAAACGCTCTATGCCTGCACTCCGCGCAGCGGGGCGCGGCTGAGCTCGTTGCCGGCGGCGATGGCCTTGTGCAGAAGGCGCATCAGATCCTCACTTTCTTTCGCGCTGAGGCCGCGCAGCATGATGCGTTGCGCGGATTCCACGGCCGGCGTGATCTTGCGCAGCGTGCGGCGGCCTTCGTCGGTGATCTCGAGCTCGCGGGCACGGCGGTCGCGGCGCGAGGCGCGGCGCTCCGCGAGCCCCTTCTGCACGAGCCGGTCGACCACGCCGGTGATGGTGGTGCGGTCGTAGGCGATCAATCCTGCGAGCGTCACCTGGTCGAGCCCCGGATTGGCCTTGATGGTCGCGAGCGCGGCGTATTGCACCGGCGTGAGGTCGAAGCCGGCATCCCCGACCTCGGCCAGAAACACCGCGACCGCGATTTGCTGGAACCGGCGCGCCAGATGTCCGGGCATGTCGTTGTTGTCTTTCACCGAATTTCTCCGTTGGGGCAGAACGGCCGGGGTCGTTGACAAGTATACTGATAGTCAGCATACTGAGCAATATCCAAACAGAACATCGGCGGGAGAGGTGCTCATGCAATTCCATCTCAATGGATTTCAGCCGGGCGACCCCGAAATCGCCGATCCCGCCGCGCGCATTCAGCCTTCTGGCGCAACGGGGGGCGTGCCCGAAGAGGTCGATGTCCTCATCGTCGGCTGTGGCCCTGCGGGCCTGACGCTTGCGGCCCAGCTTGCGCAGTTTGCCGACATCAAGACCTGCATCGTCGAGCAGAAGCCGGGCCGCTTGCTGGTCGGGCAGGCCGACGGCATCGCATGCCGCACCATGGAGATGTTCCACGCCTTCGGATTCAGCGAGCGCGTCCTGAAGGAAGCCTGTTGGGTGAACGAGACGACATTCTGGAAGCCGGACGAGCGGGTGCCGGAACATATCGTCCGCAGCGGCCGGGTGCAGGACGTCGAGGACGGTTTGTCGGAATTCCCGCACGTTATTCTCAACCAGGCGCGCATCCATGACGGCTTTCTCGACGTCATGCGCAAGGCGCCGGGCAGGCTCGAGCCCCATTACAGTCGGCGCCTGCTCGACCTTCAGGTCGATCCGGCCGCGGGTCCCGCCGACCATGCCGTGACAGCGCGGCTCGAACGGGTCGATGCCGAGAACGAGGGCAAGGTCGAGACCATCAAGGCGCGCTATGTCGTCGGCTGCGACGGCGCCCGCAGCACGGTGCGCAAATCGATCGGTCGCGAGTTGCTCGGCGATTCCGCCAATCATGCCTGGGGCGTGATGGACGTGCTGGCGGTGACCGATTTTCCCGACATCCGCTTCAAGGCTCTGATTCAGTCGGCGAAGGACGGTAGCCTGCTGATCATTCCGCGCGAGGGCGGCTACATGGTCCGCCTCTATGTCGAGCTCGCCAAGCTCGACATCGGCGAGCGCGTCGCCAATCGCAATATCACCGCCGACGACGTGATCGCGAAAGCGCAGCGGATCCTCAAGCCGCATACGCTCGATGTGAAGGAGATCGCGTGGTGGTCGGTCTACGAGATCGGCCAGCGCCTGACCGACAAGTTCGACGACGTGCCGGAGACCGAGACGGCTACGCGTCTGCCGCGGATATTCATCGCCGGCGATGCCTGCCACACCCACAGCCCGAAGGCGGGGCAGGGCATGAACGTCTCGATGCAGGACGCTTTCAATCTCGGCTGGAAGCTCGCTGCCGTTTTGCGGAAGCAGTCTGCGCCGAGCCTGCTGCATTCCTATTCGGCCGAGCGCCAGGCGGTTGCCAAAGAGCTGATCGATTTCGACCGGGAATGGGCGGGGATTCTTGCGTCCGCCGCCAAGGCCGGCGGCGCCGACGCCGCCAGGACGCAGGACTATTTCGTGAGGCACGGTCGCTACACCGCGGGCACGGCGACGCATTACCGCCCGTCGGTTCTGACGGGAGCGACGTCCCACCAGCATCTCGCGCAAGGCCTCGTCATCGGCACGCGATTTCATTCCGCACCGGTGATCCGGCTTGCGGATGCCAAGCCGGTGCATCTCGGTCACGCTGCGCAGGCGGATGGCCGCTTCCGCATCTACGCTTTCTCCGGCGCTGAGGATCCCGCAGCAACCGGATCGGCCGTTCGCGCCTTGTGCAATTTTCTCTCCGATGCGCGGGAGTCGCCGGTCCGGCGTTACACCCCCGCGGTCGCCGACATCGATAGCGTGATCGACCTGCGGGCGGTCTTCCAGCAGGATCATCGCGAGCTCGCTCTCGAGGCGATGCCTGCGCTGCTGCTGCCGCGCAAGGGCCGCTACGGCCTGATCGACTACGAGAAGATGTTCTGTCCGGACCTCAAGAATGGTCAGGACGTTTTCACCATGCGCGGCATTGACCGCAAGGCGGGCTGCATGGTCGTGGTGCGGCCGGATCAGTATGTCGCGACCGTGCTGCCGCTCGATGATTTTGCTGCGCTTGCTGCGTACTTCGACGGCTTCATGCTGCAAGTGAACTGACGGGCCGGCGGCGCACACGTAGGCTCTCTCTGCGCGCGGTGTCGATGAACGGCGAATGAATATTGAACCGCGCGCGGCATCCGTCTCGATCTTTTGGCGGATGAGACCTTCGTACGCGGAACGCCCGTTCCGCTGGCGCGTTCCGACTCGAAAGAGGAGGACTACGCCATGAAATTCCGAAGCGTGTTGTTAGCCGCATTGCTGCTCGCCCCGACGGCCGCGCTGGCCGCACCGGGCATGGTCACCGTCTCGACCGGCCTGCGCGCCGGGCCGGGTTCGGGCTTTCCCCTGGTCGATCGCATCCCCGAGGGCGCCCGCGTCGATATCCATGGTTGCCTGCGCGGCAACGCCTGGTGCGACGTGAGCTTCTCGGATGACCGTGGCTGGGTGTCGTCGCAATACCTCGAATATCTCTACCGCAATCACTACGTCTATCTCCCCGACTATGTCGACGAGATCGACGTGCCAATCGTCCCCTTCGTGCTGACCTCGTACTGGTCGAGCTATTATCAGGGGCGGCCCTGGTATCGGCGGCATGCCCACTGGAATAGCTACTGGACTTCGCATCAGCGCGACGCGATGCGGATGACGATCGATCCGCGCGCGGCTCGCATCGGCCGCGCGGCAACGCGCGATGCGGCGGTCGCACTCGGGCGCAACGGTGCGAATGTCAAGGAAAGTGTCAAGGGCGCGGCCGCGGTCTCCGGTCGCGATGCCATAACTTCACGGCGCGACGCCGCGATGGCGAGGCACGAGACTGCGGTGACGGCGGACCGGAGCCGTGCGGGACGAAGCGACCGCATCGCGCATGAGCGGACCAATCTCCAGGGCCGCAATCCGCGCGATGCACAAGCGCGCATCATGCACGAGCAGGCCGCACACCGCGCGGCTGTGCGTGCGCAGCCGATGGCGCGCCCGCATGAGGTGCCGCGTGTATCAGCGGCGCCGGCGAGCCGGCCCGCGATGCCGCATGTGGCCCAACCCAACTTGAGCCACGGCTCGCCGATGAACGCTCATGCCCAAATGCCTGCGCCGCGCGCGGCTGCGCCTGCGATGCCTCACGGCGGTGGCGGCGGCGCACCTCACATCAACGCCGCGCCGCACGGCGGCGGTGCCCCGGCCGGCGGTCCCGGTGGCGGGCACCAAAAGCACTAAAGTTGCCAACGAAAGCCCGGCCCTCGCGCCGGGCTTTCTGTTTGGGCCGGAACGGGTTCCCTGCCCATACAATTTAAGAAGCTTCTTCGCGGGCAGATTTCATCGATCGTAATATGTCTACTCAAAGCTGTAAGCATTCCACTCGGGGCAGCGGGGCACGGGAGGATGACGACGATGAGACAGAACCAGGCGGAGACGCGCCGCCACAATGTCGCCAAGCGGTCGATGACCAAGGAAGCCAAGCAGCTGTCCGGCCTGATTGCCGGATTGCGCCAATCTCTCGAGGTGATTCAAAAGGAGCGATCGAGCACCAAACTCTCCGGCGCCGAGATGGGCCTTCTCGACGAACGCCGCAACAATTTGTTGCTGACCATCGCAGCTCTCGACGACCGCCTCTCGGCGGTGCAGGGGCTGATCGATCTTGGCCGTCCCCATATCATTCGCGTCCACTGATCGGAGCGCTGACCTGATGCTATCGGCTTCGTCGCGGCGGCGACGGAACCGGGCTCAGCTGTCTGCTCCGCGTGGCATAGGATTGGCGTAGCACTGGGCGGACTGCCCGGAGGCGGTCGCGGCGCACTGCGCGATCGTCGCAAAACTGCAATCGATGCTGCGGCCGTCGATCGTGTAGATCTCGATGCAGACGGGATGGCGCGGAGCGTAGGTCTGGGCGGCTGTCGGCGGCACGCCGAGCAGGCCCGCACCAAACAAGCCCGCGACAAGCAGAATCGCATTGATGAAGCGGCGCACGATCGATCTCCTTCGCTCAGCCGGAACAAAGCACAATGCTGCCGCGGATGGCACCAAATTGCCACGCTCCCGGCGAATTGCCGCCAAAGCCCGCTGCCACGACGAGAGCAGGTGCAGGGGCAACGCAAGGGGATGCGCATTGGCCTACAAGATGGTCGCAGAACGCGACAACGAGAAGTGCAGTTTTGCCCGCGAGAGCCGTTTGCTCATCGTGGCGAAGGCGAAGGTTTGGGCGAGCGAGGGGTGGAAGGTCGTCATCACCGACCAGGACGGCAAGGCCTACGCGCCGCCCGACTTCGATCAGCTATTGGCGGCCTGACCGCAAGACCGGGCAGGACGACATTGATCTCGTACTTTCGACCGGGGCGCGATCTGATCGCGCCCCTGATGACTCTTCCAACGATGACTCTTGCAGCCGCGGCCGTTCTGACGGCGACATTTGCCGCCGCGCAAAATCTCGATGCCGGCAAGTCGCCGCAAAAGCTCTTCGCCGATGGTTGCACGACGTGCCATCGCAGCCCCCGCGGCCTTGCCAAAGGGCGCTTCAACCTGACGCTGTCCTGGTTCCTGAAAGACCATTACGCAACCAGTTCGGATACAGCCAAGGCACTTGCCGCCTATCTGGAATCGGTCGATGCGGCGCCGCCGCGAGTTGCGGCCAAGCCTGGCGCGAAGCGATCCAGGCCGCATCCTCCCAAGCCGTCGCAAAGCCAATAGCGTGAGCCGGCTGCGAGACGGCGTCGCGAAGCTGAAGGCCTTGCCGGCATCAATGCACCGTGGCCGCCGAGAACAGGTTGATGACCACCACTCCGGACACGATCAGCGCGATGCCGACGAAGGCGGCAGCGACATTGCCGGGTCCAACTATCACGCGTCAGTGACGAACCTGCGACACGGCGGAGCGCAGCACGAAACCGCCGCGCGATGGTTCGCGCGGCGGCTCATTGGTGTCGCGCCGATTCGACGTGGCGTTAGTTGATCCGCACGGAGAGTTCGACGTCCTCGGCAAAGGCCGTGGACATGTAGCCGCTTCCGGGGCTGCGCATGCGCGCCAGATAGTCGGGGCTGTCGTCGGCGTTGTCGGCGACGATGATCGCGCCCGGCCGGAGATGGCCTTCGACCAGATCCAGGATATCGGGGTAGAGCGCCTTGGCGCCGTCGAGCAGCACGAGATCGATCGTGTCGGGCAGGTCGACTTGAAGCATCTTCAGCGCGTCGCCTTCGCGGATTTCGACGAGGTCCAGCAGCCCGCCGGCCGCGAGGTTCTCGCGCGCCCGGGCCACCTTGGACGGTTCGAATTCGCTGGTGATGAGGCGGCCGCCGCCATTGTCGCGTAAGCCCGCGGCAAGGTGCAGGGTCGAGATGCCGAACGAGGTGCCGAACTCGACGATCGCTTTGGCGCGGGAGCTGCGTGCGAGCATGTAAAGCAGTTGACCGGTCTCGCGGGAGACCGCGAGCGGTGCGTCCTTCAGCCGCCCGTAGAGGTCGCGGTAAGCGGTCTTGCTCCGCATCATCCGTGCGCGGTCGGCGTCGGTCACATCGGCGAAGGCGGCTCGCATCGCGCCGCGCGCCGCTTCGTCCTGGTCGAACAGACGATCGAGCAGTGGCGCAAGTGATGTGATGGTCGGGTGGTCATGTGTAGTCTCCAGATGTCGCCGTGCTGCGAGTGCTTGCGTGAGAATTGAAATACGACTAATTCGTCGCATTCGCTATTCGCGTTGCCCGAGGGTGCCATGGCAGATCGCCGAAGCCATTCAGTTTCCTCACGAAAACAGCCACAGCAGGCCCGCTCGAACGAGCTGGTGGCGGCCATTCTGGACGCGGCTGTTCAGGTCTTGGCCAAGGAGGGGGCGCAGCGTTTCACGACGGCGCGAGTGGCCGAGCGGGCCGGGGTGAGCGTCGGGTCGCTCTATCAATATTTTCCGAACAAGGCGTCGATCCTGTTCCGCCTCCAGAGCGACGAGTGGCGGCGCACGAGCGAGCTCCTGACATCCTGGCGGACCGGGCGAAACCGCCACTGGTACGGCTGCGCGCGCTCGTCCACGCCTTCATTCGTTCCGAGTGCGAGGAGGCTGCGATCCGCACGGCGCTCAGCGACGCCGCGCCGCTCTATCGCGATGCGCCCGAAGCACACGACGCGCGGGCCGCCGGTAAGGGCATCGTCGCGGCCTTCATGCGGGAGGCCCTGCCCAGGGCGCCGGATGCGACGCGGGCGCTTGCCGGCGAGTTGATCAAGACGACGCTGAGCGAGGTTGGCAAGCAGTTCTCGGAGACACCGCGCAACGAGGCGGAGATCGCGCGTCACGCCGACGCAATGGCCGACATGTTCTGCGCCTATATCGATGAGCTGGCACGACTCCGGGATCATTCCTGACATCCGCGTTTGCGGGCCAATACCCCTTCTGACTTGACTGGATCATGAGTTAGCCTCGGTTTGTCCTTCAGCCAGTCAACGAGCGCCCCGCCATGCATGTCCTCCGCCCCCAATTCCGCATCGAGGAGCAGCAAGCGCTGGAATTCGCAAGCCAGCGCGGCTTCGGCACGATCGTCGCGGCGGATGAGCGCGGTCCACGCGCCTCGCATGTGCCCTTCGTGCTGGAGCAGCGCGACGGGCACACGATCGTGCAAATCCATTTCACCGCCAGGAATCCGCTCGTCCCGCTCGCGGATGGTGCGGGGCGCTTTCTGCTGATCGTTGCCGGCGACGACGCCTACATCTCCAATGACTGGTATTCTTCGCGCGACAACGTCTCGACCTGGCTTTACGAGGCCGTGCACCTGTCGGGCGTAGCGCATCTGCGCGGGCTCGACGAGAACCGCAGGCACGGCGATGCACTACTCGCGGTCTCGGAAGCGCGCTTGCCAAAAAAACCTTGGGACCTCGCACAGATGGAGCCCGGCAAGCGCGAGAGCATGCTGGCTGCGATCCGCGTCGTCGATCTCGTGGTGGATACCGTCGAGGGGCAGGCCAAGCTCAATCAGCACAAGAGCGATGTGGACCACGTCGCGGTCGCCGGCCGGCTTGCGCGGTCGGAGGAGAGCGGGCATCGGCGGCTGGCGCGGAAGATGCAAGCGCTGCGGCCGGGACTTGGATATGAGTTTTCGTGATCCGGGCGACCCTTCTCTCGCTAGACAATTACTCCTACGGACCTCCCTCATGCTCGTCATCTCCATTCAAAGCCAGGTGGTCCACGGCCATGTCGGCAACAGCGCCGCCGCCTATGCGATGCAGGCGGAAGGGGTGAATGTCGCGGCCGTGCCGACAACGCTGCTGTCGAACCATCCGCGCTATCCGACCTTGCGCGGGCGGGTGCTGGAGACAGAGCTCGTTTCAGATCTGCTGAGAGGCGTCGAAGAGCGCGATCTCGTCGACGAGGCTGCGGTCCTCGTTACCGGCTATCTCGGTTCGCCCAGCAATGCCGCTGTCATTGCCGATTTCGTCGAGCGGGCGCTGACCCGCAATTCGAAGCTGGTCTATCTCTGCGACCCCGTGATCGGCGATGACGGCCGGGTTTATGTCGCCGACGGCATCCTGGACGTGGTCCGGCACCGGCTGCTGCCCGCCGCCAATCTGACCACGCCGAACCAGTTCGAGCTCGGGCTGCTCGCAGGCCTCGACATCGCGGATGCGCAGGGCCTGCGCGCGGCGTGCGCGGCGCTGGCCGGGACTGGGCGCATCGACGTGGTCGCCACCGGTTGCACGCTCACTGATACGGCGGAAGGGCAGGTGGAAACGATTCTGTGCGCCGGCGGTCAGTTGTCGCGCTTTGCGACGCCGCGCCTTCCGATCCGCCCCTCAGGCACCGGCGATCTTCTCACCGGCCTGATCGCGGCGCATCTGGCCAAGGGCACAGCGACCGAGGCGGCGGTGCGGCTCGCAGTCGAAACCATCTATGCGGTGCTGGTGCGCACGCAGGAAGCAGGCACCGCGGAGATGCGGCTTGTGCCGTTGCCGACGCCGCGACGATAAGCCGTCAAACTCAGGTCGCGCGCTTCGTGGCTGATTGCGCTGATTTCTGCGGCTTCGCGGGGACCTTCTGCTCGCGCGTCGCCTGTGCCTTCGCCTTCGGCGGCTTTGCGCTTGCCACGGCCCGCGCTTTTCTCGGCTTGACGTTGGCTTCCTTGCGGTCCGACGTGCCTCGGCGCGAGACGTATTCCGTACCATCGACCGGGCCGACATGCGGGGGATCGCGGCCGAGATAGGGGCGGCCGATGCCGAGCGCCTTGCCATTGGCGTCGACCCACTTCCACAGCACCTCGGTCGAGACCCAGCGCTGCGCGCGGTTGTCGCCCTTGGTGCTGACGATGTCGGCCGCCATGCCGTGCCCGTAGCCGCCGCGCGTGCTGCCGCCGTGATAGGAACGGTCGGAGGCGGCCTTCAGGCCACTCGCGATCGACTGGCGATAGTCGTCGCGGAACGCGCTGGTGATGCCCGGCGAAAGCCCGGCAGCCTCAGCCGCGAGCAGTGTGCGAAACAGCTTTTTCTTGAAACTCTTGTCCATGCCGCCGATGACGTAGTCCATCATCGACATGCCGGCGCGGTCGGCCGCCTTCGGATCCTTCCAGCCAAAGTCCTCGTCAACCAGCTTCGTGAAGCTGCGCATCACTGTGACCATCTTGCCCTTGCGCTTGACGGTGACGGCCCGGCGATCTGTGACCTTGATCGAGTCTTCCTTGGCCGTGCGCTGGTAGAGCGCCCAGAGATAGCGGTCGATGCAGGCTTCCATCACGTAGCATTCGTCGAGTACCGCGGTCGTGTCCGCAGACGGCGAGGCCTTGCTCGCCACGGGCGCGGGGCCGGTCGCGATTGTCGCGGGCGACAGCGCCTCCGTCGTCACGATCTCAGTGGGATCGGCGGATGCGAGCTTTATCACGGGCTCCGACGCCGGAGCCGGAGCAACCTCACTGGCGACTGGTGTCGGGTCAGGCGAAATCTGCGGCGCGAGCGGCGCTTCGGTCGGCAAGATCAGCACTGGGTCCGCCGAGGCGAGCCTGATAGCCGGAGCTGGCGCCTCGGGCGCTGCCGCTTCAGCATTGACCAATTCTGGTGTCGCAGCGACAGCGGCCGCGATATCGGAGGTCAGGGCGACGCCGTCCTCGATGGCCGCAGCGTGCGGGATGTCGGCGAGGTCAAGTCGGCTGAGATCCTTCGCGCGCGAGACGGCGGAAGCATTGGCGCCGCTGTTCTCGATGAGGGCCGGGGCATAGGCGGACAGAGAGAGCGCCAGCCAGCCGGCGAGAACCGCCGAGGGGCAGGAGACCGCCACCAGAAGAGACCGCCGATCATTCATGATCCCTGCCTCCAAACGGTTCTGTTGAACCTCGTCTTCTCCGAACAGTCTGACCAGACAGTCTTGGCCAAACAGTCTTGCACGAAAAGGCACGCCGCGCGTCGATTGTTCGGAGGACGGTGTGGCGACGCAAGGGCGCAGTTCGGCGAAAGCGGGCTTTTCGAGCAGGTGTTGCGCGGCGGCAACGCGGGTTCCATCACGGTTCCACGCGCGCTTGCTCGCCAGCGTTGTACGAAATTCGATAAAGGCGAATATTGGCACGGACGCCGTGACGGTGTTTCGCAGGCACGTTGGGCAACCTTGTCACGGCCAGTGCGTTAGGCGCGCATGACGCATTCCTCGCTTCGTCCGATGGACGCCTTCGATCCCACCGAGCCCGCCATCCTGCACGACCAGTTCTCCGATACGATCATCACCTGGACCGCTGAGCAGGCCGACGATTTCAGGCGTTCCAGCCAGCCGGGCCAGGACGGAACCGTGATCTGGAAGGCCTACGTTTTCGACGGCTGGGGCCACGTGCTCGGCGGCTGACCGCCGCTCATTAGTGTCATTTCGCGCCGGGGCGGTGATTTTGCCAAGACATTGCGCGCATTAAACATATTGCCATGCACCCGGCGCGTTGTTGCGTTGCAGCAGCGCATGTCGCAATGCAGCAAAATGCGCTTAAATGTGCTCCGAATCTTCCACTGAAGGAGCATCACCCATGAACAAGAAGACTCTGTCGATCGCCGCCGCCATCCTGACGATCGCGGGCAGCACCGCGGCTTTCGCCGCCGAACTGCCGACTTATGAGGCGAACGGCTTTCCGGTCTCCCCGATGCAGGTGCGCGTGCTCGGTGCCGCGCATGTCGAGCAGCAGGCCTCGGCGCCCACTACTGTCGCTTCGGTCCACCAGGCCCGCGTTCTGTCGCCGCGCCAGGTGAAGACGGCTGACGTCACGACGGGCAGCGCCCGCTGATCTGGGGACGCCACAAGCCAACGTCAAGCCAATGTGATGCAGGCTCGCTTTCTCCGAGTCTGCCCGGACCGCGTTCCCTTTCGGGAGCGCGGTCTTTTTTTGGCGCAGCGAGTCATGATCACGTGCCGGTTGTGTACGGCCGTTCAAAGCGAGTGTGATCTCTTTGATAGTTGCTTTCTGAATCGCGGCGCTTGATGCGGGCGCCGCATATTGAGCAGCCAAGAATCATTTTCATAATGGAGTAGTCATGCCCGTTGCACAGAAAGCCGTTGTTGCAAGCGTCTCGCCCCGCGCGTTCATTCTCAAGCATCTCGCCTTGTTCGCAGCCGCCGCGCTGTTCGTGTTCGTGCTCAGCCTGACGTATGGGCTCGATCTCAGCACGGGATTTTTTTGAGCGAAGGCGCGCTGGCGTCTCTCGCTTGCGTGCCAGCCTTGCAGGCACATGGGTTGAGCGACGGCCTCTGTCGGCGTACCGCTTTGTCCCATGGATCAGCGGACGAGCGGCGCCGACGCTCTCATTCGGAAGAACGATCAGGCGCCGGCGCTTGTCGGCGTGCTCTGCGGGCTTGCGGCGGCGCTGTTCTGGGCGCTCGGCTTTGCCGGCACGCGGCACGGCCTCAAGCTCGGCTTCACGCCGGTCGATCTGCTCGTGCATCGCTATGTCTGGTCCGGCATCGCGTTCCTGCCGCTGGTGATACGCGGCGGAATCTCCGATCTCTGCGGCATCGGCTGGGGCAGGGGCCTTGCGCTGATGGTGCTCGGCGGCCCGGTGATGTCGCTGATCTCCTACACTGGCTTTCTGTTCGTGCCGCTCGGCCATGGCAGCGTGATCCAGCCCTCCTGCGCGACGCTTGGCGGCCTGCTGCTCGCGGCCTTGTTCCTGAAAGAGCATGTCTCCTGGTCGCGCATCGCCGGCGCTGTCGTCATCGTCGGCGGGCTCGGCGTGATCGGCGCGGAATCTATCGGTCATATCGGCGTTGACGGCGTGCTCGGCGATCTGACCTTCGTGCTGACCGGGTTGATGTTCGCGGGTTTCGGCGCGCTGGTGCGCCACTGGCGGGTCTCCGCCGTGTCGGCTGCGCTCGTCATCAACGTGCTGTCGCTGCTGTTGCTGCCGATCTACCTCATGACCGGCGGACTCGCGCGGATCGCGGCGATCGGTGTCGGTGAGAACGCCATCCAGGCGCTGGCACAGGGCGTGCTTGCAGGCCCGGCTGCGCTTTATCTGTTCGCCGTCTCGGTCCAACGCCTCGGCGTCGCCCGCGCCGCCGTTGTCCCCGCCTGCGTGCCCGCGCTGACGGTGCTCACCGGTTGGCTCCTGCTCGGCGAGCCGCCGACACTATTGCAGACGGCGGGATTGGTGACGGTGCTGTGCGGATTCTATCTGGCGCAGAGACAGCGATAGATCGCAGCCTCCAGACGGCGCTTACCATTCGATGGTGGTAAACTTGACGCCGCGGCAGGTCAGCTCCCGCCCCAGCCGTTCGGCGCGCTCGCTGGCGGATTTGCCCTGGCGAGTCCGGGGCCTCGGCTACGCCTTCCTCACGAACTCCGATTTCAGGTTCATCGCGCCGATGCCGTCGATCTTGCAGGCGATGTTGTGGCCGTCGGTAGCGTCCTGCAGGCGGATGTTGCGGACCTTGGTGCCACCCTTGACCACGGAGGAGGAGCCCTTGACCTTGAGATCCTTCATCACGATGACGCTGTCGCCGTCGGCGAGCGCATTGCCGTTGGCATCGCGCACGCCGGCCTCTTGCGCGGCGTCCGCGACGGCCTCTGCCGTGCCGCTCCATTCATGGCCGCATTCCGGGCAGACCCAGAGGCCGCGATCCTGATAGGCGTGCTCGGAGTTGCAGGTCGGGCATTTCATCGCGTCGGTCATTATTCGCCTCGTCGCCCGTCACGGGCGCGCCGCACGCTGTCCGTCGGATAAAGATGGATTGGGAGCAAATCCTTTACCATGGCTTTCAGTCCTGGTCGAACCCTTGGAAATTTAGGAGTTCAGGAAAAACTCTGCGGTATCGAGGTCCGGAATTTGCGGCTGCGACGTCGCCGCGCAAGGAGCGTCCCGTCATGAGCGAGCACCGCGCCGCCGTCAGACATCACATTTTGCGGACCGGCATTGTCGAATTCGACAACGGCACCGGCAAGGTCATCAGCGCGCCCTGCACGATCCGCGATGTCTCCGGCACCGGCGCGCGCCTCGGCCTCAACGCCTCGCTCTGGGTCGCCGAGCAGTTCACGCTGGTCTTCAGCAGCGGACTGCGAAAGGACTGCCGGGTCGCCTGGCGCAAGGGGAGGCTGATCGGCAGCGCGTTCGCGGACGGCTATGCCAGCGCGGACGAGCAGGCCGTGATGATGACCGCGGACGAGCAGTCCCGGCACCGGCTCGGGATCGGTGCGCGCGTGAGAAGCGCGCGCGAGAGGCGCGGCTACACGCAAACGCAGCTCGCAGAGCTGATCGGCGCCACGCCGGTCTTCGTGTCGCTGGCCGAGCAGGGTGAGGCGGACATTCCGCTCTACCAGCTCATGCACATCGCCGATCTCCTGATGGTCGGCCTCGACGGGCTCGTCGCGGGGCCGGCGCCTGAGGATGTCGACGCAGCGTAGGTGGCGAGCCGTCAAAACAAAAACGTCCAAAACAACCCCATGCACAGTAGAAATCTCGAGGGATTTCAGTGTGTTGGAAATCCGAAAACGTTGGTATTGGGCCTACGCGCCCCGCATCGACTTCGGCGATACCGAATCGAATTTGACTCGTCGGGCAAAACAGGGGCAGTATGGCATGATGGCGCCGCAGGAAGCTGGTGGCTTGCCAGCTGCGGAGCGACATGCCGAAAAAAGCAAAACCAAAAAGAAAACTCAAGACCTACCAGACCTCGCTCGGCTTCTACGACCAGGCGATCGCCGCGCCCTCGATGAAGGCGGCGTTGGACGCCTGGGGCGCCAGGTCCAATCTGTTCCATCAGGGCGCCGCGAAGGAGACCGACGACCCCGACATCGTCGCGGCAACGATGGAGAAGCCGGGCGTGGTGCTCCGGCGCCCGGTCGGATCGGACGGCCCGTTCACCGAGCATTCCGAGTTGCCAACCGATCTCGCTGACGACGAGGCCGGGCCGAACCGCAAAGCCAAGCCCAAAGCGAAGTCCAAGCCGAGAAAGCTTCCGGCGGAGGCTGCAAAGCAACCATCCCGCAAGATCGACGATCAACAGGTGCGCAAGGCCGCCGCGGCATTCGAGAAGGAAGAGCGGCGGCGGGAAGCCGAGCGCCGCAAGGAGGAGGCCGCTAGCGCCAAGGAGCGCGCGCGCCGCGACAAGGCGGTCGCGAGCGCGCAGGCGGCGCTGGACGAAGCGAGGCGGGAGCACGAATCGCGGACGGAGGCAATCGAAGCTGAGCGCGCGGCGCTCGAGGAGCGTGCCGAGACGGAGCAGAGCCGGTGGGACAAGCAGAGGATGAAGCTGACGGAGGCGGTGCGGCGCGCGCGGGAGTAAGGGCCACGGTCGACAGTCTGGATTGCTTCGCTCCGCTCGCAATGACGGCGGGGCGCGGCATCGGTCATTCCGGCAAAGCTTGATCGCAAATTCGCTTGCCTTGCTTTGCGTCCTTTTGCACTCTGGCGGGAAGGAGACCAACGCATGAAGATCATGACTGTCGCGTGTGCGCTCGGAACCGCCCTGGTGCTGTGCAATCTCGGGATATCGGATGCCGAAGCCCGGGCGCGGAAGGCGCGAGTGGTGGATGAACAACGGCTGAGGGTGGATGTCCCCGTGCTCCGGCCGACGCCTTGGGATTACAATATCGTTCCACGCTATCGTTATCGCCCGGAAGACGACCGGGTCGATCCCTACGGCCCCCCCTTGGTATCGTCATATGTCCGCTACGAGGGATGGCGCTGGCCGTACTGGTGGTGAAGGCCACCGACGGACGCGGAATTGATTGGCTCCTGTAGCCCGGATGAGCGAAGCGATATCCGGGACGTTGCCGCAGCATTCCCGGATGTCGCTTCGCTCATCCGGGCTACGCTCCTTTGCTAGTCGCCGTCCTCCGCGGCGAGCCGCACAAACTGCCGCTTCATCGCGTTGACCCTGGCGACATAGCTCGCGACGAGGTGATCGCCGCAGCGTTCGTCGGCGGCCATTTGAAACTTGCGGCGTGCGAAGGCCGTTGCGGGGCCTGCGCCGCAGAGATGGATGAAGGCGGCGAGATCCTGCCTCTCGCGTGCACTCGCCTTCACATCGCCCGCGCGGGCGAGAACATCGGCGAGATTGCGGTCGAGATACACCGATGCCAGCTCGATGGCGTGGCTCGGAATCGCGCGGCTATAGAGGAAGGTCGAGCCGCAGCCGGCCTCCGTGACCGCGTTGCCACGAACGCAGAACCGCGCGGCGTCAGCATAGGCTGCGTCCAGCATCTGGAAGAGGCCGACGGCGCTCGATGCGGGCCGATAGATCGCGAGCGGATTGAAGCTCCATCGCCAGCGCCAGTAGGTGCGCGCGAGCGGATTGCCCGATGTCTCGACCTGCGCCAGCGCGGCCAGCAATTCCGGCGTGATCGTCGCGGTGGAATGCTTGCGGAACAGCGGCCCGTATTGCCGCCACGTGTCCGATGGCTCCTTGTCGAGCGCATGGCCGACTAGGACGAACAGCTCGGTCGGCTTGCGCACCGTTTGATAGGCGATGTTCACGAGGACGAGGACCGCAAGCAGCATCGCCGCGCCGCCCGCGATCCGAACCATCCGCGGTGCGCGCGCGAAGGTCTTTCGCATCGATCGTGCGCTACGCCGGAGCTTGCGAAGGCGAGGGAGGGGGCGCTTGCTTTGTCCTGGCATCGGTCTTCTGGGAGTGCATTGCGGAGGCTTTGTACCTGGTTAACGCTGTCACCAGGCCTTGAAATCCGGCTTCTTTTTCCTCTGGTCGCCTGTTTTCAAGTCGCCGCTCCGTACTCCCACGGCAGCTCGAATCCTTGATGGAAATAACCCGAGGTTGTACTGTGCGCCGCAGCAGGGTTAATTTTGTGTGAATGGATCGGCTGGAATGACCGTAATCGAAAGCGTGGTGCCGGCGGAAGCTGCGGAGCGGAAAATGCCGCCGGGCGTACTGGTCGAAGGTCCCGTGGTCGACGCCAAGTTTCGCGATTCCTACATCTCCTTCGTCATCATGATCGGTGGGTCGATCGCGGCGCTGGTCTGGGCCTTCTGGCAAGGCATCGGCTGGGTGGAGGTTTCGGTCTTCGCCGGCACGTTCGCGCTGTCCACGGTCGGCATCGGCTTCATGCACCGCTACTTCGTGCACCGCAGCTTCCGCTGCGGTCCGGTGATGCGGACGCTGTTCGCGGCCATCGCCACCATGGCGGTGCAGGGCTCGATCCTGAAATGGGTGAGCAATCATCGCCGGCATCATCTTCACTCCGACAAGCCCGGCGACGTCCACAGCCCTTACTATGACGGCGACGGCAACCCCTATGTCACCTTCGCTAAGGGGATGATGCATGCGCAAGGCGGCTGGGTGTGGGACCAGGCCACCACGGATGCCGAATACTACGCCAAGGATATCCTGGCCGATCCGATCGCCATGTTCTTCACCAGGACGCGCTGGTACTGGTACGCGCTCTCGGCAGTGATTATTCCGGGCGCGATCGGCTACGCGTTTGGCGGCGTGCACACGATGACCGGCTGCATCCTGTTCTCCGGCCTGTTCCGCAGTTACCTCATGACCATGGCGACATCACTGGTCAACTCGGTCTGCCACAGCGACGGCCGCTATGGCTACCGCCGCTTCGATCTCGACGACGGCACCACCAACGAGTTCGTGACCACGATCCTCACTTTCGGTGAAGGCCTGCACAACAACCATCACCGGTTTCCGCGCGACGCCTACATTTCGCACGCCTGGTACGAGATCGACATCAACGGCCTGATCATTTTGGGACTCGGCAAGCTCGGGTTGGTGCAGGACATTTTCTCTGCCGGAAGCCGGACGCTTCGCTCGGGAGATCCGGACGGCGGAAAACGTCCAGTGGCAGATACCGAAGCGATGGTCTGAAGCATACGGGCTCGGTGTTCCACTACGCCAAGGGATTCGGCCACACCAATCTGGTTGTGTGGTGAGGCGGTTGGCTCACTGGCGCGGGCGCTTTGATGACCCACGGGGCACAAAGTTAGGCCGATGAACTATCTGGATCTCATGGACGACCGACGGCCACCGGCGCCCTCCAACGCCATCCGTGCGCTGGAGCAACACATCGGTGCGCCGTTGCCCGCGCCCTACAAGGAGCTACTGGCGCAATCGGACGGCGGCGGCTTCGACCGCTGCGGCGTCGAGCTGCCTTGGCGCAACGACCGCACCGTTTTGGACGTGCTGTTCACGACGCATCCGACCGACAGCTACGGCGTCATCGACAATTACGATGTGTATCGGGGCATGAATCGAATTCCCCGACTGAGCTGCCCCTTCGCTCCCGATCCCGGCGGCGACCTGTTCCTGCTGAGTCTGGAGGAGGACAGTTATGGCCAGGTCTTCTACTGGGATCACGAGCATGAACCGGTGGACGGTGGCGACATGTTCGCCGATTTCCCGAACACAAACGAACTCGCGCCCGATCTTGAAACCTTCATTCTCGGCTTGGGAGAGGGGTGAATGGATATGCAGCCGTTCGGGCGGATTGAGCCCTTGCGAAACCCATCATGATCGCGTGGGGCCGAACGACAAAAGGGCGGCCATAAGCCGCCCTTTCGGTTTGCGCGTCATCCGTCGGATTTCGCTTAGCCCTCGATGATATAGACGATCTCGTGGGTGTGCGGACGAAGAATGACGTACCTGCCGTGCACCAGAATGAACTCGTATCCGCGCCACTCCGGATAGATTTCGACGATGCGGCTCGGGATCGCATGATAACGAACGCCTGCCGGGACGGTGGTGCCGATCGAGATGTTGAAGTTCACGTTGGTGACTTCCTCGACCTTCTCCTGCTTGATGGCCGAAGTGATCTGGGTACGCTTTTCGGCGGGAGGCGCCGCGACCGCCGTGGTAGCGGCATTGCCGGTCGTCTTGCCCTCGGGCGCCGAAGGCTTGCTCTCGGCGGTCGGGGTCTTCACGTCCTTCGACGTGGTGGCCGAATCGGGCGCCTTGGTCATCCCATTCGCCTTCATCTCGCCGGGCGTCTTGCTGTCGGCAGTCGGCTTCGAACTGGTGGCCGGGGCCATTGTTTCCGTGGTCTTCGCCTTGCCATCGGCCTTGACGTCGCCGGAGTGCTTTGCGTCAGGCGCGCCCTGTGCGTGCTGCGGCGTTGCCGCTGCTGGCGAGCCGTGCGGTGCCGCGGTGGGGGCGTCCTTTGCTGTGGGCGCATTCATCGGTGCCGCGGTTTCGGCTTTCGGCGAAACGGCAGCGGGGGACTCCGCACCCTTGGCGCCGCCCTGATTGACGCCTTGAGCCATTGCAGTGCCGGTCGCAGCGAACAACGCCACAACGGCGACGGAAGCCAGCAAAGTATGTTTCATCTGATCTCTTTCAATTCATTTGAATATGATGCCGACGAACGTCAGCCATGGGAACGAACGGTCTCGACGGGCTGCAGTTCCGATTCTATTTCTGGTTTAACGACGATTGATGCCTCGATATCCGAAAAAGCTGCAAAATAGATGAGTCGGCGATAACAAGAGCTTTGCATCCCGCGTTGGCTTGGACGCGACCGATGAATTTCAAACATAAGTTGTGATCGGAAGGAACTCTTGCTCGATGGGGCTGTTGTGTCAGTGATCCCCGAGCGTTGCGAGATCGAACCTCCGATCCTCGCCTGAGTTAAAGACCGCAGTCGCGTTGTGAGTGCGACTCGGCGCGAAGCGTCCTCCGTGCGTATCAACCGGAAACCTTCATGAACAACCCCCATGTTCGCAATGCCATTCAGATCGACCGCGGCTCCAGCCTGGCGATCTCTCATGAAATAGCAGACCGCCTTCGGATCAGGCTTCGGGGTGAGCACGACCCATTACCGCGACATCTGACGGCCCTGGTCGACCGGATTGCGCAGATCAGCAGCCATTTCAACCAAGTGATCGAGGTCACAAAATGAGAATGTCCGGCGAAAGCCTTTTGGTGATCTTGTTTGTCGGTCTCGTCGCCGGCTGGCTGGCGGGCCAGATCGTCCGCGGGACCGGCTTTGGGATCATCGGCGATATCATCATCGGAATCCTGGGCGCGTTTGTCGGCAGCTGGTTGTTGCCTCAGCTCGGCGTGCATCTCGGCAGCGGCATGATCAGCGCGATCGTCAACGCGACCGTAGGCGCGGTCCTGCTGCTCCTCGTCGTCCGGCTGGTGCGCGGTGGTGGTGGATGGGGAAGCAGCTGGCGCGGCAGCTGGGGCCGGCGTTGGTGACCCTTGCTCACGCAGCCGCATCAGGCGCCGGTGAGACGCCCGCGGCAAAGACGCTCGTGATGACCTCCGGATCGGATCCAGCATGTTAGACTTTTCGAATGCATCTTTTACGCCTGAAACCATCGGCATCATGAAAACTGCGCTGGACACGGCGGTGGCGTCACTGCCGGCCCCGGTCAGCTCCGCGCATGTCCGGTCGATCGCGGAAACAATCCTTCGCACAGCGAAGGAGGGCGAGCGAGACCCCGCTGTCCTGGAGCGCATGGCGTTGATGGAGCTTCAGATCTCGCCGCGTGATTGATGCCGGTCCGCGAGCGTGCGTGCCGGCGCAGAAGGGCTCGCGTTCATTGCCGTTCCCTGATGTTTCGATGGAACTCTGGGGCGGCGGAAGCATTCATCTCTGCCGCTATCACGCGGCTCCTGGAGAATCCCCAACATGATACGTCATTTGTTGATCGGCGTTGCCGCGTGCGCAATCGCGGCAATGTCGACATTTTCCGCTTCTGCCATGCCCCGCGTTGCGGCTGAGACGTTGGTCGCTGGCTCCGACAGTCCGGTGATTCTCGCGCGCGGAGGCCATGGACATGGCCACGGTCACATGGGACGTGGCGGCCGCGGTCATCACTACGGCTGGAGCAGGGGCCGTCATCGCGGTTGGCGCTAGCCGCACCAACGCAACATCCGGGGCCGCCTTCGATTGGCGGCTCCGTAACGTCAGCTCATCCGCCCCGCGGGCTCACCAATCCGGATCCCCATAGTAGGGATCGACCATATAGGGCGGGGGCATCCAGGGCCCTCGCGACGGCCGGGGTCGCCGAGGTGCGGCCGCTTGCACGTGCGGCCGTGCGGGCGCAGCGGTCTCGTTGGTGATCACGCTACGCGCGGCGGGTTTCGCGGACGCAGGTGCGGATGACGATGCGGATGACGTCGTCAGCTCCTTTTGCAGCGCCTGGACCTGTGCGGCAAGGCGCGCATTGGCCGCCGCATCCTTCTCCTGCGCCGCCTTGAGCTGCTGAATGGTGTCGGCCTGCTCGCGCAGCGTCTGCTCGTTGCGGCTTTTCAGTTGCTCGAGCTTTCCGTTGATGTTCGCAAGCTCGCTGGTGATGGTCTTGAGCGATTGCGCGAGATCGGACGACGAGGGGTCGGGCGTCGTGGCGCCCGTTGTTGGAGCGTCGGGTCTTGAAGCAGCTGGTCTTGAAGCGTCAAACCCTGCATTGCTCTCCGTGTCCTTGCCGGCCGGCGGCGCGGGCACCGTGCCGGGCTCATCCGCGGCAGCCAGTTGCACCGCCGGCGGTTGCGCCGGAGTTTCAACCGCGGACGCTTGGCGAGGCTCAGTCCCGGCCGGCGGAGCCCATCGCGCCATGATCGATTTGGTCATAGACCTGGCCCGATCGCTGTATTGCGAAGCGAAGGCGGCGCCGAGAATGCCGATCGCCAGCACGAGGCCGACCAAAGCGCGCAGCATGGGCCGATCTCCCCTCAGGCCTTGACTGCGAACCCTGCTATCCGGCGCCGGCGCCGTGCTCTTGAGAGTCTTGGCCTCGGGAGCCTTGTCCTTGGGAGTCTCGACAGCCTCCGCACCGGCGCTTGCTCGCGAGGCCGCTGGGATTTCGCTGCCGCGTTCCATTCCGGAAACCAGCCGGTCCAGCCGCGCAAGGTCTTGCTCCGCGCTCTTGATCCGATCGTAGGCCCGCGCCAGCCCGCCATCGGCGCGCCCCTCGTCCGGCTTGGGGGCGTCTGGCTTGTGGTCGTCAGGTTTGGGGTCGTTCGTCTCGGGCACCGATGCGCTCTCGCTTCCGTCGGGCGTCAATGGAAGTGTGGCAGTCCGATCGGAACGATAGGTCTCGCCGCTGTCCAACACAACGCGCGTGCGAAGGAGAAATTATGGCGAGGCCTCGGGGTGGGGCGGTCGCGGGGTATGCAACGGGCGCCCTTGATCTGGATCAAGCCTACAGCGCCCGACCGTCGCCACCGTGCAGACATTCATCGGAAGGAACACATGGTTCAGACAAGAGCGATCGTCCTTGGTGCCTTCGCGGCCCTGCTGCTGGCCGTGCCGGCCAAGGCCCAGGTGCTGGTCGACGTTTCCAAGATCAGCTGCGACCAGTACATCACCCAGCGCATCACCCACATGCAGACCGTGAACGTCTGGCTCGCCGGGTTCTACGCCGGCCGCCGCAACAATCCCGTCGTGGATACGCAAGCGCTGAACAAGAACGGCAACAAGCTCTCGCGCTTCTGCGAGTCGCATCGCGAGATGCCGCTGCTGGAGGCGGTCGAGGCCGATACGAAGTAGGGGCGGGGCCGCCCAGCCTCGGAGTGCGGCAGTCCTATCGCCGGAAGGAGAGGTTGCGCCGCTGTCCCCCCAACGCGCGTGCGAACGAGAAATTATCGCGGGCACGGGGGTGGGGCGTGGCATTGCCGAACCGGCATGCGTCGCGAGCGTCAGGTACATGACCGAAAGCGGTGTGGCTCCCGCTGATGCCCTATGTAGGTAAAGCGTGACACTTTCGCTGTCTCGTTATGAACCCGGCCGCCAGATCGCAAGGGCCCGCATTGCTCTAAATCAACAAACCCGCTCATTAGCGAATTGCGCTGACGCACCGTCCCAATCCAGGAAGGAGAGTGGACATGTCGCGCCGAACCATCGTTTCACTTACCGCATCCGCAATCATTGGCATCGCCTGCATCGTGACTGTTTCGACTGACGCCTTCGCCTATCGAAGAGGCGTCGGGGTTGGTCGGGTTGGTGTTCATCACGGCGGTGTCTATCGCGGTGGCGTCTATCGTGGTGCAGCCGTGCGCCGCGGAGTTGCCGTGGGCGTCGGAGCTGCTGCGGTTGGTGCGGCAGCTTACGGGGCTTACGGAGCCTACGGCGGCTATCGCCGCTGCGGCTACGAACCTTACCCGCCTTGCTACTAGCCGGTCTTTGCGCAGCGGCCAGAGCACCGTCGGTCGGCTGTGCGCGGAGCACCTCTCTCCGAGTGGGGAGAGGTGATCCGAGTTCCGGGCCCGCACACACGCGATCCGAGCTGTGCTCGCTTCACCGTGCGTATTGGCGCGTCTGTTGCTCGACAGGTCGACTTCTAGCGAGGCGCACGTGCCATCTTCGCCGGCCGCGACCAGGAGAGGTTGAACGCCGATAAATCTATCCATGCGTGCAATTGGGCAATCGGGAAAAAGCGGCAAAACTGCGGCTGTCAAGGATACATCAGAGTAGAACGGAGCTTATCCCCGTAATAAACCCGATGCTGTTAAGGGTTCGGGGTGCGTATGGGAGATCAATAATGGCAAATGTCGAACAATTGCGCAGGCGGGACGGAGTAAACTTGGTCCAGCTCGAGGAGGACATTGCATCGATACGCTCGGGAAGCTCTCTTGCTTCCATTGCTCTGCCTGATTACGTCGAGCACACCGCGGGCGTGACGCGCGTCGGCGCGCTCAGTGCAGAGGCGGTCGTTCGGGACTATGAGTCCGCTGCAAAAGAGATCGAGGCCATGGGCACCGAGTTGATCGACGCCGCGCAAAAATGCGAGGCGCTGACTGCCCAGGTCCATGATGCGATCGCCTTCATGCGAGAAACGGCGGCGGAGTATCGTGAAGAGGGTCGGAAGATCTTCAAGCGCATCGAAGAATGCGCGCTGTTCACCGAAGACGTCCGCAAGACATGCGAACAGGTCAAGCGCAGGATGGTCGACGTCTCGCTAGGCTCATCGTCCAACGAGGAGTTCGCACCGCAACAGCCCGAGTTAAGCGGGATCGCCGCCAAGGTGTCGATGAGCGAGATACGGTGAGGCGGGCGTAGATAGCGCGTAGGCTGGGTTGAGCTCTAGGTCGTAGGATGGGTTGAGCCCTTACGAAACCCTTCATCTCTCGCCGATCGAGCGGTGATGGGTATCGCTTCGCTCCACCCATCCTACGAGCTGGAGCCAACAATCAATAGCGACCGCCGTGGCCCTTTTGCTGCGTGATCCAGTCCGACAATGTTTTCGGTGTCGATTTCGCAGTCCGGCCCGGTGATGCCTTCGGATTGTCGCGAACGCCTTTCGTCGGACGGGTGCGCGGCGCTTCCGTTCCGTTGACGCCCTTCCGGCCAGCGATCGATGCCTCCGCGGCTTCCTTCTCCAGGCGCAACTGTTTCAATCGCGCCATCTTGAGGCGCTCTGCCTCGACTTCGGGCCGTTCGGCAAGCTGCGGCTTGTGTTGAGCGACCTCCGCCGGGACGATGACACCGATAATGGTTGTCTCGCCGAGCGCCTTGCAGGCTTCGAGCCGATGCAGTCCCTCGACCAGAACGAGGCGGTCTCCGTCGAGCCGGACGGAAATGGGTTCCTGTTGTCCGATGTCCAGCATACTTTCAGCGATCTCCCCGACGATCTCGGGCTTGATGGCTTTCTTCTGCTTCGTGGGAACGAAGATCTTCTCGATCGGGAAGCTTTCCGGTTTGGGCATAATCTGACTCCGCTTCTACCGGGCCCGCCGGAACCGATGCCGGTGAGGACGAGAGTTTAGGAGGGAAGGGCTCGACCGCAAAGGCAATTCGGCGGCAGGGTGTTGATGAGCTCGTAGGATGGGTTGAGCCCTTACGAAACCCATCCCTTCTGTCGATCTGGCGGCGATGGGTATCGCTTCGCTCCACCCATCCTACGGGCTGCACTCCAGCCATCCTGCGAGCTACAGTTAGCGGTTCAATTGATCCAGGTGGACACGCTTGCCGACGCGGGCCTCAAAGGCGTCGACAATATGCTCCCATCGGTTAGAGCGCATCAGGCTCGAAGGATTATACGCCATGGCGCGACCAACGAACGGCATGTCGTCGTCCTGGTAAATATAGAAGTCTAGCCCTTCGTAATTGCCGATCATGCATAGCTTCTGAGGATTCACGTCGCCCAAAGCGATGTTCCACTCGACGTAGCTATCCTTCGATTGGTGGTGCATCCACTGCAATATCTTGAATGGATTGACTGGCACCACGACATCAGCCAACGCCATTAATTCACTGGAAGTCTCGGCCGGATAGCAGTGCAAATGCACTGCTACAGGGGTGTCCCGCAATGCTTCAAAAAGTGGAAAGAAGTCTAGGTCCTTCGTCATGATGTGGGCTTCGGACATGTGGCCAGACGTTGCATGTTTGAAAACGTCGATTGCGAGTAAGATGTCGACGCCTTTTTGACGCAGCGTCTTGTTTTGTCCCCGCGTCAGCCCCTCTCGAACGTGCATAAAAGGCGTGCGATTAACCAGCTCGAATTGTTCTCGCTTGCGTTTCACTCGTCGTTCGTATTCCTCGCCAGATTCATTGTCCTTTTGGGCGGGCAAAGCATCGTAGTAAAAGGTTCTTTGATGCCCGCCAGCGATTGCCCGGTAATCGATTTTGTTACGACTGAGGTCGATCGCGAAATATTCGGATGTCTTCCGCACCATTGCGTCGATAAAGCCACCATCAACAAATGCATATTTTGTCACGGCTGCTGTATCCCTCGATCTGCCGCCTCCGCGGGCTCCAAGTGTCCCAAAGCTCATTTCAACCAGGTTCAGAAGTAGTTATCGATAGAAAACCATAAGTTGCAAGGCGACAATGAAAAAAGGGCGGCCTTCTGGCCGCCCTTCGTAGATGCTCGAGGCAAATCCGGGCTCAGCAATCCTAGCTGCTGTCTAGCCCCTCACGAACACCCCGTCGTGCTTCCACACGTATCGCACTTCATACAAGTACCATTCCGCACCAGCGTGAAGTTGCCGCACTCGCTGCACATCTCGCCCTCATAGCCCTTGGCTTTGGCTTCCGCGCGGCGCTCGGCCTTGCTGGGCACCGCGACTTGCGCGCTGCCGGCCTTGCTCCACTGCAGGGCTTCGAGCTTCTCGGTGGGCGAGAGGTCGTGGGTCACTTCCTGCTTCAGCGCGACCGCGCCTTCCAGGACGTCGCCGGCACGGCCTGCGCCGTGGGAGGCGAGGGAGGTGACCTTGCTTCCGCCGGCCGGTGCGCTGTCGTTGCCTTGGGCGACCGCGGTCGAGCCGCCGCGCATCACCACGAGGTTGTCGGTGCGGGAGCGGGTGAGGCCGCGCGACACCAGCTTGGAGGCGCGCTGGCCGTGATCATCAGGCTCCTTGCCCTCCTCGACGCCCTTGCCGAGCACGTCGAACCCAGTCTCGCTGGGATCGACATGGGCGAGGTCGAAGCGGCTGAGATAGCTCACCGCCAGCTCGCGGAAGACGTAGTCGAGGATCGAGGTCGCGTATTTGATGCTGTCGTTGCCCTGCACCGGGCCCGCCGGCTCGAAGCGGGTGAAGGTGAAGGCATCGACATATTCGTCGAGCGGCACGCCGTACTGGAGGCCCAGCGACACTGCGATCGCGAAGTTGTTGATGAAGGAGCGCAGTGCCGCGCCTTCCTTGTGCATGTCGATGAAGATCTCGCCGATGCGGCCGTCGTCATACTCGCCGGTGCGCAAATAGACCTTGTGGCCGCCGACGACCGCCTTCTGGGTGTAGCCCTTGCGGCGATCCGGCATCTTCTCGCGCTCGCGCATCACGATGATGCGCTCGACCAGCTTCTCGACGATCTTTTCCGAGACCTGGGCGGTGCGTGCCGCCATCGGCTTGTCGTAGAGGCTCTCGACCGCATCGTCCTCGTCCTCATCGTCGGCGATGAGCTGCGAGTTGAGCGGCTGGCTGAGCTTGGAGCCGTCGCGATAGAGCGCGTTGGCCTTGAGCGCCAGCTTCCACGACAGCATGTAGGCGGACTTGCAGTCCTCTACCGTCGCGTCGTTCGGCATGTTGATGGTCTTGGAGATCGCACCCGAGATGAAGGGCTGCGCCGCCGACATCATGCGGATGTGGCTCTCGACCGAGAGATAGCGCTTGCCGACCTTGCCGCAAGGGTTGGCGCAGTCGAACACCGGATAGTGCTCGGCCTTGAGGTGCGGAGCACCTTCCACCGTCATCGCGCCGCAGATGTGGACGTTGGCCGCCTCGATCTCGCGTTTGGTGAAGCCGACGGCCTGGAGCAGGTCGAAGCCGGGGGCCGCGATCGCCTCGGCACCAATGCCGAGCTGGTCGCGGATGAAGTCTTCGCCAAAGGTCCATTTGTTGAAGGCGAACTTGATGTCGAAGGCGGTCGGCAGCGCCTTCTCGACCTTGGCGATGGCCTCATCCGTGAAGCCCTTGGCCTTCAGCGTCGAGGCGTTGATGCCGGGCGCGTTGGAGAGCGAGCCGTGGCCGACGGCATAGGCCTCGATCTCCGCGATCTCGCTCTCGCGATAACCGAGCGCACGCAACGCGGCGGGGACCGCGCGGTTGATGATCTTGAAGTAGCCGCCGCCGGCCAGCTTCTTGAACTTCACCAGCGCGAAGTCGGGCTCGATACCGGTGGTATCGCAATCCATGACGAGGCCGATCGTGCCGGTCGGCGCGATCACCGTGGTCTGGGCGTTGCGATAGCCGTGCTTCTCGCCGAGCTCGAGCGCCGCATCCCAGGCGGCTTGCGCATGGGTGACGAGGTCTCCTTGCGGGCACGACACCAGGTCCATCGGCACCGGATTGACGCTGAGCCCCTCGTAGCCGTTGGACTGGCCATGGGCGGCGCGGCGGTGGTTGCGGATCACGCGCAGCATGTGCGCGGCGTTCTTCTTGTAGCCGGGAAAGGTGCCGAGCTCGGCCGCCATCTCGGCCGAGGTCTTGTAGGTGATGCCGGTCATGATCGCGGTCAGCGCGCCGGCGATGGCGCGGCCTTCCTTGCTGTCATAGGACAGGCCCATGGTCATCAAGAGGCCGCCGATATTGGCGTAGCCGAGGCCGAGCGTGCGGAACTCGTAGGAGAGCTCGGCGATCGACTTCGACGGGAACTGCGCCATCATCACCGAGATTTCGAGCACGATGGTCCAGAGCCGGCAGAGATGCTCGTAGCCTTCGACGTCGAAACGCTTGGAGGGAATGTCGTAGAACGTCAGCAGATTGGCGGAGGCGAGGTTGCACGCCGTGTCGTCCAGGAACATGTATTCCGAGCACGGATTGGAGGCGCGGATGTCGCCGGACGCCTTGCAGGTGTGCCAGTCATTCATGGTGGTGTTGAAGTGCAGGCCCGGGTCGGCCGACGCCCAGGCGGCGTAGCCGATTTTTTCCCAGAGGTCGCGCGCCTTCAGGGTCTTGGTGATCTTCTTGGTGGTGCGTCCGACGAGACTCCAGTCGCCGTCGGTCTCGACCGCGCGCAGGAAGTCGTCCTTCAGCGAAACCGAATTGTTGGAGTTCTGCCCCGAAACCGTGAGATAGGCTTCCGAATCCCAGTCGGTGTCGTAGACGTCGAACTGGATGTCCTTGTAGCCTTGCTTGGCAAACTGGATGACGCGCTTGATATAGTTGTCGGGCACGAGGCTGCGGCGCGCCAGCTTGATCTCGCGGCGCAGCGCCGGGTTCTTCTCGGGGTCGAAGCAATCGTCGCCCGAGCCTTCGCAGTTGACGCAGGCCTTCAGCACGGCCTTGAGGTGCTTCTGGTTGATCTTGGATCCGGTGACGAGAGCGGCGACCTTCTGCTCCTCCTTCACCTTCCAGTCGATATAGGTCTCGATGTCGGGGTGATCGACGTCGACGACGACCATCTTGGCGGCGCGGCGCGTGGTGCCGCCCGACTTGATCGCGCCCGCCGCGCGGTCGCCGATCTTGAGGAAGCTCATCAGGCCGGACGAGCGGCCGCCGCCGGAGAGGCGTTCGCCTTCGCCGCGCAGGCGCGAGAAGTTGGAGCCGGTGCCGGAGCCGTATTTGAACAGGCGCGCTTCGCGGACCCAGAGGTCCATGATGCCGCCCTCGTTGACGAGGTCGTCACCGACGCCCTGGATGAAGCAGGCATGCGGCTGCGGATGCTCGTAGGAGGATTTCGATCGGGTCAGCTTGCCGGTAAAGGGGTCGACGTAATAATGGCCCTGGCCGGGACCGTCGATGCCGTACGCCCAGTGCAGACCGGTGTTGAACCATTGCGGCGAGTTCGGCGCGACCATCTGCATGGTCAGCATGTAGCGGAGCTCGTCGTAGAAGGTCTGGGCGTCCTCGTCGGAGGAGAAGTACTTGCCCTTCCAGCCCCAATAGGTCCAGCAGCCGGCGAGACGGTCGAACACCTGCTTGGCCGAGAGCTCGCTGACATAGCGCTCTTTCTCGGGCAGGAGGGCGAGCGCCTCGGTGTCGGGCACGGAGCGCCACAGGAAGGAGGGGACGGACTCTTCCTCGACCTTCTTCAGGCGCGCGGCAACGCCGGCCTTGCGGAAGTACTTCTGGGCGAGGACGTCGGAGGCGACCTGCGACCACGCGGTCGGCACCTCGACATTGTCGAGCTTGAACACGACCGAGCCGTCGGGATTCCTGATCTCCGACGTGGTCAGCCGGAAATCGATGCCGGCGTAAGGTGACTGTCCCGAAGTGGTGTGGCGCCGCTCAATCCGCATGGTCTTGCCCCGTCCTATCTTTGACCGGACCGCCTCCGTTCAGGCGTGCCGGGTCATCATTTCATTTCGCGGTGCTCGAGGCCGCCTGGCCCTTGGCATCGCAGCTCAGCCGGTAGACCCGGCCCGTTTTCTCCCGACGCGATTGCTCGATGCGCGCACCGATCATCCGCCGGCACGTCCAGACCCATCCGCCCCAAAGGGATGAGCCCGACATGCGTTCAACGCCCCACAACGTCACGTCTTCAACCATTGCCATCCGGGCCTGTTTCCAGCCCGTTCAGGCGCCCGAAAAGTCCGCTCTCGCCGGGCAGACAAGCCCGTATCCCGCTGCCCTTGTCTGGCTTGGCGGAGTGCTGTTTTGCAGACCCTTTGGGGGAGTGCCGGCGGGACGCAAACACACTCGCGCCGAACGGATCGAAAACTAGGACTCTCCGTTACGCCCGTCAAGAACTAGTGCGAGTTCCTGAATCAAATACTAAATATGGTGGATTATGGGGGATAACAGGGGGCAGGCCCGCGCCTGTTGTTGAGCCAAGTATCAGTGAGTCCTCAGGGATTCCCAACCGAAAAAATTTGCATCTTGGGGTGCCGCTGAGGCTTCACCCCGCTGTTCACAGGGCAGGTATATTTTTGAATCGCGGGCTTGCCTCGGGGGGACTCACGTAGGGCTACGGAAGGTGAGGGCAGGCATGCCCGCCGGGGTGGTGGTGGGAGGCGCGAATCCGCGCCAAGCTGCCCTCGATTTTGCCGGACTACCCACATGCTTGATTCGACTCGGCCGGTGCTGCGAGCGCGCATCGCCCCGGCCGGCCTGATATTCCTCGCCATCACCTCGGTGGGCTGGGGTTTCAATTGGCCGGTGACGAAATTCCTGCTCTCCGAGCTGCCGCCGCTGACCTTGCGCGGGGCGACGGGCGTGCTCGGCGCGGTGCTGCTGGCGGCGCTGGCACTGATCCGCGCTGACAGCCTCAGCGTCCCGCGCGCGATCTGGCCGCGCCTCGTGACCGCCGCGATCCTCAACGTCACCGGCTGGATGGTGCTGATGGGTCTGGCACTGCTGTGGCTGCCGGCGAGCGAAGCGGCGCTGATCGCCTACACCATGCCGGTCTGGGCCTCGCTGATCGCCTGGCCGGTGCTCGGCGAGCGGCCGACCTTGTTGCGCACCATCGCGCTGGTGATGGCCTTTGCCGGCCTGGCCTCGATCATGGGCGGCAACGGCTTTGCCGCCACTGCGGACAAGCTGCCGGGCATCGTTATGGCGCTGTGCGGCGCGCTCGGCTTCGCCGCCGGCACGGTGTTTTCGAAGAAGTACCCGATCCGCCTGCCGCCGATCACGGCCGCGGCCTGGCAGATCGGGATCGGCTGCCTGCCCATCACGATCATCGGCCTCGCCATCGAGACCACGCATCTGGAGCTGGTGACGCCCGTCGGCTGGTGGCTCCTGGTCTATTCAACCGTGGTGCAGTTCTGCATCGCCTATGTCAGCTGGTTCGCAGCACTGGCGCGCCTGCCGGCCTCCGTCGCCGCGATCGGCACCATGGCGGTGCCTGTCATCGGCGTCGTGGCGTCCGCGATCGCTCTCCACGAGCCGCTGGGGGCAGGGCAGATCGCCGCGCTGATCTTCACGCTGGCGGCGGTGGTGCTGGCGACGCGCTGATGCCGCTACTGCGCGGCGACAATCCGCTTCTTGATGCAACAAGTCGAGGCTTTCGCAAATGCCTGGGACGGACGCGAAGAAATCGCCGGCGAGGAAAGCTGCGTGATTAGTCAGCCCGAGCTGCGCAAGATCCGATGCGACTGGATCAGTCGAGACGTATGAGTGCTGCCGGTGACGACATCGTCGCGTTCTCCTGCGTGTTATCTCGCGTCACGAATATCGACCAACTGACGTATTCCGGCGAGCCAACTCCGCTGCCGCTCGATTCCGGCTCTCAATTCGCTTGCGGTTCCGGCAAGCACGTTGTGCCCGCCGGCTTCGAGCTTGCGACGAACCTCGCTGTCTGCACAGATGGCGGCAACGTCGGCCGCAATCCGCGCCTTCACTGCCTCCGGCATGTTGCGGCCGCCATAGATTCCGGCGAAACCATCGATCTCGAGGTCGGGGTAGCCAAGCTCGCGCACGGTTTTCACCTCAGGCAATAGCGCAGCTCTGCTTGGATTGATCACCGCCAAGAAGCGCGCCTTGCCGGCTTGCACGGGAGATTGGGATGCCGTCAGCGAGGTGACAAGCACTTGGATTCTGCCCTCTCCCAGATCGGCTTGCGGCTGAGCTCCGTCGCGATAGCTCACATAATTCATCGAGAGCGAGTGACGCTTGAGAAAGCCCGCAAAGACGTATCTCGGCAGCGTGGGAGCCGAAGCCCAGGCATAGTTGCCGGGCTGCGCCTTGAGGGCCTCGATCAATTCCGGGATGGTACCGACGCCAATGCCGTTGCTAACCGTGAGAGTGAGAACGATCGATGTCGTGGAGGCGATCGGCAGCAGATCGCGATCCACATCATAAGGAAGCTTGTCGATCAGCAGCGGCGCGACCGTCACCGAACCGATTACAGTATAGAGCAAGGTGTGATCGTCTTGCGCTGAAACGAACGCGCCGACGCCGATTGTCCCTTCGGCACCCGTTCGATCTTCGACGATCACCGGTTTGCCCCACCGTTTGGACAACGCATCCGCGAAGATACGTGCTGCCGCATCGTTGGCGCTGCCTGGAGGAAACGTCACCACGATCTTCACAGCCCGCTCGGGCCATTCGGCCATAGCTGCCTTTGGCAGCACAGGCGTCAGGCTACAAAGCAGCAACATCAACAAAGTCCAGCGCTGACGACGCATGACATTCTCCTCAAGACACAGGATAGAGCCGGACCGCTTTGGTTTCAGAACGAGACAGCCGTCGACTGACTTCGAAACGCCTAGCCCGTCGGGAGGCCGTCGACACGTCGTTAAGGCTGGCTTCCTCATCACGCTTCCTCGACAATGCAAATTCTGGGATGCAGCGTAGGCACCGGGGCCGGTCGCGTCGAGAAGCTTTGACGAACTTCAGTCGTGAGTTAATATCACGAATACGAGTACCGCCAAGCTTGTGAGGTTTCGTCTTGAATCGCGGCCGTCGCCTTGAAATGCTGATCTGCGCCGCTGACAGCGGCAGCTTTGCTGCGGCGGCACGGATCATGGACCTGACACCGTCGGCGGTCAGTCGCGGTATCGCCGAGCTGGAGCGCGAGCTTAAGGTCCCCTTGTTCAACCGGACGACGCGTCAGCTCAAGCTCACCCAGGAAGGGGGCGACGTCTATCGCAGGGCCGTGGACATTGTTGCCCGCATTACCGAGCTAACAGAAGGCTTCACGAAGAGGCATGGGCGGGTCAGCGGTATTGTGCGGGTCGGCGTGCAGGCGCCTCTCGCTCGCTATGTCCTAATGCCGAGGCTGGCCAGTCTGAACGATCGATACCCCGAGTTGCTCGTCGAGACGCGGCTGACCCAGGATCCCCGCGACATGCAGTCTGAAAATCTCGACGTTCTGCTGCATGTCGGCGAACCTCCGTCGTCCCGGCTGGTGGCGCAACGGCTCGGTCAGGGTAAGCCGGCAGCGTATGCCTCGCCGGACTATGTCCGTCGTTTTGGCGCACCGGAGCAGCCTGCCGACTTCGTCAATCATCGCTGTTTGCTGTTTCGTCCAGCTTGGTCGATTGGTTCCGTCGACCATTGGAAATTCGAACGCAATGGGATGCTCGAAGCGATCCAAGTCCGACCTTCGCTCGTCACCCCGGATCGCGAAGGCCTGATCGTGGCGGCCTGTGCAGGCGTCGGCGTCATCTACATGGCCTGCTTCGATCCGACTTTCCTGACGTCGGGTCGGCTCACGCGACTGCTGCCGGAATGGTCATGCCCGCCAAGCTTCGGCATTCATCTTTTATACCGGCGTGGCAGCGCAGGCATTCCGCGTGTGGCGGCATTCTTGCGCTTCATGCGCGAGGCGTTTGCGGAGTTCGATCCTCATGAGCTCACGGTGCTTCATGCCAACATTGCGGCAAAACCCCGTGCATCGCCGCGGTTGGTCAGGACCTGAACTATGGGGCTGAACCCGATCGGCATCGATCGACGGCCAGTTCTAGCCAACTTTTGCCGTCCGAAGCCGTTGCTCAGAGAGAAGCATCATACCAGAAGGCCACTCGCGGGGAGATCTCCTACGTTGCCGGCGGGCGCAATGGACTTTCCGCCTTCTTCCGGTCAGTCGGGTCGTGCAGCGGGCCGGCCGACCGGCTTCGCCTCGGACGGGATTGCCAACCCTGCCCAAAGGCGATCCAGTCTGTACCAGGAAGCTGAACAGGCCATAGAACATTCCCGGCATTTATTCACCGCTCCGACGCAGACCTGTACAGCGGAATGACCGCACGGGTCCACAAGCGGGAATGCCAACAAGCAGCTCCTTGCTCGAGCCTCACAGCGCAAGGCACGGGTGGAGTTCTCTCCCTTCAGGCGCTTGGCAGGGACCGAGTAAGGAGCTGCCGGCGAGCCTTCTTCAGATCGGTCGCCAGTTTTATTTTCTCTCTCAAAACGAGGATTTCGGAATATTCCTTTTGGATCTCTGGGCGGGTGCGAAGTGCTTCAAGCTGCTGGGCGGTCAGTTTCAGTATCGCGGCAATATGCGTACTCTGGATGTGGTGCATGGCAATCAAATCCGCTGTTGGAAAAAACGGAACGGCACGATACAGCGAACTGCGGTGCGGCGTCGCTGGAAATAAGCAGCCAGCCTTACTGTCGTTTTTTTTGCAGCGCGTCACTGCCCTCATCAGGTAGGGGGCTGCCGTCTGCTCATAATGAATTTCTTGACCGCATGAATCGTGCGAGCAAGCTGTCGCGGCCGGCGACTACGCGGCGGCGTGACTAACACAACGAAGAGCAGGTTCAGCAGCAGCCAGCAGCCGACCGCGATGAAAATGTACTTCATAACTCCTCAAGGGTGCCCTCGGAAGAGCACTGCAAGAAGAGCGGCAGCAACAATCGCGAGCCAGATCATCGAAACAACGAAGCTGGCGAAATGCCAATCTACGTCGCGGCGCCTGGTCTGCATTGTGTCTCCTTCCGGAGGCCGTGTGTCGTCGTCTCAGCGGCCTCTATCGTCCTTGCCGTTGGGGCTGCCGTCTCCGCCGCCGTTGCCCCAGCCGTTGTTGCCGTGATGGTGATGGTCGTCGTGGACCGCGCCTGCGCCCGACTTCGCGATCGCATCCGATGTAAGGGATGTCGACAGGAGTAGGGTGATGGCTGGAGGTGTCACCGCCGCGAACTTTCCGCAGGTTCTTAAGAACTCGCGACGGTCGTCCTGATCTGGCATGCGTTTCTCCGTCCAGAGATAAGCCCAAATTAAATCACAATAACCGAATTAAATCAATTTAATTTCGTTCCAGAAGAAAGCGGCCCGCCCACTCGTCCACTCCCTCAGGGGAAGCTCGACGCGCTGCAGTCCGCTGTGGTCACAAGCCGCCGACCACGCCGAAGGTGGGAGCTTCCGCTTTGCCTTGGTAAGCCGACGTTTATGAGGTCACGTCCTCCGCGAGAGCGGCTTCGACCGCTCGGCTCGGCGGCACGCCAAGAGCAGGTCAGGAACTCGCGGAGGCGTTGCGGATTGGCTCTGTCGGCCGGACTGAGTGCCTCCAGCGAGACGGCTATGGCGAGCGACCGCAACACATTCCTCGGCGTCGCGGCGTGCGACCTTGCCCTGCCTCTTGGCGAAGCCGACGTCGTCATCTTCGGAGCTGCCGACGCCACGCCGCATTTGAAGGGCAGGACCAGCCATGCCGCGAATGGCCCAGCGGCCATTCGCAATGCTTTGCGCGTTTATCAGACCGACCTTGCCAGGTGGGATTTCGACCAAGACGGAATCCTGCTCGACCCGGAGCAAATCCGGGTCGTCGATGGCGGCGATCTTGCCACGTCACCCGAGGCCCCCGAGCAAAACCGGAATGCAATCAGGTCCGCCACCAGGAAGATCCTGAAGTCCGGCGCGGTACCCATGCTGCTCGGCGGAGATGATTCTGTCCCCATACCGTTCTTCGAGGCGTTCGAAGACATGGGCAAGCTGACGATCCTGCAGATCGACGCGCATCTGGATTGGAAGGACCAGCGCGACGGCTCAGCACATACGTTTTCCAGCACGATGCGGCGCGCCAGCGAGTTGCCTTGGGTCGAACGCATTGTGCAGGTCGGTTTACGGGGTATCGGCGGCTCGGGCCTGCAGGAGCTCAGTTGCGCGCGGAATTGGGGCTCCAGGATTATTACGGCACGAGAGCTCAAAAGCCGGGGCGTTCAAGCCGTCCTGAGTGCAATCGAGGACAGCGCGAATTGCCTGATCACGATCGACTGCGACGGCCTGGATCCGTCCGTCATTCCCGGCGTGCTCCTGCCGCAACCTGGCGGCTTGTCCTATTTCGACGTCATAGACCTGATCGCGGGCGTCGCCTCGAAGGCCAGAATTGTCGGTCTTGATCTGGTCGAATTGGTGCCGGAGCGTGATCTGCAGAATATTGGGGCGATCTGCGCAGCGCGGATCATC
Source organism: Bradyrhizobium sp. 155 (assembly GCF_023101105.1). Taxonomy (NCBI): domain Bacteria; kingdom Pseudomonadati; phylum Pseudomonadota; class Alphaproteobacteria; order Hyphomicrobiales; family Nitrobacteraceae; genus Bradyrhizobium; species Bradyrhizobium sp. 155. Next base: position 4,145,420 of record NZ_CP064704.1, on the reverse strand, counting down.
TGCAACGCCATTGGACATATCGCCAAGCAGAAACGCTAGCCGGTGGGCATGTGTCCGAGCGCCTTGCGGATCATCGCGGCGAGCTGGTTGCGGCGGTAGGGTTTTGTCAGCAGCATGACGCCGTCGTCGAGCTTGCCGTGGTGGACGATGGCGTTGTCGGTATAGCCGGAAGTGTAGAGCACCTTCACGCCGGGGCGGATCGTCGCAACCTTGTCGGCGAGGTCGCGTCCGCTCATGCCGCCGGGGATGACGACGTCGGTGAACAGTAGATCGAACGGCTGGCCGGCCCGGATCAACTCCAGCGCGGCCTTGCCGTCGGGCGCGGCGACGGTCTGGTAGCCGAGGCTCTGGAGCTGCACGGTGACGAAGTTGCGCACCAGCGGATCATCCTCGACCACAAAAATGGTCTCGGCGCCACCCTCGGCCGGCGGTGCGGCAGAGGTGACTGGCTCGGTCATGCCTTCGCCCGGCGGCAGATAGAGCTTGATCGTGGTGCCGTGGCCTTCCTCGCTGTAGATCTTGATGTGGCCGCCGGATTGCTTGACGAAGCCGTAGACCATGGAAAGGCCGAGGCCGCTTCCCTTGCCGACCTCCTTGGTGGTGAAGAACGGCTCGAACGCCTGCTGTTGCACCTCGGCCGGCATGCCGGTGCCGGTGTCGCTGACGGCGAGCATCACGTAAGGGCCGGGCCGCACGTCGGGATTGCTTTGCGCATAGGCCTGGTCGAGCACGACGCGGTGGGCCTCGAGCAGCAGCTTGCCGCCGTTCGGCATGGCGTCGCGGGCGTTGATGGCCATGTTGAGCAGGGCATTGGTGAGGCGGGACGGATCGATGTGCGCGGTCATCTGCCCCTGTTCGAGCACGGTCTCGATCTCGATCTGCTCGCCGAGGGTGGGGCGCAGGAGTTTCGCGATGTCCGCGACCGCGGCGTTGATCTCGACGTTGCGCGGCTGCAGCGGCTGCCTGCGCGCGAAGGCGAGCAGATGCTGAATCAGCTCGGCGCAGCGCTCGGCGGCCTCGTCGATCAGGCGTGCCACGCGCTGGAGCTCGGGCTGCTGCTTCAGGCTCGCCACCAGCGTCTCGGTATTGCCGGAGATCACGGTCAGCATGTTGTTGAAGTCGTGCGCGACGCCGCCGGTGAGCTTGCCGATGGCATCCAGCTTCTGCGACTGGTACAATTGCCGCTCGGTCTCGCGCGAGGTGGTCGCGTCGTGATAGACCAGCACCGCGCCGGAGACGTTGCCTTTCCCGTCCAGCATCGGCCGGCCGCTGATCATGAGATGACGGGGAGCATTGCCGCTGTGCGGGCGGACGATCATCTCCATGTTCTCGAACGGCTCGCCACGCAGCACGCGTGCCGACGGTAACTCGTCGGCCTTGAGCGGGGTGACGCCGTCGCCGTGAAGCACGATGGACATCGCGCGCAGATTGCGCAGGTTCATGCCGGTCCGGTGCAGCAGCATGCGCTCGGCGGCGGGATTGGACAGAAGGACATTGCCCTCGGCATCGATGACCAGCACCGCCTCCGCCATGCTGTGAAAGGTGCTCTGGAGCACGTTGACCGAGAGGCGCAGCTCGTCATGCGCGGTGACCAGATGCTCGGTGCCCTCGGCCACCGCGGCCTCGAGCTGCTGCTTGGCGGCCGTGGTCTCCATTAGCGTGCTCTTGAGTGCGCCCTCACTGCGCCGGCTCTCGCGCATCATCATCACGACCAGCAGCAGGATCACCAACGCGCCGGCGACGTCGATGCCGAGCAGCACGATGCCGGTGCGGCGCGAATCCTGGGAGCGCGCCGCGAGCAATCGTTCTTCCTCTGCGCTCAAATGATCGAAATTGCCCATCACCGTGTCCATGAGGCCACGGCCCTCGCCCTTGCCCTGGACTGCGGCAATGCCGGCCTGATCGTTTCCGGCGCGCAGGCGCATCACTTCGGCGGCGATCTCGATCCGGCGCAGCGCCAGCGGCTCGGTGCCCTCGAGCAGCGCGACATGTTCGGGAGTGTCGCGCACGCTGCGCTTGAGGTCGGCGAGTGCGGGTGCGATACGGGCGTGCACCGCCTGGAATTCTTCGCTGAAGCTCGGGTTGCGATAGATCTCGTAGCCACGTGCGGCGCTCTCGGCACTGCGCATCAGCACGCGCAGGTCGGAGATCTTCTTCAGCACCCCGACGGTGTGATTGACCCAGGCCGCATCGGACCGTGACTTGACGTCGAGGCCGATCGAGGCTGCGGTGATGATCAGGAGGATGGCAAGTCCAGCACCGAGAATGACGCGCTGCGTTGGGATCAAGGGACTTCTTTCTTGTCCTTCGGCTGCGAGCCATCGCCCGGCACGGCGATGCATTCCCGGATCGTGGTCAGCAGCGTGTCCGGCGTGAACGGCTTGCGCAGGCAGCGGGTCGCGCCAAGCTCCAGCGCCATCCGGAGGAAGTCGGGAGAGGGCGAGGCGGATGATGCGAAGGCGTAGCCGGACATCGCGATTAGCGGAACCGCCGGCGCGCGCTCGTGAAAGATGCGAATGGACTCGAAGCCGCGCATATGCGGCATGAAGATGTCAACCAGCATCACGTCGAAATTCTGTGTTTCGAGCGCAGCCAAACCCGTTTCTCCGCCGTCAGTCAACGTGACGTCGAAGCCCTGACGTTGGAGGAGGACCTCGATGGTCGCGCCGACCATCGGATCGTCATCAACCACGAGAATGCGCGGCATGACACTTCCCAGTCATCGAAGTCCCCACAGCCAAGTTGATACAGGTGAATCGCGCGTCGGGTCAATTTGGGATTGGATAAGGGTAGATATGCACGGTGCGGTGAATAAAGGTCCGCTCGCATCGATTGTACGCGACACTTGCCGATGTCGAATACGAGGCGAGCGAAACAGGTGAGGCGCCTGAATGAAAAAGGCGCCGCATCGCTGCGACGCCTTCTTCTTCAAGTGTTTCAGGTCGTGTTACGGGCAGGGATGACGCTGGCCGTCATAGCCCAGATAGGTGCCGGACGCGGGATCGTAGGACTTGTAGCGCTGCGCGCAGTAGGCCGCGGAGTCGCCGCCGCCATCGGGGACCACGGCCACTGTCGGTTCATCATAGTAGCTGTCGCCGTAATAGTAGGGGTCGTCGTAATACCCGCCGCCGTAATAGGCGTACGAGCCGAGGCCGCCGATCGCAGCGCCGGCCGCGAACCCGGGCCAAAAGCCGCCGCCGTGACGATGATGCCAGTGACGACCACTCCAATTGCCGCTACCACCCTGCCAGTTGCCCGCAGTCGCGACGCTGCGTGTACCGCTGTAGGACGGCGAGAAGGCCTGTCGGCTCACCGTGCCGGCTGCGAAGCTGCCACCGCCCGGACGTACTGCTGCGCCGGCCGCGAAATTGCCGCCGCCGATCCGCGCGCCGCCGAAGTTGCCGCCGCCCATGCGGGCGCCGCCGCCACCGAAATGTGCCCCGCCGCCGCCGCCACCGAAGTGTGCTCCGCCGCCGCCACCGAAGTGTGCTCCGCCGCCGCCACCGAAGTGTGCTCCGCCGCCGCCGCCACCAAAGTGTGCTCCGCCGCCGCCGACCGCTGCGGCCCGACTTTGGGCAAAGCTCGGCGTCGCCAACGGGATAACCAATGCCACTGCCGCAGCCGTGCTCAAGACTTTCAGACTTTTCATGATCAAAACTCCTTTTCCCGGAAGCAAACCCCATGAAAGGGCCGGAGTTCCTGGGATCACGGGGGTTTGCGTGCGACGAAAAGTTCTCATGGCGACGCTGTATCCGGCATGAACGGATCGCGTCCGATTTGCGGCAGCGTTCCGTGCCGGGGACTGCATCTGCAGCGCGGCATTGCCGCCCGCGCCGAACTGGACATTTCGCCGTCCGGATGGCATCAGGACCCGACGAAGCAGGGCCCTTGCCGCATGAAACAGTTCTTCCTCAAGTTTTTCACCTGGTGGAATGGCCAGACGTTTGGCACCCAACTCTGGACCAAGCGCTACGGCGAGCTGGTCGGCCAGGACGAGCAGGGCAACCTCTATTATCGCACCCGCGGCGGGGCGATCGACCCGGTGCTCGGCTTCGAGCGCCGCTGGGTGGTCTATAACGGCTACGCCGAGGCCAGCCGTATCCCGCCGTCCTGGCACGGCTGGATGCATCACACCGTCGACGTGCCGCCGACGCAGGACAACTACCAGCCGCGCGAATGGGAAAAGCCGCACCAGCCCAATCTCACCGGCACGGCCAACGCCTACCGTCCCGCGGGCTCGACGCTCGCCAGCGGCAAGCGGCCGAAGGCGACCGGCGACTATCAGCCCTGGACGCCGAGCTAGCCTTCCGATTCCCGTCTCAACCCTTGTCGTGGGGGTGGATGCACCCGCATCCGCCTCGCTTTGCTGTGGACAACGGGAACAGCGGGGATGAGTGCTGCGCGGGCATTGCAGCCACGCGGGCGATGCGGCTCAATGGTCGCATCTTACGGAGATGGGAGACCATCGCGTTCGGTTCGGGCAACAGTTCGCGACTGTCCCGAAATGCAGCGGCCGCCGACCAGGACTCGATCGGGAGATAGGCCCCCGGTCTGGAAGCTCCGAAATCGCCCGATGAAATGTGCAGCCGCCGTAAGACAGGAAAGGCCGCTCGGGAAACCGGGCGGCCTTTTTCTTTGATAGAGGGACGACTGGATTTCGCGTGCCCCGGACGCTGCGCGGCACCGCTACGCGATGCATCGCGTCCGGGACACGAGAGTGGAGACTAGGTCATCCGCTCGGCCGCACGCTTCACCGCCTCTAGCCGGCGCGCCTGACCCTGCGCGCCGCGCTCTTTTAGTAATGCCAGCACCTCCGCCGGCGCGGTATCCGGCGCGCCTGCATTGAACGGCGGGGCCGGATTGTATTCGAGCTGAAGCTGGATCGCCTCCGCGGTGGTGCGATCGACCATGATCGACACCAGGGTTAGCGCGAAATCGATTCCCGCGGTGACGCCGCCGCCGGTGATGCGGTTGCGGTCGACGCAGACGCGCGTCTTGGTCGGCGTCGCGCCGAACTGAGCGAGCATCTCCATCGCGCTCCAATGCGTGGCGGCGCGATAGCCCTTCAAGAGGCCGGCGGCGCCGAGAGCCAGCGATCCCGTGCAGACCGAGGTGACGTATTTGGCACCCTCGGCCTGCCGGCGCAGGAAACCGAGCACCTCCTCGTCATTGAGCAGATCGTTGGTGCCGCCGCCGCCGGGCACGCAGATCACGTCGAGCTGCGGGCAGTCGGCGAATGTCGTGGTCGGCGTCAGCGTCAGCACGGAATCGCTCGGCACCGGCTCGACCCGTTTCCAGATCAAATGCAGTTTTGCGCCGGGCACGGAGGAGAACACCTGCAAGGGGCCCGTGAAATCGAGCTGGGTGACGCGCGGAAACACCAAGAGACCGATCTGGAGCGGGGACGACATGAGAGCCTCCAATTATGAGCTTGACGGAAGCAGCCTCTCATGATGCCTTTCCGTCCAGAATGGCGTATTTCCCTCGCTTTCGGACATAACCATGATCGGCATCCTGATCTTCCCGGACTTCCAGTTGCTCGATGCGGCCGGCCCGATCTCCGTGTTCGAGATCGCGGCGCGCTGCACGGGCAAGACGACGACCGGGATCCGCGTGCTGGCGGTGAACGCGGGGCCGGTGCGCAGCTCGTCCGGCGTTGAGATGATGGCGCGCGAATTCAAGTCGGCCAATGCGATCACGACGCTGGTCGTGGCGGGAGGTGCGGGCGTGACGGATGCCGCGCGCTGCGAGGTCACGCGCGCCTTCGTGCAGCGGCTGGCGCGGCGGGGCGTGCGGGTCGCGAGCGTCTGCTCGGGCGCCTATGTGCTCGCCGAAGCAGGCCTGCTCGACGGCCGCCGCGCCACCACGCATTGGGGACGCACGCGGGATTTCGTCGCGCGCTATCCCAAGGTGAAGTTCGAGCCGGACCAGATTTTCACCCGCGACGGCAATGTGTGGACGTCGGCCGGCATCACGGCCGGCATCGACCTTGCGCTCGCGATGGTGACGGAGGATCACGGTGAGCAGATCGCGCAGGACACGGCGCGGCAGCTCGTGCTGTATCATCGCCGCAGCGGCGGCCAGTCGCAATTCTCGTCACTTCTGGAATTGAAGACGCCGAACGGCCGCTTCGGCGCGCTGCTGTCCTGGGCGCGCGAGAACCTCGACGCTCGCTTGACTGTCGAAGATCTCGCCGACCGCGCCGGCATGAGCGCGCGGCATTTTGCCCGCGCCTTTGCCGCCGAGACCGGCACGACGCCTTCGAAGGCCATCGAGCGCTTGCGCATCGAGGTCGCGCGCGAGCGCGTGCAGTCCTCGCGCGAGGCGATCGAACTCGTCGCGGAGACGACCGGTTTCCGCGATCCCGAGCGCATGCGGCGCGCCTTCATTCGCGCCTTCGGCCAGCCGCCGCAAGCGCTGCGGCGCGCGGCAAGGGCCGGGTAGGGAGAATTGATCGAGTTGGAGAGCCCGCTTGAGCGGGTGAGCACACTTGGATATTTGAACAGACTTGCATATTGCGCGGCATTTCGCCCTTTGGACCCGGAACGGACCTCGTCAAGCGAATGCACCCGTTGTAGACGATGTGTACAACACGTACCGTCGCCGATCCGATGCAAGGAACCCCAATGACCGATCGAGAAAAGATTCTGATTGCCCTTCGCGAAAAACCTCTGAAGACCTTCGAAGTCATGAAGCGCGTGAACATCAAGAATCAGGACGACTGCCAATCGCTCCTGTTGAAGATGCGTGACGAAGGTGCCGTGAAGTTTGATATTCACAAGGGACATTGGCGCGCTGCGTGACGACATTCGCCTGGTCACCAGCGGCCTCGCGATGGCAGAGCGGACATGACTTGCGTGTTGGCAAGGCTTGCGGATTGGTTCAGCCCGATGCGGCCTTGCCGCCGGTCGCCGTAGCGCCCGAGGCCTGCGCGCGCGCCGTCAAGCGCCGCGCGATCGGCATCAGCATGTAGGGCGCCAGGTGAATGGGAAACTGCGTCATCGCGAAATAGAGCCAGGTGGTGGGCGGCAGCGCGCCGGCGGTCGCGGCGAGCATCAGGCCCAGATTGCGCTGTGACACCATCAGCCCGAGCGCCAGCGCGCGCTCATAGCCGATGCGGCGGAACAGCAGCGTGGTCACGGCGAGCAGCGTGAAATAGATCGCGAAGGCGAGAGCCGCGAAGCCGATGGTGGAGACCGGCCGGGCGACGAGATCGCTCGCGACGTCGCCCATGATCGCGGTCGCGAAGACCAGCAGGATGACGATGTTGAAGCCGTCGATCGGCTGCTTGTGACGCTGGATCGCGGCCGCGCCGAAGACTTGCCGGATCACGGTCGCGGCCAGCAGCGATGCGGCGAGGATGCCGAGCAGCTTCAGCCCCAGCGCAGGCGGCGAGATACTGAGCATGTCGCCGAGGAACAGGCTTGCGAACAGCGATGCCGTGAACGGCACCAGCGCGGTCGCACTCACCAGCGTGACCAGCACCAGCGTGGCATCGAGACCCATCAGCGCGGCCAGCGCCGGTGCGGCCATCATCGGCGAGGCCATGCTCTGCAGCATCAACGCCAGGGCAAGGTCGGGCGCGCGCGCCGTGAGCCCGGTGACATGGACGATCAGCCCGATGATCACAGGCACGCCGATCATGGTCCAGACGGTCGCGGTCGCGACCAGCGCCGGCCGGCGCAGATGGCCGGTGAGCGCGGCAAGGTCGACCCGCATGAAGGAGATGCAGAGCAGAACGAAGATCGCCTCGGTGACGTAGGGGCGCAGCAACGCCCCGAGCGGCGGCACCGCGAGCGCGATGAACACGACGGCGGCCACCGCGCGGGTGCCCTGGCCGCCAAGCCATGTCAGACCGCGCAGGGGGAGGGCGAATATGCTTTGAAGAACAGGCGGCATCGGGAATGGCGTTCAGGCCAATCCTTTCAGCCACGCGCCGATCTCGCTCACGGCGACATTGGCCTCTCGCAGCAATTTCCCCATCGTGAGAAAGCCGTGGAACTGGCCGGGATAGTGCTTGTAGGCCACGGCCACTCCGGCCTGCCTCAGCCGCTCGGCATATTCGTCGCCTTCGTCGCGCAGGGGATCGGCACCGGCGGTCAGCACATAGACCGGCGGCAGGCCGGCCAGGTTTGTCGCCCGTGCCGGCGAGGCGCGCCAGTCGTGGATATCGGCGGCGCCGTTGAGATAATGGTCGCGGAACCAGCGGATCACCGAATGCGTCAGCAGCACGCTGGTCTCGGGCTCGCTGTGGGAGCCGTGCGTCATGGCGAAATCGGTCGCCGGGTAGATCAGCAACTGGGCCGCGATCGCGGGACCATTGCCGTCGCGCGCGGCGAGCGCGACGACTGCGGCGAGATTGCCGCCGGCGCTATCGCCGCCGATCGAAAGCCGGGAGGCGTCGATGCCGAGTTCGCGCGCGTTGGCGGCGACCCATTTGGTCGCGGCGATCGCGTCATCGATGGCGGCGGGAAATTTGTGCTCGGGCGCGAGGCGGTAGTCCACCGAGATCACGATCAGCGCGCCGGCGTCGGCGAGTTGGCGGCAGACGACGTCATGGGAGTCGAGATCGCCGATCACCCAGCCGCCGCCGTGGAAGAACACCAGCGCCGGGGACAAGCCATCATACCGGCGCGGCTCTTTCGGAACATAGAGGCGCGCGGGAATGGCGCCGTGCGGTGCCGGGATCGACAGCGGCGTGACGCGCGCGAGGTCAGGTGGCTCGGGATTGGTCGCAAAGCGCGCCTGCGCGTAATAGGCCCGCGCTTCCGGCGCGGTCAGGGTCTCGTAGGCGGGCCGGCCGGCCTCCTGGAAGGCCTTGTAGACGGCGGCGGCATCGGGATCGAGCACAACGGGCATGGGGAGCGACCTCTGGGTTTCCAGTTATCGTTGGAGTTCGTTTCGGGGGCGGGCCGCCTCGGCCGCCGGGAAGCGTGCTCGACTATTCCATCCGGGGGCCGATCTGGCCAGACCGGGCCGGGAAGGGCAGGGATGCCGCCCTTCCCCCGCCGTATTCGCCGTGTTAACCGGATGGCCTGCGAGCGGCGGTAGCCCCTGTAGAATGTCCTCCAGCAAGCCCGATTCGCTGTTGAAGCCGCGCGAGATATGTTTCGAACATTTACCCTGACAGGTCTTGCGGCGCTTCTGGCCGCCACCGCACTGACGGCTGCGACGCCGGCGCAGGCGCAGATCGGCACGATCTTCTCCGATCCGCCGCCGCTGCGGCCGCCCGGCACCATTCCGCGTGGCCAGCCCCAGCCGCAGCCGCAGATCCCCGATGACGACGAAGAGGTGCCGGAGCTGCCGCCGCAGGGCCGTGTGCTGCCGTCGCGTCCGATGGCGCCACCGCCAGGCCGGCAGGGCAATGTGATGCCGGGGCCGGTCGAGACCCAACCTCTGGCGCCGCCGCCCGGTTCTAGCGCCGCTCCGCCAAACCAGCCGCCGCCCGTCGCGGTCGCTCCGCCCAATCCGCAAGGCGCCCCGGGTGCGCCCGGTCAGCGTCAGCCACAGCAGAAGGGCGGACCGGGCGGCGCTGTCCCGCAGACGCCGGCGAGCCTTCAGCCGGGCGACGAAGTCGTCACCGAGCCGCCGGCCCAGAAGATCGTGAACAAGAAAGCGACCTTCTCCGGCCTCGACAAGATCACCGGGCGCATCATCAACTTCGACGAGGAGATCGGCGAGACCGTGCAGTTCGGGGCGCTGCGCGTCAAAACCGACGCCTGCTACACGCGGCCCGCGACCGAGGCCGCCAACACCGACGCCTTCGTCGAGGTCGACGAGATCACCTTGCAGGGTGAGGTGAAGCGCATCTTCTCGGGCTGGATGTACGCGGCAAGTCCGGGCCTGCACGGCGTCGAGCACCCAATCTACGATATCTGGCTCACCGACTGCAAAGAGCCGCAGCAAACGATTGCGACCGCGGCACCGGATCCCGGCACCAAGCCGGCACCGCCGCCGCCCGCGCAGAAGAAGGCCGCGCCCAAGCAGGTGCAGCAGCGTCCGCCGCAGCCGTTACCGCCGATCCAGCAGCAGCAGCCGGCACCGCCGCCACCACCTCCGCCGCCCGAGCAGCGGCCGGGTCTGTTCGGTTTCCCCGGGTTTGGCCGGTAATTGCTGATTATTGCCGCGCAGCGATGATCTCGAGCGCGCGCGCGCCCGGGATCGCTTCGCCGGCCGAGAGCCTCAGGAAATCGCCAGGCTCGCCCGCGAGCGCCTTGTCGAGCAGCGCGGTGTAGCGCCGCCGCGAAATCTCGGCCGCGCCAAAACTCTTCAGGTGTTCGGTGACATATTGGGTGTCGAGCAGCTCGAAGCCGCCATGGATGAGCCGCGCGAGCAGATGCACCAATGCGACCTTGGAGGCATCGCGTGCGGTGTGGAACATGCTTTCGCCGAAAAAAGCCCGGCCCAGGCTGACGCCGTAAAGGCCGCCGACGAGGTCCTCGCCCTGCCAGGCCTCGACGCTGTGGCAATGGCCGAGCTCGTACAGCCCGCCATAGAGGTCGCGGATGCGCTTGTTGATCCAGGTGTCCTCGCGCCCGGCTTGGGGTGCGGCGCAGCCGGCGATCGTGGCCTTGAAGGCGGTATTAACGGTGACGCGGAATGAATCCGAACGCACGGTGCGCGCGAGCCGCGAGGCCACGCGAAATCCGTCGAGCGGGATGACCCCGCGCAACTCCGGCTCGACCCAGAACAGGGTCGGATCATCGGCGCTTTCAGCCATCGGAAAGATGCCGCAGGCATAGGCGCGCAGCAGCACGGCTGGCGTGATTTCAGACGGGGCAGAGTCGCGCGAAGTCATGGCGCGCCATAATAGCAGGATCGCAAGGCGCTTGCGATGGGCGGTGCGGATCAGTTCGCTGCGGCAGTAGCCGGCTTGCCGGCGGCAGCCGGGACACGGCGGAACATCAACATGACGCGGGTTCCGGAATGGTTGGGGTCGCGCTCGACCGAAGCGTCGAGCTTGCTGGCCATGGCTGCGACGATACGCTGCCCCATGCCGGTGGAGCGCGGATCGGCCTTGACGTTGTCGCCGACGCCATCGTCGCTGATCGACAGCAGGAGATCGTCGCCCTGCGAGGTCAGCTCCACATGAATCGGGCCGGCGCCGTCAGGGTAGGCGTATTTTACCGCGTTCATCACCAGCTCGTTGACGATGATGCCGACGGCGACTGCACGGTCCGGATCGATCTCGATCGGTTCGGCCTTCAGCGTCAGGCGCGACATCCGGTTGCCCTCGGCCGAGCGGCGCAGATCCTCGAGCAGCGAGTCCAGATACTGGTTCAGGACCACGCTCTTCAGGTCTTGCGAGGTGTAGAGGCGGCGGTGCACTTGCGCGACTGCGGCCACGCGGCCCATCGCATTGGTCAACGCAGCCTTGACCTCGTCCTGCGCGGCGGAGCTGGCCTGCAGGTGCAGGAGGGAGGCGATGATCTGCAGCGAGTTGCCGACGCGGTGGTTGACCTCGCGCAATAGCAGCTCGCGTTCGGCTGCAAGAGCAGCGTAGCGGTCGCGCGAGGCATGGATCTCGGCTTCGGCTTCCTCGCGCGCCTTCTGCAATTCGGCCTGGCGCAGCGCGCCATCGGCCGCGACGTGAAGCAGGGGAATGAAGTCGCCCTTGACGTCCTTGACGAGATAATCGGCCGCGCCCGCCTTCAGCGCCGTCACCGCGATGCTGGAATCCTGCGACGCCGTGACGAAGACCACCGGCGGGGCGCCCGGGATCGCCATGATCTGCTCCAGCGTTTCCAGTCCGTCGAGGCCGGGCATGTATTGGTCGAGCGCCACGACGTCGATACCGCCGGTCGTGGCCGCGCGGCGGATGTGCTCGAGGCCTTCCTCGCCGCTTGCGGCGTGAACGACCTTGTAGCCGCGCCGTGTCAGGCCGCGATCGACCAAGCGCGCCAGCGCCCCGTCATCGTCGATGTAGAGCAGTGTGGGCGTACGTTGATTCATGGGGCGGCGGGCGGGACCTGGATGACCGAGAAGAACAAGCCGAGCTGCCGGATGGCATTGGCGAAATTCTCGTAGTTCACGGGCTTGGTGATGTAGACGTTGCAGCCGAGCTCGTAGCAGCGTTTGATTTCCTGGGAATCGTCGGTGGTGGTCAGCACCACCACGGGCGAGGCCTTCAGGTATTTGTTCTCCTTGATCTGCTTCAAAATGTCGATCCCGGTCATGTCGGGGAGGTTGAGATCGAGCAGGATCAGGAGCGCATTGCCTTTTTGCACGAGCCCGCTGCCGTCGGGCCCGAACAGGTGCTTCATCGCCTCAGTGCCGTTGGCAAAGGAGATGATCTCGTTGTTGACGCCGGACCTCCGGATGTTCCGCTCGATCAGCCGCGCGTGGCCCTCGTCGTCCTCGATCATGATGATGGTGACGGGTTGAGTCATTGATCCGCGTTCCGGTTGCTGGCGTTCCAGGTGATGGGCAGCGTGATGGTGAACGTGCTGCCCGTATTCAGTTCCGATGATACCGACATGGTGCCGCCGAGGCGACGCACAAGTGCACGCACATGCGCAAGACCGATGCCCTGACCGGGCTTGTCCTGGGTTCCGGCGCGGCGAAACAGGTCGAAGATCCGCTGGTGGTCCTTGGCGTCGATGCCGCGGCCGTTATCGCTGATCTCGAAGATAGCGTAGCCGAGCTTGGTGCGCCCGCGGATTCTGATCTCGCCGGGGACGCCGGGCTTGAGATATTTGATGGCGTTGTCGATCAGATTGGAGAAGATCTGCTCCAGCGCCAGGCGGTCGCTGACGAGATCCGGCAGCGGCGCGACGTGGATCTCGGCCTGCGCTTCGGCGGCCTGATGCGCCAGCGTCGATACGATCGCTTCGATCAGCTCGCGCGTGTCGATCTTTTCCGGCTGGAACTCGCGCCGGCCCTCGCGGGTGAGATTGAGGATCGCCGAGATCAGGCGGTCCATCTTGGCGATCGACGACTTGATGAAGCCCAGCGCTTCGGAAAAATCCTCTGACAGCTGCTTGTCCGGACCTTCGAGCGCGATCTCGCCGTCCGGCAACGGCGGCCCGTCGGCCGGGACATGGGTGAGGCTGCCGATACGGCGGAAAATGTCGCCGCCGAGCTCTTCGAGCTCGCTGGTGAAGCCCATGATGTTGACGAGTGGCGAGCGCAGATCGTGGCTGACGATATAGGCAAAGCGCTGGATCTCGTTGTTGGCTTCGCGCAGATCGGCCGTGCGTTCGTCGACCACGCCCTCCAGATTGACATTGGCATCGCGCAGGCGCGCCTCGGCATCGTCGCGGGCAAGGGCCGAGCGCCGCACCAGCCAGATCGAGATCAGGGCCAGCAGCACGACGAGGCCGGAGCCGATGCCGGTCATCGACGCGGCCAGGGTCTGGCTGCGGTCCGAATTGACCGTTCGCAGCCGGAACAGCCGTTCCTCCTCCTGAATCATCCCGGTCGCGACATTGGCGATCGCGGCCGTGGTGTCCGTGGAGGCGATCTCGCGGACCAGCGCTGCGGCCTTCTCCGGCTCGCCGCGCCGGATGAAGTCCATCTCCTGCACGAACTGGCCGAGCCTAGTCTCGATCGCCGCGCTCAGCTTCTCGATGCTTTGGCGTTGCTCCGGATTGTCGCCGATCAGGCGCGTGAGCCTGTCGAGAGCCGGGACGATGGCCGCCACGGCCTTGTCATGGTCGACCTTGAAATCCTCGCCTTGTGTCAGAAGGTAACCCCGGGCGGTGCTCTCGGCGCGGCGGATTTCCAGCAGGAGGGCGTTGATCTGGTTCTCCGCCTCGATGGTGTGAATCACCCATTTGCTGTCGTCTCTCGCCTTGTTGACGAGGTAGACGGAGCCGGCGCTGATCACGGTCAGCACCATGAGACCGGCTGCGAACAGCAGGATCTGCCAGAATCTACGCCGCCGCTGCGCGTCAGCGATCACGACGGTCTCGCTCGATCAGGCTTGCCGGACTTCAAAACGCCCCCTCGGAACTGTCCCCATCGTGCCAAACGCGATTGGGGCCAAAGGGTTCCACGGGAAAGGACGGCTACTTCGGGGCGGGTTCCGCCTTGTTGGCGAGATATTGTTCCAGCCAGTGGATGTGATAGTCGCCGTTGATGATGTCGTCTTCGCGCACCAGAGCGCGGAACAGCGGCAGGGTGGTCTCGATGCCCTCGACCACCATCTCGTCCAGCGCCCGGCGCAGCCGCATCAGGCACTCGCCGCGGGTCTTGCCGTGCACGATCAGCTTGCCGACCAGCGAGTCGTAATAAGGCGGGATCGTATAGCCCTGATAGACTGCGGAATCGATCCGCACGCCGAGCCCCCCGGGCGGGTGATATTGCGTGATGCGGCCGGGCGAAGGACGAAAGGTCTGCGGATTCTCGGCGTTGATGCGGCACTCGATCGCGTGGCCGATGACCTGGACCTCGTCCTGCCTCGCCGGCAGGTCGCCGCCGGCGGCGATGCGGATCTGCTCCAGCACGAGGTCGATGTCGGTGATGCTCTCGGTGACGGGATGCTCGACCTGGATGCGGGTGTTCATCTCGATGAAGTAGAACTCGCCGTCCTCGAACAGGAACTCGATCGTGCCGACGCCGAGATATTTCATCTCGCGCATCGCCTTGGCGCAGGTCTCGCCGATCTTGGCGCGTGCGGCCGCGGTCAGCACGGGCGAGGGGCCTTCCTCCCAGACCTTCTGGTGGCGTCGCTGCAGCGAGCAGTCGCGTTCGCCAAGATGAATCGCGCCGCCGCGGCCGTCGCCGAGGATCTGGATCTCGATGTGACGCGGCTTCTGCAGATATTTCTCGAGGTAGACGGAAGCATCGCCGAAGGCGGATTTGGCCTCGTTGGCGGCCGTCGACAGCGCGACCTGAAGATCGGCCTCGCTCTCGGCCACCTTCATGCCGCGGCCGCCGCCGCCCGCCGCGGCTTTGACCAGCACGGGGAAGCCGATCTTCCTGGCGATCGCCATCGCGTCGTCGTTGGGGCCGACCCCTCCGTCGGAGCCGGGCACCACGGGAATGCCGAGCTTCTTGGCGGTCCTCTTGGCCTCGATTTTGTCGCCCATCAGGCGGATGTGCTCGGCCTTCGGGCCGATGAAATGCAGATTATGCTCAGCGAGGATTTCGGCGAAGCGCGCGTTCTCCGACAGGAAGCCGTAGCCGGGATGCACGGCATCGGCCCCGGTGATCTCGCAGGCCGCGAGCAGCGCGGGCACGTTGAGATAGCTGTCCTTGGAGGCCGGCGGCCCGATGCACACGCTCTCGTCCGACAGGCGCACATGCATGGCGTCGGCGTCGGCGGTTGAATGCACGGCGACGGTCGCGATCCCGAGCTCCTTGCAGGCCCTGAGGATGCGAAGGGCGATCTCGCCGCGATTGGCTATGAGGATCTTGTCGAACATGGTGTCCTTATTGGACTGACGCGCGGAAAGCGGCGAGGGCGATGAGACCGCCCTCGAACGTCACTCAATGATCACGAGCGGCTCGCCGTACTCGACCGGCTGGCCGTCCTCGATCACGATCTGCGTCACCGTGCCGGCGCGCGGCGAGGGGATCTGGTTCATGGTCTTCATGGCTTCGATGATCAGCAGCGTCTGGCCGACCGAGACCTTGCTGCCGACCTCGATGAACGGCTTGGCGCCGGGCTCCGGCGCCCAATAGGCGGTGCCGACCATCGGCGAGGTCACGGCGCCGGGATGCTTCGACAGGTCGGCAGCGGCAGGCGCGGCGGCAGCTGCGGCCGCCGGGAGCGCGGCGGGGGCAGCTGCCATCTGCATCGGCATGGTCGCGGCGACGCTGATATTGCGGGCGACTCGCAGGCGCAGGCCGGCACGCTCGATCTCGATTTCGGTGAGGCTGGTCTCATCGAGCAGCAAGGCGAGCTCGCGGACGAGGGCAGAATCCTCGCTGGAAAACTTTGCGGCTGCTTTGTCGTCTGGCTGGCGCGCCATGTTGTTTGATCCGAATGTTCTGTGTGAAGGGGAGCGTCAGGCTTTGGGCTTGATGCCGAGCTTGGCGGCAAGGCCCTGGATGGCGAGGCGATAGCCCTCGACGCCGAAACCGCAGAGGGAGGCGAAGGCCGCGCGCGCGGTGTAGGAGTGATGACGGAAATTCTCGCGGGCGTGGATGTTGGTGACGTGCACTTCGACCGTCGGGATCTGCACCGCGAGCAGCGCGTCGTGCAGCGCGATCGACGTGTGCGAATAGCCGCCGGCATTGATGATGATGCCCTTCATCTTGCGGGCGTGTGCCTCGTGGATGAAGTCGATCAGCTCGCCTTCGCGGTTGGACTGCCGGCAGTCGGCCTTGAGGCCGAACGTCGCCGCCGTCACCCGGCACAGCGCCTCGACGTCGGCCAGCGACGCATGCCCGTACTTCTCGGGCTCGCGCGTCCCCAACATGTTGAGGTTCGGCCCGTTCAGGACAAGGATCGTGTCGGTTGCTGGTTCGGCCATTCCAATCCCGCAAGAGCTGCTTCAGCGTGGCGGGGTTATAGGTAACAAAGCGCGTGAGGGGAAGCCTTGAAGGACCTCCGAGGTGGCTTCAGATACCTCATCCGGGGTGCAAAAATCTGTGTGGAAGCTACGGAAATTGCTTGTTAACCAGTCCGAAGCATGGCTGCCGGCCGAACGGCAAAGGGGCGGGCATTGCTGCCCGCCCCCGATGGTTGCCGGGTATCGTCTTACGTGTTCAGGACAGCCACGATCTCATAGGTGTCCGGATTCACGATCACGATCTCATCCTTGACCAGGACGTAGCGATAGGTCCGCCATTCCGGATAGATCGTCACGACGCGGGACGGCAGGGTGTGCAGCTCAATACCCTCGCGCGGAATGCGGGTGCCGACCGAGATCGAGAAGTTCACGTTGGTCACCGGACGCACGTGCTCCTCGCGGATCACCGAGGTGATCTGCGTGCGTTGCTCGGTCGAGAGCTTGGCGCCCGCGCCGGCCTGACCGACCGTCGTGTTGGTGCTGCTCTGACCCTGCGCGTTCTGGTTGGAGCTGGTGCCGGTCTGACCCTGCGCGTTCTGGTTGGTGCTGGTGCCGGTCTGGCCCTGAGCGTTCTGGTTGGTGCGCGTCTCGGTACCCTTCTGGTTCTCGGCATTGTTGGTGCTGCTGGTGCCGCTCTTGGCGCCCTCAGCCTTCACGTCCTTCTGGTCCTTGGCGCCGGACTTGCTCGTGTCCTGACTCATGCTCTTGGACTTGTCCTGCTGACCCTGCGCGCGTTCGTCGGTGTGCTGGCCCTTGGTGGCGCCGGACTTGTCCTCAGCCGCGTTCTTGTTCATCTCGCGGCCGGAGTGCTCGTCCTTTGTTGCGCCGGAGGATTTGTCCTCGGCGGACGTGCCGGACTTCATGCTGCTGGAGCCGCCGGCCTGGCCGACGGTGCCCTTCTCATGGGCGGATTCCTTACCCATCGAGCCGCCGCGTTCGGCGGCGCCGCCGGAGGGCTGCGAATGCTGCGTCTGCGCACCACCGGCGCCGCCACCGCTGTCGCGGTTCATGGTGCCCTGTGCGTTCGCCAGACCGGTGCCCGCGACGAGCGCGAGTGTGGCAACCGAGATCATAAAGCGGTTAGACATGGAATTCTCCTCACGGGTTCATTTGCGTCATTGCCCGCGCCGACAACGAAAGGAGATTTGAGTTGTTCCGGAACTTCGGTGGTTCCGAGGCTTTTGTTTGTTGAATGCCAGATGAATGCGCGCGCCAAATTTCGGCGCAATGAAAAGGCCGGCTTTTCAGCCGGCCTTTTGCATGCGTGAAGTTGTAGAGCAGATCGCTGATCAGTCAGATCGCTGATCAGCAAGTCGCCTTGTTAGCAAGTCGCCTTGTTAGCAGGTCGCCTTTTTAACAGGTCGCCTTGCCGCAGCGGGCCACAGCGATCTTTTCCTTCAGGCTATCGACGCCGACGGCGCCGACAACGATCTGCTTGCCGATCACGTAGCTCGGCGTGCCGTTCATGCCCATTGCTTCGGCGAGCTTGAAGTTCTCCTCGATGGTGCTGCGCACCTCGGCGCTGCCGATGTCCTTCTCGATTCGAGCGGTGTCGAGGCCAGCTTCCTTGGCCGCCTGAAGTGCGCGCGCCTTGTCGGCCGCGCCACGACCGCCGAGCAGCTTCTGGTGGAAGTCGAGGTACTTCTTGCCGGAGGGATCCTGCATGCGCACCGCGACGGCGACCTGGGCCGCTTCGACCGAGCCCTGGCTCAGTACCGGAAACTCCTTCAGCACCACCTTCAGCTTCGGATCGGCCTTCATGAGGGTGAGCATGTCGTCCATCGCGCGCTTGCAGTAGCCGCAATTGTAGTCGAAGAACTCGACGAAGGTGACGTCGCCGTCCTTGTTGCCGAGCACGACCTGGCGCGGTGAGTTGAAGATCGCATCGGAATTCTGAGCGACGCTGGCCTCGTGTTTCTGCGTCTCCGCCGCGGCCTGGCGCTTGGTGAGCTCGGTCATCGCTTCCTCGAGCACCTCGGGATGGGTGACGAGATAGTTCTTGATGATCGCCTCGATGTCCGTGCGCTGGGCATCGGAGAAGCTGTCGGCCGACGCGGGCGCGGCTGCGCCGAACATGGCGAGCGCAAACAGCGCGGGAGCAAGCAGGCGCAGCGAAGGCATAGGCAAATCCTCTTATCCAAAGCAGGTTTCGGAAAACGTCCCGGCGGACTTAAGCTCGGTGTCGTGACGTCGTTTCGTAAGGCGTCGTGGCGTAAGGCGTCGTCTTGTAAGATCGTCTTGGTCTTGTCAGTTGCGCGGCGGTTTCGACGCCACGATGTCGTCGGCCTTGACCCATCCGGGCGTGCCGACGGCGAAACGGGTTTTCGCGCGCGTCGCAAGCTCGCGGGCGGTCTTGTTGTCGCCGCGCAGATAGGCGGCCTGCGCCGACGCCAGATCCGCCTCGGCATAGTCGCCTTTCCGGCCATACGCCATCGCGAGCTGCATGTAGCCGAGCACGGCCTCCGGTTCCCGTGCGACCGCGGCCCGGAGAATCCGAACGGCGTCATCGGTGTAGGCCTTATTATCGGACCCAACCAGAGCCTGCCCAAGTAACATCTCGATGAGGGGCGCGTTGTTCGAAAGTGCGACGGCCTTGCGCAGGGCCGGGATCGCCTCCGCCGGCTTGCCGCCCTCCAGCAGGGCCTGGCCGCGCACCTCGTAAAAATACGCGTTGTTGGGCTGGACCTGGATCAGCGCGTCGATCTGGGTGAGCGCGCTGCGCAAATCCCCGTGCAGATAGGTGCTGATGGCGCGGGCATAGCGCGCCGGCATGCTGTCGTTGGTCAGGGGATAGCGGCGGTACACCGTTTCCGGCCGCTCCATGAAGGCGGAGATCTTGGCGCGCACCATGTCGTGGCGCAGCTGGAGCGCGGGATCGTCCTTTTTGTCCCAATAAGGGCTGGCGCTGGCGAACTCCTGCAGTGAAGCGACGCGCTCGGCGGGCATCGGGTGCGACTGGAGATAGGGATCGGCGCCGCGCGCCGCGAACAGGCTCTCGCTGGTGAAGCGCTTGAAGGTTTCGTACATGCCCCTGGGCGACTGCTGGGTCGCAGTCAGGAATTTCACGCCGGCGCGGTCGGCGTTCTCCTCCTGCTGGCGCTGATAGGACAGCAGCGTCCGGCGGATCATCTCCTGCGGGCCGGCGAGGGCGGCGGCTCCTGCATTGGCAAGGCCATTGTTACCGGCGCTGCCGCTGCCGCGGGTGCTGCCCACGGCCATCGCGCCGGCGCCGAGCAGCATGGCGATGATCATCTGCGTCTGGGCGTTGGCGAGCTGCTCGCGCAGCTTGGACAAATGGCCGCCGGCCAGATGCCCGGTCTCGTGCGCGAGCACGCCGATGATCTGGTTTGGCGTTTCCGACTGGAGGATCGCGCCGTAATTGACGAAGATGCGGCGGCCATCGGCGACGAACGCGTTGAACGAGCCCTCGTTGACGATCACCATCTGGATGTTCTGCTTCTCCAGGCCGGCGACGCGCAGGATCGGGCGGGTGTATTCGCGCAGCAGCTGCTCGGTTTCGGTGTCGCGCAGGACCGGCGGCCCCTTGGCCTGCGCATGCGCGGCCGAGAACGGCGTCAGCGCGATCGCAGCCGCCGCGAGGAGGGAGATGAGGGCGGTGGCCTTCTTGCGCAATGCGATCTGGAACAACATCAAGCGGTCTGGGTCAAACGGTCTTATCAGCAGGCTGGTCAAGCATTCTTGGTCGAGCAGTCTTGGTCGAGCAGTTTCGTGATTGGTTTTGGCGATTGGCGGCGGACCGGATACGCGATATGCCCTTTTGAGCCGTTCCCCTTATGAGCCGTACAATGCGGCCAGTCTGGGGCGCAAGCACCCCGTTTTTCCCGGGTCGGACGGATCGGCCCCGCCAGCGAATAGCAGAAATCGATGCACGATGCGACCTTGAGGAACCGGTTGGGGCAGTGGCTCGCGGCCTCCCGCCGCAGCGATGTTCCCCCGTTCATGGTGATGGACGTGATGGCCGCGGCGGCCCGAATCGAGGCGGCCGGGGGCCATGTCATCCACATGGAGGTTGGCCAGCCCGCCGCCGGCGCGCCTAAGACCGCGATTGCAGCCGCCCATGTGGCGCTCGAGGCCGGGCGGATCGACTATACCTCAGCGCTCGGCATCCCCTCCTTGCGCGAGCGCATCGCGCGGCATTATCGCGATGCCTATGGCTGTGACGTCAGCCCCGAGCGGGTCGTAGTGACCACCGGCTCCTCCGGCGCGTTCATTCTGGCTTTCCTGGCGATGTTCGAGCCGGGCGACCGCGTTGCCGTGACGGTGCCGGGTTATCCGCCGTACCGTCATATCCTTACCGCGCTCGGCTGCGAGCCGGTGCTGATCGAGACCACGAACGAGACCCGCCATGCGCTGACGGGCGAGGCGCTGCTGGCCGCCCATCGCAAGGCGCCGCTGAAGGGCGTGCTGGTCGGCAGTCCCGCCAATCCGACCGGGACGATGATGTCCCGCGAGGCGCTCGCCGGCCTGATCGCTGCGGCGGAGGACGCGGGCATCCGTTTCATCTCGGACGAGATCTATCATGGGCTCGACTACGCGTTTCCCGCCGTGACGGCTGCGGCGCTGTCGGACCACGCGCTCGTGATCAACTCGTTCTCGAAGTATTTCTGCATGACGGGCTGGCGCGTCGGCTGGATGGTCGTGCCCGAGATTCTGGTGCGGCCGATCGAACGGCTGCAGCAGAACCTGTCGATCTCGGTGCCGTCGCTGTCGCAGATCGCGGCCGAAGCGGCCTTCGACGGCGCGGCCGAGATGGAGGAGATCAAGCACGGCTATCAGGAAAACCGGCGCATCCTGATCGAGGGATTGCCCAAGGCCGGCCTGACCAGATTTCTGCCGGCCGACGGCGCGTTCTATCTCTATGCGGACGTCTCGGATTTCACCTCCGACAGTTTCGAGTTCGCCAAGCAGATGCTCGAACAGGCCCATGTTGCGGTCACGCCGGGCCTCGACTTCGATCCCATCCATGGTCGTTCATTCATACGGCTCTCTTATGCGCGTTCGGCTGCGGAGATGCGGGAAGCAGTTGACCGGATCGCTCACTGGCTTAAATAGCCGCCAGTTTTCGCCCGCCTTCTGGAGTGCAACTTGTCTGACCGTTCCGTCCCCTCGACCGCCACGCATTCTCCTCTCGCCGCATTGATGTGGCCGATCCGGCCGGGTGAAACCGTCGGCGCCTTGCGCGCTGTCGTGCTGATTGCGCTCGGCACCGTCTTGATGGCGCTGTCAGCCAAGGTGAACCTGCCGCTGCCTTACGTCCCCATGACGTTGCAGACGCTGGTCGTGTTGATGATCGGCGCCGCCTATGGCTGGCGGCTTGGCAGCGCAACCATGATCGCCTACCTCGCCGAGGGTGCAATGGGCCTGCCGGTGTTCGCCGGCCCCGTTGGTGGAATTGCACCGCTGGTGGGCCCGACCGCGGGCTATCTGTTCGGCTTCATTGGCGCCGCCTTCGTCACCGGCTGGCTCGCCGAGCGCGGCTGGGATCGCAGCGTAACGCTGCTGTTTGCGGCCATGGCGGCCGGCCACATCCTCATTCTGGCCGCGGGCTTTGGCTGGCTGGCCTTCGGTCTCGGCCTGGGTGCCGCAAAGGCGTGGCAGGTCGGCCTGATGCCGTTCGTTGCGGCGTCGCTGGTCAAGAACGCGCTGGGCGCGACGTTGATGCCGGCGATACGCCGGGTGGTCGAACGCGGGTAAAGCGCGCAATATCGAGCAGTTCCGATTGACAGGGCCGGCCAAGTTGATCTTGGCTGGCCTGGCGTTTTGAGGGGGAGTGAAACAATGACGACGACAACGATGGTGGGGGCGCCGGTCGCGCCGCCCGCCGCCAAGCCGTGGTACAAGGTACTTTATATCCAGGTGCTGATCGCGATCGTGCTCGGCGCCATCGTCGGCTGGCTCTGGCCGTCGGTCGCCACCAATGAGTGGATCAAGGCACTCGGCGACGGCTTCATCAAGCTGATCAAGATGGTGATCGCGCCGATCATCTTCTGCACCGTTGTCTCGGGCATCGCCCATATCCAGGACGCCAAGAAGGTCGGCCGCATCGGCGTCAAGGCGCTGGTCTATTTCGAGATCGTCTCGACCTTCGCACTGGTGATCGGCCTAGTCATCGGCAATCTGGTGAAGCCGGGTGCGGGCTTCGGCGGTGCCGCCGCCAATGCGCAGGCCGTCGCCAACTACGCCAAGCAGGCCGAAGGCCAGAAGTCGGTCGACTTCGTGCTGCACATCATTCCGGACACCGTCGTCGGCGCCTTCGCGCAAGGCGAGATCCTGCAGGTGCTGCTGTTCTCGGTGCTGTTCGGCTTCGCCATCATGGGGCTCGGCGAACGTGGCCACACCATCCGCTCGTTCATCGACGACGCCGCGCATGCGGTGTTCGGCGTCATCTCCATCGTGATGCGCGCAGCCCCGATCGGTGCATTCGGCGCGATGGCCTACACCATCGGCAAGTTCGGCACCGGGGCGATCCTCAACCTGGTCGGCCTGATCGCGACGTTCTACCTGACCGCGGCGCTGTTCGTATTCGTCGTGCTCGGAATCATCGCGCGCTTCGCCGGCTTCTCCATCTTCAAGTTCCTCGCCTACATCAAGGACGAGCTGCTGATTGTGCTCGGCACCTCGTCCTCGGAAAGCGCGTTGCCGTCCTTGATGGAAAAGCTCGAGCGCCTCGGCTGCTCCAAGTCGGTGGTCGGCCTCGTGGTGCCCACGGGCTATTCGTTCAATCTTGACGGCACCAACATCTACATGACGCTGGCGACGCTGTTCATCGCGCAGGCGCTGGGCTTCGATCTCACCTTCGGCCAGCAGCTCACCATCCTGGTGGTGGCGATGCTGACCTCGAAGGGCGCCTCCGGCATCACGGGCGCGGGCTTCATCACGCTGGCGGCGACGCTCGCCGTGGTCGATCCGCGCCTCGTGCCGGGCATGGCGATCGTGCTCGGCATCGACAAGTTCATGAGCGAGTGTCGCGCGCTGACCAATCTGTGCGGCAACGGTGTTGCCTGCGTGATCGTCGCCTGGTGGGAGGGCGAACTCGATCGCGACAAGCTCAACGCCAACCTCGCCCGGCAGATCGATCCGACCGACATGGAAACGGCGGTCACGACGGACTGATCTGCATGTGGCGGTGCCGAGCGCCGTCAGATGTTGAAATAATAGGGCTGGTCGAGATCCTCGATCAGCCCTTTTTCTTTCGCTGCGAGGGCTTAGAACCGCTCCGGCCGGTACGGCGTGGGATCGATCGCGGGCGTTTCGCCGCTCATCATCTCCGCGAGCAGGCGCCCGGTCGCGGGTCCCAGCGTAAAGCCCTGGTGGCCGTGGCCGAAGTTCATCCAGAGGCCGGGATGGCGTGGGGCGGGGCCGAGCACCGGCAGCATGTCGGGCGTGCAGGGGCGGGTGCCGAACCATGGGTCGGGCTCGACCCGCTTGCCGAGGTCGATCAGCTCGCGCGCGGAGGCTTCCGCGCTGGCGAGCTGCACGGGCGTTGCCAGCGCGTCCAGGCCGGTCAGCTCCGCGCCGGTGGTGATGCGGAGACCCTTCGCCATCGGACCCATGGCGTAGCCACCGGCCTTGTCGACCAGCGGCAGATCGAGCGAGGCGCCGCCGCTGTAATGCATGTGGTAGCCGCGCTTGCGCACCAGCGGGATGCGATAGCCGAATTTGAGCAGGAGATCGGGCGACCACGGCCCGAGCGTCACGACGGCGTGGGCGGCGTCGACGCGCCCATGGTCTGTCTTGACCGACCAGCCGGTGGCGGTCTGCTGCAGGCTTTGGGCATCACCGAGCACGATGGTGCCGCCGAGGCGCTCGAACAGATCGGCATAGGCCGTGACCAGCGCGCCGGGATCGGACACGGTCCAGGTGTCGAGCCAATGGATCGCGCCGGGCAGGTCGTCGCGCAGGACAGGTTCGGCCTTGGCGAGCTCGGCGCCCGAGAGCGCACGAAACCTCACGCCGAATTCGCGCTGGTCTTCTTCCGCCGCCTTGACGGCGAGATCGAACGAAGCTGCGTCGCGATGCAGGTGCCGGTATCCCGCGCGGCGGATCAGATTGTCGGCGTGGGCTTCGCGAATGAGGATGTCGTGCTCCGCCGTCGCGTAGGCGATCAGCCGCGCCCAGGCGTCGATCGCCTCACGATGCCGCTTCGGCGCCGAATGCCACCAATAGCGAAGCAGGGGCTCGATATGGAGATGAAGCGAAGACAGGCTGTAACGCACGTCGTTGGTGCGGCCGGTCGCGATCTTCAGGAGCGTGGCGAGGTCGCGCGGCATCGGGTAGGGGCGCACCGCTTCCGCCTGGATCATGCCGGCATTGCCGTAGCTGGTCTCTCGGCCCGGCTCTCTGCGGTCGATCAGCGTGACGGACCAGCCACGCTGCTGCAGGTGCAGCGCCGCGCTGACGCCGATCATGCCGCCGCCGAGGACGATCGCGCTTTGCATTGAACTGACCTCGCCAAATCAAAACCGCCCGGTTTGGCCGGGCGGTTTCAACTATCTTGTTGCTCTATTCGCCGCCGCCGAAGCGGCGGGACCACCAGCCGGCACGACGCGGTGCGGGCGAGGTTTCGCTTGCCGCTGCGGGCGCGGGCTCCGGAGCGGGTGTGGGCGGGGCAACCGGCTCGGCCGCCTGTGCAACCGGTGCCGGTTCACTCTGGCTGCTCGACAGGAAGCTCACCTTTTCCCGAACCGTCGAACGGCGTCGTGCAGCCTTGTCGTCCGCGTGCTCCTCGTCCGCGGCCGAAGGAGCCGGCTCAGGCTGGGCCGTTGCTTCAATCCGTGCTTCGGCCCGCGGCTCAGGCTGGGTGACCTGAGGTTCTGACGTGTGCTCGGCCTGCGCGATCGAGGGCGCTGCCTCGCCGCCAAAACTGTCGAAATCGGCGACTGCGTTGGTGGCTTCCGACGGCGCATTGGCACTAAGCTCGTCGCTGATGGAGCCGGCGAGACCTTCCTCGCCAGGACCGCGACGGCGGCGGCCACCACGGCGACCACGCCGGCGACGGCGATCGGCGCTGCCCTGCTGCTCGCCACGGGCTGCCTGTTCCTCGCCTTCCTCGCCTTCCGGTTCGGCCTCGGCATCCTCTTCGCCTTCGCCGGCCGCCATGGCCGTCTCGGCAATAGCGGGCGCGCCATCCTCGCGCGTCTCCTCGTCCCGCGGACCACCGCGACCGCGGCGGCGACGGCGACGCTTGCGGCGCTGGCTGTCCTGCTCGGTAGCGGCGTCGCCTGCGGTCTGCTCCTCGATGAGACCTTCGGTCTCCTCGGTCTCGACCTCGGATTCGCTCTCCGGATCGAACTCCTCGTCGTCATAGGCCTCTTCGACCAGGGGCGGCGGGCTTGCGGCCGCCTGGGCCGCCAGCAGAGCCTTGGCGGCTTCCAGCGTATGCACCTGCTCGCCGCGGTCGATGACATAGGCCTGCGGTCCGCTGACGCTCGGGTCGGCGATGACCGACAACGTGACCTTGAAACCGTTCTCGAGGTCGCGCAGATGGCCCCGCTTGTGGTTCAGCACATAGAGCGCGACGTCGGTGCGGGTGCGGACCACGAGATTGTGGGTTGCGCCCTTCATCAGGATCTCTTCGAGGCCGCGCAGCAATTGGAGCGCAACCGAGGAAACCGAGCGCACATGGCCGGTGCCGCCGCAATGCGTGCAGGGATCGGTCGAGGATTCCAGCACGCTGGCGCGGATGCGCTGGCGTGACATCTCGAGCAGGCCGAAATGCGAGATGCGTCCGACCTGGATCCGCGCGCGGTCCTGCCGGAGGCAATCGGACAGCTTGCGTTCGACCGCGCGATTGTTGCGCTTCTCGTCCATGTCGATGAAGTCGATGACGATCAGGCCGGCGAGGTCGCGCAACCGAAGCTGACGCGCAACCTCCTCGGAGGCCTCGAGATTGGTCTTGAGCGCGGTGTCTTCGATATGATGCTCGCGCGTCGAACGGCCGGAGTTGACGTCGATCGAGACCAGCGCTTCGGTCTGGTTGATCACGATGTAGCCGCCGGAGCGCAACTGTACGGTCGGCGAGAACATCGCATCCAGCTGGCTTTCGACGCCCATCCGCGAGAACAGCGGCTGGCCGTCGCGATACTGCCTCACCGCGCTCACATTGGCGGGCATCAACATCTTCATGAAGTCGCGCGCTTCGCGATAGCCGGCATCGCCCGCCACCTGGATCTCGTCGATCTCCTTATTGTAGAGGTCGCGCAGCGAGCGCTTGATCAGCGAGCCTTCCTCGTAGACGAGGGTCGGGGCCTGCGACTTCAGCGTCATGTCGCGCACCGTCTCCCACATGCGGATCAGGTACTCGAAATCGCGCTTGATCTCGGGCTTGGTGCGGGCGGCACCCGCCGTGCGCAGAATGATCCCCATGCCCTCGGGTACGTCGAGATCCTGCACCACTTCCTTCAGGCGCGAACGGTCCTGCGCGCTCGTGATCTTGCGGCTGATGCCGCCGCCGCGCGCGGTGTTCGGCATCAAGACGGCATAACGGCCGGCGAGTGAGAGGTAGGTCGTCAGCGCCGCGCCCTTGTTGCCGCGCTCTTCCTTGACGACCTGCACCAGCATCACCTGGCGACGCTTGATGACTTCCTGGATCTTGTACTGGCGGCGGGGACGGAAGGTGCGCTCCGGCACTTCCTCCAGCACATCGTCGCCGCCGACGGATTCAACGACGTCCTCTTCGGCTTCCTCGTCGTCCTCGTCTTCGTCGTCATCCTCGGCCGTCGCTTCGGAGTCGTGATGCGGAGCCTGCGCACTCTCACCTGCGGCGTACACGGCGTCGGCAGGCTCAGTAGCCGATGTCACGGCCTCGGCAAGATCGTGAGCGTGCGCGTCGGAGGCAAACTCCTCCGGCTCGGCAACGGCCTCGGTGGCGACCGCGGGCTCGGCGCCGATCGCCGCGACAGGCGCCGGTGTCTCGTCGGCATGATCATGGTCGTGATGATCGTGCTCGCCATGATGATCGTGGTCGTGATGATCGTGCGCGTGATGATCGTCACCATGGGCATGATGATGGTCGTCGTGGTCATGCCCTTCGTGGTCATGTGCTTCGTGGCCGTGATGATCGTGGCCTTCGTGCTCGCCGTGATGCTCTGCGTCGGCGTGCAGGTGCTCGCCCTCGTGCGAAGCGCCCTCAGGCAGGGCCTCGCCCTGGACCTGCCGGGCCGCGGGATCGCCTTCGACGACCTCGCTGCGGACGCGCTCGCCATGGCTACGGCGGCGGGAATTGCGGTGGCGGGAGCGGCGGCGGCCCTGGGAGCGGTTCTCGCTCTCTTCCTCGGCCTCGCGATGGGCCTGCTCCTCGGCTTCGATCAGCGCCTGCCGGTCGGCAACCGGAATCTGGTAGTAGTCGGGATGGATTTCGCTGAAGGCGAGGAAGCCGTGGCGGTTGCCGCCATATTCGACGAAAGCGGCCTGGAGCGAGGGTTCGACCCTTGTGACCTTGGCGAGGTAGATATTCCCGCGCAGTTGCTTGCGTTGCGCGGTCTCGAAATCAAACTCTTCGACGCGATTGCCGCGGACCACGACGACCCGGGTCTCTTCCGGGTGGGTGGCATCGATCAACATCTTGTTGGGCATGTCTTAACTCTTGGCGGCGGCGGGCGCGATTCACCGTGGGCGCCATCAGCGCTGCCGGGTGACGCGACGGTCCACCTGATTCGGGGGTGAGGGGAAGGCCGAAACACCGTCTCTCGCGCCTTGCCGAACCGAAAGCCGGAGGACCGAAGCGGCGCGCGGAATTGTCACTCCGCAGCGTCGCGAATGGTCCTTCAGAATTGGTCGGCACAGTCTGGCGCATCAAGCGTCGGCCCGTATGAAACATTGGGCGGCGGGGCCGCCCCTCAATCAGTTGCTGTTGGCCAGGCATGGCGCGAGCGCGCTCGCCTTGGGGTATTACGAACCGCTCCCTTGGGATTAAGGGACCGGGTAACGGGTTGCGCCGCTGTCAGAACCGTCCCGGAAACGTGTTGGTAACCGAGGACCGTTCCGCCGCCGGGGCTTGCCCCGCTCCACCTTGCTGCCGCGCACCGCGCTGGACTTAGAGGGGAACGGAAAAACGCTGGAATTCCCAAACCTTGAGAGTTCCGGCGCTGCACCGGGAGGCTGAATGCGACACAACCGGAAATATCGGCCGTCAGCATTCCGTACATACGTGGATTGGGCCATCCGTGCAAGGAGCGTCGCACGGCGGTCACAGTCAGCGAGTTTCGCGTGTCTGTCATTAAGGATCGTTTAACCCTGTGGTTCTATTGCGTTAAAGAGGCTGCTCGGAGGCACGGAATCGGTGGCGAGCCGCGCAAATCAAAGGATCCTGCTGGGATGCGTGCTGCTCTGCGCGGCGGCATTGCCGTGTGCTGATTCCTCGCGCCTGAAGGCCGCGGAAAGTCAGCCTCAACTCCCTGTTGCATCAGCGAATTTCCCAACGGCCTCGGCCGCCCGACTGGCCGGGGACGGCAGGCAGACTCGCTTTGTCCTCGACATCGATCAGACCGTTAGCTTCCGCGCAGTCACTCTGGCCGACCCGTATCGGGTGGTGGTCGACGTTCCCCAGGTCAATTTTCAACTTCCCGCCGGCACCGGGTCCGGCGGACGCGGACTGGTCAAGGCCTTCCGCTATGGGCTGGTGATGCCCGGAGGCTCCCGAATCGTGTTCGACCTGACGGGCCCCGCCAAGATCGCCAATTCCTACGTGGTGGAGGCTGCCAACGGCCAGCCGGCGCGGCTGGTGCTCGAAATGGAGGAGGTCGAGCGCACCGCCTTCGTGCCGTCGCTGGCTCCGGAAAACCGTCCTGAGCTGCGGCCGGCTATTGCCGATCCGCCGCCCGCGACGGTTCCCGCATCTGCCCACCCTGAAGCCGGGCAGAAGGCCGATGGCCGCGCGGTCGTCGTCATCGATCCCGGCCATGGCGGCATCGACAACGGCACGCAGTCGAGCGGCGAGAGCGAGAAGAATCTGGTGCTGGCCTTTGGCCTGGCGCTACGCGAACGGCTGGAAAAGACCGGCAAATATCGCGTGGTGATGACCCGAGACGACGACACCTTCATCCCGCTCAACGACCGGGTCAAAGTCGCCCGCAGCCTCAAGGCGGCGTTGTTCGTCTCGATCCATGCCGACGCGCTGCCGCGCGCTGAGGGCGATGCGCAGGGTGCGACCATCTACACGTTGTCCGACAAGGCCTCCGACGCCGAGGCGCAGCGGCTGGCGGATGCGGAGAACCGGGCGGACGCCATCGCTGGCTTCAACCTCGCCGAGGAGCCGACCGATGTCGCCGACATCCTGATCGATCTCACCCAGCGGGAAACCCGTACCTTTTCAAGCCGTTTTGCCCGCCTGTTGATGGGCGAAATGAAGTCGACGGTGCGGATGCACAAGCATCCCCTGAAGTCAGCCGGCTTCCGGGTGCTGAAGGCCCCCGACGTGCCGTCGGTCCTGGTGGAGATCGGCTATGTCTCCAACAAGGGCGACCTCGAGCATCTGGTCTCCGAGGGATGGCGGTCGCGTGCCGTGGGCTCGATGGCGCAGGCGATCGATGGATTTTTGGCCAAACGGATGGCCACGGCCGGATCGTCGAATTGACGACCCGGGGATCGTCGAATTGAGAGTGATTTTCCGTCCCGCCGCAAAAGCCCTAGTTTGGCCACAGCGGGCGCTTTATAAAAACGCCGCAGGGGGTTCCGGAATCGGCGAGAATCCCGCTCGGCAAGCGCCTTGAGTCCGGCACTAATAGTATTGAGTAAAGCCGGTGAATTCGCGATGGTTTGGTGCCTGTTTCTGGTGCCAGGGCTGATCTTGGGCTGATCCAGAGTTTGAACGGATAAACAGATAATGCGCTTGCTGGTGCGGTTCATGGGCTTCCTGTTCGCCGCGGGAACGGTGTTGTTCCTTGTCGGGGTGGGTGCCGTCGCAGGCCTGATCTGGCATTTCTCCAAGGACTTGCCTGACTACTCTCAGCTTCAGGATTACGAGCCGCCGGTGATGACCCGCGTGCACGCGACCGACGGCTCGCTGCTCGGCGAATACGCCAAGGAGCGGCGGCTGTACCTGCCGATCCAGGCGGTGCCGAAACTCGTGATCAACGCCTTCCTCGCGGCCGAGGACAAGAATTTCTACGAGCATGGTGGCATCGACTACACCGGCATGGCGCGCGCCGGCGTGGTCTACATCCAGAACTACGGCTCCAACCGCCGTCCGCAGGGCGCTTCCACGATCACCCAGCAGGTCGCCAAGAACTTCCTTCTGACCAACGAGGTCTCCTTCGCGCGCAAGATCAAGGAAGCCTTGCTGGCGATGCGGATCGAGAAGACCTACTCGAAGGACAAGATCCTCGAGCTGTATCTGAATGAAATCTATCTGGGCTTAGGTGCCTACGGAATCGCGGCTGCGTCGCTGGTTTATTTCGACAAGTCGGTGAATGAGCTGACCGTCGCGGAAGCGTCCTATCTCGCGGCGCTGCCGAAGATGCCCGCGACGCTGCATCCTGTCCGCAACCGCGACCGCGCCATCGAGCGCCGCAACTACGTGATCGATCGTCTGGTTGAGAACGGCTGGGTCAAGCAGGCCGACGCCGACAAGGCGCGCAAGGAGCCGCTGGCCGTTACCAGCCGTTCCAACGGCGCCCACACCTTCGCCGGCGAATATTTCGCCGAGGAAGTGCGCCGCGACATCTTCGAGCGCTATGGCGAGAAGAAGCTGTATGAGGGCGGCCTTTCGGTCCGCACCACGCTCGATCCCAAGATTCAGGTCATGGCGCGCAAGACCATGGTCGCCGGTCTCGTCAACTATGACGAGCAGCAGGGCTATCGCGGCGCAATCAGCAAGCTCGACATTTCGGGCGACTGGGGCGTGAAGCTCGCCGAAATCAAGTCTCTGTCCGATATCTCGCCGTGGCGCATGGCGGTGGTGCTGGAGACCAGCGACCAGTCGGCGCGCATCGGCTTCCAGCCGAGCCGCGAACTCGGCGGCGCCGTGAGCAAGCAGCGCGAGACCGGCCTCATCACGCTCGACGGTATCAAATGGGCAAGAGCGGCCTCGGGGGCTGCGAAGGGCAGGGCGGCGAGTGCGGTGTCGCAGGTGCTCCAGCCCGGCGACGTGATCTACGCCGATCCGCTGTACAAGGACGCCCAGCCTGTCGAAGGGCAGTACCGGCTGCGCCAGATCCCGGAAGTGTCCGGCGCGATGGTGGTGATGGACCCCTGGACCGGTCGCGTGCTGGCGATGGTCGGCGGCTTCTCGTTCGACCAGAGCCAGTTCAACCGCGCCACGCAGGCCTATCGGCAGCCCGGTTCGTCGTTCAAGCCGATCGTCTATTCGGCTGCGCTCGACAACGGCTATACGCCTTCGACTGTCGTGCTCGACGCCCCGATCGAAATCGATCAAGGCCAGGGCGCGGGCGTGTGGCGGCCTGAAAACTTCTCCTCGGGCAAATTCCAGGGGCCGGTGACGCTGCGCAACGCATTGCGGCAGTCGCTCAACACGGTGACGGTGCGCCTCGCCCAGGACATCGGCATGCCCTTGATCGGCGAATATGCCCGCCGCTTCGGTGTCTATGACGAACTGCCGAACTATCTGTCCTACGCGCTCGGCGCCGGCGAGACCACGGCGATGCGCATGGTCACGGCCTATTCGATGCTCGCCAATGGCGGCCGCCGGGTGAAGCCGACCCTGATCGACCGCATCCAGGATCGCTACGGCCACACCATCTTCAAGCACGACCAGCGCGAATGCCGTGGCTGTGACGCGCCCGGCGGCTGGAAGAACCAGAACGAGCCGCAGCTGATCGACCGCCGCGAGCAGGTGCTGGATTCCATGACCGCCTATCAGATCACCGAGCTGATGGAAGGCGTGGTCCAGGCCGGTACCGCGACCGTGGTCAAGCAGGTCGGCAAGCCGATCGCCGGCAAGACCGGCACCACCAACGAGGCCAAGGACGCCTGGTTCGTCGGCTTCTCGCCCGACGTCGCCGTTGCCATCTATATGGGCTATGACAAACCGCGTCCGCTCGGCAAGGGCAACGCCGCGACCGGCGGCCATCTCGCAGCTCCCATCGCACGCGACTTCCTCCAGCTCGCGCTCGCCGACAAGCCCGCGGTCCCGTTCAAGGTGCCGGCCGGCATCAAGCTGGTGCGGGTCGTCGCCAAGTCCGGCATGCGCGCCGGTCCGGGCGAGACCGGCGGAACCATTCTCGAAGCCTTCAAGCCGGGCACGGCGCCGCCGGATAACTACTCCGTCATCGGCGTTGCCGATGCCGATGGGCGAGGCGGCGTGCCGGCGTCGCAGCAGCAGCAGCCGGATTCCGGTTTCTTCATGCGGCCGGGCACCGGCGGGCTGTACTAAGGCTTAGGACAAGACAGACGTTCGTCGCCGCGGCGGTTGCGCTTTGCAGCCGCCGCCGCTACATCCCGTTGTCATTAGACGCGGAAAAATTCCGCGAGACCAGAGAACCACATGCGCGCCGAAATCGA
This sequence comes from Bradyrhizobium sp. 155, assembly GCF_023101105.1. NCBI lineage: Bacteria > Pseudomonadati > Pseudomonadota > Alphaproteobacteria > Hyphomicrobiales > Nitrobacteraceae > Bradyrhizobium > Bradyrhizobium sp. 155. The sequence goes on along the minus strand of NZ_CP064704.1, from coordinate 4,112,481 downwards.
ACGGTTGGTAGAAGAGATCAAGCAGTCTGTCGGGCTGCTGAGGAGGCATCTTTGACGTCGAGAAATCGACGGCGCGCCTCGCTGAGCTGAACAAGCTCGCAGAAGATCCCAATCTCTGGAACGATCCCCAGAAAGCCCAGAAATTGATGCAGGAGCGCACCTCGCTTGAGGATGCGCTCTCCGGCATCGGCAAGGTCGAGCAGGAGCTCGAAGACGACATCGGCATGATCGAGCTCGGCGAAGCCGAGGGCGATGAGGGCGTTGTCAAGGAAGCCGAAGCCGCGCTCAAGACCCTCAAGAAGGAAGTCGCCCGGCGCGAGCTCGAGGCGTTGCTGTCGGGCGAGGCGGATAGTTTCGATTCCTATCTCGAAGTGCATGCCGGCGCCGGTGGCACCGAAAGCCAGGACTGGGCCCAGATGCTGCTTCGCATGTACTCGCGCTGGGCCGAAACCCACGGCTTCAAGGTCGAGGTGCTGGAAGAGTCCGAGGGCGAAGAGGCCGGCATCAAGTCCGCGACCATCCAGGTCTCCGGCCACAATGCCTATGGCTGGCTGAAGACCGAGGCGGGCGTGCACCGCCTGGTGCGGATCTCGCCGTTCGATTCCAACGCGCGGCGGCACACCTCGTTCTCGTCCGTTGCTGTGTTTCCGGTGATCGACGACACCATCAAGATCGACATCAAGGAATCCGACGTCCGCGTCGACACCATGCGCTCCGGTGGTGCCGGCGGCCAGCACGTCAACAAGACCGAGTCCGCGGTGCGGCTGACGCATATCCCGACCGGTGTCGCCGTGGTCTGCCAGGCCGGCCGCTCGCAGCACAAGAACAAGGCGCAGGCCTGGGACATGCTGCGCGCGCGGCTTTACCAGATCGAGCTGAAGCGGCGCGAAGAGAAGGCCGCCGCCGACCAGGCCGCCAAAACCGACATCGGCTGGGGCCACCAGATCCGCTCTTACGTGCTCCAGCCCTACCAGATGGTGAAGGACCTGCGCACGGGTGTGCAGACCTCCGACACATCAGGCGTGCTCGGTGGCGATCTCGACGACTTCATGGCCGCGACCCTGGCGCAGCGCGCCTTCGGCACTCCCGGCGCCGACATCGAGGACGTCGACTGATGCCCCGGATCGCCTTCATCGGGCTTGGGCGGATGGGCCATGGCATGGCCGGCCGCTATCTCGATGCTGGCTTCACGGTGACGCTGTGGAATCGCAGTAAAACAAAAGCGGAAGACCTGATCGCGCGCGGCGCGCTCTGGGCGACCTCGCCTGAGGACGCGGCGATCGACGCCGACGCCGTCGTGACCATGGTCGCCGATGATGAGGCCTCGCGTGCGGTCTGGCTCGGGCCCGAGGGCGCAGCCAAGACCGCGAAGGCCGGCACCATTGCGATCGAATGCTCCACCGTCTCCTATGACCATGCGCGCGAGATGGGCCGCGAGATGAACGCTCGCGGGCTGATCTATATCGATTGCCCCGTGACGGGATTGCCGGATGCGGCCGCGAGCGGAAAGCTGACGTTGCTCGTTGGTGCCGATGCCGCCGATCTCGAACGCGCGCGGCCTTATCTGACGCCGATCGGCTCGACCATCCGCCATTTCGGCGCGGTCGGCTCCGGCACGGTCTACAAGCTGATCAACAATCTGATGGGCGCGATCCAGATCGCCGGCCTCGCCGAGGGGCTTGCCATTGCCGAGCAGGCCGGGCTCGACATGAACCTCGTGCTGGAGTCGATTCAGGCGGGCGTGGCCGCGAGCCCGCAGGTGCAGCGTCATTCCAAGCGCATGGTCTCCCGCGATTTCTCCGGCGCGACATTCACGGCAGCGCTGCGGCACAAGGATGCCGCCTACGCGGTGAAGCTCGCCGAGAGCCTGCTGGCCGACAAGCCGCTGGTCGCGCGCGCCGCGGTGGAAGCCTACGCGCAAGCGAAGGCCGCGATGCCTGACGACGACGAAGGCAAGATGATCGAACTGGTGTCGCGGCCGAAGAAACCGTCCTAGCGGCCGCATCGACATGGGGCAGCCTCGTTCGGAACGCGGTCTCGGCATTGCCCTCGTCATATCAGCTGCGATTGCCTGGAGCACGGCGCCGTTCTTCACACGTCTGTTGCCGTTCGATCCCTGGACCATTCTGTTCTGGCGCGGCGTGTTCGGCGGCAGTCTGATCTCGGTGTTTCTCGTCGTGATGCAGGGACGCGGCGCGCTGCGGCAATTGGTGGCGCCGGGACGCGGCGGCTTGCTCGTCGCCTCATTGTCCACGCTCGGCATGGTTTCCTTCATCCCCGCGCTCCAGATGACCAAGGTGATGAATGTGGCTGTGCTGATCTCCACGCAGCCTTTCGTGGCCGCGGCGCTGGCGTGGCTGTGGCTTGGCGAAGCCGTAACATGGCGTACCCTGATCGCGAGCCTCGTTGCCTTTGGCGGCGTCGCCATCACGGTCGGAGGCATCGAAGCCGGGGCTGATGTTGGAGGCGTGGCGCTGAGCTGCCTCATGGTACTCGCCATCTCGGCGATGACGGTTGTGATCCGACGCTACCAGGAGACATCGATGGTGGCAGCGGCGGCGTTGTCGAATTTCCTGGGAAGCCTCGTCAGCCTTCCGTTTGCGCACGACCTCGTCCATATCGACAGCGCCAACCTCGCGATCCTCGCGATGTTCGGCTGCTTTCAGGTGGCGCTGGGGCTGACATTCTACATGCTCGGCTCGCGCCTCCTGCCGTCGAGCCAGGCTTCCCTGATTGCGACGCTGGAAACGCCGCTGATGCCGTTCTGGATCTGGATTACCTTTCGCGAGGTACCTGCCGTCCACGCCCTTGTTGGCGGTGTTCTGGTCGTTGGGGCGGTGGTTGCGGATATCGCGGTTGACGCGCGAAGTCGCGATCGATCCTGAATCTCGCCCTTTACCCGGAAATCGGGTGGCAATTTTGGTCGCGCAGTCCTAGCAGGTCGGACCATCGCTGTGAGACGCCATGTCCCCGATCGACAACCGTATCGACGCGCGCGACTGGTCGCTGCTCGCTGTGCTCTCGGCGCTCTGGGGCGGCTCGTTCTTCTTCAACGGCGCGGCGCTGCGGGAATTGCCGCCGCTCACGCTGGTGTTTATGCGCGTTGCACTTGGTTCAGCCCTTCTGCTGCCGCTGCTCCGTTTTCAGGGCATCGCCTTTCCCAAGGGCATCGCCGGCTGGAAACCGTTCGTCGCGATGGGGCTCCTCAACAACGTCATCCCGTTCTCGCTGATCGTGATCGGCCAGACTTTCATTCCAAGCGGGCTGGCGTCGGTCCTGAATGCCACCACGCCGCTGTTCACGGTGATCGTGATGGCCGCGGCGGGCGAAGAGGCCTTACGGCTCCGCCGCGTCGCCGGCGTGGCACTGGGCCTCGCCGGCGTGATCATCCTGCACGGATGGGGTGTCGAGACACGGGCGGGGCAGGGGCTGGGCATCCTGCTCTGCCTCGGCGGCGCCTTCAGCTATGGCTTCGCGGCGCTGGCGGCGCGCCGGTTGTTGAAGGACTCCCCGCCGCTGGGGACGGCAGCATATCAACTGATGGCTTCCACGGTGATGATGGCGATCGTGGCCGGCGCAGCGGAGCAGCCGTGGCGTCTCCCGCTGCCGGGCGTGACGATTTGGCTCGCGGTGCTCGGCCTTGCCGGCCTGTCGACGGCGCTCGCCTATATCGTCTTCTTCCAGATCCTGCGGCAGTCGGGCGCGACCAATGTGATGCTGGTGACACTGCTCATTCCCGTCACCGCCATTCTTCTGGGATGGCTTGTGCTGGGCGAGCCGATCTGGATGCGAGAGATCGCGGGCGCGATCGTGATCGGCAGCGCATTGCTGGTGATCGACGGGCGCGTTCTGGACCTGCTGCGGCGCGGCACATAGTTCTGGAGCGCTCGTTTCATCTCACGGAAAATCGCGGCGCTTGCCAGCCGTAAGCGAGCTTGCGACACTCTCGGCAAAACAAGACTACAAAACAGGGGAGAGAACGATGCTGGGTCGTCGCAATAACCTTGCTGCCCTCGCCATTCTTGCTGCCGGCGTGCTCGTCACGACGCCGGCCCTGGCGCAGAAGAAATACGATCCCGGCGCCACCGACACCGAAATCAAGCTCGGCAACATCATGCCTTATAGCGGGCCGGCGTCGTCCTATGGCGTGATCGGCAAGACCGAGGCCGCGTTCTTCAAGATGATCAACGATCAGGGCGGCATCAACGGTCGCAAGATCAATTTCATCAGCTATGACGACGCATATTCGCCGCCAAAGGCGATCGAGCAGGCGCGCAAGCTGGTGGAGAGCGACGAGGTGTTGCTGATCTTCCAGCCGCTCGGCACGCCTTCGAACTCCGCCATCATGAAATACATGAACGCCAAGAAGGTGCCGCAGCTCTTCGTCGCCTCCGGCGGCACCAAATTCGGCGACCCCAAGAATTTCCCTTGGACCATGGGCTTCCAGCCGAACTACCAGAGCGAGGGGCGGATCTACGCGAAGTATATCCGCGACAACTTCCCCAACAGCAAGATCGCCGTTCTTTGGCAAAACGACGACGCCGGCAAGGACCAGTTCAAGGGCTTGAAGGACGGACTCGGCGACAAGGCCGATATGATCATCGCGGACAAATCCTATGAGGTCAGCGATCCCTCGATCGACTCGCAGATCGTTGCGCTTCACGATTCCGGCGCCGACATCTTCTTCTCATGGGCCGCGCCGAAAGGCTCGGCACAGGCGATCCGGAAGGTCGGCGAGCTCGGCTGGAAGCCAAAATTCTTCCTCGCCAATACGGCTACCTCGATCGCCTCGGTGCTCAAGCCCGCCGGGCTCGACTATGCCAAGGATATCATCTCGACAGCATATTTGAAGGATCCGACCGACCCGACCTGGGACAAGGATCCGGCGGTCGTCGCGTGGCGCACCTTCATGGATAAGTACTATCCCGAAGGGGACAAGACCAACGCCAACAACCTTTATGGCTACGTCCAGGCGGAGGCGATGGCGCAGGTGCTGAGGCAGTGCGGCGACAATCTCACCCGTGACAACGTGATGAAGCAGGCCACCAGCCTGAAGGATTTTCACACCGACCTGATGCTGCCCGGGATCATGGTCAACACTTCGGCCGACGATTATTTTCCGATCGAGCAGATGCAGCTGATGCGCTTCAACGGCCAGGCTTGGGAGTTGTTCGGCGACGTCATCACCGGTGAGGTCGGCCACGAGCGCGGCCAATAGTCAGGGCTGGCTCCGCGGCGGGCCAGTTGCCTGGTGTGATGAAGACGGGGCGAGCCTGCCGAAGCGTTGCGATTGCGAACGAAGCTGCGCACCTCGTCGTTCCCGGCATCCGTCCGCTTATTCGGTGACGAGATCGGCGGCGCGTTTCGCCTTCTTGCCGGTATTCTTGACTGTCTCGTCTCCGACCTTTTCGGCCTTGGCGCGAAGCTCACATTTGGTGCGGATCTCGTCGAGCTCGTCGTCGGTCAAATGCTCAATTCCCACGAAGGAATTTTGCACCGCGCTCACCCGGATCAGTTCGTCGAGCTTCACCTGAATGGCCGCGCTATCGCGATTCTGGGAATTCTGAATCAGGAAGACCATCAGGAATGTCACGATGGTGGTGCCGGTGTTGATCACCAACTGCCATGTGTCGGAGTAATGGAAGATGGGACCGGTGACCGCCCAAACCAGGATGATGCCGGCTGCAATCATGAATGTCAGCGCTCGCCCGGCCGCTTGAGATGTTCGGTTAGCAATATCGCTGAAGAGTTGAGCCGCGTTGTTACGTGGCTGGTCCGCTTTGCCCTTGGCCGGACGAGCTTTCGTATGGATCTGTTGCATCAGAAGATCGCGCCATTGAGGACCTGCGACCTAACGCGAAGGGAACTCCGAAGTTCCGCCATGTAAACCTGGGACGAGACGAGCGCGCTCTCAACGAGCCTAGCCCGCGCTGAGTCGCACGCCGGCGCGCAAGAACTTCTGCGGATCGACCGCTTCGCCGTCGATCCGGGTTTCATAGTGCAGATGCGGCCCGGTGGAACGGCCGGTCGACCCGACGAGACCAACGACTTGGCCGATTCTAACGATCTCGCCGACCCGGACATTGATCTCGGAGAGATGGCCGTAGCGCGTCGCAAGGCCATTGCCGTGATCGACCTCGATCATGCGGCCGTAGCCGCCGGACCAGCCGGCCGAGACGACCTTGCCGTTGGCGGTGACGCGAACGGGATCGCCGCTCGCGGCGCGGAAGTCGAGCCCGGTATGCATCGCGGGCCGGCCGAGGAACGGATCGCTGCGCACGCCGAAGCCGGAGGTGAACTCGACCTCGCCGATGACGGGCTTGCGATAGGGCACGAGCGCGAGCGTGCGATTGAGCCGGTCCATCTCGGCTCGGGTGTTGTTGATGCGATAGAGCTGCTTCTCGAACGGCCCCGAACTGGCGGTGATTTTAACAGGCACGAACGGCCCGCCCATCGCGGTGCGCGGCACGGCGGCTTCGAGATTTGCGAGGTTCAGGCCGAGATCGCTGACGACGCCGCGCATCCGGCGCATGCGCGAATCCATGCCTTCCTCGACGGCGTTGAGCGCCGCCATCTGGCGACGCTCGACCTGGTCCAGCGAGGTCGTGAGCCGAACGACGACGTTGTCGAACCCCTGGTTCTTGGCGAATTGATTGACGGGCGGAGCTGCGAGGGTCGGCGCGCGCGATTCGAGCCGCGCTTCGCGATCCGGCGGCGCCACGAAGATCACGGTGTCGCTGATCGGCGAGGGCTTTGGCGTGCCCTGCGTCGTCTGGCTGGCATCGCCACGCTGCGGGGTGGAACGTGGAATCGATCCGGTCACGTCCGGCATGGACCCGAGCGCCGTGGCACGGGACTCCAGCGCCGTCTGGCGCTTCATGATCTGGTCGAGCTTCTGGTCGAACTGCTCCTGGTCGAGCAGCTGCCGGCTGGTGGTGCGGTCGACCTTGGCGCGCAGCTCGGCGATGCGGTCCTCATAGGCGTATTGCATCTCGGCCTGCCGGGCGATCAGCCGGGTGAGGACGTCGTCGCGGAAGGCGAAATAGGTCGCGGTTGCGGCCGACCAGAGCCCGAGCAACACGACAGTGCCGACCACGATCCAGAACACCACAGGTCCCAGGCGAACCTGCTTGCCGTGATGCACGATGGTGTAGGCGTCGTCGGTGTCCGGAAGGGGAAGCGCGGTTGCCACTGCGGCGGCACGGCGATGAAAGGCCCGTCCATGGTCGTGCGGGTGATGTTGGGGGTACTGCGAGAGTTGGGCAGAACTTTTCGACATCGGCACTCCCGCGCCGATCGGATGAGTCCGTGCGGCCTAATTGCCGCGGCAATCTGGGCCGGTCATGGTTAATTTTCCGGAAACGGAACCCCTTGAATTTAAATGATTGGTTAAAGGCGCCTTGCGGCTTCCAGCACCTCGTCGGCGTGGCCTTCGACCCGGACATTGCGCCAGATCCGCGCGATCTTGCCGTCGGCGCCAAGCAGCATCGTGGTGCGAAGAATTCCCAGGAAGCTCTTGCCATACATGGACTTTTCGCCCCAGGCGCCGTAGGCCTCCAGCATCTCGTGCGTCTCGTCCGAGATGAGGGGCACGCCGAGACCGTGCTTGTCCCGGAACTTGTCCTGAGCCTTGACCGGATCGGCGGAGATACCGAGCACGGCGGTGCCAGCCTTGGCGAAGGCGCCGGTGAGCCGGGTGAAATCGATGGCCTCCGTGGTGCAGCCCGGCGTGTCGGCGCGGGGGTAGAAGAACAGGACCAGCTTCTGGCCGGTATAATCCGACAGCGCGACGACGCCGCCGCCGTCGCGGGGCAGGCGGAAGGCGGGAGCCTTCTGCCCCTCAGCCAAGCCGGCCTTCGCCGCCGTTTCAGGCGCGGATGCCGATTTGGAAGAATTTAACCGTTTCGATGCGGCCTTATGCGATGCTGTCTTTGCTATGGTCCCAGTTGATTTGCTCGCCGGTGTCCGCTGTGTTTTCGCGAGCTTGGTTTGAGTCGCAGCCCGCGCTTTCACGGGCGTCTTTTTAGCCGTCGGAGTGACGGAGGGCGTTTTGGACGATTTCTTTCGGGATTTCTTGGACATACGCCTTCCTTTCGTCGCTTTCGGCGGGTCAACCAAAGCGGTATTGCAGCCCTTTTCCGCTATGCCGGAATCGTGCCCTCGGCGGGGCGAGTCTGACGACGCCGGAGTCTGGTTACAAGGAATTCCACGCACCACCCCCACTGCTCGTTGAACGCGCTCCCGGGGCGACATGACGAACAGAAGGAATATTCGAGGTATGGCGGCAATGCCGGCGCGGGAAGCTTCGCTTCCCGTCGACGGCTGCGGCCCCGGCGGCGCTCAATCCCACGACGGGCGCCTGTATCGAGAGGCAATGGCAAGGAATACGTCGCCCCAGGATTACAATCGGGATTTGGATCGGCGCGGCAGCCAACCAGAGCAGCAGCAATGGGACGACGCCGACTGGGATCCGGATCAGGAAGCGGCGGCGGGCCATCGGGCGCGCCGGCTGTTGTCGCGTTCCAATTCGGGCTTCCATCGCTTCGCTGACGGGTTTGGGCCGTTGCGCCGCTGGTTGGGCGGCGGTCGCTGGCTGAAGCGCGTGGCCGTGGTCGTCGGTGTCCTGGTCGTCATCTTCGTCGGCTGTTTCGGCGCGCTGTGGTGGCGGCTCGGCGCCGGTCCCATCAATCTCGACATTGCGACGCCGTGGCTCGCGGCCGCGATCGAGGACAATATCGGTCACGGCAACACCGTGGAGGTCGGCGGCACGCAGATCGAGCGGGCCGGGCGGATCCGCATCGCCGTGCGCATCCGTGATATCGTCGTGCGCGACCACGATCACGTCATTGTCGCCACCGCGCCGAAGGCCGAGGTGAAGCTGTCGGGTGCGGGCCTGCTGATGGGGCATCTGCGCGCCGAAAGCCTCAACCTCGTCGATGCCGAGCTCGCAATCCGGATCGCGCCTGACGGCACCGTCACGGTGTCGGCCGGCGACACCGCAAAGCCGCTCGCAACCGGCGTCGCCTCCAAAAGGGACGCGGGACTGCCGCCGACTTTCCCGCGCAACGGTGTGCCACCGCCGCCATTCGCCACCGAGCCTGCGACCTCCGACGCACCGCAAGCCGCGCCCCAGGCCACGTCCCCGACTGGCATTCTTCAGGGCCTCGACTGGCTCGACAGTCTGAGCATGACCGGCCTCGACGGCCAGAATCTCAACGAGATCGGCCTGAAGAACGGCAATCTGATCGTCGACGACCAGCAGCGCGGCAGCAAATGGACGTTTGAGAACATCACGCTCAGCCTGCGCCGACCGAGCCGTGGCGGCGTCGCGCTCAGCCTCGGTGAAGAGGGCGCGCGTCCGTGGTCGTTGCGTGCCACGATCGGCCCCACCGAGAACGGCGTGCGCTCGGTCGATATCCGCGCCGACAAGGTCTCGACCGCCAACATCCTGCTGGCGCTGCGGGTGAAGGACCTCACCTACACCGCCGACCTGCCGCTGACCGGCGAGCTCAAGGGCGAGCTCGGCCGCGACGGCGTGCCGACTTTCTTTCGCGGCAAGATCACGGTCGGTGCGGGCAACATCATCGACACCGATACGCCCGATTATCCGATGGCGATCGACTCGGCCGAGATCAATGTCGAGTGGGACGCCAATCGGCGGGTGCTGGTCGCTCCGTTCAAGGTCCTCTCGGGCGCGAACCGTCTGACGCTTCTGGCTCATGTCGAGCCGCCCAACGGCACCGTGAATGACTGGCAGCTCGGTTTCAGCGGCGGTTCGATCCTGCTCGGCGGCATCGACAACGAGCCGCCGCTGGTCTTCAACCGTATTGCGATCGGCTTCCGCTTCGACACCGACCACAAGAGGCTGCTGTTGACGCAGGCCGATATCTCCAACGGAGAGATCGGCGTCGCCGGCACCGGTGCCATCGACTATTCGGGCGAGCCGCGGCTGACATTGGGTTTCGCGGGAACGCCGATGTCGGCCTCCGCGCTCAAGCGGATGTGGCCGACCCTTGTCGTTCCCGAGTTGCGCGAATGGGTGATCGAGCGGATCGAGCGTGGAACGCTCCAGCGCATCGAGATCGGTGTTAATTCACCGACGAAGAATCTTCCGCGCAAGGGCCCACCCATTCCCGACGACGGCTTGTCGGTCAATATCGTGGCGAGCGGTGTCACGGTTCGCCCCGTCGATGGCCTGCCCGTGGTGCACGATGCCGATTTGAAGGCGCGCGTGACCGGCCGCACCGCGACGGTGAATATCGGGCAGGGCATTGCCGATACGCCGGCGGGCCGCAAGGTCACGATTTCCGACTTTGTTTTCGAGGTGCCCGATATGGCACCCAAGCCGTCGCCGTCGCGGACGAGGTTTCGTGTCGAAGGTCCGGTGCCTGCGGCCGCCGAAATGCTTTCCAACGATCGCTTGAGCGATCTGTCGTCGACCGTCATCGATCCCAATACTAGCAAGGGGACGTTCTCGGCGAACGTCCAGCTTGGGCTGCCGGTCAAGGGCGAGCTGACCAAAGCCGACACCACCTACAGCGTTACGGCCGATCTCAACGGTTTTGGTGCCGACAAGCTGGTGATGAACCAAAAGCTGGAGGCCAACAACCTCAAGATCGTCGCGAGCAACCAGGGCTATCAGGTCAAGGGCGACGTCAAGATCAACGGGCAGGCGGCCTCGCTCGATTACCGCAAGCCGGCCGAGGGCGATGCGGACGTCAAACTGCAGACCACGCTGGACGATGCGAGCCGCGCGCGCCTCGGATTCGATCTGGGTCCCGCCGTCAGCGGATCGGTGCCGATCAGGCTGTCGGGCAAGATCGCCGGGGGACCCGACCAGACGACGAAGCTCGGCATCGAGGCCGACCTGACCTCGGTCAAGCTCGACAACATCCTGCCCGGCTGGGTCAAGCTGCCGGGCAGAGCGGGCAAGGCCAGCTTCAAGGTGGTGCCGACGGCGCAATCGACGCGTCTGGAGGACATCGTCATCGAAGGCGGCGGCGCCTCGATCAAGGGGGCGCTCGAGGTCGATGCCAACGGCGAGCTCATGAACGCGAACTTCCCGACCTACGCGCCATCCGACGGCGACAAGGCCTCACTGAAAGTGGAGCGCAGCCAGGACGGCGTGCTCAAGGGTACGATGCGCGGCGACGTATTCGACGGCCGCGGCTTCCTGAAGTCGGCGATCTCAGGCAATTCCAAGGACGATGCCAAGAGCAAGACGAAGAACCTCGATTTCGACATCGACGTGAAGCTCGGCGCCGTCATGGGTTTCAACGGCGAGGCGATGCGCAGCGTCGACGCCAAGATGTCGCGGCGCAATGGTGCGGTCAAAGCCTTCACGCTGAGCGGCAGGATCGGAAAAGACACGCCCGTGGCAGCCGACCTGCGCGGCGGCCGCGCCCAGGGCAACCGCGAGGTCATCTATCTCCAGACCAGCGATGCCGGCAACTTCCTGCGCTTCACAGACACCACCAACAAGGTCTTCGGCGGCCAGATGGTGGTGGCCATGGAGCCGCCGACGTCGGAGCCTACGACACGGGAAGGCCTGATCAACGTGCGCGACTTCTCGGTCAAGGGAATGGAGCAACTCGATCGCGTCGCGGCGGGGGCTCCCAACGGCGCCCAGAACGGCGTAGCCTTCACGGCGATGCGCGCGGAGTTCACGCGGCAGAACGGCGCGCTCACGATCCGCGACGGCGTGGTCAAGGGGCCGATGATCGGCGCCACCATCGAGGGCTCAATCGACTTTCCCGGCAACCAGGTTTGTATGAGCGGCACCTTCGTCCCGATGTACGGCGTCAACAACATCTTCGGCCAGATCCCGTTGTTCGGCATCTTCCTCGGCGGCGGCAACAATGAAGGATTGATCGGCGTGACCTACGAGGTCGTCGGCACGCCGGCAGCGCCCGTAATGCGCGTCAACCCGATTTCGGCGATGGCCCCCGGTCTGTTCCGCAAGATCTTCGAATTCAACACCGGCAAACAGAACTCGCCGTTCGAGGAATTCCCGTCGCAGTCGAACGATGGCTCGACCGGGTCGACGCGCCAGCTATCGAGCGGCTGCACCCTCGCGCGACGTTAGTGGCGAGGCTACACCTTGGTTTCCGCGCCGCCTTACGCCGCGCGCACGCCCGCAAGGAAGGTCCCGACTTCGCCAGAGAGCTGCTCGGCCTGCTTGGAGAGGTTCGAGGCTGCTGCGAGCACCATGCCTGCGGCATTGCCGGTCTCGTTCGCTGCCGTGCTGACGCCCCCGATATTGGTGGTGACTTCCAGGGTGGCCTCCGCGGTCTGCGAGACGCTGCGGGCGATCTCGGCGGTGGCGGCGCCTTGCTCCTCGATCGCGGCGCCGATCGAGGTGGCGATCCGGCTGACCTCCTCGATGGTGGCGGTGATGCCGCCGATGGCGTCCACCGCTTCCTTGGTCGCGCCCTGGATCTGGGCGATCTTGTCGCCGATCTCGCGGGTGGCTTCGGCAGTCTGGCTCGCCAGCGATTTCACCTCCGAAGCGACGACAGCAAAGCCGCGGCCGGCTTCACCGGCGCGTGCGGCCTCGATGGTGGCATTGAGCGCGAGCAGATTGGTCTGCGCCGCGATGCTGGAAATCAGCTCGGCGACGTGCTCGATCTGCTGGGCGCCGTCCGAGAGAGCGCGCACGATGGTGTCGGTGCGGCGTGCGCTGTCCACGGCGCGGCCGGTGACCACGGCGGACTGCGCGACCTGACGGCTGATCTCGGTGATGGAGGAGGAGAGCTCCTCGGCGGCGGCCGCGACCGTCTGGACGCGCTGGCTGGCTTCGGTGGCGGCCGAGCCGACGACGGCGGCGCGGCGGTTGGTGCCTTCCGCGGTCGACGACATCGACTTGGCGGTGACCTCCAGCTCGCCGGAGCCCGAGGCCATCAGGCCGACGAGCTGGCCGACGGATGCATCGAACCGGTCGGCAAGCGAGATCAGCGCGTCGCGCTTCTCCTGTTCGCTGCGGGTCTTGGTGGCGACCTGCTCCGCCTCCAGCTTGCGGGCCGTCAGCGCGGTCTGCCTGAGCACTTCGAGGGTCTCGGCCATGCGGCCGATCTCGTCGCCGCGACCGGTCTCCTCGACCGCCGTGTCGATGGCGCCTTCGGAAATGGCCTGCATGCGGTTCTTCTGGCGATCGAGCGCGCCGAGCACGTCGCGGGCGATCAGCCAGGACAGTGTCGCCATCAGCGGCATCAAGCCGATGCCAATCGCCCCCAGCTCCAGCGTCAAGGCTCGCACGTCGGCGTCGATGTCGTCGACATAGAGGCCGTAGCTGATCGTCGCGTTCCAGGGCGCGAATTTGCGCGCGAAAACGGTCTTGCGGACGGGCTCCGTCTGGCCGGGGCGGGGGTAGAGATATGAGGTTACGCCGCCCTGAGCAGCCTGGTTGCCGGCCGTTACGATCGCATCTGCGATGAGGACACCGTTGGAGTCCTTGGCGCCCGTGATCTTGCCTTCGAGCTGCTGGTTCGCGCCATTGATCAGGATCGAGGTATCGGCGTTATAGACCACCGGATAGCCTTGGCCGCCATTGAAGCTCATGCGGCGGCCGCGCAGATGGAACTGGATTTTCGCTTCCGCCTGCGTCAGCTTGCCGGCGCCGACCTCCTCTTCGAGTGATTGGGCGAGGTTGTGGAGCATGTCGACCGCGGTCCGCATCTGCTGAACGCGATCCTCCAGCATGCGGCTCTTGCTGAGCACGGACGACACCCCGATGATGGCCGTGACCGTGAGTGCCGAAAGACAGACCATGCTGGCGAGCTTGGTGCGGATCTTGAGGTGACTCAGCAGCTTCATCACGGCCTCGACGGAATGGTTATTGTTGCTCGCGTCGGTAGCATGAAATTCTTACCAATCATGAATGGACGCGTGCGACGGCTGCCGCGCAAGCGGCGTGCGCAGCCGCGTGCGCAAACATGCAGGTCGCCATGCGCTTCTCGGGCGCATGGCGCGTCAACTCGGAGAAAAATCGTGTGGGTCTTTAGTCGCGACCTAATCCGTTGGGAGCGGCAATGAACCGATTCGTTCACCGCCTCATCATGTCGATGCTGCTGGTCGCGGTCCTCGTCCTGGTCTGGAACGTGCTGGGCTCGCGCTGAGATGGCACCCGTGAACATACGGATGCCATCTCTTCATTCGCGAATCAATCGCTGACGCCTCAGCGCCGCGCGAACGCGCCGCTAGTCCTTGCCCATCGCCGCATCGGCGCTGACCGAGCCGCCGCCGGCTGCCGAGAGGTAGAGGCAGGCGAAGCAGAACAGGATCGCCGCGGTGCCACCATTGAGCAGCGGCAGGAACACCGGCGTTTCGCCCTTGAACATGTGCCCCATGAAATAGGCGAAGGCCATCTCACCCGAGAGGATGAATGCCGCGAGGCGGGTGAACAGGCCGATCATCAGCAACGCGCCAAGCACGAGCTCAAGCGTACCGGCTGCGTAGATGATCGGCGGGATGTTTGCGAAGTAGGGAAGCACCGGAAACTTGAACAGCTTGGCGACACCGTACTGGAACAGCAGCAGGCCGGTGATGAAGCGAAACAGGCTCAAGAGAACCGGTTGAAAGCGAACGAGATAGGGAAAGTTCATTGGTTTGTGCCCTCCATCCAATGCTGCGACTAGGACCGCATTCAGTTCCGCCCTGCAAGCCGCCCAAGGGCAATTTGCGCTGACATTTTTGTCATGTCGGACAAAACACCGCAGGAAGGACTTTTAGCCGCGTGCGATCCACATCTTCGTAGCTGTTCGCGTCGTGCCCATCCGTAATTTCCCGGTGACGCGAATGCGCTCAAGTTACCTTCAGGAGACCTACCGCCGCAAGGCGGGCACGACCAGGAACGGGATCATCCCGAGCACCACGCTCGCGAGTGCGAAGGCGAGCAGCGCGTTGTAGCCATGGGTCGCGTCATGGATCAGGCCGCCGCTCCAGGAGCCGAAAGCCGAGCCGAGCCCGCTGCCGATCGAGATGGTGCCGTAGATGGTGCCGACGCGCTTGCCCCCAAAGATCTTCATCGCGGTCGCCGTGATCAGCGGTCCACGTGAGCCCATCATGCTGCCGAAGCAGACCACGAATCCGGTGAGCAGGAGGAAATTGGCGGAGTATTGCAACAGCCACAGCAGGAAGATGCCGAGGATCGAGATCGCGTAGCTGAGCAGCACCGACGGCCGGCGACCGATCAGGCCGTCGAGCGCGGACACGCCTAGCATGCCAAACACCAGCACGATGCCGGAGAAGCCCCAGGCCGTGGCGGCCTGCAGCGGTGGAAAGCCGGCATCGATCAAATAGGCCACGATCTGGGCGGCGATCGCATACATGCCGACCGCGGTGAAGAAGAATGTCGAGAAAAGCGCCCAGAAGGCGTGATGGCGCATCGCGCTCGGAAGGGTCCAGCCGTGATCGACGAAATCCGGATCGGTCTTCTTCGCGATCTGCGGCGAGCCCGAGGCGAACAGCCGCCATGGCAGCAGCATGAGCGGCACCAGCAGGCCGAGCGCGGCGAAGCCGAACAGCTGGTAGGTTTCGCGCCACCCCAGATGATCGATCAAAAGCTGCGAGGCCGGCAGCAGCGCCAGCACGCCGCCACCCATGGCCGAGTAGACCACCGCCATCGCGGTCGGGAGTTTTGGGCCGAACCAGCGGCCCAGCAGGATCGAGTTCGGCACATTGCCGATGAAGGCGACGCCAATGCCGACGCAGAGTCCGATCGAGAGCTGGAACTGCCAGAGTGACTGCGCGTGGCTTGCGATCAGGAAGGCCGAGCCGAGCAGCAAAAGGCCCAGTGCATAGACGATGCGCGGTCCGGAATGATCGAACAGGCGCCCGACCAACGGCGCCGTCAGTCCGCTGACGAGCCACGTCAGCGAATAGATCGAGACCACTTGGGCGCGATCCCAGCCAAAGTTTTCCGAGATCGGCTTCAGGAAGACGGTGAAGCTTTCGCTGAGGCCGCGGCCGAGCACGGCGAGTGTGAAGCAGAGCGCGAGCACCACCAGCGCGGTGCGCACGACGCCCTGCGGCGTCGCCGTGACGCGTTCCCTGGTCGCTTGCTTGGACTGTTCCTCTAGCGTGTTCTGGTCCATTGCCGATCAGGGAGCGCGCTTCAGCGCGCCCTGACAAGCAGCGAAAAGCTCATACGCCTATGCAGGCCTTAGGAGGATGTGCTTCTTCTTGCCGAACGACAGCTTGACCACGCCTTCCGGCGTCAGGTCGGCCGCCGACAACGCCATCTTCTCGTCGGTGACGGGCTCGTCATTGACGCGCAGGCCGCCGCCCTTGATCTGGCGCCGTGCTTCGCCGTTGGAGGCAACGAGGCCCGCCTTGACGAAGGCGTTGAGCACGCCGAGGCCGGCGTCGAACTCGCCGCGCGGAATTTCCACGGTCGGCAGGCTCTCGGCCAGCGCGCCTTCCTCGAAGGTGCGGCGCGCGGTCTCGGCCGCCTCGTTCGCTGCGTCGCGGCCATGCAGGAGCGCGGTCGCCTCGGTGGCGAGCACCTTCTTGGCCTCGTTGATCTCGGAGCCTCCGAGCGCCTCGAGCTTCCTGATCTCGGTCATTGGCAGCGTCGTGAACAGCTTGAGGAACTTGCCGACGTCGGCGTCTTCGGTGTTGCGCCAGTACTGCCAGAAATCATACGGCGAGAACTGGTCGGCGTTGAGCCAGACCGCGCCCTGAGCGGTCTTGCCCATCTTGGCCCCCGACGCCGTCGTCAGCAGCGGCGTCGTCAGGGCGAACAGCTGATGCGTGCCCATGCGGCGGCCGAGATCGACGCCCATGATGATGTTGCCCCACTGGTCGGAGCCGCCCATCTGCAAGTTGCAGCCGGTCCGCCTGGCGAGCTCGACGAAGTCGTAGGCCTGGCAGATCATGTAGTTGAACTCGATGAAGCTCATCTCCTGCTCGCGCTCGAGGCGCAGGCGCACGGAGTCCATGGTCAGCATGCGGTTGACCGAGAAATGCCGCCCGACGTCGCGCAGCATCTCGATGTAGTTGAGCTTTGTCAGCCACTCGGCATTGTCGAGCATGATGGCGTCGCTCTTGCCCCCGCCATAGCGCAGCACCTTTGCGAACACGCCGCGGATCGATTCCTTGTTGGCCTCGATCTCGGCGACGGTGCGGATCGCGCGCGTCTCGTCCTTGCCGGAGGGATCGCCGACCATGGTTGTGCCGCCGCCCATCAGCGTGATCGGCTTGTTGCCGGACTGCTGCAGCCAGTGCAGCATCATCATGGTCAGGTAGTTGCCGATGTGCAGCGAGCGGGCGGTGCAATCGTAACCGACATAAGCCGTCGCCTCGCCCTTGGCGGCGAGGGCGTCCAGCCCCTCGAAATCGGAGCATTGGTGGATGAATCCACGTTCCTGCAACGTGTTGAGGAAATCCGATTTGAATGCAGTCATTTGTCGGCGCGCCTGACAATTCTTGGTTTACTGTTTTGGGAGCAATTTAAGGGTCTTCCGTGGGAACTCGGTTGCTGCCCGCCACTTTGGCCTGTGGCATTATAAGATGTGTCCCTCTGGCACAAGATCGGCATGCCGGAAGGGTCGCTTGAGGACGCTGATCCATGATGTTGACGGCACTCGGTTTGATGAGCGGCACCTCGCTGGACGGGGTGGATGTCGCGCTGATCGAAACCGACGGAAAGCAGGTGAAGGCATTCGGGCCCTCCGGTTACCGGCCCTACACTCCGGCCGAGCGCAACCTGCTGCGGCAGGCGCTGAGCGAGGCGGTGCACCTGGCGCAACGCGATGCTAGGCCGGGAGTTCTGGCCGAGGCCGAACGCGCAGTGACGCTCGCGCATGCCGAGGCGGTGGCCGCCTTCGTCGCCCAGAACCGGATGAGGCCGGAAGACATCGACATCGTCGGCTTCCACGGCCAGACCGTGCTGCACCGCCCCGAGAAGCGACTGACGGTGCAGATCGGGGACGCGCCGGCGCTGGCCAGGGCGATCCATATCCCGGTGATGCATGATTTTCGCGCCGCCGACGTCGAGGCCGGCGGGCAGGGCGCGCCATTTGTGCCGGTTTATCACCGCGCGCTCGCCCATTCGCTGGAGCGCGAAGGGCCGATCATCGTGGTCAATATCGGCGGCGTCTCCAACATCACCTATATCGACGGCAACGACACGCTGATTGCCTGCGACACCGGACCCGGCAACGCGCTGCTCGACGATTTCATGTACCGCACCATGAACCAGGCGTTCGACGCGGACGGAAAGCTCGCAGCCCTCGGCAAGGCGGACGAAGCCTGGATCGCGCGGGCGCTGGAGCTGCCGTTCTTCGTAAGCCCGCCGCCGAAATCGCTCGACCGCAACGATTTTGCAGCACTAAAGCTCGGCGATGTCCTGCCGGCCGACGGCGCCGCGACCCTGACCGCCTTCACCGCGGCGGCCATCGCCCGCATCATCCCGCTGCTGCCACGCAGGCCGCGGAGCTGGATCGTCTGCGGCGGCGGCGCCCGCAACCGGACCATGCTCCAGATGCTGCGGGAGCGCGTTGGGTCCGCCACTGTCGAGGCCGCGGAGGCAGTCGGCTGGGCCTCCGACGCCATCGAGGCGCAGGCCTTCGGCTTCCTCGCCGCGCGCGGCCTGAAGGGCCTGCCGCTGTCGTATCCCGGGACCACGGGCGTGCCGATGCCGATGACGGGCGGGGTGATCGCGCGGCCTTGAGATCATAGGCGGGATGATGCAGATGCATTGATCTTGACAGGTAGATGCACATGCATCTATCTTTGATGCAGTTGCATCTAACCGTCGGGTTTCTCGCCATGACCGCTTCACTGAAACTGATCAGCCACAAGCTTTGCCCCTATGTGCAGCGCGCGGTGATCGCGCTCAACGAGAAGGGCGTGCTGTTCGAGCGGGTCGACATCGATCTCGCCAATAAGCCCGACTGGTTTCTCAAACTGTCGCCGCTCGGCAAGGTGCCGGTGTTGGTCGTGACGAGCGAGAAGGGCGAGGTCGCGCTGTTCGAGAGCAACGTGATCTGCGAGTACATCGAGGAGACGCAAGGCGGCGTGAGACTGCATCCGGCGGATGCCTTGGAGCGTGCCGAGCACCGGGCGTGGATGGAGTTCGGTTCAGCAGTGCTCGCCGATCTCTGGGGCCTAGAGACCACGACCGATGCGGCGACGTTCGAGAGCAAGCGCCAGGCGCTGATGGTGAAGTTCGCCCGGGTCGAAGCGGCGCTCGGTGCCGGTCCTTATTTTGCTGGCGAAGCGTTCAGTCTCGTCGACGCCGTATTCGCCCCCGTCTTCCGCTACTTCGATCTGTTCGACGAGCTGACCGACCACGGCATTTTCCGCGATGTGCCGAAGGTCCGCGCATGGCGCGCCGAACTGGCGAAGCGTCCGAGCGTCCGTACTGCGGTGGGCGCGGACTATCCGCAATTGCTGCGCGCCTTCCTCGTGCGCCACGACGCGCATCTGCTCAAGCTTGCGGCCTGAGCCCACGCCGATGTCGCAATCCATGGCCTGGCTGATGCTGGTGATCGCAGGCGCACTCGATGTTGGCTGGGCGATCTCGATGAAATATGCGGAAGGCTACACGCGCGCTGGCTGGAGCGTCGTTTCGCTCGTGCTGCTCGTAGCCTTCGTTGTCCTGCTCGGGCGTGCTTTGAAGGTGCTCGAGGTCGGCGTCGCCTATTCGGTCTGGACCGGCATCGGCGCCGCCGGCACCGTCGTCATGGGTGTGGTGCTGTTCGGCGAGGCGCTGAGCGCGATGAAGATCGCGGGGATCCTGCTGGTGCTGACGGGGATCGCGGCGCTCAAGCTGGCCTAGAGCTCTGCGGCCATTTTCGCGAGCGTCGCGATCGTTTTCATGTTGCGCGCGGTGCCGGTCTTGGCGGCGGGGATGACCAGCTTCGACGTGCCCATGCCGTCGCCGTAATGCACGTAGATCTCGCGGCGGCCGAGGCGGATCTCCTCCTTGTTCTGGCCGCGAATGCCGGCGAGCGCATCCGCCGGCGGCGCCTTGTCGAGGAAGATCGCGACGGTACGGTTGGGGGCGGCCTTTGGAAACGGATTATCGGCCAAGACCTGCGCCATCTCGGTGGCGCTGCGCACGAGCACGCCGACCGGCGCGCCGGCATAGGCGTGCAATCGCTTTTCGAGTGCGGTCTTGATCGCAGATTGCGACTTGCGGCTTGTGAAGACGACGTTGCCGCTTGCAATATAGGTGCGCACGGCGGCGTAGCCGAGCTCCTCGCACATGGCCTTGAGTTCGCTCATCGGCAATTTGCCGGTGCCGCCGACATTCACGGCACGCAGCAATACGATGAACGCACCCACGGAAAGCTCAGCGCACGTTGGCGAGGCGCATGTCGAGATAGGCGGTGATGGTTTCCATCAGCGGCTCGAGCTTGGCGTCGAAGAAGTGGTTGGCGCCCGGGATGACCTGCTGGTCGATCACGATGCCCTTCTGGGTCTTCAGCTTCTCGACCAGCGTGTTGACGTCCTTGGGCGGCACCACCGCGTCCTTCTCGCCATGCACGATCAGCCCCGAGGACGGGCAGGGTGCGAGGAACGAGAAGTCGTAGAGGTTGGCGGGCGGCGCGATCGAGATGAAGCCCTCGACCTCGGGGCGGCGCATCAGCAGCTGCATGCCGATCCAGGCGCCGAAGGAGAAGCCGGCAACCCAGCAGGCGCGCGCTTCGGGATTGATGGTCTGCGCCCAGTCGAGCGCCGCGGCCGCGTCCGACAATTCGCCGGTGCCGTGGTCGAACGAGCCCTGGCTGCGGCCGACGCCACGGAAATTGAAACGCAGCACCGAGAAGCCGCGATGCGCGAACGCATAGTAGCACTGGTAGATGATCTGATGATTCATCGTGCCGTGGAACTGCGGATGCGGATGCAGGACCATCGCGATTGGCGCGTTCTTCTGCTTGGCCGGATGGTAGCGGCCTTCGAGGCGGCCGGCGGGGCCGGTGAAAATAACTTCAGGCATGATGATCTCTTGATTGATCCCTTGAAGACGCTCTTCAACAATCAACCGATTGTGCGGATTTCATCGGCTGCTGGGCCGATCAAGCCGCGAATGGAAGGGTGGAGCGGCGCCCTCGGATGATGCGCGAGCGGCGCGCGGCGAACTGACGCGCGCGTTCTAACATGAGCCGAGGGTCAAAAAGCAAGCATCTTGAACATCGCCCAATGAGCTCAAGGCGTTAGCGTCATGGCCGCGTCGTCGCGCGATGGGGGAATCCGGAATCGAGATTGCCAAGTGCTCCAGGGGAGCCCATGTCGGGTACCAGCGCTGGCGCAGCAATCAGTCTCAGGTAATATAATACTCTATGCCGAGCCGCATCTATCTCGACTGGAATGCGACCACGCCGCTTCGCGCCGAGGCCCGAAGCGCGATGCTCGCAGCCTCCGAGCTCATCGGCAATCCGTCCTCGGTTCATGCCGAGGGGCGCGAGGCGCGGCGCCTTGTCGAGGACGCGCGGGCCCTGCTTGCGACCTCCGTCGGCGCGCTGCCGCGGAACGCGGTTTTTACCTCCACGGGAACCGAAGCCAACGCGCTGGCGCTGTCACCGGGTCTTCGAGGGCCCTCTGGCGGGCCTGTCGAGCGGCTTCTGGTCTCGGCTGTCGAGCATGCTTCGGTGCTGGCGGGCGGCCGGTTCCCGACCGATCAGATTGGTCAGATCAGGGTCACGCGCTCCGGCGTGATCGACCTCGACCATTTGAAGGCGCTGCTCGGCGACGGCCCGCCGGCGCTGGTCTCCATCATGGCGGCCAACAACGAGACGGGCGCGCTGCAGCCCATCGCCGAGGCCGCGGGAATCGTTCACGGGGCTGGCGGCCTGCTGCACGTCGACGCAATCCAGTCGTTTGGAAAAATCTCATTTGATATCAAAGTGATCGGCGCAGACCTTGCGACCTTTTCTGCACACAAGATCGGCGGCCCCAAGGGGGTCGGCGCGCTGGTCGTGGCCGAGGGCGTGGCCGGACTTGAGCCGTTGCTCCGAGGCGGCGGGCAGGAGCTCAACCGGCGCGCCGGAACCGAGAATGTCGCCGGTATTGCCGGCTTCGGCGCAGCGGTGCGGGTCGCCCTTCAGGCTTTGCCCGAGGATGCGGAGCGGATGGCAAGCCTAAGAGATCGCTTGGAAAATGGCATTCGCTCCATGGCGGGTGCAACGGTCTTCTCAAGTGATGTTGGGCGGTTACCTAACACCGTTCTTTTCACGGCTCCCGGGTTGAAAGCCGAGACGGCGGTGATCGGTTTCGACCTCGAAGGTGTCGCGGTGTCCTCGGGATCTGCCTGTTCCTCGGGCAAGGTGCAGCCGTCCCACGTGTTGTCGGCAATGGGGTATGATCCGACCGTCGCCCAAGGAGCGGTGCGTCTCAGTCTGGGCTGGTCCACGGAGCCGGATGACATCAACAGGGCGTTAGAGGCTTGGCGAAAGCTCGGTAATACCCTACTTAAGGGATAAGCGATGAAACACGCCTTGAACGGTTCTAAGCGCGTGCGTCCCGCCAAGAAACATCGTAATAGTCGTCCGAGTTTGATGATCCACCGCGGTCCTTGAAACCGCGAGCGGAGGATAGAATGCCAGCCGTGCAAGAGACGGTCGAGCGCGTGAAGCGCATCGACGTCGACCAGTATCGTTATGGGTTTGAGACCCTGATCGAGTCCGACAAGGCCCCCAAGGGGCTGTCGGAAGAGACCGTCAAGTTCATCTCCGAGAAGAAGAACGAACCCGCCTGGATGCTCCAGTGGCGGCTCGAGGCCTATCGGCGTTGGCTGACCATGACCGAGCCAACCTGGGCCCGCGTCGACTATCCCAAGATCGACTTCCAGGACCTCTATTACTATTCGGCGCCGAAGCCGAAAAAGACGATCACCTCGCTCGACGAGATCGATCCCGAAATCCTCAAGACCTACGAGAAGCTCGGCATTCCCTTGCGGGAAGTCGCCATGCTCGAAGGCGTCGAGCCGAAGCCCGGCGAGGAAGACCCCAACAGGCGCAAGATCGCGGTCGACGCGGTGTTCGATTCGGTCTCGGTTGCGACCACCTTCAAGGCCGAGCTGAAGAAGGCCGGCGTGATCTTCATGCCGATCTCGGAGGCGATCCGCGAGCATCCCGAGCTGGTGCAGAAATATCTGGGATCCGTGGTGCCGACGTCGGACAATTTCTACGCAACGCTGAACTCGGCGGTGTTCTCGGACGGCTCGTTCGTTTACGTGCCGCCGGGCGTGCGCTGCCCGATGGAACTGTCCACCTACTTCCGCATCAACGAGCGCAACACTGGCCAGTTCGAGCGCACGCTGATCATTGCCGACAAGGGCTCCTACGTCTCTTATCTCGAGGGCTGCACCGCGCCGCAGCGCGACGAGAACCAGCTGCACGCGGCCGTGGTCGAGCTCGTCACGCACGACGAAGCCGAGATCAAATATTCGACGGTGCAGAACTGGTATCCCGGCAATTCGGAAGGCAAGGGCGGCATCTACAATTTCGTCACCAAGCGTGGTGACTGCCGCGGCAACAATTCCAAGATCTCCTGGACCCAGGTCGAGACTGGTTCGGCGATCACCTGGAAGTATCCGAGCTGCATCCTGCGCGGCGACAATTCGCGTGGTGAATTCTACTCGATCGCGATCTCGAATGGCTATCAGCAGGTCGACAGCGGCACCAAGATGATCCATCTCGGCAAGAATACGTCGAGCCGCATCATCTCCAAGGGAATCGCAGCCGGCAAGTCGCAGAACACCTATCGCGGGCTCGTTACCGCGCATCGCAAGGCGACCGGCGCGCGCAACTTCACCGCCTGCGATTCGCTGTTGATCGGCGACAAATGCGGCGCGCACACCGTGCCCTACATCGAAGCCAAGAACTCGTCGGCGACGTTCGAGCACGAGGCCACCACGTCCAAGATCTCCGAGGACGTGCTGTTCTACTGCATCCAGCGCGGCCTCACGCAGGAGGAGGCGGTCGGCCTCGTCGTCAACGGCTTCGTCAAGGACGTGCTGCAGCAACTGCCGATGGAATTCGCGGTGGAAGCGCAGAAGCTGATCTCGATCTCGCTTGAAGGATCGGTCGGCTAGCGCCGGCCCTCGCGGCGCGCGTCGCGCGCCCTATGCATCATTTGAATAAACTGGACACCAAGATGGCTTTGCTTGAAGTGAAAGACCTCAAGGTTCGTGTCGAGGAGCGTGAGATCCTCCATGGGTTGACGCTGACCGTGAACGAGGGCGAGATCCACGCGATCATGGGGCCGAACGGCTCCGGCAAATCGACGCTGTCCCACGTCATCGCCGGCAAGCCTGGTTACGAGGTCACCGACGGCGAGATCCTGTTCAAGGGCGAAGACCTGCTCGCGATGGCGCCCAACGAACGGGCCGCCAAGGGCGTGTTCCTGGCGTTCCAGTATCCGGTCGAGATCCCCGGCGTCTCCACCATGAATTTCCTGCGCACCGCGCTGAACGCGCAGCGCAAGGCGCGCGGCGAGGGCGAATATTCGACGCCCGACTTTTTGAAGAAAGTCCGCGAAGTCTCGAAGTCGCTGAACATCCCGCAGGACATGCTCAAGCGCGGTGTCAATGTCGGCTTCTCCGGCGGCGAGAAGAAGCGCAACGAGGTACTGCAGATGGCGCTGTTCGAGCCGAGCCTGTGCATCCTCGACGAGATGGATTCCGGCCTCGACATCGACGCGCTGCGGATTGCGGCCGACGGCGTCAACGCGCTGCATTCGCCCAAGCGCGCGATGGTCGTCATCACCCATTATCAGCGGCTGCTGAACTACATCGTGCCTGACGTCGTGCACGTGATGTCAAAAGGCCGTGTCGTGAAGAGCGGCGGCAAGGAACTGGCGCTGGAGCTGGAAGCGTCCGGCTACGCCCAGTTCGAGGACGCCGCGTAAGGAATTTTGAGATGAACGTTGCTGTGGCAAAGACCGGAAACGGCCGCGCGGTGAGCGATCTCTTCGCCAGCGCCGAAGGCCGGCTGCCGGGTTCGCCTTCCGTGATCGCGGTACGCCGCGAGGCGTTCGAGACCTATGAGCGTCTCGGCCTGCCGCACCGCCGGATCGAGGAGTGGAAGTACACCGATCTGCGCGCGCTGGTCGGCGAGGTACTGCCGCTCGCGGCTGCGCCCGATGCGACTGCGTTGAAGCGCGCCGCGGACGCGGTGAAAGCGCATGCGATCACGGGCGCCCGCAAGCTGGTGCTGGTCGACGGCGTGTTCGCTCCCGATCTCTCCGACGTCAAGGCGCTGGCCTCCGAGGCGGGCTTTAAGACATTGCGGGAGACGCTGGAGAAGGATTCCGGTCTGTTAAAGACCGCGGCCACCGATGCGGTGATCGCGCTGAACGCCGCGATGGCGACCGACGGTGTCGTGCTTCATATCGCCGACGGCACGCAGCTGTCCGCGCCGATCCAGATCATTCACATCGCGGTTGCATCTTCCGCGTCGGCTTTCACCCGCTCGCAGGTTGCGGTCGGGAAGGGCGCTCGTGCCACGATCATCGAGAGCTTTGTCGCGGCCGGCGCCAAGGCTTACCAGGTCAACGATGCCGTCATCCTCTCGGTTGGCGATAATGCCGACATCGCGCATATCCGTCTGATGGACGATTCGCCGGATGCTGTGAACATCACCTCGCAGTTCGTCACGGTCGGCGCGAATACAAAGCTGAACTTCTTTAACATGACGACCGGCGCGGCAGTCAGCCGCCTGCAGGGCTTCATCACGCTGGCAGGCGAGGGCAGCGAGCTCTCCGTCAACGGCGTGAACCTGTTGCAGAAGACCGAACATGGCGACACCACGCTGGTGGTCGACCATGCCGTGCCGAACTGCGTCAGCCGAGAAGTTTTCCGCGCCGTGATCGACGATCGCGCCCATTCGGTGTTCCAGGGCCGCATCATCGTTCGTCCCGATGCGCAGAAGACCGACGGCAAGATGATGATCCGCGCGCTGCTGCTCTCGGATGAGGCGGAAGCCGACAACAAGCCCGAGCTCGAGATCTTTGCGGACGACGTCTCCTGCGGTCACGGCGCCACCGCCGGTGCGCTGGACGACAGTCTGCTGTTCTATCTGAAGGCGCGCGGCCTGCCGGAGAAGCAGGCCCAGGCGCTGCTGATCCAGGCTTTCGTGGGCGAGGCGATCGAGCAGATCGCCGACGATGATCTGCGCGAGCACGTGATCGGCATTGCCGAGCGCTGGCTGGAGCGGCGCCAATGAGCACGCATCCGGCAGTCAAGAACGGCTCTTACGACGTTGCGCGCGTGCGCCAGGATTTTCCGGCGCTGGCCATGCAGATCTACGGCAAGCCGCTGGTCTATCTCGACAACGCCGCATCTGCGCAGAAGCCGAGCGCCGTGCTCGATCGCATGACGCAGGCCTACACCTCCGAATACGCCAACGTGCACCGCGGCCTGCATTATCTCGCCAACGCCGCGACCGAAGCCTATGAGGGCGGCCGCACCAAGGTGGCGCAGTTCATCAACGCGCCGCGGACCGAGGAAGTGATCTTCACCCGCAACGCGACCGAGGCGATCAACCTCGTCGCCTCGTCCTGGGGCGAGCCGAACATCAAAGCAGGCGACGAGATCGTCATTTCGATCATGGAGCACCACTCCAACATCGTGCCCTGGCATTTCCTCAGGGAACGCCATGGTGCCGTGATCAAATGGGCGCCGGTCGACGACGAGGGCAATTTCCTCATCGACGAATTCGAAAAGCTGCTGACGTCGAAGACCAAGCTGGTCGCGATCACGCAGATGTCGAACGCGCTTGGCACCATCGTCCCGGTCAAGGACGTCGTGAAGATCGCCCACGCCCGCGGCATTCCCGTGCTGGTCGACGGCAGCCAGGGCGCGGTGCATATCCCAGTCGACGTCCAGGACCTCGGCTGCGACTTCTATGTCTTCACCGGCCACAAGGTCTACGGGCCGACCGGCATCGGCGTGCTCTGGGCCAACTACGACCACCTGGTCGCGATGCGCCCCTATAACGGCGGCGGCGAAATGATCCGCGAGGTCTCGCGCGACATCGTCACCTACGGCGATCCCCCGCACAAATTCGAGGCCGGCACGCCGGCGATCGTCGAGGCCGTCGGGCTCGGCGCCGCGATCGACTACGTCAATTCGATCGGCAAGGAGCGCATCGCCGCGCACGAGCACGATCTCGTCACCTACGCCCAGGATAAGCTGCGCGAGATCAACTCGCTGCGGCTGATCGGCACGGCGCGGGGCAAGGGCCCGGTGATCTCCTTCGAACTCAAGGGCGCGCACGCCCACGACGTCGCCACCGTGATCGACCGCCAGGGCATCGCGGTGCGCGCCGGCACCCATTGCGTGATGCCGCTTTTAGAGCGGTTCAACGTCACAGCCACATGCCGGGCGTCGTTCGGCATGTATAATACGCGGGAAGAAGTCGATCATCTGGCACAGGCGCTGTTGAAGGCGCGGGATTTGTTCGCATGAGTGACACGGCCGAAATCAAAGCCAATCCGATGGAAACCCAGTCGGCGCTGCCGCCTGAGGAGACCGAGCGTCTCACCACCGAGATCATCGCCGGGCTCAAGACCGTGTTCGACCCGGAAATCCCGGCTGATATCTACGAGCTCGGCCTGATCTACAAGGTCGAGATCAAGGACGATCGTTCCGTCGACGTCCAGATGACCCTGACGACGCCGAATTGTCCGGCCGCCGGCGAGCTGCCGACCATGGTCGAGAACGCGGTCGCCAGCGTCCCCGGCGTCGGCGTGGTCGACGTCAAGGTGGTCTGGGAGCCGGCATGGACGCCGGAACGCATGAGCGACGAGGCCCGCCTCGTGCTCAACATGTGGTGACGCGTAACCTCGGCTTTAGATCCTTGTTAGATCCTTGGCATTGAATTCGCTCGGCAACGGACCACATCATTGACATGACACAGATATCGTCGGGCTCGACACCAGCATCCACTCCAAAGCCGAGGCGGCCCCGCCCGCAGGTCATGCGGCTGACGGACGCTGCCGCCCAGCGCATCAGCGAGCTGACCCAGCGGGCCGATTCCGAGATCGTTGGCCTGCGCGTCGGCGTCAAGAACGGCGGCTGTGCCGGACAGTCCTACACCGTCGAATACGCCCATGATGTCCGCCCGACCGACGAGGTCGTCGAGGACAAGGGCGTCAAGATCCTGGTCGATCCGAAGGCCGTGCTGTTCCTGCTCGGCACCGAGATGGACTACAAGGCCGACAAGATGCAGGCCCAGTTCGTCTTCAACAACCCCAACCAGATTTCCGCCTGCGGCTGCGGCGAGTCCGTCGAGCTGCGCCCGGCGCAGATCGACGGGTAGTCCGTTTCTCGCAAATCGCTCCGCTGTCGTCCTGGCGAAGGCCAGGATCCATACCGCGTGATCTCGCGGTGATCGTCGGTGCCAATACCGACGCTGGCACGACTGGCAGTCTTCGCTAAACTACCTCCCGTGGAATGGGTCCTGGCTTTCGCCAGGACGACCGTGCGGAAATAGTTCAGCCATGGACCGCGAATTTCTGATCGACCTGTTCGCCGATTTCGGCCCCGTCGCCATCCGGAAAATGTTCTCCGGCTACGGCATCTCCGCCGACGGCGTCAACTTCGCGCTGGCCTTGCGCGCCGGCCTGTTCTTCCGCGCTGACGAGATGACCATCCCGGATTTTGAGGCGGAAGGCTCGAAGCCGTTCCAATACTCGACCCGCGCCAAGACCGTGGTGGTGAACTCCTATTGGGAGCTGCCGGCCCGCCTGTTCGACGATTCCGCGGAACTCGCGCAATGGGCGAGGGCCGCGCTTGCTGCTGCCCAGCGCGCCAAGGTGAAGAAGCCGCCCAAGGTGAAGAAGGCGGCGAAGAAGGTTGCGAAGAAGCCCGTTGCAACGAAGCGGCCGACCAAGAAGAAAACAGTGCGCAGGGCGGGCAAAGCGAAGCGTGCCCTCCGCTGAGGTGCTGGTGTGGGAGATGATGGGCATGGCGCTGAGCGCCTTTGCCCACCCGATGGGACTTCACTCCACGGCCTTGGTCAGACCAACCCGCATGTCCCTGGCGGTGAAGACGCAGACGCCGTCGGCCAGCACGCGACCGTCGGCAATTCCGAGCACCAGCTTGCCGCGCCGGACCATCCTCATGGAGACCTCGTAGCGCACGCGTTGCGCGTTCGGTGTGACCTCGCCCGTGCACGCGACTTCGCCGACGCCGATGGCGCGGCCCTTGCCCGGCGAGCCCGACCATCCCAGCCAGTAGCCGACCATCTGCCACATGGCATCCAAACCCAGAGACGCTGGCATCGTTGCATCGCCGTGATAGTGGCAATCGAAGAACCAATGGCCCGGCGCGATGTCGAGTTCGCCGACGATATGGCCCTTGCCGAACTCTCCGCCATCCAGGCTGATCTCCGTGATGCGATCCATCATCAGCATGGGCGGTGCCGGCAATTGCGCGTTGTCCGGGCCGAAATAGCCGCCCTCGCTCGATCTCAGCAACTCGTCCCTGGTGTAGGACGGTTGCGGTGAGTGAAAATCATGCGGGTTTGGCAAGGCGAAAAGTCCTCCGGATGCTCGCAGTCGGACGCCTCAAGACGGCGAGGGAGATGTCGTTCGTCGGGTCAGAATGTCAAGCGCGGCTGTCGGTGCGCAGCTTCGGATTCACGCCACCCGGTTATGCGTCTCGACCGCGAATTCCGGGTCGGCCTCGCAGATCACGCGGTTGCGGCCGTTGCGTTTGGCGGCGTACAGGCAGGCATCCGCGCGTTCGATCAGCGCATCGGTGTCGTCGCCCTGCTTGAGCATGGAGACGCCGACGGAGATGGTGACCCGGCCGAGGATTTCGCCGGTGGACTTCTTCTTTAGTTCCTTCGCCATCACCGCGCGGCGGATGTGATCGGCCACCGTGAGGGCCTGGCGCAGCGCGGTGTTGGGCAGCACGACCGCGAATTCCTCGCCGCCATAGCGGGCGGTGATGTCCTGGCCCTTGATGGTCTGCTTCAGCGACAGGCCGACCAGCCGCAGCACCTGGTCGCCGGTGAGATGGCCGTAGGAATCGTTGAACGACTTGAAATGATCGATGTCGACCAGCAGCAGCGACAGCGGCTCGCCGGAGGCGAGCGCGCCTTGCACGGCCATGTCGATCATGCGATCGAAATATTTGCGGTTGCCGAGCCCCGTCAGCGGATCGGTCAGGCTCTCGGCGCGGATCGCCTCCAGGCTCTGCTGGAGGTTGCTGATCTCGCTCCTCGAGAGCGTCAGCCGGTCTTCCAGCGCCTTGTTGGTCTCGCGCATCTCGCTGGTCGAATGCAGCAGCGTCTCGACGATCGACTTGATCTGCTCGCGGCTTTCGGCCGATGACAGCTTTTTGGTCGCGTCCGACAGGCTCGCATCGTAGGAGCCGGTCATCGCGAGCGCGTCGCCGAGAACCTTTATGACGTCGTCGATCTCGCCGATGACGCGCGCGCCGACCTTGTCGATGCGCTCGGTGGTCTTGATGTGGGAGAGATAGGTCTCGTAGATCTGATCGAGATCGGCTTCGGTCAGCTTGCCGCTTCGCGTCAGCGTCTCGTTGATGATCTTGTTGAGCGGGGCGTTGTAGCCGGTGGCGTAGACGTACCAGATCTCGTAATTGCGGGGAATAGCCGTCTGCCGTAGCGATCGGATCTGACCGAGCGCCACCTCGGCGAACGCCATCGTGCGTTCGTGTTCGTCGAGCACCTTGACCACGGAACATACCCCACAGCGATCGGCGCGCCGACGACCGCAGCAATACTTAAATTATGTTCGTAGGCTAACGGACGATCGTGAACGCCCCGTAAATATACGTCCACGAATGCATCCGAAAAAGTGCGCGCCGGCTTGGTTTCAACCAAAGCCGGGCGCGCATCGTGCTTCAGGCGCCGGCGGGGGAGCGAACTGGACGCAGCAGAAAGGCCGGCAGATGCGAGTGGTCACCCGGCTCGCTGTCGGCTTCGCGTTGGCGGCGCGGCTCGGGACGGCCGATCGACGGCACATGCGACGGATTGGCCTGCTGGCGCGCACCGTCACGCGGCTCGGATGATGGCTTGGCTTCGCGCGGCGGCCTGGCTTCACGCGAAGGTCTTGCTTCACGCGGAGGCCTTGCCTCGCGCGCGGGCCTTGCTTCGGAAGCGGGCCTTGTCTCGGGAGCGGACCGTGCTTCGGCCGAAGGCTGTGCCTCGCCACGCGGTTCGCGCGGCTCGTGGCTTCGCTCACGATCGCGGCCGCGCTGCGGCTTGCCGCGTCCGCCGCGTGAACGTTCACGGCCGCGCTGCTCGCGCGGACGCTCGCTCGCGTCGAAAGCATCGGTGCGGACTTCGAAATCGCCCTCCGCGCGTGGAATGCTCTGGCCGATCAGCTTCTCGATCGCCACCATCGACTTCTGGTCGAGCGGCGTGACGAGCGAGATCGCCATGCCGGACCGGCCTGCGCGACCGGTGCGGCCGACGCGGTGGACATAATCGTCGGGATGGTGGGGAACGTCGAAATTGAAGACGTGGCTGACCTCGGGGATGTCGAGGCCGCGGGCGGCGACGTCGGATGCGACCAGGAGGGGCAGCTCGCCCTTGCGGAACTGCTCGAGTGCCGCCGTGCGGGCCGACTGGTCCATGTCGCCGTGCAGCGCGCCGACGCTGAAGCCGTGCTTTTGCAGCGATTTGTGAACGACGGCGACCTCGCGCTTGCGATTGCAGAAGATGATCGCGTTCTGGAGATCCTTGGCCTCGCGCAGCAATCGGCGAAGCAGCTCGCGCTTCTCGTGCGCCTCGCGCCCGGCCGGGACCTGACACTGCGTAACGGTGACAGCGGTGGTGGCGGGCTTCGATACCTCGATCTTCTGCGGATTGTGCAGGAAGGTTTCGGTGATGCGCCGGATCTCCGGCGGCATGGTCGCGGTGAAGAACAGGGTCTGCCGCGTGAACGGGACGAGCTTGCAGACGCGCTCGATGTCGGGAATGAAGCCCATGTCCAGCATGCGGTCGGCTTCGTCGATGACGAGCAGCTCGACGCCGGTGAGCAGCAGGCCGCCGCGCTCCGTGTGGTCGAGCAGGCGGCCGGGAGTGGCGATCAGCACGTCGACGCCGCGCGTCAGCTTGGCATCCTGGTCGCCGAAGGAAACGCCGCCGATCAGGAGGGCGACGTTGAGTTTCTGGCCCGCGCCGTAGCGGTCGAAGTTTTCCTTCACCTGCGCCGCGAGTTCGCGGGTCGGCTCAAGGATCAGGGTGCGCGGCATGCGCGCCCGGGCGCGACCCTTTTCGAGGATGGTGAGCATCGGCAGCACGAAGGCCGCGGTCTTGCCGGTGCCAGTCTGGGCGATGCCGAGCACGTCCTTGCGAGCGAGGACGTGAGGGATTGCCTGTTCCTGAATGGGGGTGGGGATGGTGTAACCGGTGGCCGCCACTGCAGCGAGGACTTTTTCGGATAGTCCGAGATGGGTAAAAGACATTGAGCCTCTGGTCGAAACCGCCGTTCGGAATCGAGGGTAATAAGGCTGTCGCGTTCCACCCCAAAACGGCGCGCTCTCAAAGAAGCTGGGGGTGCTGACTCACGCGAACAAAGCGCCAAGCTCAGGAATCGCTCTTCGATCTGAGCCGCGTCGCCACGGAACATAGGGGGGAATCGGCCAAAGTCAATGGAGCGGGCGCGGGAAGGCCCTAAAAAACCTGAGGTTTTCGCCCAAATAGTGGGAGCGGCTGCGGTTTTCCGCCCAAACGTCGGCTAGCGCCCCTCCGGCCCCTGCGCGCGGAAGTCGCCGGGCGCGATCCCGTAGGCGGCGTTGAAGACCCGGTAATAGGTCGCGACGCTCTCGAAGCCGCAGGAGGTCGCGATGTCGGCAATCAACCGGTCCGGGGCTTCGCGCATCAGGCGGCGGCTCTGGTTCAGGCGTTCGTCCGTCACGGTTTGCGAGAAACTCCTGGCCGCGCTTTCGAACAACGTATGTAGGTGATGCACGGAGACACCGAGCAGGTCGGCCACCATGGCCGGCGCCAGATTTGGGTCTTGCAGGTGCCGCGCGATCAGGCGCCGTGCCTGCGAGAGCCGGGCGGTCCGCAGCGCGGCCTGCCCGAGGCGGCTGCCGGCCCGCAGCATGCCGCGCTCGATCAGCGCCAGATGGGCTAAAGCCTCGACGAGCGAAGCGGCATCGGCGGCGCCGTCATCACCCGCGGCAACCGTACCGAGATCGGCGAAGCAGGCGTCGAGCAGGGGCTTCAAGCCGGGATCGTCGAACGTCCGGGGCGCAAGCTCGCGCATGCGCTTGTCCTGCATGGAGAGGCCGCTCACGGGAATCTTCAGGATCCGCAGGTGGAAGCCGCCCGTGCCCAGCGGCGTGGCGCGATAGGTCTGGTCGGTATGGCTGGTGGCGAAGCTGCCATTGGCGATCGTGAAGTCGCTGCCGCGCATGCCGCCGAACCACGCGCCGCTGCCGAGCTGCTGATAGACGCAGAGGCTGTCGCCCGGCGCGTGAGCGATGTCGGTCACGCTGCGCTCGACCGTGTAATGGGAGGCCTTCAGCTCGACGAGGCCGGCTCCGCCAAGCCGGCGCAGCGAGAATTCGCCGAAGAAGTTCGCGCGGCGTTCGGGCTCGAGTTCGACGGTGACGCCGAACAGGCCCTTGGCGCGCACCTCGCGCCAAAAGTCGATGCGGTCGTGCGGCTCGACCTCGTCGGTGCACCAGCGATACACGGCGGCCCCTCGCTTCCAGCGGAATTGCCCACAAGAATTGACCGAGAAAAAGCAAATTCCGGTGGCATCTACCATAGGCTGGACAACAGACCTGAGTCCTCAGGGCGGTTGAACCAGCGATGTGGCTGGGCCGACTATCACATCAAAGGCGCGGTTCCCATGAACCGCTGTTCGAGGGAACCGGCGTGGGCCGTTCTTGAGGGATTTTCGATGACGCGTCGGCTTCTCAGAGTACTGGCAGCGCTTGGCCTTGCGGCCGGCCTCAGCGGTTTCGCGCTTCCCGCCTGTGCCGAGAAGCGCGTTGCGCTCGTCGTCGGCAACAACGACTACAGGAACGTTCCGAAGCTGCTCAAGGCGGTCAACGACGCCCGCACCATGGGCGATACGCTGAAGCAGCTCGGATTCTCCGTGATGCTCGCCGAAAACCAGAGCCGGCAGCAATTTTCGGAGACGCTGCTCGCGTTCGATCGGACGATCGAGCCCGGCGACACCGCGTTCTTCTTCTATGCCGGCCACGGCTTCGAGATCGCAGGCCAGAACTATCTGCTGCCGACGGACGTGCCCGCGGCGACGGAAGGGCAGGAAGAACTGGTGCGTGACGCCTCCATCCTGGCCGATCGCATCGTCGAGCGCCTCCAGAACAAGAAGGCGCGGACCTCGATCCTGGTGTTCGACGCCTGCCGCAACAACCCGTTCGAGCGCAAGGGTACCCGCGCCGTCTCCGGTGGCGGCGGGCTTGCCCCGATGGTGCAGCTGCCCGAAGGCGTGTTCTCGGTCTTCTCGGCGGGCCCGCGCCAGACCGCGCTCGACCGCCTCTCCAATGACGACGCCAATCCCAATTCGGTATTCACGCGCACCTTCGCCAAGGAACTGCTCCAGCCCGGCGAGAACCTGGTGCAAGTGGCGCAGCGTACGCGCCGTCTCGTGAGCGAGATGGCCGACACTGTCAAGCACAGGCAGGTGCCGGTCTATTTCGATCAGATGGTCGATGACGTCTTCCTCAGCGGCATCGCCAAGGATGCCGCCGCGCGCCCGGCCGATCCGCCGGCGCAGAAGCTCGCGGCGCTGCCACCGGTGTCGGTGCCGCGCGTGCCGAAGGAGGAGACCACCAACGCGCCGATCGCGAGCTTCTCGCGTCACAATGGCGGCTGGAGCGTGGTGTTCTCCTTTGCCGATCCGACCCTCGGCGTTTCCTGGCGCATGGCCGGCAACGGCGACTTCCGCGAAACCGGCTTCATCGATACGCTCGACCCGCGCACGCGCAAGAGGATGCCGAACCCGTCGATCGAATTGCCGCCGGACGCGCAGGCCGGCACCATCGAGGTTCGCTATGTCGACCAATCCGGTGACATGCAGGGGCCGTTCCCGATCAGGTTCGATCCCGAAGCCGCGCTGATCCGTGACCAGCGCAAGATCCTGGACATGACCGCGACGAGCTGGCTGTCATTCCGCGAGTTCAACGGGCTGCTGGTCTACTACACGCACCTAGTGTCCTACCGCTGCGCCATCCGCGAGGTGCGCATCGGCATCGATACCGCCGTTCCGAACCAGGTGTTGAAGATGCCGGGCTGCGACATGCGCGATCCCAGTGCGATCAGCGCCGGCATGCCGCTCTCCATGAAGCTCGCGCCGGCAACGCAGTTCATCTCGGTGGAGCTGACCTATCGCGACGGCAGCGTGTCGGAGATCAAGAGCTTCCGCAGCGCGAACCGCAGCAACAACTGAGGTGTCGAGCAGGCCGCTTAGCTATTCGCGGCGCTTCCGGATGAAGCGTTTGAGGGCCTCGATCAAGGACGGGGTCAGCGGGAAGAAAGCGCCCATCGCGATCGAGATGATGACTTGGCGCGGCAGGAGCTTGACCTGCTCCTCGTGCGGATAACCGTTCTGTTCGATGCGCACCGGCGCAAGCGGCGGCCTGCGCGGTGCGATCATGATCAAGACGAAAAGCACGTTGATCAGGATCCAGACGCCGAGCAGTATGAGGATTGTCTGCACTGCAATTTCCCGAATGAGTCGGAATTGGAGGCAAGGCTAACGGCCATTCACAACCGCAGCAAATGAATCTTGCTTGCTGCACTGCACAGAATGCTTGGCTCGTGAAGGAGGACCCGACCGTGAAACCCGATACGTTGCAGCGTCCCCAGGGCTCCCCGCTGAAGGTGCGGTGTTGCATCGTCGGCGGCGGACCGGCGGGCATGATGCTCGGCTATCTCCTCGGGCGCGCCGGCATCGATGTCGTGGTGCTGGAGAAGCATGCGGATTTCTTCCGCGACTTCCGCGGCGACACCGTGCATCCTTCGACGCTCCAGGTGATGGACGAGCTCGGCCTGATCGACGGATTCCTGCTGCTGCCGCATCAGCGCTTGCAAAAGCTGGACGGCCTGTTCGGCAGTACCCCCGTTCGCATCGCCGATCTCAGCCGCCTCCGCACCAAGTACCCCTTCATCGCCTTCATGCCGCAATGGGATTTCCTGAATTTCCTGCGCGAGGCCGGCCAGCGCTTCGCCTCGCTGCAGGTGATGATGAACACGGAGGCCGTCGATCTGATCCGCCGCGGCGAGACCATCGCCGGCGTGCGGGCGAATACGCCTGACGGTATCGTGGACATCGAAGCTGATCTCACCATCGCATGTGACGGCCGGCATTCGACCGTGCGCCAGCATTCCGGCCTCGAGGTCGAGGAGATCGGCGCGCCAATGGACGTGCTGTGGTTCCGCGTCCGACGCAAGGCGAACGAGACCGAGAACCTGTTCGCGCGCGTCGAGCCCGGCAAGATGATGATCACCTTCGACCGCGGCGACTATTGGCAGTGCGCCTATGTCATCGCCAAGGGACAATACGACGCGGTGAAGGCGAGGGGATTGCAGGCGCTGCTCGACGACGTCGTTCGCATGGCGCCGGTCCTGAAGAGCGGCATAGCCGAGGTGAAGAACTTCGATGATGTCAAGCTGCTCACCGTCGCGATCAACCGCCTGCCGCGCTGGACGCGGCCGGGCCTGCTTCTGATCGGCGACGCCGCACATGCGATGTCGCCGGTCGGCGGTGTCGGCGTCAATCTCGCCGTCCAGGATGCGGTCGCGACCGCAAACCTGCTGGCGGACGAGCTGCAGCGCGGCTGCCCGTCGGAGGACGAACTCGATGCCGTGCGCCGTCGCCGCGAATTCCCGGTGAAGATGACGCAGCGGATGCAGATGATCGTGCAGAACAACATCATCAGCGGCGCCTTGCAGGGCGGCGACCGGCCGCTGAAAGTGCCGCTGGTCCTGCGCCTCATCACCGCGCTGCCGTGGCTCCAGGGCATTCCGGCGCGCCTGCTCGCGCTTGGCGTCCGGCCCGAGCACGTGCAGTCGAAGGCTGCGCCGGCACGGTAGCGCAAGGGCCCGGTAGGGATAACGCGGCGTTAAATCGCGCTCGACGCGTTGCCTGCGTGCAACAGCGCAGACGGATTGAAGGCGCGCTGCTTGCCAATCCGACGTCTTAACTGTCTTGATTCAAATTTGAGTAAGACCTGCGTGTGAGCGTGCACCCATCAAAGGACACGGGGTGTACCATGCGTAACAAGTTGATTGCCGCCTTCGCCTGCACGACCGCTCTGATTTCGACCGGCGCCGCTTCCGCCGCCGATCTCGGTGCTCGGCCCTACACAAAGGCGCCGGCCTATATGGAGTCGATGTTCAACTGGACCGGCTTCTATGTCGGCGGCCACATCGGCGGTGCATGGACCAACGAGCAGTTCATCAACAACGGGACCGGCGCACCGTTTGGCGATCTGACCCCGGGGCAGGGCTACCGTCAGCGCAACTCCGGCATCCTGGGCGGCGCCCAGATCGGCTACAATTGGCAGGCCAACAACTACGTGTTCGGTATGGAAGGCACGATCTCGGGCCTCGACAACAAGGGCTCGTTCTTGAACACCGCGTTCGGCGCGGGTGACGACGTGTTCTCCTGGCGCACCAATGTGCTTGCCACCGTCGTCGGTCGCGCGGGCTTCGCCGTGCAGAACAACCTGTTCTACATCAAGGGCGGCTATGCCGGCGTGAACAACCGTCTGTCGGTCACCGATACGGTCGGTCCGGCCACCGGTTCCGGCGGTCAGACCCATTGGGCCAACGGCTGGACCGTCGGTGCCGGCTGGGAATACGGCATCACCCGCAACTGGATCGTCGGCCTCGAGTACAACTACGCAGCCTTCGCCAGCCAGACCTATCAACTCGGCGGCACCTCCGGCAATTACAGCTTCGATGCCAAGCCGCGCGACCTGCAGTGGGCCGTCGTGCGCGCCAGCTACAAGTTCGACGCGCCGGTCATCGCCCGCTACTAAGTGGGTCAACGAACGACCAAGCAGCCATAAAAGACGATCACTGCCCAAATTCAAAAGCCCCGGCATTGTCCGGGGCTTCTTTTTTGTGTGCAGATTTATTGGTGCGGCCTACGCCATCACCGAGAACCCGCCATCGACGGGGATCGCGGTGCCGGTGACGAAGTTGGAGGCGGATGAGGCGAGGAACACGGTGATGCCGGCGAAGTCGTCGATGTCGCCCCACCGCCCCGCAGGCGTGCGTGCCAGCACCCGCTCGTGCAATCCCGATACCTGCTGCCGCGCACCGCGGGTCAGGTCGGTGTCGATCCAGCCCGGCAGGATGGCATTGACCTGGATGTTGTCGGGCGCCCACGCATTGGCGCAGGCGCGCGTGTACTGAACGATGCCGCCCTTGCTCGCCGCATAGGCCGTTGCGAAGCTCGCGCCGAAGATCGACATCATCGAGCCGATGTTGATCACCTTGCCGTTGCCGGACGCCTTCAGCGCCGGATAGGCCAGCTTCGAGCACAGGAAGGCGCTGGTGAGATTGGTGTTGATCACCGTGTTCCACTCGTCGAGCTCGAGCTCGTGCGGCGGCTTGCGGATGCTCATGCCGGCATTGTTGATGAGGATGTCGATGCGGCCGAAATCCCTGACGACGCGATCGATCATCGCGGCGATGGCCGCCTTGTCGGTGACGTCGGTGGGAACAGAGATCGCCTTCACGCCGCGCTGGCTGAGATCAGCGACGGCGGCGGCGGATTTGGTTTCGTTGCGCCCGACCACGGCGATGTTGGCGCCGGCATCGGCGAGGCCACGGGCCATGCCGAGCCCGATGCCGCCATTGCCTCCCGTGACGATGGCGACCTTGCCGCGCAGATCGAACCGACTGGATGTCATGCTGCTATTCCCTGGTTTCTTCTATTGGTTGCTCTGCCAGATCAGCACCAGCCCGAAGCCGGCCATGGCTGCGCCATAGCCGGCCCATTGCAGCTGGTTGACCATGAAGCTCGATCGCGGCCACGCGACGGTGCCCGTACCCTGTCCGATCCAGAGCAGCCCGACGGCAAGGGCAAACAGGCCTGCTACAAGCAGAAATCTGCGCATGCATTCCTCCCCATTAGTCCGCTTCTGTCGTGACGCGGCATGACGATAGCCGCGGCCCGAAAACTTAGCGGGAGACTAGCCGTAGCCGTGGTTCGGATACAATGGCCGCTGATGCAGGCCGCAGGGCGGATGCATGTCCATACGCAAGGTCCGCTGAAGCACCGTACAACGAAAAAGCCCCGGACGATGCCGGGGCTTTGACGTCTGGACTTGCGTTCGGATCAGTACTTCGCGACGACCGGACCGGTCCAGTTGAAGCGGTAAACCAGCGAAGTCGAGATCGTCTGGTTCCAGCTGTTGGCGCGAATGCTCTGACCGACCGGGAGGTTACCGGCATCGAACAGGATGTCCTGGGTCTTGGCATTGTAGAAGGCCGAACGGTACTCGGTCTTCATGAACCAGCCGGGCGACTGGATGCCGAAGATGTTCAGGTTGTTCTCAACGCCGCCGCCGATGAACCAGCCATTGCGGTTGTAGCCGTTGAGGTGAACGCCGGCCGGAGCGCCAGCCAAGGTCATGAAGTTGGTGCTGCCGAAGTGGGCGCCGGAGTAACCGCCGTTGACGTAGGAGAGAACGTTCGGAGCGACCAGCCAGCCGAGGCGCACACCAGCGGCCCAGGAGTCTTCCAGCTTCTGGTTGCCGGTGATGCCGAGCAGGGGATCTTGAATGGTAGCACGGATGCTGCCGAACTGACCGTCAGCGAACACGCCGGCGACCCAGGTGCCACTGAACTGCCAGTCGTAGCCGAGACCGACGGTGCCGAACCAGCCCGAGCCACCCTGGCGCTGATCGATCGTCAGGGGAACTGCGC
Organism: Bradyrhizobium sp. 155; assembly: GCF_023101105.1. Lineage (NCBI taxonomy): Bacteria > Pseudomonadati > Pseudomonadota > Alphaproteobacteria > Hyphomicrobiales > Nitrobacteraceae > Bradyrhizobium > Bradyrhizobium sp. 155. The sequence continues at coordinate 4,072,633 of NZ_CP064704.1, read as the reverse complement.
CAACCGTGGTCTGCACGTGCTGGTCGGCGTTCGAGAGACCGCCACCGCCACCGCCGAAGATGTAGAAGCCGGTCCAGTTGGCGACGGGAGCCGCCATCGGCGCCTTCGCGTAGGGACGGGCGCCAAGGTCAGCGGCCGAGGCCGAAGCGGTCATCGCGGCAACCGCGGTCAGTGCGAGCAAAATCTTCTTCATCTTAAAAATCCCCAAGCTTTGGTCTGTCTGGCAGGCGCGAGCGCACTGAAGTCCGTGTGATCTGATGTCCCGGACTATACCTGCTTCTCTCCGAAATGCTGTTGCAGAGCAGGCACAGTCGCCGGGAAACGCCGCACGGCAGGGATTCTGGGTGCCGTCGTGGAAATGTGAAATAAGTACGCATTATCAATGCAGTACGTCGAATTTTGCGATTTGCGTTTTGGTAGCTTCTCGTTAGCGAATCCGGCTTTGTCCGAAATGGAGGCAGTCCTGCATCAGTCATGGCTCGGTGAGTCGTTGGCCGAGTCGCGGCGCGATGAGGCCGGGAATCAACGAAATCGAGGCGGACGTTGGCGGGATTGGCGGGAAAGAGCGGTTGTCATCTCCCAAAAAACAAAAGAGCCCCGGGCATCATGCCGGGGCTCTGGATGGATACGACCGGGCAGCGCCTGCGGATCAGACGTCCAGCAGGTCGTCATTGGCGAATTCGGCCTTGTCCGAGATGAACGCGAAGCGCGCTTCGGCCTTGGTGCCCATCAGGCGCTCCACCGAATCCGCCGTGGTGTCGCGGTCGTCGGCGAGCAGAACCACTTTCAACATGGTCCGCTTTGCCGGATCCATGGTGGTTTCCTTGAGCTGCGCCGGCATCATTTCGCCGAGGCCTTTGAAGCGATTGACCTCGACCTTGGCGTTGGCGTTGAACTCGCTCTTGATCAGCGCTGCCTTGTGCGCGTCATCGCGGGCGTAGACCGACTTCGTGCCGTTGGTCAGCTTGTAGAGCGGCGGCACGGCGAGGAAGAGATGGCCTTCGTCGATCAGCCGCGGCATCTGCCGGTAGAAGAAGGTGATCAGCAGTGAAGCGATGTGGGCACCGTCGACATCGGCGTCGGTCATGATGATGATGCGCTGATAGCGCAGATCCTCTTCCCGATACTGCGCGAGCATCCCGCAGCCGATCGCCTGCACGAGGTCGGCGAGCTGCGTATTCGCCGTCAGCTTGTCCTTGCCGGCGGACGCGACGTTGAGGATCTTGCCGCGCAGCGGCAGCACGGCCTGGGTCTTGCGGTCGCGCGCCTGCTTGGCGCTGCCGCCGGCCGAGTCACCCTCGACGATGAAGAGTTCTGAGCCTTCCAACCCTGCATCGCTGCAATCGGCGAGCTTGCCGGGGAGGCGCAGCTTCTTGCCGGCGGTCTTGCGCGCGGTCTCCTTCTCCTGGCGGCGGCGCAGCCGCTCCTCGGCGCGGTCGACCACGAAGTCGAGCAGCCTGTTGGCCTGGTTCGGATTGCCCGACAGCCAATGGTCGAACGGATCCTTCATCGCCTGTTCGACGATGCGCTGCGCTTCGGCGGTGGCGAGACGGTCCTTGGTCTGGCCCTGGAATTCAGGCTCGCGCACGAACACCGAGAGCATCACGGCTGCACCCACCATCACGTCTTCTGACGTAATGGACGACGCGCGCTTGCCCTGGCCGACGCGTTCGGCGTGGTCCTTGAGGCCGCGCAGCAGCGCGCTGCGCAGCCCGGATTCGTGCGTGCCGCCGTCGGGCGTCGGCACAGTGTTGGTGTAGGAAGACAGGAAGCCGTCGGCATCCGCGGTCCAGGCCACCGCCCATTCGCAGGCGCCATGGGCGCCGTTGCGGCCCGACTTGCCGGAGAAGATGTCGGGATGCACCAGCGTGTCGGCGTGGATCGCGGCGGCCAGATAGTCCTTGAGGCCACCGGGGAAGTGGAACGTCGCTTCCGCCGGCACGTCGTCGACGCCCTTAAGCAGTTCGGGCGCGCAATTCCAGCGGATCTCGACGCCGCCGAACAGATACGCCTTCGAACGCGTCATCTTGAACAGGCGCTGCGGCTTGAACGCTGCCTTGGCACCGAAGATGTCGGTGTCCGGCTTGAAGCGCACGCGGGTTCCGCGGCGGTTGTTGATCTTGCCGAGATCCTCGAGCTTGCCCTTTGGGTGGCCGCGCTCGAACGTCATGCGATAGAGTTTCTGGCTGCGCGCGACCTCGACCTCGAGCAGCGAGGAGAGGGCGTTCACCACGGAGATGCCGACGCCGTGCAGGCCGCCCGAGGTCTCGTAGACCTTGGAGTCGAACTTGCCGCCCGAGTGCAGCGTACACATGATGACTTCGAGCGCCGACTTCTTCGGGAATTTTGGATGCGGATCGACCGGGATGCCGCGGCCGTTGTCCGTGACGGTCAAAAAGCCGTCCGCGCTCAATTCGACTCCGATGAAGGTCGCATGCCCCGCGAGCGCCTCGTCCATCGAGTTGTCGATGACTTCGGCGAAGAGGTGATGCAGCGCCTTCTCGTCGGTGCCGCCGATATACATGCCGGGCCGGCGGCGCACCGGTTCCAGACCTTCGAGGACCTCGATGTCGGCTGCGGTGTAGTCGGCCTCGGCACCGCCCGCGCGCGGGGCGGCCTTGGCGGCGCGGGGCTTGGGCTCATCGCCGCCGAAAAAATCGTCTTTTGCTTTGGGCTTCAACTGCTTGGACATATATCTTTATGCGTTGCGAGGGCCGCATGAGCGGCGAATCGGTTGGGCCGACTATGCCACTTCTCGCCTGGAAAGGTTATCGCGGGGCGGGCCGGGCGGTGTGGTTGGGAACCAATCCCGGCGATTTTACGCCGCATCCCCATCAATTCCCGGCAATGTGACGGTCCGGTCCGGCTGGACTTGGCTTTGTGACTTGATGTCACACAAGTCATTGGCTTACCAGTCCTTTTCATCGAGCAGCACCTTCGGGCAGGACGGAAAGGCTATTTTTGAATGGAGCAGTTTGCGCACGGGCTCGCCGATTTCGTGCGCGCTCACCAGACGTGGGCAGCTCCCATCGTGTTCGTGCTCGCATTCGGGGAGTCGCTCGCCTTCATCTCGCTGCTGATCCCGGCCTGGGGCGCGTTGGTCGCTATCGGCGCGCTGATCGGCGCGAGTGGCATCAGCTTCTATCCGGTCTGGATCGCCGGTGGCATCGGGGCGGCGCTGGGCGACTGGGTCTCTTACTGGTTCGGCTATCGCTACAAGGAGCAGGTCGCGCAGATGTGGCCGCTCTCGCGTTATCCGGAACTCCTGCCCAGAGGCGAGGCCTTCGTGCGCAGCTGGGGCGTGCCGAGCATCTTCATCGGCCGCTTCTTCGGCCCCTTGCGTGCCTCCGTGCCGCTTGCAGCCGGCATTTTCGAGATGCCCTATTGGAGCTTCCAGGCCGCCAATTTCGTCTCGGCACTGATCTGGTCGGCGGCGCTGCTGCTGTTCGGAGATGTGATCGCCAAGATCATGGAATGGATCTGGGGCGTGGTGTGACGTCGGAACCTTGACGGCGACCGCAGCTGGCCTTATAGCACCGCGCCATGATCAACGCCGCGACCATCCTGTTCGCCCGTCGCCGCCGCCGCTCTTTAGCGGTTTGGGCGGTCGATCGCGTTTGAGATCATCGTCTTTGCCGCTGGATCCGATCCGCGGCATTCTCTCTCCTGTCAGTGCGATCTGATCCGGCGGCCAGCAAGGAGGCCAGCAGGAGACTACGATGTATACGCCACCCTTTTTCAAGCAGGACCGCGCCGCGAGCCTGAAATTCGCCGACACGCGCGGCTTCGGCACCATGTGCGCCTTCGACGGCCACAAGCCGATCGCCTCGCCGCTGCCGTTCTATTTGACCTATGCCGCGGACGGCACGCCGCAGGCCGCGTTTCATGTCGCCCGTCACAATCCGCTGCTAAAGCTTGCGGACGGGACGACCTCCTGGCTCCTCGCGGTCAACGGCCCCGATGCCTACGTGTCGCCGGATTGGTACGTCTCGCCGGATCAGGTGCCGACCTGGCTGTACCAGTCGGTCCATCTGACCGGGCCGGTGCGGTTGTTGTCGGATGGTGAACTGGCCGTGCAAATCGATACGCTCAGTAACAAGTTCGAAAACTGGCTGTTGCCGAAGAAGCCGTGGACGTCGGGCAAGATGACGGCCGGGCGGCTCGAGGCGATGAAGAAGGCGATCGTGGGTCTGGTCATGACGGTTGAGGAGGTCGAAGCCAGCTTCAAGCTCAACCAGCACAAGTCCGACGCCGATTATATGGCGATCGCCAATGCGCTTGGCGCGCAAGCCCATGCCGACGCCAGGGAGATCGCGCAACTGATGCAGGACGTAAGGCCGGAGGCCTTCGCATCCGAAACCAACATGCTCGAAAGGAGCGCGCCATGAGCCTCACTGAAACGACGAAAGCACCGACCACTGGCGCTGCGACAAAGCCGGCCACCGTCTTCGTCGACGGCGGCTCCGGCACCACCGGGCTTGGCATCAACGAGCGGCTGAAGCTGCAGAGCGACGTGGTCGTGAAGACGATTGCCGACGACAAGCGCAAGGATCCCGCGGCCAAGAAGGCGCTGATGGAGAAGGTTGATCTGGTCATCCTCTGTCTGCCCGACGATGCTGCCAGGGAAACGGTTGCGCTCATCGACAGCATGGGGCCGTCGGGCCCGAAGGTGCTGGATGCCTCGACCGCGTACCGGGTCGCGCCCGACTGGGCCTATGGCTTTCCGGAACTGACGCCGGATCAGGCTGGCAAGATCAATGCTGCGAAGAAGGTGTCCAATCCCGGCTGCTATCCGACCGGCGCGATCGCGCTGCTGCGACCGATCGTCGATGCCGGCCTGCTGCCGCGCGACTATCCCGTCACCATCAATGCGGTGAGCGGCTATTCCGGCGGCGGCAAGTCGATGATCGCGAGTTTCGAGGACGGCAGCGCGCCGTCCTTCGAACTCTACGGCCTCGGCTTCGAGCACAAGCATCTGCCGGAGATGCAGCTCTATTCGAACCTGACGCGGCGGCCGATCTTCATCCCGTCGGTCGGCAACTACCGGCAGGGCATGCTGGTGTCGGTGCCGCTCCAGCTCGACACGCTGCCCGGCAAGCCCAGCGGCGCCGATCTCCAGGCCGCGCTGGCAAAGCGTTACGCCGGCTCGAAATACGTCTCGGTGATGCCGCTGCAGAACGAGACGACCAAGGGTGGCAAGCTCGAGCCGGAAGGGCTCAACGAGACCAACACGCTCGAACTCTACGTCTTCGCCAGCGACAAGTACCATCAGGCGGTGCTGGTCGCGCGGCTCGACAATCTCGGCAAGGGCGCGTCCGGCGCGGCCGTGCAGAACATGCGACTAATGCTGGGATTGCCGGAGGCGTAGGAGCAACATTCGCTGCTCGTCATGACCGGGCTGGTCCCGGGCATGACGGCCGCGAGGGGCGCTTCTCAGTACTTCGCGATGATCGGGCCGCCGAACCTGTAGTTGATGCGGGCCGTGATCAAGTCGACGTCCTGGCCAATGCGGTCGGTACGTGAGAACGTGCCGACGGGTGCCAGCACGCCGTTTGCCGTGAGGGTAACGTCGCGCCGGCCCATGAACAGATGGTCGTATTCGAGGCCGACCGACCAGTTCGGCGCAAAGCCGTATTCGATGCCGACGCCGACCGTGCCGCCCCAGCGGGTGTCGTCGGCACCGTCGAACTCGGCTCCGGCCAGACCGCCGGTTCCGATGCCGCGGTAGCGATTGCGGGTGACGGCGGCGCCGCCCTTTGCGTAAAGCAGTGCGCTGTTCCAGGCGTAGCCGATCTGGCCGGTGAACAGGCCGAAAGCATCGACACGGGTGCGGTTCGCGACGCCGAGCACGGTGCTGGCGTTCCGGCCGGAGAGGTCCGCCCAGTCGCCCTGCGCTTCGAGGCCGAATACGAAGGCGCTGCTCTGCCAGCGATAACCGATCTGGCCGCCGGCGACGCCGCCCGTCGCGTCATGGCAGCCTTCCGCAACGCCGGCCGCGAAACCAACCGTCTGGTCCCAGCAATTGCGTGACGAGCCATAGCCGCCGTTGGCGCCGATGTAGAAGCCGCTCCAATCATAGATCGCGGCGATCATCGGCGGCGCCTTGGTGTAAGGACGGGCGGCGAGATCTGCGGCGTTAGCCTGGGTCGCGACGGCGGCGAGCGAGAGGCCGGCGAGCGCGGATGCAATCTTCCAATTCATGTCTGCCCCGAATCAATCAATTGCGATGGGCGAATATACCTCTGGATGTGCGATCCATCGCGTCAGCCCAAGAGGGCATTGCTGCTTTTTTACGCACTGTCGTCATTCGGCAACACCGGCAGCCGCGATAGGCCTTTGAGATTTCACCCGTTCGTTGCGGGCGCCAACCCATCCGGGGCCGATCAGAGTACCTTGAAGATCGCTAGCGCCAGCACGGCTTGGGCGAGAAAGCCGACGGTGAAGGCGAGGGTGCGGAAGACGGGAATACCCATCGCATAGACGATCAGATGCGCAACGCGCGACCAGAAATAGACGGCGCAGGCAAGCACCGTCCACTTCGAGGAGTAGTCGATCGCGTTCAGGATCAGCACCAGCGGCGCGAACAGCACGAGGTTCTCGACGGCGTTGTCATGCGCGAACATCAGGCGGTTCGCCCATTCCGACTGCGGCTTGTCGGTGCGCGAGGGATTGGCCATCGCGCCACCAAGACCGCGAATCTGGCAGCGGTTGATGGTGTAGGGAATCCAGAGGATTCCGGTCAGGACCACCGTCAGTGTCAGCCAGAACAATTCACGCGTCATAACCCGGTCCCCTCATCAATTTCTGCTGCAGGCATGGAGCTTATACGAAAGCGCGGAAGATTCTGCTATGCGCGAACCCTGACATAGCTGCCGGGCGCGTCCTCGATCGGGGGAAACGCCTCGCTGCCGACCGTGCGGGCCCGGACTTCCTCGGGATCGAGTGCGCCCAGCCATTGCCGCCAGTCCGGCCACCACGAGCCCTTGTGCTCGACCGCGCCCTTCATCCACTCGGCGACGTTGGCGGACTTCACGTTGTCGTTGGTCCAGTACTGGTATTTGTTCGAGGCGGGCGGATTGACCACGCCGGCGATGTGGCCCGAGCCGGACAGCACGTATTTCACCGGGCCGCCGAAGAACTGGGAGCCGTACAGCACCGATTCAGCCGGCGCGATATGGTCCTCGCGGGTTGCGAGATTGTAGATCGGCACCATGACCTTGGAGAGATCGAGCAAGGTGTTGTCCAGCACCAACGTGCCGGTCGAGAGCCGGTTCTCAAGGTAGCAATTGCGCAGGTAGTACGAATGGTTCGACGCGGTCATGCGGGTCGCGTCCGAATTCCAGTGCAGCAGGTCGAACGCGCTCGGCTGCTGGCCTTTGAGGTAATTGCTGACGACATAGGACCAGATCAAATCGTTGGAGCGCAGCATGTTGAAGGCCATCGCCATCTTCGAGCCTTCGAGCACGCCCGCCGCCTTCATGTCCTGCTCGAGGGATGCGATCTGCTCCTCGTCGACGAACACGAGCAAATCACCGGCATGGGTGAAGTCGACCTGTGCCGCGAAGAACGTCGCGGACGCCACGCGCTGGCGGCGCTTCTCGGCGAGCCAGGCCAGCGTGGTCGCGAGCATGGTGCCGCCGACGCAATAGCCCGCGGTGTGCACCTTCATCTCGCCGGTGACCTTCTCGATCACGTCCATCGCCGTGAGCGGGCCTTCCTTCATGTAGTCTTCCCAGCTCTTGGCTCCGAGGCGTTTGTCGGGATTGACCCATGAGATCACGAACACGGTGATGCCCTGATCGACGCACCATTTGATGTAGGATTTCTCCGGCTTGAGATCGAGGATGTAGAATTTGTTGATCCAGGGCGGGATGATCAGGAGCGGCGTGCGCAGCACCTTCTCCGTCGCCGGCGCATACTGGATCAGCTGCATCATCTCGTTCTGGTAGATCACCTTGCCCGGCGTCGTCGCCATGTTCACGCCGACGACGAGATTGTCCGGATCGGACTGACGGATCTTCAGCGTGCCCTTGCCGGCGGCGATGTCCTCGGCCAGCATCTTCAGGCCGCGCGCGAGATTTTCGCCGCTGCTGGCCACCGTCGCGCGCAGCACTTCCGGATTGGTCAGCACGAAGTTGGAGGGCGATATCGCGTTGGTGACCTGCTGGACGTAGAACTCGGCCTTGCGGCGGGTCTGCGGATCGAGGCCCTCGGCTTCGCGCACAAGCTCCTGCGCAAATTTGGTCGTGAGCAGATAGAGCTGCATCATGAAATCGAAGAACTGGTTCGACTTCCATTCCGGATCGGCAAAGCGCTTGTCGCGCGGCGAGGGTGCGATCGCGGGCGGTGCGTCCTGACCGGCCATGCGGCGCGCCGCCGAGCCCCAGAGGTCAAGATAGTCCTTGGCGAGCTTGGTCTGGAGTGCGGAGGCCCGCGACGTATCCGACAGCCAGTATTCGGCGACGGCGGTGAAGGTCTTGATGACCTCGGTAAGCTCCGCCGGCGGACGATCCTGCACCTCGCCGCTCTCGCGCGGCTTCAGGTACGCGGCAAGCGCCTTGCCGCCGCTTTCCATCGCCCGCGCGACATTCATCGCGAAGGCTTCCGCATCGAACTTCGTCTCGGGTTTGGGCGTATCGGTGGTGGCCATACTCATGAGGAGAACAGTAACGATTCATTCCGTATTCGTCACCGCGAAGCTCGCATGTTTGGCGTTAAACACTCTCGAAGATGTGTTGCAGTGCGACAAAATTTTCTTGGTTCCGTCACAATCGAGCCGCACCGCTCGGCTTGATGGACTGGGCTATTTTCTCGCTCGCACCGTTTGGGCAGCAATGGTTTGAGCTTGGGCGCGGACTTGGGTAAGGTTGCCCGGGGCCGTGCTTTGGGACGAAGTGGGGATTTCCCTAGTGTTGGCGTTGAGGGACCTGCAAAAGTCGCGGCGGATCTGTGGCGCGCTGCTGATGGCGACGCTCGCCCTGGGCGGCTGCTCGAGCCAGCTCGCGGATATGACGCCTTCCGATGCTCAAGCGCATCCCAGAGAGGCCGCTAGCTATCTGCCGGTGCACGATCTGCCGCCGGATCGCGATCAGGCCGTCATGCCGCCGGACCAACGCGCCAAGATCGAGGCCGAGCTTGCTGCCGCGCGCGACCGTCAGGCGGTTGCCACCAAGGACGCGAAATAGGGCGCCGCAAGGTAATCGCTGGCGCCTCCGCCTCGCCGTGCTAAAAGACCTTAGTTCAGCCGAGAGTCAGGGCGAACGACTTCAGTCAACGTCGTCGATGATTGCTCTAAGTATTTGATCTTGAGTAATTTTCGCGAGAGATGCGGGCGCCTTCCGCCTGGTCTTTATGGCCTGTCGATTCTGTCCTGACCGGTTGCCGGAGCCGAGAGAGCCATGGAAGAATTTTACCGCATCCGCCGCCTTCCGCCTTACGTGTTCGAACAGGTCAACCGGGCCAAGGCAGCCGCGCGGAACGCCGGCGCCGACATCATCGACCTCGGCATGGGCAATCCGGACCTGCCGGCGCCTGCGCACGTGCTGGAGAAGCTGAAGGAGACGCTGGGCAAGCCGCGCACCGACCGCTACTCGGCCTCCCGCGGCATCCCCGGGCTGCGCCGGGCCCAGGCCGGCTACTACGCCCGCCGCTTCGGCGTGAAGCTCAATCCCGACACCCAGGTGGTGGCGACGCTCGGCTCCAAGGAGGGCTTTGCCAACGTGGCGCAGGCGATCACCGCGCCCGGCGACGTCATCCTTTGTCCCAATCCGAGCTACCCGATTCACGCCTTCGGCTTCTTGATGGCGGGCGGCGTGATCCGTTCGGTGCCCTCGGAGCCGACGCCGCAATTCTTCGAGGCTGTCGAGCGGGCGATCGTGCATTCGATCCCGAAGCCGCTGGCGCTCGTGGTCTGCTATCCTTCGAACCCGACCGCCTATGTCGCGAGCCTCGACTTCTACAAGGACCTGGTCGCGTTCGCGAAGAAGCACGAGATCCTGATCCTGTCGGATCTCGCTTATGCCGAGGTTTATTTCGACGAAAGCAACCCGCCGCCCTCGGTGCTCCAGGTGCCGGGCGCGATGGACGTTGCCGTCGAGTTCACCTCGATGTCGAAGACCTATTCGATGGCTGGCTGGCGCATGGGCTTCGCGGTCGGCAACGAGCGCGTGATTGCGGCACTCGGCCGCGTCAAATCCTATCTCGACTACGGTGCGTTCACGCCGATCCAGGTCGCAGCGACCGCCGCGCTGAACGGACCGGACGATTGCATCAAGGAGATGCGCGACACCTACCGCAAGCGGCGCGACGCGCTGGTGGAATCGTTCGGCCGTGCCGGCTGGGAGATCCCGCCGCCGGAAGCATCGATGTTCGCCTGGGTGCCGCTGCCGGAAGCCTTCCGCAGCGTCGGCAGCATGCAGTTCGCGACCCTGATGGTGGAGAAATCCGGTGTCGCGGTCTCGCCCGGCGTCGGCTTCGGCGAGCATGGCGAAGGATATGTCCGCATCGCCATGGTGGAAAACGAGCAACGGATCAGGCAGGCCGCGCGTGGCGTGCGCCGCTTCCTTGAAAGCGGCATCGAAACGTTGCACAACGTCGTTCCGCTCGCCACTCGGCGTTAAGTTCTCTTCCGCAGGTTTTCCAAGGCATCATGGTTGCACCCCTGAAAGTGGGCATAGCGGGGCTCGGCACCGTGGGCGCCGAAGTTGTCCGTCTGATCGAAACGCAGGCGCGGGTGCTTGCCGGCCGCAGCGGCCGTGGCATCCGTGTCGTCGCCGTCACCGCACGCTCGAAGGCGAAGAAGCGCGGCGTCGATCTGCGCGGCATCGAATGGGTCAAGGATCCGCTTGCCCTCGCCACGCATCCGGGCATCGACTGCTTCGTCGAGCTGATGGGCGGCGCGGGCGATCCCGCGCTGGCGGCGGTCGAGGCCGCGCTCGCCGCCGGCAAGTCCGTCGTTACCGCCAACAAGGCGTTGCTGGCAAAGCACGGCCTCAAGCTGGCAAAGGCCGCCGAAAAGCACGGCGGCGCGCTGAATTTCGAAGCAGCCGTCGGCGCTGCGATCCCTGTCATCAAGACGTTACGCGAAGGTCTTGCCGGAACCGGCATCAACCGGGTCTACGGCATCCTCAACGGCACCTGCAATTACATCCTGACCCGGATGGAGCAGGAGGGCCTGTCCTTCGCCGAATGCCTGAAGGACGCGCAACGGCTCGGCTATGCCGAGGCCGATCCGTCATTCGACGTCGACGGCCACGATACCGCGCAAAAGCTCGCCATTCTCGCCAGCCTCGCTTTCGGCACGAAAGTTGCTCAAAGCGCGGTGTATGTCGAAGGTATCTCCTCCATCGCGCCGGAAGATCTCCGTGCCGCTGACGATCTCGGTTACCGGCTCAAGCTGCTCGGCGTCGCGGTTCGCACCGCCACGGGCATCGAGCAGCGCGTGCATCCGACCATGGTTCCGAAATCCTCCTCGATAGCGCAGGTGATGGGTGTCACCAACGCGGTCACGATCGATGGCGAGGGCATCCCGCCGATCACGCTGGTCGGCCCCGGTGCCGGTGGCGCCGCGACCGCATCCGCCGTCGTCGCCGACATCGCCGACGTTGCGCGCGGCATTCGCGCCAATCCGTTCGGCCGGCCGATTTCGCAGCTGCGCGACACCAAGAAGGCGCCGATGGAGCGCCACGAGGGCGGCTACTACATCCGCCTTCTGGCACGCGATTTCCCGGGCACCGCGGCTGCGATCGCGACCCGGCTCGCCGAGCAGAAGATTTCAATCGAGTCGATCGTGCAGCGCCATCCCAATGGCGGCGCTGCGCCGGCAGACGGCAAGGCGGTCCCGGTGCCTGTCATTCTCATCACCTATGCCACGCATGAGGACGCCGTGCGCCGTGCGCTCGCGGCCGTGCAGAAGGACAAGGTGATCAGCGGACGGCCGCAGGTTATCAGGATCGAGAAGAACTGACACGGTTCGAACGAACTGTGGGTGTTACGAGTTGATGCGGCGGAGATGTCCGTCCAAAACTGTTTCGAAGGAGTGAGCCGATGTCGACCCATATTTCAGTCCCGCCGCAAGCATTGCTCGAGCGCATTCTCACGCTGGAGATCGTGCGTGTGACGGAGCGGGCGGCGGTGTCTTCGGCGCGTCTGCGCGGGCACGGCAACGAGAAGGCGGCCGACCAGGCCGCGGTGGACGCGATGCGGCGCGAGCTCAACAAGCTCCCGATCGAGGGCACCATCGTCATCGGCGAGGGCGAACGCGACGAGGCGCCGATGCTCTTCATCGGCGAGAAGGTCGGCATGAACGCCGGCCCGCAGGTCGACATCGCGGTCGACCCGCTCGAAGGCACCACGCTGTGCGCCAAGAACATGCCGGGCTCGATCGCCACCATGGCGATGGCCGACGGCGGTACTCTGCTGCACGCCCCCGACGTCTACATGCAGAAGCTCGCGATCGGTCCCGGTTACGACAAGGGCGTCGTCGAGCTCGATGCGACACCGGCCGAAAACGTCCGCCGGCTCGCCAAGGCCAAGGGCGTCAAGCCCGACGGCATCACCGTTCTCGTGCTCGACCGGCCACGCCATGCCAGCATCATCGAGAGCGTGCGATCGACTGGCGCCGCCGTGCGCCTGATCACCGACGGCGACGTCGCCGGCGTGATCCACTGCGCCGACCCCGACAATACCGGCGTCGACATGTATCTCGGCACCGGCGGCGCGCCGGAAGGCGTGCTCGCGGCCGTGGCGCTGCGCTGCATCGGCGGCCAGATGCAGTGCCGTCTCATCCTCGACTCCGACGAGAAGCGCGAGCGCGCCGCCAAGATGGGCGTCAGCGATCCCAAGATGATCTACGGCATCGAGGACATGGCGCGCGGCGACTGCCTGTTCGCAGCCACCGGCGTCACCACGGGCTCGCTGCTGTCGGGCGTCAAATTCCGCAAGGACGGCGTGATCGAGACCGAGACGGTGGTGATGCGCTCCGTCACCGGCACCGTGCGCTACATCAAGGCCGAGCACCGCGAGCTGGCGAAATTCCACCTCGACTGACGACTGCCGTCATTCAGGACGGCGCGACAGCGTCGAGGCCGGAATCTCGTGCCAATAACCTCTGGATTCTGGGGCCGCTCTGACGAGAGTCCCCGAATGACGAACAACAAAAAGAGGAAGCGCACATGTCCGACCTCTCCGCCGTCAAAGCCCTGGTCTTCGACGTGTTCGGCACCGTCGTCGACTGGCGCACCAGCCTGATCACCGACTTCATCTGGTGGGCGAAGGGCCGCGGCATCAGCGCCGACTGGACCGCCTTGGTCGACGGCTGGCGCGGCATGTACATGGCTTCGATGGATGACGTGCGCAAACATCCCGAGCGCGGCTACGTCATGCTCGATGATCTGCATCGCCGCTCGCTCGAAAAACTGGTCGCGCAATTTTCGATTCCAGGCCTGACCGAGGCCGATCTCGATCACCTCACCAAGGGGTGGCACCGCTTGCACCCGTGGCCCGACAGCGTCGCCGGCCTGACCCGACTGAAGACGAAATTCGTGATCTCGCCGCTGTCGAACGGCAATGTCGCGCTGCTCACCAACATGGCGAAGTTCGCAGGGCTTCCCTGGGACCTCATCATGTCGGCCGAGCTGTTCGAGCACTACAAGCCCGATCCCGAAACCTATCTCGGCGCCGCGCGCCTGCTCGGCCTCAAGCCGGAGCAGGTGATGATGGTCGCGGCCCACAACGGCGATCTCGCCGCCGCGCAGAAGAACGGGCTGAAGACGGCCTTCGTGGCGCGGCCGACCGAATACGGTCCGCTTCAGAAGGTCGATTTCGAGGCCACCGGCAATTGGGACATCGTCGCCAAGGATTTTGGTGGGATCGCCGACAAGCTCGGGTGCTAGGGCGGCTGACGCTCATCCGAGGCGGACGAGGCCCGGAATGCTGAACATATGGGCCAAGGCTCAGCCTCGCAGGACGTTCCACGGGGCGAAGGCGTTGTTGACGCCCTCGAGCGCCGGTCCGAGTTGCGGCATATGCCGCAGCAGCACCGATTTCATTCCGTTGTTGTGGATCCAGTCCAGACCGAAGTTGGTGTAGACTTCCGCCCGGTAGTCATCGGTGAAGAACCGGTCGCTCTTCAGGCGCCGCGATGCCATCAGGATGAAAATGCGGAAGGCGGTATCGCTGAAGCCGAAACCGTCCGGCAGGTCTTCGGCCAATAATCCGACCATCAGATCAACGCGATCGACGTCGCCCTTGTAGATCGCGCGCATCTTCCTGGCGGCACCGGGGATGCTGGTGATTTCTTCGAATGTGTTGACCCGCTTCTTGCCGACCAGCTCGCGAAACCGGTTGTAGCGCGGCACGCCGCGCTCGCGATCACGCATGATGTCGATCGCGGCCACGTCGAGCAGCGGCTGGCCGTCTTTCGTGAACCGGCGCAGGAAGTTGGGAAAATTGTGGAGGCGAATGGCGCCGGGATGAGCGGTGCCGAACGAGTACAGCAGGTTCGCGAAGCCGTGAGTCTGCATGAACTTGCGGGAGGCGGGGCCCTGCATTTTGACCAAGTCGCTAGCGGTAATCTCTGTGCTATCGAGCCGCCGTACATCAAGGTTTTCCGGGATCAACGGGTGCAGGCGGTACACGGCGGTGAATTCCTCGGTCATCGCGTAGGGCGCGCTGTGCTGATCCGTCGGAGAGCCGATGATGCCAAAGGCGGCTTCGCTGTTCTTGCCGAGCACGGCGCGCAGCACCCGGCACGGGATCCCCGACCAGTTGGCGTGCATGCTGAAGTCCAGTGCGGGATGGCCGAGGATGCCTGGCGTCCAATCGACGGTGTGGATCTTGGCGATCAGGGCCGCGTTGATCAGGCGCGCATGCTGGAATAGCTCCTCGTCCTTCCAGGTCGGATACCGCGCCTTCAAGCCGTCGCAGATGACATTGTGCTCGCGTGCAAAGAGATTGTGCAGCAGGCTGAGCCCCACCCACCAATTGTCGTTGAAGCCGGTGAGATCGGCGCCGGGATGCACCGGATCGGCTGGAAGCATCCCATCATCGCCGACCGCGATCTTCCCATCTGCCCCGGAACGGATCTGCATCTGCCTTGCGCGGTCGCTGCCGTAGATTTGTCCGGCGTCCCACCAGTGCGAGTTGAGGTTGCGGAACGTGGGGGTCGCGCCGAGCCATGGTTCACGTGGCGTCCCGTCGCAAACGGTCCGACGGATCTTCATGCAGCCGTCGATCCGCTCATCCGCAGGCCATTCGTCGTTTGGCGTCAGCGGAATTTTGAACTCGTTTCCCGACTTAGGGGCCCCATGGCTGAACCAATTATGCGTTTCGAACTGGATCCAGGCGGCGGCCAGCAGATTGAGGCTGGTCGCCGGAATAAATTCGTGGCGCGCCAGCAATTCCTCCGAGATCACGCGCGGACTGGGTTCGAGCAGGTCGTCCAGGCTGTCCGGTACGCATTCGGACAGCGCGAAATTGCGTCCGAACCGGGCGCCAGCCATCCCCATGCGCGGATGGTCGAGGCTGTTGAACGAGCCGTCGGCGGAACGCCACCGGTCATTGCCCGTGTTCCAGCGAGGCGATGTCGTGCCGTAGCCGGTATGGTGCAGATTGCGCTCCCGCAGCCGGTCGCGGAACGCCGAGAGATTGGCGGCTCCGAGCAGGGTCGGCAGTTTGTCCCATGTGACAAAGAAGTTGACGGCCCGATAGATAACATCCGGGACCCATTGGAGCAGGTCGCGATGGAAGACAAAACCATCGTTCTCGCGGGACATTGACGCTCCCAAACGCAATTGAGCGAAATGAACTTAACTTGCAACTAGGAAGTAATGTTCGCCAACGCCGCCGGAGGCATCACGCAATTTGAAGTTCTTTACCGGCCAGTCGGACGGCGGTGATCGTTCGGATGGTCCGGGCGGCGCGTGCGTCGCCCGGACCAGGTCCGGCGATTACAAAGTCATCTGCATCGGTTCGGGATAATAGTGGAATCCTTCACCCGCCTTGGCGACATGGCCATAGCCCGGCCAGGCGAAGTGATAGGACATCACGGGCGTCTTGTTCGCAGCAAGCATGGTCAGCAGTTTTACGCGTGACTCGGCCGCCTGCTTCGGGTCCGTGTCGTAGGAGAATTCCATCCGCGGCCGCTCGAGCAGCAGGACGGGATGATGCGACAGGTCACCAAGGAAGGCGAAGGACTTGCCGGCCGACGAGACCATGAAGATGGTGTGGCCGACGGTATGACCGGGCGCTGCGATTGCCTGCACGCCAGGCAGAAATTCCTGGCCGTCCTTGAAGAACACGATGCGGTCGCGGACCGGCAGCAGGTTCTTGCGGGCGTGAACGACGAAATCCTTGGCCGCGCTGCCGAGCTTGCCTTCGTCGGTCCAGAAGTCGAAATCGGTCTGCGAGATGTAGATCTGCGCGTTGGGAAACAGCGGCTTTCCGCCGTCGTCCACGATGCCGCCGATGTGGTCGATATGGGCATGCGAGCAAACCACGGCGTCGATGTCGCCGGGCTTAATGCCGGCCTCGGTCATGCTCTTCTGCTGCCGACCGGTGGTGGCGCCGAACATCTTGGATGAGCCCATGCCGGTATCGAACAAGATGAGCTTGTCGCCGGTGTTGACGATCGGCGAGTTCTGCTCGAGCACGACATTGTCCGGCGACAGGAAATTGTCGACGAGCATCTTCTTCACCTCTTCCTTGGAAACACCGGTGAAGGTGCCCGAGGGATCGCCCAGGGGAAGCGGTCCGTCGGACACGACGGTGACTTCGGCGTCGCCGAGAACGAAGCGGTGCCAGTAGGGCGTCTGCGTGCCGAGCTTGGGAGCGCGCGCCAAGGCGCTGCCGCCGAGTATTGCGCTGGCACCAAGGCCAGCCCCGAGGGTCAACAAGGACCGACGTGAGACATCGATTGTCATGCGTTTCCTCCGCTTTTGTCTTTTGTTTTGCGCAATTGCTTGCGCGTTACATTCGGCCCGCGCCGATGGTCGAATGCTGCGCCGGTTCAGGCAGGCGAGCAAGTGGAATTGATTTGGCGATGATCTCGGTTCGTCGAAGTTGGATGCGCAATTCCGGCGCGCGACAAAAGACGTCCGTTGCCGACGAGCCTCGTCAGCACGATCCGTGCCAGTACGGCCAAAAGCAATCAATGATTGTGTCGTGATTGTGTCTGCTGGCCGCCCGATACGGCGTGACCGCAAGATTCTTTGTACGCCGCGACCTATGGCTCACGCAATTCTCGGCGCGAGCTCGCTCCCTTCCGTTTCGGCAAAGCCCGCCTGCAAAACCTCTTCGCGCTTGTGGCGCAAATGCGCTCGCAGGATATGGGCGAGGCCGACGCCGTCGCGCCTCTGCAGTGCGTTCAGGATGGCATCGTGCTCCTTCACGGCGACCGCCCAGCGTTCGGGCGTCATCGGCGTGACATAGCGCGCGCGGCGGATGCGCGCGGTCACGGACGTATACAGCCCCGCGAGCACCGGGTTTCCGGCCGCAACGACGATGGCTTCGTGAATGGCGCGGTTGCCGCGATAGTACTGGATCAGATCGCGTTCGCGATAATGCCGCACCATGTCCGCGTGCGCGGCAGCGATCGCGTCGATCTCGGCATCGGTGATGCGTTCGCAGGCGAGTTCGCCGGCGAGCGCCTCGAGGCCCTGGCAGACCTCGAACAGGTCGCGCATATCCTTGTCGGTCAGTTTTGCCGCACGCGAGCCGCGATGCGGCAGGAGTTGCACGAGACCTTCGGCGGCGAGCACCTTGAGCGCCTCGCGGAGCGGCGTGCGCGATATCTGCAGCCGCTCGCACAGTTCGCGCTCGGGAATCCGCGCGCCCGGCGGGATCTCGCCGTCGAGCAGGATGGCCCGGATGCGGCCGACGACTTCCTCATGAAGCATGGGTCTGAAGTCCATTTGAATGCAAAAATGGAGCTATATACGCATTAATGCAAGTTCCGGCTTGTAAATCGATCATTTTGCATTCAAAAATGTAGAAAAGCAGAAGGACATCGAGGAAATGGACCAGCAGGTGAAGGCGGAAGACCTCGTTTTCGAGCGCCAGGACGGGATCGGGCGGATCACCTTCAACCGCCCGCAGGCGCGCAACGCCTTCACTTTCGCGATGTATGAGCGGCTCGCCGCGATCTGCGAGGAGATCAACGACGATCACGCGATCAAGGTACTGGTGCTGCGCGGGGCCGGCGACAAGGCGTTTGCCGCGGGCACCGACATCAATCAGTTCCGCGATTTCAAGTCGCCGCAGGACGCGATCGACTACGAGAACCGCATCGATCGGGTGCTGACCACGCTCGAACAGTGCCGCGTGCCGACGATCGCGGCGATCAACGGGTTCTGCACCGGCGGCGGCGCGGGCATTGCCGCGGCATGTGACCTCCGCATCGGCACCCAAAGCGCGAAAATCGGCTTTCCCATTGCCCGCACGCTCGGCAACTGCCTGTCGATGTCCAATGTCAGTCGTCTCACCGCGCTGATCGGCGCCGCCCGCGTCAAGGATCTGATCTTCACGGCGCGGCTCGTCGACGCGACCGAGGCTGCCAGTGTCGGGCTGCTCGGCGAGGTCGTCGAGGATATCGCCGCGCTCGAAAGGCGCGCGGACGAGGTTGCCAAATTGCTCGCCAGCCACGCGCCGCTGACGCTGAATGCGACCAAGCAGGCCGTGGCGCGCCTGCAAAGGCGCCTGACGCCCGACGAGGGCGAAGACCTCATCCTGATGTGCTACACGAGCCAGGATTTTCGCGAAGGGCTCGATGCTTTCCTCACCAAGCGCGCGCCGCAATGGCGCGGCCAATAGGACGCCCCGATGCAAAGCGATCGCTCGCAATCAACCTCCGGCCGTTCGGGGCCGCTTGCCGGCCTCAAGGTCATCGATCTCACCCATGTCATGGCAGGGCCGACCTGCACCTTGATGCTGGCCGATATGGGCGCCGACGTCATCAAGATCGAGAAATCGCCGAACGGTGACGACACCCGCCATTCGGTGCCGCCGAAGATCGGCGACGAGGCGGCCTCCTTCCTGATGATGAACCGCAACAAGCGCGGCATCGTGCTGGATCTGAAGACCGATGGCGGCAAGCAGGTGTTGCGGCGGCTGATCGCGGGCGCCGACGTGCTGGTCGAGAATTTTGCGCCGGGCGCCATGGAGCGCCTCGGCTTCGGCTATGACGACCTGCACAAGCAGCATCCAACGCTGATCTATTGCTCGCTGTCTGGCTTCGGCCGCACCGGACCCTACAAGCATCGCCGCGGCTTCGATCTGGTCGCCCAGGCCATGAGCGGAATCATGAGCTTTACCGGCGAACGTCCCGATGGTCCGCCCGTGAAATGCGGCCCGCCGCTGTCCGACATCACCGCCGGCCTGCTGGCGAGCATGGGCATCCTCGCGGCCTACACGCACCGTCTCAAGACCGGCGAAGGGCAGTGGGTCGAGACCTCGCTCTATGAGGCCGCGCTGGTGCAGACCTACTGGCAGTCGACCATCGCGCTGGCCGCGGGCACCGCGCCGCGGGCCATGGGTTCGGCGCATCCGCTCAACGCGCCATATCAGGCGTTCGAGGCCTCGGACGGCTGGTTGGTGGTCGGCGGCGCCAACAAGAAGCATTGGCTGTTGATGCTGGAGGCGCTCGGCGCAAGCGAGCTCGCAGCCGATCCACGCTTCGTCACCGGCGCCGACCGCATGGCCAATTTGAAGGAGCTCGAAGCTGTTCTGAGCGAGCGCTTCCGCACCCGCACGCGCGCGCACTGGCTGGCGGCACTGGACGAGAAGGGCGTGCCGTGCGGCCCCGTGCACGACATGCTGGAGGCGCTCAGCGATCCGCAGACGCTGGCGCGCGAGATGGTTGTCGAGGTCGAGCATTCCACGCTCGGGCCCGTGAAGACGATCGGCTTGCCGGTCAAGTTTTCGGAGACCCCAGGCAAAGTGCGCACGGGCGCGCCGGTCTACGGTGAGCATACAAGCGAGGTGCTGGCCGAGCATGGGTTCGACCGGAAGCAGATCGACGCGCTCGAACAAGAAGGCGCAATCGTGTTGGCATCGGGAAGAGGCGAGGAACGGGTCGCCTGACCGGACGTCGAAAACAACAAGAACAAGAGACAAAAATAAGCTGGAGGACATCATGGGTCAGACATCAAAACTTCTGCTCTCCGCAGCCGTAATTGTGCTCGCCGGCACGACGCCGGCGCTCTCGGCCTGGCAGCCGCAAAAGCCGATCGAGTTCGTGGCGACCGCCGGGCCCGGCGGCGGCACGGACAATCTCGCGCGCGCCGTGCAGAACATCATCACCAAGCACAAGCTGGTGGAGCAGCCGATCGTCGTCGTCAACAAGGGCGGCGGCAGCGGCGCGGAAGGCTATGTCTACGGCAAGGCGTCCGCCGGCGATCCCTACAAGGTGATCTTCGGCACGTCGAATGCCTGGCAGCAGCCGCTCGTCTCCAAGGTCGCTTTCAACTACACCGATCTCACCCCGATCGCGGCGATGGCGCAGGACGAGTTCCTGCTCTGGGTCAAGCAGGACGCGCCCTACAAGACGGCGGGCGATTATCTGAAGGCGGCCGCATCAGGCGAGTTCAAGATGGGCGGCGCGCAGTCAAAGGATACCGACGAGGTGCTGACCCGCATGATCGAGAAGGCCGGCCACATCAAGCTGACCTATATTCCCTTCAAGAGCGGCGCCGAGACGGCCGTGCAACTCGCCGGCGGACACCTCGACTCTCACGTCAACAATCCCAGCGAGAGTCTCGGGCAATGGCGTGGCGCCACCCAGCGCCCGCTTTGCGTCTTCAGCCCGAAGCGGCTGCCGCAGGGCGCCAAGGTCACCGCGACCGAAGGCTGGGGTGATGTTCCGACCTGCGTCGAGCAGGGCCTCGACATCAAGCAGTATGAGCAGCCGCGCACAGTGTGGCTCCCCGGCAAGGTCACGCCGGACCAGGCCGCGTTCTATGTTGACCTGATGAAGAAGGTGCAGGCGACGCCGGACTGGAAGGACTACATCGAGAAAACCTCCCAGGTCGACACGTTCCTGACCGGTGCCGAGTTCGACAAGTTCATCAAGGAGGATCTCGAGCGCGTCAGGCTGGTTGCGAGCGAGCAGGGTTGGTTGGTCAAGTGAGGCGGCGCACGCCTCAAACCCCTCCGCCGGAACGACAGCGAACGCTGGGAAAACACGTGCGCCATAATCGGACACTGTACGTGGCCTGACCGGAGCCCTCGATGATATCGCGCCGCGCTCTCGAACTTGCGACAGCCGTTCTCACCGGAAGCTTCGGTGTGGCGGTCGTCATTTCCAGCCTCGATAACGGCATCGGCTGGTCGAGCGCGGGCGTGGACGCCGGGACGTTTCCGTTCCTGACCGGGATCATCATCGTGCTCGGGAGCCTCTACAACCTGTTTCGAGGTGTCATGCCGGCCGCGACGCTCGCCAGCGTCCCAATTGCCATCACATCGATCGAGCTGCGCCGGCTTGCCGGCCTGTTCGTGCCGGCCGCGATTTTCGTGCCTGCGATCCCGTTGGCCGGGATGTACGTCGCCTCGGCCCTGTACATCTTCGCGGTGCTGGCGATCCCCCGACAACAATCCGTGCCGCGCGCGCTTGGCATGGCGGCGGCGACAGCGCTTGCGCTCTACGTCGTGTTCGAGCGCATGTTCCAGGTGAGCTTGCCGCACGGCGCGCTCGCCGCGGCGTTCGGCTTCTGAGGGAGAGGCCGATGGACAATCTCGGAGAACTCCTTCACGGCTTCAGCATCGCGATCACGCTGCCGCATCTGGCGCTGATGGTGATCGGCGTGCTGCTCGGCATTCTCGTCGGCGTGCTGCCTGGGCTGGGTGCTCCGAACGGGGTGTCGCTGCTGCTGCCGCTGACCTTCGGCATGCAGCCGGTCTCTGCCATCATCCTGCTCTCCAGCATGTATTGGGGCGCGTTGTTCGGGGGATCCGTGACCTCGATCCTGTTCAACATCCCGGGCGAGCCGTCGTCTGTCGCCACCACCTTCGACGGCTACCCGATGGCGCGCGATGGACGGCCGACGACGGCGCTCGCCACCGCCTTCGGCTCGGCGGCATTCGGCGCGCTGATCGGCGTCATCCTGATCACCTTCCTCGCATCATGGGTGGCGCAAGTCGCACTCGCCTTCGGGCCGGCGGAATATTTTGCGGTCTATTTTCTTGCCTTCGCCAGCTTCGTCGGCATGGGCGGGGCTGCTCCGATCAAGACTGTCGTCGCGCTGGCGATCGGCTTTGCCATCGCCGCCATCGGCATCGACACCGTCTCCGGCAGCGTGCGCCTCACCATGGGCGTCGACGAGCTGGTCAAGGGCGTCAACTTCGTCGTCGCGGTGATGGGCCTGTTCGGCATAGGCGAGCTGCTCGTGGCCGTCGAAGAGGAGTTTCATGCCCGCGCGGTCTCGTCGAAGATAGAGTGGCGCGAGGTGTTTCGCGCGATCGGTCGCCTGCCGCGGCATAGCGTTGCGCTGTTGCGCAGCGCGGCGATCGGATGCTGGATGGGGATCACGCCCGGTGGCCCGACTGCGGCGTCGTTCATGAGCTACGGCATCGCCCGGCGCTTCTCGCGCCGTGGCCGATATTTCGGCACCGGGGAGCTTGAAGGCATCATCTCGCCGGAGACGGCCGATCATGCGGCTGGCACTAGCGCGCTTCTGCCCATGCTCTCGCTCGGCATTCCCGGCTCGGCCACTGCGGCCGTCATGATGGGCGGGCTGATGATCTGGGGCCTCAATCCCGGGCCGATGCTGTTCGTCGACCAGAAGGACTTTGTCTGGGGCCTGATTGCCTCGATGTATGTCGGCAACATCGTCGCCGTCGCACTCGTGCTGCTGACCGTTCCGGTCTTCGCGGCCCTGATGCGGATTCCCTTCGTGATCATCGCGCCGCTGATCGTGATCATCTGCGTCGTCGGCGCCTATTCGGTATCGAACTCCTATCTCGATGTCGTCATGATGCTCGGCTTCGGCATCGTCGGCTATCTCTTCAAGAAGCTGTTCTATCCGCTGGCGCCGCTCGTGCTCGCGATCGTCATCGGGGATAAGGCCGAGGACGCGTTCCGGCAGTCGATGCTGATGTCCAAGGGATCGCTCGGGATCTTCTTCGCCAACAAGCTGGTGACATGCCTGATCGTGGCCGGCATCGCACTTTTGCTGCTTCCGCTCGTGCTGCAGCTTGCGCGCCTGCTGCGCAAGCCTGCGCCGTCCACCGACGAGACGACAGCCCAAGAGAGAACGCAAGAGAGAGCTCAAGAGACCGCTCGGGAGAAAGTGATCATATGACCGCAAAGCCGCTCATTGCATTGGCAATGGGAGATCCCGCCGGCATCAGCCCGGAATTGACCGCAAAGCTCGTGGTGCAGGACGATATCCGCGCCAGCAGCCAGATTGTCGTGATCGGCGACCGCCGCATCTTCGACGCGGGCGCGCGCGTTGCCGGCGTCGAGCCGGAGCTGACAACAGTGGAGCAGGGAGCCGATCTGCGCGCGGCGGAGGGCGAGACTCTGTTCGTCGATCTCGGCCATCCCGATCCCGGCGACATCCAGCAGGGGATCGCGAGCCTTGCCGGCGGCAGGTTCGCGCTTGCCAACTACAAGCATGCGCTCGAGCTCGGCCGCGACGGCCGGGTCGATGCCGTCTGCTTTACGCCGTTCAACAAGCAGGCGATGCGGCTGGCCCGCGCAGAGTATGACGACGAGATCGCATTCTCCGCCGAAGTGGTCGGACTCAAAACCCCCGCAAGCGAGTTCAATGTGCTGGACCGGCTGTGGAACGCCCGCGTGACGTCCCACATCCCGCTCAAGGACGTCGCCGCGCGACTGTCCGGCGAACGCATCCATCGCGCGCTGAAGCTGACCGATGCCTGCATGCGCAACGCCGGCTTTGCGCGGCCGCGCATCGCGGTGGCCGGGCTCAATCCGCACGCCGGTGACGGCGGCAATTTCGGCCGCGAAGAGATCGACATCATTGCGCCCGTGGTCGCCGCCGGCCAGCGCGATGGTATTGCCGCGGAAGGGCCATTTCCCGCTGACACCGTATTCCTGCGCGCCAAGGGCGGCGCCTTCGATGCGGTGCTGACGATGTATCACGACCAGGGCCAGATCGCGATGAAGCTGATGGGTTTTGATCGTGGCGTGACTTTGCTTGGCGGCTTCCCGTTCCCGATCTGCACGCCCGCGCACGGCACCGCGTACGACATTGCCGGGCAGGGCATTGCATCAATCGGGGCCAGCCGCGCCGCGCTGGTGCTAGCCGGAGAGATGGCGGCTCGTCGCGTCGCCTGATTTCTCCGAGGGCGCCTGCTTGTGCCCGCGGTGGCCGTGCGCAGCTTCGGGCCCCACCGGGAAAAAGTGGAAACTTCCGCCGTCGTAACGAGTTGCTGTCCCATGAACGTCTCCATCTCGGAGTTGGAACATGGTAGACGACGACCCGCTGCGAACGGCGGTGGATATTGCTTGGTCCGTTTACCGCGCCCGGCATCGCCACGTCGATGCCGCAGATTGCCGTCGCTGCCTGCTCGAGCGTCATCTGCAAGGGAGATGGGAAGCGCGCGGGAGCGATGCCGAAGAACTCACGGGATTCGGGATTGCCTACCTCGATCGGCTTCCCGAGGACGAATGTTAAGGCTCGTGGAAGGGCTCGTCTGCCGGGTCGCGGCCGCAAGTGCCAGGCCGAATTGGACGCTGCTCGCGATTTCGAACCTTCTGTCCGCCGCGATCGTGCTGATCGTGCGTGCGGCGGCTTGACGGTAGCCTGCCATGCGCATCGCTCAGCTTGCTCCCCTGGCCGAAAGCGTCCCTCCGAAGCTCTACGGGGGCACCGAGCGGGTGGTGGCCTGGCTGGTGGATGGGCTGGTCGAGCTCGGCCACGAAGTCACGCTGTTTGCGAGCGGCGATTCCAGGACGAATGGTGCGCTTCATCCGGTCTGGCCCCGCGCGCTGCGGCTCGGACAGAAGGGGGCGGACCCGACCGCCGCAAGCGCGATGCTGATGGAGGCAATCGCAAGGCGTGCGAAAGAATTCGACGTAATCCACGCGCATGTCGACTGGCTGTCCCTGCCGTTGCTCAGTCGTCTCGGCGTGCCGTTCCTCACGACCATGCACGGTCGCCTCGACTTGCCTGGGCTACCCGACGTCGTCAGGCACTTCCCTGAAGCATGCTTCGTGTCGATTTCCGATCATCAGCGGCTGCCGCTTCCGGATGCGAAATGGATCGGAACCATCCAGCACGGGCTGCCGCCCGATCTGTTTCGGCCGTCCTACGAACCGGGGTCCTATTTGGCGTTTCTCGGGCGGCTCACCGCAGACAAGGGTCCGCAGGACGCCATCCGTATCGCGCGCGCAGTCCAGATGCCCCTCCATATCGCCGCGAAGGTCCCGCGCGCCGAGACGGCCTACTTCAGGAACCACATCGAGCCGAACGTCGACGGCAAGGATATCCGGCTTGTTGGGGAAGTCGATGACGCGAAGAAACAGCCCTTCCTTGCCGAAGCCGCTGCTCTGCTGTTTCCGATCGATTGGCCGGAGCCGTTTGGGCTGGTCATGATCGAAGCGATGGCATGCGGAACGCCCGTGATCGCCTATCGCTCCGGCTCCGTCCCCGAAGTCATCGAACATGGATTGACCGGCTTCATCGTCGAGAACGAGGAGCAGGCCGTCAAGGCGATCGGCGAACTGGGAAAACTGGATCGAAGGAAGGTGCGCGCCCGCTTCGAGGAGCGCTTCTCTGCGAGCCGAATGGCGAGGCATTACGAACACCAATACCGCAGGCTCGCTGGCGCCGCGGCTCGGGAGTTGATCACTGAACCGTCGGAAACGTGAAAGGAGCAGCCGATGTCGCTCGGAAAAGCGGGGCAGATTTGCATCTTTCTGGTCTTCGCTCTGGCTGCGCCGCCGGCGTTCGCCGCGGAGATCGACGCCGCTGCCATCAACGTCGCCGAGCCGTCGAAGAAAACCCTGTCGAACGATAAGCCGACCGCGGCGGGGGTCCGGTTGCAGGTCCTGCTGGACCGCGCGCACTTCTCGCCCGGCGAGATCGACGGCAGATTCGGCGAGAACGCCAAAAAGGCGTTGCGGGCCTATGCCGAAGCACGGCAGCTGCCGGTTTCGGACGCCGTGACGGACGATGTCTGGACCGCGTTACGGGCGGACGACCGGCCGGTGACGATGACCTATGCCATCACCGAGCAGGACGTGGCGGGTCCTTTCCTGAAAAAGCTGCCGTCGAGGATGGAGGACATGAAGGAGCTTACAAAGCTCGGCTTCACCAGTGCGCGCGAGGCCCTGGCCGAGAAATTTCACATGAGCGAGCAGCTCCTGGTCGCGCTCAACTCCGGGCGTCATTTCGATCGCGCCGGCGACACCATCGTCGTGGTGGACACATCAGGCGCAGGCGAGGGCATCCCCACCAAGGCCGAGAGGATCGAGGTCGACAAGATCAGGCAGACCGTAAAACTGTTCGACAAAACGAATGCGCTGATCGGATTTTATCCCGCGACCGTCGGCAGCGAAGAGAAGCCGTCGCCCTCAGGTACGCTCAAGGTCACGGAAGTCAGCCGAAATCCGTACTATCGCTACAATCCCGCTTATCGCTTCAAGGGCGTCCATTCCCGCAAGCCCTTCACCATCAAGCCCGGCCCGAACAATCCGGTCGGCACGGTCTGGATCAACCTGTCTGCCGAGGGCTACGGCATTCACGGCACGCCTTCGCCGGAGAAGATTTCCAAGGCGGAATCTCACGGCTGCGTGCGTCTGACCAATTGGGATGCCGAGCGCGTCGCCGGGCGTGTCTCGAAGGGCACGCCGGTGGCATTCGTGGGCAGCCCCGGATGAACAAACGCCTCGAGGTGGCAACGCCGCTCGCCGATTGTGCGCTATTTCGGGATCGGCATCGTCAGCTCCTTGTCGGCCGTATCCACCACGAAGACGGCCAGCAATTTTGCGGGTTCGGTCTCGCTGGCATTGGCGCTGACGGCATGGCGGTCGCCGGGCTTTTCGGAGAAGTTCTCGCCCTTGTGAAAGACCTTGGCCGGGCCGTCATTGACCTGACTGCGTATCGCTCCTTCCAGGACGGTGGCGTAGATGAAAGCCGAGGGCGCGTGGATGTGGGCCGGCGAGGAGCCTCCGGGACCATACTCGACCAGTACGCCCTTCATGCTCTTGCCCGGGACATTGGGCAGCGCCTGGTCGAACACGACCGTCACCTTGGCCGTGGGCGTCGCCGTCTCGGCGGCATGGGCTGTCAGGAATGATGCGGCATAAACAGCGGTTGCGATGAGCAATCTGCGCATGGGGGTCTCCTCAAAGTCTCGCGAGCCATGTTGCGAGCGGCGTTTTGCCAAGCCGCGCCTCGCCGAGAGGGTTCAGCGATGTGTCGTCGATGGGAGCGCCGTAGTACGGCGCCTTTGGGTCTCCCACCACCGGTCGGGGGTCGCCGGACGCCTTCAGGCGGCGTGCGATGAATTCATCAAAGGGCGCCTTCTCAGGTCCTGCGATATCGATCGTGCCGTTGAGCGGCGGGCTCATCGCGACTTCTGCGAGGCGATCGGCCACGTCCTCGGCCGCGATGGGCTGAAACAATGCCGAGGGAACAACGATCCCACCCTCGGCCGCACCCATCTCGGCAATGGCGCTGAGGAATTCGAAGAACTGGGTGGCGCGGACGATCGAGTAGGGGACCGGCGAAGACTTGATGATAGTCTCCTGCGCCAGCTTGGCGCGAAAATAGGAGTTATCGGGCGAGCGCTCGGTTCCGACGATCGAGAGCGCCACATGATGCTTCACGGCCGCTGCGGCCTCAGTCGCAGCGAGGTTTTTGCTCGAACGCTCGAAGAATTCCAGCACGGCCGCGGGCTCCCAGGACGGCGCGTTGGCAACGTCGACGACGACATTGGTGCCCGCCAGCACTGCTGCGAGACCTTCCCCGGTCACCGCGTTCACGCCCGACTTCGGCGAAGCCGCGACCGCGTCGTGGCCTTGCTGCTTGAGCTTCGCCACCAGCTTGGATCCGATCAATCCGGTCCCGCCGATCACGACGATCTTCATGGCCTATCTCCTCGGCACGTTGCGGGCGCGAGCGTTTCAGGGTCGACGGCGCGCGCGTCGCGATGCGATGAGGCGACTCTTACCGGGGAAATGGGGCAGGCTCTTGCCTGTAACCGGCCTGCCTTGTCCAAAAATGATGAAGATGTTTATCGATCGCCGATAGATAAGTTGCATATCGAAATAGCCCGACGCGCGGAGCGCACCGCTGGCGCCAGCCACCACCAGCGGCGCGCGCTAGATTGCAGCACGTCCTTCGTGTCGGCGTTCGGTTACAGACGGCAATCGCACTACGCAGCGGAACCCGACATGGCTGGTCGAGGTATCGACCGGCTCGGCGTGCCGCGCGGCCGGGCGGTATCGGCGGCAATAGTTCGGCGCGCAGAGGTGCGAGCCGCCCTTGAGGACCGTGAGCGGAATCTGGATGTCGGGGAGGCGAGGGTCGTAGCTTGTGTGCTCACCGCCGCCGCGGGGATTTTTGGGGATGCAGCAGGGTTTTGCGGCGTCGGCGGCGTGTTTTGACGACCACCAGTCGGAGGTCCACTCCCAGACATTGCCGATCATGTCGTAGAGGCCGTAGCCGTTCGGCGGGAAGGCCATGACCGGCGAGGTACGCTCGTACCCATCCTCGCCGAGATTCTGGACGGGGAAGTTGCCCTGCCAGATATTGGCCATGTGTTTGCCGCCCGGCATCAGCGCATCGCCCCAGGCGTATTCCTCCGCCTCGAGGCCGCCACGCGCCGCAAATTCCCATTCCGCCTCCGTCGGCAGGCCCTTGCCGGCCCAGTGGGCATAGGCTGCCGCATCGCTAAAGGAGACGTGGACGACGGGATGATCGTCGAGATCCTCGATGTGCTGCCAGGACCATAGGGATGACGCCAGTTGGCGCCGCGCAGGAATGTCCACCACTGGCTCCAGTCGGTGAGATCGGTGATGCGCGGCAGCGGTGAGAACACCCGCGATCCCGCGTAGAGCATCTCTGCCAGCGCGCCCGGATAGTCCTTCGGATCGGGAACGATCTGCGCCTCGGTGACATGGCCGGTTGCGTCGACGAACTGCTTGAACTGCCGGTTGGTCACGGGCGTGCGGTCTATCCAGAAGCCGTCGACAGCAACGCGATGGCTCGGCGCTTCCTCGGGATAATGATGGTCGGATCCCATGCGAAAGGTTCCGCCGGGAATGAAGACCATCTCGCCGGTCTTCAAATCATCCGGCAACCACTCGCAGTGATCCAGATCTGCTCGCAACATGGTGGAAGCTCCGATGCTCGTAGTCCACCTGATGCTACTGCGCCAACCTGGCAGACTTCGACGATAGCTCTCTGCCCGGCCCATTAGACGCATTGTCTAGCCCCATTTTTTTGGCACTCGGGGAGAGGAGGACGCTGCGTCAACATCTCTTTCTTTTGCACGCACGTTTTCGACCACGCGGCAAATCCATGCCGCGTGCGCTCTGCCATCCCCAAAGCGCGTCCGCTCAATATCGCTAAGGTTGCAAACGGTACCCGAAGATTGGACGGCTGTGATGTGCAGTTTGTGCCAGTCTGCGGGGGAGTTGGTGAGGCCTCGCGTGCCGCAGAATTGTCGCGCTTCAGTAACACGGTACAGCCATGGGGCAAGTCCTCCTGGTTGATTCGCGCAAGCTGGACGGTTTCGAAGGACTTCAGCAGGCCGTCCACGGCTCGCATGTCGATGTGATGCAACTCGGCCGCGGTCGGTTGCGCGGAACGTTGTCCCATGTCGGCGTCGGCGACTTCTCGCTCAGCATTGGTGCGTTCAACGTCGGCATGCGCACGCAGCGGGTTTCCAGCGACGACAAGCTGATCATCGGGATGCTACTCGCGGCCGAAGAGCGCGTCGCCCACTGGTCGTTCGACATGCAGCTCAACGATGTGCTCGTCATTCCGCCGCTGCTCGAACATGACGGTGTTTTTCACGGCGGCTCCGCTTACGCCGCCATGCGGTTCGACCTCAACGAGGTCGCGACGCTGTTCGCCGGAAAAGCACGGCTGAGTGATCCTGACACCTGGCGCAGCCGCGGTCATTTCCGCGCGGACATCGAGAGCGGCGCGATCGCCTCGCGCCGCCTGGTCCGGATCATGTCGCACCTGCGCGACAACAAATACGGACTGACGCCATCAACAGCCGATTTCTGGAAACGATCGATCGCCGAATGCATGGCTGCCAACGTCGCGTCGTCGCTGCCACCCGACGGCAATGGCTGGCTCCCTTCCGCGCGACGGCTGATCCGCAAGGTCGAGGAGTTTCTCGACGACGCCGGCACCCGTCCGATGCACGTGTCGGAAATTTGCGCGGCGCTCGGCGTATCGCGGCGCACCCTACACCGCGCGTTTCAGGAGGTATTCGGTCTCGGCCCGGTCAGCTTCCTCAGGCACAAGCGTCTTTGCGCTGTTCATTCGATCCTGCACCAGAGCGCACCCGGCTCGACCACCGTGACAGCGGTCGCCATGCAGCAGGGCTTTTACGAACTCGGCCGGTTCTCGCAATACTACCTGGCAATGTTCGGAGAGCGTCCGTCGCAAACGCTCGGAATCGCGGCGGTGCAGGCCGCCGAAGACGAGATCGCCAGAGCCTCGCGCTTTGAGCCTGGACCGCGAACGACGCCATGATGGCATGCATGCCAGTGTTTTGCAGGCGTCAAACGGCGAAAAAACTGTCATGAAAACAACCGGATGGCTACCGTGTATGGGGTTGTTTTCACGGTTTTGAGTTGGATAGGCGAGCCGCCTCCAGCTTCAGGCCCCGCAGACGATCACGCCGTACCAGCCCAGGCCGCGATAGGTCTCGTAGCCGGGCGTCGCATGGAACGCGACCAGCGTGCCCGAGCCGTCCTGGTAGAAGCCGGAACGCTGGCCGTTGAGCGACAGCGAGATGCGTTCGCTGAGAATGCCTTGTCCGTCGGAAGCGGCGATCACGCGAAGATTGGAGTCGACCAGCAGCACGCGCGCCTTGTCGCTGTCGCCAACGCGCACGCCTTGCACGATGGCGCGGGCCTGCGCCTCCCAGTCGAAATGGATGGCGAGCACCCCGATCGGCGCGCCGTTGGCCTGGCCGCCGGCGCGGACGCTGGCGCAATAGGTCGCGACCTGGGCATTGCCGAGCAGCGGCTGGTTCTCGACGTCGCCGGCGACATAGTCGTCGCCGGAGCGCAGGGTCTTGGCCTCGCGAAACCATTTGGTGTGGGCGACGTTCTGGCCGACAGCGCGAAAGCGGTCGGCGCGGCCGTTGGCGATGACGTTGCCGTCGAGATCGCAGAGCCAGAGGTCGAGATAGACGGTGTAGGCTCCTAGGATCACACCGAGACGCTGCGAGGCATGGGACACGGCCGCGGCGTCGGGCGAGGCCGCGCAATCGACCAGCGCGGAATCGGTCGCCCACCAGCGCACGTCGCAGGTCCGTTCATAGAGGTTGCGGTCGATCAGCTCGATGGCGTTGAGCGAGAGGTCGACCATGCGCTCGCCGCGCGAGCGCTGGCTCATGCGGTCGATCGAGGCGACGAGGTCGCCGGTGCGCTTGGTCAGCTGGCTTTCGAGTTCGCGGGCGATAGTCTCGACCTGCTGGCCGACGCCGCGGACCTCCTGCGCCACCACCGCGAAGCCCGCGCCCTGCGCGCCGGCGCGCGAGCTTTCGATCAACGCGTTCAGCGCCAGCATCTTCATCTGGTTGGTGATCTGCTGGATCGCCTTGGTCTTGTCGACCGCGATCTGGTTGACCTCCGCCGTGAGGCGGTTGATCAGCGCGGAGATGTCGGAATCATCATTAGCGGGTTCATTTGCGATCGGCTTGGCTTTGAGACCCAGCGCAGCAGACATCGGGGGCTTCCCTTGCCAATGAGGTCTGATCTGCAACGAACCCGGAACAATCACTGACAGATCGAATACGATTCTTTTTCGAAGATTCCGCCTAACGCCTGCTTAATTTGCTGTTTTGCGGAATGCTCAAATGATAGTCAGTCCGGGTAGCAAAGCGGCAATCCACCGCTTTGTGCCGCGCAGACGTTGCAAATCCCGAGGGATTGCGGGCCAATCGTCCGTCGGCCGGACGATGCAATCCCTCCGGCTCCCAGGTTCCTCAAACCGACAGCTGTTCATGACGCCGCCCGCTACCGCCTTGCCCGTCGAAGCGCCCCAGGCGTTCCTGGGAGTGGCGCGCTCGCTCACCGACAAGCTTTGGCGCGACCGGCTGGATGCCCGCGGGGCGGCGAAAGCGCTTGCCATCGTGCAGCGCCACCAACTGCCCGAGCTCCTGGCGCGGGTGCTGGCAGGCCGCGGCGTCGACAGCGACGCCGTCGCAGATTTCCTCGATCCCACCATCCGCAAGCTTCTGCCGGACCCGTTCACGGTGACGGAGATGGAGGCCGCCGCGAAGCGGATCGCGGATGCCGCAGCGAACGGCGAGAAGGTCGCGATCTTCGGAGACTACGATGTCGACGGCGCGACCTCGGCGGCGCTGCTGACCTGGCATCTGCGGCATTGCGGGCTCGATCCGCTGATCCACATTCCCGACCGCATCTTCGAGGGCTACGGGCCCAACACGGAAGCCGTGCGCGCGCTGGCCGAAAAGGGCGCCACGCTGCTCGTCACCGTCGATTGCGGCACCACCAGCATCGAGCCGCTCGCCGAAGCAAAACGTATCGGCATGTCCGTCGTCGTGATCGACCATCATCAGGCCGGCACGGAGCTGCCGGAGGTCGACGCGCTGGTCAATCCGAACCGGCTCGACGATCTCTCCGGCCTCGGCCATCTCGCCGCCGTCGGCCTCGTGCTGGTGACGCTGGTCGCGGTCAATCGTGAATTACGCCAGCGCGGCTTCTGGAATGCGGAGATGCCCGAGCCGGATCTGCTCGGCATGCTGCATCACGTCGCGCTCGGCACGGTTGCTGATGTCGCGCCGCTGATCGGTCTCAACCGCGCGTTCGTCGCCAAGGGCCTGATCGCGATGCGGCGGCGCGACCATGTCGGCCACACAGCGCTGATGGACGTGGCGCGGCTCAACGGCCCGCCGGAGGCCTGGCATCTCGGCTTCATGCTGGGGCCGCGCATCAATGCCGGCGGTCGCATCGGCCGCGCCGATCTCGGCGTGCGCCTGCTTTTGGAGGGTGACAGCGTCGAGGCCGCGCGGATCGCCGCCGAACTCGACCGCCTCAACAGCGAGCGCCGGGTCATCGAGCAGGCGGCCGAAGCGCAGGCCGAAGCCGAGGCGCTCGCCTCGATCGGGCTCGAGGACAAGATCGGCGTGATCGTCACGGCCTCCGAAGGCTGGCATCCCGGCGTGGTCGGTCTCGTTGCGTCCCGGTTGAAGGAGAAGTTCTCGCGGCCCGCCTTTGCGATCGCGCTGGAGCCCGGCGGCATCGGCACCGGCTCCGGCCGTTCGATTGCCGGCGTCGATATCGGCAAGGCCGTGCGGCAGGCGGTCGCCGATGGCATTCTGCTGAAGGGGGGCGGCCACGCGATGGCTGCGGGGGTCACGCTACGGAAGGAAAAACTCGCCGAGTTTCGCGCCTACCTCGAGAATGCGTTGGGGCGCGACGTTGCCGAGGCGCGCCACGTCAACGAGCTCTACATCGACGGCGCGGTCTCCGCGCGCGCGGTGACGACCGAGCTTGCAGCGACGCTCAACCGCGCGGGTCCCTTCGGCAGCGGCAATCCGGAAGTCGTGTTGGCGCTGCCGGCGCACCAGCTCGTCTATGCCGACGAGGTGGGACAGGCACATTTGAGGCTACGCTTCAAGTCGGGCGACGGCGCCATCGTCAACGGCATCGCGTTCCGTTCGATCGGACAGAAGCTCGGCAACGCGCTCGTTGCCAATCGCGGCCAGCAATTGCATGTCGCGGGATCATTGTCGGTCGATCGCTATCAGGGCGCCGAGCGTGTGCAATTCCGCGTCATCGACGTCGCGCTACCCGATCAGGGACCATCCATGATTAGATAGGCCCGGCAAACAACAAAAAAGCTAACAGCAAAACTGGGAGTGAACATGGCAGGGCAGGTTGAGGGTAAAGTGGCGCTGGTGACGGGCGGCGCCTCCGGCATCGGCGAAGCCGTCGTCGAGCTATTCGCGCGCGAGGGCGCCACCGTCATTGCCACCGACATCGACGAGCTGCGCGGCCCCGAGCTCGCCAATCGCATCACCAAGGCCGACGGCAAGGCGATTTTCCTGGAGCAGGACGTCACCAGCGAAGAGCGCTGGATCGAGATCACAGCCGAGATCGCGAAGCGCTTTGGCCGGCTTGATATTCTCGTCTCCAACGCCGGCATCGGCATCGCCGTGCCCTCGATCGTCGACATGACGCTCAGCGACTGGCGCAAGCAGAACGCGATCAACCTCGACGGCGTCTTCCTCTCGGTCAAGCATTGCCTGCCCTTGATGCGCAAGACCGGCGGCGGCTCGATCGTCATGATGTCCTCGCTCGCGGGCCTGCGCGGCGCGCCTGGGCTGTCGGCCTATTCGGCGACCAAGGGCGGCGTGCGGCTGTTCGCCAAGTCGATCGCGATGGAGTGCGCGGCCGCCGGCGACGGCATCCGCGTCAACTCCGTCCATCCCGGCATCATCGACACCCCGATCTGGGGCAAGATCCCGACCGGCGCGACCGGCAACCAGGGCAATGCACCGATCGATCCCGAGGAGCGTGCGCGCCTCGTCACGCCGCTCGGCCGCGCCGGCCATGCTTCTGAAATTGCCTCCGGCGTGCTGTATCTGGCCTCCGATGCCTCGCGCTACGTCACCGGCAGCGAGCTCGTCATCGACGGCGGCATGAATGCCGGCGGCGTGCCGCGGCGGCAATAGACCGCCTCGCGGGCTGCGAAGGGCAGGGTGGCGCGCGCGGGGGCTGACGCGCAGGCGTCGGACCTGTACAACGCGGGCGTCTTCCGAACGACAGAGGTGTCCTTCCGCCATGGCGCACAGCCTTCACTCTTCGTCCTCCACGCCGGCAACGTTCCGCTCGAACCGTCCGGACCTCGTCACCGACGCGATCCGCAGCGCGCGCGAGGATCTTGCCGCCTGCTTTCGGATGGCTGCGCGCAACGGCTTTGAGGAGGGCATCTGCAACCACTTCTCGGCCGTGGTGCCGGGCCATGACGATCTCTTCCTGGTCAACCCTTACGGCTACGCCTTCCGCGAGCTGACCGCGTCAAAGCTGCTGATCTGCGATTTCCACGGCAGCGTGCTCGACGGCGAGGGCGTACCCGAGGCGACCGCGTTCTACATCCATGCCGAGATGCACAAGCGCCTGCCGCGCGCCAAGGTCGCCTTCCACACCCACATGCCCTACGCCACGGCGCTGTCGATGACCGAAGGCGATCCGCTGATCTGGGCCGGCCAGACCGCGCTGAAGTTCTATGGTCGCACGGCCGTGGACCGCGACTACAATGGCCTTGCGCTCGACAACCGCGAAGGTGCGCGCATCGCATCCGCCGTTGGGGATGCCGATATCATCTTCATGAAGCATCACGGCGTGATGGTGTTGGCACCGACCATCGCGGAAGCCTGGGACGATCTCTACTATCTCGAACGCGCCGCCGAGGTGCAGGTGCTGGCGATGTCGACCGGGCGACAGATGCTGCCGGTCGATCCCGCGATTGCAGCCGAGACCTACAGGCAGATGCGCGAGGGCGATTCCGAATCTGCACGGCTGCATCTTGCGGCGATCCGGCGGCAGCTCGATGCGGAGGAGCCGCAATACCGGCATTGAGCCGGCCTAAGACCCCAGGCGTAGCTTCGCCAGCACCTTCAGCCCGCCATAGCCGTCCGCAGGCACGATACCGGCCCTCTGCTGAAAATCCTTGATTGCCTTCATCGTGTCGTT
This sequence comes from Bradyrhizobium sp. 155, assembly GCF_023101105.1. NCBI lineage: Bacteria > Pseudomonadati > Pseudomonadota > Alphaproteobacteria > Hyphomicrobiales > Nitrobacteraceae > Bradyrhizobium > Bradyrhizobium sp. 155. Next base: position 4,036,758 of record NZ_CP064704.1, on the reverse strand, counting down.
GCCGACGCGGCCGTCGGTGCCGCCGGTGTCGAAGCCCGCCTTGGTCAGGCGCGTCTGCATCTCCTGCACCTCGGCGAGTGTCAGCGCGCGCTCGGAGCCGGGGAACGGCTGGATGAAAGGCGGGGCGCCGAGGCAGCGGTCGCCGAGATGGCAGATCGCCAGGGCATAGTTCATCGAGGGATTGTAGCTCTTCACCGCGTTGAAATTCGGTCCCAGCAGAAACGTCGGCCCGCCCGCAACCGGCGTCCACATCTGCGCGGATGCGGAGGCTTGCGGGAATGGCTGGCCGTCGGCGCGGGTGACGCCGGCCGCCTGCCAAGCCGCATAGGTCCGGCTGCCGCTCATCTCACCGGGCGTGCGCACCTCGTAGCCCCAATGCTCGCCGCGGTGCCACTTGCCGCGATTGACGAGATATTTTGCCGTCGAGCCCAGCGCGTCGTCGGGCTTGCCGAACGGCGACACCTTGCCGTCGCCATCATAGTCGATGCCGACATTGAGCCAGACTTCCGGCATCCATTGCGAATGCCCCATCGCGCCGGCCCAGGATCCCTGCATCTGCTCCGGCGTGCTCCAGCCCTTGTCGACGATGCGTAGCGCGTTGATCAGCTCGGTTTCCCAATAGGCCTTGCGTCGCGGTTCGTTCCAGGCGAGGGCGGCGAGCGAGGGAAACACCGGCGTCATGTGGTTCTGCTGCACCAGCGGATCGCCATAGGCGGACTCGACGCCCCACAGCGCCAGCAGCGTGCCGCGCTCGACGCCGAAATCGCGCTCGATACGCGCGAGCAGCGCCTCGTTGTTCTTCAGCGCGATCTTGCCGTTGATGATGCGCCAGTCGGAGACGCGACGGTTGATGTATTGCCAGACCTGCTCATGAAATTCGGGCTGGTTCCGCATCTGCTTGAACACGCTCATGTCGGGCTCGACCCGCGCCATCGCACGCTGCCATGTCGCAGCCGAGATGCCCTTGGCCATGGCACGAGCGCGAAAACCCTCACGCCATTCGTCGAAGCCTGGAGGTGCGGCGAAGACATGCGTCGGGAAAGCGAGCAGGGTGGCGGCGCCGATCGTGAAGGCGCGGCGGGTATGATGGATCGAGGAATCAGCGTGTTTCATCGACTTATTGTAGCGGGAAATGCGGCTCCTGTGAGTCGGTTCCTGGAGGGTCGGGAACGGGACGTCCGTCCTGTTCCTTCCGGAACAAATTGTCGCACTCACGCATTCCCTCCGCATGCAATCGAGGAGGACGAGATGAGGAAATATCTGTTTGCGGCCGCCATGGTCACCGCTATCGCAGCCCCCGCATTCGCCGACGAAGTCGGTGTTCATGTTGGTCCGGTCGGCGCCGGCGTGACCGTCGGACAGTCCCCGGAATATCGAGAGCGTGACCGCGATCGTGATCGCACCACCGTGATCAAGGAGCGCGAGCCTGCCGACCGCACCACCGTCATCAAGAAGGAAGATGAATTCGGTAACCGCGAAAAGACCGTGATTCATCACGACAACGACTAACGGAGCGGGGCCCCGGCCGATGGTCGGGGCCCGCCTTCCGTCGAGAATTCGGGGTCGAATGAAGATACGCGCGCATGCAGAGAGCCACGTCGTCGAGCTCGACGACGGATCACAATGGCAGATTTTCCCTGGCGATCTCGCCACCACACTGAGCTGGAAGCCCGAAACCGATCTGCACCTGGAGCGAAGCGGCGAGCGGGTGAGTTCGCATGAGCTGGTGAACGACGCCGATCAAAGCCGCGTGCGGGTGATCGCAGCGGGCGAGACCTGGCCCGATGGCGAGGTTAAGAAAGTGTTGAAGGGCGGGTAGGGCGCGCCTGCAACGGGTCGGATATCCCCAATTTTGAGCCTGTCACTTTACGGTCGATTCGCTTCCGTCTGCGCACAATGCGTGAATGCAGGAGCTGTTCGACATCATCCGCGCCAATCCCTGGCCGTTCGGCGCCGGGTTGTTCGTCGTCGTCCTGATGATCCTCGCGGAGAACTTTGGGCGCGGTATTCAAGGCCACGGCGCCGTCAGTGACTTCCCGGATTCGGACGGTGGCGACGGCGGAGGCGGCGACTAGGTCCCGCCAGCGGCAAGCGCGCTTCGCCTAGTCCTCCTGCAAATCGGCCGCGATGCCTGCGAGCCAGCGGCGAATGCTTGCCTCGGCCTTGACATCGAGCCCGGCGGCCAGCCGCTTCTCCAACGCAATCACCCTTTCCCGGCACGCTTTCAAAAGCGCCGTGCCGCGCGGCGTCAGCGTCCATTGCTGGATGCGGCCGTGGACGGGATGCGGCGTCATCACAATCGCGCCGTCACGCTCGAGATTGCGGATGATGACGCCGACGGTCTGGGGCGTCAGAAAGGTGAGGCGGGCAACGTCGGCGCCCGAGAGGCCCGGATAGGCGTTGAGCATGGTCAGCACCGCGAATTGCGGTGAGGTGACACCGAGATCGGCGAGCGACCGCTCCATCGTCAGACGGACTGCGGCGTGGGCCTGGCGCAAGAGATAGCCGAGATAGCCTTGCTCGCCGCGCTTGCCTTCCCCTGGGGCTGGCACGCGCACGGCGTCAGGCTTGGCAGTCTTGCGCCGGGATTTCGATCTCGTGATACTGGGCGACTTGCGCAACATGTAAGTGCTCTTATAAGATGTAAGCGGTCTTACAATACCACGAGGTGAACGGCAATGTCACACGCCCGCAGCGAATACGAGGATTTCAAGAAGATCGCGCCGGATGCGTATGAGCTGGTGCTGGCGCTCGGCCAGGTGGCGGCCAAGGCCGGTCTCGACAAGCAGCTTCTCGAACTGGTCAAGCTCCGGGCATCGCAGATCAACGGCTGCGCCTTCTGCGTGCAGCATCACATCCTGCTTTCGGAGCGGATCGGCGTGCCCGTCGACAAGCTCAATTTGGTCGTGGTCTGGCGCGAGGCGCCGATCTTTTCCGCGCGCGAACGTGCCGCGCTGGCCTGGACCGAGGCGCTGACCTGCCTGCCCGACGGAGTCGGCGAGGGCGTGTATGCCGAGGCGAGCCGTGAATTCTCCGAGACCGAACTGACGTACCTGACCTCTGCGGTTGCCTCGATCAACGTCTGGAATCGTTTCGGTGCGGCGTTTCGCTGGACACCGGCGAAGCGACCGGTCGCAGCGAATGCGGCGGCATCCTGATTGCAACGAAGGGAGATCGTGATGACGGTAGTAAGTTTGCCCACCACATTGGCGCCATCGCGTTCGATGGCGATCGCCGTCGTCGGCGGGCTTGCGTGCGCGCTTGCGATCGGCAAGGCGTTGCCGGTGACGATGGACACCATTTCCGGCGCACTCGCGCCGCTCTGCGCCACCGCCGCCGAAAGCTCGCCGCTGGACAAGGTCGAGCCGATCGACTCCTACGCGCTGCCGAACGTGCCGGGCAAGCGCGTCACCATCGTGCGCGTGTTCTACGGCCCTGGCGGGTTCTCGCGGCCGCATCGTCACGCAGGATCCGTCACCGCCTACATAACCAAGGGCAAGATCCGCTCCCAGCTCGGCGGCGGCCCGGTCGAGACGTTCGGCGTCGGCCAGTCCTTCTTCGAGCCGCCCGGCTCGACGCATCTGGTCTCGGCCAATGCCAGCACCACGGAGCCGGCGGAATTGATTGCCGTGTTCGTGGCGGACGAGGGCGCGCAACTCACGACGTTGCTGGAGTAGCCGGCACCCGCAATCTGCAGCCGCTTTTGTTCAGGTCGGCTGCGATCGCTTCAGACGTTTCCATAGCGGTGAAAGACCGTATGTGACGGCCGGTATCGCAACTGCGCCGACAAGGAGCCCAATAACGCCTGAAATGGCTGCCTCGACCGCCCATCCGACGGTGCCGGCAATGGAGGGAAGGCGGTGCGCGGCAGCCTCGGTCGCGGCATGAACCGTATGGCCGACTACCGGTGGGCCGTATTGTTCGATGCCGTGCAGGATGATGCCGCCACCGACCCAGATCATCGCGGCGGTGCCGATGGTGCTCAGCACCGCCAGGAAGACAGGCATGCCGCGGACCAGCGCACGTCCAAGCAATCGGATTGCGCCGCCAACAAGCGAGGCGCCGTCATACCGCGCAAGGGCCAGGCCGACATCGTCCGCCTTCACGATCAAGGCGACCACGCCGTAGACTCCAACAGTGATGAAAATGGCGACGAGTGCGAGCACGAGCGCCTGGGTCCAGATGCTGCCCGCCGGGACGGCCGCCAGCGTGATCGCCATGATCTCCGCCGACAGGATGAAATCCGTTTTGATGGCGCTTGCGACTTTCTCGTCCTCGACCGACCGCGCGTTCAATGCAATTGGCTGGGGCTGGGCTTCGTGGTGGCGCGCATCATGCGGCATCGCGGCTTCGAGCACCTTCTCGGTGCCCTCATAGCACAGAAAGGCGCCGCCCAGCATGAGCAGCGGCGTGACCGCGGCGGGAAGGAAATAACCAAGCAACAGGGCAATGGGCAGCAGGATCAGCAATTTATTGCGCAGCGACCCAACCGCAATCTTGCCTACGATCGGCAGTTCGCGTTTCGAGGCAAAGCCGATCACGTAGTTCGGCGTGACGGCTGCGTCATCGATGACCACGCCAGCCGCCTTTGCTCCCGCCTTGGCCGTTTGGCCCGCGACATCGTCGAGCGAGGCTGCCGCCACCTTTGCGATCGCTGCGATATCGTCGAGAAGACCAATCAGTCCGACACTCATCAACCCAGTTCCTTCGGCCTTCCATCGGGCGGTGTGTGCGACAACACGCTTTTGCACTGCCTGGCAATGGAAGGAGCAAGCCGTTAGTTCTCGTCGCCGCCCGATCCCTCGCGCAGGTCCGGCTTGAGCACGTCCTCCGGCAGCGCATGCGCCACAGGCTGTGGCGTGCCGGCGATCTCCGGGCCGACCTCGCGGCCGCGGGCGTGGATCAGGCGCTCATAGGCGGAGACCAGCGTGACGTAAGGACTGACCCAGATCCAGCCGTCGCGGGTGAACACTTGCACGTCGAAATGCAGGTGCATCGAGGTGCCGGCGGGATGGTCGAGATAGTTCGAGACCACGCCGATCTTCTCGCCCTCCGATACGATGCGGCCATTGAGCAGGCCATCGGCGTTCAGCGCCTGCGGGTTCATATGCATGTAGCGGAAGCGAATGTGCTCGCTCCGGCTGTTGATTTGCAGCGTCACAGCCTGGTCCTTGGAAGCGCGTATAACCCTCGCATCCCGCACGGCGACGACGGCGCGCTGCTTGGGATCACAGGCTTGGCGGCCTTCACCAGGCGGTGGGCACTCGGCCGCGCGGATGTCCTCGCCCTGATGGCCATAGCCGCCGCCGCATTGCCAGACCTCGAAACTCCGGGATTCGCAGAAATTGTCGCGCCAGGGATAGGCGGTCGTGCTCTCGATCTTGTCGCGCTTGGCATAGGATTGCGAGTGCACGAACGCGGGCGCCTTCTCGAGAGGAAACCGGATCTGTGCGTAGGCCATCACGTCGGGATGGCCGCCCTGCTTGCGATAGCCGGTGTTCGGGATGATGTCGCCGCTCGGCCTGTAGGTGAAGTCCGGGGAGCGTACCGTGGGACGATCGAGAATGTTGGAAGCGATGTCCGTGAGCGGCCGCATGCGCTGGCCGCCCGCCACGCGCAGCGCCTTCAGGAAGCGCTCGGCGATCGGATAGGCCTCCTTGCAGGCAAGCCGCCGCGGCTTGGCAACGCTGTCGAGGCATTGGATCGACACCACATAGGCGACGCCGAAACGGGTGAAAGCGTAGCGCATATAGCCTTCCCGGATGAACTTGCGCAGGTCCGGGTAGAGCGCCGCGAGCGGTTTGACCGGCTCGCCCTTGCCGCCCGAGGGATCGGCAATGTCATAGACCAGCGCCGAGCCCGTGATCTGCACCTCGACCGGCCTTGCGAAGACCCGGCTCGGCATGCCGTCTCCGGTACCAGGCTCGAACGAAAAGGTCGCGCTGTAGCCGGCGGGACCTGCATCGAACAGGTCGACGGAATTGAAGTCAGCCTGGTAGCGCGACAGCGCGACGGTCGCCGGCGCGCCATTGCGCCGAGCTTCGAGATACGCGGCAGCGTCGAACGGCAGCAGCACGGGCACGGAGCTGCGGGCGATGCCGGTGAAGAATTGCGAGGAGATCGCGTTGAGCTGCACCAGCGCCGGCATCGCGCGCGGATCGTAGCGCGGCACCGAACGACGGGGTGCGAAGATGAAGTCTTCCGCGGCCCGGGGATGGACGTTGATTTCGGTGCGGAGCTGGTCAAGCGCCGCGCGCCAATCGACGCGCAGCGCCGTGAGTGAGGGGCTGCGGAACTCATCCGCAGCAAGTGGAGAGGCAATGAGGAGCGAAAGCGACGCCAGAAGTTGCGAGACGAAGCGGAAACTTTTCCCAACCACTGTCTCGCCCCCCGGCGGCACCTGTTGCGCTCGCTTTGGTCCCGTCAGTCCTTGGCACGCTCGGAGTAGGAGCCGTCTTCGGTCATCACGACGATTCGGGTGCCGACGGCGATGTGCGGCGGCACCGTGGTGCGAACGCCATTCGAGAGCACGGCGGGCTTGTAGGACGAGGAGGCGGTCTGCCCCTTGGTCACGGGCTCGGTCTCGATCACTTCCAGCGTCACGCGCTGCGGCAGGGCGATCGATACCGGGTTGGAACCGTGCAGCGATAGCTTGACCGTCATGCTCTCCTGAAGATAGGCCGCCGCATCGCCGATCACATCCTTGGACACCTGGACCTGGTCATAGGTCTCCGGGTTCATGAAGTGATAGCCGTCACCATCTTCATACAGGAAGGTGTAGTTGCGCTCTTCGATTGTGGCCTTCTCGACCTGATCGGTGGTCTTGTAGCGCTCGGAGATCTTTACCCCGTCCGAGATTCGGCGCATTTCGATCTGGCTGACCGGGGTGCCCTTGCCGGGATGGATGTTCTCGGCGGTCACGACGACATATAGCTTGCCGTCTTGCTCGATCACGTTGCCCTTGCGAATAGAACTGGCGATGACTCTCAAAGCTGTATTTCCTGCTTGCTTGGCCCGGCTCGGGCCAGGACGTGGTCAAATTGATGGGGGACCTGGGGCCCCAAATCAGACCGCGGCACCCGTTTCGGGCCGCAACATACTGGTTTTGCCGTTGGATGCCAGCATTTTGCTGGCTTGCGGGACAGCCGGTTAATGGCTGGGGACAAGCCGATGTCGCCGTCCTGGTCCCCCTCGCGGCATCTCGACCGCCGGCCCTTCTTGCAGGCCAGGGGAGCCATCACTGGGGCTCTACGGGGATTTTTCGTCGAGCAGGGCTTCGTCGAGGTCGAAACCTCCGTTCTCCAGGTCTCCCCGGGCAACGAGACCCACCTGCACGCCCCCCGGACCGAGATCATGCGGCCCGACGGCAGCCGTGTGAGCCGATATTTGCGGACCTCGCCGGAATTCGCCTGCAAGAAGCTGCTGGCGGCCGGGGAGACCCGGATTTTCGAGTTCGCCCGGGTGTTCCGGGACCGTGAGCGCGGCGACCTGCATTTGCCCGAATTCACCATGCTGGAATGGTACCGGGCAGGCGCGCCCTATGACGCCATCATGGCCGACTGCGTCGTCCTCATCGCCCGCGCGGCCCAGGCGACCGGTATCGGCGCCTTCACCTTCCGCGGCCGGACCGCAGATCCTTTCGCCGAGCCGGAGCTTGTGACGGTTGCCAGCGCCTTCGAGCAGTTTGCGGGAATCGACCTGCTTGCGACCATTTCCGGCGGCGAGGGCGACCGCGCCGCGCTCGCGCGGTCAGTTGCCGGCAAGGTCCGCGTGGCCGAGGATGACACCTGGTCCGACATCTTCAGCAAGGTTCTGGTCGAGCATGTCGAGCCGCATCTGGGGCAGGGCCGTTTGACCATTCTGTTCGAATACCCATCTCCAGAGGCGGCACTGGCGCGCGTGAAGGCGGGCGATCCCCGAGTCGCCGAGCGGTTCGAGGTCTATGCCTGCGGTGTCGAGCTCGCCAACGGTTTTGGCGAACTGACCGACGCCGAGGAGCAGCGCAAGCGCTTCACGCAATCCATGGCAGAGAAGCAACGCCGCTACTGCGAAGCCTATCCGCTGGACGAGGACTTTCTGGCCGCGGTCGCGGCGATGCCGGAGGCGAGCGGCGTCGCGCTCGGATTCGACCGCCTGGTAATGCTGGCGAGCGGCGCATCGCGAATTGATCAGGTGGTGTGGACGCCGCCTGCAAATGAAACGTTGAGCGAGACATGATGAAGAGCAATCTTGCGCGCACATTGCGCGAGCCGGCCGAACTTGTGGCCGAGCAGCTGGTGTCAGCCACAGCGCTGCCGGTGCTCGATCGCATTGCCGCACGCTATGCGGTTGCGATCACGCCGGCGCTGGTCGATCTGATCGACAGGTCCGATCCCGACGATCCCATTGCGCGCCAATTCGTTCCGACTGCCGCAGAGCTGGAGATGCAGCCGGGCGAGAATGCAGATCCGATCGGCGATCATTCGCACTCGCCGGTTCCCGGGATCGTGCATCGTTATCCCGACCGCGTGCTGTTCAAGCTCGTTCACGTCTGCGCGGTCTATTGCCGCTTCTGCTTCCGCCGCGAGATGGTCGGACCCGGCAAGGAGAACGCGCTCTCGGACGCCGCCTATCGCGCGGCGATCGACTACATCCGCGCGCACAGCGAGATCTGGGAGGTGATCCTGACCGGGGGGGATCCCCTGATGTTGTCGCCTCGGCGGATGGGCGAGATCATGGCCGATCTGGCCGGAATCGATCACGTCAAGATCATCCGCCTTCACACCCGCGTGCCGGCGGCCGATCCCGCGCGCATCAGCGACGAGATGGTGGCGGCGCTCAAGGCCGAAGGCGCCACCACCTGGGTGGCGCTGCATGCCAACCATGCGCGCGAACTGACGGGGCCCGCGCGTGCCGCCTGCGCGCGGCTGGTCGATGCCGGAATTCCCATGGTAAGCCAGTCCGTGCTTTTGCGCGGCGTCAATGACAACGCAATCGCTCTTTCGGATTTGATGCGAGCTTTCGTCGAATGCCGGATCAAGCCCTATTATCTGCATCACGGTGATCTCGCGCCCGGCACGGCGCATCTGCGAACGACACTCTCCGAGGGGCAGCATTTGATGCGGCAGCTGCGCGGACGGGTGTCAGGACTGTGTCAGCCCGACTATGTCATCGACATCCCCGGCGGTGCCGGCAAGTCGCCGGTGGGGCCGAATTACGTGTTGCCGATGCAAAATACCGCACCTGATGCGGGTGATGCGGCATCGGAAACGCGCTATCGTATCGTGGATTATTGCGGCGACGTTCACCTCTATCCGCCCGAGACCTGATTGGTCGTGATGGAGATGCTGGCCCGAGGAATGGAGAAGCAAAATGAGAAGCATCATCCTAGCACTGTCGCTTCTGACGGTGTTCGGCAGCGCCGGCTTCGCGCAAACGGGAAGCAAGGGATCGACGACCTCGGGACAATCGGCGGGTTCTTTGCCGCCTGCGCCCGTCGGTCATCGGCAGCCGCGCGCTGGCGACGTGCCAAGTGAGAAGAACCTGAGCGACCCGAACGATCCCCTCAGCAAGGAAAATCAGGCGCTCGACAAGAAGATCAAGAGCATCTGCCGCGGCTGCTAGGCGCCGGGAAAGCGGGCAGGGTGCGACGGCCTCACCCCGCCCGCAATCGTTTGGTCAGGCGGAGCGCTCGTGCAGCCCTGCGCGCTTGATGTTGCGCCGGATCTCGACCGCGTCAGCGAGCTGCTTGAGCACGGTTGCCGTGGTCGCCCAGTCGATGCAGCCGTCCGTGATGCTCTGGCCATAGGTGAGCGGCTTGCCCGGCACCACGTCCTGGCGTCCGGCGACGAGATTGCTCTCGACCATCACCCCCATGATGCGGTTCTCGCCGCCAGAAATTTGCCCGGCGATGTCGGCCGTCACGAGCGGCTGGTTTTCCGGCTTCTTGCTCGAATTAGCGTGGCTCACATCGACCATCACGAGCGGTGCGACGCTTGCTTTCGCCAGATCGTTGCAGGCCGCCGCGACGCTTGCCGCATCGTAGTTCGGCGTGCTGCCGCCGCGCAGGATGATGTGACAATCCTCGTTGCCCGCGGTTGAGGCGATCGCCGAGCGGCCGAGCTTGGTCACCGCCATGAAATGATGCGGATTCGAGGCCGACTTCACAGCGTCCGCCGCAATTTGCACATTGCCGTCGGTGCCGTTCTTGAACCCGACCGGGCAGGACAGCCCCGAGGCCAACTCGCGATGGATCTGGCTTTCGGTCGTGCGCGCGCCGATTGCGGCCCAGGACACGAGGTCCGCAATGTATTGCGGCGTCGTCATGTCGAGGAATTCGGTGCCGGCGGGCAGGCCGACATTATTTACCGCCGAGAGCACGTTGCGCGCCAGCCGCAGGCCCTTGTTGATGTCGAAGCTGCCGTCCAGATCAGGATCGTTGATCAGGCCCTTCCAGCCGACCGTGGTGCGCGGCTTCTCGAAATAGACCCGCATCACGATCTCGAGTTGGTCGGCAAGCTCTTCGCGCAAGCTCGCGAGGCGCTCGGCGTATTCGAGCGCGGCCCTGGGATCATGCACCGAGCAGGGGCCGACCACGACCAGAAGCCGGTCGTCCTGGCCATTGAGAATCGCATGGATGGCGTTGCGTGCGGCCATCACCACGCGCGTCGCGGTGAGCGTGCGCGGGACTTCCCGCATCACCTCTTCGGGCGTGCTCAGCTCTTTCAGTTCGCGGATACGAAGATCGTCGGTCGTGCTCAGCACGGCGGGCTCCTGTCATTTTGAGACCCTGCCGGCCAATAAAAAAGCCGCCAGGTCTGGCGGCTTGTTCGGACGTTTGCTGCAATGTTTCAGATTGAGCGCGATCCTCCTGCCGCCAGCGAGCTGTCGTAGCTAAAGTACCAAATATAGCTGGTGACGAGGGTGATCATCGCCCGTCATATAGCGTGCGATCGGCGGCTTGTCACCCCCCAATAGACGTGACGGCCACGCGGCGCCTCAACTGTTGCTTTTGCGTGCCGCCAGCGCCATGCCGATCAGGGTGGCGCCGCCGAACAGCAGGTTGATGCCGACGAGGATACCGATCGCCCATTCCGCCGAGCTCGGCAGTCCCGTGATCACCATGAACGAGATCGCGATGTCGACGAGGCCCGAGATCAGGAGCCACGACCAGCGGCCGCCCGGCTCGCGGCGATGCTCCAGCGCGTACATGATGGTGGCGACGCCCTCGGCGAGGAAATAGGCGCCGAGCACGATGGTCAGCGTCAGCACGGCCTGGATCGGCCGCGCCAGCAGCAGCATGCCTGCAAGCACGGCCAGCGCGGCCGAGATCAGCGACCACCAGAAGCCCGGCGTGCTGCGCGCCCAATAGGTGGCGATCAATCCGCCGATGCCGCTGATCAGGAACATCCAGCCGAGGAAGATCGCAATCGCAAGGCTTGCGAGCGGCGGCAGGATCAGCGCGGCGACGCCAAGCACCGCAAGCAGGATGCCTTCGAACAGAAAGGCCTTCCAATGTGCCTTGACCGTCCCGCTCATGGCGGATTGCAGCCGGGAAAAATCCTCAGGCGATGTCATGGGCAGGCTCCGGATCGAGAGGTGTGTCCTCAAGCTAGTCTAGTACGTGCACACCGCGCTTGCCATCCCGCGGCTCAGCCGCCGCCGTGCGCCGACGAAAAACCTTCGCCGCTGGTGCGGATGCGGTTGCGGCCGAGAACATAGATCGCGGTCGTGACGATCAGAAGTGCGAGGCCGAGCAGGATCGAGACCAGGCCGATCGGGATCAGGGCCAGCGTCAGATTGCGCTCGGGATTGATGAGCCAGTGATGGATCGAGGTCAGCACGAAGGCGAGCCCGAGAAAGCCGACGCCGCCACCGGCAAGCAGCAGCGCCCACATCCGGCGGAGCTGGCTGAGGCGCTCGCGCGCGACGTCGGTTCGGGGCGCGTGATGGCGCGCGACGCGCCGTACCAGGCGGATAGCGAAGGCGATCGAGCTGAAGCCGATCAGCAGGCTCGCGCCGCCCAACCACATCCGCAGCGCCGGATCGAGATCCGGCATGCGCTGAAGCGTGAGCAGGGGGAAGTCGAAGGCCGAATGCAGGGCGAGCGGACCTGCGAAGATCAGCAGCCGGCTGGAGAGACGAGCCCAGTCGCGATGATGGCGGTTGGCACCCAGCGCCGTGCCGGCGCGCGCGATGGTCAGATAGGCGCCGGCGATAATACCGAGCGCGCCGTGGAACGGCACGGTCAGCACGCTGCGCAAGGCGGCCAGCGAGCGCCACATTTCGGCGTGCTGGACGAGATAGGCAAGGTTCTCGTAGGCGGCGAAGCCCAGGCCGACGGCAGCGCCATAGACCACAGTGTCCATCGGATTGGCGAAGGTCCGCCGCTTGGTCGAGGCGACCAGCACGATGGCGATCACCTTGACCGCTTCCTCCGGCAGCGCGACGCCGAAGATCGAATGCATGGCCAGTGCCGCCCAAGGGTTGTCCGGGGCCGCAACCATTTTGGCAAAAGGGGCGCGGGCCAGGCCCAGCAGCGAAATGCTGGCCGCGCCGAGCAGAAACGCGGTCCAGACCTGGGCCGGCGGTCCGGGGCGTTCCTCGGCGGCAATGACGAGCCACAACATCAGCAGCGCCGGGGCAATGGCGGCCGTTCCGATGACGGTGGGTAACGCTTCAATCAGGTACATCGGCGCCGAAAATAGGTTCCCTTGATCCGCTTATCTACATTCCCTGATGCGACCTTGTGTCATGCGCTTGCTGTCGCGTCTCTTAACAAGCGTGACAGCCTGCGTTCATCAGGACAGTCGCCGAGGTGCAGAATAACGAGCGCAATCAATTGCATGACAGAACCACCTCGTCATCCCATGACAACGGTCGCGCGCCCGTCATCGGATCGCGATTGGTAAGTCAGATCAAGGCAATGTGCAGGTTTCTTCGATTGACGATGCACGTGTCGCCGCGGCAAGTCCAGAGCCGGGATTGCCCCGTCCGGGCTACGCACGGCCGGCCGAGCCGGTCTAGTCACGCTTGATCGCGCGGGATGGGGACGCGGTGCGGCGGCCCCGGAGTTGCTCCACCTCCCAGAAGGCGCGGATAAGGCACGTACCAAGGCAGAGCACGATGAGCAACAGCAGAAAGGCCTGATCGAAGGCGGGGATGTGAGTCATGGCAATGATAAAGCAACGGGCGTGCCACGCGTTCCCGCCACGCGCCCTGCCGCGGCTTGCTGGCTGCCGATCGTAGCCGGCTTTGACTGTCTCAATGCGTGGTGAACGGCGGCGGCGCGTCGGGCGCGACGTCGAAGGCGCCGAGATGGAACTCCTCGCCGGTGGACGCGTCCGGCTCGGAATGCTGCGCCATCAGCGTGAACGCGGCCTGCGGGTATTGCTTCCAGATATCGAGATCGTCGGCGGTGATGGTGAGCCAGCCGAACGTGTACATGTAGCGTCCGGGCTCGGTGACCCGGCCGACCCTGTCCCAGGTGATCTTGTCGACTCTGACCTTATCGACTGTAATTTTCTCGACTGCCATTCGGTCCCCCGATCGCAAGTCTGCAAATGACGTCCGGAACGAGGCGCGGACCTTCAAAAGCTTATCTCGAAATAGGGCTGCGATAGGGCAGCGCGGCCGGAGGATCAGGCCGATTGCAGCATGGCCGTGCGGACGATCAGCCGGACGACGTCGTCCCGCGACTGCTTTTCGGCGAATTTGACAGCAAAGCCGTTTTCGAATTTGCGGATCACCCGCCCGACGCAAGCGCCGACCGCAAGCGGGGTTCCCACTGGCGGATCGTATTCGCAGGATATCGCGACACCGGCCGTGGAGACGTCGATGATGAAGCAGGCATGCGTGCTGCCGTCGGCGAGCGTCAGGAAGGTGTGCGCGACCTGCGGAACGAAGCGCGCGTCATTCCGCAGTTCCTGGACGCTGGCGTCCTTTTGCTTCTTCTCGAGCCAGGTCAGCTTTTCCGACATCCAGGCGCGCCGGGCCCGCGTCATGTCGAGCTCCATCAGGAAGCCCGATTTCAGCGTCGCGCTGATGGTACATTGGAATTCGCCAAAATCCTGGAAGTAGGAGGTCACGCGCTCGCCGACCTTTCCGACTACGGGAACGTCGACCATCATGCGGAACGGTGAAACGCGGCTGGTGCGGCAGGCGAAGGTACGGAGCTTGCCCTCGCAATCGTACCAACGCGGCAGCGAGTAGCTGCCACTCACGGTGACATGCACGGCACGCTGTCTGAGGAACTCTGCGACGGACATGGGCGCCAATCGTGTTTCGGAGGTTTTCCGTATTTCCACGGTAGCAATCAAATTCTAAGCAAATGATACCGGCGCTCACGAGCAGGGGTAAATTTCCGGTAAATGCGCAGATCGGGGCGGGCGGCATAGCGCCGCGATTGTCAGGCCCGTGACCTCACGATCGCGTCATCCGAGCAGCACCAGCAGAGCCAGCACGCCAAGGGCCATAGCGAGCTTGATCGTCGCGCAGGCCAGGCCGCTCGGTCGCCTCTCAAATCCGAACCACGGCAATGCATGCTGCATCGCGCGCGTTGCGAATGCTTCGACGATGGCGAACAAAAGAGCGATTCCGGCGAGCAAGGACCACGATGTGTCTGGAAGCATCCATGTCGCGAGCCAGGCGGGGACGGACGCTTTCAGCGATGCCAGCAGCGCGAACCATCCGAACAGGGATACGAAGCCCTTGATGATGTCGGGCCCGATCGTACCAAGCTCGAGACGGATGCCGATCTTTGCAAGAGCGAGTTCGATGCGCTCGCCATCGGTGAAGAAGAGAAAGGCGCCGAGGTAGAGAGGAACGCGCGACTGAAACAGCAGCGCGATGATGCCGAACAGGACGGCGTAGCCGCAGGCGTCCCCGAGAATGTTCGTGCCGGCCGTATGCGACGGCTCCAACGCAGGCGTTGCCCGAGGCAGCGACCTGGCGCGCGCCATGTGCTCCAGCATTCTGGCGCGCCGCTCCGGCACGTAGGCTGCCGTGCGGTGGATCCATGGCGGCAGCGCCGGCGAGGCAATCCCGGCCTGGTCGTCCGAGGGAGATTTGTGCTGCGCCATCGGCCTGCATCCGGTTCAGTCTGGACATTGGTCGGAGGCGAGGGGCAGGGAGGTTCATGCGGGGCGGCAGATTTCGCCCTGTCATCCAACGGCGGATGATGGCGCTCCCTAGCGGAATCGAACCGCTCTCTCCACCGTGAAAGGGTGGCGTCCTAACCGATAGACGAAGGGAGCAAACCCAGGGCCCCGCCGCTTTTCGCGGCACGGCCGCTGGCCGCCCGAGTCATGCCCGGCGGCTGCAGCGGGCGAACCTATAATGGCCTTTGGCGCCCTGGGCAAGCCGTTCGGGAACGGTCTTTTGGCACCGGTGGATAGCATCCCACCCAAGGATCGGTCGGCCGAATTCAACGGTTTCTTAGGTTCCCTGAGCTAGCGCTGGACTGGGAGAATTTAAGCCGATGCCACCGCCCAAGAAGCGCGCAGCCCGCAAGTCGCTGTCGCAGCATGCCTGGATCACGCTCGACGGCGGATTCGCAGCGCGGCAATGCCTGGTCCAGGACATCTCCGCCACGGGCGCCAAGATCACGCTGGACGAGGATGCGAGCCAGCTCCCGGGCGTGATCCGGATGGCGTTCGCGCGCGATGCGCGGACCGGGCGGAGCTGCCAGGTGGTGTGGCGCCGCGGCAAATCGGCCGGCATCAAGTTCATCTGATCCCCGGGCAAAGCGACCCCGATGGCGCGCGACGCCGGTCCGGGCTAGAACGGCCTGCATGCGTGCGCCGCTCCTCATCCTGATCTCGTTGCTGACGACGTCCGCGGCCGCGGCGGAGGCCTTGCGTCTGCCGCCTCCGGAGCGCCCACAGGCCGGCAAGGCCTTGCCGCTGAACGGTGCCGGCGGGAGCGCGAAAGCGGGCTCCTGCGCCGCCTATGGTCGCGGCTTCCATCTGGTCGAGAGCACCGGCACCTGCGTCAAGATCGGCGGCTCGATCAGCGTCGAGACCACGGTCAGGCGCTGAGCCCCCATGCCGCCGGACATCATGCGGCCCGAGATCATCGTCCCGTTCGTGATGTATTGCGCGCTGCTGTGGTGGGTCGGCCGCGGCCTGAGCTGGACTGCGCGGCTGGGCACCGCGGCGGTCACGCTCGTGCTGATTTTCTGCGTGCTGCTGTTCGAGCGCGGCTGGCCCTAAACAAAAAAACGCGAAAACAACCCCATGCACAGTAGCCGCCATCTCCCGGCGCCGCGCGGCAAAATGCCGATTCATCGTGCTCGTAACGGACTTTAAGCCGCGCCACCGCTCACGACATCGGCGGTGCCACAAATTGCGCAAAACCGGGCCGTTTGCCGAGTTCGGCGAGCCAGCGCGTCAGATGCGGCTGCGCGGGCCGGGTGATGCCCTCGACGCCGAGCCAGCGCCGCGCATAGGCGCCAACCGCGATGTCGGCGAGCGTGAACGCATCGCCGTCCATGAACGGACGCGTGGAGAGCAGGCGGTCCGCGATGGCCCAGACCTCGGCGGCGGCATCGGCATCCTTTTGCACCTGGATCATCTCGCGCTCGGCGGGCGGCGTGCGCACGATGCCCCAGAACACCGGGCGATCGACCGGCTGCACCATCGACAGCGTCCAGTCGAGCCAGCGGTCGACGCTGGCGCGCAGCCTCGGCGCCTCGGGATAGATCGGCGTGCCGCGCCCATGCGCGAGGCAGAGATAGCGCATGATCGAATTGGATTCCCACAGCGTGAAGTCGCCCTCAACTAGCGTCGGGATCCGCGCATTGGGATTCATCGCGAGATAGTCGGCGTCGCGGGTCTTGCCGAACGCCATGCCGGCGTCGATGCGCTCGTAAGCCAAGCCGAGCTCGGTGAGGCACCACAGCACCTTTTGCACGTTGACCGAATTGGCGCGGCCCCAGATCGTCAGTTTTTGGTCCGGCACATCATCCTCCCGCGGCGCTTCTTTCGGCGCGGGTAATAGCGGAATTCACTGCGGCGAGCGACGGGCGATTGCGCCGATCCTCTCATGCAAAAGGTCCGCATGCAAAAGCGTCCGCATGCAAAAAGCTCCGCCCGAGGCGGAGCTTTCATTGCAAGGCAAAGCCTGGTCAGGCGATCAGCGGCCGAAGAACAGCCACAGCAAGATGATCACCGGGATCGGCACGCCCAGCATCCACAACAAAATTCCGCGTCCCATCGCGTCCTCCTCCAATTGCATTGTCGAAGAGAGAACGCTTAGGAGAGGGGCTGGTTCCGGCAAAAAGGCCTACCAATGGCCGATGTTGGGCATCGACGACCACGGCTCCTGCGGCGGCTTCGGATCGCCCTTCTGCAACAGCTCGATCGAGTGCAAATCCGGCGAGCGGACGAAGGCCATGTTGCCGTCGCGCGGCGGACGGTTGATGGTGACGTCGGCCTTCATCAGCTTCTCGCAGGTCGCGTAGATGTCGTCGACTTCATAGGCGAGATGGCCGAAGAAGCGATCCTCGCCGTATTTTTCCTCGTCCCAATTCCAGGTGAGCTCGACCAGCGGCGCGCCGCGCGTCTGCGGCTGCTTCTTCAGCGCCTCGAGATCGTCCGACGAGCACAGGAACACCAGCGTGAAACGCCCCTTGTCGTTCTCGATCCGCCGAACCTCCTTCAGCCCCAGCGCATCCTGGTAAAACTTCAGCGCGACATCGAGATTGCGCACGCGCAGCATGGTGTGGAGGTATCGCATGGTTGTTGCTCCCTGGGTGGATGGAGGGTTTTTGGTTCGGCCGAGCCGAAGGGAGTAGGAGATAGCAGGAAAATCCGGGGAGGGGCAGGGGGCGGGTGCACATGTGCATGAGGGTGAAGCCGGCTGATGAAGTAAATCAGCCGGCGAAATTTCAATGCACTCTCACCGAAAATCCAGTGCCGCACACGCGCCATTGGCTGTGTGTGCGGGGCGGTCTGCTGCCGCGACCTATTGCGCCGCGAGGCGGTGTCCGGCCTGCTCGATCGGCGGCATGAAGAGCGATACCGCCGTGCCTTCGGGGTCGCGAAACTGGAACGTCCTGTTGCCCCATGGCATCGTTTTCAACTCGTGCACCAGCGTAACCTTGTCTTTCAGGCGCTGATAATCCGCATCGATGTCTTCAACCTGAAACTCGATCACGGCGGTGCGGTTCGCGCCGGGCTCGGCACTGTTTTCTTTCCAGAGCGTGACCGTCTCGGCTGCGCCGATTGCGAGGTTGGCGCCCGGCGTCACGATCTTGGCGAACACCGGCGCGAGCCATTCGGCGGAACATCCGGTCACCATTTCGTAGAACGAAACCATGATTTTGATGTCAGTAGCGATCAGGCGAGTGGAGGCGAACTTCATGGCATGTCCTTTGGTTGACCGCAGATTTGAGCGGCATCGCGGGGCTCGTCGCACACCGCTGCTGCCACCCTGATGTCAGCAGTCACGATGCCGCGCCGAGCGCGCCGTGAATGGCGATGGCATTGCTCAAGCGCTAGAAAACGAGCCCTTCACGAAGCCCCACAGCGCTAACCGGGTCCTCAGAACGTGACGCAAATCGCAGAACTGGGCCACCTCACTCACGGGGGACACGGGGTTGTTTAGCCGTTGGCAGATGAACTCCCCGCGGAACTGACGCGACTAACCGCTATGGCCAATATTCTAGGCGAGCTTCTGTTTGCACTTATCCGCTCGATTGTTGCCGGATGGGCGTATGCGCTCTGGGTCAAACTGGCGACATGGCTCGAGCCGAAAATTCAACGGCGTTGGGTGAAGATTGCCGTAGGAGGCCTCCTCGGCCTGGCAGCCTTTTTTATGATTCCGATCGTGATGGCGCTGTTGGGCCTTTGAAGACAATGAAATCCGTTCTCACCGTCGCACTGGCAATCGGGGCCCTCGTCTCGACGGTGCTGCTCGTCATGGAGCAGCTAACCGACTACTCCACCCCTGTGATGGCATGGGAGATGCCGGGTATATCCGCAGCTTACCTTTTCTGGGGAGCTGTCGGCAGTTCCGTTTTCTTGGGCGTCGCCATCACTTGGGCCGTGAACGCCATCGTTTACGGGGCGCCCGCTTTCGTTGTCCTTACAGTCATCAAGCTGGCAATCCGCGATCTGCCGAAGTGACAGAACTGAGCTCGGCGCGGAGCCGATGCTCAGCGCGCTCAAGAAAATGAGCGGCAGCAGGTCATGCAAGGCGCCTGACGCGCCTTGCATGATCGTCTGAAATTTCGCCTGCCGGCGAGCGGCCGGACGGCCGACATCATGAACCACGACGGAGTTCGAGGCGACGAATGCCCGTAAACGAAGGTCTCTCGTCGTGAAATGGTTTAGACGATACGCAGTTGGCTGCCTGATCGCGGTGCTCCTGTTCTCGGGCCGAGACAGTTACAAACGGCCCGGCGAAGACATGCGCTACGGGGCCATCCTTATGGTAGCCGCCGGTTGGCCTGTTGTTGCCGCGATTGTCGTGGGAAGCACCATCGGTGACATCGTACATGACGTGAAGCAAGGCAAAGCAGGATGAGTGCCCGGCTCGCAAAGCGACAGGCCGCGATCCCGGCATTGAAGTTGTGGAATCGACATTGCGGGATCGTGCGCTCAATCGACGCTGTCTGTGCCCGACGAAATGCAGCGCGCTCAACGTTTGTGAATGCAGCGTTGGCCGAACGCCTGCAACCTTCCCGCGACACTTCTGATCATCGGTGAGTCATGTTCTTCCGTCTCGCAGGGGCGGGGCGTACATGCCCGCTGTCTACTTCTCGAGCCCGGCCTTTTGCCGCATCGTGTCGATCAGCTCTGACGCCTCTGCCTTGGTCAGATCCTTCTTGGGGAGGGGCTTGTGCGCCTGCTCGGCGAGGGTCTTGAGGTAGGATTCCTGGGCGCCGGTCATCGGGTCGTCGCCGGAAACCCAATCCTTCGGATCCTTTTGTGTGTTGTCCCCGGTGTTGTCAGCTGTCTTGTCAGCCATCGCGATCTCTCCTTTTCCACCTAACGTCGGCGCGCGCTTGTCGTTCCTCATTTGTTCGTCAGTCGAAAACGTGCGGAAATTGAACGTCTCGAGATCTGCCATGAAGAACCGACCTACTGGCCAGCGCGGAACAAGCGCTCCCGCCAAGCGTAGGTTCTGCATGAGCGAGAACCTGTCCCATCTCATCGAACATTCCGTGCAGATCGCCTGGGATTATCTGGAGCGCACCGGACAAGTCAGCGACGCGCCGTTCACCAGCCGCTTTCTCTCGGCCGCCGTCGAAGAGATGGTCCGCAAGGGCGAGCACAGACGCCTCATGCTGGCCAACCGGGCCATCACGGCGTTCGAGCGGCTTTCCAATAGGCAAGCTGCATAGATCGGTCCCCGGCCTTCGGTCGTCACTGCGCGGCGGTCCTGCAGTTCTCCGAGTGCAATTTGTTGAACCCCGGCGAAGCCCGGCGCGACCAACCGCCATGCTGCAAAGCCTGCTCGGCATCGGAATTGGCTTCGCGGCCTATGTGCTGAGACACCAAAGAGGAAAGTCGTGAAGGCGATCACACTGCTCGCGGTGGCGGCCATGCTGCTGGTGGAAATCTTCGGGTCGAAGGCGAGCGTCGGCGGCTCGATGAGCTTCATGCTGGTCTTTGTGCTCGTGATGCTGGCTGTCGCGATCTACGAGGCTTGGTCGAACGAGCGCGGCGCGATCGGATGGATCGTCAACCTGCTCGCTTCGGCGGTTGGCGGGCTGGTTGCGGTTGCCCTGATCGGGATGGCCGTGGAGGCGATGCTGCCATACCTTCACCTCGAAGGTTCGCTCGCGTCCTCGCAACATCCCCTGAAATACGTCCTAGTCGCAGCCATTGCGATCTGCATGGTGCTGGGATCATGGCTGCCGCTGTTGGCCGTCAACCGGTTTCGTCACTGAAGGGCACCCGGCGTCGCGCTCCCTAGCGCTTTGCTTCCTGCTTGCCACGCCTGATTTCCTCAGCCTCGTCCACCAGCTTCAAGGCGGCGCCGTCGTAGCTCAGCTTGAGCCCACGGCCGACAGTCCATATCCATCCGTCCCGGGAGTCCCTGGTTGGCTGGGCGTTGAACTGGTCGGAGATCGATTTGACGGCAGCGTCTTGGGGACCCGGATTGTTCAACTCCGCAATGACGCGCCAGATGCGATGTTTGGGATCAGGATTCCCAGGGTCAACGTCGTCGGCAAAGATCGTGACCTTGGCGCCGTCGACTGCGCACTCCAGGACGTAGGAATCGCGAATCTGACGGCAGCGGTAGCGACGTTGCGTGACGAGCTTGTTGGTTTCGTCGAATGTCATCCCTGGCGAAAAGCCGAGGATGTCGGACTTCTTCACGAGTGCCATAGACGCAGGCTTTAGAAAGCCGGGCTGTACCGCCACGAGAACGGCGGCAACAACAACGATCAAGCCGGCGACAACAATGGCAATCTTCATCAGCCCCTCACAAGAAACGTTCGACCATACAACAGCCGGAGCGTTCTACCAGCCATCGCCCTGCATGCTTCGAGCCTCCGGCTATTTTTGTAGGACTGCACCTTCGGAGGATCACAGCTTCGGAAGATCGCATGGGCACGTATCGGCTGGTCATGAACGTGAAAAACCGCCCCTGACATGACCAGGGGCGGCTTTCACCAAACGGGGTTTCGAACGCGATCTAGTGACCGGTGCCCGGCTTCGTCGTCTTCGGCGGCTTGCCGTCTTCGATCCGGCCTTCGTTGCGCAAGTCGCGACCTTCCTGGGCCTTCTTCTGGCTCTCGGGGGACTTGCCGTGTTCGTTCATCTCTTCTTTGATGAATCCGGCGCCTTCCTTCACTTTACCTTCAACGCTCATGACGATCTCCTTGCTGGAGATGGGGCAACTCGCGGCAAGACCTGACCGTTCCGGTGCGCGCACGATTGTGAGGAGTGCATTCGACAGGTTCCAAAGACCCTTCTCATGAAATGGCCGCGCCGCTTGTGGAAGCGACGCGGCCGGGAAGCGAGCCGTACAGGAAACCGGCTTACTTCTTGTTGCTGCGGGTCTTGGTACCGCCCTGGTCGCTGCCCGGGCCGGAGCCGCCCTGGCCGGAGGCGTCGGGCCTCACCATTTCGCCCTTGCTCATGCCGTCATGGCTCACGCCGGTCGTGCCGCTGCTCATCGTGCCCTTGTCCGTGTTGGTCATGCCGGGCTTCTGCATGTTGTCGGACTGCGCGGCGGGGCCGGTCTGGGTCTGGGCCAAGGCAGAGCCGCACATGAGGCCGAGGGCGGCGGTCGCAATGACGAGCTTCTTCATCTCAAACTCCTGGTTGGTTGTGTGGGCCAACGGGAGCGCAGAAACCGTGTTCCTAAAACAAGGCGTTCTGGAGTGCAAAAATTCTCGTCTGCAACGAGGCGTTGTCGGTTCTGCTTGAATCAGAACTGCTCCAGATTGTTGTGACGCGTTTTCGTCCCGCGAATTTGAAAACGCTCTAAGCCGCAAGCCGCTGATCGGCCGGGCCCGTCAGGTGCTTGAGCACTTCCGCGTGCTCCAGGTCGGGAACCGCAATGGCTGTGTGGCTGTAGCTCGTATTGGTTCGTGAGTTTGCAATCCTGTCCAGGATCTCGCCGCCCTTGATGACGTGGAGACCCATGCCCTCTCCCGACGGGAAGATCGCGAGCACCACGTCATAGGCTGTGATGACGGCGCGAAGCGCTTCGGCCTTGTCTTCGGCAATGTCGACGAACACGCGAACATCGGCCGCGAGTTCACGCAGCTCGTTAAAATCCAGCACTGTGGGGTACTCCAACGCAACGATACTAAGAGGAGCTTGGAGGCGTTAGGTTACCGAAGTCTCAACGGCGCATGCCCAGCCAAAGGTTTATCGACCAGGCGCTCCCGTCCAGCCGATAGGACGCGCGGGCGTTGCCGCTTGCTCGGCAAGGCGCCGGCACGGAAAGAACCTATGGAGCGGGAGGGACGGAGCGCGCCTCATACCCATACGGGCGTCACGCGATACGCGCGTGACTCATGTGCGGTTTACTTGGCGTATCCCTGGGAGCGGAGCCACGCGATCTTGCGGTCGCCATTGATCCAGTCGTCGGCGTCTGCCTTGCTGGTGAAGCCCTTGATTTCGCGCTGTTCGCTGTCCGGGTAATCCGCCAGGATTTTCCAGTCGTTGTCTGCAATGCGGACGGTTTTGAAGGTCACTTTTGTTTTTGCCATGCCGCATTATGCAGGAGATGGCCGAAAAAGAGAACCTGCCTTGTGACGGTCACCGGGGTGGCCGGGCGCAGACCTCGGGGGCCAGCCTGATCGGCAGTGCGGGGCCGGGTCCAGGCAAAGACGAAAGCCCCGCCTGGGGGAAGCGGGGCTCTCTGATGGGGGGTGAAGCTTGGGGACTTCAAAGAGTTAGACGCCTCGGGGAGAAAATGGTTCAACGCGAAAACGGCGGAAGCTGCGGCATCTTTGCCGGGGCGTCCGGCCCTCCGCAGAACCCCTGCTTGCGTTTTGGGCGTCGATGGGTTCTAAGCCCCGTCACTTCATGAAAGTTGGCATGAAACAGAAGCGCGTTGCGCGGTCGGACCGCGTCCTGAGCAAAGCCTGCTCGCGCGCACAGAAGGAAATTCAGACATGGCGAAGATGACGAAGACTCAGTTGATCGATGCAATTGCCGAGGGCACGCAGCTGTCGAAGAACGACGTGAAGTCGGTCATCGAGTACATGGCGACGGTCGGCTACAAGGAGCTCAACGAGTCCGGCGAGTTCGTCATTCCCGGCTTCGTGAAGATGTCGGTGGTGAACAAGCCGGCGACCGAAGCCCGCATGGGCGTCAATCCCTTCACCAAGGAGCCGATGCAGTTCGCCGCGAAGCCGGCGAGCAAGTCGGTGAAGGCCTCGCCGCTGAAGGTGGCCAAAGACTCCGTCTAAGGGCTCGCGTTTTCGTTGCGGAGGCTTCTTTTCGCGGAGCGCTGCAATGATTGCTTGCTTGTGCTGAACCAATGAGGAACTCTCTTAAGGAACTCTAGGGCGTCGTCAGGCTTTGCTTCCGAAAGGGAGAAATCACATGACTGGTCTCAGCGAAGAAGAGATTCGAAATCGGGCCTATCACCTCTGGAAGGAGGCTGGCGAGCCCGCAGGCACGATGGACACCTTCTGGTATGAGGCCGAAAAGGAGCTTCTCGCCGAGCGGACCAAGCAAGGCGAAGTCCCACCCGGCATGACCGACAATTTGTCGGTCTGACTTTGCTGGTCTAACAGGCGGACAGGGGCGAGCGTCGACAGTTCTCAAAGCAGCCACCCGGCATAACACCCGGGTGGCTGCTTTGCTGTTCGGGCCCTCGTTCGAATCGAGTCGCCTCCGTGCGGCCGCCTCAAAGAAAAGCCCCGGTCTTGGGGACCGGGGCTCTTCAAGCTGGTCGGCCGCGTTGCGACATGCCGCCAGCACCACCGAATTCGACCTGACAACGCGGGCCGGGAAAACTCGTTCCGGCCGCTAGTCCGGCGATACGGACACGTCGATGATCGCCGGCGTATCGACCTGGCGCTCGCGCCAGACGATGAGATCGCATTTGGGATTGAGCCACTGATATTCGGAGCCGCGCGCCTTCAGGTGCGCGAGCGCTGCATCATGTGCGGCGGTCTGATCCGGCGCTTCGACCATGATCTCCACGGTCTCTTCGATCTGACGCACCACTTCGACGGCGTAGTATTTTCTGGTCACGATCCCTCGCTCCGGAATGACTAACGGGGAGGGCGGTGGCGCGTTCCCCAAAAGAAAAACCCCGCGCTTTCGCACGGGGCCTTCTTGGCTGGCGGGGAAGGGATTTCAGCGCCTAGCCGCCGCGCCGTGGCTCGAACTTAAGGTTGAAAACCTAAAAGCAACCGTCGGCGCGCGGAAGGCTCAAGGCGATGTGCCCGGCGAATTTCACGGGAGGGGCTGGACTTGTTGTTCCCATTTTGTTCTAGTGAGGCATCTCTTTTGGCAGCGACATTCTTTGGAGGTGCCCATGACTGTCGAGAAACAACGCGAAGTGATCAGGCTCTGGAATCAGCTCAGGAAGCTTGATGGTCCGGCCGCGGAAGAACTCCGCATCCAGATCCTCGAATGCTTTTCGGAGAAGGCTCTATCGAAGGATACGGCGAAGCGAGCGGCGTGATGAGCATCGCACTATCTCGATGACAACAGGCAATCGCGCGCGCCTTCACCGATCGTTAGGGATCGTTTTGCGCTGGTTTTTCGACTCTGATTCGTTCCTTACGAACGAAATGGAGTCGGATGCAGAACAAGTCGTGGCTTCTGTGTCGATGCGGGACACGCCTTTCCTGACCAAGCCGGCGTGATGCTTCGCACAGTCCCGTTCGCCTGTCCTCGCTACGAGTGAGGCGAGGGAGACGCGACATGGATGCGTGCTGTTGCTCGAGATGTTCGCCGAGATCGCAAAAGTGTTTTGGTACGACCGGCACCCGCGCTTGCGCAACGACAGGCCCTCGGTGCCGCAGGTGCCACCGCGGTCGAAGTCCGAAGACGCCATGTGAGCGCGCGATCGTTGGCGACGGCGCTCGTTTGCATGCGAACAATATATTAAGACTTGCTTCCTGCCGGTTTCTGCGATTCCGATTCGTTCTCCGAGAACGAAAGGCAGGCGAAGCTGGAACAAAGCCGGACGACGGATCACCACAAGCTTCGCTTCACCGTCTCGACGCTCTCCGTCGCCGGCGCTATCGTTGCTCCAGCGGCGGACGCAACATGAAGAACGGGCTTTATTCCATCCACATCCACATGCTCGACGGCGTGAAGGGCCGCGACAGCGGCGTGCTGATCCTGCGTGACGGCGTTCTGCTCGGCGGCGGGCCGTATTTCTGGTCGCGCGGCGCCTACACGATCCGGAACGGCAATTCGGACAACGGCCCTTCGGAGCACGGGACCTGGAAGGGCGAGCTTGTCACCAACCAGCATACGCCGTTTGCGGATGGCTTCGCCCGGCCGCTGTTCGGCGGAGTGGAGGCAACGAGCGGCTTCTCCGGGACGTTCAGCGACGACACGGCCGAGGTGTTCGGCACCGTGCTGGTCGCAGGCCATCGCAGCCTCGGTTTTCGCGCGAGCCTGAAGCGGCTCGCCGAGTTCTGAAGACGCTTGTTCTGAAGAGGCTTGGCGAACTCCTAACGGAAGCTTGCCGCGAAGCCGATAACCCTATTCGGTTAGGTTAAAAGCGCAATCGCGTTGCACTTGCCGCCACTTGCGATAGGTGTCTGGCGAAGACGCGATCCGACTTTGGCCAACAAGCGACTTTGGCCAACAAGCAATTTTGCCAAGAACGAATTCATGACACCTTTTTCAGAACCGTCCTTTTATCAGGGCGACCGCCACACCTACCGGCGCATCGCCATCGTCGGCACGCTCTTTTGTCTGGCTTTCGTGGTGATCAGCGTCTCGCTGCGGCCACAGCTCGAGGACACGCGTGTCGCGGTCAAAGCCGACAGGCTGATGCGTACGGCGGGCCAGCTACCGCACACGAATTAACGGTCGTCGGTGGAGGTCTGATGGTCGGCGCAATTGCTTGGGCACGCGGTGCCGTGTGAGGCGAGCGCCACGAAGCCGGCATAGCCGGACAGGTTGAGCAGGATTTCGAGCCAAACGGGCATGTCGGCCTCCTTTCTCCTTGAAGGCTACGCCAACGTGCGCGCGAAGCGCATGTTCCCGGACAAAGGCGGACCGGCGCCTCAAAGTGGGGTGGTGGGGTCGAGCCGCCGGCCGAGGGCGCCTACGGACTCGCTCGACGGCTGTTCCTTAAGGAACTCGGCAATCGCCCGCGCCAGTTCGCCGTCGCTCATCGGGGTCGGCGGCGGGCGCAGCGTACCGACACCGAAACTGCGGACGATCTCGTCGTAATGCTGATCTCCGGATCTGGGAACGAGCCTGCGGATACGGGCCAGCAACGTGGATATCGGCACTTTATCCTCCTCGGCTCCCCGCTGGCAGCAATTGTGGCGCATTGCCAATGCTGTGCGTGGAACTGAAAACCCCGCCAGCATCGGTGATGCTGACGGGGTCTTCGTGCTGTTGCCTCAACCGGACGGCGGAGGCTTCCGCACTTGAGCAAACAATTCGCGGAACGCGTGCCCGTTCCATGCGTGGCCGGATTTATTCCGAACTCGGTTCCACAGGCTTGCGCGCAACCATAGCAACGCGCCGGCGTTGTCTGCGCGAGATACGAAGGAGGAGATTCATGATGAGGAAGACACTGGCAGTTCTGGCTACCGTCGCGGCCGTTGGCGTGACCGCGGTCGCGGCGCCTTCGCCTGCCGAGGCGCGCGGCCGCGGCATCGGTCCGGGCCTCGCGTTCGGTCTTGCCGCCGGCGCCATCACCGCGGGCGCCGTCGCCGCGTCGCATCCTTACGGCTATGGCTACGGCCCGCGGTATGGCTACTATGGCGGCCCCGCTTATGCCTACGGCCCTGGTCCCTACGCTTATTACGGTGATGGACCATACTACCGCCGCCACCATTATTACCGTCACTGGTAACGGCTGAACAAACGAAAAGCCCGGAGCAATGCTCCGGGCTTTTTTCATGCTCGGTGATCCGGTGTCGTTACGGCCAGAGCGAGGGCCGTTCCGCCTTGCGCGCGTTGTCGAGCGTCGACACGAAATACTCTTCACGTTCGCGCTTGAATTTTTCCTGGGTGGCACGGAAGGCGGCGACACGGGCGGCGATCTCTTCGCGTTCGCGGATTTTGCGTTGTTCGTCCTCGGTCATGTTAAATCCCCTCTGCACGTGAGTATGTGTCCTACTGAACCCAAGCACTGCCGCCGCAATCACGTTGAGTCGCGTCAACACATGCATTGGCGCTTCTGATTGGGGCGTCAATGGGGAGGAGGCATTGCAGGATTGTGATAAGCGAGGGTCGGAAAAAATTGCCGACCATGTCTTGCGTGGCGGTGGAGAACAGCGTCAATAATCTTGTCGCTTGCGCATGTTGCAGCTAGCGCAAAAACAAATCAGTAAAACAAAAGCAAAACGGGAGGCGGCGTTGATTGCATCGGATCTTCGCAGCGGCGTCGAGCGTCTTGGCGACATGATCGCCGAAGCCAAACGGATCGTGCCGTTCACCGGCGCCGGCATCTCGACCGAATGCGGCATCCCCGACTTTCGCTCGCCGGGCGGAATTTGGACGCGCAACCGCCCGATCCCGTTCGACGAGTTCGTCGCCAGCCAGGAGGCGCGCGACGAATCTTGGCGCCGGCGCTTCGCCATGAAGGAGGTCTTTGCGGCGGCCAAGCCCGGCCGCGGCCATCGCGCGCTCGCCTCACTCTACCGCGCCGGCAAGGTTCCCGCGATCATCACCCAGAACATCGACAATCTGCATCAGGCCTCCGGCGTCGCAAGCGATCACGTGATCGAACTTCACGGCAACACCACGTATGCGCGCTGCATTGGATGCGGGCAGGCCTATCCGCTTGATTGGGTGAAGCGCCGCTTCGACGAGGAGGGCGCCGCGCCCAACTGTACCGTGTGCGACGAGCCGGTGAAGACCGCCACGATCTCCTTCGGCCAGACAATGCCCGAGGACGAGATGCAGCGCGCGACGGCGCTGTCGCAAGCCTGCGATCTCTTCATCGCGATCGGTTCCTCGCTGGTGGTATGGCCGGCCGCGGGCTTTCCGATGATGGCGAAGGAATCAGGTGCACGCCTGGTGATCGTCAATCGCGAGCCAACCGAGCAGGACGACATCGCCGACCTTGTGATCCGCCACGACATCGGCGAAACGCTGGGGCCCTTTGTCGGTAATTGAGGCAGCAATTTGATTCGCGGCTGTGCAAGCTGTTCATAGGTTCCGCCGAATCTCTTTTTTGTCTATGCGTCGCAACCGGGAGTGTTATCTTTTGAGTCGAAAGATTCGCGTCGCGTCGAGTTGAGAAGATTCTCTAAAGACGCGTGATTCGGCGCCGCCATTCAGGCGGGTTGCATGGCATGTGTGGGGTCCGGGGTTATGGGGTCGTCGGACGGATTTGAGTCCAAGAAGGTCGGAGTTCCCGCGGTGGGCGAACACGGCGGTGGCGGTCGCGACAGTGCACTCAGTCCGTTCACCGGACTTGGTGAGAGCAGCGCCAACCTCGTCGAGGTTCACGGCGTCATCAAATGGTTCGACGCCTCAAAAGGCTACGGCTTCATCGTTCCCGACAATGGCTGGCCCGACGTGCTCCTGCACGTCACCGTGCTTAGGCGCGACGGCTTCCAGACCGCCTACGAGGGCGCCCGCATCGTCGTCGAGTGCATCCAGCGCGCCAAGGGCTACCAGGCGTTCCGCGTGGTCTCGATGGACGAGTCGACTGCGATCCATCCGGCGCAGATGCTGCCGCCGCGCACCCATGTCACGGTGACGGCGACCAGCGGGCTGGAGCGGGCTCAGGTCAAATGGTTCAACCGGCTGCGCGGTTTCGGTTTCCTGACCTGCGGCGAGGGCACCCCCGACATCTTCGTGCACATGGAGACGCTGCGCCGCTTCGGCATGACCGAGTTGCGGCCCGGCCAGTATGTCCTGGTCCGGTTCGGGCCCGGCTCCAAGGGCATGATGGCGGCCGAGATCCATCCCGAGACGGGATCGCCGGTTTCGTCCCACTAATTCCATTCCCGCGATCGTGAGCAGAGGCGCGCTGGCTGGCCGGCGCGCCTCTGGCTTTTCCGGTGACCGCCACGTAAGGACTGGTCCAGTCCCACGCCTCGAGAGCCATCCATGAATTTCGATCGAAAGGCCGTCTTCGCCCTTGCGAAGGGCTGGCTTGCCGCCATCCTTGTCATCGCCGGCTGTGCCGTCGCGAGCGCACCCGTGCGCGCCGCCAGCTTCCAGCCCCTCGAGATCGTCACCAGGAACGGCGTGCAGGTGTTCTCGGTCGAGGTCGCGACGACGGAGGAAGAGAAGCAGACTGGCCTGATGTACCGTAAGGAACTGGCGGACGGCAAAGGCATGCTGTTCGACTTTAATCCCGAGCAGGAGGTGTCGATGTGGATGAAGAACACCTACGTCTCGCTCGACATGATCTTCATTCGCGCCGACGGCCGAATTCTGCGCATCGCCGAAAATACCGAGCCGATGTCGACAAAGATCATCTCATCCAGGGGGCCCGCGCGGGCTGTTCTGGAGGTGGTGGCAGGCACGGCGCAGAAATTTGGCATCCGCGCCGGCGACCGCGTGGGCCACCCGCTGTTCGGCAGCAAGTAGGCGGGAGGGCTTATTGCCCCGTCCTGGCGGTCTTTTGGGAAGCTTGCTCGCGCCTTTGGAAGGCTTGCTGGCGCTTTGGGAAGCGTGTATCGACGGGGCTCGCCGGACATTCGGGGTATAGCGCAGCCTGGTAGCGCGGCAGTTTTGGGTACTGCAGGTCGTTGGTTCGAATCCAGCTGCCCCGACCAGTCCGAGGTGGGCCAGACCCGCGCCTCAGAACAATAGCCAATCGGCGAGGCGCCAGGCGAGCGCAGCTCCAGCCGTGCATGGCGCGCGTTCGATGCCGATGCCCGCAGCCGCCAAAGCCTTCCTAACCCTCGGCGCTCATTCCCTGCGCAACGCGACTTTCCGCGCGACATTTCAAGGCATTGGGGCGGGTCGGGCGGCGCGGAATGCGTAAAACTTTGTCGAACCTTTAGGCGTCGTCCTAGACATATTGGTGTTGGGGATTTCAGCGCCCAATGCCTAGCGGACGCCGCCAAGCGATGATATTCCGCTTGCGCGGCGTTACGCTTTTCCAACCATCAGTTCGTCGCGTACCAGCCGAACGGAAACGGCAGGAATGGCCAGGCCAGCTGATTGTCGTTGGCGACCTTCCGCGGCTCCTGCTCCGGCGTCTTCGCGGGCAGAGCAGGCGGCGTCGAATGCAGCGCCAAGCGCAGACATGCACATTGCAAATTCATCGTGGTGGCCCCCGCCCATCAATCGTTTTCAAAAATTCGCGTCAGGCTGGAAATCAACGCGCGTCCTCAAAACGACGCGCTCATTCTCAAATCGCACACAGTCTAGGAAAATCGGCGGCCGCTTTCAACCGGTCTCGCCACGCGCTCACAGGAGGTAAGGTTGATCGGTTAGGTTAAGAGCGAGCGGTTGTTGCGGGCGCCTTCGCGACTGTTATCAGATCGGTTCGGCTTGCGACGGTCTGCCTGAAATTCGTGCTCACACGACATAGTTCGTCGCAGCGCTCGTATCCTGTGAGTTCTGTATCATGTCTCTCGATCGCAACGTCCGAACCGTCGGTCCGCAGGCGAGCTGGACCGAGATCTGGCACCTCTGGACCGTGTTCGTGCCGCGCCGCTCGATCAACGGGCAGCTCGTTTACGGCAAGGTCTGGCGCCGCCACGACGGCCGTGACTGGATCTACAAGAAGTTTACCGAGTACGACAGCGAAGCGGCGGCCTGAAGCGGCGGCGCTGTCGTCCGGCGGGATCGGAGCTGCCCGTTCAAGCGGCCTTTGCGGCCGCAGTCTTGGGCGGCGGCGGCTTCAGCGGCTTGTCCTGCTTCTTCGACCAGGAGATGTAATAGGCCACCGTCGTCATGATCGCGATCCCGGCGACGCTGACGAAGATCTGCGCGAACAGCGAGCCCGAGCTCATCGACAGCTCGAAATGACCGACGAAGGACAGGAACACGCCGACGCAGAACACGGCGAGCGACTGCTGGCCGCACACGATGATGGGGTCGAACCCTTTCCATTCCAGGCCCGGCCAGTCCTTGGGAACGAAGCGGATCACCAGGATCACGATCACGACGAAGTGGATAAAGCGGTAGGGCGCGAGGTTGGTCTTGTCGTTCGGGTTGAACGCCGAGAACAGCCATTCCGGGAACATGCCGCCGAGGGTCGGGAAGCGGCCGGCCATGGTCATGACCAGCGCAAACAGCATGTAACCAAGACAGAGCCACAGCGTGACCGGTGCGTTGATCAGCGTCATCGAGCGCCGCGCGCCGCCCATGGCGCACCAGGCGCCGAACACGAACAGCACCTGCCAGCAATACGGGTTGAAGTACCACTGTCCGGCCGGATAGGCGTTCAGGTTCAGGCCGAAATGGCGCGCGGTCAGCCACAGCACGATGGACAATGCCATCGTCAGGTCCGGCTTGCGCAGCATGAACCAGAGCACGGGCGGAAACAGCCCCATCAGCACGATGTAGAGCGGCAGCACGTCGAGATTGAGCGGCTTGAAGCGCAGGAACAGGCCCTGGCGCAGCGTCTCGGTGGCGTTGTCCACCAGGCCGGCGACGTTGAACTCGTTGATCATCTCGGAATCGCCGAAGCGCAGCGCCAGATAGCTGATCGAGGCGATGTAGATCACGAACAGGATGATGTGGGCGACGTAGAGCTGCCAGACCCGCTTGGTCAGCCTCGTAGCACCGACCAGGAAGCCGCGCTCGAGCATCATCCGCGCATAGACGAAGGAGGCGGTGTAGCCGGAGATGAAGACGAACAAATCCGCGGCGTCGGAAAAGCCGTAGTTGCGGGTGGTGATCCAGTTCACCACGTTGTCGGGGATATGGTCGAGGAAGATCGCCCAGTTCGCAATGCCGCGAAACAGGTCGAGCCTGAGGTCACGGCCCTTCTCGGGGAGCGTGGCGTTGATGTTCAGGAAGGACATGCGACGGGAGCTTTCGGAGGGGACGGACAGGTAGATGTCAACGAAGCAGGGCCACCGGGCGAGACCCCGGCGCGGAAGGCGGGTACGCAATTGTCACGATGCAGCATAATGATTATACCCATCGGCGAGCCATCCCGGGGGGCCGGAATCACCGATCAGTTCCCTAAAGGTGTCTCTATACTATGCCCGCGGTTTCCACCAACTGCTACCGTGACGCATCGAAATCGAACGAAAAGACGAACAAGAGGCCCGGACCGTCCATGACCGCACGCATTTTCAAGCCCGCCAAGAACGCGATGCAATCCGGCCGGTCGAAGACCAAGGAATGGCAGCTCGACTACGAGCCCGAGCAGCCGCGCGCGGTCGAGCCGCTGATGGGCTGGACCTCGTCCGGCGACATGAAGCAGCAGATCACGCTGCACTTCCACAGCAAGGAAGAGGCGGTCGCCTATTGCGAGCGCAAGGGCATCGCCTACCAGGTGATCGAGCCAAAGGAATCGGTGCGCCGTCCGGTCGCCTATGCGGACAATTTCTCGTTCCGCCGCGGCGAGCCGTGGACGCATTGAGGGCGGGCAACGAAACTCTGGTCATGCCCGGGCTTGTCCCGGGCATCCACGTTTTAGCGTCCACGTAAAAAGCCCGCGGTTGGCCGGGACAAGCTCGGCCAACCACGCCGGTTCTTCCCATCGTCCTGCCCTTGGCAGCCATTCCGCCCCGTGCTTCGCTGTCTCGCATGATGCGACCATGACGAGGTGGGCTATGGCGGGGCGTGACCAGCTCGACGGCGTCGATCTGAAAATACTCTCCGAGTTGCAGCAGGACGGGCGGGTTCGCAATAACGAGCTGGCGCTGCGCGTCGGGGTGTCCGGGCCCAACTGCGTGAGGCGGCTGAAATCGCTGTTCAGCCGCGGCGTGATCCGGGCGGTGCGCGCCGTTATCGACGAGCGGCTGCTCGGCTACGAGGTGGTGTCGTTCGTCTCGATCCAGCTCGGCAGCCAAGCCCAGCCGGTGCTGGCGGCATTCGAGAGCTCGATCGCCGCGATCCCGCGCATCCAGCAGTGCTGGCGGATTTCGGGAGACACCGACTATCTTCTCAAATGCGTGGCGCCGAGCGTCGAGAGCATGCGCCAGCAGCTCCTGCATTTCGCCGCGATGCCGAACGTGAAGAACGTCCGCAGCTTTCCGGTGCTGGGCGTGGCGAAGGACGTGCCGCTGCCATTGCAGGAGATCGCGGCGGCAGGATAGTTCGGCGGCGACGGGTCCCAAAACGTAGCTCGCGTAACGACGTCCAAACATCCGAAGGCGCGGGAGTGACTCCCTTACCGGGATACAGGTTCGGATAAGGCGGATATAAACATAAGTAACTCACCTAACTGTGACATGTGATTTGCGAAGTTCTGCAATGCGCCGAAGCGTGATTGCCGGTTCCTGGTGCTGGCCTACATGCGAGGTGTGAACCTCAGCCTGCGTCGCATGCCGAGGCCTCTTTTGTGGGACCCTGAAGCAGGAAAAGACAACATGACCTCGATCTCGAAGACGTTCGTCGCATCCGCTGCGACGCTGTTTGCATCTGCGTTTCTCATGATGACCGCGCCGGCTGCCCAGGCAGAAGACTACTGCATCACCAATGGTGCCCAGGCCGCGCATGGCTGCGGCTATCCGACGATGGAGGCCTGCCGGGCCGCGGCCGGCGGCATCGGCGGCTCGTGCTCACAGAGCGGCGGCGCGAAGACGTCGGCCGACGCGCTGGCCTTCCAGCCGAAGCAGACGCACTCGCGCACCAAGCTGCGCCCGGGCGGGCAGACCAACTCGAACTGAGCGAGACCGTTTGGAAATGTTGCGGCCTCCAAGTTGGATCTCGGAGGCCGCAACAGCATGACAACCCGCGCTTCAGCGATACCTGCCGCGAAACTCGCGCGGGGAGGCGCCGGCCCAGGTGCGGAAGGCGCGAGAAAAGCTCTTCTCGTTGCGGAAGCCGGCGATCTCCGCGATCCGCTTGATCGGGCTGCGACCGCGCATCAACTCCTGCTTGGCGAGCTCGAATTTTGCCTCTTCCTTGAGATCCCGCAGTGAGGTCGCTTCATCGCGCAGGCGCCGATGCATGGTGCGGGTGGAGAGTGCCAGCTCGCTTGCGACATCCTCGGCGCCGAGACTGCGTCCGCGCGCATTGCGGAGTACGCGGCGAACGCGCTCGACCAGCAGCCGGTCGCGCCGATAGGGCAGTACGGTCAGCCGCAGCGCGCCCTTGAGCATGTTGTCGAGGTCCGCCGCGCTCCGGGTGAGCGGCAGCGACAGGTAATGCTTGTCGAAGGTGATGGAAGCGCGGTCCGCACCGAAGCGGATGTTTCGGCAAAAGATGGTCGGATAGACCGAGACGTGGCCGGGCTCGGGGTACGGAAATTCCGCGGCGCGGAGCGCGATTTGCGAATCCACCGCCCAGCAGGAGAAGCCGAGAACATAGCGGAGCAGGGTGACCAGGCAGAATTCGCGTAGAGGTCCGAGGTCGGCCAGTTCGCGGATGGACACGACCGCGGTCTCCTCGCCGACGGCGAGATCGAGCAGCACGTCCTCGGTGAGCAGACGATGGTGCCGGCACCAGCGCTTGAGCGCGACCTCCAGCGTCGGGGCGGTGATCGAGGCGCGGCACAGCATGCCGTAGGTGCCAAAGGGCAGCCGCCGCGAGAACCAGCCGAGCGCCTCGTCATCGAGTTCGCGCATGGCATGGCCCGCCAGCGCCTCGAACTGGCCGGCCGTGACCCGCCCATCCGGAGAATTGACAAGGTCCGGCGTTACCTGACCCCGGCTCAGCGCCTCGGTCGGATCGCGGCCGTAGCGTTCGTAAGCGGCAACGACGCCGCGGACGAAGGCGGCAGGGGTCACGGCACGGCGCGGGATCGCGGTTGCGACTTGAAAAGGCATCGGAAAATCCTCTGGGAAAATCCTCGCCAAGTTTGGCGGAAAATGCAACCTTTTCGACCGCAGAAGGGCCCCGATGCCGCTAGGTTCGGTCCCCAAAATAGGGAGGAATCGCCTTGAATATCCCGAGCATCGATTTCGATCTGGGCGAAGACATCAGCATGCTGCGCGACACGCTGCGCGCCTTCGTGGAGGCGGAGATCGCCCCGCGTGCCGCCGATATCGAGAAGGCCAATCTATTCCCGGCGGACCTCTGGAAGCGCCTTGGCGACCTCGGCCTGCTCGGCATGACCGCGCCGGAGCAATATGGCGGCTCCAACATGGGCTATCTCGCCCATATCGTCGCGATGGAGGAGATTTCGCGCGGCTCGGCCGCGGTCGGCCTCTCCTATGGCGCCCACTCAAATCTCTGCGTCAACCAGATCCGCCGCAACGGCAATGATGCGCAGCGCGAGCGCTATCTGCCAAAGTTGATCTCCGGCGAGTATGTCGGCGCGCTCGCGATGTCCGAGCCCGGCGCCGGCTCAGACGTCGTCTCGATGAAACTGCGCGCCGACAAACGCGGCGACCGCTACGTGCTCAACGGCTCGAAGATGTGGATCACCAATGGCGGCGATGCCGACGTGCTGGTGGTCTATGCCAAGACCGATCCGGAAGCGGGCCCGCGCGGCATGACCGCCTTCCTGGTCGAGAAGGGGACGAAGGGCTTCAGCCACGGCCAGCATCTCGACAAGCTCGGCATGCGCGGCTCCAACACGTATCCGCTGTTCTTCGACGAATGCGAGGTGCCGGAGGAGAACGTGCTTGGCAAGGTCGGCGAGGGCGTCAAGGTGCTGATGTCCGGCCTCGACTATGAGCGTACGGTCCTCTCGGGTGGACCACTCGGGATCATGGCGGCCTGCATGGACGCGGTGGTGCCCTATATGCACGAGCGCAAGCAGTTCGGGCAGCCGATCGGCGACTTCCAGCTCATGCAGGGCAAGCTCGCCGACATGTACGCGACCTGGCAGGCCACGCGCGCCTATGTCTATGCGGTGGGGCGTGCCTGCGACCGCGCCGATCACGCGCGCAGCTTGCGCAAGGACGCCGCCGCTGCGATCCTCTATTCCGCCGAGAAAGCGACGTGGATGGCGGGTGAGGCGATCCAGGCGCTTGGCGGGGTCGGCTACACCTCCGAATTTCCGGTCGGACGCCTGTGGCGCGATGCAAAGCTCTACGAGATCGGCGCCGGCACCTCGGAGGTCCGGCGCATGCTGATCGGTCGCGAATTGATGGCTGAGACGGCTTAAAACCTTCACGCAATTGGAACCAACATGCCGCTCCATTCCAGCATCGATACGTCTTCTTCGGACTTTGCGCGCAATTCCGAGGCCATGCGCACCCTCGTCGCGGATCTGCGCGAAAAGCTGAGCCAGGTTGCGGGCGGCGGCGGCGAGGTCTCGCGCAACCGCCACACCTCGCGTGGCAAGATGCTGGCGCGCGAGCGCGTCGACCTGCTGGTCGATCCCGGCACCGCGTTCATGGAGCTGTCGCCGCTCGCGGCCTATGGCCTTTACGGCGGCGACGTGCATTCGGCGAGCGTCGTCACCGGGGTCGGGCGCATCGCGGGCCGCGAATGCGTGATCGTCGCCAACGACGCCACCATCAAAGGCGGCACCTATTATCCCATGACCGTGAAGAAGCATCTGCGCGCGCAGGACGTGGCGCGGCAGAACAATCTTCCCTGCATCTATATGGTCGATTCCGGCGGCGCCTTCCTGCCGCTGCAGGACGAGATCTTTCCCGACGAGCGGCATTTCGGCCGCATCTTCTACAACCAGGCGCAGATGTCCTCGCAAGGAATCCCGCAGATTGCCATCGTGATGGGTTCCTGCACAGCCGGCGGCGCCTATGTCCCCGCGATGTCGGACGAGAGCATCATCGTGCGCAACCAGGGCACGATCTTCCTCGGCGGGCCGCCGCTGGTGAAGGCCGCGACAGGCGAAGTGGTGACCGCGGAGGAGCTTGGTGGCGCCGACGTGCATTCGCGGCAATCGGGTGTGACCGATCATTATGCCCAGAACGACGCACACGCGATCGGCATCGCCCGCCGCATCGTCGGCACGCTGAAGCCGTCGGTACGACCAAACCTCAACATGCATCCGCCGCGTGATCCCTTGTTCGCGGCGGAGGAGATCTACGGCGTGGTGCCCGTCGACGGGCGCAAGCCGTTCGACGTGCGCGACATCATTGCGCGCGTCGTCGATGGTTCCGAGTTCGACGAGTTCAAGAAGCTCTACGGCACGACGCTGGTGTGCGGCTTCGCCCACATCTGGGGTTTTCCGGTCGGCATCATTGCCAACAACGGCATCCTGTTCAGCGAGAGCTCGCTGAAGGGGGCGCATTTCATCGAGCTGTGCTGCCAGCGCGGCATTCCGCTGGTGTTCCTGCAGAACATCACCGGCTTCATGGTCGGCAAGAAATACGAAGCCGGCGGCATTGCGCGTGACGGCGCCAAGCTGGTGACGGCGGTCGCGACCGCGTCGGTGCCGAAATTCACCGTGGTGATCGGCGGGTCCTACGGCGCCGGCAATTACGGCATGTGCGGCCGCGCCTACTCCCCGCGCTTCCTGTGGATGTGGCCTAACGCGCGCATCTCGGTGATGGGCGGCGAGCAGGCCTCGATGGTGCTGAGCCAGGTCCGCCGCGACAATATCGAGGCCAAGGGCGACAGCTGGTCGAAAGAAGACGAAGATAAATTCCGCGAGCCGATCCGCGCGCAATATGAGAGCCAGGGGCACCCGTATTACGCGACCGCGCGGCTTTGGGACGACGGCGTGATCGACCCGGCCGATACAAGGCTGGTGCTCGGCCTCGGCCTCTCGGTGGCGTCGAATGCGCCGATCGAGCCGACGAAATTCGGCCTGTTCAGGATGTGATGCGATGGACCGCTCAAAGCTCTACCGCCGTTTTCGCACCCTCCTGATCGCCAACCGCGGCGAGATCGCCTGCCGCGTGATCCGCACCGCGCGCGCCATGGGCCTGCGCACGGTCGCGGTCTATTCCGAGGCGGATCGCGACGCAATGCATGTCGCGCTCGCCGACGAGGCCGTGCTGCTTGGGCCTGCGCGTGCCCGCGACAGCTATCTCAATCCCGAACGGCTGATCGAGGCCGCGCGCAAGACCGGCGCGGAGGCGATCCATCCCGGCTATGGCTTCCTGTCGGAGAATGCCGAATTCGCCCAGGCGTGTTTCGACGCCGGCCTGGTCTTCGTCGGCCCGACAGCGGCAATGATGACTGCCATGGGCTCGAAGTCCGGCTCCAAGGCGCTGATGGAGAAGGCCGGCGTCCCGCTGGTGCCCGGCTATCACGGCGAGGCGCAGGACGATGCGACGTTGGCGAAGGCGGCCGAGAAGGTCGGTTTCCCGATTCTGGTGAAGGCGTCCGCCGGCGGCGGCGGCCGTGGTATGCGCATCGTTCGCTCCGCGGATGAACTTGCGCCTGCGATCGTCAGCGCGAAGCGCGAGGCCAAGGCCGCGTTCGGCGACGACCGCATGCTGATCGAAAAATATGTCGATAACCCCCGGCATATCGAGGTGCAGGTGATCGGCGACAGCCACGGCAATCTGCTCTCGCTGTTCGAGCGCGAATGCACCCTGCAGCGCCGCCACCAGAAGGTGATCGAGGAGGCACCGTCGCCGACGCTCAATCCCGCCCAGCGCGAGGCGGTCTGTGCCGCCGCGCGAAAGGCCGCGGGGGCCGTCAACTATGTCGGCGCCGGCACCATCGAGTTCGTCTCCGACGGCAAGGACGTGTTCTTCATCGAGATGAACACTCGTCTCCAGGTCGAGCATCCCGTGACCGAGCTGATCACGGGGATCGACCTGGTCGAGTGGCAGTTGCGCGTCGCTTTCGGCGAGGCGTTGCCGCTGAAGCAGGACGAGATCAAGCTTCATGGCCACGCCGTGGAGGCGCGGGTCTATGCGGAGAACCCGACCAAGAACTTCATGCCGTCGGTGGGCAAGATATCAACCTGGCGTCTGCCCGCGGAAACCGGGGGGCTGCGCATCGACTCCGGCTATCGGGAAGGCGATACGGTCTCGCCATACTACGATGCGATGCTGGCAAAAATGATCGCATGGGCGCCGACGCGGGATGTCGCGATCGAGCGGCTGAACCGCGGGCTGGAAGAGTCCGACGTCCGCGGCATCGTCACCAACATCCCGTTCCTGTCGGCGCTGATGACGCATCCGAAGGTGAGGGCGAACGCGATCGACACCGGCTTCATCGAGCGCGAGCTGGCGGTCCTGACGCAGGCGTCGCCGGCACCAGGCGAGCTCGAGCTGTGTGCCGCGGTCGCCGCTGTGATCAACAACGAGCGGCAGGCTGCACAGGCGGACGCGAATTCGCCCTGGCAGACCTTTGGCTGGATGCCGGTCGGCCGCCGTCAGCGCGGCTTTGCTTTCCGCGTTGGACACGGGCCGGAGCAGAAGGTTGTGCTGAACTATGGCAGCGGCCCGTCGACGCTCGTGATCGGCGAGCGCGAGCTGGCGTTTACGATGGTAGCGAAGGACGGCGGCTTCGATCTGACCCTCGACGGCGTCAAAACGTCGGTCGCGGCCGTGATCGACGGCCATGAGCTGTATTTGCGCACGCGCAACGGCCGCTTCGATCTGCATTGGGTTGATCCGTTCGGCGGCGAGATGGAGGAGCAGGTCGGCGCGGACAAGATCGCAGCGCCCTTGCCGGGCACGGTCGTCGCCGTGCTGGCGGAGGAGGGCGCCAAGCTCGAGAAGGGGGCGCCGATCCTCACCCTGGAAGTGATGAAGATGGAGCAGACGCTGCGTGCGCCCTATGCCGGCGTGCTGAAATCCATCAAAGGCAAGGTCGGCGACATCGTCCAGGAGGGCGTCGAGCTCGCCGTGGTCGAGCCTTCCGGAGAATGAGATGAGCGATAAGGTCCGCATCATCGAAATGGGGCCGCGTGACGGCCTCCAGAACGAGAAAACGGCGGTCAGTGTCGAGGCCCGGATCGCCTTCATCGAGGCGCTGGTCGCGGCCGGCCTCAATACAGTCGAGGTCGGCGCCTTCGTCTCGCCCAAGGCGATCCCGCAGATGGCGAGCTCGGACGCCGTGCTGCGCGGCGTTCGCCATTTGACCAGTGCCGAATTCCACGTGCTAGTGCCGAACGAGAAGGGCTATGACGCCGCGTGCGCGGCCGGCGCAAAGATCGTCTCGGTGTTCGCCGCGGCCTCCGAGGGCTTTTCGCGGGCCAACATCAATTGCACGGTCGCGGAGTCCATCGAACGGTTTAAGCCGGTGCTGGCGCGCGCCAGGGTCGATGGTGTCAAGGTCCGCGGCTATATCTCCTGCGTGCTGGGCTGTCCGTTCGACGGCGAGATCAAGCCGAAGGCAGTTGCCGATCTCGCCACCACGCTGTGGGATCTCGGCTGCTACGAGATCTCGCTCGGCGACACGATCGGTGTCGGTACGCCTGATAAGGCCAAGGAGATGCTGCGGGCGGTCAGCGCCAACATCCCTCCCGCCAATCTCGCGATGCATTTTCACGACACCTACGGCCAGGCGCTCGCCAATCTCTATGCGGGGCTGGAGGAAGGCGTCCGCGTCATCGACGCCGCCGCCGGCGGCCTCGGCGGCTGCCCCTACGCGCCGGGCGCGACCGGCAACGTCGCGACCGAGGACGTCGTCTATATGCTCGGGGGCATGGGGATTAGGACGGGTGTCGATATGGACCGGTTGCTGGCGGCAACCAACGAGATGAGCGGCGTGCTGGGCAAGCCGCCGGTGAGCCGCGTGGCCTCCGCACTGAACGCGAAGAGGAAGCGCGCCAGCTCCTAGTTCTCCATTATTGCGAGCGCAGCGAGCAATGATGGTGGACGCAGCTACCTGCTCCCGTCCGGCCCCATCACCAGGTCCGGCAGTGCGGTCGAGATGCCCGGCACGAAGCAGAGCAGCAGCACCGCGAGCATCATCAAAAGCACGAACGGCAGCGTGCCCCAGATCACCTCGCGCAGGGGAATATCCGGCGCGACGTTGCGGATGACGAAGATGTTGAGGCCGACAGGCGGATGGATCAGTCCCATCTCCATCACGATGGTCATGACGACGCCGAACCAGATGATGTCGAAATTGGCGGCGCGGAGCGGCGGCAGGATGATCGGCGCGGTCATGAGAATAATCGAGACCGGCGGCAGGAAGAAACCGAGCACGACGACCATGACGAGGACCGCGAACAAGAGCCCCCAGCGCGGCAAATGCATCGCGACGACGGATTCGGCGGCCGATTGCGAGATGTGCAGATAGCTCATCACGTAGGAATAGAGCAGCGACATGCCGATGATCATCATCAGCATGGTCGATTCCCGGATCGTCGATTTCAGGATCGGGGCAAGGTCGCTCGGCCGCCACACGCTGTAGATCGCCGCGATCAATGCCAGCGCCAAGAGGCCGCCGAGGCCGGCGGTCTCCGACGGCGTGGCGTAGCCGCCATAGAGCGCGATCATGACGCCGGTGAGCAGCAGCACGAAGGGGATCACGCGCGGCAGCACGCTGAAGCGTTCCGCGAGCGTGTACTCGTCGCGGGCGAGGATCGCAGCTTCCGGGCCGCCGTTCTTGTAGATCGCTTCGGCCGCGGCGTATTCCTGGCGGAAGCGGATCACGGCGTAAACGCCGAACAGCGAGACCAGCAGCAGGCCGGGCCCGATACCGGCGAGGAACAGCCGTCCTAGCGATTTTTCGGCGGCGACCGCAAACAGGATCATGGTGATCGACGGCGGTAGCAGAATGCCGAGCGTGCCGCCGGCGGCGATGATCCCCGCGGCAAAGCCGCCGGAATAGCCGCGCTTGCGCATCTCGGGGATGCCGGCCGAGCCGATTGCCGAGCAGGTCGCGGGCGAGGAGCCCGCCATCGCCGCAAACAGCGCGCAGGCGAACACATTGGCGACGCCGAGCCCGCCGGGGACGCGGTGCAGCCAGGCGTGCAGGGCCGAGTAGAGATCCTGGCCGGCGCGCGACTTGCCGATCGCGGCGCCCTTCAGGATGAAGAGCGGGATCGACAGCAGCGTGATCGAGGCCATTTCCTCGTAGACATTCTGCGTCACCGTGTCGAGAGAGGCGGCGGGCATGTAGATGCCCATGAACACGACTGCGACCGCGCCGAGCGCGAACGCGATCGGCATGCCCGAAAACATCACGACGAGCGTCGCGATCCCGTAGGCGAGGCCGATACCGAAAACGCTCATGAACGCCTGGCTCCAGCGAAAGGCAGCGCAAGCTGCACGAGGATCTGGACGCAGAGCAGACTCATGCCGAACGCCATTAGCGAATAGGGGATGGCCAGCGGCGGCGACCACATCGAGTTCGAGACCTGGCCATCGACATAGGCTTCATGCGCCAGTGTCCAGGACTTCCAGGCGAAGAAAGCGCAGAACAGAAGCGTCACGGCATCGACCAGCCAGAGCCTGATCCGGTTCGCCAGTGGTGAGAGCAGGCCGACGAAGGCCTCGATGCCGATGTGACCGCGGTTCTGCTGCACGTAGGCGGCCGTCATGAAGGTCGCTCCGACCAGCAGGAACACCGCGGCCTCGTCCTGCCAGTAATTGGCAGCCTTGAACAAGGCGCGGCTGAGCACGCTGTAGCTCAGGATGGCGCAGGCGGCGATCAGCGCAATCGCGGCGAACACGACGATGATGTTGTTGAGGATGGCGAGACCGCGATCGATCGCTGCCGCAAGGCCGGTCCTTGCGGCAGCGTTTACCTGGCTGTCACGATCCGGAAGCGGACCGTGGCTCATGCGGCGACGTCGGTCGCGAGCTTGAGCAGGTTGGCAGATGTCGCGGTCTTGGCGCCGTAGTCCTTCCATGCGGTGTCGCGGGCGATGTCACGCCACTTGCCGACGGTCGCGGCATCAAGCGCCGAGACCTTGGCGCCGGCCTTCTCGTAGACCTTGGCGACCTCGACGTCGTCGTCCTGCGCGCCCTTGCGGCCGAAGGCTTCGAGCTCGGTGCCGACCGCGAGCAGGACGTCCTGCTGGTTCTTCGGCAGCTTGTCGAAGATCGCCTTCGACATCATCAGCGGCTCGAGCATGAACCAATAGGACGCGCCTGCGCCCGAGGTCAGCGATTTCGCGACCTCCTCAAGCCGGAACGAGATCAGGCTGGTCGAGGAGGTGATGCCGGCATCACACGCCCCCGTCTGCATCGCTGCGTAGATTTCGTTCGAGGGCACCGACAGCACGGATGCGCCGGCAGTCTGCAGCACCATGTCCATCTCGCGCGAGCCGCCGCGCACCTTGAGACCCTTGGCATCTTCGGGGGCCACGATCGGCTTGGAGCGGCTGGCGACGCCGCCGGCCTGCCACACCCAGCTGAGCAGGATGATGCCCTTGTCGGCGAGGAAGTCGGTCAAGGCCTTGCCGACCGGCTCCTTCTTCCAGCGCATGCCCTGGTCGTAGGTGGTGACGAGGCCCGGCATCAGGCCGATATTGGTTTCCGGCAATTCGCCGCCGGCATAGGGCATCGGATAGAGGCTGATGTCGAGCGCGCCCTTGCGCATCGCGGAGAACTGCGCGTTGGTCTTGATCAGCGAGGAGTTCGGATAGATCTCGGCGGCGATGTCGCCGTTGCTGCGCTTGCTGACTTCGGCGGCGAACACGCGACAGAGCCGGTCGCGGAAATCGC
Source organism: Bradyrhizobium sp. 155 (assembly GCF_023101105.1). NCBI lineage: Bacteria > Pseudomonadati > Pseudomonadota > Alphaproteobacteria > Hyphomicrobiales > Nitrobacteraceae > Bradyrhizobium > Bradyrhizobium sp. 155. The sequence goes on along the minus strand of NZ_CP064704.1, from coordinate 3,992,618 downwards.
CCTTGTCGACGGTGCCGCCCGGGAATTGATGCGAGATCTTCAGCGTGGTCGCGGCATGCGCGGTGCCGGTGCTGAAACGGAGAATGGCGGGTGCGGCGACGGCGGTCGCGATCAGGTGGCGGCGCGTGAACATGGCGTGATTCCCTTGGACGGTTCTTGGAAGGTTCTTGTTTGCTTTGCCGTGATTTTGGGCCGGTCTTGGAGACCGCGCTGAGGCCCATCCTAGCCGGTCTTTCAGACAATGTTCTCTAGTCTGATAGTTCGAGACCGAATGCCGCGGCAAGCGTCGGTGATGCTGCATTGCACACTCCTGATCTCCTACATCCGCAGAACCAAGGATGGCGGCGGGCTCGCGGAAATTTATCAGCGGCCGCGTAACAACGCCCCGTGGCAATCCGTCGAGATCAGATAGCGGCGTCCGTCGCTGACCAACATCCATCTCGAAGGGAAGACCAGTCATGACCATTCGTACCCGCATCGCGCTCGGCGTTTCGGCGGCCGTTCTCTCGCTCGGCCTCGCGCTGTCGCCGGCCGCCTTTGCCCAGGACAAGATGGGCAAGGATGACGGCATGATGAAAAAGGACACGATGTCCAAGGACGGCATGAAGAAGGACACCATGTCCAAGGACGACGGCATGAAGAAGGACACGATGTCGAAGGACGGGATGAAGAAAGACGACGGGATGATGAAGAAGCACTGATCTTCCAACGTCGAGAGGCGCTTGCGACAGGCTGACGCGCGCCAAAAATCCGGGGGCGGTCACGTAGACCGCCCCCAGAGCATTTGTTTCAGTCCAAATTCAATTGAACGTGACTTGCGCGCGTTAGACTTGCAAACGTTACTTGCGCTTCGCCTTGCGGGCGGCGTAGCGGGCGTCCCGCTTGGCTTTTTGCTCGGCCTCGGCTTCGGCCGCCTTCGCGACGGCTTCTTCGGCCTCGCGGGCGATCCGCGCGGCCTCGAGCGCGGCAGCTTCTTCTTGAAGGCGCTTCTGCTCGGCCTTTTCCGTGTCGCGCGCAGCCTTTGCCTCGGCGCGCTTGGCCGCAAGGGCCTCGCGCTCCGCACGCTTCGCCACAACCGCGGGATCATCCGGCCCCGGCTGCGACTTGAATTTGTTCAAAAGGTTCTTGCGTGCTTCCTGTGCCGCCTTTTGCCGGTCGGAGAAGCCTGGTTCCCTAAATCCACTCATCGGCGAACCTTGTCATCCTCGCTTTCGATCCTACATCACTGCCTGTTGGTACGTCGGCTGGGCATAGCGGGCGCCGCGCGACGCAGATGCGTGTACATCGGCGCGCGCCGTGATGCCACCTATAATCGCAGCCGATCAGGTAGACGAAAATCGCCGCCCCCGACGATCTCTCGTAGCCCCGAAAAACTGCCGAATTGTGATGTCCCTCATAAGGGGGCACCAGGGCGGTGCCTAGCGTCCGCCCGGGTATGAGACGCGGAGCACGGGTATGACGATCTCACGACTGAGCCTGAAGGCGCTCGCAATCGCCGTTGTGGTGGCAGCCTTGGCCACTGCCGCGCTGCTGCTCGCCCGTCCGCAACCAATCGAAAGTGCCGTCCTGGGCACGGATTGGGAATGCACCCAGACCGCGTTTGTGCTTACGACCTGCGCTCCGCGCGTCCAGCAGGCGATCCCGGCGGCCGAAACCTCCCGCAAGGAAGCGATCCGGCCGACCCGAGGCTAACCGGGAGAAGCTGGACGGGATGTGACGCCACGCCGCAGAGGTGATAAAGCCCGCTCGCCCCCGTGATCGGTCAGCCATGTCCAAGCCCGAAGCCAGTTCCGAAGCCAACTCCGAAGCTAAGCCCGAACCGGGCGCGAAGCCGAAATCCACTCCAAAACCTCAATCCGGTGACAACCGCCGCGGCGCCATCGCTGGCTTGATCATCGCGATCCTGATCCTCGGCGTCGGCTGGTGGCTCGCCCGCGATCTCACCTCCGCGAGCAAGATGCAGGACTGCCTGATGTCCGGGCGAAGCAACTGCAATGTGATCGAGCCGGCCCACTAGAGGCATGCCAGAGCGACCCGCGCGGACGAAAAAATGTCGTGATCTTAATCATTTGTAACGGGACTTAGCCGACCAAAGCAGGTCAGTCATGTCAGCCGGCATCAGCTCAGCGCGAGCCGAATCGTCTATCGCGCCAGGCATCACGGCGGTTAACGGCAATCGAAAGAGTAGGGGGCAAGCACGCATGAGTGTGTCCAGTCGCATCAAGATCATCATTCCCTTGGTTTCGGCGATGTCATTGCTCGCCGTCCCGGCGCAGGCTCAGGACGCCAGACCGCCGAGAGACGCCGCCCAGCCATCGGCCGGGCCAGGCGCCGGCGCGCCGCCGCAGAACATGCGAAAGGGGCCGCCGCCGCAGCAGGCTGCCCGGCCGGCGCCACAGGCCGGCGTCCAGCCCTACGCCGGCGGTCTTGGTCATGCTGGTCCGGGTCCAAATCCTGCTCTCGCGAGTCCAGGTCCTGGCCCTCGCAATGCCGGCGGTCCGCCGCCCGGACGCAATTACGCCAGGGGTCCCGCACCGGCGCGCGACTGGGGCGGACACACCTATCGCGGCCATCTCGCCTGGGATGGCGGACGCTGGCGCCACGAAGTCCACAACGGCCGCTCTGGCTGGTGGTGGGATGTGGGCGGCGCGCGGTATTATTATCCGCAGCGGATGGACGGGCCTCCGGCCTATATCTCGGAGGATTATTACGACGACGTCCCCGTGGCCTATGCTCCGCCCGTCGCCTACGAACCGCCGCCGCCGCCGCCACCGGCCGATCCCGGCGCGAGCGCGCTTGGCGGCGCTATCGTCGGCGGCGTGCTGGGCGGCCTGATCTCGGGCAACGCCTCGGGTGCGGCCGCAGGCGCTGTGATCGGCGGTGCCACCGGCGCGATCGCCGGCGCGACGGCTGCTTCGCGCCCGGGCTACTATCTGGCCCAAGGCAACTGCTACTACCGCTATCCGAGCGGCCAGTACGTGCAGGCTGATCCACGGGCTTGTTACTGAGCACGCCAGGCGAGGGCTGAAGCGAAGAGGCGGCGAAAAGCCGCCTCTTTTCGTTTTGGCGCTGGCCCTCAGCTGGCCGGGAATTGATTCAAGGGGATCGCTCCGCGCGTCAGGACACTAGCCAGCTGAAGAACGCGATCGCGGCCCAGACCAGGCCTGCGATCCAGGCCAGCATCACGATGCCGATGGTCGCAAGATAAGCGATGCCGAGCGGGTCGGATCTTTCGCCTCGCGTCGGGACGGGAATTTCGGCTGCGGCTTCTTGCGTCATGACGGGAATATCTCCCAAGCCTTCTCGCTCTCTGGGAGCGCTGAGGACTGTTTAGGGGAGGCGCCGTGCGCCGGCTGTGACGCACTTCACAGATCGGTACGCATCAAGCCCCCAATCGGGGCGGGTCGTTCGACAGATGCGTGAATTGGATTGCGTCGCAAATCCGCGAGGACGGCATTACCCCGCAATCATACGGACGAAATTGCCACGCGCTTGTCCAGATCGTCCGGCTAGAATTGGCTTCATGTGTACCAAGTACGATCCACAGCATGAAGCCGAGACGGCGATGAAGCGCGCCGTGGCGGCCGAAGGTCCTGACCGGCAACGTCTCATCGAGCTGGCCCTGGCCTGGCATCAACTCGCCCGCGACCGGCGCGAAGAGCGGACGGACTGAGCTCTCTCTTTACGAGAGAACTGGTATTCACAGAAAAACCCCGTGCTCGGGCACGGGGTTCTCGAGAGCCGATCGGGGCTGGCAAATCGGCACCACTGGATTTCGAACGCGCCGATCGCAAGTTCGTTCCGCGCCCCCTTCAATTCATTTCGCGCGAGAACGCCGCCATCGGCGCCTATGCTCGTGACACTCGACGCCTGACGCGAGCCGCCGAAACGCTACGTTAAGACTCGTTCGGACGACGATTTTCCGATCGCGATTCGTTTCGGGGAACGAAGCGGAGCAGGATCGTGAACAAACAAAAAGTCCCCGAAGGGCTGCACTGTGTCAGGCAGCTTCCGACTTCGGCACCGCGTCGGCATTGACCGAAAGCTTGACGACATCGCCTTCGACGGCACCGACATATTTCGTGTCGATGTAATGATGATGGTCCTTGTGACCTTCCGGGTTGTCCTTCCGCGTCAGCTTGATACGGTTGCCCTCGACGCGGTCGACGGTGCCGACATGTGCGCCGTCCTTGCCGACGATCTTCATGTGCTCTCTGATCTCGCTCATGATGTTCTCCTTGTGCCGTGTCAACGGCGAGGACCGGTCTTCGTTGCAAGGATAGGCGGGCCCGGCTGTTGGAGCCAATGCGCTCGCCGGACGTTGAATGGCAGTCGCAATTGCCAAGATCCGCATCAAGACGCTCATCAAGATCCGCATGGAGACCTCCGAAGCCTATCTCGATCGAAAGCACAGGGAAATCGGGCTGCTGAACGATTGCCTGAGGAGCCCGCTGCATTTGGCTCGGCCGCAATCGGTCGACGAGGTTGTGGTCTCCAAGTTTCAGCTCGCCGCCGCACTACGCGCGGAACATGCGCTGCAGGACTGGAGAGCGACGGAGACGGCCTGGTCGCATGCGGCGTCTCCCAGCAGCGGTCCGTTCGTGTTCAGCTACGACTATCAGCGCGCGGACCTCAAGGTGAGTGGTCCCTCGTTCTATGAACTCGAGCGGGGCTGCAGGAGCGATGCGATCTATACCGCCTCCGGCATGGCCGCGATCTCCGCGCTGCTGCTCGCGTCCGCACGGATCATCGGCAAAGCAGACGTCGTGGTGCTGCCGGGCACTTACGGCGAGACACTGGAGCTGATCGAGAGCCTCGTCCCCCATTTGCGGCTTGTCATCGCCAGCCTCCCGCTGGGCGAAGCGTTCGCTGCGGCAGCCTTGCCACGCTTGCTCCTGCTCGATTCATGCGCCCCTGCCCGGGCGTTCGAGGCAGCTCTGCGTTGTGACGGTTCGGGGCTCGATCTGTTGATTTTCGACACGACATGTTTCGCCGGCAGATCGGCGCGCATCCGGCGTGTCTTGAGATGGGCCGCGCGATGGGACATTCCCGTCGTGTTGGTGCGAAGCCACAACAAGCTGGATTCGCTCGGGGTGGAATACGGCCGGCTCGGCTCTGCCGTGTTCGTGCATTGGAGCCGGAAGGACCTCAAGGCGGGCCAGCTGCTGTCCGAAAGCCTGGCGGCGGAAACCCGCAATGCCGTCCGGCTTCTCGGTGGCGCGGCGTTGCCGGCGCACTTCCCGCCATTCGTGGGCTCTGTGGCCTATTGGGCCCTGACGAAAAGGCGCGTCGCTGCGATTCTGCGCAACGGTCGCCACGCGGCGCGATATTTCGCCGCCGAGCTCGCTTCGCTCTCGGCCGAGCTGCATTTCACCCACGGCCTCTATGTCACGCTTCGCGGCAGGCGCGCCCTCGATGAGGCGACCGCGCGGCAGGCCGCCGAGGACATGAGCCGCGACCTGAGCGGCAAAGGCTTCCCCATTCGCCACGCCGGCAGTTTTGGTTTCGATTTCGCGGCGACCGAGTGGTTTCACGACGCGACGACGGATCGGTACAGCGTCCGGGTGGCGGTGCCGGATTTGCCGACTGAGTTGTGGAAGGATCTAGCAGCGGCGATTGCCGGGTGGTGGGCGCGACATCAAGGCGACACTGAAGGGTGAGTGCGGTGCAAGGCCATGACAGAGCGACCGAAAGCGTTTCCTTACAGGGAATGCACGTGGCATGTTTCAGACGAACAGTCCCGGCAATGGCTTGCGGTGCTTGAAAAGACGGGTGCAGCCAACGTCCGAGCGCGCCTTGCCCAGACCGTCGCGGCATCCGCAGGAGCGATCGCGATCGGAACCGCGCCCGTCATGACGATCGGGTTCGCCCAGGAATGGCTGAACTGGAAAGATAATCAAAAATCCGAGGCGGATATCGAACGGCACGAGCGGCAGATCTGGTGGACTCGGACCGCGGCAATCGCCGCATCGGTCGCCGCCTTGAGCGCACTGCTCGGCTGGATTTGGACGATCTTCATCCGGGGGAATAACGGCCTATAACAAACATGATTGTTACGTTGCGCATACATCCGCCAGACGAGAGGGGCGACAAACTGCGCTGTTTCAATCGATCGCCAGGCATTCTTCCACGGCCGGCTTCTGGTGGCCGCGACGCGCCCACGCTTGAACGGCGAAGGCGAGTTGGTGCTGACTCGCTGCCGCGTCCGCGATGGTGGCCCGGGCCGTCGCGATCGGCTTTGTGACCACACCGGAGTTCACGACTCCCGCGTCAACTGCCAAAAACGATATTGCTACAACCGCCACCGCCGACGCGATCGCCATTCTTGTCAAGTCGGATAGTGGCATCGAAGTCCTTATCGGGCGCACGTCGCCCGGCGAATAGATAGGGCTCGTTTGCCCGGATCAAAGGCCGGAGCGAGGCGGCCCACGCGTTCGTGAAGGACGGATTCTGCAGGTGCGCGCCGTAGATCTGGCTCACGATGAACGGATGAGACCGAAATTGGCGATCCCGGCAGGAATCGAACCTGCAACCCTCAGAGTAGAAATCTGATGCTCTATCCAGTTGAGCTACGGGACCGTCTTGAGCCGCCCTGGTTGGGGGCCGCTGTTCATCTACTATGCCATTATGAAAAATATCGTCTTTCGCCAAGCCTGAACCGAACCGTTTTCGTCGAAGCCGCGACAAAGCGGAACGGTGGGGTGTCAGGGTGCCGGGTTGAGCGGCAGCAGACTGGACGATGGATCACATCGCCGGGAACGCTGATCAGCTTCCGGGACACGGCCGCCGGACGACTGGTCGGATATTGCTGCGCCATCAGGACGGCGTGCGCGGCGGTAGCTTGATCGGTCTCCTCTGGGCGTGCCTTGTCATGGCGAATGCGACGGTTTGCACCTTTGGTTCCATCGCCTTGAGTCCGTCACCTTTCCGCGCATTTCATGCGACAAGCGGCGTTCGTCCGCGATTTCCGGGAGTCCATCCATGATCGGTCTTGTTCGCGCCGTCACACTCTGCGCCACGCTGGCGTTCGGCCTTAGCGTCGCGCAGGCCGCCGACAAAGCCTTCAAGCGGGACGACCTCGCCGATTCCGCGATCAAGCTGGAGGCGCAGATCAAGGGCGAGGCGGGGCCGGTCGCCAAGACCGGCGCGAGCTTGCGCACCGACGCCGATGTTGCCTTCCGGCGCAACGACTATCGCACCGGCCTGTCGGTGCTCGGCCAGATCGCGGCGACCACGCCGGAGGACGCCGGCAACTGGTTGCGGCTGGCAAAGGTCATCTTCCAGATATCGCCGAAGAGCTCGAGCGAGCAGACGTTCCTGCTGGAGCGCGCCTCGACCGCCGCCTACATCGCCTACCAGCGCGCCGGGAATGCGGGCGAGGAGGCCGACGCGCTCGCGGTGCTCGGCAAGTCTCTTTCCGAACGCAAGCTGTGGCGGCCGGCGCTGGATGCTCTGCGGCTGTCGCTCGACATGCGCGAGGTCGCCGACGTCCGCGGCCAATATGAGAAGATGCGCGACGAGCACGGTTTTCGGCTGCTCGACTACACCGTGGACTCGGACTCCGCCAGTCCGCGCGCCTGCTTCCAGTTCTCGGAGGAGTTGGCAAAACGCACCGATTTCGCGCCGTACCTCGCGCTGGCCGGCCAGGACAAGCCGGCCCTGTCGGCCGAGGCCAAGCAGCTCTGCGTCGACGGGCTGAAGCATGGCGAGCGCTACAACATCAATTTGCGCGCCGGCCTGCCGTCCACCGTGAAGGAAGGCCTTCCGAAATCGGCCGAGTTCAACGTCTATGTGCGCGACCGCAAGCCCTTCGTGCGCTTCACCAGCCGCGCCTATGTGCTGCCGAGGACGGGCCAGCGCGGCATTCCCGTCGTCAGCGTCAACACGCCAGCCGTCAACATCAACGTGTTCCGGATCGGCGACCGCAATTTGATCAACACGGTGGTCGACAGCGATTTCCAGAAGACCCTGTCGAAATACCAGCTCAGCGATCTCGGCGGCGAGCGCGGCGTGAAAGTCTGGACCGGCGAGCTTGCCACCGCGATGACGCTCAACCAGGACGTCACCACGGCATTCCCGGTCGACCAGGCGCTTGGTGAACTCCAGCCCGGCGTCTATGTGATGACGGCCGCGGCCAAGGGGCCGGGCTCGGACGACGACTATCAGCTCGCCACCCAATGGTTCATCGTCTCCGATCTCGGCGTCACGGCCTATTCCGGCAATGACGGCATCCATGTCTTCGTGAATTCGCTGGCCTCGACCGATCCGGTCGGCAAAGCCGAGGTGCGGCTGGTCGCGCGCAACAACGAGATCCTGGCCACCCGCAAGACCGATGAGAGCGGCCATGTGCTGTTCGAGGCGGGGCTTGCGCGCGGCGAGGGCGGCCTGTCGCCGGCGATGCTCACCGTGACCGGCGAGAAGGCCGACTATGCCTTCCTCAGCCTCAAGTCCTCCGCCTTCGACCTGTCGGACCGCGGCGTTTCGGGCAGGGCCGTGCCTGCGGGCGCCGACGCTTTCGTCTATGCCGAGCGCGGCGTCTACCGCTCCAGCGAGACCGTCTATCTCACCGCGCTGTTGCGCGACGGGCAGGGCAACGCCGTCACCGGCGGGCCGATGACCCTGGTGATCGAGCGTCCTGATGGCGTCGAATTCCGCCGCGCCGTGCTGTCCGACCAGGGCGCGGGCGGGCGCACCTTGTCGGTGCCGCTCAACTCGGCCGTCCCGACCGGGACCTGGCGGGTGCGCGCCTTCACCGATCCGAAGGGCTCTTCGGTCGGCGAGACCACTTTCATGGTCGAGGACTACGTCCCCGATCGGATCGAATTCGACTTGTCTGCCAAGGACAAGCTGATCAAAGCTAACGCTCCAGTGGAGCTTAAGGCGGACGGTCATTTCCTCTATGGCGCGCCGGCCTCGGGGCTAGCGCTCGAAGGCGACATGCTGGTCGCGCCCGCGTCCGAGCGGCCGGGCTTCGCCGGCTACCAGTTCGGCGTCGCCGACGAGGAGACCACCTCGAACGAGCGCACGCCGCTGGAGAACCTGCCGGAAGCCGACGCCAACGGCGTTGCGACCTTCCCGGTCACGCTCGACAAGCAGCCGGCCTCGACGCGGCCGCAGGAGGCGCAGATCTTCGTCCGCATGGTCGAGACCGGCGGCCGCGCCGTCGAGCGCAAGATCGTGCTGCCGGTCGCGCCTGCTGCCGCGATGATCGGCATCAAGCCGCTATTCGGCGACAAGAACGTCGCCGAGGGCGACAAGGCCGAGTTCGATGTTGTGTTCGTCTCGCCCGAGGGTGAGAGGCTTCGCCGCGACGGCCTGCGCTACGAGCTCCTGAAGATGGAGTCGCGCTACCAATGGTATCGCCAGAGCAATTACTGGGAGTACGAGCCGGTCAAATCGACCTCGCGCGTCTCCGACGGCGACGTGACAGTTGCCGCGGACAAGCCGTCGCGGATTTCGCTGACCCCACAGCCCGGCCGCTACCGGTTGGACGTGAAGTCGAACGACGCCGACGGGCCCGTGACCTCGGTACAGTTCGACGTCGGCTGGTATTCCGACGGCAGCGCCGACACGCCGGACCTCCTGGAGACCTCGATCGACAAGCCGCAATACGCCTCGGGCGACACGATGACCGTGTCGGTCAACGTCCGCAGCGCCGGCAAACTGACGGTCAACGTGCTCGGCGATCGCCTGCTGACGACGCAGACCATCGACGTCAAGGAAGGCACCGCCCAGGTGAAGCTCCCGGTCGGCAAGGACTGGGGCACCGGCGCCTATGTTGTGGCAACGCTGCGCCGTCCGCTCGATGCGGCCGCGCAACGCATGCCGGGCCGGGCGATCGGACTCAAATGGTTCGGTATCGACAAGCAGACCCGTACATTGCAGGTGAAGCTGACGCCGCCGGCTCTGATCCGGCCGAATGGGCTGCTGAAGATCCCCGTCAAGCTCGACGGGCTCAATCCGGGCGAGGACGCCAAGATCGTGATCGCCGCGGTCGACGTCGGCATCCTCAACCTCACTAATTACAAGCCGCCGGCGCCAGACGACTATTATCTCGGCCAGCGCCGCCTGAGCGCGGAGATCCGCGATCTCTATGGGCAACTCATCGACGGCATGTCGGGCACGCGCGGGCAGATCAAGTCCGGCGGCGACGCCGGTGCCGCCGAGCTCCAGGGCTCGCCGCCCGCGCAAAAGCCGCTCGCGCTCTATTCGGGCATCGTCACCGTTGCCGCCGACGGCACGGCCGAAGTGAGCTTCGACGTTCCGGAGTTCGCCGGCACCGCGCGCGTGATGGCGGTGGCGTGGACCGCGACCAAGCTCGGTCGCGCCAACACGGACGTGGTGATCCGCGACCCTGTCGTGCTGACCACGACCTTGCCGCGCTTCCTGCTCAACGGCGACCACGGCACGGTCAATCTCGAGATCGACAATGTCGAGGGGCAGGCCGGCGATTACGTCATCAACGTGAAGACCGGCGGGCCAGTGAGAATGACCGGCAATCCCGCGACGACGGTCAAGCTTGCCGCCAAGCAGCGGAATTCGTTCACGCTCGCCATCGACGCGACGGCGGCGGGGCAGGCGACACTCGACGTCGACATCAAGGGGCCGAATGGCCTGGCGCTGGCGCGCCATTATGCGCTCGACGTCAAGGCGGCGACGCAAGTGCTGGCGCGGCGCTCGATCCGGACGCTGGCGAAGGGTGAGAGCCTGACGTTGACCTCGGATATGTTCGCCGATCTCGTGCCGGGCACCGGTAGCGTCTCGGTCTCGGCCAGCCTGTCCACTGCGCTCGATGCGGCGACGATCCTCAAAGCACTTGACCGCTATCCCTATGGCTGCTCGGAGCAGATCACCAGCCGCGCCATGCCGTTGCTCTATGTCAACGAGCTCGCGGCCGGTGCGCACCTGGCCATGGACACCGAGGTCGACCAGCGCATCCGCGACGCCATCGAGCGGCTGCTGGCCCGCCAGGGCTCGAACGGCTCGTTCGGGCTGTGGTCGGCAGGCGGTGACGATTCCTGGCTGGACGCGTATGTGACGGACTTCCTGACTCGCGCCCGCGAAAAGGGCTTTGTGGTGCCGGATGTGCTGTTCAAGACCGCGCTCGACCGCATCCGCAACTCGGTCGTCAACGGCAACGAGCCGGAGAAGGACGGCGGCCGCGATCTCGCCTACGGCCTCTATGTGCTGGCGCGCAACGGCGCGGCGCCGATCGGCGACCTCCGCTATCTCGCCGACACCAAGCTGAGCAACCTCGCCACTCCCATCGCGAAATCGCAGCTCGCCGCGGCGCTCGCGCTGGTCGGTGACCGCAACCGCGCGGAGCGGGTCTATGGCGCAGCCCTCGACAGTCTCGCCCCAAAGCCGGTGCTGGAGTTCGGCCGCACCGACTACGGCTCGCAGCTCCGCGATGCCGCAGCGCTGGTGTCGCTTGCCAGTGAAGGCAACGCGCCGAAGGCAACGCTGACGCAGGCGGTGTCGCGGGTCGAGACTGCGCGCGGGCTGACGCCCTACACCTCCACGCAGGAAAATGCGTGGCTGGTGCTGGCGGCGCGCGCGCTCGCCAAGGAGAACCTGTCGATGGAGGTGGACGGCCAGCCGGTCAAGACCGCGCTGTACCGCAGCTACAAGGCCGCCACTCTGGAAGGCAAGCCGCTGAAGATCACCAACACCGGAGACGCGCCGGTGCAGGCGGTGGTCTCGGTGTCGGGGTCGCCGGTGACGCCTGAGCCCGCGGCATCGAACGGCTTCAAGATCGAGCGCAGTTTCTTCACGCTCGACGGCAAGCCCGCCGATATCAGCAAGGTCAAGCGGAACGACCGCTTCGCCGTGGTGCTGAAGATCACCGAGGCCAAGCCCGAATACGGCCACATCATGGTGTCCGACTATCTGCCGGCCGGCCTGGAAATCGACAATCCAAAACTGGTGTCGTCGGGCGACAGCGGCACGCTGGGCTGGATCGAGGATGGCGAAGAGCCCGAAGATACCGAGTTCCGCGACGATCGTTTCACGGCTGCCGTCGATCGGGCCTCGGATTCCAAGGCGGTCTTCACGGTGGCCTACGTCGTGCGTGTGGTCTCACCCGGCAAATACGTGCTGCCGCAGGCCTATGTCGAGGACATGTACAATCCCTCGCGCTACGGCCGTACCGGGACCGGCACGGTCGAGGTGCGGGCGGCGAAGTGAGTGGTGATGGGATGAGCGACAAGGAGCCACATGCTCCGCCGTCATGCCCGGGCTTGTCCCGGGCATCCACGGACTTTGGTGCGAGAGGCAAGAACGTGGATGGCCGGGACAAGCCCGGCCATGACGGAGCAAGGGGCAGGGGCCCGCGTGTCCTCTCCGCGCTGGCATTCTCGCTCATCCTCACCATCGTCGGCGTCGTCGCGTGGGTTTACTCCCTCGGTCCGCTGCCTTTCGACGACGCCCGCCAGGTTTCCACCACCATCGTCGATCGGAATGGCAAGCTGCTGCGCGCCTATGCGATGGCGGATGGACGCTGGCGACTGCCGGTCGAGACAAAAACGAACGTCGATCCGACCTATCTGAAGCTGCTGCTCGCCTACGAGGACCAGCGCTTTTACGCACATGACGGCATCGACCCGGTGGCGCTGGGGCGCGCTGCGTTTCAGCTTGCGACGCGCGGCCACATCGTCTCGGGCGGCTCGACCATCTCGATGCAGCTCGCGCGGCTGATGGAGCCTCGGCGGCAGCGCTCGCTCCATGCAAAGCTGCGGCAGATCGTGCGTGCGATCGAGATCGAGCGCAGCTTGAGCAAGGAGCAGATCCTCGACCTCTATCTGGCGCTCGCGCCTTACGGCGGCAATCTCGAGGGCATTCGCGCTGCCTCGATCGCCTATCTCGGCAAGGAGCCGAAGCGGTTGTCGCTGGCTGAAGCCGCGTTGCTGGTCGCGCTGCCTCAATCGCCGGAGACCCGCAGGCTCGATCGCTATCCCGATGCGGCGCGCAAAGCGCGTGACCGCGTGCTCGACCGCATGGTCGAGGAGCAACAGATCAGCCTCGACGATGCGAAGCAGGCGAAAGCCGTTCCTGTGCCGAAACTGCGCAAGCCGATGCCGATCCTGGCGCCGCACGCCTCCGATGCGGCGCTTGCGACGGTCAAGGACGCGCCAGTCATCAAGCTGACGCTCGATGCCACCCTCCAGAAGGTGCTGGAGCCGCTAGCGCGCGATCGTGCCATTGCGTTGGGGCCGAACATCTCGGTCGGCATCATCGTCGTCGACAATGAGAGCGGCGACGTGCTCGCGCGCGTCGGCTCGGCCGATTATTTCGACGAGCGCCGGGCAGGGCAGGTCGACATGACCCGCGCCATCCGCTCGCCGGGCTCGACGCTGAAACCCTTCATCTACGGGCTGGCCTTCGAGGACGGTTTTGTTCATCCGGACAGTCTGATCGACGATCGGCCCGTGCGCTTCGGCTCCTACGCGCCGGAAAATTTCGACATGACGTTTCAGGGCACGGTGCCGGTGAAGAAGGCGCTGCAGCTGTCGTTAAACGTGCCCGCGATCGTGCTGCTCGACCGCGTCGGCGCGAGCCGGCTGGCCTCGCGGCTGCGTCAGGCCGGTGGCAATCTGGTTCTGCCCAAAGACGAGGCGCCGGGACTTGCCATGGGCCTTGGCGGCGTCGGCGTGACGCTGCAGGACCTCGCCCAGCTCTATGCGGGCTTCGCCCGGCTCGGCACCACCAAGCCGCTGCGCGAGATCATGAGCGACGGGGACGAGCGCGAGCCGCTGCGGCTGCTCGATCAGGTCGCGGCCTGGCAAGTGGGCAATGTGCTGCTCGGTACCCCGCCGCCGGAGAACGCGGCTCATAACCGCATCGCTTTCAAGACCGGCACCTCCTACGGCTACCGCGATGCCTGGTCGATGGGCTTCGACGGGCGCATGACCATCGGGGTCTGGGTTGGCCGGCCCGATGGCGCGCCGGTTCCGGGCCTGATCGGTCGGGTTGCCGCCGCGCCGATCCTGTTCGACGCCTTCGCCCGCACCGGCAAGACGCTCCTGCCGTTGCCGAAGCCGCCGAAAGGAACTCTCGTGGCCAGCAACGCCAAGCTGCCATTGCCCTTGAGGCGGTTCCGCCCGGTCGGGGATCTGGTGCGGACCGGGGGCGAGCAGGCCCTGCACATCCAGTTTCCGCTGAACGGCTCGCGGATCGACGTCGATCGCTCAGGTGGCGAGGGCGGCGCAGCCATGCCGGTCAAGGTCGCCGGCGGCGTTCTGCCCATGACCGTCATGGTTAACGGAACGGCGCAGGGCGAGATCGACGGACGGCGCCAGCGGCTGATCGATCCGCCCGGTCCGGGCTTTGCGCGGCTGACCGTCATCGATGCCACGGGCGCCGCGGACACAGTTGTCATTCGAATTCAGTGACCCTGCCTCAAGCGGTTGTGGCGATGGCGGTTTCAGCGTAAGCGGAACCGATGGCCGAGACCTATCCAACACCCCGTTTTGGAGCTCCCCGCGAGCCGAAATCCCCGGTGAATCCGGGCAGCCGGCTCGTGTCCATGTTCGACATCGCCACGGCCAGCCACGTCCGCGCGGTCGCCTTCCTGCTGCTGTGCGCGCTGCTGCTATTCCTGCCGGGCTTCTTTACGATTCCGCCGGTTGATCGCGACGAGGCGCGCTTTGCGCAGGCCACCAAGCAGATGGTCGAGAGCGGCGATTATGTCGACATCCGCTTCCAGGAAGACGTCCGCTACAAGAAGCCCGTCGGCATCTACTGGCTGCAATCGGCCGCGGTCGAGACGGCATCGGCGCTCGGTCTGCCGCGGGCCGAATTGCGCATCTGGGTCTATCGGCTTCCCTCGCTGATCGGCGCGATAGGCGCCGTGCTCATGACCTATTGGACGGCGCTCGGCTTCGTCACGCGGCGCGCCGCGGTGCTTGCAGCACTTCTGATGTGCGCCTCCGTGCTGCTCGGCGTCGAGGCGCGGCTTGCGAAGACCGACGCCATGCTGCTGTTCTGCGTGGTCGCCGCGATGGGCGCGATGGCACGGGCGTATCTGTCGTGGCAGCGCGCCGAGGACGAGACCCATCCGCCCTGGAGCTGGCCCGCGATCTTCTGGACGGCTCTCGCTGTCGGCATCCTGATCAAGGGCCCGCTGATCCTGATGTTCGCAGGCCTGACCATCATCGCGCTCGCGATCCAGGACCGCGATGCCTCCTGGCTGTGGAAGCTGCGCCCGCTCTGGGGCCTGATGTGGATGCTGGTGCTGGTGCTGCCCTGGTTCGTCGCGATCTTCTGGCGCGCGGGCGATGCCTTCTTCGCCGATTCCGTCGGCGGCGACATGTTGAGCAAGTTGGGCGCGCAGGAATCCCACGGCGCGCCGCCCGGACTGTATCTGGTGCTGTTCTGGATCACGTTCTGGCCCGGCGCGCCGCTCGCGGCGATGGCCGCGCCCGCGGTCTGGCGCGCGCGGCGCGAGCCCGGCGCGCAATTCCTGCTGGCCTGGCTGGTCCCGTCCTGGATCGTGTTCGAGGTGGTGCTGACCAAGCTGCCCCATTACGTGCTGCCGCTGTATCCTGCGATCGCGATCCTCACCGCGGGCGCGCTCGAGCGGCGGGTGCTGTCGTGGTCCTGGCTGATGCGCGGCTCGGCATGGTGGTTCGCAATCCCCGTGGGCGGCTCGATCATCGCGGTCGTCGGCGCGGTGATGCTGACGCGGCAGCCTGCTTTCGTGGCATGGCCGTTCATCGCGGCCTCGCTGATCTTTGGCCTGTTCGCCTGGTGGCTTCACGACAACAATCACGCCGAGCGCTCGCTGCTCAACGCGCTGGTCGCAGCCCTGATGCTCGCGCTAACGGTCTACGGCATCGTGCTGCCGTCGCTGACGCCGCTGTTTCCGAGCATCGAGATCGCACGCGCCCTTCGCAACGTCACCTGCGTGGGCCCGAAGGCGGCCGCGGCCGGCTATCACGAGCCGAGCCTGGTCTTTCTGACGGGTACGCAGACGCTGCTCACCGACGGTTCGGGTGCGGCGGATTTCCTGCGGCAGGGGAGCTGCCGTTTCGCGCTGATCGAGCAGCGTTCGGAGCGCGGCTTCGTGCAGCGCGCCGAGGCGATCGGGCTGCGCTACAAGGTTGGCACCCGCATCGACGGCTACAATTTCTCGCAAGGGCGCGCGATCTCGATCTCGATCTTCCGCTCGGAAGGCACCGAGTAGGATGTCGGCACCAACCGACA
Source organism: Bradyrhizobium sp. 155 (assembly GCF_023101105.1). Lineage (NCBI taxonomy): Bacteria > Pseudomonadati > Pseudomonadota > Alphaproteobacteria > Hyphomicrobiales > Nitrobacteraceae > Bradyrhizobium > Bradyrhizobium sp. 155. The sequence continues at coordinate 3,976,415 of NZ_CP064704.1, read as the reverse complement.
TCTCGCCGCGCGCGAGCTATCCCGCACAATTGCTCACGCTCTCGGGGCGCGCCCTGGCACAGCTCGTGCGCACGCCCTCGCATTCGCGCCGCGCCGAGGCCGCGCGAAAGCTGGCGCGGCATTCGCTTTGGCTGAGTGCTGCAGGTGCAGCCCTGGTCATCGCGCTGATGGTCGTGTTCGACCTGACCGAGATCCAGCTGATGCCGCCGCGTGGCACGCCAGGCCTGTGGCCGATCCGCATCCTCACCGATTTCGGCAAGGACGAGTATGTGCTCTCGGTGCTCGGGGGTGTGCTGGTGGTGCTGGTGCTGGTTGCGGCGGGATTGCACGGCACAAGCCGCGCATTGCTGCTCGGCCTCGGCACGCGGCTGCAGTTCGTGTTTCTGTCTGTTGCCGTGCCGATATTCGTCGCCGAGATCCTGAAATATCTCATCGGCCGCGGACGTCCGTTTGTCGGCGGCAAGGCCAATCCCTTCAACTTCATCCCGTTCGAGGGGACCGGGGCCTATGCCAGCTTGCCGTCGGGGCATGCAGTGACGGCGTTCGCCCTGGCGTTTGCGGTCTCGGCGCTGTGGCCGCGCCTGCGCGTGTTCATGTTCACTTACGCGATCGTGATCCTGCTGACGCGACTGGTGCTGCTTGCGCACCACCCGAGTGACGTGGTGGCCGGCGCCCTGGTCGGCATGGTCGGCGCGATGGCGGTGCGCTACTGGTTCGCGGCCCGCAGGCTCGGCTTTGCCATCCGTGCCGACGGGACCATTGTGCCTCTTGCGGGGGCAGTCTCAGGCCGCCTCAAAAGGGTTGCCCACGGGGCATCCGCCCCATAAAAGCGGCTGCCTGCCGGGACCGCCGGTTCCTTAAGCCAAGCCAATTCCAACCACGAGCTTCGATTTGTCGTCCCAGCCTTCGGTTTTCCAGCCCTCGGTTTCCATCGTCGTTCCCGTGCGCAACGAAGCCGACAACATCGTGCCGCTGATCGAGGAGATCGGCGCGGCGCTCGACGGCCGCTGGGCCTATGAGATCATCTACGTCAATGACGGTTCGACGGACGCGACCGGCGAACGGCTTGGCGCGGTCATGAAGCAGCGGGACAATCTGCGCCAGCTGCGCCATGCCAGATCAGGCGGCCAATCCGCGGCCGTGCGCAGCGGGGTGCGTGCGGCACGCGGCGCGATCGTGGCGACGCTCGACGGCGACGGCCAGAACAATCCGGCCTTCCTGCCGGACCTGATTTCGGCTGTCGAGAACGGAAGCAAGGTCGGACTTGCGGCTGGACAACGCGTCGGCCGCAAGGATACCGGCTTCAAGAAATTCCAGTCACGTGTCGCCAACGGCGTCCGCAACGCGATCCTGAAGGACGGTACGCGCGACACCGGCTGCGGCCTGAAGGCGTTCCGGCGCGAGGTGTTCCTGATGATGCCCTATTTCGACGGGCTGCACCGCTTCCTGCCGGCGCTGGTGCGCCGCGAGGGTTACGAGATCGCCTATGTCGACGTGATCGACCGTCCGCGCCGCTCCGGCGTGTCAAACTACGGTTTCTTCGACCGGCTGTGGATCGGGATCATGGATCTCGTGGGCGTCTGGTGGCTGATCCGCCGCAAGAAGCCGACGCCGGATGTGACTGAGGTGACGGCATGATCATCCAATACGGTCAGGCGCTGAGCAATTATTTCTACGATGTCTTCGTGGCCAAGTTCGACTTCTGGCTCGCGTTCGGCCTCGTCGCGCAGCTGTTCTTCACGGCACGCTTCCTGGTGCAGTGGATCGCGAGCGAGCGCGCCGGCAACAGCGTGGTGCCGATGGCGTTCTGGTTCTGCTCGATGGGCGGCGGGCTGATGACGCTGGTCTATGGCGTCGTCAAGCGCGAGCCTGTCATCATCCTCGGCCAGGCGCTCGCGACCATCATCTATATCCGTAACATCATGTTGATTGTGAAGAACCGCGGCCGCGCGTCAAAGACGCTGGAGCGCTGATCCAGGCTAGCGCGGCAACGCGGACGCCGCGCCCGGCGCGGGCAGGGCGGCGGTCTCCGCTTCGTGCCTGCGATGGGGCTCCCCGGCCGCGTCGAGCACGGGATAGGCGACCGAGCAGATATGCGAGTGGATGCGGCGCAGGTCCCGCAGCACGTCGAGATGCAGCGACGTGGTTTCGATTGTCTCGGGGCGGCCCTCGCGCAGGCGGTCGAGGTGGCGCTCGACGGCGGCAAGCTCGGTATTGCGCAGCGCAGTCTTCTCCACCAGCAGCTTGCGCGCCTCGTTGGCGTCGCCCGACATGAAGACGCCGAAGGCGATGCGCAGCGAATCCATCGTGCGCTTGTGGAAGGCGGCGAGCTCCTCGGCGCCCTCGGGCGAGAACTGGAAGCGACGCTTGATCTTCTTGGTCGCGAGCTCGCTCAGGCTCTTGTCGATGATATCGCCGATATGTTCCAGATTGATGGCGAAGGAGATGATCTCCATCGCGCGCCGGCCCTCGCTCTCGTCGAGGCTGCCGCGCATGAGTTTAGTCACGTAGAGCTTGATGGCTTCGTCGAGGCCGTCGACGATGTTGTCCATCTTCGAGACCTGGTCGACCAGCGCACGGTCGCCGCTCATCATCGCCGCCATCACCTTGCGCAGCATGAACTCGACGAGATCGCCCATGCGCAGGGTTTCGCGGCCGGCATCGGCCAGCGCCAGCGACGGCGACTCCAGCGCGGTTTCGTCGAGATAGCGCGGCCGGGCCGGATCGGCCTCCTGAACACGATCGGGCAGGAGCCGGGTCAACAGGCGCGACACGGTATCGAGCAGGCCGATGAAGATGATGGCCGTGCCGACGTTGAAGGCGATATGAAACGCCGCCGTCATCCTGGCGAGATCGGGCTGCCAGGCGTGCATGTGCTCGGCGATCGGGCCCAGGAAGGGCAGGACCAAGGCGATCCCGATCACGCGGTTGACGAGATTGCCCACCGGCAGGCGATAACTGGCGGGATCGTCACGCTTGGCGCCTTCGAATACGGGATTGATGGCGCTGCCGAGATTGGCGCCAAGCACCAGTGCGAGCGCCGCGTAAGGCGAGATGAACTGCGAATAGGCGAGCGACATGATCAGCAGCACGCTGGCGACGCTCGAATGCACCGCCCAGGTGACGAGCGCCGCGATCACGATGCACAGAACGGGATCGCCCGTGATGGAGGACATCACGATGCGGACGCCCGTCGCGTTCTCGGCCGGCGCCAGCGTGTCGAGCAGGATGTGCAGCGACAGCAGCATCAGCCCGAGGCCGATCAAGACACGGCCAACGTCCTTGATCCGTGAGCGTGGACCCACGCGGAAGGCGACCAGTCCGAGCACGAACAGGACCGGCGCGACGGCGGCGATGTTGAACGACAGCACCTGCACGATCAACGTCGTGCCGACATTGGCGCCGAGCATGATGGCGAGCGCGGTGACCAGGCTGAGCAAGCCCTCGGCTGCGAACGAACTCGTGAGCAGCGCGGTCGCGGTGCTGCTCTGGAGCAGGGCAGTAAGGCCGAGACCGGCGGCGAACGCGTTGAAGCGGTTACCAAGCGCCTTGCCGAGGAGCCGTCGCAAGTCCGGGCCAAAGGCGCGCAGAATCCCGCTGTGGACCATGTGCAGGCCCCACAGCAACAGCGCCACGCCGCCCATCAGATCGAGCAGTACCAACGTTCCCATGCTCCGTGTCCGGATTGGAGTCGATTGGTGAGGCTAGCGCCAAATGCTTGAGGTTCAAACCATTCGTTGGCGCGTCGGCGTTAACGTTTGCGGCTTCTGCACGTTCCCACGGCGTGATGCCTTGTGAGCAGGCTCACATTGCTGCCTTGAGGGCAGCGAAGCCGCGATCGAGGTCGGCCTTGAGGTCGTCGACGCTTTCGAGCCCGATATGCAGACGCAGCGTCGGGCCGCCCGGCGACCATGTCGTGGCGGTGCGATAGGCGTCGCAATCGAAGGGAATCGCCAAGCTCTCGAAGCCGCCCCAGGAAAAGCCCATGCCGAACAGTTTGAGCGTATCGAGCATGGTGTCGACCGCCTTCTGCGGCGCCGGCTTCAAGACGATGCTGAACAGGCCCGAAGCGCCGGTGAAGTCGCGCTTCCAGATCGCATGACCCGGATCGGTCTCGAGCCCCGGATGCAGCACGCGCGCGACCTCGGGACGGCTCGCAAGCCAGCGCGCCATGTCGAGCCCGGAGCGATGATGCTGCGCCAGCCGCACCGACAGCGTACGCAGGCCGCGCAGTGCCAGGAAGACGTCATCGGGACCGGCACAGACGCCGAGCAGGCGGATGCCTTCGGCGATCTGCGGCCATGCCCTGGCATTGGCCGAGATGGTGCCGAACATGATGTCGGAATGACCGCCGATATATTTGGTGGCGGCCTGCATGCTGATGTCGACGCCCTGTTCGAGCGAGCGGTGATAGAGCGGCGTCGCCCAGGTGTTGTCGTCGATGACGATCGCGCCGCGGGCATGCGCGACCTCGGCGATGGCGCGGATGTCTGGCATCTCGAACGACTGCGAGCCTGGCGCCTCGACCAGCACAGCGCTTGTGTTGGGCCTGAACAGCTTGTCGATGCCGGCGCCGATCATCGGATCGAAATAGGTGGTCTCGACGCCGTAGCGGGTGAGCATGCCGTTGCAGAAATTGCGCGAGGGCCGATAGACGTTATCGCAGACCAGGATGTGGTCGCCGGCCTTCAGCACCGAGAGCAGGGTGGTCGAGATCGCCGACAAACCCGACGGCACGATGCCGACGCCGGCGCATTGCGGCCCCTCTAGCGTCATCAGCGTCTCCTGGAACGCCTTGGTGGTGGGGGAACCATGGCGGCCATAGGTGAACTCGCCGCGATGGGCGTGCAGGTCCTCGGCGGTCGGATAGAGCACGGTCGAGCCGTGGAACACCGGAGGATTGACAAACCCCTTCTGCGCCTTGGTGTCGCGGCCGGAGGTGACCAGCCGGGTCTCGGCGTGCTGTTCGGAGGGGGGTGAGGAATCCATGCGTCTGCTTTCAAAAGCGCGTTTCCACCAGGCACGCTGCGCCCGCGGGCTGGCCGAAAGGCCGCTGTCGTTAATAACAGAACACAGAAGAGTCCCGTCAACCCCTTGACCCGGCAGGCCAGTCGTTCTGTTATCGCAGGTGCTATTCAGTCGCCGCATGTTGAGGGGCCTGCCGCGACCTTCGATCCATCGCCTGACCGGACCAAGCGCCACAGCCGTAACGGCGGGCGCCTGTCGGCGGGGATTAAGGCAGGGCCTCCCGGGATCGGCGGGTGATCGGCAAGGATTTCCAGCATGACTCTTGCAGGGCTGGTCTTGAGACGGCTAGCCCTGGCAGAGGCGATCGCAAAGACAACGTTCCTGACCTTGAGACGACTTTGAAAGGCCCAAAGCCCATGAAACGCGTAACCCTGGCTCTCTCTCTCGCTCTCGCCGCCGGCCTGACTGCCCAAGCCGCCGATGCGCAAACGCTCAAGACCGTCAAGGACCGCGGCATGCTGTCCTGCGGTGTCAGCCAGGGCCTGCCCGGCTTCTCCTCGCCGGACGACAAGGGCAACTGGACCGGGCTTGATGTCGACGTCTGCCGCGCGATCGCCGGGGCGATCTTCAACGATCCGACCAAGGTCAAATACGTGCCGCTCTCCGCCAAGGACCGTTTCACGGCGCTGCAATCCGGCGAAGTCGACGTGCTGTCGCGCAACACCACCTGGACCATCTCGCGCGACACCTCGCTCGGCGCCAACTTCACCGGCGTGACCTATTATGACGGGCAGGGCTTCATGGTGAAGAAGTCGCTCAAGGTGAACTCGGCGCTCGAGCTCAACAGCGCGTCGGTCTGCGTCCAGACCGGCACCACGACCGAGCAGAATCTCGCCGACTACTTCAAGGCCAACAACATGAAGTACGAGGTGATCGCGTTCGGCACCAACGACGAAACGGTCAAGGCCTACGAGGCCGGGCGCTGCGACGTCTTCACCACCGACCAGTCGGGCCTGTACGCCAACCGCCTGAAGCTTGCCAATCCCGGCGATCACATGGTGCTCCCGGAAATCATCTCGAAGGAGCCGCTCGGTCCGATGGTGCGCCACGGCGACGACCAATGGTTCGACATCGTGAAATGGACGCTGTTTGCCATGATCACCGCCGAAGAGCTCGGCGTGACCGCGAAAAACGTCGACGAAAAGGCGAAAGGGGAAAATCCTGAACTGAAGCGCGTTCTGGGTACCGATGGCAATTTCGGTGAACAGCTCGGCATAAGCAAGGATTGGGTGGTGCGCATCGTGAAGGCCGTCGGCAATTACGGCGAAGTGTTCGACCGCAATGTCGGCGCAGGCTCGCCGCTCGGTATCAATCGGGGTCTCAACAATCTCTGGAACAAGGGCGGTCTCCAATACGCCCCGCCGATCCGCTGATCCGGCCTGACCCGCGCTCGCGGCGATGAGCATCGAGGCTCGCAAACCCCCGCCCCAGATCGCGCTGAAGATCAGGCGGGTGCTGGGGGGCAAGACAGGCTGGAACGGCATCGCCGTCCAGTTTGCCTTCGCTGCGATCCTGGGCTGGATTGCCTATGAAATCGTCTCCAACGCCCGCGCCAACCTCGAGAACCAGCATATTGCCGCCGGCTTCGGCTTCCTCGCGAACAACGCCGGTTTCGACGTCAATCAGACGCTGATCTCGTATACCGGCTCGGACACGTTCCTGCGCGTATTCCTGGTCGGGCTCCTCAACACGCTCGTGGTCTCGGTGGTGGGCATTGTGTTCGCCACCTTGATCGGCTTCATCGTCGCGCTGTGCCGGCTGTCGCCCAACTGGCTGCTCGCGCGCATTGGCGAAATTTATGTCGAGATCATCCGCAACTTGCCGCTGCTATTCCAGATCCTGTTCTGGTACCTGGCGGTGCTCGCGGCCTTGCCCAATCCACGACAGAGCATTTCGCTGCTCGGCATAGCTTTCGTCAGCAATCGCGGTCTCGTCATTCCCCGCCCGATCGGCGAGAGCGGCTTCGAGGCGTTTCTGGCGGTGCTGGCCCTCGGCATTGTGGCTTCGGTGGCGTTGCGCATCCGTGCGCGCCGGGCGCTGTTCCAGCGGGGTCAGGTGATCCGGATCTGGCCCTATGTGCTGGGCCTGCTGTTCGGACTGCCGCTCGTCACCATGCTGGTAGCGGGTCTGCCCTTCAGCTTCGAGCTGCCGCAGCTCAAGGGTTTCAATTTCGCCGGTGGCTCGCGGATCATCCCGGAGTTCGTGGCGCTCACGTTGGCCTTGTCGACCTATACGGCCGCCTTCATTGCCGAGATCGTGCGCGCGGGCATCCTCTCCGTCCACAGCGGACAGATGGAGGCGGGATCGTCGCTGGGCCTGAGCCGCGGCACGACGCTCCGCCTGGTCGTCGTGCCGCAGGCGATGCGTGTCATCGTTCCGCCGCTGACCAACCAGTACCTCAATCTCACCAAGAATTCGTCGCTGGCCGTCGCGATCGGCTATCCCGACCTCGTCTCCGTGTTCGCCGGCACGTCGCTGAGCCAGACCGGGCAGGCCATCGAGATCATCGCCATGACGATGGGCGTGTATCTCCTGATCTCGCTGATCACCAGCGCCGTCATGAGCGTCTACGGTTGGCGCGTCAGCCGGAGTCTCGGCGCATGAGCGATATCACCTCGTCCAGTTTCGTTCGCCGGGATCTTCTGGATGAGCGTCCCGCGCCGGTGAAGACCACGGGCTTCGTCGGCCTGGTGCGGACGCGCCTGTTCAACTCGCCGACCAACATCCTGCTCACGATCGTCGGCGCCTTGCTGCTCTGGTTCACCATCATTCCTTCCGTCAAATTCCTGATGGTCGATGCAGTCTGGACCGGCAAGGATCGCACGGCCTGCCTCGCCGAGAACGCCGGCTTTACGGTCGGCGCCTGCTGGCCCTACATCCAGGCCAAGCTGCCGCAACTGATCTACGGCTTCTACCCCGAAGCCGAACGCTGGCGGGTCAACCTCACGCTCGTGTTGTCAGTAGTCCTGTTGGTGCCGTTGCTCATTCCGCGACTGCCGTCGAAAGGATTGAACGCTGGCCTGTTCTTCCTTGCGTTTCCGGTGGTCGCATTCTTTCTGCTGCATGGCGGCGGCATCAAGGGATTTGGCCTGAGCTGGACCGCTGACCTGCTGCAATTGTTCGACAACAGCATCATCGGCGCCGGGCAGGCTCTGCTCGGTCTCGGCAAGACCTCCTCTGCCGCACCGCTGTTGTGGGTCGTCGGCAATGTCATCGTGCTCGTGGGTACCGCGATCTACTGGCTGATCTTTCCGCTGACCTGGCTGCGTGACCAGTTGCAGGGGACAGGCCAGTCGGTCTGGGCCGATTTCGCCATCACTGCCGCGATCGTCTCACTGATCGCCTTCGTTCTCGGCGGCGGCCTCCGCACCGGGGGGCGGGCCCTCACATCCAGCATCGTCACCTTCGCCGCCATCGCAATCGTGATCAAGCTGATGGGGCTCGATCACGGCGGACTGCCGATCGTGCAGACGAACCTGTGGGGCGGACTTCTGGTGACGCTGGTGGTCTCCGTCACCGGCATCGTCACCTCGCTGCCGATCGGCATTGCGCTGGCGCTTGGCCGCCGCTCGACCATTCCGTTGATCCGGATCTTCTCGATCGCCTTCATCGAGTTCTGGCGCGGCGTGCCGCTGATCACCGTGCTGTTCTTTGCCACCTACATGCTGCCGCTGTTTCTGCCGGGCAATTTCACGGTCGATGGTCTCGTGCGTGCGCTGATTGGAATCTCTCTGTTCACGGGCGCCTATCAGGCCGAGAACGTCCGCGGCGGGCTGGCTGCGATCCCGCGCGGGCAGGGCGAGGCGGCCGCGGCATTGGGGCTGTCCTGGTGGAAGACGACCTCGCTGATCGTGCTGCCGCAGGCGCTACGCCACGTCATTCCGAACCTCGTCAACAGCTTCATCTCGCTGTTCAAGGACACTTCGCTGGTCTCGATCGTGGCGCTGTTCGATCTCCTCGGCTCGCTGCGGGCGTCGTTCTCGGATCCGAAATGGTCGTCGCCATCGACCGCTTTCACCGGGTTCGCCTTCGCCGGGATCATCTACTTCATCTTCTGCTTTGGAATGTCACGCTACTCGCTCTTCGTCGAGCACCGCCTCAACGCTCACCGCCGCAACTGATCGAGGTCACCATGTCCGACCCCATCGTCAAGATTTCCGGCCTGAACAAATGGTACGGCGAGTTTCACGTGCTGCGCGACATCGACCTTACGGTCGAGAAGGGCGAGCGCATCGTGATCTGCGGCCCCTCCGGCTCGGGCAAGTCGACGCTGATCCGCTGTATCAACGCGCTCGAGGAGTTTCAGGAAGGCGAGATCGTCGTTGACGGCATCGAGCTCGGGCCGAACCTCAAGCACGTCGATGCGGTGCGGCGCGAAGTCGGCATGGTGTTCCAGAGCTTCAACCTGTTTCCGCACCTGTCCGTGCTGGACAATTGCACGCTGGCGCCGATCTGGGTGCGCAACATCCCCAAGAAGGACGCCGAGGCTGCGGCGATGAAGTTTCTGGAGCGGGTCAAGATCCCGCACCAGGCCAACAAGTTTCCGGGACAGATGTCCGGCGGTCAGCAGCAGCGCGTCGCGATCGCCCGCGCGCTGACGATGAACCCGAAGGTGATGCTGTTCGACGAGCCGACCTCGGCGCTCGACCCCGAAATGGTCAAGGAGGTGCTGGACACCATGGTCGACCTTGCCGAGGAGGGCATGACCATGCTGGTGGTCACCCACGAGATGGGCTTTGCCCGCGAGGTCGCCAACCGCGTGGTGTTCATGGACGCGGGCCAGATCATCGAAGCCAACACGCCCAACGAGTTCTTCGCGGCCCCACAGCACGCCCGAACAAAACTGTTCCTGAGCCAGATCCTGCGCTGAGCACCTGCAATCCGGTGGCGTCGCGGGTCTAACCGGCCCGCCAGCTTGGCACCATGCGAATCGGCCAAGCTCTTTTCGGGCCATCCTCCGGAGAGAGACTTTGCAGAGCAGCGCCGGCGCGCGCGCATTCCAGAACGCGCGATTGCAAAAGAAATTGAAGAAGCAGGCGGACGCACTCATGTCCGCCGCGGTTCAGGCACTCGGCCAAGGCAGATACGCGGAGGTCGAGACACTCTGCCGCCGGATTTTGACGGAGGTTCCGGATCATTTCGACGCCGCGCACTTGCTCGGTCTGCGCGCGTATGATGGCGGGCGGCTCGATGAGGCGCAACAACTGCTCGAGCGCGCGACCGTGCTCGATCCGCGTTCGCCCGATGCCCATGGTAATCTCGGGGCGGTGTATTTCACCCTCCAGAAGTTTCAGGAGGCTCGCGCATGCCAGGAGAAGGCCGTTGCGCTGAAGCCGAATTCTCCGATCGCCTTGACCAATCTCGGCAATACGCTGCTGCACATGGGCCTCGCCGAGCAGGCTATCGAGCTGCACGATCGCGCTATCAGGCTGAAGCCGGACTATGCCGATGCATTTTGCAATCGGGGCATGGCGGAGCTGATCGAAGGCCAGTCCCAGCGCGCCAAGGAGAGTTTCGATCGCGCCCTCGCGTTTCAACCGCGTCACGCGGAAGCGATCGCAGGCAGGGGCATGGTATGCATCGAGCTCCGGCACTACGAAGAGGCGGCCGCGGCGATCGCGGCAGGGCTCGCGATCAAGCCGGATTCGCCGAAGATTCTGGCGCAGCGCGGACGGCTCAATCTCGATCTGTTGCGGCTGGAGCAGGCGCTCGCGGACTTTGATGCGGCGCTGGCTCTTTCGCCGAGGCTCGAAGTGGCCTTGCAGGGAAAGGCGCAAGTCAACCTTGTCAAGGGCAACACGGCCGAGGCGATTGCGGCCGTCGAGACCTTGCTGGAGGAAAATCCGCGGTCCGACATCGGAATTGCGCTCCTGGCTTCCTGCTATGCGAGCCAGGGAGGCATCGCGACGGCGCTCGAACATCTCGACGCCGGGCTGGCAATGGCGCCTGATTATGCGGACTTGATCGGGCGCAAGATATTCTTCCTGGACTATCTCCCGGAGGCCGATTTTTCGGTTCAGCAGGCTGCGCGAAAACAATGGTGGGACGCGATCGGCGCCAAATTGGCGCAAAGGGCGTTGGCGCCCCGCACGCTTGATCCGGACAAGCGGATTTTGATCGGATATGTCGCTTCCGAATTGAGGAACCACTCGGCAGCGTTCGCTCTGTTGCCGGTGCTGCGCCATCATGATCATGCCAGGTTCGAGATCGTCTGCTATTCGTGCTCGCCGGTAAGAGATGAGATGACCGCCGCATTCAGGTCCTCGGCGGACGTCTGGGTCGACGCCTGGCAGATGTCGGACGACGAACTGGCCGATCGCATTCAGGCCGACAAGGTCGATATCCTGATCGACGTATCCGGGCACACGACCGGCAACAGGCTCCATGTCTTCGCCCGCAAGCCGGCCCCGATCCAGGTCTCGGGGTTTGGTCACGCCACGGGCACGGGCCTTCAGACCATGGACTACGTGCTCGCGGATCCCGTCTTCATTCCGCAATCGGCGCGCCATCTGCTGGCTGAAAAGGTCTACGACCTGCCGTGCCTGATCACGATCGATCCCATTTTGGATCTACCTGCATCGGAGCCGCCCATGCTCCGCAACGGCCATGTCACCTTCGGCGTGTTCAACCGCATCTACAAGATCTCGGACGAGGCCATCCGGGTGTGGTCGAAATTGATGCGCGAAGTGACCGGTTCGAAGATCATCGTCAAACATACCCTGCTTGACGATCCCATGTTGCGCGACAATTTGGTCGCGCGGTTCGTGGCACAGGGCGTTGCCGAGGAGAATGTCACCTGCCTGGGCTCGTCGCCGCGCCCCGAGCACCTGCGGGCCTTTGCGAACGTCGACATATCGCTCGACACGTTCCCGCAAAATGGCGGCGTCAGCACCTGGGAATCGCTCTATGCCGGCGTTCCGGTCGTGGCCAAGCTCGGCAACGGCGCCTCGTCGCGTGCCGGTGGTTCGATCGTGGCTGCGGTCGGTCTCGACGACTGGATCGCGCAGGACGACGAGGGCTATGCCGCGATCGCCTGCAAATATGCGGCGCAGCCGGCGTATCTGGCGAGGTTGCGCAGCGGCTTGCCGGCCCGAATCGCAGCGTCCCCCGCCGGCAATGTCGAAATCTACACGCGCGAGGTCGAAGCGGGCTATCGCCAGTTCTGGCGCGACTACTGTGCCGCGGCTGTCGAAGGCAGCGAGGTTGCGTAGGGGACCGGCAGCGCCGGGCCGCTGAGCCCCGGGAAATCCCGGGGGTGTCACCGTGCCAGCTGACCGGCAGGTCGGGCTTGCGAATCAGTTAGACTCTGCCCCGGGCCATCTTCCGGAGAGACACCTTGCAGAGCAGCGGCGGCGCGCGCGCATTCCAGAACGCGCGATTGCAGAAGAAATTGATGAAGCAGGCGGACGCCGTCCTCTCCGCCGCGGCTACCGCCTATGGCCAGGGCCGATATGCTGAGACTGAAGCACTCTGCCGGGAGATCCTTAAAGCGCTGCCCGATCATGTCGACGCTCTGCACCTGCTCGGCATGTGCGCGCATGACGGCCGGCGCCTGGAGGAGGCGCAACAGCTGCTCAAGCGCGTGATTGTGCTCGATCCGCGCCTGCACGATGCCCATAACAACCTCGCGACCGTGCATTTCGATCTCGGCAATTACGAGGAGGCGCGGCGGTGCCAGGAGAGGGCCATCGCGCTAAAGCCGAATTTTGCGGTCGCGCTGACCAACCTCGGCAACACGCTGATGCATCTGGGGCAGTACGAACAGGCGCTCGAGCTGCATGAGCGCGCCATCAAGATCAAGCCGGATTATGCCGACGCGTTCTGCAATCGCGGTATGGTCGAGATTGTGCTTGGACAGATCATGCGCGCCAAGGAAAGCTTCGACCGCGCCCTGCTGTTTCAGCCCCGTCACGCCGAGGCTATCGTCGGCAGCGGCATGGTCAGCATGGAGCTGCGGCACCACGACGAGGCGGCCGCCAAATTTGCCATGGCGCTGGCGATCAAGCCCGGCTCGCCGAGGATCGTGGCCCAACGCGGGCGGCTCAGTTACGAGTTGCAGCGCCTGGAGCCCGCGCTTGCGGATTTCGAGGCGGCGCTTGCGATCTCGCCCAAGCTCGAGCTGGCGCTACGCGGCAAGGCCCAGGCCTGCCTCGTCATTGGAAAGACCGCGCAGGCGATGGCAGCCGCAACGGCCCTGATCGAGCAAAATCCGCGCTCCGAGGTGGGGCTGGCGCTGATGGGCTTCTCTTATTCGAACCAGGGGGACATGGACGCAGCGATCGAGTATCTCGATCGCGCGCTGGCAGTCCGGCCGGACTATGGGGATGCGATCAGAGGAAAGATCTTCCTGGAGGACTACCGCGCCGAGGCCGATTTCGTGGTCCAGCAGGCGGTGCGAAAATCCTGGTGGGACCAGATCGGCTCCAAGCAGCCGCGAAGGGAGTTGCCGAAGCGGCCGCTGGACCCGGAAAAGCGGATCGTGGTCGGCTATGTCGCTGCCGAATTCCGGCAGCACTCCGCGGGGCTCACGCTGCTGCCAGTGCTGCGCCATCATGATCACACTAAATTTGAAATCATCTGCTACTACTCATGGCCGGGCGCGGACGAGTACACCGCCATGTTCAAATCATTGGCCGACGTCTGGGTCGATGCCTGGGGGCTTTCGGACGACGAACTCGCCGATCGTATCCAAGCCGACAATGTCGACATCCTGATCGACGTTTCGGGCCACACGACCGGTAACAGGCTGCAGTGTTTTGCGCGTAAGCCGGCCCCGATCCAGGCCACTGGCTTCGGACACGCGACGGGCACAGGCATGCCGATTATGGACTACGTGCTCGCGGATCCCATTTTCATTCCGCCGTCGGTTCGGAATCTGTTTGCCGAGAAAATCTACGATCTGCCGTGTCTGATCACCATGGAGCCTGTCTCGGATCTGGCGCCTTCGGAGCTGCCGATGCTCCGCAACGGCTACGTCACCTTCGGCGTGTTCAACCGCATCTACAAAATATCGGATGATGCGATCCGTGTGTGGTCGCGCATCATGCGGGAGCTGCCGGGATCGAAGATCGTCCTCAAGCATGGTCTGCTCGATGATCCCCTGCTGCGCGCTAGCCTGGTCGCGCGCTTCCTGGCGCAGGGCGTTACCGAGGAGAACATCACCTGCCTCGGCACCACCTCGCGCGACGACCATCTGGTGGCTTTCGCCCAGGTCGATATGTCCCTCGACACGTTCCCGCAAAATGGCGGCATCAGCACCTGGGAATCTCTCTACAAGGGCGTTCCCGTCGTGGCCAAGCTCGGCATCGGGGCCTCCTCGCGTGCCGGCGCCTCTATCGTGACTGCCGTCGGCCTCGGCGACTGGGTGGCCGAGGATGACGATGGTTATGTCGAGATCGCTCGCAGGTTTGCGTCGCAGCCCGATTATCTGGCGAAATTGCGCGCGGATTTGCCCGCCCGGATCGCGGCTTCGCCCGCCGGAAATGTCGAGACCTACACGCGGGAGCTCGAGGCGGGTTACCGAAAGTTCTGGCGCGACTATTGTGCCGCCGCCGCGGATAACGCTGACGTTGCGTAGGCGAGGCCCGGGTTGGGCACCGGCATCTTCCGGGGGATTGCCGGGCCGCCTAAACCGGCGGCTCTGGCCGCGAATCAGCTAGAATCGTCTCGGACATCCTCCGGAGAGAATCCTTGCAGAGCAGCGGCGCCGGCGCGCGCGCGTTCCAGAACGCGCGATTGCAGAAGAAATTGAAGAAGCAGGCGGACGCGATCATTTCGACCGCGAATGCGGCCTATGGCCAGGGCCGGTATGCGGAGACCGAGGCGCTCTGCCGCCAGATCCTGAATGAACTTCCGGAGCATTTCGGCGCCTTGCACCTGCTTGGCTTGGGCGCGTTCGCGAGCCGACACTTCGAGGCAGCGAAACAGGCCCTCAAATATGCCGTGACGGTCGACCCACGCTCGGCACAGGCTTTTTCCGATTTGGGAGCCACGCATTTCGCACTTGGGGAATATGAGGACGCGCGTACGTCCCTGGAGAGAGCCATCGCGTTGAAGCCCAGCTTACCGATGGCCTTGGCCAATCTCGGAAATACCTTGTTGCATCTAAACCGTGTCGAGCAGGCTATCGAAATGTACGATCGCGCGATCGGGCTGAAGCCCGATCATGCCGATGCGCTTTGCAATCGCGGCCTGGCAGAGCTCGCGCTGCGCCAGCTTGATCGCGCCAAACAGAGCTTCGAGCGCGCACTGTTGTTTCAGCCGCGAAACGTCGAGGCGCTCGTCGGCAAAGGTTTGGTCAATATCGAGCTCAAAAACTTCGACGAGGCCAAAGGCGCGCTGGAGGCGGCGCTCGCGATCAGGCCAGGCTCGGCGAAAATCCTGGCGAACCGTGGACGGCTCAATCTTGAGACGTCGAGGTTGGAACAGGCGGCGGCGGATTTCGACGCGGCCCTTGCGCTTGCGCCCAAGCTCGAGGTGGCCTTGCAGGGGAAGGCACAAGTCGCGCTCGCCATGGGAAACACGGCGCAAGCGATTTTAGCCTGCACCATGTTGCTGGAGGAATATCCACGCTCAGCGATCGCGATGGCGCTGCTGAGCGCTTGTTTTGCAAATCAGGGAGAGATCGCGTCGGCGATCGAGCTTCTCGATGCGGCGCTGGCCATTGTGCCGGATGCATCCTTGATCGGCCGGAAGATCTTCTTCCTCGACTATCTCTCCGAGGCCGATTTCGCGGTTCAGCAGGCCGCACGAAAGCAGTGGTGGGACGCGATCGGCTCGAAGTTGCCGCGAAGGACTCTTGCCCCCCGGCAGCTTGATCCCGACAGGCGGATCGTGGTCGGCTATGTTGCTGCCGAGTTTTGGCATCACTCGGCGGCGTTCGCTCTGTTGCCGGTGCTGCGCCATCATGATCACGCCAGGTTTGAGATCGTCTGCTATTCGTGCTCGCCGGTAAGAGATGAGATGACCGCCGCATTTAGGTCCTCGGCGGATGTCTGGGTCGACGCCTGGCAGATGTCGGATGACGAGTTGGCCGATCGCATCCAGGCCGACAAGGTCGATATCCTGATCGACGTATCCGGGCACACGACCGGCAACAGGCTCCATGTCTTCGCCCGCAAGCCGGCCCCGATCCAAGTCTCCGGGTTTGGTCACGCCACGGGCACGGGCCTTCAGACCATGGACTACGTGCTCGCGGATCCGGTCTTCATTCCGCAATCGGCGCGCCATCTGCTGGCTGAAAAGGTCTACGACCTGCCGTGCCTGATCACGATCGATCCCATTTTGGATCTACCTGCATCGGAGCCGCCCATGCTCCGCAACGGCCATGTCACCTTCGGCGTGTTCAACCGCATCTACAAGATCTCAGACGAGGCCATCGAGGTGTGGTCGAAAGTGATGCGCGAGGTGACGGGTTCGAAGATCATCATCAAGCATACTCTGCTTGACGATCCCATACTGCGCGACAATTTGGTCGCGCGGTTCGTGGCACAGGGCGTTGCCGAGGAGAATGTCACCTGCCTGGGCTCGTCGCCGCGCCCCGAGCACCTGCGGGCGTTTGCGAACGTCGATATATCGCTCGATACATTCCCGCAAAACGGCGGCGTCAGCACCTGGGAATCGCTCTATGCGGGCGTTCCGGTCGTGGCCAAGCTTGGCAACGGCGCCTCGTCGCGTGCCGGTGGTTCGATCGTGGCTGCGGTCGGTCTCGACGACTGGGTCGCGCAGGACGACGAGGGCTATGCCGCGATCGCCTGCAAATATGCGGCGCAGCCGGCGTATCTGGCGAGGTTGCGCAGCGACTTGCCGGCCCGGATCGCAGCGTCCCCCGCCGGCAATGTCGAAATCTACACGCGCAAGGTCGAAGCGGGCTATCGCCAGTTCTGGCGCGACTATTGTGCCGCGGCTGTCGAAGGCAGCGGGGGCGCCTGACCGTGCCGGGTGGGGCGAGCCTCGAATTGCGCCGGCCACCTTAGTCCTCCGGAAACCATGCGGCGCTCCGCGACCGTGCCGGTTCATGGCTCCGAAAGCTATCTCTGGGCATGTGGCGCCAAAAGGGTGCGCCAATGCTCGGTTTCGTCTTCGGCTTGAACGCCCGGCTCGGGCGATTGCATTTCTTCCTCGCGACGGTCGCGCTTGCGATCGTGATGACGGCGATCTGCTTTGCAATCGCAATGGCCGTGCTGAACAACACCTCGCCCGGCGCGATCCGACCCGAAGACCTCACCAAGAGCTGGGCGATGATCGCCGCGATCGTGTTCTTCGGAGTTGCGACCCTCACGCTGCAATCGATGCGCATCCGCGACATCGGCTGGGATCCGGTCTGCGTGGTGCCTGCCTGGTTCGCGCTCATGATCGTCGACCATGTCGTCGCGGGCCGGTTTCCGGCCTGGGCGATCGGGGAGGAGCACCAGGCAACGGCGGTCGGCGCGCTCGTCAACCTCGCGCTGATGCTCGCGCTCATGTTCTGGCCGAGCGGCGACAGCGAGGGCTCCTACGGCGCTCCCCTCCCGCCGCGCACACGCGCGAACAAGCCTTCGCTATCGAACGAGCGCCTCGCGCGGGTGTCGCAGGGATCGTCTCGCTCGAACTGGAGCTAGACGGCCGGCTTCCGGAACGTTCTAGACGAACGGCAGCTTGATGTTGCTGCGCTTCTCCAGCCATTCAGGCACAGGAAGGCTCTTGGCGCGCATGAAGTCCGCATTGAACAGCTTCGACTGGTAACGGCTGCCGGAATCGCAAAGCACGGTGACGATCGTCTTGCCGGGCCCGAGCTGTTTTGCGAGACGCATCGCGCCGGCAACGTTGATGCCGGTCGAGCCGCCGAGGCACAGGCCTTCGTGCTGGAGCAGTTCGTAGATCACCGTGACTGCTTCCGCATCGGGAATGAGATAGGCGTCATCGACCTTTGCACTCTCGACGATTGCGGTCGCCCGGTTGAGGCCGATGCCCTCGGTGATCGAGCCGCCCGGCGTCGCCTTGGCATCGCCCGTTCTGAAATATTCATACATGCCGGCGCCGTGCGGGTCGGCGCAGGCGATCCTGACGTCCTTGCTCTTCTCTTTCAGGAAGCGGCTGGTGCCGGCCAGCGTGCCGCCGCTGCCGACGGAGCAGACGAAGCCGTCGATCTTGCCGCCGGTCTGCTCCCAGATCTCGGGACCTGTGGACTCGTAATGCGCCTTCGCATTGTCGAGGTTGTTCCACTGGTCGGCGAACAGCACGCCGTTCGGCTCCGTCTTGCGCAGCTCGTCGGCAAGACGGCGGCCGACATGCTGGTAATTGTTCGGATTGGAATAGGGCAGGGCCGGCGATTCCAGCAGCTCGGCGCCGCACAGCTTCAGAAAATCCTTCTTCTCCTGGCTCTGCGTCTCCGGGATCACGATCAGCGTGCGGTAGCCGCGGGCGCTGGCCACGACCGCAAGACCGATGCCGGTATTGCCGGCGGTCGATTCCACGACGAGACCGCCGGGCTTGAGCTGGCCGCGCTTCTCGGCCTCGAGGATCATCCATTTGCCGGCGCGATCCTTCACCGACTGGCCGGGATTCATGAATTCGGCCTTGCCCAGGATGGTGCAGCCGGTCAGTTCGGAAGCGCGCTTGAGCTTGATCAGCGGGGTGTTGCCGATGGCTTCGACAACGTCGTTTTTGATGGTCATGTCAGGGGAAATCACTGGCAAGGGGTTGATTAGGTTGGCCAGAACCTAGTGCTTGAAATGCCAAAGGGGAAGGCTTTTGCGCTGCGGCGAAACCCGCGAAAATCCCCGTAAGCAGTGAAAATTTGGAAGGAGAGATCGCCGCTGCTGCTGTGCTACGCCGCGGGATATCGGTAGGAGGATGTGGCCGGCTTCTGCCAAAACATGGAAGATAAGGGTCGTCGCCAGCGCACCCTCCATTGGATGTCAGCCGTCGCCGTCGAAGAGTGCGGATAGTACGCGGGAGGCGGTCAAGATATCGGCACGACGAACGCTTATTCGTTTTCCGATAATGGACAACCTCGCGAAAGTGGCCAGGCCCGGTTTCGCGGCCGGACTGAAGCCGCATCGCGAGCGGTGCAGGCGGATTGGAGGGGGTTGGCGTCGGTGTGGCGGCAGTATCACATGAAATCTTGGTAAGCTCGAACGCACTCAGGAACGGCCCTGAAATTCAAGAAACACCTGCAGGACAGCACCCTTTTGTATTTTCTCAGCTCTAAGATCGTCGCGCTTTGGGGGGCACATCGCAACTGCGGGACTGTCCCGCGGTTCCGCGTCCGGCTAGTATGAGGCGCACAATTTCGCCGAAAGCATCACTTGTGAACGAGTTGTCCAAAGCCCCCCGACGACCGCGCTGCGAATCGGCTAATCCGGCCGCGCGGCGGCGGTTCGATCTGCCCGGCGGGGGGTGGATGTGACACAACGTGTTCCGGCGATCGCCGTGCGGCGGTCACCAGGCGCGACGTC
This sequence comes from Bradyrhizobium sp. 155, assembly GCF_023101105.1. Lineage (NCBI taxonomy): Bacteria > Pseudomonadati > Pseudomonadota > Alphaproteobacteria > Hyphomicrobiales > Nitrobacteraceae > Bradyrhizobium > Bradyrhizobium sp. 155. The sequence continues at coordinate 3,956,949 of NZ_CP064704.1, read as the reverse complement.
CCGGACGCGACGTGCGGCGCGCTGGCTTGCGGTCGCTTGCCTCGCCGCCGGTTCGGGCGCCTGCGTGCTGACGCAGGATCTTCCTGATCCCGCGCTCGACGTTCCCACGCAATACAAATATGCCGGGAAGGCCGATGCGCCGCCGTCGCTGGATTGGTGGCGCAGCTTCCGCTCCGCGGAGCTGACACAGCTGATGGAAGAGGCGCACACCGTCAACCTCGACATCGCCGCCGCCGTTTCGCGCATCGTCGAGGCCGACGCTCAGGCGCGGCAGGCGGGTGCGGCGCTGCTGCCGAGCCTGTCCGGCACCGGGCAGGAGGCCTATTCGCGCACCTCCGGTTCCTCCGCCTCGGGGCTAACCAATGGCGGCCGTGAGGTCGTCAACTACCAGGCTTCGCTGAGCGCGAGCTACCAGCTCGATTTCTGGGGCCAAAATCGCGACGCCCTGCAAACGGCGGAAGAGACGGCAAATGCCAACCGCTTCGATCGCGACGTCGTTGCGCTGACCACGCTTGCAGGCGTCGCTAACGCCTATTTCCAGGTGCTGGCCTCGCAGGATCGCATCAGGACCTCACAGCGCAACATCGCGAGCGCGCAACGCATCCTCGATGCCGTCAGGGAACGGCGCAAGGCCGGCACCGGCACCGACCTCGACGTCGCCCAGCAGGAGAGCGTGCTCGCAAACCAGAAGGCACTGGTGCCGCCGCTGCGCCAGACGCTCGACCAGAACGTCAATGCGCTTGCAGTCCTGGTGTCGCGGCCGCCGGAGAGCGTGCGCGTGCTCGGCGGCTCGCTGAACCGGATCGCGATTCCGCGCGTGACGCCGGGACTGCCGTCGGAGCTCCTGACGCAACGGCCCGACATCCGCAGGCAGGAGGCCCAGCTCGCCTCCGCGACAGCGAACGTCGGCAATGCCCGCGCGCAGTTCTTTCCGACCATCCAGCTCACCGGCAATGGCGGCTATCAAAGCTCGGCCCTGGTCTCGCTGTTCCAGCCGCATGCGGCGTTCTTCCAGCTCGTCGGCAGCGCGACGCAGCCGATCTTCGACGGCGGCAAGATCCTCGGCAATTTCGAGTTTGCCAAGGCGCGGCAGGACGAATTGCTCCAGACCTACCGCAAGACCATCATCCAGTCCTTTGCCGACGTCGACAACGCGCTGTTCTCGATCAAGCAGACCACGATCAGGCTGCAATTGCAGCGTGACGTCCTCAACGCCTCCCGCCGCGCATTCGATCTCTCCGAGCAGCAATTGCGCGCCGGTACCGCCGATATCGTCACCGTGCTCAATACGCAACTGACCCTGTTCCAGGCGGAAGACGCGCTGTCACAGGCGCAACTTGCCCGCCTTCTTGCTATCGTCAGCCTGTATCAGGCGCTCGGCGGCGGCTGGGAGCCGAGGATGGAGAAACCGGTCAATGCTCTTTAAGCCGGATACGAAGCAAGGCGCGAAGGAGGGAACGGCAAAGAAGTCGCGCGGGCGCGGCTTCGTCATGACCCTGATCACGCTGGCGATCCTCGGCGGGCTCGGCTACTACGGCTGGACCATCTGGCACCAGCAGCCGCAGCAGGCGAACGGCCGCAATCAGCGGCCGGATCTGCCGGTGCCGGTGCTGGCGGCGACGCCCCGCATCCAGGACGTTCCCGTCTACCTCGACGGCGTCGGCGCGATCCGCGCACTCAACACCGTGACCGTCCGCTCGCAGGTCGACGGCAAGCTGATCGCGGTCAATTTCACCGAGGGACAGGACGTCAAGAAAGGCGACGTGGTCGGCGAGATCGACCCGGCGCTCTACCAGGCGACGTACGATCAGGCCGTCGCCAAGAAGGCGCAGGACCAGGCCCAGCTCGCCAACCAGCGTATCGACCTTACGCGCTACGAGCAGTTAGCTGCCTCCAATGCCGGATCCAAGCAGCAGGCCGACACCCAACGCGCGCTGGTCGCGCAGACCGAGGCGTTGGTCAAGGCCGACCAGGCCGCGATCGACAATGCAGCGGCGACGCTGAGCTACACCAAGATCGTGGCGCCGATCTCGGGCCGCGCCGGCCTGCGCCAGGTCGATCAAGGCAACATCATCCATGCCTCGGACACCACGGGTCTCGTGGTGATCACGCAATTGCAGCCGATGGCGGTGTGGTTCAGCCTGCCGCAGCAGCAGATCATGCGCGTCAACGCCGCGGCATCGAAGGGCACGCTCGCGGTCGACGTGTTCGGCAATGACGGCCTCACCGTGATCGACACCGGCAAGCTCACCGGCATCGACAACCAGGTCGACCAGACCACGGGAACGCTCAGGCTCAAGGCCGAATTTCCCAACGCCAATTACCAGCTCTGGCCGGGCCAGTTCGTCAATGTCCGCCTCAAGGTCGAGACCCTGACCCAGGCACTGGTGGTGCCGACCTCGGCCGTGCAGCGCGGACCGATCGGCACCTTCAGCTATGTCATCGGCGAGGATAACATCGTCTCGGCCAAGCCGGTGACGGTGACGCAGCAGAACGAGCATGACGCCGTCATCGCCAGTGGCCTGTCGGCGACCGACAAGGTCGTCACGACGGGCTTTGCCAATCTGTCCGACGGCTCCAAGGTGGTCATCGGGCGCGACGATCAGACCCCGTCGGCCGATCTCGCGCCGCGCAAGCGCTCGCGCGGGCCGGATGGTCAAAAGAAGGACGGCGCAAAAGACGGCCAGAAGGACGGACAAGACAAGGACGGCGAGTTCCGCGCCAAGCGCAAGAGCAGCGAAGGCGACCAGAAGGGCCAGACCGGACCGGCACCAGGGCCTCCGTCAAGTCCGGGTGCATCGGGAAGTGGAGCTAAGCAGCCATGATCCCGACAACAGCCGCCTGAGCGGCAGGCGCATCCCATGGGCGTCTCCGAACCCTTCATCCGCCGTCCGATCGCGACCTCATTGCTCGGCATCGCGCTTCTGATTGGCGGGCTGCTCGGCTATTTCGCGCTGCCGGTGTCCGCGCTGCCGCAGGTCGATTTCCCGACCGTGCAGGTGACGACGCAATTGCCCGGCGCGAGCCCCGACGTGATCGCCTCGCTGATCACCGCGCCCTTGGAGCGGCAGCTCGGCCAGATCCCGTCGCTGTCGGCGATGAACTCGACGAGCTCGTTCGGCGTCAGCCAGATCTCGCTGCAGTTCGATCTCAACCGCGACATCGACGGTGCCACCCAGGACGTCCAGGCTGCGATCAACGCGGCGGCCGGCGTGCTGCCCAAGACGCTGCCTTATCCGCCGACCTACGCCAAGGTGAACCCGGCCGATGCGCCGGTGATGACGTTGGCGCTGCGCTCCGACACAATCTCGTTGCGGGCGATGAGCGACATCGCCGATACGCTTCTGGCGCAGCGGCTGAGCCAGATTTCCGGCGTCGGGCGCGTCTCTGTGCTCGGCGGACTGAAGCCAGCCGTCCGCATCCAGGCGGATCTCGCGCGGCTCGCCGCCTATGGCATAGCCATGGAAGACCTGCGCACCGCGATCGCCAGTGCCAACGTCTCCGGGCCGAAAGGCTCGCTCGACGGCGCGCAGCAATCCTACATCATCGCCGCCAACGACCAGATCGCCGCCGCCGACGCCTACAAGCCTGTCATCATCGCCTACCGCAACGGCTCGCCGGTCACGATCGCCGACGTCGCCCAGATCGTCGATGGGCTCGAGAACGACCGCACCGGCGGCTGGTACCAGGGCTCGCCCGCCGTCATCATCGACATCCAGCGTCAGCCCGGCGCCAATGTGATCGACGTCGTCAGCCAGATCCGGGCGGAAATCCCAAAGGTCCAGCGCGCTATTCCGGCCGGCGTGAACCTCACCATCGTCTCCGACCGCACCGTCACCATCCGTGCCTCGGTGCGCGACGTGCAGTTCACGCTGATCCTCAGCGTCGTGCTGGTGACGCTGGTGGTGCTGCTGTTCCTGCGTTCGCTACGCGCCACGCTGATCGCCGGCGTGGCGCTGCCGCTGTCGCTGATCACGAGCTTCGGCATCATGTATTTTGCCGGCTTCAGCCTCGACAATCTGTCGCTGATGGCGCTCACCATCGGCACCGGCTTCGTCGTGGACGACGCCATCGTGATGATCGAGAACATCGTCCGCCACATGGAAAACGGCGACAGCGCGATGGAGGCTTCGCTGAAGGGCGCCAGCGAGATCGGCTTCACCGTGATTTCGCTGACGGTATCGCTGATTGCGGTGTTCATCCCGCTGTTGTTCATGTCGGGCCTTGTGGGCCGCATGTTCCGCGAATTCGCGCTGACCCTGACGATCGCGGTCGTGACCTCCGCCGTGGTGTCGCTGACGCTGACGCCGATGATGTGCTCGCGCCTGCTGAAGCATGCCCATGAAGAGCTGGCAGTGCCGGGTCTTGCCGCGGTCAGCCGCTTCATCGACCGCACCGTCGGGTTCTATCACCGCACGCTGCTCTGGGTGCTGGAGCGCCAGCGCGCGACACTGGTCGTGACTTTCGCCACGCTGATCGCGACCCTGGCGCTCTATGTCGTCGCGCCAAAGGGCTTCCTGCCGCTGCAGGACACCGCCTCGATCACGGCGGTGACCGAAGCCGGTCCCGACGTCTCGTTTGCGGAGATGCAGAAGCGGCAGGCCGAGGCGGCCGACGCCATCAAGGCCGACCCCGATGTGACCGGCGTGGTCTCGGTGATCGGTGCAGGCTCGGTCAATCCGACCACCAATGTCGGCCGTCTTGTCATGACGCTGAAACCTCGCGGCGAGCGGCGCGACGATGTCAGCGTCGTCATCACCCGCCTGAAGGGGCGGGTGGCCGCCATCCCCGGCATGACCGTCTATTTCCAGCCGGTGCAGGACGTGCAGATCTCGACCCAGTCGAGCCGTTCGCAATACCAGTACACGCTGACCGGCACCGACGCCGCTTTGGTGTCGGAATGGGCGCGCAAGCTGGTTGCCGAAATGCGGCGCGATCCGCTGTTCCGCGACGTCTCCTCGGAAGCGCAGGAAGGCGGTCTGCGGGCGCAGCTCACGGTCGACCGCACCCGCGCCGGCCAGCTCGGCGTCAGCCTCCAGGGCATCACCGACACGCTCAACGACGCCTTCGCGCAGCGCCAGATCTCGACCATCTACGGCCAGGCCAACCAGTACCGCGTGGTGCTGGAAGCGCTGCCGATGTACCAGCGCGATCCCTCGATCCTGTCGAAGCTTTATCTGCCGGGCGCGGCGAGCGCGACCGCCGGTGCGCCCAACGCGCAGGTGCCGCTCTCCGCCGTGGCGACGCTGACGCGCACCACCGCGCCGCTCGCGATTTCGCACCAGGCGCAATTCCCGTCGATCTCGCTCAGCTTCAACCTCGCGCCGGGCGCGGCGCTTGGCGATGCCGTCGAGGCCGTGAAGACCATCGAGACCCGGATCGAGATGCCCAACAGCATCGTCGGCGTCTATGCCGGCGACGCCGCCGAATTCGCCAAGGCACTCGCCGGCCAGCCCTGGCTGCTGCTGGCCGCGGTGATCACGATCTATATCGTGCTCGGCGTGCTCTACGAGAGCTACATCCATCCGATCACGATCCTCTCGACGCTGCCGTCCGCCGGCGTCGGCGCGATCCTGGCGCTGATGCTGTGCGGGCAGGATCTCTCGGTGATCGGGCTGATCGGCATCATCCTGTTGATGGGCATCGTCAAGAAGAACGCGATCATGATGATCGACTTCGCGCTCGAGGCCGAGCGCGGGCAGGGGATGTCGCCGAACGAGGCGATCGTACAGGCTTGTCTGCTGCGCTTCCGTCCGATCATGATGACGACGCTGGCCGCCCTGTTCGGTGCGCTGCCGCTGGCGATCGAGAGCGGCACCGGCGCCGAGCTGCGCTTCCCACTCGGCATCTCCATTATCGGCGGCCTGCTGCTCAGCCAATTGCTCACGCTCTACACCACGCCGGTGATCTATCTCGCCCTCGACCGCATCAACCGCCGCCTCGAGCAGGCGCTGCCGCCGGCCGAATCCGGCGGTCCGCCCGTCGCGGGCGCGACCGAGGGGATGCAGTGATGGCATCGATCTCGGAGCCCTTCATCCGCCGCCCGGTCGCGACCACGCTGCTGTCGATCGGATTGTTCCTGCTGGGTATCGTGGCTTACGAGTTCCTCCCCGTTGCCTCGGTTCCGAACATCGATTTTCCCGCCATCTTCGTCTCGGCCAGCCGTCCTGGCGCCGACCCGTCCGTCATGGCCGCGACGGTTGCCTCGCCGCTGGAGCGGCGGCTCGGCGAGATCGCGGGCATCAACCAGATCACCTCGACTTCGTCACTCGGCACGACCAGCATCCAGCTCCAGTTCGACATCGGCCGCAACGTCGACAAAGCCGCCCGCGACGTGCAGGCGGCAATCAATGCGTCGCTGGTCGACCTGCCGAGCGATTTGCCGACGCTGCCGCGCTTCCGCAAGGCGAACACCGCAGGCGCGCCGGTCTTCGTGCTGGCGCTGACCTCGAAGACGCTGTCCGCCAGCGCGGTCTACGACGTCGCCGACACCGTGCTGGCGCAGCGCATCTCGCAGGTGCCGGGGGTGGGCAATGTGACGATCTCGGGTGCCGACCAGCCGGCGGTCAGGATTCAGCTCAATCCTGTCGCGCTGTCCAATGCCGGCATCGCCACCGACGACGTGCGAACTGCGATTATCAACGCCAACCCGCTCGGTCCGGTCGGCATCTTCAACGGCGAGCGCCAGAGCGAGACGCTGTCGCTCAACAAGCAGATGCGGACGGCGAAAGAGTTCCGCGACATCGTCATCAAGAGCGCGAAGGGCAATTTCGTCCGGCTCTCCGATGTTGCCGACATCGAGGACTCCGTCCGTAACGCCCGTTCCATCGCCTGGTTCAACAAGCAGCCGGCTGTGCTGATCCAGATCACCAAGCAGGGCGATGCCAACGTCATCGATACCGTCGACCGGGTGAAGGCGCTGATCCCCGCGCTGAAGCAGTGGATCCCGGCCGGGGTCGATATCTCCACCTTGGTCGACCGCACCAGTACGATCCGCGCCAGCGTGCTCGACATGCAGTGGACCTTGCTCGCGACTGCCATTCTCGTGATGGTCGTCGTGTTCGTATTCCTGCGACGGCTCACGCCGACGATCGCAGCCGGAATCTCGGTGCCGCTGGCGCTGGCCGGAACCTGCGCCGGCATGTGGGTCGCGGGCTTCTCGATCGACAATCTTTCGCTCATGGCGCTGGCGATCTCCGTTGGCTTCGTGGTCGACGACGCCATCGTCATGATCGAGAACATGTACCGCAATCTCGAGCACGGCATGCGCCCGCTCCAGGCGGCATTGGACGGCGCCCGGCAGATCGGCTTCACCGTCGTGTCGATCAGCCTGTCGCTGATCGCGGCCTTCACGCCGCTGATCTTCATGGATGGCGTCGTCGGCCGGCTGCTGCGCGAGTTCTCCCTGACATTGACCTTCGCCATCCTGGTCTCGACCCTGGTGTCGCTGACGGTGACGCCGATGATCTGCGCCCATTACATCCGCCAGACCACGTCTGGCACGGCGACCCTGTTCGACCGGATCATCGAGGGCTCGCTGTCGCGCATCGTCGCGTTCTACACCCGCACCTTGCGCACCGTGCTGGAATATCCGCTGCTGACGCTGCTGGTGTTCTTCGCCACCATCGGCCTAACAATTACGCTCTACATCAAGATCCCCAAGGGCTATTTCCCGACCGACGATTCCGGCTTCGTCATCGGGGCGACGCGCGCCTCGGCCGACATCTCGTTCCAGTCGATGCTGAGCCTGCAGCAGCGGCTCGCCGACATCGTGATGCAGGATCCGGCAGTGGCCGGCATCGGCTCCACCGTCGGCAGCGGCGGCGGACCGGGCGGCGCGACCTCCAATCGCGGCACCATGTTCATCAGCCTGAAGCCGCCGGAGGAGCGCGACCACGTCTCGACCCAGGTGGTGATCGACCGTCTCAGGCGGGCGTTATACCCGGTGCCCGGCATCCGCCTGTTCATGTTCGCCGCCCAGGACGTGCGCGCCGGCGGACGGCAGAGCGATTCCGACTACCAGTACACGCTGACCAGCACCGACCTCGGCCTGTTGCAAAAGTGGGCGCCGATCGTGGCCAAGCGCATGGAGAGCGTCGAAGGCATCACCGACATCTCCAGCGACCGCGATCCCGGCGGGCTTCAATTGACCCTGTCGATCGACCGCCAGAAGGCCTCGGCGCTCGGCGTTCGCGTCCAGGATATCGACAACGCGCTCAACAACGCGTTCTCGCAGCGGCAGATCGGGATCATCTACACCCAGCGCAACCAGTACATGACCGTTCTGGAGATCGACCCGAAATTCCAGGTCGACCCGTCCAACCTCGATCGCATCTATGTCGCCGGCGCGGGTGACGCGCAGGTGCCGCTGTCGGCCGTGGTGCATGCGACGCGCGGGCTCGCCGCGCTCGCGGTCTATCATTCGCAGTCGTTCCCATCGACCACGGTGTCGTTCAACCTGTTGCCGGACGTGCAGATCCAGGCCGCAACGCAGAACATCCAGCGCGCGGTCGAGGAGCTGCATATGCCGGAGGGCATTCGCGGCAGTTTTGATGGCAATGCTGGCGATTTCGCCAAGACCAGCGGCCGCCAGCCGCTCCTGATCCTCGGCGCGCTGGTGGCGATGTATATCGTGCTCGGCGTGCTCTATGAGAGCCTCGCCCATCCGCTCACGATCATCTCGACGCTACCCTCGGCGGGACTTGGCGCGCTGCTGGCCTTGCAGCTCACCAACACGCCACTGACCGTGATCGCCTTCGTTGGCATCATCCTGTTGATCGGCATCGTCAAGAAGAATGGCATCATGATGGTTGATTTCGCGCTCGATGCCGAGCGCCAGCGCGGCCTGTCGTCGGCGGAGGCGATCTTCGAGGCCTGCCAGGCGCGCTTCCGGCCGATCCTAATGACGACGATGGCGGCGCTGTTCGCCGGCATTCCGCTGGTGGTCGCGACCGGGCCCGGCACGGAACTCCGCCGTCCGCTCGGCATCACCATCATCGGCGGGCTGTTCGTCTCGCAGATCCTGACGCTCTACACCACGCCCGTGATCTACCTGCTGGTCGACCGCCTGCGCCGCCGCTCCGAACCGCGCCCGCTGGCCGCGCCGGCGGAATAGGCGGGTTGTTGAACCGCCGTGCAGAGCGTATAGCGGCGACTATGTCGAACCCCACCGCCGCCGCGCCGGCCGATCCGATCCCCGAATGCCCGCACTGCCAGAAGCCGATGCCGTTGTGCATCTGCGACAGCGTCACGCCCATCAAGAACCGGCTCTCGCTCCTGATCCTTCAGCATCCGCAGGAGCAGGACAGGGCGCTCGGCACTGCGCGGCTGCTTGCGAAGCATTTCGCCGGTGCCACGCTGCGGGTCGGCCTGTCCTGGCCGAGCCTGTCGAAAGCGCTGGGGCAACCCATCGAGAACGCCTCGCACTGGGCGGTGCTCTATCTCGGCTCGGCGCACGCCACCGATCTCGAGGCCGAGGGCGAAATCCTGGCTCTCAACCGCAAGAGCGAGGTCGCGGACAACCAGCGCGCGCGCCTCGGCAAGCTCGAAGGTGTGGTGCTGCTCGACGGCACCTGGAGCCAAGCCAAGGCCCTGTGGTGGCGCAACCCGTGGATGCTGAAATGCCAGCGCGTCATCCTGAACCCGACCACCCCATCGCGGTACGGGCGCCTGCGCAAGGAGCCTCGGAAGGACGGACTGTCGACCATCGAGGCTGCGGCGACGATCCTCTCCGCTCTGGAGAAGCGCCCGGACATCGCCGAGACGCTGAATGCCAGCTTTGAACGGATGTTAACCCGCTACCGCGAGGTCCAGACCGAGATGCCCGAATTGGCGCCAAAGCCGCCGGTGAAGGACCGCCGGCGCGGTGTCCGGCGGGTCAAGCGAGCCTGACTCCGGTCCGGATCATCCGTACGGCCGATTGTCCCGCGAGAGGCGGGCGGATAGAGACCGTCGGCCAATAGGCCGCTATCTGCTATGCTCTCGCACGATCGGAACGCCGGAAACGAAGGGGCCGTCGCATTCAGCTTGCAGCCAAGGAGATCCTTGCCCAGGCGGCGCGGTTCGATCGTTGGGGCACGCTTGCCCTGATGGACGTTTCGCTGCGCTATCGGCGTACCGTGATCGGCCCGCTCTGGATCACACTGACGCTCGCGGCGACCATTGCCAGCGTCGGCACGGTCTATGCGGCACTGTTCAGACAGGACATCACGAGCTTTCTGCCGCACTTTGCCGTCGGCCTGATCGTCTGGACGCTCATCGCGACGACGCTCCAGGAAGGTTCCCACATCTTCGTGGCATCAGGCCATTTGATCAAGGCGGTGCCGGCGCCGCTGATCGTGCACGTGCTCCAGATGATGGCGCGCAACGTCCTCATCTTCGCGCATCATCTGGTGATCGTCGTCCTGCTCTATCTCCTGATGCCGTGGCCGCTGCATGGGAGCATGCTGCTCGCGGTACCGGGCTTCGCAATCCTGCTCACTGTGCTGCTGGGTGGCTCGGTCGCGCTCGGTATGCTCTGCGCGCGGTTTCGTGACATCGGCTCGGCGATCGTCAGCGGCCTGCAATTCGTCTTCTTCCTGACGCCGATCATCTGGACCGAAGATAGCGCACGCGGCACCGCGTTTTATTGGCTGATCCGCGCCAATCCGTTCGCGACGCTGCTCGATCTGGTGCGCAGGCCGCTACTGTCGCAGTCGACCGATGCGGAGCAATGGCTCCTCGGGGTCATCTATGCGACCGTCGTGGCCGTCATCGGCCTCGGCTGCTACGCGAAATACCGCCATCGTGTGGCGTATTGGCTGTGAGGCACGAGATATGACCCCCGCAGCTCATATCGCGCTTCGCAACGTCTCGGTGAGGTTTCCGGTGCTGTCGTTCCGCGACCGCTCGCTGCGCAGCCGGTTCGTCAACGCGATGACACTGCGGCGGACCACGGCGACCCCGCACATCGTCTCCGCGTTGAATGACGTCAACCTCGACATCCGTGCCGGCGATCGCGTCGCCATCATCGGCGCCAATGGCGCCGGCAAGACCACGCTGCTGCGGGTGCTCGCCGGCATCTACCATCCGACGTCGGGCAGCGTGGACGTACTGGGCCGCTGTCTGCCGCTGTTCGATCTCTCGGCCGGATTCGACGTGGAAGCGACCGGCTACGAGAACATCATGCGGCGTGGCCTCGTGATCGGCGCACGGCGCTCCGAGATCGACGCCAAGCGGGGGGAGATCGCCGCATTCACCGAACTGGGCGACCGGCTCGACCTGCCGCTGCGCACCTATTCCAGCGGCATGATGCTGCGCCTGATCTTTGCGGTCGCAACCGCCGTCGTGGGCGAGATCGTGCTGCTCGACGAATGGATCGGCGTCGGCGACCAGCAGTTCCGCGAGAAGGCGCGGCAGCGGCTCGACGAGATCGTCGTACGCGCCGGCATTCTGGTGCTCGCCTCGCACGACATCGAGTTGATCAAGAGCACCTGCAACCGCGCGATCCTGCTGGAGGAGGGGCGGATTGTGGCGGCCGGCGCGACCGATGAAATTCTCGGCCAATATCTCGGCGGCGGGAAGGCGTAGCTGCCCGGTCGGGGTTGCCTAAACCTGTGATCCCCTATATTGCTCCGCCCTCGTTGGGGCCACGTGGCGGAGTGGTTACGCGCCGGTCTGCAAAACCGTTTACTCGGGTTCGAGTCCCGACGTGGCCTCCATCACAACCTCCTGATATTTCAGCAATATTCGATCGTATCGCGGCTGCCATCGGCCCGCGCGGGCGATGCGTGCTGGCCGCGCACACCGGGTTTGCCCGGGGCCCGGCGGAAACCCGCCATTCAGCCCGCTGGCATAGTCTTCGCATCTGCGAAGTGATGCATCCCAACGATCGAGCGCTGGAGAGCACGTGAGCGAAACCGTCCGATTTGTCCCGAAATCCGAGCTGGAGCGGGCCCGCCTCATCCGCGAGGCCCGTGCGATCTATGACAGCATCTTTCCGCCGGCCGCACCCGACCAGGCGCCGCAGGACGGCGGAGAGCGGGTCAAGACCTGATCGCGATCACGCGGGATTTTCACCGCGTAGCTGCCATAGCAAAACGCCCGCGGAGCGCGGGCGCGTCGGCTCACGGTGAAATTGGCTTCAGCAGGCCGCGTACCAGCCGTCCGGGAAAGGCACCAAGGGCCAGGCGCCCTCATTGTCATTGGCGGCTTTGGGCTTCGCGGAGGCGTTGGGCTTCGCGTAATACGTCCACGAGCGCGGCACGAGATCCTCCCCCGGCACGAACGCCAGATCTTCATGGACCATGGCGTCCTGGACGGCATCCAGCAGCAAGTTGAATTCGGCTTCGCTCATCACACCCTCCGGACCGCGGATGGCGCAATATCGCAAAGCCGGTTTGTTTCCCGGTTGAGCCGATCGATCGCATTTTAACGATCCGCCAATCGGGTCCCGATTGGTTAGCGATTGATGAAATCGCGTTGGGAAACTTAGGTTCCTGCCGGGGTGCCCGCAGTGTGAAGGATGTCACATCTTTCGCTGTTTATTTCTCCTACCCCTTTGCACACCGGCCAATACAGGCCGGTCGGGCAAAGCAGACGGGAGACTGGTCATGAAGGCGCGGTTCTTGCGATTTGCGGGCGTGAAAAGCCGGGCGCGCCGGGCCTCGACGGTCGGGCTGTTCCTGACGCTGTTTGCCTCCGCCGCCCATGCGCAGCAGGGAACACCCGAGCAGCGCCGGGCCTGTACCCCCGACGTCTACCGGCTCTGCGCCGGCGAAATCCCCAACGTCCGCGCCATCACGGCCTGCCTGCGCCGTAACAGGCCAAGCTTGAGTGAGGCTTGCCGCATCGTGTTCGATCAGGCCGGCGGCTGACATACCGGCCCTGTGGGTTTGTGCGCAGCAAGTGGCTCGCGCGGGCAGGCGAATCCGGCATAGTCGTCCTGTGGATACACCTGTGGGTATGCTGCGGACAGGCTGGGGACGGCGGGGGATGTGCTTCGGATGTCGGCCGCAGATGCGTCCTTTGATTGTCATATCTCTGTCAAATGACCTCACCGCATGATTCGCTGATCGTGCAGATCGCGGCGTCACGCAAGATCATGTGGTTTCCCCGAATTCGCAATTGCGCGCTACAGCGTCCCGCATTCACGAACAGTTTTTGAGCAGCTGCCTGCCCAAATGGCGGGCTCCCTCCATCCAATTTTTTGTACGCCCGCGGACAAGCTTTCCGGTCCGCTCTCCTCCTAGGCTCGCTTCCGCGATCTGGAACATGGCCATTGCCATGACAATTCGAAGGAGCTGGAGATGGAGAGACCCGTATTGCCCCAGGCGCGGGGGAACGCACGTGCATCGCTGTCTTGGCACAAGGCCGCGCTCGGCGCCGCGGTCACTTTCGGCGCGCTGGCAGCCGCGCCCCTGAGCGCGCAGGCTGCGGCGCCTGCGGCCTGCGCCGCGCTCCAGGACAAATATCCGGACTGGAAGGGCAAGACCCTCGTCAACGCCATCAACCCGCACACGCCGGGCTATGAGACCATCGATCCGAAGGATCCGAGCAAGTATATCGGCTTCGACATCGATCTCGGCGAAGCCATCGGCGAATGCCTCGGCTTCAAGTTGACCTACAAGCCGGTGACGTTCGCGGCGCTCCTGACGACGCTGGCCGCGGGACAAGCCGACATCGTGATTTCCGACATCTACGCCACCAAGGAGCGCGCCAAGGCCGCCGACTTCATCACCTATTCGAAAGTGTTCGACGGCGTGCTGGTCGCCAAGGGCAATCCGAAGGGCATCAACGGCATCAACATGTCGATGTGCGGCGCCGCTGCCGCTGAAAACACCGGCTATGTCGAGGTGCCGCTGATCCAGACGCTGATGCCTGAGTGCAAGAAGGCCGGCAAGGCCGAGCCGACCGTCCAGCTCTACGACAACAACGCCAACTGCATCCAGGCGATCCTCGCCGGTCGTGCCGACACCTATGTCAACGACGTCAACACCGTCGACAGCGCGGTGAAGGCCTATCCGGACAAGCTGGAGAAGGCGACCGCGGTGACGATCCCGTATTCGGTCGGCATCGCCGTCCCGAAGGACAAGCCTAAATTCCGCGACACCGTGCTCGCAGCCCTGATCGAGGTGCAGAAGGCCGGCACGCATATGGAGCTTCTGAAGAAGCATGGGCTCGACGTGAACAACTTCAAGGAGCCTGACATTCTGACGGCCGACTGATGTCGCTATTCCTCCATTACCTGAGCATGCCGTATCTGCTCGAGGGCATCGAGCTCACCCTCGAGGTGACTGCCCTCGGGCTCGGCGGCGGATTGATCCTTGGATTGATCCTCGCCGGCATGCAGCTCTCCCGCTTCTGGCTGCTGGCGGCGATCGCCAGGGCCTACACCGTGATCTTCCGCGGCACGCCGCTGATCCTGCAAATGGTGTTCGCCTACGACGCGTTGCCGCATATCGGGATCAAGCTGCCGGCGGTGCTGGCCGCCGGCCTTGCGCTGGCCTGCAACGAGGCGCCGTTCATCGCCGAGATGCTGCGCGCCGGCGTGCTCGGTGTCGACCGCGGGCAGGTGACGGCCGGCCAGGCGCTCGGCATGACGCCGCGGATCCTGATGTGGCGGGTGATCGCGCCCCAGGCGATCCGCACCATGATCCCGGCCTTCGGCAACGAGGCCGTGAGTGCGCTGAAGAATTCGTCGCTCGCCTCCGTGGTCGCGGTCCAGGAGCTGACCCTGCGCTCGACCCAGCTTGCGTCCTCGACCTTCGACTTCTTCTCGATCTTCTTCGCCTCGGGCCTGCTATACCTGGTGCTGACCTTTGCCATCAGCATCATCCAGCTTTTCGTCGAATGGTTGCTCGATCTCGATCGTACCAAGGGCCGCCAGCGCAGGCTCGCCGATTACCTGCCCTGGCGTCGCGTCGACCTCGCCACCAAGCTCGAACTTGCCGCAGCGATCGTCGACGTCCAAGTGCCTGCACAGGCTGAGCTCACCGACACGCCACCGCTGGCCTTGACCCGCGAGGAACGCACCCGGCGCGCGGCGACGATTTCACGCAACAACATCGCGGTCGAGACCAAGGACCTCACCAAGAGCTACGGCGGGCAAAAGGTGCTTGCCGGCCTCGATCTCACCGTACGCGTCGGCGAGGTCGTCGCGCTGCTCGGGCCCAGCGGCTCCGGCAAGAGCACGCTGCTCCGCTGCATCAATCATCTCGAAAGCTGGGACGGAGGCACGGTGCGTGTCGGCGGCCGCCGCCTCGGTTTTGGCGACGACGGCAAGCTGCTGCCGCCCCGCGCGATCGCCAATGAGCGGGCAAGCGTGGGCGTCGGCATGGTGTTCCAGCAATTCAATTTGTTTGCCCATCTCTCGGCCAAGGAGAACATCGCCGGGCCCTTGCGCTGGGTGCACGGCATGACCCGCATTGATGCCGATCGCCGCGCCGCCGAGCTGCTCGAGCGGGTCGGGCTGTCGCACCGCGCCGACGCGCTGCCGCGGCATCTCTCCGGCGGCCAGCAGCAGCGCGTCGCGATCGCCCGAGCGCTCGCCCCGAACCCCAGCGTGCTGCTCCTGGACGAGCCGACCTCGGCGCTCGATCCCGAGCTCGTCAGCGAGGTGCTGGAGGTGATCCGGCGGCTCGCCGTCGATGACGGCCTCACCATGATCATCTCGACGCACCAGATCCGCTTCGCCGACGAGGTCGCCGACCGCGTCGCGTTCCTGAGCGGCGGCACGATCATCGAGGAGGGGCCCGCGCACGAGGTGCTCTCCAACCCCCGCAATCCGCTGACCGCGCGTTTCCTCAGCGTGATGGAAGCCGACAAAACTCCGGAGGTGGTGCGATGAGAGCCGCACCCACACCGTTCAAGACCGCGTTTCCAGAAGAGGCCACCTCATGAAGCATGTCACGCTGCCGGTTTCGCCGAAGACCGTCCACTGGGGCTATTTCTCCAAGAAGGTCGCGCCGGCCCTGACCCTGCGCTCGGGGGATCGCGCCACCATCGAGACGCTGACCCATCACGCCAATGATGACTACGAGCGCATGATCCAGGGTGATCCCGGCGCCGAGAGCGTGTTCCAATGGACGCGCGAGCACAAGGCCGTCGGGCGGCGCGGTTCGGGCCCGACCGAAGGCCCGTTCATCCGCGGAGCAGGCGAGGGGATCGGCGTGCATCTCCTCACCGGTCCGGTCGCGATCGAAGGCGCCGAACCCGGCGACATCCTCGAAGTGCGCATCCTCGATATCCGGCCGCGGCCGAGCTGCAGCGCCTGTCATGCCGGGCGCTGCTTCGGCTCCAACATCGCCGCCAATTGGGGCTTTCACTATCACGATCTGATCGAGGAGCCGAAGCCGCGCGAGGTCGTCACCATCTTCGAGCTCGACACGTCAGGCGAGCCCTGCGCCAAAGCGGTCTACAACTACGTCTGGACGCCCCAGACCGACCCCGACGGCATCGTGCATCCGACCATCGATTATCCCGGCGTGCGCGTCGATCACGCCACCATCAAGAAGCGCGAGAACATCCTCACAAGCGTCAGGGTGCCGGCACGGCTGCATTTTGGCACCATGGGGCTCGCGCCGTCGGAGGCCGATTTCGTCAGCTCGATCCCGCCGAGCTATACCGGCGGCAACATCGACGACTGGCGCATCGGCAAGGGGGCGCGGATGTTCTATCCGGTCGCGATCCCCGGCGCCTATTTCTCGGTCGGCGATCCCCACGCCGCGCAAGGCGACAGCGAGCTTGGCGGCACCGCGATCGAAACCTCGCTGACCGGCGATTTCGAGTTCGTCCTGCACAAGAAGGCCGATCTCGCCGGCACCAGCCTCGAAGGTCTCGATCATCCGATGCTGGAGACCGATCAGGCGTGGTCGTTCTACGGCTTCACCTATCCGAACTACCTCGCCGCGCTCGGCGCCGACGCACAGACCGAGATTGCCAACCACTCGAGTCTCGACCGTGCGATGCGCGATGCGTTCCGCAAGCTCAGGAGGTTCCTGATGACCGTGCACGGTTTGAGCGAGGACGAGGCGATTTCGCTGCTATCGGTCGGCGCCGATTTCGGCGTCACCCAGGTGGTCGATGCCAATTGGGGAGTTCACGGCACGATCCGCAAAAACATCTTTCGGTGCGACTGATGGGCCGTAGCCCGGATGGAGCGCAACGCAATCCGGGTTTGTCACGCCGGACTCAAAAGGCCCCCGGATTACGCTTCGCTCCATCCAGGCTACACATCGTGCTCGACGTTGACATCGCGCTCCAACACTTTGAAGAACAGCTCATTTCCAGGATGAGGACGTGACAAAAGACCGTCATTTGCGGCCCCTCGCTGCGACGGATGACCACGTTCGTCTGGCACAGAGGTTGCTTCGATCCACTGCAATCTGGGTCGATCCGATGAGCTTCCGTCCTTTCACGAGCGAGTCCTACGCTCAAGACGACCGCCCCGAAGCCTGGCGGGACGTGCTCGCCGCGGTCGGCCTGCAGCCGGCGGCAGGCCATTGCTTCCTGGATGGGCACGCAACGGCGTCACATCGCCACGCCGCAGGCGTTGCGCTGACGCGCATGGCGGCCGGCGCCCAGACCATCGGTCCGCGTCCGCAGGCCAACGAAGACCTGCCGATTGCGCTGATGCCGGTCGAGGACGGCATGGTGCTCAAGAGCGCCGCCGGCCATCGCATCGTTCCGGTGGGCCATCTCGTGCTGCTGCCGCGGAGCGGGGACTGGAGCATCGTATTCCAGCGCGACATGCGCGCCGTCGTGCTGTCGGTGACCTCGGAGGCGCTGCACGGCCGCCTCTCGGGCAGGCCGCGGCTCGGCGAACCCAGGGTCGTTCCGCCCAGCGGCTTTGCCGATGTCTTCGCGCGCTTGATGGACGCGACCGCGCGCACGCTCGACACGCTGAGCGATGCCGAATGGAATGCGGTCACGCAGTCGCTCGTCGATCTGCTGCTGACACTCGCCCATCAATTGGCGGCTTCGACGTCCGACGCCGGATCGAGCGCGACGCAGTCGGCACTCCTGCACCGGATCTGCCAGACCATCGAACGCCGCCTCGACGATCCCGGACTGGTGCCGGCGCGCGTCGCGCAGGCCGAAGGGATTTCCGAGCGCTATCTGCAAAAGCTGTTCGAGACGGTCGGCGACAACTTTACTCATTACGTTCGCGAGCGGCGGCTGCAGCGCGCCTGGGCCGATCTGTCCAATCCGTCCGAGGCGCATCGCTCAATCTCGGAGATCGCCTACGCCTATGGGTTTGGCGATTCCGCGCATTTCAGCCGCGCCTTCCGCCATCGCTTCGGGCTGCCGCCGCGCGAGTTTCGCCAGCAGGAAGCGGAGCGGGCGACGACCCAGCAGGGGATAGCCGGTCAGCGCGGCTGGCCGCAGGATGCGCTGGCGCAGCTTCGCGTGCACCCGGCGAGCGCCGAGGCGCGCGGCAATCTCGCCCGAACCGACATCGACGAGCCGAGAACGGCCGAACGCAAGCATCATCATCTTCCGATCGAAGCCCACCGTGTTCATTGGGGATATTTCAGTCGCGCGTTACAGCCGCAGCTCGAGATCAATTCGGGTGATACGATCACGATCGAAACGCTAACGCAGCATGCCTCCGATGATCCTGAGCTGATGATCGCGGGCGATACCGCCGCCGAAAGTGTAT
Organism: Bradyrhizobium sp. 155; assembly: GCF_023101105.1. Classification (NCBI taxonomy): domain Bacteria; kingdom Pseudomonadati; phylum Pseudomonadota; class Alphaproteobacteria; order Hyphomicrobiales; family Nitrobacteraceae; genus Bradyrhizobium; species Bradyrhizobium sp. 155. Next base: position 3,938,309 of record NZ_CP064704.1, on the reverse strand, counting down.
TCGGTTGGACCAAGGCGAGGAAGAACGTGGATCGCCGCGGCGCGGGTCCGATGGATGCCAGCATATTCGGGCGCGGCGCCGGCGAAGGCTTTGGCGTGCACATCTGCACGGGGCCCGTGTCGGTGAAGGACGCCCAGCCCGGCGACGTGCTGGAAGTCCGGATCCTCGACATCGTACCGCGCACAAGTCGTCATCCGAAACATTCAGGGCGCGTGTTCGGCTCCTCGGTCGCGGCCTGGTGGGGCTATCATTACGACGAATTTCTTTCAGGACCGAAGCCGCGCGAGGTCGTGACGATCTACGAAATCCTGGACGATACCGATGCGCCGCATGCCCGCGCGCTGTATTCCTACCGCTGGGAGCCGCAGACCGACCCGTTTGGCGTGGTGCACGCCACCTACGACTATCCCGGCGTTCCGGTCTTGCCCGGCACCGTGAAGCGCCGCCACGCCGTGCTCGACGGCATCCGCATTCCCTTGCGCCCGCATTTCGGCGTGATCGCGGTGGCGCCGCGCGAGGTCGATTTCATCGACTCCGTGCCGCCGTCCTATTTCGGCGGCAATCTCGACAATTGGCGCTTGGGGAAGGGGGCGACCGTCTATCTTCCGGTCTCCGTTCCCGGCGCATTGTTATCGGTCGGCGATCCCCATGCCACGCAAGGCGACGGCGAATTGAGCGGCACCGCGATTGAATGCTCGATGACCGGAACCTTCGAGGTGATCCTGCACAAGAAGGCCGACCTCTCCGGCCAACCCTTCGCCGATCTCTCTTATCCCCTGATCGAAACCGAATCTGATTGGGTCCTGACCGGATTCAGCCATCCCAACTACCTCGCCGAGTTCGGCGCTCAGGGCCAGAGCGAGGTTTACGCAAAGTCCTCGCTCGATCTCGCCATGAAAGATGCGTTTCGCAAGATGCGACGCTTCCTGATGAACGTGAAGGGGTTGAGCGAGGACGAGGCGATCGCGCTGATGTCGGCCGCCGTCGACTTCGGCGTCACGCAGGTGGTCGACGGCAATTGGGGCGTGCACGCGATCATCAGCAAGCGCCTGTTTCTGGACGCGCCTTAAACCGAAGGATACTCCAGTGAAATTCCACATGATCAGCGGCGGACCCAAGCCGGTCGCGCCCTTCAGCCACGCGGTGGAGACCGACGGTTTTGTCTTTGTCACCGGCCAGATGCCGGACACGCCGCAAATCCCGGGCGTGCTGCCGGAGGGCATCGTGGCGCAGACGAGGGCGGTGATGGAGAATTTGAAGGTGGTGTTGGCGGGCCTCGATCTCGGTTTCGAGCACGTCGTGATGACACGCATCTATCTCACGCGTTTCAAGGAAGACTACACCGCGATGAACGAGACATATCGCGCGTTCTTTCCGCCCGACCGCCTGCCGGCCCGCACCTGCGTCGGTGTCACCGGGCTTGCCTACGACGCGCTGATCGAGATCGACCTGGTCTGCCGCCGGCCGTGAGGAGATGATCCGTAGCCCGGATGGAGCGAAGCGCAATCCGGGATTCGTTTAACGGATACAGGGTGCCGGATTACGCTTCGCTCCATCCGGGCTACAAGCCCTTGCGTTGCCCGACGGGCAAAACACCCAAACGACGAGTCAATCCGCTCGCGCGAAAAGATTCTACTTTACCGAAATTCGACTTTGGCGTATTCAGTCGCCACCTCATCCCTGTCAGCGGGGCGTATCGCGATCGTCACGAACGCGGGGTGAGCTGCGGTGGACGCTAGTCACATCGGCGCGAAGGGCTTTGCAGGGCGGGCAACCGTGAGCGAAGGCGTCGCGCACACGACCGGTGCTATTAGCGTACGGCAAAACCGTGTCGTCCTGACGCCCGGGGTCTGTGCGTCAAGTCTTGTGGTGATGTCGCTGCCCGACCGGGCACGCAGCATCAGCCATCCGCAAGGCGACGGGGGCAATAGTGCATCGCTCCCCGGGGAGAGCTCGGCATAAGCCGTCAAACCACTGCGCAGGGAAGGCCGTGTGTTGGGCTTCACCTGTATGCCGCTGTGCAGCCTCTTGTAGCGCAACCTTCGCACAGTGGACCGTGGGTGCCAGCCGGCACCCGGTCTTCCCTGCGCCCTCTGACGAGGAGGGTGTACGAAACAAAGCAAAGCTCGGGCGAGCCAAGCCGCGAGGGCGCGAAGCTGTGTCTGCGACAAGAATCATATTCGCGCGGTGCCGGGCGCCCGCCCCGGAGACAACAAACCCCGCGATCTATGAATGCCGGTTCATTGCTGCGGAGAATTCGAATCGATAAGAATTGCTCGCTGCGCGTCTCGCGTCGTGCAGAGAGCCGGAGGCGGATCGATCGCGTCTTGCACCTTTCGATTGCGCCTCCGACGAATCCTTCGAGGCAACGCCATTGGTTGCCGCGGCGCCTGCGCCGATCGACGTCAGGCACCGAAAGCCCGTTTCGATCGGGGGAATTTCATATGAAGTATTTTCTGTCTGCACTGATCGCGGTCGGTCTATCGATTGCCGCCGCGCCGTCGTACGCGACTGACGCCCGCAACGTCACTGTCGTCAACGAGACCGGCTATGCCATCAAATTCCTGGGCTTCAACGCCCCGGACGATGGCATGGACGAATGGGACAACGAGCTGGACAAGGTTTTGCAGAACCAGGCGAGCACCTATGTCGAGTTCGACGATGACGACGAAGGATGCGTCTGGAACGTCCGCGTTGACTGGCAGAACTATGACGAGACCGTGCTCTGGAAGAACGTCAACCTCTGCAAGTTCACGGCACTCCGGCTGCGCTACGATTCCGGCACCAAGACCACTTCGTTCGTCGCCGAGTAACTTGACCTGAGGCCGGGCGGAGGAGGGGCCGCGTGCCCTTCCTCGCCGCAATGTGCCACATAGCGAATTCGTCCTTTGCAAGCGCAAGCGGCTTTGTTATACGCAGCCGCGCGCGAACGACAGGTTCGCCCTTTTCCTCGGTAGCTCAGCGGTAGAGCATCCGACTGTTAATCGGATGGTCGCTGGTTCGAATCCAGCCCGGGGAGCCAAATTCCGCTTCATTTTCAGCAACTTGCGCCCAGACTCTGATCTGGCGTGCGATCTCGTTGCAGCAGATCCTCAACTAGATGTGTACCGCGGCGAGCCCGCATCCTCCGCGGTGACGCCAAAACGACTCAATTGAAATCGAGCTTCCAGAGGCCGGTCCTTTATGGAGCTGATTCCCATGCGAGACATCCAGGTCGACCGTTTCCCGCTGGCCCCCTCCATTCTGCCGGCGGACATCCCCGAACTCAGCGACGACGAATGCCTCGCTTGTCTGGCGCGGGCGGTCGAGACCCACGATTCGGCACGGCTGGACGAAGTCGCCGCATTGATCGGCCGCCTCGCGGTCACGATCGAATAGGCGGCTCACCCTCGACGTTGCGAGTTGCGGAAGGGCCCGGTTTGCGGGCCAAAGCCATGTTGCGTTTTCGCAGGGCCTGTTCCAAAGATGCCGCCAACTTTCGTCCGCGGCATCGTCCGCCTTGCAGGGTCCGCAAATGTCCGTTTTCTCGACGGCGCGCCTAAAAATGGTCGATGGCCAGGTGCGCACCAGTGACGTCACCGACCGTCGTGTTCTCGACGCCATGCTCACGGTTCCGCGCGAGGCTTTCGTGCCCGCCAGCCGGCAGGCATTGGCGTATCTCGACCTCGATCTCGACGTCAGCGAGGGAGGCGCCAAGCGGTTCCTGATCAAGCCGCAGCTGACCGGCAAGCTGCTCCAGGCCGCCGAGATCGGCGAGGATGACGACGTGCTGGTCGTCGGCTGCGCGACGGGCTATCTCGCTGCGCTGACCGCCAAGCTCGCGCGCAAAGTCATCGCGACGGAATGCGATTCGGGCCTGGCGGCAAAGGCCAACGACGCCTTCGCCGCCCTCGGGTTGGCCAACGTGGCCTGCAAGGCCGCGGCCTGCACCGAGGGTGATGCCGCCGCAGGTCCCTATGATGTGATCGTCCTCAACGGCGCCACCGAGGTGACCCCGGCAGGGCTGCTCGGGCAGCTCAAGGAGGGGGGGCGCCTGGTGGGGGTCTCGGCCGAATCCAGGCCGCCGCGAGCCATGATCGTGACCCATACCCACGGCGAATTCGGCCATCGGGCGCTGTTCGATGCCGCAGCCCCGGTCCTTCCGGGGCTGGAACGGGCCGCCGCCTTCGTCTTCTGACGGCTTTGGCCCGTTAAAATCCCGTTCTGAATCAGAAGTGTGGCCGGGATGCTGCACGTGAAGAGTTTCCACCGAGAACACCCCTCAGGTAGTTCCGTCGCGCTTGACCGCGTCCTATGTTGCGGCGGGGCAACGACTCCACTCGTAGACGGTAACCCAGCTCGCGGGCACGAGCCGGGCGTTAGAATGAACGGAATTTTTGGATGCATGGGGTGAAGCTCTTCACCGGAGCAGCGGTTTCGGTCCTGCTGCTGGCGCTTGCCGCGCCGACGCCTGCCTTGGCGGATACGATCGAGGCTGCGCTGGTGCGCGCTTATCAGAACAATCCGCAGCTCAACGCGCAGCGCGCCCAGGTGCGCTCGACTGACGAGAACGTGCCGCAAGCGCTGTCGGGCTATCGCCCCAAGGTCGGGATCAATCTCAGCACCGGCTATCAATATCAGGATATTCAGCAGACGCAGAAGGCTGTGCCGATCCATAGCGACCCGCCCCTTCAGCCCAATAGCGCCAGCCTGACCATCAACCAGACGCTCTATAACGGCAATCAGACCGCCAACAGGACGCGCGTGGCGGAAAGCCAGGTCTCGGGATCCCGCGAGGCGTTGCGTGTGCTCGAGCAGACGGTCCTGCTGCAGGCTGCGACCAGCTACATGGATTATCTTCGTGACTCCGCCACACTCGAAGTTCAGCGCAGCAATGTGCGCGTCCTCGAACAGACGCTCAAGCAAACGCGCGATCGGTTCAATGTCGGCGAGGTGACGCGCACGGACGTGGCGCAATCCGAAGCGCAGCTCGCGGCAGGCAGGACCCAGGCCCTGACGGCCGAATCGAATCTCACGACGACGCGTGCCAATTTCCGCCGGATCATCGGCAACGAGCCGACGAACCTTGCGCCGGGCTCGCCGGTCGATCGTTTCCTGCCCGGGACGCTCGCCTCCGCCGTCGGTCTCAGCCTGGTGGAGAACCCCAACGTCACGGCATCGATGTTCGGCATCGACGTCAATTATCTCCAGGTCAAGATCAACGAAGGCGCGCTGCTGCCGACCCTCACGGTTCAGGCTGGCATCACCCAGTCGTACCAGCAGACCCTGACGGTCTTCCGAACGACGACCGCTTCCGCCATCGCGACCGCCTCGGTGCCGATCTATCAGGGCGGCGCTGAATATGCGCTGATCCGCCAATCGAAAGAGAACTTGGCGCAGCAGCGCCTGAATCTTGAAACCACACGCGATCAGACCCGCGCCAACGTCGTGCAGGCCTGGGGCCAGTTGGAAGCCGGCAAGGCGCAGGTGCAGTCTGCGCAGGCGCAGGTTACGGCCTCCGAGATCGCGCTGAACGGTGTGCGCGAGGAAGCCAAGGCCGGCCAGCGCACCACGCTGGACGTGCTCAACGCGCAGCAGGCGCTGGTCAACGCGCGCGTGGCGCTCGTCACTGCCCAGCATGACCGCGTGGTGGCGTCCTATTCGGTGCTCAACGCGGTCGGTCGTCTCGCGCCGCAAGTCCTCGGCCTCAACACCACTGTCTACGATCCCAGCGTGCACTACCATCAGGTCCGCGACAGCTGGGCCGGCGTACGCACGCCAGACGGACGCTAGAGTCCCGTAATCATCCGGTCGGCCTCGCAAATAGCCGAAGCCGACCGGTGCTTTGCTTGCAATCAGCAAAATCCCTGACATAGCCTTGCCAAGAAGGATGCGGGTCGATTCGCTCTGCATCCGATGCCGTGTGCGTAAAGCATGAGTGCCGAGGGCAGGGGCGCACCGCTGCACGTTGAGCTGTCATCTGGGGACAAGTCGGGCTGCCGTGACGAAAATGTCGGGCCACCCATCCGGAACCGGCCAATCCTGTCGTGCTTGGTGTAAAACAACGCATGCGAGGGCGTTGATGATGTGGAGTCGGAGATGACGCAGCCTGCAAAGGTCACAGAACCCTCGATGGAGGAGATTCTGGCCTCGATCCGGCGCATCATTGCCGACGATGAGGCCAAGCCGCCGCCGGCGGATGCCGCTAAGCCCGAGAAAGCTGCCGCCCCCGCCGCGTCACCGAAGCCGCAGGTGATCAACGATATTCCGCCATCCAAGGTCGCGCCGCCCAAACCGGCCGCCGAAAAGCCGGCACCGGCTCCGGCCGCAAAGCCGGCAGCGCCGCCGGCCGCCGCACCCGAGGTGGATGCATCCAACAATCAGGACGATATCGACGCGCTGCTGGCGGGGCTCGACGCAGCCACGCCCGCGCCGGAAATCCGTGCTCCCGAGCCGGAGCCCGAACCTGAGCCCGACGTGCTGGAATTGACCGACGATATGGCGCTGGCGATGGAGCCGACGCCGCCTCCGCCGCCGCCGAGCTTCCGCAAGGTCGAGCCGCGCGACGATCTCGAATTCGCCGAATCGCCGGCGCCGCGTCCGACGCCGGCATCCTATGCGCCCGTGGACTTCGATGCGCCGCCGCTGCCGCCCCAACAGCCGATGCTGGCGCAATCGACGGTCTCCGCGGTCGAATCCGCCTTCAATTCCCTGGCCCACACGGTGCTCAGCAGCAATGCGCGAACTCTGGAGGATCTGGTCAAGGAGATGCTGCGTCCGATGCTGAAATCCTGGCTGGACGACAATTTGCCGGGCCTGGTCGAACGCATCGTGAAGGCCGAAATCGAGCGGGTATCGCGCGGCGGCAGGTAGATCGGGCCGCAGAGCCCTCATAAAGCCCTGCTTGTGGGTCATATTCTGTTTCCCGACCGGACCGGAAAGCCCTGTTGCCGCCTGGCTTTCCGTTGACTTGTCCGTTGACTTGGACCCCGTGCGCGGCTTTCTAACAGCGCCATGATCGAGAAAAATTACCAGCCCGCCGATATCGAAGCCCGCATGTCCGTCGTGTGGGAGGACAGCCTTGCCTTCAAGGCCGGCCGCCCAGACCGCCGCGACGCTGTGCCCTTTACCATCGTGATCCCGCCGCCGAACGTGACGGGCTCGCTGCACATGGGCCACGCCCTCAACAACACGCTCCAGGACATCCTGTGCCGGTTCGAGCGCATGCGCGGTCGCGACGTGCTGTGGCAGCCCGGCACCGACCATGCCGGCATCGCCACCCAGATGGTGGTGGAGCGGCAGCTGATGGAGCGCCAGCAGCCCAGCCGTCGCGAGATGGGCCGCGAGAAGTTTCTGGAGCGGGTCTGGCAGTGGAAGGCCGAGAGCGGCGACACCATCATCAACCAACTCAAGCGGCTCGGCGCCTCCTGCGACTGGTCGCGCGAACGCTTCACCATGGACGAGGGCCTGTCCAAGGCCGTGGTCAAGGTGTTCGTCGAGCTGCACCGCGACGGCCTGATCTACAAGGACAAGCGGCTGGTGAACTGGGACACCAAGCTGCTCACCGCGATCTCCGATCTCGAAGTGCAGCAGACCGAGGTCAAGGGTAGCCTCTGGTACCTGCGCTATCCGATCGAGGGCAAGATCTTCAGCCCCGAGGATCCCTCGAGCTTCATCGTCGTTGCCACCACGCGCCCGGAGACCATGCTCGGCGATACCGGGGTGGCCGTGCATCCCGACGACGAGCGCTATCAGAAGCTGGTCGGCAAGAACGTGATCCTGCCGCTGGTCGGCCGCAAGATCCAGATGGTCGCCGACGATTATTCCGATCCGGAGAAGGGCTCGGGCGCGGTCAAGGTGACGCCGGCGCACGACTTCAACGATTTCGAGGTCGGCAATCGCCACGGCCTCGCCCGAATCAGCGTCATCGACAAGGAAGGTTGCCTCGATCTCCTCGACAACGAGGATTATCTGCGCGACCTGCCGGAAGGTGCCTCGCAGTTCGCCGAGGAGTTCAACAAGCTCGATCGCTTTGCAGCGCGCAAGCGCATCGTCGAGCGACTGGAATCGTTCGGTTTCGTCGAGCGGATCGAACCTCACACCCACATGGTGCCGCATGGCGACCGCTCCGGCACGGTGATCGAGCCCTATCTGACCGACCAATGGTATGTCGACGCCAAGACGCTGGCGAAGCCCGCGATGGCCGCCGTGCGTTCGGGCGAAACCACCTTCGTGCCAAAGAACTGGGAAAAAACCTATTTCGAGTGGATGGAGAACATCCAGCCCTGGTGCATCTCGCGCCAGCTCTGGTGGGGCCACCAGATCCCGGCCTGGTACGGTCCTGATGGCAAGGTGTTCGTCGCCGAGACCGAGGAGGAGGCCGTCAGCCACGCCCTCGGCTATTACGTCGAGCAGGAAGTCATCACGGTCGAGCAGGGCCGCGAGATGGCGCTCGACCGCAACAAGCGGGACGGCTTCATCACGCGCGACGAGGACGTGCTCGACACCTGGTTCTCCTCGGCGCTGTGGCCATTCTCGACCCTCGGCTGGCCCGCAGACGCGCCGGAAGTGCAGCGCTACTACCCGACCAACGCACTGGTGACGGGCTTCGACATCATCTTCTTCTGGGTCGCCCGCATGATGATGATGGGGCTGCACTTCATGAAGGAGGTGCCGTTCTCGACGATCTACATCCACGCCCTCGTCCGCGACGAGAAGGGCGCCAAGATGTCGAAGTCGAAGGGCAACGTCATCGATCCGCTCAGCCTGATCGACCAATATGGTGCGGACGCGCTGCGCTTCACGCTGGCCGCGATGGCCGCGCAGGGGCGCGACATCAAGCTCGCCACCAGCCGTGTCGAGGGCTATCGCAATTTCGCGACCAAGCTCTGGAATGCGTCGCGCTTTGCGGAGATGAACCATTGCGCCGTGCCCGAAGGCTTCGAGCCGGCGAAGGTCAAAGAGACGCTGAACCGCTGGATCGCACATGAGAGTGCGCACACCACGCGCGAGGTGACCGAGGCGATCGAGGCCTATCGCTTCAATGACGCCGCCGGCAGCATCTACCGCTTCGTGTGGAACGTCTATTGCGACTGGTATCTCGAGCTCGCAAAACCCGTGCTACTCGGCCCCGACAGCCCTGCCAAGGCCGAGACCCGCGCCATGGTGGCATGGGCGCGCGACGAGATCCTGAAACTGCTGCACCCCTTCATGCCCTTCATCACCGAGGAGCTGTGGGAGGTGACGGCCAAGCGCGACGGTCTGCTCGCGCTGGCACCGTGGCCGCTGAAGCCGGCCGGGCCGACGGCGGAGCAGCTTGCGATGCTCGCGGCGACGACGGGGCCGACCGACGCGCTCGTCTCGCCGGTTTGGGTGCTGCCGATCTTCGACCATGCCGACTTCACCGATCCCGCGGCCGAGGCCGAGATCGGCTGGGTCATTGACCTTGTCACGCAGATCCGTTCGGTGCGCGCCGAGATGAACATCCCGCCGGCGACCCTCACGGCGCTGGTGCTCGCAGGCGCCTCGGCCGAGACGAAGGAGCGCGCGCCGCGCTGGAGCGACGTCATCAAGCGCATGGCGCGGCTGTCGGACATCTCCTTCGCCGACCGTGCGCCCGACGGCGCGGTCCAGCTCCTGGTGCGCGGCGAGGTGGCCGCGCTGCCGCTGAAGGGCGTGATTGACGTCGTCGCCGAGCGCACGCGTCTGGACAAGGAGATCGGGAAGGCCGACGCCGACATCAAGCGTGCCGAGTCCAAACTGGCCAACGAGAAATTCGTGGCCAACGCGGCCGAGGAGGTCGTCGAGGAGGAGCGCGAGAAGCGCGAGGCCGCGCTCGCCCGCAAGGCCAAGCTGCTCGAGGCGCTGGAGCGGCTCAAGCAGGCGTCGTAAGCTTATTTCGGAAACGGCTTGCTGAGGAATTTCGAGCCCCTGACACCATAGCGCCAGGGCAGTTCGACCGCCTTGGTGATGCCGATCCGGATGCCGGCCGCCACCTCGACGTCCTCCGTCCGCGCATGCAGCGCGATCGGCGGACGGTCGAGCGGCAAGGCATTGTGCGCGATGGTGATGCCGAGCGCTTCGGTCAGCTTGCCCGGGCCCGAGCACAACGTGTGCAAATCCTGGAGATGGCGGCGCCGCCGCATCGCGGCGATTCCGTGGGTCGGCTCCAGCGCGCGGATCAGCACGGCGCTGGCCGAGCCTTCTTCCTCGCAGACGAAGTTCACACACCAGTGGATGCCGTAGGAGCGGTAGACATAGGCAAAGCCGGGCGGGCCGAACATCACCTGGTTCCGCGGCGTCGGGCCATTGTAGGAGTGCGCCGCCGGCTCGGTATGATGATAGGCCTCGACCTCGACGATGATCCCGCCAACGCCGTTGACCAGCATGGTCGCACCGATCAGATCGGGCGCGACCTCGTGGACGCTGCGCGCGAAAAAGGTACGCTTCAGGGCTTTGCCGAGCCGAGGAGTAGAGGTCTTCGAGACTGGAGCCATTCGAGGTGAGAATCGCCAGAGAACAGAGCAGGATATTGCCCATATCTGCCATGTTCCCTGAAGCGGTGCGAGCCGGGTTGCGATGCCCGGCCAGACCGACTAGGTAGGACTTGGTCAGACCGGACACCCCATGGTCGTTATCGTCGATACCATCTCGAACCCGCTGCGCCCACGTCACCCCGAAAAGGTGAACCGGCCCGATTCCGCTTCGCCGCCGAAGCCGGACTGGATCCGCGTACGCGCGCCCAACACCCGCGGCTATGCCGACACGCGCAACATCGTGCGCGCCAACGGCCTGCATACGGTGTGCGAGGAGGCGGGCTGCCCGAATATCGGCGAGTGCTGGGACAAGAAGCACGCGACCTTCATGATCATGGGCGACACCTGCACCCGCGCCTGTGCCTTCTGCAACGTCAAGACCGGCATGCCGAATGCACTTGACGCGGCCGAGCCGCAGAACGTCGGCGAGGCTGTGGCCAAGCTCGGCCTTGCCCATGTCGTCATCACCTCCGTGGACCGCGACGATCTCACTGACGGCGGCGCCGAGCATTTCGCCCAGACCATCCGCGCGATCCGCGCCGCGTGCCCCTCGACCACGATCGAGATCCTGACGCCCGACTTCCTGCGCAAGGAGGGGGCGCTGGAGGTCGTCGTCGCGGCGAAGCCCGACGTGTTCAACCACAATCTCGAGACCGTGCCGTCGTGCTATCTCACGGTGCGGCCGGGCGCGCGCTATTTCCATTCGATCCGGCTGTTGCAGCGGGTCAAGGAGCTCGATCCCACCATCTTCACCAAGTCCGGCATCATGGTCGGCCTCGGCGAGGAGCGCCACGAGGTGCAGCAGGTGATGGACGATCTGCGTTCCGCCGACGTCGATTTCCTGACCATCGGGCAATATCTCCAGCCGACCCGCAAGCATCACGCCGTGATGCGCTACGTGCCGCCGGACGAGTTTTCGTCCTACGAGAAGGTCGCCTACACCAAGGGTTTCCTGATGGTGTCTGCGACCCCGCTCACCCGTTCGTCGCATCATGCCGGCGAGGATTTTGCGAAACTGAAGGCCGCGCGGGCAGCAAGCGCCCGCTGAATCGCCATGCCCAATTTTTCGAGCAAGCGTCGTGTCGATCACAGCGCGTCCGAGATGTTTGATCTGGTCGCTGACGTCGAGCGCTACCCGGAATTCGTGCCGCTGTGCAGTGCGCTGAAGGTCCGTCAGCGCATGGCGAAACCCGACGGCACCGAGGTGCTGGTCGCGGACATGACGGTGTCGTTCAAGCTGGTCAGGGAATCCTTCACCAGCCGCGTGACGCTCGACCGCGCCAATTTGAAGATCCTGGTCGAATATCTGCAAGGTCCCTTCAGCAATCTGGAAAACCGTTGGACGTTCGAGCCCAAAGGCGAGAGCGTTTGCGATGTCGGCTTCTTCCTTGCCTACGAGTTCAAGAGCCGCATGCTGGCGCTCCTGATGGGCTCGATGTTCGACGCCGCGTTCGCGCGATTTTCCATCGCCTTCGAGAAGCGGGCGGATGCGATCTACGGACGGCGGAAGCTGGTGTCGTCGTAGTGGTTGCGGACGGGCACGCTCTCTCCTCCTTCATTGCGAAGAGCCCTTGCGACGAAGCAATCCAGAATCCCTCTGCGGAGAGACTCTGGATTGCTTCGCTGCGCTCGCAATGACGATGGGGAAGGCAGGCGTGCCAAAATTTCAATCCACCGCCTTCACGACATCCGGCGGCTGCGAGGCAAAATACGCAGCGGCCTGCTCGATCTCCAGCGGCGTCATCGCACGGGCAATGTTGCGCATCTCTCGCCGTTGGTCTGGCATTACAGGGCCCACTCTCCAACATCGCCGCCGGCGTCATGCTGCTGCTGTTTCGACCCTTCCACATCGGCAATGACGTCGAGGTCACCTGCATGGCGGGAAAGGTCAAGTCTCTACGGGCTGGTGTGGGGCGCAGCCATCGTCAATCACAGCGCGATCAAGCAGTGCGTGCTCGATCACGTGAGTGCTTAACTCGCGGCTGCGTGAGGGATCTCACCCCCGCGGTCAGCGCGGCGGCCTGCGCTTCACCGCGTGCCGGCGCGGTGATCGTGTCACGCGCGGGCGCAGGCGGGTTACTGCGGCGGCACGTTTCGGCTTGGCCGTAACTTGCGGGCCGCGGGCGAGATCCATCAGCATGCGCAGCGCCTCGACCACGGAGCGCTGACGCACGGCGGTGCGGCCGATGGCGCCAAAGCGATGCTCGCGATGGACGATGCGTCCGTCGCGCGCGGCGGCGGCGAAATGCACGAGGCCAACCGGCTTGCCGGGCGTGGCGCCGCCGGGGCCGGCAATGCCGGTGATAGCGACTGCAAGATCGACGCCGGCACGCTCCAGCGCGCCGACCGCCATGGCTGTTGCCGTCTCCCTGCTGACGGCGCCGAAATTGGTGAGCGTGCTTACCTCGACGCCGAGCATCGCGCGCTTGGCGTCGTTGGAATAGGTGACGAAGCCGCGATCGATGACGTCGGAAGAGCCGGGGATGTCGGTCAGCGCACCGGCAACCAGGCCGCCGGTGCAGGATTCCGCGGTCGCGATCGTCAGCTTGCGCATCCGGCACAAATCGAGCAGCGAGCGGGAGAGGGCGCGTGCGTCGCTGCCGGCCATGGCCTAGACACTCCAGGGCAGACGGATGGTGGCGCTCGCGGTGGCCGCGATGCCTTCCTCGCGGCCGGTGAAGCCGAGCCGCTCGCTGGTGGTCGCCTTGACCGCGACGCGGGAGATGTCGACGCCGGAAATCTCGGCGATGCGCGCGCGCATGGTCTCGCGCAAAGGGCCGATCTTCGGCCGCTCGCAGATCATGGTCACCTCGAGATTGGCGATGCGGCCGCCGCGCTGGGTGACGCGCTCGATGGCGTATTGCAAAAACTGGTCGGAGGAGGCGCCTTTCCACTTCGCGTCGCTGGGCGGAAAGTGCGATCCGATGTCGCCGTCAGCGAGCGCGCCCAGGATGGCGTCGACCAGCGCATGCAGGCCGACATCGCCGTCGGAATGGGCCAGGAAGCCTTTGGTGTGCGGCACGCGCACGCCGCATATCATGAGATGGTCGCCCTCGCCGAAGGCGTGGACGTCGTAGCCCGTGCCGGTCCTGATGTCGCCGAGCAGGCTTGCCAGCCGCGCTTCCTCGCGCACGAAATCCTCGGGAGTGGTGAGCTTCATATTGGCAACATCGCCTTCAAAGGTTGCAACCGTCAATCCCGCCCATTCGGCAATCGCGGCATCGTCGGTGAAATCGCTGCGCCTGTCCTTGGCCGCGCGACGATGCGCTTCGAGGATGACGTCGAAACGAAAGGATTGCGGCGTCTGCGCAATTCGCAACCGCGCCCGGTCCGGCGTGTCCTCGACATTGTCATTCTCGCCGGTGATCTTGATGGTGTCGGTGACGGGAACGACGGGGATCGCCGCGCCGGTGCGGCTGGCCGCATCGATCGCGCGGGTGATCACGCCTTCCGAAACGAAGGGTCGCGCGGCGTCGTGGATCAGCACGATGTCGGGCTTGTGCCTGGCGAGCGCTTCGAGACCGGCGAGCACCGAGGCCTGCCGGGTCGCGCCGCCATTGACCGGCGCCTCGTGGCCGAGCCCTGCGACCGCCGCCGTGAACATGGCGCTGTCGTCCGGGTTCACGACTGGCTGAACTGCGAACACGTCCGCATGACGGCTGAAGGCCTCCATGGCGCGATAGATCACCGGCACGCCGCCGATCTCGCGATATTGCTTGGGGCCACCGGCGCCTGCGCGCAGGCCGCGTCCGGCAGCGACGAGGACGACTGCGGTGCGCTGTGATTTCGCCATAGGACTCAAATACTCATTTGGTGATGAAGAGAGTCGGGGGTGGGGTGATCGCCGCATGCCTCTAGCACGGCAGGCCCGCAATAAAAGGGGGTTTCCCCGGATTGTGGGAAACAGCATTTTGCTGCACTGCACTTGAAAGATTTGCAGAACTGTCTAAACTGTAGGCATGACGCTTGACTGCACAAGAATTGTGCGCAAGATAGGTCATGGCAGGCGCGATGAGGCGCTGCCAACGCAACGAGACCCCTGTGACCGGCTCGGTAGTATCAGGCTCTAAGCCATTGAAGATAGGCGATATTGATGTCGCCACCCCGGTCTTCCTGGCACCGATGTCGGGGGTGACTGACTCGCCCGTCCGCCGGCTTGCCGCGGAGTTGGGGGCCGGTCTGGTGGTGTCCGAAATGACGGCCAGCGACGAACTCGCCAATGGCCATCATATGTCTCGGTTGCGCTGCGAAGCCACGGGGATCGGTCCCCACGTGGTCCAGCTCGCCGGGTGCGAGACGCATTGGATGGCGGAGGGCGCCCGGATCGCTGAAGCCGAAGGCGCCGATATCATCGACATCAACATGGGCTGTCCGGCTCGTCACGTCACCGGCGGCCAGTCCGGTTCCGCCTTGATGCGCGACCTCGACCACGCCGTCAGCCTGATCGAAGCGACGATCGCGGCGGTGAAGGTGCCAGTGACGTTGAAGATGCGGCTCGGCTGGGACGACCGCACCCGCAACGCACCGGAACTGGCGCGGCGCGCACAGGCATCAGGCATCAAGCTCGTCACCGTGCACGGCCGCACCCGCTGCCAGTTCTACAAGGGCGAGGCCGATTGGGATGCGATCCGCGCCGTACGCGAGGCCATCTCCATTCCGCTCGTCGTCAATGGCGACATCACCACTTACGAGAAGGCCCTCGCGGCGTTAAAGGCCTCCGGCGCCGATGCCGTGATGATCGGCCGCGGCGCGCAGGGCCAGCCCTGGCTGCCCGGCCAGATCGGCCGCCGCCTCAAGGGTGGGGCGGTGGAAGCCACGCCGCCGCTCGAGACGCAGCTGCATTATGTGCGCACGCTTTATGAAGGCGTCTGCGCGCTCTACGGCCTGCGCATCGGGCTGCGGCACGCGCGAAAACATCTGGGCTGGGCGCTCGACGTCGCGGCCGATGTGAGCCGTGCGCCGGCCGAGAAGCTGAAATCCTGGCGCCAGAAAATCCTCACCTCGGAGGATCCGCACCTCGTTCACCGGTCACTGCAAGATGCCTTCGACGACTTCGCATGGAGCGCCGCTGCATGAGCTCAGTTGCTGAACATCGTCGGCCGTTTCCGTCCGACAGCGATGCCATCCTGGACGCACTTCCCAATCCCGTGCTGATGATCGGGCCGGACGGCAAAATCGTCGCCGCCAACATCGCAACCGAAGCCTTCTTCGATATCTCGACGCAGTTCTTGAAGCGGCAGTCGCTGAAAGAGCTGGTGCCGTTTGGCAGCCCCTTGCTGGCGCTGATCGACCAGGTGCGTTCGTCGAATGCACCTGTCAACGAGTACAAGGTCGATCTGGGCACGCCGCGCATGGGCGGGGACCGCCAGGTCGATCTGCACGTTGCCCCCGTCACGGAACGGCCCGGCCATATCGTGGTGATGCTCCAGGAGCGCTCCATCGCCGACAAGATGGACCGCCAGCTCACCCATCGCAGCGCCGCGCGCTCGGTGATCGCGCTCGCCGCGATGCTGGCGCACGAGATCAAGAACCCGCTCTCGGGCATCCGCGGCGCGGCGCAGCTCCTGGAGCAGCAGGCCTCCTCGGAAGACCGCATGCTGACGCGGCTGATCTGCGACGAGGCCGACCGCATCGTGACGCTGGTCGACCGCATGGAGGTGTTCGGCGACGAGCGCCCCGTGGTGCGCGGCCCCGTCAACATCCATTCGGTGCTCGATCACGTCAAACGGCTGGCGCAGTCCGGCTTTGCCCGCAACATCCGCTTCGTCGAGGATTACGATCCCTCGCTGCCCCCGGTGCTGGCGAACCAGGACCAGCTCATCCAGGTGTTCCTCAACCTGGTGAAGAACGCCGCCGAAGCGCTGATCGACGTTCCCGACGGTGAAATCCAGCTCACCACCGCGTTTCGCCCCGGCGTCCGCCTGTCAGTCCCCGGTCAAAAATCCCGTGTATCCCTGCCGCTCGAATTCTGCGTGAAGGACAACGGACCAGGCGTGCCGGACGATCTTCTGCCAAACCTGTTCGATCCCTTCGTCACAACCAAACAGACCGGCTCGGGTCTGGGCCTCGCGCTGGTCGCAAAGATCATCGGGGATCACGGGGGCATCATCGAATGCGAATCTCAGCCGCGCAAGACAACCTTCCGCGTGCTGATGCCGATGTATTCCACATCGGTGAAACATGCCGATCAAAGCAGTCACGACGGCTCTGCCGGGAAGTCGTCGTCTGCGTCACAGGGGGCGAAATGAGGATTAACGATGCCCGCAGGTAGCATTCTCGTTGCTGATGACGACAACGCCATCCGCACGGTTCTCAATCAGGCACTATCGCGCGCCGGCTACGAAGTGCGGCTGACCGGCAATGCCGCAACGCTGTGGCGCTGGGTCAGCCAGGGGGAGGGCGATCTCGTCATCACCGACGTGGTGATGCCCGACGAGAACGCGTTCGACCTGTTGCCGCGGATCAAGAAGATGCGGCCGAATTTGCCTGTTATCGTCATGAGCGCGCAAAACACCTTCATGACGGCGATCCGGGCCTCCGAGCGCGGCGCCTATGAATATCTGCCGAAGCCCTTCGATCTGAAGGAGCTGATCGCCATCGTCGGCCGCGCGCTGGCCGAGCCGAAGGAGCGGGTCTCGACGCCGAACGAGGACGCCGAGATGGAGGCGATCCCGCTGGTCGGCCGCTCGCCGGCGATGCAGGAAATCTATCGCGTGCTGGCGCGCCTGATGCAGACCGACCTCACCGTGATGATCACGGGCGAGTCCGGTACCGGCAAGGAGCTGGTGGCGCGCGCGTTGCACGATTACGGCAAGCGCCGCAATGGCCCGTTCGTCGCGGTCAATATGGCGGCGATCCCGCGCGACCTGATCGAGTCGGAACTGTTCGGCCATGAGCGCGGCGCCTTCACCGGCGCCAACACCCGCGCCTCCGGCCGGTTCGAGCAGGCCGAGGGCGGCACGCTGTTCCTGGACGAGATCGGCGACATGCCGATGGAGGCGCAAACCCGTCTGCTGCGCGTGCTTCAGCAGGGCGAATACACCACGGTCGGCGGTCGCACCCCGATCAAGACCGACGTTCGCATCGTGGCGGCCTCCAACAAGGATCTGCGCGTCCTGATCCAGCAAGGCCTGTTCCGCGAAGATCTGTTCTTCCGCCTCAACGTCGTGCCGCTACGGCTGCCGCCGTTGCGCGAGCGCATCGAGGATCTGCCCGATCTCATCCGTCATTTCTTCGCGCTGGCGGAGAAGGACGGCCTGCCGCCGAAAAAGCTCGATACGCTGGCGCTGGAGCGGATGAAGCAGCACCGCTGGCCGGGCAACGTGCGCGAGCTCGAGAACCTCGCCCGTCGCCTCGCGGCGCTGTATCCCCAGGATGTGATCACGGGCTCCGTCATCGACGGCGAGCTGGCGCCACCCACGGTCAGCCCGGGTGCCGCCGTCCAGCATGGCGTCGACAATCTCGGTGGCGCCGTGGAGGCGTATCTCTCCTCGCACTTCCAGGGCTTCCCGAACGGCGTGCCGCCGCCGGGCCTCTATCACCGCATCTTGAAGGAGATCGAGGTGCCACTGCTCACGGCCGCGCTCGCGGCCACCCGCGGCAACCAGATCCGCGCCGCCGATCTGCTCGGCCTCAACCGCAACACGCTGCGGAAGAAGATCCGGGATCTCGATATCCAGGTGTATCGGAGCGGCGGCTAGCCCCACGCAACGGCCGGTGGCTCAGCTCCCCCTACCAAGCGGAGCTGAGCCTGTCCGATCGCGCTGGCCGTCGTGGCTGACGCGGTGAGCAGAAGTCCCGATCGGACTGAAATGTTCCGCAGGAACATTCAAAGGGTGATTTCAGCCGCGGGACGCGGCCTCACACCTATCTGACAAACCGGCCTGAGACCTGTATTGCGCTGGCGACGTTCGCATTGGGCTCCTGCACCCCGAGACCATTGACCAGCAGGTCCGCCGCCACGATCAGCAGCAGCACGGCCGATACCATCATCGCGAGAAAGAACCTGTGCATGCTGGTCAAGCCGCCGGGGCTGGAATCCGTTCCCGCCCTCCGGCATGTCGCTGTGGATACGCGGGTCGGTCGCGGCGGTGACGCCGCGGAATTGTCGCAATTCGGCAACAATGTGGTACGAATACATCAGTAGCCGCCCGCCGCGGCCCCCCGTTTTCAGCACCCATTGCCGGAATGACCAGCGCAGACACCTCGGCCGCATCCTTTGACACGGCCCCAGCAGAAGAGCCCCGGCGTTGGTCGGCGCGACGCTGGCTGGCGCCGTTCGCCGTGGCGCTGGCGCTGCTGTCGGCCTTGCTCACCTTCCTGGTCCTGACCGGCCTCACCAGCATCGAACTGACGCCGCAAGTTGTCCGTTCGTTCTATCTGAGCAACGCAGCCACCATCCTGCTGCTGGTCGGCATCATCATCCGCGAGCTCTGGCAGCTGATCCTGGCGCGACGGCGGGGCAGGGCGGCGGCGCGCCTCCATGTCCAGATCGTCAGCCTGTTCTCGATCGTGGCGGTGCTGCCGGCGGTGCTGGTCGCCGTCGTCGCCAACGTCACCATCGAGCGCGGCCTCGACCGCCTGTTCTCCGGCCCGACCAAGGAGGTGATCCAGAATTCACTGACGATCGCGCGGGCTTACATGCAGGACCATGCGCAGCTGATCCGGGGCGACATTCTCGGCATGGCCAACGACATCGCCCACGCGCGGCCGCTCTACGACCAGGATCGCCGCTCGTTTCGCGAATTGCTGACGTCCAGCGCCGCCTCGCGCAATTTGCCGGGCGCGATGATCATCGACAAGAACACCAACATTCTCGAATCCGCCGACACCGGCATGCGGCTGGCCTATTCGCCGCCGGCACCGGACTTCCTCAGCAACGTCAACGAATCCGAACCCGAGATCGCGGTGCTGCCCGATGCGAGTTTCGTCGCCGCGGTGGTCCGCTTGCGCGCCTTCAGTGACACATTCCTCTACGTCGCACGGCCGCTCGATCCGAATGTCGTCAACCAGCTCAAGCAGACCGAGGTCAGCGTCGCCGAATACGCCCAGATCGAGTCGCGCCGGCTCGGCATCCAGGTCGCGTTCGCGCTGATGTTCGCGGTGATCGCGCTGACCATCCTGATGGCCTCGGTGCTGATCGGCCTCAACTTCGCCAACTCGCTGGTCTCGCCGATCCGACGCCTGATGAACGCGGCCCAGACGGTCTCGACGGGCGATCTCCATGTGAAAGTGCCGGTGCACCAGTCGGAAGGCGACCTCGCCCAGCTGGGTGAGACCTTCAACAAGATGACGGAGGAGTTGCGTAGCCAGCGCGACGAGCTCGTCAACGCCAGCGAGCTCATCGACAGCCGCCGCCGCTTCATCGAGGCGGTGCTGTCGTCCGCGAGCGCCGGCATTATCGGTGTCGATACCTCAGGCAGCGTCGGCATTCTCAACCGTTCCGCCGAAAAGCTGATCGGTCACTCCGAAGCCGAGACGCTCGGCCATCCGCTCTCCGACGTGCTGCCCGAGCTCGAAGAGATGATGAAGACGGCGCGGGAAGGGACCCAGCGCCTGGTGCAGGGGCAGATCACGATCACGCGCGACGGGCAGGAACGCAATCTGTCGGTCCGCGTCAGCGCCGAGAAGACCAGCCAGCCGCACGACAGCTACATCATCACGCTCGACGACATCACCGAACTGGTCTCGGCGCAACGCACCTCGGCCTGGGGCGACGTCGCGCGCCGCATCGCGCATGAGATCAAGAATCCGCTGACCCCGATCCAGCTCTCCGCCGAACGCATTCGCCGCAAATTCGGCAAGGACATCACCGAGGGCAAGGACAAGCAGATCTTCGAACAGTGCACCGACACCATCGTGCGTCAGGTCGACGACATCCGCCGCATGGTCGACGAGTTCTCGCGCTTTGCGCGGATGCCTAAGCCGGTCATGGAGGGTGAGGACGTCGCCGACACAGTGCGGCAGGCGGTGTTCCTGATGAAGGTCGCCCACCCCGAGATCGATATCGAGGCCGAGTTCAAGGAAGACCCGCTGCGCGCCCAGTTCGACCGGCGGCTGATCTCGCAGGCCGTCACCAACATCGTCAAGAACGCCACCGAGGCGATCGAGCAGGTCCCCCTGGAGGAGCTCGGCAAAGGCCGGATCGACGTCGTGGTCTCGCGCGAGGGCGAGGACGTGCTGATCGACGTCGTCGACAACGGCATCGGCCTGCCCAAGGTGGCGCGCTCGCGCCTGCTCGAGCCCTATGTGACGACACGCGCCAAAGGCACCGGCCTTGGGCTCGCGATCGTCGGTCGCGTGCTGGAAGACCATGGCGGGCGCATCGAGCTGAAGGATGCCTCGGACTTCCGCGAGGGCCAGCGCGGCGCCTGGATGCGGATGCGTTTTGCGATCGCCGGCGCTCCCGCGAAAAGCGAGGGGGCCGAACCGGCAGCCGCGGCAACGACCAAGCCGGAAAGCGGCGAAACGGCCACGCAATCCCTCAAGGATCCGGAAACAAAAGAGGCGGCCGTCGAAACCAAAGAGCCGGCTGAAAAGACCAATGATTCAACGAAGATCAAAGCCTCAACAGGCAGCTGAGAAAACAGGCGATCCATGGCAAGTGAAATTCTGATTGTCGATGATGAGGCCGATATTCGGGATCTCGTTGCGGGCATCCTCGAAGACGAGGGCTTCGTGACCCGGACCGCGCGCGACAGCGATACGGCGCTCGCCGAGATCGCCAACCGCAGGCCGCATCTGGTGTTCCTCGACATCTGGCTGCAGGGCTCCAAGCTCGACGGCTTGCAGCTCTTGGAGCAGGTCAAGAAGGACAACCCCGATCTGCCGGTCGTGATGATCTCCGGCCACGGCAACATCGAGACCGCGGTCGCCGCGATCAAGCGTGGCGCCTACGACTTCATCGAGAAGCCGTTCAAGACCGACCGGCTGATCCTGGTCGCCAACCGTGCACTGGAGAACTCGCGGCTCAAGCGCGAGGTCAAGGAGCTGAAGCAGCTCGCGCCGAGCGCAAGCTCGCTGGTCGGCCGCTCGCCCAGCATGAACCAGCTGCGCCAGACCATCGAGCGTGCGGCCAAGGCCAACAGCCGCATCCTGATCGTCGGCCCCGCGGGCGCCGGCAAGGAACTGACCGCCCGCACGTTGCACACGGCCTCGGGCCGCGCCGACGGCCCCTTCGTCGTCATCAACGCCGCTGCGATCACGCCCGAGCGGATGGAGCACGAGCTGTTCGGCATCGAGCAGTCCAACGGCGAGCACGCGCGCAAGCCCGGCGCACTCGAAGAAGCTCATGGCGGCACGCTGTTCATCGACGAGATCGCGGACATGCCGCGCGAGACCCAGAACAAGATCTTGCGCGTGCTGGTCGAGCAGTCGTTCCAGCGCGTCGGCGGCAACGGCAAGGTGCAGGTCGACGTCCGCATCATCTCCTCCACCGCGCGCAACCTCGAAGAGGAAATCGCGGCCGGTCATTTCCGCGAGGACCTCTATCACCGGCTCTCGGTGGTGCCGATCCGCGTGCCCGCATTGTCGGAGCGGCGTGAAGACATTCCGGAATTGATCGACTATTTCATGGAGCAGATCTCCGCGGGCAGCGGCCTGCCCAAGCGGCAGATCGGCCAGGACGCGATGGCGGTACTGCAGTCGCATGTCTGGCCGGGCAATGTGCGCCAGCTCCGCAACAACGTTGAGAGAGTCATGATTCTCGCCGCTGGCGGGCCGGAAGTCATCATCACTGCCGACATGCTGCCGCAGGATGTTGGCTCCATGGTGCCCGCGATGCCGACCAGCAACAATGGCGAGCACATCATGGGCCTGCCGCTGCGCGAAGCGCGCGAAGTGTTCGAGCGCGACTATTTGATTGCACAGATCAGCCGTTTTTCAGGAAATATTTCTCGCACGGCCGAGTTTGTCGGCATGGAACGCTCGGCGCTGCACCGGAAGTTGAAGGCGCTCGGCGTCGGCTAACGCTGCGACGTCGTTGGAATAGGCGAGGAAAATCATCGATTTCCGTAGTTTTTCGGGGCAATACGGCATGGGCTGCCGCGTGAAGCGGCTTGCCTAATAAGCCTACCTGTCCTCTAATTGAACCGCTGTCCCCCCGAGGGGGATCTCATGAGGGACGGCAACCGGACGAGGACCCCGAGTTTCAAAAGAGGGCCGCAACCGGCGCAATAAAAAGAAACTCAAAGCGAGAAAAAAACAATGGCGGCAGACCGCGCACAAAACCTGCAGGACACCTTCCTTAATCACGTTCGCAAAACCAAAACGCCACTGACGATCTTTCTGGTCAACGGAGTGAAGCTCCAGGGCATCGTGACCTGGTTCGACAATTTCTGTTTGCTGCTTCGGCGCGACGGTCACTCGCAGCTCGTCTACAAGCATGCGATCTCGACCATCATGCCGGGCGCGCCGATCCAGCTGTTCGAAGGCGGCGAGGATCAGCCGGCTTGAGAGTGATCTGATTGGAACCCCGGAATTTCGACGGGGATGCCGACCGTCCGCGGTCGGCAGGGGGTACGCAGACGGGGCGGGTGCTTGTCATCGGTCCCTATTTGCGGGTGCGCGCAGGCAGTGCCGACGCGCAATCGGAAGCTCATGTCGTGCGTGACGCGGAAGCCCGGCTCGACGAAGCCGCCGGCCTCGCGCGCGCGATCGATCTCGTCGTTGCCGACGCCATCATCGCGCCGATCAGCCAGATCCGCCCTGCGACCTATATCGGCAAGGGTAAGGTCGAGGAGATCGCCGCGCTCGCCAAGAGCCTCGACGTCGAACTCGTGGTGATGGATTGCGCGCTTGCGCCGATCCAGCAGCGCAACCTCGAGAAGGAGTTGCAGGCAAAGGTGCTCGACCGCACCGGTCTCATCCTGGAAATCTTCGGCCGCCGCGCCAAGACCAAGGAAGGCTCGCTCCAGGTCGAGCTCGCGCATCTCAACTATCAACGTTCGCGCCTGGTGCGCTCATGGACCCATCTCGAGCGCCAGCGCGGCGGCTTTGGATTCATGGGCGGTCCCGGCGAGACGCAGATCGAAGCCGACCGCCGCCTGATCCAGGAGCGCATCTCCAAGCTCGAGGGCGAACTGAAGAAGGTGCAGGCCACACGCCGCCTGCATCGCGCAGGCCGCCAGCGGGTGCCGTACCGCGTCGTGGCGCTGGTCGGCTACACCAATGCCGGCAAATCGACGCTGTTCAACCGCCTGACCCGCGCCGACGTGCAGGCCGCCGACATGCTGTTCGCCACGCTGGATCCGACCCTGCGCGCGCTCACCCTGCCGCATGGCGGCAAGGCGATGCTGTCGGACACCGTCGGTTTCATCTCCAATCTGCCGACGCAGCTCGTCGCCGCCTTCCGCGCCACGCTGGAGGAGGTGCTGGAAGCCGACGTCATCCTGCATGTGCGCGACATCTCGCACGACGATGCCGAGGCGCAGCAGAGCGACGTCGACGCGGTGCTGCGCCAGCTCGGCATCAATCCCGATGATTCAGGCCGCATCATCGAGGTCTGGAACAAGATCGACCGTTATGGTCCCGAACAGCGCGAAGAACTCTTGAATATCGCCGCGCGCAGGCCGGAGGACCATCCCGCGATGCTGGTGTCGGCCGTGTCGGGCGAAGGGGTCGACGCGCTGCTCGCCGCGATCGAGGAGCGCTTGGCCACCAAGCGCATCACGCTCGACCTCTCCATCGATGCCTCCGACGGCGCCGGCATCAGCTGGCTGCATCGGAATTCCGAAGTGCTGGCGAAAGAGCTGCACGACGGCCGCTTCGACATGACGGTGCGGGTGGACGAGACCAAGCGGGACATCGTGGTGAACCGGTTCGATGCCGTGCCGCGACTGTCCGCGTAGTTAGTGTCGTCCCGGCCGAGTTAGCGGCCGGCTTGCTTGCGCTCCTCTGGTGACGACTGCTTCGCACTCTTCGCCTCATTCCACAACGCGTCCATCTCCGCCAGCGACGCCTGCTCGAGGGTCCGCCCCTGCGCCTCCAGCGCCCGTTCGATATAGGCAAACCGCCGCTCGAACTTCGTGTTGGTCGCCCGCAGCGCGGCTTCCGGATCGGCATCGACATGGCGGGCGAGGTTGACCAGCGCGAACATCAGGTCGCCGGTCTCTTCCGCCAACCCCTCGCTGTCGTTGCGATCGAGTGCGGCCTCGATCTCGTCGGCTTCCTCGCGGATTTTTGCCAGCACCGCGCGCGGATCGTTCCAGTCGAAGCCGACAGTGGAGGCCTTGCGCTGCAGCTCCATGGCGCGCGTCAGGGCGGGCTGGCCGGCCTTCACGCCTGACAGCAGCGACTTGTGGGACGGCGCTTCCTGGGGTGGCCGGCGCGCGGCGCGCTCGGCTTTCTCTTCGGCCTTGATGCGGTCCCAGACTTCCTTGACGTGGGAGGAGGCGAGATCGCCGTCCTTGTCGGCGAAGACGTGCGGATGGCGCCGGATCATCTTGCGGGTGATGGCCTCGACGACATCGCCGAAGGCAAAGGCGTTCTGCTCCTCGGCCATCTGAGCATGGAACACCACCTGCAGCAGGAGGTCGCCGAGCTCCTCGCAGAGGTCGTCGAGATCGCCGCGGCTGATGGCGTCGACCACCTCATAGGCTTCCTCGATCGTATAGGGCGCGATGGTCGCAAAATTCTGCTCGAGGTCCCAGGGGCAGCCGGTCACCGGCGTGCGCAGCGCCGCCATGATTTCGATCAGGCGGGAAATGTCGCGGGAAGGGGTCATTGCGGGGCAGTCTCCTGGCTCCCATGCCTTATGCCAAAAGCGAGCCCCCGTTCCCAGCGCAGCGCGGCGGAACAGGGTGATTTCCACCGGTTGGCGGGCCAGATTGGCGAGCCGCGTGCGCAGTGCTAAAGCGCGGGCCATGACTGACGCATCTTCATCCGAAACCGCGCTGGTGCTGTTCTCCGGCGGCCAGGATTCCACCACCTGCCTCGCCTGGGCGCTGAATCGCTTTGCGCGCGTGGAGACGCTGGGCTTCGATTACGGCCAGCGCCACGCCATCGAGCTGGCCTGCCGCGACCGGCTGTTCGACGGCATCAGGGGCCTGCGCACGGACTGGGTTTCCAGGCTCGGGGAGAGCCACACGCTGTCGATCCCGACGCTGGCGGCCGTGTCCGAGACGGCGCTGACGCGCGACGTCGCGATTGCGATGGGCGCCGACGGCCTGCCGAACACGTTCGTGCCCGGCCGCAATCTGGTGTTCTTGAGTTTTGCCGCGGCGCTGGCCTACCGGCGCGGCATCAGTCACATCGTCGGCGGCATGTGCGAGACCGACTATTCCGGTTATCCCGATTGCCGCGACGACACCATCCGCGCGATGCAGGCCGCGCTGTCGCTCGGCATGGCCCGCAAGTTCGAGCTGCATACCCCGCTGATGTGGATCGACAAGGCCGCGACGTGGAAGCTCGCCCATGACCTCGGCGGCGACGGGCTGGTCGACCTCATCCGCGAGCAGTCGCACACCTGCTATCTCGGCGAACGCGGCACGCCCCATGATTGGGGCTACGGCTGCGGCGAGTGCCCGGCCTGCAGCCTGCGGGCGAAGGGGTGGCGGGAGTATGTGGCGGGGCGGTGATACCATAGACTCGGTGTCATCACCCGCGAAAGCGGGTGATCCAGTACTCCGAGAAGGTAGCGATAATCGACAGGCCGCGGCGTACTGGATTCCCCGCCTTCGCGGGGAATGACAGTGTTGGTTGGGGTTAGAGTGTACCCAAGCAACGCGCAAAGCGACTACGGCGCAAAATCCTCCGCCTTCAGCTCAATCGGCTTGCCGTGCGGGGTGCGATCCGCGGCGTGGTCCCAGGCGTCGCGGTAGCGATGCAAGGTCTCCGCAGACGCAACGCCCTTGCGCGCGACCAGCCCCTCAAGCGTGGCGAGCCAATGGAGATAGTAGGTCTCGCCCGTATCGGGATCGCCGGCCGCCTGCGCGCGCTTGATCTCGGAGGCCAGGGCTGCCGCCCATTCGGGCCAGGTGAACACGCCGCGCTCGTGCAGCGTCAGCGCCATCGCGAAGGCGTGCGCCTCCCAGGGCGCGCGGAACACCGGGCCGTCATCATCGCGCGGAATGCTCGGGATCGCTGCCGTCGCGGCAGCAGCAGCCGTGCTGCTCATCACGCCGGGTCCAGATACGGCTCGAACGCATCGATCGAGACTTTCGAGGTCGGATCGCCGTCCGCACCCCAGAGATCGCGGCCCTCGAACACGACGGTGTAGAGCCATTGCGGATTTTCGCCAAGCTCCATCGCCGCCGAGTCCGGAAACACGTGGCAGCCATGGTTCAGCTCGACGATTCCGACATGACCGCGCACGTAGCGCGGCAGGCGGGTGTGGGTCGCCGGGTGAATGTTCTTCGCGCGGACCTTGTCACCGATCTTGAATTTCGCCGGCGCCGGGGCGGGGCGGGCGAACTTGCCGCGCACCATGATGCGCTCGAGCTGGCCGAGATCGAACCTGCCGTGCTTGAGCGCCTTGGCCGGCTGCATCGCGTGGCCGGCGGCGACTTCCTCCCGGGTGAGATAGCCTTTCTCGATCAGCATCTCCTCGAGCCCGAGAAACCATTTCTTGTAATAGGAGCTCGAGAGATAGACATGCGGCGGAATCGTCTCGCGATAGAAGCGCGAGGTGTCGATGTTGAAGGCGCCGGCGGCGCCCATCGCGCGCACCATGGCGAGAACACGCGATTCCCATTCCTCGTGGAACACCGGCTCGTTCAGCTCCGGCTCGACCTTGCCGAAGCCGTCCATGCCGCCCATGTCGTGCACGCCGTTCATGACGGCGCCCCCGGCGCCTTGGGAAAGCCGGTGCCGATCATGGAATCGCGCGTGACCAGCTCGGCGAGCTGCTCCTCGCTCCAGCCTTCGGTCCCCGCGGGGCGCATCGGCAGCACCAGAAAGCGCGTTTCGGCGGTCGAATCCCATACCCGGATTTCAACGTCCTTGGCGACTTGCACGCCGAAATCGGCGAGCACGCCGCGCGGGTCCTTCACCGCGCGGGAGCGATAGGGCGCGGCCTTGTACCAGACCGGCGGCAGCCCCAGCATTTCCCAGGGGTAGCAGGAGCACAGGGTGCACACGACCATGTTGTGACGTTGCGGCGTGTTCTCGACCACGACGAGGTGGTCGCCGACGCGGCTGACATGGCCGAGCGTGCCGATCGCCTTCGAGCCGTCCTCCAGCAGCGCCGTCTTGAACGCCGGATCGCTCCAGGCCTTGGCGACAACGCGCGCGCCGTTATGGGGGCCGATCCGGGTCTCATAGGCCTGGATGATGGCGTCGAGCGCGGCCGGCTCGACATAGCCTTTTTCGGTCAGGATCGTCTCGAGCGCGCGCACGCGCAGCTCGGTCTCCGACAGCTCGGAATGGTCGTGATCGTGGTGATGATGGTCGCTCATGGGGCGAAGATAGTCCCAGAATCCGGGCGTTGTCGAGGCGAAGACTCTGCTAACATCGCACCATGGGCTGGGCTGCAAGAACCGGAATAACCGTCGCAATCGCGGCTCTTGGCGCATTCGCGGCGCAGGATGCGCGCGCCGCGAATGGCGCCTATGCGGTCGATGCCGCCGACATTTCCGATGTGGGCTCCTGCAAGGTGGAAAGTTGGCTGTCGGCGGCTTCCAACACGGATTTTTCGGCGGTCGCCAATCCCTCGTGTGTCGTCGATCCCTTCAGGCCGATCGAGCTGAGCCTGCAGACCATCCGGGCCCGGAGCGGCGGCGACTGGAGCACGACAATCGCGCCAAAAGCCAAGACGAATTTCGCCCCGACCGGAATCGGCCGGTGGGGATTGTCGGCCTATGGCGGCGGATCGTTCGACGCGGCGACCGGCGAGGCGCTATCCGCCTTTGCCGTCATCCCCGCGACCTTCCGCCTGTCGGAGACCATGCGCATCAACGTCAACGGCGGCTGGCTCTGGGATCGGACGGTGGATCGCCATTACCTGACCTACGGCATCGGCTTCGATTGGAAATTCACCGACACGCTGCAATGGACGATCGAGGCGTACGGGCAGGCCGGCGCCGCCGAGGTCGCAAGCATCGTGCAGCCGCGTTTCCAGACCGGTGTCCGCTACCGACCGAACGAGATATTCTCCGTCGATCTGATCTACGGCCGCAACATCACCGGCGAAAATGCCAACTGGATCACCATCGGGACCACGATCCGGTTTCCGGTCCATGGAAGCGAACCCGAACATCGGCGCACCGGGCATCTGTGAGCGCCAGGAAGACCAAGACCAGGGGAGTTTGCGTTGCCTGACTATGTCAAGATCGAGAAGGGCCTCGGGCCGGAGGGACGGATTGCGGTGGTGCGGTTCGACCGCGGCGACGGCATCAATGCGCTATCGCCAGAGGCTTTACGCCAGCTCACCGCGGCCGCGCGCAGTTTTGAGGATGACGCCGCAACCTCTGCCGTGGTGCTGACAGGCAGCGCGGCTGCGTTCAGCGCCGGCTTCGACCTCAAGGATGCCGAAGGCCGCGCGCGCAAGGACATGGACCTCGGCACGCTGCGGCGGCATCTCAAGCTCGGACCGCGCCTGACCCACGCCTGGCAGGAGATGGAGCAGATCACGATCGCCGCCATCGAGGGGTTTTGCGTCGGCGGCGGCGTGGCGCTGGCCGTCGCGCTCGACCTCCGCGTCATGGGACGCGATGCCCATCTGCGCGTGCCCGAGATCGGCCTCGGCATGAACATGAGCTGGCAGAGCATTCCGCGCATGCTGCATCTGATCGGCCCGGCGCGCACCAAGCAGGCGGTGGTCCTGGCCGATCAGCGCATCAGCGCGGATGAGGCCTATGAGTGGGGCCTGGTCGAGCAGGTGGTCGATCCCGGCCATGCGTTCGATGCCGCGATGGAGCTTGCGCGCAAGGTGGCAGCGCAGCCGCCGCTCTCCGTTGCCATGACGAAACTCACGGTCAACCGGCTGGCGCATGCGCTGGATAATCTCGCCAGCCACATGGACGTCGACCAGTTCGCCCTGGCAAGCCTTAGCGAGGACCATAAGGAGGGCGTCGAGGCGTTCCTGACGCGACGCAAACCGAAGTTCAGAGGGCGGTAGAAGCCGGCCAGGCATTGATTGCGCCGCGGACTATCCGTATACGCGGCGCTGGGACAAAATAGGCCCGATCAACGGGCCGGCAGACGACAATGACGATCGAGGGGGAGGGCCGATGACCACTGGCACGCAGGCACCCGAGACGAAAGGGTTTCGCTGGAAGCTGATCGCGCCGCTCGCGGTATGGCTGCTGATCTATCTGTGGCCGGTGCCCGCAGGGCTCAACGCCAATCAGTGGCACTATTTTGCGATCTTCGCGGCCGTCATCACCGGGCTCATCCTGGAATCGATGCCGGTCGGCGCGGTCGGCCTGATCGGGCTGACGGTTGCCGGCGTCGGCGGTTATATCGATCCCGATCCGACCAAATCGCTGCGCTGGATGCTGGCGGGCTTTGCCGAGAGCACGGTGTGGCTGATCGTCGGCGCCTTCGTGTTCTCGATCGGGTACCGCAAGAGCCAGCTGGGCCGGCGTATTGCGCTCGTGCTGGTGCAAAAGCTCGGCACCAACACGCTCGGTCTCGGCTATGCGGTGGCGATGTCGGACTTCTTGCTGGCGCCGGCGACACCGTCCAACACCGCGCGCAGCGGCGGCATCGTCTATCCCATCATCAGCAACATCCCGCGCATCTACGGCTCCGAGCCAGGACCGACCGCCGGCAAGATCGGCACCTACGTGATGTGGACCGCGTTCGCGTCGACCGCCGTCACCAGCTCATTGTTCTTCACCGCGCTGGCGCCCAATGCAGCGGCGCTCGCCATCGCCAAGAAGACCGCCGGAATCGACGTCAGCTGGGCGCAGTGGTTCATCGGCTTTGCGCCGCTCGGCCTGCTCCTGATGGTGCTGGTCCCGCTGCTCAGCTACGCGGTCTGCCGCCCCGAGGTGAAGAGCAGCCCGGAAATTTCCGAATGGGCATCGAAGGAGCTCGCGGAGATGGGCCCGATGTCGCGCAATGAATGGATCATGCTGGCGCTGATCTTGCTCGCGATGTTCCTGTGGATCGCGGGCTCGAGCCCGGACATCCGCGTGCCGCTTCTGGGCTCGAATTTCGTCAACGCCACCACCGTCGTGTTCATCGTGATCTCGCTGATGCTGGTGACGGGCGTGATCGAGTTTGCCGACATCGTCGCCGAGAAGGGCGCCTGGGAGGTGTTCTTCTATTTCACCTCGCTGCTGACGCTGGCCTCGGGCCTCAACGAGATCGGCTTCATCAAATGGTTCGCGACCGAATACGCAAAGCCGCTCGCCGGGCTGTCGCCGTCGACCGCAATGCTCCTGCTGGTCGCGCTGTTCTTCTGGATCCACTATTTCTTCTCGAGCATCACCTCGCATGCCGCCGCCGTGCTGCCCGTGGTGCTCGCGGTCGGATCCGGCATCCCCGACCTACCAGTCACGACGCTCGCCATGCTCTGCATGTATTCGCTCGGCCTGATGGGGGTGATCTCGCCTTACGCGACCGGGCCGGCGCCGATGTATTTCGGGAGCGGCTATATCGGCAAGGGTCAGTTCTGGGGTTTTGGGCTGATCTTCGGGGTGCTCTATTTCGCGGGGCTGCTGCTGATCGTATGGCCCTGGTTGCAGGTCCACTGAGTCGGGCGGGAGGGCAATACGGCGGCAGATGAATTTTCTTCAGCGGGAAGACATTTGGAAAACTTCGTCCAACTCCCCGCAAATATCTGACATTGCCAGAGCGACCCGAAAGGGCGATTGTGCGTGCTGCGGTGCAGCGCGCTCCAGCCGAGTCCTCATCGCGGTTTCACTCTCCGTCGCTTGATGCGACCGTTCCCGGATGCCCAGGGGCAAGGGAACTATTGTGCATGAAGGCCGCCTCCATGAACGTCCACCCGTCGCTCGCGATCGGACAGCCGATCGAAAAGTTTGACGCGATCTCAGCTCACGCGATCTCACCTGCCGCGACTGCGTCCGACGCGATGGTCCGCTTCGAAGGCATCTCGAAAACCTATCCGGCCTATCGCGGCAAGCCCGGCGTCAATGCCCTGCAAAACATCGACTTCGCCATCCCGCGCGGTTCGATCACCGGAATCATCGGCCGCTCCGGCGCCGGCAAATCGAGCCTGGTCCGGCTCATCAACGGCCTGGAGAGGCCGACCACGGGCCGCGTCGTCGTCGATAACAGAGATATCTCGGCGCTCTCGGGCCGCGACTTGCGGCTGGCGCAGCGCTCGATCGGCATGATCTTCCAGCACTTCAATCTGCTGTCCTCCCGCACCGCTGCCGCCAACATCGCGCTGCCGCTGGAGATCGCCGGCTGGGCCAAGGCCGATATCCGCGCGCGCGTGGCCGAGCTGCTTGCGCTCGTGGGCATCGCAGACAAGCACGATCGCTACCCGTCAGAACTCTCCGGCGGCCAGAAGCAGCGCGTCGGCATTGCCCGTGCGCTCGCGACGCGGCCGAGCGTGCTGCTGTCGGATGAGGCGACCTCGGCGCTCGATCCGCAGACCACGCGGGCGATCCTCGATCTGCTCGCGAACATCAACCGCGAGCTAGGCGTGACCATCGTACTGATCACCCATGAGATGTCCGTGGTGCGCCAACTTGCGGGGGATGTCGTGGTGCTCGATGCCGGCCGCGTCGTCGAGAGCGGCCATGTCGCCGACATCTTCACCTACCCCAAGCATCCGATCACGCAATCCTTCCTGGCCGAAGTAATCGGAGACAGCCTGCCGGTGTCGCTGGCGAGCCGGATCGTTTCGGAGCAGCCTCCGGCCGGACAGGCCGTGATCCGCGTCCAGGTGCGCGGGGCAGGGGCCGGCGACACGATGGTGGCGCGGCTGGCGCGCGAGCTCGGCCTCGACGTGTCGCTGCTGTCGGCCCGCATCGACGAGATCGGCGGCCAGCATGTGGGCTCGCTGACGCTTGGTATCCCTCTCGGCATGTCCGGCGGCGAGGACGCGACGACGCGCACGCTGGCCTGGCTTTCACAATATCAATTCCCCGCGGAGCGTCTCGGCTATGTCGCCTGAACTCATCAACCTGATCATCCAGGCGACCGGCGAGAGCCTGTACATGGTCGGGCTCGCCGCGCTGATCGGCACCGCCTTCGGCCTGCCGCTCGGCGTCTTTCTCGCGACCAGCCGGAAAGGCGAGCTGTTCGCGGCGCCCATCGTCAATCGCGTGCTCGGTGCCGTCGTCAACGCGACGCGATCCACGCCTTTCATCATCCTGGTCGTCGCCATTATCCCGTTCACGCGGTTGGTGGCCGGCACCTCGATCGGATCGACGGCCGCGATCGTACCGTTGACGATCGCATCGGCGCCGTTCATCGCGCGCCTGGTCGAGGCCGCGATCCGCGAGGTCGATGGCGGCCTGATCGAGACGGCGTCCTCGTTCGGGGCCTCGCCGATGCAGATCGTGCTCAAGGTGCTGATCCCCGAAGCGCTGCCGGGTCTTCTGCTGGCGCTGACGCTCGCGGTTGTCAGCCTGCTCGGCTATTCCGCCATGGTCGGCGCCGTCGGAGGCGGAGGCCTGGGCGATCTCGGCATCCGCTACGGCTATCAGCGCTTCATGCCGGAGATGATGCTGGCCGTCGTCGTGGTGCTGATCGCGCTGGTGCAGCTCGTGCAGAGCGCCGGCGATTATCTCGCGCGCCGGGTCAATCGCCGGGTGCGACATCGCTGACGCCGTTTAAGACATTTCGAACAAGCAGGTTCTTGTCGGTCTGGAAGCATTCCAAACTTCGAGACACGACTGAGTGCATTCGTCGCACGCGTTGCGCACGCGTCTGGAGAAATTCTAACGCAGTTCCTATGGCACTCCGAAATCGCCTGCGTTAGGGCGAGGCATCAAAAACGATACCGGCGAAGCCGGCAGTGCGTGGGGCCTCGACAAACGTGACCGATTTCCAACTTGCTTCGCGTGCCGACACGCGTCGTCGACAGATACAGACTCTCTTCCTCGGAGCGGCCAGCACATTTGCTCTCGTCGTTCCCTTCGGTGCCGTGGAGGCGCAAACGCAGATCCCCGCCGTCACCGTCGAAGCCCCGGCTCAGCGCGCCTGGCCTGCAGCGGTCGCCTCAACGCGACAGTCAGCGGCGACACGCACCGCGCGCGCCAATCGTCGCTCTCCGTCGCAGCAAGCTGCGCCAACCCAGTCGGCATCCTCGAACGACGCCACCGGTGAACGCTCCAATGGTCCGGTGCGCGGTTTCGTTGCGACGCGCAGCGGCACCGCGACCAAGACGGATACGCCGCTGATCGAAACCCCGCAGTCCGTCTCCGTCGTCACGACCGACCAGGTCAGGAACCAGGGCGCGGTCTCGATCGGCGAGGCGTTGCGCTACACCGCCGGCGTCAGCGGCGACGTCAACGGCGGCTCGGACACGCGCTTCGGCGCCCTCCAGATCCGCGGCTTCGACACCACCATGTCGGGCCTCTATGTCGACGGTTTGCGGATTCCCTCCAGCAATTACGTGCACTTCAACGGCCTCGATCCCTATGGCGCCGAGCGTCTCGAGGTTCTCAAGGGCCCATCCTCGGCGATGTATGGCGGCAGCGGCACCGGCGGCATCCTCAACTACGTGACCAAGCTGCCGACGGCCCAGCAGTTCGGCGAGGTCTCGATCTCGGGCGGCAGCTTCAACCGCTATCAGGGCCAGTTCGACATGGGCGGTCCCGCCAACAAGGACGGCACCGTGCTGTGGCGCCTGACCGGCGTGGTGCGCGACGGCGAAACCCAGGTCGACTTCACCAAGGACAACCGCGTCTTCATCGCGCCCGCCGTCACGTTCAAGCCGAACGATGACACCACCATCACGATCCTCGCCAACTACCAGCGCGACCGGGCAGGGTGGGGCCTCCAGTTCTTGCCGGCCTCGGGCACGGTGTGGCCAAACAACGGCCGCACCATCCCGGTCTCGTTCTTCGCGGGCGTGCCGAGCTTCAACGCGTTCAACACCGAGATCGCGACCGCCGGCTACCAGCTCTCGCACAATTTCACCGACAACATCACGTTCCGGCAGAATTTGCGCTACGCCTACCAGCACAACGAGGAGAAGGTGTTCTACGGCGCCGGCTATACCGACGAGGCCGCGGGACAGCTCGCGCGTTTCGGTAGCTACAGCAACTCCTACATCAACTCCTTCGCGGTGGACAACCAGCTCCAGGGCAAGTTCACCACCGGCTTCCTCAGCCACACCACGCTGGTCGGAATCGACTATCGCAACACCAGATTCCGCGACACCGCCTTTGGCGTCGCGACGTCCGCGCCCGAGATCAACGTCTTCAGCCCGGTCTACAGCTACGACTGGACCATGGGCGCCATGAGCGACGACACCGGGGTCAAGCAGTCGCAGGTCGGCCTCTACGCGCAGGACCAGATCAAGCTCGGCCGGCTCTCGTTCCAGCTCGGTGGCCGCCAGGATTTTGTAACGACGCAGGTCGACAGCGGCATCTTCAATACGTCGGTCGCGAAGGATGCGTCGGCCTTCACCGGCCGCGCCGCAATGATGTACAATTTCGACAACGGCATCGCGCCCTATTTCAGCTACTCGGAATCGTTCCTGCCGGTGCTCGCGACCGGCCCGAGCGGACAGCTGCTCAATCCCGAGACCGGCGTGCAGTACGAGGTGGGCGTCAAGTACCAGCCGCTCGGATGGAACGCGCTGTTCACCTTCGCCGCCTTCGACCTGACGCGCGACAACGTCGTCACCTTTGCGCCTCCGCTCAACATTGCCGAGCAGACCGGTCAAGTGAAATCGCGCGGCCTCGAGCTCGAAGGCACGATGTCGCTCGCCGACGGCTGGAACCTGCGCGCGGCCTATGCCTATGTCGATGCAATCGTCACGCAGGATCCGGTGAATGTCGGCAAGGCGCCGGTCACCGTGCCGCTCAACCGCGCCTCGCTGTGGAACGACTATACGCTTCAGACCGGGCCGCTCGCGGGCCTGCAGTTCGGCGGCGGCGTCCGCTATGTCGGCGCGACCTGGGGCGATGACGCCAATACATTCAAGGTCGGATCCGCGACCGTGCTGGACGCGCTGCTCGCCTACACAAGGGACAATTGGCGCCTGTCGCTGAACATCACCAACCTCGCCGACACCCGCTATGTCGCCGCCTGCTACAGCCTGTCGGGCTGCTTCTACGCGGAGGGACGCAAGGCCATCGGCAAGCTGACATATCGGTGGTGAGTTCGAATGAGGACAGGCCGTGATGGCGGCCGGGCCCGCTTGATGAGAGAAGACGATGAGAGCGATATTCGGCAAGCTGCATCGCTGGGCGGGACTGCTGACGGCCGGCTTCCTGTTCTTCTCCGGCGTCACCGGGGCGATCATCTCCTGGGATCACGAGATCGACGAGGTCCTGAACAGCCATCTGTTCGATGTCAGCAGCAAAGGCCCGGCCATTCCCTCGATCGATCTCGCCAAGATGATCGAGCAGCGCGATCCCCGCGCGCGCGTGGTCTACCTGTTCATGACGCCGGAGGAGGGCCACTCGCTGTGGTTCTTCGTCATGCCCAGGATCGATCCCGCGACCGGCAAGCGCTACGCGCTCGACTACAATCAGATCTTCCTCGATCCGAACACCGGCGCGGAGCTCGGCCGGCGCTATTGGGGCGCGGTGTGGCCGGTGACGCGCGAAAACTTCGTCTCGTTCCTGTACAAGCTGCACTACACCATGCACATCCCGGAATTCTGGGGCAGCGACCGCTGGGGCATGCGCCTGCTCGGCGTGATCGCCATCATCTGGACCATCGACTGCTTCGTCGGCTTGTATTTGACGCTGCCCGCGCGCCGACGCGCCAGGGCGGCACGGGCGCCCCAGGTCACGCGCCAGCTCGAACGCGGCTTCTGGGCGCGTTGGGCGCCGGCGTGGACCATCAAGACGTCAGGCAGCGCCTACCGGATCAATTTCGACATCCACCGCGCTTTCAGCCTGTGGACCTGGGGCGTGCTCTTCATCATCGCCTTCACGGCGTTCTCGCTGAACCTCTATTTCGAGGTGTTCTCGCCGCTGATGAAGATGGTGTCGAACTACACGCCGACGCCCTATGAGCAGCGGCCGTATCGCGATCTCGATGATCCCATCGAACCCAAGGTGAGCTTCGCCGACATCGCCGCGCGCGCGGCGGCCGACGCCAAGGGGCGAGGGTGGACCGTCCCGGTCGGCTCGGTCAATTACGGCCCGGCCCACGGCGTCTATGCCGCGGCCTTCTTCCACCCCGGCGACGATCACGGCGCCGGCGGCGTCGGCCCGGCGCAGCTCTATTACGACAGCGAGGACGGTCGTCCGATCGGCGAACGGCTGCCTTGGGTCGGCACCGCCGCCGACATCTTCGTACAGGCGCAATTCCCGCTGCATTCGGGCCGCATCGTCGGGCTGTTCGGCCGCATTCTGATCTCGGTCATGGGGCTGGTGGTGGCGGCACTCTCGGTCACCGGAATCGTGATCTGGTGGCGCAAGCGCCGCGCCCGCGTGCGCGTGCGGGCGACGGCGGCGATGCGCCCGAGCCGGCAGCAGCTGACGCCGGCGGAGTAGGGCGTTCGTCCGGCGCGGATGAACCTTCCCGCCCGGCACCGGCACAAAGACTGGAGATCCCCCCGTCTTGCCGGAAATCGCATGAGATCGCTTGCCTTGCTCTGCCTGCTCGTCTTCGCTACGCCCGCCGATGCGGCCACGCCCGAGCAGCATTATCTCGACCTGCGCGATCGCTACATCGCAAAGTTCTCGAAAGCTGCGGAAAACGACGAGACCTATAAGCAGCACGATGCGGCGCTCAACGAGTTGACGGGCGTCCTGCGCAGCCTGGTGGGTCCCGTCGCAATCAAGGGACTGCCGGCCGACGGCAAGACGAATGCGGACACGCTCTTCAAGGGCGACTCCGGCTTTGGCCATCTCGACGGGCTCGGCTTCGCCTCCGAAGGCGACAAGATGCAAGCGGTGGCGACCACGACCGGCTTGCTCAGGCACTGGCTTCGCGAGCACCGCGAGGACGGCATGCCGCAGGAGATCGGCGCGGCGTTCAAATCGGACCGCTTCTACTATCAGGCGATCCAGGACTCCGCCTTCGCCAAATATGCCGAGCTGCCGATCACGAAGCCCGCGGGAGCGAGCGCTGCGGTCGCCGTACTGGGCGTGCGCGGCAATGGCGATTTGAAGGGACCGCCGCATGAAATCGACGTCGTCGCGATCCAGGGCGACAAGGTCTTCTTTCTCGCCGCAAGCGACGCGGTGAAGACGGCTGAGATCCCGGCCTGCGAAAAGGTCTGGAAGCAGATGATGGCCAAACCCATCGACAAGAAAGACCCGCGCGGCGACATCACCCGCGAAGACAACGCGATGACCGCGTACACGGCGTGCTTCGCCAAGGAGGCACCAAGCCAGAGCTGGTATGCGACGGCGGTCAAGAAAGCGCAGAGCCAGCTGGAGTTGCTGCTCGTGCGCTAGAGCGATCATCCAGTTACCTTCGGGGCTACAACGTTGCGCGCCGCCCTGGCTCAAGAATGCGCAATCGGAAATTGCAGCTTGTCCTGCAGGCGCAACCAAGGCCAAGCAGCGCGAAATCGCCCCAAGCCCGCTCGACGAGGTCGTCGGCCACACTCCGCCCGGATTCGGCGGCGCTCGTGGAACTCGTTCGCGACGAGGGGGTTGCACTGCGGTTGGAACCGAACGGGTAGCACAGTTGAATCGCCGGCAATTCCTGGAAGCCTCGGCATTGACGCCATTGGCGACATTACTACCTGGCGCAGTCTCTGCGGCATCGGCGGCGGACTTGCCGTTTGGTCCCTCTTATGTCCGCGACCTTGCCCGCAATTTGGCGAGTAAGCCCTTTGCGCCACCAGAGGAAAAGGTCCCGGACGCGCTCAAAGATCTCACCTACGACCAGTACCGGTCAATCCGCTTTCTGCCGGAGCGCGCGGCTTGGCGCAGCGAGAAGCTGCCCTTCGAGGTTCAGTTTTTCCACCGCGGCTTTTTCTATAAGAACAGGGTCGACATTTACGAGGTCGCCGGCGGACGAGCCGTACCGATCAGGTACCGGCGCGACGATTTTGCATTCGGCGACAATATCGGCCAGGTACCGGACGCCGATCTCGGGTTTGCCGGGTTTCGCATTCACGCCCCGATCAATCGCCCCGACTATTACGACGAGGTTTGCGCGTTTCTCGGCGCCAGCTACTTCCGTGCCGTTGCCAAAGGCGAGACGTATGGCCTGTCCGCGCGCGGTCTGTCGATCGATACCGGCGAGAGCAAGGGGGAGGAATTTCCCTTCTTCAAGGCGTTCTGGCTGGAGAAGCCCGCGCCGGGTGCCACATCTGTCGTGGTCCATGCGCTGCTTGACAGCAAGAGCGCTACGGCAAGCTATCGCTTCACGATCAGGCCGGGCGCTCCGACGGTCTTCGACGTGGAGATGTCGCTCTATCCGCGGATCGAGCTGCAGCATGCCGGCCTGGCGCCCATGACAAGCATGTTCTTTTTCGGTCCGAACGACCGACACGATGTCGACGATTTCCGCCCTGCCGTGCACGACTCCGATGGGCTCGCCGTGTTCAACGGAAAGGGCGAGCAACTCTGGCGTCCTCTCAACAATCCGCGCGATCTGCAAGCCAGCACATTCAATGATCTCAATCCTCGCGGCTTCGGCCTGATGCAGCGGGAACGAAACTTCTTTGCCTACGAGGACATCGAATCGCGCTTTGAGCGTCGCCCAAGCCTCTGGGTCGAACCGATCGGAGATTGGGGCGAGGGCAGTGTGGTCCTCTTTGAGATCCCGACCAAGGAGGAAGTTCACGACAACATCGCCGCCTTCTGGCGCCCGAAAACAGCTCTCCAGGCCAAGAGCGAAAACAACTACACCTACCGTCTGCACTGGGGTCCGGACGCGCCGAAGCCCAATTCCCTGGCCCGGTTCACCCGCACAGGCGTTGGCGCGCGGGGCGACGACAGCAAATTGTTCGTGCTCGAACTCGTCGGCGACGGACTGAAGGCGGTCGATCCCAACAAGGTAAGGGGTGCCGTCAGCGCCGACAAATCCGAGATCAAGAACGTCGTCACACAGCCAAACCCGGAAACCGGCGGCTGGCGCCTGAGTTTCCAGTGCGCCGTGAAGGACGCGCCGGTCGAGTTGAGGGCGATCTTGATGCAGGGCGAACAGCCGATCTCTGAAGTCTGGGTTTACCGATGGGCGCCCTGACGACCTCGCCCGCGCTCTCGCTTGAGCTTGGCATTCGGTATCTTCCCGACGAAACGCCTCTCCCCATGCAGCCTTGCCGATTGGACCGGACTAACCGTGCCGATCCGGGGCGACTGCGGACCGCCCCTGCCGTTGCAGCGCGGCGCCTGTTCATTCTTGGCGGAACGGTCGCGATTACCGCTGCGGGCGCTGTTGAGATGTACGATGTTCTCAAGGTTGGTGGCGTCACGGTCCTGGAAGGCATGGTGTTCGGGTTGTTTCTCGTGCTGCTTGCCTGGATCGCGTTTTCGTTCGTGTCTTCAGTCGCCGGTTTTTTTGTGCTCCTGCGGGGGCGGCCGGATATGCTGCCAATTGACAGCCAGGGTCCGCTGCCCACGATCACCGGCCGAACGGCGATGCTGTTGCCGACCTATAACGAGGATCAGCACCATCTCATGGCGCGACTCCGCGCCATGTACGAGTCGGTCGGCGAAACCGGACAGGACCCGTTGTTCGACTGGTTTCTGCTCAGTGACACGACAGATCCGGACATCTGGATTGCCGAGGAGCTTGCGTTTCTGGAACTGCAGCGCAACTGCGGTTCGGGCCATCTCTACTATCGTCACCGATCCGACAACACCGCCCGAAAGTCCGGCAACATCGCCGAATGGGTGAGGCGGTTCGGTGGCGCCTACGACTACATGATCATTCTCGACGCGGACAGTCTGATGAGCGGAGAGACCATCGTGCGGCTGGCGGGCGCGATGGAATCGAACCCGCAAGCCGCGCTGATTCAAACGCTTCCGATCGTCGTCAATGCGCGAACCCTGATTAGCCGGCTTCAGCAGTTCTCGGGTCGTTTGTACGGCCCGCTGATCGCGGCCGGGAACACCTGGTGGCACGCCTCAGAGGGCAACTACTGGGGACATAACGCCATCATCCGGGTGCAGGCTTTTGCGCAAGAGGCGGGCCTGCCCGAATTGCGCGGGAGGAAGCCTTTCGGCGGCCATATCCTCAGCCACGATTTTGTCGAAGCCGCACTAATGCGACGAGCGGGATGGGGAATTTTCATGGCTCCAGGTCTCGGCGGGAGTTTCGAGGAGGTGCCCCCGTCGCTTCTGGATTTCGCGGCGCGCGACCGCCGCTGGTGTCAGGGCAATCTCCAGCATCTTGCCGTTCTACCGGCTCGAGGCCTGCACTGGGTCTCCAGGCTTCACCTGTTGACCGGGATCGGATCCTACCTCACCGCGCCGCTGTGGCTGCTGTTTCTATTGCTCGGAATCCTGACCTCCTTGCAGGCCTATTTCGTCAAGCCGGAGTA
Organism: Bradyrhizobium sp. 155; assembly: GCF_023101105.1. Lineage (NCBI taxonomy): Bacteria > Pseudomonadati > Pseudomonadota > Alphaproteobacteria > Hyphomicrobiales > Nitrobacteraceae > Bradyrhizobium > Bradyrhizobium sp. 155. Next base: position 3,897,299 of record NZ_CP064704.1, on the reverse strand, counting down.
CTTTCCCAAGGGCTTCTCGTTGTTTCCAACGTGGCCCGCACAGGATCCCGTGCTCGCCGCCTGGGTCTTTGCCGCGACAATGGGGCTGCTCATCGTGCCCAAATTGCTGGCCTACCTCGTTTTGCTCACCAAGCGTGCGGAACGACAGGCATTCGGCGGCGGATTTCGCGTGCTGCTGGCGGTGGTCGCCGAGAGCCTGCTTGCCGCCTTGATCGCCCCCTCCATGATGATCTTTCAATCCACCGCCGTGGCGGAGATCCTGCTGGGCCGTGACGCGGGCTGGCAAGTGCAACGGCGAAGCGATGGCAGGATCACGCGCGACGAAGTCTATCGCAAGTTCACGGTGCCGACCCTATGCGGTCTGGCCATGGCGGCAAGCGCCTACGCCGTGTCGCTTCCGCTGCTGCTCTGGATGTCACCGGTGATCATCGGCCTGGTTTGCGCCATTCCGATCGGTCTCGTCACCTCGACGGCCCCGCGAATGGCGCGCCTGTTTGCAACCCCGGAGGACAATCGCGTGCCGGCGCTGCTGCAGAGGGCGAGAGAGCTTGCCAGCCTGGATCGAATCGAGCCACACGGGGCCCTGATCGAACTTAGACAGAATCCCGCGTTGCTGGGACCGCACATGCAGTCCCTCGAAACGCCGCCGCGCAAATCGGGCCAAATCGACATAGATCTCGCGATCGGCCGGGCCAAGATTGAGCAGAGCGACGATTTCGAGGAAGTCGTCAGCAGCCTCAGCGCACGCGAGACGCTTGCCGTGCTGAAGCACCCACACGCCCTCGAGCAGGTCATGCGCATGCCGCGAGCTACCGCTTCCGCGGAAGTCTAGGTCATGGCGGTGTAGGACAGGGGTTGACGACCCGGCTGGGCTTGGGCCGAGAGCGAGATGTCTGCTGTGCGCGCGGTCCCAGCCTACAGCGAACTGCCACCCAAATTCCAGCCGCGACCACCCTCGCCAAAGATCTCGTAACCCGTCGCCGTCACCGCAACCGTGTCCTCGAGCTTGATGAACCCGCGCTTCGGATGCTTCATCGTGGTCTCGATCGACACCACCATGCCAGTTTCGAGCGGCAGCCGCGCATCCGTGTCGTCGTAGGGGATCGGACCTTTGGCCGTCAGGCGAGGGGCCTCGTGGCTGACGAGGCCCATGCCGTGGGCCAAAAACTCCGTGCAGTCGCGCTGGGTGATCTTCGCGAGCTGCCGCTCGGCCGCGACGTAGATGTCGCCGCCCATGGCGCCCGGCCTGACCGCCGCGAAGGCGGCGCGCTGGACCGCCTCGATCTCGGCCAGACAGTCCTTCAGCTCGGCATCGGGATCGCCGAGCACGGCCATGCGCGCGAGGTCGCCGATATAGCCGTGATAATTGCCGCCGGAATCGAGCGACAGCACGTCACCTTGCTCCCAGCGCTGCGCCGAGGGCGCCCGGTTGTGGCTGTTGCCGCAGGCGAGCAAGCAGTATTCGAAGGTCAGCCCGCGATTGGCTTCGGCGAGCCGCAAGGCGTCCGACAATTGCTGCTTGGTCGTGCCCGGCCCGTGCCCGGCGATCACCGCCAGCATCGAGGCGATCACCAGTTCGGACGCCGTCTTGAGCTTCGCAAGCTCGTCCGCCGACTTCACCGCCCGCAGCCGCTCCAGCACCAGCAGCGCGTCCTTGAGCTCGGCGCCGGGCAGGGCGTCACTGAGCGCCCGGCCCGCATCCATCGGCAGGAACGCCATCTCGACCCCGACCCGCTTCAGGGGCACGCCGGCATCGCGGATCAGGCTTACGGCCCGCGTAATCGCATCGACCGAGCCGTTGGACTCGGTCCGCACCTGCGCCACCCATGGCGGCGCCACGGCGCGCTGATGGGTTTCCAGACGGTGGCCGACATAAACCGCCTTGTCGGGTGCGCCCTTGGGATAGACCAGCACCGGCAGATAGCGGCTGACGCCGAGCGCATCCATGTAGTCGAAGAAGATCGCGCGCTCGGCACCCAGCAGGTACTGCACATTGTGCTTGGAGGTCGCGACCAGGACGTCGAGGCCGGCAGCCTCCATCAGGCGGTCGAGCTTGGCGGCGTCGAATGGAATGGCGCGCGAGCGGTCTGCGCGGGCGACGTTCTCCTGCATGACGAACCTCCCAATGCTGCCGTGGCGACAACCGCTGCGTCGGTTTGCCCGGGGATTTGTTGGCACAAGTTTGATCCGAAAGAGGGGTTCTGGGTAGCTGCGGAATGATCTGGCCTGACCTGCACAGCCATATCCACGATTCGCATAAGGTATATTATGGAATATCATTATATCAAATCAGATCAGTTATTTAGCTGGAATTCCTCTCATCGCACCTTCGTTCCCGGTCCTTTTCCAGGCTGGCCGTCGGACGTGGTCCCGACTTTTGACGGCTACTGTGCATGGGGTTGTTTTTCGGTTTTTGAATCGGGCCGATGCCGCCGAAAGCCGATATTGCCGTGAGGATGTCCGGCTGCAATAAGCGAGGCTTCGCGAGATCGCAGATGACCTTCTGACCTTCCGTCCGTATAGGTTTGCATCTCAGAACAACAACAAACTTTCCGAGGAAGCAGACCCATGAGCTTTTCCCGCCGCACGCTTCTCAAGGCCTCCGCCGCGACCGCGGTCCTGGGCGGCCTCAGTGCGCCCCATGTGGCCCGCGCCCAGAGCGCCGAGTTCACCTACAAATACGCCAATAACCTGCCGGACACGCATCCGCTGAACGTGCGCGCCAAGGAGATGGCCGCGGCGATCAAGGCCGAGACAGGCGGCAAGTTCGACCTCCAGATCTTCCCGAACAACCAGCTCGGGTCTGACACCGACATGCTGAGCCAGATCCGGTCCGGCGGCGTCGAGTTCTTCACGCTGTCGGGGCTGATCCTGTCGACCCTGGTACCGGCGGCGTCCATCAACGGCATCGGCTTCGCGTTCCCGGACTACGGCACGGTCTGGAAGGCGATGGACGGCGATCTCGGCGCCTTTGTCCGCGGCGAGATCAAGAAGGCCGGGCTCGAAGTCATGGACAAGATTTGGGACAACGGCTTCCGCCAGACCACGTCGTCGAGCAAGCCGATCACCCATCCGGACGATCTCAAGGGCTTCAAGATCCGCGTGCCGGTGTCGCCGCTATGGACCTCAATGTTCAAGGCATTCGATGCGGCGCCCGCCTCGATCAATTTCGCCGAGGTCTATTCCGCGCTGCAGACCAGGATCGTCGAGGGCCAGGAGAACCCGCTGGCGATCATCTCGACCGCCAAGCTCTACGAGGTGCAGAAATACTGCTCGCTGACCAACCACATGTGGGACGGCTTCTGGTTCCTGGCCAATCGCAAGGCGTGGAGCAGCCTGCCCGAGGATGTGCGCACCATCGTCGCCAAGAACATCAATGCCGCAGCGCTCAAGGAGCGTGAGGATACCGCCAAGCTCAATGCCAACCTCCAGCAGGAGCTCGCGGGCAAGGGCCTGACCTTCAATCAGCCCGCGGTCGCGCCATTCCGCGACAAGCTGCGGTCCGCCGGCTTCTATGCCGAGTGGAAGGGCAAATATGGCGACCAGGCCTGGGACCTGCTGGAAAAAGCCGTCGGCAAGCTGTCGTAACGCGTTGGGGCCGTCATGGCTCATCTTGAGGTCGAAGTGAGCGGAGTGGCGGGCGAGGCGGCTGTTCGGTCCCCTCGCCGGCCTTCCTTGCTGGCCTCGACGGAGCGCGCACTCGGTCTCCTCGTCGAAATTCCGGCGGCGATCCTAGTCGTCGCCGAGATCGCAATCCTGTTTGCCGGCGTGGTCGCGCGCTACGGCCTGCACCGGCCGCTGATCTGGTCGGACGAGCTGGCCTCGATCCTGTTCCTGTGGCTCGCCATGCTGGGCGCGGCGGTGGCGTTCCGCCGTTCCGAGCACATGCGCATGACCGCGGTCGTCGCCAGCACCAGGCCGGCCACGCGGGCCTGGCTCGATCTGGTCGCGACCTGCGCGGCGCTGGCCTTCCTGGCGCTGATCGTCTGGCCGTCCTGGGACTACGCCTACGAGGAAAGCTTCATCACCACGCCGGCGCTGCAGATCTCCAATATGTGGCGCGCCGCGGCATTGCCGGCCGGCATCTGCCTGATGGCGGCGTTCGCGCTGTTGCGGCTGCTGCGCGCAGTCGATTACCGCATGGTGCTGACGGCCGCGGTCGCCGTTGCCGTCGTCGTCGGCTTGTTCTGGCTGGCGCAGCCATATCTGCGGCCGCTCGGCAATCTCAACCTCGTCATCTTCTTCGTCGGCGTCGCCGGCTTCTGCGTCTTTGCCGGCGTTCCCATCGCGTTCGGCTTCGGGCTCGCGATCTTCGGCTATCTGGCACTGACCACGCGCACGCCGGTCATGGTACTGGTCGGGCGGATGGACGAGGGCATGAGCCACCTCATTTTGCTCTCGGTGCCGCTGTTCGTATTTTTGGGGCTCCTGATTGAAATGACCGGCATGGCACGGGCCATGGTGGCGTTCCTGGCCAGCCTGCTCGGCCATGTCCGCGGTGGGCTGCATTACGTGCTTGTCGGCGCGATGTACCTGGTCTCCGGCATCTCAGGTGCCAAGGCCGCGGACATGGCCGCGGTCGCGCCCGTGCTGTTCCCGGAGATGAAACAGCGCGGCGCCAAGCCCGGCGATCTCGTCGCGCTTCTTGCGGCCACCGGCGCGCAGACCGAAACCATTCCGCCGAGTCTCGTGCTGATCACGATCGGATCGGTCACCGGCGTCTCGATCGCCGCGCTGTTCACCGGCGGCCTGTTGCCCGGCGTGGTGCTGGCCATAACGCTGTGCATGCTGGTGTGGTGGCGCTATCGCCACGAGGACATGAGCCATGTCCGCCGCGCCACAGGCGGCGAGATCGGCAAGACCTTCGTCATCGCCCTGCCCGCGCTCGCGCTGCCCTTCGTGATCCGCTACGCCGTGGTCGAAGGCATCGCCACCGCCACCGAAGTGTCCACGATCGGCATCGTCTATGGCGCCCTGGTCGGCCTCCTCGTCTACCGCCGCTTCGACTGGCGGCGGCTGTTTCCGATGCTGGTCGAAACCGCGGCGCTGTCGGGCGCGATCCTGCTGATCATCGGCACGGCGACCGGCATGGCCTGGGGCCTGACGCAATCAGGCTTCTCGCGGGCGCTGGCATCCGCCATGACCGGATTGCCGGGCGGCGCGGCGACCTTCATCGCCGTCTCGATCCTGGCCTTCACCATCCTCGGCAGCGTGCTCGAGGGCATCCCGGCGATCGTGCTGTTCGGGCCGCTGTTGTTTCCGATTGCGCGCGCCGTCGGCGTCCACGAGGTGCACTATGCCATGGTCATCATTCTCGCCATGGGTATCGGGCTATTCGCCCCGCCCTTCGGGGTCGGTTATTATGCCGCCTGCGCCATCGGACGCGTCGATCCGGCCGAAGGCATCAGGCCGATCTGGGGCTATCTGCTGGCGCTGCTGGTAGGATTGATCGTGGTCGCCGTCTTTCCGTGGATCTCCATCGGATTCCTGTAGGCCGGCGCGTAAGGGAGGTGTCGATGAGCGAGCGGCAGAACCAGTACAATATCGGCCTCGACAAGACGCCCGCCAACTACGTGCCGCTGAGCCCGTTGAGCTTTCTCACACGCAGCGCCGCGGTCTATCCCGATCACGTCAGCACGGTCTACGAGGGGCGCAGCTTCACCTGGCGCGAGACGCATGAGCGTTGCAAGCGCTTTGCTTCGTACCTTGCCGGCAAGGGCATCGGCGTCGGCGACACCGTCGCGGCGATGCTGCCGAACATTCCGGCGATGAACGAGGTGCATTTCGCCGTCCCCATGACGGGTGCGGTGCTCAATGCGCTGAACATCCGGCTGGATGCACCTTCGATCGCATTTCAGCTCGACCATGGCGGCGCCAGGATCATTCTGGTCGACCCCGAATTTTCCGGCGTGATCACCGATGCGCTGTCACAGATGAGTGGCCCAAAACCGTTCGTGATCGACGTCGACGACGCCGCCTTCAAAGGCGGCGGGCGCATCGGCGAGATCGAGTACGAGGCCGCGCTCGCGCAAGGCGATCCTGACTTCGCGGCGATCCTGCCGGGCGATGAATGGGATGCGATCGCGCTGAGCTACACCTCGGGCACCACGGGAAATCCCAAGGGGGTCGTCACCCATCACCGCGGCGCCTATCTGAACGCCGTCAGCAATATTCTCGCGGGCCAACTCGGCCAGCATCCGGTGTACCTCTGGACGCTGCCGATGTTCCACTGCAACGGCTGGTGCTTCCCCTGGACCATCGCAGCCGCCGCCGGCATCAACGTCTGCCTGCGCAAGGTCGAGCCGACGAAAATCTTCGAGCTGATCAAGCAGCACGGCGTCACCCATATGTGCGGCGCGCCGATCGTCTACAACACGCTGATCAACGCGCCCGATGCACCGAAGGGCGATGCCGCGCGCCGCGTCGTCGGCCTGATCGCCGGTGCCGCGCCGCCGGTCGCGGTGCTCGAGGGCGCCGAGAGCATCGGCATCAAGCTGACGCACGTCTATGGCCTGACCGAGGTCTACGGCCCCGCTTCCGTCTGCGCCGAGCAGCCTGGCTGGGATGATCTGCCCGCAGCCGAGCGCGCCAGCCTGAAGCGGCGGCAGGGCGTGCCCTACCCGCTCGAGGAAGCCGTCACCGTCATCGATCCGCAGACCATGAGGCAAGTACCGCGCGACGGCGAGACCATCGGCGAGGTCATGTTCCGCGGCAACATCGTGATGAAGGGCTACCTCAAGAACGACAAGGCGACGCAGGAAGCCTTCGAGGGCGGCTGGTTTCACACCGGCGATCTCGGCGTGCTCGACGCGCACGGTTACGTCATCATCAAGGATCGCTCCAAGGACATCATCATCTCCGGCGGCGAGAACATTTCCTCCGTCGAGGTCGAGGACATCCTCTACAAGCACCCCGCCGTGCTGTTTGCCGCCGTGGTCGCAAAGCCCGATCCGAAATGGGGCGAAGTGCCCTGCGCCTTCGTCGAGCTGAAGGACGGCGCAAGCGCGAGCGAAGCCGATATCATCGCCTTCTGCCGCTCGCATATGAGCGGCTTCAAGACGCCGAAGGCCGTGGTGTTCGGGCCCATCCCGAAAACGTCGACGGGAAAGATCCAGAAATTCCTGCTGCGCAACGAAGCGGGATCGGCGAAGGCAATCTCGAGCTGAGAGCCGCTTGTCTCGACCTCCGCGGCGGTTGGGTGTCGCCGCGAAGTCGTTGCGCAGTTTCGACTAGTCGGATTCGCCGGGCCCCCTCGACCTCACATCTTCTTATAGGCGTCAACCAGGGCCTGGCCGTCGGCTCCCGCCTTCTTGAGCCAGTCGGCGGTGAGCTGTTCGCCGATCCTCTGGAAGCCAGCCTTCAGGGCCGGGCTCGGCGGCTCGACCGTCATGCCCTTGGCCTTGAGCTGATCGATGTACCAGGTGCTCTTGTCCTGCCAGGCCTTCCAGCCGCGGGTTTCCGCGGTCGCGGCGGCCTTGAGGATGGCCTCCTGGGTCGGCTTGTCGAGCGCCTCGAACGCAGCCTTGTTGACGAAGGTGTAGTCCTTCGGGATCCAGGCTTGCACGTCATAGAAGTACTTCAGCGACTCCCATGCCTTCGCATCGTAGCCCGTGCCGCCTGACGACATGAAGGAGTTCACGACGCCGGTCGCAAGTGCCTGCGGCAGCTCGGCGGCTTGAATGGTGACCGACTGCGCGCCAACCAGTTCGCCGATGCGCGCGGTCCCAACGTTGTAGGCCCGCCATTTAAGGCCCTTCATGTCTTCGATGGTCGCAAGCGGCTTGCTGACATAGACGCCCTGCGGCGCCCACGGCACGACGAACAGCAGCTTGAGCCCCTGCGCCTCCAGCTTCTTCGTAATCAGCGGCTTCGACGCCTGGTACAGCTTCATGGCATCCGGGAAGCTGGTCGCCAGAAACGGCACGACGTCGACGCCGAATACCGGATCCTCGTTCTCGTGGATCGACAGCAAGACTTCGCCCATCTGCGCCTGCCCGGTCATCACCGCGCGCTTGATGTCGGGCGCCTTGAACAGTGAGGCGCCCGGATGAACCGTGATCTGGAGCTTGCCGGACGTGCCGGCTTCGACGTCCTTGGCGAACGCGACGAGATTCTCGGAGTGCGGATTGTCGGCCGGATATGCCGCCGGCAGATTCCATTTGGTCTGAGCCAAAGCGGGTGTCGCAGCCAGCACGGCGCTGGCGATCAAGGATGCGCGGAATAAACGAGACATCATCGGGCTTCTCCTCACAGTCAATTTCAAAACCGGTACGCTCAGTCTGGGAAAGCAAGCTTGGGCAGGAACATCACGATCTGCGGATATTCCGTGATGATGAACACGGCGGCGAGCAACAGGACGAAGAACGGGAACGCCGCCCGCGCGACGGTCAAGGTATCACGCCCGCTCATGTTCTGGAGCACGAACAGATTGAAACCGACCGGCGGCGTGATCTGCGCCATCTCCACGTGGATGATGAGATAGACGCCGAACCAGACCAGGTCGAGACCGGCCTGCTTGACCATCGGCAGCACGATCACGGCGGTCAGAACGATCATCGAGATGCCGTCGATCAGGCATCCCAGGATGATGTACATGATGCTCAGATACAGCGCGAGCATGCCCGGCGTCAGCTGCTGGCCCTGGACCCAGGTGGCGAGCGCCGCCGGAATGCCCGTATAGGCCATCGCTGCGGTCGTGTAGGCAGCGCCTGCCAGAATCAGCATGATCATGCAGGTCAGGCGCGTCGCGCTCATGATGCTCTCGAGGAAGTTCTTGCGCGTGAGCGTGCGGCTCCACCACGCCAGCAGCAAAGCGCCGCTGACACCCCAGGCCGCACACTCGGTCGCGGTCGCAAACCCCAGCACGAGCGAGAGGAAGACGGCCAGGATCAGCAGCAGGCACGGAACGAGCTTGGCCGACTCCTGGAGCTTCCGCCGAAACGACATCGGATGGTCACGCGGCGGAATCTTGCTGGGGTTCAGCAGCGACCAGACGATGATGTAGCCGGAATAGAGCACCATCACGAGCACGCCGGGCAGGAAGCCGCCGAGGAACACCTGAAGCACGGAGACATTCGCCGTGACCGCATAGACCACCATCGGGATCGACGGCGGGATCAGCAGGCCGAGCGTGCCGGAGCCCGCGAGCGAGCCTAGACTCAAGCCCTTATCGTAACCACGCTTGTCCAGTTCGGGCAGCGCGATCTTGCCGATGGTCGCACAGGTCGCCGCCGACGAGCCCGACACTGCCGCGAAGATGCCGCAACCGATCACGTTGACATGGGTCAGACGCCCCGGCAGCCACTGCACCCAGGGCGACAGGCCCCGGAACATTTCCTCGGATAATTTGGTGCGGAAGAGGATCTCGCCCATCCAGATGAACAACGGCAGCGCAGCCAGCGTCCATGACGAGCTTGCGCTCCATGTCGTGGTCGCAAGCACGGAGCCGAGCGGCAAGCTCGTGGTCAGCGCCATCGCCACGAAGCCGACGAGCCCCAGCGAAACCGCGATCCAGATGCCACTTCCCAGCAGCACGATCATGACGCCGAGCAGAATGAACGATAGTTCGATCATGCCGAGATTGGCCATCGTCAACCTCCGCCGCCCTGCGATATCCGCTCGATGAATTCGTCCGGAGTCTCGTCCGGCGAGCCCTTCTCGTAGCTCGGCCGGTTGCCGCTGATGACACTGACCATTTCATCAATGAGCGCGATCGAGAGGATCACGAGTCCGCCGGAAAACCCGAGCTGCGGAATCCAGAGCGGAAGCGCGACGACGCCCTGCGCCACGTCGTTGAAGCGCCAGGAATCGTAGGTCATCTGCACGGCATGCCGGGTGAAATAGAGGATGAAAGCGGCGGCAATACCAAGGGCCACGACCTCCGCCACCTGTTTGGAGCGCCCATGCAGACGCTCCAGCAACAGGCCGACCCGGATCATCTCTCCGCGCTTGAAGGTGTGAGCGAGGCCGAGGAATGCCATCGCGGCCATGCACCATGAGGCGAAATCATCGCCGGCGGGAATGTTGACCGCAAACTGGCGCCCGATCGACATGATCATCATGATTGCAAAGATCGCAACCATGAAGGCGCCGGCGGCGTAGCCCGCACCGAGATAAAGGAGATCTAGCGCGCGTCGCACCGGCCCCCGGCTCGTGACATCGTCCCCTGCCAACGCGATCCCCATCCTCATACGAAGCGATTCAGAAGGTCCCGGCGATCGCACGTCGCGCGCCGGTCCTGCATGAATATCGCCCCTGCCCAGCGCCTGTCTTTCAGACGTTAGATCAACATGATGGGGCTAGCGCAAGCAAGGAGTATGCCGGCTCTCGCCGGAATTTCCCCCGCAGGTTCAGCGGGTCTCCAGCCGCAGCCCGTCATACGCGGGCACCACTCCCGCCGGCAGCGACTGCCGGATCACCTCATAATCGACGTCGGCCGTCATGTTGGTGATGACGGCGCGCTTCGGCTTGAAGCGCTCGATCCAGGACAACGCGTCGTTGATGCTGAAATGGCTGACATGGCTGGTGTAGCGCAGGCCATCGACGATCCAGAGATCCAGATTTTCCAGCGCGCTCCAGCTCTCGCGTGGGATGTCGTTGAGATCGGGCGTGTAGGCGGCATCGCCGATGCGATAGCCCAGCGCGGGAATGTTGCCGTGCTGCACCAGGAACGCCGTCATCGTCACCGGGCCGCCCTTCCCCTGGATGGTCTGGCTGTCACCGGCCTCGATCGACTGCGCCGTCAGGATCGGCGGATAGTCGCTGCCCGCCGGTGAGACGAAGCAATAGGAGAACCGCGACATGATGTCGTTCGCAGTCGTCTGATTGAGATAGGTCGGAATCCGCCGGCGCATGTGCATCACGACCGAACGCAGGTCGTCCATGCCGTGGGTCTGATCGGCGTGCTCGTGGGTCAGGAACACGGCATCGATGTGGTCGACATTGGTCGAGAGCAATTGCTCGCGCAGGTCAGGCGAGGTGTCGATCACGATACGCGTGGTGCCCTCGCCCGATGTCTGCTCGACCAGCAGCGAACAGCGGCGACGGCGGTTCTTGGGATTGTTGGGATCGCAGGCACCCCAGCCGAGTGCCGGACGCGGCACGCCGGCGGAGGAGCCGCAGCCCAGGATCGTCAGCGTCAGCGTCATGCGGCTCCCAGTTCTAAGGTTTCACCCTGGAGAACAGACGAAAGAAGTTTTCGCTTGTCTGGCGCGAGATCTCGTCAAACGACACGCCGCGTGTTTCGGCGAGCACTTTTGCGACCTCGACCACATAGGCCGGTTCGTTGCGCTTGCCCCGGAACTTGCCCGGCGCAAGGTAGGGCGAGTCTGTTTCAACCAGAATACGGTCGGACGGCAGTTCGGCCGCAAGCGCGCGCAAGGCCTCGGACTTCTTGAAGGTCAGGATGCCCGTGAAGCCGATATAGAGCCCGAGCGAGACCGCCTTCAGCGCCAGCTCGCGCCCGCCGGTGTAACAATGCAACACCGCGCGAAACGATCCTTTTGCCGTCTCCTCTTCAAGGATACGGCCGCAATCCTGGTCAGCCTCGCGGGTGTGGATCACCAGCGGCAGGCCGGTGGCGCGGGCGGCGGCGATGTGGGCACGAAAGCCCCTCGCCTGCGCCTCCGGCGAGCCGTTGTCGTAGAAATAGTCGAGCCCGGCTTCGCCGAGCGCGACGACCTTGGGATGCTGCGTCAAAGCGATCAGCTCGTCCGGCGCGATGCCGTCTTCTTCATCAGCGTTATGCGGATGGGTGCCGACCGAGCAATAGACGTCGTCATAGCGCTCGGCGATGGCCAAAAGCTGGTTCAGCTTTCTCACCCGCGTCGAGATCGTGACCATGCGGCCGATGCCGGCCGCTCGCGCCCGCGACACGATCCCGTCGAGATCCTCCGCAAAATCCGGAAAATCCAAATGGCAGTGGCTGTCGACCAGCATGGTGCGAGCGCCCTTAGGCTGCCGGCTCGATATAGCGGGGGAAGGCCGGCGTCGGCGCGGGCAGCGTCGTACCGGGCGCGATGCGCGTTGCGCCACCAAGCGCGGCGAAGTTGCGCTCCGCTTCGGGGATACCGAGGCTGTTCAGCAGCAATCCCGAGGCCGTCGGCATCGCCGGCTGGGCCAGGATTGCGATCTGGCGCACGACTTCGGCGGTGACGTAGAGCACCGTCCTCTGCCTGACAGGATCGGTCTTGGCGAGCGCCCACGGCGCTTCGCCCGCGAAATAGCGGTTGGCCTCCGCGACCACGGCCCACACGGCATTGAGCCAGTGATGGATTTGCTGCGTCGCCATCGCTTCGCGGGACGCCGCGAGCATGCCATCAGCCTGTGACAGGATCGCCTTGTCGTTGTCGCTGAATTCGCCGGGCTCCGGGAGCACGCCGCCGAGCTGCTTCGCGATCATCGACAGCGAGCGCTGCGCGAGGTTGCCGAGATCGTTGGCGAGATCGGCATTGATACGCGCGACGATGGCCTCGTGATTGTAGTTGCCGTCCTGGCCGAACGGCACCTCGCGCAGAAAGAAATAGCGCATCTGGTCGACGCCGTACTGGTCGGCGAGGTTAAAGGGATCGACCACGTTGCCGACCGACTTCGACATCTTCTCGCCCCTGCTGAACAGCAAGCCATGGGCATAGACCCGCTTCGGGAGCGGGATCCTGGCCGACAGCAGGAAAGCCGGCCAGTACACCGCATGGAAGCGGATAATGTCCTTGCCAATGATGTGCACGTCGGCAGGCCAATAACGCCAGTTGTTGTCGCTCTCGTCGGGGAAGCCGACGCCGGTGATGTAGTTGGTGAGCGCGTCGACCCAGACATACATCACGTGCTCTTCGTCGCCGGGCACCTTGACACCCCAGTCGAACGTCGTGCGCGAGATCGAGAGGTCGCGCAGGCCACCCTTGACGAAGCTCACCACCTCGTTCTTGCGGGAGTCGGGCCCAATGAAATCGGGCTGCGTCTCGTACAGCTTGAGCAGCTTGTCCTGATAGGCCGACAGGCGGAAGAAGTAGCTCTTCTCCTCGACCCATTCGACCGGCGTGCCCTGCGGCCCGAGCCGCACGCCGTCCTCGTTCAGGCGGGTCTCGTCCTCCGCGTAATAGGCTTCGTCGCGCACGGAATACCAGCCGGCATAGATGTCGGCATAGATATCCCCGTTCGCTTCCATGCGCCGCCAGATCTCCTGGCTGGAGCGATGATGCTGCTCCTCGGTGGTGCGGATGAAGCGGTCGAACGACACGTTCAGGCGCTCGTCCATTTGCTTGAAACGGCCGGCATTGCGGGCGGCGAGCTCCGAGACGGACATTTTTTCGCCGGCCGCGGTCTGAACCATCTTCTGGCCGTGCTCGTCGGTGCCGGTCAGGAAGAACACATCCTTGCCGTCGAGCCGGGCGAAGCGCGCCAACGTATCGGTCGCGATCGCCTCATAGGCGTGGCCGATATGCGGGCTGCCATTGGGATAGGCGATCGCAGTCGTGATGTAGAAGACGTTGTCGCGCGCGGGGACGGCCACGGGCGTGTTGGCGTGCGGCGCTGCGATGGACTTCGGCGCGCGCGGGGCCTTGGGTTTCGATACATCGGGCTTCGCAGTCTTCGGCGGCGTCGCGACAGGAGCTGGTGCGGCGGTCACTGCGGGCGCAGCCACCCTCGCCGTCTTGGCTATCTTCTTCGCCGGGGCCTTGTTTTTCGCCGAGGCCTTGTTCTTCGCCGAAGCCTTGGCTGGCTTTTTGGTTCCTGTCTTCACCGTCTTCTTGGCGACGACCTGCTTCTTCGCTGCCTTCTTTGCCGTCTTCGCGGCGCTCTTCTTCCCGGTTTTTTTGGCGGCCGTCTTTTTGGTCTTCGTGGCTTTCTTGACGTTCTTGGCAGCTTTGCGCGCGCGCGCGTTCACGGCCTTCTTCGCGCCTTTCTTGACGGCCTTGGTGGCAGCCTTCTTCTTGCTGCTCTTGCCTTTAGCGATTTTCTTAGCTCGCGCTGCCACGACGAATTCCTTTACCGGCTTCTCGAAATTGGGAAACGAACCTGCGTTAGTTTATTGTCTTGAGCACGATCCTATCGGAAAAACCGCTGCACACTTTTCCGGATCATGCTCTAGCGCGTTGCGTCCGCCAGCCAGCCGAACACCGAGAAGACCAAGGGCTTTCGCTCCAGATTATAGGTTTCGGTGTCGCGCGCGGCGCGGACGATCTTTTCCCATACCTCAGCTAGGCGCGCAAGGCGCGGCAGGTTCTGGTTGGCATTGGCCTCGTCGGCGTGCAGGCGTTCCGCGATCCAGCGATCGATGCCGTCGATGAAGGCGGCAAGCGCAACGCGGTCGCTGGTGCCGAGCGAATCGCCGAGCGTATGCAATTGGCGCGGATCGACCTGCGGCAGTCGCGCCAGCAGCGCGGCCGTGCGCTGCTGAAGCTTCAGGGCGTCACCGCCGAGCAGCGTCAGCGCCCGCGCGACGCTGCCCTCGGACGCCTCCGCCGCCTCGCGCAACGCCGGATCGTTCGGGTCGAGATCGGCAGCGGTTGCGGCTGCAGCAATCACGTCGTCGGTTGCGAGCGCGCGCAGGCGCAGCTTGCGGCAGCGCGATTGGATCGTGGCGAGCACGCGCGCCGGCGCGTGGCTCACCAGCAGGAACAGCGATTGCTGCGGCGGCTCCTCGAGAATTTTCAGCAGCGCGTTGGCGGCATTCGGATTGAGCTCGTCGACGGTATCGACGATGCAGACGCGCCAGCCTTCGGCCGCTGCGGTCGAGCCGAAGAAGCCGATCGTCTCGCGCGTCTCGTCCACGGTGATGACGGTGCGCATCACGCCGCGGTCGTTGGCGGTGCGCTCCAGCGTCAGCAGGCCACCATGCGAGCTCGCCGCAACCTGCCGCGCCACGGCGTGATCAGGATTGATGGCGAGGTCTTCGGCGCGCTGCACGTAGGGCGCCGACGGCTGGCCGTGAGCGAGCACGAAGCGCGCCATCCGATATGCCAGCGTCGCCTTGCCGATGCCTTGCGGTCCGCCAATCAACCAGGCGTGCGGGATACGCCCACTGCGATAGGCGGCGAGCAGCACGGTCTCGGCTTCGCGATGGCCGAACAGAACGCTCGTCTCGCGCGGATGAGACATGGCGGTTTCGCGCTCGGTCTGACGCGGGCTCATATGGACACCACCGATGCCGGGGTCGGGAGCAGGCGATCACGCAGCACGGTCCAGATGCGACCGGCAACCGTGTCGGGATCGGAATTGGCGTCGATCAGCACGCAGCGCGCGGGCTCGTCCGCCGCGATCTTGCGATAGGCCTCGCGCAGGCCCTGATGGAAACCGAGCTTCTCGGCCTCGAACCTGTCCGGCGTGCCGCTGCCGCGGCGCGCGGCGGCGCGCTGCAGGCCGATCTCGACCGGCAGGTCGAGGATGATGGTGAGGTCCGGCTTGAGATCGCCGATCGTGACCCGCTCCATCGCGTTGATCAGCGCGGCCGGCACGCGGCCGAGGCTGCCCTGATAGGCCCGCGTCGAGTCGGCGAAGCGGTCGCACAGCACCCACGTGCCCTGGTTGAGCGCTGGCTGGATCACGGTGTGGACATGATCGTCGCGGGCGGCCGCGAACAGCAGCGTCTCGGCTTCGGGTCCGAGCAGCTTGCCCATGCCTGACAGCACCAGATGGCGCATGATCTCGGCGCCCGGCGAGCCGCCCGGCTCGCGCGTGACGAGGATACGCATCCTGGCAGCCTTGAGACGGTCGGCGAGCTTCTTGATCTGGGTCGACTTGCCTGTCCCCTCGCCGCCTTCAAAGGTGACGAAACGCCCGCGTCCGGACGGCCACTTTACCGCGCTTTCACTCATGATCAGAGCTTCTCGGCGCCCGCACGGAACATGCCGATCACCAGCTCGCTGGCGCCGTCGATCGCGCGGCGCACGGTCGAGCCGGTGCCGATCGCGTCAGCGGCATAGACCGGCGTCTCCACTGCGATGTTGCCGCTGCGCCAGACCCTGACCAGCCCGACCTTCTGCCCGGCCTCGACCGGCGCGCGCACCGGGCCGTTATAGACGACGCGCGCGATCAGCTTGTCGCTGCCGTTCTTGTGCACCATCACCTTCACGGGCGTCTTGGCGACCAGTTTGACCGAGCGGCTCTCGCCGCCGAACACCTTGGCGTAGCCGACCGGCTGATCGGCCGCGATCAGGGTGCGGGTCTCGAAATTGCGAAAACCCCATTCAAGCATCTTCTTGGCTTCGGTCGCGCGATCGTCGGGGTCTTCCAGCCCGTTAATGACAACGATCAGCCGCGTGCCGTTCTGCACCGCCGAGCCGACCATGCCGTAGCCGCCTTCCTTGGTGTAGCCGGTCTTCAGACCGTCGGCGCCTTCCATCGAATTGAGCAGCGGATTGCGGTTGGGCTGGCGGATCTTGTTCCAGGTGTATTCCTTCTCGCCGAACAGTTTGTAGAATTCGGTGAAGTCGAGAATGATGTGCCGGGCGAGAATGCCGAGCTCGCGCACCGTCATCTTGTTGGCGGGGTCCGGCAGGCCGTTGGAATTGCCGAAGGTCGATTTCGTGAGGCCAAGCTCGCGAGCTCGCTTGGTCATGAAGTCGGCGGCGAAAATCCGCTCGCTGCCCGCCATGGCCTCGGCCAGCGCAATGCAGGCGTCGTTGCCGCTCTGGATGATCGCCCCGTGCAGGAGATCGTCGACCGTGACCTTGCTGTTGATGGCGGCGAACATGGTCGAGCCGCCGGAGGGTGCGCCGCCCTTGCGCCAGGCGTTCTCGCTGATCCGGTATTCGTCGGTCAGCTTGATGTCGCCCTTCTTGATGGCGTTGAAGACGACCTCGGCGGTCATCAGCTTCATCATGCTCGAGGGCGCGCGGAGCTCGTCGGCGTTCTTCTCGAACAGCACACTGCCGCTGGAGGCCTCGATCAGGATCGCGGTCGGGGCGTCGCCGTCGAAGCCGGAATCATCTGTTTTCTTGGCGCCCTGGACGCTCTGGTTGGCGGCGTAGAGCGCCCCGCTCCAGCCAATGGCCGCCACCAGAGCCGTCGCGATCAGCCCGCGCGCCAGCGCTCCGGCGGTAAACCGGGTGCGCCTAAACGAGGAAAGATGAAATTCCATGGCCAAGCCCTGAGAGCGGCGTTCTAACAGTTGGAGCCGGTGCAAACAACACGGGGTGGCCGCTTGTCCCGAGATTGCACGATTCTCATCCCGCCCCTATCGTGGCACCTCAGATTTTCTGACCAAACCCCTGAAACAAGGCGGAAAAGCGATGTCATCCACCCGCGTGATCAAGGCCAACGGGATCGACCTGTTCATCCGCGAAGCCGGTCAGGGGCCGCTGGTGGTGCTGTGCCACGGCTGGCCGGAACTCTCCTACTCCTGGCGCCACCAGATCCCGGCGCTGGCGCAGGCCGGGTTTCGCGTCGTCGCCCCCGACATGCGCGGCTATGGCCAGAGCTCAGCGCCGCCCGAGGCGACGGCCTATTCGATCTTCGACACGGTCGGCGATATCGTCGGCCTCGTGCAGGCGCTTGGCGAGACCAAGGCCATGGTGGTCGGCCACGACTGGGGTGCACCGGTGGCTTGGCACGCGGCGCTGTTCCGGCCCGACATCTTCACGGCGGTCGCCGGCCTGAGCGTGCCACCGCCGTTCCGCGGCCGCGGCAAGCCGCTCGAACTCCTGCGCCAGGGCGGCATCACCAATTTCTATTGGCAGTACTTCCAGGCGCCGGGCGTTGCCGAAGCCGAATTCGAGCGTGACGTCGCGCGCACCATGCGCATCGTGCTCGGCGGGCGCGGCCTTGCCGATCCCTCCGCGGCCATGTTCGTGCTGGAGGGCAAGGGATTCCTCGGCCACGGCAACCCGGAGGAGCCTCTGCCGGCCTGGCTCACCGAGACTGACCTTGCCTATTTCACCGAAACCTTCCGCAAGTCCGGCTTCCGCGGCGGGCTGAACTGGTATCGCAACCTCGATCGCAATTGGGAGCTGACGGCGCCCTGGCAGGACGCGCAAATCCATCAGCCGTCGCTCTTCATTGCCGGTTCGAAAGACGCCGTCATCACCGGCCTGATCGGAACCAAGCGCGTCAACGAACTCGAGCGCGTGCTGCCCAATCTGAAGCGAAAGCTGATCATCGAGGGCGCCGGCCATTGGGTCCAGCAGGAGCGGCCCGACGAGGTGAATGCGGCGTTGATGAGTTTCCTGAAGGAAAGCGCGGCTCAGTAGAGGCCGCGGCCGCTCAGGATGCCGCGGGCCTCGGCAGCGCCATCCGAGGCGTAGGCGCCGGACGGAGTGCTCTCGGTCGCATAGCGGCCGTCCCCGTCATAGGACACGGCGCGCGCGTTCTGGAGCGCCCGGCCCCGGTTGCGGCTCGAGGCCGACATTTCCGAGGTCGCACTGAGTGAAGCCATGTCGGCGGAGGTGTTGCCGAGATTGTAGGGCCGTCCCTCCGGCGTCGGAACTTCGCCGCGCATGGCGCCGCGGTTCGACGATGGCAGCTCCGGCACGAAGGGTCTCGCCGAGGCGACCCGGACCATCGACGGTGACGGCGCCGGGGTCCCGGTGCGCAAGGTGGCCATCAGCTGGCGGTCGTCGGAGCCTTCCAGCGGCGCCCGGCCGACATACTCGACACGGACCTTGGCGATCCCATTGCCTTTGAATTCAAGCAGTTCGGCGGCCTTGTTCGAGACGTCGATGAGCCGGTTGCCGTGATAGGGCCCGCGGTCATTGACGCGGACGATCAGCGACTTGCCGTTCGAGACGTTGGTGACCCGCGCATAGGACGGCATCGGCAGGGTCGGATGCGCCGCGGTCAGCGAGCCCATGTCGAACACCTCGCCATTGGCGGTCAGGCGGCCGTGGAAATCGTCGCCGTACCAGGACGCCATGCCCTCGGCGCGGTAGTTGACGTCCTCTTCGGGCACATAGGTCCGGCCACCCACCACATAGGGCTTGCCGACGCGATAGGCGCCGCCGCCCTTCGGGACCGGATCGCCCAAAGCCACGACCCGGGGGCTCGAGGACACGCCGTATTTCGGATCGACCCGGCTGGCGAATTTGTTGGAGGAGGCGCAATTGGCGAGCGCAAGGCAGGTCGCGGCCATCGCAGCAGCGCGCGCGGCCCGCAAAACCGAATCTGACCGTCGGATCCCCATTCGCCCCAAATACCACTTTGCCGGAGGCGTACCTAACCCGCTTTGGCTACGGGTAGCGCTGTCCGGTCCTTTGCTCCGAGGCGGCCCACCACCGCGTCGGAAGTGGTAACGATAACGCAACCCGAACACGGCGGAAATGGGGAGCGCACGGCGTTCACGCCGGGATGGTAAACAGGGCGTATGCGCTCGCCCCGTTGAACTACGGGGCGCCGGTGCCCTGCTCTGTGCCACGCCTGGACATTCTGTTGCGCCAAATCCTCACTCCACCCCCATTGTCGCGCCGCTCACTGGAATTCTTTTGACTGTGCAAGGCCGCCCGCGTTTTCTCGCGTGCAGGGCGGAATGGAATGAGACGATGATCGAGACGGTTTCGGCACTGATGGGTTTGGTAAGCGCGGGGATCTTCCTGGCCCATGCGTTTGAAGGTTACCGCACGAGGGCCTGAGGCACTCGCGCGGACGGCAAGCATCACCCTTTCAAGACGGCGCGTTCGGACATTTTTAATCGATCCGATCGAGCATCGCAGACGAGAGCGGCAGGTGTCCCATGCGCAACCATGACCTCGTATCCGATGGCTTCCTGGCATTGACCGCCGGTGGTCTGGTCCTGCTGTGCTCCAGCCTCGTGGCATTGGCCTTCGCCTGAGCACCCAGCACTTCCCGAACAATACGCTTACCGCAGTCCAAGCAGCGAACGCCGATAAAGACTGTCACGGGCTTCGCTCAGGCAGACGAAGCTGCCGTCAAAACCCTGGCCGTACCGCTTCTGGCCTTTGCCGTAATAGACACCTTTGCTGAAATCGAGCCAGACAACCCGGTCGTGCGGGCAATGACGCTGCGCCTGCGCCTCGTAGCGAAATGGCGTCAGCGGCGTGGCCGATACCTCAGCGCCGCTGCAGCCGACCAGGATCGCAGCAGCGAGTGCGATCGCGCCGGCCCATTTGCCGAGGCTGCTGCAAGATACTCCGCAAGATATTCCGCAAGTCACCGCCCGCCTCCCGATCCCAGCCGTCGAGGGCCGGCTTGCTTTCACTTGTCCGCTTCGAGTTGCAACAACGCATGGTGCAAGCATTCCTGAAGCCTGGCTGCGACCTGTTCGCGTGCGACGCCTTTGGCGGCAAGATCGCCTGCCACCTTGTCGAGGATCTCATCCATCGACTGGCTCTCCAGATGGTCCGTCACCAACGCGGTCGCGTAGCCGGCCGCGGCATCGCCGCTGAGGCCGAGCTGGGTTGCGGCCCAGAGCCCGAGCAGCTTGTTGGACCGGGCCGTGGCCTTGAACATGAGCTCCTCGTCGTGGACGAATTTGGCCTCAAAGCCCTGCTCGCGCTTGTCGAACGTGGTCATGGTCAGCTCCATTGTCGTTTGCGCTGATCGGGATCGGACTGGCTGGAAGCGAACGTCTCCGTGGTTCAATTCAGGGTCGTTGGAAGCTTCCGGCGGAAGCCAAACGCCGTCAAGCCCGCTGGGCGTGCCCAAGGCACCCACCAGCTCTACGCCAGCCAACCCGGCTAGGCAGAGATGTTTACTGTTCATTAAGCAGACTCAGCGCCGCATGGCGCCGGGGACATCGAGAGCTGACGCATGAGCAAAGAACTGCGGGAGTTTCGACGGCTTGAACGGGTCTGCCTGGAGCAGGCAGCTCTCTCCACCATGGACCTCGCGCGAGGCGGGTTGCTCAAGGTCGCTGACGATTGTCGCGTCGCAGCCGAAGCGATCGAGGCGCAATCGCCTCGCAGACCTTTCGCAAGTGCCGTTCAGGCGCTGAAGCAGGCGTTGAGCGTGACCCGCATCCCTCACCGGCACTGAGACCGGCGCTCGCGGGCAAGGACATCCTTGACGGGGCGACCGCGTACGGTCAGCCCTTCGCCTCCGTCTGTTCACGTGCCAACCGTTCGGCCCTTAGCCGTTCCTTGTTGGCATAAAACGCCTTCTGCGCAGCTTCATGATCGCGCATGGCTTTTTCGGCTTCGACACGGCGTGTCGCATCGCGCGCCTGCCGCTGCTCGGGAGTCAAGGGCTTGCGCCGGTAGGAAATGTCTTCCGTCATGGCCAGATAATGCTGAGGTGAGGAAAGAGTTCCTCGTGGTCCCGCTGAGCGGCACTGCGGGCCGACTGCATAATGTGCGAAAACAACCCCATGCACAGTAGCCAAGTCCTTCTGCAGACAGCACTTTTTTTATCGCACTTTCGATGCGTTTGACCCCGCAGGGATCTCGATGTCTGCAATAACAGGCAAATGGTCTGAATAGGCCCTCGCGCCTTCGTCGGTCCAAACCTTCCCGATCGGGCTGTCGGACGTCGCATAGATCCGGTCAAGCCGCAGCAGGGGCAAATGCGACGGGAAAGTTCGCAGCCGCGTACGGTTTGGGCAGACCTGCGCGAGCACGCGCCGCACCGATTTGATCCAGAACCAGTCGTTGAAATCCCCGAGGACGACGGTCCTTCCAGGTTTCACCAGGCTCACCAGCGCCTGAGCCTGCGCGTGGCGCTCGTGGATGCTCAGGCCGAGATGCGTGGCCACCACGCGAACATCGCCAACCGGTGTCAGCAGTCCCGCGGCGATCGCTCGGCGCGGCTCCCGCTCACGATACGACACGTCGACGATCTCGGGCGGGCCGGAGAATGGAAAGCGGCTCAGGAGCGTCTGGCCGTAGTCGCCATCGGCCGTGACGATCGACTTGGCGTGAACACCGTGATCGCCGACGACGCTCGCCAGCTTCGCAAACGGATCGTCCGATCGCGATCGCGAATCCACCTCCTGAAGCGCGACGACATCGGGAGCCCATTTGCGAATGATGGAACAGATCCCTTCCAGATCGAACTTCGGATTGAGATTGAAGGTGCCATGCACATTCCACGTCATGAAGCGCATCAGCGCCTCCCGGCGAGCCACGTCGCGACGAATTGCGCGCCGGCGCAGATCGCGAGCCAGCCCAGGAACGCCAGTGCGAGCAGCAACATGTTGACCCAGGACGCGTTCCTGGCGAGATCAGCGATCTGAGCCCCCAAAACTGCCATGGCGAGAATGCCGGGCGTCATGCCGAGCAGCGTTCCGACCAGGAAGTCACGCAGAGGCAGCGTGCTCGCGCCAGCCACGACATTCACCACTGAGAACGGCGCGATCGGGATCATCCGGATGACGACGACAGCCAGAATGCCCTTGCCGACAACACGTTCCTGGATGCGCGCGGTACGTCGTCCGAGCAAACGCTGGAGGCGTTCGCGCCCGAGTGCCCGTCCGATCGCAAACAGGATGAAGGCGCTGAGCACGACCCCCGTCATGGCGGTGACGAAGCCTAGCCATGGTCCCAGTGCGGCAGCAGTCGCCGCAATGAGCACGAGAACCGGAAACACGACAAACCCGCCGACGACGAAAGCTGCAATCGCGAATGGCGGACCCCAAACGGACTGCGAATAGGCAGACAGAAGCGTCGACATCCGGCCCGCGTCGGCGAAATCGCTCAACGACGTGTAGGACCAGGCCATCGCCAGTCCAAAAAGCGCCACGGCGATCGAGACCATCCCGATGATCGTCTTCGTGCTCCACATCCGCGATGCCGCCCGCTCCAGATGAAGAGGCGCCTCAGGGTCCGCCACCGGCTGAACCATCGTGGCCAGAGCGCTGGTCAGGACCGAGGATTCAACGTCCCGCAGCGCCTTCGTCCCGCTTGCGACGTCGTCCAGGAGCGCAAAAAGACGATCTTCGTTTTGCGCGACGGTCTGTTCATCGAGACCGCAGAAATGGGCGATCAGGCGACGGCGGACCGAGGCGATGAACTCCCGATGCTCGTCTGATGCGGCTTCGAAGATCAGGTCACATTCGCTATCGGCACCCATCGATCGATTGTTCAAATTGGCCGAACCGATCCTCAAGATCCGATCGTCGACGATCATGAGCTTGCTGTGCACCATCACGGCCGCTTCCGTATCCCCGTTCCCCGAGACCGGGTAGACGAAGCGGATGCGATCGGCGACGCCGGCCGAACTGAAGCAATCGATGAAAGCGCCCCGGCCGTTCTGCATCGCTTGGGATTCCAGCCATGAGGAGTGCAGTTTTGGGGTGACGATCAGAACCCGAAGCGAAGGCACGCGCAGCATCTGCTCCGCCAATTCGCGCGCGATCTTGGTGGCGCTGGTGAACTGGTTCTCGATGTACACGAATTTCGTCGCGGACCGCATCGCTGCAATCAGCGAGCGTTCGACCTCCCGGAGCGTCGAACCTGCCGGACAAACCACCTCGGTCCTGGCGATACCCACCGGAATATGTTCAGCCTCGACCGGCACAATCGCCGGCCAGCGCAAGCTTTTCAGCGGGCGCCGATCATCAATCTGTTGGCCCGCCGCGCGCCAGCGTTGCTCCACGAGGTCGAACAACTGCGCCGCCGCATCCCCATCGACCACGCATTGAACGTCATGAAACGGCAGGTATGGCTTGCCCTGGGGATCACAGCGCGATGCGTGATCGGCGCGATGATCACTGGTGTCCCAACGCCTGATCGTCAGATCGAGCCCGCCGACGAACGCCAGTGAACCATCGACACAGACGATCTTCTGGTGTTGGGCCGACCCAAAGGGAAGCGTGGCATCCAGGTGAAACCGGACGCGGCCATCTGTGTCGGCGGTAAATTTGGCCGCGGAATTCCATTCCCTCTCGGAGGCGTAGAACGAGACGAAGTCCCAGACGAGAATGTTGATGTGCAAGGTGGGACGGCGGTGGACCAGCGCGCGCAAGAATGGGCCGAGTTGCTCCGGCAAGCCATCATCCGCTCGCCCGGACTCGCCGACCAGCTTGGTCTCACTATGGATATCCCACCCGACGATATAGACGAGGTCCTGCGCCTGCAGCAGGGTCTGCCGCAGGGCCGCGAAATAAGCGGCAGCATCGTTCAGAACCGCCACACGCCGCGCCTCGCACCGCCGCCAGACGGTGTCGCCGGGGATCAGGGTCGATGAGCTCTGAAGCAGGGAGACCTCGCAATCTGCGTTCGCGTTGAAACGCACTGACGCGCAAGGGGTTCCCCGACTCAGAACCAGAGTGGCCGTTCAGCGTGCGCGGATTCCGGCGCCACAGTCGCCCATTGTCGCTACTTGGTTCGGACAGTCTTCGCACCTGCGCCTTTCAAGGCGTCCGCGATCTTCTCAGGCGCATCGCCGTGAAAATCCACGGAGACCTCGATCCGGCCTTCCAGCTTCTGGTGTCCCTCCGGCGCAGGCGCGGCCTTGGCGTCAGGACCGGCCGGGCGTGTCCCCGACGTGTTCGCGCCACCGACGGGCTGGACGAAGACGTCGCTTCGCGGCACGCCGCATTCCTGCACGACATGCTCAACCGCAAGCTCGGCGCCGCGGCGCGTGTCGAATTCTCCGATGATCGTACTTTCCAAGGGCGCCCTCCATGGCTGGACGAGAGTGCCAACAACGGGTCAGCGAGGGCCAGGTTCCTGAACCCGCGGGCGGTTAGAACCGAACGATCCCGAACAGAACAAGCAGCGCGAGAGTGATCAACCCGGAGACCAGCAGCGAGCCGAGACATCCCAGCCGGTTCGAGAAAAAGAAGAACATACCTCGCCCATCCCATAGCTTCGTGACGAGCTAAGTTCTCCCATTCGACAGCGTTCCTGGAGGCGCTTTGGGGCGCGCGAACGAGGACCAATCCAAGAACCAATCGTTTCGCGGGACGTTGAGTCCGCGATGTCAGACGCTTTTGATTATTTCCGAGCGCACGCGGTCCGAGCCCTTTGCAAGGCCCGGGCGATGCCGCGCGGACGAATGAAACATCTGCAAACCGTCGTGGCCCGGATCTACCACCTGCTGACCAAGGAGGCTGCGCATGGGCCCAACCTGCAGCACATGGACGACTTCCGGGCAGCCCAGAAGCTCGAGAAGTCGATCGACTGAACTGCAATGACGGTGACGCTGCACGCCCTCCCCCGACGCGCTCAGCTCCCTTTGGGAGCGGTCCTTGACTGCGACCCTGCAAGCCCGGGATTGATGGCCAGCGACGCGCCGGCGGCGCCGCCGGCTTCATAGGCCGTCATCGACACCATCCGGCTGCTGCTGCGCTGGGTCCGCATCTTCAGGTCGAGCTTGTCGAACTCCGCATCGACCACCGACGTCTTGAGAACCACCAGCCCGCGGCCGGTGCTTTCGTTGATGTGATCGCGACTGGCCTTGATCGCCACCAGCCTGTCCGCGATGGACCCCACCATCCCGAGCGCGAAGGAGGCATTGGCCAGATGCCGCTCCTGGTGCCGGAACCTGCTGTAGTCGACCGAGGTCTTGAAGCGGCCGAGCTCGGCGCGGACGGCGCCGTCGATCAATTCGGCCAGATAATGCGCGACCTCGATGTCCGCGCCGAGGCCGAAGAACACATAGCTGCTCTCGCCGGCCGTGTTCTTCTCGCGCCAGACCCGACAATCGCAGAAACGAGCGATCGCCCCGATGCAGTCGTCCAGGGGAATTCGCTTCTTGCGAAAAGTCTCGTAGACCTTCCGCTCGCACGGCGACGCCCGCAGTTCGACGTCGGACAGCGACAAATCGTGGCGATCCAGCAGTTCGGCGACCTTGGCGGCCGCAGACAGCGCCTCGTCCTCGGTGCAGCCATTGGCGATGGTCTTGGAACGCAACGCCTGAATGCGGAGCTTCAGCTTGTCGAGTGCAGCTGGATTGGATGTCTGATTCACCGATCACCTGTCCGGGTAAACCCGACGGATAGAACCCGGTCGGATAGACCGGCGGAAGGGGTCTCTTGTCAACTGTATTGATCTTCGACTTTTTTCGAACGGACCTCACTCCTTCTACGTGCGGTGCACGACCTCGCGGCACTGACCATAGAATGCAGAGACGAGGCTTCACTACAATCGCGCTCTCGCTCGATTTCCACCGCAACTGACAAATCACTGTCGGGAGCAGACCACCACAAGCCGAACGGGGTTGCGTGAGCGCCTTGGCTTTGGCGGCGTCGTCGTGTTCACAGTATTTCGAGCTTGCAGCCAGCCGGCTTTGATCCCTGCGCTTGTTGAGGTTAGCCGCAGCAGAGTGGTGGATTGAAGGACGCACTGATCAAGGCCGTCGATCGGTTTTGTGCCTCGACACATAGGGACTGGACCCGCTGTTAAGGTTTAGCGGTCAGGTTACGATAAGCACATGGACGAGATCAACTATGATGCGGTCTTCGATGCGCATCAGAAGGCGCGCGACGCCTTCAAGGCCGCACAACTTGCCTTGGCGAACGTCAAGGTCCGCGACCTTGCCGAATTGTGCCTCAAAGCTTGCATGATCTATGTCTTTGAGGACGTCAGGCAGCCGCACCTACGCCATGTCGATCCGGTGATTTCAGTTTCCGTCGCGATGGATCTGGCCGCAATGGCTGCCCCGACCAAGGGCGAAGCCTGAGCCTCCAGGCCCGCCGGTTCACGGCGGGCCCGTTGTTCTCCGGGCGAGAACAGATTGCGCTAATAATAAATCTTCGTTTGTTCCTTGCGCGTGTATTTATAAGCGGAACACGTAGAAGTACGTTGCCTTAGTTGGCGGCCGTATGCGCCGGTTCACGCTGGCGGGCCTTTGCGAACCCATCGTTACGTTGGCTTTCGCGAGCTCGTGGAGCTCAGCCATTGCTGAATATGCAGCGCGTTCTCACTGAGCTGCGCGGCCTTCAAAAGAGCTTCCCGCTTTGGCCCCGGAGGCGTTGCTTCGGCCCGGGTTCGAGCGGCGCTCGCCATTTGAGTTAGGCGTTCAGTGAGAGAAGGGATGAGCTTGACCATAGATGGCTCCGCGTATTTGGCGGGAGCACGTGGCTCTCAGTCACCGATATATGCCGTGATGGGCCGGTGATCGAATTACTAGGCGCCGGTTCCGCAAGAATAGATAGTCAATTCGCCGTAGGTTCTCGGCCCTTCAGAGGACCCCTGTTGCCTCACCTGGCGGCCCTTCGCGCCGCCTCAACATGGCGGGGCTTTCCTGTAGTTGCCGGCGATCTCCAGCAGCGCCGCGCGCTCTACCGGATCGTCAGTCTGGGCCGCCAACGTGCGGCAGATTGACTCAATGTCGGGCTCGCGATAGCGCGCGCTGATTGTACGTTCGATTGTGCGCTGGAGCCAATCTACAAGTCTAAGTAGCTGATTTTACTGGTGTTTTGGCGGAAGGGGTGTCCTGTCAACCTTCTTGAAGCTGCTGGGGTTTTCCGTCTGAGCCGCACGCGATCTACGGTCCCGACCACGGTTCTTTTGGCAGCTTCGCGGCCGTAGTTTTCCGCCATCTCGAGCAGCGCGCCGGCCTCGCCCGGCACCCTGCTCTCCTCCGCCCAGTCGCGGCACGGCCGCTCCATGCGCGCGAGCTCGTCGATGTCGTGCTGATGCTGCCCCATGTGGCCGCTCAGACTCCCGCCGTGCACTAAGCCGTCAAGAGTCGCCACCCGGAAATTTCCCAATACCGCTTTCGTCGAGCCGGCTGGATGATCGCGAAGTGAAATCATCGAAGCCAAAGCAGTGGACCGAGAGCGAACGAAAGAGGCTTGCCGCGATGGCACGTCGGCGCGCCGCGTCGGAAATTGCGGCAGTCCTCGGGCGGCATATCGGATCGGTGAAGCGGATGGCGCGAGACATGGGCTTGCTCCTAAAGAAATAACAAGCGGCTCTCCCACACCCACGACACGCAGTAGCTCGCGCGCGCCTCGACCTACTAGGAATCGATAATTTGCGAGGTACTTACGATGCCGCTTTGATGGCGGCATGCACGCTCGCCGTCGATACGCAAAATGGGCCGGTCACTATCCGCCCCGCTGAATGGCTGGCTGACGGCCATGTGACCTGCAGCATCCAGTGCCTGAACGGCCGCTGCGATCGCAGGGCCGACGTGCGGCTCGACACCCTCCCGCAAGATCAGCCGTGGGCGCGCGTCGGCTTGCGCATGGTCTGCTCAGCATGTAGCGCCGCGGATCTGTGCATATCGTCCCGAACTGGCATGACAGTCGCGGGCAAGTCAGGCCAAGCATGGGCTTGAGGTTTTGATTCCAGCGATGAAGCACGTCACCGAAGGCCCTTTTGCCGATCCAGAAGCCGCAGCCCGCAAGCTGCTCGAGCTCGCCGCCAGCATACAGCCGGTTCAGGACGGCCGCATCCACATCGAAAAGATCAACTATCCCTTCCTCTACACGCTCCTGACGCCGGCGCCGAATTCTGCGCCGGCGTCAGGAGCGCCGTCGAGAAAGGCTGGCTTGAGCTGCATGAGAGCGGCACTCATGTGCGGCTCCTGTCGCCGCTATGATCTCACTCCCGTAGGAACCTAGCAGCGTTGCCCGGTTTGCTGTCTCGCCGGCTCGCCCAAGCTGGCGGAGCGGCCCCGGCCCCTTATCCCCAGGTCTCCCCAAAGCCGGGGCCGTCTCTGGGCGAGACCACGCAAGGCGCTGGCCTAGCTGGCGGCATTCTTCCTGACGGTCGACACAGCTTCGATGAGGACCGGGCACTTTTCATATTCCTTAGCATCGCCCGCGACGGTACCGCGAAGCTCCCTACATTCGCCGCCGTCGAAGAACCACTTGTCTCTGCCAATGGCGACGATCACTTTGCATTTTGGGCAATGCACCTGCATCCGCCTATCATGCACTCAGAGTCGGTGCATTTCCAGTCACAACCTCAGCGAGTTTGGAAACGAAGGCTGATCCAATTGCGCATCAGAGCGCCGGAGCCTCAAAACTGAAGGTCGCGGGAACGGCTATAAGGCTGCTCCTGCGACCGACGCCGCGACGTTCCGCACGATCGACACGGCACCCGCGGTGCTAGCACAGGCGGGCCATCTCTCCCAAGCTCCAGCACATGAAAAACCCGCCGGCTCCGGTAGCCGACGGGTTCTCAATGCCCATGCGTACCGCGGTACTCGTCACCAATCCGCGATGCTAGATCGTAAGGCGGTACCTATTGACGTCAGGTTACCGCCTGAGCCGGCGATGCGTCATCAGGCGCTGACGGTCGCGCTTTCGGTGGATCCGGCGCCGCCGCTTCATTGGTCATGCTCATGCGCTGCGGGCCGGCTTCTCCTGCTCCCGGCTAACAGAACTTCCGCATGGACCTGGAACAGACCATCGCTCGCCGCGGCCGCGCCGGTGGATGAAAAGTTCAAACAGGGCAAAATCGCCGACAGGCATGGCGCGAGCACCGTGGAGATAAGTACTTGGAATTAGGCGGCATACGTTACAAATGGGACGACCAACTTTCGGCTATCGTCAGAGCTCGAGCCGCGGTCGAAAATAGTTGGAGCTTAAAGCATCAATCTGTACGCTAAGGCCTTCGCTAGCGATCCATGTAGAATGCGACCGACATATTCGTGTCGCGATTCCGCAAAGTCTCCGCCTCAATCTGCGCTGCTTCACGAAAAGCGTGAACTGAATGTCACCTTCCTCTACCGACAAGATCGCGCTCTTCATCGATGGAGCCAATCTCTACGCGACGGCAAAAACTCTGGGCTTCGACATCGATTACAAGCGCCTGCTGAAGGAGTTTCAGAGCCGCGGGACGCTACTTAGGGCGTTCTACTACACCGCGATCATCGAGGATCAGGAGTACTCCTCGATCCGGCCGCTGATCGACTGGCTCGACTACAACGGCTACACCGTCGTCACCAAGGCGACCAAGGAGTTCATCGACGCCTCCGGCCGCCGCAAGGTCAAGGGCAACATGGACATCGAGCTCGCTGTGAACGCCATGGAGCTCGCCGAGCACATCGACCAGATGGTGCTGTTCTCGGGCGACGGCGACTTCCGCTCTCTGGTCGAGGCCGTTCAGCGCCGCGGCGTGCGGGTCACCGTGATTTCCACCATCGCGAGCCAGCCGCCGATGATCGCCGACGAGCTGCGCCGCCAGGCCGACGTCTTCACCGACCTCGTCGAGCTGCAGTCCAAGCTCGGTCGCGACCCGTCCGAACGCCCTGCCCCGCGTGATGGTGAAGCGCGGGGACACCTGCCAAAATTCTTGCAGGAGCCGAAGGGAAACGACCCACACGAGTAGACCCTGAAGGCGTCGCCCACATTCCGCAAGCGCGGCTCGCGGTGGGCATGTTTGTCGCTTGAGATATGTTGGCGTCGGCTCGATGTCGCTTGCATGAAAAGGGCGGCATCCGGCATTATGTTTTTGCTGGCGAAGCGAACCTGCTGTGGCTCTGAAGAACCCGACGCTATTGCCGTCATCGTGACCGCCCTCCGGCTATCTCACGGCGACGAAGCTGCACGAGCCATGCTGGTCGGCGGCATGAGCCTGGCCGTGCTGATAGAAACGATGTTCTCCGCACCGATCGGGCGACGCGATGCCGTTCACAACATCACACGCGCGTTGGACGACTTCGCCATTTCGCCCGAACTCGGCACGGTCTGGCACCTTCGCTACGTTTACGAAAGTCATGGCTCGTTTCGCGTCGTCGATATGGAGATTGCGACGCCAACCGGCACGCTGTCCAGTAAAGACGTCTGGCTTCGTCTGCTTGTCTAGCTATCTCGCCACCTCTGCAATTTGGCCGGTGCTGTCGACGATTAGCGAGCGCGCGGTGCGTTCCTTGACGGCCTTGTAGGTCTTTATCTTTCCGGCTGGTAGTTCCTGGATGTGCGAATAGCCGGGGGCGCGAAGCTTAGCGATGATCTCCTCCGACGTCAGCGATCCCCAAACCAGTGCGAGGGCAGCCTGACGAAAGATCGCAGCACTTGTCCTCCTTCACTCGCCGCCATTTGATTGGCTTCTTAGCTTAGCCGCTGACCGGCCCCGACAAGTCTCCAGGCCCGCCTCTGTTGCCGCGATGCCTTCGGCAAAATAGGTCAAGATCATTGACGCGTTGGCAAGGGTGGACGCAGTCCTAGGGCCATTAAGCCTGACGTGTTGAAATCCGCTATTTACCGATGTTAGTCTTCTACTTTTACTACTCGCGCTATTTGCTCTGACGCCATCCTGATAGTGCTTTTTTGTGTTGGGGAGGACATTTATGCGAGGCTCTCGCGCAATCCTTTACGCCGAACGACTTAGCGACCTCACTTCTCAGCTCTCAGAGTTGGAAGATCTTCGAGATCTGGTCGAAGAAGCTGAGCGAAGCGCCGGCGGTGTGCCTCCGTTACGCTTGGCACATCCTCCGTCACGCCGCGTTCGACGTCGTGAACGGGGCGCTTTATCTGTTCGCCTCCGTGGCCACGCGCCACTAAGCCGGAATGCAGGAGCTATCAGCCTCCCTGACAACGACAACCAAGTCGATTGGACTTTGTTGGAGCCATTCCCCGACGGGTGGTGGGCTTCCTCCTAAAGCCATTTGAAGCGCTCACTCGACGAAGAAAGAGATCGATCCAATGCCGGTGGGCTACCCACCTTGCGTTCGCCCTTCGGTTGCGATTGGATCGTCATTTTAGGATTTAATCCAATGGCGATCCACTTGCTCGTGGCGAAGGTTCTCAGGGACGAGCTATCTTCAAGGGGCATTCGATCATTAACCGCCGAAGAGTCCGAGGCGATCGCTGCTCGCATTTTCGAGCGGATTACCGAACTCGAGCTGGAACTTGCCGCCCGGGGTTTCAACAGCGGCGACCATACGCCAACGTGACGACCCGAGCAGCATGTCTGTCTACGATCCTCTCCCACACGCTGCTGCGAACGCAGCGCTCATTGCGGCGATCAGTTTGTGCATTGCCAACCTCCAACGATCAAGATGATTAAACTTCTCCGCGCAGAGGCGTTAGAGGTCCTTGCCGATCGCATCTTGGAACAATGCCCTTTCACCATGATTGCCGCTCCATGAGGTGGCTCATTGGCATCCTGGCGGCGTTCCTGATCTGCCTCTTCATCTACGCCGGGTCAGCCTTCGTTTCGGTCTTGGGCCTGGTTTCGGCCGTGCGAAGCGCAGACGCCGCTCAGGTGATCGTCCGGACGAATCTGCCGCGGGTCCGCCATTCAATCGTTGATCAGATTGTGTCAGCTTGATGAAGGGGATGACGACAGACAGACCGCTTTGCGTAGTCCTGGCTATGCCGGTAAGTTCGGCAAAATCCTTTGTAAACGCAGCGTCGGCAACCGGCATTTGCATTCCGACTGCGTTTCTAGCGCCAAACCAGAAGCCGTGAGCAACGTACCGCTTGCTGTTGAGTTCATGGCTGGCAAGCACAGCCTGCCCCATCAGGAGGGGTGTTTCATCGCCCGCCCTGACCGTAAGCCCGAAGAAGCATCTGATATCGGATGATGTCGAATAAACGAGCTTGCCGAGACCCCACCGGCCCCCTGCCTTTCCGGATTTTCCGGACTTGCCGTGTCTTCGCCAGAAACTGTGGAAGTTTCCTCCGTCAGGGGCACCCGGATCTCCCGTAAGACCTTTTGTGGCAAAATCCTCAACCACGAGGACGCGGGGGGCGTTTTCGTCGATGGCTTCAAGTGGACTGATGCCACACGCCCTGAGGTGCGGCCTCAATGTTTCAAAGATCTGACGGAAACGCTTGGCGTTGGATGGGGCAACCTGATGACTGTTGACCCGGTTGATGGATGCGCAAGTCAGCGCGCCAACGTCTCCTTAGTCTTGGGCGTCTTGCCGATCCAAGATTTCGAACGAGACCGGCTCAAGGCGGATACTCCCTCCTCCAAATCGCTTTGTTTGCGTTCGCTCTTTTGCGGCTCAGCTTGATAGCTACGGTTGAAATCCACGATCAGGTCGCGAAGCAGCGTCTCTCAACCACGGAGCGCGGAGTGGTCGGCTTTTGGGTTGGAAGCAGACGAAGATCTTAGAGCGCCCAGATGCCGGCTTTTGACCCTAAGCCGAACTCCGCCTTGCGCCGATTAAAATCGGAGGCGCTTCATCGTCCCGGGTATGAAGCAGCGAATGCTCACACCCATCGGGCCATAGAGCGGCCAGACCAGCGTCGCTTTAGCCCTGTTCGGCTCGTCGATGACGGCGTCGTCGGGTACGTAATCCCACTCGGTTTCCACGTTGGTGGCGCCAGCCATCGCGCCCGAAGCCCCCAGGCGTTGTCGGCACGCGGACACGGTAATGGATGGTTGCCGGTGATCTCTCAATCTACCTCTGACAAATGCATCGCTTCGCTACCATCGCAGCACAGATCTCCCTTTCGGTCATAAAGCTCCGCAAACCACTTCGACAGATCAAGCCGATTGTGATCGTGCGCGAGCACGGCGCTGGTCGATACCATCAGCGCGACCGCGAACAGATTACGGAACATCGACTTATTCCAAATCGTTGGCTATCAAATCGGTCAGGGAGGAACTGTTGCCCGGATTCAGTCCACTCGCACAGCACCGCAATGGTCCGCGAAGTCACTGGCGTTGCCAGTCCGATGGCGTGCCCTAAATCGCTTAACCGCCCAGCGGGCCAACCGCCTGTGCTTCCGAAGTAGGTGGCCCGCTTCCGAGGGCTGGATCAGAGCAGGCTCACGCCAGCTTTGCTCGCCTCGCGATTAGACGGCCAGTCCACCAAACCCGCAATTGGAGAATTTGGATTCCCCCCCGCTCGGTCTACATGACGAAGCGGCCCGCACAACAACGGTATCTGTACCTGCGATTTTGATTCCACTAGCGTCCCGACAGGCTGATTCCATTTGCTGCCTTGCATGATTCTGAAAGTGGCCCAAAGGCGACATTCGACGTCAGGAGTGATTTCCAGCTGCCGTCTGAGCTTTGGATGCTAGCCGGGGAAGTCGCGGAACTCCTTGACGAGATTAAACGGAATCTTCCACCCGGCGCCTCCGTCGCGCATCAGCATCTTGATGTCTTCCGCCCTGTTTTCTTTTCCGGTTTTCGGATCGATCTCCAATGTGTGGCCGTTGCTGTCCCAGGGCTTGGTCGCGCTCTTCGAGTAGGAGCCGAGAAAATGCCCGGCTTCATGGGCAGACGTGTTAGGCCCGCGTTGCGAGCTGATGAAGGCAAGGTCCAGCGATCGAGCAAACGAGCCATTGGGAAAGGAGCCCTTGGACCGAAGCTTGTCGACACAGAAAATGGTGAGATGGGCGCCTTGAACTTTGTGTTTGGCGAAGAAGCTCTTCAGTTTTTCGACATCGATCACATCGGGAAGGATCGCAAGGCTCGCATCCTTCATGCCAGTCGCATTGGCGAGCTCCTGTTTGACGGCAGCCTGCGAGTCGTCGATGACCAGCCAGTCGGTTGGCACCCGCTCGAAGCGGATGTTGGCCTGCGGCCTCCATATATTGTTCATCGTCAGCAATTCATCTTGCTCACTGCAGGGCTTCTTGGCGTGAAAAGCCGGAGCGCCGCCGCTGCCCGGAATCATGACGTTGCGGAACGCCACCTTGATCTTGATTTCCGGCAGCACGACAACATAGAGCTTGGCTTCGATCTTCCGGCCGGCCGACCGGGCCACCACCTCCAGACCGGGAAAGGGAATCGGCTTGATCCGGCCATTGATTTCGAAAAACCGTGCATCGCCATTGAAGGTGGCGGGAAGTGACGCCGCCCTGAGCTGCGGATCGATGTCGGGTGCGGAGAAGGTGTCTTTGGTCTGCATGACACGTCTAAGAGTATCGGCGCCATCGATCTCCTTGATCCCGAGGGCATGGGGGTTAGGATCGACTTTGAGCTTTCTTCCGGGATCGATCAGAGCCACGATGTTGGAGCCGCCGAACGGCACCACCATGCCTGGCGGGCTGCGGCCCTCATCGATGCCGGAGCGGCGGAAAACCTCTTGGAAAGCGGCCATGTCCGGTTCTCCTGTTCTAGTTCGGACCGTCAACGCGAAATTTTGAACCTTCGGCCGTTCGCTGCGCGGCTGGCGGATGGTTTCCTCGGGCGTGCCGATCCTCGGCCATGATGCCGGCATTCATGAAGCCAACGCGGGTGGAGACATCGGCTGAGAAGGCCATCTCGTGCGTGGCCAGCATCGTCTTGCCTTGGCGCTTCTGGCCCCGGTCACCCCTTGGCAGCAACGTACCCATAGAAATTCATAAGAAAGTCCCGAACCGCGAGGGGCTTGACGGCATGGGTTTTTTCCTGCGGATGCGGTATCAAATAGTCTCCATCGCCATATGAGAAGACCTTCGCCTTCACGAACCCGTTCATCACTTGTATCTTCTCGCGCAGCACGACCCAGTGCATCGTAAGCGCGGAGCCTTTATCGGACTGGTCGTCATAGTCGATCATATTGGCGCTTATGAAAAGACATACGCGATATCCGCTGTCGAGCAGCCGGTTGGCTTCGTTTACATCGTCGATGTCTTTGTTGAATCGTGAAATGTTGGTATTCTCGCGCACGTCCCGGTATCCTGCCTTGCGAAACCATTGCTCCATTTCGCTCGGCAGGGTGACACCCGCAAGATCGCTGATCTTGCCTGTGTCGTCGAAATCCAGGAACCAGTTCTCCGAATCGCGTATGGAGGCGCATGTCAGCCAGTCGACGTGGTCCAGCGACCAGGGTGGCGTGAAGTTCCTCACATCCTTTCCCGGCTTGATCAGCAGGCGGCCAAGATTCGCCTGCCCCTTCTGATAGAGATCGATCGCGAAGCGCGCGTAAGACCCTGGCTTGTCCGACGCGTAGCCGAACATCAGGGCGGATGGCCCGCACAGACTTCCCTGGTCTTGATTGATGAGGCTCGGTTTCGCAATGCGCCTGAGAATACCTATGCCGACGCGGTGTGGGTCGAGCTTCGGAAAGAACGTCGTCCTCGTATTTTTCAGGAAATCGCAGACCATTTCCGCGGCTAGTTTTTTCTGGTCGGAATTGAGATCATACGGTCCGATCCCGCGCTTCTCCTTGTATTCTTCTCCGACGAAGAGCGTGATGAGCTTTTTCGAGGTGGGGGAGAGCGTTCTGGAGGTGTTCGCAATGGTGGTCAGGTCGTCCAGCTCGAATGCGGTGACCATACCGTCTGCAACGGTAGCCCGGATGATGTCAACGACCTCTGCGTAGTCCAGCTTTGAATCGTCGATGAGACCTTTGCGAAGTGCAGCATCGACGGAAGGAGTCGCGATTGCGTCCCATTGGCCCTTTGGCGGGGCGGGCTTGGCGGCCGCCTTCGTCGACAGTTCAACGAGCCGATTGAATGTCGGACCGGCAGGCCGAACATAGCCGTCAGGCGTGCCGGGAAAGTTCTTCTTCTGGAAGTACAGAATCGAGTTGTAAAGGCCGTCGCTGGCATAACCGGTCACGACCATCTGTGGTTTGAGCGTGTTCTCGGCGCCGCCGTCGGAAATGGCGATCTTGTTGAGCAGCGAAATAACCAGTTCCTGATCCTTTTTCCAGTTCTGGCAGCTGCGCCCTGTCGTCGCGAACCGTCCGACCTTGTCTTTCA
Source organism: Bradyrhizobium sp. 155 (assembly GCF_023101105.1). Classification (NCBI taxonomy): domain Bacteria; kingdom Pseudomonadati; phylum Pseudomonadota; class Alphaproteobacteria; order Hyphomicrobiales; family Nitrobacteraceae; genus Bradyrhizobium; species Bradyrhizobium sp. 155. Next base: position 3,860,920 of record NZ_CP064704.1, on the reverse strand, counting down.
ACTGCAGCATATCGCGCCTCCCGGAACGGGAATGCTGCCTCGAGCGTCCTGACATGCAGCCGGAGGCAGGCGCCGTGGCAAGTCTTCCCGCTGTAGGGTTGGTCGCCCTTGCCGTCCCTTGTGTTCACTCGCAAGGACAGCGGTCGCCCTGTGGCGGTTCACGAATGAGTTATGTCTGGCTATCGGGGTAGACCGGAATTCGTCGAACGACTGTCCGCCGCTGGGCCAGGAGCCGACCTTGTCACGTTGTCGGCCGAACGTCAGCGTTTGACCCACAGCGGAAGTCGTCATTGGCTACTCAATTACCTGATCCGCCATTAGCAGGACGCCCTCTGGGATTGTTATCTGCAGTGCTTTGGCAGCACGCAGGTTGACAACAAGCTGGAACGCCGAGGGCTGCTCTACCGGAATGTCAGCTGGCTTGCTGCCTTTTAGAATCCGGTCGACGTACGTAGCCGCCATCTTAAAGAAGACTGTGGTGTCAGGGCCGTAGCTTATTAGCCCCTCATAGTTGGTCACGTAGCTGTTCACTTGAAAAACAGTCGGCAAGCTGGCCCGCAGCGCGATTTGAGGTAAGGAGGGGCGCGGTGGATCCGCAAGAACGTAAACGACGTCACAATGAGACGTCTTCATTTGAGCGAACACAAGCTCCAGATCTTCAGGGTCTCTCGCTGCGAAAGGGGTTGCTGAAATGCCAAGCTTTTCGGCTGCGGACACTGCAAGAGCGGCTAGGGGCGGATGAGTAGGATTGTTTGAAGTCAAGATGCCAATCTTCTTTGCAGTCGGAAACACCAACCGAATGATGTCCAGCATCTTTGTGGTTGTGTCGCCGAACATATTGGCGACACCGGTTATATTTCTGCCTGGATGTGCGAAGCTTACCACGAAACCAGATCCGATGGGATCTGTCGCCGGCGACATGACAATCGGGATTGTTGAAGTCGCCTTCTGTGCCGCTGCGATCGCCGGCGTTGCGTTTGCAACGATGACGTCAGGGTTCAGGGCCACGAGTTCATCAGCGAGAGCCGGAAGCAAGCCATACTTCCCATTTGCCTCTCGAACGTCGATGACGAGGTTCCTTCCTTCCTCGTAGCCCAGCGCGCGAAGCGCACCTCTCAATGTATTACTGCCTACTGGGGATCTCCCGGAATCAAGGTATCCCACGCGCCACCGACGCGATCCTTCACTCTTCCCGCCTGTCGCAAGAAGAAATGCAAGGCCGCTGGTCAACCAGGCACGGCGGGTTACGAATGGGCGCATGGATCTACCCTTAGGAACCGCCCGGAATTTTTAGCACCTTCGCAGTCAATAATCGAGAGATGCAGATGGAGCATCGTCAAGCGTGCTGGGTTCTCCTATCCATTGGTGGGCGGACCAGAGGGGTTCATTGTAATATCTTCCGCCATGGCGACGCTGCTATAGTCCGACGCACGCAACACGTCCTTGGAGGACGACATGAAACGCCGTGGCTTTATTGGTGCGCTTCTCAGTGCCGCCTTTTGGCAGACCACAGCGCAGGCACAGGAACGCACAAGGGTCGCTACGGTCGGATACGTCGACGCCGCATCTCGCAGTGCGGGTATGGAAGGATTGCTTACCGGTCTTCGTGAACTCGGATATGTTGATGGCAAAAACATCAGGCTGGTCCGCCAACAGTTTGCCGCTCCAACTGTAGAGAAAATGAAAGAAGCCATTTTGGCAGTGCTTCCATACGTCGATATTCTTGTCGTCGGAGGAACTGTTGGCGGCGTCGCGGCAAAATCCGCGACTGCTGAGATTCCTGTAGTATTTATTTCAGTCGGCGCGCCTGTAGATATCGGACTTGTAAGAAGCTTGGCCAAGCCCGGCGGCAATATGACAGGGGTGACGTTTGAAGCGGCCGAGGAAACGTACGCGAAGCGGCTTCAACTTTTGACGGAGGTTGTGCCTGGTCTTTCTAACGTGGCCATATTAGGAGCTGTTGGCGATCCGAATTTTCCATTTGCGATGGTATCATTGGAGCGGTCTGCTCCGGGCTTAAAAGTCTTACTAACGCGGGTCGCCGTAAATTCCGCTGACGACCTACCACGCGCGTTCGATGAGATGAAGCAGACTCGCCAGCAAGCTCTATTGGTAGTTTCCGGCTCGCTCACATATGGCAGCATTAAGGAGACAGCTGATCTCGCGTTGGTCAATGGGCTACCCTCTTGCCACGGTTTTAGGGAGGCCGTGGCTGCCGGGGGACTGATAAGTCTTGGACCTGATTTGGTGTCCTTGGGCCGTCAAAGCGCGCGATTGGTAGACAAAATCATTAAAGGCGAGCGTCCTGCAGATATTCCGGTCGAACAGCCTGCGCAATATGTGATGAGCATGAATCTGCGGACTGCAAAGGCGCTCGGTCTCACCGTGCCGCCATCATTGCTCGCGAGGGCCGATGAGCTAATCGAATAGTGACAGGGACTTCCGCATCTGGCCCATTGCGTCGGTTGGCGCTGTGCAGCGGCAGGTCTGGAGTCGGGGGTAGAGCAGAAGTCACCGCCGCCGGTGCGGACCGCCGCCTTTGACCCGAACCGGACATACGTTGTTTTTTCCATAACACGTTGAGCCGTCCGCGACTTTGGAAGACCCGCGTAGCACTCGATCCCGAGTGATAAATCGAGCTCCAAAAGTCGAGCAAGCATTACGCTGGACAATTCGTCGGCGAGAAAGCCGTCCATGAATTGAATAATGATGCTTGCAGTTCCGCCGTTGGCTTTGAGCTCCGAAAAGAACGCCTTGTGAGGCACCAGTGCGCCGATCAGACATGATAATTCAGACGCAAAGCCTGGATCTTCGACGACGTATTCCGTGCTGCGCCGCCATCGCGTGGTAGCATACGTTCCGGACAGGGGCGTGCCCTTCGCGGTTCTTCGGGGAGCGCCGACACAATGAGTGACGTCGGGCTCCATTCTTAGGCTTCTGGTGATTTGGTCCGGCACTAAGGTTGGATGCACGATGAACAGGTCGCCCTTCACGCGCAGCCGCGCTGCATCGCGTGCCAGCCGCGCATCCTTTAGCGACACATCTTTTAAGGAGCCGAGCCCGTGCCAGCGCTCCTTGCCATCTTTCCAGAATCGGTACGACCAACTTTTCGATGTTGGTCCTGTAACGATCAAGTAAAGCCCACCGCCATCGGCGTATTTGCCGGGCTTGGTTTGGCGATCGACGTCGAATGGTTTGAGCCTTCCAGCCATTGTTCCCCCAGGAAAACCGTCCTCCGAACCCACGGTCAAAATCTACGGTCAGCGACCTGACTAGGATGAACCCCGGCGAACTGCGAAGTACAGCGGTTCGGCGCAAGTCACTGATTTTGCTGTGGAGTTCGAACGACTGCGAACAGAGGAGAACAATATACTGGCGGAAGGGGTGTCAACCGAAGGGCACTGGAATTGTTGTGCTATTTTGATTTTCTACGGTTTGACCCACGCCCTGCCCCACGTGCGCAAACCCGGCCACTATATCCATATGCTACAAGGCATGACGGTTCGATTCGAGAGCAGAATGCCAAAGCAGCCGATCTCCGGGGCAATTCCCGAAAGCCTTATCACGGAGCCCGCCAAAGAACCCTTCGACGTCTGGTGGCCAAAGTACGCCGCGGAGGTGGAAAAGAGTGTGACCGCCGCGGAGCAATATTTAGAGGTTCCTACCGCAACAATCTCATCGATCCTGAACGATCCGGACTACGTCGCAACGGTGAAGACCTATGCGGTCATCGAGCCGATGTTGAACGACCTAATCTGCACGCGCCGGCCACGGTCGGTTTTTGGTGTGATGTCGCAAGACGAAAGCGAAGAGAGCTTCCAAGGGTTTGTTGCGCGGCTGAGCATCTCAGGACGCACGGGGAAAGTGGCGCTAGCGAAAGGTTTGGGTCTGCTCCGACCGGATCAAGTCCGATTTATCGAAGGCGTCGCCAGGGTGAGGAACCGCTACGCGCATAACGTTCGAAACATGCACCGAACGCTTCAGGACATCCTCGCCGAAGAGCAGCAAGGCAACGGGAAAATTGTTGAAGACGTCACGGGCATATCTCTGAAGCTACCTTCCCCTACTCTCGCCCCGACTTTGAAGATGTTCATGTATCATCGGTTGGCCGATTATTTATCGGACGCGCTTAAAACGTTGAAGCCGCCTCCGTTGCCGAGCGGTGGTCTTCTGGCCGGCCTGGGCGAGTACTTTGGCCAGTCTCATCCGCCAAAGTGAACGTTGGCGCTTCAGTCGCGATCCTTCGCCCGTGGCGCCTTCAATCCGATTTCGATCAACTGCCGTATCGCATCCGACACATTGGGTATCGGCCGCTGTTCACGGGATAAATTTCAGGGCGTGGCTACCGCCACAGCCGGCGAGTGATGTTGACCAAGGTTGCAAGAGGACACCGACCAAGACGCCAAGGATGCCGTAGGAGCTGGCCAGGAGCGCTGATCGGTCCGGCGCTGGTGGCAAATCCGTATGCTGCGCCAAGCCCGCCGAGCACACCGGCAAAGACGATCATGTTACGATCGTTGCGCGCTTCGACGTTGAAGATTGGCGGCCTGTTTTGGTGGAGAATGGGAGGACCGAACGGCTCCCTCGAACCGCAATTTTGGACATGTCGACGCGCTTGCCGAAACCGGGTGGTCGCAATCGTGGCAGCGTGTTTTACTTGTCCCATGGCGGAGATCTTGCGGGCCGCGCTGCTAGGCTGCAAGTCAACGTGGCGACCCTTAATGTAATTTATCAACATAACAGCTTGAAGTTGCATATATTTTCGGATTGTGCTCTATTGTTGGGGACGGCCGATCCCGGCCGAGTCCAGGTAGAGGGGGAAAATCCATGACGAAGAAAGCAGCGCCGTTTACGACGCGGGCGCGGATGGCGCTGGCCACCGATATTGCCGACCATCAGGTGCTCACCGAGCGCATCCGCATCCAGTTCGAGGCTCTGGCCAAGGTGCACAGGATCAAAATTCCAGAGCCCACGTTACGCTGATAATTCGAGGGAGCGGTCGTCCACGCGCGGCCGCTCTCACCTTTAGTCGTCAATTGATGATCCAAATGACAGATATTGAAGATGCGTTCTCGTCGTTTTTAGCTGAATGGAGCAAAACGAAGCTCGCGAGCCTCGGAGATCGTACTGATCCGAGCGACCACCAATATTATCACAAGCGGCGAGCCGAGCGATTGAAGGAAGATGCGGAGGCGGCTGGATTCTCGATCCAGGTCCACCGGCTCGGTCTGAACTACAAAGGAGGCTTGCGGGAGTTTATCCAAGGTGCCTACGAACGAGCAGAATTCCGTCGCCGACATAGGGATGACCTTTGATTGCGGCTCCCGTCACGCGCGCAACCCGCTAATTCTCCACACCCGCAATACGCAGTAGCTCTCCCGCGTTCTGAGCTACTAGGAAAGCGCCAATTTGCGCGCTGCTGGCGATCCCGCTTTAATGGCGGCATGTCCCGTCCGGTAAGACGCCACACGCCTACGCACGCCGACGGCCGGCAGATGAAGATTACCTTCGGCGAGATGCGCGAGATGGGGCTACGTGGCGTCCTGGTCTACTGCCATTGCGGCCATCACGTTGCACTAAGCCCCGATCGCTGGCCGGACGATATTCGCTTGTCTGATATCGAGCCGCGGTTTGTGTGCGCCGGATGCGGCAACCGAGGGGCTGAGGTCAGGCCTGACTTTGCCCCTCCCAAGATGGGCGCCAACGCATGAAGGCCCGCCAGCGTGAACCGGCCGCCTGATGCGAGCGGGCCACACGCACGGCAGCCAATAGCTCGCGTCGCTGCGCTGAGCTTCAGGAACGTATCGCGTCAATCGCGTGGGCAATCAGGATTGCAACGCTGACCGCGACTACGATTACTAGCAGCCAAGTGATCACGTTCGTCTCCATCATGGAGTTGAACGCGCTCAATCGCGCACAGTCAAAAACAACGCGCCAAGAAGCTTAATTTGGCGTTGCCCTGAGGATTCATGGCAACTCTTGCGTCCGCAGAAGGCCCTATCGGCGGAAGGCCAGTAGGAGAAGAACACCAACAACGCACGCCGCGAGTAACAGTAGCAAAGTACCCACGGCCAGTGAGACCAACTTCCCCAGGCTTCGTGCAATCTCAGCTTCGGCGGCGGCCAGTGCTGTATCTGGATCGGTCATTACGCTACCCACGCCAGCGCCTCTTCCAATGCCGGAGAAAGAGGCATCCCGATTTTCCTCGCGGCATCGTAGATTGCTTTCTTGCGGGCGCTCGCTTCCTCTCGCGCCTTGCGACGTGCAGCCAAGTCGGCTTCGGCACGTTCGTTCGCCTCTATGATGGCGTCTCGGGCAGCTTCGGAAAGCGTTTCCCACGCGGCAAAATCGGCCTCGGCGTCATCGAGCGTTTGCACTATCTCGCTTAAATATTTTCTGGCGTGATAGGCGGTCAGGACGTTATTGAGATGATCCAATTCACCTTGAACAAGGCGCGATGGACACCATCCATCCGCGAGCGCATTGTTCAGAGCGTCCAGACGCTCCTGGATTGGTACTAAGTCCTTTTCGGCCTGTTCCAGTCGATCGCCCCACGCGGTAAGGGCTTCCGGGGTAAGGTCGTCGCCGAATTGTTCAGGGAATACGATTTCCATTTTCCAAGGTTTCTGCGGCACGGACGTGCCAGCGGTCAGAAGGCTCAAAAGCATATTACGATCGGCATCGAAGTGTGTTAGCGAGTACCTTGTCAAGGTTTCAGCACTGCTCAACATCGAACGCCTCGCAATTGGACTTGCGGGGCGTTTCGTTTTAGGCGGCTTCGGCTTCGCGCGCGGTGCGCCAGGCAACGTACGCTTCTCGGCTGATGCGGCGATTGCTGCCGACCGGGTACGTCCGCGGTGCCTTGCCCTGCCCTTGCAGCTTGTAGAAAAAAGCGCGCGAGATTTTCTCGGCGGCGCAGAACTCGTTGATGGTGAAAGACTCGTCCATGTTGGTATCCTGACATGCCGAAGCGAGCGCGGAAGCGACGCATTCGCGGGTTGAAACCGATTGAAGGGGACGCACGACACCGGTCCTCCGAAGGGTCCGGTTCAAATTCTGCCGCAAGCTGCGGTCACCGTTGCGTCCACGTGGATTAAGGTACGCTCACATGAGTCAAGCAATGGTTAACCGCTATTAATTAGTGTGGCGAGCGTCGTTGTTCAGGCGGACACCGCAGCAATAGTCGGCCCACGCATTCATCAGATCGCGTCGCTTCACCAAGGCTGTTGAACGCCGATATGCAGCTTCGGTTTCGTCGCCAACCGCGTGTGCTAGAGCCATTTCGGCAATCTCGCGCGGAAAGCTTGTGCAGTCGCCCGCCCAATCCCGGAAGGTCGATCTAAAGCCGTGCGTGGTAGCGGTTGTATTGGTATGGCGGGCGATGCACTTGCTAAGCGTCACGTCGGACACGGGGCGGAACGGAATTTGCGCAAGGGCCAGGTTTGTCAAGGGCACCTTGTGCTCACGCTCCGCCTTCATGCGAACCGCTGGGATTGTCCAAAGTTCGCCCTTCACTTCGGTTGCCTGGTCCATATCGGCAGCTTCGTTGAAGCGGCATGCGGCCAGGATGATCCAGCGTAACATCTTGGCGGCGTCGCTCGCGTCGCTTGCCAGGGATCGCCAGAACTGCGGCAACTCTTCGTAACGCAGCGCCGGGTGGTGCTTCACGTCTGACTTGCGACGGCGGGCAAGCACCTGGTCAAGGTGACCGCGCCAAAGCGCAGGGTTCTCGCCGGTTCGCAGACCTTCCGCTTTCGCCGCGTTCAAGATCGCCTCAATCCGGCCCCGAACCCGCCGGGCGGTCTCCTTCTTGTTGTTCCAGATCGGACGCAGAACCTTCAACACCGCCTCGGTGTCCACTTCCGGAACGGCGAGCTGCCCGATGATCGGATAGGCGTAATCGCGCAGGCTATTTGCCCACTGTTGCCGGTGCTTCTCGTTTTTCCAGCTGACCTCTTTGCCGGCGATGTACCGCTTTGCATAGGTTTCGAAAGTGAGCGTTCCCGTTGCTGCTGCCTTGGCCTTGGCGCGCTCGCTAATGCGGTGTTCGATCGGATCGACATTACTGCGCACCAGAGCGCGGGCCGCGGCGGCGGCATCGCGAGCCGCTGCTAACCCCACATCGCGCATGGGACCGAGCCCCATGAACCTCTCTTTGCCGGTCACGGGCGATTTGAATCGAAAGACCCAGCTCGCGTTACCGTTCTTGTCCACGTCCAGCCTCAGCCCGTCGCCATCGGCGAGCTTGTCGCCAGCCTTGGCGTTTTTCACCTTTAGTGCAGTCAGATTTCCCATTGCTAATCCCTCAAAAGTGTCCGCCTAAACCCACGTCCGCACCCACGTCGACGATGTAGATGCCGGTAGACACGCGAACCTATTGAACGACGCAAAAGTAAAAATTCGCGTTAAGCCTCAAGGGGTTGGATGTCCGGGATGGACGAGTATAGACACTGATGGATTAGCACGTGGCGGAAGGGGTGGGATTCGAACCCACGGTACCCTTGCGGGCACGCCGGTTTTCAAGACCGGTGCCTTAAACCACTCGGCCACCCTTCCAAGTTCGGAATTGCTGTCGCTTAACGCAGTCGACGGCGCATGGCAACGCGAAGTTGGCGCCCGCCCCTTCCCCGGCATCGGATCTGTCAGGCGAGCGTCAGCCTGTTCCCTTACCCTATGCCCTCTCGGCGATCCCGGACACTGGCGACATCTCCCAGGGCGTCGCCGGTTGCGAGGCCCGGTTTGGAGTCGCCTCCGTTTCCGGGCCTCGTTTGCTGGCTGCAAAGAAAAGCGGCGCTCCCGTTGGGAGCGCCGCTTGAATTCTTCGTAAGCTAGCTTGGCTCAGTACCCGCAGGAGGCACAGTTCATCTGCACCGGGGCGTAATAGGAATAGCCCGGCTGGACCATCTCGACGCGCTGGCGCGTGGCGTATTGCGGCGGGATGCGCTCGTACTGGACGCTCGGCGGCGCCACCATCACGGTCTGCGGCACCATCACGGTGCGGTACTGCGCCGGTGCGCGGTGCGCCACGACGGAGCCGGGCGACACCATCACGGTCTCGTCGACGGTGCGGTATTGCGGCTGCACGTATTGCTGCTGGTAGCAGGTCGTGCACGGCGGCGGCGTGTAGCAATTGTAGCAGCCGGCGGAAGCCGCGCCGGTCATTGAAATCGCAGCGACGACTGTTGAGAAAACGACAGCGAGAGTGCGAGACATTATTGTGGTGCCCCAATTGCCCGAAACGGATTTGCGAAGATCGATGGCAGTATACGCCGCAAAATTCTGAGCTGCCGAAGTTCATCGGGGCATCCTTAATGCAAACGGCCGGCTTGCGCCGGCCGTTCAGAACTTGTTGACCATGCGCGATGCGTGATGCTTGCGATCACACCCGCACGTGACGCACTTACTTCGAGCGCCGCTTCACCTCGCGCACCGCGCCGCGCGCGGCGCTGGTGGTGAGCGCGGCGTAGGCCTGAAGCGCGGTCGAGACGTTGCGCTTGCGGCCGATCGCCTGCCATGCGGCATCGCCCTTCGCCTCTTCCACGGCGCGGCGCCTGGCGAGCTCCTCGTCGAAGACCTCCAGCGTGATGCTGCGGTTCGGGATGTCGATGGCGATGCGATCGCCGGTCCTGACCAGACCGATGTTGCCGCCTTCGGCCGCTTCCGGCGACAGATGGCCGATCGACAGGCCCGACGAGCCGCCCGAGAAGCGTCCGTCGGTGACGAGCGCGCAGGCTTTGCCGAGGCCCATCGATTTCAGATAGCTGGTCGGATACAGCATCTCCTGCATGCCGGGACCGCCGCGCGGGCCTTCATAGATGATCACCACGACCTCGCCGGCAACGACCTTGCCGCCCAGAATGCCTTCCACGGCGGCGTCCTGGCTTTCGAATACGCGGGCGGGGCCGGAGAATTTCAGGATCGAGGCGTCGACGCCGGCGGTCTTCACAATGCAGCCGTCCTGCGCGAGATTGCCGTAGAGCACGGCGAGGCCGCCGTCCTTGCTGAAGGCGTGCTCGAGGTTGCGGACCACGCCCTTCTCGCGGTCGGTATCGAGCTCGTCGTAGCGGCGCTCCTGGCTGAAGGCGACCTGGGTCGGGATGCCGCCGGGCGACGCCCGGAAGAAGGTGCGGACAGACTCGCTCCTGGAGCGCTTGATGTCCCAGCGCTCCAGCGCGTCGCTCATGGTCGGCGCGTGCACGGTCGAGACCGACGTGTCGATCAGGCCGGCGCGGTCGAGCTCGCCCAGGATGCCCATGATGCCGCCGGCACGATGCACGTCCTCGACATGCACGTCGGCAACCGACGGCGCGACCTTGCAAAGGACAGGCACGCGGCGCGACAGCCGGTCGATATCCTGCATGGTGAACTTGACCTCGCCTTCATGGGCGGCGGCGAGCAGATGCAGCACCGTGTTGGTCGAACCGCCCATCGCGATGTCGAGCGTCATCGCGTTCTCGAACGCCTTGAAGTTCGCGACATTGCGCGGCAGCACGCTAGCGTCGTCCTGCTCGTAGTGGCGGCGCACGATATCGACGATGGTGTGGCCGGCCTCGACGAACAAGCGTTTGCGATCGGCGTGGGTTGCGACCACCGTGCCGTTGCCGGGGAGCGCAAGGCCAAGGGCTTCAGTGAGGCAGTTCATCGAATTGGCCGTGAACATGCCCGAGCACGAGCCGCAGGTCGGGCACGCCGAGCGCTCGATCACCTTGACGTCCTCGTCGCTGACCTTGGAGTCGGCGGCTGCGACCATGGCATCGATCAGGTCGACCGCCTTGGTCTTGCCCTGCAGCGTGACCTTGCCGGCCTCCATCGGTCCGCCCGAGACGAACACGGCGGGGATGTTGAGCCGCAGCGCCGCCATCAGCATGCCGGGGGTGATCTTGTCGCAGTTCGAAATGCAGACCATGCCGTCGGCGCAATGGGCATTGACCATGTACTCGACGCTGTCGGCGATCAGCTCGCGCGACGGCAGGCTGTAGAGCATGCCGTCATGGCCCATGGCGATGCCGTCGTCGACCGCGATGGTGTTGAACTCCTTCGCCACGCCGCCGGCCTGCTCGATCTCGCGGGCGACGAGCTGGCCGAGGTCCTTGAGATGGACGTGGCCGGGCACGAACTGGGTGAAGGAATTGACCACCGCGATGATCGGCTTGCCGAAATCGCCGTCCTTCATGCCGGTCGCGCGCCAGAGGCCGCGGGCGCCCGCCATGTTGCGGCCGTGGGTGGTGGTGCGGGAGCGATAGGCTGGCATGGCGGTTTCCGTCGTCGGGTTTGGCTGGCCGGGCGCGGCAAAATTTCGAAGCCGCCTCAGGCCTTTCCGGCCGGATAGCGCACGGGGGGAACGCGCGCAACGGGAACTTGGGCCGGACAGGGCTCCCCTGCTCCCGGCGCGTGGGCACCGGCGGATCTGCGCCGTCATGCCCGGGCTTGTCCCGGGCATCCACGTTCTTGATGCGGAAAGGTCGTGGATGGCCGGGACAAGCCCGGCCATGACGGAATTATTGCAGTTCGGGATCGAGCCGGTCGGCGATCACGGAGACCGGCAGCGTGGTCACGACGATGGTGGTCGCCGGTGCCGGCATGATGAGGGCCACATGCGCTCGCGCGCTTGCATTGGTTTCAGGCAACCGCGCGTGCAGGCGCATGCGCCGCGAAAATTCAAGCGCGATGAAATCCGTAGTGATCCGGAATGGAATCCTATTCCGATGTCGCGTACATCGCGGTACATCGATCGGCGGCCTTCCAAGGGCATCACCCTCTGATCGCGCACCACGGGGTTGGGGACCACATGGGGCGGGGATCAAAGGCTGGGGCAAGGTTACGAGGTCCGGACCTAGGCACTCCGGACCTCGGGACTTTCTAGTTTGAACGTGATTTCGCGCCGCCGGTTTGATCAGCCGTGCGGCGCGAAGTCGTTTTGGCGTCGTTATGCCGACACGGCGCTAGCGTGTCTGCGGCTCGATCGTCACCGTGCAGTCGCCCTGCCCTTGCGTCGCGACCACGATGTTGCCCGCGGGAGCGCCGAGGGCGATCGGCGCGGATGAGCCGCCGCCGGGCATCTGGACAGTCACGCTCAGGGAGTCCGTTCGCGCGGTCGAGCCCACGGTCGAGGGTTCTGCCTGGGCCACATTACCCGAGGCGTCACGCCGCATGATCTGGCAGTTCACATTGCTGCCCCCGGCGGCCGCCATGCTCGATGAGGTGCCGCCGCTCATCTGGGCGCGGGCTCGTGAGGGATCGCGGGGCACCTGGCTGACGATGCGATGCGTCCGCGGCTCCACAATGACGACGTCGTCGCCCGTCGAAAAATATTCGTAGTCCCGATACTCGGGCTCGATCGCGACGATCTCGGGCGGAAGCCTGTGGAGGCGCACGCGCGAGGGAATGGTTTCACCGACCCGGATCGAGATGTTCAGATTACGCTCCGGCTCCGCCAGGCGTGCGCGGCTCACCGTTTCGGAGATCCGCACCTGCTTCTCGGACGTCACCTGGGTCTGCTGATTGGCCTGCGTGTTGGTCTGGGGCGTCTGATTGGCTTGATTGGTCTGCGTGCCTGAAGTGGCAGGCGCGGTCTGCGCATTGTTGGTCGGGGCCGTCCGGTTCGTGTCGGTCGCTGTGGCCGGTCGGTTGTTCTGTTGCGCCGGCTGCTGCTGCTCGGCCGCGTTGCGCGGCGGCTGGGTCTGGTTGCGCTCGTTCTGGTTGGCCGCAGCTCCCGTGCGCTCGTTCTGCTGGCCAGACGTGCCGGACTTGGACTTCTCGGACTCGGCCGTTGATTTCTGCGGCGCGGACTTGTCCTGCTTCGTCTCGGCGCTGTTCTTGCCGTCGCGTCCCGGTTTCGGGCTCTCCGCCTCACGGTTGCGATCGCGCGAAGGCTCACGAGATTCCTGGGCCTGATCCTTCGACTTCGGCTGGCTGCGCTCGGCAGAACTGGCCGGCTGGCGCTTGTCGTCACTCGCGTCCTGCTTGGCAGCGCCGCCCTTCTCCTCGCGGCCCGCACCCTGCAATCGCTCCTGGGCGCCCTGCGCGCGCTCTTGAACCCGTTCTTGGGCGCCGCCGCGTTGCGGCCCGGCACCTTTCGCCGGCTCCTCGGTCCGTCTCGGCTCGTCCCTTCGCTCACCGGGCGCCTGGGCGTAGGCGAAGCCGGAAGCAAGCATCAGTCCGATAGCCGCGGTCGATAACATCAAGTGCTTGCGCATGGTCCCTCTCCTGGAAAATTCGCAACGACAGACGCGAACGTTCTGTGGGTGCGAAGGTTCCTGATCAGGAACGAGGGCTGATCACGCGGGTCTCACATCGGGTCCTTCAGCGTGAGCCGCGCCGTGAATGTCACGCTGGTCTTGCCAACCAGCGCCATGCCTTCGACTTCGGCGCCGTCGGCGGAATAGTCGCCGGAAAAGCCGCAGGTCACTTCCCTGCCGCCGAACGCGAGCGGCTTGCCGACGGCCTCGGTGTGCTGATTGACGGTCATGTCGCCGCGCCATTTCCCGTTCCGGAAGGTGTAGCTGCCGGTGTAGTAGAAATAGCTGTCGCCGCCCATGATGCGGCCATCGCAGAGCACGACGACGCCTTTGGCCTGGCCGCGCTTGCCGTCGCGCATCTCGATCTCAAAGATGTAGAGGCCGTTGAGGACCTTCTGTGGGTTGCCGCCCTGCTCGGGCCCATCGCCGGCCGACATCGCTCATTTCCCGTTCAAACCGGCACATTCCGCTCGAGATCTTCAAGCCACGCCGCAGCGCTCGAATCCGACGGCGCACGCCAGTCGCCGCGCGGCGACAACGAGCCGCCGGCCGAAACCTTGGGTCCGTTCGGCATCGCCGAGCGCTTGAACTGGCTGAAAGCGAAGAAGCGGCGCAAGAACACCTCCAGCCAGCGGCGTATTTCCTTGAGATCGTAGGCCTTGCGCTTGTCGGTCGGAAATGCCGGCGGCCACTCGCCCTGGGCAACGTCTTTCCAGGCCTGCAGCGCCATAAAGGCGATCTTGGACGGCCGCATGCCGAACCGCAGCGTGTAGAACAGGTTGAAATCCTGGAGCTCGTAGGGGCCGACCGAAGCTTCCGTGCTCTGCGGCTTCTCGCCCGGCTCAGCCGGAACCAGCTCCGGCGAGATTTCGGCCGACAGGATCGATCCAAGCGTTTGGTTGACGTCGTCGCTGAACTGCTTGGAAGCAATCACCCAGCGGATCAGATGCTGGATCAGCGTCTTCGGCACTCCGGCATTGACGTTATAGTGCGCCATCTGATCGCCGACGCCGTAGGTGCACCAGCCCAGTGCGAGCTCGGAAAGATCGCCGGTGCCGATCACGAGGCCACCATGATGGTTGGCGAGCCGGAACAGATAGTCCGTGCGCAGGCCCGCCTGCACGTTCTCGAATGTGACGTCGTAGACCTTCTCGCCCTTGCCGAAGGGATGGCCGATGTCCTTCAGCATCTGCGTCGCCGTGGTGCGAATGTCGAGTTCCTGCCAACTCGTCTGCAGCGCCGTCATTAGCCCCAGCGCATTGGTCTTGCTGTCGCTGCCGGTGGCAAAGCCCGGCATGGTGTAGGCGAGAATGTTCTCTCGCGGCAGGCCAAGAAGGTCGACGGCCTTGGCGGCGACGATCAAGGCGTGGGTAGAATCGAGTCCGCCAGAGACGCCGATAACGACGCGCTTGGTACCGGTCGCACGCATGCGCTGGACAAGGCCCGCGACCTGAATGTTGTAGGCCTCATAGCAGTCCTGCTCGAGCAGGCTCTCGTCGCTCGGCACGAACGGAAAGCGCTCGACCTTGCGCAGGAAGCCGATATCGGCGGCCGGGGGCTTCAAGGCGAAGCCGACTTTTCGGAAGAAGGCTTCGCGCTGCCGGCGATTGTCATCGAACGTACCCATCAGCGCGCGTTCCTGCCTGAGCAGGTCGAGATCGACGTCGGCCAGCGTGATCTGGCCGCCCTGCCGGAACCGCTCGCCCTCGGCCAGCAGCACGCCGTTCTCGTAGATCGAGGTCTGGCCGTCCCAGGCCAAATCCGTGGTCGATTCCCCTGCCCCTGCGGCGGAATAGACGTAAGCCGCGAGGCAGCGGGCTGAAGTCGATTGGCACAAGAGCGCGCGCGAGCGGGCGCGGCCGATCGTGATCGGGCTGCCCGAGAGATTGATCAGCACGCTCGCACCCGCGAGCGCGAGCTCGGAGGCCGGCGTCACCGGGATCCACATGTCCTCGCAGATCTCGACGCCGATGGTCAGGCCCGGAACGTCCTCGGCTGCGAACAGGAGGTCGACGCCGAACGGGGCATGCAGCCCGCCAAAGGCGACCATCTCTCCGACGATGCCGGCGCCGGAGGCGAAATGCCGCCCCTCGTAGAATTCGCGATAGGTCGGCAGGTAGCTCTTGGGCACCACGCCGAGGATCTTGCCGCGATGGATGACGACCGCGCAATTGTAGATCCGATTGCCAAAGCGCAGCGGCGCGCCAACGATCAGGACGGTCATCAGGGACGAGGATGCCTCGACGACGGCCACAAGCCCGCGCTCGACCGCATCGAGCAGCGGATCCTGCTTCACGAGATCTTCGATTGCATAGCCGGACAGGCCGAGCTCGGGAAACACGGCAACTGCCACCGACTGCGCGTGGCAGTCCTTCGCCGCCGCCAGAACCGCAGCTGCGTTGGCCGTCGGATCAGCCACATGAGAGGTGGTGACGCAGGCCGCCACGCGCGCAAATCCGTGGGCATAGATCGAGTGGAAACTCATCGAGCAAAGTCCCTTTGTCTCGTCGCGACCGGCCTCCGCCAGCTCTGGACTCCATTTAACCCATCGACATGGCCCCGTGCAGGTCATTCAACGGCATGCATAACGGATTTGCAGCTTCGCTGCCCGGCCGTGCCCTTGAGGCAGTCTCAGGCTCTGCGCGCCAGCATGCCGGGCAGATCGTCGCGCAGCCACTCGGCGATCCGGGGCCAGGCATGGGCGTGGGTCCGCGCGCCCATGAACAGGCCAAGATGGTTGCTGGGCTGGGAGGCCGCCGCAATGAAGGCCGGCGGTGTGCCGAGCAAGCCGGCGGTGGCGAGCGCCTGCGCAGCCGGCACGACGTCGTCATCGAGTCCGGCCAAAAGGAAGACCGGCGCCTTCACGTCCTTCAGATCAATCCCGCGGCCGAGTGCCGTGAACTGGCCGCGCGCGATCCGGTTCTCCCGGAAAATCCAGTTGACGATCTCGAGATAATAGGTGCCGGGCAGATTGAGGGGCTCGGCATTCCAGCGCTCGAAGCGCGCCAGCAGCGCCGCACCGTCCTCGCCGGAGAGGTCGCTCTGCAGCGCCGTCGCGATGTCGTCGCGGCTCGGTGCCTTCGACCAGACCCGCAGCATCTCTTCGCCGCTGACATTGCCGCCGCCGCGGGCGACGAGCTGGTCGTAGACCATCTCCGGCGCGTTGCGGGCGAGCTGCGACAGCCTGGAGTCAATGGAGAGGTCGACGGGCGCGCCAGCCAGTACCAGCCGCCGCACCTTGGCGGGAAAGCGCGCCGCATAGAGCAGCGAGAGCCAGCCACCCTGGCACAGGCCGACGAGATCGACCGGCGCGCCGATTTCGTCGATGGCGACGTTGAGATCACCGAGATAGCTGTCGATCGAGAGATAGCGCATGTCGGGTGCGGCCGAGCGCCAGTCGGTGAGATAGACCCGGTCGATGCCGCCATTTTGCAGGGACTGCACAACGCTGTGGCCGGGCGCGAAGTCGGCGATCAGGGCCCGGTGCAGCGCATAGGGCGCGCAGACCAGTGCCGGCTGGCCGGCCCCCGTCCGCGCGCAATTGCGCAGGCGCATGGTCGCAAGCTCCAGCGCGACGGAGTTGGGCGTGGTCCAAGGCAGGCTGCTGTCGGCCAGCTCCGACGGGCCGCGCTCGAGCCATCCAAAGCAGGCGTCCATGGCAATCCGCGCCGCAGCGAACGGCCACAGCAGCGGGTCATCCGGGACCGGCTCCGGTGCGCGCAGCTGTTTGCCGGTCTTCTCCGCCATGGCTATCCCACGGTCCTCACAGGAAGGCCTCGAAGCTGACGAGCGAAATACCGCGCCCGCGAAAACTCTGATGGGTCGCGGCCACCGAGCCGTCGAGATCGATGCCGCGGCAGGCGTCCTCGATGACGGCGACCTCGAACCCGGCCTTGCGGGCATCGTCCGCCGAGAAGCGAACGCAGAAGTCGAACGCGAGGCCGGCGACGAAGACGGTGTTCAACTCGCGTTCGCGCAAATATCCGAGCAGGCCGGTCGGCGTTGTCCTGTCGTTCTCGAACAGCGCCGAATAGGAATCGATGCCGCGCCGAAATCCCTTCCGCACCACCAGATTTGCGCGGGTGACGTCGAGATCGCGATGAAATTCGGCGCCTGCGGTGCCCTGCACGCAATGGCTCGGCCACAGCACCTGGACGCCGTAGTCGAGCACGATGGTCTGGAACGGCTGTTTGCCCGCATGGTTCGGCGCAAAGGAGACATGATCGCGGGGATGCCAGTCCTGGGTCAGCACCACATTGGCGAATTTTTGGGCGATCCGATTGATGGCGGGGACGACCTTCTCGCCGCCGGGCACGGCGAGCGCCCCGCCCGTGCAAAAATCGTTCTGCACGTCGATGACCAGCAGCACGTCGCGGTCGGAAATCTTCATCGCAAGGTCCATTCCAGGCCATCCGCGCGAGCGGCGCCGAAGGCACGTCTGCAGTGTCGATCTTCCCGGGCTGCTTCGCAACCAACGAGAAGGTGCGGCGATCTGCGCGAATGCGCCCCGTCGGTCCCGGGATGCAACGGTTTGGGCTGATGCGTGTTGACTAGATCCACCCGGGGACGGATTCTGACAGCCGTTCGCGTCTTGCGATCGGATAGAGCGGAGGAAGCGGTTCCCGCAGCCGGAAAGGCTGCGGCAGCCATACGCACATGACCATCGGCAAGACAGGACAGATTCTTCTCGCCGATATCGGCGGCACCAATGCGCGCTTCGCGCTCAGTCAGGGCGATCAGACCGGACCGATCGACTACGTCAAAGTGGCAGACTTCCCGACCGTCCGGGAAGCCATTGCCGATGTTCTCGCGCGTCGCTGCCACGGCCAACCGCCCCCAAGGGCCGTGCTGGCCGTCGCAGGACCGGTGACCAACAACCGCTGCGTCATGACCAACAGCCCATGGGTCATCGACGGCAACGAGCTTCAGCCGGCCCTCGGCTTCGACAGCGTCCATGTTCTTAACGATTTCGAGGTGGTGGCCTGGTCCCTGCCCGCCCTGCAGCCCGCCGACCTGATCCCGCTCGGCGGACAGGATGGCCTTCCCGGAGAGCCGTTGCTGGTGGTTGGCCCCGGAACCGGCTTTGGCGTGTCCTGCCTGGTCGAGCGCCACGGCTCACGGCTGGCCGTCGTCACCGAGGCAGGCCACGCGACCCTGCCGGCGGAGGACGAGCGCGAGGAACGCGTGATCGCGTGCATGCGCCGACGCCTCGGCCATGTCTCCATCGAGCGTGGCGCGTTGTCCGGTTCGGGCCTGCAAAGCCTGTACGAGGCGCTGGCCGAGGTGGAAGGCGCTCAGGTGCCGCATCGCGATGCTGCCGCCATCACGAAGGCCGCCCTGGAAGGCAGTTGCGAGCTCAGCCGCAAGACGCTGGAGATGTTTTGCGCCATCCTCGGCTCGGTCGCGGGCAATCTCGCGGTGACCTTCGGCGCACGCGGCGGCGTTTATATCGCCGGCGGAATCGTGCCGCGCTTTCCTGACTTCCTCGCAGCCTCCGCATTCCGGGCGCGCTTCGAAGCCAAGGGACGCTTCCAGGACTATCTGCGCGACATCCCGACCAGACTGGTCACGAAACCTGATGCGAGTTTCCTCGGCCTGACGATGTTCGCGGAGCACAACCAGCCTTAAACGGCGCGCGCCTCCGTCCGCGGGTTCCAGTCATGCACAGCTGATTGCGCGGCACGCGCGCGCGACGCGGGATCGTGCTTGCGCGCACGTCCCGGATGAGAAACAATCCTAGCTTGTGCGTGGCGTAGTTGCGGGGGCGTGACATGCGTAAGCAGGATCTGGGTTTCGACTATCACCGCTATCACCGCCTGCTGCTCGAGGCGGACGACGAGGGCAAGCGGCTGGCCCTGATCGAGCTCTTGATCGAGGAAAAGGCGCGTGACCGCCTCGCAGCCCAGCGCGCTTCGGACCGCGCCGCCATGACGGCCCACACCATCGCCACGGTGCTGAAGAACGGGCGCCACTGAAACGCGTGATCGCACTCCAGTGCCCGAAAATGCGGTATCGATTGCGATTTCGTTAACGATCCCTCGAAAGCTCGCGTCAAACTTTTTGCTCTAGGAGTTCCCCACCTGATCCAATTCAGGGGCAACAAAGGGGGGAATGAACATGAGCATGATTTCGATCGCCGCGATGCCGGCCACCAGCGAAACGCGTTTGGCCGATTCTTCGTTTTCTTCGTTCAAGACCATCTTGCTGTTTTGCTGCACGGGCCTGGTCGCCTCGTTCGGCCTGATGGCGCGCGGCATCGATCTCGGCGCCGGCCTGATGTGAAGCCGCGACGAATTCCGTCGCGAAATGGCCGCCCCTGTGGGCGGCCATTTTCATTTTGGTCTCAGTTCGGCGTCTTCGCTGCCGCTTCCGGAAACATCGAATCGATCATCGCCTTGAGCTGATCGATCGAAATCGGCTTGCGCAGGATCGGCCGGCGCCTGAGCAAGGACGGCAGCAGCTCCGGACCGTAGCCCGTGGCGAACAAAAACGGCTTCCCGCGACGCTCGATCAGATCGGCGACCGGATCGACGTAGAGGCCCTTGAGATTGATGTCGAGGATCGCAAGATCGTACTGCGCGGTCATGGCGAAAGCGCTGGCGTCCCGAACATTATCCGCTTCCGCGATGACGTGGTGGCCGAGTTCCTCCACCATGTCCGTCATCATCATCCGGATCAACGTCTCGTCTTCGACCAGGAAAACGGAGAGTCCGTCCGCCATATCAACCCCGCCCATCAGCTTCCCAAGCTAATCATAACCGAATCGCGAAGAGGATTCACTAATTCGTGGCGGGGTCCGTTAATTCGACCCGCCCGATCCGATTCCACTTGATCAATCCAATCCTCGTTCGTGGCTGAGCCGCACCATCTCCTGCACGAACACCTGCTTTTGTTTGTCATCGAGGCTCGAATAGAGGGGCTCGGCGGCGTCGGCGACATTGCGCTGGTCGGCAGCGCGGTCGATCAGGAATTGGGCCTCGTTGCGCATCTGCTCGACGATGTCGTCGGGAGGATCCCGCTTGGCGCGCGCAACCCGCAGGTTGAGCCGCTCGGCACCGTTATGCCCGAGGTAGTGCATGGCGCTCGAGAAACCGTACCAGTGCTTCTCCTGCTCGGGCGTGAGGTTCAGCTCGGTCTTGATCCGCTCGATATAGGAGTCGCTGTTGGTGACGATCTGGTCGGCGGTCAATTGCGGCGCGCCGGTCTGGGTGAGGACCGTGACATCCTTGTCCTGCGGCGCGTTCTTCGCCTCCTTGCTCGCCTTGGCGCCCTTGCCCGCCTTGGCGCTCTTGGCTTCTTTGTCCTTGCCGGCGCCCTGCTTGGCGTCCTTGGCCGCATCCTTGCTTGCATCCTTGCTCGGATCTCTGGCGGCAGGCGCCTGATTGCCATTATTGCCAACGCCGAGCACGCCGGTGAAAACACCGACCACGCCGCCGATCGCGCCGCCAAGCACGCCGCCGACCGGACCCGCCGCCTTGTTCCCGGCCGCCGCTCCTTCCTGAACCCCTTTGACCAGGCCTTGAGCGTTCGCCACCGCGGCTGCGCCGAGCAGCAACACGAAAACGGACCCCAGCGCGAACCATCGTCGCAGGTAAAGCCGCGCGGGCGGCGCCGGGTTGATCATTCTGGTCTCCATCTCGATCTGATTAGGCTCTTGGGGATGAGAACCACCCGCCAGCTGCAACTCTATCGTTTTCACCGCTTCGAGGTCTAGGCGCCGACAAATGCTATCCACGCCCGAAAAGTGTTTGCCGCGAGGTGCTTATGCAGGCTCCTTGGAAACTGCGGCGTAATTGCGCACATGTCGGTCGGGCGCGCCAGCGCCAAGTGTGCGTCGCAAAACAACCGGCCGTGGTTCATGGTCCGCGCATGAGGTCGAGGGCGCTGCCGCGTTCCCGGACACAACGTTAGTTCTAGGCGCAAGCCGTTCGGTTTTCTCGACAGACGCAATCAATCATGATCTGATCGCGCTACCAATTTGCCTTCGAAGCCGACGGCATCAACAAGAAACGTCGAACAAGAAACTTTCGAAAAGAAAATCAAAAGCAGAACTCGGAAGAGTTCAGAGGAACGCCAGAACAATAAAACACCCAAGCGAGGAAACGAGATGTCACGCAAGACACTGACGCGACGTCAATTTGTGGCTGCCACTGCAATGTCCTCCGCGGCGCTGATCACGGCGCCCTATGTCCGAGGCGCTTACGCCGCCGGCAAGCTCTCGATCGGCTTCTGGGACCACTGGGTGCCCGGCGCCAACGATGCCTCCACCGCGCTCGTCAAGGAATGGGGCGAGAAGGAGAAGGTCGAAGTCTCGATCGACTACATCACCAGCAACAACAAGAAGATCGAGCTGACGGCAGCGGCCGAAGCCCAGGCCAAGTCCGGTCACGACATTCTCCAGATGCCGAGCTGGTGGCCGCACGCCTATTCCGAGAATCTCGAACCGCTCAACGACGTCATGGAGCCGCTCATCAAGCAGAACGGCGAGGTGAACGACACCGTCAAATATCTCGGGCGGTCGGGCGGCAAATGGCTCGCAGTGCCCGCGACGCCGGGAAGCCAGATCAAGGGCCCCTGCTCCCGCATAGATCTCATGAAGAAACACGCCGGCATCGACGTGCAGGAGATGTATCCAGTCGGCGCTCCGCCGAAAGCAGACAACTGGACCATGGAGACGTTCCTGAAGGCGGCCGAGGCCTGCCACAAGGCCGGCTTCCCCTTCGGCATCGGTCTCGGCGAGACCACCGACAGCGTCGACACCGCCGGCGCGATCTTCCAGTCGTTCGGCGCCGAGCTCGTCAACGCCAAGGGCGATATCACCGTCAAGACCGATGCAGTGCGGCAGGCGCTCGAATTCTACAAGAAGCTGATCGCCGTCCTGCCCACCGACGCGCCGTCCTGGGACGATGCCTCCAACAACAAATGGCTGATCTCGGGCCGCGGGGCGATGATCCTGAATCCGCCGAGTGCCTGGGCGGTCGCCAAGCGCGACGCACCGCAAGTCGCCGAACAGTGCTGGACGCACGGCTTCCCGTCCGGTCCGAAGGGACGTTTTGCGCCCTTCCTGCCGTACTTCTGGGGCGTCTGGGCCTTTGGCAAGAACAAGGAAGCGGCCAAGAGCTTGCTTGTTCACCTGTCCTCGCCGGCGGCGATCGAGAAGTTCGTCGCGGCAAGCGGCGGGTACGATCTCCCGGCCTACGCGAACATGACGAAGTTCAAGACCTGGGCCGAGGAAGGGCCGCCGAAGGGCACGCTCTTCCACTATCCGGATCCCTACAAGCAGCAGACGATGTCGATCGCCGCGTCTCCGGCGCCGCCGAAGATCGCCCAGCAGATCTACTTCCAGGCGACGCTGACCAAGATGGCGCTGCGCTTTGCGCAAGGAGAGAAGTTGGAAACCGCGCTCGCCTGGGCCGAAGGCGAGTGCGAAGGCTTCATGCGAACCTGAGCCGGGTATGTGCCATGGCGGTTCACGCTTCGCGCGTGAGCCGCCGAGGCCCCACTCGCTCGATCCGCTTGCCGAATGAAGCCGACGGCTGCGCCGGCTTCGCCGTCCTACATGTCCTGCTACGTGTCCTGCAAAAGAGGCTAACGTCATGGCCGATGTCGTCGTTGAGCAAGGCCGTCCCGCTCGAGCTGCGAGCCCGCGCAAACGGGCGAGCCTGCGCAATGCAATGGGACGGAAATCGACCGTCGCGTTCTTCCTGACGCTGCCGCTGATCCTCCTGATCGCCCTGCTCGTGCTCTATCCCGCCTTCTATTCGGTCTACCTGGCGACGCTGAACAAGGCGATGACGAAGTTCGTCGGTCTCAGCAACTTCACCTTCCTGTTCAAGCGCGAAACGTTCTGGATGGTGGTGAGACAGTCCTGCATTTTTGCGATTACCGCCGTGGTCTTCAAGGCGCTGATCGGCTTCATCGTCGCGCATTTCGTCCACAACATTCCCGGCAAGAAGCAACGTAAATGGCGCGGCATGCTGCTGGTGCCTTGGGTGATCCCACCGGCGATGAGCACGCTGGCATGGCTGTGGCTGTTCGATCCCTCCTACAGCGCCTTCAACTATACGCTGTCGTTCTTCGGCATCGGTCCGATCCCGTGGCTCGGTGACACCTTCTGGGCGCGTTTCTCCGTCATCCTCGTCAACGTCTGGTACGGCGCGCCGTTCTTCCTGATCATGTACCTGGCCGCCTTGAAATCCGTACCCGACCAGCTCTACGAAGCCGCAGCGATCGACGGCGCCAATTGGTGGCAGAAGATCTGGCACATCACCCTGCCGATGATGCGCAACATCATCGCCATCACCACGCTGTTCTCGCTGATCGTCACTTTCGCCAATTTCGACATCGTGCGCATCCTCACCTCCGGCGGTCCGCTGGACCGGACGCATTTGTTCGCCACCTGGGCGTTCCAGGTCGGCATCCAGAGCAGCGACATTCCGCTCGGCGCCTGCGTCTCGCTGTTCATGGTGCCGATCCTCGCCGTCGCAGCGGTCTTCATCCTGCGCGATGTCAACAAACGTGGGAACGAAGCCTGATGAGCACGCTCGCAATCGACAAGGCCGGACCGACACGCAAGGTCAAGCTTCGAAGCATGAGCCGCGACCGCACCTGGGCGTTGCGCTGGTCCTACTTTTTCCTGGTGCTGTTTGCGATCTTCTTCCTGATCCCGCCGATCTACATGCTGATCACCTCGCTCAAGAGCAGCGCGGAGATCTCGGCCGCCACCAATCCGTGGTGGGTATTTCATCCGACGCTGTCGAACTATGTGGAGCTATTGACCTCGAACCAGTTCCTGCGATTCTTCTGGAATTCGTCGATGATCTCGATCGTGGTCGTGATCGTGACGATGCTGATCAGCATTCCGGCGGCGTTTGCATTGGCGCGGATGAAGTTCTGGGGCTCGGCGACGCTCGCGACCGGGGTCTTTCTCACCTATCTGATCCCGGACAGCCTCCTGTTCATTCCCTTGTTCAAGATGCTCGCGGTGGTCCAGGACGTCACCGGCATCACCCTTCTCAACCGCTGGTACGTGCTGGTGTTCATCTATCCGACGCTGACCGTGCCGTTCTGCACCTGGATCATGATCGGTTATTTCGCCTCGATCCCGAAGGAGCTGGACGAGGCGGCTCTCATCGACGGCGCCTCCTGGCTCCAGACCCTGACGCGGATTTTCATTCCGGTTGCCCTCCCTGGCCTGATCGCAGCGACCATCTTCGCCTTCACCGTGTCCTGGGCGCAGTTCCTCTATCCGCTGGTGTTCACGACATCCATCGACCAGCTCGTGCTGCCGGTCGGCATCACCACCACGCTGATCAAGGGCGACGTCTTCAACTGGGGGCAGATCATGACCGGCGCGCTGCTTGGCGCTGCCCCGCCGCTGGTCATCTACGCCTTCCTGATGGACTATTACATTGCCGGCCTGACCGCCGGCGCCACAAAGGGTTGATGTCTTATGGCTGAGGTTGCGTTGCGGAAGGTGGTCAAGCGTTACGACGACGTCGAGGCGGTGCGCGGCATCGATCTCGACATCTCTGACCATGAGTTCATCGTGCTCGTCGGCCCCTCCGGCTGCGGCAAGTCGACGACCTTGCGGATGATCGCGGGACTCGAGGACATCACCGACGGCGACATCATGATCGGCGGGGACGTCGTCAACGACGTGCCGCCGAAGGACCGCGACATCGCGATGGTGTTTCAGAACTACGCGCTCTACCCGCACATGACGGTCGCGGAGAACATGTCGTTCGGGCTGCGGCTCAAGCACTATCCCAAGGCCGAGATCAAGGCGCGGGTGACGGAAGCCGCCCGCCTCCTCGACATCACCGACCTGATCGACCGCAAGCCGAAGCAGCTCTCCGGCGGCCAGCGCCAGCGCGTCGCCATGGGGCGGGCCATCGTGCGCAACCCAAAGGTCTTCCTGTTCGACGAACCGCTGTCCAATCTCGACGCCAAGCTGCGCGTGCAGATGCGGATCGAGATCAAGAAGGTGCACCAGAAAGTGCGCACCACGACGGTCTACGTCACCCACGACCAGGTCGAGGCGATGACGCTGGCTGATCGCGTCGTGGTGATGAACAAGGGTCGGATCGAGCAGATCGGCACCCCGAACGAGCTCTACCACAAGCCGGCGACGCGCTTCGTCGCGGGCTTCATTGGCTCGCCGGCGATGAACTTCATTCCGTGCCGTCTCGAGGACGTCGGCGGCAAGCTCAACGTCCGCCTGACGGATCGCATCTCATTCCCGTTGCCGCCGGCCCGCGCCGCCCGTTACAGCGCGCTGCCCCGATCTGAAAACCTGTTGCTCGGCATCCGTCCCGAACATCTCACGGAATCGCATGCGCATCTCGAGCCGGGTGTCGAGACCTTCGACACCGTGCTTGATGTCACCGAGCCGATGGGAATGGAGACGCTGGTCTATTTCGGACTGGAAGGCACGCCCGTCTGCGGCCGTGTCGATCCCAATGCGGGCGCCAAGGACGGAGCACCCATGCGTTTGGCGATGGACCTCAACAATATGCACCTGCTAAACGAGGCGACCGGCGCCGTCTTGTGACGGCCGGCCAAGAAACTCGCGCAGGTAGGGACGATGTCGACCAACAAGAAGAAAATTTTTGTCACGCAAACTTTGTCGCAAGGGGCGCGCGCCCTCCTCACCCAGCGAGATGATATCGAGCTCATCGAGTTTCCGAACCTGATCTCCGCCAGGGATTTCGAGGCCTTGCTGAAGAGCCACGCGCCGGTCCATGGCGTGGCGCTCGGCGCCACCGCTTTCGGCGAGACCGAGCTCGAAGCCTCGAAGGACATGAAGGTGGTGACCCGGATCGGCGTCGGTTACGACGCCGTCGACGTCCCCGCCCTCTCCCGCCGCAAGGTGCCGCTGATGGTCGCCGGCAGCGCGAACTCGCCCTCGGTCGCCGAACAGGCGCTGTTCATGATGCTGACACTGGCAAAACGCGCGCAGGAGATGCACGCCTGCGTGAAAGACGGCAAATGGGCGGACCGTCTCGGCATGCTGCCGTTCGATCTCTACGGCAAGACCGTCCTCATCATCGGCTTCGGCCGCATCGGCACCCGCACCGCCAAGCGCTGCCTGGCGATGGACATGAATGTGCAGGTCTATGATCCCTACAAGGCAGCCGCAGAGATCAAGGCAGCAGGCTGCGAGCCGGTCGCCGATCTCGATGCCGCGCTGCCTCACGCCGATTTCGTCACCATCCACTGCCCGAAGACGCCGGAGACAGTCGGCCTGTTCGATGCGGCGCGGATCGGCCGGATGAAGCCGAAATCCTACCTCATCAACACCGCACGCGGCGGCATCGTGAAGGAGGCGGCGCTGTACGACGCGCTGGTCTCGGGCAAGCTCGCCGGTGCCGGCATCGACGTGTTCGAGGTGGAGCCGCCACCGGTCAGCAACGCGCTGTTCGCGCTGCCCAACGTCATCATGGCTCCCCACGTCGCCGGCGTGACGGTCGAGGCGGTGAGCCGGATGAGCGAGCAGACCGCGCGCAACATCCTGAGTGTGCTGGACGGCGATCCTATCCGGCAGAACATCATCAATCAGGATGTCCTGGGCTGAGCGCATCTCCGGGCTAGGCGGTTCTCCTGGGCGGGCGGCTGCCCCCCGCCTTCGGAACGCCAGAATGAGTCCCATTTTGGTGCAGATCGAGCCCTCACTCAGCCTTAATCAAACCCGCGTAATAGGTCCGGCCGCGGCGGCGGTGGGACAGACTTGCCGGCCGCGTCGAGCTGGAGGATGGACCCTTGTCAGAGATCGACCCGACCGACCACGCGTTGGCGACCATCGCCAGCATCCTGGAGCATCCTGAACCCGTCCTCGTCGTGCGCGAGACCGAGACTGTCACCGTGACTGAAATGGTGGTTGCTGGTGAGCATGGGGTCGCGGACGAGCACCCGATGGTCGACGAGCATCCGGTGGTCGAGGAGCAGCCGCTGGTGCCGGAGCACGCCGACGCCGACGGCTACAGCAAGGTCGGCCCCGGGCCGATGGTGGCGATCCGTCTGAAATGGACGGTCCATCGCGGCGATGACGGCCAGTTCTACGTCCACGAGACCATCGGCGAGCAGTCCGTGCCCGTGGTCAGCGGCCCGATGACCGGCGAAGCCGCGGTGCATTTCGTCGACGCGCATGAGGACGAGGCGCATCGGCGCTTCGAAGAGCTGCGCAGCGAGATCGCCGGCCGCAGCTCGCTCGCCGATTACGAGCGCAAGGGCGAAGCCTAGCGCGCTCTCGCGCGAAGTGGATGCCGGTTCGGCTTATCGTCGTCCGAGATAATCCTTCTTCACGAGCTCGACGCCTGCGTGCCGTAACAGGTCGTAGGCGGTCGTGACGTGAAAGAAGAACTGCGGAACGCTGAAGGTCAGCAGCAGCGTCCGCCCGGTGAAGGGCAACTCGGTCCCGTTCTTCAGCCTGAAGAAGACATTCCGCTCCGCCGCAGCATTGATCTCTGCGCGCGGCAGGCTTTCGATGAACTCGATTGACGTCGCGATGCGGGCCTGGAGCCCGGCCATGTCGTGCTCCAGCACCGGCAGCGCCACCGGCTCGCGGTCGGCGAGCAAGGCCGCGGCGACCGTGGCGTGGCGACAGGCCTCGCCGATCTGTTGCGCCAGATCGTACATGTCGGGCGCCATGCGCATGCCGAGCAGGACGGCCGGGTTGAACTTCCGGGCCTCGGCATAGGCAACGCCCTTGTCGAGCAATGCGGAGAGGTTGCGCAGATACGGCACGAAGAGTCCGACCGAGGCGTCATACATTGAGATCGTCACTTCAAAATTCCCTTCAATTCCGCCTCGCCAGAGACGGGCATCTGGTCTAAATCCAGGCCTCAAGACAGGCCTCGAGAGCTGCACAATGACAGCTTGGACATGGGTGGAAAAGAGATGATCGTTCGAATGACCATTCGAATTCTGGCGACTTTGGCCGTGGTCCTGCTGGCAAACCTTTCGGCCCACGCACAGCAGACGGCGCCGTCCCGCCTCGACGAGATAGTCAAGCGCGGCACTTTGCGCGTCGGCATGACTGGCGACTACAAGCCCTTCACCTATCTCGACAAGACGACGCAGCAATTCAGTGGCTTCGATGTCGACATGGCGGAGGCACTCGGCAAGGCGCTCGGCGTCAAGGTCGAATTCGTGCCGACGGCCTGGCCGAAGCTGATGAAGGATTTCGAGGCCGATCAGTTCGACATCGCCATGGGCGGCGTCTCGGTCACGCTCGACCGGCAGAAGAAGGGCTTCTTCTCCACGCCGATCATGCGCGAGGGCAAGACGCCGATCGCGCGCTGTGCCGATGTCGGCAAATACCAGAGCATCACCGACATCGACAAGAAGGGCACCCGCGTGATCGTCAATCCCGGCGGCACCAACGAGCGCTTCGCGCGTGCCAACATCAAGGACGCCGACATCACCGTCTTCCCGGACAATACCGTGATCTTCGACGAGATCGCCAAGGGCAATGCCGACCTGATGATGACCGACGCCTCGGAGACGCGCTACCAGCAGAAGCAGCATCAAGGCGTGCTCTGCGCGGTGCATCCCGACAAGCCGTTCGATTTTTCCGAGAAGGCCTATTGGCTCCAGCGCGACATGGCGCTGAAGGCCTTCGTCGATCAATGGCTGCATATTTCGATGCAGGACGGCAGCTACAAGAAGATCTACGCCGCCTGGTTCGATTAGGGCCGCGTCCTCCTGTCGCTTGTGCCGGCCAAACTTTGGACCGGCTCCGGTGTTATTGAACCCGAAACGCAGAAGCCACGACTCATACGGTGACAGTGATCTAGATCACTTTTTGCGATCGAACCGGGGCGTATGCGTCGGTGCGGGGACCACCTGTTTCAGGAGATGCGAAATGAGGAAGCTGTTGGCCACGGCCGCATTCCTTTTGGCGAGCACCGCTGCGCAGGCGCAGTACACCTTCGACTATGGCGGGCGCACCATCCGCATTGATCCCGACCGCGGCACGGTGCAAATCCCCGGCGTCTACGACAACACCGGCCAGGGCAAGGCGAAGAAAGCCAAGAACGATGCCAAGGGGGCTCCCAAAGCGGACCCGCAGGCACCGCAACAGGCCAAGGCTGATCCGCAGCCGCCTGCCAATCCGGCGCCGGCCCCAACACCTGTCACGGCGCCGCCCGCGGCCGAGCAGGCCCCTGTCCAAGCTCCCGTCCAAGCCCCCGTGGCCGTGGCGCCTCCTGCCCCGCCAGCGCCTCCGGCCACCACGGCTAACAAGGCTCCGGCCGAAGAGGCGCTTGTGCCGCCGCCTCAGCCGGCCCCAAGTGCTGCCCCGACGGTGGCCGCAGTACCGCCCGCCCCGCCTCCACCGCCCGCCCCGACGGTCGCAGTCGCGCCGCCGGCGCCATCTCGGCCTCCCGTCCCGGCGCCTGCTCCCGTTCAGTCGGCCGCCGTCGCGCCGCCGGCTACCCCAACCGCGGCCACGCGCGACCTCAATTCACCGCTCGGCGTCTGGCTCACCGAGGAGAAGGAAGGCAAGGTCCGCATCGAGCAATGCGGCAGCAATCTCTGCGGCTACTCGGTCGATTCGAAATCGAACCAGAATGGCGAGCAGGTTCTGATCAACATGAAGCCCGGCAAGGACCAGAACAAGGACCCAAAATGGTCCGGCCGGATCCTCGATCCGAACTCCGGCTCGACCTACGATTCAACCATCGCGCTGAAGGGCACCGATCGCCTGCGCGTGCAGGGCTGCGCCTTCGGCGGCATGTTCTGCGGCGGCCAGACCTGGACGCGGGTGAACTGACTTCCCGCGACACTCTGACCGAGACAAAGGGCCCGCAATGCGGGCCCTTTTGCTTTTGCCCCTCGATTTCCGGGATGTGCGCGACATCACAGAGCCCGTCGCGCGCGTGACAGCCCTCACATCGCCGGTTCCGCGTCCGTGACACGATCCCCGCATGATCAACCCTAGGGGCGTGTCATGAACGGATTTCGCAAGGCTCTCTTCGCCACAATCATAGTCATCGCGTTGCCGGCCGCGCAGGCCAGCGCCAGCACATTCGACGGCGCATGGAATGTCCGCATCTCGTCATCGAGCGAGACCTGCGGCAACGGCTCGACCGTCGCCATCGGCATCAACAACGGTCAGATCGCCTCGAGCAGCGCAATGGTGACGGCGTCGGGCCGCGTCGCGGATGCCGGCAGCATCAATGTCACCTTGAGCACCGGCATCAAGCGCGCCGTCGGCTTCGGCCGCCTCAGCGGCACCTCCGGCTCCGGCACGTGGCGCGGCAGCATGTGCACGGGAACGTGGACCGCCGAGCGGATGTAAGGTGTCGTGCCCCGGACAAGCAGCGACGAGAAGCGTTGCTGCGCAGAGCCGGGACTCAGCAGTCCTGATGCCGTCAAAAGTTTTGGGCCCCGGATCGGCGACGCATCGCCGCGGGGCGATGCGTCTTGTCCGGGGCACGAGAGCTAGCCCAACGCGGCCCCATACTCCGCGTCGCTCACCGGCTCCAGCCACGTCGAATAGACGCCGTCGAGCGCTTCTTGCATGGCGATATGGCACATGCCGTTGGTCGGCGATCCGCCGTGCCAGTGCACCTCACCCGGCGGAATCCAGACGGTGTCGCCGGGACGGATCTCCCTGACGGGCCCGCCTTTGGTCTGAACGCGGCCGACACCGGAGATGACGTAGAGGGTCTGCCCGAGCGGATGATGATGCCAGTTGGTGCGTGCGCCAGGCTCGAACGAGACACGCGAGCAGTTCAGCCGTGCCGGCGCGGGCGCCATGATCACCGGGTCCTGCCAGACGGTGCCGGTGAAATTTTCCTTGGGCGCGCGGCGGGTCAGCCGCGTGCCTGCAACAGTGATCTCCATTGGGATTACCTCGCTTCTTTCCCGATTACTTCTTGCTTGCTGCGTAGCGCGCCTTGGTCTCGGCGTTCATGGGATAGAGGCCCGGGAGCACCGCGCCATTGTTCACCTCGTTGACGATCCAGGCTTCCATCCGCTCCTGCTCGACACCCTCGTTGAGCACTTGTTCGAGCATCGCCTGCGGGATCAGCACGCAGCCGTCCTGGTCGGCAACAACGATGTCGTTCGGGAACACCGCAACGCCGCCGCAGCCGATCGGCTCGCCCCAGCCGACGAAGGTCAGACCGGCGACTGACGGCGGCGCGGCATAGCCGTCGCACCAGACCGGCAGGTTGGTGCCGAGCACGCCCTCGACGTCACGCACGACACCGTCGGTGACGAGTGCGGTGACGCCGCGCTTCATCATGCGCGCGCATAGGATGTCGCCAAAGATGCCGGCGTCGGTGATGCCCATGGCGTCGACCACGGCGATGCAGCCCTCCGGCATTGCCTCGATCGCGGTGCGGGTCGAGATCGGCGACGACCATGACTCCGGCGTCGCCAGATCCTCCCGCGCCGGCACGAAGCGCAGCGTGAAGGCCGGTCCCACCAGGCGCGGCAGACCCGGACGCAGCGGACGCGCGCCGCGCATCCAGATGTTGCGCAGGCCCTTCTTCAGCAGGACCGTGGTGATGGTGGCAGTGGTGATGCCGGCGAGGGTCTTGCGGGCTTCGGGGGACAGCGACATGGAAACAGACGAGCTCCGGATGGGCGGGAAAGAACGCGCGCATCTTGCGGGGTGCGGGCCTTGCGTCAAGGGCCAATAGGATACCAATCATGCAGGGCCGCAGCGCAGTTATGCGTCGCGATAACAAGGGTTTATCGCCTCCCCCTGCATTAATTTATTGGACTTGCGGGCGCATTTACGCGAAGCAGGGACAAGCGGAGCTCAAGGCCGAGCCCGCGTATCTCCAGAAGCCCGATTTCGACAGCCCATGTCCGCGACGCTTCCCCCGCCCCGCCTGCTGCCCAGTGGCGACAGCGCCGTCACGGTCGAGTTCAGCCGTACCATCGACGACGACGCCAACCAGCGCGTGCTGGCGCTCGACAAGGCGCTCGCAGCGAGTCCGATCGATGGCATCACCGAGTCCGTGCCGACCTATCGCTCGCTGCTGGTGCATTACGATCCCGGCAAGATCGGCTTTGATGAACTTGGCGAAAAGCTGCTCGCGCTCGCCAGCCAGCCGCTGCCGCCGGCCACCAAGGCCCGCCGATGGCGAATTCCCGTCGCCTATGGCGGCGAGCACGGCATCGACCTCGAGGACGTCGCGAAGGCGCTGAACACCACACCCGACGACATCGTCGCGCGCCACGTCGCCGGCGACTACAAGGTTGCCATGATCGGCTTCACGCCGGGCTGGTCCTATCTCAGCGGCCTCGACAAATCCCTGCAGATGTCGCGGCGGCAGAATCCACGGCTGCTGACGCCTGCCGGCACGATCTCGATCGGCGGCATCCAGGCCGGAATCCAGTGCCTGGCGGCCCCGAGCGGCTGGCACCTGCTCGGCCGCACGCCGGTGCGGACCTATCAGCTCCACCGCAATCCGACCTTCCTCACCGAACCCGGCGATCGCGTGACGTTTTTCGCGATCGACCACAAGACATTCGAGGAACAGGACCGCGCTGCCGAGGCCGGCGAGATCATTGCCGAGCAGGTGGTGGCATGAGCCGGCTCGTGATCGCCAGCATCGGGCCCGCAAGCTCGGTCCAGGACGGCGGACGCCATGGCGCGCAACGCTATGGCCTGACGGTCAGCGGAGCGATGGACCGCCTGTCGCTCGCGGCGGCGAACACGCTTGTCGGCAACGAACCGTTCGCAGCCGCTGTCGAGGTCGGCCCGTTCGGCGCCGCGTTCACCGCGCGCGACGGTGCCGTGCGCGTCGCGATCTCAGGCGCGCCGCGCAATGCGGACATCGCCGGCAGTCCGGTCGCCACGGACACATCGGTGACGCTGAAAGACGGCGAGACGCTGACGCTGGGTTTTGCTCGCGGCGGTGCGTTCACCTATCTGGCGATCGAAGGCGGGATCAAGGGCGAGCCGGTGTTCGGCAGTCTCGCAGTCAACGCCCGTGCCGGTCTCGGCAGCCCCTACCCGCGCCCGCTGCAGGCCGACGACGAATTCAGCGTCGATGCCGCAAGCGGTGCACCGGAACAGCGCATCGAACTGCCGAAGCCGTCGAGCGGTCCGATCCGCGTCCTGCTGGGTCCGCAGGACGACGAGTTCGACGACGCCAACAAGGCGCTGTTCCTCGACAGCGAGTGGAAGATCTCGGCGACCTCCGATCGCATGGGCTACCGGCTGGAAGGTCCCGCGATCAAGCATCTGCACGGCCACAACATCGTCTCCGACGGCACGGTCAACGGCAGCATCCAGGTGCCCGGCAACGGCGCGCCGATCGCGCTGATGATGGATCGCGGCACCTCCGGCGGCTACCCGAAGATCGCGACCGTGATCACGGCCGACGTCGGCCGTCTCGCGCAGACCTCAGCGGGAACGGCGTTCCGCTTCAAGGCGGTCAGCATGGCCGAGGCGCAGGACGAGGCGAAGAAATTTGCGCAGCTGATTCGCAACCTGCCCGATCGCCTGCGTTCTGCCGACACCGTGGCGCTCAACATCGAAGCGCTCAGCGATGCCAACGTCGCGGGCTATGCTGTCAGTGCCGTCGACGCCGGGACCTGGCAGGTCGCGGCCGAGCCGTAAACGACAAGACGACCAGAGACGGAGAGCAACCCATGAAGACGATCGATCTGAATTGCGATCTCGGCGAAGGTTTTGGCGCTTGGGAGATGGGCAATGATGCCGCCATGATCGAGCTGGCGAGCTCGGTCAACGTCGCCTGCGGCTTCCACGCGGGCGACCCCGACATCATGCGCCGAACGGTCGAGCTGGCGAAGGCGCGCGGCGTCTCGGTCGGCGCGCATCCTGGCTATCGCGACCTGCACGGCTTCGGCCGCCATCCGATCGCGGGCCTGAAGGCCTCCGAGATCGAGAACCTCGTCGCCTACCAGATCGGCGCGCTGCAGGCGATCGCGACCGCGGCCGGCCACAAGGTAACGCATGTGAAGGCGCATGGCGCGCTCTCCAACGTCGCCTGCGAGGACGACATGACGGCGAAGGCGATCGCCGCCGGCATCAAGGCGGTCGACCCGAGCCTGATTTTCGTCGTGCTCGCCAATTCCAAGCTGGTGAAGGCCGGCGAAGCCGCCAATCTGCCGATGGTGCACGAGGTGTTCGCCGACCGCGCCTATGAGGACGACGGCAATCTCGTCTCGCGCAAGAAGCCCGGTGCAGTGCTGCATGACGCCAAGGCCATCGCCGACCGCGTGGTGCGCATGGTGCAGGACGGCGCGGTGGTCTCGGTCACCGGCAAGGTCATCAACATGCGCACCGACACGGTCTGCATCCACGGCGATACGCCGGGCGCCGTCGACATCGCGCGCGGTCTGCGGCAGGCTTTGAAGGATGCAGGGATCGAGGTCGCGCCGTTCAAGCGCGGAGCGTGATCAGAACGGGTGTACCGACAGCGTGCCGAACACGATCGCGGCGATGACGGCGAAGGCGCTGTACATTGCGGCATGATGCACGCTCGCACCGGTCCGCCGCGAGAGCGAGCGCGCGTAGAAGTGCAGCCTGGCTTCCGCCGATAGTTCGCGCATGGTCGATCTCCAACGCCCCATTCGGACGATTATGAAGGATCAACCGGGGTGGCGGGCAAGAGACCGGCGGAAATAGCGATGCGGGTTCTCTGAAAACCCCGCATCGCAGGAGCAAATTCTCCTCGCCCGCCACTTCCGAGAATCTTATTCGCTCAAATCCGAGCCAGTTGGAACCGGCTCGGATGACCGTAGGCTGACATCTAGTAGACGTCAGCCTGGAAGCGGCCCGTCTTCTTGAGTTCTGCGACAAAACTGACGGCTTCGTCGGTCGAACGCGCCCCGAATTGGGCGACGATATCGACCAGTGCACGCTCGACGTCCTTGGCCATGCGTTTGGCATCGCCGCAGATGTAGAAATGCGCCCCCTCGGCGAGCCACGTCCACACCTCGCGGCCGACCTCGCGCATGCGGTCCTGCACATAGAACTTCTTCTCGCCGTCGCGCGACCAGGCCAGCGACATACGCGTGAGCAGGCCCGAGGTCTTCATCGCGTTGAGCTCCTCCTGGTAGAAGAAGTCGCAATCGCTGCGCTGATGGCCGAAGAACAGCCAGTTCTTGCCAGGCGCACCGGTCGCCTTGCGGTCGAACAGGAAGGCGCGGAACGGCGCAATGCCGGTGCCGGGGCCGATCATGATGATCGGCGTCTTCGGATCCTGCGGCAGGCCGAAATTGTGCGCCTTCTGCACATAGACCTTGAGCTTCTCGCCCTCAGCGATGCGCTCGCCGAGGAAGGTCGAGGCAACGCCGATGCGCTTGCGTTTGCCGATCACGTAGCGCACGGAATCGACCGTCAGCGACAGCTTTCCAGGCGTCGCATTGTGCGAGGACGAGATCGAATAGAGCCGCGGCTGCAGCGGCTCGAGCGCCTCCACGAAGGCTTCGGGATGCGGCCGCGTGCCCGAGAACTTCTGCAGCGCCGCCATGACGTCGAGCGTTGCGGCATCGCCATCGGGATCCTCGCCCTGTGCCAGCGCCCGCGCCTTCTCGCGCTGCGCGCCGCCGGTGATGAAGGAGAGCAGTTCGAATAGCGTGTCGGGCGCCGGCGACAACGAGACGTCGTCGATCAGCACCTCGCGCAGCGTCTTGCCGTTGACCTTCGTGGTGTGGGAGGCACCGAGCAACGCGATGACCTGGTCGACGAGGCCGAGCTCGTTCCGCGCGAACACGCCAAAACTGTCACCGACGACGTAGTCGAGTTTGCTCTCGGAGAGATCGAACTCGACGTGATAGGTTTCCTTCTCGGACTTTCCCTTGTTGAGAAGACGGCGCGACAGGAAGGTCGCCGCAACGGGGTTGTCCCGCGAGCGGCCGGGCTCGGCGATCGTCACGGTCACGGCGGGGGCCGCCACCGCGTCTTGCTTGTCAGCCGGCTTTGCCGCCGGCGCCTTGTCCAGCTCTTCGTGCAACGACTTCAGCATCCGTGCGGTTTCCTTGCCACCGGGGACGCAGAGGTTGAGGCGCGCTTCACTGCGGCTCGCGATCGCCTCCGAATAGTCGTGGCAATTGTAGCCGCACTGCCCGCAATCCTGCTGCGCCATCGCCGCCATCATCTTGCGCCGCACGGGACGGCCTTCGGCGAGCTTCATCCGATCGGCGATCGGCATGGTCTGGTCGTGCCACGGCGCTTCACCGTCGTCACCGTCACCAGCCTGCATGACCGCGGCGCCCTGCTCCGCCGACAGCGGCGTGGCCGCCTCAGGCGACAGCAGCCCGGCAAAGAAGCCGTTCAGCCAGGAGCGTTGCGCGTCGGAGAACGGGGCGCTCGTGGGAATAATGTCGAGTTTGGGTGGAGGGCTGATCTGGTTCATGAGGACACCTCGGCATCGGCAAGCTTGCGCAGCGTCTCGCCGTCGTGGCGGCGCGCAAAGGACAGGAAGGTTTCGTCAGGAGACGAGCGATGGGCGATATAGGCCTTGAGCAGCCCTTCGACCGTCTTCGGCGCGTCCTCGGCCTTGAGGTCGTGATAGACCTCCTGACCGACGTCGGCGTCAGGACCGAACCCGCCGCCGGTGAAGAGATGATAGCCCTCCACCGTGTCCTCCTCGTTGACAGGCACGCGCGCCCCGATCAGACCGATGTCGCTGATGTAGTGCTGGGCACAGGAATGGTGGCAGCCGGTGACGTGGATGTTGACCGGCTTGTCCATCTCGACGCGCGGCTCGCACCATTCGCCGATCTCGGCGGCGTGACGCTTGGTGTTGGAGGCGGCAAAGCGGCAACCGGCATTGCCGGTGCAGGCGATCAGGCCGGCGCGGATGTGCGAGGCCTCGGCCGCGAGCCCGATCTGCTTGATCGCCGCAACGGCAAGCTCGACATTCTCGTCACGCACCCCTGATATCAGCAGGTTCTGCCAGACGGTCAGACGGATCTCGCCGTCACCGAGGTCCAGCGCCACCTTGGCGAGACCCCGCATCTGATCGCAGCTGATCTTGCCGAGCGTCAGCGACACGCCGATCCAGTTCAAGCCGTCCTGCTTCTGCTTGTGCACGCCGATATGCGCCATGCGGTCCGCGGCCGGCCGCGGCGCAAACGCCTCTTCCGTCACGCGCGTGAACGGCGTCTTCAGCCGCTCTTCGACCAGCTTGAGAAAGCCGTCATGGCCCATGGCGTCGAGCACGTATTTCAACCGCGCCTTGTTGCGGTTGGTGCGGTCGCCGTGCTCGATGAAGACGCGCACGATGGCGTCGGCAACGGCGGTAGCGTCTTCAGGCTTGACGACGATGCCGGAATATTTCGCAAAGTCCTTGTGGCCGGTGATGCCGCCGAGGCCGAGGCGGAACCAGATCCCGGGTTCGACGCCGAACCCATCCTTCACCTCATACGCCGTGAAGGCGATGTCGTTGGTCTCCTCGAGCACCGCGATCTTGCCGGCGCCGTCGAAGGCGACGTTGAACTTGCGCGGCAAGCCATACAACGAGCGATCGTTCAGGATGTGGTAGTGCCACTCGCGCGCATAAGGCCGCGTGTCGATCAGCTCCTGCGGATCGATGCCCGCCGTCGGCGTTCCCGTCACGTTGCGGATGTTGTCGGCGCCGGAGCCGCGCGAGCACAGGCCGAGATCCTGTATGCCCTCGATCAGCTTCACGGCGTTCTTCGGCGGGATCTCGCGAAGCTGGAGATTGGCACGCGTCGTGACGTGGCTGTAGGGC
Source organism: Bradyrhizobium sp. 155 (assembly GCF_023101105.1). Taxonomy (NCBI): domain Bacteria; kingdom Pseudomonadati; phylum Pseudomonadota; class Alphaproteobacteria; order Hyphomicrobiales; family Nitrobacteraceae; genus Bradyrhizobium; species Bradyrhizobium sp. 155. The sequence goes on along the minus strand of NZ_CP064704.1, from coordinate 3,822,990 downwards.
CCGCAGGTTTCATCGGCGAGGTCGGCAAGGCCGGACAGTTGCCAGTGCTTCATGATGCCGTTCGGAATGCGCAGACGGCACATGTAGGAGTCCTGCGTCGGCGCGACGTAGAAGATGCCGTAATAGCGCCAGCGGAAATTATCCGCCGGGCTCGGCGGCGTATTGTCGAGCGCCTGCTGGCGGAGACGCGGATAGGCATCGAAGGGATGCTCGTCGCGCTTGACCTTCTCCTGGTCGGCGAGCTTCTTGCCCGCGGCGATCACCTTGTCCTGCGCCTTGATGTGCACGGCATCGGGACCGGTCGGCTCGGCGTTCGCCTTGCCGGCGCCGCCGCCGAGACCGCGACCGACCCGGCTGATCTGCAGACCGGTCGTGAAGCCTTCAAGGTAGCGTTTCTGGTCGTCGGTAAAGTCGACTGAGACGGTGTCGAGTTTCATGGTCAGTAACGAAGCTCCTGCGGCCACCTGGGTGGTTTCGACGGAAAGTGCACGACCCGCGAGGAGCTCGGCTGGCTCGAGAGCCGGCTGCGCACCCAGCGGTCCGAACAGCTTCGTTGCTGGGGACTGGCGCAGCAGGCATCTGTGACAGGCTGGCCGCACTGCAACATTCAAGTTGCGTGCCAGCTTCGATGAAATGAAAATGTGTGAGGTATCAGGTAATTAAGAGCGCGCCGGGGAACTCTGGGCTCCGGAACTCTTATGAAATTCGAGCAGTCGGCCTAAAATTTAGACTCGGATCTCCAGCGCTCAAAAACGATGCAGACCCGAATCACACCTTCCAGCGGCCCACCTCGAAGGCCTCGAGATGCCCCCGAATATTGGCGGGATCGAAGGCGGGGCCGGCGAATGCGCCGAATGCCGCGGGGGCTTGGGCGGGCGGCCGGCGCCCGAGGGCGCCGTCGTAGAGATCGGGCCTGAACACGGCCATCGCCGTCTTGACGCCGTCGGGCGTCAGCGTCGTCTGCCCCCAGCGCACCATCTGCGCATAGAGCCAGGCGGCCTGGACCGGATCGGGGCGCCCTGCTTCCTCGCGTCCCACCAGGAGGTAGCTGCCGCTCTCGCGAAAGGTGCCGTCCGGCGAAATCTTGAGGCGCCCCGTGAGGGTGCGCTGGATGACTTCGGCATCGACGCCGATCCGCTCCGGCTGCGCCAGGATCTGCGCCGCTTCGGTCCGGTTTTCGGGATGCTCGATGAACTCGGCGGCTTTCACCGCCGCGCGCACCAGGCTGGCTACCACGTCGGGATTCTTGTCAGCCCAGACCTGGCGGAGCGCCAGCACCTTCTCGGCCGCATGGGCCAGGATGTCGGAGACGAAATGCAGGATGTGGCCGATCCCGAGATCGACCGCGATCGAATTCCAGGGCGCACCGACGCAGAACGCATCGACATGCCCATTGGCAAGACTGTCGACCATATAGGGCGGCGGCAGCACGACCAGCCGCACGTCCTCGTCGGGATCGACGCCGGCCGCCGCCATCCAGAACCGCAATTGATAATTGTGGGTCGAGAACGGGAAGGTCATGCCGAAGGTCAACGGATCGGCCCCAGCCTTGCGCCGCTTGGTGACCACGCGCGCCAACGCTTTTGCCGTGGCGAGCGGATCGAAGCGGTCGCCGTCGATCTCCTCCATCAGCGCGGTATGAAGCGCCGGCGAGACCGTGATCGCGTTGCCGTTGATGCCGAGATTGAAGGGCGCCGCGATCGGCACCTTGACGTGGCCGAGCCCGAGCGAGGACGCAATCGCGACGGGAGCGAGCAGATGCGCGGCGTCGAACAAGCCGATATTGAGCTTGTCGCGGACGTTGGACCAGGAGACCTCGCGGACCAGTTCGACCTCGAGCCCTTCAGCCGCGGCAAATCCCTTGTCGACGGCAACGATCAGCGCTGCGGCATCGACCAGCGGAATGAACCCGATGCGGAGGGGAGCGGTCATTTCAGCATCTCCGACGCGGTGATGATCGACTGGGCGATCTCGCCGATTTTCTTCTTCTCGCGCATCGCAGTGGAGCGCAGCAGCACATAGGCCTCGTCCTCGGTGAGGCCTTTCACCTTCATCAGGATGCCCTTGGCCTTCTCGATGACCTTGCGATCCTCGAGCTGCGACTTGGTACGCTCCAGTTCCTCCTGGAGTTTTGCGAAGGCATTGAAGCGCGACACGCAGAGGTCGAGGATCGGCTTGATGCGCTCCTTCCTCAGCCCGTCGACGATATAGGCGGAGACCCCCGCCTCGACCGAGGCCTGGATCGAGGATGAATCGCTCTGGTCGACGAACATCGCGATCGGCCGCTTCACGGCGCGGCTGACCTGGAACATCGCTTCCAGCACGTCGCGGCTGGGGTTTTCCAGATCGATCAGGATGATGTCGGGATCGACCGCATAAATCCGGGCGAGCAGGCTCTGCATCTCGCGGATATGGACGATCTGCGTAAATCCGGCCTCCCGCAACCCTTCTTCGAGGATCGCAGCCCGGATCGGGCTTTCGTCGACGATCACGATTTTGGGCGACTGTTCGGCGCTCATTGCTCACTCACCACCAGTGATTCATCCATAGCATGCCCGCGAGCCATGCAAAGGGTTGTAATTATGGGCAATTGGGACTAGCTCAACCCTGTCAATCAGGCAGATTTGGATATGGATCAGACGGCTGCGCCGAAGGTCAGCTTCGTGTCGCTCGGGTGCCCCAAGGCTTTGGTGGATTCCGAGCGCATCATCACGCGTCTGCGCGCCGAGGGCTACGAGCTCGCCCGCAAGCATGACGGGGCCGACATCGTCATCGTCAACACCTGCGGCTTCCTCGACAGCGCCAAGCAGGAATCGCTCTCGGCGATCGGCGAGGCCATGGCCGAGAACGGCAAGGTGATCGTGACCGGTTGCATGGGGGCGGAACCCGAGCAGATCGAGCAGGCCTATCCCGGCGTGCTCTCCATCACCGGCCCGCAGCAATATGAGAGCGTGCTGGACGCCGTGCATCGCGCGCTGCCGCCCGCCCACAATCCGCATCTCGATCTGGTGCCGCCGCAAGGCATCAAGCTGACGCCGCGGCACTATGCCTATCTGAAAATCTCCGAGGGCTGCAACAACCGCTGCACCTTCTGCATCATCCCGAAGCTGCGCGGCGACCTGGTCTCGCGACCGGCCAACGACGTGCTGCGCGAGGCCGAGCGCCTGGTCGACGCCGGCGTGAAAGAGCTGCTGGTGATCTCGCAGGACACTTCGGCCTATGGCGTCGATCTGAAATACGCCGAGAGCCCGTGGAAGGATCGCCAGGTCCGCGCCAAATTCATCGACCTCGCGCGCGAGCTCGGCGAGCTCGGCGCCTGGGTCCGGCTGCAATATGTCTACCCCTACCCGCATGTCGACGAGGTCATCGCGCTGATGAACGAGGGCAAGGTGCTGCCCTATCTCGACATCCCGTTCCAGCATGCGAGCCCCGAAGTACTGAAGGCCATGAAGCGCCCGGCGGCGCAGGACAAGACGCTGGCGCGCATCAAGCGCTGGCGCGAGCAATGTCCTGATCTCGCTTTGCGCTCGACCTTCATCGTCGGCTTCCCCGGCGAGACCGATGCGGACTTTGCCTATCTCCTCGACTGGCTGGACGAAGCCGAGATCGATCGGCTCGGCTGCTTCAAGTACGAGCCGGTCGCCGGCGCCACGGCGAATGCGATCGAGAACCCCGTGCCGGAAGAGATCAAGCAGGAGCGCTACAATGCACTGATGGCGCGCCAGCAGAAAATCTCTGCGCGCAGGCTGAAGCGCAAGGTCGGCACGCGCCAGCAGATCATCATCGACGAGGTCGGCCCGACCGTCGCAAGGGGCCGCTCCAAGGCCGATGCGCCCGAGATCGACGGCGCCGTCTACCTGTCGAGCCGCCGCCCCTTGCGCGTCGGCGAGATCGTCACCGCCAAGATCGAGCGCGCGGACCAGTACGACCTCCACGGCAGCGTCGCGGGATTCTGAGATTCCGGTCGCGGCACGCCGGCAAGACCGGCGCGCCTTAGGCATTTTCCACCAGCCGGCGTTCAGGCTGGGCGTGCCCGAACTACGAGGTCATGTCGCTTCTCCCGACGCCTGCTGTTCGTCGCGTGCGGCGAACACTTCCTTGGCTGCGAACAGCCCGTTCAGCGCCGCCGGGAAGCCCGCATAGACGGCCATCTGCATCATGATCTCCACGATCTCGTCGCGAGACAGGCCGACGTTCAGACCCGCCTCGAGATGCACTTTGAGCTGAGGCGCGGCATTTCCGAGCGCCGTCAGCGCGGCGATCGTGGCGATCTCTCGATCGCGCAGGCCGAGGTCCGGGCGGCAGTAAATGTCGCCGAACGGAAACTCGATCACGTATCGTGCGAAATCCGGAGCTATGTCGGCGAGTGAGGCGACGACCTTTTCGCCGGCACTGCCGTCAATGCGCGACAGGGCCCGCTGGCCGCGATCGAAGCGGCTTTCGTCTTGTGTTTGGGCGTGCGTCATTTTCCTTCGTCCTCTGTTCGTCGCTGGCATAGCCGGCGATCTTGGTATCAAGGACGAGCAGGCATTCCTGGAGTTCGGCAATTTGCGTGCGCACCTGTTCCCGGTGGACTTCCAGCATCTGCCGCCGGGCTGGCCCGGTGGCTTCGCCTTCATCCCGAAGCGCCGCATAACGCAACATGCCCCGGATCGGCATTCCCGTGGTCTTGAGCCGACCGAGAAATTCGATCCATGTGAGGATCGATGCGTCAAAGTCGCGCTGGCCGGAGCGATCCCGGTCGGCGTATGGCAGCAGCCCGATGCGCTCATAGTAGCGCAGCGTGTGTGTCGACAGGCCGGTCCGTTTTGCGAGGTCGCCGATCTTCATGTGTGCCCGTTCTCGTACTGACGCACGTACAGATACCCCTTCGAGCGCGCTCTAAGTCAAGGGGGATCGAAGGTGCCGTTCCGGCGAGGTCATGATGACGCGACAGCGGAAGATTTCGGCGCCGGCTGGGCGGCGGCATCGCTGGATGCCCAGCTTCAAGATTCCGCCAGCCATTTCGGCACCCAGCGCTCCGGGCGCGGGGCGCGGGCAAGATCGGCTTGCGCCTCCGACAGCTTCGCGGGCTCGCCCTCGATGGTCGGGCGCACATCATATTCGAAGTTCGGCATGACGCGGCCGTCGGCATAGAGATCGAATTTCATGGCGTACCACAGCCCGAGCTCGGGCTGTGCGCGGCGCATCTCCTCACGCAGATCGCGCAGCAGGGATTCGATCGAGGCGGCTTCCTCGAACGGCTGCGGCCCGCGCGAGAGGACGCGCGCCTCGTACTGCTTGCCGACGATCGCGACCTCGAAATGCGTCTTGTCCCAGGCGTTCTTGCCCTTGGGGAGATGCGCGGCCAGGCGCCAGCCGAGCTCGGCCATCAGGCGATGATTGGCCCAATAGTCTTCGCGACCCCGGCTCCATCTTTCCATGAAGCCGCGAAAGTCGGGCAGCTCCGACGGATCGTCATCGGACGCCGCCATATCCCTGCCCAGCCGTCCGGTGAGCCATTGCGCGAGCTCGACCGTCTGACATTCGACTTCGTCGTGCGGCTTCAGATCGCTCCAAGCGTTGTCGAATTGTTGCGACGTCAGTTTCGCGAGCAGGCCATCGAGGCTCGGCGCCAGCAGCTCGTAATCGCCCTCGGAGCCAAGCCCCACGATCGGCGGATTGTCGCGGTCAAGACCCGCGCCGTACCAGCCGCCAACAGCCGAGCCATCCGGCAGCCGCATGAACAGCGAAAACCTGTCGCGCAAGGGACTGCCGTCAACAATAGGCGCCTGATCCGAAAACTGGCCCTGCAGCGAGAAACACCCGACACTGCCCCAGGGCCGTCCCTTCAGCCAGCCGGCAAAATCCAGTAACAGCGGCGGCGCCTCCATGCCTGGCGGAAACGCGCCGCGAATGCTGTCGAGGTCGATCGAATAAGGCGTGTCGGACAAGGCTTAAAACTATCTGGTTGGTCCCGCCCCTCTTGGTCCGAACCGTCAGGCGTTCGGTTCGAGCCAATTCGCGTTCGCTGATCACAAACGCGCTAGAAACGTAATGGTTTCCCGGCGCGCATCTCTCTCCTGCCCCATGCACGCTGGGCGTGTGGTCTGCAAGGCGGCGCTTGACAAGCCCGGCCATTCGCATGTATTGCCGCGCCCCATGATCAACGCTCGGACCCATCAGCGCACCGAAATGCTCCGCCGTCGCTTCCGCGACGATGAGAGGGTGCGCCATGTCCGACGACGCCGCTGAAGCACTGAATTCAGCGTAGGTTTTCGAGAAGGCCGCACCCGCAAGGTGCGGCCTTCTTGCTTTTCGCGCCCCCTTTTCCACCCGCCTCCAGAGGAGTTCGACATGACCACCGCCACCCATCCGTATGACGCGTTGATGGACATCACCGCTCGGCCCAAGGCCGTGTTCGTTCGCGGCGCCGGCTCCTACCTCTGGGACGACAGCCGCAAGCGCTATCTCGATTTCGTACAGGGCTGGGCGGTCAACTGCCTCGGCCACTCCCCGCCCGCGATCGCCAACGCGCTTGCCGTGCAGGCCAAGCGGCTGCTGACGCCAAGCCCCGCCTTCTACAACGAGCCAAGCCTGAAGCTCGCGCAGGCGCTGGTTGCAGACAGCGCGTTCGACCAGGTGTTCTTTGCCAATTCCGGCGCGGAAGCCAACGAGGGCGCGATCAAGCTCGCGCGCAAATATGGCAGCCTGCATCGAGGTGGCGCGTACGAGATCATCAGCTTCGAAGGCGGCTTTCACGGCCGCACCTTGGCGACGATGTCGGCCTCGGGCAAGAAGGCCTTTGAGCCGCTGTTCGAGCCAAAGGTCGCCGGCTTCAAGAAGGCGAAGCTCAACGACATCGCCTCGGTCGAAAAGCTGATCAACGACAACTCCGTCGCTGTGATGATCGAGCCGATCCAGGGGGAATCAGGCGTATGGCCGGCGACCGATCAGTTCTTGCAGGAGTTGCGCGCCCTCACCGACGCGCACGGCCTCCTCCTGATCTTCGACGAGATCCAGACCGGGATGGGCCGGACCGGCAAGCTCTTCCACTACGAGCACACCGGCATCGCGCCCGACATCATGACGCTCGGCAAGGGCATCGGCGGCGGCGTGCCGCTCGCGGCGCTGCTCGCGACCGAACGCGCGGCCTGCTTCGAGCACGGCGACCAGGGCGGCACGTTCAACGGCAACCCGATCATGTGCGCGGCGGGGCTTGCGGTGCTCGACGAGGTCAGCAAGCCGGAGTTCCTGAAGACGGCGACCGAAACCGGGCTGCTGCTCGAAAGCGAGCTGCAGAAGGTCTCGGCGCGGCATGGGCTCGGGGAAGTGCGAGGTCGCGGGCTCCTGCTCGCGCTCGACCTCAAGCTGCCGATCGCGCCCGGCATCGTCGCGCAGGCGTTCGAGGCCGGCGTCCTCCTCAACGCGCCGCAGGTGGACACGTTGCGCTTCATGCCGGCGCTGAACGTCACGCGGGCCGAGATCGCCGAGATGATCGATTGTCTCGACGGTATCTTGACCAGAGCCGGCGCGGCACGGCGAGTGGCGTAGACGGCTCGCTCTCTCTCCGTCATGGCCGGGCTTGTCCCGGCCATGTACGCCTTGAGGCGCGGCACGAAGAACGTGGATGCCCGGGAAAAGCCCGGGCATGACGACTTCGGCAAGACGTTCTCTACGGCTTCAAGATCGACGCGCCCGTGGTCTTGCGACTCTCGAGATCGATATGCGCCTTGGCGGCGTCTTTGAGCGCGTAGGCATGGTTGATCGGCACGTGCAGCTTGCCGTTAATGACGGCGGCGAACAGCGTGTCAGCGCCTTCCAGCAACTCCTTGCGCGTTCCGATATAGTCGTTGAGCTTGGGCCGGGTCGCAAACAGCGAGCCGTGGGTGTTGAGCTCGGCGATCGAGAACGGCGGCACCGGGCCTGAGGCATTACCGAAGGAGACGAACATCCCGCGCGGCTTCAGGCAGGACAGCGAGCCTGGGAACGTCGCCTTGCCGACACCGTCATAAACCACGTCGCAGCCCTCGTTGCGGCTGATCTGTTTGACGCGCGCAACGAAGTCTTCCTCGTTGTAGAGGATCACATGGTCGCAGCCATTGGCCTCGGCAAGCGCAGCCTTCTCGCGCGAGCCGACGGTGCCGATGACGTGGGCACCCATTGCCCTCGCCCATTGGCAGGCAAGCAGGCCGATGCCGCCGGCCGCGGCGTGGATCAGCACGCGATGATGCGGCTCGACCTTGAAGGTCTTGTGCAGGAGATACCACACCGTCAGCCCCTTCAGCATCAGCACGGCGCCCTGCTCGTGGGTGATGTGGTCGGGCAGCTTGACCAGCCGCTCCCAGGGGATGTTGCGCTCGCCGGTATAGGCGCCGAGATTGTGGTAGTAGGCGACGCGGTCGCCGGGATGGAAATTCGTCACGCCCGGCCCGACCGCGACGACCTCGCCCGAGGCCTCGTTGCCGGCGATGAAGGGCAGCCCCGGCGCCTTGTAGAGGCCGGTGCGGTAATAGACGTCGATGAAGTTCAGGCCGACGGCATGCTGGACGATGCGCACCTCGCCGGGCCCGGGCGCCGGAACATCGACGCTCTCATAGACCAGGGCTTCGGGGCCTCCGACCTTGTGCACACGGACGGCTTTGGTCATCACCTGACCTCCTTTTCTCGCGGGCCAGCGAAAGACATCGCGCCCGCCTTGTCAACTCGACGCGGGCTGGAACGCCTAGACCGACGGCTTGCCGGTCTTCCTGCGGTTGCGTTTCGCTAGCACGTTGAAAAACTCGACCGCTGCCGAGAACGCAATCGCGAAATAGATGTAGCCGCGCGGGATGTGGAATTGGAATCCGTCCGCAACCAGCGCGACGCCGATCAGCACCAGGAAGGCCAGAGCCAGCATTTTCGTGGTCGGATGCTCCGCGACGAACCGCGACACCGGTCCGGCCGAAATGTACATGATGAGACAGGCGATCACGACGGCCGCGATCATGATTTCGAGGTCCTGCGCCATGCCGATCGCCGTGATGATCGAGTCCAGCGAGAACACGATGTCGATGATCACGATCTGGACGATGACCCAGAAGAAAGCGTTACGAGGTGACTTCTCGCCGCCCTCGCCGTCATCGGCTTCGACCTCGCCATGAATCTCGTGCGTCGCCTTCGCAATCAGGAACAGACCGCCGCCGATCAGGATGAGGTCGCGCCAGGAGAAGCCGTAACCGGAAAACGAAAACACCGGCGCGGTCAGGCCGATCAGCCAGACCAGGAGGCTGAGCAGGATGATGCGGAAGATCAGCGCCAGCGCGAGCCCGATCTGGCGGGCGCGGTGCGCCTGCTTCTCGGGAATGCGCGAGACGATCACCGACAGGAAGATGACGTTGTCGATGCCGAGCACGATCTCGAGCGCGGTCAAGGTGAGGAGCGCGGCCCAGGCTTCGGGGCTGGTCAACAGGTGCATCATGCGAAGGATCTTGTCAGCCGTATCAATGCGTCGCTGAAGCTGATCCAGAGCGCGATCGCGCAGAGCGCGACAGTCACACCGGTGCCGACGCGAAAGTCCATCTGCAGCGTGTAGAAGGAGAGCAGAGCCCAGATGGCGATCAGCGACATCGTCAGCCAGCGCAGCCGCACGACGCGCACCGGATGCAGCACGTGGAACGGCACGAAGGTCAGCACCACCAGGGCCGCTACTAGCAGCGTCGAGAGCAGCGGCGGCCAGTGCAGCAGAAACAGATAGAACGCCGCCGCATTCCACAGCGCCGGAAAACCGCGGAAATGATTGTCGTCCGCTTTCATGCGCAGATCGGCGAAATATAATGCGCTGGTGACGATGATGGCGACGCCGAGCAGGGGAGCTGCGACCGGCAGCAGCAAGCCGCTGGCCACGATCGCATAGGCCGGCACGAAGACGTAAGTGACGAAATCGACCACGAGGTCGAGCACGTCGCCCGACCAGTTCGGCTGCACGTCCTTGACGTTGAGCCGGCGCGCGATCGGCCCATCGATCGCGTCGATGATGAGGGCGACGCCCAGCCATTGAAACATCGCCGCCCAGTGCTCACGCACGGCCTCAAGCATCGCCAGCAGCGCGATCGCCGCACCGAACGCGGTGAAGATGTGCACCGAGAAGGCAGCGGCGCGGATCGCGGGCCTGGGCTTCAGGGAATCCTCTTGGCTGTCCATGACTTCTGCTATCAGAATGACACCGGTTTGCACATAAGCCATTGCGGCGCCTGGTCGCACAATTCGTCATAAAATCAGGGAAATATGAGTGGGCTTGAATTTGCCGCGGGGCATGTCCAATGTCGTTCCATGACAGATGCATCGACACTCTTTGACGCGGCCGTGATCGGCGGCGGACCGGCGGGACTGAGCGCCGCCATCGCATTGGCGCAGGCGGGCGCACGGACCGCGCTGGTGGCGCGTCGCATGCCTTATGCCGACAATCGAACCACGGCGCTACTCGGTGCCTCCGTCGATCTGCTGGAGAGCCTCGACGTCTGGCCGCGCTGCAAGGACAAGGCGGCCGCGCTCGAAATCATGCGGCTCGTCGACGACACCGGCCGGCTGTTTCGTGCGCCGGAGGTCCGGTTCTCCTGCCACGAAATCGGCCTCGATGCCTTCGGCTACAACATCGACAACCGCTCGCTGATGCTGGCGCTGGAAGCGCGCGCGGCCGAACTGCCCGATGTCGTCCGTTTCGACGACGAGGCCGAAACTGTCGTCATCGAAGCCGATGACGTCGCGATCCGCACGGCCGCTGCGCAATTTCTCTCGGCCCGCCTCGTGGTCGGGGCCGACGGCCGGCATTCGCTGTGCCGCGAAGCCTCCGGCATCGCGGTGACGCGGCGCGAGCTGACCCAGACGGCACTGACTTTCAACGTCGGGCACGCGCGGCCCCACCGCAACGTCTCGACCGAGTTCCACACCCCGCATGGTCCTTGCGTGTTCGTGCCCCTGCCCGGCGATCGTTCCAGCGTTGTCTGGGTCTCGGCGCCTGCGGACGCCGAGCGGCTTCGCGGCCTGAGCGATGAGGAATTGTCCGCCGCGATCGAGAAGCAGTCGCATTCGATCCTCGGGCGCATGACGGTGGAGCCGGGCCGCCATCTGTTCCCGCTGGCGATCGAACGTCCCAAATCCTTCGGCGGCGACCGCATTGCGCTGGTCGGCGAAGCCGCCCATGTGGTTCCCCCGATCGGCGCCCAGGGTCTCAATCTCGGCCTCCGCGATGCCGCCGACATTGCGAGGCTTGCAGGCGAGGCCATCGCATCAGGCCAAGATCCCGGCGCAGCAGACGTGCTCAAGCGTTATGACCGGGCGCGGCGTCCGGACATCCTGAGCCGGACCTTTGCGATCGACATCGCCAACCGCTCGCTGCTCAACGATTTCCTGCCACTCCAGCCCGTCCGCGCGGTCGGCATGCACCTGCTCGGCGCGATCGGCCCGCTCCGGCGTTTTGCGATGCGCGAGGGGCTCACGCCGACTTGGCGGAAGTAACCGCCGCTCAAGGAAACGCCAGCCGGCCAGTCTGGATCGCCCACATCACGCTGGTCAGCGTGACCACGGACGCAAACGTCCCGAGCAGCACCGCGACGGAGGCAGACTCGATCCAGGCGTCGTTCTGCCGGGCGATGACGAACACGTTTAGCGCCGGCGGCAGCGAGGCCATCAGCACGGCGGTCGCGGCCCAGGGCTGCGCAAACGGGCCGAGCGCCAGCATCAGGCCGAAAGCTGCAAGCGGATGGATCAGGAGCTTGATCGCGATCACGCCCGGCACTTCCCACGGGACCCGATCGAACGGGCGGAGCGCCACGGTCACGCCGAGCACGAACAGCGCGGTCGGAGCGGCTGCGTTCTGGAGGAAGGTGATGGTGCGATCGAGTGCGACGGGCATCTCGATATGCAGCGATGCGAAGGCCGCGCCAAAGCAGGCCGACATGATCAGCGGGTTGAGCACGATCTGCTTCAGCACGACGCCGAAGGCATGCACGATCGAGGGATGATCGCGGTCGGAGAGCTCGATCAGCAACGGCACGATCGTGAACAGGAAGATGCTGTCGCAGCAGAAGATCAGCGCAGTCGGCGCGGAGGCCTTCGGCCCGAGCACGGCGAGCGCCAGCCCCGGTCCCATGTAGCCGATATTGCCGTAGCCGCCGGAGAGCCCGGCGAGCGTCGCCTCGCGCAGCGTCAGCCCGCCCAAAACCTTGCCGACGACCAGCGCGAGTGTGAACGCCGCAACGGTCGACAGGGTGGTCGCGACCAGGAACGGCGGGTTGTTCAATTCCGAAAACGGCGTCTTCGACATGATCGCAAACAGCAGCGCCGGCAGCGACACATAGAGCAGGAAGAAGTTCATCCAGGCGAGGCCCGATTCCGGCAGGGATTTGACCTTGCCACAGGCGAATCCAACGAAGATCAAGCCGAAATATGGTAGAGCCAGATTGAGGATATCGACCATTGATGAAGTGTTTTCTGAAGATTGGGGGCCTATCTGCCCCGCAACCGGGTTAATTCCAGATCAGGGCACTAGCATCGGCCACAATCCTGGTCTATCGACGGGGAATGATTAAAGCGCGGACCGCCAAATTCCAGATCGGACAGGTCGTGCGCCACCGGATCTTCTCGTTCCGGGGCGTGATCTTCGACATCGATCCGGAATTCAACAACACCGAAGAGTGGTGGCTGTCGATCCCCGAGGAGGTGCGGCCCCACAAGGACCAGCCGTTCTATCACCTGCTCGCGGAGAACTCGGAGTCGGAATACGTCGCCTATGTCTCCGAGCAGAATCTCGTGCCGGACGATTCCGGCGAGCCGGTCCGGCATTCCCAGGTCGCCGAGATCTTCGTCAAGGACAAGACCGGCTATCGCCCGCGCAATCCTTCGCTGAACTGAGTTTCGAAGCCATCAACTGGCCAGCAAAAAAGGCGCTCGAACCGAGCGCCTTTTTCATATGCGGGATTGATCCCTGATTACTTCTGTCCGGCCGGAGCGGCGCCAGGCGCTTGCTGCTGCTTCTTCTGCAGCTCTTCAGCCTTCTTCTGGAGCTCTTCCTGCAGCTTCCTCTGGGTTTCCTCGAACACCTTCGGATCGGTCGGCGGGCCGTCATAGGCCTTCTGGAATTCGCCGGCGAGCGGCAGCGGCAGCGTCAGCGGTGCGCCGTTGGCATTGATCGCCTGAACAACGAGGTTCTGGCCCTTCTTCATGTTGTTGATAAACTCGGGCGTGGCTTCGTAGTCGGACATGCAGCCGTTCTGGAAGCAGATCACATACGGGCTCTGCAACGGCGGATTGTTGTCCACGATGATGCGGGTGCCGTGCACCAACTGCATGCCGAGCGGCAGCGTCACGCGCAGGATCTTTTTCGGCTCGCCTTCTGGCTCGATGATGACGGCCGCGATGACCGGCTGGCCCGACTCGATACGGCCGTCCTTGCCGGTGAAGCAGACCTGCTTGGCATTGGCGTCCTGGCCCTTGAGGCAGAACTTGGTCCAGGGGGCGTAGATCAGCTGGATTTGCTGATCGGCCGGCTGGGCCGCGCCCTGCTGCGCTGGAGCGCCCTGCGCCGGAGCGCCCTGGGCGGGTGCCGGCTGGGCCGGTGCCTGAGCGGCCGGCGCCGGAGCCTTGGGGGCAGCCTTCGGAGCGGCCTTCGGGGTCGCCTTGGGCGCGGGCGTGCCCGGAGCTGGCGCGGGAGCCTGGGCCTCGGCGGCAAACGGGACGGCCAACGCCGTCGCCGTCAACAAGGCGAGAAGTCGCCCGCGCGGCCGGACGGACGCGGCCAAGTAACGGAAATTCATTGCGGAAAACCCTTTCTGAACGGGAAGTGCCCGAACCGCTTCGACGCACCGAGCCTGGCCGCGTTGGGCGCGGCTCTCTCCCCGTCAAATGAGGCAGATAAGTGACGGGCTCGGCGCTCTTGCGCGATTGCGTGCCTTCTTAACGTGGCCGACGAAAAGATCAATGCCGACAAGCGCCTTTGACCGCGCGTCGGCGTGCGCCCCCGGGAAAATCCCTGTGATAGGATTCAGGCCTGCGGTCCTCGAATCAACGTGTCCACATGTTCATGTTCCAGCGCCTTCTCGAGGGCCGTCCTGAAGGTCTTTGCGTCCGCCTCTGTGTCCTGGCTTTCGCCTTGGGGCTCCCGTTTTCCTTGGGGCTTCCGGCCAGCGGCGCAGAGGCCGAGGAAGCCCACGCCATCGCCATGCACGGCAAGCCGGCGATGCCTGCCGGTTTCACCCACATGCCTTACGTCAACCCTGACGCCCCCAAGGGCGGCCGGCTGACCTGGGGCGTTCTCGGCACCTTCGACAGCCTCAATCCCTTCATCGTCAAGGGACTGGCCGTGCAGCCGGTCCGGAACTACGTGGTCGAGAGCCTGCTCGCGCGCGGCAATGACGAGCCGTTCACGCTCTACGGACTGCTCGCCAGATCGGTCGAGACCGATGACGAGCGCAGCTTTGTCACGTTCCACATCGATCCCCGCGCGCGCTTCTCCGACGGCAAGCCGGTCCGCGCCGAGGACGTGCTGTTCTCCTGGCAGTTGCTGCGCGACCACGGCCGCCCCAACCACCGGCAATATTACGGCAAGGTGGCAAAGGCCGAGGCGCCGGATCCCCTCACCGTCCGCTTCGACCTTGCGGGAGCCAATGACCGCGAACTGCCGCTGATCCTCGGCCTGATGCCGATCCTGCCGAAACATGCGGTCGACGTCGCGGCTTTCGAGGAGACGACGCTGTCGGGCCCGGTCGGCTCCGGCCCCTATCGCGTCACCGCCGTGAGGCCCGGTGCCAGCGTGACGCTCACCCGCAATCCCGACTATTGGGGCCGTGACCTCGCCATCAATCGCGGGCTCTACAATTTCGAGGAGATCAGGCTCGACTATTTTCGCGAGGCCAACGGCCAGTTCGAAGCTTTCAAGCGCGGCCTCTATGATTTCCGCATCGAGCACGAGCCGCTGCGCTGGCACGACGGCTACGACTTTCCCGCGGCGAAGAATGGCGACGTGATCCGCGACACCTTCAAGCCGGGCGTGCCGCAACCTTCCGAATTTCTGGTGTTCAACACGAGGCGTCCCATATTCGCCGACATCCGCGTGCGCCAGGCCTTGACGCTGCTGTTCGATTTCGAGCTGGTGAACCGCAACTACTTCTTCAACCTCTACTCGCGCGTCGCCGGCTATTTTGCCGGCTCGGACCTCTCAGCGTATGGCAAGCCTGCGGATGCGCGCGAGCGCGAGTTGCTCAAGCCGTTCGCCGCGCAGATCCCGCCTGACATCATGGACGGCAGCTACCGCCTGCCGGTGACCGACGGTTCGGGCCGCGACCGGACCACGCTGCGCGCGGCGCTGAAGCTGTTGTCGGAGGCCGGCTACGATCTCGACGGCACCGTGCTGCGCAACCGTGCGACCAAGGCGCCCTTCACCTTCGAGATCCTGGTCACGACCCGCGACCAGGAACGCGTCGCGCTTGCCTTTCAGCGCGACCTCAGGCGCGCCGGCATCGAGCCCAGCGTGCGATCGGTCGATCCCGTGCAGTTCGACCAGCGCCGGCTCGCCTACGAATTCGACATGATCCAGAACCGCTGGGACCAGTCCCTGTCGCCCGGCAACGAGCAATATTTCTACTGGGGGAGCGCTGCCGCCGACAGTCCGGGCACCCGCAACTACATGGGGGCCCGGGATCCCGCGGTCGATGCGATGATCGCCGCACTGCTGGAAGCCCGTGAACACACGGATTTCGTATCCGCGGTGCGGGCGCTCGACCGCGCTTTGATCTCCGGTTTCTATACAATCCCCCTGTTTAACGTATCCGAGCAATGGATCGCGCGCTGGAATCGGATAGAACGGCCAGAGGCCACCTCGCTGTCCGGCTATTTGCCGGAGACCTGGTGGTCGAAGGGGCAGCCGCAAGCTCATCAAGCAAAGTGACGCCGTGAACCAGCCAGCCGTATCGCCGACGCTCGACACACTGTTTCAGCGCACGCTGATGCGGCAGCCGCACGCGACCGCTCTGCTCGACCCCCTGAACAAGTTCCGCGTGACCGGGCACGAGCCGCGGCGGATGAGCTATGCCGAGGCTGACACCGCCATCGAGGCGCTGTCCGCCTATTTCGTCGAATCAGGCCTGCCGGCCAATTCCGTCATCGCCATCCAACTGCCGAATACGGTCGAGTTCGTGCTCACCGTTCTCGCCGCCCATCGCGCCGGTCTTGTCGTCGCCGTGCTGCCGCTGCTCTGGCGCCATGCCGAACTGACCGCCGCTCTCAATCGTACCGCGGCGCGCGCCATCGTCACCATGAGCACGGTCGACGGCGTCAGCTATGCCGATCTCGCCATGCACGCGGCCGCGGAGGCCTTCTCGATTCGCCATGTCTGCGGCTTCGGCACCAACCTGCCCGAAGGCATGGCCTCGCTCGACGACGTGCAGGCCCGTCCGCCCGGCACAGCGCGCGCCGTGATTCAGGATGGCCGCAAGGCGGCGATGATCTCCTTCGACGTCACCGCCGAAGGCTTTCGTCCGGTGCCGCGGCCGCATTTCAGCCTGATCGCCGGGGGGCTCGCGATGTCGCTGGAAGCCGACATCAGGCAAGGCGCAACCGTGATGGCGGCGTTCACGCCGATGTCGTTCGCAGGGCTCGCCTCCTCGCTCGCGGTGTGGCTGCTGTGCGGCGGCACGCTGGCGCTGCATCACCCCTTCGAGAACGACGTGCTGGAGCAGCAGATCAATGCGCACGAATGCGACGTGCTGATCGCACCGGCACAGTTCGCCCAGCGGCTCGGCGATTCCGAGCTGGCGGCGCGGATGCCGAGCTTGCGCAACGTCATCGGCCTGTGGCGCGCCCCCGAGCAGGTGTCGGCGAGCGAGGCATGGATTGCGCCGCATGCGCCTTTCACGGACGTCTATCTGTTCGGCGAGGCCGGATTGTTCGGCGCCCGGCGTGGCGAGGACGGCATGCCGGTGCCGGTGATGCCGGGACCGCACGGCGCGCCGCGCGAGCAGTCGGGTTCGTCGATCGCCGGCGAGATTCTGCTGACGCCGAAGGGCACGCTCGGGCTGCGCGGCCCGATGGTGCCGATCGCGGCCTACGCCCCGCCGCCGCCGGTCGGCGACAGCCTGATCGCGCAGCCGCCACGCGACTATGTCGACACCGGCTACGCCGCGCGGCTCGACCGTCCCAGCGGCGCGATCTGCATCACCGCGCCGCCCTCCGGGATCATGGCCGTCGGCGGCTACCGCTTCCTCTCCAACGACCTGCAGGAATGGGCGCGCCGGCTCGGTCAGGGCGCGCTGCTGACCGCGCTGCCTGACCGGCTCTCCGGTCACCGGCTCGCGGGCCGGGCCCAGGACAATGCCCGCGCCCGCGAGGCGCTCAGCGAACTCGGGCTTAACCCCCTGATGGTCGAAGCTTTTCGCGACCGTTCCGGGCCGGTCTAAGCGGAGTTTCGACCGTTCCATTGACGCTGCATTAAGGCGGCCGGACTAGATTGCGCAGCACCTGTTGCGTGACCAGAGTTTCTCGATGTCCCAGGCCGGCCCGATCCTGTTTGTGTCCAATGGCGAGCGGCCGACCTTCCTTGCGGCGCTGGACGAGGCGCGCTTCTTTCCCGTGATCGACACCGGCTGGGCCGGCGCGGTGCGCGCGGTCGAAGAGGTGCAGCCGGCCGCGGTTCTCGCCGCGATGCATGCCGGGCACGAGCCGCATCTGGCGCCGCTCGCCAGCAAGATCGCAGAGCAATCCCCTTACCTTCCCTTCGTGGCATTGGATGCGGCGGGCGCGCTCCCGCACAACGTCCTGCCCTTCTCTTCCTCGCGCGCCGGCCATTCCGAACGCCTGATCGCGCGGCTTCGCGCCGCTCTACGGATTCGCACGCTCCATGCCACGGTGCTGCGCCGGCTGCCGGAGGTCAAAGTCGCGCTGCGGGAGGCTGATCCCGTTCGCGATGCCACGGTGCTTCTGATCGGCCGCGGCGCGGCTTACCCCGCGCTTTCCGTCGCGCTCGGCGAGCGCGTCGGCGTGATCGGGGCGCTCTCGATCGAGGCAGCGGCCAAGCATCTCAACACCCGCGACCTCGACGGCGTCGTGCTCGCCGAAGGTTTTACCCCCCGCGTGACCGATGCCTTTCTCACGGTGCTCGCCGAGGACACCCGCTTCCGCAGCCTGCCCGTGGTCGTCACTGCGCATCAGTTGACGCAGACTTACGACCTGCCCAATCTCGAACTGATCCCGGGCGAGCCGGCGAAGGTCGCCGCCAACGCGCTGCCCCTGATCCGCCAGCACGCCATGGAAGCCCAGCTGAGCCGTACGCTGCGCTCGATCGATGCCGGCGGCTGGCTCGACCCGCGCAGCGGCCTGCTCACGGCGGAAGCTTTTGCGCGCGATTTTGCCAAGGCGGTCGAGCAGACGCTGGCCCGCGGCGGCGGCCTCTCGGTCGCACGCTTCGCCTTCGATCCCGGCAATTCCCGCGCCCAGCTCGATGCCGCGCGCATTCTCAGCCGGCTGATGCGGCAGATGGATTTTGGCGTGGCGCAGAAGGACGGCTCGGTCGTCGTCGTGTTCGCGGAGACCGACTTCCGCACTGCGCACATGATCGCCCGCCGCCTCTCCGCGGTGATGCGGCACACGTCGAACGGCAAGCACGAGATGCGCAGCGATCCCGTCGTTTCGGTGGATTCGCTGTCGCCCTCGGATACGGCAAGGTCGCTGCTTGGGCGGCTGTCGGCCGAGGCATCGCGGGCGGCGTCGTAATCATCCGCGAGCGCTCGCTGCCGTCGGAGCTCGACTGCTCACATGTGGAAGCTTTACGCGAAACGCACCGTTCGCATTCTCATTCGCGAGGGCCGGCCGCTGGCGCAAAAAACCCGCGGCCGGTAAACGGTCGCGGGTCAAAAAATCAGAAGCTCTGCCAGTACATCCGTGGTCAAAGCAACGTCATTGGGATTGCGACAGCCTATGCGGCGCGCAGATCTTCAGCAGCAGACTTGCCGGTCTTGCGATCTGCAACGATTTCAAAAGAAACCTTCTGCCCTTCGTTGAGGGTATTCATGCCGGCGCGTTCAACGGCGCTGATGTGAACGAAGACATCCTGGCTGCCCTCGTCCGGCTGAATGAATCCGAAGCCCTTTTGGCTGTTAAACCACTTCACAGTTCCCGTCGTCATGGGGATCGTCCTTTAAGATAGATAAACGTTTAGCCGCGCTCAGAAGCGCGGTGGGTGTCGTCGAGATCTGGAGGGAGGGTCGTCAGTCAGGCGCGCTTTTCAGCGGCGAGGCCAAGTCGTTCGGCCGAAACTCGATAGACCGAACCTAGCAACTGGTCGATCATTGCGCAAGTGATCATATGTCGCTGTTCCGAGATCCGAGTGCGGCGCGTCGTTTCGCGCCGCCTCCAGAAACCTCTACGCCGCCTTCTTGCTCTGCGCGAGCTGCGCCAGCTGGCGCATGATCTCGGTGGTGCCGGCCAGACGCTCTTCCGGCGTCTCCCAGTCCTGCAGGAACACCACCTTCATGTCGGGCCGCACCTTCGCGGCCTGGCCGTGGCTGCGGATGAAGCTCACCAGCCGGTCGGGATGGGCGAAGGAATTGTCGCGGAAGGCGATGACGGCGCCCTTCGGACCGGCGTCGATCTTGCCGACATTGGCTTGGCGGCAGAACGCCTTGATCGCGGCGACCTTGAACAAATAGCGCACCTCGTCCGGCAACACGCCGAACCGGTCGCGCATCTCGGCGCCGAAGTTCTCGATCTCCTCCTCGCTGTCGAGGTCGGCGAGCCGGCGGTAGAGTGACAGCCGCACCGAGAGATCGCCGACATAATCCTCCGGAATCAGCACGGGCATGCCGATGGTGATCGTCGGCGACCAGCGGTCGGCCGCGGGCTCGGACACGCCAGCCTTGAGGTTGACGATCGCCTCCT
The DNA here is from genome assembly GCF_023101105.1 of Bradyrhizobium sp. 155. Taxonomy (NCBI): domain Bacteria; kingdom Pseudomonadati; phylum Pseudomonadota; class Alphaproteobacteria; order Hyphomicrobiales; family Nitrobacteraceae; genus Bradyrhizobium; species Bradyrhizobium sp. 155. The sequence continues at coordinate 3,803,106 of NZ_CP064704.1, read as the reverse complement.
CCAGCATCGATTGATAGAGCTCGAAGCCGACCTCCTTGATATGGCCGGACTGCTGCTCGCCCAGGATATTGCCCGCGCCGCGGATGTCGAGATCGTGCGAGGCGAGCTGGAAGCCCGCGCCCAGCGTCTCCAGCGATTGCAGCACGGTGAGCCGGCGCTCGGCCTGCGCCGTGATCTTCTGCTGCGCCGGCAGCGTGAACAGCGCATAGGCCCGCAGCTTGGACCGGCCGACGCGGCCGCGGAGCTGATACAGTTGGGCAAGGCCGAACATGTCGGCGCGATGCACGATCAGCGTGTTGGCGTTGGGGATGTCGAGGCCGGATTCCACGATCGTGGTCGACAGCAGGATATCGAACTTGCCGTCGTAGAACGCCGTCATGATATCCTCGATCACGGCGGGCGGCATCTGCCCGTGCGCAACCGCAACCTTCATCTCCGGCACGTTCTTGTCGAGGAAATCCCTGACCTCGGCGAGGTCGTCGATGCGCGGCACCACGTAGAACGCCTGGCCGCCGCGATAGCGCTCGCGCAGCAGCGCCTCGCGGATCATCAAGGGGTCGTGCGGGGCGACGAAGGTGCGGACCGCGAGGCGGTCGACCGGGGGCGAGGCAATGATCGAGAGCTCGCGCACGCCGGTGAGCGCCAATTGAAGTGTGCGTGGAATCGGCGTGGCCGACAGCGTCAGCACGTGCACCTCGGCGCGGAGCTGCTTCAGCCGCTCCTTGTGGGTCACGCCGAAATGCTGCTCCTCGTCGACGATCAGCAGGCCGAGATCCCGGAACTTGATCGACTTGCTGAGCAGCGCATGGGTGCCGACGACGATGTCGACCGAGCCGTCGGCGAGGCCCTTCTTGACCAGATTGAGCTGCTTGGCGGGCACCAGCCGGGAGGCCTGGGCGACCTGGACCGGGAAACCCTTGAAACGGTCGGTGAACGTCTTGTGATGCTGACGGGCGAGCAGCGTGGTCGGCACCACGACCGCGACCTGCTTGCCTTCGAGCGCCACCGCGAAGGCGGCGCGCAGCGCCACCTCGGTCTTGCCGAAGCCGACGTCGCCGCAGATCAGCCGGTCCATGGGACGGCCGAGCTCGAGGTCCTTCAGCGTGGACTCGATCGCACCAAGCTGATCCTCGGTCTCGTCATAGGGGAAGCGCGCGCAGAACTCGTCGTAGAGGCCCGGCTGCACCGGCAGCTTCGGCGCCTCATGGAGGTGGCGCTCGGCGGCGATCTTGATCAGCTCGCCCGCGATCTCACGGATGCGGTTCTTGAGCTTGGCCTTGCGCGTCTGCCAGCCCGAACCGCCGAGACGATCAAGTTCGACCGTGGTCTGGTCGGAGCCATAGCGCGACAGCAGCTCGATGTTCTCGACCGGCAGGAACAGCTTGGTCTCGGCGGCATAATGCAGCTCGAGGCAGTCATGGGGCGCGCCGGCGACGTCCAGCGTCTGCAGGCCGATGAAGCGGCCGATGCCGTGATCGACATGGACCACGATATCGCCGGCGGCGAGGCTCGTCACCTCCGAGATGAAATTGTCGAGCTTGCGGCTCGCCTTGCGCGGTCGGACCAGGCGATCGCCAAGGATATCCTGCTCGCTGATGACAGCGATCTCGTCGGTCTCGAATCCGCTTTCGAGGCCGAGCACGGCCAGCATGGTCTCGTTGCGCGGGGTCGCCTGCACCGTGCGCCAGCTGTTGACGCTGGTCACGGGGGTGAGCTTGTGATCGCGCAGCATCGAGGTCATGCGGTCGCGCGAGCCCTCCGTCCAGAGCGCGATGACCACCTTCTTGCGGTTTGTCAGTAGCCCATGCACATGTGCGACGACGGCTTCGAAGACATTGATCTTGTTATCGTTGCGCTCCGGGGCGAAGTCTCGTCCCTTGCGCGCGCCGGCATCGACCACGCTGGTACCATCAGCGGGCACCGAAAACTGGGTCAGCCGCACCAACGGCATCCCGCTCTCACGCTTGCCCCACTCCTCCTCGGTCAGGTAGAGCCTGTCAGGCGGCAGCGGCTTGTAGATGGCACCGCCGCCCGGATGCTCCATGGCGTCGCGGCGGGCCTGGTAATAATCGAGGATCTGCTTGAAACGCTCGCGGATGGCGTCCTCGGCCTGCGGCTCGATCGCGACGCAAGCTCCTTGCAGATAGTCGAACAGCGTGTCCATCCGGTCCTGGAACAGCGGCAGCCAATGCTCCATGCCGGGATGGCGGCGGCCCTCGCTGACGGCCTCGTAGAGCGCATCGTCGCGCTCGGGCGCGCCGAACTCGGCGACGTAGCCCATGCGAAAGCGGCGGATGGTCTCGGTGACGAGCTGGAATTCGGAGATCGGCACGAGATCGAGCGCGCGCATGTCGAGCAGCGTGCGCTGGGTCTCGGCATCGAAGGTGCGGATCGATTCCAGGCTGTCGCCGAAGAAATCGAAACGGACGGGCTGGTCCAGGCCGGCCGGAAACAGGTCCAGAATGCCGCCGCGCACCGCGTATTCGCCGGGCTCGCGCACGGTCGAGGAGCGGTTGTAGCCGTTGTGCTCGAGCCAGGCGATGATGGTATCCATCGGCACGACGTTGCCGGGCGCGACCGACAGCGCCTGCGCCGCGACGAGCTCGCGCGCCGGCACGCGCTGTACCACGGCGTTCACCGTGGTCAGCACGATCAGCGGCTTGTCGCTACCGGTCAGTGACGCCAGCCGCGCCAGCGTCGTCAGGCGCTGCGCGAGGACGCCACCATGCGGCGAGACGCGGTCATAGGGCTGGCAGTCCCAGGCCGGGAAGGTCAGCACGGGCAAATCGGGCGCGAAGAATTGCAGGGCACGTTCGAGCTGCTGCATCCGCGGCCCGTCGCGACAGATCACCGCGAGGCTGACAGCCGGCTTCTTCGGCCGCGCCGCGATGGCGCGCGCGAGATCAGAGATGACGAGGCCCTCGGCACCCTCGGCAACATTGGCAAGCGTGAGCGCGCGGCCGGGCGTGAGCAGCTCGGCCGGCGATTTCATCCCCTGCTTCATACGTCGCGGTCCGCGATCGGAAACCTCTTGATGCGCGCAAACAGCGGGCCGATGACGTCGGCGGCAAGCACCTTGTCGCCGGTGATGGCGGCATAGAGGTCGGGATCGGCCTCTTCGAGCAGGGTCTCGAGCTGCGTCAGCTCGTCATCGGACAGATTGCCGATCTCGGCATCCGCGAACCGGCCGAGGATCAGGTCCATCTCGCGCGTGCCGCGGTGCCAGCAGCGGAACAGAAGCCGCTTGCGGCGGTCGTCCAGCCCGTTGCTCGATCGTGTCGTTCCCGTCATGTCTCAAATCCAGTCAAACGCCAAAAGCCCGGACGTGCCGGGCCGGGGTGATATAGCCACTCGGGCGGGCCCTGTCAGCCCTCGATTTGTCATGGCCCGCTGCCCCGCAGGGGCACGAAAAAACACGTGGATGCCGGGCATAAAGCCGGGCATGACGAGCGAAAACGGTCCTAGATTCGCCTGATGCGCCCCAGCCTGCTCAACCCGCTGTTTGCCCCCGTGACCAGCCTGCCCGGCGTCGGTCCGAAGCAGGACAAGCTGCTGCAATATCTGCTCAGCCGCAATGAGACGCCGCGGCTGGTCGATCTGTTGCTGCATTTGCCGAGCCAGGTGATCGACCGTCGCGCCCGGCCGAAGATCCGCGACGCCGTGCAGGGAACCATGGTGACGCTGGAGGTCACGGTCGACCGCCACCGCCCGCCCCCGCCGCGCAATGCGCGCGCGCCCTACCTCGTTTACGCCAGCGACGACACCGGCGACGTCGTGCTGACGTACTTCCGCGCAAAGCCCGGCTATGTCGAGAAGCTGCTGCCGATCGGCGAGAAGCGCTTCGTCTCCGGCACGCTCCAGATGTACGACGCCATCCCGCAGATCGTGCATCCCGACCGGGTGCTGGACGAGGAGGCGATTTCCAAACTCTCCGGCATCGATCCCGTCTATCCCTTGACCGAGGGCCTTGCACTCGGCTCGCTGCGCCGTGCGGTCGCGCAGGCGCTGCAGAAGCTCCCGGCACTGCCGGAATGGATCAGCCCGGAGGTGCTGCGCCGCTGCGGCTTCCCGCCGATCGCCGAGGCGCTCACCCGCGTGCACCAGCCGGTCGAGCTCACCGACATTCTGCCCGACCAGCCGTTCTGGTCGCGCCTCGCCTTCGACGAACTCCTGGCCGGGCAACTTGCGCTTGCCCTGATCCGCGCCCAATTGCGACGCCCGGCCGGTGTGCGCAACGCCGGCGACGGGCACCTCCGCAACAAAATCATCGATGCCCTGCCCTATGCGCTGACAACCTCCCAGCGCGACGCAGCAGCCGCCATCGCCAATGATCTACAACAGCCGGTGCGCATGTTGCGCCTGCTCCAGGGCGACGTCGGCTCCGGCAAGACCGTGGTCGCGCTGCTGGCCGCCGCTGCCGTCACTGAGGTCGGCAAGCAGGCCGCCTTGATGGCGCCGACCGAAATTCTGGCTCGTCAGCATATCAAGACCATCGCGCCGCTCGCCGAGCGCGCGGGCATGCGGGTCGCGATCCTCACCGGCCGCGAAAAGGGCAAGGAGCGGCGTGACCTGCTGGCACAACTCGAAGCCGGCGAGATCGACCTGCTCGTCGGCACCCATGCGCTGATCCCGGACGACGTGATCTTTAGCGATCTCGCCCTCGCCGTCGTCGACGAGCAGCATCGTTTTGGCGTGCGCGAGCGGCTGGCGCTGACGGCAAAGGGCGAGGCCGTCGACGTGCTGGTGCTGAGCGCCACGCCGATTCCGCGCACGCTGGTGCTGACCTATTTCGGCGACATGGACATCAGCGAGCTCAGGGAGAAGCCGGCCGGCCGCCAGCCGATCGAAACTCGCACCATATCGATGAGCCGCCTCGGCGAGGTCACCGACAGCATCGGCCGCGCGCTCGAATCCGGCAAGCTGGTCTACTGGATCTGCCCGCTGGTCGAGGAATCCGAGGCCGAGGGTACCGAGCACCTGACCAATGCGACCAGGCGCTTCGAAACCCTGCAAAAGCGTTTCGGCGACCGTGTCGGCCTCGTCCACGGCCAGATGAAGGGCACAGAGAAGGACCGCGTCATGGGCCAGTTCGCCGCCCACGAGATCGGTCTGCTGGTCGCGACCACCGTGGTCGAGGTCGGTGTCGACGTGCCGGCGGCGACCATCATGGTGATCGAGAACGCCGAACGCTTTGGCCTCGCTCAGCTTCATCAATTGCGCGGCCGCATCGGGCGCGGCTCGGAGGCCTCGACCTGTCTGCTGCTCTACTCCGAGCCGCTCGGCGAGATGTCGAGAGCACGGCTGAAGGTGATCCGCGAGACCACCGACGGCTTTCGGATCGCCGAGGAAGATCTGAAGCTGCGCGGCGAAGGCGATGTGCTCGGCGTGCGCCAGAGCGGCCTGCCCGGCTACCGCATCGCCCGCTCGGAGGTGCACGGCCAGCTCATCACGCAGGCCCGCGACGAGGCGCTGCGCATCCTGAAGGACGATCCAAAACTCAAGGGCGAGCGCGGCGAGGCACTGCGCTGCCTGCTGTATCTGTATGAGCGGGATGAAGCGATCCCGCTGATCGGAGCGGGTTAGCTGGCCGCTCGTTGCCGCCCAATCTCATAAGCCGCCACATGCGCCCGGGCGAGATCCAGCAGGGGCGTGTCGATGCCGAGTGCACGGGCCCGGTTGGCCATATCGCCGAGGATATGCTCCGCCTCGGTGACCGAGCCGCGCTCGATATCACGCAGCATCGAGGCCTTGAGCGGGGAATCCGGGGTCGTGAACAGCTTGCGGTCAAACTCGATGAAAGGCGCTCGCGGCTCAAAACCCGAGGCCGTGGCGACGGCGCAGCATTCGGCAAACAGGCGGAAGATGGATTGCTCGCCGTTCGGAACGGCCAGAATGTCTCCGATGCTTGCACGCATCAGGCAGGTGATGCCGGCGAGCGTCGAGAGCTGGACGAATTTCTCCCACATGTCCTGCATGATCGCTTCGCTGGCGCGCACGTCGATACCGGGCACGTGCAGCAGCGTCTCCAGGGCGAGCACACGCTCGCTCAACGACCCCCCGATTTCGCCGAAGACGATGGTCTGATTGGCCATGAACTGAACGACGCGACCATCCGCATCGAGCCCGGCACTGACGTTCGCGAGCCCGCCGAGAACCTGAGCGGCGCCGAACCGCGCCGTCAGGGCGTCGACATGTTTCAGCCCGTTGAGGATCGGCAAAATCATCGTGTGGGCGCCAACGGCCGGGGCAAACTGGGCCATCGCATCGTCGAGCGAGTAGGATTTCACCCCGACGAGCACGACGTCGAACGTTTCCTTGAGGTCGTTGGCCAGGATGATCTTCGGCTGCACGGCGAAATCGCCCTGCGGGCTCACGACCTGCAATCCATTCCGCCGCAATTGCTCCGCACGCCCGGCCCGCACCAGAAAGTTCACGTCGCCGCCGGCTCGGACCAGGCGCGCTCCGTAGTAGCCTCCGAGCGCTCCCGCGCCGATCACAAGCACTCTCATTCGAACTCCCATTGCGGAGTGACCGCTTTCGCAGAAACAATAACAGATGAGCCTCGCGACGTCTCCTCAACCGGCGTGCGCGCGCAAGAACCTGCCGTGCTCGGCTTCGGTCCCCTCGTTGGCGGGGAACATGCACTCGAGCCGCAGCTCCTCCGCCGTCACCGTCTGCGGCGTTCCAACCGTCGTGATCAGGGAGAAGTAGTCCAGCGTCACACCGTCCTTGACGAAGGACAACGGGATCATCGGCATCGCATCGGATGCCGACGGCGCACGCCATTCCGGCTTCACCCCGGGGTATTGCGACAGCTCCTCCAGCAACGCCTTCGTCCTGATGTCAACCACGTGTCCGACTGCCTCGCGATACACCCGCGCCAGCAGCCCGCGTGCGGTCTGCGGCCAGTTCGCGATAAAAGGGCGCATGCCCTCCGGATCGAACATAAGATGCAGCAGGTTTCGTGGCGCCGGCCGTGCGGACATGTCGATGAAGCAATTGAACAGAAGCGGCGCGGCCTCATTGGTCATCAGCACGTTCCAGTACCGGTCCATGACGATGGCGGGAAACGGCTCGTGCTGACGCAGCATGCGTTGCAGGGCACGGTTGATGCTCGTCATGCCGGGCGCCTCGAGCGCGGGCTCGGAATAGGACGGCGCATAGCCGGCGGCCAGCAGCAGCTCGTTGCGTTCGCGCAAGGGCACGTCGAGGGCTTGCGCAAGGTCGAGCAGCATCTGGCGGCTCGGAACGCTGCGGCCGCTCTCGACGAAGCTGATGTGCTTCTGCGAGACGCCGGCGTCGAAGGACAGGTCGAGCTGCGTCTTGCCGCGAATGTCCCGCCATTGACGCAGCAGCGCGCCCGCGGAACTGGCGCGCGTCTTGAGGGCACTGGCCGTCGCTTTCATGGCCGACTGATCCTTCCTGTCGATGTGCGGCATCGTCAACGCGCATCGGCGGCGGTACGTCGGCTTGTCCGAGGCACCACCGCCGATGGTAGCAGGTTCGTGGCGATCAACCGAAGGCGACCGGCCCCACGGCACCGACCCAGTGCCGTACCTTGGTGTCGTTCCTCTCGTCCATGTAGAAGAAGTGCGTCATCGTGGGATGAACCGTCTTCATTGAGGGATCATCGGGTGTCATGTCCACGACACCCCGAAACACCTTCAGCGAGCCCGCGTCCCAATATTCGGTGATGTGATGGAGCGCGGTGAATCCGGTGTCGATGAAGGCCTTCAGATTGCCGCGGATCGCCTCGCGCCCCTTCCAATCGGCGACGCCGAGGTTGCAAACGGCATCTTCCGTAAAACAGTCGAAGCCTGGTCCGAAGGTCTTGTTGTCGATCTCCCGCCACATGTCGAGCAGCCATTGCGGCGGTTCCTTCTTCGTAAACACGACTTGCATAGCTCTCTCCTCATGCACCGACACACACGCGACAGGAGGCTTGATGGAATGCTTCCTGTCGGGTGAATGACCGGGACAGTAGCCAGGCTGCAGATGAGCTCAATTACATGCCAGGTAATAACGCGCGTTCGGAGGCCTCCTCTTTCCCTTCGCCCGACTTTATGGAACCCTACGACGATGCGCCGGATCATCGTTGTAGGCTGTCAGGGTAGCGGAAAGACGAGCCTCTCCCGAAATCTCGGGCAAAAGCTCGCGCTGCCGGTAGTGCATCTCGACGTGCTCTACTGGCGGCCGGGATGGAAGCCATCCGACAAACCGAACTTCCGAGCACGGGTTACTGACGCGATCGCGGGCGACGCATGGGTTGTCGACGGCAGCTTCTCGGGACTTGCCTTCGATCTCACGCTCGCGCGCGCCGATACGCTGGTCGTCATCGACCGCCCGCGCTGGCTCTGCCAGTGGCGCATTCTCCTGCGATCCGCCTTCGATCGCGACAAGGCCCGGCCTGATCTCCCGGAGGGGTGCCCCGAGCAGTTCGACTGGAAATTGATGCGCGAGGCGTGGCGCTACGACACCGAGCGCGCGCCTGTCATCGAGGCCGAGCGTATGCAGTATGGCGCTGACGTTCCGGTCGTGCGCTTGAGACGCGATCGAGACATCCAGCGGTTTCTGGATTCGCTGCACGGCACATGATGGATGGCGGTGACGTGAGACCGGACGATCAGGATTTCTTCTGCGCGATGCGCGCGGCGAATGCCTTCATCAGGTCGGTATCCGCCGCCTCGCCTTTCGCATCCTCGGCGAGGTGGTCGAACCAGCGCGCAAAGCCTTCGTAAACCTGGCTCGCCGGATGATCGGGGCCGAGGAAGCCGGAAATCTCCCGCATCTCCGCGACCCAGCGATAGGCTTTCGGAATCATGTCCGGCAGCGCGACTTCGAGCCGGGCCAGAACCGCGGGCTGGCTGAGTGCGAGTTCGTCGCGCAGCGCATCCGCAGCCCCCGCTTTCGTTGCCGCGACCACCATCGCCGCGCCGATCCCGGCGAGGCCCTTGACGATCCCGGCATAGGACATTTTCAGCGCGGACGCGGCACCGACCGGCCCTTCGACGATCCGCACGTCGAGCCCGAAATCCTTCAGCACGGCGACATCCTTGGCGTGCTCGCCCGACATGTAGAAGGCCGGGCTCTTGCCACCGGGCTGGGGCGGGAACCCGATGATGCCGGCATCGACGAACGGCGCCTGTGCCGAGCCGATGATCTCCTCGATCCTCATCACGGTATCGACGTTGACGGCATTGCAATCGACCACGACCGGCTTCTTCTCGCGCCGGACGATCAGCCCGGCCAGCCGCTCGGCGAGCGCCACGGCTTCGCCCGGCGGCACGATCGACAGGATGATGTCGGCGTCCGCGATCGCGTCGTCCTCGGCGCCGATCATGCCGGCATCCGTGGCGCGTTTGCGCGTCGCTTCGCTCCGCCCTCTCAACGACGTCAGCACACGCGCACCGTGCTCGCCGAGACGGCGGGCCACGGCACTGCCCATGGCACCGGGCGCGAGGATCGCAATAGTTTTGGACATCGTGCACTCCAGATCGAAGCCCGAGCAACGCGCTCAGTTCAATCGGAGACTAGCAGAGGACGAGACGCCCGCGTGAACGGCGGCCATCCCGCAGGGGAATGGCCCTACTCCACCTTCGCAGGCTGGGGCTGCACCGCCGCCGAGGCGTTGGCAATACGCGCGGCATTCGCCATGCCCGCCAGCGCCGCTGCCTTCTTCGAATCGGGCGCTGAGCCCGGCTGCACGACGCCGGCCGACATGATCAGCGTCGCGGCATCCTCGGTGCTCATGTCGACCTCGACGATCTTGCTCTTGGGCACATAGAAGAAGAAGCCGGTCGTCGGGTTCGGCGAGCACGGCAGGAACACCGAGACGTGCTCCTCCTGACCCGGCAGGCTGCGGGAGACGTCCTCGTTCGGCGCTTGCGAGATCAGCACGATCGACCACATGCCCGGCGAGGGAAACTCAACCAGGCCGACCTTGCGGAAGCTCGAGCCCTTGCCCGAGAACAGCGTCTCGAACACCTGCTTCAGGCCGCGGTAGATGGCGCGTACCGCCGGGATGCGGCCGAGGAAGGTCTCGCCGACATCGACCAGTGTCCGGCCGATCAAATTGGCCGCGAGGAAGCCGACCAGCGTCAACGTGAAGAATGCGACGATCAGCCCCCAGCCGGGAATGACATAGGGCAGATAAGTCTCGGGCCGATAGGCCAGCGGCACGAACGGCCGCACCACGCCATCGACCCAGGTGACGAACCACCAGACCAGATACAGCGTGATCGCAATCGGCCCCGTCACGATGAGGCCGGTGAGGAAATAGTTACGGAAGCGGCCGATCAGGCCGGTATGCGGCTCGGGCACGGCATCAAGAGGCGCAGGCGCGTCGTCACGGGGGTTCATTCGGGTTCCAAGTCAGTCGCTTCGTCCAAGCTAGGGTCTTCTAGCAGGTTTTGGAAGACCACGAAGCGTCCCGCACTCGACCCTTCTGCCTATTCCACCGTCACGGATTTCGCGAGATTGCGCGGCTGGTCGACATCGGTCCCCATGATGACCGCCGTATGATAGGCGAGCAGCTGAACCGGGACCGCATAGACCATCGGCGTGAACGCCGCCGCCATATCGGGCATGACGATGGTGACGAGGGACTCGACGGTTGCCTCCTGCGCGCCTTTGGCGTCGGTCATCAGGATGATCTTGCCGCCGCGAGCGGCGACCTCCTGCATGTTGGAGACGGTCTTTTCGAACACCCGGTCGTAGGGCGCGATGACGACGACAGGCATGGTCTCGTCGATCAGCGCGATCGGGCCGTGCTTGAGCTCGCCGGCGGCATAGCCCTCGGCGTGGATGTAGGAGATTTCCTTCAGCTTCAACGCCCCTTCGAGGGCGAGCGGGAAGCTGGTGCCGCGACCGAGATAGAGCACGTCGCGAGATTTCGCGATCTCGCGCGCGAGCTTCTCGATCTGGAGCTCGGTGGTGAGCGCATCCGACATCAAACGCGGGATTTCGACGAGCCCGTGAACGAGCTTGGTCTCGTCCTCGTCGGTCAGTTCGCCGCGGGCCTTGCCAGCCGCGATCGCAAGATTTGCCAGCACCATGAGCTGGCAAGTGAACGCCTTGGTCGAGGCGACGCCGATCTCTGGGCCGGCCAGCGTTGGTAGCACGGTCTCGCTTTCGCGCGCGATCGTCGAGGTCGGCACGTTGACGACGGCCACCGTGTGCACGCCTTGGGCCTTGGCGTAGCGCAGCGCGGCCAAGGTGTCGGCGGTCTCGCCCGACTGCGAGATGAAGATGGCGAGATCACCCTTGCGCAAGGGCGCCTCGCGGTAGCGGAATTCGGAGGCGACATCGACCTCGACCGGCACGCGCGCGAAACGCTCGAACCAGTATTTTGCGACGAAGCCGGCGTAGCTCGCAGTGCCGCAAGCCGTGATGTTGATGCGCTGGATGTTCTTGAAGTCGAACGGCAGCTTGACCGGCAGCGAGACCCGCTCGGTCGCCATGTCGACATAGCGTGCCAGCGTGTGGCCGACCACTTCCGGCTGCTCGTGGATCTCCTTGGCCATGAAGTGGCGGTAATTGGCCTTGTCGACCAGCGAGGTCGAGGCCGCGTGCTTGGTCTTCTCGCGCTGGACGGCATGGCCGTCCTTGTCGAAGATCGAAGCGCTTGTATGGGTCAGCACGACCCAGTCGCCGTCCTCGAGATAGCTGATCGTGTCGGTGAACGGCCCGAGCGCGATGGCGTCGGAGCCGAGATACATCTCGCCGTCACCATAGCCGATCGCGAGCGGCGGACCGTTGCGCGCACCGATCATCAAATCGTCCTCGCCCGCGAAGATGAAGCCGAGTGCGAACGCGCCGCGCAGCCGCGCCAGCGTCAATTTCACCGCTTCCACCGGCTTGTTGCCGCGCGTGAGCAGGTCGTCGACGAGATGCAGCACGATCTCGGTGTCGGTCTGGGTGTGGAACACCGTGCCTTTCTTCTCGAGCTCCTCGCGCAGCTCGCGGAAATTCTCGATGATGCCGTTGTGAACGACGGCGACACGCTCGGTCGCGTGCGGGTGCGCATTGTTCACGGTCGGCTTGCCGTGGGTGGCCCAGCGGGTGTGACCGATTCCGGTCGTGCCCTTGAGCGGCTCGGCCCCCAGCCGCTTCTCCAGATTCTTCAGCTTGCCCTCGGCGCGGCGGCGCTCGAGATGCTTGCCTTCGAGCGTGGCGACGCCCGCGGAATCATAGCCGCGATATTCAAGACGTTTGAGCGAATCCACCAATTGCTCTGCAACCGGCTCGCGCCCGAGAATGCCGACAATCCCGCACATGCGGATCAATATCCCCCAAATCGTCGAAAAATCGCCTAAACGACCAGCTCAGTTTTTAGCGAAGTTCCTAAGGAACCAGATACTCAATAATTATTGCTGATTGAGACAGCACCGACGGCGACCGAGCCTCGCCTGCGTCGAACTGGCTGGGCCTTAAACCGCGCGCGTTAACTTGTTGTCAACAAATTTGGCCAACCCTTGCGTACCAAGGAGAGAGGCCATGAAAGGCTCATCCAACCGCAAAGGCCTGTCATCGATGGCGGTGCGCGCCAGCGAGACCACCGGCACGCACCTCGCGCATTGGCCGACGCCCCAGCGCGGCAAGGAAAGCAAGCCCGTCTTCATCAAGCACGTCGCCGGCGAGCCGGCGAAGCGTGCCAAGCCGCGCGGCTGGCGCCTGACGCGCGCGATCTTCTCCGAATTCGCCGACGACGAATAGCGGCGTTCATTTCTCCGGCTTCTTGCCACCCGTCTTCAGCTCGCGATAGCGCACCGCCCCACCTTCGCGGATGGTCTGCGGGCTCCGCTCCAGCGCCATGGCGTCATCAGGCACGTCGCGCGTGATCACGGAGCCCGAGCCGATATAGGCGCCGTTGCCGATTGTCACCGGTGCAACCAGCGAGGAGTTGGTGCCGACGAAGGCGCCCTGCCCGATGATCGTCTTGTGCTTCTTGAACCCATCGTAGTTGCAGGTGATGGTGCCGGCGCCGATGTTGGAATTGGCGCCGATGGTGGCATCGCCGATGTAGGAGAGATGGTTGACCTTGACGCCGGCCTCCAGCGTCGCGGCCTTGGTCTCCACAAAATTGCCGATGCGCGCGCCGTCGCCGAGCGAGGTGCCGGGCCGCAGCCGCGCATAGGGGCCGATGGAGACCTTCTTGCCGAGCTTGGTCTCGACGATATGCGAGAAGGAATGGACCACCGTGCCGTCGCCGATCGAAACGCCGGGGCCGATCACCACGAAGGGCTCGATCGTCACGTCCTTGCCGAATACGGTATCCGCGGCGAGATAGACGGTTTCGGGCGCGATCAGCGTGACGCCGGACTCCATCGCCACTTTCCGCAACCGCGCCTGCATCACGCCTTCAGCCTCGGCGAGCTGCGCCTTGGTGTTGATGCCGCGCACTTCGTCCTCGCTGGTTTCGATCACCACGGCATCCCATCCCTGTTCGCTGATAATGCCGACCGCGTCGGTCAGATAATATTCGCCCTTGGAATTCGCATTGCCGATCTTGTCGAGGATCGCGAGCGCGCGATGCCCGTCGATCGCCATGACCCCGGCATTGCACAGGTCGATCTTGCGCTCCTCGGCGCTGGCATCGGCCTGCTCGCGGATCGCGACCAGGCGATCGCCCTCGACGATGAAGCGGCCATAGCCGGTGGGATCGGCGGCGCGGAAGCCGAGTGCGGCAATTGCGGCGCCTTTGGCCAGCGGCGCGCGCAGCCGCGCAAAGGTCTCGGCCGAGATCAGCGGCGTGTCGCCGAACGCAATCAGCAGATCATCCACGCCCGGCGCAATGGCATCACGCGCCGCCAGCACCGCATGTGCGGTGCCGAGCCGTTCCTGTTGCACGAAGGTGAGCGCGTCGGGACGGATGCGCCTTGCTTCGTCCGCCACCGCCTGATGGTCGGGTCCGATCACGACTGCGAGCGAGGTGCCGGCTCCCTTGGGCGCCGCGGCGAGCACGTGGGCGAGCAGGCTCTGGTGCGCGACAGGATGCAGCACTTTCGGCAGGTGTGAGCGCATACGCGTGCCTTCGCCGGCGGCGAGCACGATCGTGAGGCTGGAACGGGCGGTCATCGCAATCCTGTCAATCGGCCGAATCAATCGGCGCCAGCGGGCGACGGGCCGCCCTCATCAGCTATCGCCTTGCTACCCCCGCAAACGCCCGGAGTTCAAGTGCGACACGCTTTTCCTGTTAATGTTCCCTGATTGATTCGGGGAAGCCGGACAGGGGTTGGGCACTTAACGTTCATGGCAAAGGATTCCGACCCACTGGCGGATGCCTTCGGCGCCAAGGAGACCGGCGGGCTGTTCTCCGGACTTGTGGCCGAGGAGAGTTCGTTCGATCGCGGCATGATGTGGCGGCTGGGCTCATGGGGCGTGACGGCCGTCGGCGCCGTGGTGCTTGCCGTGTTCGCCAACCAGGCCCAGCTCGGCTGGCGGCGCGACCAGGTCGCATCCGCCGATCTCGCGCGCCAGGCCGACCGGCTCCAGATCCTGACCAAGGAGAGCCAGAACGAGGCCCGCCGGCTCGCCTCCGCCATCGAGACGCTGAACACCGATCGCGACCGGCTCTATTCGCGCGTCACCGTGCTGGAGCAAGGGCTCGATTCCGTGACCGGCGCCATCGCCAAGCAGACGACAACGCCGCCGCAGGCGTCCGTTGCGAAGCCGCAGGACGCGCCGGCCTTGATCGGCCCGCCGGCGCCCGGCATCGCGCAGGTCGCCTCGACACCGGCTCCGGCCAACGACAAGCCGCGCGCCGAGGCCGCAAAGGAGCCGTGGAGTCCGCCGCCGCAGAGCGCGGCCGCGGCCTCGCTGGTCGCGCAGTCGCCGGCGACGAATTCGGCACTGCCGATGCTTCCGTTGGTCCCATCCAAATCGATCATGGCGCCGCCCGATCCGGCCGCCCCGAAACTGGTTCAGCCCGAGGCCGCAGAGAAGGCGACCGAGAAGGCTGCCGAGACGAAGCCAGAACCGGCGCCCGCTCCGATCGAAGTCGCCGCGGCACCTGCCAAGCCGCCGGAGGCCGCCGAAAGCGAGGCTCCCGCGATCGCGGTCCAGCAGACGCGCTTTGCGATTGATCTCGGTGGCGCCAACTCGCTCGATGGCCTGCGCGCGCTGTGGCGCGGGGTCACCAAATCCAATCCCGAAATCGCAGCGCTGCGGCCGATCATCATGATCAAGGAAGGCAACACCGGCCTTGGCATGCAGCTCCGCCTCGGCGCCGGTCCGCTGATCAATGCAGCGGCTGCAGCAAAACTCTGCGCCGGCCTCGCCGAGAACGACCGCCACTGCGAGACCACCGTGTTCGACGGCCAGCGGCTGTCAATGCGCGGCGGCCAAGAGAAGAAGCAGGACAAGACCCAAGACAAGACCCAAGACAGGGTTCAGGAGAAGGACTCCGACAAGCCCCAGGACTCGGTGCCGCAAGCCGAGACCGCCCCAGCGCCCGCGCCGGCCGCCAAGCCCGACAAGCGTCGCCGCAGCTATTCCTCAAAACGCTCATCGAAGCGCGAGGAGCCCGCGCCTGCTCCTGCGGCGCAGCCGGCCGCACAGCCGAAGCCCGAGACGGCGTCGGCGGGATCAACGCTGTCGTCGTTCTTCAGAAGGTAGCTTACCTCGCGGCAATTCATCAGCGTAATGGGTGAAGGATCTCACGCAGGTCGCGAGAAACTTGCGCCTCCCCTGTTGCCCCGTTCCACCATCCCGACCATATTGCCGCCATGACAAAAAAGCCCTTCCGCCTCACGCCCTACCAGGTGCAGTTCCTGATCGTCGTCGGCTTCGCCAGCGTCGGCTATGCGCTCTATCTGCGCTATCTCGGAATCGAAAACTCGCAGGTCGGTCTCGCCTGCGACGCCGGGCTTCAGACCCTGGTCTGCAAGGCGCGCTCGGTCTCGACCGTGCTGTTCAAGAATTCGGTGTTCGGCATCGTCGCGCTGGTGGTGGCAACGCTGAACCTGATGCGGCCGTCCATCGTGCTGCTCACCGCCGGCATCATCGCCGCGGGCCTTGGCATCGTGCTCTACAATGTCGTGCTGTCGGGCCTGGCGATCGGCCTGCTCATTCTTGGATTTGCTCGGCCCGCGCCCGCCACAGCGTGAGCGCGAACAAGAGATAGATCGCGCAGGTCCACAGCGACTGCCAATTGTCGCGGCCCTCGTTGAACAGCACATAGGCCGCCGACAGCGTCAGCACGCCGGCGAAGACCGATTCCGCGATCGGACGCTGGCCGATCTGCGGCCGGTTCAGCATCAATAGCGCAAACGGCACAACCGCCATCGTCAGCGCGGCGTAAGGGAAATCCTTGTAGCGCGGGTCGAACACGAATCCGAGCGCGGTCTGCGCCGCGATGACCGCCGTCACTGCCAGCGTCAAGCCGAGCACGGCGGTGAGCTTCGACCATTTCCGGCCCTCGCGCGGACCAAGCAGATCGAGGAAGGTCGGAAGGCTGCGGCCGATCACCATCGCCTGCGCGCAGAAGATCGGCGACAGGATGCCAGCCGCGAGCAGCGCGCCCCACAGCAGCCAGCCGCCGATGCCGTAGCTCTCGTAGTACATCTTGTCGGCGCCGATCCCGAGCAGAATGCCGGCCGAGGTTGCCGAGATCGCCACGCCGAGCCAGGACGAGAAGCGCGGCGTCCACGGTCTGCGCCGCAACGTCAGGCCCGCGACCGCGAACACCAGCACGGAGAGGCCCATGCCGGCGGCCATGTACCATTTCCAGTACGGGAAATTGCTGATCGGCTCGCCCGGCGGATATTTCAGGCCACGGCGCACCGAGTCATAGAGGCCCCAATAGCCGCCGACGGTGCCTTCCAGTTTGCGCTTCCACGGCTGGTCGTAGGACTCGATCAGGTTGACGCGGAATTTTTGCGCTTTCGCCAGACTCAGGATCTCCGAGACCACGCGCGCCTGGTTGGTGCGCGACGGCAGCGCGCCATCTCGCATGCGCCCTTCGCTCGGCCAGCCGGTTTCGCCGATCAAAATCTCCTTGCCGGGAAATGCGACCGCCATGCGCTCGCGGATCTGTTCGACATGGGAGGCGGCGAACTTGGCCCGCACCGGATTGTCTTCCCAATAGGGCAGGATGTGGATCGTGACGAAGTCGACGGCGTCATAGATCTCGCGATTCCTGAGCCAGAACTCCCAGACATCGGCATAGGTGACGGGCACGCTGACCTGCGCCTTCACCGAGCGGATGATGGAGACGAGGTCCGCGGTCGTCATCTCGCCGCGCAGCAGCACTTCGTTGCCGACGATGATGCTGGTGATGATCCCGGGGAAATCCTTGGAAAGGCGAATGGCGAGCGCGGCCTGCTCGAAATTCTTGGTGCGGTTGCTGGAGAGCCAGATGCCCTGGAGCACCTTCAGCCCGCCGATCCGGGCCGCGATCGCCGGCACCTGGTCGAGCCCGTTCTCCATCGAATAGGTGCGGACGCAGTCGGTGATCTCCTTGAGCTGGCGCAGGTCCTGCTCGATCTGATCGGCCTCGATATGAGTCCATGCGTTCAGCGGCGACTGCTCGCCGCGGAACGGCGCGTAGGAGACGCATTGGACCTTGTCGGCGGGATCGATCGGGGCGCGCGCGAGCGAGATCGGCGTGGCAAGCCACCACCACACGGCAGCGATCGCACCCAATGAAACGAGCAGAAGCGCCAGTGGCGTACGAAGAGAAATCGGTTCCGTCCTCCGCGAAGGGCCGTCGATTACCTGCTAGCACGCCGTCTGCCAAGGGGGTGACTCCGTTATGGATCCATCCCTCCCCTGAGGAATTTACCTGCGGCCGTTCGACCGAGGCCTAGGATCGTGACTTTGCTGGACAAAATTCCAGATTCAGGCCATGGACTCGGGAGGACTTTTCCGCCGCATTGGAGACCCATTTGGACGCCATCACCGGGCGCGTCCGCGAAGGTCCTGACGCGGACGGTCAGTGATATATTGGGGAATTCATGCGGCAACGGGTGTTCGAGTTACGAAATGCGGTCCTGCGGCAGTTCGCCGCCACCTTGGCCGTTTCTTCCCTTGTCATCCTGATGGGTATCGGCGCGGCCTCCGCCCAGAGCGGCACGCCCGCCCCCGACCAGAGCAAGGCAGCCGCCCAGCCCGCCGACACGGCCAAGGATGCCGCCCAGAATCAGCGCCGCACCGACGAATTCGCCGAAGCAGCCCAGGTCATCAGCGGCCCGGCCGGCAACCCCGAATGCGTCTGGCTCGGCCGCCGCGTGGTGCGGCTGATGTGGCGGGACGACCTCGATACCGCATTCCGCCATCTCGACCTCTATGACCGTTTCGGCTGCCCCGGCGGCCACATCCAGGCCGCCTTCCGCTGCCTGACCCGCTTCGGCGGCCAGATCGATCCCAAGGTCGCCGAGACCCTGGACAGCCGTGTGCACGCTTGCTGGATCAACCCGGCGTCGCAGCCACAGCAGGCCGCGGCCGCGGCCTCGCAGCCGGCCGCGGCCGCATCGGGCAATGCGCAGCCGCAGCCGGCCGCGAGCCCCTCGCCGGCGGCAAGCCCGTCACCGGCGCCCCCGAAATAGCCGCGATTGTTTCAGCCTCCGTTCAGGAACGATCGGCGATAGAAGCAATTGGCACTGCTGCGAATTTCGAAATTTGCATGCCCTCATTCGGTCATGAGGCGATGACAGTTGTTAAACCGCGCGGCAGAGGTATGCTCCATTTGCCGCGGACTTGGTCGGATCTCGGGGTCGGATCCGCTTCCCTGCCCCCTCAGCCCCTTTTGGTTTAGCCGCGATGCGGGTTGTCGCCGCCGTTCTGTTGCTTGTGTCCGCGCTCCACGCCGGCTTCTGGGGAGTCTTGCGCGACAAGGAACCCGCGCCCGACTTCAAGGGACTGCTGCCCAGCGTCTCCTACGCCCCGTTCGAGGGCTCGGCTCATCCTGATATCGACAACATTCCGACGGTGGAGAAAATCCGCGCCGACCTGAAGACGCTGTCGACGATGACGCGCGCGATCCGCCTTTATTCGTCCACGGGCGGCGTGGAACTGGTGCCGCCGATCGCGGCGGAGTTCGGCCTCAAGGTCACCGTCGGCGCGTGGATCGACAAGGACAAGGATCGCAACGAGCGCGAGATCAAGGCCGCCATCGAGCTCGCGCGCAAGAACAGCAACGTCAACGGCGTCGTCGTCGGCAACGAGGTGATCTACCGCGGCGAGCAGAAGGTCGAAGACCTCATCGAGATGATCAAGAAGGTCAAGGGCTCGGTCCGCGTACCCGTCACGACCGGTGAGATCTGGAACATCTGGCGCGACAATCCCGACCTCGGCTCCAACGTCGACTTCATCGCCGCCCACGTGCTACCCTATTGGGAAAACTTCCGCTCGGATCAGGCGGTCGACCAGGCCGTCGACCGCTACAATCTGTTACGCAACCTGTTCCCCGGCAAGCGCATCGTGATCGCCGAATTCGGCTGGCCGAGCGCGGGTTACAATTTACGCAACGCCGACCCCGGTCCGTTCCAGCAAGCACTCACCTTGCGCAACTTCGTCAGCCGCGCCGACGCCATCGGCATGGAATACAACATCGTCGAGGCCATCGATCAGCCCTGGAAATACTTCGAAGGCGGCGTCGGTCCGTACTGGGGCATCCTCAACGCCAGCCGCGAGCCGAAATTTGCCTGGACCGGCCCGGTGCAAAATCCCGATTATTGGAAGCTGATGGGTGTGGCGCTCCTCGTCGGTATCCTGCTGTCGCTGCCGATCCTGCGGCTGCAGCAGCCGACGGCGAAGCAGGCGTTCCTGCTGTCGGCCACCGCCAACGGCGTCGGCGCCTGGGCTGCCACCGTGTTCGCGTTCTGGAACGGGCACTATTTCATCTTCGGCTCGGCCTTCGCGCTCACGCTCGGCATGATCCTGCTTGTTCCCCTCGTGCTGATCGCGATGGCGCGCATCGACGAGATCGCGGCCGTCGCATTCGGCCGGCCGCCGCAGCGGCTGCTCACGAAAGGTAAGCCGGTCGAGGACGTGCCCGAGAATTATTGCCCGAAGGTCTCGATCCACATCCCCGCCTATTTCGAACCGGTCGAGATGCTCAAGCAGACGCTCGATGCGCTGTCGCGGCTGAACTATCCGAACTACGAATGCGTCGTCATCATCAACAACACGCCGGACCCTGCCTTCTGGCAGCCGATCCAGGATCATTGCCGCGCGCTCGGTGAACGCTTCAAGTTCATCAACGCCGAGAAGGTGCAGGGCTTCAAGGCCGGTGCGCTGCGCATCGCGATGGACCGCACCGCCGTCGACGCCGAGATCATCGGCATCCTCGATGCCGATTACGTCGTCGATCCCGACTGGCTGAAGGACCTCGTGCCGGCGTTCGCCGATCCCAGCGTCGGCCTGGTGCAGGCGCCGCAGGAACATCGCGACGGCGACCTGTCGATCATGCACTACATCATGAACGGCGAATATGCCGGGTTCTTCGACATCGGCATGGTCCAGCGCAACGAGACCAACGCCATCATCGTGCACGGCACGATGTGCCTGATCCGCCGCGCCGCGATGAACATGGCCGGCGGCTGGTCGTCCGACACGATCTGCGAGGACAGCGATCTCGGCCTTTCGATCCAGCAGCTCGGCTGGACTACGCACTACACCAACCACCGCTACGGCCAGGGCCTGCTCCCCGACACCTACGAGGCCTTCAAGAAGCAGCGTCACCGCTGGGCCTATGGCGGCCTCCAGATCGTCAAGAAGCACTGGCGGAACTTCCTGCCCGGACGGAGCCGGCTGACGCCCGACCAGAAGCGCGAATATGGCCTGGGCTGGCTGAACTGGCTGGGTGCCGAAAGCCTCGGCGTCGTCGTGGCGCTGCTCAACCTCGTCTGGGTGCCGATCGTCGCCTTCGCCGACATCGCCATCCCCGACAAGATCCTGACGCTGCCGATCATCGGCGCCTTCATCGTCTCGCTCGTACACTTCTTGTCGATGTACCGCGCCCGCGTCGCGATCAAGCCCGGGCAGATGCTGGGCGCGATGATCGCGGCGATGAGCGTGCAGTGGACGGTGTCGCGCGCGGTGGCGCAGGGACTGATCACCGAGCACATTGCGTTCGCGCGCACCTCCAAGGGCGGCCTGTCCAGGATGTCGATCGAGTTCCAGGCGTTCTGGGAGGCCGTGATCGGCGCCCTGCTCCTGATCGGCGCCGGCGTGCTGGTGGCCTCCAACAGCTACCGCCAGATCACCGAGATCTACATCTTCGCCGGCGTGCTGGTGCTGCAGAGCCTGCCGTTCCTGGCCGCGGTCGCCATCGCCATCCTCGAGCTCAGCCGCATCAACTCGTTCCAGTTCTGGCGCGACAGCGCGATCCGCACCGCCGAGCTGATCGGCTTGCGCCCGGTCGCGCTACCCACCCCCGCCGGCACGCCGCAGCAAGTGCCGGTGCCGAGCGAGGTCCGGCGGGAAGCGAACTGACGGGGCTCCGAACGTGGCATCCGTCCCGTGGGCGGACGTCGCGGCTTCTTCGGCGTGGATGACGGCCGCCATTCGGGTTGAAAATCCCGGCTCAAGCATTGGAAACGGCGAGCGAATTCCCGCTGTTGCCTTCAAGTTCGGCAACCACCCGAGCTATTGACCTCCGCGCCCCATCCCCCTACACAGCGCGGGCCGAAAGCATGATCCGGAAACAGCCGGTTTTTCCGCAACGCTTGCGTCGATGTGGCGGCAAGACATGCTTTTCCAAATGACCGAAGACGATGGCGATTTCTTTGAAGCCATCAGCGGCCATGGGAGCGCGTAGCTCAGCCGGTAGAGCACGTGACTTTTAATCACGGGGTCCTGGGTTCGAGCCCCAGCGCGCTCACCAACACAATGAAGCAGTAATCCCAAACGCAACTTCGACAGAAAGCTCCATGTCGGCACTGTGTCGGCAGCTGGAATTCCGCTGCCGACGCGTCCTGCCGCCGCAAATGAGCGGCGCTTTGATGTCGGCGCTTGCCGACGAGACTCTTCCGGAAAACTGGTGTGCCCAAAGCCATTCCGCCCCAAATAGGCCGCCTCAGTTGCCGCTCTCTCAGACGGTGCCGACGTCCCGCACGCCGGGCTCCGCCTCGTCACCGGAGCCAGAGAACAAGTAAAGTAAAGCGGCGCCGGTCGTCCCCGCCTTAAGCGCGCAACCTTGATTTGCGCTCTCTCCCCGGCGACAGGCCAATCCTATATGATAACCAAAGGACCATCGGCAGGAGCCACTCCATGCTTGCCTCAATCATGTTTGGCTTGGTCATTGTCACCCTGATGATGTGGTGTGGGCGCGTGACCGCCAATTTCGCGGCACAGAGAGGCCGGTCTAGGCGCATTTGGTTCATCTGGGGAGCGCTGCTGTTTCCACTGTTTCCGGCTCAATGGTTCGTCTTGGGACTTCTGCCAAAGAAGTAAGGCCGCTTCTCAAACGTCCGCCTCTTTCATTTGCCTATCGGCCTGAGTTCCGGGCGGAACGAACGGACAGTCGAACGATTGCTCCTCTTGAGTAGGAGTTGCGTCATGCGTCATGCGCCGTCGATTGTGCCGCTGGATCGGCTCGACCGGGAGATTTACCTGGTGCTGGAAGACTTCGGCGCGCGCGCCGGCTGCTCCTGGCGCGAGACCGACGAGCAGGATACCGACATCGAGACCATCATCCGCGACCTACTCTCCGGGCAGTACGCGTATCCCGTCCGTATCGTCGCCTTCAACGCCATCGAGGGCTGGGCTCGCGATGCCACCAGCGAGATCGCAGATGAGCTTGCCGAGCGTGTCACGAGGAGCGAGATCACGCCGGCTTTGCAGGCCTTCGTCCAAGCAAATGCTTCCCGACCTTTTGCTGTACAACTGGCGCTTCCTCTACGGGGGCCGCCTGAGTTCAATCTGTGATCGTGATGTTGCGTGGGGATTGCGGTGCCAGTGCACTAAACAGGCACAGCCGTCGGAAGTTCGCGCTTCCCTTCGGCATGATTTTTTGGTACCAAATAAAATGAAACCAGCAAAAAAGATTCGTGCCAAAAAGCATCGCGGCCGCCCCGCTACTGGTCAAGGCGTCCAGATCGGCACGCGCTGGCCGGAGGCGACTGTCGCTCAGATCGACGCATGGGCGTCGGGGCAGGAAGACACTCCGGCTCGCTCTGAATCCATCCGTCGGCTGGTTGATATTGGCTTGGGCAAACCCGCCCCCGCCCTCGCGGTTACGTCTACCGCCAAGGCCTCGTCCGAGCGGGCTCGGGAAATGGCGGGTAATGCGATCGACAAGCTCAAAGACAACAAAGCGAGCCCGGATGACCAGGCCAGCCGCAAGCGGCGGCTCGTCAAGGGACCCGAGGAATTCCAGAATGTTCGACGCGACCGGCCAAATCGAAAATGAATTGACCGGCGCCCGCCTGGTCAATCTCGCCTGAAGGCAAAAAGCAGATGATCAAACCCAAACGGTCGGCCGCGCAACAAGTCGCGGACGAAGCCGATCGAAGGACCCTCAATCCGATAGGATCGAGACAGACAATAGCGGACAGCCAAGCCACTCCGGAGTTTCAGGAAAACCTCAAACGCCTGAAGTCCGAGCGGCTGGAGCGTGAGGCTAGACTGAATCCGAAGCGCAAGGTCTGATTTGAGCTTATCGACCCTTCGCCTCGCCTGGCTGGGCCGGTCAGGCGAACGGGCTGCTCGGATGGAGGGTGCAGAAGGTCATGGGAATGTTGAACCGACGGTGGATGATCTTCCTGCTGGTTTCCGTGGTGATTGTTTGCTCGATCTTCGCAGGCGCCCGGTACTATCTGAGCAAATGCCATGGCATGGATGCGTGCGCGGCCGCCGAAGCCGAGAGCCATGAGCGAGACAAGCCAACCGAGCCACAATAGTTTTCGGGTGAAAAGCCGGCTGCGGAGGCGGATGAAGCCACCGGCGAGTTCGCGAACGAATGGCAGTCGACCGCGATGACCGCCTACACCACGCCGCCGAAGTCGATGCCTTCCTTGGCGAGCGCCTCGGCTTCCTCGGCGGACGCTGTCGGCTTCGTATCGAGGTAGGGACGCTCAGTCGCCGGCATTATCGTGCGGATGTTTTGGCCGTCTGTCCGCGTGATGCGAGCAACCCAGCGCTTGGGGCCGTGCTCGACTTGCTGGATATGGTACTGCTTATAGGTAATCATGACTCACGGACGCAACTGACGCTAACGGCGGCTCCCTTTATACCCAACGGCACGCCGCCGAACAACGATTTCCTAAAGTGAGGTTAAGATCGCCGGCGTGAACCCGTTCAGCGATCATTCAGCCGCTCAGGCGTAGGCATAGTGCGATTGGGAGAAGTCCGATGATCGGTGCAGTTGTCGCAACCTTGCTGGCTCTACAGCTCGGTGAGGTTCATCAGGTTCAATACCGTGTCCCTGTGCACCCACCGCCGTGCGGCCACGGCTGGGACGTCAGCGCCCGCGACGGCATGTGCTACCCCAACGGCTACTTGCCGCCGCAAGAACAGGCCGCACGGCAGTACTATGGTGGCGGTAGAGGCTATGGCCATTATCCCGTTCCTTGCGGAAACGGTGCCGATATCGATACCCGCGACGGCCAGTGTTACCCGACCGGAACGGTTCCGCCGCAGTTTCAACAGGGCCGGCAAGGCTATTACGGCGATGATTATTACGAGCGCCGTCCGAGGCGCCGCTACTATTGAAAGACCCTCAGGGCAAACCGGCGGGCCCCGGATCATCGCTTCTTAGGATTCGCGGTGACAGTGCCGGAGAGCACTGTCACCAGCATTCCGTAGTTCCAAGTCGGGTAAAAAGCCGCGCTCACGTGAGCCCGCCAAGTGAGCGCGGACAAAGTCTCAGATCACCTGCCTGACCCTATCTTCAGCTCTCCGGGCCCGAAACTGTGGCAGGCACGCTCAACGGCGCTCCTCCAACTGAAACGGGACCTGCAGATTTCGACTGCCGAACCATCCGCTTGCGCATCGCTGCGGACAGTCCATAGCGCGCATGCGCTCTTCGAACCGAGGACGTGACGTCCGACATCATGGCATTTTGCAGCGAGTCGATCTTCGCAATCAGCGTGGACAGCTGCGAAGATACCTTCTTCACATCCACCCGTTCGTCCGTGATGCTCTGCCGCAGCGAAAGCAGCACCATCGAATCCGCCTGCAGCACAGCCGCGTTTTGTTGCAAGGCCTGATTGCTCTCCTGCAGCGAAGCCGTGTGTTGCTGCTGGGTCGACTGAATATCCTTCAAGGCCGCGACAACCGGATCCGGCTTTGGCGCTGAAGCCTCTTGGCGCGGGAGCAGATCAGCCAGGCTGCTCAGATTCAGCGATGGCAGGCCGGACGGCCATGTGTAGATCGCCGCGGCGCCGTTGATGGCCAGGGCACACACCGACAGCGCCATGACGGACGTCCGGCTGGATCGCTTGATCGGTTCCGGAGCGTCCAAACTTGCGGGTTCGCCGGCGGCGATGGCCGCAGCCAGTGCTGCAGGGTCGAGCTGTTCGACAAGGCCTTGCGTTTCGAAAGTCGCGGTCATGGCATTGACCCCAAATGAGCGAGCAACAGGAAGCCGTCGCCGGAACGTCCTCGCGACAGCTCCCTTACGCAGCACCCATCTACAACTGTCTAAAATTGTGGGCTTTTCAGCTTAATTCCACGTTAGCGGCCGCGGCCTGCTGCAGACCCCGCCACCCCCGGCCGACTACGGGGTCGTGCGAGGGTCATGACAGGCAGGCCGGTGCGCGAGCTCCTCCCGATCCCGGGAAGCCGCCCTGGTCCGAAGCGGATTTTCCGAAGTTGGCAGACGACCCCTGTTTTGCCCGACGCGTCAACCCGGCGTCTCCGCCGGATGCAGGACCGCCATGTGCCAAAAAGAAAGCGTTGCGCCAGCGGGACTTAGCTACTGTGCATGGGGTTGTTTTCGCGATTTTGGCCATCGCCTGCTCGTGCGCCGGGCCCCTGTCCCAAAAGCCGCGAGACAACCCGCTCAAAAAGTGTAGGATTCGACAAAACAGGGAGGAGCGGCATGTTTGAAATCAGCGGTTTCGACACGGCAGGAATCGTCAGCCTCAAGCGGCTGTCACTCGCCGCCGCCCTCAAGAAGGCCAAGGAGCTCATCGCCGACGGGTGCTGGGGCGTTCAGGTGATCGGTCCAGGTGGCCAGGTCTACACCTCGTTCGAGGAGCAAGCCGCGTAGCGCCCGCCTTCGGCACCAGCCTTCGGCATCATTCGAAAAGCACCCGACCGATCGCGCGCCGCGCGCTCTGGCCGTGGCGGTGATCGACGTGAAAACCCCAGCGCCTGGTGGAGCGCTGGGGCGTTTTCAAAATATCAATCGGTCAAGCAATGAGGCCTTCGTAGCAGCGATCTCGACCATCGCTTGTGAACTGCTTCACACGGCCTTCGATCTTTCCACATCTTGACGAGGCTCAACTGCCGCGCGCCGTGCCGTTGCCAATCAACTCGTTTGGGAGCACGCTCTCTCCAGGCGCGCAGACGCCGCTCAGGGAGAAAGCCATGAAGGACACGGGCCTGGATCATCGCCACCGCGACAAGGATGGCGCGATCAGCAAGAAGCACGGCAACACGCTGGTCGGTACGTTGCGCAAGATCTACGGCAAGGGTTTTGCTGCCGGTTATCCGGATACGACTGAACTCAGCGAGGTCTTGCATCAGTTGAACGAGACATCGCTGAGCCAGTTGCGGCGCGATCACGACACCGGGCATCTCGGCCACAAGATCGACCACGTCCCGAAGTGACGGACGTCACGAGTCCCAACTTCAGGTAGTTGAATCAACTGGGCTGCCGGGCGTCTCGGCGAACTTGCCGTTTGAGCCCTCGCCGCCCGAGCGCTAGGATGAGCCTTTTACGGAGGCTCATTTGAAACAGTTCATGATCATCACCGCCATTGCACTCGCCGTGACGGCTCCCGCCCGCTCGCAGGCTCTCGTCGATCCCAACAAGGTTGCTCCCGAATATCGCGAGGCGGCCGAGAAGCGGCGGGCCGAGCAGATGCGGCAGCGCGAATGCGCGCTGAAGGCGGATCTCGAGAAGGTGCTGCCCAGGGATCGCACCGTCTATCTCAACCATTGCCTGGACACGATGGCGGCCAAGCAATAGCGCCTGATCGAGCGGCTTGGTGTCGCCGACGCGTTCAAGCTTTCTTCAGACATTTGGGATCACCTGACGATCCATTTTCATCAGTCATTGTCGATCGACCGCGCATGAGTTTCGTCCAGATTCAGTGCACGCGCTGCAAGACCGTATTCCGCGACCGCGCGGGACGGTTGCAGGACGGCTATTCCAGGCAATGTCCGAGCTGCGAGGTGGTGCTGTTCTTCGCGGAGGATTCACCGAACCCTCAGGTCAAGCAGGCCATGAAGCGCGCGCGCAAGGCTCGCAAGGAGCAGCGCGAAGCCGAAATGGCCAGAATGTCCGCGCCGCAACCGTTTTCGCGGGCCCACACCGGACGGATACAGCTCTCGTCGGAGGACGACGAGGAGGCCTAGCTCACCCGCGCTTCCGCGGAAACAGGCGGTCGCGGATATAGCGCGAGGTCGGCGTTAGGCGGATGCCGCGCGGCTTCTGCCAGACGGCGCGGTCGATCTCGTGCTTGTCGCCGATCGCGAGCCTGCCCTTGGCGCCCTTGGCGATGAAGATCGCGTCGCTCATCTTGCGGCCGGAACGCTTGTTCCTGGCCGTCACTTCCTTCCAGAGGCTGATCCGGCCGAGCTTCAGCTTGGGCAGCTCTTCCTTGATCTCCCGCCGCAGGCAGTCCTTGTCGGACTCGCGCGCGCGCTTGCGGCCGCCCGGAAACATCCACAGGCCGTCCGACCGGCGTCTGACCAACAATACCTTGCCGCGCTTGGCGGCAACCAGTTTGGAAGACTTCGCCATGTCCGCCGTAATCGAAAATAGAATCGAGCCCATGGTAACTTGTCTAGTCGGATAGACAAGTTCCGGATGGATCTTGATCACCCGGGCCAAGGCCGTCAGATCTGATTAAACCCGGCAGGCCGATCCCGCCGTTCGAGGCGCCAGATCAGCCCTCGCCCGCCGCTGTGCCCGCCCTTGCCCCCGCCTCTGCCCGGTCCTCCGTCCTGATCCAGGCCATCATCATCTCCCAGGCCACCGACAGGATGATCGGGCCGATGAACAGGCCGACGATGCCGTGGGCGAGCGTGCCACCGATCACGCCGACGAAGATGACGATGGTCGGCGTGGTCAGGCCGCGCCCCATCACCAGCGGCTTCAACATGGTGTCGAGGAAACCGACGAGGACGAGAAACACGGTGAGCAGCAGCGCGGTGGTGACGTCCTTGGCGGTCCAGATCCAGATGATCACCGGCAGCAGCACCAGGAAGGCGCCGATCTGCACGATCGAGAGCAGCAGCACAATGAAGGCGAGCAGGCCGGCGCTCGGCACCGCGGCAAGCTTGAAGCCGATGCCGGCGAGCAATGCCTGCACGATCGCGACGCCGATCACGCCTTGCGCCACGGCGCGGATGGTCGCGCCCGCGAGCCCCAGGAAATGCTCGCTCTGTTCGGGCACGATGCGAAACAGGAAACCGCGGCCGGCCGCAACCAGCCGCGGCCCGTGCGGAAACAGGAAGCCGGCCACGAACACCGAGACCAGGAACTGGAGCGTGCCGACGCCGGCATCGCCCGCGAGCGACAAGAGCGGTCCCGCCAGCGGCTGGAGATACGGCGCCACCTCGCGGAGCACTGCGCGGATGTTGTTGTAGGCCTGCTCCCAGAGGTCGAATAACCAGGGGCCAACGACCGGCCACGACTTGAGCTGCTCCGGCGCCGATTGAAGCGCGAGGTCGCCGGTGCCGAGCTGGTGCGCCAGCTCGCGCACTCCGTCCACTGCGCTGATACCGAGCCAGGTCGCAGGACCGATGACGATGCCGAGCGTGATCAGGGTCAGGATCGCCGCTGCGGTCTTGGGCCGGCCGCCGAGGATCTTGGCGACCCAGCTGAAGGCCGGGTAGAACGCGACCGCGAGCACGCCGCTCCAGGCAAGGATCGGCACGAAGGGGCGGATGATCAGCAAGGTCCAGATGATCAGCAGGCCGAGCAGGCCGACGCGGATCACGAGCTGGATGATGTCCTCGCCCGTCAGGAGCTGACGCAGACTTTTCACGGGCACGGCTTTCCTTGCGGCATTGACGCGGGTTCCGGCACTTGCGCGGCCCCGCGTTATTGCCAGCCGCGCACCCGGCGTCAAGACGCCGGGCCGGCACGAGCCGGCGATTAGGAACGCATCGGGCCATTCTGCATTCCGAGACGATGGCACGCCGCCCCAGAGAGCCCGTCGCACACGCGGGAATTCACCGCGGCATCCGCTTTTCGCTGAAGCCAAACGGCGCACCGGGCTATTGGCGCTACGCCTATGCCGTCGGCGACAGGGCCCGCACCGGGCGCGTGCAAGGCAGGCTGCCGTTGCTCGCCATCAGGCGCGTGCAGATGTGCATCGACCGGGACATGCGAAGCATCCGGACCGGCGATTGATCTTGCGGCGGCGCCGTGGGCGAGCGCCGGCAAGGTGCGCGACGTGATGCCGGCTTGGCTAACGGTGATTAACCGGATTTCGGCCGACCGGTTTACGTCGATGCAAAGGCGTGCACCTACGCTTCCATCGAGGTCCCTCAAACCACTTCGGTGCAATGGCCAATACCATCTGGACGATCGAAGAATTCACCTGCGCGGGTTGCAGCATGAACTACACGGCGACAAGGGAGGAGCACGCCGAAGCGCATTCCGGCACCTTCAAGTGCAGCATCTGCAGCGGCGTGGTGCACACATGGTCCGGCAAACATCATTTCTTCGGCTGGGAAGCGGTGAAAACCAAGCCACCCGTGTTCGGAAGGCGTTGGGCCGGAGCCGGCGGGTAGACTGCTTCCACCGGACCCAGACCAGCTACTCCCGTCAACGCCCCCTGCCCGAACTGCGGCTTCTGCTACTCTGCGGCAACGGTTAAACTCTCCGCCCCGCAACTGAAGCCGACACGCAATGACCTCACCCTTCGTTCCCCAGATCGCCCTTTACCGCACCTGGCTCGCCGAGAAGCGCGGCCTCAACTTCGACAGCTACGAGGAGATGCGGCAATGGTCGGTGCGCGATCTCGACGGGTTCTGGCACGCCATCTGGGACTATTACGATCTGCAATCGCCGACGCCGTTTGCCGCCGTGATCACCGAGCGCAAGATGCCCGGCGCGGTCTGGTTTCCCGGCGCGCAGGTCAACTATGCCCGGCAGGTGTTCCGCCACGTGGACGCGGCTGACGCCGCCGGCCTGCCCGCAATCGTCAGCTGTGGCGAGGACGGCAGGCTTTGCGAGACGAGCTGGCCGGAGCTGCGGCGCAAGGCGGCTGCGCTCGCGCTGCATCTGAAAGAAAAAGGCATCAAGCCCGGCGACCGCGTCGCCGCCTATCTGCCCAACATCCCCGAGACCATCATCGCATTCCTGGCGAGCGCCAGCATCGGCGCGATCTGGAGCCTCTGCGCGCCCGACATGGCCGCGCCCGCCGTGATCGACCGCTTCAAGCAGATCGAACCGAAAGTACTGATTGCCTGCGACGCCGTCACCTATGCCGGCCGCCGGCACGATCGCAAAGACGTCCTCGCCGAGCTGCGGCGGTCGCTGCCGACGGTCGAGCACGTCATCCTGCACAGCGAGGCCGCCGCGCCCGCAGCGGCCGACGCCCTGCTCTCCGAAATTATCGCAACAACCGGCGCGGAGATCGACGCGTTCGAGCCGGCCTGGCTGCCGTTCGATCATCCGCTCTGGATCGTCTATTCCAGCGGTACCACCGGCCTGCCGAAGCCAATCGTGCACGGCCATGGCGGTATCATCATCGTGGTGCTGGCGCTGCTCGGCCTGCACAACGATCTTGGCTGCTCCTACCACGAGAACTCGTTCGGCGAGCGCTATCACTGGTACTCTTCGACGGGCTGGATCATGTGGAACAGCCAGGTCGGCGGCCTGCTCAGCGGCACCACCTGCTGCATCTTCGACGGCAGCCCCGGCGGCGCCAGGGACAAGCCAGACTGGACCACGCTGTGGCGCTTCGTCGCGCAGTCGAAAGCGACCTTCTTCGGCGCGGGCGCCGCGTTCTTCGCCAACTGCGCCAAGGCCGAGGTCGACCTCGTCGCCGCCGGTGATCTCTCACAGCTTCGATGTCTCGGCTCGACCGGCTCTCCGCTGAGCGCCGACACCCAAGCCTGGTTCAACAACCGCTTCGCTGGCCTGTCGAAGACCAACGGCAGCAAGGCGCAGGCCGATATCTGGTGGGCCAACATCTCCGGCGGCACCGATTTCGCCGGCGCGTTCATTGGCGGCAATCGCGAACTGCCGCAGACGCCGGGCGCGATGCAGTGCCGTCTGCTGGGTGCTGCCGTGGAAGCCTTTGACGAACAGGGCCGCGCCGTCATCGGCGAGGTCGGCGAGCTCGTCTGCACCGAGCCGATGCCGTCGATGCCGCTCTATTTCTGGAACGACAAGGGCGGTGCGCGCTATCGCGCGAGCTATTTCGAGACCTATCCGGACAATTTCGACGGCACCGGCCGTGGGCCGGTGTGGCGGCATGGCGACTGGCTCAAGGTCGACCCGGACGGCTCCTGCATCATCTATGGCCGCAGCGATGCCACCATCAACCGGCATGGCCTGCGCATGGGCACGAGCGAACTCTATTCCGCGATCGAGGCCTTGCCGGAGGTGCTGGATTCCCTCGTCGTCGATCTCGAATATCTCGGCCGTGACAGCTACATGCCCCTGTTCGTGGTGCTGCGCGAAGGCGTCGCCTTCGACGGCGCGATGCAGGCGAAGATCAACAAGGCGATCGAGGCCGGCCTCTCGCGCCGATTCCTGCCCAACGAGATTTTTGCGGTCGCCGAAATTCCCCGCACGCTCTCGGGCAAGAAGCAGGAGCTGCCGATCAAGAAGCTGCTGCTCGGCCAGCCCGTCGAGAAGGTCATCAACCGGGAGGCGATGGCCAATCCCGCCTGCCTCGACTGGTATCTCGCCTTCGCACGCGACTATCTGGCGCGGAGCGAGACTTGAGGGAGATCGCCGCAATTGCGCCGATGCCGTTTGGACTCCGTTCACCGATCGCCGCTAGAGCAGGATGCATCTTCCGCAACGAACGCGCGCCATGGCCGACCTCAACGCCGTCCTCTCCAGGCTGAACGACCGTCTGCTCCGCCTCGAGGGCGAGCTGTTCGTGCTGCGCTCGCTGGCCCGCGCGACGCTGACGGCGGGCGATGACCACGCGGCGCGAATGCGCAAGCTGGTCGAGGCCGCCAAAGTCGCGCTCGACGACGAGGCCACGCGTCCCCTCGACAAGCCGACGCGCAAATATGTCGATGCGGCGACCGCGCTGGTGGAGGAATTGCTGGTCGAGCCGACCCAGGCGCGGCCGTTGTTCACCGTCATCGACGGTGGCCGGCGCGAATGAACGTCAAACTGGCCGTCCGTCGTCCGTCGCGGCGATATCGCCCGACTTGAACCGGCTGAGGCCGGCTTCGATGATCGCGATCTCCTCGTCGATCTGGCCGATCGGCAGGCTGAAGTCGTAGCCGGACCTGCTCTTCAGATCGACTGCAAGCCGTTGCCTGTGCATCATCAGTTCGTCGAGGCCGCGCCGGTTCTTCAGCCGGACATAGACGTCGACGATCTGCTCAATCGCGCTCGGCATGAAATAGGTCCCGGCGAAAAAGCCCGCACGGCGCACCCGCGCCGGCGCGACAATCTCGGTGTCGCGGTAGGCAATACAAATCCGCGACGGATTCGTCGATACGCCAAGCTGGTTGAGATCACGTTACCGTCAGATGATTTCGTGATGGCCGAGCATGAAAAAGCCGCTGGCGATCACGCCAGCGGCCAAATCCGGGTTCGAAAACGGATGCGGGTTGAAATGTCGCCAGCCCCGGTCGGTCCACGTTCTAACGGCAAATCCTGGGTCTCTCTGTTAAAAACGAAACACAGGAACCGGCCGTCGGCACTCGCCGCACCACCGTGGCGGCGCGGCAACGCTAGTCTGTGACGCAGAAATATTTGCGCGGCAGCCTGCGGTAGGCGCTGTAGCGGTAATGCGGCCGGTACGCGTAGCCGCGATAGAGCGCCGGCGGCTCCTGGCCGTAATAGGCGCCGTGATAAAAATTGGTGACCGGCCCTTCCGCGCAGCGATAGGTGTACCAGGTGGGGCCGATGAAGGGCGCCACCCCGACCTCGGGCGGAACCACGGGATAGGGCGGTCCGCCAGCGCGCGCCGAAGTGGTTGCAACCAAGGCCGCGAGAAGGACAAACCACGCGCTCCGCATGCGTTCACTCCGAGCCGATGCCATGCGCATGGAAGCACCGGACCGGCCGACACCGCAATCGCGGAATTCATCGCGCAGCCTCGCCCGGCGCGTTGTTGATAACCGGCGCAAACCCAGCGCGGGTGGTGACAGGACGTCCGGACGTGTTATCGGGAGATGACGCAGTTGCGAGACGGATCGGACACCCATGCGCATTACTCTTGTCGGCTCCCGCCATTTCGGCGTGACCACCCTGAACATGCTCCGGGAGCATGGTGTCTCGATCGTGCGCGTCGTGGTGGCCGACGCTGAGGATCGTCTCGCCGCAACAGCCAAGGCGGCGGGCATCGACGTCGTGGTCCAGGCCAATCCCAAACTGGTGGTGGCCTCCGAGATCGCCCCCGACACCGATCTGATCGTCACCGCGCACAGCCACGCCCGGATCGGCAAGGACGCGCTTGAGGCAGCGAAGCTGGGCGGGATCGGCTATCATCCCTCGCTGCTGCCGCGTCACCGCGGCAAGGCGGCCGTGGAATGGACCATCAAGGAAGGCGATCCGATCGCCGGCGGCACGATCTATCACCTCGCCGACCGCATGGACGCTGGCGCCATTGCGGCCCAGGAGTGGTGCTTCGTCAAGAAGGGCGAGACGGCGCGGGAACTGTGGGAGCGCGCGCTCGCCCCGCTCGGGCTCAAATTGCTGGCCGACGTGATCGACTATGCCAAGGTCCACAAGGCGCTGCCGTCCAAGACTCAAGACGAGCAGTTCGCGACTTCAGCGCCAAGTCTTTCCTGAGGCCCTTTTCCTGAGTCGATCTCCTGACGTTTACTCTTAACGTGACGGGGCATTGATTTTGCTTCAAGAATCCCAGCCTGAAACCCAAATAAACCATTGTTCCCACAGGAACAATTTTCGATTTGGCACTGCACCAAATTTCCGTCACATTTGGCCCGAATAAGGGTCAGCATATCAGACAAATTCAAGGACGGATTTTATGCGTTTTGCTCGCATTGCGGCGTTCTGTGCCGCCTCAGTTACCACCCTCGCCGCGCCCGCCTTTGCCCAGACCCCCTATGACGGCAACTGGCACGTCACCATCGTCACCAAGAGCGGCACCTGCGAGCCGACCGCGAGCTCCTTGCTGACGGTTGCCGACGGCAAGATCACCGCGCCCGGCGCTAACGTTTCCGGCACCATCGGCAGCGGGGGACTTGTGAAAGTTTCGATCAATGGTGCATATGCCAACGGTCAACTCAGCGGCAACGCCGGATCGGGGAAGTGGAATGGAGCATCTGCAGGCATACCGTGCAGCGGGCGGTGGGAAGCATCGCGCCAATAGAAAAATCGTGACGAGCGGTGTGGGCCGGCGGCTGCTGATCGCGGCCGCCGTTATGTTTGCCGCCGGAATTGCAAACTCCGAGAGCAAGGCCCAGTCCGGCCCGTTCGCCCCGCTGGCCGGCAACTGGAGCGGCTCAGGCACGGTCACCCTGGATGACGGCTCGACCGAACGGATCCGCTGCCGGGCGAAATACGCTCCGATCGGACCGACCATGGAGTTGTCTCTGACCTGCGCCAGCGACGCCTACAAGTTCAACCTCGGCGCCAACGTCAAGGCTGAAGGCAGCGCCATCGCGGGCAGCTGGTCCGAGGCCAGCCGCAATATCAGCGGCTCCCTTTCGGGTCGCGGGGCCGGCGGAAACTATGAGCTGCTCGCCTCCACTGCCGGCTTCAACGCCAACATTTCGCTGAAGACGTCCGGCAACAAGCAGAACGTCACGATGCGCGCCGACAGCCAGTTCCGCGGCGCCAACATCTCGCTGTCGCGCTAAGCCGATACGAGTAGATTGACAATCGACCCGGCGATCTCGCCGGGTCGATTTTTTATGTGTCCGGCACGAACGCCGTGACCTCGATCTCGACCTTGGCCCGGTCATCCACGAGGCCGCCGATGTAGAGCAAGGTCGAGGGCGGGAAATTGCGCCCCAGCGTTTCCTTCCAGGCCGCGCCGATGCCGGCCCCGGCTGCCTCATATTCGCTGCGGCTGGTCAGGTACCAGGTCAGGCGGACGATATGCTCGGGGCTGGCGCCGGCCTCGCCCAGGAGCTTGATGATCCGCTTCAGCGCGGTCCCGACCTGCGCTGCCATGTCAGGCGCGTAATTGCCGGTCTCGTCGCCGCCCGTCTGCCCGGCCAGCACCACCCAGCGGCCCGGCCCCTCGACCACGACACCATGGGAAAAGCCGCGCGGTTTTTTCCACTCGGCCGGCTGCAAGATGTGCATGAGCGAAGATCTCCCGATTGTTCTCGTTGTTCACTGATGCCTTAGCACGGCGCCCTGCATCGCTGCACCGGCAGATTTGACCGTTGCAAACGGCGAGGATGTCGCCGATACCGGCCTTCCCTCAAGACCTCGCCTCTCACACCCGCGCCGATGAACACGACACCGTCCAAAACGATGGCTGCCCTGTGGATGGCCGGCTGGCTGTCGCTGATGCTGGTCATGGCGGTCGCCGGACGCGAGACCACGCGCGAGCTGAATGTATTTCAGATCATGGAAGTGCGTTCGCTGCTAGGATTCCTGTTGCTTTCGCCGTTCATCTATGGGGCCGGCGGCTTCAAAGTGCTCAGGACGTCGCGCCTGCCGCAGCACATCGGGCGCGATTTGGTGCACTATGTTGCGCAGCTCGGCTGGTTCTTCGCGCTGACGCTGATCCCGATCGGCCAGGTGGTGGCAATCGAGTTCACCATGCCAATCTGGACGGCGCTGCTCGCAGCGAGCCTTCTCTCCGAGCGCATGACGCCGTGGAAGATCGCCGCCATCGCGCTTGGCCTTTTCGGTGTGATCGTCATCGTCCGACCCGCCACCGGCGAGATCAATCCCGGTCAACTCATCGCACTCGGCGCCGCGATGGGCTTTGGGGTGTCCATGGTGCTCGTCAAATCGCTGACCCGCACCGAAAGCGCGCTGTCGATCCTGTTCTGGATGCTGGTGGTGCAATCGGTCGCAGGCTTCATTCCGACGCTGTTCGTCTGGACGTGGCCCTCAGCCTATGTCTGGGCGTGGGTCGGCGTGATCGGCGTCTGCGGCACGTTTTCGCACTACTGCCTCGCCAGCGCGATGCGCTATGCGGATGCGACCATCGTTGTTCCCATGGACTTCCTGCGAGTTCCATTGACCGCGACCGCTGGCTGGCTGCTGTATTCGGAGCGGCTTGACACCTGGACGGTGGTCGGCGCCGCGCTGATCCTGTTCGGCAATCTCCTGAATCTAAAGCGAGCTCCGGCAGATCCTGCTCCCGCGCGCTGAACCTCGCGCCGCCTCGCGCGACAAAACCAAGTGGCCGTGTGATTTGGATCACGTTGGAAGGGTATTCCATCGTGCACATTCTGCCACACAGCAGCGGGTTGAACGCGACGAACTGCCGTTTTGGTGGCGCCGAGGCGGGCACTTCATGTAAGTTCGTTGCCAATTCGTTGCTGCCTGCAATTTCGATTCTGTTGGGGATTCCAGATGCGCACTCTCACCCTCCTCGCGTCGCTGATGTGCATGGCACTGTCGGTCAGTGCCGCGAAGGCCGACCGCCGCGTTGCTTTCGTCGTCGGCAACGGCACCTACAAGAACGTCGCACAATTGCCGAACCCGCCGATCGACGCCAAGGCGATGGCGGCAACGCTGCGCAATGTCGGCTTCGAGGTGATCGAAGGTTCGAACCTCTCGCGCGACCAGATGACGGAGAAGCTGCTGGACTTCGGCCGCAAGGCGCAGGGCTCCGACGTCGCAGTGTTCTATTATGCCGGTCACGGCATCGCGGTCGGCGGCTCCAATTATCTTCTGCCTGTCGACGCCGACATCAAGTCGGAGATGGACGTCAAGCTCGGTGCCGCCATCAACATCGATCTGACGCTCGAGCAGACCATGGGCGACGCCAAGGTCAAGCTGGTGTTCCTTGACGCCTGCCGCGACAATCCGTTCGCCGCCAAGATCAAATCGAACTCCGCGACCCGCAGCGTCAACGTGCAGAGCGGTCTTGCCGAGATGAAATCCGGCGAAGGCACGCTGATCGCGTTCGCCACCGGCCCGGGCCAGACCGCGCTCGACGGCCAAGAGGGCAACAACAGCCCGTTCACCCGTGCGCTCATCGACAACATCACCAAGCCTGGTGTCGAGATCCAGCAGGCGATGACGTCGGTCCGCGCCCAGGTCAACGAGGAGACCCACAAGGGGCAGCTGCCCTGGGGCCACACCAATTTGACCGGCGCGGTCTATCTCAACCAGGCTCCGACGACGCAGGTCGCCAATGCGGCACCGACGGCTGCTGGCAGCGTGCCAATGGCGACGGGCGGCAGCTCGGACGGTGTCGAGCTCGAATACTGGCGTTCGGTCAAGGAGAGCAATAAGTCGGAAGAGCTCAACGCTTACCTCTCCGCCTACCCGAACGGTCAGTTCAAGGCGCTTGCGCTGGCACGCCTCGCGGCCATCAAGAGCGGCCCCTCGACCGCGACGCGCACCCTCACCGCTGGCGTCGATCCCGCGACCTTCACCGAAGAGGCCACCCAGCTTACCGAGGACCAAATCGGCCTCGACAAGAACCAGCGCCGCGACGTTCAGCGTCGCCTGGGCGGGCTCGGCTTCGACAACAAACAGACAGGCGTCTTCGGCGACGAGACCCGGTCGGTGCTCAAGCGCTGGCAGGCGGCGCGCGGCTATCCCGCGTCTGGCTACCTGAACAAGCTCCAGCACAAGGCTCTGCTTTCGGAAGTCGTGGCCGGCCCGCCGACCGCGAGCGACAACAGCCAGAAGGCAGCCCGCCGGGCCGCCGCCCCCGCGGCCAGCAGCGCGCCCGCACCTGCTCCCCATCGCAGCAGCGGCGGCGATCCTGCCGGCGCAGCCTTCGTCGGCGGTGTCGTCGGCGGCATGATGGGCGGCATGTTCCGCCGCTGAGGCGAGGCCAATCGCAGATACAAAAGCCCGGCTCGCGCCGGGCTTTTTCGTTACGAATAACCAAAGCTTTGGCGTCTACTTCCCGGCGGCCTTTCGCAGCGCCTCGTTGATGCGGTCCTGCCAGCCGGGCCCGCCGGACTGGAAATGCTCCAGCACGTCCTGGTCGATCCGCAGCGTGACCTGCTCCTTGACCCCCGGCGCCACGTTCTGCTTTGGCGGCGCCGCAGCGACCTTCGCCGTCACCTTCTTGAACGCCGCCTCGGCCTCCGTCCTGGCGTCGCCCAACGTCCGCGGCCGCCTCGGTGGTTGATCCGCCATGTCCTAGATTCCCTCAAACAGAGCCGTCGAAAGATACCGCTCGGAGAAGGACGGCACTATAGCCAGGATGGTCTTTCCCGCAGCTTCGGGTCGCTTGCCGATCTCGACGGCCGCGGCAATCGCGGCGCCCGAGGAGATGCCGCCCGGAATGCCCTCATGCCGCGCCAGTGCCCGCGAGGTCTCGATCGCCGTCGTCGAGTTGACCTTGACGATCTCGTCGATCACCGAGCGATCGAGAATGTCAGGGACGAAGCCCGCACCGATGCCCTGGATCTTGTGCGGCGTGTGCTGGCCACCCGACAGCACCGGGCTCTCCTCCGGCTCGACCGCAACCACGCGCAGCGAGGGCTTGCGCGGCTTCAGCACCTGGCCGACGCCGGTGATGGTGCCCCCGGTGCCGACGCCGGCGACGAAGAAGTCGATGTTGCCGGCGGTGTCATTCCAGATCTCCTCCGCGGTGGTGCGGCGGTGCACCTCGGGATTGGCGAGATTCTTGAACTGCTGCGGCATCACCGAATTCGGCGTCGTCTTCAACAGCTCTTCGGCCGTCGCGATCGCGCCCTTCATGCCTTGCGCGGCCGGTGTCAGCACCAGCTCCGCGCCGAGAAAGGCCAGCATCTTGCGGCGTTCGATCGACATCGACTCCGGCATGACCAGCTTGAGCCTATAGCCGCGCGACGCCGCGACGAAGGCCAGCGCGATGCCGGTATTGCCGGAGGTCGGTTCGATCAGCACGGTGTCGGGCTTGACGATTCCGGCCTTCTCCATGGCGATGATCATGGCCGCGCCGATGCGATCCTTCACGCTTGCGGCGGGATTGAAATATTCAAGCTTTGCCAAAATGGTCGCGTTCACGCCATGCATGCCCGGCAGCCGGCGCAAGCGCACGATCGGCGTGTCGCCAAAAGCATCGACGATCGAGTCATAGATCCGGCCGCGGCCGGGTTGGTGCGCTGCACCCGTGGTGGACGATGCGTCCATGATGAACTCCCTGTGGCGACGATTGTGCTTCTAGACAGCCTGCGGCGACACGCAAGCGAGATTGCGTTACATGTTAAATACGCTGCATCGCAAAATCGCGTGAGCAATAATTATCAGAAAACCAACGCATTTGTGTTGCGACCTCGTCAACTGATTCTGCTTATGTTAGACTTAGGTCTCAAGCTGGGAGGTCACCACGATGTCAGCAGTCGCTGAAGTGTTGTCGACCGTCGCACCGAACCGCGCTCCGCGTTGCAGTGAGTTGCCGGCCTGTCCCGTCTGCGCCGACTCCATGATCGCCGCCGAAGGTTCTGCGTATTTGTCGGAACACGTGATCAGCTATCTCTGGACCTGCGACAATTGCGGCTACGGCTTCGTGACCAAGCACTCCGTCAAGCAGCGCCTCGTCTGCAACTGACGTTTTGCACTTGACCTAGCGCGGGGCGATGTCGCCCCTCCCCCAGTCTTCGCGCGTACGCCGATAGAACTCCTCGAACGTTCCCTGTGCGATCGCGTCCCTGATGCCCTGCATCAGGAACTGGTAATAAGCGATATTGATCTCGGACAGCAGCATCGCACCCAGCGTCTCGCCCGCCTTGACGAGATGGTGCAAATAGGCGCGCGCGTAGCTGCGCGCCGACGGCCAGGAGCTCTCTTCGTCGAGCGGACGGGGATCGTCGGCGTGGCGCGCGTTGCGCAAATTCACCTGGCCGAAGCGTGTGAAGGCAACGCCATGCCGGCCATTGCGCGTCGGCATCACGCAGTCGAACATGTCGATGCCGCGCTTGACCGCCTCGAGGATGTCGTCGGGTGTGCCGACGCCCATCAGGTAGCGCGGCCGCTCTCTCGGCAGCAGCGGCGCTGTCTCGTCGATGATCGCCAGCATCACCGCCTGCGGCTCACCGACGGCGAGGCCGCCAATGGCATAACCATGGAAACCGATCTCGATGAGGCCTTGCGCGCTGGCATGGCGAAGCTGGGGTATGTCGCCGCCCTGCACGATGCCGAACAGCATGTAGCCGTCGGGCGCGCTCTCGAAGGCGCGCTTGCTTCGCTCGGCCCAGCGCAGCGACAATTTCATCGCGCGGTCGATGTCGGCGCGCTCGGCGGGCAGTCGCACGCATTCGTCCATCTGCATAGCGATATCGGAGCCGAGCAAACGCTGCACCTCGATCGAGCGCTCCGGCGACAGCTCGACCTTGGCGCCGTCGATATGCGAACGGAAGGTCACGGCCTGCTCGCTGACCTTGCGCAGATCCGCCAGCGACATCACCTGGAAGCCGCCGGAATCCGTCAGCATCGGCCCGTTCCAGCCGGTGAATGTCTGCAAGCCGCCAAGCGCCGCGATCCGCTGGGCGCCGGGACGCAGCATCAGATGATAGGTGTTGCCGAGCACGATGTCGGCACCGGCCTCACGCACCTCGCGCCAGTGCATG
This sequence comes from Bradyrhizobium sp. 155, assembly GCF_023101105.1. Classification (NCBI taxonomy): domain Bacteria; kingdom Pseudomonadati; phylum Pseudomonadota; class Alphaproteobacteria; order Hyphomicrobiales; family Nitrobacteraceae; genus Bradyrhizobium; species Bradyrhizobium sp. 155. The sequence goes on along the minus strand of NZ_CP064704.1, from coordinate 3,762,168 downwards.
CCCTTCATCGCGCCGGCGGTACCGACCGGCATGAAGGCGGGCGTGCGCACCACGCCGTGCGGCGTGGTCAGGCGCCCGGTGCGCGCGGCGCCATCGGTGGCGAGCAGTTCGAAATGATTGGGCAGACCGGTGTCAGGACGATTCATGACGGTGCTTATTGCGTGTCGGAGCAGGCCGATCAACCCGCTCGGGCGATGCCTCGGCCGGCTTATGCATCAGACTGGGACAATGGGTGCAAATATTGGGGGACACGGAATTGTGCGCCTGCGACGCTTGTTAAACAAAACGATACAGTGTAGTTTTACCTTGGGCTGGGACGAGATGCCGCGGCGATGTTGCCGGCGGCGGTAGATGCGTGATCGCCAGCCACCGCAATGCCCCTCCCTTCAAGTTCGACTGACCCAGCCGGCCGTTCGCATGGCTGGACGAGGTGGACCGGCGCCCGCCTGTTCGGATTGCTGGTCCTGATGTGCAGCTTGGCGCTCGGCGCCTGCACCTCCCTGCCCCGCACGCCCTATACGGCCACCGAAGCCAGCACATCGCGCGTGCTCGATATCGATGGCCTGCGGCGCTACGCCGACGAACCCATCACGAAATTCAATTTCGAGAAGGACACCAGCACCGCGACGAAGTCCTACCTGGCGCTCTCAGGCGGCGGCGCAGATGGCGCCTACGGCGTCGGTGTGCTCAACGGCTGGACCGCGGCCAAAACCCGTCCCACCTTCTCGGTGGTCTCGGGCGTGAGCACCGGCGGCCTGATTGCGCCCTTTGCGTTTCTCGGCTCGCGATATGACGACACGTTGAAGGAGGTCTACACCAGCGGTGTCGCGGAGAGCCTGTTGAGTGATCCTAGCATCATGCGCGTGCTGTTCGGGTCCGGCCTGTTCGGCAACACGCGGCTGCGCGAGCTCGTCGCCCGCTATGTCGGCCCCGAAATCATGGCGCAAGTCGCTCGTGAAAACGCCAAGGGCCGAAGGCTGCTGGTGGTGACGACCGATCTCGACACCCAGCGCACCGCGATCTGGGACATGGGCAAGATCGCCGAGGTCGGCACGTCCGAGGCGCTCAAGCTGTTTCGCGACGTGATGGCGGCCTCCGCCAGCATCCCGCTGGTGTTTCCGCCGATCATGATCGACGCCGAAGGCGAGGGCCGCAGATTTCAGGAGATGCATGTCGACGGCGGCGTGACGGCCCCGGTGCTGACGCTGCCGGAAGCCTTGCTTTTCCAGGGCAGTCGCCTTCCCGGCCCTGCGAAGCTGGACATCTACATCCTCGTCAACAAGAAGATCGAACGCAATTTCGAGCTCGTCTCCAACAGCACCATCGACGTTGCCTCCCGCAGCCTGTCGTCGATCACCCAGTCGCAGACCCGCTCGATCATCTTCTCGACTTATGATTTTGCGAAGCGCAACCGCCTGGGCTTCCATCTCTCCTATATCGCGCGCGATTATCCGGCCGCCCCCTCGGAAGGGTTCGACACCGCTTATATGCGGGCGCTGTATCAGTACGGATATGAGAAGGCGGCTTCGGGCGAGGCCTGGACTTCGACGCTTCCGTGAGCGCTCGGTGAGGAACGGGGCCGTGCCGAGACGGTTGACGATGCGGTCATTCGGCCAGATTAGCCATGACGCACTCGTTGCCGCGCGTTATAGAGCAATGACTGATGTCACGACCGCGCAGGAATCATTGGGCATGGGATTGACTGCGACCAGGACAAGACCGGCGGCGCCGCGGCGCGAGGTGCCGAAATCGCGCGGCGGCCGGCCGACGAAAAGCGCCGCGATCGAGCGCGATCAGCGGCTGATCGAGGTCGCCACCCGCCTGTTCCTGGATCGCGGCTTTGATGCGACCTCGCTCGATGCGGTCGCGGAAGCCGCGCGAGTGAGCAAGCCCACCGTCTATGCCCGTTACGGCGACAAGCGCGGCCTGTTTGCAGCCGTGCTGAGACGCGAGATCGCGCGATGGCTGGCACCGCTGTCCGCGGCCGCCGAGACGCAGCTCGGCAGCGCCTCGGATATCTCGGTTGAGCAACGGCTGGTCGAGATCGGGCGCGAGATGCTGACATTCACCTGCGGACCCGATGCCGTCGCCTTCAGCCGCATGATGACGTCGCAGGCCATCAACTTTCCCGACATCGCCAAGCTCGGCAAGGAGGAAGGCTGGCTCAAGGCCGTCGCCACCACGGCACGCTTCTTCGACCATCTGGTGGCGCAAGGCGCGCTCGACGTCGACGACACCACCATCGCGGCGGAAGTGTTTCTCGACGTCGTCGTCGGTCATAACCATCGTCTGGCGACGTTTGGAACGCCGCCGGAAATGAAGGCCGCGGAAAAGCGCATGCGCGCTGCGATCAAGCTGTTCCTGGCAGGCGCGCTGGGATCAGCGGACGGCAGCCAGAGTGCCGCCAAGGGCACCCAGCGGCGGCGCCCATCGCGCTGACAATTCCGTGAGCTTGCGAACTTTCCGGGAGATCTCGCGGCTGCGCCGTTGACCGAAACAAAACGATACGGTATGGTTTAATTATAGGGCGATGCGGATCGCTTTTTCACCAGCCCCAAGAGGTCCGCACCGCTTCGATCGTCCCGGCGGTACAGCCCGTCGCGACGCTCAGCGGCCGACCGATGCCCAAGGTCGGCCGCAAATTCTTGACGATCATCCGGCATACTCGCTGGCCGAGGGTTCGAGCATGACGACGGCCAAACGACGGATCTCGGGACTGCTCGCGATCGCCCTGTCCGCACTCCTCCTCGCAGCGCCGGCGCGGGCGATCGTGAGCACGGGCACGCCGACCACCCTTCACAGCGACACAGATGGTGACGCCGAGGCCGACCGCCAAGCGGTCAGCCGCGAGATCGAGCGCTTCCGCAGCTCGTCGATCTCGATCAACCAGGCCATGGCGATCGCGGAAGCCCGCCACGTCGGTGCCACCACGGCGGATGTGAGTTTCGACGGAGCCTCCGGCGTGCCGGTCTACCGGGTGAAGACCCTGCACAACGACCGGATCTGGCGCCACACCATCAATGCCGCGACCGGCGAGCTCGTCGGCGGGGAAGCCGCCCTCCCTCTCGCCGAGCTCGACCTCGACGATCGCAGCAATCTCGCAGCGCTCGGTGCCATCAAGCACCGACTTGCGGATGCCGTCCACGTCGCCGAGCGCGCGGCCTCCGGCAAAGCCATCAGCGGCGGACTGGTGCGCGAACGCGGCCGGCTGAATTTCGCGATCGTCGTCATCAGTGGCGACAACCTCAAGGAGGTCATCCTCGAACCGCCGGGCGCCCGGACCAAATAGCGGCAGCCCCAATCCCGCCGAAAAGCCATTGACGGGGGCAGGACTCTCCCGCATAAGCTCCCGCCATGTTCGCGACCACCAAACGCACGACTAAAACCACCACGGCCTTCGGGGCCCGGGGAGGCGTGCGCGTGTAGTCGTCGACTAGAACGCAATCCACTCTACCGAAGCCCCGCCCATGATGGTCCGGGGCTTTTTTGTTGTTTAGATCGCAATTCAATGGAGGACAAAGTGAGTAACGATCCCGTCGTCGCGATTGTCGGCGTCACCGGTGCGGTGGGCGCCGAATTCATCGCCACCATGGACAAGCGCGGCTTTCGCGTCGGCAAGCTCAAGGCGCTGGCGAGCGCCCGCTCGGCCGGCAAGACGGTGTCGTTCCGTGGGCAAGACGTCATCATCGAGGAGCTGACCGAACGCGCCTTCGAGGGCGTTGACATCGCCCTGTTCTCCGCCGGCGGCAGCATCTCCAAGAAGTTCGCGCCGATCGCGGTCAAGGCCGGCGCCATCGTCGTCGACAACTCCTCCGCCTTCCGCATGGACCCGAACGTGCCGCTGGTGATCCCCGAGATCAACGCGAACCGCATCCGCGACCACAAGGGCATCATCGCCAACCCGAACTGCGCCGCCATCACGGCGCTGGTCCCGCTGTGGCCGATCCACCAGAGCAACCGCATCAAGCGCGTGATCATCTCGACCTACCAGGCGGCCTCCGGCGCCGGCGCTGCCGCCATGGACGAGCTGGTCGAGTCCACCCGCGCCAATCTCAACGGGCAGGTTTATACGCCGAAGGTGATGCCGCATCCCTACGCTTTCAACCTCTTCAGCCACAACACCGCGATCGACCCTGACACCGGCTACAACGACGAAGAGACCAAGGTCATCAACGAAACCCGCAAGATCTTCGAGGACGACAAGATCGCGATCGGCGTCACCTGCGTGCGCGTGCCGGTGCTGCGGGCTCATTGCGAGGCCATCACCTTCGAATGCGAGAAGCCGATCAGCGAGGACCAGGTCCGCGCCATCATGGCACGAGCGCCCGGCGTCAAGGTCGTCGACGACCGTGCCAGGAACTACTTCCCGATGCCGATCGATGCCTCGGGCCAGGACGACGTCTTGGTCGGCCGCATCCGCAAGGACCTCAGCGACCCCTCCGGACTTTCGATCTCGATGTTCGTGGCGGCGGACCAGCTGCTCAAGGGCGCTGCACTCAACGCGGTGCAGATCGCGGAGCTCCTGCCGCAGCGGATGATGGCGTAACGGAAGATGCGTAAGGTGGGCAAAGGCGCGCAAGCGCCGTGCCCACCACTTCGCATCAAGAAAGTTGGTCGGCACGCTTCGCTTTGCCCACCCTACAATGGCAAACAGCGCGGTCAGGTCAACGCGGGGAGAATGTCTGTCTTAGCAAAGTGGGCTCCCTTGAAGAGCAGCGGTTGCGAACGCGCTTTCGCCAAGCCTAGACCGCACAATCGACGATGTTGAGCTGCGCCGGATGTCCCCCGACCCTTGCCGAAGCGTTGAAATGCCTCGAACGCGCCTTTCGCCATGTCTGCGTCGAACGGCACTACGACAATCCCGGCAATCTCCAGCAATTCGTCGAAGAACTTCACGGCCGATGCTCCGAAGCGAGCAGAGAGAACGATCTTGGTTTCCAGGATTGCTACTGCTGACATCGACAGGCTGGCAGCATCCAGCATGGCTTTCCGATAGCGCTGCCCATCTGGCTCGTTGGTGACGGTCGCGACGATCGCAGACGTATCCAGCACCATCAGGACGGCAGCCCGAAACGGTCATAGCCGAGGATTTCGTCTGCAGGCCGAGAATCGAGAACGGGCAAGCCAGCGGTTCGCTCGAAGAACGACGTCAGGGCGGCCCTCCTATCGACCGCCGGCGATGCCACGCGAGACAAGCGCTCCTCGATGGCGCGTTCGAGCGCCGTCTCGATATCTTCCCCCGTCAGGCGGGCGAGGCGCTGGGCAAGCTCATCTACTTTCGCGGAACGGATGTTCATCGGCCACTCGCTCCATGCAAAACGTATGAGCAATATAGCACGAGAACGCCGCCCGCGTCACTCCCGCGCCGGAAACAGCAAACAGGCATCCCCGTACGAATAGAACCGGTAGCCGGTCGCGATCGCGTGTGCATAGGCCTGCTGCATCGCCTCCAGCCCGGAGAACGCCGACACCAGCATGAACAGTGTCGACTTCGGCAAATGGAAATTGGTCAGCAGAACATCGACGGCGCGGAAGCGATAGCCGGGGGTGATGAAGATCGACGTCTCGGCGGCGAACGGCTCAATGGTGCCGTCCTCGCTGGCTGCGCTTTCGAGCAGGCGCAACGACGTGGTGCCAACCGCGATGATACGGCCGCCGTTCTTGCGCGCAGTGTTGAGCCGCTCCGCCGTTTCGGCCGACAGCGTGCCCCACTCGGCATGCATCTTGTGGCCTTCGGTGTCGTCCACCTTCACTGGCAGGAAGGTCCCTGCCCCGACATGCAGCGTGACGCGATTGATGCCGACGCCGCGCGCGTGCATCGCCTGCTCCAGCGCCGGGGTGAAATGCAGGCCTGCTGTCGGCGCGGCAACGGCGCCTTCGTTCACAGCGAACATGGTCTGGTAGTCGGCGAGATCCTGATCATCAGGCGTGCGTTTCGAGGCGATGTAGGGCGGCAGCGGCGGGCTGCCGAGATCGGCGATGGCTTGATCCAGCGTCGGGCCGTGAAACGAAAATGACAGCGTCACCTCGCCTTCCCCGCCCTTCGCCTCGACCTCGGCGTCGAGATGGCCGAGCAGGCAGACCTTGCCCTCATTGCCGAAGCGGATGCGGTCGCCGGCGATGAGTTTCTTGGCAGGCTTCACCAACGCCTGCCAGCGCGAGCCGTCGAGGCGCTTGATCAGCGTTGCCTCGATCTTCGGCTCGGTCTCGCGGCCGATGCGACGGCCTTTTAATTGCGCCGCGATCACCTTGGTGTCGTTGACGACGAGCTGGTCGCCCGGCTTCAGCCATTGCGGCAGGTCGGTGATGATTTGGTCGCGCAGCGTGCCGCGATCGACGACCAGCATCTTCGCGGAGTCGCGCGGGCTCGCCGGGCGCAATGCGATGCGCTCGGCGGGCAGGTCGAAATCGAAGAGGTCGGTGCGCATCTCGGACTCAGGGCCGCACAGTCACTCCTCATCCTGAGGGGTGCGGAACGCGCGTCTCGACGGATGAAGGCCCCGCTGCTGCAGCTCGGCCTTCATGGTTCGAGACGGCGCTACGCGCCTCCTCACCATGAGGGTTGAACGCCTACGCCGCGTCAGCCGCCATCCGCGCCTTGACGATCTTGTCGGGGTTCTGCACGGGCTCGCCACGCTTGATCTTGTCGACGTTCTCCATGCCCTCGGTGACCTTGCCCCACACCGTGTACTGGTTGTCGAGGAAGCGGGCATCGTCGAAGCAGATGAAGAACTGGCTATCGCCGGAATCCGGGCTGGCGGCGCGCGCCATCGAGGTGGTGCCGCGCACATGCGGCTCCTTGTTGAACTCGGCCTTCAGCTTCTGGCCGGAGCCGCCGGTGCCGGTGCCCTGGGGGCAGCCGGTCTGCGCCATGAAGCCGTCGATCACGCGATGAAACACGATGCCGTCGTAGAAGCCTTCGCGCACGAGTTCCTTGATGCGCGCGACGTGGCCGGGCGCCAGATCAGGCCGCATCTCGATGGTGACGGGGCCCTGCGTGGTCTCGAGGATCAGTGTGTTTTCGGTGGCGTTCATGCTCGTCTCTCTTGGGTTGGGGGTAAAGTCCTGTCAGGTGAAGATTTGCGGTTGCGAAACTGGATCGCGAACGGACGCCCCGCAGCGGCGCCGGCCATCGCATCGGTAAATGGCATCGGCGTGCAGCGTTGCAATGCCTCCATCACCGCGACCCGGTATTGCAGCCGGTCATTGTCGGAAGCCTCCGCGGATTCATAGGTAATCCTCGGATGGCCCAGAATGTTTCCAGCCCGGTTGAAGCTCACCACGACGGTGATGTCGATCGGGCGGGCCCTGGCGGCGGGCGGCGGCTTCCAGCAGGTGCGCAAATGCCGGAAGATGTCCTGGATGGTGTTGACCTGTGCGTCCTCGGCGACCGCGCCCGGGACGCCGAGCAGCAGCACCGCGGCAACCAGCAGGAGCTTGCCACCGCAGCGCGCCATCGCCGCTCCTACTTGATGTCGGAAGCGACCTGCACCTTCACCATCTTGTCGGGGTCGGTGACGGTGCCGCCGCTCGATCCGGGAGGCGCCTTCTTCAGCTTGTCGACGACGTCCATGCCCTGCACGACCTCGCCGATCACGGTGTACTGGTTGTCGAGGCTGCCGCCGTCGGCAAACATGATGAAGAACTGCGAATTGGCGGTGTCGACGCTGTCGCCGCGCCGGGCCATGCCGACGATGCCGCGCGCAAAATGCACCTTCGAGAATTCCTGCTTCAGGTTCGGATATTTCGAGCCGCCGGTGCCATTGAAGTTCTGACCGTCGCCGGTCTGCGCCATGAAGCCATCCATGACGCGGTGGAACGGCACGTTGTTGTAAAAACCCTCGCGCGCGAGCTGCTTGATGCGCTCGGCGTGCTGGGGCGCAAGGTCCGGCCGGAGCTTGATGACGATGCGGCCCTTGGTGGAGTCGATGACGATGGCGTTGGCCTTGTCGAGGCCGGCCGGCAAGGCTTGCGCGAAGGCCGGCACCGCGAACAGAACCGCGGCAAGAACTGCGAGAATTCGGATCATGACAACTCCGGATCAGAGATGAGAAAGGAAACGCGCCGTTATCAGGCGAATTTTGCCTTGAGCTGGGCCGCAACCAGCGGCGGAACGAAGGCCGAGACATCCCCGCCCATGGCAGCGATCTGGCGCACCAAAGTGGCGGTGATCGGGCGGACAATGGGAGAGGCCGGCAGGAAGATCGTATGCACCTCGGGCGCCATGGCCTCGTTCATGCCGGCGAGCTGCATCTCGTAGTCGAGGTCGGTGCCGTCGCGCAGGCCCCGAATCATGATCGTGGCACCGTGCTTGCGCGCCGAGGTCACCGACAGATCGTCAAACGTCACGGCCTCGAGCACGCAGCCGGCCTGGGCGGCCACCGGCCCGCAGACGTCATGGAGCATCTTCAGCCGCTCCTCGGTCGAGAACAGAGGCTTCTTGCCGGGGTGCACCCCGATCGCGACAACAAGCCTGTCGCACAGCGACACGCTGTGCCGGACCACGTCCAGATGGCCGTTGGTGATGGGGTCGAAGGAACCTGGATAGAAGGCAATGCGCGGCATGGCCACGTCCTACCGCGCCCTGCCCGGCCCGGCAAGCCGGTCAGGTTCCCTGGCGGTTTTTCCGCAGAAGCGTGTCGGAATGCGCCGAATTGTTTCGTCCTGAGGGCGGCCACGACACAAAACGGAGCGCGAACGAAACCATTTCCCGCGTTCGCGAAGACGTCCGGAAACTGGCCATGGTTACTAATCCAGCCAACGAACGACGGGCCGCACACTGGGCGTAGCGGCCGCATCACAGGGGACTGTCATGATCAAGGCTCTTTCGGCGATCGCCATTTCTGCGTGTGTTGCTGCCACCCTCACGCTCCTGCCCGGCTTCGCCCCCACCGTCGAGGCGAGCGTGCCGCAGCCGCTTGCCAAGAGCGACCGGCTCGATATCCGCACCGTCGGCAAGGACTGCTCGCAGCAGGCCTGGCCGAATTTCGAAGCGTCCTGCCTCCGCCAGGCCGGCACCAAAGCCAACATCCGCGAGGCTCGCCTTGTGACTGCCAACCGTACTCCGTAGTGGGGGTCTGTCAGTTTCGCGTCAGCTAACTCTCAAGATAAACCCCAAAGATATACCCCATGGATATTTGCGACGTCCCGTCGCACACTGCCTGATGCTCGCGCCCGTCGGAATGACCCGTCGGGCGCGATCCCATCGGGGGGTCGCCATTGTCCAGTACGCCTGCAGTCGCCTCCGGCCATCAACCTGATCCACTGCCGATTGCCATGACCATGGGCGCCCTCGGGGTGGTCTATGGCGATATCGGCACCAGCCCCCTCTACGCCCTGAAGGAAGCCGCCAAGGCCGCCGCCCACGGCGGCACTTTGACGAACGATGCCGTTCTGGGCGTCGCCTCGCTGATCCTCTGGGCGCTGTTGCTGATCATCTCACTGAAATATGCGCTGTTGATTCTGCGTGCGGATAACCGCGGCGAAGGCGGCATCGTCGCGCTGCTGGCCTTGCTGCATGCCCGCAACGCTCAACCCGGTACCTGGCGCGCGCATTTGCTGGTCGTCGGCCTCGTCGGCGCCGCGCTACTGTACGGGGACGGCGCGATCACGCCGGCCATCTCCGTGCTCTCAGCCATCGAAGGTCTGAAGGTCGACGCACCCTCGCTCGCGCCGGCGGTTGTGCCCGTGACCGTCGTCATCCTGATCGGACTGTTCATGATGCAGAAGCAGGGCACCGGCTTCATCGGCCGCATCTTCGGACCGGTGATGCTGGCCTGGTTCTTCGTGCTGGCAGCGCTCGGCATCCACGGCATCGTCAAGGCGCCGGCGGTGCTGGCGGCGCTCAGCCCGCTCTATGCGTTCGACTTCCTGATCCATCAGGATTTTCATGTCTCCTTCGCGATCCTGGGGGCCGCCTTCCTCGCGGTGACCGGCGGCGAAGCCATGTACGCCGACATGGGGCATTTCGGCCGCCTGCCGATCCGGCTGGCCTGGTTCGCGATCTGCCTGCCTGCGCTCGTGCTGAACTATTTCGGCCAGGCCGCGCTGCTGATCACCGATCCCACCATGATCGAAAATCCGTTCTTCCAGCTCTGCCCTGACGCCCTGCATTATCCGCTGGTCGCGTTCTCGGCGGTCGCGACCGTGATCGCCTCGCAAGCCATCATCTCCGGCGTGTTCTCGTTGACGCAGCAGTCGATCCAGCTCGGCTTCCTGCCGCGCATGCAGATCCGTCACACCACGAGCGACGCGATCGGCCAGATCTACGTGCCGTTGGTGAACTGGCTGCTCGCCGCCGCAACGCTGGGCGCCGTGCTGAGTTTCGGCAGCTCGGAGGCGCTGGCCGGCGCCTACGGCATCGCGGTGTCGCTATTGATGGCGATCACCACGCTGCTCGCCGCCCTGGTCGCGATCCAGTGGGGCTATTCACCGTGGCTCGTGGTTGCCGTGAACGGCTTCTTCTTCGTGATCGATTTGATCTTCTTCTCGGCCAATTCGATCAAGCTGTTCGAGGGCGGCTGGTTTCCGCTGATGCTGGCGGGCTTCGTCGCCTTCCTGATGCTGACCTGGCGCAGCGGCGTGAAGCTCGTCGAAGCCGCACGCGCGAAGCTGCGCCAGCCCGAGGAGGATCTGATCGAGACCGCGGTCAACCAGTGCAGCGCCAGACTCCCCGGCACCGCCGTGTTCCTGGCCTCGGCGCCGCGCGGCGTGCCGCTGGCACTGACCCAGTTCGTCAAGCACAACCACGTGCTGCACGAGCGCATCGTCCTGGTCACCGTGCTGATCGAGGAGCTTCCTCACATCGCCGACGAAGACCGCATCGAGGTGATCGAGATCATTCCCGGCATTACCCGCGTCGTTCTGCATTACGGCTTCATGCAGAACCCGACGATTTACGAAGGGCTGACCTTCGCCTGCCGCCACGGCAAGCTGCCCGGCATCGACCTCTCCGACATCACCTATTACGTCGGCCGCGAGACAATCATCCCGCGCGAGGACGTGCCGGGCATGTGGGTCTGGCGCGAAACCGTGTTCGCCTTCCTGCAACGCAACGCCGAACGCTCCGCCGCGTTCTTCGGCGTACCTACCAAGCAGGTGGTGGAATTCGGCACGGAGCTGGAGATTTAGCTGGTCAGTGCAGTATCCGGATCGAGCACAACTCAATCCGGGACAGCCGTCCGAATGAAGAACCCGGATTTCGCTTGCGCTCCATCCGGGCTACGGGGTGACGCATCACTCCCCGTTCGACTCCCCATTCGCCCCGTTTCCGCTCTCGGCCTCTTCCGTGATGTGCTCGACCGAGACGACGTGTTCGTCCTCCGCGGTGTCGAACACGATCACGCCCTGGGTCGAGCGGCCGGCGACGCGGATGCCTTCGACCGGGCAGCGGATCAGCTGGCCCTTGTCGGTTACCAGCATGATTTGATCAGCATCCTCCACGGGGAACGACGCAACGAGGTTGCCGTTGCGGTTGTTGACGCTCATGGCGACGATGCCTTTGCCGCCGCGGCCCGTGGTGCGGTACTCGTAGGACGACGTCCGCTTGCCGTAACCGTTGACGGACACTGTCAGCACGACCTGCTCCTGCGCTGACATCTCGACGTAACGCTCCTGGGCGAGTTGGAAGCTGCCGGAGGTCTCCTCGGCCTCGGCGTCCGCCGCCGGCTCCTCGGCCGCAGCTTCGCCGGCGACCGCACGACGCATCTTCAGGTACGCCGAGCGCTCATCGGACGTCGTCTCGACGTGGCGCAGGATCGCCAGCGAGATCACCTTGTCGCCCTCGGCAAGCGCAATGCCGCGCACGCCCATCGAGGTGCGGCCGGTGAACACGCGCACGTCGGTCACGGGGAAGCGGATGCACTGGCCGCCGGCGCCGGTCAAAAGCACGTCGTCGTGCTCGGTGCAGATCTGCACGTCGACGATCGCTTCGTTGTCGTCGAGCTTCATCGCGATGATGCCGGAGCGGCGGACATCGACGAAGTCGGACAGCTTGTTGCGCCGGACGTTGCCGCCTGTCGTGGCGAACATCACGTCGAGATTGCCCCAGGTGGACTCGTCCTCCGGCAGCGGCATGATGGTGGTGATGCGCTCGCCCTGCTCCAGCGGCAGGATGTTGATCAGCGCCTTGCCGCGCGCATTCGGCGCGGCCATCGGCAGGCGCCAGACTTTGATCTTGTAGACCTGTCCGCGCGAGGAGAAGAACAGCATCGGCGTATGGGTGGACGCCACGAACAGCCGGCTGACAAAATCCTCATCGCGGGTCTGCATGCCGGCGCGGCCCTTGCCGCCGCGGCGCTGGGCCCGGTAGGCCGACAGCGGCACGCGCTTGACGTAGCCGGCGTGCGAGACGGTGACGACCATGTCCTCGCGCTGGATCAGGTCCTCGTCCTCGACCTCACCTTCCTGCTCGATGATGACGGTGCGGCGCGGGGTTGCGAACTCGGCCTTTACTTCGGCGAGCTCGGACTTGATGATGCCCAGCACGCGGTCGCGCGAGCGCAGGATGTCGAGATAGTCGGCGATCTCGCCGGCGAGCTTGTCGAGCTCCTCGCGGATTTCGTCGCGGCCGAGTGCGGTGAGGCGTTGCAGGCGCAGATCGAGAATGGCCCTCGCCTGCTCCATCGACAGCCGGATCGTGCCGTTCTCGCTGATGCGGTGGCGCGGATCGTCGATCAGCGTCAGCATGTCCTCGACGTCCCGGGCCGGCCAGTCGCGCGACATCAGGGTGTCGCGGGCGGTGGTCGGGTCGGGCGAGGTCCGGATGACGCGGATCATCTCGTCGATATTGGCGACTGCGATGGCGAGACCGACCAAAACATGGGCGCGATCTCGGGCCTTGGCGAGCAGGAACTTGGTGCGCCGCGTGACGACCCGCTCGCGAAAGTCGACGAAGATCGCCAGCAGGTCCTTCAGGTGCATGACCCGTGGACGGCCGCTGTCGAGCGCCACCATGTTGACGCCGAAGCTCGTCTGCAGCGGCGTGAACCTGTAGAGCTGATTGAGCACCACGTCCGGCACGGCGTCGCGCTTCAATTCGATGACGACGCGGTAGCCGTCGCGATCGGATTCATCGCGCAGGTCGCCGATGCCCTCGATCTTCTTTTCCTTGACCAGCTCGGCGATGCGCTCGACCATCGTCGCCTTGTTCACCTGGTAGGGAATCTCGGTGATGATGATCGCCTCGCGCTCCTTGCGGATGGTCTCGATCGCGACCTTGCCGCGCATCATGACCGAGCCGCGGCCGAGGTGATAGGCGGCGCGGATGCCCTGCCGTCCGAGGATGACGCCGCCGGTCGGGAAGTCCGGTCCCGGCACGATGTTGATGAGCTCGTCGATGGTGAGCGCGGGGTTGTCGATCAGCGCGACGCAGGCGTCGATGACCTCGCCGAGATTGTGCGGCGGGATGTTGGTCGCCATGCCGACCGCGATGCCGCCGGCGCCGTTGACGAGAAGGTTCGGGAACTTGGCTGGCAAGACCGACGGTTCGGTCTCGTTGTTGTCGTAGTTCGGCTGGAAGTCGACCGTGTCCTTGTCGATGTCGGCCAGCAGAGCCAGCGCCGCCTTCGTCAATCGGGCTTCGGTATAACGATAGGCAGCCGGGGGATCGCCGTCGACCGAGCCGAAATTGCCCTGGCCGTCGATCAGCGGCACGCGCATGGAGAAGTCCTGCGCCATCCGGACCATGGCGTCGTAGATCGACTGGTCGCCATGCGGATGATATTTACCGATGACGTCACCGACCACGCGGGCGGACTTGACGTACTTCTTGTCCGGCGTGTGCCCCTGCTCGTTCATCGAGTACAGGATGCGGCGATGCACCGGCTTCAGGCCATCGCGGGCGTCAGGCAGCGCCCGCGCCACGATCACGCTCATGGCGTAGTCGAGATAGGACTTCTTCATCTCCTCGAAGATGGAGACGGGGCGAATATCCGAGGGTTGCGCCGGCTGGTCGCCGGGCTTGTCGTCGTCGTCAGCCAAGGGGAAATCCGGTGAGGTTTTATCTGGGAATCATATAGCGCATCGAGCCTCTGATAACCACCCTCGCGGCGTTCTGGGAAGCGCTTTTTCCGCCTATTTTTCCAACAACTTAAGCCCTTGCGAGCGGTGTCTCGGACAGCACTCGCATCGGCCTTGCAAAATCGCCGCTCACGCGTGGAAAACCGCGCGGTGAGCTTGCCGCGTCGGCGCGTTTGCCAAGCCGCAATCCGAGCTCACCCCAAACATGAAGCGGGCCCGGAAATGCCGAGCCCGTCCTGTCGATTAGTGGGATGTTCTGACATGAGATGAGAAGCGCCGCCCATCCGGCCAGCGCGTCCGCATCAGGCGCCGCGTTCTTGGAGCGGAATCGCTCAGAACGGGATATCGTCGTCCATGTCGCTGTTGCGGCCACCGCCGCCGGCGGCAACAGGGCGCCGCGGCGCGCTGCTGACCGGACCGGAGGAGCCGAAATCGCCGCCCGGCTCGTCGCCGAAGCTGCCGCCTCCGCCACCGCCGCTACGACCGTCCAGCATCGTCAACGTCGAGTTGAACCCCTGGAGCACGACTTCGGTCGAGTACTTTTCGACACCGCTCTGGTCGGTCCATTTGCGGGTCTGGAGCGCACCCTCGACGTAAATCTTGGCGCCCTTCTTCAGATACTGTTCGGCGACCTTGCAGAGCCCTTCATTGAAGATCACGACGCGGTGCCACTCGGTCTTTTCCTTGCGCTCGCCAGTCGCCTTGTCGCGCCACGTCTCCGAGGTCGCGACGCTCAGATTGGCGATCGGCCGCCCGTCCTGGGTGCGGCGGATTTCAGGATCCTTGCCGAGATTTCCAACCAGAATGACCTTGTTGACGCTTCCCGCCATCTCCGCTCTCCGCTCCGAATGCCACTGAATTCAAGAAGGCCGGTCCGCTCCCGCGTTCCGCCGTGCCTGTTGAGGCGACCCTATACGCTCGCCGAACACTTGCGGACGACGATCAGGCCGTCACCCCTCCGGTTATCCCCACATATAGCATCGACCTCCGGTTCGTTCCAGATTTGTTCTTGGCGAAGACAGATCTGAAGGCGTGGGATCGATCGGCCACATGTGTTGCGGAAAGGCACACGTCGATTGGAACCTTTGTAGGTTCCCAAAAATGGAAGAAAGAACTTAACATTCAGCAAGTTATGGGTACTCGCACTGCCCCGGTCTTGTTGCATTTGGGAGACGGACTCTGCCGCTCCGTAGAGCTACGGTTGCCTCGGACTTAGTTCATATGGGCCCTCGCGCCTGATCAGCCGCTTCGGGGAAATAAGAAGCGGACGAAACCTGGGGAGACTGGCAATGAATAAGCTTCTTATTTGTGCAATCGGTGCAGTGGCGATGGGCTTGTCGGCTCCCGCAAGCGCGGCGGACATGGCCGCGCGTCCCTACACCAAAGCCCCGCCGCCGGCGGTTGCCGCCATCTACGACTGGAGCGGCTTCTACATCGGCATCAACGGCGGCGGTGGCTCCAGCCACAAGTGCTGGGACTTCGTCACGCCCGCGACCGGCGTTCTCGTCGGCGAAGGCTGTCACAATGCAACAGGGGGCACCGTCGGCGGCCAGATCGGCTATCGCTGGCAGTCCGCCAATTGGGTGTTCGGTCTGGAAGGCCAGGGCAACTGGGCTGACTTCCGGGGCGACAACGTGAGCACCCTCTTCCCTGGTACCGCTTTGGTGACGGGTGATCGCAACCGTTCCCGCATCGACGCTTTCGGTCTCATCACCGGTCAGGTCGGTTACGCCTGGAACAACGTGCTGCTTTACGTGAAGGGCGGCGCCGCCGTCGTCGGTGACAAGTACGACATCTACGCTGCTGCGGGTACGCCCGGCGCGGGCGCGCTGCTGGCTTCGGCCCGGGAGACTCGCTGGGGTGGCACGGTCGGGGCCGGTCTGGAATTCGGCTTCGCCCCGAACTGGTCGCTGGGCTTTGAGTACGACCACATCTTCCTTGGCGATCGCACGATCGGCTTCACAACGCCCGCGGGTGCGGTATTCGGCAGTGACCGGATTCGCCAGGACGTAGACATGGGCCTGGTGCGCTTGAACTATCGCTGGGGCGGTCCGGCCATCGCAAGGTACTGATCGCGCTGGACATATCGCACTTCGAAGGCCGGCCTTGCGCCGGCCTTTTGCTGTGCAGTTCTCCAATATTAATCGGTCAATAACCGTTCCGTTTTCCGACCGTTGTTGCTTTTGAGTGACACAACTTGCGGCTTCACTGGTGTAAGTACGGCATCAGTTGGGCAAGTGAGTCCGATGCCCTCCCTATCGTGGAAGGCACAATCAGAAACTGGGACTGGGATTAGTTGAAAATGAAAAAGGTTTTGTTGGCTTCGGCCTGTTTGTTCGCTCTCGCCGCCCCGGCTTCGGCCGCTGATCTCGCGGCGCGCCCCTACACCAAGGCCCCGGTGGCCATGGCTTCGGTCTACAACTGGACCGGCTTCTACCTCGGTATCGTCGGTGGCGGCGCTTGGGAAAATTCCTCGACCGACCCGAAGATGAAGGGCGGCTTCGTCGGCGGTACTGCCGGCTACAACTGGCAGACCGGCAATGTCGTGCTCGGCGTCGAGGCCGATGGTTCCTGGGCTGATGTCAGCGCGTCGGTCACCGGCCCCGTTGCCGTCCCCGGCTTCGGCCTCGTCAGCACCACCCTCAGCTCCAAAACCGATGCGATGGGAACCGTGCGCGGCCGCATCGGCTACGCCGTCAACAACGTCCTGTTTTACGGCACCGGTGGTTACGCCTGGATCGACAACAAGCTCAGCGTCAGCGCGCTCGGCGTGACCGTTTCCGACAGCAAGTGGCACTCCGGCTGGACCGTCGGTGCGGGCGTCGAAGCGTTCTTCGCTCCGCAGTGGTCGGTCAAGGGCGAGTACCTCTTTCGCAGCCTCGGCGGCGAGACCTACTTCTCGGGCGCCCTGCCCTCCGGCACGCTCGAGTTTCACACCGTGCAGGTCGGCGTGAACTATCACTTCGGGGGCCCGGTGGTCGCCAAGTACTGAGTTCAGTACTTAGCCCCAACGCCATCCGCGTTACGAAAGGCCGGCCTTGTGCCGGCCTTTTTGTTTTGTCGGGCACGTTGCCGCGCAGTTCCACCCTGCTCCTGCCAGATGCCGCCAGTGCGCCAACAATCCGTTGACGATTCGCAAGTCCCACTGGAAATCCGTCTCCGTTCTTCCTACGTTCGCTGACAACCCCATCGGCGCCGATCCCGGTTCCGGGCGAAGCGCGCCTTTTTTGTTGGCGCGATCGCGCGCCTTTGGGATTCCTTGAGGGCAACCCGGATGGATGAAGTGATCAAGGCGAAGCGCCAACAGCAGAACGTGGGATCAAACCTGCGCGCAATTACCATCCGTGGCGCGCGCGAGCACAATCTCAAGAACGTCGATGTCGAGATTCCCCGCGACAAGCTGGTGGTGTTCACGGGGCTGTCGGGCTCCGGCAAATCCTCGCTCGCGTTCGACACCATCTACGCCGAAGGCCAGCGCCGCTACGTCGAATCGCTGTCTGCCTACGCCCGCCAGTTCCTGGAGATGATGCAGAAGCCCGACGTCGACCAGATCGACGGCCTGTCGCCGGCGATCTCGATCGAGCAGAAGACGACGTCGAAGAACCCGCGCTCCACCGTCGGCACGGTGACCGAAATCTACGACTACATGCGCCTGCTGTGGGCGCGCGTCGGCGTGCCCTATTCGCCCGCCACCGGCCTGCCGATCGAGAGCCAGATCGTCTCGCAGATGGTCGATCGCGTGCTGGCGCTGCCCGAGGGCTCGCGCCTCTATCTGCTCGCGCCGGTCGTGCGCGGCCGCAAGGGCGAGTACCGCAAAGAGCTTGCCGAATGGCTCAAGAAGGGCTTTCAGCGCGTCAAGATCGACGGCGCCTTCCACGAGCTCGCCGAAGCCCCTGTTCTCGACAAGAAATTCCCGCACGACATCGACGTCGTCGTCGATCGCATCGTGGTGCGCCCCGACATCGGCCAGCGCCTCGCCGAAAGTTTCGAGACCGCGCTGAAACTTGCCGAGGGCCTCGCCGTCATCGAATTCGCGGATGCGCCGGCTGCGGCAGCACCCGCGGAAGAGAAGAAGAAGACCGCAAAGATCCACGACAAGAGCGGACCCGAGCGCATGCTGTTCTCGGAAAAGTTCGCCTGCCCGGTGTCCGGCTTCACCATCCCCGAGATCGAGCCCCGGCTGTTCTCGTTCAACAACCCCTATGGCGCCTGTCCCGCGTGCGGCGGCCTCGGCGTCGAGCAGCATGTCGACGAAGACCTCGTCATTCCCGACAAGGAGCTCGCCATTGGCAAGGGCGCGATCGCGCCCTGGGCCAAGTCTTCGTCGCCCTATTACATTCAGACGCTGACTGCGCTCGGCAAGCACTACAAGTTCACGCTGACCACCAAATGGAAGGATCTGCCCAAGAAGACGCAGAACGCGATCCTCCATGGCTCCGGCGAGGACGAGATCAAGTTCTCCTACGAGGACGGCGTCCGCTCCTACGACACCAAGAAGCCGTTCGAGGGCGTCATCACCAACATCAACCGCCGCTATCGCGAGACCGAGAGCGAGTGGGCGCGCGAGGAGCTGGCGAAGTATTTCCACGACGTACCCTGCGAGGCGTGCCACGGTTTTCGGCTCAAGCCCGAGGCGCTCTGCGTCAAGATCGGCGGCAAGCATATCGGCGACATCTCCGAGATGTCGGTGAAGGGCGCCGGCGCGTGGTTCGAGACCGTGCCGGAGGCGCTGAACACTCAGCAGAACGAGATCGCCGGCCGCATCCTCAAGGAGATCCGCGAGCGCCTTACCTTCCTGCTCGATGTCGGCCTCAACTACCTCACACTCTCCCGCTCCTCCGGCACGCTGTCCGGCGGCGAGAGCCAGCGCATCCGGCTGGCTTCGCAGATCGGCTCGGGCCTGACAGGCGTGCTCTACGTGCTCGACGAGCCCTCGATCGGCTTGCACCAGCGCGACAACGCGCGCCTGCTCGACACGCTCAAGAGACTTCGTGACCTCGGCAACACCGTGATCGTGGTCGAGCACGACGAGGACGCGATCCTGCTCGCCGACCACGTGCTCGACATCGGCCCCGGCGCCGGCATGCATGGCGGCAACATCATCGCCGAAGGCACGCCCGCCGAGATCATGCGCAACCCCAACTCGCTGACGGGCAAATATCTCACCGGCGAGCTCGAGGTCGAGGTGCCCGAGCGGCGCCCGCCGAACCATCGCCGCACCATCAAGGTGGTCAACGCGCGCGGCAATAACCTCAAGAACGTTACGGCCGAAATTCCGCTCGGCCTGTTCACCTGCGTCACCGGCGTCTCCGGCGGCGGCAAGTCGACGCTGCTGATCGACACGCTCTACAAGGCGATCGCCCGCAAGCTGAACAATGCCAGCGAAGGCGCCGCGCCGCACGACCGCATCGAGGGCCTCGAGCACATCGACAAGATCATCGACATCGACCAGTCGCCGATCGGTCGCACGCCGCGCTCCAACCCCGCGACCTATACCGGTGCCTTCACGCCGATCCGCGAATGGTTCGCCGGCCTGCCCGAGTCGAAAGCGCGCGGCTACGAGCCCGGCCGGTTCTCCTTCAACGTCAAGGGCGGCCGCTGCGAGGCCTGCCAGGGCGACGGCGTCATCAAGATCGAGATGCACTTCTTGCCCGACGTCTACGTCACCTGCGACGTCTGCAAGGGCAAGCGCTACAACCGCGAGACGCTGGAGGTCCTATTCAAGGGCAAGAGCATCGCCGACGTGCTCGACATGACCGTCGAGGAAGCGGCCGAGTTCTTCAAGGCGGTCCCACGTGTACGCGAGACGTTCCAGACGCTGCATCGCGTCGGCCTCGACTACATCCATGTCGGCCAGCAGGCCACGACGCTCTCGGGCGGCGAAGCCCAGCGCGTCAAGCTCGCAAAAGAGCTGTCAAAGCGCGCCACCGGCCGCACGCTCTACATCCTGGACGAGCCGACCACCGGGTTGCATTTCCACGACGTCAAGAAGCTGTTGGAGGTGCTGCACGAGCTGGTCGCGCAGGGCAACACGGTCGTCGTCATCGAGCACAATCTCGAAGTGATCAAGACCGCCGACTGGGTCATCGACCTCGGCCCCGAAGGCGGCGATGGCGGCGGCGAGATCGTCGCCTGGGGCCCGCCAGAGGACATCGCAAAAGCGCCGCGGAGCTATACGGGGAAGTTCCTGGCGCCGGTGCTGGCGAAGGCTCGGAAGCCGAAGCGGAGACGCGCGGCGAGCGAGGCGGCCGAGTAGGTTACGCCGCGGGAGCGGCCGACACATTGTCTGAGGGAGACTGAGTTTGCCTGCCGGACTTGTGCAAACCTATCGTGCGTTCGCCCACAATAATGCTTGGGCAAACCACCGGCTGCTCACCGCTTGCGCGGCGCTGTCTCAGGCCGACTTCGAAGCCGAGCGGACCGGCTTCTTTCCGAGCCTGCAACGCACGCTGAACCACATCCATGTCATCGACCTCTTCTATGTCGATGCACTGGAGGGCGGATGGTTGGGACCGGCAGCTTGGAAGAACGACGTGCCGCACCTTTCCCTTGCTGCGCTGAAGCCTGCGCAAGCCGCGATCGACAAGCGCTTGATCGCCATGTGCGATGCACTGACGCCCGAGATTCTCAACGGCATTGTGCGGATCAACCGCGACACGCGGGTCCAGGCCGAACGCCGCGACCGACTGCTCATGCATCTGCTCCAGCATCAAATTCATCACCGCGGACAAGCGCACGCCATGCTGTCCGAAACGAGCGTCGCGCCGCCTCAGCTTGACGAGTTCTTCGCCGAGGGAGAGGCGCCGCTCAGGGCCACCGAATTCGACCAACTCGGATGGACCGAGGAAACCGTGTGGAAAGCCTAGCGGTGTAGCTTCGTCTCCATGCCCTACTCCCTCGCCATCTTTGATCTCGACGGCACGCTGACCGACAGCTTTCCGTGGTTCCTGCGCACCATCAACGACGTCGCCGATCGCTTCGGCTTCCGCCGCGTCGCGGACGAGGATATCGAGGGGCTGCGGCATGCTTCTTCGCGGGAGATTCTGAGCCGGCTCGAGGTGCCGCTGTGGAAGCTGCCGGCGATCGCGCGGCATGCGCGGCGACTGAAGGCGGAGGCTGCAGCGGAGATTTCGCTGTTTGCGGGGGTCGAGACAATGCTGCGGACGCTGGCGGAGGGTGGCGTGCAGCTCGCGATGGTGACGTCGGACAGCGAAGCCAATGCGCGCGAGAAGCTCGGCGATTGCGCGACGCTGTTCGCCCATTTCGATTGCGCGGCCTCGCTTTTCGGCAAGCCCGCGAAGTTCCGACGGGTCATCCGCCGCGCCGGCGTGGAGCCGGGCAAGGTCATCTCGATCGGCGACGAAGTGCGCGACATCGAGGCGGCGCGGACAGTGGGAATTGCCTGCGGAGCGGTGGGCTGGGGTTATGCGGCGCCGGCGGCGCTGCGGGCGATGGCGCCGGATCACATGTTTGATCAGATGGATGAGATTGTATGGACGCTGTGCCCCGGTGCCGTAGCCCGGATGAGCGAAGCGATATCCGGGAACGCCGGTGGATGAGGAGAGCCCCGTCCCGCATGTCGCTCCGCTCACGCGGGCTACACGCCCCTACTCCGTCCTGCGCAAGAATGCCCCAAACGCGCGCGGGCCGTCGCCGGTCTTGACCTCGCCGATCAGCTTCAGCTCGACCGCATCGATGATATCGAGCGTGTTGCTTTCCCAGCAGGCGACGATAATGCGCTTGCCGTCGGCAGTCGCGGCAATGCCTTCGGGATAATCGCCGACATTGATGCGCTTGAGCGGCTTCAAGGTCACCAGATCGAACACGCTGACAGTGCCGCCATACTGATCGGTGACGAAGCCGCGGCCCTGCGCCAGCGCCACCGCATAAGGGCGCATCCCGACCTGCACGCGGCCGGTCTCAGCCCCAGTGGCGATGTCGATCACGGAGACGTCGTTGGAGCCGACATTGGCGGTGTAGGCGCGCTTGCCCTCGGCATCGATGGTGACGCCGAACGGACGGGTGCCGACCTTGATGGTCGTCGTGCGCTGGCGCGTCGCGGTGTCGACCACCGACACACTGTCGTCGTCGCGGTCGGCCGAGAGCAGCAGCTTGCCATCCGGCGTTACCGCGAGCCCCGATGGCGAGGCGCCGACCGCAATGCTGGCCGTGACGCTGCGCGAGGCCGCGTCGATCACCCGCACCGCCGCCGCATACCAGTCCGCGACATAGACGGTGCGGCCATCCGGCGCGACGGCAATGCCGAGCGGCCCGCCGCCGACCTCGATCCGCGCCGCAACCTGCCGCGTTGCTGCGTCCACCACCGTCACGGCTTTGGCATCCGGGCTCGTGACATAGGCAAAACGTCCGTCCGCGCTGACGGCGACGCCGGCCGGCTTGCCGCCGATCGGGATGGTCGCGACGCTGCGCGCCGTGGCGAGGTCCACGACCATCAGATCGTCGCTGAGCTGGTTGGTGACGAATGCCTCTTCGGCGAACACATGCGCGATGCCGGCCAGGCAAAAGCTGGCGGCGAGCGCCGCCAGGACCAGCGCCCGCACCGTCAGCTTCCGCTCTCGATCTTCTTCTTGAGTGCCTCGAGGCCCGCCTGGTACAGCCCCTTCACCGACTTGACCGCGGCCTCGTCACTCAGCTCCGGCGGCGGCTCGTTGTTGGGAAAGCCACGATAGAACGCGCCGGCCCATTCCAGCGTCGAGCCCTTGCCGTCAGCGCTCGGCGTCACCGTCAATGTCGAGGAATAATTGGTGACCGGCAGCACCTTCACGTCCACATTGGTGATCCGGTAGGAATAGCTCATCGCGGCGGCGTCAAACTTGTAGAGCTCCTCGTCGACGGTCGCGCCTCCCGTCAGCGTCAGCTTCCGCGTCGCGCCGATCTCGTTGCCCTTCTCGCCCTCGGTCTTGGTGACAGGTGGCAGCCAGCTCATGTCCTGGAAATTGCCCATTGCGGCCCACACCTTGGCCGGGGCGGCGTTGATCTCGATGGATTCGCGCACCTTCTGACGGGTCGGCCCGTGGGCCCAGGCCGATGTCGAAACCGGGCTAAACGCCGCCGTCAAAGCCACCGCGCCCGCGGCAATCAGCACCGCGGCCAGGACCGTGCGCCGTCCAATCGTCACCCTCATCTCGTTTCCTCATACGTGTCGTTGATCATGCGCGACTTGAAGCGCGCTGGAATCATGGTAGCGCATTTTGCGGCCGCGGGGAGACCCGTTCGTGGCCGCGTTGCGGCGGGGCCCGCGCGCCCCACAACCCCTTGCCGCCCCGGCGGGCAAAACACCAATAAGCGGGTCAATCACGGCGCTTAAAAATATTTCTCTTTATCCGCATTTCGGATTATCATATAAAGAGCCAACCCGGCCGAGGGGCGGATCGCGATCGTCACGAACGCGGGATGGGACGTGGTGGACGTGGGCCACACCGGCGCGAAGGCTTCGCAGGGCGGGCAACCGTGAGCGAAAGTGTCGGGCACACGACCGGTGCAGCCTGCGTACGGCAAAATCGTGTGGTCCTGGCGCCCGGGGTCTGTGCGCCAAGTCTTGCGGTGATGCGTGCGGGCCGACCGGGCCGCAGCGTCAGCCATCCGCAAGGCGACGGGGGCAATAGTGCATCGCTCCCCGGGGAGATCACGACATAAGCCGTAAAACCACTGCGCAGGGAAGGCCGTGTGTTGGGCTTCACCTGTATGCCGCTGTGCAGCCTCTTGTAGCGCAACCTTCGCACAGTGGACCGTGGGTGCCAGCCGGCACCCGGCCTTCCCTGCGCCCTCGGCATTTTTGGGGGCTGTGATGACCGCAAAGCTCGGGCGCGATGCGCCGCGAGGAGGCGAAGATGTGTCTACGATTCAGAAGCGAGTTGGCGGAGAACAACGATGCTTCTCGCTCCCTCATTGCGAGCACAGTGAAGCAATCCAGAGTACCTCCGCGGAGAGACTCTGGATTGCTTCGTCGCAGGGCTCCTCGCGATGACGACCGAGACAGTGAGTGCCGATCACGCCGCCCGATCACTCCGCCAGCGTCGCCTCTACGAACCCGCGCGGGTCGTCACAGAACTTCCGCATCACCCGGTAATGATCGGTCTGCTCCACCGTCGTCGGCTCCAGGCCGTATTTCCCGAGCCGGAGCAGCTGTGCGTTGGGATAGGCCATGAGCATCGGCGAATGGGTCGCCATGATGACCTGGCAGATGCGGGAATTCTCCATGCGTCGAAGCAGCTTCAGAAATTCGATCTGGCGCGCCGGCGACAACGCCGATTCAGGCTCGTCGAAGATGAAAATGCCCTGGCGCTGGCAGCGCTCCTCGAAGAAGCGCAGGAATCCTTCGCCTGGGAATGCGACAGGAAATCGGGGCCGACCTGCCCGGCATCACGTGCGGCCTTGTCGAGATATCGCGCCACCGAGAAAAAACTCTCGGCGCGAAAAAACCAGCCATTCGTGATTTTCGGCAGCCAGCTTGCGCGCAGCGCCCTGGAGAGTTGGCCACCCATCTTCTCCCGCGCTTCGGAGTGATCGACCGGCATGTAACCCTTCCCGCCACCGGCGTCGTCGTAGCCGGCGAGCGCTGCGATCCCTTCGAGGATCGTCGACTTCCCGGTGCCATTCTCTCCGACGATGATCGTGATGGCGGCGTCGAAGTTGAGATCGAAATCATCCGGAAAGATGGGCAGGCAAAACGGATAAGCCTCGCGATCGCGAACTTGCGACGGGTCGAGCCAAACCCGTTTCAGGTAAGGCGCCGGCAGGTTGATCGTTCGGCTGCTTCTTCGACTCATGTCCGGTTTCCGATCCATTCCGTCCAATCGGGCCACTAGAACATATCCGGAACGCAACCCTCGCGAAAGCTGCATCTGAGAGACATACAGCAACAAAACCCGACACGCGTGGCGAGGGCAAACTGGAATCTGGGATTGCGGTCCGAAATCGCCTTAGAGAACGCAGCTCTGAGGCAGTCGGCAGGCATAAGGCCCGCGCCCACCTCGCGACCCCGCAATGATTGACGGACGTCCGGGACCGTAAGAGCCGCGAGGAGTGCGCGATGGTATCAACGTATTTCAGTTACAGCTACATCACGCGCAATCTCAAGCAGTCCCTGACGCGGGTCGAACAGCAACAGGACGTAGCGCGAGAGGCCGCCTATTACAAAGCCCACATCGGCAAGGTGAAGTCCGTCGACGACTTCATGAAAGACTATCGCCTTTATCGTTATGCAACGAAGGCGTATGGCCTGGAAGACATGGCCTACGCCAAGGCCTTCATGAAAAAGGTGCTGGAGAGCGACCTCTCCGACGCAAACAGCTTTATCAACAAGCTGGTCGACAAGCGTTACCGTGAGTTCGCCGCCGCGTTTTCCTTCAATGGCAGTGCCACGTCGGTGGCGCAATCGGAGAACCAGACCGACGAGATGATTGGTCTGTACACGGCGACCAGGAAAAGCCAGGTCGATGCACTTGCCGGCGATTCGAATTACTACAGCGCCGAAATCGGTAACATCAGCAGTGCAGACCAGCTCCTGAACAACGACCGTCTTCGCAACTATGTCTATTCGGCGTACGGGATCGATCAAAGCAAGTGGTCGCGTGACACCATAAGCCAGGTCTTGCGCAGCGATCCATCCGATCCCAACAGCTACGTCAACACCACTTTCGCTTCTCAGCTAAGTGGCCTCAACGCCGACCTTGCTCAGGCCCGATCGGATGTCACCGCGGCCAATTCAAGGATCGCCGACTACACCGCCCAACTATCGCAACCGGGCGCGAACGTAGCCCAGTTGAACGTCCAGATTCTGGTCGAAAAGCATCATTTGGAGTCATATGCGAGCAGCATTTTCAGCCTTAGCGAGCAGATAGGGACGATTGGCGGGTTCGTCGACCTGGCCGGTGCGTTCGAGTTTTCCTCCGACGGGTCGCTTCCGTCAGGTGTGTCGGCGCAGACTGCTGCAAATGTCACGATCACGAAACAGAAGTTCGACGACAGCAAGTCCGCCGTCTATTCGGCGGCGAGCCCGTTGAACGAAGCTTTTGCAATCAGGCAATTTAGAACTGCCATCCTCAAGATCAATTCAGTCCAGGCGTTCGTATCGACACCGGGCGTGTATGAATTTGCGCTGGGAGCTGTCGGCCTCGAGCCCGTGAACGTCTCGCCGGCGACTGTCAAGGCCGTGCTCGAAAGCGACATCAACGACCCCAAAAGCTACGTCTGTACCCTCAAGGACAATCGATATTTGGAGCTGGCACGCGCCTTCAACTTCGACGCAAAAGGCAATCTGACCACCCCCTTGGTGGCTCAGGACTCGGCTGAAGTCCTCCAGATCGCCAAGGACTACGTCATTGGAGCGGTGAAGAGCGCCAGCACGGCGACTCCCCAGCAGCAGGCCGCAGTTCGGGCACAGGCCACGAAGGATGCGTCGGAATATCAGCAGGCCATCGCCGGCATCGACAGTGTTTCCGATCTTCTCGCAAACAGGCCGATGGTCGATTTCATTCTCTTGGCCAAGGGTCTGGATCCCAGGAAGGTCAGCACCGAATTTCTCAAGAAGATCTTCAGCTCCGACCTGAACGATCCAAAGAGCTTCGCGAACACCGAGAGCGATCCTCGCTTTGCCGAAATCGTGGCGTCGTTCAATTTCGACAGTAAAGGCAACGTCGCGCGTCTTCCGATGATGGGTCCGCAAAAGCGGGATCAGTTTCGGGAAACACAAGCGAACTATGTCGAGCAAAGCCTGGAGCAGCAGCAGGGCGATGCCAATCCCGGCGTGCGCCTTGCGCTCTATTTCCAGCGAAAGGCGGGGGACAT
The DNA here is from genome assembly GCF_023101105.1 of Bradyrhizobium sp. 155. Lineage (NCBI taxonomy): Bacteria > Pseudomonadati > Pseudomonadota > Alphaproteobacteria > Hyphomicrobiales > Nitrobacteraceae > Bradyrhizobium > Bradyrhizobium sp. 155. The sequence goes on along the minus strand of NZ_CP064704.1, from coordinate 3,735,339 downwards.
CACGTCCGCATACGACATCCTTGCCGACAAGGCTCTTTCGGAGGTGTTCAGGACCACTTTCGATTTGCCTGACTCGATGGCGGCGATGCCGATCGATCAGCAGGCCAAGTTCGTAGACAGATTCATGAAGATCAAGGATCTGTCCGATCCCGCGAAGGTGACAAAGCTGTTGAGCCGTTTCTCCGCCATGTATGACATCAGAAACAGCCAGAGCACCGGCCAGGGTCAATCCCCCCTGCTCAACCTGTTTCAGGGATCCAGTTCGGGGATCAGTGACTCCACATACTTGGCCATCGCCAAGCTACGCACCCGCTGATGATCGCTCGCCGATACTAGCCCAACACCTCGAGCACCAGCTCCATGGTCATCAGCACGGGATTGTCGCCACGAATCAGACGGCCCTCCGCTATGCCGCCAGTGTAGTCGATCAGGGCGACATCGAGTGCGGCTTCGAGGGCGCCGGAGGAGCCGGCCGCAATCGCGCCGCCGGTTACCGCAAGCTCGGTCGCGAAGGGCTCAGTCACGCCGCCATGGGTGAAGCGCGCCCCAATTGTCGAGCCGACACCGCCATGGATCCTCGCGCGCGCGATGCCTTGCGCGCGGCAGAAGTCTTCGAGACAGCCCGCGAAATCCTGATTGGGGCGCAGCCGCAGCGCGAAAGCGCGGCTGGTCGTGCGTGCGCCGGTGCTCGCAGCCGCCACGGGCCCGAACAGCTTGAAATTGGTCTCGGGATCTGGCTCTGCGGCGAACATCGCACCATCGATGCCGAAGGCCTCGACCTCGAACGGCTCGGCGACATCGGTCACGTCCGGCAGCATGTGGCCACCACCGGCGCGGCCATCGGCCTCCGTCCACAGCCCATGGCAATGAAAGAACGGGGCGCCATCGCGCATGCCCAGCGTCATGCTGCCGAGCCTGGTGCGCGTCACGCCGCTTGGCCGGAATGTGTCGCTATAAAACGCGGCGTTCTCGCTGGTCTTCGACAGCGCCGGCATGACATAGCCGAACGGCCCGAGCGCGCCGCGCTCGAAGCTGAGCACGCCGCCGGCGAATCCCTCCGCGGCGAAACCGCGGCGCGCCGCCTCCAGCAGCGGCAGACCTGCTTGAAGCGTGAAGGAGAAAGCGCGTCCCCTCGCCTCCGCCCATTGGATGCGCTCGGCGACCGGCGCGCCGGGCTGCTTGATGCTGCGCATGACCTTCGCTCAGCCCGCCCGTGTCTTGTCGAGATCGAGCAGCCCGCGCGCCTCGAGCTCGTCGCGAACCATCCGTTTGGGAACCTTGCCGTAGCCGGATTTCGGCAAGGCCTCCCAAAAGAAGAACCGCTTCGGCATCTTGTAGCGCGGCACCTTGGGGCTGAGGAATGCCGCCATCTCCGCTTCGCTCACCGGCTTCGCGCCCTCGCGGGCGACGCAGACGGCAACGCCGACCTCGCCCCAGGTCGCATCGGGCACGCCGAGCACCGCGACCTCGCCGACGCAAGGATGGGTCAGAATCTTCTCCTCGATTTCGCGCGGATAGATGTTGGAGCCGCCGGAGATGTACATGTCGGAGGCTCGTCCCGTGATGTAGACGAACCCCTCCTCGTCCATGTGGCCGAGATCGCCAGTGCGGAACCAGCCGTTGCGGAACGCCTTCGCATTGGCTTCGGGATTGTCATAGTAGCCGGCCAGCACCGCGGGGCCGATTACGCAGATCTCGCCGCTCTGGTTGGCGCCGAGTTCACGGCCCTCGTCGTCCTGGATCGAGACCTGCATGCCGGTACGCTCGAAGCCACAGGTGCCGATCTTCGCGTGCGGCCCGTCCTCGGGGTCATGCAGCGCTGCCGGCAGCACGGTGATGTTGCCGGTCACCTCGCCGAGGCCGAAATACTGCACGATCACCTTGCCGAGCTTCCTCAGCGCAGCCTTCTGGTCCTCGCGATACATCGGCGCACCCGCATAGATCACATGGCGCAGCGAGGAATGATCGTATTTGTCGGCGGCGGGATGCTCGACCATCATCTTCAGAATGGTCGGCACCACGAAGAGATTGCTGACGCGATGCGCCTCGATCAGGCGGAACGCCTCGTCAATGTCGAATTTCTCCGTCGGCAGCAGCACGGTGCACACGCCGCGCGCGGTCTGCACCAGCTGATGCACGCCGGCGCCATGCGACAGCGGCGCCACCACCAGCGAGGCATCTGCTTCGGTGACGCCGGGCGTAAGATCGGCGAGATGGTTGGTGACGACAAAACCCATCTGACCGTGGGTGAGCACCGCAGCCTTGGAGCGGCCGGTGGTGCCCGATGTAAAGAAGAACCAGCAGGGATCGTCGTGCTCGACTGCGACGTTCTCGACCACCGTGCCGGCGCGCGACGCGACGGCATCCGCAACCGACGTCTCGGCAAACGGCGCCCGACCGTCGATGCTCCAGGTGAATTCCAGCGCGCCACCGCTTACGGCCGCGGCGTGCTCGGGAAAATCGACATGGCACAGAAACGCCTTCGCGCCGGAGGCCTGCGCGAGATAGGCGACCTCGTCCGGCATCAGGCGGAAATTGGTGGGTACCCAGACCGCGCCAAGCCGGAACGCGGCGAACATCGAGAAGAACATCTCATCGCCGTTCTTGGAATGAACGAGGATGCGGTCGCCCTTCGCGATCCCGCGCGCCGCGAGAGCGGCTACCAGTGCCGAGACCTGCGCATCGATCTCGCGCCAGGTCCAGGATCTGTCGCCCCAGACGAAACCGGGACGCGCCCCATGCCGCCGCGCATTCTGGGTCAGCATGTGAGCGAGATTCATGACGCGGCGGGACATGCGCAGGGGCTGCATCGGGCTTCCTCTTCGGCGGCGGACGGCACGCGAGCCGCCCGCTCATTGCAGCCCATTTATCGCCATCGCCAGGAGCCCTGCAAGGTTGCCGGGCGCAGCGCAGCCCATCCAACCGTTCAGGAAATTTTAAACATGATCGGCGCAACCTCGCTCAGTTCTCGCGTACAGAGTGCCGCATCATGGTCAAAGCGCCCGCCCTCCTCATGTTATCGCTGGCGCTTGCCGGGTGTGCCGTGGGCCCACAAGCGCACCTCGCCTCCGATCCTGCCTTCAAGCCCGCGCGCTATGCCTGGGACGGCGCCGGCGAAAATCCCAATCACCCGCGCGCTGCTTCAGAACCAGTGCGCGCGGCCCGATCCGAGCGCAACAGGTCGCAAGCCGCGCTTCAGCCCTATTCAAAGGAATGGTGGCAGGCGAAGGATGGCATCGAGGAGGAACGGGACGCCATGGTCAACCGTTCCCTCGTCATCTGCCAGGGATGCCTGCGCCCGCAGGCGCAGCCGGAGGATTCCAGGCTCGCCAAGGCGACCGATTGAAGCATCCGGGCGATCAGGCCTAGGAAGAGATCCAACGCCGACGTTGCGAGAAGCGGCGGGGGGCTACAACGCCCCGAGCTTCCATAACGACTCCTGCACCGTCGGCAAGCCCGGCTTCAATTCCAGGCTGAGCGGGACACGCAGTTTCCGGATATCTCCCCTGCGGCAACCACTCTTGCTCGCACCTTGGCAAGGACCGGTTGAGGCGCCTAGATCAGGGGCAAGCAGCATGTCGGAAGGATTTTTGCATGGCGCCGTCGGTACGGGATAACAAGGACAGAAGCCGCTTCGAGCTCGATGTCGGCAGCGAAATCGCCTTCGCCAATTACCGGCTGACGCCGTCGGCGGTGATCATCACCCGCACCGAGACGCCGCGCGCGCTGCGCGGCCGCGGCATCGGCTCCGAGCTGGTCAAGGGCGCGCTGGAATTGATCCGGCGCGACGGCAGGAAGGTGATTGCCGGTTGCGGTTTCGTCGTCGATTATCTCGACAGGCATCCGGAAGATGCGGATCTCGTCGCCTGAATGCAAAAGGGCCCGCGCGATCGCGGGCCCTTGGATTGCGACCGGGCGATCGGTCAGTGCTTGATCTCCGGCGGCAGCTTGCCGCCATTGGCGGCGAGCTTGGACATCACCTGCTTGTGCAGCCAGACGTTCATGGTCGCGGAATCGTTAGTGTCGCCGCTGTAGCCGAGCTCCTTGGCGAGGTCCTTGCGCGCAGCGAGGCTGGAATCGATGTCGAGCGCCTTCATCAGATCGACGATCGAGGTGCGCCATTCCAGCTTTTCGCCCTTGTGCGCAGCGGCCGCCGCGTCGACGATCGAGGCAACGTCCACCGTCGCCGCGGATCCGCTCGGCGCGGCCCCTGCGGGCGCGCTGCCCGACGGTGCGCTGCCTGCGGGCGCGGCGGAAGCTGGCTGGCTACCGAAGATCGCGCCCATAATTTTCCCGAAAATGCTCATGTCTGCTCCCCGAAAAGGACCCGCTGGAAGGGCCTTGAGTGGCACTTATAGACCAAGTTGCGTCGTTGCGCCCGCCAAAGTTCCGCGAACAAGCACGCAGCATCAGCTTATCTGCGGCGAAATAACGACCGAATGACACTGTAGAGATTGCACCGCGGCATCGAATCTCACCCAAGCGTGAGGGACAGGACTCGCAAATGGGCGTACGGTTGACGTTCAGTTCGCGATGCCATCCGGAATTCGCGTCTGGTTGGGGATCGCGAAACTCAGAATAGCGGCCGCTTGCGCCGTTGCTGGCGCCAGATGCGGCCGCATGGCAAGGGAGCTAGCGACCATGGCCACACTCTACCCGGGCAATGTCCCGTCCATGGCCCAGACCGCCGAAGCGGCTGGACCGGTGATCCGAACCATCCAACTCTCCGATCTGCAGGATGCGCTCAAGCGCGGCTGGGACGATTTCAAGGCGGTGCCGAGCCACGCCATCATCCTCTGCGTGATCTATCCTGTGCTGGGCCTCGTGCTCGCCCGCGTGGTGATGGGCTATTCAGTGTTGCCGTTGTTGTTCCCACTGGCCGCAGGCTTCGCGCTAATCGGCCCGTTCGCCGCTCTCGGTCTCTACGAGCTCTCCAGCCGGCGCGAGCGCCATGAGGAGGCCAGCGCCTGGGATGCCATGGAGGTGCTGCGTTCGCCCTCGTTCGGCGCCATGCTCGGTCTCGGCGCGCTGCTGCTGGCCCTGTTCGTGACCTGGGTTGCGACCGCGCAGGCAATTTATGTCGCCGCTTTCGGCTATGAAGGCGCATCCGGGATCTCGGATTTTCTGACGCGCGTGCTCACGAGCCGGCAAGGCTGGTGGCTGATCGTGGTCGGCTGCGGCACCGGCTTCCTGTTCGCCCTTGCCGCGCTGTGCATCAGCGCCGTGTCGTTCCCGCTGATGCTTGACCGCCATGCCGGCGCGTTCGAGGCCATGGTGACGTCACTGCGCGTCGTCGCGAAGAACCCGGTGCCGATGGCGGCCTGGGGCCTGATCGTGGCCGTCCTGCTGGCGCTGGGCACCATTCCGGCCTTCCTCGGCCTTGCCGTGGTGGTCCCCGTGCTCGGCCATGCCACCTGGCATCTCTACCGCAAGGTGATCGCGGCCGATCCGGGCGCGCGTCCGGTGCCGCCTCCGCCGCATCGTGCACGCAAGCCGGCCGCCGACTTCCCCGCCAACCTCTTCCCCTGGCGCAATCGGACCGACGCCTGACGATATCGTGACATGCGATCCTGCCCCGGTGCGGGCAGGATCGCGCACTGTCATACGCCTTGCTTTGGCCGCGGTTTCCATCGAGATTGCGCGCGCCGTTCAGATCACTTCACGGAATTTATTTGCTCGAATGACCCCGACGATTTCTCGTCTCGCCCTCGCAGCCTTAGCCATCACCGCGTCCATCCTATCCGCTCAGCCAGCGCTCGCCGCTGTTGCCTGCGGTTCAGGCAATTTCGACGCGTGGCTTGCAGACTTCAAAACGGACGCCGCGGCCAAGGGCGTCTCGCAACAGGCCATTTCCGCCGGGCTCGCCGGTGTGACGCTCGATCAGAACGTGCTCAACCGCGACCGCTCGCAGAAGGTCTTCAGCCAGACCTTCGAGGAGTTTTCCGGCCGCATGGTGCCGCCGCGCCTGACGCGCGGCTCCAACATGATGAAGCAATACGGCTCGGTGCTGTCGCGTATCGAGCAGACCTACGGCGTGCCTGGCGAGGTGCTGGTCGCGATCTGGGGTCTCGAGACCGATTTCGGCGTCAATACCGGCAAGTTCGCGACCATCCGCTCACTGGCGACGCTGGCCTATGACTGCCGGCGCTCCGAGCAGTTTCGCGCCGAGCTGTTGGATGCGCTCCGCATTGTCCAGCGCGGCGACCTCGCACCGGCCGACATGAAGGGCGCCTGGGCCGGCGAGCTCGGACAGACCCAGTTCATGCCGTCGTCATGGATGAAATACGCCGTCGATTTCGACGGCAATGGTAAGCGCGATCTCCTGCACAACGCCCCTGACGTGCTCGCCTCCACCGCGAACTATCTTGCCGGTTATGGCTGGCAGAAGGGTAAGGATTGGCAGCCGGGCAGTCCGAATTTCGCGGTGCTGCAGCAGTGGAACAAGAGCGAGGTCTACTCGAAGACCGTCGCCTATTTCGCCACCCAGCTCGCGCGCGCCCCTTAGATGAGATGCTTGCAGGACAAAAGCGTAGGGCCGATCGCTCGGCGACCGGCCCTCTCCTAATGCGTTCCTGAAGTTCCTATTTGCCCATGGTGGCGTGCATCGCTTTGTTCAGATGCGCGCCGCACGCACCCATTTTGCCGTTGAGCAGCGAGTCCTGCGCGGCCGCGATCTCCTTCTGCGCGACGAACTTGCCGTCACCATCGGCCATGTTTTCGATCGCGGTCTCTGTCTTCTCCAGATTGGCCGAGCTGCAGCCGCCGGCGGCGTGCTTGGCGGCCTGGGCCGGCGTGACGGCGAACGCAACGGCGGCAATTGCGATAACCCCGAGTAACTTCGTCATGACGTTACCTTCCTTCTCTTGTTCTTGGGCCAGAGCCAGCGACATTGCCGGAATCTGCGACATCACCTTCCTCCGGGCGCGGCAACTTGACGCAATGAATTCCCCGCGAGAATTGCGTGATGTTGCGCGGCGCGCAGAGCTGCATGCAAAATTTCTGATTTTCATTACACGCTTGTAATCAACGCCACACGTTCAGCGTGTGTGCACTGCGAGCGGGGACGGTTGTGGCTAACCAAGCGGGATAGTCCTGACTCGCCGCCCTTCGTCATGTGGATCCGCTGCAACCAGGCGAACCGCTGGCGAGAGTTGGCAAAAGTGTACGCACGCGCCAAGTAATGAGTATAAGTTCATTAGAATCATGCGATTCTCGCATGTGAGACTTGGTTATAGAAGCTAGTCGATCCGCTTGCGGACAAGAGCAAAGCGACTTATTTCGCTCCGAACGGAACCGACTAGCCCATAGCAAATCCGTGAATTCACGGGACTTCAGACCTGTGCTCCCTGTTCCGCCTACGCTTTGGGCGGGAGTGCTTTCGGGTTAATCGTCCGTTACCAGCGCCATGCATTCAGCGCTTAGCTGCATCGCAGCATCGGAACTTTCGCACTGCACCACTCTCACCTATATTCAATCAACGATGAGGCTCGGGCAAGAGCTGAATCGAACTACAGGAGATTACCAATGCTGCTCTCGCTCATCCGCATGATCCAAGCTTTCCGGGACTATCAGCGCAATGTTGCCGAGCTGTCCCAGCTCAGCGATCGCGAGCTTTCCGATATCGGCCTCGATCGCTCGGACATCCCGCGCGTTGCCGCCGGTCAGTATCAGGGCTGATATCGTTCAGCCCTGAACCGGACGGACCGATAGCGCCCGCCTCGTGCGGGCGTTGTCGCATCCGGAGGCAGAAAACTCGATCTCGGCGATTCCACTGATCGCCGAAAAGCGCTACCTGTCCGCCCCATGACAGGACCCCAATCAAATACCGTGCACGTGATCGGCGCAGGCCTTGCCGGCTCCGAAGCCGCCTGGCAGGTGGCCAAATCCGGCGTGCCCGTGGTGCTGCACGAGATGCGGCCGACCCGCATGACCGAGGCACACCGCACCGATGGGCTTGCCGAGCTCGTCTGCTCCAATTCGTTCCGCTCGGACGATGCCGCCAACAACGCCGTCGGCCTGCTGCATGCCGAGATGCGCCGCCTCGATTCGCTGATCATGCGCGCAGCCGACGCCAACCAGGTACCCGCCGGCGGCGCGCTGGCGGTGGACCGCGACGGCTTCTCGGCGGCCGTCACCAAGGCGCTGAACGATCATCCGCTGATCGAGATCGCCCGCGGTGAGGTCGCAGGCCTGCCGCCGGCCGAGTGGAGCAACGTCATCGTTGCGACCGGCCCCCTCACTTCGGCGCCGCTGGCCGATGCGATCCGCGAGTTGACCGACGAGAACGCCCTCGCCTTCTTCGACGCGATCGCGCCGATCGTGCATCGCGAATCCATCGACATGTCGGTGGCCTGGTTTCAGTCACGCTACGACAAGGTCGGTCCCGGCGGCACCGGCGCCGACTACATCAACTGCCCGATGACAAAGGAGCAGTATGACGGCTTCGTCGCAGCGCTGGTCGCCGGCGAGAAGACCGAGTTCAAGGAATGGGAGACCAACACGCCCTATTTCGACGGCTGTCTGCCAATCGAGGTCATGGCGGAACGCGGCCCCGAGACTCTCCGCCATGGACCGATGAAGCCGGTCGGCCTCACCAATCCGCACGATCCCACCACCAAGGCCTACGCGGTCGTGCAGCTGCGCCAGGACAACAAGCTCGGCACGCTCTACAACATCGTCGGCTTCCAGACGAAACTGAAATACGGCGAGCAGCAGCGCATCTTCCGCACCATTCCGGGGCTGGAGAAGGCCGAATTTGCTCGCCTCGGCGGCCTGCATCGCAACACCTTTCTCAACTCGCCAAAGCTGCTCGACGGCCAATTGCGCCTGCGCGCGCAGCCGCGGCTGCGCTTTGCCGGCCAGATGACGGGCTGCGAGGGCTATGTGGAATCCGCCAGCGTCGGCCTGATTGCCGGTCTCTATGCGGCAGCGGAGGTGCGCGGCGAGACGCTTGCGAGTCCGCCGGTCACGACTGCGCTCGGATCCCTGCTCGGCCACATCACCGGCGGCCATATCGAGACCATCGAGCCCGGCACGCGCTCGTTCCAGCCGATGAACATCAATTTCGGCCTGTTCCCGCCGCTCGCCAGCGCACCGACGAAGAAGCCCGACGGAAGCCGGCTGCGCGGGAACGAGAAGACGGTGGCCAAAAAGCAGGCGATGAGCGCGCTGGCGCTCGCCGATCTCGATCGCTGGATCGCCGATCACCTGCGCATTGCCGCCGCGGCGTGAGTTTTCGATGAACCTTCCCAAAGACGACGCCGCAACACTCTCGGCGCGCTGGACCGAGGGCGTGCTGCTCAAGCGCGACGTGTTCTCGACCGTCGAGCGCGGCCGATTCCGCGACGATGACGGCGAGGTCGACGCGGTGCTGCGCCGCCTCGACGAGGTGCCGTGGTGGTCATTCCTTTTGGCGCGCCACCTGTTCGCCCGCGAGAAGCATGCGCTGGCACTCGCTAAGGGACTCGATGTCGGCCCGGAGCTGCTGTGGGCCGGACGCCGCGCGCTGGTGCGCAGCTTCGTCGATGGTGTCGCGCTGCATCTGGCGAAACCGCATGGCGACCTCGCCTATTTTCGCTCGGCGAAGGCCGCGCTGCGACGGCTGCGCCGCGCCGGAATCTGCCACAACGATCTTGCCAAGGAACAGAACTGGCTGGTCGGCCGCGACGGTCGCGCCTATGTGACCGACTTCCAGCTCGCCGCCTGCTTCGACCGTCGCGGCCGGCTTTACCGGATTCTGGCCTATGAAGATCTCCGGCATCTGCTCAAGCACAAGCGATCCTACGCGCCCGAGGCGCTGACGCCGCGCGAGCGCAAGATCCTGGCGAAGAAGTCGTTCGCCGCCAGCCTCTGGCTCGCCACCGGCAAGAAGGTCTATCGGGCGATCACCCGCGGCCTGTTCAACTTCACCGACCGTGAAGGCGGCGGCCGAAGGCTCGTCAACGACGCGCCGGTGCTGGCAGAATTGATCCGCAAGAACCCCGCCGTGCGCGACACCGCCATCGTCGCCTTTGCCGACCGCCGCTCCGGTGTCGGCCTCTATGCCTTCGTCGAAGCCGATCAGGCCGCGCTCGAAGGCCAATTGCGCAACGAGCTCACCGCTGCCAAGGGGCCAAAGCCGCCGGAACACATCCAGGTCGTGCACGCACTGCCACGCAATCCGGACGGCAAGCCGCGCACGGAGATCCTGCAACTGGTCGCCATGAACCAGCTCGACCTGATCGAGCCGATGATGAAGAACGACCAGGACCGTGCTTTCCTCAAGGACATCCTGGAGCAGCGCAAGAACCTGCGCGACCGCTTCAATTTCGAGGCCGACCTGCCGGCGAGCTAACGTGGATCACGCCTTGAAGCGTCCACATTGGCGATAGAGAAGCGATCCGATAATTCGAACTTGGTGGGGGGACTTGGCGGGGTCATGGGCACTCGGGGGTACATGATGCATCGTGTGGTTGGCGGCCTGATCGCTAGCCTTCTGCTGCTCGCCACCACGTCCGCAATGGCCGAGTCCCCCGCCGAGCTGATCTCGAGCTTCCGCCTCAAGCATGGTGAGGTCCGCGTCGTCCGCGATTCGACCCTCGACCGCATCGCCATGGACCAGGCGCGCGCGATGGCGACGAAGGACGACCTCAGTCACGACGCCCTCGGCCCGTTCAACCGCCGGGTCGCACCGGCCGGCGCAGGCCGCGCCGCCGAGAACATCGCCTACGGCTACGACAATTTCGAGAAGACCCTCGGACAGTGGATCGACTCGTCGGGACACCGCAAGAATCTGCTGCTGCACAACGCTTCCCGCGTCGGGATCGCGAGCGCGAAAAACGCTAGCGGCAAGCGCACCTATTGGGCAATGGTGATCGCCGGCGACTACGAGGCGAAGGGCAAAGGCAAAGGCAAGAAAGACGGGGAGCCGCTGGTTGCGGTGAAGCGCGAGGCTGCGCCCGCCAGCAAGCCAAAATCCAGCGGCTGCCACATCAAGCTGCTCGGCCTTTGCATCTGAGACCAAGCTTGGCCATCTTGTCCGCATCCCTCGACGCGTTTAATCCATGCACGAGGATCGCGAGACGCGGAGGCATGGATGATGGATATCGACCGAATTCGTCGCGACACGCCGGCTGCCTCTCGGCTCGCCTATCTCCACAACGCGGGCGCAGCGCTGATGCCGGCGCCGGTTGTTGCGGCGATGAAGGAACACATCGATCTGGAGAGCGAGATCGGAGGCTATGCCGCCGCCGACCGCGAGGCGCGCCGACTTGAATCCGTTTACGGCTCGGTCGCCCGCCTCCTGAACGCCGCGCCCGATGAGATCGCCCTCATGGAGAACGCGACGGTTGCCTGGCAGATGGCTTTCTACGCGCTTCCATTCAGCAAGGGCGACCGGATCCTGACCGCCGAGGCGGAGTACGCGGCCAACTATGTCGCCTTTCTTCAGGTCGCCAACCGAACAGGCGTCGCGATCGACGTCGTGCCGAGCGATGCCAGCGGCGAGCTCGACGTCGACGCGCTCGAACGCATGATCGATGAGCGCGTGAAGCTGATTGCGATCACCTGGGTTCCGACCAATGGCGGGCTGGTCAATCCGGCTGCAGCCGTCGGCAAGATAGCGCGGGCGCACGGCATCCCCTATCTGCTCGACGCCTGCCAGGCAGTCGGACAGATGGTGGTCGACGTCGAGGCCATCGGCTGTGACATGTTGTCGGGGACCGGGCGTAAATTCCTCCGCGGCCCGCGCGGCACCGGCTTTCTCTACGTCGGCCGAAAAATGCTGCAGCGGCTCGAACCGCCAATGATCGATCACTTCGCCGCACCCTGGGTCTCCCGGGACGCTTTTCGGCTGCGTGACGATGCGCGCCGTTTTGAGACCTGGGAGAACAACTACGCAGCCCGGCTTGGGCTCGGCGCGGCTGTCGACTATGCCCTCGATATCGGGATCGGCCCGATCGAGCGGCGTTGCCGCATGCTGGCGGACCGCCTCCGGGGCGGCCTTGCATCCATTCGCGGCATCAGAGTTCGCGACCTCGGACGCGCTCCGGGAGCCATCGTCAGCTTCACGGTGGAAGGGTACGAGGCGGAAGCGGTCGTCAGCGACGCGGCCGCAGCCGGCATCACGATCGGTGCCTCAGATCCGTCGAGCACGCGCATCGATGCCGAAATCCGCTCGCTGCCGCCGGTGGTGCGCGCCTCCCCGCACTACTACAATACGGACGCGGAGATCGATCGGCTGATCGTCCATTTGGCGGGTTTGACGCGGCGATAGCGGCGATCATGCACGCTCAGGTACAGCGCGCACTCAATCCGGATGCGCCAAGCTTCGCCATGACCTCGTCGAGATGGGCGCTGTCGCGGGTTTCAATCACCAATTGCAGCAACGTCGCCTTGGCCGGAAGATCCGAGAACGTGCGCTGGTGCGAGACCTCGATGATGTTGGCGCCGGCCTCGGCCAGCAGTGCCGCGACCGCAGCCAATTGGCCGGGCCTGTCGGGAATGTCGAGCGACAATTGGGTGAGCCGCCCCTCGCGCGCCAACTCGCGGGTCAGGACCGATGCGATCAGACGTGTGTCAATATTGCCCCCGCTCAGCACCAGCCCGACCTTCTGACCGGCGAAACGGGACGGGTCGGACATCAGCGCGGCGAGGCCAGCGGCACCGGCGCCTTCGACGACCGTCTTCTCGATCGAGATCAGGGTCGCCACCGCGCGCTCGAGCTCGGCTTCGTTGACGAGCGCAATGTCGTCGACAAGGCGGCGGACGATTTCGGTCGTGATCTTGCCGGGCGACTTCACCGCGATGCCTTCCGCGAGTGTGTCGCCACGTGCCGGCAAATTGCCGTCATGGATGGCATTGTACATCGAGGGGTAGAGCCAGGCCTCGACGCCGAGGATCCGCAGCGACGGCTTGATCGATTTCGCGGCAATGGCGATCCCGCTGATCAGGCCACCGCCGCCGATCGGGACGACCAGCGTATCGAGCTCCGGCACGGCCTCGAGTATTTCCAGCCCGACCGTGCCCTGCCCTGCGATGACAAGCGGATCGTCATAGGGATGGACGAAGATCATGCCATGGACTTCGCCGTGGCTGCGCGCATACGCGGCCGCCTCCTCCAGCGTGGCGCCCGTCACCACCACCTCGGCGCCGTGATGCCTGGTGTTCTCGACCTTCACCATGGGCGTGCCGACCGGCATGACGATAGTGGCGGGAATGCCGAGCCGCTTGGCGTGATAGGCGACGCCCTGCGCGTGGTTACCCGCCGACATCGCGACGACGCCCCGCGCGCGCTCCTCCGGCGTCAGCGCCTTGAGGCGGTTGAGCGCGCCGCGCTCCTTGAACGAGGACGTGAACTGGAGGTTCTCGAATTTCAGCCAGATGTCGCAGCCGCAGATATTGCTCAGCGTGCGGCTGTAGCTACAGGGCGTCTCGACGACGGCGCCGCGGATCGTCTCGGCGGCGGCATGGATGTCGGCCGGTACGACCGGAAGGCCGCCCAGATCGGAAGATATGGTTTGGGACAACTCAGCCATAGGACAACATAGAGCATTTGCCCGGCTCCGGCGATAAGCCAACCGCTATTTGGTAAATTCCCGCGAACGTGAAGCCCGCCACAGCGTCCACAGCGTACGCAGCCGCGATGACGGTTGCGGCGTAAATGGATTGCGCCCGGGTTGCGACAGGCGCTTGAGGTCGGCCCGCGCTTGTCCGAGCGGAAGGAACGCTGGACGCACCGATGCCGGCACCTCCACCAGCAGCGACAAGGCCGTCGTCAAATGTTGCTGCGCCTCGCCCGAGAGTTGGCCCAGCGCGGCGCGCAAGTTTGGCGTCTCCTTTCCGGCGAACACGTCTTCCACGTCGCAATCGTGGCTCGCCAGCACCTGCTGCGGCAGGAACAATTGCCGGCGCGCCGCATCGCGCGGCAGATTGGCGATGACCTGTACGATGCCCTGCGCCAGCCCGGCATGGCGGGCGAGATGCTCGGCCGCCGCCGACGGTGGTCCCATGATCCGGGCGGCGAGATCGAACAGCGCCGATGAGGTCGCCGCGAGGTAGCCCTCCAGCGCCGCCATTGTTGGCATTGGGTCGTTGTAGAGATCGAATTGATGCTCGTCGGCGAGCAGCGACAGCGGCTCGACCGGCAGGTCGAAATCACGGATTGCGCGGAGCAGCTCCGCCGCCACCGGATTGCCCTCGGCACTGCCATGGACTTGGCCCGACAGCATGTCGGTCCACCATTGCAGGCGGATTTCACCGGGCAAGGGCTGGCTCACCTGATCGCGGACGCGGACGATCTCGACATTGAAGGCATAGAGCGCCAGCAGCCCGCGGCGCTCGGCAGCGGGCGCGAACAGGGTCGCGGCATAGTGCGGAAAGTCGTGGCTGCGCACGAGGTCAGCACAGAACGCAGCAGAATCCGGCGGCGGCGCGGAGCCACTCATGGCACGGCGATCAGCGCGGCCGCGACGCGCCGCCGTTCGCCGATCATGATGTTGTAGGTACGCACGGCGGGACCGGTCTGCATCGCATCCAGCACCACCCTCGCCGCTTTGAGCGCCTGGCGCAGTTCCGGCGGCGGCAGCCAGACCCCGGTTCCGGTGCCGACCAGGAGCGTGTCGATGCTGTTGGCAGACTTGAAGACTCGATCCAGCGAATAGCGGTCGATCTTTGCAGGGTCCGTTATGTCCCAGGCCCAGATCGCGTCGGGCAGGCAAAGCAGCGATCCCCGATGCGACATGCCGGCAAAGGCAAAGCCGCCCTTGCCATAGGCTTCGATCGGCGCCGAGCGGGGAAAATGCGGTGCGTTGGGATCGCCGGCCATGAGCTTCGTCCGAATGAGCTTACTGCCCTCCCAAACTCCTGCGAGGGCATGCGGTTCGGATCATGCCTTGCTTTTCTTCGCCGGCGTAGCCTTATCGACCGCATCCTCGCGATGCTCGCCGACGCCGAGATAGATCAGGATCGGGGCCGCAATGAAGATCGAGGTATAGGTGCCGACCAGCACCACGCCGAACATCATGACCGCGGTGAAGCTGTGGATGGCATGGCCGCCGAACAGCAGCAGGGCCAGCAGCGCCAGCGTCACAGTGAAATGGGTGATGATCGAGCGCGACAGCGTCGAGTTGATTGATTCGTTGAGGAGCTGCGGCATCGGCATCTTCTTGTAGCGCCGCAGCATTTCACGGATGCGGTCGTAGATGACGACGGTGTCGTTGAGCGAATAGCCCAAAATCGTCAGAAGCGCCGCGATGCTGGTCAGGTCGAAATCGACCTGACTGATCGACATGAACCCGATCGTGAGCACGATGTCGTGCACGTTGGCGATCATGGCGCCAAGCGCGAACTGCCACTCGAATCGGAACCAGAGGTAGATCAGGATCGAGACGATCGCCAGCATCAGGCCGAGCATGCCGTAGGCGAGCAATTCGCCCGATACGCGCGGTCCCACCACCTCGACGCGGCGATAGTCGACGGAATCGCCAAGCGCGGTGCGGACCTTCTGCACGGCCTCCTGCTGGGCGGCGTCGCCGCCCGGCTGCTCCGCGACACGGATCAGGACATCGGCGGGGCCGCCGAATTGCTGCAACTGGACTTCGCCCAGACGCAGGGCATCCAACGTCGTACGCATCGCCGCAATATCGGCGGTGCCGGACTTGGCCTGCACCTCCAGTAGGGTGCCGCCGCGGAAGTCGATGCCGAAATTCAGTCCATGGGTGAAGAACAGCGTGATCGCGACGATCGACAACGCCGCCGAGATCGGGAAGCTGATCCGGCGAAAACGCGTGAAGTCGAAATGGGTATCGTCGGGGACGATGCGCAGCGACGGCAGCCAGCCGAATGCCGCAACCACGGTGAGAATGGCAATGAGGACGCCGAGCCCGATGAGAACAGTGTGATTCACGATCAGGCTCCTAGATCGGCACGCTCTGCGGCCGCTTCCACCGCACCCACCAGGCCACGATCAGCCGGGTCAGGGTGAAAGCGGTGAACACCGTGGTGATGATGCCGATTCCGAGCGTCACGGCGAAGCCGCGCACCGGACCGGTACCGATGTAGAACAGCACCGCGGCGGCAATAAAAGTGGTGATGTTGGAATCGAGGATGGTCGCAAGCGCCCGCTTGAAGCCGGCGTCGATCGCCGAGATCGCGTTGCGGCCGCCACGCAACTCCTCGCGGATGCGCTCGTAGATCAGCACGTTGGAATCGACCGCGATACCGACGGTGAGCACGATGCCCGCGATGCCGGGCAGCGTCAGCGTGGCGTTGAGAAGCGACAACAGGCCGAAGATCATGGCGACGTTGATGGCCACCGCGATGTTGGCGAACACGCCGAACAGCCGGTAGGTCAAGAGCATGAAGATGATGACCAAGATCGAGCCGACATAGGCGGCGAGCTCGCCCTTTTCGATCGAGTCCTGGCCGAGGCCCGGACCGACGGTGCGCTCCTCGACCACCGTGAGCGGTGCCGGCAGCGCGCCGGCGCGCAGCAGGATCGCGAGATCGTTGGCCGATTGCACCGTGAAACTGCCCGAGATCTGGCCTTGTCCGCCGGTGATGGGCTCGCGGATCACGGGAGCCGAGATGACCTTGTTGTCGAGCACGATCGCAAAAGGCAGCCCGACGTTCTCTTGCGTGGCCTGCGAGAACTTGCGCGCGCCCGACGTATTGAACTTGAAACTCACGACGGGTTCGCTGGTGCGCTGGTCGAAGCTCGCTTGGGCATCGGTCAGGTCGCCGCCGGCGACCAGCACCTGCTTCTTGACCACATAGGGTGTGGGCGGCGGTGACGCGCTCATCAGAAGCTCGGATTCCGGCGGCAAACGTCCTTGCTGCGCCTGATCGGGCGGCACCGACGTATCGACCATGCGGAATTCCATCTTCGCGGTCTTGCCCAGCAATTCCTTCAGACGAGTCGGGTCCTGGAGGCCGGGGACCTGCACCAGGATGCGGTCGTTGCCCTGGCGCTGGATGACAGGCTCGACGGTGCCGAGTTCGTTGACGCGGCGTTCGACGATCTGGATCGACTGCTCGATCGTCTTGCGCATGCGGTCGAGCATCGCGGCCTGCGGGATCGTAAGGCGGATCACGCCGCCGCCGGCGTCAGTCACATCCAGGTCGCGCTGACCGCTGGATCCGACCAGTCCGCCCAGCGGCTGGGACAGCTCGCGCAGCTTGGCGAGCGCAGGCTGCAGGTCCGATTCCTTGGTGATCCTAACCTCGGCCGCGTCGTTGCGCACGGTGACGCCGCCGGTGAAGCCGATCTTGGCATCGCGCAGCGTCCGGCGAACATCGTCGCGGACCTGGTCGAGCCTTTCCTTCTTCACATAGTTGCCGTCGACCTCGAGCAGCAGATAGGAGCCGCCTTGAAGATCGAGGCCGAGCACGAGCCGACGCTGCGCCCAGGCGGGCCAGGTCTTGACCTGCGCTTCGGGGAAGAAGTTCGGGACCGCGCAGAGGCACACGATCAGCGCCGTCAGGATAATCCCGAGCGCCTTCCACCGCGTGAAATACAACATCGACTGGACCTGTCAGATCAGGAGATTTGCAGGAAAACTTGAGAGACTCGCGGAAGCACTCACTTCGACGCGGCGTCTTCCTTGGCGCTTTCCTTGGATTCCTTGGCCGGCTCGCCCTTGGCGCGTACGCCGGAGACCATCGAGCGCATCTGCCGCACGCGCACGCCATCGGCGATCTCGAACTCGATCTGGTCGTCGTCGACGACCTTGGTGACCTTGCCGACGAGACCGCCCGAGGTCACGACGGTGTCGCCGCGGCGGATGTTCTTCACCAGGTCGGCGTGGTCACGGACCTTCTTCTGCTGCGGACGCAGAATCAGGAAGTACATGATCACGAAGATCAGGGCGAACGGCAGCAGCGACATCAACATGCCGCTGGTGTCGCCGGCGCCCGCAGCCTGGGCATACGCAGGGGTAATCAGCATTCGGACGATCCTCGTGAGAACGGGGGAAAACCGGTCATGCCCAAATGGCGACCGGTTCGGTCAAATTCGCGCGGACTATAGCGGCCATTGCCCCAATTGCAACGCTGCCAGACCGCCCTTTTAGCTACCTTGCGGCGCGCGCACAGGCCCGATAAGGCTGCATTCTCAGGAACTTCGGACATGCCCCAAAAACCAAGCAAAAGCCCGGCCGGCAAAGGCCCTCGCACCCCTGCCGCGAAGGCAGCCGGCGTCGCGGCAAAACGTCCCAAGGTGGCCCTCAAGGCGGCTTCCAAGACGATTTCCAAGACGACGTCCAAGACGAACCAAAACGTCTCCCAGCAGCGCATCGTTCGCGCGCTGGAGACGATTGCGGCGCACCTCTCCGCGCAAGGCAAGCCCGCCGCCGAACGCGAGTCGTTCAAGCAGGCGGATGCTTTCGTCTGGCACCCGGACGGCCGCCTTGCGGCGGTGCCGCGGGTCAGCCGCGTCGAAATGTTCCTGCTCAAGGGCGTCGACCGGATGCGCGACATCCTGATGGAGAACACCGAGCGTTTCGCCAACGGATTGCCCGCCAACAACGCGCTGCTCTGGGGCGCGCGCGGCATGGGCAAGTCGTCGCTGGTGAAGGCGGCGCATGCCAGCATCAACGCGGAGCGCAAACCGGCCGACAGACTGAAGCTGATCGAGATTCATCGCGAGGACATTGAGAGCCTGCCCTCCCTCATGGAGCAGCTTCGCGCCTCATCCTTCCGTTTCATCGTGTTCTGTGACGACCTCTCGTTCGACGGCAATGATGCGTCCTACAAATCGCTCAAGGCGGTGCTCGAAGGCGGCATCGAGGGGCGGCCGGAGAACGTCATCCTCTACGCCACCTCCAACCGCCGCCATCTGCTGGCGCGCGAGATGATCGAGAACGAGCGCTCGACCGCGATCAATCCCGGCGAAGCCGTCGAGGAGAAGGTCTCGCTGTCGGATCGCTTCGGTCTCTGGCTCGGCTTCCACCGGTGCAGCCAGGACGAATATCTCGCCATGGTGCGGGGCTATTGCAGCCATTTCGGCGTGAAGATCGACGATGACGCCCTGGAACGCGAGGCACTTGAATGGTCGACGACGCGCGGCTCGCGCTCGGGCCGTGTCGCCTGGCAGTTCGTCCAGGAGCTTGCGGGACGGCTCGGCGTCAAGCTGGCGGCGACGTAGCCACAGTCATAGCCCAACCCAAAACTGTCATCGCCCACGAAAGCGGGCGATCCAGTATTCCAGAGACGGTTGTGATCGATCGAGAGGCCGCGGCGTACTGGGTCGCCCGGTTAAGCCGGGCGACGACAGCTTCAGTTGGGAGACAATGTAGGCCTCATCACGCCCCGTTCAGGAATTGAAGCGGATCAACCGGGCTCGATCCCTTGCGGATCTCGAAGTGGAGCTGCGGCGACGCCACCTCCCCGGATTGACCCGACTTGGCAATGACCTGGCCGCGCTTGATGGTATCGCCGCGCTTCACCATCAGCTCACTCGCATGGGCATATGCGGTGACGTAGCCGTTGGAGTGCCGAACCAGGACCAGATTGCCGTAACCTTTCAGCTCGTTGCCGGAATAGGCAACGACACCGTCTTCGGCCGCCTTGACCGGCGTGCCCTCGGGCACCGCGAGATTGATGCCGTCGTTGGATTTGCCATTGGTCTTGGCGCCGTAGCTCGTGACCACCTTGCCGCGCACCGGCCAGCGGAAAGTCGGCAGCGCGCTGGTGGTCTCCGCAGCTTTCGCGGGAGTGTCCGCGGCCTTGTCTTCGACGTTGGCGGTGGCCTGGGCCAGGCGCGCGCTCTGCACCGGCGCGGCGACGGCGGCCATCTTGGTGGCGGGCGCAGGCGCGGCAGCAACCGGCTGCAGCGTCCCCGCGACGGGAGCGGCTCCGACCGGAGCCGCGGCAAGCGGTGCTGCGACAGCGGCGGTCTTGGCCCCGGGCACGGCCAGCCTGGCGCCGAGCTTGAGTTTTGCAGAGGGATCGAGGCCGTTGGCGCGGGCCAATTCGGCCGCCGAGATATGGTTCTTGCGGGCAATGCTGGCGAGCGTGTCGCCGTGGTTCACGAAGTGCGTGCTTGACGGCGCGGCAACGGCCGCAACCGGCTTCGCAGCGGGCGCTGGGGCAGCGGCAACGGGAGCCATGAGCGGCGCGGGCGCAGCCGCCGTAGCTTGGTGCGGAATGATCAGTTGCTGGCCGGGCGAGAGCGCGCGCGGCCCCTTATAGCCGTTGGCGGCGAGGATCGCCTGCGGCGTGACGCGATAGCGTTTGGCAAGCAGGTCGAGCGTATCGCTGGTGCCGACGATGATCTTGGTTCCGCCGACCGGCTGGGCGGCTGCAACCGAGCGTGGCGGCACGGTGGCCGTGGTCTCGAGATGCGGCTGCGCCGGGGGTGCGTAGGAGCCCACGCCGCGTCCGCCTCCGGACACACCGCCTGCTGCAACGGGGTAGGATTGCGGCGTGGATACCGCCGGCGGCAAAGGCTGCGACTGATAATAACCGGACTGCGTCTGCGGCCGCGAATATTGCGGCAACTCACGCTGCGGCGGCGGGGCCTGCTGCACCGAACCGGTCGATTCCTGCGCGAAGGGATTGGAGAAGTTCGACTGGGACATGCGCGACGACATGTCGGCGCTGCACCCTGCGAAGCTGAAGGAGATCAGCGCCAGCACCGCGACCTGCGGCACACGGCGCGAGTAAAGCAACTCGGCGGCAACGGACATGGTTACTCACTCGTACGCAACAGAACTGGTGTTTTAAGTAAACACGCGCCGAGTAAATAACGGCTTAACCCTCCCAATAAGATGTTGGCAGCGCAGCCAATCCGGAATTCTACAGCTCCCGCGCCACGCCGGGCAGCGCCGGCACGAAGCGGACCTCGACGAGTTCCTTGCGCTCGATCCCGGCTTCGGTCCGGCTCAGCCGGATCAGCGTCTGCACCCCCTGATGCGGGCCGACGGGCGCGATCAGGATGCCACCCACCTCCAGCCGCTCGACCAGGTTCTCCGGGAGCTGCTCCATCGCGGCCGTGACGATGATGCGATCGAACGGGCCAATATTGGGGGGCAGATTGAGTCCGTCGCCCAGCATCACCTCGACGTTGTGATAGTTGAGTTTTTCAAGCCTGATACGTGCGGCATCCGCAAGCTTGCGGTAGCGCTCGACCGTCAACACCTGGCCGGCGAGCCGCGACAGCACCGCCGCCTGGTAGCCCGAGCCGGCGCCGATCTCGAGGACGCGGTGCTTCTTCTGAAGCTGGAGCTGCTCGGTCATGTAGGCGACGACAAAGGGCTGGCTGATGGTCTGCCCGCAGGCGATCGGGAGCGCGCTGTCGCGATATGCGCCGTCCCGATCGGCGTCGTCGACGAATTGATCGCGCGGCACCTCCTCCATGGCCCTCAGGACCGCCTGGTCGCTGATGCCCCGACGCCTCAGCGTGAGCTGAAACATCATCTTTTCCGGCGGGTGCTGATGGGGGGTCATTGCCTGCTTGTGCTGTGTTTGCGGTCCGGGACGCCCAACCTGGGCGCGAGATTCCTGTTCCGGCTCAGGGAACCCATGATAGGCTTCGGATGGCGTAGTTGACCATAAATTGGCTTGCAACGGGCGAGCCGCGATGGCCATTTTCAGGCATCCGTTCGTCGAAACGCGCATTGCGTCGATTCATGTTATCTGCGAACGTTTTTGGCAATGGGCAAGGACTCGACCATGACCGCGACGGGGCTTACTGGCCGCTCTGTATTCCTCGTCGAAGACGAGGTGATGATCAGGATGATGGTCGCGGACATGCTCGAAGAGCTTGGCTACAAGATCGCAGCCGAGGCGGGCGACATCACCGAAGCCATGCGGCTCGCCCAGGCAACCGAGTTCGACATCGCCATTCTCGACGTCAACGTCAACGGCAAGGTCATCTCGCCGGTCGCCGATGTCATCAAGGCGAAGGGCTGCCCGTTCATCTTCGCCACCGGATACGGTTCCTCGGGCCTGCCCGAGCAGTACCGCGATCGGCCGGCGCTTCAGAAGCCATTTCAGCTCGACGCCCTCGGCAAGACCATCGAAGCCGCGCTTCGCGGCGGCTAGGCCCCATTCCAGGTCGGATTACTTCAGCGTCGGACTTACTTCAGCGTCGCACTCAGCGCCTCGGAAAACGCCTCGTTGGTCCGGTCGAGCCTGAGCGGCGTGACGGAGACGTAGCGTTCGCGGAGCGCCGCGAGATCGGTGCCGTCGGCCGGCGTATCCATCATCGCGGTGCGCTCGAAGCCGATCCAGAAATACGGATTGCCACGGCCGTCCCTGCGCTCGTCGATCCTAAGGAAGCCGAGATTGCGCTTGCCTTGCCGCGTCACGCGGATGCCCAGCACATCCTCCGGCGCGCAGGCCGGGAAGTTGACGTTGATGACGGTGTCCTTCGGGATGCCGGCGGCGATCACCTTGCGCAGGATGTCGGGCCCGAATTTGCGGGCCGTGTCCCACAGCGGCCGGTCGCGGGTCTCCACGCTGAACTCCTGCGACAGGGCGAAGGACGGCAGCCCCAGGATGGTGCCCTCCAGCGCACCGGCGATGGTGCCGGAATAGACCACGTCCTCGGCGACGTTGCGGCCCTTGTTGACGCCGGACAGCACGACATCGGGCAGCTTGGCGCCGAGGATGTGGCGCGCGCCCATGATGACGCAGTCGGTCGGCGTGCCGCGCACCGCGAAATGCCGCGGACCGACCTCGCGCAGGCGCAGCGGATCGTTGAGCGACAGCGAATGCGACACGCCGGACTGGTCGAGCTCAGGCGCGACCACCCAGACGTCATCGGACAATGCGCGCGCGATCTCCTCCAGGACCTTGAGGCCGGGGGCGTGGATGCCGTCGTCATTGGTGCAGAGAATGCGCATGGGAAAGGTCGATTCCTGAAGCGGGTCTGAGCCGTCTTATCCGGCCGGGGCCGATCAGGCAAACCGGCCGACCGGGCGGCACCTGGTCGCCGGCTTGGCGGTTATCGGCGAACTCGCCATTGCGGCAGAAAGCGCGCAAGCCGGCCCTCCGCGTGCAATCTCATCGCCGGCACGACCGGGCTCACCATCGGCGCCTCAATCACGCCGAGCGCCTCCAGCTGCGCGACGAATGGGTCCGGCACCGGCGCCTGTGGAAAGCGGTCACGTGCCAGCGTTAGCGCCTGGTCGAAATCGGCTGCATTCACACCGGGCTTGGCCCGCCGGCTCTGGACCAGATCGTCGTCCCAGAGCCGCGTGATCGCGATGTCGAGCACGCCACGCAGCCGCTGATCGACGGCCTGGATACCGGCACCCGTCACCGCCCATTGTCTGCCGACCCAGAAGATATCGCGGTGCAAGGCCATGAACGATCGGTTCGCGTTGTCGGGTGGCCGGCAGGATAACCGGCCGCCCGATCTTCGCAACCAAACGTTTCTCCGTTTCAGATTGGCGGCACGCCTAGTCGCGTGCGACCACCTTCAGCCCGCCCATATAGGGCTGGAGCACGCTGGGGACCGCAATCGAGCCGTCCTCTTGCTGATAGGTCTCCATCACGGCGATCAACGCGCGGCCTAGCGCTGTGCCGGAGCCGTTGAGCGTGTGCACGAACCGCGGCTTGCCATCGGGGCCGCGCGAGCGCGCGTCCATCCGGCGGGCCTGGAAATCGCCGCAAACCGAGCAGCTTGAGATCTCGCGGAATGCCCCGCCGTCGCCCTGACCCGGCATCCAGACCTCGATGTCATAGGTTTTTTGCGACGAGAAACCCATATCCCCGGTGCACAGCGTCATCACGCGGTAATGCAGCTCGAGCCGTCGCAGCACTTCCTCGGCACAGGCGAGCATGCGCTCGTGCTCGTCCTTGCTCGTCTCCGGCGTCGTGATCGAGACCAGTTCGACCTTGGTGAACTGGTGCTGCCGGATCATGCCGCGGGTGTCGCGCCCTGCGGCGCCCGCCTCCGCGCGAAAACACGGCGTCAGCGCAGTCAGCCGCATCGGCAGCTGCTTTTCGTCGAGGATGGATTCTCGGACGAGATTGGTGAGCGCCACCTCCGCGGTCGGAATGATCCCGAGACGCTCGGTCCGGAGCCGCTCATGGTCGGGCGCGGCGAGCAATTCGCCCTTGATCGCCCAGAACTGGTCGTCCTCGAACTTCGGCAATTGTCCGGTGCCGAACATGATCTCGTTGCGCACGAGCAGCGGCGGATTGATCTCGGTATAGCCGTGCTCGTCAACGTGTAGATTCAGCATGAACTGGCCGAGCGCGCGTTCGAGCCGCGCCAGTCCCTTCTTCAACACGACGAAGCGCGCGCCGGAGAGCTTCGCTGCGGTCTCGAAATCCATGTCACCGAGCGCGGCGCCGAGATCGTCATGGGGTTTTGGCACGAACGCGTAGTTGCGCCTGTTGCCGAAGACATGGCGCTGCACATTGCCGTGCTCGTCGACACCATCGGGCACCTCGCCGAGCGGCAGATTGGGGATCGCCGCCAGCTCCTTGGCGAGCTCCTCGTCGGCAGCCTTCGCGGTCGCCTCGAGCTCCGGCATGGTGGTCTTGAGCTCGGCGACCTCCGCCATCAGCTTCGCCGCGCGCGCCTCGTCCTTCGTCTTCTTGGCATCGCCGATTTCCTTTGAGGCCGCATTGCGCCGCGCCTGCGCCTGCTCGGAAGCCAGGATCGCCGCACGCCGGGTCTCGTCGATCGCAAGCAGCCACGCCGACATCGGCTTCAGGCCGCGTCGTGCGAGGCCGGCGTCGAAGGCTTGCGGGTTGTCGCGGATCGATTTGATGTCGTGCATGGCCGTGGTCCTGGGGCTTGTTGCAACCCTGCAAATCCTGGATTTGCATTTATGCAAATGGCTGCTTCCCCTAGCACGGCTGTCATCGCCCGCGAAAGCGGGCGATCCAGTATTCCAGAAACATCACTGATTCCCCATAGGCCGCGGCGTACTGGATTCCCCGCTTTCGCGGGGAATGACACCGGAGTATGGGGCGCCCTACTCTGCCGGATTGGCCGGCGTCGATACGTCGGTGCCGCTAGAGGCTTGCGAAGCTGCAGCCTTCTTCTCCACAATTCCCACCGCGATGATCGAGCCCTCGTAGAGCGCGAGCAAGGGAATCGCGAGCGAGCACTGGCTGAGCACATCGGGCGGGGTCAGAACGGCCGCGATGACGAAGGCAACGACGATGAAATAGCGGCGCTTCTCGCGCAGCATTTTAGAAGTGACGATGCCGATGCGCCCCAGCAGCGTCAGGATCACCGGAAGCTGGAAGGCGATGCCGAAGGCGAAGATCAGCGACATCATCAGCGACAGATATTCGCCGACCTTGGGCAGCAGCTGGATCTGCGCGGTCTCGTCACTGCCGGCCTGCTGCATGCCGAGCGAGAAGCGGACCAGCATGGGCAGCACGACGAAATAGACCAGTGCTGCGCCCAGCACGAAGAAGAACGGGGTCGCGACCAGATACGGCAGGAAGGCCTGCTTCTCGTGCTTGTAGAGTCCGGGAGCGACGAACTTATAGATTTGTGTCGCGACGATCGGGAACGAGATGAAGCCGGCGCCGAACAGCGCGAGCTTGAGCTGGGTGATGAAATATTCCAGCAGCGCGGTGTAGATGAATTTCGAGTTCTCGGGACCCGCGATCCACACGAACGGCCAGACCAGCACGTTGTAGATCTGCTTGGCGAAGAAGAAGCAGAAGATGAAGGCAATGCCGAAGCCGAGCAGCGCTTTGATCAGCCGCGAACGCAGCTCGATCAAATGGTCCATCAGGGGAGCTTTGCTGGCCTCGATATCGGCGGCGCTCATGACGCTTTGGCGTCCTTAATCGCCTCGGCCGGCGCAGTGTCCTGGGTGACGGAATCTTGCGTGCCCGAACCTTGAGCGACCTGCGCCTGCTCGACCTCACGGGTGATGGCGAGCGGCTCGTTCACGGCCGCATGTGCCTCGGCTTCCACGAAGGTCTCCGGCGTCGGCGCTTCCGGCGTGGTGGGCGTCGTCAGCGCTTCGCTTGAAGTCGCCGACGGTTCGACAGCGGTGGAGATCGAGGTCTCGGCGGGCTTGTCCAGCGCATCGACGCGGAGCGCGTCGCTGACGTCTTTCTGGAGCGAGGTCATCAAATTGTTGCCGGCGAAGCCGGAAGCCGCTTCCTTGACCTCGTCGAAGCTCTTCTTGAGGTCGGCCATTTCGGCCTCGCGCATCGCTTCCTGGAATTGGCCCTGGAATTCGGCGGCCATCTTGCGCGCCTTGCCCATCCACTGCCCGACCATGCGCAGCACGCCCGGCAGCTCTTTCGGGCCGATGGCGATCAGGGCCACGACCCCGATCAGGACCAGTTCACTCCACCCGATGTCGAACATGAGGTCTTCCGTTCACGCCAGCCGCAGCCGGCCCAATCCCTCGCGCGCAGGATCGGGTCCGCTACCCGCGTCTCGCGTGCTCTCTGGCTCAGACGGCCTTGCTGCCGACGTCCGACCGTGCCGCGGTCGGCGCGGCATTGTTGTGCTCGATGGACTTGGCCGGCTCGGGCTTGTCGGCGACCTTGTCGTCGTCCTGCATGCCCTTCTTGAACGCCTTGATGCCCTGCGCCACGTCGCCCATCAGATCCGAGATCTTGCCGCGACCGAACAGCAGCAGGACCACTGCGATCACCAGGACCCAGTGCCAAATGCTGAGTGAACCCATCCTGCAACCCTCCAAACGCGCATGGCCGGGGACCGGCCGATCTTCACCGAAACCTAGGCTTGGCAGGTGTCAAAAACAAGGACCAAGGCAGCGCCAATTCGCTGTTGGCGCTACGTAATTTTGCTAGTGTTAACTGGTCGCAGGCGGCCGGTAAAAGGCCGGGACGTCAGTCCTCGCTGCCACCCTCGCCCCCCTCATGGCCGCCTTCCGGCGGCGTCTCGGGCTCGACCGCGGGCGCCAGCGCCAGATCAAGGTCCTCGCCCGGCTCCAGCGGATCCTCGTCTTCCCGCAAAGTCGGGTCATCCGACGGCGTCGGCACGCTGAATCCGGTCGGCAGGCGCGAATCCAGCAGGCCCGTGCCCTTCAGCTCCTCCAGGCCCGGCAAATCGCCGAGCTGTTCCAGAGTAAACTGCGACAGGAAGTCCTCGGTGGTTCCGAAGGTCAAGGGACGGCCCGGCGTCTTGCGACGACCGCGCGGCTTGATCCAGCCGGTTTCCAGCAGCACGTCCAGCGTGCCCTTCGAGGTGACGACGCCGCGGATCTCCTCGATCTCGGCGCGCGTCACCGGCTGGTGATAGGCGATGATCGCCAGCACCTCGATCGCGGCGCGCGACAGGCGGCGGGTTTCGGTGCTCTCGCGGGTCATCAGCCAGGCGAGATCGCCCGCGGTGCGGAAGGTCCATTTGTTAGCGACCCGCACGAGATTCACGCCGCGCAGGGAGTAGTCGGCCTGCAACTGCTCGAGCGCGGCCTTCACGTCGACGCCCTCGGGCATGCGCTTGGCCAGCGTCGCGGTGTCCAGCGGTTCATTCGAAGCGAACAGCAGCGCTTCCAGCAGCCGCAATTCTTCGGGACGTGCCTGGGACTCGTTCTCCATCGGCTCGGCCTCTTCTACCCGCACTTCAGCCAGGCTTGCCATGGCAGATTCTCCTTGTTGCACTTAAGCGACCGGCGCATCGGGCGCAGGAGCTGCCTCCATGACCGGCTTGGGGCGCCCCTTCCGGAAATAGATGGGCGCAAACGCCTCTTTCTGATTCAGCTCGAGCTGACCTTCGCGCACCAGCTCGAGCGCAGCCGCGAAACTCGAGGCGAGCACCGTCGCGCGCTGCGTCGGATCGGCGACATGCTGAAGCAGAAAATCGTCGAGAACGCCCCAATCGTCTTGCTCGCTGATGCTGCCGACCAGCCGCTCCAGCGTGGCGCGCGCCTCGGCGAGCGACCACACCGTGCGCTTGGCCAGATGCACGCTCGCCAGCACGCGCGACTGGCGCTGCGCGGCATAGGCGGTGAGCAGGTCATAGAGCGTCGCGGTATATTTCGGATGCCTGATCTCGGCGATCTGCTCGGGCTCGCCGCGCGGGAAAATGTCGCGCAGCAATTGCTGCCGGTTCATCAGCCGGTTGGCGGCTTCACGAATGGCCTCCAGCCGGCGCAGCCGATTGGCGAGCGCCGTTGCCATCTGCTCGGCGCTCGGGCCTTCCGCACTCGGCGGCTCCGGCAGCAGCAGACGCGATTTCAAGAAGGCGAGCCATGCCGCCATCACGAGATAGTCGGCGGCGAGCTCGAGGCGGATCTTTCGCGCGGCTTCGATGAAGTGGAGATACTGGTCGGCGAGCGCCAGGATCGAGATCTTGGCGAGATCTACCTTCTGCTGCCGCGCCAGTGCGAGCAGCAGGTCGAGCGGACCTTCATAACCCTCGACGTCCACCACCAACGCCGGCTCACCCTCGGCGAGCTCTGCGGGCCGCCCGGTTTCAAACGATAGGATTTCTGCGGTCATGCCGATGCCGTGTTTGCCCGTGCGATCAATGCCTCCAGTTCGGCGCGCGCGGCCGCGCGATCGAACGGTTGCGGTCCTTTACGCGCAGCGAGCGCGGCGTTCGCCCGCTCCAGCGCCCTGCCCGCCAGTTCGGGTGTCTGGCCGGCGACCTCACGCATTTCCTCGATGTTGCCGTTGCAATGCAGGGCCATGTCGCAGCCGGCCGCAAAAATGGCGCGGGTCCGTTCGGCGATGTTGCCCGACAGCGCGTTCATCGACACGTCATCACTCATTAACAAACCCTGGAACCCGATTGCGCCGCGAATCACCTCAGCGATCATTGTCGCAGATGTCGTCGCCGGATGGGCGGGGTCGACCGCGCTAAACACAACATGTGCAGTCATGGCCATCGGCAAATCCGCCAAAGGCTTGAATGCCGCGAAGTCGGTGCGATCCAGTTCGTCGCGCGACGTGTCGACCGTCGGCAGATTGAAATGGGTATCGGCCGTAGCTCGGCCATGGCCGGGGATGTGCTTGAGCACCGGCAACACGCCACCCTGTTCCAGGCCCTCGGTGACCGCGCGGGCGATCGCGGCGACCTTTCCCGGTTCGGTGCCGTAAGCCCTGTTCCCGATGACGGCGTTGGCGCCAGCCACCGGCACGTCGGCCAGCGGCAAGCAATCCACGGTAATGCCGAGATCTGCGAGATCGCACGCGATCAGCCGGGCGCTGAGGCGCGCCGCGGTCAGCCCGAGCGCCGAATCAGTATCGTAGAGGCCTGCGAAAATAGCGCCCGGCGGATAGACCGGCCAATGCGGCGGCGCCAGGCGCTGCACCCGCCCACCCTCCTGATCGATCAGGACAGGGGCATCAGCGAAACCCGCAACCGCCCGCAATTCCGCAACGAGTGCAGCAACTTGAGCCGGCGTCTCGACATTGCGCTTGAAGAGGATGAAGCCCCACGGGCGTTCGCGGCGGATAAACTCCCGCTCGGCGGCGGTTAGTTCCGTTCCGGAAACGCCGGTAATGAAGGCCCGCGTGCTCATACGGCCGATTAACCCTGACCCGCGAGAGGGTCAAGGAAACGGCCGTTAATTCCTCTGGACGAAGCAGGCAGACAGGCCAGCGGATTTCAAACTGTTGCAGGCCTGGTTCGCCTCTTCGAGCGATCCGTACGGCCCAGCGAAGGCGCGGTAGACGATTCCCTTGCCCTTGTCGGTCAGGTCGACCCGCTTGACCACGGGTGCGCGGGAGCCAAGCACGCTGCCGTACTTGCTCTGAAGCACCCGGTAGGAGGCGTGGGCGCTATCCTCGGTCTGCTGCGAGGAGACCTGCACGACGTAGCCGCCGCCACCGCTGCTCGCGGGCGCAATTTGCGTCGGATTGGTCGCAGCCATCCGCTGCGGTGGCTCCGCGGCCGGCGCCGATTGCGGCGCCAGCGAGAGCGGCTGATTGGCACTGGCATTGGCCGAGGTCGGCGGCGTGCGTGGTGCAGCTGGTGCCGCAACGGGCTTCGGGAGAGCTGTCGGCTTCGCGGCCGTGGCCGCTTGCGACGCGGTGGCGTCGGTCTGATCGCCCTTCACGGCCACGGTCCTGATCGCGCGCGGCGAATTGTTCGGCAGCGTGCCGTTGCTCGGATTCGGGCCCGCACTCGACAGCGGAATGCTGGACGGCGACACGCTCGCGACTGGCGGCGGGTTCGCGTTCTGGTTCAGCGCCGGGAACACCACGCGGGGACCTCCCGCCTTGGCGTTGACGTCGACAGGCGCCTCCTCGCGCGGCACGATCTTCTCGGCTCCATCTCCGGTGACCATGCGGTCCGGTACCTTGGCTGAGGAGTCCGACGGCGCCGGCACGATTTTGGTCGGCGTGTTGTCGGCCTTGATGATCGGCGGCTCGCCGCTGCGGGGCGAGCCCACATAGGTCTTGTAAGCGAACGCAGCGCCGGTCCCGACCACGGCAAGGGCCAGGATCGCCGCGACGGTCATCATGCCGCCGCGCTGCTTCTTCGGCTCGTCGAGATCGGCCTCGGGATAGTCGCTCTGGAACGCGTAAGGATCGTCGGGATAGGCGGGATCGCGCTGATAGTCCTGCTCGCCCGCCTCCAGCCGTCCGTAGAGCGCCTCGTCGTAGCGCGCCGGATCGGGCTGCTGGTGGGCTTGCTCCTGGTAAGCCTGATCGGGCTGCTGATATGCCTGATCCTGATAGGCCTGCCCCTGATGGGTGCGAGCTTGATAGGCCTGATCCGGATAGGCCTGCGGCTGACGATAATCAGGTTCAGGCTCGGGCGCAGTCGGCTGGGCTGAATAACGATGCAGTGGATGAACCGGGTTTACGGAAGCGGGATGGGCAGGCTCAGCTGGCACCGTCTGCGGCTGCACATTGGCGCGCCGCATCCATGAGGGTGGCCCGGGCGGCGGCGGGGCCTGCTCGGCATAGTCCTGCTGGCCATCGTCCTGGCGATAGTCGTCGTCCTGATAGCTCTGGGCAGGCGCAGGTGCTGCAGGCGGGTGCACGCCCGGCCGCCCTTGCGCTGCGAACGGATCGGTCTGCCCGATCAGGCGGGCAAGTTCGGCCAAGGGATCACCGCTCTCCGCCCTCCCATGCTGATCGCCACCGCGATAGTCATCGGAAGGAAACGGTCTGTCCTGATATCGTTCGGCCATCGTGATGATGCGTCCCTTCGGGAAAGCCGCGCGCCCCTCGACCAAGGCGCGGCTTTCGACCCACAAGGCTTTCAACCAAGTCTAAGCGATCCGGCTTCTGCCGGTTAGCCCCGAAATCCCTTAAGTAGTTCGCCCCAAACTACCGCATCTCGTCCGGAGCATGGACGCCGAGGATGGCGAGGCCCGATGCCAGGACAGAGACGACGCCCTGGACCATGGCCAGCCGCGCCTTCGTTAGATCTGCATCATTATTGATAATGAAGCGTAAATAGGGCAAATCGCGCCCCTTCGTCCAAAGTGCATGAAATTCGCTGGCTAAATCATAGAGATAGAAGGCAATTCGGTGCGGCTCGTGGGCGGTTGCGGCCGCTTCCAGCATGCGCGGAAATATTGCGAGCCGCTTAAGAAGGTCGAGTTCAGCCGGGTTCGACAGCCGTTCCACCGCCGACTCACCCAGCCAGGCGATGCGCTTTTCCGTTTCCTCCGGGAGTTCCGGGAACACCTCGGCCCGGGCGTTGCGGAAGATCGAGTGGCCGCGGGCGTGGCCGTACTGCACGTAGAACACCGGGTTGTCGCGCGACTGTTCCACGACCTTGGCGAGGTCGAAGTCGAGCACCGCGTCGTTCTTGCGGTAGAGCATCATGAAGCGGACGGCGTCCTGGCCGACTTCATCCACCACCTCACGCAAGGTGACGAAGTCCCCGCTCCGCTTGGACATTTTCACCGGCTCGCCGTTGCGCAGCAACTTCACCAGCTGGACGATCTTGACGTCGAGCGCCCCCTTGCCGGAGGTGGTCGCCTTCACCGCCGCCTGCATGCGCTTGATGTAGCCGCCATGGTCGGCGCCCCAGACGTCGATCATCTCCGCGAAACCACGATCGAACTTGTTCTTGTGGTAGGCGATGTCGGCGGCGAAGTAGGTGTAGGAATTATCCGACTTGATCAGCGGGCGATCGACGTCGTCGCCATAGGCGGTCGCCTTGAACAGCAACTGCTCGCGATCTTCCCAATCCTCGGTCGGAGCCCCCTTTGGGGGCGGCAGACGGCCCTGGTAGACGTCGCCCTTGGCGCGCAGGAAATCGATGGTCTCGGCGACCTTGTTGTTGCCGGCGTTCTGTAGCGAGCGCTCGGAGAAGAACACGTCGTGGCGGATGTTGAGCGCGGCGAGATCATCCTTGATCTCGTCCATCATCATCGCGATCGCCTTGGCGCGCACCGTCGGTAGCCACGCGCCCTCGCTCACGGCGAGGAGCTTGTCGCCGTGCTCCTGCGCCAGCGCCTGCCCGACCGGCTTCAGATAGTCGCCGGGATAAAGGCCTTCCGGCATCGCGCCGATGTCTTCGCCGAGCGCCTCGCGATACCGGAGGAACGCGGAGCGGGCGAGCACGTCGACCTGCGCGCCGGCGTCGTTGATGTAATATTCGCGCGTGACGTCACGGCCTGCGAATTCAAGCAGGCTCGCCAGCGCATCGCCGAACACGGCGCCGCGGCAATGGCCGACATGCATCGGTCCGGTGGGGTTGGCGGAGACATATTCGACGTTGACCTTGGAGCCGCCGCGGACGCGGCCGTAATCGGCGCCCTCGCGCAGCACGGTCCGTAGCGCCTCGGCCCATGCGGCCGGCTCCAGCGTCAGGTTGATGAAGCCTGGACCTGCGACGTCGACCTTGGCGATCAACGGGTCCGCGCGCAGCCGTTCGGCGATCTGCTCGGCGAGGTCGCGCGGCTTTGCCTTTGCCTCTTTCGCAAGCACCATGGCTGCGTTGGTCGCCATGTCGCCATGGGAAGCATCGCGCGGCGGCTCGACCACCACGCGCGAGAAATCGATGCCCTCGGGCCAGTTGGCTTCCGCCGCGAGCGCGCGGCAGACCGCGTGCACGCGTGCGAGCACGTCGGCGAACAGGTGCAGTGCTGAGGATGTGTCGGGCATGGGCGCCGCCTAACGCAAATCCGGGGTCGAGTCAAAGAGCCGCTGGTGCTCGGTCAGGGCGAAACGGTCGGTCATTCCGGCAATGAAATTCCCGATCCGGCGGGCCCGGTCGCCCTCGTTGTCCGCCTCCGCCCCGACCAGCCATTCCGGCGGCAGCTCGCCGGGCGAGGTGAGGTATTTTGCGAACAGGTCGAACAGGATCTGTTCCGCCTCGCCCATCACCCGCATGACCCGCTTGTGGCGGTACATGTGCTGATAGAGAAAGCGCTTGATGGCGGCCTCCTCCTCGGCGACCGCGGCGGGGAATGCGATCAATGCCCGGCTCTGCTGGCGCACGTCCTGTGCGGATTGCGGTTTCACGGCGGTAAGGTTTATCTGGGCCTCGGCGAACACGGCACCGATCAAGTGTGAGATCAGCTCGCGCACCAGCTCGGCGCCGCGCCTGACGTCTTCGAGATCGGGGTAATGCGCAGAAGTCTCGGCGATGATCTCCGCGGTCAGCGGCATCACCTTGAGGTCGTCGAGGTGAAACAGGCCGGCGCGCAGACCGTCGTCGATATCGTGGGCATCATAGGCGATGTCGTCCGCGATCGCGGCGACCTGTGCCTCCAGCGAGGCGAAACTCCACAATTCGAGATCATAGATCTTGATGTAGTCGGCGATGCCGACGGGAACGCCGCGCTCGCGATAACGCCCGGCCGGCGCACCGCTGCGATCGGTCAGCGGGCCGTTGTGCTTGACGATGCCCTCCAGCGCTTCCCAGGTCAGGTTGAGCCCGTCGAATTCGGGATAGCGCTGTTCCAGGGCCGCAACGACGCGGAGCGTCTGGGCGTTGTGATCGAAGCCGCCAAAATCCTTCAGGCAGGCGTCCAGCGCCCGCTCGCCGGCGTGCCCGAACGGCGGATGGCCGAGATCGTGGGCGAGCGCCAGGGTTTCCGTGAGGTCCTCGTCCAGCCCGAGCTGCCGGGCCAGCGCGCGGGCGATCTGCGCCACCTCCAGCGAATGGGTCAGCCGGGTGCGGTAGTGGTCGCCCTCGTGGAACACGAACACCTGGGTCTTGTATTTCAGCCGGCGGAACGCGGTGGAATGGATCACCCGGTCGCAATCCCGTCGAAACGGGCTGCGGGTCCGGCTTGGCGGTTCCGCGACCAATCGGCCGCGACTGCGCTCGGGATCGCAGGCATAGGGCGCGTGGGGGGCAGCCATTCCGACGGACACGGCGAATTTAGTCTCTATCCATTTGATTCTGCGTATGGTGGCACTTAACTATGCCGGACGCGGGATACCAACTGAATAGGGCACGTGACCTTCAGGTGACCTTGGTGTGAGCGGGCCTATCGGAGACGAACGATGACGACTGACGTGACCATCAGTGACAAGGCCGCACGCCGGATTGGGGAGATCCTCAAGGGCGAAGGGTCTGGCGCGATGCTGCGGATCTCGGTCGAGGGCGGAGGCTGTTCCGGTTTCCAGTACAAGTTCGACATTGACCGTGCCCGCACTGACGACGATCTCGTGATCGAGCAGGACAATGCGGTGGTGCTGGTCGATTCCGCCTCGCAGCCGTTCCTGGCGGGGTCGCAGGTCGATTTCGTCGACGATCTGATCGGCGCCTCGTTCCGCGTCAACAATCCGAACGCCACGGCGTCCTGCGGCTGCGGGACCAGCTTCTCGATCTGACGTCGCCGGCTAGGCGCCGGTCATCTGCCTTTCCTCGTCCGTCCACTCCACGTCGACCGACATGAGCTCCGGCTGAAGTGGTGCGTCTCCCGCCATCACATGTCCATCGAGCGCGCGCAGCAGCGCCGCCAGCAGCGCGGGTTTGCGTAGCGGCTTGGCCAGGAAGTCCGACATGCCGGCCTCGCGGCAGATCTTGACGTCCTCGGGGAAGGCATTGGCGGTGAGCGCGATGATCGGCAAGGATTCGAATCGGCCACCTTGCGCACGGATCGCCCGGGTTGCGGCAAGGCCGTCCATGTCGGGCATCCGCACGTCCATCAGCACGAGATCGTAGTCTTCCTCCGAGGCCGCCGCGACGGCCTCGACGCCGTCGGTGACGACGCGCAGCTCGACGTCGAAGGCCCCTAACATCTTGCTCACGACCATGCGGTTGACGGCGTCGTCCTCGGCGACCAGCACCCTCAGCGGTCGGTCGAGACTCGCGATACGCGCCTTGAGGTAGTCGGCTTCGTCGCGGTCGGCAATGTAGTCGGATGCCTGCTCCTGGCTCCAGGGCAGCACCAGCGTGAAGCTGAATGTCGAGCCCTCGCCCGGCGTCGAGGTGACGCCGATGGTGCCGCCCATCTGTTCGATGATGCGCCGGGAGATCGCAAGCCCAAGCCCGGTGCCGCCGAAGCGGCGGCTGATCGAGGCGTCGGCCTGCGCGAAGTCGGAGAAGAGCTGGCCAAGCTTCTCGGGGGCGATGCCGATACCGCTGTCGGTCACGCTCCATTCGACGGTGGCGAGCAGATCGCGGCGGGCCTGACAGACGGCTGCGATCGTGACTTCGCCTTGGTCGGTGAACTTCACCGCGTTGGATGCGAGGTTGAGCAGGACCTGGCGGATACGCGCGACATCGCCGCGCAGCGTCGGCGGCAGGTTCGGATCGAGCTTGACCTTGACCGCGAGCCCCTTGCTCTTGGCACTCGCGCGCACGACGGTCGCCAATGTCTCTACCAGCGCCTGCGGCGCGAAGTCGATCACCTCGAACGCGAAGCGTCCAGCCTCGAGCTTGGAGAGGTCCAGGATGTCGTTGAGGATGCGCTGGAGATTGTCGCCGGACTCGCGGATCGTGGTGACGGCCTCGTGCTGCTCCGGATCGAGTTTTGTCTCCAGAAGCATGCTGGCAAGCCCGAGCACGCCGTTCATCGGCGTGCGGATCTCGTGGCTCATCACCGCGAGGAAATCCGATTTGGCGCGGCTCTCGGCCTCGGCCTTTTCCGCGCGCCAGCGCTCGGTCACGTCGCGGCCGAAGCCGCGATAGCCGAGGAATTGACCGTCGCGGTCGTAGGCCGGCTTCGCGGTGAGCGACCACAGCCGCGCCTCGCCGCCGGCGACGACCTTGAGATTCATCTCGTGCAGCGGTTCGGCGTGCTCCATCAGGCCGACGACATTGTAGGCCGCGCTCTTGTCTTCGGGGCACAGCATGTCGAGCACGTCGGCGAAATGCGAGCCCTTCAGCAAGGGCAGTGGCAGCTGTGCGACCGCGGCGAAGCGCTCGGGCACGTCGACCAAATGCCCTTCGGCGTCGGTCTGCCACAGCCAGTCGCTGGCGTTCTCCTGAAAATCTTTCAGCAACAGCGAGATGATCTCGGTCTGGCGCTCGAGCTCAAGCTGGGCCTTGAGATTGCCAAGGAACAGATTGCCTTGCGAGACGATGTTGCGCGCCATGAAGAACGCGAACAGCAGCAGGAACACGGCGGTCACGAGGTAAGGCCCGGTGCCGCATAACAGCAACGCACCGGCACAGGCGATCGTCGTCGTCGCGAGATAGACAAGGCCCGCACGCGGGAAGGTCGAGAGCGTGAAGGCACCGCCGGACATCATGCCGACCATAAGGCAGGCCAGAATGAGCTGACTGGTCGGCTCGATGCGGCTGAACAGCGCGACCGGCAGCGTGCCCCAGATTGCGGCGAGGAAGAACGCCTGCCGCAACATCTGCCGCGCGGCGCGGGGTGAGGCTTCCTGAGGCGGGCTTTGGTGGGAGCGCCGCCACGCGCGCACCGCAAGCGAGGCGGCGGTCGCGAGGGTCATGCCCCAGATCGCGAGAAAGTCGTTCCAGCCACGACCCCAGAACAAAATCAGCACCACCGCGACGTTGAGCATAGTGACGGCCATCGTCACCGGGATCAGGCGTATCACCGCGTCGATCTGCTTGGCACGGATGCGGCTCAGCTCGCGCTCGCTGAGACCGGCGGTCAGGCCGTCCTCGATCTCGTAGCCGCCGAGCCAGTACAGGAACGCGCCGATCAACCCGTCGCGGGGCTCGGTTCGCTTCATGGCTTTGTTCGGCCGTCCCATTCGAAAAACCTTTTCACGATCAATGGACCGGGCCCGACTTAAGCCGGGTTAATTTTGTGGGAGATTTCGCAGCGTCCTTGACGGGCGCGTTTGCATTTTGTTCTAACCATGGCCCCTGCCCGGAGCCGCCAAGATGCCCATCAGAATAGCCACCTGGAACGTGAACTCGGTCCGGCAGCGCATCGATCTCCTCCTGACCTGGCTGAAGGAGTGCCAGCCGGACATCGTCTGCCTCCAGGAGATCAAATGCGTCGACGACGCCTTCCCGCGGCTGGAGATCGAGGCGCTCGGCTACAACGTGGTCACCCACGGGCAGAAGACGTTCAACGGTGTCGCCCTGCTCTCCAAGCTCCGGTTCGACGAGACCAAGTCGGGGCTGGCCGGCGACGACGAGGATGCGCATGCCCGCTTCCTCGAAGGCGTGGTGACGCTCAAGTCCGGCGTGCTGCGCATCGCCTGCCTCTATCTGCCCAATGGCAACCCGGTCGGGACCGAGAAATATCCCTACAAGCTCAAATGGATGTCGCGGCTTCTTGAGTATTCGAAGGAGCGCCTCAAGACCGAGGAGCCGCTGATCCTCGCAGGCGACTTCAACGTCATCCCGCATGCCCGGGACGTCCATAATCCCGCCGCCTGGATCGAGGACGCCCTGTTCAAGCCCGAGACGCGGGAAAGTTTTCAGTCCCTGCTCGGCCTCGGCCTGACCGATGCGCTTCGGGCCGTCACCGACGAGCCCGGGCTCTACACGTTCTGGGACTACCAGGCCGGCGCCTGGCAGAAGAACCACGGCCTGCGGATCGACCACCTTCTGCTGTCGCCACAGGCCAGCGACCGGCTCGCCAATGTCGGCATCGACAGCTATGTGCGCAGCTGGGAGAAGCCGTCGGACCACGTGCCGGTGTGGGCGGATCTCGATCTTGAGGCGGCGTGAGGCCGCCTCAACCCATCACTCCCGTCGACCCTGCACCCATTGCTCCAGCATCTGCAGGCACATGGCGCGATCGTCGTCGGAGGCCTTTGCGAAGGCGCGGTTGTAGTTTTCCTTGATCCAGGTCTCGTCGCTGCCTGCGCTGTCGCGCGCCAGCGTCAGCCACATCAGGCCGCGCGCGGCCTGCCGCGGCAGGCGGTCGCCGTTGAACAGCATCTGGCCGAGCAGCGCCTGGGCCTCGTGCTGGCCCTTCTGCGCGGCGAGCCCAAGCCAGCGCGCGCCGTAGCGGAAATCCTCGCGCGAAGCGTCCGGCGTCTTCAGGTACAGGCGGGCGAGATCGTATTGCGCATCCGCATTGCCGAAATAGGACGCGGCATAGGAAAACATCTCCCGCGCCCGCTCCTGGTCCGGCTTGACCTTCGAATTCGGGATGCCGCTGAGATAATAGCGGCCGAGCGCCACAAAGGCGTTGGCGACGATCTGCGCCTGCGGCGCGGACGGGCTGTCTTCGGCGTGCGCGTTGGCGATGCGGGTGAAATACTCGAACGCACGCACATCGTCCTGGGCGACGCCGTCGCCATTGGCGTACATGCGGCCGAGCTTCCACTGCGCGATGGGGTGGCCACCCTCCGCGGCATATTGCAGGGCGCTGAGCGAGGTTTCCTGGGGCACGACTGGCGGTACATTGCGCACCTTGCCTGCTGCGCCCGGCAAGGTCGTGACCACCGGGATGGTCGCATCCTTCTGGCTGACGGGTGCGCCGTCAAAGGCGAGAGCCGGCGCGGCCAGCGCGGCAGCCCCCAACACAAACGCAACGATGGTACGCCTAGATGTCCGCATAGCACTGTTTCTCGTGCGCGCCGCCCGGATGGGTCACTGCCCCACCGACCGCTGGTCCAACCTGCTGAGCATATTTCCAGAGCGCGCCCGTCGTGTGGTTAGTCGCGCGAGCGGTCCATTTGGTCTTGCGTTGGGCAAGCTCCTGGTCGCTCAATTTTACGTTAAGGGTACCGGCGACCGCGTCGATTTCGATGATATCGCCGTCCTCCAGCAACCCGATCGGGCCGCCGATGGCGGCTTCCGGCCCGACATGGCCGATGCAGAAGCCGCGGGTGGCGCCGGAGAAGCGGCCGTCGGTGATGAGCGCGATCTTGCCGCCCATGCCCTGGCCGGTCAGCGCCGCGGTGGTCTGGAGCATTTCCCGCATGCCGGGACCGCCCTTCGGCCCCTCGTAGCGGATCACGATGACTTCGCCTTCGCGGTAGGTGCGCTTCTGGACGGCCTCGAAAGCATCCTCCTCACGGTCGAAGCACCTGGCCGGACCGGTGAACCTGAGGTTGGACATTCCCGCGACTTTCACGATCGCACCTTCTGGCGCCAGATTGCCCTTCAGACCGACCACACCGCCGGTGACGGTGATGGGCTTGTCTGCCGGGTGCACCACGTCCTGGTGCGGATTCCACTTCACGCTTTTGAGGTTTTCGGCGATCGTTCGACCGGTGACGGTCATGCAGTCACCGTGGAGAAATCCGTTGTCGAGCAGCGTCTTCATCAGAAGCGGTATGCCACCTACTTCAAACATGTCTTTGGCGACATAACGGCCGCCTGGCTTCAAATCCGCGACGTACGGTGTCTTTTTGAAGATTTCGGCGACGTCGAACAGGTCGAACTTGATGCCGCACTCGTGCGCGATTGCCGGCAGGTGCAGTGCAGCATTAGTCGAGCCACCGGACGCGGCGACCACGGCGGCGGCATTCTCCAGCGCCTTGAGGGTGACGATGTCGCGTGGCCGGATGTTTTGGGCGATCAGCTGCATGACCTGCTCGCCCGCGGTCATGCAGAAGGCGTCGCGAATTTCATAGGGTGCCGGAGCACCGGCCGAGTACGGCAAGGCCAGCCCGATCGCCTCGGAGACGGTCGCCATCGTGTTGGCGGTGAACTGCGCGCCGCAGGCACCCGCCGAGGGGCACGCCACGCGCTCGATCTCGTCGAGGTCCTCGTCCGACATTGCGCCGACCGAGTGCTTGCCGACGGCTTCGAACATGTCCTGCACGGTCACCTGCTGGCCCCGGAAATTGCCGGGCAGGATCGAGCCGCCATAGATGAAGATCGAGGGCACGTTGAGACGGACCATCGCCATCATCATGCCCGGCAGCGACTTGTCGCAGCCGGCCAGGCCAACGAGAGCGTCATAGGCGTGGCCGCGGATCGTCAGTTCGACGGAATCGGCGATGCATTCGCGCGACGGCAGCGAGGAGCGCATGCCGTCATGCCCCATCGCGATGCCGTCGGTCACGGTGATGGTGCAGAACTCGCGCGGCGTGCCGCCGGCGGCTGCGACGCCCTTCTTCACCGCCTGCGCCTGGCGCATCAGGGAGATGTTGCAGGGCGCGGCCTCGTTCCAGCACGAGGCGACGCCGACGAAGGGCTGGTGGATCTGGTCGGTGGTCAGACCCATGGCGTAGAGGTAGGAGCGATGGGGCGCGCGCGCAGGACCTTCCGTCACGTGACGGCTCGGCAGCCTCTGCTTGATGTTGCTCTTCGCGTCCATCGCAAACCAGTTTCCCCGGCCAACCCTTTCAGACCCGAAAAATCAGAGCCAAGACTTTAATCGACCTTTTGAATCGACCTTGGGGATTTCCGTCGTCTTCCAGGATCACCGCTGCCGCTAAAATATTCGAGTGATTTTATTCATGTTCGGGTGTGGCCAAAAAGCGGCGTCGATGCGAACGGACAGAGAAGATGGTTAAATCCGTGACGGGTGTTGCACGGACGGCACAATCGTGGCCGTGAGGACACGATCGAGCTTACTGCGATACCCCCGGCGGGAGGACAATCCACTTCAAGTTTCCGGTGCGTGCCTGCGTTGCAACTTCGGCGCGACCACGAGGCGCAGCCAAGGTGAGTCGGCGCCTTCATCTCCCCGCCTGTCCGGACGCGCTGCAAGGGCGCTGCGTCCAGGCCACAGATCGAAGTGTTGTGCACACTCTCTCCACATCGTCTTTGCGAGCGGAGCGACTTGTCCGCCGAAGCTTTAGCGAAGGCGGAAGCATCCAGAATCCTCCGCGGAAAGACTCTGGATCGCTTCGCTGCGCTCGCAATGACGGAGCAAGGGGCAGCAATCGCCATCCGCCAATGCAGATTCAACTTGCAGACACGCTTCGCGTTCTCGCGGCTGATTCCGCCCGAGCTTTGCTTCGTCGCTTCACCCTCTTGTCCAAGAGGGCGCAGGGTACCCGCTGTCGTGCTCGCCAGCGTGGGCAGCCTGATCGCGGTGCTCGACCATGCGCACGGGCTGATGACGAAACTGTCCATCGCCGTCGTGGTCTGCGCCTGGGTCTGGATCGTCTGTCGATCGCGGACGCGCGGCTTGAAAATCCGATCGTCCGTGCTGGCTGCAATGTGCGCCGCGACCGTTCTGACCGCGACGGCCGCGCTGTGGCCGGTTATGGGGCCCGCCGTCGTCCACACCCTCGGTGTCGCCAAGAAGCCGAAGCCTCCGGCCGGCTGATGGACGCAATCACAATCTTCGGAGTGCTGTCGGTCAGTGCGATGCTGCTGTTTTACGCGCTTGAGCCGCGCGGACCGCATTTCGTGCTGGCCTTCGCGGCAGCCTGCGCGTTCAGCGGGGTCTATGGCTTTCTCCAGGGCGCCTGGCCGTTCGGGTTTGTCGAGACGGTTTGGACAGCGGTCGCCTTGCAGCGCTGGGCAAAGGTCCGGTTATCGGCATGACCGGACTTCAGTGCCTTGGTTGGCGCTCAGTCGTTCCGCATCGCGCGCCCGAACGGATCGGCCAGACGGACGATCTCACAGACGGCGACGAGGCCGGCGAGCCAGATGGCGCTGGTCAGCCCGATCCGGGTCACGATGGCGGCGGTGAAGGCGCCCTCGCCGCCCAGGACCGGCGTCGCGGCAAGCAGCGCGAACTCATAGACCGCGTAGGCGGCAACGAATGCAATCGCAAGCATCAGTGGCGTGCGGCCTCGCGGCAGCCTACGGAGGACCGTCGATGCTGCTGCGGTCGATAGCAGCGCAGCAGCGCCGATGACGAAGCCCCAGGCGATAGTGCTGGGGTCGATCGGATAGTGCAGCGCGCCGAAGCCGATGCCCTGGTTCACCAGCCAGGCGCCGGTGACGACGAGCAGCGCCGGACGCAGCGGCAGCATGGCGGCGGCGACAACCGCGCAAGCCGCAAACGGCGTGGCACAGGCGAATGCAAAGCTTGCCAGCGCGCATGACACGATCAGCAGCGCGAAGCCGAACAGCGGCGCAAGGCGCGCCGCGACCGGGTTAAGGCGGAAACGGTCGCCGAGGGGCGGCAGGATTGGACGGGGCATGGATGAACTCATGCCGACGATCCTAGCACATTTGCACCTGCTTGGATCACCTCCCGCGGCAGTTCCAACCGCCTCATCAGAGGTCCCGACGGATGGTGACGCGCGCCCTCTTGCCCTCAGCTGGCTGCGCTCGGCCCTCTTCTCCTTAAACGGCGGGCTACGCTCGCCCTCTTGGGCGCTGGGCCTGAGCCCAGGCCGCGGTGACGTCGCGCGGCGGGACGTCGACGCGCCGGATCGGCGTCAACTCGCCGGAGGCGGAGATGATCGCGGTCTCCTCGCGGCGGCAGCGCGGGCAAACGAAGCGGACCTCGTTCGGCGAAGCCGACCAGCTCGAACGTCTTACATTGGCGGCCATCGGCCAGGCTGCGCAGTGAGAGCATGACACCAGGAACCGACCGGGATCGAGCATACCCATTCCAAAGGACTCCGCGTCCTGCCATCCCTTCAATGATTGATCCATGTGAATCGTTCCGGTGCCAAAACACCGTCGAGACACCATCGGCCCCGAACCAGGAGGCGGAGCCGCTCAGCGGGCGCCCTTGAGCGTGCACGACGTGCTGCAGGTGACCGTGTTGCCGTGGTCGCACGCCTTGCAGGCGGCAACGCACTGGGTCATGTCGCGGGGATTGAAGGAAGTGTAGTTCCGCATCGCGCAGACCGGGGTCGAGCCGGTGATCTCCTGCTCCTGGTTGCAGGCTGCCGTCATGAGTCCAAACATGATGACCGCAAAAAGGCGCATGGGATCGCCCTGCTAGGCACGACAAAACAATCTCGCGACGCGCGCTGCACCGCAGCGAGCCCCGGCATTACCACAGCGGGAAATCGCCGCAGGCGTCCCCGCATCTGCATTGAGGATGCGCGCCAAGTGTTAAGAACGGATTGCCGGCGTCAGGCCGCAGCTTGGCTCGCTATGGCCTGCCGCATGTCCACCGCCAGCTGGCGATACCGCTCCGAGAGCTTCAGATAAAACTCACGCTTGGTGCTGTCGGTGGCGAGCCTGGCGATCAGCTCGCATTCGGCGGTGAGCGTCTCGAACCGTTCGAGCCTGTTCTCAAGTTCTGTCATCGGCGTGTCCCCATCAAACGCCTCAAGGACACCAAACCTAAGCCCGGGAAATAGGTCACTGCGAACATCGTTATCGAGTAGAATCAATTTTTCCCGCGCGGCCGACTATTTCTGCTCCAACCGCCAGGCGCCGTCCCAGCCCTCGTCCGGCGGATGGGCCTCGAACCGCGTGATACGAGCAAGCATTGCCCGCGAGGGGCCGTCGCCTGGGACGGCTTCAAGTGCCGCGTTGAAGCCGGCGCGGGCCTCGTCGAAGCGGCGGGCGCGATAGGCGGCGAGGCCTTCGGCGTAGTGAGAACGCAGGCTCTCATGCGCGGCCGTGAGTGCGCCTGCCCGGCCCATCACCTCGAAGATCGTTTGCGGCGCGCTCTGGCCGGCGACCGCAAGACGGTCGACCTCGCGCAATCCGAGGTGCGAGCCGATCGCGTCCGCCGTCGCCTGCGAGATCAGGATACGGGTGCCATAGGTCTTGTTGACGGCCTCCAGTCGTGAGGCGAGGTTCACGGCGTCGCCCATCACGGTGAAGCTCATCATCAGCTCGGAGCCGATGCTGCCGGTCAGGACCTCGCCGGTGGCGATGCCGATCCGCAGATCGCAAAGCCCGGGCATGGCGCGGATGCCGAGCAGATCCGGCAATTGCTTCTGCAGCGCGGGCACCTGATCGGCCATTTCGATCGCAGCAAGGCCTGCGAGCAGCGCCGGCTCTTCCTCCTCGATGAAGGGAGGGCCCCAATAGGCCATGATGGCGTCGCCGATATATTTGTCGATGATGCCGCGGTTGCTCCTGATCGGACCGGACATGACGGTAAAATAGTGGTTCATCACCTTGACCAAGCCGCGCGAGGTCATGCCCTCGCTCATCGCGGTGAAGCCGCTCATGTCGCAGAACATGATGGTCATCACCCGGCGCTGGCCGTCGACGGCGACCTCCGGCCGGTCAATCAGCCCCTGCACCACCTTGGGATCGATGTAGCGGCCAAAGGTCTCGCGGATGCGCTCGTTCTGGCGCAATTGCTCGACCATGCGATTGAAGGCGGAGGCGAGTTCGCCAATCTCGTCCTGCGTCGAGACACTGATGGTCTTGTCGAAGCGGCCCGCCTCGACTTCGCGGGTGCCGGCCAGCAAGAGCCGGACCGGTCGCGTGATCCCGGTGGAGACCATGATCGCAAAGGCAAGTCCGACGATCGCCGCG
This sequence comes from Bradyrhizobium sp. 155, assembly GCF_023101105.1. Classification (NCBI taxonomy): domain Bacteria; kingdom Pseudomonadati; phylum Pseudomonadota; class Alphaproteobacteria; order Hyphomicrobiales; family Nitrobacteraceae; genus Bradyrhizobium; species Bradyrhizobium sp. 155. Next base: position 3,690,842 of record NZ_CP064704.1, on the reverse strand, counting down.
AGGATGGTCACGATGCCCGAGACGATGATCGCCTGGCGCTGATGGCGGATCACCTGCGCGGTGCTCACGAACACCTGCGAGAGCATCTCGGCGCGGATCGCATCGATCCGCTGGGTGAAGAGATCGCGGAGCGCGTCCACATGGACGAGCACGTCGCGCGTGGCCGCAAAGTCCTTGGCATCGAGCAGCCGGAGCAGCTTGGCGTCCTCCTCGTCGAGTTCGCGGCGAAGCTCCTTGACTGCATTCTCGATGCGCGTCTCGATCCGGGCGAGTGCCGCGTTGTCCGACGGTGTGCTCTCATCGTCGATGATCGCGTTGATCAGCTTTCGCGCGGCTTCGGCCTCCTGCTCGACCTGGGCGTCCGTTTCCCTGAAGATCTTCAGCCGCGCCGCAAAGCCCTCCTCGTCCGGCGGCGTTTGCATTTTGGCGATCACCATGCGCCGCATCGCCAGCGCCCGCTCCAGCGAACGCACATTGGACCGCGCCAGGTGGCCGTAAGCCGGAATATACCGCGCGGTCAGCTCATCCAGAAGATGGCCGACGCGGCTGGACATCACCATCGACAGGATCGCGGTGACGACCATCAGGATGATGAGGCCGAGCGCAATCCCGACGATCTTGCGCCGGATCGACTGGTTGAAAATCGGCATGGGCGCGGGACAATGGGCTGAAGGGGAAAGGCTTTGGAACCCAATACAACGGATTTGCCGCCGGGAATACGCGCAATTTGGCCGCTTCGAGGCGTCCTGAACCGCCGCAACCGTCGCGCGAGCCGTATTCGTTAATGAAGGTTAAGAGACCCGCTCGCCCCGCCGTTGCACAGGTTCCCTGGCTCCATCCGTATTTCGCCGCATTGTTGGAACAGCTTCAGGATGCGAAACGACGTCGTGTCACCATTTTGACGCCGTTTTGATTCTCGAGCCGCATCTCGTCGCGGACTTTGGTTTGTACTGGTTTCGCAGGGGGACCACGGAATGAACCAGTGCCTACGCTCGCTCGCGTGTGTCGTTGCCGTGGCCGCTTTGGCCTTCATCCCTACAGAGCTGGCAGCGAAGAGCGGTCACAAATCGTCCGCGCCGAAGAAGACGCATGAGGCGAAAACCGGCAAGCAGCGCCACGCCTCCGCCGGCAAGGCGCGGCACGGCAAGCATGCCGAGGCCAAGCGCAAGTCGAAGAAGCAGGACGACGCGCCCTCGGACAAGCCGGCAGCCCCGCCGCTGACTGGCGATCTCGCCGCGCTGAAGGATGCCATCGATCTCGCGCGGAAGGGCAAGACCGAGGACGCCAGCGCGGCGCGCGACCGCATTGCCGACCCGGCCGGACAGAAACTCGCCGACTGGTTTATGCTGCGCCATTCCGAAAGCACGGCGAATTTCAAGCGCTACGCCGCCTTCCTCGCCGCCAATCCGGACTGGCCGAGCAGCGCGCTGCTCCGCCGCCGCGCCGAGGCGCGGCTGTGGCAGGAGAAGGCCAACGCGGCGACCGTGCACAAATTCACGATGGACCGGCCGACCAGCGCCAAGGGCAAGTTCGCGCTCGCCCGCGTGCTGATGACCGAGGGCGACAGCGACAGGGCCGCGCGTCTCGTGCGCGATGCCTGGCGCACGGACGAATTGTCCGAGCGCAGTGAGGAGGATTCCTACCAAGCGTTCCGCGATCTCCTGACCGCCGAGGATCATCGCGCCCGCATGGACAAGCGGCTCGGCGCCAAGGACTATGCGGGAGCGCGGCGCGCAGCCAAGCGGCTCGGCGAGGATGCGCTCGCGATCGTCAAGGCCTGCGCCGCAGTCACCGGCAAGGCCAGCAAGGCCAAGGATTACCTGGAGGACATTTCGGCCGAGGCGCGCCGCGACCTCGGCTATGTGCTGTGCCGCGCGCAATGGCATCTCCAGAATGACCGCATCGACGACGCGGCCGAGGTGATCCTGGCCGCCGCGCCCGATACGATGGCGGCGCAAGACACCGACGCCTGGTGGCGCGAGCGCCGCCTGCTCGCGCGAAAGCTGCTCGACCAGGGCAAGTTCAAAACCGCCTATGATTTGGTGCGCTCGGCAGCCGTGCCCGCGATGGAGGTCTATCGCGCCGACTATCACTTCATGTGCGGCTGGATCGCGCTGCGCTATCTCGATGATCCCAAGGCGGCGATGACGCATTTCGCCGCGATCGACGAAGGCTCCGCCAATCCGATCGCGCTGTCGCGCGCGCATTATTGGCGCGGCCGCGCGGCCGAGGCAATGAACGCACCGGCCGATGCGCGCCTGAGCTATCAGGCGGCGGCGCGCTATCCGACCGCCTATTACGGCCAGCTCGCCCGCGCCAGGCTCGGTCTCGACCGCATCGAGCTGCGTGCGCCCTCGCCCGTGCTGGCAGCAGTCGACGCGCCGCCCGCGGACGAGCGCGTGCGCGCCGCCGACATGCTCTACGGCGTCGGTGAGCGCGACATGGTGTTTTACTTCGCCGAGGATTTTGCCAAGGAGAGCACCGACGTCGCCGCACTCGAAGCGCTCGGCGAGCTCGCCGGCCGGCGCAACGATGCGCGCGTGATGCTGGAGGTCGGCAAGTCGGCGCTGGCGCGCGGGCTCGCGCTCGATCACTACGCCTTCCCGACCATCGGCATCCCTGAACATAAGCAGGTGGCGCCCGCGATCGATCCCAGCGTGATCTATTCGGTGGCGCGCGCCGAAAGCTCGTTCGACCAGCGCGACAAATCGGCCGCCAACGCAGTCGGGCTGATGCAGGTGACGCCGGAAGCGGGCCGCGACACCGCAAAGCGCTTCGGCCTGACCTATGACTGGGACAAGATGGTCTCCGATCCCGTCTACAACACGCAGATGGGCGCGGCCGAGCTCAGTGCGCTCATGTCGGAATATCGCGGCAACCAGATCATGACCTTCGCCGGCTACAATGCCGGCCGGGGCCGCGTGCGCGAATGGGTGCAGGCGCGCGGCGACCCCAGGGATCCCAAGGTCGATCCGGTCGACTGGGTCGAGCGCATCCCGCTGTCGGAGACGCGCAACTACGTCCAGCGCGTGATCGAGAACGTGCTGGTCTATCGTGCGAGGTTTGAGGCCAGCAGCGTCGTCGCGGGGAAGTCCGAGCAGCGCGTTACGACGCCGAACAGGGGCGCGATGCCGACGGCATCGGCCGCAGCCGCCGCGCCCTAGCTTCGCGACGCCGGGGCTGGACGCGGCGTGAAGCTGGATGCAGTGACTGCGACCGACCTCTCTGCGCGGGTCCGCATCGTTTGGCGAGCCGTCACCTCCTTCCGTGGTCAGAGGGTTCGTACGCGCGCAGAAATGCTTCCGTCAGCGAGCGCGAGAGCGCGCCCGTCTGCAGTATCCAGTTCCAGCTCGACACCGTGATCGCTTCGAGCGAACTGCGGTAAGGCCAGAGCATTTCCACCGCCGTCTGCTGATATCGACGGTAGCAATCATAGTCGCAGTACCGCCGCTCAGCGGGCACATGGCGGACGTAACTCGCGCCCAGCGGCTGCGCGCACGCGCTGCAGGTACCGCCGTGGCGAGGCCCTTCCTGATTGACGAACATGAATCTCATCGCGATGTCCTCTCGCCCGGACGGCAAATCCACCGCCCGTTTCGCCCTCCTATCCGCTCAAGACGCCGCTCGTGTGCGCCCCTCGATCAGCGGCGCAGCTTCGCCATGAAGCGCGTAACACTCGTAGCCGCAGTAGGGCAGCAGCGTCTTCGCATCGCGCAGATAGCCGCCGCTGATCTCCTCGCAGCACCAGAGGCAGGACGTTTTGCGAAAAGGGGTCCTGCCGTTCACCAATATGAACCTCATGTGGCACCTCCGAGCGCAAAGCAGTAGACCGTGTCGACGAGAGAGGCGGACGGCGGCGGCGCGCAAAGATGGTTGCGGCCGTCGGGATTATCCCTGTTTCGCTCGACCTTCTGAGGCGGAATGAGGATGTATTTCCCGTCTTCCCGGCGCAGCGCGTAGATGCTCCCCTCGACCCGCCGTATCTCGGTCGGGTAGCAGTCGGCGTTGTTGCAGCAAGTCAGCACCGGATTGTCCGGCATGTGCCAACTCGAATAGAACTGCTCGTGGAGGAGCAGATCCCGAGGCGGATGACGATGTGCGCCATCCTGTCCAGCCTCGTCCGCCTCCGCTCCAGTCATCAACGAAAGCGGCAGCGTGATCGCCAAGAGGAGCTTGCAACAACGGTTCAACGCGCAGCCTCCCGATACAGAATTGCCGAACGCAGCGGATCCGGTGACTGGTGCTTACGCCGCCTGAGACCGAAACAGCCATCGGCGATCGCGTTCGCGGCGCGCTCTGAAGCGATCGAGACATTTCCGGGAGCAAAGCGGCGCTCGCCAGGAATAATACCGGATCAGGCCGAACTTCCCGCTGCAGACGGCGCAGCTTTTTGCGGCGGAAGGGCGCTCGGAGTGTTCGGGCTTATCGCACATGATCCTCTCCTCCTGGCCTCTGATGGGCGCCTCTGACGGTCGAGGATCCCCACGGGCGCTGATGCACAATCATCACGTTCGTCAACGAAATGCGGCTTCTCAATCGTGACCAGATCATCGGCAAGTCAGCGCCGGCGGAGGCGAAGCTGGCCTCTTGAGTGCACGACCCCGCGCTACTCAACTGTTCAAGCGTTGCGATCGACACCACTGGATTGCCGGTGAGACTAGTCCCCATGTGACGGGCCGCTCAATTGTACGGAGGTAAATGCAGCGTATGACTAGGATTGCGCGACCTATACATAGGTTTGTCCGGTGATTTACCGGAGTTTCGTCCGCTCGCAACGAGACGGCGCAACGCTGGCAAGCTGCACGGAGCCCGCGAACTTTCGATGCGGAATCCTGCTTTGATCAGGGAATTGCCCCTGCTGTCGCAAAGTGCTCTACTCTCCCTGCCCCACGCGGGCCGGGACGCTTGCGATGATGCCTGGCCAGATCGCAAAACTAGGGAATTCGGCCGCGCAATTCCTGCTCGGCGGCCTTGCGGCGCTTCGATCTCTCGGCAATGCGGGGAAAGGCGAGCCCGCGACTGGGGATGGCTGGCGGCAGGACAATGCCGACCTGCGCGACGCCGTGAAGCAATGGCGACAAGTGTTCGAGCACAATCCGGTCATGTATTTCATGGTCGATCCGGCCGGAACGGTGCTCAACGTAAATACATTTGGCGCCGCGCAACTGGGCTACACGGCGGCCGAGTTGACCGGCCAATCTGTGCTGAACGTCTTTTTCGAAGAGGACCGCGATTTCGTCCGTCGCTGTGTCGGGCTGTGCCTGGAAACCGTGGACCAGTCGCACACCTGGGAGATTCGCAAGATCCGGAAGGACGGCTCGGTTCTCTGGGTCCGTGAGAACGCCAAGGCCATGCGACGCGGCGACGGCACGCCGATCGTGCTGGTCGCCTGCGAAAACATCACCCAGCGCAAGGAGGCGGAGGATGCGCTGCGGCAGAGCGAGGCCTACCTTGCCCAAGCGCAGGAGTTGAGCCGCACCGGCAGCTTCGGCCTGAGCCTGGCAACCCGCGAGGCCGTCTGGTCCAGGGAGACCTTTCGCATCTTCCAATGTGACCCGCAGGTCAAACCGACGCTCGATTTCGTTTTCCAGCGCATTCATCCGGAAGATCGCAATGCGGTCAGCAAGACCCTTGATCGGGCCTTCCGTGAGGTCGGCGATTTCGACCATGAGTATCGCCTGCTGATGCCCGATGGAACCATCAAATATCTCCATTCCGTGGCACGCGTGGTGAGACATGGATCCGGCCACATCGAGTTTGTCGGAGCGGTCACTGACGTCACTACGGCAAAGGAAACCGAACAGCGGCTGCGTCGCAGCGAAGCCTATCTGACCGAAGCCCAGCGCCTCAGCCACACGAGCAGCTGGGCCTGGAACGTGCGCAGTCAGGAGTTTGCCTACCGATCGGCCGAACTCTATCGCCTGTTCGGATTCAACCCGGACCAGATCGATCTGTCGGCGCAGGCTTTCCAACAACGGATCCTCGCCGAAGACTTTCGCCGGATCGTCGATGTGGAACGTCAGGCAATCCGGCAAAAGCAGCCTTTCGAAGTTGATTTTCGGATTTTGCGTCCGGACGGTTCCGTACGACACGTCCATACGGAGGGGCATCCCGTCGTCGGCGGGGACGGCGATGTCACGGAAATCATCGGCACCCACGTCGATGTCACCGAGCAGTTTGCCGCCAGACAAGCGCTGCAAAAAGCCTTTGACGAGCTCAAGCTGTCCGAGCAGCGATTTCGCGACTATGCCGAAACCGCCTCGGACTGGTTTTGGGAGAGCGGGCCGGACCACCGTATCACACGGATTTCGGAACATGCCGACACGGCCGGTCCCGTGCCCACGGGCGTGATCGGCCTCGCCCGTTGGGACATTCCACCCGATGCCGAGCTCGAGCCCGAGAAGTGGGAGCGGCATCGCGCGACGCTCGATGCCCACCTTCCGTTTCGCGACCTGGTCTACCGAAGCAAGGATCGCAACGGATCTCCGATCTACGTGCGCACCAGCGGCAAGCCCTTGCACGACGCGAACGGCAACTTTCTCGGTTATCGTGGCGTCAGCAGCGACGTGACGGCGGCCATCCGCGCCGAGCAGGCCGAAGAAGCGCTGCGCAAGGCGCAAGCCGAACTAGCTCACGTGACGCGTGTCACGATGCTCGGCGAACTCACGGCCTCGATCGCCCACGAGATCAATCAGCCCTTGGCCGCCGTGATCTCCAATGCGGATGCCTGTATCGGATGGCTCGGCCGCGAACCAGGCCAACTGAATGCCGCACGCCGTTCCGTGGAATGGATCGTCGAGGACGCCAATCGCGCCAGCGAGGTGATCCGCCGGATCAGAACGCTTGCGAAGAAGACCGAGATCGAGATGGCTCCGGTCGACATGAACCAGCTCGTCAGGGAGACGGTGGCGCTCGTCCGCCGCGAGCTTGCCACCCATGCCGTGTCGGTACGAATGGAGCTGGCGTCCGCTCTACCCAGCGTTTGCGGCGACCGGATCCAGCTGCAGCAGGTGCTGATCAACCTGGTCATGAACGGGATTGAAGCCATGCACGCCAATGTGGACCGTCCGCGCGAGCTTGCGATCCGCTCCAGCCAGGCGAGCGAGCACGGCGAAGGCCGCATGCTCCTGATCGTGACAGACAGCGGGGTCGGCCTCGGCGACGGCGCGACGGAGCGCATCTTCACACCTTTCTTCACGACAAAGCCGAGCGGCCTGGGGATGGGACTGTCGATCTGCCGATCGATCATCGAGGCTCATGCGGGCCGGCTCTCGGCCTTCCCCAATGACGGAAGCGGAGCAACATTCCAGATTGCCCTGCCCTTGCCGATCGAGGACACGTCGTGACCGACCTTCCCAAGGTGGCGACGGTGCAGACGAGTTCCGACGATCCGATCGTCTTGATCGTCGACGACGATCCATCGATGCGCCGTGCGCTCACCAACCTCTTTCAATCCGTCGGCCTCAAGGTCGAGGCTTTCGGCTCCGCGGCGGAGATCATGGAAGCCAAGCCACCGGCGGTCCCCAGCTGCCTTGTGCTCGACATCCGCCTGCCGGGCTCAAGCGGCTTTGACCTGCAGTCGGACCTAGCGAAGGCGAACATTCACACGCCCATTATCTTCATCACCGGTCATGGTGATATTCCGATGACCGTCAGGGCCATGAAGAGCGGCGCCATCGATTTTCTGACCAAGCCGGTGCGCGACCAGGACATGCTGGATGCGGTTCAGGCCGCGATCGAACGGGATCGCAAGCGACGCAATGCCGAGGAGTCGGTCGCGGGAGTGCGGTCCCGATTCGAGGGTTTAAGCGCGCGCCAGCGCGACATCCTCGCCCTGGTGGCGTCCGGCCTGATGAACAAGCAAGTCGCTGCCGAGCTCGGATTGGCTGAGATTACCGTCAAGATCTACCGCGGGCAGATCATGCGGAAAATGGGCGCCAAGTCGTTGGCCGATCTCGTCAGAATGGTGGAGGCGCTCGGAATCTCACGCCCGGGCGGAAAGGTGCAAACCTAAGTATGCTTTTCAAGCTCGCTCCAAGGGCTCACTTTCGTCAAGTGCGGCACCGTGATCGGCGGCTCCCCGATCAGGAGCGATCATCTTGTCAATCCCCTCGGCCATTTCCGTCATCGACGATGATCGATCAGTCCGCCTTGCGACCAATAATCTGCTGACGTCGCGGGGATACACGGTCAACATATTTCGCTCCGCTGACGAATTTCTTCAATCGGCCGAACTGAAGACGACGTCCTGCGTGATCGCGGATGTGCAGATGTCGTTGATGGGCGGCCTTGAGCTCTTGACGCACATGCGCAGCCTTGGTCACCACACGCCCTTCATTTTCATGACGGCTTTTCCCGACGATGCCGTGCGCGACCGCGCGCTGAAAGCGGGCGCTATCTGCTTTCTGGCGAAGCCGTTCTCCACGCCCGCTCTGCTTGAATGTCTGCGGATGGCCCTGTCCGGCTCCGATCAAACCGAGACGTGATACGCTGGCGCCGAGCCCTGGCGACACGGCGCTCACTCCACCTTGATGTTCGCCGCCTTGATCATTGGCCACCACTTCGCGATCTCCGCCTTCTGGCGGGCGCCCAGGGCCTCGGGCGTGAGCTGATCCTGGGGTGTCATCTCAAGCCCCTGACTTTCGAGCTGCTTCTTCACGCCGGGATCGTTCAGCGCTTCCACGGCAGCGGCATTGAGCTTGGCGACGATCGCCTTTGGCGTGCCCTTCGGCACCCACATGCCGGACCAGAGCGTCATGTTGAAGCCCTTCAGGCCCGCCTCCTCCGCCGTCGGGATGTCGGGCGCCGACGACAGGCGCCTGTCATCGGTGATGGCGTAGGCGCGAATGGTGCCGGCGCGGACCTGGTTGATGGAGTTCGAGGTCTGGTCGACGATGATGTCGATCTGGCCGGCAATGAGATCGTTCAGGGCGGGCGCGGTGCCGCGATACGGTACGTATTGCAGCTTGATGCCGCTGACGCTCTCGAAATAGACCCCGGCGATGTGGCTACCCGAGCCCGCGCCGGCGGTGCCGGCGGTCGGCGGCGACGGTCGCGACTTCAGCCAGTCCAGCAGCTCCTTCAGCGAGGTCGCGGGCACCGCGTTCTTGCTGACGACGATCATCGGATTGCTCGGCAGCAGCACCACCGGCTCCAGGTCCGCGACCAGGTCGTAATTGAGCTTGTAGACGGCGCCGTTGGCAACGTGGGTGCCGAGATGGCCGAACGAGATCGTGTAGCCGTCGGGGGCCGAATGCACGGCGCGGCCGACGCCGATCGAGCCGCCCGCGCCGGTGACGTTCTCGATCACCAGCGGCTGCCCAAGCGATGTCCGCATCCGCTCGGCAAGCACTCGCGCCATCGCATCCGACGGACCGCCGGCGGCGAAGGGAACGATGATGGTGATGGGACGCGAGGGATAGTCGTCGGCGCGCGCGGCGCCTGCAACAGCGAGAATAGCAATCAGCGCAGCCCAGGCGGCCTTCATTGTCTTCTCCCAGCAATGTCATTGTTGTTTTAGTCTCTTCCCGCGTACGGGAAGAGGGATCGTTCCTGAAGGGACGAAATGCCGCGCTAGAACTGCGAATAGTCGATCGGCTTGTGGCGATCGAGCGTGCGGGTGACCGGCGGCAGCGGGTATTTCAGGCCGGTGGCGCAGTTGAACAGCATCACGCGGTCGGACTTGCTGACGCGGCCGTCGGCGAGGCTGTCCTTGTAGGCGGCGTAGGTGGCAGCACCTTCGGGGCAGAGCAACAGCCCCTCCTCGCGCGCGACCTCGCTGAGCGCCGATGAGATCTTATCGTCGTCGACGGCAATGGCAAAACCGTTGCTCTGCCGCACCGCGCGCAAAATGAGAAAGTCGCCGATCGCCTGCGGCACGCGAATGCCTGACGCGATGGTGTGAGCGTCCTCCCAGCGCGTCGCATGCTCGGTGCCGGCCTCATAGGCGCGCACCATGGGCGCGCAGCCGGAGGCTTGCACCGCGACCATGCGCGGGCGCTTGCTGCCGATGAAGCCGATCTTCTCTAGTTCGTCGAACGCCTTCCACATGCCGATCAAGCCGGTGCCGCCGCCGGTCGGATAGAAGATCACGTCGGGCACGTCCCAGCCGAGCTGCTCGGCGAGTTCGAGCCCCATCGTCTTCTTGCCTTCGATGCGGTACGGCTCCTTCAAGGTCGAGGTGTCGAACCAGCCGACTTTCGCCTTGCCCTCGCCGACGATCTTGCCGCAATCGTCGATATAGCCGTTGACGCGGTAGACGGTGGCGCCCTGCAGCTCGATCTCGCTGACGTTCACCTCCGGCGTATCGGCCGGGCAGAAGATCGTGGTCTTGATGCCGCAGGAGGTCGCATAAGCCGCGAGCGCCGCGCCGGCATTGCCGTTGGTCGGCATCGCCATATGCTTGATGCCGAGCGCCTTGCCCATCGACACCGCCATCACGAGGCCGCGCGCCTTGAACGAGCCGGTCGGCAAGCGCCCCTCGTCCTTGACGATGATCTCGCCGCCGCCGAGTTTTGCACCGAGCTTGGGCAGCCGGATCAGCGGCGTCGTGACCTCGCCGAGCGAGACGATATCCCGACATTTACGCACCGGCAAAAGCTCGCGGTAGCGCCACATGTCGGCGGGGCGCTGGGCGAGCGCGTCTTTCGTCAGCGCCGTCTTCACACCGGCAAGGTCGTAGCGCACCAGCAGCGGCTTGCCGGCCTTAGAGAGGTTGTGGACCTGGTCGGCGGCGTAATGATCGCCCTCCATCGCGCATTCGAGATGGGTGACGAAGGTCGGGCGTTCGATGGTGAGGTTGTCGTTGTCTTGCATGGGGTGATTTCCTTCTTGTTTTGCAAACAGATCCCTCCGCTCGTCATTGCGAGCGCAGCGGAGCAATCCAGAGTCTTTCCGCGGAGGCAGTCTGGATTGCTTCGCTTCGCTCGCAATGACGGTGGTGGGCGGCGATGCGCGCCCGTCAAATATTCAGCACCCGTCCATACGCATCCAGCACGGCTTCCTTCATCATCTCCGACAGGGTCGGATGCGGGAACACCGTGTGCATCAGCTCCTCTTCCGTGGTCTCAAGGTTCATGGAGACGACGTAGCCCTGGATCAGCTCGGTGACCTCCGCGCCGATCATGTGGGCGCCAAGCAGCTGGCCGGTCTTCTTGTCGAAGATCACCTTGACCAAGCCCTGGTCCTCGCCGAGCGCGATGGCCTTGCCGTTGCCGACGAAGGGGAAGCGGCCGACGCGGATCTCGCGGCCGTTCTCCTTGGCCTTGGCTTCGGTGAGGCCGACGGAGGCCACCTGCGGCTGACAATAGGTGCAGCCCGGGATCAGGTTCTTGTCCATGGCGTGCGGATGCAGGCCCTTGATCGCCTCGACGCAGATCACGCCTTCATGTTCGGCCTTGTGAGCCAGCATCGGCGGCCCCGCGACATCGCCGATGGCATAGATGCCGGGGATGTTGGTCTTGCCGTAGCCGTCGATCACGATGACGCCGCGATCCGTTTTCACGCCGAGCTTCTCGAGTCCAAGGTTCTCGATGTTGCCGACGACGCCGACCGCCGAGATCACACGCTCGAACTCGGTCGTCACAGGCTTGCCCTTGCCGTCGTCAATGGTAGCGACGACGCTGTCGGCCTTCTTCTCGAGCTTGGTCACCTTGGTCGAGGACAGGATCTTGATGCCCTGCTTCTCGAAACGCTTGCGGGCCAGGCCGGCGATCTCGGCGTCCTCCACCGGCAGGATCTGCGGCAGCACTTCGACCACGGTGACGTCCGAGCCCATGGTGTGGAAGAAGGAGGCGAACTCGATGCCGATCGCGCCGGAGCCGACGACCAGCAGCGATTTCGGCATCCGCTCCGGCACCATCGCCTCGAAATAAGTCCAGATCAGCTTCTTGTCGGGTTCGAGGCCCGGCAGCACCCGCGGCCGCGCGCCGGTCGCGATGATGATGTGCTTGGCCTGATACGTCCCCTCGCCCAGCGCACCCTTGGGGCCCTCGACGTCCGACTTCTTCACGGTGACTTTGCCGGGCGCATCGATCGAGGCCGCGCCCCAGATCACGCTGACCTTGTTCTTCTTCATCAGGAAGCCAACGCCATCGTTCAGCCGCTTCGAGACACCGCGCGAGCGCTGCACCACCGCCTTCGGGTCGAACGAGACGTTGTCGGCCGACAGGCCGTAATCCTTGGCGTGCTGCATGTAGTGGTAGATCTCGGCCGAGCGCAGCAGCGCCTTGGTCGGGATGCAGCCCCAGTTCAGGCAGATGCCGCCGAGATAGGATTTCTCGACGATCGCGACCTTGAAGCCGAGCTGGGCGGCGCGGATTGCGGTGACATAGCCGCCCGGACCGGAGCCGATGATGATGATGTCGAAGGATGTCTCGGCCATGGCGGCTCCCATTCAACTCAAGAGGCGCCGCGGGCGCGGCGCTTGATCAGAAAAGACCTCACCAGCCATTCGAGCATCGTCGCCAAAGCCATTACGGCCAAGGCAATCAGCACGACCGGCTGGGCGATGTTCCGTGCCAGTTGTTCACTGGCAAAGAACGCGGAGTAAAGAAGATCGAGCCCAATCGGGTTGAGCGCGACGACTGCTCCAAGCAGCAGCGACATCCATGGCCAGCGGGTACGGACATGCAACGGTGCCCCCTCTACCGCGCGTCAGACCATCATCATGACGGGATTTTCGATCAGCTGCTTGAAGGCGCCGATCAGTTCCGCGCCGAGCGCGCCGTCGATGGCGCGGTGATCGCAGGACAGGGTCACGCTCATCATGTTCGCGATCTCGATCTTGCCGCCACGGACCACAGGCCGCTCCTCGCTGGTGCCGACTGCGAGGATGGTGGCATGCGGCGGATTGATCACGGCGGTGAAGTGGCTAATGCCGAACATGCCGAGATTCGAGACGGCCGTCGTGCCGCCCTGATATTCTTCGGGCTTCAGCTTGCGCGAGCGGGCGCGTGTCGCAAAATCCTTCATCTCGTTGGAGATGGTCGACAGCGTCTTGGTCTCCGCCTTGCGGATAATCGGCGTGATCAGGCCGCCGGGCATTGCCACCGCAACACCGACGTCCGAATGGTGGTGCTTGACCATGCCGGATTCGGTCCAGCTCACATTGCAATTCGGGATCTTCTGCAGCGCGACCGCCATCGCCTTGATGACGAAGTCGTTGACCGAGATCTTGTAGAGCGGCTTCTTCTCCTTGTCCTTGGGAGCAGCCGTATTGATCTCCTCGCGCGCGGCGAGCAGCTTGCCGATGTCGCAGTCGATCGTGAGATAGAAGTGCGGGACGTTCTGGATCGACGCGGTCAGACGCTGCGCAATCGTGCGGCGCATGCCGTCATGCGGGACGACCTCGTAGGAGCCGGGTTCGAACAGCGCCAGGATCTGCTTGTCCGACATGGTCGGCGCGGTCGAGGGTGCGCCTGACGGCGTCGCCGCGGGAGCCTTCAGGCCAATGCCGGACTTGGCCTGCTCGACGTCGCGTGCCACCACGCGGCCATGCGGGCCGGTGCCAGTCACCATCGCAACATCGACGCCGGCTTCCTTGGCGAGCCGGCGCGCCAGCGGCGAGGAGAACACGCGGCCGGCATGGCCGTTGCTCTGCGCAGCCGGTGCTGCGGCCTGCGGTGCAGGTGCTGCGGCGGGCACCGGCGCCGCTTTGGGCGCAGCAGGCGCAGGAGCCGATGCAGCAGCAGGGGCTTCAGCAGCTTTCGGAGGCGCGGCGGAGGCACTGGGCTTGGCGGCACCTGCCGCTTTCACGTCCTCGCCCTCGCCGGCCAGCACCGCGATCACGTCGTTGACAGGCACGTCCTGCGTGCCCTCTGGCACGAGAATCCTGGCGATCGTGCCCTCGTCGATGGCCTCGACCTCCATGGTCGCCTTGTCGGTCTCGATCTCGGCGATGATGTCGCCGGATTTGACCTTGTCGCCTTCCTTCTTCAGCCACTTGGCGAGGTTGCCCTTCTCCATCGTCGGCGAAAGAGCGGGCATCAGGATGTTGATGGGCATGCTGACCTCAAGAAGAACTTTGCAAAAATCCGTCTCCGGACCGAAGACGAACAGACCAGGTTAGTTGCCGATATCGCCCTGCCACAGGCGCTCATTGGCAGGGATGGAACGCCAATTCTTCATCATGGTGATGGAGCGGTCGTCGGCAAGGTCGATCCAGGAGATGCCGAACTTGTCGAGAATGTCCTTGGAGCCCTCGAAGGTGACGGACTCTCCAATCACCACGAGCTTCACCTTGAACAGTGCGAGCGCACCGGCACACATCGCGCATGGCGACAGCGTGGTGTACATGACGGTATCGTGGAACGAAATCGCACCCGCCTCGCGCAGGCAACTCATCTCGCCGTGCAGGATCGGGTTGTTTTCCTGCACGCGGTTGTTGTGGCCGCGGGCAATGACCTTGTTGTCGCGGGTCAGCACGGCGCCGATCGGCAGGCCGCCTTGCGCGATCGAGGCTTCCGCCTCGCGGATCGCCTCCAGCATGAAATCGAAATGATAGGCTTCGATCGCCACGGTCAGTGCCCCTTCCCGCGCGGCGTCGTGGTGCCGGTGTCGGTGGGACGCTCGATCTCGGCCTGGAACATCTCGATGATCCGGTTCAGCGCGTCCTCCTCGGTGTATTCGCTCTCGCGCGCATAGGCGCGCGCGGCGTGACGGGCGAGATCGACGAGCAGCAGGCCCCACATGTCGGGCTCGTCGAAGGCCCGCTGGAACGCCATCGACAGCCCGCCGTCCAGCACGAACACGCGCAGGATCTCGACCGCATCATCGCGGACGAGGACGTCGGGTGGCAATGGCTGCTCCTTCGGACCCGCCATGGTCTACCTGTAGCAGACGGCTTTGGCGGCCTCGACCACTTCGGCAGCCGAAGGCAGCGCGAGCTTTTCCAGGTTCGCGGCATACGGCATCGGCACGTCCTTGCCGGAGACCCGGGTTACAGGCGCATCCAGATAGTCGAAGGCATGCTCCATGATCCGCGCGGCGATCTCGGCGCCGACACCGCTCTGGGCCCAGCCCTCTTCCACCGTGACGGCACGTCCCGTCTTCTTGACGGAGTTGACGATGGTGTCGGTGTCCATCGGACGCAGCGTGCGCAGGTCGATCACTTCGGCCTCGATGCCGTCCTTGGCGAGTTCGTCGGCGGCCTTCAGCGCGTAGCTCATGCCGTTCGACCACGAGATGATCGTGACATGGCTGCCGGAGCGCACGATGCGCGCCTTGCCGATCGGAATCACGAAATCGTCGAGCTTCGGCACCTCGCCAGTGTGGCCGTAGAGCATTTCGTTCTCGAGGAAGATCACCGGATTGGGATCGCGGATCGCAGCCTTGAGCAGGCCCTTGTAATCAGCGGCCGAGAACGGCGCGACGACCTTGAGGCCGGGGACGTTCGAATACCAGGACGAATAATCCTGGCTGTGCTGGGCGGCCACGCGGGAAGCGGCGCCGTTGGGCCCGCGGAATACGATGGAGCAGCCCATCTGGCCGCCGGACATATAGAGCGTCTTGGCCGCGGAGTTGATGATCTGGTCGATCGCCTGCATAGCGAAGTTGAAGGTCATGAACTCGACAATCGGCTTCAACCCGGTCATCGCGGCGCCGACGCCGATGCCGGCAAAGCCGTGCTCCGTGATTGGCGTGTCGATGACGCGCTTGGCGCCGAATTCCTGAAGCAGCCCTTGCGTCACCTTGTAGGCGCCTTGGTATTCGGCAACCTCTTCGCCCATCACGAAGACGTCGGCGTCGCGGCGCATCTCCTCGGCCATAGCATCGCGCAGGGCTTCGCGGATGGTCTGCGTCACCATCTCGGTGCCGGCGGGCACTTCCGGGTCGGGTTCTGCGACGGCCTGCGGCGCCGGCGCAGCCTTGGGAGCTGGAGCCTCGGTCTTCGCGGCGGCAGGGGCTACGGATTCGGCAGCCTTCTGCTGCTGGGCAGGCGCGGGCGCCTTGGCGAGATCGGCGGCACTTTCGCCATCGGCCAGAATTGTCGCGATCGGTGTGTTCACGGCCACGTCGGCGGTGCCCTCGGGGATCAGGATCTTGCCGAGCGTACCTTCATCGGTCGCCTCGACCTCCATGGTCGCCTTGTCGGTCTCGATCTCGGCGATGACGTCGCCGGACTTGATCGTCTCACCCTCTTTTTTCAGCCATTTGGAGAGGTTGCCCTTCTCCATCGTGGGCGACAACGCGGGCATCAGCACTTGAATTGGCATATCGGCTCCAAAAGAAAGCTTGCGCGCGTTCAGCGGTAAATATCGGTCCAGAGCTCGGCGGCATCCGGCTCGGGATCATGCTGGGCGAAATCGGCGGACGCGTTGACGATGTCGCGCACCTCGGCGTCGATCGCCTTCAGATCCTGCTCGCTGACCTTGGCGGCCAACAGGCGGTTGCGCACCTGCTCGATCGGATCCTGGTCGTGGCGGACTTTTTCGACCTCCTCGCGCGTTCTGTACTTTGCGGGATCGGACATCGAGTGGCCGCGATAACGGTAGGTCTGCATCTCCAGGATGAAGGGTCCCTTGCCGGCGCGGCACCAGGCCGTCGCCTCGTCGCCGGCGGCCTTCACGGCGCGGACGTCCATGCCGTCGACCTGCTGGCCGGGAATGTTGAAGGAGGCGCCGCGCTTGGAGAAATCCTGCTGCGCCGAGGCGCGCGAGACCGAAGTGCCCATGGCGTAGCGGTTGTTCTCGATGACGTAGATCACCGGCAGCTTCCAGAGCTCCGCCATGTTGAAGCTCTCATAGACCTGGCCCTGGTTGGCCGCGCCGTCGCCGAAATAGGTGACGCTGACATTGTCGTTGTCGCGATAGTGATTGGCGAAAGCGAGCCCGGTGCCGAGCGAGACCTGTGCGCCGACGATGCCGTGGCCGCCGTAAAAGTGCTTCTCCTTGCTGAACATATGCATGGAGCCGCCCTTGCCCTTGGAATAGCCGCCGCGACGGCCGGTGAGCTCGGCCATGACGCCTTTGGCCTCCATGCCGGTGGCGAGCATATGGCCGTGATCGCGATAGCCGGTGATGACCTGATCGCCCGGCTTCAGGGCCATCTGCATCCCGACCACCACGGCCTCCTGGCCGATATAAAGGTGGCAGAAGCCGCCGATCGCGCCCATGCCGTAGAGCTGGCCGGCCTTTTCCTCGAACCGCCGGATCAGGAGCATGTCGCGGAGCGCCTTGAGCTCCTGCTCTCTGGTGAATTCCGGGGGCGAACCGCCGTCGGTCTTGTCCTGTGCAGTACTTGCGGCGGCTTTCTTGGGTGCGGCCATGGGAATTCCGGGTCAGAGAAAACTTCAGCCCTGTCTAACCCAAGTCAAACGCCCTTGGAAAGCACCGCGGCGGCATGGCACGCCTTTCATTATGCCGCACTGCAACGCGATCGTAATATTGCAAAATCTTTGACGCGGATCGGGCAACATTTAGCTCCCCGACTCCCACATCGTGTGTGGAATACCGATCGCAGATCCGCTCACGTCAGCCGCAGGAAGCAACGGGCTGCTTGCATATCGCAATCGCGCTGGCTCGATGGAGTCAGCGGCAGACCGCAAACCCCGCAAATGGCGCTTGTGCCGCTCGCGTGTCAGTTCGCCGGGATCGTCCGGACGAGATCGCGCGGATTGACGTAGTCGAGCTGGAAGCGCGCCCGCTCGTCCAGCATGTCGGGGTCGATCTTCGCGGAGCGCAGCAGCGAAACGCGCTGCTCGCTCCTGGCGCGCTCGCGCTTGAGCTGCGCGAGTTCGCTGGTCAGCGCCACGATCTCCTGGTCGAGCTCCTGGCGGGCGTTGAGGCCGTATTTGCCGGTATAGGCGTTGACGCCGAAATAGCCGACGATGGCGGCCGCCATCGCATAGAGGGCAAGACCGGTCAGGATCGATTTCAGGCGCGCGCGGGAGACCATCCTGGGAAGATGGGACAGGTTGGTTAAGGGCGTGCTAATTGCCCGCCCGCTTGGCGTTCCAATGCCTGGCTCAGCCGTCATGCCCGGCCTTGTGTCGGGCATCCACGTTCTTCGTCAATTTGGCAAAGACGTGGATGGCCGGGACATCTAGCGCGAAGACGCGCTTCGCGCTTTTGCCCGGCCATGACGGAGACCCGGGGTTCGCGGCCTCAGCCGTGATGCTTCGCGACGTGCACCGCAAACGCGTCGATATAGGCCTGGAGCACCGGCTTCAGGGACTCCTTGGTCAGGTTGCCGTCGGCATCGAACGCGTCGCCCACCCCGTTCAGATAGGCCTCCGGCTGCTGCATGATCGGGCCGGAAATGCCCGGCAGGATGTTCTGGAGCGTCTTGGCGGCACTGACGCCGCCGAGCGGGCCCGGCGAGTTCGCGATGATGCCGACCGGCCTATCGTTGAACGAGCTCTTGCCATAGGGCCGCGAGGCGACGTCGATGGCGTTCTTCAGCACCCCCGGGATCGCGCGATTGTATTCCGGCGTGACGAAGATGACGCCGTCCGATTTCTGGATTTTTTCGCGGAAAGACAGCCAATCCGCCGGCGGCGCTCCCTCGAGGTCCTGGTTGAAGAACGAGATGCCGGCCGGCGTGATGACCTCGAGCTTGAGCGAGGCCGGCGCGAGCTTGGCGAGCGCATTGGCGATCTTGAGCGAAAAGCTGTCCTTACGCAGGCTGCCGGCGATCGTGGCGATATTGTAGGCCATGGAGTGTCCTCGAAATCTTCAGCGGGAGTGCCGGGTCGGCACTTAAGCGATCTCGACCGATAGATGCAAGTGCATGGACCGGTCGGATTTGGAAACGCTGGGTTTCTGAACGGTTGCCCAAACAATCAGGCCGCCAAGTGGCGGCCCGATCCCTGGTACAAATCTGCAAATCGGCTCAGATCGTCGGATTCCACGCCGACGGGATCAGGCGATATTTGGCGCCGTCCTTCTCGACATGGCCGACCGAGGGGAAGGTGAAGTGGAAGCCGATCACGGTCGCCTTCTCGGCCGCCGCCATGTCGTAGAATTTGTGGCGGGTTTCCTGCGCCAGCGCTGCATCGGTGTCGAACACCACATGCCAGTCCGGATTGCGCAGGAAGAACTCCGGGATGTTGGTGACGTCGGACTGGATCAGCACCTTGGCATCGCCAGAGGCGACCGCGAACGAGGTGTGCCCCGGGGTGTGACCGGGCGTCGCGATCGAGGTGATGCCCGGTGCGACCTCCTTGCCCCACTCGTACTTCGTCACCTTGGATTCGAGGCCGGCAAAGGTCTTCTTCACGTTGGCGAAGTAGGTCTTCATCATCGCGTTGGACTCGGCCTTGGCGGCGTTGTCCTCGCTGGTCCAGAACTCCCAGTCCTTGCCTGGCACCATGATCTCCGCATTGGGGAAGGCAAGCGCGCCGTCGGCGAGACGAATGCCGTTGGTGTGGTCGGGATGCAGATGCGAGAGCAGCACGACGTCGATGCTCTTGGGGTCGACGCCGGCGGCCTGGAGGTTCTGCAGCGTGCGGCCGACCGCGCCCTTGCTGGGCTCGAGATTGGCGACACCGTTGCCGGTATCGATCAGCACGAGCTTGGAGCCGGTGTTGATGAGCTGCGGGTTGAACGGCACCGTGACCATGCCCTTCGGCATGTAGGCCGCCTCGCCAGCGGCCAGCGCTTCCTCCTTCGGCGCGTTGACGACGAACTTGTCCGGCATCGGGAAAGTGCGCGCACCGTCATTGATGGAGGTGCACTCGTAGCTGCCGACCTTGTAGCGGTAGAAGCCCGGCGCCTGCGTGCCGGCTTGCGGTACTGAGGCATTGGCGACGGTCGGCCCAAAGCCGGTCACGGCAGCCGCACCGAAGGTGGCGGCGCCTGCAAGCAAATGGCGGCGATTAAGATCGGTCATGAGGTCCCCTTCTGAGCGCCCCGCGGTTTTCCCGCGTGCAAATGGCGGCGGAATAATCCCCGGCTTCGCTCAGAAGGCAAGACCTTCTTTCGGTGACGTGCCGTCGCACGTCCCGATTATTTGTTCGGGTTGATGAGGAATTTTTCGCCAGTGGCGCGTTTGGCGTACACCGCGATGTTGGCGGGATCGAGCGCCTCGGAAAGCGACACCACCTTGGTGTAGTGGCTGGCAAACGTGGTCTTCAGTTCGTCGACGACGCGCTGGCGCAGCCTGGCCCCGTCCGCCTGCCCGATCTTCATCAGGAACGGAAACAGCAGCCAGCCGCCGACGCCCCAGGCCATGCCGAAGCCGCGCGGCAGCTCAATCGGGCGGACATCGAGCGCGCCATAGACATAGACCTGCTTGTGCACGTTGGAGCCGTAGCGGCTGTATTCCTTCGCGGTCTTGTTGATCGCGACTTCCATGCAGTTGAGGATGTCGCCGGCGAGCTTCCCGCCGCCGATGGCGTCGAAGGCGATGGTAGCGCCGGTCTCGACCAGCGCATTGGTGAGATCGCCGAGGAAGCTCGGTGCGGTGGAATCGACGACATATTTGGCGCCGATCTTGTGCAGGATGTCGGCCTGCTCCTTGCTGCGCACAATGTTGACCAGCGGGATGCCGTCCTTGATGCAGATCTTGTTCAGCATCTGCCCGAGATTGGATGCGGCCGCAGTGTGCACCAGCGCCTTGTGACCCTCGCGCCGCATGGTCTCGGTCATGCCGAGCGCGGTCAGCGGATTGACGAAGCAGGAGGCTCCTTCGGCCGGCGTGGTGCCTTCCGGCAGCGGCAGGCACTCGCGCACTTTCAACGTGCGATACTGCGTGTACATCGCGCCGCCGATCATGGCGACGGTCTTGCCCATCAGCGCCTTCGCGGCATCCGAGGAGCCGGTCCTGATCACGACTCCCGCGCCTTCGTTACCGACCGGCATGGATTCGTCGAGCCGGCCTGCCATCGCCCGCATCGCGCCTTCCGGCACTTTCGCGGTGATGACGGGAGCTTCTTTGGTGCCCGAAGCCTTTGCCGTGCTCATGTCGGCCGCGCCGATCAAGAGCCCGAGGTCGGACGGGTTGATCGGCGCGGCCTCGACGCGGACGACAACCTCGTCCGCGGCGGGTTCGGGGGTCGGCACGTCGAGCAGCGAGATTTCGAGCTCACCGCTCTTCTTGATCAGCGAACGCAGTTGCAGGCC
Organism: Bradyrhizobium sp. 155; assembly: GCF_023101105.1. Classification (NCBI taxonomy): domain Bacteria; kingdom Pseudomonadati; phylum Pseudomonadota; class Alphaproteobacteria; order Hyphomicrobiales; family Nitrobacteraceae; genus Bradyrhizobium; species Bradyrhizobium sp. 155. The sequence continues at coordinate 3,669,780 of NZ_CP064704.1, read as the reverse complement.
GTTCTTGCCGTCGCTCATGTCGATCCTCCCCTGTTCTTGTCCGACCGCTGGCTTATGCCAGCGCCTTCAGTGCCGCCTTGCCGCCGTAGAGCGCCTGCTTGCCGAGCTGCTGCTCGATGCGCAGGAGCTGGTTGTATTTGGCGGTGCGATCGGAGCGCGCAAGGGAGCCGGTCTTGATCTGACCGCAATTGGTGGCGACCGCGAGGTCGGCGATGGTAGAATCCTCGGTCTCGCCGGAGCGGTGCGACATCACCGAGGTGTAGCCGGCCTTGTGCGCCATCTCGACGGCGGCGAGCGTCTCGGTCAGCGTGCCGATCTGGTTGACCTTGATCAGGATCGAATTGGCCCGTCCGGCCTTGATGCCTTCGGCGAGGCGCTTGACGTTGGTGACGAAGAGATCGTCACCGACGAGCTGGCACTTCTTGCCGACGAGGTCGGTCAGCTCCTTCCAGCCGTCCATGTCGTCTTCCGACATGCCGTCCTCGATGGTCACGATCGGATAGCGCGAGACGAGATCAGCAAGGTACTTGGCCTGCTCGGAGATCGAGCGGGTCTTGCCCTCGCCCTCGTAGACGTATTTGCCGTCCTTGAAGAACTCGGTCGAGGCGCAGTCGAGGCCAATGACGATGTCGGAGCCCGCCTTGTAGCCGGCCTTGCCGATCGCGTTCATGACGAATTCGAGCGCGGCGTCCGCCGACGGCAGGTTCGGGGCAAAGCCGCCCTCATCGCCGACATTGGTGTTGTGACCGGCCTTCTTCAATTCGGACTTCAGGGTGTGGAAGACCTCCGCGCCATAGCGCAAGCCCTCGGCAAAGGAGGACGCGCCAACCGGTAGGATCATGAACTCCTGGAAGTCGATCGGATTGTCGGCGTGCATGCCGCCATTGATGATGTTCATCATCGGCACCGGCAGCAGCCGCGCCGAGGTACCGCCAACGTAACGATAGAGCGGCATGTCGAGCGAGTTCGCGGCCGCCTTGGCGCAGGCGAGCGACACGCCGAGGATGGCGTTGGCGCCCAGCCGGCTCTTGTTCGGCGTACCGTCGAGGTCGATCATGATCTGGTCGAGCTGGGCCTGCTGCTCGACATCGAGGCCGCTCAGGGCCTCGAAGATTTCGCCGTTGACGGCGCCGACCGCCTTGGTGACGCCCTTGCCGAGATAGCGAGTCTTGTCACCGTCGCGTAGTTCCACCGCCTCATGGGCGCCGGTGGAGGCGCCGGACGGCACGGCAGCACGGCCAAGCGCGCCATCTTCCAGCACGACGTCGACCTCGACGGTGGGATTGCCACGGCTATCGAGAATTTCGCGGCCGATGATGTCGATGATGGCGGTCATGATGTGCACTTCCGTTCGTTAGAGCTGATCGGTGCCGCGGGTCTTACACGGACCGCAAGCAAATGTGAACGCTTGGAGGGTGGGCTTCGACTGACGCGTGAAGCGGCTCGGACTAAGGTTGACCGCATCTGGTCTGCGCGCAAAACCTCAATCTGAAACAGTCGGGGTAACGCCATGAATCGCCGCCAGTTTCTTGCCTCGAGCATCGCCCTCCTCGCGACCCGCCCGAGTTTTGCGCAGGAAGGCCCGTTCCGGACAAAATACTACCCCATTAGCTCCGGCATCGGTCTGCACGACCTCGCTCCCGCTCCCGATGGCACGGTCTGGTTTACGGCCCAGGGCAAGGGCCTGCTCGGCAGGCTCGATCCGAAGGATGGCAGCCATAAGACGGTCAGCCTCGGCCAGGGCGCCGCCCCGCACGGCGTGACCATCGGCCCCGACGGCGGGCCCTGGATCACCGAGGGCGGCCAGAATGCGATCGCCCGCGTCGATCCTTCCGACCTCAAGGTCACCCTGTTCCGCCTGCCCGAGAAGTTCGCCTACGCCAATCTCAACACCGGCGTGTTCGACAAGGACGGCACCTATTGGTTCACCGGCCAGTCCGGCTATTACGGCCGCCTCAAGCCGAACGCGGGCGGGATGGACGTGTTCAGGGCGCCCAAGGGCGTCGGCCCCTACGGAATCACCGTCACGCCCAAGGGCGACGTCTGGTATGCCTCGCTTGCCGGCAGCTATATTGCCAGGATCGATCCGGCGACGGGCAGCGCCAGTGTGGTCGAGCCGCCGACGCCGAGCCAGGGTTCGCGACGGGTCTGGTCGGATTCGAAAAGCCGGATCTGGGTCAGCGAGTGGAACAGTGGCCACGTCTCGGTGCACGATCCCGCGGAAGACTCTTGGAATACCTGGAAGCTGCCCGGCGAGCGTCCCCGCACCTACGCGGTCTATGTCGATGACAAGGACAAAGTCTGGCTGACCGATTTCTCCGCCAACGCCATCGTCCGCTTCGATCCCGCCACCGAGCGCTTTAACGTGTTCGCCAGCGACAAGGCTAACGCCAATGTGCGCCAGCTCGACGGGAGGCCGGGCGAGCTCTGGGGCTGCGAATCCGGCAACGACCGGATCGTCATGATCCAGACGGTCGCCGCCGGTTGACGACAGCGGCATTTGCGTCCATCCCGGCACGCGGAACAGGATGTGACGACAATGGCGAAGAAATCCCTTCAGCTGGGCCGCGCGGTCGAATGGCCGCACACACCGGAAGAAGCGCAGCTCGACCGCGTGCCGAACCCGCAAAAGGGCACGGACTATCTGGTACGCTTCACCGTGCCGGAATTCACCTCGCTCTGCCCGGTCACGGGACAACCGGATTTCGCACATCTGATGATCGACTACGCCCCCGGCCAATGGTTGCTGGAATCGAAGTCGCTCAAGCTCTACATCGCCAGCTTCCGCAATCACGGCGCCTTCCACGAGGACTGCACCGTGATGATCGGCAAGCGCATCGCGAGCGAGATCAAGCCGAAGTTCCTGCGCATCGGGGGCTATTGGTATCCGCGCGGCGGCATTCCAATCGACGTGTTCTGGCAGACGGGCCGCGCGCCGAAGGGATTGTGGGTGCCCGAGCAGGGCGTCGCGCCCTATCGCGGCCGGGGCTGAGCTTGAAGAGACCGTTTCTGACTCACCGCGTTCGGTCTCGACCGCGAAGATTTGCTCGCTCGGGGGACGAGGTATAGCGGCTAACAACCATGCCGCTCGAATAAGCCTTTGCCTCGAGTAATTTTAGCTTCCTGAACCCCGACGCCGCGAAGATCCTGACGCCGTCACCCAATACCGCCGGGTTGACGTAGAATTGAAACTCGTCAACGAGACCTTGTTCGATCAGCGCCGCGGCAAACCCCGCGCCACCGAACACGCCAATGTCGCGCCCTCGTTGGCTCTTTAAGGCGCCGACCACCTCGTGCAAATCTCCGCTGACAAGCGTGGTTCGTTCCCACGCCGGCTCCGTTGGCTTATTCGTCGGAACCATTTTGCTCATTTCTGTGATACGCTTAGCGAACGCGTAGAATGGCTCAGTTGGGTAGCGGTTCGCTGCGTTCTCCCAATGCCGTAGATACCCTTGATTCAGCATCTTCCGACTGAGAAGAATCGTGTCGATGCGCTCGAAGTGTGCATTGAAATCGCGCTTCAGTTCATCATCCCAAAAGTTGTTGTCACCCCAACCCCATAGCTGCCAATTTACCGTTCCGTAGGAGCCGACAAAGCCATCGGCTGACACCTGCATCTGAAGGATAAGTTTTCGCATCGGTCTATTCTCTCGAATCATGCAAGGATCGAAGCTGCGAACGATTCAGCAGCCCATTGTTTGAAGGTCGTTCGAGTTGTGTTTTCTGAAGCTGGCGTGTCGAGTGCCCATCGCTCTTGGCGATTGAAGCTCGCTGGGGTTTCGATCAACGCTTCCGTGAAGCTGGCTGATATCCCGTTTGCGATCATGCTGCTGCGGGCGTCATCGAGCGGGACAGATCGATAAGTCACGTCTTTGCGCAGTTTCCTGCCCGGGAGCTCTGTCACCTTCTGAAATATGTAAAAGCCGCCGCTTGCAACCTGATGGATATCTGCGGGCATTTTCCACCACTCCTCCAGCATTGAGACTTTATGATTGGTTTACATTTGGAAGCATTGACGTCAGCCTCGAATGATGTCAATAGTAAATCGATTTACAAAGAGAACTACGGATGTCGGGAAGACAGCGATCAGGTTGCCCAATCAGTCTGTCGCTGGAGTTGCTCGGCGATCGCTGGACGCTGCTGATTGTGCGTGACATCGTTTTCGCGGGGAAACAGCACTTCCGGGAATTTCTGCAGTCCGATGAATCGATATCATCGCGGACGCTTGCGGAGCGGCTTCAAACGCTGCAAGAAGGCGGCGTGCTTACCCGTCATGACGACCCCACGCATAAACTGAAGGCGATTTATCGCCTTACGGAGGCGGGCATTGATCTGCTGCCTGTCCTCGCCGAGCTTGGCTTATGGGGCAGCAAATATCGTAATGCTGATCCGGATCTTGGTGCGATTGCCGAGAGACTATCGGCGGGGGGCCCCAAGATGCTTTCCCAGATGAAGCATAAACTGAGGAAAGGAGGTTCTAAATGACGATACGCCGCGTCAGGCGCTAGACATCTTTTAGGCGACTGCATCCGATGGCGCCCGCTGTTTCAACAGCCGCGCACAGGCGAAGCCCAGCGCGACCATGATCGCGGCGCTCGCGAACAGGGTCGGCATCTTGCCGCCATGCTGGAGGCCAAGTCCATAGGCGAGCGGCCCCACCGTCTGCCCCATGAAGAAGAAGAACGAATGCAGCGACAACGCGGTTGCGCGCGCCTCGACCGAGAGTTCGCTGGCAAACATCTGAAGGCAGCCATGGGCGATGTAGAAGCCCCATCCCATCACGATGAGATTGAACGCCTGCACTTCCCAGCGCAGGCCGAAGCCGACGGCAACGAGCTGCGAAGCCACCAGCGTCATGCCCGCGATCATCATTCCCTTCATGCCCAGCCATGGCAGCAGGCGCGACACCGTCAGCGTGTAGAACAAGCCGCCGACCGCAAAGCCCGCGATGACGATGCCCGCGATCGAGAGCGAGGTCTGACCGAGCTCGAACAGGAACGAAGCGATGTAGGGAAACAGGCCGAGCACGCAGCAGCCTTCGATGAACACCGCCGCATAACAGACATAGGCGTTCGGGTTGGTGAAGATGGTGCGATAGCCCGCCTTCAGCGCCGACAGGCTCGTCTTCGGCGGATGCTTGACCTTGGCGCCACGAAAACCGGCGGCGACCGCGATCGAGGCAACGATCACCAGCGCGCCGAGCACCGCCAGCACGCCGCGCCAGCCGAGGAAATCGCCGATCAGGCCGGAGGCCGAGGCGCCGAGGAGATTGCCCGCCATCGCGCCGGCGAGCGTGCGGCTGATCGCGACCTGGCGCTTCTCCGGACCGACGAGATCGCTGGTCAGGCTGAGCGCCACCGGAAACACGCCGCCGGAGCCGATACCGGCGAGGATACGGGTCGCGAACAGAACCGAGAATGAGCTCGAGAGCGCCCCCAGGATGTTGGCAAGGCCGAGCAGCGCGAGGCAGCCGATCATCAGCCGCGTCTTGCCGAACAGATCGGCGGCGGCGCCGACGATCGGCTGGATGATCGAGAAGGTGAAGGCGAACACCGCGGCAAAACCGGCAGCGGTCGCGATGCTGACGCCAAAGTCCTCCGCGACGTGCGGCAGCACCGGATCGAGCGCGCGCGCGGAGAGCGCCGCGGCGAAGCTTGCACCGGAGATGACGTAAAGCGCGGCCGGCAGGCCGTGATCGTGCGCCCGCGCCTCGCCTTGCTGCATCAGCGCGGGTCGGCTTTGGTCGAATCCTTGGCGAGCGCGTCGAACGCCATCAGCCTTCGGATCAGCCCTTCGAACTCGCGCAGCGGCACCATGTTGGGTCCGTCGGACGGCGCGCTGTCAGGATCGGGATGGGTCTCGATGAAGATACCGGCAACACCGACGGCGACGGCTGCGCGTGCGAGCACCGGCACGAATTCGCGCTCGCCTCCGGAAGACGTCCCCTTCCCGCCCGGCTGTTGCACCGAATGAGTCGCGTCGAAGATCACGGGGGCGCCGGTGGTGCGCGCCAGGATCGGCAGCGCGCGCATGTCGGAGACCAGGGTGTTGTAGCCGAAGGACGCGCCGCGTTCGGTGACGAGCACGTTGGGATTGTTCGCGCTCGTGATCTTGGACACGACGTTGGCCATGTCCCAGGGCGCAAGAAACTGACCCTTCTTGACGTTGACGACCTTGCCGGTTGCGGCCGCCGCCAGCAGCAGATCGGTCTGGCGACATAGGAAGGCGGGAATCTGCAACACGTCCACCGCCTGCGCCACCTCGGCACACTGCCCGGCGTCATGCACGTCGGTCAGGACCGGCAGGCCGAGCGACGATCGGATTTCGGCGAAGATCGGCAGCGATTGTGCAAGTCCGAGGCCACGCGCGGCCGACGCGCTGGTGCGATTGGCCTTGTCGAATGAGGTCTTGTAGACGAGGCCGATCTGCAGCCGCGCGGCGATCTCCTTCAGCGCGGAGGCCACCTCCAGCGCATGCTGGCGGCTTTCGAGCTGACACGGCCCGGCAATGATCGAGATCGGCAGATCATTGCCGAATTTGACCTTGCCAATGGTGACGACCGGCGCCGCTGACGTCGAAGAGCTCAAGGCAAATCCCTCGTTCCGGCGCGACCATAGCCGCGATGAAGGGCGGATCAACCCCATTCGGCCTGGGCTCCCAGAATATCAGGGTTGCGCCCAGGCTCTCCGCGACGCCCTCGCGCCGGCCGCCTCTACTTCACCGCCGAGAAGGCGGTCGGCGCCAGGATCTGGCTGACGATGTTGCCGACGATCTGGCCGTCCGCCTCGCTCTCGGCGCGCCCCTTCATCCAGTCCGGATCGGTCATGAAGGCGGCCCACTTCTTCTCGCGCTCGGCGAGCGACTCCCAGGCCAGGAAATAGGTCAGCTCCTGGTTGGATTCACCGATCAGGGTCGTGAAGAACCCGGCCTGCTTGATGCCGTGCTTTTCCCACACCTTCAGCGTGACGGTCTCGAACCGCTTGAGCAGTGCCGGCAGGCGGCCGGGCACGCAGCGATAGATGCGCATTTCGTAGATCATTCATATTCCTCCCTGATCAGGTCCGGCGGTTATAACGGCCGGCCCCGACGGTGTCTTGAGGCCCGCTCAGCCGCCCCGGTAGCGTTCCGTGCATGGCTAGAGCCCGCTCAAGCCGCTTCATCGAGAGCGGGTTCCCGCAATGCTGCCGCAATGATACGGCCGCTAGAATGGCGCGATTGAGGTTGAGGTGCGGATCATGCGGATTTTGCTCGTCGAGGACGAGGTCGAAATGGCCGACGCGCTGGCGTCGGCGCTGAAGCGCTACGACATGGTGGTGGACCACGCCCCCACGCTCGCGGAGGCGGAAGAGGCCATTTCTGCCGACGTCCACGCCGCCGTCCTGCTCGATCGCCAGCTTCCCGATGGCGACGGTCTCACCCTGATCCCGAAACTGCGGGCGCGCGCCGACGGCGTGCCGATCATCGTGTTGACGGCGCGCGGCGAACTCGCCGACCGGGTCGCCGGACTGGACTGCGGGGCGGATGATTATCTGTCAAAGCCGTTTGCGGTAGAGGAATTGCTGGCGCGGCTGCGCGCCGTGCTGCGCCGGCCCGCCGGGCTGCATCCCGACATCATGCACGCCGGCCGCCTCGCCTTCGATTTCGGCCATCGCGAGGCAAGCATCGACGGGGCTCCGCTCGAGCTGCCGCGACGCGAGCTCCTCGTGCTGGAAGCCCTGGTCCGCCGCATGGGCCGGACCGTGCTGCGCTCCGCGCTGGAAGAAGCCGTCTACAGTTTCGACGACGAGATCCAGTCGAATGCGCTCGATACGCACGTGTCGCGCCTGCGCCGCAAACTCTCGGAAGCCGATGCGCGCGTGGAGATCCACGGCATCCGCGGCGTCGGCTATCTCTTGAAGAAGCTGCTATGAGCAAGCACCACGAACCCTATTGCCTGCGCTCGCGGCTGAGCTGGCGCCTGCTGTCGCTCCAGGCGGTGCTGCTCACGGCGCTCGTTGCCGTCGTCGTCGGGGCATTGAGCGCGTCGGGATTCGTGATCGCCGGGCGCGACGAAGATCGCGTGATCGATATCGTCCAGCGCGCGCTCGGACGCGACGCGCAAGGCGACCTGGTCCTGCGGCCGACGACCGAGCTGAAACAATTGCGCAGCGAGACCCCCGATCTCTGGTTCCTGGTCCGCGACAGGCAGGGACATTCGCTAAGCGAAGGCGCCGTGCCGGCCGAATTCGCCGCCATCGGCAGCGGCCTCGACCAGATCAGCCAGGCCCGGCTCGGCTGGCAGCTGTTCGAGGACGATCCGCGCAAGCCCCCGGCGCGGCTGAAGCGGGTCGATACCGACGCCGGCAATGTGCAAATCATCACGGCGACGCAAGGCAAGCTCACGGGCGCCAAGGCGTTGATCATGACATCGCTTGCACTGCTCGGCATCGCCCTGCCTGGCCTGCTCCTCATGGGAACGGCGACGTTCATCGCCACGCCGATGATCGTGCGGCGCGCCTTCGAGGCGCTCGATGCGACGGCGGACCAGGCGCGGCGCATCGACATCCATCAACGCGGCGCGCGGCTGTCGCTGGACCGGATTCCGCTGGAAGTCGTGCCGCTCGTGACCGCGGTCAACGACGCGCTGGCGCGGCTAGACCAGGGCTATGCCCGCCACAAGCGCTTCGTCGCCGATGCCGCACACGAGTTGCGCACACCGATCGCGATCCTGAACACGCGGCTGGAGTCGCTTCCAGCGGGGCCGGACAAGACCCGGTTGCTGGAGGATTCCGCGCGGCTGGCAACGCTTGCCGAGCAGCTGCTGGACATTCAAAGGCTCGACCGCTGCGGCCATCCCTTCACGCGCGTTGACCTCGTCGCAATCGCGCAAAGCGCGGCCGCAGATCTTGCGCCGCTGGCCATTGCCGCCGGCTACGAGTTGGCGCTCGACGCCCCCTCCACGCCGGTCGAAACGATCGGCGATGCGGCGGCGCTGGAGCGCGCGCTGACCAACCTTGTGCAGAATGCGATCCAGCACGGCCCGCGCCGCGGCACCATAGGCATTCGTGTCAGCAGGCCCGCGAGCATCGAGGTCACGGACGAAGGCGCCGGCATTCCGGCCGATCAGCGCGAACAGATATTCGAACCGTTCTACCGGCTGACACCGCTGGATCGCGGTGCCGGCCTCGGTCTCAACATGGTGCGCGAGATCGTGCTCCTGCATGGCGGCCACATCTCGGTCGCGGACACAGCGATCGGCGGCGCGTGCTTCAGGATGTCACTGCCGCCCGTCCGGGAGAATTGACGCAATCGACAGGCGGCACGCAATGCTGTCGCAATGCACTCAAGCGATTGTTCGGCCGCCTCACCTCTGACCTGCGAGGCGCAACCAAGATGCCGGAGTGCGCATGCCCAACGATTTCCTCTCGTTCTTCCTGTCATGGATGTCAGCCCCGCGCCGCGTCGGCGCGATCGCGCCGTCAGGCGCGGCGCTGGCCGATCTCATCACCCGCGAGATCACCGCATCGACCGGCCCTGTTCTCGAGCTCGGCCCCGGCACCGGCGCGTTCACCTACAAGCTGCTCAAACGCGGCGTGCGCCAGCAGGACCTCACGCTGATCGAATACGGCTCCGACTTCATGAAGGTGCTCCAGATGCGTTTTCCGAACGCGCGCGTCTTGTGGATGGATGCAGGGCGGCTCGCAACGGAGCGCCTCTATGACGGCGCGCCCGTCGGCGCGGTCGTGAGCGGCCTGCCGCTGCTCAACATGTCGACGCGCAAGGTGGTCTCGATCGTCGGTGGCGCGTTCAGTCATGTCCGCCCCGGCGGCGCCTTCTACCAGTTCACCTACGGCATGAGTTGTCCGATCCCGCGGCCCGTGCTCGACCGGCTGGGCTTGCGCGCAAAGCTGGTGGATCGTGCCCTGCTGAACGTGCCGCCGGCCGCCGTCTACAAGCTGACGCGACGGCCGCAGATGAAGCTCGTCACGGGATCGCTTGCGCCTGATACGTCAATGCCGGCCGCGCCGGAGCCGATGCATCTTGCAGGTGACTGCACCGCCACGCGCTGAGCGATTACACCAGGCGGCTCTGAACCATTGCCGCGCGAATGAACGACGCGAACAGCGGATGCGGCTCGAACGGTCGCGACTTCAGTTCCGGATGGAACTGGACGCCGATGAACCAGGGGTGATCCTCGTACTCGACGATCTCCGGCAGCACGCCGTCGGGCGACAGGCCCGAGAATTTCAGCCCGTGCTGTTCGAGGCGATCCTTATAGGCGGTGTTGACCTCGTAGCGATGGCGGTGGCGCTCGGAAATCTCGGTCGCGCCGCCATAGACTTCCGAAACGCGGCTGCCGCGATTGAGCGCCGCGGGATAGGCGCCCAAGCGCATCGTGCCGCCGAGATCGCCGGCGTTGGTGCGCTTCTCAAGCTCGTTGCCGCGCAGCCATTCCGTCATCAGGCCGACCAAGGGCTCCTTGGTCGGGCCGAACTCGGTGGAGTTGGCCTCCTCGATCCCGACGAGATTCCGAGCTGCCTCGATCACCGCCATCTGCATGCCGAAGCAGATGCCGAAATACGGCACGTCGCGCTCGCGCGCGAACTGCGCCGCGCGGATCTTGCCTTCGGCGCCGCGCTGGCCGAAGCCGCCGGGCACCAGAATGCCGTTGACGTGCTCGAGGAACGGCGCGGGATCTTCCTTCTCGAAGATCTCGCTTTCGATCCAGTCGAGATTGACCTTCACCTTGTTGGCGATGCCGCCATGGGAGAGCGCCTCGATCAGCGACTTATACGCATCCTTCATGCCGGTATACTTACCGACGATGGCGATGGTGACGTTGCCCTCGGGATTGCGGATGCGCTCGTTGATCTGCTGCCAGCTCCGCAGCTCCGGCGGAATCCGCGAGCCGATGCCGAAGGCGGCAAGCACTTCGTCGTCGAGGCCTGCGGCGTGGTAAGCCTGAGGGACAGCGTAGATGCTGTCGGCGTCGCGCGCCTCGATGACGGCGCTCTCGCGCACGTTACAGAACAGCCCGAGCTTGCGCCGTTCCTCCTTCGGGATCTCGCGATCGGTACGGCAGAGCAGGATGTCCGGCTGGATGCCGATCGAGCGCAGCTCCTTGACGGAGTGCTGCGTCGGCTTTGTCTTCAGCTCACCGGCGCTCGGGATGTAAGGCAGCAGCGTCAGATGAATGTAGATGGCGTGATCGCGCGGCAGCTCGTTCTTGAGCTGGCGGATCGCCTCGAAGAACGGCAGGCCCTCGATGTCGCCGACGGTGCCGCCGATCTCGACCAGCACGAAGTCGTAATCGTCGTTGCCGTCGAGGACGAAATCCTTGATGGCGTTGGTGACATGCGGAACCACCTGGATGGTGGCGCCAAGATAATCGCCGCGCCGCTCCTTGGAAATGATGTCCTGGTAGATGCGCCCGGTCGTGATGTTGTCGGCCTTGGTCGCTGGCCGCCCGGTGAAGCGCTCATAGTGGCCGAGATCGAGGTCGGTCTCCGCACCGTCATCGGTCACGAACACTTCGCCGTGCTGATACGGCGACATCGTTCCGGGATCGAGGTTGAGATAGGGGTCGAGCTTGCGGAGGCGGACCTTGTAGCCCCGCGCCTGCAACAGGGCACCGAGTGCCGCTGAAGCCAGACCCTTGCCGAGCGAAGAAACCACGCCGCCGGTGATGAATATGTACCGCGCCATGGGGCTTAACCTCTAATCCCTCGAATTCGATTCGCCAAAGCGATTCGTATTCCGCCCCAAACATTTTGCGGGGCTGTGGGTGAGCCAGAACTAAGAGTGGTGACAGAGCCTTGATGGGGATTGTTGATGCAGGACGGTAGAAGCCGCCCTGCATGGCCCCCCTGCTTTATTGCGAACGCGGTACCTGCGGGCCGCTCGGTGCCGGAGCCTGCTGCTGCTCGTCGGCCTTCTTCAGCGAATCCAGGATGCCGCCCGAGGTCGGTGGCGCGATCGGTCCGCCACCGGCCGGCTGCGTCTGCGACGCCGGTGCGCCGATGATCGACGACGGCTTGCGGTCGTAGCCGGCATACCAGGACAGGAACAGGCTGGTGAGGAAGAAGCCGACGGCCAGGATCGCGGTGGTCCGCGTCAGAAGGTTCGCCGTGCCACGGCTCGACATGAAACCTGCGCCACCTCCCATGCCCAGGCCGCCGCCTTCCGACTTCTGGAGCAGGACGGCGCCGATCATAACGGTGACGATCATGAGGTGAATGACGATGACAACGGTCTGCATAGTGTCCTTCCGTCACAAGCCGACAGCGCCGAGACGGCGGCCAATCGTGCTTCGCGGGGTTTTCCTGAAGTTGCGCGGTGTTACACGATCAGACGGGTCATTGCCACCCCCGATCGGCCGGGTCCTAAGGTTTGAAGTTAGCTAGGAACAGCCCTGCGCAATCGCAAGGAAATCGGCCGCCTTCAGGCTGGCCCCGCCGACCAGCGCGCCATTGACGTTCTTCACGGCCATCAGCTCGGCCGCGTTCGAGGGCTTGACCGAGCCGCCATAGAGGATCCGCATCCCGGCGCCGTCGGCCTTGAACCTGGAGGTCAGGAATTCCCGGATAAAGCCATGAATCTGCTCGACATCCCCGGACGTCGGGGTCAGGCCGGTGCCGATTGCCCAGACCGGCTCATAGGCCACGACCAGATTGGCGGCGGTCGAGCCATCCGGCAGCGAACCGTTGAGCTGGCCGCGCAGGATATCCAGGGTCTGGCCCGCATCGCGCTGCGCTTGCGTCTCGCCGATGCAGACGATCGCCGTCACCCCGGCGCGCCAGGCGGCCTCTGCCTTCTGCCGGATCAGGGCATCGCCCTCGCTATGGTCGGCGCGGCGCTCGGAATGGCCGACGATGATAGCGGTCGCACCCGAATCCACCAGCATTTCGGCGGCGATGTCGCCGGTATGGGCGCCGGAGGCCTTGGGGTGGCAATCCTGGGCTCCCACCGCGACCTTCTTGCCGCAGGCCTTCTCGGCGAAAGCTGCGATCAGGGTCGCCGGCGGACAAACCAGCAAATCGGCTTTGCCGGCCACTTCTGTCGCACCATTGAGCATGGCGTCGAATTCGGCAGTCGAGGCCTTCAGGCCGTTCATTTTCCAGTTGCCGGCGATCAGGGGGCGGATGGCATCGATCATGTCAAATTCCAGCAAAATTTGGGTTGCGCATGCGCTAGCAGAGGTCCCGTGGCAGTTCCAGAGACCAGGGGCTTTTAACCGCAGGGATCGAAAGCCTGTCGGACCCGAGGTTGCGGGGGGAAAGCCACCACTTTATGATGATTGATCAATTTGGTGACGCGCTTTTGCGGAATCTGCATTAAGACGCGCTCCCGTTCCCCTCCTGCCAAACAAGTTGGACCAAATGCTTCGAGGAATGCGCAAGGCCTCATCAAACTGGCTCGGCAAGACCATTATGGCCATTGTGATGGGCGTGCTGATCATCAGTTTCGGCGTTTGGGGCATTGCCGACATCTTCAAGGGTTTTGGGCAATCCACCGTGGCCAAGGTCGGCGGCACCGAGATTTCGTTGAACGAGTTCCGCCAGATTTACACTGATCGCCTCCAGCAGATCAGCCGCCAGTTCGGCCGGCCGCTGTCGCCTGAGCAGGCGCGCGCCTTCGGCCTCGACCGTCAGGTGCTCCAGCAGACGATCGCGGAAGCCGCCCTCGACGAAGAGGCGCGCCGGCTCGGGCTCGGCCAGTCCGACGACCAGATCCGCCAGCTCATCATGAACGACCCGAACTTCAAGGGCGTCGGCGGCAACTTCGATTCGAACCGCTTTCAGTCCGTGATCCGCAATTTCGGCTATACCGAGCAGCGCTACGTTTCGGAGCAGCGCAAGGTCTCACTGCGTCGGCAGATCACCGGCACGATCGGTGCCGGCCTCGAGCCGCCGAAGGCGATGCTCGACGTGCTGACGCGCTTCCAGAACGAGCAGCGCGCCATTGAATTCGTCAGGCTCGACGCAGCCCAGGCAGGCACCATCGACGCGCCATCGCCGGAGGCGCTCGCCGCCTATTTCGAGGATCACAAGGTCCAGTTCCGCGCGCCCGAATATCGCAAGATCGCGTTCGTCGTGGTCTCGCCGGAGGAGATCGGCAAGTGGAGCGAGGTGTCGGACGAGGACGCCAAGAAAGCATTCGACCAGCGCAAGGACCGGCTCGGCACGCCGGAGAAGCGCCAAATCCAGCAGATCGTATTCCCCAACGCCGCCGAGGCACAGGCCGCACGCGAGCGGCTCACCAGCGGGACGTCGTTCGAGGACCTCGGCAAGGAGCGCGGACTGAGCGCGTCTGACGTCGATCTCGGGCTCGTGACCAAATCCTCGCTCGATCCCGCAGTTGGAGACGCTGTCTTCGCGCTTCCCGCCGGTGAAATCAGCCAGCCGATCCAGGGCCGTCTCGGCACGTCGATCGTCAAGGTCGAAAAGATCGAGCCGGGCACTGAGGCGAACTACGCGAGCGTTGCCGCCGACATCAAGCGCGAGATCGCCACCGAGCGTGCGCGCGTCAAGGTCGCCGATCTCCGCGACAAGATGGAAGACGAGCGCGGCGGCGGTGCCAGCGTGATCGACGCGGCGCAGAAGCTCGGCCTCACCGCCGTGACCATCGACGCCGTCGACCGTTCCGGCCGCGCGCCGAGCGGCCAGCCGGTCTCCGGCATTCCGCAGGGCCTCGACGTGGTGTCGCAGGCCTTTAACACCGATGTCGGCGTCGACAACGACTCGATCTCGTTCAAGGGCGGCTATGTCTGGTACGACGTGCTTGCCATCACGCCCTCGCGCGACCGCAATCTCGACGAGGTTCGCGACCAGGTCGAGGTGCGCTGGCGCCAGGACCAGATCGCGACCAAGCTGAAGGCCAAGGCGACCGAGATGGTGCAGAAGCTCGAATCTGGCGGCAAGCTCGCCGACGAAGCAGCCGCGATCGGCGCCAAGGTCGAGACCGCCACCGGCTTCAAGCGGGACGACTCGCCCGCCAGCGTGCCCGCGGCCATCGTGTCGGCCGCCTTCCGCGTCGCCAAGGACGGCGTCGGGCAGACGGCAGTGACCGGCGGCACCGAGGTGATCGTGTTCCGCGTTACCGAGATCATCGATCCCACCGTCGATGCCGCTTCCGATGCGGTCAAGAAGCTGAAGGACAGTCTCGACCGCGCGCAGACCGAGGAGCAGGTCGCGTCCTACGTCAACAAGCTTGAAACCGACATCGGGACCACGATTAATCAGGCCGCCTTCGCGCAGGTGACCGGCGCGAACCAGTGAGTTGAAAGCACGCGATGGACGACCTGAAATCGATCATTGGAAAAGTGGCGACCGGCGCCAGCCTGTCGCGTGACGAAGCGGCTTCCGCCTTCGACGCCGTGATGTCCGGCGAGGCTACGCCCTCGCAAATGGGCGGCCTGCTGATGGCGTTGCGGGTACGCGGCGAGACCGTGGACGAGATCACCGGCGCGGTCTCGGCCATGCGCTCCAAGATGCTCACGGTCGATGCGCCCGCGGACGCCGTCGACATTGTCGGCACCGGCGGCGACGGCTCCGGCTCGGTCAATGTCTCGACCTGTGCCTCCTTCATCGTTTCGGGCGCCGGTCTGCCGGTGGCCAAGCACGGCAACCGCGCGCTATCGTCGCGTTCGGGCGCTGCCGACGTGCTGGCTTCGCTCGGGGTGAAGATCGATCTGAGGCCGGAGCAGGTCGGCCGCTGCATACGCGAATGCGGCATCGGCTTCATGTTCGCGCCCGCCCATCATCCCGCCATGAAGAACGTCGGCCCGACCCGGGTGGAGCTTGCGACACGCACGATCTTCAACCTGCTCGGTCCGTTGTCCAATCCGGCCGGTGTGAAGCGGCAGATGGTCGGCGTGTTCTCCCGGCAATGGGTGCAGCCGCTGGCGCAAGTGCTCAAGAACCTCGGCTCTGAATCCGCCTGGGTCGTGCACGGTTCAGACGGCCTCGACGAAATCACCCTCACCGGCCCGACCTTCGTCTCCGCGCTCCACAATGGCGAGATCCGGAATTTCGAGGTGACGCCGGAGGACGCGGGCCTGCCGCGCTGCGAGGCCGGTGCACTCAAAGGCGGCGACGCCGACGCCAACGCTATCGCCTTGCAGGGCGTGCTCGGCGGCAAACCGAGCCCCTACCGTGACGTCGCGCTGATCAACGCCGCTGCCGCATTGGTCGTGGCGGGGCGTGCCGGGGATCTCAAGGAAGGTGTCGTGATCGGCGCAAAATCACTCGACAGCGGCGCGGCGCGCGCGCGGCTGAAACATTTGATCGCGGTCTCGAACGGCTGAGCCTGACATGTCGGACATCTTGACCAAGATCGAAGCCTACAAGCGCGAAGAAATCGCTGCGGCCAAGCGCGCGCAGCCGCTGTCGGCGGTAGAGGCGAAGGCCAAGGCGCAAGCAGCACCGCGCGGCTTCCTGCGCGCGATCAAGGCCAAGCACGCCAATGGCGACTACGCGCTGATCGCGGAGGTCAAGAAGGCGTCGCCGTCAAAGGGCCTGATCCGCGCCGATTTCGATCCGCCGCTGTTGGCCAGGGCCTATGAGGCCGGCGGCGCTGCCTGCCTGTCCGTGCTGACGGACACGCCCTCGTTCCAGGGCCATCTCGACTTCATGGTGGCGGCCCGCGCGGCAACGTCACTGCCGGTGCTGCGCAAGGATTTCATGTTCGACATCTATCAGGTGGCGGAGGCCCGCGCGCACGGCGCCGACTGCATCCTGATCATCATGGCGGCGCTCGATGATGCCGCGGCCAAGGAGCTCGAGGATGCCGCCATCGCCCACGGCATGGACGTGCTGATCGAGATCCACGACCGCGCCGAGCTTGACCGCGCGCTGAAGCTGCGTTCGCCGATGATCGGCGTTAACAATCGCAATTTGCGCACCTTCGAAACCACGCTTGCGACCAGCGAAACATTGGCGCCGCTGATCCCCGGCGACCGGCTGATGGTCGGCGAGAGCGGCATCTTCACGCCCGCCGATCTCGCCCGGCTCGAGCGCGTCGGCATGTCGACCTTCCTGGTCGGCGAGAGCCTGATGCGGCAAGCCGATGTTACCGCTGCGACGCGCACATTGCTGGCGCGCGAGACGACGGCGCGCGCGACGGGCACGCGCTGACATGGCCCGCAAGCCGACCGCGACGAAACCAGCCAAGTCCGAGTCCAAGACCCAGTCCAACACCAAGACCGGCCCTGCCCTCACCCATATCGGCGCCTCCGGCGAGGCGCGGATGGTTGACGTGTCGGACAAGCCCGCCAGCGAGCGGCTCGCGGTCGCGGAAGGACGCGTCGTTATGACCAGGGCGACGCTTGACCTGATCGTGTCCGGCAACGCCAAGAAGGGCGACGTGCTCGGCACCGCCCGCATCGCCGGCATCATGGCCGCCAAGCGCACCGCGGAGCTGATCCCGCTCTGCCATCCGCTCGCGCTGTCGAAGGTGACGGTCGAGATCGAGCCAGACGCAACGCTGCCGGGCTGCCTCGTCCGCGCCAGCGTGAAGGTCACGGGCCCGACCGGCGTCGAGATGGAAGCGCTCACCGCCGTCTCGGTCGCCTGCCTCACCATCTACGACATGATCAAGGCGGTGGAGCGCGGCGTGCGCATCGAAGGCATCCATCTGGTCGAGAAGCTCGGCGGCAAGTCCGGCCATTACCGCGTCTGATTGCGGCTGCTACTTCAACGACGCGCTGATCGACCCGAATTTTGAATTGAGCTTGCTGCCCAGGCCGTCCACCACGGCGACGATCGCGAGCGCAATCAGCCCATACTCGATCGCATATTGATTGCTTTTGCGAGGGTCCCTTCACGGCCCATTAACCCAGCTTGCTAACTTCGCCTCCACTCCGTTCCCGTAAACCAACGGATGTTTCCGGGGCCAAGAATTGACCCTGGCGTGTGCACGACAACGATCGATCATGATGACGGGATTCGGCAGTCGCCTTTTTGACCAGGCCTTCGTGCGCAGCGGACCGATCCGCTGGCTGGTGGTGGGCGGCACACTGTTGATCGCTGCGATCGCCGTCGGCGCGACGCTGATGGCGCAGAATTTCCGCGAACGTGCGCTGCGCAGCTCCGGGCGCGAGCTGGAAAACACCGTGCTGATGCTGGCCCATCATTTCGACCAGCAATTGCAGGATTTCGCGGTCATCCAGAAGGATTTCGTCGACTACGTCCGCGCAAGCGGCATCACCAGTGCGGCGGACTATCGCAAGCGCCTCGCCGGCCAGGACCTCCACCGGATGCTGCGTTCGAAGATCGAGGCACTGCCCTACATGGGCGGCGTCAATATCATCGATGCCGAAGGCAATTTGATCAATTCGTCGGCGGCATGGCCGGCCCCGAACGTGAACGTTGCCGATCGCGCCTATTTCCAGACCTTCCGGTACGATCCCGACGCTCCCGACGTCCTGATCGAGCCACTCTACAGTCGCATCTCCGGCGCATGGACCATCCTGATCGTGCGCAAGGTCGTCGGACCGAACGGCGAATTCATGGGTGTGGTCGGACGCGGCATCGAGCCGGCAAACTTCGAAAAATTCTTCGAGTCAGCCGTGCTCGGCGAAAGCACGACGATCTCGATGCTGCACCGGGACGGCACGATGCTCGCCCGTTATCCCCATTCCAGTGAATTGATGGGACGGAATTTCAAGAACGGTCCGTTCGCGCATCAAAGGGTTTTCGGGCTCGACCATTTTACCGGCCGCTTCATGAGCCCCGTTGACGGCGAGGACCGGCTGATTTCCTCACATGCCCTGCCTCACTTCCCGATCCTGATGATGGCCACCACGACGCGCGCGACGGCCCTGACGGACTGGCGCGAGCAGATCGGCATCCTGATCTCGGTCGCGGCCTCTTCCGCGCTCGCCATCGCGGGCGTGTTGATCGCGATCGTTCGCAAGCTCCTGGAGCAGCATCGTCTTTCGCGGGAACGGCTGACGCTGGAAAAGCAGCGTCTCGACCGCGCCGTCAACAACATGACCCAGGGCCTGCTGCTGTTCGACGCCTCGCAGCAGCTCGTGATCTGCAATCAGCGCTACATCGAGATGTACGGGCTGTCGGCCGAAATCGTGAGACCCGGCTGCAGCTTTCACGACATCATTGCACACCGCAAAGCCACCGGCTCGTTCACCGGCGATGCGGACCAGTATGTCGCACGGGTCCTGCGCGACGTCCACGTGCGCAATTCCATGGTGGTCGAGACCTCCGACGGTCGCTCGATCCAGATCGTGAACGAACCGCTCACGGATGGCGGCTGGGTGGCGACGCATGAGGACATCACGGAGCGCCGGCGTATCGAGGAGCGCATCACCCATCTCGCTCATTACGACGCACTGACCGACCTGCCCAACCGCACCATGTTCCACGAGCATCTGCGTCAGGAACTCGATCTCGTCGCCGGCGGCGAACAACTCGCGGTGCACTACATCGACATCGACGAGTTCAAGGGCGTCAACGACGCGCTCGGGCATCTCGTCGGCGACGAGCTCCTGAAGTCGGTCGCGCAGAGCCTCCACCGCTGTGCGGGGCCGACGGACTTCGTGGCGCGCCTCGGCGGCGACGAATTTGCCATCGTCCAGAGCGCGGTGACATCGCTGGATCAGGTCAACGAACTCGTCGCGCGGGTGTTTGAGGCCATCCGCGCGCCGTTCGACTGCATGGGACATCATCTTGCCACCGACGCCAGCATCGGCATCGCGCTGGCGCCGCAACATGGAACGGCGCTGGACCAGATCCTGAAGAACGCGGATATGGCGATGTACGCCGCCAAAGCCGCCGGGCGCCGCACCTACCGTTTTTTCGAGCCGGAGATGGACGCCAAGATCCACGAGCGGCGGCAGCTCGAGATCGCCCTGCGCCACGCCATCGCCCAAGGCGGACGCGAAGGCGGCCTCGAGGTGTATTACCAGCCCTGCCTCAGCCTGAAGGACGACCGCATCACCGGCTGCGAGGCGCTGGTGCGCTGGCGCCATCCCGAGCGCGGCATGGTCTCGCCGGCCGAGTTCATTCCGATCGCCGAGGACACCGGCCTGATCAACGAGATCGGCGAATGGGTGCTGGCGACCGCCTGCCGGGACGCGGCGAACTGGCCCGACGACATCCGCCTCGCCGTCAACGTCTCGCCGGTGCAATTCAAGAGCGGCACGCTGGCGCTGAAGATCATGGCGGCGCTTGCCGCCTCCAATTTGTCGGCGAGCCGGCTCGAGCTCGAAATCACCGAGGCGGTGCTGATCCGCGACGACGACACGGCGCTTGCGATCCTGCATCAACTCCGCGCCATCGGCGTCCGCATCGCGCTGGACGATTTCGGCACCGGCTACTCCTCGCTAAGCTATCTGCACCGCTTCCCGTTCGACAAGATCAAGATCGACCGCTGCTTCGTCAACGACATCGCCGGCCCCGACGGCTCCGCCAGCATCGTGCAGGCGCTCGTCAATCTCGCGGCCGCCCGCCGCATGACCACCACGGCCGAGGGCGTCGAGACCGAGGAGCAGCAGCGGTTGCTGCGCGCGCTCGGCTGCTCCGAGATGCAGGGTTATCTGTTCAGCGCCGCAAAGCCCGCCGACAAGGTGCTGGAGCTGTTCGCAGCTCATCGCAGCCGTCTCGCCCGGCGTAATGGCGAGGAAGGCCGGCGCCGCGAGGCAAGCTAGTTCGGACCTCGTGGTCGGCGCAGCGGCATTCCCAGAAGCTCTCCTCGATACACACGACGCAGGGTGTCGCGGAGGTCATGCAATTGCTGGAGTTGCGGGTCCAGCGGCGAGGTCTGGTCGAGCGCGACCGCGCCCGCCGCTGGGCCGAGCGCGATGGCTGCTACGAGGCCACCTTCGCGGCCATGAACCCGAGCTGACACAGCGTCCCGAAACAAGTTCGCCCGGGAACGGCTATCCGCTCCCGGGCGATCAACACCTTACCGTCGCGAGCGCCTAGTTCGGCACCGCAGCCTTCGACGCCGGCTTGGCGGCGACCGCATTCGCGGTTTGGCCGTGCAGGAAGTCGTAGGCCGTATGCAGGGCCTTGTCGTCTTTCGCTTCCGGTGGGACATAGGACTGCGACCCGGTCTGCTCGGTGCCGTCGGCTGCCTGGAGATGACCGCGCATCTGGGACTCCGCCATGGTGTCCATCCGGCCCTTCAGCTCGGGCGGCACGTCTTGGAGGATCTCGATGTCGGGCGCGATGCCCTGGGCCTGGATCGAGCGGCCCGAGGGCGTGTAGTAGCGCGCCGTGGTCAGCGCCAGCGCGCCGTTGCCGGTGCCGAGCGGAATGATGGTCTGCACCGAGCCCTTGCCGAACGAGCGCGTGCCGATCAGCGTCGCGCGCTTGTGGTCATGCAGCGCGCCGGCCACGATTTCCGAGGCTGAGGCGGAGCCGCCGTTGACGAGAACCACCAGCGGCTTGCCCTTGGTGAGGTCGCCACCATGGGCGGTAAAGCGCTGGGTCTCTTCCGGATTGCGGCCGCGGGTCGAGACGACCTCGCCACGCTGCAGGAACGCGCTCGACACCGACACGGCCTGGTCGAGCAATCCGCCCGGATTGTTGCGCAGGTCCATCACGTAGCCTACCAGCTTCTCCGGCGGAACCTCCTTGGTGATCGATGCGATCGCCTTCTTCAGGCCATCGGTGGTCTGCTCGTTGAACGAGGTGACGCGGATATAGCCGATATCCCCGTTCTCGACGTGGAAGCGCACGGGACGCACATGGATGATCTCGCGCTTGATCGCGACGTCGAGCGGGGCGTCGGCGCCCTTGCGCACGATCGTGAGCTTGGTCTGGGTCTCGACCGGCCCCTTCATCTTGTTGACGGCCTGCTCGAGCGTCATGCCCTGCACGGCATCGCCGTCGATCTTGCTGATGAGGTCGCCCGACATGATGCCGGCCTTGGATGCCGGCGTGTCGTCGATCGGCGAGACGACCTTGACCAGCCCCTCCTCCATCGTGACCTCGATGCCGAGCCCGCCGAACTCGCCGGAGGTGGTCTCCTGCATCTCGGTCCAGGCCTTGTCGTTCATGTAGCGCGAGTGCGGATCGAGCGAGGTCACCATGCCGGTGATCGCGCCTTCGATCAGCTTGGCATTGTCAGGCTTCTCGACATAGCTCGCCTTCACCCGCTCGAACACTTCGCCGAACAGATTGAGCTTGGAATAGGCGTCATCCGCGCTCGCTGCCGCCCGTGCCGCCCATACGCCGCCGTGCGGACTGGCTACCAAAAGGGTCAGACACGCTCCGGTGAGCGCGCCCAGTGGAAACAGCAGGGTTTTCCGCATGGATAGGCTGGCCTTTTTGCTTCGCGGTTCGGTGGGGCTGGGAGCCGCCATGCAAATGGCGATCCAGCCTGCTTCTCACAATACCATTCTGGTTTCTTCAAGGCCGGGATGCCACGCCGGCGGGTACACCGTAAAAATCGGTTGGTCCGGACCTAAACTTTCGGCAACGTTGCAGGACCGGTTCGTGCGCCGCGG
Source organism: Bradyrhizobium sp. 155 (assembly GCF_023101105.1). NCBI lineage: Bacteria > Pseudomonadati > Pseudomonadota > Alphaproteobacteria > Hyphomicrobiales > Nitrobacteraceae > Bradyrhizobium > Bradyrhizobium sp. 155. The sequence continues at coordinate 3,647,330 of NZ_CP064704.1, read as the reverse complement.
GGGTCGGCCGGCCGGCCCGCGCCTCGCAGCCATGCCATTTTAGGATGGTTTTGGCGCCCCGGACGGGTTAGGCGATCAGGGAAGGCTTCAAATTCTCGGGAGGATAACAATGAACGAAGCACCCCGCATCCAACCGGAAAGGAACGTCGAGCTCGGCGCCAGCACCGAGCCGTTCCAGAATCTGCATGAATTCATCCGGAAAGCCCGCGCCAACCTCAACCAGAATGCATGGGACTATATCGTCGGCGCGGCCGAGACCGAGACCACGATGCGTCGCAACCGCATGGCGCTGGACGAGATCGCTTTCCGCCCGCGCGTGCTGCGCGATGTTCGCAAGGTTACAGGTTCGGTCGAACAGTTCGGCCGCAAGATGCGCCTGCCCGTGGTCCTCGCCCCGGTCGGCGCGCTCGAGATCTTCGATCCGGATGGTGCGGCGAGCGTGGCACGCGCCTGCGGCACTTTCGGTGCGGCGCACATGCTCAGTTCGGTGTCCGAGCCCGGCCTAGAAAAGACCGCCGAAGCTGCGTCCGACGCGCTGCGGCTCTACCAGCTCTATGTGCGCGGCGATGACGCCTTCGTCGCCGACGTCGTCAGCCGGGCCGAGAAGAACGCCTACGCCGCCTTCTGCCTGACCGTCGACACCGCCCACTACAGCCGCCGCGAACGTGACATCGCCAAGCGCTACGTTCGCGAGAGCCGCTTGCGCGCCACCGGGGGCGATTACCAGAAGGGTCTGGAGTGGCGGACGGTGAAGATGATCAAGGACAAGTTCAAGATCCCGCTGATCCTCAAGGGCATCGCGACGCCAGAGGACGCGCTGATCGCGATCGATCACGGCGTCGAATGGATCTACGTCTCCAACCATGGCGGCCGTCAGCTCGATCACGGTCGCGGCGCCATGCACGTGCTGCCCGAGATCGTCGACGCCGTGAACGGCCGCGCCAAGATCATGGTCGATGGCGGTGTCTGTCGCGGCACCGACATCGTCAAGGCGATCGCGGCGGGCGCCGACCTCGTCGGCATCGGCCGGCTGCAATGCTGGGCGCTGGCGGCGGCCGGCGAAGCCGGCGTGGCGCGCATGCTGGAACTGCTCGAGGACGAAGTGCTGCGCTGCCTCGGCCTCTTGGGTGCGACCTCGTTCGCCGAGGTCAACAAATCCTGCCTGCACCAGGCGACCGCAACCAACGCGCCGAGTGTGTTCAGCGCGTTTCCGCTGTTCGACCACGAGCCGTATCGATACTGAGTGAAAGGACGCAGGTGACATCGCTCTCTCCCGGCAGCGCGGATGCGCTCCTGTTCGATCTCGGCCGCGTCGTGCTCGATATCGATTTCTCCAAGGCGATCGCCTGCTGGGCGGGACATGCCGGCTGCAAGCCCGAAGCCATCGTCGCGCGCTATGTGCGGGACAGCGAAGCCTATCGGTTGCACGAGATGGGGAAGATCAGCGATGAGGACTATTTCGCCTCATTGCGAGCCTCGCTCGGAATCGGCATTTCGGACGCGCAATTCCTGGAAGGCTGGAACGCGATTTTCGCCGGCGAAATGCCTGACATCGCCGAGCTGCTGCCGCGCGCAGCGAAACAGATGCCGCTCTATGCTTTCTCCAACACCAACCGGCCGCACGTGGACCATTTCTCGAGGGAATATGCCGACCTCCTCGGCCATTTCCGCGAGCTGTATTTGTCGTCCAGCATCGGCCTGCGCAAACCGGATGCGGAGGCCTTCGACCACGTCGTTGCGGCGATCGGCGTGCCCGCCGGGCGCATCGTGTTCTTCGACGATCTTGCCGAAAACATCGAGGGAGCGCGCGCGCGCGGCTTGATGACGGTGCATGTGACCTCGCCGCGTGACGTCGGGAACGCATTGAAGGCATTGGGCATTTGACGACGTCCGTTGTCGCGAAACCCACGACGGCACGGCCCGACGGACCAATTTTGAAAAATTGAGGAACCGGATCACTTTGTGCATTTTTATACAGAGTTCCGGGAACGGAATACCGCCTTCCGGACTCTTAGAGTCCGTTGGGACTTCTACGGACGGATGCATCATCGTGCTGGGCAAAACCTACCTCACCAAGCAGGCCTCTCTTCTTCTTGAATTCGCGAGGACAACTTCAGATTCGGACCTTTCCGCCAAGCTTGTGAGCAAGGCCGCCGACCTGAAATCCCAAGCCGACCCGCTGCCCGACAAGGATCAGGGATCCAAGGCGCCCGACGTAACTCCCGGGCAGGCAGGGAGCTGATCGATTCAGGCCATGGCGCGTTCTCGCCTTGCCATGATTTTCGTCGCTTCCATGACCACTCTCCTGCCGATCTGTGACCTCCTTCGGATCATGCCGCGACGCGCTTGATCCTGCCTTCCGGAACAATGTGAAGGGGCGGGATGACTGTGCCTGCTCAGCCGCTTTTGCCTCTGCGCCTGCGCTCGGCTAGAAGACGTGCGGAACATTCGCCCGAACGTGCCGAGCAGGAGTTTTCGCCGTGGCCTTGATGCCGGTTTCTGACGCGCTTGCCGCGGTGCTGGCGGGTGCAGAGCCGCTGCCGGAAGAAATGATTTCCCTCGACGAGGCCTACCATCGCGTGCTCGCGCGTGACGTCGTGGCGCGGCGCACGCAGCCGCCGCAAGCGATGTCGGCGATGGACGGCTACGCGGTGCGCGCGGCCGATGCCGCGACGATCGATTCGGAGCTCACCGTCATCGGCGAAGTCGCAGCGGGCCGACCGTTCGAGGGGACGGTCGGAGCCGGCGAGGCCGTGCGGATCTTCACCGGCGGCGTCGTTCCCTTTGGCGCGGACGCCGTCGTGATCCAGGAGGACACGGTCGCCGCCGGCAAGCGCATCACGATCAAGGAAGCCGCGATCGCCGGCCGGCACATCCGCCCCGCCGGCGTCGATTTCCGCGAGGGCGACGTGCTCCTGCGCAAGGGAAGCCGTCTGACCGAGCGAGACCTCGCGCTCGCCGCCGGGATGAATCATCCGCACCTTGCCGTTGTCAGGCGTCCGAAGGTCGCGATTCTCGCCACCGGCGACGAGCTGGTGATGCCGGGCACCACGCCCGGCCACGGCCAGATCGTCTATTCCAACGGCTACGCCCTGCACGCGCTCGCCCGCAGCGAGGGCGCCGAGACCATCGACCTCGGTATTGCCGCCGACACGCTCGAGGCCACCACCGCCGGCATCCGCCGCGCCCGCGAGAGCGGCGCCGACGTCCTGATCACGACCGGCGGCGCATCGGTCGGCGACCACGATCTGGTCCAGCAGGCACTGCGGGACGAAGGCATCGCGATGGCGTTCTGGAAGATCGCGATGCGGCCAGGCAAGCCGATGATGCACGGGCGACTCGGCGCAATGGGTGTGATCGGCCTGCCGGGCAATCCCGTATCGTCCTACGTGTGCGCTTTCCTGTTCATGGTGCCGCTGATTCGCGCCCTGTCGGGCCGTTCAGTGATTCACCATCGCCGTGAACGCGCCGTGCTCGGCCGCGACGTCGGCGCCAACGACCAGCGCGAGGACTATCTGCGCGCGCATCTTGAGGAGCGTGACGATGGCACACGCGTCGTTGTTCCCGTCAATCATCAGGACTCTTCGCTGCTTGCGAATCTCGCTGCAGCACAGGTACTTCTCGTCCGCGCACCATTCGCGCCGAAGGCCGAAGCCGGCACGGCTTGCGAAGTGTTGCGGCTCCCCGTCTGAGCGCCCCCGCAACGCGCGTTCCGCGCACTTTGCTCTGTTCACGGTAAATTAAGCAGTTGCGGAACATGTATCGAACATATAGTGTCTGTTCATGATTTGTTTCGAGCATGCAGCGGCTTATGGCCGAATTCAGCGTCTCGGAATCGGACGACATCAACCGGGGGACTTTGGTCGAGATGTTAACGCGCAAACAATACGAGCTTCTGCGGTTCATCAGTGAACGTCTGAAGGAAAGCGGCGTGCCGCCCTCCTTCGACGAGATGAAGGATGCGCTCGATCTGCGCTCGAAGTCGGGCATCCATCGCCTGATCACGGCGCTCGAGGAGCGTGGCTTCATCCGACGCCTGCCCAACCGCGCCCGTGCGATTGAAGTCATCAAGCTGCCGGAGCTCCAGGCAGCCGCTGGCAGCCGCCGCGGCTTCACGCCGAGCGTCATCGAGGGCAATCTCGGCAAGGTGCGTGCGAGCGCGAGCCTGCCCGCTGACGAGGGCGAACGTCCCGTCGCGGTGCCGGTGATGGGCCGCATCGCGGCCGGCACGCCGATCGAGGCGTTGCAGACCCGCAGCCATACTATCAGCGTACCGCCTGACATGCTCGGCTCGGGCGAGCATTACGCGCTGGAAGTGCGCGGCGACTCGATGGTCGAAGCCGGCATTCTCGACGGCGACATGGCCCTGATCCAGCGCAACGAGAGCGCCGATACCGGCGACATCGTGGTGGCGCTGATCGACGACGAGGAAGCGACGCTGAAGCGCTTCCGCCGTCGCGGCGCCTCGATCGCGCTCGAGCCCGCCAACGCGGCCTATGAGGTCCGCATCCTGCCGCCCAACCGGGTGAAGATTCAGGGCAAGCTGATCGGGCTTTACCGGAAGTACTGATACCGGGAGTCTTTCTATCGGCAGTACTTCATATCGGAAGCACTTCATGCCGGAGGTGCTTGGCGCCTCGCGCGCTTCCGATCGACATCGCCGGTCAGAGATTGGAGCGGATCATCGTCCGCTCCGGCTGGATAGCCTTTCTGGTTCTGCACAGACTATCCGGCCCCTCCTCCAACGCTGGCTCCTCGCCACGCCGACGAAGCAGCACCGCTTCAAGCAGCACCGCTTCGCGGCTCGGTTGTTCGAGGAAACAGCGACCAGCGGTCAAGTTCGGCCGTTGCAGCCAAGTTGGCAATGTTCGCGTACGCGCCTCCCGAATGCATCGCGGCGAGCTTTGTTCCTATTGAATTCGGGAAAGATAATGTGATCGCGGCTTGCGGAAGCCAGCCGCAGATTTGCCCACAACCAAGCAGAGCGTTCGTGCTTCCACTCTGATAGAGGCCTGCGCCTCGATAAGAGACGCGGGTTGCTATCCCAGCATGAGGAGCACCCGATGTGTGACTACAGCCTACATGCCGTCGCGTCGCGCCCCGCCGAAGTCGGCGAGACGATCGTCACGACAAGCTTCCGCGGCACCTCGACGCGCGGCTTCGCCTCTGCAGCCGATCCGTCTGTTGCCGTCTGCCTGCTGCCGGGGACGGAGCTCGCCTTCGCCGACGACGTCCGCTACGACAATCGCTGGATCTGGACGCGCACCATCAATTCCCGCGTGGGCAAGTTCGGCAAGATCGATCCGCACGTTCCCGACCGCCATCATGATGCGATCGAATTCCCCGACGGCAAATACGTGCTGGTGACGCAGCTCGTCGAAGGCCAGCGCGCGACGGTGCTGCAACTGCCGGTGACTCAGTCGGTCACCGAGCGCGAGCACAAGGCGCAGATCACCGCCGACAGGCAGCCGACCGTCACGCACCTGCCGATCGGCTGACAGAGCCGCCCTCCGGCTACGAAGTCGGAGGTCAGGATTAAATCGCCATCGCCGGCCGTGGCCGGCGAGATGGTGTGGTTTGCACCCCGCTAATCCGAACGGACGCACCGAACCACTGCGTTGCTCCGCACCATCAGATCAATCGTCGGCTTGCAGGTCGGTGTCCGCCGGCGTTGCGTCCTTGATGCGAGGCGCGGTCGACTTTGGCGCGAGGCTGCCGTCGAAATCACCCTCGCCGGCGCCGGCCGGCAACCAGGGGCGGCTCGTGCCTCTCGCCCTCACTGCCTGAACCACAAAACCGTCACCACGCTGCGTCAGCGCCAGCGCGCTCTGGCTGGCGAGCCGCTGCCGATCGACCACCATCGCCGCGCAATCAGGCGGTGCGGGACGAGTCGTCACCACCAGCGCGGCCCGACTGCAATCGTCCGCGAGAGCGTCGACGCGCAGTGCCAGCGCGACCAGCCTCCCGTCGGCCAGTGGCGTCACGCAGCCGGATTCGTCGCAGGACACGCCATCGGCAAGCGAGGCTCTGCCCGCATCGCGCGGATCGGCGTCGGCAGCGAGCCATTCCTTGAGCAGAAAGCTGTCCTTGTTCGTCCTGATCAGGTGCAGATATCCGTCCCTGCCCCGCACCGCGACGCTGGCGCCATCCCCGGCAATCAGGATGTCGGGCTGCCGCGCCGACAGTCCCCAGAGGATCGCTGCCAGCAGCACCAGGGCGCCGGACCAGCGCAGCGGCGTGCGCAACAAGCCGAGCACAATGATTCCCAGGCTCGCCGCGATCAGCGGCGCGATCCCGAACGCCGGGATGCGGCCCACCGCGCCCGGCAAGGCCGCGACCCAGCGCGAGACCGCGACCATCCACTCGATGCCAATCCCCATCAGCCACCAGAACACGCTGTCCAGCCCGAACGGCGCAGCAAGCAGCCCCAACAGCCCCGCCGGCATCACCAGCGCAGAGACCACCGGCATCGCGCCGAGATTGGCGAGCACGCCGAACGGCGTGACACGGTGGAAATGAAAGGCGGCATAGGGCGTCGTCGCAAGTCCCGCAATCAGCGAAGCCATGAACAGCATCGCAATCTCGCGCCCACCCCACATCGCAATGCGCGCAGTCGCCGAATTGTCCGGCGAGGCAAACAAATTGGGCATGCCGATCTGCACCAGTGCGACCAAGCCGAGCGTTGCCGCAAACGACATCTGAAAACTCGGATGCACCAGCGCTTCCGGCGCGACCGCCAGCACGATCAGCGCAGCCACAGCAAGCGTGCGGAAGGTGATGGCGCGGCGATCGACCATCACCGCGATCAGCACCACCGCCGTCATGAAGAACGACCTTTGCGTGGCGACCTCCGCGCCCGACAGCAGCAGGTAGAACGCAGCGGCGACCAGCGCGGCGGCGGCCGACCATTTCTTGATGGCGAAGCCGGCCGCCAATCCGGGGATCAGAGCGAGCAGCGCGCGCACCGCGAAGAACACGACGCCGGCAACGACGGCCATGTGATAACCGGAGATCGAGAGCACGTGGCCGAGGCCGGAGATGAACATCGCATCGTTGACGGGCGTGGTGATCGCATCGCGCCGCCCGGTGAGCAGCGCGGTCGCGATCGCCCGATTGTCGCCGTCGAGCGTCGCCCGGATGCGGGCATCGATCGCATCGCGCAGGCCTTGCATGAAGGCCGCGTAACGCAGCCGTAAGCCGCCGGTCTCAGGCGGCGACGCCACCGTGATGGCGCCCATCGCGAAGCCGGAGGCGCCGATGCCCTGGAAGAACATGTCACGCGAAAAGTCGTAGCTGCCGGGCCGCACCGGCGCGAGTGGCGGCATCAGCCGTGCCTTCAGCTGAACGAAGCTACCGACCTCCGGCGCGGTGCCCTTGCGGACCGACAGGCGCACGCGCTCGAGCCTGACGTCGCTGCGCTGCGCCTCCATCGCCGTGACGCGCAGCACGAAACGATCGGTACGCTCGCGGATGTCGCGAGCCTCGACGAAGCCCGACAACGACACCGAATAGAGCGCCCTTGCCAGCACCGGGTGGGCGATGCGCGCCGTCTTCCAGGTTGCGACGGCAAAGCCGGCCGCGACCGCCGCGATCATGATGGCCGGGGCGAACAGCCGGCTCCGCCGCAACAGAGCGCGATGGCGGTCGTGGCAACGACCCACAGCACCGGCTCATGATCGGCAGAGAAATAAAGCGCGATGCCGCAGCCAAACGCGACGGGCACCCACGGCAACAGCCGCCCGGCGCCCGCCTCGGCGCGCAGCCAGGCGCGGAGGGTCTCGGCCAGCGATGTCCAGAGGTCGAGGCCTGGAGGCGCGAGGCCGCCCGCGGACGCGGCGCGGCCCGCGGGCCACGTCCCCGCGATCCCCTGCGATCGTACCGACCGGCCCGGCTCCGCCATTCCCTGCACTCGATGATACGCAACGAAGCCAGAAGCTACCGGAACGTGCAGGTGGGCGGATAGCGGTACGGATCAGGAACGAAGGGGCGCGGCCGCTACTTTTCCTCTTCCATCGTCACGGCCACATCCGCCTTGGCCGACAGCCTGACCTTGTTGCCCTCGATATCGGCGACGAGGCCCTTGTCGATGAAGTGATGATGGCCCTTGTGGCTGCCCTCGCCGCTGTCCTTCTTGGTCAGCTTGATGCGATTGCCTTCGACCTTGTCGACGGTGCCGATGTGGACGCCGTCGGCGCCGATCACTTCCATATGCTCTGCGATGTTCTGCATGGTGGGTTCCTTGTTGGACCCACCCCAACGCGCGGGGAGCACGTTCGTTCTCTCACGAGAATGACGAAGCCGTGTGCCCGCTCGTCAGATCAGCGGCGCCTGCGACGAAGCATGGTGATTGACGATCTTCCACTCGCCGTCCTCGCGCATGATGACCCAGCTCATCTTGACCGAGAAATCGGGGCGTTCGCCGGCGAGATCGAACGAGATGGTCGCGGCCATATTGATCAGATCAGGACCTGCCTGCGCCGCCGTCACCTCGGAAAACACCGCGCTCGGCTTGCGCCAGCGCGGCAGGCCGTTGAAATAGTCTGCGACGCCGGCCCTGCCCCGGTAGAGCTTTGGGTTGGAGCCGAAGAAGAAGGCATTCCTCGCATAGAGCGATGAGAGCGCGGCCGCATCGAGCGTGGCGAAGCCGGCGCGCCATTTCGCGATGATGCCGGAAACGATAGCGTCGGCTTCGTTGCTCATTGTGGTCTCGCAGCTCTTTTCAGCCTTTGGCAACTTCCTTCGCGAACGTGTCGCGCAGACCGATAGTCCTGGAAAATACCGGTCTGTCGGACGTCGAGTCCTTGTCGCGCACGAAATAGCCCTGGCGCTCGAACTGCATCGGCTCGGTCGAATTGCTTTCCGCGACCGATGCCTCGACGCGGGCATTAGCGAGAATTTCCAGTGACTGCGGATTGAGGTCGGCGGCGAAGTTCGAGGCGTCCGGGCTCGGTTTGGCAAACAGCTGATTGTAGATGCGGATTTCCGCGGGCACGGATGTCGCCGCCGGCAGCCAGTGCATGGTGGCCTTGACCTTGCGGCCATCGGGCGCGTTGCCGCCCTTGGTCGCGGGATCGTAGGTGCAGCGCAGCTCCACCACCTCGCCGGCATCGTTCTTGATCACGCCGGTGCACTTGACGAAATAGGCGTAGCGCAGCCGCACCTCGTTGCCCGGCGACAGACGGAAGAACTTTTTCGGCGGGTTCTCCATGAAGTCGTCCTGCTCGATATAGAGCTCACGACCGAACGTGATCTTGCGGGTGCCGGCGGAGGGATCATCCGGATGGTTGATCGCCTCGAGCTCCTCGGTCTGCCCCTCGGGATAATTCTCGATCACGACCTTGATCGGCTTAAGCACCGCCATGCGCCGCTGCGACGTGCGGTTCAATTCCTCGCGGATGCAGAATTCCAGCATGCCGACGTCGACCACGCTATTGGCTTTCGCAACGCCGATGCGCTTGACGAATTCGCGAAGCGCGGCCGGCGGCACGCCGCGGCGGCGCATGCCCGCCATGGTGGGCATGCGCGGGTCGTCCCAGCCCGCGACATGGCCCTCGCGGACGAGCTGGGTCAGCACACGCTTGGACAGCAGCGTGTAGGTCAGGTTCAGCCGCGCGAATTCGTACTGGTGCGGCTTCGAGGGCACCGGCAGCTTCTCGATGAACCAGTCGTAGAGCGGCCGATGGTCCTCGAACTCCAGCGTGCAGATCGAGTGCGTGATGCCTTCGATGGCATCCGACTGGCCGTGGGCATAGTCGTAGCTTGGATAGATGCTCCACTTGGTCCCGGTGCGCGGATGGTGCGCATGCAGGATGCGGTACAGCACGGGGTCGCGCAGATTGATGTTGCCCGCACCCATGTCGATCTTGGCCCGCAGCACGCGCGCGCCGTTCGGGAATTCGCCCGCCTTCATGCGACGGAACAGGTCGAGGTTTTCATCCACGGTGCGATCGCGGAACGGCGAGTTCTTGCCGGGCTCGGTCAGCGTGCCGCGCGCGAGACGAATCTGCTCCTGGGTCTGGTCATCGACATAGGCGAGCCCGTCGCGGATCAGCTGCTCCGCCCATTCGTAGAGGCGGTCGAAATAGTCCGAAGCGAAGAACAGGTTCTTGCCCCAGTCGAAGCCGAGCCAGCGCACGTCGGCCTGGATGGAATCGATATATTCCTGCTCTTCCTTGACCGGATTGGTGTCGTCGAAGCGCAGATGGCAACGGCCCGGAAACTCTTGGGCGATGCCGAAATTGAGCGCGATCGACTTGGCGTGGCCGATATGGAGATAACCGTTCGGCTCCGGCGGGAACCGGGTCACGATCTCCTTGTATTTGGCCTGCTCGAGGTCGGCCTGGATGATGTCACGAATGAAATCGCGCCCAACCTCGTTCGCCACCGGTTCTGTCATTACGAAAATCCTGTAGGGAAATCAGCGGCCCTTCTGCCAAATTCCCTTGGCTGAGCCAAGGGCTTAAGCAAGGTCTCAAGCAACCCCTGGCGGTCCGCTGCCGGGCTTTAGTTATGCTCCGGTCCTGTTATATACCACCGCCTCCAATGCATAGGCCCTGCCAAGAATGACCTCTCCCGTCGTCACCCGTTTCGCTCCTTCGCCGACCGGCTTCCTCCATATCGGGGGCGCGCGCACGGCGCTGTTCAACTGGCTCTATGCGAAGAAGCACGGCGGCAAGATGCTGCTCCGGATCGAGGACACCGACCGGGAGCGCTCCACCGAGGCCGCGATCGGCGCCATCCTCGACGGCCTGAAATGGCTGGAGCTCGGCTGGGATGGCGACGTCATCTACCAGTTCAGCCGCGCCGCCCGCCACCGCGAGGTCGCCGAGCAGCTGCTCGCCGACGGCAAGGCCTATCGCTGCTACGCCACCGCCGAGGAGCTCACCGCGATGCGCGAGAAGGCGCGCGCAGAGGGGCGCACGCGCCTCTATGACGGCCTGTGGCGCGACCGCGATCCGGCGACGGCCCCGACCGACGTAAAGCCCACCATCCGGCTCCGTGCGCCCCAGACCGGCGAGACCGTGATCGAGGACCAGGTCCAGGGCCGCGTGGTCTGGCAGAACGAGAATCTGGATGACCTCGTCCTGCTGCGCGGCGATGGCAACCCGACCTACATGCTCGCTGTCGTGGTCGACGACCACGACATGGGCGTCACCCACGTCATCCGCGGCGACGACCATTTGATCAACGCGGCCCGCCAAAAGCAGATCTACGACGCGATGGGCTGGACGCTGCCGAGCATGTCCCACATCCCCCTGATCCATGGCCCGGACGGCTCAAAGCTCTCCAAGAGGCACGGCGCGCTTGGCGTCGATGCCTACCGCGCCATGGGGTACCTCCCGTCCGCGCTCCGCAACTATCTCGTCCGGCTCGGCTGGAGCCATGGCGACCAGGAAATCTTCTCGACGGAGGAGATGATCGCGGCGTTCGATCTTGCCAGCGTCGGCCGCGCAGCAGCGCGCTTCGATTTTGCCAAGCTGGAAAACCTCAACGGCCACTACATCCGCAATGCCGACGATCAATCACTCGTGAAGATGTTCGAGGACGTGCTCGACCACGTCGTGCCCAGCCGCGACGAGCTTAAGGCCAAGTTAAACGACACCACGCGCGCGCAGCTCCTGAAGGCCATGCCGGCCCTGAAGGAGCGCGCCAAGACGCTGATCGAGCTGATCGACAGCGCCTATTTCATTTTCGCGGACCGGCCGCTGGAGCTTGACCCGAAGGCGGCGGCGCTGCTGACGCCTGAGAACCGCAAGCTGATCGGCCAGCTTCATTCCGCGCTGGAGAAAGTCGAGACGTGGAGCGCGGCCAATGCGGAAGCCGCGCTGCGCGCCTTTGCCGAGGAAAATAGTCTCAAGCTCGGCGCGGTCGCCCAGCCGCTGCGGGCCGCGCTGACGGGACGGACGACGTCGCCCGGCATATTCGAGGTTTTGGACGTCTTGGGACGCCAGGAAAGCCTGGGCCGGCTTAAAGATCAGGCCACGGAATAGGCCTAGGACCGCGCTAAGGACCGGGCCCAAGGACCAGGCTACGACGTAAGTCGACCATGCGTGGCGCCATCTTGCAGCGCACACAGCAATAATATACCCATCTCAGCCGTACCTTCTGGAACATCCGGCCTGCCCCGCGATATCTCATCGGGGCCTCCGGGTCCGGCCCGTTTCACCATACATCGGGGACCTCTGATGGACGCAAAACCAAGCAATAAGACCGCCACACTGACGGTCGGAAACAAGAATTTCGATCTTCCGATCCACAGCGGCAGCGTCGGGCCCGACGTCATCGATATCGGCAAGCTCTACGGCCAGTCCGGCCTGTTCACCTACGACCCGGGCTTCACCTCGACCGCGAGCTGCCAGTCCAAGATCACCTATATCGACGGTGACGCGGGCGTGCTGGAATACCGCGGCTATCCGATCGAACAGCTCGCCGAGAATGGCGACTTCCTCGAGACCTGCTATCTGCTGCTGTTCGGGGAGCTTCCGACCGCCGCGCAGAAGAAGGATTTCGACGACCGCGTGATCCATCACACGATGGTGCACGAGCAGATGGCCCGCTTCTTCCAGGGCTTCCGCCGCGACGCCCATCCGATGGCGATCATGGTAGCGGCTGTCGGCGCGCTCGCCGCGTTCTATCACGACTCAACCGACATCAACGATCCGAAGCAGCGCATGATCGCCTCCATGCGCATGATCGCCAAGATCCCGACGTTGGCTGCGATGGCCTACAAATACACGGTCGGCCAGCCCTTCGTGTATCCGAAAAACTCGCTGAAGTTCGCCGAGAACTTCCTGCACATGTGCTTTGCCGTGCCGTGCGAGGACTACAAGATCAACCCGGTGCTGGCTGACGCGCTGGACAAGATCTTCATCCTGCACGCCGACCACGAGCAGAACGCCTCGACCTCGACCGTGCGTATCGCCGGCTCCTCCGGCGCCAACCCGTTCGCCTGCATCGCGGCCGGCATCGCCTGCCTGTGGGGCCCGGCCCATGGCGGCGCCAACGAAGCAGCGCTCGCGATGCTCGCCGAGATCGGCTCGGTCGACAAGATCCCCGAGTTCATCGCCAAGGTGAAGGACAAGAACTCTGAAGTCCGCCTGATGGGCTTCGGTCACCGCGTCTACAAGAACTACGATCCGCGCGCCAAGATCATGCAGAAGATGTGTCACGCCGTGCTCAAGGAGACCGGCCATGGCGACGATCCGATGCTGAAGGTGGCGCTCGAGCTCGAGAAGATCGCGCTCAGCGACCAGTACTTCATCGACCGCAAGCTCTACCCGAACGTCGACTTCTATTCAGGCATCACGCTGAAGGCGATGGGCTTCCCGGTCTCGATGTTCACCGTGCTGTTCGCGGTCGCCCGCACCGTCGGCTGGATCAGCCAGTGGAGCGAAATGATCGAGGATCCGCAGCAGAAGATCGGCCGTCCGCGCCAGCTCTACACCGGCGTCACCCGCCGCGACTACGTCGCGATCAACAACCGGAAGTAAGCTCGAGCCCATCACGGCTTTCGAAGCGGCGCCATCACAAGATGGCGCCGCTTTTGTTTGCGCTGAGACAATCTTGCTGCCGCGCACAACAACAAGTCAGCGCAATGCCTCGGCCGACGCTTGACGTTGAGACGCTTCGCGCGCAAATTCTTACTCTAAGTAAGAATGACGACAGGGATGGAAATGCCGGAGCAGCCGAGAAGTCGGCGGCAGACGCGTGCTGCCATTTTGATTCATCTGCTTCAGTCAGGCGCGTCGTTTCGCCCGCCGCTGGCCAAGGCCGTGCGCCTGTCGGAAGCGAGCCTGTCGCGCATCCTGTTCGATCTGAAGGCCGAAGGCCTGATCGAGGAAGTGCGGCGCCCTGCCCCTTATGTCGGCGGCCCGACGGGCCTCGTGTCACTCGATAAAGCGGTGGCGCTCGCGGCGTTCGAGCTGACCACTCAGCGGCTCAGCGTCGGGGTCGGGGGCCTGTCGGGCGAACTGCACTACACCGGGCATGTGCCGCTGCCGAAGACGCCGACCGTCGCGACGGTCGGCCGGGCGTTTCGCGAAGCGATGACATTGCTGCGCGAGTGGACGCGGCGTCGACGTATCCCCCTCGCACAGATCGGCGTCTCGATCCCGGGTCTCGGCCGGCTGGGCGCGTCAGGCAATCCGATCATTCCCTGCGATGTCGGGCGGATCAGCGAGATGTTCGGCGAGACGCTTCCCGGCGTGCGGGTCGAGTTCACCAATTCGGTCGTCGCGCACGCCATCTTTCACCGTTGCCGCACGGAGCATTATCCATTCAGCGGCGCGCATCTCTTCGTCTTCGTCGGTCAGGGCGTCGCGGGCACCTGGATGGATGACGCGGTCGAGGACGATGTCCTCCAGCCGGTCGAGCTCGGCCACATGGTGTTCGGAGCCGACGGACCAATTTGCCGCTGCGGTCATCATGGCTGCGTCGAGGCTTATACGTCGCTTCCCGCTTTGGCCGAGCTTCTTGGCGTCGCGGAAGCCGAGTTGCTTGAGCTCGGCAGCGAGTGGGTGACCGCGATGCCGCTCTCGTCGCGCGTGCGGCAGGAATTGCGCCGGCGGCTGTTCCGGCTTGGCCTTGCGATCGGCAATACGCTGAACGTGAAGCCATGCAAGGGCGTCGCGATCAGCGGCTGGCCGTCGCTCCTCACCGAGGACGATCGCAACGCGCTCGTCGAGGGGATCGACGCCAGCCTGTTGGGCGGCCGCAAACACGCGCAAGTGTCGCTCGCTTTCGTGCCGCCGTCGAACGGCAACGATCCGCGGGCGGCGCTGGCATTCGCGTCTTTCTGCCTCGCTTGCCGCGGCGGCATGCCGGCCGCATCGGCCGAGGCCGCCTGACGTACCTGATGCCGCGCGGCTCTCGCGCGAAAGAGTTCACACCGGGAGGAAATTGCCATGCCGATCACGACAACAAGGCGCCAACTGCTCGCCGGATCTGCGGCCGCGCTCGCGCTGCCGGCATTCGCCCGCGCGCAAGGCGCGACCAAGCCGCGTCTGACTGCGATCTCGCAATGGTCCGCAGGTAGCGATGGGGCGGCCATCACGGCACTCGGCAAGAAATTCGAGGAGAAAGGCGGGGTTTGGCAGCACTCGCCCGTCCCCGGCTTCACCACCGAGATGATGAACAAGCTGCGTGCCCAGATCATGGCCGGCGATCCGCCGGCCTGCTCGCAGCTCAAAGGTCCCGAGATCGCGGCCTGGTCCAAGATTGCCCCAACCGTCGATCTTGATGCCGTCGTCGCTGCCGCCGGCTACGAAAAGGTTGTCGCTCCGGATCTTGCAAAATTGCACAAGCCGGGGGGCAAGTGGATTGCACTGCCGTTGCAGATCTACAGCACCAACATGCTGTTTCTCTCCAAACGCGCGATGGACAAGGCCAAGGCCGACAAGGTCCCCGTCACATGGGCTGAGTTCAACGACCTCGCCGAGAAGATGAAAGCAGGCGGCGTCCCCTATCCCATCGCCAACGGTGGCACCCGCCCGGACGACGGCCAGAAATTCGAGGCCGCTTTGGCGGGCATCAGCCCCACCGCTTACCGCGCAGCCATCATGAATCTCGACAAGAAGGCCCTGGAGGGCCCCGAGATAAAGGCTGCCTTCGTACAGGTGCGCAAGATTGCCGACTGGATGGACCCCAACGTCGGCGCCCAGCACTTTTCGACCAACTTGAAGCGCTTTGTCGACGGCGACATGGGGATGATGATCATGGGCGGGTGGGCGCAGGGCGTCTTGCGCAACGCCGGCTTCAAGTTCGAGGACTTCATCATCGCCCCGGGCCCGAGCGACAATAGCAAGCCGGTCTTCCTGTTGAACGCCGATGCCTTCATATTCTGGCAGCGCAAGGAGCCCGACCTGCAGGCCGGCCAGACGCTGATGGCCCAGCTCGTCATGGATCCGGCGATCCAGACTATGTATTCGCAGATCACGGGATCGATCCCCGTACGCACCGATGTCGATCTCTCCGGCGAAGGCTGGTCGGACGGGCAACGGCGGACCGCAGCAGCCCTGAAAGACGCGATTGCCAGCAATCAGGCCGTCCTCAGCCTTGCGCACAACATGGCGCAGGAAAACGGCATGACCGCAGCGATGATCGACGTGATCACGGAGTACGTGAAGAACAAGACGATCAAGCCGGAGCAAGCGGCCATACGCCTCGCCGAAGCCGTCGAGAGCTCACGTTGACGATCGCCGTCTCGACAACACCGGGCCGGCCGGCGGCCTCTGGCTGGGTACGCCGGCTGCCTGAATATCTGACGATCTGGGTGCCGCTGCTGTTGTCCGCCGCGCATCTCATTGCGTTTACGCTGTGGACGATCTGGATATCGTTCACGCCGTCCACTTTGGTCCCGGTCTCGGGCTGGGTCGGCTTGCGCAACTATTCTGCGGTCGCCGCATCGCGGAACTGGCAGATTGCCTTGGACAATCTGCTGCTGTTTGGCAGCGCCTTCGTGTTGCTGAGCCTGGCGACCGGTCTCATCCTTGCGATCCTGCTCGATCAGCGCATTCGCGGCGAGAACCTGCTGCGGTCCATCTTCCTCTATCCTCTGGCGGTGTCATTCGTGGTCACCGGCACGGTCTGGAGTTGGCTGCTCAATCCCGGCCTCGGGATCCAGAAGCTGGTCCGCGACCTCGGCTGGACCTCCTTCCAGTTCGACTGGCTGATCGACCGCGACATGGCCATTTGGACCATTGTCATCGCTGCGATCTGGCAATCGTCCGGTTTCGCCATGGCGCTGTTCCTCGCCGGCCTTCGCTCCGTCGACGCCGACCTGATCAAGGCCGCGCAGATCGACGGCGCCGGACCGATCCGAATGTACCGGCGTGTCATCCTGCCGACCCTTTGGCCGATCACCATCACCGTCATCGTCATCCAGCTGCAGTTCGCGATTTCGACCTTCGACCTCGTCCGCGCGCTCACCAATGGCGGACCCGGGATCGCCACCCAGCTGCCGGCCCTCGTCGTCTATGACCTGATGTTCCAGCGCAGCCTGCTCGGACGCGGAGCGGCGGCGGCAGTGCTCATGTTGCTCATTCTTCTTGCGGTTTTGCTGCCCTATGCAGCGTGGCGTTATGTCCAGCGGCGGCGGGCGATCCATGCGTGAGCGAACCATCGCGCCAAGCCGGATTCTGATCTATCTCGTCGTCTCGCTGATCGCTGCAGCATGGCTCGCGCCATTGGTTGTTGTCGTGCTGAACTCGCTCCGCACCAACGAGGAGATCGCGCAAGCGTCGATGATCGGCTGGCCGAAGCAATGGGCGTGGAGCAACTACGCCGCGGCCTGGAGCGGTTTCTGCGTCGCCGAGACCTGCGCCGGCATCCGGCCGTACATGCTGAACTCCGCGCTCGTCACGATCCCCGCGACGATTTTCTCGACCCTGCTCGGTGCTGTCGCCGGTTACGCCGTGTCGCTCTGGCGTTTTCGCGGCGATAACTGGATCTACGGCATCGTGACCCTCGGCCTCTTCCTTCCCCAGCAGATGCGCTTGCTTCCCTGGACCATCGTGTTGCGCGATACGGGCCTGATGAACACGCTCACGGGCCTGGTCGTGATCCACACGATCCAGGGGCTCTCCTTTACGGTCTTGTTCTGCCGAAACTACTACACTGCCATCCCGCAGGATTTGATAAGAGCTGCGCGCATCGATGGCGCAGGGTTCTTTCGTATTTTCTGGCGCATCATCCTGCCGCTCTCGCCGCCTATTCTGGTCGTCACCGTGATCTGGCAGTTCACGCATATCTGGAACGAATTTCTCTACGGCGTGACATTCACGACTGGTCAGCAACAGCCCGTCACCGCCGCGCTGATCGCGCTATCCGCAGCAGTCGCGGACATCCCGCAGCATGGCGTGCAGAGCGCGGCGGTGATGATCGCCGCCCTGCCGACCCTGCTGATCTATCTGATCGGCGGCAAGTATTTCGTGCGCGGCCTCACCGCCGGGGCCGTGAAATGATCGGATTGTCATGGCAGCCCTAAGCATTCGCTCCTTGTCCAAGCGCTACGCCAATCTGGAGGTGCTGAAGGGCATCGATCTCGACATCGAGAGCGGTGAATTCACCGTGCTCGTTGGCCCATCCGGCTGCGGCAAGTCCACGCTGCTCAACATCATCGCTGGGCTCGACCTCCCGAGCGCAGGCACCGTGGAAATCGGCGGACGTATCGTCAACGACATTCCGCCGAAGGACCGCGACATCGCGATGGTGTTCCAGTCCTACGCGCTCTATCCGTCGATGACGGTGCGCCAGAACATCACCTTCGGCATGGAATGCCGTCACGTCCCGAAGGCCGAGCAGGAAAAGGCGCTGGCGAATGTGGCCAGGCTGCTCCAGATCGAGCCGCTGCTCGGCCGCAAGCCCTCGCAGCTCTCCGGCGGCCAGCGCCAGCGTGTGGCGATGGGCCGGGCGCTGGTGCGCGATCCCCTGCTCTTCCTGTTCGACGAGCCGCTCTCCAATCTCGACGCCAAGCTGCGCGTCGAGATGCGGATGGAGATCAAGCGGCTGCACCAGCGCATCGGCGCCACCATCGTCTATGTCACACACGATCAGATCGAGGCGATGACGATGGCGACGCGCATTGCCGTGATGCATCGCGGCGTGGTGCAGCAGTTTGCCGACCCGGATACCGTGTATCGCTATCCCGCCAATCTGTTCGTGGCCCGCTTCATGGGCTCGCCGCCGATGAACACGATGCCGGCACGGCTCGACGCTGATGCCAGCGGCCCGGTGGTCGTGATCGGCGCGGGACGGCCGGACGAGGTCCGCCTCCGCCTTGGCCAATACGACGCGGCGGCCCCCTTTGTCGGCCGTGACGTGGTGGTCGGGATCAGGCCGGAATGCATCGCCGAGGGCAGCCGCGTGTTCTCCGCCGATCCGCCCGTCGTCGTCAACGCGCCGGTGGAGATGGTCGAGCCGACGGGAGCCGAAACGATCGTGCTGCTGCGGCTTGGCGGCGAGCCTGCGCTGGCGCGCATCACGCCGGACATCCGCCCCACACCGGGCGCCGCCGCCCCGTTCGCGCTCGACACGCGTCGCATCTGCCTGTTCGACCCCGAGACGGAGCGACTGATCGCATGACAAGAACGAGCTATGCCGGCCTTAGGGACCGCGTGGTGTTGATCACCGGTGGCGCCAGCGGCATCGGTGCCGCCTTCGTGCGGGCGTTCGCGGCGCAAGGGGCGCGCGTCGCGTTCCTGGATCTCGATGAAGCAGCCGGCCGGACGCTGGTCGCGGAAGTGAAGGCCGCGGCCGGGACCGTACCCTTGTTCGTGCCGTGCGATCTCCTCGACATCGACGCCTTGCGCGGCGCCATGGCGCAGGTCCGGGGATCGCTTGGCGATGCCGCGGTCCTCGTCAACAACGCCGCCAATGATCAGCGTCAGGTGCTGGCCGAGGTGACGCCGGCCGAATTCGACTGGATGATCGGCGTCAACCTCAAGCACGTCTTCTTTGCCGCGCAAGCGGTGGTGCCGCAGATGCAGGCGCGCGGCAGCGGTTCGATCATCAACATGTCGTCGATTGCCTGGATGCGCGGCGCGCCGGGGCTGCCTGTCTACGCCGCGGCAAAGGCCGCGATCGTCGGCTTCACCAACTCCCTGGCCCGGTCGCTCGGGCCCGACCGCATCCGCGTCAACGCGATAGCGCCGGGGATGGTGATCACGGAGCGTCAGCGCCGGCTGTGGTACCCGGACGACCAGGTGATCGCCGAGCTGCGCACGCGTCAGGCCATTCCCGACGGGGTGACGCCCGACGACATCGCCAACATGGCGCTTTTCCTCGCCTCGGACGACAGCCAGCGCATCACGCGGCAGTGTTTTCAGGTCGACGCTGGTCTCGGCTAGAGCGTGTACTCACAAACCCGAGCTGCCTCGTAGAGGTCCGCTCCGTATCTGATAGCAGTCGCGTTGGCGTAACTCTCCCTGGGTCCGAGTTGGGCCACAAGCGGAAGTAATCGCTCATTCATTCGATCGGCGCGCCGCCACAATCGCGTACAGTAGTTTCGCGACGCTGTACCCGATATCTTCCCGCGTGAGACCCATACGCAGGATCACCAGTTTACGCGAGGGGATGATCGCAATCACCTGGCGCAGGTGCCCTTGCAACATGAACGTGTCGGTAGGGAGTCGGAATCCCTGGCCCGGCCCCAACCAAAGCTGTCCGCGACCGTAGACCGGGCCATGTCCCTCATCGGACGCTGGCACAGGCGAGCGCATGTAATCGACAAAGCCCGGCGGCAAAAGCTGAGCACCGTTCCACTCTCCGTTCATGCGCAGGAATTCGCCGAAGCGCGCCCAATCATGCGCATTGGCGAAGAGAAAGGCTTCGCCAAGGAATGTGCCTGAAGGGTCAGCCTCAAGAACAGCGCTGGTCATGCCCAAAGGCTTGAACAATCGCTCCTGCGGATACGCTCGCGCGTCCGCTCCAACCGCGTTCTGCCAGACCCGGGCCAACAGGACAGACGAACCCCCGGAATAGTTGAACTGCGTCCCAGGCGGGGCGACAAGCGGACGGTCCCGCGCGAAAGCCGCCGCATCATGTGCGAGATTTTCTAACCCGTCGGGGTCGGGAGAGTCACCGTCCTCGCTCCATTTCAATCCGCTTGTCATGGCCATCAAATCGGCCACCGAGATGTCCGCGCGCGCGTCGCCAGTCCACTGCGGAAACAGATTTTTTCGGTCCAGCGAAAGCTTTCCGTCCCTGATCGCCATGCCGGCCAAGGCGGCGTTCACGGTCTTCGTCATCGACCAGC
Source organism: Bradyrhizobium sp. 155 (assembly GCF_023101105.1). Classification (NCBI taxonomy): domain Bacteria; kingdom Pseudomonadati; phylum Pseudomonadota; class Alphaproteobacteria; order Hyphomicrobiales; family Nitrobacteraceae; genus Bradyrhizobium; species Bradyrhizobium sp. 155. The sequence continues at coordinate 3,626,578 of NZ_CP064704.1, read as the reverse complement.
CCTGGAGGGGCGTCGAAGCGTTGAAGCCTTCGCCGTAGGTTTCTCCGATGATGCGCCCGTCCTGGACCACGACGATCGCGCGCATGCCCGGCCCCTGGAGAGCCGGATCGTTCAGCGTCGCCAGTAAGTGTTTGTCGTCAGACAATTGAGCACTCTCGCCGACCGGCCAGAGCGCACTAGGCTTTCCGGGCAGTGAGGGCGGCTCGGCACGGTCGGGGACTTCGTCCTTAGACACCAGCGTACAACCACGTCCTTCCTCATATTGGGCGTAGCGTTTGGGGAACAGGCCTCGATATGCCGCCTCGACACGCTGGTTGGCGGTGTCGACGTTGATCTTCAGACGTTCGACAATGCGTGGATGTGTTAACGCGAGGTCGGTTTTGATCACCGCATCCGCATCACGTTCGGCAATGAACACATTCGAGCAAACCATTTTTGCCGCATAAGCCGAGGCGGACACTAGTCCATTGGGTGGGCTGAAGGTCAGCCAGCCAGCGAACCCTAAAATCCCAAGAAGCAAGATCGCGACAAGAAATCTGAACATTTTTAGAGCAAGACGCATGCGTCCCTTTAGGTAAATCCAATCAGGAGGCCGCACCTAGGCGAGCGCACAAGATATTGCGCGCAGATCCTGACATGCACCTGACATCCCGGTTTGCCGTGGTTGTTTGGTGGACCGAGGATGTTGGCAGTCTTACCGAGACGATGAGAGATGCAAATCGACGCGAGGTCTGCTCTGGGTCACAAACCGCCGATCACGCCCAAGGTTAGGAGGCTTCCGCTTTGCGCTGGCAAGCCAACGTTTATGAGTACACGTCCAAGCCTGCCCGCCTACCCTTGCGCATCGTCGCCAGCACGATGTCAGCTGCGAGCACGCTCGGCGATCTGTTGCCGGTCGACATGATCGCATCGAGCTGGGCGAATGCTTCCACCTGCTGCCGGCGCAGCGGTGAATCGGTCAGAAGCTCCGAGAGCGCGGCCGCCAGCTTCTCCGGCGTGCAGTCTTCCTGCAGGAACTCCGGGATGACATCCTTGCCGATCACGAGATTGGCGAGGATCACCGAGGAGACACGGATCGCGCGGCGCAGGATGAAGGCTTCGATCGCGCCGACGCGATAGGCCGTCACCATCGGAATGCCCGATAGCGCGAGCTCCAGCGTCACCGTGCCGGATTTTGCCAGTGCCGCGCGCGCGATGCGGAAGGCAGCGCGCTTCTCGTTCTCGCCGACCACGATTTGAGGCTTGACCGGCCAGTTCGCGATGCCTTCGCGGATGGTGGTTTCGAGATGCGGCATGGTCGGCAGCATCAGCTCGAACGCGCGGCCTTCGGTCTGCAATCGGCCGAGCGTCGCGCCGAACACGTCGAGATGGTGCCTGATCTCGCTGCGGCGGCTGCCGGGCAACACCAGCAAGACCGGCGGCTCGCCGTCGCGGCGCGCCTGCTCCTCCGCGTTCGGCCGCAGCGAGGGCAATTGCTCGATCAGGGGATGGCCGACATAGCTGCATGGCGGCCCGCCGAGCTTGCGGTATTCCTCCGGCTCGAATGGCAACAGGCCGAGCACATGGTCGACATAGCCGAGCATGGTCCGCGCCCGTCCCGGCCGCCAGGCCCAGAGCTGTGGCGAGACGTAGTCGACGATCGGGATCGCCGGATTGCGCGTCCGCACGCGGCGGGCGACACGGTGGGTGAAATCGGGGCTGTCGATGATGACGAGCGCGTCCGGCGCGGCTTCGGTCACGGCCTCCGCGGTCTCGCGGATCAGCCGCAGGATCTTCGGCAATTGCTGCACGACCGCGGCGAAGCCGACGATCGAGAGCTGCTCGATCGGAAACAGCGTCTCGAGCCCCTGGCGCGCCATGGTGTGGCCGCCGACGCCCACGAACTGCACGCCGTCGCCGAGGCGCTGGCGCAGCACCTTCATCAAGGCGCTGCCGAGCCGGTCGCCGGATTCCTCCGTGGCGATCAGGAAGATCTTGCGCTTGGGATCGCGACCCTGCATCACGCCGGCAGGCCGATGACGAAGAGATATTTTGCGTCGGCGAGTGCGATCATTGCCTGCGGCTCGGCGGCGATGGTGTTGCCGGCAACGACGGCGATCCCGGCCAGCCCTGCGGCGGCGACGCCCTCGAGGGTGCGCGGGCCGATCGTCGGCAGGTCGAAGCGCAGATCCTGCCCGCTCTTTGGGACCTTCACCAGCACGCCCCGCCCGGTGGCGGCGCGGATGCGGCCCTCTTCGCGCAGCCGTGCCACGCGCGCGAGCAGTGCATCGGTGCCCTCGATATCCTCGACCGCCACCACATGGCCGTCGATCACGACCGCGGCCTGGCCGATGTCGAACGGACCGAGGGCGGTCAGCACCGCGCGTCCGCGCTCGATGTCGGTCTTGCCGGTGTCGCTCGGCCAGGCGCGGCTGATGCAGCCCTCGGGCATCAGCAGATCGGGCGCGACATCCTTGATGCCGACCATCCGAAAGCCGCCCTGCTCGAGAATGCGCCCGACGCCGGACAACAAATGATCGTCGCCGCCGCGGAAGGCGCGGATGACATTGCCGAGCAGCCGAAGCGTCGTGAAGTCGACCCGGACCTCCGAGAGCGAAGGTCGCACCAGCGTGCCGATGAAAATCAGGTCGCGGCAGCCCTCCTCGCGAAACAGCCGCATGGCGCGGCCGAGCTGGCCGACCGAGATCCAGCGATGACGGAATTTCTCTACCCGCGCGGGATCGCAGGCTCCCCGAAGGGGAAACAACACCGGCGTGATGCCGCGGGCGGCGAGCGAGTCGGCAACCGCGAACGGCATCGCGCCGCCGCCAGCGACGACGCCGACCGGCGATGAAATTTCCGAAGCCGCCGATGTCATGCCCGGGGCCATTCCATCATCACTTCGCGATGGCGGGAAGACAGAGCGGGCGCTTGCCCTTGCCGATGAAGTCGAGGATTTCGCCGATCGCCGGATCTCCACCGGCGAGCGGCCGCGCCGCCTCCAGGCGTTCGGCAAAGGTAGCGGGGCCATGGAAGAGTTTCTGGTAGAACGCGCGCACGGTCACAAGCCGCTGCTTGGTGAACTTGCGCCGCTTCATGCCGATCAGGTTGAGGCCTTCGAGCACCGCATATTGGCCGTTGACCAGCCCATACGGGATGACGTCGTCGCGCACGCCGCAGACACCGCCAACCATCACATAGGGGCCGATGCGGGTGAACTGATGCACTGCGGACAGGCCGCCGATATAGACGGCGTCACCGATCTCGCAATGGCCGCCGAGCGTCGCCGAGGTTGCGAAGATCACGTTGTTGCCGACCATGCAGTCATGCCCGACATGACTGTTGTTCATGAAATAGCCGTCGTTGCCGACGCGCGTCAGGCCACCGCCCTTGATGGTGCCGACATTCATGGTCGCACCTTCGCGGATGGTGCAGCCCGAGCCGATCTCAAGCTTCGTGGGCTCGCCCTTGTAGCTGAGATCCTGGGGCGCCCCGCCCAGCACCGCGAACGGCGAGATCACGCAGCCATCTCCGATCGAGGTGTGGCCGATGACGGTGACCTGTCCGATCAGCTTGCAGTTATTGCCGATCGCGACATGCGGGCCGATGATGCAGAAGGGGCCGATCTCGGTGCCCTCGCCGATCACGGCGCCGTCCGCGATCCGTGCGGTGGGGTCAATCTTACTCATCAAGCAATCTGACTCATCAAGAAGGTCTGATTAGGTGTTGAAGTCGCTCGGTTTTCCGCTGGTTAGCGCGACTATGCCCGATCTGTCCAGTGACGTATGATCTCTCCGTGTTTCAAGTGCCGGATGAGGCAGCCTTCCCGGGTCATCAACAAGTTCACGCGGAGCTTCAGGTATCGTGGTCAGGGCCCTGGCACTTCTCCTCGCACAGCTCGCCGCCGCGCCGATCGTCTCCGAGACGATCGAGACCGCCGAACACCGCCCCATCGACCTCGCGACGTTCGAATGCCGCGACATCAGCCGCAGCACGGTGCTTCAGCGGGTCTGTTACGACCGTGCGCAGCAGGCCCTCATCGTGGCTGTGGGCGGCGTGTATGACCGCTATTGCGGCGTGCCGGTCGATACGGTCCAGCGCCTGCTGGGCGCACCGTCCATGGGCCAGTTCTTCAACCAGAGCATTAAGCGCGAGGTCAGCGGCGGCCGGTACGCGTGTCCTGCGCGCGAGCGCATCCAGAGAAGTTGATCCCGCTCAGTCGGTCAGCATGGCGCCGACGTCGGCCTCCGCAACCACCTGGCCGTTGACCTTGGCGTCGCCGTGAAACCACCACATGGCCTTGCGGCGGCCGATCGAGCGCATGTGGTATTCGATGGTATCGCCGGGCAGCACAGGCTTGCGGAACTTGCACTTGTCGATGGTGAGGAAATAGACCGCGCGCGGCTTCTCGGTGCCTTCGACCGACTTGATGCCGATCACACCCGCGGTCTGCGCCATCGCTTCGATCATCATGACGCCGGGATAGACCGGGCGATCGGGAAAGTGGCCCTGGAACGGCGGTTCGTTGAAGGTGACATTCTTGATGCCGATGCCGCTGTAATCGGTGCGGATGTTGATCACGCGATCGATCAGCAGCATCGGAAAACGGTGCGGGAGGGTTTGCAGGATCATGTTGATGTCCACAAGCTCGAACCTGACCGGTGCTTCGTCCGTCACTCCCGTTCCTCCTGCTTCGGATCGGCCTTGCTGTCGCGCGCCAAGCGCTCGACAGCCAAAATTTCCTTGAACCACTGCCTGGTCGGCTTGGCGAAAAAACCACCCCAACGTCCGTTGGGAGGAACGTCGTCCTTGACGCCGCTCATGGCAGTCACCTGAGCTCCATCCCCGATCTTGACGTGATTGTTGATGCCCACCTTCGCTCCAAGCGCCACGTTGTCGCCGAGGGTGAGGCTACCGGCAAGACCGATCTGGGCTGCCAGCAGGCAGTGCCGGCCAATGGTCACATTGTGGCCGATCTGGACCTGATTGTCGATTTTGGTCCCCTCCCCAATTACCGTGTCGCGCAAGGACCCGCGATCAATCGTGGTGCCGGCGCCGACTTCCACATTGTTTTGGATCAGCACGCGCCCGGTCTGGGGCACCTTCAGATGGCCCTCGGGGCCGAAGAAGATGAAGCCGTAGCCGTCCTGGCCGATCGAGCAGCCGGGGTGGATCAGCACGTCGTTGCCGATCAGCGCGCACTGGATGGCGGTGCGTGCGCCGACATTGCAATCCCGGCCGATCTTGACGCCGGGGCCGATCACGGCCCCCACACCGATCACCGTGCCGCTGCCGATCTCCACGTCAGGGCCGATCACGGCTAAGGCATCGACGATCACGCCGTCCTCAAGCCTGGCCGTGGGGTCGATGATCGCCGACGGCGCGATGCCGTCGTTGCCGGTCCAGGATTGCGGCCGGAGCGCGTCGCCATGCCACTCCCGCGCGATCCTGACGAAGGCGCGAAACGGCTGTGGCGCCCGCAGCACGGCGACATGCGCGGGCACCCGCGCCTCGAAGCGTGGGCTCACCAGGCAAGCACCGGCCTTGGTCGCCTTGAGCTCATCGGCATATTTGAGATTGTCGAAGAACGTCAGGTGCATCGGGCCGGCTTCGTCGAGCGAAGCAAGACCCCTGATGATTTGGCCGCCCCTGGCGGGATCGACCAGCTCCGCCTTGGTCAGCGTGGCGATGTCAGCCAGCGCTGAGGCGGGCGGCTGTGTGAAGAAGGTCGGCTGCGCCATTCCACCCCGTCGCGGTCCGGCTTCGGCATGAAGCGGCCAAGCCGCATCATGCCTCATCTCCTGGATTGGCACGATCCCTTTCGGAAACCGGCTCCGGTGGTCCGGATCGTGCCGTGCTGTTCGAATTAGAACGAGGTGCCGCCGCCGAACCGGAACTCCTGCGTACGGTCGTTCTTGCCCTTGGTCAGCGGCACCGCGTAGTCGAAGCGCAGCGGACCGAACGGCGAGGCCCAGATCAAGCCGACGCCGACCGACGACCGGACCGCATTGCCATTGTCATACACCAGGCCGGTGCAGGTTCCAGCCGAAGCGGGATTGACGGTCGACGGCGTGCAGCTCGAATTCTTGGTCGTGGTCAGTTCGTTGGTCACCGACCACGTCGTCGGTCCCTGATAGTCGAACAGTCCGCCGGCGTCGGCGTAGACGGCGCCCTTCAGACCCACTTCCTTCGGCAGGAACCAGAACGGCATCTGCAATTCGAGCGAAGCACCCCAATACTTGGTGCCGCCAAGCGCGTCCTGCGTACCGAAGGGGTTCAAATCGCGCGGTCCGATGCCGTTCGGGGCAAAGCCGCGGACGAGGTTCGGGCCCATCTGGAAATGATCGAGCATGCGCAGATCGCTGCCCATCTTGTTCAGCATGCCGCCCTGGAGGCGAACGAGACCGACGATATCGGAGACCAGCGGAGTGTAGTACTTCGCGTCAACCACAGTCTTCAGATAGGAGACGTCGCCGCCGACGCCGGCGAAGTCCTGCCGGAAATCGACCAGCAGACCGTCGGTGGGGTTCTTGTTGTTGTCGAGCGTGTTGTAGGTCAGCGTGTAGCCGAGCGCCGAGGTCAGGGTCTTGCCGTTGGCAAGCTCCTTGCGGACCGGCAGCGAGGCCTCGCCGTCGCTGTAGCAGCCGAGGCCGTTGGTCGAGGGAGCCAGAGGAATACCACTCGCCGCGGAGAAAGCCGGGCTTGGATTGAATGCCGGATTCGGAGTGACACCGTCGGCAAGGAACTGGTTGTTGTTACAGTTCGCGAGGTACGACGGCAGCGTGATTTCCTGCCGGTAGATCGAGTAGCGCACCTGCAGCGACAGATCTTCACGCAGGGAGAAACCGAGGCGCGGCGAGAAGCCGAGCGTCTTGGTGCCGTAGGAGATGTAGCTGTTGGACCTCTGCTCACGCTGATAGAGGTCGAGACCCAGCGCGACCCGGTAGTCGAGCAGATAGGGTTCGACGAACGACAGCGAGTAGCCGCGGGCATACTGGCCGTAGGTCACCGCCGCCTTGGCGAACAGGCCGCGGCCGAGCAAATTGCGTTCGGAAACCGAGACTTCGGCCAGCGCGCCGTCGGTGGTGGAATAACCACCCGAGACCGAGAAGTCGCCGGTCGATTTCTCTTCCATGTCCACGAGCAGGATCACGCGGTCGCTCGACGAGCCGGGCTCCGTCGTGATCTTCACGCTCTTGAAATAGTCGAGGTTCTTCAAGCGGCGCTCGGCACGGTCGACCAGCGCGCGGTTGTAGGCATCGCCCTCGGAGACGTCGAACTCGCGACGGATCACGTAGTCGCGCGTACGGGTGTTGCCGCGAAGATTGATGCGCTCGATATAGGTGCGCGGACCCTCGTCGATGTTGAACACGACCGACACGGTGTGCGCCTCGAAATTGCGGTCGCCGCCGGGACGGACCACGGCGAAGGCGTAACCGCGACGCGAGGCCTCGATCTGCATCTCCTCGACCGACTTCTCGACCGATTCGACGTTGTAGAGCGAGCCGACATTGACGCGCGAATAGTTGCGCATCGAGGTGGGATCGAAGTTGGGAATGCTGGAGCGGAAGTCGATCGAGCCGACCCGGTATTGCGAGCCCTCCTCGATCTTGAAGGTAACGTTGAAACCCTTCTTCTCCGGATCGTATTCGGTGAGCGCGGCGACGACCTGGACGTCGGCGAAACCGTTCTTGAGATAGAAGCGGCGGATCAGGTCGCGGTCGGCCTCGACCCGATCGGGATCGTAGATGTCGCTGCTGGCGAGGAAGCTCAGCAGGTTGGATTCGTGCGTCTTGATGACGTCGCGCAGGCGGTAGGACGAGTACGCGTTGTTGCCGACGAACTCGATCGACTTGACGCCGGTCTTGGCGCCCTCCTCGACCGTGAAGACGAGATCGACGCGGTTGTTCGGCTGCTCGATGATTTCAGGCGTGACGCGAACGTCGTAACGGCCGGAGCGGCGATAGATTTCTGCGATTCGCAGGGTGTCGGACTGCACCATGGCGCGGGAGAAGGTGCCGCGCGCCTTGGACTGGACTTCACCGGTGAGCTGCTCGTCCTTGATCTTCTTGTTGCCCTCGAAGGCAATGCGGCCGATCACCGGGTTTTCCACCACGGAGACGACGATCTGGCCACCGGCCCCGCGGTTGATCCTGACGTCCTGGAACAGGCCGGTCTCGATCAACGCCTTGAGGCCATCGTCGATGGCACCCTGATCCAGGCGACCGCCGGGACCCGGCTTGAAGTAGGAGCGGATCGTCTCCACCTCGACCCGGCGATTTCCTTCGACGGAAATCGACTGCACGGTCTGAGCAAGCGCAGACGAAGACACAAAGGCAGCCCCAACCGGGGCAAGCACCGGCGCGCCGAACATGATCAGGGTTGCGAGCAAGCCCCCCCGGAGTCGCAGTCCAAACTTCATTGCGCAACGCGCCCTTATCATTCCGTACCAGACCCAACCCCAACGCCGGTCTGGAGATTCCCCAAGTTCAAGCCGCTTGTAGACAATTTCACCGACGCCGCAAACGGTCGAGCGCGCCGTAATTTCATTTTCATTCCAAGACGTTGCCCAAGAGCAACGCCCGGGCAACGCCACAAAAAAGCCCCTATCAGGATGCGGCCATTCGCAGGATGTCGTTATAGGTCGCAAACACCATCAACATCAGCACCAAGCCAAGCCCGATTCGGAACCCCATCTCCTGGGTCCGCTCGGACAGGGGCCGACCACGGGCGACCTCCGCCGCATAGAACATAAGGTGACCGCCATCGAGCAGTGGGATCGGGAACAGATTCAGCAGGCCGATCGACACCGACAGCACCGCGCAGAGGTTGATCACGAACTGGAACCCGGCGCTGGCCGCCTGCCCTGACATCTTGGCAATGCCGAGCACGCCGCTGACCTCGTTCGGATTGCCGTTCCCGACGAACAACGAGCCCAGGAACTTGAAGGTGCTGGTGATGATGAACCAGACCTGCTCCACCCCGATCTTGAGCGCTTCGCCGACGCCGACCGGCGACGTCGAGGCCTCCCCGGCCTGAGACTTGTGTTCGACGCCGAGCACGCCGAGACGGTGGCTGTTGCCGAAGGGATCCTTGCGCTCGAGCAGCGCCGGCGTCGCGGTCAGCGACACGATGGAACCGTCGCGCTTGACCTGGAAGGCAAGCGGCGAACCAGCATTCATCGCAACCATGCGCTGCATGTCGGCAAAGCTTTCGATCGGCTTGCCGTCGATCTGGACGACGACGTCGCCGATCTTGAAGCCGGCTGCCGCCGCAGCGCCATCGGCGACGACACCGTCGACGCGCGCAATCGTGCTCGGCTTGCCGTAATACAGCGCCATGCCGGCGAAGATCAGCGCGCCCAGGATGAAATTGGCGATCGGTCCGGCGGCAACGATGGCGGCGCGCGGGCCGACCTTCTTGTGATGGAAGCTGCCGGCGCGCTCCTCGGCCGTCATGGCCGCGAGCTTCTCGGACGACGGCGTCGAAGCCTCGCTCTCGTCGCCGAAGAACTTGACGTAGCCGCCGAGCGGGATCGCCGAGATCTTCCACCGGGTGCCATGGCGGTCGTTGAAACCGACCAGCTCAGGTCCGAAACCGAGCGAAAAAGTTAACACGCGAACGCCTGCCCAGCGCGCGACCAGGAAATGGCCGAGCTCATGGAAGAACACGACGATGGTCAGGACGAACAGGAAGGGAACCGCGTACCCAAGGAGCCCATGGCTCAACGTATTGAAACTATGGACGAAAAAGTCGATCATCGAATTCCCTCATCCAGTGCCGCAAGGCGCTGGCCCCGAACCATCTAGGATGCCTTTAAGGCAATTTGAGGCAATAGGGCGGCAGCCCTATTTCGCGCAACATGGTCAACAGCGATTGCATCGTCCGCTGACGTCAGCGGCGCCTGGTTCCCGCTGCGGACCCAGTCATCCAGCGTCTCCTCCACCAGCCTGGCAATCGCCCCGAACCGGATCTTGCCGGCGATGAAGGCGGCGACCGCGACCTCGTTGGCGGCGTTGTAGACCGTGGTCGCCCCCTTCCCGGTCCGGAGAGAATCGAAGGCCAGGCGCAGCCCGGGGAAGCGCTCGAAATCTGGCGCCTCGAAGGTCAACTGGCCGATCTTGGCCAGATCGAGCTTGGCGGCCGGACCCTTGATACGGTCGGGCCAGCCGAGGCAATGCGCGATCGGCGTGCGCATGTCGGGTGAGCCGAGCTGGGCCACGACCGAGCAATCGGAGAACTCAACCATGCCGTGGATGATCGACTGCGGATGAACGAGGACGTCGATCTCGTCGGGCGAGAGCGCGAACAGATAGGAGGCCTCGATCACCTCGAGCCCCTTGTTCATCATCGAGGCGGAATCGATCGTGATCTTCTGGCCCATGCTCCAGTTCGGATGCTTCAGGGCTTGCGCGAGTGTCGCCTGCTCGATGTCGGCAGGCTTCCAGGTGCGGAAGGGGCCGCCGGAGGCCGTGATGATGACACGGACGAGCTCGTCGCGATTGCCCGAGGCGAGCGCCTGGAACAGCGCATTGTGCTCGGAATCCGCAGGCAGGATGCAGGCGCCCGCTTTCGCCGCGCGCTGCATGAAGAAATCACCAGCGCAGACGAGACATTCCTTGTTGGCGAGCGCGACATGCGCGCCGCGATCGACCGCCGCCAGTGCCGGCTTCAGCCCGGCCGCGCCACTCACGGCGGCCATCACCCAATCGGCCGGACGCGCGCCGGCCTCGATCACCGCGCTTTCACCGGCGCCGCATTCGGTGCCGGTGCCCGCGAGCGCAGCCCTGAGTTCGGCAAACTTGGAGGTGTCGGCGATCGCAACGAAGCGCGCGGAAAACTCCTTCGCGAGCTTTGCCAGCGCCTCGACATTGCTGTTCGCCGTTAGCGCCTCGACACGGTAGCGCTCGGGAGAGGCGCGCAGCAGATCCATCGTGCTGTCGCCGATCGAGCCGGTGGCGCCGAGAACCGTGACGCTGCGGACGCTCGATGCCGCAGCCTTGTTGTTACGCAATGGAACCGCGCTCATATCTTCACCAAACCATAAGACCGCTTCCGGCGCTATGCACACCATGGCGGAGGAAGCCGATAATCCATGCCACCAGGATGGCGGCGACAAAACCGTCCAGACGGTCCAATAGCCCGCCGTGGCCAGGAATTAAGTGACTGGAATCCTTGACGTCGAAGCGCCGCTTGACCGCGGATTCGAACAGATCGCCGCAGGCCGACACGATTGAGAGGACCGCGCTGACGAGCAGCAATGGAACTATCTTTCCAACCCCGCAAGCGGCAAAGGCGACCGCGACCAAAAGGCTCGCGGCAAAGCCGCCGAGCGCCCCTGACCAGGTCTTCTTCGGGCTCACGCGCGGCCACAGCTTCGGTCCGCCGATGCCGCGGCCGGCGAAATAGCCGCCGATATCGGTCGCCCACACCACGAGCAGCACGAACATCAGCGCGGCGAAGCCGTTCACGAAATCCTTCCGCAGCAGGATCGAGGCGAGTAGCGCCGCCGACGCATAGGCAAATCCGGAGGCCGCCCAGACGAACTTGCCCCGCGCGATCACCGTCACGACCGCCCCGCCAATCAGGCCGGTGATGATTGCGGTCTTCAGCGCGCCGAAGGCAACGCACAAGCCCATCGTGGCGATGACGATCGTCCCCGCCCCGGTCAGCGCGGTCGAGCCTGCGCCAACCACCATCAGCCATTCCGCGAACAGTCCGATCGACACCAGGGTGACGAGAAGCGCCCACAGCCAGCCGCCGGCATAAGCGAGCGCAATGGCGAGCGGCGCCAGCACCAGCGCCGCGAGGATTCGCATCACGAGATTGCTCGGGGCAGGCTGAGAGCCGGCCGGTGCGGAGTTGGGCTCGCTCACGAGGCGGTTTTCGCGACCAGGCCGCCGAAACGGCGCTCGCGCCTGGCGAATTCGGCGATTGCGCCTTCCAGCGCCGCCTTGTCGAAATCGGGCCAGTGAATCGGCACGAAGACAAGCTCGCTATAGGCGGCCTGCCACATCAGGAAGTTGGACAGGCGCTGCTCGCCACTGGTGCGGATGATGAGATCGGGATCGGGAATGTCGGGCGCGTCGAGATGCGCCCCCAGTGTCTCGGCATCGATCGTGTCAGGATTGCGCCGGCCCTCGGCGACTTCGCGCGCGAGCTTCTGCGCCGCCTTCGCGATCTCCTGCCGGGAGCCGTAATTGAATGCGACGACGAGCGTGAGGCGCGTGTTATCGCGCGTCAGTTCCTCCGCCTCATTGAGAAGTGCGCAGATGTCGCCCTCCAGCCCATCCCGCTCGCCGATGATGCGTACCTTGACGCCGTCGCGATGCAAGCTCGCCAGATCGTTGCGGATGAAGCGGCGCAACAGGCCGAACAGATCGCCGATCTCGCTCGCCGGACGCGACCAGTTTTCCGAGCTGAAGGAGAAGATGGTGAGATAGCGGATGCCAAGTTCATGCGACGCCCGAACCACGCGACGCAGGGCCTCCACGCCGCGGCGATGGCCCTCCGCCCGTGGCAAGCCGCGCGCGGCCGCCCAACGTCCGTTGCCATCCATGATGATGGCGACATGCGCAGGCGCATCGGACCGTTCTGGTCCTTCCGTTGCGGGCGCGGCGGCGTTGGACATGAGGCTGCCTTAAAGCATGATCCGGACCCGAAGGGCCGCGTTAGCGCAAAGTGCGAAGCGGTTTTCCGTAAATCATGCGCGAACAATAACCTAGAGCGTGATCCATCGTGCTTTAGACGGTGAGGATTTCTTTTTCCTTGGCGGCCAGCAACTGGTCGATCTCGGAGATCGTGCCGTCGGTCGCCTTCTGCACCTCGTCGGCGTGGCGCTTCTGATCGTCCTCGGACATCTCGTGATTCTTCTCGAGCTTCTTGAGAACGTCGAGACCGTCGCGGCGGACGTGGCGCGCAGCGACCTTGGCGGCTTCCGCGTATTTGTGCGCGACCTTGACGAGCTCCTTGCGACGCTCCTCATTGAGTTCGGGGATGCGCAGGCGCAGAACCTGGCCTTCAGTCGCCGGCGACAGGCCGAGATTGGAATCGACGATCGCCTTCTCCACCGCCTTGACCATCGACTTGTCCCAGACCTGCACCGAAATCAGGCGCGGCTCCGGCACGCTGACGGTGGCGAGCTGGTTCAGCGGCATGTGGCTGCCATAGGCGTCGACCTGCACCGGATCGAGCATCGAGGCGGAGGCGCGACCGGTGCGCAGGCCGCCAAGCTCGTGCTTGAGCGACTGGATCGCGCCCTGCATGCGGCGCTTGACTTCGTTGAGATCGAAATTGTCCGTGGCCATCACGTTTCTCCTTCAAAATCCCGGCGACCTCTCCGCACCCCTTCTCTGAGGGTGCAACGACAAGCCGTCAGCCGGCGACAATGGTTCCGTGGCCGCCGCCACGCAGTACAGCACCGATCGAGCCCGGCTCCGCGATCGAGAACACGATGATAGGCAGCGACGTCTCGCGGGCAAGCGCGAAGGCGGTCGCATCCATCACCTTGTAGCCGCCCTCGATCGCCTGCGAATGCGTCAGACGGTCGAATCGCGTCGCCGTCGGGTCTTTCTTCGGGTCGGCCGAGTAGACACCGTCGACATTGGTCGCCTTCAGAACCGCCTGGGCGCCGATCTCGGCTGCGCGCAGCACCGCGGTCGTGTCCGTGGTGAAGAACGGATTACCGGTTCCGCCGCCGAGCAGCACGATCCGGCCCTCGGCGAGGTATTTATGTGCCGCGGTGCGGGTGAACAGCTCGGAAATCTCGGGCATGACGAAGGCCGACAGCGTGCGCGCAGGCGTGCCCTTGCGCTCGATCGTGGCCTCGAGCGCGAGGCAGTTCATCATCGTCGCGAGCATGCCCATGGTATCACCGGTCGGGCGCGACACGCCGCGCGAGGAGACCTCGACGCCGCGAAAGAGATTGCCCCCGCCGATGACGACGGCGACTTCGGTGCCGAGGTGGCGAGCGGCGATCAGATCGTCGGCGACCCGGTCGATGGTCGGTTGATCGATGCCAAAACCCTGCGGTCCCGCGAGATATTCGCCGGACAGCTTGATCACGACGCGACGATAGACCGGATCAGTCATGAGCACTTTCCTTGTCCGGGCGCCGCTTCCGGCGGCACGCCGGAAGGAACGTTCCGGCGCTTACTTCTTGCCGCTGGCCGCCGCGACCTCGGCCGCGAAGTCGCTTTCCTGCTTCTCGATTCCCTCACCGAGAGCATAGCGCACAAAGCCCGCGATTTTCACCGCGCCGCCGACCTTGCCTTCGGCTTCCTTCACCGCCTGCGCCACCGACTTCCCGGTGTCGTGGATGAAGGCCTGCTCGAGCAGGCAAACTTCCTTGTAATAGGTCTTCAGGCCGGACTCGACGATCTTCTCGATCACGTTCTCGGGCTTGCCCTGCTGGCGATATTTGTCGGCGAGCACGTCCTTCTCGCGCTTGACGACCGCCGGATCGAGACCGGACGGATCCAGCGCCAGCGGGTTGGCGGCCGCGACATGCATCGCGATCTGGCGGCCAAGCGTTGCGAGCTCGTCGGCCTTGCCGGGGGATTCCAGTGCCACGATCACGCCCATCTTGCCGGCGCCCTCGACCACCGCGCCATGGACGTAGCTCGACACCACGCCCTGGCTGACCTCGAGCGAAGCTGCGCGGCGCAGCGTCATGTTCTCGCCGATGGTGGCGATTGCGTCATTGATCGCAGTTTCGATCGTGACGTCGCCGACCTTGGCGGCCTTGATCTTGTCGACATCGGCGCCGGTGTTGAATGCGACCTGGGCGATCATCTTGACGAGGCCCTGGAACTGGCCGTTGCGCGCGACGAAGTCAGTCTCGGAATTGACTTCGACCACGACGCCCTTGTTGCCCTTGGTGAGCGCGCCGATCAGACCCTCGGCGGCGACGCGGCCCGACTTCTTGGCGGCCTTCGACAGGCCCTTCTTGCGCAGCCAATCCTGCGCCGCTTCCATGTTGCCGTCGTTTTCGGTCAGCGCGGCCTTGCAGTCCATCATGCCTGCGCCGGTCGACTCGCGCAGGTCCTTGACCATCGCAGCTGTGATCGTTGCCATCGTTCAAAATCCTTTTTGCCTGCCGGTTTGCCGCGGCGCGGCCAGATCGCCTCGCCGCGGTCCATCTCAGGAATTCGCGTCAACTGAAATGGTGGCCGGAGCTTGTCCGGCCAACCCATCGCTCTTTTTGACTATTCCGCTTCCGCGGTCAGCGCCTTGGCCTTGGCCACCCAGGCGTCCGCGCGGCTCGGCAGGCCGACTTCTTCGCCGATCTTGTGCGCGGTATCGTGATCGAGCTCAGCCAGCTGCCAGAAGTGGAAGATGCCGAGATCGTTGAACTTCTTCTCGATCGCGCCCGACACGCCCGGGAGCTTCTTGAGGTCGTCGGACGTCCCGCGCGGGCCGGCAAGGCCTTGGAAGCCGCTCGTGGCGGGCAGCTCTTCTGCGACCGGCCGAACCGAAGCACCGACGTCGATTCCGGAATCGCCCTGCGCGCGTGAAATGCCGTCAATCGCTGCGCGCGCGATCAGATCGCAATAGAGCGCAATCGCGCGGCCGGCGTCGTCATTTCCCGGCACCACATAAGTGATGCCCTTCGGATCCGAATTGGTGTCGACGATCGCCGCGACCGGAATGTTGAGCCGCTGGGCTTCCTGGATCGCGATGTCTTCCTTGTTGGTGTCGATCACGAAGATCAGGTCGGGCAGACCGCCCATGTCCTTGATGCCGCCGAGCGAGCGGTCGAGCTTGTCGCGCTCGCGCTGAAGGGTCAGGCGCTCCTTCTTGGTGTAGGAGGAGGCATCGCCGCCGGCGAGCACGTCGTCGAGATGACGCAGGCGCTTGATCGAGCCCGAGATCGTCTTCCAGTTGGTCAGCGTGCCGCCGAGCCAGCGCGAATTGACGAAGTACTGAGCGCAGCGCTTGGCCGCGTCGGCAACGCCGTCCTGCGCCTGGCGCTTGGTGCCGACGAACAGGATGCGGCCGCCCTTGGCGACGGTGTCGCTGACCGCCTGCAAGGCGTTGTGGAGCAACGGCACGGTCTGCGCGAGGTCGACGATGTGGATGTTGTTGCGGGCGCCGAAAATGAACGGCGCCATTTTCGGATTCCAGCGGTGAGACTGGTGACCAAAGTGCACGCCGGCTTCGAGGAGCTGACGCATAGTGAAATCGGGTAGTGCCATCGTTCTAATTCTCCGGTTGGTTCCTCCGGAAGCGTGTGAGCAGGACAGAGCGTTGTCGCCCCGGCTGCCACCGGACGGCCTTGTGAGCCATGCTTCCGTGTGAGATGGCGCGGTGTATAGCGCGATTTCGGCCAGAAGCAAGGAAATAAGGGCCTTTCGGGGCGGCTTTCGCCCGCAAGAGGCCCCCTTCCGTAAAGATCGCTCCGGCCTAGCCCCTGCCTAGCATCTGGGCTGGTTCGGCGGGCACTTCTTTGCCGCCGGCGGCGGAGCCGGAGGACGCGGTGGAGGTGCTGCCGGGCGCGGCGGCGGCGGTGGCGCGACGGCCATCCGGGGCGGCGGAGGTGGCGCCGGCCGGGCGACCGGCGGCGGCGGCGCGGGCCGCGCCATTGGCGGCGGCGCCGGTCGAGCAACCGCCACGGGTGGAGCCGCCCGTGGCGGTGGCGGCGGCGCAACACGCGGCGGAGGCGGAGGCGCCGGCCGCGCCACGGCCTGAGACCGCGGTGGTGGCGCCGACGGCCGGGCAGCCTGGGCGGGAGCTGCGGTCGGCTGATGCTGCGGCCTGATCGGCTCCCGCGCCGCCGAGGGCGGCGGCGTGACCGGTCGTCCAACTGCGCCAGGAGGCGTGCGGGCAGCAGGCGGCGAACCAGCCGGCTCGCGGGTCGCGGACTTGCCATGGTCCCCAGGCCCGGTCCCGGTCCCGGGCGGGGCCTGGGCCACCGGCGGCTTCGGCGGTTGGCCGGGCACAGCGGCCGGGTTTGTCGCCGTGGGCGCAGTCGCCGGCGCGGCGGCGGTCGGCGCACCGGGATGACCCGGCGGCGTGGTGCCGGGAGCAGCAGTCGTCGGCGCTCCCGCAGGCCCTCCCGGATGGGTCGGCGGCGGTGTGCCGGGAGCAGTGGCCGTGGGCAGCCCGGGTCTGCCGCCCGGCAGTGGCCCGGCTCCCGCTGGCGGTACAGGTGGACCGCCATGGGTGCCGGGAACCGGCAGGGTGTTGGCTTGGGGCAGCTTGGCCGGTGGCGTGGCAAGCGGACTGGCAGGTGGAGTCGTAGGTGGCGTACCGGTCGGTGCGGCATTGGCCGGCCTGGCCGGAGGCATTCCTGGCCTCGCCGTCGGCTGCATCGTCGCGCTCGGCGGCATCGGCGCCTTGCCCTGCTGAATCAGGGCGGCGCGCTGCACGACCGCCTGCGGCATGGCGGGACCAGCCGGATTGGTGCGCCCGGCAATGGCTGGCGCGAGATTGCCCGCTCCGGCACCCGCACCCGCCGGCGGTGCCGGCGGCTGGTTGATCACCGTGTTGATGACCGTCCTGTTATGGATGTTCTGATAGATGATGTTGTTCGGGGGCGGTGCGACATAGACCGGCGGCCTGACGAACACAGGAATTGGCACGAACATCGGCTGCGGCAGCACGAACAGGCCGACCACCGGCATCGGCGGCGACAGCACGACGAAATCCGGCGGCGGCGGTGGCAGATAATAGACCGGCGGCGGCGGTGGCGGCGCAAAGCCAAAATCCGGATCGCTGAAATACAGCACGGGACGCTCGACATAGACCACCTCCTCCGGCGGCGGTGGCGGCACGTCGTAGTCGATCATCGCGAAGCTCGGCGGCGGCTCGGCCGGCGCGGTGAGAATCGCCAAGCGCCGGCGCGCATCCGCCGCATGCGGACCGCGCGGATAGCGACGCAGATACGACCAATAGGCCTCCGGCGTGTCGGTCCGATAGGTCCGCCGCCAGGTGATGGCCTCGCGGCGCGCCGCGACGATCACCATCACGCGCTTCGACAGCGGGTCGCCGGGATAGGCGGAGAGAAACTCTTCGTAGGCCGGCAGCGTGTCGCGCGTGAGCGCGGCGGCATAGGCATCCTGCACGCCGAGATCGCGGATCGGCTTGTTGCGCATCGCGGCGACTTGGTCGGGTGCGGCCTCAGGCGGCGGCGCGTCAGGTCCGCGCTCGAAGAACGAGAATTGCGCCGATATCTTCTGCTCGTTCCAGGGCACTTGCGCGCCCTTGCTGGCCTCGTTGACGCGCAGGCGAACGCGGTCGAACACCTCAGGCAGCGGTAGGCCGCCGGTGCGGATCATCTCCGCCAGCGACTGCGCATAGATGCCGTAAGGTCCAGGCTCCTCGGGCGCCACCGTGCCGGGCGCGGCGTTGAACGCGACCAGCATGTTGGCGTCGGGCTCGACCAGCGCAAGTCCGCTCGCGATCTGCTGGCCGCCCTCCACGAAGGGCTGCGCCCGCGCAGCGTCGAGCACGACGATGTTGGCCTTGAGCGGAACGGAGGCGAGCTGGCGGAGATAGTCGCCGATGCGCAGGCCTTCGGTCGGAATGTCGGTGTCGCGGGTGATGTTGGAATCGACCGGGATGAAGTAGTTCTCACCGGCAAGTTGCACGCCATAGCCGGCGAGGTAGACCATCGCGACGGTGCCCGGTCCGGAGGCCTGCGCCTTCTGGATGAAATCGCGAAAGCTCTTGCGCAGCGTGTCGCCGTCGAGATCGCGGGCGCCGACGACGTCGAAGCCCGCCGCCTGCAGCGTCTGCGCGATCAGGCCGGCATCGTTTGCCGTCGTCGCCAGCGGCGACTTGGCATAGGCGCCGTTGCCGACCACGAGCGCCATACGCTTTTCCTGCTGCTGTGCACGCGCCGGATCCGGCGCGCCCGCGGCAAGGACCGCGATTGGCAGGAGAAGGCAAATGAAGGCTCGGAGCGTCCCACGCATGACTTGCTTGCCCGTTTTTGTTGTTGAGATGCCGCCACGCATCAGACGCGTGGCGAGCTGAATGACACTTGAACGAAAGGCTTCCAAATAACGAAGGCTTGGATTGAGGCGGCGGCATGGCGCCCGGCACCAACGCCAGGGCGCCTGCGTCAGCCTCGCGACAACGAACCGGCGCGAGCCGGTTCGTCTCGTCAGACCTGCGCGATCAGGTCGACCGTTCCCGTCGTGAGCCGATAGATGCCGCCGACGACCTTCAGCTTGCCCTGCTCCACGGCCGCATTGAGGATCGGCGCTGCCGACTTCAGCTTCGCGACGTTGTCGATGACGTTCTGCCGGATCGCCTTGTCGAGGACGTCCCCACCCTGCTGCATCGCAGCCTTCGCTGCAGGCGTGATCGCATCGACCAGCGATGGAATATGGCCTGGCGGCGGCTTGTTGTCCTTGATCGCCTTCAGCGTCGCATCGACCGCGCCGCAAGCGTCATGGCCGAGCACGAGGATCAGCGGCGCATTCAGCACGGCCACCGCGTATTCCATGCTGGCGATGGTTTCGGTGCCGGCAAAATTTCCGGCGACGCGGCAAACGAACAGATCGCCGCGGCCAGTGTCGAAGGCATATTCCGGCGCGATGCGCGAATCGGCACAGCTCAGTACGGCCGCGAACGGATTCTGTCCGCCGACCAACGCCTCGCGCTCGTGCTTGAAATCGTGCCGCCGCGACACGCCGTCGACATAGCGGGCATTGCCTTCCGTCAGGCGCTTCAATGATGCGTCGGGCGACAGCACGTTCTGCGGCTTGGGCGGCGCCTTGGTCTCTTTGGCGAAGGCTCTGCCGGTCAGGGCGAGGCCGAGCGCCGAGGCACCCAACAACATCGCGGATCGTCGCGACGGCGCGATCCTCTCATGTGGGGATTCATTGCACTTGTCGCACATGTCACGTTCCCTCCCGGCGCGATGGACGAACGGCCTCACGGCGATCATAGCCGCAACGCTGTGACGACACCACAAATGACGGTGCGGGCGGAGCTCGAATTTCGCGCGGAGGCTATTCTGCCAACCGAAGCTCTGCGATCGTCGTCCTGGCGGCCGGTTCATCCAAGGGCAGGAAATCCAGCGGTCCCTGATTTTTATAGCCGGACGTCATCGCAAGCGTGAGACCCCAGCCCAGCACCCCCGTGCTCGCATTCGCGATCATGGCGCTCTTGCGCTGACTGAAGCGCGCTACGAAGAACACGGTCTGGCCGGACTGAGCCGAAAAGTCCACGCGCGTGACGCCGAGCGCCGCCTCCTCTGCTACGAACTGGTGCTGGCCTGCCGGGCGATCGACATAGACATATGTCCCGGTCTTCAGACCCTTGATCGGCGTACCGTCGAGGGAAAATTCCCAGTCCGGATCGCCGATGCCGCCGAAGCCCTTCTCGCGAAACACGACGACGCGGGCCTGCCCGGCTTTCGGCGGACCCAGCTTTCGTACCGTCTCCGAATATCCAAGCCCGCTCCTCGCCGTCTCACAGCCGCACAGCAGTGCCGCAGCCACGAGCAATACCAGCCCACGCAATAGCATCACGCCCCCAAATTTTCCCCGAGTGCATGCTAACCGAAAACAGCGAAAGGTTGCAACAGGGCCGCCGCATGTCCCGCGCAAGACATACAGCCGCCTGCAACACCGTGCGCGTTGCTAGAGCTGCTGCACGTCCACCACACCGGCGACCGCCTTGATGGCGCCGGCGATCTGCGGCGAGACCTTGAAGCGGCCGGGCAGCTTCATCTCGACCTCGGTTTCGAGGTCGAGCATCATGACCAGCGAGACCTCGCCGTCGCCGTTGGAGCGGGGCGCGATGCCCGGACTGCCGACCTTCGGCGCGGCGCCGTTCGCCATGTCGGGGCCGGCGAGACGCTTGGCGATCGATTCCAGCGGCTTGGTGTCGCGCACGAAGATGCGCAGGCCCTTCTGCGTCTTGGCCGCGGCCTCGTCCAGCGGCTCGGCGTGCAGCACGCGCGCGCGGACGTCCTCGCCCTGGAGCTCGGCGCCGAGCTGGAGCAGCACCGCGGCGCCCGGTTCCAGGACGTCGCGATATTGCGCGAGGCCTTCGGAGAACAGCACCGCCTCAAAGTGACCCGTGGGATCAGAGAGCCCCATGATGCCCATCTTGTTGCCGGTCTTGGTCCGCCGCTCCATGCGCGACACCACGGTGGCCGCGACCTTGCCGGCGGTGGCGCCGGTCTTCACCGCGCGGGAGAACTCGGCCCAGGACTGCACGCGCAGCCGCTTCAGCACGGTGGCGTAATCGTCGAGCGGATGTCCCGACAGGAAGAAGCCGATCGCGTCATATTCGCGGCGCAGCCGCTCGGCCGGCAACCAGGGCTCGATCTGCGGCAGCATGATGGTCGGCGCGTCGGCCGAGCTGCCGAACATGTCGTTCTGGCCGATGGTTGCAGCTTCGTTCGCCCGCTGGCACGCGGCGAGAATCGAGTCGGCGCCGGCGAAGACCCGCGCCCTGTTCGGCTCCAGCGTGTCGAAGGCGCCCGCGGCGGCGAGGCTTTCGATGATGCGCTTGTTGATCGCGCGCGGCGACACCCGCGCGGCAAAGTCGGCGAGCGAGGTGAACAAGCCGTTTTTGGTCCGCTCCGCGATGATCTGCTCGACGGCCGCAATACCGACGCCCTTCAGCGCCGCGAGCGCGTAGTAGATGGTCTTGTCGCCGACCTCGAAAGTCGCGCCGGAACGGTTGACATTGGGCGGCTCGACCTTGATGCCGAGGCGCTGCGCCTCGGCGCGGAATTCGGACAGCTTGTCGGTATTGTTGAGATCAAGCGTCATCGACGCGGCGATGAACTCCACCGGGTAATGCGCCTTCATGTAGGCGGTGTGGTAGGACACCAGCGCATAGGCCGCCGCGTGGCTCTTGTTGAAGCCGTAGTCGGCGAATTTCGCCAGCAGCTCGAAGATGGTATCGGCCTGCCCCTTCGGCACGCCGTTCTTCACTGCGCCTGCGACGAAGATCTCGCGCTGCTTCTCCATCTCGGCGCGGATCTTCTTGCCCATGGCGCGGCGCAGCAGGTCGGCGTCGCCAAGCGAATAGCCCGACATCACCTGCGCGATCTGCATCACCTGTTCCTGGTAGATGATGACGCCGAAGGTCTCCTTGAGAATCGGCTCCAGCACGGGGTGGAGATATTCCGGCTCCTCGTCGCCGTGCTTGCGCGCGCAATAGGTCGGGATGTTCGCCATCGGACCCGGTCGATAGAGCGCGACCAGCGCGATGATGTCCTCGAAACGGTCGGGGCGCATGTCGACCAGCGCGCGCCGCATGCCCTGGCTTTCAACCTGGAACACGCCGACCACCTCGCCGCGCGCCAGCATCTGGTAGCTTTCGGCATCGTCGATCGGCAGCGTCGCGAGATCGACGTGGATGTTGCGCGGCTTGAGCAGTTTGCACGCGACGTCGAGTACGGTCAGCGTTTTCAGGCCGAGGAAGTCGAACTTCACGAGGCCCGCGGGCTCGACCCATTTCATGTTGAACTGGGTCACCGGCATGTCGGATTTGGGATCGCGATACATCGGCACGAGTTCGCTCAGCGGCCGATCGCCGATCACGATGCCGGCCGCATGCGTCGAGGCGTGACGGGTCAGGCCTTCGAGGCGCTGCGCGATGTCGAAGGCGCGCGCCACCACCGGATCCTCGTCGCGGAACGCCTGGAGTTTTGGCTCGCTCTCGATCGCGGCGGCCAGCGTCACCGGCGCGGCCGGATTCTGCGGCACGAGTTTTGTGAGCTTGTCGACCTGGCCATAGGGCATCTGCAGCACGCGGCCGACGTCGCGCAGCACGCCGCGCGCCTGCAGCGTCCCGAAGGTGATGATCTGCGCGACCTGGTCGCGACCGTAGCGCTCCTGGACGTACCTGATCACCTCGCCGCGGCGATCCTGGCAGAAGTCGATGTCGAAGTCCGGCATCGAGACGCGTTCCGGATTGAGGAAGCGCTCGAACAGCAGGCCGAACTTGATCGGGTCGAGGTCGGTGATGGTCAGCGCCCACGCCACCAGCGAGCCTGCGCCGGAGCCGCGGCCCGGCCCGACCGGGATGCCCTGGCCCTTTGCCCATTTGATGAAGTCGGAGACGATCAGAAAGTAGCCCGCGTATTTCATGCGCATGATGACGTCGAGCTCGAACGCAAGCCGCGCGTTGTAATCTTCTTCCGTCGTGCCTTGCGAGAGGCCGTGCACGCGCAGGCGGTTGGCGAGCCCCTCCTCCGCCTGCCGCTTCAATTCGGCCGCCTCGACTGCGGCGGCATCGGAGCTTGCGGCAGCGCCGACCGTGAAGAACGGCAGGATCGGCTTGCGCGTCATCGGCCGGAACGAGCAGCGCTCGGCGATCTCCACCGTCGAGGCCAGCGCCTCCGGAATGTCGGCGAACAGCACCGCCATCTCGGCGCGGGTCTTGAAGCGGTGATCGGGCGTGAGCTGCTCGCGCTCGGTCTCCGCGATCAGCCGCCCGCCGGCGATGCAGAGCAGCGCGTCATGGGCTTCATAATCGTCGGTCGTGGCGAAATACGGCTCGTTGGTCGCAACCAGCGGCAGGCCCTTGGTGTAGGCGATGTCAATCAGGCTGCTTTCGACCCGCCGCTCCTTCTCGATGTTGTGGCGCTGCAATTCGATGTAGAGACGGTCTCCGAACAGGCTGGCCAGACGCTCGCAGCGCGCCGCCGCGAGCTCGGTATAACCGCCGGCAAGCGCCAGCGAGATCGGTCCGTCCGGACCGCCCGTCAGCGCGATCAGACCTTCGGTCTCGCCTTCGAGCCAGTCGAACTTGATGTGGGGAGCATGAGTGTCGGGCGTCTCCAGGAACGCGCGCGAGTTCAGCCGCATCAGGCTGCGATAGCCGCGCTCCTGCGCGGCCAGCAGCACCACGCGCGAGGGCAGCAGCACGTTGCGCGCATTGGGATCCTGGTCGCCGAACTCGATCGCGATCTCGCAGCCCACGATCGGCTGGATACCGGAGCCCGCCATCTTGTCGGAGAACTCCAGCGCACCGAACATGTTGTCGGTGTCGGTCAACGCCAGCGCCGGCTGATGGTCTTTCTTCGCTAGCTCGGCGAGCTTGGCGATCTTGATCGAGCCCTTGAGCAGCGAATAGGCCGAGTGAACGTGAAGGTGGACAAATCCGGCGCTCGGCATGGTCGCGTGACGGCCTCTTGCAGATGAGATGGAGCGGTCACCGGCACCGGAGGCATCCTGCACTCGCCCGGCCGACTCGCCTCATAATGGTGGGGCGTCATGGTGCCAGAGTCCACGCCGGAGCGGCCGATCGGCCGCGTCGTCCTGCTTTTCCCCAACCTAGGCCCGCGCCTAGAGCTGCGGGAGCACCTGGGCCCAGATCGCAATCATCCCGACAAACAGCGCGATCGACGCCAACGCGGCGGCCTCTTCAACGAAAATCCTGAACATGGCTTACTCCATGGTGAGAACGTATGAAGAACATTGTTCTCATTTCGTTCTCAGGAGTCAAGCCATCTCGACCATCTCCAAACAGAATGGTTAACCCGCTGAATTTAAGCAACAAAAAAGCCCCGGCCGATGGCCGGGGCTTTCGCCAACCGCTCGAAGTCGAGCGATCGATAGCAGTCTTTTACTCAGTAACGGCCGAGGCTCGGGCCGCCGAACTTGTAGTTCAAGCGAACGAGGCCCATGTCGACGTCCTGGCGGATGCGATCGGTGCCAACCAGGCCTGCGAACGTGACGTTCTTGTCCTGCAGGAAGATGTGGTTGTACTCGACGCCAACCGACCAGTTCGGGGCGAAACCGTACTCGAGGCCGGCACCGATCGTGCCACCCCAACGGGTCTGATCGTTCGAGGACAGCAGCGCCCCGCCAAGGGTCGAGACTTCATACTTGCTGCCGGCGACAGCCGCACCGCCCTTGGCGTAAAGGAGGACGTTGTTCCAGGCGTAGCCGATCTGACCGGTGATCAGACCGAACGAGTCGATCTTGGAGCGGTTGCGCGTCGCGAACAGCGCGCTGACGTTGTCGCCCGAGAAGTCAGCCCAGTTGCCCTGACCTTCGATACCGAACACCCACTGGCCCGACTGCATGCGGTAGCCGATCTGGCCGCCGACCGTGCCGCCGGTCGCATCGTGCGAACCCTCGCGGCCACCGCCGACGAGATCCCAAGTCGAATGGGCGGAACCGCCGCCGCCGTTGACGCCGATGTAGAAGCCGCTCCAGTCGTAGATCGCGGCGACCATCGCCGGCGCCTTGGTGTAAGGCCGCGCAGCGAGGTCAGCAGCCACCGCCGGTGCGGTCGCGCCGAGCGCGACAAGGCTCACAGCAGCAAGCAACAGATTCTTGTTCATTTGATTCCCGTTCCAGTTTCGTCGTTAGGCCCCCGGGCCGTAGCGTCGTCATAGCAGCGCTCGACAGAATTGCTGTAACCTCGACGCCACAGTTCGCGCCAAAGGATCGCGCTTCATTAATGAAGATTTACCAGCGCGCGCGGGAAACCCTTTGAAACAAGAGTTTTCATGAGTTCCATTGTCGACTACACGACATACGCAGCATGCGCGCGTAACAACGTCGCGCGCACGTTCGCGTGATTGGAGAATCGAATGCGCAGACGAATTGCTCTCCCCATTGTCGCCACATTTTCGCTCGCCCTCGCCACATTTGGTTTCACGCTTAGCGCAAGCGTGCCTGCGCGCGCGTTCGGGACCCACCATGCCTTCTGCCTCACCGGCGATGAATGGCCGGGGCTGAGCAATTGCACGTTCGACACTTACGCGCAGTGCCAGGCGAGTTCGTCGGGCCGCGCGCTCACCTGCATCGCGAACCCGTATTTCGCAGGCCAGAGCGACGATCCCTACGCGTATCAGAACAGGCCGCGCGCGCAGGTGCCGGGTTATTCGCCCGGTTACTATTTGCCGCGCTGAGATGCGTCGCGCTCGCTTCGCGCTCCTCGCGATCGGCCTGCTGCTCGCCGGCGCGCCTGCGCACGCGCAGACCTACGATCCGAGCTATCCGGTCTGCATGCAGATCTACGGTCCCGTCGGCTATTTCGATTGCCGCTACACCTCTCTCGAGCAGTGCAGATTTTTAGCCCTCGGTCGGTCAGCGACGTGCGTGGCGAACCCGTATTTTGCGCAGAAGAAGCCCCCTCGCCACTCGCGGCGCGTCAATTAAATCGGGACTTCGATATGCGGCCCGCCTTGCGTTGAGCTTCCGACGCCACGCTCGGCAATCTGGTCGGCGAGACCGGCGCCGCCGCTGGCTCTGGATGATCGAACCCGTTCGGATGCTGCCCGAGATCCGGTGGCTTGAGGAGCCTCCTTAACCAGCCATCGTAACGATCAACGGTCCGCTTCGCGTGGCGATCACGGTGTGCTCGTATTGAACGGTCGGCGCCTCGGGGCTGCTGTAGAGCGTCCATGGATCATCGCCATCCTCTGCCCATTCCGCGCCAAGGGACAGGAACGGCTCGACGGTGAACACGAGGCCTTCGCTCATGATGCGGCGTTCGGAGCGGTCGGGCCACGTTGCGATCTCCGTCGGCTCCTGGTGGAGCGACAGGCCGACGCCGTGACTGGCAAGGTTCCTGACCAGGCTGTAACCGTTCTTCCGCGCAAAGGTCCCGATGGCCTGACCGATACCGGCAATCGGTTTGCCGGCTCCGACCTGCTGCAGGCCCGTCCACATCGCCCGCCGGCCGTCCCTGCAAAGACGTTCGACCGCGCGGGTTGCGGGTGGAACGGCGAATGAGGCTCCCGTATCCGCAAAGAAGCCGTTCTTCTCGGCTGACACGTCGATGTTCACGAGGTCCCCGCGCGCGATCCGCCGATCGCCGGGGATGCCATGAGCGATCTCCTCGTTCACGCTGATGCAGGTTGCGCCCGGAAAGTCGTAGGCCAGCTCCGGAGCCGAACGTGCACCGGCGGCCTCCAGCAGCGTTCGCCCGATCTGGTCGAGCTCGGAGGTGGACATGCCCGGCTCGAGCGCCTTTCCCATTGCCTCCAGGGTATTGGCGACAATGCGCCCGATCTCCTTCAGGCGCGCGAGGTCGTTGTCATCCGAGATTGTCATGTCATGCTCTTCCGAAAGCCGGGACATAGCCCTTGTGAAGGCAGCTTGCAAACGGAAGAGATCGTTTCCAAAACGCGTTCAGATCTCGTCGAGCAAGGTGCGGACTTTGGCAGCCAGGTCTTCGATAGCGAAGGGCTTGGGAAGCAGATGCTTGCCGGCATCGAGCACGCCATTGTGAACGATTGCATTGCGCGTGTAGCCGGTGGTGAACAGCACTTTCAGCGCCGGGTATCGTTTCGACAGCTCGGCCGCCAGCTCGGCGCCGGTCATGTCGGGCATGACGACATCCGTGAACAGCAGATCTGGAACGAAACCATTTTCGATCGTCCTGATCGCCTCTTTGGCGCTGGCTGCCTCGATGACGTTGTAGCCAAGTTCGCGCAGGCTTTCGGACGAAATGTTGCGGACGCGCTCGTCGTCTTCCACGACGAGAATGGTTTCGTTCTGATGGCTTGCACCGGCGGGTATTTCTTCCTGTGACAGAGCTGAGCCCGCCTCCTCGCCGGCGAAGCGTGGAAGGTAGATCTTCACGGTCGTGCCAACATCGACTTCCGAGTAAATTTTGACATGGCCGCCCGACTGCCGCACGAAACCGTAGACCTGACTGAGGCCGAGACCGGTGCCCCTGCCCACGACCTTGGTCGTGAAAAACGGATCGAACACCTTGCCCAGCACGTCGGCCGGAATTCCCGTGCCGTTGTCCGTCACGGCCACGAGAACGTACTGCCCGGGTGCGAGTGCATACTCGCGAGCATATTTTCGGTCTATCGAGACGTTGCTGGTTTCTACTGTCAGCCTGCCGCCCTTCGGCATGGCATCGCGCGCATTGACCGCGAGGTTGATCATCGCGCTTTCCAGCTGGGCCGGGTCTGCCTTGACCCGCCAGAGGCCAGCCGCCAGCACCGTCTCGAGGCGGATCAGCTCGCCCAGCGAGCGCTCGAGCAACTCGCTCATCCCGCCGACCATCTTGTTGATGTCCACGACCTCAGGCGCGAGCGGCTGTTGGCGCGAGAACGCGAGCAGCCTCTGCGTCAACGTGGCTGCGCGATTTGCACCGTCGATGGCGCCCTCGATGAAGCGGTCTATGCTGACCTCTCCCCTGCCGAGCCGCCGCTTGGCAAGATTCAGGCTGCCGAGAATCACGGCCAGCATATTGTTGAAGTCGTGGGCAATGCCGCCGGTCAACTGCCCGACGGCTTCCATCTTCTGGGATTGCCGCAATTGCTCTTCGGCCTTCATGCGCTCGGCAATTTCGTCGGCAACACGTTGCTCCAATCCGGCGTTGAGCGCCTCGAGCCGGGTCAAGAGCTGGGCGTTGTCGATAGCGGTGGCGGCATGGCCCGCAATACCAAGCAACGCGGACTCCTGCTCGGCTTGGAATTTACCCGTCTCGGCGTGACCGAAGAAAAGTCCGCCGAAAACTTCGCCGGTGCGCGAGATCACAGGGACCGCCAGGTAGGATCGGACCGGAAGATGGCCCTCGGGCATGCCTTTCCGCGGCGCGTTCTTGCCATAGCGGGGGTCCCGCAGGATATCGTCGGACCTCACCACGCCGGAGCCCTCGAAGGTCGGGCCAAAGACGGCTGTGTTACGCGGCATCGGAAAGTTTTCAAACGCGGATCGCGGCGCACCAGACAGCGAATACAGCATGTAGCTGCCGCCATCCGGCGCCAGAACGTTGTAGAAAAAGGCGCCGAATTGAGCACCGGTGAGTCCGACGCCGGCATCCGTCACGATCTGGACGATCTTGTCGAGGTCGCGTTCGCGAGAGACCGAGGCCCCGGTATCATTGAGTATTCTGAGATGACGCTCGGTTTTCTTTTGCGCGGTGATATCCAGAACCGTTCCGATGAACCGAACAGCTTGGCCGTTGGCAAAGATGGCTTGACCGGTCGCGGCGATCCAGCGTTCGACCCCATCCTCGATGCCAATGGTCCGGTATTCCATGTTGTAGTTTGCCGGCGCGTGCGGCGTCAGCGCCGCGGAGACGGCCTCGTGGGCGCGCTGCCTGTCTTCGGGATGAAGGCCCTTCAGGAACGACCCTTCATAGCTGACTTCGGCGTCCGGCGATAAACCGAACACCTCCTTGCAGCGGCTATCCCATCGAAGAACGTTGTTGACCGGGTCGTAGTCCCAGGTGCCGATACCAGCCGCCTTGTTTGCAAGCGTCAGTCGTTCGGCGGCCTCCCGCGCCGCCTGTTCCGATCGGACGCGCTCGATGTGGGCCCACGACCGTTCGGTCACTTCGGTGAGCAAGGCGAGTTCGCGCGGCGTCCACTGGTGCGGGCCCCGGTGATGGATCGCCATCAAGGCGGTGAGTTGCCCTTCTTTGACCAAGGGCATGCAAATCGTCGAACCGATCCCGATGTTCTGGAAAGTGGCGGCTTCCTCAGGCGCAAGCTCCTTCAAATTGTCATTGATGATCAGGGGCCTGCCGGCGCCGAGCTCTCGCACCGCCTTCTTCCCGAAGTCAGCCAGGCTGTAGTGACCAAGGATATGCACCGCGCCCGGCGCCGCCCAATCCCCGCGTATGGTGAAGCCGTCCTGGTCGGGATCCATATCGGCATAGGCACAGCTCGATACCTCGAGATGCTCGCCAAGCATCCTGGTCGTCACCGCCATCACGCCGTCGGCATCGCGGGTCCTGGCCGTCTCCTTGTTGAGTGCGTCCAGGAAAAGCAGCCGGGCTTCGTTCTCCCGCACGGCCGTCTCAGCACGGCGACGCTCAACGGCCGTGCGCGTACGCTCGGCAACATCGCGAATGAGCTCCAGCTCTTCGGGGCTCCATTCGCGCGGCCCGGCATTGTTCAAATACAGCAGCGCCACGACCCCATCGGCCTCCGAGATCGGCATGTTGACGAGCGCACGCGCAGAGATCGCCTCGAGAGCCTCGGCACGATCGCCGACGCGAGGGTCTTTTTCAGCATCGGCACAGATGACGGTCTCGCCCCGCTTGAGATCTTCGATGTAGCTGCCATAGTCGCGGAAGCGCAGCACGCCTGCGAGGCTCAGGATGCCCGGTGCGTTCCAGTCGCGGACAATGGTGATGGTCTCGGCTGAGGTGTCGACCGTGCCATAGCCCGCCCGGCTGACGTTCAGGCTGCGGCCGAGCAGTTCCGCCGCAGCATAGGCGAGATCGTCGGGATTGCTGATCTCTCGGATGAAGTCGCCGAGTGTGGCTAAGACGGAATTGCGATCGGCCGAGCGGATCCCGGTCGCTGTCGTCATTGGTCTTCCCCTGCCACGTTCCTAGCTCCACGAGGAGCTACTGCTTGATCGTCCCGCTGCTGTTCGCTTCGACCACAGGTAGCCCGCCTGACTTTCTGAGTGATGCAGCCGGGTCGCGCAAATTGTCTGCGCGATAACCGCATGATGGCATTTAGGTTCCTGTCGTCACCGTCCCCTCGGGAGATGCTGTTCTGCCTGCTCCCACATCGCCGCCAGATTGCCAATCCAGCCGTCGCGGACAGACCCGTGCGGATGCGCCACCGCAAGTTGTGGCTGCGCGGATCATCGTGTAACATCGATCTCTGCTTTTCACTGCGGGTGGTCCCCGTCGTTTCATGCTCGCCCGTAGTCTGCTTGTCCTGGCCTCGCTGATGCTTCCTGGCGCATTGCACGCCGAAGGGACGCCGGCCGAGAAGACTGGATTTGCATCCAGGCTGACGATCTATCTTGCCAAGGGACCACCAGACGCCTGCGGACCGGGCTGCGACCGCTGGATCGCCATCGAGGGCGATATCGACCAGGACGCTGCGCCGCGCATTCGCCGCTTCCTTGCCGGCGTCAAGGACACGCAGCGTCCGATCTACCTCTATTCACCGGGCGGAAACGTGGAGCAGTCCTATGTCATCGGGCGGTTGTTGCGCAGCCGCAAGGCGATCGGTCGGGTTGGCCGGACCATCGCGACGGCGTGCGCCGCGGGCACGCAGGTGGACGCCGCGTGCCTGAAAATAAAAAATACCGGCGGCGAGGTGGAAGCCGAACTCACCACTTACCATGCGATGTGCAACTCGGCCTGCGGCTACCTGTTTCTCGGAGCGACATCGCGCGAGGTCGCCCCCGACGCCGCGCTGGCGGTCCATAATTCCAGGCTGGTCCTTGCCTTTCACGGGCATCCGCCTCCGGCGGCGGTCGCGGAATACAGGCAGCGCCGGATGGCCAGGGCCGATCGCGATCGCGCTGCGTTCATCGCGGCGATGGGGATCAGCCGCGAGCTAGACGATCTGATCCGGACGGTGAAGTTCGAAAACCTGCACCTGCTGACGCGCGCCGAGCTCTATCGTTTCGGCATCGACACGCGTTCGCTTGCCGAAACGGCGTGGAAACTGGAAAAGGAAGCGCGCCCCTTCGCCCGCAAGTTCGCGATGCTGAAGGAGAACGGCGCTTCGTTCCGGCCTATGGAATGGCGTCTGTCCTGCGAAAGCGGAAAGCGCGTGCCGTTGACATTCGCGCGCGAGATCGACGAGACGGCCGTCGGCAAGACCACCATCCTGGTGACGGCGGACGCCGCTCCGGACAACGCGGCCGGAGGGTCTGCGTTGCGGACCGGAAAATACGAAGTCTGGCGTGGCAGCATCGATCCGGACATGCTCAAGGCGATACTGGCGTCCCGCTCCCTCCATGTCCGCGAAACCACGCTGTTACCCGACGACAAGGCGGACATCACGAAATTCGACATCGACTTGACGGGCCTGACGTCAGTGTGGCCGCAGCTTGCGGCGTCATGCGCGGCGGCGACGCCGGCTCCGAAGAGCCCGTGGCCGGCCATTCAGCAGCCGAACGCCAGCGTAACGCCCCCGGCCGCACCGTCGCCATGAGTCAACGTGGCGAAACTCGAACATCGCGCCGAAGGTCAGCTCCGCCAGGGAGTGTTGCGGATGCGCGTGCATGCGTTCGGCTTGTGAAATGTGGGGTCGTGATCTTCGATGTAATCGAAATTGACAGTCCCGAACGTGGTCTGCGGCTTCTTCAAGGCCGAGCAGGTTTGTACCTGAAGGAATTCGTTCTTGAAATCACCGCGCGGAAATGCGGTGGTCACCTGGTCGCGCTGCTCTGGCGAGTACTCGTCATAGCCAATCCCCACGACGTCGACCAACACACCCGCATTCGTGAGAGCGATGTCCGGCCGCATGTATTGTGGAATTCCGGGCGTCGTATGTAACGCGATCGCCTCCCAAACCAGATCGGCTTTTGGCTCGTCGATGCCGTGCCCCCTCAGAAATTCGCGGGCGGCATCGGCGCCATCAACTTCAAATCGCTTGGTCTGTGTATGGTAATGGTCGACAAGCCCGAGATCATGGAACAGCGCCGCGATGTAGAGCAGCTCGGAATCGAATTTCAGATTTTGCCGATGTCCCTTGATCGCGCCGAACACAAAGACGCGGACCGAGTGGTTGAACAACATGTCGTTTTCGTACTGGCGCACCAGCTCGGCGGCCTCCCGTGCGATCTTGCTGTCGGGAATCTTCACGCCGGAAATTGCGATGGTCATTTCAAGCTCCTGCCTTGAATCGCCGATATCTCAGGACATGCCGTCGCAGTCGATGGCATGTGTTTACCCTCTTGCCGTCCGGCACCGGGGTCAGGCTGCCATCTCTTTCGCGGCCTGTGGCGTATTTCGGAAGCTGATTGCCATGCGATTGTACGCATTCATCAGGCCGATCGCGATGGTGAGATCGACGAGCTCGCGCTCCTCGAAGACGGCGCGGGCAGCCTCGTAAGCTTGATCCGGGATGCCGGTGTCGGCCACACGGGTCACCGTTTCAGCCCATGCGAGGGCGGCACGCTCCCGCTCGTCGAAGAGATGACCGCCTTCCGCCCAGGCCTGCACCAGCGCGATCTTTTCGATCTTCTGTCCGCTCTTCAGCAGATCGCGCGTGTGCATGTCGAGGCAGTAGGCGCAATTGTTGATCTGCGAAATGCGCAGATAAACCAGAGTGACGAGCGTTGCAGGAAGATTGCTCTGCATGACATAGCCGTAAACGCCGCCGAGCGCTTTCATGCCTGCGGGTGCAATGCGGTCGTAGTCGAGACGCTTAGCCATTTTCATACTCCATGATCGGTTCTGTTCGGCGGCTGTCGCCATGTACTTCCGCCATGTACTTCCCTGCCCGATAAATGGCCCCGCCCTGGTCTACAAAAAAGCACCAAGAATGGACGAAAATCGTGTACCACGGGGGCATGGTCAAACCGCTGCAGCTGGAGCTCGATCGATCTGCGAAGACGCCATTGGCGGAACAAATCCGCAGAGGTATCGGAGCTGCCATCGAGAGCGGCGTGCTGGCTCCGGGAGCTCGTCTGCCCTCATGGCAGGATTTGGCGGCTCAGCTGGGCGTGGCGCGCGGCACCGTGCGATCGGCCTACGAAAAACTTTCCTCTGCGCAACTGATCGTCGCGTCGCGCGCGACCGGAACGCGTGTTGCGGATCGACCCGCCTTTACCCCTCGGCAGGAAGCCGCTCCCCACCCCGGCTCGTTCATGGAGATGTACCAGGAGCTCACTGCGGGACCGGCCGTTTTCCAAATGGGTGTGCCCGCTCACGAGACCTTTCCCGCCAAGCTCTTCTCGAGGATGCGCACGCGGGCGGTGCGCGCGGAAACCAGCGCACCGGCCATTTATCGGGATCCCCGCGGCGAGCTGGAATTGAGGCGCGACATTGCGGCATATCTCGCGCTGGCGCGGGGGATCGAATGTGCACCGTCGCAGATCATCATCACCGGCGGCTTCAGCAGCGGCCTCGGACTGGCACTGCGGGTTCTCGGCCTCGAGCAGAAGAAGGTCTGGATGGAGGACCCGGGCTTCCCCTTCACAAGACACGGCCTTGAGCTTGCAAGGTTGTCGATCAGGCCGATCCCGGTTGATGTAGACGGCATTGACGTCCGTTACGGCCTGAAACACGCTCCTGATGCTGCGTTGGTGGTCGTGACGCCAGGACAGCAGGCACCGCTTGGCTCCACCTTGTCGCTGGCAAGACGTTCATGTCTTCTCGACTGGGCAGCCCAGGAAGGGGTGTGGGTGATCGAGGACGACTATCTGAGCGAGCTTCAGCTGAGAGGGCGGGCCACACCGGCGCTCGCCTCTCTCGATCGTTTCGGGCGCGTGATTCACATCGGGTCGTTCAGCAAGACCCTGACTCCTGCCTTGCGGCTGGGCTTCGTCGTTGCACCCGCCTCTCTGGCATCCCGTTTTGCCGAGGTAGCGGCATGCCTCGCTCCGGCGCCCGGGCCCTCCGTACAGCTCGCAACCGCCGAATTCATCCGCGACGGCCACTATCTGCGGCATCTTCGACGCACGAAGCGGGCCTATGCCGCGCAAGGCGATGCGCTGCTGAAATATTTGAAGGCACGCGCCAAGGACGTTGCGAAGGACGTTGCGATCGCCGGATTGGCCGCGGTCCTGAGACTGCCGGACGGAACCTCCGACGTCGCGATCGCGAGGGAAGCAGCATCGTTTGGGTTGGCGCCCACGCCCCTGTCGCTATGGCATGCGTCCGCGGCCTCGGCGCGATCCGGCCTGTTGCTGGGCGTCGCCACATCTCCCCCCAAGAGGATCGAGGCGTCCTGCGATCGGCTCCTTCAGATCATCGACCGTCATACGTGACGAGCTTCGACCCCATGTTTCCGCAATCTACACCGGCGTGTAGATCACGAGCTTCAGCGCCGGATCGTCATTGGCCTGAAAGCTCGTGTGCTCGAACCGGAGCACGCCCTTGGTCGGATGGTTCATGATCTTGAGGCCCGCGGCAGTGCTGCGGATCTCGTGCGCCTCCCACCATTTGACGAATTCCGGACTGCCCTGGCGCAGCCGCGTCAGCAATTCCGTAAAGGCGGGATCGCCGGCCCAGACGTCGTGAGTGGCGCGAAACATCGCGACCATGCTCTTGGCGATGTCAGCCCAGCCGGCACCGTAGAATTTTCGCGTCTGCTTGTTCGTCATGACCAGCAGCAGCGTGTTGCGGTCCTGCTCGGGCAATTGTCCGAACCCGAAGATCTCCTCGGCCGCCGCGTTCCAGGCCAGCACGTCCCAGCGCCGCCCCGTGACATAGGCCGGCTGCGCCAGGCTCTCGATCATCCGCCGAACGGGGGGCGGCACGATCTCGCGCGTGAACGCGCGCCTATCGCCGTCGCGCGCAAGTGCCTTGAGATGGGCGTGCTCGGTCTTGCTGAGGCGCAACGCTCGCGCCAGCGCATCCACGGTGGTGACCGAGGGGCTGACGGTGCGGCCCTGCTCGAGGCGGATGTACCAGTCGACGCCGATGCCGGCGAGCTGCGCCACCTCTTCGCGGCGCAGGCCCGCCGTGCGACGCCGCCGGCCCGCGGGAAGCCCGACCGTCTTCGGCGACAGCTTTTCGCGGCGGGACCTGAGGAAGTCGCCGAATTCGACGCGGCGTGGGTCGGCCATGGTGACGTGCCTCGATGGAGGGCTTGGGGAATACTAGGATAATACCAGGCCTTCCTGGGCCTGGAAAGGCGGCGCATATGGGCTTCAACCCACTTTGAGGTGAGATCATGAAAGCTGCCGTATTGAAATCATTTGGATCGCCGCTTGCGATTGAGGAAGCCGCGGACCCTGTGCTCGGCACGGGCGAGGTCATCGTGGACGTCATCGCAACGCGGGTGCTGTCCTACATGAACGAGGTCTTCAGCGGGGCACGCAACTATGCCCTCGACCTGCCGATCATCCCGGGGCCAGGCGGCATCGGCCGGGTGCGCGCCATCGGCCCGGACGCAACCAAGCTCAGCGTTGGCGACTGGGTGTTCTGCGACCCGACGGTGCGCTCGCGCGACGACGCCGCAGCGCCCGACATTGCCCTGCAAGGACTCACTGCCCCCGGTGCCGGCGCCATGCGCCTGCAACAGCATTTTCGCCATGGCTCGTTCGCCGAGCAGATGCGGGTGCCGACGGAGAACGTCAAACGGCTTGGCACGATCGCGTCGGAGGACGCCACGCGATGGTGCGCGCTGGGGACGCTGCTGGTGCCCTATGGCGGCTTTCTCGCCGCCAGCCTTCAGCCCGGCGAGACCGTGCTGGTGAGCGGGGCCACCGGCAATTTCGGCAGCGCAGCCGTCTCCGTCGCGCTCGCGATGGGCGCGGCCTGCGTGGTCGCGCCCGGCCGCAACGACAAGATCTTGGCCGACCTCGTCCGCCGTTTCGGCGATCGCGTGAAGCCGGTCAAACTCTCCGGCAACGAGGATCACGACCGCGAGAGCATGAAGCGTGCGGCGCCCGGGCCGATCGACTGCGTGCTCGACATCATGCCGCCCTCGGTGAGCACGAATGTGGTGCGCGCGGCGATCATGACGGTGCGCCCCAATGGCCGCGTCGTGCTGATGGGTGGCGTCGGCATGGCCGGCGGCGCTGGCCTCGAGCTGCCCTACCCCTGGATCATGCGCAACTGCATCAGCATCCACGGCGTCTGGATGTATCCGCCGGATGCGGCAAGCCGCCTGATCGCGCTGGTGCGCGCGGGACTGCTGAGGCTGGAGGAGTACGAGGCCACGGCCTTCGACCTCGACCACGCCAATGAGGCGGTAGCCCATGCCGCAGCCAATGGCGGGCCGTTCAAATTGACGGTGATCCGGCCTTGAACCTCCCGGGAGCACCATTTTTTTCGTCAGTGCGCCCAAGCACTTGGCTACTGTGCATGGGGTTGTTTTCGCGGTTTTTACTCGAGCTCGACCACCTGGCCGTTCGACAGCGACACGCGGCGGTCCATCCGGCCGGCGAGCTCCATGTTGTGGGTCGCGATCAGCATCGAGACCTTGGTCGCCTTGACGAGCTGCATCAGGGCCTGGAAGACGTGGTCAGCGGTGTGCGGATCGAGATTGCCGGTCGGCTCGTCCGCAAACAGCACCCGCGGAGCATTGGCCACCGCGCGCGCGATTGCAACGCGCTGCTGCTCGCCGCCCGACAGCTCGGACGGACGGTGCGTGATGCGCTCGCCGAGGCCGAGATAGCCAAGGATCTCCTTGGCGCGCTTGACGCTCTCGGATTTCTTGAGGCCGCGGATCATCTGCGGCAGCATGACGTTCTCCAGCGCCGAGAACTCCGGCAACAGCCGGTGGGACTGGTAGACGAAGCCGATATCGGTGCGGCGAAGCTGGGTGCGCTCGATGTCGGGCAGTTGCGAGGTCGGCGCGCCATTGACGTAGACCTCGCCGGAATCGGGCGCTTCCAACAGACCCGCAATGTGCAGCAGCGTCGACTTGCCCGAGCCTGACGGCGCCACCAGCGCGACGGACTGGCCCGCCCACAGCGCGAGCTTGGCGCCGTCGAGGATCGTCAGCGGCACCTCGCCCTGCAAGTACTGTCGCTTTATCTCGTGGAGATAAATGACCGGTACATCTTCCGCCCCCTGCTGCTCCATCAGCCCCTCACTCGTACCGCAGCGCTTCGACGGGATCGAGGCGCGCGGCGCGCCAGGACGGATACAGCGTCGCCAGGAACGACAGCGTCAGCGCCATGATCACGACGGCCGAGGTCTCGCCGATGTCGATCTCGGCGGGCAGCTTCGACAGGAAATATAGCTCTGGCGAAAACAGTTCGGTGCTGGTCAGCCAGGACAGGAATTGCCTGATCGATTCGATGTTCAGGCAGATCACCAGCCCGACGATGAAGCCGACCATCGTACCGACCACGCCGATCGAGGCGCCCGTGATCAGGAAGATGCGCATGATCGAGCCTTGCGAGGCCCCCATGGTCCGCAGGATCGCGATGTCGCTGCCCTTGTCCTTCACCAGCATGATCAGGCCGGAAACGATGTTGAGCGCGGCGACCAGCACGATCATGGTGAGGATCAGGAACATCACGTTGCGTTCGACCTGGAGCGCGTTGAAGAAGGTCGAGTTGCGCTGCCGCCAGTCCACCAGAAACACCGGCCGGCCCGCCGCCTCCGTCACGGCCTGGCGGAACGCGACGATCTGATCCGGATTGGTGGTGAAGACCTCGATCGAGGTGACGTCGTTGCTGCGGTTGAAATAGGCCTGCGCCTCCGCGAGCGGCATGAACACGAAGCCGAGATCATACTCGGACATGCCGATCTCGAATACCGCGGCGATCTTGTACGGCTTGATGCGCGGTGTCGTGCCCATTGGCGTGACTGCGCCCTTTGGCGCGACCAGCGTGATGCTGTCGCCGGCGTGCAGCGACAGCTGGTCAGCGAGGCGCCGGCCGATCGCGACCCCCTGCCCGTCATCAAAACCCTCGAGCGAGCCCTGCTTGATGTTCTTGGCGATCGAGGTGAGGTTGTTGAGGTCGTCGGAGCGGATGCCGCGCACCAGGACGCCGGAGGCGTTCCACGGCGATGACGCCAGCGCCTGGCCGTCCACCACGGGCGCGGCGAGCCGAATGCCCTGGACCTGACTGAGGCGGTCGGCGACGTCCTTCCAGTCGGTCAGCGGCGATTCCAGCGGCTGGACCAGGATGTGGCCGTTGAGCCCGAGTATCTTGTCGAGCAGCTCCTTGCGGAAGCCGTTCATGACGGCCATGACGATAATCAGTGTCGCCACGCCCAGCATGATGCCGAGGAAGGAGAACCCAGCGATGACCGAGATGAATCCCTCCTTGCGGCGCGCCCGTAGGTAACGCCCCGACAGCATCCACTCGAATGGCGCAAAAGGCGCGGTTTGAACAGTTTCGGTCATGGTCTCATCCATCGCTCGATAGTCCCATGATTCGGGGTCAAATGTGGCCGGATTGGCGGCCGCGATCTCGGGCGATGAACAATATTCAGCCGACCAGCCTTATCAGCCCACAAGTCTTGCGACCGCGTCCGCAGGCGACATGATCTCGCGGGCGCCGTCACTTCGCCGCTTGAGCTCGACCTTGCCGTCGGCGAGCCCTTTCGGCCCGATCATGATCTGCCACGGAATGCCGATCAGGTCGGCGGCGGCGAATTTGGCTCCGGCGCGCTGGTCGGTGTCGTCGTAGAGCACGTCGACGCACTTGGCGGACAGCTCCGCATAGAGCTTCTCGCAGGCCGCATCGACCGCGGCATCGCCCTGCTTGAGGTTGAGAATCGACACGCGGAACGGGGCAACGGCCTCCGGCCATTTGATGCCGGCATCGTCATGGCAGGCCTCGATAATGGCGCCGAGCAGGCGCGAGACGCCGACGCCGTAGGAGCCGCCGTGGATCGGCACGTCGACACCGTCGGGGCCTGCCACCAGCGCCTTCATCGCCTCGGAATACTTCGTGCCGAAATAGAAGATCTGCCCGACCTCGATACCGCGGGTGTTCACCCGCTTGTCCGCGGGCACTTCCTGCTCGAAGCGCGCGGCGTCGTGAACGTCTTCCGTCGCCGCATAGACCGACGTCCATTGCTTGATGATCGGCGTCAAATCGCTCTCATAGTCGACGTCCTCGCCCGGCACCGGCAGGTCCAGCACGTCGCGATTGATGAACACGCCGGATTCGCCGGTCTCGGCCAGCACAATGAACTCATGACTGAGATCGCCGCCGATCGGGCCGGTCTCGGCGCGCATCGGGATAGCCTTCAGCCCCATCCGCGCGAAGGTGCGCAAATACGCGACGAACATCTTGTTGTAGGCGACGCGCGCCGCGGCCTCGTTGAGGTCGAATGAATAGGCGTCCTTCATCAGGAACTCGCGGCCGCGCATCACGCCGAAGCGCGGACGCTGCTCGTCGCGGAATTTCCATTGAATATGATAGAGATTCAGCGGCAGGCTCTTGTAGGACTTCACATAGGCGCGGAAGATCTCGGTGATCATTTCCTCGTTGGTCGGGCCATACAGCAGCTCACGCTTGTGCCGGTCGGCGATGCGCAGCATCTCGGGGCCATAGGCATCGTAGCGGCCGCTCTCGCGCCAGAGGTCGGCAAGCTGCAGCGTCGGCATCAACAGTTCCAGCGCGCCAGAGCGGTCCTGCTCCTCGCGCACGATCTGCTCGATCTTCTTGAGCACGCGGAAGCCGAGCGGCAGCCAGGCATAGATGCCGGCGGCCTCCTGCCGGATCATGCCGGCACGCAGCATCAGCCGATGCGAGACGATCTCCGCCTCTTTCGGATTTTCCTTCAGAATGGGCAGAAAGAACCGCGACAACCGCATGGCAATACTCGAGGAATCAGTGATGACTTGCAGTGAAACCGGATTGGGAGCCAAAACACAAGACCGGGAATGAGGAAAACCCGCTAACACAGCGGAATTCCTGTCATTTTTCCGTCGACTTCAGATTCGACGTGATGTGCCGAAGAGCCCGATTCAGGGCGCCGCCACCTCAAGCTCGTCCTCCAGCGTGATCTTCTCGAAATCGCTCACCAGCGCGTCGATCCGCACATGCCAGCGGCCCGCAAAGGGCAGCTCGACCTTGCGCACGTGCCAGTAGCTGTCCGGCCCGAGCGAGGCGTTCCGCTCCATCGGCTCGATGCCGCGTTCGGGCAGGCTCAGCGTCAGCGTTACCTCCTTGGCCTCCAGCACCGCCCCCTCGCCAGTGATGAGCTGCAGCACGAAATCGTCGATACCCGCCTTACCCGGCGAGACCAGGATCTGAAACATCGCCCTGTCGGTGTGGATGTGGATCGCCAGCGGGGTCTCCGGAACGATCGTCCGCGGCGGCGGCGTGAAGCGCCAGCCGGCGACCACGGCGAAGATGCCGAGCGCGATGGCGCATTCGATCACGATCGAGCGCTTCAGGGCCGGCGCAGCCTTGTGATCTCCCGCGAGCGCCGGGGTCAGGCGGAAGCGGTTGAGCGCGGCAAGCGCCAACAGCACGAGGACCAGCGCGAGCTTGATCGAGAGGATGAGCCCGTAGCGGGTCTCGACCAATGCAGACGGATCCTCAAGCTGGACGATGGCGAGCGCGAGGCCGGTCAATGCGAGAACACCAACGACCGGCGCGGCGAGGCGAGAGAAGCGGTTCACGACAGGCAATGCCACGGCGAGCCGCTTCGATAACAGGGCGACCAGCGGTGCGAGGGCTCCAATCCAGAAGGCAACACCAAGACCATGGAGAAAGATTGCCGGCCGGGTCAACAGTTCGGGCGGTGCCGTAGCGGCGTGCCCGGTCATTGCCAGCGACAAGCCGACGCCGACGAAGGCAATAATGGCCAGAGCGCGCGCGCACCACGCGCTGCCTAGCGCCAGCAATGCGAACAGCATTGCAGCGACGGCCACGAGCAAGGCGGGGCCCGCGCTGGTCCCGAATGCCACTTTCCAGGGAGCCATCGTCGCGAGAGCCGACAACGGTAGCCCGAGGAGATCAAGCCCCAACACGCCAAGGGACACCACCGCGCTCGGGAGACCGATGGCGAGCGCCACACGCGGGACGGTTATGCCCGTCATCGACCACGCAACCCAGCGCGCAAAGAACACGCCGCCGACGCCGACGAAGAGGCCAAGATAGAGACCGACCCGCGCCAGCCAGATCAGCACGTTCAATCCGCGATCGGCGTTTGCGGGAGGTTGCGTCCCCGTCGGCGTGCCGATAGAGAAGATCACCGATCCCGTGACGGGATGACCGTCCTGCGAGATCACGCGATAGCTGACGACCGCCGTGCCCTGCGGCATGTCCATCGGCATCGCGACCGAGATGGTCTCGCCCGATGCGTTGACGCGCACATCATCCCGCGCCCTGCCCGCGCCGTCGATCAGCCGGATCGCGCCCGGCGTCACTGTCTCATTGAAGCGCAACTCCACCGCCTTCGGCGCGCTCGCGAGCATGCTGCCGCTCGCCGGCTCGACCGCGACGAGCGCCGCGTGCGCCGAGGCGCCGGTCGCGAAGCCGACAACGAGAAGCAGCGTCGCCAGCGCGGCGAGCAGGCGCATCAGGGTTTTGGCAGAAGTTTTACGCCCGGCGCCGGTGACTTGCCCTCGTGCGAATGCCCTGCCCCCTCCGCGGGGATCTCGATCCAGCGGCTGACGCCGGTCTCGCATTCCTGGACGACGGGGAAGTACAGGATTGTGTTCGGTTTGAGCGTGTCGGTCAGGGCCGTGTGCATGACGAACTCGTCATAGTTCTTGTCCGGCAGCTTACCGCCGGACCAGGTCACCTCCTTGACGCCGGACGAAAGCTTGTTGCCGTGATAGTCGTATTCGCTGGCATATTTGCCCTCGACCACGTCAACACTCCAGCCCGCCTTCGGCATCGGTTTCACCGCGATCACGCCTTCCGGGATCTGCACCCGGATTTTCACCGTGGGCGAGCCGGCGCAACCGTGCGGGACAGCGAAGACGGCCTTGTACGATCCCCCCACGGTTGCCTGCTTGCCTTCGAGGAAGACGTGCGCAGTCGCTGGCGTTGCCGCAAATACGCTCAGAACAATCAGCCAGGTTCGCTTCGACATATTGGATCTCCCAAAGGTCCAGATCATGCTCGTCACATCTTCATTCCAGAATGATCAGGCATTTTCTTCATCATGTGCCCACTGTCGCCGGGCGCCTGCGCGCCGACGCCCTGGACGTCGAGGGAAACGGCGACCTTGCCGGCCTTCTCGAACTGAAGCGTCACTGGCACCTTGTCGCCCTGCTTGAAGGGGCCCTTCAGCTCCTGGAGCATGAGGTGGTAGCCGCCGGGGGCGAACTTCACCGTCTTGCCGGGATCGATCACCAGGCCCTTGTCGAGCAGGCGCATCTTCATCACGCCGTTCTCCATCGCCATCTCGTGAACCTCGGCCTTCCCCGCGATATCCGCGGAAACGCTGACCAGCTTGTCGGCCACTGTGCCCTTGTTCTCGATGGTGAGATAGCCGCCGGCGACCTTGGCGCCGCCCGGCGTCGCCCGGCTCCACGGTTGCGAGATGACGAGATCGCCGGCCTTGATGTCCTCGGCCTGCGCGACGGCACAGGCGGTCAGCAACAGTGAAATTGCAAGGAGAGTTCGTCCGATATTCTTCATGTTGATTGCCTCTTTCTCGATTGATCGGGCCAAGAATGGCCCTGCATTCTTGCGATCACTTTCCGCCGCCGTCAGCATCGGCATTCGGAATGCGGGCCTGCCGCGGAGCCGAGCATAGAGCGTCACCATCGATACCTCATTCCAGCG
The DNA here is from genome assembly GCF_023101105.1 of Bradyrhizobium sp. 155. Classification (NCBI taxonomy): domain Bacteria; kingdom Pseudomonadati; phylum Pseudomonadota; class Alphaproteobacteria; order Hyphomicrobiales; family Nitrobacteraceae; genus Bradyrhizobium; species Bradyrhizobium sp. 155. Next base: position 3,583,613 of record NZ_CP064704.1, on the reverse strand, counting down.
TATACTGCTCTTCCAGTACCCGGCTCAAACAATGCTGACGTCGCCGTCGCTCGATCGATGATGCTGGCGCTGGCTATGTAGGTCTTGTTGGTGAGATTGCGCCCCTCGATGTAGGCAGACATCGGGCCGCCATTGTCGAATCCGGCTTTCAATCCCAACAGGGCGTAAGGCTCTGTCGTCAGCGTGTTCATGCTGTCGACGAAGTAGGCCTGTGGCACCCATTCTACGTTGGGTCCAACATAGAAACCGGTAGGGTGCTTGTAGAGAAGCTCCGTGCGCAAATAGTGAGTTGGGGCTCCCGGCAATCGATTGTTTCCGAAGATCGGATCTTTGTCGAAGCGGAAGTCGTTGAAGGAATAGGCGACATTTAGCCAGATCTTGTCCGGCGCCGGGCCATTGACGAAGATGTCACGAAAGATGGCTGCGCCCGCGCCGGCCTCGACGCCCTGATGGATGGTGCGGTCGGCATTGGTCACATTGCAATTGCCGAAAGCACTATAGAGGCATTGCAATTCGTCGCGAATGTTGGCCCGGTAGGCAGTCAGTTCCCAGGCATAATCAGATCGCTTCATGCGAGTCCCGATTTCGTACGTGGTCGCAATCTGCGGGCGGATGCTGGTGAACGGGATCGTCGGAATGCCGAGACCGATCGCGCTTTCGCCGAAGCTCGGCACCTCGGCACTCCGCGAGACATTGGCGAAGGCCTGCCAAGCCGGATCGATTTGCCACAACAGACCGCTTTTCGGCGACCAGAGATTAAAGCGCGTTGCCCCCGATTGATCCCCGTCGCTGATGAAGCGATCCTGCCGATTGCGGGTCGCGTAGAGAAATTGCGTGCCGCCGATCAGCGCAAGATTTGGAAGGACGTAGAAGCTGTCCTCGACATAGGCGGAAATATTCTCCGACCGATCGATCGAGGAAGAAAGCAGTGCGCCCTTCTGCCCGCCAATGTTGGCGAACTGCTGGTTGTCAATGCTGCCGTTCAGCACATTGACGCCTGCGACCAACTTGTTGCGGAAGCCGCCAATGGTGCGGTCATCCGTGATCTTCGCGAATCCGCCGTAGTCCTTGTAACGGTAGTCCAGCCACTGGAAGATCGGATGCATCAAATGGCGATCGACGCCAAAGGCGCCGAATTCGACTTTGGTATCATCGAAACGAACGGTGGTTTTGTTGGCGAGCCTGACAGTATCGATATTGCGCTGCTGATCCATCGCAACATTCGCGGGTGCAGCAGCTTCCGGATCGGTCAAAGCGGACGTCTTGGTCACGGTACCCGGAATTCGCTGCCGCACCTCGTTGGCATTGAGGTAGAACCGTGTCTCGACATCCGCGGAGAACTGATAGCCCACATTACCGCTCAAACGGTTGCTCGAGCCGAAGCTCTGATCGCGAAATCCGTCTGCGGCCTGCGCGGAAGCGGTCACGAAACCATCCCACCGCCCGTTGACGCCTCCCGCGTTCGCCTGAAGTCGTTTGTAGCCGAATCCTCCGACATCGAAGGATACACCGTTCGGAAACGAGTCGCGGCCAGTCGGGGTCACAAAGTTGATCGCGCCCCCCAGCGAATTGGCGCCAAACTGAAGCGCATTGCCGCCCTTGAAGACTTCGACATATTTGTAGGCGCTCGGATCAATCTCCTGGAAATCGCCATAGCCATCCGCGGTGTTGATCGGAATGCCGTCCATATAGAGCTGCACGCCGCGCAGATGAAAATTGCGCGACAGGCCGGATCCGCGAATCGAAAGACGGGTGTCGTCGCCCCATTTGGGCTGGGCGTACACGCCGGGCACGTAATCCAGAACATCCTTGATCGTGTTGGACGGCGTCGAGTTCCTGTACGCCTCGGCCGACACGAGCGCCACGCCGCCCGGAGTCTGGTCAATTTCCGCCAGCGCTTGTTGAGCAGTCAGAACCGTCAGGGCACCCGGAGCCCCTGCACTCTGGTCGCTCACGGTTTCCTGCGGTGATGGGGTCGTTCGCAGGCTTCGGGTGATGCGGGCCGATCGCGCAGAATTGCGTGGCGGTCGGACCGCCGGCGTACGCTTCTGGTGAGGCGCCTCAACCGTGATTGGCGGCAGCACTGCGCTGCTGTCTTGGGCAAAGGCTCCGCTCGACGACGCAAGCAGCGCGGCCTGAATGGCAACGACGCTCACGCCACGGCGGGCATGACAACGTAACATAGGGCATTCCTGACGCCGGGCTTTCTCTCCGGCCATTCGACAGCATCAATCGCCTGCGGCGGACCGCGGCGATCACGAGAGTCGTCAGGAAAATTGAGGCGGGGCGCGCGCCTGGGCGTTTGTGCCCTTATGGGCCGCGCCGGCGAATGCCTCCGCCGCGCGCCACACCACGCGCTGGGCGTGGCGCAAGGGAACGGAGAGTGCGGCGTGCGGCGGCGAATCGAGCGACGCGCCCACCTGCGCCAGGCAACAGAGGGCACACGCACCGGCATGTGCGACCGGCGTACCCGCCGGATCGTTCAGCCCGCCTTGCTCGCCTGCGCTGTGGCAGATGACGGCGGCGGACAGCGGATCGGCCACGGCCTGGCCGGCCGCCAGACAGGCGGCAATCGGCGCCAGCACCTGCATCACTAGGGCAAGCAGGACCAGAGGTAGGAATTTTTGCAGCCGTGCGCGCATCCGCTGAACCGTTTGTTCGTCTACTAACTAAACACCGGCGGATGGCCAAGTCGAGCCCGGTTCCGCCGCCTTCTTGGTCCAGCGCAAATTCCCCGGAAACTGTGGTCCGGCCGGCCCAAGGGAGGGGACCTCCGGGATTTGAGGCAGTCGAGACCTGGCCCATCCACAGATTTCTTATATTTGTCATACACTTATGCGGCCGGCCGTCCGATCATTTCGTCAATTGCTCGAATTTTGAACATTCGTTGCCGAAAATGATGACAAGTGAGAAAAGTTGATCTAGCATCCTTTTGCTCAGGCTGGCCGCGAGGTCGAAGTCTGGTGGTCCAAGTCTCGGGAGGAGCCCCTGACGCGCAAAATGCAGCGTCGCCCCGCCAATCAAGATCAAATCTTAGAATCGGGGATAATAGGGTCGACACAATTTTCGAGCGGGGCTAGGGCCCCGCTCTTTTTTTGTCTGCGGGGCTAAAGCACCGATGAATCCTTCTCCCAATCCGATCGAACAGAGCTTTGAACTTGCAGCCTCGCGCTGCATCGATCTCACGCCACTCGTCTATCGCGGCTGTTCGAGCAGCATCCCGAAACCCGGGCGATGTTCCGCACGCTAGGCAGCGAGATCGTGATGGGATCGATGCTCGCACTCACGATCGAGGCGATTCTCGACTTCGCCGGTGATCGCCGCGGGCAATTCCGGCTGATCACATGCGAGGTCGTATCGCACGATGGCTACGGCACGCCGCGCGAGCTGTTCATCGCCTTCTTCGCCGTCATCAGGGATACGCTGCGCGATCTTCTCCGCGATGAATGGTCGCCGGGCATGGCGCAGGCATGGCACCGATTGCTCATCGAGATCGACGCGTTCGCCGCCGTACAGGCCTGACGCTTTGCGCTGCACCAACACGGGCTCGCGGCGACCCCGCCGTTGATTGCGGATTGAGTGGCACCAACTCTTGTGAGACACTTTCGAACATCGGTCGCGCAATCAATGACGCGCCGAGATAGAATTGTATGGGAGCGAGCGATGTCCGGGACGAAAGATTTCTCGACGACGAGGCGCGATCTTCTTCAGGCGGCAGCAACCGCCGGCGCCGCGACTGCCATCCTCGGCAGCATGGGCATAAACGCCGCCCTTGCAGCCGAAGTCGGACGAAGCGAGAAGCCGCTGAAGGCGGCGTTCTCCAACGCGGGCCTCCAGGCGACCTGGTGCGCGCAGGGCAAGCAGGCCGCGGAATTCTGGGGCAAGCTGTTCAATGTCGAGGTCACCTGGTTCGACGGCCAGCTCGATGCCGTGAAGCAACGCGCGGCGATCGACAACATGGCCTCGCAGAAATGGGACTTCGTCGCGATCCAGGCTTTTGGCATCGGCACGCTCACCCAGCCGGTGCAGAAGATGATCGACGCCGGCACGCCCGTGATCGATATGGACACGCTGATTGCGCCGCTCGACCAGATCAACGTCCACTCCTTCCTCGCCCCCGATAACGAGTTCATGGGCGCCTCGGTGACGCAGGCGCTGTGCAACGCCATGGGCGGCAAGGGCAAGATCATCATGACGCAAGGAGCCCTCGGCCACACCGGCGCGCAGGGCCGCGCCAAGGGCTTCAACAATGTCGTGAAGCAATTCCCTGGGATCGAGGTGCTCGACACCCAGCCGGCCGACTGGGATGTGTCGAAGACCGCGCGTCTCTGGGAAACCTACCTGACGAAGTATCCGCAGATCGACGCGGCGTTCTTCCACAATGACGACATGGCGCTCGCCGCCGCCAACATCATGAAGGCGCGGGGCCGCACCAACATCCTGATCGGCGGTGTGGATGCGATGCCGCCGGCGATCCAGGCCGTCAGCGAAGGCCGCATGTTCGCCACCGTGCGCAATCCGTCCTGCCGCATTCATGGCGGCGCCATCATTGCGGGCGTCTCCGCCGTGGTCGGGGGCGAAAAGAGCGGACAGGGCATCCCGAAGAACGTCGTCACCGACGGTCCGGTCGTGACCAAGGCCAACGCCGCCGGCATGCAGTGGATGCAGGATCACTTCCTGATCTGAGCCTCCATGCGAGAGGATCGTTCGCCCATTCTGGAACTGCAGGGCATCACGAAGAGCTTCGGCGGCGTCGAGGCGCTTCGTGGTGTCGACTTCGCGCTCTCACCCGGCGAGATCCATGGTCTCGTTGGCGAGAACGGCGCGGGAAAAAGCACGCTGATGAAGATCATCGCCGGCGTGCACACCGAATTCTCGGGTCGCTTCCTGATCGACGGACAGGAGACGCATTTCCGCTCGGCCCGCGACGCTCACAGCGCCGGCATCGCCATGGTGCACCAGGAGCTGTCGGTCGCGCCCGACCTCACGGTTGCGGAGAACGTGTTTCTGGGCAACCAGCCGACCAACCGGCTCGGCCTCGTGCAATGGCGGCGGATGGCGCGGGAGGCCGGCGAGCAGCTCGCCCGCTTCGGCATCGACGTCGATCCGATGAGCAGGCTCGGCGACCTCCCGATTGGGCTGCAGCAGCTGATCGAGATCGCGCGCGTGCTGTTCTCCGGCGCGCGCATCGTCATCCTGGACGAGCCGACGTCCGCCCTCTCTCCGCCCGAGGTCGAGCGATTGTTCGCGACCCTGCGGCGCCTGCGCGAGGAAGGCACGGCGATCGTCTTCATCTCGCATTTCATCGAGGACATCTTGCGCGTGTCCGACACGGTCACCGTGTTCCGCAACGGGCGGAAGGTCGCGGAGACGGCAAGTGCCGCGACCAACAAGGGCGCGCTGATCGAGGCCATGATCGGCCGCGGCGGCGAAGCGCTCGAGCACAGCTACAGCGACGATTTGATGCTGCCCCAACCGAGCGACAGCTCGGTTGTCCTAAGGGTCGACCAGCTGTCGCTGGCCCGCAGCCTGAAGGACATCTCCTTCGAGGCGCGCGCCGGCGAAGTGCTCGGCATCTACGGCTTCATGGGCTGCGGCCAGCAGGAGCTGTCGCGCATCTTGTTCGGCAAGCTGAAGCCGGACGGCGGCACGCTCGCTGTCGAGGGCAAGCCCAAGACCTTCGCGAGCACGGCGGCGGCGCGGCGCGCCGGGGTGGCGCTGGTGCCGGAGAGCCGGCGCGCGATGCTGTTTCACCAGGAGCCGGTTTACAAGAACATCTCGATCAGCATCCTCGATCGCATCTCGGCGTTGCTGCTCAAGCCGGCGCAGGAGCGCGACATCGCAAAGCGCCAGGTCGAGCAGCTCCAGATCAGGCCGCCCGTGGTCGGCCTCGATCTCGGCATGCTCTCCGGCGGCAACCAACAGAAAGTCGCGCTGGCGAAATGGCTGACCTATCCGCCAAAACTGCTGGTGCTCTGCGAGCCCACTCGCGGCATGGATGTCGGCGCCAAGAACGACGTCATCAACATCGTCCGTGATCTCCGCGCCAGGGGGCTCGCGATCATCGTGCTGTCGACCGAGCCGGAAACGGTGCTGTCGCTGGCCGACCGCATCCTGGTGCTCAAGCGCGGCGCATTGGTGCGCGAATTCAAGAACGAGCCGGTCAGCAAGGACCGCCTGCTGGAAGCGGCGTGACGGAGAAGCACCATGGCAAGCAGTGACACGGCTTTGGCGGCGGGGCAGCGGACGCGAGGGCTTGCGCCCTTCCTGCGCTCGCAGATGCGCAACATCGCCCCGTTCCTGACGCTGATCTTCCTGTCCGGCTTCTTCGCGCTGGCCAGTCCGTCGTTCGCGACGCTGGACAATCTCGGCAACATCCTGACGCAGGTCTCCGTCACAGGCATCATCGCCGTCGGCCTCACCTTCGTGATCCTCTGCGCGGAGATCGACCTCTCGATCGCCAGCATCGCCAACGTCACGGGCATCGCGGTCGCCTACTTCACGCTCCAGGAATCCTACGTCAACATTCCCAACATTCCCCTGCCCGGGGCCGCAGCGATCCTGCTGGCCATTTTGCTGTGCGCGTTTCTCGGCCTCGTCAATGCGCTGGGACTGACCGTGATCGGCATCCCCTCCTTCATCATGACCCTGGCGATGATGCAGATCGCGGCCGGCATCTCGGCGCTGCTGGTGCGGGGCCAGATCGCCTACAAGGTGCCCGGCGTGATCACCACGCTCGGCTCCGGATCGATCGGCGGCATCCCATGGATCGTCATCGTCGCCGCGATCATGCTCCTCTTGGGACATCTGGTGCTGACCTACACGCGCTTCGGCCGCTACGTCTACATGGTCGGCGGCAACCGCGAGGCGGCCGAATATTCCGGCCTTAACGTCAAGCTCATCCTCGGCGCGGTGATGGTCATTTCGGCGGTGTGCTCCGGGATCGGCGGCATGCTCGGTGTCGCTCATTTCGGCAGCGCGCAGCAGAACGAGTTCGACACCTATCTGCTCGACTCCATCGCTGCCGTCGTCGTCGGCGGCACCAGCCTGTTCGGCGGCCGCGGCGGCATCGGCAACACCATCGTCGGTCTCTTCGTTCTCGGTGTTCTCAACAACGGCCTCGACCACGTCAACATCGACAGCTTCCTGAAAATCCTGATCCGCGGCCTGATCCTGCTGGCAGCGCTGGTGATCAATGTTTATGCGCAGCGGCTGAGGGAGAAAGCGGTGGAATAGCCGCCCCTCAAAACAAAAAGCGCGAAAACAACCCCATGCACAGTAGAGACTGTGAGGGAATTCAACGACTTACAAAAACCCGAAATTGTGTAGCTGCGACCGTGGCGGCATTTGACTCGTCGGGCAAAACAGGAGCAGGATGTCATCGTGGCAGCGGGCGCGGATGGGCTCAGGGTCGCTCCCCAAACTCCGTCATTGCGAGCGCAGCGAAGCAATCTAGGCTGCCGCCGCGGAAAGATTCTGGATTGCTTCGCTGCGCTCGCAATGACGACGTGACAGCAGGGGCAATCCAGCCTCACCTCGATCGCGGAGCATGAGAACGCGGCTTAGCTCTCCGCTTTCTCATCCGGCGCAAGCCGCGAGAACCGGAAATTGCAGTGGCTCGCACCGCCCGCTAACGTCTGTGTCCTTTCCAGCCGGATGCCTCGCGCTGCGTAGGCAACGAAATCGAGCCCGCAGATGTTCGGCAAAATGTCCTTGTCGCCATGGCGCGCCGCGAGTTTGCAGAAGCCGCAAGCCTTGTAGTTGATGCCGAACTCAAAACTGTCACCCGTATCAGGCTCGACGAAATCGTAGACGAAATCTTCCGGAAATTCGGTCTGATGGCTTTCAGTCGCGCTTCTTGCCGCCTGCTCGCGCAGCAAGGCCTGGTTCTCCGGCGACATGAATTGACGCCCTGAGGCGAGACGCTCCGCTTCAGGCGCGGTGAGCAATTGCGCCTTGTAGGTTTCCCGCTCGATCTCGCCGATCACAGGCACCGGCACGCCGTGGCGCCGCAGCACCCGGCTGATGGCCATAAAACCCATCAGACGCATGAAGAAATCGCTCATGCGGCTTGCCGCGCCGCCGACATAGGGCATTTGGGTGAGCACGATTTCGAACTCGTCCATCACCTCGCGCCTGATCTCGTCGATCTCGGAAAGTTGCGCGCACTCACGCAACATCGCTTCGGCCAAATCGAGCCGATCGCGCATGGCGGCCTCCATTGCACCGCGATGCGCTTCGTAAAACGGATGGATGATCTCAGCCATGGGACACCCGATATGATTGGCTCATTGCAAAGTCGGCTGGTTCACTCCGCGGCGATCGCCTCGATCTCCAGCAGCCATTTGCTGTCGACGGTCTCGACGATCACGACCGTCAGCGCAGGCTGGTGTTCGCGCAGCATCGCGCGACGAATGGAGCGGTTGGTCACGAGTTGATTGCGGTCAGTCAGGAACGTGGTGACCTTGACCAGATGCGCGATGCCAAGGCCGGCGGCAGCAAGCACCTCGATCAAATTGCGCCAGGCCTGCTCGCACTGCGCCTCGAAACCTTCGGGCACGGTGCCGTCGAGTCTCTCCGGCACCTGGCCGCTGATGAACAACAGGCGGCGATACTGCGTCAATTCAAGTCCCATGCAGTAGCCGCCGGCAGGCGCATGGACTGTTGCGGGATTGTGGCTGACGAGGTGAGCTGGGGGCACGAGGTTTCTCCGGATTGCGGGTCGGACCGTATCCGGCGCCATCACCGCTCCGCAAAGCATCATTGCTGCGGTTCAGCGCAAGAAAATCTATTGCAAGGCCACAGCCCATCAGTGTCAAAATGGAGCCCGATGACCTACGCCCTTCCCCCACTCAACGCGCTGCGCGCCTTCGAGGCCGCCGCGCGGCATCTCAGCTTCAAACTGGCCGCACACGAGCTGCACGTGACGCCCGCCGCCGTGGGGCAGCAGGTGAAGGCGCTGGAGGCGCGCCTCGGCGTGCAGCTCTTCGAGCGGCTGCATAAGCAGCTCGTCCTCACCGTCGCCGGTCAGGCCTATCTGCCCGGCGTCTCCGAAGGCTTTCGCCACATTGCGGAGGCGACCTCGCAATTGAAACCGGCAGGTGCGGTGCTGCTGCAATTGGGCATCCATGGCGGCTTCGACCTCCGCCGCCTCGACCTGGCGGCGTTTCGCAGCACGCATGCGGAGATCGGCTTGCGGGTGCTGCACCCGGCCGGCCTGCACGAATTGGTCGAAGGCAAGGTCGACCTGTTGCTCGCCCGCGGCCTCGGCCACCATCCCGGCTATCGCTGCGACCGGATCGATCAGGGATCGGGTTTGGGTGATTGGCTGGTTTCGCCTGAAGGCACCGCGGATTGTCCGGAGATCGTCAGTTTTCGCGCGTGGCTGCGTGCGCTGCCGGCGGAGAACTCGATAGCGAATCGCCGCCCTCGTCTGGTTGGTGGCAGACGATAGGCTCGACCGGCACGGAGGGTAACGGAGATAGAGCGACGCTCGCTGCACCAATTTCGTCACTTCGCCAACACCTCACCGCGTGCCCGTCGGCTCGCGTCTCCAGCACAGGCCCCGGCTCGCGCCGACACACAGCCTCCGCATACCGGCATCGCGGGCTGAATGCGCATCCGTTCGGCGGATTGAGCGGGTTGGGAAGGTCGCCCCCTGTCGTCGCCAGCGGCGCATGGCGCAAGGGATCGGGGATGGCGGCGATCAGGGCTTGCGTATAGAGGTGCGCGGGCCGTTCGAAGATCTCGCGCCAGTGGCCGTTCTCGACGATGCGGCCGAGATACATCACGGCGACCTTGTCGCTCATGTGTTCGACGACGCCGAGATCGTGGCTGATCATGATGTAGGAGAGGCCGAGCGTTTCCTTCAATTCCAGCAGCAGATTGATGATCTGGGCGCGGATCGAGACGTCGAGCGCCGAGACCGGTTCATCGCAGATGACGATCTTCGGATTGAGGATCAGCGCACGCGCAATGCCGATGCGCTGGCGCTGGCCGCCTGAGAATTCATGCGGGTAGCGGTCGGCCTGCTCCGGCCGCAGGCCCACATGCCGCAGCATCTTCGCGACGCGGTCGTCGATCTCGCTCTTGGCCGTGACGCCATGCACGCGCAGGGGATCTTCCAGCGTGCGGCGAACGGTCTGGCGCGGATTGAGCGAGGCGTAGGGATCCTGAAACACGATCTGCACGATGCGGGCCAGCGCCTTCCGATCGCCGGATGGTCGGTTGGTCACGTCCTGTCCGTCCAGCACGATGCGGCCGCGCGTCGGGGTCACGAGGCCAAGGATCGACAATGCGACCGTCGACTTGCCGGAGCCGGACTCGCCGACGAGGCCGAGGCATTCGCCCCGCTTCAGGGTGAGATCGACGCCGTCGACGGCGTGGAGCAGCCGCCGGCCGCGCCCGAGCAGGCCGCCTCCGAGCGGAAAATGGACCGCGAGATCTCTGACGCTGAGAATGACATCGTCGTCCGGCCGTGTTTCAACCAAACTAGCTTGCGGCTCATGCATGGTGGTGACACCTGACCAGGCCGCCGGCGTCCAGCAAATCCGCTTCCGGCGGGGTGGTCCTGCAAATATCGGTCGCCTGCGCGCAACGCGGATTGAACCGGCAGCCGTTGGGGAAATTCGTGATGGCCGGGACCACACCCGCGATCTCCGTCAGGCGGCTGCGGCCAAGCGCTGCGCGACTGCCGAGCCGCGGCAGCGAGGCAACCAGGCCTCGCGTATAGGGGTGCGAGGGTGCCCGGAAAATATCGGCCGAGCCGCGCTCCTCGACGATGCGGCCGGCATACATCACGGCCACGCGGCGGCAGACATTGGCGACCAGCCCCAGATCGTGGCTGATCATCAGGATTGCGGTTCCCCGCTCGGCACACAGATTCCGCATCAGCTCGATGATTTCGGCTTGCACGGTAACGTCGAGCGCCGTGGTCGGCTCGTCGGCGATCAGGAGATCCGGACCGCAAGCGAGCGCGATGGCGATCATCACGCGCTGGCGCATGCCGCCGGACAGCTGGTGCGGGTAATCCTTCACGCGCCGCTCCGGGGCGGGAACGCGCACGCTCGCCAGCGCCTCGACCGCCAGTCTATCGGCTTCCCGCCAGCTCTTGCCCTTGTGCAGCACGAACATCTCGGCGATCTGCCGGCCCACCGGCGAGACCGGGTTGAGCGCCGTCATCGGCTCCTGGAAGATCATGGCGATGCGATTGCCGCGCAGATCCCGTTGCCTGGCGGCTGAAAGGTGCTGGATCTCCCGTCCCTCAAACCGGATGACACCGCCGCCGATCGACAACGGCTGCCGCAACAGGCCGATCAAGGCCAGCGCCGTGATGCTTTTGCCGCAGCCGGATTCGCCGACAAGGCCGAACGTCTCGCCGCGATCGATGCGGAATGAAATGCCCTCGGCCGCCGCAACGCGCCGCGATCCATCGTCGAGATCGATACGCAAATCCTCGACTTCGATCAGCGGCGTGCGGGTCATGTGCGCCGGCTCCGCGATTGCGGATCGAGAATGTCGCGCAGGCCGTCACCGAGCAGATTGAGGCCGAGCACCGTCAGGAAGATCGCAAGGCCGGGAAACACCGAGAGCCACGGCGCGGTCGTGATCTGATCGCGGGCATCCGACAACATGCTGCCCCAGCTCGGAAACGGCGGGCGGACGCCGAGGCCGAGGAACGACAACGCGGCTTCGGACAAGACCGCGCTGCCCATGCCGAGCGTGCCGATGACGACGATCGGCCCTAGCATGTTCGGCAGCAGCTGCGTGATCATGATGCGGAGATCGCCGTAGCCGAGCACGGTCGCGGCCTGCACATAGCCCTGGCTCCTCAGCGACAGCGCCGAGGCCCGCGCGATCCGGCACGTGAAGGACCAGTTGGTCAAGCCGAGTGCGATCAGCAGGCTGGTCAGGCCGGGACCGAGCACCGCCATGATGGCCAACGCGAAGATCAGCGAGGGGATCGCGAGCATGAGATTGGTCAGGCCGTTGACGACATCGTCCCACCAGCCGCCCCAATAGCCGGCGCTCAGGCCCAACGCGACGCCGATGACGCTATTGATGAGCTGCGAGACGATGCCGACCGTCAGCGAAACCCGCGCGCCATAGACGACGCGGGAATAGATGTCGCGGCCTTGGTCGTCGGTGCCGAACCACCAAGTCCAGCTCGGAGGCTCTTCCGCGTTGAGCAGATTGGCGTCCAGGACAGGATCGGTATGCGCCAGCCATGGCGCGAGCAGGCCGACCAGGATCGCAAGCGCGAACAGCGCGCCACCGATGATGAGATTGGCGCGGAGCTTCATGCGTATCTGATCCTGGGATCGATCACGCCGTAGAGCACGTCGATCAGCAGATTGATAGCGAGAAAGGACAGCACCACGACAAGAATGGAGCCCTGGACGGCCGGAATGTCGCGCTGCAGGACACTGTCGACCAGCAGCGAGCCGATGCCCGGCCAGGAGTACAGTTTCTCGACCACGACCGCCTGCCCCATCAGCCCGCCGAACTGCAGGCCGACGGTGGTGAGAATGATGACAAGCGCGTTGCGCATCACATGCCACTTCACGACTCGGGTCTCGCTCATGCCCTTGGAGCGCGCGGTGCGGACGAAATCCGCGGTCATGATCTCGAGGACCGCGGCGCGTGTCGTCCGCGCGAACAGCGCCATCGGCGAGACGCCGAGCGTCACGGCCGGGAGGATCAGATATTTCAGTCCGCCATCGCCATAGCCGAAACTCGGCAGCCAGCCGAGCTTCAACGCGAACAAGTACATCAGCACCAGTCCGAGCCAGAATTTGGCGATCGAAAGGCCTGATACCGCCACGACCATGGCCAGCGTGTCGACGATACCCCCCGGCTTCAGCGCGGCGATGAAACCCAGGGGAACACCGATCACGACGGAAAACGCCATGGCGGTGAAGATGAGCTGGAGCGTCGGCCATATCCGCTTGGCGATCATGAACGTCACAGGCTCGCGCGTCCGGAACGACGTTCCGAAATCACCGGTCGCAAGCTTGGCGATGTAGGCGCCGAAGCGGACATAGACGGGATCGTCGAGCCCGAGCTGCTTCTTCATGCGCAGCTCGACCTGCGGATCGGCATCGTCGCTCATCGACGAGACGATGCTGCCGGGAACGACGCTGAACAGCACGAACACCAGAGCCACCACTGCGAGCACGGTCGGAATGGTCTGCAGCAGGCGGCGGAACAGGAAGGAGAGCATCGGCACTTTTCCTCTCTCCCTCCGTCGTTCATGGCGACGGAGGGAGCGCGAGAGCGCGTGTCACTTCGCGGGCGAGGTCTCGTCGACCCAGAGGTCTTCGACGTTCTGATGGGTCAGTTCGGTCGCATTCAGCTGAACCCCCTTGAGCCACGGCTGCACGGCCATGACCGCCTTGTTGTAGTTGAAGAACCAGACCGGCGCCTCTTCGTAGAGAACAGCATTGGCCTTCTGCAGCAGCTGGGTACGCTTTGCAGCGTCATCGGACTGCCCCGCCTCGTCGATCAGCTTGTCGAACTCGGCATTCTTGAAGTTCATGTAGTTGCAGGCCGACTGCGGTGTCGATGAGTGGAAGCATTTGAGGGCGGCCTGCGGATCGGGTCCGGTCGCCTGCGAATAGACAAAGGCCTGGTAGTCGCCGCTGCGAACCACCTCCGCCAGCACCGCGGTCTCGACCTGCTTGACCTTGGCCTTGATGCCCACCCTGTCCAGCATCGGGATCACGGCCGAGACGATCGGCAGACCCCAGCTCTCGTTCTGGCTGGTGGTCCATTCGAATTCGAAGCCTGAGGGATAGCCGGCGTCGGCGAGCAGCTGCTTGGCCTTGGCGGGATCGAAGGCGTAGGGCTTCATGGCCTTGTCGTAGGCGGTAGAGGTGAGCGGCAGCCAGCTGGTGGCCCGGTAGGCCTTGCCCTTGACCAGCTTGTTGATGATCAGGTCGGTGTCGATCGCGTAGTTGATCGCCTGCCGGACCCGCTTGTCGGCGAACGGCTTGAACGCGGGATTCATCCCCATGTAGCGGGTGAAGACCTCGGCGACTTCCACGACCGTGCCCTTGAGGTCGGCGTCGTTCTGATAGGCGACATATTGCGCCGGTCCCAGCACCGAGGTGTCGATCTCCTTGTTGCGGAAGGCGACATCGCGTGCCGCGGCCTCCCCCATGACCGACACAATGATCTTGTCAGCGTAGGGCTTGCCGGGCTTGTAGAACCGATCCCAGCGCTCCAGAACGATGCGCGACCCCGGCACGTGCTCGACGAATTTGAAGGGTCCAAGACCGATCGGCTTCTGGAGAAAGCTCTCCTTGGCGGCCTCGTCGGCGGGATAGATCGACGTGATCGCGTTCCAGAAGTAGAAACCTGGATCGACCTTCTCGGTCAGCTTCATCTCGAAGGTAAAGTCGTCGATTTTCTTCAGGCCGGAGATCTCCTTGGCCTGGCCCTTCTCGACCGCCGCCGCGCCCTCGATCACGCGGACATAGCGCGCACCGGGATAAGCCTTGGTGCCGTCCATGATGCGGTTGTAGGTCCAGATGATGTCGTCGGCCGTCATCTTGCGGCCGTTGTGGAAATAGGCGTCGTCGCGCAGCTTGAAGGTATGAACGAGGCCTCCGCCCGAGACGACGTCCTCCTTGGCAAGCTCCAGAACCGGCTTGCCTTCCGTGGAATTCCAGATGTAGAGCGACCGGTGCAGCGCCTTGGCGTAGATCTCGTCCTGGGCGCGCTGCGTGGTAAGAATGTCCAGGCTGGTGAAGCTCGAGCCATAAGGCGCGGTCATGCGGATGGTTCCGCCCTTGCGCGGCGTCTGGGCCTCCGCCGAGGCCACCAGTGCCAGCCCCAAACCCGCGATGATCGCCACTATCCTGAACATCATGGTCCCTCCGACAACGCAGCGTGCTCTGGTCCGAGAGTTGACCATCCACGGCACGTCGAGCGCAAGCGTCTTGAAGGGGTTGACGTATGCGAGCGTCGCGCGCGGGCCCCACCGATTTGCGCAGAAGCCCGCTAGAACTCCGGCTGCCAGTCGCGCAATTTTCGCGCTGCAGCGGTGACATCCGCGATGGTCGGAAACGCCCCCACCTCGAGCATCATCGCCCTTGCCAGCCTGACGGCGCGTGCTTCGCTGATCGCGCGCCGGCGCGGATCCTCGATCAGCTCGAAGTCGATATTGTGGGCGAGGCCGAAGATGCGGCGGATGGTTTTTGCCGCGGCGAAGCCGACCGTGTCCGCGAACAGCCGCTGCATGTAGGCCTGCCGCTCGGCTTCCAGCCGTGCCGCGCCTGTCTCGCCGGCGAACAGTGAGGCGGGATAGGCATCGCCTGCGGCGCCAGCGCGCCAGAGCTCGAGGAACTTTCGCGTAAAATCGTTCCAGACCGTTTCCACCGTCTCCAGCACCCAGGCCTCGAAAGCACGCCGTTCGCCCGGCGTGCGCTCATGCCCGGCGGAGGCAAAATAGGCCATCAGGAGGTTGGCCAGCACGGCGCCGACATCGAAACCCATCGGGCCGTAGAACGCGAATTCGGGGTCGATCACCCGCGTCTCGCCGCCCGTGACCATGATCGAGCCGGTGTGCAGGTCGCCGTGGAGCAGCGCCTCGGGGCTCGCCATGAACTTCAGCTTCAACCGGGAGATCGCGACGTGGAGGTCCATATCCTCGCGAAGCTCTGCGGCGAGCGCATCGAGATACGGCGCAGTCCAGCGGTTCTGCTCGGCGACGCGGTAAGGATCGGTGAAGATCAGATCCTCGGTGATCTTGCACAGCGCATGGTTGCCGGCGAAAGCTGCGATGCCCTGCTTCTTCTCGGCCGCCGACACCGCGAGGTCGGAGGTGAAGAACAATGTCCGCGCCATGAAGGTGGTGATGTCATCGACAAAGCGCGGATACTGCGAGCCCGCAACCATCCCCTTGCGCATGATGATGTGGGGCTCGAGCAGCTCCATCACCGTCAGCGCCAGGGCCTCGTTGTGATGCAGCAGCGCCGGCACGAGGCCGGGCGCGAGCTCGGCCTGCCGCGACAAAGCGAGATATTCGTAATGAGCCCGGGACAACGGCAGCGGCCAGCTCTCGCCGACGAGGCGGACATAGGGCAGCGCCTGCTTCACGGCGATGCCGCCGCGGCCGCCCTTGACGATGAAAACGAGATTGAGATTGCCGTCGCCGACTTCGGTGATCGACCAGGAGGCCGGCTCGCCGCCGAGGGTCGCGGCGAGATCCGCAACGCCCGCGAGATAGTCCCGCAACGCCGCCTCATGCAAAATCCGGTAGTCCCCCTGCCCCTGCGCCATGACGATCCCATCCCATGCTTGGCATGGCCGAATCGTTACTCCCGCTCCAGGAAGCTCGAGCCGATCTCGGCCTTTCTTTTGATCGGATCGTAATCACAATAGACGCTGTCCGCCACCAGCGTGTAGCTGGCGCTGACGGTGTATTTGTCTGTTTTGACCGAGTTCAGGCCGATCACCGCGGTGCTCTTGCCGCCGTTCCATTTGAACGGTGTCGAGCTCTTGGCCTGCTCGCAGGCGATCACGGCCTCATTGAAGACATAGCCCTCGACGAACGCCTTCAGGGTGCGCACCTGCACGGCCATCTTCCACTCGAAATAGCCGATGGCACCGAGACCGGCGACGATAAGCACCAGAAGCGCGACGACGATCCGCTGAAAAGTCATTCTTCCCCCAACCAAGCCAACCACGAAATCCTAAAACGGCATGCCCATCAATTTCGACAGGCGCTCGATCGACAAATAGCCGGCGTGATAGGCGACCATGGCGATCCCGTAGATGACCGCCGAGATGATGGTGGTCCAGATCAGCTTGCCCCCCATCCGTGTCAGGATCGGCGCACCGGGGTCGCTGCCCGGCACTCCGACGCCGTCCTCGTGCTGGCTGCGCACGCCAAACGGCAGCGTCAGGAACAGCGCGACCCACCAGATGACGAAGTAGATCGCGATCGCGGTTGAGATCTGGATGGCCATGGCTTCGGCCTATGCCTGCTCGATTTCGACCAGCGCGCCGGAAAAATCCTTCGGGTGCAGGAACAGCACCGGCTTGCCGTGGGCGCCGATCTTCGGCACGCCGTCGCCGAGCACCCTTGCCCCCTCCTTCACCAGCGTGTCGCGCGAGGCGATGATGTCGACCACCTCGTAGCAGACGTGGTGGATGCCGCCGTCGGCGTTGCGGTCCAGGAACTTTGCGATCGGCGAGGCCTCGCCGAGCGGCTCGATGAACTCGATCTTGGTGTTGGGCAGCGTCGCGAACACCGTGGTGACGCCATGCTCGGGCAGCGCGACGGCCTCCGAGATCTGGGCCCCGAATGCGGTGCCATAGATTTTGGCGGCCTTGACGGCGTCCTTGGTCGCGATCGCGACATGGTTGAGCCGGCCCAGCATGTTTCTCTCCCGTTACACTGTCAGCACATGTACCAGACAGGGGGGCTTTTTGCCCCAATGTTCGTTGATCACGGAGCGGACAGCGCGTCGCACCGACTCCGCCAGCGCATCCGGGTCGCGACGGCGCGCCTTCGGCAGGCCCTCGACGGTGGAGACCACGGCGTCGAAGACGAGGTCGTCGAAGGGCTCGCCCGCTTTGTTCTTCTCGGGGATACCGACGAGTTCGACCGCGGGATCGTCGGCAAGCTCGCCCTGCTCCGTCATGGCGATGGCGACAAAGGCGCAGCCGGAGAAGGCCATGCGGCGCCGCTCGCCCACCGCGCGGGACTTGGAGTCCTCCAGAATCGTGCCGTCCTTGTAGAGACGGCCCGCAGGCACTTGCCCAATGATGCCGGGATCGCCGGGGCCGAGCTTGACGAGATCGCCGTTGCGGCAGACCAGCACGCGCGGCACGCCGGCGGCACGCGCGAGCTTGGCGTGCTCATTCAGGTGCAGGGCCTCGCCATGGACGGGGATCAGGAGCTGCGGCCTGGTCCAGGCGATCATGTCGCGCAATTCGTCGCGGCGGGGATGACCGGAGACATGGACCAGCTGGTCGCGGTCGGTGATGACCTCCACGCCCTGCAAGACCAGGCCATTGATGATGGCCCCGACCGCCTTCTCGTTGCCGGGAATGGTGCGCGAGGAGAAGATGACGCTGTCGCCACGGTTGAGCGTGATCTCGGGATGGTCGTCATTGGCGATGCGCGCCAGCGCGGCACGCGGCTCGCCCTGGCTGCCGGTGCAGAGCGCCAGCACCTTGTCCTGCGGCAGATGACCGTAGACCTCGGCGGAGCGGAAACTCTGCACGCCGTCGAGATAGCCGGTCTCGCGCGCGACCTGCACCACGCGTTCCATGGCGCGGCCGACCACGACGACCTCACGGTCGGCGGCCTTCGCAGCGATGGCGACGGCCTTGAGGCGCGCGACATTGGAGGCAAAGGTCGTGACCGCGACGCGGCCCTTGGCGGCCTTGACGAGCTCGGTGATGGAGCTCGCAACCTCGGCCTCCGAGGGTGAGCGGCCGTCGCGCACAGCGTTGGTGGAATCACCGATCAGGGCGAGCAGGCCCGCATCGCCGAGCTCCCGCAGCCGCTTTTCGTCGGTCGGGCGGCCGATGATCGGGGTCGGATCGATCTTCCAGTCGCCGGTGTGCAGCACCGTGCCGACTTCGGTGTGAATCGCGAGCGCATGCGACTCCGGAATCGAATGCGCGACCGGGATGAACTCGACGTTGAACGGGCCGATATCGACGCGCCCGCCCGACGGCACCACCGTCACCGGGATCTTGGGCGCATTGCGCTCGGCGGCGCACTTGGCCTCGAACAGCGCGGCGCTGAACTGCGTCGCGTAGATCGGACATTTCAGCTTCGGCCAAAGGTCGATGATGGCGCCGAAATGATCCTCATGGGCGTGGGTCAGCACCAGCCCCATCAGATTCTTGCGTTCCTTCTCCAGGAAGCTGACGTCGGGCATGATCAGGTCGATGCCCGGCAGATGCTCCTCGTCGCCGAAGGAGACGCCGAGATCGATCGCCAGCCAGGCGCGCTGCTGGCGGTTGCCGAGGCCGTAGATCGACAAATTCATGCCGATCTCGCCGACCCCGCCGAGCGGTGCAAATACCAGTTCTTCCGGCTTCGCCATCACGCAGCTCCCACGGAGGCGGCCGTGCCGAAGAACACCTCGCCCGCGGCGACCGGCACGCGCCGGCCCTCCGCGGTGCGGACGATCAGGCAGCCGGTGTCGTCGATCGTGTCAAAAATGCCGTCCAGCGTCATCACTCCCGTGTGGATCGCGACCCGCTCGCCGAGGCCGGCGGCGCGCTCCAGCCACAATTTGCGAATTTCGGCAAAGCCACGGCCATTGTCCCAGATACCGCGGAATTCCACCCAGGCATCGGAGAGCGCCGAGAACAACTCCTCCGCACTGATCTGGACGCCGAGCGCGGCCAGCGACACCGCAGGCGTCGGCGTACCCTCGGGCGCGGCGACGACGTTGGTGCCGATGCCGACGACGATGGCAAGACGGTCGCCGATGGCTTCGGCCTCCAGGCCGATGCCGACCAGCTTCTTGCCGCCGGCCAGCACGTCGTTCGGCCATTTCAGGGCGTAGCGGGGACGGCCCTCGCCGAGGCGCAGTGCAGCCTCCAGGCTGACCTTCTCCAGGGCGGCCTCCTCGGCCAGCCCGGCCGCAAAGCCGATCGTCGCGGCGACGGAAGGGGCAACGTCCAGGACTTCGAGGACGCTGGCTGCAAGGTTGCCCTTTGGTGCGATCCAGGGGCGCTGGCGGCGGCCGCGGCCGGCGGTCTGCTCCGACGTCACGAACCACATCGGGCCGCGTTCGCCGCGCCTCGCGTGCTCGATCGCCTCGGTATTGGTCGAGCCGGTCCGTTCGAAAGCTGCGAGCTTGTAGCCCGCCGACGCCGCACGAGGACCGAGCGCGAATGCCATCCTAGAACAGCGACTTGGCGGCGGCGGAGGCGACGCTCACCACCGGGCCCGCGAACAGGGCGAACAGAATGTTGAACAGGCCCGCGACCGCCAGCACCGTCTTGACTTCGACGCGCACCGGATCGACCTGCCCGGCCGGCTCGTCGAAATACATCGTCTTGACGATGCTGAGATAGTAGTAGGCGCCGACCACGCTGGAGAGCACGCCGATCACGGCGAGCGTGAACAGGTTCGCCTTGATGGCGGCGACGAAGACGTACCATTTGGCGAAGAAGCCGGCGAGCGGCGGGATGCCGGCGAGCGAGAACAGCAGCATCGCGAACATGAAGGCGAGCAGCGGATTGGTCCGCGAGAGACCCGCGAAATCGCTGATCTGCTCGACCGGCTGGCCATCGCGTTTCATCGCCAGGATGATGGCGAAGGAGCCCAGCGTCATCGCGACATAGATCACGATGTACATCAACACGCCCTGCGCGCCCTCGACCGTGCCTGCGGCAAGACCGACCAGGGCAAAGCCCATATGGCCGATCGAGGAATAGGCCATCAGGCGCTTGATGTTGCTCTGGCCGATCGCGGCGAACGAGCCCAGCGCCATCGAGGCGATCGACACGAACACCAGGATCTGCTGCCACTGCGAGACGATGCCCGGGAATGCGGTCAGCGTGACGCGGGTGAAGACCGCGAGCGCGGCCACTTTCGGGGCCGAGGCGAAGAAGGCCGTCACAGGCGTCGGTGCGCCCTCGTAGACGTCGGGTGTCCACATGTGGAACGGCACCGCCGAGACCTTGAAGCAGAGGCCGGCGAGCAGGAACACCAGGCCGAACACCAGGCCGACATTCGAGATCGTCGCGGCCGCCGCGATGCCGGTGAAGGCCACCGTGCCCGTGAAGCCGTAGATCAGCGAGGAGCCGTAGAGCAGCATGCCCGAGGACAGCGCGCCGAGCACGAAGTACTTCAGGCCGGCTTCGGTCGACTTGGCGTTGTCGCGGTTCGAGGCCGCGACAACGTAGAGCGCCAGCGACATCAATTCGAGGCCGAGATAAAGCGAGATCAGATCGCCGGCCGAGATCAGCACCATCATGCCGAGCGTCGAGAGCAGCACCAGGATCGCATATTCGAAGATGCGGCGCGACGGATCCGACAGGAACTCGGTCGACAGCACCAGCGTCACCGCCGAGCCGATCAGGGCCAGGATCTTCATGAAGCGGGCAAAATCATCGACGATGAAGCTGCCGCCGAAGGTCACGTGCTTGCCCGCGGGCAGCATGTATTCGAGCACGCCGACAACGATCAGGAGCAGCACCGCAAGCGTCGTGACCGTCTTGGTGGTCTCCTGCCCGCGATAGGCGCCGAGCATCAGGAGTGCCATCGCCCCGACCGCGAGCACGAGCTCGGGCAGCACCGGCGCCAGTTGATAACCTGCAGTCTCAAAGCTCATGGCGATATCCTGACCTGCCCGCTCACTGGAGCAGTGCGGCGGCCTTCACGGCCGTCACAGCGGTGTTGTAATTGTTGACGAGTTGCTGGACCGAGGCCGCCGACATGTCGAGCACCGGCTTCGGATAGATGCCGAACAGGATCGTCAGCGCGATCAGCGGGAACAGCGTCAAGCCCTCCCGGAAGGTGAGATCCTTCATGCTCGCCAGCGACGGCTTGACCAGCGCCCCGAACACGACCTTGCGGTAGAGCCACAGCGCGTAGCAGGCCGACAGGATCACGCCGAAGGTGGCGAAGAACGCGGTCGGGATCGAGACCTTGAAGGTACCGAGCAGCGTCATGAACTCGCCGACGAAGCCGGAGGTGCCGGGCAGGCCGACATTGGCCATGGTGAAGACCATGAAGGTCAGCGCGTAGAGCGGCATCCGGTTGACGAGGCCGCCATAGGCCGCGATCTCACGGGTGTGCATGCGGTCGTAGACGATGCCGACGCAGAGGAACAGCGCGCCGGAGACGATGCCGTGCGAGATCATCTGGAACACGCCGCCGGCGACACCCTGCATGGTACCGGCGAAAATGCCCATGGTGACGAAGCCCATATGCGCCACCGAGGAGTACGCAATCAGCTTCTTCATGTCCTCCTGCATCAGCGCCACCAACGAGGTGTAGATGATGGCGATGGCCGAAAGCGTGAAGACCAGCGGCGCGAAGTCGTGCGAAGCCAGCGGGAACATCGGCAGCGAGAAGCGCAGGAAGCCGTAGCCGCCCATCTTCAGAAGGATCGCGGCCAGGACCACCGAGCCTGCGGTCGGCGCCTCGACGTGGGCGTCGGGGAGCCAGGTGTGCACCGGCCACATCGGCATCTTCACCGCGAACGAGGCGAAGAAGGCGAGCCACGCCCAGGTCTGCAGCGAGCGCGGCACGGCGGTGTGCATCAGGGTCGGGATGTCGGTGGTGCCGCCGTTCCAGTACAGCGCCATGATCGCGAGCAGCATCAGCACCGAGCCGAGCAGCGTGTAGAGGAAGAACTTGAAAGATGCATAGACCCGGCGCGGACCGCCCCAGACGCCGATGATCAGGAACATCGGGATCAGGCCGCCTTCGAAGAACAGGTAGAACAGCACGAGATCGAGCGCCGAGAAGGTGCCGATCATCAGCGTTTCCAGGATCAGGAACGCCATCATGTATTCGCGGACGCGGTTGGTAATCGCCTTCCAGCTCGCGATGATGCAAAACGGCATGATGGCGGTGGTCAGGATCACCAGCGGCAACGAGATGCCGTCCACGCCCATGTGGTAGGTGATGCCGGTGGCAAGCCAGTTCGCCTTCTCGACGAACTGGAAGTCGGCGCTCGACGCATCGAACCGCATGACCAGGATCACCGACACAGCGAAGGTGATCAGCGTGGTCCACAGCGCGATCCAGCGCGAGTTGCGCCGGGCCGCCTCGTCGTCGCCACGGCTGAGATAGACGATCAGCGCGCCGACCAGCGGCAGGAACGTCGTGACGGATAGAATTGGCCAGGTCGTCATTTACTGGCCTCCAAAGCCGAACATGAACCAGGTGATCAGGCCGGCGGCACCGATCAGCATGGCGAACGCGTAGTGGTAGAGATAGCCGGTCTGGATTTTCACGACGTTGCGGGTGACGTCCAGCACGCGGGCTGAGACGCCATCGGGGCCGAGACCGTCGATGATGAAGCCGTCACCCTTCTTCCAGAGCTGATAGCCAATCCACTTCGCCGGACGGACGAAGATGATGTCGTAGAGCTCGTCGAAGTACCATTTGTTGAGCAGGAACTTGTACAGCATTGGCTGCGTGTTCGCGAGCTCGACCGGCAGATAAGGCCGGCGGATGTAGAACAGGTATGACACCAGGAAGCCCAGCACCATCATCACCGTCGGCAGGAAGGCGATGGTCTCGGGAATGTGGTGCATCTCCTCGATGATATGCGGGTTCATCTTCACGGACTCGCGGAAGAACTCCTCGATGCCGTGACCGGCGAACAGCTCCTTGAACGGGAAGCCGGCCAGGATGGAGCCGACCGCAAGCACACCGATCGGGATCAGCATCCAGATCGGCGCTTCATGCGCGGCCTCGTAGTGGTGCTCGTCATGCGGCTCGCCGTGGAAGGTCTTGAAGATGAGGCGCCACGAGTAGAACGAGGTCAGGCCGGCCGCGACGACCGTCATCAGGAAGCCGTACATCGCGAACGGATTGTGCGAGGCGTAGGCGGACTCGATGATCGCGTCCTTGGAGAAATAGCCCGCGGTCAGCGGGAATCCCGTGAGCGCGAGCGTGCCGACCACCATCACCGCGTAGGTGTATGGGATCTTGCGCCACAGGCCGCCCATGTTGCGGATGTCCTGCTCGTGATGCATCGCGTAGATCACCGAGCCGGAGCCCAAGAACAACAGCGCCTTGAAGAAGGCGTGCGTGAACAAATGGAACATGCCTACCGAATAGGCCCCTGCTCCCATCGCCACGAACATGTAGCCGAGCTGCGAACAGGTCGAGTAAGCGACGATGCGCTTGATGTCGTTCTGGACCAGGCCAATGGTCGCCGCGAAGAACGCCGTAGTGGCGCCGAAGAACATCACGACGGCCTGCGCGTTCGGCGCGAGTTCGAACAGCGGCGACAGGCGCGCCACCATGAAGACGCCGGCGGTGACCATGGTCGCGGCGTGGATCAGCGCCGACACCGGGGTCGGGCCTTCCATCGCGTCCGGCAGCCAGGTGTGCAGCAGGAACTGCGCCGATTTGCCCATCGCGCCCATGAACAGCAGCAGGCAGGTCAGGGTCAGCGCGTCGGCGTGCCAGCCGAGGAAGTCGATGGTCTTGCCGGTCAACCCGGGCGCAGCGTGGAAGATGGTCTCGAAATCGGTCGAGCCGGCCAGCAGGAAGATCGCGAAGATGCCGAGCGCGAAGCCGAAATCGCCGACACGGTTGACCACGAAGGCCTTGATGGCGGCGGCGTTCGCCGACGGCTTCTGGTACCAGAAACCGATCAGGAGGTAGCTTGCCAGACCCACGCCTTCCCAGCCGAAGAACAGCTGCACGAGGTTGTCGGCGGTCACCAGCATCAGCATGGCGAAGGTGAACAGCGAGAGATAGCCGAAGAAGCGCGGCCGGTTCGGATCCTCGTCCATGTAGCCGATGGAATAGAGGTGCACGAGCGAGGACACGGTGGTCACGACCACCAGCATCACGGCGGTGAGCGTGTCGACCCGCAGCGTCCAGTAGACCTGGAGATCGCCGGAGAGGATCCACGGCAGCAGCGGAATGCGCATGTCGTGGTGCATGAAGCCGACATCGACCAGCGTCATCCAGGACAGCGCCGCCGACACGAACAGCAACGCCGTGGTGATCAGCTCGGCAGCGCGCGAGCCCGCCGCGGGCGGCTTGGAGACGTGGTGGTCGTCGTGGCCATCTCCGGGTTCGTGATGAGTCTCGTGGACGACCGACGCATCCTCGTTGATCGTGTCCGACGCATGGGCGTGCGCGCCATGACCGTGATCATCGTGATGCTCGACCGTGTCGCCCGAGGGGTTGCGGGCATGCGCGCCGAACAGCGCGATCAGGCCAGCCAGAATGGCGCCCAGCAGAGGCAGGAAGACGATTGCCTGGACCATGATTTACTCTTTCCGCATGATCTGGTCGGAAAACCGGTGTCCACTTTTCCGGATCATGCGATCAGCCCTTCATCAGATTGACGTCCTCAACCGCGATCGAGCCGCGGTTGCGGAAATAGACCACCAGGATGGCGAGACCGATCGCGGCTTCAGCGGCCGCGACGGTGAGCACCAGGAGCGCGAAGACCTGCCCGACGATGTCGCCGAGGAAGGTCGAGAACGCCACGAGGTTGACGTTGACCGCGAGCAGGATCAGCTCGATCGACATCAGGATGACGATGATGTTCTTGCGGTTCAGGAAGATGCCGAGGATCCCGAGCGTGAACAGGATCGCGCCGACCGCAAGATAGTGTCCGAGCCCGATCGTCATTTCACCCACTCCGCCGCGTCAGAGTCCTGGAGCCCCTGCCCCGGCGCCACCTTGCGTATCGCCATCGCTATTTCGGGCGTGCGCGCGTTCTGAATGTTGATGTCCTGCCGCTTGACGCTCGCCTTGTGCCGCAGCGTCAGCACGATGGCGCCGATCATCGCGACCAGCAGCACCATGCCCGAGAGCTGGAAGTAGTGGATGTACTTGGTATAGAGCACCAGGCCGAGCGCCTCGGTATTGGAGACGTTGGTCGGGATCGCCGCCGTGATCGTCTTGGCGACGCCGGGGTTGATGACCCAGAAGCCGACCGTGAGCAGCAGCTCGAACAGGAAGATGCCGCCGATCACGAGGCCGACCGGCAGGTATTCGATGAAGCCCTCGCGCAGCTCGAGGAAGTCGACGTCGAGCATCATGATCACGAACAGGAACAGGACCGCGACCGCACCGACATAGACGACGATCAGGATCATCGCGAGGAATTCGGCGCCCATCAACACGAACAGACCGGAGGCGTTGACGAAGGCCAGGATCAGGTACAGCACCGAGTGCACGGGATTGCGCGAGACAATCACCATCACCGCCGAGGCGACACAGACGCCGGCGAACAGATAGAAGAACAGCGCGGGAAGGATCATGCTCTCATCTCACCGGTACGGCGCGTCGAGTTCGATCGCTTTCGCGATCTCGCGTTCCCAGCGGTCGCCATTGGCGAGCAGCTTGGCCTTGTCATAGAACAGTTCCTCGCGGGTCTCGGTCGCGAACTCGAAGTTCGGACCTTCGACGATGGCGTCGACCGGACAGGCTTCCTGGCAGAGGCCGCAATAGATGCACTTCACCATGTCGATGTCGTAGCGCACGGTGCGGCGGGTGCCGTCGTTGCGGCGCGGACCGGCCTCGATGGTGATGGCCTGGGCCGGGCAAACCGCTTCGCACAGCTTGCAGGCGATGCAGCGCTCTTCTCCGTTCGGATAGCGGCGCAGCGCATGCTCGCCGCGGAAGCGCGGGGAGATCGGGCCCTTCTCGAAGGGATAGTTCAGCGTCGGCTTCGGCTGGAAGAAATAGCGCATGGCGAGGAAGAACGCCGAGACGAATTCCGACAGCAGAAGCGAGCGTGCAGTGGCGTTGATGTTGATACCCATGACGGCCCTCACTTCGGCGCGATGTCGGCGAAGTGCAGCACACCGGCCACCACGATCACCATCGCCAGCGACAACGGCAGGAACACTTTCCAGCCGAGGCGCATCAGTTGATCGTAGCGGTAGCGCGGCACGATCGCCTTGGCCATCGCGAACAGGAAGAACATGAAGAACAGTTTCAGCGAGAACCAGATGATCCCCGGCACCCAGTTGAAGGGCGGCAGGTCCACCGGCGGCAGCCAGCCTCCGAGAAACAAGATCGTCGCCATCGCGCACATCGTGGCAATCGCGACATACTCGCCGAGCATGAACAGAAGATACGGCGTCGAGCCGTACTCGACCATGAAGCCGGCGACGAGCTCGGATTCTGCTTCGACGAGGTCGAACGGCGGGCGGTTGGTTTCAGCCAGCGCCGAGACGTAGAAGATCACGAACATCGGGAACAGCGGCCAGACGTACCAGTTCAGGATGGTGAGCTGCGGCAGCCCGATCAGGCTGGCGAGGCCGCGGACATGCTGCGCCTCGACCACGGCCGAGAGGTTCAGCGTGCCGGCGCAGAGCAGCACCGTGATGATGACGAAGCCGATCGAGACCTCGTAGGACACCATCTGCGCCGCCGAGCGCAGCGCCGCGAGGAACGGATATTTCGAGTTCGACGACCAGCCGGCCATGATGATGCCGTAGATCGACAGCGACGAGATCGCGAAGATGAAGAGAACGCCGACGTTGATGTCGGAGATCACCCAGCCGAGATTGGTAGGGATCACCGCCCAGGCCGCGAGCGCGAGCACGCACGAGACCAAGGGAGCAAGAAGAAACACGCCCTTGTTGGCGCCGGACGGGATGATCGGCTCCTTCAGCACGAACTTCAGGAGGTCGGCGAAGGATTGCAGCAGGCCCCAGGGACCAACCACGTTCGGGCCGCGGCGGATCTGCACCGCCGCCCAGATCTTGCGGTCGGCGAGCAGGATGTAGGCGATCGCCACCAGCAGAACGACCAGCACCAGGACGCTCTGCGCGATCATGATGATCAGCGGCCAGAGGAACCCGGTCCAGAATGCGCTTTCGAAGAATTCCATCGGCTCACTCCGCTGCGGTCAGCATCTGCCCGGAGGCAAGCCGCGAACATTCCGCCATCACGGCGGACGCACGCGCGATTGGGTTGGTCAAATAGAAGTCCTCGACAAGCGGCTTGAACGGGGCCTTCTCCGTCGTGCCGCCCTTCCCCGCGAGCTTCCTGATCTGGTCGGCCGAGCCGGGCTCGGTCTGGTCGAGACGGATCAGATGCGGCACCGCCTTGAAGATCGCCTGGCGCAGGGCCGAAAGCGAGTCATAGCCGAGCTTCTTGCCGAGCGCCTCCGACAGCGCGCGGATAATCGCCCAGTCCTCGCGGGCCTCGCCCGGCGGGAATGCGGCCCGTCCGGTCATTTGCACGCGGCCTTCGGTGTTGACGTAGATCGCGGACTTCTCGGTATAGGCGGCGGCCGGCAGGATCACGTCGGCGCGATGGGCGCCGCGGTCGCCGTGGGTGCCGATATAGACGACGAAGGTGCCGTCCGACGGCTTGATCTCGTCGGCGCCGAGCAGGAACAGCAGATCGAGCGTCCCGAACGTCGTCATCTGCGCCGCGTTCAGTCCGCCCTGACCGGCGACAAAGCCGATGTCGAGCGCCCCGACGCGCGAGGCGCTCTCATGCAGCACGCCAAAGCCGTTCCAGCCGTCCTTGAGCGCGCCGACATCGAGCGCGAGCTTAGCAGCGGCGGCGAGAATGGCGGCGCCGTCGTGGCGCGAGGCGGCGCCCGCACCGACCAGGATGATCGGGTTCTTGGCGTTCTTCAGCACATCCATGAAGGAGTGCTTGCCGGCCGCGAGCTCGCCCAGCGTGTCGGTGCCTGCGCCGAGATGGTCATAATCGTAGGTGAGGTCGGCCTTGGCGCCGATCACGCCGACCTTGAAGCCGCCGGCGCGCCAGCGCTTGCGGATGCGGGCGTTGAACACGGCCGCTTCTTTCCGCGGATTGGCGCCGATGATGAGCAGCGCATCGGCCTGCTCCACGCCGGCGAGCGTCGGATTGAAGATGTAGGAGCCGCGGCCGAGCGCGGGATCGAAGGCGTCGCCGCCCTGCACCGCCAGATTGGCCGAGCCGTATTTGGCCAGCAGATCCTTCAGCGCGAACATCTCTTCGACGCCGGCGAGGTCGCCCGCGATCGCGCCGATGCGCTTGCCGTCGGTGCGGGCCGCTTTCGCGGCGATCGCGGCAAAGGCCTCGGGCCAGTTCGCCGCGCGCAGCTTGCCGGCTTCGCGGATATAGGGCCGGTCGAGACGCTGGGTGCGCAGGCCGTCGACGACGTGACGGGTCTTGTCGGAGATCCACTCCTCGTTCACGGCCTCGTTGATGCGCGGCAGGATACGCATCACTTCGCGGCCGCGGGTGTCGACGCGGATCGCGGATCCCACGCCGTCCATCACGTCGATCGACTGGGTCTTGCCGAGCTCCCACGGGCGCGCGGCGAAAGCATAGGGCTTCGAGGTCAGCGCGCCGACCGGGCAGATGTCGACGAGATTGCCTTGCAATTCCGAGGTCAGCGCGTGCTCGAGATAGGTCGTGATCTCCATGTCCTCGCCGCGGCCGGTCGCACCCATTTCGGGGGCGCCGGCCACTTCCGCCGAGAAGCGGACGCAGCGGGTGCACTGGATGCAGCGGTTCATCGAGGTCTTGACCAGCGCGCCGAGATATTTGTCCTCGACCGCGCGCTTGTTCTCGGCGAAGCGGCTGGTGTCGACACCGTAGCCCATCGCCTGGTCCTGGAGGTCGCACTCGCCGCCCTGATCGCAGATCGGGCAATCCAGCGGATGGTTGATCAGAAGGAATTCCATCACGCCTTCGCGCGCCTTCTTCACCATCGGCGAACGGGTGGAGATCTCCGGCGGCTCGCCCTTGGGACCCGGACGGCAATCGCGCACGCCCCAGGCGCAGCTCGCGACCGGCTTCGGGCCGCCCTTCACCTCGACGAGGCACATCCGGCAATTGCCGGCGATCGACAGCCGCTCGTGATAGCAGAAGCGCGGAATCTCGGCGCCGGCCGCTTCGCACGCCTGGAGCAGCGTGTATTCGGCGGGGACATCGATCTCTTTACCGTCGATGATGAGCTTGGTCATTCTCTCTACTCCGCCGCGACCATGTTCATGGGATCGCGGACGCCGATATCGTCGATGTCGGACTTGTGCGAATATTGGTCGATGCGCGCTTCGATCTCATGACGGAAATGCGCGATCAGGCCCTGGATCGGCCACGCCGCCGCATCGCCGAGCGCGCAGATGGTGTGACCTTCGACCTGCTTGGTGACTTCCAGCAGCATGTCGATCTCGCGCTTGTGGGCGCGGCCTTCGGCCATGCGGGTCAAGACGCGCCACATCCAGCCGGTGCCTTCGCGGCACGGCGTGCACTGGCCGCAGCTCTCATGCTTGTAGAAATAGGAGATGCGGGCGATGGCGCGGATCAAATCGGTCGACTTGTCCATCACGATCACGGCCGCGGTGCCGAGACCCGAGCGCAGCTTGCTCAAGCTGTCGAAATCCATCGGCGTGTCGATGATCTGCTCGGCCGGCACCATGCGCACGGAGGAGCCGCCGGGGATCACGGCCTTGAGGTTGTCCCAACCACCGCGGATGCCGCCGCAATGCTTCTCGATCAGCTCACGGAACGGAATGCCCATGGCCTCTTCGACGTTGCAGGGCCGCTCGACATGGCCGGAGATGCAGAACAGCTTGGTGCCGACATTGTTCGGACGACCGATGCCGGCGAACCATGCCGCGCCACGGCGCAGGATGTCGGGCGCAACCGCGATCGACTCGACATTGTTGACGGTGGTCGGGCAGCCGTACAGGCCGACATTGGCCGGGAACGGCGGCTTCAGGCGCGGCTGGCCCTTCTTGCCTTCGAGGCTCTCGAGCAGCGCGGTTTCCTCGCCGCAGATATAGGCGCCGGCGCCGTGGGCGACGTAGATGTCGAAGGGCCAGCCGTTGACGTTGTCCTTGCCGACCAGCTTGGCCTCATAGGCCTGGTCGATCGCCGCCTGGAGATGCTCGCGCTCGCGGATGAACTCGCCGCGGACATAGATGTAGCAGGCATGCGCGTTCATCGCGCAGCTCGCGATCAGGCAGCCCTCGATCAGGAGATGCGGATCGTGCCGCATGATCTCGCGATCCTTGCAGGTGCCGGGCTCGGATTCGTCGGCATTGACGACGAGATAGCTCGGCCTTCCGTCGGTCGACTCCTTCGGCATAAACGACCATTTCAGGCCGGTCGGGAAGCCGGCGCCACCGCGGCCGCGCAGCCCCGACGCCTTCATCTCGTTGATGATCCAGTCACGGCCCTTGTCGATGATGTTCTTCGTACCATCCCAGGCGCCGCGGCGCCGCGCGCCCTCGAGGCCCCAATCGTGGAGGCCGTAGAGGTTCTTGAAGATGCGGTCCTTGTCCTCGAGCATGTCAGTGCTTTCCGATCAACGGTTGGCTTGCTTGTAGGCAAGCCCGGCGGCGCAGACGGCGAAGGTCAGCGCCCAGAGCAGACTGGATTCCAGCGACGCGTTCAGTGCGAAGCGCTGAAGCAGGAAAATGAATGTGGCCGCCACGGCGGAATGCATTGCGACGAAGCCCCACTTCTTCACAACACTGCTCCCATCAACTGGCGGTGAGAGATCACGCATCAGGTGATTTCCTTCAGCGTGGTCGGCCCACCGGTCGGCGCCGAAAACTGGCGGCCGTTCTGCGGACCGGGCTTGGGCGGATTGCCCGAGGCAAAGCCATCGAGCACCTTGCCGAAGCTTTCCTTCGTCAGATCCTCATATGTGTCCTTGCCGATCAGCACCATCGGCGCATTCACGCAGGCACCGAGGCACTCCACCTCTTCCCAGCTGAAATTGCCGTCCTTGGAGAGATGGAAGGGCTCGTGATGAATGCGGTGCTCGCAGACGTGGATCAGATCCTCAGCGCCGCGCAGGCGACACGGCGTGGTGCCGCAGACCTGGACGTGGGCCTTCTTGCCGACCGGGGCGAGCTGGAACATCGTGTAGAAGGTCGCGACCTCGAGCACGCGGATATAGGGCATGTCGAGCATGTCGGCGATGACGCGGATCGCGGCTTCCGAGACCCAGCCGTCGTGCTGCTCCTGCGCCCGCCAGAGGATGGCGATGACGGCCGAAGCCTGGCGTCCGGCCGGATATTTCGCGATCTGCTGCTTGGCGAACGCGAGGTTCTCCTCCGTGAACGCAAAGCTCGCGGGCTGGACTTCCTTCGATGCTAATCGGCGAACGGACATCTCTTCAATCTCTCACTGCACGCGGCGCGCTGTTTTCGCATTCAGGGCATTGATCCTGTCCTGCCAGAATGCGCTTGCGGTGCCGAAAACATTGTAGCCGACGTGGGTGGAGACCTTGATGCGGTCGAGGATCGACAGCTCGGTCACCGTTTCCATACGTCGGGTGCTGGGATCGTAGACGATCAGCTTCAGCGGGGTGTGTTCGAGGATGTAGCGCGAGACCGCGTGCGAACGGTCGCTGCCGTGCTCCTCGCACATGACGACGCTGTCGGCCTGGAGCAGCCGGGCGCCGCCCTTGATCGCCTCGATCTCGACGCCCTCGACGTCGAGCTTGATCAGGTACTTGCCGGTGCCTGCGATCTTGCCGTCGTCGATCAGATTGTCGAGCGCAATGACCGGCACGTCCTCGCCGCCCGCCGACGCATCGCCGGCGATGCTGAAGGCCTCGTGCTTGGTGCCTGACAGGCGCGCGATGCCACGGGCCGCGCCGATCGCGCATTTCATGGTCTCGAAGCGGCTGCCATTGATGCGGGCGTTGTTGGCGAGCTTCGGATAGTTCTGCCCCGACGGCTCGATCGCGATCGCCTTGTGCGAGCCGAACGGCTTGCTCGACACCAGCACCGACCAATAGCCGTAATTCGCGCCGCAATCGAGCAGCGTGTAGTCGACGTCGATGGAATCGGCGAACAACAGCTCCAGCTCGTCCTCGTAATTGTAGGAGCGGTTGAGCAGCTTGCTCCAATAGCCGTCGCCGTAGGGAAATTCGAACACGGCGTCGGGGTTGAGCTTGATCGCGATATTGCGCTCGGGCAGCGTCTTGCGCAGCAGATTGGCGCAGGCGATGTAGCCCATATGCGAGAAGTGCGACGAGATCTTCGATCCCGTCACCAGCGCCAAGGCAGCCGTCCGCTCCCACAGGTTGGCCCCTTCAAGGGCCCCCGAGGCACGGTCAAACTGGATCGGCGCCTGCGCCATCACCGATCGACCTCTCCGAACACGATGTCGAGCGAGCCGAGGATCGCCGAGACGTCGGCGAGCAGATGACCGCGGCAGATGTGGTCCATCGCCTGCAGATGCGCAAAGCCGGGCGCGCGGATCTTGCACTTGTAGGGCTTGTTGGTGCCGTCCGAGATCAGAAAGACGCCGAACTCGCCCTTCGGCGCCTCGACCGCGGCGTAGACCTCGCCGGCGGGCACGTGGACGCCTTCGGTGTAGAGCTTGAAGTGGTGGATCAGCGCTTCCATCGAGCGCTTCATCTCGCCACGGCGCGGCGGCGCGACCTTGTTGTCCTCGACGACGACGGGACCCTTCCCGTCGGCCGCGTTCAGCTTCTGGATGCACTGCTTCATGATGCGCACGGACTGGCGCATCTCTTCCATGCGGATCAGATAGCGGTCATAGCAGTCGCCGTTCTTGCCGATCGGGATATCGAAATCCATCTCGGCGTAGCATTCATAGGGCTGCGACTTGCGCAGATCCCAGGCCGCGCCCGAGCCGCGCACCATCACGCCCGAGAAGCCCCACTCCCAAGCTTCCTTCAGCGACACGACGCCGATGTCGACGTTGCGCTGCTTGAAGATGCGGTTGGCGGTGAGCAGCCGGTCGAGATCTTCGACCACTTTCAGGAACGGATCGCACCAGGCGTCGATGTCGTCGACCAGCTTCTGCGGCAGGTCCTGATGCACGCCGCCGACGCGGAAATAGGCTGCGTGCATGCGACTGCCGGAGGCGCGCTCGTAGAACACCATCAGCTTTTCGCGCTCTTCAAAGCCCCACAGCGGCGGGGTCAGCGCGCCGACGTCCATCGCCTGCGTGGTGACGTTGAGCAAATGCGACAGGATGCGGCCGATCTCGCAATAGAGCACGCGGATCAGCTGCGCGCGGCGCGGCACCTCGATGCCGAGCAGCTTTTCTGCAGCCATGCAGAAGGCGTGCTCCTGGTTCATCGGCGCGACGTAGTCCAGGCGGTCGAAATAAGGGATCGCCTGCAGATAGGTCTTCTGCTCGATCAGCTTTTCGGTGCCGCGGTGAAGCAGGCCGATATGCGGGTCGACGCGGGCGACGACTTCGCCGTCAAGCTCCAGCACCAGGCGCAGCACGCCGTGCGCCGCCGGATGCTGCGGACCGAAGTTGATGGTGAAGTTGCGAAGGACTTCGGGTTGCTCGTTCATGATCAGACCTTCGGCCCTGCTTTTTCATCCCCTGGAAGGACCGGATAGTCGGCGCCCTCCCACGGGGACAAAAAGTCGAACTTGCGGAATTCCTGGTTGAGCCTGACCGGCTCGTACACCACCCGCTTCTCCTGGTCGTCGTAGCGGACCTCGAGGAAGCCGGTGGTCGGGAAGTCCTTGCGCAGCGGATGACCCTCGAAGCCGTAATCGGTCAGGAGGCGGCGCATGTCGGGATGACCGACGAAGATCACGCCATAGAGGTCGTAGGCTTCGCGCTCGAACCAGTCGGCCCCGGGAAACACCTCGATCAGCGACGGCACCTGCGTGGTCTCGTCCGCCTGGGCCTTGAGCCGGATCCGCGCGTTCAAGGTCGGTGACAGGAAGTGATAGATCACGTCGAAGCGTTTTTCGCGCGACGGATAATCCGCGGCCGTGATGTCGGTGAAGTTGATGAAGCGGCAGCTCGGGTCGTCGCGGAGGTACTTGACCACCTCGACGATTTTGCTGACCTCGACATCCACCGTGAGTTGGTTGAAGGCCACCGAATGACCGATGGCGGCGCCCGGAAGGGCGCTAACGATCGTCTGCCCCAGGGCGTCGAGCTTGGCGTCGTCCATGACGTAAAACCTTAGCGTTCGATTGTGCCGGTGCGGCGGATCTTCTTCTGCAGCAGCAGCACGCCGTAGAGCAGCGCTTCCGCCGTGGGCGGGCAGCCCGGCACATAGATGTCGATCGGCACGATGCGGTCGCAACCGCGCACGACCGAGTAGGAATAGTGATAATAGCCGCCGCCGTTGGCGCAGGAGCCCATCGAGATGACGTAGCGCGGCTCGGGCATCTGGTCGTAGACCTTGCGCAACGCAGGCGCCATCTTGTTGGTCAGGGTCCCCGCGACGATCATCACGTCCGACTGACGCGGTGAAGCGCGCGGCGCGAAGCCGAAGCGCTCGACGTCGTAGCGCGGCATCGAGACCTGCATCATCTCGACCGCGCAGCAGGCGAGACCGAAGGTCATCCACATCAGCGAGCCGGTGCGCGCCCAGGTGATGAGGTCGTCGGTCGCGGCCACGAAGAAGCCCTTGTCGGACAGTTCCGAATTGACCTCGAGGAAGAACGGATCATTGGCCCCGACCGGCTTGCCGGTCGACGGGTCCAGGATGCCCTTGGGGGCCGGCGCGAGAACCGGACCGGCGGACGACGTAGGGGTCAATCCCATTCCAGTGCGCCTTTCTTCCATTCATAGGCGAACCCGACCGTCAGCACGGCGAGGAACACCACCATGGACCAGAAGCCGGTCGCGCCAAGCTTGCCGAACGCCACCGCCCAGGGAAACAGGAACGCCACCTCGAGGTCGAAGATGATGAAGAGGATGGCGACGAGATAGAAGCGGACGTCGAACTTCATGCGGGCGTCGTCGAAGGCGTTGAAACCGCACTCATACGCCGACAGCTTTTCCGGGTCCGGCTGCTGGAACGCCACGATGAACGGCGCGATCAGCAGCACCAGGCCAATGAGGCCCGCTACCCCTATGAAGACGACGAGTGGAAGATAGTTCTGCAGAATGCCGCTCATTGACGAGCCCTTTTTCCCGCAGCCTCGGGACAGCCACGGATTCGTCCAGTTTGGAATTGTTCTGAGCCTTAGCGCAGTGCACCAATGGGCGCAAGACACGCTCTTTTTAGGCCCTTTGTCGCCCTCAGAACGGTGGAAATCCCGGAATCACCCCGCGGCTGGTATGGAGCAGATCGACAGCCCCAGCAAGGGCGCCCCGATCAGTCCACACGCGCTGGGCCGTGACGTCCGTGGTTGGGAAGGCTCACCTTATCTAGGCCGCGACGCTGCAAAGTCCAGATTATAACGAGGCAAGCGCGCCCATTATCGGGCGAGCGACCCGGGAGCCATGCATCACGATCGGACCTGGGCTCGTCTGGCGAATGTGTCGGGCAGGAGGCCCACTTCGCCCCAGCGGAAAATGGGTGGCGAGCGCGGCGGCGACGTGGCTGGGTCGTCGCGCGCCGCGCTCGCATGAGCTTCGGGCCGGGGGGCATGACCCGCGAGCTCATCGATCTCGTGGTGGAAGCCGGCGACGGGCCGGTCAGGCTCTCACGATGGCCTTCCCTCGCCTGTTCTCGTCATTTGCCTCACCATTTGTAGGAGACGCTGGCGGTGACGCGCCGGCGGTCGCCGTAGAAGCAGGATGACGCCGCCGCGCAGCTCGCGACGTAGATCTTGTCGGTCAGGTTGATCACGTTCAGCGCGGTGCGCCAGTTCTGCCATTCATAGTGGAACGCGAGATCGCCGAGCACGACCGCGGGAACCTCGAGGGTATTGGCGGTATCCGCCCACGACGAACCGATATAGCGGAGACCGCCGCCGAAGCCGAACCCCGCGAGTGGCCCGTCCTTGAAGGTGTAGTCCGCCCAGCCGGACACCAGGAGCTCAGGCGTGTTGGTCGGGGTCTTGCCGACCAAAGACGGGTCCAGATCCCTGCTGTTGAACAAATGGTAGGCCGTGAACGAGCCGATCAGCTTCAGCTCACGCGTGGCGTTCGCCACCGCTTCGAGCTCGATGCCGCGCGAGGTCACCTCGCCGGTCTGGTTCTGCAAGGTCGTGACGACAGGATCGGTCGTTGCCACATGCTGACGTTTCAAGTCGAACACCGAAGCGGTGAAGTAGCCGTCAAATCCCCGCGGCGCGACCTTCACGCCGATTTCCGTCTGCTGGCCGGTCTCCGGCAGGAACAGCTGGTTTTGCGCGTTGAGGCCGATGATCGGATTGTAGCTCGTGGCGTAGGACACATAGGGCGCGATGCCGTTGTCGAAATTGTAGATCAGCCCGGCGCGCCCGCTGAACCTGCTGTCGTCGCGGCTGGCAAGCGTGGCGCCGGTATCACGGGCAGCCTGCGTCGTCTCGACCCAATCGTTGCGGCCGCTCAGCACCAGCGTGAAGTTGCCGAGCTTCATCTGGTCCTGAAGATAGGTGCCGGCCTGCTTCTGCGTGATCTGGAAGTTGCGGAACGGTGCGCCCGTCAACGGAATGTCAAACCCGTAGGCGGGATTGAAGACGTTGATCGAAGGGACGGTGCCGAAGTTGAAAGCCTGATAATCGTCGATCTGGTAGCCCTTCAAATCGACCCCGAACAGCATCGTATGCCGCACCGCGCCGGTGTTGAAGCGGTACTCCAGCTGATTGTCGAGATTGGCCTGGTTGGCGGTGTTCTTCGCATACCAATTATAGCGACCGAGACTGGCCGTGTTGATGTCAGCCCAATTATTGCCGACATAGCCGCGATAGGTCACATCGACATGGGCAAAGCGCGCATTCTGCCGGAACGTCAAATCGTCGGTGAGATTGCGCTCGAACTGATAGCCAAGCATCTCCTGCTCGCGCGTGAACTTGTCGACGCTGGGATCGCCAGCGAAAAAGCTGGTCGGGATCTTGCCGAACCGAGCGTTGGTCACCGTGCCCTCATAGGGCAGGAAGTTGATGCCACGGGTTTCCTGCCGGGAAGCTGAAGCCAGTACCGTGAACCTCGTGTCGGCGTCCGGCTTCCAGGTCACCGACGGCGCGATGAAGTAGTTGTTGTCCGGCGTGAAATTGACCTGCGTGGGGCCGTTCTGGACCTGACCGACGACGCGGTAGAACAGCTTGCCGTTCTCGTGGCTCGTTGCGACCGGACCGGCAACATCGAAGCCGACATAGGCGTTGCCGAAATTGTTGACGCCGGTCTCGATGAAACGGACGGGCTCCGCCGGCGGCATCTTGCTGATGACGTTGACGATGCCGCTCGGGCTCGATCCGCCATAGAGCACGGCCGATGGACCGCGCAGCACCTCGACGCGCTCCATGTTGGGCGTCTGGAGCTTCCAGCTCGCATAGGAGGTGTAGAACAGCTGCATGCCGTCGAGAAACAGTCCGACGTCGTCGGACTTAAAGCCGCGGATCAGCCACCAGTCGTTGCGCGTGTCCGCGCCGAAGGTCCCGGCGCGAACTCCACCAGTATAGCGCAGGACCTCGTCGAGCTTGTTCGCCTTCTGGTCGCGAATCTGCTCCGCGCCGATCACCGACACCGCCTGCGGCGTCTCCATGATCGGCGTGTTGGTCTTGGTGCCGGACGAGCTGCGGCCGGCGACGTAGCCGTGCACCGGGCCGAGCGGGGTCTCGACGAAACCGACATTGCGCGGCGGCTGCGGCCTGTTTCGGTTGGCGGTCTGCTGGGACGATCGCGGCGCACGGCGCTGCACGGAGATGGCTCGTCGGCGCGCTTCCGGCGCGGTGACGGTCACCGACGGAATGTTCTGCGCGCCAATCTGCGCAGGAGATTGTGCAAGCGATGCCTGCGGCAGCAAAACCCAAGCGGATGCGGTCGCCAACATGGCCGACCGCAGCATTCCAAGACTGTTCACGCGCAACCCCAAAACTGCGTGTTCTGATGGCACATGCTGTCGGCCCATGACGGCATGCGCTTGCGGTGACGCTTAGGGCAGCGCGCGCGAATTCCCTAATTGAAAGCCTCTTAGAAGGAGTCTTAAAAACGGTCTTGGAAGCGATCCAACATGTTCCCGGATTGCCGAAACGTCAGCGCGAAATCTTCTCGCTCTCAAGCATCTCGGCGGCGATTGCCGTCAATTGATCGACCTGCTGCAGCAGCGTCTCGAACTCGGCTTCGCTCAGATGTTCGCGCAAACGCCGATTGCGCTCCTGCGCACCGGCGACGATCGCATCGTGCGCCGCGAGGCCCGTTGCGGTCAGCGAGACCAGCACCTCGCGGCTATCCTTCGGGTTCGCCGATTTCGCGATCAGCTTGCGCGACACGAGTTCCGCAAGCGCGCGGCTGATCTGCCCCTTGTCCTGGCCGACGGCTTCCGCGAGCCGCGCCACGCTCATCGGCGGCCGCCGGCCAAGCGAGGCGACCAGGCCGAACTCGACCGATGACAATCCGGCGAGACGCTTGTAGCGCAGGATGGCGCCGCGCTTGAGCAAATTGGCCAGCACCATCAGCCGCGACGACAGCATGACGGTGATCGGCGCCAGCGACTGACTTTCGTCCGCATCGGACGATGTGCGCCCGTCCCTGCCTGATGTCTGGCTCATGGTCCACCTCTGCCAAGAAAGCCGCGGCGTGCCAAGTCTTGGTAGCGCGACCTCCCCAGCCTGATCCGAATGCGATTAAGAGGCATTTGGAAATCGTTGACATTGTCATCGATCTAATCTTCACTTGGTACAAGGCATCAAAAAAGCCCGGCCGGTACGGCCGATTGCGGGAGGACCAGCATGACCATCACGCAGCGGGATCGCGATCTCGGAACGGCCTATGCGATGAAGCCGGCGCACACCCGCACCGAGCTCACCTCGGTCATGCGCGGCACGCCGATGGGCGAACTGCTCCGCCGCTACTGGCATCCGGTCGGGCTCATCAGAGACGCAACCGACACTCCGAAGAAGGTCCGCGCGCTCGGCGAGGATCTGGTGCTGTTCCGCGACAAGCACGGCCGCGCCGGCCTGCTGCACGCCCGCTGCTGCCACCGCGGCACCACGCTCTATTATGGCAAGGTCGAGGAGGACGGCATCCGCTGCTGTTATCACGGCTGGAAGTTCGACACCGAGGGCCATTGCCTGGAGCAGCCCTGCGAGCCCGATGGCGGCCAGTTCAAGGACAAGGTGCGCCAGCCCTGGTATCCGGTCGAGGAGCGCTACGGGCTCATCTTCGCCTATCTGGGCCCCGCCGAGAAACGCCCGGTGCTGCCGGCCTATGAGTGCCTGGAGACCATGGACGACGGCGAGTTCGTCGACGCCGACGATTCCTCGATCGGCGGCGGTGGTCCCGCGATCATCCCCTGCAACTGGCTCCAGCATTTCGAGAACGTGGTCGATCCCTACCACGTGCCGGTGCTGCACGGCTCGTTCTCGGGTCCGCAATTCACCAACATGATGGCATCGATGCCGGAGGTGACGTTCGACAAGACGCCGCGCGGGATCGCCGTGCGCTCGAT
Organism: Bradyrhizobium sp. 155; assembly: GCF_023101105.1. Classification (NCBI taxonomy): domain Bacteria; kingdom Pseudomonadati; phylum Pseudomonadota; class Alphaproteobacteria; order Hyphomicrobiales; family Nitrobacteraceae; genus Bradyrhizobium; species Bradyrhizobium sp. 155. The sequence goes on along the minus strand of NZ_CP064704.1, from coordinate 3,543,678 downwards.
CCGCAAGCAGGATGACGGCAAGGTGTTTTACCGCGTCACCGAGGCGGCGCTCCCCACCTTGCGCGTTGTGCCAAACCCGCGCGTGGCGCAATTCGCCCGCGTCGAGTCGATCGGCTGGACGCTGCCGATCGACGACACCTCGTTCCGCATCTACGTCGCCGGCCGCGTCAAGAACGCCGGCGACATCGGTCGCATGCGCTCGAAATTCAACGGCAAATTCTGGTGGGACATGACCGAAGAAGAACATCAGCGATTTCCGGGCGATTACGAAGCCCAGGTCGGCCAAGGACCGCAGACCATCCATTCCGAGGAGCATTTCGGCCAGAGCGACCGCGGCATCCTCATGATCCGACGCATGCTGAGCGACCAGCTCGAGGCGATGGAAGCAGGCCGCGATCCGATCGGAATCTCGTTCGATGCAAGCGCGCCTCCCGTCGAATTCGAAGCGGGGAATTACATCCGCGAAGGCTGACCTGCCAGCCCCAATCAGGGCTGGACCGACAACGATAACAAAGACTAATTGGGGGAAGCGATGGTCGATGTGACGTCACAAATGTCGGTGCAAACGGCCGCGACGGCAAAACCCTCGGCGCGGCGCTATTACGTGCTAGGCCTGCTCACGATCATCTACGCGCTGAACTTCCTCGACCGCACGATCTTCAACGTGCTGATCGAGCCGATCAAGAAGGAGTTTCAGCTCAGCGATACCATGATGGGCCTGCTCGCGGGCTTCGGCTTCGCGCTGTTCTACTCCCTGCTCGGCATCCCCATCGCGCGCGTCGCCGACCGGCTCAACCGGCGCAACATCGTCGCCGCCGCCTTCGCGTTCTGGAGCGCGATGACGGCATTGTGCGGCGCCGCTTCGAGCGTCACTTCGCTGGCGCTGGCGAGGATCGGCGTCGGCATCGGCGAGTCCGCGGGCTCGCCCGCCTCGCAATCGATCGTCGCCGACCTCTTCGCCAAGAACGAGCGTCCGCGCGCGCTCGGCATCTACGCCGTCGGCACCTATCTCGGCGTATTCCTCGGCTATTTCGTGGGCGGGTACGTCAACCAGCACTATGGCTGGCGGATGGCGTTCTACGTTGCGGGCCTGCCCGGCATCCTGCTTGCTATTGTCCTGTGGCTGACGATCTCCGAGCCGAAGCGCGGCGCCATGCAGGAGAATTTCGTGCCCGAGCCGCTCGGGCCGACGCTGCGCTTCCTGGCCTCGCAGCGAAGCTTCATCATCGTGCTGATCGGCTTCTGTCTCACGACTTACACGAACTATGCGACCGCGGCCTGGATCCCGCCGTTCCTGGCGCGCGTGCACCATCTGTCGAGCGCCGAGATCGGCACCTATGCCGGCACCTTCAAGGGGCTCGCCGGCATGGCCGGCACCCTGCTCGGCGGCTTCGTGGTGGCGCAGATCAGCCGCCGCGACGACCGCTGGAAGCTGTGGGCGCCCGCCATCACCTCGGGCCTTGCCGGCCCGGTGTTCGCGCTGTGCATGCTGACGCAGGACTTTGCGCTGATGGTGGCCACGCTGGCGCTGACCTCGTTCCTGGTCGGCTTCCATCTCGGACCGATCTTCGCGATCGCGCAGACGGTCGCCAAGCCGAGCATGCGGGCGCTGGCCTCCGCCCTGATCGCGCTCACTGCCACCTGCTTCGGCCAGGGCCTCGGCCCGCTCGCCGTGGGCGTGGTCAACGATGCCCTGAAGGGCGCTTACGGCGCCGACGCGGTGCGCTATTCCCTGCTCTCGGCGGCGGTCACGACCACGCTGGGGGCACTCCTGTTCGTCTGGGCGGCGCGCTCGATCCGGGACGATATCGGCCGGGCGGCCGCCTGACGCCGGTACAGGCCGCAAGCCCGGCGAAACCAACCGGGCGCATTAATGAAACCATTTTGCGGAACCCGCGAAACCATCCGGAAACAGACGGTCTTTACAAGACGAGCCATAGACGGCGGCAAAGCCCGTCGGGAGGCTCAGATGAACCACTCTATCCACTCTGCTGATCGTGCGACCCATCTGAAGATCGTGGTGGTGGCGCTGGTGGCCGGAATTACAGTGGCCGGCTTCGGGATCGCAGCCCGCACCAATGCCGATTACAGCCAGACCGCCCAGTCCGCCCATGTGATCAAGGCCGGGAAGCCGGTGGTGGTGACGAGCGCAGGGACGTCGGAGATCCGCTGACACCGCCCCGCTCGGGGCTGACAGAGGCCGCCGCCTGGCGGCCTTTTTCGTTTTCCAGAGCAATGCTTAGCCGGGATGTGCCGGTGAAGCGCAACATCCTTGACTTCACCCAGCCCCGCCTTTAAGTCCCCCCTCGTTCCGCGCGCTGTCAGCGAACCACGCGGGAGTAGCTCAGTTGGTTAGAGCGCCGGCCTGTCACGCCGGAGGTCGCGGGTTCGAGCCCCGTCTCTCGCGCCATTTTGGCAATTCCTTCATAGCCTTAGAACAAACTTCTACACGCCTTTCGCGGCTGTGACGGCGATCGCCGGCATCCGTCGAGAACTTGCGCCATAGTCAGCCGAAGCCCGAATCGTCTAGGCCTTGCAGGACTTGGAGGGATCCCCACCCTTTACCGCCTTTTCCGGGGCCCCTGTGATTGAGGAGGCCAGATATGGCTAAGAAGGATTCCACGAAGAAGCCTGCCGCGCCCGCCACCATCACGCTCAAGCACCTCGCCGCCGACATTGCGGAGAGCCAGGACCTGTCGAAGAAGCGCGCCGAGGCCGTTCTGACCGACATGGTCGAACTCATCACCAAGCACCTGAAGAAGGGCGACCGCGTCCGCATCGTCGGCCTTGGCATCCTCCAGGTCCGCAAGCGCGCCGCCCGCACCGGCCGCAATCCCGCCACGGGCGAGCCGATCCACATCAAAGCCACCAAGAAGGTCGCCTTCCGCCCCGTCAAGGAACTAAAAGAGGCGATCTGACCACTCACGTTTCGTTAAGCCTGATCAGCCTCCTCCGGCCTCACCGCACCCTGCTTTTCTGGTATACCGCCTCTCTCCCCTGACCCGGCGGTTTGACCAGAAATGTCCTCCCTCACCTTTTCGCATACCGTGACCGAGCGCTTCCTGCGCTACGTCACCATCGACACCCAATCCGATCCGGAATCCCCGGCCTCGCCATCGACCGAGAAACAGAAAGATCTCGGCCGTGTGCTCGCCGCCGAGCTCAGGGAGATGGGCGTCGAGGACGCTCATCTCGATGATTACGGCTACGTCTATGGAACGATCCCGGCGAACACGACCAAGAAGGTGCCCGTGATCTGCTTCTGCTCGCACATGGACACTTCGCCCGACGTCACCGGCAACGACGTCAAGCCGCAGATGGTGAAGAACTATCGCGGCGGCGACATCACGCTGCCGGGCGATACCAGCCAGGTGATCCGCTTCGCCGAGCATCCGGCGCTGAAGAACCAGATCGGCAACGACATCATCACCACCGACGGCACCACGCTGCTCGGTGCCGACAACAAGGCCGGCGTGGCTGAGATCATGGATGCCGCGCATTTCTTCATCAACAACCCGCAAGTGAAGCACGGCACCATCAAGATCCTGTTCACGCCGGACGAGGAGATCGGCCGCGGCGTCGACAATGTCGACATCAAGAAGCTCGGCGCTGATTTCGGCTACACCATGGACGGCGAGAGCGCGGGTAGCGTCGAGGACGAGACCTTCTCGGCGGACGGCGCCACCATCACCATCAACGGCGTCAGCGCCCATCCCGGCTATGCCAAGGGCAAGATGGAGCACGCCATCAAGATCGCCGCCGCCATCGTCGAGCGTCTGCCCCGGGAAGGCTGCTCGCCCGAGACGACATCAGGCAAGCAGGGTTTTCTGCATCCGATCGGGATCGAGGGTGCGCTGGAGCAGGCTACGCTCTCCTTCATTGTGCGCGACTTCACCGAGGAAGGGCTGAAGGAGAAGGAGATCCTGCTCGAGAACATCGTCAAGGACGTGATGAAGGATTTTCCGCGCTCGACTTACACATTCGAGGTGCGGGAGCAGTACCGCAACATGAAGCAGGTTATCGATCGCCACCCGCACATTCTTGAATACGCCATCGAAGCGATCCGCCGCGCCGGCCTGCGCCCGATGCGCACCGCGATCCGCGGCGGCACCGACGGCTCCCGCCTGTCCTTCATGGGACTGCCCTGCCCCAACATCTTCGCCGGCGAGCACGCATTTCACTCCCGGCTCGAATGGGTCAGCCGGCAGGACATGGAGAAGGCGGTGCAGACGATCGTCCATCTCGCCATGATCTGGGAGGAGAAGGCTTAGGCCTCTCGTCAAAAGGCAATATGGCCGGGATCGCTCCCGGCCATCGTCCTGCACGTTACGGCACCCGCATCGCACGCGGAGAGCGATGGAAGCGGTTGGAGCTCGCCATCCAGTTCGGGAGCGGCGCGCCGTCGCGATGCCGGCCACCGGCAACAGCCGCAGCCCAGGCCACCGCAGCGCCGATCAGGGTTGCTGCCGCAACGGAGAAGGCGACGATGATGGAGTTACGCCGCGCCCGATTGATGGCCGTCCTTGAATCCGCGATCAGCGTGTCGACCCGTCGCTCCGAGTCGGGTGCTGCAAGTCCCGTCAACGCGGCCACCTGCTGCACGAGGTAGGCCCGGTCATCGGTGCTGACGCCGCTGTGGCTCGACGCCGTCATCAGGATGCGTCCCGCTTCGGCACGAGGTTCCCTGAGGTCGGTGTTGGGGGGCCGCCGCGCTGCGCGAAACAGCTTATCCAGCTCGTAGCTCAACAGAGGCTCGGCGGCGGAGGTACTGCTCGCCGAACTGCGCATCGGCGAGCGGTCAATCGCAGCTGCGCCGAGCATCGCGAGCAGAGCGGCACCAAGCAGCACGGCGAGCGCCCAGGACATCAGGCCATGCAGCCCGTCCCGCCGTTCGCCCTCGTCTTCGATCGTTGTGACCGCCGGGGCTGGTCGCGTCGTCCGGCCGGCGATATAGCCGCCGAAGCCGAAGCTGATAATCGCCTGGATGATCAGATACAGCCCCGACAGCAAAGCCAGCGCCGCCGATGCATCGCGCCATGTCGGCGAGGCTGAACTGACGCCCAGGCCGACGGCGACTCCAAAGCCGACCAGGATGAACGACATTGCGCCGGCAGCCAAAGCGCCTGCGATCACCGAGCTCCACTGGATGATGCGCCTTTCATCGGCAGCGACGCCGCCGCCTTCCACGATGTCTTCCCGTATGAGAGTTTCCATGGTCATCGCCGCTCTCTCAGCGCAAGCCGAAGAACGACAAGATCGCCATGACCACCACGATCAAGCCGATGAGATAAATCAATCCGTCCATGGTCCGTCCTCCTCAATTTCTCCTCGTCGCTAATCACAATGAACAAGGAACGTTCCAAATTGGACCGAGCCAGCGGGAACGAACCCGCGCGATGCGGATTATCTGTCCAAGTCCCAAGGATGAAGTTTGTGAGCACGAAAGCCTCAGCCGGTAAGTCCCGGCTGGGGCTTTCTTTTTGTGCGCCGGTTCCTGTCCTATGTTAACGACGCCGGCTCTCGGATCATCAAGGATGCGCTCGGGGCGGGAACCTCCGGATCGGGAGAGCCGCGTGGATCGCAGAACCGCGTGCCTTCATCAGGCAGATGCATTCCGGGAAAAGGCGATCGCCGATCCCGAGCACCACGACCAGTGGATCGATGAAGCCATCAAATGGCTGGAACGGGCCATGGAAGCGGGCTGCCGCGCCGTCGTCACGGTCGAAGGCGGCGATATGCCGAACGTTGCACGCGGAGCGGCAGCCGATGCTCGGCTGAGCTTGATCACACGCCAATGAGAAGAGCTGCCGTCTTCGCGAGCGCTGCGGCAATTGTTCCCGGAACGTAACAATGTTGCGGGTCGACACTGTTCCCAACGCCATGCTAGGCCGGGCGCAGACCGCAACCAGAGTGACGTCGTGCTCGCGAACCGCCAGCCCTCAGGATCATGCCGGCCGCGCAACTGGCGCGGGCTGCTGTCTGTGCTGATCGCGGTCGTCTACCTGCTCGCGGGAGCGCTGCATGGCCTGCACGACATCGACGTCACCACGCCCGGTGGCGGCTCGGAGATCAGCGCGGTGCTTGACGGCTCGGCGGATCACAACGACCACAAGGCCATCGGCGGGCATCATTGCCATGGCTGCTTCGCGGTGACGGTGGCGCAGCCGACGCCACCGGCCGGATCGATCGGGCTCGTGTCCGCATCGCGCCCGCAACGCGCACCCCGGCTCGCCGGCATTGTTCCCGACACCGACTCCCCGCCTCCCAAACATATGGCCTGAACGGATTGGTCGGGCGCCACGAGCGTCCATTCGGTTCATCCTCACAGGTCGGTTTCATGTTTTTCAGGGGAATGGCCGCGCGCCTGGCGTGCGCGGCAGCGTGTCTGATTGCCGGATCGGCGCTTGCGCCATCTCACGCCCAGACTCTGACGATGCGGAGCGCGCTTTCGCGCGCGCTGGCCGCGAGCCCGCGGCTGACCGCGGCGGAGCGCGATGTCGGCATCGCCACGGGCCAGCGCATCCAGGCAGGTGCGCTTCTCAATCCGGAACTGACCTACGAACAGGACAATTCGTTCGGGTCCGGCATCTATCGCGGCACACGATCGGCCGAGACCACGCTCCAGATCAGCCAGGCCTTCGAGCTGTTCGGCAAGCGCGACGCGCGGATTGCAGCTGGCGTCGCCGGCATCGAGGTCGCCGCGATCCAGCGCAAAGCCGTCAGGCTGGAGGTGCTGTCGGAGACCGCGATCGCCTTCCTCAGCGTGCTCGGCGCACAGCGGCGCATCCAGATCCTCGACGAGCAGATCACCGCCATCGACCGGCTGACGCCGCTTTTGCGCCGACGCGTCGAGGCCGGCGCCTCCTCGCCGGCCGAGACCGGCCGTGCGGAGGTGGCGTCCGCACTGGTGAAGGCCGACCGCGAGCGCTTCAAGGCGACGCTGGCCAGCGCCCGGCGCGAGCTTGCGGTCTTGATGGGCGACGCGGCACCGAAATTCGGCGAGGTCTCCGGACGGCTCGACACCATGGGCCGGCCGCCGACGTTCCAGTCGGTCGTCGCCGCGATCGATGCCAATCCGCAGCTGGTGCGCTGGACCGCGATCTATGCCCAGCGCAACGCCGAGCTGTTGCTGGCGCGGCTAAGGCCCTATCCCGACGTGCGGATCGCCGCCGGCTGGCGCCATTTCAACGAGACCAATGACGACGCGGCGCGCCTCACCGTCTCGGTGCCGATCCCCGTGTTCGACCAGAACCAGGGCAATATCCTTTCGGCCCAGGAAAGCCTCGCCAAGACCAAGGCCGAGCGCGAGGCCAACCGCAACACGCTGATCGTGGTCGCCGGCCGCGCCTACGACTCGCTGCAGGGCTCGCTGCGCGAGCTCGCGGTGCTGCGCGAGAGCGCCATTCCCAAGGCCACCGAAGCCTCGGACGCCATCGCGCAAGGCTACGGCCAGGGCCGCTTCAGCCTGCTCGAAGTGCTCGATGCCCAGGCCAGCGTCACCCAGGCGCGGCTGCGCGAGCAGGAGGCGCTGCAGAATTTCCACGCGGGGGTGGCGACCATCGAAGGGCTCGTCGGCAATCCCTTTACGCTGGCGCGGGAGAGCGCACGATGAAGACGTCCTCCACCATCCTCGTCGCATTCGTTGCCGCCGCACTTGGCGTCGCACTTGGCGCTTACGGCTATTCCCTGCTCGGCCCGGCCAGGGTCGAGCATGCCGAACACGCCGCGGACAAGAAGCCGGAGAAGCCGAACGACCATGTCGAGCAGGACGAGCACGGTGCCGACCGGATCCGCATCTCCGACGTCAAGCTTGCCGCCGCCGGCGTGACGCTGGCGGAAGCCGGGAGCGTCACGCTGACCGACACGCTCGCCTTCAACGGCATCCTGCGCGCCAACCAGGAAGCCGTGGTGCAGGTGACGCCGCGCTTTCCCGGCGTTGCCAAATCGATCCAGAAGCGCATCGGCGACGAGGTCGGCAAGGACGATCTGCTCGCCGCGATCGAGAGCAACCAGAGTCTCACCGTCTACGAGCTCAAGGCGCCGCTTGCCGGCACCGTCATCGAGCGGCAGATTTCGCTCGGCGAATACGCCTCCGAGCAGAAGCCCGCCTTCGTCGTCGCCGACCTCTCCACTATCTGGGTCGATCTGTCGATCTATCGCCAGGATCTGCGGCGCGTTCGTCTCAACGACGAGGTGCTGATCGATCCCGACGACGGCCGCGGCGAGATCAAGGGCACGATCGCCTACATGGCCCCGATCGGCTCGAGCGAGACCCAGACGGCGCTGGCGCGCGTGGTGCTGCCAAATCGGGACGGGCGCTTGCGTCCCGGCCTGTTTGTCACGGCACGGCTGATCCTCGCCGCCCGCAACGTCGCGGTCGCGGTGCGCAAAAGCGCGATCCAGACGCTGGAGAACAGGACTATCGTGTTCGTTCGTGAGGACGGCGACAAGATCGAGGCGCGCCCGGTGGAGCTTGGCGATTCCGACCCGCGCCATGTCGAGATCAAGGCCGGTCTATCGGCCGGCGAGCATTACGTCGCGGAAAACAGCTTCGTCGTGAAGGCGGAGATGGGCAAGGGCGAGGCCGAGCATGATTGAGCGTCTCATCGCGGTCTCGCTGCAGCAGCGCTGGCTGGTCCTGCTGCTCGCGCTCGGCGCCGTCGCTTTCGGAGCGTGGAATTTCCAACGCCTTCCGATCGACGCCGTGCCTGACATCACCAACGTCCAGGTCCAGATCAACACCCGCGCCCCCGGCTATTCGCCGCTGGAAACCGAGCAGCGCATCACCTTCCCGGTCGAGACCGCGATGGGCGGGCTGCCCAAGCTCGACTACACGCGCTCGCTGTCGCGCTACGGCCTGAGTCAGGTGACCGTCGTCTTCAAGGACGGCACCGACATCTATTTTGCCCGCCAGCTCGTCGGCGAACGGATCCAGCAGGTGAAGGACCAGCTTCCGGCCGGCGTCGAGGTCGCGATGGGACCGGTCTCGACCGGGCTCGGCGAAATCTTCATGTACACCGTCGAGGCCAAGGCGGGCGCGAAGACGCAAGGCGGCCACGACTATTCGCTGACCGACTTGCGCACCGTGCAGGACTGGATCATCAAGCCGCAGCTTCGCAACGTGCCGGGGGTGATCGAGGTCAACACCATCGGCGGCTTCGAGCGGCAATTCCATGTGCTCCCCGATCCCGGCAAGCTGATGGCCTACCGGCTCGGCTTTCGCGACGTCATGACGGCGCTCGCCGCCAACAATGCCGATGTCGGCGCCGGCTATATCGAGCGCAACGGCGAGCAATATCTGGTTCGCTCGCCGGGCCAGGTCGGCAATGTCGGCGAAATCAGGGACATCGTCATCGGCTCGCGCGGCGGCAATCCCGTCAGGATCAGGGATATCGCGACCGTCACCGAAGGCCGCGATTTGCGCACGGGAGCCGCAACGCGCGATGGCGAGGAAACCGTGCTCGGCACCGCCATGCTTTTGATCGGCGAGAACAGCCGCACCGTGGCGCGCCGTGTCGCGGCCCGGCTGGAGGATATCGCCAAATCGCTGCCCGACGGCGTCGTGACGCGGACCGTCTACGACCGCACCGATCTGGTCGAAGCCACCATCCGCACCGTCGAGAGCAATCTGCTGGAAGGCGCGGCCCTGGTCGTGGCCGTGCTGTTCCTGATCCTCGGCAACATCCGCGCCGCGCTGGTGGTGGCTTGCGTCATTCCGCTGTCCATGGCCATGACGGTCACCGGCATGGTCGAGACCAAGGTCAGCGCGAACCTGATGAGCCTGGGTGCAATCGATTTCGGCGTCATCGTCGACGGCGCCGTGATCATCGTCGAGAACTGCCTGCGCATGCTGGCCGAGGTCCAGCGCGAGAAAGGCGGCCTGCTCACGATCTCCGAACGGCTGCGCGCGATCCGGAGTGGGTCGAGCGAGGTGATCAAGCCGAGCCTGTTCGGAACGCTGATCATCGCAGTGGTCTACCTGCCGGTGCTGACGCTGACCGGCGTCGAGGGTAAGATGTTCACGCCGATGGCCCTGACGGTGCTGATGGCGCTGGGTGCCGCGGTGCTGTTCTCCATCACCTTCGTGCCGGCGGCGGTTGCCATCTTCGTCACCGGCAAGGTGTCCGAACACGAAAACCTGTTCATGCGGCTGGCGAAGCGCGCCTATCTCCCCGTGCTCCGGCTGGCGATCGACCATCGCCTTGGCGTCGCAATCATGGCCGCCATCATCGTGGTCGCAAGCTGCGTTGCCGCCGCGCGCATGGGCGGCGAGTTCATCCCGAGCCTGGACGAAGGCGACGTCGCGCTGGCCTCGATCCGGATTCCCGGCACCAGCCTGACCCAGTCGCTGGACCTGCAAAAGGCGCTGGAAAAGCGCGTCAAGCAGATTCCGGAGGTGAAGGAGTTCTTCACCCGCATCGGCACCGCCGAGATCGCAACCGACCCGATGTCGCCGGCACAGACCGACGGCTACATCATGCTGAAGCCGCGCGCCGAATGGCCCGACCCTGGCAGCTCCAAGGCCGAGGTGATCGAGGCCATCGCCCGTGCCGCCGACGACATCCCCGGCAGCGCCTATGAAATCTCCCAGCCGATCCAGTTCCGCGTCAACGAGTTGATCTCCGGCGTGCGAAGCGACGTCGGCGTCAAGATCTTCGGCGACGACCTCGACATCCTGCAAGGCGCGGCAAAACAGGTCGAAGCCGCGATCCGCGGCATCCGCGGCGCCAGCGACGTCAAGATCGAGCAGGTCTCGGGCCTGCCGATCCTCACCGTCCGCCTCGACCGCCAGGCGCTCGCCCGGTATGGGCTCAGCATCAGCGAGGTGCAGGGCATCGTCGAGATCGCGGTCGGCGGCAAGTCGGCCGGCAAGCTGTTCGAGGGCGACCGCCGCTTCGACATCGTCGTGCGCCTGCCGGAACATCTGCGCGGCAATCTCGAAGCCATCAGGGCAATCCCGATCCCGCTGCCGCCGGGTGAGGATGCGACAATCGGTGCGCCGATCCGGACGGCACTGCCCGGCTCCCCCCTCGCCCAGATGCGCTATGTGCCGCTGTCGTCGGTTGCCACCGTCGATGCGACGCCCGGCCCCAACCAGATCAGCCGCGAGAACGGCAAGCGGCGCATCGTGGTCACCGCCAATGTCCGCGCGCGCGATCTCGGCTCCTTCGTCACCGAGGCGGAGGCGGCCGTCGCGGAGAAGGTCAAGCTGCCGCCGGGCTACTGGATCGGCTGGGGCGGACAGTTCGAGCAGCTGGTCTCCGCCACCAAGCGGCTGACGCTCGTGGTGCCGTTGGCGTTGCTGCTGGTCTTCCTGCTGCTGTTCATGGGCATGGGATCGGCGGCTGATGCGGCCCTCGTGTTCTCCGGCGTGCCGCTGGCACTGACCGGCGGCGTCATGGCGCTGCTGCTGCGCGGTATTCCGCTGTCGATCAGCGCCGGCGTCGGCTTCATCGCACTGTCGGGCGTCGCCGTCCTCAACGGGCTCGTCATCATCGCCTTCATCGAGCGGCTGCGCAGCGAGGGCCACCCCGTTGCCGACGCGGTGCGCGAGGGCGCGCTGACACGCCTGCGTCCGGTGCTGATGACGGCCCTCGTCGCGTCCCTCGGCTTCGTGCCGATGGCCCTTGCCACCGGGGCCGGTGCCGAGGTGCAGCGGCCGCTTGCGACCGTGGTGATCGGCGGTATCATCTCCTCGACCGTGCTGACGCTGCTGGTGCTGCCGGCGCTCTACGTGCTGTTCCGCCGTGACGGGGCTGCCGAAACGCCTACAATAGCGCCTGATTTGGCAGCGTCCGGGGAGCGGTAGAGGTGGGCAGCCACGACCATCACGGCCATCACGGCCATCATCACGATGATCATAGCCACGATCACGATCATGGTGGCCACGCCCATGCCCATGCGCCCGCCAGTTTCGGCAAGGCATTCGCGATCGGCATCTCGCTCAACACCGCGCTGGTCTTGGCGGAGGCCGTCTACGGCTATATCGGCAACTCCACGGCTCTGCTTGCGGACGCCGGCCATAATCTTTCCGACGTGCTCGGCTTGGTCGTGGCCTGGTGCGCGTCGATCGCGGCGCGGCGCGCGCCCAGCGGCCGCTTCACCTATGGCCTGCGCGCCTCCACCATCCTGGCGGCGCTGGCGAACGCGGTGTTCCTGCTGGTCGCAACCGGCGCGATCGGCTGGGAAGCGATTTTGCGCCTGCGGGAGCCGGAGCCGGTCGCCGGCATCACCGTGATGGTGGTCGCCGGCATCGGCATCCTCATCAACGGTTTTACCGCCATGTTGTTCGCGCGCGGTCGCAAGGACGACATCAACATCGAAGGCGCCTATCTGCACATGGCGGCCGACGCCGCGGTCTCGCTCGGCGTCGTCATCTCGGCGGCGCTGATCATCTGGACCGGCTGGCTCTGGCTCGATCCCGTCACCAGCCTCGTCATCTGCGCCACCATCCTCTGGAGCACCACCAGCCTGCTCCGTGGCTCCATCGACATGTCGATGGCGGCGGCGCCCAGGGGCACCGACATTGCCGCGATCAAGATCCTTCTGCTGGAGCGGCCCGGCGTCACTGCGATCCACGATCTCCACGTCTGGCCGATCTCGACCACCGAGACGGCGCTGACCTGCCACCTCGTCATGCCCACCGGCGCCGGCGATGCCTTCCTGATGGAGACGGCGCAGATGCTGAAGCGCTCCCACCGCATCGGCCACACCACGCTTCAGATCGAGACGCATCCGGACAATGGCTGCGCGCTGGCGCCGGATGACGTGGTGTGAGGTAGTTGCGTTGCTGCGTCCCCATCGTCATTGCGAGGAGCGAAGCGACGAAGCAATCCAGACTGCCTCCGCGGAGAACGGTCTGGATTGCTTCGCTGCGCTCGCAATGATGAGGACAGAGCGACGCCTACGCCGCCTTCGCCGTCACGATCCAGATCGCGCCCTGGAGCGCCACGCTCTGACCCTTCAGGAACGGCGCGAGCGTCTCGCGGATCGAGGCTTTTGCCGCGGCATAGGTCTCCGGCGGATGCCCTTGCAGCGCGCGGCTCGCCGGGCCGATCTGGAGCGAGCCTTCGACCGCGGCATCGAGCCCGCCGCCAATCGCGACGTCCATCGCGAGATTGTGCGGCTCCATCGCGACGTCGACGAAGCCCGCGCCTTTCAGGATGCGCGTCACGCGCTCTTCGGAGGCGAAGGCGAACGGGCCCGGCTCCTCCGGCCCGACCGGCGGCATCTTGGGAACGTGCTTGTAGACCGCCATAAGCGGCGCCATCATCCACGGATTTTCCTTCGGCTCGCGCCAGCAGGCAAACGCCAACCGTCCCGTCGGCTTCAGCGCGCGGCGGAGATTGGTGAAAGACGGGATGGGATCGGCGAAGAACATCACGCCGAACCGCGAGGCCAGCAGGTCAAAGCTCGCCGGCTCGAACGGATGCACCGTCGCATCGGCCAGCACGAAATCGAGCGGCAGGCCTTTTGGCGCAAACGCGCGCGCCTGCGACAGCATCGGCTCGGAGACGTCGAGCCCGAGCGCAAAGCCATCAGGCGCGACAGCCTTCGCGAACGCGAACGTCGTCGCACCGGAGCCACAGCCGATGTCGAGGACGCGCTCGCCCGGCTTCGGCCTGGCGCGGGCGATCAGCACGTCGGCAATGGGTCCCAGCAGGCTCTCCTGCGCCGCATGGCGATCGGCTCAGCGCTGCCCGCTGGGGCCATTCCAGTAGGCGATCTGATCGGCGTTCTGCTCGTGTCCGCTTGGTTGTTGCATCAGGGCCTCTGTGGCTCGGTATCGCCCGCCTGCGCCTATCGGCTTCGGCGCGGCAGCCTTCGTTCGCTTCGCGCCAATAACGTGTGAGGCTGGCTCGCCGAGCCGAAGCTCGCGAAGCGAGCAAAGGCTGGTGGGCGGTGAGAGATTCGAACTCCCGACCCTCTCGGTGTAAACGAGATGCTCTAACCAGCTGAGCTAACCGCCCCTCGCCGCTTCTTTATCCCTACCGGCCCCGAACGGGCAAGCGCGGAACGCCAATTCCAGGGCCTCAATCCTGTGCCCGGCCCGGCAGCAGCGGCACCGCGTCGATCCACACCGCCGCCGACTGGCACCAGATCTGCCTGACGGGCCGCAATTTGTCGCGCTGGCGGATGCTGCCCCAGCGGATGCCCCAATCGTCCTCCTGGTCGCCGTCGCCGCTCGTGAACAGCGGGGAACCGCAGTCGGCGCAAAAGTGCTGGAAAAGCGCATCCGGCCGTTGTCGCCGCGCTTGCCGTAGATCCTGGGCGTGCCGGCAGTCAGGCGGACTTCGGCGCCCGAACAGACGGCCGTCACCCGGAAGGGCGAGCCGGTCAGTGTCTGGCAATCGGTGCAGTGGCAGACCGACACCGTCTCCGGGTCGATCTCGGCTTCAAAGGTAATCTCGCCGCAATGGCATTGCCCGTCGATGTGCATTGTCGTCATCCGCTGCCCAAAACAAAATGCCCCACAAAAAAACGGCGCCCGAAGGCGCCGTTTTATCATCTTTTTCGAGCTGCGATCTCAGTGAGCGGTCAGGCCGCCGGCGGCTTCGTCGCCGTCCGGCTTCACCGTCACCTTGGTGTCCTCTTCCCAGACGATCGGCACTGGCTTCTTGACCAGCGCCTTGGCGACGACGTCGTCGAGGCGCGAGACCGGGATGATCTCCATGCCGCCCTTGATCGCATCGGAAATCTCCGTGAGATCCTTGGCGTTGTCCTCAGGAATCAGCACCGTCTTGATGCCGCCGCGGGCAGCAGCCAGCAGCTTCTCCTTCAGGCCGCCGATCGGCAGCACGCGGCCGCGCAGCGTGATTTCGCCGGTCATCGCGACATCGTGGCGGACCGGGATGCCGGTCATGACCGAGATGATCGCGGTGGCCATCGCCACGCCCGCCGACGGACCGTCCTTCGGCGTCGCGCCTTCCGGCACGTGCACGTGGATGTCGCGCCGGTCGAACAGCGGCGGCTCGATGCCGTAGACGATCGCGCGCGAGCGGACATAGGACGCCGCCGCCGAGATCGATTCCTTCATCACGTCACGCAGATTGCCCGTGACCGTCATCTTGCCCTTGCCGGGCATCATGACGCCTTCGATCGTCAGCAACTCGCCGCCGACATCGGTCCAGGCAAGGCCGGTGACGATGCCGACCTGCGGCTCGCTCTCGATCTCACCGTAGCGGTACTTCGGCACGCCCAGAAGCTCTTCGAGAGTCTTCTCGGTGATCTTGACCGACTTCTTCTTGGAGATCATCAGCTCCTTCACCGCCTTGCGGGCGAGTGTGGAGAGCTCACGCTCCAAATTGCGCACGCCCGCTTCGCGGGTGTAGCGGCGGATCAGAAGCAGCAGCGCGTCGTCGTCGATCGAGAACTCCTTGGAGTCCAGGCCGTGCTTGGACACCGCGGTCGGGATCAAGTGCTTGCGCGCGATCTCGACCTTCTCGTTCTCGGTGTAGCCCGCGATCCGGATGATCTCCATGCGGTCCATCAGTGGTCCCGGAATATTGAGCGTATTCGCGGTCGTGATGAACATCACGTTGGACAGATCGTAGTCGACCTCGAGATAGTGGTCGTTGAAGGTCGCGTTCTGCTCGGGGTCGAGGACCTCGAGCAGCGCCGAGGACGGATCGCCGCGGAAATCGGCGCCCATCTTGTCGATCTCGTCCAGCAGGAACAGCGGATTGGACGACTTCGCCTTCCGCATCGACTGGATGATCTTGCCGGGCATCGAGCCGATATAGGTGCGGCGGTGCCCGCGGATCTCGGCCTCGTCGCGCACGCCACCGAGCGAGACGCGCACGAATTCGCGCCCCGTCGCCTTCGCGATCGACTTGCCGAGCGAGGTCTTGCCGACGCCGGGAGGGCCGACGAGGCACAGGATCGGGCCCGTCAGCTTGTTGGCGCGCGACTGTACGGCGAGATACTCGACGATGCGGTCCTTGACCTTCTCCAGCCCGTAGTGATCCGCATCCAGAACCGCCTGCGCGGCTTCCAGATCCTTCTTCACCTTGGACTTCTTGTTCCACGGAATCGACAGCAGCCAATCCAGATAGTTGCGCACGACGGTCGCTTCCGCGGACATCGGCGACATCTGGCGCAGCTTCTTCAATTCATGCTGCGCCTTCTCGCGCGCTTCCTTGGAGAGCTTGGTCTTGGAGATCTTCTCTTCGAGATCGGCGAGCTCGTCGCGACCGTCGTCGTCGCCGAGCTCCTTCTGGATCGCCTTCATCTGCTCATTGAGATAGTACTCGCGCTGGGTCTTCTCCATCTGGCGCTTGACGCGCGAGCGGATGCGCTTCTCGACCTGGAGCACCGAGATCTCGCTCTCCATCAGGCCCAGCACCTTCTCCAGGCGCTGCGTGACCGACAGCGTCTCCAGGATGCCCTGGCGATCCGCGATCTTGACGGCGAGATGCGAGGCGACGGTGTCGGCGAGCTTGGCAAAATCGGTGATCGCCTGCACGACGCCGACGACCTCGGCCGAGATCTTCTTGTTGAGCTTCACGTAGCTCTCGAAGTCGGACACGACGGAGCGCGCCATGGCCTCCGCCTCGACCGACTTCGCATCGGTATCGGCGAGCGCAATCGCGGTCGCTTCGTAATAGTCGGCGCGATCGGTGTACTTCTGCACGCGCGCCCGCTCGAGCCCTTCGACCAGCACCTTCACAGTGCCGTCGGGAAGCTTCAAGAGCTGGAGCACGCTGGCAAGCGTACCGGTCTCGTAAATGGAATCGGGTGCCGGATCATCGTCGGACGCGTTCTTCTGGGTCGCGAGCATGATCAGCGCGTCGTTCTTCATCACCTCTTCGAGCGCGCGGATCGACTTCTCGCGGCCGACGAAGAGCGGAACGATCATGTGCGGGAAGACGACGATGTCGCGCAGGGGCAGCACGGGATAGGCGTGCGTTTCGCCATGGACGATGGTTGGCCTGGGTTTTGGATTGGTCATGGCCTTTTCCTTTTGCTTTGCCCCCTTGCACGCAGCCCGCCATGCTCATGCGCAACCGCCACAAGGTGCCGAGGTGACCCGCAATACCGATCGGTCCTTTTGAGGTTGGACCGGCTTGCCGAATCGGAACTGAGGCGAATCTTGAAGAGAATTTTTACTCGCCGCCGACATTAGGTGGCTATCGACCCGGGGGGTGTCAAGTCATTGAAAGACGCGCGCCATCAGGCGCTTACGCACGCAAATAAGCGACGCAACACCGGCTGCGGAGATACTTTCCGCAGCCCCTGCTTGAGGAGACGATTGGAGCGTTCCAGCGCCGAAATCAGGCGCTGGCGTTCTCGACGGCGCGATCGGACCGATCGGCGTAGATGTAGAGCGGACGCGCCGTTCCTTCCACGACTTCGCGGGAAATCACGACTTCTTCCACACCTTCGAGGCCCGGCAGGTCGAACATGGTCTCGAGCAGGATCGCCTCGAGGATTGAACGCAGCCCCCGCGCACCGGTCTTGCGCTCGATCGCCCTGCGGGCAACCGCGCCAAGCGCCTCGTCGGCGAAGGTCAGCTCGATGTTCTCCATCTCGAACAGCCGCTGGTACTGCTTCACCAGCGCGTTCTTCGGCTCGACCAGGATCTTCTTGAGCGAAGCCTCGTCCAGATCCTCCAGCGTCGCCACGACGGGCAGACGGCCGACGAATTCCGGGATCAGGCCGTACTTCAGGAGATCCTCAGGCTCGACATGACGGAAGATTTCGCCGGTGCGGCGGTCTTCCGGTGCGAGCACCTGAGCGGCGAAACCGATCGAGGTCGAACGTCCGCGTGCCGAGATGATCTTTTCGAGGCCCGAGAACGCACCACCGCAGATGAACAGGATATTGGTGGTGTCCACCTGCAGGAACTCCTGCTGCGGATGCTTGCGGCCGCCCTGCGGCGGGACCGAAGCCACCGTGCCTTCCATGATCTTGAGCAGCGCCTGCTGCACGCCCTCACCCGACACGTCGCGCGTGATCGAGGGATTGTCGGACTTGCGGCTGATCTTGTCGATTTCGTCGATGTAGACGATGCCGCGCTGGGCACGCTCGACATTGTAGTCGGCGGCCTGGAGCAGCTTCAGGATGATGTTCTCGACGTCCTCGCCGACATAGCCGGCTTCGGTCAGCGTCGTCGCATCCGCCATCGTGAACGGCACGTCCAGGATGCGGGCGAGCGTCTGCGCGAGCAGCGTCTTGCCCGAGCCGGTCGGACCGATCAGCAGGATGTTCGACTTCGCAAGCTCGACGTCGTTGTGCTTGGTCTGGTGGTTGAGGCGCTTGTAGTGATTGTGCACCGCGACCGAGAGGACCTTCTTCGCATGGTTCTGGCCGATCACGTAATCGTCCAGCACCTTGCAGATTTCCTTCGGCGTCGGAATCCCGTCGCGCGACTTCACCAGCGAGGATTTGTTCTCCTCGCGAATGATGTCCATGCAGAGCTCAACGCACTCGTCGCAAATGAAGACCGTGGGACCCGCGATCAGTTTGCGCACTTCGTGCTGGCTCTTGCCGCAGAACGAGCAATACAGCGTGTTCTTGGAGTCGCTCGTGCCGACCTTACTCATTCATGTCTCCGTCCGCGGTTCGATCCCGTCCGCTCGATCGCCCTATTCCGGCACGACAGCCGGTACAGTCCTTCAAATAGAGCAAATTCCGTACCAAAAAAGACCCTACGCGTTACATGCCGTGCGAATCGCGGTCATTCGATTCCCCGCGATCATAGCCGATCAGTCATAGCGAACCATGCTGGCACCCGACTATCAAGAATTCGCTAATCGGGGGTCGCCGGCTACCCGTGACAATACCGTGATTTCCGGTCTTGGCACGGGCGAAGTGATCGAAATCACCCCGGCGTTGCTGGATTGCCACGAAAAACAAGCACGAAAGCGGAACTTTCTGCCTGTCGCAGGGCGCAAAAGTGCGTTTTGCGACGCGCGCACGTGTCCTTAACGTGAACGCTCCCTGATGGTGCCCGCGGTCCCAGAGGGATTGCCGGCACAGTAGGCTACGGGGTCTTCGGCGACGCGGTTTCCTCGGCGCGCTTGTCGATCACCCTGTCGACCAGGCCGAACTCCTTGGCGTCGCTCGCGGTCAGGAACTTGTCGCGTTCCAGCGCGTCCTCGATCGCCTTGTAGGTCTGGCCGGTGTGCTTCACGTAGATCTCGTTGAGCCGCTTCTTCAGGTTCAGGATTTCCTGGGCGTGCAGCATGATGTCGGTGGCCTGGCCCTGGAAGCCGCCGGAGGGCTGATGCACCATGATGCGCGCGTTCGGCAGCGAGAAGCGCATGTCCTTCTCGCCGGCGCAGAGCAGCAGCGAGCCCATCGAGGCGGCCTGTCCGGTGCACAGCGTCGAGACCGGCGGACGAATGAACTGCATGGTGTCGTAGATCGCGAGGCCCGACGTCACCACGCCGCCCGGCGAGTTGATGTACATCGAGATTTCCTTCTTCGGATTTTCCGCCTCAAGGAACAACAGCTGCGCGACGATCAGCGTCGACATGCCGTCCTCGACCGGCCCGGTCAGGAAGATGATTCGCTCTTTCAGAAGGCGCGAGAAAATGTCGTAGGCGCGCTCGCCACGGTTGGTCTGCTCGACCACCATGGGCACGAGGTTCATGTAGGTTTCAACCGGATCGCGCATGAGTCACCTAGGGTTTTGAAGAGGCGGACATCGCCAGGCCCGGCTGCCAGTCGGGGCTGGATCTGCCGGAAGGCCGATGGACGTCCCGTGATGCAGGAACTTGGCAGAAGAACTTGGTAGAGGCACTTGGCAGAAGCAGAGGGCGTAGCGACAGATATAGCCCAATTCGCGCCTGACAAGTGCGGAGCGAATTAAGGCTTAATCCGTGAGGCAGTTGAAGCTGATTCGTACAAAGAGGCCCAGCCGGCCACCTGGCTAGCTCGACCTCTTCGCTGATCATCCTTAATGCAAGGCTATCCTGGAGGCTCTCCTAAAGGCTCTTCTGGAGCCCTCAGGCCGCGGTCTTTTCCGCCTCGTCGTCCTTGTAGAGATCGTCGCGCGAGACCTTCTTCTCGGTCACCTTGGCAAGCTCGAGGATGAAGTCGACGACCTTGTCCTCATAGATCGGTGCACGAAGCTGGGCCAAGGCTTGGGCGTTGCTGCGGTAATAGTCCCAGACCTCCTTCTCGCGGCCCGGCATCGAGCGCGCCCGCTCGATCACGGCGCGGCCGACCTCGTCATCGGTCACGGAGATCTTGTTCTTCTCGCCGATCTCCGAGAGCACGAGGCCGAGCCGCACGCGACGATCGGCGATCTTGCGGTACTCTTCCTTGGCGGCGTCTTCAGTGGTGTCTTCGTCGGCGAAGGTCTTGCCGGCGGACTCCATCTCGGCCTTCACCGAGTTCCACATCAGATTGAACTCCTCGTCGACCAGCGAGGGCGGAGCCTCGAAGCGATGGGCCTCGTCGAGGCGGTCGAGCAGCGCGCGCTTGACGCGCTGGCGGGTCGCGGTCGCGAACTCGGCCACCAGCCGCTCGCGCGCCGCTTCCTTCAGCTTGTCCAGCGATTCCAGGCCGAGCGTCTTCGCGAACTCGTCGTCGATCGCGAGATCCTGCGGCGCCTCGATCAGCGTCGCGGTGGTCTCGAACTCGGCCGGCTGGCCGGCGAGCTTGTCGTTCATGTAGTTCTTGGGGAACGCCACCTTCAGCGTGCGGGTCTCGTTGGCGGCGATGCCGATGAGCTGCTCTTCGAAGCCGGGGATGAAGGTGTTGGATCCGATCACCACCTGGATGCCCTCGCCGGCGCCGCCTTCGAAGGCTTCGCCGTTGATGGTGCCCTTAAAGGCGACGGTGACGCGATCACCCGATTCGGCCTTGGCGCCCTCGCCCTTCGCGGCATAGCCACGGTTCGAATCGGCGATGCGCTTGATCGCCTCGTCGACGTCGGCGTCGGTGACTTCGGCCACAGGCTTTTCGACCTCGAAGGTCTTGAAGTCGGCGAGCGCAATCGACGGCACCACCTCGATCGCAACCGTGTAGGTCAGATCGGTTTTGCCGTTGAGCAGCTCCTCGACCTCGGCCTGCTCGGTCGGCATGGTGATCTTCGGTTCGGTCGCCAGGCGGAAGCCGCGCTCGGAGAACAGCTGAGTGTTGGTGTCGCGGATGGTCTGGTCGATGGTCTCGGCCATCACCGAGCGGCCATAGACCTTCTTGAGGTGCGTGACCGGCACCTTGCCGGGACGGAAGCCGTTGATGCGAACCTTGTCCTTGAGGTCGACGAGCTTGGCACCGGCCTTGGCGTCGAGATCAGACGCGGGAACGCTGATCTTGAACTCGCGCTTCAAACCTTCCGAGAGGGTTTCTGTGACCTGCATGGTGTCCAATCTTCTTCTCGTTCGGTCCCGGCGCGCATGCGTCGGGACGCTGTCATTAATCGATCCGGCGCGAGGCGAACGCCTCAACGCCGGTGGTTCATCGGACCGACTTCCGGCGGACAAACATCCGCGCGGGAGCAGATCGCGTAATCCGTGCAAACGCTGAAAGCGCTTGGTGCGGGCGGAGGGACTCGAACCCCCACAACTTTCGTCACTGGAACCTAAATCCAGCGCGTCTACCAGTTCCGCCACGCCCGCGTAAATTTGCATCAAGACCGGCCGCGATGCCGCGGGCGGCGGGCTTATAGCATGTGCCCGCCTGTTCGCAGCAAAAAAATGGCCCGATAGAGGCAGGCTTCACCTAGGCACGACGGCTGGACTTATCCAGCACGGCGTGGTCCGGATCGGCCCATGAAAACGCGGATCTTCGACCTGACGAGGCGCGAGGTTTTGGCCGGATTTGGCGCCTCTGCGGCCGGGCTGACGGCGGGCGGCGCAGTCCCGGCCGTGACCGCCCAACTCGCGCTTCAGGCAAGGCCGGCAACGCTGGCTCTGAGGTCGGGGCAGCCGGCTATACCCATCTGGGAGCTGGCCGCCGTCAGCCATCTCGGGGATGTCCGCCTCAAACGTGGCGACCGCTGCGAGGTGGTCTTCCGCAACGACCTGCCTGTGCCGCTTGCACCAGTTTGGTACGGCCTCAATGGCCCGGCCGCGGCCGACCCGCTTCGGGGTCGCGCACCGACGGCCCCGGACGCGACGGAAACATCAATCATTTCAGTGCCAACCGCGGGAACCCTGTTGGCCGACTTCCGGCTGTTCGAGGACGGCCTGAAGCAGCCCGCGCGCCCGCTTCCGATCATCGCCACCGAGACCAACACGGTCGCCGCCGATCGCGACGTGGTCCTCTTGATCGAGGAGTGGCGGCTGCGGCCGGATGGGACCGCACTTGCCCCGGGCCGGGACCCGAAGGACACATCCCCGCTCTATACAATCAACGGAACGACTTCATTCGAACTCTCAGCTTCAGCAAATGAGCGGCTGCGGCTGCGCTTTATCAACGGCTCGCAACGTTCTGTTCTGGCGATCAAATTGGAAAGTCACGAGGTCCACGTGGTGGCCCTGGACGGACAGCCGGCTGAGCCGTTCCCGGCTCGCAACGGCGCGCTGGTGCTGGCTCCCGGCGCACGCGCCGACGCCTTCGTGGATGCGGCCACATCGGCCCCATTCCTGCTGCATGACGGCAAGGAGGCGCGCCAGGTCGGCCGCCTGACGGTCTCCGGCAAGCTTGACCGGCGCGCGCCGCCGTTGCCGCTCTTGCCACTCCCTCCGAATGACCTGCCCGACCGGCTCGATCTGAGGGGCGCCCTGCGATTCGATGTCGCTCTCGGGGCAGCCGACGCCGGGTGGGTACGGGCCGCAAATTTCTCGACGTCCTCCGCCCCCGCCTTTCGCACCAAGGCCGGCCGCACCGTCGTGTTGGCCCTCAAGAACCCCGCCTCCGTCGCAACCGTCTTCCATCTCCACGGCCACCATTTCCGCCTGCTCGACAAGCTCGACGACGGCTGGAAGCCCTATTGGCTCGACACGCTCGCGATGGAACCCGGCCAGACCCAGCGCATCGCATTCGCTGCGGCCTCTCCCGGGCGGTGGCTGATCGAATCCGTCGTCACCGACTGGGCCGCGCCGCGGCTGGTGCGCTGGTACGGGGTGGAGTGAGCTATCGGCCACGCGTCCAAAGATAGCGAGCGTCCGGTTCTTTCTCCTCGTTTCGGGTCCCGTTGGTCTGCTCGATCAGCGTGAACCCGCGCGCTTCATAGAAGCGGCCCGCCAACGCGTTGCGCTGGAAGGTCCAGAGCTCCAGCTGTTCGCTGGCCCGCTTGGCGATATCGAGGAGTTCGGTGCCGACGCCGCGCCCTTGAACAGCAGGAAGCACGTAAAGCTGCTCGACCCAGCCGTCACGGACAGCGATGATTCCGCTCAGTACATCGGCATCGAAGCGTCCCCACACGCGGCACGTCGCCAAGACATGCTCGCGGTAGAACCAGCGGTCCTCATCCGGCGTATGCAGCCCAGCAAAGCCAGGGCAGCGCATGGTCGAATGCAGCCCGGTGAACCTGCGCCGCCGCGCCCATATCGGTGAGCGCGAGCGGCCTGAGCATTAGTACTCGATCCCCAGCGCATGATAGATCCGTCGGTGCACGGCGGGCAGCGTCTCGGTGAGATCCTCCGCGATCAGGCCCGGCCCCGCCTCGCTCGCCGCTTCGCCATGCATCCACACCGCGATGCTGGCGGCTTCGAACGCCGGGACGCCCTGCGCAAGGAGGCCTGCGATGATGCCGGCGAGGACGTCGCCGGCACCCGCGGTGGCGAGCCAGGGCGGAGCGTTGGCGGCGATAGTGGCGCGGCCGTCGGGCGCGGCAATCGTGGTGTCGGCGCCCTTCAGCAGCACGACCGCGCCGGAGCGCTCGGCGGCGGCGCGCACGCGCTCGATCTTCGAGCGCCCCGGATGTTTATTGCTGAGGTCGGAGAACAGCCGCGGGAACTCGCCCTCGTGCGGCGTCAGCACCACCGCCTTGTCCTGCGACGTCTTGATCGATTCGAACAGGCGCTCGGGATTGGCGGCAAAGCTCGTCAGCGCATCCGCGTCGAGCACCAGGCGCCGCTGGGAGGTAAGCGCCGTGTGGACGAGATCGCAGGTGCGCTCGCCGACGCCCGCGCCAGGGCCGATGATGCAGGTGTTGTAGCGCTTGTCGCCGAGCAGCTCGCCGAACTCGATGGCGGTATCGACGGGGTGAACCATCACCGCGGTGAGCGCAGCCGCATTGATCGCCAGCGCATCACGCGGCGTGGCCAGAGTCACCAGGCCCGCGCCGGCGCGCAGCGCCCCGCGCGCGGCGAGCCGCGCCGCACCGGTCGCCGCCGCATCGCCCGAGACCGCCAGCACATGACCTCGCGCGTATTTATGGCCGTCGATGCGCGGCACCGGAAAGGCCGAGCCCCAGAAGTCCGGATCGTTCTCAAAAATCCGCGGCGCGATCTCGTCCAGCACCTGCGCCTCGATGCCGATGTCGGCGACGCGGACGTGACCGCAATGCATGCGCCCCGGCAGCAGCAGATGCGCCGGCTTCTTGCGGAAGAAGGTGACGGTCTCGGCGGCGTTCACGGCCACGCCCAGCACGGCCGCGCTGGTGCCGTTGATGCCGCTCGGCAGGTCGACCGCGAGCACCGGCGCACCATTGGCGTTGATCGCCTCGATCATCTCACGCGCCTCGCCCTCGACGGGACGGCTGAGGCCCGCGCCGAACAGCGCATCGATGATCAGCGCCGGTCGCCCGATCGCCTGCGGGTTGAACGGGAGCACCGGGTGTTTCCAACCCCGCGCCGCCGAGGCCGCGTCGCCCTGGAGCTGGTCCCGCTCGCACATCAGGATCACCGAGACCTCGCGGCCTTGCGCGGCGAGCTCGGCGGCTGCGACAAAACCGTCCCCGCCGTTGTTGCCCGGGCCGGCCACGATCAGGATCGGCCCCTGCTCCACCAGTGCGTTCGCGGCCTCGGCGACCGCCTGGCCGGCGCTGAGCATCAGCTTGAATCCGGGGGTGCCTGCTGCAATGCTGAGCTGGTCGGCGCGCTGCATTTCGGCGTTGGTCAGAACTTCCATGCCACTTCCCTGTCCAAAAGCCTTTTCAACAGGCACGTTCCGCACCGGGCTATCCGGCGGAACAACGATCTGCACAAGTATTGAACCGTTTGCCTATTTCGTAGTCTGCGGTATTTTGTGCGGGTCGGCGCCACCTATCAGAGCTGCACGTTAAAAGGCTGATAACGCTCCAATAATCAGGGCATTTGCAACTTGGCATAGACCCTGCTTTCGCGGAAGTCGCTTCGGTTCGTCGTGCTCACTGGCATTTATCAGGGTGTGGCCGGCCGTTGTTGCCGGACTGGTCAGGGATCCCGGCATAGCGAAGACAAGATCGTGCGTTAAGAAAGCGCATCCTGACGAAGACGTTGCTATTTGTTCGAAAGGCCGGGAGGCGCGCAGTGAAGAAAATCGAAGCCATCATCAAGCCATTCAAGCTCGACGAGGTGAAGGAAGCGCTTCAGGAAGTCGGCCTTCAGGGCATCACCGTCACCGAAGCCAAGGGCTTCGGCCGGCAGAAGGGTCACGCCGAGCTGTACCGCGGCGCAGAATACATCGTCGACTTCCTGCCCAAGGTGAAGATCGAGATCGTGATCGGCGACGATCTGGTCGAGCGCGCCATCGACGCAATCCGCCGCGCCGCGCAAACCGGGCGCATCGGCGACGGCAAGATTTTCGTCTCCAACATCGAAGAGGCGATCCGCATCCGAACCGGCGAATCCGGGCTGGACGCTATCTGAGCCGGGTGCTATCCCGCATTTTGCGACATTCTGACAAGAAATAGGCTGCTTCGGCGGCCTCGTTTTGTTTGTGCCTCACGCGCCTCAAGAAGCGTGAACACGGTCGCTCGAAGTTTGGAAACCGACCCGCAGAGCCAAAAGGGGTATGCATGAAGACCGCCAAAGACGTCCTGAAATCGATCAAGGACAACGACGTCAAATACGTCGACCTGCGCTTCACCGATCCGCGCGGCAAGTGGCAGCACGTCACCTTCGACATCAGCATGATCGATGAGGACATTTTCGCCGAAGGCACGATGTTCGACGGCTCATCGATCGCCGGCTGGAAGGCGATCAACGAGTCCGACATGTGCCTGATGCCCGATCCGGTGACCGCGACGATCGATCCGTTCTTCGCCGAGACCACCATGGTCATCACCTGCGACGTGCTCGAGCCGACCACCGGCGAGCCCTACAACCGCGATCCCCGCGGCATCGCCAAGAAGGCCGAGGCGATGGTGAAGTCGATGGGCGTTGGCGACACCGTCTTCGTCGGCCCCGAAGCCGAATTCTTCGTGTTCGACGACGTGCGCTTCTCCGCCAATCCCTACAGCACCGGCTTCCGCCTCGACTCCTCGGAGCTGCCGACCAACTCCGACACCGAATATGAAGGCGGCAATCTCGGCCATCGTGTCCGCACCAAGGGCGGCTACTTCCCGGTGCCGCCGCAGGATTCCGTGCAGGACATGCGCTCGGAGATGCTCGGCGCCATGGCCAAGATGGGTGTGAAGGTCGAGAAGCACCATCACGAAGTCGCCTCCGCCCAGCACGAGCTCGGCATGAAGTTCGACACGCTGACGCTGATGGCCGACCACATGCAGATCTACAAATACTGCATCCACCAGGTCGCGCACATCTACGGCAAGACCGCCACCTTCATGCCGAAGCCGGTCTTCGGCGACAACGGCTCGGGCATGCACGTGCACCAGTCGATCTGGAAGGACGGCAAGCCGGTGTTCGCCGGCAACAAATACGCCGACCTGTCGGAGACCTGCCTCCACTACATCGGCGGCATCATCAAGCACGCCAAGGCGATCAACGCCTTCACCAATCCGTCGACCAACTCCTACAAGCGTCTGGTCCCGGGCTATGAGGCTCCCGTGCTGCTCGCCTATTCCGCGCGCAACCGCTCGGCCTCCTGCCGGATCCCCTACACTGCTTCGCCGAAGGCCAAGCGTGTCGAGGTGCGCTTCCCCGATCCGCTCGCCAATCCCTATCTCGGTTTCGCCGCGATGCTGATGGCTGGCCTCGACGGCATCAAGAACAAGATCGATCCGGGTCCGGCGATGGACAAGGACCTCTACGATCTGCCGAAGGAAGAGCTGAAGCAGATCCCGACGGTGTGCGGCAGCTTGCGCGAGGCGCTCGAAAACCTCGACAAGGACCGCGGCTTCCTGAAGAACGGCGGCGTGTTCGACGACGATTTCATCGACGCCTATATCGAGCTGAAGATGACCGAAGTCGCCCGCTTCGAAATGACCCCGCACCCGGTCGAGTTCGAGATGTACTATTCGGGCTAGGTGGCCCGAACGACCACGACGCACGAAAGGCGCCCCTCGGGGCGCCTTTTTTGTGGTCATCGAGTTTCGTTCTGCGTCTGACTCCATTTCGTTCTCAAAGAACGAATCGGAATCGAGAAAACTGGCGCGCATCAATTCTTGATATCTGGTTTATTGCGCCCGAGAGATCGCGAGCGCTGTTGGTAATTCGCAGGATGCATTCAGCGCCGCGAAATCCATCCTGGAGACTAGTTCTCGTGCCTGTTTGCGAAAATCGCCAATCCTCCGCCGCCGGTCGCAACGATCGATAGCCTTATAGGCCTCGGCGCAGCCCCGCAGCTACGCCGCCGCGCGCTGCTTCGCCACCATGGCCTGACCGAACGCCTCGAACAGTTTTCGGTTGATCGGATTGTGCTGCGGGTCGTATTCGGCGTGCCATTGCACGCCGAGCGCAAAGGTCTTGGCTTCCGCGATGCGGATCGCCTCGATGGTGCCGTCCTCGGCAATGCCCTCGATCAGCACGCGCTTGCCGGGATCGAGGATGCCCTGGCCGTGCAGCGAATTGACCCTGATCTTGTCACAGCCGAGCAATTCCGCGAACGCGCCGCCCGGTGTCAGATCGACGTCGTGACGATCGGCGAACACCACTGTCGGGTCGGGATGGATCTCACCGTTCTCAAGCCTTGGCATGCGATGGTTCATGCGGCCCGGGATTTCGCGGATCTCGGGATGCAGCGAGCCGCCGAAGGCGACGTTCATCTCCTGGAGGCCCCTGCAGATGCCGAACAGCGGGATACCGCGGGCAACGCAGGCGACCGAGAGCGCCAGCGCCACCTCGTCGCGGTGGATGTCGTAGGGCTCGTGCGCCTCACACGGATCGACGTTGAAACGGGTCGGATGGACGTTGGCGCGGGCGCCGGTGAGCACGATTCCGTCGACGGTATCGAGCAGCGCGCCGATATCGGTGATGTCGGGCGAGCCCGCGAACATCACCGGCAGACCGCCGGAAACCTCGGCCACGGCGCGCAGATTACGCTCGCCGACCATCTGGACCTGAAATCGATTCTCAACGCGATGGGCGTTCCCGATCACGCCGACGACCGGCTTTCTCATCTCCCGTTCAGACCTCTCGCCGAAGACGATTCTCCAAACATGCCCCTGGGGTGGAACAAATTCAACAGAAGGGTACGCGGGACGGCAATGCTATTTTCGCGCAAATGCCTCCCGGGCCACGATCGCGCCGCCAAGGGGCAGGCCGGCGATCTTCAGCGCGGTCGCCGCCGGGTCGCCCGGCGCAGCCAACCAGGGCAGTTTCGTCTCGATTCCGCGCGTCACGGGCTCCCCGAGCGCGCCACCGAAATCGATCGGCCAAAGCCCGTTGGGCACTGTTTCGGCGGTAAGGCCACGGAGTGCGTAACCGTCGCCCAGCACCGCCTCCACATGGTCGCCGGCGACAAGGCGCGCGGTCGTAGGGTCCAGGGGATCGCCAAAGCTCACCAGCACGGGCATTAGGTCGCCCTGCACCGCGACGACGCCGGTCTGCCGGTTGAGCTCGTTGAACGAGACGCGGTTGCCTCGCGCAGCGCCATAAGCGCGGAGCGCGACATAGTTGATGTCGTCGAGATCGAGCTTCGCGCCCTGCTGATGCGCGAGCAATGCCACCACATTCTTTCCCCGGCCGAGGTCGACGAACACGGCCTCGCCGCGCATCGTGGTGCGGCCGCCCCGGCTATAGCCGCGATCGGGCACGACGGACAGAATGCCCGACCCGGTCTTGATCCCGTCAGGCGTCGTCACCTCGACCGCGAGGCGATATTTGTGACCGGGCCGATTGATCCGGATCTGGTCGCCAATCACGAGCACGGCCAGAAGCCCGAGCAGACCCACCCATTTGCTGATGAAACTCAAGCGCGCCCCACCTGTTCTCTCCTCGTCGGTCTGCACCGTTCATACGGCAGCGTCAAACCAGCGCGTTGACGCGGTCTTGATCAAAAGCGTGTTTGTCGAAAGAGTGCCCCCCGGTCCACCTAAAGGACATTGCGTGATCACATTCCCGAATGAACGACCCCCGACCCGTTTTGATCTGGCTTGGGGCATTTCGGTCGGCGGCATCGGTGTGGTGCTGTTCGCCGTGCTGCTCGCGTTCTCCTGGTACTTCGCCACCACCCTGCTCCTGATCTTCGCCGGGGTGCTGCTGGGCCTTGGGCTCAACGCGCTGACCAACGCGCTTGGCCGGCACGCGCGTCTTCCGCATACGCTGCGGCTCGCGATCGTCTGCTTGGCCCTCGCGCTGATGCTCGCGGGCATCGCATATCTCGGCGGCGCCACCATCGCCGATCAGGCGGCGGGACTCAGCAAAACCATCAAATCCCAGATCGGCAACGTCAAATCATTCCTGGACAATCACGGCATCGACACCAGCTTCTTCGATTTCGGGAGCTCCGGACCCGGTTCGTCTCCCGACGCGCAACCGGAGCCGACGCCGTCGGCCGGCACGGCGTCGCGCGGGGCAATACCCGGCGCAGGCGCCCTTGCCTCCAGCGGCGGGGCGATCGTGAGCCAGACGTTCAAGCTGCTGCTTGGCACCATCCACGGCGTGGGAAACATCTTCATCGTGCTGTTTCTGGGAGTCGCCTTCGCCGCCCAACCCAGCGTCTATCGCGAGGGATTGCTGTTCATCGCGCCTGCAAAACATCGCGCGCGCACGGCCGTCATCATCGACCGCGTCAGCGAGACACTTGAACGATGGCTGATCGCACAGATGATCGTCATGCTCGCGGTCGGCGCGGTAACCTGGATCGGGCTTCTCATCATCGGCATCCCGGGCTCCTTCATTCTCGGGATTCAGGCGGGACTGCTCGGCTTCATTCCGACCGTCGGCGCCATCATAGCCGGCGTCGTGGTCGTGCTGGCGAGCCTCGCCTCAGGATGGATTCCGGCGCTGTCGGCGTTTCTCCTCTTCATGGGCGTCCACGCCATGGAGAGCTACGTGCTGACGCCCCTGCTGCAGCGGCAGGCACTGGACATTCCGCCGGCCACGCTGTTCGCGTTCCAGATCCTGCTCGGCGTCGTGTTCGGGATCTGGGGCCTGGCGCTGGCGCTGCCACTGGTCGCCATCGCCAAAGTCGTGATCGACCATTTCAAGACGTATGAAGCGCCGCCTCTGGCGGAGGCGGCCTGAGCCGCCTCAGGTGATGAGCACGGTTTCGGTGTGCTCCACCTCAGGCGGTGCCGCAAAATACTGGCCGACGAGGCCGCGCCATTCGGTGAAATTCTCGGAGCCGCGAAAATCGACGGTGTGGTTCTCGAGCGTCTCCCACTTCACCATCAGACGATAGCGCTGCGGCTTCTCGATCGACTTGTGCAGCTCGAAACCGTGAAAACCCTTGGAGCGGCCGAAAGCGGCCTTCGCCTTGGCAACGGCGGCCTCAAAATCCTTCTCGCTGCCCGGCTTGACGTCGATTTGCGCGATCTCGGTGATCATCTGTTTCCACCCATTTTGTTCGATGGGCGTGTCTACCGCAGCCCGCGACAAAGAAAAAGGCGCCGAAACGGCGCCCTGCCCGGTCCAAGAATGCAGATCACTCAGGCGAGCAGCAGAACGGTGCCCACCACCATCAGCGCACAACCGGCGAACAGCGCGAGCGGCCAGTAATTGCGGCCTTGCGTGTAGCGCCCCTGGGCGCGGCGCTCGGTGATCAGCGCGCTCTCGTATTCGTCCGCGGTCGAGAACAGGCACGCGAAGCCGCCGCGTGCCGAAGTCGCCGCGGCTTCGAGCGACATCAAGGCGGTCTGCGGGTTCTGTCGACGGATCGATTCCATGACCGCAATGGTAGGGATCGAATGGTAAACAGGGGATTACCGCGAGGCCTCCTTTGCCTAGGCGGTCGCCGGCTGCGCTTTGGACTGCGTGTTGGGCACGCCGATCCGCGCGGCGCTCTGGCGGCGCCAGTTCTCCAGCGACAGTGGCAGCTCCTCCGCCGACTCGACGCGGTTTCGGCCGCCGCGCTTGGCCTGGTAGAGCGCGGTGTCGGCCGAGGCCAGCAGCACTTCGAGCTCGGTGCCGGCCGGACCGCCGGCGACGCCGATGCTGACGGTGGTGTCGACCGGGCCCTCGTCGACGACGACGCCGGAGGTCTCGAAGGCCTCGCGCACGCGCTCAGCGACCAGCACGCCCTCCTCGAGCGAACACGGCAGGAGGGCGGCGAACTCCTCGCCGCCGATGCGACCCGACATGTCGCTGATGCGCAGATTGCTGACGACGACGGTCGAGAACAGTTTCAGCATCTCGTCGCCGGCGGGATGGCCGAACCGGTCGTTGATCGACTTGAAATGATCGATATCGAAGATCATCACGGTCACGGGACGTCCGGCCTTTGCCTCGCGCTCGATCACGCGCCCGCAGGCTTCCGAGAAGCCGCGGCGGTTGAGCATGCCGGTCAGCGGATCGGTGGAGGCGGCGGTCCGGTGCGCGGTGACGGTGCGCTCGGACACCAGCATGAAGATCACGAACACGGTGCCGACGGCATAAAGCACGAGCTCGACCGCGAACACGGTGACCCAGATGCTGCTGGCGAAACCCGCATCGTGCGGACGCAGGAAGCTGCCGAGCACGATCGGCAGCATCAAGACGCAGCCGTGCATCACCGGCACCACGAAGGCCGGCCAGCGCCGTTGCAGGCTCTTGCGTCGCTCGACCCAGAGCTCGCTGGCGGTCAACGCCGCATAGACCGACACGATGCCGGCGCCGACGATCATGCGCAGCATGGACGCGGCGGGATCGAGCAACGTGGCGGCAGCGACCCAGGCGAGCGCGCCGACCAGGAGACCCGGCCAATTCGGCTTGCGGCCGTGGAAGACGCGCGCCGCATTCCACACCATGCCGCACGCGACGAAGCCGACCGCGTTCAGCGCAAGGTAAAGATGCGGCCCCAATCTGTCGCCCGCCGCCGTCCAGAGCGCGACCGATGCGGCGCCGAGGAGATAGGCGGTGCCCCACCATTTCAGCGCAGCGCTATTCTCCTGCCTTCCGAAAAACACCATCATGGCGCCGAGCAGTGCGGCGACCATGGTGGCGACCAAATAGAGCGTGATGCTATCGAGCGACATCATGTCGGCCCCCTTCTAGACATAGCAGTTACGCGATCGGATCAACCGATTTGCGCGCCCTTCCAAAAGCGACGCTATGTCCCGCGGGTTCCATTCAGGTTTTCATGCGAGCCCAAGTTTTCAGGAAACACGTCATCAATTTGCATACAAACGAACAGCAAAAAGGGCGCTGAAATCAGCGCCCTTTTGCATTTCATTGAAGCCGCTTTCGCGACGAATGCGACCGATGCGATTAACGCTTCGAGAACTGGAAGGACCGGCGGGCCTTGGCCTTGCCGTACTTCTTGCGCTCGACCACGCGGGAGTCGCGGGTGAGGAAGCCGCCCTTTTTGAGCACGGTGCGCAGCTCCGGCTCGAAATAGGTCAGTGCCTTGGAGATGCCGTGACGGACGGCACCGGCCTGGCCGGACAGACCACCGCCGGCGACGGTGCAGATCACGTCATACTGGCCGGACCGCGCGGCCACGGAGAACGGCTGCTCGATCATCATGCGCAGCACGGGACGGGCGAAATAGACCTCGACCTCGCGCGCGTTGACCGTGACCTTGCCGGCGCCTGGCTTAATCCAGACGCGGGCGACCGCGTCCTTGCGCTTGCCGGTTGCATAGGCGCGGTTGAACTTGTCGACTTTCTTCTCGTGCTTGGGCGCGTCGGGCGCGGCCGCCGTCTTGAGCTGCGAGAGCTGGTCGAGCGACTGGATGGATTCGGCCATGTTATGCGGCCCTCGTGTTCTTGCGGTTCAACTTGGCGATGTCGATCTTCTCGGGCGTCTGGGCCTCGTGCGGATGATCGGCGCCGCCATAGACGCGGAGGTTGCCCATCTGGACGCGACCGAGCGGGCCACGCGGGATCATGCGCTCGACGGCCTTCTCGAGCACGCGCTCGGGATGCTTGCCCTCCAGGATCTGGCGCGCGGTGCGCTCCTTGACGTGGCCGACATAGCCGGTGTGCTTGTAATAGGTCTTCTGCTCGCGCTTGCGGCCGGTGAGAACCGCATGCTGCGCGTTGATGATGATGATGTTGTCGCCGCAATCAACGTGCGGGGTGTAGGTCGGGAGGTGCTTGCCGCGCAGGCGCATGGCGACGATGGTGGCGAGACGGCCGACGACCAGACCCTTGGCGTCGATCAGTACCCACTTCTTCGTCACCTCAGCCGGCTTTGCCGAAAAGGTTTTCATGTCAGAGTTTCCGTGAACGGGGAGCATCGGCGCGAACACCGCACCGGACTGGCGGTTTTCTAGAGAACAGAGGCGCCGCGGTCAATGCCCAAAGGCGGAATTTACTTGTTCAATATCAACGACTTAGAAATATGGTATTAAGATACCCGTAAAAAGTTCAAACGTTTGGAATGGAATAGGTCGAGGTGACATGCGCAATCGGGTCGGGCGAGGTGCCGGACAATAGCTTCACCTCACCGACTGCGAGGCGCTTGCCGAGCTTGAGCAGCCGCGCCTCCGCCAGCACGTCCTGCCCGGGCTGGCCCTTGCGCAGGAAGTTAATGTTGAGATTGGTGGTCACCGCGAGCCCGATCGGCCCGATCGCGGACAACAGCACCACGTACATCGCGAAATCGGCGAGCGCCATCAGGGTCGGGCCGGACACGGTTCCACCCGGCCGCAGCATCTTTTCGCTATAGCGCTGACGCAAAAGGCAGGCCTGACCGTCCGCGCTCTCGATCGTGATGTCGTCGCCGCTGAAGGCCTGGGGAAACTCGTTGCGGAGGAACTGCTCGAGCTCCGCCACGCTCATTTTCGCTAACGCCATGCTGCCCCTCACCCTCGCTTCACGTCCCCTGTTACATTAAGTTATCTGCGTCATCCAATCGCAAAAATCCAACCGGAAACGCTTTGATGTCCGTCCAGGCCGCCCGCGCCCCCTCCCCGCAACTGCCGATCCTGCTGCGCGAGACCGTCGGCCCTATCGCGGTCCTGACCCTCAACCGCCCGACCGCCCGCAACAGCCTGTCGGCGGCGATGATCGCAAGCCTGCACGCCGAGCTCAACGAGATCCGCGACGACAAGACCGTCCGCGGCGTCGTGATCGCGGCCAACGGTCCCGCCTTCTCCGCCGGCCACGACATGAAGGAGCTGACCGCGCGTCGCGCCGATCCGGATCGGGGCCGTGCCTTCTTCGCCGAGATGATGACCGCCTGCAGCGCGATGATGCAGGCGATCGTGCACCTGCCCAAGCCCGTGGTCGCATCCGTCCAGGGCATCGCGACCGCGGCCGGCTGCCAACTCGTGGCAAGCTGCGATCTCGCGATCGCCTCGGAAGCAGCACACTTCGCCACTCCCGGCGTCGACATCGGCCTGTTCTGCTCGACGCCAATGGTGGCGCTGTCGCGCAATGTGCCGCGCAAGCAGGCGATGGAGATGTTGCTGACAGGCGAGCCGATCCCGGCCGCACGCGCCCGCGAGATCGGGCTCGTCAATCGTGTCGTCGCCGCCGGCAACGAGCGCCATGCCGCCATTGCGCTCGCCGAACAGGTCGCGCTGAAATCCGCCTATACCGTCAAGCTCGGCAAGGAGGCGTTCTACCGCCAGGCCGAGATGAACCTTGCAGATGCCTATCGCTATGCGGCAGAGGTGATGACCGAGAACATGATGGCGCGCGACGCCGAGGAAGGCATCGGCGCCTTCATCGAGAAGCGCACGCCGACATGGCGGGATGAGTAATTCGTCATTGCGAGCGAAGCGAAGCAATCCAGAATCCCTCCTCGGAGACAGACTGGATTGCTTCGTCGCTTCGCTCCTCGCAATGACGGCGTGAGCCCGAAAAGATGAGCCAATGAACCACGACGCCTATCCCGACAATTACATCCGGGGCATCCTCAACAACGTGAAATCGATCGCGATGGTCGGCGCCTCGCCGGCCAACGTGCGGCCGAGCTATTTCGCGTTCAAATATCTGGCCCAGCGTGGCTACGACATGATCCCAGTCAATCCCGGCCATGTCGGCAAGGAGCTGCTCGGAAAACCCTTCGTCGCCTCGCTGTCCGACATCGGCCGTCCCGTCGACATGATCGACATTTTCCGCAACTCCAGCCACATCATGCCCGTGGTCGAGGAAGCCCTCACGCTCGATCCGCTGCCGATGGTGATCTGGATGCAGTTGGGGGCGCGCGACGATGCGGCGGCGCTGAAGGCGGAATCGGTCGGTATCAAGGTGGTGATGAACCGCTGCCCCAAGATCGAATATGGCCGCCTGTCGTCGGAGATCTCGTGGATGGGCGTCAATTCACGCACGCTGAGCTCGAAACGCGCTCCGGTGCCGACGCAGGGCATGCGGCTATCCCTCAATCGGATGAGTGTCGGCGGCGGCGACACTGCGGCATCGGACCGCGCCGCCAAAAACAAGACCGAGCAAAGCTGACGCAATTGCGAAGGTTTCATTTCGCGAACGCGACAATGCGTAGCACGATCGTTTCGATGTGAAGCCGCGCCTTGACGGCAGCCGCGGCGCCAATCAGCATGCCGCGCGATTTCAGACCACGAGAACAGGACGCCCTCAATGAGCGATCGCCTTCCGGGATTTTCGACCCTCGCCGTGCATGCCGGTGCACAG
Source organism: Bradyrhizobium sp. 155 (assembly GCF_023101105.1). Lineage (NCBI taxonomy): Bacteria > Pseudomonadati > Pseudomonadota > Alphaproteobacteria > Hyphomicrobiales > Nitrobacteraceae > Bradyrhizobium > Bradyrhizobium sp. 155. Next base: position 3,507,776 of record NZ_CP064704.1, on the reverse strand, counting down.
CCCGATCCCACCACTGGTGCGCGCGCGACTCCGATCTATCAAACGACGTCGTTCGTCTTCAACGACGCCGACCACGCCGCCTCTCTGTTCGGCCTGCAGGCCTTCGGCAACATCTATACCCGCATCGGCAATCCCACCAACGCCGTGCTGGAAGAGCGCGTCGCGGCGCTCGAAGGCGGCACGGCCGCGCTGGCGGTGGCCTCGGGCCATGCCGCGCAGGTCGTGGTGTTGCAGCAATTGCTCCAGCCCGGCGACGAGTTCATCGCCGCGCGAAAGCTTTATGGCGGCTCGATCAACCAGTTCACCCACGCGTTCAAGAGCTTCGGCTGGAACGTGGTGTGGGCCGATCCCGACGACATCGCGAGCTTCGAACGCGCGGTCACGCCGCGCACGAAAGCGATCTTCATCGAGTCCATCGCCAATCCCGCCGGCAGCATCACCGACATCGAGGCGATCTCGACGGTGGGGCGCAAGGCGGGCGTACCGCTCATCGTCGACAATACGCTGGCCTCACCCTATCTGATCCGCCCGATCGACCACGGCGCCGACATCGTCGTGCACTCGCTGACGAAATTTCTCGGCGGCCACGGCAATTCGATCGGCGGCATCATCGTCGATGCCGGCACTTTCGACTGGTCGACCGGCGGCAAATATCCGATGTTATCGGAGCCGCGGCCCGAATATCACGGCATCCGGCTGCAGGAGACGTTTGGCAATTTCGCCTTCGCGATCGCCTGCCGCGTGCTCGGCCTGCGCGACCTCGGACCCGCGCTGTCGCCATTCAACGCCTTCATGATCCTCACCGGCATCGAGACATTGCCGCTGCGTATGCAGAAGCACTGCGACAACGCGAAAGCGGTCGCCGAATTCCTCGCCGGCCATCCGGCGGTGGCCGCGGTGAACTATGCGGGCCTTGCAAGCGACAAGTACAACCAGCTCGCGCGCAAATACGCGCCGAAGGGTGCCGGCGCCGTGTTCACCTTCAGCCTGAAGGGCGGCTACGATGCCGGCGTCAGCCTGGTGTCGAAGTTGCAGCTGTTCTCGCATCTGGCCAATGTCGGCGACACCCGCTCGCTGGTCATCCATCCGGCCTCGACCACGCACAGCCAGCTCGACGACGCCGCCAAGGTCAAGTCCGGCGCCGGCCCCGACGTGGTGCGGCTCTCGATCGGCATCGAGGACAAGGAAGATTTGATCGCCGATCTGGAACAGGCACTGGGCACGTAGCTGTCCTGGACATTCCGGGGCGCTTTGATGTGCCCCGGGAGTCCGGCTCCAGTTAACAGTCATTAACCATATCTGCCGCATACATCGTCACTGGATCGCCCCCTTTGATTCGGAGCCGACGATGCTGCGCTGGATGGTGCCTGCCCTTGCGGCGATGTTGACAGTCTCAGCTGCGTTCGCCGCCGATCTGCCGGCCACGCCGAGGCGGCGGGCCGCCGCTCCGCCGCAGGAACTGCCGCAGGTCTATGTCGAGACCGATCCGGATGCGCTGATCTCGCCGGCCTACGGCATCGGCAGCTACATCCGCAATTTACCGGGTACGCCACTGCTGCCGGGCTCGCACACGCTGCCGGGCTATTACGGCCGCCCCTGGGACTACGATTACCAGGGCGCGTATTACGGCGGGAAGCAGGTCGATTATTTCTGGCGCCTGCCCTACTCGTGCGGCATCTACGGCTATTGCTGAAGAGCAGATCCGATCAGCCGGCCTGACCGACGGGAACGGCGCGCGGCTGCGCTTCGGTTGCGCCACGCGTCGCGAGCCGCTCTGTCTGCATCACCGCAAGCGTCAGCACCACGATGGCGACTGCCTGATGCGCGAGCGCGAGATCGATCGGCACCTGGTTGAGCAGCGTGAGGATGCCGAGCAATGCTTGCAGGCTGACCGCGCCCAGCAGCAAAAGCGCGCCGCTTGCCGCCGAACCCGCGCGTGAACGCACGGCGTCGAACGCGTGCAACGCCGCCAGCGCGAACAGCGCATAGGCCGTCATCCGGTGCTCGAACTGCACCGTCAGCACATTGTCGAACATGTTGCGCCACCACGGCGTCTCGAACCACAGCCGCTCCCCTGAGGGAATGAACGCGCCGTCGATCTGCGGCCAGGTGTTGTAGGCGCGGCCGGCGCGCAGGCCCGCAACCAGAGCACCAAAATAGATCTGGATAAAGGTCACCGCGAGGAGCAAGGCGCTGGTAAAGCGCAGCCGCGACGATGCTGCGATCTGCGGACGCCCGGCGAGCCGCCGCACCGTCCAGACGATGCCGGCGAAGATCACGAGCGCGAGCATAAGATGTGTCGCCAGCCGATATTGCGACACCTCGACGCGTTCGGACAGCCCCGAGGCCACCATCCACCAGCCGACCGCGCCCTGGAGGCCGCCGAGCCCAAACAATAGCCACAGCCGCCGCTTCAACTCACCGGACAGGCCGCCGCGCCAGAGGAAGAACAGGAACGGCAACAGATAGGCGACGCCGATGAAACGGCCGAGCAGCCGATGGCTCCATTCCCACCAGAAGATCTCCTTGAACTCGGACAGGCTCATGCCGGCGTTGAGTTCGCGATATTGCGGGATCGTCTTGTAGGCCTCGAAGGCCGCCGTCCACTGCGCTTCCGAAAGTGGCGGCACGCTGCCCGTGACCGGCTTCCACTCGACGATCGAGAGCCCGGATTCCGTCAGCCGCGTTGCGCCTCCGACCAGCACCATCAGCGCGATCAGCGCAGCCACTGAGATCAGCCACCAGCGCACGGCGCGATACGGCTCGGACGGGGCGGAATTCGTCGTCATTCGAGGCAAAACCAGAGCTTGAACCGGACTGCGTGCCCCTTATAGTCCCCCGCTCCCGCAGCGCAAGTTACGCGAAAGCCGCGATATTCCGTCATGACGATCCGCACTCGCAAGTTCCTCGGCACCATCCTGCTCCTGGTGCTCGCCACCGTCTGGGCACTGCTCGGCATGGCGCTGGCGCAGATGCCGTGGATCGCCGAATCCGGCTGGCGGCAGGCGATCTACTACGTGGTGGTCGGCATGGGCTGGGTGCTGCCGGCGATGCCGATCGTGAGCTGGATGCAGCGGCCGGACCGGGCCAAGTCGAGTTCGTAGCGCTTCCAGTTCGTAGCGCTTCTAGGTCCCAGCAGTGCCAGTCGGCTTCACCGGCGCAAAAGCGACCCCCGACACCAGCACCCGCATCATGCGCAGCGAGCGCACCCGGCCGTCCCAGGAAATGCGCGGCAGCGCGCGCAGATTGGTGCGTCCCTCCGCGTCCACCACGCCCGGGATCGTCGTCACCGCGCTGGCAAAGCCCGCCTCCTCCGCCATGATGACATGGCTGCGCCGGAACGAGGCGCGATCACCGAACGGAAAGGCGAGATGCCGGATGTCGCGATCGAAGGCCGCCTCCGCCACCGCCTTGCCCATCGTCATCTCGCGCAGTGCGGCCGCATCCTTCATGTTGGCGAGAACGGGATAGTTCACGGTCGCACTGCCGATTGTCACCAGCGGATCGGCCGAAAGCCTTGCCAGATCCTCCCAATTCATCGATGCCTGGCGTGAGAGCGCGGCAAGGTCGACCCGGTAGCGCGTGCAGAGGTCTGCGATCGCAGCCGACACATCCGCCGGCGGCAGCGAGCGCAGCCAGGCCTCGAGGAACGAAAACAGCGCCTGCTTCTCCGCGTTGCCAGTCACAGTGAAGCGCTGCTCCTTCTCGCCCATCAAGAGACTGACACGGCTCTCGCGCGCGATCACCTGTTCGAGTCCGAGCCACCAGGCCTCACCGACGCCGTCGGGAAACGCCGTGGGCACATAGATCGTGAAGGGCACGGCGTGGCGCGCCAGCACCGGATAGGCAAAGTCGATCAGATCCTTGCCGGCGCCGTCGAAGGTGAGTGCCACGAAGCGCCGCTGTTCCGACAGCGTCACCGCGCGCCGGCAGACCTCGTCCATGCCGACGAAATCATAGTTCCACCGCTTCAGCGCGCGAATGGCGCGATCGAGGAAATGCGGCGTGATCTCGTTCTCGCGCAGCGGCTGAAACCCGCCGCGCCGGCGCGACAGCACATGCGCAAAGCGCAGGATGGCGCCGGCTCCACGACTGCGCAGCGCAGCCTGGCCCGTGAACCAGGTCAGCTCAAGTCGCAGCCGTTCCAGCCATCTGTCGTCGGATGCCAATGTCCCACCTCGCGCCCGTCGGCGGCCGGTCCCCTCTTGTAGTCATTACCCTTTGTTGACATTTCTTTGCAAAGGTCGGCCACAGGCCGAATTACGCATATTTTTGATTTCTCGACAGGTTCGCGAATGACCATGGCTGCGGCGATGCAAAGCCGGACGGCAGAATTGCCAGCGCAGTCGAAAGCGGGCCGCATCGCGCATGTCGATATCGTGACCGATCTCGGCGCGGCCGAGGCCGTCTGGCGCGCCTTCGAGCAGCCCGGTCATCTCTTCACGCCCTATCAGCGATTTGATCTGCTCAGTCCCTGGCAGCGTCTGGTCGGCGAGCAGGAACGCGCCCGCCCCTTTATCGTCATTGCCCGCGACTCCGAGCATCGGCCGCTGCTGCTGCTGCCGCTCTCGCTGCGCCAAAGCCACGGCGTGCGCACCGCCTGCTTCATGGGCGGCAAGCATACGACCTTCAACATGGGCTTGTGGAACGCCGAATTTGCAGCGCAGGTCGCCAGCGGTGATCTCGACGCGCTGCTTGCGCCGCTCAACGAACATGCCGACGTGCTCGCACTGACGCAGCAGCCGCTGCACTGGAACGACCAGCAGAACCCGTTCGCGCATTTGCCACGCCAAAGCGCGATCAACGGCTGCCCGCTGCTCACGATGGAACCGGGCGGTCCGCCGGCATCGCGGATCAGCAACTCCTTCCGCCGCCGCCTCAAGAGCAAGGAGAAGAAGCTCCAGGCGCTCGCCGGCCATCGCTATCATTTGGCGACCACCGATGCGGACATCACCCGCCTGCTCGACTGGTTCTTCCGTATCAAGCCGGCTCGGATGGCCGAACAGAAGCTGCCCAACGTCTTCGCAGAGCCCGGCGTCGAGCAATTCGTCCGCAGCGCCTGCCTTGCACCACGCGGCGACGGCCGCGTCATCGACATCCACGCGCTCGAATGCGACGACGAGGTGATCGCAATCTTCGCTGGCGTCGCCGACGGCCAGCGCTTCTCGATGATGTTCAACACCTACACGATGTCCGAGCACGCCCGCTACAGCCCCGGGCTGATCCTGATGCGCTACATCATCGACCGCTGCGCCGAGCGCGGCTACCGCTCGCTCGACCTCGGCATCGGCTCGGACGAGTACAAGCGGATGTTCTGCAAGGACGACCAGGACATCTTCGACAGTTTCGTTCCGCTGACGTCACGCGGAAAGCTCGCGGCCATGGCGATGTCCTCGCTGAGCCACGGCAAGCGGCTGGTGAAACAGAACCAGATGTTGTTCGACCTGGCGCAGCGGCTGCGGCGAGCGTTCGGGTAGCTCTCGCGATTGCACGACTGCCCACCTTCTCCCCTTGTGGGAGAAGGTGGCGCGAAGCGCCGGATGAGGGGTTGTATCAGCAAGTCAAAATGCGAGAGGCACGCGCGGAGAGAGACCCCTCACCCGTCTCGCCGCTATCGCGGCGAGCCACCCTCTCCCACAGGGGGAGAGGGTAAGAAACGCCTACGCCGCCACGACGCGCGGCGCGTCCCTCGCATCCGACGGCTGCACGGACCTGCTCAGCATCGTCACTTCATTGAATCCGACGGCGCTGAGCTGCTCGCACATCAGTGCGCGCGCATCCGGCGCCATCGACGCGTCGGGCACGACGACGGCGCGGGCATTCGCCGTCAGGAGCTCCGCAGGAAGGTCGGAGGCACTGCCGGCATCGAGCAGCACGTGGTCGTAGGCGCGCAGCAGCGCGTCGATCGCGAGCGTCACGCGGGGCGACTGCAACAGGCTGCGATCGAAGCCGGGGCGGCCTGCCATGACCAGATGCAGCCGCGAGAGCTTGTCCCGGGTGATGATCTGCGCGAACGACGCCTCGCCCTGCATCAGTTCGGCGAGGCCGCGTGCCGAGGCATCGACGGACACGGCGGCCATGGTCGGCGAGGACGCGGCGAGATCGACCACGACGACCCGCGCATCGCGCGCCAGGTGCCGGGCCAATGTCAGGGTCGACAGCGTGATGGCTTCGCCGCTCGCAGTGCCGAGCACCGTGACCTTCTTCGCCATGGCTCCGGCGGCGCGCAGGCTGTCGGCCAGATGCTCGATCTCCGCGAATTCGGCGACATCGGCATCGGCCGTCATCTCCGGCTGCAGCGGCGCGGGTTCTGCCATGACGGGATCGACGACCGGATCGGCGAAGGGCTCGACGACCTCCGGTTGGACGATTTGTTCCTGGCGAGCCGACGCCCGCGTCAGGGCTGGCGTGAACACCGCCACCGCACGGGGCGCGGTCTGGCGCAACAACTCTCCGGTGACGACGACGCCGGACGAGAGCAGCAGTGTCGCGATCGTCGCGATCAGCACGATCGGCAGCTTCTTCGGATAGGCCGGCGTGTTCGAGACGACGGCGCGCGAGATGATGCGGCCATCCGTCGGCGCGGTGTCGATGGTCTCGCGGGTGTTGGCCTCACGGTACTTCGCGAGATAGGTTTCGAGCAGGTCGCGCTGCGCCTTGGCCTCACGCTCGAGGGCGCGGAGCTGCACGTCCTGGCCGTTGGTGGCCGTCGCCTGCTTCTTGAGCTGCTCGAGGCTCGCCGACAATTCCTGAACGCGCCCGCTGGCGGCGCGCGCATCGTTTTCGAGCGTGCGGGCGAGCTTGGCGGCCTCGTCGCGGATCTGGGTGTCGAGGTCGGCGAGCTGCGCCTTCAACTCCTTGATGCGCGGATGGTTGCCGAGCAACGTCGACGATTGCTCGGCCAGCTGGGCCCGCAACGCCACGCGCTGCTGCGAAGGCGTGCGCATCGATTCCGAGTTCAAGATTTCCGACGATTCGATCGGTTTGCCGCTCTGGATCATCTCGCGGATCAGGCGCGCCTTGGACTCGGCATCGGCCTTGAGCGCGCGCGCATTGTTGAGCTGGGTGTTGACCTCGCCCATCTGCTGGTTCGATAGCGTCGTGTTGTTGGTGCCGACGAACAGGCTCGACTTGGAGCGGAAGTCCTCGGCCTTCGCTTCGGCCTCGGAGACATTCCGTCGCAGCTCGTCGATCCTGCCGGCATACCACTGGCTGGCGTTTCGGGCCTGGTCCTGGCGCGCATCCTGCTGGAGCACGAGATAGCCGTCGGCGATCGAATTGGCGACGCGCACGGCGAGATCGGGATCGGCAGACTGGAATTCGATCACGATGACGCGTGACTTGTCGACAGCGTAGGCCTGGAGGCGCTCGTAATAGGCGTCCAGCACCCGCTCTTCCGGCGTCATCGAGAACGGATCGCGGCCGATGCCGACCAGCGCCGCAAGAGACTTCAGCGGCGAAACGCCTTGCAGCACCGGATCGAACTCGGGCCGCTCCGCAAGCTTGTTCTTCTTGATGATCTCGCGCGCGAGATCGCGCGACAGCACGAGCTGCACCTGGCTGGTGACGGCTTCGGCGTCGAGCGCCTGCCGTTCCTCGGCGCGATCGCTATTGGGCCGCAGAAACACGTTCTCACGGCCGTCGATCAGGATACGGGATTCAGACTTGTAGCGCGGCGTGATGAGATTGACGATTGCGATGGATGCGACGAGCGCCAGCACCGTCGGAACGATGATCCAGCCGCGCTTGCGCGCCAATGCCGCGCCGAGCGCGTGCAGGTCGATGTCGCCGGATTCGACTGGCGCCGGCCGCGGAGCAACGGGCGCAGGCTTTGCTTCAAAGCTGGACTCGAGTTCAGCCCGCTTGGCTGCTGCCTTCGAGACAGCCCGCTTGACCACCGCCTTGTCCTTGCCGGCACGCCAGAACGCTAAACGCATCGAACACTCCCGCAGGCGCAACGCCACGAACCTACCTCAACCAGGGCGATTACACTCCATTAAGGTTGCCGCTGGGTTAATCGCAGCGTCGGGCGGCTCGCGCAGGTGCGTCCGTCACCGTTTGTTAACCACGAGGCCTCTTAATCCGTCTCGATATTTCGTCAGATTGTTCGAGCATTCGCCGTCGAGCGCTGGTTTTGATCATGCCCCCCTCTCCCGACCAGCCGCTTCGCATCCTGCACGCCGTGCGCGCTCCGGTCGGCGGCATCTTCCGCCACATCCTCGACGTCGCCAACGGCCAGGTCGATCGTGGCCATCATGTCGGCATCCTCGCCGACAGTCTCACCGGCGGTGAGCGCGCCGACAAGGCCCTTGCCGAGCTCGCACCGCGGCTGAAGCTCGGCGTGCACCGGATGGCGATCCGCCGCGAACCGTCGCCCGACGATGTGCTGGTCTGGTTCCGCTTGCGGCGCCTGATCGCCACGCTCAAGCCCGACGTCATGCATGGCCACGGCGCCAAGGCCGGCGCTTTCATCCGCATGCGGCGGCGATCCGACGACACCATCCGCATCTACACCCCGCATGGCGGCTCGCTGCATTATCCCCTCAACACCCTCAAGGGCGAGTTTTACGCGCGGCTCGAGCGTGCGCTGATGGACGCGACCGACCTGTTCCTGTTCGAAAGCGCGTTTGCCCGCGACACCTATCAGCGCATCGTCGGCAAGCCGAAGGGCGTGGTGCATTGCGTCTTCAACGGCGTGACGCCGGAGGAATTCGAACCTGTCGTCATGGCCGACGACGCCACCGACCTCGCTTATGTCGGTGAGTTCAGGCACATCAAGGGCGCCGATCTGCTGGTCGACGCGGTGGCGCGCCTGCACGAGGGCGGTAAGAAGGTCACGCTGACGCTCGGCGGTGACGGCGAGGAGACCGCGGCGCTCAAAGCGCAAGTCGAGAGGCTCGGCCTCTCCAGCGCCATCCGCTTCATCGGTCACGTCAAGGCACGCTACGGCTTTTCCAAGGGGCGGCTGCTGGTCGTTCCCTCGCGTGGCGATTCCATGCCCTATGTCGTGATCGAGGCCGGTGCCGCCGGGATACCGATGATTGCGTCCAAGATCGGCGGCATTCCCGAGATTTTCGGCGCGGAGAACCCGGCTCTGTTTGCGCCGAGCAACGCGGAAGCCATGGCGGAGGCGATCGCGGCCGCGCTCGACAATCCGCTGGGAACAGCGCAGCGCGCCTTGTCGCTTCGCGAGCGCATCTCCGCGCATTTCTCGCAGCAGGCGATGGTCGAGGGCGTGCTCGCGGGCTATCGCGACGCATTTACCAATCACTAACCATTCTTAAGACCCGCTTTAGAGAATCTTCCGATTTGTCCGATAACCCAAGCGCCAGGGGATGCTCGCCCGGGACGCAAGGACGTGGCCCGCGGGTTTTTGGAATGGACGTGGACGCCCGTGGAACCGCTCAACGCACGCTCGATGCTCGATGCCGCGACCAGCGCCGCGGCGAAGCCGGCTGACCGGCCCTTTGTGGAGCGGCGTCAACGGCTCTCGGCCGCCGCGCTCGACGTCGTCAACCAGAAGGTCGCCCGCGCCTATTCGCCGATCGTGATCACCGGCTTCGTGCGCCTCGCCGATTTCGCGCTGCTGAGCCTCGTCGGCATTGTACTCTATCTCGGCTATGTCATGCCGCACGCCGGCTCGTTCAGCTGGATCTATCCCGCGCAGATCATCGCCGTCGCGGTCTCCGCCGTGGTCTGCTTCCAAGCCGCCGACATCTATCAGGTGCAGTTGTTCCGCGGTCAGCTCCGGCAGATGACGCGGATGATCTCGTCCTGGTCGTTCGTCTTCCTGTTGTTCATCGGCATCTCCTTCTTCGCCAAGTTCGGCAGCGAAATATCGCGGCTCTGGCTTGCCGCCTTTTACGTCCTCGGGCTCGCCGCGCTCCTCTGCGAGCGTCTGGTGCTGCGCTCGCTGGTGCGCGCCTGGGGGCGCGAGGGCCGGCTCGACCGCCGCACCATCATCGTCGGCTCCGACCGCAACGGCGAACAATTGGTCGAGGCGCTGAAGCAGCAGGAGGATTCCGACATCCATGTGCTCGGCGTGTTCGACGACCGCAACGACAGCCGCGCGCTCGACACCTGTGCCGGCGCGCGCAAGCTCGGCAAGGTCGACGACATCGTCGAATTCGCCCGCCGCACCCGCGTCGATCTCGTGCTGTTCGCGCTGCCGATCTCCGCCGAGACGCGCATCCTGGAGATGCTGAAGAAGCTCTGGGTGCTGCCGGTGGACATCCGCCTCTCCGCACACACCAACAAGCTGCGCTTCCGCCCCCGCTCCTATTCCTATATCGGCGAGGTGCCGACGCTGGACGTGTTCGAGGCGCCGATCACCGACTGGGACCTGGTGATGAAATGGCTGTTCGACCGCGTGGTCGGCACCCTCGCGCTGCTCGTGGCCTTGCCGGTGATGGGATTGGTGGCGCTGGCCGTGAAGCTCGACAGCCCCGGACCCGTGCTGTTCCGCCAAAAGCGCTTCGGCTTCAACAACGAGCGCATCGACGTCTACAAGTTCCGCTCAATGTACCATCATCAGGCCGATCCGACGGCCTCGAAGGTCGTGACCAAGAACGACTCGCGCGTCACCCGCGTCGGCCGCTTCATCCGCAAGACCAGCCTCGACGAGCTGCCGCAGCTCTTCAACGTGGTCTTCTCCGGCGATCTCTCTTTGGTCGGCCCGCGTCCGCATGCGGTGCAGGGCAAGCTGCAGAGCCGCCTGTTCGACGAAGCCGTCGACGGCTATTTCGCCCGCCACCGGGTCAAGCCCGGCATCACCGGCTGGGCCCAGATCAACGGCTGGCGCGGTGAGATCGACAACGAAGAGAAGATCCAGAAGCGCGTCGAGTTCGACCTCTATTACATCGAGAACTGGTCGGTGCTGTTCGATCTCGTCATTCTGCTGAAGACGCCGATCTCGCTGCTGACCAAGAACGAGAACGCGTATTGAGTTGAATTTTTCCGTCATGCCCCTCCTTGTGCGCTGTTGCGCACTGGGGCGGGGCATCCGGTACTCCGCGGCGCCGGCCGCTTCCGCAATAGACGCCGCGGAGTACTGGATCGCCCGGTCAAGCCGGGCGATGACAGCGGTATTTGTGGCGTACCAGTTGCGTAAACGTATGAGCGTGTGATGGCGTATGCGGCAACAGCCGGGGAGATGAATGCAGCGGTTCGGGCTGCGCCCGGCGTGTTGGCGCTCCAGCGCGCGCTGGTATGGCTGGTCGGCGCCTCCGGCGCGATCGTGTTCATCGAGCCGAGCCCCTACGAGATCGTGACGCTGCTGGCCACCGTCACCTTCTTCGCCACCGGACTGCGTCTGCGGCTCGCTTTGATGCCGCTGGTGCTGATGCTGGTCCTGCTCAATATCGGCTATACGATCAGCGCGATCCCGCTGTTCGAGCAGTCCGAGGTGGTGAGCTGGATTGCGACCTCCTGGTACATGGCGGTCACAGTCGTGTTCTTCGCCATGGTCACGTCGGAGGACACCGCCGCCCGGCTCGATATGCTCCGCCGCGGGCTCGTGATCGGCGCGATGGTCGCCTCGCTGTCGGCGGTCGCCGGCTACTTCCACCTGGTTCCCGGCGGCGACGACCTCCTCACGCTGTACGGACGCGCGCGCGGCACCTTCAAGGATCCGAACGTGCTCGGCGCCTTCCTGATCCTGCCGGCACTGTTCTCGCTGCAGAGCGTCGTCTCCGACAAGTTCGGCAAGGCGTTTCGCAACGTCATCGCCTTCGGCATCATGTCGCTGGCGATCCTGCTCGCTTTCTCCCGCGCCGCCTGGGGCGGGCTGGTGCTGACATCCGCCTTCATGCTGGCGCTGATGGTGCTGACCAGCCGCACCAACGCGCAACGCTCGCGTATCATCGTCATGGCGATCCTGGCCGCGGTGCTGGGCCTTGCGCTGATCGCGGTGTTGATGTCGTTCGATTCCACCGCCGAGATGTTCAAGCAGCGCGCGAGCTTCGATCAGAGCTATGACGAAGGCCGCTTCGGCCGGTTCGGGCGGCACATCCTGGGAGCGGAGATGGCGCTCGACCTGCCGTTCGGCATCGGCCCTCTGCAATTCCACCGCTTCTTCCCCGAGGACACCCACAACTCCTATCTCAACGCCTTCATGTCCGGCGGCTGGCTGTCAGGCATCTGCTATCCCGCGCTGGTCTTCACGACCGTCATCATGGGTGTCAGGCACATCTTCGTGCCCGTGCCCTGGCAGCGCGCTTATCTGGCGGTGTTCTCCGCCTTCGTCGGCACCGTCGGCGAAAGCTTCGTGATCGACACCGACCACTGGCGGCACTTCTGGATGATGCTGGGCGCGATGTGGGGCATGATCGCGGCTGCACAGATCTACAAGGCTAGGTCTGGCGACGAAGCTTCTTCAGCTTGAGATCGGGGCGTTTCTCCGGCGGCGTGTCGAGCAGGCCCTTCAGCGCCGCGGTCGCCGCGAGCACGCCCTTGTAGCCCTCATTGGCGAAGCGCAGCAGCAGGCGCAATTCCTGGTCGGAATAGCCGCCAAAAACCTTCTCCATCGCCTGCTGCATCGGCACGTAGAACTGGCCGAGCCTTTCGATCGCCTCCGGCACGACGGCAATGAAGACCTTGCGACGATCGGCATCGTCGCGCTCACGACGGACCAGGCCCGCCTTTTCGAGCCGGTCGACCACGCCGGTGATGGCGCCGGTCGTGAGCCCCGTGACTTCGGCGAGCCGGCCGGCGGTGACGCGGCCTTCGAGGTACAGGATGTCCATGCATTCGAGGTCGGAATTGGCGATTCCGGCAACGTTCGCAACGGTCTGGCCATAAAGCACGCCCTGCGCGGACGACCTGCGCATCGCCTCCTCGAGCTCCTGCAGCAGCGCGGCGCGCGCCTTCGTCCTTGACAAGGCAAACCTCGTATCTTAGTCGATATATATCTTAGTGACTAAGAGATTTAGCGACTGTAATTCTCCTAGCACCACGGAAACGTCGGGAGCAAGCCATGTCCTATCGTCCTCGCAAGGCCCTGATCATCGGCGCCGGCATCGCCGGCCCCGTCGCGGCGGTCCTGCTGCGCCGCGCCGGCATCGAGTCCGCGATCTACGAAGGCTGGCCCTATTCGAAAGGCATCGGCGGCGGCCTTCAGATCGCGCCGAACGGCATGCAAGTCATGGACGAGATTGGCCTTTCCAATGAGCTGATCAGCCGCGGCTCGATCGCGGAATCGTTCGACTTCTATTCGCAAGCCGGAGAGAGGCTCGGCTCGATCAATCGCGACATGGCGCGGCGCTTCGGCCAGCCCGCGGTCAATGTCTGCCGCGCCACGCTGAACGAGATGCTGATCGACAAGGCCTGGTGCGCATGCGTTTCGCTCTATTTCGAGAAGCGCCTGATCAAGATCGAGGATCGCGCCGACCAGCCGATCATCGCCTACTTCGCCGACGGTACCACGGCCGAAGGCGACTTCGTGATCGGCGCCGACGGCGTGCACTCGGTGACGCGGCGCCAAGTCGTCCCGGACGGGCCGCAGCCGTTCGATACCGGACTGATCGGCTTCGGCGGCTTCGTACCGCACGCCGTCCTCGATGGCCGGCCGATCGGCCGGCACGTCGAAACCACGTTCGGACAGAGCGGCTTCTTCGGCTACGGCTATTGCAGCCCCGATCCGAACGACGGCGTGATGTGGTGGAGCACGCAACCCGCGCACGGCATGGACGCGGCGATGTTTCGCGCGCTCGACCATGCAACGCTGAAGCAGCACCTGCGCGGCTTCCACCGCGGCTGGCACGATCCGATCCCTGGCATCATCGAGGCAGCCGAGAACATCGTGGTCACCGACACGCTCGACGTCGCCACCCTGCCGACCTGGTCGCGCAAGCGCTCGTTGCTGATCGGCGATGCCGCCCATGCGACCAGCCCCCATGCCGGCCAGGGCGCCTCGCTCGCGCTGGAGGATGCGATGCGCCTCGCCCGGTTGATGCAGCAAGGCCGGGAGCTCGGCGCCACCTTCCAGGCCTTCGAGGCCGAACGGCGCCCGCGCACGGAAAAGATCGTCGCCATGGCCCGCCGCAACGGCAACAACAAGCGCGAGTTCAGCGCCACCGGCGCGTGGATCCGCAATCAGATGATGAAGTGGCTGCTGCCGCTGGGCGCGAAAAGCATGGAGTTCATGTACGCCTACGACGCGCGGGCGGTGTAGTGGCACGAACGCTGTCATGCCCGCCTTATGCGCACTTGCGCACTGGGGTGGGCGTCCAGTACGCCGCGGCCTCTCGATTCGATCAGAGCCGTCTCTGGAATACTGGATCGTCCGGTCGAGCCGGACGATGACACCGTGATTGCGGCAAGTGAGCGCCTCTACTTCTCCACAGCGAACGTCAGCCCTGCATTCTCCTGAAGCCGCTTGATCAGCTTGTGCTGCATCGCCGCGCCCGGCGTCCAGAAGCCGGCTGCGACGTCGGTCGTGTCCCGCAGCATGCAGATGGCGCATTCGGAGATCATCTTCGAGGTCGAGCCGTAGCCGGGATCGCGGTCGCCGGTGACGCCGGCGCGAACCATGCGGCCATCGGGTGCGATCGCGACATAGAGCAGATCGAACAGACCGTTTTCACGCTCTTCCTTCGACGGCCCCTCGCCCGGCTTCGGTGCGTCGGGGCCGGTCTTGCCCGCATTGGCAGCCATCACGAGCTTGGCGTTGGCCTCGCCCTTCTCGCCGGGACCGGTCAGGACCATCTCGTCGTAGACGAAGTCCTGGCCGTAGGGGAATCCCATCAGCATGTTGGAGCGGTGAACGTTGCGCGTGTTGATCAGCGCCATCGTGAACGGCGCGGCCCAGGATTGCAGATCCTCCTCGAAGGCGGCCCTGTTGCCTTTCGGCTGCTTCGGGCCGGTGAAGCCGGGCGTCAGCGCAAAATGATCGTTGAGAATGGCGACAAGGCTGAGATCCTTGGCCACCGCATCGAAGGTCGCCTTAGCGCTGGCGGCGGTGCCGCCCGAGAGCGTGCCCCGCATGTCGCGCACACGCCCTTTCACCCGCGGGGCCGGCGCGCCGAAGACACGTTTAGCCTCTTCCTGGACGAAGAATGTACCGAGCTCGAACGGCACGGAATCGTAGCCGCACGACAACACGATCCGCGCGCCGCTCTCTTTTGCAGCCGCCTCGTACTTGTCGATCATCTGGCGCATCCAGATCGGCTCGCCGCAGAGATCGAAATAATCCGTGCCCGTGGCCACGCAGGCCGCGAGCAACTCCTCGCCGTAGAGCTGATACGGGCCGACGGTGGTGATCACCGACATGGTCTGCTCCGCCATCGCCTTCAGCGAAGCCGCATCCGACGCATCCGCGACAATCAACGCCGTATTCCCGGGCGCGCCGATCGCATCGCGGACCGATTTCAGCTTGCCGAGGCTGCGGCCTGCCATCGCCCATTTGAGCGCGTGGTCGCTCTTGTAACGCTGGGTCAGGTATTCGGCGACGAGCTGGCCGGTAAAACCGGTCGCGCCATAAACGACGATGTCGAATTTCGCAGAGCTCATGATCCGCCTTTGCTTTACTTCTTCGCGTAGCTCACGCCCATGCCGGCACGGACGTCGCTTTGAATACCATAGGGCGGGATCGGATAACGCAGGCCGTTCTTGGCCAGCGCCTTCATGCCCACAACCGCCTTGGCGAGATGTTCCGGCTTCAGGGCCATCAGCATCTCCTCGTCCGGCACGCCGCCATAGCGCCGTTCGGCGTAGCATGGCAAGGACAGGCTGGGCTCACCGCTCTTGAGCGCCCTGCCCCAGGAATCGGCGCAAGCGGTCTCGCCGACCACGCCCCATTCGAACTTCTTGTAGCCGGTGTATTGCAGCCCGTTGATTAGGATGATCATCTGCCCCGGCGTGGCATAGACGAGACAAATGTCCGGCGGATCGAGCCGGCCGCTCGCCAGCGGACTGACCGCGAGCGCCTGATATTGCCCGAACGGAACCACGTCCAGCGCCTCCTGGCGCTTGCGTGCGTCCTCCGCCGTGCCGTGCCAGACCCCGACATAGTTTTCGCCGGCGAGCCATTTTTCGTCCTGCGGTGCAAGGCCGATCACCGCGCGGCATTGCGCGCCGACGAGATCATCGGCCGTGATGCCCACGGTCCAGCCCAGACGCGCGGCCATGCTGACGATCTGGTCGGTGGTGTGGACCGCGTTCGGCCGCCGGACTTTCGGGATTGCCTCCATGTCCGCGGTCCGCGCGAACAGCTTCATGCCGATCACCGTGGTCTTCAGTCGCAACAGGCTGTTGAGATCGGCGACGAGGCCGGCAAGATCGATGCTGTCTGCACTCTGCTGTTGCATGGCGTCCTCCCGGCCGGCAGTGGCGCGCCGGCTGTTATTGCTTCTTGAACGGTTCTAGTCCTTCGCCGGTCCCGGGAGCAACTCGCCAGTCCGGCCCATCAGGCGGTAGGCGACGAGCCCGATCCATTCGCGCACGGCGACCTCGGTTCGGCCGAGCCCGTCCGTGCCGACATTGGTGAAAGAGAAGAGATCGTCACGCCCGCCCATTCGCCAGTCAACCGGATAGGCTTCGACGTCAAATCCCGCCTTGCGAAAGATCCCCATCGAACGCGGCATGTGAAAGGCCGACGTGACCAGGAGCCAGCGTTCGCCCGCCTTGGGCGCCACCAATTGTTTGGTGAAGATGGCATTCTCGTAGGTGTTGCGGGAGTCCCGC
This sequence comes from Bradyrhizobium sp. 155, assembly GCF_023101105.1. Lineage (NCBI taxonomy): Bacteria > Pseudomonadati > Pseudomonadota > Alphaproteobacteria > Hyphomicrobiales > Nitrobacteraceae > Bradyrhizobium > Bradyrhizobium sp. 155. Next base: position 3,491,096 of record NZ_CP064704.1, on the reverse strand, counting down.
TCGAGGATCAGGCGCTGCTTCGCGATGCCCAGATTCTCCAGGATGGGCGCGGAGTAGTCGGCCTCCCGGGAGTCCGTCGAAACCAGGTTCGCGGTGCCCCCGGTGAAGACAATGCGCGTGTTCGGATAGCGGCGCGCGAGCTCGGCCGGCGCAAACAGGCGATCGGCCGCGTGCGCGACGACCGGCGTGCGGTGCGCCGCCGACAGATCGGTGTCGATCGAGCCGCCGAGCACGATGATGCCATCGGGCGCACCGCGCGACGGATCCCACGGCGGAAAACGCGACTCCAGCGGATAGAGCAAGAGGTTGCCGAGCGGCGAAAACGCGGCGAGCGCCAGCAGGATCAGCGTGGCCGCGGCGAGCTTGCGGCCGAAGGCGGCAAAGCGCGTCGCCATCAGGACGACCGAGACGATTCCGAGCTCGATCATCAAGTTGATCGGCAGCACCGCTGCGCCGAGGGTCTTGGACAGGACAAAAAGCAGGGGAGCCTCGCTGGAATGATCGTGCCTGTTGCGCGCGGGCTTGACCCGCCCGTCGATCTTCAGAAAGCTTCTTGGAAGAGGATCGATTGCCTGGTCAAGCCCGGGCCTGTGAAACGGACGGACGCCACATGACCCATCACCACCTGCATTCCAGCCCCGAGACCTGCCATTGGGGGTTCTTCGAGGCTGCGCTCAAGCCCGTCCTCACCATCGCGAGCGGTGACGAGGTCACGGTCGACACCATCAGTGGCGGTCCGGACATGCTGCCCGACCGCAGCAAATTTCACATTCCGCCCGAGATGCACGAGGTTCATGCCCAGAACGAGCGCATGCTGCCCGGCCACATCCTCACCGGCCCGATCGCGCTCGAGGGCGCCGAGCCCGGCGACGTGCTCGCGGTCGAGATCCTCGACGTCCAGCTCCGGCAGGATTGGGGCTGGAACATGATCAAGCCGCTGTCCGGCACCCTGCCCGACGATTTCCACGAGACGCGCATTCTGAACATCCCGCTCGACCGTTCCCGGATGGTCGCCCGCATGCCGTGGGGGCTGGACCTGCCGCTCAAGCCGTTCTTCGGCGTGATGGGCGTTTCGCCGCCGCCGGCCTGGGGCCGCATCTCCTCGCTCGTTCCTCGCGCCATGGGCGGCAATCTCGACAACAAGGAGCTTGGCGCCGGGGCGACGCTGTATCTGCCGGTGTTCGTCCCGGGCGCGCTGTTCTCCTGCGGTGACGGCCATGGCGTGCAGGGCGACGGCGAGGTTTGCGTCACCGCGATCGAGACCGCGCTTCAGGGCCGCTTTCGCCTGACGCTGCGCAAGGACCTCAGGCTCGATTATCCCCGTGGCGAGACGGCGACGCATTACATGACCATGGCGATGGACCCCGATCTGGACCAGTGCGTGGTGCGGGCGCTGCGCGACATGATCGTGCTGCTCGGCGAGAGGCGCAATTTGTCGCGCGAGGACGCCTATACGCTGTGCAGCCTGGCGGCCGATCTGCGGGTGACCCAGACCGTCAACGGCTCCAAGGGCATCCATTGCATGATCGAAAAGACGATCGTGCACGGCTGAGCCGACCAGCCCACTCCTGACCGGTCGAAGCCACGCCGCCGCCGGCCTGCCGCGCGGCGTGCCTTGTCATGCCTAAATTTCCCTCGCGATTCCAACGGGCTGACCAGGCGCCGCAGCCTGCATTTGACTTCTGCCTCCAAACCTAAATAGAGTCTTAATCGTAACTTTTATGTACCTGAGTAAGAGGCTAGCGTTCGGCCATGGCCACCGAAAAAGCCGAGACTGACCGCATTCCTGTAACCTTGGCGCTCTCGACCATCACCTATCTGGAGAAGCTGGTGAGACAGGGCACCCACGGCACCAGCGTTCCCGGCGTCGCACGTACCTTGATCGAGGAAGGCATCCGTCTCGCCATCAAGGACGGGCTTTTGTCGATTCGCGACAATGGCAGGACGTGAGCGCGCGCCGAACGTGAGGCGGACGGATCTCGAGAGGCGGATGGCCGACATCTGCAACCTGGGACCGTTACACATGCCTGTTCTCTCACCCACCTGGACCGACGAACGCATCGAACTTCTGAGGCAGCATTTCGAGGCCGGGCTCTCCTGCCGCGAGATCGCCGCCGACATTGGCGTCAGCCGCAACGCCGTGATCGGCAAGCTGTCTCGCCTCAATCTCACGCGCGGCCGAACCATCGACGATCGCAAGGTTCACGACAGGGGCCTGGCGCCGGCGCGCGCGCCGCGGACCGTGCCGCGGCTGCAATATGAGATGCTCGCCACGATCTACGGCGAGACCGGTGCGCCGATGGTCACCGGTCCGATCGACGATGCCAATCGCTGCTCGCTACTCGAGCTTGCCGAGAACCGCTGCCGCTGGCCGATCTCGACGCCTGGCGCGGACGATTTCTGCTTCTGCGGCAACTCCGCACCCGACGGCCAGTCCTATTGCGCCGGCCACAGCCGCCTCGCCTACCGGCCGAATTCCCGCGCGCGCGTCATGCGCGGCTAGAGCCAAGTCCTGGAGGCGAGTCCTGGAGCCATGCCCAAAACGAAAAACCTCCGGCAGGGCATTGCCGGAGGTTTCTGGAGGTTTAGCATCAAGTCAGAGCCGCAACTTTCGTCATCGGCTGGGAGCTATATAGCTTAGTAGCTCAGGTAAGTAAATAAAGTTGGGCCGATCGATTCGCATGGCTCGTCTTCGTCGCCCGCACGTGCCGCCGGATTTCCGAACGCCCGCTCGCAAAGAAGCCCACCTCATAAAAAAGCCCCGGCGGTGTCCCGCCGGGGCTGCGTCCTATCCGAAGGTCTTGAGCTTACCAGTTGCGCTGGGCGCGAACCAACAGGCTGTAGGTGTCCTGGTCCTTCAGCTCATAGGTCGCCGCGGGCTTGGCAACGCTGGTGAGCGCCGGCGTGGTGATCACGCCCGAGTACTTCTGGTCAAGATGGCTGTAGGTGAAGTCAGCCGAGAAGGTCAGGTTCTTGATCGGGGTCCAGCGGGTGATGACACCGATCTGGCCGATGTTGAAGTCCGGGTTGCAGGTGCCGGTCAGGGTCGCGAACGCGGCGCTGCCGCAGATCATGCCCTTGGCGGTGCCGCTGTAGTTGACGGCAGCCCACGCACCATAAAGCGCCGAATTCCAGTACGGGCTCCAGTTGTGAGTGTAGGCACCACGGAAGCCGTAGGTCTTAGTCAGCTCGAGGCCGCTGCCGGGTGCGAACACCGCGTCAGACACGCCGGCGAAGCCGATGCTCTGATACGCGCCGCCCGAACCGCCGAACATCGAGTAGCTGGTCGCTGCCAGCTCCTGGAAGTTGTAGCGGCTCGCGCCGTCGGTGTAGACGCCCGAGATGTTGATCACGTCGCCTGCACCGGTCGGGATGTTCTTGATCGACAGCGCCAGCTGGACGGCCCAGCCCCACTTGTCTTCAGGATGACCGGTTACTTCGCTCGCGCCGTAATAGCCGACGTGGTTGTCGTGCGCAGCGACCGAGGCCTGGAACAGGCCCCAGGCCTGGTCGACACGGAGCGTGCCGACGAGATCGGGGGAGCGGGTGCCGCCGAGATCGTTGGAGCCGTAGGCACCGCCGAGGACGCCGGCGGTGGACATGCCGGCCGTATTCCAGAGCGCGGTCTGGAACACCTGCGTCTGGTCCTGGGCCGAGACGATCGCCGTCACGCCCTGGCCGAGATCGGCAGTGTAGGTGAACTGGGCAACACCGTTGGTGGTGCCGCTGCCGCCGACGAGCTGGTCGAAGTTGTTGCCGGGATAGTTGATCCAGGGCGCGTCGAACTGCGACACGGCCTTACCCATGGTGAAGCCGGCGAACTGGATGAAGGCGTAGTAGACGCCGAGCGCGCCGCCCGAGATCGTGCCGTCGGTGCCGTTGACGGCGCCGCCGCTGGAGCCGATCAGGCTCGTGCCTGCGGCGTTGAGGCCGAGCGTACCGCTGTACTGGGTCGCACCCGTTCCCGAACCGGCGCCGACATAGTTGCCGGTCGTCCAGGTGAAGACCGCATCGAAATAGGTGCGGACCACGCCGTACTCGGTTGCGGTGCGGGTGTCGATGTTGAGATCTTCACGAGCGCGCATCGAGTAATAGTTGGTCAGGCGGTTGTTGGCCGCGAAGACGTTGTTGTACTGGGCGCTGTAATTGCCGCCGGCATTGAGCGCCACTTCGGCACGCAGATAGCCGCCCAGCTTGATGCAGGTGTCGCTGCCCGGGATGTAATAGAAACCCGCGCCGTAGAGCGAGCAGACCTTCACATACTCGACCGCCTTGGCCTTGACCGGAAGATCAGCCGCCTGAGCTCCACCGACGGCGATCAGACCCGCCGCAGTGCCGAGCAAAAGGCTCTTCACCACTTTCATATTAAAACCTCCAAGTTGCTCATTTTACGAAGACCGGACCGTGAGGCCCCCCAAGATCCCCGTCTTTGAAATCCGCTCGGCCGCTTTGCGCTTCGGACACACCCTCTTTCGACGCGAGGGACGTGAGCAAACCACCTGCAACGGGACGATCGAGTACCCCCCACCGCCACGAAGCAATATGCCTGCGCCTTTCGGTAATCAAAATACCTTATTTAGTCAGCTTTGTTGGTTTTGCTAAACCTGTGCCCCGTTCGCAACACCATTGCGAACCGATTCCGTGAGCTGATCATCTTTGTAGTTTTACTGACAAAATTACCCTGCTCTGCACTTGCGTCAGAGCAGGCTTGCGTGGACTATGGCTTGCACGACACCGGCCGCATACAAATCAGATCACGGGAGTGACGCTGTGTCAGCGACGAGGAAAGAAGGGGCGCGCCTCCGCACCATCGGCAATCTGGATATCATCAGGCGCTTCACCTGGGAGATATCGTCGATCAACATGTATCTGGAGGAGCTGCGTCAGTTCTGGGCGAGAACGCTCGGCATCAGCGGCCCGCAATGGCTGATCCTGATGGCGATCTCCGACCTCGACAAGCACGACGGCATTCCGGTCAACGTCGTCTCGAAACTGCTCCACGTCGATCCGTCGTTCGTCACCACCCAGTCCAAGCTGCTCGAGAAGAAGGGCCTGTTGCGCCGGCGCCCCTCGCCGACCGACGCAAGGGTGGTCCGACTATCACTGACCGAGAAGACGCAAAAGCACCTGGCGAGCCTCAACGAGCAGTACAAGACGATCAAGGAATTCGTCTTCCAGGAGTTCGACGAGAAAGAGCTGACGGAATTCACCACCAAGCTCGCGATGTTGAAGACCCGTCTCGAAAAGGCCTGCGTCCGCCTGACCCTCGACTTCTGAGGCGACGTCCTCAGATGCGCCCCGCGGCGCCGAGCCGCGATTCCAGCCAATCGAAGATATATTCATTGGCAAGGCTCGGATTGTCCGCATGGGCCTGCGCCGCGCCAGTTTCGGCCGCGGTGAACACCTTCAACATGACATCCGAACTGCCGAGCCGGGAGGTCTGGACGATCTGACGCGCCCGATCGGCCTTGAGCCAGCCGTCCTCGCCGAGCGTGATCAGCACCGGACAGTCGGCGCTGGAGGCCATCAGCGGAGCATGCGGCACCGGAACGATGCTGACGTCGCTCATCGCGAATCGGCTGGCAAAGAAGGCCCGCTCGTGCAGGTCCCATAGGCCGCCATCGCAGACGGCGGCGGCAAGCCGCGGCTCCTGCAGCACCGCGCGCGCCACGAAGGAAGAGCCCCAGCCATCGGCGACGATCGCGACGCGCTCGAAATCGACCTCGCTGCACGTCTCCAGATAGTCCATGACGCACGGAATCGCACTCTCGAGATCCCGGCGCCGCAACAGCGCGTCGAGATAATCGTCGCGCTGGTCGCCGAACAGGTCCAGCGCCAGCAGCGAAAAGCCGCGCTCGCGCGCGTGCGGCGCGAGCTTGAACAGAAACTCTTCCTTGCGATGGCCGGGCTCGCCGATGCAGATCACGGTCGGGGCTCGCACGCGTCCCAACGGCGCGTGCGCGGGCAGGAAATAGCCCTGCAACGAATGTCCGTCGAGCCAGGGTATCGTCACGACTTCCCCGGCAGGGTCGCGCGCGGCGAGGAAGCGGCGGGCGCAATCCTGCATCGCGAGGACCGCGACCCAGCGGCGCTCGTCCGCCTGATCGAGCGGCATTGCGGCCGCGCTGTAGTAATTCATGGCGCGGAGCCAATTGCGCTGCGCGGTCGCCCTGTGACCTTCCGCGAACGCGGCCTCGGCACGATGGCGATTGGCCTGCGCCAGCTTCTTCCACTCGCGATGCCAGGACTGGTCGTCGCCCCGCTTCAGCTGCCGCGCGATCATCAGGCATTCGGCGATCGTGGCGCCGCCGTCCTGGGCCGCGGTGAGGAGCCGCGTGAACTCAGCGGAGATGTCCTCTCGCTCCGGGCAAAGGATCCAGTCGTCGGAGAGGCATGCGGGTATCATCGGGAGCTACGCTCTGGTCATCGCCTTACACGTGACTGAATAAACTATTTTGGTTCCCTGACCAAGCTGCGGCGCGCCCAATGAGAGCCGTTCGAGATCACCATCGCTTGAACGCAGGGATGTGTCGCATGCGTGACATTCCAATGCGTCAGGAGTGGCCGACACGGCCAAGAAACGCCGGCAGCGAACTGGCAAGAGGTGGCACGTGAAATTGCCTGCGCGCCTCTTGCCATGATGCGCATCATACCTATATCGGCGCGCGCTCGTCGCCTGCGTCAGCCGAGCCGCCAGCCGACCTCCTGCGTGAAACTTTCGTAGAAGGCGCGGTCGTAGGCCTGCTCCGGCGTAGCACGAACGCGCTCGTCAAGGCGCTTTGCATCCTCACCCACGAGAATGCGCCATTGCTCCGCCTTGACCCCGTCGAGGATGATCCTGGCGGCCTGAGCCGCCGTCGTCGGCGCATCCTCGAGGAAGCTGCGGGCGCGCTCGGCGAACGCCGCCTGGATGTCCTCGTCCGACATTTTGTCGGCATCCGGCACGCCGGCCGCGACCATGCGCTTGCGGGTCAGCGCGATCTCGTCGGCGTTGAGCCGCTCCGAGCCGTCGGCGCTCTGCACCTTGCGCGAATTGGAGACGATCGAGGTGCCGATATGGCCGGGCATCACCACCGAGCATTTGACATGCGGCGCGTGCAGGCGGAGGTCGTTGATGAGCGCTTCGGTAAATCCCTTCACGGCGAACTTCGCCGCGCTGTAGGCGGTGTGCGACTGGTTCATGCCGATGGAGGCCCAGAAGCCGTTGACGCTCGCGGTGTTGACGATGTGGGCCTCGTCGGCCGCGACCAGCATCGGCAGGAAGGTGCGGACGCCGAGATAGACGCCGCCCCAGCAGATGTTGAAGGTGCGCTCCCACTGCTCGCGTGTGTTGGTGAACAGGCTGCCGCCGCCGCCGATGCCGGCGTTGTTGAACAGAAGGTGGATCCGGTCGGTCTTCTGCTGCTCGGCGAGCTCGTCGCGGAATCGCTTGAGATGATCCTCGATCGAGACGTCGGCGACATGCGTCGTGACGCGCAAGCCCTGCGGCAGCTTCTCGACCTCGCACAGCCGCTTGGTCTCGGCCATCGCGGCTTCCGAGACGTCGCACATCGCGACATTGCAGCCCTCGGCGACGAGCTGCCGCGCGAGCTCGCGTCCCATTCCCGTACCGCCGCCGGTGATGACGGCGATCTTTCCTGCAAAATCATTCATGGGACTTTCGGCCCCTCCCTTGTCGGTATGTTTCTTCATGGCTACGCCACGCATCGGAGCGCGCGCAAAATGTAGCAGCGCCGCATCCGCAGGTAAAAGCGGATCGGCGCTGCCGTGCTCATCAGTTATTTCGGGGCGCGGACTATTCGGCCGCCTCGACCCGCCGCCCGTTCAACGCGCCGAGGCCGTCCAGCGCCTTGCGGATCGCCGCCTGCTGCGCGCTTGAGGCCTCCGGCATCGGCGCGCGCGGATAAGTCATGGGCAGGCCCTGCAGCGTCTGCGCATGGCGCGTGCAGGCCGGCAGATTGTCGGCGATGACAGCGTTCCACAGCGTCAGCAGCTTCTTGTGCAGATCGAGCGCGCGCGGATGATCACCCGCCTTCACCGCATCCCACAGCGCGACGGAGGCATACGGCGCGGCGGTCAGGATCGCGGCGATCGAGCCATGGGCCCCCAATGTGTAGGACGGATACATCAGGGCATCGACCGCACTGTAGATCAGCTTGTCCGGCGCCATCATCATGAGGTCCGCGAACAGTTTCAGGTCGCCTGCGCTCTGCTTGACGCCAACCACCAGCGGCACCTCGGTCATGATCCGCGTCAGCAGCGCCGGCGACAGGTACGACCACGGCACCACGTTGTAGATGATGATGGGCATGCCGGTCTCGTCCGCCATGGCGCGGAAATGCGCCACCATCGCCTCGTCGTCCGGCTTGAACAGATAATGCACCGGCGTGACCTGGAGCGCCGCGACATTCATGTCGCGCACCAGCTTGCCGCGGCGGATCGCATCGCGGGTGGAGTCGACGATGATGCCGGCGATGACGGGAATGCGCCCCTTCACCGCGGCGACCGTCGCCTCCATCAGGTCGCGATATTCCTCGTGATCGAGCGTATGCCCCTCGCCGGTCGAGCCGCCGGCCGCGACGCCGTGTGCGCCGGCGCCGATCATCCAGTCGACCTGGGCTGCTACGAGGGTGTAGTCGATTTCGCCATCCTTCCGGAACGGCGTCGTCATCGGCGGGATTACGCCGGTCGGTCGTGTCTTCATGGTGTGCCCTCGCGTTTCCATATCCCTTGTGGCGGCCCCGCTCTTTTGGCGAGTGGCCACGGTGCTGCGAGCCTACCGGCTGCGCGCGGCCTGTGAAGCGCCACCGACGCGGCGCTGCTCCCAGCATTCGACATCCCTGCGGTTGTTACTGACCCGGTTCCCCGTACTTGCCCGGCTTCGGTTCAGGGGCAATTTTTTTACAATCCGAATCGTTAAATGGAGTCCGGACGCTGGGTCGAGTCGGCCAGGCCAGCGTGTTGTTTGCGTCACAGGCTCTGGCACTCCGCTTGCATCCTCTTCGTGGTCAGAAACTACCGATGAGGTGACTGGAATGTTCGTGACCGTCGTTGCCGTGCTCTGCCGGCTGAGTGCAGCCAGCTCAGGCAGTTGCATCGAGGAAATCGTGACCGACAGCAACATGACGCCCGAGATGTCGATGATGCAGTGTGCGATCGGCGCACAGGCTCCATTGGCGAAATGGATGGGCGAGCATCCGATCTACCACGCCAACTGGCGGCTCGATCGCTACAAATGCGTTCCGGGTCGCTACGAGATCAAGGGCCACGCCTAAGGCCCCGCAAAACTACCGACACCAAGACGACGAACGAGGAAACGCCCCGGAGGCCGCATCGTCCTTCCGCGCGGGCATCGACAGCGCCAGCCCCATTGCGGCGGCACGCTTGTGACAACGATCACACCTTCCCCTTAAGCCACCGCTCGCAGAATGATCGCACGCGCGCGTCGCCCTCCGGCGTCGGCATCAGCGCGTAATTGTGCGGCTGTTCGCGGAGCAGATGCAGCTCGACCGGCACGCCCGCCGCCCTCGCCCCGGCATCAAACTACAGAGTGGCTGATCCAGGTTTGAGTCGAGGGAGCCCATCAATTACTCGAGCGACGACGCTCAGCATGCTAGTCGCAAAGATTCGAGCCTCGACCAGTCTTTCGTCTTGTCAAGGTCCAGCTGTAAGACTGACGCTAACCATTCGGCCTTGTTTCTGCGGGAAAAGCTCCTGCAAAAGCCTTCTAGCTCTCCCTCCCTTAAGATCAGAAGACCTATGGCCTGCGACGCAACACATATCTTCTCGAAGGCATTGATCAAATCTGAATCGGCAAATCCTCGATACCCGTCTTCTTTGATCCTTTGCCAAGGTGAAGCGCTCTTTCCCATCTCAGCTATTTGCTTCCGAGATTGGTCCGCAATGGCTTGGCTATTCCGCAACACAGCAGCGATCCGTTCAAGCTCCAGCGCGACTTCTATGGTTGAAGGCTCCAATCGTTTTGATTTCACTTTGGTTACTTTCACGAACGCTTGCTGGGTAATCTCCTTCGGTGAGTTTCGAAGCAGCATTTTTTAAGTGAGTTTTTGCGCCACCGAATTGCGAAGCAGATAATGCTGTGTTCGCCTGGATAAGCGCGTCGGCTTCCTCTGTTGAGGCAGTCGGCCAGAACACACCGTCTTCAATGCGGTAAGCCGCGCGGCAGTTCTCTAATACCAACTGAACTGCTGGACCGAGATCAGGCGGACAATTTGGGTGCCGAAGAACAGCCTAAAGCCAACCGTACACCTTGTGGCATTCGGCTTTTTCGAACAAGTCACCGATCTTGGTGACGATCCCGTTCGGATTGAATTTGTCGATGCGAACGTGGTGGTGGTCGACATGCAGATCCTTCAGAATTCTGGACCAGTTTCCACGATAATGGAGAATGTCGGTGTAGGCTCGATCAAGCCTTGCATGAATGCAGGCCCAAAGCTTCGCCCGAAGTTCTCGACTAAGTTCCTTGCGGTCGAGCTGCGCCGGGAGAGGTGCCAAACCCTCGCTTGTTCAAAGGTCAGCGATCTACGATCCGAGGTGCCCATGTGCCTGGCTCCGGGCGAATCAACGCGCGATGGTGGTACGCCCCACGTACACGCGGGCAAGCTGTCGTTGGTTATCCGGGCTATTCACATCCCGGCGACATAAGCCCGTTACCCTATCCGTTACCCTTGAGAAAATCCGGACGCCCTGAAATCCGGCTAAGTTTTGGTCGGAGCGAGAGGATTTGAACCTCCGACCCCTAGTCTCCCAGTGGGATACTCACGTTGCAGCATTCTGTAATCCCTTCATTAGCTTAGCTGACTTTACGGGCGGTGCTTCGGGACTTCTTTCGGGACTTCTGCATTGCATCCACGCCAGCCGCCACCTCGTCGTCAACGACGTGCGCGTACTTGGTGGTCGTCTTGATGTCGGCGTGGTTGAGTGCCCTCTGTACCAGCTTGAGGTTCTTGGTTTCCCGCAAAAGCTTGGTCGCGAAATCGTGCCGGAAGTCGTGAAACCTAAAGCCGGAGACGCCGGCTGCGGCTCTGGTTCGCTTCCAGACGGTCTTCAGCCCGTTATAGGTGACGGGGTATCGCTCCCCCTTGATCAACCCAGCGCCCCTTTTCGTGCGCCGGGCAACGTAGGTGAACACGGCCTCGGGATGGTGCCCGCGCAAGGGCCACAGGATCTGGCGGATTGCGTCGGTAATAGGCACAGAGACGCGCTTGTTCCCCTTGCCTTGCTTCTCGATCTTGCGCACCTCCCAGTTCACCTCTGACCAGCGCAAGAGACACTCGTTCAAACGCATGCCGGACGCGCTAGCGAGTTCGAAGATGGCCCGGTAGTCGTCGCGGGTGGCATTTTCCAGCCGATCGGCCTCGTCTCCTCGAAGCTCGCGCACGATCTCCTGGGGCTCTTTCAGCCAGTGCTGTTTCCAGTTCGGCTCGCGATCAAACCGGATGCCCCACGCCTTGGCGCGGGTGAACAGCTTCTTTAGAACTTCGGTCGTGCTGCGGTTGACGGTCGCGGGGGCAATCAAGGGCGGAATCGAGGCTTTCTTCTTTGGATGCCCGTGGCGGGTGACGCGATGCCCACGTCGCCACGCGACCAGCTTCGCCACCTCGTCGTCGCCGATCTCGGTCAGCAACGTTGTCGGCCCGAAATAATTGATCAATCGCTCGATGTCCCGCCATGTCGTATCTGCACCAGCGTGATGCTGACCGACCTCATTCCAATACCTGCCGGCGACGTCATCCAGCTTGGTCGACGCCGGGGATGCTGCGGTCTTTACGAATCGTTTCGCCTTGTCGCGTTCGGCCCGCTCGAAGGTTTCGGCCTCGCGCCTGCTCGTGCATCCCGTAGAGCCGTGAAAGCGACTACCCTTGAACTGGAAGTCGAAGTGATAGAACGGGCTTTCCTTGTGCCGGTAGACTGACATGGCAAGTCTCTCTGCGCGCGGCGCTCGATAAATGCATCAATATCTTCATCCGTAAATTTACGCCGAACCTTCTTGGGGCCCCGCCCCACGCTGATGTAACGCAGCTCGCCATCACTGACATAACCCTTCAGCGTCTTCACCGAGACGCCCAGTCGGTCAGCGGCACCTTTGGGTGACAGGAGCGGCGTAGACATCAGATAGCCTTAGCCGGAGGTTGCCCAAGCAGCGCGCCTATTCGCCGGATCGTCTTGAAGTCGACACTACGCGACTGATGCAAATTGCCGGATTTAGCAGGAGCCCAGTAACCCCCATCCCGATCGCGCTTTTGGTTGTGGTAGACCAAGCGCGCCATTCTTCCTGGTCTCGCTTCGCCCAAAGACGCATCAACCATGATATGCGCCCACGGAGCGGGGCCTTCCAGCCTTAGGTCAACGAACCAGTCGTTCGCAGGACCAACTAAAGGAGGCCTTCCGTCCTCGTCTGGAATGATCAGGCTTTCGCCGACAGATGCCGCCGATATTAAAGAAGCAAGTCCCTCCCGGAAGCTGTGCGATTTTGGCAGCTTGCTCATGGTGGGAAATCCGAGTGTTCGGAGGGTTTTTACGGTTTCGGAGTCCTGCCCAAGCCTGACCCGAAGCCCTCCATATGTTTTGCAAACCTCAATGGCCGGTTTTATCGAGGCGCCAGCCACAGGCGATCCCATGATGGCGATCAAAAGGTTCGCAGCATCGACGGCCGTGACTTTCGCGGCGCTGGTGCCTCGGCCGCCCTTAGTTCGCAGGTCGTTTTCAGCCAACATTCGATCATACTGAACGACGGTCGGCTCCGGGATACCCAGAGCTTCGGCAATGCATTTCACCAACTGGCCCGGCGTTGCCATATAACTCCTCGTACCTTCCATCTGCGTTTAGCTCAAATGGTGCCGCTTCGCAAGCCATTTGCGTTAAGCGCGGATGGACTGTGCACAACAATGTCCGAAATCGCCGTGCCTGGATCGCTTTCTTATTTGGCATGACGTTCCACGCTGTGAATACGGTGCCGAAGAGCGCTCTGACGGTGAAACTAATGCCTACAACGGTTTCGGCATTCATTGCCAAATGATATTACAGGCAACTATGCTCGCGATGATTGCAGGGGGGGGGTACCAATGAAATCCATCAGGTTTGCGCGCAGGCGCCCACCAACGAGTGATGATAAGTCGCGGGTACTTATTTTTATTCAGGTCTGGCTGCCCATTCTCAGCGTAGCCGTTGCCGGCATTTACGGCGCTTGGAAGTATTTTGATGAAAAGCACAACAAGGCACAGGAATTTGAAAAGGCGCAGCTGATAGAGGCGCAGAAGCCGTTTCTAACAAAGAAGATGGACTTATTCTTCGAGGCGGCGCAGACGGCAGGTAATTTGGTCGCTGTTGAAGTCAAGTCAGACGAATGGAATAAGGCGAAGCGAAAGATATTCGAATTGCGATGGGGACCGCTTGAGTTGGCGGGGAATCCGGTCGTTCGGCTAGCGATGCGGGACGTGATCAAGCAGATGATTGCGGTCGAGAAGGGAGATGCGCCGCATGAGAGCCTGCGAAACAGTGTGGAGTGTCTTGCTGATGAGCTTCGGTATTCGATGGAGGAGTCTTGGGGAAATCCTGTGAAGCCACTTGGCTCCTTTGTGCTGACGCTGGAAAAGCCAACCCGTACGGCTCTTCCATCCGGCTGTTACCGACCAGAACAGTTGAAGTGGGATGTCAACTAGGCACGGGTTCTTAAATTTCAGGGCTTACGGCCATCAGGCTTGTGGGGGAAAATGGATAAGGCTGAATTTGTTCAGCGGGCGCCGATCTACTACGCGCTAGCCATCTCTGTTGCGTTGTTGAAAACGAGAGCTCCTGTGCCGGAGTTTAAGATACGGAGCAGATTTCCGCACATAGATGTATCGAGTCCTGAAGAGGACGGTACTCTGTTAGATCGGTGGGTGATTTGGGATCGAGCAATGGCTTGGCTGATGGCCCGCGATATGGTCAGGGTTAAAAAGGACCCTTTCGGACCGCCGATGCTCTCTCAGGGGCCAGAGTTTGAAACGCAATGGAATGACCTGTGCCAAGATGAAGAGACGCCGTTTTCGACTTTCGCTGCCGCTGACCAGAGCGACGATTGGCTCGTGCCCGCCCTTCACTCAGTCGAGAATCATTTCGTAAATATGGGCATGACGGCTGAGGATTTTGACAATCCGGACGCCGAATGGACGCCGATCAAAATTGACCTCGATGATCCCGCAACAGAGAAGGCGATCGCATCACTGGAGCAAATCATTGAGGAGGTGCGGTCCGACAATGGCTATAGTGCCACGTATCCGCATGAGCGTGACCACATCCTGGAAGGGCTTCAAGGTACGGTCGAAAAGTTCAAGGCGGCCTCAATCAGTCCCGGCTATGTGCGAATTGCCATCGAACGGCTTCGGATGTTGAGTCTTCGATTTTCTGGAACGATCAAGGAAGTTGCTATCACCGCAGCTAAAGGAGCGATGATAGAGTTCGCTAAAAAGCATTTCGGAGAGTTTCTAAGCTACCTATGGAAGTGGCCATTTTGAATTGGACAATAGACAAAGTTTTGCGCGGTTATTAGAACGGCGGCTCACAAACAGGAGCACCGTGTGGCTAAAAAAGCAGCGAAGAAGCGAGTACGCCGGGAATACACCAAAGAAGACGTGAAGGAGCTGCGTGCGCATTCTAAAGCAAAGACGCCCGTGGTGAAGATTGCCAAGATGACCAAGCGGACCGTAGGGTCGTTGCGTCAAAAGGCTGGATCGCTGGGCATTCCATTGGGACACCAGCGTTAGTTGACGGTAATTTCAATTCTCGGGCGCGCTTGTCATAGGCGCGTAAGCTTCGCCGTCTGACCTGCCCGGCCAGTGAACGCGGTGACCCACCGCCAGCTAAACCAGGCCGGTTGATCGTCTTCACTTTTTTGAGCCGGACCTGGACGTCTAAAAGACTGACTCTGTGGCTATGACGTTACAGCTTGCGAGCATGCGACGCCAGCGAGGCTGCTCGGGCTTGCTGAGCGGCATAGGACAGTTTGCCCAGCCTGTGGGCGCAGCTCGCTGCGGCCCTGCACTGCCCACTGAGGCCCGCCAAATCGGCGCCAGAAGTTCATGGTAATAGAGGAAGGAAAAGAAAATAGGCCCGGTTTGGCTAGTAATTTTCATGTACTCACAGCTACGGAAAATAGCAGAATCGGCCGAATAGCGGCCGGTTGAAGCAATAAGGTGATGTGCAACCAAAGAGTTAAGAAAGAAACAAATAAGCCCATTGCACGTTCTCTTAGGCATGCTACTTCTACCCAGCTAACGCCAATATTTCCCAGCGAGCACCAGCCATGGAACGCGAATACAAGGCTGCGCCGGCCGGCGATTTCTCCGGTCGAAGTGCAAGCCAAAAATCCAAATTTAAAAGCAGAAAGACTGCTCCCAGTTTCAACGGCGCCGTCGCATTGACGGCCTCGGAATTTGCGCGCGCGGAAAAATGCATGACGAATCCGGGGGAGCCCACGGAAGCGGCTCATCGGGGGGCAGCGTTGTTGCGGAAGCTTTACGGCCCGAACCGCTAAGAACTCTTCCTCTTTCTGCTAACCATCGCGTTACCGACTTCCGTTGCGAACGCAGCGCGCGGATCGCTGCGTTCTTTAGCAAGGAATGCGTTGAGTTTATCGAGAAGGGTTATTGTAGGGTTTTTATCCTGCCTAATCCGTCTGATCCCACACATATCTTGGGCTATTATACCCTTTCCCCCTCGCTTCTAACCCGCAATCGCGCAACTGGCAGTGACCAAAAGCGGGTCGTTAAGGGCCTTCCGATACCCATGTGCCTGGTCGGCTTCATGGGCCGTTGCGACAGTGCGCCAAAAGGCATCGGGGAGTCGCTGATCGTCGACGCTGCCCGCCGCGTACACCGGAACCCTGATATGCCCGCTTGGGGTTTGATGCTCGATAGCGAAGGTGGTCCTGATACCAAACTCTGGAAATGGTATCTTAGCCAAGGGTTTACCCCCGCTAAAGATGAAGGAACTTCATCTGGCGTGTTGTACGGCGCACTCAAGAAATTCGTTCCCGAATTAAAATCCTAGAGGGCCTCCGTCCGCGCTTCTCAGCAACTTGCGTCACCGCCTCCATTCACAGCCGCTGCAGCACTCGCTGCACCTGGACTGCAGACCACTGGCTATTACGTGGGGTCGAAATACCGGCATCGTTCAATCCTTCAGCAATGGCCCGTAGACTCGTTTTCCCCGCCGCCTGTAGCTCGGCGATGATCGGCGCTAGATCTGTAGCCCGCGCGTTGGCACGAGCCTGTAGAGTCTCGGTGGCCGCTGCCCGGGCTTTCTTGCTCGGAATGACACCGCGATCACCGCCGAGCTTGGTCCCTCGCCTCTTCGCAGCTGCCAGCGCATCCTTGGTGCGCCTGCTGATCATCCGCCGTTCTTCCTCAGCCACCATGGCCATGATCCCTACCGTGAGCCTGTTGGCGTTGGGCATATCGGCCGCGACGAAGTCGACACCAGCCTTCTCCAGGCCCAGGAGGAAGTGAGCATCGCGCGAGAGCCGGTCGAGCTTGGCAATGACCAGCTTGGCGCCGTAGACGCGGCAGGCCTTGATTGCCTCCGCCAGCATGGGGCGATCGGTGCGCTTGCCGCTCTCGACCTCGACGAACTCCTTCACGAGCGACCAGCTGCCGCCGTTGAGGTACTCCGCCACGCCATTGCGCTGGGCCTCGATCCCGAGACCGGACTTGCCTTGCCGATCGGTGCTCACGCGCAGGTAGGAAATCCACTTTCCGTCCATATCGCATCCTCGTTACAAACCAACCAACCTTCGTTGATTGATTTGTAACAGGCCGGTATCAGTTTGCAAGCCCCGTTGAGGGGCTCTTTTGCGACCACTTCAGACACTACATCGCCCAACTTGCCGACAAGGCCTCCGCCTGCCGAAGGACAGTCTGAACAGCCGCATCCTGCAAATCCGGCGGATAGCCGTGCTTGCGCAGGATTCGCTTCACTAGAACGCGCATTCTCGCCCGCGCGTTTTCGCGATGAGACCAATCCACACTGGCGCTGCTCTTCAGGCTCACAAGGAGTTCGTGAGCGATCAGTTTCAGTGCCTCATTCCCCATCAATTCGACCGCACTTTCGCTTTCCGCCAGTGCGTCATAGAATGCGATTTCGTCTTGAGACAATCCTTCGTCTTCACCGCGCTTGCGGGCGGCCCGCACTTCCTTAGCGAGTGCAATCAGCTCTTGCATCACTTCGACAGTGCTGATCGCGTTTGTGTGATAGCGCGCGATAGCGCTTTCCAATCGTTCAGAAAAGCGTTTCGTCTCGACGACATTGGTTTTACTTCGAGATCGGATTTCGTCGTTTAGGAGCTTGCGTAGCGCTTCAAGGCCCAGATTCTTCCTTTCAAGCTGTTGAACCTCGGCCAGGAACTCGTCGGACAAAATCGATAAATCTGGGGTCCTAATGCCCGCTGCCGCAAGTATGTCAACGATCTCGGTTGAAACGACGGCCCGGTCCAAAATCTGCTGAATCGCAAACTCGCGAACTCCGCCGTTGGGGCCAGCGCTGTCGACGGATTTCACAAGGGCTGCGCGAACTGTTTGGAAGAAACCGACCTCATCTCGAATATCGCGGGCCTGGTCGCTCGCCGACGCCAACGCAAATGCCTTCGTTAGCGCAAGCACGGCATCCTGATAGCGGCGATTCTCCAGCCGTTTGCCCTCCTCCGTCGTTTGCTGCGCCGCAGCTTCGTGTTGGTGGTCGAGAATCCACTCGATGGCCTCGGCGAGCACCAACAACCGTTGATGTGGTGTTCCATCAAGGCCGCGTGCGTAGTCGAAGCCATGATAGATTGCCTTTACGACCTCAAACTTCTCAAGAAGCACAGCGATTGCTTCGCTCTCTGGAATGCCTGCCTGTTGCTGATCCGAACCGGAGTACTGGCTCAAGGCGTTCTTCAGGTTTTGCGCGATGCCGATATAGTCGACCACTAGGCCGGCAGGCTTATCGCGAAACACGCGGTTCACGCGCGCAATAGCTTGCATCAGCCCGTGGCCCCTCATCGGCTTGTCGATATACATCGTGTGCATCGACGGCGCGTCGAAGCCGGTCAGCCACATATCCCGCACGATGACGAGCGTTAGCCCGTCCTTGGGGTCTTTAGCTCGCTTCGCTAAGAGATCGCGCCGCGCCTTGCTTCCGATGTGCGGCTGCCAGCCTTGGGGATCCGCGGCGGAACCCGTCATCACCACCTTGATCGTGCCGCCGGCATCATCGTCGCTATGCCACTCCGGCCGCAACGCAACGATTTGATCGTAAAGCGCCACGCAGATGCGGCGACTCATGCAAACCACCATCGCCTTGCCTTCCATGGCAGCGACGCGATCCTCGAAGTGCCTCACCAGATCAGCGGCGACCATTTCAACCCGCTTCTTTGACCCAACTAGCGCCTCAACTGTCGCCCATTTTCGCTTAATACGCTCTTGTTCGGTCGTTGCCTCGTCTTCCGTTAGTTCATCAATTTCAGAATCGATCTTCGGCTTTTCCTCTTCGAGAAGTTCAATGCGGGCGAGGCGGCTTTCATAGTAGATCGGGACGGTTGCACCATCCTCAACCGCTCGGCTGATGTCGTAAACGTCGATATACTCGCCGAATATGGCGGGCGTGTTTACGTCGTCAGTTTCGATGGGCGTCCCCGTGAAACCGATGAAAGACGCGTTCGGCAAGGCATCGCGCAAATATTTCGCGAAGCCATAAGCGATTTCTCCAGTCTTCTGTTCAATCCGCGCCCGAAAACCGTATTGGCTACGGTGCGCTTCGTCAGCTATCACAACGATGTTCCGGCGCTCGGAAAGCATCGGGTATTTGGATTCCCCGGTCGCCGGCGAAAATTTCTGAATGGTCGTAAAAATCACACCGCCGGAGGCTCGGTTCAATGCCGTTTGCAGATCGTCGCGGCTGTCCGCCTGGATGGGCGACTGTCGGATCAGATCGCGACACATGGAAAAAGTTCCGAAAAGCTGGTCGTCCAGATCGTTGCGGTCGGTAATGACCACGATCGTCGGATTTTCAAGCTCAGGGCGGCGAACGAGCTGTCCAGCATAGAACGCCATTAAGAGGCTCTTGCCCGAACCCTGCGTGTGCCAAATCACCCCGACCTTCCGGTCGCCTTGCGGAGCGGAAGCCTCGACTGTTTTCTCCACTGCATGCCGCACTGCGTGGAACTGGTGGTAACCCGCGATGATCTTCGCGAGCCCCGAGCCGGTTTCGCCGAAGACCGTGAAATCATGCAGCAGATCAAGCAAGCGGCGGCGGTCGAAGATGCCTTCGATTAGGATATTAAGTTCCGGCTGCCCCTTCCCGGCGATGACCGTTCCATCGGTCGTGCGCCAAGGCATGAACCGCTCTTTATCGGCGGTCAGAGAGCCGACCCGAGCGGTAACGCCATCCGAGGTTACTAGGACCGCGTTTGTTCGAAAGAGCGAGGGAATCTGCGTTTTGTACGTCTGAAGCTGGTTGTGTGCTCCGGAAAGCGTGGCGTTTTCACCGCCAGGAGCTTTTAGTTCAATTATGCCAAGCGGCAACCCATTAACGAAGACCACGATATCCGGCCGCCTATTGATGCCGCCCTCGATCACCGTAAACTGGCCTGTCGCAAGCCAATCGTTGGCGGCCAGGTCGTCGAAATCGACTAAACGAACCTTGTCGCCTCTGATGGTGCCGTCATCGCCGTAAAACTCGACATCGACGCCTTCAACCAACAGCTTATGCAAGCGACGGTTTTCTTCGACGAGCGAGGGCATCTCCGTCGCGAGCACCTTTCTAAAGGCATCCCCCCGCGCGTCAGCAGGGATCGCCGGATTCAGCTTTTCGATGGCTGCGACGAGCCGTTTGGCCATCACCACATCGGCGTAGGCCTCCCGCTCGGGCACCTTTCCATCAGGCCCGATCTCGGCATCCGTTGAAATCGCGTAGCCAAGGTCAGCGAGGTGATCGAGTACTACCTGTTCAACGGCAGCTTCGGATAGGTAGGCCATCACCCGATCCTCCCCATGGGGCTCGAAATTGAGGATGCCGTAACCGCCATTGAGATCATCTCAGTCATGGAAGCCTCCTTCCAAGAGCGAGATAAGCAGATCCTCAATCGCTTGGTCAGGGTCTTCGGGCGGGTACCAAATGGGATGAATGTCCGCCTGCCCGAGCTCATTTCGCCGAGCTTCACGATCAGTTCCTTCATTCAGTGGAAGAAAAGCGAAATGCCGGGGCGTCTCGACGACGGCTGCTTGCTTTATCTCACGAAGCGCACGAACAGTTCTGTCAACCGACAGGCTGCATCCAAGGAAAAGAAGACTGGTATTGGCAATCAACAGCTTGAAAAGTTCTCGATAATTTCCGTCATCCCCATAACAAGCAGCATACTCAGCGGCAGTGAGAATGCGGCCTTGTGCGCTATCCGCTTCACCGTGCAGCCGAAGAAGACAGTGTGGCTCGTCGGCCAACCTCCGGGGCGCCTCCGTCAGCCGCGTCCCTGCGAACTCGCCTTTGAGACGACAATCGGAAGCTTCATAGACCCGGTTCAAGACGTAGTCAAAATTCGTCGTTATGCAGCCCCGCGTGAACATCAGCGGGAGCAATTGCACCGGTCCCTTCAACGTCTTGATGCGAGAACCAAAAGCATTCTGCACTGCCTCCCCAAAAACTGCGGGACCCATCCGGTCAAGGAGTAGCTGCGCGCCATCTTCATACTGGTATGCGGCCAAATCGGCTCGCACCTGATCGACGACGGCGGGAAAGTCGATCGTGAGACTTTGCAAGAATGCCCCCCATAAGGGAAAGCCGGTCGGCCGAGAAAGACCAGCACCGACGAACGGAATTACGCTTTGCCGTTCAAGTTGAGTATGCAACCTGTTGAATCGATCAAGACAACCAAACCGCACAAGAAAATCACGAGCTCGATCCTTGGCGTTCTGCTTCTGGCTGGCAACCCAGTCTAGGAAATGCGCCCCATAGTCATGTGGTGCCATTGTCTGGAAGACATCAGCAGGTGGCCATTCAAACGTGCGGACTTTGACGACACTTTCGTCGTTGAGTTCTTCGACGAAGCGCTGGCGAAAATACTCCACGCGATGCCCCCGTCAAACAAACTGTTTGGCGTCACCGACGCGAACTTCGCCCGACATAAGCTTCGGAAGCAAAAAGTCGCGGGTGGCGGCGAGAACGCGGTTTTCCTTCTCATTGGACACTATTCGATCAAACAACGGCCTCGCGGTATCGTCGAAGAGTCGAAGCAGATCAGCCGTGGCTATGGTCACTTTGATCGGCCGAAAGTTCGCTTTGCTGATTTCCTGGAAGGTTGATCCATTCGCGTTTTGGTGAACAATTTCCATGTTGGCCTGCGTCCACAGCCAGACGAACAGGTTAGACAGGCGCGCTTTGCAAACCATCGCGATGAACCCCTGATTTACCGCGACCGGAGTCTGAGCAATCGCCATGTAACCGATAGGTGCGCGTGAAGAGAGCAGCACTGTTCCAACGGGGAGCAATCCCGAACTGATCTGCAAAAGCCCGGCTTGAGTAATCTGGCGCTCTGTGCTCAGCAGGACTGGTGTGCTCAACGAGGAAAGGTCTTTGGGGGTCGCCCATGAGAGATCGCCGCCCCAGAAGGCAGGCTCCTTCGTGCTGGGCGTTGACCCTCCGAGGACTTCAACTTCTTGTCCTATGGTGGAAGTAGTCCACCCGTTCGGCCTACCTTCGTCATCGAAGCGGTCGGGGAAGAGGAGCCATATGCTCGCCGCGAGGTAGGACGCTCGGCCTTCCGACTTTGCGCGGGTCGGACCAAAATCGACGAACCAGTCTTTGAAGATCGCTCGCGCGGCTGCTTCGAGCGTTTCGTTCATTCGCCGGTTCAATTCCATCTTTTCGTCGAGCGTGTTCAGAACGGAAGCGATGGCTTTTTGCTCAGCAAGACTCTTGGGTAGTCGAACTGGGATTCGGGATATAGTTCCTTGGTTGAGCGATGCCATGGTCGTGCCACCGGCGTGCTGTAACAACCAATCCCTGATTGCTTGGCTTCGTAACCAGTGGCCGATGAATCGGGCATCACAGGAAGTTGGCAATCTCAGTCGAATTCCGTCCGATCCCAGAAACCAGCCCGTCTCGTTTGGACCAACCACAGCAGATCGGTCCACTGCGCCTTTTCTCCCAAAGACAATATCGCCCTCTTGCAGAACGTATTCAGGCAACCTTGCAATTGTCTCTTTTCCGATGCGGGGGGTCTTTGAATGGATTGAAAATCGTCCATACCCCACCTCTCCTACTGAAATAAGCGGTACGCCGGCTGACGCATATTCAGAAGCCTTCAAAGTAGTGCCAAACGGACCAGTTTTTATACTTCCGCCCGAGCGTTCAAGAATGTCGCCGATTGTGACTTCGTCCCAATCACTCATTTGGAACAAGCCCCCCAAGCTTCGTCCCGATCTCAATGTTTAGAAAATCTGCTTGCGAAAATTGCTCTTCTAATTGCGCTTTCAACGCAGAAAATCGCTCCGCGAACGGCGTCCCGTCATCTTCGATATCAGCGGCACCAACGTATCGCCCTGGCGTCAGGACGTAGCCGCGATCCTTGATTTCCTGCAGTCCCGCCGATTTACAGAAGCCCGGCTCGTCCTCATAACTGCCCGCATTCCCTTCGCCACGCCAGGCGTGATATGCGCGGGTGATTTTCGCAACATCGTCATCTGAAAATTCCTTACGCGTGCGGTCAACCATGTGACCAAGCTTGCGCGCGTCGATGAACAGAACTTCGCCACGCCTGTCGCGCAGCTTCGAGTTTCGCGCCAACCCGTTGGACTTGTCGCGCGCAAGGAACCACAGGCACACCGGAATTTGCGTCGAATAAAATAATTGGCCCGGAAGTGCGATCATGCAATCGATAACACCCGACTTGCCGTCAACTCCTTCGATCAGTGCTCGGCGGATGGTATCTTCACCGTTTTGGGTGGAGGACATCGAGCCGTTTGCGAGCACCACACCTGCGGTGCCGGCCGGCGCAAGGTGGTGCACGATGTGTTGAATCCAGGCGAAGTTGGCGTTGCCAGCAGGCGGAGTGCCGTACTTCCACCGCACGTCCTCGCGCAACCGATCGCCGCCCCAATCGGAGATGTTGAAGGGCGGGTTTGCGAGGACATAGTCAGCCTTAAGATCGCGTAACTCGTCCTTGTGAAAGCTGCCCTCGCTGTTCCATTTGATCTCGGAATCGATGCCCCGCACCGCGAGGTTCATCTTGCACAGCCGCCATGTCGTGTAGTTCGATTCCTGCCCGTAAATGGCAATGTCGCCAATCCGCCCCTCATGCTCCAAAACGAACCTTTCGGACTGCACAAACATTCCGCCCGATCCACAGCAGGGATCGTATACACGCCCCTTGTAAGGCTCGATCATCTCGACCATTACCCGCACTACCGAACGCGGCGTATAGAATTCGCCGCCGCGCTTGCCTTCCGAACCGGCGAACTGGCCGAGAAAATACTCATAGACGCGACCGAGAACGTCGCGCGCCTCGCCTTTTTCGTGACCAAGTGCGATGCCGGAAATCAAATCGATCAGTTCGCCGAGCATCACCGCGTTGAGCGCTGGCCGGGCATAGTCCTTCGGCAACACGCCCTTCAAAGCTTCATTGCGCTTCTCAATTGTAATCATCGCCTCGTCGATCATCTTGCCGATCGAGGGCTGTTTCGCATTCGCCTGAAGGTGCGACCAGCGGGCTTCCTTCGGCACCCAGAAGACGTTCTCCGCGGAATATTCGTCTGGGTCCTCCGCACCGTCGGGATAATCCATGAGCAACTGGGCGCGCTTGGCCTCAAAGCTGTCGGAGATGTGCTTAAGAAAAATCAGTCCGAGCGCGACGTGCTTATAGTCGGACGGCTCCATGTTTCCGCGCAACTTGTCCGCAGCCCTGAAAAGATCGGCCTCGAAGCCAAGGTTGCCGCCGTTGCCATTCGTTTTGCGATTTTTGGCGGTTGAACCGTTTTCAGCCATCCAGCTTTCGTCCCCTTGCAAGCGTTAGGATTGAACAAATCGAAATATCTTGGGTAACTTGATTCTATCCATTGGATTCAAACGATATTATTTGGCGGTCAATTTAGCTACCAGAGATAGACAGCCAGAATCCAACACATCCTCAAGCTGGTCGTAACGGACTTCGTACCTTCTGTAAGTAGCCCACCGCATCCATTTCGGTTTGGGTGGGAAATCCCATTCATCTGGATCTAGGTTCGCTATCAGCCGCGACTTGATTCGGGCCTTTCCAGCGTGAGCGCGGTTCGTCGCATCGTTAAATTGGGAATGATACGCAACTTGTCGGCCCCAAGTCTGTCTGCTGCAAAATCGGATGGCGCCCGCCGGCCTCCACAGGACAGACGCAAGCCGGTTCATGACCGGGCACACAAAATACCATTGTCGCCCCCCGAAATGGCGAGGACGCGAAACGAGAATAATCCGCTGGTCTAAGCTGCCAAGCTGGATGCGAAACCAGCCATCGGCTTGGCCGCTCATGTCGGCGCTAATCGCGCCAGTGGCAACTTCACCCCAATAAGAGTGCGTCCAAGTAATGCCCCGAACGCCGATGTTCGCGCCTGGCTTGATGAATTGCTTGCGAACAAGACGGTTCAGGTCCAGCTTCAGGCCGTCCTGCAAGCAAACACGTACTCTCGATCGCGGCATTTTGGCGCTGCCTATTCGATTATTTGCCGGGTTGCATCCTTCATTCCGGCGAGCAGCCTCGAAATTTCGCGCCGGCGTGCAATCGCGTCGGCGCTGTACCGGCCGTGCTTGAAGGCGTTTCTGTTGCCCTTAGGAGCGCCTGGAGACCCCCCGCCGTGCATCCGGCACCTTCCATTACTCATCGCGGGTGATTGGCAAGGCTTGCCCTCTCGAGTCCGCGCTCCGCATCTCTTCGCGCGGTGCATATCCAAGTGCATGGGGTTGATCCTCCGTTTTCGCCCCGTCCCTACCCCCCGAGGGGTCGACCATTCCGACCACTGCCTGACCGCCCGCATGAACGTGGACGTGCTCAACCGTGACCTTTTGCTGGCCCTTTCCGCGATGGCGGTTCAAGGCTTCGAGCAAGGCCGCATAGGTGCGCGACAGCTTGCTGGCTTGGGCGAGGTTCTCGCGTCGTCCCTCGAAAGTCTGTTCGCCGATCATGGCGCGCCGGTAGCATTCCATCGCGGCATTGTGGGCCGCTATAAGCTGCGCTGCCATCATGCCTTCCAGCTCGTCCTTCGGCCCGATCCCGGCGAGCGCGGCAAGGATGGCATTCGACTGCTTGTCGCGGTCTTCCTGGCTGGAGTTCTTTAACCAGAGCGACTGGAGGGCTTGATTGGCAAGAATATTGTTCCAGTGATCCGATTCGGATCCGCCAAGATCCTTCAGCCGCCCTTTTCGGTCCTCGGGATGGTTGGCGACTAGTGTTTTCGGTGCGTTCATTCACGTCCTCTCGAATGGCTCTGCTTGGCTTTTCTTCATTCAGATCGCGCCACCACAGCGCACACAGCGCAGAACAGCCGTATTTCCAATAGAAGCTCCATTAGCCACCAACCCTCTATTGGAAAGTGGGCTGTGGTGCGCAGTGGGTGTGGTCAGTCCGCCTTGATCCACCACCTCTTGCCTTGCCAATCGGGCTTGCCGTCGTTGTCCCGCTTCCAGCAGAGGTGCTCCATGATGCCCGTGATCCGGCGCTGGTCCGCCGTGCCGATCCTGGCTGCCTCCATGAACAGGGCCTCCTTAGCGACCTGACCGACGATCACCTTGTGCTGGGTCGTAAGGTAGTTCTCGATCGGGTCCTGCCAGGCGTCCGCTTCGAAGCGCGCCTCCTGCTCCGGCCTGATATGCTGCCGTTCGAAATTGCGATCTGGCCACCATGGCTCGCCCTTGTTGTAGAGGTGAACCGCCTCTGCGAAGAGCTGTTCGCGATCTTCAGCTAACCCTGCGATATCAACCTGCCCGACTTTCACGGGCCAAAACCGACGTCCTCCAGTTTCGTCTCGGAGATACGCGTCCTTGTTGGTGGTGCCGATGAATACGCACTGCCGAGGCTCGGTGACCTCGAAGCGGCCGTAGCTAGGCCGGTAACGCTCGACCTGCCGCGTGATGAACGCCTTGAGCTGCGCGCTTTCGGCGCGCTTCAAGGCGTGCATCTCCCCGATCTCGATCAGCCACTTGCCACGAAGATGTTGAGAGACGTCCTTGCCTTCGCCGATCTCGGGGAGATTGTCAGAGTAATAGTCGCCCCCCAGTATGGCGCAGGCCGAGGACTTCATGGCGCCCTGGGCACCCTCAAGGACTAGCATGTAGTCCACCTTGGCTCCGGGGTCGCAGATCCGGGCGACCAGGGAAATCAGGAACATCTTCCCTATCGCCTGAGTGTAGGGATTGAGCGCGGCGCCGAGCTTGGTCGTCATCCATACGTTGACGCGCTTCTGGCCGTCCCAGACAAGGTTCTGAAGCCATTCACGGATCGGGTGGAAGCTGCGCTCGCGGGCCCGCGCATTGACCGCATCGCGTACCGTATCGCGGGCGATCCTGCGGATGCCTGCCTTCTGAAGGTACTCCGTCAGTATTGTGACGTCCTCCTCCACCACGGGCCTGCAATCGAACGGCGCGAGCGGCTGGCCGATCTCGTGCACCAGCATGACGCAACGCTGCATCTCGTCATACGCGAAGGCGTCGCTGATGTTCGGATCTCGCCGGAGAGCGACCAGAGCATTGGTTACGATCGGGAGCGGCTTGCCGTTTTCGCTGATACATTGGGCTAGCCACGTATCTTTGACCGGGAATTGAGCAACGACATTCATCGCGGAGCTCCGGCGAAGGCGAGGCTGGCGATGGTGCAGGCAGTCGTGTAGCCAAAACAGTAGATCCGACTCAGCTTGGCCGCTTGAAGAGTGATCAGCGACGTGTCAGATTCTTCGTTGCTCGAAAGTGAACTCTGCGATCCCGCCCTGTGCCCTTGCTCCCCAGCTGGCACGGGGCTTTTCGTTTCAGGGGGTGCCAACATTCGGCGCCTCCGTAGCGAACGGTCCAAGAACGCAGTTCGGGACTATTTCGGGAGTTTTTGCGCCGAACGGTGCAAACCGGCGCCTATTTGTTCTCATTCGGTGGCGGACCGATGCCCGCGCCGAAAACAAAAACCCTTGTAGATCAAAGGGTTTGATGGTCGGAGCGAGAGGATTTGAACCTCCGACCCCTAGTCTCCCAGACTAGTGCGCTAACCGGGCTGCGCCACGCTCCGAACGTCGTTCCATTAGCTAGGATCGCCGCTTTGCGCAAGGCGAGGTGACACCATTTTGCTGTCTCCGCCGAAAGGCCTCGGAACTGGCCCAAAGCCGACGGAGTCCGGCGTCAGGCGTCCTTCAATGCCTGATCCAGCATTTCGCGGCAGGCGATGAGCTCGGCGAGCACCCGTCCGAGGCGCTCCCGGTGGATGGCGCTGGGGCCTGCGGGCGCGGCGGGGGTGCCGCCCTTGCGGAAGGTGGTGAGGATTTCCTCGTCATCGGTCTCGGAGAAGCGGAAGTCGATGCCCTCCTCCTCCTCGCCCTGGTAGTCGTCATCGTCGCTGTCGCGGGCGCCGCGGACGCCGGTCTCCTCCTCGGGCTCCATCAGGCTGGCGCCGACGGCGTCCTCGATGGCGCCGAACGAGACCGCGGCCGCGCTGTCGGCGAGGCCCTGCACCGATTTGACGCCGTGCTCTTTCAGGATCCGCTGCACCCCGCGGATGGTGTAGCCCTCCCCGTAGAGCAGACGGCGGATGCCCTTGAGCAGGTCGACGTCGTCGGGGCGGTAATAGCGGCGGCCGCCGCTGCGCTTCATCGGCTTGATCTGGGAGAATCGGGTCTCCCAGAACCGCAGCACGTGCTGCGGAATGTCGAGTTCCTGCGCTACTTCGCTGATGGTTCGGAACGCATCCGGCGCCTTGTCCAAATGCCAAATCCTTATCCAGAGGGCGGATTACGCCTCGGGTTGCGCCTTGCTGGCGTCGCCATTGGTGCGGTGCTGGGCGTTGATCCGCTGCTTCAGGATCGCCGACGGCTTGAACACCATGACCCGGCGCGGCGAGATCGGCACCTCGGTGCCGGTCTTCGGGTTGCGACCGATGCGCTGACCCTTCTTGCGGACCATGAAGGAGCCGAACGAGGACAGCTTCACCGTCTCGCCCTTCTCAAGGCAATCGGTGATCTCCTTCAGCACGAGTTCCACGAACGCAGACGATTCCGTGCGCGACAGCCCCACCTTCTGGTAGACGGCTTCGCACAGATCGACACGCGTTACGGTTTTACTTTGATCGGTCATCGCCCTGCCCCACATCACGGCGAACAATTGTTGTCTGAAATTATGAGCTTACGATACAGCGGTCAACAGCGCTCATCAATGCAGGCGCATCGATAATCCGCGCTGATTCGGGCAAAATTTTACCGAGTGTGGCTTACCAGCGCACCAGCGCGGAGCCCCAGGTGAAGCCGCCGCCCATGGCTTCGAGCAGAACCAGGTCGCCGCGCTTGATGCGGCCGTCCTTGCGCGCCACCGACAGCGCCAGCGGGATCGAGGCCGCCGAGGTGTTGCCGTGAAGGTCCACCGTCAGCACCACCTTCTCCGGCGCGATATGGAGCTTGTGCGCGGACGCGTCGATGATTCGCTTGTTGGCCTGGTGCGGCACGAACCAGTCGATGCTGTCGGCATTGAGCCCGGTCGCCTTGAAGGCGTCGACGATCACGTCGGTGATCATGCCGACCGCGTGCTTGAAGACCTCGCGGCCCTCCATGCGAAGATGGCCGACAGTCTGGGTCGAGGACGGGCCGCCGTCGACGAACAGCTTCGCCTTGTGACGGCCGTCGGAGCGCAGATGCGTGGTCACGATCCCGCGGTCGGTCGCGGCATTGCCCGGCTGCTCCTGCGCCTCCAGCACCACCGCACCGGCACCGTCGCCGAACAGCACGCAGGTGCCGCGATCGGTCCAGTCGAGGATGCGCGAGAAGGTTTCCGCGCCGATCACCAGCGCGCGCTTGAAGGCGCCGGTGCGCAGGAAATTATCGGCGGTGGCGAGCCCGAACACGAAGCCCGAGCACACCGCCTGAAGGTCGAAGGCCGCGCCATGGTTGATGCCGAGCCCGTGCTGCACGGCGACCGCGCTCGCGGGGAAGGTGTTGTCAGGCGTCGAGGTCGCGAGCACGATCAGGTCGATCGACTGCGCGTCCACGCCGGCGTCCGCGAGCGCAGCCTGCGCCGCCTTCAGCGCCAGATGCGAGGTGAACTCGCCCTCGGCCGCGATATGCCGCTCGCGAATGCCGGTGCGTTGCACGATCCACTCGTCGGACGTGTCAATGCGCGCCGCCAATTGGGCGTTGGTCACCACCTGCTCCGGCAAATAAGAGCCGCAGCCCAGCACGACCGAACGAATTTGAGTCACGAAACAGCCTCCTGCGCGGCCTGCACGGAACTGAGTGCACCACCTTCGCGATTGAGCATCTGATTGATCTTGTTGAGGAGATCGAATTTGACCATCTCATAGCCAACATCGATCGCATAGGCAAAGCCTTCGGCAGCGATTCCGCCATGGCTCTTGACCACGATCCCGTTCAACCCCAGCAACACGCCGCCGTTGGATTTGTTCGGATCCATCTTGTTGCGCAGGGCCTGGAAGGCGTTGCGCGCAAAGAGATAGCCGAGCTTTGACAGCCAGCCCCGCTTCATCTCGTCCCGGAGCAATTCCGCCATCTGCCGCGCGGTTCCCTCCGCGGCCTTCAGCGCGATGTTGCCGCTGTAGCCCTCGGTGACGATGACATCCGCCACCCCCTTGCCGATGCCGTCGCCCTCCACGAACCCGAGATAGTCGAGCTCGGGCAGGTTCCTGGCGCGCAGGATTTCGCCGGCCTCGCGAATCTCCTCATGCCCCTTGATCTCCTCGACCCCGATATTGAGCAGGCCGACCGTGGGACGCTTTTTGTTGAACAACACGCTGGCCATCGCCGCGCCCATGATGGCGAGCGACACCAGATGATGCGTATCGCCGCCGATGCTGGCGCCGAGGTCGAGGACGACGGAATCGCCGCGCCTGGTCGGCCACATGCCGGCAATGGCCGGACGGTCGATGCCCGGCAGCGTGCGCAGGTGGAAGCGCGACATCGCCATCAGCGCCCCGGTATTCCCGGCGGAGACCGCAACATCCGCCTCGCCCTTTTTCACCGCATCGATGGCAAGCCACATGGACGAGGTCCTGCGGCCGCGCCGCAGCGCCTGGCTCGGCTTTTCCTCGCCGCTGACCGCGACATCGGTGTGGATGATCTTCGAGGCCGCCTTCAGCGCGGGGTGGCGGTCGAGCTCGGGTTCGATCTTGGCGCGGTCCCCGATCAGCAGGAATTCGATCTCGCGATGCCTTTGGAGCGAGATGGCGGCGCCTGGGATGACCACCGCGGCGCCGGCGTCGCCCCCCATGGCGTCAAGCGCGATGCGAACCTTGCTTGGCATAAAAGTCCTGGAAACCTGGGTCTGGTGCGGTCTTGAACGAGCGGGGCCGCAAATGGGTTCGCCACGAACATGGCGGTCGGTCAAGCGCCACGCCGCACCCGGACCGGGGCGCGACAATAGCGTTTTGTTATCCCGAAACAACCTCTTGCCCCCAGCCTTTTGCATTCGGGAGCATCGGGCTGCGGACGGACTAATTCACAAGAAGTACATCAAAATCAAACGGATAATCGAGCTTTTCAAACCACCGCCGCAAACATCTCGCCCCGTCCCGAAGCGGTCCTCTGGAGAAGGTGGCACCTATTTGTCTTTCTTCCCGTCCTGAAGTGCCTTCAGGACCGCAAAGGGGTGGTCCTCCGGATCGGGGGCGATAACCTCGGGCTCAAACACGACCCCCGGCTTGCGCGGATAGGGATCGACCGCCAGGAACAGGGCATCGGTGGCAAGCCTCCCAAGGTCGATGATGCCATTGACGATCGCCTCCGGCGGGTCGGCGACCTGCTCCCGATCGTCGTGCCCCTCCTCCATCAGGTCGGCCAGGCGGCGGACCTCGGCCTCGGGGGCGAATATCAGGTCCACCTCCTCGTCGATGTCGCTCTCCATCGGGTCAAGCGTGACCACACAGGTCTGGCCGATCCGGGCGCGAACGTGCCCCGTGACCTGGATCCGGTTGCCGCTTTTCGGCACGACATCGAAATCGGCCTGGACCGAGATAACCTCGCGCAAGCCTGCCGTCTCAGCCATGGCCTGCCGCTCGGCGGCCGAGGCCTCGAGCTTGCGATGCAGGCCGGTATCCGGGATCTGTGCAACGATGACGGGCACCCGCCAGGGATCGGGCCCGGATGCTGGTATCGGTCGGGTCATGGCGTCACATCCTCAGGAAGCGCTGGAGGAAACTTGAAGGACGCACCCAGCAGTGCGGCCTCGCCGGTCTGGGCGAGGTTGGCCTCGGCCGCCCTGGCATAGGCTGCGAGCTGCTGCGCCTGGTCCATGCCGGCCCCATTCAAGATATTCTTGCAGATCGCGGATGCCAGCGCCTCGCCGCCGCCTTCCATGGCCTGATCGTAGGCCTGGACCCGGCCGTAAAACGCCTCGCCGAAGGCCCGCATCCGCTTCGGCACGGTCTGGTCGCCTATCCCCATCTCGCGCAGATTGTCGTCCATGTCCTCGCAGAAACGGTCGAACAGCGCCTGCGACAGCTCGGTGGCGCTCTGGACCGTGCGCAGGCGGCGCAGCAGCAGCCAGAGGTGCAGCAGCAACAGATCGAAACGCCCGTTAACGGTATCCGGCACGCCCAAGTCGCGGTAAAACATGGGTTCTCGCGCCTGCGTCACGATCATGCCATAGATGGCTTCAATGGTGCCCGGCGAGGCTAGGCGGGGTTTCCTGAAGTGATTGAACGGCCAAAGCATTGTGGTTTCCGCAAGCGGGCGCGCCCGTGTTGCATTCAGAGCCTCCGCCCGGTACTTCAGCGCCTCGCGCGACGCAAGGGGACGGAATCAGTTCCGCTATGACGATAACGAACCAGACCAGCCTGCGTGCAGACAAGCCGCGCGGCCTTCATGCACGTTGGCGCGGCTTGCGCCTTTTCGCGGCCGCGGCCCTGGTTGGCGCCGCGCTTGCGGGCTGCACCGGCGAGCAGTTCCAGAAGGGTTACATCCTGCCGCCCGGCGCACTGGAGCAGATCCCGATCGGTGCGAGCCAGGACCAGGTGCTGATCGTGATGGGCACCCCCTCCACCGTCGCAACCCTCGACGGCGAGGTGTTCTATTACATCTCCCAGCGCTCCGAGCGCATTGTCGCCTTCATGAACCAGAGGGTGGTCGACCAGCGCGTCATCGCGGTCTATTTCGACAAGAACCGGCGTGTGCGCCGGCTTGCGAATTACGGTCTCCAGGACGGCAAGATCTTCGATTTCATCAGCCGGACGACGCCGACCTCGGGCCAGGAGATGAGCTACCTCACGCCGATCTTCAAGCTGCTCAGCTTTAACTGAGCCTTCAGCCTGCGGCTTCGTGCGGCTTGCCGTTGCGCATACGCTTCCATACGCTCCTGCAAAATAAGATGCAGGGAGTGGATTCGTGCCCAATCAATTGCTGTCCCGCCGTCGCGTGCTCACTGGCGCTGCCGCTATCTCGGCCGCAGCGATCCTGCCGCGATCGAGCCTGGCGGACTGGAAGCCGACCGAAAACGTCCGCCTCGTCGTGCCGGCTGCCGCCGGCGGTTCGACCGACGTGATGGGTCGGCTTCTGGCGGCGCATCTGCAGGCCGCCTGGGGCCAATCGGCCGTGGTGGAAAACCGGTCCGGCGGCGGCGGTACGATCGGCACGGCCGAGGTGGTCCGCGCCAAGCCGGACGGCCACACCATCCTGATCGGCAATCCCGGCCCGAACGCGATCGCCTACAGCATTTTCAAGAACCTCACCTACAAGCCGGACCAGCTCCAGCCGGTCTCCAACATGATCCGGATCCCGAACATCGTCTCGGCGCATCCCAAGACCGGCATCAAGTCGATCGCCGAGCTGGTCGCCTATCTCAAGGCCAATCCGGACAAGCTCAGCTACGCCTCCTCCGGCGTCGGCCAGAGCCCTCACCTCACCGGCGCCTGGTTCCTGCAGCTCACCGGGCTGAAGATGACGCACATCCCGTTCCGCGGCGCCGGTCCCGCGCTCCAGGCGGCGCTCGCCGGCGACATCCAGATCCTGTTCGACAACCTCTATCCGAGCCTGCCGCAGGTACAGAACGGCACCCTCACCGGCCTCTGCGTCACCACGACGGAGCGCAGCGACCTCGCGCCGAACCTGCCGACCATGCGCGAGAGCGCGCCGGAGCTTGCGGCTTTCGACGTCTCGTCGTGGTTCTCGGTGTTCCTGCCGAAGGGTGTGCAGCCCGCCGTTCTCGAAGCGCTCAACCTTCAAGTGAAGGCGATGCTCGAGCGCGACGACATCAAGAAGAACATCCTGGCCATGGGGGCCCGCGCCGACTACGGCACGCCCGACCAGTTTGCCGCCTTCGTGGACGCCGAGACGAAGAAGTTCGCCGGCATCATCCAGAAGGAAGGGCTGCAGATGGACGTGCAGTAGCTTTCGCATCCGCGGACGCGGCCCAACATGCAGCGCCGGGCCGCGCTTTCGCGTTGAGTGCGTGGCGACCCTCGGTTGCTATGCAAGCTCGGCCGACGGCTGTCCCACCAAAGCGGCAATCGCCGAAATCGAGTCCAGGCGCGTCAAATCGAAGCCGATGTCGGAGAAGTTGATCCCGTGGTCGGTCTCAATGCTCATGATCAGCTCGACCGCGTCGAGCGAATCGAGGCGGCCGCTGGTGAACAGCAGATCATCGTCACCAAGCGGCGCGCTGTCGCCCTTCATCAGCAGCCGCTGCACGATGTAGCGTCGCATCTGCGATCTGACTTCAGGGCCGGCTTTCGTGGTCATGTCGAGACTCCCAGGAGATAGAACAGGAATTCGGCGCGTTGCCCGAGCGAATGCTCGCGGTCGAGCGGCGCATCGAAGACGTGAATGAGACAAAAGAAGCTCGACACCCACAGGCAAGGCAGCAAGCGGCCACGCAGCCATCCTCGCGGCGCCAGTTGCGGGGCGCGGCGCATCTGCGAGAGCCCGACACTGATGGCCAGGACAAACGTGTAGAACGCGTGCGATTGCTGACCGACCACCGCCCGCCAAAGGCCCATTTCGCCGACGAAATGAATATCGCGGATGAAGTGAAACAGCAGGTTGCCGACACAGGCCGCGGCAAAGGTGGCGAAGAACATGCGAAGCCGGCGATGGCCGCGGAGGCAGCGAACAAAGGTGGGGTAGAAGAAATGGTCGACGAGCAGTTCTTTGTAA
Organism: Bradyrhizobium sp. 155; assembly: GCF_023101105.1. Lineage (NCBI taxonomy): Bacteria > Pseudomonadati > Pseudomonadota > Alphaproteobacteria > Hyphomicrobiales > Nitrobacteraceae > Bradyrhizobium > Bradyrhizobium sp. 155. Next base: position 3,456,759 of record NZ_CP064704.1, on the reverse strand, counting down.
TAGAAATAGTAGCGATTCCAGAATTCCGCCAGCGTCGTTGACTCCAGAGGCCGGTAGGTGTTGCGCAGCAGGCGAAAGCCGGCAAGTCGCGCCGTGGCGATGATGACGCCGCCGAACACGGTCATGCTCAGCAAGTCCTCGACGAAGAAGCTGACGAGGCTCGCCCATCCGACGAAACGCGGCCAGGGATGGCGCGCGAGATATTGCAGCAGGTTGTCGTCGAACATTGGAAGCTGCAAACGTCCGTGGACGATCTCGACGAGACAGACTCTGACGATGGCGAGCACAAGGATCCAGACCGCAAGCTTGACGCCCTTGAGCTGCGTCACTGCAAGCTCCTCGGGTGTCTTGGCCTCGAAGCGGTCGAGATAAGACAGCCCCTTCCCGAACGGCGTCAGCGACGATCCCCAGAAGGGGTGGAAAACGCTCAGGTGCCGCCACACCGGAGATCGCTTCCTGCCCGCATCGGCCAAACCATAGGCAAGAAACCACAAATAGGGCTGGAACGTCATCAGAAACGACCACAGCAGAACACGCGGCAGGCCGGCCATCATCGTGGCCTGCGTCAGCGCGACGAGTGCCAGGAACGCCAGCAACAGGCTGAGCGTCGGGCGGCGGAAGACCACCGTCCCTGGCCCGTGCATGATCAGCAGGCCCGCGAACAGCGCAAACACGACGACCAGCATGACCGCTTCCAGCAGCGGCTGATGGATCCGGTCGCCGACGCCTTCGTCGATCGTCAGCCGTTCGAGAAAACCGCGGTCGATCAGGAAGCCGCTGCGATAGAGCAGCAACAAGGTTGCGAGCAAGATCAGGACGCGCCGGTACCGGCCGGCATAGGCGCACACCAGCGCGAGTCCCGCCGCTGAAAAATCGATACCTATCTGCCGAAACAAAACCGCGAGCAGTCCGACCGCGCAGCAGAGCAGCACGCGGCCACCGATGTCCTGGACCCCCGCCACGAGCCTCGGGTCCCGATCGATCTTGGGGATCAACCGCCACGACGGCTTCGCAAGAGGACCCGATGGCGCGTAGCCGTAGGGCTGGCTTTCAACACTCATCGGACAACGCGCGCGATCACTACGAGCTGTTGCATCTACGAGGCCCTTGCAACAGCTTCGCCGAGCAGTGACGCTACCGAGCGCCGGTCCGCCATTGGCAGTGACGGGAATGTCTTCCATCCAGATGAACCGGCCCGGCACCATGTAGGCGGGAAGGTGCGCAGTGCAGTGCTGGCGCAGATCGCTTTCCGCCATTCTTGCACCCGAATACGCGGCCAGCAGCCGACTGGCGCCACTGGCGTCGTGCTGCACCACGGCGAGCGCACGGGTTATTCCCCTGCACGCCATCAGCGCGTGGTCGATCTCCTCCAGCTCGACCCGATACCCCCGAAGCTTGACCTGATTATCCGCGCGACCGCGGAAACGCAGGACGCCGGTTTCAAGGTCGGCCTCCACGAGGTCGCCGCTCCGATAGAGGATCGACCGATAGCCGTCGATCAGAGGGTCCTGACAGAAACGGCGGGCGGTCTCTTCCGGGTTGTTGATGTAGCCGAGCCCTACCCCAGGGCCTCCCAGCCACAACTCGCCGGCAGTGCCCGCAAGCGCCGGCTTCATCTCTTCGTCCAGGATCCGGTAGCTGAAATTGGGATTGAGTCGCCCCAGCGGGGCCAACCCGTCCTTGGACTCAAAAACGGATTCGACGATCTCGAAACCGCTGCAAATGCAGCTCGTCTCGGTCGGGCCGTAGCAATTGATCAGCTTCGCCTTGCCGGCAAACGCGTCGTGGAACCGACGAAGCCGGGCCAGCGGAAACCCCTCACCGCCGAACATGAATCGGCTGACGCTCGGCAGCCAATCCGGGCTCAGAAGGTGCATGGAGTCCAGGAACATGAAGAGGGTCGGCACGGCGAAGAAGAACGTGCACTGATGCTTGGTGATCTCCGACACCAGCTCTGCGGGGGGCCGCCCCTTCTGCGCGTCCAGCGCGACAACCGCCGCTCCGTTCAGGAAGCCGGCATAGATGTCGAAGACCGAATTGTCGAAATAGATCGGGTTGACATTCGTCAGCCGGTCACCGGGTCCAATTCCAAGATCGCTCTTCGCCCAGGCGATCAGGTGAAGCACCCCTTGATGGGGGATGACCACGCCCTTCGGTTCGCCCGTCGATCCCGAGGTGAACATGACATAGGCCGGATCGGCCCCGGTGATCAGGGATGTCAGCGGCAGATTGTCGTCTTCAAGCTGCGACAGGGCATGATGCAAGGCAGCCCGGGCAATTGCATCGCCGATCAATGTCCGCGGCCCAGCTCCCTCGCGCACGCTGACGATCAGCGCGGGCCGGCATCGCTCCAGCATCAGCCGGGCACGTTCCTCGGGGGCCGCAGGATCGAGGAAGGCATAGGGTGCTCCGATCTTGATGCAGGCGATCGCGAGCGCATAGGCCTCGGCGATTTTCGGCAATTCAAGGCACACGACGGCGCCCTTGTTGACGCCACGCGATGTCAACCAGCGCGCCAACCGGTTTGCCAATCGGTTGAGCTCCGAAAAGGCAAAGCTGTCGCCTTCGCACAACAGGGCGACGGCGTCCGGCGAGGACGCAACGGTCTCTTCGAAACGCAGCGCCAGATTATGGGCGGTCATACCGACGCCTCGATCAATTCATTGTCGCCGGGATTGCCCGGCGCGTTCGACGAGGCCTGCACGATCTCGGCAAAATCTCGCTGGTTGAGCGCGATCACGGCCGCGGGCAATTTCGCGTCCGGAAACTGGGCCTGCAACACGTCCCCGAGCTCCATGCCGAGATGCTGAAGGAACGCGGCGGCCATCGGATCGGTCGCCAGCGGCCTGCCCTCACTTTCCCCTTGCTTCATGTCCGGCACGAGGCTGCTGTTCTCGCTGTCAGCTGAAGCAGCTTCGCGATCGACACGCAGCACCACGTCGTAGCGATAGCGGGTCAGTTCGTAGCTTGATCCGCGCTTGAGCAGGATTTCCGCACCCGATATCCGCCGGATGGATCCGGAAATACCCTGAAAGTAGCGGGGGTCGATCACCAACTCGCGCTCCTGGGCGATCGACAGGAAGATCTTTCGCGCGAGCGCGGCATCCGTGGCTCCCGAAACTTTCGCGGATTGAACTTCGCGATGGAAGACCGGCAGGAGCTCGAGGTTACGAACGTCGCCGACGAAGATGTGCCCCCCAGGAGCCACCAGGCCTGCGGCTTGCTCCAAGACTAAGTGCAGGTATTCGATGCCGGGAAAGTATTGCACGACCGAATTTAGCACCACTGCATCGAACGAATTCAGCGGCAAGCCGCTCAAATCGGCGGCTTCCCGCTCTAGAAACTCGACATGCCGAAGCTCGGGCTTCGACTGCGCGAACGCACGCAGCCGCTGAACGGCCACCGGCGAGAGGTCGGTCCCGCAATATACGTCACAGCCGGGCGCGAGCTTTTCGACGAGCAAGCCGACGCCGCACCCGATCTCCAAAAACCGCCTTGCGCCAAGAGCACGAATTTGCAGGATCGTATGATCGAGCCAATCGACCATATCGGGTTCGGGAATGGGCCTGTTGGTGAAGTTGCTGGTCCAACCGACGAATGACGGCACAACACCGTCGGCGTCATGGCGATATGCTTGATCGAAAGCGCGACGCCATTGCGCAACTCTGCGATCCGACTCGGCCTGGAGATGCTTCGCCTTGCCGGCGCTCAGATGATCGGGGTCAATTGCGACGAAAGCGACCTCGGACTGACCGCCGTGGCCAGGCTCGGCGCTGAGGAAAGCATCCGCCACGCCCGGATGCGCCATCAATGCCCGCTCAATCTCGTTCACAGGCCGTGCAGGCAACGGAACCTCCCTCTCGCGGCGGGCAGCGAACCCCTGAGCATGTCGAGAGCGCGCCGCGCGCGGAGCACCACACGCGTGCTGCGGAGCTCCCTAAGATGCCGCTGACAGTCTCTCGTATTTCTAGAACTCGGCCGGTTAAGCAACCCTAAATGTGCGCACGCGTAGGGTGCACATTTTCGGGCGGCTTACGCCCTCGGCATCGATGGATCGCTCTGATGACCGGATTGTTGCGTTCCGCGTCCCGCCGGGCGGGTTTCATGTTCAGATGATGCGCCGGCCTCCGGCAGCACACACGCAAAGAAAGACCCCGCAGGCCTGCGCCGCGGGGTCTTCGTTCAGCAACGTCTACCTCAGTGCGCGAGGACTGCCAGCAGCAGCAACGCCACGATGTTGGTGATCTTGATCATCGGGTTCACCGCCGGGCCGGCCGTGTCCTTGTAGGGATCGCCGACGGTGTCGCCGGTCACGGCCGCCTTGTGGGCGTCACTGCCCTTGCCGCCGAAATGACCGTCTTCGATGTACTTCTTGGCGTTGTCCCAGGCGCCCCCGCCCGAGGTCATCGAGATCGCGACGAACAGGCCCGTCACGATCACGCCGAGCAGCATCGCGCCCACCGCCGAGAACGCCGCCGACTTGCCGGCCGCCCCGCCCCCCGCGATCGCATAGATCACGAAGTAGACGAAGATCGGTGACAGCACCGGAAGCAGCGAGGGGATGATCATTTCCTTGATCGCCGCTTTGGTCAGAAGGTCGACCGCCTTGCCGTAATCCGGCTTGTCGGTGCCTTGCATAATGCCCGGCTTCTCGCGGAATTGTCGGCGGACCTCCTCGACGATCGCGCTCGCCGCGCGGCCCACGGCGGTCATGCCCATCGCGCCGAACAGATACGGCAAGAGACCGCCGAACAACAGGCCTACCACGACGTAGGGATTGTTGAGCGAGAAGTCCGGTTTGACGCCGGCGAAGTAGGCGTGGTGCGCGGAGTCCGCAATGAAGAACTTGAGATCCTCGTTGTAGGCCGCGAACAGCACCAGGGCGCCGAGACCGGCGGAGCCGATCGCGTAGCCCTTGGTCACCGCCTTGGTGGTGTTGCCGACTGCATCGAGCGCGTCGGTCGACTTGCGAACCTCCTTCGGCAGGCCCGCCATCTCGGCAATACCGCCGGCGTTGTCGGTCACCGGACCGAACGCGTCGAGCGCGACGACCATGCCGGCGAGCGCCAGCATCGTGGCGGTCGCGATCGCGATGCCGAACAGGCCGGCGAGGCTGTGGGTGACCAGGATGCCGGCGATGATGACGATCGCGGGCAGCGCGGTCGCTTCCATCGAGATGGCGAGGCCCTGGATCACGTTGGTGCCGTGGCCGGTCACCGAGGCCTGGGCGATCGACTTCACCGGACGATAGTCGGTGCCGGTGTAGTATTCGGTGATCCAGATGATCAGCGCGGTGACGGCAAGGCCGACCACGCCGCACTCGAACAGCGCCATGCCGGTATAGTCGACGCCGGCGAGCTTGCCGAAGCCGATCAGGTAATGGATCACACCGGCGATGCCGACCAGCGAGAGGACGCCGGTTGCGATCAGACCCTTGTAAAGCGCGCCCATGATCGACTGGCTCGGCCCGAGCTTCACGAAGAAGGTGCCGATAATCGAGGTGATGATGCAGATGCCGCCGATGGCGAGCGGCAACGTCATCATGTCGGCGAGGATCGGCGTCTTGGCGAAGAAGATCGCCGCCAGGACCATGGTGGCGACCGCGGTCACCGCATAGGTTTCGAACAGGTCGGCGGCCATGCCGGCGCAGTCGCCGACATTGTCGCCCACGTTGTCGGCGATGGTGGCCGGGTTGCGCGGATCGTCCTCGGGGATGCCGGCCTCGACCTTGCCGACGAGGTCGCCGCCGACGTCCGCACCCTTGGTGAAGATGCCGCCGCCGAGACGAGCGAAGATCGAGATCAGCGAGGCGCCGAAGCCGAGCGCCACCATGGCGTCGATGACGACGCGGCTGTCAGGCGCAAGCTTCAGCGAATGGACCAGGAAGCCGAAATAGAGGGTCACGCCAAGCAGCGCGAGACCCGCCACCAGCATGCCGGTGATGGCGCCCGCCTTGAAGGCGAGCTCGAGACCACCTGCGAGCGACGTGGTCGCCGCCTGGGCGGTGCGCACATTGGCGCGGACCGAGACGTTCATGCCGATGAAGCCGGCCGCCCCCGACAGGATCGCGCCGATGGCAAAACCGATCGCGACGTAGAGTCCCAGGAAATAGGCAAGCAGCACGAAGATGACGATGCCGACCATCCCGATCGTGGTGTATTGACGCCGCAGGTAGGCCTGGGCGCCTTCGCGCACCGCTGCCGCGATTTCCTGCATGCGCGGAGACCCCGCATCCGCGCTCAACACCGAAGACGTCGCCCAGATCGCGTAGACGACGGAAAGCACTCCGCAGAGCACAATCAACCATAATGCTGTCATGTGATTTTTTGCCTCAGATCCTTGATGAACGTACCCCCGGCGCCTTTTGTTTTCCGTCGTGCGGTGCGGCGCCTTGATTTTGAAGAAGGCCGCTCCTTGCCCGAAGGCGCGGCCTTAGTCGGTCACGACCTTGCCAAAATCAAATTGAGGGTGCAACGCCAGATAAGGCCGAAAAGCCGATCTCGGCAGGTATTTAGCCTGTCTTGGCAGCCGGGACGCCGGTTTGGAGCAATTCCTAGAAGTGGCTGTAGGAGAGCCGCTTCAAGACCAGCTCCTGGCCCTGCCCGTCCAGGAAGCGCGGCCGCTCATGGCCCGCGACGATCGTGCCGATGGCCGTGACGGCAAGGCCTGCCGCACGCCCCAAGGCAATCAGCGCGTTGGCTTGCGCTGGCGGAGCGGTGCACAGCACCTCGTAATCGTCCCCTCCGGCCAGCAGCGTCTCGACGGAAACGACCTTGCCTGCGATCAGGCCGGCGGCAGCGGCCGAGAGCGGCACGCTCGTCACGTCGATCGTGGCCGAGACGCCTGATGCCGCACAGAGCTTGGTCAGATCTCCAGCAAGGCCGTCGGAGACATCCATCGCAGCCGTCGCATGGTCACGCACGGACTGCGCGAGAGCATTGCGCGGCTGCGGCACGCGATAGCGCGAGATCAGCGTCTCGCGCGCGTGCGGATCGGAGGCCAGCGCATTCGCGACCGCGCCGCCCTTGAGCACGTCAAGGCCAAGCGCGGCGTCGCCGATCGTCCCCGTCACCAGGATACGGTCGCCCGGTTGGGCGCCGGTGCGGCCGACCATCCGCCCCTGCGGCACGCGGCCAAAGGCGGTAATCGAGATCATTTGCGGCCCCGGCGTCGACACCGTGTCGCCGCCGAGCAGCGGACAGACGAAGGTTTTCGCATCCTCGCCGAGCGCGTCCGCGAACGGCCTGAGCCAAGCGTCTTCCTTGCTGCGCAGCGCCAATGTCAGCACGAAGCCGGCCGGCACGGCCCCCTTGGCGGCGAGATCGGACAGGTTCACCCGCAGCGCCTTGCGCGCGATGGTATCGGGCGGATCGGTGGCAAGATAATGCACGCCCTCGACCACCGCGTCGGTGGTGACGACGATGTCGCTGCCGAGCGCCTGCAGGATGGCGGCATCGTCCACCAGCCCCAAGGCGCCGGGATCAGTCGCCAGCGGCTTGAAATAGCGCGCGATGAGGGAGTCTTCGGCGGAGGGATTGTGCGGGTTTGTCATCAGCGTCAGCCACACACTTCGCTGTCATCGCCGGGCTTGACCGGGCGATCCAGTATTCCAGAGACGATCGTGTGACATCGATAGGCCGCGGCGTACTGGATCACCCGCCTTCGCGGGTGATGACGGCGGAATATGGGGCAGCCACATCGCATCAATTCACCGCCCTGCGCCTCAATTCACCCCCGCCCGAACTCGTCACCGCGAAACTGGCGGCCGATCTGGTCGAGCACCGCGTTGACCATGCCGGTCTCCTCGCGGTCGACGAAGGCATTGGCGACGTCGACATATTCGGACACGACGACGCGGCCCGGCACGTCCTTGCGGTGTTCCAATTCGTAGGCCCCTGCCCGCAGCACCGCGCGCAGGATCGCTTCGATGCGCTTCAATGGCCAGCCCTTCGACAGCGCCTCGTCGATCAGCGGATCGAGTTTCTTCTGGTCGCGCACGACGCCGGAGACGACGTCGCGGAAGAACGCCGCTTCCGCCGGGAGATATGTGTCGCCCTCGACCTCGTTGCCGAGCCAGTGGCTCTCGAACTCCGCAAAAATGTCGTTGATGCCGGCACCGCCGATATCCATCTGGTACAGCGCCTGTACGGCTGCGAGCCGCGCCGCACCGCGCCGGTTCGCCTTCTTCTCCGTGCCGGCCGGCGGCTTCTTGTTGTTATCGGCCATGATCAAGCCCGCGCCAGCCGGCGCTTTATGCGCAGCATCGCAATCGCGGCCCGCGCGGCATCGCCGCCCTTGTTCAGCTCGCTGGCGCGCGCCCGCGCCCAGGCCTGCGCCTCGGTGTTGACGGTGAGGATGCCGTTGCCGAGCGGCAGCTTTCGCGCCACCGCCAGGTCCATCAGCGCGCGCGAGGATTCCTGCGAGACGATCTCGAAATGGATGGTGTCGCCACGGATCACGCAGCCGAGCGCGATCGCGGCATCATAGGGCTTGCCATTGGTCGCCGCGGCGTCAACCGCGATGGCGATCGCCGCAGGAATCTCCAGTGCACCGGGAACCGTGATGACGTCGTGGGTCAGACCGGCCGCCTTCAGCTCGGCCACCGCGCCTTCGAGCATCGCGTCCTGGAGATCGTCATAGAACCGCGCCTCGACGATCAGCGCGCGTGCGCCGGAAACGTCGGTCTGGTCCTTCAGGGGTGCGCGCCGCGCGTCTGCCATCGTCAAATCCGTTCCACAGGGGTTGGCGCTATGTAGTCGCCACCAGCGGGTAAGCCAAGTTTAAAGACGCCGTCACTTCATTTCCGTCAGCCGCGCCGCGTAGCGGGCCATCAGATCGACCTCGATATTGACCTCATCTCCCGCCTTCCAGCCGCCGATCGTCGTGACCGTCAGGGTGTGCGGGATGATCAGCACCGAAAAGGTCACGTCCTTCACCGTATTAACCGTCAGCGAGACGCCGTCGAGCGTGATCGAGCCCTTGGTCGCGATGAACCGCGCCAGCTCCCGCGTCGTGGAGAGCTCGAACCGCGCCATGTCGGGCAGGTCCTCGCGGCTGACGAGGGTCGCGATGCCATCGGCATGGCCGGCGACGATATGCCCGCCAAGCTCGTCGCCGATCTTGAGCGCACGCTCGAGATTGAGCCTGGTGCCGACCCTCCAATGCTTTGCGGTCGTCAGCGCCAACGTCTCGGCCGCGGCATCGACGTCGAACCAGGTCCTTTGAGCAGAGTCCTTGCCGCCTTCGACGCCGGAAGCAACCACCGTCAGGCAGACGCCGTTGCAGGCGATCGAGGCGCCGTCCGCAATGGTGGTCTGCTCGTAGCGGCAGGCGATGCGCAGCCGGTGCAACTGGCCCTGCGCCGTCGGCGTGAAGCCGACGATCTCGCCGATATCGGTGACAATGCCGGTGAACATCACGCGCGCTCGTAGATGGTGAGAGTATCCTGATCGAAGGTCTCGCTAGCATGAACCTTGTAGGCCTGCGACTGCGTGATTTTCGACAGGGGCAATGCAGCGAGCGCATCCACCCCGTCGGCGCCCACCGCTTCCGCGCCGTGGAACAGCCAGATCTCGTCAACGAGGTCCGCGGCGGCGAAGGACGCCGCGACGCGGCTGCCGCCCTCGACCATCAGCCGCGTGATGCCCTTGCCGGCCAATGCATGCAGCACGGCCGCAAGATCGAGTCCCGAGGCATTGCCGGGCGGCACGCGGATCACCTGCGCACCGGCCGCACCGAGCCGCGTGGCGGCCGCGGCCTCCGCGAGTTCAGAACCCACCACCCATAGCGGAATCTCGCGCGCGGAGCCCACGAGCCTGCTTGCGCCGGGAATACGCAGATTCTGGTCGAGCACCACCCGCACCGGCGAGCGCACCGCCATGCCCGGCAGGCGGCAGTCGAGCTGCGGATCGTCCGCCAGCACGGTGCCGATGCCGACTAGGATGGCGTCGCTTTGCGCGCGGAGGAGATGCACCCGGTTGCGCGCCGCCTCGCCGGTGATCGCGACCGGCTTGCCGCCGGCCGCGCCGATCTTGCCGTCGGGCGAGACCGCGAGCTTCAGGATCACATGCGGGCGGCGATCCCTGATGCGACGGAAATGCCCGGCGTGATCGAAGGCGGCTTCGCGCGCGCACAGACCCACATCCACCATGATGCCGGCGGCGCGCAGGCGTGCGTGGCCCTGACCGGCGACTTCCGGATTGGGATCCTCGATCGCGGCCACCACGCGTTTGATGCCGGCGGCGATCACGGCGTCCGCGCACGGTGGCGACTTGCCGAAATGCGAGCACGGCTCCAGCGTGACGTAGAGCGTGGCGCCTCGCGCGGCCTCGCCTGCGCGCCGCAGCGCTTCAGGCTCGCCATGCGGCCGTCCGCCAGGTTGGGTCCAACCGCGGCCGACGATCACGCCGTCCTTGACGATGACGGCGCCGACGGCGGGATTGGGCCAGGTACTTCCCTGCCCGCGCCGGCCGAGCGCCAGCGCAAGCTCCATGAAGCGCCGGTCGGCATCCCTGGACTCGCGCGCCTTCTGCGCGAATTGATCCTCCAGGATGCGGAAGATCATTTGCGGATCGCGGCGAGCCGCGCTTCCTCCTCGCCGGAGAGCTCGCCGAGCACGTCGGCGAAATCCTTGGCCTCGCGGAAATTGCGGTAGACCGAGGCGAAGCGGACATAGGCGACGTCGTCGAGCGTGCGCAGATGCTCCATCACGGTCTCGCCGATCACCTCCGAGGAGATTTCAGCCTCGCCCCCGGTCTCGAGCTCGCGCACGATGGTGGAGACCATCTTCTCCACCCGTTCCGGCTCGACCTGCCGCTTGCGCAAGCTGATCGACACCGAGCGCATCAGCTTGTCGCGGTCGAACGGCACGCGGCGGCCGTTGCGCTTGATCACCGTGAGCTCGCGCAGCTGCACGCGCTCGAAGGTGGTGAAGCGGAAATTGCAGGCGACGCACACGCGCCGCCTGCGTATCACGGAAGAGTCCTCGGTCGGACGCGAGTCCTTCACCTGCGTATCGAGACTGTTGCAGTTCGGGCAGCGCATCCGTTGACCTTGACCGGTTTTCTTGAGCCTTACTGATAGATCGGGAAACGGTCGGTGAGCACCTTGACCCGTTCCTTGATCGCGGCTTCCACCAGCGGCGCCTTGCCGTCGTCGGACTGCGCGATCGCGTTGAGGACTTCGGCGATCATGCCGCCGACCTGCTGGAATTCAGCGACACCAAAGCCGCGCGTGGTCGCAGCCGGCGTGCCCAGACGAATACCGGAGGTGACGAACGGTGACTCGGGATCGAACGGAATGCCGTTCTTGTTGCAAGTGATGGCGGCGCGAACCAGCGCCTTCTCCGAGGCGTTGCCCTTCAGGCCCTTCGGCCGGAGGTCAACCAGCATCAGATGATTATCGGTGCCGCCCGAGACAATGTCGAACCCGTGGCCCTTCATCGCCTCCGCCAGAGCCTTGGCGTTCTCGACGACGTTCTTGGCATAGACCTTGAAGTCCGGCCGCAGCGCCTCGGCGAAGGCGACCGCCTTGGCCGCGATGACATGCATCAGGGGGCCGCCCTGCAGGCCCGGGAAGATCGCCGAGTTGAATTTCTTGGTCAGCGCCTCATCATTCCACAGCATCAGGCCGCCACGCGGACCGCGCAGCGACTTGTGGGTCGTGGTGGTGGTGATGTGCGCGTGAGGCACGGGCGAGGCATGCACGCCGCCGGCGACGAGACCGGCGAAGTGCGCCATGTCGACCAGGAGATACGCGCCGACGCTGTCCGCGATCTCGCGGAAGCGCTTGAAGTCCCAGGCGCGCGAATAAGCCGAGCCGCCGGCCACGATCAGCTTCGGCTTGACCTCCTCGGCCTGCTTGGCGACCGCGTCCATGTCGATGATCTGGTCCTCGCGGCGCACGGTGTAGTGCGCGGCCTTGAACCACTTGCCGCTCATGTTGACCGGGGAGCCGTGGGTGAGATGGCCGCCGGCCGCGAGATCGAGGCCCATGAAGGTGTCGCCGGGCTGAAGCAGCGCCAGAAACACCGCCTGGTTCATCTGGCTGCCGGAGTTCGGCTGCACGTTGGCGAAGTTGGCGCCGAACAGCTTCTTGGCACGATCGATCGCGAGGTTCTCGGCGACGTCGACCCACTCACAACCGCCGTAGTAGCGCGCGCCCGGATAGCCTTCCGCGTATTTGTTGGTCATCACCGAACCCTGCGCTTCCAGCACGGCACGGCTGACGATGTTCTCGGAGGCGATTAGCTCGACCTCGTGGCGCTGGCGGCCGAGCTCGCCCTTGATGGCGGCTGCGATTTCCGGGTCAGCCTGCTCGAGCGAGGCGGTGAAAAACGAATCGGGCGCGGAGGCGGTTTTGGCGAAGGTCATCTTGCGAATATCTCCACCGCCGCAGCCTTTTGGCGGGCTACGGGCGGGTCTGGTGTGGCGATCGGAAGCGGCGAGCGCGATCTACCACATCGCCCGCAACAGGCCAAGGGTTTGCGGGTCGGACCTGTGATTTATGCAAGATATGGTGGGATTGGAGGATTGGGACGACGGGGTGGTATCCGGCGTCCATGTCCAGGAAAGGTCCGCTTTGGACTCGAAAGGCCGCGCGGGTGCGAGCGGCCGGCCTCTACAGCCCGGTATACCCCGCCTTCACGGGATCCACGCTACCGTCGAGCTGCCGCAGATAGGTCAGGCCGCAAACCGTCAACCTGTGGGTGTCCTTCTCGCCGGCTTCCATCAAGGTGGTGATGTAGTTCGTGACCTTTTCCCGCGCCTCCGCGCTCGCCGCGGACGTGCGGTTGGCGAGCAAATCGTAGGTATGCATGATCCGGTCGATGGCAGCTTCCATGGCACCCTCTGGTTCTTGCCGCGTTTGGGACTTGAGATCAGGCAACCGCTTTGGCCTCGGACTGCGCCTCGAACCTGACAATGGCCTTGTTGGCCAGCCTGATCTTGTTGAATTCGCCGTGCTGGAGCAACTTGATGACGATCTCGAGCAGGCGCTCGTCGGTGACGAGGGTGTCCCGGATCGCGCCGGAGCGGCGAAGATAGTTCGCGGCGATGGCGTAGGCCTCGCTCACGAGTTCCACGTTCATCACCCCCACGCCACGCTCGACCAGCATCGTCAACCTCCGATCCGGAGGAGATAAGCATCGAACCGGGAACTCGTTCCCTGGTGTCGGGGATTTTTTCGCAACCGCGAAATGGAAAAACGCACCGGTCCGGACACACAGCCGGGCCGGCGCGCTCGGGGAAGCTCAGGCACGTTCGGGAGGCTTGCCGGTCTTGTTGCGGGCCGGCTTGGCCTTGTCCCGTCGAAAAGAACTCAGAGACGATACAGGATTTGGTCGGTCCAGAACCGCTCGAGGCGGTGCAGCGATTTGTTCAGGGTCGAGAACTCCTCGCCCGAGATGCCGCCGACCTGTTCGACCGTCTTGACGTGCTTCTGGTAGAGCGAGTCGACGATGCGGCGGATTTCCTGGCCCTGCGGCGTCAGGCGGATGCGCACCGAGCGGCGATCGACGCGCGAGCGCTGATGGTCGAGGAAGCCGAGTTCGACGAGCTTCTTCAGATTGTAGGAAACGTTGGAGCCGAGGTAATAACCGCGCGTGCGCAGTTCGCCCGCGGTCAGCTCCTTGTCGCCGATGTTGTAGAGCAGCAGCGCCTGCACCGAGTTGATGTCCGCACGGCCGCGGCGATCGAACTCGTCCTTGATGACGTCGAGCAGCCGGCGATGCAGCCGCTCCACCAGAGTCAAAGCTTCCAGATAGAGCGTCTGCACCGAACCCTGCTGGCCGGAGACGCGCTCTGCGGTATCTGCCGCAGTTGCGACGGCTTTCATCATGACACTTCCCCTGTTGTCGTTTTTATCGACACTCATTCGACGAAACTTGTGTCCCGTCTGATAGGTGCAACTTAAGGGGCTCGTTTGAAGATCGGCTTAAATAAGAGAATAAAGAGATCATGAATTTAAGACAGTGAATTGCGGATTAAGCCTGTCCCACAAGCACTTTTCGCAACAGTCTGTTGACTCTCGCAAGGTCCTGTTCACCCTCCGTCCGCCCCGATTGTCGCATTCCAGAACAGCCCCGCCCCGTTTCGAAACGGCCGCGTAAGAGCTGTGGCGGAACACGCTGGTTAGCGAAAACTTACGTCGAATTTTACGCAACCAACCGTCAACCAAGCGCGACAATCTCGTGTCCCGGACCAGCACAGCGAAGCCGAGCGCAGAGTCGGGGCAAGAGAGTTTGCTATGGCGGTCGTTCGCGTGCGGCCATCCAGGCGAGCGCGAGATAGGCCGCCAGCATGAAGGCTTCGACGCCGACCACGACCAGGCTGCCGCCGTAGATGCCCGGGAACATCAGCTCGATCACCGCCATCGACACCACGGTCGTCAGCCACACCACGGCGCCCCAAGGCGTCGCCAGCCACAGCCCGACCGCGGCAACGAGTTCGATCACGGCGAAGTAAATGGTCGAGGCCTGCCAGGCCATCGACTGGTTCTCGAAGGCCTCGTCCTCGCCGCCCACGAAGCCCGTCACCTGCGCCCAATGATAGAGGCCCTTGAGGATCGAGAGCAGCGCCATCACCCGCAGGAACAGCACGAGCCGGCGCGTCCAGACATTGTCGTCGGATTCAGCCCGCTCCGACGAGATCGCCGCCACCGACATGGCGCTGTCTCTGGCATTGTCTCGGACGGCATCCCTGGTGCTGTCGCGGGCCGCATCGCGGGTGGAGATCTCGGACATGCCCCCTTCTGGCTGCTTTGCCCCGCAAAATCAATCGGCTGCCATCTTTTGCGACAGGTCAACCCGCGGTGACGGGAACCATGCGAGCTGGTATAAGAATAATTCCAGCCGGAGGAAAAGTAATGGCGATCAAATACGGACGTCCGATCGAGTTGCGCGAGGTCTCGCGCCGGGATGGCACTGGGGCCTCCCCTGCCCTCGATCTGACCGTCCGCCCGCGCCGCAACCGCAAGGCCGAATGGGCCCGGCGCATGGTCCGCGAGAACGTGCTCACGACGGACGATCTGATCTGGCCGCTGTTTCTGATCGACGGCAACAACAAGCGCGAGCAGATCGCCTCGATGCCGGGTGTCGAGCGTCTCAGTGTCGACCAGGCCGTGCGCGACGCCGAGCGGGCGATGAAGCTCACCATCCCGTGCCTCGCGTTGTTTCCCTACACCGATCCGTCCCTGCGCGACGAGGAGGGCTCGGAAGCCACCAACCCGAACAATCTGGTCTGCCAGGCGGTGCGCGCGATCAAGAAGGAATTCCCGGAGATCGGCATTCTCTGCGACGTCGCGCTCGATCCCTTCACCAGCCACGGCCATGACGGCCTGATCTCCGACGGCAAGATCCTGAACGACGAGACGGTCGCTGTGCTCGTGCGTCAGGCCCTGGTGCAGGCCGAAGCCGGCTGCGACATCATCGCGCCCTCCGACATGATGGACGGCCGCGTTGCCGCGATCCGCGAGGGCCTGGATCGCACCGGCCTGCTCGACGTGCAGATCATGGCCTATGCCGCAAAATACGCCTCCGCCTTTTACGGCCCGTTCCGCGACGCCATCGGCTCGGCCAAGACGCTCACCGGTGACAAGCGCACTTACCAGATGGACAGCGCCAACACCGACGAGGCGCTCCGCGAGGTCGAGCTCGACATCGCCGAGGGCGCCGACATGGTGATGGTCAAGCCCGGCATGCCCTATCTCGACGTCGTCCGTCGCGTGAAGGACACGTTCGCGATGCCGACCTTCGCCTATCAGGTGTCCGGCGAATACGCGATGATCGCGGCCGCCGCCAACAACGGCTGGCTCGACGGCGACCGCGCCATGATGGAGAGCCTGCTCGCCTTCAAGCGCGCCGGCGCCGACGGTGTGCTGAGTTATTTCGCACCGAAGGCGGCGGAGAAGCTGCGGACGCAGGGGTAGGCCCCAAGGTCGTCCCGGCGAAGGCCGAGCGCCCCTGTCTCTAATCGTCGTCCTGGCGAAAGCCAGGACCCATACCGGGTGATCTAGCGAGAGCACGCGGTATCGATACCGGCGAACGTACTAACTTCCAGTTTTCGCCAAGCTTGTCCCTGGGGTAATGGGTCCCCTGAGTTCACAAACGAAGTGCAACACTTCCATCTGGAGGTGTTGCCATGGGGCGGACTTACAAACAGCTCTCCCTTGACGATCGATGCGAGATTGCCCGCCTTTCGGCCAATGGCGGCTCGGTCGGGCAAATCGCGGCAGCTTTGGATCGGCCGCCATCAACGATCTCTCGGGAGCTGAGGCGGAACCGTGGCAGGCAAGTCGGCTACAAGCCAAGCTATGCTCAGCAGCAGACCCGGGCGCGGCGCTGGAAGGGCTCTCGCCTCGAGCGGGACGCCAGCTTGCGCCGCGAGGTCTTGGCAGGCTTGAGCCGCGGTTGGTCACCCGAACAGGTCGCAGGCAGGCTGGCCCGGGAACGTGGCCGTAGGGTGATCTCCTGCGAGAGCATCTACGCTTCATCTACGCCCAGATCACACGCACGACGGACTTCACCTGGCGGCGCTATCTGCCTCGAGGCAAGAGCAAGCGAGGCCACCGCGGCAAACGAGGCGGGAGCCCCGCAAGCTTCATCGAAGGCCGTGTTTCGCTGGCAGAACGGCCTGCCGAGGTCGCCGATCGCAAAGTCCCGGGCCACTGGGAAGCCGATCTGATGATGTTCTCCAAATACCGGCAGGCCATCCTGGCCGTCCACGAGCGAACCTCGCGCCTGCTGCTCGCCGTTCCCATCGAACGCAAGTTCGCCGCCGGTATCGCTAGCCATCTCGTACGCCTGTTCAAAGCCGTACCGGAGGCACTGCGCCGTACCGTCACCTTCGACAACGGCACCGAGTTCGCCGCCCACCTTTCCTTGCAGAGCCTCTTGATGAAGACCTTCTTCTGCGACCCGCACGCGCCGTGGCAAAAGGGCGGCATCGAGAACGCCATCGGCCGCTTGCGCCGCTTCATCCCCCGAAAGACCGACCTCGAAAAGCTCCCAACCAGGCGCTTCCGTCAGTCCATTGCCGCCTACAACAACACCCCGCGCAAATGCCTTGACTTCAGAACCCCGGCAGAGGCCTTCTCCTCTCAACTGTTGCACTTCGAGTGTGAATCCACCTCCTGGCTTTCGCCAGGACGACACTGAGGGTGTGGCGCCGCGTCCTTTCCTCCCGCCTCCGCCGCCCCCGAATCGCCGGAATATTTCGGCTTGTTAATCTCGGCGCCCTTGGCACGCGGACGGCCTGTTCCCATGTCCTTCCACGGGAGTCCTGCCACGGGAGTTTCCCTCGGGAGAATGGTCATGTCGTACTCGGACTCGGGCAATGCCTGGCGCAATGACGGTGGGGCGCAGCCACATGCCTACGATCCCTATCTGCACCCGGAACTGTTCCGCGGCGTTGCGACGCGGCGGGTCTTCGCCTTCCTGATCGACATGGTTGTGATCTCGGTGCCGGTGATCCTCGGCTACCTCTTCATCGCGGTGTTCGGCGTGGTCACGCTCGGCATCGGCTGGGCGCTGTTCTGGCTGGCCTGGCCGGCCTCCGTGATCTGGGCCATCGTCTATTACGGCGCCTGCATCGGCGGTCCGTCGTCCGCGACCATCGGCATGCGCGTGATGGATCTTGAGTTGCGCACCTGGTACGGCGCGCCCGGCTATTTCGTGCTCGGGGCCACCCACGCCGTGCTGTTCTGGGTGACCGTCTCGTTCCTGTCGCCTTTCGTCGTCCTGGTCGGCCTCTTCAACGGCCGCAGGCGCTTGCTGCAGGATTTCTTGTTGGGAACGGTCGTGATCAACAATTCCGTTCGTGCGCCGGTGCCCCAGGGCGCCAGGACCTACTGATCAGCGACCTTTCGATCAAGGACCTACTGATCAACCAACCTGGATCAAGAACCTATCAACCTGGACCCGCTATGCTGTCCGATCTGACCTGCCGAGTAGACCGATTGACCGGGGGCTTTCGTAGCGCGATGCTGATGCACATTTTGGAGGCCCACGACGTCCCTTGACCCAGCACTCGCGCGACACCCCACAATTTTACCTCACGGCGCCCTCCCCCTGCCCCTATCTGCCGGGCCGGCACGAGCGCAAGGTGTTTACGCACCTCGTAGGTGAGCGCGCCGGTGACCTCAACGACCTCCTGACCCATGGCGGCTTTCGTCGCAGCCAGTCGATCGCCTACCGTCCCGCCTGCGACCAGTGTCGCGCCTGCGTCTCGGTCCGGGTGATCGCCAACGAGTTCCGCCCCTCCCGCAACTTCCGCAAAGTCATCGCGCGCAACGCCGACATCATCGGCGAGCAGCGCAGCGCGGTGCCGACCTCCGAGCAATATTCGGTGTTCCGCGCCTATCTCGATTCCCGTCACCGCCATGGCGGCATGGCCGACATGACCGTGCTCGACTACGCCATGATGGTCGAGGACAGCCACGTCGAGACCCGTATCATCGAGTACCGCAAGCGCGGTCCCGACAGCGGCATCACCGGCCGCGGCGAGGAGTTGATCGCGGTGGCGCTGACCGACGTGCTCAGCGACGGCCTGTCGATGGTCTATTCGTTCTTCGAGCCGGGCGAAGTCAGCCGCTCGATGGGCACCTTCATGATCCTCGACCACATTGCCCGCGCCCGGCGGCAGGGATTGCCTTACGTCTATCTCGGCTACTGGATCGAGGGCTCCAAGAAGATGGACTACAAGGCCCGCTTCCTGCCGCAGCAGCGCCTCGCGCCGTCAGGTTGGCTGCGCATCGACGCGCAAGGCGATGCGACGTCCGAGCCGCAGGATTAGCTCTCCGTCATGCCCCGCGAAAGCGGGGCATCCAGTACGCCGCGGCGCCTCGGCTCAGTCACTACTGTCTCTGGAATACTGGGTCGTCCGGTCAAGCCGGACGACGACAGCCGTGGTGTGGTCACCCGAACAGCGTGTCCGCGAGCAGCTTCAAGTTCAAAACCACGATGATGCCGGCGACGATCCACGCGATCGCCGCGACCCATACCGGTATGACGAACTTGCCCATCTTGCGGCGGTCGGAGACGAAGCGGACCAGCGGGATGACGGCGAAGGGCAATTGCATCGACAACACGACCTGGCTGAATACCAGCAGATCAGCCGTGCCGCGCTCGCCATAGATCGCGGTGACGACGATCACGGGAATGATCGCGATGCCGCGGGTCAGCAACCGCCGCGCCCAGCTCGGCAGGCGCAGGTCGAGAAAGCCCTCCATCACGATCTGGCCGGCGAGCGTCGCCGTCACCGTTGAATTCAGGCCTGAGGCGAGTAGCGCCACTGCGAACAGCGTCGAGGCGATGCCGAGGCCGAGCAACGGAGACAGCAGCTCGAAGGCCTGGCCGATCTCGGCGACGTCGGAATGGCCGCTCTTGTGGAAGGTTGCAGCAGCCACCACGAGGATCGCGGCATTGATGAACAGCGCCAGCATCAGGGCGATGGTCGAATCCGTCGTCGCCCATTTGATCGCCTCGCGCCGGCCTTCGTCGTTGCGCTCATAGGCGCGCGTCTGCACGATCGAGGAGTGCAGATAGAGATTATGCGGCATCACGGTGGCGCCGATGATGCCGATCGCGATGTAGAGCATTTCGGGGTTGGTGAAGATCTCGGTCTTCGGCACAAATCCCCTCAGCATCTCGGCGACCGGCGGGGCTGCCGCGGCAAGCTGGACGGTGAAGCAGACTGCGATCACGACGAGCAGCGCGATGACGAAGGCTTCGAGGAAACGGAAGCCCCGATTCATCAGGATGAGCAGCAAAAAGGCATCCAGCGCGGCGATCAGCGCGCCGCCAATCAGGGGAATGCCGAACAGCAGCTTGAGCGCGATCGCGGTGCCGATGACCTCGGCGAGATCGCAGGCGATGATCGCCGCCTCGCAGGCAAGCCAGAGTAGAAAGTTCACGGCCGGCGAATAGGTCCCGCGGCAGGCCTGCGCGAGGTCGCGGTCGGTGACGATGCCGAGCCGTGCCGCCAGCGATTGCAGCAGGATCGCCATCAAATTCGAGAGCAGGATGACGGAGAGCAGCGTGTAGCCGAACTTGGACCCGCCGGCGAGATCCGTCGCCCAATTGCCGGGGTCCATGTAGCCGACCGAAACCAGATAGCCCGGGCCGACGAAGGCGAGCAGGCGCCGCCACCACACCCCCGCGATGGGGAGGGCGACCGAGGCATTCACCTCGGCCAGGCTCTTTGTCATCGGCGCGTCATTGCGCCAGCCGGCAGCATCTCGGGTCAGATCGGGAGAGCGAGCATCCATGCGGCGAGAATACCGAAGTCGAGCCTTATTGCAACTCATTTGCAACTGCATCTAGCCGCGTCGGTCCCTCGGCGGTCGCTATGTGTCGCCCCTGTCGGGAAGCGGGTGGGTTTGGGAGCCTCCCGAGGCGGATACTGGCGCCAACCCGACTTTGCAGGAAACGAGCCATGTCAATTCCCCCGCGCCTCCCCGAGACATTCAACCGCCTCGCCTGGTCCAATTTGGCGGCACAGTCGGCCGAACAGATCGCGCTGGCCGCGGCCCCCATCGTCGCGGTGCTGACGCTCGGCGTGGCAGAAGGCCAGACCGGCCTGCTCCAGACCGCGCTGACCCTGCCCTTCGTCCTCTTCGCCATCCCCGCCGGCCTGCTGGCCGACCGCATCTCCCGCCGTTCGCTGATGGCGGGCGCCGAGGCGCTGCGGGCCGCGGCCCTTGCAGCGATCGTGCTGCTGCTCGCGCTCGGCGCGCTCAATCTGCCGCTGCTGGCGCTGCTCGGCTTTGCCGCCGTGTGCGGCACCGTCGTCTACAGCGTGGCCGCGCCGGCGCTGGTGCCCTCGCTGGTGAGTTCGGACCTGCTACCGGCGGCCAATGCGCGGATCGAGCTCGCACGCACCATCGCCTTCGCCAGCGGCCCTGCGCTCGGCGGCGCGCTGGTCGGGTGGTGGGGCGCGAGCCCGGCCTTCGGCTTTGCGGCCGCGCTGTCCGCGATCGCCGTCGTGCTGCTCTCCGGCATCTACGAGCCCGCCCGCACGCCGGCGCCACGGCGGCATCCGTTTCAGGACATCCGCGAAGGCGCGGCCTTCGTGTTTCATCATCCGCTGCTGCGGCCGGTGTTCATCACCCAGTTCATCTTCAACACCGGATGGTTCCTGCAGATCGCGGTGTTCGTGCCCTATGCCGTACGTCACCTCGGCCTAAACGCGGTCGGCGTCGGCACCGTGCTGACGATGTACGGTGTCGGCATGGTGATCGGCGCGCTGTTCGCGACGCCGGTGATGAAGCGCATCGCGTTCGGCACGGTCATCGGCCTCGGCCCCGTTACCGGCTTCGTCGCGGCGGTGGTGATGGCGCTGACGGTGCTGGTCCCCTCGCCCTGGCTTGCGGCCTTGAGCTTCTTTCTGCTCGGCGTCGGGCCGATCCTGTGGGTGATCTCGACCACGACGCTGCGCCAGTCGGTGACGCCGCCTCGCCTGCTCGGCCGCGTCTCCGCCATCAACATCATGAGCTATGGCGCCCGTCCGGTCGGCTCGGCGCTGGGTGCGATCGTCGGCGGCCTGTGGAGCGCCGAAGCGTGCCTCTATCTCGCCGCCGCCGTGTTCGGCGTGCAGGCGCTGGTCATTTGGCTCTCGCCCGCGGTGGCGCTGGACCGGCAGCCGGACATGGTGGGCGATGAGGCGGTGGCGCGGTGTTAGCTGCACCGTCATTGCGAGCGAAGCGAAGCAATCCAGAATCCGTCCGCGGAGACAGTCTGGATTGCTTGGTCGCAAGAGCTCCTCGCAATGACGGAGTATGTTGAAGCGGCCAGCCTAGTTCGCCAGATACCGCTCGTAGCTGCCTGTCACCGGCTCGCTCGCGTCCACCTCCGGATCAAGCGTGTAGAGATCCTGCGCACGGCCGATGCCACGCAGCGCGTAGCGGCCTGTGGAGACGAGATAGCGGCGGCCGGCGGCGTCGAGGCCCTTGTAGAATTCTGCCGATGCCAGCAGCTCGCGATCGACCGAACGGCTCATCGAGGCGATGCGGCTGACCTCGTTCACGGTCGGACCGACCACGGTGAAGTCGAGCCGGTCCTCGCTGCCAATATTGCCGTAGAAGACCTCGCCGACATGCAGGCCGATATAGGCGGACGTGGTGGGACGGCCCTCCGCGCCCCGCCTCAGGTTCAGCGCAGCGACGTTCTTGCGGAACAGATGCTCGGCGCGCAGCGCGGCGCGCCGGGCATGCGCCATGTCTTCACCGGTGAACATCGCAAGCACGCCGTCGCCGATCAGCTTCAGCACGTCGCCGCCGGCGTCGTGGATCGCGTCGATCACGGCCTGCGCATAGTCGTTGAGGAACGGGATGATCTCGTCGGGGCCGATGCTCTCGCTGATTCCGGTCGAGCCGCGCAGATCCGAATACCACAGCACGGCGTTGATGCGCTCGGTGACGCCGCGCGAGATACGTCCGCTCAAGACCTGCTCTGACGCATCGCGGCCGAGATAGACGCGGCCGAGCGTGCGCGCGATGTCGACCTGCTGCGCCGACTTGATCGCGAGCCCCAGCACCGGCACGAGATCGCGCAGCGCGGCGAGTTCGGCGTCGGCGAAGCCGCTGTCGCGTCGCGTTGTCCAGGAGGAGTAGAGGCAGTCCATCTGCCCCAGCGCTCCGGTCTCCCCGAAGCGGTGCACAAAGGCCAGGAAATGGCGATGACCGGTTTCGGCGAGCTCGCCGATTTGCGAAAAATCGAGCGAGGGCGCGTCGGCGAGGTCGATCACCATCTCGTCGTGACCGTGCTCGAGCAAATGATAGAAAACCGACCGGCGCCAATTGTTGGCCGCGTCGCCCTCGGCCGTCGAGCCGTATTCGACGACGTCGCTCTCGTTGGTCGGTGTATCGCTCCAGCGGAAGGCGCGACCCTCGTAGATCGGGTGCAGCGTATCGATGACGACAAGGCCACGCGAGAGTTCCAGCCCCTCGGCGCGGCAGCGCTCGCAGAAGCCGCGCAGCAGTTCGGGTTCGGGCAGGCCGGTGAGCCCCTGGCCGGCCAACCAGTTCATCAGCGCAAGGCGAGAGGTCAATTGCATGCGCCATTATGGCGTGCATTCGTGACGAGCGAAAGGCGGCGCGCGGAGCTTGCGTCGCCAAAGCTCCGCTCACGGCCAAGGCTCCCGCCCGCGGCAGGTCGCATATGTCGCGGACGCTGTTGACGCGCTCCCGCCTCGGGCGGCAAATGCGAATGATGACACCGCCGATCAGAAATACGGGGATATGAGCCAGCGCCAGCTTCCGATCATCCTGGCGCTCGGTACCACGCAGACCCTGGCCTGGGCCTCGAGCTACTATCTGCCGGCGCTGCTCGCCGATCCCATGGCGCGCGATCTCGGTATCTCCTCCAACTGGGTGTTTGGCGCGTTCTCGGCCTCGCTGGTGATTTCGGCGCTGCTCGGGCCGCACATCGGGCGACAGATCGATCTGGTCGGCGGCCGGCAGGTCCTCTCGGTGTCGAACCTGACGATCGCCGCCGGCCTCGTTCTGCTCGGCCTCTCGCAATCGGTGGCGGTGATGGCAATGGCCTGGCTCGTGCTCGGCATCGGCATGGCGATGGGTCTCTACGACGCCGCCTTCGCCGCGCTCGGGCGCATCTACGGCACCGAGGCGCGCAGGCCGATCACCGGCATCACGCTGATGGCGGGCTTTGCATCGACCGTCGGCTGGCCGCTCACCGCCTGGGGCCTGTCGCATTTTGGCTGGCGCGACACCTGCTTCGCCTGGGCCGCTGCCAATATCCTGATCGGCCTGCCGCTCAATTTCTTCCTGCTGCCGACGATCAAGGGCGCCAAGCAAGCAGCGGCGACAGCGGCGAAGCCGCATCTGCCGCTCGACCGCACCATGGTGCTGCTCGCCTTCATCTTTGCCGCGGTCTGGACCGTCACCGGCGCGATGGCCGCGCATTTCCCGCGCATCCTGGAGGCAACCGGCGCGACGCCGGTCGAGGCGATCGCGGCCGGTGCGCTGATCGGCCCCGCGCAAGTGGCCGCACGGGTTCTGGAGGCAGGCTTCCTCAGCCGCTTTCATCCGCTGTGGTCGACGCGGCTCGCCTGCCTCACTCACCCGATCGGCGCGGTGGTCGTGGCGATCTTCGGCGGCGCCGCGGCCAGTGCGTTTGCGCTATTCCACGGCTCCGGCAACGGCATCCTGACCATCGCGCGCGGCACGCTGCCGCTGTCGATCTTCGGCCCCAAGGATTTCGGCTATCGCCTCGGCATCATCGGCGCGCCGGCACGGATGGCGCAGGCCGTGGCGCCGCTGGCCTTTGGCCTGCTCATCGACGTCATGGGCGCCAAGGTGCTGATCGTCTCCTCCGCGCTCAGCCTCTCGGCGCTGGCCGCGCTGTTCATGATCCGCGCGCAACCGCGGCCGGATTGACCGGGCCGGAGCTTTCGCGCACAAGCGCAGCATGACCGAAGACACGCGCCCACCCCGCACATTCAAAGGCCTCCTGCGCTGGGCGACTACGCCCGCCGCAGGCCTGGGGTGTCTATCTCCTCGCCGTCATCCTGGTCTGGCTGATCTCCTTCTACGCCGGCTCGCTGAAACCGAAGAAGGCGCCGGAAGCGAGCCCGCCGCCGGTCACGGCACCGCGCACCTAGGCCGGCTTCGTTTCGCCGGTCGCGATCCAGATGCCGGCGAACACGGCGACCAGCCCGATCAGTAGATTTGGCGTGATCGGCTCGCCGATCAGCAGCGCGGCGAGCAAGGTGGCGGCGATCGGATTGACCGTCATCGTATTGGCGACCCGGGTCGGCGTCGCGCGCGCCAGCGCCATGACCCAGAGGACGAAGGCGAGCGCACCGCCGCCGATGCCGAGATAGATGCCGGCAATCCACTGCGCCGTCGTGAACTGCCCCAGCGCTGCAAAGCTGCCCTTCACGATACCCGCAAGCACCAGCACGGCGGCGCCTGCTCCCATGCCGACCGTGAGAAAGCCGAGCGGGCTGGAGCGCTGCATCAGCGGGCGCGACAGCACGTTGTAGAACGCCATGCAGAACACGGCACCGGTCATGATCAGCTCGCCGCGCCAGGCCTCGGGCGGGCTTTGCGCCAGGCCCGCGGCCAGTGCCGCCGCCACGCCGAGCACCGCGATGCCGACGCCGGTGATCTTGCGCGCCGTCAGCCGCTCGACGCCGAGGATGGCGCCGACCACCATGGTGTGGAGCGGCAGCGTCGCCAGCGCGAGACTGGCGCGCGCGGCGGTCGTGTAGGACACCGCGATGTTGTAGAGGATGAAGAACACGCCGAAAAAGCAGATGCCGAGCAGCGCCACGGCCGGCCAGTCGGACCGCTGCGGCCAGCGCACGCCGAGCAGAAGCGCGCACGGCAGCAGGCAGAGAAAGCCGATCCCCCAGCGCAGGATCGCGAGCAGGATCGGATCGGCGCCGCCGACCAGATAGCGGGTGATCGCCGCGGCAGTGCCGCCAAGGCTGCTCGACGCCAGCGCGATCGCAACCCCGGCCCACTCACCCACAATCGTCTCCCGTTGCGGAGCTTGCTGAGGGCGCTAGCACGCCCCTGCTGCCACCGTAGTGGCAACAGGGGCGTCGCGGGAAGCTAGTCGTAAAACTCGGGCGACATCTTCTGGCTGTCGCGCTGGATCTTGTCGTGGTTGATCCAGAGTTGCGCCTTCTCCTTGCCGAGCGTGTCGGCGATCTTCTGCATCGAGGCCGCGCTCTGGTCCTTGTTGGCGTTCATGCTCGGCACACGGCGGTTGTCCCAATTGTCTTTGAAGTGCACCGCATCGCCCGACAGCACGACGGCGCCGGTCTTCGGCAGCGTCACCAGCAGCGATTGGTGTCCCGGCGTATGGCCGGGCGTCGACAGGATGGTCACGCTGCCGTCGCCGAACACGTCCTTGTCGCCCGCAAGCAGCTCGACCGGATGCGACGGCTTGAAGCGCGGCTCGTTGTTGGCGCCGGGCCAGTCATACTCGGCCTTCTGCACATAGAGCATGGCCTGCGGGAACAGCTCGACATTGCCGGTATGGTCGGGATGGGTGTGCGAGACGGCCATCATCTTGACGTCACCGGGCTTGAGGCCGAGCTGTTCGAGCTGCGCGGCAAGCGTCTTCGGCCGGCGCCAGGTCACGGCTTTGGGATCGGCGGGCGCAAGGCCATTCGGCATCGCGGCGACTGCGTCGGCGATGCCGGTATCCCACAGGAACCAGCCCTTGGCGTGCTTCACGAGATAGCAGCTGTCGACGAAGTCCATCGTCTTGCCCTCATTGAGACCGGGCGTCCAGCGCGAGATGTCGCCGGCGGTGCCCTCGCCGCAATTGAGCACGTAGAGTTTTTCGACACCGGTCTTTTCGGACTGCGCGAGCACCGCATGACCGGACAGAACGAGTGCAGCGACAACGACGGCGAGCTTGATCTTTTTGATCTTTGGCATCATTCGTTCCTCCCTTGCAGCCAGGTCGGCTGTCTTGTCGGCTGTGACCGAGGGTCAACCCCGGTCCGTTCGCAGAATTCCCGCAGACCGCTTCAGTGCGGGCAGGTCTCGACCTCGACGGTGACGTGGCTGAGGCCCTTCAGCCCGGCGAGCCGCTTCTTGTAGACCGCCGGCTGCTTCGGCTTGTCCGAGACCACCGACACCAGCACGGCGCAATGGCCGGGGCCGACCTGCCACAGATGCAAATCGGTGACGCGGTCGTCACCGATCTCCATGCGCGCCCGGATCACACGCTCGAGCTTCTCGTCGGCGCGCACGTCGAGCAGCACCGCGCCTGATGTCTTGATCAGGCCGAACGCCCAGCTTGCGATCACGGCACTGCCGATCAGGCCGACCGCCGGATCGGCCCAGGCCCATCCCGAATACATGGCGACCACGAGCGCGGCGATCGCCAGCACCGAGGTCGCTGCGTCCGCCATGACGTGGACATAGGCCGCGCGGAGATTGTTGTCGTGATGGTGGTGGTGATCATGGTCATGATCGTCGTGATCATCATGCGCATGGCCGTGATGGTGATGACCATGGCTGTCGCGGAGCAGCCAGGCACTGGCGAGATTGACGCACAGGCCGAGGGCAGCGACCACGATCGCCTCGCCATAGACGATCGGCACCGGATTGATCAGCCGCAGCACGCTCTCATAGGCGATCTCGACCGCGATCAGGCCGAGGATGATCGCGCTGGCGAAGGCGGCGAGATCGCCGAACTTGCCGGTCCCGAAGCTGAAATGCGAGCTCCCCAGATGCCGCCGCGCAAAGCGATACGCGAACGCGGCAATCCCCAGCGCCGCCGCATGCGTGCCCATGTGCCAGCCATCAGCGAGCAGCGCCATCGAGCCGAACAGCGAGCCGGCGACGATCTCGCCGACCATCATGACCAGCGTCAGGATGACGACGAGCAAGGTGCGCCGCTCGTTCTCGTCGTGCTTGTCGCCCAGAAAGGCGTGGTCATGGGTCCATTGTTCGATGGAATGGGAATGCATCGCAAAGTCTCCGAAAGGTCCGGGCCGTTGACCCCTAATATAGACCTGCGAGTCTTCTGGGCAAAATCGCCGGAATGAGCCGATTGACAGGTAGGTGCCGTTTCGGTGTAATGACGGCCATGGGGATTTGAGCGATCTCCCCACGAGGCGACATGCCCAAGTATCGCGTCCCGTTTGTTCTTACGAGGGCGCATCATGTCTTCCTACACGACGATATCATCTGACAAATTGGCACGGTTGATCGGCACGGCGAACGCCCCTGCCCTGATCGACGTGCGCACCGACGAGGATTTTGCCGCCGACCGGCGGTTGATCCCAGGTTCGATCAAGCTCAGCCACGACAATGTTCCGGAATGGGGTGCCGAATTCGCCGGCCGCACCGCCATCGTCTCCTGCCTGCGCGGCGCAAAGCTGGCGCAGGGCACGGCGGCCTGGCTCAGGCAGCTTGGGGTCCAGGCCGAGACGCTGGAAGGCGGCTTCGAGGGCTGGAAGGACGCAAAGCTGCCGCTGCTCGATACCCGCAAGCTGCCGCCGCGCGACGCCAAGGGACGCACCGTCTGGGTGACGCGGGCGCGGCCCAAGGTCGACCGCATCGCCTGCCCCTGGCTGATCCGCCGCTTCGTCGATCCCAATGCGGTGTTCCTGTTCGTGGCGCCCTCCGAAGTGGTCGCCGTCGGCGAACGCTTCAAGGCAGCCCCCTTCGACATCGAGAACGTGTTCTGGAGCCACCGTGGCGAGCTCTGCACCTTCGACGTGATGATCGAGGAGTTCGGGATTGCAGCGCCGGCGCTGCTCCGGCTCGCAACACTGGTGCGCGGCGCCGACACCGGGCGGCCCGACCTTGCGCCGGAGGCGCCCGGCCTGCTCGCAGCTTCGCTCGGGCTGTCGCGGATGTATGATGACGACCTCGAACAGCTCGAGGCCGGCATGCTGCTCTACGACGCCTTCTATCGCTGGTGCCGTGACGCCACGTCCGAGACCCACAACTGGCCGACCAACAAGGCGAAGGCTTGATGGATACCCGCACGATCGAAGCAGGAGCTGATGCCGGTCACGGCGTCAGCTTCAGCGAAGCCTTTCGCGTCTGGCTCCGCGTCGCCTGCCTGAGTTTTGGCGGGCCCGCGGGCCAGATCGCCGTCATGCACCGCATCCTGGTCGAGGAGAAGAACTGGATCTCGGAAGCCCGTTTCCTCCACGCGCTCAATTACTGCATGCTGCTGCCGGGCCCGGAGGCGCAGCAACTCGCGACCTATGTCGGCTGGCTGATGCACCGCACCGCCGGCGGCCTGATGGCGGGCGGGCTGTTCATCCTGCCCGGCATCATCGCCATCATGGGACTGAGCTACGTCTACGCCGCCTACGGCAATGTCAGCTTCGTCGAGGCGCTGTTCTTCGGCTTGAAAGCCGCCGTGCTCGCCATCGTCGTCGAGGCCGTGGTGCGAGTCGGCAAGCGCGCATTGAAGAACCGCATCATGATCGCGCTCGCCGCGATCGCCTTCGTCGCGATTTTCTTCTTCGCGATCCCCTTCCCGGTCATCATCATCGCCGCAGGCGTCATCGGATATATCGGTGCCAAACAGGGACGTCCGGAATTCGCGCCGGCCGGTCACGGCGCTAGCGGCAGCAGCGCCGTGATCGACAGCATGCTCGGCGACGCCGTGCCCGAGCATGTACGCCCCAACACCGCGCGCACTATTCGCGTCGGCGCGTTGTGGTTGGCGCTCTGGCTGGTGCCGGTGATCGCGCTGTTGCTCGCTGTTGGACAGGACAATGTCTTCAGCCACATCGCGCTGTTCTTCTCGAAAATGGCGCTGGTCACCTTCGGCGGCGCCTATGCGGTGCTGGCCTATGTCGCCCAGCAGGCGGTCGAGCACTATCACTGGCTCAAGCCGCACGAGATGCTCGACGGCCTCGGCATGGCCGAGACCACGCCGGGTCCGCTGATCATGGTGCTCCAGTTCGTGGGCTTCATGGCCGCCTACCGCGACGCCAGCGGTCTGTCGCCGATGCTTGCGGCCACGCTCGGCGGATTGCTCGCGACCTGGGTCACCTTCACGCCCTGCTTCCTCTGGATCTTTGTCGGTGCTCCCTACATCGAACGGCTGCGCGGCAACACCGGGCTTGCGGGCGCGCTGAGCGCTATCACCGCCGCCGTCGTCGGCGTGATCCTCAACCTCTCGATCTGGTTCGCGCTGCACACGCTGTTCCGCGAGACCGTGCCGGTGCATGCGTTTCCGCTGGACTTCGACATGCCGGTGCTGACCAGCATCGACATCCCCGCGCTGCTGCTGTCGATCGCGGCGGCAACTGCGATCTTCCGGTTCAAGCTGGGGATGTTGACGGTGCTGGCCGGCAGTTGCGCGGCGGGCGTGGCGTTGCGGCTGGCGGGGGTGATCTAGGACACCGACTGATTGGTTCGTCACGTCCGGTTTGCCAATGGAAGGCATCGCTAAGCGGTCAGGGTTGCATGGCGACTATGCTCAGGGGCAAGGACCCAAGGACCGACCTTGATGAGCAGGCGTTTGGCCTAGAGGCCACGCGCGCTCGAAACACCGCAGCGACCCGCAGCAGGATCTTTTGGACCAACCGAGCGCTTTCCAAATAGTTGAGCGAAGGTGTCGGAACGAGGTGCCGCCGGACGTCTTCCCAGATATCGGCCCCAACCAGAGGTCATGCAATGGATAGTTCCATCCTGAAGCCTGCTTCGGAGCTTGCTGGTACGAACAAGGCTCATTTTCCCAACGAAAGCGTCGATTATCGCCGCGCCCGGCAAGACCTCCTGACGAAGGAGATCGAGCTGCGTCGTCAGATCGAGCGTGTCGCTGAACTGCGCCGGGCGCTTCCGCCCGGCGGCGAGGTGAAGAAAAACTACGTGTTTGAAGGCGAGAATGGCAAAGTGAATTTCGCCGATTTGTTCGACGGCAAGCAGACGCTCGCGGTCTACAGCTACATGTTCGGGCCGCAGCGGCAGACGCCCTGCCCGATGTGCACCTCATTCATGAGCACATGGGAGCACAAATTACCCGACATCGAGCAGCGTATCGGGTTCGTCTTCATCGCGCGGTCACCGATCGCCAGGTTGATCGAGGCAAAGAAGGCGCGCGGCTGGACGCGGCACAAGGTCTTCTCTGACATCTCCGGCGATTACACGCGCGACTATGTCAGCGCCGAGGATGCCGACGTGCCCGGCTACAGCGTGTTCACACAGCGCGACGGCACGATCCGACATTTTTGGTCCGGCGAGATGAGCGGCACGATGGCCGACCCCCAACAGGATCCGCGCGGCGCGCCCGACTTCGATCCGCTCTGGACCATCCTCGATACCACGCCAGAAGGCCGCGGCACCGACTGGTACCCAAAGCTCGCTTACTGAGCCTCCTGCCGTCAGTGATAGTGATAATGCGCGCGCGGCTTCGCTAGCATGTTGCAATGCCATCCGCGCGAAAGCGATGCCTGTGATCCTGACGAACCCGGACGAGGTCGAGACGTGGATGACCGCGCATGGGATGAGACCAAGGGCCTACAAATGCCAAAGCTGCGTTGTTGATCGTAGCTCGACCGGCATCCCGCTAAGCGTGACCCTCGCCGTCATTTTCGACGGAGCCGCCTTTCGGCGCTTTGTGAGGCATATCCCATCCAAAGTAGACTTCCACCCGAACGATCTTGTCTCCGCGAGCAGTGGTTACCTCGCAATTACGAAACCTGTGCCCCCCTGCGGCAGCTGCCTCATAGACGATGACTGCTCGGCTTCCATCCTCGGTCGCGATGACTTCATCGAACGAATTGGTCTTCTCGCTGTTGGGCCAGCAACGGCGCAGATAAGTCGCACGATCCAACTCATTGTCGACTGGACTTGAGAAGTGATAGTCGTCCGCAAGAAGCGCTTCGATCGCTGTCCGATCCTTATCGACGTATGCCTTTAACCTGGCACGTGCCAGATCGAGCGTGCTTTTCGTCATGCCGTTTTTCCTTTTAGAGTTCGACCGAACGTAAGGCCGACCGCGACTCTTCAACAAAGAGCTCGGGGCCTCAAGCTGGGCGAAAGCGCCTTCCCTTGCTGGCGTCATGCCACGATAGAAGCGACATCAGATAATTTGAGCCTTAACAACCTTCGGTAAAAATCGTTCCGGGCTCGCGCTGCACGCGCTTGGCCAGAATTCCATGAGGAATTTCGAGGTTTCCGTTGAATGTCCGTCCAGGGGCACAAGCCGTCGATGATGACCGCGCCGGCGGACTTACTCTCTGTCCTCAAAAGCTGCCGTCTCAACTCTTTGGGCGAAGCCGTCGTCCTCGCCTGCCCGTGCCCGTCGGGCAAAACAGCGACGACCACTTCCGCCACATCGCCCGTCAAGCCCACCTCGTAAAATATTCCACTTTACCGAAATTCGGATTTGACGTACAAGCGACATACCCTGGCCCGAGACAAGGGGCGGATCGCGATCGTCACGAACCGCGGGCTGGGCAGCGATGGACGCGACGGCGTCGGGCATAATAGGCATTGCAGGGCGGCTTCGGCTGTGAGCAATGGCTTTCGTGCCTACGACACGATGCCGAAAGCGTCTTGGCATGGCTTCGGGTGTGAGCACACGCCAGCACCCGAAGTCCCAGCGAGGACGTGCGCGGACGAACAAGTCGTGTGGTCCTGACGCCCGGGGTCTGTGCGTCAAGTCCTGCGGTGATGTGGCGGCCCAACCGGGCCGCGCGCATCAGTCATCTGCATGGCGACGGGGGCAATAGTGCATCGCTCCCCGAGGAGAGCACGAAGGACACGTTAAAACCATCGTGCACGGAAGGCCGGGCGATCCGGCGAACCTGTGGTCCACCCCGTGTGCATTTCTATCGCGCACGGACCTGCGGGTGCCAGCCGGCGCCCGGCCTTCCCTGCGCCCTTGTCTCAATGAGGGCGATGCGACGACGCAAGACTCGGGCGGAACGCGCCGCGAGATCGCGAACTCTCGTCCGCCGTTTGAAACGTGCATCGGCGCGACGACTAATCTTGCCCACTCTCGCTGTCGTCGCCCGGCTTGACCGGGCGACCCGGTAGCCCGAGACAGTCGAGATTTGAGAAGAGAGGCCGCGGCGTACTGAATGCCCCGGTCGAGCCTGGGCATGACAGGCTAGCGCTATCGCATCAGTTCCAAGGTCGAAAGATTGGAACGGGGAGAATTCGCCCCGGTTAGCTCTCACTGCCGAAGAAATCCGCTTTTGGATGAGCCATGACCGATCTATCTATCGATGCGCGGCTGCTTGCCCCTGACAATGACCGGCACGGCGCCAATCTCACGGTCGTCGCTGTCGCGGCGGCTGGCGGGCGCAGCGGCCTTGTCAGGCACGATTTCGTGGCAACAGGGATTGTTGTTTCTTCTCGGAGGCGCACTTGGCCTGACGCTGTACCATGCGCTGTTCGGGTTCACCTCGGCTTGGCGCGTCTTCATTGTCGCACGACGAGGCGCCGGCCTTCGCGCCCAAATGGTCATGCTTGTGCTGGCAACCGCCCTCTTCTTCCCGGCCCTGGCGCAAGGCACTCTGTTCGGCGTCGCCGTGCGTGGCGAGCTCGGCGCGGTGGGCGTGGGCATGCTCACCGGGGCATTCCTGTTCGGCCTTGGAATGCAGCTTGGCGGCGGCTGCGCGTCGGGAACGCTTTATACCGCCGGCGGCGGCAACACCCGCATGCTTGTGACACTGGCGGCCTTCATCGCCGGATCGACGCTCGGTGCATTGCATCTGCCGTGGTGGAGCGCACTGCCGAACATCGGCGCCGTCTCGTTGATCGAACGGCTCGGATGGCTGCCGGCGCTCGTGCTCTGCTGGGCTGTTATGGCTGCAATTTATCTCATCACCCTCAGGGCCGAGATCGGCCGCCACGGCGAACTCGAGCCGGGAGCGCGGACGAAGCTCCGCGGCGCGCGCCGCTTCATGCAGGGGCCATGGCCGCTGCTGTGGGGCGCGATCCTGCTCGCGATCGGAAATTTCGCCACGCTGTATCTTGCGGGACGTCCCTGGGGCATCACCTCCGCTTTCGCGCTCTGGGGATCGAAGATCCTGATGAGCCTCGGCGTCGACGTCGCGTCATGGCCCTATTGGCAGGGCGCTCGCGCGACCTCGCTGCACCAAAGCGTCTTCGCCGACATCACCTCCGTCATGGATTTCGGCATCATCCTGGGAGCGTTGCTGGCCGCAGGCCTCGCCGGCAAATTCCATCCGACATGGCGCATCTCCGCATCCTCGCTCCTCGCCGCCATCATCGGCGGCCTGCTTCTCGGCTATGGCGCCCGGCTCGCCTATGGCTGCAATATCGGCGCTTATTTCAGCGGGATCGCATCGGGCAGCCTGCATGGCTGGTGCTGGCTGGTGGCGGCTTTCGTCGGCAACATTCTGGGGACACATCTCCGACCGCTGTTCGGCTTGGCCGTCGAGCGGTAGGTTTTCGTCTGCGCGCGGTTTCATCAGACCGCCATGGCGGACGACGATTGAACCTAACGCATCATCATCCGCGCGATCGCCTCGCCAATCACCACGGTCGTGAAATGCGTGTTGGCCCGGCAATCCGATGGCATGATCGAGGCGTCGGCGATGCGCAGGCCGGAGATGCCCTTCACGGTGCCGTCAGGGTTGACCACGCCGTCGGCGCTCTCAAAGCCGGTCATACGACAACTGCCGGCGGCGTGCTGGATATCGCCGGTCTCACGGCGCAGCAGCGCATCCAGTTCATGCTCCGGCAAGGCCGCGGCTTGCGGCAGCGTCAGATCGGTGTCCGCGAGCCGGATCCAGTCGACGATGCCTGATAGCGCCGGCTGGGAGGTGATCACGGCGAGCCGCTTCACCGCATCCTTCATGCGCAACATGTCGCGGGGATCGGCCAGCATGTTTTCCTCGACGACAGGATCAATCGCGGGGTCGGTCGAGGCCAGCTTGAGCGAACCACGCGAATACGCGTTGAACAGCCCGGCGCCGATCGCGCCCGGCACGCCGATGCCGCGGTGATTGAAGGCGATCAGGATCATGTCGCGCTTGCCGCCGTCGGCGAGGCCCGACGAATAGGTCACGCAGCAATTGGTATGGCGGGTGTCCGGATCGGTCGGCCGCAGATTTTCGTGGAGCTGGATCGTGGCGCGAAACAGCGGATGGTCAAAGAAGTGCCGGCCGACCGGCAAGTCCCGCTCGACCGCAATCCCCATCGCCTTCAGCTCATCCGCAGGTCCGATGCCCGAGCGCAGCAGGATCGCCGGACTGTGGATGGCGCCGGCGCACAGCACGATCTGGCGCGCGCTGATGTCGCTGGTCCCCTGCCCTTCGATGTGGACGCGGAGGCCGGTTGCCCGGCCGTCGCTGATCAGCACGCGGTCGACCAGCGCATGCCCGCGAATTTCCAGATTGGCGCGGCCCCGCGCGGGCTCCAGATAACCCTCGTTGGTGGTGATGCGGCGGCTGTCGCGGCTGTTGATGGGATAGCAGGCGACGCCCTCGCCGTCAGGCCCGTTGACGTCAGCGCACCAGGGATAGCCGCTGGCCAACGCCGCATCGCGCAAGCCGCGGTCGATCGGCCCCCATTTTTCCGCCGGCGCGCGATACACCGGCAGCGGTCCACCGCGGCCGTGGCCGGCGGCGTCGCCGAAGTCCAGATCATCCTCGATCACCGAGAACAACGGCATCACGTCCGTGGCCGACCAGCCGGTGCAGCCATTGGCGGCCCACTCGTCGAACGCAGCAGCGACGCCGCGGATGGCGATCTGGCCGTTCATCATCGACGAGCCGCCGAGCCCCTTGCCGCGCCAGTAGAAGCGCGGCTCCTGGCCGGCCACACGGCGCGTCAGAAGATCCGGCCATTGCCACTTCTCCTGGTACTCGCGCTTGTGGATGATCGGGATGGGATTTGGCGTCATCACCTCCCAGGGCGCCTCGTCGGCGCGCCAGTCCAGACCCGCCTCCAGCAGCAGGACGCGCCGTGCGGGATCTTCCGAGAGCCGCGCCGCAACAGCAGCGCCGGCCGAGCCGCCGCCGACAACAATGACATCGTACATCGCGCTACTTCTCAACGTTCCAGAACACCGGGATGGCGGACGGTATCAGACCGCGCGCACCGGCGGAACCAGACTGTCGCCCGACTACCCGATCCCCCTGCCGAACTTGTTCGACTTCGGGAATCCCTTCGGCGGCAGACGGCCGGCGTCCGCGCGAGAGCCTTTCCACTCGGCGAGCTCCTTCATGGTCGCGGAGAATTCGCGGCCGGCGGAGTCCTTCCAGGTCAGGCCCGTCTTGGCGTCGAACACTGCAATGTCGGAGAGGCCGCCGTCCTTGTACTTCTGCAGACGCACACCGCGGCCACGCGCCATCTCCGGCACCTGGTCGAGCGGGAACACCAGCATCTTGCGGTTCTCGCCGATGACCGCGACGGTGTCGCCGATCACCTCGGTGACTGTGCGCGCCTCGTTCGGCATGTCGACGTTGAGGACCTGCTTGCCCTTCTTGGTGGTGCCGACGCAATCGTCCTCGCTGACGACGAACCCTTGGCCCTCGTGGCTCGCGACCAGGAATCTGCGTCCGCCCTTGTTGACGAACAGCGTGACCGGCGCGGCCTCCGGCTCGAGATCGATGAACTGGCGGATCGGCTCGCCATGACCGCGGCCGCCCGGAAGTTTTGCGACATCGAGCGAGTAGAATTTTCCGTTGGTGGCGAACAGCAGCAGCTTCGAGGTCGTTTCCGCGAAGAACGCGAATCCGAGCTTGTCGTCCTGCTTGAAGGCCAGCCCCGAGAGATCCTCGACATGGCCCTTGAGAGTGCGGATCCAGCCCTTGTCGGAGACCACCACCGTCACCGGCTCGCGCTCGACCAGTGCCTCCTCGATCGCAGCGAGATCATGCTCTGGCGCGTCGGCAAAGGTGGTGCGGCGCTTGCCGAGCGGGGTCTTCGGTCCGAACATGTCGCGAACCTTGCCGACCTGCTCGCCGACTTTCTTCCACTGCTCGGGTTCGGACGCCAGCAGTCCCTCGATGCCCTTCAGCTCCTTGCGAAGATCCTTGTCCTCGCCGCGGATCTCCATCTCCTCGAGCTTGCGCAGGCTTCGGAGCCGCATGTTGAGGATGGCTTCGGCCTGCACCTCGGTGAGCTTGAACGCCTTGATCAGCGCCGGCTTCGGCTCGTCCTCATTGCGGATGATCCTGATCACCTCGTCGATGTTCAGATAGGCAATCAGCAAGCCGCCGAGGATCTCCAGCCGGCGCTCGATCTCGGCCTTGCGATGGTTGGTGCGACGGATCAGCACGTCGCGCAGATGGTCGAGCCATTCGCGCAAGCACTCCGCGAGCCCAACGACTTTGGGAATGCGGCCCTTGATCAGCACGTTGAGGTTCAGCGGAATCTTGTTTTCGAGCTCGGTCAGCCGGAACAGCGATTCCATCATCAGCGCGGGATCGACGTTCTTCGATTTCGGCTCGATCACGATGCGAACGTCTTCGGCCGACTCGTCCCTGATATTGCCGACCAGCGGCAGCTTCTTCTGGTCCAGCAGCTCGGCGATCTTCTCGATCAGCCGGGACTTCTGCACCAGAAAGGGTATCTCGGTGACGACGACGACCCAGGTGCCGCGCGCGCCCTCTTCCTGCTCCCATCGGGAGCGGACGCGAAACGAACCGCGACCGGTGGTGTAGGCTTCAGCGATCGCCTGCTTGGAATCGACGCAGATGCCGCCGGTTGGAAAGTCCGGACCCTTGACCCATTTCAGCAAGGCCTTCGACTTCGCGTCGGGCTTCTCGATCAGATGCAGCGCGGCGTCGCAGAGCTCGGCGGCGTTGTGCGGCGGGATCGAGGTCGCCATGCCGACTGCGATACCTTGCGCGCCATTGGCGAGCAGATTCGGGAAGCCGCCGGGCAGCACGATCGGCTCTTTCGACTGGCCGTCGTAATTGGGGCGGAATTCGACGCCGTCCTCATCGATTCCGTCGAGCAGAAGCCGCGCGACGTCGGTCATGCGCGCTTCGGTGTAGCGATAGGCGGCGGGATTATCGCCGTCGATATTGCCGAAATTGCCCTGGCCGTCGACCAGCGGGTAGCGCGAGGAGAAGTCCTGCGCCAGCCGCACCATGGCGTCGTAGATCGCCTGGTCGCCATGCGGATGGAACGAGCCCATCACGTCGCCGACGATTTTGGCGGACTTCTTGAATGCCGTGCCCGGGTCGAGCCGGAGCAGCCGCATGCCATACAGGATGCGCCGGTGTACCGGCTTCAGGCCGTCGCGCGCATCCGGCAGCGCGCGGTGCATGATGGTGGAGAGCGCGTAGGCGAGATAGCGCTCTTCCAACGCCTCACGCAGCGGCACCTCGTGAATTTCGGCCGGTTCCTCCGGCGGAATCAATCGTTTTCCCATGCCGCCCGGTTAAACCGTGGAAGCGAATCGGGCAAGGATCGATTGGTTCCCTGTGGCGGCCTACTGGCCGGCCCAGCCTGCGGTGAAGGTCTGGGTGGGTGGCGCGGCTTTAGCCTGCGTGGTGGCCGGGGCATTGGTCAGGCACCGCCGCGCGGTGTCGATCTCGGCCTCCGTCGCCACTTTGGACCGTGCCCATGCCTCTGCGGCTGCAGCGGAATATTTAGCCACATAGAATCTGACGACGGTACAGGAAGCACGGCGAAAGACGCCCGGCTGCTCACCCGCGAGGGCGTCCGGCGCCAGCGCAATCAGCGCTGCCGATATCACAAGTCCCTTGATCAGCATGAGGCTATCCCCGGTTGGAACCCAAAATGGCAAGTCCGGGGAACCGAGTTTTGTTCCAGCAAGGGCTGGTCCACTGAGGCAACGCAGAGCCGCGCCAAGCTCATGGCGCGGGAATGGCGGCCTTTGCCTGCTGTCGCGTCAGCGCGTTGATGAAGCCTGCCCGCGCATCGGAATGGCCTTGCCCGCGTGGTTCCAGCACGTGGCGCAGCAGGAACAGGCCGGTCAGTCGAAAGCCGTCCTGGAGATCCTGATCGGTGAGGTCGCCCTGCACCTCGCTTTGGCGCAGGAACGGTGGCAGCCGCAACAGGCGGTCGCGCCACGGCTCGCCCGCCCCGCGGGACACCGCGCCGCCGGATTTGGGCGAGACGTAGATCAGGTCGGTGGTCTCTCCTGTCACCGCGCAGTTTTCCAGCGCCAGCCCGAAGCCGAGTTCGGTGAGCATTGCCAGTTCGAAATGGATCACGTGCACGGCCGCGCTGCCGATGTCGTCGAAATCGTCCAGCGAATGTTCGAGCAGCGCCAGGAGGTTTTCGTGCGGATCGCGCTCCGGCAGCAACCGCGCGATCGAGGCGAGATGGGTGATGCCGTAGACGCCGTGGGATGATCCCAGCAGCGTCGCCGCCCGCAGCTTGAGGCCCTCGATGGCATAGGTGCCGAGATGCTCGTCGAGCCGCGCCCGCCATACCACGCGGAGGCTGTTGCCGGGCTGCAGCAACGGACGCATCCGAGAGCCGGCGCCGCCGCGGACGAGACCGAGATGGCGGCCGTGGGCACGGGTTAGCAACTCGACGATGGCGCTGCTCTCGCCATGCCGCCGCACCCCCAGCACGATGCCTTCGTCGGTCCATTCCATCGGTGAAGTCTAGCGGATTCCGGTCTTCAATCGTAGGGCGGATTGGCCGAAGGCCTAATCGGCCAATCGCGGGGGCACGCCTGGAAGGTGAATTGCGCGCCGCCAATCCACCCGACACGGCCTCACGCGTTGAACCAGCCCTGCGCGTCGCCGCGGAACGAGAAATACAATCCCATCGCGGTCAGCACGCAGGAGACGATCTCGATGGCGCTGTCGAGTTCCATGCCTTTCTCGCCGATGATCTGGCCGAGCGAGATCACCGACAGCACGAGCGCTGCCGCCAGCACCCAGCGCGGCCAGTTCTTGCGCCCGTGCGCGGCCAGCCGGACGAAATACACCAGCAGCAGGATCATGCCGCCGGCGAGCAGCGACGACGTCATGATCATCTGTTCGGTCATCTCGGCAGTCGGCGTGCGGTCCTGCACCGCCACCGACAAGGCATCCAGCATCAACGATGCATAGAGCAACGCTTCGAAGCGCCGTACGTTGCTGGGTACGCTCATCGTCGACCGATCTTTTCTTGGTTATTCTTTGGGAAATTCCAGGCCCATCTCGCGGTAGCGATCGGGATCGTCGCTCCAGTTCTCGCGCACCTTGACGAACAGGAACAGGTGCACCGGCACGCCCAGGATCTCGCCGATCTCCTTGCGCGAGTCCGCGCCGATCGACTTGATGGTGGCGCCACCGGCGCCGAGCACGATCTTGCGCTGGCTTTCGCGCTCGACGAAAATCGTCTGCTCGATGCGCACCGACTTGTCCTTGCGTTCTTCCCACTTGTCGGTCTCGACGGTGGACTGGTAGGGCAGTTCCTGGTGCAGTTTGCGAAAGATCTTCTCGCGCGTGATCTCGGCCGCGAGCTGCCGCATCGGCGCGTCCGACATCTGGTCTTCGGGATAGAGGAACGGCCCCGGCGGTACGATCTCGGACAGTGTACGCCTGAGGTCATCGACGCCGTCGCCGGAGATCGCCGCGATCATGAACGTCTTTGCGAAGGCCATGCGCTCGTTGGCAGCCTGCGCCAGCGCCAGCAGCTTCTCGCGCTGGACCAGGTCGACTTTGTTGATGACCAAAATCTTCTCGTGCTTGACGCTGGCGACCTTGGTGAGGATTGCCTCCGCTTCCTCGTCGATGCCGGCCTTGGCATCCAGCAGCACGCAGACGAGGTCGGCGTCATGCGCGCCGCTCCAGGCGGTCGAGACCATGGCGCGGTCGAGCCGGCGCTTGGGCAGGAAGATTCCGGGCGTATCGACCAGGATGATCTGCGCGTTGTTCTCGATCACGATGCCGCGGATCAGCGCGCGCGTGGTCTGCACCTTACGCGAGACGATCGTGACCTTGGCCCCGACCAGCGCATTGACCAGCGTGGATTTGCCGACATTCGGCGCGCCGATCAGCGCGACGAAGCCGCAGCGCGTGGCAGTGGGCGCCTCGCCGCTTGCTTCAACCGTCATTGCCGCCGCCAACGCCTTCACGTTCGATCATCACTGAAGCTGCCACTTTCTCTGCCGCGCGCTTGCTGCCGCCGATGCCTTCCGCCGGTGCCAGCCCCGGCAGGTCGACCGCGACGCGGAATTGCGGATCGTGATGCGGGCCGGTGCGCTCGACCTCGCGATAAACCGGCGTCGGCAATCCCTTGCCCTGTGCCCATTCCTGGAGAACGGTCTTGGGATCGCGCAAGGGACGTCGCGGCTTGTGCATGCGCTCGGTCCAGTTGCGCTTGACGAAATCGGCCGCTGCCGCGTAGCCGCCGTCTAGGAAGACGGCGCCGATCACGGCCTCGCAGATGTCGCCGAGCACGCTCTTGCGCAGGCGCGCGTCGGCGCTGGAGCCGACCGAGCCGAGCTTGATGTCGTCGAGCAGACCGAGCGACTTGGCGACATCGGCGCAACTCTCCTTGCGCACCAGTTCGGCAAGTCGCTTGGACAGCTCGCCTTCGTCGGCGTTCGGGAAGGCGTGATAGAGCATGTCGGAGACGACGAGCCCGAGCACATGGTCGCCGAGGAATTCCAGCCGCTGATAGCTGTCGCCGCGCTTGCGCCCGGACTTCAGCGCGGAGACATGCGTGATGCCTTGCATCAAGAGGTTCGGATCGGCAAAGCTGTAGCCGATGCGTGCCTCGAGCCCCGCATTCGCATCCGAGCCCCTGACCTTGCTGCTCCGCACCCGCTTCTTCTTTGCGGGCGTCTTGATCTCAGGCGTCTTGACCTCAAGGGTCTTGGTATCAAGAGTCTTGGTCGCAGCTTCGCCGTCGGGGCCCGCTTGCGCCTCGGTCGGTAGGATCGCGATGTCCTTGGCTTCGTCTTTCATCGGACGATTTTGAAGAAGCGATTCCAGCGCACCGCCCAGGGCCAGCGCCAGAACATCCAGGCATGCTCGCCTTCGGCGATCGAGAAGAAGATCATCTGGGCGCGCCCGATCAAATTCTCCTGCGGCACGTAGCCGACCTGGCCGAGGAAGCGACTGTCGGTGGAGTTGTCGCGGTTGTCGCCCATCATGAAGAAGTGGCCGGTCGGCACGGTGTAGACGTTGGTGTTGTCGACGTAGCCGTTGTCGGCGCAGTCCAGCGTCTCGTAGGACACGCCATTCGGGAGCGTTTCCTTCCAGCGCTTCACCCGGGAGACGCCGCTGCCTTCGGCGCCGCAGGGGTCCTCGCCGACAAATTCGCTCATGCGCTGCCGCTCGACCGGCGTGTCGTTGATGTAGAGCAGCCCGTCCCGCATCTGGATGCGGTCGCCGGGCAGGCCGATCACGCGCTTGATGTAGTCGGTGGAATCGTCCTTCGGCAGGCGGAATACGACGATGTCGCCGCGGTTCGGGTCCGAGCCCCAGATCCGCCCCGAGAACAGCGGCGGCGAGAACGGGATCGAGTAATGGCTGTAGCCGTAGGAATATTTCGAGACGAACAGATAGTCGCCGACCAGCAGTGTCGCCTTCATCGAGCCGGATGGGATGTTGAACGGCTGAAACAGGAAGGTGCGGATCACCAGAGCGATCAGGAGAGCGTGGATCACGACCCGGATCGTTTCGCCGATGCCGCTCTCAGTTTTCGTTCCTGAAGTCACGCTCATTGCTCTCTCAATTCCGGCGGGCGGTCACAGCGCGCCCTCCTCCCGCGAACAGCCCATCGCTCGCGGCCCAAGGAGATTGTCCTGATTCTGATAATGAGGGCCAATTCCGGCGTAAAGCCGAATTCGCCCAGCCTGATTTGCGTCCGCGGACTTTTAGACGGTTGTCGGAGACCACGCAATCAAGGATCGCGTCAAAACTGCATAAGCGCTTGATTTTGAATGCGAATTATAAAATTATCGGAGCACCGTCAGGGTTTGGCCAGCGGCACGGCCGAAATGATGACGAAGGCCTGTGCCAGCGGCCAGTCATCGGTGATCGACAGGTCGATCTGCGCCGCGAACCCTTCGGGCGTCAGGGCCTGGAGCCGGGCCAGCGCCCCGCCCGTCAATTGCATGGTTGGCCGCCCTCCCGGCAGGTTGACCACCCCCATGTCGCGCCACCACACGCCGCGCCTGATGCCGGTGCCGAGTGCCTTGGAGCAGGCCTCCTTGGCGGCGAAGCGCTTGGCGTAGGTTGCCACCACCATCTTCTCGTTCTTGGCGCGCCGCTCCGCCTTGGCCCGCTCGGCCGCGGTGAAGATGCGGTCGAGGAAGCGCTCGCCATGGCGGTCGATCACCTTGCCGACCCGGGTGATGTCGATCAGATCGGAGCCGATGCCGATGATCATGCCCGGCTCCGGCCGCGGTCCATCGCCGCGCGCATGCTGCGAACCGTCTCGGCGAGACCGACGAACAGGGCTTCGCCGATCATGTAGTAGCCGATGTTGAGTTCCATGATGTCCGGCAAGCCGGCGATCGTCTCCGCTGTCGCGTAGTCCAGCCCGTGTCCGGCGTGAACCTCCAGCCCTGCTTCTTTCGCCAGCTTCGCCCCTGCCACGATCCGCCGCCATTCGGCCTCGGCCTTGTCGGCGTGACCCTCGACGACGGCGTCGCACCAGGCGCCGGTGTGGATCTCGATCACGGGTGCGCGCAGCCGCGCCGCCGTCTCGATCTGGGCGGGATCGGCCGCGATGAACAGCGACACCCGGATGCCGGCATCGTTCAGCCGCGCGATATAAGGCGCCAGCGCATTGTGCTGGCCGACGACGTCGAGCCCGCCTTCGGTCGTCACCTCCTGGCGCCGCTCCGGCACGAGGCACACCGCATGCGGCCTGGTGGCGAGCGAAATACGCATCATGTCCTCGGTCGCCGCCATCTCGAAATTAAGCGGCTTGGAGATCTCGGCTTTCAGCCGCGCCATGTCCTCGTCGCGGATGTGCCGGCGATCCTCGCGCAAATGAGCGGTGATGCCGTCGGCGCCGGCCTCGATCGCCAGCAGCGCCGCGCGCACCGGATCGGGATTGCGGCCGCTGCGCGCGTTACGCAGGGTCGCGACATGGTCGACATTGACGCCGAGGCGGAGCGGAGGTGCAGGCATTTCAGGACTCACGGAATCATAGGAATGGACCATGACGGAAGGCGTCTATCCATTAACACGTTCGGCGCGGGCGACGACCGCCTTCGCGCGCAGCTGGGCCAGGATCGCGCTCAAATGCTTGAGATCGTAGACTTCGAGATCGATCGTCGTCTCCGTGAAGTCCGGTGAGCGGCGCTGCATGCTGAT
The DNA here is from genome assembly GCF_023101105.1 of Bradyrhizobium sp. 155. Taxonomy (NCBI): domain Bacteria; kingdom Pseudomonadati; phylum Pseudomonadota; class Alphaproteobacteria; order Hyphomicrobiales; family Nitrobacteraceae; genus Bradyrhizobium; species Bradyrhizobium sp. 155. Next base: position 3,413,077 of record NZ_CP064704.1, on the reverse strand, counting down.
GTTGTCGATGTTGCCGTCGTGCTCGGCGATCACGGTCGCGATCTGCGCCAGCGCGCCGGGTTCGTTGACATTCTCGACCTTGATGCGGGCCGGGAAGCGCTGCGGCGCGGAGTCCTCGATGTCCCAGCGCACGTCGAGCCAGCGCTCCGGCTCTTCTTCGAAATCCTTCAGGGCCGGCGCCTGGATTGGGTAGATGGTGATGCCCTCGCCCGGCGTGACGATGCCGACGATGCGGTCGCCGGGCACTGCGCCGCCATTCGGCGCAAACTTCACCGGCAGGTCGGAATTGATGCCGCGGATCGGAATCGCGACCGGGGTGCGCGGCGGTTCGAACGACTTCTCCTTGAGCTTGCCGGCAAGCCCCTTCTTGACGCCGTAGCGCGCGATGCGCTCCTCCTTGTAGTCGGGATACATCGCACGCGCGACGTGGGAGGCCTTGATCTCGCCGCGTCCCACAGCCGCCATGACGTCCTCGATCGAGGTTCGTGCTAGCCGCGGCAGCGCGCCCTTGAGCTTGTCGTCGGCATATTCGATCTTGGCGCGCTCGAACAGGCGCTCGACGATGCGCCGGCCGAGACCGACATATTGATCGCGCACCGCAGTCCTGGTGGCGCGGCGGATTGCGGCGCGCGCTTTGCCGGTGACCGCGAGCGTTTCCCAGGCGGACGGCGGCGCCGCTTGCGCTTCGGAGGTCAGCACCTCGACCTCGTCGCCATTCTGGAGCTCCGAGGACAGCGGCGCAAACTGGCCGTTGATCTTGCAGCCCACCGCGCTGTTGCCGACGTCGGTATGCACGGCATAGGCGAAGTCGATCACGTTGGCATGGCGCGGCAGCGCGATCAGCTTGCCCTTTGGGGTGAAGCAGAACACCTGGTCGTGGAACAGCTCGAGCTTGGTGTGCTCGAGGAATTCCTCGGGGTTGGCGCTCTCCGAGAGGATGCCGATGGTGTGGCGCAACCAGGCGAACGCATTGGACTCGCGCTTGAGGAATTCGGTCGGCGAGCCCACGCCTTCCTTGTAGAACACGTGCGCGGCGATGCCGCGCTCGGCGATCTGGTCCATCGCCTCGGTGCGGATTTGCAACTCGACGCGCTGGTTGCCGGGGCCGATCACGGTGGTGTGGATCGAGCGATAGTCGTTCTGCTTCGGCGTCGAGATGTAGTCCTTGAACCGCCCGGGCACGACCGGCCAGTTCGTGTGGACGATGCCGAGCGCGCGGTAGCAGGCCTCGATGTCGTTGACGACGACGCGGAAGCCGAAGATGTCGGACAATTGCTCGAAGCCGACCGACTTCCGCTCCATCTTGGTCCAGATCGAGAATGGCTTCTTGCGGCGGCCATAGACCCGCGCGCCCAAGCCCCGGTGGCGCAGATTGTTGGAGAGCTGGTCCTCGATTTCGCCGATCAGATTGCGGTTGCGTTCCGCCAGCGCATCGAGCCGCTGCATCACCACCGAATAGGCTTCCGGGTCGAGGGTCCGGAACGACAGGTCCTCCAGCTCCTCGCGCATTTCCTGCATGCCCATGCGCCCGGCCAGCGGCGCATAGATATCGAGCGTCTCCTCGGCAATGCGCCGTCGCGATTCCGTCGGCACGAAGTCCAGCGTGCGCATGTTGTGCAGGCGATCGGCGAGCTTCACCAGGAGCACGCGGACGTCGTCGGCAATGGCCAGCAACAATTTGCGCAGATTCTCGGCCTGTTTGGCCTCCCGCGACACCAGCTCCAGCCGCTTCAGCTTGGTCAGCCCTTCGACCAGCGCGCCGATCTCGGGCCCGAAGATCTGGTCGATCTCGGCCCGCGTCGCTTCGGTGTCCTCGATCGTGTCGTGGAGCAGCGCAGCCACGATGGTGGCGTCGTCGAGTTTCAGGTCGGTGAGAATCGCCGCCACTTCGAGCGGATGGGAGAAGTACGGGTCGCCCGAGGCGCGGGTCTGCGAGCCGTGCGCCTTCATGGCGTAGACATAGGCGCGGTTCAGCAGATCTTCGTCGGTGTTGGGATTGTAGGACCTGACGCGCTCGACGAGGTCATATTGACGCATCATGCGTGCGCGAGGCTTCGCCGGGCGCGCCACCGGCGCAGTCGGGGCCACGGCAACCGATTCGGTTGCGGCCTGCATCTGCGTTGGTGTGCGGCGTCGATATACCATGCCGTCCTGCCTTCAAACGGACCACGACAGAGCCCGTTGTATACATCTTAGCTCCGATCGCGCGCGTGTCCGATCAATTCAGTGACAGGGACAGGCGCGAACCGACGACGCTATGGTAACCACGAAAACGCCAACAAAAGCAAAGGCCCGAACAACGGTTCGGGCCTTTGATCAGATCACAAAGAAGTCGATGAGCGCGACGGGACGATTTACTCGTCTTCCTCGGGTTGCTCCTCGGGCGGCGCGAGGCCTTCGAGACCCTTCAGGAGCTCTTCTTCCGTCATGCGCTCAACGGCGACTTCGGTATCGTCTGCATCCACGCTTGCACCGGCGGAACCGATCAGCGGCACAGTGTCAGGCTCGGGCTCGTCGACCTCGACGAACTTCTGCAGCGAGTGCACCAGCTCCTCGCGGAGGTCCTCCGGCGAAATGGTGGTCTCAGCAATTTCGCGCAAAGACACAACAGGGTTCTTGTCGTTATCACGGTCAACCGTTAGTTGTGAACCAGACGAAATCATGCGGGCGCGGTGGGCGGCCAGCAGGACCAGGTCAAACCGGTTGTCGACCTTGTCGATACAATCTTCTACGGTGACGCGAGCCATCGACTGTCGCTCCGTTGTGGGTGGGACGAAATATGTGGATGAATGCCGGTAGTTATAGGGACCGGGAGGGTTTCGCAAGGCCAATTTGTGATTTGGCCTCGCCAAACGGCTCTGCTACCCCCACATTGGCGCTGGGATGGGTGGTTACCCGGGCCGCCGGCGAGGGCGGCGCCGGGTATGTGCAAGTTGGCCATAACTATACCTTGATTGCCCCGACTTCTCCGGATTTGCGGTTTCGACGGGTTTCGGCGGGACTTTAGAAGCGCGCGGCTTGCTGTCGCCGCGCCAACAATAAACGATCAATCACGAACTCTACGCGAGCAAACTGAATGTCACCTTCCTCTACCGACAAGATCGCGCTCTTCATCGATGGAGCCAATCTCTACGCGACGGCAAAAACTCTGGGCTTCGACATCGATTACAAGCGCCTGCTGAAGGAGTTTCAGAGCCGCGGGACGCTACTTAGGGCGTTCTACTACACCGCGATCATCGAGGATCAGGAGTACTCCTCGATCCGGCCGCTGATCGACTGGCTCGACTACAACGGCTACACCGTCGTCACCAAGGCGACCAAGGAGTTCATCGACGCCTCCGGCCGCCGCAAGGTCAAGGGCAACATGGACATCGAGCTCGCCGTGAACGCCATGGAGCTCGCCGAGCACATCGACCAGATGGTGCTGTTCTCGGGCGACGGCGACTTCCGCTCTCTGGTCGAGGCCGTTCAGCGCCGCGGCGTGCGGGTCACCGTGATTTCCACGATCGCCAGCCAGCCGCCGATGATCGCCGACGAGCTGCGCCGGCAGGCCGACGTCTTCACCGACCTCGTCGAGCTGCAGTCCAAGCTCGGTCGCGACCCGTCCGAACGCCCCGCCCCGCGTGACCGCGGCGACCGCGAGGCGCGCCACCACGCTCCGCAGTTCCTCCAGCGCGCAACCACGATGGCGCCGGCGAGGGGCGATGACGACTTCGAGGAGTGAGGCGGCCCGGTCAAGCCGCCAGCCTCTCAGCCTCGTCCCCGACCGTGACTGTCCGCTCTGTCCGCGCCTGGTCGCCTTTCGCGAGGCGAACCGCGCGCGCGAGCCATTGTGGCACAATGCACCGGTTGCGCCTTTCGGCGACATCAAGGCGCGCCTGCTGATCGTCGGCCTTGCGCCGGGGATGCAGGGCGCCAACCGCACCGGCCGTCCCTTCACCGGCGATTATGCCGGCGACCTGCTCTACACCACGCTGCTCGAATACGGATTCGCCAAGGGCCAATATCGGGCGCGTCCCGACGACGGCCTGAAGCTGGTCGACTGCCGGATCGCCAATGCGGTGCATTGCGTGCCGCCGCAGAACAAGCCGCTGCCGGTGGAGATCAACACCTGCCGGCAGTTTCTCGCCGCGAATCTCGCAACGATGCCGAACCTGCGCGCGATCGTCGCCCTCGGGCGCATTGCGCACGACACCGTGCTCAAGCCGCTGAACCTGAAGGGATCGCAAGCCCCCTTCGGCCACGGCGCCGTGCATCAGGCCGGCGCATTCAGGCTCTACGACAGCTATCACTGCTCCCGCTACAACACGAACACCCGCGTGCTGACGCCGGACATGTTCCGCTCCGTGTTCGCGAAGGTGAAGGCCGACCTCGACTAATCCCTAGACAAGCCTTTGGCCGGATTGGCCTTCAGCCAGTCCAGCACATCGCCGGCGTTCCGGTCGGGCGGAAACACCGGATAGAACACATGCGTGATCCTGGCGTCGTCGACGATCAGCGCAAGGCGCTTGATCAGCGTCAGGCCCGCAACCTCCATGGTCGGCAAATTCAGGGCGCGCGTGAGCGCCAGCTTCTCGTCCGAGAGCACCGGGAACGGCAGATGCAGCCGCGAGGCCATCTCGGTCTGGTACGCGTTGCTCTGGGTCGAGAGGCCGAACACCTGCGCGGCGCCGGCGGCCTTCAGCTCGGCGAACAGATCGCGAAACGCGCAAGTCTGCGGCGTGCAGCCGCGCGCGCCCGGGATCATGTCCCAATCGTCGACCAGCGCGATCTTGCCGGGCTCGCCGGTGCGCGGATAGGCGAACACCACGGTCCGGCCACGCAGCGCCGACAGCGCGACTGACGTGTCGTCAGTGGCGAGCAGGCTGACCGGCGGCAGCGTCATGCCTTTCAGGTGCGCGGCGCCGCCGTCATCCGCGGGGGCGGGAATCCGGGTCCAATCAACCTCGAGCAGGTTTCTCTGAGTCATCCCGCTATCCCCTCGCCCGCATCAGGCGGCCCTTCTCCCGGCTCCAGTCGCGCTTCTTCTCGGACTCGCGCTTGTCGTGCAGCTTCTTGCCTTTTGCAACCGCGAGCTGCAATTTCGCGCGACCACGCTCGTTGAAGTAAAGCTTGAGCGGGATCAGCGTCATGCCTTCGCGGTCGACCGCTCCCATCAGCTTGTTGATCTGCTTGCGATGCAGCAGCAGTTTTCGCGGCCGCTTGGGCTCGTGATTGAAGCGGTTGCCCTGAAGATATTCCGGAATGGTGGCGTTGATCAGCCAGATCTCGCCGTCCTTGGAATCGGCGTAGGATTCCGCGATCGTGCTCTTGCCGTTGCGGATCGACTTGACCTCGGTGCCGGTCAGGGCAATGCCGACCTCGATCGTATCCTCGATCGCATAGTTGAAGCGGGCCTTGCGATTTTCCGCCATGACCTTGATCGGACGTTCATTCTTGTCGGCCATGGGGGACAAACCTGATCGAGATGCGCGAGGACGCTAACAGTTTGGATGAAGCGCGCGCGTCAAGACTTCTTGAGGAGATCGCGGATCTCGGTCAGCAGCTCGACCTCGGCCGACGGCTTCGGCGGAGCGGCAGGCTCCGCCTCGTCCTTGCGCTTCAACTTGTTCATGGCACGGATCACCAGGAACAGCACGAAGGCAATGATGATGAAGTTGATCGTCAGCGTGAGGAAGTTGCCCCAAGCCAAGACGGCACCCTGCTTTTTCGCGTCCGCGAGATTTGCGGCGGTGACCTTGCTCGAAAGCGGCGTGAAGTAGTTCGAGAAGTCGAGGCCGCCGGTAACTGCGCCGATGATGGGCATGATCACGTCGCCGACCAGCGACGTCACGATGGCGCCGAAGGCCGCACCGATGATGACGCCGACCGCGAGGTCAACGACGTTGCCCTTCATGGCGAATTCGCGGAACTCCGTGAGCATCCGCGTGCCTCTTTCCTCGATCGCCATGAAAGCTCCCCGATCGGCCAGCGCGTCAGTTGATGAGGCCGGCATGAACCATTGCGCTGCGCACGGCAACGCGGGTCGGCTCGGTGACCGGCACCATCGGCAGCCGCAGCGTCTCGTCCAGCTTGCCGAGCAGCGACAGCGCGTACTTGATCGGCGCCGGATTGCTCTCGATGAAGAGGTTGTTGTGCAGCGGCATCAGCTTGTCGTGCAGCTTCAGCGCGGTGGCATGATCGCCCTTCGCCCAGGCGGCCTGGAACTCCGAGCACAGCCGCGGCGCGACGTTCGAGGTCACCGAGATGCAGCCATGGCCGCCATGGGCCATGTAACCCAGGATGGTCGCATCCTCGCCCGAGAGCTGGTTGAAGTCCTCGCCCATTGCCGCGCGCTGCTGCGAGACGCGAACCATGCTGGCGGTGGCGTCCTTGACGCCGGCGATGTTCTTCAGCTCCCACAGCCGCGCCATGGTGTCGACCGACATGTCGATCACGGAACGCGGCGGGATGTTGTAGATGATTATCGGAATCCCGATCGCGTCGTTGATCGCCTTGAAGTGCTGGTACATGCCTTCCTGGGTCGGCTTGTTGTAGTAGGGCGTCACGACCAGAACCGCGTTGGCGCCCGCCTTTTCAGCGTGCTGGGCGAGCTCGATCGCCTCCTTGGTCGAGTTGGAGCCGGCGCCGGCGACGACAGGCACGCGGCCTTTCGCTTCCTCGATGCACCATTCGACGACCTTCTTGTGCTCGTCATGGCTCAGCGTCGGGCTCTCGCCGGTGGTGCCGACCGGGACCAGGCCGTTGGTGCCCTCCGAAATCTGCCAGTTGACCAGGGAGCGGAACGCCGCCTCGTCCAGCGAGCCGTTCTTGAACGGCGTGACCAAGGCGGTGAACGATCCCCGGAATTTCGTCTTGGCTGCCATGGACTTCCTCCGTACGCGGCGATCTCGAGCAAGCCGCATTCATATCGGGTCTATCCCGCCGGTAAAAGACCCGCTTCCGTGTGACGCACGGGTTTAGGCCGCGATTTTGCCGCGGTGGTGGTGCAAACCCGGCAAAGGTAAGCGGCTGTTGGTATTTGTCCGCATATTCAATCAAATATAGCCAGATCTTGTACAGCTAGGTCTTGAGCCAATTGACTGATTCGGGGCGACGAAACGCCGTGATCTCCTTTCCGCGCGCCGCATGGCGATCCACCGGTCTGGTCGTGTGCCTGATGGCAGGGCTGTCGGCCGGCTGCGCCGCCTGGGCCAAATCCAATGAGACAACCGCGGAGACCGCCAAGGAAACCGCGAAGGAAATCGCAAAGCCAGCCGCCAAGGACACCACGAAGGGGGCGTCCAAGGGAACCGGCAAGGACATTTCGAAGGACGCCGCCAAGGGCGCAAGCAAGGGCGCGACCAGTCCACCCGCCAAGGATGCCGCGAAGAAGCCTGCCAAGGACGCTGGCAAGGATGCTGGCAAGAACGCAGCCAAGGAACCTGCAAAGGACAAGCTGAAGCCTGCGGCTGTCGCGCCGAAACCTCAGCCGGCCGCTGGCGGCTCGGTCCCGAAGACCGCACCCGCACCGGCAGCAACGGCCATCGTCAGACCGACCGCCCCGGCCTCCGCCAAGCCCGTCGCGGCTCCTGTCCTGGCTCCGGCGACCCGCCAGCATGCCGCCCCGCGCAAGCCGGTCACACCGGCTGCGGTTGCTGCGACCTCCTCGACGCCGCAAGCCGACAAGGACACGCTGGAGACCGTGATCGAGCTCGTGCGCAAGCGCAAGGCGGGCGACGCCACCAGTGCCGCGGCCACGATCTCGGATCCGGTCGCGCGAAAACTCGCGGAATGGATCATCCTTCGCAGCGAGGACAATGGCGCGACTGTGGAGCGCTACCGCGCCTTCCTGTCCGCCAATCCGAGCTGGCCCTCGCAGACCTTCCTGCGCCGGCGCCTGGAGGCCGCGATGTGGGACGACAGGCGCGACGACCAGGTCGCGTGGTCGTGGTTCGAGAACGAATCCCCCGTGTCCGCCAAGGGCCGCTTCACGCTCGCCAAGGCGATGCTGGCGCGCGGCGACCGTGCCAACGCCGAACGTCTGGTGCGCGATGCCTGGCGCAGCGACCCGATGTCGGAAGAGACCGAAAACAACGCACTCGACCAGTTCGGCGCGCTGCTGACGCCCGGCGATCAGAAGGCGCGGATGGATACGCTGCTCTACGGCAGCGAGAACGAGGCCGCATTGCGGGCTGCAAAGCGCCTCGGGGCCGGCTATGTCGCACTCGCCAAAGCCCGCATCGCCTCCCTCAAGAAAGCGCCGAACGCTCGTGCGCTGCTCGAAGCCGTGCCGCGCGAGCTGCACGGCGATCCGGGCTTCATCTTCAGCAAGATCCAGCTGCTGCGCCGCGAGGAGAAATTTGCGGAAGCCGCCCAGCTCATGCTGTCGGCACCGAAGGATCCGGGCCGGCTCTACAATCTCGACGAATGGTGGATCGAACGGCGCCTCCTGGCGCGCAAGATGATCGACACCGAGGAATTCCGCAGCGCCTATCTGATCGCGCGCGATGCGGCCCTGCCCTCGCGCGACATCTACAAGACCGAGCAAGAGTTCACCGCCGGCTGGATCGCGCTGCGCTTCCTCAACGATCCCGCGGCCGCCACCCAGCACTTTGCCCGCATCGGGATCGGCAGCGTCAATCCGACCACGCTGGCGCGCGCCGGCTATTGGCAGGGCCGCGCCGCCGAAGCTGCAGGCCGCCAGCAGGAGGCGCGCAACGCCTACGCGCGGGCCGCCGAGCAATCCACCAGCTATTACGGCCAGCTCGCACGCGCCAAGCTCGGCCTGCCGCAGATCGAGCTCAACGCTCAGCCGCGCAGCCGCGGTGCCGAACGGCTGGAGATCGTGCGCGCCGCGCAGCTGCTCTACGAGCTCGACGAGCGCGAGATGGTGATACCGTTGCTCGCCGACATGGGCGAGAACGGCGATCCCGAAGCGCTAGCCGGCCTCGGCGAGCTCACCCAGCGCCACAGCGACGCGCGCGGCATGCTGCTGCTCGGCAAGGCCGCGCTCAATCGCGGGCTGCCGTTCGATTTCTATGCCTATCCCGTCAACGGCATTCCGCAATTCACGCCGATCGGACCCGAGGTCGAGCGCAGCATCATCTACGCCATCGCGCGGCAGGAGAGCGCCTTCAATCCCTCGGTCGTCTCGCCGGCGCAGGCCTATGGGCTGATGCAGGTGACGCCGGACGCTGCGCGCTATGTCTGCAAGCGGCACGGCGGGACCTACGATCTGGGGCGTCTGAAGAACGATTCGGCCTACAACGCCACGCTCGGCTCGGCCGAGCTCGGTGGACTGCTCGAAGACTATCGCGGCTCCTACATCATGACCTTCGCCGCTTACAATGCCGGCCGCGGCAGTGTGAAGAAGTGGATCGACCGCTACGGCGATCCGCGTGACCCCAAGGTCGACGCGGTCGACTGGGTCGAGCTGATCCCGTTCTCCGAGACGCGCAACTATGTGCAGCGGATCATGGAGAACCTTCAGGTCTACCGCGCCCGCTTCGGCGGCGGCACCCGGTTGCAGATCGAGGCTGATTTGCGCCGTGGCGCCGGCAGCGTGGAATAGCGGCGTGCCTATGAGACTCGCTTGCGGCGATCCGATAACAAGGTATCCGCGCGAGGGGGTAACGCGGTCAGCTCCCGGCGTTTGAGGCGGGGCCATCAACATGGGCCGGAGTGCTCCAGACCGTACGGTGAGAAGCTGAACGAGAAGATCGTGCAGGGCGGATCGGGCGCGCCTCAATAAGAGAAGAAAAGAACTACAAACATGGATCAGGCAATGTTGAGCGTCGCCCGTGCAGTAGAGGCGGGCGCGACGACGATGAAGGGTGTGATCGACGCCACGGGACTATCTCGTCTCAAAATCGAACGTGCGTTGAATGCGCTGGAAAAGCAGAAGCTGCTGGTCCGCGACGGGCAGGGTTTTCGCGGAACCAGCCCGACGAGGACAGCCCAGCCAGCCCGGCAATGCGGCTCGTGCAATGCCTGCTGCGATATCCTCGAAGTGGCGGCCGTCGACAAGCCGGTGAACCAGCTGTGCAGGCATTGGCAGACGGGCACTGGATGCACCATCTACGAGCGCCGTCCGCAGATGTGCCGTTCCTTCGTCTGCGCCTGGCTGCAGGGCCATCTGGATGACGACTGGTTTCCGGCGAAATCGGGCATCATCGTGCATTTCAGCCAGGACGCGGTCAACGTTACCGTCGATGACCATTGCCCCGATCGCTGGCGGGAGGAGCCCTATTTCAGCAAGCTCGCCGAATGGTCGCTGAATGGCATCAAGAGGATCGGAAACCGCGGCTACGCGACCCTCGTCGTCTCCGGTGCCGGGCGGTTCCTGCTGCTCGGGCGAACCGTCGTTCCGGAGCCGACGCTGTTCGGCACCGCGTTCCTCCCGCTCACCGCCGACACATTTCGATTCTGGCGGGCGAAATCCCCGGAGCATCTGCAGCGGCTGCACGAGCGCATCGCCGAGATCGAGCGGATCAGACAGGAATTCGGCTCCTGCACAATTCCCTCGAATGAGGACGACGATCCGCAAGCCCCCTATCGGCCGGCGCTTCTACGGCTGTCGCACCACGCCTAAACTCCGACGTCGTCGACGCGGCCTAACCCGCTCTATGCCGCTCGACTCGCGCTGGTTGCGGTCTAGACGGGCAGACCACGTTGGACGCCGTGGTGGCCATGAATCTCAAGGACCTGCCGGCGCCTCCGCCTCTTGCCGCGGCGGCTGAAGTGGTCTTGATCGCGCGATCCGAACCCAGCTCTTGATCACCCAAAGCTACTGATCATTCCACACTCCACTCGTTCTTCAGAACATGTCGGAGATCCGTGGTCCGCCTGGTGCAAAAAAAGCCCCGGCGGTTTCCCGCCGGGGCTCTCTGTCAGGTCGTCAGACCGAACTTACCAGTTGCGCTGAGCGCGGAGGAGCAGAACGAGCGTGTCCTGATCCTTCAGCTCGTACACGGCGGCCGGCTTGGCCGTCGTGCCGGCACCAGCGTAAGCAACCGTACCAGCGTACTTCTGGTCCAGATGGGTCCAGGAGAGGTCGGCCGAGAACGTCAGGTTCTTGACCGGGGTCCAGCGAGTGATGACACCGACCTGGCCGATGGCGAAGTCAGGATTACAACCCGTCACGCCCGCCAGGCCGCCGAACACGCCGCCAGCACCGCCAGCGCCGCAGAGGGTGGTCTTGGCAAGAGTGCCGTACTGCGCCTGAGCGTAAGCACCGTAGATCGCGGTGTTCCAGTATGGATCCCAGTTATGGGTGTAGGCACCGCGGAAGCCCCAGGTCTTGACGGTTTCCTGACCGCTGCCGGTCACGAACACGGTGTCCGGAGCGATGGCGAAGCCGACGCTCTGGTAGGCAACGCCGGAGCTGCCGAACATCGAGTAGCTGCCGCCCGCCAGGTTCTGGAAGTTGTAGCGGGATGCGCCGTCGGTGTAGACGCCCTGGATGTTGATCACGTCACCCGCGCCAGTCGGGATGTTCTTGATCGACAAAGCGAGCTGAGCAGCCCAACCCCACTTGTCGTCGGGATGGCCAGTCGGCTCGGTGGCGCCGTAGTAGGCAACGTGGTTGTCATGCGCAGCGACCGACGCCTGGAACAGACCCCAAGCCTGGTCGACACGGACCATACCGACGAGGTTCGGCGAACGCGAACCGCCGATGGCGTTGGAGCCATACGAACCGCCGATCATGCCAGCCGCAGTCGCGCCAGTCATGTTCAGGTTGCCAGCCTGGTAATAGGCCGTCGCATCTTCAGCCGAGAACGACGCCGTCACGCCCTGACCGAAGTCAGCGGTGTAGGTGAACTGGTTGACACCAGTGACCGTGCCGGAACCGCCGACGAGGCTGTCGAAGTTGTTGCCGGGATAGTTGGTCCAGGGCGCGTCGAACTGCGACACGGCCTTACCCATGGTGAAGCCAGCGAACTGGATGAAGGCGTAGTACACGCCGAGCGAACCGCCGGAGGTCGCGCCGTCGGTGCCGTTGACGGCCGAACCAACGAGCGCCGGGGCGGCGCCGGAGGTGTTGAGCGCCAGCGTGCTGCTGTAGGCAGTGGTACCGGTCGCGCTGCCGGTGCCGGCGTAGTTGCCGGTGGTCCAGGAGAACACGCCGTCGAAGAAGGTACGGACGACGCCGTACTCGGTCGCGGTGCGCGTGTCGATGTTGAGATCTTCACGAGCGCGCATGGTGTAGTAGTTCGTCAGACGGTTGCGCGCGCCGTTGTTCGACGTGAGCTGACCGCTGAAGTCCGAGTTGGTGTTCAGCGCGACTTCAGCGCGCAGATAACCACCCAGCTTGATGCAGGTGTCGGTGCCGGGGATGTAGTAGAAACCCGCACCGTACAGGGAGCAGATCTTCACGTATTCGACCGCTTTGGCCTTCACGGGGAGATCGGCTGCCTGCGCTCCGCCAACAGCGAGCAGACCCGCCGCGGAACCGAGCAAAAGGCTCTTAACCAACTTCATGTTAAACCTCCAAGTTTGCCATAGGGAAGGTTCCGGATCCGCTGGGTGAAGACACCCTAAGGTTGGTTCCCTTGTCCCTTAAATTCACCGCTTAGTCGCTTCGCGCCTTCGGACACACCCGCTGAACGCGAGGGACTTAAGCGAACCACCTAAGACGGGACGACCTCGGGATGCCCCCCTCCGTCGCTCAGTCACAATTACCGAACCCCCTTGCACACACAACAACAGAACGCTTCAGAACCGGCCGATCGAGCGTGTTTTCCAACGGGTGTTGCACAAATAACACGCAGATGTGATCAGGGCGACTTTGTAACACTTTGAATCTGCTGATCTTTTTCGACGGGTTTAATCTGCCATCAAAAGTTCCGGCACCAGCCCCTCACATTCGTGGAGACGCCTCGCTGTGGGTCTGGGCGCCCGAATCGTGGAATCAACCAGGGACTCGCCGCGCGCCAGTCCTTCGGGAACTGGCTGGCCTGACCATCAAGCGGCTGCAAGATTGACAAAATATCGATCTGCGCATCGTCGATCGCTTGCAGGACTTCACCGTCGAGCTTGTCTCGCAATCGACAAAGCGATGAAATGACTCTTCGAGCCGCTTGCGGAGATCGCTGTTGTCGTCAGGACCGATTGAAAACGCGTACGTCTCGAAGCGGTCGGGATATTGCCTATCGATATCTCGCAGTGAGCTACCCAGCTGGATGCTCTACGTCCTGACTATTGTAAGATGAGATCCGTAGCGGCGGAGTCCTGACAGTTGAAGAATGAAACAGCGTGCCAGATCATCCCTGCTTTGATTTCCAAAGCCGTTTCCACGGAAAGAGAAATCGCCAGACAAGGCCCTCCCTGGTTGCGGCGACGCCTGGCGCGACGGGGCAGATCCTCGGCCGGCGAGCGAGTTATCCCGACTAATAGTGAGAGCGCCCTTCCCGCAGCCCTGACACGGGGCCCCGTCGGCCGATCTGAGGGCAATCACCGCTCATAGTTTGTGGCGAATCGCGGAAGAGACAATCAAATCAATCGCTTGCAAATGAATCACTTGATAGAGGCGGTCGGCGACGAAGGCAGTCGTCCCACACGCGGGCCATCCGATCCAATTTGAAAGCAAAATCAATCGTTTATATGGATGAAGGGAGCCTTTATGCGCGTCAGAACCACTCTTAATACAAGCGCCAGAACCTCCAGCTTGGCGTCCGTTATCGCGGCGTTACGTTCTCGGCCCGAGAGCAAACCGCCTGGTTTCGGAATTCGCTGGGAATATTCGAGCAAAAACACACGCTTCCAAATTGACCAGCCCAAGTAATTAGATGCATAAGGCTCGCACCGGAGAGGTGGCCGAGTGGCTGAAGGCAACGCTTTGCTAAAGCGTCATACGGTCTCAAGCTGTATCGAGGGTTCGAATCCCTCCCTCTCCGCCACTCCGCAGCTTGTCCGGCCCGAAGACATGGGTAACGGAACGTACCTAAGACATGGGTGACAGCCTCGTGCCGAACGGGTTGTCGAGAGGTTGCAGGGTTTTCTGCTCCGGGTCGAAGTATCCCAGATCATAGTGCAAGGGCGCGATCTGAATCCGCCGCCTCTGATCTGCGCCCAGTCATCTCGTCGAGATCGCTCACGCCGCTCGGAATCCCGGATGGCGGACCACGAGGGAACCCGATTAGCGAAAATCAGGTTCGCCTGCGACCGCCGGGACGTGATTCACCGCTCAGTGGGCGGAGACCCAGGCCCTCGCCTCGCGCTGGGCGGCCGAGATGTCGGCGTCCGACATCTGCCCGGCGACCTCCTGGCGCAGCGTCACGGCGTCCTTGCGGCCCTTGAGCGCGGCGAGGTTGAACCATTTGTGCGCGGCGACGAGATCAACGAGGCCGGCGCGTCCGCTCGCCCAATAGAGGCCGCGCTCGAACAGCACGTCCGACAGCGCGCCTGCGTCGATCGGCGTCGCGGTCTCCAGATCGAAAGTACCCTGAAACATAACGCATCCCCTTTTTTCTTATGCCGTCTCGTACCCCGAGCGCGGCTCCCGTCCGATCAACTGTTCAACTCATCCCCGAGGCTTTTTGCCCGTGCCGTTTGCCGGCTTGTTGGAGGTAATGATGGCGGGCAAATTTGAATGGCAGTTTAAGTATCGCGATGAAGCAGACGTAAACGCGCCCGCGCCAGGCGCGCACGACAAATGCAAGAAATCCCTATTTTGCAGGGACTTCTGCAATTCGTCAGATTCGGTTTACCTTGGGATTTTGGGAGAACGATAACCATTGCGCACGGTGACGCGCGTCCTGTGGTGTCCCCGCCTGCTGTCGTCACCGTATTCCAGAAACAGCAATGGTCCCACGAGAAGCTGCGGGGTACTGGATCGCCCGGTCGGAGCCGGGCGATGACACCGCAAATGGAGAAGAGGTGCGCGAACTGCCTGCAATTGCGCTGCAGCCTCCCTGCTCAAGTAGGGCGCGCATATGAAGAAGTATATGGCTGGAAGCTCGACTGCGGCCATCCTTCGAGACGCCCGCCTGCGGCGGGCCCTCAGGATGAGGGATGAGGATGCGGCAGCATCAACGCAGATGGATGCAGCCGAGCCTCATCCGGAGGGGACGGCTAAGCGGTCCTCTCGAAGGACGAGGTGCTCGCTCAGGCGCCGCTGACGTCATATGCGACAACCCTGACTGCTCAAGGGCAGAACGGCCACATCGCGGTCAGATCAACAATGTCGGGATATGGGAATGCCGGCAATACCCCGGCCTCATGAGAACGAGGGCGTCGGCGAACACGTCAGGACCAGATTCCACGTTGGCCGAAGGCCGCCTGTGAAATTGCGGAGCCCCTTACGGAGAGCCGCACCGAACGAAGAAAACTTGTTTCTTCTGCCGGACCGGACTTAGCGAGCGAACCCGCGAAGAGAACGATCCGACCGTTGACCTGATGTCTCGCCGACACCCTCTATCGTCGACCAGAACCTTTTGAGAGGCGCTGATGACGTGCCGGCTCTCTAGGAGCCGGCAACTTCAAAAAGCGAAGTTACTTCTTCTTGGCGACCTTGCGGGTCTTCTTCGCAGTCTTCTTCACTGCGCTCTTCGCCTTCTTCGCCTTCTTTGCCTTCTTAGCTTTCTTGGCCATGTTGCCCTCCGATGTGTGAGATGGCTTAATCGCTGCATGCAGTCGGGGATCGAGTGCACACTCATCCCGAATACACCAACACAACGAAAAAAACAGCGTCTCGCTTAAAGAAGTGTTGACGGCGAAACGCGCCTGCGCTGGCGAACGCGATGCAAACGGACTGCATGAGGTGTGCTTGCGATCGCAGAGAGTGCCCGCGGCATCGACGTTTGCAAAAGATGCGATTGTAGAAAAACACTATGCAGCAAGTATTTTCTTGCACGCGTGCATCGCGCACGATCGTTGCAATGATGCATCCTGCCGATCGCGCGAGCGCCTCGCGAAGGCGCTTCGCGGACTCTGAGTCGCGACTTTTGGCAACGAAAATATTTTCATGATTAACGGCGCGAGCGCTCGTCAGAGCGCGTGCAAGTCGCCGTTTTGCGCGAATCGCGTGACGGCGATTCGGTCGGCGTGTCGCGTTCGATCGGGATGAAGTTCGTCGCAGAGGATGTGCGCGAGCGTCGCATCGCGAACCGAAAGCGAGGTGACGACGCCTGTCCGTCACCTCGTTCGAACGCGCGAGGTCAGATGCCGAGCTTGGACTTGAGCAGCTCGTTGACGCTCTGCGGGTTGGCCTTGCCGCCGGATGCCTTCATCACCTGGCCGACGAACCAGCCGAGTGACTGCGGCTTGTCCTTGACCTGCGCCGCCTTGTCGGGATTGGCCGCGATGATGTCGTCGACAACCTTTTCGATCGCCGAAAGATCCGTGACCTGCTTCATGCCGCGGCTTTCGACCAGTGCGCGGGGATCGCCGCCCTCCTGCCAGACGATCTCGAACAGATCCTTGGCGATCTTGCCGGAGATCGTACCCTCGCCGATCAGGTCGATGATCCCTGAGAGCTGTGCGGCATCGACCGGAGAGTCCGTAATATCCCGGCCTTCCTTGTTGAGACGACCGAACAGCTCATTGATCACCCAGTTCGCGGCGACCTTGCCGTCGCGCGCGCGGTTGGCGAGTTTCTCCAACACGGTCTCGTAGAACACTGCACTCTCGCGCTCGGCGACCAGCACGCTGGCGTCGTAGGCCGACAGGCCGAGATCCGCGACGAAGCGCGTCTTCTTCTGGTCCGGCAGCTCGGGGAGCTCAGCCTTCAACTCGTCGACGAAGCTTTGCGAAAACTCCAGCGGCAGCAGGTCGGGATCGGGGAAGTAGCGATAGTCGTGCGCCTCTTCCTTGGACCGCATCGACCGCGTCTCGCCCTTGTTGGGGTCGTAGAGCCGGGTCTCCTGGTCGATCGCGCCGCCGTCCTCGAGGATTTCGATCTGGCGCCGGGCCTCGTACTCGATCGCCTGGCCGATGAAGGTGATCGAGTTCATGTTCTTGATCTCGCAGCGGGTGCCGAGCGGCGCGCCGGGCTTGCGCACGGAGACGTTGACGTCGGCGCGCAAGGATCCCTTCTCCATGTCGCCGTCGCAGGTGCCGAGATAGCGCAGGATCGAGCGCAGCTTGGTCACATAGGCCTTGGCCTGCTCGGCATCGCGGATGTCGGGTTTCGACACGATCTCCATCAGCGCCACGCCGCAGCGGTTGAGATCGACATAGGACATGGTCGGCGACTGATCGTGCAGCAATTTGCCGGCGTCCTGTTCCAGATGCAGCCGCTCGATGCCGATGGTGGCGGTCTTGCCGCCGTCCAGTTCGACCACGATCTCGCCTTCGCCGACGATCGGCGACTTGTACTGGCTGATCTGGTAGCCCTGCGGCGAGTCTGGATAGAAATAGTTCTTGCGATCGAACACCGAGCGCAGATTGATCTGCGCGTTCAGCCCGAGGCCGGTCCGGACAGCTTGTCTGACGCATTCCTCATTGATCACAGGCAGCATGCCCGGCATCGCCGCGTCGACCAGCGACACATGCGAGTTCGGCTCGCCGCCGAATGCGGTGGAGGCGCCGGAGAACAGCTTCGCGTTCGACGTCACCTGAGCGTGGACCTCCAGGCCGATGACCATCTCCCAGTCACCGGTTGAGCCCTTGAGAAGTTTGTGGGGTGCGGCAGGTGCGTTCATGGCTTGCTCCCGAGCAGCGTGGCAGCGATCCGCTCCCACTCTGCCTGTAATGAATCCGTTGCCACGGGCTGGCCGGCCTGGCGGTACCAATAGCCGGCGTTGCCGAGGTCGCCCTCGACCCGGTGCAGATAGGCGTGCACCCAAGCGGCCGCGCGGCCGCTCTCGTCCTGGACGATCTTGTGCGCCTCGTCCCAGTCGCCCTTGGCGGCCCACCATAGTGCGGCAAGTGGAGCGCTGAGGTCCGGCGGCGGCGCGGCGCCGTCGAGGCTGGCGATATACGCCGCCATCTTCACCACCATTTCGCCGGCGTGAAGCGGCCGGCGGCCTGCTCGATCACCTCGCCGAGCGAGAACAGCGTCTCCTCGTCGAAGGGACGGCCGATCAGCTGCAGGCCGAGCGGCAGGCCCTGCGCATCCTTGCCGGCGGGCACAGCGATGCCCGGCAGGCCCGCCATGTTCACGGTCACCGTGAAGATGTCGTTGAGGTACATCTCGACGGGGTCCGCGCCGCCTTTCTCGCCGATGCCGAAGGCCGCCGACGGCGTCGCCGGCGTCAGGATCGCGTCGACGCCCTTGGCGAAGCAATCCTCAAAGTCCTTCTTGATCAGCGTGCGCACCTTCTGGGCGCGCAAATAATAGGCGTCGTAATAGCCGGCCGAGAGCACGTAGGTGCCGATCATGACGCGGCGCTTCACCTCAGCGCCAAAACCTTCTGCACGGGTGTTCTCGTAGAGTTCGTTGACGTTCCGGCCCTGCTCGCGCAGGCCGAAGCGCACGCCGTCATAGCGCGCGAGGTTGGAGGACGCCTCCGCCGGCGCCACGATGTAATAGGCCGGCAGCGCGTATTTGGTGTGCGGCAGTGACACTTCAACGAGCTCGGCCCCGGCCGCTTTCAGCCAGGCCGCGCCCGCTTCCCAAAGCTTTTCGATCTCGGCCGGCATGCCGTCGAGACGGTATTCCTTGGGAATGCCGATCTTCATGCCCTTCACGGACTTGCCGATCGCGGCCTCGTAGTCCGGCACGGCTATGTCGACCGAGGTCGTGTCCTTGGGATCGTGGCCAGCCATCGAGCGCAGCAGCATCGCGGCATCGCGCGTGCTGCGCGCGATCGGACCAGCCTGGTCCAGCGAGGAGGCAAAGGCGACGATGCCCCAGCGCGAGCAGCGGCCATAGGTTGGCTTGATGCCGACGGTCGCGGTGAACGCCGCCGGCTGGCGGATCGAGCCGCCGGTGTCGGTCGCGGTCGCGCCCATGCAGAGCAGAGCCGCCACGGCGGAGGCCGAGCCGCCAGACGAGCCGCCCGGCACCAGCGTCGTGTTGGAGCCATCACGCCGCCAGGGATTGCCGACCGGGCCGAAGCACGAGGTCTCGTTCGACGAGCCCATCGCGAACTCGTCATTGTTGAGCTTGCCCAGCATCACCGCACCATCGCGCCACAGCTGCGAGGTGATCGTGGACTCGTAAGTCGGCACGAAGTTGCCGAGGATTTTCGAGCACGCCGTGGTGCGCACGCCCTTGGTCGCGAACAGGTCCTTGATCCCGAGCGGAATGCCGGCAAGCGGCCCCGCGTCACCCTTGGCGATCTTCTCGTCGACGGCCTTCGCCATGTCGCGCGCGCGGTCGGGCGTCTCCATGACGAAAGCATTGAGCACGCGGGCGGCTTCGATCGCGTTCAGATGCGCGTCGGTCAGCTCGAGGGACGTGAAAGTCTTTGCCGCGAGGCCCTTGCGGGCCTCCGCGAGCGTCAGCGATGTCAAATCGGTCATTTATTGATCGGGCTGCAGAAGAACGGAGACAGGGATTTGTCGTTGGCCGGGTCGTCTTTCTTGGTGGCCGCTTTCGCAGCCGCCTCGATCTCGTCGAGCACGGCATTGACGGCGACGTTGGGGTCGGCAGCCTTGCCCTGCCGCTCCATCTTGTCGAGATAGTTCATGTAAGCCTGATAGGCCTTCTCGTCGTCGCAAAGCATGCACATCGGACTTCGTCCTGAGACTCTTTTGACGCGTTTTCTTTACGCGAACCGGCTTCCACTTCGCTCGAAAACGCTACGTAAATTACTCAACAACCTTCGGCACCAGGAAGAAGTGGCCTTCGGTCGCAGGTGCGTTGGCAACGATATCGTCGGCGATCTCGCCGTCATTGACCACATCCTGCCGCTTCTTCATCTGCATCGGGGTGACCGAGGTCATGGGCTCCACGCCCTCGACATTGACCTCCGAGAGCTGCTCGACAAAGGCGAGCATGGCGTTGAGCTCGCCCTGCAGATGCGGAACCTCGCCCTCGGAAACCGCAATGCGCGCCAGATGCGCGATGCGGCGGACGGTAGCGGCGTCGACGGACATTATATAAGGCCTCTCACGGCAAAACCTATGTGCCGTATAGCAGAGGCCGCTTTTGCGCCGCAACCGGCGCCAGCGCATGATCCGGAAAAGTGTGGAGCGGTTTTCCGAAAAGATCATGCGCAAACAAGAACCTAAAGCACGATGAGGCTTCGCCCGAAGCTCATCGCGCTTTAGGGACCTATCCGCCCAACGCCTTCATCCGGGCAAGCGCCGATTTGGCGAGATCCCGGGTCAGTTCAGCTGCCGGGACCTCGCGGCCCAGGGCGATCGCCTGCCCGGCCCAGAGATTGGTGAAATCCACCCTGCCCTGCTTCTCGGCCGCAGCCTTGAGCGGTCCCAGCGCCGTTGCGGCATGGGGAAATGGCGGCGCGTCCGGCGAAATCGGGCCGGCCTCGCGCATCAGGCGGTTCTGAACGCCGCGCGCCGGCCGCCCGGTCATGACATTGGTAATGACGGTGGAATCATCCTGTCCCTCGGCGAGCGCCGCACGGGCCGCCGCACTGACCTTGGATTCCGGGCAGCGCAGATAGGCACTTCCGATCTGCACGCCGGCCGCGCCGAGCGCGAAGGCGGCTGCAATGCCGCGGCCATCCGCAACGCCGCCGGCCGCAATCACTGGGACCTTCACCGCGTCGACCACCTGCGGCACCAGCGCAAAGGTGCCGGGCTGTTCCGAGATCTTGTCGGTCAGGAACATGCCGCGATGGCCGCCGGCCTCCGCGCCTTGGGCAATGACGGCATCAGCTCCGTGCTGCTCGAGCCAGACCGCTTCGCTCACAGTGGTCGCCGACGAGATGACGAGACATCCTGCCGCCTTGACCCGCTTGAGCAGCGCGGCCTCGGGCAGACCGAAATGGAAGCTGACGATCTCCGGCTTCAGCTCCTCCACAACCTCGCAGAAGCCGGCGTCGAACGGCGCGCGGTTCGCGGCATTGATGGGTGCGGCGGGATCGAGGCCATGCTCATTGTAGTAGCCCGCGAGGCGCTGCTTCCAGCGCGCCTCCGCCTCGGCCGTGAGCTCGACCGGTGTGTGGCAGAAGAAATTCATGTTCACCGGCGCGGAGACGCGCTGCCGGATGATGTTGACCTGCTCGCGCGCTTTCTCCGGCGACAGCATCGCGCTCGGCAGCGAGCCGAGGCCCCCGCCTTGCGCAACGGCGATCACCAGCTCCGCGTCCATCACGCCGGCCATCGGCGCCAGCACGATCGGGAATTCGGTCTTGAAGAGATCGATCAATCGACGGTTCGGCCACATGGTTGTTCTCTCGCAGTTTAGGCGGACGCGCTGGAATTACGCCGGCCGGTTAGCAGTTGCTCGGCCTCGGTCGCGATCCGTTCGACGATTTCGGCGGCGGACGGAATATCATTGATCAGGCCGACGGCCTCGCCGGCAAAGACCGCGGCGACCTCGAAATTGCCAGCGGCCCTTGCCGCGGCATATTCGACGGTCACCTCGGCGGCGCGCTGCATCAGCTCGACCTCGCGGCCGGTCCAGCGCCTGATATGATCGTTGACCAGCGTTCGCGCGGTGAACGGGGCCGGCCAGAACAGGCTGCGTGACCAGTCGACGATGACGCCGCGCACCGTGTCATTGGGATCAGCGTCGCGAATGCGCTGCTTGGCTTCCTCCGCGCCATTGGCCTCCACGCTCGCATAGAAGCGCGTGCCGATCAGCACGCCGGAGGCGCCCAGCATCATCATCGCGGCGAGCCCGCGACCATCGGCAATTCCGCCGGCGGCAACCACCGGCACGCGCCCGGCCGTGAGATCGACGATAGCAGGTACGATATCGACGGTTGTGCGCGATGCGCCGTGACCGCCGGCTTCGGTACCCTGCGCGATCAGGATGTCCGCACCGGCATCCAGTGCCTGCTTCGCCATGTCCTCGCTCTGCACCTGGCAGATCAAGCGCGCCCCGCACGCCCTGATGCGCGCTGCAAATTGTGCAGGATCGCCGAATGACAGCATGATCGCTTGCGGATTGGCGTCGAGTGCGATGTCGAGAAGTCTTGGCTGTCTTGCCAGGCTCCACGTGATGAAGCCGATACCGAACGAAGCAAAGCCGCTTAGTTGCCTGGTCTCGGCCTCGAGCCGTTCCTGATCGCCGTAGCCACCACCCAGGATCCCGAAGCCGCCGGCCTCGCTGACAGCCCGTGTCAGCCGGCTGCCGGCGATCGTGTCCATTGGAGCCAGCAGGATCGGATGCTTGATCCCCAGGAGCTGGGTCAGCGGCGTGGTGATCGGCATGGCTCCTCCGCTCTCGACACGAATATTAGTCTAGAATACCATTCTCCAAAATTGATTTCTTACGAACGCTGCCATCTCAAAAGAGAAACGATATTATGGAACTCAGCGACCTCCAGACCTTCGCTGCCGTCGCCCGGACCGGGGGGATCACCCGCGCGGCGGAAGAGCTCAACACGGTGCAGTCGAACGTCACCCAGCGCGTGAAGGCACTGGAAGCCGAGATCGGCACGCCGCTGTTCGAACGGCACAGCCGCGGCATGACCTTGACCGGTGCGGGCAAGCGCCTTTTGCCCTACGCGCAACGGATGTCCGCATTAGCGCGCGAGGCCGTGCTCGCCGCCTGCGACGACGGCGAGCCCAAGGGACCGCTCGCGATCGGCTCGATGGAAACGACCGCAGCGGTGCGGCTGCCGCCGCTGTTGGCCGATTTTCATCGCCGCTTTCCCGCCGTCCGGCTGAGCCTGCGCACCGCACCCACCGCCGACCTCGTCGCCTGCGTGCTCGAAGGCACCCTCGACGGCGCCTTCGTCGCAGGTCCGATCGTGCATGCCGATCTCACCGCGACAAGCGCGTTCCGCGAAGAGCTGGTGCTGGTCAGTGCGCGGCGCTGGGCCACGCTCGCCGAGCTGCGCGCCGGCACGCCGGAGTCGGGCCCGACCGCACTGACGTTCCGCACCGGCTGCACCTACCGGCAGCGGCTGGAACAGATCTTTGTCGAGCTCGGCTGGCCGTCAGCCGCACGCTTCGAACTCGGCACGCTCGACGGCATGATCGGCTGTGTCGCCGCCGACATGGGCGTGACACTGCTGCCGCGCGCCGTGGTCGAACGCAGTGCGATCAACGGCAGCGTCTCGATCCACGCGCTGAGCCATTCGCACGCGCAGGTCGAGACGCTCTTCATCCAGCGTCGTGCCGGACATCAAACCAGTGCACTGAACGGATTTGCCGCCTGCCTGAAGCAAGACGACGACGTCATCGCGGCCTGAGATGCCAGCGCCGCAGCGCCACGACGGCCCAGATCGCCTCGACCACGCCAAACGGCCAGGCTCCTTGCAGGAAGCCGTAAGCCGAACCGAGCACGCAGGCCATTGCGAACGTCAGCACGAACCAGTGGCTGCGGTCTTCCAGGGCGTAAGCGACCAGCATCGCTGTCACGGCGAACAAGCCGAATAATGTCAGCGCATCCATGTTCCGGGTTCACTCCGTAGCGCGACGCGTGATATGCGCTAACACCATGCCGGCTCTTATCCTGCCTCTCGTCGATGCTGCAACCCACTGGCCCGAACGCGGCGGGTTGGTCGGCCTTGATCTCGGCACCAAGACAATTGGCGTTGCCGTCTCCAATCCAGACCGCCGGTTAGCTACCGGCGTCGAAACGATCCAGCGCAAGGCGTTCAAGCAGGATGCCGCCCGGCTGCTCGCGATCGCCAGTGAACGCAAGGCCGTCGGCTTCGTGCTCGGCCTGCCCATCAACATGGACGGCAGCGAGGGCCCGCGCGCGCAATCGACCCGGGCGTTTGCCCGCAACCTCGCCGGTCTGACCGCGCTGCCCATCGGCCTCTGGGACGAGCGCCTGTCGACCGCCGCGGTCGAGCGCGAGCTGATCGGCATGGATGTCAGCCGCGCCAAGCGCGCCGAAGTGATCGACGAGCACGCCGCGATCTTCATCCTGCAAGGCGCGCTCGACCGCCTCGCCAATCTGCGCGCAGCCCCGGGGCCTGACTGATCCATGGCCGTCGTGATCGCGGCGCTCCTCCCCGTCTTTATTCTGATCGTGCTCGGCGTGGTGCTGAAGCGCACCCTGATGCGGCTCGATACGCAATGGAACGGGCTGGAGCGGCTGACCTATTTCGTGCTGTTTCCGATGCTGCTGATCCAGACGCTGGTGAAGGCCGACCTGTCCAAGGTCCCGGTCGCAGGCGTCGGCGGCGCGCTGCTGCTCTCGGCGCTCGCGATGTCGCTGCTCTGCCTCGCGCTCCGCCCGGCCCTGTCGCGGCTCGATATCGACGGCCCCGCCTTCACCTCGATCTTCCAGGGCGCGATCCGCTGGCAGACCTATGTGGCGCTGTCCGTCTCCGCCAATATGTTCGGCGAGGTCGGGCTGGCGCTCGCCTCCGTCGCGATGGTGGCGATCATTCCGCTGGTCAACGTCCTCAGCGTCGCGGTGCTCGCCCACTACGCAGCGCCGAAGAAGCAATCCGCGCGCACCGTTGTCATGACGGTTGTCCGCAATCCCCTGATCTGGGCCTGCGTGATCGGGCTCGTCGTCAACGTCATCCACCTGCCGCTGCCGAAGATCTGGCATGAGGTGGCAGACGCACTCGGCCGCTCCTCGCTCGCCATCGGCCTGCTCGTCACCGGCGCCGGACTGCATCTTGAAGGCCTGCTCCGCCCCAGCACGGGTGCCGCTATCGGCGTGGTGTTCAAGCTGGTGCTGATGCCGATGGTCGCGCTGGGGCTCGCCGTCTGGTTCGGACTGTCCGGCGACAGCCTTGCGATCGTCGCGATCTGCGCCGCGGTGCCGACCTCGACCAGCGCCTACGTGCTGGCCCGCCAGATGGGCGGCGATGCACCGCTGCTGGCGCAGATCATCACGCTGCAGACGATTTTGGCGGCGATCACCATGCCCATCGCGATCGCGCTGGTGGCCTAACTCCCCAGCCACATCGTCAGCACCACTGCCGTCAGATTGTTAAGCGCGTGCAGCACGATCGTGAGCCAGAGCGAGCTGCTGCGGTAGCGCATGTAGCCGAACCACAGGCCGATGGAGAAGACCTCGGCGAGGAAGTACAGGTCGTATTGTAGATGCACGACCGTCCACACCAGCGACGACAGGATGATGGCGCCGGGCACGCGCAGGAAGCTCGCCGACCAGCCGCGAAACAGAAAGCCGCGGGCGAGGACCTCTTCGGACATCGGAGCGGCCACGCTGAAGGCGAACAGCAGCATCAGCGCCGCGCCCTTGTCGCGACCGGATTTCAACAGGTCGGTCATGAAGCCCGGCGTCGCCTCGCGGCCCAGACTCCGCGACATCGTCTCCCAGGCGACCACGATCAGGATCAGCCCGACGGCGCCGAACAGGAGTTGCTTCCAGGACGGCCAATAGAACGCGAGATAGTCGACGAAGGAGGCCTTCTTGATGCGGATGGCCAGCCACACGGCGGCCAGCGTCGCCGGCAGGCCCATCGTGACCGAAAACGCGAGCGACGCCGGCTCGCGACCGATGTGCTGCATCGATGCGAGGTCGATTGGGTCACGGGCGACCCAGACCAGATAGACGATGGCCCCGATCTGCCCGACGAACATGGCTGCGAAGATGGCGATGCCCCACAGCGCCGTGCCCCAGAACTTCCAGACTCGCGGCGGCGCCGGCGTCTCGGTGAGCGGCGGCAGATCGGGATTGAGGGAGTCCATCAGGAGGCTTTCGTTTGGCAGGCTCACGGCAGCGCCCGCTCCAGCAGCGTGCGCACGTCGCCGCTCTCGAGCTCGACCGCGCCGTACATGCTGGCGTGGTTCGTGGCGAGGCGCGTGGCAGCGAACAGTTCTGCTTGACGCGGTGACACGCCGTTGAGCGCGGCGGCGGCCGCAAGCAGCGCCAGCTTCTCGACCGCAAGGCGCGCTACGCGCTCGCCGTCCGGGCGGCCGAAGGTCTTGCCGATGAATCCCGCAGTCTCGCCTGCCCCTGGCAGACCTTTGGTCTCGGCAGCAAGCGCTTGCAGGACCGATACCGCTGCCTCCGGCTCGCGCGAGAGCGCGCGCAGCACGTCGAGACACATGACGTTGCCCGAGCCCTCCCAGATCGCGTTGACCGGCGACTCCCGGTAGTGCCGCGCCAGAATGCCGTCCTCGACATAGCCGTTGCCGCCGAGGCATTCCATAGCTTCGTAGAGAAACGGCGGCGCGCTCTTGCAGGTCCAGTATTTGATCGCAGGCGTCAGCAGCCGCATGTAGGCGGCCTCCGCCGGATCGAGCGGCGTCCGATCGAAGGCGCGGCAGAGCCGCATCACCACAGCCGTGCTCGCCTCCACATGCAGCGCCATGTCCGAGAGTACCGCCTGCATCAGCGGCTGATCGGCGAGATGTTTCTGGAACACGCTGCGGTGCCGGGTGTGATGCAGCGCGTGGGCGAGCCCCGAGCGCATCAGGCCGACCGAGGCGATCGCGCAATCCTGCCGCGTCATTTGCACCATCTGGATGATGGTACGGATGCCCTTGCCCTCATCGCCGACGGCTTCCGCATAGGCACCGACGAACTCAACCTCGGATGACGCGTTGGAGCGGTTGCCGAGCTTGTCCTTCAGCCGCTGGAACTGGATCGCGTTCACCGAACCATCCGGCGCGAAGCGCGGCATGAAGAAACAGGTCAGTCCCTGGTCCGCCTGAGCCAGCACCAGGAAGGCATCGCACATCGGCGCCGACATGAACCATTTGTGGCCGGTGATACGGTAGGCGCCTCCCTCGCGCACCGCGCGCGTCATGTTGGCGCGCACGTCGGTACCGCCCTGCTTCTCGGTCATGCCCATGCCGAGCGTCATACCGCGCTTCTCCCACCACGGCGCGAAGCTGGGATCGTAGCTTTTCGTCGACAGCACCGGCATGACCTTGGCGCGCAGATCAGGCTGCATCGCCAGCGCCGCAACGGAGGCGCGCGTCATCGTGATCGGGCAGAGATGGCCGGTCTCGACCTGCGAGGCCATGTAGAATTTTGCCGCGCGGATGACCTCTGCGGCATCGCCCGCGGGTCTTCCATCCGCAGTCCAAGTCGAATTGTGCACGCCGGCACGGGCGCTGTGAGCCATCAGCTCGTGATAGGCCGGATGAAACTCGACCTGGTCGCGCCGATTGCCCTTGGCATCGAAGGTGCGCAGCTTCGGCGTGTTCTCGTTCGCGACGCGCCCCCGATCGGCCATCGCAGCCGAGCCCCAATGCTTGCCGAACTCCGAGAGCTCCGGTTCCGCCGCCGCAGCGCCATTGGCCCTGACCGCCGCGACCAGCGGCTGATCCACGGCGAAGAGATCGGCGTCCTCGAACGGCGGCGACTGGTTGAAGACCTCGTGGGTCGCGAAGCTGGGCTGGGTCATCTCGTGTCCTCGGCGCGGAATCAGTTCCGCCGCGGCTGGATCGGGAAATCATACGGCGCACCGCCCGCTCCCGGCAGCGAAAAGTGCCACCACTCCTTTGCATAGTTCACAAAGCCTTGCCTTGCCATCGCAGCCACCAGCCGCTTGCGCCAGGCGCGCTGATCCGGACTGATCGTTGGTGCGGCGGTATGCCCTTTCACGTCGGTGCAGTCATAGCCGGTGCCCATGTCGACGCTGCCCTCCGGCAATCGCGCCTCGACCGGTGCCGTGCAGTCCGCGTAGGTCTTTGACGGGTCGTATTTGCCTGAATTGTCGGCGTTGAGATCGACCAGCGTGAGATCGAGCGCTGCGCCCGTCGAATGCTGCGAGCGGCTTGCGATGTAGCCGAGGCGGAACAGCTCGGTCTTGGGAATTTTGGGATTGTAGCGCCGCTCGGCGGCCGTCTCGTGGCCGTTCTGCGACCACCTGACCATGTCGAGCGAGGCCCGCGCCGGCCGGTAGCAGTCGAACATTTTCAGTGAGAGATTTTGCGCCGCCAGTTCCTGCTGGACCGCCTTCAGCCGCAGCCCAACCTCCCGCTTCACCACGCACTCGCCGGCCCCGTAGCCGGCGAGCGGACGGCCGACGAAATTGTTCGAGGTGGCGTAGCGGATGTCCTGGATGATGCTGGGCTCGATGTCGTGCAAATAGACGAAACCGCCGGGAAGCGATTGGGCGTGGGCCCCGGAAACAAAAGCCGCGACCAAGAGCGCTGTTAGAGTTGTTTTCAGCGGAAATCTCCCCTTCGTCATGGCCGGGCTTGTCCCGGCCATCCACGCCTTTTCTGCGACAGCACCTTAAGAACGTGGATGCCCGGGACGTCTAGCGCGAAGACGCGCTTCGCGCTTCGGCCCGGGCATGACGGAGAAGACGGGGACAGCTCACGCCAGCGATAAGACCGACAGATCGGGGGATAACTCCCCGCCCGGGCTTTGGCCCTTGCCCCCCCGGCCATCCCCGCCTATAGCTCTCGCTTTAATGACATCGAAATCGACCTTCGTCCTCGGCCACCGGCATTTGCTGGGCATCGAGGGCCTTTCCGCGGCCGACATCACCGGCCTCCTCGACCTGTCCGAAGAATATGTCGAGCTCAACCGCCAGGTTGACAAGAAGCGCACCGTCCTGCGTGGACGGACGCAGGTGAACCTCTTCTTCGAGGCTTCCACCCGGACCCAATCGTCGTTCGAGCTCGCCGGCAAACGGCTGGGCGCCGACGTCATGAACATGTCGGTGTCCTCCTCGTCCATCAAAAAGGGCGAGACGCTGGTCGACACCGCCATGACGCTCAACGCCATGCACCCGGATATCCTGGTGGTGCGCCATCACGCCTCCGGCGCGGTGGAACTGCTGGCCCGCAAGGTCGACGGTTCCGTGATCAATGCCGGCGACGGCGCGCATGAGCATCCGACACAAGCCCTGCTCGACGCGCTGACCATCCGCCGCAACAAGGGCCGGCTTGAGGGCCTAGTCGTCGCGATCTGCGGTGACGTGCTGCATTCGCGCGTGGCCCGCTCCAACATCATCCTGCTCAACGCGATGGGCGCCCGCGTCCGCGTCGTCGGCCCCTCCACACTGCTGCCGCCCGGCATCGAGCGGATGGGCGTCGAGGTCGCGCGCGACATGCGCGAGGGGCTCAACGGCGCCGACATCGTCATGATGTTGCGGCTCCAGCGCGAGCGCATGAACGGCTCCTTCGTGCCGTCGACCTCCGAGTATTTCCATTATTTCGGGCTGGACCAGAAGAAGCTCGCCTACGCCAAGCCAGACGCCCTTGTCATGCATCCCGGCCCCATGAACCGCGGCGTCGAAATCGACACCGCGGTCGCGGACGGCGCGCAGTCCCTGATCCGCGAACAGGTGGAGATGGGCGTGGCCGTGCGCATGGCGGTGCTGGAAGCGCTCGCCCGCAACCTGCCGAACGCGTGATGCTCATGTTGACCGACCGCCGACCCATCCTGCTTGCCAATGCCCGCCTCGTCGACCCCAGCAGGGATTTCGATGGCCCCGGCGATGTCCTGATTGCCGACGGCATCATCCGGGAGACCCGCCGCGGCATTGGCGCTGCCGGCGTCCCCGAGGGCACCGACGTCGTCAACTGCGCCGGCAAGATCGTCGCCCCCGGCCTGATCGACATGCGCGCCTTCGTCGGCGAGCCCGGCTTCAGCCATCGCGAGACCTTTGCGTCCGCGAGCCAGGCGGCTGCGACCGGCGGCATCACCACCATCATCTGCCAGCCCGATACCTTGCCGGTGATCGACAACTCGGCGACCGTCGACTTCGTGATGCGTCGCGCCCGTGACACCGCGATCGTCAACATCCAGCCGATGGCGGCGCTGACCAAGGGAATGCACGGCGAGGAGATGACCGAGTTCGGCCTCCTCAAGGCAGCAGGCGCGATCGCCTTCAGCGACTGCGACAAGAGCGTGAGCAATGCGCAGGTGATGCGC
Source organism: Bradyrhizobium sp. 155 (assembly GCF_023101105.1). Classification (NCBI taxonomy): domain Bacteria; kingdom Pseudomonadati; phylum Pseudomonadota; class Alphaproteobacteria; order Hyphomicrobiales; family Nitrobacteraceae; genus Bradyrhizobium; species Bradyrhizobium sp. 155. The sequence goes on along the minus strand of NZ_CP064704.1, from coordinate 3,383,298 downwards.
CGCGCCTTGACCTACGCGCGCGATTTCGACGCGTTGATCGTGCACTACACCGAGGATCGCGATCTCGTCGGCGAAGGCGTGATGAACGAGGGCGAGTTCGCCTCGCGGCTCGGCCTGATGGGCATCCCGAACGCGGCGGAAGCCGTGATGCTGGAGCGCGACATGCGCCTGGTCGCGCTCACCGGCGGCCGCTATCACGCGGCGTCGCTAACCTGCATCGAGTCGCTCGACGTGCTCAAGCGCGCCCGCGACGCCGGCCTTGCCGTGACGGCCTCAGCCTCGATCAACCACCTTGCGCTGAACGAGAACGACATCGGCCCTTACCGTTCGTTCCTGAAGCTGTCGCCGCCGCTGCGCACCGAGGACGACCGCCGCGCGCTGGTCGCCGCCGTCGCCTCCGGCCTCGTCGACGTCATCATGTCCGACCACAACCCGCAGGACGTCGAGGTCAAGCGCCTGCCTTTCGCAGAAGCAGCCCCCGGCGCCATCGGGCTGGAGACCATGCTCCCGGCGGGCCTGCGCCTCGTGCACAATGACGAATTGGACCTCAAGACGCTGATCCGGGCGATGTCGACCCGGCCGGCCGAGATTTTGGGATTGCCTGGCGGAACCCTGCGCACGGGCAGCCCCGCCGACGTCATCGTGATCGACCCCGATGTGCCCTGGGTGGTCGATCCCGCCGACCTCAAATCGCCCTGCAAGAACACGCCGTTCGACGAGGCCCGCTTTACAGGCCGCGTGGTGCGCACCATTGTCGGCGGACGGACAGTGTACGAGCATGTCTGACGTGCGGAGCTGCAGCCAGGGAATTTGCAGACATGGCGCTTGAACTGTTTCTGCCGGTCGCTTTCGTCATCGGCTACCTGCTCGGCTCGATTCCGTTCGGGCTGATCCTGACCAGGCTCGGCGGCACGCAGGATCTGCGGTCGATCGGCTCCGGCAGCATCGGCGCCACGAACGTGCTGCGCACGGGGCGCAAGGGCCTTGCCGCCGCGACCCTGCTGTTCGACGCGCTCAAGGGCACCGTGGCCGTGGTGATCGCCGGCTACATCGCCGGTCCCAACGCCGCGATGCTGGCCGGGCTCGGCGCCTTCCTCGGCCATCTCTTCCCGGTCTGGCTCAAGTTCCGCGGCGGCAAGGGTGTCGCCGTCTATATCGGCATTCTGCTCGGGCTGTTCTGGCCGGCCGCGCTGGTGTTCTGCCTGCTATGGCTCGCGACCGCCTTCACCACCCGCTATTCCTCGCTCTCTGCGCTGGTGGCGTCCTTCATCACGCCGCTGTTCCTGTGGTGGTTTGGCCATCTCGCACTAGCAGCGATGGCCGCGGTGCTGACGCTGCTGCTGTTCTACGCCCATCGCGAGAACATCAAGCGGCTGCAATCGGGCAAGGAAAGCCGGATCGGCGAGAAGACATAAGCCGGGAATCCACGGATACCGCGGCACCCCTTCTGCATTATATCTCAAATGGTGTTCGCAACTTGCAGCCGAATCACGGCTGTATGGACGAACGGGTTCCTGGCTTGGCCCTGACGTGGGCATGGCTCTACGCGGTTGCTCAGAATGAGCGAGAAGATTGTCAGCGCGCAAGACGATGGCGATTTGCGAGGTGCTGCCTGCACCGCGGCAAGCCGGCTACTCTCGACGACGGACATCTGGTCTGGTGCGCCCTCGCCGCTTGTCGCTCCAGCGCCTGCTTCCGTCCCACCTCCACCGCGCGAGCCCGATCCGATCGTGGAAGCGGGGAAACCAGCCGAAATCCTAACTGCAGCGCCCGTCACGCACGATCGGACCCCGCGGCAATGGCCGCCGCGAAAATTGTCGCTGGCGCTTCAGGGCGGCGGCACCTTCGCTGCTTTCACCTGGGGCGTGCTGGAGCGGCTGCTGGAAGAGCCATCGATCGCGATCGACACCATCAGCGGCGCCAGTGCCGGCGCCATCAACGCGCTGTTGCTCGCGTCCGGTTTCGCCGAGGGCGGCCGTGAAGGCGCCCGCGCGCGGCTGAACCGGTTCTGGATCCGGCTGATGCACGAAGCCTCGTTCCGATCGCTGATGCTGATCGGCGGCTTCTCGCCGGCGGGAAGCTCGGTCGCGTTCGGCCCGACGCTGCGCTCCGGCCAGTTCGATCCGTTCGATCTCGATCCGCTGCGGCAGGCGCTGTCGCGCGACATCAATTTTTCCGCCTTGCGCGACCCGCGCTGCCCGAAGCTTCTGATCGCGGCGACCCGGATCCGCGACGGGCAGCAGCAGATCTTCCGCAACGACGTGATCACCGCCGACGTCGCGCTGGCCTCGACCTGTCCACCGCTGGTTCATTGCGCGGTCGAGATCGACGGCGAGGCTTATTGGGATGGAGGCCTCGGCGGCAATCCGCCCCTGCTGCGGCTCGTGCAGGACACGACGAGCGCCGAAATCCTGCTCGTCCAGGCCACGCCGGCGCGCGACAGCTACGTGCCGATCACGCTCGCCGCGATCGACCGCAGGCTGGATCAGATCGCGGCCAACGCCGCCCTCAATGCCGAGATCGCGGCGATCGAATGGGCGCAATCGCAGGCCGCATCGTCGTTGCGGCTCTCCAGGATCGCCGCGGAAGATTTCGTGGACGGCCTGGCGCAGCGCTCATCGACCGATCTCGGCCGCGGCTTCATTCGCGCGCTGCACCGGAGCGGCCGCGAGGCTGCCGGGCGCTGGCTCAAGCAAGGTCCAGATCACAGCGCAGCGCCGGCCGCATCCGGCCAGCGCATCGTCGCTCTCGAACCTGCGCTAGCCTGATTTCGCCAGCGCCTGCTCCAGGAACCACGCCGTCGCCAGCGCATGCGCGTCGTTGCCGAAGCGCGCGATCACCTGCACGCCGATCGGCAGGCCATTGGCCTTGAGCACCGGCACGTTGACGCAAGGGTTGCCCATCAGCGTCCAGAGCCTGTTGTAGCGGGGGTCGCCGGTGCTCGCGAGCTCCTTGGCCGGCGCCGTGCCCGGCGCCGAATAGGTCAGCAGCGCGTCGAACCCCTCGAACAATTCGCCAATCTCGCGGCGGCCGTGGCGGCTGATCCGGCGTGCGTCGTCGTAGTCCTTGGGTGTGAGACCGACCGTCGCATCGAGACTGGCGCGCAGCATCGGCGCGATCTCGTCGTGGCGTTCGGAAAATTCCCAGGCGAGCGCGCGATGCGCCTCGAAGTCCTGAATCACAGGGTGGATGCGCCAGGCCTCCTGCACCGCCTGCGGCAGATCGATGGTCTGCACGCTGGCGCCAGCCCGCGTCGCCGCCTTGATCGCGGCCTGCAGCCCCTCCTCGGCGGCCGGCTCCACGGCGCCGGCAAACTCCTGCCTGATAACGCCGATGCGCGGCGCCTTCGCCGGGACGATGCCGGCGAATTCGGTGCGGCCGGTCATTGCCAGCAGTCCGCGCGCGAGATCTTCCGCGCGGGCGCCGAACAGACCGACGGTGTCGAGCGCCCACGAATAGCATTTGACGCCGACCGTCGGCAGCATGCGGAACGAAGGCTTGATCGCGGCGGTGCCGCAATAGGCGGCGGGCCGGATCACCGAGCCGCCGGTCTGGGTACCCAGCGCCAGCGGAATCATGCCGGCACCGACGGCCGCGGCCGAGCCCGAGGACGAGCCGCCCGGCGTATGCCCGAGGTTATGCGGATTGAGCGTCGGGGTCGGATCGCGCGAGGCGAATGCCGTGGTCGTGGTCTTGCCGATGATGGTGGCGCCCGCCCGCTTCAGCATCATCACCACAGGCGCGTCCGCGCGCGGCTGCCAGCCGCGATAGATCGATGATCCCATCTCGGTCGGGAAATCGGCGGTGTCGATGATGTCCTTGATCCCGACCGCGATACCGCGCAACGGGCCAGAAGCTTGCGCCTTCGCGGAGCTGTCGTGACGGACGAAGGCATGGACGTCCTTCTCCCGCGCCTCGATGGCTGCATGCGATTGCGCGATGGCGGCCTCGGGCGAAAGCTCGCCCGCTTCGATGCGGCGCTGGAGGTCGGCGAGTGAGATCATGGGCAATACCCTTCTTATTGGGATCGCTTTTAGCATCGGGGCAAGGTCGCGCAAGCGTACGTCACTGTTGCCCACGCCCTCAGGTTGTTCCATGCTGTCCCTGCAAGGAGCCGCCGTGGACGCCATCAATCCAAGTGTAGAGCTGACCGAAGCCGACAGGATCGACCGCCTGCGGCTGATCCGGTCCGACAATGTCGGGCCGCGCACGTTCCGGTCGCTGGTCGAGCATTTCGGCTCGGCGCGCGCGGCGCTGGAGCGGCTGCCGGATCTCGCACGCCGCGGCGGCGCGCAACGATCGGCGCGCATCTGCAGCGCCGACGAGGCGAAAGCCGAGCTCGCCGCGAGCCGCAAGTTCGGAATTGCCTGGCTCGCGCCCGGTGAGGACGGTTATCCGGCGCGGCTGGCAACGCTCGACGATGCGCCGCCGCTGCTCGCCGTACGCGGCGACAATGCAACGCTGACGCGACCGATGATCGCGATCGTCGGCTCGCGCAACGCATCCGGCGCAGGCTTGAAATTCGCCGGTCAGCTCGCCCGCGAGCTTGGCGAAGCCGGCTTTGTCGTCATCTCCGGCCTTGCCCGCGGGGTCGACCAGGCCGCGCACCGCGCCAGCCTCGAGAGCGGCACCATAGCCGTGCTCGCCGGCGGACATGACTGCATCTATCCGCCGGAGCACGGCGATCTGCTGGCCTCGATCCTCGACCGCAAGGGTGCCGCGATCTCCGAGATGCCGCTCGGCCACGAGCCGCGCGCCCGCGACTTTCCCCGCCGCAACCGGCTGATCTCGGGCGCCGCGCTCGGCGTGGTCGTGGTGGAGGCGGCGCACCGCTCGGGCTCGCTGATCACCGCGCGCATGGCCGCCGAACAGGGTCGCGAAGTGTTCGCCGTGCCGGGCTCGCCGCTCGACCCGCGCGCCGCCGGCACCAACGATCTGATCAAGCAGGGCGCGACGCTCGTCACCGAAGCGGCCGACGTCGTCAACGCGGTCGCACCGATCATGGAGCGGCCGCTGATGCGTACCGCGCGCGAGCCCGACAGCGAGCCGTTCGAGAGCGATCCTCAAGGGCACGACCGCGACCAGATCACCGGCCTGCTCGGCCCTGCCCCTGTCACGATTGACGATCTCGTGCGGATGTCCGGCGCCTCGCCGGCCATCGTGCGTACCGTGCTCTTGGAACTCGAGCTCGCCGGCCGGCTCGAACGCCACGGCGGTGGCTTGGTCTCGCTGCTTTAAGGAGTGGTCCGCTCGTCGAAGCGCGTACGCGCCGCGGCGATCTGCTGCTGATGCGTGATCGCCCATTCGCCGAGTGCCTTTACCGGCTGCTGCAGTCCCCGGCCGAGATCGGTCAGCTCGTAATCCACCCGCGGCGGAATGGTCGGGAAGATCGTGCGTGTGACCAGGCCGTCACGCTCGAGCCCGCGCAGCGTCAAGGTCAGCATCCGCTGCGAAATGCCATTGATCATGCGCTTGAGCTCGTTAAAGCGCTTGGGCCCGTCACTTAGCATCATGATGACGAACACGCTCCATTTGTCGCCGACGCGCGCGAGGATCGAGGCGACGCCGCGGCAGTCCGCATGGTTGGGATCCGGCCTTGGTGAGGCGGGCAAATCGATGTGCGCAGGTTTCAGGGATGTGCCCATGGCTCAAAAAGGTGCGTTCTTGCGGGGATTTCGATAGTCACTCATGTAGCTCTGGTTACAAACTTATACCAGGGTGATCCCGAATGAAACTCCTCCACATCGACTCCAGCGTGCTCGGCCCCCACTCCGTTTCGCGGCAAGTCTCCGCCGCCATCGTCGACCGTCTCAGGCAGGCGACGCCATCGCTCGACATCGTCTATCGCGACCTGACGCAGAGCCCGCTCGCCCATCTCTCCGGCTCGCATCTGGCGGCCGCGCAAGGCGCGCCTGCGCCGGCGGAGCTCGGCCCCGATCTCGCCGCCAGCAAGGCCGCGCTGGACGAGTTTCTTGCCGCCGACATCGTCGTGATCGGCGCGCCCATGTACAATTTCACCATTCCGAGCCAGCTCAAGGCCTGGATCGACCGGGTCCTGGTGGCGGGGAAGACGTTCAGCTATGGGGCCAACGGCCCGCAGGGCCTTGCCGGCGGCAAGCGCGTAATCTTCGCGGTTTCGCGCGGGGGCTATTACGGCGCGGGCTCGCCCGCCGCGTCGCTGGAGCACCTCGAAAGCTATCTGCGTGGCGTGTTCGGTTTCATGGGGATTCATCATCCCGAATTCATCAGCGCCGACGGAATCCAGGTCGGCCCGGAGCATCGCGAGAAGTCGCTCGCAAGCGCGCTCGAGGCGGCGACCGCCCTCCGCGCGGCCTGATAACGCGCACATCATCAGCCGCCGCAACATCGCTTGCGGCGGCTGATCGACCGGTGCGCGATCGGCGAAGCTAAAACCAGGCGCCCTGAATGCCCAGGATGACGGCGACGAGGGAAACGAACAGGCCGATGCCGGAGAAAAGAGCGACCCCGACGAACTCGGAGGTGTCGGAACGCTTGGCAGGAACGGCGGAGTTTTCGGTGTAAATACGCGGTGCTGAAATCGGGGAAATAATACGAGCTGCCTTTGGCATATCGGGCTCCCTTGAAATGAGTCTTCGTGACCCCCTGCCCGTAAAAGTGTCTTGGCAGCGCAAGCGAAGGTTCAATGCCTCCCGCAACGTTCAGAAAATACAGCTCGCGAGACGTGGGAACCGGCCGGCGCAACCGCTCGCCGCTGCGCCGACCGATTCAATTTGCACCAAGATTGATCAGCCGCGATAGATCGGCGCGCCGCTCGGAGAGGCAACCGCGCCGCCATCGACGAAGATTTCCTGGCCCTGCACATGCGCGGAATCGTCGGAGGCGAGGAACAGCACAGTCTTGGCGACGTGATCTGTTTCACCAATGCGCCCCAGCGGCGTCGTCAGCGCGATCCGCTTCTCGAACGCCTTCTCGGCTTCGGGCGTCGCGGTCGCGGGTCCCCAGATCGGCGTGCGGATCGCACCGGGCGCGACCACGTTGACGCGAATGCCCCGCGGCGAGAGCTCCGAGGCCATGATCCGCGCCATCGCCCGCACGCCGGCCTTGGCGGCGCCATAGGCCGAATAGCCGGGAATGCCGAGCACGGAGATCACCGAGCCGTTGAGGACGATGGAAGCATTGTCGTTGAGATAAGGCAGCGCGGACTGAACGGTGAAGAACACGCCGGTCAGATTGGTGCTGATGACCTTCTCGAAGACCTCCAGCGTGGCCGACCCCAGCGGCGTACCGCCGGCGATGCCGGCATTGGCGAACAGGATGTCGAACTTGCCGAACTTTTCGGCGCCCTTCTTGATCGCAGATTCGGTCGCGGCAATGTCGGTGGCGTCGGCGGCGAGCGCGAGCGCGTTCGGCCCGAGCTCCTTCGCGGCCGCCTCGAGCGTCTCCTTGTTGCGCCCGGTGATCACCACCTTGGCGCCCTCGGCCACGAACAGCTTTGCCGTTGCCAGTCCAATGCCGCTATTGCCGCCGGTGATCAGGGCCGTCTTGTTCTTCAGTCTCACGTTCGCCTCCAGTGGTTTCATCATAAAACTACGATTGCCATCTAGGCCACCTGGTTTTAAGATGCAACCACAAGAGCGCGTGAACGGTGACAGGACCGTGCGATCGCGAAAGGACCAGATCATGGTGAAACGGACGAGCTTCGAGGGGGACGCCTGCCCGATCGCGCGATCGCTGGAGGCGATCGGCGACCGGTGGTCCCTGCTGATCATCCGCGAGGCGCTGTTTGGGCTGCGCCGCTTCGGTGAGTTTCAGAGCAAGCTCGGCATGGCCAAGAACATCTTGTCGACGCGGCTGCGCGCGCTGGTCGATCACGGCATCCTGACCACGGCCCCCGCCTCCGACGGCAGCCCTTACGAGGAATATGTGCTGACGCCGAAAGGCCGCGGCGTCTTCCCGGTGTTGGTAGCGCTGCGCCAATGGGGCGAGGATTTCGACGATCGCCCGTCGGAGATCGCGACCATCCTGGTCGATCGCGAGAAAGGCCGACCGGTGAAGAAGCTCGAACTGCGCGCGGAGGACGGGCGATTGCTCAGCCTCGCGGACACCTCGCTGAAGCCGCGGCCTGCGCCGCGGCGACGGTCAGCGGGATAGCGGTGCGCTGTCTCTTCAACGTCGTCCTGGCGACCGATTCCGCTCGGTCTTCGCGGCTACGACAGCCCGCGATTGCTCCGCAGGTTGACCCACTTTCATCGAAGGCGGGTCGGCATGTACCCGAGCGTCCCAACTCGCAATATGGCGTGGCGGACTTGTACAAGCCATCGACAGCGTCAAAGATGGCGAGGTCCCACCAAACTGGCACCACCATGCCCCTGCTCGCCATCACCTATTTTTCCATCTCGGGCACCACCGAGAAGCTGGCGCATGCGGTTGCGCGCGGAGCAGATGGCAAAGCGCAGGTCACGCTGTGTCGCATCACCGGCGGCGACATCGTGTCAGGCCGCTTTCAGAATGAGAGCTTACTGGAGACGATCGATGGCGCCGACGCAGTTGCGTTTGGCAGCCCGACCTATATGGGCGGGCCAGCCGCTCAATTCAAAGCGTTTGCCGATGCTTCAAGTGATCGATGGAGCCAGCAGCGCTGGGCCAACAAGATCGCAGCCGGGTTCACCACGGGCGCCTGCGCAAGCGGCGATCAACTCCACACACTGTCCTACTTTTCCATTCTGGCCGCGCAGCACGGCATGCTCTGGTGCGGACTGGATATTCCCGGTGGCGAGGATCCGAGCGGCCGCAATCGTTTGGGCAGCCAGCTTGGTCTGGCAACACACTTGATTGACGGCTCGTTGCCGGAGAGCGACCTCGGCACGGCCGCATATCTCGGCCTGCGATTGGCCAAAATGGCAAGCCGCAACGGCTAACCGCACCGTCGTTGGAGCAGTACATCGCCCCCTTCACGACAGCCTGCGCTTGCTCCTCAGCCGCAGATGCTCGTCCGCCTCGAGCTTGGTCATTCCCAGGAGATAATGCAGCACGTCGAGCCTGTGCCGTTCGGCAAGCTTGCGCAGGGCCCCGACCTGCTCGGCGATGAAGGCGACCGCCTCCTCGACGCCGCCCTCCCCCGGTTCCTCGTGACGCAAGCCTCCCCCCGCGCGCGATGCGGCGCCCGCCCGTTTCTTTCCTGGCTTAGTCACCAGCCCCCACCCGAATCCATGCCCCGCGGCAACATTACGCCGACATCGACCGCAACTCAAAGGTGGTATTTTGCAACTTTCTCGATATGAAACTTTTCCCATCGGGAGGGCTCTCAACAGCCCTCGATTTGACAGCGACGGCCTCACCACCCATGTTCGGGACGAAAGGGCCGACCCGAATCTCATCGAATTCGGCCCCAAATTTCCCCATAAGTTACTGGAACTACATGAATATCGTCATTGTGGAGTCGCCGGCGAAAGCCAAGACGATCAACAAGTATTTGGGCTCGTCCTACGAGGTTCTGGCCTCGTTTGGCCATGTCCGCGACTTGCCGGCAAAGAACGGCTCCGTCGATCCCGACGCCAATTTCAAGATGATCTGGGAGGTCGACCCCAAGGCGGCCGGCCGGCTCAACGACATTGCCAAGTCCCTCAAGAACGCCGATCGCCTGATTCTCGCCACCGACCCTGATCGCGAGGGCGAGGCCATCTCCTGGCACGTGCTGGAGGTCCTGAAAGAGAAGCGCGCGATCAAGGACCACAAGATCGAGCGCGTGGTGTTCAACGCCATCACCAAGCAGGCGGTGACGGACGCGATGAAGAATCCGCGCCAGATCGACGGTGCGCTGGTCGACGCCTATATGGCGCGCCGCGCGCTGGACTATCTGGTCGGCTTCACCCTCTCCCCCGTGCTGTGGCGCAAGCTGCCGGGCGCCCGCTCGGCGGGCCGCGTGCAGTCGGTGGCGCTGCGTCTGGTCTGCGACCGCGAGCTCGAGATCGAAAAGTTCGTTGCGCGCGAATACTGGTCGCTGATCGCGACCCTGCTGACGCCGCGCGGCGACGCCTTCGAGGCCCGTCTCGTCGGCGCCGACGGCAAGAAGATCCAGCGCCTCGACATCGGCACCGGCGCGGAAGCCGAAGACTTCAAGAAGGCGCTGGAAGCAGCCGCCTACGCGGTGACCGCGGTCGATGCCAAGCCGGCCCGCCGCAATCCGCAGGCCCCCTTCACCACCTCGACGCTGCAGCAGGAAGCCAGCCGCAAATACGGCTTTGCGCCGGCGCACACCATGCGCATCGCGCAGCGGCTCTATGAAGGCATCGACATCGGCGGCGAGACCACCGGACTCATTACTTATATGCGTACCGACGGCGTGCAGATCGACCCGTCCGCGATCACCCAGGCCCGCAAGGTGATCGGCGAGGATTACGGCAACGCCTATGTGCCGGACGCGCCGCGTCAGTACCAGGCCAAGGCCAAGAACGCCCAGGAAGCCCACGAAGCGATCCGGCCGACCGACATGTCGCGCCGTCCCGACAGCATGAGCCGCAAGCTCGAGTCCGACCAGGCGAGACTCTATGAACTGATCTGGAAGCGCACCATCGCGAGCCAGATGGAATCGGCCGAGCTGGAACGCACCACGGTCGACATCACGGCGAAGGTCGGCGGCCGCACGCTGGACCTGCGCGCCACCGGCCAGGTCGTCAAGTTCGACGGCTTCCTCGCACTTTACCAGGAAGGCCGCGACGACGAGGAGGACGAGGACTCCCGCCGCCTGCCCGCGATGAGCCCCAACGATGCGCTGAAGCGGCAGTCGCTCGCCGTCACCCAGCACTTCACCGAGCCGCCGCCGCGCTTCTCCGAGGCCTCGCTGGTCAAGCGCATGGAAGAGCTCGGCATCGGCCGGCCCTCGACCTATGCCTCGATCCTCCAGGTGCTGAAGGACCGCGGCTACGTCAAGCTCGAGAAGAAGCGCCTGCACGGCGAGGACAAGGGCCGCGTCGTAGTCGCGTTCCTCGAAAGCTTCTTTGCCCGCTACGTTGAATACGACTTCACCGCCAATCTGGAAGAGCAGCTCGACCGCATCTCCAACAACGAGATCTCCTGGCAGCAGGTGCTGAAGGATTTCTGGACCGGCTTCATCGGCGCGGTCGACGAGATCAAGGATTTGCGCGTCGCGCAGGTGCTCGACGTGCTCGACGACATGCTGGGACAGCACATCTACCCGCCCCGCACCGATGGCGGCGACATCAGGCAATGCCCCAGCTGCCGCAACGGGCGGCTCAATCTCAAGGCCGGCAAGTTCGGCGCCTTCGTCGGCTGTTCGAACTATCCGGAATGTCGCTACACCCGTCAGCTCGCCGCCGACGGCGAGGCAACGGCCGATCGTTCGCTCGGCCAGGACCCGGATACGGGCCGCGATGTCTGGGTCAAGGCCGGGCGGTTCGGCCCCTACATCCAGCTCGGCGAGCAGAAGGATTATGCGGAGGGCGAGAAGCCGAAGCGCGCAGGCATTCCGAAGGGGATGTCCCCTGGAGATGTCGAGCTCGAGCTTGCGCTCAAGCTGCTGTCGCTGCCGCGCGAGATCGGCAAGCATCCGGAAACCGGTGAGCCGATCACCGCGGGTCTCGGCCGCTTCGGGCCGTTCGTGAAGCACGAGAAGACTTATGCCAGCCTCGAGGCCGGCGATGAGGTGTTCGACATCGGCATCAACCGCGCGGTGACGCTGATCGCGGAGAAGATCGCCAAGGGCCCGAGCCGCCGCTTCGGCGCTGATCCCGGCAGGGCGATCGGCGATCATCCCACCCTCGGCACCGTCACGGTAAAGGGCGGCCGCTACGGCGCCTATGTCACCGCGGGTGGCGTCAATGCCACGATCCCGAGCGACATCGAGAAAGACGCCATCACGCTGCCGCAGGCAATCGCGCTGATCGACGAGCGTGCGGCCAAGGGCGGCGGCAAGAAGCCGAAGAAAGCGGCGAAGCCGGCCAAGGCCAAGAAGGCTGCGGCGAAGGCCGCCGACGGCGATGACGCCGCACCAAAAACCAAAAAGCCGGCCGCGAAGAAGGCGGCCAAACCCAAATCCGAATCCACCAGCAAGGCGCGCGCAGCCGTGTCGTCGACGGCCAAAACGTCACCGACCAAGGCAGCTGGCGCCAAAGCTCCGGCCAAGAAAAGTGCCGGCACCAAATAGAGGCTAAGTGAAACGCAAGAATGACCGTGGCTTTCCCGACAGGGCAGCCATCGTCGCCTTCATCAAGGCAAATCCCGGAAAGGTCGGAACCCGCGAAATTGCACGCGAGTTCGGCCTGAAGAACGCCGACCGCATCGAGCTCAAGCGCATGCTGCGCGAGCTCGCCGACGACGGGCTCGTCAAGAAAAAGCGCCATACGATTTCAGAGCCGGACAGCCTCCCGCCGACGCTGGTCGCCGACATTACCGGCCGCGACGCCGACGGCGAGCTGGTCGCCTCCCCCACTGAATGGGACGAGGTCGAAAGCGGCGAGCCGCCAAAGATCCTCATCACGATGCCGCGCCGGCCGAAGCCCGGCACCGCGGCCGGCGTTGGCGATCGCGCGCTGCTGCGGGTCGAGCGATCCGACGAGACCGAAGGCCCGGCCTATCGCGGCCACATCATCAAGGTTTTCGACAAGACCAAGAGCCGCATCCTCGGCGTCTTCCGCAGCCTGCCCGAAGGCGGCGGACGGATCATCCCGGTCGACAAGAAGTCCGCCGACCGCGAGCTGAACATCGCCCCGACTGAGACGCACGGCGCGCAGGACGGCGATCTCGTCAGCGTCGACATCATCCGCTCGCGCGGCTTTGGGCTGGCGTCAGGCCGCGTCAAGGAGAAGCTCGGCTCGGTCAAGTCGGAGAAGGCGATCAGCCTGATCGCGATCTACGCGCACGACATCCCGCTGCAATTCCGTCCCGCGGCAGAGCGCGAAGCCGAAGCGGCGGAGCCGGCCAATCTGAAGGGGCGCGAGGACTGGCGCGATGTGCCGCTGGTCACCATCGATCCGCCGGATGCCAAGGATCACGACGACGCGGTACACGCGCAGCCGGATCCTGATCTCAACAACAAGGGCGGCTTCATCGTCGATGTCGCCATCGCCGATGTGAGCTTCTACGTGCGACCGGGCACCGCGCTCGACCGCGATGCGCTCGATCGCGGCAACTCGGTCTATTTCCCCGACCGCGTCGTGCCGATGCTGCCCGAGCGCATCTCCAACGATCTCTGCTCGCTGGTGCCGGGCGAGCCGCGCGGCGCGCTCGCGGTGCGGATGATCATCGCGCCGGACGGGCGGAAACGGTCGCACAGCTTCCACCGCATCCTGATGCGCTCCGCAGCCAAGCTGAACTATGCGCAGGCGCAGGCCGCGATCGACGGAAGGCCGGACGACACCACCGGCCCCCTGCTCGATCCAATCCTGAGGCCGCTTTATGCCGCCTATGCCTGCGTCAAGCGCGCGCGCGACGAGCGCGATCCGCTCAATCTCGATCTGCCCGAGCGCAAGATCCTGCTCAAGCCCGACGGCACGGTCGACCGCGTCGTCGTGCCCGACAGGCTCGACGCGCACAAGCTGATCGAGGAGTTCATGATCCTCGCCAATGTCGCGGCAGCCGAGATGCTCGAGAAGAAGTCGCTGCCGCTGATCTACCGGGTGCATGACGAGCCGACCCTGGAAAAGGTCCACGCGCTCGCGGAATTCCTGGCGACGCTGGACGTTCCGTTCGCGAAAGGCGGCGCGCTGCGCCCCGCTCTGTTCAACCGCGTGCTGGCGCAGCTCGAAGGCCACGACCACTTTCCGCTGGTCAGCGAGGTCGTGCTGCGCGCCCAGGCACAGGCCGAATACTCTTCGGAGAATTACGGTCATTTCGGCCTGAATTTGCGCCGCTATGCGCATTTCACCTCGCCGATCCGCCGCTACGCCGACCTTGTCGTGCACCGTGCGCTGGTTCGCGCGCTCGGCCTCGGCGAAGGCGCGCTGCCCGACACCGAGACGCCGGAAACGTTGAGCGAGGTCGCAGCTCATATCTCAGTGACCGAGCGGCGCGCGATGAAAGCGGAGCGCGAGACCGTCGACCGCCTGATCGCCCATCACCTCGCCGACCGCATCGGTTCGAGCTTCCAGGGCCGCGTCTCCGGCGTCACGCGCGCCGGCCTGTTCGTCAAGCTCGCCGAGACCGGCGCCGACGGCCTGATCCCGATCCGATCCCTCGGCACGGAATATTTCAACTATGACGAGGGCCGCCACGCCCTGGTCGGCACCCGCAGCGGCACCATGCATCAGCTCGGTGATGTTGTCGACGTCCGCCTGATCGAGGCGGCTCCGATCGCAGGCGCGTTGCGCTTCGAGCTGCTGTCCTCGTCCGGCGAGACCGCACCGCGGGGCCGCAGGTCCTCCGGTCCGCAACGCCGCCGCTCGTTCAAGGCGCACCCCGGGCGCAGTCCTGACAAGAAGCGCAAGCCGGACAAGCCGAAGAAGCCCGGCAAGGGGAAAACGGCCAAGGGAAAAAGCAAGGGCAAGGGCCAGAAGGGCAAGGCATGGTGACGACGAGCACGGCGCCGAAGATCTGGACCCGCGACACCGGCCTCGTCGAGAAGCGCGACGTCTTTGCTGCGATGAGGCGCGGCTTTCGCGGCCGCTGCCCGCGCTGCGGCGAGGGAAAGCTGTTCCGCGCCTTCCTGAAGACCGCGGATAACTGCTCCGTCTGCGGCCTCGATGTCACGCCGCATCGGGCCGACGATTTGCCAGCCTATCTCGTCATCGTCATTGTCGGGCACATCGTGGTGCCGACTATTCTGTGGATCGAGACCAACTATACGACGCCGGTCTGGATCAGCTTCGCGGCCTATCTGCCCTTCACCTTCGTCGCCTCGCTGGCACTGCTGCAGCCGGTGAAGGGAGCCGTGGTCGGATTGCAATGGGCTCTGCGCATGCACGGGTTTGACGAGAACCCGACGGATGGTATTCCGCCGGTGTAAGCAAAATAAACAAGTAGTGGTTTGGGTGAGGACATGACGGATACGTCGCAGGCAGCCGACAAGGCAAAGATCCACGAGGGCAAGGAAGCCGATCATCATCCCTATTTCCGCCCTAGGGATGCCGCGACACTGATCCTGGTCGACCGCAGCGGAGCCATTCCAAAAGTCCTGGTCGGCAAGCGCCACGACAAGGTGGTGTTCATGCCCGGAAAATTCGTTTTCCCGGGCGGCCGCGTCGACAAGGACGATTATCGCGTACCATGCGCGGCGCCGATCACCGCCGAACTGGAAGCCAATCTCGCCAAGGGCAGCCCGAAGACGCCGGCCTCCCGCGCAAAATCGCTGGCGATCGCCGCGATCCGCGAGGCCTGCGAGGAAACGGGTCTCTGCCTCGGACGCAAGGCCGAGGTAAAGACAAAACTCGAAGGCGCCTGGAAGCCGTTCGCGGATGCGGGCCTGTTGCCGGATCCCTCCAGCCTGTTCCTGATCGCGCGCGCAATCACCCCGCCCGGCCGCGTCAAGCGGTTCGACACGCGCTTCTTCACGGCGGACGCCTCCGCGATCACCCATCGCGTCGACGGCGTGATCCACGCCGATGCCGAGCTTGTCGAGCTGGTCTGGGTCGAGCTCGGCTCGAAGCCGCTCGCCGATCTGCATCCGATGACGCGCAATGTGCTCAACGAGCTCGACGCGCGCCTTGCCACCGGCCCGCTCCGCCACGATGCGCCGGTGCCGTTCTTCCATTTCTACGGCGGCAAGATGCAGAAGGATATTTTGAGCTGATCAGTTCGTGACGTCCGCATTGTCCGCGTCGGGCTCGGTGCCGACATAGTCGCGCGCGGGAAGGTTCAGCACTCGCCCGAGCTCGCTGGCGAAGCGACTGGCTTCCTCGCGCTTGGTGAAGCTCATCAGCGTGATCGGCTCGGTCCCTTTGTTGCCGCAGAGATTGACATCATATGTCGTCAGCTCCGGATCGTCGTCGTCGGTAATGCTGATGAAATGATAATCGGCGAGATCGCGATGCTTGCGAAAATTCAGCGGGCCGAACTGCCTGGTGATGACGATCTGGCGCAGCGTCTCGTTCAGCACGACGAAGGTGCGAAAGGTGAGCAGGATGATTCCGGGGATGCCCACGAGCAGCCCGAGTCCCGTGAACACCACCACCGGCATGAGATCATCGGCGAGCCGCCCAAAACCGGAGAAATCCTGCCGCAGGCCGAGCGCGACATTCCACAGCAGATAGAAGCTCGCCGCCAGCAGCGGCAATGACAGCAGCCGCCCGACCCAGGGCATGGGCCGGTCGATGCGGACGATGCGCCCGTCCACGGTCATTGCACCTGCCATCGAAGGTCTCCTCGGGAGCGAAAGTCATGGCTTGGTCGGAGTGAGCCGTGGATCGGTTCGATGGGACTCCTCCGTCATTCCGGGCGCGGCCCGGAATGACGCGAATGTGCTCAGGGCGTCGCGAAAAACAAAATAATCTTCCTACCTCCCCCGATGGCGGAGTTCCGCGGCGTGCCTATGTCTTCGGGAACGACACCAAGAACGGACACCGGGCGATGGCACAACGGCAACTCAAGCTTGGCGCGTTCATGCGCCCGATCAGCATCCACACCGGTGCCTGGCGCTATCCCGGGGCTTGGCCGGACGCCAATTTCAACTTCGGCCACATCAAGACGCTGATCCAGAAGCTCGAGGCCGGCAAGTTCGACGCCTTCTTCATGGCCGATCACCTCGCCGTGCTGAACATGCCGGTCAATGCGCTCAAGCGCAGCCACACGGTCACCTCGTTCGAACCCTTCACGCTGTTGTCGGCGCTCTCGGCCGTCACCGAGCGGATCGGCCTGATCGCGACGGGCTCGACCACGTTCGACGAGCCCTATCACGTCGCACGGCGCTTCGCCTCGCTCGACCATCTCAGCGGCGGGCGGGCGGGCTGGAACATCGTCACCACCTCGAACCCGGATGCGGCGCTGAATTTCGGCCTCGACGACCACATGGAGCACGCCGAGCGCTACAAGCGCGCCCGCGAGTTCTACGACGTCGTCACGGGCCTGTGGGATTCCTTTGCCGACGACGCCTTCGTGCGCGACGTCGAAAGCGGCGTGTTCGTCGATCCCGCCAAGATGCATGTGCTCGACCATCACGGCAAATATCTGAAGGTGCGCGGTCCCCTCAACATCGCCCGCCCGGTCCAGGGCTGGCCGGTGATCGTGCAGGCCGGCGCCTCCGAGGACGGCAGGCAGCTCGCCGCCGAGACCGCGGAAGCCGTCTTCACCGGCGGCGGCAGCCTTGCCGACAGCCAGAAACTCTATGCCGATATCAAGGGCCGCATGGAGAAGGTCGGCCGCGATCCTGAACACCTCAAGATCCTGCCCGGCGCCTTCGTCGTGGTCGGCGACAGCGTCGACGAGGCCAAGGAGAAACGCGCGCTGCTCGACAGCCGCGTGCATTACGACAGCGCCATCGCCTCGCTCTCGGTCATCCTCGGCACGGATGCCTCCGGCTTCGATCCGGATGGGCAATTGCCGGAAATCCCGGAGACCAATGCCAGCAGGAGCGGTCGCCAGCGCATGGTCGACCTCGCGGCCCGCGACAAGCTCACGGTGCGCCAGCTCGCCCAACGCGTCGGCGGCTATGGCGGGCTATCCTTCGTCGGCACGGCCAAAACCATCGCCGACCAGATGGAGGAATGGCTGGTCGGGTGCGGCTCCGACGGCTTCAACATCATGTTCCCGTTCCTGCCTGCCGGCCTCGACGATTTCGTCGACAAGGTGGTCCCGGAGCTGCAGCGCCGCGGGATTTTCCGGAAAGAGTACGAAGGGCCCACTTTGAGAGAGAATCTGGGCCTGCCTCGGCCCAAAAACCGGTTCTTCGAGGCGTAATCGGCCTGATCTGGGTGCTTTTCGAGCCCTAAAATCTTGACATCAGGCGGTTTCTGGCTAGGTTGCCGGCCAACGCGGGCCATTTGGCCGGCTCCAGATTCCCTTCATTCCTGAGGTTCTGAACATGGCCAAAGCGGTCACCATCAAGGTCAAGCTCGTGTCCTCGGCCGACACTGGCTTCTACTACGTCGCCAAGAAGAATTCGCGCACCATGACCGACAAGCTGGTCAAGAAGAAGTACGACCCCGTGGCGCGCAAGCACGTCGAATTCCGCGAAGCCAAGATCAAGTAAGATCGCGGAACGTAGAAGACTTTTGCGGGGCCCTTTCGGGTCCCGTTTTATTTTGGCCCCTCTCTCGTGTCCGGATACGCAGCAGCGCCCCGTGGACGTGACGCTACGCTGCGAGCTGGGCACAGCGAGTCATGGCCAGATTTTTTTCAACCTTCGGTTGCTCGCTCCCGAATGTATGTTACCGTGCACTTGCCGGGCGGAAATTTCCGTCCGGATTTGGAAGGACATGGTCATGAGATTCGCATCAAGCCTTGTCGTGCCTTCAACCATCGCTGTCTTGTCGACCGTCTTGCTGTGCGCGCCGGCAGCGTCGCAAATCCCAACCGGCTCCGCCGCCACGATTCCTCCCGTCACGGTCGACGCGCCGAAACAGGTGGCAAGGCCGCACGTGTCGGAGCGAGGAGCAAACACAATTGCGCCGCGTCGGACTGCCTCAACAGCTCAAACGTCAGTCGCGCGAACGCCTTCGTATGCGCCGGGTTCTGTGATGGGGAGGATTGCCAGCCTGGAGAAAGTCGCCAGCAGCTGCAACGGTGGCTGTGCATCAAGCTTCCCAAGCGGCAAAGATCCCTGGGTTGGATGCAGCGTGTCGGGCGGCAACATAGACTACGGACCTTTCTCGCCGACCTGCCGAGACACCATCACCCACAAATCCTACCTGGACTGCGTCGAAACCAGGACGTTCCTGGGCGACAACCGAAACAAGGCTCACTGGTTGTGCAGCAGTCTGGCCGCCGGCAACAGGTTTAAGGTCGCCGATCTCAAGCGGTCAGGACGCACGCGTTAGTCCATCCCGTCCGCCGGCTTTCTGGCGCAGTTGAACTTAGCTCTCCTGTCGTAAGTTCGCGGACGTCACGGAGCTTGAATGGGCTTTTTCTGGCCCGTCTTGGGCGCTCGCGTGTCCCGGGCGCGCTGCAACGCGCAAGCGTTGCTGCGCAGAACCGGGACCCAGAAAGCCACACAATACAACCAGCGACTGGGCCCCGGCTCTGCAACGCACCGCTAAAGAAGCGCCGCGCTGCGCCGGGGCACGAGAGCGCGAGGAAGCGTGCTTCTGGAACTGTCGCCTCCGCTATGCGCTCCCGCTTCGGCTGATCACCGAGACGATCAGGGCGCTGCGACTGCAACCGTTTCTTCGATAATCCTCAGTTGTCCATTTTCGCTGGTCAGTATGGATGAGTAATAACCGTGAAACGGACGGTCTCCTACCTTGGCCTCCCATGTTCCAGCGTTGAGGACAAAGCTCGCTGATCTGAAGGCCATGTTCCCTCCGTTGGGTTCGCTATTGTGAATTGATATCGCTCAGCGCCGTTCGACAACTGAGCGTTGCTGCACCTCAATAAGCGCGGCAAATAAGTCGTCTGCTAAACCTGCACTTCCGCTTTCGTACCCTGGCCATTTCGAACCAGACGCGGCTCCGTTCCCGCCAAAAGCCTTTGGATGTTGGCACGATGGCGGATGATCACGTAGAGGCCGCCTCCGATCACCAGCAACCGATACGGCAATGGGTGCTCGACCGCGCAGACAAGAACGATTGACGTCAAAGCCGCGAGCATCGAGCTCAAGGAAACGATCCTGGTCATAGCCAGCACGAGGCCAAAGACGGCTGCAGCCCCCAATCCGACGGGCCAAGACATCGCCAGCAACACACCGAGCCCCGCGGCAGCCGACTTGCCGCCCGTGAAGTTCAGCCAGATCGATCGGCTATGTCCCAACAGCACAGCAAGTCCAGCCAGACAAACAGCCCATGGCACCCAGACATGCAGATCAGACGCTGTCGGCGGCGGGGATATTTCCGCGTACAGCCAAGGGCAGAACGAACGCGCGACGATGATGGCACCCACGCCCTTCAGCACATCGCCGACGAGCACGAACAAGGCAGCCCCCTTGCCGAGAGTGCGCAAGACATTCGTTGCCCCGGTGGACTTGGAGCCATGCCTTCGGATGTCGATGCCCCTGAGCAGCTTCCCCGCCAGATGGCCCGTGGGGACCGAGCCAAGGAGATAGGCGATCAACAACCCAACCGCGCCCGCTGTCCAAAAAGCCATGGGTTTTGGATCCAGTTTCCTGAACGCTGTTTTATCCCCGACTTCGTCTGACCGCTATACGTCACAAGTGGCCGATCACGGCCCCGAGGCTGCGACTGCGATCGAAGGTCTCTGCAGGTTGAAACGCGATGATAATGTCCGGCTGCCCCCGCGACGGGAAGGGTTCCTTTTTTCTCGCCGCCGGTGTTTCATCTGCGCGGCGGAGAACGGACATGCAGGGATCGCTGGGGGAAAAGATCGGTGAAGGCGCCTTCTCCGAGGCCTACGCCTGGGCGCCCGGTCAGGTCGTGAAGCTGTTTAAGGCCGGCGTCTCTCATCTGCTCGGCCGACACGAGGTACGCATGATCCGCGCCGTGCACGCCGCCGGCGTCCCCGTGCCGGCGGTGTTGGGAGAGGTGACGCTGGACGGGCGCTTCGGCATCGTGCTGGAGCGCCTCGACGGACCGACCCTGCGGCATCTCTCGCGCACCGGCGCGGTGACGTTCGAACAGGCGGGCGCGATCATCGCGGCTCTGGCCATGTCTCTTCACAAGACGTCGCCACCGCCGGAGCTCCCCTCCATGCGCGCGTATATGGAGAGCGAGTTGCGGCACGACGACGGCAAGGTCCCGAAGCACGTCGCCACTGACATCCTCACCCTGATCGATCGCCTGTCGACCGGCGGCGGGCTTTGCCATTGCGACCTTAGCCCCGGCAACGTGATCATGACTGCGGAAGGCCCCAAGCTCGTCGACTGGACCTTCGCGATGCGCGGGCCCGCCGCCCTCGATCTTGGGTTCTTGCATGTCATCCTGTCCGAGCTCGGCCCGAAAATAGCCGACAATCCGGAGCGGCCGCGCGCGACCAATGCGGCGGCGCAATCCGAATATGCGCGGCTGGCCGGCATGTCTCTGGCGGAGTTGACGGCGGCAATGGAGCCGTATTTGCCTATCGTCCGCACCTTCGTCGTCCTCGGAAACGTGGTGCCTGCGCTGCGGGAGCAACTGATCCAGCGCATCGAAGCGGGGCTGCGCGCGAAAGACTGAACCGTCCGCAACCTCGATTCCTGTTCGCCGTCTCAAGGCGCTCTCGATCACCGAGCAAATCTCGGCAGCCAGTGGAGCCGTTTGGCACAATCGGGTTGTATCGGGAGGCGGCCCTCGCGCTTGGTACAGCCAAAATCGGCATTCTTGGTCCTGTTTTATAGCCGGGCGCAACGCATCTATTCGCTGACGACCGGCGACCGGAGCGATCCCTATCCATCAGGATGAGTGGGAGCCCCGGTCAATGCGGAGAGCGGAGATTGCGGACACGAAGACACGAGTTCCACACAGCCTGACATTCTGTGGATGCCGGTGCGTCCACGCTCTTTGCATTATTCGCCCAAGAGACAAATGACCGAGGAGATAATTCCCATGAAGGCGATCGTTGTAACGGACCAGGCCGCAGGAAGGGCCGGGATGAAGCTCATGGACCGGCCCGAGCCGCAGGCAGCGATAAACGACGTCGTCGTTCAGGTTCATGCGTCGGGATTTGTACCGACTGAGCTGGCGTGGCCCTCGACCTGGACCGATCGCCTCGAACGTGACCGAACACCGTCGATCCCTGGGCACGAGCTGGCCGGAGTGGTCTCCGCCCTCGGATATGGCACAACGGGACTATCAGTCGGACAGCGGGTGTTCGGCCTCGCGGACTGGTATCGCGACGGCACGCTGGCCGAGTATGTGGCGATCGAGGCACGCAACCTTGCACCGCTGCCGGGCGACGTCGACTTTACGGTAGGTGCGAGTCTGCCGATCTCGGGCCTGACGGCGTGGCAAGGGCTGTTCCAACACGGCCGCCTTCAGGCGGGGCAAAGCGTCCTCGCACACGGCGCGGCCGGCGCAGTCGGATCGATGGTGACGCAACTCGCACGAGAGGCCGGCGCCTACGTCATCGGCTCTGGACGCGCCGCCGACCGTCAGACGGTGCTCGACTTCGGCGCGAAGGAGTTCGTCGACCTCGACAACGATACCCTGAAGGACGTGGGCAAAGTCGATCTGGTCTTCGATGTCATCGGCGGTGACATCCAGAAGCGATCCGCAGCACTGATCCGAGCCGGAGGAACATTGGTGACGATCGTGGGGCCGGCCGAGACGCGGCCCTCCGATGGCCTGGCGGTCGACTTCGTCGTCGAGTCCGATCGAGCCCAACTGAGTGAGATCGTACGGCGGGTGCGGGACGGACGACTGCGGACGAACATCGGCAACGTCTCGACCCTCGATGATGCCGTCGCCGCGTTAAATCCGACCAAGCGACGCAAGGGGAATACGATTATCCACATTCGTCCCTGAGAGACGCACGCCCATTGATGCGCGCGACCGGCCGGCGATCACCAGCAGCTCGGATGCCCGCTGGATTATCCGCCGCGATGGAGACGAAGCATGCGCTTCCGCCCTGCCAGGGCGTGTACTCATTAAGCGGCCGCCCGCCAGATGTCCGGTTTACCGCCAACATCGGCCGCAGACCTGAAGGCCTTCGAGGTCGCAGATGGGCCAATGGGAGACGTCACCGACGCCCAAACTTGACTGACGCAACACCGCGGCTAGCGAAGCGGGCGGGACCGGCTGAACAAGAAACCGCTGGGAGTGAACTTTCGGGCTACTGCGAGCGCGCTGGCCTCGCACGTTTCGAGCGCGATCTTCTGGGCCAGCATGACGTCGCCAATCGGAAGATCGCCAACGGGCAGGAAGCACAAGCCGATCTTTGGGCGACCGTTTTCGCCGATCTCGCAGACATTCGCAGCCGCTCCCGCATAGATCCTATAGCGGTTGCCCGTATCGCCGCCGACCACATCGAAATAGCCTGTTTGCGTGAATTGCCGCCGCTGGAGGGGCGAGAGGCAATGCCGCAGCAGCAGCAGCGCGCGTCCTTCGGGAGTGCTCTCGGCGCCGTGTCTAATGAACAGCGCCTTTGCAGCCCTCATCCGTGAGCGTTCACCCGGCCGGGACGGCCTGAACAGCCACACGGCTCAGCGATTCAGCCGCCGACCAGCCTGGGGAAGAAGAGAGTTTCTTCCGCAGTGGGGTCGAACGATCGGATCTGCGACACCTGATTTGAACCGGTCCGGACCGCGGCGGTGAAGCCGACGTTCCTCAGCTCGCGGAATCGCTGCTCCGCCTTGGCTACTTCTCGTGCATCGTTGGCGTCGAAAAAGTGACGGCTGTCGCCGGTACTGTCCATCACGACTTGGATCGGCATGCGGATCCCTCCTTGTTGCTTCATGACTGAATGTTGTCGAAGCTCCGAAACCGGCGCCGGAAGGCGCAACAAAATGGGCCCCAGCTCCCGGGGGGCAATGGGGGAAGAGCTGGGGCCCGACTGAATCACCCACTTGGGGATGGGCATTGGGAAAACTTGGTAACTGACGAGTCGTTCCAAACTGCCGTTCCGCCTACAAATGTTCAGCGGCCTCTGTCGTCCTTGCCGTTGGGACTACCATCGCCGCCGCCGTTACCCCAGCCATTGTTGCCGTGGTGATGGACCGCGCTCGCACCCGATTTAGCAATTGCATCGGACGTGAGGGAGGTGGAGAGCAGCAGCGTTATGGCTGGAGGTGTCACCACCGCGAACTTTCCGCAGGTCTTCAGAAATTCGCGGCGGTCATCGTCTTCGTCGGGCATGGGGTCTCTCCGGAGCTGGCGCAGAGATTAAATACCTTAAATATTATTAAATCAATTGAACCATGTTAATAAGTCCGGTCACAAAGTGCGACAATAAGTTTCGTCCGGCTTCGCACTTTTCGGAACTTCCTCAGGGGCAGCGGACCGAAGCCCTCAAGCGTCGTCAGGTGCGCGGACCCGGCAATCTCCGGTCATCAGTATGCAGGGCGACTATGTTGAGCAGCCTGTGTCGGAGATTTAGTTCGCACTCAGGGACGAGTGGGCGATGTTCCGTGGCTAAGTGACGACTTTGAGCGATGGTTCGTTGGCTCGCTCGAGCAGGCACGTGTCTCGGCGCTGAATTCTTCGGCCATTTTGCGCTCCTAACATGCAGGCGGGAGCGCGGAATTGTCTCTCAGCCACCGACGCCTACGGTTAGACCCTCGGCCGGCGATGCGTATCAATGTGCGAAGTCGCTTATCATTGCTGGCGCTTCTCGTCCCCTCCTTCTCAGCAGGAGTGAAGGCGAGCGCTTGGAGAGGTTTTAGGAGGAAGCCCACCATCCGTCGGGGAATGGCTCCAGCAAAGTCCGATTGACTTGGTTGTCGTTGTCAGGGGCTGATAGGGCCTGCATTCCAGCTTGGTGGCGCGCGGCGACGGAAGCGGACAGACAGGGCGCCTGGTTCACGAGTTCGAAGGCGGCGCGAAGCAGGATGTGTCAAGCGTAATGGAGGCACACTGCGGGCGCTTCGCTCTGCTTCTTCGACTAGACCTCGAATATATTCCAATTCTGAGAGCTGAGAGGTGAGTTCGCTAAGTCGTTGGGCATAAAGGATTGCGCGAGAGCTTCGCATGAATGTTCTCCCCTGCGCAAAAAACTATCGGGAAAAACCAGCAAATCAATTTAACTATGTTAACGGGCTCGGTCACGAAAGTGCGCCCATAAGTTGCTCCAAGGCTATTCGAGGCTTCGCTACTCCCTCAGGGGCAGCGCGATGCGCTGGAGTCCGCTTTGGGCCCACTAGCGGTCCTCGACTGGCCGCGCTCCGTAGGTCAGCTACGGACCAATCGCGTCGATTTGGCGCTGCGGCGCTCAACGCAGGAACGTCCTCGTAGCTGCCAAGTTAAGCCGCCAAAATCACCTGTGAGGGAGACAAAGTCATGGCCCGCGCAACGGCCCACCCGGATCATCACTGCATCTCGAGCGAAGACATTCAGGGAACCGAGGTGTATGGAGCAGATGGAAAGAATATCGGTGAGATTGATCACCTCATCATCGACAAGGTGTCAGGCCGCGTAGCTTATGCAGTCATGAGCTTCGGCGGATTTGTTGGCTTGGGTCACAGCCACTACCCCATTCCATGGAGCGCTCTGACGTATGATACGTCGATCGAGGGCTTCCGAACCAATATCACAGAGCAACAGCTCAGGGATGCGCCGGAGTTCAGCGATGACTCCTGGCAGGATCGAGATTGGGAAACGCGAACCCACCGGTATTATGGGACACCCACTTACTGGGAAGCGCGAGGTGGCCTATAACGCCAGACGACGCGCCGGAATTTTTCAATCGTGAGTGTCAGCTGAATTGATCGGCGACCCTCGTGGATGCTGTCGGATCGATCTTCCGACCCATACCAGCATTGAGCTTCGCTGGACACCGTCCAGCGAAGTTCAGGCAGTTTTGATTGATGAGCCTTGCAGCGAACAACGCCTGCCGCCCGCATCGGAGGCGGAGGATGTCGCTCATTGGTTTTGCTCAGCTTCTCTCTAGAGTCAGCAATGGGTTCAAGCGGCGCCCAGCGGGCATTACCGTGAAGGTCCGCTTCGCACCAATTACGGAAGTCCCAAATTGGGCGCGGCGCTGGGCACTGATCGGGGCAGCGGTACCACTCCGTTTGATGATGCCGCGCTCCACGAAGTTCGCTCAAGCCGCTGGACGCCTCGCCTACGCCGTCCGCAACACCGGCGCCGGCGGCTGCGACGGCCGGATCAGCGCAAACGCGACCTGGATGATGCCGCCGGCCAGCCCCAGCGCGACGCCGATGCGCCAGGCCATCGTGTACGAGCCGAGCGCGTCGTAGAGCAGCCCGCCTCCGTAGGCACCGAGGAAGCTGCCGATCTGGTGGCTCATGAAGGCGAGGCCCTGGATCATCGCCTGCCAGCGCAGGCCGAACATCTCGGCAACCGCGCCCGCGACCAGCGGTCCGACACCCATCCACAGGAAGCCCATGATTGCGCCGAACAGCAAGGTCGAGGCAGGCGTCGCCGGCAACATGAAGTACCAGGCCAGCGCCAGCGAGCGCAGGACGTAGATGCCGCCGAGCAGCGCCAGCTTGTTCCAGCGCTGGCCGGCCCAGCCGAAGAACAGCGAGCCGAGCACGTTGAAGCCGCCGATCATCCCGAGCGTCTGCGCGCTCAGCATCGGATCGAGGCCGCAGATCGCGAGATAGGACGGCAGGTGCGTGGTGAGGAACACGAGCTGCATGCCGCAGACGAGATAGGCGCAGGTCATCACCACGAAGGACGCATTGCCGAAGGCGGTCTTCGCTGCAATCATCGCCGTGGCATCGACGATCTCGTCAGTCGCGGGCTTCGGCAGCGGGACCGCGTCGACGCGCCCGGCATACCAGGCCGCCGGGATCATCAGCACCGACATCACCACGAAGCCGGCCAGCCCAATGCGCCAGCCAAAGCCCTCGTTGAGCATCTGCCCGATCGGCGCTGACAGCAGCGCGCCGAGCGAGCCCGCGCCGGAGACGATGCCGAGCACGGTGGAACGCACCGTCGCGGGCACCGCGCGCGCCGCCACCGACATCGCGATTGCCGCCGCGGTGCAGGCGAGCGAGGTGCCGATCAGCACGCCGGCGCCGATCATGATGGCGACGAGACCGTTCGCGGTTGCCATCAGCACCAGGCCCGCGATGTACATGAACGAGCCTGCGATCATGATCGGACGGAAGCCGTAGCGCGTGGTCATTGCCCCGGCGAGCGGCTGGAGAAAGCCCCAGGCGAGGTTCTGCACGGCCAGCGCCAGCGTGAAATCGGAGATCGACAGATGGATGTCGTGGGTCAGCGGCTGCATGAAGATGCCGAGGCTCTGCCGCAGCCCCATGCTCAGCGTCAGCATGATCGAGGCGCCGATCAGGATGGGCAATGTCGGGCGCAGGACCTGCAACAGGGGCATTTTTGTCTCCCTCATCGGCGCGGCGCGAGCGCCGTCGTCTGCAATATCAGTTGATTTTGGTTACACAGACCTGTGTACTTAGGCTATGAATAGCGTGCGCTGTCAAGCAAACAGGACATTCACCGCCGCATGGCTCCCCCGCCCGCCCCACAGACGATGAAAGAGCGGATTCTCGAGACCGCCGACAAACTGTTCTATCTTCAGGGCATTCGCGCCATCGGCGTCGACACCATCGCGGCCGAGATCGGCATCTCCAAGCGCACGCTCTACAACCACTTCCCCTCCAAGGACGCGCTGATCGCCGCCTACCTGGAGCGCCGCTTCGTGCAGCCCCGCCCCTCCGACAAGCCCCCGGCCGAGCAGATCCTCGCCACCTTCGATTCGCTGGAGCGCCGCTTCGCCGCAAAAGATTTTCGCGGCTGCCCGTTCGTGAATGCCGTCGCCGAACTTGGCCCGGCGGACCGCGCCGTAAAGAAGATTGCCATCGCCTTCAAGGAAAGCCGCCGCACCTGGTTTCGCGATCGCCTCAATGAGCTCGGCGTTGCGAACGCAGAGGCACTCGCAACGCAGCTTGTGCTGCTGGTCGACGGCTCGATCGCGCAGGACCTCGTCCGCGACGACCCCGCAATGGCCCGCGCCGCGAAGGAAGCGGCGACGGTGCTGCTGCGGAATGCGGGGGTGACGGTGGGAGATCAGACTACGGTGAAGCGAGGCAAGCGGCCGGCCCGGCATCCCTGAAGCAGCTGCAACATCAGAACCCGCCGCTCGCCGCAAGAAGTACGGATCGGAAAGCACGCACCGCAAGGTCCGTTTGCCGTGCTTCACCCTTCGATCTCTTGAAGCGAGTGGACTGAGAGGAACCATCGTCATTTCGGCGTAGTTGACCTTCTTTACACCGGAGAAGGTCATGAATCGAAAATCGCTTCTTCTTACAGCCGCACTGTCCTTCGCTGTTGCCGCTCCCGTCTTCGCACAAGGCGGCGGCGGAGGTGGTGGCGGCGGAGGCGCGGGTGGCGCAGCTGCGAGCGGCGGCGCGTCCGGATCATCCGCCAGCTCAGGCGCAGGCACTGGCACGTCTGGCGCCGCCAATGGAGGCCACTCGGCGCCATCCGGCATGGGCACAAACGGAACCTCAACCGGCGCTCACACCAACAACTCTCCAATCAACCCGAACGTTCAGCCCCCGACGCCGAACGGGAATACCGCGAGCACACCGACCACCACCGGCGCGGGCAACACCGCGTCAGGATCGACACAGGCGGGCACGCCAAACGGGACCGACAGGTCCGGTATCACGTCCACCAACGGCGCCAACAGCGACAACAAGAACCAGATGAGCCCCGCGGAGCAGGCAAGAACGGGGATCAAGACGCTTCCACAGGATCAAACTCCAGGAGCCGTCAGTGCGCCGGGTGTTGGCGTCGGTCATGCGGCGAACGGCTTGCCGATCGGTACGCCCGGTTCAGGGACCAGCAACGTCGATCAGAAGTGACCCGGACTTTCTCCATCTCCACAGGGCCCGCTACGGCGGGCCCTTTCTGTGACGTCCTGAAGGGAGTGGACGAGGCCTAGGGCTGCGAGGGCGAGACATGGAGTAAACTTGGCATCAGGCGGCCCTGCCGATACACTGGTTTTTTTTGGGGCGTGCCCATGATTAGATTTTCGTCGTTGCTGCCAATTTCATTTCTGATCATCTGCACCCCGGCCTGGGCCGACGAGATGAAGATCCAATTCACGTTTGGACCTCCGCGGCCCTGCACCACCGTCTTTCCCAATCCCGAAATCAAGATGAAGAGTGTTCCGCCCGGCACGCGCACGATCGTCGTCAAGTTTCGCAGAGAGAAGAACTACGAGATGGGGGGCCAGGAGATCCCATTTCCTTCAGACAACATCGTGAAGCCGGAGAGCTTGCGAACCTGGGGCCCCTGCAATTCCGGCCTGTACACTTATGAGGTCATCGCGAAGTCCAGCACGGGCGCGGCCCTGGCCAAGGCAGAATGGTCGGAGCCCTATCCTCCCTGACCTGAAGGGTGGACGCCCGCTTGTTCGCCGTGGCGTGCCGGATTCCTCGCTAGCGGGATGACAGCAGAGTTTGTGGATGTTGGATGCTAGCAGGATGCTCCTGTTTTGCCCGACGAGTCAAACGGCAATGCTGTGCGCATCAGCCGTTTTGCAGCCGACGTAAGCCATTGATCCGACTAGTGTCGGCTACTGTGCATGGGGTTGTTTTCGCGTTTTTTTACGCGGGCGTGTGCCAGCGGCCTCACGCCGCGTGCGACACCACGCGATTGCGGCCGTCGTGCTTGGCGCGGTACAGGGCGGTATCGGCGCGCTTGAGCACGTCGCCAACCGCCTCGCCCTTCTGCTCCAGCGTGGTCAGGCCGATCGAGATCGTGACCTCGATGCGCTTGGTGCCCTTGTGGATCGCAAAGGGCTCGCCGGCGATCGAGCGGCGCAGGCGCTCGGCGACCATGCCCGCGACGTGGAGATCGGTCTCCGGCATCACGATGACGAATTCCTCGCCGCCGTAGCGACAGGCAAGGTCGATGCCGCGGATCGACTTGCGCACCCGCACGGCGAATTCGCGCAGCACGTCGTCGCCGGCGTCGTGGCCGTAATTGTCGTTGATCGACTTGAAGTAGTCGATGTCCAGAATCATCAGCGCCAGCGGCTTGCCGCGCGTTGCGGCCTGCTCGGCCAGCGTCGCGAGATGGCTCTCCATGTAGCGCCGATTGTGCAGCCCCGTGAGCGCGTCGGTGATCGCCATCTCGATCGAATTCTGCACGTTGTCGCGCAAATGGTCGGTGTAGCGGCGACGGCGGATCTGGGTGCGGGCACGCGCCAGCAGCTCGATCTTGTCGATGGGACGCAGCAGATAGTCGTTGACGCCGATCTCGAGCCCGCGCAGCAGCCGCGTCGCGTTCTCGGGGTCGGCGATCGCCAGGATCGGCACATGCCGCGTGCGCTCCAGCGAGCGCGCCTGGCTGCACAGCCGCAGGCCGTCGAAATTGTTGAGGTCGAGCGAGACGATCAGCAGATCGTAATTGCCCTCGGCGGCGTGGAACAGCGCCTCCGTCGGGTTCGGCTCGACGTCGATGGTGTGCTCGGCGGCAAGGATCGTCGCCAGCCGCTCATAGGAGGACTGGCGGTCGTCGACCAGCAGGATACGGCCGCCCTTGCCGGTGTCGGAGATCGCACTGCGCTCGGGCGCCTGCATGCCGATCTCGAGCGAGGTGATGGCGCGCATGCGCAGCTCGTCCGTCATCATCTTCAGCCGGGTCAGCGAGCGCACGCGCGCGATCAGCACGACATCGGAGACGGGTTTTGTCAGGAAATCGTCGGCGCCGGCTTCCAGCCCGCGGTTGCGGTCGGACGGGCTGTCGAGCGCGGTGACCATCACGACGGGAATGTGATGCGTGGCCGGATCGGTCTTGAGCCGGCGGCAGACCTCGAAACCGTCCATGTCCGGCATCATGACGTCGAGCAGGATGATGTCGCATTCGGCGCGGGCGCAGATCGCCAGCGCCTCGGTGCCGTTCGCGGCGGTCATCACGTCGAAATATTCGGCGGACAGGCGGGCTTCGAGCAGCTTGACGTTGGCAGGGACGTCATCGACGACGAGAATACGCGCGGACACTGTGAACTCACTTCCTATCCGATGAAACGTCGGACCGTCTCAATGAATTTGCCGACCGAGATCGGCTTGGACAAATAGGCCTCGCAGCCGCCCTCGCGGATGCGCTCTTCGTCGCCCTTCATCGCGAACGCCGTGACGGCGACGACGGGAATGCTGCGCAGCTCCGGATCGTCCTTGATCCAGCGCGTCACCTCCAGGCCCGAGACCTGCGGCAATTGGATATCCATCAGCACGAGGTCGGGCCGCATCTTGCGAACGAGGTCGAGCGCCTCGTAGCCGTTGCTGGTGCCGGTGGTCTGGTAGCCGTGCGCCTCCAACAGGTCGCG
Organism: Bradyrhizobium sp. 155; assembly: GCF_023101105.1. Taxonomy (NCBI): domain Bacteria; kingdom Pseudomonadati; phylum Pseudomonadota; class Alphaproteobacteria; order Hyphomicrobiales; family Nitrobacteraceae; genus Bradyrhizobium; species Bradyrhizobium sp. 155. The sequence continues at coordinate 3,352,365 of NZ_CP064704.1, read as the reverse complement.
GAAGAGCTTCATGTTGAGCTCGTTGTCTTCCACGATCAGGACGGTCTTAGCCATCCCGCCCTCCTGATTGGTCCGCAGACCGATGCATGTGACGCCTCAGGCGCCGGTCGCCGGCGCTTCGAAAACTGGATTCAAACTAGCCTCGAATTCGCTTGAGTTTCGTTAAACCCGAGGGCCGACTTTCTGCGATGTGGTTTCCAGTTGCTTGTCGGGGGTCGCAAGACTTGGGTAAGAGACTGGGCAAGAGACTTGGAAACGAGACTCGGGCATGGTGGCCCCAAAGTAGACACCGAAAGTTAACGGAAAGGCAAACCGGCCACGTGAAAAAGCCTGTTCACAACCCGCGCGAAGTCGCTGAAATCGTTGCGCTTCAGGCGCTGTCTTTCGTCGCGGGCGAACCCGAGCGGCTGGGCCTGTTCCTGGCCGAGACAGGGGTCGGCCCGGAGATGCTGCGCAATGCCGCCTCGGACCCCAATTTCCTGCTGAGCGTGCTCGATTTCGTGATGCGCGACGACGCCACCGTGAAGGCTTTTGCCAGCACGGCGGAACTGCATCCGACCAACGTTGCCGCAGCGCGGCAGGTTCTCGGCGACGCGCTCGGCGACCCCAATTGGGAGCGCGACGTGCCGTGACCTCCTTGGAGACGGCCGGGCCCCGCTGCTTCTGCCGGGATTGTTCGGCCGATCTGGATATGGGCGTGCGGCGCTGTTCCGCCTGCGGTTCCCCCCGCCTCGCCCGCCACCGCGCGCTCGCAAGCCTGACCATCGCCCATATCGACTGCGACGCCTTCTACGCGACCGTCGAGAAGCGCGACAATCCCGACATCGCCGACAAGCCCGTGATCATCGGCGGGGGCAAGCGCGGCGTGGTGTCGGCCGCCTGCTACATCGCCCGCACCTACGGCGTGCGGTCGGCCATGCCGATGTACAAGGCGTTGGAAGCCTGCCCGCATGCAGCCGTGATCCCGCCGAACATGGCGAAATATGTCCGGGTCGGGCGCGAGGTGCGCCAGGCCATGCAAGCGCTGACGCCGCTGGTCGAGCCGCTTTCGATCGACGAGGCGTTCCTCGATCTCTCCGGCACCGAGCGGGTGCACGGCATGATCCCGGCCAAGGTGCTGGCGCGGTTCGCACGCAACATCGAGCGCGACATCGGCATCAGCGTCTCGGTCGGCCTCTCCTGCAACAAGTTCCTGGCGAAGATCGCCTCCGACCTGGACAAGCCGCGCGGGTTTGCTGCGCTCGACCAGGACGAAGCGCGCCTGATGCTGGCGGAGAAGCCGGTCGGTTTCATTTTCGGCGTTGGACCCGCGACGCAGGAGCGTCTGGTGCAACGCGGCTTCCGCATCATCGCGGACCTGCAGAAGGCCGACGAGATCGAGGTGATGCGGCAGTTTCCGAGTGACGGCCGCAGGCTGTGGCGACTCGCGCGCGGCATCGACGACCGCCGCGTCGAGCCCGATCGGGGCGCCAAGACGATTTCGAGCGAGACGACGTTCGAGACCGACATCCGGGACTTCGCGACGCTGGAGAAGATTTTGTGGCGGCTGTGCGAAAAGACGTCGTCTCGCCTTAAGAGCAGCGAGCTCGCCGGCCTGACCGTCACGTTGAAGCTGAAGACCGCCGATTTCCGCCAGCGCACCCGCTCGCAGTCGATCACGGCCCCGACGCAGCTTGCCGCGAAGATCTTCTCGATCTGCCGCGAGATGCTGGCGAAAGAGATCGACGGCACCGCCTTCCGCCTGATGGGCGCCGGCGTCAGCGCCCTGCGCGAGGGTTCAGTCGCCGACGACACCGACATGCTCGACCGCCGCGCCGCCCATGCCGAGCGCGCGGTGGACAGCTTGCGCAAGAAATTCGGCAGCGCCGCAGTGATCCGCGGCATCGCGTATGAGGGGCCGGAAAAGGCGCAGGAGTGATGACAGGCGAACGCGACCTCCACGCACTGCTGAGACACATGAAGCCGGAGATGCGGCCGGGCATCTTCGTGTTCTGCACGATCCCGACGAACGAGCCAGTTCCCGCAGCGCTCAGTCCACTGCTGACGTTTTGCGAGCAGGAAGGAACGACGCTGGTGCTCCTGCGCGAAGAGGCCGAAGCGGCAGGACTACGCCACGCATTTGCATCGTGCCTGATCACCCTGACGGTTCACTCCGCACTCGATGCGGTCGGCTTCCTGGCGGCGATCACGGCACGTCTCGCCGCAGCCGGCATCAGCGTGAACGCCGTGTCGGCGTTTCACCACGATCATTTGTTTGTGCCGGCAGACAGGGCCGACGACGCGATGGTTCTTCTGCGAGAGATGTCCAACGCAACACACTTGTAGCGAAAGATCTCAATCCGCGACAGCCACCGCTTCGATCTCGATCATCCATTCCGGCGCGGCGAGCGCCGAGACGCCGACCAGCGTGCTCGCCGGCGGCTCCATACCTTCGAAGAAGGCCGAGCGGGCCTTGCCGATGATCGGGCGCAGCTCCGGCTTGTAGTTCACGACGAAGGTCGTGATCTTCACGATGTTGGCGTAGCTCGCGCCGGCCGCCTTCAGCGCATGCCCGAGATTCTGCATCACCTGCGTGGTCTGCGCCGCGAGATCGCCCTCGCCGACAATCCGCCCCTCCTCGTCCACCGACACCTGGCCGGAGATGTAGATCGTCCGCGCCCCCGTGGCGGTGACGACATGCGAATAGGCGGGATTGTGATGCAGGCCGCTGGGACGGAGATGATCGAGCTTGGGCATGACGAGCCTCCCGGATGTTTGTGGTTGGGAGGAGCGTAGCCAGAGACCGCGTTGCAGGCCAGCCCTCAATTGCAGGGCTTGCTGTCCTTCGCGTCGAACTTGCCCATCGCGCCCGAAATCACAAAATCGTTGTAATCGAGCACAAGCTGGCGCGAGACGCCGTTCTCGTAGAGCTCGAACGCCATCGCATAGACCGGCGTCTGCTCGCCTTCCTTCTGCTGGGCCTCACGATCGAAATAGCTGACGGTGACGGGCCAGCGCTTGAGGGACTTCATGTGCTCGTCGGACGTCGAGGGATCGGGCGAGCCTTCGCGTTCGGCGGGGATCGGCTGGCCGATCACGGTCAGCGTGTTGTAGACCTTTTGGCCATCGTCGGAGCCGTCATAGACGGAGAGTTCGAGCAGCGACTTGCCGTCCTTGGCGGCGGCAATGATGCGCTGGATCTGTTCGGTCGGGAATACGATCTTGCCGTCGAGCGTAAAGCTCTTCGGGGCCGGCAGCTTCAGCTTGACGTTGATGTGGTCGCCGTCGCGCTCAGCCGAGCCGTCGACCCGGCCGGCATCCGCCTCGTTCATCCGCGTCTCGATCTTGAAGCGGTAGCTTTTGCCGCCGGCGTCCTCCCAGGAATTGGAGCGGAGGTCGCTGAGCGTGACCTTGCCCTCGCCGCTGTCGAGCTCGGAAACCTGGCGGAATTCGGAGGTGTAGCCCTCGCACGAACTTCCGGTGAAATTGTAGAGGATGCGGCCGCGCGCGCTGTTGATCGAATTCGAGCGCGATTTCACCAGGCTCAGATCATAGAGCGCCTGATGCGCGAGAAACGGACCGTTCGCGGCCAACGCCTCGCCTCCGGGGCCGAGAGCGGCCGCCGCGAGCGCCGTCACACCGAGCGAAGTCCAGAAAAGGTGCAGCATGTCTGGTTCCTGAGGAAAGCGCAGATTCGACATTTTAATGACCGTTCCATTGCGTCGCAACTGAGGCCGTTTCACGTAAAGTTGCGGCCTTTGCGTTGAACCTCCTGCCCTGCCTCAACAAAATGCCACCCCCGACGGTTGCTTGCATGTGGCGGCACGATGGGCGAAACAGGGCCCGCCCGGCCTGCAAGGGATGCGCCGGGGCGGATGGATTTTTGGACAACGAGGTCGGACATGGCGGGCACGGTCGAGCAGAAGCTGGCGGAACAGGGCATCAAGCTGCACGAGGCCCCCACCCCCGTGGCAAACTACGTGCCGTTCGTGCGCACCGGTAATCTGCTGTTCGTCTCCGGCCAGGTTTGCTTCGATCCCGCCGGCAAGCTGATCGCCAAGGGCAAGCTCGGCGCCGGCGTGACCATCGAAGACGGCGCCGCGGCCGCCCGCGGCTGCGCCGTCAATCTGCTGGCCCAGGTCAAGGCGGCGCTGGGCGACCTCGACAAGGTCGTGCGCGTGGTGCGCCTCGGCGGCTTCATCAACTCGGCGCCGGACTTCCTGGACGGGCCGAAGGTCCTCAACGGCGCCTCCGACCTGATGGTCGCCGCCTTCGGTGACAAGGGCCGTCATGCCCGCACCACTGTCGGCGTCGCCTCCCTGCCCGCGGATGCGGCGGTCGAGGTCGAAGGCGTGTTTGAGGTCGCCTGAGGCGAATGCGCGCTCCTGATTGGCTGACAGCCCGCCCGGTCGCCCATCGCGGCCTGCACGACATTTCCCGCGGCATCGTCGAGAACATGCCGGGCGCGGTGCAGGCTGCAATTGCGGGCAATTTCTCCATCGAGGTCGACATCCAGCTCTCCGCCGACGGCGAGGCCATGGTGCATCACGACCATGCGCTCGGCCGCCTGACCGAGGCCACCGGCCCGCTGGTCGAGAAAACCGCCACTGAACTGAAGGCGCTCACGTTCAAGGACACGGCCGAGCGGATGATGTCGCTCAGCGACCTCTGCGCCCTTGTTGGCGGCCGCGTGCCGCTGGTGATCGAGGTTAAGAGCCGTTTTGACCGCGACCGCAAGCTGGTGAAGCGGATGGCCGAAGTGCTCGCGTCCTATGATGGCCCCGCGGTCGGCATGTCGTTCGACCCGGACCAGGTGCTGGCGCTGCGCGAGCTGCTGCCATCCCGCCCCCGCGGCATCGTCGCGCAACGGAGCTATCAGGACGACTACTGGGCTCATCTGACGCAGCAGCAGCGCGACAGCATGCTGTACCTGCGCCATGGTTTTCAGACCCAGCCGCAGTTCGTCGCCTTTAGGGTCGACGACCTGCCCGCCCCCGCCCTCTGGATCGCCCGCAATGTGTTCGGCTGCGCTCTACTGGGCTGGACCGTGCGTACGACCGAGCAGCGGACGCGGGTCGCGCAATATGCGGATCAGATGATCTTCGAGGGCTTCGTACCCTAGGCTTGATGTTTCCCACTCTTGAAGTCGCTGCTGCAATGCACGATCTTGGGCACGATGGCACCATCCGAAATCACCCTTGAGGCCGTACCTTCCATTGGCGAAGTATCGCCGGACGACTGGGACGCCTGCGCCAATCCCGGCGGCAAGTCTTGTAATGGGCATGGCAAGGGAACCTCATCCGGACTTCCAGGGGATTCCCTCGGCCTCTCAAAGCCCGGCTATAACCCCTTCGTCTCCCACGCGTTTTTATCGGCCGTTGAGAAATCGGGTTCGGCCACGATCCGCACCGGCTGGGGACCGCGGCATCTCGTGGCCAAGGTCGACGGTCGCGTCGCCGGCGTCGTGCCCTGCTATCTGAAATCGCACTCGCAAGGCGAATATGTCTTCGACCGCGGCTGGGCCGATGCCTATGAGCGCGCCGGCGGGCGGTACTATCCGAAGCTGCAGGTTTCGGTTCCGTTCACGCCGGCGACGGGACCGCGGCTGCTGGTCCGCGACGGCGTTGACCGCGAGCACATCATGGAAGCGCTGGCGAGCGGGTTGGTGGCGCTGTGCGGTGTCAGCAAGGCTTCCTCGGTGCACGTCACTTTCGCCCGCGAGGCGGAGTGGAAGCTGCTCGCCGAGCACGGCTTCCTCCAGCGCACCGACCAGCAGTTCCATTGGCACAACGAAGGCTTTGCGAGTTTCGACGATTTCCTGGCGACGCTGAACTCCCGCCACCGCAAATCGATCAAGCGCGAACGGCGCGATGCGCTGGCTGCCGGGGTCACCATCCACTGCCTCACGGGCAAGGAGATCACCGAGGATGCCTGGGATGCGTTTTTCATGTTCTACATGGAGACCGGCTCGCGCAAATGGGGCCGCCCTTATCTGACGCGGGAATTCTTCTCGCTGATCGGCGAAACCATGAGCCAGGACGTGCTGCTGGTCATGGCATGCCGCAACGATCGCTGGATCGCGGGCGCGATCAACTTCATCGGCTCGGACACGCTGTTCGGCCGCAACTGGGGTGCGGTCGAGCATCATCCCTTCCTGCATTTCGAGGTCTGCTATTACCAGGCGATCGACTTCGCCATCAAACGCGGTTTGGCGAATGTCGAAGCCGGCGCGCAGGGCGAGCACAAGATCGCACGCGGCTACCTGCCGCGGACCACCCACTCCGCTCACTTCATCGCTGATCCGGGCTTGCGCCGCGCCATCGACGATTACCTCAAGCGCGAGCGCGCCTATGTTGCGGAAGCCGGACGGGAGCTGGCCGAGCTCGGCCCGTTCCGCAAAGGCGCCGACGAGGCGCCTTGACGGTTCGTTGCGGCTGGTGACAGTAAGCGCAAAATTCCAGGGAGCCGCCGCCATGACCGCCTACGACCCCGACAACATCTTCGCGAAGATCCTCCGCGGTGAATTCCCCTGCCACAAGGTTTACGAGGATGAGCACGTGCTCGCCTTTCTCGACATCATGCCGCGGGTACCGGGCCACACGCTGGTGATTCCAAAAGCTCCTGCCCGCAACATCCTCGACATCAAGCCGGACGACTACGCCCACGTCGCCCGCGGCGCACACAAAATCGCTGCCGCAGCGATGACGGCGTTCAAGGCCGACGGCATCACCGTGCAGCAGTTCAACGAGGCGGCCGGCGGACAGGTGGTGTTTCATCTCCACATGCACGTGATGCCGCGCCACGACGGCGTGGCGATGCTTCCGCCCGCCAGCCGCAAGGAAGACGTCAAGGTGCTGGAAGAGAACGCGACCAAGCTGATCGCGGCGTTGAAGGCGGGCTGACGCTCTCCACTCGTCATTGCGAGCGCAGCGAAGCAATCCAGACTGCCTCCGCGGCTACAGTCTGGATTGCTTCGTCGCAAGAGCTCCTCGAAATGACGGAGGAGACACTTCACTCCGTCTGAAAATCTCCCGGCTGCGGGGCGGCCAGCGGCGTGAACTCGCAACGATCTGGTTTGATGTCGATCAGCGGCGTGTTGTCGAGGCAATCGAGCCCGCGCACCAGAATCGCGTTGCCTTCGATGCCGACCAGCTTCACGATCGACGTGCCGATCGGATTAGGGCGCACCGGCGAGCGCAGCGAAAACGTGCCGCGGGTCTTCTCGTTGTTCTTAGGGCTTTGCAGGACGATGTCGCGGCGCGACTTGTCGAGCCAGTAAAGCACTTCGAGATTGCTGTAGAAATCGACGCCCTTGATCGCCGGCACGAACGGCTCGAAGATCTCGAGCCGACATATCGGGCCGTCTGTCCGGCCCTGCCGCGGGGTCTCCATCCGCGAGCTCCAGGGCGTGCGGATGCGGCCGATGAAGACGAGTCCGGCATCTTGCGTCGGCGGCAGCTCGATGGAGACTTCACCCTCGCGGAGCTGGTTTTCGCGAACCATATGTCCAATTCCCTGCTGTTCGCCGGCGGTTTTAGCCCAACCACCACTTGCCGGCCAGCATGAAGACTTCGCCCGCGACCACGCCCGCGAAGATCGAGCGGCGGGCCAGCAGGAAGACGACGAGGCCGGCGCCGACCGCACCGTAGCGCAGGGCGTCCGGCACGCTCGCAAGCGCCCCGGGGGGCTCGACCACGATCTGGGCGATGACGCCGGCCAGGGTCGCCGTGGCGACCGCCCGTACCCAGACCAGAAGCTCGGAGCCCTCGTCGATGCCGCCGCCGAACCACAGGCCCAGCATGCGCCATATCTGGTTGGGAACAACGCCGGCGACGAACAGCACCGCCAGCGCGTGCCAGTCGCCGATGAGCTGCGCAAAGCTCATGCGCGCACCTCCCGCCACCAATGCGCGCCATAGGCAATCGTGCCCGCCACGAGCCCGCTGACGAGGATGTCGAGGCCGGAATTGATCTTCGCGGCCAGTGGATACAGCAATATGCCCAGCGCGAGGGCGACGACATCGGCGAGCTCGCGGCTGTTGCGTGCGGTCGAGAACAGGAAGGACAGCGGCGTCAGCAAAAGGATCGCCGCGCCAAGCGTCTGAGTCAGATTGGCGGCAAGGAAATAGCCGACCGCATTGGCGGTGAGACACACCGAGACAAGACCGAAGCCAAGTCCGTTGACGAAGGCGATCCGGCGTTCACGCGGTACCTGCGGCAGGAAGCGATGGCATTCGACCCACAGTGTCACCGCGGTGAGATGCGCCGCGAAAAACAGCTCGCGCCGTTTCGTCGTCGGCGTGCGCATCAACGGCAGCACCGAGACCACCATCGGAAACAGCCGGATCGCACTGACGGTGACCGCGATCGCGGACTGGACGATCGTCGCGCCGGAGCCAAGCGTGGTGATCAGGATGATCTGCGCCGGACCTGCCCAGACGAACAGCGTCGAGCAGAGCGCCCAGAGCAGGCTGAAATGTGTGTCGTGGGCGAGCGCGCCGATGCCGAGATAGGTCACGAACAGCACGAGCGTGAGGATGGTCTGCGTGATCGAGCGCAGCCCCCACGCAAAGGCGCGCCAGGGACTTTGCCATTGAGGTGAATTGAGCGGAGGAAGCGCCACGGGGAGTCTTGGCCGGATGAGGAATCGTGCCCGCATAACGGGCAATGCGGCGCCTCGCGTCAAGAAAGCGCACGGCGGGGCTGGCATGCACGCTGGGACAGATGCCCTACCCGCTCACACCGCGATTCTTCAGCACGAAGCACGCCCCGCCGGCCTTGCGGATGCGACCGCAGAGTTCATCCGCCTCGCTCCGCGTATCGGCGCCGATGCGCACCTGGTAGAAGGCGCGCGTGCCGCGGCTGCGCATCACCGAGCTGAGCAGGCTCGGATCACGTTCGCCGATCACGGCGCTCAGCCGCGTGACCGCGCGGGAGTACATCGCCAGCGCGCGGTTGCGGTCAAAGCCCGCGGCGAGCTGCACGCCCCAGACCTTTGCAGCCGCAAGCTCCACATGCTGCTCGAGCTCGGCGACGAAGGCATTCGGCGCGCGCTTCAAAAGCGCCATCAGATCGCGGCAGCTCGTCGGCGGCACGCCGGGCGGCCCCTTGCCGGTCGCGCCTGCCTTGGCCCACGCATCGACGCTCGTGCCGGTGATCGCAAGAACGTAATTGCGGGTCTGCTCGGGCATGCCGCCGGTGCCGGCGAGCCATTCCTGCACCCGGCGCGGCCCGGCATTGTAGGCGGCCGCCGCCAGCCCCAGATTGCCGAACTGGTTGCGCAGCTCGTTCAGGAATTCCGCCGACTTCGGCAGCGCCTGCACCGGATTGAAGGGATTGAGCAGCCCGCGCTCGCTCGCGGTGCCCGGCATGAATTGCGCGATCCCCTGCGCCCGCTCGCCGCTGCGCGTCACCGGCCCGACCGCATCGGTCTGGAAGCGGCTTTCCTGCCAGATCACGCGGGCGAAGAACTCCAGCGGAAGATTGGCATCGCGCGCCGCGGCCTCGATGATCAGGCAGATCGACTCCCGCGTGTCGCTCTCCCGCGCACCGGGCTTCTCCGGCTGCACAGTGAGTTCTTCGACGCTTGGGATGGCAACGTCGGTCTTGGCGGGCGAACTGTCCCATGCCGCGGCCTGGGTCGACGAGACAAGCAGCGCGGAGATGATGCACATCGCAATCTGCACCCATCGCGCGCAGGCACGGCGGTAGCGCGCCTCGGCGCGGCATGCGACAGTGTGATCAACAATGTTGTGGCATCGTGCCATGGTTCGACGGGTCGCCAATATTATGCTGCCTGACCTGCTTCTCCCAATGCGTTACCCCGCCAACCGGATCCGCGCGATCCTTGTCCTCGCCGCGCTCATCCTGAGCGTCGCGCCAGCCGCCGCGCAGGTGACGTCTCAAGTCGCGTCTCAAGTCAATTGGCGGATGACCACGGAATACCCTGAGAATAACATCTCCGGGATTGGGCTGGCGACTTTCGCCAGCCGCGTCTCCGACCGTACCCACGGCTTCGTGACCGTGACTAACGCCTTCGACAACCAGCTCAAGATCAACTCGGGCGAGATGCCGCGCGCGGCGCTGGACGGCCGGATCGCGGGCGGCGATGCCTTCGCGGGCGCGCTCTCGGGCCTCGACCCTGTGCTCGGATTGTCCACCCTGCCTTTTCTCGTGCAATCGGTGGATCTCGCCCGGGCCACCAATCTGCGGGCGCGACCGCTCTATGAGAAGGCGCTGGCTGCGCGCGGCCTCAAGCTGCTCTATGTGACGATCTGGCCGGCCACGGGCCTCTGGTCGGAGCAGTCGCTCGACGGTGCTGACGACCTGCCGAAACTGAACCTGCGAACCTACGATGCCAATTCCACCGAGGTCATGCGCGCAGCCGGCGCGAACGCGCAATTCCTGCCGATGGATGCGGCGCTCGCCGGACTGAGGGAACACCGGCTGAATGCCTTCCTCACCTCCGGCGACGGCGGCGCGGGACGCAAATTGTGGGACTTCCTGCCGCATTTCACGGCCATCAACTACGCGATGCCAATCTCGATCGCCTTCGTCCGCAGCGACGCCTTTGCCGAACTGTCCGAACCGATGCAGCGCGAGGTGCTGGCGGCGGCGGCCGAGACTGAGCAGAGCCAGCTGGCGCTATTGAGCCACCGCACCATCGAGAACTATGCGCGCATGCGCGACAATGGCGTCCATATCGCCGAGCCGGCGCCTGCGTCCCTTGTCACGGAGCTGCGGAAGGCAGCAACGGGCGCGATCACCGCCTGGGAAACCCGGGCAGGCGCGGAGGCGACCGCCATCGTCGAATGGGCGAGACAGCAATGAGGGAGCGGTAGCGGCGCTCCGCTGGTCTCGCTGCCTACCGCCTTAGTTTTTGACCGCAACCGGGATTTCGCCCCGGATGGCGCGGTCGAGGGCATCAATCAGCGCCTGGATCTCGATAAACTTGTTGCGCGCTCGCTCGGCCGTGTCGCGCACAAAGGGGGCGGCCAGCACTTTCGCATGCGCGTCCCTGTCCTCGATCATGCGCTCACGGGCCTTCTTCAGGGTTTCAAGTCGCTCGCTCATCCGGCCTCTCCTGAAAAAATCGTCTCGATCCCTCGTCCGGACTCGTTGATCGACGAGCGCGGCGAACGAGCAACCCTCAACAGCCGCGGCAGATGTTCTTCAGCTTCGCCGCGGTTCTGGCCTCTTCCGCCACGAACGGGTCCTTGTAGGCAGCACGGGACCCATCGCCTTCCGCAGCAGCGGGCTTTTTTTCCTTCGGAGGAAACGCAGCATCGTAGCAGGCGAGACGTCCGCTCGTGCTTTCGATCGCCCGGCAGTCCGGTCCTGCCGCGACAGCGCCTTGCGACAGTGTGCCAAGTATCAATGTGCCAAGCATCAATGCGACGAGAAGCGCTCTCCGGCGGATCCAGTCGACCAGACGAAATCGAGTCATGCACGCTCCTGCTCAGTCGGCGGGAGCGCTGGTGACCCTCAGTCACCGGTCGATGCCAATGGAAAGGCGGTGATGGCGCGACTCTACGCTTCCCTCCCGCGAATAGCGAGCTTTAAGGGATACGCGGTATCGGGAAGGCGATTTTCGGCGTGACAATGGTTGCGCGTTTGCCTTGGCCCCCGGCCTCGTTTAGGTCTGGCAATAGGCGGCGGTATCAACACAGGCGCGACAATATGGTGACCATTTATTTCGATCTCGACGGCACGCTGACCGACCCGAAGCCCGGGATCACGCGCTCGATCCAGTACGCCCTGGAGCGGCTCAACGTTGCGGTTCCGAGCGAGGACGAGCTGACCTGGTGCATCGGGCCGCCGCTGCATGCCAGCCTGCAAAAGCTCACGGGCAGCGCGGAACTCGCCGACCGGGCGCTGCTGCTCTATCGCGAGCGCTTCAGCGACGTCGGCCTGTTCGAGAACGAAGCCTATGCCGGTATCGTGGACACGCTGACAACGCTTGCCGCGACAACACCGCGCATGTTCGTGGCGACCAGCAAGCCCGCGGTCTACGCCACCCGTATCGTCGAGCATTTTGGCCTCAAACCGTATTTCGAGCGGGTGTTCGGCTCCGAACTCGACGGCACGCGCGTCGACAAGCGCGACCTGCTGCGCTACGCGCTCGACGAAGCCAGGGTCGATCCCGCCAGCGCGATCATGATCGGCGACCGCAGCCATGACGTGGTCGGCGCCCGCACCAACGGCATGACCGCGATCGGCGTGCTCTATGGCTACGGCAGCGAGACCGAGCTGCGGGACGCCGGCGCGCATCACATCTGCGCCGCGCATCCCGAGCTGCTCGGCCATTGCGTGATCTAACTCTATCAAGCGGCGACGGTCTCCACCGCCGCCAGCATGCCGGTCTTGGCGTGACAGTTCAGGTACTCGAAGAACTGCTCGTCGGCAGCAGCCACGGTGACCTCGTGGTAGAGCCGCAGTTTTGCCGAGGGGCCGAGCGTCGACAGGTACTTCATCGCGGCGCCGAATATCCTGACGTGGGACGGATGCGATTCCGCCCACCGCTCCAGCGCCGCCAGGCTCTTCCACCAGCTTTGACCGTAGGACTTTTCACTCGCGTCCCCGCCGGCTGCAAGCACGCGCATGTAACGGTTGGCGTAACAGCCGATGCCAAGGCCGTCATCGCGCAAGAAATCCATGCCCTCGCGCAACACCGGTTCGACGTCGTCGAGATAGAGCTTTCGTTCAGAGGTCTCGGTATCGCTCCAATCCTGGCCTGATCGGATCAGACAGAGATTGTCGTGCGCCTTCACGCGCAGCCGCGCGCCGTCGCGGATCAGCTCGGGATTGCCGCCCGGCGACATCGGGCCGGTCTGTGACAGCGGGATGCGGTCGCGCATGCCGCCCCAATAGGCGTGCTCCTGCACCTCGCCGCTCATGCCGCCGGAGATTGCGGCGACGCCCTCGGGCCGGCCGAGCGAGGAAAACAGCGTCTCGTGCCGCGCCACCGTGGGGCGCAGCACCTCGATGAACGTGCCGATGCCCTCGGGCTGCGCTCCGGTCCAGGCCTCGCGCGCCGATGCAAACCATTTGTCGAACCGCGCAATGTCGTCCCAATAGGCCACCGAGACGACGTTCTCGTAGCCTGCCTGATCAACATATTGCGCCCGGTCCCAATGCGAAGGACCGCCTTCCGCGGCAAACCGCGCCGCGATTTCGGCGAGAGCGTCCGTTGCAGCAGCTGCCGCCGTGCCGCGATACTGAAGGCCGAAATAGGCCATCACGACCCGGTTCACGGAAGGCTTATAGCGCGCCACGAAGGACGGGTATGGCGGCTGGTAATCGTCCGGCACGCGCTTGTGGCGCGTGCGCGGCGTCTCGAGATGCAGAGGAATTGCGGATTCCATGATCGTGCCTCCCTCGATTGCGGCGATCAGCTCGCCGCCGCGGCAATGTCCGTGGGCTCGACGGTGTCGACCGGCAGCGCAAACTGCTCGACGCGCTGGTATCGCTTCTTGTTGAGCAGGAGCCGGGTCACGTCGGGGCGCGAATAGTGCCCGGCTGGATCAGCGGCGTTCTTGGCGACGCCGATGGCGCCAAGATCGATCTCGGCGATCAAGAGGCCCTCCTGGTCCGGCGCGAGCTTATCGCCGATCTGGCTGCCATCGGGGCCGTAGATCGCAGCGAAGCCGCCGCCGGCATGCAGCAGCGCGTGCTTGTCCGGCCGATCACAGAGCTCGTCGATCATGGCTTGCGAGACCGTCGCGCAAGGCGCGAGCACGAAACAGGAGCCCTCGACCGCATAGACGCGCGAGGCGGCGTTGTTCACCTCGGCGCCGAGCGCCGGCGCGAAAGGATCGTAGAGCGAAAAGCTCGGCCAGGCCGCGACATGGACCTGCTCATTCTGGGCATACATGGCGTATTTCGACAGCGGCTGGAGATGCTCCCAGCAGCACAGGGCGCCGATGCGGCCGATGTCGGACCGCGCGTGCACGGCGAGATCGCTGCCGTCGCCCTCGCCATAGACCGTGCGCTCGGCATGGGTCGGCCGCAACTTGCGGCGCTTTGCGATGGTCTCGCCATCGGGCCCGATCAGCCATTGCGCCAGATAGAGACTGCCGCCGTCGCGCTCGGACAGACCGAGCACGGCAGTGAGCTTGGCCTTGCGCACGGCGTCGCGCAGCCGCTCGGCCTGCAGACTGTCATAGGACAGCGAATTGTCGAAATAGCGTTGCACGAAGCCACGACCGATCGCCCAGGCCGGCGAATCCATCCAGATGTGCCAGGGGTAGCCGGGGATGAAGGCTTCCGGAAAAGCGATCAGCTTGGCGCCCTTCTCGGCGGCGTCCCTGATCAGGGCGATTGACTTGTCGATCGAGGCGTCGAGATCGAGCCAGGCGGGCGCCGCCTGCACCACCGCGACCTTGTATTTCGGATGTTCGATGCCCATTCCCGCCTCCCTTGCCGGTTGATCGGAAGCCAGGTCCGATGCAGTCTATTTGACCAAGCCGGGCGGCGGGCGCTCGACCGCGGCGGAACAAAAACTCGACCGGACGGGATTCACCGACCCGGTACGGGATTTGCCTTCGTCAGTCGGGACCAGCGCCGACACGCGATTTTGCGGGATGTGAAAGGGAGGCTCTGCAGATGCCAATCCAGTTCACCACGGACGACAGCCCAGGCCACCGCCGGCTTGCGCTCTGGCAGGAAATCGTTTGCGACGTCTTCGTCGGGCTCGACTGCAGGTCCGATCTTGGCAGCGCCTTTCGCGGCACGGTCACCCGGGCGCCACTGGGCAAGGCGGAATGCTCCGAGGTCTGCTCCGACCGTCAACACGTGTTGCGCACGCCGTCGCGCATCGCGCGCTCGGATCAGGACTTCATCCTGATCGCGCTCGGCAATCGCGGCGCCGGCGGCGTGGTGCAGGACGGCCGCGAGGCCGTGGTCAGTCCGGGAGAGTTTGCGCTCTATGACACCACCCGTCCCTACGAGCTGAAATTCGACGGCATCTTCACGCAGACCATCTTCAAGGTGCCGCGCGAGATGCTGCAGCGCCGGCTCGGCGCGACCGAAACTCTTACTGCCACCTCTTTCGGGCCGGACTCGCCACTGCAGAGGATCGCCTACGATTTCATCTACCGGCTCTGCCAGAGCGCGGATCAGATCGATCTGCACCACGCCGCCGCTCTGTCGGAACAGGCCGTCGATGTCCTGGCGATGGCGCTGGGCGAGCGGCTGGGCAAGACGCCGCTGCCGTCCTCGACGCATCGCTCCGCCCTGCTCTACCGATTGAAGGCGCATATCCGGGCTCATCTTGCCGATCCCGACCTCTCGCTGTCCGAGACCGCAGCGGCGCTCGGCATCTCGTCCCGCTATGTCAACGATCTCCTGGCTGACGAGGACACCTCGTTCCAGCGCTACGTCCTCGGTGAGCGCCTCGCTCAATGCAGGCGCGACCTCGCCTCCCCCGTGCTCGCTCACCGCCACATCAGCGAGATCGCCTTCGCCTGGGGCTTCAACGACCTCTCGCATTTCGGCCGCGTCTTCCGCGAGCATTTCGGGATGTCACCGCGCGACTTCCGGCAGAGCCAGTCGCGGCATTGACGTCCGGGCAGCCAATGGCCCGAGCCTTCGCTTCAGGCGAAGGCCGTGCTCGTGAATTCCAGATTGTCAGGTGCTGCAGCCGGGATCAGGCTCTGCACATGAGAACCAACGCCACGATAAGCGGATCGGAAGTCTTGCTCGGCGTGATCGCGATCCGGCTCGCGGTGCTTGTTGCGGTGGGCTGGAGCCTGACGCTCCTGCCGCGGCCGGCGCGCGAGAGCGAGGCCACCTGCCTTCAATCACCAGTAACGAGGGGCGCGGCTCCGCTTCCGGCGACGACGGCCAGCCCGCGCGTGACTGACGCGGCATTCGATGACATGCGTCTGCACGACTAGGCCGTTTCCAAGCAAGGCCGGTATGTGAGCGCGAGGTAGGACACGGCGCAGCCTTGCATTACGATCCGGCACAGAGGTCGCGGGGATCAATCAGCGGCCAGCCGAGGAGCAAATCGATGGAATACCGACGCTTGGGCCGCTCGGGCCTCATGGTGCCCGCCTTGAGTCTTGGGACCGGCACCTTCGGCGGCGTGGGCCGCCTCGCTGCGTGGGGCACCACCGACGCGACCGAAGCCCGGCGCCTTCTGGATATCTGCCTCGATGCCGGCGTGTCGATGTTCGACACCGCGAACGTCTATTCGCTCGGCGAGTCCGAGCGCGTTCTCGGCGAAGCCATCAAGGGCCGCCGCGACAAGGTTTTGGTTTCGACCAAGGCGACGTTCCGCTTCGGCGACGGCCCCAACGACATCGGGTCGTCGCGGCAGCATCTGCTTACAGCCATCGACGCTTCGCTGAGCCGGCTCGGCACCGATTACATCGACCTGTTCCAGCTTCACGGCTTCGACGCCTTCACCCCGCCTGAAGAGGTGCTCGCGACTCTCGATGTGCTCGTGCGCGCCGGCAAGATCCGCTACGTGGGCGTGTCGAACTTTTCGGGCTGGCACCTGATGAAATCGCTTGGCGTTGCCGACAAGCATGGCTTCCCGCGTTACGTCGCCAACCAGACCTATTATTCACTGATCGGGCGCGACTACGAATGGGAGCTGATGCCGCTCGGCCTCGACCAGGGCCTCGGCGCGGTGGTCTGGTCGCCGCTCGGATGGGGACGCCTCACCGGAAAGATCCGCCGCGGCCAGCCAAAGCCTGACGTAAGCCGCTTGCCCAAGACGGCCGAGTTCGGCCCGCCCGTGCCGGACGAGCACGTCTATCGCGTCGTCGATGCGATCGACGAGGTCGCCAGGGAAACGGGCAAGAGCGTCTCGCAGATCGCGCTGAACTGGCTGCTGCAGCGTCCGACCGTCTCGACGCTGATCATCGGCGCGCGCAACGAGACGCAGCTGCGCGAAAATCTCGGCGCGGTCGGCTGGTCATTGACCAAGGACCAGATCGCCAAGCTCGATGCGGCGAGCAAGGTGACGCTGCCCTATCCTTACTGGCACCAGCGCACAACTTTCACCGACCGCAATCCGCCGGCGGTGTAGAGACCGGCACGCCGGCGCAGTCCGGCTTGAGCTGCATCAAGCCGGCCCGCGCCGACAGTGGCATCGTGCGCTCACGCGAGGCAGCCGATGCGCCGATTTGCCATGAAGGCCCTGTTCACCGCTCTCAATCTCAACCGCGCCGAGCGGAGCGGATCGATTGGGAGCGCACCATCCTGATCGTCTCGACCGCGGTGACGGTTGGGCTCGGCGCGCTCTATGTGTTCGGGAAGTCGACCTCCCGCTGGTGAGCCGCGAGGCCATGCCGACCCATGCCCGCGCTGCCGGGAGACCCGCTCCCGGCGCAGGAACCGCCCGTATCCTGCCGGGTTGCGATGCATCTCGCAATTTCCTAATCCGGAGACGAACCACGGCTCGAATCAAGCACGCCGCCATCATGTTGCCAGCCTCCATGGAGCACGCCGACGGCCTGCCGCAGCCGCAGCGTGGCCAGGCGGTCCTGACCATTGCGCTCGGCATTATCATGGCAGTGGTCGACAGCGCCATCGCCAACGTCGCGCTGCCGACGATCGCGGCCGACCTCGACGCCAGCCCGGCGTTCTCGATCTGGATCGTCAACGGCTACCAGCTCGCGATCACGATCTCGCTGCTGCCGCTGGCTTCGCTCGGCGAGATCGTCGGCTATCGCCGCGTCTATCTGGTCGGCCTGGTGCTGTTCACATTTGCCTGCGCACTCTGCGCGCTGGCGCACACGCTGCCGCTCCTCACGATTGCACGCATCGTGCAGGGGTTCGGCGCGGCCGGCATCATGAGCGTCAACGCAGCGCTGGTGCGTTTCACTTACCCACGCAGCCAGCTCGGCCGCGGCATCGGGCTCAACGCTCTCGTCGTCGCCTTCTCAGCCGCGGTCGGCCCGACGCTCGCCGCCGGTATCCTGGCGTTCGGCAGCTGGCCCTGGCTGTTCGCCATCAACGTTCCGCTCGGCGTGGTGACATTGGTGCTGGGCCTGCGCAGCCTGCCGCACACCAGGCCTGCGAGCCATTCCTTCGACTGGCAGAGCGCGGGGCTGTCCGCGATCACCTTCGGCGTCGGCATCGCGGCCGTCGATAGCGTCGGTCATGGCGAAGCCGCGATCACCTGCCTCGTGCAGTTCGCCATCGCGCTCGTCGCCGGCGCGCTGCTGATCTACCGCGAGACCCACATGGCCTCGCCGCTGCTGCCGATCGACCTGTTGCGCATCCCCGTGTTCGCATTGTCGATTGCGACTTCGATCGCCTCGTTCTGCGGGCAGATGCTGGCCTTCGTCGCGATCCCCTTCTATCTCCAGAGCCGCTTCGGCTATTCGGCGGTGCATATGGGCCTCTTGATCACGCCGTGGCCGATCGCGGTGGCGTTCGCAGCCCCCCTCGCCGGCCGCCTGGTGGAGCATTATCCGGCCGGCCTGCTCGGCGGCATCGGCCTTACGCTGTTCGCCTGCGGCCTCGCTGCGCTCGCCTTGCTGCCGGCTGCGCCCACGCCGCTCGACGTGGTCTGGCGGATGGCGCTGGCCGGCGCCGGCTTCGGCCTGTTCCAGACCCCCAATAACCGCACCATGATCGCGGCCGCCCCGCGCGAGCGTGCCGGCGGCGCCAGCGGCATGCTGGGGACGGCGCGGCTGCTTGGGCAGACCACCGGCGCAGCGCTGGTGGCACTCTTCCTCGGCCGCTATCCGATCGAGGGAACCAGGATCGCGTTGCTGACCGGCGTCGGCTTCGCGCTCTGCGGCGCAGCGCTGAGCATGTTGCGGCTGTCGTCCGCGGGTGCGCGCGGCGCCGAGCATGTTCGCGTGCAGGACGACCAGCGCCTGCGCGGCGAATAGCGCGCGACCATTTGGGAAGGCCGATTTCGGCTGCGTCCGCCGCGCCTCACATCTTCACCATCTCGGTGCGATATTTCGGCAGCAGTGCTGCGATCAGCTTGCCTTTCTCGGCCATCTCTTCCGGGGTCGGCTTCGGCGGTGGCGATGTGCGGCCTTCGACGGGAAAGCCAACCGCCAGGAAGAATTCGTCCTGTCCCGCTGGCGCGCACATGCAGAGCATACGGGCCGTCTTGCCGGACACGTTCTTGAACGCGTGCGGCGCGTTGGCCGGGACGTTGACGGTCGACCCCGCACTTACGGTATGGGACTTACCGCGAAAGGTGAATTCAAGTTCGCCTTCGAGCAGCGTGAACATCTCCTCGAAGTCGTGGCGGTGCGGCGGGGCCCGCCGCCGGCGGGCACCAGCATGTCGACCAGGCAATAGCGTCCTGCGGTCTGCGCGCCCGACACCAGAACCGTGTAGGTGCCGCCGGCCACAGAGATATGCGGCACGTCAGCGCCGTCGGGATCGGCGACCGTCAGGGCGCGGCCGGGATCGTCGGCGGGGATCGAGGAAGCTGACGACGAGTTTGCAGAAGGCGTGTTGGTCATACCGGATCTTCTTGCTTATATTTGGCTGCCAACGAGAAAGGCCGGCTTCTCAGCCGGCCTTTTCAATTCATCGCGCGCAGATCAAGCCTTGACCAGCGGGCTCTTGGTCGGCCCCTTCGAGCCGCCGGGGCCACCGGGCTTGGACTTGCCCGGCGGGCGCTTGCGGGCACCCGGGAGCTTCTCCTGCTTCGGCGTGACCGGACCCTCGACGAACTCGAAGCCGATCTTGTCCTTGGTCTCGTCGGCCTCGTCCTTGACCAGAACGACGCGGACATGGCCGCCACCCTTGAGCTTGCCGAACAGCACCTCGTCGGCCAGCGGCTTCTTGATGTGCTCCTGGATCACGCGAGCCATGGGACGTGCGCCCATCTGCTCGTCGTAACCATGCTTCACCAGCCAGGTCTTGGCGGGATCGGACAGCTCGATGGTGACATCGCGATCGCCGAGTTGCGCTTCGAGCTGAAGCACGAACTTCTCGACCACCGTACCGATCACCTCAACGCTGAGATGGCCGAACGACACGACGGCATCGAGACGGTTGCGGAATTCCGGCGCGAACTGCCGGTTGATCGCCTCGTGGTCGTCGCCTTCCCGCTTCGAGCGCGTGAAGCCGAACGCCTGCTTGGCGAGATCGGACGCGCCCGCGTTCGTGGTCATGATCAGGATCACGTTGCGGAAGTTGACCTGCTTGCCGTTGTGGTCGGTGAGCCGGCCGTGATCCATGATCTGGAGCAGCACGTTGTAGAGATCGGGATGCGCCTTCTCGATCTCGTCGAGCAGCACCACGCAATGCGGATGCTGGTCGACACCGTCGGTGAGCAGGCCGCCCTGATCGAAACCGACATAGCCGGGAGGCGCGCCGATCAGGCGCGACACGGTGTGCCGCTCCATGTATTCGGACATGTCGAAGCGCAACAGCTCGACGCCGAGCGACGCCGCGAGCTGTTTCGCGACCTCGGTCTTGCCGACGCCGGTCGGACCCGAGAACAGATAGCAGCCGATCGGCTTCTCCGGCTCGCGCAGGCCGGCACGCGCCAGCTTGATCGAAGCGGCGAGCGACTCGATCGCCTTGTCCTGACCGAACACCGTGCGCTTCAGGGTCTGCTCAAGATGCTTGAGCACCTCGGCATCGTCCTTCGACACGCTCTTCGGCGGGATCCGCGCCATCGAGGCGATCGTGGTCTCGATCTCCTTGATGCCGATGGTCTTCTTGCGCTTGTTCTCGGCGACCAGCATCTGCGCCGCGCCGGATTCGTCGATCACGTCGATCGCCTTGTCCGGCAGCTTGCGGTCGTGGATGTAGCGCGAAGAGAGCTGCACCGCAGCCTCGATCGCCTCATTGGTGTATTTCAGCCGATGGTAGTCTTCGAAGTACGGCTTGAGGCCCTTGAGGATCGCGATCGCGTCCTCGACCGTCGGCTCGTTGACGTCGATCTTCTGGAAGCGCCGCACCAGCGCGCGGTCCTTCTCGAAGTGCTGGCGGTATTCCTTGTAGGTGGTCGAGCCCATGCAGCGGATGGTGCCGGAAGCCAGCGCAGGCTTGAGCAGATTCGAGGCATCCATCGCACCGCCCGAGGTCGCGCCCGCACCGATCACGGTGTGGATCTCGTCGATGAACAGGATGGCGTTGGGATGCGCCTCGAGCTCTTTCAGCACCTGCTTCAGGCGTTCCTCGAAGTCGCCGCGATAGCGCGTACCGGCGAGCAGCGTGCCCATGTCGAGCGAGAACACGGTCGCAGCCGCCAGCACCTCCGGCACCTCGCTGTCGACGATGCGCTTGGCCAGGCCCTCCGCGATCGCGGTCTTGCCGACGCCGGCCTCGCCCACGAACAGCGGATTGTTCTTCTGCCGGCGACACAGCACCTGGATCGCGCGGTTGATCTCGGAATTGCGTCCGATCACCGGATCGATCTTGCCGTCGCGCGCCTTCTTGTTGAGGTTGACGCAATAGGTCTCGAGCGCCTCGCCCTTCTTCTTGGCGTCCTCGCTGCCCTTGGTCTCGGTCTCCTCGTCGACACCGCGCACCGGCCGCGCCTCGGAGACGCCCGGCCGCTTGGCAATGCCGTGGCTGATATAATTGACGGCGTCGTAGCGCGTCATGTCCTGCTCCTGCAGGAAATACGCGGCATGACTCTCGCGCTCGGCAAAGATCGCGATCAGCACGTTGGCGCCGGTCACCTCTTCGCGACCGGACGACTGCACGTGGATCACCGCGCGCTGGATCACGCGCTGGAAGCCTGCGGTCGGCTTGGCGTCATCGGCGCCGTCCGTCACCAGGTTCTCGAATTCGGTCTCAAGATAATTGACGAGGCTCGTACGGAGCTTGTCGAGGTCGACGCTACAGGCGCGCATGACGGCGGCTGCATCGGAGTCGTCGATCAGGGAGAGCAAAAGATGCTCGAGCGTCGCGTATTGGTGATGACGCTCGTTTGCGATCGCCAGTGCACGATGCAGGGATTGTTCAAGGCTTTGGGAAAAAGTCGGCATTCGCGTCCTCTATGGCCCCCACCATCATGATCGCCATCGCCCGGTCAGGCAACAACAACCTTTGTCACATATAGTTATACAAGATCGCGGCGAAAGACCGGTTCCGCGACTCAGGCGGCTGCACAGCTACGGTATTTTTTGATGCAAAACCCGTTCCGGTTTGGGCACGATCAGCACCGGTCCGAAATTCCGTAGTTTTGCCCTCTGCAACGAACATCGCGCGCAGACATCACGCGGCAATCACACTGCGACATGCACAAGAACCGGCTTCGAATGCGCCGTAACGTGTCTTACTTCTTTTCCATCACGCATTGCAGCGGATGCTGGTGCTTGCGAGCGAAATCCATCACCTGCGTCACCTTGGTCTCGGCGATCTCGTAGGTGAACACGCCGCACTCCCCGATCCCGTGATGATGAACGTGCAGCATGATCTTGGTTGCGGCCTCGGCGTCCTTCTGGAAGAATTTCTCCAGCACATGAACGACGAATTCCATCGGCGTGTAATCGTCGTTCAGGATCAGCACACGGTACAGGTTCGGCCGTTTGGTCTTCGGCTTGACCTTGGTGATGACGGACGTGTTTGGCGCGGAAGGACCGCCGGAACGGTTCTCGTCGTTGCTCATCAGGGCAGCGTGGGCGGCGGCGGCCGCGGAGGGATCTGGTCTGGAAGACAGTTGCGGCATGGCTCAGGCGTTCAAATTCCCCACGGAAGCGTATGACGGTTCGCCGCGCAGCCCCGGCCTTCGGAGCTTCGCACAGGCGCACCGCCTTTTTGGATCGCCGCTTCCAGCCGGTCCGGTCCAAACCGGATCGGCCTCACCGAATATGGGCCTGCCCCCGGCTCGCCGCAAGCGTGCGGCAGTTCGGCCGATGCGGCCATGGCGGTCCCGATTCCCGGTCCGGGCGATCCTCACCAAGGTTAATCAATCCGGACTGATTTGACAAAAGCTTCCGCCCCGCCGGTTTAGAAGATGTTCACCAGGAACCCGGCCAGCAACGCGGCTGCGGCGGTTTCGCGCGGGCTATCTCCGGTTATCTACGGACCAATTTACCCTCAATGGCGTGACGCGAAAACGGGCAAAGGCACAGATTTCCGGGGATCGTCACGCCTCGCAGATCGACGCGCGGCAGAAGAAGCTGTGCGATAACGCCAAGGCGGCGAACATCAGGATCCATACGGTGCAGGTGAACACCGGAGCGACCCGACCTCCCGCGTGCTGCAGTATTGCGCGAGCCGCACCGACAAGTTCTATCTGATGACGAAGGCAGATCAGACGTCTCGATGTTCAAGGAAACCGGCACGCTGTGGAAGCTGCGATGGCGCGCTGAGACCTACACTTCGAGACAAACAAAAAAAGCCCGGCTACTGCAGCCGGGCCTTTGATTCCAGGACGTCAGGAAACGTTAGCTGGCGGCCGGGGTGAACTTCGACACGATGGTCTCGACCGGCTTGAACGCCTGCTTGGCGAGGTCGCTGTAAAGGCCGGCGATCTTCTGCGATTCCGCGACGAAGGACTCGTAGGCGGAACGGGCGAATTCGGTCTGCGCTTCGACGGCCTTGTCCAGCGACTTCACGCCGGAAAGCTTCTCGACGAAGGACTTGGTGTCTTCGAACGACTTCTTGGTGTAGTCGCCATAAGCGCTGGCGATCGCCTGAAGGCCGTGCTGCATCGACGTCGCGGAGGCGACGTACTGCTCGAAGTGCTCTTTCCCGTAGCCCTGAAAGTCTTCAACCTTGAACATTCGGAATCCTTTTCCCTAGCCTGTCGGAAGCCCCGGCTCCCTGACTCTGCTCACGATTAGTGCAACGCACAAAAAAGTCAAGAATTTTGTGCGTCGCACAAAATTTGCCAAGATTCCCGGGGTTTCCCGCAATGGTTCCTTAAGCTTTTGGAAACCGCGGCCCCCTACCTTGATTCCCTGGACGTGTTCAACTTCCACAAGCGGCCAAAAGCCGTTGGAGAACATCACCTTAGCCAGAACAGCGGCTCAGGTCCAACGTCCCCCGCGGCGAACATCTGCGGAGGACAGCCTGAGCAGGTAATGATCCCGGGTCCCTTGGGCACAATTTCGCCTCACGAGCCGGTGATCAAGTCACAAACGGGGACGGGGTTTCATGCTTCGTAAAAACTTGTCTTCCTCGCGCTTGGCGCGGGTTGGCGTTTTTGGGCTTCTTGCGGTCACGAGTGCAGTCATCTTCACCACCGATGCTGCCGAGGCGCGGCGCCACCGGCGTCACTACGCGCAACACCGCGTGCAGCGCGATGTGTCCGAGAGTTCCAGCCCGAAATTCGCGTCGATCATCGTCGACGGCAACTCCGGCTCCGTGCTTCAGGCCACGAGTCCCGACGGGATCCGCCATCCGGCCTCGCTGACCAAGATCATGACGCTCTATCTGCTGTTCGAGCGCCTCGAGTCCGGGAAGATGAAGCTCGACACCGAGATGCCGGTGTCGCAGCACGCCGCCGATCAGGATCCCACCAAGCTGAACCTGCGTGCCGGCCAGACCATTCGCGTCGAGGACGCGATCAAAGGTCTCGTCACCCGCTCCGCCAACGACGCAGCCGTTGTGATCGCGGAAGCAATTGGCGGCGACGAGGACGACTTCGCCCAGATGATGACGCGCAAGGCGCGTTCGCTCGGCATGTCCAGGACGGTTTACCGGAACGCCAACGGTCTTCCCAACGACGAGCAGGTCACGACCGCGCGCGACCAGGCCACGCTCGGCCGCGCCATCCAGGAGCGCTTCCCGCGCTACTATCGCTATTTCGCGACCTCGACGTTCAACTGGCGCGGACAGTCGATCCGGAACCACAATCATCTGCTCGGGAATGTCGAGGGCGTGGACGGCATCAAGACCGGCTATACTCGCGCCTCCGGCTTCAATCTCGTGACCTCGATGCGCCGCGGCAACCGCCACCTGATCGGCGTGGTGCTGGGCGGCCGTAGCGGCGGCTCGCGCGACGCCATCATGCGTAACCTGCTCGCGGAGAACCTCGATAAGGCCGCGACCGCCCACACCGTCGCCGCGGTCACCGAACGCAACGGCTCCGACGCCGCTGCCGAAGTCGCCGATACATCGGACACCCCGGCCCGTTCCGCTCCGCAGGTCCAGGCGTCGGCTGCCCCTGCTCCCGAAGCAGCCCCGTCGCGTCTCGCCGCGCGCCTTTCGACGCTTGCGGCTGCGGCTGCCGCGGTGCCGTCGGCTCAGCCCAGATCTGAAGCCAATAGGCCTGAAGTTCGGCCGATAGAATCCAAGATCGAGCCTGCGCCGCTCACCAATGGCGTGATCTCGAGCCAGCCGCTCTCGATCATCCCCGGTTCGTCCGAACCGATGAAGCCGGTCCGGGTCAAGACCGTCCAGGTCAAGGCCGGCGCGGTGAAGGTCGCCTCCGCCGCCCCGGCTCAGATCGCACCGCAGGTCACGAGCACGATCGCATCCCGCTCCGAAGTCGCCGAAACCTCCGGTGCCGTCGTCGCCCGCGCAGACCTCATCAACAAGCCCGAGGCCAGCCAACCGGAAGCTCCGAGGGCCGAGATCACCCGTGCCGAGCTGCCGCGGCAGCCGGCGGGCTTCGGCACCGGCAACGGCACCCTCGGCGTCTTGCCGGCCGCCACCGCCGCCGCACCCGCCCCGGCTGCTGCGAAGCTCGCATCAGCCGACCCGGCGCTGCAGCCGATCCAGATGAGCGCCACCACGAAGCCGGTTGCTACCCACAGCGGCTGGATCGTTCAGGTCGGCGCGCTCGAGAGCGAGAACGAAGCCCAGCAGCGCATCGACGCGGCGCGCAGCTCGGCTCGCGGCCTGCTCAGCAAGGCCGATCCGTTCACCGAGCCGGTCGTCGCGAAAGATAATCGCAAGCTCTACCGCGCCCGCTTCGCCGGGCTCGACCGGGACCAGGCCGAAGCCGTCTGCCGCACCCTGAAGCGCGCCGAGATCTCCTGCATGACCGTCCGCAACTGAACTTTCGCACCGCTCCAATGAAAATGCCCGCGCCTTGCGCGGGCATTTTCATTTTCGGGATGCGGTGACCGACGAGGCTGTTCCACGACAACCTCTCGTCAAGGATTTACGGTTAAAACTTTACGCAAGGGATCGACCACGCCGACAATGGCGGGCATCGGGGCGACGGCAAACAGAGCAAGCAGAGCTCACGCGGGACGAGCGTTTGTAGCGTGGTGCCGGAGTTAGCCGTTATGCGTGCGAAGCAGAGTATCCTTGGCCTCGTTTACACGGGCAGCGAGATACGTCGAGCCCCCCTGGTCGGGATGCAGTTTCTTCATCAGGGACTTGTGAGCCCGGCTGATGTCGTCACGCCCCGCCCCCGGCTGCAGGCCAAGGATCTGATAGGCCTCCTCCGTCGTCATTTTACCGCTCGCCACCGTGCGGCGCTGCCCCCCTGCCGCGTCGCCCTGCGCGTTCTGACGCCAAGCGGGAAACCGGCGGTCCAGATAGCTTTCAAGTAGGGCCACGCTCTCGGCGTCGAACGCCGGGACCATTGCCAGCAGGGCCGCGAGATCAAACTCATCGAGATCGCGCCCGGCGTGAGGCCCGGCGACGATCTGGCCTCCGAGCTGGCCGGAATCGTGATCGAGCCGCATATCCAGGAATTGCGAGCGCACGCGCGAGGCCTGACCGGCCGGGCGCGTCGCGCCCCCGCCGAACAGCCCGCCGATATTGCCGAAGCCGGCGTTTGCCATCGGTGTCCAGCCCAAGAGCCCGGCGCCGAATATCCCGAGCGGGATCGCCACCACCAGTTCGCCCTTCAAGCCCGTGAACGCTGCGACAGCCAGCGCCACCACGCCGCCACCGAACCTGATCGCGCGTGCCAGCACGGCCGGATTGGCCGAACGGAACATCTGGAGCAGCAAATAAAGGGTGATAATGGCGATAGCGCCGGCGATCAGGGTCATGGCCGGAATATAGTCGGCCTACCGCCAAAAAGCATCGTGTCCTTGCGCCAGCGCTACTTCATCTGGCCGATCAGCCTGGCCGCGCCACTGGCGGTCTTCGCCAATTGCAACAGCGCCTCGCGTCCGCCGGCCGCGTAGGCGGCGGCTGCGCGCAACAGCTCGCGCAACTGCGCCGCCGCGCCCGGATCGAACCGGCACCAAGCGCCGCCGGTCAGGCGCGCGATCTCGCGAAAGGCCTTCTCGGCCACCGCGTCATGGCCTTCCTGAAAGACGAACACAGGCACTTTGAGCATGCCGAGCTCGCCTGCCTTGGCGCAGAGCTGGTCGACGTTCTCCTCCATGGCGTCGCCGACGAAGACGACGGCGCGCACGCCGGATGCGACGGCCTCGCGCCGCGCCTCGCTCAGCACCTTGCCGATCTGGGTGTCGCCGCCACGGCAATCGATCTTGCTCATCAGCGCCGCCAGCCTGGCGCTGTCGGAGATCCATCCCGTGGCGCGGCACTCGTCGAAGCCGCGATAGTAGACGAGCCGGATGTCGAGACTGCCGAGCGCGGCGGTCTCACGGAACATGTCGGCCTGAAGCGCGCAAGCCATGTCCCAGGTCGGCTGCCGGCTCATCGTCGCATCCAGCGCGAAGATCAGCCGCCCTTTTGCACCGGGCGCATGCGGTGACAGCGCGCGCGCGTTGGCGACGAAGGCGGCGATGTCCTCCGAGGTCGAGGTCCCCGCCTGCGGCACAGCGTCGCCTGGTTGCGCCGAGACGGCATCGCGGCCGCGCGGTTTGATGGGTTCGCCGGACATTTCCTTGACCCTTGCGTGAGCGGCTAATGTGGTCAGCACATGCAGCCCGGTCAATGCGCAAAGCCCCCGCAGGCGGCAGCCGGCGGAGGCTTTGAAATTGGTATCGACGACGAGGAAGGCGTCAGCTCTTGGCGGGCGCCATCAAAGCGACCGGCCCGGGCTCGAGAATCTTGGGTGGGGACGATTGCGTGTCGACCGGCGCCACTTCACTGTCGGTCGCGCTCAGGAACTTGTCGAGCATGCCCTGGATCGAGTTCTTGGCAGCATCCGGACCGGTGTCGCGCATGTCGTTGTGCTGGAATTCGGTCTTCACGACCTGGATGCCGGCCTTCTCGCATTCTTCGTCGGTCGGGATCACACCCGCATCGGCCTTGAACTGCGGATCGGTGGAGCGGAACGACAGGATCTTGAACTTCCCGGCGGTGACGAAGGGCACGCGAAGATTGTCGAGTGTGACGACCTTCTTGACCTCATCCGGATACTGCTTGGCGAAATACATCGTGATGTCGCCGCCCATGGAGTGGCCGACCATCGTCACCTTTTCGTAGTCGGCGTTGGGCTGAACCTTCTTCATCTCCTGCATGGCGAGATGGATGTTGGCGACGCCGCGCAGGATCTGCGGCAGCCGGCCGACATAGATCTCGCCCGGCTTGGTCACCATCGGTGGATCGGTCGGCAAATCATGCTGCGGGCTGACGACGAGGTAGCCGCGCGCGGCGAAAATGTTGGCGAGGAAGCCGTACTCGGTGTTCTTGACGGTGTTGCCGTGGTTGATCACGGCGACCGGCATCGTGATCATGCCGGCATTGGCCTGCATTTCCTTGTCACGACGGATCGCGATATCGACGGGCACCGCACGGTTGTCGCGCGAGGCATCGTAGAAGGTGATGGTCTCGTGCCTGATTGCCCACTTGCTCGCCGTGAAATAGGCGACGCCACAGAGGGCACTGACCGAAACCAGAACGGCAATTCCACGCTTCATTTTCGTCCTCAGCCTCAGGCTCTTGCGGCCTGAATCCCTGTTGAAAATCGTGTTCTTCCGGAGCTCTTCGGCCCCTGGTCGCCTATTCCCTAATATATGTCACAGCCGCGTGACAGGAAGGCCAAATATTGTGAACCGGCAGCCCTTTCATTGTGCGGCGCACACGTTTCTTGGGCATCTCGCTCTCACACGGCTACGTCAGGGTGCACGTCACCATCCGACGCAACCTGTCTCGATCGGGTTCCGTTTTGCAGTAAACACGGGGTGAAAACGGTCGAGCGCGGGCTCGGTTCCCCGGGGGAGACCGGCCTCTTGATCGACTGGAAGTAGCGATGTACCGCCGCCTCAAGCGCCGAGGATGTCGTGGACCTCGAGCGGCTTGTCGACCTGGTTGAACCACTCGGCGCGATTGGCCGCGCGGCGACGTCCGCGCTCGTCGAGCGGAAGCTTGAGCTGGCGGAGCAGGCTCGTCACCTCCTCCCGTGCGGTGAGATGGCCGAGATTTGGCCGCATGCCGAGCGTGGCCTCGTCGATCTCGTCCAGCGCGGTCAGACCGCGCGGGAAGAACTCGCGATAGACGACCCGTTCGGCGAAGCCGTCGACGTAGCGGAAGCCGAGCCGCAGCGACAAATCCTTCAACCCATCGGCAACGAGCTGCTTGTTGCGGGAGCCGAGCATCGACAGGCGGTTGCGCACCACGATCCAGTCGGTGGTCGCACCGTCGAGCTGGCGGCGCTTGCGCCTGACATCCCGCACCATCTCGGCGTAGTGGCTCTCGCCTGTCACCGCGTAATTGGCGGGATCGACAGTGCCGAGCACATCGAAATCGAGGAAGCTGTCATTGATCGGGGTCACCAGCGTGTCGGCCATCGAGTGCGCAAGCCGCATCAGGTAGCTGTCGGTGCCGGGCGTATCGATGACGATGAAGTCGAAGCTGCTCTCGACCGCCGAGACCGCCTCCATGAACTGAAGGAACTCCGAATTCTCGTTCTCGGCAACCTGCATCGTTTCGCCAAGCTTGATGCAGCGATGCAACGGCAGTTCGAGGTCGAGCTTGGTTCGGCGCGCCCAGGCGGAACGGTTGTTGATGTAGTGAGTAAAGCTCTGCTGACGGCAGTCGAGGTCGATGGTGGCGACGCGCTGGCCGGCTTTGAGAAGCGCGACTGCGATGTGCAGGGCGGTGGTCGACTTGCCGGAGCCGCCTTTCTCGTTGCCGAGCACGACCACATGCGCCGAGCCGGACTGGCCTTGGCTAGCTTGCACAAGCATCGCGATCCTCAACACCCCTAACGAATATCTTCGAGTTGGCCGCGTCTGCGGTCAAGTGAAATGCGTGACAGGCAAGACAAATCGCGGCGCGCTGACCTTCATCATGAATCGCGGCGCCGCTTCGCGTCTGTGATCCAGCCCACAATGCCGCGACGCTTGCGCGGCTTTGCGCGGGATGCTGTGCCGCATCCGGATGCATGGCGTCCATGGTCGCCGCTTGTTAAGGTTAGCCTGCCGGGCGCCGGAACGCGCCCGTCGATTCCCAATCCCGTCGAGTTCTGATGTCACGCAGCCCCTTGATCGCCCGCACGGTCCCCACCTTGCGACGCGCCGTCGACAATCTTCGCAAGCGAAAGGCGACGATCGCGCTGGTCCCGACCATGGGAGCGCTCCATGACGGCCATGTGTCGCTGGTGCGCCTGGCCAAGCGGCGCGCGAGCCGCGTCGTGGTGTCGATCTTCGTCAACCCGACCCAGTTCGCTCCGACCGAGGATTTTGGCGCCTATCCGCGAACCTGGAAGGCCGATCTCGCCAAGCTCGCCGCCGAGGACGTCGATATCGTCTGGCATCCCGGCGCCGAGGCCATGTACCCGGAGGGCTTTGCCACCCGCATCATGCCGGAGGGACCGGCGCTGGCTGGCCTCGAGGACCGCTTCCGCCCGCATTTCTTCGGCGGCGTCGCCACCGTCGTCGGCAAGCTGTTCACCCAGTGCCGGCCGGATGTCGCGATCTTCGGCGAGAAGGATTTTCAGCAGTTGCGGGTGGTGGCGCAGATGGCCCGCGACCTCGAGCTCGGCGTCAAGGTGATCGGCTCCCGCACCGTGCGCGAGCGCGACGGGCTCGCGATGTCCTCGCGCAACGTCTATTTGTCGCCACAGGAGCGGCAGACCGCGACCACGCTATACCGCGCCATGAAGGAGAGCGCCGGGCGCATTCGCGCCGGCGAAGCGGTCGCGCCCGCAATGGCGCGCGGTGCCGCGATGATCACGGCGGCCGGCTTTGAGCTCGACTATTTCGAAGTGCGCCATGCAGCGACCTTGGCACAGGTCAGCTCGCGCAACGACGGACCGCTGCGCATCCTGGTCGCGGCCAAGCTCGGCACCACCCGGTTGATCGACAATATCGCGGTTTAGAGCAGCCCGAGATCGCGCAGTTCGCGCCGCATCGGCTCCGGCATCGCCGCGATCGAGCCGGCGGCGGACTTGCCGAGATCGGGCGGCACCGAATCGTCGGCGAGATAGCGCCAGCCCTGGAACGGGCGCATCGGCCGCGGCGACACCGGAATCACCTTCGGCTGCATCACGATCCGGCAGCGCCCGATGCCGTCCTTGTCGCGGAACGGCTCGATGCCGATGATCTTTTCGCGCGCGGCGACCTCGCCCTTGATCACCCAATAGAGCGACCCGCCCGACAGGATCTCGGCGTCGCGCTTGGGCACCATGCGGGTGATGTGGATGTGATGTTGCGGCAGACCCTTCTTCTTGGCGGTCTGGATCCGTTCGGCGGTCCACTCCTTCAATTCCTTGACGGATTCGCAGCCGACGGCGAGCTTGATCAGATGTAGTGGCATGCCCCAGCATTAGCCGGACAGCCACGCATTTGGAATGCCGATCTACTCGTTATCCGCAGCCGGGGCAGCCGCGGCCGGCGGCGTGAGCGGAACCGGTGCTGCCGCCGGCGCCCGCGCAGCCTTCGGCGCAGGCGGCTTCTTCGCGGCGGGAGCTGCGGCCTGCGCCGAGGCCGCTGCGGGGGCGCGCGGAGCCGCCGCGTTTGCGGTGGGCGCCGCCTGACGCGTCGGCGGCTCGGGATTCATGATGCTGACCGGCGGCGTCGACGAGGCACTCGGGAACTCGGCATTGGTCGGCTTGCCCGTCGGCATCGACGGCGGCAGTCCCGCAAGTGCGGCAGTGGCCGGCAACGATTGCGCTGCTGCAGGCGCATTCCAGGTCGGGGCGTAGCGCGCGACCAGCGTGTCGTAGAGATGGGAATCCATGTTGGCGGCGACCTGCTGCTGGTCGGTCAGCGAGCGGAAGGCCGCACAGTCGAACTGCGTGCAGCCGTCGCGCACGACCAGTACCTGCGCGACCAAGCCATAGCGATCACGCTCCAGCGATTTGCGCAGCACCTTGATGTCGGGCGTCAGGCTCTTCTCGGCGGTCGCGGCATCGCCGAGCGCCGTCAGACGGTCGATCCTGGCCGCGGTCGTGGAGACGGCCGCAGCGGCCACGTCCGGCGCGCCGAACAGCGCCTTCTCGCAGCCCATGGCCACGGCATCGCCGGCGAGATCGTCGAGACAGGACAACGCCGGCAGGCTCGCGGTCATCGCCGCCTGTGCGCGCGCCTCGGTCGGCGTGGTCTGCCCCGCCGGTCCATCGACGCGCACAACAGCAGCCAGCGCGATGGCAATGGCGAGCAGCGCAAGGACGGTCAGCGCGCCGTTGGCGACCGATCGTTCGGCGCGCAGCAGCGTGACCAGGAGGATCAGCCCGAAGAAGCCGGCAGCCACCAGCATCATCCACATTGGAAAGGCCGGCGAGCGCCAAATTTGGTCGAGCGACGAGGCCCATGCCCAGTTCATGCGCGACGTCCCCTCACGCGAGCAGAGAGCGAATGGTCAAAGCGAGTACCGAGAGTCGGCAACTGCCCCCGGCCCACCTTTTGAAGGTGAAGCGGGCCTTTTGACGGCGGCAGAATACAAATTCCCGGGGACGCGCCAATGCGCGGATAGCGTCGGCCTTCAGGACAGCGCGAGCTGGCTTTCCTTGGCGACACGTTCGAAGGCTTCGGTCGAGCTCTTGATCCGGTACTGACAGTCGTCACCATCGGTCGGCAGGAGGCGGATGACCTCATACGAACCGCTGGCAGCGGGGCGTGCGACATTGCTGGCGGTGAACAATACGCGCGCGCCAATAGGGAATTTGTGCTTCAACACCCTCTCCATCACTCAAACAACGCCTGCCACGCCCATGGTCCCACTGCGTCGGCCGGCCGGAAACCCGGCCGCTGTATAGCATGCGACGAGCGTTTTTGGCCAGCAGTATGCGACATGGCAAACGTGCGAATTTTGCAGTTATTTCAGAGTGATGCCGTCAGCCGACGATACCGCTGGAACCGGTTCTTCCGGGGGTATGGGGCAAACGGCCGTCGGGGCTGGCGTGATCCACCATCTTGGGCGGTTCCTGGGCCGTGAGGTCCCTCTCCCTGCCGACCATCCTGGCATGGAGCGCCGCCGGCTTGCTCGACGTCGAGCGAGGCCGATCACCGCAGATTACACGTTCTCGAACTTTTCGATGACAAGCGTTTCGGCGAGCGCGTCCCGGGTCCATTCCTGGAACGCCGGAAGCGCCAGCATCGTGTCCATGTAGGCCTTGGTCTCCGGCGTGACCTCAATCGCGTAGGTGCGAAAGCGGTGCACGACCGGGGCATACATCGCATCCGCTGCGCCGAAGCGCCCGAACAGGAACGGTCCATTGGCGCCATACCGGGCCCTACATTCGCGCCAGATCTCCTGCACGCGCGCGATATTGGCCTCGGCGTCCGCCGACAGCGTCACGGGGCGCACCGGACGGTGCAGGTTCATGCCGCATTCGTTGCGAAGGGCCATGAAGCCGGAATGCATCTCGGCGCACACCGAACGGGCATGGGCGCGCGCGGCGGCCTCGTCCGGCCACAGCTTCACTTCCGGATAGCGCTCGGCGATGTATTCGATGATGCTGAGCGAATCCCACACCGTGATGTCGCCATCGACCAGCACCGGCACCTTGCCGGCGCGGCTGAACGAGATGATCTGCTCCTTGTCCGCGGGATTGTCGGTGTAGAGCGGGATGAGGGTCTCCACGAACGGAATGTCGTTGGCGCGGAGCGCGAGCCAGGGCCGCATCGACCATGACGAGTAATTCTTGTTGCCGATTGCGAGTTTCAGCGCAGCCATGTCATCAGTCCTTCTCGATACGCCTTGAAGCGAGCCGCTTTTAACGCCATCGCCTGCCGCCAATCAATCGTTGCTGCACCTCGCCATGCGTGGCAAGCGTTGCGATCCTCTCCGGGAGACTGACATGAGCAGGCATTGGGTCGACATCACAGCCGTCGGCTTCTTCATCATCGAATGGCTGGTCTACGCCCTGACGCTGGAGCAATCGGCCTATGGCCGCGACAGCCTGTCGGCGCGCATGAACCGCTACCGCGAGGTGTGGGTGCGCCGGCTACTCGACCGCGACGCGCGCATGGTCGACATGCAGATCATGGCCTCGTTGCAGAACGGCACCGCCTTCTTCGCCTCCACCAGCCTGATCGCGCTCGGCGGCGCGCTGGCGCTGCTGCACGCGACCAACGACGCGATCACGATCTTGAGCAAGCTGCCGATCGATCTCAGTACCTCGCCGGCGATGTGGGAGCTGAAATGCGTCGGCCTCGTCCTGATCTGCGTCTATGCCTTCTTCAAATTCGCCTGGTCGTACCGCCTGTTCAACTATGTCGCGATCCTGTTCGGCGGCATGCCGGCAGCCGCGCAGCGTGACACGCCGGAGGCCGAAGCTCATGTGATCCGCACCTCGCGCCTGTTCGAATCCGCCGGCCGCCATTTCAACCGCGGCCAGCGCGCCTTCTTCTTCGCACTCGGCTATCTCGGCTGGTTCGTCAGCCCCTGGGTGTTGTTCGTGACCACGGCAACCGTGGTGATCGTGACTTGGCGGCGGCAGTTCGCCTCGAGCGCGTGGGAAGCGATGGCGCCGGAGGTGGTGAATGGCGAGGAGACGCGGCGCGGTCCCTGACGCGCTCGTGTTGCGGCTCTGCAGTGCACCGCTGAGTAGCGGTGCGTCCACAAGAGCGAATGTGGCGCACCCTCTCTCCACATCGTCATTGCGAGCGCAGCGAAGCAATCCAGAATCCCCCCGCGGCGGCAGACTGGATTGCTTCGCTGCGCTCGCAATGACGGAGCATGAGGCGGCAGCGCCACTTTTCCAGCTCGCATCTTGAATTGCGACTATAGCTTCGCACCTTCGCGGCGCATTTTGCCCGAGTCTGGCCACTTCACCCTCTTGTCCCAAGAGGCACAGGGAAGTCTGCGGTCATAGTCCTAAGCCGGCGTCTCGATCTGCTATGTGCAGCGATTGCCGCATGGAACTCCCTAAAGTCGCTTTGATCTATCTCAATTCTCTTACAGACGCGGGCATCAACTTGAGAGAGTCGCGTCATCGCTCCGCCGCGCCGGCCGGGCGGTTGGGCGCTTCCAGGGAGCTCGATATGATCAAGTCGCTCGGAATTGCCACATTCGCCTTCTGCTTCGCAGTATCGGCTCAGGCGATGACACCTGCCCCGATTGCACAGCCCGAAAGCCTCGTTACGGAAGTTGCTGCTGCCTGCGGCGTCGGTAGGACACGTATCAACGGCGTGTGCGTAGCACGGACGACGGTCCGTCATACCCGTCGGGCGGTCCGCAGATGTGTGAGAGGAACAACGTGCTGATTGCTTGTCCTTCAGGACAATACCGCAAAGTGGTCTCGCCATGATTAAAATAGAAGAGTACCGACCCCAACGGTACATCAACGGCCCCCGGCCTCAGCCCTCCAGACTGAGGCCGTCTTGCGCCTGAAAGGTTGGCCGGACCGGTCACCTTGTCGGATTTATCGACCCGGCAACAGCATGAAACCGCAATGCTGATGCCAGCAGGCCAACAAAATCAAAACTCGAGAGCACGCTTCCATCGTCAATTGGCCAAGCCGATGCTGGAGGTGAATAGCGCAGACACACAAAGCAAATGTTTACGCAATTTACCACTCGACCATCAACGCGATGGTCTTCATTTTCCCATCTGATAATTGCCTTGCGCGCCTTGTTTGGTCGGATGCTCGGAATGGTCCTTTCGCAGCGGAGGTGGCCGGCATGTCCGAAATGGTAGAAGTGCTCGCCGGAACGAGTTTGTTTCTGCTCGCCTTCTCGCTGCTGATATTCGACATACCCCGCTACACCTTATCGCTGGTGTCTCTTGCTCTGTTCAGCTCGAAGCGGCGAAGCGCCAGTGGGACGGTTTGCGAGGCGACGGTAAGCGTGATTATCCCGACCTTCAACGGCGGCTCCGGGCTTGCTCCTTCGATCAGCTCGCTGCGCCGGCAAACCCTGCGACCTGTCGAAATCATCGTCGTCGACGACGGCTCCACCGACCAAACACGCGCGGTCGCGGAGCGGGCGAGAGCGCAGGGGCTAGTTGATATGGTCATCTGCCATGGGACCCGCTGCGGCCGCAGCGCTGCCATCAACGCTGCAGCACGGTTTGCCCGCGGCGATCTTCTTCTGACCGTAGATGCCGACACTGTCTTCGAACCGAACGCGGTTGAGCGCCTCGCGGCTGCGTTCGGCGATCCGCTCGTCGCCGGCGCAAGTTGCAACATCGCGATCAGCAATGAGCGCGATTCGATATGGACAGGACTTCAAAGCGTCGAATACCTGATGTCGATCACTGCGGGGCGGTCGATCCTCGACGTGGTGGATGCGATCGCGTGTCTGTCCGGCGCCTGTTCCATGTATCGGCGGGATATCTTCACGCAGCAGGGCGGGCTCGACGTCGGCCCTGGCGAAGATATGGAGTACACCTTACGGCTCCGCAGGCTCGGCTATGTCATTCGGTTCGTGTCCGACGCCTGGGCGGAAACAGCCGGCCCCGCAAGCGGCATCAGTCTGTTGCGCCAGCGCGCGCGCTGGGATCGCGATGCTCTGCGCATCCGTTTCATGATGTATGGCGAGCTGAGTTTTCGCCATCCGCTAGAGCGTTTACCGGACACGATCCAAAGGCTGGACTTCATCGTCTTCGATCTCGTTCCGACGCTCAGCCTGCCGTTCTACTTGGCCTACATTGTGCTGTTGTTCGGCCCGGATGCCGTGTTGTTTCTCTCGGCGATCTACCTGCTGCTGCTCTGGATCTCGGTATTCAATATGGCACTTGTGTTCGCCCTATTCCAACGATCCGTCGGAAACTTTGGCTGGAAGATGGCGCTGATCTTTCCCTTGTACCAGGGCGTCTCTCTGAAGTGCGCGCGGTTTTTTTCCTACTCTTCGGAAATCATCTTTGCCTCGTCGCGGAACGATGATTTCGTGCCACCGCGCGTTCGCCGTGCACTATTCGGAGATCGGACAAAAGAGGTGGCCAAATGACGGTGGCCCTGACGCGACTCGATCCGCATATTCCCGATCCTATCGAGAGCCGTCGGCGCGCGGCCGGACGGACCGTCCGCGCCGCCTATGCGACAATCGTATTCGGCATACTCGCATTCTTTGTCGTCTATTTCGGGAGGCCAATTCTCTATCTCGGCGGCCCGGGCAGCGTGTCCTCGCCAAGATATTTGGTTTCACTGCCCTACATCGTGCAGATCAACAGCATCACCGTGGTGAGAGGTGGATCGGTCAAGGCCGGCGAAGAAATCGGAAGGGTGCGGTCTCCGCAGCACGATGAAATCGTCGCTACTTATTGTCAATGCGGTAATTCAGGCTCGCGGCCGATGAGGTTGCGATAAGTTGGACAGCTTCCTCAGCAAGCTGCAGATGTGAGCGCGCCGCGTCGAGAGATTCGCGGGCGGGCACTCCGATCGCACAAATTCTCGACCCCACCGATGTCTTCGTCGACTGGTACGTTCCCAACGAACGCCTGTCCGACCCGAAAGTCGGCAACGAAGTCTTTGTCCTGTTCGGCAACCGGCGAATTCTGGGCGAGATCGTGGAAATTCTGCCGGTGTCAGACGTGTACCCCGGAGCGGGCTCATCGGCGGCGCGCGAGCGTACCGCCTCGCAAATCGCGCGAATTCAGTTCAGCCCAGGCGCGCATCCCCCGGCGCTGAACTCGGCCGTCGACGTTCACATGCACTACACACAACTCAGCGCGCGGATCGCTTCCATGCTGGTGAAACTATTCGGGCTCGACGAGCTGTGAGAGGAAGCGAGGTGCAGCATGCAGATCGAAGGGACTCAAACGAATTGCCCGGCTTGCGGCTCATCCGCTCTGATCTTGTTTCCGGTATTCCACCACATGATCTGCGCCTATGTTGGTCCGGAGTATGACTTCGCACCAAACACCGCGGGATATACGTGCCCGAAGTGCTGCCGCGACATTGTGTCGGCCGACCCAGCTTGCGAGATCGTGGGCACTAGCGCGCGGTGCACAAGGTGTTGGGTCGAGATGGTGGTGTCCCCAGCGTGTGCTCCGGCTGGCTTGTAAGGATTAGCGGCGATCTCGGCTTATCCGTCGCTCAAGTGCGACTGCGGCGAGCAGAGTTGGACAGAGAACAAGCAGAGGGCAGCTTCAGCGGCCAGGTAGAGCTGCCTTGGTCGGTAGCACGATGCCCGACGGTAACTACGATAGTTTCGACGGTCTCGCCTGTCTCCACAGGGCGAGTGAGGTTTGAGATAAATGGTTGCAACTCAACAGCGCATCGGTCAACAATGCCGCGCGAGTTGACGAAGGCGGAATTTTCACCACTTTTCCCAAGCGCGCCCGCGCTCCCACACACGGCGTTCTGGACCCAACGCGGTTGGCCGACATTGTGGCGATGGTCGCCGAGCAGGCACAAACTGCATAGACACCCGGTCGTAGCGGAGGCATCATAGCACCCGGTTGGCGTGTATCGGAGGACACCATGATCAGCTTGATCCGCGTTTTCGATATCGCCGTACTCACGTTGGGCATGTTCAACGTCTTGCTGGTGGCATTGATTATCTTTGCATTTTGATGCTCCCGCCGACGCGGCAATCGCCGTGCACGCGCGGCGGCTGCGCTTCAATTTCGCCGCCCGACTCAGGCTGAGGTTGTATTCGCTGCCGGCGTCTCGTCTGTGGCGGTTTGACAGGCGGCGCCGTGACGAAGCTTTGCAGCGCCGCTCGTCGGCACGAAGCTTTGGGCTCACAGAGAGCAATCCGCCCTGCCCTTGGCCTCTCGCACCCGAACGCTGCCGCGTCCACCGCAAGCCGGCTCGCGAACATGACGACCACAAGATCGCCCCTCAAGGATGAGCCGGGATGGCCAACACATACGCCGTGTCCGAATTTCGGCAAAGTGGAATATATTTGCGAAGATGGATTGACAGCAGAGCGACAAAGCAAGGCCGTAGCCCAAGCGAGAGTTTAGCCGCCGAAATCCCGCGGGCTGAACGGCAGGTCCATCACCTTCCATTCCCCGTATTTGTCGGCCGGCAACATCTTGTAGGGCTGGCAGGCCTGAAGCGCGCTCATGGCGGACTTCACGAGCGCGACGCCCTTTGCGGACGGCGGGGCTTCGATCAGGATCGGCTCGCGCGCCAGCGTGCCGTCGGTCGCGAGCACGGTGCGCAGCTTGATGTTGACGTTGTCGGTCGGCGCGACCCCAGCCGGCAGCTTGGCGCAGCTTCGCAAATGACGACGCAGCTCGGCGATGATTTCGACCGGCAGCTTCGCCGCGATTGAATCCTTGGCATCGCCGCCATCGTCTTTGGGGGCGTCTTTCGGCAGCTCCGTCGGCAATTCCGGCGGCAGGCCCAGCATGACGCCGTATTTGACAGTGACGTCGGGCTCCGGCGCCTGATAGGACGGCGGCGGCGCGGCCTCCGGGTGCTGCATCGCTTGTGGCAGTAGCTGTGGCGCCGGGGGCTGCGGCGTCGCCTGAGGCGGCGGCGACTGCGATGGCTGAGGCTGTGGCTGTGGAGGCTGCGGTTGCGGCTGCGCATTTGCCTCGCGCTGCTGCGGCGTCTGTGAAGGCTGTGGCTGCGGCTGTTTCTGCTGCGGCGGTTCAGGCGAGGCCTGCT
The DNA here is from genome assembly GCF_023101105.1 of Bradyrhizobium sp. 155. NCBI lineage: Bacteria > Pseudomonadati > Pseudomonadota > Alphaproteobacteria > Hyphomicrobiales > Nitrobacteraceae > Bradyrhizobium > Bradyrhizobium sp. 155. Next base: position 3,312,726 of record NZ_CP064704.1, on the reverse strand, counting down.
GCTTCGAGGACTGTGCCGCAGCCTGCTGCTTCGCCTCGGGCTTCGGCGCGGCCGCCGCCTTGTCCTTATCGTTCAAATCGAACTTCGGCAGTTTCAGGTCAGGGGTCGGCTCCGGCGGCTTCGCCTTGAGTTTTTCCCCGGTCTTCTCCTCGGCTTTGGCCTCCTCCTGCTTCACCTGCTCCGGCGTCACGATGCTGACGGAAACCGATTCGGGCGGGCTGGCGTGAAACGGATGGACTTCGCTGATCACGATGATCAGCGCGACCAGCGTCAGATGGGCGATCGCCGACGCTGCAATGTCCGTCCGTATGATCTTCCGCAGTTCCATCGCCTGACTTCAGGTTGCCAAGCTGGTCCTAGCATACGGCAGGCCCCTCTCAATCCCATTTTGGCGCGAAGGCGAAATCGGTCAGGCGGCCCCTGGGACTGGCCAGCGCGGCGATCTGGGCCATCTCGTCGTCCGAAAGCTCGAAATCGAAGATCTCGATGTTTTCCGACAGGCGTTCGACGCGCGAGGTGCGCGGGATCGCAGCGACATTCTGTTGCACCAGCCAGCGCAGGCAGACCTGCGCCGGCGTCTTGTGATGCAGACGCCCGATCTCGGCGAGCGTCCGGTCGGTCTTGATCCGCCCCTTGGCGATCGGGCTGTAGGCGACCAGCGCGAGCCCGTGCTGATCGCAGGCCGCCCTCACCTTCGCCTGGTCGAGATAAGGGTGGTATTCGACCTGGTTGCAGGCCAGCGGCTCCGGCGACAACGCCACCGCCTGCTCGATCAGCGCCACGGTGAAATTGGAAACGCCGATGTGGCGGGTCAGGCCCATGCGCTTGGCATGCGACAGCGCGCCCAGCGTCTCCTCCAGCGGCACGTGCGAATTGGGCCAGTGCAGCAGCAGGAGATCGACGGAGGGAAGTCGCATGCGCGCCAGGCTCTCCTTGACCGAGCGCTCGAGATCGTGGGGCGCGAAATGATTGGTCCAGACCTTTGTCGTCAGGAAGATGTCGTCGCGGCGCACGCCGGAGGCGCGCAAGCCGTCGCCGACCTCGCGCTCATTCTCGTAGACCTGTGCGGTATCGATGTGGCGATAGCCGAGCCGCAGCGCCTGCTCGACCACACGGGTGCACATGCGCCCGCTCAGCTCCCAGGTCCCCAGCCCGATCGCCGGTATCCTTGCGCCATTGGTCTCGACGAACAGCATGAGGAATCCTCTCTGTCGCGGTCGCCCCAAATCATGATCCAGGCGTCATTATGAACCCGGCTGGCAACACTGCCAACGGGCGACACCGGCCGCCGGGTCGGATCTTGCGCGCAATGCTAACGGGAGGTTCGTGCCAGGCCTTGACGTCAGGCCTTGACGTCAGGCCTTGAGGTCAGGCCTCGAGCTCAGGCTTTGGCAAGCGCCTGGAATACGGTGTCAGGCGCATGCGCGATCACAGCGAGCAGCGCGCGGGCGGGTCCCCGCGGGGCCCGCTTGCCCTGCTCCCAATTGCGGATGGTCTCGACGGGAACGCCGAGCTTGGCCGCGAACTCCATCTGGGTCAGGCAGGCACGGCGGCGCAAATCGCGCACGGCGAGCGAGCTGGTGTCGGGCGGCGCTGCGTTAGGTACGGGCTGGATTGGAAACGGCTGGACCGGAAACTCCCGCCCATCCCGCAACTCGACAATCCGTCCGTCCGCCTTCAACCGCACACGCATGCTCATTCCCCCAAGCAAGGCGATGATGCGGCAGCTCGCTTAAGTTCGGATTAAAGATGATGGCTGCGTATACGGTCTCGTGCCCCGGACGCAGCGCAGCGCTTCTTCAGCGGTGCGCTGCAGAGCCGGGGCCCATGTCGCTGCAATACTGTGCCGCTTCTGGGTCCCGGTTGCGCAGCAACGCCAAGGGCGTTGCAGCGCGCCGGGGAGACGAGAGTGCGTGTAGCCCTACCTCAACCCGAACCACAACGTCGCGATGCCGAGGAAGGAGAAGAAGCCGACGACGTCAGTGACCGTTGTCACGAACGTGCCGGAGGCCACGGCCGGATCGGCCCTGACACGTTCGAGCGCCATCGGGATCAGGATGCCTCCGAGTGCGCCGGCGAAGAGGTTCACGATGATGGCGAGCCCGATGACCAGGCCGAGGCCCGGGATCCTGAACCAGGCCACCGCAGCGACGCCCGTGATCACGGCAAAGGCGAGACCGTTGACGAGGCCGACCAGGCCCTCGCGCACCACCACGCGCCAGGCATTGGAGGAGCCGAGCTCGCGCGTCGCCAGCGCCCGCACCGCGACCGTCATGGTCTGGGTCGCGGCATTGCCGCCCTGGCTTGCGACGATCGGCGCCAGCACGGCGAGCGCCACCATCTTCTCGAGCTGCCCCTCGAACAGGCCGAGCACGGACGACGCCAGAAAGGCGGTGGCGAGATTGACCAGCAGCCAGTTGAACCGCGCGCGTGCAATGGTGAACACGGTGTCGGACAGCTCTTCGTCGCTGTTGACGCCGCCGAGCGCCTTGAGGTCCTCGTCCGCCTCTTCCTCGATGACGTCGACGACGTCGTCGACGGTGATGACGCCGACGAGGCGGTCCTGGGTGTCGAGCACCGGGGCTGCGACGAGATTGTACTTGCCGAACATGCGCGCCACCTCCTCCTGGTCCTCCAGGACGGAGACGCGGCGGCGATCCTCGTCGGTCAGTTCGGCAAGCGCCACCGGGCGGCGGGCGCGCAGCAGCACGTCGAGCGAGACCGCGCCCTGCCAGTGCTGCTCCTTGTCGACGACGTAGATCTCGTAGAAGCGGTCTGGCAGATCCGGCGTCTCGCGCATGTAGTCGATCGCCTGCCCCACGGTGAAATCCTGCGGCACGGCGATGAACTCGGTCTGCATCCGGCGGCCGGCGGAGTTCTCCGGATAAAGCAGGCTGCGCTCGAGCACGACGCGCTCCTTGAGCGGCAGCTTCTCGAGGATCTCCTCCTGATCGGCCTGATCGAGCGTTTCCAGCAGCTCGACCGCGTCATCGGATTCGAGCTCGCGCACACCTTCCGCGACCGTCTGCGGCGGCAGTTCCTCGAGGATCTCCTCGCGCACGCCCTCGTCGAGCTCGTTCAGCGCGGAGAAGTCGAAATCGCGCCCCGTCAGCTCAACCAGGCGGACCCGATCGTCGGGCTCGAGAGCCCCAATGAGATCGCCGAGATCGGCCTCGTGCAGCTCGGCAACGCAGGCGCGCAGCGCGGCGCTGTCGCCGGCCTCGATCGCATGGGTAATTTCCGCGACGAATTCGTGACGAATTTCGCCGTCTTCATTGCGCATCGGCACGTGGTCGAGTACCGATTCCGCGGCAGATGCGGCACCGTCCAGATGTTCATCCATGGCGCGCCTCGCCGTTCGACAGGTTGGAACGAGTGGTCTGAGCTGACGGTTCAGGCAATACCCACAAGGCAACTCTGAGCGCAATGACAAAGATGCTTCGACTGAGGTGGACCTCGATGTCGGCAGGCGCAGCCCTCGCCGCCCTCACCGGCATCGCCTCGAGTGAAGCCGCCGAGTGCCCGCGCAAGGACGCGCTCGGCACCTCCCGCATTCTGAGCGTCGACGCCAAGACCGCGCCGCGCGTGGGCCTGAAGAGCTTTCCGCAGACGCTGGAGCTTGCCGATCACGAGGTCGTGCTGACCTTCGACGACGGGCCGCATCCGCCGACGACGTCGAAGGTATTGGTGGCACTGGCGCAGGAATGCGTGCGCGCGACCTTCTTCCTGATCGGCCTGCACGCCTCCGAACACCCTGACATGGTCAAGCGCATCGCGCGCGAGGGCCACAGCATCGGTCACCACACCTTCTCGCACCCGTTCATGGCGCGCATTCCGTTCGACAAAGCGAAGAGCGAAATCGACCGCGGCATCGCGGCCGTCGAGCTGGCTCTGCACGGCACCTCGACAACGACGCCCGCGACCCCGTTCTTCCGCTTCCCCTATTTCGAGGCGACGCCAGCCGAGCTTGACCTGCTCCAGTCCCGCGGCATCGTGGTGTTCGGGGCCGACCTGTGGGCCAGCGACTGGAACGAGATGACGCCGGAGCAGGAAATGAAGCTCGTCACCGAGCGGCTCGCCGCCGCCGGCAAGGGTATCATCCTGTTCCACGATCCCAAGGCGCGTACGGCTGCGATCATGCCGGCCTTCCTGCGGTATCTGAGGGAGAACCGCTATCGGGTGGTTCACGTCGTGCCGGCGGGTGCATCACAGAAGAGTGCCGACGCGCATTGATGCCGGAATGTCACGCCGGTGCAAAATGGGGTGATTTGGGCCCTATTAACAGTCCGTTCATGCTACGCCATGCAAGTATCAAGGGGACTTGTCGCGGCAGGGTTCTGGGTCGGGGTTCTTGCGCCTGAACCGTTTGCTGATGTCTCCGACCTACTATGGCGGCAATCGCGTAAGAGGGCAGACCGGGTTCATGATCGGAAGTAGCGTTGTTGCTCGGACGCGATCGTGGATCGTCCTTTGCCTTGGCAGCTTTCTTGGCGGATTCCTTGGTGTCCTGACCATCGGCTCGCCGGCCATTGCGGCCGACTGCCCCGGCCATCCGGACGCGCTCGGGACCTCCCGCACGCTCGTGGTCGATCCGCACGAGCATCCCCGCATCGGCACCATGCAGTACCGCGAGACGCTGCCGCTGAAGGACCATGAAGTCGTCCTGACCTTCGACGACGGTCCGTTGCCGAAATATTCCAACCAGGTGCTGCAGATCCTCGCCGACGAGTGCATCAAGGCGACCTTCTTCATCATTGGCGAACAGGCCAAGGCGAACCCGGAAGGCGTGCGCAAGCTGGTCGCAGCGGGCCATACCGTCGGCACCCACAGCATGACGCATCCGCTCACAATGGACCGGATGCCGCTCGACAAGGCCGAGGCGCAGATCAATGGCGGCATCGAGTGGACATCGGCCGCAATGACCGATCCGTCCAAGCTCGCGCCGTTCTTCCGCATTCCCGGCCTGATGCGCGCCGACGGCGTCGAGAACGTTCTGATCTCGCGCGGCATCCAGGTCTGGAGCGCCGATTTCCCGGCGGACGACTGGCGCCATGTGTCGCCCGATCGCGTCTATCAGCTCGCAATCCAGCGGCTTGAGGCCAAGGGCAAGGGCATCCTGCTGCTGCACGACATCCAGGCCCGCACGGTGGCGGCGCTGCCGAAGATCATCCGCGACCTCAAGGCGCGCGGCTATCGCATCGTGCACGTGGTGCCCGCGACCGCCGAGCAGCTGGCGACGCCGACAACGCCGGTGGAATGGCTGCTGCATCCGCCGACCGAGACCACACCGATCGCGCGCTGGCCGGCCGTGCCGAACTTCGTGTTCGCGCAGACCAAGACGCTTCCGGCACCCTCGCTGGCCGACCTCAACGCACAGGCCGCGCACCAACCGCTGCTGCCGCGCAAGACCATGGCGCTCGCCAATGTCGCGGCCACCCTGCCCGCGCCTGGCCGCGATCTCTTTGCGATCCCGGAAGGCTCGGTCGAGGTGCTGCTGTCGACGACCTTGTCGCGGCGCGCCGCGACGCGCCTGGCAATGGCGGCCGAGACGCCTCCTGCGGCCAAGGTCAAAGCCGGCAAGTGGCACGCTCGCCGCACCGCGCGCGCTGCTCATGGCACACCGAACCACGCCGCAGAGACCGAGGGCACTGCAGCCAAGAGCACTGCCCCCAAGAGCGCCGCGCCCAAGAGCACAGCGCCGCGCCCGACCCGTGTGGCAAGCCTGAAGAAGCGCGCGCAGTAGAGCTTACTGTCGCATGATGTTGGCGACGCAGAGCAATACGATCAGCGCCAGGAAGAACAGGTCCATATAGGACTTGACCTCGCCGTCGCGCCGCAGCCGGGCGACGTCAACCACGACCTGCTTGCGCACACTCGTTCCGCCAGTGCCGTCATTGAGCGGAGCCTGAAGGCGCTTGGTCTCGGCTTCCAGCTTCTCGATCTTCTGGTAAAAGTAGAACGCCCGCAGCGTCGAAGCTGCGCGCATGCCGGTATAGACCAGCACCAGGATCGCGATAATCGCCCGGTTCTGGTACTTCTCCATGAAATTCAGGCTGAAATAGACCATCGCCATGAATGCGAAGTTGGTCACGAAGCGATAGACGAAGCTTAAAAAGACCATGCGGGCTTAAGCCTTGAAGGGTGGCGCAACCGACCGTGTTGCAAATGCGGGGATCAGGAGCCCAGACCGGAACAGCCGGCCTGAATGCCATGCAGCCCCGTCTACGCCAACTTTGTTTCAACAAAGATACTATTGCCCCGGCGATGCCGCCTTTTAGCCACGCCCGGCCATAATGCAAGCCGGAGCCCCGGCCGTCGAGCCGTCCGCGCGCCTGTTGGCTGCAACGGCTCCTTGGAGATTTGGCGGAAGTCCCGATAGACTGGGGTCGCCACATGTGGGGTCTGCCGATGCCGAAGAAGGGAATCACCGGCCACGACGACTGGGTTCTGACCGAGGCGCTGGCGACTGCGCTGGTCGCGCTGGAGCAGCTCGACACCAAGCACCAGCCGAGCGCGCATATGGACGACATCCGCAAGATGCTCGCGAACGGCAAGGAGCCGGCGGCGGTGACCCTGCATCTCGCCCAGGCCAAATGCCGGCTTTTTCCCGACCTCGATCCGCTGGAGATCTACCGGGAATACGGCATCGGCGAGGAATATGGCTGAGGGCGCCGTTGACGGCCGGACCTAAGGCCCGCCGGCGACCGATCCGGCGATCACCATGACCAGCGCGGCCAAGTCGATCTTGCCGTTGACGATCAGCTCCTCCGAGGCTTTCGCGTCGTGCGCCCGTTCGACCTTCAGCGATTGCGGCCGGTTCGCCGCCTGCCGCTTCAGCTCCTCGACGATGGCTTCCGTGAGTTTCTCTTCCAGCATGGGCTTGTCCTCAGGCCGCCATCGCACGGCAGGATTGCGCGCAGGAGCGGCACATGGCGACGCACTCGTCCATGCCGCCGACCCGTTCGCAATCCTCGGCGCATTCGCTGCAAATTTCGGCGCATTCGCCGCATGTGTGCCGGTGATGCGGCGTATTGATCAGCATGAAATGCGCCGCCGTCCGGCACATTTCGGCGCACGCCATCATCAGGCGGAAATGCTTGGGCTCGACGTGCTTGCCGCCGGTCTCGAGGCAATGGTTCATCGCGGTGCCGAGGCAGGTCTGATAGCAGCTCATGCAGAGCGCGATGCAGCGCGTCATGTCTTCGGATTGAGCCATCCGGTGTCTCCATTGCTCGCCCCCTGCACCGGTCAACCAGGGGGATGTTGTGATCGTTCCTGCCGTCGTGCCGATTGTGACGTCCAGGGAACCTCGCAAAGCTAGCCGTAACGCCTGGCGCGCACCGCCCGGTAGCGAGCATCGGTCTGCGGCTTGATGAACAAGGCGGCCACGCTTGGATGGCGTTTGCGTATCTCGGTCTCGATCGAAACGACGCATCGCTCGATATCGTCGGCGCGCTTGTCGTCCGCAAATTCGATGCTGAGGGCCGCAACGATTTCGGCCGGCGACAGCTGCACCGTCAGCAGGCCGTTGGCCCTGAGCACGCCGGGCGACCGCCTTGCGATGTCGAGGACCGATCGCGCAAGTTCCGGATCGGCGGGCTCGCCGATCAGCAGGCTCTTGCTCTCGCGCGCGAGACCGATCGACACGATCGCCAGCAATATCCCGATCATGATCGAACCGATCCCGTCCCAGACCGGCTGGCGCAGCCATACGGCCGCGGCAGTGGCCGCCGCGGCAATGGCGATGCCGACCAGCGCCGCGCTGTCCTCGAGCAGCACCATGAATGCCGGAGGATCCTTGCTGCGAACGAAAGCCTGGTAATACCCGAACCGCTGGCCGTCGGAGCTGAAGCGCCGCAGGGCAACCAGCCAGGAACCGCCTTCAAACAGGAACGACAGCCCGAGCACCACGAAGCTGACGATCGGACTTTCGATCGGCTCGGGTGCGGCGACATGCAGAATGCCCTGATACAGCGAGACACCGGCGCCCAGGGCGAAGATCAGCAGCGCAACGATGAAGCTCCAGAAATACAGCTCGCGCCCATAGCCGAGCGGATGGGATTCGTCGGGCGAGCGGCTCGCGCGCCGGTAGCCGTAGAGCAGCAGGATCTCATTGGTCGTATCGACGAGCGAATGCACCGCTTCGCTCGTCATGGCCGAACTTCCCGTCCACGCGGCGGCGCCGATCTTCGTGACCGCGACCAGGACATTGCCGAAGAGCGCCGCATAGACCGCGGTCTTCGAGGATGATTCTGTTGCCAATGTCCGATACCCCGTTCCTCATGCCAGCCGCCGCGGCAGGCTGTTGTGGATCGTGCAGGCGGCGAGCGCGGCGTGGCCGAACGCGACCGATATCTGGTGCAGGTCGGTGACGACGTCGCCGATGCCGTAGAGCCCGTCGACCGAGCTGCGCTGATGGTCGTCGACTTTCAGATGGCCGTCTGCGGTGTGTTCGGCCCCAAGCGTCATCGCGAGATGCGAGCGCACTTCCGCACCCATCACCGGGTAGACCATCTCGAATTGCGCCGTCCGGCCATCGGCGAAGACGGCTTCAACGCCGTCGTCTCGCCGCCTCAGGCGCAGGCCGGGCGCGACGACGATCTCGACACCGGCTTCATTGAGCTCCGCTGCCGCGGGCTTCCCGTCATCCTCGCCCGTTGCCAGCAGCGTCACGTCGCGCGAGTAGCCGCGCATGAAGAGCGCCTTGCCGGCGGCGCGGTGAAGCGGACCGACGATGCCGATGCGACGGTCGATCGCCTCGAAGGCGTCGCAAACGGGACAGTAGCGCAACAGCCCGTCCGCGACGGCCGCGCGCCATTCGTCGAACGGCGGATGGGCGTCGACGATGCCGCAGGCAAGGATGACGGTGGCGGCCGTATGCGCGCCGCCGTTCCAGATCGCCTGAAAACCGTGATCGTGTCGTCGCAAGCTGGTGACCTCGGCATCAACGCGCGTGACCGCGAGCTCGCCCAGTTGCGCGGACATGCGCGCGAGCAGGTCAGTGCCGGAGAGGCCGTGGACGAAGCCCGGCACATTGTGACTGCGCGGGATCAGCGCCGCCCGGCTCGCGCCTGCGTCCACGACACAGACGCGGCGCCGAAATCGCGCGAGGTAGATCGCAGCCATCAGCCCGGCCGGGCCGCCGCCGACGATCAGGCAATCATACGGCTGATCATTCGCCATCATTTGGGGTTTGGATCCGACAGGCCCGCACCGGGCTCGCGAAGCTGTCCGCTCCGCGCCAGGCGGACCGCGTTGCCGAGTGCGCGCGCGACGTTCTGCACCTCCGTCTGGAATGCCCTGTCGTCATCGAGGTCGCGGTGCGAGGTGGCGTATGGCTCCATGTAGCCGACATAGCCATCGAGCTCGGCGAAGCGGCCCGCCGAGATCAACTGCATATCGGTCAACCAATCCGACAAGGCCCGGCGCACGCCCTCGGCACCGACCGCATCGCCGTGAACGACGAGGCCGAAATGACGGCCGGCGAGATGGCGCGGATAAGGCCAGCCCTTCAGCTCCAGCGCCTTCGCCTCGGCCGCCTTCTTGCCGTGGGTCGAGGTCGGATCGGGATTGCCGCCGTCGGCGCAGACCATGCGGTCCATCATCGCCTTCAGTCCGGCGGGTACGTGATACCAGTTCACCGGCGTCACGATCAGGATGCCGTGGGCCGCGACCCACAGCGGATAGATATCGTTCATCCAGTCGTCGGTCTGCCCCAGCGAATAGTTTGGATAGCAGCTGCACGGCCAGTGGCAGAGCGGCATCGCGGTTCCGACGCAGGATTTGCAGGGATGGATCGTCTTGCCGAACTCCGAGGCCAGGCGCGACAGGTCCAGGATGTCGACGGCAAACCCAAGCTCGGCAAAGACCGGCTCGGCGAGTTCGACCAGACGCCAGGTCTTGGACATCTCGCCGGGACAGGTGTGCTCGCTGCGGGCCGAGCCGTTGATGATGAGGATGCGCGGCGTCTCGTCCGCATCGTCATGGCGTCGCTGCGCCGCCAGGATCTTCGCGCGCGCATCGAGCCAGTCGATGGCGATGTCGTAATCGGGATCGGAGAATCCCGCGCCCGCCTTTCGCGTCAGCGGGGCCTTGCGTGAATCGCTGTAGGCGTCCCAGGCCGCGCCGACGATGGCGTCGAGCTCGCGCTGGAGCGGTGCAAAGGCGGGATCGACGAACCGGCTCCTGTAGCGGCGCTCGAAGGCCTCGCGCGAGAGCTTGACGGGCGGCATCCCCTTGCGAATGTCGGCTTCCGTCATGCTGGCTCCTCGCGAGGTCGGTACAGTTCGACCAACCCGGGGCGCAGCGCGCGGTTCCTTCTCGCTCTCCTCTCGTCGCCCTACTGGCGGACAACTTCCGGCGGCACATCGAACTGCGCGATGCGCTGGTCCAGCCGCCACAGTTCGATGCGGTGCACCAGCACGAGCGATGCGGCCTCGCGCTTGGCCTGCTCATCATCGTCGCAGACCAGGTTGATGCATCCAAACACATGCCCGTCCGGATCGATCTGGAACGCGCGGTAGTGCTTGATGCTCCGCATCGTCACCCTCCCCGTCTCGGGTAGACAGGTTCGCTCAGCCAGTCCGTCAGGTTCGAGGTCACCTCGTTCTGCTTGGCGCGCTGAAGCAGCATGTCGCGCTCCTTGCCGGGCGGCAGGCTGCGCGCACGCTCGCGAGCGGTTTGGGCGAATGCCGCCAACCGCTCCTGGAGCGATTGGGTCTGTTTCCTGCGGTTGCGTTTCGCGGTCATTGTACTTTCACAAAGCCCTTCAGATGGAAGGATTGGGATGGGAGGAATTGGCCCCGGCGGGAGGTCGGCGCCGGGGCCAGAGTTTCGTGCCGGTTGGGGCGGCCCAGCCCGGCAGTGTTGGCAGCTTCGGCCGCAACCGCAGGTTCCGGCATTTCAATAAGTTAACGGTGCGTGATTTTGCTGGTGCGAAACGAAACGGCCGAGCAGCGACGGATGCGCGCATTCCCTTCGCGCGCCGGCACTGCCTCGAGTGCGCCGGAACCGAAATGCTGATTCGCTTATTGATGAGGGACTTGAAGGAGGATCATCATGGTGAAAGCAGCATGGAAACAACCGGGTTCACCGATCGGCCGCAAGGGCCCGCGCAAGGCAAACCCCGCGTACAAGCGGCGGGCGCGCGAACGATGGACACCTGCGGACGTGAGCAAGCTGAAGCAGCTCGCAAAAGGAAACACGCCCACGGGCGTCATGAGCATCAAGCTGCAGCGTCCGGTCGCGGCCATTCGCAGCAAGGCGCAGCGCGAAGGCATTTCGCTCAAGCCCGTCAACCGCTCGCCTTACAACAGGCGATCCAAAGCAGCGAAGCGGCGCTGAGCGAGGCACCCATCCCGGCGCAGCTAGACGTTTAGTGTCGTCGGCTCCTATTCCGACGGCGCGCGGTGCCGGAGATCCTGTCCTTCCCGGTCGTCGCGGAGGGCCTTGAGCTCCGAGCGCAACATCGCGCTTTCCATCACCACCCGGCGCACCTGGCGCGTGGCGTGATCAAGCTGGTCCGCGACCGCTCTGCGCTGCGCCCGGAGGGCGCGGCTTGCTTCGATCGCGCGCTCAGCGCGGGCAAGCAGGACGTCGTTCATGGAACGACAATACAGGATTCGGGACGAAACTGCCTTTACGTAAGTTACGTCAATTACTCAAAACCAGCCATCCGCTCAAAAAACATTCGCGAACGCTAACCTGGATCAAGTACGACCGTTCCCCAACCGAGCAAACGCTTAGCTCCGTCGATAGAGTTGCAGATAGCTCGGCGAGAACAGCGCCGCGTCCTTGAGCGCATCGAGATCGGTGATGGTCAGCGTGCGATCGCGCAGCACGATCAGACCGGAAGCACGCAACTCCTGAACCGTGCGGTTGAGATGGACCACCGACAGGCCGGTGGCGTCCGCAAGATCCATTTGCGTCACCGGCATCACGCAGGAATTGCCCTCGACCATGCCGACAGGACGCAGCCGCTCGATGATTTCGCAGAACAGATGGGCCACGCGTTCGAAGGCCACCCGGCGGCCGAGATTGATGGCCCATTCGCGCTGGATCGCGTTGTTGACAAGCGTCTCGCACCAGAACGCTTCCGCCAGCGCGCGGTCGCTCGCCACCAGACTCTCGAACCGCGCGCGCTTGATTTCGGTGTAGACGACCGGCGTCATCGCCGCGATGGAATGATCCATCACCGACAACAGGAACGCGTGCGCGTCGCAACTTTCGCCGGGAAAGAGAAAATTGACGATCTGGCGCCGCCCGTCCTCGAGCGTCTTGTAGCGGCAGAGCCAGCCCGACAGCACGAGGCGCACGCTGTCGACCGGATCGCCCTCCGAGATCAGATCCTCGCCCGCTCCTGCGCGCTGGATTCCCTCGAGCATTGCATATTCGAGCGAGGTGCGGGCCTCCGTCGACAGCGGCCTCAGCACGTTCAGCCGGCGAATGACCGGGTCCACCTGGCTGCGATCTAGCGTCGACAAGGGCATCAGCTGGCCACCGCCGGTGTATGAAACGCCCGCTTGCTGAGGGGAATGGTGATCGTGCATTCCAATCCCTTGGGACTGAATGCCAACCTGGTCTGCCCCTTGAACTCGAACGCGAGTGTGCGCTCCAGAAGCTCGGTCCCAAATCCTTTGTGCGGCGGCGGCGCAACCGGCGGCCCACCGCGCTCCCGCCACTCGAACACCAGCTCCGCCGGGTCGGTGCCCTGCTCGAGGCGCCAGGAAATCTCGATGCGACCGGTCGGCCGGCTCAGGGCGCCGTATTTGAGTGCGTTGGTCGCGAGCTCGTGAATGGCAAGGGCAAAGGTTTCCGCTGCCTTCGACTGAAAACGCACCGGGGGACCGCTGACACGTACCTGCTCGCCCTCCCTGGCATTATAGGCCAGCATCTCCTCGACGGCGAGGTATTCGAGATCGACGCCGCCCTCGGGATCGCGGGTCACCAGCGCCTGGGTACGGGCGAAAGCGTTGAGCCGGCCGTCGAGATGAGAGGCAAACTCCTCGACCGTCGAGCTCGTATCGGCCGTGCGACGGGCGATCGAGCGCACCACGCCGAGCGTGTTGCGGACCCGATGCTGGAGCTCGGCCAGCAGCAGGCGCTGCCGCTCCTCGGCGCGGGTCATGGCGGTGATGTCAACGAAGGTGATCACGACCCCGGCGATGAAGTTTTCGATGCTGCGATAGGGCAGGATTCGCACGATGTAGCGCGTGCCGCTGTCCGGCGCCCTCAGCTCGCGCTCGGCGCTGGCAAGCGTCCGCAGCACGCTGCGAACGTCGTCATAGAGGTCCTCGATCGGGACGCGCGCCTTGATGTGCGCGATGGGCCGGCTAATGTCGGTTTCTACGAGATGCAGAATTTGCGTGATCGCCGGCGTGAAGTTCATCACGCGCAACTCGTTGTCGAGGAATACGGTCGCGATCTGCGTGCTCTCCAGGAAATTCCGGAGGTCACTGGTGGCGCGCGTCAATTCCTGGACGCGGTGAGCAAGCTCGCCGTTGACGGTGGTCAGCTCCTCGTTGACCGACTGCAATTCCTCGCGCGAGGTTTCGAGTTCTTCGTTCGCGGACTGGAGCTCCTCGTTGAGGGACTGGTATTCCTCGTTCGAGGACTTCAGCTCCTCATTGGTGCTTTCGAGCTCTTCGATGGTCGCCTGAAGGCGCTCCCGCGTCGCCCGCAGCTCGCCTTCGATACGCTCGACATGCTCGGTCTGCACCAACGCATTGGGCTTGCCTGCGCCGGCATCGATGGCGCGCACCGGGCCGTCCTTGAACAGGACGACAAAATTGCGATCGCCGCTGCCGCTCTCCTGGATCGGCTCCACCGTGATGTCGACGGGAATGTGCTGGCCGTTGGCGCCGAGCTGCACCTGTTCGGCATGGGCGGGCTCGTTGGTCTCCGCCGCGCGGCTGAGCACCGCCCGCAGGTCCAGGCGGAGATCGCGGTGGACGAGTTGGAGCAGATCGAGCGTGGCGGCGCCTGCCGTCGGCTCGATGTAGCGTCCGGTGCGCCCGGAAAAGTGCAGGACCTGAAAGTTGCTGTCGGCGATGACATAGGCGGGCGCATAGCGCTCCGCGATCCGCTGCGCGCGACGCTCCAGCCCGATATCAGGGCGGAAGGAGCGCGCCGGCGCTATCTCGAGGTTTGCCCTCCCCGCGGCGGTCGTGATCGGAAATTCCGGCGGCAGCCGGGTTCCGGTCTCGAGCTTCTTGAAGATGCGGGCGCGGCGGTCGACCGGTACGAACAGTTTTGGATGCCGCGTGACGTTCTCGGAATTGCCGAGGAACAGGAACCGATCCGGCAGAAGGGCGAAGTGGAATAACGGGATCACCCGGTTCTGCAATTCGGCATTGAGGTAGATCAGCAGGTTGCGGCAGGAGACGAGATCGAGCTTGGAGAACGGTGCGTCCTTGATCACGTTGTGCTGCGAGAAGATGCACATCTCGCGCAGCTCCTTGACCACGCAATAGGTGTCACCTTCGCGCACGAACCAGCGCGCCAGGCGCTCGCCGGTCATCTCCGCTTCGATCTTGGTGCGATAGCGGCCGACGCGCGCAGCCGCCAGCGCCCGTCCGTCGATGTCGGTCGCGAAGATCTGAACCTGCGGTGGCGAGTCCATTTTGGCCATGTACTCGCGCAGGAGGATAGCGATCGAATAGGCCTCCTCGCCGGTTGCGCAGCCGAGCACCCAGACGCGAACCTGCTGGCTCGCGTCCTTGCCTTCGAAGAGCTTCGGGACGATCTGGTTCTCCAGCACCTCGAATTCACGCTTGTCGCGGAAGAATTCGGTGACGCCGATCAAGAGGTCGTTGAAGAGGTGCTGCGCCTCGTCCTGGTCGTTGCGCAGGAAATCGACGTAAGCGGAAATGTCGCCGATCTGGACCACCTGCATCCGCCGCTGCACGCGACGCAGGAAGGTGTTCTGCTTGTAGCCGTGGAAATCATTGCCGGTCTTGCTGCGCAGGATGTCGGCGATGCGCGACAGCGAGGTCGCTGCAGCGGCCAGCACCTCATCGAACCCCTGCTTCTCCTCCAGCCGCCGCAGATGACGGGCATAGACCTGGATGTGCTCGGCGATGTCTTCGGCGGTCAGCACGTAGTCGGCGATCGCCGCCGGCGTATCGGCGTCCTTCAGATGATCCGCGTCGTCGCTCGCGCCTTTTTCGGCGATGGCAAGGCCGCCGTGGTCCTTCAGTGTCGCGGTACCCAACGTGCCATCGCCGCCGATGCCGGACAGGATCACGCCGATCGATTGCTCGGCGCGTTCTTCCGCCAGCGACACCAGGAAGCTGTCGATCGTCGCCCGCTCGCCGGGCGCCTGCTCGGCCGGGCGGACGCCGAAGCGACCGTCCTGGATCGTCGTGATCATCGCCGGCGGGCACAGATAAATCGTGCCACCCTCGATGGTCTGGCCGTTGCCGACGTCGGAAATCTTGCCACCGTGGGAATTTCGCACGATCTGGCGCAGCCGCGGCTCGTCGAGGGCCTCATGATGCTGGAATGCGAGCACGACGGCCTGGTCGGCGTTTACGGTCAGCCTGGAAAAGAACCGCTCGACGCTATCCAGAGCTGTCGGCGCGGCGCCCACCCCGATGATCAGCGGAGACCTGGTCTGGCGCTCTCTTTCGACCGACTGGTCGCCGATTTCATGCATGGTCTCGGTAGCTCTCATTCATTGACGGGAACCAGAGGACGCCCGCTCGCCGCAAATAGCAGAATTGATATTATCCCAACAGGTGCAAGGCGGAAACGTCACGCTGCGTTCCGTACAGCGAGCATTGGGCATTAGGCATTGAGCTTGGGTGGCCTGCCAACGCCCCCAGATCACTCCGGACCGACTTGCTGCCGAAGATAGGCGATCCGCTGCTCGATCAGGACGCGATGGCGCAGCCATTCCGTGAGGGTCTGCTTCAGCGCCTCGACCAACCGTTCCGCCTGGCCCGCGTCGTGGCCGCCGGCACTGAGCTCGCGGATGCGCGCCTCCTGATCGAGGATGCGCCGCGAACCCTCCTCGATATCCCGATCGGCCTTGATCAGATGGCGGCGCTCGGTATCGAGCTGCTCGGTCCATTCGGCGAGGGAAATGGCCATCGCGACCCTCAAGCCTCCCGCTTGCGAATGGGAGGATCGAGCGACTTTAGCACAACGCGCCGGATCATGTCGGCATATTCGCGATATTCGGCAGCGCGCGCCTGGTACATCTCGGCCACCGCCGGCCGGCCGTTGCGCCGTCCGTCGGCGGCCATGCGCTGCACCAGCTCGGCCCGCTCCTCGATGATGCGCAGTGCGACCCGCAGGGCTTCATCCACTTGCCCCTCCTGCTCTTTTGCGAGGACGTCGGCGGCGAAGGCGTGACCGACCTGGCAACGGAAGCGCATCGGGTGCGATTCCTTCATCTCGGACAGGACGCCCCCGCAGGCCGGACAGGTCAGCGCAACCGGATCGGCCATCGAGACGAGACGGTCACTGCCGATCCGTTCGCCGGCCGCGATCTCGACCTCGAGCCGGATCTCCGGCGGGATCGGCAGTGCGGCGCCGGCAGCCTCCCTGGCGAGATCAGACAGCACGTCGCCCATTCCGGCGCCGGGAACGCAAAGATCGATGATGGTCGCCTCGAGGGCGCTCCTTGGCATTTCATCGGCGATGGCATCCGAGGGGTCCTGAACCACCGAAATCCCGCCGCAACGCTTGATGGCGTTGAGACCGGCCGAACCGTCCGACAACAGGCCGCTGAGCAGCACACCGATCACACGTGGGCCGTAATTGATGGCGGCCGAGCGAAACAAGGCATCGATGGCCGGCCGGACCATGTTCTCGCGCGGGCCGCGCCCGAGGAATACGCGATCCTCGGACAGCAGCAGATGGTGGTCCGGTGCGGCCAGATAAACCCGGCCTGGCTCGATCTTCATGCCGTTTTCGGCCTGCCGGACCGGGAGCGGACCGGCGCTGCTGGCCACCGTCGAGAGAATGCCGATGCCCTGCGCCGGGATGTGCAGCACGATGAACACCGCCGCGGGCAGATCCGGCGGCAGCCGGCCCAGGATCTGCTTCAGCGGCGCGGTCGCGCCGGCCGAGCCACCTATGACGATGATGTCGCGGTTGCTCATGGAACCCACTATCGGTTGTATTCGTTTGTACCAAGGCGGGTCACCGCCCTATGTTCCTATGAACCGGCAACGAAGGGGTGGAAGGCACCATGGCGATGTCGCCTCGATCGTCAGGTCCAGAGTCGGCGCTCAGCGGGCGACGCATCTTCATTGTCGAGGACGAATATTTTCTCGCCGACGACATTGGCAGAGCATGTCGCGCGCTCGGCGCAGACATCGCGGGCCCGGTGGGCGATCTCAACGACGCACTCCGTATCCTGCACGACGGCAGTGTTCTGGATGCCGCCGTGCTCGACGTGAACATCCGCAGCGAGATGATCTTTCCGGTCGCGCGCGAACTGAAGGCACGGAACGTCCCCTTCCTCTTCACGACCGGATACGACAAGGTCACGATCAGTCCGGAATTCCACGACGTGCCGATCCTGGAGAAACCGATCGATATGCCTGCGATGGCACAGAGGCTGGCGGCGCTGATCGCCGATCCGCACGGCCGAGCCTGACGGCGATCAGAACAGATGCGCGAAAGCGAGCCAGGCGGTCACCGCCAGACACAGAAGCACCGCAGCATAGGGCAACGCGATCCGCAAATCAGCAGCCCTCCCGGTCATCAACCCATCATCATCCAGACGATCGCCGCCATCATGACGAGAAAACCCGTGATTGCCGTTGCGACAAAGGCCTGTTCGACGCGATCCATCGGCATCACAGCCCCCTTTTTCCAGCCGAACCAGTCTGACGGCGCGGGGAGCTTTGCGCATTAGGCTATGTGAATCGGCGTCCTCCTTATCGGTCCGCGCCGCACTGGTTAGCTTAGATTGCGACGGTATCGTTCTACGACTTCGCCGTGCCCGGCTCCGCCATCTTGCGATGCTGCTTGGCCAGCATCTCGTTCGGCGTGACGTTGGCGATCGTGGTCTGGATCTTGTTCTTCATTCCGGTCACGATGTCGGACTCCCCGCGCAACATGGCGTCGAAGCCGGCCTTCGCCACGTCGTAGGCACTGTCCTTCGGCTCGGTGCCGACCTTGGTATCCATCATGTCGGCGCGGCGGAAGAACTCCGTTTCCGTGGCGCCAGGCATCAGGCAGGTGACGGTGACGCCGCTGTCGCGCAACTCCTCGCGGAGCGCGAATGAGAATGAATCAAGAAACGCCTTGCTGGCGTTGTAGACCGCCTGAAAACTGCCCGGCGTGAATCCCGCGATCGAGCCCGTGATCAGGATGCGCCCCGAATTGCGGCGAAGCATCGCGTTGCCGGCGCGATGGATGAGATACAGCATGCCGGTGATGTTGGTGTCGACGAGGTGCTTGATCCTGGCAAAATCCTGGTCGAGAAAGGCCTTGCCAAGACCAACGCCGGCATTGGCCAGCAGCGCGTCGATCGGCCGGTCGCCGACCGCGGCGCAGAGCTTGTCGACGCCTTCGGTGGCGGCGAGATCGGCCTGCACCGGTTCGACGCTGCTGCCGAGCCTGCGCAGATCGACGGCCACCCTCTCGATCTCGGGCTCGTCCGCCGCAATGACAAGGTTGAAACCTGCTTGGGCACAGCATCTGGCGAGTTCCAGCCCGATGCCGGTGGAGGCGCCGGTGACGACGGCGAGTTGATTGGCGGGCATGAGCGTATCCTTCGCTAATCCTCGAGGGGGATTGATGACGCTCCAATCACCGCAATGCGCGCTCGTTCCTATCGGGGACGCACGCTGGTGCGGCGCAAAGATTTTGCACTGTGGAATAGCAACCATCGTTCGTTGTTCGACTTGGTTGCCTCGTAGCTCGGGAGAAAAGAGATGAAGGCGCTGGTTTGGCACGGCAAGGAAGACATACGCTGCGACACCGTTACCGATCCGGAAATTCAGGACGCGCGGGATGCCATCATCAAAGTCACGAGCTGCGCCATCTGCGGCTCGGACCTGCACCTCTTTCACAATTACATTCCGGGCATGCTGCCCGGGGACATCATGGGCCACGAGACCATGGGCGAAGTGGTCGAGGTCGGCTCGGGCGTCGACGGCAAGCTGAAGAAGGGCGACCGCATCGTCGTGCCCTTCACAATCATTTGCGGCGAATGCGACCAGTGCAAGCGTGGCAATTTCTCGGTTTGCGAAACCACCAATCGCAAGAGTCATCTCGCTGAAAAAGCGTTTGGTCATTCGGGCGCCGGCCTGTTCGGCTATACGCACCTGACCGGCGGCTATCCCGGCGGCCAGGCCGAATATTTGCGCGTGCCGTTCGCTGACGCCACGCACATCAAGGTGCCCGCGGGCATTCCCGACGAGCAGTTGCTGTTTCTCAGCGACATCTTCCCGACCGGCTGGCAGGCCGCCGTGCAATGCGACATCGAGCCGACCGACACGGTCGCGATCTGGGGCTGCGGTCCCGTGGGGCAGATGGCGATCCGCAGCGCCATCCTGCTCGGCGCCAACCAGGTGATCGCGATCGATTGCCTGCCCGAACGGCTCAGCATGGCCGAAGCCGGCGGCGCCACCACCATCAACTTCGAAAAAGAAAGCGTCCTGGAGCGGCTCGAGGAGCTCACCGACGGCAGAGGCCCCGAAAAATGTATCGATTGCGTCGGGATGGAGTCGCATGTGATGGCTTCCCTGCCCGACACGCTGCTCGACCGCGCCAAGCAGATGGTCATGGTGGAGAGCGACCGGCCCCATGTGCTGCGCGAGATGATGTATGTCTGCCGGCCCGGCGGCATCATTTCGGTGGCAGGCGTGTACAGCGGATTCTCCGACATGCTGCCGATGGGCGCCTTCATGAACAAGGGCCTGACGATGCGCACCGGCCAGACCCACGTCAACCGCTGGACCGACGACCTGCTCCATCGCATCGAGGAAGGTCAGATCGATCCGTCCTTCGTCATCACCCACACCGTCCCGCTTAGCCAAGGCCCCGAGATGTACCAGGTGTTTCGCGACAAGCGCGACTCCTGCGTCAAGGTCGTGCTGAAGCCCTGAGGAGCAAGACCCATGTTTCATTTCTCCAACATCGTTCGCACCAAGGGCGACCCGAAAATCGTCGAGGGCGGCCCGAGCCTGAAGCGGCCCGAAGACCAGCTCGCCCGTGCGCTCGGCTGGTTCAGCATCGGTCTCGGCGTCGTGGAATTCTTCGCGCCGCGGCGCGTCACGGAAACGCTGGGCATGGAGGGCCATGAGACGCTGGTCCGCACCTTCGGCCTGCGCGAGATCCTGGCCGGGGTCATGACGCTCTCGGTCGAGAAGAACGCCGGCCTGTGGGCCCGCGTCGGCGGCGACGGCCTCGATGCCGCCGCGCTGCTCTCGGGGCTGACCGCGGACAATCCCAAAAAGGGCAATATCGCGCTGGCGCTGCTGATGGTCGGCGGCATCGCGATGCTCGATTACCGCGCCGCGCAGGACACCAAGCCGCAGCGGCCGCAGCGCGACGCACGGCGCAAGCTGTATCCGAACCGCAGCGGCTTTCCCAAGGGCATCGAGAGCGCCCGAACCGCGGCCAAGCAGATCGCAGCGCACGCCGCGACGGAACGGACCTGAGAACGCGCGACGAGGTGATGCAAGACAATGAGCGAAGCGTCCCGTAACGAAGGTGCGTGGTGGGAATCCGCCGTCATCTACGAAATCGCACTGATCTCGTTCCAGGACTCGGACGGCGACGGCAAGGGTGATCTCGCCGGCCTGACATCCCGCATCGACTATCTGAAATGGCTCGGCGTCGACGCGGTGTGGCTGACGCCGGTCTACAAGAGCCCGTTTCGCGACCTCGGCTACGACATCTCCGACTACTGCTCGATCGATCCTGCGTTCGGCAGCCTCGAGGCGTTCGACCGCCTGCTCAAGGCCCTGCACGCGGCGGATATCCGCGTGATCCTCGATCTCGTGCCCAATCATACCGCGAACGATCACGCATGGTTCATCGAGAGCAGCAGCTCACGGAACAGCGCGAAGGCCGATTGGTACATCTGGGCCGACGCAGCCGAGAACGGCGGCCCGCCCAACAACTGGCTGAGCCGCTTCGGCGGCAGCGGCTGGGAATGGTGCGAGGCGCGGCGGCAATATTACTATCACTCCTTCCTGGTCGAGCAGCCCGATCTGAACTGGCGCAACCCGCAACTGCGCGCCGCGATCGCCGACGTCATGCGCTTCTGGCTCGATCGCGGCGTCGACGGCTTTCGCGTCGATGCCAGCGCGGTCCTGATCAAGGACGCGCTGCTGCGCGACAATCCGCATAACCCGCAAGCGAAAGGCAAGCCGCCGCCGCAGCGCCAAACGCCCGTCTTTACCGACGACCGGCCGGAGACGATGGATTGCATCGAATTCATTCGCGAGGTGATCGACGGCTATCCAGGGCGGATGTTGTGCGGTGAAGTCCAAGGCAAGACCGACCGCATCGGCCACTTCTACGGCAACGACCGACCGCGCCTGCATCTGCCCCTCAATTTCGCACTGCTGGACTCGCAATGGGACGCGCTGTCCCTGCAAGCAACGATCGACGCGTATTTCAACGCCATCCCGGATCATGCATGGCCGGTCTGGGTGATCGGTGGTCACGACAAGCAACGGATCGCGAGCCAAATCGGCGAGCCGCAAATGCGCGTGCTGGCGATGCTGCTGATGACGCTGCGGGGAACGCCCTTCTTCTTCATGGGCGACGAGATCGGCCGCAAGCGCGTTCCCATTCCGCCCGACCGCGTCCACGATCCCTTCGAGAAGCTCGTGCCGGGGTATGGCCTTTGCCGCGATCCCGAACGCGCGCCGATGCGATGGGATGACAGCAGCAACGGCGGCTTTACAACCGGCGATCCATGGCTGCCGCTCGAGCCGCGCGACGGCGCGGCCAACGTGGCCGCGCAGCAGCGCGACCCACGTTCGATCCTGGCGCTGTTTCGCGCGCTGATGCGACTGCGGCGCGAGCGCGCGTGCCTGCGCCACGGCGGCTACGAGCCCCTACGCGCGCAGAACGACGTTCTTGCCTACAGGCGGACGGATGGCGGCAAGGAAATTCTGGTCGCGCTCAACATTGCCGCCGAGCCGCGGAAATTGCATTGGCAAGGTCGCGGCCGCCTGCTGATGTCGACGCATCTCGACCTGCCGTCCGAGCCGCTGCCGGACGCCTCCATCCTGCTCCGCGGCAATGAAGGCGTGATCATCGAACTCGAGCCACGGTGACGGCCGAGGAACCATCCGCGCGTCAGAGAGTCTCATCAACGCCTCCGACGTCCCCCCTGCCGGAGGCTGAATAGACGAAACCGCAGCCCCGGCGCTCACCCCCTTCAAGCGCCGGGGTGGCGGCGTGAGCCAGGAGGCGGATCATGAGCAAGACCAAGGGCCTCGGTCAGCGGATCGCCGGCAAGGCGAAACAGGCCGTCGGCGAGATCGTCGGCGATCAGAATCTCCATGAGGAAGGCAAGGAGCAAGCGGAGCGCGGCCGGGACGAACAGAGCAAGCCGAGCGAGCTCAATCCGTTGAAGAAACTCAATCAGCTGACGTGAACGCTGCCGCGCCGTCAGCCATTTCCAAGTCAATTCGCACCGGTGATGAAGGCGCCTCACGGCGACGCTCGCGCTGGGTCGCCGCTGCCGAACTCGGCCTGATCAGCAGCACCTTCTCGACCATCGTCAGCCAGCTCTTCGCCGCGCGCATCGGACGCGACGCCGCGGTCGACTGGATGACGGTCGCCGCCATTCCCGCGCGCGATTGGGCGATCAGCGCAGAGCCGTCGTGGAGCGCGATCCTTGCCGGGATCGCCTTCCACCAATGGGCGGACTTCTCCTGGGCGCTGGTGTTCTTCGGTGTGCTCGGGCGCTGGACCGCTGACCTGCGGCCGCTCACGATCCTGCTGCTCGCGCTGCCCTGGGCCGTGTTCTCGTCAAGCATGGAATGGTTCGTGCTGGTGCCCCTGTTTCCGTTTTGGCAACCGCTGTTCACGCTGCAGCAGCCCTACTGGATCGGCCTGCTCGTCCACGGCTCCTCGGCCGTGATGTACCCCCTGTTTGCCCGGCTGCGCTGGACGGGGGGAGCAGCACCCGCGCGCGACGTTCGCTTCACCAATGCCTGGATCACCGGCGCGCTGGCTTTGATCGCACTGCTCGGCGCGGCTGCCTTGTTCGGCAGCCATGGTTACGAGCCGCAGTGGGCGGGCCGCGACAGGGACGCGGACCAGACTTACATCCGTCACATGACTGCGCATCACGCCCAGGGCATCGCGCTGGCCCGGATCGCCACCGAGCGCGCGCAGGACCCGCATCTGCGAAAGCTGGCGATGCTGATGGTCGCAAGCCAGACCGGCGAGAACCGGATTTTCGAGACGTGGTGGCTGAGCTGGTTCGACACCGAGATGCCCGATTGCAGCTCGGACGAACGTGCCGCCATGCCGGGCTTCCTGACACAGGCCGAGATGCGACAGGTCAAGGCCGCGCCGGCGGACCAATTCGACACGGTGTTCGTCGAGACGATGAGCAAGCATCACGCAGGCGCGGTCAGGATGGCCGACCAGATGTGGCTTAGCCGCGGCGATCTGCGCCTGCGTGTGATGGCCCACGCCATCCGCCATGAGCAACAGGGCGAGATCGCGCTGATGCACGGCGCCAGCGGCATTGCCGCCGTCGCCGCCGCCTTCCGCAACATGCTCGGCGACAATGTCAATTGAGCGGGTCGTGCCCTACTCGCGCCAGAACTCCGCCAATTCCTCGGCGGTCATCAGATCGACCTGGCCGTGAAAGCGGGTGCGATACATCGTCATCAGCGCATCATGGCCGACGTCGGACGAGCTGCACAGCGCATCCTCGACGATGACGACCCTGAAGCCGAGATCGACGGCGCTCAGGACCGTCGAGAGCACGCAGACGTCCGTCTCCGCCCCGGTGATGACGACCGTGCCGACGTTCTTGTCGATCAGCAGGCTCGCGAGGCCAGGATTGCTGAACGCGGAATAGGCCGGCTTGTCGATGACGGCAGCCGGCGGAACGAAGCGGCTCAGAGCCGGCACGAGTTCGAGGCCGGATGGCGGCAGATGTTTGCGGGTCGCTTCGCGCCAGCGACGAAAATAGCGCTGCCACTGTCCGGGACGATCTTCCGGATCTTCCGGCGTGATGAATCGCGTGAAGATCGTTCTGGCCTGATGGCGCGAAACGATCGAGGCGATCGTCGGCAACACTCGCGCCATCCATGGCGTCTCCCAAAGGCCACCCGGAGCGAAGATGTTCTGCATGTCGATGCACAAGTGAACGGCGTCGCTGATGTCGGTCACGTCCGACGCGCTGTCTCTCATCGTCCTTCACTCCTGTGGGCGTGATCCACGGCGTTCACGACGCCGAGATCGGAGCCTCTCCGGCCTCGACGATCTCTGGAAGGATGTCCTTGAACAGACGCACCGGAATGGATTTTGCCGCAGGGACCTTGCTGCCCTCCGCGTAATGCCAGAGCGGAATGAGCACGTTGCACTCCGGATAATAAGCCGCAATGCTCCTGCGCGGGATGCCATAGGGGACGATTTGGAGTTCGCTCAGGCTGCGTTCGACACCGTCGCCCGCCTCCGTCACCAGCGTGACGGTATCTCCTGCTTTCAACCCGTCTCCCTCCATGTCGGCGGGATTCATGAACACGACGTAGCGGCCGCCCTCGATGCCGCGAAAGCGATCGCCTTCGGCGTAGATCGTCGTATTGAACTGCCCGTCCGCGCGCAGTGTCATCAGCTCATAGACGCCGTCGGTCTCGCGCGGCGGCGCGAAGGCCGACTTCGGAACGGTGAAGTTGGCCTTGCCGTTCGGGGTCTTCCACTTCCGCTCGCGCGCCGCGAGCGGCCGCGCAAAACCGCCGGGTTCGAACATGCGCGCATTGAAGTCCTTGAACTGGTCGGGATAGGTGCGCTCGATGGCGTCCCGAACCCGCGAATAGTCGGCGACCCAGGCGTCCCAATCGATCTTGGGGTTGGGCTTCAACGTTGCCTTTGCCAGGGCGGCGACGATCGCCGGCTCCGACAGGAGATGGTCGGCCACCGGCTTGCGCTGGCCGCGCGATCCGTGAATGCAGGTGGTGGAATCCTCCATCGACACCGCTTGTGCGCCGCTGGCCTGCCGGTCGATCTCGATCCGGCCGAGGCACGGCAGCAGATAAGTGACCTCGCCCGGCACGAGGTGGGTCCGGTTGAGCTTGGTCGCGATCTGCACCGACAGGCGCAGGCAGGACCAGGCGGGCTCCATCAGGGACCGCTCCGGAACGGCGCGCAGGAAATTGCCGCCGAGGCCGACGAAGCCGCGAACGTCGCCTTTCAGAATACCCTGGCAGGCGTCGACGGTGGACAGTCCCTCCCATCGCGGCGGCTCGAAACCGTAAAGCTCCGCAAGCTTGTCGAGCGGCACCAGCTTGGTCTTCTCGGAGATGCCGACGGTGCGCTGGCCCTGCACGTTGGAGTGGCCCCGGATCGGCAAAATGCCCGCGCCCGGCTTGCCGATATTGCCGCGAAGCAGCAGCAGGTTGACGATCATCTTGTTCGTCTCGACGCCGTGCTTGTGCTGGGTGATGCCCATGCCGTAATTGGCGATCACAGCCTTGGCTTCCATATAGGTGTTCGCGGCTTCGCGCAGCGCACCGCGCGAAAGCCCCGAGGCCCGTTCGATCTCGTCCCAATCCTGTGTACGGCAGAATGCGGCGAACTCCTCGAAGCCGGCCGTGTGCTGCTGGATGAATTCGACATCCACCACGCGCGCAGCTTCATTCTTGCGCGCGAGGTCGTCCGCCTCGATCACCCATTTGCAAATCCCGACGATCGCCGCAGCATCACCGCCGACCCGCACCTGATAATATTGCGAGCTGATGCGCGTGCCGCCGGCGATCATCTGGACCGGATTTTGCGGATTGACGAAACGCTCCAGGCCGCGCTCGCGCAGCGGATTGAAAGATATGATCGGCACGCCGCGCTGCGCCGCCTCCTGGAGCGGATGCAGCATGCGCGGCGCATTGGTGGTCGTGTTGTGGCCGAAGAAGAAGATGCAACCGGTAGTCTCGAAATCCTCCAGCAGAACGGTCCCGACCGGAACTCCGATCACCTCCGGCAGCGCCACCGACGTGGTTTCGTGGCACATGTTCGAGCTGTCGGGGAAATTGTTGGTGCCGTACATGCGGCCGAATAATTGGTACATGTAGCTGGTTTCGAGCGAGGCACGTCCAGACGTGTACATCACGACCGAACGGGGATCGAGCCGGTTCAGCTCGGCGCCGATAGCCGCAAAGGCCTCCTCCCAGTCGACCGGCAGATATTTGTCGCTTGCCCTGTCGTAACGCATCGGCGTCGTCAGGCGCCCCTGCTCCTCCAACTGATGATCGGACCAGGTTCGTAGTTCAGCCAGCGTATGTTGCGCAAAGAACTCCGGTGTCACGGTCTTGCGCGTAATCTCCCAGGCGGTCGCCTTGGCGCCGTTTTCGCAGAACTCGAACGGACGCGGCTTGGCCGGCTTGGCCCAGGAGCAGCTCACGCACATGAATCCGTCCGGCTTGTTCTGCTTGAGCAGGATCTCGCTGCCGAGAATGGCGACCTCTTCCTGTGTCAGGATACTGGCAACGGCTTTGAGCGAGCCCCAGCCGCCTGCCGGCGCATCATAGTTCTCGACCTTTGCCTTTTGCCGCATGGCGTTTCCTTCAATCGCAAGCCCTGCACGCAAAACCCGAGATGGGATGGCAAGTTCCAAGCGTTCGGAACCTTGCTCCGGTTCGTGCGTCGATGAATCGACGTAGGACGAACACCCATGCACGGCTCTCGATCCGGCGCACACGATCGCGCATCCATGCCCACGGCATCCGTGAGAATGCCCCGGCTGACGTCGAGCGGAACGCGGGATGAGCGGATGCTGGCGGAGGAATGTCCCGTGGCACTCGTCTACGACGGAACGACCGTCGCCGTTGTGATGGCAACTCCCGCCGATCTGACCGATCTTGCTGTGGGATTCAGCCTGACCGAAGGGATCATCGGGGACATCGGCGAGATCGAGGAGCTCACGGTCGTTCCCGGTCGCGACGGCATCGAACTGCGGCTATGGCTGCGAACGAACGCCGGGCGCCGCCTGAAGGAGCGCCGGCGACATCTGGTCGGGCCGACGGGTTGCGGCCTGTGCGGCATCGACAGCTTGCGGGAAGCCGGGCGGATCGTTCAGTGCGTCGAGCAGCCAGCGAACCTCACGGCGGAGCAGATCAGCACGGCCGTCGCAACCCTCAGCGAGTCACAGATCCTCAACCACAAGACACGCGCCGCTCACGCCGCGGGTTTTTTCGAGCCAGTCGGCAAGACCATGACGGTGCGCGAGGACGTGGGGCGCCACAACGCCCTCGACAAGCTTGCCGGCGCTCTCGCGACGGAAGGAGCATCCGGCCGCGCTGGCGCCGTCATTCTCACCAGCCGGATTTCGGTCGAGATGGTGCAAAAAACCGCCGCGATCGGCGCCGGCGTCGTCGTTGCCATGTCTGCACCGACCGCGCTCGCAGTCCGAACGGCCGAAGCCAGCGGGATCACGCTTGTCGGCATAGCGCGGGGCGACGAATTCGAGATCTTCAGCCATCCGGCGAGGGTGTTTAAGCCCGCCGCCACGCAGATCGAGCCGGAGTCTCGACCGCAGGCAAACTAAGGGAACCCGGACGTGAGGGCATAGCGAACTTCGCCAGGCAACTTCATGCCCGATCGCGCCGAGGGAGCGAACCCTCGGCCGCGAGATCGAACATCGAAGACTTGGGGAGGCCCCGTTCCAGGGTCCGCAGCGCGAACAGGGCGGGCACCGAAAATCGCGAAACAATCTTTCGCGTGTCTGTTTGCTTGGTGCGCTCGGAGGGACTCGAACCCCCACGATTTTACTCACTGCCACCTCAAGGCAGCGCGTCTACCAATTCCGCCACGAGCGCTTTGGGGATGCCGGCTTGAGGCTTGAAGGCCAACCGGATCAACGGCGCCGATCTAACAAATCCGTCAGAGGGGTACAAGCCTCCAAAGGCCCTGAATTCCACAAGCTTGGCAGGAAAGTTCCGGCTCCTTGCGCCGGGATCGGCCTTTTCCGCCTGCCCGGCCGCTACTGCGTGCCCAGGCCGCGACGCGTGCCCGGGCCGCGACGCCTGCCCGGGCCGCTACCGTGTGCCCGGGACACGTGGCAGCATCTGCTTGACCTCGACCGCGATGCGGTTGCGGTCGACCAGCACGACCCCGGAGGCGACCGGCAAATTATTGGCCAGAACCTTGACCTCGTCGGCCTCGGTTGCGTCCAGCTCGATGATGGCGCCGCGGGAAAGACGCAATACCTGATGGATCGGCATGGTCGTCGTCCCGAGGACGACCATGAGGTCCACGGTGACTTTGTCGAGAGTAGGCACTTCAGCACCACCGCAACTTGGGACTAGGACTAGGGACTGGTATTTGCTCCTGGGATCATCACCCGGTTATGGTTAGCCAATGGTTAATTCGCCCCAACACCCCCGCCAAGAGCTCGATTTGACGCCGTTTTCCGCTTCCACCGGCGAGCCGGTGGAATGGCGGATTTCGGACGCGCCGGTGCCCTATCCGGAGGCGGTCGCCGAAATGGAGGCGCGCGTCGCGGCGATCGCGGCCGGTGCAGCCCCGGAGCTGGTCTGGCTGCTGGAGCACCCCCCGCTCTACACGTCCGGCACCTCGGGCAAGACCACCGACCTGCTCGATGCCCGATTCCCGACCTTTGCCACCGGGCGCGGCGGCCAGCTCACCTATCACGGGCCCGGCCAGCGCGTGGCCTATGTCATGCTTGACCTGAAGCGCCGCCGGCCGGATGTCCGGGCCTATGTCGCGAGCCTGGAGGAGCTGATTGTGCAGACGCTCGCCGCCTTCAACATCCGTGGCGAGCGGCGCGAGGACCGGGTCGGCGTCTGGGTCAAGCGGCCCGACAAGGGACCCGAGCACGAGGACAAGATCGCCGCGATCGGCGTCCGGCTGAAGCGCTGGGTCTCGTTTCACGGCATTGCCATCAATGTCGAGCCGGAGCTGTCACATTTCGCCGGCATCGTGCCCTGCGGCGTCGCCGATCCCCGCTACGGCGTCACCTCGCTGGTCGATCTCGGCCAGCTCCTGACGATGAGCGATGTCGACGTGGCGCTTCGGCAAGCCTTCGAGGGGCTGTTCGGGCCGACCCAGGCGCTGATGCCGGAAGCAGCGGCCTAACTTCGGTCTCCCTCATTCTCGGCAAACCCGGAATCAGCTACCCTCGATTCCGGTGTCGCCCACGCCTCCCCCCTCCGCCGGGAAAGCAGATGTCATGCCGGGCGAATTGATCATCGGACCGACTGTTCGAGCGCCAAGGCATAAGGAGGGGTTGCGCTTCAGCTCGCAATGGGAGGTTTTTGCGATGAGACTGTCTGCACCCATTTATCATCTGAAACGAAAAGCGAAGCGCTTGTCCCGCGAGGTAGGCATCCCGCTGCACGATGCGCTCGACCGCGTCGCTGCGACGCAAGGCTTTTCCGCATGGAGCCTGCTCGCGGCGAAAGCGGCCACGGCGACGCCGGCCAACCGGCTTTTCCCGCAATTCCAACCGGGTGACCTGGTGCTGGTGGGCGCGCGTCCCGGCCAGGGCAAGACCCTGATGAGCCTCGGGCTTGCCGTAGAGGCGATGCGGTCGGGCCACCGCGCCGCGTTCTTCTCGCTCGAATACACCGAGAAAGACGTTCTGGATCGCTTTCGGGCGATCGGCGTGGATCTGGCGGGGTTCGAAAAACTCTTCGAGGTCGATTGCTCCGACGCCATCAGTGCCGACTACGTCGTCATGCCGCAGCACCGCGCGGCACGGTCGTGGTGATCGACTATCTGCAGTTGCTGGACCAGCGGCGGGAAAATCCCGACCTCACCGTTCAGGTGCGCGCGTTGAAATCATTCGCGCACGACAAGGGATTGATCGTCGTCTTCATCTCGCAGATCGACCGTTCCTATGATTCCTCGCTCAAACCCTGCCCTGACCTGGACGATGTCAGGCTGCCGAACCCGCTCGACCTGAAGCTGTTCGACAAGACCTGTTTCCTGAACAAGGACGAAGTTCAGTTTCGCATAGCGAGCTGACGATCCCTGGCAACGGTTCAGGCCGCGGGTGCGGTTATTCACCCGCGGCCTCCCTCCTCACGCCTTCTCCGGCGAAACCTCGAGCTTGCCGGCGATGTAGCGCCGCTCCTGGGTCAGGCCGCCAAAGCCATAGGCGTCGCCCTTGACCTCGTCGACATGCAGATAGGTCTCGTGATGCAGCGGGCCCAGGATCCCGGCCATGGGCTGGAACATCGCGGCGAGATAGGCGGCCTTCTCGTCCTTGGTGTTGGTGCCTTCGCTGACGTGAATGTCGATCCAGTAGCTCGCGAGCTTTTGCTCTGCGAGCGACTTGCCGCCAGCGAACCAGTCGCTCGCCTCCACCGACTTCACGATAATGGCCGTGACCTCAGGGTCCTTGTGCAGGATTTTTGCGGTGAGCTCGGATACGGCGCTCGCGATGTCGGCCTTCAGCGGCGGCGACTGGCGTGGGGTGGTGTAGGACACGGTGATCAGCGGCATGGTCGTTCTCCTCGGATGTCGCGCAGATGTTGCGCGGCGTTGGTGAGAAGCTAGACCCGCCCTCGACATCTTGGTATCTTATCTCTGTTGATACCAGTGATAAGAAATCGTAATGATAGCAACGCTCGACATCGCCACCGTCCAGGCCTTCCTGCTGGTCGCCGACCTCCAGAGTTTCACGCGGACCGCCGAAGCGCTCGGCACGACCCAGGCGGCTGTCAGCCTCAAGCTGCAACGGCTGGAGACGCTGCTGGGAAAACGTCTCGTCGAGCGCTCGCCGCGCGCGGTCCGGCTCACGGCAGACGGCGCGACGTTCCTGGAGCGCGCCCGCGCGCTGATCGCGGCGCATGACCGCGCGCTATCGGGCGAGGCCTCGGTCGCGCAGTCGCTCTCGCTCGGCATCTCCGACCATGCTGCGGGGCCGGAGCTGGTACCCCTGCTCGAACGCCTGCATGCGATGTCGTCGAACCTCACGCTTGCCGTCATCATCGGCTTCTCGCGCGAGATGCAGGAGGCCTATGATGCGGGCCGACTGGATGCGGTGATCGTGCGCCAGGAAGGCAGCCGGCGCGGCGGAGAGACGCTGGCCGAGGACGAATTCGGCTGGTTCGCGTCACGACGCTTCACCGTGCCAAAGGGGCAGCCTTTGCCGCTCGCGACGCTCGCCCCGCCCTGCGGCGTCCGCGCCATCGCTGTGCGCGCGCTCGACAAGGCCGGCCTGAAATGGCGTGAGCGCTTCGTCGGCGGAGGCGTCACCGCCGTGGTTGCAGCCGCGCTCGCCGGACTTGCAATCGCGCCGCTGGCGCGACGGATCGCGCCGGCAGGCCTGGTCGACGTCGGCCCCGCCCACAAGCTGCCGAAACTCGGCAGCTCAAAGGTGATGCTCCATTCGAAGGTCAGCGATCCCGCAAAGCTGGCGGCGCTGCGTGCGGTGGCGGCGACGTTCCGTAGCGTGGCGGCGGTCTGACGCGCACGGCTTTCCGGCTCGAATGCGGGCGAGCGTCTGCTGGCTTGCGTCCTGCATACGGACGCGCAATGTTGCCTAAAAATGTTCCAACCTCCGGGAACAATCCGCCACCTACTGCGTTTGCCCCCGTTGAGGCAGGGTCCGGGAATGGTCGAGAAGTCTAGTCAGCAGAGGGATTTGTTCGAAAGCGAACGCAGTTTCCGCCTGTTAGTTGAAGGAGTTGCGGACTACGCACTCTACATGCTGGATCCCACCGGGAGAATCACCAGCTGGAACATTGGCGGCGAGCGCATCAAGGGCTATTCACCCGGGGAGATCCTCGGCCAACACTTTTCCCGGTTCTACACCGAGACCGACCGCGCCAACGGCAAGCCCGCCCGTGCGCTCGGCATCGCGCGGGAAAAGGGCCGCTACGAGGAGGAAGGCTGGCGCGTCCGCAAGGACGGCACCTTCTTCTGGGCCAGCGTCGTGATCGATCCGATCTACGAGGCCGGCGAGCTGGTCGGCTTCGCCAAGATCACGCGCGACATCACCGAGCGGCGCAATACCCAGCTCAAGCTCGAGGCGATGCAGAAGCAGCTCGCCGAATCCCAGAAATTCGACGCGCTCGGCCAGCTCACCGGCGGGGTCGCCCACGATTTCAACAACCTCCTGATGATCATCAGCGGCAGCCTCCACATGCTGAAACGAGGGGCCGACGACGAAGCCAAGCTTCAGCGCGCGATCTCGGCCATCGAAACCGCTACCAGGCGCGGCGCCGCGCTAACCAACCAGCTCCTCACCTTCGCGCGGCGGCAGAGCGTCAATCCGCAGGCGATCGACTTCGCCGACCGCATCGCGGCGATCCGCGAGGTACTCGATGCCGGCGTCGGCAGCTCCGTGCGCCTGGCTTTCGACGTCAGCGACGACGTCTGGCCGATCAGGACCGACGTTTCCGAGCTCGAGACCGCGCTGCTCAACCTTGTCATCAATGCCCGCGACGCGATGCCCGACGGAGGCACGGTGACGATCGCAGCGCGCAATCTCGTGCTCGACGAGGACCCCCTCGTGGGCGAATTCATCGCGATCGACGTCACCGATACCGGCCTCGGCATTCCCTCCGACGTTCTCGACAAGATCTTCGAGCCGTTCTTCACGACCAAGGCGATCGGAAAAGGCACTGGCCTCGGTCTCTCCCAGGTGCACGGCTTCGCCCATCAGGCCGGCGGCACGGTCCGGGTCGCGAGCGCGCTCGGCAAGGGCACGACCTTCACCATCCTGCTGCCGCGCGGAGAAGACGAGCCATCGCGTGAGGCGGCGGGAGAACCGGCGTTCCAAGGCAGCGGCACGGTGCTGCTGGTCGAGGACAATCCGGACGTCGCCGCCGTCAGCATCGGCCTTCTGGAGCAGCTCGGCTATCAGGTGCGCCGGGTCGCGGACGCCGAAGCCGCCTTGAGCGAGATCGAGAAGAACGGCGTCGACTTCGTGTTCTCGGATATCGTCATGCCCGGCAAGATGGACGGGCTCAGCCTCGCCCATCACCTCCGCCAGATCCGCCCCGGCCTGCCGATTCTGCTCGCCACCGGCTACAGCGAAGTCGCCGCAGGCGTGCGCGGCGATTTCCCGATCCTGCGCAAGCCCTACGAGATCCACGAATTGAGCGAAGCGATCGCCAAGCTGCCGCGGTGATTCTTTAGCTACACCGTCGGCAACACCGAAAACGCCTCGCCTGCTCGGCGCAAGTTCAGTTCATCGACGTCGGCCGTCTCGCTGGTGACGCTGTCGACGCGCGAGGACGGCGGGCCGTGGCGGCACAGCGCAACCATGTCCGCGACGTGCTTCGGCGGCCCCGCGAACAGCGCTTCGACGCTGCCGTCACGGCGGTTGCGGACCCAGCCTTCGAGACCGCACGTCGTCGCCTGATACTCGAGCCAGGCCCGGTAGCCTACCCCCTGCACGCGGCCGCGGATCATGACCTGGAGGATCGCCCGGCTCATTGTTTCAGTCCGAGGACATCGGCGCTCCGCGCCTTGACGTCGGCCTCCCGCGTGACGCGGCTGGTCAAGTCCGACGATGGGAGACCTTTGAGATTCTTCGGCGCAGTGCCGTCGCGTAGCGCCTTCTGCGTCTCGTAGACGGCCTGCGTTGCGGCCGCGATCGGCGCGTGGCCCTGAAGCGCGATGCGCACGCGCTGGCCAGCGAGGTATTCGAGCACGTTCAACTCCTCCGGCGCGCCGCCGAGCACGATCGGCAGGCGCGTCGCAGACACGATGGCCTCGAGCTCGGCGCGCGACTTGATGCCGGTGAAGAACAGCGCGTCGACGCCGGTAGCCTCATAAGCTCTGGCGCGGCGGATCGCATCCTCGATCGAGGTGATCGAGGCCGCACCGGTGCGGCCCATGATGACGAGCGAGGGGTCGCCGCGGCCGTCGAGTGCCGCCTTCATCTTGCCGACGCCCTCCTCGAGCGAGATCAGCTGCGTCTTCGCTTCGCCGAAGCCAGCCGGCAGCAGCGTGTCCTCGATGGTGAGGCCGGCGGCGCCCGCCGTTTCCAGCTCCTGCACCGTGCGACGCACGTTGAGCGCGTTGCCATAGCCGTGATCGGCATCGACCAACACCGGAAGCGCTGCAGCACGCGACATCCGCCGCATCTGCTCGGCAAGTTCCGTGAGCGTGATCAGCGTGATGTCGGGGTCGCCGAGCACCGCGAGCGAAGCCACCGAGCCGCCGAACATGCCGAGCGGGAAACCGAGATCCTCGGCGATGCGGATCGAGATAGCGTCGTAGACCGAGCCGGGATGGACGCACGTCCCGCCCGACAGGATCGATCGCAGTTTTTCGCGGCGGGAACGAAAGGCCATGGTGATGTCTCGGTTAGGTCACGGAGGCCGCAGCATACTCCGTCATTGCGAGCGAAGCGAAGCAATCCAGAAATGCATCCGCAGAGACAGACTGGATTGCTTCGTCGCGGAGCCTGTCATCGGGCCGCGCTTCGCGCGGACCCGGTGGCTCCTCGCAATGACGTTACGCAAACTCCAAAATCAGCGCATCCACCGCGAGCGTCGCGCCGGCGCTGGCGTGGATCTTCTTCACCGTGCCGTCCTGCTCGGCGCGCAGAACGTTCTGCATCTTCATGGCTTCGACCACCGCGAGCGTCTCGCCGGCCTTGACC
Organism: Bradyrhizobium sp. 155; assembly: GCF_023101105.1. Classification (NCBI taxonomy): domain Bacteria; kingdom Pseudomonadati; phylum Pseudomonadota; class Alphaproteobacteria; order Hyphomicrobiales; family Nitrobacteraceae; genus Bradyrhizobium; species Bradyrhizobium sp. 155. The sequence continues at coordinate 3,277,985 of NZ_CP064704.1, read as the reverse complement.
TCCTGCCCTTCGGTCACCGCGATCGAGACCACGAGACCGGGCATCGGACAAAGCAGCTTCTTGCCGGTGTCGGCAGCCGTGGTCACCGGCATCAGCCGCGCCGAGGCAGCTTCCGCTTCGGTCCAGACATAGACCGGCACCTCGACGCCCTGATGCGCGAGGCGGATACCGTTCGCGATCGGGCGCACCTGCACCGCGACGACATGCCCGTCGATGCTGCCCTGCCAGACAGGATCGCCCGGCTTCCACGGCGACAGCAACAGATGCGCATTGCCGGTCTTGCCGTCAGCATTGACGAAACGCACCGCGACCGCCTCGCCCTCGCGCGCGATCTCCAGCAGGATCTCCTGGCGGTCGAGCCAGACCGCACGGCGACGCTCGCGCTGCACGATGCGGCCGCCCATCTGCCCCGAGATCTGCCGCTTGCGCTCGCCGAGCACGTGATCGATGGCGGCGCCGACCGCAGCGAGCCGCCGTGCGACCTCGCCTTCAGGCACGCGCACGGCAAAGCCCTTGGGGAATTCCTCGGCGATGAAGCCGGTGGAGAGCCGGCCTTCGCGCCAGCGCGGATGATGCATCAGCGCCGACAGGAACGGGATGTTGTGGCGGATACCGTCCACATAGAACGAGTCCAGCGCAGTGGCCTGCGCCTCGATCGCGGCGGCGCGCGACGGCGCGTGGGTGACGAGCTTGGCGATCATCGGATCGTAATGGATCGAGATCTCGCCGCCCTCCTGCACGCCGGTGTCGTTGCGCACGGTGATACCGTCCTGGCTCGCTTCCGCCGGCGGACGGTATTTCACCAGACGCCCGATCGAGGGCAGGAAGTTGCGGAACGGGTCCTCCGCGTAGAGGCGCGACTCCACTGCCCAGCCGGTCAGCGTGACGTCCTTCTGCGCAATGGCGAGCTTCTCGCCGGCGGCGACGCGGAGCATCTGCTCGACGAGGTCGACGCCCGTGACGAGCTCGGTGACAGGATGCTCGACCTGGAGGCGCGTGTTCATCTCCAGGAAGTAGAAGCTCTTGTCCTGCCCCGCGACGAACTCGACGGTGCCGGCGGAGTCGTAATTCACCGCCTTGGCGAGTGCGACCGCCTGCTCGCCCATCTTGCGGCGGGTGGCTTCGTCGAGCAGCGGCGACGGCGCTTCCTCGATGACCTTCTGGTTGCGGCGCTGGATCGAGCATTCGCGCTCGCCGAGATAGATCACGTTGCCGTGCTTGTCGCCGAGCAGCTGGATCTCGATATGGCGGGGATCTACGATAAACTTCTCGATGAAGACCCGGTCGTCACCGAACGAGGCCTTGGCCTCCGCCTTGGCGAGGTTGAACCCTTCGGCGACCTCGGAGGTCGAATGCGCGATGCGCATGCCCTTGCCGCCGCCGCCGGCGGAGGCCTTGATCATCACGGGATAGCCGATCTCGTCAGCGATCTTGACCGCGTGCGTAGCGTCCTCGATGACGCCGAGATAGCCGGGCACGGTCGAGACTTTTGCCTTCGCGGCAGCCCTTTTGGATTCGATCTTGTCGCCCATCGCCGCGATCGCGCCCGGGTTGGGGCCGATGAAGACGATGCCGGCCGCCTCCAGCGCGCGCGGAAACGCCTCGCGCTCGGACAGGAAGCCGTAACCGGGATGCACGGCCTCGGCGCCGGTCTTGCGGCAGGCCTCCACGATCTTCTCGATCACCAGATAACTCTCGGCCGCAGCCGGCGGGCCGATCAGCACGGCCTCGTCGGCCATCTCGACATGGAGAGCGTCGCGGTCGGCCTCGGAATAGACCGCGACCGTCTGAACTCCCATGCGGCGAGCGGTCTTGATGACCCGGCAGGCGATTTCGCCGCGATTGGCGATCAGAATGCGTTTGAACATGCTTTTCTTGAGTCTCGACCTTGGGCGGGACCCTTCCCTGGCCGTTGGAGCCTATGGGAGGGGCCGTGTGGCTCCCGTGGTACATCAAAATAGGCTGGAGGCAACGGTCAAATCCGGCCCCTCTGGCGTACCAGCGCAAGACCGAAGCAAGACCGAAACGGGCCTGACAGGCCCCGGACGGCCTACGGCTTCCCGGCCTTGCCCACGTTCCGGACCACGCCGTGAATGAAGCCGAGCTTGTCGACAACGACCGGCGAGAGGATGAACGGATAGAGATCGCGCATGCCCATGGCGCGGTTGACGCTGTTCATGGCGAAGGTGAAGGGCAGCCATGCGTTGACGATGGCCTCGACGTCCCTCGCTTCGTACGGGTTGAAGCGGATGCGCGCCGTCAACTCCCCGTCGCGGTCCACCTTGGGCCGCACCTCCATGCCGAACTCGCTAGCCATCTCCAGAGTGTCGACGATGTGAAGATAGTGCGCCCAGGTCTCGGCGAAATCTTCCCAGGGATGCGTGGTCGCGTAGGCAGAAACGTAGTTCTGCTGCCAGTCCGGCGGGGCGCCTTCGGCATAGTGGCGCTGCAAGGCCTGACCGTAATCGGCGGAATCGTCGCCGAACACGGCGCGGCATTCGTCCAGCATGCCGCCGTCGCGCACCAGCACGTCCCAGAAATAGTGCCCGACCTCGTGGCGGAAATGCCCGAGCAGCGTCCGGTAGGGCTCGCCCATCTCCAGCCTGCGCCGCTCGCGCTCGATGTCGTCGGCCTCGGTCAGCGCGATCGTGATCAGGCCGTTGTCGTGGCCGGTCAGGACCTTCTGCCCGCTCTGCGGATCGTCGGCGAGGAAATTGAAGATCAGGCCATGTTCGGGATTGTCCTGCCGGGTCTGGAGCGGCAGCTTCCAGCGGATCAGGGAATAGAACAGCCGGTGCTTCGCCATCTCCAGCTCGCGCCAGCCGGCGAGTTGCGCCTGATCCGACAGATCCGGCACGACGCCGTTATGCCGGCAGGCGCGGCAATAGCCGGTGGTATCACCTGCATCCGTCAGCCAGTTGCAGGAATCATATTCGGCATTACGGCACGGCATGCGTCCGCTGCCCTTGTCGGCGAGCGTGGCCCAGACCTCTCCGTCGGGCTCGATCGCCGACATCGTCTCCTTCTCCGGCAGGAACGCGACCCGATGGCCGCAGCGTTCACAGGTGCGGTTCTCGAAATAGAGGACGTTGCCGCAGGCCTGGCAGACAAAAAGCTTCAAGATTTAGCCTCTTCGGAAAGGGAGCTTTTGGGAATGACAGTTGTGGCGCCTCGCGGATACGCGCGCGGCGGGCTCATCGTTCCAATGTTCGGAACAAATAGCCAGACTTGGCGTTCGCTCATGCCCACCATACTGCATCCGGCGACGCCTTTCTTTCCATATTCCCTCTGAGCAATGGCCATCGCGCTACGTCTGTGTGAATATCGGTCCGCCACGTGCGCTCTCGCATCACAACGGCCAACGCCTTGAACGATCCTTTGCCCGAGACCATCGCCGCCGAAAAGCTGCGCCAGCACCTGGAAGATGTTGCGCGCGAGCGCGACAACGCCTATCGCGCGCTCCAGGAGCGCGAAGCCGAACTTGCGCGCATCCAGCGCATCGGCAAGGTCGGCGGTCTCGAAGTCGATTTCCGCGAAGGCTTCAAGAACCGCCGTTCGCCGGAATATCTGATGCTTCACGGCCTGCCGCCGGAAGCTGCCGACGAGTCGCACGAGGACTGGATCAATCGCATTCATCCCGGCGACCGGGACGCTACGGTGAAGCACTTCATCGAAGCGCTGTCCGGCACCAGTGAGGACTATACCGCAGAATACCGCATCATCCGCCCCAGCGACGGCGAGACCCGCTGGATCCGCGTCGTCGCCAAGATCGAGCGGGACGGTGGCGGCCGCGCCCTTCGCCTCGTCGGCGCCCATATCGACGTCACCGACCAGATGCTGGTGCGTGAGACCCTGCGCGAGAGCGAAGAGCGCTTCCGGCTGATCGCCGACAGCGCCCCGGTGCCGATCTGGGTCACCAAACTCGACCGCACACGGTCCTTCGCCAACCAGGCCTATGTCGATTTCGTCGGCCTGCCCTACGACCAGGCCATTGCCTTCGACTGGCGCAAGGTGCTGCATCCGGACGACCTGCCCCACGTGCTACAGCAATCCGTTCAGGGCGAAGCATCACTCAAACCGTTCGTGCTGGAAGCCCGCTACAAGAACGCCGCCGGCGAATGGCGCTGGCTGCGTTCGGAATCGCAGCCGCGCTGGGACCCGACCGGCAGGCATATCGGCTTTATCGGCGTTGCCCATGACATCACCGTGGCCAAGCAGGCCGAGATCGAGCTCCGGCAGCTCAACGAGACGCTGGAAGAACGCATCGCCGAGCGCACCGCCGAGCTCGAATCCAACGAGGCGCGGCTGCGCGCGATCCTGGAGACCAGCAACCAATATCAGGGCCTCGTCAATCTCAGGGGCGAGCTGCTTTACGCCAACACGACCGTGCTCGACGCCATCAAGGCGAGCCCTGCGGACGTGATCGGAAAGCCCTTGTGGCAGACGCCCTGGTTCAGCACGACGGACGGCATGAGCGTGCGGGTGCGCGAGGCCTTCGACACCGTGCTCAAGGGCGAAGCCGTGCGGCTGGAGATGCGCCTGCGCCTTCCCATCGGCGAGCGCGATTTCGAGTTCGGCATGCGCCCGGTGCTCGACCGCCACGGCAACATCACCGGCGCGGTGCCCGAGGCTGTCGACATCACCGAGCGCCGCCGCGGCGAGGAAGCGTTGCGGCAATCGCAGAAGATGGAGGCGATCGGCCAGCTCACTGGCGGCGTCGCGCACGACTTCAACAATCTGCTCACCATCATCCGCTCGGCCACCGATTTCCTGCGCCGCCGCGAGCTGCCGGAGGAGCGCCGTCGCCGCTATGTCGATGCTATCTCGGACACCGTCGAGCGTGCCTCCAAGCTGACCGCCCAGCTGCTGGCGTTTGCGCGCCGGCAGCCGCTGAAACCGCAGATCTTCAACGTCGGCAGCCAGGTTGAAGGCGTGGCGCAACTGGTCCGGCCGCTGGTCGGCGGCCGCATCGAAATTGCGGTGGAGGTTCACGATGGCGACTGCTTCACGGTCGCCGATATCGCGCAATTCGAGACCGCGCTAATCAACCTCGCCATCAACGCCCGCGACGCCATGGACGGCGAAGGCCGTCTCACCATAGCGGTCCGGAAAGTTCAGGGAATCCCCGACCTCCGCACGCAACCGGCGCGCGGCGGCGACTATGTCGCGATCTCCGTTGCCGACACCGGCAGCGGCATCGCGCCCGAAAACATCGAAGCCATCTTCGAGCCGTTCTTCACCACCAAGGAGGTCGGCAAGGGCACCGGCCTCGGCCTGAGCCAGGCCTTCGGCTTCGCAAAGCAGTCCGAGGGCGACATTGCCGTGACGAGCACCCATGGTGAAGGCGCGACCTTCACCATCTATCTGCCGCGGGCGCACAGCCCCGCGACAGATCAGGAAGCCGCGGCGCTGACCTATGAGGCCGCGGCCACCGGGCGCGGCTATCGCGTGCTCGTGGTGGAAGACGACGACGAGGTCGGCCGGTTCTCCACCGAGCTGCTGGAAGACCTCGGCTATGTCGTCCGCCGCGCCGCCAACGCCAATGCGGCGCTCGCCATTCTCGGCGAGAACGAGTTCGCCGTCGATCTCGTTTTCTCCGACGTCATCATGCCCGGCATGAACGGCGTCGAGCTCGCCGGCATCATCCGCGAACGCTATCCGGGCCTGCCCGTCGTGCTCACCTCTGGTTACAGCAACGTTCTCGCCGAGAACGCCGATCGCGGTTTCGAGCTGATCCAGAAGCCGTATTCGGTCGAAGCGCTGTCGCGCATCTTGCGCAAGGCAATCACGGCAAAGCCGTCGATGGCGCGATGAGTGTTATGGTCGCACGAAGCTGCCACAAACTCCGTAGTTGCGAGCGCAGCGAAACAATCCAAAATCTTTCCGCGGAAACAGTCTGGATTGCTTCGTCGCTGCGCTCCTCGCAATGACGGCGCTATCGCGCCGCTCCAACCCAACGGGCTTTTGAACAACATTGTGGACTGAAACTCGGGCCGAGACGCGGCAATCGCAGATAGCCGTCCGCGCTCGCGGGGGGAAGACATCGACATCGGCTTCCGCTATCGCTGCCGAATGAACCGACACATCTCAAGGATCGAACGTGCCGTCTAACGCCATCTGGGCCTGGAGCATCATCGTCGTCGCGACCGCAGGCGTCATCATCCGGCCCTTTCGCCTGCCGGAGGCGATCTGGGCCATCATCGGCGCCAGTGCGCTCGTGCTGTTCGGTCTGCTGCCCTGGCGGGATGCGCTCACCGGCATCGAGAAAGGCGTGGATGTCTATCTTTTCCTGATCGGCATGATGCTGATCGCCGAGCTGGCGCGGCTCGAAGGCCTGTTCGACTATCTCGCAGCGCTCGCCGTGGAACATGCCGGCGGCTCGCCGCAGCGGCTGTTCCTGCTGATCTACATTGTCGGCACGCTCGTCACCGTCCTGCTCTCGAACGACGCCACCGCGATCGTGCTGACCCCCGCCGTCTATGCCGCGACGCGTGCGGCCGGCGCCAAGCCGCTGCCTTATCTCTTCGTCTGCGCCTTCATCGCCAATGCCGCGAGCTTCGTGCTGCCGATCTCCAACCCCGCCAATCTCGTCGTGTTCGGCGCCCACATGCCTGCGCTCACCGAATGGCTGCGGCTGTTCGCCCTGCCCTCGGCGGCCTCGATCCTGCTGACTTATGTCGTGCTGCGCCTGACCCAGCACCGCGCCCTGAAGGAAGAGACGATCGCGCGCAGAGTGCCGCATCCCAAGCTCGGCCGCGGCGGCAAGCTGACGGCGATCGGCATCGTGGCGATCGGCGTCGTGCTGGTCACGGCCTCCGCGTTGGACAAGCAATTGGGCCTGCCGACCTTCGTTTGCGGCGTGGTGACAGCCGCAATCGTGCTGCTGCTCAACCGGCAATCGCCGCTCCCCGTGCTGCGCGGCGTCTCCTGGAGCGTGCTGCCGCTGGTCGGCGGATTGTTCGTGATGGTGGAAGCGCTGATCAAGACCGGCGTGATCGGGCAGCTCAGCGCGCTGCTGCATGAAGCTGTCGGACAATCCGTGACGAAGGCGGCCTGGAGCGTCGGCATCGCCACCGCGGTCGCCGACAACATCGCCAATAATCTTCCCGTCGGTCTCGTTGCCGGCTCGGTCGCCGCCAGCGATCACTTGCCCGCGCCGGTCGTGAGCGCCATCCTGATCGGCGTCGATCTCGGTCCCAATCTGTCGGTGACCGGTTCGCTCGCCACCATCCTGTGGCTGGTGGCGCTGCGGCGGGAGAAGATCGAAGTCGGCGCCTGGCCGTTCCTCAAGCTCGGACTGCTCGTGACGCCGCCGGCCCTGATCGCGGCCCTGGCGGCCGCGATCAGGTAACTTGCGAGATCAGTCGTTCTCGTAGCCGTAGACTTCCGGCAGGATGAAGATTGCGGCAAGCAATCCGATCAGCGGGAAGATCGCGACGAACAGCGTGGCATTCGCCTGCCCAATCGCCGCGAACAACGACGGGAACAGGAAGATCGCGAGGAACGACGGCAGCTTCACGAACATGTAGGCGAAGCCGCTGGCGGTGCCGCGATGGCTTGGCGACCATGGTCGGGATCGTCATGCAGTTGGAGGCATCCCAATAATGGCCCCACAGCATCGCGGCAGCCGCGAACGGCAGCAGGATCTTGTTGTCGGTGTAGAGCGCGAAGGCCGCGACCAGCAGCGAGACCAGCACGATCGAGAAGCCCGCGATCGAGATGCCGCGGTGGCCGATTTTCGGGGTCAGCAGCGGACCGACCCAGCCCGACACGGCAGCGAAGGAGAACAGCGCCATCGTCACCAGATTGATGCCGAGCACGCTCGACACGCCGACCATCACGAAGAGCACCGGCAGGTAGAACGCGAAGGTCGAGAACTCGCTGGCCTGCGCGAAGCAGGCGATCCAGCCGTAGATCGTGGCGCGCCAGCGGATCGGATCCTTCTTGAGGTCGGCGAGGAAGTCGCGGGTGGACACCTTGGGCACCTCCACGTCATGGTCCGGCAGCATGGCGAGGTCGTCGTTGAACATCTCGCGCGCGACCTGCTTGGCCTCGCGGTAGCGTCCCTTCTGCACCAGCCAGACCGCCGTCTCCGGCACGTCGTGCCGCATGATCAGGATGATCAGCGCCGGCAGCGCGCCGAGGCCGAGCGTCACCCGCCATAGCGTTTCGTGGTTGATGTCGAGCAGCAGGAAGATCACGATGACGCCGATCGTCAGGACCTCACCGACCGCGAACATGAATTGCCAGCGGTTGCCCATGACTTCGCGCTCACCCTTGGCCATGGATTCCATGATGTAGGTGTAGCCGGTCGAGATGTCCGAACCGAGCGGAACGCCGAGCAAGAAGCGGATCACGACGAGCCAGAACACATTGGGCACGAAGGCCTGCGCCAGCGCCAGCACGATGAACAGCACCATCGTCACCAGGAACATGACGCGGCGGCCGATCTTGTCGGAGAGCCAGCCGCCGAGCAGCGCACCGATCAGGGCGCCGCCTTGCGTACCGGCCGCGGCCAGGCCCAGCATCAGCGGATCGGGATTGAACTGCTCCTTGATGAAGATCAGCACGAAGGCGATCGAATAGAGATCCCAGGCTTCGACCAGGATCGAGGCCATCATCAGCCAGCCGACCTTGTTGCCCTTGGGACTGTAGTTCGTGATGAGGTAGCGGACCGCGGCTTCGCTCGCGGTCGGTTGTGGCATCGCCATCGTCGACATCTTTGGTCCTCTCTTCAAAACTTTCTTACGTGCCAAGCAGCGGCTCGATGCTGCAATCGAGCAGGCGCGGGTCGATCCCGACCTCCATGCCGGTGAACATCTCGCCCATGTAGTCGATCAGTGCATCGCTCGCCTTCACCGCGTCCTCGACGCGGCGGCCGGCGACCGCGGCGAGAATGGCGAGGTGACGATCGATCGTGCCTGACAGTTCGGCCTGTCCCGGCATGAACCGGTGGTGGATGTAGCCGATGCGCCGGTACAGCGTGTGTAACGGCCGTAGCGTGTGCACCAGAAACGGCTCGCCTGCCGCCTCCAGCACCAGCGCGTCGATGCGGCGGTCAATACTGTTGAACTCGTCGAGGGTCAGAGTGGCGCGGCGCTCGCGCAAAAGGCGCTCGATATGCAGCGCCTGATTGCGGTGCGAGAGGCTGGCGCGATCGGCCGCAAGCCGGATCACGAAGCGCTCCATGTCGCGGCGCAAGGCCAGCAGCATGCGCTCGCGTGCCAGATCGATCGGCGCAATGCGCAGACCGTGGCGCGGTCGGATGATGATCAACGTATCGGCGGAGAGACGATTGACGGCGTGATGAACCGGCGTACGGCCGAAGCCGGTGATGTGCTGCAATTCCAGCATCGTCATGAACTGGCCTGGCTTGAGCTCGCAATGGACGAGCAGCTCTTCGATCCTCTGGTAGGCGAGCTCGAAGAAGTTGAGACGGTTGCGTCGGAAGGGCTTGCCCTCGCCGTCGTCGTTCCTCACCACCTCGAGCGCGCGCTTGCGCGTTGCCATGCCGTCTCTCCCTCAGCCCGCGCCGTCGTTGCTGGATGGCGCCTTGTTGGTGATATCCCTAAAACATGTTGTGATATATTACAAGCGAGCGTAAGACTTCGCATGCGCCCGCACCATGTTGCGGTGCGGAATGACAACAAGACGGCGCTGCGCGCGCCTGCGACGGGAGGAGTATTGCCGTGAAGATCACGTCGATAGAGACGCTGCGCACCGAAGAATTCTCCAACGTCATCTGGGTGCGCGTCCACACCGACACGGGCATGATCGGCCTCGGTGAAACCTTTTATGGCGCCGGCGCAGTCGAGGCGCAGATCCACGACACCTTTGCCGGCCGCCTGCTCGGCCGCAATCCGCTGCACATCGAGGCGATCCATCGCGACATGCTGAACCTGCCGATGGCGCAGTCGTCCACCGGCGTCGAATATCGCGCGGCTTCGGCAATCGACATTGCGCTGTGGGACCTGTTCGGCAAGGTCTGCAATCAGCCGGTCCACCAGATGCTCGGCGGCCTCTGCCGCGACAAGCAGCGCATCTACAACACCTGCGCCGGCACCCAATATGTCCGCTCCACCAATATCAGCCCGGTCGCGAACTGGAATCTTGGCGCTGCCAAAAGTCCCTACGAAGACCTCGACGGCTTCATGCACCGCGCCGACGCGCTTGCCGAAAACCTGCTGGAGAGCGGCATCTCCGCGATGAAGATCTGGCCGTTCGATCCGGCGGCGCAGGAGAACAAGGGTCTCTACATCTCCGCCGCGCAGATGAAGCAGGCGATCGAGCCGTTCGAGAAGATCCGAAAGACGGTCGGCGACAAGATGGAGATCATGGTCGAGCTTCACTCGCTGTGGAACCTGCCAACCGCAAAACAGATCGCGCGCGCGCTCGAGCCCTACAAGCCGACCTGGTACGAAGACCCGATCCGTATGAACTCGCCGCAGGCGCTGGCCGAATATGCCCGCTGCACCGACGTCTGGGTCTGCGCCAGCGAGACGCTGGGCTCGCGCTTCCCCTACAAGGACATGCTCGACCGCGACGCTATGCATGTGGTGATGGCGGATCTGTGCTGGACCGGCGGCCTCACCGAGGGCCGCAAGATCGCGGCGATGGCCGAGACCTATCACCGGCCCTTCGCACCGCACGACTGCATCGGCCCGATCGGCTTCATCGCTGCCATCCACATGTCGTTCAGCCAGCCCAACACATTGATCCAGGAATCCGTGCGCGCCTTCTACAAGGGCTGGTACAATGAGCTCGTGACCACCATGCCCACGATCAAGGATGGTTTTGTCTATCCAATGGAAGGCCCCGGCCTCGGCGTCGACCTTCTGCCTGCCGTCTTCGACCGCTCCGATCTGACCGTGCGCCGTTCCAACGTCTGAGGATTCTTGAGATGAGCACCGCCCTCTTCGATCTTTCCGGCCGCACCGCGCTCGTGACCGGCTCCTCCCGCGGCCTCGGCCGCGCCATTGCCGAGGGCATGGCCAAGGCCGGCGCCAAGCTGATCATCAACGGCGTCGATCCCAAGCGTGTCGAGCAGGCCGTCGCCGAGTTTCGCGCCGCCGGCCACCAGGCCGAAGGCGCCGCTTTCAATGTCACCGACGAGCCTGCGATCGTCGCCGCCTTCAACGACTTCGACAAGAGGGGCATCGCGGTCGACATCCTCGTCAACAATGCCGGCATCCAGCACCGCAAGCCGCTGGTGGAGTTCACCACCGACGAGTGGCGCAAGGTGATCGAGACCAACCTCACCAGCGCCTTCGTGATCGGCCGCGAGGCGGCCAAGCGCATGATCCCGCGCAAGTACGGCAAAATCATCAATATCGGCTCGCTCGGCAGCGAGCTCGCGCGTCCCACGATTGCGCCCTACACCGCTGCCAAGGGCGGCATCAAGAACCTGACCCGCTCGATGGCGGTGGAATGGGCCCAGCACGGCATCCAGGCCAACGCGATCGGCCCCGGCTACATGCTGACCGACATGAACGAGGCGCTGGTCAACAACACCGACTTCAACAACTGGCTGATGGGCCGCGTTCCCTCCAAGCGCTGGGGCCGACCGGACGAGCTGGTGGGCGCTGCGATCTTCCTGGCCTCGGATGCCTCGACCTATGTCAACGGCCAGATCATCTATGTCGATGGCGGCATGATCGCTGCGATGTGAGCCGCGAAACGCTGAGGGAGCCAACCATGCACGCCGTCGTCATTCACGCACCGAAAGATCTGCGGATCGATAGCTATCCAGATGCAGCGCCCGGTCCGGGCGAAGTCCGCGTCAAGATCGCGAACGGCGGCATCTGCGGCTCCGATCTGCACTACTATCATCACGGTGGCTTCGGTGTCGTGCGCATCCAGCAGCCGATGGCGCTGGGGCACGAGATCGCGGGCGTGGTCGCAGCCGTCGGTGACGGCGTCACGAACGTGAAGCCGGGCACTCGGGTCGCGGTCAATCCGAGCAAGCCGTGCGGCCGGTGCCTGCATTGCCAGGAGGGTATGCGCAACCAGTGCCTCGACATGCGCTTTCTCGGCAGCGCGATGCGCTTTCCCCATGTGCAGGGCGGCTTTCGCGAATTCATCACGGTCGATGCGGCGCAGGCCGTTGCGATCGCCGACAAGCTGTCGCTGGCGGAAGCCGCGGTCGCCGAGCCGCTCGCGGTGTGCCTGCATGCCGGCAAGCAGGCCGGGCCCCTGCTCGGCAAGCGCGTGCTGATCACCGGCTGCGGCCCGATCGGCGCGCTGATGATCCTGGTCTCGCGCTTCGGCGGCGCGGCCGAGATCGTGGTCACCGACGTCGCGGAGGCGCCGCTTGCGGTCGCCAGGAAGCTCGGGGCCAGTCATGCCATCAATGTCGCGGCCGACGCCGCGGCGCTCGATCCGTGGCGCACCGGCAAGGGTGTGTTCGACACGCTGTTCGAAGCCTCGGGCAACCAGGCCGCACTCCGCACCGCGCTCGACGTGCTCAGGCCGGGTGCCACGTTGGTGCAGCTCGGCCTGGGCGGCGAAATGACGCTGCCGATCAACTCCATCGTCGCCAAGGAATTGCAGCTGCGCGGCACCTTCCGCTTCGATCCCGAATTCGAGCTGGCGGTGCGGCTGATGGGCGAAGGCCTGATCGACGTCAAGCCGCTGATCACGGCGACCATGCCGTTCGAGAACGCGGTCGCAGCGTTCGAGCTCGCCAGCGACCGCTCGCAGTCGATGAAGGTGCAATTGACGTTCTGATCGATGAGCGCTGCTATTGGTTCTCGATCAGCCGGTCGCTGACCAGCCGCACGGCGCCCCGTTTCCAGGAATAGTCCGCGCCCAGGCGCAGGCCGCTGTCGCCGCGTGCCAGCACCGCGCCGGTCCTGGCATCGCGCACCTGGAAGCCGAGCGTGTATTCGGTGCGGCTGACCCGCCGCACCACCCCGATCAGAGACTGATCCGCACCGAGCCCTTGCGCCATCGCCGCTTCGCAGCCGCCGCAGTCGCGTAAAGCGCGTGCCTTTACCGCCTCCTCGTTCGCGCTGCCGACATCGACGAGGCGGTAGCGGCCGGATTGGCCAAGGGCATCGCGCACACTGCCGGTCACTTCGGCCAGATTGGATGCATCTGCGGCCGCGAGACCGGCGGCCGGCGCCGCGGTGTTGTCCTCGAGCTCGAATTCGAACACCGCCAGCGCGATCGGCGCGGGTGCGCCGAGCGCGGCCATGATCTCGCGGGACACGAAGATCTCGGCACGCTCCCATGATTCATCATTGTCGCCGCGGAAGGTGTAGAGCTTGTCCATCACGACCTTCCTGGCGCCAACGTCGATCACGGCGACCTTGGCCCATAGCACCAGTGTGCTCGTCTTCTGGATGCCGCCGATCACCTTGAACGCCGCGCCGTCCTGGGCCGAGGGCACCAGCCGGTAGCGCCGGTCTCCGCCGATATCTTGCCGGAGCGCAGCCATGAAGGCCGCCAGCCGTCGCTCGTGGGCGGCGGTCTGGTTGGCAGGCTCCGCTGACGTATCGGTATAACTGAAATCGTCCATGGCGACGCCGACGGCAGTCTCGGCACCAAGCGCATAAGCCGGCGGAAGGACGACAAGGAGACAGACTGAGAGGATCAACCGGCGCAGGTGCATAAATGTGCCTCGTATGACGGAGCGGCGCACAATCTGGACGGCGTAATCAGGGCTCGCAGCAGCGCCGGTCCCGGCGATGACCGGGAAAATTTCACGACGGTGCACCGCACTCACACCTGACGGCTTTGCGCTAGGTGCGTTCTGCCGTTTAATGCGGGCGCGACAACCCGTTCGCACCAGGTGCCCGCCGATGTGGAACCGCCCGAGGTTCGATCTCAAAGTCCGTCTGACGTTGCGCGTGGCCGCGATATCGGCCGCCTGCTTCGCCGTTATCTCCGCCTATTTCCTGATTACGGCCGACCGCGCGGCGCATGCGCGCCTCGACGACATCGCCGCCATCGTCGCCAAGACGCTGGAGCTACAGCAGGGCAAGATCCAGTGGGTCGCCAGCCCGCGCTCGGACTTTCCCAACCTCGACCCCGTTTCGGCCTATGTGATGACGCCCGGCCTGTGCCTGGCATTCCGCGGCACGAGCGGCGACATCCTCCAGCGCTTCTGCAGCGGCGCGCCCGCCCCGGCAAACCCGCCGCCGCAAGCCTTCACGGCCTTCTATCGCAGCCTGTTCGACCCCGGCCGCGAAGCGGCACGGCCTGTGATCGTGCGCGGAGCGAAGCTTGGCGACGCCGTGGTCTCGGTCGAGCCGGCCGTGCAGACGGCGGAGGCCTGGCACGAGGCCGGCCGCCTGATGCTGGCGCTGGCGATCGCGCTGCCGCTGCTCTGCGCCCTGGTCTACGCCGCGCTGGCACGCGCGCTGCGCCCCACCCGCATGATCCGCACCGGCCTGGAGCGGATTGCCGCCAACGACCTCACCACGCGGCTGCCGCCGTTCGACCTTGCCGAGCTCTCCGCGATCCGCGACGGCTTCAACCATCTCGCCGAAAGCCTCGAGACCGCACTTGCCGAACGCAGCGAGCTGACGCGGAAGCTGATCGCGCTCCAGGACGAGGAGCGCCGCCATCTCGCGCGCGAGCTGCATGACGAGTTCGGCCAGTCGCTCGCCGCCATCCGGGCGCTCGCCTCCTCCGCCCGCCAGACCGCCGCGCAGGACTGCCCTTCCTTGCTTGGCGAATGCGACGGCATCGCGCGGACCGCAACCGGCATGATGGAGACGTTGCGCGGCACACTGTTCCGGCTGCGGCCGCCGGATGTCGAGGAGCTCGGGCTCGTCGCCAGCCTCGAAGGCCTGGTCGCGGGCTGGAACGGGCGCAGCCGCGGCGAGACGCGCTTCTCGATCCGGTTCGACGGCGCATTCGAGACCCTGCCGGCCACGATCAGCGCCAGCCTCTACCGGATCGTGCAGGAGGCGCTCACCAATGCCGCCAAGCATGCCGTCGCCACGCGGGTCAGCCTGGAATTGACGATGGGGGCGAGCGAGATCGCGCTTGCGATCGACGATGACGGACGCGCGACCGATCCCGTCGCGAAATCCGGAATGGGCCTGCTCGGCATGCGCGAGCGCGTCGCGGCCTTGCGCGGCCAATTGAGCTTCGAGGCCAAGCCGAACGGCGGCTCCGCACTGCGCGTCGTCATTCCGCTCGCAGCCGCCGATCGGCCGCCGCTGGAGCACGCCGCATGAGCGCGGCCGGCGCGACCATTCTGCTGGTCGACGACCATTCCGTCGTCCGCGAGGGCTATCGCTCCGTGCTCCAGAAGCAGCCGGGACTTCGCGTCATCGCCGAAGCCGCCGACGGCGCCGAGGCCTATCGTCTCTACAAATCGGAGGCGCCCGACCTCGTCATCATGGATCTGAGCATGCCCGGCATCGGCGGCATCGAGGCGGTCAGGCGCATCAGGCAGTGGGACAAGGGCGCGAGGATCCTCGTCTTCACCATGCACGAGAATGCCGGCTTTGCCGTGCAGGCGATCCGCGCCGGCGCCAGGGGCTACGTCACCAAGACCAGTCCGCCGGAGACGCTGGTGCGCGCCGTGATGGACGTGCTCGCCGGCAGGATCGCAATCAGCCCCGACATCGACCATGAGCTCGCGCTGAGCCGGCTGGCCGGGGAAAGCTCTGCCGCCGACGTCCTCACGCCGCGCGAATTCGAAGTGCTGCGGCTGCTGCTCGCCGAGAATACGACAGAGGAGATCGCCGAGACGCTCCATGTCAGCCCGAAGACGGTGGCGAACCTGCATTCCCTGATCAAGGACAAGCTCGGCGTCGGATCCGACATCGAGCTGGTCCGGCTGGCGCTGCGCCAGGGCATCTTGACGGAGGTCGATCTCGGCGAGGCCTGATTGCTCAAGCCAGATAGCGCGTGAGATAGCCTTCCATCGCGTAGAGCGCACAAAGCGCAAGGCTCGACCACACGGCGGCGGTGAAATACAGGAACATCCAGGTCAGCTCGCCCTTCCAGTGCGCGATGTCGTGGGTCACGACCCAGCGCGTCGAGACGTCATGCAGGCCTTCGAGGAAGCCGAGCAACCGGTTGCCCTCTTCATACCCTGCCCGCCAGCGGCTGAGATACATCGGCACGTCGACGGTGACGAGGAAGGCCAGAAAGCAGGCGATGCCGACGATGCCGGCAATCAGCGCCCAGCGCACCGGCCCCTGGAATTCCGGCATCAGCCGGCACAGCGCGATGCCCGCGAGGAAGAATGTCACCGCCCACAGCGAGTTCTCGATCGCGTTGAAAAGGAAGTTTGTCGTCACCACCGCATACCAGGAGAAGCACTCCGCGATGATGATGATGGGCACGATCACCCACGCGATGTTCACAACCGTCTCGGCGCCCGTCATGGTCCCGAGTTGATGCAGGATGACCGCCCATTGCGCCGCGAAGCACAGTTCGGCCACGGTCGCGACCGTGCGGCCGACGAAGACGCTGGAGAGCCAGGTGTCGAACAGACAGATTCGCTGCACGTCGGCGCGCGGCAGGAACGAGCGGAAGGCGCAGCCGAAGACATAGCCGGCGCAGAGCAGGAACATCACTCCGATGTCGGAGCCGCCACTGATGCGGCCGGCGGACGTGGGATCGAACGCGCGGTACAGCATGAACCAGGCGAGAATGTTGGCAGCACTGACCAGCGTCAGGGACCCCCACCACCACGCGAGGGGATTTGTCCGCGCCTGCCACTGCAACATGAATCGCTCCGCTGTAATCGATATGACATTCAGTCGTAATAATCCTGTCACACCAACCCACGGAATCACGACTAGAATCTGTGTGCGGCGGAGCTCGTCGCGCACATTTTATCCGCACGGGCAACGCCGGCGTGTCCGGATAGTGGACACAAAATACTATTTTATGAATCTATTGGACAACCGCCCCGACCGGGTTCATTTAATCCTCGATGGCCAAAACCGCGTCCAAACCGATCCGCGCCTCCTCGTCCGCTGCCGCCGTGCTGGCGGACAGCATCGACGACGCCGCGTTCGCGACGACGCTGGCAAAGGGTCTCGTGGTGCTCGAAGCGTTCAAGGCGGGAGCGACGCAGCTCGGCAACATGGAGCTGTCGACGCTGACCGGGATTCCGCGTCCAACGGTGGCGCGGCTGACGCATACGCTCGCCGAGCTCGGCTACCTCCGCTACGATTCCGAACGCGCCAAATATCGCGTCGGCGCGCGCGCCCTTCGCATGGCGCATCCGCTGCTCGCCGACATGCAGTTCCGCCAGGTCGCGCGGCCCATGATGCAGGAGCTCGCGCAAAGCGTGCGCGGCACGGTCTCGATCGGCCTGCTCGATGCGACCTCCATGATCTATGTCGAGACCGCGCGCTCCGGCGACGTCGGCCCGCACGTCCCCGACATCGGCATGCCCATTTCCGTGGTGATGACGGCGATGGGCCGTGCCGCGGCGGCGACCTTGCCGCAGGCCGATGCCGCGCTGCTCGAAGAGCGCATTGCAAGCGAGGACACCGAGCTGTGGTCGGCCTTCCGCGAGACATACCGCGCCGGCCTCGCACAATGCATCAGCCGTGGCTTCTGCACCTGCTTCGGCGAGTACATCGCCTCGATCCATGCCGTCGCCGCGCCGCTGTTTCATGCGCGTGAGGCGAAGCAGGCCTTTTCGATCAATTGCGGCATCCCCGCATTCCGGCTCCAGCCCGGCCAGCTGGAGGGCGAGATCGGCCCGCGCATTGCCGCTCTTGCCGACAGCATCCGCACCATGATTGGGGCGGCACCGGCGACCGAAACACAAAAGCAGAACAAGAAGAGCGCCAGGCGATGAACAAGACAATCGGCGCTCCGCCATCGGGAGGCCACCATGACCATCACACGGCGAACATTTTTGGGCACCCTCGCTCTTTCGATATCCGGACTTCCATTCGCCGCACGCGCTGAGGACGCCTGGCCGTCGCGTATGGTGCGGCTGATCTCGCCTTACGGGCCCGGCGGCTCCAACGACATCTCGCTGCGGCTGCTGGCCGAAGAGTTCGGCCGCAACCTGCACCAGCAGTTCATCGTAGAGAACAAGCCGGGCGCCGGCACCCGCATCGCCAACGACACGGTCGCGCATGCGCCGGGCGACGGCTATACCCTCCTCTATGTCGCGGCGCCCTACGCGACCGCCGAAGCGCTGTTCGGCAAGCTGACCTATGAGCGCAAGGATCTGCAGCCCGTCGCGATGGCTGTGATCGCGCCGCTGTTCCTGATCATCAGCGCGGATGCGCCGTTCAAGACGCTTCCCGAATTGATCGCCTACGGCAAATCGAAGCCGGATGGCCTGACCTTCGCCTCGCCCGGCGCCGGCTCGCAGCCGCATCTTGCCGGCGAACTCCTGTTCAAGGATGCCGGCGTCAAGGGTCTCAACATTCCCTTCCGTGGCGATGCCGCGTCCTACACCGAACTGCTCGCCGGCCGCGTCGATGCCACGCTGACGGCGCTGCCGACCGCACTGCCCTACATCCAGAGCGGCAAGTTCATCGTGCTCGGCGTCGCCTCGGCCGAACGCAGCGCGCTCTATCCGCAAGCGCCGACCCTGCGCGAGCAGGGTTTTCCCAACGTGGCCGCGGCCGGCTGGTACGGTTTCATGGCGCCTTCGACGACGCCGCGGGCCATCGTCGACAAGCTGCAGGCCGAAGTCTTGCGCGCGCTGGCCGAGCCGGTGGTCATGGACAAGCTGACCGCCCAGGGCCTCGAAGTGCGCGCCGGCACCGCGGCCGAGTTCGGTCAGTTCATCGACAACGAAACAAAAAAGTGGACCGGGCTGATCCGCGAGGCCGGTCTCAAGGGCGAGTGACGGTCACGAACAGGGAATGGAAATGAAAAACGTACTTCTCAACCGTGTCCCGGCAGTCGCGATCGTTCTCGCGCTATCGATCCCGGCGGCACAGGCCCAGAAGAAATACGATCCCGGCGCATCCGACACCGAGATCAAGGTCGGCCAGACCGTCCCGCTCAGCGGGCCGGCCTCGGCCTATGCCGTCATCGGCAAGACCCAGGCCGCCTACATGAAGATGATCAACGACCAGGGCGGCGTCAACGGCCGCAAGGTCAATCTGATCCAGTATGACGATGCCTATTCGCCTCCGAAGACGGTTGAGCAGACCCGCAAGCTTGTCGAAAGCGACGAGGTGCTGCTGACCTTCCAGATCATTGGCACGGCGCCCAATGTCGCCGTGCAAAAATATCTCAACGCCAAGAAGGTCCCGCAGCTCTTCGCGGCAACGGGCGCGGCGCGTTTCACCGATCCGAAGAACTTCCCCTGGACCATGGGCTTCAATCCGTCCTACCTCGTCGAGGGCCGGATCTACGCGCAA
The DNA here is from genome assembly GCF_023101105.1 of Bradyrhizobium sp. 155. Classification (NCBI taxonomy): domain Bacteria; kingdom Pseudomonadati; phylum Pseudomonadota; class Alphaproteobacteria; order Hyphomicrobiales; family Nitrobacteraceae; genus Bradyrhizobium; species Bradyrhizobium sp. 155. The sequence goes on along the minus strand of NZ_CP064704.1, from coordinate 3,258,672 downwards.
TATCTTCTGAAGAACCATCCGAACGCCAGGATCGGCGTGCTCTATCAGAACGACGATCTCGGCAAGGATTACCTCGCCGGCTTCAAGGCAGGTCTCGGTGACAAAGCGAAGATGATCGTCGCCGAGACGTCCTACGAGATCACCGAGCCGACCATCGACTCGCAGATCCTGCGGTTGAAGGATGCCGGTGCCGACGTGCTGTTCAGCGCCACCACGCCGAAACAGGCCGCGCAGGCGATCAAGAAGGTGGCCGAGATCGGCTGGAAGCCGCTGCACATCATCGACATCAACGCCTCCTCGGTCAGCGCGGTGCTGAAACCTGCCGGACTCGACAACGCCAAGGGCGTCGTCAGCGTCGGTTATGTCAAGGATTCAGCCGATCCCGAATGGAAGGACGATCCCGGCATGAAGCGATATCTCGCCTTCATGGCCAAGTACTACCCGGAGGGCGACAAGGATTCGAACCTGAACGTCTACGGCTATATCACCGCGCAGCTGCTGGTGCAGGTGCTGAAGCAATGCGGCGACGATCTCACGCGCGAGAACGTGATGCGCCAGGCCGCCAGCCTGAACAACATCGCACTCGACCTGACGCTGCCGGGGATCTCGGTGACGACGACGCCGACGGACTATCGCGTCAACAAGCAGTTCCAGATGGTGCAGTTCGACGGCCAGCGCTGGCAGAAACTCGGCGACATCGTCACGGACGACGCGAAGGAATGAAGCGCCCCTCATCCCGAGGGGCGCGCGCCTTGAAGAATGAAGGCTTCACCAATGGTCCTCGTGCTTCGAGGCGGCCGCTCCGCGGCCTCCTCCGCATGAGAGAGGAAGTGGCTGCTCGCCCTACCTCTTCATCCCACTCACATAGGCCGCGAGCTTGTCGAGTGTCTGGTAGCCGTATTCGACGGCACCGAAGTTGATCATGCCGTCGCGCTGCGCCGCGCTCGACGCCAGCTGCCGCATCATCAGAACCGTCTTGCCGTTGCTCTGCTCGGCGAAGGTGACGGTGAAACGGAACATTCCGGGATCCTCGTCCTGGTCGGTACCGTGATCCATCTCCATCAGCGACGGCCGTTCGATGCGGCGAAAGCGCATGCGGTTCGGGTAGACCGTGCCGTCCGGGCCGATCATGTTGAAGCGCCAGACGCCGCCGACCCGCACGTCGATCTCGAAGGTCTCAACCTTGAAGCCCTTCGGGCCGAACCATTGCGGCAGATGCTTCGGGTCGGACCACGCTTCGAACACCAGATCGCGCGGCGCGTCGATCACGCGCGACATCACGATCTCACGGTCGAGCGACCATTGCGACAGCGCGGGATTGGCAGAATTCGTCATCGTCAGGAACCTTTCCGTCTGGTTGTCTTGCCGGTTGTCTTGTCGATCGGCTTGTTACTTGACTTGGTCGCCCGTTTGGCAGCCGCCCGCTCTTTCTTCAGCTTCATCACATAGGTTTCGAAGCGATCGAGCCGCGCCTCCCAGATCGCACGCTGGTGCTGGAACCAGTCCTCCGCAGTGAGGAGCGCGTCAGGACTGAGGCGGCAGGTGCGCACGCGGCCGGATTTCTCCGACAGGACGAGACCGCTCGTCTCCAGCACATGGATGTGCTTCATGAAGCTCGGCAGCGCCATCGCGAAGGGATCGGCGAGTTCGCCGACCGACGCCTCGCCGGCGCAGAGCCGCATCACGATCGCCCGCCGGGTGGGATCGGCAAGGGCCGCGAAAACCTGATCGAGCCGGGATAGTTGGTTAGCCATGGGGCTAACTATAGGGCTGCCATGATCTCGCGTCAACAATTGTAAGCCAATTAGCTAAGTTAATTTTGCCGACTGGTAGCCTGGATGAAGGGAAGCGTAATCGGGGCCGCTCGCTCGGCTGCGGCACTTTCCGGGTTGCGCTTCGCTCCATCCGGGCTAACGGACCATTCGCGCGGAACCCACCACGCGCAATCGTGAATAGGGAGGATCGGCCCTTCCCACTACAAGAGACTGGGGGCGCATCGAATCTTGCGCCAGAGCCGTGTCGTCTGTTGTCACCTCATCGTATCTCACCCGACGGGCGCTCGCCCGGGCCGCGCTCGTTCCCGTTGCGCTTGCATGGCCGCGCGGGGCCGCCGCGGATTCCGACATGATCGCGCAGATGCGCGACATCGTTGCGAACGAACTGACGCCGACCGCGACGCCGGACCAGCCGGGCGGTCTCGCCGCTGCACTTTATGCCGGCAGCCATGTCGAGTACTTCAATTACGGCTTTGCCGACAGCGCCACGCGAAGGCCGGTCACGCCGGACACGCTGTTCAACCTCGGTTCCCTACGCAAGCCGTTTGAGGCGACGCTGGTTGCGCTCGGCACCCTCCGCGGCGAACTGCGGCTCGACGATCGTCTGGCGAAATATCTCCCGGAGCTCACCGGCGACTATGTTCGCCGCATCACTGTCGGCGAACTCGTCACGCACACCTCAGGCATGCTGCTGCCGACCGATCATCCGCCGTGGCCGAGCGACGCGTTTTCCCGCGCGCAGCTCATCGACATGTTCAACAGCTGGAGACCGCAAGCCGGCGAAGTGCCCGGCAAGCAGCGCGTCTACAGCCACGCCGGCTACGTGCTGCTTCAACTCGTGCTCGAGCGCTGTTACGGCGCTCCGATCGCAACCCTGTTTGAACAACACATCCTCAAGCCGATCGGCATGAATGCGACCTCCGTGCCCGAACGCGGCGAGGACAGCCGTGCCGTCATGCACGACGCCTGGATGCAGCTCGCGGTCCAGGGCTACTCGGATCAGGGCATGGCAATCGGCCCCATCGGCAACCAGCAGAGTTATTTTGATTTCCCCGGCACCGGCCAGATGTTTTCTTCGCCGCGGGATCTCGCCGCATTCGTTGCGGCCTGCGTCGATGGGCAGTCGACCGAGCCTCACTTGCGCGAGGCCCTGCGGATGACTCAGCACGAGATCTTCCGCGTCGACGACAAGTTTGGGCAGGGAATGGCCTGGGAGACGGTGCGTCTGCCGGGCGTCACCGTCGTCGACAAGCCGGGTGGGCTCAACAACGCCTCTGGCTATATCGGCCTGGTGCCGGCGCAGCGGATCGGGATCGTCCTGCTCGCCAATCGGGGCGAATATCCGCACGAGATCGCGCGCTACAGGATCCTGCCAGCATTGGCGCATCTGGCGGCATCGCACTGAATCCGCCTAGCGAAAAACAGAAAGCGCCGGCTAAGCCGGGGCTTTCCACGCCAGGTCGGAACGGGAATGCTCAGTACCTGGCAACGACGGGTCCGCCGAACTTATAGTTCACGCCGACGCGCACGATGTTCGATTTGAGATCGACCGAGTGGGTGAAGACGTTGGTCGGAAACGCGCCGCCCAACAGATTGGTGCTGGTCACGGTGCTGCGTCCGAGGTCGACGTAGAGATATTCCGCCTTGAGCGACCAGCCGCCGCCGAAGGCATATTCGGTGCCGACACCTGCGGTCCAGCCGAGGCGTGTGTCGCGGAACGCGGCCGACTCCGTCGCCGCAGCGAACGTGTCCACGAAGTTGAAATTGCCCGTCACCTCGGCGATCGCCGCACCGCCGGTGGCGTAGAGCAGCCAGGTCGGAGCAGCGAGGAAACCGATGCGGCCGCGGATGGTGGCGAGCCAGTCGGCCGAGACCGACGACGACACGGTGAAGCCGGTCGGTGCGCAGCACGGATAGAGCGCCGAACCCGTCGCACTGCCCTTGAAGCCGAAATAGTTGATATCGCCTTCCAGGCCGAGCACGGCGTTGTTGAGTTGCCAGTTATAGCCGGCGGTAAGACCGCCGGTGACGCTGGAGCTGTTGACACGCTGGGCGCCGACTGCAGCAATCGCGGTAACACTGGTGTCCGCGAAATAGCCGGCGGGATCGAACGCGGTCGAGGTGGCCGGATCGGCGCTGCCCCATTGCCCGCCGACATTGCCGCCGACGTAAAAGCCGGTCCAGTTGTAGGCCGTCGCCATCATTGGCGCCTTGGTGTAGTGCGCCGCGAGGTCGGCCGCCTGCACGGATGCGGAGCCCAAAACAACCGCGGCAACCGCCAGCAAAAACTTCTTCATTCCAGTCTCCTTGCCCCGCGCGATTGATCTCGCGTTTCGAATGCGCGGGCGGAAGTTGTCCGGCGCAGATTGGGCATAGGCTGCCGGTCCCTGGCCGTCTTGGGCTGCGGCGAAGTTCATAGGGACTGTGACGTAGTGTGAGCCGTGCGGCACGCGAACGCGTGACGGGTGTGACTGGAGGGCCACGCGTCATCCCTCCTCCGTGACGCGCGACGCACACCACTGTCGCATCGCGACAACCCGCGCGCGATCCGACGCTCCGCGTCTCAGACCGAACGCGTCAGTCCGCCGTCGACGCGGATGTTCTGTCCCGTGATATAGGCCGCGCCGTCGGACGCCAGGAACGAGATCGTCGCGGCGATCTCCTCGACCTTGCCGTAGCGCCGCATCGGCACGCTGTCGCGGCGTGCATCCAGCTGCGGCAGGCTGTCGATCCAGCCCGGCAGCACATTGTTCATCCGGATGTTGTCGGCGGCATGGGTGTCGGTGAAGATCTTCGTGAAGGCGGCGAGGCCGGCGCGGAACACCGCAGAGGTCGGAAACATCGCGCTCGGCTCGAACGCCCAGGCGGTCGAGATGTTGATGATGGCTCCGCCCTTCTGCGTCTGCATGATCGGCATCACCAGCCGGGTCGGACGGATCACGTTGAGCAGATAGGTGTCGAGGCCGGTGTGCCACTGCTCGTCGGTGATCTCGGTGATCGCCGCCCGGGGCCCATGGCCCGCGCTGTTGACGAGCACGTCGATGCGTCCCCATCGGGCAAGCGCCCCGTCCACAAGCCGCTTCAGATCGTCGTTCGATTTGTTGGAACCGGTGATCCCTAACCCACCGAGCTCGGCTGCCAGCGCCTCGCCCTTGCCGGAAGAAGACAGGATGGCGATGCGAAAGCCGTCGGCTGCGAGCCGGCGCGCAGCCCCTGCCCCCATGCCGCTGCCGCCGGCGGTCACGAGTGCGACCTTCTCTGCTGCCATCTCTGCTGCCATGAGCGATCATCCTTTGTGATATCGTGGAGGCGAGCCGTGGGCCCGGCCTATCATGAGGCCTTCTACCGCCGGACCGGCCGGAAGGTCCACCGTCGAAGGCGACTTGAAAGATGAGCGATTTGGAGATCCGCAATTTGCGCCCCGAGGAGATCGCCATCGCCGTCGACTGGGCCGCGGCCGAGGGCTGGAATCCGGGCCACTCCGACGCCGCCTGTTTCGCGATCCCGGACGCGAAGGGCTTCTTCGTCGGCGAGATCCACGGCGAGCCGGTCGCGACCGTCTCCTGCGTCAACTACGACGATCGCTTCGCGTTTCTCGGCTTCTACATCGTGCGATCGGGTTTTCGCGACAGAGGCCACGGCCTGCGCATGTGGAACGCGGCGATCGCGCATGCGGGCGCTCGCGTGATCGGCCTCGACGGCGTCGTGGCACAGCAGGACAATTACAGAAAGTCCGGCTTCCAGCTTGCTCACGCCAATGTCCGCTATGGCGGCTTCGTCGCCGCGCCATCGAGGCCGCCCGCCGATGTCGTTGCGCTCGACACGATCCCGCTCGCGCTCGTTGAAGCCGACGATGCAACGGTTTTTCCGGCTCCGCGCAGTGCCTTCCTGCGTGCCTGGATCGGCACATCAGGACATGTCGGGCGCGCGCTGCTGCGCGACGGCAAGCTCGCTGCATGGGGCGTGATCCGGCCGTGCCGGATCGGCCGCAAGATCGGCCCGCTCGTCGCCGACGACCGCGCGGCGGCGGAAGCGATCGTGCAGGCCTTGCTGGAAAGCGCAAACGGCGGCGAGATCTTCCTCGACGTCCCCGCCGTCAATCGCGAGGCGATTGCGCTTGTGGAATCACTCGGGCTGAAGCCGGTGTTCGAGACGGCGCGGATGTACACGGGGCCGATCGCGCCGCTGCGGACCGACCGCGTCTTCGGCGTGACCAGTTTTGAGCTGGGCTAGCTGAGCCGAACTCGCTGCTCAGTAGCAGCGCATGATGTTGACGGTGTGCTCGCCGCCGCCGCGGCCGGGCACAGTGACCTGCTCCGTCGGACAGCTCGGCACGTAGGGCCGGTCTGACGGCACCACGTTGGGCGGGAAGCGATGCGTCCAGTCCCAGGGAACGTCGTACGTATAGGTGTAGCGCACGTCGCTGGAGACGGGTTGGGCGGTCTCGGCGAAAGGCTGGCCGTAGCCAGCATTGTCATAGTAGAACCCGCCGCCGCCCGGCCAGTAGACCCAGGGCGTGTTGCGGCCACGGAACCTGGCGCCCGGCGCAATCGGCGGACGCGCCGCCGGACCGGAAGGCGTGGCGGCATGCGCGACGGTGCCACCGGGCCTGGCAAAACCGACGCTGGGGGCAAGGAGCAGCGCGGCTGCGCTGAGCGAGGCGAGCAACGCCCCAAATGATCTCGACATCATGATACGCACCAACTCGTTTGGCTTCGCGAATAGCGGCTCCCCACCGCACGCTAGGCCGGGCTGTCGCCCACCCGCAAACGTATAATTAATTATTGGTTAAGGCACGGGATGAACAGGGAACAAGCTGCGGCAAGACGCCCGGGATTCCGGCTGATGTCGCTCGTGTTCCCGGGAAACGGACTTCATAACCAGTTGATCGGAGTTGATCGCTTCGGCCGACAACACCCGGAACGCTCCCGCACTGCGGTCGTTGGCTCCCGACACCAGCAAGGAGCATCTCCAATGCAGAACAAATCGAAACTCCTCTGCCTGATCACGGCTTCCCTCGTCGCGGGCACGACGGCCGCCTCGGCCCAGGGCTATGATTGGAACGGATCCCGCGCGGGTTGGGATCGCACCGCCCCCGCTTACCAACCGGTTCAGCCACGCGCGTACTATCCTGATGTGGCCGGACCTTACAGTGCGCTCAACGGCACCAACCATCCCGCGCCGAGCTCGACGCAGGGCGATGTCGGCCCGGAGGGCAACAACAACGGCACCCTGACCGGCGTCTATCGCAGCTGGTAACGCCCGCTCACGATGAGGCCCATCGTCCATCACGGACGATGGGCCTTCGTGCGTCAGCGGCCCTGCTGCTTGCGTAGCCAGTCCAGCATGTCCTGTGGATTTCCGGTGCCCTGCGTCACAATGGCGGTGTTGCCGCCGCTGCGACGATAGACCGTCGTGCGCCCAGGCTCCTTCTCGATCTTGACCTCAGCCTGCGCCGGATCGCCGCTCTGGGTGATGACGGACGTGCCGTTCTCGTCCTGAACCATCGTGGTGTGGCCGTCACCTGACTCGCCGGCTCCGGCCGGCCTCGCTGCCATTGCCATCATGATGCTCATTCCTGCTGCAAGTACGATGAACCTCATATTGCACCTCACCTTCTGATCACCGGCTGAACTGAAATATCGACAGCCAGTTGAAGCGCCCGAATTGTCGCACCGTTCCCGTGTTCATATCGCCGATCTGGAGCAGGAGGGCATTGGTGGAATTGCCGACCTGAGTGATATCGGCGATGTTGCTCACACCCGACTGACCGATCGCCAAATTGGTGGTGCCACCCACCTGGATCACATCGACATAATTTCGCGTGCCGTTCTGGATGATCGTCGCATCGACCGTTCCCGTGCCACCGATCTGGATGACACGCGCAATATTGATGCTGCTGTTCTCCTCGATCGTGACCGGCTGGACGTCGTTGCCGAATTGCACGATCGTTTCGATGCTCACGTTCCGGTTCGTCACGCCGCGCTGGACAGATCCGGCGGATGCCTCGGACGCGACGCTGACGGCGGCGAGCAATGCCGCCAATGCCAGGAGCAGTCTACCGCATATCATTGCCTTGCCCCCATTGCATTTCTGACGACGCTGAGGTCGCGCCCAACTCAATGGCTATTCTGGACAACAGTCGCCGAGTTGAACGCACCGAACTGGGACAGGAAACTGCTGGTCGACTGGCCGGCCTGGCCGACAAACGCGACATTGTTCACGCCCGCCTGCCCGACCGATGCCGACGTCGTCCCGCCGAATTGCAGGATTCCGGTCGCGTTGTTCGTGCCGTTTTGAGTGACGGTCGCGCTGGTGCTGCTGCCTATCATGAACACGCCGGCCATGTTGAGTTGACTGTTCTGGTTCAGCACGACCGGCGGGCCGCCGAGCGACACGATGGTCTTGATGTCGGCGGTCTGGGCACCGGCCGATCCGGCGCCTATGCAACACAAGGTGAGAAACGCGCCGCAGGCGGCGCCGGAAAAATGTCTCATGACATGCCTCGCGACTGAAAATGGATTTGCGATCAAGGAGTCTGCTGCAAAATCGTCGAGCCGTTCAGGATTCCGAGCTGTCCGACGGCCGCCGCGTTGTTCGCGCCGATCTGGCCGATCAGGCTCGAATTGGAGCCACCGGCCTGGCCGAGTAACGCGGTGTTGGACGCCGTCGCGGTGGTGCCGCCCTGCCCGATCACTGAGGTGTTGACGGTCAGGAGCGAGCCCGTCTGCAGGGTGGTCGCAGTATTGGTGGCGCCGAATTGCATCGTGGTGGCGCTGTTGTTGGTGCCGCCACTCTGCGAGATGAAGGAGTTGTTGGTGGTGCCGAATTGCAGCACGCTGGCCGAGTTGCCGGCCTGGGCATCGACAGCGGTCAGCAAGCCGAACGCGACGATCGTGGCAACGAGATATTTTTGATGCATGACATTTCCTCCGCGAAAGTCGGCGGACAAGCTCTCACCGAGTCGTCCCGCCCGAGGCGGTGCTTTCAAGGATGGCGCGGACGCGCCGCAGATGACGCGTCCGGCCAAACGGGGCTGGCTTAGTGCGCCGTCTGCGAGACGGTGCTGCTGTTGACGCCGAACACGCTGAGCTGTCCGACGGCGGCGGCGTTGTTCTGAAGCGCGGCAGGCCCGAACGAGTTCTGGGTAATCGCGCTGCCGTTGTTGCCGAACGCCACTTGGCCGGTCGTCGCCGAGTTCTGCACGCCAACCTGGTTGACCGTGCTGCCGTTGTTGAGCGAGGCCGCGCTGGTGCCCTGCATCGTGGTCGCGCTGTTGATGATGCCGAGCTGGCTGGTCGACGAGCTGTCGTTGGTGAGGCCCTGCTGCGAGACGCTGGAACCGTTCACGACGCCCACTTGCACCGTGGTCGCAGTGTTGGCGGCCTGCGCGGCGGAGGAGAGGGCGAGCACGGCAACGGAAGCAAAAAACAATTTGCGCATGGAATATCCTTTCTGGCTAAGATCTCTGACTGGGTTCGGATGCCGTCTTGGAGGAGGCCGACATCGCAGGACCGACTTTGAACCGATCGTGCTGCGTGCGACAGACTGCAGTTCATGCTAATCGGTACGGACTAGACGTTGCGCGGCGCCTTGGTGCCTGCGGCACTAGCTGTACGGTTGTCCCGTGCCGGTTCGTGTCGTCTCTTCTTCGCGTCCCATGCTGTCGACCAACCGCACCACCTCGATCGGCGAGCGAAGCTCCAGTTTTCGCATCATCCTGGTGCGATGGACCTTGGCCGTCACTTCGCTCACCCCGAGCCTCGCCGCGATCTGCTTGGCGACGAGACCTTCGGCCATCAACAGCATGATCTCCCGCTCCCTCGCCGTCAGCGTCTCGACGCGCTGGCGCGCTTCGCGCACGCTATCTTCGCGTTCGAGCCGCCTGCGGTCGCGCTCGATGCCGTGCCTGATCGCGTCGAGGATCTCCTGTTCGCGAAAGGGTTTTGGAAGAAACTCGACTGCGCCGCGCTTCATGGCCTCGACCGAGACGCGGACGTCGGAATGGCCGCTGATGAAGACGATCGGGATAAGCACGCCCGTCTCGGCGAGCCGGCGCTGAAGCTCGAGGCCGGTCGGCGCCGTGCCGGGAAAGCGGACGTCGAGCACAAGGCATGAAGGCCCGCCGGAAATAGTCTCCCCGAGAAACTCGTCGGTCGACGCAAACAATTTCACCTGATGCCCGGTCTCCTCGCAGAGACTTCCTATCGCGGTTCGAATCTGGATCTCGTCGTCAATGACATAAACTGTGGCTTGACCTGAACTCATGGAAACGGGCTCCCCGGATTGGGGCTCGATGAACAAGCAACGAGCCATCCATTCTTCTTGCAAGCGAGATCAAGGTGCTCGGATGAATTCGCGGGGATCGAGCGAGTCGCTCCGATCCGCCGCTTCGACGTCTTAGGCCCAACACCCGTTCAAGACGAGTGAAGGTGTTCACACATCGGGTTTCGTGATTGCGGGGATGCGCCCTCGCGACCTGCGGCATCATGGCGAGGCGCGATATCGGCAATGCTGCGATTGGGAATGCGACGACCGGAAACGCGACGATCTGGCGTGGGAACTTCGGTATCGCCGAGTGCGTCATGGCGTCGCCACCCACGTGCCGACTTGAACGCCGGGCGCTGGCCGCTTCGGCCAGAGCAGACGAGACGTTCAGTCAGCTTGTCGAGTTCGATACCGCGCGCGTCATATCGATACGCTCCGTATGCATTTCGGGCAAGTCGTGAAAAATAGCACCCGCGGACTTTACTTCTGGATCATCAAGCGCACCCGACCGTCGCCCCGGCAGCGGCGACACACTGACGATCGCCCGCGTTTTTCAAGATTTACAACCATAGCGGGTTTACAACCATAGCGCGATCTCTGCCTTTGCCGCCAACGATGCCATTTCAAGAGGCGGGTTTTTGATATGCGATTTGTGCCAGTTATTGCCTTGCTCGGAACTGCATGTGGCCTCGCCGCGGTCTACGCCGCGGGGCCGGCCGTCATCACCGACGCGGCCGGGGCCGCGGCGCAGAAGGCGGCCCTTGCCTACGCATCGAGCCAACGGCTGCTCAGACCCGTGGGGCTGGAAGCACGGAGCTTCGGATCGGACGCCCCCGTATTCCGCTTTGCCTCAATCCAGCGCGGCAGCATCGAGCAGACCATCACCGTCACCGGAGCCCTGCAGCCGGTCAAGACGATCGAGGTGGGTTCCCAGCTGTCCGGGCAGCTCGCCCGGGTCTATGTCGATTTCAACGACACGGTCAGCAAGGATCAGCCGCTCGCCCTGATCGATCCGCGCAGCTTTGCGGCCAAGGTCGACGAAGCCCGGGCCTCTCTGGCCGTTGCCAATTCTCTGGTCGACGTCGCACGGGCCAAGCTCGATCGCACCAGGATCGATCTGCAAAACGCAAGGGGTAGCCGGGACGTGCTCGCCGCCAAGCTCGAGAGTGCCCAGGCAGTCAAGAGCTCGGCGCAAAAGACCTTGCAGCGGAAGCAGGCACTCCAGTCGCAAAACGTGGTGGCCACGACGACGGTCGACGACGCGCAGACGGAGTTCACCGCGCGTCTGGCCCAGGAACGCGAGGCCGAGGTTCTGATGTCCCTCAACTCCTATGCAGTGGATGGGGCGCAGGCCGACGTCCGCCGGATCGAGGCGGAATTGCAGCAGGCACGCATGGCCGTGCCGGAAAAGGCGGCCGTTCTCGCTGCGGCCCAGGCCGATCTCGACCGCACCGTGATCCGCTCGCCGATCGATGGCGTCGTCGTCGGCAGGTTCGTCAACGAGGGCCAGACGCTCGCGGTCGGACTGGAATCGCGCACCACGTTCGTGGTCGCGCATCGACTGGAGGACATGGAAATCCACGCGCAGGTCGACGAAGCCGATATCGGACGCATCGCCCCCGACCAGCGCGCGCATTTCACGGTGGATGCCTACCCGGACCGTCGCTTCGAGGCGGTGGTGCGGCAGGTGCGCAAGGCACCGCAGAACCAGCAGCACGTCGTGACCTACACCGTCGTCCTGGCCACCTCCAATCTCGACGGCGCGTTGCTGCCCGGCATGACCGCCCTGGTAAAGATCGTGATCGAGCGGCAGGACGACGTGCTGAAAGTGCCGCTTGCTGCATTGCGCTTCCAGCCCTCGGGCACGCGGCCGGACGCCGCGGCGCGCAGCGCCGTGTGGGCGCGCACCGCCAGCGGCTCACTCCGGCGTATTCCGGTGACCGTCGGCGCGGCCGGCACCGAACAGGTCGCACTCAGGAGCGGAGACCTCGTCGAGGGCAGCCAGGTCGCCGTGGGTCAGGCCATCCGGCCGGCCGGCATGGAATTTCTCGGCATAAGGTTCGGATCATGACGGCCCTCCCGCCCCTCATCAGCCTGCAGTCGGTCTCCAGGACCTATCGCGCCGACGGAGTAGCGGTGACTGCGGTGCGCAATGTCAGCTTCGACATCGAACGAGGCGAGATCGTCGCGGTGATGGGACCCTCGGGCTCCGGAAAATCGACGCTGATGAACATGATCGGGCTGCTCGACCTGCCGAGCGAGGGCGCGCTCTATCTCGAGGGAGCCGACGTCGCCGATCTCTCGGAAGACCACCGGTCGTCCCTGCGCGCCCGCAGCATCGGCTTCGTATTCCAGTCCTACAATCTGCTCGCTCGCCACAATGCGATTGAGAACGTCGCGCTGCCGCTGGTCTATTGCGGCATCAGCCGCAAGGAACGCCTGGCCCGCGCCGAGCAGAGCCTGGAGGCCGTCGGCATGGTGCACCGGGCCCACCACTTCCCGCGACAGCTCTCGGGCGGTGAGCAGCAGCGCGTCGCGATCGCGCGCGCCCTGATCGCCTCCCCGCTGATCGTGCTCGCCGACGAGCCGACCGGCGCGCTCGACAGCCGTACCGGCGCCGAGATACTGGCCCTGTTCGCCGCGCTGAACCGGTCCGGCCAGACCATCGTGATGATCACGCATGACCCCGGCATCGCGACCCAGTGCCGGCGCACGATCCGCCTGCACGACGGCGAGCTCGTCGCTGACGAAACGCTGGTCCCGATCCTGCCGAAACGGAACGCTGCGCCATGACCATGCTCCAGGGCTTTCAAATCGCTTTGCACGCGTTGCGCCTCAATCCGTTGCGCAGCATCCTCACCATGCTCGGCATCGTGATCGGCGTCGCCTCGATCGTGACGGTGTTTGCGATCGGGTCCGGCGCGCAGCTTCGCCTGCAGGAGCAGATCCGCTCGATCGGCGCCAACGTGCTGATGATCAACCCCGGTGCGGTCTACCAGGGCGGCGTGCGCCTCAAGGATGGCAGCAAGCTGACCATGACCGAGAGCGACGTGCAGGCGATCCTCGAGCAGATCCCCGAGATCCAGGCAGCGGCCGGCTCGATTGCAGGAACGGCCCAGGTCATTCACGAGAGCAAGAACTGGAACACGACGATCAACGGGACGACGACCGGGCACTTCATGGTGCGCGACTGGCAGCTTGCGACCGGGCGCTATTTTTCCGGCAGCGAGGAGGCAGGCGCCGGCAAGGTCGTGATCCTCGGCAGCACGGTGGCGCATGAGCTGTTCGCGCCCGGCGAAGACCCGATCGGCGCACAGATCAGGATCATGAAGGTGCCGCTCGAAGTGGTCGGCGTTCTCGATCGCAAGGGACCGGCGCAGGACGACGTCGCCTTCGTGCCGCTCACCACGGCCAAGCTGCGCTTCCTCGGCAGCGCAAGCAACATCAACCGGGATTCGGTCGCCTATATCATCGCCAAGGTGGCCGCGGACGGACAGATGGCGGGGGCGCGAACGGAGATCGAAAACCTGCTGCGGCAGCGCCACCGCATTCCCGCTGGCCAGGAGGACGACTTCAAGGTCCAGGATCCGGCCGCCGCCATGGAAGCGCAGCAGGGAGCGATCCGCACCGTCGCGCTCCTGCTCGTCGCCATCGCCTCGGTCTCGCTGCTCGTTGGCGGCATCAGCATCATGAACGTCATGATCGTTTCGGTCACCGAGCGCACGCGCGAGATCGGAATCCGCCGCGCGCTTGGCGGGCGGATGCGGGACATCCGTCTTCAGTTTCTCTGCGAGGCCCTCGTGCTCTGCCTGCTCGGCGGCGCGATCGGCGTCGGTGCCGGCGTCACGCTCTCGATGACGGTCGCTCGCATGGCAGGATGGATCACCTCGATCGACGGTCAGGCGATCGGCCTTGCCCTCGCCTTCTCGATCGCGACCGGCCTGATCTTCGGCTTTTATCCCGCCCACAAGGCATCCAAGCTCAGCCCGATCGAGGCACTCAAGACGGAGTGAGAATATGCTGGAGTGTTCGCATCGACCAATGGCCACGGAGGAGCAGTTATGAGTCCGGATCCGAAATATTCGATCACACCAACGCCACGCGAGCGGGACCTGATGACGCTGATCGCCCGCGGAATGCAGAACAAGAACATCGCGTACGAGCTCAAGATCTCGGAGAACACGGTGCGGGCGCATATCGGCAACATCATGCGCAAATACCGCCTTCAGAACCGGACCCAGATCGCGATCATCTTTGCCCTGCAGGCGGCGCCGCCATCGCTTCGCCGCAACCTGGCCAATGGCGGCCGCAATTCCACGACGGCCGCGCCGGCCAAGGCGGTCGCTCAGAATACGCCGGTGCCGACGGCACCGGATTGACCGCTCGGCCACAATCCCTTGCGTCATTTCTGGCGAAACACCCAAGTCCGGGGTCAACGCAACGGCGACAAAATATTTCTCTTTATTAGAATTCGGATTTTTGTTAGGAATTTCTCAACCCGGCCCAAGGAAGAGGGGCGTATCGCGATCGTCACGAACGCGGGCCGGACGGCGGTGGACGTTAGTCACATCGGCGCGAATGGCTTCGCAGGGCGGCTAACCGTGAGCGAAGGCGTCGCGCACACGACCGGTGCGATCGGCGTACGGCAAAATCGTGTGGTCCTGACGCCCGGGGTCTGTGCGTCAAGCGTTGCGGTGATGTGGGTTGCCCAACCGGGCACACGCATCAGCCATCCGCAAGGCGACGGGGGCAATAGTGCATCGCTCCCCGGGGAGAGCACGACATAAGCCGTAAAGCCACTGCGCAGGGAAGGCCGGATGTTGGGCTTCACCTGTATGCCGCTGTGCATTGTTCTTACGACAATCTCGCACAGTGGACCGCGGGTGCCAGCCGGCACCCGGTCTTCCCTGCGCCCTCTTTCATTTTGAGGGTGAGGCGACCAAGCAAAGCTCGGGCGAAATGCGCCGCGAGAGGGCGAAGGTGTGTCTGCCGCTCGGAATGCGAATCGAAGCGCGACGCTGCCAGCCACTCACTCCGTCATTGCGAGCGCAGCGAAGCAATCCAGTCTGCCGCCGGGGGAAGATTCTGGATTGCTTCGCTGCGCTCGCAATAACGATGCTGAAGCAGCGCGTGCCGACACCGCGATCTCGTGCCGCCGGACGCCGCGCAGAGCGGGGCCCCTGTCCTTCTTTACATGGCGCTCCGCTCTTGTAACAAAACCGTCATGCAGCGAAACTAAACGAAGCCGGGGGCCGCGGTTGGCGGCCAAGCCGCCTCGCAGGGAGAGATTTTGATGCGCCGTTCGCTGGTTTTGCTGTCAGCCGGACTGACAGTGTTGTCCGCAGGATTTTCGACCGGACCTGCCTCCGCAGAGAACAACACGCCCCGTAACCTGATCCTGTTCATTCCGGACGGTCTGCGGGCGCTGAAGGTCACGCCTGAGACCGCCCCCGCAATGGCCGAAATCCGCGACAAGGGCGTCAACTTCAAGAATTCGCATTCGCTGTTCCCGACCTTCACCATGGCCAACGGCTCGGCGATGTCGACCGGCCATTATCTCGGCGATACCGGCGTGTTCTCCAATACGATCTGGACCAACTACACCTCGGTACCCGCCGGCGACACCGTGGTCCCCTTCATCGAGAACGACGCCGTGCTTGGCGACATCGACGAGCATTTCAAGGGCGACTACCTCAACGAGGACACGATCCTGAAATTGGCCCGCGACAAGGGCTACAGCACCGCCGCGCTCGGCAAGCATGGTCCGACCTATCAGTTCGACCACACCGACAAGCCCGAAAAGGCCGGCCTGCATTCGGTCGTGTTCGACGATGCGACCGGCGGCAAGAACGGCGTGGCGCTGTCGGACGAGGTCAAGGCCGCTCTCACCAAGGCCGGCCTGCCCCTCGCCACGCCGCCGCGCGGCGACAACTCCAAGGCGGGCGATGCCAATACGCCCGGCACCACGGCGGCCAACGTCGCGCAGCAGGCCTATTTCGCCGATGTCGCGGCCAAGGTCGTGCTGCCGATGTTCAAGGCGCGCAACAAGCCGTTCGTGCTGGTGTTCTGGTCGCGCGACCCCGATGGCAGTCAGCACAACACCGGCGACAGCCTCAACCAGATCATGCCCGGCATCAACGGGCCGACCTCGATGGCCGGCATCAAGAATGCCGACAACAACCTCGCCCAGCTCCGCAAGGCGCTGGACGAGCTCGGCCTTGCCGCCACCACCAACATCATGGTCCAGGCCGACCACGGCTTCTCGACCATCTCCAAGGAAAGCAAGACCAGCCCCTCGGCCAAGGTCAGTTATGACGACACGCCGAAGGACTTTTTGCCGATGGGTTTTCTGGCGCTCGATCTGGCGAAGGCGCTCGACCTGCCGCTGTTCGATCCCAACGACAAGAACGCCAAGGTCGAGGGCAACAAGCATCCCAGCAACGGCGTGCTCGGCAAGGATCCGGAAAAGCCCGATCTCGTCGTCGCCACCAATGGCGGCTCTGACCTGATCTATTTGCCGACCAAAGACAAGAAGCTGGCGGCCAAGACCGTCAAGCTGCTGCTTGAGCAGGATTACGTCTCCGGCCTGTTCGTCGATGACTCGCTCGGCCGCTTCCCCGGCACGCTGCCGCTGTCGAGCATCAATCTGCGCGGCAAGGCGGCGACGCCGACGCCGGCGATCGTGGTCAACTTCCGCTCCTATGCCAGCGATTGCGGCGAGGCGCCGACCAACTGCTCGGTGCAGGTCGCCGACACCGTGCTGCGCCAGGGCCAGGGCATGCATGGCAGCTTCAGCCGCGGCGACACCATGAACTTCATGGCCGCGGTCGGTCCGGACTTCAAAGCCGGCTATGTCAGCGAGATCCCGGTCAGCAATGCCGACGTCGGCATGACGGCCGCCCAGCTCCTCGGTCTGCGCGCTTCTCAGAACGGCGGTCTCGTCGGCCGCGTGATGTCGGAGGCGTTGCCCAACGGCATCGTGCCGAAGGCCTACAAGGGGGTCGAGAAGTCGAAGAAGTCCGAGAACGGCCTGCAGACCGTGCTGAACTTCCAGCGCGTCGGCAGCCAGCGCTATTTCGACACGGCCGGCTTCCCCGGCCGCACGCTCGGGCTGGAGCCGGACGCCGGCAAACAAAAAACGGCGGGGAAATAACCCCGCCGTTCAAATGCGTCCTTCGTGAAAGGCGCAGAATTTTACATGCCCAAAATCTTACATGCCGATGTCGAACACGTTCGGCAATTGGCCCGCCAGAGGCAGCGCGGTGGCGCCCAGGAAGGTCGCCACCATCGCCATCAGGCGACGGTTGTTCTGGCGCTTGCCGCGCATCTGGCCGGCGATCCACTCGAGCATTTCGCTGTTGACCTTGGAGGCATAGGACGGCGCCCAGCTCTCGATGTCGGACTCGGCCGACAGCGCCACGCTGCGCGGCGGCACCTTCAGGCCGGAGGCGCTCGCGGCATAATGAGCTACCGCCTTGGCGAGCAGGTCGTCGAACCGGCCGCCATCGGTGCGCTCGGTGGCGGCTTCGTTGATCTCGAACAGCACTTCGGCCTCAGTGCGGCTGACCGGCTGGTCGTTGACGGCCGTGGCGGTGAGGATGCGGGCGCACCAGGCGGTGTCATCGGCATCGAGCGAGCGGGAGAAGTGCACCCTTCCCTTGGTGGTCGGGCCTTCGCCCGTGATCACGCCGTCGCGCACGATGGTCAGTGCATGGGTCGAGGTATCGCGGCAGGATGGTTCGAGGGACGGTGACTCAACAGACTTATGCGCAGCGGCAGACATAGTTCACTTCCAGATTTCTTCTGATCGGCCAGCATTTTCATGCCGGCGTAAAGGGGTGGTTAATGATTCGGCACCGGGATCGCGACTCTTTGAGATAGTTGCCAATTGGTCGCTGTCAGGACCATTTTGGTTCTGGCGAGCGCCGGGCGAGCGTGATGGAAGTCATAAAAGGCTTTCTCGGGGCAATCACGCCCGTATAGCCCCGGTGGAGATGTTTCGCCGCGGGCGCGGCTGTAACAAAAAGGTGCTAGGAAATCAGGCCTTCAAAGAAGGAATTCACATTTTACTTGAAGCGGTTCAGTTAGCGTTCACTTGGGATCGCGGAGACCCTATAATGGCCGCGACGGTCAAAGATGAATTCGCAAGTAAATTCAATAACATGAGGTAGAACCATGACACTTCCGATTGGCACCACCGCCCCCGACTTCGAAGCCGAGACCACCGAAGGGAAGATCAAGTTCCACGACTGGATCGGCAATAGCTGGGCGCTGCTGTTCTCGCACCCGAAGGACTTCACACCGGTTTGCACGACCGAGCTCGGCGCGCTGGCCAAGCTGAAGCCGGAATTCGACAAGCGCGGCGTCAAGCTGATGGGCCTCTCGGTTGATCCGGTCGACCGCCATTCCAAATGGTCGGAGGACATCAAGGAGACGCAAGGCGCGGCCCCGAACTATCCGATGATCGGCGACACCGATTACAACGTCTCCAAGCTCTACGGCATGCTGCCGGCCGCGATTTCGGGCGATCCCCTCACCCGCACGGCCGCCGACAACCAGACGGTCCGCAACGTCTTCATCATCGGGCCGGACAAGAAGATCAAGCTGGTGCTGGTCTATCCGATGACGACGGGTCGGAACTTCCAGGAGATCCTCCGCGTGATCGACTCGCTCCAGCTCACCGCCAAGCACCGCGTCGCGACCCCGGCCGACTGGTCGCAGGGTGACGACGTCATCATCGCGGGCTCGGTCTCCAACGACGAGGCCAAGACGATCTACCCGCAAGGCTGGAAGGAGCCGAAGCCCTACATCCGGATCGTGCCGCAGCCGAAATAACGGAACTGTCATTCCGGGCGATGCGTCAGCGCCGCCCGGGACGACGATGTTAGCTCTTACGCCGCGCGCACGCGTTCGAGGAAGCCCTCGACCTCGGCCTTCAGATGCAGGCTCTCGCCCGACAACGCCTGAGCGGAAGCAAACATCCGGCTGGACGTCTCACCGGTCTCGTTCGCACCCTCGGCGGCCTGACGGACGTTGACGGCGACATCGGCCGTGCCCGATACCGCCGCGCGAACGCTGGCGACGATGTTTTGGGTCGCGCTCTTCTGCTGCTCGACCGCCGCCGAGATCGAGCCCGCGATGCCGCTGATGCGCTCGATGGTCTGGCTGATCGCCTTGATGGCGACAACCGATTCCTCGGTCGCAAGCTGCATGCTGGCGATCTGGTTCGAGATCTCGTCGGTTGCCTTGGCAGTCTGGCCGGCGAGCGTCTTGACCTCCTGGGCCACCACCGCAAAACCGCGGCCGGCATCGCCCGCGCGCGCGGCTTCGATGGTCGCGTTCAGCGCCAGCAGGTTGGTCTGCTCGGCGATCGAGGTGATCAGCTTGACGACATCGCCGATGCGCGCGCCCGCCTCGGAGAGCTGCGCGATGCGCTGATCGGTCGCCTCGGCCTGCCGCACGGCCTCAGCGGAAATGACGTTCGATTCCTGCACCCGCCGGGTGATTTCGGAGATCGATTGAGACAGCTCGTCCGAGGCGGACGCCGCCGAACGCACGTGCTCGGAGGCGCTTTCGGAAGCTCCGGCCGACCGCGCCGACAGATCGGCGGTGGAGCGCGCAGTGTCGGTGAGCTGCCGCGCCGTCCGCTCGAATTCGCCTGACGATGTCAGCACCTTGTCGAGAATGCCGCCGACACCGCCCCGGAACTCCTCGACGAAATTGCGCAGCTCGGATTTGCGCTGCTCGGCGGCCGCAGCCGAAGCGGCCGCCTGCTCGCTGCGCATCCGCGCCCGCTCCTGCGAATTGCTCCTGAACACCCCGACCGTGCGGGCGATCTCGCCGATCTCGTCGGCGCGATTCTCGCAATCGATCTCGACGTCGCTCTGGCCTTCGGCGAGCGCGGTCAGCGAGCGCGTCACTGAGGTGAGCGGCTTGGTGACGCGGCGGACGACCAGCAAGGTCAGAACCAGCACCAGCAGCGCCGCGAGCCCGGCGGCGATCGCCATGCTTTCGATGGTGTGGGCCAGCATGCTCTCGAATTGGGCCATCGGGATGCCGACATAGAGGATGCCGGCGACCTTGCCGCTGGCGTCGGCGATCGGGAAATAGGCGGTCATGAAGGACTTGCCGAACAGGGTGGCCGGGCCCTTGTAGGCCTCCCCACGACGCAGCAGCGCCTGCGCCGGATGATCGGCGGCAAGCTGGGTCCCGACGGCGCGGTCGCCATTTTCCTTCTTCACGTTGGTCGACCGCCGCACGAACTGCCCGCTCGCATCGTCGAACACGAACAGGGTCGCGTTGCCGCCGACATAGGACACCGCGCGATCGACGATGGCGTGATCCCTGAAGTCCGGCATCTTGGGAATCTCGGCGCGCGCCACCGCGCCATCCCGCATCGTGATCTTCGCATCGGGAACGATTTCGGCAAAGGCCAGGGCCAGCGTCCGCAGGCTAACCTCGATGTCGCGGAGCGCACGATCGTTGAAAGCGGAGCTGAGCGACCAATAGCCGGCGCCAACCACGAGCGCCGTATTCATGGCGATCAGCAACACCGCGCACAGGAGCGCCTTGGTGCCAAGTTTGAATTGCGGCAGAAACTTCGCCGTTGCTCGTCCGTACATGAATGAAATCACCTCCGTAATTCCTGCATACTCGTGCAATCGGCTTACGGTCGCATTAATGACGGTTCCATCGCAGCACGCGACATGCTTTCCAAATCGTTAACGAGGCCACCCTGACCACGCCCAGAACTACGCTAAGCACTACGCCAAGCGCTCCGCCTATCATCGTCTGGCTTCGCGACGACCTCCGCCTGTCCGACCACCCCGCCCTCCACGCTGCCGCCAAGGCGGCTGCGAAGACCGGCGCGCCGGTGATCTGCCTCTATGTGCTGGACGATTCGGCCGGGCGAGCGCCGGGCGCCGCGGCGCGCTGGTGGCTGGCGCAGTCGCTGCGGGCGCTCGGCGCGGACATTGCCACGCGCGGCGGATCGCTGATCCTGCGCAAGGGGCCGGCAGCCAGGGTGATCGCGGAGGTGGCGCGTGAGAGCGGAGCCCGCACGGTCCACTGGAACGGGATCGCACAGGCGCCGCATCAGGCGATTGAGCGGCAGCTCGAATCCGCGCTGGCAAAGATCGGCGTGGACTCGCAATGTTTCCCCGGCGACCTGCTCGTTCCGCCCGCGGTAATCCGCAACAAGGAAGGCCGCGGCTTGCGCGTGTTCACGCCATTCTGGCGGCGCGTGCTGGCGCTCGGCGATCCGCCAAAGCCCCTGCCGGCGCCGAAGGACCTGCGTCCTGCGCCGACGGTCGCCAGTGACACGCTGGAGACCTGGAAGCTTGAGCCTGGCAAGCCAGATTGGGCCGGCGGCCTGCGCGAGACATGGACCCCGGGCGAAGCTTCCGCCCGCGCTCGCCTGCGCGACTTCCTCAAGCACACCGCACAAGGCTATGTCGGCGATCGCGACCGCCCGGACCGAGAGGGCACCTCACGCCTGTCACCGCATTTGAGGTTCGGCGAGCTCAGCCCGCGCCAGGTCTGGCACGCCGCGCGGTTCGCCGCGGCGGAAAATCCCGCGATCGGACCCGGCGTCGACAAGTTCCTGAGCGAGCTCGGCTGGCGTGAGTTCTGCCGGCACCTGCTGCACGACCACCCCAATCTTGCAACCGAAAACCTGCAAGCGAATTTCGACGGCTTCCCATGGAAGCCCGACGCCAAGGCGCTCTCCGCCTGGCAGCGCGGCCGCACCGGCTATCCCATCGTCGACGCCGGCCTGCGCGAGCTCTGGCACACTGGCGTGATGCACAACCGGGTGCGAATGGTCGTCGCCTCGTTCCTGGTCAAGCACCTCCTGATCGACTGGCGCGACGGCGAAAGCTGGTTCTGGGACACGCTGGTCGATGCGGATGCCGGCAGCAATCCCGCCAACTGGCAGTGGGTCGCCGGCTGCGGCGCCGACGCGGCGCCTTATTTCCGCGTGTTCAATCCGGTGCTCCAGGGCGAGAGGTTCGACCCGGATGGAGCCTATGTGCGACGCTGGGTGCCCGAGTTGAAGGATGTGCCACCCGAGCTGATCCATCAGCCCTGGCAGGCGACACCGATCGAGCTTGCGAGCGCCGGCGTCACGCTCGGCAAGAGCTATCCGCATCCGATCGTCGATCATGCCAAGGGACGAGAGCGCGCGCTCACCGCCTACGCAAAGATCCGCAAAGGTTGAGCGTTGCTTTGACACAATTATGAAACGCGCTATCGTCACCGCTCCATGCAAACCGTGGGGGACGATATGGACGACGACAAGCCGATCACCGAACAGGCGATGGACACGATCACCACCGCCGTGGAAGCGACCAAGGACGCCGCTGTCACTGCGGTGAAGCAGGTCAGGAAAGCCGCCAAGAAGGCTGCGAAGAAGGTAGCGCCGAAGAAGGCGTCCAAGAAGAAAGCCAAGAAGGCTCCGAAGAAAACTTCGAAGGCCACCAAGAAGACTTCGAAGAAAGCTGCAAAGAAGTCGTCGAAGAAGGCGGCCAAGAAAACAGCAAAGAAGGCCACCAAGAAAGCTGCCAAGTCGAAAAAGAAGGCCACGAAGGCCAAGCGCTGATCGCAACGCTCAAGTCTCCGGGGGCGGACGCGCCCGGAGACGGCTCCAGCGATACCCTACCCTCACCGCTTGGCTGCGCGCCGGCCCGGGGTGATGCTCGCCTTGCGGATCGCGAAATTCGCTGCGATGGCCGCGCCGGTCCTCGGCGTTGAAGCGCCGGCGCTTCTCGGGCGAGCCGAACTGCTTGATCAATCTCCTGCCGTTCACCTTTTTGATGACGTAGCCGCCCTCGGTCATCGAGAACGGCTCCTTGAGCAATCCCATGTGGTCGAACTTCGTGCCGCGGGGATGCTTGAAGGGTTCGAACCAGGACGGATAAACGAAGTTCGACATCGGGAGATCGTTGACGACGAAGGCGTCCTCTTCCACTGCGTCGCAGACCTCGTAGGCGTGTTGGGTGTGCCGGGTCTTGTCGGCCCACAGATTGGCCATAGGGTCGAGCACCATCTCGAACAGCTCATGCGAGGCTGCCAGACTGACCGGATCGTCCTTGGACAGCGCCTTGAGGAAGATCTTCGAGATCGGCTGTCCCCGATGCGTCAATTCATGCCGCCCGAGGAAATTCTTGTGGGTCGCATCGTCGAAATAGACCAACTGCCAGTCAGTGGGCTTCGGCTTGCGGGTAACGTCGAGATCGACGGGGTAGCCCCAGACCGGCAGGAAGTGCTCGTCATAGCATTTCTGCAGCGCGGCCGTGAGCCGCGCCATCACCTGCTCGCTCATCATCTCCTCTGCATAATTAATGCAGGCAATCCGGACTGGCTTCAGGGACCTGACAAGCAATGCGCGTCTCGCCTTCTTCATGGAAAATCACCTGTGAAAGGGGCACTGAAATGCGCCGACCCTAGCACGAACGCGCCGCGCACGTCAGGGATGTATTCGAGCGGCTTGGCCCGCCGGCCCTAGAAGCGTCGGTTGACCACGAACACCGCGGCCGCGCACATCACCATGCCCGCGATCGCCAGCGCATCGAGCTTTTCTCCGAACAGCAGATAAGCCATCAGCGCCGTCACGGCGGGCACCAGATAGAACAGACTTGCAACAGACGTGGCGGCGGCGTGGCGGATCAGCCAGTACAGCAGCCCGATCGACCCGATCGAGAGCGCCACGGCGAGCCAGGCCAGCGCGAGCATGAACTCGCGCGTCCAGTGCACCACGCGGTCCTCGAACAGGAACGCGCCGATCGCGAAGAAGATCGTGACGGACACGTACTGCACGAGATTGCCGGCGCGCCAGTCGATGTGGTTGCAGTAGCGGCGCTGATAGAGCGTGCCGAGCGTGATGCTGATCAGCGAGACCACCGAGGCGAGCCAGCCGAGCCCGGCTTCGCCGGTCATGGGACGGCCGTGCAGGATCAGCACCACGCCGCCGAGGCCAAGCACGAGCCCCGCCCATTGCACCGGCGTCACCTTCTCCCCGAGCCAGCGGTTGGCGATGGTCGAGGTCAGGATCGGCTGAAGGCCCGGAATGAGCGCGGAGAGCCCGGCCGGAATCGAGTGCGCGATCGCGATCGCGGTGCCGCCGAGATAGAAGCCATGGACGAGAATGCCCGCGACTGCGCTGTGCGCGATGCCGATACGATCCGGCCATTTCGGTCGCGCGATCGCGACGATGATCGCCATCAGACCGACCACGAACGCCATGCGGATGGCGAGGTAGGTCAAGGGATCGGCATTGTTGACGACGTATTTGGTGCCGATGAAGCCCGTGCTCCAGAGCAGGACGAACAGGATCGGCGCGGCGCGGGCGGCCAGGGCTTCTTGATTGTGGTTCATTGCCGCCCTCATTGCCTCACAGGGGGCCGATGCGGCAATGCGAATTTCGGCCAATTTCGTCCGGGCGATGCTGCGCTGCGACGGACCGGACGGCTCAGCGGCTCACCATTCGTCCGGACACGGATCGATGATCTTCCAGAGCTCGACGCCGTTCTTGATCTTTTTCATGTCGGTGGTCAGCCCGCCATTGCGGCGAATCCAGTCCTTCACCGTGTCGGGGTAGTAGGCCATCAGGTCGGACGTCCCCTCCGCGCTGGTGACCTTGATGCCGAAAGTGAAGGCCTTGTCGTAGTAAGCCTGGTGGAAGCCGAGGCTGGCGCGCGGCGTCACGCAGATCTTGTTCATCGGCACGATGCCGAGCACCAGGGTGCAGGCCGAGTTGCAGATGCCGTCGATGATGACGCGTTCGCCCTTCTCGCGGACGCGCTTGTACTTGGCCTTGTACTCCTCGACATAGCCGCCGTGGTCGCGGGTAATATGCAGCTCGGCCCGCGCCGGCGTGGCGGCGACGACCGAGAGCAACAGCAGGCTCAGAAGCGTGATGCGCATGGCGAGGTGACGGCGAAAGCCTTCAGGAATGGACCGGTCTATGAACCCCGAGAAGCCGGCAACAGGAGTCTTGAGCTAATTCTCTTTGGTCATACTTGTGTGGGGAATTCGTTAAGCATCTCGAAAAGGCCAAAAATGGGCAAGTCCGGACCACAGAACCGGCAATTCTGTCACACCCACCCCGGAATCTGCGGGATTGGCGTCGATTTCCGGGCTGCAGACGGGTGTTCCGGCCGCCCGAACTGGCTATAAACGGCTGACCTATTCGTGCGGGTTCCGGAGATTCGAGATGAGCAAGTTGAAGAAGCTTGTAGCCGCGGTTGCTGTCCTGTCGGCCGCAATCCTTGCCCCTGGCCTCGCAGAGGCGCGGGGATACCACCGGTACCATCGCCACTACACGAACCCGCTGCCCTACCCGATCAGCTATCTGCACAATTACGGGCCCGGCATCACGCCCGGGACGTTCGCCTTTTACGACGGCCCGTCGACCAACCATTGCTACCAGAGCGCAGCCGCCTATGTCGGCCAGGACCGCCGTCGGCACCCCTGCTTCTGAGGGGTGCAGGCGGGTCCTCTGCGGGGGCCGCTATTTGGCGGCGCGGACAGCAGTAATTGCTTCTCGATCTCGTAGACCGGCAGTTTGAGGAGGTCCTTGCCGACCTCGCCCTGGAGTGCCTTGCGCACCACATCCGAACAATCGGCGCGAATCATCCCAAGCGCACGCGGCGAGGCCACCATGGTCAAGGCCGAGGTTCTCGCCTGAGCTGACGGCGGCATCGAGCCGTCCGGCCAGGCCGCGCAGGAAGGCGCGCTCGACCTCGTCGTGCCAATCAGTCTGCTCCACCGAGCTGCGCGTGCTACCGGCCGCGCCGTGGAGCCTGCCCGGCGCGTCGGTCCCTTGCGCAACGGTCGAGGGATTGGGCTGTTCGTGCACCTCCCTGGTGTGGAGGTTCGGAAACATCTCGTCGCCGAGGTTTTCCAGAATAAGCGCCTTGCGCCCGTCGCACACGACCAGCCAGTCACCCTTGTCGATTCTCATTTGGTCCATTGCACAGCTCCAAAGCCACCTCGCTAGCCAGCTCATCGAAATGCTCGAAAGCTGGCCACGACGCCAAGCTTAGGGACGAAGCTGCACCGACGAATTGCGCGGGATCAAGGATGGCGGCGATGTCCTGCGGAGCGCAACGCAAGCGCAGCATTGGTCAAGAGCGCGAACCTGGGATAGTCTGGCGGAGCTAAAGGTCAGGCCTGCGGCGGGCTGGGCTGAAGACCTGTTCATCAGCATTACATTTCGGTCCCGCCACAATTTGATCAGAACAAACTTCGATATCCCTGTATTGCGTAAGCGGAGAAAGACATCATGAAGCTTAGAATTGGCCTCGTCGCCGCGTCCCTGTTCGGTGCGTTGGTCGCATCATCGGCGGCGTCTGCCATGCCCATCGCGCCTGCTCCTGCGACGCCGCAGGTCTCCGACGTCGAGCAGGTCCGCATGGTCTGTGACGCCTGGGGACGCTGCTTCTGGCGCCCGAACTACTATGGATACTACGCCCCGCGGCCCTATTACGGTCCCCGATATGCACCGCGCTTTTACGGTGGCCCTCGCTATTACGGACCACGCTATCGCCGCTGGTGATTCTAAAGGGGCCCTTCGGGGCCCCTTCGCTTTTGCGAGATCAAGGATGTTGGTCTGGAGTCATTCCAAAACTGATCTAGATCAAAGACGCAATCCGCCACGCCGTCATTCTCCGACGATGGTCGATTTGATCGTTTTTCGATGTCCCCAGACGGGTATGAATGTGCAGACACGTCTGGAGAAGCAACTGAGACAGGAGGCGCAGAGCTTTGCCTCCTTCGCCTGTCCCGCCTGCACGCGGCTGCATTTCATCGACCTCGCATCCGGCCAGCCGATGACTCGGGACCGTTGACGGCGACATCGATCCGCCGGGCTTCATGCCATGATGTCCGCAATACTACGGCCCGGAATCCGGTTTACTGAAGCGCGATGTTTCGCCATTGATGGCGATGTACTGACGTTCATTTGATTGTCACATTGCGACCGCGGGCCACACGCATGTTGTTCGACGCCCTCGCCCCATCCTCGGCGCTTCAATTGATCGGCTTTGCCGACGTCGATGCGTTTCGGCCGATCGAGTCGATGGAGGATGCGAGAAGCATTCCGCTCGACGTCCGGAATTTCGCGGCGGCTCGTGCTGTCGTCTCCCTGCCCGGCTGCCGCATCGTCATGATGCGCTCGTTCGCGCGCATCCTCGACGCCGCCTATCGGATGCTTGGGGGGATGGTGATCCTGCCCATGACGGACGACCTTCAGGTCAATTCCAAGGGCATGGATCTGGACGCGCGTTTCTTCATCGCGCTCCGCGGCAGCGATGAATGCCATTTCGTCGAGCGCCGGACCAATCATCATGCGATGATCATCTTCTCACCCGGCATGAGCGACCGGGGCTGGTTCGATCAGGCGGACGACTTGCGGGCCTATGTCGCGAACCGCCCCGCTTTGCTCCACATTCGGCAGCTCCTGCTCGACATTCTGCGAACCGCGTCGGTGCAGCCGGCCCTGTTCGAAACGACCGAGGTCGCCGCCCATCTCCAGGAAGGCCTGCTGCTCGCGCTCGACGATCTGTTTCGCATTGATTCGCTCTCGGACCGGAGTGCCTCCGTCGAGGGCGAGCGGTCGATCAAACTCGTGCAGCGGATCGACGATTACGTCGCAGCACATCCGACTGCTGCGATCTATACCGCCGATCTCGCCGGCGAGTTTGGCGTCTCGATCCGGACGCTCGGCGGCGCCGTCAGCAAGGTGCGTGGCATGAGCCTGCATCAATACATTCGCCTGAAAAAATTGTGGGCGACGCGGTCTCGCCTTCTCAAAGGCGGGGGTGCCAACGTCGCCACATGCGCGCGCGCCCAAGGCTTTCACCATTTGGGGGAGTTTGCCGCAGCTTACCGCGCGACCTTCCACGAAGCGCCGTCCGACACGCTGGCACGGGGCCGGCAAGCCGGTCCGACGGCTGGCTGACCAGACACGGCTCAAGTCTTTTCCAGTGCGGCACGCGCCCAAAGGGAACCAGTTCCCTCGCGCTGCATTATCCGAGCGGTGCGCCGGCAGCGCACTGAAGCACCCCGCGCGCCCTACGCGCGGGGTTTTTCTCGCCGTCAACTAAGTGGTTCAGGAAGAAAATGTCTATTAGCCGCAACGTATTGTTTCTGATCATCGGTGCTCTGGTCGTCACGGCGGCCGTGCTCGGCTACAATCTCTACCAGACGAAGAAGCAGCCCGATGGCCTGCAAATCAATGTCGGTCCCAACGGGCTGAAGATCCAAGGCAAATAGAGGCGGCTCACGGCCTCGCGCCAGATCCGAGAAAACTCTGGCCCTGCAAGTGGCGCGCTCGGAGAGATTCGAACTCCCGACCCTCGGAATCGAAATCCCAAAAATTTAGATTCTAGGACTGTCTACGCCTGTCCAGGGCGGTCCACGTAACCTATTGATCCAGCTGCCCCTTTAATTGACGCCGCCTCCAGGCTTGTCTTAAACAGAACAGGAACGAACAAGCCAATCTTGGTGCAAAAGTTTCCCGGGGAAACCGCGCGCCGAACCCCGGAGCCGGAATCCGATGCCCCGCTTCACCGACCGATTTATCGCTTCCCTCAAGGCCGAAGGGACGGAGCGCTTCGAGATCAAGGACGACGCCTGCAAGGGGCTCGCGATCAGGGTGACTTCATCCCGGAAAACCTTCTGCTTCCGGTGCAAGTACGAAGGGCGGATGCAGCGCGTCACCCTCGGAGAATACCCCGTCATGACGCTGGCCCAGGCCGTCATCGCGGCAAATCGCCGATATGCCGACCTGCACGAGAACCGCAACCCGCTCGCGGAAGCCCAGCGCGAGACCGTAGAGGCCCGGGTCGGGGCCGACGCGATAACCTTCAACCGGCTAGCCGACCGCTACCTGAACGAATATGCGAAGCCCAGGAAGAAGTCTTGGAAAGATGACGAGTGGGTCCTTAAGCGAGCGAGGCCCGAGTTTGGCCCCCGAATCGTATCAACCATCACCCGGAAAGAGTTGGTCATCTTCCTACGTGGGCTCGCCGCTACCTCGGTGCGCAACGCCAACAAGACCCAGGCATCCATTTGCACCATGTACAATTGGGCCAACCTCGAAGACGAGACGATCATCAACCCCCTTGCCCGCATCCCCAAGATCGGCGGAAAGGAGCGCGAAGAAGACCGCGTTCTGAGCGACGACGAACTGAGGGCCGTTTGGCCTGCCTTCGTCACGCCGCCCGATGCCGTATTTTCGGTCGCGGTCGGCATTGCTGTTCGCCTGATCTTCCTGACCGCACAACGGCCGTTGCAGGTCTCGGGGATGCGCCTTGACGAACTGATCGACCTTGACGGCCCCGCGCCGCGCTGGGACCTGCCCGCGTCTCGGATGAAGCGTCCCAAACCCCACTCGGTCCCGCTAAGCGCTGAGGCGGTGAAGCTCATCAAGCAGGCGCTTGCAGAGCGACTGTACGAAGACAGCCCTTACGTCTTCCCGTCCACACGGGGCAAAGGCGACAAGCCGATTGATCGGCATGCGCTGTCCCAGGCTGTTCGTCGATTGCGATTGAAGTTGAAGATGGCCGAGTGGTCTCCCCACGATGCGCGCCGATCAGCCACGACCTGGGCACGGGCTATGGGTATCCCGCGCGACACAACTGAGGCACTCACGCATCACGCCATTGTGGGCAGCGGGAAGACCTATGACCGATACGACATGCAGGCTGAGAAGCGACAAGCGGTAAAGGCGATAGCGCAATACATTACTCAATGTCTGCGGCGTAGCGATGCTGCTGCGCAAAAGGCCGCTTAGCACAGCCTAACGCTCCGGCTTCATCCTATCGATCTTTCTTTGCAGCTTCGGCCGCGGCGAGATCGACTCGGGAGGTGAGCCAAGCGGGTACCGAGCCATCGTCACGTTTGACCAATGCCACGGCCTTTTTAAAATCTTCTACTGCCTGCTTCGGGTAGCCGTTCATCAGCTCTGACATGGCAATTATGGTCACGCACTTCCAGCAGTTGCCAATTTGGTTTTCGTCCCGATCTAGAATGTTCACCATCAATGTCCCCGGTTTCAGCGTCAGGACTTGCGGGTCTGTGAGCGTCAGCCACATGATGATATCCACTGCGGCATACCTTGGAGTTTTTGGGTCCGCTACAACGCGCTTGCAAGCTGCGCGGTAGGCATTCGAAAAACCCTGCCCGCTGACGCTCGTTGACAAGGAAGTGCGTGAGGTCCCCGCGTTGGCTCTACAGGCTATGTAGTCTGCGCTCTTCGCATTGGCAGAGGTGATGTCCGGCGTAGGTATCCGGCTCGCCCATTTAAAACAGTCAACGCCGTCATTGGAGGTGTCTTGCGGGCCCCACTTCATAAGCCCCCAGCACTCTGCATCTTCGGCCCCTAACCACATCATGATTGAGGGCTTCGTATAGTTGCCAAAGCCCTCGATGACTCCCCAGGGCACACCGTGAGCTGTGGCGTTAGCCGCCATGGCCTTGTTGCATTCAGGAGCTTGGGTGCCATCCGGCATCGCGCAGGAGTGAATGCCAAGTCTCCCGCCCATATGCACGATGCGCCTCTCGCCCGACACAAAGATGGCCATCGCGCATGCGGAGGCACATGATGCGCCCGCCTTCACTACAGTTCGGATGCCGCCGCGCTCGTCCATCCTTGCAGCTATAGCGAGCGCTTCGCCGACGAAGCCCCCGGGGCTGTCTAGCTCTAACGTATCGAAAGTCGCCAACGCCGCGAATTTAGCGGCGTCACCTATCTCAATCGCCCCTGTCGCATGCACTGTTTTGGGGGCACGCCAGGTGAATTCCATTGCGTCTGTGCGCGCCACCGCCGCAAAACAAATAACAGCAGCTGTAGCAATCCGTCCGAAGACGCCAACTACATTCCAAACATCTCTCATGCCCTAACCAGTCCCGCTCTTGCTGCGCTTAGTTTCGCTTGGTGGCTCTGGCGGCGGCAGTTCTAGAACAGGCGATGGTTCAGAGGCAGGAAACTTCAATTGCGGCGCCATCTCGCGGAGTTGCTGGTAGACCTCCGGTTCGGGAACCTCTTTTCCGTCAGCGTCCTGCTCGGGTTTTGGTGGGAGGAAGCGAAGCTCCATGGTCATGCCTCGCTCGACCCTCGTGAGCACTGACTCCAGCGCCCACGCAAGATCTGTCCTTTGCTCTTTACTCCGCCCCGCTTTATCAGTCGGCGGCCCGAGTATTTCGGCCACTTTCTCGTCGACCGCTGCCTTAAGAGACTTCTCTATTTTCGATTCAAAGAACTGCTTAATTTCTTCGTCGGTGAAGCTCTTATTCTTTTTCGTTTCCGATCTCAGTTTTCTGATGCCCTCAACCGAAGCCCACGTTGTAATCGCCCATGTAATCGCGCCACCCAGGAGCTGAGCCGTCTCAACGCTGAGGCCAAGGAAGAACGTGGGGTCACTCGTTGATATTTGATGGACCTCAACACGCTCAGCACTGCCCGTCGCGATTTCCGAGAATGCCCGTATTATCCGGTTAAGCGTCCCCAGCTCTTTAATAAGCTCATCGAATGCATTGTGAAAAAGTGTCCTTGGAACTAACAAGCCGATTTCGGCTGAGCCGGGCGGCAAAGGCGCGATCTCGACCCCGATATCGCGAAGACGATCGCGTAGCTGCGCCAAATTACCCAAGTAGGTGTTTCTTCGACCATGAAACTGCGAAACAAACTGTTGAGTCACTGAGGGCGTGTGCGGGTTGGCCTGAGCGATATCCTCTATCTCTTTCGGCAAGTCAGACAGAAAGAATTCTGTGCCGCCTATCTCAGCAATTTGCTCGGCTTCTCGCGGCTCAAAGCTCGAGGTCAGAGACCTCCACGCGCTCGTAAGTTCCACGAGCCGGGACGCGTAAGCGTTCTGAAATTGCGGCTGGCCGGGATTCCCGACCATGTTTTGCACGTCAGTGACGAGCTGCTGCAAAATTGATTGAACATCGAATTTGGCTTCGACCGCGATTAGCTTTTCGCATAGCTCAAGTAGTCGCTCGGTATTCACGCGTCGCGCCCCATAATAAGGTGTGCCGTTGTTCTCGTCGGCTAATGCATTTCCGATTGATACACGTTTGGCTCGTCAGAACAATCTCTGGTTCTACCGCCTTTAGTTATACACTCTCGAAAGAGCCAAGGCTCGACGTAGCTTCCCGCCCAAATTCCACGCTCTGCATTCTCCGCGCGGCGCTGAGCTTCGGCGTACTTTTTTGCCGAGTATTTTGGCCAGTCTAATGCCAGTCCGCTATCGACTAGCCAGTATCCGAGATCAGTACCACCTACTGAGCACGTTGCGACTGTACGCCCGTAGACATCGCGGCTCACCGGCTCACAGCTCACCGGCCTTCCTGCTATAAACCTATCCAGCTCATTCGCGGCCTTCGCTCCGCAACGATACGGCAAGCTGTCCTCACCACGGCAGAGCTGCGAGCTTTCGGGCGCATCAATGCCCCACAGGCGAATGCGCGTGCCGTGAATTTCGAGCGTGTCGCCGTCGATGACGCTCGCTTGCCCCCTGAGATTATCAGCGAATCCCGCCGAACAACTCGATGCGAATACGGCAAGGATCAAAACCCCACGCAATGCTATCATTCAATCCGATGCGCTCTCGCTATGAGCCCACATTCACTGCACGAAATTCACCCGTTTCTTCGTTCAAATCTACCAATTTCATGACCATGCGCTGCTGCACGAAGGAATCTGCTATTTCGCGCGCGTCCGCATTTACGTCCTTGGCCTCAATGATGACGACCTTCATCAGACCATTGCAATGATCCCGCGCCCACTTGAGGTTTTCAATGCGCTCATGGTTGCCAGGCTTATCCTTCCACAAGTGAAGCCTTCGACTTCCAAATGTGGTGTAAGAAATCGGATCGGTGCTGTAGTCGAGCGCATCCTTCCAAAACGTCATAACTACTGTTTGGTTGTCCGGTGTCCTGGCTGACCAGCTCCACCTTTGGTTCTTACCAACCGCCCCAAAGGCTGCGAACGCCTTCGCCAATCCAGTCATTGGCACCCTCCCGAAGATAGACTTCAACGGCATCTATGATCGCGCACGCATTTGCGCACGCGTCTAGCAAAAACAACGTTGACTAGCTTTGGAACATAATGTGAACATGCGAGATGGTCAACCATGAACAATTCGAAGCCCGAGAGAACCGCGGCACCTTTACCGTTCGACGCGGAGCGACTGAACGCGGCAGCCGATCAGGCAATCGCCGCTTGCGGCGGTGACGCGCGCGAGGCTGTGAAGGCGCTGTTGATAGCCAACGAATTCTTAGAACGCGAGATGGAAGAGCGCGTGTCGCGCGGGTACATTCGTGGCGTGAAGCATGGCAGATTCAACACGTACTCGGGATAGCCAAGCACCTTTTGCGAGTGATAGCTTGCGACGCAAGGCCGTGCAGGCGCTGTTGATTGCGAACTAGTCTTTCTTTTTTGGAGGCGCAGATTCTCATGGGCCAGCGGGAGTACCCGCGCTTCGACTATGGGGCGGAGGATGTGAAACGCGTCAGCGCAGTGATTGCTGGTGGTCTTCATTGGACAACCGAAACCGAAGCGCAGATCAGAGAGGCATTCCAGATCGCCAACAATTGGCGTGACGCTCACGCCTTTCCGATGCGCAGCGTACGCGGATCGTTGCGCTGGTACATGCATCACCACGACATAGCAGGCGTGACGGCCGCTCGATTGAAAAGAATGCAAGCGATCAGGCGCAAGCTGGCACGGCCGGGGCTCCGGCCTCTCGATCTCCATCTGATGCAAGATTTGGGGGGATGTCGAGTCATCGTATCGTCAATTGCCGACGTTCGCCGTCTTGTCGACTTGATGCGGAATGGTCGGCACACCATTCATCACGAAAGCCCTCATATCGATCGACCGAAGAAAGACGGATACCGCAGCCATCACATGATTTTGGAGTATCGCGGCAGGGGCGCGAGGAATATCTACGATGGCAAGCGAGTTGAAGTGCAATTCCGAACGCGGATGCAGCACTCGTGGGCAACCACTGTCGAAGCTATCGGTTTACTTCGTGGAGAAGACCTTAAGGGCAACAAGGGAAGCTCAGATTGGCTTCGTCTTTTCTTCTTGATGTCGGCGGAATTTGCGCGCGCTGAAAACTGCGCGGAGCCTCCCAAAGCACCACCACATAAAGAACGTTGCACCGAGATTATCGCTCTAGACAAAAAGCTCGAAGCTTCAAAGCATTTGGAGAATATGAGCTACGCGTTTCACGCAACGGATGATTTGGTCGAAAATCCATTATCAAAGCCGACCTACTACCTTCTGAAGTTCGACAACGCAACCAAGCAAATGAGTGTCGAGCCGTATTTCGCACCAAAGGAGGCGATGCTGCAATACGACAACGCGGAGGAATTGGATAACCATTCTGATACTCGCCGACAGAACGTCGTCCTCGTTGAGGCAGACAAGCTGGAAAACCTTAAGGCCGCCTATCCGAATTATTTCGGTGACGTGCAGCTTTTCAAAATGCAGCTCGGCAAGATTATTAAAGGCAAGCCGGTGCAGGAATATACAGTGCGTCCACAAGAGACCGTTGCATCTAGGCCGCGGGAGCCAGCGAATCTTGCTTGGTTGAAGGGACGAAGCAAACTGCGCTGGAAATAATCCGCCGCCATCTTTGAGCGTCATGGGGATAGCGATCAGTTGCATTTCCCCTTACCCCTAACGTTGATGCGTCTCGTCTGTTGCAAAGGCGACGATTGCGGTCAAAGGGTTTATTTGGATGGCCATCGCATTTGGTGTTAGATGCAGGTGACGCAGCTAACGAATCTTACAGCGCTACGCATCATACCGAACAAGCCCCGAAAGTGCTGCGCGCTTCGGATAACGCGTCAGCAATTCACGAGACCGCTTCTTTCCCAAACACCGCTCTAAGAACAACGGCCCGCAGTACGTCACGACCGCCTGCACAGCAACAGCCGGAATGAAGCTCTTGCGCGATGCTGCCCAGGCAAGGCCGGGCAAGATCATGTCCGGCAATGAACCGATAATCACCAGCGCGTCAAGCGAGTCCCGACACTCGCGAAGCCTTGCGAGCGCCGGGACCAAGATGTCTAGCGACGGCTCATACGTTGCGCCTTGTCGCGGGGCGTATTGAATGCGCTCCACTAGAACTCCTCCTTTGCTAGGCCAAGCTGAAGCACATTGACCTCGATCCGCGAAACGCCATCGGGCTTCGCGTCCCTCACTTCATATAGGGCGCGGTTGCAGAGCCGCATTATGCGATAACCCTGCATCAACGGGAACGGCAACACGCCATAGCCAAACGAAAACACCGGCTCGGACGTGCTGACAATCGGGCTGATAGAGTGGCCGGATGCAATCCGGCCATTGTTCTCGCCCATGATCACGGACTTTGCCTTGTTCGTGAAGACAGCCGTCACGGTGACAGCTCTCGAAGGATCAGGCACCACGGGAAAGTTGGGTACCGGCGTGCCAACGTATGGCGTCACCGAGACCAACTCACCCATGGTCTCATCAATGGCGGCGGACGCGTCCTGCATGCCCGCGCGCCAGCTATTGGTATTTGGAAACAACATTCTCTGTTCCTATTGTGCGCCCATCGTGGTGCCCTGACTGGGTTTCGTTGCGTTATCGCCAGGACCCTGCATCGAAGTGCCGAGCCGCCCGTTCAGGCTCATGTTCGAGACGCTCTCGGCACGCTTCACCAGGCCCTCGAAGTAGGTTGTCGGCTTGACATCCACCTGGATCATATTGTGCAGCTCGGCCGAACCAGTGACCGTGCCATTGACGGCCACGTCCTTAAAGCCGGACGACTGACCGACTGAGCGAATTGAGTCCTGCCAACCGAGCGCGCTGTTCGCCCCATCGTCCGATGCGCCAAGCTGTCGAAGATACTCGCTAGTTGCGCCTCGCCTTCGCTTCCAGGGGTTCGCAGGCTGGTAGCGGTCAAACGGCCCGCTGTCGTCCGCGACCATGTCCTCGAACTCCGTTTTGTGCAGGCGAGCGAGCTGCCGTCGATAGTTAGCCGCGCCGCCTCCCTTAGCGTCGTCCGTTCCGGCAGCTTCTTTGCCGATCTCGTCCCACAATGTGGGACCGACAAGAGAACCGAGGGCCAGCCACCCAAGCCCCTTAGAAGCTAAACCGAGGCCGCTGGCGACGCGGGAGCCCGCCGCCCCGGCTGCCACGCCTCCGGCAACGCTGGCCGCCGTCCCTACGGCGCTGCCGCCTGCCATGCGCGTTAAGGCGACAGAAGCAACGTTGGCGCTTGCCGCTAGGCCCGTGAAGCTCGTTACGACGGATGCGATGGTCGCGCCAGCCGCCGCGAGGCCGGACATCGAGGCGAGCCCGACAGAGACGCTAAGCGCCTGCTTCTGAGCGTCTGAGAGCCCAGCGGCAAAGCCTGCCAGCTTGGCACCGGCGTCGGCGAGCGGTGTTAGCCAGCCTTCGTTCGCTTTGACCATCTGCTTTTCGGCCGAGTCGATTGAGGCTGACAGCCTATCAACGGCAGCGGCCAAGCCCTGCATGCGCTCTTCGGCGATCTTCTGCGCGAAGCCCTCTCCGTGGTTCAACTTTTCGAGGTACTCGCTGTACTGGTCGCGGGCACCGAGCAGAAGGGATGCCCTGCCGCCCTGTTTGTCTCCCAGGATCGCTTGAATGTCGCGTGCGCTCGCCTTTTGCAGAATTGCATCAAACAGCGCCCCTCCGTTCAAACTCCCCTTCGCTAAGTCGTACTGGCGAAGCGCCGTATCGACGAGATGCTTCTGATCCATCTTAGAGAGCTTTTCGCCGCCAGCCTCGACGGCTTCGCGAACAGCAGCGCTGAAGTCTTCGCGGCTGCCGAGCACGTTGCGGCTCTCATCACTGAACGCTCCCGACAGGCTCGCTTTGCCCGCTTCAGATAAGCCTTTGCCGTACCGACGCCGAAGCGAAGCATCGATTGCATCGGGGCTGACATTGCCCTGAGGCGCATAGTCCGCATAGTTGATGCCCATATGGGCCAACGCTTCGAACGCCTGTTTGGTCGGCGCGAGCAGGCGAGCTGAGAACTGGCGCATAAACACGCCCGACTCGTCGCCCCCAACATTCGCCCGCTTCAGGGTCATGGCCGCAGCAAACGCCTGCTCTGCGCTGATCCCCGCCGCGTGCGACATCCCCATCCCGAACTTACTGAATTGGGTGATGTCCTCAGGTGACATCGCACCGGACTTAGCGGCGATAGCCGCTAAGTCAATCTGCCTGCCCATCTCCTTCGACGCTTGGGCCGGATTGTGCAAATGAATGCCCTGCCCGAACGTCAAGCCCTCGACGATCTTGGCCGCTTCGTCCGTCTTCACGTTGATCGCCTTCGAAAGTACGATAGCTTGCCTCGTGGCGGCCTCTGTGATCGGCGCGGAGAAATTTCGCGTGACGAAGGCTTGCTGAGCGTGCAGCGTGTCTTCCGGCTTCAGGCCGTAGACCGTTGCAGCGTTGATGCGCTGCCGTTCAAGCGAGGCCATGTCAGCGTCACTGTAGTGCTGAATAGCTCGCTGATACCGGACACCCCGCTCATACGGGATATAGTCCGCGACGGCGGACTTCGCGACCTGAAACGCCTTTGCTCCTGCAACGCCCGCGACTGTCGCGCCGATGGCAGAGTGTACTTTATGTATCTTCTCCAGCACAGACAGGTGCTGCATGGCGGCCGACGTGGCTTGCCGGAAGCTATTCGTATACGCGCCGCCAGTGCTCTCGCTGAACGCGGCCTTGGCCGTCTGTGACAAGCGCTGTGTCAGTTCGACTAGCTCGCGGAGTTTCGGACTGGCCTTGTCGTCTGCCGTGATTGTTGCTGTAACTGAAGGACTAGACATCCGTCTTACCTTGCATTCTTCTCACGAACCTTGCGTAGGTCCGCGAACATATCGACGTATTGCATAAACCGTCCAAGCCGCATGGACTCAACGTCGGATACGCTGAGCCCATGGTCTCCGATCATGACCGCAATCAATCGGCGGACGGTGCCGTAAAATTTTTGTCAGGAACTCCCAACAGGATGATATTCGTCGCGGCCGCTCGAAGACGCTGGAAATCGCTTGCGCTGATCACCTTCAGGACAATTTCGTCAATGCCTTTCTCTGCGATCATGTCGACTAGGAATCGCATGAAGGCCTTATTGTTGTCGTATACGAACGACACGCCCTCGGGCTCGCCGTCTACCCCTTTCCGGGGCTTCAGAGTGAACGGCTCGCCGTAGTCAACAAAGGCCCCCGCGGTCGGCTCTTGCAGTGTGAGCGCGGTCAACTCGCCGCTGTGCGTCTTGAGCGGTCGAGACAGGTTGAAGGTTTCGGTAGTCATTGCTGCGCGGTCCTTTGTCAAATGTTGATGAGATTGAGCTTCGCCGTGTCGACTCCTAGCTGTGCCAGCAATCGGCTGAGCGGCGCTCCCGTCGTGGCGTGCGCATCGAGTGCGCATTTCAGCTTCTTGGCTTCCTGCGTGTGTCCGTGCCCGTTCATTTGGAGCGCGCTGAACCTGATTTCAGCGAAGCGCTTCAGCTTCTCAGGCTCTACGCCCGATACAGCCGGTACGGGCTTCGGCGCGGCGCTATGAGGCTGCGCGTAGCCGCGCGAGCGATTGAACGCTTGCGCGCTTCCAGAAATTTGGGCGCGGCGTGCAGCGTACGGGTCGTCGTCGGTCTTCATG
The DNA here is from genome assembly GCF_023101105.1 of Bradyrhizobium sp. 155. Lineage (NCBI taxonomy): Bacteria > Pseudomonadati > Pseudomonadota > Alphaproteobacteria > Hyphomicrobiales > Nitrobacteraceae > Bradyrhizobium > Bradyrhizobium sp. 155. The sequence goes on along the minus strand of NZ_CP064704.1, from coordinate 3,219,960 downwards.
GTTTCTTCCGTGGTTTCTGTTTGTTCGATGGGAAGCCCGCGCAAGAAGGAGCGGACACGCTCAAGCGACATCAAGGGCTGAGCTTCGATGAGTTGGGCGGCGGCGGACGGCCTCCCCTGCGCTTCAGGCAGGCTCGTGACCTGCGAACGCCACGCGGATAGTGGCGTAATCCCGCTATGTTCGCTGTCTGCCCGCGCTAGCGAAGCGGCATCAGCGATGCGATATCCTGCTTTCAGCGCATTTTTGCGCGTCGTCCGCTCGCCATTATCGAGCAGCACCACGCCAGGAGCCCCGTTGAGCGGGATTGCGATCTTATCGTTCATAATGATTTGCCTGTTAGCGGTGACCGTGGGCGACGTAGGCACCCACCCGGACGGCGCGGCCCGCATTGGCGCCCGACTCGCAGATTACTTCGAGCCGTCGCACCTCATGTTGCAGAGCCTTCACGTCCGAGCGCTGCCAACGTAGCCATTGGTCGCCGTGGCGAACCTCCGCGCGAGCCTGTCCGGCCATGAGCTGGTACAGAGCTGCGCGCAGTTGCGGCAGCATGGCGCAAGGATTTTCGACAGCGGGGGGCGTACCCCCGCTGGGATTGCAGTTGTTCATTTCGTGTTGCCTCTATTTCGACGGCATATCGTCTTCGGGCGTGAAGTCCTCTCGGTTCTTAGGAACCGGATACGGCAAGCCCGCCGTCGTCAGTTGATCCTTCTCAGCCTTGCGCTGAGCCGTGACTTCTTCAAAGTCATAACCGCGCTCGCCAAGCTTGGCTTCGAGCGTAGAGAGCCCGTTTTCAATTTCCAAGATGTCCGCCTGGGCCGCCTTCAGCGGATCAGCAACTGGCTTGCCTTCGCCACGCCATACCGCGTTGCTGTAAGCGTCGGTGGCTTCCCAAAACGCGGGCGCTCCGCTTGGAAGCTTGATACGGCCCGTCTCGCACGCCTCTTCGAGCCAAGCGACGAACGCCGCGCGATAGAACGGCTCAACGATGGCTGCTCGTCTGCGCTTGTTGATTCGCCAAGGCAGTTCTTGAGCCAATCGCGCGGCGCTGAACGACGTGTTCGAATAGTCGCCGCTGGCATCTTCATAGCTGCCGCCAGCGGCCTTCGCTGCCTCGCGGCTGAGCGACTTATCGAACGCGTCATAGGTCGAGTTGGGCGCCTGCGCCCGGTGCATGACCAGCTTGTCGCCCTTCATCATGTGGGTGATGACACCCGGCTGAAGATTGACCTTTACGCCCTCATCGCCGCCATAATAGTCCGTCTGCGCCTTCGCCCAAGCCTCAGGTGAGATGCCTGCGGGAGCTTGCGCGCCCAACGGGTCGTCCGTGGCTATCGATCTCAGAGCTGCGTCACGCGGCAAGTCTGACTCCACTGTGGTAGCTGTCATGCTCTGCACCAGAGCAGCCGCCAGATTGAACTCTTGCAAGGTCCTTTTTGAATGTGCGGATGTAAGCGCCGCAGCCAAAGGAGAGACACCCCGGACCTGACCCGGGGCGATCATGTCAAAGAGATGCCCAACGCGCGGACGGCCCCACGATGTGCGAGCTTTGACGAACACCGGCTGAGGCGCGGAGTTGACGTTGCCGAGCACGAAGGGCCTGATCCAATAGCCGTCGACCGTTCCGGTCCTGTCGAACTGACAGCCTTGCGTAATGCTAGCGCCTTCGATGACGCGCGTAATGCTTTGGTCGAGCTGCCGGGAGTCCAACAGGTTGATTTTCGTCCCTGTTGCGGCTCCCGCCCCTCGCTTCCAATCGACCAAAAAGACCGCCTCGCCCGTAAGCAGGTAGGACTTGAAGTTAGCCGTCGCTAATTGGTGCAGTGTATGCCTGCCGGACGCATCGCACTCAACGGGATTGCCCGCCCACGCAGCCCAAGCCGTTTCGATTTGGTGGGCGAGCGCGCGGGCGTCTTCGGGCGAAATGCCGAGGGATTCGGCGTTTGGACGCGAAGAGAGCGTGAGCCCGGTCCCAATCGCGTAGGTGGCGAATGTCTCGACCAGGGCAGCGACGATTGGATTGGAGAACAAGAGATCAAGGTTGACGGATGCCACAAGCGAACGCTCGCGGCTGATCTCTGATCCGGGCGTTCCAAAGCTCGGCTGCCAGCCCGACAGATAACCCGCGGTGAAGGGGCGCGCATCATATCGAGCCCACACAAGTGACGGTCTGCCGTCCGTCCCGTCCATGATGCCCGCTTGCGGGTTGGCAGTGGACGCTATCGCTTTGGGCTTCACGCTGCCGCCCCAAAGCGCGCGAACCCTATCAGTGAAAGACATATCTCAGTCCTCAGCCTTGGTCTTCTTGGGCCAACCCCGTTCGGCATTGAACGCCGCCACGCTGACCCCAAGCTCCTTAAGCCGAGCGGCCTTGGGATCGCTTGTGATGTCTACCGTCGCGGCGCTCAGCCCGATTTGCCCCTCACGCTCCATCGCGGCGATGTAGGGATTGGCCGGAGGAGCTTTGGCCAATAGACGCTTGGCCGTTTCGACATCTAGGCCGGACTCTGCCATCTCAAGTGCAAGTTCGGGATTGCGTCGGCCTTCGGCACTCATGATGATTCCAGTGATACGCAGCCGCTCGCTGGCGATAGCTGCGTTTTCCTCACCGGTCACGACGACCGGCTTCCTCTGTGCGCGCATTTTTAGTTACCTTGTAGGTTGCGAGAGCGCGGCCAATCGTCGGGCCGACTCTCTTAGTGATGGTGTGGGTTGTGTCGGTGGGGACGGCTTGTTAGCCGTCAACGCCTGGGCATGCCTTCCGATAGCGAGGGCATAGACCAGGCAATCAAGCGGCTCGTTTCGCTTGATTGTGCGATGGTATGCGTAGCGCGGTGCACCTTTGACGTACCGAACCCGCAGTTCCTCGGACGCGAGGCCCTCGAAGTAGTCCACGTCCAAATGGTCAGGCAGACGGATAAAGCCGGGTCCGATCTCCTGAAGTGCAAGCGCCTTTTGTGCGGTGAGCTTGCCGCTGTCCGCGCCTACCAGCATGAGACCGAGTTGCCCGCGCAACCGACCGCCGCGCGCAACGATTGGCCGATCAAAGCCGGAGACGCCCTTTACGGCATACGCCGCGCGCGACTTCCGCCGCTGGCCCTGAACGAATTTTGAGACCTGATCGGCGTTGAAGCCGGAATCGATCGCCTGCACGTAGACGGGCAATGCCCGACCGTCCGCCGTTGCGAACGTCGTCGCCATTGCATCGTCGAGCTGCCGCCACACGGCATCGCCGCTTGTGTCCCCAGGCACCTTGAAGTGACTGAGCACGCTCAGCGTCTGGTCGACGTGGTGAGCTAAGAAAGTGCACTCAAGGCGATCCGACTGCACGTCAACGCCCGCTGAAACGAATATGACATTGGGCGCATACGGCGGCGCGATCTTCTCGGCTCGCTGTTGCAGCTCCGACGAAGACAGCTCAACCTCGGTGCCCGCGTCATACACCTGTGCCAAAGTTGTATTGTAAAAGACTTGCTTGGCTTCAGGCGTGATCGCCGCCTCGAAATTCTGAGCTACGGACGCCATTGTCGAGAAGAGCGAAGACAGCTCCGTGATATGATAAGATCGAATGCCCGGCTCGCCGGTTGCAGTCACCTCCCATCGTCCGCCTTCTATCATCGCCCGACGTTTGGCCTCGTCGATGACGACTCCGCAACTGTCGCATGTTAGGTGCGCAGTCGCGGGCTTACCTTCGTCCCACTCGAGGTTTTCAAAGGCGAATGGCGCAGAGTGCCCGCAGTCAGAGCACTTCACGACGAAACGCCGCTGATCGCCGCGCAAGTACCATTGATTGATCCGCGAGCCGACGCGCGAGGTCGGCGTCGACACGACAACGATCTTACGGCCCTTGCCCTCGAACGTCTTTGTTCGTTTTATCGCGAGCCCAATGGGATCACCCTCAGGGCCAGCGGAAGCGGCAAACCTGTCAATTTCATCTAGGAACAGGTACTTGATCGCGCGAGCCGCAAGCTCGTCCGCCTTGAACGACGAAGCGAAGCTGAGCTGCCCGCCAGGGAACGTCTTCGCGGCGAGCGAGTTCGTGCCCCCGCTGCTCCCCTTTCGGGTATCTTGGCCCTTACCGATCAGCTCTCTCAGCGCAGGCGACGAAGAGACCAACGGGTCGAACCGCTCTCGCACAAACTCTTCAGAGCGCGCGCCGGTTGGCGATACGTGCAGCATCGGGCCGGGATCACCGGCAACGCAATGCCCCATGATCGCATTGATGACTGTCGATTTGCCTGTCTGCGAGGCCAGCATGAGGACGACGATTTCAACGTCGTCATCCGCAATCGCGTCAATGGGTTCGCGCTGATAGGCTGTTAGTCTCAGAGGCCCCGGGATTGCGTTGGCTGAGCCGGGGAGGATAATCTGCGATTCCGCAAATGCGGTGGGCGCGACAATGGGCGGCGGTGCTAGCGCGCGCAGCCAGCCGCGCGCAAGCTGCTCATCGATCATGATAGTGTTTCGGCCTCCAAGTCTGCAAAGAATCTTTTGTCATCTGCGAGCGCGCCAAGCACGTCACGGACTTCCGTTTCCACGATGCGCGCGATCTCCCGCGTGTCAGTCTTTCCCGCCACCTTCGCGGCGACGCGGTGGCCTAGCGACAGAAGCGCGGTGCGCGCCTCCGCAAGAATGCGTTGGCCGGTAGCCGTCACTGCCTCGCGAGAAATCAAAGAACCTTCGAGCTGGGCATTTTGAAGCTCAATCTTTCGGGCTCTCAGTCGCTCCGCGTGCGCGCGAGCGTCCACGAGGGTTTCTGTTGCTGTGTGCGCGCCCTCGCCTCTCCCGTTTGTGGCATGCCCGAGAACTCGGGCTGGATCGGCTATTGACTTCGCGAGTTGCGACGCCTCCGCGAAGGTGATCGCTTTTGGATTAAATCCGGCTGCCGCAACGGCACGCCGCACCGTCGCCTGATCCAGCCCTGCGACGTCGGCAGCAGTGCGAATTGTGCCTTTCAAATCTCCTCCCTCCAGGGCGGTGTGACTACATTTTTGGTTGATCTAGTCCGCTTTCGGTGCGATGCGGATGCGAGGTACGCAAAAGGGAAGACTCACTCCCTAGATCGCCTACCCGACCCACTCAAAATGAGAATAAGGAATGAATGCGCCGCATCGAACGATTTTGAGTTCCGCCGTTGCCTTAACCTTCGTGATGCTTGCTGCTCACGCCTCCGCTCAATCACCCCCAACGGCGACCGAGGCATTCAATCTGAGAATACAGTGCAAGAAGCTTTCAGATGAGAAAGCGCAACAAGTTTCAGAACTAAACAGCATGCTCAAATGGGAAATCGTGGGCGCCTGGAACACGGCGAAGTATGATCCAGTGAGCAATCGTTGTTACGGCCGTATCTATGTGCACATTGTCAAACCGAGCCACCGTTTGGACCATGAATCGGACCAAGTCTTTGATCTACAAACCGACGATCTCTTGGCGACGGCTTCGGTCGAAGAAGGGAAAAAGCATGGAAATATCTTCGATCCCGACTACAAGAAGCCGTGGGTTCCAACGTGTAGTGCAAAGGGTTGCGGGCCGGATTTCGGCGAGAAAACTTGGCAGGGTACCGAGGACTACATGAACGAGCTTATGGCTGACCCGCGCAGATGACGCTGCGGTGTTCTGCTATCGAATTCTGATGCGTTTTGAGCAAAAATACTGCGGCAGCGCACCGCTCGGCCTTTCGGCCTGAGCCGTCCAAGGACCCAAGCGGGCGTCAGACGCTCGCAATGCCCCATTGTGCCGCTGATCGGCATTACATACGCGCGCCACGCCCGGCAGGGCGTCGTCTTACTCTCGCTTTTGCTAGGCGCGGCGCGCTGATCGTCGCCCGTGCTTCAGCGACGGTGTTGCGAAGGCTAGTCAGAGTTAGGCGGAGCCGAGTACGGCAGGCCCTCAGCCAGAAGCTGCTTCTGTATCTCTTGCGGTAAGCGGGTCGCCAACTCGCTGTTGGCTGTCTTGTCCCACGCCTTGCGTGCGGCTGCGCCGTCCTGCCCGAGCGCTGTGCTCGGTGTCTCGGCAAACACGCCCTTGATAGGAAGTCTCGATTTACTGCGCCGGATCGCAATGAATGTGCCGCCGTTGGCTGACACTAGAAACGCGTCCCGAACCTTTAGGCTCGCCGAGCCGCCACCAGTTAGCCGATACGTGCTTCCCATCATGCCGCCAGGACGCCCAACGGACGCGCCCGTCGCGAGCATGTTGATGCGCATCTTGTTAGCCGTGAACGACGCTGAGAGGCTGGTTTGCGTCGTACGCTTGACCTTGGTCACGCCGTCTTTGATGCGCGCCTTAGGCACGCCAATGTCCTTAGCGATGATATCTAGAGCGATCTTTCGCGCTGCCGTGGCGGACTTATCGACAGCGCGCCGAATGGCATTACGCATGCCGCGAGCGGATAGCTCGGTCGCCCACTTCTCCAGCTTGCTCCCGTCAATGATTACTTTCAGCTCGGCCATTCGGGCTTCCACGTCGTGGGCTCGCTCGGCTTCGGCATGATCTTGGCGAACTGTTCGCCCTGCTCGACCATGCGCGCGAGCGGCGAACCGGTCCGCATGCGGCTGATTGCATCCAGCTTCGCCGCTGCTTCGTTGAGTGAGTCGGCAAGGTCGTCCAGTGCTGTAATCATGGCGCGATCAGTCATTGCCGTTCTCGACGCTGTCGGCGTCGCACGCAAACGGCTTGGCGCCGTTGCCGGTGCGCAAATAGTTGAGCGGCACTTCTTTGCCCCGCCCCTCGCCTTCGACGTAGCACCGGGAAGAGCCCACGCCCACGCAACTTGCGAGCAATGCGGTCAGTGTTTCCAAGGCATCGGCGACGCGTTCGAGCTGAGGCGCGGCGGCAGCAATCTTTTCGAGCGCGTCAGCGGCACGCCCCAGGCGGGCGTCTTCGGACAGCGCGAGCAAGTCGGTCAGACCTATGGTCTGGTCAGGTTGATTGGTCATGGCGGCTTTCTGTTGGATGGGCGGGGGGACACGCCGCGCCGATCAGAGCCCGAAGCAATAACGGACCGGCGCGACGGCTTCAGCGCGCCGCGTGCCCCACTCACGCGGGAGAAACGCGCTCCCGCTGCGCGCGCTCTCACCTATGGGGCGACCTGCTGAAGAATCATCGAAGTCCTGGAATTGGCGAGCCAAGCCAATGAACTGTCTGAATTTTTGCGGATAACCCGCCTCTTGGGCCAGCCGCCCCGTTCGGATGTGCGCGCATCACGTCGGCCACTCTTTACCCAGAGCAGGCAGCGCGACGGCTTCGGCCTTGACAGGAGAAGAACTGCGCCCTAATTCCTTGTGTACTGATAACTGACGGACGCAACGTCCCTCGGTGATAATCGGTGTCAGATATCCGGCTCGCGCAATGTGCGCCGGTGTGGAGATAGAAAAATGAGCGTTACCGCTAAGACTCTAGTTGCGCCCGTAAAGAACGCCGCAACCCTGCTCGAAACCGAGCCTTCGGCAGCCCGAATCGCGCACGCGATTGCCGCTTTCCCCTACGACTATTTGACTGCGACGATGGACATCGTCGACAACGGCGTCGAGAACGGGGCGAGAGGCGTTTCTGTCCAATTCGCCAGCAAAAACAAACTCATCGAACGAATTGTTATCGCGGACAATGGGACAGGTATCCCCGGCGATATCGTCAACGAAGTACTGCGTGCTGGCAGCCGGACGAACCACCTTTATCGCACGACATCGCTGTCCAGGTTCGGAGTTGGTCTAAAGGGTGCTGGATTCGCGCTCGCGACCACGATCACCTTCCTGACGCGAAACACTTCCGGCGCAATCGTGCGTCGTTCGATTGATCAGGCGCGGATCGAGGCTACGGATCGGTGGGAACAAGAGACTCGCGAACCCACAGCCGAAGAACAGGCATTCTTCGAGGAGACCTTGGGCGCACTACCCGGGCCGGAGGATGTCGAAACCGGTACGGTCATCATCCTGGAAAACGTGAAACTCAAGACGCGCGATCTGGCCAAGCTGCGAAGCGAACTCGTAAGGAGGGCGGGCGAAACGTACAGCAAGTTTCTTTCGGCTATGGCTGATCGAGACATCCGCAGGCTTGCGATCGCCGTCGACAAGGTAGTAGTTGAGGCGTTCGATCCTTTGCACCGCGACGATCCGGGTACACAGTATATCTACAAGCGAGAGAGGATCGAGTTCGCGGACGGTTCGTCTGCATTCTTTACTGCCGTCGCACTGCCACATCCCAACCAAGTGGCGCCAGAGGTTGCAAGGCGCTATCGTTATACGCAGAGAAATCAGGGCATTTATGTCTATCGAAACGGCCGGTTGATCCGCTCTGGCGAAACCTTTGGGCTGTTTGGTCGCGACTTCCATATCAACAACTTCCGCGCAGAACTTGAATACGACAGTTCGGCCGAAGCTCATTTCAACCTCGACGTGGCGAAATCCACGATCGTGCTCGACGATGAAGCTGAGGGGAAATTGGAGAAGATGGTCTCCGATTCAACGAAGACCGCAAACGCGCTCTGGCGACAGAAAGATGTCCCCACGAAGGTCGAGATTGAAGAGTTGTTCAATGAGTCCAACCGATTGATCGGGTCTCGTGCAAACCTGCTCATCGAGGCCGTCCATCAGAAGCCTGGCGAACTCCGTCTGCCGAAGCCCGGATCGAAGGTTCGTCCGATCGCAAAGCCGATGGGGTCTCCACCCGCGAACCAGTCGGCTCCTGAGGATCAGCACGATAAGGCAGCAGAACTTCCGGCTGGCACAGATCGTGTTGGTAGCCCAACTTCGACAAGCCCCAGGGCTGGTCTCGGCGGATTTCTACGGCCTGCAGATCATCTGCCTGATGGAGTTCTATACCGACCATTGTGGGACGCCGAGGTCGGCCTGGTTGTCGAGGTAAACGTGTCACACCCGTTTGCGAAGGCTGTTTTCGAAGCTTCCGCTGAATCAGAGGCGGCATCAAAACGAAGCGTCCCACGTCGCGCAACAACGGCGATCCAGCAATTGCTCTACGTCCTTGGATTCTGCGAATTTACGATGTCCGACGAGGAGGAAACTGCACGGCTGTTCGAACAGTATCGCCGATATCTCTCGATGAATGTGACGGCGCTGCTGGATTGATCGGCGACGTTCACCGTCGGTGACTTTGCCGACGCTAATGACTGGATCAGGAAGGCCGTCGCAAGGCGGCCTTTCTTTTTGACAGGGGCGCATGTCCGCTATGGACTCAATGGATTAGCCGAGCCCGACAAAGACATGCCCGCTCTGAGGCTAGGAGTGGACTTAACTATAGCCACTTTTTTCATTCTTTCAGTCCACCCGTGTCACCCGCAGCCTTACAGGCTGCGGGGAAGCGACACATGGGGAGTTTGGACCGGAAGTGTGTCGGGTGACACGCGCTGACACGCCTGACACGTTTTGCTGCTTACGGGTTGATTCTGTTGGACTTCGCGACGTTGCGAAAGCGTGTCAAAGGCGTGTCACCTTGCTGGAAAATCGAGCGTGTCAGTCGGCGTGTCACCCGACCAACTGACACGCCTTCTGACACGCCTCTATTCGGCGATAAACAGCCGTCCTCTTCGCTGCGTCAGCACTCCGTCTTCGACAGCAGTATCCGTGACACGCTTAACGCCCGTGCGGTCTAACAGTGTGAGCGGTTTCCCATCCAGGTCGCAAAGCTGCCGCCGCTCGGCGTTGAGAGCCTCTCCGAGCGCCTTAGGCGTGAGGCGCACCGAACTCAGCGGCTCATCCGCCGCAGCGGCCTTTTCGGCCTGTTCGCGCGCAACGGCTTTGAGCATCGCCACCCGGTCTTCCCGTCTATCGGCGACTTTGAGCGGCGGGGCTTCGTCGTCCACAGCCATATCAATGCCGTCCCCGACCGTGACGGGCCGAACAATGCAGCTCGTCACGTCCTCGCCGTCGTCGTCCTTGCCGATCACAACTTCGACAAGTCTGAATCTGATAGAGTGAGCCTTAGAGGCGTCGCGCATCTTCTCGACGCTGAGCGTCGAGGCGCCCTTCCCCTCTTTGGCCAGAAGCGTGTAGTCGACCGCGCCCAGGATCGCGCTAGACCCGCGCATTCCTTTCGAAACGTCTTTGCCGCTGTGATGTACGACCAACACAGCACAATCAAGCGCGGTAGCGACTTTGCGCAGCCGCTCGCAAACCGTGCCCATATCCTTATCACTGCTCCCGTCGGCGCCAGTTGTCGCGGCGGCTAGGGTGTCAAGAATAATGAGCCTCACGGGTTGTCTGCTCTGCACTTCACACTCTCGCGCCGCCGCGATCAGCTTGTCGGCCGCCTTGCTGTCCCGAAACAGATTGGGGACATTGTTCATTAGAGCCACGTCGCCTCCACTCGTGTCATGGTTGTCGGCCCACGCCTTTGCACGCCCGGCAAATCCTTCGGCGCCTTCGGCGTAGCAATATAAAACATCCCCGCTCTGAATCTTACGGCCGAACCATTCCCGGCCGCGGCGCGCATGGCTCGCGAGGTCGAAGACAACGAACGACTTTCCGACATTCGGCAGCCCGTACAAGGCACCCACACTATTGAGCGGGATGAGTCTTTTTACCAACCAGCGGATAGGCCTGTAATTTGCGACAAGCTCTCCCGCGCGCTGCGTCAATCCCGATTTTCCGCTAAGGCTGTCCTCCTCTTCGTCGTCAACAGCTTCGAATGCGCTTCCGTCACTCGGCTTTGACACATGCGCGGGGTTCATCTTCGCACGCGCAAACTCCCTAGCCATCTGACGGTCGTCGGGGTCACCGGCTCCGTCCCACTCTTCGCAAAACACAGCGTAATCATTCACGCTCAATTCGGGATAAGCACCGACCAGGAACGTTGCGGCTTGCATACGATTTGCCGAACGGTCCTCGCCCGGGTGATCGTATGCAAATCCAAAGTCGGGCCGACACTGTTTGACATAGTCGAGCGGAAACTTTCCGACAACGGGATCAAAGAGCGCCGCATGGTCTTCGCGCTCACCGCTCGCTAGCTCTGCCACGTACTTCCGAACGTCTGAGTCCTTATCGCTGAGCGGCGTTTCACCCTCAGTCGACGCGCCGATCAGGTCGACGATTTCTGCCGGTAGCTGCGGAATCTTGCCGCCCGTGATCGCGCGCAGGAAGTTGATACGGTCGGCGTCTGAGCCGTACGTCTTGCCGTCCTCGCGGATCGAGCCGGGGCCGACGAACTGACCGCCCGTTCCGCGCACGTCGGTCCCGTATTGCTTTTTGAGCAGGCCCGCTTTGTTCGAGAACTTGCCCTCGGGATCGGCGAACACGAAATGTTGGCCCCCGGAGCGCGTCGGGTTGACGGGCACACCTTCCGGCACGCCGCCGATCTCGGCAAATAGCTCTGCCATCTTGGCAGGGCCGTCGTCCTTCTTGTCGGCATCGAGCACGACCAGCTTGGAAGGACCGCACGAGATCGACGGCACGGCATCGGGGTATCTGCGCCACAGTTTCTTGATTACTTCGGGATCACGAGTGGACCCCACCCAAGCGGGCTCAACTTCATGCCTCGCCTTGAACTCTTCCACGGCCGCTTCGACTTCGGCCGGGCTGAGCGAGGTGTCCGCGCGATTGTAGCGCGGCACGAGCGGCACCTTCCCGTCACTCGGGAAGACGTAGAGGCCAACCTGCGCGAACTGGAATGCGTTCTTGCGGTTCCTGCTGCGCCGAGCGCCTGAGTTATCGACCACCTGCGCAGGCGCATTCACTTGCTTGTTCATTCTTATGCAGCTTTCTTCCTAATCGGAAACTTGCGTTTTGCGATGTCTGCCAGCGACGGCGGGACGTTCGGCTTGGTGGGAGCGAACCTGTCCCCCGTTCCAACAGCTTCTCGAATTAGGCGGCTATACTCTCGCGAGTCATATCTCCGACGCGCCGCTTGCCGTTGCTCTGTCCTGCCGAAGAGTGCCTTGAGTTGCCCCGTTTCGTGTTCAGCGATCCAGTCATCGCGCTCTTGCGGACTCATGTGGCTCAGCGTTTCGAGCGTCCTCAAGTGCAACAATCCCATCTCCGCCAACTTGCGCAAGCGTGAACGCGGGATCATGTGCACGCCTTTATCGGCGGTATTGGCTTCAGCAAGAGCGCTGAATGTCGCTTCTTTGACAATCGCGAAAGCGACAGAGAGCTTAAGACTGAGCGGCGCCACCTTGATGGCTTCGCGCATCTCGCCCGTATCGAAGCGGCTCCCTCGAATGGCCCGGTCAATGTCGATTTTGCGCCAACGATTTTGCCGCGCCTCACGTATCGTCATCTGACGGTCGTCAGCGATTACGGCTAACGCAAACTCAAAGCTGCCGTTGCCGATCTTCGTATAGACGGAGGACGTGCTGCACCCCAGAGCGACTGCCAATTCACCGATCGACTTAATGCCAAGCGTTTCGCAGTCACTTTTGACTGTGAAGGTGAGGAAGTCGATGTGATACTGGGACCGAGCCTCAGGAATGAGCAACAACCCTGCATCGATCCGTGCGAGCAATTGCGTTTCGCTGCACGGCTCCGCAAAGCCAACGCAATGCTTAGCGAACGCGACTGTGTACGCCTTCGCGGAATCAATCTCCGCCTCGATATCAGAGCTTCGCGTCACCTGTTCGCCGCTGGCGAGATTTGCCACGGTTAACCAGTCGGATTCAGGGGCTTTCTCTTCACGTTTCATCATAGCCCGCTTGCAGCGGGTCATCATGTCTTCGCTCGGTGCGGCATTCAGCGGATTACCTGAAGCGTCGAAACCGGCTCGCTTCAACGTGGCATCCGCGTCTTGTTCGCATTGCTTTGAAGCGGTGGGCGCCATGGTCAACGGCATGGCTGAAGGCGTCTCGCCGTCGCGAGCAAGCGCCTCATGGCTCTCGAACAGCGAAGCCGGGTGGTGAAACTTGGGCATGTCGAAATCTCGAAACGGGCTGCTTAAGCGGAAAGAACGGCAGCGATGACGCTGGCCCGATATCGGCGGGAGCCTCCGAGCTTGAAGCCCGATCCGACCGCCGCCTTCCCAGCAGGCGAGTAAAGCCAAGCCTTCGATACGTGCAGTAAGCTGCAAACCTCACTGACGGTAAGTGCGGCGTCGCGGGGAATGCTCGGGCGGGCTGCCGGGGTTATCTGTAATTCTGAGGCGTTCATAGGCATGAGTTCTCCTGTCCTCGCGTGAGCGCTTAGCTCGCCGCTAGGTACGTTGCTGATGATCCGGCTGGGCCGGGGATGAGGACGATGGGCGCGCTTCGAGCGGTGTGCTGCCGTCCTCGGACAGGCTCACGCCACAACCGCTCCAGTGACACCGGGGACTATCCGAGGCTGGGCTAATCGGCTCCGAACGGTCTTCTTTGTTCTATGACGGGCAGAACTGGATTGTCTATTTATGGGGCATAGACCCATGGGGCACAGGCGTATGAGCGTTCACCCGCGGCAATCCAGAAAGGGCGATCAACGAATCATGGATGTACGGTCGTCATAGTCAAAGGTCTCCCCTCCCCGGCAAGCCATGGCTCCCAAGGGTGTGTCAGCGATGATGCCCGGCAGGCCGGGCAATGGTGCTTAAGTCTGGAACGCTATCGCGAAGTGCGCCGGTCTAGGCGATCCGCTCACGATCTGCCGCTGTTGCCAGCCCGTAGGTAGAAGGTCTCACAGCCCGGCTCCGAACGTCAACTTAATGGACAGTCCAAGGCGGCCCCGAGCTGTTCCGAGTGTCTCCGGCCGAAGCATGACGCATTTAGACGGTGCGCACGTTTTCTAAAAAAAAAATCGCCCCCGGAGCAGCCCCCTCGTTGAGACGTTCCCCGTGGCTCCCTGACGCACAAACTGGTTTCCCGGCGGTTTCCCGAGGTAAATTCGGGAAGCAGCCAGGGATATCTAAGTGATTGATTTTGCTGGCGCGCTCGGAGAGATTCGAACTCCCGACCCTCGGAATCGAAATCCGATGCTCTATCCAGCTGAGCTACGAGCGCCCTGGCCCAGATCTTGGACCGTAACCGAGACGCCCCAGATAGCTGCTGGCGAGCCAGCAGGCCGGGCGACGTTCGGATGGGTTCGAATTAGCAGAGAGGCCGGCCAATAAAAAGCCCTTCCGGCCTCGATTCGAGACGGGTCAGACCCGCCCTCACCAGGTGCTGTTGAAGAAGCCGAAATGCGGCTGCTGCGCCATCACCATCATCGGCCGCCCTTGCTGCGGCACCGGATGCGTTCTGGCGACCTTGCGCTTGGGCTGCTGCGCCGGGGTCTGAGGAGGCTGGGCCTGCGCCTGAACTTGCGGCTGAATTTGCGTCTTGGCCTCGGTCTTCTTGACCGCAGCGGTATCGGCCTTCGCGGCCGGCGTGAATTGGGCGAACGTCTCGCGGACCCGCGCCTTGGCTGATATCTCGGCCAAAGCGGGTGACATGCTCTCCACGGGCGGCTGGGGAGCCGCGACGGCGGCGATCTTCGCCGCAGGGGCGGCAAGCGTCGGCTGACTGGTGTCGAGTACGACACGCTCCGGCAGGTGGCGATCGGACCGGATCCGAATCAACGGCTGTTCGTTGCTTGCGGTTGCGATAGACTGCGTCACAGGCGAAGTCGGCAGAACGTAGTTCGCCGCGAACAGCAGTGCGAGCAAGGCTCCACCGACAAAGAAGAAATACCGAAAGATGGGCATTGGCCACGCTCCGCCCGCCGCATCCCCGCGTGGGCTCTCCGCCTTAACAGGCGATCATTTAATTAGTTCCTGGCCCAGCCGTTCGGTTCAAATGGCGACACCAAGTTTTTCGGCCAACCCCCAGGACAGTAACTTTTCCGCTACCCGGCACTGCCGGCCTTAGGTCCGGCGTGCTGCCACAAGCGAACACTTCGCCTGATCGGCATTCACGTTGACGAAGCCGACAGGAATGCGCGCAAAAGTCTTGCGGCTCTTCATGCTGACCGGATCCGCCAGAACGCGGGTGCGGTCGGTGAGATGACTGCCATCACGCCGCGCAAAAGCGCAGACGATCTCGACATCCTTTACGGCATAGTCGTTGTCGTTGCGCAGCGTGAGCGTCACCAGCGCCTTCGATCCAAGGCCGCCGCGGCGCCAGGTCTGAGATGAAATCCTGATCCGGCCGAGTTCTGCCATTGTCGGAATCTGAGCTTCGGAGGCCGGCGACACGGCGACCGCATCGCGCGAAGGCGCCGTCTCGACGGCTGCCACGTCAGACCTCACCGGTTCGGCACTGTTGCCTCTGGAGACGGGGAGCAGCATCCAGATGCCGCAACCGACGATGATGGCCGCCAACAGCCACAGCAGGCCTCGCCCAAATGAAACGCTCGCGATCGTCACCGCCCGCGCCAGTCGTTCGCCGGTCCCGGCGAAACGCCCTAACCCGATGCGGTCAAACCCAGCGCTCATGGTTGCCTCACCGATCGCAGCGGAAGCACGTTTCGACAACGGATTCGGCCACTGCTTACCTTAATCCGGAAGGCGAACCAAGGTTCCCGCGCAGCTGCCGAGTCGGCAAGAGCGGTGGCGGTCACGGGCCGAGCCCGCTAACATGCGCTGCAACATCAAGATCCGTCGGGAGAACACGAAATGCCAGTCGTCACTTGGGATCACGTCCATCTGCGCAGCCCCGATCCGGAGGCCACGGCGGCCTGGCTGCGGGACATCCTCGGTGGCGAGATCGTGCAAGCGCCCGGACGGATCGACGTGAATCTCGGCGGCGCAAGGATCTTCATTGCGCCCCTCGAGGGCGACAATGCGGTCAACCCGCCGCCGCCGCACCCGCATCAAGGCCTCGACCATTTCGGTCTCACGGTGAAGGACATCGACGCCGTCGCCGCCGAGCTCAAGGCCAAGGGCGTCACTTTCACGCGCGAACCGACCACGATCCGCCCCGGCGTGCGCATCTGCTTCATCCGCGGCCCCGAAGGCATCTCCATCGAGCTGCTCGAGCGCGACAAGAAATATACCTGACACGGCGCGCGCCGCTCACCGGGCGACGTTGCCGCCCGGCGTGCCTCACGTCATGCTGCCGGGCATGAAGCAGCGGACGGCGACGCCCATGTAGCCATAGATCGGCCAGACCATGGTGCGCCCCACCCGGCTCGGCTCCGAGATCACGGCCTCCTCGGGCACCTCGACCCAGACGAGCTCCTGCGGTCGGCCGTCGATCACGTAGCCATAACGCGGGACGCGGACCCGATAGTGCCCGTCCTTGCTGTCCCAGTCGGCGTCCGAGAGCGCCGAGCCGTCGGCATCGGAGCAACAAGGCCCCTTGCCGCTTCGCAGTCCGTCGAACCAGGCCTTCAATTCGGCATTGGTGTTGACGAACTGGCCGCGGTCGCGCGCGTGGCCGAAGGGGGCCGCGAGTGCGATCAGACGCATGCTAGGTTCGCCACGGTTCGCCAGCGTGCTGCGCCGCCGATCCGCCGTTGTCGTGTTTCGCAAATCGTGGGACGCACACTGTACAGACGCGGCTTCTCGCCGCCGGAATCGATCCAGTTGCTCACGTTTGTCTTGCTCCAGCACCCCGCGGCCAGTGCAACAATGGTTATGCATTTCGCGGTCCAACTTGATTCGCAACGACTGGCCTCGCTTCATGATCAGACCGTCATGGCGGTGTCATAGACAAGCCGGGGCAATTACGGCTCACGGGCAGGCTCGCAAGGTCGGCGGCCAAACTGCCGCGTTGCGTGGCCGCATGCCCTTTGGCATAAATGCACCACCGGTTACGCCATTGGGCGATGGCGGCCGGCCTCGGGACGTTATGAAGAACGGCCTCTATTCGATTCACGTGAACCTGCTCGATGGTCGGGTCGGCAAGGGCAGCGGCGTGATTCTTTTTCGCGACGGCAAGATTCTTGGCGGCGACGCCTATCTCTATTACACCGGCAGCTACACGGTGAAGGACAACACCTTCAAGGGCGAGGTGCTGGTCCAGCGTCACACCTCGCCGCGGGGTGACGACAATCCGCTGTTCGGCGGGCCTGCCGCGGTCGGCATCGGCCTCAGCGGCACGTTCACGGAGACGCGCGGGGACATGACGGGCACCGCGCTGGTCGGAAAGGCCAGCCAGATTTTCGGCGCGACGCTGCATAAGCTTGCAGAGGCCGACTAGAGCTTCGGTTCTGATTAAATCAGAACTGAAGCTCTCAATTGTTGTTTCGACGCATTTTCGTCACGCGGACCGGCATCCACTTCGCTCGAAAACGCGTGAGCTATTCCGCGGCCTGCTCGAGCGGCGCCACGCGCGGCAGGATGATCTGGATACGTGTGCCGCTGCCCGGTTCGGAATCCAGATCGAGCCGTCCGCCGAGCCTGTTCGTGACGATGCTGTAGACGATGTGCAGCCCGAGGCCGGTGCCGCCCTGATCGCGCCGCGTCGTGAAGAACGGATCGAAGGCACGGCGGCGGACGTCGAGCGACATGCCGCAGCCATTGTCGGAGAAGATGATCTCGACATTGTCCTTGCCGGACTCGCGCACCTGGATGTCGATGGTCCCCGGCCGGCCGGCCGGGAAGGCGTGCGCCACCGCGTTGAGAAACAGATTGGTCAGCACCTGGCCGTAGGGTCCGGGATAGCTGTTCATGGTCAGATCAGGCTGGCACTCGACATTGAGCGTCAGATTGTGCTTGCGAAGGCCGGGCCGCAGACTCATCACCACCTGCTCGGTGAGGTCACCGAGATCGAAGCTGCGCTGGTCCGAATAGTTGCGGTCGGCGGCGACCTGCTTGAACGACTGGATCAGCTCCGCGGCGCGATTGAGATTGGCGACGAGCTGCGAGGACGCGTCGCGGCTGGTATGGAGAAAGTCGTTGAGCGTGGAGCGGCGCAGCTCGCCGCGTTCGACTTCGGCGGTAAACATCGCGGTCTTGCGCTCCAGCGCGGAGGCGACCGTGAGGCTGATGCCGACGGGATTGTTGACCTCGTGCGCGACGCCGGCGACGAGGCGCCCGAGCGCCGCCAGCTTCTCCGCCTCGATCAGCGAGGCCTGGGTCTCGCGCAGATTGCGCAGCGCGGTCTCGGCGGATTCCTTGGCTTTCCGCATCTCCTGCTCGCCGCGCTTGCGCTCGCCGATGTCGAGCGCCACGGTGACGATCCGCTCGATCTCGCCTTCGGCATCGAGCAACGGCAGCTTGTTGACGAGCCATTGCCGCATGTGGCCGGAAGAATCAATGTACTCCTCTTCGTAGAAGCCGAGGCCCTTTCGCAGCGTCAGCACGCGCTTGTCGCTCTCGTCGGACTTGGCCGCGCCGTAGCGCGACATCAGGTCGGCCGTGGTGCGGCCGAGCGCATCGCCGGGCTCGATTCCGAAGATGCCGGCCATGTAACGGTTCATCAGCACGTAGCGCAGGTCGCGGTCCTTGACGTTGATGACCGCTGGCACGGTGTCGATGACCTGCTGGAGCAGGCGCCGTCCTTCGGCAATGGCGTCTTCCGCGCGCTTCTGGTCGGTAATGTCGCGCAGCGTGCCCTCATAGCGGACGATGTTGCCCGCCTCGTCGCGGACGCCGGTGGCACTGTCGGACAGCCACAGGATGTCGCCGCCGCGCTGGCGCACCTGGTATTCGAACTCGCGCACCATGCCGTCGCGTGCCATCAGCCGCTGATATTCGACGCGAGCCTCGGGATTGACGTAGATGGTGTGGGCGATGTCGTTGATGCTGTCGATGAGGTCTTTGGGGCTGTCATAGCCCATCATCCGCGCCAGCGCCGGATTGGCGTTGAGGAGGTCGCCGGCCGGCGTCGTGACATAGATGCCGTCGACCGAGCCCTCGAACAGTTTCCGGTAGCTCTCTTCGGCAAGGCGTTGCTCGGTCAGTGCGCGCACCGCCGCCTCGCGTGCCGTGTCGGCTTCCTCCAGCGCACGGCGGAACACTTCGGCCGCCCGCGCGATGTCGCCGATCTCGTTGTCGAGGTCGGCGGACGGGATCGAGGTGTTCTTCTCGCCGGCTGCGAGCGCGCGGATCGACCGCGCGATCTGGGCGAGCGGACGGACCGTCCGCCGCACCACGAAGCCGGCCGCGAGAATGCCGATCAGCACACCGATGGTACCGAGCACGATGCTCTGCCAGCGCGCCTCCGTCAGCGTGCGGGCAAAGTCGCGCGACAGCACGTGACCGCGCCGGGCGCTGACCTCGCGCAGCAATTCGGTGACGCGGCCGATCAGCCGACCCTCGGTTCCCAGCACCTCGCGGTCGATGTCGGCGATCTGCCGTTCACGGACCGCGACCGCGATGATCGCCTCGGCGTACTCGTTGACCGCGGATCTGAGCTTGGGATCAGTGACGCCCATCGCCCGCATGCTCTGCGCCGCCTGCTCGGCCGCGGACGGGTTGCGCGCAAGCAACCCAAGCGCGATCCGGCTCTGCGCTTCCGACAGGCGGGACGCCAGCTCTCGGTCCGCAGTGCCGGAGACAGCTGCGTCGAACTGGTCGCGGAGCGGCGGCAGCCCGGCAAGCAGCTGGGCGCGGCGGTCGATCAAGGTCGAGATCCGCTCCAGGCCGCTGCGATAAGTCGCAAGCCGCTCGCTGACGCCGTCGATCATATCCTGCTGCTCGGGCACGAGCTCGATGCGGGTCTTCTTCAGGATGTCACTGAGCGTCGAAGCCGCCTCGCCCACCTGCTTGAACTGGATGCCGGCGCCAGGGTCGGTGACGAAGTCGCGCGCGGCGAGCCGCAGCTCGTTCATGCGGCGGTCGATGTCCTCGGCGAGGTCGCCGACGCTCTGCAGCCGCTGCAGCTCGGCGAAGGTCGTGTCGATGTGCCGGATCGCGATCACGCTCGCGGTCGAGGTGACGATGATCACCGCCAGCACCAGAAGGAAGCTGCCGAACGTGAGCTGGCCGATGGAGAGCGAGAATGTTCGCTTTTTCTCAGGGGTCGGCGTCAATTCGGCGGACATTGGTGATGTGTGGACCGGGCCATTGGAGCTCCAATATACGACGTATTGCAGTCCCGGGGGAACATGCGTCTGGCCGCCGAATATCCTTAATGTTGAAGCCCTGCCGGCCTCCTTGGCCCCGGTTTTATGACGTTTTGACGTCGGCCGGCCGCCGCGCCGGGATGGTCATGGCGGCGACGCCGAGGACGACGCAGGCAAGGCCGATCCAGGCGGTCCGGCTCAGGCTCTCGCCGAGGAAGGCGACGCTGATGGCAACCCCGATCGGCACGCGGAGATAGGCCTGCGCGGTGGTGCCGACCGAGCCCAGGGTCTGGATCAGGCGGAAATAGATCACGAAGGCCGCGGCCGTCGAGAAGGTCGCCAGCGCGAGCAGCGCCAGCACGGAACTCAGCGAGGGCGACAGCGTCCAGGGCTGCTCGACGATGAGCGAGGCCGGGAGCAGCGCCGCCGCCCCCGCCAGCAACGAGCCGGCCGCGGGCGCCATGGGATCGAGGCCCTTGAAGCCGCGACCGAAGATCGCGGCGCAGGCGTAGCAGATGGTGGCGGCAACGATCGCGGCCTCCGCGACGAGGCCGCTTCCAACATTATGGAAGGCATCGACGCCGACGATCAGCAGGATGCCGGCCATACCAGCGACCACCCCGACCAGCTTTCGCGGTGTCGTCGCCTCGTGACGCGTCACAACGGCCGTGAGCAGGAAGGTGAAGATCGGGCCGGCCGAGTTGAGGATGGTCGCAAGTGCGGCATCGACGTGGCGCTCGCCCCAGGCGATCAATGTCCAGGGGATCACGCTATTGAGCACGGCCTGGAAGGCGAAGCGTCGCCAGGTCGCGGCATCCGTCGGCAGCCTGATGCCCCGCGCCCACATGATCGCGAGCAGCAGCAGGACCGCAATCGTTGTGCGCGCCGCGATCAGCGTGATCGGCGGAATGGTGGCGACGCCGAGCTTGATGAAGGTGTAGGAGCCACCCCAGAGCGTCGCGAGCGCGAGGAGCAGCGCCAGCTCGACGGCGATATTGTTGTCCTGCCGATTGTTCTGCCGGATGTCCATATTGCGCGCCCGTCCCGTTGTCAGGGACGGAACCTAGCGCACCTGCCATCGCAGATACTTCGCTTTGTGTCGAAGTGTCCTAGCCGATCGCCCCGACTTCGAACACCTCGCCGTCATAGCCGGCCTCGCGGGGAATGCGGAGCTGACGGCCGGTTTCGGTCTTGGTCATGACAGGCATCACCGTCACGACGGACATGCCGCGGGCGTGCTCGAGCGCTGCGCTCACGCTGCCCTGCTTGGCGAGCCGGATCAAATTGCGCGTTGTCGGGAACGGCAGCTTAAAGCGGCCGCTCTCGCCGCCCTCAACCGCCTCGCGCGGCGAGACCCAGATCGAGTCGGTCGACTCCCGGCCATCATGCGCGCCGAGCTGGTCGGGCGGTGCTGCCGCAAGGAAGAACCAGGTGTCGAAACGTTTTGGCATGCCCTCCGGCGTGATCCAGTGCGCGTAAGGCACGAGCGTATCGAGCGCGAGCTGGAGGCCGTTGTCGGCCAGAATGCTCAGGAAGCTGATCTTGTGCTCGTTGAGCGCGACGCGATGCGCATCGGCGATCTCGCCAGCGCGCCTGGCGTCAACAGGCGTGCCCGAATCCTTCGAGCGCGCCAGAAGGATGCCGCTTTCCTCAAAGGTCTCACGGATCGCGGCGATCCGAAAGCCGCGATCCGCTTCGCTCAGGCCCTCGCCGCCTGAATACAAGTCGGAGCGCTTGACGATCTCCTGATCGCCGGCATCGACGCTGCCACCAGGAAACACCAGCGCGCCCGAATTGAACTCGATCTGATGATGGCGGACCATCATGAAGACTTCGATTTCGTCGCGGCTCTTGCCGTCGACCTTCGCGCCGTCGCGCAGCAGGAGGATCGTCGACGCAGGGCGTGATGCTGATGCCTCGGCCATTCGATTAACCTGCGGCGCTGGATTGCGGGCCGAGATTGGCGCGCCTGTCGACGCGGGCGACGCGCGACAGCAGGTACTCGACCTCTGCCTTCGCCGCCGGCGTGATGGTGGCGCCGGGCTTGCGCTGGGCGCTGGAGGCGATGATGCCGCGCTTCTGCAGCACGTATTTGCGCACGGCGAGGCCCGCGCCGGGCTGCTGCTCGTAGCGGATCAGCGGCAGATGTGCGTCGAACAGATCATGGGCGGCGTCGCGCTTGCCTTCCTTCGAAAGCCGCACGACGTCGATCAGGAGTTCGGGGAAGGCATAGCCGGTCATGGCGCCGTCGGCGCCGCGCTCCATCTCGAAGTCCAGAAAGAGCCCGCCATTGCCGCAGAGGATCGAAAGCGGCCGCAGCGAGCCGTCCTTCTGGAAATTGCGCAGCGTCGAGATCTTTTCCAGCCCCGGCCAGTCCTCGTGCTTGAGCATCACGCAGTTCGGATTGTCGGTGACGATCTTGCGGATCACGGCCGGGGTGAACACCACCGACAAGGTCAGCGGATAGTCCTGGAGCACCCAGGGCACGTCGGGGCCGATGGCCTCGGCCGCCTGCTTGTAATAGCCGATGATCTGGTCGTCGGTCCGCAACGACGGCGGCGGCGCGATCATGACGCCGGCCGCGCCCGCATCCATCGAGGCCTTCGCCAGCGAGCGCATGGTGGCAAAGCCCGGCGCGGAGACGCCGACGATCACCTGCATCTTCTTGGCGCGCTTGACGAAGCGTACCGCCACCTGTTCGGCCTCGGCGGCATCGAGCTTCGGGGCCTCACCGAGGATGCCCAGCACAGTGACGCCGTCGCAGCCGACCTCCTCGTAGAAATCGGTCAGGCGGTCGATCGAGCGCTCGTCGATCCGGCCGTCATCGTGGAACGGCGTCGGCGCGATTGCGAAGGTGCCCTTGGCGTCGGCGGTGAGTTTCATTGGTTCTCTCTGTCCTATCGTCTGTCGTCATTCCGGGCTCGCGACTTCGTCGCGCCCCGGAATGACGGTGTAGCTAAAACCGCCGCGCCCCCATCTTGATCTGCTCTTCGGAGAAGAAGATCTCCTTGGCATGATCGGCGATGTCCTGGGCCTTCCAGCCCGTGTGCGGCGGCTTCCAGCCGTCCATTTCCATCATCCGCATCTCGCGCACGCCGCGGGGCCCGGACACGCCCAGCACCTTACCGGTCTGGTCGCCGGACAAGTCGCTGACCATGTATAGCACGGCCGGCGCGATGCCGTCCGGCCCCAGCGCCGCACCGGGGTTCTCCTTATAGCGGGGCAGGTCTGCGGTCATGCGGGTCAGCGCGCCCGGCGCAAGCGTCCAAATCCGGATGTTGTATTTGCGGCCCTCGATCGCCAGCACGTTGGACAGGCCCCAGATGCCGCCCTTGGCCGCGCCGTAATTGCTCTGACCGAAATTGCCGATCAGGCCCGAGGTCGAGGAGGTGTTGACGATGACGCCGCCGCCATTTTCCCGCATCCAGCGAAATACCGGCATGGTGCAACAAAAGGTGCCCTTCAGATGCACCTTGATGACCTTGTCCCAGTCGGACTCAGACGCCTTGGCGAAGGTCTGGTCGCGCAGAATGCCGGCATTGTTGACGAGGATGTCGGCGCGGCCGAAATGCTTGATGGCGTCGTCGAACACCGACTGGCCGCCTTCCATGGTGGAGATGTCGGCGCCGTTGGCGACCGCCTTGCCGCCTTCGGCCTTGATCGCATCCACCACGAGCTGCGCCATCGATGTGTCGGCGCCGGAGCCGTCACGGGGCCCACCGAGGTCGTTGACGACGACGGAGGCCCCTTCCCGCGCGAACAGCTTTGCGTAGGCCTCACCGAGCCCCCCGCCCGCGCCGGTGATCAGCGCAACCTTGCCGTCGAGTAGTCCCATGGTGGCTCTCCCTGTTTTGTTCTTTTGCTCCGTCATGGCCGGGCCTGTCCCGGCCATCCACGAACTTGATCGCCAACCGCGCGAAGAACGTGGATGCCCGGGACAAGCCCGGGCATGACGAAATAACTCAGAGCGCGTCGAGCTGCATCATCACCCCAGCACCGTCTTGCCGTTCTTGATCACAGTGACGCCGCGCGACTTTACCTTGGCTTCGAACGAGATCACGCTGCCGTCCTTCCAGAGGTCCATGGTCACGGTCTCGCCGGGATAGACCGGCGAGGAGAACCGCGCGACGTGCTGGCGGAAGGCGGAAGCGTCGTAATCGGCATAGGTCTGGAGCACGCCGCGGCAGGTGATGCCGTACGTGCACATGCCGTGCAGGATCGGACGTGGGAAGCCGGCCTTCTTCGCGAACTCAGGGTCGGAGTGCAGCGGGTTGCGATCGCCGCAGAGACGATAGACCAGCGCCTGGTCGGGACGCGTCACGATGTCGATGCTCGTGTCGGGTGCGCGGGACGGGCTCTTGTGCGGATCCGGCTGGGTCAGGTTCGGCCCGCCAAAGCCGCCGTCGCCGCGGGCGAAGCGGGAGGCGACCAGAGTTGCCAGCTTCTCGCCCTTCTCGTTCTTGAGCACGGTCTGATGGCTGATGACCACGCCCTTGTCCTTGCCCTTGTCGTAGACTTCGACCACGGAGGAATCGGCGGTGATGTGCGCGGCGACCGGTAGTGGCTGGTGGAAGGTGATGTCGCGCTCGCCGTCCACCACCATCACGCGGTTGAGGTTCATCTCGCCAGGCCCCGCGCCCCACGCGGCGACGGATGCAAAAGTCGGCACCACCTTGAGCGGTCGCGGCGTCAGCGTGCCCTCGTTGACGAAGGCGAGCTCGTTCTCGTCCATCGGATCGGCGCCAAGCCCAATGCCGTAGGCATAGAGCATCACTTCGCGGTCGGTGTAGGCATATTTCTGGCCGAGGTTTTTGAGGCCTTTGAGTTCGTCGTATCTGGCGGACATTTTTGTTGTTTCCTCCCGGCAGTTTCAGCGAATGGCGGCGCCCATTGATGCGCCCTCTCCCCTTGCGGGAGAGGGCTCCAAGGTGGTCGCAACAAACTCGTTTGGGTGAGGGGTTCGCTCCGCATCGAACAATCTCTCGGTGGAGAGAGACCCCTCATCCGGCGCTTCGCGCCACCTTCTCCCGCAAGGGGAGAAGGGAAGAAAGCGACTACGCCGGCGTAAAGAACGGCAATGGCGCGCCGTCGGTCGGCTTGAACACCACCTTCACCTTCTGGCCGATCTTCAACGTCGTCAAATCGCAATCGACGAAATTGGTCTGGAGCGATGGGCCTTCCTTCAGCGTGACGTAGCCGATCGCGTAAGGGCCGGTCGGCGACTTCCGCATCAAGCTGTAGGTGTAGATCGTACCCTCGCCCGAAGACTCCTCCCACACCGTCTTGTCGGAGTAGCAGAACGGGCAGATCGCACGCGGGAAATAGTGCGCCTCGCCGCACGCGGTGCAGCGCTTGATCATGAACCTGCCCTCTTTGGCCGCATCCCAGAACGCGGCTGTCTCAGGGTTCGTCACCGGGGCCGGATATTTCTTGGCTTCGCTCATCACACGCGCTCCAGAATGGCCGTCGAGGCGGCGTGGCGAACACCCAAAAGCCCGCCGGTGCCGTGGGCGATGGCGAGATCGCAATTCTTGACCTGCACCTTCGGATGCGCCTCGCCGCGCAGTTGCCGCACGGCCTCGAGGATCTTGGTCATGCCGCCGCGATTGACGGGATGGTTGCTGCAGAGGCCACCGCCATCGGTGTTGAACGGCAGCTTGCCGACGCCCGAGATCAGATTGCCGTCGGCGACGAACTTGCCGCCCTCACCTTTCTTGCAGAAGCCGAGGTCTTCGAGCTGCATCAGGACGGTGATGGTGAAGCTGTCGTAGATCGAGGCGTATTTGATGTCCTTCGGCGTGATGCCGGCTTCCTCGAAGGCACGCGGGCCGGACCAGATGCCGGCGGAGTATGTGAGGTCGAGATCCTTGCCGCCGCGCGGGCCCTTCATCGCCTCGCCATGTCCGATCAGCTTGACCAGAGGCTTCTTCAGGCTCTTGGCGATTTCAGGCGTGGTCACGATTAGCGCGCCGCCGCCGTCGGAGACCACGCAGCAATCCATGCGATGCAAGGGATCAGAGATCATCGGCGAGTTCAGGACGTCCTCGACGGTCACGACGTCCTTGAGCATCGCATGCGGATTGTATTGCGCATGGTGCGAGGCCGCGACCTTGATCCAGGCGAGCTGCTCGCTGGTGGTGCCATAGTCGTGCATGTGGCGCATGGCACACATGCCATAGGCATTGTGCGTGGTCGCGCCGTAAGCCGTCTCGAAATCGGCCTCGGTGCCCGCCGCGCGCGGCGGCATCGGCCCGGTGCGCGGCTTGCCGGCCAGCGTGATCAGCGCGATCGAGCACTTGCCCGCGGCGATCGCTTCAGCGGCATGGCCGAGATGGATGATGTAGGAACAGCCGCCGGTCTCGGTGGAATCGACATGGCGCAGTTTTTTGGTGTTCAGCCCGAGATAATCAACCATCGGCCAGGCGCCGCCCGGGGCGTCGCCCGCGCAGAAATAGCCGTCGACATCGTCCTTGCTGAGCCCGGCATCCTCGATCGCGCCCTTGGCGACCTCGGCATGGAGTTGCGCGGTGGATTTGTCCGGCGCGTGCCGGGTCGGGTGTTCGTAGATCCCGGCAATGTAGGCCTTGCCCTTGATGGTCAAATAAGGTCTCCGCTGGCGTTTCTCACTTCCGGTTTTTTCTGAACCGCTGCCGCCCTGTTGGCAAGCGCGGAAATATTCCGTCGGGCGAGAGGGCAGCGGGCTGGCGCAAATGGCCGCCGCATCATCCGAGGTGCGGTGGAAGGCCCTGCTGCCGCAGTCGTCGTTGCGAGCGCAGCGAAGCAATCCAGGAATCTTTCCACGGACGCACTCTGGAATTGCTTCGCTGCGCTCGCAATGATGGGAACGACGGGCAGAACCCTAAAGCTGTTTTGCCCGACGGCACAAGGGATTTCGTTTTATCGAAAAATGTTTTTTCGCGAAAACAACCCCATGCACAGTAGAACGGTGGTTGATTTCAAACAGGAATTTGCAGGGTGGATTAGCGAGTCCACCCCACGAAAATTCTACTCCGCCGCGATCTGCCTCGGCGCCGGCGGCGGGTTCGCGAGGTCGGCGGCGAGCTGGGCGTAGCGGGCCTTGGCGTCTGCTACGGCCTTCTCCTTCACCGGGCCGTAGCCGCGGATGCGGTCGGGCAGCGAGAGCAGCTCCACCGCGGTATCGATCGTCAGCGGCGACAGCAGGCCGAGCACGGTGGCGACGTCCTTCTCGTAGCCGGCGATCAGATCGCGCTCGAGCTTGCGGTCGGCACTGCGACCGAAGATGTCGAGCGGCGTGCCGCGCAGGAACTTGAATTTTGCCAGCACGCGGAACACCGGAAGCATCCACGGGCCGAAGGCGCGCTTCTTCGGGCGGCCGAGCGCATCGACGCCCCTGCTCAGAATGGGCGGGGCCAGGTTGAAGTTGAACTTGAAGTCGGCTTCGAACTGGTCGCGGAGCTGCTTTTCGAACGCGCCATCGGTGTAGAGGCGCGCGACCTCGTATTCGTCCTTGTAGGCCAGCAGCTTGGCGTAGTTGACCGCAACGGCGCGGGTCAGCGCCTCGTCATAGCCGCCCTGCTTGGCGACGTCGCTGACCTGATCGACCAGCTTGCGGTAGCGTTTCGCGAGGCGGCCGTTCTGGTACGCCGTGAGATGCCTGGTGCGATGCTCGATGACCTCGTCGAGCGTCATTGCGTCCAGGGACTTGGGCGCAACGACCTCATCCGTTCCCTTCAGCATGCCGGCAAGCCGTGCGGGATCAGCGACCGCGAGGCGGCCGAGGCGGAAGGCTTCCTTGTTCATCTTGATCGAGACGCCGTTGACCTCGATCGCCTGCTCGATCGACTCCGCTGACAACGGCAAGAGGCCCTTCTGATAGGCGTAGCCCATCATCATCATGTTGGTGGCGATGCTGTCGCCGAGCAGCTGTTCGGCCGGCTTGGTGAAGTCGAAGAATACCGAGTCCTTGTGCAGCGCGGTTTCCAGCAACCCGTTCAGCTTGCGGGTCTGGAAGTTGAAATCGCGGTTGAGGACGAAGTCGGCGGTGGGAATGACGTGGCTGTTGATGATGCCGCGGGTGCGGCTGCTGTCGCAGAGCGAGATGGTGTCCTTGGCAACCGCGACCACCTCATCGGCGGCGAGCACGACATCGGCCGTGCCCGTGACGATGCGCGAGCAGGTCACCTCTGCCGGATGATCGGACAGGCGGACGTGGCTCAGCACCGCCCCACCCTTTTGCGCCAGGCCCGACATATCGAGGATCATCGAGGCCTTGCCCTCGATATGGGCGGCCATGCCGAGCAGCGCGCCGATGGTCAGCACGCCGGTCCCGCCGACGCCGCCGACAGCGATGTTGTAGGGCTTGTCCAGGTTGGGGCGCGATGCCGGCTCGGGCAGATCGCCGATATCGCCGACGCCCGCCGGCGCGCGCTTGCGCATCTTGCCGCCGTCGACGGTGACGAAGGACGGACAAAAGCCTTTGACGCAGGAATAATCCTTGTTGCAGGTCGACTGGTTGATGGCGCGCTTGCGGCCGAACTCGGTCTCGAGCGGCTCGACCGAAATGCAGTTCGATTGCACCGAGCAATCGCCGCAGCCTTCACACACCGCGGGATTGATCAGCACACGGCGCGCCGGATCCTCCATCGTGCCGCGCTTGCGGCGGCGCCGCTTCTCGGCGGCGCAAGTCTGCACGAACACGATCGCGGACGCGCCCTTGACTTTCCGCAGGGTCTTCTGGACCGCGTCGAGTTCGTCACGATGCGCGGTCTTGACGCCGGGCGCGATCTCGTTCGCCGGATAGGCGTCGGGATCTTCTGAGACCAGATAGATCTCGCGGATGCCTTCGCTGTGTAGCTGGAAGGTGATCTGCTGCGGCGACAATTCCCCGTCGACATGCTGGCCGCCGGTCATCGCGGTCGCGTCGTTGTAGAGGATCTTATAGGTGATGTTGGCGCCGGAGGCGATCGCCTGGCGGATCGCGAGGCTGCCGGAGTGGAAATACGTGCCGTCGCCGAGATTGGCGAAGACGTGCTCTTCCTTTGTGAAGGGGGCAACGCCGACCCACGGCACACCCTCGCCGCCCATGTGGGTGAAGGTCTCGGTGGAGCGATCCATCCACAGTGCCATGAAGTGGCACCCGATGCCGGCAAAGGCGCGACTGCCTTCGGGCACCTTGGTCGAGGTGTTGTGCGGGCAGCCGGAGCAGAAATACGGGGTGCGGGCGACAGGCGCGGTCGCCTGCATTTGCGACGCCTGGCGGCCGTTGAACCAATCGGCCTTGGCGCGCAGCATCGTTGCAATTTCGGGATTGAGATCAAGTCGAAGCAGCCGCTCGGTCAGCGAGCTCGCCAGCGAGGCGACGCTGAGTTCTTCGGCAAAGGGAAGGAAGCGCTTGTCGTGATCGTCCATCTTGCCGATAATGCGGGGACGGACATCGTCGCGCCAGTTGAACAGCTCCTGCTTCACTTGGTTCTCGACGATCTCGCGGCGCTCTTCGATGATGAAGATTTCCTCGAGTCCTACAGCGAATTGCCTGACGCCTTCCGGCTCCAGAGGCCACGGCATGCCGATCTTGTACAATCGAAGTCCGATCTTGGCGGCGACCTCGGGCGTGATCCCGAGCTCGCGCAGCGCCTGACGGATATCCTCGTAGCTCTTGCCGGACGCCATGATGCCGTAGCGGGCGTTGGGCGAGTCCATGGTGACGCGATTGACCTTGTTGGCGCGTGCAAAGGCGATCGCGGCAAAGCCCTTGTAGTCCTGCAGGCGGCGGTCCTGGGCGAAGCGGTCGTCGGGCCAGCGCAGATTGAGGCCGCCTTCGGGCATCTCGAAATCGGTCGGGATCACGAACGGCGTCATCTCGTCGGTGAGGTCGATCTCGGCGGTGGTCTCCACCGTCTCCGTGATCACCTTCATGCCGACCCAGCAGCCCGAGTAGCGCGACATCGCGATACCCAGAAGACCCATCTCGATCATCTCGTGTACGCTCGACGGGTAGAGATAGGGCATCAGCGCCGACATGAAGGCGTGGTCGGATTGATGCGGGACCGTCGAGGATTTTGCGCCGTGGTCGTCGCCGGCGAGACACAAGACGCCGCCGTTCTTGGCGGAGCCCGCGGCATTGCCGTGGCGGAAGACGTCGCCGCAGCGATCGACACCGGGGCCCTTGCCGTACCAGATGCCGACCACGCCGTCATACTTGGCGCCCGGCGAGAGGTTGAGCTGCTGCGAGCCCCAGACCGCGGTCGCGGCCAGATCCTCGTTCACGCCGGGCTGGAACTTGATGTTGTACTGCTCGAGATGCTTGCGCGCGGCGAAGAGCTGCTGGTCATAGCCGCCGAGCGGCGAGCCGCGATAGCCGGAGATGAAGCCGGCGGTGTTCAATCCCGCGGCACGGTCGCGCCGGATCTGGGCCATCGGCAGCCGGACCAGGGCCTGAATGCCCGTCGTGAAAATATGTCCGGTGTCCTGGGTGTATTTCTGATCGAGACTGATCGGACCCTGGTTGATGCCCATTATGTCCTCTTCCGCCCTTTTGAGCGCTTGGCTGCTTAAGCCGTTGCCTGCCCGTTGTTTTTAGCTAGGGCGCGCCGACCATTTCCGCCACTCTATGTCGGATATTTCACGCTCCGCATCACAATTCTGGACCAAAGGGAGCGCCGGGTAAAAATCGCAATTTCGTGGCTGCATTGGCATCCGCGATTTTCATTTTGTGTCACCATACCCCCGCCGTCGCGCAACGAATTGACGCCCCGTCATCCGGGACGGCGTCGATGGGTCGCAGGAGAGGCTTTCGATGCGGACGATTCTCACTGGCCTGGCTCTCGTGGGCCTGGCGTTGTGCAGTGCGGTTGCGAGCGCGGCCGGCGCCGCCGAGCCGTCACCGGAGCTGATCGCCTACGGCAAGTCGCTGGTGGAGGCCGGCGACTGTGCCGGCTGCCACACCGCCGATCCCGCCAAACCGTTCGCGGGCGGAAAGCGCATCGACACACCATTCGGCGCGATCTATGCCCCGAACCTGACGCCGGACCGCGACACCGGCATCGGCGCCTGGACCGACACCGATTTCACTCGCGCCGTGCGCACCGGTGTCGCCCCAGACGGCTCCAACTATTACCCGGCGTTCCCCTACCCCTATTTCACGCGGATGACGAAGGACGACACGCTGGCGATCCGGGCCTATCTCGGAACGCTCGCGGCCGTCACCAGCCGCAACAAGCCGCCGGAACTACGCTGGCCGTTTGGCTATCGCGGCCTGATGCGGATCTGGAACATGGTCTATTTCAAACCCGGCCTGTTCGAACCGGACCAGAGCCAGAGCGCGGCGTGGAATCGGGGCGGCTATCTCGTCACCGGGCTCGGTCATTGCGGCGCCTGCCATACGCCGAAGAACTATTTTGGCGCGGACAAGCAGGCGCAGGCCCTCGCGGGCAACGAGGTGGGCGGCTGGTACGCGCCACGGCTCGATGGCGCCGCCCGCACCGGGCTGAAATCGTGGAGTGTCGAAGACATCACGGAATATCTTCAGAGCGGGCGCAACGCCAGGAGCCATGCCAGCGGGCTGATGGCGGAGGTGGTCGTCAATTCGACTTCGAAGATGAGCGATGCCGACGTGCGCGCGATCGCGGTTTACCTGAAGAACCTGCCGCCGGCACGGCGTGAGACGATCGTGACGCCGCCTGACGATGCCGAGATGAAGGCCGGCCAGGCCATCTACGCCAAGTTCTGCATCGCCTGCCACGAGGCCGACGGATCCGGCGCACCGCGCATCTATCCGCCGCTGCCTGCCAACGCGCTGCTGCAATCGGTCAATCCGTCCTCGACCTTGCGCATCATCCTCGACGGCGCCCACACCGTGACGACCCCGCGCGCGCCCAACACCGGGGAGATGCCGGCCTATTCCAACCAGCTGTCCGACGCAGAGATCGCGGCGGTGACGAACTACATCCGCAATTCCTGGGGCAACGCCGCGCCGCTGGTGACGCCGGCGCAGGTGGCGAGGGCGCGGAAGCAGGAGCCGTAGCTCAAGGCTCCCGCTCCTCCTCTTCCGTGAAGACGAATTTCGGCATCTCCCATTTGTAGCGCACCGCCAGCAGGCGGAAGCTGATGCCGAGGACGAATGTCAAAATGGTCCAGAGCTCGGCGTTCAGCTTAAGACCGAACGCGGTGGCATAGAACAATCCCGTCACCACCGAGACGCTGGCGTAGAGCTCGGAGCGGAACAGCAGCGGCACGTCGTTGCAGAGCACGTCGCGCAACACGCCGCCGGCGCAACCGGTCACCATGCCGGAGACGATGACGATCGGCAGCGTGGCATCCATCTGCCAGGCGATGTCGCAGCCGGTCATGGTGAAGACGACGAGGCCGATGGCATCGAGCACGATGAAGGCCAGTTTCAGCCGGTGCACCAGGCGCGCCATCAGGATGGTGAGGAAGGCGGCGCCTCCGGCCAGTGCGAGGTAGATGGGGTTCTGCACCCAGGCCAACGGATAATGCCCCAGGAAGAGATCGCGCAAGGTGCCGCCGCCGAGCGCCGTGATGCAGCCGAGGAAGCAGACGCCGAGCCAATCCATGCTGCGGCGGCCGGCAGCGAGCGCGGCGGTCATGCCTTGCGCCGCGACCGCAACCAGCGACAACAGATGCAGCACGCTATAATCGCTCGGCGGCAAGCTCCACATCGCTTTGTTCCCTTCCGTCAGCGGAGCTTACGCGTCAGGTTCCCCAGCGAACAGGTTCCCGATTCCCGCCGCGGGCGCAACATGCGACGAAAGCATTAAGGAGGGCGGAACAGAATCTCGCATCCACGGGTTGTCCCGCCGCAATAATCGAGGAGAACCAATCGATGGCTGACGACCGTTTTATCAACGATCCGTACCGCCCGAATCTCGCCGATGATGAGTATCGCAATGCGGCGCGACGGGATGCCCAGCTTCAGGTCGACCCGGAGCTTGGCGAAGGCCCCGCCTCCAGCGGCAAAGTAGCCCTGTTCGCAGTGGCAATCGCCTTGGTGCTGGGTGCCGTATTCTACGGCCTGAACAACACCGGCACCAGCAACCAGGCCAGCACCACGCCGGCGACGCAGACAGCGCAGCAGGCACCGGCCACCAATCCGGCCGCACCTCCCGGCATGCGCGACGTGACGCCGCGCACCAATACCGGGCCGGGCGTGACCACGGGCGCCGCGCCGAGCAAGGCGGCCCCGGATACGCCGGCACCCGCTGACGGCGCGAAGTAACGAATTGCAACAATATGCAACAGCGGCGGGATTCAGATCCCGCCGCTTTCGTTTGTCTTAGCTGAACATCTTGTTGAGCTCGCCGCCGGGATAGCCGCTCGCCAGCTCCGCGAAGGTCCCCTTCTCCGCCATTTCCTTCGCGGCCCGCATGAAGCCGCCCCAGGCGGCGCGAGCGAGTGAACCGCCGACGCTGATCCGGCGCACGCCAAGATCGGCAGCTTCCTGCAATGACAGCCCGGAGCCGCCGATCAACAGGTTGAACGGTTTGGGTGCGACAGCCTTCACCACCGCGGCGATGTCCTCGCGGCTCTTCAGGCCCGGCGCGTAAAGGCAATCGGCGCCAGCATCTGCGTAGGCCGTCAGCCGGTCGATGACCAACTTGAGGTCGGTCACGCCCCACAGATAGGCCTCGCAGCGGCCGACCAGCAGCACGCCGCTATCGCCGATCGCCTTGCGCGATGCCTTGATGCGCTCGACTGCGAGCGCGCGCTCGTAGATCGGCTTGTCCTTGTCGCCGGTGGAATCCTCGATCGACAGGCCGGCAACGCCGGTGCGCACACAGCGCTCGACATTCTCCGCGACCTTGTCCGGCTCGACCGCAAAGCCGCCCTCGAAATCAGCGTTCACGGGGATGTCGACCGACGTGCTCAATGCCGCCAGATGCTGACAGACGTCCTCGACGGTGACGTGGTTGTCGGCTTTGCCGATGGTCCAGGCAAAGCCCGCACTCGACGACGCGAGTGCCTTGAAACCGAGATGCTGCAACGCTTTCGCGCTGCCGACGTCGACCGGATTGGGCAGGATGAAGCAGCCGCTCTCGTGCAGCTTCCTGAAGGCCGCGCGCTTGTCAGCAGTTGTCACGTGCATGTTTCTCTCCCTTGTTGGCCGCGCAGAGATGGGGACGTGCCGCCACGAGCGCTAGTGCGCGTCGTGCACCGCGCGGCTGTCCTTCGGCGCCTGCTCGCGATCATTCATGCTGTAGTCACGGATGACGCTGGCGATACGCAAGTGATAATCGGCGAAGATTTTCGCGCGGCCCTTGGCCTGGGTGCGGCGATGCTCCATCGTGTTGCGCCAGGCTTGCACGGCCGCCTCGTCCCGCCAGAACGACACCGATAAGATCTTGCCCTTCTCGGTCAGGCTTTCGAAACGCTCGACCGAGATGAAGCCGTCGATGGTTTGCAGGATCGGCTTGAGGTCGGCCGCGAGGTCGAAATAATCCTGGCGGTGTTCCGGCTTCGGCCAGACCTCGAAGATCACGGCGATCATGGGCGTCTCTCCTGTCGTTGATGGCCTACGATAGCACTTACAAAACCACTTGGCGCAGAAACGTGCGCTCTTCCGCGAGGATGAATTTGTGCTCCTCGGCGAAGTGGAAGTTGGCCATGCCTTCCGTATCCTGACGCAGCCGGGCGCGATAGGCCTCATACGCAGCCAGACTCTCGAAGGTAATCAGCGCAAACGCGATGTTGTTGGTGCCCTCGTGCGGCATGAAATAGCCGATCAGATCGCCGCCGCATTTCGGGATGATGGTGAGCCAGCGCTTCGAATACTCCTCGAACTGCGCGCGCTTGAAGGGATCGAGCTGGTAGCGGATGAAGACGGTGACGGACATGATGGGCTCCTCTGGTTCCACACCGCCATTGCGAGCGCAGCGAAGCAATCCAGGAATCCCTCTGCGGAGGCAGCCTGGATTGCGTCGTCGCTTCGCGCCTCGCAATGACGAACAACCCCACGCTACGCGCTTGCCCGACCGCAATGCTTCGGCTACCATCGAAGCATGAAATCAGGTCCCGACATCGCCATGATCGCCTCGCTCGTCGGCGATCCCGCACGCGCCAACATGCTCACGGCGCTGATGAACGGCCGCGCGCTCACCGCGAGCGAGCTGGCGCAGGAGGCCGGCATCACGCCGCAGACCGCGAGCTCGCATCTTTCCAAGCTCGAGGCCGGTGGCCTGATCGAGCCGGAGAAGCAGGGCCGCCACCGCTACTACCGCCTCACTGACGACGATGTCGCCGGGGTGCTGGAGGGGCTTGCGGGCCTCGCCGCGCGGACCGGCCATATGCGCGTGCGCACCGGGCCGAAGGATCCGGCGCTGCGGCGTGCCCGGATCTGCTACGACCATCTCGCCGGCGATCTCGGCGTGCAGATGCTCGACACCCTCCGCGCGCAAAACCTGGTCAGGCAGAAGAAGCAGGAGATCGAGCTGACGGCCGAGGGCGAGCGCTTCCTGGCGAAGCATTTGCAGATCTCGCCCGACATGCTCGCCCATCCCCGCCGGCCGGTCTGCAAGGCCTGCCTCGACTGGAGCGAGCGGCGTCACCATCTCGCGGGCACGCTGGGCGCCGCCATGATGCAGCGTTTCGCCGAGCTGAAATGGGCTGCCCGCGACGCCACGCCCGGCAGCCGCGTGGTGAATTTTACGCGCACCGGCGAGAAGCAGTTTGCCGCGTTGTTCGGGACTGCGAAGGACTGAACACAAGCGCGTGTAAGCGTCTCTCGTCGTCATGGCCGGGCTTGACCCGGCTATCCACGTCTTTAGTGCAGTTTGCGTGGCACCACGTGGATGCCCGGGCCTTCGCCTCGCCGAAGCGGCTTCGGCCGCGCAGGCGGGCCAAGCCCGGGCATGACGGAGAATGTGTCTCCTAGCGCCAACATGACTCAGAGCCTTCAATGATCCGCCTCCTCCCGGCCGTGCTTTGCACGGCTCTTCTCGCCGCTCCTCTTACATCCCACGCCGCCGACACCGCCCCGCGCGAACCCTACGGCATCGCGCTCGAAGGCTTTGCCTATCCCTATCCCGTACACCTGCTGCCTCTGACCAATGACGGCGAGCAGCTCAGCATGGCCTACATGGACGTGCCGCCTGCGCAGCCGAACGGCCGCACCGTCGTGCTGCTGCACGGGCGCAACTTCCCGTCGAGCTACTGGGCACCTGTTATCAAGATGCTGAGCGAGGCCGGCCTCCGCGTCGTGGTGCCGGACCAGATCGGCTTCGGCAAATCTTCCAAGCCGATCGGCGAATTGCATTTCGACAATCTGGCGCGCAACACCATCGCGCTGCTCGATTATCTGAAGATCGACAAGGCCGAGATCGTCGCCCATTCGCTCGGCGGCATGCTGGGCGTCCGCATCGCCCGCGCCTTTCCCGACCGCGTCGCCCACCTTGTTCTGACGGCCCCGATCGGGCTGGAAGATTACCGCCTCTATGTACCGCCGACGCCGACCGAGAAGATCATCGAGACCGAGGACAAGCTCACGGCCGATGGCTATCGCAAGCAGCTTCAGACCAATTATGCGATCAAGCTGCCGCCGGACGCGATCACGCCGTTCATCGACGCCCGCTTCAACATCAAGGGCAGCCCGGATTATCCGCGCTGGCTGCGTGCCTTCGTCAGTTCCGGCCAGATGATCTATCGTGAGCCGGTGGCGCACGAGATCGCACTGATCACCGAGCCGACGCTATTCATCATGGGCGCCGACGACCACAACGCGCCGGGCCGGCCGAACGCGCCGGAGGCGCTGCGCGCGAAAATGGGAGAGAACGCCGAGCTGGCGAAGGCACTCGCGGCGAAGATGCCGAATGCGCGGGCCGAGGTGATCCCGGACACCGGCCATCTCGTCTTCCTCGAGGCGCCTGAGAAGTACAGGGAGCTAGTCCTGGGCTTTCTCGGCCGCTAGCGTCATTGCTGTCGTCCGGAGCCGCGTGCGGGGAATGTTCATGCCGCATTCAGGTCATGATTGGCAGATTTGGCTGGCGTCGTGTCGGCATGTTGCGATTTTAACGTGTCGAATCGTGTCTTTTGATTCATGGTGCGCCGAAAAGCGCCAAGCCCTCCTACCTGCCCCCAAAACCTACACCCAAGGACGAGAAGGAAGATCAAATGAAATACCTGTTTGCCGCCGTGATGCTCGCCAGCGCGGTCGTTGGTTTCAGCGAGGCGGCGAGCGCCGCCGGCGGTTGCGGCCCCGGCTGGTACCGCGGCGCCTATGGCGGCTGCCGCCCGATGCGCGGTCCGGTCGTTGTCCGCCCGGGTCCGATCGTGGTTGCGCCGGCCCCTGTCGTGGTCGTGCCGCGCGCCCGCGTGTGCCCCTACGGCTTCCGCTGGTACGCCGGCCGCTGCCGCCCGTTCTGATCTCGTTTTTTTCGCATTGCGAAATGGCCGCGCGGCGAAAGCCTGCGCGGCCATTTTCTTTTTGAGCGCCTGACGTCGCACCGGGATGTTTCGAATCAGAACGGGGACCGCGATCGCGGTCCCCGTTCAAGCCTGGTGCGCGAAGCTTACCAATGGCGGCGGTGCCATCGCCGGCGATGCCAGCCCCAGTGACGGCGGCGCCAACCCCAATGGCGATGGCGGCCGTGCCAGTGCACCTGCTCCGGCTTCAACTGCGCGGCTTCTTCGCTGCTGGTGACTGCGGGATGAGCGTCGGGATTGCCTTGCGGCATGCGGGGGTCACCGAGCGGCTGCGGCGCCAGCGGCGCAGCCTTTGCGGCGGTCGTGAACGCGGCAGCTCCGGCCGCGACACCGATTGCAAATTTTAAAAAGTTCCGGCGCTCCATGACTTCTTTCCTCTTGGATGGTCGTGCCAGTGATGCAGAGGCGAGTGTCGTGGTGACGACATGAACCGAAGCTGAATCGCGCGTTCAGCTTCGCTGCGACTCCGACGGTGACAGCCCGCCGCCGGGCGCTACTTGCCAAACTCCTGCGCCAGCACCAGCAACTCGCGCGTGCGCGTCACGTCGGGCCAATCGCGGTTGAAATCGGCCACCAGTTGCGTCAGCGCTTCGCCCTTCAGCATGGCGTGCAGCGCAGCCTCGCTCGCGAACTGATACATCGCCTGATGCAGTGAGGGATCGTCGAGGCTCCAGAACCGCCAGGCCTTGCTCACGCCGAAGGCCTTCATCGCGTCGGGCAGATGTTCGGTCTCGTACCACCTGTCGAAGGCGGCGCGCTTGCCGGCATCGGCGACGACGGCGCGGACGACGAAGAAGGCTGACGGCATCGGATTTTCCTCCTGTTGTTTGGGGTGAGACTAGCCGATGACGTCGGCGACGACAAAAAAGGACGGCACCGGTGTCGGAACGCGCATCTCTCACCCGTCCTATGCCTGAACAGCAGACGGAGACACCACATGCCCGACCTCACGCTCACCACCTTCGACTGGGTTCCCCCGCCCCCGCGCGGTTTCGTGCGCGACCTTCGGGTGCGCTGGGCGCTCGAAGAGGCCGCATTGCCCTATCGCGTCGCGAGCGCGCCCTTCAACGGGCGCGGCGCCCAACATTTCGCGCACCAGCCGTTCGGCCAGGTGCCGTGGCTGACCGACGGCGATCTCTCGATCTTCGAGAGCGGCGCGATCCTGCTGCATCTCGGCGGCCTCAGCGCAAAGCTCATGCCATCAGATCCGCGCGGCCGCAACGAAGCCACGGAATGGCTGTTCGCCGCACTCAATTCGGTGGAGATGGCAAGCCTGCCCTGGGGGATGTCGAAGTTCATGGGACATCCGACCGATACGGCGGCGTGGAAATTCGTGGACGACTTCCTCAAACTCCGCCTCAAGCACATGGAGGCGGTGCTGGCCAACCGCGAATGGCTGGCAGGCACGTTCTCCGTCGCCGACATCCTGATGTCCGACGTGCTGCGCGTCGTCGATAGTTTCGACGGGCTGGCGGACAGCCCCGCCTGCCGCGCCTACGTCGCGCGCGCCACCGCCCGTCCGGCGTTCGCCAAGGCTCACGCGGACCAGATGGCGCATTTCGCTGCGGCGGACGCGACCCGCTGACGCCGCGCCCGCGTGAGGTGTGACGTGCCTCACATAATGAATCCGGCGATGGCCGTAGGGTCACGGCCATCAAATCAACCCTGCGGAAGGTGACACATGGCCAGCATCGCATATCTCAGAGACCAGCTTGCCCGCGCCGAACGGCTGGCAAAGGCGATCCTCGACCGGCAAACCGCGGAGCAGCTTCAGGCGTTCGCAGCCGAATGCCGCGAAGAGCTGCAGGTGCTGTCGCGCAGGGCTGCGGCGTAAGGCTGCTCGGTTACACGAGCTTCATCGGCGTATCGGCGACCACGCGAAGGTCGATGCGGCTGATCAGTTGAGACCGAAGCGCCTCCGCATCCCCGATCGCACTCTCCGTCTGCCGCAACGTGCTGACGTTCGAGCCGAGCGAGACGATCCCACCGAGCACCAGAGCGATCGATCCGAGCGCGGCGGTCTGACCCATCCCAAGCAAACCGAAGATCGTGATCAACAACAGCGCGCCGCCGCCCCCGATCGCGAGCTTGGACGCCAGGATGTACTTGCGGCATCGCTCGGCGATCTCGGCCAAAGCCTCGATCCGCGCTTCGATGTCTGAAATCTCGTCGGTCGGATCGTCTTCGGTCATTGGATTTGGATCGAGGATGCCAACTCAGAAACAGAATCGGTAGCCCGCATGAGCAAAGCGACATGCGGGACTTGGATAGACAAACCCGGATGTCGCTACGCTCATCCGGGCTACAAGTTCGCCCTCACAACGGCAAATTGTCGTGCTTCTTCGCCGGCGTTTCCACCTTCTTGTCCTTCAGCATCGACAGCGCCCGCGCGATCCGCTTGCGGGTCGAGTGCGGCATGATGACGTCGTCGATGTAGCCGCGCTCGGCGGCGATGAAGGGGGAGAGGAAGCGGTCTTCGTATTCCTTGGTACGCGCGGCGATCTTGTCGGGGTCGCCGATGTCGGCGCGGAAGATGATCTCGACCGCGCCCTTGGCACCCATCACCGCGATCTGGGCGGTCGGCCAGGCGTAGTTCATGTCGGCGCCGATCTCCTTGGAGGCCATGACATCGAAGGCGCCGCCATAGGCCTTGCGGGTGATGATGGTGACCAGCGGCACGGTGCACTGCGAGTACGCAAACAGCAGTTTGGCGCCGTGCTTGATCAGGCCGCCATATTCCTGCGCGGTACCCGGCAGGAAGCCCGGCACGTCGACGAAGGTGACGATCGGGATGTTGAAGGCATCGCAGAAACGCACGAAGCGCGCCGCCTTGCGCGAAGCGTCGGAGTCGAGCACGCCGGCCAGCACCATGGGCTGGTTGGCGACGAAGCCCACCGTGCGGCCCGCGATGCGGCCGAAGCCGGTGACGATGTTCTTGGCGAAAGCATCCGCGATCTCGAAGAAGTCGCCCTCGTCCACGACCTTCAGGATCAGCTCCTTCATGTCGTAGGGCTTGTTCGGATTGTCGGGGATCAGAGTGTCGAGCGACATGTCGAGGCGGCCGATGTCGTCGAAGCTCGGCCATTCCGGCACGCCGTCCGTGTTGTTGGACGGCAGGAAGTCGATCAGGCGCCGCATCTGCAACAGCGTTTCGACGTCGTTCTCGAAGGCGCCGTCGGCGATCGAGGAGCGCGTGGCGTGCACCGAGGCGCCGCCGAGCTCTTCGGCCGTGACGACCTCGTTGGTGACGGTCTTCACCACGTCGGGGCCAGTGACGAACATGTAGCTGGTGTTCTTCACCATGAAGATGAAGTCGGTCATCGCAGGCGAATAGACGTCGCCGCCGGCGCAGGGGCCCATGATGACGGAGATCTGCGGGATCACGCCGGAGGCGAGCACGTTGCGGCGGAACACGTAGGAATAGCCGGCGAGTGCTGCGACGCCTTCCTGGATGCGGGCGCCGCCCGCATCATAGAGGCCGATGATGGGCGCACGCGCTTTCATCGCCATGTCCTGAAGCTTTGTAATTTTCAGCGCGTGCGTTTCCGACAGCGAGCCGCCGAACACGGTGAAGTCCTTGGCGAAGACAAAGGTCTTGCGGCCGTTGACGGTGCCCCAGCCGGTGACGACGCCGTCGCCGGGCACCTTGTTCTTCTCCATGCCGAACTCGGTAGAGCGGTGCTCGACGAACATGTCGAATTCCTCGAACGATCCCTTGTCGAGCAAGAGCTCGATGCGCTCACGCGCGGTCAGCTTGCCGCGGGCGTGCTGCGCCTCGATGCGCTTCTCCCCGCCGCCGAGCTTTGCGCCGGCACGACGGTCTTCGAGGGCGTCCAGGATATTCTTCATTTGCTCCCGCCAGTTCTTAGCCTAAATGCGATTGCCGGGGTTCTAACACGGCATTTTGCGGGCCGGGAAGCGGCTTTCGGCCCCGCAGGGCTGCCTTGCCGCAGCGGGAAAGCGCAAGGAATTTCAAAGTTTTGCCTGGAGGCGAGCATGACCGAAGGAACGGCGGAGACCGGCGCGGCGACGGGCGGCGTCAACATCCTGCTGCGGCTGGAGGGCCTGACCCTGTTTGTAGGGATGGTGATGCTCTACTGGACCTGGGACGGCTCTTGGCTGGTGTTCGCACTGCTGTTCTTCGTCCCCGATCTCAGCTTCCTGGCATACCTGTCGGACGCCAAACTCGGCGCGATGGTCTACAACGCCGCCCACAGCTACATGGCGCCGGTCGCGCTGCTGACGCTCGGCTTCGGCCTCGCCTCGCCACTCACCCTGTCCATCGCCTTGATCTGGCTCGCCCATATCGGCATCGATCGGGCACTGGGCTACGGCCTGAAATATTCGGCCGGGTTCGGCTTCACCCATCTCGGCCGGATCGGCTGGCAGAAGGATACGTGACGCAGTTGCAAATCTGGCCCTGCCCGGTTGACCGGGCGCGGCGATTCAGGCTTGCTCCAGGCTTGCGATCAGGCGCCGAATGTTGCGTGAGCTCAGTCGGTACGGCGGCGGTCATCATTTCCGGCTGCAA
This sequence comes from Bradyrhizobium sp. 155, assembly GCF_023101105.1. Lineage (NCBI taxonomy): Bacteria > Pseudomonadati > Pseudomonadota > Alphaproteobacteria > Hyphomicrobiales > Nitrobacteraceae > Bradyrhizobium > Bradyrhizobium sp. 155. The sequence continues at coordinate 3,178,176 of NZ_CP064704.1, read as the reverse complement.
GCATCACCCCCATGTCCGCGACGGTCGTTCCCCTGCCGCCGAACCCATCGTCCGAAACCACCGACTTCCTGCGGCGCATGGCCAGCATGGTGTCGGGGCGGAACGGCGAAATGCTGCTGCGCGCCGCCGCGCTGATCGAGTCGCTGGCGCAACGGGCGATGTCGGCGGAACGCCTCTATCACCGGGAGCACGAAGAGAACACGCGCAACAGCGAGCTGCGCGAGGCCGGTGAGATGGCGTCCGACGCCATGGTCAAGCAAATCGACGGGCTGCGCAGCCAGCTTGCCGAAATCACCGCGGCCGCGGCGGCCGAGCGCGCGGCATTCGATGCCGAGCGTGGCAAGCTGCTCGGCCTGATGCAGCACGCCGAGAGCCATATCGGCAAGCTCACTAGCGAGCTGGAGACGCTGCACGCCTCGGTCGACAGCTTCAACGAGACCGCCATCTCCGTGCCGATCGAGGTGCTGCGGCTGGCGCGCACCCAGTTCGATTTCCTCTCTGCCGGCTTTGCCCGCAAGGGCGACGTGATCTCGCAGGCGATGAGCGAGATTGGCGGTTTTGCGATCGACCAGGCGCTGACGGTGAAGAAGCCTGACACCGCCTGAGGCGAACCGCCGGCTTGCGTCAATTTGACAGCGCGCGGGCCTGTTGTTCTACTCACTGAAAATCACGGGGGAGGATCCGATGCCGACGGCATTCCGCGTCGCCATGGCGCTCTGCATTTCAACGCTGTTCGTCGGCATGGGCGCCAACGCACAATCGCTTCCCCGGGAAGTCGCCACCCGCGCCGAGATCTACCCGATCCCCTCGCTCACCCTCTCCGACCAGCAATTCCTCAGCGGCGACGCCGCGGCCGGCAAGCCGGTGACGGTCGCCGGCGAGCTGCGCGTGGCGCAAGGCAGCGGAAAACTCCCCGTCGTGGTGCTGATGCACGGCTCGAGCGGCGTCGGCGCAACGACCGAAGCCTGGGTGCACGCGTTCAACGCCATGGGCATCTCGACTTTCGTGATCGACGGCTTTACCGGCCGCGGGCTGACGGTGGTGGGGCCGAACCAGGCCCTGCTCGGTCGGCTCAACCTCGTCATCGACATCTACCGCTCGTTGGAGATCCTTGCAAAGCATCCCCGCGTCGATCCGGATCGCATCGTGCTGATGGGCTTTTCACGCGGCGGACAGGCGACGCTTTATGCGAGCCTCGAGCGCTTCCACAAGCTCTGGAACAAGTCCGGCATCCAGTTCGCCGCCTACATTCCCTTCTACCCCGACTGTTCGACGACCTATCAGAACGACACGGACATCGCCGCGCGCCCGATCCGCATCTTCCACGGCACGCCCGACGACTACAATCCCGTCAAGAGCTGCAAGGCTTTCATCGAGCGGCTCAAGACGGCCGGCCGCGACGTGGTGCTGACCGAATACCCCGACAGCGCGCATGGTTTTGACAGTGGGCTGCTCGGCGTCAATACGGTTGCCGTGTCCACGGGTGCGCAGACCGTGCGCAACTGCCAGATCCGCGAAGGCGACGGCGGCGTGCTGATGAACGCCGATACGAAAGCGCCGTTCACCTACCAGGACGCTTGCGTCGAGCTCAATCCGCATGTCGGCGGCAATCCAACGACTGCCGCCGAGTCGCGCAAGGCCGTTGAGGAGTTTTTGCAGGCGCTGTTCAAGCTGGGTTAGGCCAGCGCGACATGTTCCGTCATTGCGAGCGCAGCGAAGCAATCCAGAATCTTTCCGCCGAGGCAGTCTGGATTGCTTCGTCGCTTCGCTCCTCGCAATGACGAAGGCTACGGCTCGCCCGGCTTGAACGGCTCCTGCTTGTCCGGCGGCACGGTCTCTTCGGCCATTGCGAGCAACATCGCGACCATCACGTAATTGCCGGCGACCGCGGTGAGGTCGACGATCTGCTGGTCGTTGAAGACCTTCTTCGCGCGCGCGAAGGTTTCGTCGCCGACCTTCTTCGTCGCGGTGAGCTCGGTGACGAAGTCGTAGACGACGGCCTCGTCCTCGGCCATGTTCGCAGGCCGCTTATTGGCCTTCAGCTCCGCGACGATGTCGGGCGACAGGCCCGCTTTCGCCGCGAGCGGCGCATGGGCGTACCACTCCACCTGCGAGCGCCATTGCCGCCCGATGATCAGGATCGCGAACTCGTTGAGTTTTGTCGGGACCGAGGTCTCCCAGCGCAGATAGTGGAATAGGTCGAACAGGCGCTGGCCGAGCACCGGGCTGCGGATCATCGGATTGTAGGGACCGCCGATGCCGACGCTCGAGACCTTCATGATCTGCTCGCCGAGGGGCTTCTGCTTGGCGTCGAGCTGGTCCATGGTGAGCTGAGGAAAGCGCGGCTCCCTGCTGGTGGCGGGACCGGCAAACATCGTGGCGGCGAGCCAGCCGCCTGCGGCGGCAAGCGTGAGCGACGGCAGCCAGAGTGGCGTTGAGTTCATGTTCTCCTCCCGGTTTTTCTTGACCCGGGGGATGCTAGTCGAGCGGCGCCAGCGCGGTATCGCTAGATAGCGCTGATCTCGGCAAGGCAGGCTTGCGTCAGCGGCATGCGCTCTCCGACCAGGCGCGGCTCCTTGCAGTCCATGTTGAGCGCGAACACGGTGTGCGCTTCGCCCTTCTCGGCCCAGCCCACCATCCAGCCAAGCGATGGCTCGCCGCGCTCGGCGCCAAGCAGCCCGGACTTGGCGCGAATGACGCTATCGCCGACCTTGGTCACCGGCAGGATGTCAGCGACGAGATCCTGGCTGCGTTTCGAGATCGGCAGTGCGCGGCGGCGCAGCCGGTCGATGAAATCGACCTGCTCGACCGGATCGATGCGCAAGGCGCCGGTGAGCCAGAACTGATCGATGCCGCCGCCGATGTCGCGATTGCCATAGTCGAACAGATCGACGTACTTTTGCATGCGTTCTTGCCCGATCCGGCGCGCGATCTCCTGATAGACCGGCACCGCGCTGACGAGAATCGCGCTGCGCAGCGTGTGGTCCTTGTTCCAGGCCTCGATCGGACGCTTCACGCCGTCCCAGGGAAATACGTCCTTGTCGGGGTCAGTGACCACGCCGGTTTCGAGCGCAATCAACGAGTTCGGAATCTTGAAGGTCGAAGCCGGCAGCTTCGCCTCGCCCGAACGTTCCTTGTCGCTGGCGACGACCAGATAGTCCTCGACCTTGTAGCCGACGAACGTCCCCGCCGTGCCGAGGTCAGTGAAGCGCTTTGCGAGGGTGTCACGGATTTCATTTCGCGGTGGCGCGACGTGAGCGAATGCACGCGATGGCAGGATCGCGGTTGCGGCGAGAAGGCCGAGAGTGGAACGGCGGGTAAGCACTGGCGATGTCCGTTACGCGATGAAGATGGCCGCGACCATGCAGCCGCTAACGTGGTGAAACGATGACAGCTACCGCCTGCCCGACAGCCGCAGCACGAACACCAGCACCTCGGCGACGGCCTTGTAGAGGTCCGGCGGGATCTCCTCGCCGAGTTCGACCTTGGAGAGCGCACCGGCCAGGATCTCGTTCTCCTCGATCGGGATGTCGTTGGCCTTGGCGATCTCGACGATTTTTTCGCCGATCGTGCCCTTGCCCTTGGCGACGACGACCGGCGCGTTGCTGCCCCTCTCGTAATGCAGCGCAATCGCAAGCTTCGACGGGTCGCTCATGTAGCGCGATCCAGAAAGTGGCCGGCGCGGGCCGGTGCGGGCTGTGGCGGCGTGCCATCGCGGACCAGGATGTCGCCGGGCTTGAGCTCGGCCCTGGTCAGTGCCTGGTTGAGCTCGCCGATTCCGGCGCGAAGCTGCTGTGCGGTCGTCGGCCGCTCCGCCCACATCCGCACGAAGGTCTTGTCACCGTTGAGCGTAATCAAAGCGTGCACGGGGCCAGCCGGCTCGACATTCAGCGTGAAGCGCGCGCGCCAGGCGCGCCTGGCGGGATCGGCGGATTCATTGCCGCCGTCGCGTGAGATCTCGAACTGCGCCATTGCCGTGCCCTGCGGCGTTGCGAATGGAATCTCGAAATTCCACTGCGGCACGCTCGGATCAATCTTGTGACCGCTGGCGTCGGTGCGATCGGGGAGCGAAGCAACCTGGAGCAACGTCTGGCGCGCGAGAGCGGCATCGGTGTCATCGAGCAGGCGATGCACGGTCGCAGCGAGCGGCGTATCCGGTACGAGTGACGGCGAGGCAATGAATTGCGGCGACGGCAGCGCGCCGCGAACCGGTGGTGGCGTCGCGCGCGCGGCGGCTTCGAAAATATGTCCCTCGGGTACGGCCTTGTTCGAGCCCGGCACGTTTCCCGTCATTCGCGGCAGGCTTTGCGTGATCTCTTGCAGGAGGCTCGCGGCAAGGCCTGCGGTCATGGCCCGCGGCACCGCGGCCTGCGGAGCACCGCCAGCGATGTCCGCCAACACAGAGGCTGCGATATTGACGCTGCGCGGCATTTGCGGTGATTGGGCGATCTCGGGTTCGGTTGCGGGCAATGCGGCCTGCGTCTCCGCGGCAGTGAGCTGCGGTGTCGCCACGGTACCAGCCGGAAGCGCGGCACCTTGCGCCTGTGGCGCAATCGCCTCGAGCGTCGTCAGCGTTTGGCGCAGCACCAGCAATGCCGCCTTCAGGTCTGGCATCGTGCCGGAGGACGACGTCGCGCCCTCGGCGAGCGAGGCTTCGAGGAATAGGCCGGATTTTTGGAATGCGGATTCAATGTCGCCGCCATCGAGCCCGGTGTTGAGCGGCGTCTGCTGCGCCAGCACGCCCAGCATCGCCTGCTTCAGCCCCGCCGGAAGATCGCTGCCGGTGACGACCGCGGCCAGATTGGCGAACAGCGGCGCCTGGCTGCCCTGCTTTGTGACCGCCTCGGCCGAAGCTGCGGTAACGGCGACCTGCTCCGATGGCGTCAGCACGTTGCGTCCCGCGCTCGCCGACGGAGCAATCGGCGGGCTGTCAACCAGCGAGGCCGCAGCCGGCGTCAGCGTGACCTGATCGGCGCTCGCCTCGCCTGCCCCGCCCATGACGGCGAGCCGGATGGTGCCGCCGTTCTGCGACACCGCAAGCTGGAGATTTTGGCCTGGTGCCAGCGCCACCTCGGACATCACATCCATCGACAGGTTGGCGATCGCGATCCGCACCAGATTGCCGGCGAGCACGCTGACGACTCTTGCGTCGACGACGCTGCCGGCCTGCAGCACAAGATCGGGCGTCACCGCGTCAGCAACAGGGCTGGCGGCACTGACGGGAACGATCGAGCTTATCGGCGTCGGCATGGCGAGGGGCCTGGGGAGCGTAGGCCCTACCCTAAGGCCGCCCTCGTAAACCTCTCGTTAAGGACCTTTGGCCGCGGGCGCGTTCACAGCGGCCAAAACGGTCACGGCGGCATGAAAGTCCTTGAGGCGGGCGGCGCGGCGGCCGGCGGCTTCCTCGTCGACTCCCCATTTCTCGGCATTCCAGTCCTCATCGACATAAGCCGCCGCCCAGACCTGGCCGGCATCGCGCACGCCATGGGCCAGCGCCAGCGCCAGCAGGGCCGAGCCGGTCAGGGTGGTGATCACGTGGAGGGCGGCGACCGACCAGGCATCCCCCGGCAGCGCCGCACGCGCGGCCTGGACGGCCGCCTCCGGCTGCGTTACAGGCATGACGCCTTCGGACAGGATGAAATGCGCTCCCAGCGTCTCAGCGGCCCAGAACAACACTGGGTCCCAATGCGCGGCCTCGCGGGCGACGAGCCCCTCGGGATGGCCGGCGCGATAGAACAGCAGATCGGACTGGAGATACTTTGCGAGGTCGTCGCTGACGAGATCGACGCAGTCGACGACGCCCTCGACCACGCTATTGGCGATCCGCGTCAGCGGCATCGTCATGGGATTGATCGTCTCTTTCTGATCCGCCCACTCGGCAGCCACTGCGTCGGCTAGCACGCGCGCAGGGATGATCACCTGGCGGCCGGACGGCGTGCGGATCGCCTTGCCGTCAAGCGTGATGGCAAAGCCGCCCTCAGCCTCAGCGACCCCCACCTCCTTGTAGAAGCGCTTGCGCAGCGGCACGCGCGAGGCCTGGCGGACCAACTCCTGCGGATCAAGCGGGGATCGCCCCGCAGCTTCATCGAACAATTCGCGCATCTGGTTTTCGGCCCTGATCACTCAATGCTAGCCTTGTAAGGTAAGAGCGACGACCGATAAAGCGAGCGGCAGGTATGAGGGAACTTGCGGGCATTGCGGCTCTCCTTGCCGGGTTTTGGCCGGCCGCGGCGCAGGCCGGCTTTCGGACTCCGGAATCGGTGGTCCGCAACGTCTACGCTCATTACGGCCAGGGCGCGCCGGAGCTCTCAAAAGGCCTGCCGCAGGATGGCGCGACCGCCCGGCAATTCTTCGACCCCTCGTTGCGCAAGGTGTGGTGCCGCGGGTCGAGCCCTACGATTTCCTGGTGCAGAGCCCGAGCTGGAAGCTCGGCCCCGTCGCGATCGCGGTCGTTCGCAGGCAATACGACAAGACCTATGTCGCGGCGAGTTTCGACAATCGCGGCCGGCCGCTCCGGCTGAACTTCATCCTGGTGAACGGCCCGGAGGGCTGGCTGATCACGGATGTCGAGAGCACGCACGACAGCTTGCGGATGTTTCTCGAGCAGTTTCGACTGACGTAACCTAGCCGATCTGGCGTTCGTCGCCAGCCATGTCTTGCAGAAGGAAGCAATGACTACATGCGACTATTGCAGTGGGACTTATAGAGCCTGAGCGATAGAGGACGGGCTTATCGTAAGGTGCTTTGTCACTCAAGGCGGAGAGCATTGCTCAGTTGCTTCGATGGAGCGTCTTTGAGGTGCGGCAGGTTGCGTCAGCATGTCCCGGCAGGTTACACACAGGACAGAGATTTCCTCCGCCGAAAGCCCGGGCCCAGCGCCTTCCGTTCCGTCTGCAGGAATGGCGAAAGTCACGGGACCAAGGCCGTCGATCTGGCCAAGGCAATAGACGTTGCGCGCGAGAGCCACTAAAGGTTTGGAAAAGAGCTGGTGGACAATCAATACCGGTGAGCTTCGCCGATGGCCGCCACAGCCGACGTCAGATCAGGCTAGTTTTGGTAGCTCCCACCTATCATGGGCAAGAACGAGTCAGCTTTGGATGATTTGCTAGAGGATGGACCAGGAGACATCGAGCAAATGGCTATTGCAGCCGGTAGAGGAATGGTCGGGAAATAAACAGCCCGTCACGTCCGTTCTGTTGGGCATTTTGGTGTGTTCCGGCGCCATCATGATCCTCTTGCATGGGATCGGGCTCGGATCGTGGTCAAGCGCCGCAGTGCTAATTTGCCCGCTGGTCGGTCTTGTCGCCGTGGGCCACTTCCGGAATACGATCTGGGATTCCGTCTTCCTCCTGTTCGTGCTTTGGCTTGGCATTTCTACCGTCGTCAACGGCCCAGGGCCTCTGAAGGAGGAAATCCTATTTATCCTCACCTTGGCGGCTTATCCCGCAGCTCGGTTGTCTGGAACGACCGGGCGACCATTTTTCGCGGTGCTCGGTCTGGTCGGGTTCCTTGGCCTGGTATGCATCGTCGTGGCGCTCCGAGATCAATGGAGCGATCTCCACGGGAAACCATTGGTCTTCGGCACTTTTGATGCCGCTCCGGCCCAGATTTCCGTTTGCTTTGCTCTTCTGCTGGCTGGTCTCGTCGCCTCACACCTCAATCGCTTATGGTTGGTTATCGGCTACATATGTGCCGGCGTGGTATTTGCCATCTTGGCGGCGTCACTCCTGCGTTTTTCGTTTGTGGCGCTGCTGTGCACGTTAGCCTGCGAAGCTGCTATCTCTCGCCGCACCCGAACTAAGGCACTCGTCGCCATCTTGGTGGTTTCGACCTCCTGGGCCGCCGGGTATTACACTCGCGTCGCTACCGCCGAGCGTCTCGCCGTCGCCATATCGGCTTCTCCTCCTGCTGAGGTGGGCTCTCCCGCTCAGGTGGGCCCTCCTGCTCAGGTGGGCGCTCCGGGCGAGCTCGGTCCTCGGGGCGACGTCGGTCCTCGGGGCGAGGTCAGTCCTCAGGCTGAGGTCGTTCCTCAGGCTGAGGCGGGCCCAGCGCCGTGCGGCGACCTAAAACAATATAATTCTGTCCTGACACGAAAGAAGCTCATCAGCGACGTGGCCAGCGCCATACCTCGTGCGGGGATCTTTGGTCACGGCCTTTCGAGCTTCACCCAGATGACATGCCTGGGCATGGAAACCCACCTCAGCCTAGCCCAGGTTGTCATTGAGTTCGGATGGGTGGCTGGCGTGCTGCTTGGATTTATAGCGCTTGGAGCGCTTGCCATGACCGCCCGCTTGGAACGAGCCGAGGCCAGATTTGCCTTTATGGGCTTCCTTTTCGTGGCAATGCTAAGCTTTGCTCATGGCGATTTGGCGCGAGACGGGCTGCTTTTCCTGTTCTTGGGCTACCTGGTACGAATTTCGGAGCCGCAACCGTAGCGCTGGTATTTCGTCGTCGGGATCCCGCAGTGGCGTTTGACCGGTTTCGCAAGCGGTAGGAATGACGTAGCCAGCCAACCTGCGCGCCGCACTTAATTACTCTTCCGGCGCGTTCTCGATCGGATCAAACCGGCTCGCATCGAGCCCGAGCAGGTTCCATGACTGCTGCATGTGCTGCGGCAGCGGCGCGGTGGCATCAATGAAGCCGCCGCGGGGATGCGGGATGACGATGCGGCGCGCCAATAGGTGCAGCCGGTTTTGCAGGCCGCCCGGCAGTTGCCAGTTCTCGATGTTGAAATATTTGGGATCGCCGACGATGGGGTGGCCGATATGCTCCATGTGGGCGCGCAACTGGTGGGTGCGCCCCGTCACCGGCTTCAGCGACACCCAGGTCAGCTTGTTACCGGCGGTTTCGACCACCGCATAGTATGTCACCGCGTGACTTGCGCCGTCGTCGCCATGCTGGGCGATGCGCATGATGGTGTCGTCCTCGCTCTCCTCCTTGGCAAGGAAGGTCGAGATGCGGCCCTGCTTCGGCTTCGGGAGCCCCGGCACGAGCGCCCAATAGGTTTTTCGCGCCGACCGCGAACGGAAGGCGCCGGTCAGATGCGAGGCGGCAAAGCGGGTCTTGGCGACCAGGAGGCAGCCCGACGTCTCCCTGTCGATGCGGTGCACGAGGCGCGGCTTCTGGCCCTTAGAATCGCGCATCACCTCCAGCATCTGGTCGATGTGTCGCGTCATGCCCGAGCCGCCCTGCACGGCAAGTCCGGCCGGCTTGTTCAGCACGAGAACGTCGTCGTCCTCGTAGATCGTCATCTCCTTCAGCGCGGCAAGCGTCTTTTGCGCCGCCTCCGACTGCGGGTTGGGTGCCTTCGGCGTGTCGAGCTTCAGCGGCGGAATGCGGACGCTCTGGCCCTCCTCCAGGCGGTCCTTGCTGTCGACGCGCTTGCCGTCGACGCGCAGCTCGCCTTTACGAACGACGCGCTGGATGTGGGAGAACGACAGGCCGGGAAAGTGCGCTTCAAGGAAGCGATCGACGCGCATGTTGTTCTCGTCGGCCGTCACCTTGACGGTCTGCACCTTGGTCGGCAGCAATACCTCGACGGGCTTTGCCGGTGCAGCCTTTTCCGGTTCGGCTTTGGGCGCGCGCCGCTCGACGCGCTCGCTCGCAAAGCGCGGCGGCTTCGCACCGGGCTTGCTGCCCGGCCGCAGCCCAGCAGGCTTCGCGCTGCGCGCCTTGAACGGACGCGCCTCCTTGCGCTCATCGCGCGAACGGGGCTTTGGATCGGTTCTTTTGATGCGGCGGCTCATGGTGCCTGCGTAGCTCAAAAGCAGCCTCGCGTCACGGCGAAATGGCGATTTTGCTTCAGCCACCCCGCTCCTTCCGCAACTTCGCCCAATAATCCAGCCGCTTGCGGATCTCGCGCTCGAACCCCCGCTCGGGCGGGTCGTAGAAGGTCTGGCGGCCCAGGGCTTCCGGGAAATAATCCTGGCCGGAGAAGGCGTCGGGCGTGTCGTGGTCGTATTCGTAAGATGCGCCGTAGCCTTCCGACTTCATCAGCTTGGTCGGCGAGTTGAGGATGTGTTTCGGCGGCAGCAGCGAGCCGGCCTGCTTTGCGACCTGCATCGCCTTGCCGAAGGCGGTGTAGACGGCATTCGATTTCGGTGCGGTGGCGAGATAGACCACCGCCTGCGCGATCGCGAGCTCGCCCTCGGGATGACCGAGGAAGTCGAAGGCGTCCTTGGCCGCGTTGGCGATGACCAGCGCCTGCGGATCGGCAAGCCCGATATCCTCGACTGCCATGCGCACGACGCGGCGGGCCAGGAACAGAGGGTCCTCGCCGGCATCGAGCATGCGCGCGAGATAATACAGCGCGGCATCGGGATCGGAGCCGCGCACCGACTTATGCAGCGCCGAGATCAAATTGTAATGGCCGTCGGCCGACTTGTCGTAGATCGGCGCGCGGCGCTGCAATATCTCCTGCAACTGCGCGGCGTCGAAAATCTCGTCCTTGCGCGCGGCGCGCCAGACTTCCTCGACGAGCGTCAGCGACGCGCGGCCGTCGCCATCGGCCATGCGCACCAGCACGGCGCGCGCTTCCTCGTCGAGCGGCAGCTTGCGGCCCTCGACCTCCTCGGCATGCGCAAACAGCTTTTCGATCGCGGCCGCGTCGAGCGAGCGAAACACCAGCACGCGCGCCCGTGACAAAAGCGCCGCGTTGAGTTCGAAGGAGGGGTTTTCGGTGGTGGCGCCGACCATCACCACCGTGCCGTCTTCCATGACCGGCAGAAACGAATCCTGCTGGGCGCGGTTGAAGCGATGCACCTCGTCGACGAACAGCAGCGTGCCCTTGCCCATCTCGCGGCGTGCACGCGCGGCCTCAAAGGCCTTCTTCAAATCGGCAACGCCGGAGAACACCGCGGAGATCTGCTCGAAATGCAGATCGGTGGCGTCCGCGAGCAGCCGCGCCACCGTGGTCTTGCCGGTGCCGGGCGGGCCCCAGAACACCAGCGAGCCCAGCGTGCGCGTCTCCAGCATGCGCGTGAGCGCGCCGTCGGGACCCAGGATGTGATCCTGGCCGACGACCTCCGAGAGCGCGCGCGGCCGCAGCCGATCCGGCAGCGGATGTGGAGCCTCGTGATCGAGCCCCGCCGCGGCGAAGAGAGTTGGCGTCTCCTGTGGTCGCTTCGGACTCATCCGCCCAGCGTGACGTTGATCTGCTGGCCGCCGCGCACCAGCGTGATGCGCCAGATGCGCTGGCGCTCGGCCGCCGCCTTTTCGAGATCGCTGGTCTTGCTGATCTTTTGGTTGTTGACCGCCAGGATGACGTCGCCCTTCTGGAAGCCGACATTCGCGGCCGCACTGTCGCCGCCGAGATCGGTGACCACCACGCCTTCGGTATCGGCGTCCAGATGCAGCTCGTCGGCGAGCGCCGGGGTGATGGTCGAGACCTTCGCGCCCTGGAGCGGCGAGCGCGCGGTGATGACGAGCTCGTTGCGGCCGGCATCGGGCGCGGCGTCCAGCGCCACCGTCAGCTTGACCGGCTTGCCGCCGCGCTGCACGTCGATCTGCGCGGTGCCGCCGAGCGGCCGTGTGGCGAAGCGATAGTCGAAAGCGTTGGGATCATCCACGGTCTGGCCGTCGATCGAGACGATCAGGTCGGAGGATTTCAGCCCGGCCTTGGCCGCCGGCCCGTTCGGGACAACGCTTGCGACCAGCGCACCGGTGGGCGAACGCAGGCCGAGACTCTCGGCGATCTCCGGCGTCACCGCCTGCAACTTCGCCCCGAGCCAGGGCCGCTTCACCGCCTTGCCGCCACCCTTGGCGGAGGCGACGACGACGCGCACCATGTTGGCGGGGATCGCGAAGCCGATGCCCTGCGAGCCGCCGGAGCGCGAATAGATCGCGGTGTTGATGCCCGCGAGCCTGCCGTTCATGTCGACCAACGCGCCGCCGGAATTGCCAGGATTGATCGCCGCGTCGGTCTGGATGAAGAACTGGTAGTCGGTGATACCGACCTGCGTGCGCGCCAAGGCCGAGATGATGCCGTGAGTCACGGTCTGGCCGACGCCGAAGGGATTGCCGATCGCCAACACGACGTCGCCTACCATCAGCTCGTCCGAATTGGTAAATTCGAGAGCCGGAAACTTCTCCTTGGTGTCCTTCAGACGCAGCACCGCGAGATCGCTGCGAGAGTCCTTCAACACGATCTCGGCCTCGAACTCACGCTTGTCCGACAGCGACACCTTGACCTGGTCGGCGCCTTCGATGACGTGGACGTTGGTGACAACGAGCCCCGACGCATCGACGATCACGCCCGAACCGAGCGAGCGCTGCACCTGCTCCTGCTGCTGGCCGGGCACGCCGAAGAAGCGGCGGAAGATGGGGTCGTCGAGCAGCGGGTTGCGGTTCTGCACCACCTTGGCGGCGTAGACGTTGACAACCGCCGGCTGCACCCGCTGCACGATCGGCGCATAGGACAGCCGCAGTTCGGCGGGCGAGGACGGCACACGGCGGTCCTGCGCGGCGGCCGGATTGAAGTTGGCCGAAAAAGCTATGCACAGTGCCGTGACGACGGCGGTCCAGGTCGATCGAAACATTCCTACCTCTTGGAAAAGACGCCGGAATATAGGCGCGTTCGCCCCCCATTAGAAGGGCGCCCGGCGGCATATTCGACCCCTTTGGCGTGTCCGGCCTGCAAGCTGTGCGTGCGAAATAGCAATTTGCCGGGGCTGTGGATTGGCATGATGTGCGTCATCTTGCATGGTGGTGCAAGGCGGATTCGGTTGCGGCGAATTTACACCAGTGGGAACCGTGCAACCGGGCGCAGCGTCGCGGGGCAGTCATCGATCACACCTAGGCTCTCCGCCAGCGACTTGGGGAAGTTCGTCAAACGATGGAGTCATGACGTGAGCAGGACAAGAATTGCAGCCACGGCGATGGGTCTCGCCGCCGCACTGGCAGCCTCGCAGGCCCAGGCCCAATCGGCGAGCAGCAGCGACCAGGAGATCGCGCTCCTGAAGCAGCAGCTGAAGATGCTGGAGCAGAAGCTCGACAAGCTCCAGAGCCAGACCGCCGCGAATACCGCGGCCACAGCGAAGGCCAGGCTTGAGGCGAAGGCGGAGGCGAAAGCCGAAGCGCGTTCCGAAGCGAAGGCCGCCGTCGCCAACGCCAACGCGGCGATCCCGCTCAAGGGACTGGCGCCCGCATCCGGCGTCGTCGTGACAATGCCGAACAACCGACCGACCATCTGCACTGCCGATGGGGCTAACTGCGTCGGGATCACAAGCCGCGTGCATTGGGATGTCGGCGGCTACGACTATCGGCCCAACACGGCGGCGACCGTGCCGCAAAAGCTCGACAGCGGCGAGAACGTCCGCCGCGCGCGCATCGGTGTCGCCGGCAAGTTCTTCCACGACTGGAATTTCGCGCTGGTCTACGACTTCGGCGGCTCCTCCGACGGGTTTGGCGGCGCAGCTCCGGGTTCGCTGCCCGGCGGCGGCGTCTCCGGCATCGAGAACGCCTATCTCAGCTATACCGGCCTGAAACCGTTCGGCGGCAAGATGGCCATCGAAGGCGGCATCATGGACCTGCCCTACACCCTCGATGAGGCCACGAGCTCCAACGACATCATGTTCATGGAACGCGCCTCGGCGGGGATCGTCGCCACGAGCATCGCTGCGGGCGACTTCCGTTCGGCGGTCGGCACGCGCTGGTACAACGACGTGTTCTGGGCTGGCGCCTATGTCACCGGTCCCGCCACCGGTGCGATCCACTCAGCGTCGAGCGTTGCGCCGAACGGCACCACGGAACAATACGGCGCGGTCGCGCGTGTCGCCAGCCAAGTCGTCAGCGGCAAAGACTACTCGGTCCATCTCGGCGGCAATGCCGAATGGCTGATCCAGCCGACGCGCAATCTGGTGACGGGTGCACAGACGGTGACGCTGAACGATCGTCCGGAACTGCGCATCGATCCCACGGCGCTGGCTACGACCGGCGCAATCGCCAATGCCTCCGGCGCGCAGGTCTACAGCGTCGAAGCGGCCGCCACCTATGGACCGCTGATCCTGCAAGGCGAGTATTTCTGGTACAACATCGATCGCAGCGCCAATACCGGCCTGCCGCCGCTGGGTGCGCCAAGCCTCAAATTCCAGGGCGGCTATGCGCAAGCCGGCTACGTGCTGACGGGCGAGGGTCGCAGCTATAATGCGGCCAATGCGGCCTATGGCGGCGTCAAGCCGGCACACCCGTTCTCCCTCGAGGGCGGCGGCTGGGGCGCGTGGGAGGTCGCGGGACGCTTCTCCACGATCGACCTCAACGATCAACTCGGCACCGCAACCGGCATCGCAGGCGGCCGGCAGACCGTCTACACGGCAGCGCTGAACTGGTATGTCAACGGCAACGTCCGTTTCATGCTGGACTATCTGCATGGCACGGTGTCGAGGCAGGCCTCGCCGATCTCGACCGCTGATGTCGGTTCGAAGTTCGATGCGGTCGCGATGCGGACGCAGTTCGCGTTCTAGGTCTCGCTTGTCATCCCGGGGGCGCGCGAAAACGCGAACCCGGGACCCGGCATTTGCAACACTATCTGAAGGAGACAAGCCATGAAGGCCGTCGGCTACAGGAAGTCGCTTCCGATCGAGGATCAGGACGCGCTGTTCGATTTCGAGACCGCCAAGCCCGAACCCAAGGGCCGTGATATCCGCGTGGCTGTGAAGGCGATCTCGGCCAATCCGGTCGATTACAAGGTGCGCAAGCGCGCAGCCCCGCACGAGGGCGAGACCAAGATTCTGGGCTATGACGCGGCCGGCGTTGTCGACGCCGTTGGTCCCGACGTCACGCTGTTCAAGCCAGGCGACGAGGTATTTTACGCCGGCTCGATCCTGCGCCAGGGTACCAATTCCGAATTCCACCTGGTCGACGAGCGCATCGTCGGCAACAAGCCGAAGAGCCTGTCGTTCGCGCAAGCCGCCGCCCTTCCCCTCACCTCCATCACCGCTTGGGAGCTGTTGTTCGATCGGCTCGGTGCGGTGCCCGGCAAGAGTGTCGATCCGCGCACGCTCTTGATCACGGGCGGCGCTGGCGGCGTTGGCTCGGTCCTGATCCAGCTCGCCCGCCGCCTCACCGGGCTGACGGTGCTCGCGACCGCGACGCGGCCGGAGTCGCAAAAATGGTGCCTCGGTCTCGGCGCGCATGCGGTGATCGACCACGGCCAACCGATGAAAGAGCAGGTCGAGAAGCTCAAGCTGCCGCCCGTCGCGCTGGTGGCGAGCCTCACATTCACCGACCAGCACTACAAGAGCATCGCCGAGTTCATGGCGCCGCAGGGCAGATTCGGCCTGATCGACGATCCCCCGGAATTCACTGTGAGCGCGTTCAAGGGCAAGGCCATCTCGGTGCATTGGGAATCGATGTTCACGCGCTCCTCCTTTCAAACCGCCGACATGATCGCGCAGCATCATCTGCTCAACGACGTCGCCGACCTCATCGACAAGGGCGTCTTGCGCACGACGCTCGACCAGACCTTCGGCACCATCAACGCGGCCAACCTCAAGCGCGCGCATGCACTGCTCGAGAGTGGCAAGTCGCGCGGCAAGATCGTGCTGGAGGGGTGGTAGCGGCCACTCACTCCTCATGCCCGGGCTTGTCTACGGTGCCACGCCCTCGACAAACAGCAGCCGACGCTCCAGCGCCGTGTGCCGCAGCTTCAGCGCCTCGGCGTACTCGGCCGAGGCATACCATTCCTGCGCCCGCGCCATCGATGGGAACTCCACGATGATGATGGTCTTGGGCGGCGGGCCGCCCTCCACCAATTCGGCGGCGCCGCCGCGCACGAGATAGCGGCCGCCATATTGCGCGATGGTTGCTGCGGCCAGCTCGCGATAGGCTTCCATCGCGGCTCTGTCGCGTACCTCGACCTCGGAGATCACATAGGCCGGCATCCGCAGGCCTCAGGCAATCGTATTGATGATGCCGCCCTCCGCACGCAACGCCGCGCCGTTGGTCGCCGAGGCTTCCTTCGAAGCCGCATACACCACCATGTTGGCGATCTCATCGACGCTGGCGAAGCGCTGGAGCAGCGAGCTTGGGCGATGTTGTTTGACGAAATTGGCCGCGGCCTCATCGACCGACTGGCCGTTCTGCTTGGCAAGATCCTTCACGAACGTCTCGACGCCCTCCGACATTGTCGGGCCCGGCAGCACGGAATTGACGGTGACGCCGGTGCCCCGTGTGAGCTGCGCCAGGCCCCGCGCGACCGAGAGCTGCGCCGTCTTGCTCATGCCGTAGTGGATCATCTCGACGGGAATGTTGAGCCCGGACTCCGAGGAGATGAAGACGATTCGGCCCCAGTTGCGCTTGAGCATGCCTTTCATATACGCACGCGAGAGACGCACGCCGCTCATCACGTTGACCTCGAAAAAGCGGCTCCAGTCCTCGTCCGGAATGTCGAAAAAGTCCCTCGGCTCGAAGATGCCGGCATTGTTGATGAGGATGTCGACGTCTGGCAGCGCCGCGGCCAGCGCCTTGCAGCCCGCCGCGGTCGAGACGTCGGCGGCGATGCCGCGGACCTTTCCGCCCGCCCCTTCCAGCTTGCGCACGGCCGCATCGACCTTGTCCTGGCCGCGTCCGTTGATCACGACGCTCGCACCCGAGCCGGCAAGGCCCTTGGCGATGGCGTGGCCGATGCCGGCAGTCGAGCCGGTGACGAGGGCGGTCTTTCCGGACAGGTCGATGTTCATGCGTGATCTCCGTTGATGCTTGCGGAGATATTGGGCGCTGCCGGCACGATAGCAATCGGCACTCACCGACGCGTGAGGAGCGGGACGTAACCAACAGGACGGCCAATAAAAAAGCGGCGCCCGAAGGCGCCGCTTTCTGAAAACTCTCTGCCGGTCGGCTTATGCCGCCTCGGCTTCCTTTTCCTGCACCGGACCGGAATCCAGGCCCTTGGCATCGACATCACGATCGACAAACTCGATCACGGCCATCGGGGCGTTGTCGCCGTAGCGGAAGCCGGCCTTGATGATGCGGGTGTAGCCACCCTGGCGATCCTTGTAGCGGGGCGCGAGCGTGTCGAACAGCTTCCTGACCTGATCCTTGTCACGCATCTCCGAGATGGCCTGACGGCGCATGGCCAGCCCGCCCTTCTTGCCGAGGGTAATCAGCTTCTCGACGATCGGACGCAATTCCTTCGCCTTCGGCAGCGTGGTAACGATCTGCTCGTGCTTGATCAGCGCGGCGCACATGTTGGCGAACATCGCGCGGCGATGCTCAGCGGTGCGGTTGAGCTTGCGATGAACCTTGCCGTGACGCATTTATCTATTCCTTGAATTTCATTCGTCGCGACGGTTCGTCGGACCAGTTGCTCAGGTGGGCTGCCTGCGTTCGCCCGCTAAGGCGCGATGAATTCGCGCCTCAGCCTGTTGTCGCTCGGATCAGTAGTGATCCTCGAAGCGCTTGGCGAGCTCGTCGATGTTCTCCGGCGGCCAGCCCGGCACTTCCATGCCGAGGTGCAGACCCATCTGGGCCAGCACTTCCTTGATCTCGTTCAGAGACTTGCGGCCGAAGTTCGGAGTGCGGAGCATTTCCGCTTCGCTCTTCTGCACGAGGTCGCCGATGTAGACGATGTTGTCGTTCTTCAAGCAATTGGCCGAGCGCACCGACAGCTCGAGCTCGTCCACCTTCTTGAGGAAGGCCGGGTTGAAGGCGAGGTCCGGGATGATCTCCTGGGCGACTTCCTTGCGCGGCTCTTCGAAGTTGACGAACACGTTGAGCTGATCCTGCAGGATGCGCGCCGCGTAGGCCACGGAATCATCCGGCGTCAGCGCGCCGTTGGTCTCGATCGTCATGGTCAGCTTGTCGTAGTCGAGGATCTGGCCCTCGCGGGTGTTCTCGACCTTGTAGGAGACCTTGCGGACCGGCGAGTACAGGCTGTCGACCGGGATCAGGCCGATCGGTGCGTCCTCGGGGCGGTTGCGCTCGGCGGGAACGTAGCCCTTGCCGGTTGCGACCGTGAACTCCATACGGATCTCGGCGCCCTCATCGAGCGTGCAGATCTGCAGGTCGGGATTGAGCACGACGACGTCGCCCACGGTCTGGATGTCGCCGGCGGTGACGACGCCCGGTCCGGACTTCTTGACGACCATGCGCTTGGGGCCTTCGCCCTGCATCTTGATCGAGATGTCCTTGATGTTGAGCACGATGTCGGTGACGTCCTCACGGACGCCCGCGATCGAGGAGAACTCGTGCAGCACGCCGTCGATGTGCACCGACTGCACTGCCGCGCCCTGGAGCGAGGACAGCAGAATGCGGCGAAGCGCGTTGCCGAGCGTCTGGCCGAAGCCGCGCTCGAGCGGTTCGGCGACGATGGTCGCGAAACGGGTCGGATCGCTGCCGGGCTGTACCTGCAGCTTGTTCGGCCGAATCAGTTCTTGCCAATTTTTCTGGATCGTCACTGTTTCACCCATACAGGCCAGTCAGACTGCTGTTGCAGGCACCGGCGTTGGAGAAAGGCCGCAGATCATTTCCACGGCTTTGCAAAAAATCATCGCGGGCGCCAATGCGCCCGCAATCTGGTATCAAACGCGCCGACGCTTACGGGGACGGCAACCGTTGTGCGGGATCGTGGTCACGTCGCGGATCGAGGTGACGGTGAAGCCCGCGGCCTGCAGCGCCCGGAGCGCCGATTCGCGGCCCGAACCGGGACCGGCGACTTCGACTTCCAGCGTGCGCATGCCGTGCTCCTGCGCCTTCTTCGACACGTCCTCGGCGGCAACCTGTGCGGCATACGGGGTCGACTTGCGCGAGCCCTTGAAGCCCATCGTGCCGGCGGAGGACCAGGCAATCGTGTTGCCCTGCGCGTCGGTGATGGTGATGGTCGTGTTGTTGAACGACGAGTTCACGTGCGCGACGCCGGAGGCGATGTTCTTGCGCTCACGACGACGAACGCGGGTGGCTTCCTTGCCCATAGACTACCTTTCCTGAAGATCTCAACGCCGCCGTAATGCCAGCGGCTACACCTGTGGAACGAAAGGCGCGTGGCGAACGGGTCATCCCCGGGTCGCCACACGCCGTGATTGGATGCGAAAACCTACTTCTTCTTGCCGGCGATGGCCTTGGCCGGACCCTTGCGCGTACGCGCGTTGGTGTGGGTACGCTGGCCACGCACCGGCAGACCGCGACGATGGCGCAGGCCGCGATAGCAGCCGAGGTCCATCAGACGCTTGATGTTGATGCCGACCTCACGACGCAAATCGCCCTCAACCATATAGTCGCGGTCGATCACTTCGCGGATCTGGAGCACTTCGGCGTCGCTGAGCTGATTGACGCGACGATCCACCGGGATCTTCACCTTCTCCAGAATCTCACCGGCGATCTTCTGACCGATGCCATGGATGTACTGGAGCGCGATCAGCACGCGCTTGTTGGTCGGGATGTTCACGCCGGCAATACGGGCCACGGCCTTCTCTCCTGTCGCCAATCCCTCGTCAGGAATCGGGCTTTAAGTGCTTGGTTTCTCGGGCAGGTGTTCACAAACGCGAACACGACGCCCACCCCTGGTCTTCCTAGGGCCCGGCATCGTTTGAAACTATCCGACTTGGATGCGGGGCTTATTAGGGGATTCAGGGGGCTTTCGTCAACCGCTGCTAGCGCTTAGCTCGCCTTTTCGTGACCTTTTTTGCGGCCTTTTTGGCACCTTTCTTGACAGCCTTCGTGGCGGTCTTTTTGGCTGCCTTCTTCTTCCCCGCCTTCTTGGCGGCTTTCTTGACGATTCTCGTGCCTGCCGTCGTAGCCTTCTTGGCCGCCCTCCTGGATTTGGCAGCCTTTTTGGCCGCTTTCGCAGGCTTTTTGGCCGATTTCTTCGCCGCCTTGGCCTTTCTGGCCGGGGCCGCCTTTGTCGCACTCCGGGCGCGCGTCTTGCCATGTGCCTTGCCATGCGTCTTGGGCTCGACCGCCCCGAGCGCCAGGAGCTGGCGATGGATGGCGCGGGTGACCTCATCGATGGCCATCATGCCGTCGATGGTCGAGAGCTTGCGCCGCTCGGAATAGTAGTGAATCAGCGGTTCCGTCTGGCTCCGGTAGCTGGCGAGTCGCTTGGTCAGGACCTCCGGGGTGTCATCGAGCCGGACCTCTTCCCCGCGCTCGCGCATCTGGGCGACGCGAGTCTCGACGCGATTCAGGAGCGCGCTTTCGTTGACGCGGAGCTCGATCACGGCATCGAGCTTGAGGTGCTTGTGCTTGAGCAGCTCATCCAGCGCCTCGGCCTGCGGCACGGTCCGAGGGAAACCGTCAAGGATGAAACCGTTTTTGGCATCCGGCTGATCGATCCGATCGGAGATGATCCCCACCACGACATCGTCTGGCACGAGACCGCCGCTGGCCATGATCTCCTTAGCCTTGAGCCCGACCGGCGTTCCGGCCGCCACCGCTGCACGCAACATCTCGCCGGTCGAGAGCTGGACGATGCCATAGCGCTGCACCAGCAGCTGCGCCTGGGTGCCCTTGCCCGATCCCGGTGGCCCCAGAAGTATAATTCTCATCGGCGTACGCCCCCCCGATTGGTGCGCGATACGTCGCGCGCCCGTGTTTTGAAGTCCAGTTACAGTGCAAATCATAATCAGCGCCGCACCGCTACCCATATCATAGGGGGGCAAATGGCCGGACGCCAAGAAGCCTTTGAGATCAATGCTTGCACGACAGGAAGAGCGACTCTGCCGAGGCGACCGAATGGCCGGCTCGCCGTCCGCGCGCATTGCACGCGCGGCGAATCGGCGGCGCAATCGCGCCGCCCGAGGGACGCCGCGCTTAACGGCGCCGGCCGCGCAGCTTCGACTTCCGGATCAGGCCTTCGTACTGATGCGCCAGCAGATAGCCCTGCACCTGCGCCACCGTGTCCATGGTGACGCTGACGACGATCAGCAGCGAAGTGCCGCCAAAGTAGAACGGCACCGACGCGTAGGAGATCAGGATTTCCGGAATCAAGCAGACGATCGCCAGATACACCGCGCCGAGCACGGTGATCCGCGACAGCACGTAGTCGATATATTCCGCGGTACGCTCGCCCGGGCGGATACCCGGAATGAAGCCGCCGTGCTTCTTCAGATTGTCCGCGGTCTCGGTCGGATTGAACACGATCGCGGTGTAGAAGAAGGCGAAGAACACGATCAGCGCCAGATACATGATCAGGAACAGCGGACGGCCGTGGCCGAGCTGGGTGTTGATCCACTGGAACCATTCCGGCCCGCTGCCCGCGTTGAAGTTCGCAACCGTGGTCGGCAGCAGCAGCAGCGAGGACGCGAAGATCGGCGGGATCACGCCCGAGGTGTTGAGCTTGAGCGGCAGATGCGAGGACTGCCCCTCGAACATCTTGTTGCCGACCTGGCGCTTCGGATACTGGATCAAGAGCCGGCGCTGGGCGCGCTCCACGAACACGATGAAGGCGATCACGGCCACCGCCATGATGATGACCACCAGAATCAGGCCGGTCGACATCGCACCCTGACGGCCGAGCTCGAGCATGTTGGCGAGCGCCGCGGGCAGCTCGGCGACGATGCCGGAGAGAATGATCAGGGAAATGCCGTTGCCGATGCCGCGCGAGGTGATCTGCTCGCCCAGCCACATCAGGAACATGGTGCCGCCGGTCAGCGTGATCGCCGTCGACAGGCGGAAGAACATGCCGGGGTCGCTGACGACGTTGCCAGCGCCTTCGAGACCCACCGCAATGCCGTAGGACTGGAACGCGGCCAGGATCACCGTGAGATAACGGGTGTACTGGTTCAGCAGCTTGCGGCCGGACTCGCCTTCCTTCTTCAGCGCCTCGAGCTGCGGCGAGACGGTGGTCAGGAGCTGGATGATGATGGACGCCGAGATGTACGGCATGATGTTCAGCGCAAAGATCGCCATGCGGTGAATGCCGCCGCCAGCGAACATATTGAACATGCCGAGGATGCCGCCCGCCTGGGAGCGGAACACCTGCTCCCAGATGTTGGGATCGATGCCGGGCAACGGGATGTAGGTCCCGAGCCGATAAACGAGCAGCGCGCCCAGGGTGAACCAGATGCGCTTCTTCAGTTCGTCGGCCTTGGCAAACGCACCGAAATTGAGATTGGCTGCCAGTTGTTCCGCTGCAGAGGCCATCTTGGACTTTCTCCCGCCGCTTATTGCGCCGTTATGCCCGCGGCCGGGCTACATTATACCGGACACCGGACATTATCTGGGGCTACGGCTTCGATAAGTCCATCGTCCCGCGTGCGTAAAGGCCCGCGAGCCGCGGGCCGATGACGCAGTTGTTACGCCGCCTCGCCTTCTTCCTTGGCAGGCGCGAGGATCTTCACCGAGCCGCCGGCCTTCTCGACTGCCGCGATCGCGGTCTTCGAGGCGCCGTGCACTTCGATGTTGAGCTTGGCCTTGAACTCGCCGCGGCCGAGCAGCCGCAGGCCACCCTTGGCGCGGCGCAGCACGCCGGCCTTGACCAGGGATTCGACGTTCACGACGCTGCCGGCGTCGATCTTCTTGGCATCGACCGCATCCTGGAGCCGGTCGAGATTGATCTCGGCGAACTCCACGCGGAAGATGTTGTTGAAGCCGCGCTTGGGCAGACGGCGATGCAAGGGCATCTGGCCGCCTTCGAAACCCTTGATGCGCACGCCCGAACGCGCGGTCTGGCCCTTGCCACCGCGGCCGGCCTGCTTGCCCTTGCCCGAACCAATGCCGCGGCCGACGCGCATACGCTTCTTGCGCGAGCCGGCATTGTCGGCGATATCGCTGAGCTTCATCGCCCTGCTCCTTGTTTCTTGCGCATGACCTTCACCGAAAACGGGTCTCGCTTCGGGATCGTGCGCCTTTGCTTACTTCTCGTCGACAATGCGAACGAGATGGTGAACTTTCAAGATCATGCCGCGGACCGCCGGGGTGTCCGGCAGTTCGCTGATGCGGCCGATCTTGTTGAGCTTGAGCCCGATCAGCGTCGAACGCTGCGAGTGATGGCGGCGGATCGCGCTGCCGGTCTGCTCGAGCTTGATCGTCTTTGCGGTCGTAACGGCACTCTTGGCCATAGGCGTCTACTCCGAAAAGCTTCCGTTATTCGGCAACCGCCTCGGCGTCACCACCGATACGGCGGGACTGGAGGGTGGACACCTTGATGTTGCGGCGGGCAGCGACCGAGCGCGGCGAATCCTGATGCTTCAGCGCATCGAAGGTCGCGCGAACCATGTTGTACGGGTTCGACGAGCCGATCGACTTCGCAACCACGTCCTGGACGCCGAGCGTCTCGAACACGGCGCGCATCGGACCGCCGGCGATGATGCCGGTACCGGCCGGAGCTGCGCGCAGGTAAACACGGCCCGCGCCATGACGGCCGGCGATGTCGTGATGCAGCGTGCGGCCCTCGCGCAACGACACGCGGGTCAGGTTGCGCTTGGCGGATTCGGTTGCCTTGCGGATCGCCTCGGGCACTTCGCGCGCCTTGCCGTGACCGAAGCCGGCGCGGCCCTTCTGGTCGCCGATCACGACCAGCGCTGCGAAACCGAAGCGCTTGCCGCCCTTGACGACCTTGGCGACGCGATTGATGTGGACGAGCTTGTCAACGAACTCGCTGTCGCGCTCTTCCCTGCGTTCACGTCCGCCGCCGCGTTGATCACGTCCACCACGTTGTTCGCGTTCTGCCATGGTTTTTCCAGTCCTTCAGAGGCTTACGCCTCAATCCTCAAATTCTGTTAGAAGCTCAGCCCGCTTTCACGCGCCGCGTCGGCAAGAGCCTTGACGCGCCCGTGATAGAGATAGCTGCCGCGATCGAACACGACTTCCTTGACACCCTTCTCGGCGGCGCGCTCGGCCAGCAGCTTGCCGACCGCCTTCGCCGCATCGATGTCGGCGCCGGTCTTGCCGCCATCGCGCATCGACTTCTCGAGCGACGAGGCAGAGGCCAGCGTCTCGCCCTTCAGGTCGTCGATGACCTGGGCGTAGATGTGCTTGGACGAGCGGAACACCGACAGGCGCGGACGGCCGCCACCCGAGCGGCGCAGCTTCAGACGTACACTGCGCTTGCGCCGGGCATTCGTAACCTTGGCTTTCGACATGACCGGCTCCGTTACTTCTTCTTGCCTTCCTTGCGGAAGATGAATTCGCCAACATACTTCACGCCCTTGCCCTTGTAGGGCTCCGGCGGACGATAGGAGCGAATCTCGGCGGCGACCTGGCCGACGCGCTGAATGTCGCTGCCCGTCACCGTGATCTCGGTCGGCTTCGGCACGGTGATCGTGATCCCTTCCGGGATCGCGTAGACCACATCGTGGCTGTAGCCGAGCGCGAGCTGCAGGTTCTTGCCCTGCAGCGCGGCGCGGTAACCGACGCCGGTGATTTCGAGCTTCTTCTCGAAACCCTTGGTGACACCCTCGACCAGATTCGCGACCTGGGCGCGAGCGGTCCCGTACAGGGCCCGCGCGCGGTTGGTCTCGACCCGCGGGTTCACCTTGACCTGGCCGTTGTCGAGCTTCACCTCGACGTCGTTATGGACGACGAACTGAAGCTGGCCCTTCGGCCCCTTCATCTTGACGGTCTGCCCGTCGACGGTCGCGGTCACACCCGACGGCACCGCTACCGGTCTTTTGCCAACACGTGACATGGATCAAAAATCCTTCTCAGAACACCGTGAAGAGAACTTCGCCGCCCACGTTCGCTTCACGCGCACTGTGGTCAGCCATGATTCCCTTCGGCGTCGACAACACCGAAATGCCGAGTCCGTTATTGACCCGCGGCAGGTTCTTCACCGAGGCGTACACGCGACGTCCGGGCTTGGAGACACGCTCGATCTCACGGATAACGGGCTCGCCGTCGAAATACTTCAGCTCGATCTCGATCTCGCTGCGGCCCGAGGAATGCTCGAGCGTCGCGTAACCGCGGATGTAGCCTTCGCTCTTCAGCACCTCGAGCACGTTCTCGCGCATCTTCGAGCCAGGCGTGGAGACCTTGTTCTTGGAGCGCATCTGCGCGTTACGGATGCGGGTGATCAGATCGCTGATTGGATCGTGCGTAGACATCTAAACGACCCTCCTTACCAGCTGGACTTCACGAGGCCCGGGACCATGCCCTTGGAGCCAAGGTCCCGCATTGCGATGCGGGACAGTTTGGTCAAGCGATAGTTCGAGCGCGAACGGCCCGACAGCTCGCAACGCAGACGGATGCGGGTCGCCGACGAGTTGCGCGGCATTTCCGCCAGCTTCAGGGTCGCAGCGAACCGCTCCTCCATCGGCAACGTCTTGTCGGCGATGATCGCCTTCAACCGCTCGCGCTTCGGGGCGGCGTTCTTCGTCATCCGCTTGCGCCGGTTGTTCTTCTCGATTGAACTCTTCTTTGCCATGCTTGGCTCCTGGGTATCCGCGTTTGAGAGGCTTTAGGTCAGCGTCTCACTGCCGGAACGGGAAATTGAATGCGGTCAACAAGGCCCTCGCCTCGTCGTCGGTCTTGGCCGTGGTGCAGACGGTGATGTCCATACCGCGGGATTCCGTGACCTTGTCGAAGTCGATCTCGGGGAAAATGATGTGTTCCTTGAGGCCGAGCGAGTAGTTGCCGCGGCCATCGAAGCTCTTCGGGTTCAAGCCGCGGAAGTCGCGGACGCGGGGCAGCGCGACCGTCACCAGACGATCGATGAACTCGTACATACGGGCCTTGCGCAGCGTGACCTTGCAGCCGATCGGCTGGTTCTCACGCAACTTGAAGGTCGCGATCGCGATCCGCGAATAGGTCACGATCGCCTTCTGGCCGGCGATCTGGGTCAATTCCGCAGCGGCGTTCTCGGCCTTCTTGCGGTCGTTGACGGAATCGCCAACGCCCATGTTCAGCACGACCTTGTCCAGGCGCGGAACCTGCATGACGTTCTCATAACCGAACTTCTCGGTCATTTCCGTCCGGATCTTCGCGTCGTATTCCGCGCGCAGGCGCGGTGTGTAAGCGGCCTCAGCCATCGATCTCAGCTCCCGAGCTCTTGGCGATGCGGACCTTCTTGCCGTCCGCCAGAATCTTGAATCCGACGCGGGTCGGCTTCCCGTCCTTGCCGACATACGCGATGTTGGACAGTTGGATCGGCGACTCTTTCGAGATGATGCCGCCCTCCTGGGCCTGCGTCTGCTTCTGGTGACGCTTGACCATGTTGATGCCGCGCACCAGCGCCGTACCGGCGTCGGGACGCACTTCGAACACCTCGCCGGTGCGGCCCTTGTCGCGGCCGGTCAGCACGACGACCTTGTCGCCCTTGCGGATCTTCGCAGCCATCACAGCACCTCCGGCGCGAGCGAGATGATCTTCATGTGGTTCTTGGCGCGCAGCTCGCGCGGCACGGGCCCGAAGATACGGGTACCGACCGGCTCGGACTGATTGTTGATCAGAACGGCGGCGTTGCGGTCGAAGCGGATGACCGAACCGTCGGCGCGGCGAATGTCCTTGCGGACGCGCACCACGACGGCCTTCATCACGTCGCCCTTCTTCACCTTGCCGCGCGGAATAGCTTCCTTGATCGAGACAACGATGATGTCGCCGATCGTGGCGTAGCGGCGCTTGGAGCCCCCGAGCACCTTGATACACATGACACGGCGTGCGCCAGAATTATCGGCCACGTCGAGGTTGGTCTGCATCTGAATCATTGATGCACCTCGTCCTCTTCTCTTTGCGCCAGCCCAGCCGGCGCTCAACATTAACCTGAAGTCAGTCGGCTAAAGCCAACAGATCAGGCGCTTTTCTTGTGTTCGCCCCGGATCACGACCCAGCGCTTCAACTTCGAAATCGGCTTCGATTCCTCGATCCACACCATGTCGCCCGGCTTGAACTCGTTGCTCTCGTCGTGCGCGTGGTAGTTCTTCGAACGGCGGATCGTCTTCTTGTAGATCGGGTGCGTAAAGCGGCGATCGACGCGCACCACGATGGTCTTGGCTTGCTTGTCGCTGACGACCACGCCCTGCAAAGTACGTTTCGGCATCTTCGTAAGCCTCTTACTTCTTCTTCGCGCGCGTCTGCGCGGCGACGGTCTTGATCCGGGCGATGTCACGGCGGGCTTCGCGCAGGCGCGAGGTGTTCTCGAGCTGCCCGGTGGCGCGCTGGAAGCGCAGGTTGAAGCGCTCCTTCTTCAGGTTCAGGATGGCGTCGTCCTGCTGATCGGGGCTCAACGCGCGGATGTCTTCGATTTTCATCTGGGCCATGGCCATTACTCCGCAATGCGCTCGACGAAGCGCGTCTTGATCGGCAGCTTGGCTGCCGCCAGGGTCAGCGCTTCACGCGCCGTCTGGGTGTTGACGCCGTCGATCTCGAACAGCACCCGGCCCGGCTTGACGCGCGCGACCCACAATTCCGGCGCGCCCTTGCCGGAACCCATGCGGACTTCGGCAGGCTTCTTCGACACGGGAACGTCGGGGAATATGCGGATCCAGACGCGGCCGGCGCGCTTCATGTGGCGGGTCAGCGCGCGGCGAGCGGCTTCGATCTGGCGCGCGGTGACGCGCTCAGGCTCGGTCGCCTTCAGACCGAACTGGCCGAACGCCAACGTCGCGCCCGAAGACGCAACGCCGTGGATACGGCCCTTATGCGCCTTCCGGAACTTCGTTTTCTTAGGTTGCATCATGGCTTCAAGCCCTCAAATTCTCTGTGCTGGCGTCAGGCTGCAGCGTTGTCCCGGCGCTGCCGGCCGCCGCGATCGCCGCCGCCACCAGTCTCACCTTCGGCCATTCTCTTGTCCTGGGCCATCGGATCGTGCTCGAGGATCTCGCCCTTGAAGATCCAGACCTTGACACCGCAGGTGCCGAAGGTCGTGAACGCGGTCGCAACCCCGTAGTCGATGTCTGCGCGCAGCGTGTGCAGCGGCACGCGACCTTCGCGGTACCACTCCATGCGCGCGATTTCCGCGCCGCCCAGACGTCCCGAGCAGTTGATGCGGATGCCTTCCGCACCGAGACGCATCGCTGACTGCACGGCGCGCTTCATGGCGCGGCGGAACGCCACGCGGCGCTCCAGCTGCTGCGCGATCGACTCGGCCACCAGCGTCGCATCGAGCTCCGGCTTGCGGATTTCGACGATGTTGATGACCACGTCGGACGCCGTGATGTCCGCGACCTTCTTGCGCAGCTTGTCGATGTCGGCGCCCTTCTTGCCGATCACCACGCCCGGACGAGCCGAGTGGATGGTGACGCGGCACTTCTTGTGCGGACGCTCGATCACGATGCGGGCAACGGCTGCCTGCTTGAGCTCCTTGTGCAGGATCTCACGAATCTTGACGTCCTCGTGCAGCAGCTTGCCGTATTCCTGCTTGCCGGCGTACCAGCGGGAATCCCAGGTCCGGTTGATGCCGAGACGCAGACCGATCGGATTGATCTTTTGACCCATCGTGTTCTCCTGCGTCCCTTAAGCCGCTGCTGCGGCTTCGACCTGACGAACGATGATCGTCAGCTGTGAAAATGGTTTGTAGACACGGCCCGAACGGCCACGGCCGCGGGCGGCAAAGCGCTTCATCACGAGGCCGTTGCCGACGAAGGCCTGCGCCACGACGAGATCGTCGACGTCGAGGTCGTGGTTGTTCTCGGCGTTGGCAATAGCCGATTCCAGGCACTTCTTCACGTCAACCGCGATCCGCTTGCGCGAAAACTGCAGGTCGGCGAGCGCAGCAGCCGCCTTCCGGCCGCGAATGAGCTGGGCGACCAGGTTGAGCTTCTGCGGGCTCACCCGCAGCATCCGGGCGACCGCCTTGGCCTCGTTCTCGGCGAGGCTCCGTTCGCGCTTAGGTTTGCTCATCGTTTAATCCTCAAGCCTTCTTGGCTTTCTTGTCCCCGGAGTGGCCATGGAAGGTGCGGGTCGGCGAGAACTCGCCGAACTTGTGACCGACCATTTCCTCGTTGACGGCCACCGGCACGTGCTTCTGACCGTTGTAGACGCCGAAGGTCAGGCCGACGAATTGCGGCAGGATCGTCGAGCGACGGCTCCAGATCTTGATGACGTCGTGACGGCCGGACGAGCGCGCGGCATCTGCCTTCTTGAGCAGAGAACCCTCGACGAACGGGCCTTTCCAGACTGAACGAACCATGTCCGGCGTTCCTTACTTCTTCCGCTTGTGGCGGCTTAGGAGAATGAATTTGTTGGTCGACTTGTTGGAGCGGGTCTTCTTGCCCTTGGTCGGCTTGCCCCACGGAGTAACCGGGTGGCGGCCGCCCGAGGTACGACCTTCACCACCGCCGTGCGGATGGTCGATCGGGTTCATCGAAACGCCGCGGTTGTGCGGCTTGCGGCCCAGCCAACGGTTGCGGCCGGCCTTGCCGATCGACGTGTTCATGTGATCCGGGTTCGACACCGCGCCGATCGTGCCGCGGCAACGGCCGTGCACCAGGCGCTGTTCGCCCGAGTTCAGGCGGATGATCACGTAGTCCTGGTCGCGACCGACGAGCTGGGCATAGGTGCCCGCGGAACGGGCGAGCTGGCCGCCCTTCCCGATCTTGACCTCGATGTTGTGGATGATCGTGCCGACCGGCATGTTGCCGAGCGGCATGACATTGCCCGGCTTCACGTCGACATAGTTGCCGGCGACGACGGAATCACCGACGGCCAAACGCTGCGGCGCCAGGATATAGGCCTGGGTGCCGTCTTCGTACTTGACCAACGCGATGAATGCGGTGCGGTTCGGATCGTACTCCAGCCGCTCGACCGTCGCGGGCGCATCGACCTTGTCGCGCTTGAAATCGACGGTACGCAACGTTCGCTTATGACCACCGCCGCGGAAGCGCACCGTGATGCGACCGGTGTTGTTACGGCCGCCGGAGGAGTGCTTGCCTTCGGTGAGCGCCTTGACCGGCTTGCCCTTGTAGAGGGCCGAACGATCGACCATGACCAGCTGGCGCTGGCCCGGCGTCGTGGGATTGAATGTCTTCAGTGCCATCGTCGTACGACCTTACAGACCGGTGGTCACGTCGATCCGGTGACCCTCTTCGAGAGTCACGATCGCGCGCTTGGAGTTCGACTGCGAGCCGAGATTGCCGCGGAAGATCTTGGTCTTGCCCTTGCGGACCAGCGTGTTGACACTCTTGACCTTGACGTCGAACAGCTTCTCGATCGCTTCCTTGATCTGCGGCTTGGTCGCCTTCGCGGCCACCTTGAACAGCACCTTGTTGTGCTCCGAGGCGATCGTGGCCTTTTCGGTCACGACCGGCGACAGGATCACGTCGTAGTGGCGAGGCTCGATGTTCTTCGTCATTTGAAGCGCGCCTCCAGCGCATCGATGGCGGCCTTGGTCAGAACAAGCTTCCGACGGCGCAGGATGTCATAGACGTTGATGCCCTGGATCGGCAGCACGTCCATGTTCGGGATGTTGCGGGCCGCAGCGGCGAAGCCGTTGTTGAGCTCGGCGCCGTCGATGATCAGCGCGTTGGTCAAACCCAGACCGGAGAAATGACCGAGCAGCGCCTTGGTCTTGGCAGCTTCCAGCGCGGCCTTGTCGATCACGATGAGATCGCCGTCCTTGGCCTTGGCCGAGAGCGCATGCTTGAGGGCGAGCGCACGGACCTTCTTCGGCAGGTCGGTGGCGTGCGAACGCACCACCGGACCGAAGGCACGGCCACCTCCGCGGAACTGCGGCACCCGGGCCGAGCCGTGACGAGCACCACCGGTACCCTTCTGCTTGTACATCTTCTTGCCGGTGCGCCAGATCTCGGCGCGGCCCTTGGCCTTGTGCGTACCGGCCTGGCGCTTGTTGAGCTGCCACTGCACGCAACGTGCAATGATGTCCTGGCGCGGCTCGAGGCCGAAAATGGTGTCGGAAAGCTGGACCGAGCCGGCTTCCTTACCTTCGAGGGTCGTGACCTTCAATTCCATCTCACGCCTCCTGCGCAGCCGGAGCAGCGTCCGCTTCGCCAGCAACCTTGAACTTGCCGGGCTTCGGAGCTTCCTTAGGCAGCGGCTTCTTGACGGCGTCGCGCACGCGGATCCAGCCGCCCTTGGAACCGGGAACGGCGCCTTCGACGAGGATCAGACCGCGCTCGACATCGAGCTGAACGACCCGAAGGTTGAGCGTGGTGATGCGGTCAACGCCCATGTGACCGGGCATCTTCTTGTTCTTCCAGGTCTTGCCCGGGTCCTGACGGCCACCGGTCGAACCGATCGAACGGTGAGAGACCGACACGCCGTGGGTGGCGCGCAGACCGCCGAAGTTCCAGCGCTTCATACCGCCGGCAAAACCCTTACCGACCGAAGTACCGGTGACGTCGACGAACTGACCGACGACAAAGTGGTCGGCCAGGATCTCTGCACCGACGGGGATCATCTGATCCGCGGAGACGCGGAATTCCTCGACCTGCCGCTTCGGCTCGACCTTGGCGACCGCGAACTGGCCGCGCTCCGCCTTGGGCATGTACACGGTCTTGCGGCTGCCAGAACCAAGCTGGAGCGCGACATAACCGTTTTTCTCTTCGGTGCGGTGGCCTACGACCTGGCAATTGCCGAGCTTCAGCACGGTCACGGGGATATGTTCGCCGGCCTCTGTAAAGACCCGCGTCATCCCGACCTTTTGTGCGATCACTCCGGAGCGCATCGGCGTGCTTCCTGTTCTTTCTGTCCGCTAGTGGCGAACGTGATCCAAAAATCTTAGAGCTTGATCTCGACGTCGACACCGGCGGCCAAGTCGAGCTTCATCAAAGCATCGACGGTCTGCGGGGTCGGATCGACGATGTCGAGCAGGCGCTTGTGAGTGCGCATCTCGAACTGCTCGCGGCTCTTCTTGTCGACGTGCGGCGAACGGTTGACGGTGAACTTCTCGATGCGGGTGGGCAGCGGAATGGGTCCGCGGACCTGCGCGCCGGTGCGCTTCGCCGTGTTCACGATCTCGCGGGTCGACGTATCGAGGATACGATGGTCGAACGCCTTGAGACGGATGCGAATGTTTTGGCCGTTCATTGCCGTGGTCTTTCTTCAATGGGGTGGCGAATAGCGAATAGCGAATGTCACATTCGCTATTCGCCGATCCCTATTCTCGTAATTACTCGATGATCGAGGCGACGACGCCGGCGCCGACGGTGCGGCCACCTTCGCGGATCGCGAAGCGGAGCTTCTCTTCCATCGCGATCGGCACGATCAGGTGCACTTCCATCGCAATGTTGTCGCCCGGCATCACCATCTCGGTGCCTTCCGGCAGATGCACGACACCGGTCACGTCGGTGGTGCGGAAGTAGAACTGCGGACGGTAGTTGGTGAAGAAGGGAGTGTGGCGGCCGCCCTCTTCCTTGGTGAGGATGTAGGCCTCAGCCTTGAACTTGGTGTGCGGCTTGACCGAACCCGGCTTGCACAGCACCTGGCCGCGCTCGACGTCCTCGCGCTTGGTACCGCGAAGCAGCGCACCGATGTTGTCGCCGGCCTGGCCTTGATCGAGCAGCTTGCGGAACATTTCGACACCGGTGACCGTGGTCTTCTGCGTGGCGCGCAGACCGACGATCTCGATTTCCTCGCCGACCTTGACGATACCGCGCTCGACACGGCCGGTCACGACGGTGCCGCGGCCCGAGATCGAGAACACGTCTTCAACCGGCATCAGGAACGGCAGATCGACCGGACGCTCCGGCTGCGGAATGTAAGCGTCGACCTGCTTCATCAGCTCGAGGATGGCGTCATGGCCGAGCGTCTTATCGGAATCTTCGAGGGCGGCAAGCGCCGAGCCCTTGATGATCGGGATGGTGTCGCCCGGGAATTCGTACTTCGAGAGCAGCTCGCGGACCTCGAGCTCGACGAGCTCGAGCAGTTCCGGATCGTCGACCATGTCGCACTTGTTGAGGAACACGACGAGCGCGGGAACGCCGACCTGGCGGGCGAGCAGGATGTGCTCGCGGGTCTGCGGCATCGGACCGTCGGCGGCCGACACGACCAGGATCGCACCGTCCATCTGGGCGGCGCCGGTGATCATGTTCTTCACGTAGTCGGCGTGGCCGGGGCAGTCGACGTGCGCGTAGTGGCGGTTCTTGGTCTCGTATTCGACGTGCGCCGTCGAGATCGTGATGCCGCGCGCCTTCTCTTCCGGCGCCTTGTCGATCTGGTCGTACGCGGTGAACGTCGCGCCGCCGGCTTCGGCGAGGACCTTGGTGATCGCCGCGGTCAGCGACGTCTTGCCATGGTCGACGTGACCGATGGTGCCGATGTTGCAGTGCGGCTTGTTACGTTCAAACTTTGCTTTGGCCATTTGACTCTCCGTTCAATCGTCAGTTCGAGACCGACGACAATCAGGCAAACTTCTTCTGGACTTCTGCCGACACGTTGGCCGGCGCTTCTGCGTAGTGGTCGAACTGCATGGTGAAGGTTGCGCGACCCTGGCTCATCGAACGCAGGTTATTCACGTAACCGAACATGTTCATGAGCGGCACCATCGCGTTGATGACGTTGGCGTTGCCGCGCATGTCCTGACCCTGGATCTGACCGCGCCGCGAATTCAGGTCGCCGATGACGGAGCCGGTGTAATCTTCCGGGGTCACCACTTCGACCTTCATGATCGGCTCGAGCAGGACGGACTTGCCCTTCTGCAAGGCTTCGCGGAATGCAGCACGCGATGCGATTTCGAAGGCGAGCGCCGACGAATCGACGTCGTGATACTTGCCGTCGACGAGCTGAACCTTGACGTCGACCACGGGGAAGCCCGCGACCACGCCGGAACTCAGCACGCTGTTGATGCCCTTCTCGACGCCGGGGATGTATTCCTTCGGCACCGCACCGCCGACGACCTTGGACTCGAACTCGTAACCCTTGCCGGGCTCGTTCGGCTCCACGATGATCGACACTTCCGCGAACTGTCCGGTACCGCCGGTCTGCTTCTTGTGGGTGTACTTGACTTCGGACCTCTTGGTGACGCGCTCACGGAACGCCACCTGCGGCGCGCCGATGTTGGCATCGACCTTGTAGGTGCGGCGGAGAATGTCGACCTTGATGTCGAGATGGAGCTCGCCCATGCCCTTGAGGATGGTCTGGCCGGACTCCTGATCGGTCGACACGCGGAAGGACGGATCCTCCGCGGCGAGCTTCGCCAGCGCCACGCCCAGCTTTTCCTGGTCGGCCTTGGACTTGGGCTCGATCGCGATCTCGATGACGGGCTCGGGGAATTCCATCTTTTCGAGGATCACCGCCTTGTCGGGATCGCACAGCGTGTCACCGGTGCGCGCTTCCTTCAGGCCAGCCAGTGCGACGATGTCGCCGGCATAGGCTTCCTTGATGTCTTCGCGGTTGTTCGCATGCATCAGCAACATGCGGCCGATGCGCTCCTTGCGGTCGCGCGTCGAATTGATCACGCCGGTGCCCGACAGCAGCGTGCCGGAATAGATGCGGCAGAAGGTGATGGTGCCGACGAACGGGTCGTCCATGATCTTGAAGGCCAACAGAGCCAGCGGCTCCTTGTCGTCCGGCAGGCGAACGACCTCATTGCCGTCTTCATCGACGCCCTTGATGGCGGGCACGTCAACCGGCGACGGCAGATAATCCACGACCGCGTCGAGCAGAGGCTGCACGCCCTTGTTCTTGAACGCCGAGCCGCACAATACCGGGAAGAACGCGCCAGTCAGCACGGCCTTGCGGATCAAGCGCTTCAACGTCGGCTCATCGGGCTCCTTGCCGTCGAGGTAAGCGGCGAGAACTTCGTCGTCGAGCTCGACGGCGGCTTCCAACAACTTCTCGCGATATTCCTTGGCCTTCTCGACCATGTCCTCGGGAATATCGATGTCCACGAACTTGGCGTCGAGCTTCTCTTCTTCCCAGACCACGCCCTTCATGCGAACGAGGTCGACCAGGCCCTTGAAGTTGTTCTCGGAGCCGATCGGAAGCTGGATCGCGATCGGCTTTGCGCCGAGGCGGTCGACGATGTCCTGCATGCACTTGTAGAAGTCAGCGCCGGTCTTATCCATCTTGTTGGCGAAGACGATGCGCGGAACCTTGTACTTGTCGCCCTGGCGCCAGACCGTCTCGGTCTGGGGCTCGACGCCCTGGTTCGAGTCGAGCACGCACACGGCGCCGTCGAGCACGCGCAGGCTGCGCTCGACTTCGATGGTGAAGTCGACGTGGCCGGGAGTGTCGATGATGTTGAGACGCTTGCCTTCCCAGAACGCGGTGGTCGCGGCCGACGTAATCGTAATGCCGCGCTCCTGCTCCTGCTCCATCCAGTCCATCGTCGCGGCACCTTCGTGCACTTCGCCGATTTTGTGGCTCTTGCCGGTGTAATAGAGGATGCGCTCGGTGGTCGTGGTCTTGCCGGCATCGATATGCGCCATGATACCGAAGTTGCGGTAATTCTCTATGGCATGAACGCGGGGCATGGAGTGTTCCTTAGATTCCGTGTGTCGCCGTTACCAGCGATAGTGCGAGAAGGCGCGGTTGGCTTCCGCCATCCGGTGCACGTCTTCGCGCTTCTTGACGGCGTTACCCCGGTTGTTCGACGCATCCAGGAGCTCCGCAGAGAGCCGCTCGGTCATCGTCTTCTCGTTGCGATCGCGCGCAGCCGAGATCAGCCAGCGAATGCCCAGCGCCTGACGGCGCACCGAGCGAACTTCGACCGGAACCTGATAGGTCGCGCCGCCGACGCGGCGGGAGCGCACTTCAATCGTCGGCATGACGTTCTCGAGTGCCTGCTCGAACACGCCGAGCGGGTTCTGCTTTGTCTTGCTTTCGATGAGGCCGAACGCGCCGTAGACGATGCCTTCGGCGACCGACTTCTTTCCGGCGTACATTACCGAATTCATGAACTTCGTGACGATGATATTCCCGAACTTCGGATCGGGAAGGACTTCGCGCTTTTCGGCAGAATGGCGACGAGACATGGACCTGGTTCCCGCTTACTTCGGACGCTTGGCGCCGTACTTCGAACGGCGCTGCTTACGGTTCTTGACGCCCTGGGTATCCAGAACGCCGCGGAGGATGTGGTAGCGCACGCCGGGCAAGTCCTTGACGCGACCGCCGCGGATCATGACCACCGAGTGCTCCTGGAGGTTATGGCCCTCACCGGGGATGTAGCCGATCACCTCGAAGCCGTTGGTCAGGCGCACCTTGGCAACCTTACGAAGCGCCGAGTTCGGCTTCTTCGGGGTCGTGGTGTAAACGCGTGTGCAAACACCGCGCTTCTGCGGCGACTGCTGCAGCGCCGGCACCTTCTTGCGCGACTTCTGCACTTCCCGCGGTTGAGCGATCAGCTGGTTGATCGTCGGCATCCTGGCATTACCCTTTGTGTTCTGCCGCGGCCCGTCACCGGGTCCGCAAATTCTTTCGAGCTACCCGCCCGACGAGGCCGCCTTCCGCGGAACAATCCGCACAAAGCGAAATCGCGCCAACCACCCGTCAACGGGCGGAAAGCGCTTCGACGCCACAGAGGACCGCGGTAGTTGAACCGGTCAGCTTGAAGCTGCGGCCCGCGCACCGAGGTCATGCATCCGAATTCGATCTCGAGAGAACATGCTCAAGAGAACTAAAATCGCACTGGCATTGCCTAGCTATGATCGACAGCGTTTGAGCGGCATTCGTCGAGGTTGGTGCCTGTCTTGGTGATCCCAGGGGATCAAACAGGTGGCCCGTTCCGACGTTGGCGATGCTCACCGCCTGTCGTTAAGTGAGGGGGTTCTATAAGTGGGAGTCGGTCAAGTCAAGGCGAAACGTCAGTCAGAAGCGCTTCCCGCACCTGCCGAAATCGCTTCTTGGGCCGCTCGCTGCGCCTTCGAGAGATGGAAACGAAGAGCGCGTCCGCCACCTCGAAACCTATTTATACCCGGGCTAAATATACTTTTATAACCATTGGCTAAGGCTTTCTTTCCTGTTGGAGCGCCAATGTGCCGCCTTGGGCAGAGATTAGCGCCATGCGGCACACCGACATTGCCATTATCGGCGGGGGATTGTCCGGCTCGACCGCCGCCGCGATGCTCGGCCGTAGCGGCATTTCGACCATCCTGATCGATCCGCATGAGAGCTATTCGGCGGACTTTCGGGTCGAAAAACTCAGCGGTCACGTGCAGGTCGGGCGATTCCTGCAGACGGGAATCGCCGAATCGGTGTTGCACCGCGCGACCTTTGTGGGTGAGAACTGGATCGCGCGCTTCGGCCGCCTTCTCGACAAGGCGCCGAGCCGGCAGTTCAACATCCTCTACGATTCCCTCGTCAACGCTGTCCGCGACGAAATTCCTGCCGGCGTCGAGCGCATCTGCGCCAAGGCTGTCTCGGTCGAGACGAGTGCGGAGCGGCAGAAGGTCACTCTCTCCAACGACGCGATGGTCTCCGCCCGGCTGGTCGTGCTCGCCAACGGACTCAATGTCGGCCTGCGCCACCAGCTGGGAATCGCCCGAAAAGTCGTCAGTGCCTGCCATTCGATTTCGATCGGGTTCGACGTGGTGCCCGCGGGACGGGACTCGTTCGACTTCCCTGCGCTGACCTATTTCTCGGAACGGCCGAGCGACCGCATCCCCTACCTCACGCTTTTTCCGATCGGGACGCGGATGCGCGCCAATCTGTTCGTCTATCGCAGCTTCGACGATCCCTGGCTGCGTGAGCTGCGCCGCGCGCCGGCCGAGACGTTGAACGCTGCGCTGCCACGGCTCAAGCACATCACCGGACCATTCGACATTCCCAGTGAGCTGAAAATCCGTCCGGTCGATCTCTATGTGAACGATGCCAGCGTCCAGCCGGGTCTCGTGCTGGTGGGCGATGCCTTCTCGACCTCCTGCCCGGCCGCCGGCACCGGGTGCGACAAGGTCTTCACCGACGTCGAGCGGCTCTGCAACGTCTATATCCCGCAGTGGCTGGCCTCCGACGGGATGGATACAAGCAAGATCGCCGCCTTCTACGCAGACCCGGTCAAGCGGGAGTGCGACGATTGGTCGGCCGCGAAGGCCTTCGATTTCCGCTCAGTCTCCATTGCGACAAGCCCTTATTGGACGGCGCAGCGCTGGGCACGCTTCATTGCCTGGTCGGTTCAGGGACTATTGCGGCCGCTTGGAGCAGCCTTCGATCTGGAGCCGAACTTCCTCGGTCACTCCTCCTCATCGTCCTCGTCGAGGTCGTCTTCATCCTCGTCGTCTTCGTCGCTGTCCTCGTCGACGTGAGCCGGCGCGCCATGCGGTTGGTGGATCTGGTCGTTCCACAGCTTGCGATAGGTGCCGTTCTTGGCGAGCAGCTCGGCATGCGAGCCGCGCTCGATCGCCCTGCCCCCTGAAATCACGATGATCTCGTCCATCTCGACCACCGAGGTCAGGCGGTGGGTCGACCAGATCATGGTGCGGCCCTTGGCGACCTTCAGCAGCGTGCGGTTGATCGCAGCTTCCGTGGTCTGGTCGAGCGCCGAAGTGGCTTCGTCGAGCAGCAGCACGGAAGGATTACGGATGACCGCGCGCGCGATCGCGATGCGCTGGCGCTGGCCGCCCGACAAGGTATCGCCGCGCTCGCCCACCGGCGTGTCGTATCGTTGCGGCAGGCTCATGATGTAACGGTGGATCTCGGCTTTCTTGGCCGCCTCCTCCACCTCCTCATCGGTCGCGCCCTCCTTGCCGAGCCGAATGTTCTCCCGGATCGACATGTTGAACAGCATATTCTCCTGGAACACCACAGCCATGCTCCGGCGCAGGGAGTCCAGCGTCACCTTGCGGACGTCGACGCCGTCGATGGTGACGCGCCCCTCGTCCGGCACATAGAGCCGCAGGATCAGATTCAGCAGCGTGCTCTTGCCGGAGCCGGACGGACCGACGATGGCAATGCGCTTGCCGACATTGAGCTTGAGGCTGAGATTGTCCAGCACTGGCGTCTGGCTGCCTTCGTACTGGAACGTCACGTGGTCGAAGGTGATGTCGTTGGTGATGCGGGGCAGATCGGGCGCGCCGGCACGATCGGCGCTGCGCGTGGGCTCGTCGAGCAACTCCTGCATATGACGGATCGCGGCTGCCGCGGAGATCGACACGGGGATGAAATGCATCACATGGGCGATGTTGTAGGACACCTCCCAGAACGCACTCTCGAAGGTGACGAAGGTGCCGATGGTAATCTGCCCCTTCGTCGCCAGATATGCGCCGATCGCGAGCACGACGAGATGCAAGAGCAGCACCGAGATGGTGACCGTCCGCTCCACCATGGTCGACAGGAACGCCGCCGAGGCCATCCTGTTTCGCGTCTCGTCGTTGCGGAATTTGAAGAAGCCGAACATCCGGCGTTGCAGGCTGAACGCCTTGATCACGGCCTGCGCCGCCACGTTCTCCTGCACCATGCCGAGCAGCGCAGATTCATTGAGCTTCTGCTCGTAATTCGCCTGGACAGCCTTCGGCGTCAGCATGCGGGGACCGATCAGCGTGATCGGGAACACCAGCAGCGCAACCGCCGCGAGCTGCCAGTTCAGGAACACCATCAGGATGATGCCCGCGATCAGCTCCAGGAACGGCAATGCCGCGCTGTTGGCGAAGGTCTTGACCGAACCCTCGAAGGCCGCGAGGTCGACTGAGAAGCGCGACAGGATCTCGCCGCGCTTGGTGCGGCCGAAATAGGCCGCCGGCAGGTCCTGGACGTGCTCGAACAGCCGTTTGCGGACGTCGGAAATGATGCACGCCGCGAGCCGCGCATCCCAGCGCTCGTACCAGACCGCGACGATCGAGGTGAATATGCCCGCGACCGCGAGCACGCCGAGGATCTTGTACAGCGCCTGAAAATCCTCCTCGCCGAGCGCGTCGTCGATCAGGTACTTCAGGCTGAGCGGCATGATGACGTTGAAGAGCGTCTCGACGAAGACGCCGAACGCCACGAAGGACAGCATCTGCTTGTAGTTGAACAGGAAGGGTTTGACGAAACCCAGGATGGTCGCGAGCGCGCCGGCGGCCTCGCGCGCGGTAAAGACGACGAGGTCCTCGTCCTCATCGTCGTCATCGA
This sequence comes from Bradyrhizobium sp. 155, assembly GCF_023101105.1. NCBI lineage: Bacteria > Pseudomonadati > Pseudomonadota > Alphaproteobacteria > Hyphomicrobiales > Nitrobacteraceae > Bradyrhizobium > Bradyrhizobium sp. 155. The sequence continues at coordinate 3,138,369 of NZ_CP064704.1, read as the reverse complement.
GCTCCAGCCCGCCATCCTCCTCGTCTTCATCGTCCTCGTCGTCTTCAAGGTCCGGCTTGGCGGTAGGGACAAGCTTGTCGTCGAGCTCGGCCGCCTCTTCCGCGGCGAGCTTCTGTTTGTCGGGCGGGAGGGGCTTGGACGCCATGAAACCAACCGATGCTGACGGCCGGCATGACCGCAGAGAAAGCAGGAAATAGCGCCAACCGCTACTGCATCGATTCTATGCGATCAAGATGAATTCGGCAAAACAATTGGCGAAGGCGCCCGCTTCAGGCGGCTAGTCGTCTTCCTCATCCTCGACCTTGTCGAAAAAGGAATAGCGCAAGGAATCGGCGTCGGCGTACCACTGGCCCGGTCCCTTGTTGGCGGCGAGCGTCGTCTCCCAGAGCGCGTCCGTGCAGTCCTTGCGGTGCATCGACAGCTCGAAGCCGTTGCCGAAGAACAGTTCGGACCATTCCCACCAGGTGCCGAGCTTCTTGACGCCGCGCAGAAGGTCGTAGCGGTCGATCAGTGCCGGCGCCATGTCCGAGGTGATCGAGCCGAACACGAGCCCGGTCTTGACCACACGGTTCAGCTCCCTGATCGCACGGACCACCTGCTTCGGGGAAACATGGCAGAGGCTGGTCTCGAACACGAAGTCGAACGCACCATCCTTGAACGGCATGTCGGTGATCGAACCGAGCTTGTTGTACTTCCTCAGCGCCTTCGGCGTTCTGGCGTGAATGGTGCGGTTGTTCTCGATACCGAAGGCATCGATGCCGCGATCACGTAGCGCGCCGACAAGCTCGCCGCTGGCCGAGCCCGCGATCAAGAGCTTCGTGCCTTTGGCCTTGCCCCAGACGATGCCGATCAGTTTTGTGAGATAGTCGGGATCCGTGAAGTGTTGCCACACCTCGCTGTAGGGGCCCTGGCCGCGATAATTGTCAAAATAGGCACGATCGATCTTGTCCGAGAGCGGCTTGTCGTCCTGCGAACGCTCGCGGCGCAAGCGCATCATCTCGGTCAAGATGATGTCGGTCGCCGCGTCCGAGGAATCGAGCAGGCCGTTCAGCGTCGAGTCGAACAGATAGTCGCCGACCACCACGATTCCGGGATGTTCCTTCGGCTCGGGCCGGTGGTTGGTCATGACGTCGCGCACGGGCAAGCCGCCCGGAATCGCGTTCACCGAGGACAGCCAGCGGTGGATCTTGCCTTCCATGAAATGCGCGCGTGCATCGCCGAGCGATGCCGGAAGCGATTTCAGCGCGGCATCGATCAGCTCCCGGTCGGAGAGATTCGCAAAGGCCAGCGCATCGGAGCCCGGAATCAGCCAGTTCAGCACGCCGTGCTTGCCCACATCATGGCGGGCGCCCTCGTTATAGACGCAGCAACCGCCAAAGGCTTCCGACATGAACCAGGCGCCGGCGATCTTGTCGCCCCAGAACGGCGTGTCGAACAGGATCGAGACACGCAAATAGTGCGCAGGACGGTCGAAGTACGCGACGTGCTTGACCATCGACTTGCGGAGCTGTTCGCCTTCCCAGCCGACGGTCCCAAGCCAGGAATGCGGCAGACAGACCAGCACAAGGTCGAAGTCGCGCGTCTCCGGCCCCTTGCCGTTCATCATCTTGAGTTGATAGCGGCCGGTCGGCGCCTTGCCGACCGTGAGGATTCGGTGATTGAGCTGGATGTCGGCATTGACCTCCGACTGGAGGCACTCGATGAGCTGCTCATTGCCGTTCTGGATGGAATAGAGGCCGATATAGCCGTCGACATCCATCAGGTAGTTCTTGAGCGCGTTGAGCCCGTTGGTGTTGTGGCTCTCGGTCGCGAGGTCCGAGCGCGCCATCACCTTGAAGAATCGCTTTGCGGTCTCGTCCTCGACCTCCTCGTCGAGCACCTGTTCGGCGGTCTTGTAGGCCCAGGGATTCTCGTTGTCGTGCGCGCCGACACCCTCGTAGTACTCGATCGGCGTCATCGCCTCGGCGCAGCGCTTACGGAACGCCTCGATTGCGGCTGCGGTCTTGGCACCGTATTTGCGGCGCATGCCCGCGACGTCGTTGAGGAGCTCACCGCCGAACTGCACCTGCTCGGCATCCATCGGAATGGTCTGCAGGCCGAAATGCTGGATCAACTCGCGCAACGGATCCGGCCCGGTCATCGAGTAGTCGTAGATCTCGGCAACGCCGGCCTCGTACATCGCGGGCGCGGAATCGAATTTGCGCGTGACGATCTTGCCGCCGAGCCGGTCGGATGCCTCGTAGATGGTGACGCGGCAGAGGTCGCCAAGCTTGCGCTTCAGATACCAAGCGCTCATCAGCCCGCCGGGGCCGCCGCCTACGATTGCGAGATCAAGCATGAGAATTCCGTGGTCTCCGGCCCGCCCCCTTCACGGGACCACCGGTCTAAGCTCTCCTAGCAGAAGCGCTTTTGCGCCTGAAGGAAAGATGAACAAAGGTTGATCCTGCACCGCAACAGGGAAACAAAGCAGCAAAAAGGCCGGCTTTCGCCGGCCTTTTCAGTGTCCTCGGTATTCCTACGGATGAACGATCATTCCGCAGGTGGCAGCGCCATCGGCTCCACTTCCGGCGCCGGCGGCACGACCGCCGCCTGCTTCTCGCGCTCGTCGAGGATCATCTTGTCGCGCTTCACAGCGACTTCGCGGATCTTCGCCATGGAGGCGCCGGTGCCTGCCGGAATCAGCCGGCCGACGATGACGTTCTCCTTGAGGCCTTCGAGCGGATCGACCTTGCCGTTGACCGCCGCTTCCGTGAGGACGCGGGTGGTCTCCTGGAACGAGGCCGCCGAGAAGAAGGAGCGGGTCTGAAGGCTCGCCTTGGTGATGCCGAGCAGAACCGGCGTCCCCGTGGCGATCTTCTTGCCCTCTTCCTTGGCCTTCGCGTTGATCTGGTCGAACTCGATCTTGTCGATCTGCTCGCCCGAGATCATGTCCGTGTCGCCCTGGTCGGTGACTTCCACCTTCTGGAGCATCTGACGGACGATCACCTCGATGTGCTTGTCGTTGATGAGCACGCCCTGGAGCCGGTAGACCTCCTGGATCTCGTTGACCAGATAGGCCGCGAGTTCCTCGATGCCCTTGACCGCCAGAATGTCGTGCGGCGCCGGGTTGCCTTCCACGATGAAGTCGCCCTTTTCGACGACGTCGCCGTCCTGAAGGTGGATGTGCTTGCCCTTCGGGATCAGGTACTCGCGCGCCTCTTCGGTCTTGTCCATCGGCTCGATCGAGATGCGACGCTTGTTCTTATAGTCGCGCCCAAACCGGATGGTGCCCGCGATTTCGGCGATGATCGCCGCATCCTTCGGACGCCGAGCCTCGAACAGTTCCGCCACCCGCGGCAGACCGCCGGTGATGTCGCGCGTCTTGGCGCTTTCGGTCGAGACACGGGCGAGAATGTCGCCCGCCTGGACCTTGGCTCCGACATCGACCGACAGAATGGCATCGACTGACAGCATGTAGCGGGCATCGCCGCCACGGGCGAGCTTGAGCACCTTGCCGTCCTTGCCCTTGATCACGATGGCGGGACGCAGGTCCCCGCCGCCGCGCATCGAGCGCCAGTCGATGACCACGCGCTTGGCAATACCGGTGGCCTCGTCGAGCGTTTCCGAGATCGACTGTCCCTCGACCAGATCCTCGAAGCCGATAGTACCTTCGACCTCGGTGAGGAGCGGACGGGTGTAGGGATCCCATTCCACGATACGCTGGCCACGCTTGACCATGTCGCCCTCGTCGACGTGCAGGCGCGAACCGTACTGAATACGGTGCGTCGCACGCTCGGTGCCGTCGGCATCGACGATCGCGATCACCATGTTGCGAACCATCGCGACCAGGTGGCCTTCGCTATTGCGGGCGATGGCCTTGTTCCTGATCACGATCTTGCCGTCGAAGTTGGATTCGACGAAAGATTGCTCGTTCAGCTGCGCCGCACCGCCGATGTGGAAGGTGCGCATGGTGAGCTGGGTGCCCGGCTCGCCGATCGACTGGGCCGCGATGACCCCGACCGCTTCGCCGTGGTTGACCGGCGTGCCGCGAGCGAGATCGCGGCCGTAGCACTTGCCGCAGATGCCGTTGACGAGCTCGCAGGTCAGCGCCGAGCGGATCTTTACCTCTTGGACGCCGCCCTGATGGATGGCATCCAGATGGCTCTCTTCCATCAGCGTACCGCGCTTGAAGATCACCTTGCCCGTGCTGTCACGCACGTCTTCGCAGGCCGTGCGTCCGAGGATGCGCGAGCCGAGCGAAGCGACCACGGTGCCGGCATCGACGATGGCGCGCATCTTGATGCCGAGCTTGGTGCCGCAATCGTCCTGCGTGATGATGCAATCCTGCGCGACGTCGACGAGACGACGGGTCAGATAGCCGGAGTTCGCGGTCTTCAACGCGGTGTCCGCGAGGCCCTTGCGGGCGCCGTGGGTCGAGTTGAAGTACTCGAGCACCGAGAGGCCTTCCTTGAAGTTCGAGATGATCGGCGTCTCGATGATCTCGCCCGACGGCTTGGCCATCAGGCCGCGCATGCCGGCGAGCTGGCGCATCTGGGCCGGCGAACCGCGGGCACCGGAGTGAGCCATCATGTAGATCGAGTTGATGTCGGCATCCGCCCCACTCGCCGTCTTCTTGGTCGAGGAGATCTCCTTCATCATCGCCTTGGCGATTTCTTCCGTGGCCTTCGACCAGGCGTCGACGACCTTGTTGTACTTCTCGCCATGGGTAATCAGACCGTCGTTGTACTGCTGCTCGAAATCCTTCGCCAGCGTACGGGTAGCGTCGACGATCTTCCACTTGGAGTGCGGCACGACCATGTCGTCCTTGCCGAACGAGATGCCGGCCTTGAACGCGTTGTAGAAGCCGAGCGCCATGATGCGGTCGCAGAAGATCACCGTCTCCTTCTGGCCGCAGTGGCGGTAGACCTGGTCGATGACGCCGGAGATCTCGCGCTTGGTCATCAGCTTGTTGATGATCTCGTACGGAACGCGCGGGTTCTTCGGCAGCAAATTGCCCAGCATGACGCGGCCGGCGGTGGTCTCGATCCAGCGCCTGGAGATCTTGCCGGTCTCGTCGATGCCTTCCCACCGGTACTTGATCTTGGTGTGGAGGTGGATGACCTTCGCGTGCAACGCGTGCTCGAGCTCCGCCATCTCGCCGAAGATCTTGCCCTCGCCGGGCAGGCCTTCGCGCATGATGGAGACGTAGTAGAGACCGAGCACGATGTCCTGCGACGGCACGATGATCGGCTGGCCGTTCGCCGGATGCAGGATGTTGTTGGTCGACATCATCAGGACGCGCGCTTCCAGCTGCGCTTCCAGCGACAGCGGAACGTGCACGGCCATCTGGTCGCCGTCGAAGTCGGCGTTGAACGCGGCGCAGACCAGCGGGTGGAGCTGGATCGCCTTGCCCTCGATCAGCACGGGCTCGAACGCCTGGATGCCGAGGCGATGCAGCGTCGGTGCGCGGTTGAGCAGCACGGGATGCTCGCGGATGACCTCGTCCAGGATGTCCCAGACCTCGGGCCGCTCCTTCTCGACCAGCTTCTTGGCCTGCTTCACGGTGGTTGACAGGCCCTTGGCGTCAAGCCGCGAGTAGATGAACGGCTTGAACAGTTCGAGCGCCATCTTCTTCGGCAGACCGCACTGATGCAGGCGCAGCTCGGGACCGACCACGATCACCGAACGGCCCGAATAGTCGACGCGCTTGCCGAGCAGGTTCTGACGGAACCGGCCCTGCTTGCCCTTGAGCATGTCGGCGAGCGACTTCAGCGGACGCTTGTTGGCACCGGTGATGACGCGGCCGCGGCGGCCGTTGTCGAACAGCGCGTCGACGGCCTCCTGAAGCATGCGCTTCTCGTTGCGGATGATGATGTCCGGCGCGCGCAGCTCCATCAGCCGCTTCAGGCGGTTGTTGCGGTTGATGACGCGGCGGTAGAGGTCGTTGAGGTCCGAGGTCGCGAAGCGGCCGCCGTCCAGCGGCACCAGCGGACGCAGGTCCGGCGGAATCACCGGGACCACGGTCATGATCATCCATTCCGGCTTGTTGCCCGAGTGGCGGAACGCTTCCACGATCTTCAGGCGCTTGGCGAGCTTCTTGTGCTTGATGTCGGAGTCGGTCTCCTGCATCTCCGCGCGCAAGGTCAGCTCGAGCTTCTCGAGATCCATGCCCTTGAGCAGCTCGCGGATCGCTTCCGCGCCGATCATGGCGGTGAAGGAATCCTGGCCGTATTCGTCCTGCGCCTTCAGATACTCGTCTTCCGACAAGAGCTGACGGTCCTTCAGCGCGGTGAGGCCCGGCTCGAGCACAACGTAATATTCGAAGTAGAGGATCCGCTCGAGATCCTTCAGCGTCATGTCGAGCAGGAGGCCGATGCGCGAAGGCAGCGACTTCAGGAACCAGATGTGGGCGACGGGGGCTGCGAGCTCGATATGGCCCATGCGCTCGCGCCGGACGCGCGACAGCGTGACCTCGACCGAGCACTTCTCGCAGATGATGCCCTTGTACTTCATGCGCTTGTACTTGCCGCACAAGCACTCGTAGTCCTTGATCGGCCCGAAGATGCGGGCGCAGAACAGGCCATCGCGCTCGGGCTTGAAGGTACGGTAGTTGATGGTTTCCGGCTTCTTGATCTCGCCGTACGACCAGGACAGAATCTTCTCGGGGCTCGCGATCGAGATCCGGATCTGGTCGAAGACCTGAGCCGGCGTCGTCGGATTAAAGAGATTCATAATTTCTTGGTTCATCGTCTTCTCCTCGCGTGCCGGTCGCCTCCGGCAGCAAATTCGAAAATCACTATGCGGGGCGCCCTGCCCTCGATTCGAGGACTGGGCGGGATGCCCGGCCATTCAGGCCGGGCATGAGGGTCGTATTACTCGGCCGCTTCCGCCGTCCCCGGTCCGACCTTGGAATTGTGCAGATCGACGTTGAGGCCGAGCGAGCGCATTTCCTTGACCAGCACGTTGAACGATTCCGGAATACCGGCCTCGAAGGTGTCGTCGCCACGCACGATCGCCTCGTACACCTTGGTACGGCCGGCGACGTCGTCCGACTTCACGGTCAGCATTTCCTGGAGCGTGTACGCCGCGCCGTAAGCCTCGAGCGCCCACACTTCCATTTCGCCGAAGCGCTGACCGCCGAACTGCGCCTTGCCGCCCAGCGGCTGCTGGGTAACGAGCGAGTACGGACCGATCGAACGCGCGTGGATCTTGTCGTCGACGAGATGGTGCAGCTTGAGCATGTAGATGTAGCCCACCGTCACCTTGCGGTCGAAGGCGTCGCCGGTGCGGCCGTCATAGACGGTCGACTGGCCCGAAGCGTCCAGACCGGCAAGCTTCAGCATCTCCTCGATGTCGGCTTCCTTGGCGCCGTCGAACACCGGCGTCGCGATCGGAACGCCGCGGCTCAGATTGTGGCCGAGCTCGATCAACTCGTTGTCGTTGAGCGACTTGATCGTCTCGTCCTCGCCGTAGACCTTCTTCAAGGTTTCCTTCAGCGGCCGGATGTCCTGCTTCGACAAATAGGCATCGACCGTCTGGCCGATACGCTTGCCGAGGCCGGCACAGGCCCAGCCGAGATGGGTCTCGAGGATCTGTCCGACGTTCATGCGCGATGGCACGCCGAGCGGATTGAGCACGATGTCGGCATGCGTACCGTCTTCGAGGAACGGCATGTCCTCGATCGGCACGATCTTCGACACCACGCCCTTGTTGCCGTGGCGGCCGGCCATCTTGTCGCCGGGCTGGATCTTGCGCTTCACCGCGACGAAGACCTTGACCATCTTCATCACGCCGGGCGGCAATTCGTCACCGCGCTGAAGCTTTTCGACCTTGTCGAGGAAGCGCTGTTCCAGCCCCTTCTTCGACTCGTCGTACTGCTTCCGCATGGCCTCGATCTCGGCCATCAGCTTGTCGTTCGGCGAAGCGAACAGCCACCACTGCGACTTCGGGTACTCCTCGAGCACCGCACGGGTGATCTTGGTGTCCTTCTTGAAGCCCTTCGGACCGGCGATGCCCTGCCGTCCTTCGAGCAGCTCGGCAAGACGGTTGTAGACGTTGCGGTCCAGGATCGCCTGCTCGTCGTCGCGGTCCTTGGCCAGACGCTCGATCTCTTCCCGCTCGATCGCCAGCGCACGCTCGTCCTTGTCGACGCCGTGCCGGTTGAACACGCGCACTTCGACGATGGTGCCCTGCACGCCCGGAGGAACGCGCAGCGAGGTGTCGCGGACGTCGGAAGCCTTCTCGCCGAAGATGGCGCGCAGGAGCTTTTCTTCCGGCGTCATCGGGCTTTCGCCCTTCGGCGTGATCTTGCCGACCAGGATGTCACCGGCGCGTACTTCCGCGCCGATGTACACGATGCCGGCTTCGTCGAGGTTCTTCAGCGCTTCTTCCGAGACGTTCGGAATGTCGCGGGTGATTTCCTCGGGTCCGAGCTTGGTGTCGCGGGCCATTACCTCGAATTCTTCGATATGAATTGAGGTAAACACGTCTTCCTTCACGATCCGCTCGGACAGCAGGATCGAGTCTTCGAAGTTGTAGCCGTTCCACGGCATGAACGCGACGAGCACGTTCCGGCCGAGCGCGAGCTCGCCGAGATCGGTCGACGGACCGTCGGCGATGATGTCGCCCTTCTTGACAATGTCGCCGACCTTCACCAGCGGACGCTGGTTGATGCAGGTCGACTGGTTGGAGCGCTGGTACTTCATCAGCCGGTAGATATCGACGCCCGACTTGGTCGGATCGAGATCTTCCGTGGCGCGGATCACGACGCGGGTGGCGTCGATCTGGTCGATCACGCCCGAACGGCGCGCCGCGATCGCAGCACCCGAGTCACGCGCAACCACGCCTTCCATGCCGGTGCCGACGAACGGCGCTTCGGCGCGAACCAGCGGCACCGCCTGGCGCTGCATGTTCGAGCCCATCAGCGCGCGGTTGGCGTCGTCGTTCTCGAGGAACGGGATCAGCGCGGCCGCGACCGAAACGAGCTGCTTCGGCGACACGTCCATGTAGTCGACCTTGTCCGGGGTCACCGGCAAGACTTCGCCGGCGTGACGGCAGACCACGAGATCTTCGGTGAAGCGGCCCTTCGGATCGAGCGGCACGTTGGCCTGCGCGACCGTGTAGCGGCCCTCTTCCATCGCCGAGAGGTACACGACCTCGTCGGTGACGCGGCCGTCCTTGACCTTGCGGTAAGGCGTCTCGACGAAGCCGTACTTGTTCACGCGCGCGAAGGTCGCGAGCGAGTTGATCAGGCCGATGTTCGGACCTTCCGGCGTCTCGATCGGGCAGATGCGGCCGTAATGCGTCGGATGCACGTCGCGGACCTCGAAGCCGGCGCGCTCGCGGGTCAGACCGCCCGGTCCAAGTGCCGACAGGCGGCGCTTGTGGGTGATCTCCGACAGCGGGTTGGTCTGGTCCATGAACTGCGAGAGCTGCGAGGAGCCGAAGAACTCGCGCACGGCGGCGGCCGCCGGCTTGGCGTTGATCAGGTCCTGCGGCATGACCGTGTCGATGTCGACCGAAGACATGCGCTCCTTGATCGCGCGCTCCATGCGAAGCAAGCCGATGCGGTACTGGTTCTCCATGAGCTCGCCGACCGAACGCACGCGGCGGTTGCCGAGATGGTCGATGTCGTCGATCTCGCCCTTGCCGTCGCGCAAATCCACCAGCGTCTTGATGACGGAGAGGATGTCTTCCTTGCGGAGCGTGCGTTGGGTGTCGGGCGCATCGAGGTCGAGGCGCATGTTCATCTTGACGCGACCGACCGCCGAGAGGTCGTAGCGCTCGGCGTCGAAGAACAGTGACTGGAACATTGCCTGCGCCGAATCCAGCGTCGGCGGCTCGCCGGGACGCATCACGCGGTAGATGTCGAACAGCGCGTCCTCGCGCGTCATGTTCTTGTCGGCCGCGAGGGTGTTGCGGATGTAGGCGCCGACATTGACGTGGTCGATGTCGAGCAGCGGCAGCTCCTTGTAGCCGTGCTCGTTGAGAACCTTGATCGACTTGTCGGTGATCTCTTCACCGGCTTCCGCGTGGATCTCGCCGGTCTTGGGATTGACGAGGTCCTCGGCGATGTAGTTGCCGACGAGCTCAGCATCCGAGAGGCGCAGCGCCTTCAGCCCCTTCTCCTGCATCTGACGCGCACCGCGCACGGTGAGCTTCTTGCCGGCTTCGAGCACGACCTTGCCGGTATCGGCGTCGATCAGGTCGTTGATGGTCGAGTAGCCGCGGAAACGATTGGCGTCGAACGGAACGCGCCAGCCTTCCTTGATCCGCTTGTACTGGATCTTCTTGTAGAAGGTGCTGAGGATCGCCTCGCCGTCGAGACCAAGCGCGAACATCAGCGACGTCACCGGAAGCTTGCGGCGACGGTCGATACGCGCATAGACGATGTCCTTGGCGTCGAACTCGATGTCGAGCCAGGAGCCGCGATATGGGATCACGCGAGCGGCGAACAGCAGCTTGCCCGACGAATGGGTCTTGCCCTTGTCGTGGTCGAAGAACACGCCCGGCGAACGGTGCATCTGCGAGACGATGACGCGCTCGGTGCCGTTGACGATGAAGGTGCCGTTCATCGTCATGAGCGGGATGTCGCCCATGTAGACGTCCTGCTCCTTGATGTCCTTGACCGACTTCGCGCCGGTTTCCTCGTCGATATCGAACACGATGAGGCGTAGCGTCACCTTGAGGGGGGCCGCGAAGGTCATGCCGCGCTGGCGGCACTCGTCGACGTCGTATTTCGGCGGCTCGAACTCGTAGCGGACGAATTCCAGCATCGAGGTGCCCGAGAAGTCGGAGATCGGGAACACCGAGCGGAACACCGCCTGCAAGCCCTCGTCCGATCGACCGCCCTGGGGCTCGTCGACCATCAGGAACTGGTCATAGGACGCCTTCTGAACCTCGATGAGGTTCGGCATCTCGGCGACTTCCTTGATGTGTCCGAAGAACTTGCGAACGCGTTTGCGACCGGTGAATGTCTGCTGCGCCATCGTGGCCTCTCATTTTCGTCGCCCGATTTGGGCGCGCCCTCCGGAACGCGGCGACCGCCGCTCCCCGGGTTGAATTTTTCGAACCCGTCTTGGGGGCCGGAGACTCAGTTTCAGGCAGGAATGTCCTGAATCTGTTCTTCAGACCTTCAAAACGCAAAACGACGCGCGGGGCGCAGGAGCGCGCCCGCCCGTCACAACCAACCTCTTCACGGACTGCAAAAGCCCGAAATAGCTTGCTCTCCCAACGGCTTACAGGGAATGCGGCATCCCTGCCCACCGCGCTTTCGTGCTGCCGACCCGATATGGGGCGACATTAGTGCAGATTCGAGGGACAAACCCTCAAATCCCCACACTTTTTCGTGTTCGGCCTGCGTCGGGTCGTTCCGTCGCACGCCTTTTGCATCTGGCCCGCCGTTTCGGAGAGCGGACCGAGATCCCGGTTGCGATGATGCTGACCGGGATCTCGTGCCAGTAAGCGCTGCTTACTTGAGCTCGACCTTCGCGCCAGCCTTCTCGAGCTGGGCCTTGAGCTTCTCGGCTTCGTCCTTGTTCACGCCTTCCTTGACAGGCTTCGGCGCGCCCTCGACGAGGTCCTTTGCTTCCTTCAGGCCCAGGCCGGTGATGGCGCGGACTTCCTTGATGACCTCGATCTTCTTGTCGCCGGCGGCGGCAAGAACGACCGTGAACTCGGTCTTCTCTTCGGCCGGAGCGGCGGCGGCGCCACCACCAGCCGGGCCAGCCACGGCGACAGCCGCGGCAGCCGAAACGCCCCACTTCTCTTCGAGGAGCTTCGCGAGTTCGGCAGCTTCGAGCACGGTGAGGCTCGAGAGGTCGTCGACGATCTTCTGCAGGTCAGCCATTGTTCAGTTTCCTTGAATGTAAGTCTGGTTCGGGTTTGAGTTTTGCGAAGGGCGTCAGGCCGCTTCGCCCTTTGAGGCATAAGCCTGGATGACGCGCGCGAGCTTGCCCGCGGGCGCGTTGGCGAGCTGAGCGATCTTGGTCGCCGGGGCCACAAGCAGGCCGACGATCTTGGCGCGCAGTTCGTCAAGCGACGGCAGCGAGGCAAGAGCCTTCACGCCGTCGACATTCAGGACGGTCGTTCCCATCGAGCCACCAATGATGACGAACTTTTCGTTCGCCTTGGCGAATTCGACGGCGACCTTTGGCGCCGCTACCGGATCGTCCGAGGTGGCGATCACGGTCGGTCCCTTCAGCATGGGGCCGATGGCAACGACGTCAGTGCCTTCAAGAGCAATTTTGGCGAGACGGTTCTTCGAGACCTTCACCGAGGCGCCAGCCTGCTTCATCTGCGAGCGCAGCTTCTGCATCTGGGCAACGGTCAGGCCGGAATATTGGGCAACGACCGCGACGCTCGTGGTCTTGAAGACCCCATTGAGCTGTTCGACCGCTTCCTTTTTTGCCGCTCGTTCCACAGCAAGCTCTTTCCGGTTGGCGGTCATCGCGAAAGCGGGACCGCCGGGTTGCACCCATCGTCCCGCCCAAACCTGAACCTCAGGGCCAAACCCATCGGACACGCCGGGCAAGACGACAATTCAAAGCCTGCCCTCCGAGAGCCCGTTAGAGCCCACGGCGTGTCGAGGTCCGAACCAAACCCATTCCGCAACCGACCCTAAGGTGGCCACGAAGTGAAATCCGGTCTTCACCCGTCTATGCAGGCCATGCGATTAAGCCGTTGAGAAATCGGAATTCCCCGCGGGCGCCTGCAGTCTTGGACAGGACAAGGTCAGCCGGCGAACCGCCCGACCTCTGCCCGCACCCCACACCCGACGGTTTTCCCTCCCTTTCCAGCAAATCCTCACGGACGCCCTGAAAAGGAATGATCTCCATCGCTTGTTTTCGGAATGCGTGCACGAACGCGCCAGCCGAGGCCGGCACGTCCGGAAGCGGTTCTTTAACCGCTCGGGGCCTGCTTGCCAAGAGCAAAATTCACACCAGTTCCAATCCGTTGCCGCTCGCGCTTAACCATGGCCGAAAAGGGCCGGTTTCCGCTCATTTGACCGCGTAAGGCAACTTCTTGCCCTCGAAAAACGCGGTCAGGTTCGCCAGCACGCAGTTCTGCATGGCGACGTGCGATTCCAGGGTGTGGCCGCCAATATGGGGGGAGAACACGACGTTGGGCAGTGCCGTCAGCGCGTCAGGAGCGTGCGGTTCCTTGTCATAGACATCGAGACCGGCTCCGGCGATGGTCTTCTCCGTGAGCGCCAGCACCAGGGCTTTCTCATCGATCACCGAGCCGCGGGAGATGTTGACGACATAGCCGTCCGCCCCGAGGCGCTTGAGGATATCGGCGCTGACGGCATGCTGGGTCTCGGCTCCTGCCCGGACCGCGATCATCAGCACGCTGCACCAGTCGGCCAGCGCCTCCAAGGTCGGGAAATATTGATAGGGCAGATCGTACCTGCTGCGGCTGAAATAGCCGATCTCGCTCTCGAAGGACGCGCAGCGCGCTGCGATCTTGCGGCCGATCTCGCCCATGCCGTAGACGCCGATGCGGCGGCCCGGCATCCCGGCCTGCGGGCGCATCATCGGCGAGGGCTTTGACGCGGCCCAATCGCCGCTTCGGACGTACTGGTCGGCCACCAGGATTCGCCGCGTCGCCGCGAGCATCAGGGTCATCGCGATGTCGGCGACGGAGGCCGCATTGGCACCCGGGCTATGTCCGACCGCAATATTGCGGGCAACAGCGGCCTTCAGGTCAACACCGTCATAGCCGGTGCCGTAGCAGACGATGGCACCGAGCTTGGGAAATAGGTCCATCGCCTCCGCGCCCAGCGGCGTGCCGCCGGCGGTGAGCACTGCACGGATATCGCCGAGCGCGTCGGCCGAAAACATCTCCCGCGCCGGCTTGCCGCCGGTGTCGAGCAGTTCGAACCGCTCGGCGAAGCGCGCCATCATCGTCTTGGGAAAGCGCGAGTAGATCAGGACCTTGTCAGTCATTGTTCTTGTTTCCGGTGAACGCCGTCACAAACGACGAGGGGCGGAATCGGTTGCCCAATTCCGCCCCTCGCCTCATGTCATTTGCAAACCTTAGCCGAGAATGGTGCCCGGCTCGACCTTCACGCCGGGGCCCATCGACGAGGACACCGCAACGCGCTGGATGTAGGTGCCCTTGGAACCGGCCGGCTTGGCCTTGGAGACAGCGTCAGCCAAGGCCTTGATGTTTTCGACCAGTTTTTCCTCGGTGAACGAGGCCTTGCCGACGCCAGCCTGCAGGATGCCGGCCTTCTCGACGCGGAACTCGACCGAGCCGCCCTTGGCGCCCTTCACGGCGCCGGTGACGTCCATGGTCACGGTGCCGATCTTCGGGTTCGGCATCAGGCCGCGCGGGCCCAGCACCTTACCGAGACGACCGACCAGCGGCATCATGTCGGGGGTCGCAATACAACGATCGAAATCGATCGTGCCGTTCTGCACCTTCTCGACCAGGTCCTCGGCGCCGACGACGTCGGCTCCGGCAGCCTTGGCCTCGTCGGCCTTGGCGCCGCGGGCGAACACGCCGACGCGGAGCGTACGGCCGGTGCCGTTCGGCAGGGTCACAACGCCGCGGACCATCTGGTCGGCGTGACGCGGATCGACGCCGAGATTGATCGCGACCTCGATGGTCTCGTCGAACTTCGCTTTCGCGCGTTCCTTGACCATCTTGATGGCGTCTGCGAGCGGGTAAAGCTTTTCGCGATCAATACCTTCGCGGGCTTTGTTCAAACGTTTTCCGATTGCCATGACCGCTTACCCTGCCACTTCCAGACCCATCGAGCGGGCAGAGCCCTCGACCATCTTCATGGCCGCTTCGATGGAATCGCAATTGAGATCCTTCATCTTCTTCTCGGCGATCTCGCGCACCTGGGCCTTGGTCACCGCACCCGCCTTGTCACGGCCCGGCGCCTTGGAGCCGGACTGGATCTTGGCAGCCTGCTTGAGGAAGAAGGACATCGGCGGCGTCTTCATCTCGAACGTGAACGAACGATCGGCGTAGATCGTAATCACGACGGGAATCGGGGTGTTTTTCTCTTCCTTCTGGGTCTGGGCGTTGAACGCCTTGCAGAACTCCATGATGTTGAGACCGCGCTGACCGAGCGCGGGACCGATCGGGGGCGAAGGATTCGCCGCACCGGCCGGGACCTGAAGCTTCAGGTATCCGGTCACTTTCTTTGCCATGTATCACTCCTGTTGGGCCGGCCTGGGCCGGCGGTTTCAGGTTCGTGGTCTGGGTCGGATGCGGCTGGCAACCGCCCTCTCCCTCCCACGGCCTCTTGTTGCGCGAGACCGAAGCCTCACGCCTACCCGATCAGACCTTCTCGACCTGACCGAATTCCAGTTCGACCGGCGTGGCGCGGCCGAAGATCGACACCGCGACCTTCACGCGCGAGCGCGCCTCGTCGATTTCCTCGACCACACCCGAGAACGAGGCAAACGGGCCATCGGCCACGCGCACGTTCTCGCCGATCTCGAACGACACCGACGCCTTCGGCCGTTCCACGCCCTCCTGCACCTGGTGCAGAATGCGCATGGCCTCGGCTTCCGAGATCGGCATCGGCTTGTTTTCCGCGCCGAGGAAGCCGGTCACCTTCGGCGTGTTCTTGATCAGATGAAACGCCTCGTCGGTCAGCTTCATCTTCACCAGCACGTAGCCCGGGAAGAACTTGCGCTCGGCGTCGATCTTGCGGCCGCGGCGCACTTCCGTGACCTTCTCGGTCGGAACCAGCACCAGTTCGAACAACTCCTCAAGCCCGCGCTGCTTGGCCTGCTCGCGGATCGATTCGGCGACCTTCTTCTCGAAGTTCGAATAGGCGTGGACGATGTACCAGCGCTTGTCAGACAATTGAGCCGTTGCTGTTGCCATCAGTGAATGCCCAGAAGGAAGGTGATGAGGACGCGGATGATCTGGTCGGCGGCGAAGAAGAAGATCGAGGCCACGGCGACCATCACGAACACCATGATGGTGGTGATCGTGGTCTCGCGGCGGGTCGGCCAAGTGACCTTGGCGGTCTCCGAGCGGACTTCCTGCAAGAACTTGAACGGGCTGACTGCCATCGTTTGATGTCCAACGTCCGTCGACAGACGCGAATGAATTTCAGGGATCCGAACAGCCGCCGTTGGCCCAGCCCTCTGTCGAAGGATGAGCCGGAAATCGGGCTCGATTGTTCGGGGATTTCAAAGCCGCGCCGGAGATCCGCGTCTAACGGGCCGGCTGCGAGTGCGCGGTATCTACTGCGGATGGGACCAAAGGTCAAGATAGAGAGGGCCCGCGCGAGTAAACCGACCTCCGCGGGCGACCGATTAGAGATCAGGCCGATCAAGGGCTTATCTGCCGCCTGCAAAGCGCCGCCCCAGCACCTCAGCCGGTTCCACGGAGAACGACACCGCCGGGGGCCCCCTCACCTGCAGCCCCTTTGGCGCCCCCTCAAGGTCAGTCGGCCCGATCGATCGTCGAAATACCCGGCAGCGGCACAACGAACTTTCCGCCCTCGGCGAAATAGCCGGCATGCTTGGCCCGGATCGGATCCACATAGCGCCAGGCGAAGACGACGACGAACGCCGGCTTGCGCTCGTAAAGGGCGGCGGGCGGCAGGATCGGGATGTCGTACCCGGGGCCGGCCATCACGTTCCCCTTGTTGGGGTCGTCGTCCACCAGGAAGTCGATCTTGTTCTCCAGGCCGAACTGCGGCAGCAGCGTCGTGGTCCCGACCGAGACGCCGTAGCCGGCCACGAGCTGGCCGCGCGCATGGGCGGCGTCGGCCATCGCGACCAACTCGTCGCGAATGGCGGCGATTCTCTTCGCATAGGGCACATAGTAGGCCGGCTGATCGACGCCGAGCCGGTCTTCCTCGGCAATGAAGCGTGCCACCTCCGCGGACGGCTTCTTCGCGCCGCCGGCACGCTGCACCGTCACCCGGATCGAGCCGCCCTTGGTCTCGATGTGCTGGACGTCGATCACTTCCATGCCGAGCCGCGCGAAGAAGCGCGTCAGCGGCTTGATGTTAAAATATGACAGATGCTCGTGATAGACGGTATCGAGAAGGTTCTTCTCGGTGACGTCGACGCCATATTGCGTTTCGAAAACGAACAGCCCGTCCGGCGCAAGCACGTCGCGAACCCCGATCACCAGCGGATCGAGATTGTCGACATTGGCGATCATGTTGTTGGCGATCACGACGCTGGCCGCGCCGTGGCTTTGCAGGATGCGGCGACCGATGGCATCGGTGAAGAAATCGCCGATGGTTTCGATTCCCGCTTCCGTCGCACGCCGTGCGATGTCGACGGCGGGATCGACACCCAGCACCCGCATGCCGCGCTCTTTGAAGAAACCGAGCAGCGATCCGTCGTTGCTGCCGAGCTCGACGACCAGCGAGCCCGGCGCGATGGCGAATCGGCTGACGACGTCGTTGGCATAGCCCGCGAAGTGCTCCCGCAGGCCAAGCGAGAGCGAGGTGGTATAAACGTAGTTGCGATACTGGATCTCTGGATTGCCGACGTGGAGAATCTGCAGGTGGCCGCAGTCCGCGCACAGGTGCAGCGCCATCGGCACCGCGGCCCGAAAGACGGGATCCTCGACGCTTGCATCCGGCACCTGGAAGTTCGGCGTGCCGATGGGCATGCCTGCCATCGGGACGACAAGCTCTTGCTTGTCCGAATGACAGAGGCGGCAGGTATGGCGGACGTAAAACAAGTTTTTCATCGTAGGACCGTAAAACGGAGACATGCGAGCGGGTGAGGTATCTCACCACGTGGTGATCAGATCGACGACACCGCCTCAGGACGCCGGATATTCCGCGCGACCGATGATGAGGTCGATCGCGGCCATCATCCAGAACTGATGCGTGGTCTCGACAATATTGTAGCTGCGACTGTCGACGTAATAATTGACGTCGCCGAGATTGCGCAGCGGATTCTCCGCGTTCATGCCCGACAGCGTGATCACATCGAGCTTCATCGTCCGCGCCTGCGCGACCGCCTTGAGAATGTTCTTCGAGCGTCCCGACGAGCTGATCGCGACTAGGCAATCGCCGGAGCGGGCGCTCAGCCTCACAGCATGCGCAAGCCAGTCCTCGAAGCCGTAATCATTGGCAAGGCACGACATCATGCTGGCATCGCTGAAGCAGAGTGCCGGCACCGATGCGTTCTTCGCCAGATCGATTGCGAGATGGGAAGCAATGCCGGCCGAACCTCCATTGCCGATGAAGATGACGCGGCCGCCCTGCTCGCGCGCACGCAACCAGGCCGTGCGGGTGTCGGAAATCCTGGCGAAAACCCCGTCGTCAATTGCCGTCGCGTGATGGAGGCGCCTCACATAATCGTCGAGGAAAGCCTTGTGATCGGGATCGATGTGCTCCACAGGCATAGGTTGGCAGCTCGACGGCGACATGACGCCCTGATACCGGCTATCACCAGCATTTGCAAAGGTATATTACCTTCGAAGTTGACCGCAGCCGATTCGGTTTCCACCTTACACTCAACATTGGCGGGCCTGTTTCGCTGGGCATTCGCATCACGGATGTTCCTATGAAGTGCATCGTTACTGGCGGCGCCGGCTTCATCGGCAGTCACCTCGTCGACCGCCTCCTCGACGATGGCCACGAGGTCGTCGCGCTCGATAATTTTGTGATCGGACGCCCCGAAAATCTGGCCTCGCGCGTCGATTCTGATCGACTGAAGATCGTGCGGGCCGACGTCACCGAACTCGAATCGATCAAGCCGCATTTCGACGGCATCGACTGGGTATTCCATCTCGCAGCGCTGGCCGACATCGTTCCCTCGATCGAGTCCCCGATCCCGTATCACCGCGCCAATGTCGATGGCACGGTCCACGTTCTCGAGGCTGCACGGCAGGCGGGCGTCAGCCGCTTCGTTTATGCCGCGTCGTCGTCCTGCTACGGAATTCCCGACGTCTATCCGACGCCGGAGAGCGCCGAGATCCGGCCGATGTATCCCTATGCCCTCACCAAGAATCTCGGCGAGCAGTGCGTCATGCACTGGTGCCAGGTCTACAAGCTGCCCGCGGTCGCGCTGCGCCTGTTCAACGTGTACGGGCCCCGCCACCGCACCACGGGCACCTACGGCGCCGTGTTCGGCGTGTTCATGGCGCAGAAGCTCGCCGGCAAGCCCTTCACGGTGGTCGGCGACGGCGAGCAGACCCGCGACTTCACCTTCGTCAGCGATGTCGCCGACGCTTTCGTGACCGCCGCGCGCTCCGACGTCTCGAACGAGATTTTCAACGTCGGCTCAGACAACACCTACAGCGTCAACCGGCTGGTCGAGCTTCTCGGCGGCGACAAGGTCCACATTCCCAAGCGCCCCGGCGAGCCCGATTGCACCTATGCCGACATCACCAAGATCAAGCGGATCCTGAAATGGACGCCGAAGGTAAAATTTGAGGATGGGGTCGCGACGATGCTGAAGTCGATGGATCAGTACAAGGACGCTCCCCTGTGGACGGTGGACAAGATCGCGGACGCCACGAAGGACTGGTTCAAATATCTCGGGGACAACAACGACGCGGCGTCCGGCGCGCCGCAGAAGGCAAGCCAGTGAACAGGCTCGCCGGGTATTGTTGCCGCGAATCGATCAATTCCGGGCCGCCCGGCTGAGGCCGGCTGGCGCTTTGGGTTATTCACATGGGCACTATTCCGACCGGCAATCCCGCGTTGAACGACCAACTGGCGACGCACGAAAAGATCAAGACAATCGAGGAACTGGGCGAGATCGCGCGGTCCGCGCAAGCGCGGGGCCGGAAGGTTGCACTCTGCCACGGAGTCTTCGACCTCGTGCATCTCGGCCATATCAGGCACATCCAGGCGGCGCGCAACGAGGGCGACGTCGTCATGGTGACGATCACCGCCGACCGTTACGTCAACAAGGGACCGGGTCGGCCGATCTTCCCCGAAAACATGCGGGCCGAGATGCTGGCCTCGCTCGCGAACGTCGATTGGGTCGGCATCAATCACACCTCCAGCGCCGAGCCGATCCTGGATACGGTGCGGCCGGACATCTATGTGAAGGGGTCCGACTACGAAAACCCCGAAGACGACGTAACCGGCAAGATCCGGACCGAGCGCGACGCCGTCGAGCGTCACGGCGGACGCATCGTGTTCACGCGCGACGTGACCTTCAGCTCCTCGTCGCTGGTGAACCGGTATGTCGACATCTACGATCCGCCACTCCGCGACTACCTGCAAAAGGTCCGTGAAGGTGGCGGCGCCGATCGCCTGCTGAAGCTCATCGACAAGGTGCAGGACATGCACGTCGTGCTGGTCGGCGACACCATCATCGACGAATACCAGTACGTCACGGCGCTCGGAAAGGCATCGAAGGAAAACATCGTCGCCACGCTCTTCAAGAGCGGCGAGCAATTTGCCGGCGGCGTCATCGCCGCGGCCAACCATGTCGCGAGCTTCTGTAAATCGGTGGAAGTCGTCACGACGCTGGGCGGCAACGACTACCCCGAAGAGTTCATTCGTGCGCATGTCCGCCCGAATGTCACGTTTACGCCGATCCGCCTTCCGAGCCGTCCGACGACCCGCAAATCGCGGTACGTCGAGCTGGGATATCTGCACAAGCTGTTCGAAGTCTACACCATGGACGATACGCCGCTCGACGAGGCCGATCGGAAGGAGATCGACCGTATCACGACGGAGCGCGTGCGTGGCGCGGACGTAGTCATCGCCACCGATTTCGGTCACGGCATGATCGCGTCGAGCACGATCGACACCCTGATCGCCAACTCCAAGTTCCTTGCGGTCAATGCCCAGAGCAACAGTGGCAATCACGGCTACAACCTGATCACGAGGTATCCGCGGGCGGACTACATCTGCATCGATGCGCCGGAGGCGCGTCTGGCTGCAACCGACAAGTTCAGCGACATCGCGTCCGTGATCGAGGCCGGCCTGCACGGCAAGATCGACTGCGACAACATGATCATCACGCACGGCTCCTTCGGCTGTTACCCCTTCTCGTCGAAAACGGGCGTCACGCGCGTCCCCGCCTTCACCAAGACCGTCGTGGACACTGTCGGCGCGGGCGACGCCTTCCTGACGATCACCGCGCCGCTGGTCGCCGCCGGCGGCAATATCGAGGACGTCGCCTTCATCGGCAACGCGGCCGGCGCGATCAAGGTCGGGATCGTCGGCCACCGCAGCTCGGTCGAAAAGGTGCCGCTGGTCAAGTTCGTCACGGCCTTGCTGAAGTAGCGCGACGGCAGATACTGGAGAACGACAGTGATTGGTCAAAAATGGAATGTGATGGTCACCGGGGGTGCCGGCTATGTCGGCAGCGTGCTGGTTCCCCAATTGCTCGCTGCGGGCCACAAGGTCACCGTGCTCGACCTGTTCATGTATGGCGAGGATGTGTTCGATGCCATCCGCAACAATCCCGATTTGCGCCTGATCAAGGGTGACATCCGTGACGAGGCCGCGATCAACGAGGCCCTGCGCGGCAACAACGCCGTGATCCACCTTGCCTGCATCTCCAACGATCCGTCGTTCGAGCTGGACCCGGGGCTCGGCAAATCCATTAACTACGACTGCTTCCGGCCGATGGTGCGCGCCGCCAAGAAGGCGGGCATCAAGCGCTTCATCTATGCCTCCTCGTCCAGCGTCTACGGCATCAAGGACGAGGCCGAGGTGACCGAGGACTTGTCCTGCGAGCCGCTCACGGACTACTCGAAGTTCAAGGCGATGTGCGAGACCGACCTTGCCGACGAGGCCGCGTCCGGTTTCGTCACCTGCACGGTTCGTCCCGCCACCGTCTGCGGCTACGCACCGCGGCAGCGGCTCGACGTCGTCGTCAACATCCTGACAAATCTCGCGGTCAACACCGGCCGCATTCGCGTGTTCGGTGGAACGCAGCGCCGGCCTAATTTGCACATCGAGGACATGTCAGCCGCCTATCTGTTCCTGCTCCAGCAGGATGACGCGAAGATCGACGGCAAGACCTACAATATCGGCTACGAGAACCACTCGCTGATGAAGATCGCCGACATCGTTAAGTCAGTGGTCGGCAGCAATGTCGACGTCGTCGTCGAGCCGACCGACGATCTCCGCTCCTACCACGTCTCTTCGAAGAAGATCCGCCGCGAGCTCGGCTTTGCGCCGACCCACACGATCGAGCAGGCCGTGTCCGGCCTCGTCAACGCCTTCAAGGGCGGTCGCCTGCCGAACTCGCTCAACGACCCCCGGTACTTCAACATCAAGATGATGCAGAACATCAGCCTGAAGTGAGCGGCGTGCGGATCGGCATCGATTTCGACAACACGATCATCTGCTACGACAAGGTCTTTGCCACCGTCGCACGTCAGCATGGGCTGGTGCCGGAAGGCTGGGAGGGGCTGAAGACCGACCTACGGGATCATCTCCGGTCCCGCGCGGGCGGCGAGCTCGCCTGGCAAGGACTGCAAGGCTTCGTCTACGGCAAGGGAATTGGCGGCGCCGAAATCTATCCAGGAGTGCGGGAATTCCTGGCGACGTGCAAGCAGGCCGGCTCGAAGGTCTGCATCGTCAGCCACAAGACCCGATTCGGTCATCAGGACCCCGACCGCACCGATCTGCGTGACGCCGCGCGCAGTTGGCTGCGGAGAGCCAACCTGGTCGACGCTGCGGATGCGGCGCTGGCTATCGACGATGTCTATTTCGAGGACACACTGCCCGCCAAGGTCGAGAGGCTCGTGAGCCTGAAGCTCGACGTCTTCATCGATGACCTCATCGACGTCTTCGAGCAACCGCATTTTCCGAAGGCCACGCGATCGATCCTGTTCACGCAGTCGCAGCCGCCCCACCCCGAACACTGCAAGCCAATCGCGACATGGGCCGATATCCGCCGCGAGGTGTTTGCGGCATGAGCGAGACCGACATCACCGCGCCGGATGCGATGGCGATCGGCAGCCGCCTGGCCGGTGCGCGTGTTGCGTCCGCCCAGCCGGCACGATCCGGCGGCAACAACAGGGTGTTTCGGCTGGAGATGGCGAACGGACCGCCCCTCGCCCTCAAGCATTACCCGTCCGACGGACGCGATCGCCTGGGACAGGAGTATGATGCGCTCTCGTTCCTGGCGCGCCATGGCATCACGTCGACACCGCAGCCAGTCGCGAAGGATGCACATGCGTTCTGCGCGCTGTACCAATGGTTCGACGGCGAGGCGGCGGTGCTGCGCCCTCAAGACGACGATGCCGATCAGCTCGCCGATTTCCTCATCGAGCTCCAGAAGTTGCGCGACGCCGAAGGCGCGCAGAATCTGCGCAACGCCTCAGCC
Source organism: Bradyrhizobium sp. 155 (assembly GCF_023101105.1). NCBI lineage: Bacteria > Pseudomonadati > Pseudomonadota > Alphaproteobacteria > Hyphomicrobiales > Nitrobacteraceae > Bradyrhizobium > Bradyrhizobium sp. 155. The sequence goes on along the minus strand of NZ_CP064704.1, from coordinate 3,115,141 downwards.
AGCATCTTCTCGCCCGAGGCGGCCATCACCCAGTACGAGCAGCGCCTGGACGCACTGAGGCGGGCCTCGGATGATCATCCCGACCTGCGTGCGTTTATCGAAGGCAGCCTAGTTCCCAGCACGGCCGTCGCGATTCGGCAGCTCCGCCGGCGCTACGCGGAACTGGGCAGGGATCCCACGGCGGACCTCGCGCCCACCCATCGCGCGCTGAGTCCGTCCGATTTCGGACTGCACAACGCGTTGCGCGCCGAAGACGGGCGCTTGCGATTCATCGACTTCGAATATTTCGGCTGGGACGATCCGGTCAAGCTCGTGTCCGACACCGCCATTCACCCCGGCAGCGACCTGCCGGAAGCAAGCGCGAATCGCTTGATCGAACGGCTGTCGCGCGCCTTCGAGGCGAGCGATGATGCGTTTGCGATCCGACGTGACGTACTGTATCCTGTGTTCAAGGGAATCTGGTGCCTGATTGTCCTGAACGCCTATTTGCCGGACAGCCGCTCCCGGCGCGCAATGGCTGCGCAAGGTGGCGATGTTACGATCCGCCTCGCCGGTCAGCTCGACAAGGCCCGCCGGCTTCACCAGACGATTCGGCTAACCGATTTACCGAAGTGACCCAAATCTCACCCCACGCTGAAGCCGCCCTCACCTGCACGCTGGATGAGCGCAGCCTTTATTTGCGCCGCCTGGTCTTGGGTTCTGTCCGCTCCGCGGGACGCGGACATGTCGGACCGGCATTGTCGCTGATCGAGATGGTCCGCGTGCTCTACGACGACGTGCTGCGGATCGACCCGAACAACCCGCGCGATCCGGCCCGCGACCGCGCGATCCTCAGCAAGGGACACGGCTGCCTGGCGCTCTATGCGCTGTTGGCCGATCGCGGATTCTTTCCGCTGTCGGAGCTGGACGGCTTCTGCGGCCCCGACAGCATTTTGGGCGGACATCCCGAATACGGAATGGTGCCGGGGGTCGAGGCCTCGACCGGCGCTCTCGGGCATGGTCTGTCGATCGGTGTCGGCCTCGCGCTCGCCGCGCGCATGCGCGAGCGCACCTACCGCACCTTCGTCCTGCTTGGCGACGGCGAGATCAACGAGGGATCGGTTTGGGAAGCTGCCATGGGCGCGGCCAAGCACGGGCTCGACAATCTGGTCGCGCTGATCGACTACAACAAGCTGCAGAGCTACGGGCCCACCGATTACGTCCTGCCGCTGGAGCCGCTCGCCGACAAATGGCGCAGCTTCGGCTTTGCCGTCCAGGAGCTCAACGGCCACGACGTCGGGGCCCTGCGCACCGTCTTGAAGCAGGTCCCGGCCGTTCCGGGAAAACCCACCGCGATCATCTGCCATACCGTCAAGGGCAAGGGTCTGCCGGCCGCGGAATCCAACGCCAATTGGCATCACAAGAACAAGTTGACCGACAGCGAGCTCGACGCCATCCGCGTCGCGGTCGGCGATTTTTGATCGGCTCCTCATGCGCAACACCGCGATGAACATGGTCCACAAGCTCGCCACGCGCGACGAGCGTGTGCTCTACATCGGCTCCGATCCCGGCGCGGGCACCTTGCGCGCGATGAGCAAGGAGTTTCCCAAGCGCCATCTGATCGAAGGCATTTCGGAAGCGCACATCATCGGCATGTCGGCCGGTCTCGCGATGGAAGGCTTCGTGCCCTACGTCAACACCATCGCCACATTCCTCACCCGCCGCTGCTACGAGCAGGTCGCCGTCGATCTGTGCCTGCACAATCTGCCGGTGCGGCTGATCGCCAATGGCGGCGGGCTCGTCTACGCGCCGCTCGGCCCCACCCACCAGGCGATCGAGGACATCGCCATCATGCGGGCGCTGCCGAACATGACGGTGGTCTGCCCCTGCGACGCCGACGAGGCGGCGCGGCTGATGGAGCAAACGCTCGACTGGACCGGGCCGATCTACATCCGGCTCGGCAAAGGCGGTGACGCCGTGGTCTCGAAGGCCGAGCACGGCTTCGAGATCGGCAAGGCCATCCTGATGCGGCCCCCTGGCGACGTCGTCATGGTCACGACAGGCATCATGCTCCAGCGCGCGCTCGCTGCGGCAGATCTGCTGGCGGCGCAGGGCATTCGCGCCGGCATCCTGCACATGCACACCGTCAAGCCGCTCGACAGCGAGGCGCTGCTGCAAGCGATCCGGGGCACCAGGCTGGTAGCGACGCTGGAGGAGCACGTGCCCTCCGGTGGCCTCGGCGGCGCGGTCGCGGAGGCGCTGATCGACAAGCTCGGCTCTGGCCTGCCCGCGATGCTGCGGTTGTCGCTGCCGGACCGGTTCATGCACAATTACGGATCGCAGGACTCGCTGCTGAAGAAGCACGGACTTTCCGCCGATGCCATTGCGACCTCGATCGAGCGCGCGCTCGTCGCCTCGCTCACCTCCTCTCCGCAACTTCATTCCACCTGACGGGTCCCATGCACGACGTTCGATATTCCTATCTGCTCGAGCAATTCTCCGACCCGGCACCGATCCTGGCCGAAATCGGCCGACTGGTGGCGACGGGTGACTTCACCCTGGGCAAGCCGGTCGCCGAATTCGAACGGCGCTTTGCCGAGCTGATCGGCGTGCGTCACGCCATCGGCGTCGGATCGGGCACCGATGCGCTCAAGCTGCCGCTCAAGGCGCTCGGCATCGGCCATGGCGACGAGGTCATCACGGCCGCCAACACTTTCATCGCCACCGTTGGCGCCATCGCCGAGACCGGCGCGACCCCGGTGCTGGTCGACTGCGACGACTCCTTCTGCATGAACGTCGACTACGTCGAAGCCGCGATCACGGAGAAGACCAAGGCGATCATGCCGGTTCAGTTGACCGGCGAAGTCACCGACATGGGCAAGCTGATGGCGATCGCCCAGCGTCACAACATTCCCGTCGTCGAGGATTCCTGCCAAGGCATCCTGTCGGAGTTCGCGGGAAAACGGTCCGGCACCCACGGTATCGCGGCCGGCTTCTCCCTGCATCCGCTCAAGAACCTCAACGTCTGGGGCGATGCCGGCGTCGTCGTCACCAACGACGACGGAATGAACGAGCGACTTCGCCTGATCCGCAACCACGGCATGAGGAATCGCGACGAGATCGCGATCCTCGGCTGCAATTCGCGGCTCGATTCCCTCCAGGCGGTCGTCGGCAACTGGCTGATCGGCCAGACCAGCGAGATCACGCGCCGTCGGATCGAGAACGCGGCCTATTACGATTCGGGCCTTGCCGGCCTGCCCGGCCTGCGCATTCCGCCGCGCCGGCCTAACGTGAAGCACGTCTACCATCTCTACATGGTGTTCGCCGAGCGTCGCGACGAGCTCTACAAATACTGTCTGGACAACGGCATTGAAGCGAAGATCCACTATCCCATCCCGTTGTACCAGCAGGAAGGTCTCAAGCATCTCGGCTACGCGCCGGGCACCTTCCCGGTCACCGACCGCCATGCCCGGGAAGTCATCAGCTTCCCCGTCGACCAGCATCTGACACGGGCGCAGCAGGACCGCGTCATCGAGATCGTTCGGAAGTTCTGCAATGGACGCTGACACCGGCCGCCGACGCATCGGTTACGTCAATCTTCCCGCGCAATTTGAGGAAGAGCGCGTTGAGATCATGCACGCAGTCGAGGCCGTGTTCCGGCGCGGCGACTTCATCGGCGGCGCGGCCGTTGCGAAGCTCGAAGAGGAGCTCGCCACCTATCTCGGCGCGCCGCATGTGGTGACGCTGAATTCCGGCACCGATGCGCTGATCCTGTCCTTGAGGGCGCTCAACATCGGTCCCGGGGACGAGGTGATCGCTCCGCCGAATTCGTTCGTGGCATCGACCGCGGCCATCATCGCCGTCGGCGCCACACCTGTGTTTGCGGACGTGCTGCCGGATCAGAATATCGATCCCGCCGCAGTCGAGGCCGCCGTCACTTCGCGCACCAGGGCGATCATGCCGGTGCACCTGACCGGGCGCATGGCGGACATGAACCCGCTGATGGCGATCGCGGCCAAGCACGCTCTCGCGGTGATCGAGGACAGCGCGCAGGCCGTCGGCTCGACCTATGACGGCCGGATGAGCGGAACCATCGGAACGTTCGGCTGCTTCTCCGCCCACCCGCTGAAGAACCTCAATGCCGCGGGCGACGCCGGCTTCGTCGTCACCGCCGACGCCGAGCTTGCCGCGAGAATTCGCCGCCTGCGCAATCACGGTCTGATCAATCGCAGCGACGTTCAGGAATGGGGCATCGTGTCACGCCTCGACACGGTCCAGGCCGAGGTGCTTCGCATTCGCTTGCGTCACCTGCCCTCTGTCATCGAACGCCGGCGCCGCAACGCCGCGCAATACCGCGCCGAGCTCGCCGGCCTTCCCCTGTTCATCCCGGTTTGCCGCAACATCGAGTTCAACACCTTCCATACCTTCGTCGTGCAGACGGACCGTCGCGACGACCTCCAGAAATATCTTGCCGACAAGGGCATCGAGACCGCGATCCACTATCCGGTACCGATCCATCTCCAGGAGGCGGCGGCGCATCTGGGTCAAGGTCGCGGCGCGTTCCCGGTGACCGAGCGGCAGGCGGATCAGATCCTCACGCTTCCCATCAACCAGTTCCTCTCTGCGTCGGATATCAGCTATGTTTGCGCGACCGCCCGGGAGTATTTTGCATGACGGACACGGCTTTCCTCGGGGCCGATGAGCAGGCACTGGCGCAACGCTTCATCGACGACGGATTCGTCACCACGCCGGCCGACGATCGCGCCGGGCTCGACCGGATCCAGCGGCGCGCCGCCGAGCTCGCGGCGGATTATCTGAAGTTGCCACACGGCAACGACCCCTATGCGATGCTCGACACCATCCACACGCGGGTGAGCGTCGATGATCTCAACGGTCTGCGGCTGCACGTCTTCAACGGCCTCAACGCCGAGCCCTGGTTCCGGCCGACCTATTTCCGTCTGGCGCGCTCGACGATCGAGACCATCGTCGGCAATGAGCTCTGCATGCAGCGCCGCGTCAATCTCAGCATCCAGCTGCCCGGAGACGATTCGTCGCTCCTCGCCACCCATTCCGACGTCTGGTCGGGCGACTCGCCATTCGAGGTCGTGGTGTGGGTGCCGCTGGTCGACGTCCACCGCACCAAATCGATGTATCTGCTGCCGCCATCCCTGGACGGTGACATGCAGGACCGGATGGCCAGCCTGCGCAGCGCCGAGGAACTCTACCAGACCATCAAGCCGCACGCGACCTTCATCGAGATTCCCTACGGTCACGTGATGCTGTTCAACCAGACCCTAATGCACGGCAATCGCATCAACGAGGAAGCCGGCTCGCGCTGGAGCATGAACTGCCGCTTCAAGAGCATCATGTCGCCCTATGCGGACAAGCGATTCGGCGAATTCTTTGAACCGATCCTGCTGCGTCCGGCGACACGCGTCGGCATGCAGTACAAGCTGCCTGGAGGCTTCCATGGCTGAGCGAGCCGGCCACCGCGGCTATATCGGCGCCCGGCCGCTGAACGGCAGCCGCACCCCCCAGCACGTCCAGAACATCGTGATCCGCGACTATGCGCGGCGGAAGAACCTGCATTATCTGCTGAGCGCCGCCGAGCACACCATGCCAGGCAGCTACATGGTGCTCGAGGACATCCTGGACGAGCTGCCGCGATTGCGCGGCCTGATTCTCTACAGCATCTTCATGCTGCCGCCCGACGAGGCTAGGCGGCGGCAGATCTATGACCGCGTGCTGAGCGAGGGCTGCGATCTGCACGCGGCCGTCGAGGAGATCACGCTGTCCTCGCGCGACAACATCCAGGCCGTCGAGGACATCCTGCTCGTCAACAAATTCGCGACCATCCTGTGACGATGCAGCGGACCGGTTGAGGACAATGACCGAGATCAACCTGCTCCAGCCGATGCACGCATCGACCAAGCGGAACTACGTTCAGCGGGTCGTCGAGCACGACAAGGCGGAATCTGCCACTGTCGCGCGGCAATGGGGACGCGACTACTGGGACGGCGACCGCCGCTATGGCTATGGCGGTTATAGCTACGACGGACGCTGGCGGCCGCTCGCCCAGACGCTGATCGACCGCTATGGCATCAAGCCCGGGATGAGCGTGCTCGATGTCGGCTGCGGCAAGGGCTATCTGCTCTACGAATTCACCCAGCTCGTCCCCGGCCTCACCATCGCTGGCATCGACATCTCCGACTATGGCATCACCAACGCCAAGGAGGAGGTGCGACCGCAATTGAAGGTCGGCAGCGCCGTCGAGCTTCCCTACCCCGACCACAGCTTCGATCTCGTGGTGTCGCTCGGCATGCTTCATAATCTTCCGCTCGAGGACGTCTTCCGCGCCGTGTCGGAGATCGAGCGCGTTGGACGCGGCGCCTCGAAATATCTGATGGTGGAATCGTTCCGCGACGAGCGCGAGAAGGCGAACCTGCTCTACTGGCAGCTCACCTGCCTGAGTTTCCACGGTCCGGAAACCTGGGCCTGGATCTACGACAAATGCGGCTATCGGGGCGACCATGGGTTCATCTTCTTCGAATGAAGCAACGGGCCTGCGCCGCTCGACCTCGTTGCGGGCGCAAAATCCCGAAGTGTATTATTCGGACGACGCCATCGTTACGGCGGACGACGCAACGATCGCCGAGCTGAAGCGCATCGCCGCAGGCAATCCGCGTCTGCGCAGCCGGCTGTGCACGCATCCCGATCCCTCGTCCGACCTGCACGAGATGCTGATCGTGCATCACCGCGAAGCCTATGTGCGGCCTCACAAGCATTTTGACAAACCTGAGTCGTTTCACCTGATCGAGGGCACTGCGCAGGTCGTGATCTTCGAGGACGACGGCCGCATTCGCGACGTGCTCGAGATGGCACCGTACGGTCGGGGCGCGCTCTGCTACTATCGGATGCCCGAGCAGGTGTTTCACTCGATCCTGATCACTTCGGAATGGCTGGTGTTTCACGAAACCACCGCCGGTCCGTTCGACCCCTCCCGCACGGCATTCCCCGACTGGGCGCCTGACGGCAGCGACGTGGCCTTAGTCCAGGACTACGTCACGAAGATTGGTGCGCTCGCCGCGGAGCATCTGGCCCATCGCCATGCTTCACGAGCTATTCCAGCAGAGGTTCCTACCGATGACTGATCATTGCCGCCTCTGCCATTCGACCCATTTGCGCCCGGTCATCGACCTTGGACAGATGCCGATTGCACATCGGCTTCGGCATAGCCGGAGCGAGCAGGAGGAACGGTATCCGTTCGAGGTGTTCGCCTGCGGCGAGTGCGGCCTGCCGCAGATCGTCAAGCCGATCGATCCCGACATTCTCTACCGGCAGTTCAACTACAATTTCAGCAGCTGGAAGCCGGAGCCGCACCAGGTCGACGAACTCGACACGATCGCCAAATTCTCGAGCCATCAATCCGTGTTCGAGATCGGATGCAATGACGGCCTGTTCATGGACAGGCTTCGCGAACGCGGTGCGAAGGTTTTGGTGGGCGTCGAGCCCAACCCGGTATCGGGCAAGATCGCCCGCGAGCGTGGCATCAAGGTCTATGCCGACATGATCAGCCCGTCGCTGTGTCATGACGCGGTCGCAGAGGCCGGCAAGTTCGACCTCGTCGTCTCGCGCCAGGTACTGGAGCACATCGTCGATTTCGAGAACTTTTTCGACTGCGTGAAAATCGCGCTGCGCGACGACGGGCTGCTGTTCATCGACGTGCCTGATTTCGAGCCCGGCTCGACGGCAGGCGACCTTTCGGTCCTGTGGGAGGAGCACGTCAGCTACTTCACCGAGCCGACGCTGCTCGCGCTGCTGGCGCGCCACGGCTTCGAGGCGGTTTCAGTGAAGAAATACAATTTCAGCGGCGGCAGCCTCGCGATCGCAGCGCGACGCGCCGCGCGCGGGGTGACGGGCCCGCCCGCGCCGTCCGGCGTCGGCGAGAAATTCGGTCGGCGCGCCAGGGAGTACGGCGCGCGTCTTCGCCGGATCCTCGCCAACGCCCGCGCCAACGGCGCCGAGATTGCCATCTACGGCGCCGGCTGCCGCGCCTGCACCTTCACCAATGCCCATGAACTCGCTGATCTCGTCGACCTCTCGGTCGACGACCAGAAGGAGCGCCAGGGTCTGTTCCTGCCCGGCACCGGGATTCCGATCCGTCCGCCGGAGGACCTCGCCGGCAAGTCGGGTCCGCTCGTCTGTCTTCTGGCCGTGAACCAGGAGAACGAAGACAAGGTCGGCAGCCGGCTGCGCGAAAACGTGAAGCGTCCGCTCCACATCGTTTCGATCTTCGCGCCCTCCGACATCTGGAGCGAGCTCGATCGCCTCGATGCGGCCGCAGGGTCGCGGCATGGCTGAGGACAAGCTCTTCAACTATTACGAACGTCAGGACGTCCTGCCGACGTTCGGGAATTTCAAATCCGCCGCCGAACTCGAAGCCTATGCCGGCCTGCGGCGCGAGTTGTTTTCGGACAAGCTGGTGCTGCCGCCGCGGTTGTTCCGCGACGCCGACGTGCTCGAATTCGGCCCCGATTCCGGCGAGAACGCGCTGGTGTTCGCGGGCTGGGGCGCAAACATGGCGCTCGCCGAGCCGAACCGGCATGCGCACGCGAAGATCCAGGCTTACTTCGCCCATTTCAACCAGGCCCAACGTCTCCGCGAACTCGTATCGTTCGATGTCGAAGGATTTCGCAGCGATCGTCGTTTCGACATTATCGATGCCGAAGGATTCATCTACACGGTCCAGCCGGCTGAAAATTGGCTCGGCATCTTTCACCGGCTGCTCAATCCAGACGGTTACGTCGTCGTTTCCTACTACGAGCGCTACGGCGGCTTCTTCGAGCTCGCGCTCAAGGCGATTCATGCGGCGGGCAAGGCACTGACGGGCCGTCCCGGCCTCGAAACGGCGAAGCTGCTGTTCGACGCAAAATGGAGCAGCATTCCGCACACGCGCAGCTTTGAATCCTGGCTGATGGACGTGCTCGAAAATCCTTTCGTCCGGCACCGCTACTTCCTCGAGGCGGGAGCCTTGTGCACGGCGGCGCATGAGCAGGGATTCGATATCCATTCGGCGTGGCCCGCCTATCGCGACGGCCTGGACGTCTACTGGCACAAGAAGGTCCTCTCCGACGACGAGAAGCTGCGGCGCGCGACGCGCCACCTCGGCCGCAGCCGTCTGAGCTTTCTCGGCGGACGGAAGCTCTATCTGGCCGGGAAGACCGAAGCGGTCGAGGCGATCTCGGCTTCGATCGAGACATTGGTTGTCGATGTCGATGCGATGATCGACGATCCCTTCGGCGACGGCCTGCCCCGTGCGATCGCGAGCCTCGCGTCACTGCGCGAGACGATACCGGACACAGACATCCTTGCCGACGATGCGTCCGACATCGACGCCATCGTCGCGACCCTCGACAGCTTCCATCGCATCTTTCTCGCGATCGGGCGACGGGACGTGTCCACAGTCACGGCCCTCACCCAGTCCGACCAGGCGTTCATCAACACCTGGGGACAGCCGGCGCATTTTCTCGTCATCCGGAAACGCTTCGAGGGGTCCTAGCAAGTGAGGCCAGGCATTGGCATCATCGGAACGGGCATGGTCGGCCAGATGTGCCACCTCGCCAATTTCGCCGCCAACCCCGCCTGCCGCGTTGTCGCGATCGCAGATCTGCGGCCTGATCTCGCCGCCGCAGCGGCGCAAAAATTCGACATCGCGCGGGTCTACCGCACGCACCGGGAAATGCTGGCGGATAGCGAGGTGTCGGCCGTCGTCGTGGTGACGAAGCGCCGCGCCACCGGCCCGATCGTGCTGGATGCGTTGAACAGCGGCCGCGACGTGCTGTCGGAAAAGCCGATGGCCTACACCGCGGCTCAGGCCGTTTCGCTGGCCGAGGCGGCGCGGCGGCACAACCTCGTCTACAGCATCGGCTACATGAAGCGTCACGATGCCGGAGTGGCGCGCGCGATGGCCGAGTTGGCGCGCCTACGAGCGGATCAGTCGCTTGGACGCATTGTCGGCGCGCGAGGCTGGTGCTTCGGCGGCAGCACTGGCCGGTCGCAGGACAATTTCGTCATGACCGGCGAAGTGCGGCCGGACGGGCTCGAGCTCTGGCAGGACGGCCCCGACTGGATGCCGGGCGCGATGCGACCGGGCTACGACAATTTTCTGAACGTGTTCAGCCACATCATCAATCTCGCGCGCTATTTGCTCGGATCGTCGCCGGCAGTCGCCGAAAGCACCATCGAGAGCTCGGGCGCGGCGACCGTGAAACTCGATTTCGACGGCGTCGCCTGCGCGCTGCAACTCGCCAATGGGTCCGAAGGCGTCTGGCGCGAGGGGCTGAGCATCGCGTTCGAGCGGGGCGCGCTGACCATCGAATTGCCCCCGCCTTTTGCCGAGCAGGAGACGGAGGTCATCCTCGATCAGCAAGGACAACGCACGCGATTGTCGCGCGGAAGGAGTTGGGCGTTTCGGCGTCAGGCCGATGCATTCATCGCCGATATCGTGGAACAGAGGACGCCGCTGGCGTCCGGCGCAGATTCCGTGGCCGATATCGCCCTTGCTGAGGCGATCTGGCAACGGCAGGTCAGCGGCTAGGCTTCACGCCCTCCGGCAGCAATATCCGGACTATGGCTGATCGCCCGCGTCCCAGTTAAGTGTTTGATTTCGCTGGCAGGAGTGGCAGGGCTCGAACCTGCGACCCCCGGTTTTGGAGACCGGTGCTCTACCAATTGAGCTACACTCCTACGGACCCTGCGTTGCCGCCCGGATCAGGCCGCTTTGAAGCACAGGGGGCGGCCGGATTGCAAGACCGGATTGCAAGGGTGAAGCGCGCTGGCTTCGCTTGTTTGTGCCGCGCCTTCTGGGCCACAGTCCGCTCCGAACAATAATAAGCACCGGGAGTACCCATGACTGCCCAAGCGTCTACTGCCCAAGCGTCCGCGACAGCCGCCCCTTGGCCCTCGATCGCACCGAAGACTCCGCCTCTGCCGGAATCCCGCCCCGAGACGCTCGGGCTGTCGCGCCCTCGCCTGCAGGCCATGTCGGACGCCTTCAAGCGCGAGATCGACAAGGGAACCATTCCGGGTGTCACCGTGCTGGCGGCACGGCACGGCCAGGTCGGCTGGTTCGAGGCGCTCGGCAGGCAGAGCCCGACGGGCGCGGCGCCGATGGCGCAAGATTCGATCTTTCGCATCTTCTCGATGACCAAGCCGATCGTGTCGGTCGGCATCATGACGCAGGTCGAAGATGGGCACCTGATTCTTGCCGACCCCGTCGCGAAATTCATCCCGGAGTTCGCCGACCAGAAGGTCGGCGTGGTCAGCGGCGGCAAGCTGGAACTGGTTCCGCCGAAGCGCCCGATGACGGTGCAGGACCTGCTCCGCCACACCTCCGGCCTGACCTACGAGCACCAGGGCGACGGCCCCGTGCACAAGATCTATCAAAACTCGCGGGTGCGTAGCCGCAAGATCACCAATGCCGAGCACGCCGCCCTGGTGGCGAGCTTCCCGCTGGTCTGCCATCCCGGCGACGAGTTCAACTACAGTCGCTCGACCGACATCCTCGGGCGCATTATCGAGGTCGTCAGCGGCAAGTCGCTCGGCACGTACCTCACCGAGCGCATTCTCGCGCCGTTGCAGATGGCCGAGACCGGTTTCTCGACAGCGGAGGCCAATGCCAACAGGCTCGCCGAACCGTTCGCGGCCGATCCCTGGACCGGCGACAAGGTCGCGCTGTTCAACATGCTCGAGCAGCCAATCATGGAGTCCGGCGGCGGCGGCCTCGTCTCCACCACCATGGACTATGCTCGCTTCGCGCTGATGCTGCGCAATGGCGGCACGCTCGACGGCAACAGGATCATCGGCCGCAAGACGCTGGAGCTGATGGCCTCCGATCATCTCGGCCCGAATGTGCAGACCAATGGCACGCTGCTGTCACCCGGCCATGGTTTCGGCCTCGGCTTCGCGGTGCGCCGCGAGGCCGGCATCGCCCCCTTCCCCGGCAGCGTCGGCCAGTTTTTCTGGAGCGGCATTGCGGGGACGTTCTTCTGGATCGATCCGAAGGAGGATCTGTTCGTCGTGTTCATGAGCCAGGGCCCGGGGCAGCGCGATTTTACGCGAACGCTGGTGCGGGATCTGGTGTACGCGGCGGTGGATTGAGGGCTTCGCCTGGTCGCAGCGTCGCACCTCCACACTTGCTGTCATGCCCCGCGAAGGCGGGGCATCCAGTACTCCGCAGCGGCAATTCGTTCACACGACTACAGCCGCGGAGTACTGGATCGTCCGCCTTCGCGGACGATGACACCTACTGGGGCGTCAACTGATCGTGGCGCCGCCGTCGATCACCATGGTCTGGCCGGTCATGAAGTCGCCGGCCTTCGAGCCCAGGAACACCGCGGCGCCCGCGATCTCGTCGGGGACGCCGATGCGCAGCAGCGGCGAACGCGCGGTCGAGGCTTTCAAATTCTCTGGATTGTCCCACAATGCTTTCGCGAAATCGGTCTTGATCAGGCCGGGCGCGATGCAGTTCACGCGGATGTTGTGTGGGCCGTATTCGCAGGCCAAATTGCGCGCGAGCTGCATGTCTGCGGCTTTCGAGATCGCGTAGGCACCGAGGATGGTCGAGCCTTTCAGGCCGCCGATCGAGGAGACGATGATGATCGAGCCGTCCTTGCGCTCGATCATCTGCGGCACCACCATCGAGATCAGCCAGTTGTTGGCGACGATGTTGTTGTCCAGAATCTTCCTGAACTGATCGTCGGAGATGCCGGCGAGCGGGCCGTAATACGGGTTCGACGCGGCGTTGCAGACCAGCACGTCGATCTTGCCGAAGGCGCGGTTGCTCTCGTCGATGAGGTTTTGCAGGTTTTCCTTCGACGAGATATTGGCGGCGATCGCCACCGCCGTGCCCTTGCCGAACTTGTCGTTGATGCTCTTGGCGACCTGGTCGCAAACGTCGGCCTTGCGCGAGGAGATCACCACCTTGGCGCCGTGCTCGGCCATGCGCTCGGCGATCGCAAGCCCAATGCCGCGCGTCGAACCAGTGATGACGGCGACTTTCCCCTTCATGTCGAACAAGGTCATGTTTCTCTCCCAGAGTACGTTTTGATTGCTTGAAGCTTACGCCGCGTCCGCGCCACCCGGCAATTGCTCAGGCGAGCTTCTTGACTTCCGGTCCCGCGGGTTGATGCATCGCCGCATGCGCATCGTCCGCGATCCACGGCTGCTGGTTCACCATCGGCAGCCGCCAGACATTGCGTTCGGGGCTTGCGAAATAGTCGAGCCGCGTCACCGAGCAATTGTCGATATCGAACGCGAGCCCTCGCTCCGGCTGATTGTCGAGCGCCAGCCCCAGCGCCGCCTTGATGGTGCCGCCATGTGCGACCGCGATCACGTCCTGCCCGGCGGCCTCATTGTTGATCCGCTCGATGGTGCGGCGGGTGCGGTTGTAGAGGTCCATGAAGCTTTCGCCGCCGGGTGCAGGCTCGTTGATGTCGGCAAACCAGCTCGAGCCGACGGGACGGCTGGCGATGAACTCGGCGCGGTTCATGCCCTGCCAGCGACCGAGATTCTGTTCGGCGAGGTCCGCCTCCCATTTCATCGATGCAGGCCTCGGGAATCCGGCGGCCCAGATCGCTTCGGCGGTCTGATGGGTGCGCATCAGATTGCTCGAATACCAGACCGCCTTGCGTGGCAGCACCTTGGCAACAGCATTGAAGACGTAGGTATCGCTGGTGTCGCAGGCGAGATCGGACTGACCGTAGATGTTGCCACCGTCATTGCGCACGGGCGCGTGACGGACCCACCACCAGCGTGTCGTGACCACTTTGGGCTTGTCTGCACCTGCCATCGAAACCCTTCCATCCCGTCTGATGTCGCTGTACGTCAGTAGCGAACGTGTCTCAAGACACTTTACCGTTTGAAATCTTGTTTGAAATTCCGTCGCGCGGCAAGCGTCGCGCGCGAACCAAAGGGAGAAACCGCATGGGCCGTCTGCAAGGCAAATCCGTCATCATCACCGGTGCCGGCAGCGGCATCGGCCGCGCGGCCGCGCTGCTGTTCACCAGGGAAGGCGCCAAGCTGATCGCGGTCGATCGCAGCGAGGCGGTGAAGGAGACGGTCGACGAGGTGAAGAAGGCCGGCGGTGTCGCGGAAGCCATGATGGCGGATGCGGGCTCCGAAAAGGACGTCATGGCCGTGATCGACAAGGCGGTGAAGACGCACGGCCGGCTCGACGTGATCTGGGCCAATGCCGGCGTCTCCGGCGGACTCGTTCCGCTCGGCGAGCAGACCGTCGAGCAATGGCAGGAAGTCTTGCGCATCAACCTGATCGGGCCGTTTCTCGCGGTGAAGCATGCGATGCCGCACATGGTGAAGCAGCAGTCCGGCGCGATCGTGCTCACCGCGTCCGTCGCGGGCCTCAAGGCCGGCGCCAGCGGACATCCCTATGCCGCGAGCAAGGCCGGCGTCATCTCCCTGGTGCAGACCACCGCCTATTCGCTCACCGGCACCGGTGTGCGCATCAACGCGGTGTGCCCGGGCCTGATCGAGACCGGCATGACCAAGCCGATCTTCGACCGCGCCAAGGAGCGCGGCACCGCCGACAAGATCGGCCAGCTCAATCCGCTCAAGCGCCCCGGCCAGCCGCACGAGCTCGCCGCGATGGGACTGTTCTTGGCCAGCGACGAGGCGTCGTACGTCAATGGCCAGGCCTTCCCGGTGGACGGCGGACTGACGGCGTCGATGCCGTATACGGGGAAGCCGGTTTAGTTCACGCACTCTCGCGTCCGGGACGCGCTGCAGCTTTCTCACGCTGCTGCGTTGCGTCCGGGGCACGAGACAGAAGTTTTGGCGCGCAACTGCTTCAGCATCGTCATTGCGAGCACAGCGAAGCAATCCAGAGTCTTTCCGCGGCGTCAGCCTGGATTGCTTCGCTGTGCTCGCAATGACGGAGTCTGTGCTCGCAATGACGGAGTCTGTGGGTGGCAGGGTCGCGCTTCCATTCGCATTCCCGTTCGCAGACACACCTTCGCCCTCTCGCGGCTTGTTCGCCCGAGCTTTGCTTGGTCGCCTCACCCTCGAATGAAAGAGGGCGCAGGGAAGACCGGGCGCCGGCTGGCACCCGCGGTCCACTGTGCGAAGTTGCAGTAAAAAATCTGCACAGCGGCATACAGGTGAAGCCAAAACGTCCGGCCTTCCCTGCGCAGCGGTTTTACGGCTTATGCCGTGCTCTCCCCGGGGAGCGATGCACTATTGCCCCCGTCGCCTCATGGATGGCTGATGCGCGAACCCGGTCGGGCCGCCACATCACCACAAGACTTGACGCACAGACCCCGGGCGTCAGGACGACACGGTTTTGCCGTACGCTGTCAGCACCGGTCGTGTGCGCGACGCCTTCGCTCACGGTTGCCCGCCCTGCGAAACCATTCGCGCCGGTGTGGCCCAGCGTCCGCCGCTGTCCGGCCCGCGTTCGTGACGATCGCGATACGCCCCTCTTCCTTGGGCCGGGTTGCGGCGACACATACGTGATTTCCGAATTTCGGTAAAGTGGAATATTTTCGACGGCGCGGGTTGACCGGCAATTGGGGTGTTTTGCCCGACAGGCAACACAAGGTCTTGTAGCCCGGATGAGCGAAGCGACATCCGGGATTCCGACCACGAGCTGTCCCGGGTATCGCTTCGCTCACCCGGGCTACCGGTCTGTGTTGATTTGCTCTACCAGAGGCGACGTTGGTATGGTTCGTGCAAGCACTTCAGCTTCCATCCCCCTGACAAGAACGTGACAATGCCAAGCTCAAGACCCGACCGTATTCGCAAGCTGCTCGCCGACCTCGTCGGCTTCGACACGATCAGCGATCGCTCCAACCTGCCCCTGATCGCGCATATCGAGAGCTATCTCGCCGCACACGGCGTCAAGAGTGAGCGCATCGTCGACGAGACCGGACAGAAAGCCGCGCTATGGGTCACCATTGGACCCGAGGACCGCCCCGGCCTGGTGCTGTCGGGCCATACCGACGTGGTGCCTGTGGTCGGCCAGGACTGGAGCCACGATCCCTTCAAGCTGATCGAGCGCGACGGCAAGCTTTACGGCCGCGGCACCACCGACATGAAGGGATTCGTCGCGGTGTGCCTTGCCATGGTGCCGGAGATGCTGGAGGCGAAGCTGACAACGCCGATTCATCTCGCCATCTCCTATGACGAGGAGATCGGTTGCGTCGGCGTGCGGCCGATGCTGCGCGAGGTCGCGAAGAAACGGATCAAGCCGCTCGGCGCCTTCATCGGCGAGCCGACCGAGATGAAGGTCATCATCGGTCACAAGGGCAAGCACGGCGTGCGCGCCACGTTCCAGGGCCTCGCCCGCCACTCCTCGATCGCGCCCGAGGGCGTCAACGCGATCGAATACGCCGCCGAGCTGATCGTCGAAATCCGCCGCCGCGCGTTGCAACTCGCAAGCACGAAAGCTACGAACAGCCTCTACGATGTCCCGCACTCGACGCTGCTCACCAGCATCGTGCATGGCGGCGCCGCGCTCAACATCGTGCCCGATACCTGCACGGTGGATTTCGAATGCCGCGGCATCGGCATCACCGAGTCCAGGGAGGTGACGGATGCGATCGTCGCCTGGGCCAAGACCGAGATCGAGCCGGCGATGAAGGCGCGACACCCGGAGTGCGGCATCGACTTCGAAGAGATCCTCGACTATCCCGCGCTCGACACCGCCGCCGACGCAGCCATTGTCACGCTGGCCAAGAGCCTCGCGGGGCGCAACGACCACGCCAAGGTCGCCTTCGGTACCGAGGCGAGCTTGTTTGCCAGCATGGTCGATATCCCGTCCGTCGTAATCGGCCCCGGCTCGATCGCGCAGGCCCATACACCGGACGAGTTCGTGGAGATGGCGGAGCTGGAGAAATGCGCAGGCTTCGTGGAGAAGCTGATCGCGCATTGCGTGAAGGGGTGAGGTGTTTCCGCGTCATTGCGAGGAGCTCTTGCGACGAAGCAATCCAGACTGCCACCGTGCGAAGATTCTGGATTGCTTCGCTTCGCTGCTTCGCTCGCAATGACGAGCGTCTGGAGACCCCCGTAGCCCGCATGAGCGTAGCGACATGCGGGGTCGCTGTCCCTGATATCGCTGCGCTCATCCGGGCTACGAATGAGCGGTGCGCCTCATCGCTCCTGCAAAGCCAGCCGCACGCCGACGGCGCAGTAGATGGTCCCGACCACCTTGCCCTGCCATTTCACGACGGCTGGATGGCGGCGTAGCAAATCGCCGAGACGGCCGGCGCCGACGGCGAACACCACCGTGCTAAGGAGGCCGAGCAACACGAACACAGCACCGAGCAGCGCGAGCTGCAGCGTCGTCGAACCATGCTCGGGCCGGACGAACTGCGGCAGGAACGCGAGGAAGAACAGCGCGGTCTTCGGATTCAGCACCTCGGTCAGCACGGCCTGCCGGAATGCCCGTACTGCGCTGATCGCGGGCGCGCCGCCATTCACCTCGAGCGGCGTCTTGTCGAGCATGGCGCGAATGCCGAGATAGATCAGAAAGCCCGCGCCCGCGTATTTGACGACGCTGAACAGGAGCGCCGACGTTGCGATGATCGCAGAGAGGCCGACGATCGCCATGGTGGTGTGGACCACGTCACCGGCCGCAATTCCCGCGCCCGTCGCGATGCCGACCCTGGTCCCCGAGCTCGCGGCGCGCGCCATGGTGAGGAGTGTCGCCGGTCCGGGAATGAAGACGAAGCCGAGGACGATGAGGATGTAGGTGATGAGGGTGGTGTGATCGATCATGCGGGCATCTCTCTCGTCATTCTGTCCCGTGTCCAGACACGAGAGGAACGCAAGCAAAGGCGCGGCCGTCAGCCGCGCCTTCGGATTCCTTAAACCGCGCCCGCCTTCTGCGCGTACTCCCAAGACGCCTTCGACAGCGGAACGGTGCGCTTGGCTGACTCCAGCGCCTTGGCATTCGCCGCGGTGCCGTCGCGGACCCGGCCGGCGATGCCTTGCGTGATGCCGGCGAGACGGAACAGGTTGTAGGCGAAATACCAGTTGAGGTCAGGCACCGTCATCTTGGTGACGTTGCAATAGATCTGCGCGGCCTCCTCCACGCTCGGGATGTTGAGCGCCTTGAGGTCGGCGCCGTCCAGGCCGGGCATGACCCACTGCATCAGCAGATAGGTGAAGTCGGCCATGGGATCGCCGAGCGTCGACAATTCCCAATCGAGCACGGCCTGCACGCGTGGTTCCGTCGCGTGGAAAATCATGTTGTCGAGGCGATAGTCGCCGTGGACGATCGAGACGCGCGCCTGCTCCGGCACGGTCTTCGGCAACCATTCGGCGACCTTCTCGAACTCCGGAATGGTCTGGGTCTCGGACGCGCGGTACTGCTTGGTCCAGCGGTCGATCTGCCGGGCAAAGTAGTTGCCGGGTTTGCCGAAGTCGCCAAGACCGATCGCGACGGGATCGAACATGTGGAGTTTTGCCAGGGTCTCGATCTTGCCGGTGAAGATCTTTCGACGATCATCCCGCGTCTGGCTCGGCAGCGTCGGATCCCAGAACACCCGGCCGTCTTCCATTGACATGATGTAGAAGGCCGAACCGATGATGCTGTCGTCCTGGCACAGCGCATAGGCCTTCGCGACCGGAAAGCCCTGCTTTCCCAGCGCCGCGATCACGCGATATTCGCGATCGACCGCGTGCGCCGACGGCAACAATTTGCCGAACGGTTTTCGGCGCATCACATAGGAGCGGTTCGGCGTGTCGAGCCGATAGGTCGGGTTGGACTGGCCGCCCTTGAACTGGAGCACGACCAGCGGTCCCTCATAACCCTCGACGTTCTCGCGCAGCCAGGCTTCGAGCCGCATCTCGTCGATGCGATGACGCTCCTCGACCGGTTTGGTGCCCGAGAACTCTTCGTCTTTCCTGACGCCGTCAGCCACGATGACGCTCCCTCTTCAGTCCGAACATGATCCTAATCGGTAACCCCCAGCGCACTTGCGTCAAGCGGTCATCCGATCACGGATCATGCCCTGTCATTTCTTCAAATCGGGAGCGCCAGCGTGCTCTCCCGCTTAATGACTGGAAGAGTTTGCATACTTCCGAACCTCGAGCCTGGCAATGGCGCGATTGTGCACCTCGTCCGGGCCGTCGGCGAGACGGAGCGTGCGGATGTGGGCGTAGTCCTTGGCGAGGCCGGCTTCGTCCGAGACGCCTGCACCGCCGAAGGCCTGGATCGCCTCGTCGATGATCTTCAGCGCCATGTTGGGGGCTGCGACCTTGATCATGGCGATCTCGGCCTGCGCGGTCTTGTTGCCGACCTTGTCCATCATGTCGGCGGCCTTGAGGCACAACAGCCGCGTCATCTCGATGTTGGTGCGGGCCTCGCCGATGCGCTGCTCCCACACCGAATGCTCGACGATCCGCTTGCCGAAGGCAGTGCGCGAGGTAAGCCGCTTCACCATTTTCTCCAGCGCCTCCTCGGCCTTGCCGATGGTGCGCATGCAGTGATGGATACGGCCGGGACCGAGGCGGCCCTGCGCGATCTCGAAGCCGCGGCCTTCGCCGAGCAGGATGTTCTCCTTCGGCACCCGCACGTTCTCGAGCAGCACCTGGGCGTGGCCGTGCGGCGCGTCGTCAAAGCCGAACACGGGCAGCATCTTCTCGACCTTGATGCCGGGAGTGTCGAGCGGAACCAGGATCTGCGACTGCTGCTGGTGCTTGGCCGCCTTGAAGTCGGTCTTGCCCATCAGGATCGCGATCTTGCAGCGGGGATCGCCGACGCCGGACGACCACCATTTGCGGCCGTTGATGACGTAGTGGTCGCCGTCGCGCACAATGCTGGTCTCGATGTTGGTGGCGTCAGACGAGGCCACGGCCGGCTCCGTCATCAGGAAGGCGGAGCGGATTTCGCCGTCCATCAGCGGACGCAGCCATTTGCGCTTCTGCTCCTTGGAGCCGTAGCGCATGAATACTTCCATGTTGCCGGTGTCGGGCGCGGAACAATTGAAGACTTCCGAAGCCCAGGAGATGTGGCCCATCTGCTCGGAGAGCAGCGCGTATTCGAGATTGGTCAGTCCCGCGCCGCGGAATTCGTCGTCCTCATGCTCGTTGGGCGGCATGAACATGTTCCAGAGGCCTTCGGCTTTCGCCTTCTTCTTGAGATCCTCGAGCACCGGGATCACCTTCCAGCGTTCGCCGCTGCGATCCTGCTCATCATAGACCGGCACCGCCGGGCGCACGTGCTTGGCCATGAAGGACTGCACGCGGTCGAGCCATTCCTTCTGCTTCGGCGACAGATCGAAATCCATGGGACGCTCCTCGTCTTTGCCAACTCGTTTGGCGAACTTGTTTTGCGCCGGACTGTCCACCCGCATTGTGCGACCCGCAAGTGCGAATGCGCGGCTTGCGGATGCTCCGGAACCCATTCGCGTTTGCGAACGAGTCCCGATTGCGGATTGACTTTCCCGGCCTTCAAACGATAGTTTCATACAACTGTTTGAATTGCAACTCCCTCCCCGAGGGGCTCCCATGGCCAGCGATCATACCCGGACTGCCATTCTCGCCGCTGCCGAACGGCTCTATGCCGATCGCGGGTTCGGCGACGTGACGTTGCGCGACATCGTCGCTGAGGCCAATGTCAACCTCGCGGCGGTGAACTATCATTTCGGCTCGAAGGACGAGTTGATCGCGGAGCTGTTCGTGACACGCTCGATCGCCACCAATCGCGAGCGTCTGCGCGAATTGAAGGCGGCGGAAGAACAAGGCGGCGGCCGCGCGCCGATCGAGGTAATCCTGCATGCCTTGGTCGGCCCGACGCTGCGCGGCTGCCTCGGTCCCGAGAACCAGCGCTCGAGCGCGGCGCGCTTCATGATCCGCGCTTCGATCGAATCCGTGCCGCCGATCCGCCGCATCAAGAATCGCGAGATCGACCATTTGCGCAAATTCGCCGGCGCGATGCGAAGGTCCCTGCCCGACCGCAGCGACGTCGATATTTACTGGGGCCTGAACTTCGCGCTCGCCATGGCGCACCACACCATCCGCGAGAGCGAGCGGCTGACGAAACTGTCGGAAGGCAAATGCGACCTCGACGATGTCGAGGACGTGGTCGCGCGCGTCGTCAGCGTGGCGACGATGGCGCTGACGGCGGGACGGACGGAGGCGAAGGCGCCGTCAAAAGTGGCGGCGCGCTAACCTTCACATCATCGCGATGCAGTCGATCTCGACGTCGAAGGGGCCGAACCATTCCGGCGTACAGACGAAGATCCGCGCCGGCGGATCGTGCGGGAAATAGCGCGCATAGACGTTGTTGAACGCGGCGAAGTGCTTGGTCGAGGTGCAGTAGACGTTGCACTTCATGACGTTGTCGAGGCTCGCGCCCGCCGTCTCAAGGCACAGCTTCATCTGCTCCATGATCAGCTCGCTCTGCCGTTCGATCGGCACGTCCGCGATCTCGCCCGTCTCGGGGTCGAATGGCGGCAGGCCGGCGACGAAGATCATGTTGCCGGCGCGCGTGACCGGCGAGACCGGCGCCTGCCGACGATCGAGGAAAGTCGAGATCGGTTCGACGCGGAGCGCTTCGCGTTTCATTTCGAGATTCATGGGCGGCCACCTTCGGTCCAAGCGAGATGACGGCTTGCTACAGCATGTTGCAGCCGTCATGCTTCGCTTCTGATCGAAGTTTGGTCGCCGAGCCGCCTAGGCGTGCTGCGGCATCTCCTCGGCCTCTTCCTTGGCGAGCAGCAGCAGCATCTCGATGCCCATGTCGCCTTCCTGCGGCGAGCGGATGAACTTTATTTCGTCGGCGCTTTGCCGCAACGCGGCAATGATCGCGACGGCCTGGTTGGCCGTTGCCGCCTCGGTCGCCAGAATTGCCTTCTGGTTCTTGGCCTGAAACCCGATCGTGTAGGACATGCGTTCCCTCCCGGACTGAGTGGACCGATCGAATCTGAGTCGCGCGCGGAGCGGAAGCCTGTGTGAGTACGGACCGGAATTATCTGGGGATTGCCCGCAAGGTTCGCGCAAGGCCGCAGGAGCGTCATGCTGACGTCCCTTTTTATCCAGTGGCGATCAGGCCAAACCGCGCGCGCCGCTCCGCCGAAGCTAGATAATCCCCTGCTGCTTCAGCGTCTCGATCTTGCCGGCATCGTAGCCGAGCTTGCCGGCGAGCACCTCCTGGGTGTGCTCACCGAGCAGCGGCGGGGCGCGGTAATCCTTGATCGGGGTTTCCGAGAGCGTCAGCGCGTTGCGGATCAGCGAGAGATCGGGCTGGAAGGGATGATCGACCTTCACCCGCATGCCGCGCGACTGGACGTGCGGATCGGAAAACACCTGCTCGAAATTGTTGATCGGGCCGGAGGGCACGCCGGCCTCCTCCAATCTGTCCAGCCAATAGGCCACCGGCTGCTTCAGGAACAGGCCGGCGAAGATCGCCATGATCTCCTTGCCGTGCACGACGCGGTCGTTGTTCCTGACGAAACGCTTGTCGCTCGCGAGTTCGGGCGCGCCGAGCACGGCGCAGGTGCGCTGGAACTGGCCGTCATTGCCGACCACCAGCATCAGCTCGCCGTCGGTGCAGCGGAACACGCCGGCCGGCATGCCGCCATTGCCCCAGGTGCCGCGGCGCGGCGGCGTCTTGCCGTTGACGAGGTAGATCTGCAGCCAGTGCGACAACGACGCGATGACGGTGTCGAACAGGCAGACGTCGATATGCTGCCCCACGCCATCATTGGCGTCGCGATGATAGAGCGCCGAGAGAATCCCGATCGAGGTGTTCATGCCGGTCATGTAGTCGACGATCGACGGGCCGACCTTCATCGGGCCCTCGCCGGGCTCGCCGTCGATATGGCCGGTGACGCTCATCAGGCCGCCCATCGCCTGCAGGATGGCGTCGTAGCCGGCGCGCGGCGCATAGGGGCCGGTCTGGCCGAAGCCGGTCACCGAGCAGTAGATAATGCCGGGATTGATCGCCTTGATGGTCTCGTAGTCGAGGCCGTAGCGCTTGAGATCGCCGACCTTGTAGTTCTCCATGAAGACGTCGACATCCTTGGCGAGCTCGCGGATAATCGCCTGCCCCTCGGGCTTGGCGATGTTGACCGTGACCGACTTCTTGTTGCGGTTGGCGCAGAGGTAGAATGAATTGTTGTTGTTGGCTTTGCCGTCGGGGTCGGTCAGATAAGGCGGGCCGAAGGCGCGCGCGTCGTCACCGGTGCCCGGCCGCTCGATCTTGATCACCTCCGCGCCCAAATCGCCCAGCATCTGGGCCGACAGGGGCCCGGCAAGCACGCGGGTGAGGTCAAGGATCTTGATGCCTGAGAGCGGCAGGGCCGACATGTCGAATTCCTCCGGGAACTGGATCTTGGCGCGGCGGCGAGATCGCGGGACGCGCTCCCTGCGGATACACTATTTTGGCGGTCCGAGCACTGCACTGTGGGCATACGGCCATCCCCCAGCCCGCCCGGCGCAGGTCACCGCGCGGTGAATTTCCGCATGGCGAATATTCTCAGGTTGCAGCCGCTGCAGCCACCTGCGGCCGGCGGCGGCCGAGCAGGACCAGGATCAGCACCGTGGCGCAGGAGCAGACGAAGGTGAGACCGAGCGCGCCGCGGCTGCCGAACTGGGTGAGCAGGCCGACAAGGAGCGGCGGCGAGACCGCGGAGGCGAGATTGAGCGGCAACGCGATCATCGACATCGCCTTGGCGAACTCGGTCTGATCGTAGAACACGAGCGGGATCGTTGCCCGCGCCACCGCCATCGCGCCGCTGCCGGCGCCGTAGAGCAGGATGAAGGCCGCAACCGCCCAGGTCGCGCCCTCGCTCGTCATCAGCAGCAGCATGGCGATCGGCAGCGCCGTGCCGGCGACGAGCCCGGTCGTGATTCCATCCCACCGCCCTCCGCCGAGAAAATCGAGTCCGCGGGCGCTGACCTGGATCACGCCCAGCATCGAGCCAAACGCAAGCGCCTGCGCCGGGGGAAGCCCCTCCGCCCGGAGCAACTCGATCATGATGGCGCCGATGCCAAAATTGACGAAGGCATTCAGCGTGATCGCGGCAACGACGAGGCTGAAGGTGCTCCTGGGAATCGTAGGCGGCGGCGAAGATTTCACCGGCTCGCCGCCACGATCACCGACGATTTTCCGGCGCGGTGCAAAGAATGCATAGAGCGGAAGGTTGATGACGACCATCATGGCTGCATAGACGAGGCACGTCCCGCGCCAGCCGAGCAAACCGCTGAGGAACGACGTCGTCGGCCAGAAGATGCTGCTCGACAGGCCCGTCACCAGCATCAGCGCGCCGATGGCATTCTTGGCCTGCCGCCCGGCGACCTCGTTCAGCATGATATAGGCGCCGGTCGAAAGCGTGGCGCTGCCGGCGATGCCAAGGACGATCCAGGCCGCGAAATACAGCATCGGCTCGCGCGCGAGGGACAGCAGGATGAAGCCCGGCACGGTGAGGACCGTGCCTGAGATCATGACCTTTCGTGCGCCGTGCCGCGCAAACGACCTGGCGAGCCAGGGCGCGCACAGCCCCATCGACACATAGAGAACGGACGTCCCCGCGAACACCGCCGGCAGGCTCATGCCGAGATCAGCCGCGAGATCGCGTCCGACGATGGCGGGAAGACCTATCGTACCCCACCCGACAAGCTGGGAGACCGCAAGCACCAGCAGGACCCCGATGAGCCTGCTGTCAGATTTCAAGAACCGCATTCCAATCGTCGCCTGCCCGGCAGGCGCCGATCACGCCTGTGATATCTGTCTTACCCCCGGACTCAGCGCAGGGAAACGCCGGCGGTCGAATGGCAGCAGGCGGCCAGGAGCATGTCAGGTGGCGGCAGGAGCTCCCAGCCCCGCGAGCCCGAGCAGGGATCGCGCCTCGGCCGCAGTCGCCACGCGGCGGCCGTGACGCGCGACAGCCTCACCGGCGATGGCCACGAGTTCCGCGTTGCTGGCGGCAAGGCGCGCCTTGTCGATCCTGATATTGTCCTCGAGTCCGGTGCGGACCGCATCGGCGCCCCGCGCGAGCGCCCAGCCCATGACCTCGGCCTGGTGGCGTCCGATCCCCGCTGCCGTCCATGTCGCCTTCGGGATCAGCCGCCTGAGCTCTCCCAGCAAGATGTCGAGGACATGCTCGTCCGCGGGCATGGCGTTCTTGACGCCCATGACGAACTGCACGTGCGGACGCTGGTCGATCAGCCCCGCCTCGATCAGGCGGCGGGCGCCATGCAGATGCGACAAATCGAAGATCTCGATTTCCGGCCGGATGCCATTCGCCTTCATCCCGGTGGCGAGGGTCTCGACCAGCGCGGCGCTGTTCTCGTAGACGATGGTCGGAAAGTTCACAGAACCGGTGGAGAGCGAGGCCATGTCCGGCTTCAGGTAGAGCGACGATCCGCGCGCCGAGGGATCGCGGCCCCGCCCTCCGGTCGAGAACTGAACGATCATGTCAGGACAGTGCTTCTTGATCCCCGCCTGCACCAGGGCGAAACGCTCGGGATCGGAGGACGGCGTCTCGTCATCGTTGCGAACATGGATATGGGCGAGCGTGGCACCGGCTTCGAAGGCCTGGTGCGTCGACTCGATCTGCTCGGACGGCAGAATCGGGACCGCGGGATTGTCCTTCTTGCGCGGAACGGAGCCGGTGATTGCGACGGCAATGACGACGGGGTTCATCTTGCAACCTCATATTGATTGCGCTCGCGCGCACCAAATTCGAATCGGCGGCCTGACTATGCAGTGAGGCCCTGCCGCCGCGAACATCATCGATCGCGGCGGCAGTTGCCTCTACCATACCCGTCAGGTCCGAACCGTGGCAGCCCCGCTCACCGCATCGCCGGCGCGCTGACGGTCATAATCTGCCCGCAGCATTGGAACCGCATTGGGATTGCCGAGATCGTCGATCCTGATCCGATAGGTTTCCCGCGCGGTCAGGGCGGCCAGCGCGGCGATGACCGTGATAGCGAAGGCAATCGCCCCCACCGTCAACGGAATGTTGGTCGAGCCGGGAGGCGCGACGGTCGCAAACAGGGCGGGCAGCAATGCGGTGATGGTGGTTCCGATGTTCTGCGATATCGCCATCGCCGAGACGCGGGTGCGGGTCGGAAACAGCTCCGGGTAAAAGCTCGGGAAGATCGCGTTGTAGCCCTGATAGACGACGCCCCACATCAGCAGCGACACCAATATTGCCAGCGGCACATTCCTGATGCTGATGGCATAGAGGTAGCCAAAGGCGAGCAAGCCAGAGAGAAGCGCGCCGACGATGATCGGGGGCTTGCGGCCGACCTTGTCGGAGAGATTGCCGACGAAGGGAATGACGAACACGGCCAGCATGTTTCCGAGCACGGGAATCCAGAGATAGACGTCCTTGGCAAAACCGATGCCGTAGGCCGGCTGCACCGCATAGGCCGCGCCGAAGATGGTCGCAACGACAGGAATGACATTCATCAGCGCCATGCAGATGACCCTGAGCATGTCGCGCCAACTCAGCTTGATCGCCTGGACGATGGGCGCGCGCGGCGTTTCTCCCCGCTCGCCCTCGCGGGCAAAAGCAGGGGTCTCGTCGACTTCGCGACGAATGATGTAGCCCGCGACGATGACGAAGAAGCTGAGCAGGAAGGGAATCCGCCAGCCCCAGCTGTTGAAGGCCTCGGTCGGCATATAGGCCGCCAACGGCAGGAAGATTGCTGCGGCGAGGATCTGTCCGGCCTGCACCCCCTGAAGGGCGAAGCTGGCATAGAAGCCCCGCCGGCCGAACGGCGCGTGCTCCAGGATCATCGAGCTTGCGCCTGAGATTTCGCCGGCAACGGCAAATCCCTGCACGAGGCGCAGAATGACGAGCAGAATTGGCGCCAGGATGCCAACCTGCTGGTAGGTCGGCAGGATACCCACGGCCATCGTCGAGATGCCCATCAGGAACATGCAGATGATGAGAACCGTCTTGCGGCCATGGGTGTCGCCCCAGTGCCCGAGGACGAACGCGCCAATCGGCCGGGCCACATACCCGACGCCATAGGTCGCCAACGAGGCGACGATCGCGACGGTGGGATTCTCCGACGGGAAGAAGATTTGCGGGAAAATCAGTGACGCGGCGGTCGCGTAGATGAAGAAGTCATAATATTCGAGAGCCGACCCGATCCAGCCGCTGGCAGCGGCTTTCCTGGACTGACTCATCTGATGGATCGCGGTCATCTCAAGATTCCTCCCTTGGGTTTTGCTGACGTCCCGTTGACGGGCTTCGCTCAAAATTGGGCAGCACTCTCCGGCCGCTCTGCGGAGTTTCGCGAGCGCTTGTCATTGCCGATGGGTGTCTGCTTGGTGGCGACGATAAGCTTTCGCCGGGCTAACACAATTACCCAGTTATTCGACAAACCTAACATGATGTTATTTTGTACGGAGAGCCCACGTTCCGGCGAACACCGCCGGCAGGCTCATGCCGAGATCAACCGCGAGATCGCGTCCGGCGATGGTGGGGTGGGAGGTGGTTGACATTGGACCATTGCATGGTCCATTTTATGGAAACTGAGGAAGGACAATGAGATGCGGGTCTCCGTTACCGACGCAAAAGGACAATTGACCGATCTTGTCCGCCGCGCAGAGGCCGGCGACGAGGTGATCCTGACGCGACATGGGCATCCCGCGGTACGG
The DNA here is from genome assembly GCF_023101105.1 of Bradyrhizobium sp. 155. NCBI lineage: Bacteria > Pseudomonadati > Pseudomonadota > Alphaproteobacteria > Hyphomicrobiales > Nitrobacteraceae > Bradyrhizobium > Bradyrhizobium sp. 155. Next base: position 3,087,525 of record NZ_CP064704.1, on the reverse strand, counting down.
CTCGTCCCGGTCAAGCTTTCGCCGGACCGCGCCACCCGCCGGACCGCGCTTGAGGCGGCGCGAAGGACCGGCGGGGCCAAAGCTATTCCCGGACCGAGCGCCGCGCGCAGTCAGGACTTTCTTTTCGGCGATGACGGACTGCCGGAATGATCGCAGTCGATACCTCCGCACTGATGGCGATCGTGCTCGACGAACCGCAAGCCGATGCTTGCATCACCGCGCTGGACACCGCCGACGACATCCTGATCTCGGCGGCCTCCGTTGCAGAAAGCCTGATCGTCGCGGCACGGCGGGGCGTCGACGAAGAGATGAACAAGCTGATTAACGATCTCGGTTTGAACGTGATCTCGGTGACCCAAGCTTCGGCCGAACGCGTGGCGCAAATCTACTCGCGTTGGGGCAAAGGCATTCGTCCTGCCGGTCTCAACTTTGGTGACTGCTTCGCCTACGATGTCGCCAAGGAGCATGGCTGCGCACTTCTTTATGTCGGCGACGACTTTGCCAAGACGGATATCGTTGCGGCGGCGTAAGTCGACGGCCGGGCGCCGACTTACCGGCCGAACAGAAAAGCCGCGGGGCAGCCGTCAGGCCGTGTGACCGGGATCGACGTGCTTCGGCGTTTTCTTGTCGCGTTGGGGTGTCATCTTGGCCGGATCCGGCGCACCCGGCACGCCGCGCGGCCCGAGCTGGTCTCGCTGAATGTCGTCTTCAGAGCGGGAGGGTTCAATGCCGTTCGGTTCACGGGGCTTGGTCATCGCAGCCTCCTGAAGTGTGTTCTGCTCGGAGTGTCCCATCAAATTCCCAGCGCGTTCTCGCCGGCTTCGCGGCCGGGCACGCTGACATGGACTTCGTGTCCCTCGCGAAGCGCCAGCGAGGCGGCAGCCACCGCCGATTCGAAGGCCGCTTCCTTGGTGGAGTATCTGTTCTTGACGTCGCCGTCGTGCAGCACGCCCCATTCGTCCTGCACCGGCACGATCGTGTATTGAGCAAGGCCCATGGTGTAACTCCTCGAGATCTATCTATCGCTGCGTGAGCTGCGGGTGCGCCGCCGTCACCCGCCACACCGTGTTGCCGCTGTCATCGGCGACCAGCAGCGCGCCGGTCTTGTCGATGGCGACGCCGACGGGCCGCCCGCGCGCCTGGTTGTCGCTGTTGAGGAAGCCGGTGACGACGTCCTGCGGCGGGCCGCTCGGCCTGCCATCCGTGAACGGCACGAACACCACCCTGTAGCCGTTCAAGACCTGCCTGTTCCAACTGCCGTGCTCGCCGACGAAGGCGCCGCCGCGATAGGCCGCCGGCAAACTCGCGCTCGTGTTGAAGGCCATGCCGAGCGGCGCGACATGCGAGCTCAGCGCATAGTCAGGCACGATCGCCTTGGCGACGAGATCAGGACGCTCCGGCTTGACGCGAGGATCGACGTGCTGGCCGTAATAGCTGTAGGGCCAGCCATAGAAGCCGCCGTCCCTCACCGACGTCATGTAGTCCGGCACGAGATCGGGACCGAGTTCGTCGCGCTCGTTCACCACCGTCCACAGCGTCCCGGTCTGCGGCTCGAAGCTGAGGCCGTTCGGATTGCGCAAGCCGCTCGCGAAGATGCGCCAGCGGCCGCTGGCACGGTCGATCTCGAGGATCGCGGCGCGATTGTGCTCGGCCTCCATGCCGTTCTCGGTGATGTTGCTGTTGGAGCCGACGCCGGCATAAAGCTTTGAACCGTCGGGGCTCGCGACCAGGCTCTTGGTCCAGTGATGATCGATCGGTCCGCCCGGCAGCGGCGTCAGCACCGTGCCCGGCGCGGTGATCTTCGTATCACCCTCCGTGTAGGGATATCTGACGATCGCATCGGTGTTGGCGACATAGAGATCGTTGCCGACCAGCGCGACGCCGAACGGCGAGTTGAGATGGTCGAGGAAGACGCTCTGCACGTCCGGCACGCCGTCGCCGTTGCTGTCGCGCAGCAGCGTGATGCGGTTGCTCGCGCCGGTGTCGCCGCCTGATGTCGCCCAGGACTCGATGTATCCCATCACGATTTCCTTGGGCCGCTTGATCGGAGCGCCCTTCGGCGCCTTGGATTCCACCACCAGCACGTCGCCGTTGGGCAGCACGTAGAGGAATCGGGGGTGCTGCAAGCCGGTCGCGAAGGCCTTGGCCTGCAAGCCCTGCGCGACGGCCGGGGTCTCGTCCTTTTTCCAGCCGACGATACGGGCGATGTGCATCGGCGGCAGCAGGTATTGCTGGATGTCGGGCAGCGTCGGGTTGGCGCCGGTTTGCGCCTTCGGATCGCCACTGCCGTCATTGCAGCCGGCGAGACACAGCAGCGAGGCACACAACAGCACCCGAACGATTGCGGAGTTCATCGCGCAACTCCTACACCGTGGCGATACACCATCGCCCAGCCGAGCCAGCCGGTGACCGGCAGGATCAATACGGTGATGGCTGAAAGAATGAGCCCGGTCGGCCACACCGAGGTCCAGGCATCGCGCGTATGGATCAACGCATTGACGATCGCCAGGACCAACGCCACCGCGTTGCCGATCAGATGCGGCCAGGCCGGCGGTTGCGCCCGCACCAGACGGTTGCCGAGAAAATCGGTCAGGCCCGCGATCGCCGCCAGTACGCCGAAGATGACGCCGACGACCAGAAGCCAGGCGGAAAAATCCGCCCACATGATCTCGGCACTGACGACATAGGTAATATCGGTCAACAGCGCTCCGATGAAACAAGCGATCGGTATCGGCACCAGCATCGGATGAATCGGATGGCCCGCGATCTGCGCGGTCGAGCGCACACGCAAATTGTCTTGCACGGTTGGCCTCTCGTCAGATCGCCACCCCGCCCCGGTAGAAAACACCCGCTTTCCACGAAGGTTCCTGATGGTCGACCACGGCGCCGCTGTGCCTCAACAATGCTGCGGCGTGCGAGCACTTACCAGGAACCCCTTGCCGCTCCGAGCCTTGATCCCGGCATTGAGATGAACCTGCCCTTCAGGAGACCGCGGAGTGGACCAGCCTGGCGACGGCGCCTCCTTCAATCCAGCCTCAAAGCTCGACGGCGTCTCGCGGCGCCAGACGAAACAGATCGAATCCCAGAGCCGGCCTAGCGCAGCGCTGATCCATGAGACAATCCGCGCCGAGGGTGAGCAGGAACTGGAACGGCGATGGTGGGCCATCGTGCTGTCCGGCCTCGCCGCCGGCCTTTCGATGGGATTGTCCCTGATTGTCCAGGGCGAGTTTCACGCGCTGATTTCCGATGAGGCCACCCGACGGCTGGTGGCTCCGCTCGGCTACACGGTCGGTTTCCTGGTCGTGGTGCTGGGACGGCAGCAGCTCTTCACCGAGAACACCCTGACGCCGATGCTGCCGCTGTTGCACAACAGGGATCTCGGCACGCTTGGGAGCGTGATCAAGCTTTGGGGCCTGGTCCTCGCCTCCAACATCGCAGGAACCTGGGCCGTTGGATCCGTGCTCGCGCACACCAGCATCTTCGAACCCCGCATCGTGGGCGCCTTCGTCGATCTCAGCCGCCACACCATCGAGGGTACGTTCGCGACGACCCTTGTCCGGGCGATCTTTGCCGGCTGGCTGATCGCCTTGATGGCGTGGCTACTGCCTGCCGTGAAGGGATCGCGCCCGCACCTCGTCGTCGTGATGACCTATGTGGTCGCGCTCGGCCAGTTCGCGCACATCATCGCGGGCTCGGTCGAGTGCGCCTTCCTGGTGCAGAGCGGCCTGGCGTCGCTCTCGCAATATGCCTCGGACTTCTTCGTACCGACACTCCTCGGCAATATTCTGGGCGGAACGACCCTCGTGGCCCTGCTGAACTACGGACAGGTCGCCCCCGAAATCCGCGACCACAGGGAGTAAAGAGCCTGCACAAAAGCTGCCGCCTCGACAGGAACGATGGGCCCGAGCCGAGCTTGCCTCGGCAAATCAACGCGCGCCGACGAGCAGGATCAATCATGAGCACCGATACCAAGAGCCCATTCGACAAGGACCCGGCCGAAGGATCACGCGACATCATCGATCGTGAATTGCAGCGTGCCGAAGATACCGCCAACAACAAGGTCGATCATCTCCCCGGCGTGAAGGTCAGCGGGCAGCCCCAGGGCGGCGCAGTCGATCGTGCCCGGAAGCAGCGCGAGGAGAAGGACAGCAAACAGGAATAGAGCCGCTCTGCCGACCCGAAACGCACCCGGTTATCGCAAGGCCGCCCGCTCCAAGCTCCAGCCGTCACCGGGACCGACTTGACGGTCAAAGTCGGTCAATCAAGATGCATCAATTGTTGGGATGGAGCGGGTGAAGGGAATCGAACCCTCGTATTCAGCTTGGAAGTCTCGAAATACTGTAGTGTCTTCAAAGGCTATTCTGACATTTTCGGCGTTTTTTGACCCATTGAGATCACTACGGCGGGTCAACCCGGAGCTCCCCTCGCCGACGCCGGCTAAAGGTTATGATGAGCCGATTCACTCAAGGCCCGCCAAACGGCTTCGGTCGCTCCAGCGGGACGAAAGCGCTCAAATGGGCTGGGTAGGTCGACGCGCCGCCGCCGATGGTCGTGCCCGTGCTGATGCTCAAGTAGACGTCCTTCACTCCTCTGGGCGTTTCCAGCAAGATCCAGTTCTTGCTTAAGTCCCCTATCCCGATAGTCGTAAAGCGCATTGACTTGCCGAACTGCGAACAGGAGATGGGCTTTTCGGTCGTAAACGAATTCCAGGGGCCATGCAGAGTCCCCGATCTGCCGCCGGTCTTCGGAAGGGTCAAGCCGAAGCCTAGGCCGACCGCGGCATAGACGTAGGTGCACTTCAAATTGTTTTCCGTGTCCCATATGGAGAACAACGCGCTGGCAAACGCAATCCCGGCTCCGGCCCTGCCCTTCACGATGCGCTTGATGGCCGCTCTCGCTGCAAACGAGATCGAACCGTCGACCTCAAGCAGCATGGCTATCTTGGAATTTCGACTGACCTTTGGCTTCGGCGGAACGGGTCGGGGCAAGTCTGGCTTTATGATCGGTTCGAAATAGACCTTAGGCAGAACCCAAAGGACCACTGATCTATCGTTGTCTTCGTCCAGCCTGTGATTTGCCGTCTGCGTATTGCCGATGGCGTGCGTCTGCATTTGCTCCGGGCGGATGCCCATCTCTGACAGAGACCGCGCGACCGTAATGACGCGGTTGGCTGATGTCGTCATATTCCAATCAGCCGTACCGATCCGGCTCGCGGATCCCGTCATCCAGATCTGACCAGCGTCGTGCTCCACCAGGGGAACCACCTTGTTCTTCAGAAATTCGAAGTGCTCTGTCTTCAAGCCCCGAAACTGGTAGCCGGCAAAGTCATCGAAATCGAAATTCCAAAGCCGCGCGTGCAAAACCCCCACTCCCGAAAAATCCAGATCGACGTCAACCTTGCCCGGACCGGTTTTGTGGAACATTCTCTTCGACCTGCAATCGACAAATAGGAACTCGTCGGTGATCGTCCGGACGGCCGCAGGACCACCTTGTTTTAGTGCAGGCAGGAAAAGAGAAGTTCAAATCGACAGCTGCAACGAAGGTTGTGACCTTGCTCCCATTTCGATCTGGCACCGAAGGAGTATGCGCTTGTGCAATACGCGACATCACTGTCGCGATCGGAGCAGCTACGATATAAGAGAGTCGCGATAGGACGGGCCCTGGAATTCGTACAGCACGACGACTTCGCGCGATCGCCCTAGACTTGGAGGGCCGCTACCCAACCACGTTAAATCGGCAGCGCATCTGGATAGTACGGTTACCGGCTTGTTCTGCGTCTGCCTGATCGCCCATCAAAAATAGAGCGAAACGGTAAGCGTCGTCTAGCGCAGCTGCAATATCCCGGAAGCACTTGATATGGTCGTTGGTGATCTCATCGTTGGGGTCATTTGCATATTAATCGCGGATGGCGTTTCCCAAAGCGGGAGAAGTGGCTACCAGCGTGATCGCAATCATGGACTCTTGCGCCCAACGCCTGGATTGGAGCGACGAGGATCTCGCGAATAGGAACCTGGCGAAGGCGCGCAATGTGCAGAACGACGGAGCTGACAAATTCTGCGGCCGGCCACGGACTTATCCACCAAATCGCTTGACCAGCTTTGAACCCTTGGCTGCATCAATCTGCTGGCCCGTCAGGTCAGAACCGACGCTCAATCCTATCGTCATGAGGTTCTTGACACGCCGCGCCGCCTGCTTCTCATTGGAATAGTCGATCTCGACGTGATCGAGGCTCATTAGATGGCCGAGCTCGTGAGCCCAGGCGCGTCCATTGGCGTGGTCATTGCCATACCATTGGACGAAGCTTGCCGGCTCCGGTTGGCTATTGGGGTATGAGCTTCCACCGGCGGCCAGATTTTCAATCGAATTGACGAGGTAGATGTGGACGGCATTGTCCGGATCGTGCCGAGAGGCAAGAACACCCAGCAATCGCTGGTCATTGCTGCGCGCGCTCTTTGCCATGTCGAGCGGCTTCTCCATCAAGCAATCGCTGATCACGAACGCGATCTTGGCCTTTGACCAGATCGTATTGACCACGTCGAGCGCCTTCTTGGCTGTCTCGCTGCTCCATTGCCCGGGCTCAACGCTCCCCCTATCGGCAAATGGCGTGATGTAAATCCTCAACGGAATGGGCATCAACTTCTCCAAAGTTCGGAATTGCGATTGTATCTCCGTACGCTATCGTTCGAAATAGAGCGGCTTATATTCAGGGCTTTCTGATTAAGTCGGCTGGCGACTTGCGCAGTGACGACTTCCGGCAGCGGCCACCGACGCGATCGACTGGTCGACCAAGGCCCGCCTTCGCGACTCGGAGACTGGTTCCCTCATTGCGAAGGAGCAGTTGCCGGGGCGAGCGTCCGGCAGGAACCTGAAGATCGAGCACCGGGGACCATGGAAAGCCGAACTGACGGGCTCCTGACCTCCGCGCAAGCTGTAACCGAGAGATTGACCCGCAAGCCGGCGTTCTGGACTTCACGTCCCCTCGATCTGCCGACCGCGGAATCTTCGTTTGAACTAAGCCAGAGGCTCTGCTGCACTGCCGCGAACACGGTTAAGTGCAATAATCCTATAATTTCAAAAGCTTAATTCGCCAGCGCGAGACATCGATACTGGCGGGTGCCCATCATCCTCATGAAACGGCACACAGCGCCGGCCCGCGATTTCTTCCGTGCCGTTTGAACGCGAGCGCAGTGCCAGACAACACATAGGAATGGATCGGGCTCGAAACTGGTACTGTACGGAGATAGGCCAGCGGCCAGTGGCGTGTGAATTCAGTAATTATGCCTTACGCGGCCATCTTCGCGACGTTATCATTCGATGAGCATAGGTTGGGTGTTCGCCATGAGGTTATACAGGCACCTTCGAGTTTTGCTTCTTCTTGCCGCTTCGCTGTTACTGGCAGCCCAGCCAGCCTGGGCGACAAAGCGCGTGGCTTTGGTGGTTGGCAATGCCAACTATCAGAATGCCCCTCTGCTCCCAAACCCGGCCAACGACGCTGCCGCCATCACTGAAACCTTGAAGGGCGCAGGTTTCGATGTGGTTGACTCAAGGCTCAACCTCGCCGCGACCGATATGCGGCGGGCCCTGAGAGAATTCGCCGATCAGGCGCGCAATGCGGACATAGCCCTGGTGTACTATGCTGGCCACGGCATCGAGATCGACGGGACAAACTATCTGATCCCGACCGACGCCAGACTCGAACGTGACACTGATATTTATGACGAAGCATTCTCACTCGACCGCGTCCTGCTGGCAATCGAGCCTGCGAGACAGTTGCGCGTGGTGATCGTCGACGCGTGCCGCAACAATCCGTTTGCCGATTCGATGAAGCGTACAGTTGCCTCTCGATCAATCAGCCGCGGGCTGGCCAGGGTCGAACCCGCCGTCTCCAACACGCTGATCGCGTTTGCCGCGAAAGCCGGACTAACCGCACTCGATGGCAACAGCAAGAATAGTCCGTATGCGACGGCTCTCGTAAAGTACATCGCAAAGCCGGGGCTCGACTTGCGTAGGGCCTTCGGCTTCGTCCGCGATGATGTCTTGCAAGCCACCGGCAACCGACAGGAGCCCTATGTCTACGGCTCGCTGGGCGGCGAAGACGTTGCACTTGTTCCCGCTGCCAAGGCTGATGAGCCGGTGCAAGCAGCCAACCCCCAGGCAGAAATTCGTCGTGATTACGAATTGGCCTTGCAACTACGCAACAAGCCCGCTCTGGACGCGTTCCTGAACCAGCATCCGGACGGATACTACGCAAATCTTGCCAAGCTGCAGCTTAATCAGCTCGATGCTGAGGACGCACGCGTCGCGGCAACGGCGAAGGCGCAGCAGGCGGAACAGCAGAAAACTCGGCTGATGTCGCAGGGCGCCCAGCGTGCCGACCAAGAGAAGGCGGCCGCGGATCTGAAGGCTGCGGAAGACGCCCGAATTGCCGCCGAGAAGGCGAAACAGGCCGCGCAGGAGCAGGCCACCGAGGCAGAACGGAAACGAATTGCGTCCGAATCTACAATCGTTGCGGCTCTCTCCGGGAATAAGCCGGCTGTTGGGAGTGCCTTCGCGGACAATCCTACAGTCGCTGCGCTGGCTGACGACAATACGCCGCCAAAGCTTGCCGCACTCAGCGCCGAGCCGCGCCAGACCGATATCGCAAAAGCCGATATCACCAAATCCGTACAAAGCGAATTGAACCGCGTCGGCTGCTTCACCGGTAGCGTAGATGGCCGATGGAATGCGGCCTCCCAGCGCTCCTTGGCTCTCTTCAACCAGCACGCCGGAACCAAATTTGACGCCAAGCTCGCAAGTCTCGACGCGCTTGACGCAATCAAGCTCAAGCCGTCCCGGGTCTGTCCCCTGATCTGTGATCATGGCTACAAGGCTGACGGCGACCACTGCAGCAGAATCTCCTGTGCAAGGGGCTCGTTCCTCAACGACGACAATGAATGCGAGAAACAGCGCGCCAGGCCCGCCAATGCCGCCAAGAGCAATGACAGTCAGCGGCAGGATCGGCCATTGCGTCAGCGGGCGCAGGCGAGCGCAGGCGGCTATGGCGCTGCGGTGGGCCATGCGACGGTCAGTCCTCAGATCATATGCAACGCCAGCAGCTGCCGTCCGGTCCAGCGCGGCTGCCATCTTGAATATCGCGGCGGTGGCGGGCCAGGCAACGAGGCCAATGTCGAGGTATGCCACTAGCCTCACCGCTCCTACACAACTGCGCGCTGGCACGGCGCCGAGTTGCCACGGTGCGAGGCCCGGTGGATTTGGGATCGCAAGCATGACGAGTGGCCGAGCTAACGTCAGGTCGACCAAGTGCCAAGCCTGATGTGGCCGAATCGGAGCGACCTGCGTGGTTGCGTGTGAGCTTGAGCAAAAGGACGCCAACGCCTTTCCTGGGGTGACGCTCTTCACGAAGCGGCAGGCGCCCGGCATGAAACCAACGGCGGTTTATCTTCCGCCAAAGCACCCAACAGCCGCCACCAAATTCGATGTCGTGATCTGGCTTCACGGCTTCTACGTCAAAAACCATGAATTCCTTTTCCACAACGATCCAGCGCGGCTGCGCGAACAGGTGCGGGATTCCGGCAAGGACGTGGTGCTCATCGCGCCGTTCCTGGGCTACGAATACGCTGTGGGCAACACCTTTGCCGGAAACTACAGCGTGTCCGACCTGGCCACCGCGAACTGGGGTGAACGCTATCTCGAGGAGATCCTTGGAGCTCTGGCCAGGTTCCTGGGTATCTCCTCGACGTCCATTCCTCAGCTCCAGATCGGCAAGCTCATCATCGCATGCCACTCCGGCGGTGGTGACGGCATGCGCAATCTCGTCGGGAGCCTCGGAAAGTATCAGGGGAAGCTGACGGCTTGTTGGGGATTTGATTGCCTTTACGGTGCCAATGCGCGGCCCGACGATGCGACCTTTTGGTACCAGTGGCTATCTGGGCAGAGCGGCCACGCCCTCGAGATCGTGTATGGTCCGTCAACTCTCCCGCAATCGGTGAAGCTGGACCTGATCGGGCGCGGGCTGGCGACGGCCGATGGCAATCAAACCCAGCCTCAGCGCCCTGCCCTCAAGAATCTCAACGTAAGCTTGGGTCATTACGACCTGTTCCCGGCATTTGGACAGATGGTCAGGGTCAACGATCTTGACGCGGCTTTCGTGGATCGCTTCATGATACCGCAGGTCGCGGACCAACCGCGGCATAAGCCTGCGCCGCTGGACGGGGAATTCCTCCAGCACGCGATTTCCAACATTCGCAGTGCTTTTCCCTTTCCAAAGGACATTCATTACATGATCGCCCGCGGTGGCTTCTTCAGCCGACTGAGCAAGCTATAGCCCCAAGCCTCACAGGACTCACTTGATGGAATAGGATTTGACGTCGAACGACCAATTGTTCGTCACGAGCTTTCCGCTGCTGTTGTCCGGCACGCGCAGCTCACTGGTCCAGGCCGATAGATAGCTCAACGCGTCCGCCTGACCTTCCAGCTTGCGAGGCATGTCCGGCAAATCGAGCAATTGCACGCGCAGCTCGCTCAGGATGGCGATCATCACTGCGGACCCCGTCGGCGGTGCGACGACATATTCAAAACCACGCTGCCGCGCCGCCGGAGCAGGGACGACAAATTCGACACCCGGCTTGACGAGATTAATGTCGCGTTCGTTCGACTGCGCCAATAGCTCGGGGGTCGGAAAGATCTGGGACATCCGCCCTTCCGAGTCGACGTCAACCAGAATGAGATATCCAGGCCTCCTGGCGGTGACGCCGAACGAGACCTTGGCGCCGACGTTGACGGTCTGACTCGGCAGGATCTGAAGGGACACACTCGCGGTATTGGTCTGCCTGCGCACCGCTTGTGCGGGCCAAAGCCAAGGTACGTACGTCGTGCCGATATGCAACGCCCCCGTCGGCAACGGTGCTGCGGACGCAGGTCCGCTGCCCGCCTGTAGCAGCAGGAATGCGAACCATGCTCGCTTGCGGCGGATCGACTGCGATGACGGCATGGCGTGCTCCCCTAAGAGTCAGGGAGCACTGAAGAAGCCGATCGAGGCGATTCGCGCGTCCGCGGGCAAGTAACGCTCGAGACTCTTGATCACCTGCCCCGAGGCGCGACGCCGGTTGAACTGCACTAGGGCTGTCTCAAGCTCGACCATGCGTTGCTGCGAAGTCACCGCAACGATCTGTTCCGCACCGAACGGCTCGCCGACCCTGAGCGGTAGGCGCAAACTCGCCGATCTGGCCAACGCCGCATCAGCACCCACCGGATACAACAATTGGATGGTGCCATCGCCGGACACATTGAACAGCAGCACCGCCCTTGATGCCACATCAGACAAGTCAACTTCGATGGTCTGGCCAGCACGTTGTTGGCGATCGTCTGGCCAAATACGCATCACCTGCGGCGACCGTGTCGCAATGCGCTTGAGTTCACGAATTGCCGCAGTCCTATCAATCACCGTCGGCAGGCTGGCAACGTCCATCCCGTAGGCGACCACATCACCCCAAGCGATCACGTCGTGCGACACAGGATCCCAGATCAGGTCGGGATTGTCCGTCGGTTGAACAGCCTGCACGGAAACATCTTTTGGCTTCACGCTTACAAAATAGCTAGTCTTGCCGTCCAGCGCCGCCAGCCGGATTGGTGCAACGAGGCGTAGAGGCCCCGGCGCGCCGGCGATCGGAAGTTCCTTGGCCGCCCCCGCAAGGGTCGGAATGGTTGGAGCCTTGGCCGTGACAGCCGACGGTGCGGGCGCCTGTCCATCGACGGGCACCCCGGCTCCGGCCTGACCCGAGGCCGCTCTCGCGGCCGGCCCCTGAATCAGCACGACACCGCGCGTCAATCCGAAGGCGACGTCGGTATCCGGCGTCTGAGCTGGCGATGATACAGTCACGATATTCTGCCGCTGGTCCGAGAGCTGATAGACCACCTGCCGAACGTTGCTGAAAAGCTCCTTAAGCGTCACCTTCCCATCGTGATTGATGTCCGCGCTACCTTCCACCGCACGCGCGACCGCATAGCTGAGAGCCCCGCGTAGGCCATCGATGCCAGGGATGCGGACTTCCGGCGCTTTGGTGTAGCGGTCCACCGCGGCCAGAAACGCCGTGTGGTCAAGGTCAAGTTCAGACTTCGGATCGTTGCTGTCCGACATCGGCTTCAGTTCGTCGACCAGCAACGTGTAGCGCGGGACCTGCCGGAAGCTCATCTCAGCGGCACGCGGATCGATGTCGCGCACCATACCGCCACCGTGGCAGGTGTCAGCCACGAAGATCACCCTCGCTCCGCGCAGCTCGAACTGCCGTATGAAATGGTTGAACTCGCTGCCCAGAACCCGCTCAACGGACCCGGTTGGCGTGGTTTCAAAGCCTGGCAGCAGGAACACGTTCTCCATCCCGTCCGGCTCCGCGCCCTTGACGCGCTCCGGCTCCTGGGTGCCATGGCCGGCGATCGACAGAAAGATGAGGTCGTTGTTCTTGGTCCGCTCCACCAGTGCACTGATCTCGCGCAGGACGCCTGCCCTGTCGGCCTGCGCGTTAGTCAGTTCGACGACGTCGCCAACCCCCATGGATTTAAGGCTGGTCACGATGTCCGTAGCGTCAGCGACCGCACCCTTCAATTTGCGCACGTGCTGGTAGTCGTCGATCCCGATCACGAGCGCACGCACCGCCGCCCCATCTGGATTGCTGAGCGACAAATCTCCTGCCGCATGCGCCCGCGGGATTGTCAGTCCGATCAACGCGGCGAGCCCGATGGTGGCGCACAGCCGCCCGATCCCGCAGTCAAGTCCTCTGGGCATCCGCATCGTGATCCACCTCGACATCATGCCTACCCATTTTGTAGCTCTGGCGACACACTGGGTTCAGCGCCTTTTGCCTGCCGTTTTGCGGCCCGCCGGCGGTTGTTCAGTCTGCTCCTGATAGGCGCCCGCTGAAACCGTCGTCTGATCATCCGCGAACGCTCGAAAGCGGACCGGAACATAGCCGCGCGCGAGCAAGCTCGCCAATGGATAGACGTTGCGACAGACGCGGCCGTTGCAGCCACCGGTCGAGGATTCCATCACCTCGGCCTTGCGATCAGGCGTGAACCGCAGGAACAGCATCACATGCGAGCCTGGCTTGTTCAGCGCATCGCCGGGCCTCAGGTCCCAAGGATTTGCCACGGGCGCAGCGATCGCGGGGATAGCTGCAGTCGTATAGTGGACGGAGAGCCCCCACGCGGCGCTGACGAATGCCGAACAGTCGACGCCCGCCACATCGGGCCGTGGCGCATTGCGGGTGCACACATTGCCAGCCAGCGTTCCGCTCTCGATCCGCTGCCGGAAGTTCGCGAGCGAACCGTGGCAGCCCCAGCAATACGGTACGCCGCGCACCTCCTGGTTCACTTTTCCCTGCAGATACCACGGCCGACGAACACGGCTGAAGCCGCTGCATTGGCTGTCGGGATCGTTGCCGTAGTTCGCCTGCGTCAGCTTCCACTGGATACCCTCGAACGCAAACGCGGTCTCGATCGCCTGCTGGCGATTGGACGGCCTCACGGCGGCCGAAGCGTCAAATTTGACGCCGGATTGTGGTGCCGGCGCCGTCGTCGTTCGCGACGGCCGCACGTCGATAATCGAGGCATTGGTCAGAGGTCGGAACCCGACGCCAATCACTTCGATACCGTCCGGCTTGGTTCGCAGGAAATAGACATCGCCACTGCCCGACACCGTGACGAACCGTCTGGTCAGCGGCGTATTTTCCAGAGGAAGCTCATAGATTCCCTCGAGACGCCCGTTCGCGGCATAGCGTGCGACGAACGTGGAGGCGTTCTTTCCTGATGGCGGAACGTCCTCGGCCAGCACGTAGAAGCGGTCGCTGTTGTCGATCTCGAGAAACTCCACCGTGCCGAGCTGGTTGCGCACGCGCAGGCCGAGTTGGCCGATGGTTTCGTTGGTGACCATGGTCTGGATCTCGACCCGTACGCTGGCATTGCCCTTGTCCGGAATGATGTCGGCGATCACCGAGCCCTTGCTTCGAGAAGCCACGTATTGCCGGTCAGGCTGCCGGGTCGTCCTGATGATGGCCGCGCGGGTGTTCTGATCGAGCAGGTCCGCCGCGCTGCCGGGTGCCTGCGATCCCATCTGGGCGAAAGCGGAGACGGCGACCTGGTCGTTTGCCCCACGGCTCGAGACCTCCTCAAGCTGGATCACGTCACCGCCGAGTCCGCGCGTGGATTGCCCCGGCGCCGCCTTCAGCGTCCGTACGCCGCCGTCCCAAACCATTATGTCGTCGTCATGGACGACGAGATCGGTCGGCTGGACGTCTTTCGGCATCTTGAGGACGTCGGGATCGGAGTTCGGCTGTTTCGGGTCAAACTGGATGATCCGACCGTTGATCTGATCGAGCAAAAACAGGTTGCCCTGCCCGTCGGCGCTGAGTGCTTGCGGTCCCGCGAGTTCCACGTCCTCGCTGGCCGGGACTATGCCGACCATGGAAGCAGCCGAACCGCCGGTAAAGCTGCGTACGACAGTATCGTCGGCGTGCGCCTTGGTTCCGAAAATGCCCGCGCTAACGATGAAGACCCAGATCCAATGTTTTGGACGAAGCATATTCGCCTCAATGTACCCCGAACCGATCGCCGCGTCGGATCGACTAATCCGAGATGCCGTTGATGCCGCGCGTCAATTAGTGGTGAGCAATCTCAATCGCGTTCAATTCTATCACTGGACGGTGATAGTCCGAAATTTCTTCAGCTTGCGGAGGAAAACCATGGCCCGGAATAGATTTGAGCAAGTGAACGAAGTCCAGCCCGACGCGGTCACGCTGCTCCTGAAACGCGACAGTGACGGTGCCTCCGGAGCGATCGTGCTGCCTGCCGCCGCGAGCCAAGGGCGGCTGACCACCGACCAAGTCAGCGCGCAATTGCCGGCTCAGGATGCTTTTCGCGGCGCGATCCGGCTGGCTAACGACGTCAAGCTCGCGCTCGTGGTGTGCGATCCAGACGGGGTCTGGAAGCCCGAATGGGGCGATCTTTATCAACCGATCGATTGACCCGCATCGGATGGAGCCGGCAAATGCTGCGACGCCGCATACAGACTAGCTTGCCGAACGAACCCTCCGCCCGACTGTCGTTCCTTATACCGGCCCTGATGGTCGCGCTGCTCGTTGCGACAGGCTGGCCGGCACGCGCCAACGACTCGGCTGCGGAATTGTCGATCGGTGGGCTCCAGTTCGTACGCACCAATGACGTGGCCATGGAGAGCGAGAACCTTCGTATCACGCTCGACAGAATCAGCGTTCGCTACCAATTCGCGAACCTCACCGCCAAGCCGGTCACGCTTAATGTTGCCTTTCCGCTGCCCGACATCGACCTGTCGGAGGCTGAGAATGTTGCATTGCCGTCAAGTGATCCGATCAACTTCGTCGAATTCGAGACCAAGGTCGATGGCAACCCGGCGCCGCTGACCGTCGATCAGCGCGCCATGGTTGGCAACAGGGATGTCAGTGCCCTGCTCCGCGAACTCAAGTTGCCGCTGCTGCCGATTGGTGGCCGCGAGATCCGAGTGACCGACCTGCCCGCGGCGACCCGGACCCGGCTTGTGGACGACGGACTTCTGATGCCTGCCGGAATGAGCGACAACGGTCGCCAGCAATATGCGCCGGGGTGGACCGTCAAGACCTCGGCTGTGCGCCAGCAGTTGTTTCCGCCCGTGCGCAGCGTCACGGTCGAACACCAGTACCGGCCGAGCGTCGGCTCCAGTCCTGACACCATTCTGCGCTCGAGCCTGCGCCGCAGCAGCGCACTCGGTCAGGAAGTTGCGCGTTACCGGAAAGAATACTGCATCCAGGATACGTTCCTTGCCGAGCTCGACAAGCGCACGGGCAATAACCAGACCAACGGCGCAAATCTCCAGGAGCGGCGCATATCGTACGTGCTCAAGACCGGCGCGAATTGGGCTGGGCCGATCCGGTCATTCAAGCTGACTATCGACCCAGGCGGCAGCGACCGCTTGGTGAGCTTCTGTCCTGGGCGGCTAAAGGCATCGTCCGCTACTGGAAACACGCTTGAATATACGGCAAGCGACTTCAAGCCGGATGCCGACCTGAAAATCCTGGTGATCGGAACATTCTGAGCGTGCCGGTCAATTGGTGAGCAGCACGTAGCGCACGGCCGCGATGACAGTCATCTTATTGCGCTGAGCCTCGCTTAGCGCCTGCAGGAAGAACGTGTCGGCGGCGATCGGTCGCGGCTGGCGCAACGAGTCGAGAACCTGCGGGACCGCCACGACCAATAGCAGTTGCGGACCGCTCGCGCGCGCCGTCGGGAGCGTAAACGAAAGTGAGTCGATGCCCGGCTTCAGAAGATAAGACAGGCTCTGAACTTCGCCGCGATCAGATACCATCAGGAGCTCCACCACGCGGTTGGCAAAGTTCTCGATGGTCCCATTGAGGGTTTCACCGCCCTTCAGCTCTGTCGCTGACAAGGTGATGCGTGGCATTCGCGCCTGATCGCTCCCGACCTGACTCAAGAACTTGACGGCTGGGCATTGCGCCTGGGTCACTTGCCTGACGCCGATCGAAGCCTCGAAACCCTGCTCACGCCGAAACGCTTTGTCGAACGTGTCGAATGGGACGGTCGAGGTACCGAACCCTTCGATGACAGCGGCATTTGGGCTCACGGCAATCGGCAACACGAAGAAGCAGTCACCGCCGGAATATTGGGCCACGTATTTGCGGATGCGCTCGGCGCGCCCTGGCCCATCGAGTGCCGGAGACTGCGTCGCCGTCGGCTGCGCGGGCAACTTCTCCGGCTCTTGGCGTCCGGGCTGTGGTCCAGCGGGCTCGACCTTCGGCGGCGCCATTGCTCCGGCGAGTTTCGGGGGTGGCGACAAGACCGCGGTGCCTGGCGCTGACCAAACCAGCTTGTAGAAGGCATATCCACCACCGCCGACCAGCAGCAACAATGCCGCGGCGCCCGCCCCCAGCCAGAGGCGGCGCGGACTCCGCGCGATCTCCGGCATCCTGTCCTGCGGCGCCGGCGGCGCGCTTTCCGGCCGCCGCAGCGGATCGAAGCCATATAACGGCGCGGCCGGCGTCTGGGCGGAACCGGTTGGCGTCCAGCTGGCGACCTCCCCCATAGTGGGGCGCAATGCCGGATCAGGCTGCAGCATCCGCTCCAGCAAAGGTCGGATGCGCATATCCACACCACCGAGATCGGGCACACGCCGGCGCTTCTCCACCAGTTGAAATTGGCTGCCGCCCATGTCGAGTTTCTGTCCGGTCAGCGCATGGAACAGCACAAGACCGAGGCTGTAGACATCGGATTTCGCAGTCACGTCATTGCCGTACAACCCTACTTGCTCCGGCGATGCGTAGTTGTCCTTGCCGGCGAAGCCCGAGCCGATGATGGTTTTGTCGCCCATTTGGGTCGACCGAGCGATGCCGAAGTCGATGATCTTGGCCCGACTGACGTCGTCGAGCGGAATGATGATGTTGTCCGGAGACACGTCGCGATGGATGATGCCGTGCTCATGTGCGGCCTCCAGTCCCAATGCGACACGCTGCCTCAGCCTGATCAGCGCCTCGAAGGTCAACGGCCCATCATCGAGCATGTTCGAGAGCGAGCGGCCATTCACGAACTCCATCGCGAGATAAGGTCGCTGCAGCACCGGCTCGACGGTAAACAGGAAGTAGCGAACGATCGCGTCGTGCGGAAGATTGTGGAGTGCCGCGGCCTCTCGACGGAACAGCGCGAGCGCGGCCTCGTTATCAACCACGTCGGGCAGTAGCATTTTCACCGCAATAGGCGATCCAGTCTGGATCTCACGGCATTTGTAGACCTCACCCATGCCGCCCGCGCCGATCACCGCTTCGACCTCGTAAATGCCATTGAGACGGGTGCCGGGCGGCACGCCGTGATAGGACGATCGGAACGGATCGCTCGGACTCATGGTTGCGGCTCCCGATTGAGCGGAGATCTTGTCGTCCCCTGAGATCGTGGCGTCAGTAGTCGCACGATCACAATCGTCAAATTGTCAAGCCCGCCACGATCAAGAGCCAGCGCGAGCATGTCATCGCAAGCCGCCTGGGCGCGTCGCGTAGCCGCGTGCTGCAGGATCTCGTCGTCCTGCACGTGCCTGGTCAGGCCATCGCTGCAGATCACGAAGATATCTTCTGGCTCGGCCGGGCCTGTCACCACCTCGAATTCCGGATCATCGGCGACACCGACGGCACGCGTAATGGCATTGCTCGGCCAATCATTCACGTCTTCGCGCGACAGCGCACCTTTTGCGATCAGCTCCTCCAGTTCGCTGTGATCATGCGAGACCTGGCGAATTGCGCCGCGACTAATAAGGTAGACCCGGCTGTCACCCGCCCATATGCAGGCATAATAGTTATCGCGAACGAGCAGAACCGCCGCTGTGGTCCCGACGGTGGCACCCTGTCGTTCATGACTAAGCGCCAGTATCTGCTGGTTTGCGCTGAAAAGCCGCTCCTCGCATTCCGCCAGCAGGTCTGCGGCTGATTCTGGTGTAGCGATAGCGTCGAGCGACTGCACTACGATGCGACTGGCGAGATCACCGGCCTCGTGCCCCCCCATGCCGTCGGCGACCGCCCACAGACCAACGTCGGTTCGTACCAAACATGAATCCTCGTTCCGCTCCCGCACGCGTCCGGCATGGGTGACGCTGCCAACATCGAACAAGGACGGAATATGCACCATCGCGCGTCATCCATTCCCGGATGCCGCGGGTCCGAGATCACCGGTCAGCAGCGTGACGTAGTGAAACGGATCTGGCAATCCGCGACAACTCAGCGCCATTGGCGGGAAGCCTTCCCCTCCGGCGGTCCACCAGAAGCTAGCCGCGGCGTAGACCTGTGGGTTGGCAGCGCAAAGTGCTGCAAACGACGCCGCGAAGGCTTCGACCGCCGAAGCCCTCCCCATTGCCGCAGTACCAAGCGACGTGACCGGCGGATCGCCGGTGATGGTCTCCTGCAGTCGTGGCACCGAAAGCCGATCCAATGCATCGGAGATCTGCTCGAAGGTTGCGGCCCGATCCAGGGTCGAAAGCAGGAACGCCTCCACTTGCCCGAACCATTCGTCCTGCGGATCAATGCTCGGCGGCGGCAGCGAGACGGCCTCGCCGGTCACCGCATGCAGGGTCAAGGGATAGTATCGCCCCACCCCATCGAGCGAGGGCATGATCGCACCCGCCACTGTCGTGCCGCAGATCGCGGCGCCGAGCCAAAACCGCCAGACCGGCGCGGTCAGAAAGGCCTGTTGCCATCCTGGGCCAAGCTGGTGGCGACTTGCTGACAGCGCAGCCTGTACCCACGGCTCCCAGGCTTCCAGGAAGCTGCGCGGGGTCGCGATCGCGATGAAATCGCGCTTCGCACCGATTTTGCCGAATATCCCGCAACGCATGGTCATATCCCGGTCGGGCAACGAAACTCGCGCAGCACTGACAGGTTCAGCGGGTTGCGCAACGATCCGGTCGAAATTTGATAGTTGAGCTCGCGCCCGGCGACGATGAAACTCGCGCTGGCGGTTTCCGCTTTCACCACTAACGAGCCCGCCTCCAACATCCGAAACAACGACCAGGGACCAATGCGCTCAAGCACGGATGGCGGGCCGGTATCGTTACTGACTGAAATTGCCGTTCGCGGCGCTGGGCCCGGCCATAGGATAGTAGTCGGCGAGTTGGTCTGCGGCGGTGGCGGTGGCGTAGGTTGCGGCCCGCCGAACAAGGACGGAGGGGCCGATCCGGGAATGGTTGGGCTCGCAATTGTGGTGCCACCGATCTCGGTCTTAACTGTCACGCCTGGTCCCGGTGCCCCAGGGGGTCGGATCGCGAATGAAACGGCGGGCACACCGCCGCCCGTCTGGAAGAACGCATCCCGGATATAAGCCGCGTTCTGGAATTGTTTGAGCGTCTCGGGCGAGAACGACCGACCAACGGGGCTCTCCTTTCGCCAAGCCCAGTCCGACCGCGACGTGTCGGCATAAGGTGCCAGGTACTGGGTGAAGAACCTGTCCATAACGCCATTCGGACTGAACAATTTGGCAAAATCCGCGAGCGGAACTTCCTGGCCGCTGCCGCGGATAAACGGGTAGCGGTTAGTCACGGTCTGTTGGCAGACCGGCGTGACCTGATCGCGCAACGTTTGCAGGATTTGTCCGGCGGTTGAAGCCGCGATGCTACCTTCGAACTCCGCGGCTGCTGCTCGCAACATATCGGAGAATGGCGGCGGCATGCGCGAGGCGTTGTTGCGGAGCGCTGCGACCTGGTTCTGGAGCGCAGCTGTGGCTTGTGCGGTCAGTTGGGGATTCTCGATGATCAGCGTCAGGTTCTGCGCGATGTCGTTCAGGTTCGCGACGGTCGAGTCGATTGGCCGGCGGGTGCTCTCGCCTTCGAGCGCTGCGTGGTAAGGCTTGAACTGTGCTTCGATCATCGTGCCAGGCGGTCCATCCTGAGCATTCGTGAAGAGTGCTGGCGCCGATGCGGCAGCTGGCGCCGAAGCGCTCTTCGCCCGTTCCTTGGTCAGCACCGTCTCGTCGCGCACCGACTCCAGAATTTGCCGCATCGGCGAGGTCGGCGCCGAAAGCGCCCGAAGCACCTCATATTTCGGTTTGTCGGCGAGCAGCTTCTTCAGGCGCAGGCTCCCGAGCGCCGTTCGCCAGGTCGTCACGAAATCGTTTGAATAGATGCTGAGCAGATCGCCGGCCAGATTGTCGTACTGCTGGTTGATGGCCGACTGCTGGCCGGCATCCCCCAAAACCCATCGCTCCCGCTTCATCCGCTCAGACAATCCGGACAGCCGGGCGACGAACTTCTGATGGAAGCCGTTATACGTGAAGAACTCAGGTACCCGCACGGCGTCCAAAGGCTGCCCGGTCGTGGTTTCGAACACGACACCCATGTCGGGTCCGCCATGGCGGCTGGCGATCCAGTCGCCGGCGATCGACGCGCGAGCCTCCGATTTCAGAAACTCGTACGCTCGTTGCGACACGCTCAGGCGCGCCAAGGAGTTCTGGGCCTGCTTGATCAACCGGCCGTCGAGTTCGACCAAGGGCGGCTGTTCGGTCTCGAGGTCGAACATTGCCACGAGGTTCTCGTCGAGCAGGCGCCGCCCTTCTGCGTTGGTGGCGCCAGGATAGAGATTATCCGCCCAGTCACGTTGCATCCAGGAGCGGATCAGCTCGCGATCCGGCGACTGCAGGCCACCGATCATCAGATAGACCTTGAGCGCCTCATAGACGAAGGCAGGCTCGTTTATGCGCGCATTGAGCTGCTCTTCCAGGCGATACAGCAGGCGCGGTCGGAACATGCGTTCAAGCGCGGTGTGATAGGCCGCTTTCGAGGGTGACAGCAGCCGGGCGCGCTGACTGAGCCCGTAGCGAGCCGACAGAGGCACCGATTCGCCGCGCGATCCGTAGCCCGCCGGGGCGTTGCGAAGCCGGTAGAGTAGCGGCAGCACCTTGTCGAGATCATGATCGGCAATCAACGTCTGCTTGATAAGTGCCGCGCCGGCGGTTGCATACTCGCTATCCGCCTGCAGGCTTTGCTCGATCAAATCGGCGTTCCGCTTGTAGCTCACCAGCCAAGCTGCGATCAGCCCGATCGAGACCAGACCGATCAATGACAGGGCTGCGGTCTTCAGGACCAGCGCGCGGCGCACCGCGGCACGGTCAGTCGAGACCCAGTCGGCCTCGCCGATGATGACCTTGGAAATCAGATCGGCAAGGAAGAAGCTCTTGCCCGTGCCCGAATAGGATCCGGAACCGACTTCCTCAGCGCCGAACGTGCGCGCCAGCGATCCGATCAATTGATCGATCGGCGTGCCCTGCTGCGTACCCGAGGTAAAGTAGAATCCGCGCAGGTTCGCGTTCACGTGATAGCGCGTCGGCTCGAAGATCAGGTTGAGGAAATCGTGGATCTGAGGCTTGAGCCGCGCCATCTGTGCCGGAAAACCGAACAATTGCACGCGGTGCTGGGGCGTCGGCTCGTCCTGCAGACGGTCGAGCGTCTCTTCGCTCAGGCGCTCCAGCAGACGGTCGAACTCGAACGGGATCTGCCCAACCAGATTCTGGGTCTTGTCGGCGGTCTGGAACGTGGCACCCCAGACTTGACGGCGGCCGGCCTCCCCGAGATAGGCGAAATACTCGGTGAAGCCGGCAACGAGATCCGCTTTGGTAAATAGCGCGTAGACTGGGAAGCTGACCTTGAGTCTCTGATGCAGCTCGAGCAGGCGCATCCTGATGGCATCGGCATGAAGTGCGAGCTCCTGCTTCGGCAGCGTCAGGATGTCTTCGATACTGATGGCGACAAGAACGCCGTTGATCGGTTGGCGCGACCGACTTTTCTTCAGGATGTCCAGGAACGCCAGCCAGCTGTCCTTGTCGGCCTTGCTGTTGGAGTCCTGGGTGGTGTAGCGGCCGGCGGTATCGATCAGCACCGCCTCCTCTGTAAACCACCAATCGCAGTAGCGGGTACCGCCGACCCCTGCGATCGCCGCGGGCGTTGCCCCGCGCGCGAGCGGAAATTTGAGCCCGGAATTGACAAGCGCCGTCGTCTTGCCGGCGCCGGGCGGACCGATGATGACGTACCAGGGGAGATCGTAGAGATAGCCCGACTTGTTGCCGCTGGCGGTCTTCAGCGTCGCGAGCGCATCCTTCATGCGCTCCTTGAGCACTGGTTCATCGCTGACGGGCTGGTCTGCACCAGCGATACCATCGGCAATCTCCTTGGCACCCTTGCGCCGCTTGAACAGATTGAGGCCAACGATGCCTGCCCCGGCCGTGGTGAGCAGCAGAATAGCGATCTGCCGGACGATATGGTTCTCCAGCGGCCGCCAATCGCCGAATGCGATGAAGGGACCGGCGAAATAGATCACCGCTCCGAGCGAGCTGAGCCCGACCCCGTAGAGAACGATGCGAAGAATGTCCTTGGCAAGCATCTAACCGTACCCGTCGCAAAACCACCTGATCCGGCGGTGTGTGCCTATTCGCTGCGTTCGATAAAGATCTCGACGCGCCGGTTCTTGGCACGTCCCTCGGGCGTTGTGTTGCTGGCAATCGGCGCATCTGCTCCTTTGCCCTCGACGTCGACGCGCGAACCATCGTTCAAGCCAGGTTTCAGTGCCGCGGCAACCGCCTTGGCGCGCTCGACCGACAACTCGAAATTGGTCGGGAAGCGGACTGTGCGGATCGGCGAACTGTCAGTATGGCCGACGACCCGGATCCGTCCCGGCTCCTTGTCGAGGGTTGCTGCGACGCGGAGAGCGATCGGCTTAAAGCCGTCGAGGATGGTCGCTTGGCCCGACGCAAACAAGGCCAGGTCGCAGACCCTGATCACGATGAAGCTGGGGGTCTGGTCCGCCGTCATGGCGCAGGCGGTGTTCTCCTTCGCGAGCGCATTGCGGATGCGTTGCAACTGGGTAATGCGATC
Source organism: Bradyrhizobium sp. 155 (assembly GCF_023101105.1). Lineage (NCBI taxonomy): Bacteria > Pseudomonadati > Pseudomonadota > Alphaproteobacteria > Hyphomicrobiales > Nitrobacteraceae > Bradyrhizobium > Bradyrhizobium sp. 155. Next base: position 3,064,112 of record NZ_CP064704.1, on the reverse strand, counting down.
CGGCGGCGGCGGAGGCGGCGGCGGTGGGGGTGGTGCAACGACCTGACGCTTGAGTTCGATCGGACCGGCCGGATGGAGCGCGAGCGCCACCTCAGCAGCATTCTCTGCCCGTCCAGCGAGGAGCGTCCGCAGAACGAAATAGGACCCGGTCAGCAGCGCGGCGACCACGGCTGCCACGAGCCAGACCGGAACACGCAGACGCTGCCGGCGCCCCGCCAGCGCCTGCCCGCGCCAGTTGGGCGACAGGTCGCTCATCGTTTTCGGTCTAACCCGGCGCAGCAATTCATAGAGGTTGCGCTGGATCAGTTGCAGGTTCGCAAGTCCGCCCCCTGACGTCCGGTGGATGCCCTGAAAACCAAGCGCAAGGCAGGCGTGCTGAAGTTCGAGGACCGGATAGTTGACCAGTGGATCAACCTTCAAATGGTCGAGGATCTCAAAGAAACGGACGCCGCCGACACGCTCGCCGAAGAACCGGCTCAGCATCGAATATTGCGTCCAGACGTGACGCTCTTCGGTTGGGATGTGCTGCACGATATCGTCAGCAGTGGCACACAGGATGTATTTTGCTGTGTTGGCCTGGTGCTCGGAAATGCCCGCTGAACGGATGTCCTTCTCAAAGAATTTGATCGCGTCTGCGACCTGCTCCATCAGGCTGGCGAACGACGCTCGCATGAGCGCCACACGCAACCGACCGAGCAGTTGCAGCAACGGGCCCGCAGCGCGCATCACCGGATTGGCATTTGGCGCGACCAGATCGTCAACGCGCAACGGCGGCCCTGGCGGCATCAAGGGTTGCGGCACCTGGCCTTGCGCGGGTGTCGAAATCCATTCCTCGGCTGGATGGCTGGCCGGCGCGGAGGCGTAGTTCGAGCCCTGTGGAACGGGCGAAAAGGATGGTGGTGGGGCCGGCGTGCCGGGAGAGGGTACGGGTGATGGCGAATAGGCTGGGCGTGCTGCGGGCCCCCCACCCGGCGGAGGTTGAGAGATCGGCGCCGGCGGCAACTTCCCGCCGGGGTTGGGACGGATGATCGTCCGTTCGCCCCGCCCGAAAGGATTGACCGGCTTGTCCTTGTCGCTCATGGCCTGTCTTCCAGGATAGCCCAAAGATACAGCTCAAGCTCGGGCCAGTCGCCGGAAAAATGCATTCCGATCGACGCAGCCGTACTGAACTCGGGCCACAGCGGTGACTTGCGGTCGAGATAGAAATAGACGTGATCCGTGATGGCCCGGATATGCGGCGGCGGCGTCGGCAAATGCGCCAACGTGAGGCCCGGCAGGTTTGCGTGCACGATCTCGTTCATCTTTGTGTTCGGCCCGACCTTGAACAGGTGCGGGAAATCGTTCTGGATCTCCACAAGCGGCCGCCGTGCGGCAACTTCCAGCACCAGGGTCGCATTTCGGAATAGCGCTCGATCGCGGATCGGCGATACGAACGCATTCTGTGCGCGCTCGATGATCTCCAGGCGGATCGCCCGCCGACCCAGCCGCGCGCTCAAGAAGTCCTGGATGTCGCTCACCAAGGGTGTGAAGACGTTCTCGAGATCGTCGTGATTGTACGCCGGATAGTTGCGCGCCCGCCGTTCCGCCGTGGAAAACGTCGCAAGTTCACCCGCGAACCTCAGCAATTCCTCGTACAGGCGCTCCGGGTGAACGCTGCCGGAGCGCTGGAAATGAGTCAGCACGGGAATGGTACGGTTCAGCACTTGCAGGACCAGATAGTCGACGCTCTGCAACCCACCACCGGATGACGGATCGACGGCGTAACGCGCCAACTCGTCGAGTTTAGTCTCAACCCAGCCGATGATGCGGTTGAGCCAGCCATCGATGATCGGATGCGCGGCGCAGACCAGCATCGGCGGCACGAACTTGTCGTCGAACAGGATGTTCTTGTCGCGCACCTCCAGAATGCGCGCGATGCCCAGGCCCATGTATCCGGGCTTGCTCGTCTTGCGCAGTTCGAAAGACAGGCGCGGATAAGCGATGTCGATCTCTTCCTCGATGCGGAGCGCCGAGGTCGAGTCGATGAAGGTTTCCGAAGTGCGAACATAACGACTGGCGCTGTCGGTGCGGTCCTCGTCGACCTCGCGGGTGTTTGGCGCCGCGACCGGCATCATCAGCCAGACGATCTGGCCTGCAGCCGTCTCCGGCACCTCGATCGATTCGGGTATTGGGCTGTCCGCAGGGATATCGAACGGCGTACCGTCCGGCATGAGGCCGGACGCACTGCGCACCGCGAATTTGCTCTGTTCGGTAAGATCCCTATCGATCTCTAGCTCGGCAAAGCCCCAAGGGTATGGTGTCGTGTAGCGAACGCGCTTTTCCAGCAAGTGTTCGATGTAGCGGTCGTTCTGCTGCAGATGATGCGGCCGCAGAAACAAACCTTCCGACCAGAAGACCTTGCTGTACCAAGACATTCCTATATCCACTTAGAAATTGTAGGCAACCTCGTGGGTCGCCGAGAGTTTACTTTGAGCCGGGCTTATCACCGCGGTCGTAATAGTTCGAGAAAAGCAACATAAAGGTTTCGATCGGCGCGTTGTTCTCGCGGCCAAGATGCGCTTTCCAGCGCGTCAAGAACTCGTCCCAGAGTTTGCCCTTGTTCGTGCCGAGCCAGGAGCTTGCGCCACGCTGAAGCTCGAGCTCGCGCGCCATCAGCGTCGGATCTATGCCCGCAATCAGCTCATGGACAGCGTGCTGCATCGCCATATAGGTTCTCAACTGATGTGACTTGAGATCACTGAAGCCCTGTGCAAAGGCGCGCTGTGCATCGAGATAGCTGCGTGTCGGCGGCCCAAAGAGAATGCGCATCGCTTCCTCCGAGGTCGGCGAGAATTTCAGCGGATTATTTTCGAGGGCTTGGACGGTGGTCTGGCTGGTGCTACGGGTCAGCTGCTTGGCTTGGGTTCGCGCTTGCAGCAGCGCCATCAGATTGTCCACGGTCATACGCAAGATGATGCCAAGCTGTTCGGCGAGTTCGGCATCGGACTTGCTGGCGAAGAAATTCTCCGGCAATCCCGCAGCGCGCGCCACCAGTCGCGCGAACTCGGTACCACCGACTGGCTTGGCCGCGACAGGTCGCTCGTCTGCTGCTTGCGCCGTCTCGACCTGCGGGTGCGATGGCGATGTTGGCGGCTGGGCAGCGACTGGTTCATCATCGATCCAAACCGACGGCCGGCGTGGAGTCGGGATGGCTTGCGGGCGCTCGACTTGCGGTTTCGGCGCGGTGACCGGACCGGCTGCCCAGTTCATGTCATCGTCCTGCACGGACGGTTGGGACGTAGACGTCGGCGATGACCATCGAAATGGGTCTACACCCGGCGCCGGCACGCTCGCTGCCCAATCAAGGAACCCCGGATTGACGGGCCGCGCCGCCTCGCGTGGCTTCTTCAACAGTTGCGGATCGATCGGCGGCGGAACGTCACGATCGGCCGTCCAAAGCTCTCCGTAATCCGCATGCTGCTGGACCGAGGGTTCGTGCAGTTGCGCCGCTTGATTTGGGATACGCCCGCCAGCCTCATCCTCCAGCGAAACTCCGATGATGTAGTGGCCGATCGTGAGCCGATCGCCGTCGCGCAAGCGGTGCGGCCCCCGCATGCGCTGGTCGGCACCATTGAGAAAGGTGCCGTTGGTCGAGACGTCGTGCAGCCAATAGCCACCGTCGCGAAAGTGCACCTCGCAATGCTTTCCGGAAATAGTCCGCGCCGGATCCGGCAGCGTCCAGTCGAGGTGACGGTCCCGGCCAATATCGACCGAACGCCTGCCGGTGACCGTAAACGTCACAGGTCCGCCGTCCGGAAGATTCGGTTCGTTCTCGATATTAAAGCGAAGCACCATCACATCGTCTCGTTAGCGCGGAGGGCGCGGTTCGCCGCGTGCCAATTGAATACCATCCTCCAGGCACGACGTCATTATCTGGTCCCGGAAGTCACGGGGGAGCCGGCAGAGGCCAATCAGCAGTGCTGTACGCACCGCCCGTGCGGCCTGATCTGGCTTGGCTTCCACGGGCGCAAATTCCGGGGGAACCACGCTTCCGCCGGACCAGCCGGCCGCCAGCGCCAGCCACGTTGCCGGCTGCTCAGGATCGTTGGCATTGCCGACAGCCAGCGCCTTGTTCCGGGACTGCTCGTCCGGTTGCCGGACCCAGGTCTCCACAATATTGAGCGACCTGCTATCGCTGGCATCGAAATGATCGAACATCCGTCGCAGAGAGCGACATCCCCAGCCAATTGCCACACGCCTTGGAAGTAGGTATGCACAATAAGACACGGCCGCGTGCCAATTGCACGCGTCGGCGGCCTCCTGAAGGAAATCCAGCGAAGGCTTGTCAGCGTCGGCTCTGCCGACATCATAGCGCGCCAACGGATAGGCCTGAAACAGATCCTGTACCGTTCCGAATCGAACCTGCCCCATGATCGTCAGCCGACAAGAGTTGGAGTGCCGTGAGCGACCAGCGGACCGCCGGCAGCAAGCGCCATGCCGGCCTGCGCTGTCATGGCGATCGTCGGCGCGTTGATGACGATGCCCGCCGGGGTCAGGATAATCTGGCTGGGACCAACCTGCAGGGTGATATTGGCGTTGGCCGTGAGCGTGATGCTGATGCCCGCATTGACAGACTGGTCCATGGCCAGCGTGATGTGTTGACCGCCCAATTCGATATCGAGTTTGTCATTGCCTTTCTTGAGCGTGGTCTTGCGGGTATCGCCGCCGAATGCAGCTTCGCCGATGGTCCGTGTCTCGGTGTCCCGGACCGTCACGTCATGGTCCTTCTCGGCATGCACCGTGATCTTCTCGGACCCCTTCTTGTCCTCGAAGCTCCACTCGTTGAAGCCGCCGCCACCTTTGGTGGAGTCCGACTTCAAGCCGCCAATCGTCTTTTTCGACGGCAGATCGTAAGGCAGCTTGTATTCGTCGTTGTACACGGTGCCGATCACCAGGGGACGGTCCGGATCCCCTTCCAGGAATTCGACAACGACTTCCTGCCCGACGCGTGGGATAATCTGACCGCCCCAGCGCTTGCCAGACCAAACCTGGGCGACGCGCAACCGGCACGACCGCTTCTTCTTGCGATCCCAGAAAAAGCGGACATAGATTTCGCCGAGCGACTCGACGTCGATTTCCTCGCTCGAATTGTCGTCTTTGGTCACTACCTTGGCAGTCTGGATGCCATTGATCCTTGGCTTCGGCGTCGTCATTGGCGCTCGAAACGGCCGATCGCTCGGCAGAAACTCGTAGCTGCCGAAATAGACGTGTTGCCCGGCGTCGCTCGGACCTCCGGTGCGATAAGATTCGATCGAGAACGAGTGCGTGGCTCGCACCACGAGATATTCCACGTTCTGCGAATCCTTGGAGTGCTTTTCAAGCTTCGTTAACCCACCGGGGAACAGGTTGACGGCGTCGCCGTTGCCGCGGCGCCTTCGGTCCATTGCCTGCTCGGCCTGGAGCTGGATCTTCGCGTAGCGCTCGCCGTCGGATTTTTCCTTGAACTTCCCTGGATAGTCGTAAAACTCCATCTCCGACCGGGTGTAGTGCTCGGAGCCCTTGGCGTCGCTGATCATCTGCGCGTTGGGCTTTTGATAGTTGTAGTCGTTAAGCTCGATCTTGCCGGTTCGAAACCGGCGCTCCGAGACCCATTCGTAGATATGCTGCTCGCCTCGACGATCTGCCCCTGTTAACGGGATATAGGGAATCGTAGCAAGACCGTTGATCGGGCTATGCGACGATTTGGAATCCGCCAACACCAGCGTATGTTTGCCGCCCTCGTGCTTGAAGAAGTAGTAGATGCCGTGCTGTTCCATCAGCCGGCACACGAAATTCATGTCAGTCTCGCGGTACTGAACGCAATATTCGAGCTTCGGACAGGACCCCTCTTCGGTCAGTTTGGATTCATAATCGGTGAAGCCGCGTTCGTTGAATACCTCCTTGATAATGTCGGGCGCTTTCTTGTCCTGAAAGATCCGGCAATCGGTGGTCCGCGACAACAGCCAAAACCAGGGCCTCAGCACGATCCGGTAGCTAAAATAGTCGTTCCTTACCCCGAGCCACTGGGCCTCCGTCAGAATGCCACTGAACTCGCGCTCCTTTTCATGCAGCTTTATGGTCAGCGTGCATTGCTGACCGATGGCTCGGTCGAAGTCGAGGTCGGCATCCTCACTGAGACACTCTATGCGATACTCGAACAGTTCGCTGAGACCTTCCGAGCCCTCGAATCCGGCAAAAACCAGAACGTCTTTGCCAAGAGGCGTCTTGAGTTCGCAGAGGCGGGTATCCTGAGTAAGCTGGCCCATGTGGGCTTAAACTCCCTCCTTCGATCGAATGACCCGCTGCAAAGAGCTGATCAGACGTATGCAAGATCCGCGGAAATCCTGCCCCGCCAATTGGCAGTACCGGCAAGTCCGCCCCGGGGCTGGCCCCCTGACGTTTCACGACAGCCGTCCAAAGAACCACCCTGGCCATCAAGTAGTCGGCTCCAAGAGCTTGCCGGTTCACGGGAAAATGGCATGATCTTCGGGAATGAACCAAGATCAGCAGGCATCTGACCCATAGGTATAGAATCGGATCATGCGCCCCGCGCGATCCCTTAGTCGTCACGGCTCGGCAGCGGGGCCGTGACCGAGCAGATGGACGATCCTCGCATGCTTGATGTCGCCTCCCTGACGCTGCCCATTACCGCTGACGATCCCTGCGGACCGGATCTCGACGCCATCGGAGACGTCCAATATCTGAACTTCTTCGCAGGTGCGGAATCCCTGCTGCCAATGTCGTTCTTCGAGGTCGTCAATGCCAATGGGGAGCGTGGACGCTTCGATCCAAAGGCAGTCGATTTTGCCGGCCAATTTGCCGCTGCACAGCCCCTCCTGGCGCGTACCCGCGATCTGCGCCTAAACCTGCTGCTCGCGAAGTTTTCAATCCTCAACCGCGATCTCGACGGCTTTCTTAACTGCCTGAGGGCGACCAACTTGCTGCTGCGCGAGCAGTGGGAAGCGGTACATCCGAGGGGTGAGAACGGCGACTACGCGCTTCGGGCCGTCACGGTCGAAGCAATCGACGTGTTTCCGACCGTGATCAACCCGCTCCAGTTCCTCCCCCTGATCGAGAACCGCAGACACGGCAACCTCAACTACCGTGCCTATCAAATCGCGCAAGGCGAAATTCCCGCCGGCGATGCCGACGCCGACGGGCTCGATCTCGCGACTATCGAGCGCATCGTCAGCGAGACGGATCTCGATACTCTCAAGGCAATCAGCGCGCGGTGCTCCGCGGTCGCTGCTGAAATCGCAGGTATCAAGGCGACCTGGCGTGAGAAGATGAATTCGGGGCAACCTATCAGCCTCGACAGGCTCTCCGGCTTGGTTGACGGCATGGCTGCATGGCTTGCGGGTCTTGTCGCATTGCGTGATCCGGTGGCGATTGCCGCAACTGCGGAAGATGCCGGTCCCGTCGATACGCAGGTGCCGTTGGACGCAACCACGATGTTTGCTTCATCTGCACAGGCGTCCGCAGCGCTCGGCGCAGCGGCCGCCTATTTTGCCCGAATGGAACCATCCAACCCGGCGCTGTTGCTGGTACGTCAAGCGCAGGAGATGGTCGGCAAATCATTTATTGAAGTGATGCGGATGCTGGTGCCGTCCCACGTGGAGAGCGCTGCCATCAACATCGGGCGGGACAAAGTCTTCGACCTGCCGATCGAACGGATGGCGGAGCTCGCGACCCCGCTCTCATCAACGACGGATGAGAGCGCCCAAGATATTGTTTTTTCGGTGGAAAATAGAGCGCAGGCCTTGGGTCTGCTGACGAAGGTGGCGTCGTTTTTCCGAACCACGGAGCCGTCCAGCCCGATCCCCTTTTTGGTCGATCGCGCGCGCGACCTCGCACAGCGGGATTTCCTCAGCCTTTTGAATGATGTCCTTCCTGAGGGCGCTCTCAAGACAATCGACAAATCGTATTGAACCACCTTTCTCTCGAAGGCACTAACTGGACATAAGGATGTTTTGCCGACCGCAAGTTGAGACGCCTTAGTCAATCTGCGTCGTGCAATTTGGCTTCTGATGCGATTTCGCAGGGAGGGGAACCATGGCTACTGACAGCGGTCAAAAATTCATTCGACGAAACCGCGCACCACGCGTGCACATAACATACGAGGATCCTTACGATGCCGAGCGGCTGATCGAGCTGCCGTTCGTCATGGGCGTCCTCTCCGACCTCTCCGGCAATAATCCCGGCATCGAGAAGTCTAAGGTCGAGGAGCGTAAGTTCCTCGAGTTCGATATGGACAATTTCGACAACCGCATGGCCGCAATCCAGCCCGGCGTGACGGCGCGCGTCGCCAATCGCCTCAGCGATGGTTCCGACGAAAAGATCTCGGTCAACTTGCGCTTCAACAAGATGGCAGACTTCACTCCTGTGGCAGTCGCCCGCCAGGTGCCGGCCACCGCCAAGCTGCTCGAGGCACGCGAACAACTCGCCAACCTGCTGCGCTACATGGACGGCAAGGTGGCCGCCGAGGACCAGCTGAAAAAACTTCTCGCCGATCCTCAACTGATGGCAGCGCTGCGGGAACGCGCGACAAGCCAGTCGAGCGAACCTGGCACCGAGAGCTAAGGAAGGAATGGGGACCATGGCAAAAGAAGCTGTTCACACAGAGAGCCCTACCCAAGTCAAAACCGTCGAAGCTGATGAGTTTGCCAGCCTGCTAAAGCAAAGCTTCAAACCGCGCACTGAACGTGCAGCGACCGAAGTCGAAAACGCCGTATCCACGCTCGTTCAAGAGGCGTTGAAGGACACAAGCGTCATAAAGTCGGACGTCCTCGACACCATCGAGGAGATGATCGCGCGGATCGACCAGAAGCTGACCGCGCAAATGAACGAGATTCTTCATACACCTGAGTTCCAGGCAATCGAAAGTGCGTGGCGCGGTCTCCACTACCTCGTCTTCAATTCCGAGACCGACGCCAACCTGAAAATCCGGGTGATGAACGTCTCAAAGAACGAGCTGTATCGAAATCTGCGGCTTTATCCCGATGCACGCTGGGACCAGAGCCCCCTTTTCAAGCAGATCTATGAGTATGAATTCGGCCAGCTGGGTGGCGAGCCTTTCGGCTGCCTGATCGGCGACTATTATTTCAGTCACCTCCCCACCGATGTGCAACTGCTCCGCGATCTCAGCAAGATCGCCGGCGCCGCACACGCCCCCTTCTTCAGCGGCGCCGAGCCGACGCTGATGGGAATGGACTCTTGGACCGAGCTGTCCAACCCTCGGGACATCGGCAAGGTGTTCGACACGCCGGAATATGCCGCATGGAAGGGACTGCGCGATCAGGACGACTCGCGCTATCTCGGCCTGTGCATGCCGCGCGCGCTCGGCCGCCTCCCCTACGGCGCGAAATCGGAGCCCGTGGAAGAGTTCGCCTTCGAAGAGGAGACGGACGGACACACCGGCGACAAATACGGCTGGATCAACGCCGCCTACGCAATGGCCGTCAACATCAACCGCGCCTTCAAGGAGTTTGGCTGGTGCACGCGCATCCGCGGTGTGCAGTCCGGCGGTGAAGTTATCAACCTGCCGACGCACACGTTCCCGACCGATGACGGCGGCGTCGACCTGAAATGCCCGACCGAGATCGCCATCAGCGATCGCCGTGAGCACGAACTTGCGAAGGCGGGCCTCATCCCGCTGATCCATCGCAAGAACACCGACAAGGCGGCGTTCATCGGCGCTCAGTCGCTCTACAAGCCGAAGAAGTATTTCGGCGAGAAAGGCGTGGATGCCACCGCCTCTGATAACCTGTCGTCACGACTGCCCTACATGTTCGCTGTGTCTCGCTTTGCGCACTATCTGAAGTGCATGGTTCGCGACAAGATCGGATCCATGAAGGAGAAGGATGAGCTGACGGTCTGGCTGCAGACCTGGATCAACGAGTACGTTGATGCCAATCCAGCCCTGTCGTCAGAAGCTCAGAAGGCGCGCAAGCCGCTGGCCGCTGCGAAGGTAGAGGTCATAGCAAACGAGGAGAACCCGGGATATTACAACGCGCGCTTCTTTCTTCGTCCACACTTTCAGTTGGAGGCGATGGACGTCGGCCTCAGTCTGGTTTCGCGCCTTCCCGGCCCCGGCTCCTGACGCCGCAGCATCGCAACCGTAACATGCAGAAATTTGAAAGGACTATGCTATGGCTGTCGACATTTTCCTGAAACTCGATCCGATTAAGGGCGAGTCGCTGGACGACAAGCACAAGGACGAAATCGATATTTTGAGCTGGTCTTTCGGCGAGAGCCAGTCAGGCACTTTCCACAGCGGTTCGGGCGGCGGTGCCGGTAAGGTCAGCATCCAGGACCTGCACTTCACGCACTTCGTCGACAAGGCCACGCCGGAGCTTTTCAAAGTCTGTGCGAACGGCAAGCACATTGATACGGCGATCCTCACGGTGCGCAAGGCGGGCGAAAATCCGCTGGAGTATCTCAAGATCGAGATGAAGCACATTCTGGTCACGAGTGTATCGACGGGCGGATCGCACGGCGAAGATCGCCTCACTGAAAACGTGAGTCTGAATTTCGCCAAGGTCAAGATGACGTACAAGACCCAGACGGAAAAAGGCGGCGCTGGAGCGGCGCCGGTGTTTGGCTGGGACGTTCCCGCCAACAAGGAATGGGCCTGATCGTCGGCTTCTGCTTGGCGTTGGTTGCGATTAGCTGAGCCGGCGCCGCACGGTGCGATTGCGTTGACGTCTCGGCGGGAGCGGTTACGAGCACGACCGCCTGCCGAGGCGACAACCATCCTGGAGACCAGCTGATGCTCCGCGAAAGGGCATAGCGGGCCCGGCATCTTGGGGAAGGTAAATGACCATTACTCCAAAGAGGGATCGTCTCTCTCCCCCGCTAATGCTGGCCTTTCGCTTGGCTCATGAAGCTCGCGATGCGCGCAAGAAGCTCAATTTGCGCGATGAATTCGGTGAACGGGTCATTGCCGGACGGCGTAGCGCCGGCCGCTTTCCCATCTCGGAAACGCTGTTGCGGCGGGAAATCTCTCATGACCTTGAAGCCCTTCTCAATACCATTGCTCTGGAATCGACTTTGGATCTGAGCGACCGGGATTGCGTCCGGAGATCGATCTTGAACTACGGCTTCCCCGATATCGCCCACCGCTCGATCGACGAGGTTACGGACGACGAACTCACCGACGCGTTGCGCGAGACGCTAGCGACCTACGAACCCAGACTCGACCGCAAGACGATTCGGGTTCGTCGCGACGGCTCGGTCGGCCCTGAGCAGCTGAAGCTGCGCTTCATCGTTCACGCCGACCTCAAAGCTGAGCCGCTCAACGTCCCCGTGGAATTTGTCGCCGACGTCGATCTCGACAGCGGCGACATCCAGATCAATCGACTTTAGCATGAATCGCGAATTCCTCGATTTCTACAATCGTGAACTGTCATTGCTGTACGAGCAGGCGGGAGATTTCGCCGAAGAATATCCAGGTATCGCAGAGCGCCTCGGCGGCCTGATCCGAGACCGCTCGGACCCGATGATCACGGGACTGCTGGAAGGCGCTGCCTTTCTTGCCGCCCGCGTTCAACTCAAGCTCAAGCACGAGTTCCCGGAATTCACTGCAAACCTGCTCGAGCAACTGGTACCGAACTATCTTGCGCCGACACCTTCGGCCATGCTGGTGACCGCACGGCCACCCTATGCCGACCCGGCGCTGCGTGACGGCAGGAAGATCGCGCGCGGCGCCTATTTCGACGCGACCTATCGCGAGAGAGAGCGAAGTCTTTCCTGCCGGTTTCGACTTTGCCGCGACATCGTGCTCTGGCCATTTGACGTCACAAGCGCCGAGTATTTCTCGACGGCGGGCGCTCTGCAGGCGCTTGGTATCCCGATCGACAGTGACGTCATCGCGGGGCTGAGGCTATCGTTGACCCATCGTAGTGCGGCCCGGCTCGAGGACGAGCCGCCGGACGCGGAGGCTCGGACCAAGCCGGAAACGTGGTTCGCAGGCTGCCGCGTGAGCGAGCTTCCGATCTACCTGTCCGGTGCGGAATCCGACGCCATCGCGCTTTACGAGCAGTTGATCTCGAATTGCAGGGGGGTCTACTTCCGGCATCTCGACGACTTTGGCGATCCGGTGGTGACTCGTGCCCCCCATGACAGCGTGCAGCAAATTGGTTTCGACGAGAATGAGTCTCTATTTCCTAACGATAACCGGATCTTTCGTGGCTCGGAATTGCTGCGTGAATACTTCATGTTTCCACGCAAGTTCCTCGGCATTACCCTCACCGGACTTCGCGGGGTGATGTCACGGCTGCGCAGCAAATCGATCGATATTGTCTTCGCATTCGATGAACACAGTTCACGATTGGCCGCCTCGGTGCGCCCCGAGACGTTCAGGCTCTATACCGCGCCGGCGATCAATCTGTTCGAGAAGACGAGTGACCGTATTCCGGTCAAGTCGAATACGCACGAGTACCATGTGGTGCCAGATCGCAGCCGCTATCTGGAATACGAACCGCACCAGGTGCTCGAAGTCTACGCACACCTTCCGGCAGAGAAGGATAAGCGCCCCGTGCGCCCGCTATATTCGGCCGCCGTCGACCGGAGCGGCGGGTCGGCCGACAGGCTTTATTTCACTGTGCGCCGCTTGCCGCGGCGCCGCACAGTGGAAGAAAAGACATACGGCGCCTCCTCAGACTACACCGGGACGGACATGTTCCTGTCACTGCTCGAGCCCGGTGAATTGAGCGGCAAAGGCTCTGTCGCCGAACTGAGCGTTCGGGCTCTCTGCTCCAATCGCCATCTCACGGAGCACTTGCCGGTCGGCCAGGGCGGCGCCGATTTTCGTTTGCTGGACGACACATCTCTTGATCTGATGTGCGTCGCTGGTCCGACTCCGCCGCGCGAGCCGGTGGTGGCCCAATTGCGCAGCCGCAGCGAAATCGTCAACAGCGGCGTTGTCAGCTGGCGGCTCATCAACATGCTCAGCCTCAACTATCTTGGGCTCGTCGAGCGCGGTGGCGGCAAGAACGCCGGAGCGCTGCGCGAGATGCTGTCCTTGTTCGCCGACCAATTCGACGACGCCACGGAACGCAAGATCCGCGGCGTGCGCAGCATAGAAAGCCGCCCCATCGTGCGACGCGTGCGTGAGCGCACCGGCAGCGGCGCAGCACGTGGCTTAGAGATTATCGTCACACTCGACGAGAAGGCATTTGAGGGCAGCGGCGTGTTCTTGCTCGGGGCGATCCTGGAACGCTTCTTTGCCGACTATTCCGGCTTCAACACCTTCACCCAGACGGTCATCTCGACGCCGGAGCGCGGCGAGATCATGCGATGGCCGCCGCGCATGGGCACGCGGAGACCGCTATGACCCTGATCGACCAGATGAAGGCCGAGCCCTGGCGTTTCGATTTCTTCCATACGTTACGCCAGTTCGAGCGCGCCAACCCGGATCGACCGCGGATCGGTGACAGTGCCGCGCGCCGCGACGAATATGTCGACCTCGGCCAAGTGCCTTATCTGGAGTTTCCCGCCTCGAATCTCGCGGCCGTGGACGACCAGAGTGGCCGGCTCAGGATACTCGTCAAATTTCTCGGCCTCCTGGGCCCGCAGGGCGCCCTGCCCATTGCCACCACCGACGAAAGCCTCAGCTGGTGGCTGATGCGGGATGACGCTTTCCCGCGCTTTCTCGATCTGTTTAACGGGCGCTTCCTGCAACTCTTCTTTCGTGCCTGGGCCGACGCGCGCCCGATCGCGCAGCACGACCGCCCGGCGGACGATCGCTTCATTGCCTATGTCGGCTCCTTCGCCGGCTTGGGCACCGATGTTTTCGCCGATCGCGATACCGTTCCGGACATGGCGAAGCTCAGCTTCGCTGGACTGGTCGCGCCAAGGGCGAAGTGTGCATCACGGTTGACGCGATTCCTGCAAGGACTGTTCGAGGTCAAAGTCGAGATCGACGAATTCGTCGGCACTTGGCTCTCGTTCGACCCAAGTCACTGCAGCCGGCTCGGCGGAACGCATGCGAGGCTCGGTCAGGACGCCCTTCTGGGCTCGCGCGTGTTCAGCGTCGAGGACAAGATCAGAGTTCGGGTCTTTGTCAGAACATTTGCTCAGTACGAACAATTCCTGCCGACCGAAACACCCAACCTGTCGGAGCCACTGGCCGACGCCGTTTTCTTCTATGTCGGCGACGAATTGGAATGGGAGGTAGAGCTCGCCATTCCTGCCGGAGAGGTTGTACCGGTCAGGCTCGGACAAAGTGGTCGACTTGGATGGACTTCTTGGGTCTCGCCGAACTGGGCCTCCACAGAAGAATATCGCCGCGATGCCCGCTTTCAGCTCGGGGAGCGATTGAGATCCCGCCGGAGCGCCGCAGCCAATGCCACGGCGATTTGAACCTATCCATAGTGCTGATCGCCTAATGCTATGGAATTTGAAGCCAATTCCGCATGATGACAAGCATCCGCGGAGGAGTTGAGCAGGAGGAGCCGCCGTGACCGACATCAGCATTGAAGCTGTAACGGGCAAGCTGAACCGGGCCGGCTATGATGCCTTCATACAGGCCCTGCGCCACGCAAAGAGCGCCGGCAATCGCAACGTCGAGCTTGCGCACTGGCTGTTTCATATTCTGCAGCAGGAGGGCAACGATCTCAGCCTCTCGGTCGATCACTACAAGCTCGACCGGGCGCGCTTATTGTCGGACCTGGCCGGCGTGATCAGCGGCTTTTCTAAGAACGAGACCGACATGCCGGGCGTCGCGAATTCGGTCATCGATCTGCTCGATCGCGGCTGGCACTATGCCACACTCTTCTTTGGCGAGACCCAGATCCGCACCGGTCATCTGCTCGTTGCCGGCCTGAAATCGAACGATATTCGTCGCACGCTGAACAACCTCTCGCGAGAATTTGCCAAGGTCAACGTCGACGCACTGGCGGCGGAACGCCGCGCTGTCTGGACCGGCTCCGACGAGGAGGACATGCGGCCGATGGACGGATCGGGCCTGGTTGGCGCCGGCACGGAAGGCGCGGCCCAAGCTGGTCCGAAGGGCACGACGCCGCTCGACCGGTTCTCCCAGGACCTCACTGCCAAGGCTAAATCGGGCGAAATGGATCCGATCCTTGGCCGGGACGAAGAAATCCGCCAACTGATCGACGTGTTGATGCGTCGGCGGCAGAACAATCCAATTCTCACCGGCGAGGCTGGCGTCGGCAAGACCGCAGTTGTCGAAGGCTTTGCGCAGCGCATTGCCGCCGGCGACGTGCCGCCACCGCTGCGCGGTGTAAGGCTCTGCGCACTCGACATCGGCCTGATGCAAGCCGGCGCCTCCATGAAGGGCGAGTTCGAGCAGCGCTTGCGGTCGGTGATCGACGAGGTCCAGAGCTCACCTACTCCCATCATCTTGTTCATCGATGAGGCCCACACACTCATCGGCGCCGGCGGCGCCGCCGGTACCGGCGATGCGGCCAATCTCCTGAAACCTCCCCTCGCCCGTGGCACGCTTCGTACGATCGCCGCCACCACATGGGCG
This sequence comes from Bradyrhizobium sp. 155, assembly GCF_023101105.1. Taxonomy (NCBI): domain Bacteria; kingdom Pseudomonadati; phylum Pseudomonadota; class Alphaproteobacteria; order Hyphomicrobiales; family Nitrobacteraceae; genus Bradyrhizobium; species Bradyrhizobium sp. 155. The sequence continues at coordinate 3,048,601 of NZ_CP064704.1, read as the reverse complement.
GAATATCGCCAGTACATCGAGAAGGATCCCGCACTCACCCGGCGCTTCCAGCCAATCCAGATCGATGAACCTGATGTGGAGACCTGCTGCATCATGCTTCGCGGACTTCTCGGTCCGATGGAAAAGCACCATGGCGTTCGCATTTCGGATGCTGCGATCGTCGCAGCAGTCAACCTGTCCCACCGATACATTCCTTCACGGCAGTTGCCGGACAAGGCGGTCAGCCTGCTTGATACAGCCTCGGCACGCGTAGCCATCAGCCAGAGCGCGACGCCGGCCTTGATCGAGGATGCACGCGTGGCGATTGCCGCTCGTGAAGCTGAGAGATCTGCGCTCGTCAGCGACGGCGACCTTGGGATAGAGGACAACGAGCGCATTGTCGCGATCGACAACGACATCGCCGCACTGAAAGACAAGCTGACGAACCTCGATGGCGATTGGGCGGTCGAGCAGGAGCTCATCAAGGACATCCGCAGCATTCGTGAAATCCTGTCCAGGCCCAAGGAAGGCGAAGATCCGGCTGCCAGGCGCGCGGAGCTGCGCGGCAAGTTCGACACACTTGAGACCATCAATCCGGAAAAGCGAATGGTCTATGCCCATGTAGACCAGCAGTCGGTGGCGTCCGTTGTCTCTGATTGGACCGGCATCCCGGTCGGCCGGATGATGCGCGACGAGATCGAAACCGTGCTGAAGCTACCGGAGATCCTCAACCGCCGCGTCGTCGGCCAGTCCCATGGGCTGACAATGATCGCCAAGCGAATTGAGACCAGCCGCGCTAAGCTGGACAACCCGTCGAAACCGATCGGCGTATTCATGTTGGCTGGCCCATCCGGTGTGGGCAAGACCGAAACCGCCCTGGCGCTTGCCGAGACTCTTTATGGCGGCGAGCAAAACATGATTACGATCAACATGTCAGAGTTCCAGGAAGCGCACACCGTCTCGACCTTGAAAGGCGCACCTCCCGGGTATGTCGGCTATGGCGAAGGTGGGCGCCTCACCGAGGCCGTCCGGCGCAAGCCCTATAGCGTCATTCTGCTCGACGAGGTGGAGAAAGCTCATCCCGACGTCCATGAGATTTTCTTTCAGGTATTCGACAAAGGAACCATGGAGGACGGCAACGGGCGACGGATCGACTTCAAGAACACTTTGATCATCCTTACCACCAACGTCGGCACCGATATGATCATGGGCCTATCACGCGATCCAAAGTATCGCGACGAGCCGGAAGAGCTCGCCAGGATGCTAAGGCCGGAGTTGCTCAAGGTGTTCCCAGCGGCGCTGCTCGGACGCATCGTCTCGATACCGTACTTCCCGCTATCGGACGAGATGCTGTCCGGGATCGTGCGTTTGCAACTCGACCGCATCGGAAGGCGCCTTCGCGACAATCATAACGCGACCTTCGGTTATGACGACGCGGTCGTCGAGCACATTGTGTCGCGCTGCAACGACCCCGACTCCGGTGGGCGAATGATTGACAACATCATCACCAACACCCTGCTCCCCGAGCTGTCGCGCGAATTCCTCAGCAAGTCGCTCGCCAAGGAAGAGGTGAAGGAAGCACGTGTCTCGATCGACAACAACAAGTTCGCATATTCGTGGAATTGAGCACGATGAACATTCAAACCGAGCATCGTCACCCAAACATCGGTCCAACGCCATACGACGAGGTCTACTACCCGGGCCATGTTTATGGGCTTACTCATCCCAACCATCTTGCTACCATGGCCGCCGTTTACGGCATGCAGCCGGCGCCGGTCGAGCGTTGCCGGGTGCTGGAGCTTGGCTGCGGCGTCGGCGGCAACCTGTTGCCGATGGCCTTTCAATACCCGAACAGCGAATTCGTCGGTGTCGACCTGAGCGGCGTGACGATCGAGCGCGGTCAGAACAATGTCGCTACATTGGGCCTGGAGAACATCAAGCTTCTCCACTGCGACATCATGAATGTCGATGCAAGCTTCGGACGGTTCGACTACATCATCGCGCATGGCGTGTATTCCTGGGTGCCACCGGCGGTGCGCGAGAAGATGATGATGATCTTCAAACAGAACCTCGCGCCGCAGGGGGTCTGCTACGTCAGTTACAATGCGCACCCGTACTCACATATGCGCGACATGGTCCGCGACATGATGCGGTATCACACCCGCCGCCTCACCGGCATGAAAGAAAAAGTAGGACAGGCCCGCGCAATCTTGAAGTTCTTGAGCGAGGGATCGAAAGCCAACTCGGTTCACGGCGCGATCATGCGCGATCAGTACAACCGCGTCCTCAAGGCGCCCGACGAGCTGTTGTTTCATGACGATCTCGACGAAGGCGCCGAGGCCTTCCTGCTGCACGAGGTTGTCGAGCTTGCAGGCTCTCATGGCTTGCAATATCTAAGCGACGCCGATTTCTCGCGACGCAATCTGGCGGGCTATTCCGAGGAGGTACGCGCGACGTTGCAACGCTTCCCGGAAACCGAGTTCATGGCACGCGATCAGTATCAGGACTTTATCGACGGTAACGGCTTTCGCCGTACCTTGCTCTGCCACGACAACGTCTCGCTCTCCCGCCAGACCGACCTCGATTTCGTCACCCGGTTCTATTTGCTGAGCACGACGAGCCCGGTTGATCCGGACGCCTGCGTAACGGACGATTCAGCGATGGAATTCGAAAATGAGGACGGTAGCAGGATCACGGTGACCAATTCGCTCTTGAAGGCGGCGCACCTATGCCTCGGCCGCGCTTGGCCTCGCGCGCTGTCATTTGACGAATTGCTCGATGGGGCGCGAGTGCTGCTTGGCGGCGGGCAGGCAGATGATGACCAAAAGGCGTTGACCGAGGCGATGTTTATCCTAGCTTGCAGCGGCGAGGTCTCGTTCCTGCTGTCGCGTCCCTTCTTATTGACGGAAGCGACCGAGCATCCGCAGGCGAGCCTGCTCGCGCGAAAACAAGCGCAAACAGGTCCGCTCGTCACCAATCTCCTCCACCAAACCGTGCAGTTGGAGGACGACCGAACCAGGGATTTCCTGCAATTGCTCGATGGTACGCGGACTATCGACCAGATCACGGCCGAAATGACCGAGAAATTCGGCCCGACCATCCAGGTAGGTCAGAAGGATCGTGCCAGGAAGCCCGCCGAGCCGCTGCTGCTATCAACGCGAGAAAGCGTTCAACGCTCGCTTGCGATGGTCGGCAAGCTGGGCTTGCTAATCGCCTGACGCGCTCATGTGCGCCGGGCACCGTGGAAGGAGTGGCGGAAGGAACCAGAAGATCTGCTACCTCCCGAAACAGGCGAGGTGCCCATCACTCAGCCATCGTGGGTGTACTGCTGGCCGAGCAGCCATCCGGTGAGAATACCACCGGGTCCGCTGGTATAGACCGGATGAAGGCCCACGCCGGCGCGCAGCATCCGCCATTCACTCTCGCCGACCCAGGGAATGCCAGGATCGCCCTTTTGGTATTGCGACAGTAACGTTTTGGCGACCTCAGCGGCATTGGCGTAAATCGGGCCGTTGGCCCAGCGCGGCCGCGGGAGGCCGGTCATGCGGCAATAGAGCGCCGTGCAGACGTACGCGGACGCCTCTTCGGCATTGGCGTCGAGGCCGGTACGCAACAGATCGTAGGCTGCATGCAGGCTCTCATGGACGATATAGGCTCCGTCCATCCGCCCCGCCGCCGACACGACCTCCAGCGTGTTCGCAGCGACCGCTGTGCCGTCCGCCCTGGTTCTCGCCACATCGTTATATTGTGCGGCAACGCCTGCCGCGAGATCCGTCGGAGCCCTGACGGTGACCCGCCCCAACCGGATCGCGCGGGCGACGTGATGGAACGTTTGCGGCGCAATCGTCACGTGGCTGCCGCGGATCGGAAATCGGAAACGAATGCGTGCTACCGCCGGCCCATTGAGTATATCCAATACCCTGCCTCGCAGTGACATCTGATCGTCCTCGCCGCTTAAAGTACCCCCTGCATAGTGGTCGCCGATTCCAGTTGGCGGGTTCAAACTGCATCGGTGCTGGGGCAATAGGGGTTTGACTCTTGCCGTAATTGGCATGGGGCGTTCGGTAACTTCATAGAACGAGCAGACATTGAACCCGAACCCGTTCGGGCGAGACCAATCTGAGGTGAGGATTGCCACGGAGGGCGCGCCATGACGACGACCGATCCGACGACGACCGACACTTACCGGAAGATCGCGGCGCGATTGACCATGCTGCGACCGCAGATCGATTTGAAGAATTACTTTGCCGGCGCCAACCCGAATGTGCGCCTTTATGACGAGAAGCCCTACATCCGACACCAACTCGAGAAGTATGGTGTCGCTGCCGCGACGACCACGCTCGACGGCGTCACCTTCCTGCCCAAGGACTGGGAAGAGCTGATCAAGAAGCTGCGCATTGCCAAGACGACGGACGGATTCGACGCATTCGCCGAAGGGCAAAGCCCGGAAAAGGCGTCGCATTGGGCTCTCGATCTGTCGATGGCGGCAACGATCGGCAAGGGGTTTCGGGAGATCTGGCGCCCAAAGCTGTCCGACAAGCCACTCTCAACGCGGGATCTCCCGGGCCGGCACGGCTTCGGGCTCGGACGCGACCGCGGACAATGGAGTGATGCCTACAGCTCGCAATTCGGCAAAGACCCGCAGCCCCAGGACATCACCTCGCTGCATTTCGCAGTAGCACCCGACCGGGTGAACGTGCACATCGACGAAACAGGCTTCGTGTTCGAGGGCGTGGACGGTGCCCTTACGGTCGGGCCGAACTTCATGCACCACGCCGGCAATGAGCTGTTCTGGAAGAGCAACTCACATGTGCCGCGTTGGGCGGCCGAACACATCGACTTGATATTGCCGAACAGCGCGAACGACTTTTCGCGCGTGGGCGTTTCGGTCGACATGTACCAGCGCAAAGATCTGCGCGTCACGGTCACCGGCTCCTGCGGAATTTTCGGCGGTTTCGAGTGCTCCGGAACCGTGAGCGAGCGGCACGCATGACCTGCTAGGCTCGAGGTCAAAAGGCCGACGCTAAAGCGGGGATTGCTGGTTCGATTGTCCACGCCTCCAAGCTACGAATGAGGCTCCTCCCTAGCCTACCTGTTCGCGGTCCGAATGAATGGAACCATCGAACCGCCTCAAGGTAACGGCGACCAATGAATATTGGTGGCAAGAGTAGTTCTGCAGGACTCAGCAAGGGAGGTCCTTACATTGCCGAACCAGGAAAGGCCCTTGAAGCCTGTCGTCGCAAGCTACGTACCGCCAGCGGGAACGCGACATGCGGTGGCGGCAGGCGAGACCTGGATATCCCTCGCCAAGCGGATCGGCATCGATCCATGGGACCTCATCGAGTTCAATTTTCCGGGCATCAAGCTCGTCAAACAGCGCGATTTCCAACAAGCCACAAGGCAGGTGAACTGGTACCTAGCCGAGTATGTAGGCTGCCGCGCGATATCGCCCGACCGCCAGAATTTTGCGTTTTCTTCCGGTACGACCGGCGGGAAAGGTGGATGGAAAGGCGGCTTCATCTATCTACCGCCAGGTACGCCGCCTCCCCCGCCGATTGCGCCCATTCCACCGGTTGCGCCCACACCAGTGGCCCCGATCCCACCGGCATGTGAAGGAAGCCGACCCGACTTCGCCCGCGTGCTGGACGTCAGCGAACGGGATTTCGCGCGCAACGTCTTTGGCCCGACCCTGCCGCCGTGGGAGACGATCGCGATTACCAACGGCCTGGGAGCAGGCGGAAGACCGTGGACGAACGACGGACCGTTCTTTAGAGGAAGCAATCCCATGGTGCCGAGCATGCGGTATGCCATCAATCTTGGCAATGTCGCGTTCAGTAACCTGGCATCTCCTAGCCCCACCTTCGGCCTCCTGTGCGACAACTTCGGTCGAATTTGCGACCTCTTCGTGCACGAAATGACCCATGTGTGGCAGGCGTTCAACGATTCGAACTGGACGATGGCGCGCTCCTTCTGGGCGCAGACAATCGGTGCCGGCTACGAGTACACGCCCGGCGACTCCTGGGACTCATACAACGTCGAGCAACAGGCACACATCGTTGAAGATTGGCACAAATACAAAATCAGTTTGCCGATGCTTGCCGAGGAACGCTATCCGTACGTCCGGCTCGTGATCCGATCTGGACGCCTCACTTTTCCTCGCGGGCTGGATCTGGCGGCATTGAAAAAGGACCTTCAAGATCTGCGCGCAAGGCACCTGGAGTAGGTCCGCCGCAAGGGAGTGGTCGGGAGCTTACTCAAGTGATGCACCAACACGCCGATAATTCGACGCGGTGCGGTAGCGCATTCTTCCTCTCTCCGAGAGTAGTTTTACGACTTGTCCAGCGTGCTGGTCAGCTTCATAGCGCAAGCACACGGAGAAGAATTGCGCGGCCGCCATGCGACAGGCAATCGACGTCCTGGCAGACTGTTTTCTGCGTCGCTAGCGCGCGGCGCATAGCTCGCGACAACCGCGGTCAGAATAGCCTGGGCTCGACGTACAATTTGCTCGCCCTCGCAGCCGCCGACGAAATCCAGACCGCAAAATCATCGATCGAGGTTCAAATCTACACTAAGCAAACTCGACACCAGCACATTGCCCCGCATGGCGAATTTCCGGTGTGTTGCCGGGCTCAACCGGCGAGCAACGATCCGGATGATTATCCCGGCGCGGTGAACCGGCGCGACACTATTGTGGATTAAGGTTGGGGAAAGCTTTAGCAAGCTTCGCACAGTCCTTGCAGGATTCCGGTGTATACGCGGCGCAAAGCTTCATGATCGTTCCTCGGAGGGGCTTCAACCTGGTCTGCCCTTACGGGCTTTCAACGGGCGTGGGGACGAGTAAGATGCTGTCTCGTGGCCCGGAGGCGGCATGAGCCAGCGCAAGTTCATGGGACTTGTCGGCGGTGCGACAGCATCAGGGCCGGGCATTGCGCTAGCGAGCCAGCGATCAGCCAACGCAGCCGCCGAGCCCGGTTACGATGATGAGCAAGAATTCCCACTGATCATCGCGAACATCCCCGCAACCCCTCGTCAAAAGGCCTGGGCGGTGGGTGTCGCCGTCTTGCTCATCGTCCTTGCAGCGGTCATCGCGCCGTTCGCCCGGATCCAATTGGGCCAGATTAATGGTTTCGTTCCAGTGTTGCAGGCGCGTTGGCCTTGGCCGAGTTCATCACGGCAGCCCTGCTATTTGCTCAATTTTCGATCCAGCCTCAACGGGCACTTCTCGCACTGGCAAGCGGATACGTTTTCAGCGGATCATTCGCATTCTTGCAAACGCTCGCCTTTCCGAACGGATACGCTTCCGCGGGTGTCATTGGGGATGGACTGAACAGCCCAGCTTGGCTTTACGTGCTATGGCACGCAACGTTCCCCGCGGCGATTTTCGGCTACGGGTTCACGAAGGATCATTCCGCCGGCGGCAGACCAGGCAAACCTGCAACAGCCGCGATCATAATAGTTGTCGGGTGCATCGGCGCCGCCGTGGCAGGACTGACGTGGATCGTGAACGCGAAAGCCGAATGGCTTCCTAATTTCTACGTGAACGACGTCAGGCACCAGACCCCTCTCGGCAATCAGGTCAACCTGATGCTTTTGCTATGGAATCTGACTGCTCTCACCGTTTTGTTTGCACGCATGCGCACCATTCTTGACCTCTGGCTGATGGTGACTTTGCTCGCCTACTTGCCGAACTTTCTGGTAGCAATCATCGGCAGCTCGGTTCGGTTCACCATCGGTTGGTACGCAGCACGCGGTTTCGTTCTCGTCGGCAGTTGCATGTTGCTGACCGTATTGCTCATCGAAACGATGTTTATCTATTCGCGCCTTGCCAGCGTCATTGCCCTGCAACGACGCGAACGAGCGAACCGGCTTCTCAGCATCGACGCGGTCACTGGCGCGATCGCCCACGAGTTAAGATCGCCATTGGGGGCCATCTCGCTCAATGCTGCGACAGGCCTGAGTCACCTGCGAGCTGCCCCCCTTGAACTGGAGGACCTCGAGAACATCCTGTCTGACATCGAAGCGGACAGCAGCCGCGCCGCTGACATCATATCGAACATTCGCGAGATGACAATCAAAACGGCGCAGGGCGGCGCTTCAGCAAACGTCGAGGATGTCGCCGAGCTTGCGCTGAGACTGTTGAGGCACGATCTTCTTGCCAATGGCGTAACAGTAATTACGGAGTTTCAGGGCAACATTCCCCCAGTCGCTCTGGGCGGCACTGAGCTTCAGCAGATTGTCCTGAACCTCTGCAAAAACGCGCTTGACGCAATGAGTTCTGTCCCCGCCGATCAACGACAGCTCCGTATGAAAACCAGCCTTGATGGTGGCGCAACGGTCCATTTGTCCGTAGAAGACTCCGGCACCGGCATCACACCCCGTCACCAAGAGCGCATCTTCGATCCGTTCTTCACGACGAAACAAGGCGGTATGGGGTTGGGGCTGGCCATCTCCTCCAACCTGGTCGGAAGGTGCGGTGGAAAGCTGAGGCTGGTCAAATCGGACGTCAGGGGCTCCGTTTTCGAGCTGGAAATGCCCGTCTCCGCCCCCGCTTCGGTGCAATGACGGTACGGGACCGTCACGACCATTCCGCCTTTCGCGCGCGCTCACTTCAGAGAGATCATGATTGTGCTGAGATTAGCGGCGAATTCCACCCCGGCTTTTGGTCCCTGCAGCACCATCGTGACCCCTTTGTCGTTGCGCAGCTGAGCGCCATTGATGCCGCCGATCAGGGCGGCCCCGCCACCGACCGAGCTGTATGCGCCGGCAAAATCGCTGACCTCTCGAATGCCTGAAGCCCCGCCCTCGAGCCACCCAACGGTAGCGCCGACGGTAAAACCGAAGCTTACCCCGCTGATGCGGAACGGATGATGGCGGCCGCGATAGGTCAGCACGCCGCTCCCAGCGCCACCGCCCACGAGCAGTCCCGCCTTTACGATCTTGATCCGGACCTGCGCGGATGCCTGTGCAAACGACGGGGTCGTCGGGATAAGGAGTGCGAGCAGCACGAGGCGTGCCAAACGCCAAAGAAGCACACGCAAGATCTGCGTGCGTCGCTCAGGGTTTTGCACCATCCAGCTTCTTCCAGGTCTGGTCCGGATCGAACGCGCTGATGCGGGAAACGAGGACCTTGGTCCGAGGCCCGAGATCCTTCTGGTAGACAACGCCCGCATGGTTGACCAGGAAGGTCATGACGCCGGAATTGCCGTACTCGGCCGGCCAGGCGACCAGTGCGAAACCTCCGATCATCTTGCCGTTGACGACATAGTTCAGCGCGCCGCCTGGCGTGTTCGATCCCTGCCCCTTCAGGATGCGGAAATAGTAGCCATGATAGGGCGCCGGCCCCTCCTCGGCCTTGTAGCCTTCGGCGGAAGCCTGCGCCGCCAATGCACCGAGCGGGCTCGGGTCGCTGTCGTCGCGCCAGAACAACCCGTCCTTCTTGCCTGCGCTGCTGACGATGCGCTGCGCGTACACGCCAGTACCCTCACCGCGATCCTTGTCGGCGTATTCGTTCTCGGCATCGACAAAGGCGAGACTGGTCTGGATCGCGTCGAGTTCATTGCGGCCGATGCGGCGATACAGCACCTCAATGCGGCCTTCGGCGGTATCGAATTCCCAGCCGGTCCTGGTGTTGACGAGCGGAATCGGGAACGGAAAGTCGTCCGGACCCAACATCAGCACTGCCTTCCTGTTACCTTCCGCCTTGATCGCATGCTTCGCATCATACATCGAGGTGAAGCGTTTCCGGATGTCGACGTCGGCGACCTCGTCGCCGGAGGAAACGATGTCCTCGGCAGCGCTGCCGAGGACTTTCAGGATGGCCCGGTCCGGCCCGCTTTTCACGGCGGCAGCGAGCGCCGCTGCCGCATCCTCCGGTGTCGGATAGGACTGCTGCGCAAGGGATGGCGAGCTCAGGAGCCCCACCGCAATAATGGCCGGCAAGATGGCGAGACGAAGCGACTTCAAACCCATCATGGCGTCACCTCGCCAGGAATCCGCGCGCCGCTCTCGAGCCAGTCGCGATAGGTACGGAATTTCAGACCGAGCTTTTCGTAATAGACCCGGAGATAGCCGTCGGCTCCGCGGGTGACGGCTACCGGCTTCACGTCCTCGACTTCTTGCGCAATGACGCCGACATAGGCCTTGTCGCTGCCGATATAGCTGAAGCGGTAATAACCAAGACCGCTTGCGAGATGGCCGAGCAGAACGACGTCATGCTTCAGCGCGATATCGGAACGCCGTCCGCCGCCACCACCACCACCACGGCCTCCGCCACCCTGGAAGCCTCCGCCGCCGCCTCGGCCGGCGAAGCTCGCACCTCCGCCACCGCCACCGCGCGGTCCCATGCTCGCCATGCTCGCATGACCACGCGCCGATGCTGCGGCCGCCGAGCGGCCCGACGACACGTTCAGCACGCTTCCGCTACCACCGCGGTTCGCGGCTTTGGCGCCCCCGCCCTTGGCGCCGCCGGCTTTAGGGCCAGCACTCTTTGCGCCGGCATTCTTGGCACCACCGCCCTTGGCCGCGCGATCGCCACCGCCTTTGGCGCGATCGCCTCCCGCCTTGGCGCGATCCCCGGCGCCTTGACGGTCGCCACCTCGGTCGCCAGCGCGATCTGCCGCACGATCCCCAGCGCGATCTGCGCCACCAGGCCGATCCTGTCCCGGCTTCAAGACTTGCTGTCCGTCGCGGCCGCGGAAATCCATGCGGTCGGCGGCGCCGGCCTTCAGATTGCTATTGCCGAAGCGCTGCTGAACGTTGGCGTTGTTGTAGCGTACCCCTTGGCGATGCGACGGATTGTGCTGCCAGCCAGTTCCGATGTTGGTGGTGCGGTGATTGATATAGACGTTGCGGTTACCCCAGTTGCAGCCGCCGCCCCAATAATTGCCCCAGCGACCGATAGCCCAGGCTGTGCCGAACGCGAGACCCGCCGCGACGACGCCTGCGCCGATGTAGGACGGGTAGCCGAAGTAATATGGTGGATACTCGGTGTAGGGCCACGCGCCGTAGACCGTCGCAGGCTCGTAGTACGGCACGTACATCGTATCGGGAACCGCCGGCTCGATCACGACCACCTGCCTGCTTTCCTCGGTCTTGACGCTCACCTTCTGCTGCGTGGTGGTCAGCAGCTTCTTGTTGTCATAAGCCTTGGTCCGCAGCCGCTGGACCGCATCCATCACATCCGATTGCTGCGCGAGCACCGCGTCGCCCAGCACCTTGGTCCAGTCGAGCTTGTCGCTCATCATGGAAAGGACCTCAGCAGTCGAGGCCAGCGCCTTGGTGCTGTCATCCCACGGCTGCTTCTCGACTTCAGTCTTTAGGGCATCACCCCTCAGAGTCTTGTGCTCTTTCAGCCAGCGATCGGCCTGAACGACTTCCAGAGGATAGGTGGATGCCGCCAGCACGTTGGCAAGCAACTCGTCGGGATAGAGCGCGATCGGTGCGACCAGAGCTTCGAGCTGCTCGGGCTTGAGCATTTCGGCAGCCGCCCGCGGCTGACCCGGCGTTTGGGCTTGGGCACCTGAGGCGGCCGAAGTGTCCGCAGTTTGGGCTGCCGCGGGCACGGGCGCCAAGAGCAGGACCATCGCGATCAGAGTTCTACCGCAACGAAGCATCGCGTCCTCCCTTGAACCCTCATTGGGCCAAGCATCTTGGACGATCAGTGACCTTTATTGATCAAGATCAAGGAACAAGGAGCTCTCTCGAAGTCCGCGCTATACATTCCACGGCGGCCCGACGTTTGATCCGGTCGAGATCCGGCCGCGCCGCTCAGGCGCTGGAGCCCGGGAGCGCGGACAGCAAAACCCGGCGATCATGAATCAGGCTCTGAAGGCGATGCGCCGCGACATTCAAGGTCGTGACATCGAGCGCATTTTCGTCTCCTGCCGCGGCTTTGGCCTGCTGAGCCTGGAGAACCCGGTCGATTTCGGCCTCGATATCGGACAGTTCGGCTACTGCCTCCGCCCTGCGTATCCGCACACCCAACGCATACAGCAAGTCCAGCCCCCGTTCGGCCTTCGATGGATCGCCTACCCGAAGGAATTTCCAGGCAGCCGCCAGTACCGAGATGAGGCCGCCGAAAATCATGGGCGCGAGAAAGATGATGTTTCCCCATTCGTCCAGAAAGCTCTGCTGCGTTCCGTTGTAGAATGCCGCGGCGCCGGGATGAACCGGGAGAAAGGCGTCCGAATCCGTGCTCGGCGCGGTCATTTGAGAGAGTATCGGCAATTCGCCGAGCAGGTCCCTGCGCGCCTTCATCAGCGCGTCGGCCAGGCTGCCCGCCACCTCTGCGCTGAGCTGCTTTTGCGCGACCACATAGAACGAAACCCGCAGCGTGGTAAGATCCTCGCTCGGGACAGGCGGCGAACCGCGCAACGTGCCCTTCGGGACATCGAAGCTTTCATAGGCGCGCTGCTTTTCCGCGATGGCACCAGCCGCCTCGACGGGAAGGAGGACCGGCGCGGTCTTCGGCGTCTGCAGAAAGAGACCGCGCAAGAGGGCCAGATACTTTTCGGCAAGAGGAACGACGATCAGAATCGCCCGTACCTCCTTGGCATCGAGTGCCCGCCGCGCGTCTGCCGGTTGGAGATTGCGGAATGTCACGTTGGCGCGTCCGAGGCCGTATTCGTCGCTGAGGACGTCGACGACCTTGCGATTTATCTCGCCGCCGATCACGCCGACGCTGGTGCGCTTCAGACCAGCGATTTCGGTAATGGAGGAGCCCGGCGGCGCAACCAGCAGGACAACGGCGTGGGCGAGAACCACGATAGCCTGCGCCTGCGATAGGTCGCCGACGTCGCCGCGGACGACAGCAAGCTCGACCTTTTCCGCCGCATACTGCTCGGCAGCATCAACCGCGTTGGTCGTTTCCACCAGTCTGAGCCGGACCGGGGCGTTCACCACGGCAAGCCGGCTCGCCAACGCCGATACCAGACGCGTGGCTTCGCCATCCAGCGACCCGACCGCGATGGTCAGCGTCGTCGGGTGAGAGTACCAGCGGTAGCCGAACAGGCCCGCTCCAAGCACGAGCACAACAGCGCTGGCGACAATGAAGGAACGAAGCCAGATCGGCATTTTTGCAGGGACCATGTGGCCCTCATAGTGAATATGCGCTGGGTGGTCGGACTGGCTCATGATGCCAGACCGGCTCAACTGAGGCGCATCGCCGAACCGAAGTGCGATTCAAACCAAAGCGAAACCGGTCAGTGCCCGCTCAGCACCAGCGTCTTGATCGGCAGCAGCAGCGCCTGAATCCGCAAGAGCATGGCGTGCACGAGGCCGACACCGTCGACAACATGCAGAGCGACGGCCCGACCCGTGCCCGTCTCCTTCGCGGATATCTCCTCGTGATTGCTGGTATAGGCATTGACGATGCAGCTGCTACCCGGCGTCACGCCTTCGAGGCCGCCCTTGTAGAGGGGCTCAAGGAAGGCCAGGATCGTGCCGGGCCGCCCGACGTTCTGCGCCTCGATCAGCTGCTCACCGCTTCGGAACTGGCCGGCTGCGATGTAATCCTGAACACTGGTGACGACCATGGGAATGATCACCCACGGCTTCGAGATGCAGGTTGCTTCCGCCACCATGCCGACCTTCATCACCTGTGCCTCGATCTGACCAAAGCCGGCCTGCAAGGCGCGCCGGCCGGCGCCGTCCGGAACCAGCACGCCGGCCGGCCGCATCAGCTGATTGACGACATCACCGGTGCGGACCAGGAATTGCTCCACGCGGCCATCGACGCCGGCGCGAACGAAGGTCTTGTCCAGATCGACCTGCGCTTCGGCCAACGCCGCCTGGGCGCTCGCTTTTTCAGCCGGCAACAGGGTTGAAAGCCGCAACGTCGCCGACGTCTTGGACGCAGTGGCCGAGTCCACACCAGCCTGCCGCTGGTTGACCACGACCTGTAATTTCTCGATATCGCGTTGCGGGACGATGCCGGGGTTGCGGCGCTGCAATTCCGTCTTCACGTCCAACTCGTCCTTGGCCTGCTGAAGGCTGGCCTTGGCTTCCTGGATCTGCGCTTCGGCCTTGACCACGTCGTTTTCCGCGCTTGTCATCGCGGCATCGACCTCAGCGATCTTGCGAGTGGCCGTCTCCAAAGCCGCCTTTTGCTTCGAACTGTCCAGCCTGAAAAGTACGTCGCCTTTCTTCACTGCCTCGCTGTAGCCGACATTGACTTCCGCGACGCGGCCCGAACCCTCGGGCAGGATCGGCACCGTGCGGAAATAGAGCGTGGCCGAGGTCGTCGACGGATGAAAGTAGAAGATCATCGTGATCAGAGAAATCGTGAGCATCAGGCAGCCGGTGATGCCCCATCGCAATTCGTACCAAATGGAAAAGAACGTGATCTCTTTGCCGAAACGTTTGCCTTGGGCATAGCGGCGGTAGAGGTAGTCCGGCAGGATGGTCAGAAGAGAGCAGAACATGAGCTCAAACATGGCTGTGTTCCTTCCCCTTGACGATCGGCTTCTCGACCGGCGGCAGGATTGGCAGTTCGGGCTCGCGGCCCTCACCGGGCGCCGCGTCAGCGATTCTCTCGACCGAGCCTGCGATGCTCCGCAGCGGCGTGCCGAAATCCGGTAGGTCGATCATCGCGAGCAGAAGACCGGCCACCCAGAAAATGTGCATGTGCGTAAAGAGCGAGATGATGCCCAGCACGGCCACGATCTCGAACTGCAGCTTCTGCGACTTGTGCGCCATTCGTTCGGGGAGGCTGTGCAGCTTCCAATAGAGCGTACCGACCCAGAGCACGCTGCCGATCAGGAAGATCCCCATCACCACCATCAGCACGTCCGTGCCGCTTCCCGGCGCGAGATAGAACGGCAGATGATGCGGGGCCAACGGGTGAATTTGCTCGGTCAACGGTAGCTCTCCACCAAAAGGAATGAGGGCAGTACGCGCTCTAGACAACGACCGTGGCAACGCAGGCGAGAAATTGATTGATATGAATCAAAGGTCCGAACGGCGCGGAACCTAGCCTAGCCCTGACTCTACCCCACAGCAAGCCAGGAGCTCGTCAGTCATGCCCGGCATCGATGATCTCATCCCCCACGCCGCGCAAATCCGCAAGGAAGCGGCGCTCGAAGACACTAAAAAGGCCGAAGAATATGTGCGCCTCGCCGCCGCCGCCGAAGCCGAGAAGCGCGCCCTGATCGAGCGGCTGAGCAAGCCGTCCGGCAAGACCAAGGAGGAGAAGATCAAGCTCGCCTCGACCATCATCCAGCGCGCGGTTCGCAACGGTCTGACCGAGGTGCAGGTCTACCGCTTCCCGAACACCCTGTGCACCGACAAGGGCCGCGCCATCAACCAGATGGAGGGAGGATGGGAGAAAACGCTGACGGGAATTCCAAAAGAGATATTCGAGCTCTGGACCGAATACCTCAAGCCGCGCGGCTACCGGATCGGCTATCAGGTCATCGACTTTCCTGGCGGCGTGCCCGGGGATATCGGCGTCATCATTTCGTGGGGCGACTGATCACGTTTCGGCCGGATTGACGGAAGGCGGAGCAGCATGGCGAAGGATCGAGCCACAGAGCGGATGAAGCGCAAGGACTACGAGAAGGAGCTCGAAAAGCTCCAGATCGAGCTTTGCCATCTTCAGGATTATGTGAAGGAAAATAGACTTCGGGTCATCGTCCTGTTCGAAGGCCGCGACGCGGCCGGCAAGGGCGGCACGATCAAGGCGATCACGGAAAAGGTCAGCCCGCGCGTGTTCCGGGTGGTGGCACTGCCGGCGCCATCGGATCGCGAAAAGACGCAGCTTTTCTTCCAGCGCTACATGAAGCAGTTTCCGGCCGGGGGCGAGATCGTGATCTTCGACCGGAGCTGGTACAATCGGGCCGGCGTCGAGTATGTCATGGGATTCTGCTCGCCCGCCGAGCACGATCGTTTCCTCGCGCTCTGCCCGCAAATGGAAAAGTACGCCATCGACGGCGGCATCATCCTGATCAAGATCTGGCTCGAGGTCGGGTTGGACGAGCAGGAGCGCCGCTTCAACGCCCGCATCGACGATCCGGTGCGGCAATGGAAGCTCAGCCCAATGGACATCGAATCCTTCAAGCGCTGGTATGATTATTCGCGCGCGCGCGACCTGATGCTCAAGAAGACGAGCACGAAGGACGCGCCTTGGTACATCATTCGGTCCGACGACAAGCGGCGGGCGCGGCTGAACTGTATCGCGCACATCCTGGAGGGTATCCCGCACAAGCGGATCAAGAAGGACAAGGTGAAGCTGCCGAAGCGCTCCGACAAGGGACGTTACAATGACCAGGCCCCCTTGCGCGGGATGAACTTCGTCGCGGAACGATATTGACGAAGTGATCGCGGGCCGCACGGCGGGCGCGGTCCGATCGTTGACGGTCAGATCGATGCTGCCGACGGACTTCGCTGGGTCCGTCAGCAGCGCATTCTTTCAATACGGATACTGGTTGGGGCAGACCCAATTGCCGTACGTGTCCTGATAACAACCGTTATTGTAGTTGTTGTTGTAGTATCCGTAGGCGCCCGCGGCGGCCGCACCGACGGCGGCGGCACCGTAAGCCGCGCCTCGATAGCCATATCGCGGATAACCGGCGACCGGACGACCGGGACGGCCCGCAACGGGGTAACCTGGACGGCCAGGACGACCGGCGATCGGATGGCTTGGCCGCGGACCTCCTGCATAGTGGCGCCCGCCTCCGCCATGGATCCGTCCGGCGTGAACGGCGCCGCCATGAAAACCTCCGGCGCGCATGCCCCCTCCACCTCCACGATAGCCACCACCGCCACCTCCGCGGCGGGCATAGGCATCATCGGGAATGAGCGTGGCCGTGAGAAGAACGACGGCCGCAACAAGAGCCAGAAGATAACGAAGCATGGCATGTCCTCCCTCGATATGGGTGCCGTGATCCGCTTTCGACGATGCCTCGCGGAACGCGGTTGGCACCCGAACGTGGCACTGAGTTGCGGCCGCTTCCCTGACCTATGTGCATGAGAGAAGCAGCCGCCATTCAAGCTAGAGCGCCGCGACCGCCGAAGCGGCGCGACTGCCGCTCTACCGCTTCAAAGCTATCGTCACGCCCCCCACAGCGGCTGACAGCTCCGCACCGACCTTCGGCCCGCTAAGCTGCAGAATCACGCCGTTGCCGTTTTGCAGCTGAACGGCACCTGCGCCGGCGGCGACGGCACCGCCCGCACCGCCCACAGCATAAGAGCCTTCGATCGACTCCGGCCCCCTCAGGTTAAGAGCGCGGCCGACCAGCTTGGTGGTCGAGGCGCCGATTGTGAAGCCGACGCTCATGCCCGAGACGGTGAAGGGATATTTGTGGCCCCGCAGCAGCAGAACGCCCTCGCCGCCACCGACGCCGACGATGAATCCGCCTTTGGTGAAGACCACGGCGACCTGGCCGGTCTCTGCCTGCGACGGCGTGCTGAAGCCGGCACTTATCAGCAGAGCAGTCAAGGCGACACGGATGGCGACTTTTCTCATGAGATTCGTTTCCTCTGGTTGTTATGCCGATCTATTGAGCCAGTATCATCGCGAAGTAGCCAAACACGGTGAGCAGAATGCCCGATACGGCGTAGCCGACTGGGAACCCGATCCAGGGCACGGAGCTCTGGATTTCCACCGCGGCTTCGCGGCACGGACCGGAGTGCGACCGCGCACCGGCAACGCCGCCCATCAGCACGGCCGGATTGATCTTGAAGACGTGGAAGCCGATCGCCCAGACGACGAACGGCGGGATCGTGCAGGCGATGAAGCCAGCGACGAAGATCTTCAACGCGACCGCACCCGTGAGCTGCGCCAACAACCCGGCGCCGGCATTGATGCCGACGATGGCGACGAAGACCACGAGGCCGAGATCCTCCAGCACATTGCGCGCCGCGTTCGGTGTGTTGCCGAAGAAGCGCAGTCGGGAGACCAGCGACGAGACGATCACGCCGGACAGCAGCAGTCCGCCGGCATTGCCGAGGCCGATCTTGGCGCCGAAGGCTGGAAATTCGATCATCCCGATCAGGAAGCCGATGATCATGCCGGCGGCGAGCGTCAGCAGATCGGTCGAAGTGTTGGTCCGCGCAATGCGTCCCCACATCTCGCCGAGCTCGTTGACGGCCGACTTGATACCGACCACCGAGACGATGTCCATCCGCTGCAACTCCGTCTTGAGACCGGCCGGAATCTGCACGCCGCCACGTTCGACCTTGGTGACCTGCAGCTGGCCGGCAATCGCGGTCTCACGGAAGGACTCGAAGGTGCGTCCGACCATCTCCTTGTTGGTGACCAGGATGTCCGCCTGATCCATGGGAATGCCGAGCGCCTTGGCGTCGGCAACCTCAGGGCCAATCAGTCCCATCTTGTCGGTCAGATGCTCGGTCGCGCCACCGAGCGCGACGAGGTCTCCCTTTTGCAGCACGACGTCGGGATCGGCTCCCAACGGCTGACCGCCTCGCACCACGTTGACGATGCGGTATTCCGGGTTGATCGTGCGGAATTTGGCGATGCTCATGCCGACCTGGGCCGGATTTTCGAGCCGGTAGGCGCGCAGGCCGAACTGCCGATAGCCGGTCAGGCCGCCACCCTCGAGATCCTTGACGCCAAATTCCTTCTCGTATTGCCTGGCAGCCGCCTTGGCATCGACGCCCCACCAGCGCGGCAGGTATTTGCAGATCAAGATGATGCCGACTGTGCCCCAGATATAGGTAATGCCGTAGGACAGCGCGATCATGCCCGACGCGTCCTCGGGCTTCATGCCGTCAGGAAGCTTGACGACACCTGAGGTGATGGCCTGCTCGGCTGAGCCGATCGCGGCGGACATCGTCTGCGACCCCGCCAGCATGCCGCCGGCAGCGCCGATCGGCAGCGCAAAGAGCTTTGAAAGCATAACGACAAGCGCCAGACCGAGAACGCTCGACACCAGCGCCAGGATGCAGAACTTGAGACCGTCGCCCTTCAGGCTGTTGATGAAGGACGGTCCCACACGTAAGCCGACGCCATACATGAACAAATAGTAGAACAGACTCTTGGCGAACGTGTTCAGCTCAAGCTTCACGCCGTAGACCGACGCCCAAACCGAAAGGGCTGCGCCCACCACGATGGCGCCGGCGACCATGCCGAGGCCGTAACCCTTGATGCTGGCACGGCCGATCCAGACGGCGAGGCCAACGACGAAGAACAGCAACAGAAACGGGTTCTGCTGCAAGAACGTGAAAAAGCTCTGCATGTCCGTCCCCTTTATTACGATGCCGCCTTCAGCTTCGGCGCGGCGCCGGGCTTGGGCCGGCCAATCTTCGCCAGGGCTTCGGCACGTACGAGCTTCAGCCCCTCCTTGGCGTCGTAGCCGTGGATTTCCTTCACATCGAGCTTGCGCATGAAGTCGATGGTTTCCTGGGTGATGACCTGCCCCGGCACCATGATCGGGAAGCCCGGCGGATACGGGATCACGAAACTGGCAGAGACGAGGTCGGGACCGGCCTTGAGGCGACGGTCGATCTCGGGATCGCCGAGCCGGATATATTCGCATCCCGCCGCGTCGTAGGCCGAGTAGAAGCCGCTGCGGATATCGCCCTCATTGGTCCTGGTGCCGGCATCGCCACGGAAACTGTCGTGGAACTGCGAGAAGTTCGGCAGGTCGGGCACATCGGTCATCAGGCTCTTGACCCGCGCCTCGAAGGTCTTCTTCGCATTGGCGCCACCCTGAACCAGTCCACGATCGACCTCGCCCGCAATCTCGGCCAGCACCCTCACCAGATGCGCAACATCGCTCCGGGTATTGTTGATGTTGGACTGGAACAGCACCGAATTGCGCGAGGTCTTGTTGATCTGGATGTTGTACTCGTTTGCCAGGATTCCCTTGAACTGCGTACCGTCGTATCCGGCGGTGCCGCACACCAACGTCATGCGGGTCGGATCGAGGCAGAACTCGTCGTCGTCAAGGCTCTTCAGGACACTCGCCCAGTTTGTGCCGGTGGCCAGATAGTCGGTGAAGCCGCTCTGGCGGTATTGCGCCGGCACCATCGCGTCCGCACCGAGAATCCGGAAGTATTTCGAGATCAGTGGATTGTTGTTGACCGCTTTGCGGATCGCGAACGCGATTTCGATCGCGTTCGCTACCAGACCATAGCCCTCGAGCTCCATCTGACGCCGCGAGACGTCGAGGCTCGCGATGAGCTGCTGGTTCGGGCTGGTCGACGCGTGCGTGAACACCGCCTCCTTGAACTGTTGCTCGACGGTATGGAATTCGACGTCCTTGACCGACAGCATCGAGCCCTGCCGGATTGCCGACATCGACTTGTGGGTCGAGTTGGTCTGGTAGACGCGCAAGCGGATCTGACGCGGATCGGGAATCAGTCGGGTCTTGAGCAGCACCTCGTCCGATGGATTCTTGTCGAGCTCGGCCTGCTGCTTCTCGTAAGCCGCAACCGATTTCGGGTCGTGCATCCAGGCCTCGATCTCGTTCGCGGCGCCCATCGCGGTCCGCCGCCGCAGGAACGGCGAGAAGCGTGCAAAGCCGAACCAGGCTTCATCCCACAGGAAGATCAGATCGGGCTTGATCGCGAGGCATTCCTCCATCACCCGGCGGGTGTTATAGATGTGGCCGTCGAAGGTGCAGTTGGTCAGGTCGAGCATCTTGACGCGGTCCAGCCGGCCATCTGCCCGCGCATTCAGCAGCGCCTGCTTGATGGTCTGCAGCGGCACCGCGCCGTACATCGAATACTCGGTCATCGGGAACGCTTCGACATAGATCGGCTGGGCGCCGGCCAGAACCATGCCGTAGTGGTGCGACTTGTGGCAGTTGCGATCCACGATCGCGATATCGCCTGGCCCGAGCAGCGCCTGCACCGCCATCTTGTTGGAGGTCGAGGTGCCGTTGGTCACGAAGAACACGCGATCCGCGCCGAGCGCGCGTGCCGCCTTGTCCTGCGCTTTCTTGATGGTGCCGGTCGGCTCCAGCAGGCTGTCGAGGCCGCCGGTGGTGGCGCTGCTTTCGGCCAGGAACAGATTCAAGCCATAGAACTCGCCCATGTCGCGGATCCAGTCCGACCTGAAGACAGATTTGCCGCGAGCGATCGGCAGCGCATGGAACGTGCCGATCGGGCGTTGCGCGTATTTCTTCAGGTTGTCGAAGAATGGCGTATCGAATCGATCCTGGATCCCTTCGAGGATGGAGAGATGGAGCTCGAGGAGCTCCTCGATGGAGTAGAATATCCGCCGAGCCACATTGGCCTCGGGGTTCCCCGCCATTTCCTCGACGTCGCGATTCGACATCAGATAGATGTCGAGCTCGGGACGTACCCGCTTGATGACGTGGGCTAGCCGGAGCGCGGACGCGTCCGACTCGTCATTGATCCCCGCGGCGGCGGTCATGGTGCGCAATACCGGCGCGTCGTGACGCGAGCGCAGAGCGAACCCCTCGTTGATGACGACGGCGGCGATATTGGGGTTGAGCATCGTCGCGCAGAAGGCGTCTTCCAGACTTCCGACGATCACCGGCTCATAGACGAACGAATCGACCGGACGCCGCAACTTGCGCCATTCGGCAGCGAGAGCTGGCCACTTCTCGGAGGAGACGCCGGTGACGACCAGCGTTTCGAAATAGGGTCGCCGAGCTGCATGCGATCCGAAAGTTGACGGCACAAGCTCGGGCGCATCACCGTCGCCGTCGTCCTTGGCATCCCAGTCGCCGGCAAGCTGGCGGAAGGATCTCGTCATCAACGCCTGCGTAATGCGCGTCGCGAGAGCAAGTGAACCCGCCGCATCCCCGGCCGAGGCGGCTTCCCGCAAAGCCGCCATCAACTGCAGCCCCGGATAGCCGTGAAACTCCTCTATCACGGAGAGATCGGCCAGGGCCGCGTCAAACATCGCACGGTCGCCGCCGCGCGCCCATGCTTTGGCTGCTTCGACCAGATCGCGCCAGTTGTCTGCCCGTCCGCCGGGCCCGGAAATGAACTGATCGATGCGCTTCTCTGCAGGCTTGGCGTCCTTGGACATGTCTCTCTCCGGATCTTTGCGAGGTCGCAGCCGGATCGTGATGCCCGCTCACCTCGGTTTATTGATCCAAGTCAACGGACGCGCATCTTGAAGAGACCCGAAGCACCTCGCGATGCAATATCGTCCGAGGTGGTTGCCCGATTCCGATTGCAGGCGAGAGAGATCGGATCAGAGCCGGGTGGCCAACACGCCGGCCGGATCCTCCGATATGGGATCAGACGATTGCTTGCTTTCACCGAGCACGCTGTCGACCGAGCGAAGCCAAATCGCACTGTCGGTCTTTTCCGCCAATCCCTCGGCCCGCAGCAGATCGCGCAATTGTGCATGTGCACCGACGATGCAGAAGGCGATATGGACCGAGGCGAGCTTGTCGTGAAGGTCGTGCAACATGCGCGCCCCAGCCAAATCAATGTAGGGCGAAGCGGAGAGATCGCAGACAACCAGCCTGATATCGGACGACTTCAGCAAGGCATCCGACACTGTTTCCAGGATTGTTTCGGCATTGATGTAAAGCAGCGAGGCTTCCGGTCGAAAGGCGATGATACCGACCAATGGCTCGACGCCTTCGTGCCTCGCATCATCGGAGTAGCGGCCGGTGCCCGGGAGCCGGCCGAGGAAGGCGACATTCGGACGTGAGGCTCGCGCCAGGAGCAGGACAATCGAGGCAATCGCCGCCAGCAGAACGCCTTGCAATATCCCCAGGAGCAGCACGGATACCAGCGCAATTGCCGCAGCGTTAAAGTCGATGCGGCTGACCTGCCACATCCGCAACAGCGCGCGGATGTCCACCAGCCTGTAAACGGCAGCAAAGACGATCGCCGCCAGCACCGCCTTGGGCAGATTCGTCAGGGCTCCCGTGAAGAACAGCAGGCACAGTGCCAGCGTCGTCGAACAGATCACCAGAGCCAGGGGCGTGCGCGCCCCCGCATTGTCATTGACGGCAGATTGCGACAATCCGCCCGCCACGGGGTAGCCGTGGCCGAATGCGGCGACGAGGTTGGCCGCGCCAAGCCCCAAAAACTCCTGACGGACATCAAGGGCATAGCCATGCTTGGCAGCAAAGCTGCGCGCGGCGGAGACACCTTCGATATAGGCCAGCAGCACGCATCCCGCAGCCAGCGGGAACAGTTCGTCCGGCTCCAACAGACCAAAGCTGGGTAGTCCAAACGCCGGCAATCCCTCCGGAATTTTGCCGGTCACCGGCACGCCAAGCGATGGAAGGCCAAGCAGTGTCGCCAGCATGATCGATAGCGCCATGATCGTGAGCCCGACCGGCTTTCCCCGCAGCCACCGCTCTCCCACAAGCAGGGACAAGAGAGCGAGGGCTCCGATCGCCAGAACCAGCCAATTGATGCCGCCGAGCTGACCCGCGAGCTTGATGGCGCGATCGAAAAAATTGTGACCGCCTCCGGCAACGCCGAACAGGCTCGGCAACTGGCTCATCATGATGGTAAGTCCCGCGCCGGCCTTGAAACCGACCAGGATACTGTCGCTCACCAAGCGGACGAGAACGCTGAGCTTGAACAACCAGGCGATCAGGCACAGCAGCGCCACCGCGCAGGCGGCCAGGCTCGCGATCTCGGCATATTTCGCCGCGTCTCCGCCGGCCAGCGTCCCGACGGTCGCCGCAATCATCAGCGAGATCGCCGAGGTTGGACCTATTGCAAGCTGGCGCGACGACCCCAGCAGCGCATAGCCGATGCCGCCGAGCATGTAGCCGTAGATGCCGATCTGAGGCGGCAGGCCCGCCAGCGTCGCATAGGCAAGTGACACAGGGAGGGCGTACGCCGCAAGCGTAATGCCGGCGATGGCGTCCGAACGCAGCCAAGCGCTACGGTACTGCGCCAACCATGTCGCCGGCGGAAACAGGAAAGTCCAGCGCGATCTGCGGTTGGATGAGGTCATGAGCTGGCCTCCTCGCCTGGACTTTCGCAACGCAACAGCACAACCAGCAGCGCGATCACGGGGACACCGAGCGCCAAATTCGGGATCTGCTTGGTCGCGAAGGCGCCAAGAGCCGCGCCGAGGCCGAACGTGATACACAAGACAACGAAAATGCCGGGGAGCCGTAGCGCCCCCTCGCCAGACGCTACAGCAAACACACCTTCAATCGCCTGCCGCATGTTGCCCGTGATCATGACGGAGCTGTAGAGCACGCCTTCGACCCTCGTGAAGACGGCGCTCTGTACGGCGGCGACGAAGGAAATGCCAAGCGTTCCCGCAAGATCCGGCAGGCGATTGTGCAGGATGGCGATAGTAACCAGCAGCAGGATTTCGATCAGCGTACCGATCGCGCTGGCGCGCGCTCCGGTTGCCCGTCGCAGCCATGCAGCGACCAGGATACCGGCGGCGAATGCAAGGATCGGCGGAACGAAGTGCAGCGCCTTCGTCCAATTTCCGATCGAGCCATAAACCCACAACAGCACAAGGTTTGCGGTCTGGGCATTGGCCATCACGCCGTGGATGATCCACGTAAAGGCGTCGATATAGCCCCCGGCGAAGGCAAGCAGCAGCGCAATCGGCACCGTTTCGTCGCGGCGTATCGACGAAGCAGCGGCAGTATCCATCGTGCTCATGTCCGAAGGTCGGCTTTGACTCTTGAGGCTCCACAAGAAGCGAGCTTGCCGCCGACCAGGATTGATCTGGATCAACTGTCGCCAGCTTTCGGCAACGAGATTGGCCCCTAACTACTGGAGGCAATGCGCCATGATTACCGTCAGGTGGATCATCTCTGCCGCGCCGGAAATCTTCCTGCTGCTGTCGGTCGCGCTCGGCACCATCCTTGGCCGCGTCCGTATTTTTGGATTTTCGATCGGCACCACCGCATGCACGCTCATCGTGGCGGTCCTGATCGGGCAGCTCGGCACCTTCACATTTCCAGCGCTACTGAGAGTCATCCTCTTCAGCCTGTTCGTATTCACGATCGGGTACCGGTCGGGGCCAGAGTTCTTTGCTTCTCTGAGCATCCGGACCTTGGCGCAGGTCGCCCTCGCGCTCGTGCTTGGCGGCACCGGGCTTGTCATCGTTCTCATATTTGCCAAGGCATTCGCACTCGGTCCCGGCACCGCTTCGGGGCTCGCTGCGGGAGCCCTGACGCAATCTTCGGTGATCGGCACCGCGTCCGGCGCGCTGGCCCAACTCGGGCTCGCCAAGGACGTGCTGGAGCAGCAGGAGGCGAATATCGCCGCCGGATACGCGGTGACGTACGTCCTTGGTTACATCCTCACGCTTCTGTTCGTACCCTTTGTCGCGCCGAAATTGATGCGGATCGATTTGAAGGCGGAGGCTGCGAAGCTGGAAGCGGAGCTGTCAGGAGGAAACCCGCCGCAGACCGAAAATCTGCATTATCGAAAGTTCCAGGCGCGCGCGTACCGGGTGTCGGCAGCGGCGGGACGCACGGTCGGCGCCGTCGAAGACGAGATCGGCAGCCGCAGTGTAATCGAGCGGATCGTGCGCGGGGGAGCTGACGTCGAGCCGCATCGTGACACGGTTCTTGAAGCGGCCGACGACATCGTCATCGCGGGTCGCACGGCGGCCATTGTCGCCGCAAAGCCGATTGTTGGCACCGAAATCGACGCCGACGAGATCCTGAAGGCTCTTCCAGGCAATGTGGTCGACGTCCTCGTCGACAATCGCAAGCTCCACGGCCGCTCCGTCAAGGACGTGGCCGACCGCGTCGGCGACGCCGCGCGCGGCGTGTTCCTGCGCACCTTGACGCGGATGGGACGCGAGGTCCCCTTGAGCGCGGAGACCCGCGTCTATGTCGGTGATGTCATGACGCTGGTCGGCAGCACCCGCAACATCGAGCGCGCCGCCTCGCAGGTTGGACAGATCCTGAGCTCCGAAGACCGTACCGACATCGCATTCCTTGCCGCAGGCATTGCCATAGGTCTGCTTGCCGGTCTCGTGAGCGTCAAGATCGGGTCTGTGCCCCTGACGTTGGGAGGTGGCGGCGGCGCCCTGATTGCAGGGCTTTTCTGCGGCTGGCTGCGCTCTCGGCGGCCGACGATGGGTGCAATGCCTCCCGCAGCGCAGCAGACGCTGAGCGACCTCGGGCTCGGCGGCTTCATCGCCGCGATCGGGCTCGGCAACGGCCACGCGGCCTGGGTCGCGATCCAGTCGCACGGCTTGTTACTGGTCGGCATGGGCCTGGTCGTCACGCTGGTGCCGCTGATCGTGACCACCCTGTTTGCCCATCGCGTGCTCCGCATGAACCCGGTCATCATTTGCGGAGCGCTGGCCGGCGCCATGACGGTCGACGCGGCCGTGACCGGCGCCTGCGAAGTTGCAGAAAGCCAAACCCCCGTCCTCGGAGTCGCCGTGCCTTACGCTGTCGGCAACGTTGTGCTCACCGTGCTTGGACCGATCATCGTGGCCAGCACTTTCGCCGGCTGAAGGAGGCGCGCGTGAACCTGCGGCATGCTTCGACAGTGACCTATTTCGCCGCGGCATTGAGCATCCTGGCCTGCTTTCTAGCCCCGGGAGGCGCCGACCACAATGTTCGTATCCAGGAAGAGGTCTGGGCCTTGCCACTGCCGCTACCTATGTTCGCCTATGTGGTTCGGCCCGTCAGCGACGGACATTTCCTCATCGGCTTGCCCTACACGATTCCGATGTGGGCACCGCTCGTCGAACGATTCCTTGACGCGCAGAAATAGCCGCAGAGCTGGCGCCTGGAGGCAGAACATGATCGACGCAACTTCAGTGCTTTTGTCCGGGCGTGCGCTCGTCTGCGTGTCGATATTGTTCGCGGCGGCTGTTGCCCGACCAGCTTCAGCGCAGAATATAGCCGCGCCAAAGCCGACCCCAGAGGTAAAGTCCGCCGAAATCGCACCTCGCGGGCAGCGCGAAGCCAAGGACATCACCTATGGCGGCTGGACAAAGCTTTGCGTACGGCCTGCAGGAACGCCGATGCTGTGCCGAACCTCGATCACGGGGCGGTTTGCTACGGGTCAGATGGCAATCCGCGTGGACCTCATCGAGCGTGACGGCGACCCCATTGCGCGCCTACAAGTGTTTGTTCCCGTCGGCATGTATCTGCAGAAGCCGGTCAAGCTGACGATCGACGGGGCCAACGTCCAGTCATTGCCTTACACCTGGTGCCTGAGCAATACCTGCATTGCCGCCGACGCAGCCGATCCCAAGTTCATCAACGACATGGATGCCGGCACGGCTCTCGTCCTTGAGGTCACCGACTCCAACCTTCTGTCTCTGACGACGTCATTGCCGCTGGCACAGTTCGGCCCGGCTCACAAAGGCGCGCCTGCACAGATCCTGGAGCAGGACATCGAGGAGTGAGCAGGTGAGAACAACTCAAGCGCTCTTGGCGCAGGCGCGTTCAACCGTTGCGATCAGCTCGCTGGCCGCGAAGGGCTTGCTCAAATAGGCCGCACAGCCGGAATCGATCGCGGCCGCCTGATTTGCCTGGCTGTCGTTGCCCGTGATGTAGACGACAGGCACCTTAGCGCCGTCACTTGCCAGCTTGCGCCGCAGGGCGATACCCGACTCGCCGTTCAGATTGACGTCCAGCACGAGGCAGCACGCGTCTTCGAGGTGGCCATGACTAAGCAATGCACCGGCGGACTCGAAAACAACCGCGGTAAAGCCGTGGTTCCGCAGCAACCGCTCCATGCTTCGCCGCATCGATGAATCGTCATCCACAACGTATATTGACCTGCGTGCAAACAATGGGTGAGCTTTCTCATCGAACACTCTGCACCCGCCTCACAACGACGAGGCGCCGCAAATGTTCCTGCGCAAATCCAACGGCCAACTAGGCAGTCGTTGCCAGAATCTGTCAACAATATTTCGTATTGTCCTATCGTACAGGTCTGATCGCGAGATTGACGTCACCTACCGCAAACAGTCCGACGGTTCACGCCGGCTGCGAGCTCAGAAGTCCGAGCCGCTCGGCGACGGAGACCAGCTCGGCCAAGGACGGCACCTGCATCTTTGTCATCACCTGGTGCCGATGCGCCTTTACGGTGCGCTCGGTGGTTCCAAGCTCGTAAGCGATTTGCTTATTGATCTTCCCGCGCACGATGAGGTCGAAGACCTGTCGCTCGCGTCGCGTCAGAGACGTCAAACGAGCACGAAACGAATCCAGCTTGCCCTGTTGGCCGCGCACCACCTCTTGTCGAACCAGTGCGCGCTCGATCGCGTCGATCAACTGTTCCGAAGATACTGGTTTGGTCAGAAAGTCTTCCGCGCCGGCCTTGATCGCGCGAACAGTCGTTGCGGTATCAGCATGCCCTGTCAGGAACACGATCGGCAACGGCGAAGGTCGTTGGGCGAGGCACGCTTGCAACTCAGGGCCGCTCAGGCCCGGAATCTGCACGTCGAGCAGGATGCAGCCCGGATGTTCGGAGCCCGGGGGATCCTCGAGCAATTGTTGCGCCGACGCGTAGGTCACAACCTCATAGCCGGCAAGCTTGAGCCGACGCTGGATGGCGGTGCGAAACGATGGGTCGTCGTCGACCACATAGACGAAGCCAGGCAATGTTTTCCTCCCGACCTGTTCTTGCAAGCAGAACACCACCGCTCGCGCAAGCCTTAGAAGCAATTCAAGACGCCTCGCAGCCCGCGGTCAACATCAATGAAAGCAGCCCGCCCGCAGTGGCACGACTTCGGGCGGAATGCGCGACGTAAGCCTACGCCGCGCAATCCGACAGATGTTCTGACAGGTTTCTCATCCAGCGCACCATCGCCGTCCCTGTACTTTGGTACAATGCACCTACAGACAATGGCTGCAAAGCCTGCTTTTGGCTTAAACAACCTTTGCGGGAAGGGTGATTTATCGGCGGCTCCGTATTCCCGGTGACGGAAATAAGCTGCTCGCGATTATCGCGTCAGCACCAGTTCGGGAGTTGACCATGCTGGTTCGCAACGCTGCCGACGCTTCCTCGCGGCATCATTCACTCCGCGAGCTTGGCCTGAATACCAGTTCAAATCCGATCATCAGTTTAAACGAATTTACCTATAAAAAGGGCACCGAAATCTACGGCGAGAAAGAGCCGGCCGAATACGTCTATCAGGTCAAATCAGGCGCCGTGCGAAGCTACAAGCTCCTGTCAGACGGGCGTCGCCAGATCGGCGCCTTCCACCTGGTTGGCGACATCTTCGGGCTCGAAAACGGCAGCGAGCATAGATTCACAACGGAAGCGATCGTCGACACGACCGTACGCCTGGTTAAACGGCAGAGCCTCGAACTCGTCGCAGAAGGCGATGCCATGGTTGCCCGAAACCTGCTCAGCATGACCACCAACAACCTTCAGCATGCGGAAGATCACATGCTGCTGCTCGGCCGCAAGACCTCGCTGGAGCGGGTGGCGGCCTTCCTGCTCGAGATGGATACGCGGCTAACGGCCGCAGGAATTCTGGCCCTGCCAATGTCCCGGCGCGACATCGCGGACTACCTCGGATTGACCCTGGAGACCGTGTCCCGCGCCCTGTCCCGCCTTCACGACCTCGGCATCCTCGGCTTCATCGGCAACACCCAGCGGCAGATCATGCTCCTGGACCGGCATCAGCTCGCAGCTCTTGATGATCTCCAGAATTGAAGCCGGGCGCCGCGATTGCCGAGAGATGTTCAAGGGTCTTGCGTAACACCTCGAACAGGACTGCGGTCGACCAGCCGAACATCAGAATGCCGTTCATGGCAGTCATCGGCCCCGTCAGCCGCCATCCCTGCACTGGCGTGACATCGCCGTAGCCCAGCGTGGTGTAGTTCACGAAGGTGAAATACAGCAACTCGCTCCCCTCGGGCGCGGCACCAACCAGAGCGTAAGCCAGCGCCCAGACAAGAACCTCGACCGTGTGTGCAACCATCAAAATGACAGCTATCGTGACCATCACCGCCATCATGTGAGATCGGGGCCGCATTGTATGCTTCAATCCCGCGCTGCGGGCGATGTCGATCGCTGCAACGGTCACCAGCGCGTGAATCATGATGTTGATCACGCTAATGAAAGTGCCGAGCAGAAATTGGACAGCCATCGCGAGCTCCCTCCGACGCTGCCGGGGTTTGGTTGGTCAGCGCTGCCATCCGGCCCGCGGTATGATGCGGGCGTTTGATGCAGATCAACGTGGCGCGGGCGTGTACGCTCATTGCCCGCACCCCGGCCACCAAGGAGCCCGGTCATGACGCTCAGCTTGGCGCTCTCGGGCTACCCTTCATCAGCAGTGCCAGCGTGTGCCTGGCGATCATAAGATCCTCGTCGGAGGGGATGACATGGACCGGAATGCGGCTCGCCGGAGAAACCGCAGAATGGTCGGCGACTGCGGCATGCGTTCGGGGAAATGCGGCATCAAAGCAGGCGACCTGCGGGATTGCCGGGAAATTCGCCAGAATGGAACGGATTGGCGCCAAGTTGTGCGGCAGATCAAAAAGTGCGGACCTGGTCAACCGCTCCAGGCGGGCCATGACTTCATGATCGATTAAGACGGGGCGGTCATGCTCTGGACCGCCGTGAAGGACGCGGTGCCCGACTGCAATCGGATTTATATGAAGCTCGTCCCGCAACCAGGTGCTGGTGATGTCCATCGCAGCCGCAACATCCGGCACTGTTTCGACTGGATAAGCGCGATTGGCGAGCGGACCACCGCCAGCCTTGCTCGCCCGCAAGCGCGGACAGCGCCCGATGCCGTCCATCTGCCCCTTGAGCCGTTGCCGTAGCCTGCCTTCTCCTTCGACAGAGTAGATCTGGAATCGGAGATCAGAGGAGCCGGCATTGATGACAAGGATGGTGTCCATGGCACTCACACCGCAAATTTTGCAGCATGCCGACGCCCCGCATCGACTCTGATGGTCCGAGCAACGTCAGCGGGCGAGCCAGGCATATCCACCACCATCTCCGACCGGTCGTCGTATCTTCACCCGAGAGCTTCCATCGAGCTCATCGAGGTCAACGCTCGATTGCCAGCTGTGCGGGCGCAGCCCGTTCAGCGCGGATCCAGGCGACTGTCAACTCCCAGACGACAGACAGAATGATCGGTCCGATGAAGAGGCCGATGATTCCGTGGAAGAGAGTTCCGCCGATCACCCCGATCAGGATGACCAGCGCTGGCGTGGTCAGGCCGCGCCCCATGACGAGCGGCTTCAGGATATTGTCGAGCACCGACACGATCACGAGAAACACCGTCAGTAGGAGCGCGATCGGGAATTCCTTGTCGGTCCATATCCAGA
Source organism: Bradyrhizobium sp. 155 (assembly GCF_023101105.1). Classification (NCBI taxonomy): domain Bacteria; kingdom Pseudomonadati; phylum Pseudomonadota; class Alphaproteobacteria; order Hyphomicrobiales; family Nitrobacteraceae; genus Bradyrhizobium; species Bradyrhizobium sp. 155. The sequence continues at coordinate 3,017,477 of NZ_CP064704.1, read as the reverse complement.
TGATGACCGGCAGGATGACGATGGTCCCGCCGATCTGCACGATCGACAGCAACAGCACCACGAAAGCAAGAAGGCCCGCGCTGGCGATGCCGGCGAGCTTGAAACCTATTCCCGCCAGCAAGGCTTGGATGATGGCAACGCCGATCACGCCTTGAGCCACCGCACGGATCGTGGCTCCTGCCAGGTCCAGAAAATGCTCGCTTTGGTCCGGCACGATGCGGGACAGAAAGCTGCGCCCTGCGGCCACGAGCTGAGGTCCATACGGAAACAGCACGCCGGCCACCGCCACCGACAGCAGAAACTTGACCGTTCCCACACCAGCATTGCCGGCAAACCCAAGCAAGGTGGACGCGAATGGCTTCAAATAGGGCACGACCGCGCGCAAGAGCGACCGGAGGTTGGTCGTCGCCTGATCCCAGAGATCGAAGAGCTGAGGCCCGATGACTGGCCACTCTTTGAGCGACTGCGGCGGCGAAGGCACATGCAATTCACCGGCCGTCACCTGGGCGGCAAGATCGGTGATCCCGTCGACCGCGCCCATGCCCAGCCAGGTCGCCGGTCCGATCACCACAGCCAGGTTCACGAGCGTGAGGATCGTCGCCGCAAGCTCGGCCGTCCGCCGAGAATGTCGCTGAGGCGCCGAAACGCCGGGTTCAGCGCAGCAGCAAGCACGACACTCCAGGCCAAAATGGGGATGAATGGACGGACCAGGAGGAGCGCCCAGACGAGCAGCAGCCCCAGCAATCCGAGTCGGATCAGAAGCTGGATGATCTCGTCTCCGGAGAATATCTGACGGAGTGTTTTCACGGACGCGCCTTCAGCCATGCCGCGCATGCTGAGGCGAACTAGCCCCTGCTCTCACGCCGCACGCTTGATCCAGATCAAGCGTCGAGCCTCTTCTAGGGCTGAGGTCCAGACAGAGTCAGCTCGCGCTCGGCCCGAAATATGTTGCCGTAGAGACTCGCTATCCATTGCCGGCCTCGGGACGTCACGTTGAGATGACGTATCGCCGGCTGGATCTGGGGAGCTACGTTACTCCAATAGAATGGCGGATATTTGTAAACGATGTCCGCTGGCGTCGCGTAGCCCAAGGTCCTGTTGAGGCCGATCTCCTCGAATTCGTAGAACAGCGCGTTGGACTTCTTCAGGTAGTTGGATCGCCGAGCTGACCGATGAGATCGGCGGCCCGCAACAGCAATCCTTCCTCCTCGATCAGGCTATCATTGGAAGACATCGTGTAAGGAAACCGAGTGTATTCGATCGCCCGAGCAACCCGGCCGCTCGACGGAATCCAACCGCTCCAGCACGAACAGTTTTGAGCGATCGACATTCTATGGCGCGAGAGCCGCATCGGACGATTCTCGCGGCAGACGAACCGTTTTGCCGGTAACGTCCGCAACGCGCAGGCTTCCACTACGGCTCCAAAAACAGGAGGCCAAAAATGAAGCCATCCATCGCATTAGCAGTTGCATTGATGACGGTCGGGTTCGTCTTCACGAGTTCTGGGAGCGCCAACGCCGTCGCATACTGCCAATACGTGGACTATCCCGCGCATTGCGTTGCAAGACCGGGCGTCGTCCTGGGGGTGCGTCCTGTCGCGCGCGCTGGCGCACGAGAAGCAGTGCGGCCCGGCACACCGACCAATCGCGGCGGTCCGGTCGATCGCGTTGGCAGGCGCCGAGGATAGGACGCGCCAAAGCGCAAAAATGAGGGCCGGCGTCGCTGCCGGCCTCCTGAAGACATCAGACCAGGAAAGTTCAGTACCTCGCGACGACCGGATTGCTGCCCCAGCCAAACCGGTAGTTGAAGCGCACGGTGAGCATATCCACGTCCTGGGTGATCCGATCGTTCACGAAAGCAGCAAGTCGCGGATCAGCGACCGTAAACGAATTATTCCGGTGCCCCATGAACAGATGGTCGTATTCGAGACCCACCGACCAGTTCGGCGTGAAGCCATACTCGAATCCGACACCGATGACACCACCCCAGCGGGTTGCGCTTTGCGCCGCGAGCTCGGCGCCGGTCGCAGTATCAAGTACGCTGAGGCGATTGTCTGTCACCGCAGCGCCGCCTTTCACGTAGAGCAGTGACGCATTCCAGGCGTAGCCGATCTGGCCGGTGAAGAGGCCGATAGCGCTGGTTTTGGCGCGCGTGGAGAGCGTTGGATCGAACAGGCTGACGCGCTGATTGCTGAGATCCGCCCAATCGCCCTGAGCTTCCAGACCAAACACCCACTGGCTGGCCTGCCAGCGATAACCAAGCTGGCCACCGATAACACCACCGGAACGATCGCGGCAGCCGGAAGCGACGGCGACGCCGGCCGCGTCAAGGAAATCGACGCAGCTGTGGTTCTGCGCCCAGCCACCATTGCCGCCGATGTAGAGCCCCGTCCAATTGTAGATCGGAATGATCGGTGCCGGGGGCGGCGCCTTCACGGCCATATCGGCAGCCATGGCGGGTCCCATGGCCAGCGTCACCACGCCAATGGTTGTCAGCAGAAGTCTTTTCATCATGCTCTCCTTGCCGGCCGCTTTTTGATTGCTCGAACGGTGGCTTGTTGCACTGCGATCATCCCCCAACTTCCAGCTGAAACTCTACGGGCGAGGGCACAAACTCCACGTGCCATAATGGCAACACTCAAGACATTTCGAACGTGACATCGGCATGAAGCACCAAGACATGCTGCCTATTTCTCCGGTTCGCGCTTGTCATCGTGGCCGCCAACCTCGCCGCCTCGGTCTTGCTCTATCCAGGACGGAATGTCGCTCGAGGGAATCAGCCGTCGTGGCAAAAAGGGATTGAGCGTGCCTGCAAACACGATCAATCCCTCATTGAATTTCTCTCGCGCGAAAGCCCGCGCCTCGGCTTCGCTCTCGAATGTGCGTGTCTCCCGTGGACTTCGCCGCTTCGGCAAGGTCCCACGCTTGTGCACCTCGAATGTGACGTAGCAGGTCTGCGGCATCCGCCAGCTTCCGGATCGCGATCAAGCAGACTTCTGCCGGCGAGCGATGATCGGTGAGAGCATGTTGACGTCCTAGTTGCGCCGCTCTTCACGGCGCTCCGTGCGCCCTGAACGCCTTTCCTGGCGGCGTTCAGTCCGGCCCGTGCGCCGTTCCTGACGTCGCTCGTGGCGGGCTCCCCGCCTCTCCTGGCGTCGCTCCATGCCGATCGTCTGCGCCGGCGCTTCTGTTCCTAACAGCACCGTGCCGGGTGCCGCCAATCCGAGTACAGCGGCCCATCCGGGCAATGAAAGAGCCCCGCGACGATCTAACCGTTCAAACCTTGACGTTTCACTCATGTCAGTTACTCCCGATCTTGAAGGACATTTGATTGGGCAATCCCTCGACGTGCACTCGTTGATAGTATCGATGGCAGGCGCCCCACGCCGAAGATGCGACGATCGGAGACGCTCACCAAACCTGGTTGCCAAACCAGCCGTACTGCGGCGGCCGCGCGACGAGGCGGATATTTTTTTCGATGTGCCTCCGCGCACTTTTGTTTTGACGCTGCGGCTTCACATCAGCTTTTGTCGACGGACGCGCCGGCGGTCGTTCGGCATCGGCTGCTCCTAGCTGAGCGAAGGCCTCGCGAGCGCGCCTCTGTGAGAGGTCGGCGCCCGGCAGGGCACCAGGCTCGACCTTGGCGATGTCGGTTGCGACGATCGTCGGCAGGCTAGTGTCGAGAACGACCCGCTCGGGCAATTTCCAATCGGAATGGATGCGGATGGTCGCGGAGCGCGCAGCTCCACCGTGGATGGCAGGCCGATCCTGCACCAGGGCGTCCACAACGAAGAGCATCGCGAGCAACGCACCGCCGACATAGACCAGATATCGCGAGATGGGCATTGTCGGCGCCATTGCCGCCGCAGACCTTCGTCTGGCAAGCAACGGGCCACGGCGGCAGGATTGGTGAAGAAATGCGACCTGCATGGGCATGGCTGCCTAAATCGAGCCGCCGTTGCTTCCGCCGCGGCGCGCCCCTGGTGAAGCACTTGCTGATGCATCGGTGGCGCTTCACTGGTAAGCGCACGCACGCTGCAGCAGGCTAATGTTCACCGCGTTCGAATGCGGCGTCGCTTGAGCCAGATCAACAAACTGAATTTTCGCAACACCGCCTCGCGTAGTATCGCGCGGCTTGGTCAGTGGCTGTGACATGCCCCTTGGTACAATGACCGGAAGGTCAATTGCAGAGACGTGGCACGCAACGCAGAGTTCTCACCGCGTACATCGAGCTTCTGGCAGGGAGGGACGATGATGAGTCAATTCGAGCTGAGTTCGCGCGCAGCACTTTGTCGGCAGCTCGCAAGCGAGGATGCGGCAAACCGCACCGTCTGGATGGCTGAGGCAAGAAGCTGGTCGCTTATGGCGGCAGAGGCGCTTCGTGATGAGCGCGGATCGGACGAGGGTGTCGTCGCCAGATTCTTCTTTGCGTTCAGCAAATTGGTCGCTGCGCAACAGGATCCTACGAACCGATCGGCAGAGCTGATGAAGAGCAGATCCCGAACCGCGATGCCGTCTCCGAGCTCGTCCCCGACTGCCTGAAGCATTCTGGCGAAAAGCACTCGCACAATTGCATACTTGGCTCCAGTGCAGAGAGAGCCGGCGCTGCCACCGTGACAGCGAGCTTTCCGATGGTGGGCCGCACTTGTCGGGCTGGAGTGCTATCCTCCAGATTCGCATTATTTGATCCGAACTGATCCTGCGAATTCGAAGGAGAAGCAGATTCGATTTGTTTGATTCCCTTGATCTAACGCAAATCGCCGCCCTGTTGTGGCGTTGGTGTTGTGGCGTTGAAGTTCATTTTTTGAGAACGTCCATGAAGTCGATAAGCGCAAGGAAGATTGCCGTCGCCGCGCTCGTATGCGGCACGACGCTGTTCATTGGCTTGACCGACCGAAGCGGGATCTCGCTGCGACTCGACAACGCCCAAGCGGCCGCCCGATTGTACGTCACTCCTTATTATCGCGGTCACTACTACACGAATGACGGTTTGCCCTGGTACGCGGTGCGAGCTTATTACTTCGGCGGGCCGTGGAGCTACGGCTATAGCGGCTGGCCGACTATGCGGCGCGCAACGGCACCGGATGCGTCCCAGGCTCGTTGGTGAAGGGCGGTGATGGCATCATGTATGTGTGCCAATAGAGCTTGATGATGGCGCGATGGGCGGCGCTCATTGAGCCGCCGCCTCTCGCGCCAATCTGCGCTCAGGAGATCGACGCCTAGGGGGAGGATACCATGACCTATGTTCTGGTCGTCATCAGCTGGCTTGGCGTCGCGAATGGCGCCGTCATATCGACACAAGAGTTTTCAAGCGCAGAGCGTTGCGAGGTAGCCCGGATGGCGTTGATGGAATACGCGAAAGCGCGCAGCAGCGACGAGACGCTGAGACCGCTCTGCGTGCAGAAGTAAAGAGTCGGAGAAGCTCGCTCCCGCCCCCATTCTGCTGGAAGCGTCTTCGCGTGTCGCCCGCGCTTACCAGCTGCACCGTTTTCTTGCGATTCCTTGACCTTGATCAATGGTCCGAGCAGCGAACCATGAGCGATCCAAATTCACTCTCACAGGACGGAGACCATCATGAAGCATGGCATGCTCACAAAATTATCACTCGCAGGTGCCGTGATCGCCCTCGGAGTGTCCGGCTCAATCGACTGGTCGGCCGACGAAGGCCTGTCGCTCTCGCTAGGCCGGGCAGAAGCACGGGTCGGACGCCCCTTGACACCCGTGTCAGTGGCCGGCGTTGCACGGCGCACCACCAGGCGTGCGGTCGTAGGCGGCGCGGCAGTTGGTGCGGCTGCGGTGGGCACCGCGTGTGTCCGCGTTCTGGTTAACGGCAGCTACGTCTGCCGCTAACATCTCTTGCTGGCAGTATGTACACCGCATCCTGCAGGATGAGTTCTTGCAGGATGTGCTGTTCAGGTCGAGCTTCAGATAGCTGGCGCATGGGCGGCGAGGACGCAAAATGCGATTGGCATTGGCGTGGTCATCGGCACGGTAGATTGGATGTTTCATCTCTACCGTCAAACGTGGTCCCCAGAAGACAGCTAAGCGACTTCAGCCTTTGAGCCCCGGTCAGTGCCGGGTTCATGAGACTGGCATCAAAATGATCGGTGAGTACATCTTGCAAGATGGCCGACGACTGGGGACGCGCCGGGTCGCAAGTATTGACACCGCTTTCGTCGATCAGCTCTTCGAAAGCTCTTCAAAGAAGCCAAGGGGAAGGCATGTTACCCGCTGCTAATGGCAGAGCTCGGTGCGATCAAGGAGCTGCGTCCGACAGGAGGTCTGATGTTGCGACGTGATGGGAGCAGTCTACCCTGGTTTGGCAAGGGCGAGACGCTGACTCAAGTCCAACGCATCACGAAGAAAATTATCTTGGCTGCAGGTTTACGGCCCGAGCTAACTTTTACCTCTTTCGGCCGCCACGGCGGCACGACCGAAGCAAGCACATCCGGGCTAACGGAAACGCAGCTAATGAAGAAGGGTCAGTGGTCGTCGACGGCAGCTATGGCGCACTATCTGCACGACGACGATCAGGCAAAGCAAGATGCGCAAATGAAACGCATCAAGCGCCGTGCAAAACAAGCGAAAGGAACGTTTGTCAGAATGAGAATGCGCGGCTTGTCAGAATGGAAAGGCCTTTAACGCGCTAAGTTATTGAAATAATTGGAGCGGGTGAAGGGAATCGAACCCTCGTATTCAGCTTGGAAGGCTGCTGCTCTACCATTGAGCTACACCCGCGACAGGGGCTCCCTAACACGGCCGGGCGGCGGTCTCAACTGCCCAGGATCAACTGCCCAGATGGGGCTTCCAGCGCTTTCCCGGCCTTGCGAACAGCCGCTGGTTCCTCCGGACCCGCCTCCCCTTAACAATGGCGGAATTGCCGCCTATATTGAAATCTTCCGCAACCAACGAAAGGAGGTGATCCAGTGTCTTTTACCAAGCGCTGTCACCTCGCTGGGATCGCCCGCTAAGCCTTGAATAGAGGCTTGGCATCGGGGCGCTCTCAGCCCTGGACCAGCGAGCAAGAAATCGGGCGCGACGGGGGCCTTCCCCCGCCGCGCCTTTTTCGTTGGCATCGCGCGCCGGCTGCTCAGGCGAGCGGCTCGCCGGCGAGCACCTCGCGGATCCTCGATGACAGGTCCGCCTTCCGGTACGGCTTCCTCAGCAACGCAACGCCGGGATCGAGATGACCGTCGAGGGCGTTGTCGGTATAGCCGGACGTATAGAGCACCCTCATCCCCGGGCGGAGGCGGCGCACGGCCTCGGCCAGTTCCTGCCCGTTCATGCCGCCGGGCATGATGATGTCGGTGAACAGCAGATCGAATTGGGCGCCCTGCTGAACCAGCGCAAGCGCGGTTGCGCCGTCGCCGGCTGCGAGGGTGCGATAGCCGAGGCTGCCGAGCTGGGCGATGACATAGCCCTGCACCAGCGGATCGTCCTCGACGACGAGAATCGTCTCGTGCCCGCGTGCCGCCGCGGGCGCCTGCAGCGACCCGGCCCTCGCCTGCGCTCCGCCCGCAGATCGCGGCAGAAACAGCCGAATCACGGTGCCGCGGCCTTCCTCACTCTCGATCGCAACGCTGCCGCCGCTCTGCTTGGCGAAGCCGTAGACCATGCTGAGGCCGAGCCCGGTGCCGCGACCGACCCCTTTGGTGGTAAAGAACGGCTCGAACACGCGGTCGCGGATGTCGGCGGGGATGCCATGGCCGGTGTCCGCCACCGCGACCATGATGAAGGCGCCGCGCGTGGCGTCGCCGTCACCGGCACCATCCGCGCCATCGAATTCGCGGTTCGCGGTCTCGAGCGTCAGCGTGCCGCCGCCAGGCATCGCATCCCGCGCATTGACGGCGAGATTGATGATCGCCGACGACAGCTGCGACGGATCGGCCATCGCCGGCCAGGCGTCGTCCGCGAGGCGGGTCACGATTTCGACGTTTCCGCCCAGGATCGGCTTCAACAGCTTCGCCGTCTCGAGCACGAGGCCGTTGACGTCGATCTCGCGCGGTTCCAGCGGCTGGCGACGCGCAAAGGTCAAGAGCTGCGAGGTGATCTCCGCGCCTCGCGCCGCCGCATCGTCGATGAGCTGGGCGATCGCGGCGAGGTCGGGCTTGTCCGCCAGTCCCTCCCGGATGATCTCGATGGTGCCGGTGATGACAGTGAGCACGTTGTTGAAGTCATGCGCGACGCCACCGGTGAGCTGACCGATCGCATCCATCTTCTGCGACTGGCGAAGCCGCTCCTCCGTCTCGTGCTGCTCGGTCAGATCAGTAGCCGAACCACGATACCCCATGAAGCGTCCGTCGGCGCTGAACACCGGCTGGCCGTTAACGCTGAAATGGTGCGCGCGGCCAGCCGCATCGCGGCCGCGATACTCGAACTTCCGGAACGGCTCGTGGCGATCCAGCGTGGCCCAGTGACTGCGCCATTTCTGCGGCTCGGCATCGTGGTCGAAGGCGGCGTCTGAACGGCGCCTGCCGATCAGCGCCTTGGGGTCCATGCCGAAAGCACCGGCCCGATCTGAAATATAGGTGAACACGTGATCCGGGCCGGTCTCCCAGAACCAGTCGGATGCGGTCTCGGCATAATCACGAAAGCGCTGCTCGCTCGCGCGGGCGTTCTCCTCGGCGCGCTGCCGTATCTTCAGGTCACGCTCGAGATTCCCATTGGCCTCGCGCAGCTCGCCATAGGCATGTTCGAGGTTGGCGCACATGGCGTTGAAAGCAACGACGACCTTGTCCAGCTCGTCGGCATCGTCAGGCGACCGGCGCTCCAGGCGCAGCGGCGGCGGCGGCCGTCCGAGGCTGTACTTGCCGACGTACTCGGCGATGGCGACGAGATGCCGGGTCACCAGCAGATGAAACATGTAGATGATGAACAACGAGACGAGGAACGTCTTTGCCGCCTGGCTTGCCAGAATGACCAGGGCCCTGTTCAGCAATTGCTGATAGACGTCGGTCAGCGTCGCCTCGACCCGGAGCGTGCCGATGGCGCGCGAGGTCCCCTGCACCATCGTGCTCAGCGGAAAGTCCCGGGTCATGATCGAACGGGTGTTTCGCTCGCCGACCTCGACACGGATCGGATTGGGCCGATCGGCGATCTCGCGGACCTCCGCCGCACGGATGTCAGGCAGCCGCAGAATGCCATCGAGCTGGAGCTTGAGCTGGTTCTGGTCGAGATTCCACAGGCTCTCTCCGAGGCTGCCCGTAGTGCTGCGGCCGATCTCGTCGAGCCGCGTCTCAATCAGTCCGACCTCACGATTGTAATCCAGATAGAGCTGGAGCGCGGTCAGGGTCAGCGTCACGACCGATGAGAACAGCAGCACGGCGGCAAGCAGCCGAGGCCCGACGCCGCTGCGCGACCAGTTGAAGATCCGCGACAGGAGCGCCGCGAACATCGGAGGCGCGAGCGGGGCGCCGATGCCGGTCAAATCCTGCTTCGCAGCCGCCGGCGCAATGGCGCGGCCACGCTTGATATCATCGTCACCTGCGTCGCCCATGCACCATGTCCTCGAAAATGGCGGCACCTGCTCAGCTTACAGATCGCAGCCGCGAGCAGGTGAACGGTTGAGGCGCTGCCTCAGCACGCGATACACGTGGCGATCTTGTCGGCCGATGATCCTGTTGGCCCTTGGGCGGCTTGAGCTCGACGGGGTCATATCTTGCGCCCAGCAGCAGGCTTCCCAGGCAAACTACCACCTCGCGTGCTAGAATGACATCGGTGAAAGTCCGGAGCCGCCATACAGCGGGAACGCGCTCTCAACGTTGCGGACCGGCGCAGCCGCCATCTCCGGTAGATCGCGGCACCGGAATCCGATGGTAGCAGGGCACGCCCAAGAGGCATGGCCAGGGAGATGCGTCATGAGGCGGATAGTCGTGGTCTGCCTGTTGCTGCTCGCGGCAGGCCCGTCGCAGGCGCAAGAGGTCATCAGGCTGGCGCGCATCGCCGATATCCCCGATCAATATGTCGGCGGCGAGATGCTCCGCGCGGTCTATGCCCGGCTGAACATCAAGCTCGAATTCGAGGATGTCCCCGGCAAGCGCGCGCTCGCGCTGTCGAGCACCGGCGAGGTCGACGGCGAGGTCCAGCGGATTGGAACGCTCTCTCGCGACTATCCGACGCTGATCCAGGTGACACCTGCGATCAATTACATCGAGCCTACTGTCTTCACCACGAAACTGCAGTTCGACGTCGCCGGCTGGAATTCAATTAGGGACTACAGCATCGGCATCGTACGCGGCGTCGGCTCGTCGGAAGCCGGTACGCGCGGCATGACCCGGGTCACGGCGACGACAAGCCTCGACAACATGGTCAAGATGCTCGACGCCGACCGCATCGACGTGATGGTCACCGACTTCTTCAGCGGGTTGGCTGCGGTGAGGAAGCTCAATCTCCAGGCCAGGATCCATCCGCTCTCACCACCCCTCGAGCGCATCAGCATCTACCACCATCTGCATGAACGGCATCGCGATCTCGTGCCGAAGGTCGGAAGGATTATCGAGCAGATGGAGGCGAGCGGCGAAATCGCCCGGTTGCGGGAAACCCTGATCAAGCAGGTGCTGAGCGGGATGTGACACGCGGTCAGGTCGTGCGAGTCCGCTCCCGCACCGCAACCGCCGCGATCAACAGCCCGACGCACCAGGCCATGGCCGCCCGCGGCGGCTCGCTGCCGAGAAGCACGGTGAAGATGCCCGCGAGCAGGCATGGCGCCATCGCCTTGCCGGACCTGCTCGCGAGCGAGAGCAGGAACGGCATCGCGGCGATCGATATCTGCACGACGTTCATGGTCGCAGGCTGTTTCGCAAGCATTGGGCCTAGAAGCCGCAAACGTTCATTGCGCGCGGGCGCTTGCCGCGCCGGCTTTCAACGATGCGCTCGCCGCCGCTCTCGGCCGAGCTGCCGTAATAGCGATGGTGGCTGCTCTGGTCGTGCAGATCCGCAAGCTCCGACTTTCCCGTCCGACGCGCGTCGCAGATGATCTTGATGGTCGACATGGCCGCCTCCGAAGTGCTCTTGGTGGCAATCAGTCGCGCCGATTTCGCGCGGCGTTCACACCTTTCGGCCGCAATCGGGTTTCGGGAAGGTTTCGTCGCCGCACCCCGCGGCGCAATATTTTCCGCAGCCCCATTGTCGGCTGCGACGGTGGTGATACGTCCTTTGGACGCGCGCAGCGAAATCAACGAGGTGACGATGCTTTACGCCATCCTGGCCTATCATGTGGAAGACGAGATCTTGTCCTGGACGCCCGAGAAGGACGCCGCGGTCGTGGCAAAGGTCATCGAGGTTCAGGCTCCCCTCCGGGCAAGCGGGCATTTTGGCCCGGCCGCCCGCCTGGATGAGACCCGAAAGGCCCGTACCTTGCGCGGCCCCGGCGCGGGCGTCGTGCTGGACGGCCCATTTGCCGAGACCAAGGAGCAGCTTCTGGGCTTCCACCTCGTCGAGTACGACACGGAAGAGGCGGCGATCGCGGCGGCGCGGACGCTGCGCCAGGTCAATCCCTCAGCGGTCTACGAAATCCGCCCGGTCAAGCTTTACGTGCCGGCCGACGGGTTCGGCGCGACGCCCTCCGGCGAATGAACGGCAGGCCTAATTGTCCGTCCCGGTGGGCCCGACATAGAAGCGCTGGATCAGCAGCCCGCCGAAGGCGATGAACCACACGAACGGCGCGACTTGCGGCGCGAACGCCGCAACGACCGTGCCCGGGATGAACACCAGCAGCGGAAACAGCGAGGCCATGATCTCGTGGCGCCAGCCACCCAGGATCCTCCACCACAGCCAGGCATTGAGGCCGGCGATTGCAGTCAGGTGCAGGCCGTAGAGCACGGCGACCGCACTGCTCGTGGCGTAGTTGGTGTAGAGGCCGTTGGTCACCGGCAGCAGCACGATCGACAGCAGGAAGAACAAATTGAGGATCACCGCGCCGCGGCTGCCGACGGGCTGGCGCGCCAGCCGCCGGTGATGGCTGATCCAGAACACGCCGGCGATGATGAAGCTGAGCGCAAGACCCGCGAGCTTGCCGGAATAGACCCGGGCGAGATCGTTCCAGTCGGGCGCGCTGGTGAAGACCGCGGCCCTGGGCAGGTCGTAGGCGAGCAGCGTCATGGCGACGCCAAAGATGGTGTTGCTGAGCGATTCCAGCCGTCGCATCTCGAACTGGTCGGATTTGAGCTCGGTCATGCCGGGTGGCGCTTTTCGGAATGGAACCTTGGGCCGTCTTGTCCCTAGGTCTTAACATCGGTCCCGTCCAGACGCATTGCGATTCGCAGCGGGATCGCCGACTCTGGCTGTTTCACCGGGGCGATTCGTGGCGACATATCTGGACACGCTCAATGCGGAGCAACGCCGCGCCGTGGAGCATGGCGTGGCCGATGGTGCGACCGTGGGCGCGCCCCTGCTCGTCATCGCCGGTGCGGGCTCCGGCAAGACCAACACGCTGGCCCACCGCGTCGCGCATTTGATCGTCGCGGGCAGCGATCCGCGCCGTATCCTCTTGATGACGTTCTCGCGCCGCGCCGCGGCCGAGATGGCCGGCCGGGTCGAGCGCATCGCCCGAAAAGTGCTCGGCGAGAACAATGCCGCGATCATGCGCGACGCGCTCAGCTGGGCCGGCACGTTCCACGGCATTGGCGCACGGTTGCTGCGCGAATATGCCGAGCGGATCGGCGTCGATCCTGCCTTCACCATCCACGACCGCGAGGATTCCGCCGACCTGATGAATCTGGTCCGGCACGAGCGCGGATTGTCGAAGACGGAGAGCCGCTTTCCCGCCAAAGGCACCTGCCTGTCGATCTACTCGCGCTGCGTCAATGCCGAGATGGAGATTGAGAAGGTGTTGGGGGCGCACTATCCCTGGTGCGCAGGCTGGGCGGCCGAGCTGAAGGGCCTGTTCGCGGCCTATGTCGAGGCCAAGCAGGCCCAGCACGTGCTGGATTACGACGACCTGCTGCTCTACTGGTCGCAGATGATGAGCGATGCGCTGATCGCGGAAGAAATCGGCGGCCGCTTCGATCACGTCTTGGTCGACGAATATCAGGACACCAACCGCCTGCAATCCTCGGTCCTGCTGGCGCTGAAGCCGGACGGACGCGGCCTCACCGTCGTCGGTGACGACGCGCAGTCGATCTATTCGTTCCGCGCCGCCACGGTCCGCAACATTCTGGATTTTCCGCAGAGCTTCTCGCCCCGCGCCGAGATGATCACGCTCGACCGCAATTACCGCTCGACGCAACCCGTGCTGGCGGCGGCGAACGGCGTCATCGGCCTGGCGCGCGAGCGCTTCACAAAAAACCTCTGGACCGACCGCAGCTCCGCGCAAAAGCCGCAGCTCGTCACCGTGCACGATGAGACCGACCAGGCCCGTTACATCGTCGAGGAAGTGCTGGCCAACCGCGAGCAAGGCGCGCTCCTGAAGCACCAGGCAGTGCTGTTCCGGACCTCCTCGCATTCGGGCCCGCTGGAGATCGAGCTGACCCGCCGCAACATCCCGTTCGTCAAGTTCGGCGGGCTGAAATTTCTCGATGCCGCGCATGTCAAGGACGTGCTCGCGCTGCTGCGCTTCACCGAAAATCCGCGCGACCGCGTCGCGGGATTTCGCATCCTGCATCTCTTGCCGGGCATCGGACCCGCGACGGCGCAGCGCGTGCTCGATCAAATGGCGGAGAGCTCCGATCCGCTCGCCGCGCTCGGCCAGCTCCCGGTGCCGCCGCGCACCGGCGCGGACTGGACCGACTTCGTCCGCACCATCGAAAATCTGCGCTATTCGGAATGGCCGGCCGATCTCGAACGCGTGCGGCTCTGGTACGAACCGCATCTCGATCGCCTCCACGAGGATTCGGAGACGCGACGCGCCGACCTGATGCAGCTCGAGCAGATCGCGAGTGGCTATGCCTCGCGCGAGAAATTCCTGACCGAGCTCACGCTCGACCCGCCGGATGCGGCCAGCGACAAATCCGGGCCGCCCTTGCGCGACGAGGACTATCTGATCCTCTCCACCATCCACTCCGCCAAGGGCCAGGAGTGGAAATCGGTATTCGTGCTCAATGTCGTCGACGGCTGCATGCCGTCGGATCTCGGCGCCGGCACCAGCGCCGAGCTCGAGGAGGAACGCCGCCTGCTCTATGTCGCGATGACGCGCGCCAAGGACGATCTGCACCTCGTGGTGCCGCAGCGCTTCTTCACCCATGGCCAGCAAGCCAAGGGCGACCGCCACGTCTACGCCTCGCGCACCCGCTTCATCCCGGAGCCGCTGGTCTATCTGTTCGAGCGCACCGCCTGGCCGAAGGCTGGGGCAGGCGCGGCCCGCACGGCGGCGCAAGGGCCGAAGGTCGACATCGGGGCGCGGATGCGCGGAATGTGGCGGTAAGACACAAGAGGCTGGTGTCGAGACGTGTCAGCATAACTGGACAACAGAGGTCCGACATGAAAGCCGTCGTCGTCGAGCAATACGCGTCGATCGATCAAATCGCCCTGAAGGACGTTCCGTCTCCACGCATCGGGCCCGGCCAGCTGCGCGTCCGGGTAGAGGCTGCAGGAATCGGATTTGTGGACGGCTTGAAGATGGAGGGGCGCTATCAGACCAAGGATCCCCTGCCCTTCATTCCCGGAACCGAATTCGCAGGCATCGTGGACGAAGCCCCCGGCGCACCAGGCGGCTATCAACCCGGGATGCGCGTAATGGGGATGACGCGCTCGGGCGCGCTTGCCGAAGAGATCGTCGTCACCCCCGAAGCGCTCTATCCCCTGCCGGACGGCGTCGCCGCCGAGGTCGCCGCTTCGTTTCGTGCCAATTACCTGACCGCCCTCTATGCGCTGAGTGCGCGCGCGTCGCTCGGCGCAGGCGAACAGCTTCTGGTGCTGGGCGCAGCGGGCGGCACGGGAATCGCGGCCGTCCAGATTGGCAGGCAGCTCGGCGCCCGTGTGATCGCAGCGGCATCGACACCAGACAAGCGCGCGTTCGCGCGACAGCACGGCGCCGACGCCGTGGTGGACTACACGCAGACCAACTGGCGCGACACGCTGAAGGAATTGACCGAAGGACACGGCGCCGACGTGATCTTCGACCCCGTCGGCGGCGAGATCTCGGTACAGGCCTTTCGCTCCATCGCCTGGCGCGGCCGTCATCTCGTGGTCGGTTTTGCCGCCGGCGCGATCCCTGCATTGCCATTCAACCTGCCACTGCTGAAGGGCGGCGCCCTGCTCGGCGTCGACCTCGCGCAGCTTCCAATCCGCGAGCCCGAGGTGCAGAAGCGCCTGATGTCGGAGCTGACGGCCTGGTTGGTCGACGGCCAGCTGAAGCCTGTGGTCGGTCGCATCTTCGCGCTGGATGACTTCCGGGAAGCGTTCAGGACGATGCAGACGCGCGGGGCGCTTGGCAAGATGGTCGTGCGCATCTCGAAATAGGATTAGCTACGCGCCCCCAGCCGGTCGAACTGGACCTTGCCTGCCTTCATCACCATCGGGATGTGCTCGCCCTGGCCGAGCAGGCAGGCCACGTCGCGGAGCGGATTGCCATCGACCACGAGCAGGTCCGCAATGGCTTCGGGCATGATGCGGCCGAGCTTGCCCTCCATGCCGAGCACCTCGGCGCCGACCAATGTCGCGCTGGCGATGACGGCGCGGGGACCGAGAATCTCGGCACGGATGCGGAACTCGTCGCTCTGCAGACGCTGCGACGGTCCGAGCAGGTCGCTGCCGAACCCCATCTTCACGCCGGCGTCGCGGTAGATCGTGAGCGAACGCAGGCCCGCGTCGCGGACATCGGCGATCTTGGCAACGCTTTCGGGCGGCAGGCCATATTGGGCACCCTCGTTAGCCAGCGCCTCGTAGGTGACGAGCGTCGGCACCACATAGGCGCCCTTCTCGGCCATCAGCTGCGCGGTCGGAGCATCGACCAAATTGCCGTGCTCGATGGTGCGCACCCCGCAGCGCACCGCGCGTTCGATCGCGGCAGCGGTGTAAGCGTGGGCGAGCACATAGGTCTGACGCCCGCGCGCCTCTTCGACGATGGCGCGGATCTCGTCCTCGGAGTAGCCGAAGGCGCCGACCGGATCGGTCGGTGAAGCAACGCCGCCGGAAGCCATGATCTTGATCTGGTCGGCGCCCATCTGCAGTTCCTCGCGCGCCGCCCTGCGCACGCCGTCGACACCATCGGCAACGCGCGCCAGCGCGCCGACACGCACGCAGCAGGGGCACGGTGCGTCGCTGGCAAGATAATCCGAGCGGGCCCGCATGTCGCCGTGGCCGCCGGTCTGGCTGAGCGCACGTCCCGAGACGAACAGCCGCGGACCGTCGGTGAGACCGGTCTCGATCGCCTGCTTCAGCGCATGGCCGGCGCCGCCGGCGTCGCGCACGGTGGTGAAGCCCCGCCGCAGCATGCCGCGCAGCAGCAGCGTTGAGCGCAGCGTCACCAGCACGTTCGGCATGTGCACCTGCTGCGCCAGATTGAGTTCGACGGCGATCGCATGCACATGCAGGTCGATCAGGCCGGGCATCAGCGTCTTGCCCTTCAGATCGACGGTGCGGTCGGTTTCCACTTGGAGCGGCCGATCGGAGACCTCCTTGATCAGACCGTCCTCGACCAGCACGTGATGTCCCTCCAGGAGGTCCGGCTGAAGCGGATCGAGCAGAGCGGCGTTCTTGAAGAGCACACGGGACATGACGACCTCCTGTCTTATCAGGACTGGATGAGCAGCGCGGGCAAGGCGAGCTGGGCGAATGGAAGACACGCGGCGCTATCGTCCTCGACGTACCAGCCTGCCTCATGGAGCAGATTGAGCGAGCCGAGTGTGCGCCCGCGCCAGCGCACGGGCATGTTGAGCACGCTTTCGCAGCCGAGCGAAGCGATCAGCTCGTGATCGGAGAACACCTCGCGCAGATCGTCCCGGGTGCGGCCGATATAGGCCTCGCCGCGGTCGAGCACGGCCTCGGTCCACGGCCCCGGCGCCAGGCGTTTGCGGCCGCCCGCGGGGTAAGGTCCGGGCAGATTGGAATACACCCGCGCGGCTTCCCTCGTGTCGTCGTCATAGGTCAGGATCGTGAACAGCTTGTGCCCGATCGCCGACTTCAGGGCGCCGTCCAGCGCCGAGTACAGGGCATCCGGCTGATTCGCCCTGCCCTGCGCGGCCGCCACCGCGCAGAGCAGCGGATCGGATCGGTGTTTCGTATCCCTCATGCGACTTCGCCTGCCGCGATCTCTTCCAGCGAACGGCCGCGTGTCGGCACGCCCATCAGCACCACGGTGAGCGCGCCTAACAGCAGCACGCTCGTGGTGAGGCCGAACACGCCGGCGAAGCCGAAATTGGGATAGAGATAGCCGACCAGGATCGGCGAGACGATCGCACCGATGCGGCCGATCGCGGAGGCGAGCCCGGCGCCGGTGGTTCTGACGGCCGTCGGAAATACCTCGGCGGTATAGGCATAGACCCCCGCATAGGTGCCGTTCATGAAGAAGGACAGCAAGATTCCGGCGACCATGATGTGCTGATCGCTCTGCGCGAATGCAAGTCCAAGCGCGCTGGCGCCGCCGAGCACCATGTAGGAGGCAATCGTCGCCTGCCGGCCGATGCGCTCGTTGAAGTACGCAGCGCTGAAATAGCCGGGAATTTGCGCGCAATAGATCGCGATCGAATAGGCGAAGCTCTTGGTGATGCTCATGCCGTTCTGGACCAGAAGGCCGGGGATCCAGACGAAGAAGGAATAGTAGCTGAACGTGATCGTAAGCCACATGATCCAGGTCATGATGGTGATGCGCGCCTGGCGGCCGGCGAGGAGCGCGGCGAAATTGGCAAGCAGCGTACCACCAGTCACGGCAGGCGCCGTGATTTCGACGACCGGTTGCGGCAGGACATGGCCTTGGCTCGCAAATCCGGCCTCGATCCTGTCCAGCACGGCTGCGGCTTCCTTCTCCCGGCCCCGGCTTTCCAGCCAGCGCGGCGATTCCGGCAGCGCCCTGCGCCACCACAGCAGCATGACGACCGGCACCGCGGTGATCACCAGTACGATGCGCCAGCCGTTCTCAGAGGCGGGCACGATGAAATAGCCGAGCAAGGCCGCCGCGACGAAACCGAAGGAGAAGAATCCGGCCAGCGCGCCGGTAAAGCTGCCGCGGTAACGCCGTGCGACGAATTCCGCCAGATAGGGCGCAATGATCGCGCTCTCCGCGCCGGTGCCCATGCCCGCGAAGACGCGGGCGGCGAAGAAGGACGACCAGTCGTTCACCGCAGCGCTGACGATGGATGCGACGCAATAGAGTGCCAGCGCCGACATCATCACCGCGCGACGGCCGATCAGGTCACCCAGCGTGCCCGCCAGCAGCGCGCCGAACAGGAAGCCGATATAGGTGCTGCTGCCGAGCACGCCGATCTGGACGCTCGACAGATTCCAGGTCGTGCGCAGCACCGGCAGGATGAACGCCAGCACGGCTGCGTCCATCGCGTCGAACATGTAGCCGAGCCCGCCCATCAGCAGCAGATGCCCGTGGAAGCGTGCGAATGGAAGGCGCTCGATGCGCGCCGAGATCATCGACATGAAAGTCCCCCTCTGTCTGGCGGCCCGGCACTCCGCTCATTCCCGGGCGGAACCATAGACAAGGAGATATTATCGTCATAATTTATAATCATGATCTAGTACATCACTGGGGTGAATGTTCTGTCGTTTCGCTCGCTCGACCTCAACCTACTGAAAGTGTTCGAGGCCCTGATGACCGAGGGCAGCGTCACGCGCGCCGCCAACGCGCTTCTGATGACGCAGCCGGCGGTCAGCAATGCGCTCGCACGCCTGCGGGACGCGCTCGGCGATCCCCTGTTCGTCAGGTCCGGCACCGGCATCCGTCCGACTCAGCGCGCCGTGGTGCTGTGGGAACCGATCGGCGAAGCGCTCGAAACCGTCCGTGGCGCGCTCGACGAGCAGGTGTTCGATCCGCACCGTGCGCAGACCGAGTTCAGCCTGTCGATGTCGGATTACGTCGCCTCGCTGGTGATGCCGAACCTGCTGAACCATTTCGGCAAGGTCGCGCCCAAGGCGCGAATCCATACCGTTCCCAACACCATTTTGGAGATCGCCGACCAGCTCGAGGACAATCGCGTTGATTGCGTCCTCAGCGTCTATGTCAACGAGGCGCAGCAGCCGGCCGCCATCCGCTCGCGCTCGCTGTGGACCGTCGACTACGCCTGCTTCATGCGGCGCAGCCATCCGCTCGCCGCGATGAAGCGGCTGAGCACGCGCAGCTTCCTCAACGCGGGGCATGTCGATGTGAGCCTCGCCGGCAAGACCTTGCCGTCCTACGACCTCTTCCTCGCCTCGCGCGGGCTGTCGCGCAACGTGGTCGCGACCGTCAATCACTATAGCGCCGCCTACGAAATCGTGCGCCAGTCCGACCTGATCGCCGTGCTGCCGAGCGATTTGCGCTCGCAATCCCGGCACGCGCCGTTCCTGCACGGGATGCCGCTTCCGCTCAAGGCGCCGCCGCGCATCGTCAGCCTGTTCTGGCACCAGCGCAACGACACCGTACCGGCGCAGCGCTGGCTGCGCGACACCCTGGTCGACATGTTCGCCAGGTCCGACTGAAGCCGCGGGCGGCGGGCCCCCCCGACACCATGAAAAAGGGAAACAATGGGTTTCTCGAAGCAGCATTGTGCATCAGACCCGGCTGCTTAGCTCCAACCAAGGCAATCCCCTCCCCCAGTGACAGGCGCGCAAGCCGCGCCCGCAGAGACCTCATCAATGACCGCACCGCTCGAATTCGGACTGGACACCTTTGGCGACGTCACCAGGGACGCCTCCGGCGCGATGCTTCCGCACGCACAGGTGATCCGCAACGTCGTCGACGAGGCGGTGCTGGCCGACGAGCTCGGCCTCGATTTCATCGGCCTCGGCGAGCATCACCGCGCCGACTTCGCGATCTCCTCCCCTGAGACCGTGCTGGCCGCCATCGCGTCGCGAACCAGGCGCATCCATCTCGGCTCGGCCGTGACGGTGCTGAGCTCGGACGATCCAATCCGCGTCTTCCAGCGCTTTGCCACGCTTGACGCGCTCTCGAACGGACGTGCGGAGGTGATCCTCGGCCGCGGCTCGTTCACCGAGTCCTTTCCACTGTTCGGTTTCGACCTGCGGGCTTACGAGGCGCTGTTCGAGGAGAAGCTCGATCTGTTCGCGGCGCTGCTGTCGCAGAAGCCGGTGACCTGGGAAGGCAAGCTGCGTCCGCCGCTGAACGGGCAGCTGGTCTATCCCCCGGTCGAGAACGGCACGCTCAAGACCTGGATCGGCGTCGGCGGCAGTCCGCAATCGGTGGTGCGCGCGGCGCATTACGACTTGCCCTTGATGCTCGCGATCATCGGCGGCGATCCCGCGCGCTTCGCGCCCTTCGTCGAGCTCTATCATCGCGCGTTCAGGGAGTTCGGCCGCCCGGCACAGCCGATCGGCGTGCACTCGCCAGGCTATGTCGCCGAGACCGACGAACAGGCGCGCGAGGAGCTGTGGCCCGACTACAAGGCGATGCGCGACCGCATCGGCAGGGAACGCGGCTGGCCACCGATGGGCCGCGACGAGTTCGTGAACGAGGCCGAGCACGGCTCGCTCTATGTCGGCTCGCCCGAGACGGTCGCGCGCAAGATCGCCAAGACGGCAAAGGCGCTCGGCATTTCGCGGTTTCAGCTGAAGTATTCGGCGGGCCCGCTGCCGCATGGCAAGCTGATGAAGAGCATCGAGCTCTATGGGCGGAAGGTAGTGCCGATGGTGCGGGAGATGATGGGGTGACTTGCGCGCTTACCCAGTCCGCCTGCGCCCTCCGGGCTGCGGCGCGACAGCCTTCGCTCACTTCGCGCCATGACCATCGGTGCCGGCTTGCCGAGCCGTAGCTCGCGAAGCGAGCGAAGGCTGGTGGGGGAGGCAGGACTCGAACCTGCGAAGCCATAAGGCGGCTGATTTACAGTCAGCTCCCTTTGCCACTCGGGACACTCCCCCGCTCGACGGCAGCACAATCGGGCCGGACCTTGCCGGCGACCGAAGACGGCCATGGAACGTGAAGGCCGCGACAGCCCGGATGGGGGCGCGACCGGGCGCGGTTATCGGCGAAGCGATGGGGTAAAGTCAACCGAGGCGAACAGCTAAAATCGCCCCCGACACCACCCAAATTGCCATATTCCGGGACCCGTGACACAAGCGAGCCCATGAAGGATCGAAAATTCAACCCGAGGGGCCCCCGCGGCGGGTCTAAGCCCTTCAACAGGCCCGGAAAATCGGCCGGTCGCCCGGCCCGCCGCGATCGCGATTCGGACGCCGACGGGCCTGTCATCCTCTATGGCTGGCACACCGTCTCCATGGCGCTCGCCAACCCCCAGCGGCAGATCCGCAAGCTGACGCTGACCGAGAACGCCGCAAGGCGTCTGGCGGACGAGAACATCGCGATCCCGGTCACGCCCGAGATCGTCCGGCCCCAGGAGATCGACCGGCTGCTGTCGCCCGACGCCGTGCACCAGGGCCTGCTCGCCGAGGCCGATCCCCTGCCCTCGCCCGACATCGAGGATTTGGAGCAGGACGGCATGGTGCTGGTGCTCGACCAGATCACCGATCCGCACAATGTCGGCGCCATCCTGCGCTCGGCGGCCGCCTTTGCGGTGAAGGCGATCGTCACCACCGCGCGTCACAGTCCGGAAGCGACCGGCGTGCTGGCCAAGGCCGCCTCCGGCGCGCTGGAGCTGGTCCCGATGGTGACGGTGCAAAACCTCGCCCGCGCATTGACCACGATGAACGAGCTCGGCTTCCAGACTGTCGGGCTGGACAGTGAAGGCAGTGCGGATCTTTCCGAGGTCACCCTGCGCGAGCCGCTCGCGCTGGTGCTGGGCGCGGAAGGCAAGGGCCTGCGGCAATTGACACGCGAGACCTGCAGCGTCGTGGCGCGGCTCGACATGCCCGGAGAGATCAAGAGTCTCAACGTCTCGAATGCCGCCGTGCTCTCGCTCTATGTCGGCGCGAGCCGGCTCGGGCTGATGAAGCGGTAACAAAACAAAACGCCCGTCCGCATCGCGGACGGGCGTCTCGTTGGCTCAACCGATCAAGCGATCAGTAATAGCGGCGCAGCACACGGTGGCCGCCATAATACGGCGCATGGCGCGGGGCGTAGCCGTAGCGCGGACCGTAGCCGTAATGCGTGCGCGGCAGATAGCCGGCGCGCGGGCCGTAGCCGTAGCGATACGGACGGTAATACGGGCGGCGGTAGGGATAGGCGGCCGGCGCTTCGACCGCGGCGGCACGATAGCCATAGCCGTGCCCATAGCCATAACCACGGCCGTAGCCGTAATTGGCGGGCGCAACCACCGCGTCCTCACGATAGGTCGGATACGGCGCGAAGGCGCCCGGGCCGGTGTAGGTCGGGCCCTGGTTGACGTGATAATATTGCGTGGTGGGCTCGGCGAGACGCTCATAGGCGCCGTAGCCATACCCGTAGCCTGCCCCATAACCGCCGCAGCCGGTGTTACAGCCGGAATAGACCGGCGCGACCGGCTGGCACAGATCGAAGCCGCAGGCCGCGGCGGGCGCGGTGGCGGCGAACATCACGGCAGCCGCCGCGACCAGTCCCGAAATCATCTGACGCATTACTCTCTCCTGTTGATTTCCGTTTTTTGGATTGTCGTTTCTTAACCCGGCGGCTTGCCGGGCATCTCTGCACGCGGCCGCGGCCGAGGACGCCGCGGCTGGTCGTTGAACTCAGGCGCGAGGATCACCGGCGGCGGATTGACGGGCACGTCCATCTGCGGCGGCAGCGGCGCCGATTGGGCGCCCCAGCTCTGGTGATAGCTATCGGGCGGCTTGGGCAATTTGCGGTTCGCGGGCGGTTCGACCTCGAGCCGGCCATAGCCGGGCCGCAGGCCCAGCGTCGGGTAGTAGTGGCCGACGTCCGTGGGCTGGCGCTCGGCGACATAGCGTCCGCCATAGATCGTGGGCTGCACTTGGACGTTCTTCCCCAGGCCCCAGGTCCCCTCGATCACGGCATAGGACGCGTCGATGTTGTTGATGATGATGGGCACGCCGGGGCGACCGGGAACGACGATATCGAAGCCGCCGCCGGCAAACGCCGTCGCGGGCAGTCCGATCAGAAAGGCAGCGAGCGCCACAGCGCGCATGAGGGGACCCCATTTATTCGGCGACAACCTACCCGATGGCGGCGCAGAGAGGGTTAAGGCCCTCTCACCAATTGCCGGTAAGCCTAATGTGTAAGGATTGCGCGCCGCTCAAATGCGCCAAAGCGAACTAGCGAAGCATTAACGCCGCCGGATCCTGCAGTCCGGAACCGTCGCGCGTGCTCACTTCCGTTTGACTATGGCTGACGAAAATCCGGCGGTTTCAGCGGAACGTCCGGCGCCCTCGGCATTTAGCCCCCGTCAACAAAACGGGAGCCAAACAATCATGAACATCAAACTTCTCGGAGCCACGGCGATTGCGGCGACCTTGGTGACGGGCTCTGCCATGGCGCAGGCCGTGATCACCAATCCCGGCCGCTGCGCGGCGCAATTCCCCAACGCCAACTGCCAGAACGTCGGACCGGGAAATCCGTACACCGATAGCGGCTATCGGCATCGTCGCGTGTCCTATCGCCAGACCAACAACGGCGATTGGAATAACGACTGGAACAGGAGCCGCACCGGCTTCTGGCCGACCGACGTCGCCGCCGGCGCAGTCGGAGCAGCCGCTGGCGTGGCCGGCGCGGCCATCGGGACTGCGGGCGCGATCGCAACCGCCCCGTTCCGTGCCACCAACGACGCCTACGCCTACGACAATGGCTGGGATAATTCGTGGAATAATTCTTGGGACAACCGCGGCTGGGACACCCGCACCTACGCCCAGCGCAACGGCTTCGTCTGCACGCCCGGCACCTGGTTCAAGGGCGAAGACGGCCGCCGCCACATCTGCCAGTAAGGCGGTTTGAACCGAACGCGACAGATCGGGCGGCCCTCGTGGCCGCCTGATTCATGTCTGCATCGGGGCTCCCGGGTTCTGGCACTTTCCGGTCAAGTCTGGTATTGCGGCGCGCACGGGCGGACAGCCCCGGCCTAGGCCGGGCCTGCCCCGCTTCTCCAGGCGTCGCCGGCTTAGCTCAGCGGTAGAGCAGCGGTTTTGTAAACCGAAGGTCGGGGGTTCAATCCCCTCAGCCGGCACCACCGATTTAGCCAACACCGCGGCCTGATAGATCGGGGCACTCCTCCGTCTAACGACAGCTAGAATCGATTTCCCACGCAATCACGTCAGAGCTTTCCGGGCGACCGTTACACTCAACTCGAGCAGCGGGTGCTTCTCGTTCCTGACTATAATGAGGACCTGCGCCCCCTTTGCCGACGCAACGTCTCTGGCAATCGAGGTCGCCATTGCGATCGCCTCTCTTTCGGCGGCTTCCGGGCCGGGCAAATCCACCCCATCCTCGTCGACCGCAGCGAAAAAGTCGTCCTTGATATCGAAGTAGAACTTCATGGCTCAGAGCGACGGATTGAGATGAAGGTAAAGCACGTCGAAGTCTGCTATTTCGCGCAACCTGGCTTCATCAAGAATCGATATTCTTCCCCGCTCCAGGTCCAACACGCGCTGAGCACGTAGCTGCTGAACGACCCGATTCATGTGGACCACACTCGTGCCGACGGCGTCGGCGAGGAGTGCCTGAGAGGCCGGAAAATCGAAGGACAGGCCGTCCGCTCGGCCGATCGCCTTCAATCTGGTGTAAAGCTCAAGCACGAGATGCGCCACGCGGCTTGTGGCTTCGCGTTGACCAACGTTGCAAATCCACTCCCGGAAGATCGCGGCGTCGGTCAGTGTATCGCGCCAAAGCGCTTCGGCCACGTTAGGCCGCTTTCTTATCAGTGAGCGCACCGCTGCATGCGGAATGAAGCCGAGAACGCTATCGCCAAGCGTGCTGACGTCATGGTCCATCACATGTAGAAAGAGACCCTGCAGATCGGGAATGTCGCCGGGTTGGTGAAAGGCCATGATTTGGCGGTGGCCATTGCCGACGATCTTTGATCTCAGGATAAAGCCATCAACGACAAGGCAGCACGCCGAAGGTCGATCTCCGAGAGAAACGACCGGCTGACCGCCAGGCATCCGTTTCACCGTGATTGGCAGATGACGGATAGCGGCCTCGTCCTCTTCATCAATTTCGGTGCTGACCCGCAACCGCCTCAAGAAAGGTTCGAAAATTTCGGCGTTATTCATCGTTGGCTCCGGTCGGCAAACGAGTTTTTGTCACGTTCGTTCCAAACCGGACTGCTAGCTATTGTCTCACGCGAAGCAAAGGGACTGCCGCAAATTCCAACCCTCGGCGGAACCCACGGGAACGGCGTCAATTCATCTTGCCGCGAAGCCTTGGAGCGAAATTTGACGCGCAACGCTCACTTCGAATGCTTCGGTGCGCTGCTTTGCTGGAAGTGCTCGGCGCCTGATATCTCCACCCAGGCATGTTTCGACTGTTCGAAAACCGAGCGGATGGGCGCCGGGTAGTTCGGAACCGCGATCGCGCCCACGGCAACGCCGATCATCGCAGGCAGATTGTCCGCCTTCCAATAGACCGTCGAACCGCACTCGGGGCAAAAATAGCTGCGGACCTTGCCGCCGCTTGCGGCTGTCCGGACGTACTCCTTCGACGTCCCTGAGATCCTGACGCCCTCCGCCGGATAGAACGCACCGACCCCGAACGGCGCGCCGGTTCGACGCTGGCAGTCAATGCAGTGGCAGGCGACGACGAGGCTGGAAGGTCCTGGAAGCGACAGCGCGAGAGCGCCGCACCTGCATTGGGCATCGATCATCGAAGCTCCTTCCTCCTCAATTGGCTGACAGGTTCTGTCGCTCGGCTGGAGCGCAGAGCAATCCAGGACGGACCCTCACTCCTTCGCAACCTCGAACGCCAGCAGTGCGTTGCCGGCGACGCCGCCCCACTGGCCGTAGCCGGAATTGGTGTAGAGCATTCCGCCGGCGATGATCGGCCCGGGGCCGTCGATCGCGCCGCCATGAGCAGGGGCGCCGTTCACCGTCGTATAGTCTCGCGCCGTGTCGTATTCCCACAACAGCTTTCCGTCGGCCGTCGCGTAGGCGCGCAGAAAGCCGCTGACGCCGCCGGAAAACACGACGCCGGGGATCAGGCTCACGGCAGCCGACAGCGCAGGGCTGCATTGGAGGCGATCGCCACAGGCGACAGGAGATACTTCCATCGCAATTTTCCCACTGGCGAGGTCGAGGCCGAACAGACCGCCGCCTTGGGTGGCATCGAGCCGCCGCGTACCATCGCGCAGGAACCGCACGTCGGAGTTCGCGACATAGATGCGATCCTGGTCGGCGGCCGAGCCCCACTCGCTGCCGCCGAGCGCACCGCCCTTCCCGATCCGCGTCTGCCACAGGATCTTGCCGCCATCATCCGGATCGAGCGCGTGCACGACGCCGGACTTCTGCGCGATGGCAAGAACGCGCCTGCCGTCACGCAAGGTCACGAGGATCGGCGACTGGCCAAAATCGTGGTCGGGCCCGTGATCTTCAGGACAATTGGTCTTGTCCGCGCCGAAGCACGCGACGATGAAGGCGTCGCTCGGCGTCGCCTGCTGCTTCCAGAGCAGCTTACCGGTCGCAAGCTCGAAAGCGAGGACCGCATCGGCGGTTGCGGCGGGTGGATTCGAATAGGAATTGCTGGTCGCGACGTAGACGGCGTTGCGTTTCGGATCAATCGTCGGTGCCGACCACACCGCCGCGCCGGACGGGCCGAACAGCTGCGTGCCTCTCGCATTCTTGCCGGTCGGATGCGCCACCTCAGGGATCGTGTAGGCCTGCCACACCGGCTTGCCGGTCACTGCCTCGAGCGCGACCACGCTGCCGCGGAAAGTACAGCATTCGTAACTGGCCTGCGAACCGGCGGCCTCCTCGAGCGAGGAGACCGGGATATAGAGCACGCCGGAATGCAGCGTCGGCGCTCCGGTGATGCGCGCTGCCGGGTGCTCCTCGACCTTGGTCTTCCAGATCAGCGCACCAGTCAGTGCGTTCACCGCATAGGCATTGGCGCGCAGGTCACCGAAGAAGATCGCGAACTGATCGGTGCCGGGAAGCGGCCCGAAGCTGATCGCCCCGCGCACCGCGGCATCGGTCGGCAGCGTCCACCTCGTGCAGCCGCTTCGCGCGTCGAGCGCGTGCACCTTGCGGTCAGTGCCGCCGATAAACAGCAGACCGCCCACGATGGTCGGCGGCGCAAACGACACCGAGGCGCCGGGAAAGGCATAAGCCCATTTCAACCGCAGGCGCGGCACCTCTTCCGCGGTGAGGCCGGCCATTTCGGTCGACTGGAAGCGGCTGTTGGCAGCGTCGACGCCCCATCCATTCCAGCGCGGACCATCGAGCGGCTGCGGAAAGAAATTGACCTGCTGCGTGCAGCGTCCCTCCGCATCGACTGCATTGTCGCCCACCGCGGCCTTGCCGGTGACGAAGGCGGCAATCGCGCGCCGTTCCGAGTCGCTGCGGTCCCTCGCCATCGCCGCCATGCTTCCAGAAGTCAGCGTTCCCAGCACATGATCGAAAGACATCGCCTGCATGGCACCGCGGCCTGGCACACGGCTCTGGCCATCACCGCCATCGTGACATTGCGCGCAGTGGCTTGCGTAGAGCGCAGCGACGTCCTGCTGCGCCAACGCGGGCGCGCAGCACCAGACCAGCATGGCGACGGCGACAACACTCGGTCTCATGGCGTGCTCCAACATCGTCACCGCAATGCGAGACGGCATCATGCAACCCAAAGTATAGCGCGAGAGCAATCACTCACGCAACGGACGTGCCGCCCGCGTCCGTCATATCCCCCGGGCAGTGAGGACACGATCGGGCAGTTCATCGAGCCGCCACAGCCCGAGGCTCTTGTCGCGCCAGCCGCCACTGCCCTCTTCGCAACGCTCGTTGATCAGCTCGCGCGGCGCCGGCCAGTCGAACGGCGCCTTCTCCATGTTCAGCGCCCGCCAGTCGCCGTCCTCGCAATCGCGATTATCGTCCCATTCGGGAAACGTCGTGACCAGCAGGAAACGTGCGCCGCTGGCGCGAAAGTTCGCGACGGCGCGGACGATGTTGTCGAAACTCAAATGCACCAGGCAGTCCCGGCACAGCACCACATCGGCGCGCGGCAGTGCACCGCGCGTGATGTCGGCAACGAGAAACCGGCCTGACAACTCACCGCCAGCCACGCGCTTGCGATTGGCTGCGATCAGCGACGGCACGATGTCGATGCCGGTGTAGTCGAGATGCAGCTTCAGGCGGCCGATCCACCCCGCGTCGCCGCAGGGCGCATCGAGCAGCGAGCGCGCGCCGAGCCGTTGCAGCAGTGCAGGAAGCATCTCGCGGACCGCGACGGTCGCGGGATCCTCCGAGCCGAGGCCCGACACCGAACTGGCCGCACCCCACAGGTTGGTCCGCTCGATCCGCTCGAACCGCGCGGCGAGGCCGAGGCCGACAAAATTCTCGCGGTCGGCGGTGAACCGCTCATGGGCGAGCACGGGTGGGCGCTTGGAGATCATCGTCCGGACCTTAAGATTACGTTGTGAACACTGTGGTCATGCGTTCCATCCGAATCTCATCCCATCCTCAAACCGGTTTCTGCCACTCCATGATGTGGAAGTAAGGCACCCGGCGATGAAAGGCATTCCTGTCGGGGTCGCCGCCGCTGGGCTGCGGCTCGACGAAAAGGCGCAACAGGAGCCCCTGATCGAGTAGCAGCGTCATGTAGGTGCTGAGCGGACGATGCCAGTTCAGAATTCGGATGCCGCGCCAAGTCACCCAAGTCGGCCGCTCCTCCATGTAATGATCGATGTTGAAGCGCAAGGCGCCGTCGCCGTCACGCGTCCAGCCGTCGGGCGGACCCGCGGTGTTGAAGCTGGTCAGATTGGCAATCAGCAGCGTACCGCCCGGCCGCAGCGCTGCCACGATCTTCCCGATCGCCGCACCGAGATGGGGCATGTCGACCAGGCTGAGATAGCTGACGACCAGATCAAATGGCGCTTCGATCTCCATTGTTTCAGCTCGGCCAAGCCGGTAGTCGCCCTGCGGGTCCAATTCCATGGCACGCGCGAGCAGCGCTTCGGTCGAGTCGATGCCGGTGGTGCGGATGCCGGCGCGCTGCATGATGCGACAGAAGCGCCCCTCGCCGCAGCCAACGTCGAGCGCATTGCGGAAGCCGCGCCCTTCGATCCGCGCTCGCATCGGCGCGTCCAGCACGAAGCGGCGACCATAGTCGCCGTCTTCACCCTGCTCGACGATCCAAGCAGCCGCGGACGCGGTCCAGCCGTCGCTGATATCCTCGTTCATGGATCGACCTTCGGGAATGGACGTTGGCCGCACGCATTTCGGGCGCGGCTACTGACCACAGATTGGATCAGAGTTCAACATGAGGTAGCATGCGCATCCCATGCGTCCCTATACCAGCCGAGAGATCGCCAAGATCACCGCGGGTGCTGTCGCGGCGATCGTCGCAACGGGCTTCCTGTTCGCGATCGCGATGTCCCTCTTGCTGCCGCAATAAATCAGCTGCTTGCCGGGGGCCGTGCCGCCGGAGTTTGTGCCACCCAGCCGGTTGCTGTCGCTCACCAGCATCTTGGCCGTGGAAAGCACTTGGCCAGCGTCGAGGACGACGCTTCAAGCTCGGTGGACGCCGCGCCCACCGTCTTGATCTCGCCGGCTGCGCGCTCAAAGCCGTCGGCAAGGTTGACCATATCGCGCTTGCGCTGATGGGCGGCTTGCTTCTCAACCTCGATCTGCGCTGCCGTGAGACGACCTCGATCCGTGGTTTTGAAGATTTGTCTTTGCAGATTTGTCCTGGCCATGTCCCGATCGCGTCCCGCCGGCAGTTTGGGGAGCGATCCGGGCATGGTCAGGCGGAACCCGTCAAGGGCGTCGGCCGTTGTCGACCCATGCGGATCAGGGAAGAAAATCGAAACATGTTTCTGCTGGCCACGGTGACGCTGTGCTGTAGCGCCTTGGCCGGGGCTGTTGCGCTGTTCGAACAGGCTCCCTGGCCGGCTCCGGCAAAGCAGCGGGCTGAAACGGTAGCAATAGACGGGACCACGCCGACGCCGGTTCGGGTGGTCGGGGCGCCGTTCGAGCCCAACCTCAATCCGCGGGAGCGCTAGCGCTCACCCCGGCGAGACGTCGGCGCCCTCCTCCGGACGGCGTTTGGCGCGGGCCAACTCCTCAACGAACGCGATCACCTCCGCCCGTTTGTCGGGCGGCAGCGATAGGAACGCGCGGACGAGCCTCAAGCCCTCGGCTTCGGCTGAATGGTCTGCTTTGGCATCCATTCCCCACTGTCGGGCGGCCGGGAAAAATATGCAATCCCCCACCCAACACCTTCTTGATTCGGCCGGCCAGCTTTGCTGGAATGGCGCCAACAGGGGTGCACCATGAAGTGGATCGCGGAACGCGACGCGCTGATCGCGCAGACAATGGCTTTCGTCCAATCGGTAACCGGCAAAAAGGATGACTTGCATCCACCGGAGATCCCGACGGCGACAGTGGCCGCGTCGGTGCAGATCGCCCCCGTCAACACCATCATCGGGACCGAGCCACTTAAGGCCGCTCCGCCGCAGCCGTTACCTCTCCCGTCGCCCCGGGTGGCGAGCCACGACGTCCGCACCGAAATACAGGCCCGCATCGCCAATTTCCGCAAGCATCAGGAGCGGTTCGAGCGGGAGCGCGAGGAATATTGCGCGGCCACCCTGACCAAATTGCGGGCCGCCATCCGCGAGCCCTCCTCCCGTCCACCGGCTGACAAGTAAAGCCGGATCTCCCGTCGCTGGCCTAAAGCCAGGACCACACTAGCCAGAGATTGGCCGCGCAGGCGCCGAACAGGGCCAGCGTGAGGGGCAGCAGCATGTGCCCGCAAGAGGTTTTCAGGTCCGTCGTCATGACCGAAAACATCCGCTGATTCCGCCAAATGAGTCCCGTGGATTCTTTTTTTCGGGATTCAGGACTCGTTAAGGACTCAGGACCCGGCGGCCCTGATCACGGCCGCGTGATCGACCGGCGAGCGGAACCCCTACCCCGTCAAATTCGTTAATGCGCTTTCCAGGAGCGGGAACAATGCCCTACGCCCTGTTCTGCAACGATGCCCAGATCAGCAAGGCCTATCCTGACGAGTCCGACGTCTGGAGGCTCGCGCAGCGAAGTGGCC
Source organism: Bradyrhizobium sp. 155 (assembly GCF_023101105.1). Taxonomy (NCBI): domain Bacteria; kingdom Pseudomonadati; phylum Pseudomonadota; class Alphaproteobacteria; order Hyphomicrobiales; family Nitrobacteraceae; genus Bradyrhizobium; species Bradyrhizobium sp. 155. The sequence continues at coordinate 2,986,319 of NZ_CP064704.1, read as the reverse complement.
TCGTCGTGGACGTAACTGCGGATGACAACCGTCCCGGGCCACGCCGGGTGCTCGACAACGATTACGAGATCAAGCCGTGCCGGGCCGCACAGGGCGAGGACCCGGCCCGGAACAAGGCCGAGGCTGATCGCCAAGCGAGGATGGAGCTTGAGCTGAATTCCTAAAGAGGAATCGAAGCTGGGAAGCCAGAGCTCAGGAAAAGCTTAGGGGGTCGCGGTGGCCAGTGACGCCTGCTCGCCCGCCAGAGCCACGCACGCCTTCCGGCGATGCAGCCCACGGATCGCGCCGGTGACCTTCAGCACCTTACCGGAGGAGCACGAGGCGTCCTTGACGAAGGCCACCTCGTAGGGTGCCAGCATCAGAGGCTCGGATTTGAGGATTGTTTGGGCAGCGCACGGCAAACTGACGAAGCACGAGAGCACCACAGCCGACACCAAGATACGCATGTCCGTCGTCCCACCAGCCCGGTAATTGTCATATAACGCGTTCCGGCGCGCGAGTTCCGTAAGCTGCAAAAATTATTTTTGCTTTACCCGAGCTCCATGACGCGCGTGAGAAAGCGCCCGCCAGAACGTTTGCCTGCAAATGACGCGCCAGATGGTTGACGCGATGCAAACAAAGGACTTGCGAACGAGGGCTGGGCAAACGAAAGGCCGGCGAGAGCCGGCCTTTGTCAGGTCGTGGGTCGCTGGTGGCGCGTCAGTAGCGCGAGGCTGCCGGACCGCCCCAGCCGAAGCGGTAATTCACGCCGACCTTGACGGTATGCTCGTCCTCCCGGCCGCGGACGCCGACGACGTCAGCCGGACCGGAGGTGATCGTCGTGTTGCCGAAGTTGTAATATTGGTACTCGGCCTTGGCCGACCAGTTCGGCGCGAACATGTATTCGAGGCCAGCGCCAACGGTATAGCCGTCCTTGCTGTTGCCGGTGGCGGTGAAGGGCTGCGGGACGCCGGCGACATTGACGCCAAGACCGCCATTGCGCCAGGCATAACCGCCCTTCGCGTAAAGCAGCGCCGGTCCCCAAGTGTAGCCGATGCGACCGGTCACCGAGCCGAGCTGGTCGGTATTGGAGGTCACCTGCGTGCCCAGCGGGAACGTAGCGCCGCCGTTGTTGGTCGGCAGCCAGGAATACTGGGCCTCGACACCCATGACCCAATTGGGCGCGAACTGGTAGTCGAAGCCGCCCTGAACACCGCCGAGGAAGCGCGCGTCGCTCGACTGGAAGCTGCTGTCGCCGCCAAAGGCGCCGCCGACATGGCCACCGATGTAGAAGCCGGTCCAGTTGTAGATCACCTGCGGCGGCGTGTAGGCCGGAGCCTTGGTGTAGGTGCGCGCCTGCATGTCGGCTGCGGCAGCCGGCGCAGCCAGCGCAAGCAGGGCAACCGCGCCCAGCAAAATCCTCTTCATGATTATCCCCGTTCTTTCAATTCGACACTCAGGAAACAACGTGGCGTGAATTGGGTTGCTTCGAGGCGATGCCGGAACGTTGATCGTTCGTTACTGTGACGGAGCGGCAACAGCGCGATTTTGTTCCGTCCGACAGGCGCGTGCCGACGGTTTTTTCCGTCGGAAACAAAACCTTCCGTAACGATTAGTCGCAACGCGAAACCACCCCGTTCAAAGCTCCCCGAAATGTGATCCGGCAGCTCCGGCGGGCTTTGTCTATCACCAAGCGATGAAGGTGGGCTTTGCGCTACCGCGTCATCTTTTCAAGTTCCGGAAAGGGTACGTAAACCGCGCCCGCGCACAGCTCGCTGGCGCGATCGACGACGCGGTCCGCCCGGCCGTTGACGAAGATCACGGCGCGCTCCCTCATGGCCTTGTAGGTGCCGTCGGTCTCGCGTGGGGTGAAGTGCAGGCAACTGACGTAGAACTGGCGGCCTCCGACCTCGCGCTGCGCCGGCTCGGCCATGCTGGCGTCACGCACGCCGACGGGATTGTTCAGATAGCTGCGCATCAAGGCCAGCGTGTCGCCACGGAAATTATCCGGGAACGGTTGTGGACCTCCGGCCTGGGTCCCCTCCATCAGGGTTGGACGGTCACCATCGCTGCCGAAACATCCCGTGAGCGCCAGCGGCAGTGCCAGCATCAACGCCAAGCTCACTGCGCGTTCCGCTAGTCGCCGCACCGCTTACGCTCTCCGCTCGATCAGTCTCGGAGACGTTCCAGCCCCAAGGTTGCAATGATGCATGTCTACAGGTGTTTTGCCCGACGAGTCAAACGGATTCGTAAAATCCGCAAATACGCCACCCCTTAAACCATTGATTTATCTACGACCCGCTACTGTGCATGGGGTTGTTTTCGAGGTTTTGTTTGCGGCCGCCAAATCTGGGACGTTGCTCGCGGGCTTCAGCATGGTCATACCGGCCCGCCGCCAGCACCTCGAGCTTTCGCGCAAGGCGTGACGAACGGGCCGGGCCTGAATTCCTCACGCGGCGGCCGGGGCAATGCTAGGACGCCGCCGCGCAGGCTCAGTCGTTAGCTGCGCTTCTCCATCGTCGCCGGCTTGGTGACGTCCGGCTGCGTCTTCAGCGACTTCTTCGCTGACAGATGCTTGTGGTGGTGGCGATGCTTGCGCACGGTCTTGTGCTCGTCCGGTGTGACGGCGGCGTTGGCGTTCATCGCCTTCGACTTGGTGTCCACCTTGGCATCGGCCTTGACGTCCGAAGCCTTGACATCCGAAGCCTTGGCGTTGGCCTTGAGGCCGGCATCGGGTTTCGCGGCGGTGGTCGACACCTTGGTCTGGCTCTGGTCTGCCTTGATCACCGGCGTGGTCGCGGTGGTCTCGGCTGCGAAGGCCGGGGCTGCGATCACGGAGGCTGCGAGCAAGGCTGCGGAAATGGTCTTCAACATGGTTGGTCTCCTCTTGGAAGGATCTTGAGGCGGGCGCCCTCTCGCCAACCCTCTGATCGTAGGTTGGAGCCTAGGAGGCTCGCACTGAACCCAATCTGAAGCCCACAGCAGGCTCCCGTTCATCTGGATGACAAGTTTGTCATCCGCCCTAGGCCAGGATGCCGGGAATGTTTTTGCCTGATGGGTGTTCCGGTCTTTGGGCAATCGTGTAGGATCGCCACGTTCCATACCGGAGAACTTATATGCGCAAACTCTCAATGCTTCTTGTGCCGGGACTTGTCGCCGTGTCGTTGGCAGCGGCTCCGGTGCTGAACAGCGCCTATGCCGCCGGCAGCGATGAGCCCTCCTCGCCACCGAAATCCGACACCTCGACCAAGAAGGGCAAGAAGAAGAGCTCCTCGGTCAGCGATCCGAAATTCCTTGCTGCCTATCGCACCGCCTACACCACGATCTATGACAATCACGACTACACCGGCGCGATCGGCCAGCTGAAGTCGCTCAAGCGCGACGACGTCGCCGACGTCGCCAATCTGATCGGCTACTCCTATCGCAAGCTCGGCGACTACCAGTCGTCGAAGGTCTATTACGAGCTCGCGCTGAAGGACGATCCGAACCACGTCCGCACCTGGCAGTATTATGGCCTCTGGCAGCTCGAGCAGGGCAACCGCGAGCAGGCGCAGTATCACCTGAACAAGCTCGCCTCGCTCGCCGGCACCGACAGCTCCGAATATCGCTCGCTCGCCGCCGCGCTCGACAAGCCGACCGGAGCGACGCTGGTCTATTAAGGACAGAACATCGCATCTCCGAATGAGACGAACGGGCACAACCTCAGGGTTGTGCCCGTTCTGCGTTCTCGGTTAGCCTCTCGCATCAAACACTCTCCTGGTAAATCGGTGCGCAATGGACAAGTGGCTGCGATCCGCGATCGACTACATCGGCTCCTGGATCGAATTCCAGCACACCACAATCCAGCAGCCGGGCGTCATGGTCGCCTTCGTCCATCGCGGCGAGGTGGTTGCCGAGCATGCGTTCGGCCTCGCCAATCTCGACACCGGCGAGAAGCTCACCCGGCGCCACCGCTTCCGCATCGCCTCGCACTCGAAGAGCTTCACCTCGGCCGGCGTCATGAAGCTGCGCGAGCAGCGCAAGCTCCGGCTCGACGATTCCATCGGCCAACATGTCGCCGGCCTGCATCCGCGCGTCGCCGAAACGACGATTGCGCAAGTGCTCTCGCACAGCGCGGGACTGACGCGCGACGGCGCCGATTCCGGCCAGTTCATCGACAGCCGTCCCTATCTCGACGCGAACGAGCTGCTCGCGGAATTGAAGCGGCCGACCGTAATCGAGCCGGGCACACGCTTCAAATATTCCAATCACGGCTTTGGGCTGATCGGTCTCGTCATCGAGGCCGTGACGAAGGAGCCCTACCCGGTCTGGATCAAGCGCGAGATCATCGAACCTGCGGGCCTGCGCGAGACCGAGCCGGACGCGCCGCTTCCCAAGGGCGCGTCGTTCGCGCGCGGCCACACTCGCAAGCTGCCGTACGGAGAGCGATGCGTGATCCCCGGCGACAATCCCGCGCACGCGATGGCCTCCGCCGCCGGCTTCATCGCGACCGCCGCCGATACCGCCCGCTTCTACGCGCAGCTCGCGCCCAATGCGAAAAAGAGCGTGCTATCGGTCGCAAGCCGCCGCGAGATGACGCGAAACCATTGGCGCGTGCCGCAAAGCTTCGAGGCCTATTACGGCCTCGGCGTCAACGCCGGCAAAACCGACGGCTGGGATTGGTTGGGCCATGGCGGCGGCTTTCAAGGTTACATCTCCAGGACCTGCTCCATCCCCGCTTGCGAGCTCGCGATCAGCATCCTCAGCAACTCCATCGACGGCGCGGCCCCGTTCTGGATGGACGGCGCGATGCAGATCCTGCGCGTCTTCCAGTCCCGTGGTGCACCCGACCGCCGCGTGCGCGACTGGACCGGCCGTTGGTGGACGATCTGGGGCGCGAACGACCTCGTGCCGGTCGGCAACCGCGTGCTGGTCGCCAATCCCCAGTTCAACAACCCGTTCATGGACGCCGCCGAGATCGAGGTCACCGGCCGCGACACCGGCAAGCTCGCCTGGGCCGCCGGCTACTCCAGCCACGGCGAGCCGGTCCGCCGCGTCCGCGACAAGCGCGGCAAGGTCAGTGACGTCTGGATCGCGGGCGCCAATATCAAGCCTGCGGCCGTCGTAGCCCGCGAGATCGCGCGGCGATACAAGCCGCGCAAGCGACGGGCTACTCCCGAATGAGAGTCTCGACTTCGCTCCGAAGAGCCTGCCGCGAGCCGTCGCGCGAATAGAACATGTGGCCGCCGGGATAGACCACGAACTTGACCCGCTGCGTTGCGAAGGCCGGCAACTGGTCGAGCACCCGCTTCGATCCGAAATAGGGGGTGGCGAGATCGAACAGGCCGTGCGCGACCAGCACGTTCAGCTTCGCATCCGTGGCGAGGATCTGGCGCAGCTCGGAGACCGACTGCGGCGGGTTGATGCCGCGGCCGAAATCCCAGTGGCCTTCGACGGCGCCGTTCAACACCTCGTAGGAGCCGTCGGGCCGCCAGTTGAGCTTGTGTGTCAACAGGTCAACCGCCGCACTCGTCAGCGGCGCCTGCAGCGCATCGCCGGAGGGATCACCGAACCGCGAGCTGCTCGAATCCGGATAGGGATCAAGGCCGCGTACGGAGCCATCGTAGCGCCCCGTCACCTTGCCGTTCTTGCGGTCGAATTCGCGGCGGAATTCGCCGACGTCGAAGCGGCCGGCAAGCCGACGGCTCACCGCCTGGTCGATGCCGGTGAGCTCGGCGACCTTGTCGGCAAGACGATTGGTGGCCTCCTTGTCCGCCTCGCCCTTGACGAGGTCGGCCAGGAATTCGCCGCGCGCGTAAGCCTCGACGTCGGCGAGATCGGCGCGCTTGACCGGGCCTTTCGCCTCGCGCGCCACCGCCACATAGCTCGGCAGCGTCGCGACATATTGCAGGAGGCTGGTGCCGGTGAATTCGCGGAAGTCCAGGAGCGGCGACACCAGGATCAATCCCCTGACGCCGACGCCGTGCTGGAGCTGCAACTGGCGCACCACCTTCGGCCCGCGAATGCCGCCATAGCTTTCGCCGGCGACGTATTTCGGCGAGGTCAGCCGGTCGTGCTTCTCGAGCCAGCGGCGGATCACCAACGCGATCGAATTGACGTCGCCGTCGACGGAGTAGAACGATTTGCGCGCGTCATCGCCGGTCGCGACGAAGCGGCTGTAGCCGGTGCTGACGGGGTCGATGAAGACGAGATCGGTGAAATCGAGCCAGGTCTCCGCGTTCGGCTTCACCTCGGGCGAGGCGGACGGCGACAGCGCTTCGCCATCGAGCGGCAGCCGCCACGGCCCGGCCGCGCCGAACTGGAGCCATGCCGACGACGCACCGGGCCCGCCGTTGAACAGGAACGTCACGGGACGCGTCGCACGGTCTGCGCCGTCGAGCTCATAGGATGTATAGGCGATGTCGGCCACCGGCTCACCCTTGCCGTCGAACACGCGGATCGAACCAGCGGTCGCTGCGAAATTGAGGCTGCGGCCGGGAAGATCGAGTGTCTGCTTCGTGGTCGAATCCGACGGAAGACGGTGCGGCTCGGCGGATGGCGATGCATTCTGCGACGCGCTTTGTGCGCCGCCGCGCCCGCCCTTCTGTCCGGCTGGCGCTGCCGCCTCGGCGCGCGGCTGCGGCGGATCGTCGGCGCGCGCCAATCCTGCGAGCGCGAATGCCGATACCGCCAGCACCAGGGTCGCACGGCGGAGCACCGGCATATTCATATTCATGGTCGTTCTCCCTGCCCGGCGACGACCACCGGTGCGGACCGCAAGGCTAGCGCGGAATTGCGACGGTTTGGGGGATCATGGCTCCGGCGGCGCCTGAAGAGCCCGGTGGGGCACAAATCGACCCGGTTTCATCCTCAAATCGGAATGGGCAGTTGCCGGACTGCTGTGAAGGGTGGTCATCCTCGACAATCGGGGTCGAGATCGTTAGACGAGCCCGGCGGAACTTTCTCGAGCCAGCGGCCCTGCCCGGAAGCCATGACCAAGCCAGCGCGATACGACCGGATCGCCTTCGTCGCCAGCCCCAGCAGCGAGGCGCAAGCCGCCTTCGGCCAGCTCACCAGGGACTTCGGCAATTGCAACCCGAAGGACGCCGACATCGTCGTCGCACTCGGCGGCGACGGGCTCATGCTCCAGACGCTGCATCAGCACATGCATACGGGCAAGCCGATCTACGGCATGCACCGCGGCACCGTCGGCTTCCTGATGAACGAGTACTCGACGGTCGATCTTCGAGCCCGCCTCGAGGCGGCGCAGGAATCCGAAATCCACCCCTTGCTGATGCGCGCGACCGACGCCAACGACCGCGTCCACCTGCATCACGCCATCAACGAGGTCGCCCTGTTCCGGCAGACCTACCAGGCCGCGCGCCTGCGGATCCTGATCGACGAGCGCGAGCGCATGTCCGAGCTGATCGCCGACGGCATCATGGTGGCAACGCCAGCCGGCTCGACCGCCTACAATCTGTCCGCCCAAGGACCGATCCTGCCGATCAACGCCGCGCTGCTGGCGCTGACGCCGATCAGCGCCTTCCGCCCACGACGCTGGCGCGGCGCGCTGCTGCCGAACACGGCTTATGTCGTGATTGAGGTGCTGGAGGGCGACAAGCGCCCCGTGGCGGCGGTCGCCGACCACGACGAGGTGCGCGATGTTCGCCGCGTCGAGGTGCTGTCCGACAAGACCATCTCGATGCGCATGCTGTTCGACCCCGGTCACAGCCTGGAAGAGCGCATTCTGCGCGAACAGTTCGGCTCCTGAGCCGCCCGCCGGACTGCCGATCGCAACCCTTCATTAACCCCCGGCGAGATATGGTTAACGAAAGTTGACCACTTCGGCCCGGGCTCCATGTTCCGCATCGATTTCAACAAGCTGCGTTTCCTCGTCTGCGACGACAATCCGCACATGCGCCGCATCCTGCGCACGCTGCTGCATTCCTTTGGCGCGCGTGAAGTCTACGAGGCCGAGGACGGCGCCACGGCGCTGGAAATGTACAGCCATTACGTGCCCGACATCGTCATCACCGACTGGGCGATGCCGATCTTCGATGGGCTTGAACTGGCGCAGATGATCCGGCAGCCGGAATCCAAGGGCAATCCCTACGCGCCGATCATCATGCTGACCGGCCATTCCGAGAAGCGCCGCGTCACGGTGGCGCGCGATGCCGGCGTCACCGAATTTCTGGCCAAGCCGATCTCGGCCAAGGGGCTCTACCAGCGCATCCTCAACGTGGTCGCCAGTCCCCGCCCCTTCATCAAGACCAAGACCTATTTCGGCCCGGACCGCCGCCGCAACATCAACTCAGCCTATATGGGCCCCGAGCGCCGCGTCGGCGAAAAGCACGAGGTGCTGCAGCAGCCCTCGCTGCTCGACAAGGCCCGCTCCTCCATCTAGCGCAACGTCTCTCACGATCGAGGCCGATATCATGGCGAAGAACAGCGCAAGAGACATCGAGATCACGGCCTTCGCCACGCATCAAATCATCACGCAGCCCAACCCGCTGCGGTCGGTCCTGCGCCGCGTCGAAGACAAAGACATGGACGATCCGATCGGCCGCGCCGAACAGGCGCTCGCGGGCCTTGCTGGCGAGTTCAAGGACTGGATGGCGACCGAGATCAACCGGCTGTCGGCCGCCTACGTCGCCATCCGGCACGACGGCTTCAGCAAGGACAGGCGCGACGAGTTGTTTCGCGCCGCGCACGACATCAAGGGCGATGCCGCGACTTTCGGCTATCCGGCGGCGGCGGGCGTAGCCGAGAGCCTGTGCCGCGTCATCGAGCACGCGCCCGATCTCGAAAAGGTACCGGCCGAGCTGTTCACGCACCACATCAACGCCATCCTTGCCATCGTGCACGAGAACACCAAGCTCGACAGCATCAGCGTCTCCGCCGAACTCAGCCGGCGCCTGCGCAAGGTCGCCGATGACTATCTCGCCGACGCCAACCGCGATCGCCCCGAGCATCTCGAGGTGATCCTGGCACCGAGTATCGCGCCGGCGGGGTAGCTTCGCCGTTCGCGAGGTGTTGTAGGGTGGGCAAAGCGAAGCGTGCCCACCAATCGACATGAATTGTGCGGAGAGACGGTGGGCACGGCGCAATGCGCCTTTTGCCCACCCTACACGTCTCGTTACGCCGCAATCAGATCGTCATAGACCGGATCAACCGTCTCGTCCGCGACCAGCTCGTCGCAGAACAGCCTTGCCTCTTCGCGCGCGGATTCGGTGGCGAAGCGGCGGAGCAGGACCATCAGCGGCTCGGTCGCGCCGCGGTCGGTCTCGCAATGGGTGAGCACGCGCTCGACCATGCGGCGGCGCAGCCTTGCTGCATTGTCGTCGCTGTCGACGAAGCCCTGCTCGTGGCAGGCATCGAGCGCGACCTGGAAGGCTGCAAACGTCGCCTCGGGAAGCCCGGCGCGGCGGAGCAGCGCGTGCAGGCTGTTGCCGCCGCGATCGTGCAGCAGCGCGGACACGCGCGCCAGCGGCAGCTCGGCGAGCTCAGCCAGCGCCGCATCGAACAGGTCGAGATTGCCCGACAGCAGCGCGCGCAGAATGAGACCCGCGGTGAGCTGGCCGGTGATGCGCAGGTGCCGAACAAGCCCTTCCATGTCTTCGCCGCGGGAGCGCGCCGCAATGTTCATTGTGGAGCGGTCGCGCGCCTCGGTCGCGATGCGCTCGGCGCGGTCGGCACTCAGCCAGTTCCTGGCTACGACGAATTGAGCCAGCGTCTCCGAGAGTTTTGCCACCAGCGCGGCGCGCGTTGCGGACGGCAGATCCTCCAGCACCAGCATCGCCTCGCGGATCGCGGCGAGATGGCCGTGACGCTCGACGATGCGATCCCAGGAGAACGGCGCAAGCTCGGCATGAGGATTTTCGATCAGCTCGAGCGCTGCCGCCGCGCAGCCGACTTCGGCAATGGCGGCGCAGACCGATACCGGCAGCGCGATGCGGCGGGCGACCGCGCACTGCACCTCGTCGCTGCCGGTCGCGACGATGTCGACGAGATCGGCGTCGATCAGCAGCGGAGAATGTTCGAGCACGGGCAGCGCGACGGTCGGCTGGTCCGCCGACAGCGCCCGCACGATCGACGCCGGTGCCTCGGTACTGCGCGCAAACGCCTCGGCCATCGCCTGCCGCACCAGCGGCGAGGGATCGTCAAGCAGCATCAGAAGCGCGCCTTCAGCGGCAATACGGTCGTCATGGGAAAGGTCTGAGATCAGCCAGGCCCGGGCCAGCGCCCGCGTCGCCTCGGCCCGCTCGCCGGCGGGCGCCGTCCTGATCCAATTGATGAACTGCCGAACAATCATGGTGCTTCCGGCTTACGCAACGAAGACGAAGCGGTGACGGCTTGTCACCTGCAACACAAAATAAACCACGACGCTTAATAAAGCGTTCACCATAACTGGCTGGTTTTATTGACGTTTTGTTAAGGGAACAAAGGCGGCCCGTTCACGCACCGGGCCCTGCGCAGCAGCGTTCCCGCTGCGACGTGTCCGAGACACGGGAGTGCGTATTAGCTTGAGAACGTGCCGCTGCGATCGCTGAACAGATCAAGCGGCTGGGGCGGCCGGACGTCAGGCGTCCCCGATGCGGCCGAGGTCGCGGGTGCGACCGAAGTGAGCGAGGCATTGTTGCCCCACAATTTCTGCACGGTCGTCGAGACCGGCTGGGTGGTGTCGCCGGGCTGATAGATCGAGCGAAACACCGGCGTGATCGGTGTATTGTCCGCGGCCGTCGTTGGCACTGTCGCGCTGACCGGCATCACCGCGCGTGTGTTCGGAAAGGTCTGGAGATACGCGGCATTGTCGATCAGGGGCGCGGCAGGCTGTACGCCGTTGGCGCTCGCGACCTGCGTGGTCGACGTGCCGCCATACATCGCCATCGCGCTGCGGGTGGTTTTCGAATTTGCCGCGCCGGCGTAGCGTGCATCCAGCACGGAATAGACCTCGGAGATGCTGCGCGCGCGGCCGTCCTTGGCGTAGAAGATCGAGCGATTGGCGGACGCCGCGTTAGGAAACAACCGCGCGCCAACCGCTTGCGGATTGTCCTCGGCATTGGCGATCAGTTTCGCGGCGCCGCCGACGCCCATGAAATGCGCCATGTAGAGTTCGCTGTCGGACGGCCTGCGGCCGAGCAGGCCGGTGAGCTTGAAGCTGTTCGACTGCGTCAGCGCAGCCGCCATGCTGGAGGCGGCCTCCGGATCGTCGCGCAGCTTCATGATCGACCGCTTCATCGCGGGATCATCGACGGTGTAGGTGCCCGACGACGTCCTGGTGATGGCGTCCGAATAGTTGCCATAGCCGAGCTGGGTGCCCGCTTCCTTCACCGTGCCAAGCCAGGTCTGGTCGATGAACTGGTAGAGCCCGTGCGCGGATGACGTAGTCGCCCCCGCCGTGGGATCGAAATCCGATTCCATCTTGGCGGTGGTCAGCATGTACTGGAAGCTGACGCCACCTACGTTCGAGGCCTGCTTGATCGCACTGGCGACGCGTGCCCGCGACGGATCAAGGACCGCCGCCTGTGAGACACTGGAATTGTCGACCGACATGATGAAGTGCCCGCCCGCATGGCGTTGAGGCGCGCCGGCAATTCGACGCCCTGTCGTCTCACCGTGGGACAGATATGGTTAATGCGGGGTAAATTCGGGCCGCCAGCGCCGCCCTCCGCATGACGGCAGGACTACTTCTTGTACACCGCGTCCGGATCGAACAGCCTGTCCGCATCGACAAAGACGAGCCTGGCGCCGCCGTCTTCGGCCTCGACCTTGCGGTAGAAGCAGGACCGGCGGCCGGTGTGACACGCAGCGCCGATCTGCTCGACGCGCAGCCAGACCGCATCCTGATCGCAATCGGTGCGGATCTCGAGCACGCGCTGGGTCTGACCTGAGGTCTCACCTTTTCGCCACAAGGCATTGCGCGAGCGGCTGAAGTACCAGGCTTCGCCGGTCGCGATGGTCTTGCGCAGCGCCTCGTCATTCATGTGCGCGACCATCAGCACGTCGCCGGTGGCAAATTCGGTCGCGACGACCGTGACGAGCCCGGCCGCATCGAATCTCGGAAGGAAGGCGAGACCTTCCTCGGTTTCATGGGAGTGAGCGGACACAACGCCCTCGCCGGTCTATTCGCGAGGTCAGCGCTGCAGGCCTCGCACCAGGGACAGAAAACGCGCCTGTTCCGCCGGATTGTCGCGGAACATGCCGGTGAAGCGGCTGGTGAAGGTGGAGGCACCATGCTTGGCGACGCCGCGCACCGACATGCAGGTATGCTCGGCCTCGATCAGCACGGCAACGCCGCGCGGCTTGAGGATCTCGTCGATCGCTGCCGCGATCTGCGCGGTCATGTGCTCCTGGGTCTGGAGCCGGCGGGCGAAGATGTCGGTGAGGCGCGCAAGCTTCGACAGGCCGACCACGCGTTCCACCGGCGTATAGGCAATGTGCGCCTTGCCGTAGAACGGCATCATGTGATGCTCGCATTGAGAGGTGAACTCGATGTCGCGCACAAGGACGAAGTCGTCATAGCCGGCGGTCTCGCCGAAGGTGCGATCGAGCACCTCGGCCGGGCACTGGTGGTAGCCCTGATAGAGTTCGTCGAAAGCCTCGACCACGCGGCGCGGCGTGTCGAGCAGTCCCTCGCGGTTGGTGTTCTCGCCGATATAGGCAAGCAGCGTCTTCACCGCCTGCTCGGCCTCGGCGCGCGCCGGGCGCGGCTGGTCGGCGCGGACGGCGGCGGCGAGGAATTCGGAAGGATCAAGCTCCGCCGGACGGCTCTCGGGCTGCCGATCGGAGGGCTTGTTGGGGCGGATGGATTTGATGGTAGCGTCCATGTCGACTCCGTTCGACGGCCTTGCGGCCGGAGTGTCACCGGCAGACGGGGCGGCGAACCGCCGGACGCCTGAGAGAACAGTTTCGGCGAAAAGTCTGCAAGCCGTAACGCCGGCAGCAGGGTTCTGGATCACACCACTGCTGCAGCGCTGGACTGTTTTTCGCCAGTTCCGACCCTATATAAGGCTGTGGACGGCGCACGCCAAGGCCGGTCCTGCTGGACTCCATCACATGCTGAACGACATTTATAACAAGCGGATCATCGAACTGGCCGGGAATATTCCGCGGCTCGGGCGGTTGCCGGATCCCGATGCCACTGCCACCGCCCATTCCAAGCTGTGCGGGTCGACGGTCAAGGTCGACCTCAAGATGGAGGGCGAGAAGGTCACTGACTTCGCCCATGACGTGAAGGCCTGCGCGCTGGGACAAGCTTCTTCCTCCATCATGGCAAGTCAGATCGTCGGATCGACTGCGAGCGAACTCCGTGAGTTACGCGAAACTGTTCGCAAGATGCTGAAGGAGAACGGCGCGCCTCCTGAAGGCAAATGGGAAGAGATCAAGTTCCTCGAGCCGGTCCGCGACTACAAGGCGCGCCACGCCTCGACGCTCCTGACCTTCGATGCCGTGGTCGATGCCATCGGCCAGATCGAGGCGAAGGCGAAGCAGCCGGCTGCGGCGCAAGGCTGATTCCGGAGGCTGATCCGGGCTCGTCGCTCGACCCGGAAATAGATCAGAGATTCGAGGCTACTTCTGCGACGCCGCAACCGGCGTGGCCACGCCGCCCGTGGGCACCAGGGCTTCCGCCGTCTTGGTCGACTTCGCAGGCTGCTCCGGTTCCGCACCGAACCTCGCCTGGGTCTTCGGTGCAAGCTCCGCCATTGCCGGCGCGGAGATGTCGACATGCGGCAGCACGTCGGCCACGAGATCCGTCGTCACGAGATTGGTCAGCTTGAGCTCGCCTGCATCGAGCTGATGCAGATCTTCCCAGGGCGGGACGCTGAGCGCGAGCGACAGCAGATCGCCGGCACCGCCCATGTCGAACGTGTATTTGGCAAGCCGGCCGATGTCGCGCTCCACGATCATCAGGTCCTGCGCGCTGTAGCTCGCCGCCTTGGCATCGTCGGCGCGATCGCCCATCCAGATCTGGTGAACCCGGACATGGGCCGCTTCCGGCACGTAGCGCTTCTTGCCCGCCAACAGCAGGAACACGCACATGGATTCGCAATAGGCCTCCGGCGCGACTGCCGGACGGGCCGACTGCCCGCCGCGGTTCTGAACGCTAACGCCGACCGTGGTCAGAAGTCCGAGATTGCGGAAGCGCCGGCCGAGCGTGATCGCGTCGTTGACGGAACCGCCGCTGGAATCCAGCACCACGGTGGCGCCGCCGAGCTGGCGCCCGCGGGAAAACTCTTCGAAGTCCCGGGGCGTATCGGCGGTGATGATGCCGACTGCACTGACCCAACCGCGGCAATTCGGCTCGCAGGCGACCCAATTGAACTTCATCGGCAGCTTGCGCTCTTCGAGGGCAGCACCGGCCCGGGCAGACGACCCGAGCGTCGCGACGGCGCCAGCCAGCACGACTCCACAAGCAGCGGTTCCCACCAGCAACCAGCCGCGAAGATTGAGTGCCTTCAGAAGTTTCAAACTGGTCCCTTCCCCAAGTCCCAAGCTTTAGCCCAAGCCTTACGGCGAGCCGACTCAGCCAAGCCCCGTTCCGACATTCCAATGAGTCTCACATGGACGTCACAAAAATGGTATCCGGGGGAATACAGCTCGTCCATAGGCATTTGCTGCACTGCTCCCAAAAAGCACGCAAAATATGACGTACAAACAACAGCTTACAGTTCCCTGCACCGGAACCGCGCAAAACCTCGCCCACGATCTCAGCAAAGCGCCCATGAAGCAATCAGCCCGCGAGCCCTGTTCCAATCCCGTCGCGGGCGCGCTCCGGCTTCCACGCAGATTCGCCCGCGCGCTGATCTGGCTCTACCGCCACACGCTCTCGCCGCTGGTTGGCTACAATTGCCGGCACGTGCCGACCTGCTCCACCTATGGCGACGAGGCAATCGAACGGTTCGGGCTGTGGGCCGGCGGCTGGATGACGCTCGCACGCCTGCTCCGTTGCAACCCTTTCGGCACCTCGGGCATCGACAACGTGCCCCTCACCGCACCACAGGGCGCGCGCTGGTACTTGCCTTGGCGCTACGGCCGCTGGCGCGGCGTCAACGCATCCTGAGCATGATGCGGCGCCTCAGGTGTCGCTACCTTGAGTGGAACCGAAACTCTCTCCTCGCGTTGCTGTGATGCTCCCGCGGGAGGAAACAACAATGCGCTGGAAAATCAGCCCTCATTTTCACGTCAGACTTGGACCGGATTCCCGGGGTGGTTCGCGAGGCCACGATCCCAGAACCCTCGACATGCTCGCCATCATCGCCCTGCTGCTGCTCGTGGTCGGCTCCGGCTGGTATCTGGAGACGAGTCTTGCCACGCCGCCTAGCACGACGGCATTCATCGTGCCGAGCCAGAGCGTGCACTGGTAATTAGCGGGACCAGAAAAAGCGTCCGGGTGGCGGCGGGACCGGCTCAGGCGGACGTGGCCGCTTCGGACGCAGCGGTTTCGGCGACGGCTCGGCGGACGAGGTGGTCTCCGCCCCCGGCGCCGTCTCGCTTCCCGGCACCTTCACCGCCAGCAGCAAGTTCGACTCGTGCATCCGCCAGCGGTAGCCGACGCCGAAATCGATCGGCTGGGCGCGCGTGAACAGCGCGGCGTAGCGTTCCTGGTAGCGGCCGGGGAATTCGCCGATCGGTCCGAGATAGCGGCCGAACGGGAAGAACCGCCATTGCCGCGAATTGTAGCTCGAAAGCGGAATGCCGGAATCGTCCTGGACGATGGTCGCGCTGTTGGCGAGCAACCAGTCGCGCGCCACGGTGAAATTGCCGGAGTGCAGCAGATAGGACGCACTCTTGATCAGGCTGTTGCCGGGTCCGAGCGTCTCGCAGAACTTCAGGAATCCTGCCGCGCGTGCACCTGAATTGGAGAGATCGGTCGAGAAATAATACAGCGTGCGCGCCTCGCCGTCGGGGCCCGCAAAGGTGATGCGGGCGCCGCGCGTCGCGTTCGGTCCTGGATTGTCGTTGCCGACATGCACGCCGCCCCTGTCGTCGAGTGCGACCATCTCGACATTGCGGATGATCTTGCCGGAGCGGACGAGGAAGACGTAGAGGATCGGCAAGGTGCCGTTGACCTGGTTGGTGTGCAGGTCGACCTTCATTTGCTTGGTGATGAAGAAGGAAAAACTCAGGATCGAGCCGAGCGAGCGCTCGACATTATAGAGCGCGGCGCCGACCGAACTGCGCGGCAATCGCGTCAGGTCAGCCACTGCACCGACCGGCTCCAGCGCGCCAAGCACGTAAGTGCTGGCCTTGGGATAGAAGGCGTTGGCGTAGAGGAAGTCGGGGCCGCTGAACCAATAAAACATGGTCGGCTTGGTCGCCGCCAAATTGACGTCGGCCCAGTTGCGGATCTTCGCGAGCTGGCGCTCCTCGAGCTGGGCGAAGGCACTGTCGAAGAATCTCGCGTGGCGTTGCCAACCCGAGTCCTTTGTGAGCGGCACCAGCGGCGAATCCGCCGAAGGCTGCATGCCCGCGAGGAAGCGCGCGGTGTCGTCGAAGGTTGCCTCGGCAGCACGTGCGGACGAGACGGCCGCAGCCAGCAAGGCGAGAGCCACGGCCGCAATTCTCATGGGTCGAAACATGTCTATTCGCGATTGTGTGACGTGCCAGCGGCGACCGGCCGCCTGCGGAAAACAGCATAAATCAACAGGCCCGAGACCAGGACGAGCATCCCCGATAGCGATTGCACCGGCCGCTCAGTCAATAAATAGTACATCATGAACGCGGTCACGAGCAGGAACACGAGCGGCGTGAACGGGTATCCCCAGGCACGATAGGGCCGCGGCAAATCGGGATCCGTGATGCGCAGCTTGATCACGCCGGCGACCGTGAAGAACGAGCAGAACAGCAGCGCGAACTGGATGAAGTCGAGCACGGCCTCGAAGCTGCGCGTGAACAGCAGCAAATTGGCGACGGCGAGCTGAAACAGGATGGCATAGGCCGGCGCGCCGCGCACCGATCTCCGCGAGAACACGCGCAGCGCCGGAATATCCTCCCCCATCGTCATCATCACGCGCGGGCCGATCCACATCATCGCGCTGATCGAGGAGATCAGGCCGAAACAGATCATCGCGCCGACGATCCGGCCGCCGAGATTGCCGAAGATCGCGCTGCCGGCGACGCTGGCGACATCGAGCTGACCCGCGAGCGCGCCCACCGGCGTAGAATGGAGAAACACCGCATTCAGCGCGACGTACAGCACGAGCACGATCAGCGTGCCCGCGAGCAGCGCACGCGGCAGGTCCCGCTGCGGCATGTTCATCTCGCCGATGATGTAGGTCGCGGCATTCCAGCCCGAGAACGAATACATCACGAATACGAGCCCGATCGCGAAAGGCGCGCTGACGATATGCACGAGATCACCCGCCTGCGGCGTGAAGGCGATCGGCTGCGGCACGCCGACGATGAAGCCGGCGACCAGGAAGGCAACGATCAGCACGACCTTCAGGATGGTCGAGATCAACTGGAACGTCGAGGAATGCCTGACCCCGGTCAGTTGCACGAGCGAGACCAGCCACACCACGGCGATGGCAAGCGGGATCGGCGGCACATCGGGGACCACCGATTTGGCGTATTCGCCAAAGGCCATCGCGGCGAGCGCGACGGGTGCTGCAAAGCCAACCGTCGCCGACACCCAGCCGGCGAGAAAGCCGAAGGCGGGATGATAGGCTCGGCCGAGGAAATTGTATTCGCCGCTCGAGCGCGGAAACATGGCGCCGAGCTCGCTGTAGGAGAACACCCCGCACAGCGCGACGATGCCGCCGACCGTCCAAAGCAAGAGGATCGAGAAGCCCGAGGGAATGTCCTTGACCTGGAAGCCGAGGCTGGTGAAGACGCCGACCCCGATCATGTCGGCCACGACGATGGCGGTTGCGACCAGAACGGAGACCCCCGACCCGCTTCCGGTCAGCCGGCCGGTCCAGGGTGCAGTACCCGCATCTGATGCCGTCATCGCCGTCCTCAACCTCAGGCGTCACGTCTCGTGGGAAGCATCGTGCAGCTCGGTCCAGTCAATTCAAGCAGGGTTAACAAGGGTTAAATGAGGCGGGGCCGAATCGGTACTGCAGCACCATCAATGCACGATGCGGGCAATAAAGCGTCGTAAACACCGGGACATCCCGTCTCCCTCCCCCCACAATCACGACACGATTGCGTGGTCCCTTTGAGCGTTCCGGATGTGGGGAAGTTTCTCCGGATACTTAACGTCGCCTAAACGCCCATCGGCTCAATTGCCTTAATGATTGCCGATGGACTTGTGGTCATGACTTGGGGTCATGGGTGAATGGTCGGGGCCGTTCCGAAGCCGAGAGCTGACATCCGCGCTGACCGGACCACGTCCGGCGCACGCGGTCGTGCGCTTCGGACCGCTCTGATCTCAGCCTTGGTGCCGTTGTCGCTGACACTGGTTCAATGCGGCAAGGCGCCCAATCCGGCAGCACTCGCGGCGAACTCGCAGGCCAATGCCCAAGGCAACGTCCAAGCCAACGTCCAGGTCGTTGCGAAGACAAACCAGCAAGTCGCAAGCAACGACACGTTCGAGGATCGATTCCCGGCCCCCCAGTTCAGGGAGCGCTTCCCATCCGCGAGCGAGGGTTTTCTGCAACGGCAGATGTCGGACTTCTCACCCAAGCGCGCCGTGCAGCCGCAGCCGGAGCAGGCGCCTTACAAGGTTGCTTCGCTCGCGCCGCAGGCCCCCTACCAGCGTCCGCCACGCGAGGACCTGACGACGCTCGTCAGCATGAAATCGTCAGCCTTCCCCTATTTCGGCAACAACCCTGCCTCCGACGCGCCATTCCTCAACATCTCCAAGGGCGACCGCCGCGGCCACCGCAGCTATTCCGGGCGCGTGTTCTGGCAGGACGAGACTTACAACGATAACCGCGTCCTGATGCACGTGCCCGAACATTTCGACGTGCGGAAGCCAGGCGTGATCGTGGTGTTCTTCCACGGCAATGGCGCGACGCTGGAGCGCGACGTGCGCGACCGCCAGCTGGTGCCGCAACAGATCACTGATTCCGGCGCCAACGCCATCCTGCTCGCACCGCAGATGGCGGTCGATGCCGCCGATTCCAGCGCAGGAAAATTCTGGCAGGCTGGCGGCCTCAAGCGCTTCATCGACGAGTCGGCGAACCATCTCGCCCGCCTCACCGGCGATCCCAACAGCGCCCGCGCCTTCGCCAACATGCCGATCGTGATCGTCGGCTACAGCGGCGGCTTCCTGCCGACGGCCTGGAGCCTCGAGGTTGGTGGCATCAGTGACCGTGTCCGCGGCGTCGTGTTGCTCGACGCCGTCTATGGCGAAATGGACAAGTTCGCCTCATGGATCGAGAGCCACCGCTCCGGCTTCTTCGTCAGCTCCTACACCCGCTACACCGCACGGCGCGACCGCGAACTGATGAGCACGCTGCGGCAGAAAGGCATAACCGTCTCCGAAGACATGGACGGCCCCTTGCGTCCGGGCAGCGTGGTGTTCGTCGAAACCGGGGACGGCATCACGCATCGTGACTATGTGACGCGAGCGTGGACGCGGGACCCGCTCAAGGACGTCCTGGTGAAGATGTCGGCGACGCCATCACTCGCGCTCACGCGCGTGGCCTCCACCAATCCATCCCCGTCGAGCCGGTAAGCCCGCGATATTGCGCCGTCGGTATTTTGGCTAGGTGGGCCTGTAACTGTCGCAGGCCCTGATCTGCCTCAGGTCTTTGGCAGCTTCGGAATGCTTTCGGCAAAGCCGTTGAAGCAGGCCAGCCGCTCGTCCTCTTCCTTGAAGAAACGGCAATCGGCGTAGCCCTTGGCCTTGGCCGGCTTCGGCTTTGGCGTCGGCGGGATCACGGCGTCGTAGCAATTGAGCCGGTCCTTGGTGCCGTCATCGAGGTCCAGGCAAGCCTGCAGCCGCGCCGCGATGGATTGTGGCTTGCCCTTCGGCGCGGCAGCCGGCTTGGCCGCAGCCTCCTTGGTGCCCGCCTTGGTCCCTTTGGGCTTGACCTGCACCAACGGCTTGTCTCCGATCATTGGTGGCTTGTCGGCTTGCGCGAAAGCGGAAGCTGAATAGAGCACCGCGGCAACCGCCAGAATCATCCTCATCTCAGTCAACCCTCTTTGGTCCCCATGACCGGCCTTCTAGCCTCCCGGCGCGCGGTTTGCCAAGCACCTTGCGCACACAGGCACGCTTCCGTTCAGGCCGGGGCGGCTGTTGCCGGCCGGGGCCGGGTCAGGACGACCAGGATCAGCGCCACCACCACGAAACCGACTGCGACGAAGCCGAGCGTATGCAGGAGCTCGCGGGCGAACAGCAGTCCGCCGACGGCAGAGCCGACCGCCTGGCCGATATAAAGGACGGAGGTGTTGAGTGCGACGGTCGCCGATGCCAGCGACGGTGCGGCCGAGACCAGCCGCACCTGCTGCATCGAATTGGTCGAGGCAAAACCGAGGCCCCAGATCGCGACCGCACCCGCCATCAACGCGAGCGTGCCGGCGCCGAGTGCCCAGCCCGTGATTCCTGCAAGCAGCAGGCAGGTGAACAGCAGCGAGGTGCGATAGGGTCCCGAGGTGTCGACGATGCGGGTCGCGATGACAACGCCGAGGAAGCCGCAGACGCCATAGAGAGCGAACACCAGGCCGATCGCATCGGGCCCTGCACCGGTCAGCTTGTTGAGCAGCGGCCCCATGAAGGTGAACACCACGAACTGCCCGGACATCTGCAACATCGTGATCGCAAGCAGAAGCCGGATCGTTCTGTTGCGACCGACCGCGCTCCAGGTCTTCAGATCCACCGGCGTCCCCTTCAAGCCCCCCGGCAGCCGCATCAGCAACAGCAGGAAGCTGACGCAACCGAGCGCGCCGATTCCGCCATAGGCCGCGCGCCAGCCATAGCGGCTGGCGATGAAGGTGATCAGCGGCAGGCCGACGGCGGCAGCGAGCGACCAGCCGAGAAAGATGTAGGCAATCGTGCTGCCGCGACGCTCCACCGGCACGATCAACGCCGCCGTACCGGCGGCCTGCGGCGTGTAAAGCGCGCCGACCGCGAGCATCACCAGGCGGATGACGAGGAGGCTCGCATAGTCGGGCGCAAAGGCCGAGGCCAGATTGCCAAAAGCGAGCACCGCCAGCGTCGTGGTGAGTAACGCCCGGCGCTCGATCCGGCTGGTGAGCCAGGCCGTCAGCGGCGAGCCGATGCAGAGGATGACAGCCCCGAAGGTGATCAGGAGCGCAGCCGCATGGATGCTGACGTCGAGCCCCGTCGCCAATTCCGGCAGCATGCCCGCCGGCGCCAGTACTGAGCAGCCGGTGACGAGATTGCCGAGCATCAGGGCGGTTGGCGCGAAACGGCCGGCGCGTGCATTTTCCATGCAAACGCATGTAGAGCCGCCTTGCGACCAGTTAAAGGGCGTTGCCCGGAATAGTTCGTGCAGCGCCTCCGCTTTTGCGCGCCGGTTTCTTGGAAATGCCGGATTGCGCAGGCCGACTCGCCTGATATATCGCTCGTTCCCGCTTACCTGCGCTCGTTCGCAGGAGTGAGCCTCAGGAGACATGCCATGACCGACCAGCCCAAGGACCCATCCAAGGACCAATCCAAGTCCGAGCAGCCCAAATCCGAATCCGGCTTCCAGTACAGCCTCAGCAATTTGAGACCCGTGACCCCACCGGAAAAAATCACCCTCACCTTCCCCGACGGCGCCCGGCGCGAATACGCCAAGAGCATCACCGGCCTCGAACTCGCCAAGGGAATTTCGCCGTCGCTGGCCAAGCGTACGGTCGCGATGGCGCTCGACGGCGTGGTCTCCGACCTCGACGATCCCATCGAAGCCGATGCCAGGATCGAGCTGATCAACCGGGACGATCCGCGCGCGCTCGAGCTGATCCGCCATGACTGCGCCCACGTGCTGGCCGAAGCCGTGCAGACGCTGTGGCCGGGCACGCAGGTCACCATCGGCCCCGTGATCGAGAACGGCTTCTATTACGATTTCTTCCGCAACGAGCCGTTCACGCCGGAAGACTTTGCCGCGATCGAGAAGAAGATGCGCGAGCTCATCGCGCGCGACAAGCCTTTTACGAAGGAGGTTTGGGATCGCGAAAAGACCAAACAGGTGTTCCGCGACAAGGGCGAGGCGTTCAAGGTCGAGCTGGTCGATGCCATTCCCGGCAACGAGCCGATCAAGATCTATTACCAGGGCGACTGGTTCGATCTCTGCCGCGGCCCGCACATGACATCGACCGGTAAGGTCGGCAACGCCTTCAAGCTGATGAAGGTGGCCGGCGCCTATTGGCGCGGCGACAGCAACAACCCGATGCTGACCCGCATCTACGGCACGGCATTCGCCAATCAGGAGGACCTCGACGCTTATCTGAAGCAGATCGAGGAAGCGGAAAAGCGCGACCATCGCAAGCTCGGGCGCGAACTCGACCTCTTCCACTTCCAGGAGGAAGGTCCGGGCGTCGTGTTCTGGCACGCCAAGGGCTGGACCATCTTCCAGCAGCTGATCGCCTATATGCGACGCCGCCTGGCCGGTGACTATAGCGAGGTCAACGCCCCCCAGATCCTCGACAAGTCGCTGTGGGAGACCTCCGGCCATTGGGGCTGGTACCGCGAGAACATGTTCGCGGCGCAGTCGGCCGGCGAGGAGGCCGAAGACAAGCGCTGGTTCGCGCTGAAGCCGATGAACTGCCCAGGCCACGTGCAGATCTTCAAGCATGGCCTGAAGAGCTACCGCGACCTGCCGCTGCGGCTCGCCGAGTTCGGCGTGGTGCACCGCTACGAGCCGTCCGGCGCGATGCACGGATTGATGCGCGTGCGCGGCTTCACCCAGGATGACGCGCACATCTTCTGCATGGAGGATCAGCTCGCCGACGAGTGCCTGAAGATCAACGAGCTGATCCTGTCGACCTATGCCGATTTCGGCTTCACCGGCGATCTCACTGTGAAGCTGTCGACCCGGCCGGAGAAACGCGTCGGCACCGACGCGATGTGGGATCACGCCGAGCGCGTGATGGCGACGGTGCTGCGCGAGATCCAGTCGCAGAACAATCACATCAAGACCGAGATCAATCCGGGCGAAGGCGCCTTCTACGGACCGAAGTTCGAATATGTGCTGCGCGACGCCATCGGCCGCGACTGGCAGTGCGGCACCACGCAGGTCGACTTCAACCTGCCGGAACGGTTCGGTGCGTTCTACATCGACCACGACAGCGGCAAGAAGCCGCCGGTCATGGTGCACCGCGCGATCTGCGGTTCGATGGAGCGCTTCATCGGCATCCTGATCGAGCACTATGCCGGCAACTTCCCGCTCTGGCTGTCGCCGGTGCAGGTGGTGGTCACCACCATCACGTCGGAAGCCGACGAGTATGCCAAGCAGGTGCTGGAGCAGGTTCGGCGTGCGGGACTTCGAGCCGAGATCGACCTGCGCAACGAAAAGATCAACTACAAGGTCCGCGAGCATTCGCTCGCCAAAATTCCGGCACTGCTCGTGGTCGGCAAGAAAGAGGCCGAGACGCAGTCGGTCTCGATCCGCCGGCTCGGCAGCGACGGGCAGCAAGTGACGACGACGGTGGAAGCCATCGCCGCCCTCGTCGACGAAGCGACCCCGCCGGATGTGAAGCGGGCGCGTGGCGCGACCTGACATCTGAAATCGGTCTAAACTCGCTTTCGGTTGCGGGCGTGCATTCCTATGTGGGGACTGCACGCCCGACGACCAGCCGAAGAGGAAACCGCAGTGCCCGACGCCATCGAACTCCTGAAGACCCGCCGCTCGGTCAAGCCGCGCGAGATGTCCGGACCTGGCCCCTCCCCGGCCGAGCTCGAGACGATCCTCACCATCGGCGCGCGCGTGCCTGATCATGGCAAGCTCGCGCCCTGGCGCTTCATCATCTTCGAGGGCGATGCGCGCCAGCGCGCCGGCGAGGTGATCGCGAAGGTGTTTGCCCGGAAGAATCCCGGCGCGCCGGCGGCCGACGTCGAGACCGAGCGCAAACGCCTCACGGATGCGCCGCTGGTGATCGGCATCGTCAGCTTCACGAAGCCGCATCCGAAGGTGCCGGCCTTCGAGCAGGAATTGTCGGCCGGGGCCAGCGTTATGAACATCGTCACGGCCGCGGCGGCGCTCGGCTACGGCGCCTGCTGGCTGACCGGCTGGTTCGCGTTCGATCGCGACGTGCTGGATGGCCTCGGCCTCAAGCCGGACGAGAAGCTCGCGGGCTTCGTCCATATCGGCAAGCCGACCAGGCCGAGCGAAGACCGTCCGCGACCGGTCCTTTCTGAAATCGTGACGCGATTTTAATCGAAGGCGTGTTGACGCCTTCGACGTCTTGCGGCTTTGATCCCGGCGAGGGAGGAAGCCCGGATGAAGCGTCGTGAATTTCTGGTCGGAGCCGCGCTGCTGGCCGGCACGATGGCGCGAAGCCGCGCCGCCGACGTCCCCGCGCCGTCGTCCGACGGGCTCGACCGTATCACAGCGTATTTCGACAACGAGGTGACGAATGGCCGGCTGCCCGGCGCCGTGGTGCTGGTCCAGCAGCACGGCAAGCCGGTCTATCTGAAGACTATTGGCGTGCGCGACACCAGGACCGGTCTCGCGATGACGCCCGATACGATCTTCGCCATCCACTCGATGACCAAGCCGATCACCTGCCTTGGCGCGATGATGCTGATCGACGAGGGCAAGCTCGCGCTCACCGACCCCGTGTCGAAATACGTTCCCCTCTTCGCCGACACCAAGGTGGGCCTCGAGGTCACCAATCCCGACGGCACGTTGCACCTGGATCTCGTGGCCCCGGTCCGTCCCGTCAACATCGAGGATCTCCTGCGGCACACCTCGGGCATCAGCTACGACTACATCGGCGGCAAATGGGTCGAGCAGGCCTACAAGGCCGCAAATATCTTCGAAGGTCAATTCAACAACAGGGAATTCGCCCAACGCATCGCAAGGCTGCCGCTGGCACGGCAACCGGGAACGCTGTGGCGCTACGGTCATTCCACTGACGTCCTCGGCAGCGTCATCGAGATCATCTCGGGCCAGACGCTGTACGAATTCCTCAAGCAGCGCATCTTCGATCCGCTCGGCATGAGCAGCACCAAGTTCGCGCTGGCGACCGAGGACGAGCTTGCGCGGATGGCGCGGCCGCTGCCGAACGACAACATCCTGCTCGCCGCCGAGCGCGAGCGCCTCGATCACCCCGAATGGCAGTCCGGCGGCGGCGGGCTGCTCTCGACCATCACCGACTACCAGCGATTCGCGCAGATGCTGCTCAATGGCGGCGAGTTCGACGGCAAGCGCTATCTGAGCCCCGCTGCCTTCAAGGCCATGACGACCGATCACGTCGGGCCGGGCTCGGGCGTCGGACGCGATTACTTCTATTTTCCGGGCGACGGCTTCGGCTATGGCTATGGCCTCGCGGTGCGGACCGATCCCGGCAACGCCAAACCGCCGCCGCCGGGCTCACTCGGCGAGTTGAAATGGGACAGTGGCAGTGGCACCTATTTCGGCGTCGATCCCAAGCTCGACATGGTCTACCTGCTGATGCAGCAGACCCAGAACGAGCGCAGCCGCATCACGCCGGCCTTCAAGGCGCTGGTCTACGACTGCTATCCGTCCGAGTTACGCCGTCCGTGAATCTCGCTCGCCGAAATCGGCGAGCAGCTTTGCGATCTCGGCGGCGTATACTCCCATCATCCTCGTCATTGCGAGCGCAGCGAAGCAATCCGGACTGCCCACGCGGAAAGACTCTGGATTGGTTCGCTGCGCTCGCAATGACGGAGTCTGTGGGTGGAAGCGTCGCACTTTCATCGCATTCCGGATCGCAGACGCACCTTCGCATCCTCGCGGCTTGTTCGCCCGAGCTTTGCCTCGATGCCTTACCCTCAAATGAAAGAGGGCGCAGGGAAGACCGGGTGCCGGCTGGCACCCGCGGTCCACTGTGCGAGATTGTCGTGAACAAAATTGCACAGCAGCATACAGGTGAAGCCAAAACATCCGGCCTTCCCTGCGCAGTGGCTTTACGGCTTATGTCGCGCTCTCCCCGGGGAGCGATGCACTATTGCCCCCGTCGCCTTGCGGATGGCTGACGCGTGCGCCCGGTTGGGCAACCCACATCACCGCAACGCTTGACGCACAGACCCCGGGCGTCAGGACCACACGATTTTGCCGTACGCCGATCACACCGGTCGTGTGCGCGAGGCCTTCGCTCACGGTTGCCCGCCCTGCGAAGCCGATCGCGCCGATGTGACTAACGTCCACCGCCGTCCGGCCCGCGTTCGTGACGATCGCGATACGCCCCTCTTCCTTGGGCCGGGTTGCGGCGACACATACCCTTTCCGAAATTCGGTAAAGCGGAATATTTTCGCGGCTCGCGTTGACCGACAATTTGGGTGTTTTGCCCGTCGGGCAACGCAAGGTCTTGTAGCCCGGATGAGCGAAGCGACATCCGGGATTCCGACCACGAGCTGTCCTGGGTATCGCTTCGCTCACCCGGGCTACGGGACTTATCGGACTGCACGCGCAGTCCCGACTAGTCCTCGCTGGACGTCGCCAAGCGGTTGCGCAGATGGGCCTGCGACAACAGAAAGAACAATGCGCGCTCGCCATGATATTTGGCGGACGGCCGAGTGCGCTCGAAGCCATCGGCAAATTTCTTGCCGGATTGGTCGCACACCTGCCACCGCCAGCCGAACCGCTTACGCCTGGTGAGGATCACTTCGAACATGCCGACGAGCTTGGTCCCCTGCTCCTTGCCGGTCTCGCAGACGCACGAGCCTGCTCCGGCCTCCCCCGTTGGAGTGATGTCCGACATATAACGCGGCAGGATGGAAAGCGAATAAAATTGATTATCGGAAATAGGTATCTTGCACCGGCTGTGAGGAAGTCGCGGCGCCGCTGGAATACGGCGGTGCCGGTGTTGATCGGTCCTGCTTGGTAGCGCTGCCAGAGCTGTTCAAATCGAAACGCCAACAATCGCAACAGCAAGCGGAGCAGCGGAAAGCATCTGATTTCGCACACGGGACTGGCGGTAATAAGATATGGGAATCCATGCGCTGAATGAGAAGTGTTCACCAGGCACGAAGACCAGCGTCGGGCCGCATGCGGCATCACCGCTCAAGCACTACCGCGCGACGACCTCGACTTCGCCGTCGACGCCGTTGACGACATTGAAGCCGCGCTCGTAGACCTTGCCCTCGTTCTTGGCGATGGCGCGGTATTCGCCTTCGGAGAGCACGACGCGGGGAAAGGCGCCGATCGATTCCTTGATGACGTCGCCGCCCGGGGTCAGTACCGACCAGGCGGTGTTGGCGAGCGCCTCGCCGCCCCTGTCGCTGACGAGCTTGAGCGTGATGACGGCAGCGCGGTGGGTGATGGTGACGTCGGTGAGCTTGCTGGCCTGGACGCGGATGTCCGAGCGCACCACCGAATTGGCGTCGCCGTAATTCGAGATGATGTAGTAGGTGCCCTCCGGCAGCAGCACGACGTCGCCGGCGGCGACGTTCGGCACCAGGGAGGCGCGTTCGCCGGATTCGAACTGGCTCCCCTTGTAGATCGCGAACGAGATCTGGTTCTGCGGAATGCGACTGGTGCCGACGCGGCCCTCGATGCGCAAGCCGCCGGCGGGCAGCACGAAGGACTCGCGATCGGTCTCGGCTTTCAGGCTGACGGTGCGCACCGCGCTGACGAGGCCAAAGGCGACATGCACGACGTAATTGCCGGGCGGCAACACGATGTTTGGCGTGGCATTACGATCTTCGCGAATCAGCTTGAAGGTGCCGTTCTCGTCGGGACGATCGGCAAACACGCGCCAGACCAGGCCGCTGGTGATCGGCGGGGTGTCCTTGCCGTATTTCGCGGTCAGCGACAGCACGCCCTGTCCGGGCACCGCCGCGTTGAGCGGCGGGGCGGATGGCACAGTCGTGACCGCGGGCGGCGGCATGCTGGGCGTGGTCGGCTGCAACAGGGTCGGCGGCAGGCTCGGCGGTCCGGCACCCGGGCCGGAGGGCGGCGCCAGACTGACGGCACCGCCGGGATCGGGCACCGAAGCGGGCGGCACCGGCGGCGGACGATCGGAGAAAAGCTGCGCCTGCGCAGCATTTTGGCCAAGAGTATAGAGGCAGGCAGCAAGGACCAGCACCGGCAGCAGCGATGCGCTGCGCCGCCATCCGATGATGCCGTCACCCCCGAGAGTCATGCCACCTGCTTTTCACCGAAAACGCGGCAAATTCAAGCCTCTGGATCCCCGAGAAATACGGCCAATACGGTTCTTTGGAACCCGGCTGACGCCTGCGTGATTACCCCAGGGGCACCCGTTCCTCGCCATACTCCTGCCCCGCGCGCTTCCCAAACCGGCATAAACCATGCTTCGGCCCGGTTCTGGCGGAGCGCGAGTGCGGTGCCTAGTCTGATGGCGGGTCCCGGCGTAGGAGAGTTTCGGTGCTGGACATATTGAAGGGTCGGGGTTCGAACAGCGATAAGGTCGGCGAGAAAGTCGGCTTGGGCAGCATCCGCCGGCCGGTCATCGGCCTTGCCCTCGGCGGCGGCGCGGCGCGCGGCTTCGCTCATATCGGCATTATCAGGACCCTGCTCGCCAACGGAATCGTGCCTGACGTCGTGGTCGGCACCTCGATCGGCGCAGTGGTCGGCGGCCTCTATGCGGCCGGCCGGCTCGATACGCTGGAAGAATGGGGCCGCAGCCTGCAAGGCATGCGCAACATCCTCGGCTATCTCGACATCCGCCTCAACGGCTCCGGCCTGATCGGCGGCGAGAAGCTGGCGACCCGGCTCGAGGCTGCCTGCGGCCAGAGCCAGATCGAGGATCTCCCGGTCAAGTTCGCCGCCGTCGCGACCGAGGTCCGCACCGGCCACGAGATCTGGCTGACGCGCGGCCGCGTGGTCGACGCGATGCGCGCCTCCTACGCGCTGCCCGGCATCTTCTCTCCGGTCCTGATCGGCGATCGCTGGCTGGTCGACGGCGCATTGGTGAACCCGGTGCCGGTCTCGGCCGCCCGCGCGCTCGGCGCGGAAATCGTCATCGCCGCAAATCTTTCCAGCGACATCTTCACCTATTCGACGACGGTCTATTCGCACGGCGCGATGCCTGAACCGGTGATCCCCGCGACCGAAGAGCCGGCGTCAAAGCGGCGCTTCCCGAGATTCTTCTCGCCTGAGAAGACGGTGAAGCGCGAGTTCTTCGGCGGCGGCAGCGCCCGGCCCGGCCTCTCCTCGGTGATGGTCGACGCTTTCAACATCATGCAGGACCGTATCACCCGGGCCCGCCTCGCCGGCGATCCGCCCGACATGCTGATCACACCGCGGATCGGCCAATTCGGCTGGTTCGATTTCCACCGCTCCGAGGACCTCATCGCGCTGGGCACCCGCGCAGCCGAGCGTGCGCTGGAGTCCATCCAGGAGGCAATCCACGAACTGGCGCCCGCGCCCGAGGGCGCTGCGCCCAAAGCCGACCAGCAGGCCTGATCAGGCGGTCTACTGATCAGGCAGTCTTGATGTAGTCGCGCAGAGCTTCCTGCTCGGCCTCGTATTCCTGCACCCGACGCTTGACGATGTCGCCGATCGAGATCAGGCCGACCACCTTGCCGTTGTCGACCACGGGCAGATGGCGGAACTTGCCGGTGGTCATCATCTCCATGAGTTCGGCGACCGTGTCGGTCTCCTTGCAGGTGACCACCTTGCGGGTCATGACCTGCGAGACCGGCTCCTCCAGCGCGCCGGCGCCGCGCTCGCCGATCACCCGGACGATGTCGCGCTCCGACAGGATGCCTTCCAGCCGGCTCTGGTTCATCACCAGCACCGCGCCGATCTTCTTGTCGGCGAGCAGTTTGACCGCGGCAGCCAGCTTGGCGTCGGGCTCGACGCTCATGATCTGGTGGCCCTTGGTGTTGAGAATCGAACGTACCGTCATTGTCGCCTCCCTGAATCGCAACCGTCCGCTGTTCGCGGTCCGGACTTGTTCTTCGAGTCTTCAACTAACAGTTTCAGCGCCGGTTTCACGTTCAGGCGCTTTGCGAAGCATCGCCGCTAGCAGCCTGTCGCTTCGGAACATTCTTCTCGGGAATGATGGATGAATTCGGGCGGCGCCGCAAGCGCCGCTTCAAATGCGGTCTGAAATGTCCCGTGATGACGCATCCGCAGCATCACTTCGCACGCGCGGCACCGGATCGAACAGCGCGAACAGCAACAGGCCGGCAAGGAAGCCGCCGATATGCGCCTGCCAGGCGACGCTCGTGGTCTCGCTGTCGACGCCAATCGCGCCGACGCCGAAGACGATGTTGACGCCGAACCACACCGCAAGAAAACCGAGCACCCGCCCGTCGCGCAACGCGCGCGACAGCGGCAGCGCCGGAACTCTTGCGGCGGTATCGGCATCCGATCGGCTGAACGACAGGAAGCTGCCGCGAACGAAGGCGAAGCGGATCGCCGCCGCCATCGCGCCGGACACCGAGGCCGAGGCGCCGATCATCGGCGCCACCGCGTGCTCATGGGTGACGAGATGGGCGAGCGCGCCGGCCGCCGCCGTCACCGCGAGGAACAGGAAGAACCTGATGGCGCCAAAGCGCCGCGCCAGCGCGCTGCCGAACGGCAACAGCCACAGCACGTTGAAGCCGAGATGGGTGAGATTGGCATGCAGAAGCGAATAGGTGACGAAGGTCCAGACCTTGGCGCCGGCTCCGCCGGGGATCTCCAGATTGAGCAGCGAGGAATCGTAGCGCTTGGGGATGAAGCCGAAGACGTCGATGGTCCAGTTCTCGAGCTCCGGCGGCAGCAGCACCCGCAGATGGATCACCGCGAGCAGGAGGATATAGGCGGTCAGCGCGAACGGCAGCGTCAGGATCGGCTCGCGCGGAGCCTCCTCAACGACGGCCGGCACCCCCAGCGAAGCATCTTGCGACGAAGGATCTTGCGGCGGAGAATTTGGCGGGAATTCCAAGGGCGGCTTCGCTTTCAGGCGCGATCGGAGCGACAGGCTTCACGACAGGCCTTGGAGATAGTCGCCTTTGCCCGCGCTGCGCAAGTGCACAAAAGGAAAAGGCAGGGCCCTGGGAAAGCCCTGCCTATCCGTGTCGGACTTCCGGTACCCAGAGAGACGGGAGTATCCCCACCCCTCCCCGCGGCCGGTGACCAAACTGTTTGACGCCTGTGTACAGGCTTCGCCGAGAACCTGGAGAAAAGCGGCGAGGCTTGCGACCGCGATCACCATAGCAGCGGGGCGGTGCACGGAAAGCGAATAGTTAATTTAACGTTAACGACGCAAAGGCAGCGCCAGGAGCACCGAAAATGCCGCTGCGGCATGGACGCTGCAAAGCCCCTCCTGCACAACAACACAGGGATCGCGGCTGCACTGAAGCGGGACAGGTTTGTCCCGCGAGGTTGCGCCCCGGGGTAAGCGTTCAGCCATGAAACATCCGTCGAGCCGCGAGTTCTTCGCATATTGGGACACCAAGCGGGGCACCGCGCGGGCCCCTGACCGGGCCGATATCGATCCGGCCGCCGTGCGCGGCCTGCTCGGTGACATCTTCGTGCTGTCCTGCGAGCCCCATCTCGGCTTTCCGTTCCGCGTCGCCGGCACGCGCGTCTGCGCCCTCGCAGGGCGCGACCTCAAGGATGCGAGCTTTGCGGCGCTGTTCAACGAGGCTAGCCGCCGCGAGATCGAGGAGATCACGACCATCGTCGCCGATGAGAGCCTCGGGGCAATCGCCGGCGTCACCGCCGCGCGCGAGGACGGCAGCAAGGCGTATCTCGAGCTGCTGCTGCTGCCGTTCAACGCCCGCCCGCATACACCGGTGAGCGTGACGGGCGTGCTCGCGCCGTTCGACGACGAATGCGGCGCGCTGGGCCCGTTCGCCCTCACCTCCTGGCGCTATCTGCACCAGCCGGAAAAACTGCTGCCGCGCGCGATCCGCAAGCTGCAGATCGCACGCGGGCTGATGGTGTATGAGGGGCTGCGCTAGGAGTGCACCCTGCTCACGGCATCGCCAGATGCCAGGCGCCGTTCAGAAAGCCGTCGCCCGTGACGTCGCCGGGCTTGGTGTCCTTGGCAAAGGTGTAGAGCGGCTTGCCCTTGTAGGCCCACTGCTTCGAGCCATCGTCGCGCGTGATGACGGTGTAGCCGTCGGCGGCGGCATCGCTCGCCTCGGCCTTCAGCACCGGCCAGTTGGTCGCACACGGACCATTGCAGGCCGACTTGCTGTCACCATCCTTGTCGAAAGTATAGAGCGACATGCCCTTGGCGTCGGTAAGCACGTTCCCTTTGTCGGTCTTGCCGGTCTTGGTCGGCGGTGCCGCGAAGGCAGCGGGAAGCAGCGCCAGCGATATTGCGAGCGTGAGCGCGAGGCGGATCGATGACGTCATGGTCTCTCCTGTCAGGCAATGGGCTTGCATGGGTAGGACGCCGCGCGAGCCGTCGTATTCCTGAGATCGCGGCAAAGATATTTTTCGCTGCAAGCCTCGTCGCATCGGAATAAACTGGGATGATGGAGATGGACGACGGATCGACATGAGCAAGCCGCATTGGCGTCCCGCCCGCGCCTCCGATCTGCCGGCGATCAGCAAGATCGCAGCGCAAATCCATCCCGATCTGCCTGAACGCCCCGAGGTGCTTGCGGAAAAGATGCGGCTCTATCCCTATGGCTGCCGCGTGATCGTCGCGGACGACGGGATCGTCGGCTACGGTCTGGCGCATCCCTGGATGCAGCACCGGATTCCGCCGCTCGACGGCTTCCTCGAGCAATTGCCCGGCGATGCGGATTGCCTCTATTTGCATGACATCGCGGTGCTGCCCGACTTTCGCGGCGGCGTCGCGCGCGACTATGTCGTTGCGACCGAACAGCTCGCGCGCGCGTCAGGAATCGCGACGCTCGCATTGGTGTCGGTCTACGCCACGCGGCCGCTGTGGGAGCGTCTCGGCTTTCGGCCGGTCACGGCGGATGCGGAGCTGCGGGTAAAGCTCGCGACCTACGGCGACAGCGCAACCTACATGCTGCGCGATCTCGCTGCTCACACCTGATTTCTGAGACGATGCCGCCGGCGCAATCCGGCGGCATCATTGCCGTCCGCGCTGGGCAGCGCCAGTCAGGCGCGATGCTTCTTTTTAGTCTTCGGCTTCTTTCCGGCGGCGCCCTTCTCAGACCACGACGTGACCGAGGGCTCAGCGTGGCCCGACTTGTTCTTGTGCTTTTTCTTCTTTGCGAAGGAAGGCGCATCGTCGAATTTCGGCGTGCGCTCGGCGTACGGCTTTTCGTGCGGTTTGCCGTGTATCTTGCCGTGTGGCTTGCCTTGCGGTTTGAACCCGTTCGGCTCGCGCGCGCGTTCGCCCTGGCGTTCACGATGATCGCTGTCGCCGCTCTCGCGCCGCGGCGCGTGGGGCCGCTCTTCCGATGCCGCCTGCCGTTGCGGCGCATCCGCCATCGGCTCGAGACGGATATTGTCTTCCTTGTCCGGACGCTTGATCTTCACGGCGAAGGATTCCGCGACCCGCTCGGAAATTTCGAACTCGGTCGTGGTGTCCATGATCTTGATCGCGCCGATGTCGTTCTTGTCGATGCCGCCACGACGGCAGATCATCGGCAACAGCCAGCGCGCTTCCGCGTTCTTTTTTCGTCCGATGTTGGCCCGGAACCAGACGCTGCCATCCGCCATGCCATGTTTCGACGACGACTTTCCCGCTTTGGGCCGCGCCCTTTCGGGCCGATCATCGCCACGCGATGCGCGGATATCGTCGCGCGGTGCGCGCGTATCATTGCGGCCGCGATCCTCGCGCGGCCGGCTGCTCCGCTCGCCGGGATCCATAATGTCTTCGGGCGACGGCAGCCGCGCGCGATAGAGCCGTGCGAGTGACGCGGCGATCTCCTCGGCCGACCGCTCGGCCAATAGCGCCTGCGCCAGCGCCAGATCGTCGGCGGTGGTCTCCTCCGTGAACAGCACGTCCTTCATGCGCTCGTGATCGAGCTTGCGGATCTCATCCGGCTGCGGCGCCGTCCCCCAGACCGCGTCGATGCCCGAGACGTTCAGCAGCATTTCCGCACGCCGCCGCCGCACGGGCGGCACCAGCATGACGCTCGTCCCCTTGCGGCCCGCGCGGCCGGTGCGGCCGGAGCGATGCTGCATGACCTCGGCGTCGTTGGGCAGGTCGGCATGAATGACGAGATCGAGGCTCGGCAGATCGATGCCCCGGGCGGCGACGTCGGTCGCCACGCAGACGCGCGAGCGTCCGTCGCGCAGCGACTGCAGCGCCGTGGTTCGCTCGTTCTGCGTCAATTCGCCTGACAAAGCGACCACGGAGAAGCCGCGCTCCAGCAGTGCCGCCTGCAAGTGCCGGACGCCGTCGCGCGTGCTGCAGAATACCAGCGCGCTCGGCGCCTCGTAGAAGCGCAACACGTTGACGACGGCGTGCTCGGCATCACCGGGCGCGATCCGGATCGCGCGGTACTCGATATCGGCGTGACCGCCTTCGTCGCCGGCGACCTCGATCCGGAACGCCCGCTGCTGATACTGCTTGGCCAGCGCGACGATGCCGCGCGGGAACGTCGCCGAGAACATCAGGGTGCGGCGCGTGTCCGGCGTGGTCTTGAGGATGAACTCCATGTCCTCGCGAAAGCCGAGATTGAGCATCTCGTCGGCCTCGTCGAGCACGACTACCTTCAATTCCGAGATGTCGAGACGGCCGCGGCGCAAATGATCGCACAACCGGCCGGGCGTGCCGACGACGATATGAGCGCCGGCCGCAAGCTCGCGCTGCTCGCGCCTGGGGTCCATGCCGCCGACGCAGGAAACGACGCGCCCGCTCGCATGCTCGTACAGCCAGGCCAGCTCGCGATGGACCTGCAAGGCAAGCTCGCGGGTCGGCGCCACGATCAGGGCAAGCGGTGCACCCGCCCGCTCGAACCGCTCGGCGTCGCCCAACAGGTCCTTGGCCATGGCGAGCCCATAGGCCAGGGTCTTGCCGGAGCCGGTCTGTGCCGAAACCAAGAGATCGCGGTCAGCGGCCTCGTCCGTGAGTACGGCGAGCTGAACGGGGGTCGGACGGTCGTAATTGCGCTCGGCCAAAGCTCGGGCGAGCGGCGCACTCATGGTCGGAAAAGACACGGGATAAACCTTGGTTGGTCCAGGCGCGGAACGTCGAGCCGCGCGACCTGAAGCTGCGTAGGCGGCAAATGGTCCAGCCGCACGCGTGGTGATCTGATTTGGACGCTCTTTACGCCAAGTGCGGGCAAATCACCATGCCTATGACGCATGGCTTTGGTGATGCCGAGAAGAAGCTTACTGGCCAGCTCGACCCACTACATCCAGCGTTTTCGGGGCATTTTACTGCATATAGCGGGATTTTGGGGCGAGGCAGGGTGGAAGACCGCGTCGCTAGGCAGGATCGGCCGATTGGCTGGCCAGAAGTCTTGCCGTGTCGGCAATTCGACCCCAGATCGTGCCTCACGAAAGAGCAACGGGTGACACATGGCCGACGGCATATCGCTTGCCGACAAACTCGCGACTTTTGGGGATTTCTGGTCTCCGCGCACGATCACGACCTTCAACGACTGCGACGTGATGGTGGTGAAGGTGAAGGGAGAGTTCACCTGGCACAAGCACGACGACACCGACGATTTCTTTCTCGTCTTGAAAGGCAGTCTGGACATCGAATTGCGGGATCGCACGGTGACGCTCGGTCCGGGCGAACTCTATGTCGTGCCCAAAGGTGTTGAGCATCGACCGGTCGCGCGCGAGGAGGTTCATCTCCTGCTCATCGAGCCGACCGGCACGCCGAACACGGGCGACAAGGCCACCGCCGCGGCCCGCAAGCTCGCATAGAGGGCAACTCGCCCAGCGCAGCTCTATGCCTGCAGCCCTAATCCCTGGAGGTCACCAGGCTGCTGAAGCCGCCGACCAGTCTAGCTCTTGCCCGCACAAGAGTGTCCCTGGCCGCGCGGCTCAGTGCGCGGATGGCGCGCCAGGCGTCGGTTGCCTGCAGCCACGCCTTCACCTCGGAGTACTTGCCGTACGTCCAGGCAAATGCCGGAATCCGCATCAGCTTGTCACGCGTGAGATGGAACAGGCGCTCGACCAGCACGAGCTTGAGCAGCTCGCCGACGATAAAAGTCGCCGCCCCGCTCAGGACCTGGCCCGTTGCCGCGAGATAGGCTGCCACGGGCTTGACCGGCTCCAGGATGATGACGGGCACGGAAAACAGGGCGAGCGAGCAATAAGGCGACAGCGATCTGATCCAGGCGCGCAATCGCTTCAATTGGAGATGCCGCCCGATCCAGCGCGAGATTGGCCTCGCCACAGCGATGAAGACCGCATCCACCAGGAAGTAGATGGCGGCCGCGATGTAGGTCAGGGGCTTCAGGATCTGCTTCACGATGAACTCTCCCGTGAACTCAAAGCCGTAACCTGGGCCTAAGTTTCACCCCGGCGTGAATAACTCGCGGATTTTCGGTGGAACTTTTCGTGCACGGGCCCGCCGCTCGCGCGTTTCAGATCTCCGCATAGACCTCCAAAAGATTGCCGTCGGGGTCGCGGAAGAACAGGGTTCGATGCCCGAAAGACTGGTCGGTCGGCGGCGACAGCAGCGCGACGCCGTGCCGTACCAGTTCGTTGGCACACGCATCGACGTCGGCTGCGGAGACCTTGAAGGCCAGTTGCAGCGCGGCACTGCCCGCCGGCGTCGGCGCGTCAGTCGCGGTTCGGCCCGGCTTCGCCAGGGCCAGCGTATTGCTGCCCAAGCCGTATTCGATCCAGTTCGGCGACAGTTCGCGCAGCAGCGGAAATGCGAGGACCTCCTCGTAGAAGCGGCGCATGGCCACCATGTCGCGCACGAAAATGACAGTGTAGTCGATCGCGCGGATGGCGCTGAAGGGGGAGCGGGAGTCGTTTGAGTGCGGCTCCATGGGTCGTCTCCTACTTCACCGAGCGGTCGCCGACGAAGATGCCGTTCGGCTGATGAAAGACGACCTGGTCAATCCGATCGTCCTCTCCGCGAAATTCGATGGCAAAACCGTCCAGCTCGACGATCCGAAACCGGCGGCCCTGCTGCGGCTCGAGACGATAGGCGGGCTGGAAATCGGACTTCAGGATCAGCCGGCCTTCGGCGTCGAGACTCACGTTGTGGTTCACGCCACCGCTCTTGAAAAGCCCGGCGCATCGCTCGCAAAACGCAGGATCTATACACTCGCCGGCGGCGCGGCGTGCGAACACGATGTCCTTCACCATCGGCTCCAGGGGCACGGACAGGTGCACGATATTGCCGTCGCGGTCGGTTTGGAACGTGATGGGCAGGTTGTCCGGATGGAGCTGGTCGATGATCTCTGGCGTGACGAACGTCTCGAAATGCCAGTGCGATAGCGGCGCGCCCATGCCGCGCCACGACCAGTGCAGCGCGTGGTCCCGCTCGCGGATCGATATAAGACCATAGGCGGGATGGGCATAGTCCGCCGCATAAGTGGACAAAGCATGCGCCGGCCTTGTGTCCCTGTGACGCGCTTTCTCGCGCACCTCCTTGTTGGCAGGAATGTGAGCGATGAAGTCGTCGCGCATCTTGCGGAAGCGTGAGAGCCAGTCGACCGGCTCCCGGCCGCGCAGCCGGTCGATGATGTACCACGTCAGGATCGATGTGACCTCGTTTCGACTGCGGTTCGTCAGCACGACCACGCCGATGCCAGCGTCCGGCACCAGCGTCATCAGCGAGCCCCAGCCGTTCCAGCCGCCGCTGTGCAATACTACGCGCTCGCCCTGATACGTGTTGGACTGAAGCCCCAATCCATAGTGCCAGTGGCCGAACTCGGAAAATTCCGACTTGCCAACAGGCGCGAGCGGCGCGTGCAGCTGGTCCACCAGCGATGCCGGCAGCAGGCGTTCGCCCTCGAATTCGCCCCTGCCGAGATGCAGCCGCATCCAGTTGGCAAGATCGGCCACCGACGTGTTGATGGCGCCTGCGGCCGTGGTGCGGATCGGCAGCCGCAGCGCCGGCGACCGCGTGTCAACGTCGATCTTGTAGGGCCGCGCCGGCTCCTGTGCAGCTTCGAGTTCATCGAGCGAGAAACTGACCGTCATGCCGAGCCGATTTGTCAGGCGCTCGCGGACGAAAGCCTCATAGCTCTGGCCGGTTACGCGCTCGATGAGGAGACCGGCGGCGTTGTAGCAGAGGTTGCAGTATTGCCAGGCGGCGCGGATGTCCCGGCTCAGTTCGAGATGCCGCATCAGCGGCAGCATCTCGGACGGCGCGAGGTCTCCGGGCAGGTGAAGCCAGTCGTGTCGCGGTAACCCCGACTGATGGCTGAGCAGGTCGCGAACGGTGACGCGTTCGGTCGCGACCGCATCCGAGAGGCGAAACTCCGGCAGATAGTCGCGGACCGGCTTGGTCCAGTCGAGCAGCCCCTCGTTATGCAGCAATGCAATCGCGGTCGCGGTGAAGGATTTCGTGATCGAGCAGATCACGAATTGGGTACGCGGCGTGACCGGCAGATCGGCCTCGACGTCGCGCTGGCCGTAGGCGCCTGTGAGCACCACCTTGCCGTCCTGCACGATGGCGAGCGCTGCGCCCGGCACCTTCCAGACCGCCATCGCGTCAGCTGCAAGTCGGTCGATGTCGGGGATAAGGGATGCGAGGGAAACGTCGGGAAATTCGGATGAAATGTTCATGACACCTGCCGGCCTTGCGAGGTGCGCAGGCTAGCTGGTTCAACGTAAAATGGAAGTCGCGGATACGATTTTTTTCGCGATAGCGTGCTCTTCACTCCACCAATTCCGGCCACGGCACGATAGTCGACTTCACCGTCTTCATCGCCATGGCATCCCTGACCGCCTGTGCGACGCCTTCTTCCGTGAACGGATAGATTGTCTGCATCTTCAGCCAGGGATATTTGCCCGCCGTGCGATGGAGCATGTCGACGCCGAGCGGCAGATCGTTGGCGGTAAAACCCCAGGAGCCCAGCACGTTGATATCCTTGGTGCAGATGCGGTGCCATGAAGTCTCGATCGAGCCGGCGTCGGTGAACTGTCCCATCTCGACATAAGTGCCACCGTCGCGCAGCATCTCGATGCCTTCGGGGCCGGCGGAGGGATGGCCCGAGCAATCCATCACCAGATCGGCGCCGAAGCCGCCGACGATGTCGCGCACGCGCGCGATGCGTGCCTCGGGCGATTTGATCTCCTCGATGTTCACCGTCGCCTCGGCGCCGAACTCGCGCGCGAGCTTGAGCCGCGGCTCCTCCGGCGCCCCGACGCAGATCACGCGCCCTGCTCCCATCTCCTGCGCGGCGGCGACCGCGAGAATGCCGATCGGGCCCGAGCCCTGGATCACCACAGTGTCGCCCCAGGAAAAACCGCCGGCGCGGCTGGCGCGATTGAAGGCGCGGATGCAGGACGTCAGCGGCTCCGACAGCGCACCCAACCGCAGCGACATGTCGTCAGGCAATTTGTAGATCTTGGTGCCCGGCAGCATGTCGAGATCGACATAGACATATTCGGCCCAGCCGCCCCACATGTGAGGCGCCTTGTCGAAGCCGAGATAGCGGCCGTAATAGACCGGCGTCAGGCATTTGTTGGCGGTCAGGGGATAATGGATGCAGTAATAGCAGCTGCCGCAGGGCATCAGCGGCGGGATCATCACTTTTGATCCGACCTTGAGCGGCTTGCTCATGAAGTCCTCGGTGAATTCGTCGCCGCATTCGACGATGATTCCGCCGAGCTCGTGGCCGAGCGTGAACGGCCACGGCAGCGGCTTCGGCCAATGCCCCTTCAGAATGTGCAGGTCCGTGCCGCAGACGCCGCACGCGCCGACCTTGATCAGCGCGGCCCTCTTGCCGACCTTCGGCCACGGCACGGTGCGAATGACGGGTTCGCTGCCCGGCCCTGCGTGGGTGCAGACGCGGATCTGGTCCATGGCGTGTCCTCGCTGCCCGTCTGTTATGATTGATTGGTGCGGGCTGAAGCGAAGCGTATGTGAGATGCGCGCTGGTGCCAAGCCGCGGTCTCGTAACCCGCATGAGCGAAGCGACATGCGGGGCCAGCATTCCCGGATATCGCTTCGCTCATCCGGGCTACGGGACCCTGGTCTCCACACACCCAAGTGCCTTGAGCGCTCGACGGCGAACGTGTAGGCACGGCGCCAAAGTCCCACCCCAGGTGCCCGCTTGAACCCCCTCCCTCAAAATCCCGTGGTCGCGTCCGGCTCGTTCGCAGCGATGAGGTCGGTGCCCTACCGGCTCCAGTTCATCGCTTACGTGCTGGCGATGATGGCCGACAATATCGAGCATGTGATCAGCTATTGGGTGGTGTTCCAGAAATTCCATTCGCCGGCGCTGGCGGGTTTTGCCGTGCTGTCGCACTGGTTGCCGTTCCTGCTGTTCTCGGTCGCGGTTGGCGGGCTGGCGGACCGGGTCGATCCGCGCCGCATCATTCAATGCGGCATGCTGCTGTTCATCGTGGCCTCGGCTGGATGGGGTTTCTTCTTCATCACCGACGCCATCGAGATGTGGCACGCCATGCTGCTGCTGGTGATCCATGGCTGCGCCGGCGTGTTGTGGCAGACGCCGAACCAGCTGCTGCTCTATGATCTCGTCGGTCCGGCCGATCTTCCGAGCGCGGTGCGGCTGAATGCGATGGCGCGCTATCTCGGCATTTTGGTCGGACCTGCCGTCGGCGGCATTATCATGCTGACGCTCGGCACCTCGCATGGCATTATCTTCAACACGCTGTTCTATCTGCCGATGCTGCTGTGGCTGTTCTGGGCGCCGGTGCGGGACAAGAGTGTCGCCGTGCGGCGCTTCGCCGTGCGCGGCCTTGCCGACATCATGCTGACCATCCGCGCCATCGGCACGCAGCCGGTGCTGACGGCGATGACATGGCTCGCCGGCCTCACCTCCTTCATGATCGGCAATGCCTATCACGCCCAGATTCCGGGCTTTGCCGGCGATCTCGGCCACGGCGATCCCGGAATCTCCTACAGCGTGCTGCTCGCGGCCGATGCCGCCGGCGCACTGCTCGCCGGCATCGCGCTGGAATCCTGGGGGCGGCTCAAGGGCACGCCGCGCATCGCGATCATGCTCGCCATGCTGTGGAGCGTGGCGCTGCTCGGCTTCGCCTCGGTGCGGATCTATCCGGTCGCGATCGTGCTGTTGTTCTTTGCAGGCTTCTTCGAGCTGTCGTTCAATACCATGGCGCAGGCGCTGGTGCAGTTGAACGCGCCGTCCGACATTCGCGGTCGCGTCGTC
Organism: Bradyrhizobium sp. 155; assembly: GCF_023101105.1. Taxonomy (NCBI): domain Bacteria; kingdom Pseudomonadati; phylum Pseudomonadota; class Alphaproteobacteria; order Hyphomicrobiales; family Nitrobacteraceae; genus Bradyrhizobium; species Bradyrhizobium sp. 155. Next base: position 2,945,170 of record NZ_CP064704.1, on the reverse strand, counting down.
GGCCTCTACAACATGGCGGGGCTTGGGATGCGGGCGTTCAGCGGCATCACGGTCGGACTGTTCGGTGCGGCGATCGGCATCCACTGGTCGCTCGGGCTCTCAGCCGCAGTGCTGCTGGCACTGCTATGTCTTCTCTATGGGCGCGCGACGAGGAAGACGGCCGGTTGACTCCGGCGTCTCCCCACCGCACGCTCGATACAGGGTTTGGGGAGATGAAGCGTTGCGCAATCGCTGGGGCATACTTGCGATCCTGTTCGTCGTTCGCCTCACCATCGCATTCCAGTTCCAGAGCGTGGCCGCGGTCGCGCCGCTGCTGCAGCAGAGCTTCGGCGTCGGGCTCGCCGATATCGGCATCCTGATCGGACTCTATTTCACACCGGGCATCGTGCTGGCGCTGCCGGGCGGCGCGATCGGCCGGACGCTTGGCGACAAGCCCACCACGATCCTGGCGCTGCTGCTGATGACGGCGGGCAGCCTCGTCATGGCCACCACCGACGTCTGGGGCTGGCAGATGGCGGGCCGGCTCGCCTCCGGCGCCGGCGGCGTGCTGCTGACCGTGCAGCTCACCAAGATGGGCACTGACTGGTTCGCGGGGAAGGAGATCGCCACCGCAATGGCGATCTTCGTCAACTCCTGGCCGGCCGGCGTTGCGATCTCGCTCCTGGTGTTGCCGGCGATCGGCACGGCCTATGGCGCGGGCGCCGTGTTCCTCGTGGCCGGCGCGCTTACCGCGATCGGCATTGTGCTGATCACGTTCTACCAAGCACCGCCGGGAGCAACCGCCAGCGCGGCCGGCTCCGGGCGGCTTGATCCGCTCGCGCTTCTGGCGGTGATCGTCGCAGGCGCGATCTGGGGCCTCTATAATGTCGGCTTCGCCATGATCTTCTCGTTCGGCCCCTCGCTGCTCGCCGAGCGAGGCTGGAGCATTGCCGCGGCGGGATCGGCGATCAGCCTCGTGATGTGGCTGTCGGTGATCTCGGTGCCGGCAGGCGGCTATCTCGCCGATCGCTTCAAGCGCCCCTTCGTGCTGGCGATCGCGGCCAGCCTGATGGTCGCCGGGCTGCTGGCCTGGCTGACCCGGTCCGACGCCGTGATCACGATCCTCGTCCTGATCGGCCTGATCGGCGGCCATCCGGCCGGCCCGATCATGAGCCTGACCGCCCGCGTGCTCGTGCCGCAAACCAGGGCGATGGGGATGGGCGTGTTCTACACTCTCTTCTATGCCGCGATGATGCTGGGGCCGGCGGTGGCGGGCCGGCTCGCCAAATCGGCCGGCACGGCCGCGGTCGCGCTCGACCTCGGCGCGCTGACAGTGCTGGCCTGCCCGCCCCTGATGTGGCTTTTCGAACGCATTGTGTCTGTTCGTCACCGCCGTGCCCGATCCTAACGCGGCATTAACCCTGTGCACCTTAGGGTCGTCCCGGACTCCGCCAGGCGGGGGGTCGGGTTGTGAAAATGGCGTTGGCGCACAAAAAATTTCTTCCGGCCGCCGAGGAACGTCGGCGTTTCCAGCGGGTGAAGGTTCACCTGCTCGGCCGCTACATGCTGCCGGACCGCCGTGAATTCCCCTGCCAGGTGATCAACATGTCGCCGGGCGGGCTGGCGCTGCTGGCCCCCGGCATCGGCAATGTCGGCGACCGCGTGGTCGCCTATCTCGACCATATCGGGCGCGTCGAGGGCAAGATCACCCGCATCATCGACAATGGCTTCGCCATGACGGTCGGTGCCACGCCGCGAAAGCGCGACAAGCTCGCCGCACAGCTGACCTGGCTGGCCAACCGCGACATCCTCAATTTGCCGGAAGACCGCCGCCACGATCGTATCGTGCCGCGCAATCCGATCGCGGTGCTGACGCTCGAGGACGGCACCAAGATGACCTGCCGCATCATCGACCTCTCGCTGTCGGGCGCCGCCATCGCCGCGGAGAACCGCCCCCCGCTGAAATCGACGGTTCTGCTCGGCCGGGTGCAGGGCCGCGTGGTCCGAAACCTCGAAGATGGCTTCGCGCTCGAGTTCATGCATTCGCAGCCAATTGAAACTCTCGAAGAGAGCGTTACCGCGCGGTAAAGCGCGAAGGCACCAAAACCACTGCATTTCCAGTACTGAAGGCGGCCTCCGCGATGCGGACGCCGCCTTTTTCATGGGTGGCGTCGAGGCTCGCGCGGGTTAACGCGGAGGCTGCGGGAGCGTGCAAACAACGGTTCCGCCAGCGTTTCCGCGTTAATCCATAAAATTTGAATCAATTGCAGTCATATCGAATTTTATTCAAATTTGACTCAAGTATAGATCGAATTCGCCGCGTGTTTTACTTGCATTCGTCTCGACTTGACTTGACTGACTTAGCGGCAACTCAAAAGCTGCCTGCGCAATGTGGTCCCAACAAGAAACGGGGGCCGCAATGTTTGATTTCAGGGGACAGGGGAAGGGATTGGCGCTCGCCGCCATGCTCTTCGGAATGAGCGCGGCAGCGCAGGCCGGCGAAGGCCGTCTGCTCTACGCAAGCCTCGGCGACACCACGCGTGCGCCGATCGGCTGGGTCGAGTTCTGTGCGGACAATGCCGCTCAGTGCCAGGGCGCACCGACGCAACCGCGTGACATCGTGATGTCGCAGGCTGCATGGCGCGACCTCGTCAAGGTCAATCGCTGGGTCAACGAGACCGTCAAGCCTTTGACCGACCAGGAGCACTGGGGCGTGATCGAAAAGTGGTCGCTGCCGTCGGACGGTTACGGCGACTGCGAGGACTACGTGCTGTTGAAGCGCAAGATGCTGATCGATGCCGGATGGCCGCGCGAGGCCCTGCTCATCACCGTCGTGCGCGACAAGAAGGGCGAAGGACACGCGGTGCTGACGGTGAAGACCGACAAGGGCGAGTTCGTTCTCGACAATCAGAACGAGAACGTCGTTGCCTGGACGGAGACCGGCTACCGCTTCGTCAAGCGCCAGTCGCAGAGCGATCCCAATGTCTGGGTCTCGCTCGGCGACACCAAGCCGGCGGTCTCCACCGCCAGCGCAAGGGATCAGTAGAGACAAACGAAAGAGATACGCGACCCGGTCACATCCCCACCCCTCCCCGTCCCAGACCGGTTCGCGCGCGGCCAGCCATCCCCCAATGGCTGGCCGCAACTTTGTTAGGGTGTACTTCGCTTAGTTCTGCGGCGCCTGCCGCGACCAGGGCACGCGCGCGACGGTGAAATCGCGCCATGTGCTTTGCAGGACGGGTTGCACCCCGATCGACGCGCGCGCCTGCCAGCCTGCGATCGCCGCCGCGGCGATGGTGCCGTCGGGCTCGGTATCAAGCCCGTCCAGCAATGATGCCGTAACCGCCATGTCGTTGACGGCGCCAAGCTGCTCCTGCAAGCCGGCGAGCCTTCGCGAGAATTTTCGCGTGGATTTGCGGTCTGCGAACAGCGGCAGCAGAAACTCGCTGAGATAGCGCAGCCGCTTGGTCGCGAGCCGCAGGCGGTGCAACTGTTCGGCGGAAAGCGACTTGAAGCGGCGGCCGCGCTTGAGCACCTTGGCGTATTGCGCCGATAGGATGCGTGCCGCGAAGTCGGCCGCGGGTTCGGCGAGCTGGCCGAGATCCTCGGTGGCGACGTCGTTGCGCCAGCCGCGCGCCTCGATCCAGTTGCCGAGGCCGAGCAGGAACATGGCGCAGCGGCGATCTTCGAGGGCGCCATGCGCCTTGCGATAGGCGTCGGACTGGCGCCCGGCCGCAGCCAGGCCCAGTGCATCGAAGCCCGCGACCGACGGACAGGCTGTTGCGATCTTCGGCAAGGTATCGAGCCGGAACACATCCCAGTCGCGCGCGGCGGAGAGCTCTTGCGCCAGCCATCTGGCTTCCAACCGCAGCGCATCGAGATTGCTGAGCGCGCCGACCGACCCCATCAGATCCAACGCCGATCGAAGCCGGCGCAGCGAGACGCGCAGCTGATGGATTCCTTCCGGATTGCGGCCATCCTCGGCCGCCGGCAGCGACTGAAGCAAATGGAGGAAGCAGGAACGCAGGATTGTCGCGAACGCCTCGTCCAATGTCACCGACGGATCGAGACGAAGTTTTCGCGGACGCCGCGCCGAGGGTGGCTTGTCGGCGGCAAGATCGAAGCCGCGTGCCGATTTGGAGCGAATGGACGGCTTTACGTCGCCGTGCTCCGCGAGCCGCAGCGCGATCTCGTAGACCGCGCTCGCGCTGCCGCTCTTGAGCTCCAGCTCGATCTCGCTCACCGGCAGTGAACGGTCGCCGGCCGTCAACTCACCCTGGTCGAAGGCGATCTCGACCGTGCCTGACGGCAGTTCGATCGGCCGCGCATGGCGATGGACATCGGCAGTGAAGACCGATTCGAGCGGCTGCGCTTCCAGGTTGCCGCGAAGCTTCTCGGGAATGAACGGCATTGCCAAACCGAGATCGGGCGCAAGCGACAGTACCCTCATCTCCCACTCACCACGGCGGAGCGGATCGTCCACCGCATCGGTCTTCACGGTCTGCACGAAGCGCGCGCCGCTCTGACGAACGCGCAAGCTCAAGCCGTGGCGACGCAACGTCCGCTCCGGCGTGTCGTAATAGACGGACTTGAGATATTTGCGCGCGCCCTTGTTGCGCGCGTTCATCGCGATCACAGGCGCGGCCTTGAAATGCGCCATGCGATCGGCATCGACGAAAAGCTTGAGCTCGATCTCACCGGCACCATGCGCGGCAGCGCTCGACCGCAGTGGTTCCGTTGCCGGTTCCGCGTCTTGCAATGGCGTCTGATCGATCACAGGTTCCGCGACGAGTTCGGCCGGCTCACGCTGCCTGAAGAAGCCAGCAACGACTTGCGTTCTCTTGTTTTCCCTTGCAACAGGATTTCCATCCCGCGCGCTCGGAGCCTTGCGAACCGGCGTTGCGTCTGACTTCAGCATTTACGGTAACATGACAGTTCGATGACAGAGCGCCATCCTATAGCCGGTGTGGCTCGCGAGGAATAGTCACTTGACGTCGCAGCGCCCTACCGTCCACACGAGGCTGGGAGCGCACAATCCAGCTTGACCACAGGAACTAAATTGCCGCTGGGCACAGCAAGCGATCGAGTTGACTGCGAATCCCGCCCTTCTCGAAACCGAGATGAACGCGTCAGCGAGCTTGACTCATGCCAACCTTCCCGCAATCGGTGGCGATGGCGTCGAGCGCGCTGCCCTGTCCCTCCGGCTGTTGCTTCATCGGCTAGCGGCACAGGCAATCACAAGGAGTTGGCATGACGTCGTTCCGTCCCGTCATCGCGTTGTCCAGGGGCCTCGAAGTCCTTCGGGTGATCAATCAGGAACGGCAGTCGACCGTCGGCTCGCTGCACAAGGCGACGGGGCTGAACAAGTCAACGATCGTCCGCATGCTCGAGACGCTGGAACATGAAGGTTATGTGGTACGTCGTACCGAGCCGGCCAGCTACGCGCCGACGGGACGGGCGCTGCTGCTCAGCGCAGGCTATGATGAGCCGACCTGGATTGGCGGCATCGCCGAACCCATCCTGAACAAATTCCGCAAGCAGATCCATTGGCCGTCAGACATCGCGGTGCTCGATCAGGAGTCCATGGTCATCGCCCACACGACGCGCGTTGATGGATCGCTGCTGTTCAGCCGCCCGCCGGGTTTTCGCTTTCCCGTCCTCGGCACCTCGATGGGACGCGCCTATCTCGCCTTCTGCGAACCCGCCGAGCAGGAGCGCATTGCCGCACGGCTGGCCCTTGGTCCGGAGCCCTGGAACGATCTGGCGCGCAATCCCGGCAGACTTGCCAAAGTGCTGCGCACGATCCGTAGCGCGGGGTTCGCAGTCATGGACGAGACCTACAGCCGCCGCGTCTTCGGGGGCGCAGTGTGGGCGATCGGCGTACCCGTCGTTTTGCGGAATCGCCTGTTCGGCAGCATGAACGTGATGATGCTTCGCGAGGCGGTCGGTCTGGAGGACGGTGTGCGGCGCTTCGTACCGCCGATGAAGAAGGTCGCTTCCGCACTTGCCGAGGCGCTCGCTGCCAAGCTTGCTGCGCCGGGTTCTCCTGCAGGTCGGCGATGATCATTTCACACAGTGAAACGATATTTTGATTTCTTGACCCCCTTCCTGCCCGTGTGAAACCTCGTTGCGGTGGCTGCCGGCTGCCCAATGACACAGGGAAAAGGGGAGGCTGAAGTGCGGACATCCGCGAGAATTTGGGCTGCCGCGATTGCATGCCTGACGATGGCCGCCCCTGAAACGGCTTGGGGCGAAGCGTGGCCGACCCGGGCAATCAAGATCGTCGTCTCCACGCCGGCAGGCGGCATCACCGATGCCTTCGCCCGCGCCTATGGCGACTATATCTCGCAGAAGCTCGGCCAGCCGGTCATTGTCGAAAACAAAACCGGAGCCAGCGGTGCGCTGGCGGCACAGTCGGTGAAGGATTCTCCGGCCGACGGCTACACGCTGATGTACACGATCTCGTCCACCTTGCTCGGTAACCGGCTGTTGTTGAAATCGCTGGCCTATGATCCGGACAAGGATTTCACGATCGTCGCGATGACGCCTTCGGGGCATCTGCCGTTGGTGGTCCATTCCGCCACCAATGCAAAGACGATCGAAGAGTTCGTCGCGTACGCACGTGGCAACAAGGTCACGGCCGGCTCGTACGGCATCGGCTCGTTCGCGCATATTGCGATCGCCGAGCTCAACCGGCAATTCGGTCTCGACATTTCCATCGTGCATTACCGCGGCGAAGCGCCGATGTGGCAGGATTTGGCCGCGGGGGTGATCCAGGCGGCGGTCGGCAGCTATCAGGCTGCGCTGCCGGTGCTCGATACCGGCATCGGCCGCCCGATTGCCGTGCCGACACCAGTGCGCATGAAGAAGCTGCCCGAGACCAGGACATTTGCTGAGCAAGGGGTCACGGGCAATGTCTTCCAGCTCATCAGTTTTACCGCGCTGGTGGCGCCCGCTACGATACCGGCAGACCGGATCGACATGCTCGCCAAGCTGATGGTCGAAGGCGGCAAGACGGAGCGCGTGCAGAAGCTGCTCGATGCCTTCGGCGTCGACCAGCCGGCCATGGATCGCGCATCCTCGATTGCGCTCTACGAAAAGGAAGGGCCGGTCTGGCTCGAGTCGATCAAGACTCTCGGGTTGGAGCCGCAATAGCCGTCGCCGCGCCCAGCCGGGTGCGGACACCTCCTGGAGGTCAGACCCCGAGCACGTCCGCGAGCCGCAACTCGTCGGCGGCGGGATCCTTCAGGAACAGCTCGGCCTCGATCTCGTTCAGATGCGACAACATCTGCGCGCGCGCGGCCTCCCTGTCGCATTTGCGGATCGCGGCGACGATTCCGGCGTGATGATTGGTGCCGCAGGCCGGCGTGTCGTGCCGGCGGTAGAGCAGGATGATCAGCGAGGAGCGCGCGATCAGCTCCTTGAGAAAACCAAGATAGATGCTGTGGCCACTCATCTCGGCGACGAGTCGATGGAAGTCGCCGGAGAGGCGGACCGAAGCACGCGCATCGCCACGCAGCTCCGCCTCGCGCTCCTCGGCAAGATGCCGCTGGAGACGCCCGATCCAGGCCGGCGACACCGCGTCAACGGCGTGATCGACGATTGTCGGCTCGATCAGGCGGCGCGCCTCGAACACTTCGCGGGCGTCCGCAGGCGTCGGCCGCGCGACGAAGGCGCCGCGGTTCTTCTCGATGTTGACGATGCCTTCATGCGCGAGCTGTTGCAGCGCGGTGCGAACCAGCGTTCGGCTTGCTCCGTAGATCTCGCCGATCTCGTCCTCGCCGAGTTTCGTGCCGGGCAACAGGCGATGCTCGAGGATCGCCGCAGTCACACCTTCCCGGATGCGGCTGACGCGATCGCTCGCATCTGGCGCGTCGGATTTCGGTCGGGACTTGACGGCCATGGGGGTGAGGACTCGATCGTCGACGAGGGCGTTGAATCCTAATCGACCAGCTGTATCCAATCACAGGCGAAACTTTATACAATCCGCGCCTGTTTTGTGTGCACGCAACTGCGAAGGCAGCGAACCGCCCAAGCCCGTGGGATTCGATCTAACGATCTGACTCCGCTGCACTGTTTTGGAATTCGGCCGGCCGAGAACGATTCAAGCGCGATTGGCATGGACCTTGCGGAGAGAGGCGCAGCATCGCCCTCGCCCCGGACACGCCATGGCCACTCCCGCCGCCCTCGAACTGGTCGCCGTCACCAAGCGCTACGACACGACGCTGGCGGTCGACACCGTCAATTTGAAGATCCCGGCCGGCACCTATTGTTGCCTGCTCGGCCCCTCCGGCTGCGGCAAGACCTCGACCTTACGCATGATCGCCGGCCACGAGGCCGTCAGCGAAGGCGACATCATCCTGGGTCCGCAGAACGTCACGGATCTCGAACCCGCCAAGCGCGGCACGGCGATGATGTTCCAGTCCTACGCGCTGTTTCCGCACCTCACCGTGCTCGACAACGTGGCGTTTGCCCTGAAAATGCGCGGCATCGACCGGGCGACGCGGCACAAGCGCGCCGGCGAGTTGCTCGAGCTGGTGGCGATGACGCCCTATGCGGCCCGCCTCCCCGCACAGCTGTCCGGCGGCCAGCAGCAGCGCGTCGCACTCGCCCGCGCGCTGATCACCGAGCCGCAGATCCTGTTGCTCGACGAGCCGCTCTCGGCACTCGATCCGTTCCTGCGGGTAAGGATGCGCGGCGAATTGAAGCGGCTACAGCGCGAACTCGGCATCAGCTTCGTTCAGGTCACGCACGGCCAGGAAGAGGCGATGGCGCTGGCCGACCACATCGTGGTGATGAACCAGGGCAGGATCGAACAGCAGGGAAGCGCCCGCGACATCTTCCATCACCCCCGCACCGAATTCGTGGCGCGCTTCATCGGCGGTCACAACGTCCTCAGCGACGCAGGCAAACTCATCGCCGTGCGCGCCGATCAGCTCGGCATCGCGCCGTTCACTGACGGCGCCTTCGGCGCGCCCGCGCTGCTGACCCAGACCGAGTACCAGGGCTCCTACATCGCCGTCTCGCTCACGCTCGACGACGGGACCGCACTGTTTTCCCACCTTCCCGAGGCCGCCTTCGACGTCCACCAGTTCCGGCCGGGCGATCGCGTGCTGGCCATCTGGGATCCCGCCAAGGCGCAACGTCTGCAATAGCGCCGATCAATCACCGGAATGCGCAACAGAGGAGTGACTGATATGACCGAAACGACCAGGAAGAAGGGCCTTAGCCGCCGCACGCTACTGAAGAGCACCGCGGGTCTCGCCGGACTTGCCGCGGGCTCCGGCGCCATCACAGGCTTTCCCTATGTAATGTCGGCCGAGCCGAAGGTGCTGCGCTATCTCGGCACCGCAGTGAACGAGGGTGACGAGATCTCCAAGCAGTGCCTGAAGGACACCGGCATCAAGATCGAATATATCACCGCGACCACCGACGACGTCACCAAGCGCGTGATGACCCAGCCGAATTCCTTCGACGTGCTGGACACCGAATATTTCGCGCTAAAGAAGATCGTGCCGTCGGGCAACATCCTTGCCCTCGACGCGAGGAAGATCAAGGAATTCGACAACATCACGCCGGTCTTCACCAAGGGCGTCACGCCCGGCGGCAAGAAGATCGGCGGCCAGGGCACCGCACCCTGGAAGGTGCTCTATCTCGAAGGCAAGGACTCCAAGAAGTTCGCGACGTCTGCCACCGAGTTCGTCACGCTGATCCCGACCGTCTACAACGCCGACACGCTCGGCATTCGCCCCGATATCATCAAGCGTCCGATCAGCTCGTGGGCCGAGCTGCTCAACCCCGAGTTCAAGGGCAAGGCCTCGATCCTCAACATCCCCTCGATCGGCATCATGGATGCCGCGATGGTCGTGGAAGCCACCGGCAAGTACAAATATGCCGACAAGGGCAACATGACCAAGGAAGAGATCGATCTCACCATGAAGGTGATGACCGAGGCCAAGAAGGCAGGCCAGTTCCGCGCCTTCTGGAAAGACTTCAACGAGAGCGTCAACCTGATGGCCTCGGGCGAGACCGTGATCCAGTCGATGTGGTCGCCGGCGGTGACGAAGGTCCGCTCGATGGGGATTGCCTGCACCTTCCAGCCGCTCAAGGAAGGCTATCGCTCCTGGGCCTCCGGCTTCTGCGTCTCCAAGGGCGTCTCGGGTGCGAAGCTCGAATGGGCCTATGAGTTCGTCAACTGGTTCCTGTCCGGCTATGCCGGCGCCTATCTCAACCGCCAGGGCTACTACTCGGCCGTGCTCTCCACCGCGAAGGCGCATATGGAGCCTTACGAGTGGGCCTATTGGATGGAAGGCAAGGCGGCCGAGAAGGACATCAAGGCGCCCGACGGCTCGCTGCTCGAGAAGGCTGGCGCCGTGCGCGACGGCGGCTCCTACGAGGACCGCATGGGCGGCGTCGCGTGCTGGAACGCCGTGATGGACGAGAACGACTACATGGTCCGCAAGTGGAACGAGTTCATCGCGGCGTAATCTGATGGACACGTCGGAGGACATTTTGCAACAGGCATCTCCGGACCTGGTCCGGGGATCGGAGACGGCGCGCCGCAGCAAAGCGGCGCGGCTGTCACCCTCCTTCATCTCCTGGCTCCAGGCCGGGCCGATGATGCTGGTGTTCCTCGCCTTCTTCCTGATCCCGCTCGTCTTCGTCGTCATCGTCTCGTTCTGGGACTACAACGAATACCAGTTGCTGCCGGCCTTCTCGGGCCGCGGCTACACCGACACGTTCGAGGGCTGCATCGCGCAGCTCCCCGATCTCTGCACCATCGCCAAGACTTATCTGAAGACGCTAAAGCTTTGTTTCCTCGTGTGGGTCATCACACTCTTCATCGGCTTCTGGGTCGCCTACTTCCTCGCCTTTCACGTCAAGTCGAAAACTTGGCAGATGGGACTGTCGCTGCTCTGCACGATCCCGTTCTGGACCTCCAACGTGATCCGCATGATCGCCTGGATTCCGCTGCTCGGGCGCAATGGCCTTGTCAACTCAGGCTTGGTGAAGACGGGGCTGATCAACCATCCCGTTGAATGGCTGCTGTTCTCCGAATTCTCCGTGGTGCTGGCGCTGGTGCACCTCTTCACCTTCTTCATGGTGGTGCCGATCTTCAACTCAATGGTTCGCATCGACAAATCGCTCATCGAGGCCGCCTATGACGCCGGGGCGACCGGTTTCCAGACGCTAGTCAACGTCATCATTCCCCTGGCAAAACCCGGCATCGTGATCGGCTCGATCTTCGTCATCACCATCGTGATGGGCGACTTCATCACCATCGGCGTGATGGGCGGGCAGCAGATCGCGGCCGCCGGCAAGATCATCGAGACGCGGGTGAATGCGCTGCAATTCCCGGCAGCAGCGGCCAATGCCGTGATCCTGCTCGTCATCACGTTCCTGATCATCACCATGATGTCGCGTATCGTCGACATCAAGAAGGAGCTCTAGAGCATGAAGGAAGGACGCCCGCGCTCTTTCTACGTGCTCGCGATCTTCTTCGCGGCCTACACGCTGTTCCTCTACGGCCCGATGATCGCGATCTATGTGCTGTCGTTCCAGGGACCGCAGGGCGGCCTCACCTTCCCGATGAACGGTGTATCGACTTTCTGGATCGCAAAATTGTTCCAGGGCACCGGCATCGTCGATCTCGGCGCCGCCTTCCGCCGTTCGCTGCTGCTTGGCATTATCGTGATGATCGTCACCGTCGTGCTGTCGGTCGCAGCGGGCATGGCGTTTCGCCGCAAGTTCAAGGCGCAAAGCATCCTGTTCTACTCCGCGATCGCGAGCCTCATCGTGCCCTCGATCATCACCTCGCTCGGCATCTCGCTTGAATTCCGCATCATCGACGATCTGATCAAGGCGCATTGGAACGAGAATTTCGAGACCTCGATGGGTCTGCTCACCTCGGGCCTCGGTGCACATCTGACCTGGACGCTGCCGTTCGGCCTTCTCATCATGTTCGCGATCTTCAATCGCTTCGATCCCAGGCTCGAGGAAGCCGCGCGCGATCTCGGTGCGACACCGTGGCAGGCGTTCCGTCATGTCGTGCTGCCGATCATCCTGCCCTCCGTGATCGGCATTGGACTGTTCGGCTTCACACTGTCCTGGGACGAACTCGCGCGTTCCAGCCAGGCGATCGGGGCGGTGAACACGCTGCCTCTCGATCTCCAGGGCCTCACCACCACCGTGACGAACCCCGACCTCTATGCGCTCGGCACCGTGATCTCGGCCGTCTCGTTCACGGTGATCGCGCTTGCGCTTGGCACCATCCACATGCTCAACAAGCGACAGGCGGCCAAAGGCTCGGACGCCGGCAAAGGGCTTGTCTGAGAAGGGGCTTGTCTGATCCGATGCGGCTTCACGTCGTCAATCCCAACACCACTGCGTCCATGACGGTGAAGATCGCCGCTGCCGCGCGCGCGGTCGCCCTGCCCGACACCGTGATCGATGCGCGCCAGCCCACGATGGGCCCGGTCTCGATCGAGGGATTTTACGACGAGGCGTTCGCGGTGCCGGGCATGCTCGGCTGCATCCGCGAGGCCGACCGCGACGGCGCGGATGCGCATGTCATCGCCTGCTTCGACGACACCGGCCTCGACGCCGCGCGCGCTGCGGCAAGGGCACCAGTGATCGGCATTGGCGAGGCCGGCTTCCACATGGCGAGCCTGATTGCCGCGCGCTTCGCCGTGGTGACGACGCTCGGTGTCTCCATCGTGCCGATCGAGCATAATTTGCGGAAATACGGCCTCGCCGAACGCTGCGCGCGCGTCCGCGCCGCCGAGGTGCCGGTGCTCGCGCTCGAGGAGCGCAACACCGATGCGCTCGCAAAAATCTCTATGGAAATCACGGCCGCGATCCGCGACGATCGCGCAGAGGCCATCGTGCTCGGTTGCGCCGGCATGGCCGATCTCGCCAATGAACTCGCCGCCACGCACAGCCTGCCCGTGATCGACGGCGTCGCCGCCGCGGTGACCTTGGCAGAATCACTGGTGCGACTGGGACTGAAGACCTCCCGGCTCGGGCCCTACGCGGCGCCGCGCTCGAAGACCTATTCCGGTCCGTTTTCGCTGTTTCAGCCCTGATCTCTGCCTCTGACGGGGGCACGGATGCCCTAAGGCATCCTGATTGTTGGTTTTTTTGCTCTTAGCCTCTTTTTGGTCCCATTCCTTGCCGACACGTAACGCTTTCGGGACGCCCCGGTAACCTCAGGTTGCCGGTCTTCGCCACTCACCAAGTTTCAATTTGGGTTTTGTCAGCGATGATCGATCTCGCAGAGGACACGCGGTCCCATCCCCTCCTTCGCCTTGGCGCCCAGCCTATCGCGCTGACCGCCGCCGCGCTCCTGCTCCTGATCGCGGGGGTGACCTCGATCGCGATCTGGCGTGCCTATACCGGTGCGGCCCCTGAGACCGACCGGGTGGTGGCGTCGCGGCAGCTGCAGGCTCGCACCGCACAGGCATCCGAGCAGCTGGTCGAGAAGACCAAGGGGCTGGAGGCAACCCAGCAGGAATCGATTGACCAGCTCCAGGTCGTGCAAGACCAGCTCCAGAGTGTGAAGCGCTTGCTCGCATTCCAGCAGGCCGACACCAAGCGTCTGTCCGAGCAGGTCTCGACACTCAACGAGTCCATCGATGGCCTGCGGCAATCCTTTGCCAGCGCCCGGGCGAGCGAGGCGGAGACTCCCTCAGTTACCCGCAGGAAACCTGCACGGCATCGTGTCCATGCCAGTGCACGCAAGCGCTCGCGCGGCTGAGCAGCCGGCGCCGCCACCCTTAAATTTTTGGACTTGTGAACTGGATCACATTCGCCCGTGTGATTCCAAGCGATGCTCGCCGTTACCGGATGGCGTGAGCCGATTTCAATGTCCGGGGCTGGCAAGGTCGTTGACGGTATATTGCGTCAACGGCCTTGTTTTTTGACGGGTACCGCCGCCTATTCGCAGACATCCACGGGGCGGACGCGCCAGCCCGATGGCGTCATGACGCGCTTCCGCACAACGTAGCAGCCGCCATAACCGCCATCATCGTATCCGGTACCATAGTAATATGGATTGCCGTAATACGGTTGGCCGTAGCCGTAATACCCGCCGTAGTAACCTGCGCCGGCGATACCGGCACCGATGGCGACGCCTGGCCAGAAGCCACCGCCATGCCAGTGGCCGCCATGACCCCAGCCGCCACCATGGCCCCAGCCACCGCCGCCATGACCCCAGCCGCCGTGACCGCCCGCTTGTGCCGCCTGCGGCATCGACGACCCAACCGCCACCACAGCCAGCGCCGTCAACATCATCTTCCGTAACATCACTCGATCCTCTGCGTGGATACCCTCCACGCTCCAAAGCAGGACCAAGCTAATCGGCTTGAGGCGTTCCTGACAGCCTCACTGTCTCACTTCCCCGCGAGCGTCAGCAGCCGCGGCAGATGCTCTTGAGCTTCTTGTCGAGCAGCCGGTTCTCGGCGTTGACGGCGGCGTCGGTGGACCCACCTGCGCCGGTCCCAGTGGTGACGCCGGGTGCATTCGCACCGGACGATTGGGCGGTCCCCAGACTGTTGGTGCCTGGCGCGGGAGCCGGAGAATTGGCGACACCTCCGGCCGATCCTGTGGAGCCGCCGGTGGCTTGCGCGAACGATGCGGCCGGCACCGCGGCAAGGGCGAAGATCACGATCACGGTCTTGATTGAACGGGCTATAGGCAATCTGGCCATTGAAATTCTCCTTCGCCGATCAACCGCCGCAGCAAGGACCGGTTCCGGAACAAATGCCGTCGCATCAGCTTGAAACCGGGAAGGCGGGCACGATCACGCGCAAGCTGATCTTCTGCTCCGCAAACAGAAAGGCGCAGTCACGATGAACGATCGCGATGCTTTTGCAGAAGGCGAACGCGCGGCGCGTAAAAACATTCCGGCGGAAGCCAATCCGTACCAGGACGGTAGCGATGAGCATGCCCTATGGTCCGCGGGGCACGAGAAGGTCGCAAGCGCAATAGAAGCGCGCGAGTCCGAAGGAAGCTGAGTTCACCCGATCCGCTTGAGGCCCTTTGTGAAGCGCGGTCCATTGGCGACGTAGAACTTCGCAGCACTCCCCATCTTCTGCACCTGAGCATCGTCGAGCGTGCGGATCACCCGCGCCGGCGAGCCGATGATCAGGGACCGTTCGGGAAACTCCTTGCCCTCGGTGATGACGGAGCCGGCGCCGACGATGCTGTTGCGCCCGATCCTGGCGCCGTTCATCACGATTGAGCCCATGCCGACGAGTGCGCCCTCCTCGATGGTGCAGCCGTGCAGGATGACGTTATGCCCGACCGTACAGTTCCTGCCGATCTGAAGCGGAAAACCGAGATCGGTGTGGCAGGTCGAGCCGTCCTGCACGTTGGCGCCCTCGCCGATCTCGATCCACTCATTGTCGCCGCGCAGCACCGCGCCGAACCAGACGCTCGCGCCCGGCTTCAGGCGCACGCGGCCGATCACGGTAGCGGTCTCCGCGATGAAGTAGTTGCCGTCGGCGGGAAGGTCGGGCGCCTGCCCGTCGAGCTCGTAGATCGCCATGAGGGTCTCCTGTGGCGTCAACCCCAGCCATAGCGAAACGGCGGCCTTGACGCAAAGGGCCGCCGCGCAGGCAGCCCTACAGCGGCGCGCATCAGACCAGAACGCCGGCCGCGCGGAGCGTCATCAGGAAGAAGGTGCCGCTCATCATGCTCCAGAAGCCGGCGATGACGGTCGCCATCATCACGAATTCGACGCGGCGGCTCTCCACCTGCCTGCCGCGCAGAGTATTGCGCATGATGATGAAAGGCGCCGCGAACACCAGGAACGGAACCGCCGCGAAGGTCTTCGGCGCCACGCCGTCCTGCAACAGACCGAAGCCGGCCGGCCGCTGTGCGACCGTCTGGTATCCGCTCACGAGCGCTCCCGCGAGCGCGAAACCAATGCCGATCGAGAAGAATGTGTTGAGAGCTTCAGGTGTCATCGGAACAGTCCGCCCTTACGCAACGCGAGGTACCTTCCTGTGACAAAGAGTGCCGGTTAACGCTACATTATCCTTAAGGGAAGGTTAACGCCGCCAGCCGTTCCACGCAGGCCTCTCTCCCTTCCCTGCAGCCGGCCAACGCTCCGCGAAATCGCCACCACGTGGCATATTCGCCGCTGATTCGTCGGCCATCGGCCGACTTCCGGCTCATTCGCGCGGCTCATGACGGTGTTTTCGGCAATTTCCCCTCAATCTCCCCGGGTGCGCACCCGGGCCCACGTCGTCCCGATCGTGCTCGGCGGCATTGCCGCGGTGTGCGCCGTCGCGCTCGTCGCCTATTTGTTGTGGCCGACCTGGGGGCCGAGCGGCGCGAACGCCCCGGACAAGCTGCCGGTGAGCGTCGGCGGCACGCTGTTCAACCTGCCGACCAACGCGATCCGCATGAAGATCCAGCGCCACTCCGGGCCACAGGAGCGGATCGATCTCGACTTCCTGTACCCTTCGCTGGAGCCGCCGGGCGCGCCGAAGCACGTCACCGCCGATAGCGTGGATGCGGCGGTGCAGCCGATCGACCGCATCTTCCTGTCGATCGCCGCACATCGCGATGCGCTCTCGCCCGAGCAGCGCGTAGCCACGATTTATCCGCGCTATCTCGACCAGGCCGCGGCAATGCCCCAGGACGGGCTGACGATGCGGACGTTCCGCGCTGACACGCCTTACGGCACCGAGGATCTCTATTCTGCCGCAAGTCCCGCGCTGACCGCGCGCTGCACGCGCGATGGTGCGACGCCCGGCATGTGCCTCGCCGAACGCCGCGTCGGCGGCGCCGACCTCACCTTCCGCTTTCCGCGCAGCTGGCTGTCGCAGTGGCGCGATACGGCGGAAGCGATGGAGAAGCTGACGGCGCAGCTGCGCGGCCCGAAGGGCTGAACGCGACCGCGCGACCTGCGCCTCCAAAACAAAAACTGCGAAAACAACCCCATGCACAGTAGCCAAGCTCCTGTAATGCTTCGTATTTTTCGAAGTCAGCTTCGCGCGTATGGTGTCAGGATGGGGCGGCGGTGAAGCTGTTGCTCGTCCCTGCGAGCGAAGCGAAGCAATCTCGGCTACATTGCCTTTTCATCTCAATGCACGATGCCGTGCTCGTCCGACTCACGGACCGAACCGGCAGGCATCCGCGACAGAGGTTAGTCATGATTCTCCGCAGAAGTGACGGTGTGTGGCTAAATGAACCGCAGCGATGGGCGGCAGAGGGTGATGACCTGCGGATCCTCACGGACAAGGCCACGGATTTCTGGCGCGAAACCCATTACGGCTTCAATCGCGATAGCGGACATTTCCTGGGCTTTCCGACAGGCGAAGCATTCACCGCAGATTTGCGTGTTCAGGGCGATTTCCGGGCGCTCTATGATCAGGCGGGCATCATGGTGCGCCTCGACGCGCATCATTGGGTCAAAGCCGGAATCGAATTGTCGGATGGCCGCGCTATGCTCGCGAGCGTGCTGACAAACGGGCAATCAGACTGGGCGACAGCACCCTATGAGCATAATGCCAGCGATTTCTGGGTCCGCGCGACCATCGCCAACGGTGTCCTTCGTCTGCAGGTTTCGGCCGACGGCAAATCCTGGCCCCTCATGCGGCTGGCGGCGTTTCCTAAAGCAAACTCCTACCTTGTGGGACCGATGGCCTGCACACCCGAACGGGCGGGGCTAGAAGTCGTATTCTCGACGTTCCGTCTGACACCTCCCCTCGGAAAAGACCTGCACGACCTGAGCTGAACATCACCCTCGCAGATATATGTTCTTGCAAGAAAGCAAAGGCATGGAGCCGCGCCCGCGCGGCCCCGTTGAGCGAGACGATCGCCGAACTATTCCTGGTCGACGAGGTCGTCCTCGAGGATCGCCATCTGGAATTGGAACGAGCGATCATCGTCCTCGTCGTCGACGAAGAGCACACCGATGAATTCCTCGCCGATATAGACCTCGGCGGAATCATCCTTCTTCGGCCGCGGCACGACGCGGATCTTGGGATTGCCGAATACGCGCTTCAAATACGCGTCGAGCTTCCTAACTTCCTTGACGTCCACGGCAAGTCTCCAATCGAAATCTGGGTTGGCGCGGGTTTTAGGACGAGACGCGACCAACCGCCAGCATGAATTGCCAAAGAATTTTGGGACGAAAGGGGCGGAAAATCCGCCCCTTCCGACAAGCTCGAAGGCCCGCCTCAGAGGCCCATCTCAGAGTCCCATGGCGTTGATCATCTGATCCATGGTGCGCGACGGCTCGGCGCAGCCAGCTTCGCCGACGACCTTGGCAGGCACGCCTGCGACCGTCACGTTGTGCGGCACCGGTTTGACCACGACCGAGCCCGCCGCGATGCGCGCGCAATGACCAATCTCGATGTTGCCGAGGATCTTCGCGCCGGCGCCGATCAGGACGCCGTGGCGGATTTTCGGATGGCGGTCCTCGTTCTCCTTGCCGGTGCCGCCGAGCGTAACGCCATGCAGGATCGAGACGTCGTCCTCGATCAGCGCAGTCTCACCGCAGACGAAGCCGGTGGCGTGGTCGAGGAAGATGCCGCGGCCGATGCGCGCGGCGGGATTGATGTCGGTCTGGAATACCGCAGACGCCCGGCTCTGCAGATAATACGCAAAATCCTTGCGGCCCTTCAGATAGAGCCAATGCGCGAGGCGGTGGGTCTGGATGGCGTGAAAGCCCTTGAAATAGAGCAAGGGATCGATGAAGCGCGAGGTCGCGGGGTCGCGATCGTAGACGGCGACGAGATCGGCGCGGAAGGCGTTGCCGAGATCGGGATCGTCGCGCAGCGCCTCGTCATAGGTCTGGCGCACGAGATCGCCCGACAGCGCGGAATGATCGAGCCGGTCGGCGACTCGATGGATCACCGCATCTTCCAGGCGGCTGTGATGCAGCACCGTCGAATAGATGAAGGTCGCAAGCTCCGGCTCGCGATGGACGATGTCCTCCGCTTCGCCGCGGATCCGATCCCAGATCGGATCAAGCGTTGCAAGCTTTCCTCCCGGATTGACCTGATGCACTGCCATGAGATCTGCTCTTTCGAATTGGCTCGTTTCACTGGTTCTATAACACAGTCTAGGCGACAAAGTCCTGACGGGCTTGCCTGAGAGTGAACAGTGCGTTGTCCGGCGGGGGCATGCCAACGCGTTGAATCACAACAGTTTCTTCCGACACCCCGGGCGGCAAGGTCGGCTCAAAATGGTCAGGGTTTCGCCAAATTCAAGCCGGGCGGCGTCAAACTATTGGTGAATTCCGCCTCAACGGTAATTACGGGCATGGTCCGAGTGAGGACGGAGCGGATTTGACCATCACCACCGATCATGCGCGCGCGGGCGCCGCGGGCTCACTCTGGCTGCGGCTCGCCGCCATCGCCCTGCCGCTCCTGTTGATCGCGCCGGCATTCTGGAACGGCTATCCGCTGTTGCAATGGGATACCGGAGGCTATCTGGCGCGCTGGTACGAGGGCTATCTCGTCCCGAGCCGCTCCACCGTCTTCGGCATCTATCTGCACTATGGCGAAAGTTCAGGGTTCTGGATCAACCTCGCGGTCCAGTCGCTGGCCACGCTGTGGCTGTTGCAGCTCACCTTGCGCGTGCTCTCGATGATGCAGACGTTCCGTTTCGTCGTGATCAGCCTGCTCCTGATCCTGTCGACTGCGCTGCCCTGGCTTGCGAGCATGCTGCTCACCGACATTTTTGCAGGCCTGTCGGTGCTGTCGCTATTCCTGCTGGTCGTCGGCGGGCCGCGGACCTCGGCGCTCGAAAAAATCTCGCTGTTCGTCTTCACGGCCTTTGCCGCCGCGACCCACAGCGCCACGCTCGGCGTGCTGCTCGGGCTCTGCATCGCCGGCTGGATGGCGCGGCCGTTGCTGGGGCGCCGGCTTCCGATCGCCGGATTGGCCCAAGCGAGCCTCACCATCCTCGCTGGCGGCCTGATGCTGGTGTCGGCGAACCATGCCTTGTCGGGCAAGTGGACGTGGACGCCCGGCGGCACCGGCGTCGCCTTCGGCCGCATGATGCAGGACGGCATCGTTGCGCGTTATCTCAATGACCATTGCCCACGCGAAAAACTCAAGCTCTGCCCCTATCGCGACCAATTGCCGGCGAGCGCCGACGAATTCCTGTGGGGCAAGAGCATGTTCAACACGCTCGGCCGCTTCGAAGGCATGAACGACGAGATGGGCACCATCGTCGTGGGTTCGCTCGCCGACTATCCGGCTTGGCAGGCCGGCGCGGCCTTGCAGGCGCTGGGCCAGCAATTGCTGCATGTGGCGACCGGCGAAGGCACCAATGGCTGGATCCCGCACACCCGCGGCATCATCGAACGTTATGTCCCCTCGCAGGCCGCGCCGATGCGCGCCGCGCGCCAGCAGAATTGGGGACTCGATTTCGACACCATCAACTGGCTGCACGTTCCCGTCGCGCTGGCCTCGATGCTGGCGCTGGTCGCGCTGCTGGCGCATGCCCTCGCGAACCGCCGGCTCGACGACCTGACCTTGCTGGCGGCGACCATCACGCTGGCGCTGCTCGGCAATGCCTTCATCTGCGGCGTGATCTCCGGCCCGCACGACCGCTACGGCGCGCGGATGGTGTGGGTTGCGACCTTCACCGTGCTGATGGCGCTGGCGCGCCGCCTTGGGGAAGACAGCAAAGCGCGGTGAGATTGGGGTGAAGCGCCATCGTGCCTGGTTTCGTCCGAGCAGCGATCGCGTTTATCCAGTAAGACCAGCGCATTCGTTCTCAAGGGTGTTTGGAGCCCTTCATCGCCCCCGCAAATCGGCACACGCGGCGGGGCGGTGGCATGAGCACGACCAGCCGTTAGTCAGCCGGCTGCGTGAAAACGGACCCAAGTGCGAGACGGTCAGTGCCGTACAACAACTGAGGCGTTCCGCGGCTAGCTCTTTGTGCCGGTGCCGCCGGCACCGGAAGAATGATTTCGGAAGCGACCCTCCAGTCCTTCCCGACGCGAAGCCAGTTGCTGATCATGAGAAACGGCCTGGCTGTTCCATCTTGCCCCGCATAAGAGACGGTGATGTTCATCGGCACATAGGACTCGGCGACGTCGCGCGTCAGGCCGACAACCCTGAGCTTCGAAAAATCTGGCTCGAGTACGACCGGACCGGGCTACCGATATAATGCAGCTATTGATCAATCGCCGCGTTACCCCATAAGCCGGCCCAGTTTCCCTCGGACGGGATCGCGCTCTTGGCCACCAAAAGGGCCGAGGGCGATTGCCAGAACATCCGATGCAGAGCCTTGAAATCATGCTTGTTTGCCAATTTCATCAGCCTTCCGAACTTCGATTTGATTGCGCTGAGCGTCGCAGCATTCAGCGGCTCTCTGCTGACGGCGGGAGCAGACGCGGCAGACACGGTGGTAAGAGCCACAGCAGTGAGGGTGACAAGAAGTGCCTTATACATGCAGGAATGTCCATTCCAATGCGTCGCTCACATCATGACAACACTTGTTGCGTTCCGCGATTGGAGGTGTTCACGTCCGTGAGCTGAAGTGTCGTCAGGACGTTTCAGCACTCTACGGATGCCTGGCTTAAAATGGTCGAGCGGGAGCGCGCGGGCTCCCGGCGCCACAGCGCCGGGAGCGGCACCGTCACCTCGTGAGGGCGGCTTTTTCGATCACCTCAGCGACCTGCTTCGCATGGACGACGAGCGAGGCATGGCTGCCGGTGACTTCCGTCGTCTGGGCGTGGATCCTGGCCGCGAACGACTTCTGGGCCTCGGGCGCGAGGACTTTGTCCTTCGTGCTGATGACGTAGAACGTCGGCTTGTCATGCCAGGCCGCAACGTCGACCGGGGCTTCGAATGCAACGTGGTTCAGCGGAAGCTGCGAGTTGGCCAGGTGCGCGGCGATCTCCGGAGGAAGGTCAGCCGCGACGGCTGACGGAAACACCTTTGGATCGATGTACAGATTGCCCTTCGCATCGGGGTGGATCGCCTTGCCGCCTTCGGTCGGCGGACCGGCCTTTGCCAGCGACGCCAGCGATTCACCGACCTCCGGCGCAAAGGCGGACACATAAACCAGCGCCGAAACCTTGGGATCGTTGCCGGCTTGCGTGATCACCACGCCGCCCCATGAGTGGCCGACCAGAACGGTCCTGCCGGCTTGCTTCGCGAGCGCCTGTTTGGTCGCATCGACGTCGGCGGCGAGCGAAGTGAGTGGATTTTCGACGAGCGTGACGTTGTAGCCTTTCTTGGTGAGAATATCGGCAACCGGCTGCCAGCTCGTCTGGTCTACGAAGGCGCCGTGCACGAGCACGACGTTGTGCGCTGCCCCCTTGGGCAGTTCGGCGGAATGTACGGCTCCGACCAACGTCGTTCCGGCCAGGAGGACGGTGGCGGCTGAGAGGAGAATAGTTCGCATTGTTTGTTCCTGTTGGCATGTCGGACGAAAGTAGTCCGGGGGAATGGACAGGCGTTTCCAGCAAGGTCGCGGTTCTTCCATCTGCCGTTGGCGAAATGGTTGCCGCACGTCCGGTCGGCCCGCCGTGGCATGACGTATTCCGTGGACCTCTCGGACGATAGGGACCAATCGTCCGTGTCTTGTGTCCGATCGTCCGCGGTTCTAGTCTCGGGGGATGGATATACTCACCCAGGTGCTCGATCGGGTTCGTCTCGGCGGGACGCTGCTCTTTCACTTCGAGCTCGGCCATCCCTGGCATCTTGAGTTGCCGGCGCGCCCCTACGCCCTGTTTCACTATCTCAGCCAAGGTTCAGCGACCCTCGCGCTCGAACAGGGAGAGGAAATCCAGATCACCGGGGGCGATTTTGTCGTCATCACACGTGGCGAGCCCCATGTGTTTTATTCGGATCGCCGGGCCGAGCCTTTGCGCATCGTGGATATCGAACGGTCGTCGCCACGCCTCGGATTCGTTCGTCACGGCAGCCGTGCAAAGCCGCTCTCGACCATGCTCTGCGGCAATTTCACGGTGTCGCGGCCGACGTTTGGCAGCGTGCTGGAGTTGCTTCCACCCGTGCTCTTGCTGAAGCCGACGTCCGACCGTGGTTGGCTTGAAGCCATCCTGCGCCGCATGATGAGCGAGTCCGCGCTCGAGCGTCCTGGCCAAGGCGTCGCGCTTTCACGACTGACGGAAGTGCTCTTCGTCGAGGTGCTGCGAAGCTGGATCGCGTCTCTCAGTCCCGGGCAAGGCGGCTGGATCGGGGCCATTTCTGACCCCCATATCGGACCGGCGCTGAAGCTGATTCACGAAAGTCCGGAGCAGCTTTGGACGCTGAGCGACCTAGGCCGTCGCGTCGGGCTCGGCCGCTCGGCATTTTCGGCGCGCTTCACTAGGCTCGTGGGCCAGCCCATGCAACGTTATGTGATCGAACGCCGGATGGCGGAGGCGGCGTTCCTGCTGGAAACCAGCGACGAACCGATCGCACGGATTGCCAACCGGATCGGTTACGAGACTGCAGCGGCGTTTTCGAAGTTGTTTCACCGGCACATTGGTCAGTCGCCCGGCCGTTACCGGGCTGCGCGACGCGCCGACGGAGGCCGTGCGCAGTTGGACGGATCGGAATTGCAAGTATCCGATTGACCTCGATAAAGCTGTGGCTTCGAGCTGAGTCTCATATGCGCCCTTAGCGAACCCCGATCCCTAGGTACAGGAATGGACGGTTGCCGAAGGGAGTGGATGGCCCACTGTAACGAGACATTTCAGGATAGCTGAAACCGCCTCATCGCCTCAGGCGCGGCGTGAGAGGAAATCGAGCACGCCAGTCTTGTAGACCTTGTCGCCGACTGCGCGCATGTGATCGCGACCGGGAATATCGAGCACTTCCGAACCCGGGATGATGGCACCGAGTGCGCTGGCCGAACCCGCGACGTCGTCGGTGCTGCCGACCGCGATCAGCACGGGCACGTCGATGCGCGCGGCTTCGTCCTTCGTCATGAGATCGCGCGTGCCGCGCAGGCAGGCGGCCAGCGCCTTGCGGTCGGAACGGGTTTGGTCTGCAAAAGCACGAAACGTGCGTCCGACGGGATCGGAGACGTCGTCGAGCGAGGGCGCTTCCAGCGCCTTCGCGACGTTCTCGCCGGGCCCGGTGCCCTCGATCAGGCCGCCGATGCCGATGCCGCCAAGGATTGCCGAACGCAGGCGCTGCGGCTCGTTGAGGGAGAGCCAGGCCGTCATCCGTCCGCCCATCGAATAGCCCATGAGATCGGCCTGCGGGATGGCGAGGTGATCCATCAGCGCGAGCACGTCGCCGGCCATGGTCGGGATGGAGTACTGCGCGGGCTCGTAGAGCTTTGCGCTTTCGCCATGGCCGCGATTGTCGAGCGCAATGACACGGCGGCCGTTCTTGCGCAGCTCCGAGACCCAGGTCGGATAGACCCAGTTCACGTTCTTGCTGGAGGCAAAGCCGTGCACCAGGATGATCGGATCGCCCTCGCCTTCGTCGAGATAGGCAATTTCAACGGCGCCGTTGTGAAAGCTCGGCATCATCAGTTCCGCAATCTTGAGGGGAAGAGGTATCTTAGGCCGTGATGGCAGGGCTTGCCAGAACGGCTTCGGCGGCGATCCGCGCCCGGCGAAGTCGCCGCGCCCGTCTGCGATCGCACCAGGCCTGGGTCAGGCGCTCCGTCGTCGCCTTGATCGAGGACAACAGGCCGAGCAGCGTCAACGCCGCACCGAACAGCCAGAGTGCAAGATTGAACGCCCCGCCGATCAGCAGCAGCGCGCCGCGGCCGAGCAGCTTCAGAATCGCGCGCGTCTTGCCGCCCTGCGCTTCCGCGAGCCGCGCCGCGCGTGCGACGTCCTTGGGACCTTCAGCGATGCGCAAGCTATCCATCGCGCCGCGCGTGCCGGTCTTCTCGACCACGCGCGTGACATCCTTGCCGAGCCGAACCAGCGCGCCGGCCTTCTCGGCGCGGAACGCGGCCTTGATCGCGCTCAAGGTCTGGCCCGGCCGCAGCACCGAGCCGGAGGCAACCGCGTTCTGGAGCATCGGCGTATCGACGACCTCGCGCGCGGACCGGCCGGCCCATGCCGCTAGTCCCTCGCCGAGCCGGCCGACCTTGCGCGCGTCCTTCACCAGCGTCAGCCCGGCGCGAACCGGCGCGGCACCGCCGACGGAGACGTAGGTCACGGCCGTGACCGCGAGACCCGCGGCCGCAAGGCCCAGCACCAGGCGATCGGTCTCCTCGCCCATGGCGAGGTGCTTGCCCTCGCGGACGACGTCCCTGATGTCACCGATGACGAAGAGATCGCCGGCCACGGTTCCCGACAAGCTCGCAACATCATCCGCGTTGCCGGTAACGAGACCGGCGGCAAACCGTTTTGCGAAATGCGAGGTGGAGTTTTCGGCTTTGACCGCGTCACCGACATGGCTCAGGAGGTCGTCAGGCAGCGCGATGTTGCGGTCGCGCGCCAGTGCGACAAAACTGTCGGCAAGATCGGCATCGCCCGATGCGAGCGCGACCTCGATGTTGTCTTGAATCAGGCGGTCGTTGTGCCGCAGCAGCGCGTCGAGCTTGATCTCTGAGAGCGCGGCGGGATCGTCCTGGGCGGCCAGAATCGCCCCGGCCTCGCGGGCGTGCGGTGCTACCTGCGCGAGCATGAAGCCGCATGCCGCGATACCGGTCAACGCTGTGCTGATTCGCAACCACTTCATGCGGAGAGCCTGGACGGTCCTGAGATCGTTGACGCCTAACGGTTGTCTTTCGTCGCAATTACGCTCGTCCACAGACATAGTATGCCAAAATTGCGACACAACGTCCCCGACGAAAGAAGGGCTTCTCTCAGGCCGCAAGATTGTGTCGAATTTGCATGAGCAAATGAGCATGGGGCATTGCGGAGCTTTCGGTTCCGCTGGACTAGCAATCATCTCCACCCACCAGTATGGTCCGCGGCGCCTTAATAATGCCGCGGCAGTCGTGATTGTGTCTGCCGCCATTGCCACTCCAGGATGAGTACGATGTCCGACCATGTCGTCCCGCACTTCCACAACGATGCCGGTGTCCCCGTCATCGAGATCGGCTCGCAAGAGTTCATGTGCGTGGGCGCCAACCCTCCGTTCGATCATCCGCACGTCTTCCTCGACCTCGGCAACGACAACGAGATCATCTGCCCGTACTGCTCGACTCTGTACCGTTTCGCCGCCGACCTGAAGGCGGGCGAAGCCCGTCCGCCGGAATGCGTCCTGAAGGACAAGGTGGCCTGACCGCTTCCATCGGCCAGGGGTGGCGCTCTCCCGAACGATTGTCATCGCCGGTGCCGGCATCGGTGGACTGACGGCTGCGCTTGCGCTCGCGGCCCGCGGCTTCCGCATCATCGTGCTGGAAAAGGCCGAGCGGCTCGAGGAAGTCGGCGCCGGTCTGCAACTCTCCCCGAACGCCAGCCGCGTGCTGGTCGAGCTCGGCCTCACCGAGCGCCTCAAGTTGCGCGCCGTGATCCCGGAGGCAGTCTCGATCATGAGCGCGCGGGCCGGCGGTGAGCTTTTGCGCATGCCGCTGGGAGAAGCCGCCGCCGAGCGCGCCGGCGCCCCCTATTGGGTGGTGCACCGCGCCGACCTGCAATCCGCCCTCGCCGGCGCAGTTTCCGACCATCCCGATATCGACCTGAAACTCGGCGCGACCTTCGAAGACGTCGCGCCTCACGCCAAGGGGCTGACGGTGGTTCATCGCAGCGGCACGATCCGGCGCAGCGATCTCGCCAGTGCGCTGATCGGCGCCGACGGTATCTGGTCGACGGTGCGCCAGCATCTATTCCCCGAGGTGCAGCCGCGCTTCTCCGGGCTGATTGCCTGGCGCGGTACGCTCGATGCCACGCAACTGCCGAAGGACTACACAGCGCGCCGGGTCCAGCTCTGGATGGGCCCGAATGCCCATCTCGTCGCCTACCCGATCGCGGGCGGACGCCAGATCAACGTGGTCGCGGTGCTGCCGGGCACCTGGAACAGGCCGGGCTGGAGCACGCCCGGCGATCCCCGCGAAGTGCTGGACGCCTTCGCCGCGCCGCGCTGGCCGCCGCCGGCGCGCATGATGCTCGCCACAGTCGACAGCTGGCGGAAATGGGCGCTGTTCGGCGTCCCCGACGACTGCCCCTGGAGTAAAGGCCCGGTCGCGCTGCTCGGCGACGCCGTGCATGCGATGCTGCCGTTTGCGGCCCAGGGCGCCGGCATGGCGATCGAGGACGCCGCAGTGCTCGCGCAGCATTTGAGCCCTGAGATCGCCGAGACCACCGCGGGCATCACGGCAGCGCTGAGACAATACGGCCGGACGCGCCAGGCGCGCGTGCGGCGGGTGCAGCGGACCGCGCGGCAGCAGGGCCGCATCTATCATTTCAGTGGGCCGCTCGCGTTCGCGCGCGATCTTGCGGTCCGCGCCCTCGGCCCGGAACGCATGCTGGCACGGCAGGACTGGATCTACGGCTGGCGGCCCTGACGCGAGGCGCTGATGTCAGGACGTTTCAGCGCACGGCTCTTGTCGATTTCGGGCCAGGCTTGATCGGGCCAGGATTGGCTGCGGGCGCCGCGGCGGCCGGCGTCGCCTCGGGGGGCGTTTCCCGGCACTTGTTGCGGCGCCAAGCGTCATCGGCCATCTGCGCCTGCCCGCGTACTGCGATGTAGTCGTTGCGATAGGCAAGCTCCGACACCACGGCGCCGCCCGC
This sequence comes from Bradyrhizobium sp. 155, assembly GCF_023101105.1. NCBI lineage: Bacteria > Pseudomonadati > Pseudomonadota > Alphaproteobacteria > Hyphomicrobiales > Nitrobacteraceae > Bradyrhizobium > Bradyrhizobium sp. 155. Next base: position 2,917,563 of record NZ_CP064704.1, on the reverse strand, counting down.
GCCGGTCTGTGCCTTTTCCATCAGCCTCTGCAAATCGCCGGTGCGGTTGGCGATCGACTTGCGCTCGCCTTCGAGCTGCTTGCAATCGTACAATTCGTACTTGGCGGGATCGGCAAAGGCCGGAGCGACCGTCTCGCTCATGCCGGCGCAGCCGGACAGCGCGAAGTCGGCCGCGAGCAGCGCGGCGACCACGCAGCACGGGCGCAGGCGATATTGCATCAAAGCTGACATGCCGGATGAATAGTCCCCGTCGATTGAGAATGCCTAAAGCAACAACAGATGTCCGGATTGAGGCTTTGCCTTGTGCCGCCGGCTCGCCTATGGAAGAACCACCCCTCCGGCCTGCAAATGCCAATTCCAGACCGCCGGCAAGGGACTTAAGTGGCTGATCTCGTTGGATCAAGCGGGCATGGCGGAATTGGTAGACGCAAGGGACTTAAAATCCCTCGGCGCGCAAGCGCTGTGCCGGTTCGACCCCGGCTGCCCGCACCACGAAAGCTGCGCGGAGGATCCCGCCGCGCGCGGCGGCCGCGAGCGCTGATACCTCATCAATTCCTGTCTGCTCCTGCACCGCCTGCCAGCCATCCCGAAACGTTGCTTGTGCAACGCAGCATTGAAGATAGATAAGGGCCTCAAATCAGAGGTGAGCTTCTTGTCCGACGTCAATGCCGACGACTGGGTGTCCTCGGGACACCGTCCCATGGGTTTCCCCGAATTCGTCATCGTGATCGCGTCGATCATGGCGCTGAATCCGCTTGCGATGGACATGATGCTCCCGGCACTGCCCAATATCGGGTCGGCCTTCAATATCCCCGTCGCCAACCATCTTCAGCTGGTGCTGTCGACCTTCCTGATCGGCTTTGGCGCGGGGCAGTTCGTCATGGGCCCGCTGTCGGATCGCTTTGGCCGCCGCCCGGTGCTGCTCGGCGGGATGGCGGTCTATGCGGTGGCAAGCGTGCTGGCGATTGCGGCGCCGTCGTTCGAGACGCTGCTGCTGGCACGCGCACTGCAGGGTTTCGGTACCTCGGCGACTCGCGTGATCGCGACCTCGATCGTGCGCGACTGTTACGTCGGCCGCCGCATGGCGAGCGTGATGTCGCTTGCGATGATGATCTTCATCGCCGTCCCCGTGATCGCCCCTTCGTTCGGACAGGCGGTGCTGCTGGTGACGCAATGGCGCGGCATCTTCGTCGTGCTGATGCTCTACGGGCTGCTCGCGCTTGCATGGTCCGTGCTGCGGCTTCCGGAGACCCTGCCTGAGAGCGAACGCAGGTCGCTTGCGCCGGCCGACGTGCTCACGGCCTACTGGCAGACCGTGACCCATCGCCAAACCCTCGGCTATGCGCTCGCCGCCGGTAGCGTCATGGGCGCGCTGTTCGCCTACGTATTTTTGGCTCAGCAAGTTTTTGTCGGCATCTATCACCTCGGCCATTATTTTCCGCTCGCCTTCGCCGGGATCGCGGCCGGCACCGCCATTGCCGGCTTTCTCAATGCGCGATTCGTCGGGACCCTCGGCATGCGCGTGATCTCGCACGGCGCGCTGACGCTCTACACCGCGGTGGCGGGAGTGATGCTGCTGACGGAAAGCCTCGCCGCGTTGCCGCTTCCCCTGTTCATGGTGCTCTCGGCGCTGATGATGTTCTCGTTCGGCATGATGGTCGCCAACTTCACTGCACTCGCCATGGAGCCGCAGGGCCACATCGCCGGCACGGCGTCCTCGCTCTACGGCTCGATCACCACGCTGATCGGCATCGCCGTCGGCATGGCCATCGGACAAAGCTTCGACGGCACGTTGCTGCCGTACTCGGTCGGCTTCTTCGTGTCGTCCCTCGCCGCGCTCGCGATCGTGCTGGTGGTGGAGAGAGGACGGTTGTTCAGGCCGCATCATCGCGCCATCGGCTGAGGAACTCCGTGGCGCTCTCGATGTTGTACTGCAACAATTTGAAAGGGCGCTTCAATGGAACCGAAACACCGTAAAGACCACGACGCCGCGGAACGGGCGGAGACGGAACGCACGCCGTCGAGCGCCGAAAAGACCGCCGTCACCGTGCCATTCGCGAGTGAAGGGCTCGAGCGGGTCCGCGACAGCCACTGCTGAGCAAGACGCCTATTCCGTTGCGCGCCTGCTGGCGCTGAAATCGTCCGCAATGCCTTCGGGTGCCGCGCCGCTTCCACGGGGCGGCACCATCAGCACAACCACTTCCCGCGTGAGACCGGGCCGGCCCCATAGCTGCGCCTGTATGATAAGTTCCCGCCTGATGAAATGCCCGGCGCGCCCGGCCACCGAGTCCATCCACCGGCTGCAATCATCCTGATCGCGAAAACAGAGCGCGGCCCAGCCGCGCTCCAGCGTCGTCTTGTGCGGCAAGCCCCCGAGATATTGATCCTCGAACGGCCGCACGTGGTGCGGGTGGTCCGGGCTGTAGAAGGCTGTCGCGAAGGCCAGTGAATCGTCGCCGCTGACGGCGGCGAGCGGCTCGTCCGTCAGTTCGCGCCACTCGCGTGTCAATCGGCTCGCCGCTTGCGCGTAGAAATTGCGCCCCTCCTCGTAACCGTGATCGTTGCGATAGACCGCGTGGGTCGGCGCGGCGACGAGGACGGCCGTGAGCGCGACACCGGCCACGACCACGGTGAGGTTGACGGTGTAAAAGCGCTCGATTGAATAATTTGCGCCGCAGACCACGAGAATGGCGAACAGAAACAACCCTTGCAAAGCCCATAGCGACGGCAGATCGGTGCCCATCACGAGCGAGATCAGGACCGGCAGCGCAATCGTGCCGACGGCAACGTAAAAGAGGAGCCGCAGGCCCGGATTCATCGCCGCGAAATCGTCCGGAAACTGCTTCAGCCGCGTGCCGGCGATCAATACCCAGCTGACGGCTGACACACTCATGGCCGCCAACAGGCCCAAAAGGAAGTTCCTGACATCAGCAGCAGAACTCGCCGCAGTGCCGTTGGCATGGTTCAGCGCGTAGGTGAAGGTCGATGCCCCCGTGGTCGCGAGCCAATGAAGATGCGGTGACAGCGCCGCAAGCCCGACGACGACCGAAATCCAGGGCGAGGCGGAAGTGAAATAGGCGCGTCGCGCCGGATGCGCCAGCGCGGCAAACGTGAAGCTCGCGACAAGGAAGATCGAATAATATTTGCCGACCATGGCCAGTGCCGTCGTGCATCCCACGGCAACCGCCCACGACGCCGCTCGGGTCTCGAATGCGCGCAGGAAGCACCAGGTCGCCAGCGGCCAGACCGCCAGCAGCACCGCATTGGCGTTGAAGCGCTGGGCATGGAATTGATAGGCCGGCGTCAGCATCAGGAGCAACAGCACCAGGACGCGCTTGTGCCCCCTCACGAATTGCCGCGCGATCCGATCGACGAAGACCAGCGCGAGCCCGGCGTTGGCCATCGCCATCAATTGCAGCGACCAGTCGGTGAGCGGAAAAATGGCGCTCCAGCTCGCGGCAACCCAGCCGGTCAATGGCGGATGCTTGGGATAGCCCCACGCGAAATGCCGCCCCAGCGTCCAGGCCTCCAGCGTATCGGGGTGCAGACCGCTGCCGGCATAGGCGACTGCCAGATAGAGCGTCCAGATCCCGACGAAGCAGGCGACGAGAAGCGGCACGGCCCAGCCCGTCTCGACGCCATCGAGCCAACGCCGGAATGGCCGGCGCCATCGTGCCGGCGCGCGATCGGACCGTTCGGCCATCGCCTGGAATGCAAAATCGATCGGCACTGGAATCAAATGGAGGGAGGAAGATGATGCGCGAGCACGACACATCTAGTTCTGGATCGAAACAAATAGCAATGACCGCAGACTGGGAACGTTGAAAGCATCCGCTTTCTCAGCCGGCGTAAGGTCAACAAAGGACCGAGACTGGCAAAAGAGCGGCGCCGCTGATGACAGCGGCGCCGCATGATGATCCGGACGAAAGGAAGGGCCTTTGCCCTACTCCGACTTGTCGACGTTCCAGAACAGCGGGGTCGCGGGACCGTCGAGCACGCCGGTCAGCGATTTGCGCCAGCCGCTCGGCAGGAGATACTGCCCCAGCGGGATGTAGATCACCTGCTCATAGGCTTCCTTCTGGATGTCAGAGGCGATCTTCTTCTGATCGTCGAGCGAGGCGGCGCGAACGAAGTCGTCCTTGAGCTTTTCGATCTTGGCGTTCTCGGCCCAACCGAACCAGCCCTTCTTGCCTTGGCCGCCGATCGAGAGATTGGCGATCGGGTTGGAGACGTCGGCCGCGACCCAGTTGGTGAAGAACATGTTCCAGCCGCCCTCTTTCGGAGGCTTCTGACTGGCGCGGCGGCTCACCACCGTCTGCCAATCGGTCGCTTGCAGGTCGACCTTGAAGCCGGCCTCGCGCAGCAACTGAGCCGCAACGATCGGCTGCGCCTTCAGCGTCGTGACATCGCCGGGGGCCATGATCACGATCGGGGTGCCGTCATAGCCGGATTCGGCGAGCGCCTTCTTGGCTTCGGCCATGCCGTTGCCCTTCACCAGGGTCTCGGCACCGGCCTCCGTCGCGAACGGCGTATCGCACACGAAGAAGGCGCCACAGACCTTCTGATATTTGGCGTTGCCGACGAGCGCGTCGAGAACGTCCTTCTGGTTTATCGCCAGAAAGGCAGCACGGCGCACTTTGACATTATCGAACGGCGGATAAAGGAAGTTCATCCGGCCGAGCGTCTGGAAACCGAACTTGTTCGAGACCTCGATCGTGATGTCCTTGTTCGCTTCCAGTAACGGGAGCATGTCGTAAGGCAGATTTTCCACGAAGTCGATGTCGCCCGACTGCAACGCGTTCACCGCGGTCTGCGAGTCCGGCATGGTGATCCACTCGACGCGGTCGACCTTCACCACCTTGCCGCCGGAGGTCCAGCTCGACGGCTCCTTGCGCGGCACGTAATCGGTGTTCTTGACATAGACCGCCTTCACGCCCGGCTGGAATTCCGACTGCACGAACTTGAAAGGACCCGAACCGATCTGCTCGGGGATTTGCTTGTCCGGCGGCGTCTCGGCCAGGCGCTTCGGCATCATGAAGGCAACGCGGGAGGACGGCTTGCCGATCGAGTCGAGCACGAGGCCGTAGGGCTCCTTCAGCTTCAGCGTGATGGTCTTGGCATCGGTCGCCTCGATGCTGGCGGTGAAGTCGAGCAGTTTCTGGCCCATGCCATCGACTGCGGCCCAGCGCTTGAGCGAGGCGACGCAGTCCTCCGCCATCACCGGCGCACCGTCATGCCACTTCAGGCCGTCGCGCAGCGTGAAGGTGTAGGTGAGCTTGTCGTCGGAGATCTTCCAGTCCGCCATCTGCGGCTGGATCTTGAAGTTCGAATCGGGCGCCACGAGCGTGTCGTAGATCATGTAGCCATGGTCGCGCGTGATGTAGGCCGTGGTGAAGATCGGATCGATGATGCGCAGATCCGAATGCATTACCGCCGTGATGGTCTTGCCGGCCGCAAGCACCGGCGAGGCCAGTGCGGTCGAAAGCGCGACGAGCGACAGCGCAAGTTTGGAGGCGAACGCGCGAGGCCCCCGGCGCATCAACTTAAACATAAAAAGTTCTCCTGACGTGAAACTGTTCAAAGGCAGGTTATTGATTGAGCATCCGGTTCGTTCTTTAGGCGAACGAACCTCATGCAATGCCTTTATCTTTTCGAGACTTGCAGACGGTGCCGAGCGCGTCAATCCGGTTTCGCCGCAAGCCCAAGCGGCGCGCACACGGGCTCCACAAGGATCGGTTTGGCTCTACAACACTCTCCGCCTGTCCTGCCCCGCGCCGATGCAATGCGCGTTCCATGTTCCAAAGCCCAAGAGACATTGGAGAGACATTGAGATGAATCCAGCCAATCTTCCCTTCGATTCCGAAGCGATGCTCCAGGGTCTGCGCGGCTGGGTGGAATGCGAAAGCCCGACCTGGGACGCGAGCGCCGTGAACCGCATGCTCGATATCGCAGCGCGGGAGATGGCGATCATGGGTGCGACGATCGAGCGCATCGCCGGTCGCCAGGGCTTTGGCGGCGTGATCCGCGCCCGCTTTCCGCATCCGAAGCAGGGCGAACCGGGCATCCTGATCGCCGGACACATGGATACGGTCCACCCCACAGGCACCATCGAGAAGCTGAAATGGCGCCGCGAGGGCAACAAGTGCTATGGCCCCGGCATCTACGACATGAAGGGCGGCAATTATCTTTCGCTGGAAGCCATCCGACAACTGGCCCGCGCCTCGTTCACGACGCCACTGCCGATCACCGTGCTGTTCACGCCCGACGAGGAAGTCGGCACACCCTCCACGCGCGATATCATCGAGGCGGAAGCCGCGCGCAACAAATACGTGCTGGTGCCGGAGCCCGGCCGCGCCGACAACGGCGTCACCACCGGACGTTACGCCATCGCGCGCTTCAATCTCGAGGCGACCGGCCGACCCAGCCACGCCGGCGCGACCTTGTCGGCAGGCCGCTCGGCGATTCGCGAGATGGCGCGGCAAATCCTCACCATCGATGCGATGACGGGCGAAGACTGCACGTTTTCAGTCGGCGTCGTGCACGGGGGTCAATGGGTCAATTGCGTTGCCACGACCGCCACCGGCGAAGCGCTTTCGATGGCCAAGCGCCAGGCTGACCTCGATCGCGGCGTCGAGAGGATGCTGGCGCTCTCCGGTACAACCAATGATGTCACCTTCAAGGTGACGCGCGGCGTGACACGTCCGGTTTGGGAGCCTGATGCCGGCACCATAGCGCTGTATGAAAGGGCGCGCGGGATCGCCAAGTCGCTTGGCGCAGAACTGCCGCATGCGAGCGCCGGCGGCGGCTCCGACGGCAATTTCACGGGCGCAATGGGCATCCCGACTCTCGACGGCCTGGGCGTGCGTGGCGGCAACGGCCACACGCTCGAAGAGTATATCGAGGTTGAAAGTCTGGTCGAACGCGGCCGGCTGATGGCGGGGCTGCTCGCGACTCTGGAGTAACGGCGCGAGCCACATCGCCAAAACGGGCCAGATCACCGAAACAAGTTGACCGCACTGCAAAAACGGTGGCCCGGATGGCATGGGAATTGCTGAAATGTTAGGCTGGTGGCAGAACCCCAGGCTCCAGCCGCTGTCTCTGATTTGACTCTCATCTGACGGGATCCAACTTGCTCGGATATCTCCTTCGCCGAATTCTCGCCGCCGTGCCCGTGATGGGCGTGGTGGCGCTGTTCGTCTTCCTCCTGCTCCGCCTCACTCCGGGCGATCCCGCCGCGATTCTGGCCGGCGACAACGCCACGCCGGAGCGGCTCGAGCGCATCCGCACCTCGCTCGGCCTCAACGAGCCGCTGATCGTGCAGTTCATCACCTGGCTGAACAAGCTGCTGCATGGCGATCTCGGAACGTCACTCATCTCCAACCTTCCGGTGATGAAGATGATCGGCCAGCGGGTCGAGCCGTCGATCTCGATCGCGCTGTCGACCATCATCCTCGCCGTCATCGTCGCTGTTCCTCTGGGCGTGATCGCGGCCTGGAAGCACGGCACCTGGATCGACCGCTTCGTGATGGGCCTGTCCGTGCTCGGCTTCTCGGTGCCGGTGTTCGTGGTCGGCTACATCCTGATCGAGGTCTTCGCGATCGACCTGCGCTGGGTGCCGGTGCAGGGCTTCCGCAGCATCTCGAACGGGTTTGGGCCGTTCTTCGAGCGCATCATCCTGCCGACCTGTGCGCTGTCCTTCATCTATATCGCTTTGATCGCGCGCATGACGCGCGCGGCGATGCTCGACGTGCTCGGCGAGGACTACGTCCGCACCGCGCGCGCAAAAGGCATCAACGAGGTCGCCGTGATGATGCGGCACGCGCTGCGCAACGCGGCCGTGCCCGTGATCACGGTGATCGGTACCGGCTTTGCGCTTTTGATCTCCGGGGTCGTCGTCACCGAGAGCGTGTTCAACATCCCCGGCATCGGCCGCCTCACAGTGGATGCGGTGCTGGCGCGCGACTATCCGGTGATCCAGGCGATGATCCTGCTGACGTCGCTGATCTATGTCGTCGTCAATCTCCTGATCGACGTCGCCTACACGCTGCTCGATCCCCGGATCCGGTACTAGGGCTAAGGATAACAACAAAAATGTCGGTCGATACCCTTCCCCAGTCCTCCATCCCGATCACGTCGCCGATGCGACCGCGCCTCGGATTCCTGACCTCGACGCCGATCATCGCGGCGGCGACCATCTGCCTGGTGTTGGTTGTGCTGATCTCGATCCTGGCACCGTTGATCGCGCCGTATGATCCGATCCAGCTTGCGCCCTCGCAGCGGCTGAAGCCCTCTTCGGCGCAATTCCTGCTCGGCACCGATGCCTATGGCCGCGACCTGCTATCGCGCGTGATGTATGGCGGACGCATTTCGCTTCTGATCGGCATCGGCTCGGCGATCATGTCGATCGTCATTGGGTTGGCGATCGGCCTCGTCTCCGGCTTCTTCAAGCTGGTCGATTCCGTCATGATGCGGATCATGGACGGCCTGATGGCAATGCCCAGCATCCTGCTGGCAATCGCCGTGGTGTCGCTGTCCGGCGCCAGCCTCTGGACGGTGCTGATCGCGATTACGATCCCCGAAGTTCCGCGCGTGGCACGCCTGGTGCGTTCGGTCGTGCTATCGGCGCGCGAAGAGCCCTATGTTGAAGCGGCGATCTCGGTCGGCACATCCCTGCCAAAGATCATGTGGCGGCATTTGATGCCGAACACGATCGCACCTCTGATCGTGCAGGGCAGTTATGTCTGCGCGTCCGCGATCCTTACTGAGGCCATCCTCTCCTTCCTCGGCGCCGGCATCTCGCCGGAAACGCCGACCTGGGGCAACATCATGGCCGAGGGCCGTCAGTACTTCCAGCTCAAGCCGACGCTGATCTTCTGGCCGGGCCTGCTGCTCTCGATCGCCATCCTCAGCATCAATTTGATCGGCGACGCCGCCCGCGATGCACTCGATCCGCGGATGAAGCAGCGGGAAGGCAAATGATGACCGATCAAGCGATGACCAGCCCCATCCTCGACATCAACAACCTCATCGTGTCCGTCGGCAAGAAGCCGAATGCTGCAAACATCCTCGACGGCATCTCGATCCAGGTGCACGAGCGCGAGACGCTGTGCCTTGTCGGCGAAAGCGGCTCGGGCAAGTCGGTGACCTCGCTGACCACCATGGGTCTGCTGCCGAAGGGCACGCTGGTTCCCACCGGCGGCAGCGTCAAGCTGGTCGGTGAGGAGATTCTCACCGCGACCGACCGCCGCCTGCGGCAGCTCCGCGCGACCCGGATGGCGATGATCTTCCAGGAGCCCATGACGGCACTCAATCCGGTGATGCCGGTCGGCCGCCAGATCGACGAAGTCCTGCGCGCGCACACCAAACTCGACGCGAAGGCGCGCAAGAAGCGCATCCTCGACATGATGGAGCAGGTGCGTCTGCCCCAGGTCGAGCGTATCTTTGCCTCCTACCCTCACCGACTCTCCGGCGGTCAGCGCCAGCGCATCATGATCGCGATGGCGCTCGTGCTCGAACCGAAGCTGCTCATTGCGGACGAACCGACCACCGCGCTCGACGTCACCACGCAGAAGCAGATCTTGACCCTGATCCGCGACCTCCAGCGCGATCACGGAACCGCAGTGCTGTTCATCACCCACGACATGGGCGTGGTCGCCGAGATCGCCGACCGCGTCGCCGTGATGCGGCAGGGCCGACTGGTGGAGACCGGAACGCTGGATTCCATCCTGCGCAATCCGACCATGGAGTACACCCGCAACCTGCTTTCCGCAGTGCCGAGCCTGGTGCCGCGCGCGGCACGGCTTGAGACCAAGGAACCGGTGGTGCTGGAAGCCAACGAGCTTGGGAAGGTCTACCGCGAGCGCGCGTTCTTCGGTAAAGGCCGCGAAGTCGTCGCTGCCGACAAGGTCACGCTGACGCTGCGCAAGGGCCGCACGCTCGGCATCGTCGGCGAGAGCGGCTCAGGCAAATCGACCGTGGCGCGCTGCATCGTCCGCCTGATCGACCCGACTTCGGGCGGCGTGCGCCTCTCCGGCCGCGAGATCTCGGACATTTCGCGGCGGCTGTTGCAGCCGCATCGGAAGAAGATCCAGATCGTATTCCAGGACCCCTACCGCTCGCTCAACCCGCGCGTCACCGTCGGCGAAAGCATCGCGGAAGGCCCGATCAATTACGGCGTGTCGCATGCCGACGCAACGAAGCGTGCGCGCGAATTGCTCGAGCTGGTCGGCCTGCCCGCCGATGCGGTCGCGCGCTATCCGCACCAGTTCTCCGGCGGCCAGCGTCAGCGCATTGCGATCGCCCGCGCGCTCGCACTCGATCCCGACGTGCTGGTCGCGGACGAGGCGGTCTCCGCCCTCGACGTCTCCGTGCAGGCGCAGGTGCTGGAACTGTTCGACGAGATCCAGCAGCGGCTCGGCATCGCCATCCTGTTCATCACTCACGATCTACGCGTCGCAGCACAGATCTGCGACGAGGTCATGGTGATGCAACACGGCCGCGTCGTCGAGCAGGGTCCGGCCGCCGAAGTGCTGACGCATCCGAAGGAGGCGTACACCAGAGCCTTGCTCGAGGCAGCGCCAGGCCGCGGCTGGGATTTTGCGAACTTCCGGCCGGTGGCCGAGGGCGCGGCGGCCAGCGCCTAGTCTCTCGCCTCGTCATTGCGAGCGCAGCGAAGCAATCCAGACTGTCCCCGCGGAGGGATTCTGGATTGCTTCGCTTCGCTCGCAATGACGGTGGTTGCGACAAGCATTCCCAAAACGGCTTGACGCCATGCGCGGCGCGATTGCTTCCCGGCTTGCTCTCGCCGCAAGCACAGGGCTAACGTCGCGCACTTTCAATTGCTGGACTTGAGTTGATGACACGTATCGCCGTCGGCGGCTTCCTGCACGAGACCAACACCTTCGCTCCGACGAAGGCGACGTTCGCGGACTTCCAGCACGGCGGCGGCTGGCCGGCGATGACGCAAGGTCCCGACGTGCTGAAGGTGATGCGCCGCATCAATGTCGGCCTCGCCGGTTTCGTCGACAGCGCCGAGGCCCACGGCTGGGAACTCATTCCAACGATTGCCTGCGGCGCGAGCCCTTCGGCGCATGTCACCAAGGACGCCTTCGAGCGCATCGTGAAGGTCATGGTCGATGGCATTGCAGCCGCCGGCCCGATCGACGCCGTCTATCTCGATCTGCACGGCGCGATGGTCACGGAACATCTCGACGACGGCGAAGGCGAGATTCTCGCGCGCGTGCGCCGCGTCATCGGCAAGGACATTCCGCTGGTCACCAGCCTCGATCTCCACGCCAACGTCACCCCCGAAATGATTGAGCATGCGGACGCGCTGATCGCCTACCGCACCTATCCCCATGTCGACATGGCCGAGACCGGCCGCGCCTGCGCGCAACATCTCGCATTGCTTCTGAAGACACAGCGGCGTTTCGCAAAGGCCTTCCGGCAATTGCCGTTTCTGATTCCGATCAGCTGGCAGTGCACCAACGACCAGCCGACCAAACGCATCTACGAAAAGCTTGCCGCGCTGGAGAGCGACGCGGTTCCGACGCTGTCCTTTGCCCCCGGCTTCCCCGCCGCCGATTTCCGCGATTGCGGGCCGAGCGTGTTCGCCTATGGCAAGACGCAAGCCGATGCCGACCGCGCGGCGGATGCGATCGTGAAGCTGATCGAAAGCCACGAGGACGATTTCGACGGCAAGATCTGGTCACCTGATGACGGCGTACGCCACGCGATGGAACTCTCGAAGGGCGCCAGCAAGCCGATCATCATCGCCGACACCCAGGACAATCCCGGCGCCGGCGGCGATTCCGACACCACCGGCATGCTACGCGCGCTGGTCCGCAACAAGGCCAGCGCGGCGACCGGCGCGATCTACGATCCGGAATCGGCCAAGGCCGCGCATGCAGCCGGCGCCGGTGCCACCGTGACGCTGTCGCTCGGCGGCAAGTCCGGCATTCCCGGCGACGAGCCCTATCGTGCGACCTTCGTCGTCGAAAAACTTTCGGACGGCCGCTTCATCGCGCCCGGTCCCTACTACGGCGGCCGCGAGATGGAGATGGGCCCGTCGGCCTGCCTTCGCATCGGCGATGTCCGGGTCGTCGTATCCTCGCATAAGGCGCAGCTCGCCGATCAGGCAATGTACCGCTATGTCGGCATCGAGCCGACCGAAGAGAAGATTTTGGTCAACAAGAGCTCGGTGCACTTCCGCGCCGATTTCGAGCCGATCGCAGAAAAGCTGATGATCTGCGCCGCCCCCGGCGCGATGCCCGCGGACACAGCCACGCTGCCATGGACGCGCCTGCGGCCGGGCATCCGCATCAAGCCGAACGGCCCGATTTTCACTCCCTCCTCACGCTAACTGGACAGAACACATGCCCACGATCGACCGCATCGACGGCTATGCCGACGAACTCACTGCTATCAGGCGCGACCTTCACGCCCATCCGGAAATCGGCTTCGAGGAAGTGCGCACCTCCGGAATCGTCGCGGACAAGCTGAAGAGCTGGGGCATCGAGGTGCATCGCGGTCTCGGCGGCACCGGCGTGATCGGAGTCATCAAGGGCAAGGGTTCGAGCGGCAAGCGTATCGGGCTTCGCGCCGACATGGACGCGCTGCCGATGGAGGAGAACACCAATCTGAAATGGAGCTCGAAAATCCCCGGCCGCTTCCACGGCTGTGGCCATGACGGCCACACCACCATGCTGCTCGGCACCGCGCGCTACCTCGCCGAAACCAGGAACTTCGACGGCACCGTGCACCTGATCTTCCAGCCGGCCGAGGAAGGTCTCGGCGGCGCCCGCGCGATGATCAAGGACGGGCTGTTCGAGAAATTTCCCTGCGACGAACTCTACGGCCTGCACAACGCGCCCGACCTCAACCACGGCGAGATCGCGATCCTGCCCGGCCCCGCGATGGCCAGCGCCGACTTCTTCGACCTCCGCATCACTGGCTACGGCGCGCACGGTGCGATGCCCGAACGCTCCAAGGACGCGGTGATCATCGCGACCACGCTGGCGCAGGCGATCCAGACCATCGTCAGCCGCAACGTCGAGCCGCTGCAGGCCGCCGTCGTCTCGATCACGCAGATTCACGCCGGTTCGGCGTACAACGTCATCCCCGGCGAAGCGCATCTTTGCGGCACCATCCGCACTTTCTCGAAAGAAGTCCGCATCCTGATCAGCGAACGCATTCGCACGATCTGCGCCGGCATTGCGAGCGCCTATCAGTGCGTGATCGACGTCGACATCCGCGACACCTTCGATGTGCTGGTCAACCAGGTCGAGCAGTCCAAGGTGGTCGAGGAGGTCGCGCGCACCATCGTCGACCCCGCCAACGTGATCACCCGCGCCCAGCCGAAGATGGGCAGCGAGGATTTCGCCGACATGCTTCAAACCATTCCCGGCGCCTATTTCTGGGTCGGCCACGACGGCTCGGTGCCCGTGCACAATCCCGGCTTCGTGCTCGACGACAAGATCCTGCCGATCGGTGCCAGCATGTTCGCCCGGATCATCGAGACCCGGATGCCGGTGGGTGCCCATGCATAAAAAGGGTGTCGAAGAGGAAGTCACCTCGCTGCACGATCTCTCTGCGGTCGATCTGATCGCGGGCTATCGCGCCAAGCAGTTCTCGCCGAGCGAGGTGCTGGAAGACGTGCTCGCGCACGTCGCCGCGTGGGAGCCGCACCTCAAGGCGCTTTATGCATTCGATCCCGACGGCGCGCGCGAGACCGCGAAGGCCTCGACCGCGCGCTGGTCCGGGGGCGAGCCGTCCGGAGCGCTCGACGGCGTGCCGGTGACGGTGAAGGACAACATCGCGACCAAAGGCGTGCCGGTGCCGCTGGGCGCGGCCAGCGTCAAGCTCGTGCCGGCCGAGAAGGACGCACCGCCCGCCGCGCGCCTGCGCGAAGCCGGCGCGATCATCTTTGCCAAGACCACCATGCCCGATTACGGTATGCTGTCCTCGGGGCTGTCCTCCTTCCACGCGCTCGCCCGCAATCCCTGGGACCTCTCCAAGAACCCCGGCGGCTCCAGCGCCGGCGCGGGCGCCGCTGCGGCGGCTGGCTATGGTCCGCTGCATCTCGGCACCGATATCGGCGGCTCGGTCCGCCTGCCCGCGGGCTGGTGCGGCCTCGTCGGATTGAAGCCGAGCTTTGGCCGCGTGCCGATCGATCCCACCTATGTCGGCCGCGTCGCCGGCCCCATGACCCGCACCGTTGACGATTGCGCGCTGATGATGAGCGTGATCGCAAAACCCGACCGGCGCGACGGCATGAGCCTTCCAGCGGAGCCCCTCAACTGGAAGGGGCCGGAGAAATCCCCGCGCAAATTGCGCATCGGATTGATGCTCGATCCCGGCGTTGGCCTGGCGCTGGAGAAACCGGGGCGCGAGGTCGCGGTAAAGGCGGCGAAAGCGTTCGAATCCGCAGGCGCCGTCGTCACCGAGGTCGACGGCATCCTCACGCGCGAGATGCTCGACGGGCTCGACAGCTTCTGGCGCGCACGGATGTGGGACGATCTGTCCAAGCTGACGCCCGCCGAACAGGCAAAGGTGCTGCCCTACATTTTCAAGTGGGGCGAGTCCGGCGCGAAGCTCTCGGGCGTCGACGTCATCAGGGGCTTCAACCAGACCATGGCAATCCGCGCTGCGGCATCAAAGCTGTTCTGCGAGCTCGACTATGTGATCTCGCCGACCGCGCCGAACGTGAATTATCCGGCGGAGTGGGCCTCGCCGACCAACGATCCCATGAAGCCGTTCGAACACATTGCCTATACCGTGCCATGGAATATGTCGGAGAATCCGGCGATCTCCATCAACGGCGGCTTCGACGCCAAGGGTTTTCCCATCGGCGTGCAGATCGTCGGCCGCCGCTTCGACGATATCGGCGTGCTTGGCATGGCCAAGGCTTTCGAGAGCCTGCGCGGGCCGCAGAAGCCCTGGCCGAGCCCGCCGGCGAATTAGATACACTCCGTCATGGCCGGGCTTGTTGTTTAGACTGGCCATCCGCGTTCTCTTACTGGCCGCCACATGCCCAGTCCGCGCAAGACGGACGCTGGCGGCTATGCATGACGTCTCTTCGAGACAGAATTCAGGACAGGAAGGAAACCACCATGGCGTATGAGACGATCAAATACGAGGTCGCCGAGCAGATCCTCACCATCACGCTGAACCGGCCCGACAAGCTCAACGCCTTCAACGCGCAGATGCAAGGAGAGCTGATCGACGCGTTCGACGCCGCCGACAAGGACGACGACGTCCGCGCCATCATCGTCACAGGCGCCGGTCGCGGGTTTTGCGCGGGCGCAGATCTTTCGTCGGGCGCGGACACCTTTGATCGCGACGCGCGTCGCGGACCGGTGAAGCGCTTCGCCGACGGCAAGGTCGACTACAGTGATTCCCAGGTGCGCGACGGCGGTGGCCAGGTGACACTGCGCATCTTCAAATGCCTGAAACCGGTGATTGCCGCGGTGAACGGTCCCGCGGTCGGCATCGGTGTTACCATGCAGCTCGCGATGGACATCCGCATCGCCTCCGATGCCGCGCGCTTCGGCTTCGTGTTCTCCCAGCGCGGCATCGTGCCGGAGGCGGCCTCGAGCTGGTTCCTGCCGCGCATCGTCGGCATCTCGCAGGCGCTGGAATGGTGCTATTCGGGCCGCGTCTTCCCGGCCCAGGAAGCCCTCGCAGGACGTCTCGTCAGCAAGGTCGTGGCCCCCGATGATCTGCTGCCGACCGCCCGCGCGCTCGCCAAGGAATTCGCGGCCAAGACCGCGCCGGTATCGGTGGCGCTGATCCGGCAGATGATGTGGCGCATGATGGGCGCTGACGACCCGATGGAAGCCCACAAGGTCGACAGCCGTGGCATCTACGCCCGCGGCCGCTCCGACGACGTGAAGGAAGGCGTGGTGTCGTTCCTGGAAAAGCGCCCCGCGCAGTTCAAGAACAAGGTATCGAGCGACATGCCGGATTATTTCCCGTGGTGGACTGAGCGGGAGTACAAGTGACCTTGTAGGCGCTTAGTCCATCACCAGCGCCACACGCCCGATCGCCTTGCGGTCGATCAGCAACCGCATCGCCTGCGCAAACTCCTCCAGCGGCAGGCGATGCGAGACGTTAGGGCGCAGCTTGCCCTCTTCCGCCCATGTGAGCAGCGCCCTCAGGCGCACTTCGCCAAGCGGTGGATTTTTCCGCACGGCCTCGCCGGCACGCACGCCGAGCACGCTGGCGCCTTTGATCAGCAAGAGATTGGTTTTCGCCGAGCCGATGCCGCCGGTGAAGCCGATCACCAGCAGCCGTGCGCCCCAGGCGATGCAACGCATCGAGTTTTCGAACACTTCTCCGCCGACGGGATCGAACACGACGTCGGCACCGCGCCCGTCGGTAATACGTTTGACAACATCACGAAACGGCTCGCGGTCGTAGCGCACGAGATGATCGGCGCCGCGCGCCTTGGCGATCGCGAGCTTTTCGTCGCTGGACGCCGTCGCGATTACGGTGGCACCCAGCATCTTGCCGATCTCGACGGCAGCAAGGCCCACGCCCCCGCCGGCGCCATGCACCAGCAGCACCTCGCCCGGCACCACCCGGCCGCGGTCGATCAGCGCGTGATAGGCGGTGCCGTGCCCGGCGAGATAGGTCGCGGCTTCCGCATAGTCGAACGTGGATGGCTTCGGCGTGAGCTGCGACGGCGTCACCACGGCTTCATCCGTGAAGGCGCCGTGCCGCATCTTGACGATGACCTTGTCGCCGACGGCGACGCCGCTCGCCTCTGCGCCGACTTCGGTCACGTCGCCGGCCGCCTCCATGCCCGGCGTGAACGGCAGCTCCGGCTTGAGCTGGTATTCGCCGGCCGCCATCAGCACGTCGGGAAAATTCAGGCCGGCGGCACGGATCGCGACGCGCACTTCGCCCGGCTTCAGCTCGCGCGACGGAAACTCTTCGAGCTGCAATTTTTCGGGCGCGCCGAGCGCGCGGCAAACGACAGCCCGCACCATCAGGCCGCGCTCGCCTTGCCGCGCAGCAGCGCCTCGCGGATCAACGGCAGGCGGTCATTGCCGAAATACATGTCGGTCTTGCCGAGAAAGATCGTCGGCGAGCCAAAGCCGCCGCGGGCGACGACTTCTTCGGTGTTGGCCTTGAGCTGATCCTTGATCCCCTGCCCCGAAATGCCCGCGAAGAATTTCTGCTCATCGACGCCGACCTTCCTGCAGATCTCCGCGAGCACTGAATCCTGCGAGATGTCCTTGTCCTCGCCCCAATAGGTCTCGAACACCGCCGTGGCGAAAGGCACCGATTCGTGCCCGAGCCAGATGCAGCCGCGCATCGCTTTCACGCTGTTCACCGGAAATACCGTCGGCGGCATCTTGATCGCGAGACCGGCCGAGCGCGACCAGTCGGCAAGGTCCTTTTTCATGTAGCGCGCCTTCAGCGGCACCGGCGTCTCACGCTGCGCGTAGACACTTGGGTTGACCGTATTGAAGATGCCGCCCACCAGGATCGGCCGCCAGATGATCTCCGCGCCAACCTCCCTGGCCAGCGGCTGGATGTTGTGGAAGGCGAGATAGGTCCAGGGGCTGGAACAGTCGAAGAAGAATTCGATCATGGCGTTTCCGGTCCGGCGCCGCCGGTTTCAAGGCGGCTTTTGTTGTTCTGTACCTCGACGTTAAGACATGGCAGGAAGGGGCGCAATCATAACCCGCCGAGAGGGCCGCCATGCTGTTTCCAACCACGATCGCCGGCTCCTTGCCGAAGCCGGAATGGCTCGCCGAACCCAACATGCTCTGGGCGCCCTGGAAGTCGCAAGGCGACGAGCTCGTCCGCGCCAAGCGCGATGCGACGATGCTTGCCGTTAAAGTCCAGGAGGACGCCGGGATCGACATCGTCACTGAGGGCGAGCAGGCCCGGCAACATTTCGTCCACGGTTTCCTGGAGAAGATCGAGGGCATCGATTTCGCCCACAAGGTCGAGATGGGTATCCGCAAGGATCGCTACAAGGCGATGGTGCCGCAGGTCGTCGCCCCGCTCCGGCTGAAGAGCCGCGTCCACGCCGACGAGGCGCGTGTCGCCCGCGCGCACACGATGAAGAAGCTGAAATTCACCCTGCCCGGCCCGATGACCATCATCGACACCATTGCCGATCGCTACTATGGCGACCGCGTCAAGATGGCCTTTGCGTTCGCCGAACTGCTGAACGAGGAAGCCAAGGCGCTCCAGGCCGACGGCGTCGATCTCGTGCAGTTCGACGAGCCCGCGTTCAACGTCTATATGGACGAGGTCAACGATTGGGGCATCAAGGCGCTGGAGCGCGCCGCGCAGGGCCTGACCTGCGCCACCGCCGTGCATATTTGCTACGGCTACGGCATCAAGGCCAACACCGACTGGAAGGAAACGCTCGGCTCGCAATGGCGGCAGTACGAGCAGATATTTCCCGCGATCGACGCCAGCCCGATCCAGCAGGTCGCGATCGAGTGCCGCAACTCGAAGGTGCCGCTTGACCTGCTTGCGCTGCTCAAGTCCAAGATCGTGCAGGCCGGCGTGATCGATGTCGCCAGCGACACGGTGGAGACGGCCGAGGATGTCGTGCAGGTGATCGACGCGGTGTCGAAATTCGTGCCCAAGAGCAACATCATCGCCACCACCAATTGCGGCATGGCGCCGATGCGGCGCGAGATCGCCGAAGCCAAGCTGATGGCGCTCGGCGCGGGTGCCGCGCTGGCACGCGAGAAGCTGGGTTAGGGATGTGATCCGTCTGGCGTTCACCATTGCAACGCTTGCCGCGTTCGCGCTGTCGGCGCGCGCAGAGGATCGTTCCGTGCTTCTCAATTGCAAGGCAATCGTGGAGCGTGCGTCGAAGGATGCGAATGCCGCGAGCGAAGCCGAGCTGACGCGCTGCCGCCAAGTGATCCGCGAATGGGCACTGCGCGATGCGCGGACCGCAGTGGATGAGCACGGCAAGCCGCTGCGCTAGCGGCGCGCGGTCCGATGCAGCACAAGTTGATTTCCAGCGATGATCGCGCGCAGCGTGGAAGGCGGCGTCAACAGCATCGGGTGATCGAGGGCGCTCGGATGCAGGACGTAGCCCGCGGGTGACCACAGCAGCGCCTTGCCCTGCGCGAGGAGGAAGCAGTCATCGCCCTGTTGCACCATCGCGCCGTCAGGCAATTCCGCGAGCGGCATCGACAGCACATGCAGCCGTTTCTTGCCACGATCGAGCCGCTCCCGATGCAGTACGGCATCCATCGCCTTGGCGCTGATGCCGCGGGCGTCGTTGCCCATCTCCCATGCAACGCGAAATCGCTTCGCATCGTCGCGGCGGCAGAAGAAGCAGGGCCGATGGCCGGCGGCAAAAGCCGTGGCCTCGTCGAGGAAGAACAGCTCGGTCCAGCTCCGCCGCGCCATCACCGGCCGACGCCAGCCGCGGAATTCGCACAGGCAGGTGATCCAGGCCGGCGACGACCAGCGCTTTTTCAGCAGCGTCTTCGTCGCGGGATCATGAATGATGCCGCGGTTGCCGGTGAACATGCCGCGGTGCGGTGTCGCGATGATCTCGCCGGTCGGCGTGACGCGGTTTTGCAGGGGCATGGTCGCCTCCACCGGTCATTGCGAGCGAAGCGAAGCGACGAAGCAATCCAGACTGTTTCCGCGGACACATTTCTGGATTGCTTCGCTGCGCTCGCAATGACGGCGATAATCACGCCGCCCCGTCGCGAAGCGGCGGGTGATAGGACAGCGCGGTGTCCCAGGGGAAGAAGATCCAGGTGTCCTGCGAGACTTCGGTGATGAAGGTATCGACCAGCGGACGTCCCTTCGGCTTGGCGTAGACGGTTGCGAAATGCGCGTCGGGGAGCATCGCGCGCACCAGCTTGCCGGTCTTGCCGGTGTCGACGAGATCGTCGACGATCAGGAGCCCCTTGCCGGTGCCGCCGCCAAGCGTCATCACGTCTTCGGAGATGCCCTTCAGCACTTTGAGATCGCCCTGCTTGTCGTGGTCATAGCTGGCGATGCAGACCGTATCGATCACGCGCACGCCAAGCTCGCGCGCCACGATCGCCGCCGGCACAAGCCCGCCGCGGGTGATCGCGATCACCGCATGAAACGGACCAACTTCATTGAGCCGCCAGGTCAGTGCCCGGCAATCCCGGTGGAACTGGTCCCACGACACCGGAAAGGGGCGGCCCGCCCGTTCTTCCGCACTTAGTTCCGGTGCTTCACCAGCCATCGTCGTCTCCTGCTTCGTCTGCCGGCAGCTAGGTTGCTAGCGGGTGATGTTCAATCCCGCCAGCATTTCCTTCACCGCCGCCATTGCGGCTGCGAGCTTGTCCGCATCGCGCGAGCGCACCACCAGATTGGTGTTCGGCTTCTGCTCTTCATCCATGAAGGGATAGCTGCCGATGATGGTGTCGGGATGTTGGGCGGCAATCGCCCGCAGCGGGCTGCCGATGTCGCCTTCCCGCGCATTGGCGCGGACCGATTCAGAGAGCATGCGCACGCCCGATTTCAGCTTGGGCGAGACGATGTCCATCATCGCCTGCATGATCGAGGGCACGCCCGCCATCACGATGACATTGCCGATCTTGAAGCCGGGAGCGAGGATGGTCGCGCTCTGGATCAGCTCGGCACCATCAGGAATGCGGGCCATGCGCAGGCGGGCCTCGTTGAGGTCCTGCTCGCTCCAGCGCTCGCGGAAACGGGCGACCACCTCCGGGTGATGGTCGATGCCGACGCCGAACGCCTTGGCGACGCTATCAGCGGTGATGTCGTCATGGGTCGGCCCGATGCCACCTGTGGTGAAGACATAGGTGTAGCGATGCCGCAGTGCATCCAACGCCGCAATGATGTCGGACTCGTCGTCGGAGACGACCCGGACCTCCTTCAGGTCGATGCCGATATTGGTCAGGTATTCGGCGATGAAGCCGATGTTCTTGTCCTTGGTCCGGCCGGACAGGATTTCGTCCCCAATGACCAGAATACCCGCCGTGACGATCTCGCTCATACCTCAAGTCCCTCACCTATCGGCCCGACTTTGCCGAGGTAACGCGTTGAAGTCACGCGGTTTTGCTGCCGAAATAAGCAGTCCTCAGCCATTTTTTCAGGCAAGCCGCCGGCCATCCCCGGCAAATGTCCTCTCCCCATGCTTATCGCGCTGGCCCGGCCCTTGCTACCGCATGAAAGTCATGCACTCTTGCCGCATGGCCAGGACGTTGCGGTCTTCACCAGGGCCTCGCGACCTGTCGAATGGCGCAACGCCTTGCGGAGACAAGTCGGGATCTATGGCAGTCGCGTTTGATGAAATGAACATTCCCGGTGGGGACCTTCGCCCCGCCTATCAGGAGCTGGCGCGCTGGCTCAAGGAGACGCCTCCCGAGGCGCTCGAATATCGCCGCCAGGAGGCCGAGCTCCTCTTCCGCCGCATCGGCATTACCTTCGCGGTCTATGGCGACTCCGAGTCCACGGAGCGCCTGATCCCCTTCGATGTGATCCCGCGGATCATGTCCGGCAAGGAATGGTCACTGCTGGAGAAGGGCCTGAAGCAGCGCGTGCGCGCGCTCAACATGTTCCTGCGCGACATCTATCACGGGCGCGATATCCTCCGTGCCGAGATCGTGCCCGACGACCTCATCTTTCAGAACCCGGTCTTCCGTCCCGAGATGAACGGCCAGCAGGTGCCGCACGACGTCTACGTGCACATCGCCGGCATCGACATCGTCCGGGTCGATGCCGAGGACTTCATCGTGCTGGAGGACAATGCACGCACGCCCTCGGGCGTGTCCTACATGCTGGAAAACCGCGAGATCATGATGCGGCTGTTTCCGGACCTGTTCGCCCGCCACAGGGTGGCGCCGGTCGAACGCTATCCGGACGAGCTGCTATCCGCCTTGCGCTCGGTGGCGCCGCAAAGCGCCTCCGGCGAGCCGACCGTCGCGTTGCTCACGCCGGGCGTCTACAACTCGGCCTATTACGAGCACTCCTTCCTCGCCGACAAGCTCGGTATCGAGCTGGTCGAGGGCCGTGACCTCATCGTCAAGAACAACGAAGTGTTCATGCGGACGACCGAGGGCGTGAAACGGGTCGACGTGATCTACCGCCGCGTCGACGACGACTACCTCGATCCCCTCACCTTCCGGCCCGACTCCGCCCTCGGCGTGCCCGGGCTGATGTCGGCCTATGCGGCCGGCAACATCACGCTCGCCAACGCGGTCGGCACCGGCATCGCCGACGACAAGGCGATCTACTCCTACATGCCGGACATCGTAAAATTCTACCTCGGCGAGGAGCCGATCCTGAAGAACGTGCAGACCTGGCGCTGCCGCGAGCCGAAGGATCTCGCCTATGTGCTGGACCATCTGAGCGAGCTCGTCGTGAAGGAGGTGCACGGCTCCGGCGGCTACGGCATGCTGATCGGCCCTGCCGCGACCAAGGCGACGATTGAAGCCTTCCGCGAGAAGCTCAAACGCGAGCCCGAGGGCTTCATTGCGCAGCCGACGCTGGCGCTCTCGACCTGCCCGACCTGCACGGCATCCGGCCTTGCGCCCCGCCACGTCGACCTGCGGCCGTTCGTGCTCACCGGCAGCAAGAGCACCACGATCGTCCCCGGCGGGTTGACACGCGTTGCCCTGAAGGAAGGCTCCCTGGTGGTGAATTCGAGCCAGGGCGGCGGCACCAAAGATACCTGGATCCTGGACGAGTAGAGAGATGCTGTCGCGTACCGCCGAAAACCTCTATTGGCTCGCCCGCTACGTCGAACGGGCCGAATATCTCGCGCGCACCATCGATGCGACGCTGCGCGTCACCGCGCTTCCCGCCGCCTATATCGGCAAGACCAACGAATGGGACTCGGCGCTCTTGACCGCCGGCGTCGCCGCAAGCTTCTATCAGCAGTACGAAGAAGCCAACGAGCGCAACGTCGTGGATTATCTCTCGTTCTCGGCGGATAATCCGTCCTCGATCAGGAATTGCATCGAGGCCGCGCGGCTGAATTCGCGCTCGGTGCGCACAGCGCTGACGAGCGAGATGTGGGATACCATCAACTCGGCCTGGATCGAGTTGCAGGAGGTCTGGAGCAGAGGGACCTCCACGCGCGAGGATCTAGCAAAGTTCCTGCGCTTCGTGCAGGAGACCTCGCTGCGCTTCGACGGCTCGGCCTACCGGACCATGCTGCGCAACGACGCCTACTGGTTCTCGCGGATGGGCCTGCATCTCGAACGCGCCGACAACACCGCTCGTATTCTCGACGTGAAATACCATGTGCTGCTGCCCGAGGAGGAGCATGTCGGCGGCCCGCTGGATTTCTACCAATGGACCTCGATCCTGCGTTCGGTTTCGGCGCTGACGGCCTATCACTGGGTCTATCGCGAGACACTGAAGCCCTGGCTGATCGCGGATTTGCTCATCCTCAACGATTCGCTGCCGCGTTCGCTCGCAAGCTGCTACGGCAATCTGGTGCGCAATCTCGATCAGATCGGCGTCGCCTATGGCCGCCAGGGTCCGGCCCAGCGCCATGCCCGCGGCATTCGCAACCGGCTGGAACACAGCAATATGAACGACATTTTCCAGCATGGCGTGCATGAATTCATTCAGGAATTCATCTTAGACAATTCCAGGCTGGGCGAAATCATCACGAAGCAGTATTTGATCTGATACTGCTGTCATTCCGGGGACGCCCGCAGGGCTAGCCCGGATCGATGACGCTACAACAACGGTCCACCATGCGCCTGCGAATCCTGCACACCACGACCTATCGCTACGAGCCGCAGGCCACGAGCGTGATCCAGATCCTGCGCATGACGCCCGGCAGCCATGACGGGCAATATGTGGCGGAGTGGCAGATCGACGTGTCGACCGACACCAAGCTCGACACCCACGAGGATGCGTTCGGCAACGTCACCCATGTGCTGTCCTGCGGACCGGTCGGCGATATCAAGATCACCGCCGAGGGCCTGATCGAGACCCATGACACCGGTGGCGTTCTCCGCGGCGCCGACGAGCGCTTTCCCGCCGGCATGTTCTTGCGCGCCACCGACCTTACCACGGTCAATCCGGCGATGAATGCGGTCGCGCGCCAGCTGCGTAGCGAGGCCGAGAGCGACACGCTGGGCTTCCTGCACACGCTGATGACGCAAATCAGCGATCACATGACCTTCGACGAGGACCCCACCAACAGCGGCACGTCGGCGGCGGAAGCGTTCACGCTCAAGCGCGGCGTCTGCCAGGACTACGCGCACATCTTCATCGCCTGCGCCCGCAGCGGCGGCGTGCCGGCGCGCTTCGTCTCCGGCCATTTCCTGCGCTCCGACGGTACGGTGCATCAGGACGCGGGCCATGCCTGGGCGGAGGCCTATGTCGACGGTCTCGGCTGGGTCGGCTTCGATCCCGCCAACAGCATCTGCGCCACCGACGCCCATGTCCGCGTCGCGATCGGGCTCGATTATCTCGGCGCCGCCCCCGTACGCGGCACCCGCTATGGCGGCGGCGCGGAGACCCTGTCGGTGGCGGTCAAGGTCGAGCAGGCCGGCCGTGGCGGCCAGTCGCAATCGCAGTCCCAGCGGCAGAGCTGAGCCGCGCCCCGCGCGCCGCTCACCCACGGTCGGTTTCCACCCTGCCGCCCCGCGGCAATCGGGGGTTGGAGCGGCCCTTGAAATTGGCTAGTAATCCGCGCAAACGCGTTCGGGGACAGGAAATGACCTATTGTTGCGGAATTCTGGTTCGGGACGGTCTGGTGATGATCGCCGACACCCGCACCAATGCCGGCCTCGACAACGTCTCGACCTTCCGCAAGCTCCACATCTTCTCCAAGCCCGGCGACCGCATCATGGCGATTGCCAGCGCCGGCAACCTCGCCATCAGCCAGTCGGTGCTCTCGACGCTGACCGAGGGCCTCGAAGACCCCGACACCGGTGAGATCGAGACGCTGATGAACGCGCCGACCATGTTCCAGGCCGCCCAGCGCATTGGCCGGGCGATCCGGGCCGTGCACGCGACCGAGGGCCCCGCACTGAGGACTGAGGACGTATCGTTCGACGTGTCCTTCCTGTTCGGGGGCCAGATCAACGGCGCGCGCATGCGCCTGTTCATGGTCTACACCGCCGGCAATTTCATCGAATGCACCACCGACACACCCTATCTGCAGATCGGCGAGCACAAATACGGCAAGCCGGTGCTCGACCGCGCCATGCATTACGACGTCGAACTCTACGAGGCGCTGAAGACCGGGCTGATCTCGATGGATTCGACCATGCGCTCGAATCTCGGCGTCGGCCTGCCGATCGACGTTCTGGTGGTGCGCGCCGACGCCTGCGAGGCCGACCTCAACCACCGCATCGAGGCGGGCGAGCCCTATTTCCACGATTTGCGCTCGCGCTGGTCGGCGGCCTTGCGCGCCGCGCATCAGAACATTCCGCGGCCGCCCTACAAGAACGAAAAAGAATCCAAAACCTGACAGATCAAGAGAAAAGGCAGGAAACGATGAGTGAAGCGAAAAAGATCGCAGTGGTGACGGGCGCCGGCACTGGAGTCGGGCGCGCGGCGTCACTGGCGCTGATGAACACAGGCTTCACCGTGGTGCTGGTCGGGCGCCGGCCCGAGATGCTCGAGGAGACGGCCAAGCTCGGCCCCGCGGGAAAAAGCCTCTGCGTCACCGCCGACATGACCAAGCCGGACTCGATTGCGGCACTGTTCGACAAGGTGAAGGCCACCTATGGCCGGCTCGACGTGCTCTTCAACAATGCCGGCATGGGCGCCCCTCCGGTGAATTTCGAGGATCTCAGCCTCGAGCAGTGGCAGGCGGTGGTGAACACCAACCTCACCGGACCGTTCCTGTGCACCCAGCACGCCTTCCGCATCATGAAGGACCAGACCCCGCGCGGCGGCCGAATCATCAACAACGGCTCGATCTCGGCGCATGCGCCGCGGCCATTCTCGGCGGCCTATACCTCGACCAAGCACGCCATCACCGGCCTCACCAAGGCGTCCAACCTGGACGGGCGCATGTACGACATCGCGGTCGGCCAAGTCGACATCGGCAATGCCGCAACGCCCATGACCGACCGCATGGTCAACGGTCCCGGCGTGCTGCAGCCCGACGGCACGTCGAAGCAGGAGCCGCGCATGGACGCGAAGGCGGTCGGCGATGCCGTTGCCTACATGGCCGGCCTGCCGCTCGATGCCAACGTGCTGACCATGACGGTCATGGCAACCAAGATGCCGTTCGTGGGACGCGGCTGAACAAAAAACGCGAAAACAACCCCATGCACAGTAGAATGCGTGGGGTTGCAACCTGCCTTCCGCCAGCGGGTCATTGCGAGCGCAGCGAAGCAATCCAGACTGCCAACTGTGGCAAGATTCTGGATTGCTTCGCTGCGCTCGCAATGACGGGGGAGGGAGCGAGTCCCCTACTCCAAACTCTCCACCCGGCGCAGACTCGGAAACAGCTTCATCCACAACAGCGCCACCGCAACCGTGCAGACGCCGCCCACACGGCTGCCGGCATCGCGCCGAACAGTGCGGCAGCCACCCCGCTCTCGAACTGGCCGAGTTGGTTGGAGGCGTTGATGAAGAGGAAGTTCACCGCACCGACCCGGCCACGCATCTCGTCGGGCGTCGCGAGCTGCACCAGCGAGAAGCGGATCACGACGCTGATCGTATCGGCCGCGCCGAGAACGGCGAGCGCGAGCACCGAGAGCCACATCCAGGACGACAGCGCGAACACGATCGTTGCGACGCCGAACACGATCACTGCCTGAAACATGCGCAGGCCCACATGCCGCGAAATGGCGTGACGGGCCAGCACCATGGTCATCAGCAGCGCGCCGACCGCGGGCGCGGCGCGCAGGATCCCGAGCCCCATCGGACCGGTCTGGAGGATATCTCGGGCATAGATCGGCAGAAGCGCGGTGACGCCGCCGAACAGGACCGCGAACAGATCGAGCGAGATAGTGCCGAGGATCGCGGGATTGCCGCGGATGAAGCGGACGCCGGCGAAGATATTGTCGGCGCCCGCCATGTCCTTGGCGATCGCCTGCGGGCGCGGCCGGATGAAGCCGGTCAGGATCATCCCGAAGATCCAGAACAGCACCATGACCGCGTAGGCGAGATGCGGCGCAACCGCGTAGGCAAAACCGCCTAGCGCCGGACCGGTAATGGTCGCGACCTGCGCCGCACCGCTGGAGACGGCGGTGGCGCGCTGGAGCGAGCCCTGCGGCGCGATCGCCGGCAGCAGCGCCGCGGTGGTCGGGCTCTCAAACGCGCCGGCAATGCCGAGCACGAAGGTGGCCACGAAAATCTGAACTTCGCTGACCAAGCCGAGATAGGTGATGACGCCGAGATAGAGCGCGGTCGCTGCTTCCACGAGTTGGCAGAGCTGGACCACGCGCTTGCGCTCGTAGCGGTCGGCGGCATGGCCGGCGATGAACACCAGCAGCGCCGTGGGCAGGAATTGCACGAGGCCGACCATGCCGAGATCGAAGGCCGAGCCGGTGAGATCGTAGATCTGCCAGCCGATCGCGACCGCCGCAATCTGGCTGGAGAAACGCGACAGGCTGCGCGAGAGCAGAAAGAACAGAAAGGCGCGATGGGAGAGGAGCGCGCGGGCACTGACCGGCGGGTTTCCCGATATGGGCTGGTCTGGCATCGCCTCTTCGGTCACGCTCGGGCTATCCGGCTCCTGATGTCGACGTGCTCCGCGTGGCTGACGCGGACCTGCTTGTCAACAGCGAGACGCTTCGACAATCTCCCGGCATTGCGTTTGCAACGCAGGGGTGGCCATAATCATCGGGGTTTGGGGACATCATGCTGCGGCTGCAATCGGCACTCGGCGTTTTCGCATTGCTGTTGATCGCCTTGGTCCTGAGCGAGAATCGCCGCGCGGCCTCGCTGCGCCAGGCGGCGATCGGCCTCGTCGCCACCTTCGTCACCGCGATCGTTCTCCTGAAGGTGCCCGTCGTCGCGCGCGCGTTCGGTGCCATCAACGACGCGGTGGGCGCGATCTCGGCGGCCTCGCGCGCCGGCTCCTCCTTCGTGTTCGGCTATGTCGGCGGCGGTCCCCTGCCCTTCGACCTGAAAGCACCGGGTGCCGATTTCGTCCTGGCGTTCCAGGCGCTGCCGATCGTGCTGGTCATGAGCGTGCTGACGACGCTCTTGTTCTATTGGCGCGTGCTGCCGCCGGTCGTGCGCGGCATGGCCTGGCTGCTGGAGCGGACGCTCGGCGTCGGCGGCGCGGTCGGACTCTCGACCGCCGCCAACATCTTTCTCGGCATGGTCGAGGCGCCGCTGTTCGTGCGGCCTTATCTCGCGCAAATGACCCGCAGCGAGTTGTTCCTGGTGATGACCGGCGGCATGGCCGGCATCGCCGGCACGGTGCTGGTGCTGTATGCGACGCTCCTTGCTCCCCTCATTCCCGACGCAGCCGCCCATTTCGTCATCGCCTCGGTGCTGGGTGCCCCGGCCGCGATCCTGGTCAGCCGCATCATGGTGCCGGAGACATCCGACAAGCGCACCGGCGGCGCGCTGGAGGCTCCCGAGATGGAGGTCTCCAGCACGATGGACGCGATCGTGAAAGGGACGGGCGCGGGGATCGAGCTGCTGATCAACATCGTCGCCATGCTGCTGGTGCTGGTGGCGCTGGTCTATCTCGTCAATGCGATCCTCGGCCTGCTGCCTGATGTCGGCGGCGCTGCGATCTCGTTGCAGCGCCTGCTCGGCCTCGTGATGGCGCCGGTGTGCTGGCTCATGGGATTGCCGTGGGATCAGGCGATCACCGCCGGCAGCCTGATGGGCACGAAAACCGTGCTGAACGAGCTGATCGCCTATGTCGACTTCTCGAAGCTGCCGCCCGGCACGCTCGATCCGCGCTCGCGCCTGATCATGCTCTATGCGATGTGCGGCTTCGCCAATTTCGCCAGCCTCGGCATCATGATCGGCGGTCTCGGCGTGATGGCGCCGGAACGGCGCGAGGAAATCAATGCGCTCGGGCTGAAGTCGATCGTGTCGGGAACGCTGACGACGTGCCTGATGGGAGCAGTGGTGGGGGTGTTGACGTGAAGCTTGTGTGAGGCTGGCGCCCTCGCAGCTCCGATGGGGCGCAGCGCAATCGCGACAATCCTTCCATGTTAATCTCTTCAGGAGATTCGGCTGGAATTGATTCATGAGCAACAGCGCAGGCCAGCGGGCATTTCAAAATGCCCGGCTTCAGAAACGGCAAAAAGCCGAGCTAGGGCCGTTGCTCGCGCGCGCCCTCCAGCTGCACAAGGCGGGACTTCTCCCCGAGGCAAAGACGGCCTATCGCGAACTCCTGGAGCTTGCGCCCGACCAATTCATCGCGCTGCATTTGCTGGGCGCTTTGGAGTCTGAATCCAAAAACTATCGGCAGGCGCAAATTTTGCTGAGCCGAGCGGTGGCCTTGGATCCGCGATCTGCCGAAGCCCATATGAGCCTGGGCGTCGCGCTCAACGGGCTGAAACGTCACAATGAGGCCCGCGAGAGCTATCGGAAGGCCCTCGCCCTTCGACCCAACTACGCCTTGGCCCTGTCCAATCTCGGCAACGCAAGCGCGGCCCTTGAACTTTATCAGGAAGCGCTCGAGAGCTACGACAAGGCGCTCGCAATCGACGGAAGACTTTCCGAAGCCCATAACGGCCGGGGTTGGGCGCTCTGCCGTGTGCGCGCCTATGACGAAGCGATCGCAAGCTTAAACCGCGCGCTATCGATCAAGCCTGACTACGCCTCGGCGCTGTCGACCCGCGCCGTTGCATTGCGGGAGCTTCAGCGATTTGACGAAGCCATGGCGGATTGCAATCGCGCAATCGCCCTCGCACCCGACGACGCGAATGGATGGCTCTGGCGGGCCAGTATCTTGCTCCTGACCCGGCAAGTTGCCGAAGCATTGTCCGATTGCGAGAAGGCTCTCGCGGCCGATCCCGGCTTCTCTCAGGCCCACAGCCTGCTCGGCCAATGTCTCGCGGCACTTGGCCGGGTCGACGAAGCCCTCGCCAGTTTCGACAGAGCTCTCGACATCGAGCCTGATCAGAGCACGATCTCCAGCAAGATATTCACCCTCGATTTCATGGCCGACGCCAGCGTTGCGCAGCATCAGCAAGCGCGACATGTATGGTGGGAGCAGATCGGTGCGAAGATCGCCTCAGCAGCGGCGGGATCGCATGAGAACAGCCGCGATCCGGATCGCCGTCTGGTGCTGGGTTATGTCTCGTCGGATTTTCACACACATTCAGCGGCGTTCATTTTCAAGCCGGTCCTGCAGCACCATGATCGGGCACAGTTCGAGATCGTGTGCTACGCTTGTTCACCGAAAACGGATGCGACGACCAGCGAATTTCAGGGGATCGCCGATCGCTGGCGCGACGCCTCGCAATGGTCCGACGATCGCCTCGCCGCTCAGATCCGCGCCGACGGCGTCGATATCCTGATCGATCTGTCCGGCCACACCAGCGGAAACCGCCTCGGTGTGTTTGCGCGCAAACCGGCACCTGTTCAGGCGCATGGCTGGGGCCATGGTACCGGGACCGGGTTGCCAACCATCGATTATCTATTCTCGGACCCGGTCGCGATTCCTGCCGCGGTTCGGCATCTGTTTGCGGAGACCATCGTTGACCTGCCGTGCTTTGTGACGCTGGCGCCGCTGCCACCCGGGATTGCGCGGGCGCCGACGCCGGCGCTCGCGAACGGCTTCATCACATTCGGTGTCTTCAACCGCATCAGCAAGATTTCGAACGAGGCGGTGGAAGTCTGGTCTAGGATTCTCGAGCGGGTGCCGGGTTCGCGACTGCTGATCAAGGATACTGCACTGGACGCTCAGCTGGTCCGCGACAATCTGCTGGCGCGGTTTGCCGCTTGCCAGTTGCCGGCCGAATGCGTCGATCTGCTCGGAGCCACGTCGCGAGACGAACATCTGGTAACGTTCAATCGCGTCGATATTGGCCTCGACCCATTCCCGCAGAATGGCGGCGTCAGCACGTGGGAAGCCTTGCAGATGGGCGTGCCGGTGGTGGCGAAGCTCGGTCACAGCCTGCCGAGCCGTGCTGCCGGCTCGATCCTCACCGCGCTGGGCCTGCCGGAGTGGGTCGCGGACAGCGATGAGGCCTATGTCGAAATCGCAGCGAGCCGTGGGTTGCAGATCGGCGAGCTCGATAAGTTGCGCGGCGAACTGCCCGGACAGATCAGGGCTGCCGCCGCCGGCAACCCAATCTCATACGTGCAAGCGGTGGACGATGCCTATCGCGCGATGTGGAAACGCTATTGCAACGACGGCGGCTGATCTCCGCCTCGCCTACGCCTTCAACTCCACAGTCCTGAACTCCGCCGGCAGGATCACCTCCAGCAGCTCGACGTCGTCCGAATAGTCCAGGATCATGTGCTTGATCTTCGGCGGCTGGGTCCAGGCGCTACCTTCTTTCATCAGCGTCTCGCCCTCTCCGTCCATATAGGTCTTCACCCAGCCCTTGAGCACGTAGACCATCTGGAATTCGACGTCGTGAAAGTGCAGCTTCGACACTTCGTCCGGATTGCAGGGGCCTTGCAGCCGGATCACGTGCGCCTGCGCGAGGCCATGGCTGGCGGCGGCGATGCCGAGGTCGCGATATTTCGCGTAGGTACGCAGACCGTCGGCTTTGAAGTCTTCCTCGCGGTGATGGCTGATCGCAATGCGCTGCTTGGGCCGCGCCGGTTTCTTGACGGATGACTTTGCCGTTGTCGTGGGGGCTTTTGCCTTCACCGCCGTGCGCGCCGTGGATCGTGCTGCGGGTTTGGCCCCGCTACGCTTCTTCACCGCGGCTTGCGATGCGCTGCGCGATTTTGCTTTCTTGGCCATGGGCGGCCTCCCCTGTTGTTATGGGGAGAGGCTAGCACAGAATGCGAAATCGCAGGGTGGGTTAGCGCTAACGTACCCACCACTTCTTTGCGCAAGCGTTGAAGCATGGGGGGCTACACTGACGCTAACCCACCCTACAGCTCCGCCCTTCAATGCAGCCGGAATACGCCGTCCACCGCGCGCAGCTCGGCGGGCTTGATCAGCTTGGAATGCGCCACTGTCACCGAGTGAAGCGGTCCGTCGAGCTTTTCCTGCCAGAACGCCAGAAAATCCTTCAGCGCCGGAAATTTCGGAAACATGTCGTAGTCCTGCCAGACGTAAGTCTGGAGCAGCGAGGGATGATCCGGCATCCGATAGAGAATTTGCGCCGTCGTCATTCCGTAACCCAGCAGCTGTTTCCGGAAATCGTCCGAAACGGCTCCACTCCGCAAGCCCATGCCAACCTCCTTTGCAGGAGCGCATTCAAGGGGTGGCTTTCCGGTGCGCCTTAAGAGCCACCCGCTGCTGATGCGCTCACATGAGAGAAATGTGACGCAAACTGACAATCCATCTCAAGCCTAAAAGTTTAACAAGCTGTTGAAATTCAACGCGTTAGCAGCAGATGTGGCTCCGTGCTACTACGGGCGAAGAGCGCGATTAACGATGGAAAGAGATTTTGGCAGGCGGCGTCTCCGAGTGCTATTTTTCTGCTACAAGCCCTTGCTCCCGCCCAAATCCTGCCTTATCTCAGCTGTGCCTGTGCTAGCACTCGCTGGCGCAGACTGCTAACAACCGAAAATTCCCAAATCGTGCAAAAGCTTAGGAGAACTGCATGAATTTCCGTCCGCTTCACGACCGCGTCGTGGTCAAGCGCATCGACGCAGAAGAGAAGACCGCTGGCGGCATCATCATTCCCGACACGGCGAAGGAAAAGCCCTCGCAGGGCGAGATCGTCGCCGTCGGCCCGGGTGGCCGCGACGAAGCTGGCAAGCTGATCCCGATCGACCTGAAGGTCGGCGACCGCGTGCTGTTCGGTAAGTGGTCCGGCACCGAGGTCAAGATCGACAATGTCGACCTGCTGATCATGAAGGAAAGCGACATCATGGGCGTCCTCGACGTCCCCGCTTCCAAGAAGAAGGCGGCCTAAGAGCCCCTCTCTTATCCAGTTAAACACCTAAGGAAAAAATCCAGATGGCAGCTAAAGAAGTCAAATTCTCGGTCGATGCGCGCGACAAGATGCTTCGCGGCGTCGACATTCTCGCCAACGCGGTGAAGGTCACGCTCGGTCCGAAGGGCCGCAACGTCGTGCTCGACAAGTCGTTCGGCGCTCCCCGCATCACCAAGGACGGCGTCACCGTCGCCAAGGAGATCGAGCTCGAGGACAAGTTCGAGAACATGGGCGCGCAGATGGTGCGCGAAGTCGCCTCCAAGTCTGCTGACGCGGCCGGCGACGGCACCACCACCGCGACCGTGCTGGCCCAGGCGATCGTGCGCGAAGGCGCCAAGTCGGTTGCCGCCGGCATGAACCCGATGGATCTGAAGCGCGGTATCGATCTCGCGGTCGAAGCCGTCGTTGCGGACCTCGTCAAGAACTCCAAGAAGGTGACCTCGAACGACGAGATCGCCCAGGTCGGCACCATCTCGGCCAACGGCGACGCGGAGATCGGCAAGTTCCTCGCCGACGCCATGAAGAAGGTCGGCAACGAGGGTGTCATCACCGTCGAGGAAGCCAAGTCGCTCGAGACCGAGCTCGACGTCGTCGAGGGCATGCAGTTCGACCGCGGCTACATCTCGCCCTACTTCGTCACCAACGCCGACAAGATGCGCGTTGAGATGGACGACGCCTACATCCTCATCAACGAGAAGAAGCTCTCCTCGCTGAACGAGCTGCTGCCGCTGCTCGAGGCCGTGGTGCAGACCGGCAAGCCGCTGGTCATCGTCGCCGAGGACGTCGAAGGCGAAGCGCTTGCCACCCTGGTCGTGAACCGTCTCCGTGGCGGCCTGAAGGTCGCGGCCGTCAAGGCTCCGGGCTTCGGCGATCGCCGCAAGGCCATGCTGCAGGACATCGCGATCCTGACCGGTGGCCAGGCGATCTCGGAAGATCTCGGCATCAAGCTCGAGAACGTCACGCTCAACATGCTCGGTCGCGCCAAGAAGGTGATGATCGACAAGGAGAACACCACGATCGTCAACGGCGCCGGCAAGAAGGCCGACATCGAAGCGCGCGTGTCGCAGATCAAGGCGCAGATCGAGGAAACCACCTCGGACTACGACCGTGAGAAGCTCCAGGAGCGTCTTGCCAAGCTCGCAGGCGGCGTCGCGGTGATCCGCGTCGGCGGCGCGACCGAGGTCGAGGTGAAGGAGCGCAAGGATCGCGTTGATGACGCGATGCATGCGACCCGCGCCGCGGTCGAGGAAGGCATCGTCCCGGGCGGCGGCGTCGCCCTGCTCCGTGCCTCCGAGCAGCTCAAGGGCCTGCGCACCAAGAACGACGACCAGAAGACCGGCGTCGAGATCGTGCGCAAGGCGCTCTCCGCGCCCGCTCGCCAGATCGCGATCAACGCCGGTGAAGATGGCTCCGTGATCGTCGGCAAGGTCCTCGAGAACAAGTCGTACGCCTACGGCTTCGACTCCCAGACCGGCGAATATGTTGACCTCGTCAAGAAGGGCATCATCGACCCGACCAAGGTGGTCCGTACCGCGATCCAGAACGCAGCCTCGGTTGCGGCGCTCTTGATCACCACGGAAGCCATGGTCGCCGAGCTGCCCAAGAAGGGCGGCTCCGGTCCGGCGATGCCCCCGGGCGGCGGCATGGGCGGCATGGATTTCTGATCCAGCCATTCCGGCAAACGACAAAATGCGAAACCCCGGCAGCGATGCCGGGGTTTTGTTTTTCTTCGGTGGTCCCATCCCGGAGCAGCGCGGAGCCCGGAATGACAGCGGG
The DNA here is from genome assembly GCF_023101105.1 of Bradyrhizobium sp. 155. NCBI lineage: Bacteria > Pseudomonadati > Pseudomonadota > Alphaproteobacteria > Hyphomicrobiales > Nitrobacteraceae > Bradyrhizobium > Bradyrhizobium sp. 155. The sequence goes on along the minus strand of NZ_CP064704.1, from coordinate 2,882,827 downwards.
GCTTCACCACACCTTCCCCAGCCGCTCCATGTGCGGTTCGCCGTGCTGGTCGAGCGACCAGAATATCCGCGTCACCTTGCCGACCAGATTGTCCATCGGCACGAATCCGATCGACGACATCACGCGGCTGTCGCTCGAGTTGTCGCGATTGTCGCCCAGCACGAAGAAATGGCCCGGCGGAACCGTATAGACGTCGGTGTTGTCGTAGTAGCCGTTGTCGACGCAGTCTTGCGTGACGTAGGACGCGCCATTCGGCAGCGTCTCGCGCCAGCGCTTGGCCTTCGCACCATCATCCACGCCGCAGGTGCAGCCGGCGAATGCCTGCTTCAGAGCGACGCGCGTCACGGGGCGGTCGTTGAGGATGAGTTGGCCCTGCCGCATCTGGATGCGATCACCGGGCAGCCCGACCACGCGCTTGACATAGTCAACCGAGGTGTCTTTTGGCGTCCGGAACACGACGACGTCACCATACTCGGGATCGGTGGCCCGGACACGCCCGGAGATCCACGACGGCGCGAAGGGAAACGAATAACGGCCATAGCCATAGGCATATTTTGCAGCAAAGACGTAGTCGCCGACGACCAGCGTCGGCGTCATCGAGCCGGACGGGATGTTGAACGGCTGAAACAGGAAGATGCGAAACAGGAACGGCGGCGACCACAGCACCGGAATCAGGAGGATCAGGATGACGATCGCCTTCCATTCCCGCGCTTTGGCCTGCGGGTGGATGGTTTCCTGAAGAGTGGTCATGCGCCTGCCCTGATCAAGCCCGTAGTCGTCGCGAGATTACGCAACCCTCGCGCGTACGCAATCCCATAACTTGGTCGCGCCGCGCGCGGATCGCGTTCACGGGTCGCAATCAACCGCGCGCGAGATCGCTGAAGCAGCGGCGGATCCATTCGATGGTGAGCCGCGTCGCCGGATCGCGCTTGAGATGGTTCTGCACCAGCAGCCAGACGTCGCGGCGCCCAGGCAGCAGCGTGGCGCGCAGGCGGCGATCGCCGAGTAAGTCCGCGCAGACATGCTCCGGCAACACGCCGGCGGCCTGATGCGCGCGGATCAGGTTACGGATGACGCGAACGTTGTCGGTAACGCAGCGCGCGTGGGCTTGCTTCATACGCAGGAATTGCATCTCGGGAATGGCACCGAGTTCGTCCGGATAGGCACACAGCACCGGCTCGCCTTCGGTCGTGACAGGCTCAAAATAATAGAGCTTGACGTCACCGAGCCTGGAGATCGCGAAGTCGCCCTTGTCGGGCTTGCGCAGCCGGATAGCGAGATCGGCTTCCCAGCGCGAGAACTTGACGTTCTCGCTCGAGGTGAGGAATTGCAGCGTCAGGCCGGGGTTGGCGCGCAGGAAGTCGCTCGCGCGCGGCGACAGAACCACCTCGGCAACCGTGTTGGTGGAGGCGATACGCAGGCGTCCCACCGGGCCTGCCAGACTCTCGCCGACGCGACCAATCTCGGCGGCATGTGCGGCCATCGCCTCGACATGCGCCAGCACCGCCTCGCAATTCCGCGTCGGCCGGCGCTGGCCGTCCACCGCATCGAACAGCGGCACGCCGAGATCGCGCTGGATGCGCGCGAGCCTGCGGCCGACGGTGGTCTCGTCGATGCGCAGCCGCGCGCTGGCGCCGGCATAGGTGCCCTCGTCCCTGACCGCGGCGATGATGCGCAGATCGTCCCAGTTCATGGCGATGAGCCTAGCAGGCACGACGGGCTCCTGCAAATTTGCAGCCATATGCCGCAATAGTCCTGCACATTGGCAGGCCGCCGCCGCGCTACTGTGGCGCCATCCGATATGCCTTAGGAAGGCCCGACCCACATGATCGCCCCAAAAACCTTGCTTGAATTGTCCGGCGCCGATCTCACTCCGCCCAGGCTCGCCGATTCCTGCCTCGTGCTAATCGACATCCAGAACGAATATTGCGCCGGGCCGCTCGCCTTGCCGGACGCGGAGCCCGCAATCGCCGCCGCCGCGCGCCTGCTCGCCCGCGCGAGGGCGAGCGGCGCTGCGATCTTCCATATCGCGCACAAGGGACGTGCCGGCAGCCTGTTCGACCGCGAGGCCGCGCGCGGCGCGATCGTCAGGAATGTGGCGCCGCTCGCCAGCGAAGCCGTGATCGAAAAAGCGCTGCCGAACGCTTTTGCCGGCACCGACCTGCAAGTCCGGCTGGCCGCAACCGGACGCACGAACATCGTGCTGGCCGGTTTCATGACCCATATGTGCATCAGCTCGACCGCCCGCGCCGCGCTTGACCTCGGCCTGCGCACGACGATCGCAGCCGATGCCTGCGCCACACGCGATCTTCCCGACGGCCGCGGCGGAGCGCTCTCCGCAAGGATCATCCAGGAGGTCGCCCTGGCCGAATTGTCGGACCGGTTTGCGATCATCGCACAAACCGAGACGTTGACCTGAAGGAGCGTAGGCGATGCTGCAACTCTATTTCTCACCGATGGCCTGCTCGCTTGCGAGCCGCATCGCGCTGATGGAAGCGGGCATCGAGGCCCGCTATCATCCGGTCCATCTCCAGACCAAGCAGGTCGTGGACGACGGCAGCGATTTCCTCGGCGTTTCCCCAAAGGGCGCGGTGCCGGTCCTGGTGCTGGAGAATGGCGAACGGCTGACCGAAAGCGCCGCGGTGCTGCAATACATCGCCGACCTAAAGCCGCAGGCGGGCCTTGCACCCGTGTTCGGAAATCCCGACCGGTATCGGCTCCAGGAATGGCTCAGTTTCGTCGGGGCCGAGATCCACAAGGCGTTCCTGTTTCCAACCTTCTGGTACAAGGACGACGCCTCGCTCGCCAAGCCGCGTGCAAGGATAGCGCAGACATTATCGATGCCTGCCACGCATCTGACGGACCGCGAATTCCTCGTCGGCGACAGCTTCACCGTCGCGGATGCCCATCTCACCTGGGCTTTGCTGTTGCTCCGTCCCGCGGGAATCGACGTCGCGCAATGGACATCGTTGTCGGCCTATCTCGCGCGCATGCAGGCGCGACCGGCCGTGCGGGACGCGATTGCGACCGAAATGGCCGTCCGCAAGACGATGGCGGCGAGCCCGGCGTGACAGGATGTCACGGCCGGGAAATCTGAGCGGTGCTCCGGCAGGGCATTGATGTCGGCGCGGCATGCGCTAATCTGGAGGGATATTTTTCGACATTTCCTTGGAAGGCATTCATGCGTGCTCTTTCCAGATTTTGCCCGGCCGGACTTTGCCTTGCCCTCCTGGTCTGCTGGCTTTCCGTTGCGCCGGCATCGGCGGAAACCCGCGTCGCCCTGGTGATCGGCAATGGCGCCTATGCCAGTACGGCGCAGCTTCCCAACCCGTCGCACGATGCCGAAGACGTCGCCGCCTCGCTCAAGCGCAGCGGCTTCGAGGTGCTCCAGGGCATCGACCTGCGCCAAGCTGACATGCAGGACCTCACCATCCGCTTCGCGCGCGCCGCGAGCAAAGCCGACGTCGCCATGTTCTACTACAGCGGCCATGCGATGCAGTACAACGGCGTGAACTATCTGATGCCTGTCGATGCCGTGCTGAGCGACGAAGCCGATTTGAAGCGCTTCGTGCGGGTGGACGACATCGTGAACGACCTGCAGCAGGCCAAGAACCTGCTCATCCTCGATTCCTGCCGCGACAATCCGCTGGCCGAAACCTTGAAACGCTCCGCCGGCATGACGCGCGGCGCCTCGATCGGGCGGGGCCTGTCGAAAGTCGAAGCACCGCGCGGCACGATCGTGTCGTTCTCAACCCAGTCCGGGCAGACGGCGGCCGATGGCAGCGGCCGCAACAGTCCCTATACGACGGCGTTCCTGAAGCACATCGAGGAGCCGCAGGAGATCGGCGAAGTCTTTCGCGACATCAGCAGCGACGTCTACGATTCCAGCGGCAAGACCCAACTCCCGGAGCTGTCGCTGTCGATCATCGGCAAGTTCTACCTGAACGGACCGGTGTCGGTCACGGTGGCGCCGGCGGCGCCACAAGCCGCGCCCCGGGCTGACCCTTGCGCAGCAGCAGAAGCACACTGGAAGGCCGCCGACGGCATCGGTACGCTGGGCGCTTTCGAGGATCACCTCGCGAGATTCCCGAATTGCATCTTCGCTACGCTCGCCAAAGCTCGGATCGAGGGGCTGAAGCAGAAGGTGGCGCTCGCGCCGTCAGGCAACGCCCGGAGCGGCGGAAGCAAGGATTTTGACGGCAGCTGGGACGTGACGTTGAACTGCTTGGCCACCGGCAAGGCGCAGGGCTTCACCAGACCTCTGGTCGCCACCGTCACGAACGGCGTGCTTCATGCCGAGGCGCAGGGTCCGGGCAACAACATCAACCGGCTCGAGATCGACGGCCAGATCCCGGCGGACGGCAAGACCACCTTGAGCGCGCGCGGCACGACGGGAGCGAGCGCGTACACGCTGAACAATCTCGCGCCCGGCTCGCCCTACGCCTTTACGGTCGATGCGCAGTTCGATCGCACCCGCGGCACCGGCAAGCGCAACGAGGCGCGGGCCTGCAATCTGGTTTTCGTCAAACGCTAGCTGCGCATCCCCGGCCGGTCACACGCCCGTCTGGCTGATGAACTTGGTGTTGAAATAACCCTCCATCGCCTCGGTGCCGCCCTCCGAGCCGTAGCCGGAATCCTTGATGCCGCCGAACGGCACTTCGGGCAGCGCCAGACCAAAACTGTTGATCGACATCATGCCGGCTTCGACGGCCGAACCGATCGCGGCCGCCGTCTTGGCCGAGCTTGTGAAGGCGTAGGACGCCAGCCCGAACGGCAAGCGGTTGGCCTCCTCGACAACTTCGTCGAAGGATGAGAAGCGCGAAATCAGCGCGAGCGGGCCGAACGGCTCCTCGTTCATGGCGCGCGCATCCTTCGGCACGTCGCTCACTACGGTCGGCTCGAAGAAATGGCCCTTGTTGCCGACGCGTTTACCGCCGGTCTCGAGCTTTGCACCCTTGCCGACGGCATCCTGCACCATGCCTTCGATGGCGGTGACACGGCGCGGATTGGCAAGCGAGCCCATTTTGGATTCGGGATCGAGGCCGTTGCCGACCTTGAACGACTTGGCGCTGTCGACAAAGCTGTCGACGAATTCACGGAACACGTCATCCTGGACCAGCATCCGCGTCGGCGAGATGCACACCTGCCCGGCATTGCGATATTTTGCCGCCGCCAGAATTTTCGCGGCCGATGCGACGTCGGCGTCCTTGAAAACGATCGCCGGCGCATGACCGCCGAGCTCCATGGTGGCACGCTTCATGTGCAGGCCCGCGAGCGCATTGAGCTGCTTGCCGACATGGGTCGAGCCCGTGAACGAGATCTTGCGGATCACCGGATGCGGAATGAGATATTCCGAGATCTCCGAGGGAATACCGTATACAAGGTTGATGACGCCATCGGGCACGCCAGCGTCCGCAAACGCGCGGATCAGCTGTGCGGGCGAGGCCGGCGTCTCCTCCGGGGCCTTGACGATGATCGAGCAGCCGGCGCCGAGTGCGGCGGAGAGCTTGCGCACGACCTGATTGATCGGAAAGTTCCAGGGCGTGAACGCCGCAACCGGGCCGACCGGCTCCTTGATCGCGAGCTGGTAGATGCCCGGCCCACGCGCAGGGATCAGGCGGCCATAGGCGCGTTTGGCTTCCTCCGCAAACCACTCGATCACGTCGGCGGCAGCCATCACCTCCATCTTGGCCTCGCCAAGAGTCTTGCCCTGTTCCATCGTGAGCAGCGGCGCAATCTCGTCATTGCGCTCGCGCATGATCGCGGCCGCCTTGCGCATGATGCGGCAGCGCTCGAAGGGAGCAACGTTTCGCCAGATCTTGAAGCCGGCGCTGGCTGCGGCGAGTGCCTCGTCGAGGTCGGACCGTCCGGCATGGGCGACGGTGCCGATCACCTCTTCAGTCGCGGGATTGCGGACCTCGATCACCTTGCCCGAATGGGCCGGTCGCCATTTGCCGCCAATGAAAAGCTGGGTGTTCGAATAGGCCAACGGATTCTCCTGTGGTCGCTTTTTTTCTGCGTTAGGTCGGGATGGGAGTGGCTCGGTGACAAATCGCGTCCGCCGCCTTTGTCATCTCCGGCCCAAGATAGGAGCGGAAGCGTGGCTCGGCGACCAGAGCGCCGAAATCGGCCATGCGTGTCACCCCACCGCCGGCCACAAAGAGGAATCGCCCGGCGATCTCGGCAAGGATGTCGAGGTGCCAGGCCGCCGTCGGATGCATGCAGAGCACGACCAGCCGACCCTCGTCGCGCAGCTTGCGGAAGAAATCGAGCATGAAGCCGATATAGCCATCCTGCAGGTTGAACTGCGGTTCGTCGAACAGGTGAACCAGCGGCGTCCGGGTTGGCGACGGCGCCAGGAAGGCGGACGGAATGCGCTTCCGGAAGCGCCTAACCTGATAGGATTGGTGATAGTGGATCGCGAGCCGGTCGCGCTCGCGATATTTGACACCATGGATATCGGTGCCCGCGACCAGCACGCGCCCGGAGGTCGGGGCGTTCGAGCCCGTCATCATCTCGAACAAGGTCGTCTTGCCGGCGCCATTCGGGCCGACGACACCAACGATATCAGGTTCGTCCAGCGACAGGTTTGCCTGTAGCGTGAATGTCGGTCGGCGGATCACGCGGCCCCGTGTATAGACCTTTCGAACGTCGTCGAGAACGAGCAGCGGTGCGGCCACTTATTGTACTCCCAGCAAGCACTGACGAAGCCCGCGGTCATCGCGCAAGGCCGCGGCCTCCCCGGTCCAGATGATCCGGCCGCGATCGATCACCGCGGCATGGTCTGCGACCGACAGCGCGATCTCGGCGTTCTGCTCCACGACCAGCGAGGCAATGCCCTCGTCCTTCATGCGCAAGATCGTCGCGAGCACGTCGCCGACGATTTTCGGCGCCAGTCCCTGGCTCGGCTCGTCGAACAGCACCAGTCCCGGCGAGCCGACCAGCGCGCGGGCGATCGCCACCATCTGCATTTCGCCGCCCGACAGGTTTTCGCAGTCGCGCTCCATGAGATATTCGAGCGGTGAGAAGATCGCAGCGGCCTCCTTGACGCTCCAGTGGCGAAAGCGCGTGCGCTTTTGCGCGATCGACAGGTTGCGCGCAACCGTCAATGTCGGACACAGCCGGCGGTCGTCGGGTACCCAGCCGATGCCGGCGCGCGCAATCTCGTGGGTCGGATCGCGCGTGACGTCGTGACCGTCGAAACAAACGGAGCCGCGGCGCGGACGCGTCAGTCCGAGAATCGAGCGGAGCATCGTCGTCTTGCCGGCGCCGTTAGGGCCGAGCAGCGCAAACACCTTGGCGTGCTCGATGGCAAGCGAGGCGCCGAACAGCGCCTGGGTCTCACCGTAAAAGGTATCGACCGCGTCCACTTCGAGGATCATGCGAACTTCCCGAGATTGGAGCGCCGCACCCATTCGTTCTGCTGCAGTTCATGTGGCGTTCCGCGCGCCACCACCTGGCCCCAATGGATGACCGAGATCCGGTCAGCCAACGAGAACAGGAACTCCATATCGTGCTCGATCGCGACGATGGTCAGCCGCCCCTTCAGGCGAGCAATCAGGGCTGCGAGCCGGTGCACCCCGTCGGAGCCGAGGCCGGAGGTCGGCTCGTCCAGGCACAGCAGCCGGGGCGCCTGCGCCAGGGCGACCGCGATCTCCAGCGCGCGCCGGTCGCCATAGGACAGGTCCTTGGCGCGGATGTCGCCTTTGTCGGCAAGCCCGACTGCCGCCAGCGATTCAGAGGCCTTCGCGGCAAGCCGGCTGTCGCCCGCCGCTGCGCGCGCGACATCGTGGCCACGGGCGCGAAACTCGGGCAAGCCCATCATGACGTTGTCACGCGCGGAGAATTCGTCGAACAGTGTCATGATCTGAAACGAGCGGGCGATGCCCTTGGCGGCGATGCGGTGCGGGCTGAGGCCCGTGACATCCTCGCCGGCGAGCAGGACTCGACCACGATTCGGTTTCACCCGGCCGGTGAGGACATTGAAGAACGTGGTTTTGCCGGCACCGTTCGGGCCCATCACACCGTGAAACTCGCCCTCCGCGACCGCGAGATCGACGCTCTCCAGCACCACGCGGTCGCCGAAGCGGACATGAACGGCCGCGGCTTCGATCATGTTCATCGCCCGCTCCCGAACAGCAGCCGCATCGCCGAGGTACCGCGCTGCCGTAAGCCGCCGAGTGAGTGCTGCTGCACGGCAGCGGATATCGCGCCGGCAATGCCTTCGGGGCGAAACAGCACGATGGCGATGAACAGCAGACCAAAATAGAGCATCCAGGCATTGGTCAGCGCACCGATCACGTCTCGGGCGGTGAGGAAGAGAAATACGCCGATCACCGGGCCCCAGAAGCTGACGAGGCCACCGCCGACGAGCGTCATCATCACGACGTAGCCGGATTGATGCAGGCTCATGACGTCGGGGAATGCGGCGAGCTGCGCCATGGCGAACAATCCGCCGGCAAACCCCGAGACGGCGGCCGACAGCGCAAAGATCGCGACTTTGTAGAGCCACACATTATAGCCGAGATGGCTCGCGCGAACTTCGCTCTGCCTGATCGCAGCGACCACGCGGCCATAGGGCGAGTGCACCAGCCTCCACAATGCGGCGGTGCCGACCGCAAAGACGGCGAGCACGAAATAGTAGAACGCGACATTGTCGGTGAGATCGAACGACACAAGCCCGAAATCGGCCGGCAACCGTTTGATCTTGAGAAGGCCGTCTTCGCCGCCGGTGATCCGGTGCGATTTGATCGCCAGTGTCCAGAAGATCTGGCCGAAGGCAATCGTCATGAAGGCATAATAGATGCCGCGCCTGTGCGAGATGAACAGCGCCACCAGCACGCCGGCGAGACCTGCCGCCGCGGCCGCGGCAATCAGGCATATCCAGAGATTGGCGAGGATGTCGAACTGACAGAGACCGAACGCGTAGGCGCCGATGCCGAAATAGGCACCATGACCGAACGACGGAAGTCCGGCGGTGCCCAGCACCAGGTTGAATGCGAGCGCATAGAGCGACCAGATCAGGATCTCGATCCCGAGATAGGGATAGAGCCCGATCCGCGTGATCCAGAGCGGCACCGTTGCAAGCACGAGCCAGAGCACCAGCATCGTCGGCGTCACGAGGCGCGCAGCGTCCGGTGAAGATTTTGGTCCCACAATCATTCCCTTTAGGCCTCGAGCACGCTTTTCTTGCCCCAGAGGCCGCGCGCGCGGAACGTCACGACGGCCACGAGCAAGATGTACATCGACAACAGCGACCATTCGGACGCGTAGGCGCCGGCAAGGCCGACACACAGTCCGACCAAAAGACCCGCCACGACCGCACCCCAAAAGCTGCCGACGCCCCCGAGCACGATCACCAGGAACGCAGGAATGACCGCATCGACGCCCATATGCGGGCGAATGCCCCAGATCGGCGCGACGATGATGCCCGCGATCGCGGCCAGCATCGTGCCGAACACGAAGACCAGCATCCGCAACCGCGACAGGTTGATGCCGAGCGCGCGAACGATCTCGCTGTCATGCGCGCCGGCCTTGACCGTCGCACCGAACGAGGTCTTTTCGATCAACAGCCAGACCAGGCCGATGACCCCGGCCGCGATGCCCGCTGCGTAGAAGCGATAGGTCGACCAGATCAGGTCGCCGAACAGGAAGCCGCCGTTGATGGCGGACGGCACCTGCAGCACGTAGTCGCGCGTGCCCCACACCAGGCGAATCATCTCTTCGATCACCATCGCGGCGCCGAAGGTCAGGAGCAGCCCGTAGAGCGGATCCTTGCCGTAAGTGCGCCGCATGCAGAGCTCGATCAGCATGCCGACCAGACTCACGATCACGGGAGCAATGATCAACGTCGCCGCATAGCGCCAGCCGAGCGGCAGCGCGAGCCACGCTTTCGCAAGTTCCATCGGCAATGGTGGGCGCGGCCCCGTAAGCTGCATGGCGGCATAAGCCCCGAGCGCGAACAGGGATCCGTGCGCGAGGTTGATCTGCTCCATCAGCCCGACGATGAGCATGAAGCCGAGCGCGATCAGCGCGAACAACAGGCCGAGCGTCAGGCCGTTCAGGAGATGCGGAAGAAGGTCGAACAAGGTTTGGACTCTCGCAACTGGCATGTCTCACCCGGGACGCCGATGGTCCCGGTGCGCGGCGCACGAGATCGCGCGCCGCTCGTTCTGCGACGTGACGCGCCGTCTCTAGGAGTCGACGGTCGGCACCTGCTCGTAGGGCGTGAGCTTGCACTTGCCGGGTGCCGCATCGTCAGCGGCGGATTTCGGCTCCGTCCAGCTGATGATCTCGAACAGATCGGTATTGTCGGCCGGCTTGGCGTTGCGCCGCGCCAGGTAGATCGTCTGCTGCATCTGGTGCGTCATCGGATCCATGTAGGCGTCGAAATGCTGCATGCGGTCGGTCGCCGAGACCTTCAGGCTCTCGAGCTCCTTGATGATCTTGACGTTGTTGGTCGACCCTGCCCGCTCGATCGCACGGAGCAGTTCGCGCGTGGACATGTAGCCGTTGTAGGAGACGTTGCCCGGCACCGGGATCGGGCCGTCCTTGTTGGCGGCCTGCCACTTCTTGACGAATTCGGCGACGCCGGGCAGCGGCAGCTTGTGATACCAGGTGGTGCCGAACACGCCGAACAGGCTGTCAGGCGCACCCCATACGTCGGGCCAGTCCTGCTGGTTGTTGATCCAGGCCGGCTTGCCGTCGAGCTTGAGCTGCGCCACCTGCTCGCGCAATGCCTTGATATCGTCGCCGCCAACTGCGGTCGCCACAACATCGGGCTTGGCCTGCTGGATCTTCAGCAGATAGGCAGTAAAGTCGCGCGTGTTCTGCGGCACCAGCAGATTGTCGAGGATCTTGCCACCGGCGCTCTCGACCTGCGTCCTGGTCGCGGCAGACGTCGTGTGACCCCAGACATAGTCGTTGGTCAGCAGCATCCAGTTCTTGCCGATGGAGTCCACCGCGTTCTTGACCGACGCCTTGGAAAAATTGGTGCCGTTGCCGTCCCATACGAATTTCACGCGCGAGCAGTTCTCCCCGGCTTCGCTGGGCGCGGAGGAATTGGTGTTCATGTAGATCACACCATATTTGCTGGCGACCTGCGTGATGGCGTTGGCGACGCCCGAATGCAGCGCGCCGATCAGGATGGTGCAGTCCTCGCGAGTGATGAAACGTTCCGCGACGCGGCTGCCCGTGGCTGGCGTCGTCTCGGTGTCCGCCGTGATGAAAGTGACCTGGCGCCCGAGTACGCCCCCTTTGGCGTTGATCTCGTCGATCGCCATCTTGATGCCGCGGAAATCATCCTGGCCGCTGTTGCCGTATTGACCGCTGGCATCGCAGGTCAGGCCCAGCTTGATCGGTTTCGCGCCTTGCGCCCAGGCATGATTCTCCCGCCACGGCCCAAAGAAGCTTCCGGTGCCGCCGATGACACTCGCCATCAAGCCGCCCTTCAGAACGCTTCGCCGTGAGATCTGACGCCCTCTCATCGTGTCCTCCCGTTTCCGAAGTCTTTTGCTTCTTGTGGGATTAGAATATTCATTCCATATGTTATGTAAAGTAGAATATTTGATCCAAATGGTGAAATGCCGTTAAACAGGCGGCCGATCCGGAGATCCGACTCGATGAACAAGGCGGCTGGCGCCATGACTTATGACGAACTGCGCGGCGCGATCGCGCAGCGGCACCGGGCACTGTCCGGCCGGCTGCAGCAGATCGCGGAGTTCGTGCTCGATCACCCGACTGATGTCGCACTCGGCACCGTGGCGGAGGTGGCGCAGCGCTCAGGGGTGCCGCCGTCGGCGATCGTTCGCTTCGCGCATGCGCTCGGGTTCGGCGGCTTCACCGAGATGCAGCAGGTGTTCCGCTCCCGTCTCGTCGCCGGCGTCGCGCCAAGCTACAAGGCGCGCCTCGCCCGCATGAAGAGCCAGGAGAAGTCAGTGCTCGGCCGCCAGCCGGCCGCGGTCTTGTCGCGTTTCGTGTCCGAAGCGCAATCATCGCTGGTCACGCTCAGCCAATCCGTCCATGCGCGCGAACTCGACGCCGCAACCGCGATCCTTGCCAAGGCACGTGACATCTATCTGCTCGGCCTGGGCGGCTCGTTCCCGGTTGCGATCCACCTCGCCTACGTGCTGCGCAAGCTCGGACGGCGCGTCGTCCTGCTCGACGGCCTTGGCGGCAGCATCCACGAGCAGTCGCACGCGGCGACATCAGACGACGCGCTGGTCGCGATCAGCTTCCGAAATTACTATCCGGATACGGCGCGCTTGTTTCCCGAACTCGTCGCGCGGGGCGTGCCCACGATTTCCATCACCGACAGCCTTTTGAGCCCGATCGTCGAGGGCGCGAGCGTCGTGTTCGAGATCCAGGACATGCCTGAGCCCGCGCTGCGTACGCTTGTCGCACCGATGTGCCTCGTGCAGGCGTTGGCGATCGGCCTCGACCTCGCCGCAGACTGACATTCACAACAGGAACAAGATCATGACATCGCATGACACCAACAAGCTTCTGGCAGGCAAAGTTGCACTGGTGACCGGCGCGGGGCGCGGGCTCGGCCGCGCTTTTGCAGAGAAGCTTGCCGCGCTCGGCGCTGACGTCGCCATCCACGGCATGCGCGAGAACGGGCCGGCCGAGTATGGCGAGGGCACCACCCTCACCGCGGTCGCCGTCGAGATCGGCCGCGAATTCGGCGTTCGCAGCCAGCGCGTGCTCGGCGATCTCACCAAGGGCGAGGACATCGCACGCGTCATCGCGGAGACCGAAGCGGCACTCGGCCCGATCGACATTCTCGTGCACAATGCCGGGGGCGATATCGCGGCCGGCGGCGGCAAGCCCGATCCGAACGATGCGGTGAATATCAAGGAGGCCGACGTGCGCGCGGTGCTGGAGCGCAATCTGCTCTCCACCATCCTGACATGCCAGGCGGTCGCGCGCGGCATGATGGAGCGCCGACGAGGCCGCATCGTGACGCTTGGCTCCGTCGCCGCTTTCAAGGGACGTACCCAAGGCTCGATCTATGCGGTCTCGAAGGCCGGCGTGACCCATTACACGCGATGCCTGGCCGACCAGCTCCGCCCCTACGACGTCGCCGTCAACTGCATCGCGCCCGGAGATACCCGCACCGGCCGCTTCCTCGGAACGCGTGCAGTCGACCCCGACAGAATGGTCGAGACCGGCACGCTCGACCGGATCGCAACCGTCGACGAGGTCGCGCGCGTTGTCGAATTCTTCGCAGGGCCCATGGGCGCCTTCGTTTCCGGTCAGGTGCTGCGGATCGACGGCGGCGGGCAGTGCTGGCCGGGCTAAAACGCACGCGCGAAGCGAAACAGAAAAGGGCCGCTGCAAGCGGCCCTTTGCGTGATCTCGAATTGACTGAGCCTAGTCCACGCGCGCCAGCACCGCGAGCTTGCGGATGCCCTTGTTGCGGTAGGCGTCGAGGAACGCGTAATAATCCTTGAACGACACGCAGCCGTTGGAATCGCCGTTGGGCCCGAGCATGAAGGTATGCGCGAGCAGGCCGTCGCGGCCGTAGATCGCGCTCTCACCGCCAATCGGGGTCAGGCGCAGCGCGGGCACGCCGTGAAACAGTGCCTCGCGCGGTTTCAGCGTGTAGATGTGCGGCGGCGTCACACCGCGCATGCGGACGCGCGAGGAGCGCGGGTCGTCGAGGTTGGAGCCGAGGCCGGAATGCGCCTCGAGCTTGGTGCCGTCGGGCAAGTAAACCGTTTTAGCGGAGATGTCGTAGACCGCGGTGTCACGCTCATAGGGCGCCGAACCGCCGAGCATGGGGTTCTGCTCCTTCGGCGCGATGGAGGCGGTCACGCTGGCATCGGCCGAGGCATAGGCGAGCAGCCCACCCGACGGCTCGCGCTTGCCCCAGAGCTTTTCCACCATCGACTGGCGCGGTCCGGTAATCGACATCACCGCAGCCTTGGCGCGATCGGCAATCGATTTTGGCTTCGCCTCAGGCGCCGGCACGATCTCGGCCGGATCTGCCGAGGCAAGCTGCACCGGCGCGTCAGCGCCGCGCTTGGACTTCGCGGCGTCAGCGATCTTGGCGGGACCTGGCTTCAGGACTTCCGCGACCCTCGCGATCACGCTCGGCTTCGGCGCGTCCTTGGCTTCGGCGACCTTGGTTGCGGGCGCGGCGCTGGCCGCATTCGATGTCACGCCTTGGGTTGCAGCCGCGGCAAAGCGATCATTGAACATCTCGCGCGAGATCGGCGCTGCCACCTGCAACCGGTCGGGCAAGAGCGCAAAGGCGTCCTTGACGGCCTCACCGGCCTCGCGCAACGCGACCCTGGGCGCGCGCTTGACCACTGGCTCGTCGTAGCCGCTGCTGCCGACGGTCGGATAGACGCTGGCGGCAAAGATGTTGCTGTAGATGGTCCAGCCGGCGCCAAGCACGACGCAGCCGATCACGGCGGCGCCAAGCACGTTTTGGGTAGTCATTTTCCGGGAAGGCTTCCGATAGGAATTGCTCGAGAACCCTTTGGACTTTCGTGCCGCGATGCCTTGCGCAGCGATACTCGTACTCATTCGCCTTGCGTCCAGAACGGTGTCACTAAGTCCCCCTTCGAAGCGCCGCTGGTCACGATCCGGGAACAGCATCTCGCAGAGGGTCGGAGCGTCATTAAGGCCACTTTTAGTTAAATGCGGATTAAGTTCGGGCGGATGTGGGGCAACCCGTTCGGGTGTCCCATTTCGAGAAAAAAGCCCGCAGAATTACGGACTTAAGCGCGTCTGTTAACTATGATTCTCGGCGGGATTGGCGTTGCCGGCGACCGTCTTCGGCCGCATCTCTAAGGCCATCCAACCAAGTCGTTTTCGTGGTCTTCAATACCCGGAAGATAGCGGGGAAGCGTTGCGCGAGGCCGGTGCGCAAGCACCCTCTCCTCCGCAGCCGTAGCGCGGTTGTCAGCAGCTACACCGCGTACGCGAGCAGGTGCCTGACCGAAAGTTGATCGCACCGCACTGGAAAAGGCCGCAGCGAGAAAATAGCTACGGCAACCGGCACTTTTCAGCAGCCTCTGCGTGTGATACGGTACCGTATCAAGATCGCCTTGAACGGTGCCGAGCACGCAAACGGAGGCTGGCATGAGAGAGTTCGTGCGCGCAGGGTTTTTCGCTCTGGCGGGGTCGTTTCTGTTGATCGGACATGCGATTGCCCAGCCTGCCGCCAATGTGGGCTGCACGGCGGCGCCGTCTGCTGCCGGTACGCAGACCTGGCGCTGCGACAACGGCATCACGATCGTTGCCGAAAGCGGTGCCAGATTTGAACTTAAGGACGCTAACCGCGACGGACATATAGACTCGGTGGAGTTGAGCAGCAAAGCGCTGCTGGTCGAGGTGCCCAAGAAGCCCGGCGGCAATCCCTTCAAGGTGCTGACGCCGCAGGCGATCGCCGCGGTGCGCGGCACGAAATGGGCGGTCGATGTCGCAGAGGCCAAGACCTCCGTCTTCGTGGCTGACGGCCGTGTCGGCGTGAGCCGCAGGAATGGTGGGCGCAGCGTGGTATTAGACCGTGGCCAAGGCGTCGACGTGGAAGCCACAGGCCCGTTGACGGTCAAGACATGGGGCCAGCCGCGCGTCGACGCGTTGATGGCAAGACTTGGTCAGTAAGACTTGGCCAATGGTTCGGGTCACCTGGGCGCGGCGAACAGCATTTGGACGATAGAGAAATTGCAACACGACCACATGAGTAGCCGACGCGTTCAGATCCTGGTGGCACTCGTCCTCACCGCACTGTGGGGCGCGGGCATCTATGCCGGTCACGCCAACGGTCATCTGCGTTTTCTCGATCGCCTCGAGGCGACGCTGACGGATTGGCGGACGCAGGTCCGCGGCGTGCGGGTTCCGCCCGATCTCGTCACCATCGTCGCGATCGACGACACCGTCGTGAAGCGCGGCGGCAGCTATCCGCTGCCGCGCGCCGATCTCGCCCGCGTCGTCGACACCATCGTGCAGTTCAAGCCGAAGGTCGTCGCGATCGACCTGCTGCTGGTCGATCGCAGCGCTGCGATCGGCGACGCTACGCTGGCAAATACGCTGGCTACGGGTCCCATCGTCCTTGCCGCCGCAGCGGTCTTCCCGTCCGCCAGCGAGACCGTGGAGACCAGCGGCCAAGGCCCCCTCGCCGCCCTGCCGCAGGCCGAGCGCTTCCTGCTGCCCTTGCCGGCGTTCGCCGATCATGCCGAAGTCGGCGTCGTCAATGTTGCGACCGGACAATCGGGCTCACCGCTCTCGGTGCCGATGCTGTTCCGGACGAGCGACAAGGTCGAGCTGTCCTTTCCGTTGCGGGTCGCGGCGCGCGCGCTCGACAAGTCGCTGACGATCGCGCCGGACCATCTGATGCTCGGCGACCGCGCGGTGCCCACCGATACCGACTTCGCGTTACCGATCACCTATTACGGCCCGCGCCGGACCATCCGCACCGTCAGCGCACAGAGCATCTTCGACGGCACGTTAAGTCGCGCGGCGATCGAGAACCGGATCGTCGTGATCGGGGCCTCGGTCGCCGGCGGCGGTGATTTTTACCCAACACCGTTCGATTCTCTAATGCCCGGCGTCGAAGTGGTCTCCACCGCGATCACCCATCTCGTCGCCGGCGACAGCATCGTGCGCGACCGCAAGGTCCACATCGCCGACGCGCTCATCGCGATCCTGTTGCCGATGCTGCTTGTGGGCCTGCTCGCCTGGCGGCGCAGCGCGCTCGGCATCGTCGCGGCGGCCGCGGTGATGATCGCCTGGGCCGGATTCAATCTGTTTGCGTTCACGCACGGCGTCTGGCTGAACGCCGCGACCACGCTCGCCGCAGCCGTGCCGCCGGTTGCGGTCTTTGCCGGCGTGCAATTATGGGCGGGAGGCCGCCGCACGCAATATTTCGCAGCCAAGAGCCGGTCGCTCGCGCAATTCCAGGCGCCGGCCGTGCAGGAGTGGTTGGCGCGCGATCCGAATTTCCTGTCGACACCTGTCCGGCAGGACGCCGCCGTGGTCTTCATCGATCTCTCCGGCTTCACGGCGCTGAGCGAGCGGATCGATCCGGGCGAACTCCAGGACATTCTGAAGGCGTTTCACGCGCTGATCGAGAAGACCGCGGTCGATTGCGGCGGCATGATCAGCGGCTTTCTCGGCGACGGCGCCATGATCCTGTTCGGCCTGCCCGGCGCGATGCCCGACGACGCCGCACGCGCGCTGAAATGCGCGATCGACCTGCACCGCGGCGTCGAACGCTGGATCGCGTCGCTGCCGCCTGCGATCAGGGATCAGCTCGGCTTCAAGATCGGTGCGCATTTCGGCCCGATCGTCGCCTCGCGCCTCGGCGAAAGCCATCAGCACATCACGGCGACGGGCGACACCGTCAACGTCGCGAGCCGGTTGATGGAGGTTGCCGTTCAGAACGGCGCGCGGCTCGCGCTCAGCGATACGCTGCTGGATGCGGCCGACTTTCAGGGCGGTCCCGACGGCGTTCTGTCGGGCCCCCTGCTCACGCAGGTCCGCGGCCGCTCCGGCGTCGTGACCGTCTGGTTCTGGCGCGACCAGGACAGGCCGAACCAGGCCGCGACCAAGGCCGAGATGATCGACTGAACCTTCGTCATCGTTCCGAGGAAGAGCTACCGCGCTTCCGGCGGTGGCGAGCGGTCCAGCACGTCGCCCTTGGCGCCTTCGAGCAGATCGATGCTGTAAGTCTCGATCACGAGCGGGCCGCGCTTGCGCTGCAATTGCGCGACCTGCGTCACCTTCCCAAAGAGGTCGTGGACGGCGGGATGGCCGTCAGAGCGCAGCTCGTCGACATAGATCAGCTTGCCCGCAAGCAGCTTTGGATCCGGCTCGGGCATGTTGGCCCAGCGGATGCGCTGGTTTTGCTGCGCCACGCAGCTGCCGCGCGGCAGATAGAAGGCGAGCCAGCCCGTCGTGCCGTAGTCCGGCGCAAGCACGCAGGACGCGCCATTGCGGACGCGCACCGCTTCGATTTCGGCAGCGAGCTCGCGCCAGCCGACGCCGACGCTGCGCACGGTCGCATCGCGGCGATAGCCGGACAGCCAGCCGGTATTGGCCTGCACGATCAGCGCGGCAAACATCACGATGCCGGTGGGTGCGGCCCAGCGCAGGCAGAAATCCACCAGGCTGCGCTGCCGCGGCTTCCACTGTACGAGATTGGCGGCGGCGGCCGCCGCGATGACGAAGGGCGGATAGACCGGCGCAAACCAGTTGGCCTCGACGCGCGCATGCAGCGAATGCCAGACAAAATAGACGACGATGGTCCAGAACATCGTCTCGATCAGCACGCGCGAGGCCAGCGCGCCGGCCCGGCGCCAGGTCAGCGCGTGCAGCCCCATCGCGCCGAGGATGAACACCAGCGGGGTTGCGAACGCGATCTGGGTCGGGATCAGCTCGGCAATGAAGACCGGACGAAAATCCTCGATCCTGGCGCGCCCGAGCTGCTTTGCGAACGAGACCCATTGATGATCGGCATTCCAGAGAATCACCGGCGAGAACAGCGCCAAGGCAACGAAACCGCCGAGATACGGCCAAGGCGAGAGAAACCAATGCCGCAGTTTCGGCACGGCCGCGATCCAGATCAGGATCGCCAGCCCGAAGAACATCGCGGTGTATTTGGACAGTAGCGCCGCGCCGACGGCTGCGCCGACCGCGAGCCACCAGACGCCGCGGCCGCTCTCCAGCACCTTGGCGAGAAAGAACAGCACGAAGCTGGAGGCAACCAGAAGCGGCGCATCGGGCGTGACGATCAGCGTGCCGACCGAGGCCAGCAGCGTCACGTTGAGCAGGATGGCGCTGGTCGCAGCCACCCGCGCGCCGCCGATCAGGATCGCGGCGGAGCGATAGACCGCATAGCTCATCGGCAGCGCGAGCAGGATCGAGACCACGCGAACGCCGAGTTCGGTGTCGCCCGCGATCAGGGTACCGGCGCGGATGACGTAGGCAACCATCGGCGGGTGGTCGTAATATCCCCCAGCGAGGTTCTGCGACCACATCCAGTAATAGGCTTCGTCGAAGGTGATCGGCGTGACGGCGGCTGCGACGAGCCGCAAGCCGACCAGCGCAAGGATCACCAGCGCGGTATTGCGGACGATCCGCGCATCAGCCCCGCCCATCGTGAGCTATTTCTTGCGCCAGACGAACAGTCCGGACATCGCGTAGTTCCACACCACGCCCATCAGCGCCCCGGCCGCACCCGCAAGCCACCAGATCGGCTCCTGGTCGTAGACCGAGAAGGCGACGCCGACATTGGCGAGCAGGCCGACGCTGCACACGATGTAGAACGCGATCAGGCCGCGCAGCAGTGCAAAGCCCTTCAGCCGCTGGTCGCGGTAGGTGAGGAAGTTGTTGAGGACGAAATTGCTGGTCATTGCGACGATGGCGCCGGAGGCCTGCGCTTCCGCGAACGGCTCCTTGAACAGCTCGAGCGATATGAACAGGGTGGTGAGATGCACCACGAGGCCGATCCCGCCGACCATCGCGAACAGCAGGAAGCGTAACGAGACAGCATCGTTGGTGAACTTCGCCAGAACGAGGCCGAGAAAATCCAGCGCGACCATGGAATCGAGCTTGCTTTCGCCGTGCTGGCGCTCGCCGAACGTGTAGGGAATTTCGATGGCGCGCAAGGTGCCGTTAGCGCTTGCGACGAGGTCGAGCAGGATCTTGAAGCCGTGCACGGAAAGTTTCGGCGCGAGCTGCTCGAAGCGGTCGCGGCGAACCATGAAGAAGCCGCTCATGGGATCGGCGATCTCGACCCGCAGCGCTTTCCTGGCGAGTTCCGTTGCCAGCGCGCTGGCGCCGGCGCGCTGCTTGTTGAAGCCTTCGCTCTTGTAGCCCTCGATGTAGCGGCTGCCGACCACGAGTTCGGCCTGCCCGCTCGCGAGCAGCGACAGCATCTTCGGCAGTTGCGTCTCGTCGTGCTGGAGGTCGGCGTCGATCACGGCCGCATAGGGCGCGCTGGAGGCCAGGATGCCCTCGATGCAGGCCCCCGACAGGCCGCGGCGGCCGATACGGCGGACACAGCGCACGCGGCTATCGCGCTGGGCCAGCGCGCGCACGACGTCCCAGGTGCCATCAGGCGAATTATCGTCGACGAACACGACCTCCCAGGCGATGCCGGCCAGCACTGTCTCCAGCCGCCGGTACAGCACCGTGACATTGTCGCGTTCGTTGAAAGTCGGGACGACGACCGACAATTCGGGCGCCGGCGAAGCCGCCCGTGGGTTATCGGAGCCCGGTCTGATCGCTTGATTCATGACGGCAGCGTATATCCGCCGCGTCCTGTGCTGCCAAGAACTTGCGCCAGCAAGCCGGGGTTTCTCTGGGGAGCGGCCCAAAAAGGGGTCCCAAAATGCCAACGACCCCGGAACGGCGGGCGGCGCGTACATCCGGCGCAGCCTGGGCTATTCCAAGGTCGTTCCAGCGCCGGAGTTTTTCGCTCAACGTCGCCGTTAGAAGCTAAATGGGAACGGCAACGCCGCTTTACAAGGGGCGAAAGAGGCCTTTTTCACGCCCTTATTGGTTCGGGACTTCCTTGATCACCGGCCCTCGCGGCACGGGCGCGGCAGGAGCCGCCGGCGCCGCAGCCCCGGCCGGCTCGGCCTTCGCAGGCTTGGGCGGCTTGCCGTACTGGCCGATCGGCCCAAAGACGACGGCGACCGCAAGCACAATCGCCGCGACGATCGCGCCCAAAATGCCCCCCACCGACTCAGACGACATGGAAACCCATCCCTGTTCCAGATGCGCCCAGTGATACCATGGATGAGCGCGCTGCCGGAAGGGCTTGCCGGACGCACCGGTTCAATGGGCTATTTCTGCGGCGGCTTGTGCTTGACGAAGGCCGTCACGATGTCCTTCTGCGCCGCCTCCACCGCCCTGTTCGCGGTCGCGAGATGGGCGCCGGCATCAATATCCGGATATTGCGTGGTGAGATAATCGAGCAGTGCCACCCGGTAGTATTGTCGCTCCGACGGACAGGCTCCGGCGACGGAGCGGCCAAAATCCTGTTCCGACAGGCCCTGATTGCCGACGCGCGAATATTCCCGCGCCAGGCAATGCCAATAATCGTCGCGGCCCTGCGTGGCGAGCTTCTGCGCACCCTTGGCATCGTCATCGTCGGCCATAACTGAAGATATCATGGCAGCAGATGTCATCATGACGAGCGCCGCTCCCACCATCAGCATCCGCATCTTGTTCTCCTTTTTTCGCAGATCCTATCGCGAGCTTAGACGGGACGTCGCAACTGGCCAATCACAACTGGTTTGATTAGGATGGAGGCCCTCCTCCCGCATCCGAGATCCTCCCGTGGCCAAAGCAAAAACCGCGTCCAAAAAATCCGGCAACATCTTCATCGGCATCGGCGGCTGGACCTTCGAGCCATGGCGCGGGGTGTTCTATCCGGAGAAGCTCACGCAAGCCAAGGAGCTGTCCTACGCCGCCTCGAAGCTGACCTCGATCGAGATCAACGGCACCTATTACGGCTCGCAGAAACCGGAGAGCTTTCGCAAATGGGCGAGCGAGGTGCCTGATGGTTTCGTGTTCTCGGTGAAGGGGCCGCGCTTCGCCACCAACCGGCGCGTGCTGGCCGAGGCCGGGGATTCCATCAAGCGTTTCTATGATTCCGGCGTGCTGGAACTCGGCGATCATCTTGGGCCAGTGCTGTGGCAGTTTGCGCCGACCAAAAAATTCGACGGCGCCGATTTCGGAAAATTCCTCGAGCTGTTGCCGCGCAAGCTCGAGGGACGCGCGCTGCGCCACGTCGTCGAGGTCCGTCACGACAGTTTCTGCACGTCGGATTTCGTCGCGCTGATCCGCGAATTCGAGACGCCCGTCGTGTTCGCCGAGCACGGCAAATATCCGGCCATCGCCGACGTCGCCGGCGATTTCGTCTATGCGCGACTGCAGAAGGGCAATGACGAGATCAAGACCTGCTATCCGCCGAAGCAGCTCGATGCCTGGGCCAAGCGCTTTCAGAACTGGGCCGAGGGAAGCGAACCCGACGACCTGCCGAAGGTCGACAAGGCCAAGCCGAAGAAGGAGCCGCGCGACGTGTTCGCCTATGTCATCCACGAGGGCAAGGTGCGCGCGCCAGCCGGCGCGATGGAACTGATCGCACGGGTGAGCTGAGGTATTTCGCTAAAGGTGTCTCATGGCAAAGGCAAAAAAGCTCTTCACCATCGGCTATGAGCAGACGCCGCCGAAGGCAGTGCTCGACGAGCTGGAGCAATCCGGCGTCAAGCTCGTCGTCGACGTGCGCGCGGTGACGTCATCGCGCCGGCCCGGCTTTTCCAAGAGGCAGCTCGCCGCAGACCTCGATGAACGCGGCATCGCCTATGTCCATCTGGCAGCGCTCGGCACGCCCAAGGAAGGCCGCCTCGCCGCCCGCAGCGGGCAATACGATGTACTGGAGAAGGTTTTCTCAAAGCACCTGAAGACGCCGGAGGCCCGGGAGCAGATGGACGAACTCTCGGCACTAGTAAAGAAAGCCGGTCCCGTCTGCCTGCTTTGCTACGAGCGCGACCACACCCATTGCCACCGCCAGATGATCGCGGAGATCATCGAGGAGCGCGATGGGGTGACGGTGAAGAATTTGGCGGGACGGCAGGCCTGAACGACTCTCTCCGTCATGGCCGGGCCTGTCCCGGCCATCCACGCCTTGCCACACAGCACGAAGAACGTGGATGCCCGAGCCTTCGCGTCGCCGAAGCGGCTTCGGCCGCGCAGGCGGGACAAGCCCGGGCATGACGATGGAATAGAGAGCTAACCCTCCCCATCAAGCCTCAACGTCCCTTCCATCATCTGCACGCAGCTGCCGCCGACATGGGCGGAGACGATCTTGCCGTCCTGCTTGCGCACGCGCGTCTGCAGGACGCTGGGCCGGCCCATGTCAAAGCCCTGGCCGACCGTGAGCCTCAACTCGCCGTCGCGCCTGGGATCGAGATCGGCGAACAGCGCGGCGGCTGCGACGGTTGCGCTGCCGGTCGCGGGATCCTCGGTGAGGCCGCTGGCGCCGCGCATGAACATGCGCGCCTGGCGCTCACATGGCGCCTCCGCTGCGGGCACGTCACGGGTATAAAACCACACCGAGCGGGCGCCATCGCGTGGCAATATCTTGCCATAGGCCGCGGCATCCGGCCGGGCCCGCTTCAGCGCCTCGCGCGAATGCAGCTCCAGCACGAGAAACGCGTTTCCGACGGTGACGACGTGCGCTGCGTGGTTGTCGGTCTTGATGTCATCCGCGCCGAGCGAGATGCAACTCGCGGCTTCAGCAGGTGACAGTGGCGCATACCGCGCCAGCGGCTGCGGCGCGGTCAGCTCCGTTCTGACCACCCGGCCCTGCTCCCGCACGATCTCGACCGGCACGAGCCCCGCCTTCTCCTCGAACAGCAGGCGCGGTTTCGGCTCCTTCGCCAGCGACGCCAGCACGAAGGCTGTGCCGACATTGGGATGACCGGCAAAGGCGATCTCCAACACCGGCGTGAAGATGCGCACTTCGGCGTCGTTGGCCTTATCGCGCGGCGGCAGTACGAAGGTCGTCTCCGAATAGTTGAACTCGGTCGCGATCGCCTGCATCTGCTGCGTGGAGAGCCCGCCGGCATCCAGCACCACGGCGAGCTGGTTGCCGCCGAAGGCGCGGTCGGTGAACACGTCGACGGTGATGTAGCGGCGCTGCATCTTCGCTTCCTCTTCACGCAAGCGCAGCCTCGGTCGGCTGCATCGCCGGCACTCTACAAGCCGGCGACATCGCCCGTCATGCCCCAAAATAGAGTGCAATCGGAGCAATCGCGGAAGACGGATCAAAAGCGGCAGAGCGAACGTGGCGATGCGAGCACTTGCGCGCGTTCACTCTGATCGACGATCAGCCCATCGATAAATCGCCGGTTCTTCGCGTAGCTTTGCGCCCTCTCGAACTGCGTGTGCGGCCAGTCGCTGCCCCAGAGCAGTCGATCGAGGCCGTACGCGTTGCGCAGCAGCGGGTAGGCCGTCTTCGCAAAATCTTCGCCGGCCGCGCGCGTTGCGATACGGCGCCGAATCTACTCGGCCTCCAGCGCGAGATCCCGCGCAGTCCGCCATCAGCGTTCGCGACGCCGGGCTGGCGGACTTCACCGGCCCGGCTTCGTCTCTGCCGCGAGTTAGTACGCGGACGCCGTGTTGGGCAGGCAAGGCGGCTGTGCGTAAGGCGCAGAGGCATACGCGCCTGCTGCCGGAGCCCTGACGCAGTCGGTCGCCACGTCAGTTGCGGCGCGGCGCGGCACGCTGTCCCGCGCCGATGCGGCCTGGCTTTGGGTGACAGCGGCGGCGATCAGGGCGGCTGCAACAAGGATCGATCGAGTCATTGGCTTTCTCCGGGTGGCAAAGGGAAGCTGAGATTTTCGGCTTCCACCGTGCAAGACCCAAAAGCTACCAAGGATATTTCATCACGCGCCTTCAACGAAACGCGAGCCGCTTCAACGAAACGCGACTCACAAGTGAAGGCGCAGGCGGCGGCCCTCACCCCAGTTGAAACACCGCCACCTTCTGCTCATAGCCGCGCACCTCGACCTCCCCAAGCGACACCGCATCGTCGCCGTCCTCGCCCAGCGCCTCGCGGACCGCCGCCGAGATCAAGAGCTGCGAGCCGAACTCCTTGTTCAGCGCCTCCAGCCGGGAGGCGAAGTTCACGGTGTCTCCGATCACCGTGTATTCCTTGCGCCGGGGCGAGCCGATATTGCCGGCGACGACCTCGCCGAAATGGATGCCGATTCCGATTCTGAGCGGCCAGCTCGTCTGCGCGTTGATGCGCTCCATCGCGGTCAGCATCTCGCGGCCCGCGGCGACCGCGCGGTGCGCGGCGTCGGAGGTCTCCAGCGGCGCGCCGAACAGGGCCAGAAAGCCGTCGCCCAAAAACTTGTTCACGATGCCCCCCTCGCGGTCGAGAATGTCGACCAGGACGGCGAAGGCGCCGTCGAGCCGGTCGACCACCTCCTGCGGGGTGCGCGACTGCGCGCCGGCGGTGAAGCCGCGGAAATCGACGAACATCACGGCGACGCGGCGGAGGTCGCCGGCGGCGCTCGTCCCCGCCGCCATCAGCCGCTCCACCACCTGTGGCGACACGTGCTGACCGAACAGGTTGGTCACCCGGTCGCGCGCGGTCGCTGCGGCAATGCTTGCGGCGAACTGGCGGCGGAGCTGCGCACCGACCGCGCCTGCAAGCACGCCGCAGATCAGGATGATGGTGCTTCGCACCGCGTGGAAATAGATCTGCGGCTCGCCGCTCCCGCTGGCGGGATCGAAGATCAGCGCCACAGCGAGCAACTCACCCGCAGCGACGAAGCCGGTGAAGGTGGACAGCCAGAAGTCGAGCCGCAGGGTCGAGAGGATGACGAAAATGAAATAGATCAGCGGCACGACGAAGCCGAGCGCCTGGCTCGCGCCCATGCTGCGGATCTGCAGGATCAGGATGACGGTCGGCAGCGAGGTCTCGATCAGCGCGCCGATATAGCGCCGGATCACCGGCAGATCGCGGTCGAGCTTGAGGTTTCGCCTGATCTGGCTGTGGACCCAGACCTCGAACAGGATGAAGCCGGTCAGGAGACCATAGACCTCGGCAAGCCCCTCCGTGCCCCGCCAGACCCGCTGCACCACGGAGGAATTGACGAGGTAGATCGCGGTGAGGAACACGACGATGACGCAGCCCGTCGTGATCAGCGCCCTCACTCGCACGAGCTCGGTGCGCAGCACCTCGCGCGTCAGCTCGCGCTCGAAGTCTTCGGACATCACGGCATGCTGCCGGGCCTTCCTGCTCGCAAAACTGACCATTCCGCCCCCTTGATTCCAGGGGCATCTTGCCTCAATCCAGCGTGCGGCGGAAGCGCGTCACGGCGATGGTCATGGCGAGCAGCATCAGGACCGCCAGCGCCAACGCGTCGAAACGCAAATTTTGCATGCTCGCACCCTTCAGCATGATGGCGCGGACGATGCGCAAATAATGCGTCAGCGGCAGGCACTCACCGACATATTGCGCCCAGGCCGGCATCCCGGCGAACGGGAACATGAATCCGGACAGCAAGATGCTCGGCAGGAAGAACATCATCGACATCTGCATCGCCTGGAGCTGGTTTTGCACCAGCGTCGAGATCGTGTACCCGATCGCCAGATTGGTCGTGATGAAGAGCGTCGAGAGCAGCGCCAGCAGGAACAGATTTCCGAGCACCGGCACGCCAAACAGGCCGACCCCGATGCCAATGATGAGGAACGCCTGCACGAACCCGACCAGCACGTAGGGAATGATCTTGCCGAACATCACCTCGACCGGCTTGATCGGCATCGACAGCAGGCTCTCCATCGTGCCGCGCTCGACCTCGCGCGTGACCGAGAGCGCGGTGAAGATCAGCATGGTCATGGTCAGGATGGTGCCGACGAGGCCCGGCACGATGTTGAGGCTCGACGCGGCGGCGGGGTTGTAGCGGGCGTGCGCGCGGATCTCGAACGGCATCTCCGGGGGATCTCCGATGTAGAGATCGTGCTTGAGTGCGGTCTGCACGACCATGCCGAGCGAGCCGATCGCCGCGCTCGCCGCCACTGGATCGGTGGCGTCAGCCGCGACCAGCAGCGCCGGCTTATCGCCGCGCCGCACTGCCCGCTCGAAGCCGCGCGGGATCTCGACGCCGAACAGAACCTTGCCGGATTTCAGGAGATTGTCGAAATCTTCGACGTCGTGGACTTCGTAGAGAAAGCGGAAATAGGCGGTGTTCTCCAGCGCCTTCAGGATCGAGCGTGCGAGATCGGAATCCTCCTGAAGCAGCACCGCGCTCGGCAGATTGTGCGGCGTGGTGTTGATGGCATAGCCGAACAAGAGCAGCTGCATCACAGGCAGCATCACGATCATCGCAAATGACACGCGGTCGCGCTTGAGCTGGATGAACTCCTTGATCAGCATCGCATAGGAGCGCCTCCAGAAGCCGAAGCGCTCCCGGATTGCGTGCTGGGGTTCAGGATGATCGACCGCGCTCATTGGAAATTGTCCTTGGAACGGCTCATCAATTCGATAAACACGTCTTCCAGTGACGGCGATGATTTGTGCCAATGCAGTCCGCTTTTTTCGCGCCACGGCGCGATGCTGGCCTCGAGCGCGGCGACGTCGCGGCCGGAGACGTGCAGCGACGTGCCGAACGGCGCCACCATGTCGATTCCCGGCTTGCCGGTGAGCGCAGCCGTGAGCTCGTTCAGGTCCTCGCCCGTCACGGTGTAGGTCGTCAACGCGGATTTCGCGATCACCTCGTCCACGGTGCCATGCACGAGCAGATGGCCATAGGCGATATAAGCAATCTCGTGACAGCGCTCGGCCTCGTCCATGTAGTGGGTCGAGACCAGCACGGTGAGACCGTCGGCCGCGAGTGCATGAATCTCGTTCCAGAAATCGCGCCGCGCTTTGGGATCGACGCCGGCGGTCGGCTCGTCGAGCAGCAGCAGTTTCGGACTGGGCAATGTGCAGGCACCTAGCGCCAACCGCTGCTTCCAGCCGCCGGAGAGTTCGCCCGCGAGCTGTTCCTCGCGCCCCGAGAGCCCGATCCGCTTGATCATGTCGCGCGCGGCGCCGCGGGCGTCGGCAAGGCCATAGAGCCGCGCGACGAATTCGAGATTCTCGCGCACCGACAGGTCCTGATACAGGCTGAACCGCTGGGTCATGTAGCCGACCTGGCGCTTGATCTTTTCGGCGTCCTTCAGGATGTCGTAGCCGAGGCAGGTGCCCTCGCCGCTGTCGGGTGTGAGCAGGCCGCAGAGGATGCGGATGGTCGTCGTCTTGCCGGAGCCGTTCGGCCCGAGGAAGCCGTAGATCGAGCCGCGTTTCACCTGCATCGACAGATCGTGCACGACCTCCCGGCCGCCGAACGACTTGGTCAGGCCCTTGACGTCGATCGCGATGCCATTGCCGCTCATCGTTTGTCCGCCACCGGAGTTTTTGGATTGAGATAGACGTCGATCGGCTGTCCGACGCGCAAGGCGTCGGGACGCGAAGGCCGCGCCTGGATCAGATAGACGAGCTTGTTGCGCTCCTCGAGGCTGTAAATGACAGGCGGCGTGTATTCGGCCGAGGTTGCGATGAAATAGATCTTTGCGGTGAGATCGGCGGCGCAATTGTCGCACGCGATCCGCACCGTATCGCCGATCGCAAGCTTCGGCAGCTCGGTCTCCGGCACGAAGAAGCGCAGCTTCATGTTGCCGGGGGGCATGATCGAGAGCACCGGCCGCTGCGCCGCCACCATCTCGCCCTCGCGAAAATAGATCTGCTGGATGGTACCGGCGACCGGCGCAAAGCCCTTGCGCCGCGCCATCCGCGTCTCCGAGGTCGCCACCCGTGCCTCGGCGACGCGCAAGGCGGAGACCGCCGAGTCGAGATTGGCCTGCGTGCCCGAGCCGGTCTTGCTCAGCGAAGCCGCGCGATCGTAGGTTTGCTGCGCATTCGCCAGCGTCGCCTTGTTCTGATTGAGATCGGCAAGCTGGAGATCGTCGTCGACGGAATAGAGGTGATCGCCGACCTTGACCTGATCGCCCTCGCGGACATTGAGCTTCGTCACGCGACCCGCCTCGTCTGGGCTAACGAAGATCATGTCAGCCTCGACCCAGCCCTGGAAGCCGGGATCACGCTTGTCCTTACAACCGGCAAGCCCGGTCGCGAGGACCGCGATCAATGCGAGTACAGAAATTGCTTGCGACGGCCTCATGTCGTGCTCCGTTCGCCAAAAATCAAATCGAGATGAACGCGCAGCATGTCCTGCGCGTCGAGCGGCGCGTGCCGCGCAAACAGGCTCTGCCAGATCACCGCGATCATCGCGGGTGCAACCAGGATCTGCGGATAGTGCGCCAGGTTCTTCTGGCGGATCTCGCCGCGGACGATGCCGAGCTCGATCAGGGCGCGCATGGCGGAGATGCCGCGCGAGACGACCTCGCGGTAGTAGAAGTCGGCCACGGAGGGAAACCGCGGCCCCTCGGCCACGATCAGGCGCACGAGATCGCCGCGCCTGGTGCCGATGACCTCCTTCAGGAAGTTACTCGCGAACGCCTCGACCAGATCGCGCACCGAGCCCGCCGGTGGCGGCAATGCCGTCAACCGGGTCACGACAGGCACGATCACCGTCCGGACCAGCTCCTCGAACATCGATTCCTTGTCCTTGAAGTGCAGGTAGATGGTGCCCTTGGCGACACCCGCACGCTTCGCGATGTCGTCGAGCCGCGTCGCGGCAAAGCCCCGCGCGATGAATTCCTCCATCGCGGCATCCACGATCGCCGCGCGCCGCTCCGCCGCGCGCGTGGCACGGCTCGACGCGGGCACCGCGTCCTCGCCAGCGTGTGAATTGGCCTTCGCGTTCGCGCGAGCTGCGGGCGGCGTGGCGGCTTTGGCGGGTTTCCTGGTCATCTATCTGATATGACTGACCAGTCAGTCATAGTCAAGACAGCGCTGCGGACCCAATCTGGTCCACAAATTAGTATTGACTAATTCATTAGCGACGGCTAATCTAATTCTATGATCGAAGCCGCCCCAAATCCCGTTACCACCGTCATGCGCGCCCTCGCGGACCCGACGCGACGCGCCGTCTTCGAACGCGTGTTCGAGAGCACGGAGATCAGCGTCGCTGAACTCACGCGGGGAAGTGGCGTGACGCAAGGCGCGATCTCGCAACATTTGAAGTCCCTCAAGCAGGCCGGCCTCGTCGCCGAGCGTGCCGAGGGCCGCAACGTCTATTACCGTGCCGCGCCGCAAGGCCTCGAACCGCTGGTCTCCTGGATGGACCATTACGGCGTGTTCTGGCGCGAGCGCTTCCAGAACCTGCGTGACCTCTTGAAGGAGATCGACCCGTGAGTGCTGTTGAATTGAAAGCCGAGACAAAAGACATCGTCATCGACGAGGTGCTCCCTCATGCGCCGGAGACGATCTGGAAGGCGCTGACCAGCGCCCAGCTGATCGCGCGCTGGCTGATGCCGCCGACCGGTTTCGAGGCCGTCGAAGGCAACACTTTCACCTACCAGACCACGCCGGGCGGCGCATGGGATGGTGTCATCCATTGCCGGGTCCTGGAAGTCATGCCGAACCGCCGCCTCGTCTACGCCTGGAAGGGCGGCGATGAGCGCAACATTGGCTACGGCGCGCCGCTCGACACCGTCGTGACGTGGTCCCTCACCCCGGTCGAGGACGGCACGCGGATCCGTCTGGTTCATGCGGGCTTCGTCTTGCCCAGGAACGAATCGGCCTACACGGGCATGAGCGGCGGCTGGAAGAAGGTCGTCCGCCAGCTCGACGAGATCAGCGGCGAAGACAAGTAAGGAGTAATCGCATGACCAAGCCCTATACCGGCGGCTGCGCCTGCGGCGCGATCCGCTATTCGATTGCCGGTGAGCCGCTGTTCAGCAATCACTGCCAGTGCCGGGACTGCCAGCGCGAAAGCGGCAGCGCCCACGGCTCGTACATGACATTCGCACGCGACGGCGTCACGGTGACGGGCGAGGCAAAGCATTGGGACATGGTCGCCAACAGCGGCAACGTGAAGACGCGCGGTTTCTGCACACAGTGCGGCGTGCCTGTGTACATGACCTTCGCGGCACAGCCCGACGTCTTCACGATCCGCGCCGCAAGCCTCGACGAGCCCGCCCGCTACAAGCCGCAGGCGGTCACTTTCGCCGCGCGCGGACATCACTGGGATCGTCTTGACCCTGACCTGCCCAAATTCGCGGGCATGCCGCCGGGGTGAGGCATCGCAGGTGGAAGCGCGCGCAAGACCGCGCGTTCACGTCAACTATGAAACTTCAACCCGTCGACGATCTTGTCGATCACCTTGCGCTCCGCGCGCATCGCGAGACCGACGAGATTGAGATCGGTGCGCGCCACTGCCCTCACCACCTCGCGGTTGGCGGCATCATGAGTGGTCTTGAACATGTCCTCGGTATAGACCGCCGGCTTGACGTTGCGCGTCAGGGCCCGATCGAGCGCGCGCGTCAATGCGGGACCGTCGGCGCCATAGATCAGGATCGGCTGACCGATCAGCGCGTGATATTTCGTGCCCGACGCGTCCTCATAGGGCTCGCCGATGCATTCCGGAAAGGCCGCGGCGATGCCGCTGGTGAGGAAGGCCGCGACGTTGAGCTTCTGCCAGGCTTGTAGATCGGTACGAATCACGATGGCGATCTTGGTATCGAACTGCATGCAACTCCCCGACTGTCATTCCGGATTCGATGCTACGCACGATCGGAATGACTGCAACAGGAATCAACCCTTGGCGTCGCAGGCCCAGGCGCGGATCACGCATTCCTTGCCGCCGTATTTGTAGCATTCGCGCGTGGCGGCATTGAGCGTGGTCGAGATCTTCGGCTTGACGGCATAGCCATAGGCGCCGCAGGGATTGGAAAGATCGACCGACATCGCGGCGCAGGCGCGCTTCATCGTCACGGTCGTGCAATCGCCCTTGCACTGCTTCTGCGCCGCCGCACGGGCTTCGTGCTCGGCGCCATAATCAAAGGCCTGGCCGTAAGCGCCGCACTTGCCGACCGCAAATGCACCGGCGGCATGCGCATCCGTGATATGGCGAGCGCCCGCGATGCAGACGGACAGCGCAAAGAAAAACATCGCGCAACGGCGCGCGACGACGTTCGAAGCCATGGAAAAACCCCTCCCCCCAAGGCAGGTGAAGGTGACTGTAAGCGGCGGTTGTTTCCAGATGGTGAACGGGGCGTTGAATTGAGGCCTGGGCGGCGCGGTAGGTGGGCAAAGCGACGCGTGCCTACCAATCAAACACCACCGTGTCGAGGGATGGTGGGCACGGCGCTGCGCGCCTTTGCCTACCCTACGAACCGCTATCCCCGCCGTGCCGCTTCCAATGCCTGCGGCGTGTCGATGTCGAGGAAGGCGCTCTCGCCGTCGACCGGCACTTCGGCGACGGCCTCGGTGTGCTTGGCGATCAGATGGCGCGCGCCGACATCGCCGTCGAGCGTCATCAACTCCTTGAAGAAGCGGCGCGACCACAGCACAGGGTTGCCGCGGCGACCTTCGCTGACGGGCACGACGATGAGATTGCCGCGGTCCGGTGCGAACGCGTCGATGAGACGGTCGATCAGGCCGGCGTCGATCAGCGGCATGTCGCCGAGGCAGACCACGGCGCCGTCGGACGCCTCGGGAACGGCCGCGATGCCCGCCTTGACCGAGCTTGCGATGCCGCCGGCAAAATCCGGATTTTTGACAAAACGCACCTTCAGGCCCTGCAAGGCTTGTTCGATCAGCTCGGTCTGATGGCCGGTGACGACGATCACCTCGGACGCCTTGGAGGCCAGCGCCTGCTCGGTCGCTATTCGCACCAGCTTCTTGCCATCGAGCTCGGCCAGTAGCTTGTTCGGCCCACCCATCCGGGTCGAGCGGCCTGCTGCGAGCACGATGACCGCGACCTGGTTGTTGCCCTCGATCTCCGGTTTTGCGCGCGGCTGCGGGCGCGTGACGATCTCCATCAGGAGGCCGCCAACACCCATGCCCATCAGCTCGGACCGCGTCACCTTGATGCCCGCGAGCAGCCGCATCAGCACCCAGTCAAAGCCGTTCTCGACCGGCGAGCGCGCGCAGCCGGGCGCGCCCAGCACCGGCACGGCGCCGGCCCGGGCAATCAGCAGCAGGTTGCCGGGATCCACCGGCATGCCGAAATGCTCGATCTCGCCGCCGATGCCGGTCACGGCCGCAGGGATCACGTCGCGGCGGTCGGCGATCGCGGATGCACCGAACACGATCACGAGCTCGGCGCCAAGTCCCAGCAGTTCCTTGATCGCAGCCGACAGCGCCTGCTCCTCATGCGGAACCCGCCGCTCCGCGATGATGCCGGCTCCGGCTGGCGCCAGCCGCTCGGCGGTGACCCGCAACGTCTTGTCGATCACCTTGGAGGACAGGCCGGGCAGCAGCGTCGAGACCACGCCGACGCGCTTGATGACGTAAGGCGCGATCTTCAGAACGTCGCGACCCGCGGCCTTCACCGCGGCATCACGCAAGTTTCCTTTGACGCCGAACGGGATGATCTTGACGGTGCCGACCATCTCGCCCTCGACCACCGGCTTGTAGGCGGAGAGCGTGGCAAAGGTAATGGCCTCGTCGATATTGTTGATGCGATCCACCGCGGCGCGATCGATCACCAGCACGCCTGGCTGCGCGGCGAACAGATTGGCCCGGCCGGTGAAGGCGCGCTCGACATGGATGCCCTCGCCGCCGACCGCGAGCGCGATGCTGGCGGCAGCGATGCCCTCGGAGACATCGCCCTCCTCCATCCGCACCACCACAACGTCCTTGATGCCGGCGCGCTCCAGCGCCTCGACCTCGGCCGGGCCGATCGTCGTGCCCTTTTTCAGCACCAGCGGTCCCTGGCGCAGGGTGTGGACGGTCACCCCGCCGATCGCATCCCTGGGACTCGCCGGGCCGAACTTCATGCGGCTTCTTCTTTTTCTTTGGGCGGCAGGCGAAGCACCGCCGTGATCTCGGCCATGATCGAGACCGCGATCTCGGACGGCGAGACCGCGCCGATCGCAAGCCCGATCGGCGCGTGGATGCGCGCGATGTCAGCCTCCTTGGCGCCTTGCGCCCGCAGCCGGTCGCCGCGCTTGGCGTGCGTCTTCCGCGATCCGAGCGCGCCGATATAGAAGCAGTTGCGCTCGAAGGCGTGCAGCAGCGCGGGATCGTCGATCTTGGGATCGTGCGTTACCGCGACGAAGGCCGTGTAGGCGTCGACGTTGAGCAGCGGCAGCGCCGTGTCGGGCCATTCCGCGACCAGTGGAACGTCGGGGAAGCGCTCGGGGCTCGCAAAGGCCGTGCGCGGATCGACCACGGTGACGTCGTAGCCGAGCGAGCGCGCCAGCGGTGCCAGGGCCTGGCTGATATGGACGGCGCCGACGATGACGAGCTTTGCGGTCGGCGCATAGACGTTGAGGAAAAGCTTCTTGCCGCCGGCTTCGACGCTGGCGCTTTTGCCCATGCGAAGCTGCTTGTCGAGCTCGGCGCCTAATGGATCCTTGGCAAAATCCTTGGCCTTCACCAGGCGCTGCTCACCACTCTCGGTGTCGGTGACCAAAATCACCGCGCGGCGCGCGGCGCGCTCGGTATTGAGTTCGTGCAGGATCTCGAGCTTCACGGCTAGCCGACTTTCTCGACGAAGACGCGGATGGTGCCGCCGCAGGACAGCCCGACATTCCAGGCAGTCTCGTCGGCAACCCCAAACTCCAGCATCCTGGGCTTGCCGCTCTGGATCACATCCATGGCCTCCGTGACCACGGCGCCCTCGACGCAGCCGCCGGAGACGGACCCCAGGAACGTGCCCTCGTCGTTGATGACTAGGCTCGAGCCCGCCGGACGCGGTGCCGAGCCCCAGGTCTCGACCACGGTGGCGAGCGCGACGCCACGGCCGGCCTTCTGCCAGTCCTCCGCCGCCTTCAGAATATCCTCGTCGCGATCGAGCATGGCTACCTCTCAGGCTGCGGAGCGGATCAAGCTGCGGTGATGCGGCGGCAGCGGCCGGGAGAGCGTGGTGATCAGCTCCTGGATCGAGCTCAAATTATGTACCGGACGGAATTCGTCAACGTGCGGCAGCATCATTTTGATGCCCTGGGCCTTGGCCTCGAAGCCGCCAAACCGCAGCAGCGGGTTGAGCCAGATCAGCCGCCGGCAGGAACGGTGCAGCCGGTCCATCTCGAAGGCGAGCTTGGAATCGGCTTCCCGCTCCAGCCCGTCGGAGATCAGCAGCACGATGGCGCCCTGGCTCAGCACGCGCCGCGCCCACAATTTGTTGAAATTGTGCAGGGAGGCCGAGATCCGCGTGCCGCCGGCCCAGTCCTCGACCGAGGCCGAGCAGCTCGCCAGCGCCTCGTCGGGGTCGCGCTGGCGCAGCGCCCGGGTCACGTTGGTGAGGCGAGTGCCGAACAGGAACACCGAGACACGTTTTCGCGCGTCCCCTATGGCATGCAGGAAATGCAGGAACAGGCGGGTGTACTCGCTCATCGAACCCGAGATGTCGAGCAGCGCGACGATCGGCGCCGGTTTCTCGATCCGCCCGAGGCGATGGATGTCGATGATGTCGCCACCGGTGCGCAAGGACGCGCGTAAGGTGCGGCGCAAATCGAGACGAAGCCCGCGCGCATCAGGCCGGTGCCGGCGCGTCAATAGCTCGGCCTGCGGCAGCCGCATCCGCTCGACAGCGCGGAGCGCTTCGGTGATCTCGGCCGCGCTCATCTGAGCGAAATCCTTCTTCTGAAGGATTTCCTTGTCGGAGACCGACAGGCGCAAATCCTGCTCCTGGTGCTGCGGCGTCTCCGTCATGCGCGGCTGCGACATCGCCTCCTGGACGCGGCGGGAGCCGGCCTGCGGCTTCTTCTTGGCCTGCTCCGGCAGCGGCACCGAATCCAGCATGTGCTTCCACTCTTCCGACGCCCGGAAGAACAGGTTGAAGGCCTGTTTGAAGATCAGCGCATGCTCGTGGCCCTTGACGAAGATCGCCTCCAGGGTGGTGAAGACGTCGGCGCGGTGGCCGATGTCGATCACCTCAAGCGCGCTCATGGCATCGATGACCGCACCCGGCCCAACCGGCATGCCGGCCGAACGCAGCGCGCGGGCGAAGCCCACGATGTTGTCGGCGAACTGCTCGGTCTGTTCAGGCGCAAGGTGGTTGATGGCCATGGTCTTTCCTCGCTCCGTCATTCCGGGGCGTCGCGAAGCGACGAACCCGGAATCCAGAGATTGTGGCGCGAGATTCTCAGGTGCGCAATTGCGCACCAGAGTTCACGCTCCCGCGCGCCCCGGAATGACAAGTTACTCGCTCGTCGCGTCCTTCAGCACCTTCTGCAAGGTGTCGCCCTGCATCCGCGTGATGTCGTCTTGGTATTTGAGCAGCGCGCCCAGCGTGTCGCCGACCACTTGCGGGGTCAGCGAGCGGGCGTCGAGCTCCGACAGCGCAGTGGCCCAGTCGATGGTCTCGGCAACGCCCGGCGATTTGTAGAAATCCTGATTGCGTAGCGCCTGGACGAAGCGCACGACCTGCTGCGACAGTTTCGCGGAGATGCCCGGCACGCGCGACTTGACAATCGCGAGCTCACGATCGGCATCGGGATAATCGACCCAGTGATAGAGACAGCGCCGCTTCAGCGCGTCGTGGATTTCGCGGGTGCGGTTGGAGGTGATGATCACGATCGGCGGATGCGGCGCCTTCACGGTGCCGAATTCGGGAATCGTCACCTGGAAGTCGCTGAGGATTTCGAGCAGATATGCCTCGAACGCCTCGTCGGCGCGGTCGAGCTCGTCGATCAAGAGCACCGGCGGTCCCGCAACGTCGGGCTCCAGCGCCTGCAGCAGCGGCCGCTTGATCATGTAGCGGTCGGCGAAGATATCGGAGGAGAGCTGATCGCGATCGGTGTCGCCGGCGGCTTCCGCCATCCGGATCGCGATCATCTGCGCGGCGCTATTCCATTCGTAGACCGCCGAGGAAACGTCGAGGCCTTCGTAACACTGCAGGCGGATCAGCTTCCGCCCCAAGGCCGCCGACAGCACTTTTGCGATCTCGGTCTTGCCGACGCCGGCTTCGCCTTCCAGAAACAGCGGCCGGCCCATGCGCAGCGACAGATAGGTCACCGTGGCCAGCGATCGCTCGGCGAGATAGCCGCGCGACGTCAGGAGTTCGAGCATCGAATCGACCGATGCCGGCAATACAACTGAAGTATTGGCACCGGACGTATTGGCCGCTGAGGTCATGAAAAAGCCAGTCTCGCTACGCCCTCACCGGGGACAAGTTTGGGCCGAGGCGTGAGGATCACTCACTCCTTGGCGTTGGCGGCGTCGAGGGCGCGCCGCGTCAGCACGCCGATAAGATGCGCGCGGTATTCGGCGCTGCCATGGATGTCGCTGTTGAGGCCGTCCGCCGGCACCTCGATGCCGTCAAGCGCCTTCGCGGCGAAGCGCTTCTTCAAAGCTTCCTCGAATGCGGTGACACGGAACACGCCTTCGGAGCCGGCGCCGGTGACCGCGACCCGCACGTCGGAGGGACGCCGCGCCACGAACACGCCGACCAGCGCGTAACGCGAGGCCTGGTTGCGGAACTTGATATAGGCCGCCTTCTTCGGCAGCGGGAACATCACCTTGGTGATGATCTCGTCGGCTTCGAGCGCCGTCGTGAACAGGCCCTGGAAAAACTCCTCCGCCTTGAGGCGGCGCTTGTTGGTGACGATGGTGGCGCCGAGCGCAAGCACGGCAGCCGGATAGTCCGCTGTCGGGTCGTTGTTGGCGAGCGAGCCGCCGATCGTGCCCTTGTGGCGCACGGCGGGATCGCCGATCTGGCCGGCCAGGTTCGCGAGCGCCGGGATCGCCTCGCCGACGATGGCGGAGCTTGCGACCTCGGCATGCCTGGCGGTGGCACCGATCACGAGCGCGCGGCCCTTCATCTCGATCGTGTTGAGCCCATCGATATGGGAGAGGTCGACCAGATGCGGCGGGCTGGCGAGGCGCTGCTTCATGACGGGAATCAGCGTGTGGCCGCCGGCGATCACCTTGGCATCTTCGTTCTTCACCAGGAGGTTGGCGGCCTGCCGAACGGTCCCGGGGCGATGGTATTTGAAATCGTACATCTGAATGTCCTGATCGCAGAGTGCGCGCGCGGTTTACGCGAGATCGGATTTCGCCATCGCCTTGGCGCCGGCGGAGATCGAGGTGACGATGTTCTGGTAGCCGGTGCAGCGGCAGAGATTGCCTTCCAGCTCCTCGCGGATGGTGTGGTCGTCGAGCTCGTTGCCCTTGCGATGGACGATGTCGATCGCGGTCATGATCATGCCGGGCGTGCAGAAGCCGCACTGCAGGCCATGGTGTTCGCGGAAGGCCTCCTGCATCGGATGCAGCGGCGCGCCGTCGGCGGCCAGGCCCTCGATCGTCTTGACCTCGTGGCCATCGGCCATCACGGCGAGCGTGGTGCAGGACTTCACGGCCTTGCCGTCCAGATGCACGACGCAAGCGCCGCACTGCGAGGTGTCGCAGCCGACATGGGTGCCGGTGAGCCGCAGATTCTCGCGCAGGAACTGCACCAGCAGGGTGCGGGGATCGACATTGGCCGTGACAGGATTGCCGTTCACGATGAGGGAGATTTTTGCCATAAACACTCTCTATCAGCGCCCCGACGGGTCCCGTCGAAGCGGTTCTTATAATTATTCCAACCCATCATATGGGCCATTATGCCCCGGGGCAACATCACCGGGAATGCAAGGCGCCATGACAAAACGCGATATGCCGAAAGGCGCAATGCTCGAGGTATTGGCCTTCAGCCCTGTACCGCCTTGGCGAAGTTCGCGAAAAATTCGTCTGCCAGTTTCTTGGCGGCGCCGTTGATCAGACGCTGGCCGAGCTGCGCCAACTTGCCGCCGATCTGCGCCTCGACCTCGTAAGACAAAAGCGTGCCGCCGTCCTTCTCCGCAAGCTTGACCACGGCGCCACCCTTGGCAAAGCCGGCCACCCCGCCCTCGCCTTCGCCGGAGATCTTGTAGCCGTTCGGCGGGTCGAGATCGGACAGCGTGACCTTGCCCTTGAAGCGCGCCGACACCGGACCGACCTTCATTTTCGCCGTCGCGCGAAAGCCGCCATCGTCGGTCTTCTCCAGCTCCTCGCAGCCGGGGATGCAGGCCTTCAGCACCTCGGCATCGTTGAGCTTGGCCCACACGGCCTCGCGCGGCGCCGCAAGCTGGACTTCGCCGTTCATCGTCATGGCCATTGGGTGCCTCCCGGGATACCGAACTTGGATCGCGCAGCTATAATGCAGCTCAAGTACCGCACGGAGGCGGCAAAAGAAAGGGTGGCCCTCGGTCACGTGCAATGCATATTCGCAACTGCAAAAAGCTTGCGCCGCCGGTTTGGGATTGGCACAGGCGGGTCATGGTGGTTAGGTCCCGCACAATATGAGCACATCCCTCTCCCCCCTGCTCGCGCCGATGCTGTCGAGCGTGGCCATGCGCGCTGTCTGCGACGACCGGTCGACCCTTCAGAATATGCTCGATTTCGAGGCAGCCCTCGCCCGAGCCGAGGCGGCCACGGGTGTGATTCCCGCGTCCGCGGTGGGCCCGATCGAAGCCGCGTGCAAGGCCGATACCTTTGACATGGCTGCGCTGGCCGAGGCCGCGACTCGATCCGGCAATCTCGCGATCCCCTTGGTCAAGACTCTGACCGCCAATGT
This sequence comes from Bradyrhizobium sp. 155, assembly GCF_023101105.1. NCBI lineage: Bacteria > Pseudomonadati > Pseudomonadota > Alphaproteobacteria > Hyphomicrobiales > Nitrobacteraceae > Bradyrhizobium > Bradyrhizobium sp. 155. The sequence continues at coordinate 2,843,639 of NZ_CP064704.1, read as the reverse complement.
CGGCAAGGGCGACGCCGAGGCCGCACGCTACGTGCATTGGGGCGCGACCAGCCAGGACGTCATCGACAGCGCGACCATGCTCACGCTTCGCGCCGGCATCGATGCATTGGACGCCGATCTCAGCCGCGCCATCAAGGGCTTTGCCGCACTTGCGCGCAGTCATCGCAACACGGCAATGGTGGCGCGAACCTGGCTCCAGCACGCCCTGCCGATGCCGTTCGGACTGAAGGCCGCCGAATATGCCGCAAGCCTTGCCCGCGCCCGCTGCCGCCTCAGGCGGCTGCGCCGCGAGGGCCTCGCACTGCAATTCGGCGGCGCGGCCGGCACGCTTGCGGCACTTGGCGACAAGGGGCTCGTCGTTTCAGAACGGCTGGCGCAGGAGCTGAACCTGCCATTGCCAGAAGCCCCCTGGCACACCCACCGTGACCGCATCGCGGAAGCCGCATCAGCCTTCGCGATTCTCGCCGGAAGCTGCGGCAAGATCGCGCGCGACGTCTCGCTGCTGATGCAGACCGACGTCGCAGAGGCGTTCGAGCCCGCCGGGGAAGGCCGCGGCGGCTCCTCGACCATGCCGCACAAGCGCAACCCGGTCGCAGCCGCAAGCGCGCTCGGCTGCGCGACCATGGCGCCTCAGCTCGCAGCGACGATTTTTGCCGCACAGGTGCAGGACCACGAACGCAGCGCCGGTCCCTGGCACGCGGAATGGCCGACGCTGCCGCAATTGATGCTGGTCACCTCCGGCGCGCTTGCCGCCATCGTCGACATCGCCGAGGGTCTCGATGTCGATGCCGCGCGCATGCGCAGCAATCTCGATGCGACGCACGGGCTGATCATGGCGGAAGCGGTTACCTTTGCGCTGGCCGAGACGATCGGCAAGAGCGATGCGCATCATCTGATCGAGGCCGCGAGCAAGCGCGCGGTCGCCGAGAAGAAGCATCTGCGCGAGGTGCTCGCAGCCGATTCGCATGTCACTGCGCATCTTTCGCCGGAAAAAATTGCGGCGTTGCTCGAGCCGATGGCCTATCAAGGCGCTTCCCAAGCCCTGATCGACCGCCTGCTCGACAGCCTCGAACGCGAATAAAGCAGTCCTGCGCGCAAATAAAACGGAGACGCCCGCATGCCCATGATCGATGCCGACGGTTGCCTGATCAACGTCTCCGTCGAGGGCCGCGACGGCGGGCCGACGCTGATGCTCTCGAACTCGCTCGGCTGCACGCTGCAGATGTGGGAGCCGCAGATGAAGGCACTGACGCAGATATTCCGCGTCATCCGCTACGACCGCCGCGGCCACGGCAAGTCCAACGTTCCGCCCGGCCCCTACACCATGGAGCGCTTCGGCCGCGACGTGCTCGCCATCCTGAACGACCTCAATATCGAAAAAGTGCACTGGTGCGGCCTGTCGATGGGCGGCATGGTTGGGCAATGGCTCGGCGCGAACGCGCCGGAGCGCTTCGGCAAGCTCATCCTCGCCAACACCTCCTGCTACTACGCCGAGCCGACCAAATGGCTCGAGCGCATTGACGCGGTGAAGAAGGGCGGCATCGCCGCCGTCGCCGACGCCGTCATCGCCGGCTGGCTCACCCAGGATTTCCGCGAGCGCGCGCCCGACATCACCGCCAAGCTGAAGGAGATGCTGCTGGCCTCGCCGCTCGAAGGCTATCTCGCCTGCTGCGAAGCGCTGTCGACGCTCGACCAGCGCGCGTTGCTGCCGAACATCAAGAACCCGACACTGGTGATCGCCGGCCGCCACGACATGGCGACGCCGATTTCGGCGGGTGAATTGATCCGCTCAAGCATTCCCGGCGCGAGCATGACCATCATTGACGCCGCCCACATTTCCAATGTCGAGCAGCCGCACGCATTCACCGACGCGGTCGTGGGCTTTTTGACGCAACGCTAGCCACAACCGTCGTTGGGAGCACAGCGATGCAACCAGAAATCCGTCTGCCGTGAGAGACTGGATTGCTTCGTCGCTTCGCTCCTCGCAATGACGAAGGAGGAAACAGCATGGACGACCAGAAACGCCGCGATGCCGGTATGAACGTGCGCCGAAAAGTGCTGGGCAATGCCTGGGTCGACAAGTCGATCGCGGGTCGCAATGCATTCAACACCGATTTCCAGGACATGATCACGCGCTACGCCTGGGGCGAGATCTGGACGCGGCCGCATTTCGACGAGCGCACGCGGCGGGTGCTGGTGATCGGCACCATGGTTGCGCTTGGGCAATGGGATGAATTCCGCCTGCATGTGCGCGCCGCCCTCGCCGAGGGTGGCTTCACGCCCAACGACATCAAGGAAATCCTGCTGCAGCAGGCGATCTATTGCGGCGTGCCGGCGGCGAACCACGCCGTCAAGGAAGCCTCAGCGATTGTGCAGGAGCTCGGCCTGCTCAAGACCTAGCGGCGGGGTGGCCTCGACGGGCTTCTGAACGATCTTGGGCGCCGCCGCGGGCCGCTCGATCACCACCACGATGGCGGCACCGAGCAAGAGCAGAAGTTCGGTGGCGTGCAGCCGCAGCGCGGCCATCTCGCCGACCTTCGAGGCCATGATCATGCTCGCAAACGAGATCAGGCTGCCGATCGCAAGCGCAATGCCGAGCGCTTCGTCGCTGCCGCCGTTCTTGCGGATACGGGGGATGCAGAGCAGCGCAAGGTAGATCGCAAAGAACGCCACCACCGTTAAGCGCCCCAGCGCCAGCAGCCAGGCGGCGCGCACCGTGTCCATCCCCGCCATCTGGAGATGGTCGCTGAGGAAAAGAGCGACTGCGACGCTCGGCCGCTCATAGAGGCCGTGCACCGGCGCCACCATGATGTTGAAGGCAACGAGGGTCCAGGTCGGGATGAAATAGGCCGCCAGAAGTGCGCCGTTGACCGAACCGATCCGCCAGTTTCCGAACATGCCGCTTCCCGCTTCGTTTGGCCGCGCCTTCGATGAAAGGCTCTGCCGGGAGCTAACTCGCATCAGACTGTGGCGGCAATTTAAACCCTTTGTTTACCTTAACTGCCTCCCGACAGGCATCCGATGGCGCTGACGGAGCCGGTTCCGCCCATTGCGGGGGAACCGGAGCGCCAAATGATCTCTGTAAAAGCCTTGATGCGGAGGCGAGGCCGGTTGCAGCCGCCAGTTCCCTCCTGTTACAAAACGAGAATGCTTAAGGGCTGCCGGGGCCCGAGAAGAAACCAGCACTCTCTCGAAGAGCTCCCTTTGAGCCGCGTCAGATTTGGGTACGGCAGCCTATGGATTATTTCGCCCAGCAGCTCATCAACGGTCTCGTGCTCGGCTCGATCTACGGGCTGATCGCGATCGGCTACACGATGGTCTACGGCATCGTCGGGATGATCAACTTCGCCCATGGCGATGTCTTCATGATCGGCGGCTTCATCGCCCTGATCACCTTCCTTCTGCTGGTCTCGACGGGCCTGACTGCGGTCCCGGTGATCCTTTTGATCGTGATCCTGGTCTCGATGGCGATCACCGCCCTGTATGGCTGGACCATCGAGCGCATCGCCTACCGTCCGCTGCGCCACTCCTTCCGCCTCGCGCCGATGCTGTCGGCGATCGGCATGTCGTTCGTGCTGACCAACTATTCGCAGGTGGCGCAAGGCGCGCGGGTGAAGCCAGTGCCGCCAGTGATCACCGGCGGCTATACGCTGCACGAGAGCGCCGATGGCTTCGTCATCCAGCTCTCCAATATCCAGATCGTGGTGGTCATCACCACCATCGTGCTGCTGGCGATCTTCACCTGGCTGGTGTCGCGCACACGGCTCGGGCGCGACATGCGCGCCTGCGAGCAGGACCAGACCATGGCGGCGCTGCTCGGCGTCAACGTCGACCGCACTATCTCCATGACCTTCGTGATCGGCGCTGCGCTCGCCGCAGTGGCCGGCCTGATGTACCTGCTCTATTACGGCCTGGTCGATTTCTTCATGGGCTTCGTCGCCGGCATCAAGGCGTTCACCGCGGCCGTACTCGGCGGCATCGGCTCGCTGCCCGGCGCCATGCTCGGGGGGCTCGCGATCGGGCTGATCGAGACGTTCTGGTCGGCCTATTTCTCGGTCGAATACAAGGATGTCGCCGCGTTCTCGATCCTGATCGTCGTGCTGATCTTCATGCCGACCGGCCTGCTCGGCCGCCCCGAAGTCGAAAAAGTCTGACGGTCGCGCGCGTGAAAGCTCCCTCGATCAATACGGCCAAAACCGCATCGGGCATCCCCGCTCTCCTGAAGACCGCCTGCGTCAACGCACTGATCGCGCTGGTGCTGTTCTCGCTGATGGTCGGCGTCCGCACCGAAGCCGGTTCCGACGGCCAGCTCACCTATTGGACGCGCTTCGGCGAGGTCGCCTCCCTCGTCGCCGCGGTATTCGGCGGCTCGATCGTGATCGAGCTGCTCAAGCAATGGATCGGTCCGACCGGCGCCGAGAAGCTGGTGCCGCCGGCGGTGCAGAGCGGAATGTCGTTCCTCGGCCGCTATCTCGCACCGGCGCTTCTGATCTTCACCCTGCTGGTGCCTGTGATCTTCTATGACCAGCGCTACATCCTCGATCTCGCCATCCTCGTGCTCACCTATGTGATGCTGGGCTGGGGGTTGAATGTCGTAGTCGGGCTGGCTGGCCTGCTCGATCTCGGCTATGTCGCCTTCTATGCGGTCGGCGCCTATTCCTACGCGCTGCTTGCGACCAATTTCGGCTGGTCATTCTGGATCTGCCTGCCGCTAGCGGGCGTCCTCGCCGCATTCTGGGGCGTGCTGCTCGGCTTCCCCGTGCTGCGCCTGCGCGGCGACTACCTCGCGATCGTGACGCTCGCCTTCGGCGAGATCATTCGCCTCGTCATCATTAATTGGCAGGATCTGACCGGCGGCCCCAACGGCGTCTCCAGCATTCCCCGCCCCTCTTTCTTCGGCATCCCGCTCGACAACAGCGACAACGGGCTCGCCGCCAGACTCGGCATCGAATATTCTCCGACCCATCGCATCGTCTTCCTGTTCTACCTGATCCTGGCGCTCGCGCTGCTCACCAACTGGGTGACGATCCGGCTGCGCCGCCTGCCGATCGGCCGTGCCTGGGAAGCCCTGCGCGAGGACGAGGTCGCCTGCCGCGCGCTCGGCATCAACACCACCACGACGAAGCTCACGGCATTCGCGACCGGTGCGATGTTCGGCGGCTTTGCCGGCGCGTTCTTTGCGACCCGCCAGGGCTTCATCAGCCCGGAATCCTTCACCTTCCAGGAATCGGCGCTGGTGCTCGCCATCGTCGTGCTCGGCGGCATGGGCTCGCAGCTTGGCGTGGCGCTCGCAGCGCTCGCCATGATCGGTGGTTTCGAACTGTTCCGGAGCCTCGAGAGCTATCGCATGCTGGTGTTCGGCATGGCCATGGTGCTGATCATGATCTGGCGGCCGCGCGGCCTGATCGGCCATCGCGCGCCGACCGTGTACCTGACCAAGGCCCACGCGATCTCATCGGACCTCGTCAAGGAGGGGCACGGATGAGCCGCGACCAGATTCTCGAGGTCGACCGGCTCACCATGCGCTTCGGCGGCATCGTCGCGGTGCAGGACCTGTCGTTTGCTGCCGAGCGGAAGAAGATCACCGCGCTGATCGGACCCAACGGTGCCGGTAAGACGACGGTCTTCAACTGCATCACCGGCTTCTACAAGCCGAGCGGCGGCGCCATCCGCCTCGGCCATGACGACGGCAAGGTGATCGCGCTGGAACGGCTGAACGATTTCCGCATCGCCAAGCAGGCCAAGGTCGCCCGCACCTTCCAGAACATCCGCCTGTTTCCCGGCATGACCGCGCTGGAAAACCTGATGGTGGCGCAGCACAACGCGCTGATGCGCGCCTCCGGCTTCACCTTGCTCGGGCTCATTGGCGCGCCCGTCTACCGCGACGCCGAGAAGCGCGCGATCGATCTCGCCACCGACTGGCTCAAGCGCGTCAATTTGCTCGATCGCGCCGACGATGCTGCCGGTAATTTTGCCTATGGCGACCAGCGACGACTCGAGATCGCACGCGCGATGTGCACCGAGCCCGCGCTCTTGTGCCTGGACGAACCCGCCGCCGGCCTCAATGCGCGCGAGAGCGCCGCCCTGAGCGAGCTGCTGCTGTCGATCCGCAACGAGCTCGGCACCTCGATCCTGCTGATCGAGCACGACATGTCCGTGGTGATGGAGATCTCCGACCATATCGTGGTGATGGACCACGGTGTGAAGATCTCTGAAGGCTCCCCGCGCGAGGTTCGCGACGATCCGAAGGTGATCGCCGCCTATCTCGGCACCGATGAGGAAGAGGCGGCGGCCGTGATGGAGAGCGGGTCGTGACGTCGCCCACTGCCCTGCTCGCGATCCACGGCCTTCGCGCTGCCTACGGCAAGATCGAGGCGCTGAAGGGCGTTGACCTCGAGATCAATGCCGGCGAGATCGTGGCGCTGATCGGCGCCAACGGCGCCGGCAAATCGACGCTGATGATGACGATCTTCGGCAAGCCCCGCGCCCGCGCCGGCCAGATCCTGTACGAAGGCCGCGACATCACCGAAGTGCCCACCCACGAGATCGCGCATTTGCGCATCGCGCAATCGCCGGAAGGCCGCCGCATCTTCCCGCGCATGAGCGTGGCGGAAAATCTCCAGATGGGGGCGGACGCCACCGAATGCACCGACGCCGAACGCGAGGTGACGCTACAACGCGTGTTCACGCTGTTTCCGCGGCTGAAGGAACGCTACGGCCAGCGCGGGGGAACCCTGTCTGGCGGCGAGCAGCAGATGCTGGCCATCGGCCGCGCTTTGATGAGCCGCCCTCGCCTGCTCCTGCTTGATGAGCCCTCGCTCGGTCTGGCGCCGCTGATCGCGCGCCAGATTTTCGATGCGATCCGCACTCTGAACCGGCAGGACGGCCTGACCGTGCTGATCGTCGAGCAGAACGCCAACCACGCGCTCAAGCTCGCCCATCGCGGCTATGTCATGGTCAATGGCCTGATCACCCTGGCCGGGACCGGTGCCGAGTTGTTGCAGCGCCCCGAGATTCGCGCCGCCTACCTGGAAGGCGGCCGGCACGGCTGAGGCCGCCAAGGCGAACCCGTGCGGCCGAATTTGGCGATATCTCTGCCAATGCCCGTATTTTGCCGGTGACTTCTCCTCGAATTCATTCAAGAATGGCGCCGGTTTGAACCGGGCATGCCCGGTAACTTCCACAGGCGACCACCCTCGAGGTATCTCATGAAATCACTGAAGCTCATCGGTCTGGCATTCGGCGCATCGATCGCGCTGTCGAGCGCGGCATTCGCGCAGGATGTCACCGTCGCAGTCGCAGGTCCGATGACCGGCGGCGAGTCCGCCTTCGGCCGCCAGATGAAGAACGGCGCCGAGATGGCCGTAGCCGATATCAACGCCGCCGGCGGCGTCAACGGCAAGAAGCTCGCGTTGTCCGTCGAGGACGACGCCTGCGATCCGAAACAGGCGCGCTCGATCGCCGAGAAGATCGCCGGCGCGAAAATTCCGTTCGTGGCCGGGCATTATTGCTCGTCCTCGTCGATCCCCGCGTCGGAAGCCTATGCCGACGGCAACGTGCTCCAGATTACTCCCGCCTCCACCAATCCGAAGTTCACCGATAGCGGACTGTGGAACGTGGCGCGCGTCTGCGGCCGCGACGACCAGCAGGGCCTGGTCGCCGCCCAGTTCATCGCCAAGAACTACAAGGGCAAGAACATCGCCATCCTCAACGACAAGACCACCTACGGCAAGGGTCTTGCGGACGAGACCAAGAAGGCGCTCAACAAGGCCGGCGTCACCGAGAAGATGTACGAGTCCTACAACAAGGGCGACAAGGACTTCAACGCGATCGTCTCGCGGCTGAAGCGCGACAACATCGATCTCGTCTATGTCGGGGGCTACCATCAAGAGAGCGGCCTTCTCCTGCGCCAGATGCGCGACCAGGGCCTGAAGACCGTGCTGATGGCCGGCGACGCACTCGCCGACAAGGAATACGCCTCCATCACCGGCCCGGCCGGCGAAGGCACGCTGTTCACCTTCGGCCCCGATCCGCGCAACAAGCCGACCGCGAAGAAGATCGTCGAAGCCTTCAAGGCCAAGAACATCGACCCCGAGGGCTACACGCTCTACACCTACGCAGCGATGCAGGTTTGGTCGGAGGCGGCCAAGAAGGCCGGCACCACCGACGCCAAGAAGGTCATGGCAGCCATCAAGGCCGGCAAGTGGGATACCGTGATCGGGCCGATCGAGTATGACTCCAAGGGCGATATCAAGCAGCTCGACTACGTCGTCTACAAATGGGACGCCAAGGGCGGCTACGCCGCGATCAGCGGCAACGGCACCTAAGCACGCTTGCCGGGGCCTGAAGGCCTCCTCCAATCATCATCGCGCCCCGGCTCGCCCGGGGCGTTTCTTCCTGCGTCAGGATCAGACTGCTGCTTGTATCGCGCCGTCCACCGCGCCTTGGGCCTTCCTCAGCGCTTGAAGAAGATCGTTCGGCCGAAACGGCTTTTGCAGGCAGACCACGCTGGCGAGGTGGGGCGATTGTTCCATGAAGTCCAGCGCCGTCATCCCCGACACGGCAACGACGGGGAGGCTCGGTGCAAGCTCGCGCAGGGTCGTGATGACCTCGACGCCACTGGTATCGCCGAGGAAAATGTCCACGATTGCCGCGTCGAAGCCGACCTCGGTAAGGCTTTCACCCCGGCTGCGCCGCTGTCGGCCTCAACGACCTCATAACGGTTGACGCGCAGCACGATCGCGACCATCGCACGGACGTCCTTCTGGTCGTCGATGATGAGAACGCGGGGCATAGGGAACAACTCCCGGATCCTGAAATCAAAATGCCTGGTTCAAACCTGGAACCCGCAGCTGCGGGAGAGCATTATTGCACCATCCAGTAAAGCGCATCTTACCCGATCCCCGGTGCGCGTTCCCCCCATAATTAAGTAAACTGTAACCTTCGGTTGAGTCGTAGTGGGTTTTGTCATGATGCGTGCCCAGAACCCGCTACCATGGGCAGAAATTGATTGGGCCAAATGAGATTGGCGAAGATGCTCAAAACCGATCTGCGCGAGCTGCACGTGTCTGCGACGACCGATCGAAGCACATTCCTTTCGACGTTGCCGGCTACCCCGAAGGACCGCACCGCAGCATTGGCGATCGTGGGCGTCTCGTCGATCCTGTTCGCAGTCGCCGTGCCCTTCGCGGGTATCGCGCTACTGCCCGTGCCAGCCTTCGTCGCCAGCTATCAATCCGCCCTTGTGGTCGCGGACATTGTCACCGCCGTCCTGCTGTTGTCGCAGTTTGCGGTGCTCAGGACCAGCGCGCTGCTCGTGCTCGCGACGGGCTATCTTTTCACAGCCGCCGCGGCCGTGGTCCATGCCCTCACCTTCCCCGGACTTTTTTCGCCGACCGGGCTGCTGGGGGCCAACCAGCAGACCACGGTCTGGCTCTACATGATCTGGCACGGCGGCTTTCCGCTCTGCGTGCTGGCCTACGCCTGGCTGAAGGAGGCCGACGGCGGCGCCCGGATCACGGGCTCGGCAAGCAAGGCGATCTACGCCAGCGTGGTCGGCGTCGTCACGATCATGATCGTCTTGACCTGGATCGTCACTGCGCAGCACGACCTGCTTCCGGTCCTGCTGCGCGATGGCGGTTACACGCAGATCATGATCGGCGTGGTGTCCTTTGTCTGGTCCTTGAGCTTCGCCGCGCTGGTCTCGCTGTGGTTCCGCCGTCCGCATTCGGTCATCGATGTCTGGCTCATGGTGGTGATGTGCGCATGGCTGTTCGACATCGCGCTGTCGGCGATCGTCAACGTGGCGCGCTTCGATCTCGGCTTCTACGCCGGTCGTGTCTACGGCCTCTGCGCGGCGACCTTCGTGCTCGCGGTGCTCCTGATCGAAAATGTCCGCCTTCAGGCGCATACGCTGGGTCTCGTCGGCAGGCTGCGCCAGCAGTCGGCATTGGATCGCGACTATTATGGCAAGCGCCTTGCCCTGTACGGCGCCGTCGTCGAATCCGCCAATGATGCCATCATCACGAAGACGCTCGACGGTGTCATCACGGGCTGGAACAAGGCCGCCGAACATCTGTTCGGCTATGCCGCCGCGGAGGCCATCGGGCAGCCGATCGACATCATCGTCCCGGAGGACCGCAAGGCCGAGGTCAGGGGTATCCTGAACCGGGTCGGCGGCAACGAAACGATCGCACAGCACGAGACGGTCCGGATCCGAAAGGACGGCCGGCGGGTCGACGTCGTCCTCAATGTTTCTCCGCTGAAATCAGCCAACGGACAGATCATCGGCGCTTCCAAGATCGCCCACGACATCACGGAAGAGAAGCAGGCACGAGAAAAACTGCGCCGCGAGGTCGAGGAGCGGCAGCGGATCTTCGAGACCTCACAGGATCTGATCCTGGTCACCGACGGTTTTGGCAATTTCATCCAGGTCAGCCCGAGCGTGAAGACCATTCTCGGCTTGAATCCGGAAGACATGATCGGGCACAGCGCCACCGAGTTCATTCATCCCGATGACCTCCAGAAGACGCGCGACGAGATGCGCGCGGCGCGGCGTGGCGCGGTCAAGCGCAGCTTCGAGGCGCGCTACTACCACTACGACGGTCACGAGGTCACGCTGAACTGGATGGGCACCTGGTCCGAGCCGGTCAAGCGCCATTTCTTCATCGGCCGCGACCTCACCGAGAAGCAGGCGGCCGAGGCGCAGTTCAGGCACGTCCAGAAGATGGATTCGATTGGTCAATTGACCGGCGGTGTCGCGCACGACTTCAACAATGTGCTGACCGTCATCACCGGCACGATCGGAATTTTGGCGGACGCGGTCGCTGACCGTCCCGAGCTCGCCGCCATCACCAAGCTGATCGACGACGCCGCCGAGCGCGGCGCGCAACTGACCAAGCATCTGCTCGCGTTCGCCCGCAAGCAGCCGCTCCAACCACGCGAAATCGACGTCAACGCATTGACGCTCGAGGCCGCAAAGCTCCTGCATCCCACGCTCGGCGAGCAGATCACCATCATGCCGCAACTCACCGAGGATGCGTGGCCGGCACTGATCGACCCGGGCCAGCTTTCCACCGCGATCCTCAACCTCGCGCTGAACGCGCGCGATGCGATGCCCGACGGCGGCACGCTGGTGCTGGAGACGCGCAACATCTTCCTCGACGACGGCTATGCCAGCATGAATCCCGACGTGGTGGCCGGCAATTACGTCATGATCGCCGTCAGCGATACCGGCTCCGGAATCCCGCCGGAGTTGATGGACCGGGTGTTCGATCCCTTCTTCACCACGAAGGAGGTCGGCAAGGGCACCGGCCTCGGGCTCAGCATGGTGTTCGGCTTCGTCAAGCAGTCCGGCGGACACATCAAGATTTACAGCGAGGAAGGCCACGGCACGAGCGTGAAGATTTACCTGCCGCGCTCGAGCGGCGTGCAGGAGACCGAATTCGAGGCGCTGCAGAACGCGCCCGTCACCGGCGGCCACGAGAAGATCCTGATCGTCGAGGACGACGCGCTGGTGCGCCAATATGTCGTGACCCAGATCAAGAGCCTCGGCTATACCGCCCTCGAAGCCGCCAACGCGGCCGAGGCCCTCGTCATCATCGACGCCGACAAGGACATCGACCTGCTATTCACGGACGTCATCATGCCCGGCAACATGAACGGCCGCCAGCTCGCCGACGAGGCGGCTCGCCGCCGCCCCGACCTGAAGACGCTGTTCACCTCGGGCTACACCGAGAACGCCATCGTCCATCACGGGCGGCTCGATTCCGGCGTGCTGCTGCTGGCAAAGCCCTACCGTAAGTCCGAGCTCGCCAAGATGCTGAGGACCGCGCTCGCGGGTTGAGCCTGCGGCATCCCTGCGATATCGCTGAAGCGCGCGCCTTTCAGCCTGCGGAGCCGCCTTGAAAAACCTTCTCACCGATATCGCCGGCGTCCGCGTCGGCCATGCCGAGGATGCGAAAATCGCCACTGGCACGACCGCGATCATCTTCGACGCCCCCGCGGTTGCGGCCATCGATGTTCGCGGCGGCGGACCCGGCACGCGCGAAGACGCGTTGCTCGACCTCGCCAGCACCGTCGATCGCGTTGACGCCATCGCGCTGTCCGGCGGCTCCGCCTTTGGAATCGACGCCGGCGGCGGCATCCAGGCCTGGCTCGCCGAACAAGGCCGCGGCTTGCGGATTCGCGAGGCGGTGATTCCGATCGTGCCTGGCGCAATCGTTTTCGACTTGCTCAACGGCGGCGACAAGGCCTGGGGACGCTTCGCGCCCTATCGCGACCTCGGCTACGCCGCAGCGTTGGCCGCCAGCGACGATTTCGCACTGGGCAGCGTCGGCGCCGGCCTCGGTGCCACCACCGCGACCTTCAAGGGTGGACTGGGGTCGGCCTCCGCGGTCCTGGCCAATGGTATCAAGGTCGCCGCGATCATGGTCGTCAACGCGGTCGGCAGCACAACCGTTGGCGAAGGGCCTTGGTTCTGGGCTGCGCCCTTCGAGGAGAACGGCGAGTTCGGCGGGCGCGGCCTGCCGTCCACGTTCACACCGGACATGCTGGCGATGCGCATCAAGGGCGGACCCGCCGCGAACGCGCGCGAGAACACCACGATCGGCGTCGTTGTCACCGATGCCACGCTGACCAAACCCCAGGCCAAGCGGCTTGCGATGATCGCGCATACCGGGTTCGCCCGTGCGATCTATCCGGTGCATGCCCCGACCGACGGCGACGTGCTGTTCGCCGCCGCAACGGGCGAGAAGCCGATCGAGCCGCTGGTCGGCCTTACCGAGCTCGGAACGATCGCCGCCAACGTGGTCGCACGCGCCATCGCTCGCGGCGTCTACAATGCGACGGCCCTGCCCTTTGCCGGCGCAATGCCGGCGTGGAAGGACCGGTTCGGATAGAAACGAAACGGCTGACACGGCGTTACCCTGGCCGACAAGGTGCACCGCCATGCCGTCTTCCGTGATCCGCTTTTTCCGCTACGCCCCCGATAGGCGCGAGCTGACGGTGACTTTCGTCAGCGGACGCGTCTATGTCTACGCGGACGTTCCGCCCGAGGTCGCCGCCGCGCTCAAGAATGTGCGCTCAAAGGGTACGTTCTTCAACCGCGAAATCCGTGATCGGTATGTCTATCGTGACATCACGCACGAATATGCAGGCTAGCCGTGAGCAAGGTTACACGCTCATCGACATCGATGAACCGACAGCCGCTGAGGCGCCTTGTCCCTGCCCGCCCTGCCGCTGCATCAACTGCGCGAACAGATCGTACGCCGAATTACGGGAGCTGGAGGCGCCCGGGACCGTCGTCGACATCTTGAAGCCGTCGGCATAGGTGACAGTGGTGGTGGTCGAACCGTCGGCGCCGGTCGTCGAGGTCGAGGTCGAGCCGCCGCTGGACCGCGAGGAGGAACCCGAACCGCTGCCGGAGGCATCGCCCGCGCCTTGCGCGTGATGGTGACCGTGATGGCCGCCCTTCAGCGCCTTCGACATCTCGTCGAGGCTGACGCTGCCGTCGGTATTCGAATCCAGCTTCGAGAAAACGTCGTCGGCCTGCGCGAGATTGGTGCCGCCGGCGCCGAGCGCATTCTCGAATTCCGACTTGGTGATCTTGCCGTCGCCGTCCCCATCGATCTGCGAGAACAGATCCTTCAAGGCGGCGTCGCGGCGCGTCGAGGAGGAGGACGTCGAACTCGACGAGGTCGAGCTGGCGGCGCTGCCGGTGCTGTCCGAGGATTGGCTCTGCGCAGCGAACAGCGCGTTCATCGTCTCCGGCGAGATCTGCGGGGTCTTGCCCGCATTGACCGACGAGGCCGCGCCGGTCGTGCTGTTGCTGCCGCTCTCGATCGCGAACGGATTGGTCGCGGGCTTTTGCGAGGATCCCGTCTTCTGCGTCGACGAGGACGATTTCGAATTCGTCAGCGACTGGATCGCGTCGAGTGCGCTCGATACGGCCCCAAGAGCAAACAACATTGCACAACTCCAACCAATGCGGCATGCCGCGGCCAATGTTCTGTTCAGGTGAAGTCAGCAAGCGCCGTGCCAGCGCAAAAAGCTCAATTAAATCCGCTTTCACCGCACTTTGCACGGCCCGGAACACCGGCAATTCATGCCGGTCGCGGCAGAAATTTCCGCCCACAGGAAGCACGCCGCCCCTGCATTGCCCGGCTGAGAGGCCCATGTTAGGCGAGTCCATCTTCTACGGCCGCCACGGGAAACCGCCATGACCCAAGCCTTCGCTCCCCGCCCCCTGGCAATCGCGCCCTCGATCCTGGCCTCGGATTTCTCCAGGCTCGGCGAGGAGGTGCGCGCCGTGGACGCCGCTGGAGCCGACTGGATCCATCTCGACGTCATGGACGGGCACTTCGTTCCCAACATCTCGTATGGCCCCGACGTCATTAAGGCGATGCGCCCGCACACCAAGAAGATCTTCGACGCGCATCTGATGATCTCGCCCTGTGACCCCTATCTCGAGGCCTTCGCGAAAGCCGGCTGCGACCACATCACCGTGCATGCCGAGGCCGGTCCCCATCTGCACCGCTCGCTTCAGGCGATCCGCGCACTCGGCAAGAAGGCCGGCGTTTCGCTCAATCCGGGCACGCCGATCAGTGCCCTCGAATACGTCCTGGACCTGGTCGACCTCGTGCTGGTGATGTCGGTCAATCCCGGCTTCGGCGGCCAGGCCTTCATCCCCTCCGCGATCGGCAAGATCCGCGACATCCGCGCCATGACAGCGGGCCGGCCGATCGATATCGAGGTCGATGGCGGCGTCGGGCCCGACGTCGCAGGTCCCCTGGCTGCGGCCGGGGCCAACGCCTTCGTCGCCGGCACGTCCGTGTTCAGGGGCGGCACGCAGGACGCCTATAAGACCAACATCGCCGCAATCCGCAACGCCGCCGCGGGTGCACGCGGCGAGGCGATCTGAGGGCCCGCTCGACTCCGCAGACGTGCGGCCTCTACGGGTGTTGCGGCGCGTAATGCCTAAATTTGCAACTTGATCCGTACTCCTCCGGGCTTCCCTGATTCGCGCAAATCACCGCAAGTGATTCTTGCCTGTTTTCGCGGGAGCACATCATGACGACGACCCTGGTCTGGACTGGCGTGGCGTTGTGGCTTGGTTTTTGTGCGTTTGTTGTGTTTGGTCCATCGGCCGGACCGGTGAAGGTCTCGGTACGCTCGGCCCGCATCGCTCGTCGCGACTGGTATCGGGCCTGACCCCATGCAGATCGCGCTCGTGAAACGTCAGCCGAAGCGCCGGTGCCGCATCCCGCGGCGCCCACATCCTGACCTCGATTTTTTCTTCGGTCGGCTCGAACGCACCGAAGGCGAGATGCGCGACGACACCGGGCCCGAGATGGACCTGGATCACCCGCTCCGGTCACCGCGCCGGCATTGAATTCTTTTCTGGACCAAGCTCATGAAGCCGCATTGCCCGAACTGCCTCAAGGAAATGACCAAGGCATCCGCGTCGCGTAACCTGTTCAACTGCGAGCCGTGCCGCGAGATCATCCAGTTCTTCGGCGGCAGCGCGGATCACTGCGAGCCCGGCCCGCAATTCTCCTGGCCGATCCGTCGCAAGCGCTCCGTCCACACCGCTCACGCGGCCTGAGCCTCCAGGATCCAGAGCGCGGCCCTATCCGGCCTCCTCGCCCGCATCCGCAGCCATTCGCGGCGGCCGTACCACAGTGACGGTGCAGGCCGCTTCCGAGGCCACCTTGGCCGAGACGCTGCCGAGCAGCGTGCGCCTGAACGAGCCCTGCCGCGCGCCGATGATGACGTGGTCGACGTGGTTGACCTCGCAAAACTCCAGGATGGCCGCCGCGGGATCGACGGCTTCCAGCACGTGAGCCGAGAGCCGGCTCTCATCGAGCTTGAGCGGCGTGGCCCAGTGTCTGAGCGCCACCAACCGGTCGATATGCTTGTTGGAGCCCTGCTCATCCAGCGTCCTGTCAATCGCGATGCGGTTGAGCCTCAGCACGTTGAGACAGGCGAGCCGCGCCGACGGCAGCGTGGCGAGAATACGCTCGGTGGTGACGCGCAACGCTTCGTTCAGCTCGGGGGCGCCTTCCACCGTGTCGAGCGCGACCGCGAGGATCGGGCTTGATGCGATCTGGGCTGCGACATCCGATTTCGCGCGCGGCTGCATGACGCCCTGGTTGAAGCGGCGCCGCCAAGCGACGCTTAACGGGTCGCGCTTCATCCGCTCCGAGCGTGTGGTGAGCCTGATCTGGTCCGGATGGGTCAGATCGAAGGCGAGCTGCGACGCCGTCGGATAGCGCCGCACCGGTTCGATCTCGAGGCACCGCAGCACCACCTCCTGGAGCCAGGGCGGATAATCAGCGCGCAAGCCGCGCGGCGGGTGCGGATCGCGCCAAAGCCGGCGCCGCATCGCACGCAGTGTCTCGCCCTCGCCGAACGGCCGCTCGCCGGTCGTGAAGAAATAGAGCAGCACGCCCAGCGAAAACAGATCGCTGCGCGGATCGTCGCGCACCCCTGACAACCGTTCTGGCGCCATATAGGGCGCGGTGCCGTAAGGCAGGCGGAATTCCTCCTGCAACAGGTCCGGCAGATGGTTGTGATGCGACAGGCCATAGTCGATCAACACCGCCTCGCCGCTCTCGCGGAACATGATGCTGCTCGGCTTGATGTCGTGATGGATCACGTTCTGCCGGTGCAAATCAGCAAGCCCCGTTGCGATCCTGGCGACGAGCTGCCGCGCCTCGTCATACGGCAGCGGTAGGTCGGGCAACCGCTTGTAGAGCGTGGTCCCGGAGATGCGCTCGATCACGACATAGGCCTGGTGGGCGAAATCGCCGGTGCCGAAACAGGAGGGCACGTGCGGACCCGCAAGCCGCGGCAGGATCATCATCTCCATCTCGAAGGAGACGATCGCCGCGGGGTCCTCGCCCTCCGACACCCGCGGAATTTTCATCAGCAGCGGCACGTCGAGGCCGGGACGGGTGACGGTCCACAGCGTCGCCATTCCGCCGGCATGGACGCATTCGCCAATCGTGTAGCCGTCGATCTCTGCGCCTGATTTGACGAGGGGTTTCGGCATCGGCCTCTAACGCCCCTGCGACAGTCGGTCGGCGAGCCAATGCGGCAGGCCGTTCTCGCGGATCCGGTTCGCGGCCGTCTCGACGTCGTAGGGCGCGCGGCAATAGGTGATCTGGCACGAGACCGTGTCGAACAGCGCGAAAGCCGCGGATGGATCGCCATCGCGCGGCTGGCCGACCGAGCCGAGCACCGCAATCCATTGCCGGCCGCGCAGCAGCGGTACGGAGACGTCAGTCTTGGGCACGAGTCCCGACATCTTCGCCGTCACCGACATCGAATAGATCGCCGGGCGGTGGATGTGGCCGCAGAACGTGACATGAGCCGGCGTCGCGATCAGGCTCTTGGCTGCGTCGGCGGTCGATCGGACATAGTGCCAGCTTCGGGGGCTGGAGGCTTCCGAATGCACGAACAGGCGATCGCCGTCCTCCACCAGCATCGGCAATTCCGCCAGGAACCGCCGCTGCGCGGTGTCGAGCCGGCCGCGGGTCCATTCGATCGCGATTTGCGCCTCGGCATTCATGGTCTCGGCCGAGGAATTCACCGCCTGGTCATGATTGCCGCGCACGGCGACGGCGCCTTGGACAACCAGCTCCATCGCGGTATCCACCACCCATTCCGGATCGGCGCCATAGCCGACGAAGTCGCCAAGCAGGATGAAGCGCTCGGCGCCACGCGCCCGCGCGACTTTCAGGCACGCCTCGAACGCCTGCCGGTTGCCGTGGATATCCGAGAAGACAGCGAGAAGCACGCACCCTCCACCCTCGAACCTTATTGGGAGCCGATAAGGCTAAATTGAGGGAGCTCAAGAACATGCGCCAGCGGCGCGCGGTTTGCCAGCACTGCCCTGTCGCGATGGTGAAGAGCCTATTGCTCGTCCTTCGGCGGCATCCGGGGCGGCGGCAACGGCGTGAACACGGCGCCCTGCGCGCCGGCCGGTGGTGCCAGGAATTCGCCGGTCGAGGAATCGCCTCCGCTCGTCTCCATGATGGTCTTGGGCGTCACATATTCCCGGACCATGTCGATGAGGCTGCCATCGCCGCCGCCGAAATCGGCGGCCCGGCCGCCTTGCGGATGTCCCAGCGCGATCTCGTTCTCCGCCGCATGGGTCTTGTCGGCCAGCCTGTCATTGTAGGGCACACGAAAGGCGCGCGGGATGCCACTCGGCCGATTGTCCTCGTCGAGCTGCTCGACCCAGAGATAGATCGAGCCGGGATCGCCCTCCAGCGAATGCGGCTCGACGATGCGGGCCTTCAGCAGCTTGAACGAGGCCGGCAGCCGATCGGCGCTGGCCCAGCCGAGCAGCCCGCGCATCTCGGTGAAGCTGACGACATAGAACGCACTGGTCACGACCACCGCGACCGCCTTGAACGACCAATGCAGCCGCGCATAGACCAGAACGACCAGCAGCAGCGCACCGATGACGGCGTAGGCTATCGATAGCGTGAGGATGACCGTTTGCAGGCTAGTCACGGCGCACCCTCACAGCGTTCTTGCTCACGCCGGTGCTCGGGTCGAGATCGGCGCCGTTGCGCCAGCCGCTGCGAAAGGTCTCCAGCAGCGATTTCGGCCGCTGGTCCACATTGACGACCTTGCCTTCGGCGTCGAGCCGGAACCGCACCGCGGTCTTCTCGTCGCCGGTGTGATCGACCGTGAACTTGTTATCGAAGATCACCTGCGCCGTCGGATTGAGTTTTTGCACCTTCACATTGGCCGTCACAGGCTCGCCGGTCGTAGCCACGAAATGTGAGACATTGACGGTGTATTCGCCGGGAACGATGCCCCGCACCGTGACGATCTCTTCGCGGATCGGCGAGGCAATCTTTTTGCCGTTGACCATGATGAAGTCGTTGGCTCCGCCGCGATCGTCGCGGTCAAGCGTGAGGAAGCCGGCCTCGCGGTGGCGATACCAGGCGATATTGCCCACGGGATCCTGCACGAACAGGTCGAGATCGTCGGGATGGCTGTCGGGCCAGTCCAGCGTGATCATGAACTCGGCCTTGGAGTCGATCTTGCCGTCCTTGGCGTCCGGCGAGACCGCGAGCAGCGCGAGGAAGAACAGGAAAGCGATCACCTGGAGCGCCTTGAACAGCATCACGCCCAAGGGATCGAACGGCTCCTCGCGCGGATAGAGACCGAAATCATCCATCATGTCGCGATTCCAGCGCCCTTACGTTCCAGCACCGGCGTCACATAGGTCTCGGTCAGCACCACCGCATCCGAGAACACCTTCTGGGTCGCGGCATCCAGCATGTAATACTGGATGCGGACCAGGATCGAACCGACGAGGCCCGCCAGCGTCGTGTACATCGCGACCGCCATGCCGTCGCTCATTAGTCCCATCGATGATCGCATCGCGACCTTGTCGGCGGCATCCAGTCCCGCGATCGGCGCCAGCATGATGATGAAGCCGACGATGGTGCCGAGCAGGCCGAGCTTCATCAGCGTATCCGAGACGAAGGCCCCGAAGCCGTTGGAGCCGCGCAGCCGGTCGGCGAGCGTTCGCAGCAATAGCGTCTGGTCGACGGGGCGGTAGTCCTGCGCCGCGGCCTTGGTCACGAGGCTCTCAATGTGGTCCCGCACCAGCCCGCGCGGCAGCGCGGCAGCGCCGACGTCGAGCGCCCTGCCGCCCTCGGGGGCCGCAAGCACCGCGCGGCAGCGCCTTGCCGCCGCGCCCTCGCGGGCAATGGCCCGCGTGCGCAGGAAGCAGTGACCGCAGGTGAGGACATAGAGCAGCGCGATCACGCTGGAAATGTAGGTCCGATCTGAGGTCAGCATCAGGCGGATCAGGCCGAACCGCCACAGCAGCACGACGGCGAAGATCGAAAGCCCGGTGAAGATCATCCAGAACAGGAGCGCACTGCGCTCGGATGGGTCGGCAGCAGGCCCCGCGATTGGCCCAATCGTCATCGAACTCATGCTGCACCGCTCCTGGCCGTGAATTCCGCCCATTAGATCAAAGCCGCCGCCCCCCGTCCAAAGAGCCATGCCCAATCCGGCTTGGGAAATTTGCCCGAGCTGCCATCTTGCCGTGCCTCGCAATTGGCAAGGCGCGGCGGCGTTGTTAGGCTGACCTTAGCAAACTTTGGGGTGATCGCATGCGCCTTGTGCTTCAGCTTGTCGCCCGTCTGTTTCTCATCGTCGCGCTCTGCCTTGGGGCGGCGACGATCTGGGCCACGTTCGACGCCTATCGCAGCGTCGACCGGGCAACTGCGGCCTCGGCGCAGCGGGTCGCCCAGGCGCTTCAGGCCCTGTATTGGCACGAATTCCTGTTGCGTAGCAGCAGAACACGCGAGCAGCTTCTGCCGGTTCCGGAGTGGCGCACGCTGGAGACGATGAAGCTGATCTCGCCCGGCGTCTGCGTCGAATTCCAACCGGCCATCGCATTCGAAAAGCCGCTCTGCGGCCAGAGCGAGGGGCTGGGCAAGACGCCGCCGCGCTGGTTCGCGTCGATCGTGCCGACCTTCCTCGGCAGCCATGCCGAAGTGATACGGCCCGTCAGTCCCCGCGCGGCGACCGCCGGAACGGTGGTCGCGACGCCGGATGAAACGGCCGCCATTTCGCTCGCCTGGGAGTACATCCTCAACGTGATCGACGTCGCGCTTTTGATGGCGGCGGCGATCGCGCTGCTGGCCTCGCTCGCGATCGCGCATGCGCTGGCGCCGGCGCGCACGATCGTCACGGCCTTGCAGCGCATGGCCCGCGGCCATTATCGCACGAAACTGCCGCGCTTCCGCTCGATGGAGCTGGCGATGATCGGCAGCGCCGTCGGCGAGCTCGGCGGCCGGCTGGAGGAGGCGACCGAACAGCGCGCGGCGCTGACGCGGCGCCTGATCGAGATCCGCGACGACGAACGCCGCGCGCTCGCCCGCGAGCTGCACGACGAGTTCGGACAAAATCTCTCGGCCATCCTCGCCTTCGCCAACACCATCGAAACGGCGAGCACGAAGGCAGATAAGCGCGACGACATCGTGCAGGACGCGCGGATGATCTCGCAGGCCACGCATCATCTGATGGCCTCGCTGCGCGACGCGCTGAAGCGCCTGCGCAATCCCCTGCCCGCCGAGCTCGGACTGGAGGCGAGCCTCGTGAATTTGGTGGATAGCTGGCGCTCGCAGAGCTCGGCGCGGCCGACGATCCAGCTCGATCTCAAGGGCGACCTCACCGACATCAGCGGCCCGGCCGCTATCACGGCCTATCGCGTCGCGCAGGAATGCCTGACCAACGCGTTGCGCCACGGCGCGGCACGCGAGATTTCGCTCAGCGTGGAACGGCGCGCGGGCGACGACGATGCATTGCTGATCCGTGTCGACGACGATGGCGGCGGCGACGCGGCACGCGTCAAGCAGTCGGCCGGCTTCGGCCTCACCGGCATCCGCGAGCGCGTCGCAGCGGCCGGTGGATCATTCTCGATCCTGCCCGCCCGAGGCGGACTCAGCGTCGCCGCCACCATCCCGCTCGCCGCATGAGGCCGGCATGAACGAGATTACGGCAACAGGCATTTCCGTGCTGCTGGTCGACGACCATCCGATCGTGCGGCAAGGCTATCGGCGCGTGCTGGAAAGCCAGGGTGATCTGCATGTCGTGGCGGAAGCCGACAACGCTGCGGATGCCTACAGCGCCTTCAAGGCGAGCGATCCTGATGTCGTCGTGCTTGATATCTCGATGCCCGGCGCGAGCGGACTGGAAGCCATCCGCAACATCCGCGCGCGCAGTCCGCGGGCGCGCATCCTCGTCTTTACCATGCACAACGAAGCCGTTCTGGTGAAGGCAGCCTTCAGTGCCGGCGCCAGCGGCTTCGTCACCAAGAGTAGCGAGCCGTCCGCAGTCGTGTCCGCGATCCGCAGCGTTGCCCGCGGCGAGCGCGCCATGAGCGACGACATCGCGCACATCTTGGCCGAGGACAGTCTGTCGGCGGGCTCGGCGCTGGATCAATTGGGAGAACGCGAGATCGAGATCCTGCGCCAGTTCGCCGGCGGTGCCACGACCGAACAGATCGCTGCGCATCTCAATCTCAGCGTCAAGACGGTGCAGAACTATCACTATCTGATCAAGACCAAGACCGGCGCGCGCACGGATGCGCAGCTGGTGCGGCTGGCAGCCAATTGTGGACTGACGAAGATCTAGATGTTTGCCCCTCCCTGAAGGCAGGCGCACGGAGCCATCCTCCGCATGCGGGCGTCTCCCAGGTATATTTCGACCGCCTTGCGATGCGGATTGGAACGGAGGCCATCGAACTCCAGTTAGTACCGCAGTGAAGGAGTTCCGCCATGAGTAAGGCTATCCGCGAAGCTACCTATCCCGCGCTCATCACTGTCGGCGAGCTCATCGATGAACTCTGCCGCTTGCCAGACACAGCAACCATTCGATTCCACTGCCCCATGCTCGAACAGGAGCTTGCATTCTACAGGCTTCGAAAGCGGGCGAAGGACCTCGTCGAAATTGAAGTCAATGCGTATCCGGAAAGCCCGCCGGTCGTGCCATTGGCGGGTACCGCTCTTCGTGCGCGGAAAAAGTCCCACCATCCGCGTTCGCTCCGCGATGGTGCCCTCGCCCACAAGGTCGACGGATAAAAGCGCCGCCCATGCGGGCGATCGAACGGCTTTGGAACAGCGCGTGGAGTATTCGGCCTACGCCTTCAGCCCGCGCAATACCAGCGCCAGCGTCGCATCGACACGCGCCGAGAGATCGGCATCCTTCCACTCGTCGGCATGGGCCGGATGGTGAAAGCGGACTGTGGCATCGAAGATCGCACGCGCGGTGGTCTTGACGTCATCGACGGCGAACACGCCCTGCGTCACGCCGTCGGACAGGATTGCCGCGATCTGGTCGATCATGGTGTCCTTGTGACATTTGACGGCCGCGCAGGCTTCGCGCGCCAGGGTCAGATAAGTGTCGAACATCTCGGGGTCGTCGAGCACACGCGAACGTTTGGCGGCGAACAGCGTGCGCAGCCAGCGGTCGAGCCTGTCAGGCGCCGGGCCCTGCTCCTTGGCGATCGCCAGCAGCGGCGCGTCGATGCGGTCAAGCCAGCGTTTGGCAACCGCTTCGCGCAGTGAAGCCTTGCTCGGGAAATGGCGATAGACGCTGCCATGGCTCACATCGAGCGCACGGGCAACGTCGACCACGGTGGCTTTGGCCAGTCCGTAACGCCGCAACACGTCCTCGGTGACTTCGAGGATCCGCTCCGGCGTCAAGATAACGGCTTCGTTCATGCCAGCACCATGTTCCCGTTGAGGGCTCAGTTACCCGGCGACAGAGCTGCTTCCGAAGCGCCCGTGCCGGTCGTTTCGGAAAGCTCTCGCCTTAATGAGGCAGTTTTGCAGCCTGCGCCGCGATCTGGCGCGCCACCAGTAAATTGAGCCAGTGCCCAATCGTCCCGGTCAAATTGATGATTTCGGTCGTCATTGTCGTAATTCTCCAATCAATTGGCGGTCCCTGTTGTTCAATTGCGACCCTCAATCCCCCATTTGTTTGGGACGTCGGGCTCCCGGGATGCCGCCAGACGCCCAATCGGAGCGTCCGACGACAGATATACACGTCTCGCTGACAGATTTCAATATCTGTCAGTCAATGATCCGTGATTGACAGTTAATATCTGCGGCCCCGGGGCACGTGCCGCTCATCGCGCGCCGCGGCCGGCCGATGCCCCCCACCCAGCCCAATCATCCCCCGCTACGTTGCCGGTGCCGTTTGTTTCGCTCTCCCCGCTCTGCTAAGTCACGGCGTAAAAAGCATTTTGGCAGGTCGCCCCTTCTGGGTCGCCCGCCCACCTTCCTGGAGCAGTCCAATGATCCCCCGCTATACCCGCCCGGAAATGGCCTCGATCTGGGAGCCGCAGACCCGGTTCAAGATCTGGTTCGAGATCGAGGCGCATGCGGCGGACGCCCTTGCCGAGCTCGGCACGATTCCCAAGGAGGCCGCCAAAACGGTCTGGGCCAAGGCCAAGGACGTTACTTTCGACGTCGCCCGCATCGACGAGATCGAGCGCGAGACCAAGCACGACGTCATCGCCTTCCTCACCCACCTCGCCGAGATCGTCGGCCACGAAGCGCGCTTCGTGCATCAGGGCATGACCTCCTCCGACGTGCTCGACACCTGCCTCAACGTCCAGCTCACCCGCGCCGCTGACCTGCTGCTCGCCGACCTCGACAAGGTGCTGGCGGCGCTGAAGAAGCGCGCCCTCGAGCACAAGATGACGCCGACCATCGGCCGCAGCCACGGCATCCACGCCGAACCCGTGACCTTCGGCCTCAAGCTCGCCTACGCCTATGCGGAATTCTCGCGCGCCAAGGAGCGCCTGATCGTGGCGCGCAAGGAAGTCGCCACCTGCGCCATCTCCGGCGCGGTCGGCACGTTTGCCCAGATCGATCCGCGCGTCGAACAGCATGTTGCGAAAGCCATGGGCCTCGTCCCCGAGCCGATCTCGACGCAGGTCATCCCCCGCGACCGCCACGCGATGTATTTCTCGACGCTCGGCGTGATCGCTTCCTCGGTCGAGCGTTTCGCGGTGGAGATCCGCCACATGCAGCGCACCGAAGTGATGGAAGCCGAGGAGTTCTTCTCCGAAGGGCAGAAGGGTTCGTCCGCGATGCCGCACAAGCGCAATCCGGTGCTCTCGGAAAATCTCACCGGACTGTCGCGCATGGTGCGCGCCTATGTGACGCCGGCGCTGGAGAACGTCGTGCTCTGGCACGAGCGCGACATCTCGCATTCCTCCGCCGAGCGCATGATGGGCCCCGACGCGACCGTGACGCTCGACTTCGCGCTGGTGCGCCTCGCCGGCCTGATCGACAAGCTGCTGGTGTACCCCGCCAACATGCAGAAGAACCTCGACCGCCTCGGCGGCCTCGTGCATTCGCAGCGCGTTCTGCTGGCGCTGACGCAGAAGGGCGCAAGCCGCGAGGACGCCTACAAGCTCGTGCAGCGCAACGCCATGCCGGTCTGGCGCGGCGAAGGCGACTTCCTCCAGCTCCTGAAGAAGGACGCTGACGTGAAGAAGTATCTCACCGACGCCGAGATCGAGGAGCAGTTCGACCTCGGCTATCACTTCAAGCACGTCGACACGATCTTCAAGCGCGTGTTCGGTGAAAGCTGAGCGTCATTCGTAGCCCGGGTGAGCGCAGCGATACCCGTGACTTCTCTCACAAAGATCCCGGATGTCTCTTCGCTCATCCGGCAACAACAACAGAGACGGAGCCTCCATGCCCATCGTCAATCGCGTTGCCGCCCTCTCCGACGAAATGGCCGCTTGGCGCCATGACTTCCACGAGAATCCGGAGCTGCAATACGACGTCCACCGCACCGCCGGCATCGTCGCCGACCGCTTGCGCGAGTTCGGCTGCGACGAGGTGGTGACGGGCATCGGCCGCACCGGCGTCATCGGCGTGATCCGCGGCCGCAAGTCCGCCTCGGGCAAGACCATTGGCCTGCGCGCCGACATGGACGCGCTGCCGATCATGGAGACGTCGGGCGTGCCTTATGCATCGAAGGTCCCGGGCAAGATGCACGCCTGCGGCCATGACGGCCATACCGCGATGCTGCTGGGCGCGGCAAAATACCTGACCGAGACGCGCAACTTCGACGGCACGGCCGTGGTGATCTTCCAGCCCGCCGAGGAAGGCGGCGGCGGCGGCAAGGCGATGGTCGAGGATGGGCTGATGACGCGCTGGAACATCCAGGAGGTCTACGGCATGCACAACATGCCGGGCCTGCCCGAAGGACATTTCGCGACCACGCCCGGCGCGATGCTCGCCTCCTCCGACAACATCCAGATCACGGTCCACGGCAAGGGCGGCCACGCCGGCGCGGGTCCGCACAAGTCGATCGACAGCGTGCTGATCGGTTCGCAGATCGTCAATGCGCTGCAGTCGATCGTCGCGCGCAACGTCGATCCGCTGAAGTCCGCCGTAATCTCGATCACGCAATTCCACTCCGGTACGGCCTTCAACATCATCCCGGAGATCGCCGAGCTCGGCGGCACCGTGCGCACGCTCGACCCTGAAGTGCGCGATCTCGTCGAGCGCCGCATCGGCGAAGTCGCCGAGAGCATCGCGCGCGCCTATGGCGGCTCGGCGGAGACCAAATACACGCGCATGTATCCGGTGACGATGAACCATGCGCGCGAGGCCGGCCTTGCCGCCGACGTCGCCCGCGACATCGTCGGCGCCGAGCGCGTCAACGACAAGTTCATTCCGATGATGGGCGCCGAAGATTTTTCCTTCATGCTGGAAGCACGCCCCGGCGCGATGATCCTGGTCGGCATGGGCGACGGCAACGAGTGCCACCACCCGGCCTACGTCTTCAACGACAACATCCTCGGCCACGGCGCGTCGTATTGGGCGCGCCTGGTAGAGACGCGGATGCCGGCGGGTTAGTGCAGGTCTCGCAGGGTGGGCAAAGCGAAAGCGTGCCCACCACAAACTTCTCCGCTGCAAATGGTGGGCACGGCGCTTCGCGCCTTTGCCCACCCTACAACACCGCTCATCCCTGATATTGCAGCACGTGCATGCCGGCGTTCCAGTCGGAGACGAACATCAGCCCGTCAGGCCGGACATAGGCGTCGCAGGTTTTGGCCGCGAGCGCGACGTTCGGGCGCGGATCGATGAGCTTTTTCGGTGTCGGCGGCACCCAATACGCGATCTCCTCCGGTGCGAAGGCGTCCCTGACGTCGAACACCCTGACGCCGGCATTGTTGTAGGTTGCGAAGATCGTCTCCTCGCTCTGGAACGAGCCCGGGCGGTTCTCGTGCAGATTATGCGGACCAAAGAGCCGTTCGTGCAGAAATCGCGGTCGCGCGGGGTCGGCAGGGTCGCGATCGGCACCGGATTTGCCGGCGCGCGCACGTCGAGAACGAATGTATGGAACAGCCCCTTGGCGCAATTGTCCGCGTTCGCTTCGTCGGCGACGATTGCGAGCTGTCGCTTGGGCAGCGGCAGCGGCGTATGCGTCCCGCCGGCGAAGGGCGGCGACCAGTTGATGTGGGACAGCAGCTTTGGATTCACGGGATCGCTGATGTCGTGAATGGTGAAGCCGCCATCGCGCCAGGCAGCATAGCCGCGATCACCCGCCGTGATCATGTGATGGAGCGCAAAGCGCTTGCCCTTCGGCGTTGCCGGCTCGCCGGCCGCACGGTTCATGCCCGGCAGCCACCATTTCGCGACGATCTCCGGCTTGGTGATGGTCTTGAGATCGACCACGCAAAGGATGTGGTCGGTGAACCCGTCGAGATGCGCCGATACATAGGCATAGCGGCCGCCCGGCCACCACAGCCGATTGATGCCGAAGCCGGGCATTTCGAGGAATGCGATTTCGCGCATCTCGTTCGGTTTCGATATGTCGTGGATCGACAGCCCACAGCGGAATTTCTTGGCCTTGGTGATGCTGTCGACCAGCGTGTTCTCGAAATAGCCGCGCATATTGTCGTAGGACTGCATCGCGACGATGTTGGCGCCGTTTGCAAGCAGCAGCAGGTCTTCCGCCACCTGTAAATGGTGGGTGCGAGTGTATTGTCCCGCGGTGAAGAAATTGACCGGCTTCAGCGCACGCGGATCGGATGCGTCCAGGACCGTCACGCCGTCGCTGAACATATGTCCGACATAGACATGCTGCCGGTTGAACATCACCTGCACGCTGTCGGGCCGTCCGCCGATGTCGCTGTAGGAGATGTGCTTGATGCCCTTGCCGATGCCCTCGGGGGGAATGTCTGCCTCCGAAGCCCTAGCGCATCTCGACCACCCAGGCAGCGCGGCGGATCCGAGCACGGCCGACAATTGCTGAAGGTGACTGCGGCGCGAGAGCTCAAGCATCGGTTTTCCCCATTTTTTTTGGGAATGATGCTCGCTTGCGGCGGGGCACGCAAGCCTCGTGTCGCCTGCCCTTCACCTCAACCGCAGACGTGTCTGGTCCGGCCGGACATCACCGCTGCCTGGCCCTCAGTTGCAGACCTCGCCGGTGATCTTGGCGCTGGCGTTCGCATTGGGCACCGGCCCGAGGTGACAGCCCTTTGCGACCGGTCTGCATCCGGCGTTGTTGCAGATCATCTGCCCAGAGGACTGCGACTTCGGAGCCGCGGACTCCGCCTCCTTGCGGTCCTGGTCGCGCCTCTTCGAATCCTCGCGCGTGACCACCGGCTTCTTCTCCGGCACCTTCTCGCATTCATTGTCATCGCCGACGTGATAGCCGGCGCGGCAGGTGATCTTCGCGCATTGATCGCCGTCGGCCTTGAAGCCGAAATTGCATACGAGCGGACAGACGCGTCCTGGCTTCGCCTTCAGCGCATCGAGCGCGTCGACACTTGCAAGCTTCGCGTCGAGTTGGGTGCCGGCATATTTGTTGAACAGCGTCAGCGAGCGCTGCGTTGCGGCGTTCCAGTCGCCGTCCGCGGCGACCGAAAGGCAGCCGACGCGACGCAGCTCGCTCTGAACGGATTTCGCGAGATCGCCGGGCGGCGGAGCACTCGGCGGCGGCGCCAGCGCAGCGACCTTCCTGCTTTCGGCATCAGCCGCCTTCTTCTCCGCAGCCTGCTTCGTTGCGGCCTCCGTCGCCGCTTTCTCGAGCGCCCGCTTCTCCGCGAGCGACTTGGCCGCGGCAGCTTCCGCCGCCTTGCGATCTCGTTCGGCCGCCTCCGCCTTGGCCTGCTCGATCTGCTTGGCTTTCTCGGCCGCGATCCTCGCCTCTTCCGCGGCTTTGGCAGCTGCGGCGGCTTTCTCCTGCTCGGCCTTCTGGGCTCGTTCGGTCGCGAGCCTCGCCTTCTCCTGTTCGGCCAGACGCGCCTTCTCGGTCGCCACCGTGCGATCCTCCTCGGCGGCAATCTTCTTCAACTGCACACGAGCGAGGTTGGCGTAAAAGCCGTCCGGATAGGTCTGGAGGAATGCTTCCCAGGCTTCGCGCAGGCCGGCCTGAAGCGCCAGCTCGTAGTCCTTGCGCACACTGTCCTGCGGGTTTGCCTGCGGACCTGCTGCGACTGGCCTCAGCGGCACCAGCGGCACGTCGCTGCCGCCCAGGGAGCCATAGACATACGGCTCCTGCTTGTTGCCGGTCTTCTTCAAGACGTCGTCACGGACAAACCCGAATGCCTTGCGCAAGTCGAGCCCGGGCTTCGGGAGATGATCGGTCAGCGCGACCGCGAACGGGCTGTTGCGGGAGTCGCCATCCGACGCCGTCGATCCCGCCTTGGCCGCAAAGGCGATCATCGTGTTCGGACTGGTCGGCTCGACCTTGGCAAGTCCGCCACCAATCGCGCGCGAGGCCAGGGTGCGCTTCATCGTCTTGGCGAAAGGGTTGTCGCGGCACGCATCGAGGATGACGAGGCGGAGTTGTTTGGCCGGTTCGACCGCATACAGCGCGCGATCCAGTGCGATCGTCTCGTCGAGGACATCGCCATCGGTTTCCAGCATGGCATCGGTCGGAACGAGATAGTTGCTGCCGTCCAGCTCGATGCCATGGCCTGCATAGTAGATCACCGCCATGTCGGCATCGCGCGTCCTGGCCGCGAACTCGCGTAGCGATCGCCGCATTTCGCTGGCATTGAGGTCCAGCCGGATCTCGACCGTATCGAAACCCGCGTTCCTGAACATGCTGCCCACGAGCCCGGCGTCATTCACCGGGTTCGCAAGCCGCGGTGCGTTCTTGTAAGCGGAATTGCCAATGACGAGCGCAACGCGCTTGTCGGCCTGGGCCGATCCGCACCCCAGCCAAAGACCGAAAATCAACAGTGAAAGAGATCGCAAGACGATCATGAAACGCCGAGCCTTTTACGGGCGATTGCCTGTGACACCCTAATTGCAGACCTCGAAGTTGCCGCCTGTGGCTGTATTCGAACTAACCCTGCCGGGGATCGTCCCGCTGACAAGCCGACATCCCTTTTGCACCGGGCGACATCCCGTCGAGCTGCAAATAATCTGTCCACTCGCCTCAGGCCTGGACGGCGAAGATTCGCTTGCCTTCCGGTCCGTATCCCGCCTCCGCGAATCCTCACGCGTGGCGACCGGCTTCTTCTCCTGAATCTTTTCGCACTCGTTGTCATCACCGACGCGATAGCCGGCGCGGCAGGTAATCTTCACGCATTGATCGCCGTCGGCCTTGGAGCCGAAATTGCAAATGAGCGGGCAGACGCGTCCCGGCTTGGCTTTCAGGGCATCGAGCGCGTCGGCGCTGGCGAGCTTGGCATCGAACTGAGTACCGGCGTATTTGTTGAACAGCGCCAGCGAGCGCTGCGAAGCTGAATTCCAGTCGCCGTCCGCAGTGACGGACAGGCAGCCGACGCGGCGCAGTTCGCTCTGGAGTGATTTCGTCAGATCAGCCACCGACAATGTGGATGCCGGCGCCGGCGCAAGGGCTGCAACTTTCTGCTCGACCTCAGGCATCTGCCGATCGGCCGCCGGTTTTACCGCCTGCTCCGCCTTCTCGGCGGCCTGCTTGGCGGCAAGCTCGGCCCTGGCCTTCTCCGCTGCCTGCTTCTCGGCTTGTGCTTTTGCCGCGGCAGCCTCAGCCAGTTTGCGCTGGTGCTCGGCCGCGTCCGCCCTTGCCTGCTCGATCTGCTTCTGCTTCTCCGCCGCGACCCGGGCCTCTTCGGCGGCCTTGGCAGCCGCGGCCGCCTTGTCCTGCTCGGCCTTCTGGGCGCGTTCGGCAATGAGCCTTGCCTTCTGCTGCTCGGCCGCGTTCGCTTTTTGCTCGGCCGACGCGCGCGTCTCTTCAGCAGCGATCTTGTTCATCTGGCCCTTGGCCAGATTGGCATAGAAGCCTTCGGGATATTGCGCCAGGAAGGCTTCCCAACCGTCGCGCGTGGCAAGCTGCAGCGCGAGCTCGTAATCCCTGCGAATCGAATCCTGCGGATTTGCCTGCGGACCGGTTGCAGCCGGCTTGGCAGAAACCAACGGCACGTCATCGCCGCCCAGCGAGCCATACACGAAGGGCTCCTGCTTGTTCCCGGTGCTCCTCAGCACGTCGTCGCGCACGAATCCGAACGCCTTGCGCAAATCTAGGCCCGGCTTGGGCAAGTGCTCGACCAGCGCGGTGGCGAACGGGCTGTTCCTCGAATCGCCGTCGGACGCAGTCGAACCGGCCTTTGCCGCGAAGGCGATCATGGTGTTGGGGCTGGTCGGCTCGACCTTGGCGAGTCCGCGTCCGATCGCGCGCGAAGCCAGCGTTCGCTTCATGGTCTTGCAAAACGGATTGTCGCGGCAGGCATCCAGGATGATCAGGCGCAGCTGTTTGGCCGGCTCTACCGCGAACAGCGCGCGCTCCACCGGGATGGTCTCGTCGAGTACGTCGCCATCCGTCTCCAGCGTCGCGTCGATCGGAATGAGATAGTTGGTGCCTTCCAGCTCGATGCCGTGGCCGGCGTAATAGATCACCGCCATATCGGCATCGCGGGTCCTGCCGGCGAACTCGCGCAACATGCGCCGCATCTCGCTGGCGCTGAGATCCAGCCTGACATCGACGGAATCAAAGCCCGCCTTCTTGAACATGCCGCCGACCAGAGTGGCATCGTTGACGGGATTGCCGAGCTTGGGCGCGCTCTTGTAGGCGGAATTGCCGATGACAAGCGCCACCCGCCGGTCCGCATGGGCCGGTCCGCAGGCGAGGCCAATGGCCAAAATCAACAAAGCAATTATCCGAAACGGAATCACTTGCGTCCCCCCGGATGCAATTCCACGAGACTATTCGGACCATCGCTCAATTACCAACTCTTCCTATGTGATATTTGTCACATAAGAGGCTCTACCGGCGTTATGGATAATGCGGCGAAGCGTCGCCCCGCTTTCGGGCCGACGGTCGAAGCCGTCTGTTGGGTCCGCTACATTTGCACCACCTCATGGCGCATCACGAACGGTGCAAGCAGTGCGTGCACCTCGCTCGCAACCGCCTCGCGCTGATCCGCCGGCAGGCCCGCCAGCGTCACAGTCGCGATCGAACCGTGGCTGCCGTGAGCACCGACCCTGACCTTGCAGTCGATGCCGCGCTCAGTGAGCGGTGTCAGCACCTTCGTGAACACGCGCTGGGCTGCGTCCCAGCGCAGCTGCGGCTTGAACACCTTGCCGACGCCCGTCACCGGCATCGGATCGATCGGGATGACCTGCACCGGGACAGCTGCGCGCTCCGGCGTACGCTCGCGCACCCATGTCTCCAACTCGCCCGGCTCGACGGTCGCGCCCGGCTTCAGCTGCACGTAACCGACCGGCAGCTCGCCGGCATAGGCGTCGGGTTGGCCGACCACGGCGGCAAAGCCGACGGCGGCATGCCGGAACATGATCTCCTCGATCGGC
Source organism: Bradyrhizobium sp. 155 (assembly GCF_023101105.1). Classification (NCBI taxonomy): domain Bacteria; kingdom Pseudomonadati; phylum Pseudomonadota; class Alphaproteobacteria; order Hyphomicrobiales; family Nitrobacteraceae; genus Bradyrhizobium; species Bradyrhizobium sp. 155. The sequence continues at coordinate 2,811,321 of NZ_CP064704.1, read as the reverse complement.
GCCGGATCGATGTTGTGGCCCCCGCGGATCACGAGATCCTTGGCGCGGCCGGTGATCCAGAGATAGCCGTCGGCATCGAGCCGGCCAAGATCGCCGGAATTGACCCAGACCTCGTCGACGAAGGCACCCTTGTTGTGCTCGTCGTTGAGATAGCCGCCGAACACGCCTGGGCCAGCCATGATGACGACGCCAATCTCGTCCGGCGCGCAGTCGCGGATCAGCTTGCCCTCGGCATCGAGCTGGACGATGCGGACCCGCGCGTAAGGCATGGGAAGGCCGACCGAACCGAGCCGGATCGGCCGCGACCGATAGGCCAGCGTGTGCACGCTCGAGGTCTCGGTCATGCCGTAGACCTCGACGACCGGCAGCTTGAGCTTGTCCTGGATCGCAGACCCCACCGCGACCGGGATCGCGGAGCCCCCACCGGCTGCATATTTCAGGCTGGAGATGTCCGCATTGCCAGGCGGTACCGCGAGCGTCGCGGCGAGTACCGTGGGGACGCTCGACAGCGCCTCCGGCTTGAAGCGCTCGACCAGTTGCCAGATGTTCTTCACCGCACTCGGGTTGCGCCATCCGCTCGGCGACAGCACGACCAGCGAACCGCCAGCCGACAGCGTCGTCAGCACCTGCGTCAAGGAGCCCCCGACGTGAAACAGCGGCATGCCGAACAGCATGTTGGCGCCCGGCTTCGACTTCAGCAGCAGATTGAGCGCCCAGGCCTGATAGACCTGGTTGGCATGCGTGTGCCGCACCAGCTTTGGCGTGCCGGTGGTGCCGCCGGTGTGGAAATAGGCGGCGATGTCGCTGCCGAGAATCTTGCGTCCGCTGATAAGGCGGTCCGAAGGCTGCGGCTTGATGAGGTCGTTGAAGGCAAAGATTCCTCTCGCCGGATCGCCAGCACCGAACACCTGCACGATCGCCTTGAGCTGCTTGAGTTGCGGCCTGATCTGCTCGACTTTCTGCCAGATGTCGGTGCCCGGCATCGGCCCGAGCGCCACCAGGATTTTCGTATTCGTGGCCTCGAGGATCTCCGCGATCTGGTGCGGCTCCAGGAGCGGATTGACGGGATTGGCGATGCCGGCGGCTTCCGCGCCGAACAGCGTTACAAAGGCGTCCGGCACCAGCGGCAGCATGAAGCTGACGACGTCGCCCTTCTCCACGCCCAGCGCGTGAAGCATGTTGGCGGCCTGCGTGACGCGCGCGATGAAGTCGCGGTACGTGACCACGACCGGCGTGTCGGCGGGATCGGCATTTTGCAGGAACTGGATCGCCGGCCCGTTGGGGTTGCGGACCGCACCCAGCCTGATGGCGTCATAGGTGCTGTCGGCCGCGACGCGATCGGCGTAAGGGACCTGCTCGAAGGCTCGAACCTCGGCGTCCGTCGCCAGGTCCGGATAGTCGCTGCCGATGAGCCGATCGAGCGCGTGGATGCCCGCCATGGAATTCCGTCCTCCCTCAGATGCATGTCCGCGCCCCCTGTCTTTTGACATTTTGGTTTGGCGTGGCCTCGACCGATGGGCCGGCCGAGCACGGGCAGAATGATGGATGATTTGGCGTTCGTCCATGACCTAACGGCCTCGGGCTGTGGTGAGAGGCTTTTGAACCTGCGCGCCCGATCCGGGGACCAAGAACTGGCATAGGACTCACATGCCGGCGTCCTCGCCAGCGCCCTGGCGCAAGACTGAGGTGATCATGACTACGCCCCCGCGGGATTGCGCTACCCGGCTGTTCATCGCGCTCGCCGCGACAGCGGGGATCATGACATCGGTGATCGCCCTGCCCCGCGCGGCACTCGCCGAGGACGGCCAGCTCGACAAGATGCGCGCCAAGATCTCGGCCTTCATCGGCGACAAGATGGAGAAGCTCGGCGGGTCACGCATCGTCTACAAGGTGGACACCGATGGCCTGCGCGAGAGCGTAGTCACGGATTTGCGCGACGACGTCTACAAGAACCTGCGCGAGGGCAAGATCGCCTTCTCCGGTCTTGCGATCCGCGACGGCGGCGTCGAGTTGAAGATTGCCGACGTCAAGGGCCGCGAGCAACTCGCGCGCAAGCTCGCGTCGGCCGCGGAAGGATTGCCGTCGCATGCACTCGCCGTGACCGACGGCGACGGACTGGTCAGGCTCGTGCCGACCAATGCGGCATCCGCCGCGCGGTTGCACGAACTCGTCGAAGATGCCATCGCCATGATCGAGCAGCGTCTGAAGGAGGCCGGCGTCCAGCTGGCCAGCGTCCAGCCCGATGGGACCGACCGCATCCGCATCTTCCTGCCCGGTGTGATGGAGCCCGAGCGCGTCACCGCGGTCTTCGCCCGCAGGGTCAAGGTCGGCTTCCGCCTGATCGACCTCTCGGTGCCGCCGGAGCAGGCGCAATCCGGCACGCCACCGGCAGGCACGGAAGTCCTGCCCGGCTTCAAGGACAAGAGCCTTTATCTGGTCGCCAAGGACAGCGTGCTCGACGGCGACGACATCAGCTATGCGGGCCCGGGGTTTGCGAGCGCCACGAAAGAGCCGATCGCCTCGTTCCGCTTCAACGGCCGCGGCACGCGGCGCTTTGCCCACATCACCGAAGAGAATATCGCAAAGCCCTTCGCCATCGTGCTCGACGGCAAGGTGATCTCCGCCCCCATCATCCGCGAGCCCATCACCGGCGGCTCGGGCCAGATCTCCGGCAATTTCACCCTGGAGGAAGCAAACAGCGTCGCCATGCTGCTGCGCGCTGGTTCACTGCCGGGGCACCTCGGCTTGGTCGAGCAGGAGGTCGTGCCGCCCGCCAAGCCCTAAGGCGGGGGGATCGCCCCACGCCCACGCCTGGTCCCCCTCGCCCGGTCGGCCGCCGAGGTCGACCACGCCGAGGCTCGTACCCACTGGCCCCCGAATCGCGGGCGCGCCACGGCCATATGCACCGCCAAACAGGCAATTGCCGAAACGCCCGATCAGGCTAAAATTTGCCTCTTGCGGCACGGCGGCCCAAAACTTCATTCAAGCGGTCGTCGTTCGATTTCGGCTATAGGTGTCGAGAATACCGACCGGGACTGAAGGCCTTACGCGGGGATAGTACCATGCCGTCCGGCAGCGCAGACATTTCGTCGATCCTCGACCGCATTCTCGAGGCGGCGACGGATAACCTCAGGATCGCGAAGATCCTGGTCCAGATGGGCCTCGATCCGAACAACGTCACCTATGACTCGATCTTCAATCGGATGCTGGAGATCTTCGTCCAGAATATCACGTTGGCCAATATGTTCGCCGCGGTCGGCGCCGGCTTCTTCGTCGCTACCCTTCTGATGCGGACCATGGTGCCGCTGCGCGTCGCTAACATGGTCGGCTGCGCGTTCTTCGCCGTCTTCGGCGCGCTCTCCGCCAACGTGTCGACCTTCCTGCTCTATCTCCTGCTGCTACCGATCAACGCCTTGCGCCTGCGGCAGATGCTCAAGCTCGTCAAGAAGGCGCGCCATGCAGCCGAAGGCGACATGTCGATCGAATGGCTCAAGCCGTTCATGACCGAGCGCAAATATCGTCGCGGCGATACGCTGTTCAAGCTGCGCGATCCGGCTAACGAGATGTTCCTCACCGTCACCGGCAAGTTCCTGGTCAAGGAGATCAACATCGAGATCCTGCCCGGAACGCTCATGGGCGAACTCGGCTTCCTCACGCCGGACAACCGGCGCACCGGAACGGTCGAGTGCATCGAGGACGGCCAGGTGCTGACGATCACCTACGACCGGCTGCTCGAGATCTACTTCCAGGACCCGCAGTTCGGCTATTACTTCCTGGTGCTGACTAGCCAGCGGCTGCTGCAAAACATCGAGCGCCTGCAGAAGCAGCTGGCAACAGAGAGGGCCGCCACCACGAACAGGATCGCGTGAGCGATCGCCTCGCCGCTCAGTCCAAGAGCAGCGCCATGCCCGGGTCGCCCTTCTCCATCGCACGCCGATAGCCCGCCCGCGCACTGATGCGGCCGAGATATTTGACCACGTTCGGAGAGCGCTGGAGGTCATAGGGCTGGAAGTAGCGCATCGTGGTCAGCGAGAAAACTGTCATGATGTCGGCGGTCGTGAAGGCGCTGCCCGCAAGATATTCGGCCTCGCGAAGCCTTGCGTCGAGAAGATCGTAGGCCCGATCGAGACGCCCCTTCATCGCGAGCAGGGTCGGATTGTCCTTGGCGAGATCGAGCCGGTTCAGGATCATCATCCGTCCCATACCGGGTTGCAGGCTGCCATTGGCGAAATGAACCCAATATAGAAACTGCGCGAAGGCGGGATCAGTGGGACCGAGCACGAGTCGGCCGTTGCCATATTTTGCAACGATGTAATCGACGACGGCGCCGGATTCCGCGAGCACCAGCTCGCCATCCGTGATCACCGGCGCCGTGCCGGCCGGATGCAGCGCCTTGTACTCGGCCGGAGCCAGCATGGTGACGGGATCGCGCGCATAGCGCTTCAACTCGTAGGGAATCCCCAGCTCCTCGCACAGCCAGACGATACGCTCGGACTGCGACTTGCCGAGATGATGGACGGTGAGCATGAGGCCTCCTGCGACGCAATTGGATGTTTCGTGACCCCACACCTTACTCCGTCATTGCGAGCGCAGCGAAGCAATCGCGGGCGCGATGCTTCCTCCCATGTCCGCCCTACCCCGCCTCGTCCGTCACCATCCGCGCCACAATGCGGTCGCGGCGGATGAAATGGTGCCACACGGCGGCGATCACGTGAATCGCGATCAAGGCGAGCAGCACATAGGCAAAGAGGATGTGGCGGTCTTCATAGACGCCAGCCGCCGCGCGGTCGGGAGCCGTGAATTGCGGCACGTGAAACAGGCCGAAGAAGTTCGAATAATCAGGTGCGTGCGCACCGGAATGCGCCCAGCCGAGCATGGTGACGATGATGACGGCGAGGTAGAGCGCGCCGTGGCTGAAATGGGCGGCGACCTTCTGCCAGCGCGAGGTCCCGGCCGGCATGATCGGCGTCGGGTTGACGAGGCGCCACACCAGGCGCAGCACGGTGAGCAGCAGGATCACATAGCCGATATCGGCGTGGATCGAGCGGTAGAAGAAGCGGTCGGGACGCGCCGGGATGTGGTTCATCCACCACCCGAAGCCGATCATGCCGATGATGATCAGCGCCAGACTCCAGTGCAGCCATCGGGAAATGCTGCCCCAGCCGTGACTGGTATTTCTGATCGTGTCGGTGCTCCGGAGTTTTGCGGGCCTGTCCCTATCCGCACCGCCGTACGGCAGCTGATACCGGGAACATGTGGCCGTCGCGAAATTGAATCGCTCCAAAATAGCCCTAAGTGCCCTTGCCGCAAAACCGCCCCAAAAACCGAATGGTAACGATGGCGGGCTAGAGTGTTCACGTGACCCATTCTCCGACGATTCTGGTGTTCGATTCCGGCCTTGGCGGCCTCACGGTCCTGCGTGAGGTCGTGGCTGCGCGCTCCGACGCGCATTACGTCTACGTCGCGGACGACGCCTTCTTCCCGTATGGCCACCACAGCGAGGACGAGATCATCGCCCGCGTGGTGCCGCTTATGGGGGAATTGATCGGCATGCACGATCCTGACCTCGTCGTGATCGCCTGCAACACGGCGTCCACGCTGGTCCTATCGCATCTGCGCGCCGCTTATTCCCTGCCCTTCGTCGGCACGGTGCCTGCGATCAAGCCAGCCTGCGCGCAGTCGAGGAGCCGCCGCGTGTCGGTGCTCGGCACCAGGGGCACCGTGAAGCGCGAATACACCAAGGCGCTGATCCGCGATTTCGCGCAGGGTTGCGAGGTGACACTGGTCGGCTCGCCCGAGTTGGCCGCGCTGGCTGAATCCGAGCTCAGCGGCTCTCCCGTCAGCGACGACGCCATCCTCGCCGAGCTCGCCCCGTGTTTCGTGGGCGATGCCGGGGACGCAGGCGCACGCACCGACACCGTGGTGCTCGCCTGCACGCATTACCCGCTGCTGCTCGACCGGCTGAAAAAGCTCGCCCCCTGGCCGGTCGACTGGATTGATCCGGCGCCCGCGATCGCCCGCCGCGTCTCGGATCTGCTCGGCCCGCACACCGGTGGCATCGCGCAATCCGGCGCCGAAATGATCTTCACCTCGAACCGCGTGCATGGCCTTTCGACCATGCTGACGCCGTTCTTCGGCGGCCGCATTCCAGCCTGATCTTGCGCCTCGACGCCCCGCTGCTAGGGTCCGCCGTCGTCGTTTCCTACAGGTTCTTCCCATGTCCGTCCCGACCACGCCGCTCAACCGTCTTCGCCAGCTCTGGCGCGAGGGTCGTCCTGCCTTCGGCGCGATCGCGACGATCCCGAGCGTGCAGACCGTGCAGATCATGGCGCGCTCTCTCGACTGGATCATCGTCGATCTCGAGCACGGGCCGATTGGACTGACCGAAGCACATGCGATGATCGCGGCCACCACCGGCACCCCATGCACGCCGCTGGTGCGCATCGCGGCGAACGAGCCATGGCTTGCGAAGGCACCGATGGACATCGGCGCCTTCGGCATCAATTTCCCGATGATCACCAATAGCGCGGAGGCCGAGAAAGCGGTGCGCAGCGTGCGCTATCCTCCACGCGGCGATCGGCTCTGGGGTCCGTTCCATGCGCCATTCCGCTGGGGCCAGTCGATGCCGGACTACATGGCCAGCGCCGACGACGAGATGATCTGCATGATCACGATCGAGCACGTCGACGCCGTCAACCGCATCGACGAGATCATGGCCACGCCCGGCATCGATGTAGCTGTGATCGGCCCCGGCGATCTCGCCACCTCCATCAACAAGCGCGGCCAGATGGACGATCCGGAATTGCTGGAGCTGGTGGCGCGGGCCGAGGCCGGCATCCTCAGAAGCGGTGTGCCGATCGGCGGTGTGGCCCGTACCGCGGACCAGGCCAACGCCCTGGTCGACCGCGGCTACCGCGCGATCGCGCTCGGCTTCGACTGGTCGCTATTCCAGCGCGGCATCATGGCAGCGTTCGAGGGGATCAAGCGCTAGCCATTGAGTCTTGCCGGGAACCGCGGCGCTGCTAGGCTCAGCCGTTCCAGGGAGGAAAAACCATGCTCAAAAAGACTTTGCTCGCTCTCGCCTTCACCGGCCTCGCTGTTGCGGCCTTCGCCCAGCAGCCCGGCATCAAGCGCACCCCGCTCCAGAAGGTCGAGTTTCCGGATGGCTACAACACCATCACGGCCATCGCGGAGGTCCCGGCGGGCGGCGCGGCCGGACGCCATACCCATCCGGGCATCGAGACCGGCTACGTGCTCGAAGGTGAACTCAATCTCCTCATCGACGGGCAGCCGGAAAAGAGGCTGAAAGCCGGCGATTCCTACCAGATCCCGGCGGGCGTCGTGCATGACGCCAAAGCCCACGGCGACAAGGCTATGAAAGTGCTTGGAGTTTACGTCGTCGACAAGACCAAGCCGCTGGCCTCGCCGGCGCCCTGATGCGGCGAACCGACCGGCCCCACGCGGGTTGGTTCGTGCTAGAGCAGGCGGCGAGCGGGAACCCCGCTCGCTGCACAAACTTTAATCAGGGGAAACCAAAGAGCGATGCGCGGGACGCCCAAGACCATTTCGCTGCCGCGTCGCCTGATTATCGACCTCATGCACGCCTCGATGGGCGTGCCCTTCGTGTCGCTTTCCCGTTCGCTCGATATCGGCCCCCTGCTGGAGGCCCGCGCGGGCGCGATGGCGCCAGCCGGCTGGGCGGCCATGTTCGTCAAGGCTTTTGCCCTCGTCGCCAGGGACGAGCCGGTCCTGCGTACCGTCTATGCCAAATGGCCCTGGCCGTCGCTTTACGAGCTGCCGAAGAGCGTAGCGTCGGTGGCCATTGCCCGGGTCGAGGGCGGCGAGGAATGCGTGATCCCGCAGCGAATCGCGGCTCCCGAGGCCATGACGCTGACTGCGGTCGACGCCGAGATCCGGCACGCAAAGACCGCCCCGATCGACGAAATTCCCATGTTTCGCAAGATCATGCGGGCGACCCGCCTGCCGCTGCCGTTGCGGCGGCTGTCCTGGGCGATCGGGCTGAATTTCGGCCGGCAGCGCGGCAACTGGTTCGGCAGCTTCGCGGTGAGCTCGGTGGCCGCCTATGGCGGTGGCGAGCTTCACCCGATCACGCCCGGCCCCTTCATCGTCAGCTATGGGGTGGTCGGGCCTGACCAGACCATCCATGTCGTGATCCGCTGGGATCATCGGGTCACCGACGCCGCCCCGATCGCCCGCGTCCTGACCCGGCTGGAACAGGTCCTGAACACTGAAATCGCTGCCGAATTGCGTGCGGCCGGGTCGAAGTCGATCCGGGCAGTCGGAACGTGATTCCGGGCCATTCGCATTGACAGCGAGCCCCAAATCCCCCTAAAAGCCGCTTGCTCGCGGGCCGATTTCGGCCCGCGAAGCGTTTCGCGACCCGTGGTCCTGTCCCTTAAGCTTTGGGATCGGACCTGTCAGTGCCGGGCTAGCCCGTCACACAGGAGGGCGCGTTTCCTCAAACCAAGTACCTGAAGAGGACGCGATGACTAAGCGCAGTGAGGCGAAGTACAAGCTCGATCGCCGTATGGGCCAGAACATCTGGGGCCGCCCGAAGAGCCCCGTGAACCGCCGCGAATACGGCCCCGGCCAGCACGGCCAACGCCGCAAGGGCAAGCTCTCCGACTTCGGCGTGCAGCTCCGCGCCAAGCAGAAGCTGAAGGGCTATTACGCCAACATCTCCGAGCGTCAGTTCCACAGCATCTACGTCGAGGCCAGCCGCCTCAAGGGTGACACCGGCGAGAACCTGATCGGCTTGCTCGAGCGCCGTCTCGACGCGGTTGTGTACCGCGCCAAGTTCGTCTCGACGATCTTCGCCGCGCGCCAGTTCATCAACCACGGCCACGTCAAGGTGAACGGCCGCAAGGTCAACATCTCGAGCTATCTGGTCAAGCTCGGCGACGTGATCGAGGTCAAGGAATCATCCAAGCAGCTTGCCCACGTCCTCGAAGCCAGCCAGCTCTCCGAGCGTGACACCCCCGACTATCTCGAAGTCGACCATGGCAAGATGACTGCGAAATACATTCGCATCCCGCACCTCTCCGACGTGCCGTTCCCGGTGCAGATGGAGCCGCATCTGGTCGTCGAATTCTATTCGCGCTAAGATCTGAATATCGAAAGGCCCCGGTTCGCCGGGGCCTTTTTTGCTTAAAGAGCCACACTTCAGCGGCCGTTTACCTTCAGGAGGCGTCGCATGCTCTATACCCCTCCCCCGATCGATCCCAAGGCGCCGCCGGTGCGCATCAATCTGCTCTCGGACACGCAGACAAAGCCGACACCTGCGATGCGCGAGGCGATGGCGCGGGCGGAGGTCGGCGACGAGCAGGTCGGCGACGATCCGACCGTGAACGCCCTGTGCGAGCGCGTGGCCGAGCTGCTCGGCAAGGAAGCCGCGGTGTACATGCCGTCAGGCACGATGTGCAACGTCACCGCGACGCTGGTGCATTGCCGCCCCGGCGACGAGATCCTCGCCCATGAGAGCGCCCACATCATCGCGCGCGAAGGCGGCGCGCATGCCGCGATCGGCGGCTTTCAGGTCACGCAGCTGAAGGGACCCGACGGCCAGTTCACGCCGGAGACCTTTCGCAGAGCGCTGCATCCGCGTACCCGCTACCAGCCGCCGCAGACGGTGGTCAGCGTCGAGCAGACCGCCAATATCGGCGGCGGTACGGTCTGGAAGAAGGCCGCGCTCGACGAGATCGTCGCGATCGCGAAACAACATGGCCTCGTCACCCACATGGACGGCGCGCGCCTGCTCAATGCCACAGTTGCGAGCGGCATCTCTCCGCGCGACATGACCGCGGGGTGGGATTCGGCCTGGATCGACTTTTCGAAGGGCTTGGGCGCGCCGATCGGAGGCGTGCTCGCGGGCTCGCGCGCCTTCATCGATGCGGTCTGGCAGTGGAAGCAGCGCCTCGGCGGCTCGATGCGACAGGCCGGAATCTGCGCGGCGGCTTGCATCTACGCGCTCGACCATCATGTCGATCGGCTCGCCGACGATCACGCCAACGCGCGCGCGCTCGCCCGCGGACTGTCGCAGATCGCAGGCATCGAGGTGCAGGAGCCCGAAACCAACTTGGTGTTCTTCAAGCCCGATGGTACCGGCATTCCCGGCGACAAGATGGTCGCGGCGCTGCGCCAGCGCGGCGTGACGCTTGCGATGATGGATGGCCGCATCCGCGCCTGCACGCATCTCGACGTCAATGCGAGCCAGGTCGAGGAGACGATCGGATATATCCGCGAGATCGTGCGCGGAGCGTAATCACCGCCCCATCGCCTGGTAGATCAGCGTCTTCAGCGCCAGTTGAATCCGGCCGCGCTGCGTCGGGGTCTGCACCATGAAGATCCCGAACAGATCGTCCTCGGGATCGATGAAGAAGAACGTGCCGCCGACGCCGTCCCAGCGATATTCGCCAAGCGGCCACGTTGTTCCAGGAGGCACCGAGGTGCGCACGGCGAAGCCGAGGCCGAAGCCGGAAGACCCGCCCGGATAATAGTTCTGGTCGCGCGCGATCTTCGTCTCCGGACCGATATGATCCGAGGCCATCAGCGCAATGGTCTCCGGTTTGAGATAGCGTCGGCCGTCATAGGTGCCGCCATTCAGCAGCATCTGGGCGAAGCGGGCGTAGTCGCCGATCGTACCGACCATGCCGCCGCCGCCCGATTCCCAGGTCGCAGGCCGCCTGATGTCGCGGACCTGCGTCGTCGGATTGATGTTGCGATCCTCCGGCATCGGCTCGGCGATGCGCGGGAATTTGGCGGGATCGGCGACGAAGAAAGCCATCTCGGTCATGCCGAGCGGATCGAGCAGCCGCTCCTTCTCGAACTGCAGCAGCGTCTTTCCCGCAATGATTTCGACGACGCGGCCGAGCACGTCGGTGGAATAGCCGTAATCCCACACCGTGCCGGGCTGCTCGACAAGCGGCAGCGTGGCGATCTTGGCGGCGAATTCGGCGTTGGTCAGATCGCTGTTGAAGAGATTGGCGTTCGCATAGAGCTCGCGCACCATGCCGCCGCCGTAATAGCCGTAAGGCAGCCCCGAGGTGTGGCGCAGCAGATCCTTGATCGTGATGGGTCGCTCCAGCGGCTCCAGCACCAGGGCGACTTTGCCGTCCTCGGCCTTCTTCTCGATGCCGACCTTCATGCCGGCGAAGGCCGGAATGTATTTCGAGACGGGATCGTCGAGCGACAGCTTGCCCTCCTCGACCAGCATCATCGCCATGACTGAGGTAACCGGCTTCGACATCGAGTAGAGGCGGAAGATCGTGTCCGCGCTCATCGAGAGTTCGGTCGCGACGTCGCGGACCCCGAAATTCTGATAATAGACCGGCTTGCCGTGCTGCTGAAGCAGCAGGATGGCTCCGGGGATCTTGCCGGTGGCCACCTCGTTGCGGATGTAGTCGGAAACCTTCGCCAGCCCCGCGGGCGCGAGCGTGTGGACCGCAGGTCTCTCGGAACCTGCCTTCGCAACGATGCCGCCGGCGAGAAGGACGAGCGCCGCGATCAATGCGCGGCGCCCGAACATGTCAATTCTCCATCGCTTCATAAACCAGCTGCTTCAATGTTCGCTGCACGCGCTGGCGCTCGGTCGGGGTCTGCTCCAGCAGCACGAAGAACATGTCCTGCTTGGGGTCGACCACGAAATAGCAGCCGGAGGCGCCATCCCATTTCAATTCGCCGAGATCGCCGGGCGGCGGCGGTTTTGCGTTGCCGGGGTCGGTGCGCACCGCAAGTCCGAGACCGAAACCAAAACCGTCACCGGGGAAATAAAAATAATCGCGATCGACGCCCGACTTGAGGCCGATCTGGTCAGTCACCATCAGCTTGAACGTCTCGGGCTTGAGAATCGTCTTGCCGTCGAGATTGCCGCCCTGGAGCAGCATCTGCGTAAAGCGCTCATAATCGGCCATGGTCGTGACCATACCGCCGCTGGCGAACTGGATCTTCTTGACGACTGTCGGATCGTTGATCCGCCCGACCCGGAAATCGCTGTCGTTCGGCACCGGCTGCGCCAGCAGCTTCTGCTTCTCGGGATCGGTGACGAAGAAGCCGGTGTCGACCATGCCGAGCGGGTCGAGCAGCTTCTCCCGTTCGATCTCGATGAGCGGCTTGCCGGCCGCGACTTCCATGACCCGCGCCAGGATGTCGGTGGAATGGCCGTATTGCCACAGCGCGCCCGGCTGGTTGTGCAGCGGCAGTTTTGCGATGCGCTCGGCGAACTCCGCGAGGTCGAAATCGCCGGCATAGATGTTGGCGTCGCGATAGGCCTTGCGGACCAGGCTGTCGCCATAGAAGCCGTAGGTGACGCCCGAGGTGTGCGTCATCAAATCGTGCACCGTCATCGGCCGGTTGGGCGGCACGAGCTCGAGCGACTTGGTGCCGTCCTCGGCCTTCTTCTCGACGCCGACTTTCACATTGGCGAAGGAGGGAATGTATTTCGAGACGGGATCGTCGAGCTTGATCGTACCTTCCTCGATCAACTTCACTGCAACGACGGAAGTGATCGCCTTGCTCATCGAGAACAGGCGGAAGATCGTCTTGTCGGTGATCGGCGCCTTGCTGACGGCGTCCTGCACGCCGAAGACTTCGTGGTAGACGGGCTTGCCATGTTGCTTGATGAGGACGTTTGCCCCTGCGATCTTGCCGGTCGCGACCTCGTTCTTGAAGAACTCGGTGATCCTCGCGAGCTTGTCCGGATTGAAATGCGCGCCGGCCGGAATCTCGTAGGTGCCCTCCGCCCGCGCGAACGACATCGTACCTAACGATACAAGCGCGGCGCAGACAAGCGCGCGCAGTCCAGACTGTGAAATCATATCCCCTCCCCGGAACATGGCCCGGCGGAGTGTACCGACCACGTCATCAGGCACAAGGGCCGCCGTACCGCGCCAAAGCGTCCGCGTGCAGAGCCGCGCTCTTTTCCGAGAAACAGCAAAATATGACGTCGACGACCAACGGCGCGGCCGGCAGAGCCTCAATGGTCGCATGGACCGCAATCTTCGCGGCCTGGTCGGCTGGAAAGCCGTAAACCCCGGTCGAAATCGCGGAGAACGCCACGGAGGTCAGCTGATTGGCCCCGCAGAGCTCAAGTGCACGGCGATAACAGGAGCCCAGCGCCTCTGCCTCACCGCGAGTGCCGCCGTGCCAGACCGGACCGACTGCATGGATGACATGACGCGCAGGGAGAAGGTAGCCCTTCGTGATCTTGGCATCGCCGGTCGGGCATCCTCCAAGCTTCCGGCACGCGGCTAGAAGCTCGGGCCCGGCCGCCCGATGGATCGCGCCATCCACGCCGCCCCCACCCAGGAGCGACGTGTTGGCCGCGTTGACGATGGCGTCAACGCTCAGCGTGGTGATGTCAGCAACGATGACCTTGAGCTCCGCGCCGCCGATCCGGCGCGTCAGCTGGGTCACGTATCAGGCCGCGACAGCGACGCCCTTTTCGGAGAAGAGCTGCTGCAATTCACCGGCTTGGAACATCTCGCGGACAATGTCGCAGCCGCCGACGAACTCGCCCTTCACATAGAGCTGCGGAATGGTCGGCCAGTTCGAATAGTCCTTGATGCCGTTGCGCAGTTCGGCGGATTCGAGAACGTTGAGGCCCTTATAGCCGACGCCGATGTGGTCGAGGATCTGGACGACCTGGCCGGAGAACCCGCACTGCGGAAATTGCGGTGTGCCCTTCATGAACAGAACCACGTCGTTCGACTTCACTTCGTTGGCGATGAATTCCTCGATGCTCATATCCGTGTCCTTATGGGGCGGAGCCCACTCCAATTGCTTCGGGCTGGCTCCGCCGATCTAACCCGATACCTGGGTATATATGTAGCCCAAACCGTTGTGCATCCAAAGTAAAATGGCGGCGAGCTGCCTCTTGTGGACCGCTCTCGGCTGCACCGGCCCATTGCATGATGCCACGAATATCATCGTCAGGGAGGACTTTCATACCGTCACGGAGCCCCTATCTAGGACGAACCCGGCGTTTTGGAACCCGTCCACACCAACAACGTTCTCTTGTCCTGTCTGGAGAAAAACGTGACGAAACAAGCCTCCGCTCCGGCCCCCGCTCCGTCACTGTCGGTCGATTTGGGCGGCCTTGCCCAGAGGTTGGAAGACGCGTTTCTCGCCGTTCGCGACGAGACGGAGCGCCGGGCCGTGCCACTGTCGCCGGAGGACCAGCAGATCCAGTCCATGCCGGATGCGAGCCCGACGAAATGGCACAGGGCGCACACCACGTGGTTCTGGGAGCAGTTCGTGCTCGGCGAGCACTGTGCGGGCTACCGGCCCTTTCACCCTGACTTCGCCTTCCTGTTCAATTCCTATTACGTCAGCGCCGGTCCGCGCCATTCCCGCAATCACCGCGGCGACATCACCCGTCCGAGCGCCGATCAGGTCGGCGCTTATCGAAAACATGTCGACGCTGCCGTCGTGAAATTCTTCCGCGACGCCGGCGAGGACAAGCTTCGCGAGATCGCGCCGCTGGTCGAGGTCGGCCTCAATCACGAGCAGCAACATCAGGAATTGATGTTCACCGACATCCTGCACGCCTTCGCGCAGAACCCGATCCCGCCGGCCTATGATCCGGACTGGCGCTTCCCGGCCGCGACGCCGGCCAGCGAGGATTGGCTGACGCTGAACGAAGGCATCCACACCGTCGGTCACGTCGATGATAGTTTTCATTTCGACAACGAGAAGCCGGCGCACCGCGCCCTCGTCGGCCCGGTCAAGCTCGCACGCAATCTCGTCACCAATCGCGAATGGCTCGCCTTCATGCGTGACGGGGGCTACCGGACCGCAACGCTGTGGCTGATGGACGGTTTTGCGGCCGTGAACAACGAGGGCTGGGACTGCCCCGGTCATTGGCGCGAGATCGACGGCCAATGGCATGTGATGACGCTGGCCGGCCTCAAGCCGGTCGATCCCGACGCGCCCGTCTGCCACGTCAGCTATTACGAGGCTGACGCCTTTGCGCGCTGGGCCGGAAAACATCTGCCGACCGAGATGGAATGGGAGGTCGCGGCCCGCTCGGGCCAGCTCAACGATGCCTTCGGCATCGTCTGGCAGTGGACGCGATCGTCCTACTCGCCCTATCCCGGCTATCGCGCGATCGAAGGCGCGCTCGGCGAATACAACGGCAAGTTCATGGTCAACCAGCTGGTGCTGCGCGGCTCTTCGCTTGCAACTCCGGAGGGGCACAGCCGTATCACCTATCGCAACTTCTTCTATCCGCACCACCGCTGGCAATTCACGGGACTGCGGCTCGCCGACTACGAGTAAAATTCTCATCCGACGACAAATGCGCGCCGGACAGCGCGTTCAGGAGAGTATCATGAATGTGCACGCTAGCGCCTTGGCCGAAGCCCATCTTCCCGACGAACAGACCACCGCCTTTGCCCGCGAGGCCATCGAGGACCTGTCGCAGCAGCCTAAAAAGCTGTCGCCGAAATATTTCTACGATGCGGCCGGATCTGAATTGTTCGAGGCCATCACGCGGCTGCCGGAATATTACCCGACGCGCACGGAGCTAGCGATCCTGAAGGAGCGCGGCAGCGAGATCGCGAAAATCATTCCGGAGCACGCGGCCCTCGTCGAATTCGGCGCAGGCGCGACCACAAAGGTCCGCCTGCTGCTCAACCACTGCAAGTTCGCGGCCTATGTGCCCGTCGACATCTCCGGCGACTTCCTGACGGCGCAGGCAAACGGACTGAAGCGGGATTTTCCGTCACTCGGCATCTACCCGGTGGCGGCCGACTTCACCACGCCGTTCGAGCTGCCCAAGGCGGTGGCGACCATGCCCAAGGTCGGGTTCTTCCCAGGCTCGACCATCGGCAATTTCGAGCCGCATGAAGCGCAGGCCTTCCTGAAGAGCGCACGCGCCATTCTGGGCCGCGGCGCGCAGATGATCATCGGCGCCGATCTCGAGAAGGAGGAGCGCCTGCTCCACGACGCCTATAACGATGCCGCCGGCGTCACCGCTCGCTTCAATCTCAATGTGCTGGTGCGGATCAACCGCGAGCTCGGCGGCAATTTCGACCTTTCCGCCTTCACCCATCGCGCGATCTACAATCGCGAGCGGCACCGCATCGAGATGCACCTGATCAGCAAGAAGAGCCAGACCGTGCGCCTGCTCGGCACCAGCTTTTCGTTCCGCGCCGGCGAGAGCATCCACACCGAGAACAGTTACAAATACAGCATCGAGCGCTTCGCGACGCTGGCGCAAGGCGCGGGTTGGCGGGTGCGCGAGAGCTGGACGGATGCGGCGAAGATGTTCTCGGTGCACGCGCTGGAGGTGGCGGAGTAAGCGCTCCGGCGCCAACGGCGGCGGCTCAATGCTCCTCGGCTTCTTCCGGCGTCGATCCCAGCGAAACCGACTCCCATACCGCAACAACGATCATGATCACCGTCGCGGCGACCGACAGCCATAGCGGCGACAGTTCGGCGGCAAACCACCACAGTGCCGCGAGCGCGATGATGCCAATCCCGTGCGAGAGCTGGAGGAAGCCGCGGATCGCGTGCTTGAAGAGGATGGTGCCGACCAGGAACAGCAGCGGCCCGCCGATCGTGCTCACGATGATCCTGACATCTGAATGCCCCACCGGATGCTTCAGCACGAGTTCGTCGGAGACCGCGGTCAGGATGATGCCGGCGACGATCGGCATATGCAGGTAGGTGTAGGCGAGCCGCGCCAAGCGGCCGGATTCGGCGGATCTCGAGATGCGCTCGGCTCCGGCCTCGGCGCCCTTGTGGAAATAGACCCACCACATCGCGATGCTGCCGACCAGCGCGGAGACGAAGGCCGAAATGTTGTCCGCGGTCCAGTCAAGCTCGGCAAACGTCGCGCCGTTGACGACAACGGCCTCGCCAAGCGCGATGATGACGAACAGCGAGCAGCGCTCGGCCATGTGGCCGCCTTCGACCGCCCAGGCCTCGACCGACGAGAAGCCCAGCTTGGGGACCCAGAAGCGCACCGCCGGCGAGACATATTCGATCGTCAGCGCCACGATCCAGAACCATAGCCGCGCCTCGTCATGGGCGAGGCCGCCGAGGATCCAGAAGATCGCGGAGAACGAGAGCCACGTCAGGATGCGGATTGCATTGTGCCGGACCGCAGTTCGATGCCGCGGCGTGGCAATCATCCAGAAGGCGGTGCGCCCGACCTGCATCGTTGCGTAAGCGATCGCAAACCACAGGCCCCGCCCCTCGAAGGCGGTCGGGATCGTCGTCGACAGCACGAGGCCGCCCAGCATCATCAGGAAGAGCAGGATCCGGACCGGCGTCAGCTCGGGATCGAGCCAGTTGGTGACCCAGGCGGTGTAGACCCACACCCACCATACCGCGAGAAACAGCACCGCGACGTGCACCGCACCGAGCGGCGTGAAATGGTGCAGGAGTGTGTGCGAGACCTGCGTGATCGCGAAAACGAAGACCAGGTCGAAGAACAGCTCGGCATTGGTGACGCGGCTGTGCTGGTTTGGCAGGATGACGCGAAACATCGCGCCGCGCGGATTGTCCGCAGCCATCGTCATCACCCCGTCACGATCAGATCAAGCGCCCGGCACCCCGGTTTGCAGCGCCAGCGCATGCAGCACGCCGCCCATCTGGCCGCGGAGGGACTGATAGACGATCTGGTGCTGCTGGACGCGGGACTTGCCGCGGAAGGTCTCCGAGATCACGGTCGCGGCATAGTGATCGCCGTCCCCGGCGAGGTCACGGATGGTCACCTCGGCATCGGGGATCGCTGCCTTGATCATCGCCTCGATATCGTGGGCGTCCATTGGCATTCGGGTCGTGCTCCTGTCTCGGCTGCAATCAGTCTTGTCGTCGAATCGCTGCCGGGGTTCGGTTCTACAAAGCCAACCTTCCGGCGCGGCCAAACTTAGCGTGAACGGCCTTCTACGTCACGCCTTCCGGCACTATATCGGTGATCCGATCTGGATAAAGCCACGACAAAGTGCCGCGCGCGGCAGAGTGATCGAAAAAGGCGTGAAATCATGAAGCTTCCAGGGCCCGACCACCCCATCACCATCACCCCAAATCCCCGGCGCGTCCGCGTCACAGCCGGCGATATCGTGATCGCCGAGACCACCAAAGCGCTGACGCTGAAAGAGGCGAAATATCCGGCGGTGCAATATGTGCCGCGGCAGGACGCCAACATGGCGCTGCTGGAGCGCACCGACCGCGTCACCCACTGCCCCTACAAGGGGGATGCGAGCTATTACAGCGTCAAGGCGGACGGCAAGACACTGGACAACGCGATCTGGACCTATGAGGCACCCTTTCCCGCGATGACCGAGATTTCGGGCCATCTCGCCTTCTATCCGGACAAGGTGAAGATCGAGGAATTGGGGTAGCTGCTTCCGTCATGGCCGGGCTCGTCCCGGCCATCCACGTTTTTGGGCAATCGCGGATACAGAACAACGTGGATGCCCGGGACCCGGCTCCGCCGAGGCTTCGCCGGGCTATAATGTTGGGCCGGCGAAGCTTCAGCGAAGACGGCAAGCCCGGGCATGACGACTGTGTGCGTGGGCAGCGCCCCCGCTACGCCCTGAATATCGTCAGCCCCAGGATCAGCAGCACCAGGAAGATCGCGACGAACACGTAGAACAGGAAGCGGGCGATGTCGGCGGAGGCGGCCGAGATCCCGGTGAAGCCGAGCACGCCGGCTACGATCGAGACAAGTAAGAAGATCAGTGCCCATTTCAGGATCGTCATCGCCAGCTCCGAAATTGTACCGCCTGCCGCGGTCCTCAAGCCCTTTTGGCGAACGCTAACTTCGTCGCAGGGAACTGGTTCCTGGCGGTCTCAGGCCTGCGGGCGTCCCAAACGACCCTTGCTGAATCCGGTTCCCGGCGGCAAAGTCCGGGCGGGACAGAAGCGCGACCGGGGCGGCCACGATGACGATGTCACATTCAGCGACGATCGGGGCAGAGGCGCACGCGGCGCCGAGGGCCAAGGCGCGCAATCTGTCGCTCGATCGCGCCCGCACCTTCCTGACGCTGGTGGTGCTGCTGCACCACGCCGTGATTCCCTACACCTATTTCGGGCACACCGATCCGGCGTCCTGGGCCGGTTTCGACGTGGTCGTGCTGGCCACCGACAGCTTCTTCATGGCAATGTTCTTCTTCCTGTCGGGACTGTTCACCTGGCCGGGCATCGCGCGCAAGGCGCCGTCAGTTTTTCTCCGCGACCGCCTGTTGCGGCTCGGGCTGCCGTTCGCGATCGCGGCGCTCACCGTCATCCCGCTCGCCTATTACGCGATCGCGCTGCGGCACGATCCCGGGCTGAGCTTCACGGCGTTCTGGTGGAAGACGATCACGGTTGGCCCGTGGCCGAGCGGCCCGATCTGGTTCGTGTGGGTGCTGCTGGCATTCGACCTGACCGCGAGCCTGCTCTACCGGGTCTCCGCGCATCTGGTCGACCCGGGCAACCGGGTGTCGCTGCGCGGATTCGACCAGCCGGCCGTATTCTGGCTGCTGCTCGTCGTCGTCACGGCAATCGCCTACGTGCCGGCGCTGCTCTATTTCGGCGGCAGCAAATGGTTCGAGCTCGGGCCGTTCTCGGTGCAGGCGAGCCGCATCCTGCTCTACTTCGCCTATTTCTTTATCGGCGTCAGCGTTGGAGCGGCCAACTTCGATCGCGGCATCCTCAGCGCCGGCGGGCAGTTGCCGAAACAGCGCTGGCTGTGGGTGATCGCCACGCTGATCCCCTACTGCCTGATGTGGGGCATGATCTACATCAAGCGCGAGATCCTCGGTAATCCCGACCCACAACCGCACTGGTATCAGGCGATCTACGGTACGTTCTTCGTGCTGTTCTCAGGCTCGATCCTGCTCGCGATTCTCGCGTTCTTCCTGCACCAGAAGTCGCCGGGCCCGAACCTGCTCGACCGCATGCAGGCGGATGCCTACGGCATCTTCCTGGTGCACTACCCGATCGCGTTGTGGATCCAGTACGCGCTGTTCGACTACAGCCTGCCGGCGATCGTGAAAGCCACGATCGGCTTCGTGCTTACGGTGATCCTGAGTTGGGGTCTGACGGCGGCCCTACGGAAGATTCCGGGGGCGTCGCACGTGTTGTGAGGTGCGATGCCCGTAGCCCGGATGAGCGTAGCGATATCCGGGAAACCTCACGACAAAGACCCGGATATCGCTTCGCTCATCCGGGCTACCGGTTCAGCCCCTCAGGCCGCCTTGCCGCCCATATACTCCGGCAGCCAGCGCTCGAACGAGGTCCGCAGCGCCTCGATCGTTACACGCGCTTCGCCCGCGATCGCGATCGCGTCGCCGCCGGTAGTGCCGATCCGCACGCAGGGCACCTCGCAGCCGCGCATCTTGGCGAGCACGCGGCCGGCCTCGGTTTCAGGCACGGTGACGAGATAGCGCGCCTGGTCCTCGCCGAACCAATAGGCCTGAGGCACCAAGGAGGTCGGCGCCGCGAGCAGTTTGGCGCCGATGCCGCTCGCCATCGCCATCTCGGCCAGCGCGATCAGCAGGCCCCCGTCGGACAGATCGTGCACGGCGGTCGCGGTGCCCGCATGGATCATGCCGCGCACGCAGTCGCCGTTGCGCCTCTCGGCGGCGAGATCGACCGGCGGCGGCGCGCCCTCCTCGCGACCGCAGATGTCGCGCAAGTAAACGGACTGGCCGAGCCAGCCATGGGTCTCGCCGATCAGGAGGATCGCCTCGCCTTCGGCCTTGAAGGCGAGCGACGCGGACTTGGTGAAATCATCGAGCAGGCCGACGCCGCCGATCGAGGGCGTCGGCAAGATCGCGCGGCCGTTGGTCTCGTTGTAGAGCGAGACGTTGCCGGACACGACCGGGAAGTCGAGCGTACGGCAGGCTTCCGAGATGCCCTTCAGGCAGCCGACGAACTGGCCCATGATCTCGGGCCGCTCAGGATTGCCGAAATTGAGATTGTCGGTGATCGCAAGCGGCTTGCCGCCAACCGCGGTGATGTTGCGCCAGGCTTCCGCCACCGCCTGCTTGCCGCCTTCAAACGGATCGGCCTCGCAATAGCGCGGCGTCACGTCGACGGTCAGCGCCAAGCCCTTCGGGCCGTCCTGCACGCGCACCACCGCGGCATCGCCGCCGGGACGCTGCATGGTGTTGCCGAGAATGACGTGGTCGTACTGCTCCCAGACCCAGCGCTTGCTGCACATATCGGGCGTGCCGATCAGCTTTTCGACCGCGGCACCGAGACCCATCGGCGCCGCCACCTCGCGCGCATGCACGACCGGCAGCGCGGCGGAGGGGACATGCGGGCGATCATAGAGCGGCGCCTCGTCGCCGAGCTCCTTGATCGGCAAATCGGCCATGACGTCACCGCCATGCTTGACCACGAAGCGCTTGCTCGGCGTGGTGTAGCCGACCACGGCGAAATCGAGGCCCCACTTCTTGAAGATCGCCTCGGCCTCTTTCTCCTTCTCGGGCTTGAGCACCATGAGCATGCGCTCCTGGCTCTCCGAGAGCATCATCTCGTAGGCGCTCATGCCGATCTCGCGCGTCGGCACCGCGTCGAGATCGAGATCGACGCCGAGGTCGCCCTTGGCGCCCATCTCCACCGCCGAACAGGTCAGGCCCGCCGCGCCCATGTCCTGGATCGCGATGACGCAGCCCTTCTCCATGATCTCGAGACAAGCCTCTAACAGCAGCTTTTCGGCAAAGGGATCGCCGACCTGCACGGTCGGACGCTTCTCTTCGGACTTGTCGTCGAACTCGGCCGAGGCCATCGAGGCGCCGTGGATGCCGTCGCGGCCGGTCTTGGAGCCGAGATAGACGATCGGCATGTTCACGCCGGAGGCGGCGGCATAGAAGATCTTGTCGGTATCGGCGAGGCCGACCGCCATCGCGTTGACGAGAATGTTGCCGTCATAGCGGGTGTGGAAACGGACCTGGCCGCCGACCGTCGGCACGCCGAACGAGTTGCCGTAGCCGCCGACGCCAGCGACGACACCGGAGACGAGATGCCGCGTCCTGGCATGCTCCGGTGCGCCAAAGCTCAGCGCGTTGAGGCAGGCGATCGGCCGCGCGCCCATGGTGAAAACGTCGCGCAAGATGCCACCGACACCGGTGGTCGCGCCCTGGTAAGGCTCGATGTAGCTCGGGTGGTTGTGGCTCTCCATCTTGAAGACCACGGCCTGGCCGTCGCCGATGTCGATCACACCGGCATTCTCGCCCGGGCCCTGGATCACCCAGGGCGCCTTGGTCGGCAAGCCCTTCAGATGGAGGCGCGAGGATTTGTACGAGCAGTGCTCGTTCCACATCGCCGAGAAGATGCCGAGCTCGGTGAAGGTCGGCTCCCGCCCGATCAGCTTGAGAATGCGCTCATACTCGTCGGGCTTGAGCCCGTGGGCGGCAATCAGCTCGGGGGTGATCTTGGGTTCGTTCTTCATGGAATTTGGGCTTTCGACGGCGGTTGGCCGTTCTTAGGAACATCGGACGGCTTGGAAAAGCCCTTTATGGCGCATTTTCCCGCTGTCCCACGTTTTGCGGCCGGGGGCTGCGGGAACAGGAATTGCACAGCGCGGACAGATCGGATTTAAGGACAAAAGACCCGCAATTGAAGGCCCATTTCCTTGCATGAATTGACCAAAGCGCCCCCGCCTCGCCGCCCCGACCTCCACGTCGCGACCGATGGGGAATTCCAGGGCTGGCGAACCTGGATTCGTGACAGTTTTGAGAGCCATATCGGCCCGTTCTGGCACAAGATCGAGGACGACGGCAGCGTCCGCTCGGCGTTCCGGGTCGAGAAAAAGCACCTCAACGGCTCCGGAAACGTCCATGGCGGCTGCTTCATGGCGTTTGCCGACTATTGCCTGTTCGCGATCGCCACCCACGAACTGGATGGGCCGGCGGTGACCACCAATTTCGCCTGCGACTTCCTCGACGCGGCGCGCGAAGGCGAGTTGATCGAATGCGTCGGCGAGGTCTCCCGCGCCGGCGGCTCGCTGATCTTCCTGCGCGGCAAGCTGATATCGGGCGGGCGGCCTCTCTTCACCTTCTCCGGTACGATCAAGCGGGTGAAGCGGAAGCCGGCACCGCAGCCAAACGCATAGCTCGCCGCCTTCCCTTTTGGCGCCCCCTCGCCCAGACTTGTGTCCAGCGCTGTCGCGCCGGGGAGCAACATCAAGGTGCCGCAGAGCACATCGCCGACGGGGCGGGCCACAGTCTCGCAATTGCCGTCCATGCCCGCCACAGGCGCGCGCAACTGGCGCGACTATGCGCTGCTGTTCGCGCTGGCCTGCTGCTGGAGTTCAACCTATCCGCTGGCGAAGCTCGCGCTGGATACGATCCCGCCCGTGACCTTCATCTCGGCGCGCTCGCTGATCGCGGCCGCCTTCCTGTTCGCGATCCTGTGGATGCGCGGCGTCAGGATCCCGACCGACGCCAAGGCGTGGAAGTTGTTCGCCACCCAGCAATTGATCAACTCGACCTTTCCGTTCCTGATCATCACCTGGTCGCAGCAATATGTGCCGGCTTCGAACACGGTGGTGCTGGCCTCGACCACGCCGATCTTCGCCTTCCTGATCACCTCGCTGATCACGCGTCACGAACCGGCAACGCTGTTGAAGCTCTTGGGCGCGCTCCTCGGCCTCGCCGGCACAATCGTCATCGTGGGCCTGGATGCGCTGCGCGGCTTCGGCAGCGAGATCGTGGCCGAGATCGCCATCCTGCTCGCCACCATCTCGTTCGCCTGCGCCACGATCTTCGGCCTGCGGCTGTCCGAATACGATCCGATGGTGGTGGCAGCCGGCTCGCTGCTGTTCGGCGGCCTCGTGCTGCTGCCGCCTTCGCTGATCGTCGACCAGCCCTGGACGCTGCACCCGACGCCGACCGCGATCACAGCCACCATTGTCATGGGCATCGTGTCCAGCGCCCTGGGGCTGATGCTGTTCTACATGTGCCTGGGACGGCTCGGCACGCTGACGACGAACGCACAAGGCTATTTGCGTATCCCGATTGGCGTCGGCCTCTCCGTGCTGCTGCTCGGCGAGAGCGTGCCCTCGAACCTGGCGCTGGGACTGGTGCTGGTCATGGCGGGCGTCGCCGCGATGACGGTGCCGACGGAGCGGTTGAAGCTGCGGTGACCCGCTGCTTCCGCCGTTCGGCACGAGGCACTCAATGCGGCTTGCGCAACAATCCGCTCGCCAACGCTTGGAAGGCGTCAACGGCCTTGGTCAGGACGCCTGGCGGATCGTCGGCTGCGGCGACCCACAGCGCTGCGCTCAGCGCAGCCCCGTTCAGCAAGCGTCCCGCCGCTTCGACATCGACGGGCTTCACAATCCCCTGTTCGATCAGCGACCGAATGGTTCGCATGGTAATCTCAAGACAGGCATTCTCGCCGGGCCACTTGGATGGATCACCGAGCACGGCCGGTCCATCCAGAAGCATGACGCGCTGAATTTCAGGATCGAGCGCCATCTCGATATAGGCGGTCCCCTCTGCAAGCAGTCCTTGCCACAAGCTCGGCGCTTGCTCGCGGGCCGTGCGGAGCCGTTCCGCCATTTCGCTGTCGATCTGCTCAACGACGGCCCAGAGCAGCCCCTTCTTGTCTTCGAAGTTGTGATACAGCGCGCCCCGCGTCAGTCCGACGGAAGCAGTCAGCTCGTCCATCGACGCGGCTGCATAGCCTTGTGTGGCAAACGCCCTGCGCGCGGCCCGGATGAGCTTGGCCCGACTTTCCGCCATCGCCTCGGCGCGCTTGCCCTTCGCCATGCTTCCCAACTCCATTTGCCGACCCTATTGACATACGGTCCGTATGTGATCCATATTCCACATACGCTACGTATATGAACAGCTCGTGGAAATCCAGTGGCAGGCCCTGCCCACCACAGCTGCGACCGCCATCCATCAATCAAGGATCCAGACATGCCCAAGCGCGACGCAATCTTCCCGGCCGGCCGCCACGCCCTCTATGAAGCGCACCGCTATTCGGCCGCGATCCGGTCCGGCGACCTGCTCTTCGTCTCCGGGCAGGTTGGAAGTCGCGAGGACGGCTCGCCCGAACCGGTGTTTGAGGACCAGGTCCGACGCGCGTTTGCCAATCTGCGTGCCGTTCTCGCAGCGGCCGGATGCACGCTGGACGATGTGGTGGACGTCACCACGTTCCATACCGATCCGGCCACGCAGATCGAGAAGGTGATGGCAATTCGCGCTGCGGAGATCGGGGAGGCACCCTATCCGAACTGGACGGCAGTCGGAGTGAATTGGCTTGCCGGGTTCGACTTCGAGATCAAGGTGATCGCCCGCATTCCTGCTGCGGGGTAAGCGTTCTCGTGGCGATGATGCCAACCGTCAGGAGCCTCGCGCTATTACTTGGCGTCGTCGGCCAGCATCTTGCGGTACTTCTCGACGTCGCGCGTCACGAGCTTTTGCAGCACCTCGGGCGTGTGCTCGTCGGGATCGGGGGCAACGGTCGAGAGGTCGGCGAACCGTTTCTTCACCGCGTCGGCTTCCACGGCCGTACGCGCGGCGGCATTCAGCTTGGCAATGACCGCCGGCGGAGTACCCTTGGGCGCGAACAGACCATTCCAGCCCTGTGCCTCGAATTCGGGCAGGCCGGCTTCGGCCGACGTCGGCAGATCCGGCAGGGTCGCGAGCCGCACGGTCGAGCCGACCACGAGCCCGCGCGCCAGCTTCTCGTTGATCGACTGCGAGACGGAGGCTGCCGCATCGCAGACGCCGTCGATCTGGCCGCCGATCGCATCGGTGAGCGCGGGGGCGGCGCCGCGATAGCCGACCAGCGTCGCGTCGATCCCGGCGGCTGTGACGAAGCTCTTGCAGATCAGGTAGTTCGAGGACCCGACGCCGGCATGGCCGAGATTGATCTTGCCCGGATTGGCCTTGGCGTAGGCGATGAATTCTTTCAGGTCCTTTGCCGGAAAATCCTTGCGCACGGCGATGATGCCGAACGTCTTCGCCACCATGGCGATCGGCACGAAGGAGTCCGGCGTGAACGGCAGCTTTGGATAGATCGTATAGGTCGCGGCGTTGGTGCCGGCATTGCCGATCGCAATGGTGTAACCGTCAGGCTCGGCACGGGAGGCGCGCGCCAGTGCGGTCGATCCGCCGGCGCCGGCGACGTTCTCGATGACGATGGTCTGGCCGAGCGCGATGCCCATCTGCTCGGCAACCGTGCGCGCGATCACGTCGGACGTGCCGCCGGCCGCGAACGGCACGATCATGGTGACGGGACGCTTGGGGAAATCCTGTGCGAACGCGGCCGTCGCGAACGCAACGACGGCGACAGCGGCCGGCAGCCGCTTCAGCACGAACGCAATCACGCGGCTTTTTCCAGATGCGCGGTGAGGCCGGCGAACAGGCCGCGACCGTCGGTGCAGCCCATGATGTCTTCGACGTGGTTTTCCGGATGCGGCATCATGCCGAGCACGTTGCCCTTGTCGTTGACGATGCCGGCGATGGATTGCGCGGCGCCGTTGATGTTGCTGATATCGTCGATCGCGCCGTCAGCCGAGCAATAGCGGTAAAGGACGCGACCCTCGCCTTCGAGCCGCTTGATGGTCTCCGCGTCCGCCGCATAATTGCCCTCGCCATGCGCGATGGGCACGCGGATCACCTGCCCGGCATTGTAGCCGCGCGTGAATGGCGTGTCGGAGCGCTCCACGCGCAGATGCACGTCGTGGCAGATGAATTTCAGCCGCGCATTGCGCATCAGGACGCCAGGCAAGAGGCCGGACTCGCAGAGGATCTGAAAACCGTTGCAGACGCCGAGCACGAGGCCGCCCTTGGCCGCATAGTCGCGCACCGCGTCCATCACCGGCGCCCGCGCCGCAATCGCGCCGCAGCGCAGATAATCGCCATAGGAGAACCCGCCGGGCACCACCACGAGGTCGGTGCCATCAGGCAGCGACGTCTCGGCATGCCACACCATCGCGGGCTCGCTGCCCGAGATCAGCCTCAAGGCACGCGCCATGTCGCGCTCGCGGTTGATTCCGGGAAAGACGAGGATGGCGGCTTTCATGGCAGAGGTTCCGAACGAAGATTGAATGGGGCTGGCACGGCTGCCAAATCGTGAGCAGACATATCCATTTGACGGGGATTTTACCAGTGCTAGCCTCGGCCGCGAGCGTTGTGCACAGGCCATAGCCCGCCATCGGCCGATCGATTCGCCCGGGATTAAAGCCATGAATGTCCCCTCGCTGCCCGCATCCCTCTCCGAGCCGGTGTCCACCGAGGGCGTGATCGCCGCCGGTGCCTATGTCGACGGCCGGCGCGTCGCCAATATTGCCATCAGCGAGGCCTCGAGCTGGCGGGCGAAGCCCGGCCACGTGGTCTGGATCGGGCTGCACGAGCCCAACATGGCGCTGCTCAGCGCGGTGCAGAAGCAGTTCGACCTGCACGAGCTCGCCATCGAGGACGCCAACCACGCCCATCAGCGACCGAAGATCGAGCAATATGGCGAGGCCCTGTTCATCGTGGCGCGAACCGCGCAACTGATCGAGGGCCGGATCGCCTTCGGCGAGACGCACATCTTCGTTGGCGAAGGCTATCTGGTCTCGGTGCGCCACGGCGCGTCGACGTCCTACACGCCGGTGCGCGAACGTTGCGAAAGCTGCCCGCGAGCGCTCGCGCGCGGCGAGGACTACATCCTCTACGCCATCCTCGATTTCATCGTCGACAACTACTCGCCCGTGCTCGAGAGCATTCACGAAGAGGTCGAGAGCATCGAGGATGACGTGCTCTCCAAGGCGATCAGCAAGGCGCAGATCGAGCGGCTCTATATGCTGCGCCGCGACCTCTTGCGGCTCAGGACCGCGATCGGGCCGCTGGTGGAGGTCTGCCGCCGTCTGGAGCACGACGAGCTTGCGATGGTGCGCGCGACGATGCAGCCGCTGTTCCGCGACGTCACCGACCACGTCCGCAACATCCAGGAGCGGATCGATTCCATGCGCGAGGTGCTGGCCTTCGCCTTCGAAGCGAGCCTGCTGGTCGGCCAGGCCCAGGAGACGGCGGTCTCCAAGAAACTTGCCTCGTGGCTCGCGATCATCGCGATCCCGACCGCGCTTGCCGGCATCTACGGCATGAACTTCAAGCACATGCCGGAGCTGGACTGGGAGTACGGCTATTTCACGCTGCTCGGCGTGATGCTGACGGCGTGCGGCGCGCTGTATTGGCGTTTTCGTCGGGTCGGATGGCTGTGAGCCATGCCGTTCACCCGATCAGCTCGACCCGGTAGTTCTCGATCACGGTATTCGCCAGCAGCTTGTCGGCGGCATCCTTCAACGCCGCCTCCGCCTTCGCCTTGTCCGTGCCCGCGAGCTCGATGTCGAACACCTTGCCCTGCCGGACGCTGGCGACGCCGTCGACGCCGAGCGACTTCAACGCACCCTCGATCGCCTTGCCCTGCGGATCGAGGATGCCCGTTTTCAACGTCACGGTAACACGTGCCTTCACGTCAGATTCCTCTTAGCTCTTCACCAGCACCGGGCCGGAGCCCGCCGGACGCTCGTTCTCCATGAGAATGCCGAGACGCTTGGCGACTTCGGTATAGGCCTCGAGCAGCCCACCGAGATCCCTGCGGAAACGGTCCTTGTCGAGCTTCTCGTTCGACTTGATGTCCCACAGGCGGCAGCTATCCGGCGAGATCTCGTCGGCGACGATGATCCGCATCATCTCGTTCTCGAACAGCCGGCCGCACTCCATCTTGAAGTCGACGAGGCGGATGCCGATGCCGAGGAAGAGACCGGTGAGGAAGTCGTTGACACGGATGGCAAGTGCCATGATGTCGTCGATCTCCTGCGGTGTCGCCCACCCGAAAGCGGTGATGTGCTCTTCCGACACCATGGGATCGTTGAGCTGGTCGTTCTTGTAGTAGAACTCGATGATCGAGCGGGGCAGCTGCGTGCCCTCCTCGATGCCGAGGCGCTGCGACAGCGAGCCGGCGGCAACGTTCCGCACCACCACTTCCAGCGGCACGATCTCGACTTCGCGGATCAATTGCTCGCGCATATTGAGGCGGCGGATGAAATGGGTCGGCACCCCGATGTCGTTGAGGTGCTGAAACAGGTACTCCGAGATCCGGTTGTTGAGGACACCCTTGCCCTCGATCACCTGATGCTTTTTCGCATTGAACGCGGTGGCGTCATCCTTGAAGTGCTGGATCAGGGTACCGGGCTCCGGGCCTTCGTAAAGAACCTTTGCCTTGCCTTCATAAATGCGACGCCGACGGCTCATGGGGATGTACCGTGTTTTGTTGAAATCCATGTATTTGGTGTGCTCCGGTTGACGAGACTACGACCCACAGCGGAGCTGCCGTGAACGGCCCGGAACCCCTAGAAAACAGAACGGGAACCCAGCCTGAGGCAACCTATCCGATTGGCTGTCCCAGCACAATCGATCCGGCCGTCCGGCATCAAACTTATACCGCCTTGCCTGCGGCTTAACGGCTCGTTGTTTTGCCGATTCCTGCCCCCTATCTAGGCATGCACCGGGGCTCTCGCAACGAGGGCCAGCCGGGTCCAGTCAGCAGGGAATTGGAAAAGGCATGAGCACGTTGGACAAGCGCGAGGAAGGCTTCGAGAAGAAGTTTGCCCTCGACGAGGAGCAGAAATTCAAGGCGGAAGCCCGCCGCAACCGGCTGCTCGGGCTGTGGGCGGCCGAAAAGCTCGGCATCACGGGTGATGCCGCCACGGCCTATGCCAAGGAGGTGGTCGCGGCCGATTTCGAGGAAGCCGGTGACGCCGACGTCCTGCGCAAGGTCATGGCCGATTTCGCCGCCAAGAACGTGGCCGTCACCGAACAGGCAATTCGCGCCAAAATGAACGAGCTGATCGCGGTGGCGGCGGCCGAGGTGAAGGCCGGGAAATAAGGCGAAGCATCATTCCGGGGCCACGTCTGCGACGCGCCCCCGGAATGCCAACCAGCTATCCCTCCTTGAACCCATATTCCGGCACGTTGCCGCTGGCGCCGTAATATTTGTACGGCAGGAATTTGCCGCTCATCGTGAACTTGACGCGGTCGCCCTTCGGATTCGCCACGCGCTCGATCGCCATGTCGAAGTCGATCGCCGACATGATGCCGTCGCCGAACTCCTCCTCGATCAGCGCCTTCCAGGCCGGGCCGTTGACCATCACCATCTCGTAGAAGCGGTAGATCAGCGGGTCGGTCGGCGGCATCGGCGTGCCGGTGCCGCGCATCGGCACCTCGTTCAGCATGGCGGTCTCCGCCTTCGACAGGCCGAACAGTTCGCCGGCGTTGGCCGCCTGCGGCTTCGTCAGTTTCATCTGGCCGAGGATCGCGCCTGTTATCAGCACCTCGGAATAGCCGCCGATCTTCTCGCAGATATATTTCCAGCTCCAGCCCTTCTCGCGCTTGATGTCGAGCAGCTTCTCGGTGAGGTCTTCGCGTTTCATGTCAGGGTCTCCTTGGCTAAGACTATGTCGCGCCGGCTCATTTCCTCGAGGCAGCGGATAGACGCGACGCTTTTTTGTGCCACTTTGGCAGGCACGAAACGTGCCAATGACCGGGGCTACGGATTTACGTGCCTCGCCTCATCGCCTCGGCAATGCTTCCGTAAATCCCCTGATCGCATCGAGCACCGGCTGCTGATCGCCCGCGAAGAACCAGTGATCGTTGCCGTCGAGCTCGACGAATTGCGCACCTTTGATCCGGCTCGCCACATCGCGGCCGGCCGCGATCCGTACGGCCTTGTCGTCCCGACGATGCAACACCAATGTCGGCATGGCAATTTGCGGCAAAAGCTGCCGCACGTCGGCGTCGCGAAACGCCTCGAGCACGGCCGAGATGCCGCCGGGACTGGAGGCCGCGCGCAATAGCCCCGCCCACCATGCGCGGGCCTGGGGATCGCCGGCAAGGCTGGGTGCGAAGGTCTCAATCCCCACCGGACCTCCCCATTGCGCGATGAGGTGCTTGCTCCAGGCGTCGTACTGGCTGGCGCGCAACGCGTGCGGATAGTCCTGCGACCAGCAGCCCTTGGCCAATGCACCGAACAGGATGAGTCCGGCCACGAGACGCGGCTCGTCGACGGCGAATTTGATGCAGGCCGGCCCGCACTCGGATGCGCCGAACAGCACGACGCGGCGCGCATCCGCGGCGCGCAGCACGGTGCCGATATCCTCCGCGGTGACGTCGATATCAGGCGCCGACCCAACCCGGTCGGACAACCCGATCCCGCGACGATCGAACACGATCAGACGCCCCAGCTTCGTCAGTGAGGCCAGAAAGGTTCGGCTCGCCGGATGCTCCCAGGCGCGTTCCACATGCGATACGAAGCCGGGCATGACCAGGATGTCGAGCGGACCGCTGCCATAGGTCTGATACGCCAGATGCACACCGGCGCCCTTGACGTAGCGCGTCGCTGGTACGGAGTGTGCCGCCGCAGGACTCATCAACGCCGCGGTCTCGGCTTCCGGCGTAACACCAAGCTCGTCACGCAGCCGCCGCGTCAGTGCCGCATGGTGCCGCTCTGCCGCGCTGCGGTCGCCCGCCAGCAGCAGGCTGCGGATCAGATGCCGGCCATAGACCTCGCTCAAAGGATCGAGCTCGGCCAGACGGGTCGCATGCGCGGTCGCGGCGAAGTAGTCTCCGGCAGCGGTCTTGTCCTGCACCAGACGCTCCAGCGCGTGCATCAGCCGTCCCCGCAGCGCCTCGCGGCGGAAGAACGCCCAGTCGTCGAATTCCGGACAGCCCTCCGGCGAGAAGCCTGCGAGGAAATCTCCCCGATAAGTCTGGCAGGCTTCGTCAAAGTCACCGCGATCGCAGGCGCTCTCGAAAAAATGTGCATCGACCTGCAGCGCGACTGCCGGAGACCATCGCAGACTGGTGCGGTCGGTCTCGAACACCTGCTGACCGAGCGTCAGCTCGATTCGGTGAAGCAGCCGCCGCAACCGCGCAAGGCCGGTCTCGCGGTCAGTTTCAGGCCACAGCAGCGTCGCCACGATTTCGCGGGCCACAGCGCCCTTGGCCTCCGCGAGATAGATCAGCAGCGCGAGGCCCTTGCGCAAGGCCAACTTGATCGGGCGGCCGCCGGCGTGGACCTCAGGGAACCCGAATGTCCCCAGCGAGAAAGCCGTCATGAAAGTCCTCCCTCCCCTTGCGGCGCCCCCCGGGGGACGCACAGGGGACGGTCCGGCAATAGCAGTCGGGGCAGATCGAGCCTGCTCGCGGGCGAGCAATTCAGGCTCCTGAATGCGGCACGGCTGCATCAGGCACAATAGGAAAAAACATGATCTCGCGCCTCCTGATCCTGCTCTACGCCATCGTGAGCTACGTCATCTTCACGGTCTCATTTCTCTATGCGCTCGGTTTCGTCGGCAATTATGTCGTGCCCAAATCGATAGATATGTCGATCGATAAGTCGATCGATGTCGGCAGCCCGACGGACCTGAGCGTGGCCGTCGTCGTCAACCTGCTGCTGATGAGCCTGTTTGCGATCCAGCACAGCGTGATGGCGCGGCCGGCCTTCAAACGATGGTCGGCCAAATTCCTCCCCGCGGCCTGCCAGCGCAGCACCTATGTGCTGCTTTCCAGCCTGATCCTGCTGTTGCTGTTCTGGCAGTGGCGTCCGATCCCGACGCCGGTCTGGCAAACGAGCGGAATAGCGGCCTGGTTGCTGATCGGCGTGCATTGGCTCGGCTGGCTGATCGCGTTCGCCTCCACCCACATGATCGATCATTTCGATCTGTTCGGCCTCCGCCAGGCCTTCGTCGCGTTCCGCGGGAGCGAGATACCAGGTCAATCGTTCAGAACACCGCTGCTCTACAAGATCGTGCGGCACCCAATCATGCTGGGTTTCCTGCTCGCGTTCTGGGCTACGCCCGAGATGACCGCCGGCCATCTGCTGTTCGCGCTCGCGAACACGGCCTACATCCTGATCGCCCTGCAGTTCGAGGAGCGCGATCTGATCGCCGAGTTCGGCATGACCTATCAGCAATATCGCCATCGCGTTCCGATGCTGGTGCCGCGTCTCTTCACGCGCCGCCCGGCGGACGAGCGCCAGCCCCCTCGCTCCGCTGGTGCACCCCGATGAGCGCAGTGCCATGCCGCGCATTTGCGGTCGAGCGGGGGCCCGTTCAGGTGGCAGCAAACGCCGCCGTGTTCGCTGATACCCTCGATGGGCTCGACGCCAGCCTATTTCTCGTCGACACAGACGGACGTCTGATTCACGCCAATACCGCCGGGCAGGCCATGCTCGATGCGAGCGACGTCCTCCTCGAGCTCCGTGGGGTTCTGATGGCCTGCGATAGCACGG
This sequence comes from Bradyrhizobium sp. 155, assembly GCF_023101105.1. NCBI lineage: Bacteria > Pseudomonadati > Pseudomonadota > Alphaproteobacteria > Hyphomicrobiales > Nitrobacteraceae > Bradyrhizobium > Bradyrhizobium sp. 155. The sequence goes on along the minus strand of NZ_CP064704.1, from coordinate 2,778,075 downwards.
TCAGCCAGACGTTGCGGCAAGTCTTCGCGGCAGCGGGACGCGGCGACCAGGCGCATGGCATCAACGGACTCGCGATCTCGATGATCGGGCTGGACGGAGAACGCCACGTCGCCCATGTCCTGTCGCTCACATCGGGCATGCGCCGCAATGCGTCTGCCGCCTGCAGCGCGGTTGCCGCACTGTTCGTCCGCAAGGCGGCGCTGACAATATTGCCTCGTTCGGAAGCTCTCCGTAACGCGTTCAAACTGACGCCAGCCGAACTGCGTGTGATGCTCGCGATCGTCGAACTCGGCGGCGTTCCCGAAGTGGCGGCGGCACTCGGCGTCGCCAATACGACGATCAAGACGCATGTCCGGCGCCTGTTTGAAAAGACCGGTGCAGCGCGACAGGCAGATTTCGTCAAGCTTGTCGCGGGATATGCGACGCCGTTACGCAAACCTGCCGAATGCAGACAATCCGTTGGAGCGACACGATGAGAGCAATTCTATGCAGCTCATTCACCGGACCCGGCGATTTGCGCCTTAGTGAAATCGACGAGCCGAAGCCGTCCGGCGACGAGATTCTGATCGCCGTCCATGCGGCCTCGGTCAGTTTCATGGACCAATTGGTGGTCTCGGGTCTCTATCAGATGCGGCCGCCGACGCCCTTCGTGCCCGGCACGGAAGCATCCGGTGTCGTCGTCGCGGTCGGCGACAAAGTCACGGGATTCGCGCCTGGCGACCGCGTGGCGTGCAGCGCCTGGACCGGCGGCTACGCCGAACGGATGATAGCGAAGGAATCGAAAACCGTGCGACTGCCGGATGGCGTCGCATTCGAAGCCGCGGCGACGGTGCTGCACAATTACGGCACGGCCTATTATGCGCTGGTCGAGCGGGCCCGGGCGCAGCGCGACGAAACGCTGTTCGTCACCGGTGCGGCCGGCGGAGTTGGCCTTGCCGCGGTCGACCTTGGCCGCCACCTGGGCCTGCGCGTCGTCGCCGGTATCGGCTCCGATGACAAGGCGAACCTGGTGCGCGCCTACGGTGCCAGCGAGGTCATCAACTATCGCACAGAGAATCTGCGCGACGGGATCAAGGCGATCACCGGTGGCGAAGGGATCGACATCGGCTTCGACAATGTCGGCGGCGCGATATTCGAGCAGTTGGCCCGGTCGATGAAATGGGGCGGACGGCTGATGCCGATCGGCTTCACCAGCGGCGAAATTCCACAGCTCCCGATGAACCTTCCGCTGCTGAAGAACTATTCCATCCTCGGCGTCTTCGTCGGCGCCTGGGCGGAGAAATTCTCAGCTGATGCCGCGCGTATGAACGCCACGCTGATGCAATTGCTGGCCGAGGGAAAAATCCGTCCGCACATCGATCGCGTCCTTCGTTTGGAGGAGGCCGGAGAAGCCATGCGCGCCGTGGCCAACCGAACGGTTCAGGGGCGAATTGTCCTCAAGATCAGGTAAGGTGAGCCGGAAAGAGAGAACAAAACCGATGACACAGATCATCATCGACAAACGCTTTTGCGGTCCTCCGAACTCCGGCAACGGCGGCTATGTCTGCGGCCGGCTCGCCCGCCACATTCCCGGCGCCGCGGAGATAACGCTGCGCGCGCCGCCGCCGCTGGACACTCCGCTCGATGCGGTCGCAACCGACGACGGCACATGGGAGCTTCGCGACGGCAACAAGATCGTCGCGACCGGGCAGCCGGCAAGCGTGGAGCTTTCGCGACTGGAGACAGCCAGCTTCGAGGACGCCTGCGCCGCCGAATTGCTGACGCCGGTCAAGCCGCACGAGCATCCATTGCCGACATGTTTCGTGTGCGGTCCGGCAAGGGCGAAAGGCGACGGCTTGCGCATTTTTGCCGGCTCGCTCCGTGGTCACAACGCCGTTCTCGCGGCGAGCTGGACGCCGGATCAGAATCTCGCCGCCGACGACGGCCTCGTCGCGCCGGAATTCCTCTGGTCGGCGCTCGACTGCCCCACCGGTTTTGCCTGCAATTGCGATCCACAGAGCGGCGGCTTCGACAAGGCACCGCTGCTGCTGGGGCGAATGTCAGCACGGATCGAAGCCCGCCCGCGCCCGGGAGAACGCTGCATCATCACGGCCTGGCCCATCGGCCGCGACGGCCGCAAACGCGCGGCCGAAGCTGCGCTTCACGATGAAGCCGGGAGATTGCTGGCGGTGGCGCGAGCGACATGGATTGCGGTCCAGCGCGAAGTGCAGCTCGGACGTCCTTCGTAAGGTGGCCGAAGGCGCGCAGCGCCATGCCCAGCACTTCCGTCTCGGTACGTGAGATGGTGGCACGCTTCGCTTTGCCCGCCTTAGGAAGCCTGATCGAGGTCAGCGGCTCGCTCGCAGCGAAAGGAGCTCAACGTCGGCCGCCTGCTTCTCGATGAAGGTCTTCGGGCAATCGGCCGCCGCCTGATCCAACAGCCTAAGCGCCTCTTCCTTGGAGCCGCCCTTCAGTGCGCGCTCGGCAATATAGAAATTTGCCTCGCAGAACTGCCACTTTCTCTTCATCGGGTCGGCGTCGTCCGCCGCGCTGAGCACTTGCTCCGGCGTCATCTTGCCGAGAAAGAGATTGACGATCGGCGCGGGCCATTTCGTCGCGTCCAGCTGCTTCGCAGCCTCGCTCAGCCGGCTCTGTTGGTCGCTGCGCTTTGCAACGATTTCGCGCCATAAAACCGGATAGGCATCCTTTGGATTGAGCTGGATTGACTGATCGAGGTCAGCCAACGATTTTGCAAAAGAAGCGCTCTGCCAATAGACCCTTGCACGATGAAAGTAGGCGCGCGCATCCCTGGCATCGAGTTGTACAAGTTGATCGTAGTCCGCAAGCGAGCGGTCGAAGTCTCCTTTGGCCCTGTACGCGTTGCCGCGAGACGATATTGCATCCTTGTCCTTGGGATTTAGGCGAATCGCCTCATCGTAATCTGCGATAGCGCGGTCAAGATCGCCTTTCGCGTAGTAGGCTACCCCGCGAGCGCGGAGCACAGGGCCGTCCCCTGAAGCGAGTGCAATTGATTCACCCGCGACGGACGTGGAAATGGGGTCACCGTCCTGACCTTGAATCCGCGTCTGCAGACCACCCGAGATCCCTTGATCCTGATGTAGCAGCCGGATCACCTGGTCGTAATCGGCGATGGCGCGATCATAGTCGCCCTTTTGAGCATAGACGACACCGCGGCAGCCGTAGGCAGTCCGGCTTTGTGGATTCAGCTCGATGACCCGGTCGTAGTCGGCGATAGCGCGGTCGAGTTCGCCCAGCTGAGAGAAGGACTCGGCTCGGAAGTAGTAGAAATTCTCCTTTGGCCTGATCGGCGTGGTTTGATCGAGTTCGGCCAATGCACGTTCTCTATTGCCCTTGGCGAAGTAAACCCGACCCCGGCACAGTTGGCCGCCGCCGGTTTGGGGGCTGATCTCGACCGCTCGATCACAGTCGGCCATGGCCCGATCCGGATCCCCCTTGCTAATGTAAGCAAGGCCTCGCTCGACATACGCTATGACATTGTCCGGATGGATCAGGAGAGCCTGATCATAGTCGGCGATGGCGCGGACGAAGTCTCGTCTCGCCGAATAGACGTGAGCACGTCCGATATATGCGTAGGTACTCTTCGGATCGAGCTCGATTGCCTTGGCGTAATCTGACAGCGCGGCCTCGGGCTGTCGCTTTTGAATAAACGCAGACGCCCTCGCGATACGGGCGTTCAGATTGCCCGGATCGCGCTCGATGATCTGATTGTAGTCCGCGATCGCAAAGTCGATCTCGCCCTTCTGGCGGTAGAACATGGCGCGGCGGAAATGCGCCATGATCACAGCTGGCTGCATACCGGTCGCTGCCTCGATCATGGCGGTGCAGCCCGCAATGCGGTCATCGACACTGAAATTGCCGGCCGCGTTGCACTTGGCGCTCAAGGCCATTTCCGCACGAGCGCCCGATATTTCGAGCAAGGTCGCCAATGCCAACGCGCTTACGCCTGCTGCCGCACAAACGAGCGCGCGGCCTGTCATTCCGAACATGCAGTCCCCAACTCAATTCCCCGGGACGACATTAGCAACCGGTCATGCTCTTGCACAGCCCTCGTTTGCGGCGCTCGCAAACCGGCGGCGTGCCCAAAGTTATGTTGTTTCCGCCATCAGCCCCTGCAACCGTACCAGCTCCGCCTCGAGATCCCGCTCCACGTCCGCAGCCCGCATCTCGATCACGCGATAATCGCGCGCCTCGAGCCACGCCCGCCGCGACGCGCGATCCGCGACGATCGTCTCATTCTCGCCCGTGTTCACCAGTTCGATCGCGATCCGGTGCGGGAACGAGACGAAGTCCGGGATATGCCGCCCCACAGGAGTCTGGCGCTTGAACTGGCCTGCGAAGCGGCGGTCGCGTGTGAGGGCCTGCCAAAGCAGCCGCTCGGCATCGGTTGGGTTGCGGCGGAGCAGACGGGCGAGGCCGCGCACGGTGGAGCCGCTGTCGGGGACGCCGCCGCCCTGACCGTGCTCGGCCAAAAGCGCACGCAGCCGCGTTGCCTGCTCGCCGTCGAGCACGCCGCCTTTGGCCGGGCCCTTGCGCCCTTCCGCGATCGCCATCACCACCCCATGGAGGGTGTGCATGTCCTGTTTGGTCGGCTCCATCCGGGTGAAGATGTTGCGCAGGTTCACCAGCATGGTGTCGCGCTTCTCGGCCGGGCGCAGAAATTCGACCCGGTCGAGTTCGCGGATCAAATTGTCGAAGAAGGCCTGCATCTGGTGCTGCGAGGCGCGCTCAGAGCGCTCCGGCATGGCGTGCGGCAGCTCGCCGGAGGTCGCCCGCTTGAACCATTCGTAGCCGACCAGCAGCACCGCTTGGGCGAGGTTGAGCGAGGCAAAGCCCGGATTGACCGGGAAGGTAATGATGCGGTTGGCGAGCCCGACCTCCTCATTGGTCAGGCCCCAGCGCTCCCGGCCGAACAGGATACCGGCCTTGCCGCCGGCCGCGACGTGCCCGGAAATCTCGCTAGCTGCGGCTTCCGGCCCCACCACCGGCTTGGCCTGGTCATGGGGGCGCGCGGTGGTGGCGAACAGCAGGTCCAGGTCGGCGACGGCCTCACCGACCGTGTCGAACAATTCGACCTTGTCCAGGATATAGTCGGCCCCGGCCGCGGCGCGCTGGGCGGCGATGTTGGGCCAGCCGTCGCGAGGGTTGACGATGCGCAATCGGCTCAGCGCGAAGTTGCCCATGGCGCGCGCGGCCATGCCGATGTTTTCGCCAAGCTGCGGCTCGACCAGGATCACGATGGGACCGTCGAGGGAAAGGCCCGCTTTGCTCTTGTCAGTCCCGGACATCTCGCTTCGCTTTCACACTGGTTCTCAAGGTCTTGGACAGGCGCTCTTCATGAACTGATTCAAGGCCGGTCCTGACCTGGTCTCGACCTGCTCTCGGGCCGGCTGCCCGTTCGCCTGTCGTTTGCCTGTCCTGACGAAATTCTCAAGGGAAATAACGGGTTGGATTCGACTTTTGAATCTTGCCTGAACCCTCTGCCCGGCCCCCGCGGCAGGGCTCCTCCCGCCCCCCATCTGCGGAGGCTGGATGAGCTAAAAGTGCATAATCCCTTGGCTTTCGCCCGCTGCTATCAGGTGCTAAGAGGCGGCGGATATTCCCGTGGCGCGCCACAAGCGCCGTTCCCAAGAGGCTTCCCCGATCATGGCAAAAATCAAGGTGTCCAACCCCGTCGTCGAACTCGATGGCGACGAGATGACCCGGATCATCTGGCAGTACATCAAGGACAAGCTGATCAACCCGTTCCTGGATGTCGAGCTGCAATATTTCGACCTGGGAATGGAGTACCGCGACCACACCAACGATCAGGTCACGATCGACGCCGCCGAGGCGATCAAGAAGGTTGGCGTGGGCGTCAAGTGCGCCACCATCACCCCGGACGAAGCGCGGGTGAAGGAGTTCAACCTCAAGCAGATGTGGAAGTCGCCGAACGGCACCATCCGCAACATCCTCGGCGGCGTGATCTTCCGCGAGCCGATCATCTGCAAGAACGTGCCGCGCCTGGTTCCTGGCTGGACCAAGCCGATCATCATCGGCCGCCACGCCTATGGCGACCAGTATCGCGCCACCGACATCAAGTTCCCGGGCAAGGGTACGCTGACGATGAAGTTCGTCGGCGAGGACGGCACCGTCATCGAGAAAGAAGTGTTCAAGACCCCGGGCGCCGGCGTCGCGATGCAGATGTACAATCTCGACGATTCCATCATCGACTTCGCCCGCGCATCGTTGAATTACGGCCTGCTGCGTAACTACCCGGTCTATCTCTCGACCAAGAACACGATCATGAAGGTCTATGACGGTCGGTTCAAGGACATCTTCCAGGACCTCTACGAGCGCGAGTTCAAGAAGGAATTCGACGCCAAGGGCCTGACCTACGAGCACCGCCTGATCGACGACATGGTCGCCTCCGCGCTGAAATGGTCCGGCGGTTATGTCTGGGCCTGCAAGAACTACGACGGCGACGTGCAGTCCGACACGGTGGCGCAGGGCTACGGCTCGCTCGGCCTGATGACCTCGGTTCTCCTCACCCCCGACGGCAAGACGGTAGAAGCCGAAGCTGCCCACGGCACGGTCACCCGCCACTACCGCGAGCATCAGAAGGGCAAGGAGACCTCGACCAACTCGATCGCATCGATCTTCGCCTGGACCCGTGGCCTGTCGCACCGCGCCAAGCTCGACAACAATGCCGAGCTCGCCAAGTTCGCAAACACCCTGGAGAAGGTCTGCGTCGACACCGTCGAGGAAGGCTACATGACCAAGGACCTCGCGCTCCTGGTCGGCGCCGACCAGCGCTGGCTCTCGACAACCGGCTTCCTCGACAAGGTCGCCGAGAACCTCGGCAAGGCGCTGGCGGCGTAAGCCGTCTGCAATTTCGCCCGACTGGGCCGGACATCATCACGGGCCGCGTCGCAAACGCGGCCCGTTCGCTTATTTGGACCTTTGCGCGGAGATGCGACCATGTCGATCAAGCTTGCCGTCCCCTGCCTGTTGCTGCTCGCTGGACCGGCTGTGGCCGCCGACCCGCTTCCCGACGCCATCGCCGCGCCCGGCGAGAGCATCGTGCTCAGCGTCCACGCCGAGGGCGCGCAGGTCTATGAATGCAAGGCCGGCACCGACGGCAAGCTCGCCTGGGCTTTTCGTGAACCGATCGCCACCCTGCTCGCCGAGGGCAAGACGATCGGCCGGCACTATGCCGGACCGAACTGGGAGCATGCCGACGGCAGCGCCGTGGCCGCCAAGGCCGCCGGCAATGCGCCGGGTACCACTGCCGCCGACATTCCCTGGCTGAAGCTGGAAGTGACCGCCCACCGCGGCAGCGGCGTCCTCACGCCCGTTACCACGGTTCAGCGCATCAACACCCATGGCGGCAAGCTCGACGGCGCGTGCGACAAGGCCGGCGACTTCAAGAGCGCGCCCTATTCAGCCGACTACGTCTTCCTGAAGAAGGGCTGAGCGCTCAGCGGTCGGTGCCGTCGCGCTCCGCCTGCGCCAGCTCCGCCACCGCAAGGTCACCGCTGCCCTCCAGTCGCGCCTTTGCGGTCTTGTGGACGTGCGCGGCCAGCGTCGGCATGCGTTCGATCAGGGCGTGAAAGTCGTGGGCGTCGAGCACCAGCAGCCGGGTCTTGCGTGTCGCCGTCACCGTGCCGCTGCGTTTTGTCTTATGCAGCAGCGCGATCTCGCCGAAGAACGTGCCATCCGCGAGCCGCACCTGCTGGTTCGGCAGCGCGATCTCGACCTCGCCGGCGGTGATGAAATACATCGACGAAGCCGCATCGCCCCGCCGCACCAGGATCTCGCCCTGCTCGATCGTGCGCGCCCGCAGCAGCCGCATGATGTCGGCGATCTCGGATGCGCTGAGATGCGAGAACAGCGGCACCCGCGCCAGCATACCCCAGGTGACCACGAAGTCGCGCCGCTTCACCTCTTCCGCAAACGCCGTCGAGATGATCGCGACCGGCAGCGCGATCATGGCAAAGCCGCTGATGATGGTGAAGACGGAGATGAACTTTCCGAGCGCCGTCACCGGCACGACGTCGCCGTAACCGACGGTGCCAAGCGTCACGATCGCCCACCACATCGCCTGCGGAATGGTTCCGAGCTTGTCCGGCTGCACGTCGCGCTCGATGGCATAGAGCAGCGAGGCAAACGTCAGAACCGCGCCGATCAGGATGACGATGCAGCCGATCAGCGCCCGCCGCTCCGCGTGCACGGCCGCGAGCAGCGACCGCATCGCCGGCGAGTAGCGCACCAGCTTGAAGAACGGCAGCACGCCGAGCGCTGCCAGCGTCGCATGCCGGCCCGTGGCTAGCACGATCGCGGCCGGCAGAAACGCGAGCAGATCGATGATGCCGAGTGCGGAGAAGACATAGCTGAGCCGGTCGGACAGCGCGGACGCTGCGCGCTGGGTATGGCCCGCCACGGTCCACAGCCGCGCCGCATATTCCAGCGCGAACACGATCACGGACAGGATGGTGATCGCCGAAAACAGCGCGCCGAATTGCGCGTCCAGCTCCGGCACCGAGGCAAGGATCATCGCGGCGACATCGAGCACGATGACGCCGATGATCAGCTGGATGAAGCGCGACCCGACCGAGTAGGCCAGCGGATCATGCTCCAGCAATTCGTAGAGGCGATCCCTCAGATTGGGATCGCGAAGCCCAATTCCTCGCGGAACGGGGCGCACCTGCCTACGCGCCGGCCGATTTTTGTTCAGCCATGGCTTTTTCGATCGCCGTGAGCGCCGCGGCCGCATTGGCGCCATCAGGGCCGCCGGCCTGCGCCATGTCGGGCCGCCCGCCGCCGCCCTTGCCGCCGAGCGCTTCGGAGGCGACCTTCACCAGATTGACTGCATTGAAACGCGAAGTGAGGTCCGCGGTGACGCCGACCACGACGCCGGCCTTGCCATCCTCGGTGACGCCGACGATAGCGACGACGCCGGAGCCGATCTGCTTCTTGCCGTCGTCGGCAAGGCTCTTGAGATCCTTCATCTCGATGCCCTCGACCGCGCGCGCCATCAGCTTGACGTCGCCGACTTCGCGCACACCTGAGGCCGCGCCGTTGCTCGAAGCTGCACCGCCGCCCATCGCCAGCTTCTTGCGGGCGTCGGAGAGTTCGCGCTCGAGCTTCTTGCGCTCCTCCATCAGAGCGGCAATGCGCGCCGGGACGTCGTCGATCGAGGTGCGCAGCTCGTGGGCCGCGGTCTTCGCCAGCGCCATGGTGTCGTTGGCGTGTTTTCGCGCGTAGTTGCCGGTTAAAGCCTCGATGCGGCGCACGCCGGAGGCGACCGCGCTCTCGCCCGTCAGCGTGATCAGCCCGATGTCGCCGGTCCGCCTGACATGCGTGCCGCCGCAAAGTTCGACCGACCAGCCGAGTGCGTTGGCGCCGCGCTCGCGCGCGGTCCGGCCCATCGAGACGACGCGAACCTCGTCGCCATATTTCTCGCCGAACAGGGCGCGTGCGCCGGCCTCACGGGCCTCGTCCACGCCCATGACGCGGGTCGAGACTTCGTCATTCTCCAGCACCACCTCGTTGGCGATGTCCTCGACGCGCGCGAGCTCTTCCGCCGTGATCGGCTTCGGATGCACGAAGTCGAAACGCAGCCGATCCGGCGCGACCATCGAGCCGCGCTGGGCGATGTGGTCGCCGAGCACCTGGCGCAGCGCCTCGTGGATGAGATGGGTCGCCGAATGATGCGCGCGGATCGAAAAACGCCTGCCGTGATCCACTTCGAGCTGCAGCGCGGTGCCGAGCTTCAGCTCGCCGCTCTCCAATGTGCCGACGTGAACGAAGAAATCACCGAGCTTCTTCTGGGTGTCGGTGACGCGGAACTTGATGCCGCCCTCGCCGGTCAATACGCCGGTGTCGCCGACCTGGCCGCCGGACTCCGCGTAGAACGGCGTCTGGTTCAGCACGATCGCGCCCGTCTCGCCGGCCTTGAGGCTCGTGGCTTCCTTGCCGTCCTTGACCAGCGCAGTCACCACGCCTTCAGCGCTCTCGGTCTCGTAACCCAGGAATTCGGTTGCGCCCAGCTTCTCACGCAGCGGGAACCAGATCGCCTCGGAAGCCGCTTCGCCCGACCCCTTCCAGGACTCGCGCGCCTTGGCCTTCTGACGCTCCATCGCGTCGGTGAAGGAAGCCTGGTCGACGCTGATGCCGCGCGACTTCAGCGCGTCCTGCGTCAAATCGAGCGGGAAGCCGTAAGTGTCGTACAGCGTGAAGGCGACGTCGCCGTCGAACATGTCGCCCTTCTTCAAGGACGCGCTCTTCTCGTCGAGAATGGCGAGGCCGCGCGTCAGCGTCTTGCGGAAGCGGGTTTCTTCCAGCCGCAGCGTTTCCTCGATCAAATTTTCCGCGCGCATCAGATCCGGATAGGCCTGGCCCATCTCGCGCACCAGCGCCCAGACCAGGCGATGCATCAGCGGTTCTTGCGCACCGAGCAGCTGCGCATGGCGCATCGCGCGGCGCATGATCCGGCGCAGCACATAGCCGCGGCCCTCGTTCGAGGGCAGCACGCCGTCGGCGACGAGGAAGGCCGACGAACGCAGATGGTCGGCGATGACGCGGAACGAGGCCACGGTCTTCTCGTCCGGTCCGCTTCCGAGCGCCGACGCCGTCGCGTCGATCAAATGACGGAACAGGTCGGTCTCGAACACGCTGTCGACGCCCTGCATGATGCAGGCCATGCGCTCCAGCCCCATGCCGGTGTCGATCGAGGGACGCGGCAGCGCCACGCGCTCCTCCTTCGTCACCTGCTCGTACTGCATGAAGACGAGATTCCAGAATTCGAGGAAGCGATCGCCATCCTCCTCAGGCGAGCCCGGAGGCCCGCCCCAAATGTGCTCGCCGCGATCGATGAAGATCTCCGAGCACGGCCCGCACGGGCCGGTGTCGCCCATCGCCCAGAAATTGTCCGAGGTCGGGATGCGGATGATGCGGTCCTCGGAGAAGCCCGCGATCTTCTTCCACAGCCCGGCCGCCTCGTCGTCGGTGTGGTAGACCGTGACGAGCAGCTTGTCTTTCTTGAGCCCGAACTCCTTCGTGATCAGCGTCCAGGCCAGCTCGATCGCGCGCTCCTTGAAATAGTCGCCGAAGGAGAAGTTGCCGAGCATCTCGAAGAAGGTGAGATGGCGCGCGGTGTAGCCGACATTGTCGAGGTCATTGTGCTTGCCGCCGGCGCGCACGCATTTCTGCGAGGTGGTGGCGCGCTGATAGGGCCGCTTCTCGACGCCGGTGAAGACGTTCTTGAACTGCACCATGCCGGCATTGGTGAACATCAACGTCGGATCGTTGCGCGGCACCAATGGCGAGGACGACACGATCTCGTGGCCGTTCTCGGCAAAGAAATTCAGAAAGGTCGACCTGATCTCGTTGACGCCGCTCATGTTCATCCAATCGGGTGTGCTTGCACCCGCCTTCCAGCCATCCAAACCGCAAGTTTGGGCTGATATCTGCGGGCCAATGCGCTTTTAGACAAGGCCAGCTTGGCTGTCCAGAAACTGTGCAGCCAGATCAAGGCGTTGCCGCAGTCGCGTAATCCGTTGGAAAGCCGCCGATGCCGCGTTGACAGGCTTGGCCGGCCTGTGGTCTTTACCTATCTGTATCGTACGGCCACGTCGGGAGAGACCGGCACTGGTAGCCGGCGCCGAAGGAGCAACCGCCCCGGAAACTCTCAGGCAAAAGGACCGCGTGGCTTTGACAGCATCTGGAAAGAGGCGCCGACGGGCCAAGACCTTTTAAAGGGTAGGTTCGGACAGCGTCCGCCGACGGGATAATACTCTCAGGCACAGCGACAGATGGGGCTTCGACTGGTGTCCACGGGAAATCGTTCCCGGGGAACCGCCGAGGGCCCCCCGATGCTTGCGCGCGACGACAAAGACTCCCTGAAACGCACCCCCCTTTACGACCGGCATGTCTCGCTCGGCGGCAAGATGGTGCCGTTCGCGGGCTATGACATGCCCGTGCAATATCCGGCCGGAGTCCTGAAGGAACACCTTCATACCCGCAACGCAGCCGGCCTGTTCGATGTCTCCCACATGGGCCAGATCGCACTCAGGCCGAAATCCGGCAAGGTCGAGGACGCCGCCCGCGCGCTGGAAGGACTGGTGCCGCAGGATATCTTGGCGATCGCGCCGGGCCGGCAGCGCTACGCCCAGTTCACCAATGCCGAGGGCGGGATTCTGGACGATCTGATGGTCGCCAATTTCGGCGATCACCTCTTCCTGGTCGTCAACGCCGCCTGCAAGGCCGAGGACGAGGCGCATCTGCGCGCGAATCTCTCGGACGACTGCATGATCGATTCGCTTGCCGACCGCGCGCTGATCGCGCTGCAGGGGCCGAAGGCGGAATCGGCGCTGACGAAATTGTGTGCAGAAGCACCCGCCATGAAATTCATGGATTCCGGTCCGCACAAGGTCGCCGGCCTCGACTGCTTCGTCTCGCGCTCCGGCTATACCGGCGAGGACGGCTTCGAGATTTCGGTTCCTGCCGGCTATGCCGAACGGCTCGCCAAGGCCCTGCTGGACAATCCTGACGTCATGCCGATCGGGCTCGGCGCCCGTGACAGCCTGCGGCTCGAGGCCGGGCTTTGTCTTTACGGCCACGACATCGACACCGCGACCACGCCGGTCGAGGCCGCACTGGAATGGTCGGTGCAGAAGAGCCGCCGCACCGGCGGCGCGCGTGCCGGGGGCTTCCCCGGCGCGGCAAAGATTCTCGCCCATTTCGACCATGGCGCATCCCGCCGCCGCGTCGGCCTGCGCACCGAGGGCCGCGCGCCGGTGCGCGAAGGCGCGCTGCTGTTTGCGGATGCGACCTCCGCCGAGCCGATCGGAAAGGTCACCTCGGGCGGTTTCAGCCCGAGCCTGAATGCGCCGGTCGCGATGGGCTATGTGCCCACCGCATCGAGCGCGATCGACACAAAACTCTTCGCCGAGGTGCGCGGCCAACGCCTGGCCGTGCAAATCGCCGCCATGCCCTTCGTGAAAAACACCTACAAACGCTGAGGACCGAGAAAATGACCACGACGCTGTACACCTCCGACCACGAATGGCTCGCGATCGACGGCGATGTCGCCACCGTCGGCATCACCGACTACGCGCAATCGCAGCTTGGCGACGTCGTGTTCGTCGAATTGCCCAAGCTCGGCCGCACGCTGAAGAAGGCCGAACCCGCCGCGGTCGTGGAATCGGTGAAGGCCGCATCGGACGTCTACGCGCCGGTGACGGGCGAAGTGCTCGAGACCAACGCCGCGCTCGCCGCCGAGCCCGCACTGGTGAACTCGGATGCGCAAGGCGCGGCCTGGTTCTTCAAGATCAAGATTGCCGACAAGAGCGAGCTCGGCGGTCTGATGGACGAAGCCGCCTACAAGGCCCACACGGCGTGAGATGATGCGAACTCTGACCTCATATTCGGTGTCATCGTCCGCGAAGGCGGACGATCCAGTACGCCGCGGCCAATCGGCCCTAGCCGAAGCGGCTGCGTTTACTGGATGCCCCGCCTTCGCGGGGCATGACGGCGACAAGAACATCTGAAGCGAGGACCCATGATGACCGCGCACCGCAAATCCAACGGCGACACCACCAGCTTCGTTCGCCGCCACATCGGCCCCTCCGCGCGCGACGTCACCGCGATGCTCGAGGCCGTCGGCGCGAACAGCGTCGATACGCTGATGGCGCAGACGCTGCCGGCCTCGATCCGGCAGGCCGCCCCACTCGATCTCGGCAAGCCCTTGAGCGAGACCGAAGCGATCGCGCATATGGCCGAACTCGCCGCCCAGAACCAGGTCTTCACCTCGCTGATCGGCCAAGGCTATTCCGGCACGATCCTGCCCGCGGTGATCCAGCGCAACATCTTGGAGAGTCCGGCCTGGTACACCGCCTACACGCCCTACCAGCCCGAGATCAGCCAGGGCCGGCTGGAGGCGCTGCTCAACTTCCAGACCATGATCTGCGATCTTACCGGGCTCGACGTCGCCAACGCCTCACTGCTCGACGAGGCCACCGCGGCCGCCGAAGCGATGGCGCTCGCGGAGCGGCACTCACGGGTCGAAGCAAAGGCCTTCTTCGTCGACAAGGACGTGCATCCGCAGACGCTCGCCGTGATGCGCACCCGCGCGGAGCCGCTGGGCTGGACCCTGGTCGTGGGCGATCCCCTCACCGATCTCGACAAGACCGACGTGCTTGGTGCACTGCTGCAATATCCGGGCAGTTCAGGCGCTGTGCGCGACCTCAGGCCCGCGATCGCCAGCCTGAAGGCCAAGGGCGCACTCGCGATCATCGCCGCCGATCTGCTGGCGCTGACACTGCTCGCCTCGCCCGGCGAGCTCGGCGCGGACATCGCCATCGGCTCGGCGCAACGTTTTGGCGTGCCGATGGGTTATGGCGGGCCGCACGCGGCCTATATGGCGGTGCGCGATGCGCTGAAGCGCTCGCTGCCCGGCCGCATCGTCGGCCTCTCCGTGGATTCGCGCGGAATGCCGGCCTACCGTCTCGCGCTGCAGACCCGCGAGCAGCACATCCGCCGCGAGAAGGCGACCTCCAACATCTGCACCGCGCAGGTGCTGCTCGCCGTGATCGCCTCGATGTATGCAGTCTATCACGGCCCCGAAGGCCTTTCGCAGATCGCGCGCAATGTGCACCGCCGCGCCGCGGTGCTGGCGGCCGGCCTGCGCAAGCTCGGCTTTGCGCTCCAGTCCGACAGCTTCTTCGACACGCTCAGCGTGGATGCAGGGGCGAAGCGTACCGAAATCGTGGCGCGCGCGGCGGCCGAGAAGATCAATCTCGGCGCTGGCGAAACTGCATTGCGGATCGCGCTCGACGAGACCACCACGCCCGCAACGGTGGAAGCAGTCTGGCGCGCCTTCGGCGGGCAGCTTGCATACGCCGAGATCGACGCCACCACGCGCGAGGCGCTGCCGGAGACGCTCAAGCGTGCGACCTCTTTCCTCACCCACCCCGTCTTCCACGCGCATCGCTCGGAAACCGAGATGCTGCGCTACATGCGCAAGCTCAGCGACCGCGACCTCGCGCTCGACCGCGCGATGATCCCGCTCGGCTCGTGCACCATGAAGCTGAACGCGACCACCGAGATGATGCCGCTGACCTGGCCGGAATTCGGCAGCCTGCATCCGTTCGCCCCGCCTGAGCAGGCGAAGGGCTACTACGCGCTGTTCGCGCGGCTGGAAAAATGGCTGTGCGACATCACCGGCTATGACGCGATCTCGCTGCAGCCGAACTCGGGCGCGCAAGGCGAATATGCTGGGCTGCTCGCGATCCGCGGCTATCACGCGGCGCGCGGCGAGACGCACCGCAAGATCTGCCTGATCCCCTCCTCCGCCCACGGCACCAACCCGGCTTCGGCCGCGATGGTCGGCATGGACGTGGTGGTGGTCGCCTGCGAGAAGAACGGCGACGTCGACGTCAACGATCTCCGCGCCAAGGCCGAGAAGCATTCGAACGACCTCGCCGCCGTCATGATCACCTATCCCTCGACGCATGGCGTGTTCGAGGAGCACATCCGCGAGATCTGCGACATCGTGCATGGCCATGGCGGTCAGGTCTATCTCGACGGCGCCAACCTCAACGCGCAGGTCGGCCTTAGCAGGCCCGGCGATTACGGCGCCGATGTCAGCCATCTCAACCTGCACAAGACCTTCTGCATCCCGCATGGCGGCGGCGGCCCGGGCATGGGCCCGATCGGCGTCAAGGCGCACCTCGCACCGTTCCTCCCGGGCCATCCCGCGACAGATGGGAAAGCGCCTGTGGGACCGGTCTCGGCCGCGCCGTTCGGCTCGGCTTCGATCCTGACCATCTCCTACATCTACATTCTGATGATGGGCGGCGAAGGCCTCAAGCGCGCCACCGAGATCGCGATCCTCAACGCCAACTACGTGGCTGCAAGGCTCGATGCGCACTTCCCGGTGCTCTACAAGAACGAGAAAGGCCGCGTCGCGCATGAGTGCATCGTCGACCCCCGCGCGCTGAAGACGACCTCAGGCGTCACCGTCGACGACATTGCCAAGCGCCTGATCGATTACGGCTTCCACGCGCCGACCATGAGCTTCCCGGTGCCGGGCACGCTGATGATCGAGCCGACCGAATCGGAATCCAGGGCGGAGCTCGATCGTTTCTGCGATGCCATGATCGCGATCCGGAAGGAAATCGCCGAGGTCGAGGCCGGCCGCTTCAAGATCGAGGCGTCGCCGCTCCGCCACGCCCCGCACACCGTGCACGACATCGCGGATGACGACTGGAAGCGCGCCTACACCCGCGCCGAGGGCTGCTTCCCCGCGGGCACCTCGCGCACCGACAAATACTGGAGCCCGGTCGGGCGCGTCGACAACGTCTATGGCGACCGCAACCTGGTGTGCTCCTGCCCGCCGGTGAGCGATTACGCGGAGGCGGCGGAGTAACCGTTTTGTAGGGTGGGTTAGCCACCGGCTGCGCGAAGCGCAGTCGCTAGCGTAACCCACCACTTCTGTCTCTGGCGA
This sequence comes from Bradyrhizobium sp. 155, assembly GCF_023101105.1. Lineage (NCBI taxonomy): Bacteria > Pseudomonadati > Pseudomonadota > Alphaproteobacteria > Hyphomicrobiales > Nitrobacteraceae > Bradyrhizobium > Bradyrhizobium sp. 155. The sequence goes on along the minus strand of NZ_CP064704.1, from coordinate 2,761,568 downwards.
AATGGAAGAGGTGGGCTACACTTCGCTAACCCACCCTCCGGCACGGAACACGCATTTAGGGCGCAACCAACGAGCGGGTCTCGGGGTCCCACCGCCAGAGTCGCTCGTTGGTCAGGTGAGTGCCGCCCCACCAGCGATCAATCCGGTTGTGCCGGCGAAAATCCTGGTCGCCTCCCAACACCGCCTTTCCGAACTCGGTCAGCGTCAATTGCGACCGCTCATACCGATCGAACTGACTTGAATCGTCGTGCATCTCTAGCGAAAACGGACCTTGATCCAGTCCCGACACGGCCGGCCTCTCGCACCGCGCAAGGCCGTCAAGCAGCGCTCCAACTTCCCAATAACCATACACATCCAGCCCGTTGCACTTCTGATGGCCCGGAAAGACATCGAAAGGCTGCATGCCGCCTCGCGCGATGAGCTGGAGTATCCGCGCTTCCGTGGCTCCAAGGCCTGAGGCGGGACGCGGAAATTCGTTGAGCAGAGCCCTCACGTGAGGGGCGAGTTGTGGCAAACAGCTCAAATTGGTCTTGAAGAGATCCCTCCAACTTTGCGGGGTCGGCGCGCGATAGGCCCGCCATGCACGCTTGGCCAATTTGAGTTGACGAGGTGTGATCGCAACAGCCGGCGGGTAGAGTTCGCTTCGCGGTGGGTCGACATCCCTGACACCCAAGAACAGGGAGCGCACGACAAAGTCGGGATTTGCATCGTGTTGGCGGCCCCAATGATCGAGCAGCCAGAGCAGGATCAATTGCGCATTTGGCTCCGGCCCTCGCCAAAACTCGACCGTGTCATATTCCGCGAGCAGTTCAATCAGTCCTCGATCCTTCACGCCTGATTCCTCGAGACGCCAGGACGGCGTATCGTCGAGCCAGTGAAGCCCGCGGGGCTGTGTCGTACGCGGCGCAAAGAATGCGTCCAGCTCTGCATCGGCTGGCAACGGTCCCCAGACCAGCCGGCGCTCGATGGCAATCACGAGGTCGGCAAGGCCCGCCTGTTGAATAGCGCCGGCGATGGACGAGTCGGTCGTGACAATGAGCCGCGTCATGCCGTGGCCTCAAGGCTTCGTCAAAACATTACCGTAACGCCACAGCCGATCATTGGTCAGGTGCGTGCCGCCCCACCAGCGGTCGATCGGATTGTGGCGACTGAAATCTTCCTGATGGGCCAGGACGGCCCTGCCGAACTCGGTCAACGACAACCGGCTGCGGAGATAGACCTCGTGCCGAGCTCTTAAATTTTCGCGATCGATCGTGCGCAGTTCGTCGCCCAACCCGGCCACTACGGGCTTGGGGCCGAGCGCGAGCCCCTCGAGCAACGAACCCAACTCAAATTCTCCGAACACATATGTGCGCCGTTGCGAGCGCAGGTGAAACAACGCATTCGTGTTTGCAAACCCTCTAGCAAGGAGCTCCAGAAATCGCATCTCGGTCGCACCGAGACCCGTGAAAGGCGACGGCAGTTCTGCCAAGAGATCGAGCAAGGCCGGGCGCAGCATCAGCAATGCACTGAGATCCTGGTGTAGGAGATCGACGCACGCCTCAGGGGTCGTCGCGCGGTAGGCCGACCACGCCAACCGGGCAGTCTCGAACTCTCGAGCCGTGATACGCACGACTTGAATGTGCGGCTCGGACGCAGCGAGATCCTCACCGCGTTCTGTGGTCAGCTCGGATGCCACAAGTCGAAGTTTAAGCTTTCGCACCAGCGAGGAGCAGGAGCTGAGGTGGTCCAGCAGCCAGACGAGCTGCAATTGATCCCGGGGAGCTGGGTCGAACCAAAGTTCAACCACGTCATATTGCTCGCAGAAGTTCGCAAGGGACAAGTCTTTGCGGGCCTTGATGTCCTTGGGCCACCGGATGCCCCAGTCGGACCAATGATCACCCGGCCCGAGATTCGCCGAACGCGCGGCGAAAAAGGCTGCGAGCTTCTCGGGCGAGGGCAGCGGTCCCCACTCAAAGTGAAACGAGGATGAGATGACAAGCTCCGCCAAGCCCGATCGGGCGAGCCCGCTTCCGGACGAACTGGTCAAGATCAACCGCTTCATCGCGCCCCCCGAGCACGACCAATCCCAAACGAAACAGGCGCCGAAGACGTCGGCAACTCAACGTCCTCAGCGCCCGCTCCTCGCGAAAACTTTACTGTTGAAGCTTACTCGTCCGCCGGCTCCTCGCCGTCGGCGTCACGCTCGGGGCTGCCGGCGAGAATCTGCTCGGCGATCAGGCCGGAGTTCTGGCGGATCGAGGTCTCGATCTTGGCGGTGATGTCGGGGTTGGCCTTCAGGAACGCTTTCGAATTCTCGCGGCCCTGGCCAAGACGCTGGCTGTCGTAGGAGAACCAGGCGCCGGATTTTTCGACGATGCCGGCTTTGACGCCGAGATCGAGGATCTCGCCCATCTTGGAGACGCCCTCGCCGTACATGATGTCGAACTCGACCTGCTTGAACGGCGGCGCCAGCTTGTTCTTGACGACCTTGACGCGCGTGGTGTTGCCGACCACTTCGTCACGCTCCTTGATCGCGCCGATGCGGCGGATGTCGAGGCGGACGGAAGCATAGAATTTCAGCGCGTTGCCGCCGGTGGTGGTTTCCGGCGAGCCGTACATCACGCCGATCTTCATGCGGATCTGGTTGATGAAGATCACCATCGTATTGGACTTGTTGATGGACGCCGTCAGCTTGCGCAGCGCCTGGCTCATCAGACGCGCCTGCAGACCCGGCAGCGCATCGCCCATCTCGCCCTCGAGCTCGGCCTTCGGCACCAGCGCCGCGACCGAATCGATCACCAGCACGTCGACCGCGCCGGAGCGCACCAGCGTGTCGCAGATTTCCAGCGCCTGCTCGCCGGTGTCCGGCTGGGAGATCAGGAGCTCGTCGATATTGACGCCCAGCTTGCGCGCATAGACCGGGTCGAGCGCGTGCTCGGCGTCGATGAAGGCGCAGATGCCGCCCTTCTTCTGCCCTTCCGCCACCGTGTGCAGCGCCAGCGTGGTCTTGCCCGAGGATTCCGGCCCGTAGATCTCCACGACGCGCCCCTTCGGCAGGCCGCCGATCCCGAGCGCGATATCAAGCCCCAACGAGCCCGAAGAGACCGCCTCGACATCCATCGAACGGTCGTTCTTGCCAAGCTTCATCACCGAGCCCTTGCCGAACTGACGCTCGATCTGGGAGAGCGCGGCGGCGAGAGCTTTACTCTTGTCCATGGAGGATCCTTCGACGATACGCAGGGCAGTGGTGGACATCGGGTCGTGCTCCTTATGACGAGGATTCGCGTGAGGGACAAACGATTGGCGAGGTGGCGCGGCGATAAAAACAATGTACCCTATTTGTTCTAGGTTCGCAATATGTTCTTTTGCGATTTTGGCTGCCTGACGCGCATCAAAGACGGATGCGCTGTGCGCCGTCAGAATTCCGCAATCGTCCGGCACCGAACCTTTCGCGGTCTGCGGCCTTCTCCTGGATAGCTCTTGGACGAGACCGCAACTCTGGGGACTTCAGTCATGACGAACAACACGCATCACGATACGACCCGGCGCACTCCGCTGCTGGAGGCGGCGCGGGAGGAGCTGAGCAAGTTCGAGCGTAAGGAAAACGAGTTCCGCAAGAAAGACCGCGAAGAGCGTGCCGCCGAACTCCGCTTGCCGCTGGACGCGATCAAGGTTCATTAGGCCGCTGGGACTGCGCTGGCGACGGTGCCGGAGCGGCCGCCCGTTGATCTCAGGGAATCGGCACGGGAATCGGGATTCGGATGGCCGTGAAAGGCGAATCTGAGCCGATATGGTATCCAAATACTACCAGTAAGCCATTGATTGGGTGGGAAATTTGTAGGCACGCTACTGTGCATGGGGTTGTTTTCGCGTTTTTGAAAGGCGCGCACGGGCCTTTCCACCCTCGGAGCCATCTTCCGCACCCAACAGCGCCTACAGCAGAACCAGCAACCCGATGCCGATTACCAGCACGACGAAGCCAGCCGCCGTCGCGGCGGCGAATGACCGCTCTACGTTGTCCATGATGCCACCCCGTTGCCGGCACGCCACGTTTCCCCCATGGCAGCACCGTCGCCGCGAAATCTCGCCTGCGGTTGTGTCCTGAGTTGTGCGAACGGATGTCGAAATTGGGACCGGTGCGGGGCCAGTCTGCGGCCCCCGCGCTCCGGCTTTTGCTGCCACCGTCGGGCCTTGTCAGGCTGTCGTAAGCTGAGCCGGCTAGGGTCGCCCGGCTATGGTGTTGCAGCCCAGCACCTCAGCCTCCAATAACCTTCTCCCCGCTTGGTTCTCCCAAGCGGGGTTTTTTCATTCCGATTTTCATGCTGATTTTCTTGCCGGCCGGCCGGTTTGCGAACCGCCCTCCTCCTGCGTCAGCCGCAGCGAGAAGGCGCGGATCGCCGGCGCTGCGAGCAGCACGATCGGCAGCATCGCCGCCCATGCGATCAGCCACGACACCATCCAGTGCGCCAGGAAGTCCAGCGCGTTCCCTGCGGGAAAGCTGGCGATGCCCGCGGCGATCAGCGAGGTCAGTCCGGACTGGATGATTCCGAACACGAAATGAGAATAGCGGCGGGGAATGCCCGGCATGACGCGTCCATGTTGCTTAGCCGCATCGGGCCAAGCAAGGCACATGCCGCCGCGTTCCGGAAGGCGCCCTTACCCATTCTCGGAACTCTGTTCTTGGCCGGAGAACCACGGGCATGAGGTCTCGCGCCGACGCGCGCGGCCGACGTCTTTCGAATTTCGATTTCGTATGTTCCGGAGCGCGTGCGTTTGCGCGATAGCCGTGAGCTATCCGGGGCTTACCGACAGGTTTGGCTTTCCCTTGGAATATTATGCCGCCCAGCATGTTCTCAGTGATGGAAGTGAATCGTGGGAGATGGCCATGAATCACAGGGGCATCGAGTTCACCGTCGCCAAGACGGCAATTCCCGGCATCTGGCAGTGGCAGTTCCGCATCGGCGAGCAGATCAAGACCGGCAGGACCGAGACCAAGATCGATCTCTTGGCGATCCGACGGGTGCAGCTGCGCATCGATCGGGAGCTGAAGGCGATCGGACGCGACACAGCCTGAGCCGTCGGACCGAGATCGGTGGGCTGGCGCCCATGGGGCTATTCCGTAGCCGCCCGGAATTGATCTGCCGATGGTTTGGGATTGGACTGCCCGCGATTATGGCCGTGGGGACGGAGCCATCAGGCGCGATCGGTGCGAACCATGCCGCTCTACTTCTTTCGAATCCGGAACGGCCGCTATTCCGGCTGTGCCGACCAGGCGTCGGAATTTGCCGATCGCGATTTGGCCTGGAAGGAGATGACAAGCGTCTGCGCCGACATGGCCGCCGGCATCGCCCGCAAGCTCCAGGAAAATTCCGAATGGAATATGGAGCTGCTGGACGAGGCCAAGGAGCCCGTGTTCCGGATCCGCATCACATCCGAAACCTTCGAATAGGGGCCGGCCCTAATCCGCGCTGGGCAGCCGCCGCATCGTGAATTCAATGTCGCCGCCGGGCAGCTCGCGCCAGGTCTCGACCGCGCTCATATAGCCGGCCTTGGGGTAGCGGGCGAAGAAAGCCTGCGCCCTCTCCCGTGCCGCCGCGCGCGGCAGCGTGAAGGTCTCGCGCAGATAGCCGTCGCCGGCCCTCGGGCCGGGCTTGCCGCCCATCTTGCGCCGGCGCGCCATCCGCTCGGCGAGATCCCGCGGACGATCGGCCATGTTCTGCTCTCCTCGACGCGATACACTCCCGCGCAATGTAGGAAGCAGGCCGATCAAAGAGGAGTCCCGGCCGGAGGCATCAACCGCCGCCGATCGGGCGGAAGGTCAATTGGCAGTCGTGCCGGACTTCTTCTTCGGCGCACCGGTTGCGGCCGACGCCTTTGGCGCCGCCGACGCCTTCGGCGGGTCGGAGCGCATGCCACCCCAGGGATCGTTGGACGCCTTGGAGTCTGGAATCTTCTTCAGCGTTTCCTTGTAGGCCCTGTCACGCTCGGCCTCCGCGGCCTTCTCCTCGGGGGTCTTGCCAGGCCCCTCCTGCAGCAAATTGAGATTGGGCATTTGCGCATAAGCCGGTCCCGCCAGCACGGTCGGTCCCGCCAGAACAGCCAGCACCGCGGCCATACGGAAAAGCTTCATCATTGACTCCTTGATCATCCATGGCGGCGCGGGTCGCCCGCGCCTTGTCACCCCTGCCACAACCGCAGGGGCCGCTCGGCCCGCTAGAGCCGGTCCGATCTGCACGATTTCGGCGCGTGGAGCCAGTCGTCCCAGATCGGGCCGCACTTGGTGCACCCGTTCAGCAACAGGCCGAGCCCGGCCAGACAAAACACGAGGACATACCTACGCAACATCACCCACCCATACCCACTCCATGGCATCATACCGGGCGAAGTCAGGCATTTTCAAGCCGACGGGACCCGCGGCAGACCGGCGACTTTGCCGCGCCGGTCCGCTCGAAATGCCGAACATCCGGCAATACAGGAGGGAACGACAGCAATGCCATCGCAGCCAGAAGCCGAGTTCGGCATCAGTGAGGCCCGACGCATCCTCGGCGAAGTCTTTGCGCCCTGGGTCCAGGATCTCAACCTGTCGGTCGAGCGCATCGATCACCTGCCGCCGCCGGACGTGCCGGACTGGCAGCCGGCAGCGCTCCTGCGCATGCCGTTCTCGGAGCGGCTGTGCCGCAACGGTGGTGTGGTCTGCGGCCAGGCGCTGATGGCGCTCGCCGACACCGCGATGGTGATCGCGAACCTCGCCGCCAACCGCGGCTATCGTCCGATGACGACGGTCGACCAGACCACGCATTTCATGCGCGCCGTCTCCTCGTCGGACGTACTGGCCGACGCCCGCGTGGTGCGACTCGGACGCACCATGAGCTTTGGCCGGGTCACGCTGCTCTCGGCCACCGACAACAAGCCGGTGGCGATGGTGTCGAGTGCGTTCGCGATGCTGCCGGGATGAGCATCATCCGAAAGAAGAAAGCCGCGTGAGCGCAAAGCGCACCGCGGCTCTCAATGGCGTCATGTCGAGACGGGAAGCGCGGTTGTGATCGCGCGTCGTGCCGACACGCGGCAGAAATTACTTGCCGAGCACTTCGTCAGCCGCGGTGACAATGCTGACGTTGGGATTTTTTCCGCAATAGCTGCCGAACTGCTTGGCGTTCTCGACGAATACGTTGGTGTCGATGATCGCATTCTCTTCGTCGCCCTTGTACCAGCCGTCCATCCAGGTCAGCACCATCTTGATGGTGTCGTCGCCGCTCTCCAGGAACTGCTTGCAGCTCATGGTCGCGAGATCGAGCTTGGTGGCGTGGGCGGGCATGGACGAGAGCGAGAGCGCTGCGGCGAACAGAAGCGAAAACGTGGTCTTCATCAATATCTCCATCGGCGCGTAGCGCCACAAAGGAACGGCTTGGGGAAATCCGCGGAGTGACTTCCGCTTCGACGTCGTAAACGAAATCTGAAGCGCTCTGCAAGTAGCGCCAGTATTGAGTTTAGTTCAACGTAATTTCTATGCACTACTTCACAAAGATCATTATGGATTAACGCGGATGATCGAGAAGCGTGCTGCGCAGCGTCACCGTGTTTTCAAGGGTGGAAAGATCACCTTTGAAAACAGCGGCATCACGTGCACGGTGCGAAACATGTCGGCGGACGGCGCCGCAATCGACCTCGATGCCCTCGTCACATTGCCGCAATCGTTCACGCTCGCGATCGCGCGCGACAATTTCGTGCGGAAATGCCGCCCTGTCTGGCGTAGCGACAGGCGCATCGGCCTCGCTTTCGTACAGTAGTGCATACGATGTGAACGATCATTCGCATCGCGCGCGCGACGCTGCGTCATGTTCGCGCGACACGACGTCGGCGACGCCAGCCCAGGCTTGCAACCACGAGCGCGACGATCGCGAGCGCGATCGCCGATGATGCCGCAAAAAATCGTCCACCGGGGCGATCGATCGTACGCGACCACAGCGACGGCCCCTCGCCCGGCCGTGCCAGGCGAAACACAACGAAGCTGTCGCCGATTGAGGTGCCTGCCTCGGAGTGGCCGCCGGCGCCGATCGCGACATACTGCTCGCCCTTCCAGAGATAGGTCATGGGATTGGCGACGCCGGGCACGGGCAGCCGACCCTGCCACAGCTCCCTGCCGCTGCGCGCATCGAAGGCGCGCAAATAGGCGTCCATCGCTCCGGTGAAGACGAGCCCGCCTGCCGTGACCGCGAGCCCGTTGACGAGCGGCGCACCCCACGGCAGCGGCACGCCGAGCGGGGCGAGATCCTCGGTGGTGCCGACCGTCGAACGCCAGAGGATCTTGCCGGCCTTCAGATCGACCGCGACCATCTCGCCCCAGGGCGGCTTGTTGCAAAGAAGCCCGAGCGGCGACATTGCCACCGCACGCGACATCGCAAACGGCGCACCCGTCTGCTGGCCGAAATCATGACCGGGCGGAGGATCGAACCCGGCCGCCTCCGCCCGCGGAATCAGCTTGATGAGATGAACGGCCCGGCTGGTGTTGGCATAAAGGACCTGGTTGACGGGGTCGAAGGCCGCACTTCCCCAGTTGACGCCGCCGCCGGTGAACGGAAACTCCAGCGTGCCTTGGGTTGAGGGGGGCGTGTACAGGCCCTCGTTGCGTGCCTCCGCAAACTGCTTCTCGCATGCTGAGCGGCGCAGGCCCGGAACGAGCGAGAGCGCATCCTCAGCCGAGATTTTTTGCGACATCAGCTGTGGCACATGCGTCGGGAATGGCTGCGTGGGCGACAGCCGTTCACCTTCCGCGGCCCCCTGCGGGACGCTGCGCTCCTCGACCGGCCATACCGGCTTGCCGGTGTCGCGATCGAGCACGAAGACAAAGCCCTGCTTGGTCGGCTGGATCACGACATCGCGCTGACCATCGCCGGTGTCGATGCGCGTGAGCGTCGGTTGCGCCGGCAGATCGTAATCCCAGACGTCGTGATGCACGGTTTGGAATGCCCATACGAGCTCGCCCGTCTCGATGCGCAGCGCGACCACCGAATTGGCATGTTCGTTGTTGCCCGGCCGCTTGCCGCCCCAGAAATCCGGCGACGGCGAGGACGTCGGCAGGAATACCAGTCCGCGCGCCGCGTCGACCGACATCGGCGCCCAGACATTGGCGTGACCGGCTTCGATGCCGTCGCGCTTGAGCGGCTCGAACGTCCAGCGCGGCTGACCGCTACGCGCATCGAACGCACGCACCACACCGCTCGGCGCGTCGACGCGGCGGTTGTCGCCAATCGCAGAGCCGACCACGACGACCCCGCGGCCGACCGCCGGCGGCGAGGTGATCTGGAATTCGCCCGGCCATTCCAGCTTCATGCCAATGTCGGGCCTGACCTCACCGCCCTCGCCGAAGCCGGCACAGGGGATTCCCGTCTTCGCATCGAGCGCGATCAGGCGAACATCGTTGGTGCCCATGAAGATACGCGATCGACATGCCGCATCTACAGGCGCCTCATCGTCGATCCAGTAAGTGACGCCGCGGCAGACGTAGCGGTTGGCGGGACGCTGGTTCATCGCGATCCTGGGATCGTAGCGCCATTTCTGCGCGCCCGTACCGGGATCGAGCGCGATCACCTCGTTGAAAGGCGAGCAGAAGACCAGGCTGTCCTCGACGAACAGCGGCGTCGCCTGGAATTTGGTTCGCCGCATCACCCCGGGCGGCCGCGCCGCGAGATCGCCCGTGTGGAATTCGAAGGCCCGAACCAGGTTGCCGACATTGTCGGGCGTGATCTCTCGCAATGGCGAGAAGCGCGAGCCACCGGGATCGCCACCCCAGCTCTCCCAGGCGATGCCTGGCCGCGACGAAAACAAGAGGAGCGTGATGAGAGCGGCCAAATAGCAGGAGCGGGTCGCCAAGGCCCGCCTCACCTATTTCGGCTTCTTGCCAGGTTCAGGCGGACGCGCCCCGCTCCACGGATCGTACTTCTCCTTGGACTCGGGAATGCGCTCGAGTGCGGCCTTGTAGGCCTTCTCGTCGACCTTGGGCTTGTTGTCCGCCTTCTGGCCGCCCTCGTTAGGCTGACGCCTGCCACCGCCCATCTGCGCCTGCGCGGAGGCAACCGCCAGCGCAAGCACGGCGGCCGCTATGACCAAAATCCTCATGGGCGCAATCCCCCTCGTCTGGGGTACAAACTAGCCGGCAATTATGGAATAGCCAATGCCGCGGGCTCCAGGGCTTCAGGAAATCTTGGCTTCAGTAAATCTTGGCTTCAGGAAATCTTGGCTCCAAGAATCCTGGCTCCAAGGAATTCTGGCTTCAGCAAATTTTGATCGGCCGGGTCTTCGTCGGATCGCATTCGTGCCTATGTTTTGGCCCGCAGGGGACCTTCACGGATGTTACGGATTATTGCTCATGCCGCGCTGCTGGGCAGCGCGCTCGCGCTCGGGGCCTGCGGGTTTGCCGACAGCCGCGCACCGGTGCCCGAGTTCATGCGCATGAAGGAGGCCGAGCAGCCGCCGCCCGAATCGCCCCCCGACGTCAAACGCGTCGTGCGCGAGCAGATCGAAGTCGTCTTCCTCAGCACGTCCTATCCGCGTGAGGTGCATGTCGCCACACCCCATCGTGAGGTACGAGGACCGGGCTGGACAGCTTGCGTCCGCGCGCAGCTCACCTCGGCGACCGGATCGCCGCTCGGGCCACAGACCTACATCGTGACCATATCAGGCGGAAAGGTGGTCGATCGCCGCCGCGCCGAAGCGGACGACATCTGCGGATCGGAAAGCTACGAGCCGATCTAGGAAACGGATCAAGCCGACGTCCGATCCGGTTCCGGGAAAAACCTGTAATTTTGCCGGAACGATCATGGCCTCCCCTTCTTGTTACCGCCGAGGGCAGTTTCGAGGAGGACATGATGAGGACATTCACGATTGCGTTGCTGGCTGGCGTCGGAGCCTTGGCAGCGGTGAGCGGCGCGAAGGCCGCCGACGTCTATACGACCAGCGAATACACCAGCCCCGATCTCGTCCAACAAGTGCGGCTGGTCTGCGACGATTCCGGCAATTGCTATCGCACCCGCGGCGGCTCGCGTGTGATCGTGCGCGACTCCTACGCGACGATGCCGCGTGACCGCTACTATGAGCGCCGCACCTATCGCGACTGGGACGATGGTCCGCGCAGCGGCGTCGGCATCCGCGCACCCGGCGTCAGTGTTGGCGTTGGTGTCGGCGATCGCTGGTAGTCGATGAAGCCATGAAATGCAGGACCGGACGAGATAACTCGCCCGGTCCTGTCCATGTCAGATCTCGAGCGGTTTTCCCGGCGTGACAATACGCGTTGCCGACGAGAGCTGCGCGATGAAGCGGGCGAGCACCATGCCGGCACACATCGCGGCGACGAAGATGAAGGCGGAGGCCGAGCCAAATCCGAGCGCGGTCAACGCCGGGCCTGGGCAAAAGCCTACAAGGCCCCAGCCGATACCGAAGATGGCGGGACCGGCGATAATCCTCGGATCGATGTCTTTTCGCGTTGGGACATAGAAGCGATCGGCGAAGACAGGCCGCGCCAATTTCAGGACGCGGCTGAAGCCGATGAAGGTCACCGCGACCGCGCCAGCCATCACGAATGCGAGGCTTGCGTCCCACGTTCCTGCCGGGATGCCGCCAACGTCCAGGAAATTCAGGACCTTTGCCGGGTTCGACATACCTGAGACGATGAGGCCAAGCCCAAAGACCACACCGATCCCGAATTGAATGAGGATTGTCATCGCGGTCAGCTCCAGTGCCGCATCACGAATACGGTCGCCATGCCGGCCGCCATGAAGGTCATGGTCGCGACCAGCGATCGCGCCGACAACCGCGACAAGCCACAGACGCCGTGGCCCGAGGTGCAGCCGCTGCCCCACACCGCGCCGAAGCCGGTGAGCAATCCCGCGACGATCAGAAGCGGCGTTCCGGCGCCGATCGTTTGCGCCGGCAGGCCTCCCGTGACAAGGCGCACCAGAACGGGCGCGACGATAAGGCCCGCGACGAAGGCGAGCCGGCCGGCGAATTGCCGATCCTCGTAAGGCGGAAACAGCCGCGCCGCGATACCGCTGACCCCGGCGATCCGTCCCGTCGTCCACATCAGCAGCACGGCGGACAGGCCGATCAACGCGCCGCCAAGGAGCGACGCAATCGGCGTAAAAGATGTGGCGACCATGATGATCCTCCGGGTCGAGAGCAATTCTGGCGTATCCATCGGCGCATCCGGCCGGCTCGCGGCCGGATGCTCAACGAAACGTTAATATTACCACTCGAATTGAGACGGTGTCCCAACTGTATTTTCCAATCTTTGCGCTAAGCATGGCCTCCTGAACGGAGACGACGGGACGTGGTCGATATCGCGCACCAGGCTGCGATCAATCCGGCATCGGCAAAGCATGCCGCAACGGCGCGCGCGCGCGTCCCGCTCACGGCGATTGAACCCGGCCAGTGGCGCACACTCGCGCAGCGCGCGATCGAGCCGAACGGATATTACCTGCCGGGCTGGGAGCTCGCTGTCAGTGCAACCGCGCGCGGCCGCACCGATGCCTCGGCGCTTTCCGCATACGATGGATCGCGGCTGATCGGGCTGATGCCGGTGATCTCGCTCTGGCGGGCATGGAAGATCCCCCTGCCCGCGCTGGTGAGCGCGCATCCCTATGGTACGCTGTGCAGCCCGCTGATCGACCGCGATGCCCCGATCGAGGCAGCGGCGCGCCTGTTGCAGCAGGCCCGCGCAACCGGGGCGCATGCGCTCGTGCTGAACGATGTCGCGCTCGATGGGGCGGCAATGACCGCCCTCAGCCAGGTTCTGAATCGCGACGGCCTGAAGCCGCGCCTCCTCAACTCCTACATCCGCGCCAGCCTCGACGCGACCCAGGACGGTGAGACGCTGCTACGCGACGCGCTCGGCACCAAAAAGCTCAAGGAGCTACGCCGCCAACGGCATCGCCTCGAAGAACACGGCGCAATCGTGTTCGACGTCGCGCGCAGCCCCGACGAGATCGGGCCGGCGCTCGAGACATTTTTGCAGCTCGAAGCCAGCGGCTGGAAGGGGAAGCGCGGAACCGCGCTGGTCCAGCATGCCGGCGATGCAACCTTCATCCGCCGCGCCGTTTCCGCGCTGGCAGAAACCGGGCAATGCGAGATCGTCACCCTTCGCGCCGGCGCGACGCCGGTGGCCGCCGGCATCGTGCTGCGCCACCAGGATCGCGCTTTCTTCTTCAAGCTCGGCATCGACGAGCGCTTTGCAAGATATTCGCCGGGCGTGCAGCTCACGCTCGAGCTCACCCGCCGCCTCTGCGCCGATCCAGCCATCGCCAGCGCGGATTCCACGGCGAGCGCCGATCACCCCATGATCAATCCGATCTGGCGCGGGCGCTTCGCCGTCGGCGACGTGCTGATACCGTTGCGGCGGAACGACCCCATCGTGGCGCTGGTTCACGGAGCGCTCGCGGCGCACGGCATCGCCTACGCGGCGGCGCGTCGCGCAGTTCGCCTGCTTCGTAAATAGGATGGCTCCTACTCCGCCGCCTGGGCGTTGATCTCCGCCGAGACCTCGCGGATGGCGCGCGCGAGCATGTTGGGATCCTGCGCGCCGGAGACGGCGTATTTTTGCGCGAACACGTAGGTCGGCACGCCGGAGATGCCTTTCTCGGCGGCTTCCTGCGCGTCCGCCGATACGCGCGCGACGTCCTCGTCGGTGGCGAGGCGCCGGCGCACGTCGTCGGCATCGAGGCCGACATCGGCAGCCGCCTGCACAAGCACGTTCAAATCGGTGAGGTCGCCGCCGTCGCGGAAGTAGAGCTCCATCAGGCGCTGCTTCATCTCGGGCGCCTTGCCGATCGCCTCGGCCCAGAGGATCAGGCGGTGGCAGTCGGTGGTGTTGGGCTGACGCGCGACAAGCTCGGGCCGATAGACGAGCCCCTCTTCGCCCGCCGCCGCAACGACGCGTCCCGCAATGCCCTTGTAGGCCTCGACCGAGCCGAACTTCTTGGTGAGATACTCCTCCCGGCTGATGCCCTCGGACGGCACCCAGGGATTGAGGAAGAAGGGACGGAAATTGAGCTTGACCGGAACATCTGGCACCAGCGTCAGCGCACTCTCGATCCGGTGCTTGCCGATATAGCACCAGGGGCACACCACGTCGGAAACGACGTCGATCTGAAGCGGTTTCAACGTGCTCATGTCGGACGTCTCCTTCGGACGGTACGGGTTCGTCGGAAGATAAACCGAACCGGAGGCGGCGCAAGGCACCGGTCCTGCATGGCTCACGACTTCACCTCTGCGGTTATTGTGACAGGCCTCACCCGACCCGATACTCGCGGCCACGATCAAGCACGAGGGGAAACCGCGATGACCGCTATTTTCAAGCCGGAAGGCCAGCAGTTCCGGGCTACGGAGCATGCCGGCGGCCCGTGGTCGCCTGACATGTTGCAGGGAAGCGCCACCACCGCCCTGATGACCCGCGACATCGACCGTCTCGCCACCGAATCCGGCTTCGCGGTGCGGCGCCTGACCTTCGACCTGTGGCGACCGGCGGGCCTGCGCGTCTTCCAGACCACCACCGAATTGTTGCGCGACGGCCGCAAGGCCAAGACCGCCCAGGTGCGGCTGATGGACGGAGAGACCGAGATCGGCCGTTGCACGGCGCTCTTGACGGCGCCGAGCGGAGAATCGCCCGTCGATCCCTTCGCCAGGCCCGCGACTATCGACAAGACGCCTGAGACAGGCGCAGCACCGGCGGCCTTCGCGCAGAAATGGAGCCGGTATTTCCAGAACGTGTCGGTGCGGCTGATCGAGGGCGCGCTGGAGAAGCCCGGCCCGGCCGCCGCCTGGATGCGACTTGATGCACCCCTGGTCGAGGGCGAACCGAACACACCACTGCTCCAAGCGGTGCAGGCCGCGGACTTTTCGAGCGGCGTTGCGCAGATCGTCGACATGCGCAACTGGACCTTTATCAATCCCGAGATCAGCCTCTACTTCTTCCGACCGCCGGAGAGCGAATGGATCCTGATCCGCGCCGCCACGCGCGTCGGCACCAACGGCGCGGGCCTGACCATGGCGACACTGAGCGATCTCAAAGGTCCGTTTGCGGAGGTGATGCAAGCCATGAGCTTTGAGCGCCGCGACGCCGAGCGAGCTCAGGCCTCCTGAGCCGCAAGCGCGATCAGAGTGGCCTCGGACACGGCATCCGCCGGCATGAACATTTCAACGCGAAGCTCCTGAAGCGTCACGTCTTGCGGGGTCCCGAGCGTCAGCACCGCACCGATCAGACCGATGCGGGCGTCGCCCTTTCGTAAGCGCACTTCGCAGAGCGGCCCCGGCGCGACGTTGTCCTCGATCCTGAGTGCGGGAAGCTCCGGCAGCCGCGTCAATTCGCGCCACGTCGATTGCAGGGCCTCGTCGAGCGGTGCAGCCATCGCTTCGTGCCGCGCACGCGACAACAACGCGGTCGCGACGATGGGCCAATTCTCGACGAACGGCTTGAGCTCGTCCGGCGCGAGGAACATGCGCATGTGATTGAGCGGCCGCTGCATGCGTTCTTGCCCAAGCAGCATCGTCATCAGCCGCGACGCGGCGCAGTTGGCCTCCATCACGTTCCAGCGCCGATCGGTCACGATCGCGGGAAACGGTTCGTGCCGCCGGAGCAGAAGATCGATCGCGCGCCGCGCGTCGGCAAGCTCCGGCGCTGAAAGATCGCGCTCGCCGTATAGTCGCGCGAAACCCCCCGGCCTCCAGCAGCGCATTGCGATCACGCAGCGACAAACCGAGGGCGGTCGCGAGCTGCAGGAGGATCTCCCGGCTTGCCGCCGACTTGCCGGTCTCGACATAGCTCAGATGCTTGATCGAAATGCCGGCCTCGAACGCCAGCTCCGCCTGGCTCAATGCACGGCGCATGCGCCAGCGGCGCAAAAGGTCGCCGACCGGATTGGCCGACCGTAATGGCCGGGACGAGCGTGTCATCCGGGGATTATGCGAGCGCCACCGGCTCCTGTAAACGGCACTACTGCAAGCCAGCCGCCATCTGCTTCAGCCGCTCGGCAGTGCGCTCGTCGGCCGGGAAGAAGGTTTCCAGAGCCAGCTCCGACAGCGTGATGTCGACGGGCGTACCGAATACCATGGTGGTGGAGAAGAAACTTAGTATCTCCCCCTCGTGGCGCAGCTTGAAGGGGATCGCGACATTGTCGCTCGACAGCGGCGCCGCGCGCGCCGGGATCGGATAACTCTTCAAGTCGTTATACAGCTTGATCAGCTCGGGATCGGCCGTGGCCTCGCATTGCCGGTGCAGCCGCTCCAGGAGATGTCCGCACCATTCCGCGAGATTGACCGTGCGCGGCGCCAGCGCCTCGGGATGGAAGGCAAGCCTCAGCACGTTGAAGGGCTGACCGAGCAGCCGCTGCGGGATGCCGGCGAGCAGCGGCGCCAGCATGCGGTTGGCGGAGACCAGATTCCAGTGCCGGTCATAGGCCAGCGCCGGATTCGGCTCATGCGCCCTGAGGACGAGGTCGATCGCCTGGCGGGCTGATTTCAAGGCGGGATCCTCCAGCGTGCGTTGCGGAAAGGCCGGGGCATAGCCGGCGGCGACCAGCAGCACGTTGCGTTCGCGCAGTGGCACGTCGAGACGTTCGGCGAGTCTGAGCACCATGTCGCGCGAGGGCGCGGCGCGGCCGGTCTCGACGAAGCTCAAATGCCGCGCCGAGATTTCGGCCTCACCGGCGAGATCGAGCTGGCTCATGCGGCGGCGCTGCCGCCATTCGCGCAAATGGTCGCCGATATGGACCGGCTGGCTGCGTTCGGCCTGTGCGGTGGATGCATGTGCGTTCATGGTCGAAAACCTAGCACGCAGATTTCGGCCCTTCCATTACGTCGGAGGTAATCGAATTGGTGCTCGGGCCGGCGCATCTTGGGTCGCAACAGGAGACGACCATGATCGCATTGCTGCTCTACCGGACCGTCACAGACCAGCTAGTTCCCTGGGCCATGGCGCTCGCAACCCGGATGCTGGCGCGCAGCCTCAACATGCCGGAGCCGCTGGTGCATTCGACCGGCGACTACGTCGTCGCGCAGGTCACGGCCTTCGAGCACAGCGTCGGCAGGAGCCTCTGCCCGTTCCGCCTCGCCCGCCTGCTCCGCGCCTGGTGGCGTGGATTGCACTGAGTTTCACCTCGAGCCCACCCCAACCATGGAGACCCACGATGATCGACGCATCCACCTTCCTTCGCCGCGCGCTTCTTGCCGACGCGATCTTCAGCGGCGTGGCCGCTCTCGGTTTCACGTTCGGCGCCAGCGCGTTCGCCTCGCTGTTCAACCTACCCGAAGCGCTGCTGCGCGAGACCGGCCTGTTCCTGATCGCCTACACGGCGCTGGTCGGCTGGCTCGCCTCACGCGCCTCCGTGGCAAAGCCGCTCGTGCTGCTGGTCGTGGTCGGCAACGCGGCCTGGACCGTCGGCAGCATTGCGCTGCTGCTCTCGGGCGCGGTGTCGCCGAACCTTGCCGGCGAGCTCATGGTCGTGGCGCAGGCGATCGCGACCGGCGTGTTTGCCGAACTGCAATATGTGGGATTGCGCAGGAGCGGGAGTGTGCTGGCTGCCTGAGGCCACATCACTCGCTGTCGTTGCCCGGCTGGACCGGGCGACCCAGTATTCCAGAGGTAGTCGTCGCATACGGAGCTGCGGCGTACTGAATGCCCCGCTTTCGCGGGGCATGACAGTTATGCCAGAAGCTCGAACTCAGGCTAGGCCCGCGCGCGGCCCTTCGCCTTGCCGACGGCATGACCATTAAGCTTCTTCTTTTTGGCGGACTTCACGCTCGCCTTCTCGGCTTTGCGCTCCGCGCGCGCCTTCACCTTGGCGCGTTCGGCCCGCGCCTCGGCGCGCAGCTTCTTGCGCTTCTTCTCGCAAGATTCGCACTTGCAGCCGATCGGCTTCAGGTAGGCTTTGAAATAATCGGTGCCGTAGTCGTAATTGATCTCGTCGCCCGGCTCGATGTTCTTGATGGCGCGGATGAAAACCTTGCGCTCGCGCGGCCGCACGTCGGATTCGGCGTTGGGCCTGCACGAATGGTTGATGTAGCGCGCGAGGTTCTTGCGCACGGAGCCGTCAATGGTCCAGCGACCGTTGAGCTCGAACAGGTATTTGTTCTCGATGTCGTCGTGCTCGGGAATCCGGGAGTCCAGGATCGGTCCGTAATAACGGATGATCCGGGTGCCCTTCTTGATCGGCTTGGTGGCGAAGAGGCCGAGCCCGGTTTTCGAGCGGCCGACGCGATAAGGTTTGTTGGACGAGGTGGCTGGCATGATCACGAAAAACGAGGACGCGAACGAGGCTGAAAGAGCCCAAGCGAAGCCGCTCTTCTAGAACGATTCCGCGCCGCTGTCAGGTGTCTGTTGACCCCGTTTGAACCTTGCCCACAATCAAGACGTCTGATGGTACGGAGTTCCCACTCGATCAAAGGCGTCGTCATGTTCCGCATCACCACCGCAGGCTTGGCCTTATTGCTCTTGGCCATGTTGCTGATGTGCAGTGGTCTCGACCGAGCCGACGCCCGATCCGTGGGCAGCCAATATACCTCGACGGCCCCGAAGGATTGCCGCCAGATCGGAAAGCCCAGCGAGCTCGACGGCAGCACCACGCGGGTCTGCAAGGGCAAGGATGGCCTCGTGGTCCTGATCGCCGAAGACGATCTTCGCGAAATCGTCTCCGTCGGCCGCAATCGCGAGGCCGCGGCCGAGGAACCGGCGGCTAAAGTCTGGTTCGCTCCGTTCAGCTCGTCCGAAACCACCGTCGAATGGCGCACCGCTGGGGCCAAGCCGTTCGCGATGATCCAGCGCTGGCACATCGCCGATGGCACCGATCCCGACAAGCAGGGGCGGCCGAACACCAAGGCCATGCTCATCGTGACCCGGCTGCCACCCGGCCCCGTCTGCCACGTCGCCTATGTCGACGCGATCGCCAACCCGAACGCCAATGAGCTCGCGCGCAAGGCCGCGGACGAGTTCGCCCGCAGCTTTACCTGCGGCAAGGACGAGGTGAAGATCATAGGCGCACGCGGCCGCGCGGTCGAGCTCGCGACGATGCGCTAGGCGCTCGCCGGCAATCGATCAGGGGCCCGGCGGCTTCCCCGTCACGGGCGACATCAGCATGGCCTCGAGCAGGCGTTCGGGAGTCGTGCCCTCGGGCAGACGCCCCAGAATATCCTCCAGCCGTCCATCGAGCAGCAGCATCGTAAAACCGTGCACCATCGACCAGGCGCGCGCGATCGCAGCGCCCTGATTGAGCGTCAGCGCGTCGCCGCGGATCTGCTCCTGCCGCATCATGCCGACGGCATTGGCGAGTCCCGCAAAGGACGCCTCGGCGGCCTCGTGCAGCGACGGCCTGGAATAGTCGAGGCGCTCGGTGCGGAACATGATGCCGTACATGCCGGGATGAGCCTGGGCATAGGCAACATAGGCTTTCGGCCGCGCCAGCGCGTGCTCAAGCGGGGTGGTGGCGGTGTCAGAGGACGACGCCATCGCCGCATTGAACTGGCGGAAGCCGACCGCCGCGAGCTCGCTGAGAAGCCCGGTGAGGTCACCGAAATGATGGGTGGGCGCGGCATGCGAGACGCCCGCCTCGCGCGCCACCGCGCGCAATGTCAGGCCGGCGAGCCCGTCACGCTCCAGCACCCGTTCGGCGGCCTGGAGCAGCGCCTCGCGCAGCGCGCCGTGGTGATAGGGCGCCTCGGACTTGACGCTCGCCGGTCGTCGCGCGGAACGCGCCGGCGCGCTCGCCTTCTTCGAAATGCGCCCACCGCGCGCGGTTTCTGTCCTGATCTCACTCTTGCCCATGGGCCAGCTATAGGACGCAATATTGACAGTGTAAAGATTTCACTTGACCAAAACCCTCGTACGGCTATTTGATCTTTACGATGTAAAGATAAGGAAGGGATACGCCGTGCAGCAGGACGCCGTTGCCGAACGCCGCCACAACCTCGGTCCGATTCCGTTTGAGGCCGACGCGCCCTTCCTGAAAATCATCGGTGAATTGCCGCGCGAACTGAACGGCACGCTCTATCGCAACGGCCCCAATCCGCAGTTCGACTCGCCCGGCGCGCACTGGTTCGTCGGCGACGGCATGCTGCACGCCTTTCACCTCGAGAACGGCCGCGCCAGCCATCGCAATCGCTGGGTCCGTACGCCGAAATGGCTGGCCGAGCACGATGCCGGCCGCGCGTTGTTCGGGGGCTTCGGCCGCAAGCTGCCGGATGCGCCGCAAGACCTCACCGACGGCGGCGTCGCCAACACCAACATCATCTTCCATGCCGGCAAGCTGCTTGCGCTGGAAGAAGCCCATCTGCCGACTGAGATCGATCCGGGCACGCTCGCAACCCGCGGCTATCACAATTATCAGGGCCGTGTCGCCGGCAGCTTCACCGCGCACCCGAAGATCGATCCCGTCACCGGCGAGCTGGTGTTCTTCGGCTACAACGCCGCGGGTCCGCTGACGCCTGCCCTCTCCTACGGCTCGATCGACGCGTCCGGCAAGGCGACGCGCTTCGAACGTTTCGAGGCGCCCTATGCCAGCATGGTGCACGACTTCATCGTCACCGAGAACCACGTGCTGTTTCCGATCCTGCCCGTCACCGGCAGCATGGAGCGCGCGATCAGCGGCCGGCCGCCCTATGCCTGGGAGCCGGACAAGGGCGCCTATGTCGGCGTGATCAAGCGCAAGGGCAGCGCGAAGGAGATCGTCTGGTTTCGTGCTGAAGCCTGCTACGTCTTCCACGTCATGAATGCTTGGGAGGACGGTGACCGCATCATCGCGGACGTCATGCAGTTCGAGGAAGCACCACTATTTACGCATCCCGACGGCACGCCCACCAATCCCGAGAAATCCTTCGCTCGCCACTGCCGCTGGACCTTCGATCTTGCCGGGAAGACCGACCGCTTCCAGCAGACCTATCTCGACGATCTCACCGGCGAATTCCCGCGCATCGACGACCGCCGCGCCGGATTGAAGAGCCGTCACGGCTGGTACGCCTGCGCCAATCCGAAGCTGCCGATGTTCGGCGCGCTGTCCGGCGTCGTCCATGTCGATGGCAATGGAACGCGCCTCGGCCATTATCTGCTGCCGGCCGGCGACACCATCTCCGAGCCGGTCTTCGTCGAGCGGTCGAAAGATGCGGCGGAAGGCGACGGCTGGCTGCTGGCGGTGGTCTGGCGCGCGCGGGAAAACCGCAGCGACCTCGCCGTGTTCAATGCCAAGGATGTCGAGGCCGGCCCCGTCGCGCTGGTGCAGCTCGGCCATCGCGTGCCCGACGGTTTTCACGGCAGTTGGGTCGGCGCGCGGTAGCTCTCCTCTCGACATCGCTGATGTCACCAAAAGGTCTCTCATGCATATGCCCTCGATCACCGCAGACCGCCTCGCTGTCCTGATCCTGTTCCTGATCTGCGCCGGGATCACGCTCCCGATGATCCGGCCGCGGCGGAGCGGCCAAACCATCTTCAACGGCGGTATCTTGCTCGCCTTCGTCCTCTCGATCGCCCTTGGGTTACCTGTGCTGCCGCACCTGTCCTGGGCCGGCTTCATTGATGAGATGGCCGACCAAGCCGTTGCAGCAATCCAATTTTTGGAAGTCGCTTACGTCATTTTGACACTGTAAAGATTTGACTTGACCCCGCCTCGCTCCTGACATATTGATCTTTACACCGTAAAGATAAGGCCTGACCGAGGCGAACCATGGCGATTTTCCTGATCCTCGCGCCCTACGGCGCCTTCACTTTCCTGATGCTGATGACGTCTGCCACGATCAGCGTATTCGTAGCCTCGGCAACCTGTCTGGCCACCGTGGCGATCGATGTCGTGCGCGGTCGCTCGCTGAAGATCCTGGCTATGGGCTCGGCGCTGCTATTCGCCGCAATCGGCCTCCACCTCGCGCTGTTCGACCCGGCGCTTGGCACGCTCGGTGTCAAGCTGTTGGTCGACATCGGCATCTTCGTCATCTCGCTCGGCTCGATGCTGGTCCGGCGTCCCTTCACGCTGCAATACGCGGTCGAATCCGTGCCGGCCGAGACCGCGGCAATGCCCGGCTTTCTCTATGCCAATTACGTCATCACGGGCGCTTGGACCGCGGCTGCGCTGCTGATGGCGGCCGCCAATCTCGTGCTGCTCTATGTCCCCGGCCTGCCGCTCTGGTCGAGCCTTGCGGTCGCCTTCGCCGCCCGCAACAGCGCGATCTATTTCACAAAATGGTATCCCGAATATCGGCAGATCAAGTACGGTGCGCCGGCCAGCCCAATGTCCAACTCCCGCTGAACAGGATCGACGATGAAGGACGTATTCGCCCGCCTCGCCTCCGACCTCTTCTCTGCCATCGTCTTCCTGGTCATCTATATCATCACCGACAACGTCGTCCTGGCAACGTCGGTGGCGATTGCCGGAGCGATCGCGCAGGTGATCTACTCGCGCGTCAAGGGGCAGCAGCTCAATTACATGACCTATGCGAGCGTCGCGCTCGTCGTCGTGCTCGGCACGGTCACGCTGCTGACCAACGATCCCCGCTTCATGCTCGCAAAGCCCTCGATCGCGCATTTCGCGATCGGCGCCATCATGCTCAAGCGGGGCTGGATGCTGCGCTACATGCCGCCGATCGTCGTCGAGACCGTTCCGGAATATGTGACGGCTGCAGGTTATGCCTGGGCCGCGCTGATGTTCGTAATCGGCGCCGGCATGATCGCCGTCGCCTCCACAGGCGATCTGAAGCTGTGGGCGTTCTACATCACGGTGGTCGCGGGCGGCGCCAAGATCCTCGCCTTCGCCGTGCAATACGTCGTGCTTCGCCTCATCGTCACCAGCCGACGACGCGCCGCCGCCCGCGCCTAAATGCCTCCAACGGAGCGTTAGGCGCGAGCGGCGAGTTGCGCTATACGCTCGGCCGGGACTGGCCCGCGGATCGTCGCGGTCCGCCGGGATCTTGGGAGACGCGAATGGCCGTCGACGGCAACTGGACTCTGACCCTGACGACCCCCATGGGCGAGCGCAAGGCGACGCTGAGCCTGACGGCTGCCGGCGGCACGCTCACGGGGACGCAGGGCGCGGAAGGCGATACAGCCGAGATTTTCGATGGCACCGTCAGCGGCGATGCCGTCAACTGGAAGGTCTCGATCACCAATCCGATGCCCTTGACGCTCGAATTCATCGGAACCGTCTCCGGCGACAGCATGAGCGGTGAGATGGGCATCGGCCCGATGGGCAGCTTCCCGTTCACCGGCACGCGCGCCTAAGCCGCGCGGCAACGGTGCGCGCGCTCGGTCTCATCGCGGCGACGATCCTGTGTGTCGCGACACAAGCGGCTAGCGCGGACGACGCCGAACCGGCGTGGCGGGCAAGCGCGCTCGCCATGCTACCGGCAGGCTATGTCGCCGGCACGGCCTATCGAACCGAAGGGGCAACGGGCTACCTCGCCGTCTATCCGATCTCGTCGAACGATCCGAAGTCACCTGCAAGCGTGTTCGCCACGCGCCAGGCTCTCGTGGTCGCGCTGACGCCGGATGCGACGCGCGCAGTCTCGGTCGCATTGAAACCGCGTAGCGGGCCCGATCCTGACACCGACGACACCGACTTCGCAAAGCTGCATGCCGATCTCGCCGCGAAGCGCTCAACGCTTCCGGACGGTGCCGAGCCCTGCGATTTCGGCGCATGGTCCGTCGACAAGGATCCTGATGGCCTCAACGTGCGTGCCGAACCATCGATCAAGGCGCGTGTGCTCGGCACGCTTCCGCCGCCCTACCGGCTCAAGCTCGGCGGCAGCGAGAACACGCCGGATGGCGGCTGGCTTACCGAATTCCGCATCATCGGCTTCAAGAACGGCTGGTTTCTGATCGAAGGCGCCAAGCCGCCGGGCAAGGACTACGAGGACGACAAGAAATATCCGCGCAGCGCGCCAAAGCCCTATGCCGGACGCGGCTGGGTCGCCTCCAACAAGGTCGGCGCGTCCTACGCCAATGGCGCGACACGCATGGGCGGCCTGTTCCAAGCACCCTTCGTCGATGCGAAATGGACGCCCGCCCAGCGCGAGCTCGGCGGCGCGATCGACACCGACGGCGGACCGAAGCACATCTTTGCCTGCAGCGGCCTCTGGGGCTTGGTCGAGAGCCAGGACGGCGTCCGCGGCTGGTGGCGCGGGCTGTGCTCTAACCAGGTCACGAATTGTAGCTGACGAGAAAATCCCGCTCCGCGACATCGCCGCCCTTGCCTTAACAATTCAGGGTTGTAGTTAAGCATTGCACGCGGAAGGGAAAAATGCCGCACAACGACACGCTTTCATTTCATCGATCACTGACCGCCGCCTTCGTTTGCATTGTGCTGGCAGCTACGGCGTCGGCCGGCCGCGGCGAACCGTTGCCGCCGAAGATTTCGCCGGAGGCGACTGCCTGGAAGCCTGCCTCGATCTTTGAGAAGGAAGACAAGGACGACAACTTCGAGGATCAGCCGCGCATGAATCTGAGCGGCGCGGCGTGCGTGCCGACGACACCAAAATTCACGTCGTGCCTGATTGCCAATGATGAGAAGAAATACGCGCAGTTCTTCTCGATCGAAGGAAACGTCCTCGTTCCACGGAAGCTCATCCGGCTTTCCGATGAAGACAAGGATCCCGATGCCGAAGGCGTCGCCTACGAAAAGGGTTTCTTCTATGTGACCGGCTCGCACGGCCGCAGCCGCAAGAAAGACAAGGAGAACCTGTCGAGCTACGTCGTGTTTCGGATCGCCGTGGATCCGCAAACCGGTATTCCCAAGACCGAACCCAACGCTAAGAAGGTCGATGGCGTGGAGGCGAGCCCGCGGATGCGCGAGGTTATTGAAAACGACAAATATGTAAAAGCGAAATTCAACAAGCCTCTTGCGGAGGGCGGCGTTAATATCGAAGGGATCGCGGTCAGGAACGGACGCATGTACTTCGGGCTGCGAGGACCGTCGCTCGACAAGCAAGCCTATGTGCTCAGCGTCGATGCGGGAGCACTGTTCACAAAGGCCGACGACCTCAAGCCGGACTCGATCCCGTTAGAACTCGGGGAAAATACCGGGATCCGGGACCTTGCCGCGGTGAACGACGGCATCTTGATTCTCGCAGGCCCGACGCGGAATGAAAAGGTTTCCTATACAATTTGGTTGTGGGACGGCAGCAGCAAGACGGCAAAGCCGTTGGCAACGCTCGACCTCAGCACCGTCACAGCGGACGCCAAAGCGGAGATTCTACTTCCCCTCGAGGAAGACTCAGCCAGCATTCGCGCCCTCGTCATGTTCGACAGCGCGGAAAATGGCGGCGCTGTATCGTTCAGCATAAAGCGCTGAGCGCAGGCTGCGTAAATCCTCCGCCGGTCCAAGAACCGGCGGAAGGACGCCAGGACCTGGCTAGCCGAGATTCAACTCCTTGAAGAAGTCATTGCCCTTGTCGTCGATGATGATGAACGCCGGGAAGTCGACGACCTCGATGCGCCAAATCGCTTCCATGCCGAGCTCGGGATATTCGAGCACCTCGACTTTCTTGATGCAGTGCTCGGCAAGATTCGCCGCGGCGCCGCCGACCGAGCCGAGATAGAAGCCGCCATATTTCTTGCAGGCCTCACGCACGGCTGGCGCGCGGTTGCCCTTGGCGACCATCACCATCGAGCCGCCGGCGGCCTGGAACTGATCGACAAAGGAATCCATACGGCCCGCAGTGGTCGGGCCGAACGCACCGGAGGCATAGCCCTCGGGCGTCTTGGCCGGGCCCGCGTAATAGACCGGATGGTTCTTGAAATAGTCCGGCAGCGGCTCGCCCTTGTCGAGCCGCTCGCGCAGCTTGGCATGCGCGGAATCGCGCGCGACGATCATGGTGCCGGTCATCGATACCCGCGTCTTGGTCGGGCACTTCGAGAACGTGGCAAGGATATCCTTCATCGGCTGGTTGAGGTCGATCTTGACGACCTCGCCGCCGAGCGACTGCTCGACCTCAGGCAGATACTGCGCCGGGTTGTGCTCGAGCTCCTCGAGATAGACGCCCTCCCTGGTGATCTTGCCGAGCACCTGGCGATCGGCCGAGCAGGACACGCCGAGCCCGATCGGGAGCGAGGCGCCATGACGCGGCATGCGGATCACGCGGACGTCGTGGCAGAAATATTTGCCGCCGAACTGCGCGCCGACGCCGAGCGACTGCGTCATCTTCAGAATTTCCTGCTCCATCTCGAGATCGCGAAACGCGTTGCCGTCGGGCGAGCCGTGGGTCGGCAGCGCGTCGAGATAGCGAGCCGACGCCAGCTTCACCGTCTTCATGCAGAGCTCGGCCGAGGTGCCGCCGATGACGATCGCGAGGTGATAGGGCGGGCACGCCGCGGTGCCCAGCGTCAACACCTTCTCCTTCAGGAAGGCGAGCAGCCGGTCCTTGGTCAGCACCGAGGGCGTCGCCTGGAAGAGGAAGCTCTTGTTGGCGGAGCCGCCGCCCTTCGCCATGAACATAAACTTGTAGGCGTCATCGCCCTCGGCGTAGATCTCGCACTGCGCCGGCATGTTGTTGGCGGTGTTCTTCTCCTCGTACATCGACAGCGGCGCGACCTGCGAGTAGCGCAGATTGCGGCGCAGGTAAGCATCGCGCGCGCCTTCCGACAGTGCCGCCTCGTCGTCACCATCGGTGATGACGTTGCAGCCCTTCTTGCCCATGATGATCGCGGTGCCGGTGTCCTGGCACATCGGCAGCACGCCGCCGGCGGCGATGTTGGCGTTCTTGAGGAAGTCCAGCGCGACGAACTTGTCGTTCGGGCTCGCCTCGCTATCCTCCAGGATCGCGCGGAGCTGCTTCAGATGACCCGGCCGCAGATAGTGGTTGATGTCGCCAAAGGCCGCTTCCGACAATGCCCGCAGCGCCTCACGCGACACCACCAGCATGTCTTTCCCCAGGACCTTCTCGACCCGCACGCCCTCGGCCGTGATCTTCTTGTAGGGGGTCTCGTCCTTACCCAGCGGAAACAGCGGCGTGTGCTTGTAGGGCGGAACGGGCTTTGCGGGGTCGGGGAAAGTGGTGGGAGCGTTCATGGGCGGGAATCTCGGGGTTTTGGAGCCCTCGCATGGGCCCCTTTCATAGAAGCGTTCTAAGCTTTTTTGCCGCAAAGGGAAGGCGCTCTGGTGCGGTCGGGGCATCCCGATTCGACGGCACGGCGACCTATTTTCGGCGGCTGTCGGCGGACACCATGCTCTCATGATGCCGGTGAAGACCCTGGGTGCACCCCTTGCGCTACGCGCGGGACGACGGTTGAATGCGCCCGCTAAGGGGCTTTTCATCATGACATTGAACTTGCACGTCCGCGGCGCGATCCTGGTCGCCGCCGCCATCACCGGCCTTGTGACCATCGCCTCGCCCGCCCGCGCGGACCGCTGCGATGACAGCGCCAAGGAGCTGGCGAACCAGGTCGATCGCCTCAAGGTGAATTTCCGCGCCGCCAACGTCGTCTACCTGACTCATCCGGCGGCCAAGGAATTGTCCGTGGCTTGCCGTGGCGACAAATATTCGATCGAGCTCTATGCCAAGGGCGATCGCAAGCCCAAGCCGGAGTTCTTTGCGCTGGTGGGGTCGATGGCCGCGATCGTCTTCACCGTGACCAAGGACGATACGACGACGGGCGCGACACGCTGCCTGAAGCGGATGGGGCTCTTGCGCGGCGACAAGATCAGCATGCGTTACCGGCGTCTCAACATGGAATGCGCCCGCACCAAGACGGATGCGTCCATCGCGATCACGCGCGGCAAGGACGAATAGGCGGTCCCCGCGCGGTGTGCGCCTGACAGCACACCGCCCACTACAGACCGTCATTGCGAGCGTAGCGAAGCAATCCAGAATCCCTCCGCGGAGACAGACTGGATTGCTTCGCTGCGCTCGCAATGACGAGGAGAGGTCTGTCCTCTCGCGGAAACAGCGCGTGTGGCGGCACGAAAGCGGCCTCTCCACCGCACCGGATCCCTCGCATTTTAACGATTGGCTTGAAGGAAATTTTGCGTCTCGCGGCGCAGGGTCAATTGTTCCATATGTGAGGATTTGTGGATGAGCGTTTCTACCGTTTCGCCGCCGCCGATCGCGATCGTGGTGCCGAGCTACGACACGACCAAGCAGCAGGACGATCAGACCAAGACCAAGGACAACGACCCGACCTATAAGCCGCCGCCGCCTGCGCCGCTGCCGCCGGGTCAGGGTACTCGGATCGATCAGCTCGCCTGATCAGCCGCGTCGAGATGAAATGCCCGATCCGGTCGATCGGGCTTTTCGCGTGTCCGGCCGCAACTTCGCCGGATAGCGGGACCAATATCGTGCGCGGCTACCCTGAGACCTGCATGATCGCAAGACTCCTGTTGCAGAGCACGATCACCACCGCCGCCATGGGCGCGCTGCTGTTCGCGTCCGCCGGCACCTTGCATTGGCCGTCGGCCTGGGTGTTCCTCGCGACCTCCGCCCTGCTCGGCCCGCTTTGCGGCTGGTGGCTTTACCGGGTCGACCCCGCACTGCTCGCCGAACGTCTGCGGCCGGTCCTGCAAAAGGACCAGCCCGCTGCCGACAAGGTGTTCATGACCATCTTCGTCGTCGCGATGCTGGTCTGGCTGGCGGCGATGGGGCTCGACCGGCGTACGCGGTCCTCCGACATGCCGATGGCGCTGCAGGTGCTCGGCCTCGCCCTGTTCCTGCTCTCGACGCTGTTCATCCTCTGGGTGTTCCGCGAGAACTCGTTCGCGGCGCCCGTGGTGAAGCTGCAAGCCGAGCGCGCGCAGCACGTGATCTCGACGGGGCCTTATGCCCATGTGCGCCATCCCATGTACAGCGGCATGATCCTGTTCTTCGCCGGCGTGCCGCTGCTTCTGGGCTCATGGTGGGGACTTCTGATGGTGCCGCTATTCCTCGTCTTGTTTGCGGGCCGCATTCGCATCGAGGAGCGCACGCTGCGCGAGGGCCTGCCGGGCTATGCCGACTATGTGACGCACGTGCGCTATCGCCTGCTGCCTGGCGTGTGGTGAGCGCGCGCATCACTCTGCTGGGCACTTCCCGCCGGACCGGCTAGCCATCCAACTCGCGGTAGCGGCGGAAGATGCCCTGCTCGTTGAAGGGGATACGGCGCTCGTTTTCGAGATAGGCCTTGATGTTCGGCCGCGCCGCGACGCGGTCGTGCAGCCCAACAAGCCCCGGGATATCTGTCTCGAATGCCTTCATCCGCTTCGGAAACGCATAGCGCAGCCCTGCGACGAGCTGGAACAGCGAGAGATCGACATAGGTCAGCCTGCGGCCGGTGACATAGGCGCCGCCATTGTCCTCAAGGAGCTGATCGAAATAGCCGAGATATTTCGGCACGCGCTCGCCCCAGAAGTCGGCCGTGCGCTTCTTCGCCGGCGGCTTCTGATCTTCGTAGTAGAGCGAGGGCCCGAGCGGATGATGGGTGTCGTGAATCTCGACCACAAAATCGGTGATGGTCAGCTGTAGCTGATGCACCCAGAGTTGACCGGCCTCCGACTTCGGGGCAAGGGCGTGGCGGGCGCCGAGATAGAGCAGGATGTTCGCGGTCTGACCGATGACGAGCTTGCCGGCTTTGAGGAACGGCGGCGCAAAGGGCGGCGTGCCCTTGTGCGCGTCCATCATCTTCATCATCGCAGCTATGCCGCGTGGGCCACGCGCCACGTCGACGTAGGCCGCGCCCGCCTCCTCCAGCGCCAGCCGCACATATTCACCGCGGCCCTGGATCTCGGGCCAATAATAGAGTTCGTATTTCATAGAAGGGGTCCGTGATTGCGTGGTGGCGAGTGTAGCACGCAACCACGAACTCCAAGACGGCGGAGCGAGTTCCGCGTCTCAATTCGACGCGAAGCAATAGAGCAAGCCGTCGCCGCCGGTGCTCTTCAGATCGGCTTGCGAGCAGCCGCCGTCGGGACCGCGCGAGGGATGCGAGCTGTTCCACGATTTCGACGGCTCGTCATCGCGCAGGCCTTGACGATCGGCGTGGCCGACGACCGCCGCGCCTTGCGTGCTCGACGTCCAGTTCTTGCAGGTCTTGTCGTCACCCGCGGGAAATGCGCTGCCGTCGGCTTGCGATCCCGTCAGGATGTCGTGCCGGTTCGGCGTGTCGCTGCGGCCGTTGATGACCTCGCCTTTCTCGCTGAGCGCGGTCTGCTTGGTGAGGTTGTTGGCCGGCCCGTGCAGGTCGGCAACGTCCTTGGCGATCATAGCGCCCTTGGCGTTCTGCCACGGTCCCTTGCCGATGCGGTCACGCGCGTTGACGGCCGGCTTGCCGTCGGCGGCCTGCGTGGAGAGATAAGCGCGCCAGGTCTTACTGCCGGCGCCGCCGGCCTGGGCTAGCTTCTGGCACTGCGCATCGGCGCCCTCCAGGCCGCCGAGATCGGCGCCTTTGCCAGGACCGTTGGAAGTCACGAAGAACGTCATGTCGGCCGACTGCGCCTGCGCCGATGGCGCCGCAAGCAAGGCCGCGGCGAGCGCGAGGCCTAAAATCGTCACGGATCTCTCAATGCGGATCATCCTGTCCTCCATTTGTGGTGTCGTTGGCCGCCAGATTTCAACCCGACGCAGGCCCGCTTATTCCGATGCCGCGATGCGAGGCGCCCAAAGAAAAAGGCGCCGTGCAAGAAGCACGACGCCTTGTTCTCATGTCGTCTGTGGTCAGTTGGTCTGCTGGATCGCCGACAGTTCCCAGGCGCCGCCCGGACGTCGGGCAAAGGTCCAGACTTCGGTGGCCTCGCCCGGCTGCTCGCTGCCGGCGACAATTGCGCCGGTATTGCGGTCGAGCGTCTTGTCAGTCAGCGCGAAGCGCAGCGCCACCGTCGCGTAATCGGTCTCGCCTTCGCGCCAGGATTCCGCGAGGTCGCCCTGCAACAGCTTCACGTCGCTGACCTTGTTGACGACGTTGCGTGCGCGGTTCTGGCCGAGGTCCTGCTCGAAATAAGAGACCATTTCCGGCGTCGCGAGCGTGTGCAGCTTGGCCACGTCCTCGTTGGACCAGGCGGACTGGACGTCGCCGAGCAGGCGCTCGAACGCCTCATAGTCGTCCGGCTTGATCTCGAGCGGCGCGTTGTTGTTGGCGCCGAAGCCGAAGCCGCCGCCAAGACCACCACCAAGACCACTACGGTTGTTCGCCTGCGGTCCGGGACCGGCACTGGCGTCAGCATTGGCATAGGCCGCCTGCGGGGTGTGGCGGCGCTGCCACCAGGACATCGCCAGCCGAACCACGACCACCACGAGTACGATCTGGATGATCAGGCCGATGATCGACGACAGGCCACCGAGGCCGCCGAACAGGCCACCGCCGAACAGCATGCCGAGCAGGCCCGCGCCGAGGAAGCCGGCCGCAAGGCCGCCCATGAAGCCGCCGGCCCGGCCGAACAGGCCGCCGCGCGCGGGCGCAGCTGCGGCCGAATTCATGCCTGCACCCGGCTGGGTGTAGGTGCGGTTGAACTGCGAGGTCGAGCCTGGCGCGGTCGTGGTTGACGGCGGGGCCGAATAGGTGCGCGAACCGCGCGAACCCGACGACATGCCGCCACCGACGCGCGCGTCGGCGGACGAGATCGCCAGCGCAGTCGGCAGCGCAAGCGCCAGCACGACGGCAATCGTCTTGAAGAGACTGCGGGAGCGTTGCGAGAAATTCATGTTGGTGTCCCAGATCCCCGGCATGGGGACGTGCCCCTAAGATGGGCAGCCTTCCGTAAAAAGGAAGCCACTATCGGAACGTGTGACTGCGGCCCTCAGTCGCGGGGATGTGGCAAAAGCCCATCTTTGGCGGCAGCTTGGCCGGGTATGCGAAGGCGCCGCGGTCGCGGGTTACCGGTGGCTTTTGCGACGGGAATTCCGCTTTTCCGTCGTCATTGCGTTGAGGCCCTCACCCCGCCTTCGCCATCGTCTCCTTCACGGCCGCCACGAGCTGGCTCAGCGTGAACGGCTTGGGCAGGAAGTCGAACTGCTGACCTTCGGGCAGGCTCTTCTCGAATGCGTCTTCCGCGTAGCCGGAGACGAAGATGAACTTGATGTCGGGGTTCTTCTCGCGCATCGCCTTGAGCAGCGTCGGGCCGTCCATCTCCGGCATCACGACGTCGGACACGACGAGATCGATTCCGCCGCTCTGCTCTTCCAGCACCTCCAGCGCCTCGACGCCGTTCTCGGCCTCGACCACGGTGTAGCCGCGCGAGCGCAGGCCGCGTGCGTTGAGCGCGCGCAGACCCTCCTCGTCCTCGACCAGGAGGATGGTGCCTTGTCCGGTGAGATCGGTGCGGGGCTTGGCGTCCGCCGCGGACCCGGCGTCCTTCGCGGCACCATTGCTGGCGCCCACGACCGGCGCCGGCTGCTCGACCTGCACCTCCGCCTCGGCATGATGGCGCGGCAGGAAGATCTGGAACGAGGTGCCCTGCCCCGGCTCGGAGTCCACGTAAATGAAGCCACCGGTCTGCTTGACGATGCCGTAGACGGTGGAGAGCCCGAGGCCGGTGCCCTTGCCGACTTCCTTGGTCGAGAAGAACGGCTCGAAGATCTTGTCGCGGATATCGGCGGGGATGCCGGTACCGGTGTCGGCGACCTCGATCCGCACGTAGTCCGCTGCCGGCATGCCTTTGTAGGCCAGCCTGGCCGCTTCTTCGGTGGTGACGTTGGCGGTGCGGATGATCAGCTTGCCGCCGTCGGGCATGGCGTCGCGCGCGTTGACCGCGAGGTTGACGATGACCTGCTCGAACTGGGAGACGTCGACCTTAACCGGCCAGAGATCGCGGCCGTGGATGGTCTCGTGCTTGACCTTCTCGCCGATCAGGCGGCGCAGCAGCATAGCGAGATCGGAGAGCGCATCGCCGAGGTCGAGCACCTGCGGCCGCAGCGTCTGCCGGCGCGAGAACGCCAGCAATTGCCGCACCAGCGTGGCGGCCCGCGTCGCATTCTGCTTGATCTGCATGATGTCCTGGAACGACGGGTCGGTCGGCTTGTGCGCGTTCAGCAGGAAGTCGTTCGCCATCATGATGGCGGAGAGCACGTTGTTGAAGTCGTGGGCGATGCCGCCGGCGAGCTGGCCGACAGTCTCCATCTTCTGCGACTGGTTGATCTGGTTCTCCAGCGCGCGCCGCTCGGTGGTCTCGAGCATGTGCACGATGGCGGCTTCCGCGTCGTTCTCGGCCGCGTCCACCGGCGTGACGAAGAACTGGCCCCAGCGCTCTCTGGTTCCTTCGAGCGCCACTTCGACCGGCGCGACGTCGGCCTGGCCCTCCGCGGCCTGGTTGATAGCCGCGATCAAGAGATGCCGGTCGCGCGAATTGACCGCGCGGAAGATCGACTTGCTGGCGCTGTCGAGCCCCAGCGCCTGCCCGAGCTTGGCGTAGCGCGCATTGGCGCGCACGACATTGCCGCCGCGGTCGACCGTCGCGATCGCCATCGGGGTATGGTCGAAGAAGCGCATGAAGCGCACTTCGGCGGCGCGGTCCGGATCGCTGCGCTCGTCGCGAGCACGGCTGATCACCAGCGTGCGCGACGGCCCCGGCGCGCCGTCGGCGCCGAAGGCGAGCTTGTGATAGAGCCGCACCGGCATAGTCTTGCCGGTGCGCATGCGCAGGTCGATATCAAAGACTTCCGTCTTGACCTCGCCCGGCACCGCCACGATCGCGGTGAGCAGCGAAGCACCATCGCCGGAGACGATGTCGGTGAGCTTCAGCCCGCCCGAGCCGATCTCGGCGAGGTCGTAGTCGAGCCAATTCGCCAGCGTCGCGTTGACGTAAGCGAGTTCGCCGGCCGGATTGACCGAGAAGAAACCGCACGGCGCGTGATCGAGATATTCGATCGCGTGCTGGAGTTCCTGGAACACGTCCTCCTGGCGCTCGCGGTCGCGGGTGATGTCGGCGATCGACCACACCGCGTATCTCGTCTCGCGCTTGCCGGTGCCGAGGGGCCGCACCCGCATGCGCAGCCAGCGGCCCTGGCTGCCGTCATGGCCGGAGATGCGCACCTCTTCCTGCTGCCGCTTGCCTTCGCGCGCGGCTTTCAACAGGCGGAACACCGCTTCGGAGACGTCGGGGTTGCCGATGAAAACGCGTTCCACGGGGCGCACGTCCTGTGGCCCGGCGGCGCCGGTCAGCGTCAGATAGGCCGCATTGGAATAGACCACATGGCCGCGCGGGTCGGTCACGGCGAGGCCGTCGAAGGCGTGGTCGGCGATGCGCCCCATCACGGGATCGTCGAGATTGCGGTCGACGAAGCGGATGATGCCGGCGGCGAAGGCGAACAGGTTGAACAGGCCGACCATGGCCAGCACGGCGAGGATGCCGAGGATATAGGGCTGGGCCTGCGCGCGCCCGAGCGTCATCAACCCCACGGCAACGGCGACGAGGCCGGCGGCCACCAGCAGCACCAGCGCAATGCTGCCCGAGCGCGGCGACGGCTCGTGCGCCGCAACGGGCTCGCGTGTGAGGTCGTGGTCGGTCTCAGCAGTCATCTCAAGCTGGCACAGCCTGTCGGCAGAGAATCAACGCGCTACAGGGCGCGCAGGGTCCTCCCTGCCTGAATCGGACCCGCAGGCGCAAGGGCAGCAGGGGCGAAAGGTACGCTGATTCCCAGATTACGGCCATTTCCAGTACTTTTCAGGGGTTTTATTGCCGGCCGGCACCGAATCCGCTCTTCAGACGCATGACGTAGCCGATGACTTCGGCGACCGCATGGTAGTGCTCGGTCGGGATTTCCTCGTCGATCTCGACGGTGGCGTAGAGCGCGCGGGCGAGCGGCACGTTCTCGACGATCGGGATGTCGTGCTCGCGCGCGATCTCCCGGATCTTGAAAGCGAGGTTGTCGACGCCCTTGGCGACGCAGATCGGCGCCGACATGCCGCGCTCGTAGGACAGCGCGATCGAATAGTGGGTCGGGTTGGTGATGATCACGGAGGCCTTGGGAACCGCCGCCATCATGCGCTTCTTGGAGCGCTGCTGACGCAGCTGCCTCAGCTTGCCCTTGATGTGCGGGTCGCCTTCGGACTGCTTGTACTCTTCCTTGATCTCCTGGAGCGACATCTTCTGCCGCTGGAACCAGCTGCGATACTGGAAGAAATAGTCGCCGATGGCGATGATCGCGAGCGCCGCGACCACCGCGCCGAGCAGATGAATGGTCAGGCTGGTGGAGGCGCCGAGCAGGGCAGCCGGATCGAGCCTGACCATCGCCTCCATGCGATGCCGCTCCGGCCACAGGATCACGGTCATGACCGCGCCGAGCACGATCAGCTTGCCGAGACCCTTGAGGAAGTTCGCCGCCGCTTGCTTGCCGAAGATGCGCTTGAGGCCTTCGGCAGGCGACAGCTTGCTGAACTTGGGCTTGAGGGATTCGGCCGACCAGACCAGTCGGTGCTGCAGCACGTTGCCGGCAATTGCCGCCAGCACCAGCATCAGTAGCGGCACGCCCACCGCCGCCAGCACCGCGACTTCGATCTGCTGCATCAGGGCGAGCAGAGCCCTGCCGTCGGTCTTGATCATCCAGGAATTGGCGAGCAGGTTGCGCATCGGCGCCAACAGCCCGCTGCCGACCGATCCCGAGAAGCTCGAGACGACGAGCGTGGCGCCCGCGATCATGAACCAGGTGTTGATCTCCTGGCTCTTGGCGACGTCACCGCGTTCGAGCGCCTCTTCGAGACGTTTTTGCGTCGGGTCTTCTGTTTGACTCTCTGGATCGTTGTCTTCCGCCATCGATCACCGATCACTTGAGTGGCATCATCTGGTGCATGACACCGATGAAGTAGTCGAGAAAGGTGCCCATCATCGCCGTGAGCACGACGGCAAGCACCAGGAAGCCGGCGAAGATCGACAGCGGCACGCCGACGAAATAGACCTGCATCTGCGGCATCAGCCGCGCCAGCACGCCGAGTCCGATGTTGAAGACGAGGCCGAACACCAGGAACGGTCCGGAAAGTTGCAAGCCCAGGCGGAACGCGGCGGCAAAGGCGCGCGTCGCCAGTGCGGCGACATCGCCGCTCGACACGGTCTCGCCCGGCGCGAAGATCGTGTAGCTGTCGTTCAGCGCCGCGATCACCAGATGATGGCTGTCGGTGGCGAACAGCAATGTCACCCCCAGTATCGTCAGGAAGTTGCCGACCAGCACGCCCTGCTGTCCCTGAGTCGGATCGACCGAAGTGACGAAGCCGAGCCCCATCTGCTGCGCGATCACGGCACCGGCAACCTGCAGCGCCGACAACGTCACCCGCGCGGTCGCTCCCAGCACGATGCCGATCACGATCTCATGCAGCATCAGGACCAGCAGCGGCGCGATCGAGCCCATGTCGACCTGATAGGCATTGCGATGCAGCGGCAGGATGATCAGCGTGAGCAGCAGCGCGATCGACAATTTGATCCGTGTCGGGATATTGGTCTCGCCCAGGCCCGGCAACAGCATCACCATCGCGCCGACCCGGGCAAAGGCGAGCATGAAGGAGGCGGCAAGCGCCGGCAGCAGCGAGACGTCGATGCGCATGATAGGCGCATAGTGCCTCAGCCGCCGATGATTCGCGACGATATCCGCAGCATGTGGGAATGCAGTGCGTCTGCCATGAATGGCAAGGCCAACAGCATTGTGGCAAAGATGGCCAGGATTTTCGGCACGTAGATCAGCGTCTGCTCCTGGATCTGCGTCAGCGCCTGGAACAGCGACACGACGACGCCGACCACGAGGCCGACCACCATCAGGGGCGACGACACGATCACGATCGTCCAGATCGCATCACGCGCGACGTCGAGGGTTTCCGGTCCGGTCATTTCGCAGTTCCTTTATTCAACTCTCATCCCCACCTCTTGATGAGGACACACGAACCAGAAAAATCAGATCGGCATCTTCATGATGTCTTCATAGGCCGCGATCACGCGGTCGCGGACAGAGACCAGCGTGGACACGGCGACGTCGGTATCTGCGACCGCCGTCACCACGTCCATCACGTTGGCCTTCCCGGCGGCCATCGCCACCGTCTGTGCGTCCGATTTACGGCCGGACTCCAGGACGCTGCCGACAGTATCTTTCAGAAGAGAGGCGAAGGACTGCCCGCTCGGCTCGCTGCCCTTGCCGGCACCGCTGTTCTCCAGCACGCGAGCGAGGTTTGCATAGGCGTTGGCGGCAATTGTCGGTGTTGCCATGGTTCAAATGTCCTGTTCAGCTCTTGAGGATGTCGAGGGTGCGCTGGATCATCCGGCGCGTCGCGCTGATGATGTTGAGGTTGGCCTCGTACGACCGCTGCGCGTCGCGCATGTCGGTCATCTCGACCACCGAGTTCACGTTGGGATATTTGACGTTACCGGTCGCATCCGCCGCCGGATTGTTCGGCTCGTATTTGGTGCGGAAATTGGACTGGTCGGGCTTGATCCTGCCGAGGGTGACGACCTGCGCGTCGAGTGTACGGTCGAGCGCCGAGGAGAACGTCGGCACCTTGCGCCGGTAAGGATCGCCGCCGGCGGTCTGCGAGGTCGAATCCGCGTTTGCGATGTTCTCCGAGATCACCCGCATGCGCCCGGCCTGCGCCCGCAGACCGGAGGTCGCGATCGCCATCGAACGGGCAAAGTCGCTGCTGTCATTCGCCATGATGCGCTTCCTCTAGCTCTAGCCTTTGCCGATCGCGGTCTTGAGCAGGTGCAGGCTCTTCGAATAGAGCGAGGTCGCCGCCGCATAGTCCATCTGGTTGCTGGCGGCCTTCATCATCTCCTCTTCGAGATTGACGGCGTTGCCCGCGGGGCGGGTCTCAAAACCCGCATTCTTGTTCTGGTCGAATCCGGAGGCCGCGCCTGACGGCGCCATGTGGGAACCGCTGGTGCGGGCGAGCGCCAAGGGACCCATCGAACCCGTGACGGCGCCGCTCTTGTCCAGCTTCGGCTCGACCAGGTCGCGCGGACGGAATTTGGGCGTGTCGGAATTGGAGACGTTCTCGGACAAGACGCGCTGGCGCTCCTGGTGCCATTGCATCTTGGTGCGAAGCGCCGATAGCACCGGAAGATCGTTGATGGACATCGTTGCGGCTCCTTCCGCCTCTCGGACCAGGTCCGAAGTAGGCAGAATTTGCCGCCTGTATGGTTAACAGCCGGTTAAGGAGGTCGCAGGCAGTTGTCCCCCGGCGGGACACCACTGCGCGTGCCCCGTGATTCTACGCCTCCAAAAGCGGCATTAACCCAACCGCTTGGCGGCGCATTCACAGGTCAAGAAGTCGTTTTGGATCGAGCGATTCATGGGTTATTAAGAGTTGGGGACGGCAAAACTTGCCGTGGGACGTTAAGAAATCGCAGTTTGGGGCAACGTAAGCCGGTGGTTGGCGCATCTGACCACTGGCCCGAGACAAGCGCCATTTGTCGGGGACAAGTATGCAAGGCAGCCCTATCACCTTCATCGTCGCGTTCATCGTCGTTCTGGCGTTGATCGGCGTCGCTGCATGGCTGGTTCGCCGATTCGCCACCAGCCGGCTTGGCGCAAACACCCAGCGCGGCCGGATGCCCCGGCTCGCCGTGATCGATGCCGCCGCGGTCGACGGCCGCCGCCGTCTGGTGCTGGTCCGGCGTGACAATGTCGAGCATCTTCTGATGATCGGTGGCCCCACCGACATCGTCGTCGAACCCAACATCGTGCGCGCAGCACCCGGCCGCGACCAGCTCCCGCAGCGTTCCAATGCCGCCGAGCCGCCGCGTCTTGCGCCGATGCATGATACCAGCAGCTGGGCCGACGAAGCACCGCGGCCCGAGCTGCTCGATCATCCCGAGCCGCAAATGCCCGAGCCGCCACCGCGGCCCGCGCGTCCCTCCTTCGCCGACGAAGTGCGCCGGCCCGCTCCCGGGCTGGCCGAACGCCGCAACGAGCCGCCACTGGCCGGCTTCACCTCCGAGCCGCTCGCGCCGCGCCCCGAGCGCGAGCCGCGTCCCGAACCTATTCCGCCGCGCGTTGCGCGCAACGAACCCCCTCTGATGCCGCGCCCGCCCCGCCAGAGCGAGCCGGTAAAGGCGCCTCCGGTGCGCTCCGAGCGCGTAGCCGCGCCTCCTCCGCCTGTGCCGCAGGCTCCGCCCGTTCCGCCGCCGGCGTCCGCTCCTGGGGGGCCATCGAGCGCCGAGCAGAATCTCGCCGAGATGGCGCAGCGGCTCGAAGCTGCGCTGCGCCGCCCCGCCGGCGAGACGCTTGCCCCACCGGTCGCCCCGGAGCCCCCGGCCGCTCCTCCGCGTGTGGCCCGCAGCGAGCCGCCGGCGCCACCGGCACCTGCCGCAAAGCCGGCTCCGGAAAAGACCAGCTTTGAAAATCTCGAAGACGAGATGGCCTCGTTGCTCGGCCGTCCGAAGCCGTCTTCGTGAGGCTGCCGGCCCTCCCGCGTAGAGTTTTTCTTCTTTCTGTCCTGATCGGCGCGGCTTCGCTCGCGATGCCGGTACATGCGCAGGACATCAGCATCAATCTCGGCGGCGGAGGCGCTGGCGGTGGCGGCGTCACCGAGCGCGCGATCCAGCTGATCGCGCTGCTCACGGTGCTGTCGATCGCCCCGTCGATCCTGATCATGATGACGTCGTTCACGCGCATCGTGGTCGTGCTGTCGCTGCTGCGCACCGCAATGGGCACCGCGACCGCCCCGCCGAACTCGGTGATCATCGCGCTAGCGATGTTCCTCACCTTCTTCGTGATGGGACCCGTCCTGCAAAAATCCTACGACGAAGGCATCCGTCCGCTGGTCGCCAATCAGCTCGGCGTCGAGGACGCGCTCCAGCGCGCCTCCGTCCCCCTGCGCGGCTTCATGCAGAAGAACGTCCGCGAGAAGGACCTCAAGCTGTTCCTGGATCTCTCCGGCGAGCCGCCGCCGGCAACCCCCGACGATCTAGGCTTACGCATCCTCGTCCCCGCCTTCATGATCTCGGAGCTGAAGCGCGCCTTCGAGATCGGCTTTCTGCTGTTCCTTCCCTTCCTGATCATCGACCTCGTCGTCGCGTCCGTGCTGATGTCGATGGGCATGATGATGCTGCCGCCGGCAACGATCTCGCTGCCGTTCAAGCTGATCTTCTTCGTGCTGGTCGACGGCTGGTCGCTGGTGGCAGGCAGTCTGGTGCAGAGTTACGGGGGGTAGCGGTCCTGGGTAGCGGTCAGCGACCCCATCCTCTCTAGCCCGATGCTTGTAGGCGTGCACTTGAGCTTACCAGCGCAAGACGGAAGCCTGCCATCGTCAGCGCGTTCGGCGGCTCGTGACATATCGGAATATGCTCAGGTTGCGCATTCAATGGTCATTGATATGATGGTCATCATCCCTAGATCCGAAGCGGCTTATGACCAGCAACATCGAAAACCATCTACTCGCTCGGGTCGTGCCGCTTGGTCTTCAGGTCGCCGTTCTTGCTGCGTTGTCTGCGAGTGGCACGTTGGCCACCAACATTTTGTTGCCTTCGCTACCGAGTATCGCCGTCGCGGTGGGCGTCACCAGCGCTCAGGTAACGTCAGCTATCACCATATTCCTCGCCATGTTCGCGGTCGGACAACTCGTTGTCGGTCCGTTATCGGATCGTTTCGGCCGGCGCATACCCGTGATGATCGGGTTTGCTGTATTTTTCGCAGGTAGCATATGGTGCGCGTTGGCCAATGATTTGGCGGCACTATTGATTGGTCGCGTTGTGCAGGCCGGTGGCGCATGTGCCACGTCTGTCCTTTCGCGAGCTATCGCAAGAGATCTTTTCCAGGGCGAAAAGCTAGCGCGCGTGCTCACCTTTGTTATGGTTGCGATGGCAGCGGCGCCTGGATTCTCGCCCCTGGTCGGTGGCGCGCTGGATCATTTTTTTGGCTGGCGTTCAGCCTTTGTGTTCGTCGGAATCTTTGCCGTCGTCGCCGCTTCGGCATTTCTTGCGGCTTTCGGAGAAACGCACCACGCGCCACGCGCCGAGTTCAATTCCTCGACGATCGCAAAGAATTACTGGTCGCTATCGACTGACCGCCGTTTCGTGGTTCCTGCCGCAACTGTTAGCCTCATCTTAGGTGCGCTGTTTGCAATGTTTTCGGCGTTGCCGCGTGTCTTGATAGAAGGCCTCGACTTCACACCCATGCAACTCGGCCTGTTCTTCGCAGGCACTGTCATGATCGTCTTTAGTGCCGGCATTATCGCTACCAAAATTGTTCCGCACCTTGGTCTCGACCGATCGATTTGCATCGGTCTCGCGCTGGCCTGTGTCGGCGGCGGCATGGTGTTGCTATTCGCGCTTTTCGACGGGCGCTTTTTGCCATTTCTTGTCGGCGCATGTGTATTCCTGCTGGGCATGGGCATGGTCAATCCGCTCTGCAGCGCGCAAGCTCTTTCGCCATTCGGCGATCGCGCCGGTGCTGCCTCGGCCCTGTTAGGTTTCTGGCAGATGTTGGCCGCGGCGCTAGGCGTATCGCTTGCGGCGGTGATCGCAAGCAACCCCATGATCGGGCTTGGTCTTGTGCTAGTGCTTGCCTCGAGCTTGGGCTCGGCAATTTATCAGGTCCGGGCAAAGCTCAATTAGGCCCGTTAACGTCGCTTGCTGGCCTTAGCGGCTTCCCCTGTTTCTACGCCCTAAGATCGGTTCGCGGAGCATATGTTTCTCACAATGGACCTGGAGCCCTCAGCCGACTAGCACAGGCAAACGGGCCATGTCCGGTCTCAAAGACTGAATGGACAAGGCCTACGTCCTCGCGGACTGATCGGGTTGATGAGTACGCGGGCGATAGTCTTCGGCCCTGCCCGTCACCTGAGAGCTGGCTCACGGGTACCTGTCGCGAGGCCAAGAAGGAGCGGCGTCCTATCGCGTCATCTTGATCTGGCGCACGACGGGGATCGTGGGCAGCGAGCCGGTGTGGTCGGACTCGTCCTTGGCCTGTGGAGAGGCCGGCGCGCGGGCGGTGGCGTCGGGAAAGCGCCGCTTCATCTCGCGCAGGAAGCCGTCGAGCGTGTCGACGCTGGCAGCCAGCTTGGCGATATCGGCAAATTCGGCGCTGGAAGCGCCGGTCGGTTTGCTCGCGATGTCGAAGGCGAGCCGATCGGCGCTCTCGCTCATCAGCGGCGCATATTTCTCGCGGAAGCGCGACATGCCGATCGAGTCGTCGGCGAGCGCATAACCGACGGCGGCGCGGATGATGTCGCTTTTCTCCACCGCGTTGAGCGGCTTGAAGTCACGGAAGCGCTCGCCGTAATAGAGCTCGATCTGCTCGGCGGATTCACGCCAGCGCCGCGCCGCCCAGAAGATATCCGAGCGTAGGCGCAGCACCTCGCGGCCTGTAACGTTGGAGACGATATCGAGCGCAAGATCGTGGCGGCCGACGTCGCTCTGTGCACGCGCCTCCAGCAGCAGGCGTTGCTGCCTGAGCTCGCCTGAGAGGTCGCTGATCCGGCTCGCGCGCAACGCCGTGATCGCCATGTCGGGTCTGCGATTGGCGAGATAGATCATGGAGAGGCGCGCGGCGACTTGCGCACGCGCCGCGCCTTCGAGGCGATGGTCGACCTGGTATTGCAGGAGCTCGGCGGCCTGGTCGAGCAGATCGATCGAGGCGAGACGGTCGGCGAGGCGTCGGATCAGTTCGTCGCCGCGGCGGCCGATCGGCGTCAGCTCACGGAACTCGTAGAACATCCCGAGCGATTCGATCGGCGGCAGCTCGTCGCCCTTGGGTCCCAGGAAGAGCTGCGTAAACAGGTCGGAGGCGAGGTCTTGCGCCTGGCGCGAGGCTTCTGCGTTCGGCTGCAGCTTTGTCGCGGTGCGCGCCGCGGTGAGCGCGTCCCGGTAGCGTCCGTTCTCTGCAAACATCTGCGACAGCATCTGCAGCGTCTTGACCTCAATCGAGTCGCCGCGCCAGGTCATCGAGAGCGTTTCGAGCTCGCGCAACGCGTCTTCCTTGCCGATCTCGTCGCGCTTCTGCCGCAGCGCGACCTCGAGCTGCTTGGCCTCGGCCGCAGCCGGCCGATCGGACGAGCCGACGGCGAACTTGTAGTCGTCGAGCGCGTCCTTGTCGTGGCCGAGCGCCTCGGCAAGCCGGCCGCGCAGCACGGCAAAGCCGGGCGCGGCCTCGGGCGAGACGCCGACCACCTCGAGCTCGCTGCGGCGCTTGGAGGCGCCGGCATAGTCCTTCACCTCGAGCGAAGCGCGCATCGCCTCCATCGTCACGATGCGCTGGATGTCGAGCGGTAGCGAGGCGATGGCGAATTCGACGTTCTTGAACTTCTCGCGCGCGTCCGCCCATTTGCCTTGGCGCGCATAGGCGAGCGCTTTCCAGAGCTGGGAATCGTGGCTGTTGCCGATCACGGGGTTGGCGAGGTCCTTCAGGCCCTGCGCCGGCCGACCGATCAGGATGCTCGCGATCGCATGCATGATCAGCGCACCGCTCTCCTCCTTGTTGAGAGGATCGGCGAGCATCAATTCGGTGACGGCCTTCGCCTCGTGATACATCGCGCGCGACATGTAGAATTGCGCGAGGTCGAGCCGCGGCAGGGAACGCATCGCCGGTTCGAGGTTGGCGATCGCCG
Organism: Bradyrhizobium sp. 155; assembly: GCF_023101105.1. Lineage (NCBI taxonomy): Bacteria > Pseudomonadati > Pseudomonadota > Alphaproteobacteria > Hyphomicrobiales > Nitrobacteraceae > Bradyrhizobium > Bradyrhizobium sp. 155. The sequence goes on along the minus strand of NZ_CP064704.1, from coordinate 2,718,154 downwards.
TGATCAGCTCGTTCTGGCGCGCTATGAAATTTTCCGACTGGCCCTTGCGCCAACCTTCGGGGCTGAAGACCGGCCGCACTGCGGTCGGCGCGCGCTCGGCCGAGATGTCGACCGGGGACAGCGTTAGCCCGCCCTTTTTGCCGAGGATGACCTTGTCGGCCCCGACCTCGACGCCGACCTCGTCGGAATTCGGCCGGATCGCGATGCCATGCGCGGATTCCAGCAGCGCGAGATCGACGAGGTCCTGCCGCTTGATGAAGCCGCGCACCGGCCGCTGCGCGGTGATGACATAGAGCGTGTCGCCGGCATCGGGATCGGTGAGCTTGTGCAGGAGCCCCGGATTGGCGAAGGGGATCGCGATGTTGGCGAGCGCCGGGTCGGTGATGTTGCGCGAGATCATCAGCGGCAGCGGCGTCGCCTGGATCTTGTCGGCGAGCGTCAAGAGCCAGTTGGTCTGCTTGCCGACCTCCTCGCTCGACAGCGAATAGACCAGCGGCCGGGTGAGACGGATGCGCACCGCCTGTCCCTTCTCGAGCGGGACGCGGCCGACCTCGCCGATCATCGCGCCGCCCTTGGTGCGGATCGCCTCGACGTCGATCGGCTTTGCCGTATCGAACACCAGCCAAACGGTGTCGCCGCGGCGGAACGCCGCCGCAGGGGTTGCGACCTGAAGCGGGAAAGTTACCCGCAGGCCGTCGCTGTCGCGGCGGACATCGACGCTGGCACCAGTCGGCTGCGGCGCAGCGGGCGCCTCTGCTGGCGCGGCCTTGACGGGCTCCTTGACCGGCTCTTTGGCAGCATCCTTCACGACCTCTTGAGCCGCTTCGGCCATGACCGGCTTGGCGGGCGCGACCGCAGCGTCTGCAACTGGCGCGACAGACTTCGAAACTTCCTTGGGCGCTTCCTTGGGCGCTTGCGCAGCGGGCGCGGCTTCGGATGCAGGAGCGGGCACCGATTTCGGCGCTTCAGCGGGCGGCATGGCGGCGGGCGCTTCCGGCTTCACCTCGGGCTTGGCATCGATCCTGGCTTCGCGCGCGATCGTCTCGGACGTCGGCGGCGCGATCTCGCGATGCGCGTCCTTGGGCTTCTCGGCCGCCGGCTTTTCAGGCGCAGGCGCCGGTCCATGAGCGGCGGGCTTGGCCTGCGCGATCGCAGCTTCCGCCGACGTGGCCATCTTGCCCTTGTCCGGCTGGAAGGAGATGTCGACGACGTAGTTCTTCTCGTCGCGGAACGAATGCACGTCGGAATCGCCGATCAGCGCGATCTCGACACTGGTCTGGTCGATGTCGGCCTTCTGCTTGATCGAGGCGACGTTCGGCGGCGCTGCGACGACCGCGTCCGCCAGATCGAAATTCAGGTTGGCGTTGAAGGCGAGCGTGAGCTTCTGTTCATTGAGCACGGAGGATACGCCGACGCCATCCGGCATCTCGAACACGAAGCGGACGAAGGTCGGCTGCACCGACGCGCGCACGCGGATCTGCGGCCGTTTCTTACTCTCCGCCGCGGCGCGCTGGGCGCGCAGCGCGCGTTCGGCGACGCGCGCGCGCTCGGCGAGTTCCTTGACCACGTCCATCGGCAAGCTCGGCGGCGGCCCCTTCCAACCCTCCGGCAAGAGGTCGATGAAGGTACGTTCGCCGGCATTCATGGTGTTGACGGTGACGCGCCGCGCCAGCGACAGGCGGATGGCGCCGCCATCGGGATCGCGGCGGGCGGAGTTGACGTAGTCGGGCGCGCCTTCCGGGACGCGATCGACGGGAACGTCGACTGCCCGGTCGAAACGGATGACGAGAATGGAGCCGGCCGTCGTAACCTCGGAGGGGACGTCCTCCCCGAGCTTGATCACGAGACGGGCAAAGCCGCCGCTGGCCGAGAAAGTCGCCTCGCCCCTGATCGCGTCGGCCGCCCGGACAGGCGCCGTGAAGCCGATCAGCAGGCTGGCTGCCAGCAGCGGCGCCGCGCGGACATGACGCGACAGCCTCCGCGCCAGGGCGCGGGCTCGCGACACAAATCCAGCGGCAGCGTCTCGCGCCATTGGCGGCATTACTTCCGGTTCGACGGTCCACGCCGGCATTGCTGCCGGCCCCTGCCCCAGACTGTAGATTTTGGCAATTAAGGACTTCTTAAGTATGAGCCCTCAATTCGGCTTTTGCGTCGGCTTGCCGTCGATCTTGGGCAGCTCGCCGGCCGAGGCGGACTGATCGCCGCCGCCATTGGCCCTGCGGGCCATCTCGACCGTCAGCCGCTCGGCGGCCTCCGGGGACATCAATCCCATGATGTCCGACATTTTTCGCGGCGCGATCTGCGAGGCGATCTCAATCAGCACGCCCATCTCGAGCCGGTCAAAGACCCGCGCGGCGTCCTTGGGCTTCATGCCCTCATACATGGTGACGAGGCCCTTCATGCGCTGGGCTTCGGCGGCCTTCTGCTCGGCCTGCGTCGCGGAGATACGGGTTTCTACCGCCTTCATCTCCTCGACCTTGTTTTCGATGCGCTTCTCGGCGGATTTCAACAGGCTCTCGCGGATGTCGATCTCGCGCTGGCGGGCCTCGATCTCCTGGCGACGCGACTGCAGGCGTTCCAGGATCGCGCGCTCCGAGGCGGAGATCTGCGGCTGGGCTTCCTCCTTGACCGCGGCGCCTTCGGACTTGGTGTCGGGTGCGGCCGGCTTCGGCGCCTCCTTCGGCGCGCCATGGGTCGAGCCCGTGATATCGGGATCCTCGCGGCTGGCCGGGAAGTTCAGATTCTCCTGCGCCCACGACTTCTTGGTCTGGCTCGGCTTATAGTCGAAGACATAGCCGCCGTTGATCACAAGACCCGTGACCTTCAGCGTGGCCAAGCCAGCGACGGCAACCAGCACGATCGGAATGACGCGGATGTTGCGAAAAGACTTCATACCCTGACTTTATGCCGCAAGACCGTTGGATCGTCGGCGCTCGGAGAAGGCTTCGGCCGCAGCCGCCACCGCCTTCGCCGATGAAGGCTTGGCTGCGGGCGCGGCGACCGTTTCCGGGTTCGTCACGGGGCGCGCGGCGATCGCGATCTTGGACAGGCGCCGCACCACGTTGTCGGCTTCGCCGAGCTGCTTGTAGAGCTGCTCGGACATCTGGGTCGCCGCCGCAAGCTGGCTGCCGAGGTTCTCGTTGACGTCGCGCACGGCGAGCTTCAGCCCGCCGATCGCGCGCTCGGCGATCTCGGTTGCGGTGATCAGCTCGCCGATGACCGCCTTCAGCGAATGCTCGTCCGCCTTCAGCCGCGTCAGTCGCTTGTTGAGCGTGACGCAGTAGACGATGGTCAGCATCAGCAGGATAGCCACCAGCGTCTCGATCGCCATTCCCAGGGAGTGGTTCATGGGGCCTCCATCATCTTGTTCTGCTCGTCGACCTTTTCGAACATCGCAAGTGTCGTACTTGGCTTGCGCAAGGGTTTCGTCACCCGTATCGCGACGCGGTCGCCGACCCGGCCCATGCGTCCTTCGGTGATGGTGACGTCGCCGCAGCGAACGGTGACGCTGGCATCCGCGCGCATGTCCAGCGGCAGCGTGTCCCCGACCTTCAGCCGCATCAGTTGCTTGAGCGGAATGTCGGCTTCGTAGAGCACAGCGTCGACGGAGATCTCGGCCTGGACGATCTCGGTGGCGAAGTGGCCTTCCCAGATCTGGTCGCGGCCGAACTTTTCGCCCATGAACATCTGGAGCAGGACGCCCCGGATCGGCTCGATGGTCGCGTAAGGCAGCAACAGCTCGATGTTGCCGCCGCGATCTTCCATGTCGATGCGCAGCCGCACCAGGATCGCTGCGTTGGCAGGACGGCTGATCGCGGCGAAGCGCGGGTTGGTCTCGAGCCGGTCGATGGTGAAGGTCACCGGCGACAGCGGCCGGAACGCCTGTTCGGCATCGGCCATGACGACTTCGACCAGCCGCTTGACCAACTCTGTCTCGATCGTGGTGTAGGGCCGGCCCTCGATGCGCAGCTGGCTCGAGCCGCGGCGGCCGCCGAGCAGCACGTCGATCATCGAGTAGATCAGGCTGGAATCGACCACGGCCATGCCGAAATTGTCCCACTCTTCGGCCTTGAAGACGGTGAGGACGGCGGGCAGCGGGATCGAGTTCATGTAGTCGCCGAAGCGCACCGAGGTGATGCGGTCGAGCGAGACTTCGACGTTGTCGGAGGTGAAATTGCGTAAGGAGGTCGTCAGCAATCGCACCAGGCGGTCGAAGACGATTTCGAGCATCGGCAGACGCTCGTAGGAGACCATTGCCGAATCGATGATGGCGCGAATGCCGGAATGATCGTCGAGCGTGACGTCGCCGACCGCGAAGCCGAGGAGGTTGTCGATCTCCTCCTGCGACAGCACGCGTTCGCCGGAATTCTTGCCGGCGCCGAGATCGCGGCTGCCATCCTCGACCATGGCCGCCCATTGCAGGGCCATGGTCTCGGATAGTTCGTTTTCGGCAGCAGCCTTCGCGGCCTCAGCGGGATCCTCGGAATCGAGCGAGGCCTCCCATTGGGCGGCAATTGCATCCTGGTCTGGTTGGTCGGTGCCTGCCATGATCCCTAGCCCGTCATGCTCACTGGATCACGACTTCCTTGAACAGCACCGCGCTGACCTGGACCGGAGCCACCGCCGCATTGACGCGCTTGGTCAGCTCTTCCTTGAGGCGGAAGATGCCGGCGGAACCGTTGAGGTCGGAGGAGCGCAGCTCGCGCGCATAGGTCTGGAAGATGTCGGTGATGCGCGGCATCGTCGGCTTGATCGCCTCGACCTGCTTCTCTTCCTTCAGCTCCAGCACGATCTTGAGCTTCAGATATTGCACGCGCTCGCCCGGCGCGCCGGCGAGGTTGACCATGATGTCGGGAACCTCGACGAAAGCCGGCGGCTTCGGCGGAGGCGCCGCCTCGGCGTGATGCTCGTCGTCGCCGTGACGGAAAAAGAAGAACCACGTCGCGGCGCCGCCGCCGAGAACGGCGAGCAGGCCCACCACCATGATCATCAGCTTGAACTTGTTCTTGGGCGGAGCGGCTTCCGCGCCCTCAGCGGCTCCGCCGCCTTCCGCTTCATTCTCTGCCATGATCGCCGCGCTCGCTCATCTCTCAAAAGGGTCGAAAGAGCGAAGCTCCTGGCAGACAGTGACGCGATACAAATGCCCCAGCGCAGTGCTCCTCTTACGCGCAAACGCTACGGTAATAATGGTTAACGGAACCTTTCGATTGGGCCTTCACTAGGAAAAATCTGCCGGGCAAACATGGCTAACAGACCCTTTCTGCCGCCTCCCCGCATCCTCGAAAAACAGACAAGGCATTGAAAGTACATAATTTTCCCGCCTGGCACGAGTTTCGCTGAGAAAGGACCGAGACCCAAGGTTTGGGAGAACCCGAGGTCTCGTTCACGGGATCGGCCGATGCGCTTGGGAGAGCGAGCTGGCAGATCTCACTCAGGGGAGATTTCCGATGCAGAACGCGCTTCTGATCGGCTTGTCACGACAGATGACGTTGGAACGGCAGATGGATGTCATCGCCAACAACGTCGCCAACGCCAACACCAACGGCTTCAAGGCCGATCATTCGCTGTTCGAGGAGTACCTCAACTCGAACGCGCGTGAGGACAATTTCGTCGGCTCCGACCGCCGGGTCTCCTATGTGCAGGACCGCGGCACCTTCCGCGACGTCGGCCAGGGGCCGATGGAGCCGACCAAGAATCCGCTCGACATGGCGATCAGCGGCAACGCCTATTTCGCGGTTCAGGCCAATGGCGCCGAGCGCTACACCCGCGACGGAAAATTCTCGCTCAACAGCACCGGCCAGCTCGTCACCTCCGACGGCAACCTCGTGCTGGGCACCAGCGGCCCGATCACCTTCCAGCCGACCGACCACGACATCAACGTCGCGCCGGACGGCACCGTCACGGTGCTCGAGGGCACGGCCAAAAACGATTCGATCCGCGGCAAGATCCGCATGGCCTCGTTCGACGATCCGGCCAAGCTGACCAAGCTGGGCGCCAACCTTTATGACATCGGCTCCGCGGTCCCGCAGGCCGACACCAAGTCGACCGTGCAGCAGGGCTATGTCGAGAAGTCGAACGTGAACTCGGTCGGTGAGATGAGCCGCATGGTCGAAGTCATGCGCAGCTACACCGCCATCGCCAACCTGCTCCAGCAGCAGAGTGACATGCACAAGTCGGCGATCGAGAAGCTCGCCGACGTTCCGGCCTGATTGAGGGAGAACTGACATGCAGGCGCTTCACACCGCAGCAACCGGAATGGCGGCACAGGAACTCAACGTTCAGGTGATCTCCAACAACATCGCCAACCTGCGCACCACCGGCTTCAAGAAGCAGACCGCGGCGTTCCAGGATCTGATTTACGAACACGTCCGCCGGGTCGGCGCCCAGTCGTCCGACCAGGGCACCATCCTGCCGGTCGGCGTCGACATCGGCGGCGGCGTCAAGACCGTCGGCACGCCGCGCAGCATGACCCAGGGCACGCTGTCGCAGACCGGCAACGACCTCGACATGGCCATCACGGGCGAAGGTTTCTTCAAGATCCTGATGCCCGACGGCAGCTACCAGTACACCCGCGACGGCACCTTCCAGATGGACAATCAGGGGCGCATCGTCACGGCGCAGGGCAACCCGGTGCAACCGACGATTACGATCCCGAACAACGCCTCGGGCCTCACCATCAACGTGCAGGGCCAGGTCTCGGTGACGCTGCCGGGTTCGTCGACCTCGGCCGTCCAGGGCCAGATCGGCCTGACCCGATTCATCAACAAAGCGGGCCTCCAGCCGGTCGGCAACAATCAGTTCACCGAGACGCCCTCCTCCGGCCCGCCGCAGGACGGTACCGCGAGCTCCGAGGGTTTCGGCAATATCACCCAGAGCAGCCTCGAGCAGGCCAATGTCGACGTCGTCTCGGAGATGAGCGACCTGATCGCCGCCCAGCGCGCCTACGAGATGAACGCCAAGGTGATCAGCGCCGCCGATCAGATGATGCAGTCGACCACGGCGTTGTTCCGCTGAGGTGATGACGATGATCCGCACCACCCTCGCCACGATCTCCGCTCTCCTCGTGCTGGCGCTGCCCGCACGGGCCGCCGACGACTTCATCGCGACGCCGACGCTGCGCGCGAGCATCACCGTGACCTCGGACGTTGTGCGGGTCGGCGATCTCATCGACAATGCCGGCTCGGCCGCGCTGATCCCGGTCTACCGCTCGCCCGATCTCGGCACCACCGGTGCGCTGCCGGTCGCCCACGTGCTGGCGGTGTTGCGCGCAAAGCAGGTGATCGGCGTGATGACCGGCGACATCAAGGAGGTCCAGGTCACCCGTCTCGCCCGCACGCTCGTGAACAAGGACCTCGAGACCGCGGTCGCCTCGGCGCTCGAGCGCCGCTTTGGACTTGGCGATGCCGCCAACATCACCGTCACGTTCGACCGCGGCATTGCCGACATGCGGCTGGATGCCTCCAACACCGGCGTGCTGCAGCCGGTGGCAACCCGCTACGACGCCCGCAGCGGCCGTTTCGACATCACCTTCGAGATCAACAACGACAACAATCCGGCACCGACCAAGCTGCGTTTCACCGGCACCGCGATCGAAACGGTGGAAGTGGCCGTGCTGACGCGCGACATCGACCGCGTCGATCTCCTGAAGGCGTCCGATGTCGCCATGGAGCGGCGGCCGAAGGCCGAGGTCACCGGTGAGGCCGCCTCGCGCGATCGCACGCTCGGCATGCAGCTCCGCCGGCCGATGCGGGCGGGGACGCCGATCCGCGTCGCCGACATCGTCAAGCCCGACTTCGTGCAGCGCGACCAGAACGTCACCGTCATCTACCAGGTTCCCGGAATCTATCTCACCACGCGCGGCAAGGCGATCGAGAGCGGCGCCGAGGGCGATACCATCAGCGTGCTCAACCTGCAGACCAAGCGCACGCTGAGCGGCGTCGTCACCGGCCGCGGCCAGGTGACGGTCCAGGGCGCCAGCCAGGCCGCGCCGATGCCGGCCGCGGTCGAACAGACCTCCTCGCTCAAGCGCGACGAGGCGCCCGCCCCCGTCGATACCGCAGCCCTCGTCCGGAACCTGGTCCAAGCCCCGGCATCCCCGGCCCAGATCGCACAAGCCCAGATCCCGCAAGTTCGCGTCTCGCAAGCTCCAGCCAAGTCAGAGTAAGTCATGTCCACGTTCAGTTCGGCTTTTCGTCCCCGTCGCATCGCGATCTCTGCCCTGCTGCTGGCGACGTGCGCGCTGGCGAGCGGCTGCTCCTCGATCGACCGTCTGTCGCAGATCGGCGAGCAGCCGAAATTGTCGGCGATCGACAATCCGACGACGCAGCCCGGTTACAAGCCGGTGCAGATGCCGATGCCGAAGCCCGAGGTCGCCTCCTACAATCCGAACTCGCTGTGGCGCAGCGGCAGCCGGGCCTTCTTCAAGGACCAGCGTGCCCATCAGGTCGGCGACATCCTGACGGTGGCCGTGAACATCACCGACAAGGCCAATATCGAAAACGACACCCAGCGCAGCCGCACCAACAAGGAAGATTCCGGGATCACCGACTTCATCGGCGCCAAGACATTGGGGGCCCAAGCGCAGAAGGTGTTGCCCGGCCGCATCCTCACCGCCGACTCGACCGCGTCCAGCGAGGGCAAAGGAAGCGTGGACCGCAAGGAAGCGTTGCAGACCAACGTCGCGGCGGTCGTCACCCAGGTCCTGCCGAACGGCAACCTCGTGATCGAGGGCAAGCAGGAGATCCGCGTCAACTACGAAATCCGCGAGCTCATCGTCGCCGGCATCGTCCGTCCCGAAGACATCCAGAGCGACAACACCATCGATTCCACCAAGATCGCGCAGGCCCGCATCGCCTACGGCGGCCGCGGCCAGATCATGGACGTGCAGCAACCGCGCTACGGCCAGCAAGTCATGGACGTGCTGCTGCCCTTCTAGCTTCTCCCGAGCTCCCACATCGTGTTCGCGAACCTAGGCGCGGACGACGATGTACGACGCGGCCCTCGCTAGCTCCCCTGGCGAGGGCCGCATGTATTTTGGCGATGGCTGCATACAGCGCTCGGCGACGCGCGATTGTAGCGACGCCGCTATCCCCTCTCCGCCCCCTCGACTGTCATCACCCGCGAAGGCGGGCGATCCAGTATTTCGAGACGTCAGCGATGAACCGAGAAGCCGCGGCGTACTGGATTCCCCGCCTTCGCGGGGAATGACGACGCGGTGCCCGCAGAGCCTACGTAAACTCCGCCTCCACCACGCCCAGCCCGTCCAGCTCCATCCGCACCTTGTCGCCGGCCTTCAGCCACAGCGTCTTGACCAGACTCCCCGTCAGGACGAGCTGTCCCGCGTGAAGACCCTTGCCCTCGGCGGCGAGATGGTTGGCGAGCCAGGCGAGTGCGTTGTGGGGATGGCCGAGCACGTCGGCGCCGGTGCCGTGGCTGACCTCTTCGCCGTTGACGATAGCGCGGCCTTTGACGGCCTTCAGGTCCGGCACCGACGAGCGCGGCACGATCTCGCCCAACACGCAGCCGGCGGCGAAGAAATCGTCGGCGATCAACGTCGGCGCGCCCATCGTTTCCCACTTCACATAGCGGTCGTCGACGATCTCGATCGCGGGATGATAGGCCTCGACGGCTTCGCCGACCCATTCGGCCGTGAACGGCGCCTCGCCGGCGGCGAGATTGCGCTTCAGCCGCACCGCGATCTCGCATTCGACGCCGACGCGGACATAGTCGGCAGCCGCGAGCTGCACGCCGCTGTCGTGCACGCCTTTCTGGAACACGCCGCCGCCGCATGGGTGTGGAATCCCGATGTAATCCTGCATCACCTGGCTGGTGCAGCCGATCTTGTAACCGACCAGCGGGCCGGCATGCGGCAGCAGCAGATCGTGCAGCGCCCGCTGGACCTGATAGCCCTCGGCTTCATCGGCCGGAGGAACTTCGAGCGCCGCTAGCGGCGCATGGTTGCGGCGCGCCAGCGCGATCGCCTTTGCGGCTGCGAGAATTCTGTCCATCGGCGCCGGCTCCTACACACCACAATCGAGGGCGGCACTTCAGCATCCCCGCCGGGGCGTGACAAGCGCAGGGCGCCGCGCGGCAGCACGTCATGCCAGCCCAGGCTGGATGAGATGCGGACGCTGATCGTTCCACATCATGGCAAACCTCACGGGCGGCGCCGGCGTTTAAGGAAATATTGAGCTGGTCCGGGCTTTATGGGGATGCACGCCTTGTAGCGTCGCAACAGGCCTGATTGCAGCAATGTATGAAGCTGCTGGATCAGCGCCTCAGCATTCGAGTCGATGTCCTTGATGCGACTCGCAAAACCTCTCGCACCTGAAGTGAAGGCTGTTTCTCATCCGAACTCACGTGAGTTCGGAGGAGTTGAGTCTAGCCCATTGATCGCGATTCACTTTTCGCGATTGCGCCCGCGCGCCGAAACGCGCGGTTGCAAGCGACAGGCAAAATGCTGATCACGGCGCGAAAAGGCGCACCTTGCGTTCAAAAAACAAAGAGCCGCATCGCTGCGGCTCGGACTCTATTCGTCGCGATAGACCTTCTCGCGTTTCTCGTGGCGCTCCTGCGCCTCCACCGAAAGCGTCGCGATGGGACGGGCCTCGAGCCGCTTTAACGAGATCGGCTCGCCGGTGTCCTCGCAATAGCCGTAGGTGTTGTCCTCGATACGCTGGAGCGCGGCGTCGATCTTGGCGATCAACTTGCGCTGGCGGTCGCGGGCACGGAGTTCGATGGCGCGGTCGGTTTCGGACGATGCCCGATCGGCGAGATCGGGGTGGTTCACATTCTCCTCCTGCAGGGCTTGCAGGGTGAGCTTGGACTCTTTGAGGATCTCATCCTTCCAGGCGAGGAGCTTCAGGCGGAAGTACTCCTTCTGCCTGTCGTTCATGAAAGGCTCTTTTTCGGTCGGTCGGTAGTTTTTCAACTTTTCCAAGGGCGGCCTATCTGTCTAAGCAACGACTCGTACACGGAACGGGGTCCGCTGAGCGGGGCGTTATATAGCGGCCTCCTGTGACAGACAATGTTTCCCTGCTCGCCTGACCGGCGCCCCCAAGCCCTTGCACAGGAAGGTTTATCCTGGAGGGCCCGGGAGCGGCCGACGGCCTAGTAGCCGACCGTGAAACGCTGGCTCTCATGGGCCGGCCGCTCGATCTCGTCGGCGAGCGCGATGGCGTAATCCGCGAAGGTGATCCAGCTCTTTCCGTTCGCATCTGCGAGAAGCTGATCCGTCCCAAGCCGGAATTTGCCGGTGCGCTCTCCCTCGATAAACAGGGCCGACGGCGAGATGAAGGTCCAGTTCAGCTCCTTTTCCTGCCGCAGCAGGTCGAGAAAGGCTGAACCCGCCTCCGCCTCAGCCTTGTACTGAGCCGGAAAACCGGGAGTTGTCACCAGCTTGACGCCCGGAGCGACCTCCAGACTGCCGGCCCCGCCGACGACGAGGTAACGGCCGACCTTGGAGTCCTTGGCCGCGCCGATCAGCTTGAGCGCGTCGCTGGCCAGGAAGTGCACGGAACTCACGGCGACGTCGTGCCCGGCCCACAGCTTGGCAAGGGCTGGCTGGTCGAGCACATCCCCCTTGGTCGGCGTGACGTTCGGCAGGACCGCGATTTTCTCCGGGTTGCGGGCGATGGCCGTAACAGCGTGGCCGCGGCGGGACAGTTCCTTGGTGATCTCCGACCCGGCCCGGCCCGAGGCGCCGGCAACTGCGATTTTCATGGAAGGCTCCTTTGCTTCTGTAGTAACCAACGGTGACTAAATATCGCAAAGAGCGCTGGTGTTAAGAGAGCACTTTGTGCTTACCTGATTACACGGGAGTAACCGGCGGCGGCCGGCAAATCAGCGGAATGGATCGTGAGGACCCGACGATGAAGCCAGACGTCTATGCAGCGAACTGCCCCACGCGACAGATCCTCGACCGCGTCGGTGACAAATGGGCGGTACTGATCCTGCTGCTGCTGCGCGAGGATCCGATGCGCTTCAATCAATTGCGCCGCACGATCGAAGGCATTTCGCAGAAGATGCTGAGCCAGGTTCTCAAGTCGCTCGAGCGCGACGGATTGATCAAGCGTCACGCCATCGCAACCGTGCCGGTGACCGTGGAATATTCGATCACGCAGCTCGGCGTGACGCTCGCCGCCGCCGTCGATCCGCTGCGCGATTGGGCCGAACAGAATCTGAAAGACGTGCTCGCCGCCCAGCGCCGCTATGACGCGCAGTTGAAGGATGAAGCGGCGTAAGCCGCTACGCCTGCCCGGCCTTGGCGAGCTCGACCTCGACGCGCAGCTCGATCTCGGACAGCACCGAATCCAGGCCGGAATCGCCGGAGGACGATTTCAGGTTCGCCGCAGCGTCACGCAGCCGCATCACGGTCGAGGCGTTGAGCTTGCCGGAGAGGAGCCCCATCTTGAGATCGTCGAGCACGTCGAGCGCGGTCTTTCCGCGCACGACCGAGCGCTTGCGACGCTCGACGGGATCCTCCTCAATGCCTTGCAGCGCGAGCAGCCCGTCGATGTTGGCGGCCGCCTTCGGTGCGGCGGCGCCTCGCGTCTCCGGCGCCGACGAGGTGTCGGGTAGCACGAAGGTGCCTGAGCTCGTCCGCCTGGCCTGGCTGGCCGGCGTTCCAAGCGTGGTGCCGTTCGGTCCGTAGATGCGCATCGGAAGCAATCCGGGTGATCGATGCGCCACATTCGCCGTTTTATGGTTAACGGCCCGTAAACAGCTCGGCAAAATCTGCCGACAGGCGGCAGTTTCGCTCCTCAGGGACAACGCAGGCTGAGGTCGCTCGAAACAGATTTATTCAACCTATTCAGCGACCTACCCCCGCTGCCCCGAGTTGGCACAGTGCTCGCAAGGACAGCGTCGGACCAGCTCGTCATGGGAGTGTCGTGATGGTCCTTTGATTTGAGGAGCCTCGGGGAGCAGAGGATGCCAAGCGTTCGTTGGGTGAGACTTGTGGGGGTGGCCTGCGCCGCGCTGTCAGCGCTGGCGCTCTCGGTCAATTCTGCAAGCGCGACATCGCGCATCAAGGATCTCGCCAACATCGAAGGCGTGCGGCAGAACCAGCTCATCGGCTACGGGCTCGTCGTCGGTCTCAACGGCACCGGCGACACCCTGAACAACATCCCCTTCACCAAGCAGTCGCTGCAAGCGATGCTCGAGCGCATGGGCGTCAACATCCGCGGCGCCACCATCCGCACCGGCAACGTCGCCGCCGTGATGGTGACAGGCAATCTGCCGGCCTTCGCCACCCAGGGCACGCGCATGGACGTCACCGTCTCCGCGCTCGGCGACGCCAAGAATCTCCAGGGCGGCACCCTGCTCGTCACCCCGCTCCTCGGCGCCGACGGCAACGTCTATTCGGTCGCACAGGGCTCGCTCGCGATCTCAGGCTTCCAGGCCGAGGGCGAGGCGGCGAAAATCGTGCGTGGCGTGCCGACCGTCGGACGCATTGTCAACGGTGCCATCATCGAGCGCGAGATCGAATTTGCGCTCAATCGCCTGCCGAACGTCCGGCTTGCGCTGCGCAATGCCGACTTCACCACGGCCAAGCGGATCGCCGCCGCGATCAACGACTATCTCGGCGTCAAGACCGCCGAGCCGATCGACCCATCGACCGTGCAGCTTGCGATCCCGCCGGAGTTCAAGGGTAACGTCGTCGCCTTTCTCACCGAGATCGAGCAGCTCCAGGTCGATCCGGATCTCGCCGCCAAGATCATCATCGACGAACGCAGCGGCATCATCGTGATGGGTCGCGACGTCCGCGTCGCCACCGTTGCGGTCGCACAGGGCAACCTCACCGTCACCATCTCCGAGAGCCCGCAGGTCAGCCAGCCCAACCCGCTGTCGCGGGGGCGGACCGTGGTCGCACCACGCAGCAGCGTCAGCGTCACCGAGGACGGCAAGAAGTTCGCTGTCGTCAAGGACGGCGTCTCGCTTCAGCAGCTCGTCGACGGCCTCAACGGTCTCGGCATCGGCCCGCGCGATCTCATCAGCATCCTGCAGGCGATCAAGGCCGCCGGTGCGATCGAAGCCGACATCGAGGTGATGTGATGCAGACCGGCATGGTCAACACCGCACGCGTCGCCAGCTCCGCCTTCTCGGTAGAGAGCCGCAACGGCCGGCCGGACTTCGATCTCGCCGCGGCACTGCAAAAGGTCTCGCCGAAACAGCAGGCCAAGGCGCAGAAGATCGCCACCGACTTCGAGGCGATGTTCCTCAACAGCATGTTCTCGCAGATGACCTCGGGCCTGAAGGGCGAAGGCCCGTTCGGCGACACGCCTGGTACCGGCGTGTGGCGCTCGATGCTGACCGAGCAATATTCCAAGAACTTCGCCAACGCCGGCGGCGTCGGCATCGCAAGCGACGTATATCGCACCCTGATCATGCAGCAGGCAAAAACGATCCGCACGGCATAAGGTCAAACGAGATGAACCATTTCAACGCCTCGCGTCAGCCCGTGCAAGCGCAGCGCCCGAACACCGCACCCGGCAGCGCCGAGGCGCGCAAGATCGCCGAGCAGTTGATGGATGCGATGAGCGCCCTGCTCGGTCTGATCGAGCGCGAGACCGAGCTCGTGCGCGCCGGCCAAGTCCGCGAGGCGATGACCCTCGAGAGCAAGAAGCAGGAGCTGTCGCGAAACTATGTCGGCGCGGTCACCCAGTTGAAGGCGAACCAAGCCCAGCTCGCCAAATCCGCGCCCGAGCTGCTCTCGACGCTGCATCGGCACCACGATGCATTCCGCGCGATGCTCCAGGTCAACCTCACCGTGCTCGCAACCGCTCACGCCGTGTCGGAGAGCGTCGTGCGCGGCGTCAACGCCGAGATCCAGAAGCGCAACGTGCCGAACACCTATACGGCCGCGGGACGACGCGCCACGCCGGGCCCGCGCCACATCACGCCGCTCGCGGTCAGCCGCTCGCTCTGAGCGCGCGCAACAACAAGCGACAATTTTACGAAAAACCGCGCGGCAACATCGTCGCGCGGTTAGGCACGTTTCCTTACCGGATGTTCAATCCCGGTGTTCCATGGTTGCGTATTGAGAGGGGTTGGGATTTGACTCACGTGAGGCAACCAGGAGGCTGCCATGAGTACAGATTTCAGCATCAGGCCGGTGGGGATACCGGTTGCCGTGCAGATCGTAGCGACGTCGAATGCGGCGGCGAACGAGGCCGTACAAACCGATCTGCCCGTGAGCCAGACAGTGGCCGCTGGCGAGGCGAGCGCGCCTGCACGCAATGATTTGCGAAGCAACGAGAACGTCTCACGCCAGGTCGTGTTCGACCAGGCGGCGGCGTCGTTCGTCTTCCAGATCGTCAACGACAGGACCGACGCGGTGGTCAACCAGTTCCCCGACGAAGCAATGCTGCGCCGGCGGGCCTATTTCCATGCGCAGGATTTGAAATCCGAGCCCTCGCGTCCGGCCAGCACGGACCGCAGCGCCTGACCATCAGGCGTCGAGCGTCGCAACGGCAACATCGAGATCGCTCGCAGCGGTCGCGGGACCGGTGACGACGTTCCTGATCTGCGTCTTGTCGGTATCGTCAGCATAATTTGGTGTTGAAGGAACGAGCCGTGCTCGATCACGGACGGCCGGACAGACCGGCGGCGATATTGCGGTTGATCTCGATCAGCGGACGGAAGTGATCGAACTGCGGGCTCATCTGCAGCGCGGCGGTCTGGCTCAGCACGAACACGCTGATGTTGGCGATCTTCTGCCGGACGTCGATCGGCTGCGGATTGTTCTCGCGCATGGCCTCGCTCAGGAAAATCGTCCAGAGCTTGCGATTGAACATCAGGGCCTGCGTGGTCTGCTCGCTGAACGGCTCGGCGCTGTTGATCGCATCCTGAAGCTTGTTCGCGGCCTTGAGTAGGGTCTGCGCTTCGATGTCGCGAGGAGATGCGGTGGTCGTTGCAACACGCGCGTAGGCCGAGGCAGCGGAATTCGACATCAATCACACCCTGGAGGTTACCTAGCCCGTTGAACGCGCTTAAGGATTTCTTTCCCGACCCTAGGCAGCACCGCTTAAGATTTGCTTACATGTGTGCTTGGAAGCACTCCGGATTATTACGGGTCTCGGAGTTCTTCGTCATTGTGAAGCTAGGCGCGCATGTACACGCTGTAAACACGTCACGCGTGGTGCGCGTCGATCTCAGCTAATCCTGCCTTAGCGATCTCCGTAAAATGAACGGCGGAGCGTTAGCCCCGCCGCGAAATCGATGAGTGATCTTGCGCCGCGAAATTAGCGGAGCAGCTGTAGCACGCTCTGTTGCGACTGGTTGGCCAGCGACAGCGCGGAGACCGCGATCGACTGGCGGGTCGACAGCGCCTGGCTGTTCGCGGCTTCCTCGTTGGTGTCGGCCAGGGTCAGGTTGGCCGAGCCGGTCTGCAGAACGTTGATCAGGTTCTTGGAGAAGTCCTGACGCACCTGCACGATCGACAGATTCGAACCGAGCGAAGAACCCTCGGAGCGCAGCGTGCTCGAGGCCGCATTCAGGCTGGCCAGCACCTTGTTGGTGGCACCGTTGTCGATGAAGTCCGTGCCCGGAACGAGATTGCTGAGACCGAGACCGGCCGCGTTGAACACGACGCCGTTGATGCCGAGCGTCGAACTGCCGTTCTCGTTGAAGACCAGCTTCAGCGTGTCGCCGTTGAGCAGGTTGACGCCGTTGAAGGACGAGTCCTGCGAGGTCGTGTCGATCTGCGCCAGGATGTTGTTGAACTGACTGACCAGGCCGGAGCGCGCGGTCTGCGCGACGGGATCCTGAATCGGGGGCTGCGCGGTGGTAAAGGCCAGCACGCCGGTGATCGTACCGCCGACCGTACCGCCGGCAGTGCTCGAGCCGAGGGTCGAGGATGCGTACTCGTTGACGGTGGTGACCGTCAGCACGCCGTTGGCGTCGATCGTCGCCGTCAGGTGGTTGGCCTGAAGCTGCACATTGAGCTGGTCGAGCGTCTTGACCGTGCCGTTGGTGCCGTCGCCGAAGGTGACGTTGACCGGCGCGCCGCCGTTGAAGGAGGTGAAGGTCAGCGTCTTGCCGCTGACACCACCAATACCGGAGTTGCGCGCCGCGGCGAAAGCGGTCGCCGTTCCCGTATTGCCGCTGAGACCGAACGCGTTGAGCGCATTGCCGGTGCCGGTGATTGACAGGTCGGCGTTGATGCCGGTGGACAGCGCAAGCTGGCCGCTGCTGTTGACCGACGAGGGGATCTGGCCCGCGGTGGTCGACAACGTCGCCGCGCCGTTGAAGATGCTGGCGGTCTTGACGCCGGTGGCGAGGTCGATCGAGTTGAGCAGATCGTTGAGGGTCGCGCTCTGGATGTAGACGGTCGAATTGCCGTTGCCATCGGTGACGATGTTGCCGTTGACGCCGCCGGAGGTCACGCTGATCGCCGATTGGGGCGTCTGGGCATTTTTGAAGGTGATGGTGTGGCCGTCGATGTTCAGCGTCGAGCCGTCTTGAACGAGAGAGCCGAGCGAACCCGCGGTGGTCGATCGTGCCGCAGTGATGCTGGCATTGCCTGCACCGGTTGCCGGGGTCAGACCGAGCTTGTTGAGGAAATCGGCCTTGCCCGTCACACTCAAATCGGCACCGGTCGAGCTCTTCAGCGTAACCGCGCCGCCTCCCGAGATGGACGATGCCACCTGGAGCGTTCCGATAGGACCGGCCGAGCCGCTGACAGTGATGGTTGCGGCGCCTGCGCTGATGGCCGCGGTCTTGACGCCGCTGGCGAGGTCGATCGCGCTGACGACGTCGTTGACGGTCGCGCCGGGCGCAGCCGCCGTTCCCTCGTAGACGATCGAATTGCCGTTACCGTCCGTGGCGATGTGTCCGCTGGCGTCGAGGCCCCAGCCGGTCGGCTGCGCGCTCGGGGCGATACCTGTGCGGAAGGTGATGGTCTTGCCGTTGACCGTGATGGTGTCGCCGTCCGCGGGCGCCGAGCTGAAGGTGGTAGATGCGGTGGTGCCGAGCAGCGTGGCGGTACCGGACAGTGCGGTGGTGCCGTCGGCCGCGAGCGCCGCTGTGCCGGTAAAGGCGCCGGCGGTCGAGCCCAGCGAGGCGCCGAGCGCGGCGGTCCCTGTAACTGGGGTTACGCCACCGGCCGCGCCGGTATAGAGCACGTTGCTCTTGGCGGTCGCGCTTGCATAGGAGGTCGTGCCGCGGAGATCGGCGGGCGTCGCACCGGGAATCGTGGTGGAGACGTTCGACTTGGTGGAATAGCCGACCGTGGTCTGCAGCGCCTGGTTGGCGATCGACTTGGCACTGTCGATCAGCTTCTGCAGCGAGGTGATGCCGGTGTTGGCCGCCTGCAGCACCTGCACACCGTTGTTGATGCCATCCAGCAGGTTGCCGATGTCGCTCGCCCGGTTGTCCAACCCCTGGGCCGTGAAGAAGTTGGTGGGATTGTCGAGCGCTGTGTTGACCTTCTTACCGGTCGACAGCCGCTCCTGCGTCGTGGCCAGCAAGTCGGCCGTCGACTGCAGCGACAACAGGTTCTGGCGAACGGACGCCGAGAGAACGATGTTGGACATTGGCGAGTCTTCCTCTTGAACCTGGTACGAATCGGCCGCCCGGTCTTGAAAGCGGCCTTTTGTCCAGTCTTAGGGGGTCTCCTTTAAAGTATGGTTAACGCCGGTTTAAGGGATAGGGTTAATGGCTGGTGAACCTCCCTGCCCACCTCCGGACGAAAAAAAGCGGCGGGACAAATGGCCCCGCCGCCCTGATTTTATTTAGCGATACTAGCTACTTAGCGGAGCAGCTGGAGCACGCTCTGCTGCGAAGTGTTGGCCAGCGACAGCGCGGAGACCGCGATCGACTGGCGGGTCGACAGCGCCTGGCTGTTGGCCGCCTCGACATTGGTATCGGCCAGCGTCAGGTTCGAAGAACCGGTCTGCAGCACGTTGATCAGGTTCTTGTTGAAGTCCTGACGCACCTGCACCACCGAGAGGTTTGAACCGAGCGCTGAGGCTTCCGAGCGCAGCGTGCTCGACGCGGCGTTCAGGTTGGTCAGCACGCGGTTGGACGCAGCGTTGTCGATGAAGTCGACACCGACGGTCAAGGCAGCGAGGCCGAGACCCTTGGAGTTGTAGGTCACGCCGGTGATGTTGAGGCTCGACTTGCCGGTCTCGTCGAACACCAGCTTGAGCTGGTCGCCGTTCAGCAAATTGACGCCGTTGAACGAGGAGTCCTGCGAGGTCGTGTCGATCTGGTTCAGGATGTTGTTGTACTGAGACACGAGGTTCGCGCGGGCCGTCTGTGCAACCGCATCCTGGACGGGGCTGGAAGCCGTCGAGAAGGTCAGCGCCGAAGTCAGCGTGCCGCCGATGCCGCCGCCTGCGACGGTCGATCCGATCGTCGAGGACGCGTAGTCGTTCGACGCCGTGATGGTCAGCCGGCCGTTGGCGTCGATCGTGGCAGCCAGGTTGTTGGCCAGAAGCTGCGTGTTGAGCTGATCGAGCGTCTTGACCGTGCCGTTGGTGCCATCGCCGAAGGTGACATTGACCGCCGTGCCGCCGTTGAAGGAGGCGAAGGTCAAGGTCTTGCCGGCAATGCCGCCAACCCCGGAGGTGCGCGCCGCAGTGAATGCCGACGCGCTGCCGGTGTTGCCGGCCAGCCCGAATACATTCAGTGCGTTACCTGAGCCCGTGATCGACAGGTCGGCGTTGATGCCGGTCGAGAGCTTGAGCTGACCGGACGTATTGATCGTCGAATTAGACTGGCCTGTGGCGGTCGCAAGCGTCGCGGTGCCGTTGGCGTTGATCGTCGCGGTCTGCACGCCGGTGGCAAGGTCGATGGCCTTCAGCACATCGTTGACCGTGCCGGCCTGCAGATAGACCGTCGAGTTGCCATTGCCGTCGGTGAGGATGTTACCGCTGGCACCGAAGCCGCTCGGAACGCTCGGAGCACCCGTCGAGCCCGGGATCGGCGCGTTCTTGAAGGTGATGGTGTGACCATCGACGTTGAGCGACGAACCGTCCGTAAGGGTTGCACCCAGCGAGGCCGCGCTCGTCGTCCGTGCGACGTTGACGGTGGCGTTGCCTGCACCCGTAGACGTCGTCAGGCCGAGAGCCTTGAGCAGGTCGGCCTTGCCGGTAACGCTGAGATCCGCACCCGTCGAGCTCTTCAGCGTGACGGCGCCGCCGACGGCGGTCGAGACGGCAGCACCTGGCTGGCTGGCGCTCGTGGAGATCGTCGCAGCACCCGCGGTGATGGATACGGTCTTGACGCCGCTGGCCAGATCGATCGCGGACAAGAGATCGTTGACGGTCGCGGTGGCGAGATAGACGGTGGTGTTGCCGCTGCCGTCGGTGACGAGGTTGCCGCTGACGCCCGAACCGCTCGGAACGGCGGTCGACGCCGGAGCCGCGCCGCTGCGGAACGTGATGGTCTTGCCGTTCACAGTCACCGTGTCGCCATCGGCAGGCTGGGCGTTGCCGGCCAGGCCGGTCGCGGTTGTGCCGTTGGTGGCGATCAGGGTGATGGCGCCGGTCAGGGCCGTGGTGCCGTCACCGGCCGTCGCGCCCGTGCTTGCAAAGGAGCCGATGGTAGCGCCGAGCGTCGTCGTGCCGGTCGCCGCCGTGGTGCCGCCGGCCGTGCCGTTGTAGAGCACATTGCTGCTCGCGGTCGCGCTGGCGAAGCTCGTTGTGCCGCGCAAATCGGCCGCCGTCGCACCGGAGATCGTGGTGGAAACGTTGGACTTGGTGGAGTAGCCGACGGTGGTCTGCAGCGCCTGGTTGGCGATCGACTTCGCAGAGTCGATCAGCTTCTGCAGCGAGGTCAGGCCAGTGTTGGCGGCCTGCAGCACCTGCACGCCGTTGGCGATGCCGTCGAGCAGATTGTTGATGTCGCTGGCGCGGTTGTCGAGCGACTGTGCGGTGAAGAAATTGGTGGGATTGTCCAGGGCCGAGTTGACGCTCTTGCCGGTCGACAGACGGTTCTGTGTGGTGGCGAGAAGATCGGCGGTGGACTGGAGAGACAGCAGGTTCTGACGAACCGACGCAGAGAGAACAATACCGGACATGACTCTTACCCTTCTGGTTTACGCGTCTTCGTTCGATCGCTTCGGATCGAGTGACGGGGACAGCGTGCCGCGACATGGCTAACAAAGGGTGAAACGAGGCGCGCCCGCATTAAGCACGGGTTCACCATAAGCGCGGGGAAGGCGTGGTCCGGGCCGGCAATCAGGCTGAAATCATTGGCTT
This sequence comes from Bradyrhizobium sp. 155, assembly GCF_023101105.1. Classification (NCBI taxonomy): domain Bacteria; kingdom Pseudomonadati; phylum Pseudomonadota; class Alphaproteobacteria; order Hyphomicrobiales; family Nitrobacteraceae; genus Bradyrhizobium; species Bradyrhizobium sp. 155. Next base: position 2,696,948 of record NZ_CP064704.1, on the reverse strand, counting down.
TTATCCGCGCTTACTTTCCATTAACCATAACCGCTGGTTACTTTTCGGAGCGTCGCACGGCTGCTCGAATGACAAATGACGCGCAAAAAAAAGCGGCGGGGCCGAAGCCCCGCCGCCGTAGTCGTCTTGCGATGTCGTCCGCTACTTAGCGGAGCAGCTGCAGCACGCTCTGCTGCGACTGGTTGGCCAGCGACAGCGCGGAGACCGCGATCGACTGGCGGGTCGACAGCGCCTGGCTGTTGGCCGCCTCGACGTTGGTGTCGGCCAGCGTCAGGTTGGACGAACCGGTCTGCAGCACGTTGATCAGGTTCTTGTTGAAGTCCTGACGCACCTGCACGATCGTGAGGTTCGAACCAAGGCTCGACGCTTCCGAACGCAGCGTGCTCGACGCCGAGTTCAAATTGGTCAGCACCTTGTTGGTGGCAGCGTTGTCGATGAAGTCGACACCGCTGGTCAGCGAGGCGAGGCCGAGACCCTTGGAGTTGTAGGTCACGCCGGTGATGCTGAGGTTCGACTTGCCGGTCTCGTCGAACACCAGCTTGAGCTGGTCGCCGTTCAAGAGGTTGACGCCGTTGAACGAGGAGTCCTGCGAGGTCGAGTCGATCTGCGCAAGGATGTTGTTGTACTGGCCGACCAGGTTCGAACGCGAGGTCTGGGCAACCGTGTCCTGGACGGGGCTGGAAGCCGTCGAGAACGTCAGGGAGGAGGTCAGCGTGCCGCCGATCGCACCACCCGCGGCGCTCGAACCGATGGTCGAGGACGCGTAATCGTTGGTGGTCGAGACCGTCAGCAGGCCGTTGGCGTCGATCGTCGCCGTCAGGTTGTTGGCCTGAAGCTTCGTGTTCAGCTGATCGAGCGTCTTGACCGTGCCGTTGGTGCCGTCGCCGAAGGTGACGTTGACCGCCGTGCCACCGTTGAAGGAGGAGAAGGTCAAGGTCTTCCCGGTAAGGCCGCCGACGCCGGAGGTGCGCGCCGCGGTGAACGCGCTCGAGGTCCCGGTGTTGCCGGCGAAGCCAAGCGCATTCAGCGCGTTGCCGGTGCCGGTGATCGAGAGGTCGGCATTGACGCCGGTCGAGATCTTGAGCTGGCCGGAGGCATTGATCGACGAGTTGGTCTGGCCGGCCGCAGTCGCAACCGTCGCGGTGCCGTTGGCGTTGACCGTCGCGGTCTGGACGCCACTGGCAAGGTCGATGGCCTTGAGCACGTCGTTGATCGTGCCGGCCTGCAGATAGACCGTCGAGTTGCCATTGCCGTCGGTGAGGACGTTACCGCTCGTACCAAAACCGCTCGGAACGCTCGGAGCACCGGTCGAGCCCGGGATCGGCGCGTTCTTGAAGGTGATGACGTGACCGTCGACGTTCAGCGTCGAACCGTCGGCGATCGTCGCACCCAGCGAGGCCGAGCTCGTGGTCCGGTTGACGTTGACGGTGGCGTTGCCGCCGCCCACGGCCGTGGTCAGGCCGAGAGCCTTGAGCAGGTCGGCCTTGCCGGTGACGCTGAGATCCGCACCCGTCGAGCTCTTCAGCGTGACGGCACCGCCGACAGCGGTCGAGACGGCAGCACCTGGCTGGCTGGCGCTCGTGGCGATCGTCGCAGCACCCGCGGTGATGGATACGGTCTTGACGCCGCTGGCCAGATCGATCGCGGACAAGAGATCGTTGACGGTCGCGGTCGCGAGATAGACGGTGGTGTTGCCACTGCCGTCGGTGACGAGGTTGCCGCTGACGCCCGAACCGCTCGGAACGGCGGTCGACGCCGGAGCCGCGCCGCTGCGGAACGTGATGGTCTTGCCGTTCACAGTCACCGTGTCGCCATCGGCAGGCTGGGCGTTGCCGGCCAGGCCGGTCGCGGTCGTGCCGTTGGTGGCGATCAGGGTGATGGCGCCGGTCAGGGCCGTGGTGCCGTCACCGGCCGTCGCGCCCGTGCTTGCAAAGGAGCCGATGGTGGCGCCGAGCGTCGTGGTGCCGGTCGCCGCCGTGGTGCCGCCGGCCGTGCCGTTATACACGACGTTGCTGCTTGCGGTCGCGCTGGCGAAGCTCGTGGTGCCGCGCAGGTCGGCCGACGTCGCACCCGCGATCGTGGTGGAGACGTTGGACTTGGTGGAGTAGCCGACGGTGGTCTGCAGCGCCTGGTTGGCGATCGACTTCGCAGAGTCGATCAGCTTCTGCAGCGAGGTGATGCCGGTGTTGGCAGCCTGCAGCACCTGCACGCCGTTGGCGATGCCATCGAGCAGATTGTTGATGTCGCTGGCGCGGTTGTCGAGCGACTGTGCGGTGAAGAAGTTGGTGGGATTGTCCAGGGCCGAGTTGACGCTCTTGCCGGTCGACAGACGGCTCTGGGTGGTGGCGAGGAGGTCGGCGGTGGACTGGAGGGAGAGCAGGTTCTGACGAACCGACGAGGAGAGAACAATACCGGACATTGAGTGTTACCCTTCTGGTACGCAACGCAACAAACTTCGATTAGGATTAATCGATGCCGGGACGGTGAATGTAGACGGCTAACAAAGCATGAAGCGTGTCGCGCCAGTCCTTGCGCGGATTCACCATATGAGCAATCGGAGCCATCTCAAGCTCGACCATATCGTCATGATAGCATGATGCTTTTTCGCGCAACGACCCGGCGTTTGCGACTTGTCAACCATAACTCAGAGTAAGCAATCGGCTGCATCCGAATGCATCGTTGCACTTCGTCGAACGGCACTCTGATGCCGCCCTAAAAAGAAAGCGGCGGAGCCGAAGCCCCGCCGCCGTAGTCGTCTTGCGATGTCGTCCGCTTGTTAGCGGAGCAGTTGCAGCACGCTCTGCTGCGACTGGTTGGCCAGCGACAGCGCGGAGACCGCGATCGACTGACGGGTCGACAGTGCCTGGCTGTTGGCCGCTTCGGTGTTGGTGTCGGCCAGGGTCAGGTTGGACGAACCGGTCTGCAGCACGTTGATCAGGCTCTTGTTGAAATCCTGACGCACCTGCACCACCGAGAGGTTCGAACCGAGGCTCGACGCTTCCGAGCGCAGCGTGCTCGACGCGGCGTTCAGGTTCGACAGCACCTTGTTGGTCGCGGAGTTGTCGATGAAGTCGACACCGCTGGTCAGCGCAGCGAGGCCGAGACCCTTGGAGTTGTAGGTCACGCCGGTGATGCTCAGGTTCGACTTGCCGGTCTCGTCGAACACCAGCTTGAGCTGGTCGCCGTTCAAGAGGTTGACGCCGTTGAACGAAGAGTCCTGCGAGGTCGTGTCGATCTGGTTCAGGATGTTGTTGTACTGGCTGACCAGGTTCGAACGCGAGGTCTGGGCTACCGTGTCCTGGACGGGGCTGGAAGCCGTCGAGAAAGTCAGCGCCGAAGTGAGCGTGCCGCCGATCGAACCACCCGCGGCGCTCGAACCGATGGTCGAGGACGCGTAATCGTTGGTGGTCGAGACCGTCAGCAGGCCGTTGGCGTCGATTGTCGCCGTCAGGTTGTTGGCCTGAAGTTTCGTGTTGAGCTGATCGAGCGTCTTGACCGTGCCGCTGGTGCCGTCGCCGAAGGTGACGTTGACCGCCGTACCGCCGTTGAAGGAGGAGAAGGTCAAGGTCTTGCCGCTGAGGCCACCGACGCCGGAGGTGCGGGCCGCGGTGAACGCGGTCGAGGTCCCGGTGTTGCCGGCGAAGCCAAGCGCATTCAGCGCATTGCCGGTACCGGTGATCGAGAGGTCGGCATTGACGCCGGTCGAGAGCTTGAGCTGGCCGGAGGCGTTGATCGACGAGTTGGTCTGGCCCGTGGCGGTCGCAAGCGTCGCGGTGCCGTTGGCGTTGACCGTCGCGGTCTGCACGCCGGTGGCAAGGTCGATGGCCTTGAGCACATCGTTGACCGTGCCGGCCTGCAGATAGACCGTCGAGTTGCCATTGCCGTCGGTGAGGACGTTACCGCTCGTACCAAAACCGCTCGGAACGCTCGGAGCACCGGTCGAGCCCGGGATCGGCGCGTTCTTGAAGGTGATGACGTGACCGTCGACGTTCAGCGTCGAACCGTCGGCGATCGTCGCACCCAGCGAGGCCGCGCTCGTGGTCCGGTTGACGTTGACGGTGGCGTTGCCGCCGCCCACGGCCGTGGTCAGGCCGAGAGCCTTGAGCAGGTCGGCCTTGCCGGTGACGCTGAGATCCGCACCCGTCGAGCTCTTCAGCGTGACGGCGCCGCCGACAGCGGTCGAGACGGCAGCACCTGGCTGGCTGGCGCTCGTGGCGATCGTCGCAGCACCCGCGGTGATGGATACGGTCTTGACGCCGCTGGCCAGATCGATCGCGGACAAGAGATCGTTGACGGTCGCGGTCGCGAGATAGACGGTGGTGTTGCCACTGCCGTCGGTGACGAGGTTGCCGCTGACGCCCGAACCGCTCGGAACGGCGGTCGACGCCGGAGCCGCGCCGCTGCGGAACGTGATGGTCTTGCCGTTCACAGTCACCGTGTCGCCATCGGCAGGCTGGGCGTTGCCGGCCAGGCCGGTCGCGGTCGTGCCGTTGGTGGCGATCAGGGTGATGGCGCCGGTCAGGGCCGTGGTGCCGTCACCAGCCGTCGCGCCCGTGCTTGCAAAGGAGCCGATGGTGGCGCCGAGCGTCGTGGTGCCGGTCGCCGCCGTGGTGCCGCCCGCTGCGCCGCTAAACACGACGTTGCTGCTTGCGGTCGCGCTGGCGAAGCTCGTGGTGCCGCGCAGGTCGGCCGCCGTCGCACCCGCGATCGTGGCGGAGACATTGGACTTGGTGGAGTAGCCGACGGTGGTCTGCAGCGCCTGGTTGGCGATCGACTTCGCAGAGTCGATCAGCTTCTGCAGTGAGGTGATGCCGGTGTTGGCGGCCTGCAGCACCTGCACGCCGTTGGCGATGCCGTCGAGCAGATTGTTGATGTCGCTGGCGCGGTTGTCGAGCGACTGTGCGGTGAAGAAGTTGGTGGGATTGTCCAGGGCCGAGTTGACGCTCTTGCCGGTCGACAGACGGTTCTGCGTGGTGGCGAGAAGATCAGCGGTGGACTGGAGGGAGAGGAGGTTCTGACGAACCGAGGAGGAGAGAACGATACCGGACATTGGGTGTTACCTTTCTGGTAAACGACGCTTACTGTTACGCGTCTGCATGGATCGAGTGACCCAGCGACCGGCGGACCGTGGGGCGGAGTCCTCTAACGAAACATGAAATGAAATGCGCGCTTTCACTGAGTCGGCGCGCGATTCGGCCCATTTGCACACTGGCCAGGTCACGCAGCCGGGCGATTTCAGCACTGAAATGATTGAGTTTTTCCGCGGCATCGGCCGGGATTTACAACTCGTTAACTAGTCTTGATGGAGTATTGCGCCCTGACCCGCCGCAACACACGCTCGGTTACGAAAGCGTTGATGGAGAACAGGCATGGCCCTCAAGGTCGAGCTCAGACCGCACGAACGCATCATCGTCGGCAACTGCGTGATAACCAACACCGACCAGCGCGCCCGCCTTCTGATCGACGGCGACAACGTGCCGATCCTGCGCGAGCGCGACATCCTCACGCCGGAGACCGCCGACTCGCCCGCCAAGCTCGTCTATCTGGCAGTCCAGCTCATGTACATCTCGCCGGATCCGCAGACCCAGCACGGCACCTATTTCAACCTGGTGCGAGACATCGTCACCGCGGTGCCGAGCTCCTGGCCGATCATCGAAGGCATCAACAACAACATCCTCAACGGCGACCTCTATCGCGCCCTGAAGGATGCCCGCAAGTTGATCGCCTATGAAGAGAAGTTGCGGGGCCAGTTCGAGGCCACCCATCCCAAGGCCGAAGCGAGCCAGGACGACGTCAGCACCGCCGCCTGATCCCACGCGTTCGCGCGACCAGCCAACACGACCGACAACGGCCCCGGATCGTCTCCGGGGCCGTTGTCGTTTCAGACCTGCATCGAGCTAGTGTGCCGCGAGCGGCGGCGCATCGACCTCGATCACAGCGTCTCGGCTGCGACGCCCGCCGAATTCCAGCACGGCCGCGACCAGCGCGTCGATGTCGCTCTCGTCGGTACGGTGATTGACGATAGCGGCGCGGATCGCAAACCTGCCGTCGAGCGTCGTGCTTGAGGGCGCCGCGATACCGGACTCCTGGATGTCGGCAACGATCTCGCGGTTGACCTCGTCGGCAGCGCGGTAACGAAAGCAGACGATGTTGAGATTGACCGGCGCCAGCAATTCCAGCCGCGGCTCGGCGAGAACGCGCGTCTCCAGATATTTCGCCAGCGCACAGCTTCGCGCGATCACCGCACCGAGCCGATTTGTGCCGAACGTCTTCAACGTGAACCACGTCTTCAACGCACGGAAGCCGCGCGACAGATCGGGGCCGAGATCGCAGGGCCAGATTGCGCCGGCCGCAAGCCCCCTCGCCTCGCGACGCAGATAGGCCGCGGGCTGCGCAAAGGCGTGCCGATGCTGCTCGCCGTCGCGCACCAGCAGGAAGCCGGCGTCATAAGGCACCTGTCCCCATTTGTGGAAGTCGAGCGCAATGGAGTCCGCAAGCTCAATGCCGCCGAGCAGCGGCGCAAGCTGGGGCGACAGAATCGCGAGCGCACCGAAGGCGCCGTCGACGTGAAACCAGATTCCTTCCTCGCGACACAACTCCGCGATCGCCTTGAGATCGTCGACCGCGCCGATATCGACGGTACCGGCGGATGCGACGACCAGGAACGGCCTGAAGCCGACCTCACGATCGATCGCGATCTGCGCACGTAGCGCGGCAACGTCCATGCGATGATCGGCATCGACGCCGATCTTGCGCAGCGCATCGCTGCCGAGCCCAGCGATGTCCATCGCCCGCGAGACGCAGCCATGGGCGGCCCGCGATGTGTAAGCCGTGAGCAGCGCACCGTCATTGCCGATGCCGTACTGCCGCGCCAGCGTGCCGAGCGCACTCGTACGTGCCACCAGCACCGCCATCAGATTGGCCATCGACGTGCCGGTGACGAAGATGCCGCTCGCGCTTTCCGGGAAGGCGAACAGGCGACGCATCCAGTCGACGACCTGGCGCTCCACCTCGATCGGCATGTGGTCGCGTCCACCGAGATTGGCATTGAGGCCTGCCGCGAGCATTTCCGCGACCATGCCGACCGCGGTGCCGCCGCCATGCACCCAGCCCATGAAACCGGGATGGACGTTCCCGGTCGCATAGAGCGCGACATGTTCGGAGAAGTCGCGATAGACGTCGGCGAGATCGTTCGCCTCGCGCGGCACATCGGCCTTGAACGCCGCACGAACGCCGTCGGGGATCGGCTGCCACACCGGACGCGCGCGAACGTTGGCGATGCCGTCGATCGTCTCGTCAAGCATGCGATGAGCGAGCGCGCGAAACTCGCTCCAGTCCTGCGGATCGAGCGAAGTGTGCGTGACGGAGCTTTGCGTGTTGCGGATGATCTCGTTCATGCTGCACTCTCCTCACCCGCTCTTGCATGCCGCGACAGCATCGCCGTGAATGCCGCAAAGATCTTGCGCATCTGCGGCGGCTTGTACGGAAATACGGCCGGCGGATCCATGTTGTGCACAACGGCGGTATTGTCGGCTTCGAAGACCAGCAGTTCGCGGTTCTGGTTCTCGGCGCAATCGACGATGAAGTAATCGAGGCCGACGCGCCTGCTCATCTCGTCGAGCGCGATTTTGTGGCGCGCGGCGAAAGCATGGTCGAAGTCGAGCATGAAGACGGCTTCCTCGGCCCGCTTCTCCTCGCTGAACGCCATGAAGGCGTTGAGATACCAGATGTCCCAGCGATCGGCGATTGCCATGTGGCACGCATAGGCTTTGCCGTCGACCATCGCGAGACGATATTTGCGGTAGAGCCCGTCCGGACTCGCATAGTCGACGAAACGTGCGACGAAGAAGTCCTGCTCTTGTCGCTCGGAGAGATAGGCCGCGAGCGCTCCAGCATCGTCGAGTTTCGCGAGACCGACGCCGGCATGCGTACCGCGCGGCCGCACGATCATTGGAAAGCGCAGTTCGCCCGTGATCTCCTCGCAAACGATCCTGCCTCGCGAAAGCTCCGACAATTGCGCACGCGTCGTGGGGGCGGTCACGGGAATGTCGAGGCCGGGCACGCCCGTCAGCAGACGATACAGCTTGTCGCGATCGAGATTGCCAACGAGATCGGGACGATTGAGCAGCGGCTTCGGCCAGTGCGGCGCGGCCTTCTCGATCAGCGCGAGCGCCTCCCGGCACTCCTCGGAATCGGATGCGATCACGATGGCGACGTCGTGCTCGGGCAGAGTCTCCGGCAGGCCGACGCCCTTGACAACGTAGAGCGTCAACAGCTCGATGTCGGAATCTTCAAGCAGGAAGTCGATCGGCGTGTTGCCGCCCATGTCGATATCGGCGGCGAGCGCGAGCACGCGCAGGCGGGGTTTTGGAGCCGCGCAAGGCGTACGAAACAATTGGTGGAAGGAGAGCACCTCGGTCTGGATCACCAGCCCAGCCTCCTTCTCGCCGAGAAGCTGGGCAATCAGCGAGAGATCGAGGCCTTCGCCGGCCTCCGCCGTTCCCTCCTCGATCCGCGCCAGCAGCCGCTCGCGCAACGGATGCAGGTCACCGCCCTCGAAGGCGCGGCGCGTCAACTGCGCAAAGCCGATGCGGTCGGCATAGGTCGGCGCGGTCACGCCGCTCGGCGCGGAAACTGGATGTTGCATCTCACACCTCGAACGCGGACTTTGCCGGCACGGCCGCAACCGCGCCACGGTCAAGCAGCAGCTCGATCTTCACCAGCACATGGGCGATGCGATCAAGAACGTGCTGCACATTGCGTTGCGCCTGCATTGTATCCGGCGACCATGCCTCGGTCACCAATCGTGCGCCGACGCAGAGGCGCAACACGGCCTGCGGCGCACCGTCCTGCCGTTCCAGTCGGACCGGCTGGCCGACGAGACAGCGCTGGGCGGCCACTTGCCGGTCCGCCGCGCTGCCGCTGATCTCCTCGGCCATGTCGCACGCCAGCGCCCGATGCACGGCGCCGGTCTCGGCGAGCGAGACCGGCTTGCCGCCGCGCAGCAGCGTGAACGGAAAGATCGTGGCTTGCACGAATTCCTCATCGTCTGCGCTGGACTTGTCGATGGCGGTTGGAATGGCACGAAGCGACGGCGACAACGCGATCATGCTGTCGATGCCGGCTGCGAGCTCGGCCAGCATCCTGGCGCGGAAGGCCCCGGGCACGGCGTAGTAGCTGCCGATCTCGGCCAGCGCGGCTTCCCAGCGCAGCCATTGACCGAAATTCGGCCGGCGCTCAAAGCGCGAGCGCAGCATCGTCCACGCCACCGGCCAGTCGCAGCGACCGGCATAGTCGAAGATGCCAGGCGCGATCCGGCTCATCCGGTCGATCGACCGCGACAGGCCTTTCGGCAACAGCAGCGCACCGCTGAAGCCCGGTCCGCCGAAAAATTTCGAGCCGGTGATCAGCACCATGTAACCACGGTCGAGATAGGCGCGCAGCCGCCGGCGACCGAGCCGCGCCTGACAGGCATCGACGACAATTTGAACCTTGCGCGGCCAGCGCCGCGCGATCTCGTCGAGACACGCCTCGCTTGGGGCACGCCAACCGAGTTTTGACGAATCCATGATCTGCAACAAAACGCGCCGGCCTTGCGCGAGGCTGGTCTCGACCGCATGCAGCACCGCGGCATCGGCATCGGTGCGCATCGCAATGCCGGCCGTCATGTCGATCAGCGGCACCGCGATGCTGTCGCCGGCGAGCCCCGTCACCGCGCCGTCCTTGCGCACGGCCATGCCGCCTGCCGTCATCGTGCTGAGATGGTGGCCGCGTGCGGTATGCGGCGTCCCGCTTCCGGTCTGGTCGGCGCCGACCACGATCGTCACCGGCGCCGCGCCGAGCACCGCGCGCGCTACGAACAGGGCGTGAAGCTGGGAGTCCGTGCCGGACGGCGAGAACACGACGTCGATCCGCGACGAGAGCGCAAGGTGGCCGCGCAGCTCCTCGCGCATGTCCTCGCAGCGGGCGTCGAAGGCGATTTCGACCTCGTCGAACAGGCACTTGTGCATCAGCTCTTCGCGCGCCAGCGCGGCGCGGTCGTAGGCCATCTGCGAGATCGTCGATGCGGTCGCGGAGGCGAAATTCCAGAGCTCCGGCTCCGGCGAAGCCGCGCAGCCGTAGGCGTTGACACTGTCGTTCGGATCGAGCGCCAGCCGCGGATCTCCGCCGGAGGCGAGCAGCGTATCCAGTGGTGTGAAGAGATCGCGCAGGCGATAGCGCGAGCCGCCGTCGGACGCGCGCTCGCTGGCTGACAGACGGGATGCGCCGGCGCTCATCCCGAAAGGCTCACGCCGCATCGGCCGCCGCCGCGGGCGCCGGTGCGAATTGCGAGGTGATGTCGCCGTGGAACACCGACGGTCCGACGTGATCGAGCGAGCTCTCGATGTCGGCCCAGATCTCACCGCCGATATCAGTCCAGCGCTTGCAGAAGGCGAAGTCCTCGGACAGATAGGTGCCGGTCGCCGCATCGATCATGCATTCGAACAAGGCAAACCGGTTGTGGCTCGCCGCCAGCGTATCGTGCGAATGCTCGTGGAAGAATTGCAGGGCCGCGTAGTCCGGATGGCGGCACATCGCCTCCAGCACGGAGCGCCGGATCATCAGGAAGCCGGTGCCGGCGTAGCGCACGCGGGTGAAGCCGTTCACTACCACGATGCGGTCGGGGTCCTCGATCTCGAGCACGTAGTCGAGCGATGCGGCCGGCACGTCGGCGCGGCCGGACTGGATCGCCCGCGCGGCCTTGTCCCAGTTGATCCGCTTGATTGGATAACAGCCGGCGACGACGTCCGCGCCGCACTCGATCAGCCGGAACACCTGCTCCGGCTTGAAGCCGATGTCGGCATCGATGAAGAGGAAGTGCGTCGCTTCGGGATCGTCCAGGAACATCGCGGCCAGATTGGCCCGCGCGCGCGTGATCAGCGCATCGCCGTCGCGCAGCAGAACCTTGAGCTCGAGATTGGCCATGCCGTGCACGGCGCGCTGGAGCGCGAAGATCGAGCTCGCATAGATGCTCGTCACCTGCCCGCCGAAACATGGCGTGGCCACCACCAGTTTCATCTTCTCCGACATCGTCAGCTCCGCCCCGCTGCAATTCTCACCAAGAGGTAAAGAGGCATGGTTAACGGCGCCTTAACGCCCGCTTACAGGAACTTGACGAGCGAGAGCTGCGCGAGGTTCGAGGTCACCTGGTAGGACGCCTGGAGCGCATTCTGGAGCGACAGGATCTCGCTCGCGACCTGGTCCGGCGAGGCTGATTCCGCCTGGTCGATGATGGTCTGGAGCTGCGCCTTGGCCTGGATCTGGCGCGTGCCTGCGTCCTTCATGGTGTTCTGGGCCATCGCGATGTCGGTCTGGATGTCCTCGATGCGCTGCTCGCCTGGCTGCTTCGTCAGGGCCTGTGTCACCCGCAGACTCAGCGCGGCGACCTGCCCGCCCGAATACTGCCCGGTCGGTGAGGTCGAGAACGTCCCGAACACGGCGACCGCCTGCAGCTCCTTGCGGATCGCGTCCTCGTTCGCCTGCGCGCCATACTGCACCGTGACGGAATCGTCGACCCGGGCCATCGCGGTGGAGCGCGGCGAGCCGGGGCCGTCATTGCCCAGGTACCATTGCACGGTGGTGGCCGAGCCGTTCACCAGCGTCGTCGCCGAGCCGAGGGGCGACGAGCCGACGCGCAGCGGAGCCTTTGCCGCCGTGACCGGGGAGGTCGTGAAGCCGAGCGCCGCGAACGCCGTGCTGTTCGAGCTCGTGATATTGAGGCTCCCGGGATCGTCCGTGTTGATCGTGATCACGCCGCCATGGATCGTCGACGGCTTCGTGGTGCCGGTGATCTGATCGATTTTGCCAAGCAGAGTTGTGATGTTGTCGGTGATGTTGATCTGGTTTGGGCCGCTGGCGCCCGAGGCGACAAAAGTCAGCGTCTGACCGTTCACCGTGATCGTATCGGGATTAACGGCAGGCGGACCCGCCGACCCCGCCTGGAACGCCGCTGAGAGGACTTCCGGGCCGCCCGTAGTCGCAATGCCGCTCAGCACAGTTGAACCGGTGATCTGAGGCGTCGACGCCACGCTGCCGCGCGTCACGCTGCTGAGACCGAGCGCCGTGGCCGCCGCGCCGCCGGTGACCGCCACGTCCGTGCCGGTGCCGGTCGCGATCTGGATATTGCCGCCGGCGCTCAGAGTTACGTTGGCGGCGGGGATGCCGGCCGCCGTCGCGATCGCATTCAAGATATCAGACACCTTCGCGGCGCTGCCCGAAGCCAGTCCGATAGTGGTATTGCCGCTGGCCGTTGTGGTGACGGTAGTGACAGTAGGGTCGAAGGTGATCGTGTGGGCGCCGCTCGCGCCGGTGATGGTCAGTGTGGTACCGGTCGGAGCGTTGGCGAGCGCGTTGAGAATGGTCCCGTTGAGATGGGGTGTCGACGACGAATCGAGCGACGTGGTCGTAGACGCAATCGCCAATGCGCTGTCCTGCAACGCGACCGAGCCCGTCCCGGTCGTCGAGGTATAGGAGCGCAGATTGCCGGTGGCCGCCACATTCGCGGTGGCGGATCCCGCCGTATTGAAGAAATTGTCACCGGCCGTGATAGCGGACGCCGCCACCAGCGAGGTGCCGGCGAGCTTCTTGATCGCGGTATTCAGCGCAGTGTTGAGGTTCGTCGCCGTGATGTTCGGGTCCGGAGGAACGACCGGAACGACATTGGGATTACCGGGGTCGATCGCAAAGCTGCCGACAGGTGTCGGCATCGCCGTCGATGCCGTCAGGTCGATCTGCTCGGTCGAGCCATCGGGCAGCGTGAACTGCACGCTGAGCTTGTCGCCATTTTTCGGATTGACGCCGTTGAGGTCGACCGAGAACGACACCGGCGAGCCGCTCGGGCCGGTGACCGTCGCGCCGGTCAGCGTCGAGGAGACCGCGGCGATCTTCAGGCCGAATGGCGATGCCGCGAAGTCCTCGGACACCTTCACCGAGCTCGGCGTCGGCTGTGGCGTCGTCAGCACCAGCCGGCCCATGCCGTTGGCGCCGAGGTCGGCGGCCTGACGCTCCGCCATGACGGTCTTGAAGCCCGCCTGCGTCGTGGTGCCGTTGATGATGTCGCCGGCATTCGCGACCGACGGCGTGTTGAAGGCGGTTCCGGAGAACAGATAGCGGTTGCCGGATTGCGTGTTGAGAACGCCGACCATCGAGCCGAATTGCGCAGCCGCGGTGTTCTGCGCAACCGTCTGGCCGTTGACGTTGAGATCCTGCGCGGTGTTGGCCGAGCCCGTCTGCACCGTGTTGCGGATCGTGGTCAGCGACTGCAACGCGGTATTGGCGAGGTTGATGCTGACGTTGACGTTGGTCATCGTGTCGGTATAGGCGGCAATGTTGGAGAGCTGCGCGCGCCCGGCGATCGCAAAGCCCTCGTTGGTGCCCATCCCGGAATAGTTCTGCGACAGCTTGCCGGTCGAGAGCTGCGTCGACAGGTCGGTGAGCTGCTGGTTGATGTTGCGGATCTGCGAGCCGAGAACCGACGAAGAATAGTTGATGCTGCTGATCGACATGTTTCAGAGCCCTGCTACTTGTTACACTTGAGCCTGGAGCAGCGTATTCATCATGCTCTGCACCACCGACATGACATGGGCGTTGGCGGCATAGGCATTCTGGAGCTGGATCAGGTTCGACATCTCCGAGTCCAGGTTGACGCTGGCGGTCGAGTTGAACTTGGCCTGCAGCGTCGAGACCACGACGCTCTGGCCCTGCTGGAGCTGGGTCGCCTGGGTCGCGGCATTGCCCTGAACGCTCAGGAACTGCTGGAGGTAGTTCGAGACGCTGCCGGTGAAGGGCTGGCTCGCCGAGCCCAGACCGGATTGCGGCGAATAGGAGAACACCGCCGAGGTGAGCTGCGAATAGAGATAGTCCGAGCGCGTGGTGTCGCCGGTGGGCGTCACCGGCGAGGTGTTGTAGACCGACAGCCTGGTCGAGTCGGTGGTGAGCTGCGTGTTCACGGCGATGCGTCCGGCAAGGCCGGTCATCTGCGAGCCCGATGCCGTGATCGCACCGGTGTAGAGCGCCTGCCCGCCATCGGTGAACAGCGGCAGTTGCGGATTGCCCGAGGTCAGCGACGAGATCGTCTTGGTGATCGAGGCCGAATTGACCTTGGCGAGGCCGCTGTTGTCGTCGGTAACCCGCAATGTGGTCGCCGTTGCCGGCGACGGGGCGGCGGCGAACGACAGATGCGAGCCGTTAAGCGCGGTGTTGAGCGCCGAGGCGATCGCGCCCATGCCGCCGGAGAAGTTCACCCCGATCTGCATCGGATTGGCGTTGGTGGGGTTCTGGAGCGGCAGCGCCGCCGGATCGGTCACGTTGACCAGCGTGACCTGCCGCTTGGTGTTGGTGGTCGTGTCGGTGTAGGTGAAGTTGACGCTGTTGCCCGGCGCCGCCCCGGCAAGGTCGAGATCGAAGCCGGCCGGCGGGCCGGTGACCGTGCTGCCGGCCGTGGTCTTGTCCGACAACGCGCTCGACATCGTCGCGGCGAACTGGTCGATCTGGTTCTGCGCCTGCACCAGCGTCTGGTCGCGCAGCTTCAGATCGGCCGCGATCTGGCCCGAAGACACCACGTTGTTGGCGATGACGTCGACCGAGGATCCGTTCGGGAGCTTGATGTTGAACGCGCCGACGCCGGATTTGGCCGGATCGATGTTGTAGAGCGAAGTCGCCGACAGCGCGCCGGCGGACGCAAAGGTGAATTGCGACGCCAGCCCGGCGCCGACCAGCTGGATGCCGGTGGTCGTGTAGATGTTGGCCTGATTGGACCCGTCGGTGGTGACGTGGACGTCGACATATTTCGACAACGTGTTGATGGCCTGGTCGCGCTGGTCCATCAGTGTCGCAGCAGAGGGGTCGTGTTCCGACAGGCCCTGGAGCCGGGAGTTGATGTCGGCGACCTGCTGCATCGCCGCGTTGGCAGCTAGCGCCGAGGTGCTGAGATCCTGCTCGACGTTGGAGCGCAGCGACTGGATGCCCTTGGTGGTGAGGTTGAGCTGCTGCGCCAGCGTCTGCGCGGCGCCGAGCGCAACCGTTTGCGCCGACGACGAGCCCGCGTTGGTCGACAGCGCCTGCAGCGCCGTGGTGAAACTGTTCAGCGCGGTTTCGAGCGTACCGCTGTTGCCGGGCGTGCCATAGACATTCTGAAGCTGCTTCAGGATGTTGGCCATCTGGTCGGCGTAGCCGCTGCCGCCGGTCTCGGTGCGCAGCTGTTTCTGCACATAGGTGTCGAGCTCGCGGCTGACGCCGGTCGTCGTCACCGTCGAGCCGAAGTCGCCGGTGGTGACCTCGATCTGGTTCGGCGTCTGGACGACGTAACCCGGCGTCTGCGAGTTGGCGACGTTCGACGAAACGATCGAGAGCGCAGCCTGATTGGCACGCAGACCGCTCATCGCACTGGCCAGGGCTGAACTCAAACCCATGTTGACTTGCCGCCTTTGGTTACGTCACGCCCCAATCAGCGCAACACGTTCAAAAGATCCTGAACCATCGTATTCGCCGTCGTGATCACCTTGGTGTTGGCCGAATAGGCCTGTTGGGTCACGATCAGTTTGGTGAATTCGTCGGCGATGTCGGTGTTCGAGCCTTCCAGCGACGAGCCGCTGATCGAACCGGAAGCACCGTCGATGGCAGGGCCCGACTGTTCAGTCGCGGCGTAGGCGCCGCCGTCCTGCGCCTTCAGGTAGTTGGTGCCGTTGAAGTGCGACAACGAGACCTGTGCGAGGTCGAGGTTCTGACCGTTGGAGAAGGTTCCGACCACGAGGCCGTTGTTGTTGACGGCGACCGATCGAAGCTGACCGGCGGCGTAGCCGTTCTGGGTGATGGTGTTGATGGTGACCGCGCCGCTGGTGCTGGCATATTGGGTCAGTCCGCCCGAGGAGATGTTGAAGGAGACCGAGCCCAGCGACTGGCCGCTGACGCTGACATTGTTGATGGTGATACCCGAACCGCTCGGCGAGGTCAGCGAGCCGTCGGCGGCAAAGGTGAATGCCTGGCCGGTATTGACCCAGCCCACCGTCGTGCCGGTCGCATTCGGATCGGTCTGGTAGAACATGTTCCAGGTATCGGCATGGCCGGCGCCGAGCGAGGCACTGTCGGTCTTGGCCCAGCGCAATTGCAGGTTCACCGGCGTGCCGGCCGCGTTGTAGGCGGTCACCGCGCCACCGCTGATCGATTCCTTGGTGAAGGTCGCGATGTCATTGCCGATCACGCCGCCGGTGCCGGCAACGCCACCGCCGTCACGATTCTTGGTGATGGTCGAGGTGAACCCAAGCGCGGCGAAGGCGGCGCTGTTGGAGCTCGCCACCGAAAGGTTGGAAGCTGTGCCGGTGTTCAGCGTGATCACGCCGCCACTGCTGACCGACGACCCCGTTGCACCGGAGAGAGCGTCGATCTTGCCGAGCAGCATCGTGATGTTGTCGGTGACGTTGATTTGGTTCGGGCCTGACGCGCCGGCGGCCACGAAGGTCAGCGGCTGACCATTGACCGTGATGACGTCGCCGGCGGAGAAGCCCGATGTGATCACCTCGGCGCCGCCGGCCGCTGCTGCGCCGCTCAGCACCGTGGCGCCCGAGATCGCGGGCGAGGACAGCACGTTGCCGCCGCGCGTCACGCTGCTGATGCCGAGCGCCGTGGCCGCCTGGCCGCTACCAACCGGTACGTCGGTGCTCGTGCCGCTGGAGATCACGATGTTGCCGCTGGCGCTGAGCGATGCGATAACGCCGGCGCCGCCGGCGGTCTGGATCGCGCTCAGGATGCTGGCCACGGTGGCCGTCGTGCCCGCGCCGAGACCGATCGTGGTGTTGCTGCCGACCGTCGTGACGGTGGTGCCGCCGTTGAACGTGACCGTGTTGCCGTTGATGTTGAGCACCTGGCCGCTCAGCGCGGTGAGGGTGGTGGAGGCGAGATGCGTACCCAGGGCGTTGTCGAGCGAAGTGGTGGTCGATGCGACCGCCGCAGAGTTGTTCTGGAGCGCCGTTGTGCCGGTCGCCGTGGTCGACGAGTACGGCGAGCGGACATTGCCGGTCGCGGCAGCGCCGGACGTCGTGGCGTTTGCATAGGGCGGAGGCGGCGTGCCGACCGGCAGCGGGTTGGCGGCGAAGTCCGACGGGTTCAGTCCGCCGGCGGCCAGCAGCGTCTTGGTTGCCGCCGTCGTGCTCGCCACGGTGTTCGGCTGGGTCGGCAAGTTCGCAGCGTATTGGATCGAGGTCGTCGCCTGCGCCGGGATAAAGTTGTTCTGGAATTTCAGGACCGTCGCAACGTTGCCTTGCGGGTTGCCGGTCTTCGGGTCGACTGTGACACCCATCAAATAGTAGCCGGCGCCGTTGACCAGATTGCCGTTGGCATTGAGCTGGAAGTCGCCGCGCCGCGTGTAATAGGTGACGCCGCTGAACACCGGCGCATTGTCGACGACGCCCGTCGCCTTCTGGATCGAGAAGAAGCCGTCACCGGTGATCGCCATGTTGGTGGCGACGCTGGAGCCCGAGATTGTGCCCTGCGTGGTGATGGTGGCCTTGGCGTTGGCGGTCACGCCGCCCGCGACCTGCTTGCTCGGGACCGAGGAGTCGGGAATGAGATCGACGAAGCTGGTGCCGATGCCCTTGTAAGCGGTGGTGGATGAGTTCGCGATGTTGCCGGAAATGTTCTGCAGCGCGTACGACTGCGCCTGCAGGCCACCCACCGAGGTGTTCATTGCATCGAAGATACCCATAACTTTGTCTCCAGATCCGATCTCGGCGGCCGGTCGACCATGGCCGCAGTCGGAGGAGACTGTCGCAAGGGCTATGCCAATGCGGGTTTTATCATAGAATCAATGACTTAACGAAAAAGCCCCGGCCTGATGACCGGGGCACAATTGCCGGGACCGGCAACAATTGCCGGGACGAAAGCTAGGTTGCGGACGCCGCCGCGGGATGGAAGACCAGCCCGAAACCGTCGATGCAGTAGCGCAATCCGGTCGGCTTCGGACCGTCGTCGAAGACGTGGCCGAGATGGCCGCCGCAGCGCCGGCAATGCACCTCGGTGCGGAGCATGCCGTAAGTGCGGTCCTCGGTCTTGCCGACATTGCCCTCGATCGGCTGGTAGAAGCTCGGCCAGCCCGTGCCGCTCTCGAATTTGGTGTCGGAGGCGAACAGCGGCAGGTCGCAGCCGGCGCAGGCGAAGACGCCCTTGCGGTGCTCCTTGAGCAGCGGGCTGGAGCCCGGCCGCTCGGTACCCTCCTTGCGAAGGATCTCATATTGCTGCGGCGTGAGCTGGGCACGCCATTCGGCGTCGGTCTTCTCGATCTCGAATTTTTGCGCGGCTTTCTCTCCAGCCTCAGCCGGCGATGCTCTGAGCCAGCGAAAGGCCGCAAGGCCGAACAGGCCGGCGACGGTCGTCAACAGGATGCGGCGGTCAAACATCTCATTCTCCATGCGGGAGCGTCTACGCCCTGAGATACGGGCTCTAACCGTCGACGTTACACTTCCGGGCGGAGTTTTTCTCACCTTATCGCGAGGCGCTGTCGTCCTGCGGGACTGGTTCCACGGCTTCCGCCACAGGCTTCGGCGGTGGGGCCGGCCGGGGCCGAACCCCGGGCGGCGGACGGCGCGGACCGGTCCCGGCGGCCCGGTTGGCTTCGGCCAGCCGCGCCTCGCGTTCCCGGTCCTTGACCCTGGCACGCTCGCGATAGCGGGCAAGCGAGCCTGCGGCGGCGGAACTCGCCCTGCCCCAGATTCCGACCAGTTGCCCGGCAACCCGCCCGGTCGTTCCCCCCGCCCAGACCAGCTCGAACGGCGAGAACAGCTTCCAGCGCTCGTCGCCCCACAGGATGCTGCGGGCGATCATCTGCCCGGCCATGGCCGAGGTGTTCATGCCTTGGCGGCCGAAGCCGCTTGCGACCCAGAGGCCTTTGCGCAACTGGCCGATCTGCGGCATGCCATGCACGGTCTGGCCGGTGGCGCCGCCGAACATGTCGGTGATCTCGACATTGCCGAGCTGGGGAAAGATCGACCGGATCCGCCGCCTGACGCTGCCTGCAAAGCGCTGCGGCCGTGCGGCCCAGGTGGTCTCCGGACTTTCCCACATCAGCCGGTCGCCATCGACGATCCGGAAATGATCGACGCCGTCGGAATCCATCACCGATCCCTTGAAGGCGATGATCTCGTGCACGCGCTCGCCGAGCGGCGCGGTGATGCCGGCATAGCGCCAGACCGGCAGCAGCGTCTCCGACAGGCGCCGCAACGGCGCGCCGAGATCGATGTTGCCGGCGAGCACGATATGGGTGGCGCGCAGCCGCGCCGAGGGCGTGACGATGCGCTTGCGGATGCCGGAATGATCGATGCTGACGACCGGCGTGTCCTCGAAGATGCGGGCGCCTGCGCGCCGCGCCAGCGCCGCGAGGCCGTGCACATATTTGCGCCCGTCGACCTGGAACGCCTTCGGATAATGCACGCCGTGGAAGTAGCGATCGGTCTTGAGTGCGGCGCGGACTCGATCGACCTGCCAGCCCTCGGCCTCGGTGTCGAAATCCTCGTTCAGCATCTGCAACCGGCTGATCAGCCGGTCGCCGGCATCGACGTTGGAGACCTCGAGCACGCCGTCGGTCGGGCCGATCCCGGGCATGTTCTCTTCGGTGGCGTTGGCCCGGACGAACTCGGCGCCCTCTTTCGACAGTGTCCACAATTCCCGCGCATCCTCGAAGCCGATGCGCTCGATCAGCTCGGCGAGCGGCAGCGCGAAGCCCGGCATCACGGTGCCGAGTTGATTGCCGGAAGCGTTCCAGCCGATGTGGCGGCCCTCGAGCACCGCGACGCTGGCCCCCAGCCGGGCCGCCTCGAGCGCAATGGAGAGCCCTGCAAGCCCCGCCCCGATCACGCAGATGTCGGCGTCGAGATCAAACGACAGTCGCGCGCGTTCACGAAAGCCGGCTTCTTCCTGGGACACGCTTGTGAAAGTCTCGCTCATGCCGTTTCTTAGAGCATGATCCGGAAAAGTGTGCAGCGGTTTTCCGAAAAGATCATGCTCAAAACAAAAATTTAAAGCGCGATGGGGATTGTCCTAATCTCATCGCGCCTTAGAGGACTGTGCAGGCCCTTGTCACCTTGCCCTCAACCGGCACCTGTAGATTATTCTGGAACGCGTAACGATTCGAGAGTGCCATGCGCCGTTTGATGCTGCTGCGTCACGCCAAGACCGAGACTGACGCGCCGAGCGGCCGTGACCAGGACCGCCGGCTCGACGACCGCGGCCACAAGGATGCCGCCGAGATCGGCGACTGGATGGCCTCCCATCCCCCCTTTCCCGAGGCCGTACTGGTATCGCATGCCGTCCGGGCTCGGCAGACCTGGGACATTGCCTGGGAGACCATGAAGGACCGCGTCGCAGCGCCGCAGGTCGAGGTCCTGCCGGAACTCTACGCCGCCGATCCCGCCCAGATTCTGGAATCCATTCGCACTGCAACCATTCCGGCTGATCCGAGGCAATTGCTGCTTGTCGGCCACAATCCGGGCATGCATGAGATCGCCCTGATGCTGACGGGCGGCGGCGATCCGGCCGCCGCCAAGGCGCTCGCCGACAACCTGCCCACGTCGGGGCTTGCGATCTTCGATTTTGACGTCAAGGATTGGGGTGACGTGGCTTACCGCCGCGGTAGGCTGGTGCTGTTCGTCAGTCCAAGGCTGCTTCGAAGCTAAGGCTACTTCGAAGTTAAGGTTGCTTCGAAGCTAAGGCTGTTTCGATCGGGTTGATCGCGCGACGTGCCGGCAAGACGTCCTGACTGGAAGATTTGGAGGCGCAGATGTTCAAGTCGATCCTCGTGCCCATCGACCTCGCCGACACCGACCTGGCCAAGCCGGCGATCGCGACCGCCGCAACGCTGTCGCAGACCTGGAGCGGCGTGGTGCGCCTGCTCAACGTGCTGCCGATGACGCCGGTGATGCTGGCCGAATACGTGCCGGCCGATTTCGACGAGCAGCAGCGCCAGACCTCGGAAGAAGCCCTCGCCATCGTCGCACGCGAGTCCGGCATCGAGCCTTCCCGCATCTCCAGCGTGGTGCGCCAGGGCGGCATCTATCACGAGATCCTGGAGGAAGCCGTTCACATGAAGGCCGAGCTGATCGTGATGACCTCGCACCGGCCGGCGATGCGCACCTATTTCCTCGGCTCCAATGCCGGGCATGTCGTGCGCTACGCAAAATGCTCCGTGCTGGTGGTCAGGCACTGAGCGTTGCGGCGAAACTCGCAATTGCGAGCTGCCAGCTCGTAGCCCGGGTGAGCGAAGCGATACCCGGGGCAGCTCGTGGTGGGAATCCCGGATGTCGCTTCGCTCATCCGGGCTACAAGCCCTTGCGTTGAGCGACGGGCAAAACACCTAAACGACAGGTCAATCCGCTCGCGCAAAAATATTCTACTTTGCCGAAATTCGGAAATCACGTATGTGTCGCCGCAACCCGGCCCAAGGAAGAGGGGCGTATCGCGATCGTCACGAACGCGGGCCGGACAGCGGCGGACGCTGGGCCACACCGGCGCGAATGGTTGCGCAGGGCGGGCAACCGTGAGCGAAGGCGTCGCGCACACGACCGGTGCTGACAGCGTACGGTAAAACCGTGTCGTCCTGACGCCCGGGGTCTGTGCGTCAAGTCTTGTGGTGATGTGGCGGCCCGACCGGGTTCGCGCATCAGCCATCCGCAAGGCGACGGGGGCAATAGTGCATCGCTCCCCGGGGAGAGCACGGCATAAGCCGTAAAACCGCTGCGCAGGGAAGGCCGGACGTTTTGGCTTCACCTGTATGCCGCTGTGCAGATTTTTTACTGCAACTTCGCACAGTGGACCGCGGGTGCCAGCCGGCGCCCGGTCTTCCCTGCGCCCTCTTTCATTCGAGGGTGAGGCGATCAAGCAAAGCTCGGGCGAACAAGCCGCGAGAGGGCGAAGGTGTGTCTGCAATGAAAGCGCGAGCTAAAGGAGCGACGGGTGCTGTCCACAAACGCCGTCATTGCGAGCGCAGCGAAGCAATCCAAAGTCTTTCCGCGGTGGGATTTCTGGATTGCTTCGCTGCGCTCGCAATAACGATGTCGAAGCAGGTATGCCAGAAGCTCCAGTCTCGTCGGCTCTGCGCAGCAGCGTCAGAACGCTGCTGCGCGTCCGGGACAAGAGCGAAGCGCTTACAAATACCGCGTCAGCTCTGCTTTGGCCTGACCGTAGACCGCGTCTTCGATCTGGCTGCGCGTGATACCGATGTCGCGCAATGCGCGGTCATCGAGGTCGTTCAGCGTCTTGACGGCGGAGCGGCGCTCCAGACTGTCGAACAGCGCATAGGCGCCGTTGGCCAGCTTGCGGAAAAATCCGTTTGACGAGGATGAGCGTAAACTCCGCCCGGCGGTCTGCGAGATCGTGGTCATTGTCCTTCTCCGGCCTGTTGTCCACGCGGCGAAGCGGATGCCGTTGGCGCAAGCGCCTGAGCGCATGCACCTAATTTGCCATTGGATTGCTCTCGCTCTCCTCGGCTCAATCGTGAAGCTTGATGGAACTTAAATGCTCCAGTACACTACTCGGAGCAAGTGAAACATTGCTCTCGGTGCAATAATGTCCAAGTTCGAGTACGTGAAGCTTGCCGATGCCATTGCCTCGGATATCTCTAACGGCACGTTAAGGCCCGGCGACCGGCTGCCGCCGCAGCGCAATTTTGCCTATGACCGCGGCATCGCGGTCTCGACCGCGAGCCGGGTTTATACGGAGTTGCTCCGCCGCGGCCTCGTCGTCGGCGAGGTCGGCCGTGGCACCTTCATCTCCGGCGACATCAGGCGCGAGGTCGAGGCGCTGAGCGAGCCGCGCGACGCGCGGATCGATTTCGAGGTCAATTACCCGCTGCTGCCGCAGCAATGGGCAATGATCGCCAAAAGCCTTGCGGGCCTCGAACGCGTCGACGCGCTCGAATCCGCACTGCGCGTCTCCACCAGCACCGGCACCAAGAGCGCGCGCAATGCAGCCGCCGCCTATCTCGCGCGCAAGGATTTTGCGCCGCAGGCCGAACAGATCGTCTTCACCGCCAACGGCAAGCAGTCGCTCGCGGCCGCCCTCGCAGCCCTCGTTCCCACCGGCGGCCGCTGCGGCGTCGAGGCCCTGACCTACCCTTACGTCAAGAGCATCGCCGCGCGGCTCGGCGTGACGCTGGTCCCGATTCCGATCGACGAATTTGGCGCGCGCCCCGACGCCATCCAGAAGGCACATCGCGAGGCGCATCTGTCGGCGCTGTATCTCCAGCCCATCATCCAGAACCCGCTCGGCGTCACCATGAACGCGACGCGGCGCGCCGACATCATGCGCGTCGCCGAGAAGCTCGATCTCACCATCATCGAGGACGCCGTCTACGGCTTCCTGGCCGATGACACGCCGCTGGCCGCGCTCGGCCCCGACCGCTGCATCGTGATCGACAGCCTGTCCAAGAAGGTCGCCCCTGGCCTCGCGCTCGGCATCCTGGTCGCGCCGCCGCGATTGCGCGAGAACGTGATGAGCGCGGTCCGCACCGGCGGCTGGATCGCGTCCGGTCATGCGCTGGCATCCGGACAGCGACTGATGGCAGACGGCACCGTCGCCGAGCTGACGCGGTTGAAACGCATCGACGCCGCGCGCCGCCAGCAGACCGCGGCAAGGCTGCTCGTCGGCTACCAGCTCGCCGCGGATCCGCGCTCCTATCATCTCTGGCTCACGCTGCCGGCGCACTGGCGCTCGCAGACCTTCGTCGCCGCGGCAGCCCGGCGCGGCATCGCGCTGACACCGTCCTCGACCTTCGCGATCGCCCATGGCCACGCACCGAACGCAGTGCGGCTCGCCCTCGCTCCGCCTTCGTTCGAGCAGCTTGATTCCGGTCTGCGCACGCTCGTGTCGTTGCTCGGCACCAAGGAAGAGGATTTCGACTCGACGGAGTAGCGCGCGCTTGTCCCAAGCTCAGGCCGCCGGCCATTCCGCGATGAAGCCCCTCGCCTTGTAAGGCTCGATCTTGTCCCATTCATGCAGCATGCGGCGGCAAAATTCGGGATCGGTGTGCCAGAGCGCGCGCGACGTCGCAAAGCTGTCGACCGTGAGCAGCATTTTCTCGACCTCCGGCCAGTGCCGGTGCAGCGTCATCGGATAACGCCGCGCGGTCCAGGTGTTGCCGAGGCAGATCACGCGGCGGACATTGTGCAGCCCGAGCGCCGCGTCGATGATCGGCAGCGAGAGGATCACGTTCTCGCCGGTGTTTAGGGCACGATGCTCCTCGAGGATTCGGTCAGCCGGAATGCCCGCCGCGACCATCGCCGCCTTGATGATCGTGCACTCGGATTGCTCCGAGCCCGCCGTCACGCCGCCGCTGACAATCGACCAGCGAAAATAGCCCTGGCGCCACAGTCGCCCCGCCGTATCGGCCCGCAGCGCCACGTCCTCTCGGGTGCCGAACATGAACAGGAGGTCCGCCGGCTGCAGCGGCGTATCGATGAGATGGGCGCGGTTGATCTCGGAGATCTCATCCGCCGAAGGCCTCCGCGTGCTGCGATCAAGGGTTGACATGGCAGCACGATGCGACACCGCCGCAACGGCGCGAAGTCACGTTTGATTGCGGCCCATTGCACCAAAGGCAAGGCATTTAGGGCAGCAACGCTCTCGGCAGGCGATCGAAGCTGTAGCTCCGCGGCTGGTTACGCCGGACGAAACCGCCGATCTGCCAGGCGAACAGCGCGGCAAAACCGATGATGAACAGCGCGCCGGCGAATTCGCCGATCGCGAGCGCGCGGACCAGGAGCCCCGTCATCGCCACCGCAAGCACCGCAAGAAAAGCCAGTATTGTCGCGTAGGTCCTGCGGCCAAGGCCCGCGGTCAATTCGGCGCGGCTGCCGGCCTGCGCCATGCGCGCGTGCAGCGCGACGATGAAGTTGCGAAAGCCATTGTCCTGCGGCGCCATCAGGGCCGCGGTCTGCCAGCTCGTCGACAGGATCGCGATGCGGCCGCCACTGGCATGGCTGACATCGGCGCGAAAGCGGTGCTGCTGCATCGACACCGGGCGGAACGACAGCCGGATTGCACTGATCTCGCCATAACGCCACAGGCCCGAACGGCCGCCGATGTGCCAGGACAGCCCCTCCTCCGTCAGCTCGAAGCGATGCGCCGAGCCGATCAGCGACGCCTTGTAGGCATAGCTCGCACCCGCAGCCATCTCAGCTCCCGAATCCCGCATCTTCACAATCGATCCTATCCGGGCGATCCACTCTGCGATCCGCTTGCGTGAGCGCCCTGCCCCATCCTACAAGCGAGCCATGGCTGAGACGATTTTTTTTCCACGCCGCCTGATTCTCGGCGCCGCCGTGATCTCCGGCGTGCTGCTCGCGCTCGCCGTGCACATGCTGGGCGCGCGCTACGGGCTCGACCTCGGCGGCCTCTGGCACTCGGACACGCACGAGTTCATACCGGCGGGCGCGGCGATCGCCTGGTGGCTGATCGCCTCCGTCGGCTTCTCCGGCGGCTATTTCACGGCGACATTGATGCAGAGCGCCGTCTCGGGCCAGATCCCGCAACGGATGCGACAATTCCTGATCGCGGTCGGCGTGCTGCTGCTTGCGGGTGCTGGCCAGGTGGCCTCGGCGCCGAGCCCGGTGCCGACGGTCTCGGGCGTGCTGGCCGGAATTGCCGCGCTGGGCCTCGGTGCTGTGATGGCGTTCTGCGGCGCGCATTTCGCACTGCGCCGCGGCTAACCTCAGGCGGTTGCGCGCAACGGCTGTCGGTCCAGCATGATCGCGACATCGGAAGCCGGCCGCGGCTTGCTGAACAAATAGCCCTGCGCCTGGGTGCAGCCTTCGCGCCGGAGCAGCTCGAGTTGCCCGTCGTTCTCGACCCCCTCTGCCGTGGTGACGATGCCGAGGCTGCGGCCGAGGCCAGTCACGGCACGGATGATCGCCATGGAATCCTCGCGCGTCGCGAGTTCCGACACGAAGGAGCGGTCGATCTTGATCTTGTCGAACGGGAAGCTGCGCAGATAACTCAGGGACGAATAGCCGGTGCCGAAATCGTCGAGCGAGATGCGCACGCCCATTGCGCGCAGCTCGTGCAGGGTGGTCAGCGTCGCCTCACTGTTCTGCAGCAGCACGGATTCGGTGATCTCGAGTTCGAGACGGCGCGCGTCGAGGCCCGACAACGCCAACGCCTCGGTCACGGATGCGATCAGATTTGGGTTCCTGAACTGCACGGGCGACAGGTTGACCGCGACGTCGACATCGTCAGGCCAGGTCGCGGCGTCGGTGCAGGCGGAGCGTAGCACGAAATCGCCGAGCTGGATGATGAGGCCGGTCTCCTCGGCCAATGGAATGAAGCTGAGGGGCGCGATCAGGCCGCGCTGCGGATGATTCCAGCGCAGCAGCGCCTCGAACGCGACGACGCGACCGCTGGCGACGTCGCGGATCGGCTGGTAGTACGGCTGGAACTCGTCACATTGCAGCGCCGCGCGCATATCCATCTCCAGCAGACGCCGTGCTTGTGCGCGCGCATCCATGCCGGTCTCGAAGAAGCGATAGGTGCCGCGACCATCCGCCTTGGCGCGGTACAGCGCGAGGTCGGCGTTCTTCAGCAGTTCATCGGGATTGTCGCCGTCCTGCGGGGACAGCGAGATGCCGATGGAGACACCGATGATGATCTGATGGTCGTCGATCTCGTAAGGCGCCGAGATCACCTCGACCAGGCGGCCGGCAAGGGACCTTGCCGCGGCTTCCTCGGAACGTCCGATCTGGACCACGGCGAATTCGTCGCCACCGAGCCGCGCCACGGTGTCGCTCTCGCCGACGGTGACCTTCAGCCTGCGCCCGACCTCCTTGAGCAGCGCATCGCCGATGGGGTGGCCGAGCGAGTCGTTGATGTCCTTGAAGTGATCGAGATCGAGACAAAGCACGGCGAGCTGGTCGCCCGATCCGGTCCGGCGCAGTCCCTGCACGAGCTGCTCGTGGAACAGCACGCGGTTCGGCAAACTGGTCAGCGCGTCATGGCGGGCCATGTGCGAGATCTTGGCCTGGGCCTCCAGCCATTCGGTGATATCCTCGAAGGTCGCGACCCAGCCGCCACCCTGCATCGGCTGGTTGACGACCCGGATGGAGCGGCCGAACCTGGTCACGATGTCGGTCGTGGTGCGGCTCTCGCGGGCGTCGGCGACGAGGCGCGCGAAGAATTCGCCGGCATCGCCCTGCCACTGACCCTTCGCCTGCTCCTCCCGCAGCACGTCGACCAGCAGTCGGCCGGTGAGCAGGATGTCGGTGCGGCCAAGCATCGCAGCATAACGCTCGTTGAACAGGATGATCTTGCCGTCCGCATCGAACATGCACAGTCCCTGCGACATGTTCTCGAGCGCGGTATCCAGCACGACCTGCTGGCGGCCCAGTTCGCCCTTGGCGCGGCGATCGAGCAGCGCGGCCACCAGCGCAATCGCGATGATCGCAACTGCGGCACCCGCGGTAAGAAAGGACAACTAGGCCGGCGGGATCGATAACCCGCTGATCGCGAGCGTCGGATCCGGCGTCAGAACGACAGCGCCCATTGCGGTGAAATGATGTGCGACGATGGCGACCGTCAGCAGTGTGCTTGCGGTCAGCGCGTGGAAGAGGTCGTCGCGCCGCGCAGCGACGAACAGCGCGAGCGCCGCGAAAACAATTCCGAACAGTACCGAGGCGGCAACCGTGCTCCCGATCCAGTCGACCCGTGCCGGCATCTCCAGCGCCGCCATTCCGGTATAATGCATCGTCGCGACCGCGGCGCCGACGATGGCGCCGCCGAGCACGATCCACGGCGCGCGCACGGAAGATGCCGCAAGACTCAACCCCACGAAGGTTAAGGAGATCGCGAAGATCAGGGAAAGGATCGTCACCGGGATGTTGTAGGCGCCGGCACCGCCCGGCCCGTAGGCGAGCATCGCAATGAAATGCGTCGCCCAGATGCCGCATCCGCTGACGGCGGCATCCAGGGCGATCCAGACCAGACGCCCGGAGCCGTGCGTCGCGCGCGCCCGGTGAAACAGGCTGATCGCCGCCGCGCTTGCGAGCAGGCACACCGCGCCGCCAAGCGCGACGAGCCGCCAGTCGTGCTCCTCGGTGAGACAGTAGAGAACTTGATGCATTGCGGGCCCCTATCGACCCGCACTTGAACCGACAGAGATGGACAGTCGGTAACCGGCTACGTGCCTGTTTCGGGGATGGTGAACGGAAGCTGTGTTCAATCGCTCGGATTGTTCATCCGCGCGAAGGCGCGCCGAGGCCGATCACGGCGGCGGCGAGCAGCAGCACGGCCGCCGACACGACCAGCGACAGGTGCAGGCCGGTCACAAACGCGCCTTCCGAGGCCACCAGCGAACCGAACAGCGCAACGCCGAGCACGCTGCCTGTCTGCCGCGTCGCGTTCAGGACGCCCGCCGCGATGCCGGAGCGTGCCTTCTCGACGCTGCCCAGCAAGGTCGAGGTCAGCGGCGGCACCAGCAGCCCAAGTCCGCTGCTGATCGCGATCATCTGCGCAAAGATCGCCCAATAGCTTGTGCCGGCCTCGATCCACAGCAGGCCGAGACAGCCGAGCGCCGAGACGCAGGCTCCGACGACGATGGTCGGGCACGGGCCGATACGCTCGGCGAGGCGCGGGGCCAGCAGATTGACCGGCAGCACCACCGCCATCATCGGCACGAAGGCGAGACCGGTCCACCACGCCGACAGGCCGTTGATCCTCTGGAAGTAAAGGCTGAGCACGAAGATCAACCCGTAAATCGCGACGTTCACGAGCAGGCCGACGAGCGCGGTCAGGCTGAACAGCCGGTGATCGAACAGGGACAGGGGCAGCATCGGCTGCGTCGCGCGGCTCTCGCGCCAGACGAACAGCACCGCCAGGAGAGCGGCTGAAGCGAACGCCGCGAGCACAGCCGGATGCTGCCAGCCAAGCGCGCCCCCCTCGATGATCGCGCCGGCGAGCGCCCCCAGCGCACCAATTGCCGCGAGCTGGCCGGGCAGATCGATCTCGCGTGAGGGCGCGCGCGTGGTCTCGGTCGCATAGCGCCAACTCAGCCAAAGGCCGATGAGGCCGATCGGAAGGTTGACGAGAAAGATCGCGCGCCAGCCGACCAGCGTGATCAGCGCGCCGCCGACGAAGGGGCCCGCGGTGAGCGCGAGGCTCGCACCGGCGGCCCAGATCGCGACGGCGCGGCCGCGCTCGCGGTCGTCCGGATAGGCATGATTGAGCAGGGCAAGAGAATTCGGCACCAGGATCGCCGCCGCCAGGCCCTGGACCAGCCGCGCCCCAATCAGCACGGTCGCATTGGGCGACAGCGCACAGGCGAGCGAGGCCGCGGTGAAGATTGCGAAGCCCGCCATGAAGACGCGCTTGGCGCCGATGCGGTCGCCGAGCGCGCCGGCCGTCAGGATGAAGGCGGCAAACGCAATGGTGTAGGCGCTGACAACCCATTGCAGCTCAGCGACGCCGCCGCCGAGCGTCCTGCCCATCGCGTCGAGCGCGGTGTTGACGATGGTGACGTCAAGTTGCACCACGCCATAACCAAGGCTCATCGCGGCAAGGGTGAGGGACGTTGCAAGCCGGGAGCCGGAATGCGGCACGCCGGCTTCGAAGGCTTCGTATCTTGCGGTGCTTACTCGCATGCTGCCATCTCGGTTGCAGCCCCATGCGAACGATACGCTTCCAGCCCCTCGTCATGTTACGACAAGGATCGAATGATGGATGCGTGACGGATGCGTCATGTTCGAGCGTCGCGCGGATGGCCGCGCGACGCTCTATTCTGGCTACGCCTGGCCTCAGCTCGCAGCGCGCAGATTCACCTTGCTCTCGGCGATCGTGGTCAGCTTCTTGTCGGTGGCCTTCTCCTCCTCGAGCGTCTTGGCGAGCACGCTGGCGCAGTCGTTGCGGCCGAGTTGCTTGGCCCAGGCGATCAGGCTGCCGTAGCGGACGATCTCGTAATGCTCCGCTGCCTGTGCCGCGTTGATCAGCGCGGCGTCGAGCACCGCCTTGTCGGCGACTTCGCCGGCGGTCTCGTCGGCTTCCTCGATGATGCCGTCGATCGCGGGGCAATCAACCGCCTTCACCTGCGCACCGTGCATCTTGAACACTTCCTCGAGGCGCTTGACGTGCTCCCTGGTTTCTTCGAGGTGCGTCAAAAAGCCCTGCTTCAGCTGCGGATCGGTCGCCTTATCCGCCATTTTCGGCAGAGCCTTGGTGAGCTGCTGCTCGGCGTAATAGATGTCCTGGAGCTGATGCACGAACAGGTCGTTCATGGTTTTGATGTCTTTTGTGAACAATCCCATCGGTCCGATCCTCTCGGGTTGTGGGAACACGGAGGCACCGGCTTGCAGGAGAAGCCGGTTATTCCGCCATGTTCGATTGCTGATGCGGCACTAACCAGCGCACGGCATCGTCGTTCCAAAAAAGCCCTCATCTCTTGCGCTGGAACAATGCCGGCCATGCAGGATCTGAGACTATGTCACGGACGGACGCGACCGATCCCCCGACTCATATGCTTAACGCGCGTCCGATGTGAACCGCGTATGACAAAGTGGCTGGTCCAAGGCAGAACCTATCCTTGTCAAGGGCTGCACAAGTCACTGTTTTTGCCTTAAATGAGCTACATCATGCCTAGCGATCCAAGCCCACATCGGGCACTGATCGCATCCGACCGGCCAATGTCTGGCCTGGTCGGTCTTGCCCCCCGCCGGGAGGATGAATGCACGGACTGCTGACCGCGCTGAAGCGCGGCTTCAAGAGATGGATCGGCTGGCGGCGACTCGGCGTTGCGGCGAGCGTCTTCATCATCGCGTTCGCGATCACCACGCTGGTGCGGACGCTCAAGGGGATCGACACCGGGGTCATCCTGACCGCGTTGACCGAGATCCCCCGCGGCAATATCGGGCTGGCGGCGATCTGCGTATGCTTCGCGTTCTGTACGCTGACCTTCTACGACTTTTTTGCACTGCGAACGATCGGCAAGAAGCACGTGCCCTATCGCATTGCAGCGCTCTCCAGCTTCACGTCCTATTCGATCGGCCACAACATCGGCGCCACCGTCTTCACCGGCGGCGCGATCCGCTTCCGTATCTATTCGGATTACGGGCTGAATGCGATCGACGTCGCAAAAATCTGCTTCCTGTCGGGCCTGACCTTTTGGCTCGGTAACATCTTCGTGCTCTCGATCGGCATGGCCATCCATCCGGATGCCGCCTCCTACATGGATCAGCTGCCGTCGTCGATCAACCGGCTGATTGCGATCGGCGGCCTCGCCTCGATCGGCGCCTATCTGGTCTGGCTGTGCATGGGCGAGAAGCGCCGCGAGCTTGGCCAGAAAGGCTGGAAGGTGGTGCTGCCCTCAGCGCCGCTGACGCTGGTGCAGATCCTGATCGGCGTCGTCGATCTCGGATTCTGCGCGCTGGCGATGTACCTTCTGGTGCCGGCCACTCCGCAGATCGACTTCCTCTCGCTCTCCGTGGTGTTCATTTTGGCGACTTTGCTCGGCTTCGCCAGCCACGCCCCCGGCTCGCTCGGCGTGTTCGACGCCGCCATGCTGGTGGCGCTGCCCGAATTCGGCCGCGAGCAGCTTCTGGCCACGCTCCTCGTCTTCCGCATCCTCTATTTCGTGATCCCGTTCGGTCTTGCCATCTCCATCATGGGCGCACGCGAGCTCTGGATGAATGTGGTGGAGCCCTGGCAGGAGCGCCGCCGGCTGGCGGAGGCCTGCGCGCAGGCCAACCTGCCCAAGCAGGTGGCAGCGATGGAGCGCGAGCGGTCGCTGCGGCAGGCCAGCAAACGCTGAGCGTGATCCGGAGAAGTGCGAAGCGGTTTTCCGAAAAGATCATGCGCCCACGACAGTCCGCTGGACGCCGGCCCGCAAAACCGTCAGACCAATGTTGCAGGCGGAGAGCAGCTCTCTTATTTCCGCCTCAACTTTGCCGTTGAAGACGCGGGCCATGATCCCTTTCTTCCATCGCCGTTTCCTCGCCGGTGCCCTGCTGCTCGCCGGGCTCCTCACCGCCTTCCCGCCGGAGCGGACGGCCGCGCAGGACGCGGGCGCCATGCAGATCAGCTGGGAGGTGCGCAACCGCTTCCGGCTGTTCCGCGAGGAGCGCGACTTCCTGCTCCATGTCGAGAACGCGCGTAACCGCAGCATCCTCGCCGCCGAGCAATCGCTGGAGCTCCAGAGCGAGGGCCGCGGCTGGGCCCGCAACATGGTCAACCGGCTCTGCATCGACCTCCAGGGCCGGGTCAACCAGCCCTGCACCCGCGACAACACGAAGGAAAACTACCTCACCCCCATCGACCATCCCGTCACCGTGCGCCTCGCCGGCGCGGTGCCGGTCGGCGCCACCTGCGCCTGGTCGTTCGACGACGGCGACGGGCCGCAACAATCCACCTTCGACTGCGCCGAGCCGATCAATCTGCGGGTCCGCTACGGCAAACAGACGGTCGCGAGCGTCGATGTCTCCTCCGGCTCCGATCCGACCCAGCGGGTCCAGACCGAGATCCAGGTCCGGGACATCTTCGTCGCTGGCCTCGGAGACAGCATCGCCTCGGGCGAAGGCAATCCGGACCGGCCGCTAGCGCTGTCGGACGAAGGTTTTTGCTTCCGCTCCTATCTCGGCACCGCCGGTGCGCAGTATTACCGGCCGAGCCGCGCCGGCTTCAAGGGCGGCCGCGCCTGCGAAGCGCCGGATACGCTTGCAAACTGGCAGCGCTACAGCGCGCTCTGGTTCAATTCGCCTTGCCACCGATCACTCTACAGCTACCAGGCCCGCACCGCGCTGGCGCTTGCGGTACGCTACACCCATGTCGCGGTGACCTTTCTGCCGCTCGCCTGCACCGGCGCCAGCATCAGCGACGGGCTGCTCGGCTCGCAGCGCGCCCGCGAATGCCCGCCCGGAAAGACCGGCGTCTGCAATATCAGCGTGAACGCGCAGGTCGCCGAGCTGCGTGAGGCGCTGACCGCCGCCAGGAAACGCCAGCCCGAACGCACGCTCGACCTCGTGCTGCTCTCGGTCGGCGCCAACGACGTCTATTTCTCCGGCCTCGTCGCCGACGTGATCGTCGAGACCGCAACCGAGCGCGCGATATTCCGGCGCTCCGGCGTGATGGCGAGCGTCGATGATTCCCGCGATGCGCTGGCGCGCGAGCTGCCGCAGAATTTCGTCAAGCTGCGTGAGGCGCTGAAGCCGCTGGTCGGCGGCGACCTCTCGCACGTGGTCTACGTCTCTTACGCCAACCCGGCGCTCGCCGATGGCGGGGTGCCCTGCCGCGGCGGCCGCGCCGGCTTCGACATCCATCCATCCTTCAACGCCGATCCGCAGCGCCTCGCCCGCGTCTCGACTTTCGTCGACACCGAATTCCTGCCGCAACTGAAGGGGCTCGCCACCTGCACCCGCGGCGCGCTGTGCCGCGATCCCGAGGCCGATCGCATGACCTTCGTGGATTCGCATCAGGCGGCGTTCGCCGATCACGGCTTCTGCGCGCATTCGGGCAACGATCCTGAATTCGACCGCACCTGCTTTGCCGAGAACGGCCAGAGCTTCAATCCTGACATCGTGAGCGCGGCGAGCCAGCCAATGCTGTGCGGCCGCGGCGCCTCCGAATTCCGCGCCTATTTGCCGCGCGCGCGCTGGATCCGCGACGCCAATGACAGCTATTTCGCCGCGATGACCTATCCGCAAGGCTTGCCGGCAGCAAGCCAGCCGACTGACATCCATGACGCGACCTGGGGCGTGCTCTCCGCCGTCTATGGCGGCGCCGTGCATCCGAGCGCCGAAGGCCACGCCGCGATGGCGGACGCGGCGCTCCCGGCCGCAAGCGCCGTGCTGGGTCTGGATGCGGCACCGCCGGGCGTGACACGCGGGCTGCTCGCGCCGCTGCTGCCCGGCGCGCGGCAGTAAACGCGCGCGGCCTCTACCCGCACACTGTCGTCGCCCGCGCAGGCGGGCGATCCAGTACTTCGTGACAGACGTAATTGAATCGAGACGTCGCGGCGTACTGGATTCCCCGCCTTCGCGGGAATGACAACGGCGCGCGTGGTGCGATCGGGTTCGCCGTCACCTCGATCGTTCCTCCCACCTGCCGTTCCATCAATCCAAAAGCAGCATCGATCGATACTGCCTTGAACTTGGACACTTTGCCGCGCGCACCTCTAGGAGTCGCAGTGGGGAAACGTTTCGAGTTCTAAGGAGGCGCGTCATGAGCGCAGTGATGTCCGCAGCGGATGTGAGAAGGTCTCGCGTCAGGCTGTTCATCGTGACCATGTTGTTCCTGGTCACGACCGTCAATTATGCCGACCGCGCCACGTTGTCGATCGCGGGACCCGCGCTCTCCAAGGAGCTGCACCTCGATCCCGTCGCGATGGGCTACATCTTCTCGGCGTTCGGATGGTCCTATGTGATCGCGCAGGTGCCGGGCGGCTGGCTGCTCGACCGCTACGGCTCCCGGCTTGTCTATGCCTTCAGCATCATCGTCTGGTCGCTGTTCACGACGATGCAAGGCTGGGTCGGCTTCTTCAGCGCCGGCACCGCGATCACCGTGCTGTTCGGCCTGCGCTTCCTTGTCGGCATCGCCGAAGCGCCCTCGTTCCCCGCCAATGCTCGCATCGTCGCGGCCTGGTTTCCGAGCAACGAGCGAGGGACCGCGTCCGCGTTCTTTAATTCCGGGCAGTATTTCGCAACAGTGATCTTCGCGCCGCTGATGGGCTGGATCGCGCACGACTACGGCTGGCGCTATGTGTTCTTCGTGATGGGCGCGCTCGGAATCGTCATGGGCCTGGTCTGGATCAAGACCGTCTACGGGCCGAAAGAGCACCCCGGCGTCAACGAGGCTGAATTCGATTACATCAAGGCAGGTGGTGCGCTGGTCGACCTCGACGCTCCCAAGGAAGAGCGCGCGCCCGAGCCCGGCTCCGGATGGGACCATATCCGCCAGCTGCTTTCCAACCGCATGATGCTCGGCGTCTATCTCGGCCAGTACTGCATCAACACGCTGACCTATTTTTTCCTGACCTGGTTCCCGGTCTACCTCGTCAAGGAGCGCGGCCTCTCGATCCTGCAAGCCGGCTTCGTCGCGACACTGCCGGCGCTGTGCGGCTTCATCGGCGGCGTGCTCGGCGGCGTCATCTCCGACGCAATCCTGCGCAAGACCGGCTCGTTGACGATGGCGCGCAAGATCCCGATCGTCGGCGGCATGCTGCTGTCGATGTCGATCATCGCCTGCAACTATGTCGACGGCCAGGCGCTGGTGGTCGGCTTCATGGCGCTCGCCTTCTTCGGCAAGGGCATCGGCGCGCTCGGCTGGGCTGTCGTCTCCGACACCTCGCCGAAGGAAGCCGGCGGCGTCTCGGGCGGCCTGTTCAACACCTTCGGCAATCTCTCCTCGATCAGCACTCCGATCGTGATCGGTTACATCCTGGCCGCGACCGGCTCCTTCAACGGGGCGCTGATATTCGTCGGCGCCAATGCGCTGGTGGCCGCATTCGCCTATCTCGTGGTCGTGGGCAAGATCGAGCGCGTGGTGCTCAAACGTTCCTCCTGAGGGCTCCCCATGGGAGCTTGACCAGGCAACTTAACGGCGGCTTCACGGCCGCCGTCTTTGTTTTGGGAGTAATCGATGCTAGAAGCGCCGGGGAAACGCCTTATCCATCTAAGGCATGTATCGATGTTCGACCTCAACCAGCTCCGCTGTTTCGTCACGGTAGCGGAGGAATTGCATTTCGGCCGCGCCGCCGCGCGGCTGAACATGACCCAGCCGCCGCTGTCCCGGCAGATCCAGGTGCTCGAGCACATCATCGATGCGCCGCTGCTGGAGCGTACCAGCCGCTCGGTGCGCCTGACGCCTGCCGGGCGCAGCTTCCTGCCGGAAGCGCGGCGCATCCTGAAGCTTGCTGAAAGCGCCTCGCAGGTCGCCCGCCGTATCGCGCTCGGCAAGTCCGGCTCGCTGAAGATCGGCTTCACCGCAGCCGCAGCCTACGGCTTCCTCCCGGAGCTCGTCGCCGCCTGCCGCGCCAAGCTGCCCGAGGTGGACTTCTCGCTGAAGGAGATGGTGTCGGGCGACCAGTTCGAGGCGTTGACCTCGGGCCAGATCGATGCCGGCCTGCTCAGGCCGCCGATCGCGCGCCCCGAAATCGCCAGCCGCCGCGTCGTCGCCGAGCCCCTGCTCGCCGCGATCCCGAAAAAGCATCCGCTGGCAAATGCCGAGACCATCACGATCAAGGATTTCGACAACCAGCCCTTCGTGATGTATTCGCCCTATGAGAGCCGCTACTTCCACGACGTGCTGGTGGCGCTGTTCACCCGCGCCGACATCCTGCCGCGCTATGTGCAGCACCTGAGCCAGATCCACTCCATCCTCGCCATGGTGCGCGCCGGCCTCGGCCTCGCCATCGTGCCGGCGGCGGCCGCGAGCCTGAAGATCGCGGACGTCCGCCTGCGGCCGCTGAAGCTGCGCACCCGCGTCCCGGTCGAGTTGTTCATGGTCTGGCGCCGCGACGACGAGAATCCGCTGCTCTCGGCACTCGTCAAAATCGCGAGCGAATTGTCCTCGGCGGAGGTGATGGAAGATTGATGCTGATTTCGCATCGGTCGATATAGGCTTTGGCTTGGACCCGCATCGAACGGTCTCCTAAACCACGGCGCATGGACGCGCAGCCTTTGCGTCCTCCACAACACGAGACCAGGGAGCAGCGCCCATGAGCAAGATGACCCCGCAGGAAATGGCCCAGAAGATCGGATCCGGCCTCCTGTCCTTCCCCGTCACGCCGTTCAAGGCGGATTACTCCTTCGACGAGGCGACCTACCGCGCCAACATGGACTGGCTGTGCGGCTATGACGTCGCAGGCCTGTTTGCCGCAGGCGGCACCGGCGAGTTCTTCTCGCTGACGGCGGCCGAGGTTCCGCAGGTCGTCAAGATCGCCGTGGACGAGACCAAGGGCCGCGTGCCCGTCCTCGCCGGCACCGGCTACGGCACCGCCACCGCGCGCGAGATCGCGATCGGCGCGGAGAAGGCCGGCGCCGACGGCTTGTTGCTGCTGCCGCCCTATCTCACCCATGCCGAGCAGGACGGCCTTGCTGCCCACGTGGAAGCGATCTGCGCCTCCGTGAAGATCGGCGTCATCGTCTACAACCGCGACAACGCCATCCTCCAGCCCGATACGCTCGCCCGCCTCGCCGAACGCTGCCCGAACCTCGTCGGCTACAAGGACGGCATCGGCGACATCGAGCTGATGACCCGCGTCTACACCAAGCTCGGCGACCGCCTGACCTATATCGGCGGCCTGCCGACCGCTGAGACCTTCGCACTGCCCTACCTCGACATGGGCGTGACCACCTACTCCTCGGCGGTATTCAACTTCGTTCCGGAATTCGCCACCAATTTCTACGCCGCCGTGCGCAAGCGCGACCACGCGACGATCCACGCCGGCCTGAAGGACTTCATCCTGCCCCTCATCGCGATCCGCAACCGCAAGAAGGGCTATGCGGTCTCGATCATCAAGGCCGGCATGAAGGTGATCGGCCGCGATTCCGGCCCGGTCCGCCCGCCGCTGACCGACCTCACCGAGCAGGAGATCGCGGAAGTCACGGCGCTGGTGGAGAATCTGCCCGCCATCCGATCGTCACAACAGGCTGCAGAATAACAACAACACAGGGAGGAGCCTGCGATGGTCAACACCGAGATCACTGGCGCACCGGTCGTCACCGCGATGCAGGTGATCCCGGTCGCAGGCCGTGACAGCATGCTCCTCAATCTGAGCGGCGCGCATGCGCCGTTCTTCACCCGCAACATCGTCATCCTCACCGACAATGCCGGTCACACCGGCTTCGGCGAGGTGCCTGGCGGGCAGAAGATCTGGCAGACACTGCAGGACGCCCGTGATCTCGTGATCGGCAAGACCGTCGGCGCGATGAACAACATCCTCGCCGATATCAGGACCGCCTTCGCCGATCGCGATGCCGGCGGCCGCGGCAAGCAGACTTTTGATCTCCGCGTCATGATCCACGCCGTCACGGCCGTGGAGTCCGCGCTGCTCGATTTGCTCGGCCAGCATCTCAACCTGCCGGTCGCAGCCCTGCTCGGCGAGGGCCAGCAGCGCACCAGCGTCGAGACGCTGGGCTATCTCTTCTTCGTCGGCGACGGCCGCAAATCCAAGCTCGACTATGTCGGCGGCGAGACCGGCAAGGCGGAATGGTTCAACCTCCGCCATCAGGAGGCGATGACGCCGGAGACCGTGGTGCGGCTCGCGGAAGCCACCCACGACCATTACGGCTTCGCCGATTTCAAGCTCAAGGGCGGCGTGCTGCGCGGCGAGCAGGAGATCGAGGCCGTCACCGCGATCGCCAGGCGCTTTCCGAATGCGCGCGTGACTCTGGATCCGAACGGCGCATGGTCGCTCGACGAGGCCATCAGCCTCTGCAAGGACATGCACGGCATCCTCGCCTATGCCGAGGACCCCTGCGGCGCCGAAGGCGGCTTCTCCGGCCGTGAGATCATGGCCGAGTTCCGCCGCGCAACGGGCCTGCCGACCGCGACCAACATGATCGCGACCGATTGGCGGCAATTGTCCCATGCGCTGCGCCTCGGCGCGGTGGACATTCCGCTGGCCGATCCCCATTTCTGGACCATGCAAGGCTCGGTGCGCGTGGCCCAGACCTGCCGCGACAACGGCCTGACCTGGGGTTCGCACTCCAACAACCATTTCGACATCTCGCTCGCCATGTTCACCCATGTCGGCGCCGCCGCCCCCGGCAAGGTCACCGCGATCGACACACACTGGATCTGGCAGGACGGTCAGGCCCTGACGAAGGAGCCGCTCCAGATCAAGGCCGGCAAGATCGCGGTGCCGGATAGGCCGGGCCTGGGTATCGAAATCGACAGGGCCGCCATCGACGCCGCGCATAACCTCTACAAGCAGCATGGACTCGGCGCCCGCGATGACGCTATTGCCATGCAGGACCTGATCCCCGGCTGGACCTTCGACGACAAGCGTCCTTGCCTGGTTCGTTAAAAACTCTGGAGGAAGCTATGACTGCGATCCTGAAGAACTTCATCGGCGGCGAATGGGTCGATGGCTCCGCCGTCACCAAGAACATCAACCCCTCCAACACCAACGACGTCGTCGGCGAATACGCCAAGGCCGACAAGGCCCAGACCGAGAAGGCGATCGCAGCCGCCAAGGCCGCCTTCCCCGCTTGGGCGCAGTCGACACCCCAGGCGCGTTATGACGCGCTGAACAAGATCTCTCTCGAAATCATCGCCCGTAAGGAAGATCTCGGCCGCCTGCTCGCCCGCGAGGAAGGCAAGACGCTGCCGGAAGGAATTGGCGAGGTCGCGCGCGCCGGCCAGATCTTCGCATTCTTCGCCGGCGAGGCGCTGCGCATGATCGGCGAGAAGGGCGCTTCCGTCCGTCCCGGCATCGACGTCGAGCTCACCCGTGAGCCGATGGGCGTCGTCGGCATGATCACGCCCTGGAATTTCCCGATCGCGATCCCCGCCTGGAAGATCGCCCCCGCGCTCTGCTATGGCAACACGGTGGTGTTCAAGCCTGCCGAACTGGTGCCGGGCTCGGCGCATGCGCTGTCCGAGATCATCACCCGCTCCGGCATTCCGGCCGGCGTGTTCAACCTCGTTGTCGGCTCGGGCTCCGTGGTCGGCCAGACCCTGATCGAGCATCCCGACGTCGCCGCGATCACCTTCACCGGCTCGGTGCAGACGGGGCGCAAGATCGCGCAGGCTTGCGTGACCTCGAGCAACATGAAGAAATTCCAGCTCGAGATGGGCGGCAAGAACCCGCTGGTCGTGCTCGACGACGCCGATCTCAAGACCGCCGTCGAAGTCGCCGTCAACGGCGCCTATTTCTCCACCGGCCAGCGCTGCACGGCGTCCTCGCGCCTGATCGTCACCGAAGGTATTCACGACCGTTTCGTTGCGGCGGTGACCGAGCGCCTGAAAGGCCTCACGGTGGACGACGCGCTCAAGGCCGGCGTGCATATCGGCCCGGTGGTCGACCAGAGCCAGCTCGACCAGGACCTGCGCTACATCAAGATCGGCCAGGACGAGGGTGCCAAGCTCGCCTGGGGCGGCGAGTTGCTCAAGCGCGAAACGCCCGGCCACTACCTCCAGCCGGCGCTGTTCACCGAGGCCAACAACAACATGCGCATTTCGCGCGAGGAGGTCTTCGGCCCGGTCGCCGCCGTCATTCGCGCCAAGAACTACGAGGAGGCGCTCGCGATCTCCAACGACACCGAGTTCGGCCTCGCCTCCGGCATCTGCACCAGCAGCCTTAAATACGCCTCGCACTACAAGCGCAACAGCGAGTCCGGCATGGTGATGGTCAATCTGCCGACGGCCGGCGTCGACTATCACGTGCCGTTCGGTGGCCGGAAGGGTTCGAGCTACGGCGCCCGCGAACAGGGCTCCTATGCCCGCGAGTTCTACACGACGGTGAAGACCGCCTATACCTATCCCGGCTAACCACGGGCAAGATATCGTAGGGTGGGCAAAGCGAGGCGCGCCCACCGCTTACGTTCGGCACGAAGCATGGTGGGCACGGCGCTTTGCGCCTTTGCCCACCCTACGACTTGAGTTTCCGAGGTAAAGCAGATGGACCAGTCAGTCGCAGCGAAAGAGCAGCCTCGCTACATCAAGCTCAACGAGCGCGACAACGTCGCGATCGTTGTCAATGATTTCGGGCTTCCCGCCGGCTCCCGCTTCGCCAGCGGGCTGACGCTGCGCGCCTTCGTGCCGCAGGGACACAAGACGGCGCTGGTCGACATCCCGCAGGACGCCCCGATCATCCGCTATGGCGAGGTGATCGGCCATGCGCTCGCGCCGATACTGGCCGGCGAATGGGTG
Source organism: Bradyrhizobium sp. 155 (assembly GCF_023101105.1). Taxonomy (NCBI): domain Bacteria; kingdom Pseudomonadati; phylum Pseudomonadota; class Alphaproteobacteria; order Hyphomicrobiales; family Nitrobacteraceae; genus Bradyrhizobium; species Bradyrhizobium sp. 155. Next base: position 2,656,085 of record NZ_CP064704.1, on the reverse strand, counting down.
GACGAAGCGCGCATCCGCATGCCGGAGGCCCCTGCCCTCGACAAGCTGGAAATCTCCACCGCCGTTCCCGCGCCGCTGCCGCCGCTCGAAGGTTTCACGTTCGAAGGCTTTCGCAATTCCGACGGCTCGGTCGGCACCAAGAACATCCTCGGCATCTCCTCCTCGGTGCAATGCGTCAAGGGCACGATGGAATATGCGGTGAAGCGCATCCGCGCCGAGCTGCTGCCGAAATATCCGAATGTCGACGACGTCGTGCCGCTGACGCATGCCTATGGCTGTGGCGTCGCCATCAACGCGCCTGATGCCGTGATTCCGATCCGCACGCTGCAAAACATCGCACAGAACCCGAATTTCGGCGGCGAGATCCTGGTCATCAGCCTCGGCTGCGAGAAGCTTGCGCCCGAGCGTCTGGTGCCGGAAGGCGTCAGCAATGCCATCGTGCGCATGCAGGATGAAGCCTTCGACGGCTTTGGCGCCATCGTCGAGGCAATCATGACCCAGGCAGAGGCCCGCCTCAAGATCCTCAACAAGCGCACCCGCGAGACCTGCCCGGCCGCCGATCTCGTCATCGGCCTGCAATGCGGGGGCAGCGACGCGTTCTCCGGCGTCACCGCGAACCCTGCGGTCGGCTTCGCCGCCGACCTGCTGGTGCGCGCCGGCGCCACCGTGATGTTCTCGGAAGTCACCGAAGTGCGCGACGCGATCCAGTTGCTCACGCGGCGCGCCATCAACGAGGACGTCGGCCGCGCGCTGGTCCGCGAGATGGCCTGGTACGATTCCTATCTGGCCCGTGGCGGCGCGGACCGCAGCGCCAACACCACGCCCGGCAACAAGAAGGGCGGCCTCGCCAACATCGTCGAGAAGTCGCTCGGCTCGATCGTCAAGTCCGGATCAAGCGCGATCACCGGCGTCCTTTCGCCCGGCGAGAAGGCGACGCAGAAGGGCATGCTGTTTGCGGCAACGCCGGCGTCCGACTTCATCTGCGGCACGCTCCAGCTCGCCTCCGGCATGACGCTGCAGGTGTTCACAACGGGCCGCGGCACGCCTTACGGCCTTGCGGCTGCGCCCGTGATCAAGGTTTCGACCCGCAGCGAGCTGGCGCGACGCTGGAAGGACCTGATCGATTTTGATGCGGGAGGCATCGCCACCGGCGAGAAGACCATCGAGGAAACCGGCTGGGACCTGTTCCGCCTGATCCTCGACGTCGCCAGCGGCCGCACCAAGCCCTGGTCGGATCGTTGGGGCATCCACAACGATTTGACGCTGTTCAATCCGGCGCCAGTGACCTGAGCGCCGCGCGCGGACGCTGCCTCGCCGCGTGGATGCATTGGTGCCGTTTCGGCACGTAGGGCACCGACACGTCACCGCGCGACCACTTCCGCGAAATCGCCCGGAAACATTGGCGTGGAAAACTTCCTTCGCGCTTCGGCGCTTCGACATCACGCAATTAAATAGATCAGCGACCGCGATCTAATGTTCGCACACAGGCGAACCTGTTGCGGCATCACCGCGACCTAACCTCCGATTGGCACTTCTCACGGAGATTTTCCAATGCGCGTTCTTTCGATGGTTGCCGTTGCCGCAGCGATGATTGCCAACTCGTCAGGCGCGTTCGCCGGCGAGCTTCCCTCTTACGAAGTGATGTCGTTTCCGATCTCGGCGACGCAAGTCCAGGTGCTCGGCGGCGCAGGCGTCGAGGAGCAGTCGACTGCGCCCGCGATGATCGTCGCCGGCATGCCCGCCTCGCCCGCGCAGATGTCGGTGCTGTCGCCACGCGTGAAGCGGCTTGCGAGCGTCAGCGCGAACAACGAGGCGCGCTAAGCCTTGACGCCATTCCGGGTTCGACGCTGCGCGTCGCCCGGGATGACGTTTCACTCTACGTCATGCTGCCCGGCATGAAGCAGCGCACCCGCGGATGGCCGTCGATATAGTGCTTCCACACCATGGTGCGGCCGATCTTGTTCGGCTCGGTAATGACGGCGCCGTCGGGCACGACCACCCATTCGCCCTCGAGATGCACGCGATAACGGCCCTTGTCGGATTCCCAGTCGACGTCGGCGACCATATAGCCGTCGGCATCCGAGCAGCATTGGCCGTATTCGCTGTGCAGGCTCTCGAACCAGGGTTTTAATGGCGAGTTGGCGTAGCGCCCGTCGTCGCGCGCCATCATCGGGGCCGTCAGCAGCACCGTCAGGACCAGCAGCATGGCGGCACACGATATTGCACGTCTCATGTCGTCTCCGCGGATCGAGATCATCGCCGCGGGGCGATAACTGCCGTCCGCCTTCCGCGACTCGGCGAAGGCGTCAAGGACGGCGACTCATCCCCCAACAGCTTTGCGGATAGCTATGCAAATCCGGCGCCACCGCGCATTCCGGGGAACTACTGGCGCAAGTCCGGCACGCATTGGTCTTTCGACGGGTATGACCGCTGCTCGCGGGCCAAGATCTCCGCTGTCATAGCTGGCCGCATGCGCGATTGCGCACGGGGGGACACCGCGCAAGAACGCGGGCAGGCTGCAGCGTACTGGATCCCCGCCTTCGCGAGCAATGACGGCGGTGTGTGGAGCTACCGAAGTTCAGGCGGCACAGCGCGCGACGTAGACCTACTGCTTCGGCACCGGCGCCATCATTGCGCCGCCCTTCTTCGCCGGTGCCACAGGCACCGGCTTGGTCGCGGCGGTCGCTTGCGCCGGAAGATATTTCGCGACGATGGCGGGATCGACCTGCGCGATGTTGGCGTCGGGAAGACGCGTCCAGGTCTCGTCCTTGCCGAACAGGGAGATGCCGAGGAAACCGCGCATCGTCAGGGTCTGTCCGTCCGGGCTGACCGTCATCTTGGCCTTCCAGATGTTGCCGTCGCGAGGATTGACCACGTTGCCGCCGTCATACTTCAAGCCGTCGCGCTTCATGTCACGGATGAAGGAGAGCCCGAGCACCGGCGCGTTCTTGCGATCGTCCGTGCATTTGGCGCAGATCTCGTTCGGGTCGTCGCCGGGCCGCGGGAAGGTTTTTGCGATGACGCCTTCGAACACACCGTTGTGGTCGATGAAGAGAAACCATCCCACCGTCTTGCCGTCTTCGACCTTCTGCCAGAGGCCTGCGGCGGTCGGCTGCTGCACTTGCGCCACAACCGGGCTCACCGCACCGAGCGTCATCGCGAGCGCGAGAAGCGAGAACAGCCGAAAGCTGAAAAAGAGAGTCCGCATTTTCATCACCTTGCTGAGCCAATCGCCTTGCTAAGCCGCCAGCTGCAATGGCCGCAGACTACGGCGATTTCGCGAACTGTTCCAGCACCAGAAACATGAGGCATCGCCCCCGCCATCAGTTGACGCCGAGCTTCTTTTGCAGGCTGGAGGACGACGTCGTGTACTGGAACACGAGCCGCTTCCCCGGATAGACGTAGCGATGGGCTTTTTGCGACATCAGCGCGCCTTCGTGGAAGCCGCACAGGATCAGCTTGATCTTGCCGGGATAGGTGTTGATGTCGCCGATCGCGAAGATGCCTGGCACGTTGGTCTCGAACGCGGATGTCTCGACCGGCACCAGATTGTTCTCCAGCGCGATGCCCCAGTTCGCGACCGGACCGAGCTTCATGGTCAGCCCGAAGAACGGCAGCATGGTGTCACAGGCAATTTCGTTCACGCTGTTGTCGTTGCCCTTCACGGTGGCGCCGCTCAGCTTGCCCTCATTGCCTGACAGCGCAGTGACCTGGCCGAGCCGAAGATCCATCTTGCCGGCCGCGACCAGCGCGCGCATCTGCTCGACGCTGTGGGGCGCGGCGCGAAAATCGTCGCGACGGTGCAGAAGCGTGATGCGCTTGGCGATCGGATGCAGATTGAGCGTCCAATCGAGCGCGGAATCGCCGCCGCCCACGATCAGCACGTTCTTGTCGCGGAACGTCTCCATCTTGCGCACGGCGTAGTGCACCGAGCTTCCTTCATAGGCTTCGATCCCCGGCACCGGGGGACGCTTGGGCTGGAACGAGCCGCCGCCGGCAGCGATCACCAGCACCTTGCATTCGAACACCTTGCCGGCGTCCGTGGTGCAGCGGAACAGCGGATCGCCGATTTTCTCCACGGTCTCGATCATCTCGCCGAGATGGAAGGTCGGATGGAACGGCTTGATCTGCTCCATCAGCGCGTCGGTGAGGCCCTGCCCCGAAACCTGCGGAATGCCAGGAATGTCGTAGATCGGCTTTTCCGGATAGAGCTCTGCGCACTGGCCGCCGACCTTGTCGAGGATGTCGACGAAATGCGTCTTCATGTCGAGAAGGCCCAGTTCGAAGGCGGCGAACAGACCGCAGGGGCCCGCGCCAATAATCAGCACATCGGTTTTGATCGCGTCGCTCATGTCGTCTCTTTATCGGTCGATATCGGTGGGACGGCGCCCTTTGGGCCGAGGTGACCCTGCCTGTCTAGCCAACGGGGATGGATCAGGGAAGGCATAAAAGCGGGAGCGCCCCGCGGCCGCGCCCACTTGCCGGGTCAGGATAACTGGGCTGTAACCAGCAACGATATGACGGAGATCAATCGGTGAACGCACCAAGCCGCCTCGATACGACGCCGCGCCTGGAGGACTACCCTTTTCGCCTCAGCGACAATGTCCGCTTCGGCGATCTCGACCCTAACCAGCACGTCAACAACGCGGTCTACGCCACCTATTTCGAGACCGGCCGTGTCACGCTGATGAAGCTCCCGGAATACGGCCTGACGCCGCCCGGACTTGCCTGGATCATGGTGCGGCTCGACATCCATTTTCGCGCGGAGCTGCACTGGCCGAACACGATCGAGCTCGGTCTCGGCGTCGTGAAGCTGGGACGAACGTCGGTGACGTTCGAGCAGGTGGTGTTTTCGGAAGGGAAGTGCATTGCATCGGCGACATCGGTCGCCGTGATGATCGACGAGGCGTCGCGCCGGCCAACGCCGCTGAGTGCGGAAGTGCTCGAGAAGCTCAGCCCCTGGCATAAGCGCGGCATCGAGGTCGCGCAGCCCTGCACATGATAGCTAAGAGAGTTAGGCCTGCCGTTCCGGCGTCGCCACCACGAGGCCGTCGAGATCGTCGGAGACCTTGATTTGGCAGGACAGGCGCGAGTTCGGGCGCACGTCGAAGCCGAAGTCGAGCATGTCCTCTTCCATCGGCGTCGGGCTACCGACCTTCTCGCGCCACGCTTCGTCGACATAGACATGACAGGTGGCGCAGGCGCAGGCGCCGCCGCATTCGGCCTCGATGCCGGGAATGCTGTTGCGGATGGCGGCTTCCATCACAGTCGCGCCGTTCTCGACGTCCACCGTACGGGTTTCGCCCTTGTGATCGACAAAGTGGATTTTGGCCATGTGTGCTCGTGCTGCCGCGATCTAGGGAATGAAGGAGGGTCCGGGCTGTCCTATAACGGGTCGGTCAGCCCGGCGCCATAGCGTTTTGATGAAGTCGCGAATACCGCTTCGCGGGAAGAAGACCCGTCAAAACAAAAGACTACAGCACGGTTCGGGCCCTGTTGGCCTAAGGATTCAGGATCGCCTCGATGGCGGCGCGAGCCTCGGTCACCGCCTCTTTCAGCGCGGCGAAGGCGTGAGGCCGGCCCTGGCCGGTCTGGATCGCAGTCTCCAGGCTGGCTGCGGCATCCGCCACTGCAAAGGCGCCGATCCCGCGCGCCGAGCCCTTGAGCTTGTGGGCGAGTGCGCCGGCTTCGGCCGGCAGCGCTGCCATCGTCGCGATCAGGCGCACCGTCTGCTCGGCAAACATCGCCAGCACTTCCTGCTCCAGCTCGGAATCGCCGAGCGTCATGCGTGAGAGATGATCGAGGTCGAGCGGGCTTTCGATCGGTGCAAGCGGGGGCGAGGGCATCCAGTCCATCCGTTGCAGTTCAGGCGTCATGGCGCAGGCCCCGGCATCGCGCGATGTCCGCCGGTCCGGCGGTCAAGTTCCCTCCACCCAAGCATGGAAATGGTTAACGAAATGTTCTGGCCGTTTTGCGCAAATCTGCCTGCTTATTGACGAAAAGTTGCCGCAATCCGGCGAGTCCGGTGGAGAATTCCATTTATTGCTAAGGCGTTACGGCACGATCCTGTTAACGATGATTAAGATTGTCTTAATCGCGGGCATTTCATTCGCGACGCTCTGCCAATAGGATGTTGGAGAAATTGGCGGACAAGCCGTCCGGGTGGGGATGGCTCGGAGATCCGCGCAAGCGGCATGATCCGGACTGTGGGCTTGCGTAGCGCGCAGAGCTCGCGGGGGGACGCGTACAAGTAACGAGGGCTCGGACTGAACATGGCGAACACTCCGAAGAAGGTCAAAGACCCCACAGAAGATGCGCTTTCTGCAATCCAGGAAGCCCTGAACATCAGCGACACGGCCGCGGACACCAGCCGCAACGCCTCGATGCGCAACGAAACGTCGCCCCCGGTTGCGCCACCGGCTCCCCCGATGTTCGACGAACCGAGCTTCGACGCGCGCCCTGCCGCGAACGAACGCGCGATGTTCGACCCGATCGAGGAGCCGCGCTCCTCGCGCCGCGCCGCCAATGACGACCGTGCGACCATCGGCCAGCTCTTGCAGACGTTGCAGACGGGACGCCCGACCCGCAACATCTACACCGGCGCGACAATCTTCACCGTCATCTGGCTCGCCGCCTGCGCCGCACTGACGGTCGGCTTCTTGCCTTCGATCCAGGCGGCGATGGGCCAGAGCGGCGGCGTCTTGGCCATTGCCGGCCTCGTCACGATGTTCTTCGCGCCGATCATGCTGTTCTTCTTCCTGGCGAGCCTCGTCTGGCGCGGCCAGCAAATGAGCTCGGTCGCGCAGGCTATGGCCCAGGTTGCGATCCGCTTCTCCGAGCCGGAAGGCTCGGCTTCGGATTCCATGGTGACCGTCGGCCAGGCCATCCGCCGCGAGGTTGCGGCGATGGGCGACGGCATCGAGCGCGCCATCGCGCGCGCCGGCGAGCTCGAGACGCTGGTCGCCAACGAGGTCGCGGCGCTCGAACGCGCCTATTCCGACAACGAAGTGCGCATCCGCGCCCTGCTCCAGGACATCGCGCATCAGCGCGACAATCTGGTCGGCCAGGCCGAGCAGGTCCGCAGCGCCATCTCCGGCGTGCAGATCGATTTGCGCCACGACATCGCACTGATCTCGGACGCGATCGCCTCGCGCGTCGACGAGGTCGCCAAGTCCATCACCGGCGCACTCGAAGAGCGCGGCGCCCACATCACCGGTGCGCTGAGCAACGCCGGCGACAACATGATCCTCGCGCTCGGCGAGCGCGGCGGCGACCTGCTCGACCGCCTCGAGGAGGCCAGCAACGAGACCACGCGCGCCGTGCTCGACGCCAGCGAGCGGCTGACCACCAGCCTCAATTTCAAGACCGGCCACGTTCACGACGAATTCGTCGACCTCGCCGACCGTGTCCACGAGATGCTGAACGAGCGCATCGACCGCATCACCGGCGAGTTCGAGCAGCGCTCCGCCGCGATTGTCGACGGCATCTCCGAGCGCACCGAGCAGGTGCACGACAGCCTGAAGAATTCGTCGGACTCGCTGCTGCTCGAGCTCGAGCTGCGCTCCAACGACCTCTCCGCCAAGATCGACGACGCCGGCAACCGCCTCGCCGGCCAGATCATGACCTCCGGCGACAAGGCCAGCGAAGCACTCGACGCCACCGTCAACACGCTGGTCGCCAAGGTCGTCAGCCAGACCGAGACCGCGCACGACTCGCTGTCGCTCCAGATGAGCGCCTTCGACGAGCTGGTGAAGAACCAGGGCACCGAGCTGGTCGAGAAGTTCGCCCGCGACTCCGGCACGCTGGGCGCGCTGATCACCCGCCACATCTCCGAGTTCGACCGCACCGTGAAAACCTTCGGCGGCGAGATCGTCGATCGGATGGGCCAGCGCACGCAGGACATCCATGAATCGCTGAAGAGCTATGTCGACAATTTCGACACCCGCTTCACCGCCAATGGCGGCGCGATCACGGCTGTGCTCGACCAGCGCCTGGTGCAGTTCGAGACCACGATCGGCGAACGTGTCAGCAACCTCGATGCCTCGCTGAACGGCAAGATCTCGAGCCTCGACTCCACGATCGACGGTCACATCAAGACCTTCGACGAACAGCTCGTCGGCCGCGTCGCCGCGCTCGAACAGTCGTTCGATACCCGTGCGAAGTCGGTCACCGAGACAATCGACGGACGGCTCAACAACCTCGCCTCGTCGCTGACCGACGGCGCCGCGCAGGCGATCCAGTCGATCGACTCCCGCCTCACCCACCTCACGACGTCGCTGACCGACGGCGCGTCTCAGGCTGTCGAGACCATCGACAACCGCCTCAACCACCTCGCGACCTCGCTGACCGATGGCGCGTCGCAGACCATCCAGACGATCGACACGCGCCTCACGCATCTGACGACCACCCTCACCGGCGGCGCGTCGCAGGCGCTCGAATCCATCGACACGCGCCTCACCTACCTGACCAGCGCGGTGACGAACGGCGCCTCGCAGGCCGTGCAGTCGATCGATTCCCGCCTCACCCTGCTGACCTCGACACTCACGGACGGCACCGCGCAGGCGATCGAGGCGGTCGATCGCCGCATCACCGGCGTCGCCGAGATCATCGATGGCCGCAGCATGCACCTGACCGACACGGTCACGGCGCGCTTCCAGGACATCCAGCAGGCCATCGAGACCAAGGTCGGCTCGGTCGCCAGCGACATCGACGTGCGCGTGGCGCAATTCGAGGACCTGCTCGGCTCGCGCGTCGAGGCCGTCGCCGGCCGCATCGAGAGCAGCGGACGCCAGGCCAGCGAGGACATGATGTCCCGCGCCGAGATGATCTCGACCGCGATTCGCTCGCATGTCGAGGACGCCGAGCGCTCGCTCACCAACCTCGTGGTCAACACCAGCGAGACCATCCAGACCGGTGCGCGCACCGCGCAGCAGTCGCTGATGACGGTCTCCTCCGACGTCAATGCCCAGCTCAAGATGACCTCCGCCGAGGTCGAGCGCGCGCTGACCGCCGTCGGCACCGGTGCCGCGAACTCGATCCTGACCAGCGCCCGCGAAGCCCAGTCGACGCTGGTCGCCGCGTCGGGCGATGCCTCCAACCAGATCAAGGGGCTCGCGGCCGACGTCGAACGCACGCTGTCGTCGGCAGGCTCGGCGACCGCCGCCTCGATCCTGGCCGGTGCCCGCGAGGTGCAGACCACGCTCGTGACGGCGTCCTCGGATGCGGCCAACCACGTCAAGACTCTCACCGCCGACGTCGAACGCACGCTGTCGTCAGCAGGCTCGGCGACCGCCGCCTCGATCCTGGCCGGTGCCCGCGAGGTACAGACCACGCTCGTCACGGCGTCCTCGGACGCCGCCAACCACGTCAAGACCCTCACCGCCGACGTGCAGCGCTCGCTGTCGATGGCCGGCACCACAACGGCGGAATCGATCACCGCCGGCGCCCGCGATGCGCAGAGCGCGCTGATCGCGGCCTCGAGCGAGACCGCCAACCAGATCAAGGCGCTGTCCTCGGACGTGCAGCGCTCGCTCTCGATGGCGGGAACCGCGACGGCAGAGACCATCATGAGCGGCGCCCGCGAAGCCCAGAGCACGCTCGTCAGCGCGTCCTCGGATGCGGCGAGCCAGGTCAAGTCTCTCGCCGCCGAAGTGCATCGCTCGCTCTCGCAGGTCGGCCAGTCGACCGCCGAGACGATCACGACCAGCGCCCGCGATGCCCAGAGCACCCTGCTGGCGGTCTCCGCCGAACAGACCGGCCAGGTTCGTTCGCTGGCGGCCGAGATGCAGCGCGCGCTGGCGACCGCCGGCGGGGCCACCATCGAGGCGCTCACCAGCGGCGTACGCGAGGCCCAGGGCACGCTGATCTCCGCCTCGACGGACGCTGCGAGCCAGATCAAGTCGCTGACCATAGACATCGAGCGCACGCTGACCTCGGTCGGCGCCGACACCGCCTCGACCATCCTCAACAGCGCGCGTGAGGCGCAGACCTCGCTGACCTCGACCTCGGCGGATGCCGCAAGCCAGATCCGCACGATCTCGAGCGAGATCGAGCGTACGCTGAGCACGGCCACCGCGAACGCGACCAACGACATCCAGACCAGCGCGCTCAACGCCCAGAACGCGTTGATCAACGCCTCCAACGAGGCGAGCTCGCGGGTCAAGTCGAGTTCGGCCGACGTCGAGCGCTCGGTGCTCGCCGCCAGCAGCAGCTTCGGCCAGGCCATGACCGGCAAGACCGACGAGATCGTCACCTACGTGCAGCAGCAGTCCGACCGTCTCGCCAACATGATCGACGCCAAGCGCGGCTCGCTCGTGGACGCGATCGGCTCCAAGACCAGCCAGCTCACGCTCGACATCGACCGCGTCACATCCGACGCGCTGAAGTCGATCGAGACGCGCGGACATGCGTTCTCGCAGACCATGATGGGCAACGGCTCCGAGGTGGCGCGAACCATCAACTCGGCGAGCGAGATGGCGACAGGTGCCGTCAACAAGTCGCTCAAGGACCTCGAGCAGGCCTCCCGCGCGGCGATCGACCAGTCGCGCCAGGTCTCGATCGCGGCGGTCACAGAGATGCAGGAGACCAGCAAGATCCTGCGCACCGACACGGTCGCCCTGTTCGAGCGACTGCGCGAAGGCAACATCCTGCTCCAGGAGGTGCTGACCGGTGCGCACGACAACCTCAACTCGCTCGAGCGGGCGCTGGTGACGCGCGTCGCCGACTTCGTCTCGGCGATGAACGACGTCACCTCGCGCAACGGCGCTGCGACGCAGAACCTGGAAGACCAGCTCAACGTCTTCAACAGTAAGACCACGCGGGCGCTCCAGGATCTCGGCGAGCTGTCGACCCAGTTCGACGCGCACGGCAAGGCACTGGTCGAGGCCGCACAGGTCGTGGAACAGAGCAACAAGAACACCACCGCCTCGCTCGCCGAACGCAAGGAGGCGCTGGAATCGCTTGTCACCACGATCGACCTGCGCACGGCCGATCTCGACCAGCGCCTGTCGCGCTTCACCGGCCTGCTCGATGAATCGCTGGCGGCCGCCGAAGAGCGTGCCCGCGACATCGCCCGCGTCGTCGCGGAGACCGCCGGCGCCGGTTCCGCCGCGATCACGCGCCAGTTCGAAGCGGTGCGGTCGGCCTCAGAAGAGGAGCATCGGCAGACCGTCGAGGCCATGCACGACATCTACCGCCAGACCACCGACGAGGCGGATGCGATGTTCAAGCAGTCGACCGAGAAGTTCACCAACCTCGTCTCCAGCATGAAGCAGATGGCGTTCGAGATGCACAACGAGCTCGAAGCCACCCGCAACGAGCTGCGCCGCGGCGTGCTCGAGATGCCTCAGGAGGCGGCCGAGAGCACTGCGCAGATGCGCAAGGTGATCGTCGACCAGATCGAGGCCCTCGCCGAGCTCAACCGCATCGTGGCCCAGCACGGCCGCGGCCTCGACGTCTCCACGACGGGCCGCGCCAGCGTGCAACGCCAGGAAGAGCCGATGCTGGCGGCCGTCGGCGCGCGCAGCACCGAGACGCGCATGCGCGAGAGCGCCAGCGCCTCGACGCTGCCGCCGCCGGACCTCGGCATGCCGGCCTCCTCGCGCCGCACCGAAGCTCCCCCGGTGGCGCCGGCCGGCAATGACCAGGGCCGTGACGGCTGGTTGTCCGACCTGCTTAGCCGCACGGACGCCAACCAGGGCGCGCCCAGCGGACGTGAGCCCCAGCGCGGCCGCCAGGCTGCACCGGCTCCGCAGCCGCAGGCTCCGCAAGGTGGCGGCAATCCGCTGGAATCCTTGTCGCTCGACATCGGCCGGCTGATGGACCGCAACCTCGCGTCCGAGATGTGGGACCGCTACCAGCGCGGCGAGAACAAGGCCTTCACCAAGCGCCTCTACACGCCCGCCGGCCAGAAGGCCTTTGACGAGGTCGCCCGCAAGTATCGATCCGACCGCAACTTCAAGGCCACGGTCGACCGCTATGTCGCCGAATTCGAACGCCTGCTCGACGAAGTCGCCCGCGACGGCCGCGGCCCGCAGGAGCTGCGCAACCACCTGACCTCGGAGACGGGCCTGGTGTACACGCTGCTCGCTCACGCAGCAGGCCGGCTGGGGTAAGCGGTCAGTCGCCAAGACGCATGACGAATGAAAACGGAGGCCTCACGGCCTCCGTTTTGTTTTGGGAACGTCGTTGCGCCTCTACAAACTCGTCATTGCGAGGAGCTCTTGCGACGAAGCAATCCAGACTGCTTATGCGGAGACGGTCTGGATTGCTTCGCTTCGCTCGCAATGACGAAGGAGAGGGTCGAGTGCAACGCGCCTACTACCGCCTGCGCTCCGGCACGGCGGGTTTCGGCGGCTCGGGCGGCGGCGGCGCGGCCGGCGGCGCGTTGTTGCTGGCGCCGAACAGGACGCGGGTCGGGTTGCGGTCGAAATTGTTGACGGCGCGGCTGATGTCGCTGAGCGTGCGGCGGCCGTCGGTCATCAATGCGCCGGAGCGCTTGTCGAAATCGTCGGCCAGTTCGCGGATCGACTTCACCGCCTGGAACAGCTCGCCGCCGTCCTTGCCACCGGCGAGCGTGTTGAGGCCGAGCATGAGGCCGTCGGCCTTGAGCATGACGCCGTCGACCTTGGCCATCACGCCGTCGATCTTCTCGGAGTTGCGGGCGAGCGAGTTGGTGAAGGTCTCGAGATTCTTCAGCGAGTTCTTCACCGACTCCTGATTGTCGGCGACGATCTTGTTGATGTTCTGCAGCGTGCCGCGGATCGCCTCGGTGACGTCCTGGAGCTTGTTGGGATCGGCCGTCAGCGTCGGAATGCCGTCCTCGTCGAGCGGCGGCGCAGGCGCCGCCTCCTCGCCGCCCTTGAGCGAAATCGCGGCGACGCCGGTCAGGCCCTGGAATTCGAGGCCGACCAGGGTGTCCTTGCGGATCGGGGCGTTGTTCTCGACCATGGCAAGTGCGACAACCCGCCGCGGGTTGTCGAGCTTCACCGAGACCACCTCGCCCACCCGGATACCGTTGAAATTGACGCTGCCGCCGTTGCGCAGGCCCGCGGCCGGGCCCTCGAACACGACGCGCAGGGGGCTGCGCTGCTTGGTCGTGTGCAGCGACTGAAACCACAGCACGAAGCCGATCGCGGCGGCGATCACCGCCAGCGTGAACGACCCGATCAGCACGTAATTTGCGCGCGTTTCCATCAGCTACTCCGGCATCTCAGCCCATCACCGCGCGAGCGCGCTTGCCATGGAAATATTGCCTCAGCCAGGGATGCTGCGAGGCCTGCATGTCGGCGATCGACCCTGCCGCAATGATCTTACCGTTGCCTAAAACGGCGATGCGGTCACATGCTGTGTAAAGGCTATCGAGGTCGTGGGTTACCATGAAAACGGTCAGCCCCAAAGTACGCTGCAAGGTCCTGACCAGCTCGTCGAAGTCGCCGGCGCCGATCGGGTCCAGGCCCGAGGTCGGCTCGTCCAGGAAGACGAGATCCGGGTCGAGCGACAGCGCGCGCGCCAGCGCCACGCGCTTGATCATGCCGCCCGACAGTTCCGAGGGAAAGCGATCGGCGACTTCAGGCTTGAGACCCACCATGGTGAGCTTGGCGATGGTGATCTCGTCCATCAGCCGCTGCGACACCCGCAGATATTCGCGCATCGGAAACTGGATGTTCTGCCGCACCGTGAGCGAGGAGAACAGCGCGCCCTGCTGGAACAGCACGCCCCAGCGCCGCTCCACGGCGCGCCGCTGCGAGGTATTGGAGGCATCCAGGTCGACGCCGAACACCTCGATGCTTCCTGCGACCTTAGGCACTAGGCCGATGATCGTGCGTGTGAGCACGGACTTGCCCGCGCCGGAAGGGCCGACGAAGCCCAAAATCTCGCCGCGCTTGACGTCGAGGTCGAGCCCGTCGAGCACGCGCGTCGCGCCGAACTGCACGGTGATGTCGCGGACGCGGATGATGGGGTTCTGGATCTCGCCCACCATCGTCACATCCCGATCGAGGCGAAGAAGATGGCGAACACGCCGTCCATGACGATGACGAAGAAGATGCCCTTCACCACCGAGGCCGTCGTGTGCTGGCCGAGCGATTCCGCGCTGCCCTGCACGGCGAGGCCCTCGACGCAGGCGACGATGCCGATCACCGCGGCCATTACCGGCGCCTTGACGATGCCGACGATGAAATGGTCGATCGAGATGGCGTCGCGCAGGCGCAGCAGGAAGGCTTCGGGATCAACGCCGCCATAGAGCCAGGCGACGAGACCGCCTCCATAGAGCGCGGCCATCGCGCCGAGGAAGGCCAGGATCGGCAGCGCCAGCACCAGCGCCAGCATGCGCGGCAGCACCAGCACCTCGATCGGATCGAACCCCATGGTGCGCAGCGCGTCGATCTCTTCGCGCATCTTCATCGAGCCGAGCTCGGCCGTGTAGGCGCTGCCCGAGCGGCCGGCGACCATGATCGCGACCAGCAGCACGCCGATCTCGCGCAACACCAGCACGCCGAGCATGTCGACGACAAAGATGTCGGCGCCGAACCTGCGGAAGTGGAAGATGCCCTGCTGGGCAATGATGCAGCCGATCAGGAAGGTGATCAGCACCACGATCGGCACCGCGCGCCAGCAGACCTGCTCGAGATGATGCACCGTCGAGGTCAAGCGGAACGAGCGCGGGTGAATCAGGGTGCGCGCGCCCGCCGCGAGCACCGCGCCGAGCATGTCGATCAGGCCTGCCACGGTGCCGGCAACCCCAGCCACGGTCTGGCCGATCTGCTCCAGCATGCCGGTGATGGTGATCGTGCTGGTGTCGACGACAGGCGTCGCCCTGACCCGCCGCACCTCGTCCACGAGGCTCGAATAATTGGCGGAGAGGCCGGCGATCTGCGCCTCGACGGCGCCCTGCGTCAGGCTGCGGCGCAGCCGCTCGATCAGCCACGCGCCAAAGGTGTCGAGCTTGGCAACCTCGGACACGTCGATAAAGATGCTTTGTGGGCCGCCGGCGAGCTTCTCGGCGTCAGCCACCATCCGCTCCAGGACCGGCGCGAAGCTCGCGGTCCAGGTTCCAGTGGCGCAGAGTGCCAGCGCATTGCCCTTCGCAATCCGTTCCAGCTTCGGATCGCCGTTCAAGATGTCCGCTCCCGTGCCGGGGCGCGAAAAACGGTTGAAGTCAGATGGTTGCGCACGCGCCCTTACCCGGAGAAGGTATCCCCAACTGGTTAACCTTAGTTGCTAGAGGTAACCAGCAGGTTCAGATTTCGCCAGAGTTCAAAATGACTTCCAGCAAAGTTCCTGCCCTCGCTGCGCGAATCGAGCGCTTTCCCATCGCAGGCAGTTTCACCATCAGCCGGGGCGCCAAGACCGAGGCCGTTACCGTCGTGGCCGAGGTCCGCCGGAAGGGCCTGACCGGCCGCGGCGAATGCGTGCCCTATCCCCGCTATGGCGAGACGCCAGAGGCGACCCTTGCCGCCATCCAGGCCATGCAGGACGCCGTGGCCGGCGGCCTCACCCGCCAGGCCCTGCAAGCCGCCATGCCGCCCGGGGCGGCCCGCAATGCCCTGGATTGTGCCCTGATCGATCTGGAAGCCAAGGCGGCGGGCCTGCGGGCCTGGAGCCTGCTCGACCGCCCGGCGCCGGGCGAACGCACCACGGCCTACACCATCTCGCTGGACACGCCCGAGGCCATGGCGGCGGCGACTGCCAAGGCGGCGCACCGGCCGCTGCTCAAGATCAAGCTCGGCGGCGACGGCGACGGGGAGCGGATCGCCGCGGTGCGCAACGCCGCACCCGAATCCGAGCTGATCGTGGATGCCAACGAGGCCTGGACCGAAGCCAATCTGGAGCAGAATCTCGCGGCCTGCGAGGCCGTCGGCGTCACCTTGGTCGAGCAGCCGCTGCCCGCGGGCCAAGACGACGCGCTGGCGCGGATCAAGCGGCCGCTGGTGGTTTGCGCCGACGAGAGCGTGCACGACCGCACTTCGCTGGCGTCACTCCGCGAGCGCTACGACGCCGTGAACATCAAGCTCGACAAGACTGGCGGCCTCACCGAGGCGCTGGCGATGGCCGATGCCGCGCAGGCGCTCGGCTTCGAGATCATGATCGGCTGCATGGTCGCGACCTCGCTGTCGATGGCGCCTGCGATGCTGGTGACGCCGCAGGCGCGCTTCGTCGATCTCGACGGCCCGCTGCTGCTGACGCGCGACCGCGATCATGGCCTGCGTTATGATGACAGCCTGGTCTACCCGCCGGACTCGTCGCTCTGGGGATGAGCTTTCAGCCGGTGCCGCGCCGACCAGATCACAAGCGCGCCGGCAGCGGCCATTGCCGCCATCACATAATAGAGGCCGTCGCCGATGCGAGCGTAGATCGCGCCTGACGCGATCGAGGTGGTCGCACCCAGCAGCCCGTTGCACGCCGCGTAATAACCCTGCCCCCGCGCGATCTGATGCGACGGCACGCGCTGCACCAGCAGACTCATGGTGCCGAGGATCGTCATCCCGAAGGTCAGGCCGTGGCCGAGTTGCACGACCGCGAGCAGCGCGAGCGGCGGATCGTACGCGGTGACGACCCAGCGCACGACCGCGCTCGCGCCCCCGATCGCCATGAGCGAGGACGGATGCAGCGAGAAGCGCGGCGACAGCGCGAACACGACGATCTCGGCGATCACCCCTAACGTCCAGAGGCCCGCGATCGTCAGCCCGCCGAGGCCGTGGGCCTGCCAGTTGATGGCCGAGAACGTATAATACGCGACGTGACTGCCCTGGATCAGCGCGGCCGAAACGATGATGGCCCAGAAGCCGGCATCGCGCAGCAGCGCCTTGCCGGCGTGCACCGTTGTCGTCCGTCGCCTAACGTCGTCGAGCGGCTGAAGCAGCATGCCGGCGGCGACCGCAACCCCGGCCCAGGCGACGATGACCCAGATCAGATCGCGCGCCGCGATGTGGTCTACGAGATAGCCGCAGGCGAGCGAGCCGGCCGCGAACGCTGCCGAACCCCACAGCCGCACCGGCCCGTAATCGAGCCCGTAGCGGGCGACGCCACGCAGCGCATAGGCGTCGGTCAGCGGCATGGTCGGCGTCCACATCATGCAGGTCAGCGCATAGATCAGGAACAGCGCCAGCGGCTGCTGCTGCAAGCCGACCGCCGTGAACCCGATCGCCGTCGCCAGCACCGACACCATCATGCCGGCGCGAATCGCATGTCGCTTTTCGGCAAAGGCGGTGATCTGCGGCAGCGTGGTGAAGCGTGTGATCGCCGGCAGCGCGTTGATGAGGCCGATCCAGGCCGCGTCGATGCCGATCGCCTTCAGCCAGAGCGGAAAGAACGGCAGATGCGTTCCCGACACCGCGAACACGGCCGAGTAGAACAGCGCGAGGCTCACGGCGAATCGCCGCTTCTGAGCTGCTGCGATGGGGATTTGTGATTCGCCTGCCATTAAACCAATTGCGATTCGGTCGATATCGTGATGATCGTTACTGTAACGCGCGGTGATTTGCGCGACGAGATTGACATGGCCAACGAAGCATTCGCCCTCTCGCCTATGTCTGCCCGTGCGGCCGAGCCGAACGAGCAGGATTACGACGCGATCCGCGAAGCCTTCATGGAGACCGCGCGCGGCCGCTGGTTCCTCGGCGAATACGCCAAGCGCAACCGCAATGCCGATACCCGCATGGTGCTCGACGCGGTCGCGAAAATCGAAGAAGCCCTTGCGGCACAGCGCCAACCCGTCGTCGAGGACCGCCTCCCCGAGGCGCTGGTCGCGATCCGGCACGCGATCCGCGAAGCCGAGACGATTGCGATCGCGGCGTTCGATCCCGCGGCGATCGAGGCGAGCCTCGCGCCGATTCCGCGCGGCCTGCGCATCATCAAGGAGATCTCCTGGCGCTGGCGCGAGATCGGCGCCGACGGGCGAATCTGCGACCTGATTGATTCGCAGCTCGCGTCGATCGAGGCGGCCTGCGCGCAGGTTGCCACCATCGACCCCCGCGCCGACCTCAAGGCCGCATTCGATCTGCTCAAGGACCGGATCGACCAGACCGACGCTGACGCAATGCCGCAGGCCGCGCGCCCCTCGCCGGCTCCGGTGCAGGAGGCACCCTCGCCCGTTGCGGAAGCTCCGCTGCCGGAGGCCGCGCCTGCGGCGATGGCCAGCGAAGCACCCGTGGCTCTTACGGAGGCGCCGCAGGGCATCGCAGAGGCGATCGAGCCCGAAGCCGCCATGGAAGCGGCCGGAATCGTCGCCGAGGCCTTCTCCGTTGCCGAGCAGGCGACGGACGTCGCGCTCGAGCCGGAGACCGTCGCCGAGAGCCGGATCGCGCCTGAAGACACCGCTTTTGAAGAGCCAGCCACTGAGGCCTTCGCGGAGGTGACGGACGAATTTTCGCTCGATGCCGCCGCCGAAGCCGAGGACGAAGCCATCCTCGAGGCCATCGCGCTGGAGATGGCCGCGCCAGACCCGGAATTCGACGAGATCATCGAACCGGTCGAGATGGAAGCGACGGTTCCGGAGCCGGTGGTTGCGGAGGCCGCAGCGCCCATCGCAGCCGAGATACCGGAGCCGATCGCACCCGAGCCGTTCGCACCAGAGCCAGTCGCCGCCGCAGCGATGGTGGAGGAGCCCGTAGAGGAAGCGCCGATCGCGATGGAATCGCTGGCGCGCCTCACCAACGCCATTGCAGAAGCCGCCGCCGAAGTGATGGAGCAGCCAGCGCCCGTCATGGCAGCATCCGCGACATTCGGCGCGGCGCAGGCCACGACGCTCCCGATGACGTCGCCGGTTCCGGAAGCCTCACTTGGCGCCACCATCCTCGCCAGCGGCATCCTGCAAAAGCCCCGCGCCGCCGCCAACGATCCCATGGCGCCCATCCGCCGCATGACGCAGGCCGAGAAGATCGCGTTCTTCTCGTAAGGGGATGCGGCCTGCTCCGTCTCGTGTCCCGGACAAGCGAAGCACAGATCCGGGACCCACGAGCCACAGCTTCCGTCGCCACATGGCCCCGGCTCTGCAGCGCACCGTCGAAGAGACGCCACGCTGCGTCCGCGGCACGAGAGCGGAATGAGGAAACACTCTCTCAACGTCATTGCGAGCGCAGCGCGCTCCGCTCGCAATGACGGATGCTCAGCCGATCACCCGCAATTCCACACCGCACCGATCGGCGTCCGCGTCCAGCACGGCCCAAAACTGCCGCCATTGTAGCGGCCGCCGCCGAAGCCGGGCCGGCCGAAATAGCGCCACTCACCATCCCAGCCGTAATATTGCGGAACCGGATCGATGTACCAATGGCGCCGGTCGCTAGGCGACATCCGCCGCATCGCTTCCTTCTGCTTGTAGAGGGGAATGCTGTTGCTCAGCGGCTGGCGATAGCCCGGCAGGAAGCCGTAGCCATGCCAAGCTTGCTTGGGACGCTTTTGGATTGAAGCAGCCGGCGCGACAGCCGGCAGCAGCGATAGGACGATAGCGACAGATAGACATAAAAAGCGTGACATGGATGGACGATAGACGGCCGCCTGCGGAATGACCATTCAATTTCGAGTGCCAAGTAACAAAGCCCTCACGGAACCGAATAGCAGATCGAGCGGCAGGAATCCTATCGATTAAGGTGTAGAAATATGATTGGTGAAGTGATTGTCATTGGCGATCTACAATTGCGTAACGGCGCCTCTGTCGACGAACACGACCGACTCGGCGCGCGCATGTACGACATCGTCAGCCGTCTTCCCGGCTTTGTATCGGTCAAGTCGTTCAAGGCCGACGACGGCGAGGAGCTCACCGTGTTCCGTTTTGCCTCTGAGGAAGCGCTCGAAGCCTGGCGCACCCATCCCGAACATGTCGAGACGATGAAGCGAGGACATGCCGAATTCTACGCCAGCGGCTTCCTGCAGATCTGCAAGGTGATCCGCGAGGTCGGACCATTCGAGCACGCGTGACGCCGTCCCGCATCGTTCGATCGTGCGCTGCTAGCTGATCACACCCTTCCTGATCAGGAAGCATCCGTAACTGCTGCTGTCGCCGACCTGTACGACGCCAAAGCTCGCCGCCGCCGCGCGATAAAAATCCGGCCGCGAGAGTTTTCCGGGCGTGACGGGCCGGCCGGCGGCACGCTCGATCTCCGCGAGCACCGCGCGCTGCACGTCGGGGACGCGGTCGGGATCGTCGACCGGCATCATCACGCGGACCGGATCGGGATCGAAATCGTCGAGCGGATAGACCGACATGATGGCGCGAATCGCGGTCTCCATGCTCATGCCCGGCAACTGGATCAGGCGCTGCGAATGCGTGCTCTGCGCGATGCGCGCCGAGGGGTGATTGGCATCGACGAAAGCAAGATCGTCGCCGTGGCCCATGGAAGCCAGTAGCCAAAGCAGGTCGGGCGTGAGGATCGGATCGATCGATTTCAGCATGTGACGGACTGTCCTCCCATTGGGCGCCCACCTTGGCAGGTTCCAAGCGTGATTCAGATCACGCAGCCTACCATGGTGATGGGGATCACGGACATCAAACTCGAACGCGGCCAAGTTTGCCGGCAACCAATACCGTATCGAGATCAGTGCCAAGGGAGCACGCCATGTTCCGCCTAAAACCTTTCCTGATGACGGCTAGCCTGCTGGGGAGCCTGTTCGGCTTTGCCTGCGGCCCAGTTTCCGCGCAAGTCGCCCCGGTCGAGCCGGCCCCTACCGCGCTGCAAGGCCCGGAACAGCGTGTCGCGCTGGTGATCGGCAATTCGAACTATCAGAACGCGCCGCAGCTCGCCAATCCGGACAACGACGCGGAGTCCATGGCGAAGTTCCTGAACTCCGCCGGCTTCGAAGTGGTCGCCGCGACCGACCTCACCCAGAACGACATGCTCCGCGTCGTCCAGGACTTCTCCGCCAAAGTGTCGGCGCGTGGTCCGAACACGGTGGCGATGGTCTACTATGCCGGTCACGGCGTGCAACTCGCCGGCGAGAACTACCTCGTTCCGGTCGACGCCAAGGTCTCGAGCCAGACCGAACTCGTCAACAACTCCGTCCGCCTGGTCGACGTGATGTCGACGCTGGAGACGATCCCGAGCCGTATGCGCATCGTCATCCTCGATGCCTGCCGCAATAACCCGTTCCCGAACGTGAACGATGCCGGCCGCGGCCTGGCCATCGTCGATGCCCCGAACGGCTCGATCGTCGGCTACTCGACCGCGCCGGGCGCCGAAGCGCAGGACGGCACCGGCGGCCACAGCCCCTACACGCAGGCCTTCCTGAACGTCGCGCGCGAGCCCAACGTGCCGATCGAGCAGCTGTTCAAGCGCGTGCGCCTCGAAGTGAACCAGACCACCAGCGGCGCGCAGATCCCGTGGGAGAGCTCGTCGCTCACGTCCGACTTCACCTTCTTCGGCGACACCGCGGTTGCCGCCAGCCGCGCACCGGTGAATGCGCCTGTGGTGCAGATGGCCTCCAATCTGCCGAGCCGCTCGACGCGCCAGGCCTATGACTACGTCGTGTCCGAAGCACGGCCGGAGTACTATCAGGAATTCATCACGATGTATCCGCACGACCCGCTGTGCGATCACGTCCGCTGGCTGCTCAACAACCTGCTGCTCACGCAGGCCTGGCACAAGGCGGTGCTCGCGAACTCGCCGCTCGGCTACAAGAACTTCTACGACAGCTACGGCAACACGCCCTATGCGCAGGTCGCGCTGAAGCTCCAGATGCAGCCGAAGCAGATCCCCTTGATGCAGGCGACCAAGTTCCTGGCGCCGCAGAATATCGCCCCGACCTTCAAGATCGGCAATCTCGGCCAGCCCAAATACATGCCGCTGCAGCAGGGTAATGGCGGCGCGCAAGTGAACGGCAATTTGCCGATCGTGCAGAAGTCGGGCGACAACAACGGCATCGGCAAGCTCGGACATGTCGGCCAGATCGTCAACCTGCCCGCGGGCAACAACCAGCCCAACCAGCAGAACGGCACGCCGTCGCAGACCCCGGGCAAGATCGTGACCCTGCCTGCGCCGACCAACACCACCAACAACAATGGCGGCATCGGCAAGATCGTGACGCTGCCTGCGACCAACAAGACGCCGAATGGTACTGCCAACGGCACAACCGGTGGCAATCCTGGCAAGATCGTGAGCATGCCGGTCAATGTCGGCAAGGGCGGCACGACCATCGATACGAAGCCCGTCAACGTTCAGACGCAGAACAACCCGATCCGCATCAACAACGGGGCGAAGATCAGCAACAACCCCGTGAACAAGGTGCAGGTGCAGAACAACAACCACCCGCAGTTCAATGAGACCAACCGGATCGTCAACAACGGCAGCAACAATTTCCGGCAGTCGATGAACCAGAGCCAGGGTGGCAACGGCGGCAACAACCACCGCGGCTTCATGCACTGATCGCGGTCGGCCACACACGACAAAGGGCAGAGCGGTGACGCTCTGCCCTTCTTGATGTCAGAAGATTGATTATCAGGCCACCAGCTCGGCAAACAGATCAGCGTCGACATTGCCGCCGGAGAGCACGATGACGACATTCTTGCCGGCAACATCAAGTCGTCCCGCAAGCAGCGCCGCCAGGCCGACCGCTCCGCCCGGTTCGACCACGAGCTTCAGCTCGCGATAGGCAAAGGCGACGGCCGCGCCGACTTCCTTGTCCGAGGCGGTGACGCCGCGCGCGAGCAGCTTGCTGTTGATCGCAAACGTCATCTCGCCGGGGATCAGGGCCATCAGCGCATCGCATATGGTGCGGCCGGCGGGTGCGTGCGGCTCGCGATGGCCCGCGGTCAGCGAAAGGCTATGATCGTCGAATGCCTCGGGCTCGGCGACGACGATTTGGGCCAACGGAAAGCGTGCCTTCACGGCCGTCGCGACGCCCGCGATCAGACCGCCGCCGGAGGCCGGCGCTACCACGATGTCAGGAGCGAGACCGAGTGCCGCCATGTCCTCGGCGATCTCGCGGCCGGCCGTGCCTTGACCGGCGATCACGAAGGGATCGTCATAGGGCCTGACCAGCGTCGCGCCGCGCTTCTCGGCGATGCCGCGCGAGATCGCCTCGCGGTCGTCGCGGTCGCGGTCGTACAGCACGACCTCGGCACCGTAGGATTTGGTACGCTCGCGCTTTGACAACGGCGCATCCGCGGGCATCACGATGGTCGCCTGCATGTCGAGGATCTTTGCCGCCGCCGCCACGCCCTGGGCGTGGTTGCCGGAGGAGAACGCGACCACGCCGCCGGCGCGCTTGTCCTGCGGGATCGAGGCGACCTTGTTGAAGGCACCGCGAAACTTGAACGACCCGGTGCGCTGGAGCATTTCCGGCTTGAGATAGACCTTTGCGCCGACACGCTCGTTGAGCACGGGAAAGGACAACAGCGGGGTGCGGACGGCGAAGGGTGCGATCACGCGTGCTGCGGCGTCGATATCGGCAGGGCCGATCGGGAGAAGCTGTTCTGTCATGCCTGATGTTATCGCGCCGGATGAGGCGCGGGCAAGGCATCTCCGGGCGAGGGCTTCTTCCCCTCAGGCGACGAATCGCGCCGGTTCTGCCCCGTTCCGGCCGGGCATCACGGCGCCGGCGGCCAAAATGCTCTCGATAAAAGCCCGGGCCGAGGCCTCCCAGGTGTAGTTGGCGGCGAATTCCACGCAGTCCTGCCGGGAGATGTCGAGCGCGGCAAAGCAGGCGCTGCGCAGATCGTGATCGAGCGCGCCAACCGGCGCATCGCCGATCACGTCGCGGGGGCCCTTCACCGGGAAGGCCGCGACAGGCAGGCCGCTCGCCAAGGCTTCGAGCAGAACGAGGCCGAACGTGTCGGTCTTGCTCGGAAACACGAAGACATCGGCGGCCGCGTAGATGTCCGCCAGCTCCTCGCCATGCTTTTCGCCGAGGAAGATCGCGTCCGGATAGGCCTCCTCCAGCGCGACACGCGCCGGGCCGTCACCGACGATCACCTTGGTGCCGGGCAGCTCGAGGTCGAGGAACGCCTCGAGATTCTTCTCCACCGCGACCCGACCGACCGAGAGGAACACCGGCGCCGGCAGGCAGAGATCGATCGCGCGGGGATGGAACAGATGGGGGTCGACGCCGCGCGGCCACAGCACGACATTGTCGAAGCCGCGCTCGGTCAGCTCACTGGCGAGCGCCGGCGTCGCCGCCATCACGGCGCGGCTGGGGCTATGGAATCGGCGCAGCGCCCGCCAGATCAGCGAGCCCGGCACCGGCACGCGGGCGCGGACATATTCGGGAAAGCGGGTGTGGAAGCTGGTCGTGAAGGGCAGCTTGCGCTGCCGGCAATAGCGGCGGACCATCAGGCCGATCGGCCCCTCCGTCGCGATGTGGATGCTGTCCGGGCGCGCCTCTTCGATCAGCTTCGCGATTCTGCCCGGGCGCGGCATGGCCACCCGCACGTCCCGATAGCTCGGCATCGCAAAGGTGCGGAACCATTGCGGCGTCAGGAACGAGAATTCGACGTCGAGACTTTTGGCGGCGTCGGCAAGCTTGGTCAGCGTCCGAACCACACCGTTGACTTGCGGGTGCCAGGCGTCGGTCGCGACCAGGATGCGCATCAGGCTGCCCTTGTCATGCGGCTTTGGCTGCGATCTGCGGGACCTGTGCCGGCTTCTCGGCCTGGTTCGCCCAGGTGATGATCTCGAAATGGCCCTCGTCGTGCTCGACCAGTGCCGTGCAGCTCTCGACCCAGTCGCCGCAATTCATGTAGCGGATGCCGCCCTCGTCGCGGATCACCGCGTAGTGGATGTGGCCGCAGATCACGCCGTCGGCGTCGTGGCGCCGCGCTTCGGCGGCGAGCGCCTGCTCGAACGCGCCGATATAGTTGACCGCGTTCTTGACCTTCTGCTTGGCCCATTGCGACAGCGACCAATACGGCACCTTGAACATGCGCCGGAAGAAGTTGACGAAGCGATTGAGCTGAATCGCGAAATCGTAGGCCTTGTCGCCGAGATGGGCGAGCCAGCGTGCGTTCTGCACCACGAGGTCGAAGATGTCGCCATGGATGACGAGATACCGCTTGCCGTCCGCGCCGGTGTGGACGGTGTTCTCGACCACGTCGATGCCGCCGAAATGCGTGCCGTAATAGTTGCGCAGGAACTCGTCGTGATTGCCGGGGATGTAGATGACCTTGGCGCCCTTGCGCGCCTTGCGCAAAAGCTTCTGGACGAGGTCGTTATGCGATTGCGGCCAATGCCAGCTCGATTTCAGCGCCCAGCCGTCGACGATATCGCCGACGAGATAGATCGTGTCGGCATCATGGAAACGCAGGAAATCGAGCAGAAGATCGGCTTGAGAACCGCGGGCTCCGAGATGAACGTCGGAGATGAACAACGTGCGAAAGCGCCGCTCCGGGCTCTCGTCACTCACATCGTAACTTCCCATGCGCCAGCCTGTAACAATGTCCCGTGACAGGGGGATGACCAATTGAACCTTTGAGGCACCTTAGGATACGAATCGCGCTTGCCTCGCCCACCCGCGAATATCAGTCGCATGCGACAATCAGGCGACATGGCGTCGCAGCGCCCTCCGCACGAACCCGGAGCTGCATGGCGGGAGGGACTAGCGGTGGCGCGCTCGCGACCGGCGGTCAGTAAAATTTATGGAAATGATGGATCGGGCCGTGTCCGTGGCCGACGCTGAAGCGGTCGGCGGCGGCGATCGCCGCGCTGATCCAGGTCTTGGCGTTGCGCACGGCGCGCTCGAGATCCTCGCCTCTGGCGAGCCCTGCGGCGACCGCCGAGGACAGCGAGCAGCCGGTGCCATGGGTGTTGCTTGTGGCAAGGCGCGGCGCGGCGAGCGCGATCGTGGTGCTGGCATCGACGAGATAATCGATACTCTCGGCGCCCTCGCCGTGGCCGCCCTTGATCAGGACCGCACGACAGCCGAGCGCCAGCAGCCGGCGCCCCTGGCTTTCGATCTCGGCCTCGCTGGCCGCGACCGGCTCGTCGAGCAGAGCCGCGGCCTCGGGCAGATTGGGTGTGATCACCGAGGCCAGCGGCATCAGCTTGATGCGCAGGGCATCGACGGAATCGGACGCGAGCAGGCGATCGCCCGACGTCGCCACCATCACGGGATCGAGCACGATACGCCCGGGCGCCCAGCGCGACAGCGCGGCCGCGATCGCATCGATGCTGGCGGCTTGCGCCACCATGCCGATCTTGACCGCGCCGACCTCGAGATCGGAAAACACCGCGTCGATCTGCGCGGTGACGAATTCGGCGGGCACGGCGTGAATGCCGGTGACGCCGCGGGTGTTCTGCGCCGTCAGCGCCGTGATGGCAGAAGCGCCAAAAACGCCGAGCGCGGCAAAGGTCTTCAGGTCGGCCTGGATGCCGGCGCCGCCGCTCGAATCGGAGCCGGCAATGGTCAGCGCTACGGGTGTCGTCATGGGGCGCTCTTCAGCGTTTTCGAAGCCATGGCCCGTCCTAGCGCGCCTCTCCCAGCCCAGCAAGTTCGCTTGCTAAATCCGGCCGGGTTTGGCCTATTAGCCGTCAGATATGCTTTCGGAGTGACCGCGATGGTTCCCTTTTTCGTCCAGATCAAATGCAAGCTCGGCCAATCCTATGTGGTCGCCAATGCGCTTGCCGAAGCCGAGATCGCCTCCGAGATCTATTCCACGGCCGGGCAATACGACCTGCTGGTGAAGTTTTACGTCGACAACGACACCGATATCGGCCACTTCGTCAACGAGAAGGTGCAGGTGCTGCCCGGCATCCAGGACACCCTCACCATCATCACCTTCAAGGCGTTTGGCGCGAGTTGACCGTCCGAAAAAGGGCAGGCCCGATCAGGTGCCGCCCTCCTTGCGCTTGGGACGCGGCGGACCGTCCACCGGCGGCAGCGATTTGAGATAGTCCGCCATCGCCGCGAGATCGTCGTCCGGCAGTTGCGAGGTGTTCTTGATCACCCGCGTCATCGCGCCGCCGACGCTGTCGCCGTCGGGCAATTCGCCGGTCTTCAGGAAATAGGCAATATCCTTCGCGCTCCACTCGCCAAGGCCCTTCTGGGTGATGTTGGGCACCCATCCCTCGCCTTCCGGATTGGGGCCTCCAGCGAAGCGTTGTGCGGCGGTGATGCCGCCAAGCGCGTTGCGCGGGCTGTGGCATTCCGCGCAATGGCCAAAACTGTTGACGAGATAGGCGCCGCGATTCCACTGCGGTGACTTCGCGCTGTCGGGGACGAAGGGCTTGTCGTCCAGAAATAAGAATTTCCAAATGCCGACGTTACGCCGGATGTTGAACGGAAAGCGCACATCGTGGTCGCGCACCTTGCCTGCGACGGCCGGCAGCGTTTTCAGGTACGCAAAGAGATCGAGCACGTCCTCGCGCCTGGCGTGCTGATAGGACGTATAGGGAAAGGCCGGAAAATAATGCCCTCCGTCCGGCGAGACCCCGTGCATCACCGCATTGACGAATTCGGCATCGTTCCATTTGCCGATGCCATCGGTCGGATCGGACGAGATGTTCGGCGCGTAGAACGTTCCGAACGGCGACTTGATCGCGACGCCGCCGCCGAGCCTGAGACGATCGGGCTGGTCGGGGACGGCATGGCATGAGGCGCAGCCGCCGGCGTTGAAGATCACCTGGCCATTGGCAAGATCAGGGACGCGGGCAGGCGCGGTGCCGACGGCCGCCCCCACCGGCGCGCTGAGCCACCAATAGACGCCGGCTGTGGCGAGTGCGGCGAGCAGCGCCACGGAGATTGTTCGTCGCAACATGCGGTCCTTTCGTCATCGCGGCGAAGCTTATGACCGATGTCCTCGCGGCTCCAGCCACGAAGAATTTAGCCCACCGCGGCCTGAAACGGGAATAAACTGCAATGCCGGCTGTTGGAAGTTTGGCAGCCCAAACGGGTTCAGCAGGGAGAAAAATCATGAACAAGATCGTCATCGCCATGTCAGTGCTTGGCGCCGTTGCTTTTGCGGGTTCGGCCAGCGCGGAAAAGCTGAAAGCAACGCTCGACGCCAAGTCGGAGGTCCCCGCAACGACCAGCAGCGGCACCGGAACGGCCGATCTGGATTACGACGCCGCCAGCAAGAAGCTGTCCTGGAAGGTCACCTATTCCGGCCTGTCCGGCCCTGCCACCGCCGCGCATTTCCACGGACCTGCCGAGCCCGGCAAGAACGCCGGCGTTGCGATCCCGATCCCAGGCGCTGCGACCAGCCCGGCCGAGGGCTCGGCGACGCTGACCGACGCGCAGGCCGCCGATCTGCTCGGCGGCAAACTCTACGTCAACATCCACACCGCGGCCAATCCGGGGGGCGAGATCCGTGGTCAGGTGACGAAGTAAGCTTCGCACAGACCAACAAAAGGGGCGGCTGCTTGCGCAACCGCCCTTTTCGATTCCGCGTAGCGCTGGCGCAGGCGTCACACCTCAGGTTCGGCTGCGTTCAGCGCCTGCGCGAGGTCGGCGATCAAATCCGACGGGTGCTCGATGCCGATCGACAGCCGGATCGTGGAATCGAGCACGCCGATCTTCCGGCGGATGTCGGCGGGGACGCCGGAGTGGGTCATGGTGGCAGGCAGGCTCGCAAGCGACTCCGTTCCACCAAGGCTCACCGCCAGCTTGAGGATTTGCAGCGCGTTGAGGAATTTCATGGCGGCGGCCTTGCCCCCGACGATGTCGAACGAGAACGTGGACCCTGCCCCCGAGCATTGCCGCGCAAACACAAGTCCGTCCGGCGACGCCGCGTCGTGATGACCGAGATAGTGCACCTTGGCCACTTTGGGATGATCGCGCAGATAGTCCGCCACGAGGCGCGCATTCGCATCCGCCTTTTCCATGCGCAGGCTCAGCGTCTCGAGCGAGCGGTTGATCATCCAGCAGGAATGCGGATCGAGCTGGGTGCCGATGGCGCCCCGCAGCGCCTTGATGCCTTTCACCACCGCCTTCGCGCCGAGCGCGGCGCCCGCGATCAGATCTGAATGACCGCCGACATATTTCGTGAGCGAGTACAGGGAAATATCGGCGCCGTGCTCGATCGGTCGCTGAAACACCGGCCCGAGCAGCGTATTGTCGCAGGCGATGATCGGAACGTGTCCTTGGGTCTTTCCGATGCTCTCAGCGACACGCCGCATCATCGCGATGTCGACCAGCCCGTTGGTCGGGTTGGCCGGGGTCTCGATCAGGATCATCGAAATCCGGCCCTTGCGCATGGCCTCCTCCGCGGCTTGGCTGACCACGGCTTCATCGACGCCATCGGCGAAGCCGACGGCGCCGATCGACAGACGCGCAAGCGTATTCGTCAGCAGCGTTTCCGTGCCGCCGTAAAGCGGCTGGGAGTGCAGAATGACGTCGCCGGGGCGGACGAACGCCAGGATCGTGGTCGCGATGGCCGCCATGCCGGATGAGAACAGCGCACAGCTCTCGGTGCGCTCGTAGATCGCGAGCCTGTCCTCGACGATTTCGCTGTTGGGGTGATTGAAGCGCGAATAGACCAGGCCCGCGCCCATTCCTTCCGGCGGCTCGCGCCGGCCGGAGACGAAATCGAAGAAGTCCTGCCCGTCCTCGGCCGTCTTGAACACGAAGGTCGAGGTCAGGAACACCGGCGGCTTGACGGCGCCTTCCGACAATTGCGGATCATAGCCATAGGTCAGCATCAGCGTTTCCGGATGCAGCATATGGTTGCCGATGTGCGTCTTAGACGGGAACGGTTTTACCATGGCTTGTCTCGCTGTTGCTGATTGAGGCGCTCGCCGCGGGTTGGAACTCCTGATGTCGTGACGCAGTCAGGAGCGAGATGCGTCAGCGTCAAAAGCTCACGCCAATGCCGCGGCGGCTGGAGCAAAGATAGCTGCTCCGGTAGCGATCCGTCAGGCCTTGCGGATAGAATTTCCAGCAGCGCTGCGCGCCGACATGAAAAAAGCGGCTGCTTTCGCAACCGCTTTTTCCCGATTCCCAGTAGCCCGGATGGAGCGAAGCGCAATCCGGGCTACGAATCTTTTTCTTCCGTCAACCGTTCTTCACACGAAACGTCTCGTGGCAGCCGCCGCATTCCTTGCCGACCGCGGGGAAATTCGCCTTGAGCGAGTCGAGATCCTTGATCTTGCCCTTGGCCTCGCCGACGACCTTGGCGAAGCTCGCGACCTTCGCATCGAACCCGGCCTTGTCCTCCCAGATCTTCGGCGAGGCGCTGTAGTCGCCCTCGGGCTTCATACCCTTTGCGCTCGCCGGAAACAGGTGCGGCAGCTTCTTGGCGGTGTCCTCGAACTGCGCCAGCGCGCTGTCCACAGTGGCCTGATCATAGGGCTTCTCGCCCTTGACCATGGCCGCCACTGCGCCGGCGTTCTTGCCGTTGCCCTTCATGAGAGTCTGCACTTCCTTGACGGAATCCTGTTGTGCCCAAACCGCGCCCATACCGAGCAGGAGCGCGCCCCCAACCACCAACACTCGCTTCATTCGCAAAATCCCTTTCCTTGATGCAGGATCGTGCTGACCCCTCAATGGGCCAACACCGCTCGGCAGATTTCATTCCCGTGGAAGATTGTCACAGGCTGTGACGGCGATGGTGCTCGTTGATGGCGATCCACACCCGTTCCGGGGTCGCCGGCATGTCGATGTGGTCGATCTTGTATTCGCGCCAGAGCCCGTCGACGATGGCGTTGACGACCGCCGGGCAGGACCCGATCGCACCGGCCTCGCCCGCGCCCTTCACCCCCAGCGGATTGGTCTTGCAGGGAACGTTGGCGGTCTCGAACACGAAGGCCGGCCCGTCCGCCGCGCGCGGCAGCGCGTAGTCCATGAAGGTCGCGGTGACGAGCTGGCCATCGCCCGCGCCATAGACCACCTGCTCCATCAACGCCTGGCCGATGCCCTGCATGGCGCCGCCATGGACCTGGCCGGCCAGCAGCAGCGGATTGAGCGTCATGCCGAAATCGTCGACGATCACGTAGTTGACGATTTTGATGATGCCGGTGGCCGGATCGATCTCGACCTCGGCGACATGGGTGCCGTTGGGATAGGTGCCGTCGGCGCTGGCGAAGGTCGCGCTCGCGTTCAGCTTCGAGGGATCCGCGCCGGGCCGCTTGGCGAGATCAGTGAACGAGATCGAGCGGTCGGTGCCGGCGATGCGCACGATGCCGTCGGTGATCTCGAGGTCGCCGGCGCTGGCTTCCAGCGCCTGGGCCGCGATTTCCTTCAGCTTCTGCCCGAGCTCGCGGGTCGCGCGCTCGACGCTGACACCGCCCGACGGGATCGAAGCCGAGCCGCCGGTGCCGAGGCCCGTGGCGATCATGTCGGTGTCGCCCTGGTGGACGTGCACGCGCTCGGGCGCCACGCCGAACTGCTCGGCAACGATCTGCGCATAGGCGGTCTGGTGGCCCTGCCCGCTCGACTGGGTGCCGATCAGGACCGTGATATCGCCATTGGGGTCCATCCGCACATTGGCGGTCTCCTCGCCCATGGTGCCGCAGACCTCGACATAGCTCGCAAGTCCGATGCCGCGGATCAGGCCGTTCTTCTTGGCCGCCTTGGCGCGCTTGCCAAACTCCTTCCAATCGGCGATCTCCATCGCGCGCTTCAGATGCGCGGCGAAGTCGCCGGAATCGTAGACTTTGCCGGTCGCGGTCTTGTAGGGCAGCGCCTTCGGCTGGATGAAATTCTTGCGGCGGATGGCATCCACCGTCATGTCGAGCTTTCGCGCGCAGGCGTCCACGAGACGTTCGATGACGTAAGCAGCCTCGGGCCGCCCGGCGCCGCGATAGGCATCGACCGGCACGCTGTTGGTGAAGATGGTGCGCACCCGGCAGTGGAACGCCTGGATGTCGTAGAGGCCCGGCAGCATGCCGGCGCCGCCATGCGGGATATAGGGCCCGAAGGTCGACAGATACGCGCCCATGTCGCCCATCAGGTCGCAATCCATCGCCAGGAACTTGCCGTCCTCGGCCAGCGCCATCTTCGCGGTGGTGACGTTGTCGCGGCCCTGCGCGTCGCCCATGAAATGCTCGGTACGGTCGGCGGCCCATTTCACCGCCTTCTTCAGCTTTCGCGCGGCGACTGCCAACAGGGCGTATTCCCGATAGGGAAACAGCTTGGTGCCGAAGCCGCCGCCGACGTCGGGGCAGATCACCCGCATCTTGTCGGTCGGAATGTTGAGCACGTTCTGGCAGAGGATATCGCGCAGGCGATGGCTGCCCTGGCTGCCGACCGTCAGCGTCAGATGGTCGCGCTTGGCGTCGTATTCGCACACCGCCGCGCGCGTCTCCATGAAGTTCGCGACCACGCGCGGATTGACGATCGAGATCTCGGCCACCGCATGCGCTTTGGCAAAGGCAGCTTCGGTCGCTTTCTTGTCACCGATCGAGACGTCGAACAGCACGTTGCCGGGCTTGTCCGGCCAGACCTGCGGCGCGCCCTTCTTCACGGCATTGACGACACCGGTCACCGCCGGCAGCGGGCTCCATTTGACCTCGATCGCCTCGATCGCGTCGCGGGCCTGGTCGATGGTCTCGGCGACCACGAAGGCGATGGAATCGCCGACATGGCGCACTTCGTCCTTGGCGAGGATCGGGTAAGGCGGCCCGGTGAAGGGATCGGTCTCGAGATTGAACAGGCAGGGCAGATTGCCGAGATCCTTGACGTCATCGGCGGTCAGGATCAGCGCGACGCCGGGAAGGGTGCGGGCGCGGCTCGCATCGATGGTGTATTTGGCATGCGCATGCGGCGAGCGCAGCATCAGGGCGTGAAGCACGGCCTGCGGCGCATAATCGTCGGTATAGCGGCCCTTGCCGCGGATGAGCGCGTCATCCTCCTTGCGCAACACGCTTTGGCCAACGCCAAACTTGATGGGAGCCGCCATTTTTCTCGTCCCGTTTCTCATGGTTGTTTTGCCGGCATATTGCCGTGGAAAAACTGGCAAGGCAAACGGGTTTAGCCATGCGAAAACCGTCCAGCGCCCTCACCTGTCAGAGCAGGATGGAACGGGAGCGCCGCAACTCGGTCATTTCGCCGTGAGGAACGGTCCGCTTGATGGCATGATAGTTGCCGAACCCGCCTGCAGTG
This sequence comes from Bradyrhizobium sp. 155, assembly GCF_023101105.1. NCBI lineage: Bacteria > Pseudomonadati > Pseudomonadota > Alphaproteobacteria > Hyphomicrobiales > Nitrobacteraceae > Bradyrhizobium > Bradyrhizobium sp. 155. The sequence goes on along the minus strand of NZ_CP064704.1, from coordinate 2,623,124 downwards.
CACGCCTGAGAACAAGCAGCCGTGCTGACGGCTGCTTGCTCGCAAAGCGCATCTCCGCTTCGGATGGCTCATCAGTTACATCCCCCCGCGGCTCCATAGATCTCTGGCGTGATCCCTCAGCCTATCGATAGCCCGTTCCGGCGAGATGTAGTCGATCTCGCCGCGCGTCAGGCCGATATCCATCAGCTCCCGGTCACTCAGGTCCCGCAAGGCGATTTGTGGGCCCTGCCGCCAGCGCCAGTCCTGGAGCGCACGCCAGTATCGCGCGAGCAAGCCTGGGATGCTCCACGTCGAGGCAAGCTCGAGGGGGAGCCTCTCCGGCTCGGATGTCATGATCGTCTGTTGGGGTGGCATGGGACGCTCCTGCTGTTGTGCCGGCAGGGAAGCGTGGCCAAACAAAAGGCCCCGTCCGATGCCGGCGGGGCCTGGTGAAAAGATGTCGTCGTAGAATTCCTAGCGCACGACTCCTTCCACGGCCCAGCCGAAGCGGGTCATGTGGTTGCGGTTGAGTTTGCGCGACGATTTGATCATGCGCTGCGACTACCACAGCGATCGCGCAAAATCAAGAGATGTGTAGAGGTTCGCTGCATCCTGGAGGCGAGTCCCTTACTCTGGCGCTTTCTTGCCCCTACACACGCCTCAGGACTTCGTCTGCTTCGCTTCCACGTATCGTGCGAAGTTGTCGAGGATTGCCTGCCAACCGCCTTGCTGCTGCTCGACCGAGTGCGTCGATTCGCCATCGAAGACCACGCGAACCAGAATGCCCTTCGGGCCGGGCACAAACTCGACTTCGGCATTTCGCTCGCCGAACGCGTATTCGATACGCTTGTGCTCGACGATTTTCGTGTAGGTACCGGCGAAGTCAAAGCCCATGCTGCCGTCCTTGGCCTCCATGCGCGATGAGAAGACACCGCCTTCTCGCAGGTCGACGGTCGCCTTGGTCGTATGCCAGTCGTCGGACGCGGCGTTCCACTTCATGATGTCGGCAGGCGTCGTATAAGCGCGCCAGACCTGATCGATGGGGGCTGCTACGTTGGTTTCGACGGTGATCCTCATAAACAGTGCTCCTGGTTCGAATTTTGCCGGCTCGAGGTGACGGCATCACGTCACGTGTGCAGGGTCCATCCGCCGCACTTCCGAGATGTGTCCATCCAAGGACGATCGAGACTGGCCCGTGCCGACAAGCTCGAGCCGTCGATGCGTTGAAAATATGAAAAAGTTAACCCCGCACCAGTGAGACCAGCCAGCGGCGCCCGAACAGCGCAAGGATGGCGAGCGCATAGACGATCGTACCTCCGACGGCCAGCAGAAGCAGCGTCAATTCGTCCCGGAAGTGCATCGAGCCCAACGAAGGACTGCTGAAGCGCGCGATGAGCCAGAAGGCGGCGGCCAGGATGAGCCCGGTCAGCAGGAATTTGGCGAGCGACAACAGCCAGGCGCGGTCCGGCACGAGAAAGCCTCGCCGCACCGCGAAGAACAGCACCAGTAGCAGGTTGGTCCAGACGCCGACGGCAGTGGCCAGCGCAAGCCCGATCTGGGCCAGCGATCCCATCAAGGCAATTTTCAAGGCGACGTTGACCGCGATGCCGGTCAGCGACGCCCGCACCGGCGTCGCCGTGTCCTTGCGCGCGTAGAAGGTCGCGACCGCGCTGCGGATCAGTACGAAGGGGATCAGGCCGATGGCATAGGCCGCGAGCGTGGCGCCGGCAGCGGCGGCATCGGCTTTCGAGAACGCACCACGGGCGAACAGCGCGCGCATGATCGCGTCGGGCACGGTGAGGAAGGCGGCGACGAACGGCACCGAGAACAGCAGCGTTAAATCGAACGCGCGGCGCTGCGCCTTCATCGCACCGTCTTGGTCGTTGGCCGTGATCCGCCGCGACATCTCCGGCAGCAGCACCGTGCCGATGGCAATGCCGATCACGCCAATCGGGAGCTGGTTGAGACGGTCGGCGTAATACAGCGCCGACAGCGCGCCCGCCGGCAGGAAAGTCGCGATGATGGTGTCGGCAAACAGCGCGAGCTGCGTGCCCATCGAGCCCAGCGTCGCCGGCCCGAGTGCTTTAAAGAATGCGCGGACGTCTTCGTCGAGCTTGAGCGGCGCAAAGCGCGGCAGGCCGCCATGGCGGGCGAGATCGCCGGCGAGCAGGAAATACTGCAAAAAACCCGAGATCAGGACACCCCAGGCGGCAGCGTGGCCCGCGCCGGGAAGCCATGCGGCGAGCGCCAGCGTCATCATCATCGAGATGTTGAGGAAGATCGACGCGGCTGCGGCGCTCGCGAAGCGCTGCATCACGTTGAGCATGCCGCCGTAGAGCGTCACCAGCGTGATCAGCAGCAGATAGGGAAAGGTGATCCGGGTCAGCTCGATCGCGAGCTTGCGCTGCTCGGCGTCCTCGGAAAAGCCGGGCGCCAAAATGCTCATGGCCTGCGGCATGAACACCCAGGCGACGATCAGCAGCACCACCTGCGAGGCCAGCAGCAGCGTGAAGATGCGGTCGGCGAACAATCTTGCCGCCCCCTCCCCGCGCTCACCGTGCACGTGCGCATAGGCCGGCACCCAGGCGGCGTTGAAGGCGCCCTCGGCGAAGATCGCACGGAAATGGTTGGGCAGCCGCAGCGCCACGAAAAAGGCGTCGGCCACGGGGCCGGCGCCGAGAATCGCCGCAAGCATGATGTCGCGGGCAAATCCCGTCAGCCGCGAGAGCAGCGTGTAGCCACCAACCGTGAAGATACGTCCGAGCATCGTTCCCTTCTAAAGGAAGAGCTCGCGCAGCAAAACGGGGAAATCAGGCTGAAAGCGCGCCGCGCACGGCCGCGATGATTCGCTCCTGATCGGCTTCGGTCAAATAGGCATGCATCGGCAGGCTGATGACGTCCTGCGACAGGCTCTCGCAGCCCGGCAGGCCGCCCTCGGCGACCGGGTACTGCTTGTAGGCCGTCTGCTGATGCATCGACTTGCCGTAGTAGATCGCCGTCGGCACGCCCTGGGCCTTCAGCGCGGCGGCAAAGCCGTCGCGGTCGGTACCCTCAGGGAGGCGGATCGTGTACTGCGCCCAGACCGACGTATTGCCGGGCGCCACGCGCGGCACCGTGACCACATTACCGAGACCGCGCGCGTAGCGCTCAGCGACCTTGTTGCGGGCGGCGATCTCGTCGTCGAAGATCTTCAGCTTCTCGATCAGGATCGCGGCCTGCATGGTGTCGAGCCGGCCGGTCAGGCCGAGGCGGACGTTGTCGTATTTGTCGACGCCCTGCCCGTGCACGCGGATGCTGCGCAGCGTCGCCGCGAGCTCGTCGTCATCGGTGAAGATCGCGCCGCCGTCACCGAAGCAGCCGAGCGGCTTCGCGGGAAAGAAGCTGGTCGCGGTGGCGAGCCCAAAGGTGCCGAGCTTGCGGCCCTTGTAGCTCGCGCCAAAACCCTGCGCAGCGTCATCGAGCACGAACAGGCCTTCGGCCTTGGCGATCTCCGCGATGGCGTCGTGATCGGCCGGCTGGCCGAACAAATCGACCGGAATCACCGCGACCGGCTTGAGGCCGGCCTTGCGGGCGGTCGCGATGCCGCGCTTGAGCGATTCCGGGCTCATGTTGAAGGTGGTCTCGTCGACGTCGACATAAACCGGCGTCGCGCCGGTCCGGGCCACGGGCGAAGCCGTCGCGATGAAGGTGAAGGACGGACACAGCACGGCGTCGCCCGGCCCGACATTCTTCGCCATCATCACCATCAGGATCGCATCGGTGCCGCTGGCGCAGCCGATGACGTGCTTGGCGCCGCAATAGGCCGCAAGCTGCTTCTCGAGCTCGGCGACTTCAGGGCCGTTGACGAACTGACAATGATCGAGAACGCGCTTCACGGCGGCATCGAGCGAGTCGCCGAGCCGGCGGCGCTGCGAGGCGACGTCGATGAAGGGAATGGGTTCGGAACGCAGATGCTGGTTCATGGCGCCTTGCGGGTTTTGATCGGTCAACATGGAATGGGATCAGCCGGCGACGCGGCGCGGGCCCTTGAGGGCGGACGACTTGGCGGCGGGCCGCGACGGCGTTTCCAGGCACTGCGTCGCGATCTCGAGGCTGGCGACGCCTTCGTCACCGGTGACCGCCGGCGTCTCGCCGTTGCGCACGGCCTTGAGGAACGCGATCAGTTCGGCGCGGAGCGGCTCGTCATGGCCGACCGGAAGATGCCGCATCGAATAGCTGCCGTCAGGCTTGAAGCCGAAACATTCGGTGACCTGGCGCGTCAGGAGATCGCCCATCACGTATTTGCCGCGGGTCGCGACCGTGACGCTGCGCGCCTTGAACGGCGTCAGCCAGTTGGTGTTGATGTGCGCGAGCACGCCGTTGGCGGTGCGGAACTGCAAGAGCGCGATGTCCTCGCGCTCGGCGACCGCACTCGACAATTGCGGCTGCACCTCGACGATGTCGGATTCGGTGAACCAGCGGATCAGATCGATGTCGTGCACGGCAAGATCGATGACGACGCCGACATTGGACATGCGCGGCGGGAATGGGCCGACGCGCGTGATCGCGATCGACAGAATATCCTCGCCCGCGATCGCCTGCTTGACGGCGGCAACGGCCGGATTGAAGCGCTCGACATGGCCGACCATCAGCGTCACGCCGGCCTTTTGCGCAGCCGTGACGATCTCGCGGCCTTCCGCGACCGTGGACGCAATCGGCTTCTCGACCATCACGTGGATGTTCTTGGCGATGCAGGCGAGCGAGACCTCGTGATGCAGATGAGTCGGCGCCGCAATGGTGACGGCATCGACGCCTTCGGCCAGCAGCTGGTCGAGCGTCTCGAAGCTCGCGCAATTGGCAAGCTCCATCGCCCGCGTGCGATGTGCCGGCGAAGGATCGACGACGCCGACCAGGCTGACGCCGGGAAGACCCGCGAGCACGCGCGCGTGGTTGCTGCCCATCACGCCGGCGCCAATGACGCCGACGCGCAAGCCGGCCTTTGCCGGTGCAGATCCTGTGGAACTCATGTGAGCAAACCCCGATTCAACGCAAATCCCCGGGGCGCTTCTAGCACGGACGCCACATTTGTGGCGAATGCGGAGCTAGCGGTCCGGACACGATTTGATTCAAAAAGTTACACGTTTCCCGGGCCTTAAGCCTCTGGAAGAGACCACTCTTTTGGCCCGGGTCGCGTGATTCGGAGTGTGCTGGTTACGACCTTTGATAGTCGTCTTCAATCCGGATGATGTCGTCTTCCCCGAGATAGCTTCCCGTCTGGACCTCGATCAGCTCCAGCATGATTTTACCGGGGTTCTCCATCCGGTGCACCGCGCCCATCGGGATGTAGATGGACTCGTTCTCGTGCACGCTTTTGACGGTCTCGTTGACGGTGACGCGGGCCGTGCCGCGGACCACGATCCAGTGCTCGGCGCGATGATGGTGCTTCTGCAGCGACAGACGCCCGCCCGGCTTCACCACGATGCGCTTGACCTGATGGCGCTCGCCATTGTCGACCGACTGGTAGCTGCCCCAGGGCCGATGCACCTTGAGGTGCTCCTCGGTGACCTTCGGTGCGACCGCCTTGAGTTTTGTGACCAGCCGCTTCAGCCCGTTGGCATCCTTCTGGCGCGAGACCAGCACCGCGTCCGCGGTCGCGACCACGATGAGATCGTCAACGCCTTCGAGTGCGACCAGCGCGGCATCGGTGGTGACGTTGCAGTTGCGGCTATCTTCGAACACGGCGGCGCCGTGCGCGGCATTGCCTTGCGCGTCCTTGTCCGACAATTCCCACACCGCGTGCCAGGAGCCGACGTCGGACCAGCCGCACGACACCGGCACGACCGCTGCGCGCGCGGTCTTCTCCATCACCGCATAGTCGATCGAGATCGCCATGGCCGCGCCGAACGCCTCGGGCTCCAGCGTCACGAAGCCGAGATCGCGACCGGCATTGGTCACGGCATTGGAAATCGCCTCCACGCTCGCCGCATCGACCTTGCGGTATTCGTCGAGCAGGACGCTGGCCGGGAACATGAAGTTGCCGCTGTTCCAGAGATAGCCGGAATTGAGGTAGTCGGCCGCCTTCACCGCATCCGGCTTCTCGACGAAGCGCGCGACCGCGTGCACCTCACCGGAGATGACCTCGCCCGGGCTGATATAGCCGTATTCGGTGGCCGGCCGCTCCGGCTTGACGCCGAAGGTGACGATGCGCCCGGCGCTCGCGGCGGTGAGGCCCTGGCGGCACGCCGCGACGAACGCGGCATTGTCCTGCACCACGTGGTCGGCGGCGAGCGCGAGCACGATCGCCTCACTCGAGCGGTTCTGCGCAAACACCGCGCCGGCGGCGATCGCAGGACCGGAATCGCGCCGCATCGGCTCGAGGATCACGTCGGCCTCGATGCCGATTTCCGCGAGCTGCTCCAGCACCATGAAGCGGTAGGAGGCATTGGTAATGACGATCGGGCGATCGAACAGCGAGGCCTCGGAGACGCGGAGCAGCGTGTCCTGGAAGGTCGAGCGCGTGCCGAACAGCGGCAGGAACTGCTTGGGGCGCACCTCGCGCGAAGCCGGCCACAGCCGCGTTCCGGCACCGCCGCACATGATCAGGGGGATAATGCGTTTGTCCATCGTCATTTCAAACCTTGAGGTCGTTCCGATACCAGGTGACAAAAATTACGAATTCCGTGCGCGATCGGCGTTGACGGTGCAAAGCCGCTATCGCGCATCAGATCCTCGACATCCGCGAACGTTTCCAAAAGGTCTCTCGGCAGCAATTCTTTGATCGCCGTCCGACCCAGCTCCGGCTCCAGAACTCCGACGACGTGCATCAGCTCTTCCGGGTGGTGGTTGCCGACATTGTAGACCTTAGACGGCGCATTTGCGGCAGCCGGACGATCTGCGGTGATCCCTCATCCTGTTCCCAAGGACCGCTTCGCCCGATCTTTCGCCCGCGGCGCCTCTTTAGCCTCCGCATCGACGGGGCCGCAATAGCCGGCCGCCCTGCATGCGGGCTCCTGATCACCGCTATTGCAAGATCGGCGCCAAAACCATACCAAAGCGGCCGAATTCGGCGCCTTGCGTCGGGTTGCTTCAAAACCCTTGTTCATGCGGGCGAAATGCGCCGAATCCTGCTGTCGACGGCCAAGATCCTGATTTCCGGAGCGCTGCTATACCTGGCGCTACGCAAGGTCGATCTGTCCGAACTGTTTTCGCGCTTCACCCTGACCAGCCTGTTCTGGATCGGCTTGGCGATCGCCGTCACGTTCCTGCAAATCTTCGTCGGCGTGTTGCGTTGGCGCGAGATCAGCGCCGCATGCGGCGCCCCGCTCGAGCTCGGCCGGGCCATGCGCTACAACGTAATCGGATCGTTCTTCAACCAGACCCTGCCCTCGGCGATCGGCGGCGATGCGGTCCGGCTGTGGCTCGTCGCGCGCGCCGGCGCCGGCTGGCGCGCTGCGACGTACTCGATCTTCGTCGACCGCGCGATCGGTTTGATCGCGCTCGCGATCATGATCGTCGCGAGCCTGCCCTGGAGCTACGGCCTCATCGCCGATCCGCACGGGCGCTCGGCGCTGCTGCTCGTCGACCTCGCGGCGCTCGCGGGTGGCCTCGGCTTCCTGGTCTTCGGCGCGCTGAAATGGCACTGGCTGAAAACCTGGTGGGCCACGCATCACATCCACGCCTGTGCCGTGATCGCCAACCGCGTGATCTTCAGCCGCTCGCGCGGACCGGCCGTCGTGATCCTGTCGCTCGCCGTGCATGTGCTGGCCGTCGTGGTCGCCTGGTGCGTCGTGCAATCGATCGCCGCGCCGGTCGGATTCAGCGACGTCTTTATGCTGGTGCCACCGGTGATGCTGATCACGATGATGCCGATCTCGATCGCCGGCTGGGGCGTGCGGGAAGCCACCATGGGCCTCGCGTTCGGCTTCGCGGGCCTGGCCGCAAACGAGGGCGTCAACGTCTCGCTGCTGTTCGGCGCCGTGTACTTCATCGTCGGCGCGATCGGCGGTCTGGTCTGGATCCTCAGCGCCGAGAAAGCCGCGCAGGGATCGGCGCCGCTCGGAGTGCCGGAGTGAGCGCGGCCATCGATGCGCTCGGCGCCGTCCCCTCGCTGCTTGCCGTTGCGATTGCCGCGCTGGTGTCGGGCGTCATCACCTGGACCAGCCGCCCCCTGCTCCAGCGTTACGCATTGGCGCGGCCCAACGCGCGGTCCTCTCATCGCATCCCGACCCCGCAGGGTGCGGGCATTGCCGTGATATCAGCGACGCTGCTGGTCGCATCAGCCTGGGCAGTCTGGGCGAACGTCGCGATTCCGCCGGCGCTGATCGCTGCGACAGTCTTGATCGCCGTGGTCGGATTTGCCGACGACATCAAGTCGCTGCCGGTGCTGGTACGGCTCGTGCTGCAGGCCGCAGCCGTCGGTGCCGTCGTGTTCACCACGCCCGAGACCGCGCGCATCGTGCCGGCGCTGCCGCTCGCCCTGGAGCGCGGACTGATCCTGCTGGCGGGCGTGTGGTTCGTGAACCTCGTCAACTTCATGGACGGGCTCGACCTGATGACGGTGGCGGAAGTGGTGCCGGTCACCGCGGCGCTGCTGCTGCTGGGACTGCTCGGCGATCTGTCGTGGCCGGCCGCGCTGATCGCCGCGGCGCTGTGCGGCGCCATGCTCGGCTTTGCGCCGTTCAACAAGCCGGTCGCAAAAGTCTTCCTGGGCGATGTTGGCAGCCTGCCGATCGGCCTTTTGCTCGGCTGGTGCCTGCTCGAGCTCGCTTGGCGCGGGCAGCCCGCCGCGGCGCTGTTGCTGCCGGCCTATTACCTCGTGGATTCCACCATCACGCTGTTCCGGCGCATCGCCAGGCGCGAGCAGTTCTGGTCGGCGCATCGCTCGCATTTCTACCAGCGCGCCACCGACCACGGCTTCACGGTCTCCCGCGTGATCGGCGAGGTGTTCGCGCTCAATCTCGTGCTCGCGGGGCTTGCCATCGCCACCGCTCGCGCCGGCTCGGTGACGATCACGTTGATCGCGCTGCTGGCGGGCGCTATCGCGATCGGCGTTGTGCTGCGGCGGTTCTCCCGTCCTCAGGCGTCCTGAGCCGCCAGCGCCAGCCGCAGCCCCTCGTCGAGAGACACCGGCGGCTGCCACCCGGTCGCAATCGCCTTGGACAGGTTGAGCTCGAGCGAACCGATCAGGCTGTCCTGCGTATCCGGCCGGCCCATCACTCTCAGCAGCGTCCCGAGCAGGTCCGGCGGCATGCCGAACAGCCGCGAGTTCTTGCCGGCAGCCTTGGCCAGGCGCGCGACGAACTCGGACGTCGAGACCTGCTCCCTGTCGGCCACCAGGAAGATCTCGAAATTGCTCGCGGGATCTGGGTGAGAGAGCCGTTGCACGATGAACGACGACAGGTTCTGCACGGCAAGGAAGGCGCGGTGATTGCGGATCGCGGCAAAGGGCAGCGGCAGCCCGAGATTCACTGCGCGCGTCAACAGCGCGAAATTGCCTTTGGCGCCCGCACCATAGACCAGCGGCGGCCTGATCACCGAGATCTTCATGGCGCTGTCGCGCGCCAGCGTCTTCAAGCCCGCTTCGGCCGCGGCCTTGGACATGCCGTAGAGACCGCGCGGCGTCAGGACATCGTCCTCGCTGAACGGCGCGCGCCCGTCATTGCTGCGACCGTGCACGAGAACGGTGCTGATGAAGATGAACTGGCGCACGCCGGCCGTCGCCGCGCTGTGCGCCAGCTGCAGCGTGCCGGCAATGTTGACGTTGCGGTAGAGCTGGACCGCATGCTCTTCGTGCTTGTGATGCACCCGCGCGGCGAGATGAACGACGGCGTCGACGCCTTGAAGCGCGGCCTGCCAGTCGGTTTCGGGGCCGATCGTTTCGATCACGACCTCGTCGTCGATGCCTTCCGGCCTGCGCACCGCGCGGCGGATCGACCAGCCCTCGCGCGCCAGCGCGGGCACGACATGACGGCCGACGAAACCGCTCGCCCCCGTCACCAGCACGACTGGCTTGCGCTCGTTCATCGTTGCTCCGGCAGTTCGGGGTTGCGCAACAATTCGTCGGCCAGGGCGGCATAGGCGTTCATCGCGGTGGCCCGATCGAACTTCGCCGCCGCCTTCACCGCACGCTCCGCAAAGGCGACACCGTCGGAGCGAGACGCCGCGCGGATCGCCTCGGCCAGTTGATCGGCACGGCCCGGCGTCACGACCCAGCCCAGCCCGTTCTCCACCACGGTCAACGCGGCCTCGGCCTCCGGTTCGGAGACCAGCACCACGGGACGGCCGACCGCCAGCAGATTGTAGAACCGGCTCGGCACCGACACCCCCGCAACGTCCTTCCGGTACGGAATGATCCAGAGATTGGCAGCCGCCAGGAATGGTTCGAGCTCGGCATCCTCGACCCGTCCCACGAAGGAGACATTGGGCAAGTTCGCCTCAGTCTGCAACTGCTTCAACCGCTCGAAGCCGATGCCCCAGCCGGAGAGCAGGAAGTGGACGTCAGGCTCGGCCCTCAAAAGACGCGCCGCCTCGAACACGATCTCCGGATCATGGGTGAAGCCGAGATTGCCCGACAGGCCGACAACGAAACCCGCCGAGAGCGCTTTGCGGAACGGATTATCCGCCGTCACCGGCCGGGGTGCGGCCACGAGCGTCGCCCAGTTCGGGATGAAGCGGATCTTGTTCCGCGTCATGCCGGAATAGCTCAGTAGCGGCCGTTCCGCATCGCGGCCGATGGTGATGACGGCATTGAGCGCGCGGAACATCAGGCCGTTGGCGGCGCGCATCGTCATGGTGATGATCGAACCGGGCTTCAGCAGGCCCGCCATCACCAGCACGTCCGGGAAGAGGTCGTGCATGATCAGCGCCGAACGCGCACCCTTCAGCCTCGCCGCCGCCGCGACTGCGTAAGGCAGCATGAACGGTGCGGTGACGGTGAGCACGACGTCGCCTCGCCTCAGCTCCCGTGTCAACGCCAGGAACGTGCGCACCGTGAACAGCAGCTCGGAGGCGCCGCGCCGCACCAGCGCCGCCTTGCCCGCCATCCGGTTCTTGACGGCGACGACCCGCGGCTTGCCCGGGCCGGTCTGCGAGGCCGGCAACGCGCCCGGTGAGCCCGACAGCACCACGACGTCGTGATCCCCGGCGATGCGGCAGGCGATCTCGGCCATGATCGCCGCGGTCGTGCTCGGATCAGGCGGGTAATGCTGGCTCGCCACGACAATCTTGCCTCGAGGCTGCATGATCAGGCCGCGGTCGACCCGAATTCCGGAATCGCGTCCTTCAGGATGGTCCTGATGGTGGCCCGATCGTCGCGCGCGATCGCCTGCTCCAGCGCCGCAATCCATTTGCGCAGCGTCTGCATCGGCGGCTCGTTCGGCTGCGCGGCCATGATGCCGGCGACGCCGATCTCGCGGGTCGGCTCCTCGGAGGCGAACAGGATTTCGTGCAGGCGTTCGCCGGGCCGCATGCCCGTGAACACGATTTCGATGTCGTAGCCGGGTTGCAGGCCCGAGAGACGGATCATGCGCTCGGCGAGATCGACGATCTTCACCGGCTGGCCCATGTTGAGCACGTAGACGGACACGTCCGAGCGCTGCGTTCCGAGCGCATGCGTTGCCGCTGTGATGACGAGATCGCAGGCCTCGCGGATGGTCATGAAGTAGCGGACCATGTCGGGGTGCGTGACCGTCACGGGACCGCCGGCATCGATCTGGGCCTTGAACTTCGGCACCACCGAGCCGTTCGACGCGAGTACGTTACCGAACCGGACCGAGATCAGCCGCATCGACCGCCTGGCGCCGCCGTGACCCGCCGCAAGATCATGGTCGAGCGCCTGGCAATACATCTCGGCGAAGCGCTTGGTCAGGCCGAGCATCGACACCGGCTCGATCGCCTTGTCGGTCGAGATCATCACCATGGCTTCGGCGCCGGCGCTGTGCGCGGCATCGGCAACGTTGATCGAGCCGAAGATGTTGGTCTTGACGCCCTCGCTCCAGTCGCGCTCGAGGATCGGCACGTGCTTGAGCGCGGCGGCATGGAACACGATGTCCGGCTTGAACTCGGCCATCAGGCGCATGATGCGCTCACGGTCGCGGATGTCGGCGATCCGCCCTTCGATCGAAGCAGCAGTGCCGAGCGCCGCGAGCGTCTCCGTGATCGCATAGAGCGCCGGCTCGGAATTTTCCACGATCAGAAGGCGCGCGGCGCCGAACGCGACGACACGCTCGCAGATCTCGGAACCGATCGAGCCGCCTCCACCGGTGACGATCACCGCCTTGCCCTCGATCAGGGCCTCGAGCCGCGCATAGTCGATCTTTTCGCTCGGCCGCAGCAGCAGGTCCTCGACGGCGACGGCCGTGAGCCGTGGGGTATCGCCGCTCTCGAGCGAGGGCATGCGGCTCACGATCACGCCGAGCTTGCGCGCCCGCATCAGGATCGATTCGGGATGGGCCTCCGGCTCGAATGCCGTTGGCGTCATCACGACGCGCGCGATCCCCTTGCCGCGCTTCGTGAAGTCGGCGATGACATCCTCGATGTCGTCGACGCCGCCCAGAACCGGGACGTTGCGGATGAACTGGCCGCGATCGGAACTCGACGGCGACAGCACGCCGACCGGCCAGATGCGCTTGATCGCCCCGCTCTCGATTCCGCGCAACAGCACCTCGGCATCCGCGGCGCGGCCGATCAGCAGCGTCGGCGCGGCATCTCCGGTGCGGGCGTGACGCCGAACCCGCGTATAGCGGAAATAGCGGTAGGCCATGCGCAACGCGCTGAGGAAGGAGATCTCGAGGAACCAATAGAGGACGATGGTCACCTTGCCGAGGAAGAAGGCGCCACGGACGTTTGGGGCGACGAAGATGTAGTCGAGCGCCAGGAGCGCAACCGTCAGCACGGTCGCGACGCGGATGATGTTCAGCGCGTCGGGCAGCGAGATGAAGCGCCATTTCGTCGTGGTCAAGTTGAAGACGAAGAACACGACCACGCTGAAGGCGAGAAAATAGGGCAGGATCTGAATCAGCAGCGGCAGGCGGTCGAAGAAGCCGTCGCCGCCCTCGAAGCGCAGATAGAAGGCGGCGAACAGCGCCGCCGTGGTCGCCAGCAGGTCGTGGAGCGCGATCATGAAATTGCGCAAGGTGAGATGCGAAAGACGCGTCATCCGCTGACCGAAAATCCAGTTAGATGCAACCTGATCGCGCTGATAACCCATCTCGGCCGGACATGCCAGTCAAGGCTTGTCAGTCAAGGTTTGCCATCCGGCCGGCCGTTCAGGAACCTGCTTCCGCCGCTTTCGCCCCGGCCTGCTGGGCCCGGATCACCATGCCGCCGGCAACGCCGACACCGATGACGTACATCCAGCCCTCGTGGAAGTCGAACAGATGGGAGTTGAACAGCGAGGTGAAGACGTTCTGGACCACGACCAAGAGGCCGACCCAGTTTGCGAGCCCGTCGCCGCGAAACAACAGCAGATGCAGGATCCAGATGGCGTAGAGAGCGGCGACCCCGATGATGCCCCATTGCACGGCCACGTTCAGCGTCTGGTTATGCGGGTTGCCGATCACCTCGGCGGACGCCTGATACTGAGCATCGCCCGGCGTCGCGGCACGTTCGAACAATCCGCGCGTCGAGCCCGTGCCGTGCCCCTTGACCGGCGCCTCCGCGAAGAAGCCGAGGGATTTTCGCCAGAATTCGAGCCGCAAGCCGGCCGAGGTCGGCGCGCCTTTTTCGACATAGCGCGTGTAGTCGCTGGCAAAGCTGTCGGCGGTCTTGCGCAATTGCGGCGAGGCCTGCCAGGCGAGAACCGCGCCCGCGAGCAGGGCGGCGGAGATGATCGCGATGCTGCGCCATCTCAGATGAAGCAACGCAAACACACCGAACAGGACCGGAATGGTGAGGAGCGCGGTGCGCGATACCACCACGAACACCATGTTGACGAAGAAGGCGAGTGCAAGGGCCGTGAGCGGCCCGGCGATCCAATAGCGCTTCTGGCGCAGCAACTGCACGATCGGATAGGCGAGCGCGACCGCGCAAAGCGTGAACTCCTGGCTCTGGTCGATGTAGTTCTTGACGAAGATTCCGCGCTCGACGCGGTCGGATTTGAGCGCGAGGTCTGGGTAGAAGGCGACGAGCCAGGACATTACCGACAACAGCGCGCAGGACATTAGGAAGGCGACGAACACCCAATGTCCGCGCGGCGAGCGCGCAAAATGATAGAACAGGACCGGCAGCACCAGCAGCTTGACGGTCGGATTGACCGCGTAGAAGCGCGCCCCCCAGGCCGCGTCCGACCACAGCGTCCCGACCAGCGCGAGCAGGACCAGCGCAATCGGCGCCGCACAGATCGGACGCTTGAGCGATTGCAGGAACTCACGGACGTCGAGGAACGGCACCATGCAGAGCAGCATCAGGACATTGAATATCGCCGCAAGCGACGTCGACCATGGCAGCGAGGCCGCAGTCAGGATCGCAAACAGATCGACCGTCTCGGACCAGGCCGCCGGACTGCGCAGACGCCGCCACAGCACCTGGCCGGTCGTCGCCCCGGCGAGCGTCGTCACTTGCCCTCTCCCCGCGCGCGATGAACCAGCGCCGTCGTGCTGAAGCCCTGGAGAATGTCGACCAGCACCACGGTCCCGCCCGCGGCCTCGACGACCTCATGGCCGACCACCTGCTCGCGGGTGTAATCACCCCCTTTGATCAGCGCGCTCGGCTTGATGCGGGTGATCAGGTCGATCGGCGTATCCTCATCGAAAATAACGACCAGATCGACGGCTTCGAGCGCCGCCAGCACTTCCGCACGCGCTCGCTCGTCCTGAACGGGGCGGTCGGCGCCCTTCAGCCGCCGTACCGAGGCGTCGCTGTTCAGCCCCACGATCAGGCGGTCGCAGGCGGAGCGCGCCGCTGTCAGCACCTTGACGTGGCCGGGATGCAGGATGTCGAAGCAGCCATTGGTGAAGCCGACGCGCTGGCCTTGCTTCTTCCATTCCGCGAGCTGCGCGTCGAGCGCGCCGGGCTCGAGCACGATCTTCTCCTCGGCCGCGAGATAGGCATGCGGCAAGATCTTTCGCTTCAGTTCGGCCGCACTCACGCTGGCGGTGCCCTGCTTGCCGACGGCGACGGCGGCCGCGGCACTGGCCATGCGAAGCGCCGTGTCCCAGTCCGCGCCCGTGGCGAGCGAGACCGCGAGCGCCGCGGCAACGGTGTCGCCGGCGCCGGAGACGTCGCGCACCTTGACCGGAAACGCCGGAACGTGAACGGCCTCGCCGTTGCGCGGCACCAGCGTCATGCCGTGCTCGCCTTGGGTGACGAGGATCGCTTCGCAATCGGCGAGCCGCATCACGTCCTCGCTGGCATCGACGATGCTCTGCGGCGTGTCGGCGCGGCTTCGGGTCGCTTCCGAAAATTCCTTGCGATTGGGCGTGAGCAGCGTCGCGCCGCGATAGATCGCCCAGTTCAGGCTTTTGGGATCGACGATCACGGGCTTGCCGAGTTTTCGCGCGGCGTCGATGGTGTGGCGGATGACGCGGGCGGTCAGCACGCCCTTGGCGTAGTCGGACAGCAGCACGATGTCGGCGCGCGCGATCTGCGGCAGGATCGCTTCGATCAGCTTGGTCTCGATCGTATCGGAAGCAGGCTGTGCCTGCTCCCAATCCGCACGCAGCATGTGCGTGGAAAAATGCTCGGAGACGAAACGCACTTTTCGCGTGGTCGGACGCGAGGGATCGCACACCAGCACGCTTTCGATGGCGCCCTGCTCCGCAAGCGTCGAGGCGAGCTGCCTGCTCGCCTCGTCCTCGCCGACGAGGCCGACGAAGATGCAGCGCGCGCCGAGCGCGGCGACGTTGCGCGCCACATTGCCGGCGCCGCCGATATGGATCTCGCTGCGCTGGGCCGCGATGACAGGCGCCGGCGCCTCCGGCGATATCCGCGACACCTCGCCATAGACGAACTCGTCCAGCATGATGTCGCCGATGCACAGCACCGTGCAGCCTGAGACGGCTTGCGCGAGGGCATCGAAATCGAGAATGGGCGTCGGCATGGTGATGGACCTCAGCGGAAGCGGTCGGGCCGGTCGAGATAATCCCCGACATAGGCCCTCACCGCGTCCTCGAGCGTCGTGAAACCGCCATTGTAGCCGGCGCGGTGGAGGCGATCGACCTCGCTCTGGGTGAAGTACTGGTAGCTGCCGCGGATCTGCTCGGGCATGTCGATGTATTCGATGTTGGGGCTGGCGCCGAGCGCGGCATAAGCCGCCAGCATCAGGTCCCTGAAGCTGCGTGCCTTGCCGGTGCCGACATTGAACAGCCCGGACACCGAGGGCGTTGCCAGCAGCCACATGATCACGCGCACGACGTCGTCGACATAGATGAAATCGCGGCGCTGATCGCCGTCGGCGATGCCCTCGCGATGCGACTTGAACAATTGCACGACGCGGCCCGCTTTGACGTCGTCGAAGCGGCGCGCCAGAACGCTCATCATCGAGCCCTTGTGGTATTCGTTGGGGCCGAACACGTTGAAGAATTTCAGTCCGGCCCATTGCGGCGGCAGCTTCTCGCCGTTCGCGGCGCGCTTGGCGACGGCGAGATCGAACAGGTGCTTGCTCCAGCCGTAGAGGTTCATCGGCCGCAGTTTTTTCAGTGCAGACACAGAGCTGTCGTCGTCAAATCCTGCTTCGCCGTCGCCATAGGTCGCCGCCGAGGAGGCGTAGATCAACGGCACCGCATTCGCCGTGCACCAGTCCAGGAGGCGCATCGACAGGCGGAAATTGGTCTCGAACACCAGGTCGCCGTCGGTCGCGGTGGTCGCGGAAATCGCCCCGAGATGGATCACGGCATCGAGCTTGCGGCCCTGCAGCCAGTCCGGCAGCTCAGCTGGCGGCACGATATCCAAAAGCTGCCGCTTGGCGAGGTTGCGCCATTTGCCCTCGTTGCCAAGGAAATCGCAGACGACCACGTCGCTGCGGCCGGCCTCGTTCAGCGCGGCGACGACATTTGATCCGATAAAACCGGCCCCGCCGGTCACCAGCAACATTCCAACTTCCCTGCCAGATTCCGCCTGCCCGAAGTTTTGCGGCCCGGTTCTGCCCTAGCGCATGATCCGCCAAAGTGTAAGCGGTTTTGGGATTGCCACTCAGCCGGCTTTACCTGCTGGCCCGGAGCGGCTAACCGAACCGCCACATCAGCGCACCCCGGCCTTTTTAACGAATGAACCAAGATTCGCAATTTAGTGGGGAGGCAGATCAGGGCGACACGCGCCCGATCCTGATCGTCCCCTACATGTGGATCGGCGATTTCGTCCGGAATCACACCGTCGTGCGGGTCCTGAATGAGCGCTGGCCGAACCGGCCGGTCGATCTGCTCACGACCTCCCTATGTGCGCCCTTGGTCGATTACATGCCCGGCGTGCGCGAAGCGATCGTCTGGGACCTGCCGCGCGGCCGGCTCGCCGTGGGCCGTCAGCTCGGCCTGGCGAAGCTCCTGCGCGAGCGGAACTACGGCACCGCCCTGGTGCTGCCCCGGACCTGGAAGGCCGCCATTGCGCCCGCTTTGGCCGGGATTCCGGAAAGGGTCGGCTTCGTGGGCGAGTTCCGATTCGGCCTGCTCAATCGCTGGCGCTGGGGCGAAAAGAAGCTGCCCCGCTTCATCGACAAGAACGCCGCCCTCGCCCAGCCCGATGGCGCCCCGCTGCCTCCGGAATGGCCGGTGCCGCAGTTGCGGGTTCAGGCCGAGGACATCGTCCGCTGGCGGCAGGCCAATGGCCTCAGCGCCGGCGCCGCGGTGGCGCTGGCCCCCGGCTCGGTCGGCGTCTCAAAACGTTGGACCTACTATCCCGAGGCCGCCCGCTTGCTGGCCGAGCGCGGCCTTGAGGTCTGGGTTGTCGGCGGTCCCGGGGAAAAGGGCCTGGCCCAGGAGATCGTCGCGGCCGGCGGCCCGGGGGTCCGGGACCTCACCGGCAATGATCTGCGCAACGGCGTGCTGGCCATGGCTGCAGCCGGCGTCGCGATCTCCAACGATTCCGGCCTGATGCACATCGCAGCCGCCCTGGGCACGCCGACCATGGGCATCTTCGGGCCGACCAGCCCCTATCTCTGGGCCCCCCTCAACGGCCTCGCCGCGACCGTGGTGCAGGACAAGAGCGTGCTCTCCTGCCAACCCTGCCAGAGCACGATCTGCAAGATGAACGACCACCGCTGCATGCGAGATATCGCGGCGAGCGAGGTGGTGGAGATTGCGCAGCGGGTACTGGGTGGGGTGGGGACAAGGGCTTCGACCTGAAGGCCGTCGAGGCTATGCCGACGATGACATCATACCGGTGTTTTGCCCGACGAGTCAATCGGCTTCGTAAAATCCGCAGCGTCGGGATGCCGGCCAAGCCATTGATTTCGTTGACCCCGGCTACTGTGCATGGGGTTGTTTTCGAGTTTTTTTGCTTGCTGCCCTGAAGGCGATGCTCAAAGCAGCGGCCGATAGACGTCCCCGATCCGTGACGCCTCCGCATCGAGACTGAATTGCGCGAGCACCCGTGCCCGCCCGCGCTCGCCCATAGCGATCGCGGCGGCCACGTCACGCATCAGCGGTTCGACCGCTGCAGCCAGCGCGTCCGCATCACCGGTCGGGATCAGCACGCCGGTCACGCCATCCTCGACCACGAGTTCGGCCGCCCCGGCGCGCGCGGCGACCAGCGCGCTGCCAGCCGCCATCGCCTCGATCAATGTCAGGCCAAAACCTTCGTTGCGCGAGGTGAAGGCGTAGATCGTCAGCCGCTGATACCAGCGCTGCACGTCTTCGATCGGCAGCTCGCCGATGATGACGATGCGCGATTGCAGGCCGGCGGCCTCGATCCGCTTCTTCAGGTCGTTTGCAAAAACGGTTTGCTCCGGTGTGACCTGGCCGACGATGATTGCGGTGAAATCCGGAAAGCGCGGCAGCAAGCGGCACATCGCATCGACGAACACATCGGTGCCCTTCTGCGCGCGTACCCGGCCGAAGCAGCCGATCGCATAGCGGCCCGGCAACGCGGTTTCCGCGAAGGCAGCAGTGCGGTCGAGCGGCGGCGCATAGATTGCGGTGTCGACGCCATGCGGAATCACTGTCGCCTTCACCTTCAGGAACGAGGCCGAAAGATCTGATGTCGCGATGATCGCGTCCATGCGCCGGATCAGCCAGCGCGTGATCCAGCTATGATGGCGCTGTGCCGCCGAGGTGAAGACGAGCTTGAGCGGCCAACCGAGCGCGCGCAACAGCACACCCGCGATCATCTCGTTGTTGCGGCGCGCGTGCCAGATCAGCGGCACCTTGCGGCGCCACAATCTCAGGAGATCGGCACCGCCCAGGCGTGCGATCCCCTCCGGCGCGTCGGAGCCGAACCACGCGGCGCGAAACAGCTTTGCCAGCCGCGGCGCCACCATCCGGTTGGTCGCGGTGACCCCGGAATAGCGCCTGTGCAGATTTGGCACGATCACTTCGAGATCGCCTGGGGAATTCGCCACGCCACTCTCCGTTTCGAAAGTCCCTATACGCAACATTAAGCATAGTGACCAGTTCAGCCGCGCCGATACCCACTCTTCACCACGTAAACGTTAGCTTGGAGCGTTGATCGAAGACGGGTGAGATCATGACTGTGCTTGTCACCGGCGGTGCCGGCTATATCGGAAGCCACACGGTTCTGGCGCTGACGGAAGCCGGCGAGGACGTCGTCGTGATCGACGATCTCTCCACCGGTTTCTCGTCCTATCTGCCCGAAGGCGTGCCGCTGTTCATTGGCGATGCCGGCGACGAGAACCTGCTCGAGGGCGTGATCGCCCAGCACAACATCGAGAGCATCATCCATTTCGCGGGCTCGGTGGTCGTGCCGGATTCGATGCGCGATCCGCTCGGCTATTACCGAAACAATTTCACGACCGCGCGCAACCTGCTCAACGTCGCGGTCAAGCGCGGCATCGACCGCTTCATCTTCTCCTCGACCGCGGCGGTCTACGGCGATCCGGACCAGGTGCCGGTGCCCGAGCATGCGCCGACACGGCCGCTGTCGCCCTACGGTTCGTCGAAGCTGATGACCGAGATCATGCTGCACGACGTCGCCGCCGCCTACGGCATGCAATACGTGACCTTGCGCTATTTCAACGTCGCCGGCGCCGATCCGCAGGCGCGCATTGGATTGGCCACCGTCGGCGCCACGCACCTGCTCAAGATCGCGGTGGAAGCCGCGACCGGCCAGCGCGCCAAGATCGACGTGTTCGGCACCGACTATCCGACCCAGGATGGCAGCTGCATCCGCGACTTCATCCATGTCACTGACCTGTCGCAGGCGCATCGCTCGGCGCTCGCTTATTTGCGCAACGGCGGCGCCTCGACGACGCTCAATTGCGGCTATGGCCGCGGCTACTCGGTGCTGGAGACCATCGACGCGGTGCGCCGTGTGTCGGGCCGCAGCTTCGCCGTGCAATACGCCCCGCGCCGGCCCGGCGACATCATGACCATGGTCGCCGACACCAGCCGGATCCGGGGCCTGCTCGACTGGAAGCCGCAATACGACGACCTCGAGACCATCGCCGCGCATGCGCTGGCGTGGGAGGACAAGCTGTTCCGCGAGCGCCACGGCGAGCTCCGCCAGGCCGCCTCGGCCTAGATTCCATCCGGGCGCAAGCCCTTAATTGGGCTTGAAAAGCGCTGGCTTAGCGGGCACAGAGGCCGCTCGATCCCTGACGCGCGGGCAGGCTTATTCCTGTGCCGTCAATGGACTGCGGATGGCTCAGTTTCCAAAGAAAATCACCGACGATCCCTATGCGGCTGCGGTGCTGATTCGCCGCCTGGTCACGGAACAGGGGATCATCTACTGGCGGCGCTACCTCGTCGCCTTCGCGCTGATGGCGCTTGCCGCCGGATCGACCGCGGGCGCGACCTACGTGCTCGGCCAGGTCATCAACCAGGCCTATGTCGACAAGAACATCCCGGGCATCGCGATGTTCTCGGGCATCACCGTGATCCTGCTCTTCATCAAGGGCGTGGCGACCTACGGCCACATGGTGATCCTGACCAAGATCTCCAACGCCATCCTCGCCACCAACCAGCGCCAGCTGTTCGCCAAGTTGATGCGCGAGAGCGTCGGATTCTTCTCCGAGCGGCATTCGTCGGAATTCCTGGCGCGGCTGACGGCCGGCGCGAAGTCCATCACCGATGTCCTCAACATGCTGGTCAACGCCGTCGGGCGCGACCTCATGATGCTGCTCGCCATGATCGGCGTGATGGTGTGGCAGGATCCGGTGATGTCGTTCATCGGCCTCGTCGCCGTGCCACCGGCGATGCTGGTGCTGCGCAAGCTGGTCAAGCGCATCAAGGGGCTCGCCTACAACCAGTTCACCGGCACCGCCGACATCCTCGAGACGATGCAGGAATCGCTGCAGGGGATCCGCACGGTGAAAGCATTCACGCTCGAAGACACCATGCAGACCCGCATCGACGAGAACATCGCGATCGTCGAGCGCAACGCCAACAAGATGGCTCGCGTCGCCAACCGCTCCAATCCGCTGATGGAGATGCTCGGCGGCTTCGCGGTCGCCGGCTGTTTGCTTTACGGCGGCTATAGCGTAGTCGCCCTCAACGCCACGCCCGGCGCGTTCTTTTCCTTCATGACCGCGTTCCTGATGGCGACCGAGCCGGCCAAGCGGCTGGCGCGGCTCAACATCGACCTCAACAGCCAGCTCGTTGGCGCCCGCATGCTGCTGGAAGTCGTCGACAGCCCCGCGAGCGAGCATTCCGACGACGACAAGCCGGCGCTGAAACTGTCGACTGCGCGCATCGAGCTGCGCGAGGTCAGCTTTTCCTATCGCAACGGTGAGACGGTCCTCAATCGCATGAGCTTTGTTGCCGAGCCCGGCAAGGTCACTGCGCTGGTCGGCCCCTCCGGCGGCGGCAAATCGACCGTGCTGGGGTTGCTGCTGCGCTTCTACGAGGTCACGCAAGGCGACATCGTGATCGACGGCCAGTCGATCGGCGCGGTCTCGCGAAAATCGCTGCGGGCCCAGACCGCCTATGTCGGTCAGGACGTCTATCTGTTCCGCGACACCATCCGCAGCAACATCGCGTTCGGCCGCGCGGGCGCGACTGAAGACCAGATCATCGACGCCGCCAAGGCGGCCTGCGCGCATGATTTCATCATGGGCTTCCCGCTCGGCTACGACACGCCCGTCGGCGAGCACGGCACGCAGCTGTCCGGCGGCCAGCGCCAGCGCATCGCGGTTGCGCGCGCGCTGATCAAGAACGCGCCGATCATCCTGCTTGACGAAGCCACCGCCGCGCTCGATTCCGAGTCCGAGCGGCAGGTGCAGGAGGCGATCGAGCATCTCTGCCAGAACCGCACCACCATCGTGATCGCGCACCGCCTGCACACCATTATGCACGCCGATGCGATCCTGGTGGTCGAGGGCGGCGAGATCGTCGAGCAGGGCCGGCATGACGAGTTGCTCCGCCGCGGCGGCCGCTACGCCTCGTTCTTCCGCCTGCAACATCACGACGCCGGTGCTCTGGCGCCGATCAGCGCAACCGCATAGAGTTCCCTTCAACCTCAAGAGCAGCGAGATCGCACCATGAACGCCGCCTCCTACGTCATCCCGCTTCCGACCCAGGCTTCGCTTCCCGTCATCGGGGAAAGCGGCCGTTATCCCGTGCGCCGCATCTGGTGCGTCGGCCGCAACTATCTCGAGCACATCCGCGAGATGGGCAATGACGAGCGCGCCCCGCCGTTCTTCTTCGCCAAGCACGCCGACATGCTGGTGCCCGACGGCGCCACCATTCCCTATCCGCCGCTGACCAAGGATCTTCATCACGAGGTCGAGCTGATCGTCGCGATGAAGAGCGGCGGCCTCAACATTCCTGCCGACAAGGCGCTCGACCATGTCTACGGCTATGCCGTCGGCATCGACCTGACCCGCCGCGACCTGCAGATCGCCTCGCGCAAGAAGGAGCGTCCGTGGGAGGTCGGCAAGTCGTTCGACTATTCGGCGCCCTGCTCCGCAGTGCAGCCGGCATCGAAGATCGGCCACCCCGCCAAGGGCAAGATCTGGCTCACGGTCAACGGCAAGGAAGCGCAGAAGGGCGACCTCACAGAGCTGATCTGGAACGTGCCCGAGATCATCTGGCAGCTCTCGCAGCAGGTGAAGCTCGCCGCCGGCGACATCATCATGACGGGTACGCCGGCCGGCGTGTCGCAGCTCCAGCCCGGCGACAAGCTCGAATGTGGCGTCGACGGCGTCGGCACGCTGAAGGTGAGCATCGGTCAGCCGGAATAAGGCTGAGCTCGAGATCACGGGACAGCAAAGCCCCGGGCATCGCGTCCGGGGCTTTTTTGCGGATTCAAGTTCGTCGCTCGTACGCCCCCGCGGCGTTGATGTCCTTTCCCGTGTAATCGGTCATCATCGCGGTCGCCACCAGCGTCACGACCGCGCAAATCGCTATGTAGATCGCGATCGCGGTCGCCGAGTGGAACGTGCCGTACAGCCAGGTAGCGATCAGCGGTGCGGGGCCGCCGGCGATCACGGATGCGAGCTGATAGCCTAGCGAGGAGCCGCTGTAGCGCAGGCGTCCGGTGAAGCTCTCGGCGATCAAGGCGGCTTGCGGTCCATACTGCATGTCGTGCGGAATCAGCGACAGGATGATCGCGAGGAAGATGATGGTCAGCGACCCCGTATTGAGCATGGCGAAATAGACGAAGCCGAAGATGCCCGTCACGGCAGCGCCGAGCATATACATGTTCTTGCGGCCGATCTGATCGGAGATATGTCCGCACAGCGGGATCGACACGAACGACAGCACGGAGGCCGAGAGCACCGCGGTCAGCAGGAAGTCGCGCGATACGTGCAGGGTGCCGATGCCATAGGAGAACACGAAGGCCGTGAAGATGTAGAACGGCGCCTGCTCCGACATGCGCGCAAAGGCAGACAGTAGAATCTCCTTCGGGTATTCCCGGATCACCGTGAGCATCGGCGTGCGATCGACCTGGCGTTCGGCCACGAGCCTAGAGAACACCGGGGTTTCGAGAATGCCGAGCCTGATATAGAGGCCCACGCCGACCAGGATGATGCTGAGCGCGAAGGGAATACGCCAGCCCCATGCCAGGAACTGATCACCCGCCATCTGGCTGAACACCAGCACGGCAAGATTGGCGAGGAAAAGCCCGCAGGGCACACCGAACTGCGGCCATG
This sequence comes from Bradyrhizobium sp. 155, assembly GCF_023101105.1. Lineage (NCBI taxonomy): Bacteria > Pseudomonadati > Pseudomonadota > Alphaproteobacteria > Hyphomicrobiales > Nitrobacteraceae > Bradyrhizobium > Bradyrhizobium sp. 155. The sequence goes on along the minus strand of NZ_CP064704.1, from coordinate 2,598,970 downwards.
ATGCGATCAATCCACGGGATCGATCGTTGCGCGCCCATTCCATCGACATCAGTACCGAGCCGCCCCACTCACCACCGACTCCGACGCCCTGAATGAACCGCAGCACGGTCAGGATCACGGCGCCCCAGATACCAATGCTGGCATAGGTCGGCACCACGGCCACCGCAGCGGTCGCCAGTCCCATCAAGAGCAAGGTCGCGATCAGCGTGGATTTACGTCCGATGCGGTCGCCATAATGGCCAAAGATTGCCGCGCCGACGGGCCGCGCGGCGAATCCGACCGCGTAGATCGCAAACGCCTCCAGCGTGCCGACCCAAGGATCGGAGTGAGGAAAGAAGAGCTTTGCGAAAACCAGACCCGTGACGGTGCTGTAAAGAAAGAAGTCATACCACTCGATCGCAGTCCCGATTGTGGAGGCGATCACGGCGCGGCGAAGCTGGCGCTGATGCTCGGGGGCGGTAAGTCGGGTGGCGTCGAGATCAAGGGTTGCCATGGGAGCGCATCCTCAGATAGGCCCCCGCTTGCGTGGTTTCACCTGTTATTGTTGCTGAAAAAACGACATTGGGTTCCAAGGGTTCCAACCGAGCTGGAATGAGAGGGTAAAACTTTAGTCGGCCCACAAGCCCGGCGGCACTACCAAGCCTTCACCGGCCGATTGGCGTGGCTTGTCTGCGGCACACCCCGATTGAGGGACATGTGGGAATGCACACATAGCCAACCATCGCTATGTCTTGAAAACACCATCGTGGCCCGGCCGGGGCGTGGAAACGCGCTGCCGTCGGGATGATAGCCCGTGCTCGTCCACGGCACGACCACGGTCGCTATCGTGTCATCGGACGATGCCAGGACCGAGGCCTGGTTGATGACGAAACGGAAGTCGGACGTCTTCGGCCACACGTTGTCCCATTGCGTGGTGACCCATTGGTCGAGGCCGGGAATGACGTCATTGTGCGTGCCGAAGGCCAGCACTTCCGGATGGAAAAGCGGCCGCGCCGAAGCATAGTCGACCTCGCGGACATAGCCCGCCAAGGTCTCCAGCCAGTGCTGAAAGAACTGCGTGATCTCGGTATTCGCGGTCGGCAAGGAGGCCATCGTCTGCTCCATGTTCGGCAACTCAATCGCGGCAATCTTTGTTGCCATGAGGCGAACCGTCCAGCAAGATATGTGGAGAGCACCGGTGGAGATCGATCGACGAGCCGGGCCGATTTCATGGAGCCAGACTCATGAGACGCCTTCTCCTGCTTGCAGCCATGCTTATCGTCTCGTGCAACGTTGCCAGTGCGCAGTCCAGTCAGCCCTATGCCGGTCTTGAGCATCGCCCCATCAAGGCGCTGTCGCCGCAGCAGATCGACGATCTGCGAGTCGGACGTGGCATGGGCCTGGCACTTGCCGCCGAGCTCAATGGATATCCCGGTCCGAGCCATGTTCTCGAGCTCGGTGATCGGCTTGATTTGACCGCGGATCAGCGCATCCGGGTTCAGCGCCTCTTCGATGCCATGAAGCAAGAGGCGGTCCCGCTGGGTAACAAGCTGGTCGAGCAGGAAGCGGAGTTGGACCGCCTCTTCTCCGCCCGCGTCGTGACATCGGAGTCACTCAAGGCGGCCCTCGTGGCCATTTCGGAAACCCAGGCACTGCTCCGCGAAAGCCACCTCAAATACCATCTATCGACAACTGCCTTGCTCGATCAGAGCCAAATGCAGCGATACGCGGAGCTGCGCGGTTACCAACGCCCTGATGACTCCGAACAACACAAGCACCGTCACTAAAGGCGATCACCGCAATGCCGACAGCACGATGAGACCGAGGATCAGCGCCGTCAGCGAATATTTGAGCGTGTAGTAGACGTTGCGATTCCATTCCTTGACCTTGCGGCTCGCAAGATGGATCTCATAGAGCTTGCCGAACACCTTGTTGAGCAGGCCGACGCTCTCGCCGTCGACGTTCTGGGTTGCAGAGGCCTTGACGATGTGGTGGCTGACCCAACGGTTGATCGCGGTCATGAAGCCGTATTTCATCGGACGCTCGACGTCGCAGAACAGGATGATGCGGTTGACGTCGGTGGCATTCTCCGCACTGTGGATGAAGGTCTCGTCGAACATAAAGGCCTCGCCGTCGCGCCAGACGCATTCGACGCCGTCGACCAGGATGCGGCACTTGTTCGAGTTCGGCGTGACAAGACCGAGGTGGTAGCGCAGCGAACCGGCGAAGGGATCGCGGTGGGCGCCGAGCTTGCCGCCCGGCGGCAGCATCGCAAACATCGCACCATGCACGCTCGGAATGGAGTTGAGCAGCTCCACCGTCTTCGGGCACAGCGTGCGCGCCGAAGGCAGGAAGTCATCGTACCATTTCAGGTAAAAGCGTTTCCAGCCGCTCTTGAAGAACGAATAGAAGCCCCAATCGTTGTTCTTCGCCGCCGCGCGAATGAAGCCTTCGTCGAACAGGCGAACGGCCTCGTCGCGAATGGTCTCCCAATTTTCGCTGAGGGCTTTCAGCTCCGGAAACTGCTCCACCGGGATCACCGGGTTGTTCGGCACCGCCGAGCCCGCGTACATCAGCACATTGTAGGGCGCGAGATAGGTGGAGTGGTCCCCGAGCTGGCGCGCTAAGCGCAGCCGCTGCTTGCCGCGGAAATGAACGTAGATCGTCGATGCCGCCAGCACATAGAGAATGACGAGTTGCGGCGCAAAAAGCTGTTTTAACATCTCCCCCGTTCCCCGGTGATTCAACCGGGGACGTGATCTATCCCGACGCGGCCCGAGCGGCAAGATATTCGCCGGTGGGTTGCAATCACGCTCCGGACATCACGGCTGGGAACTTGAGGCCGAACCGAGCCGAATCAGGCCCGTGACAGGGCCTGGAGGCCCTTGAAGGTCAGGCGCTTGGGGTCGGTGACGCCGGCAAGATACAGGCGGCGGATGAACGCGATGACGGCGTCGCGGTCGCAATTGGTCAACGCCACGACGGCGTCGACCGCGATTCTCTGGGCTTCCATTGGGCTCACCTCGGCCTTGCAAGTAACCCCGGCCGAGACAGGCTAGGACTCCGCGGTTAATCCGGCGTTAACCGTTCGGGCAACATGGCCGATTCACCCGACCCGCCGTATACGCAAAACAACGCATTGCCCGTGCCCGCAGCGGCTCACCGGGCAGTGATGCCGTTCTTGAGCCGAGCAAACTGTTTCTTCAGCCGCGGCACCGCAAAGTCCGTGAAGGTCCGCACCTTCGGTACCGAGAGCCGGCCCTGCGGACAGATCAAATGCGCGGGCATCTCGGGATCCTCGTGGCCGGCCAGGACGATCTCGAGTTCGCCGCGCGCAACCTGCTCACCTACCTGGTACGAATACATTCGCGCCACACCGCGGCCGGCGACGGCCGAGGCCACCGCCGCATAGGTGCTGTTGACGACGAGCCGCGGCGTGAACTGCACCGTGCGGGCGGCCGACGACCCGGCCTGCGGTGCAAAGGTCCAGGAATTGGGAAGGTGCGCCATCGCGACGATCTGGTGCTTGGCGAGGTCGCCGGGCTCGGTGATGCGCGGGTGCTGCTTCAGATAGCGCGGTGATGCTACCACGACGCGGCTGATCTCGCCGACCCGCATCGCGACCATTGCCGAATCCGCGAGATGACCGATGCGAAGCGCGACGTCGACCCCCTCCTCGATCAGATTGACGGCGCGATCGAACAGCAGGAGTTTTGCCGAGACGGTCGGATAGGCATCGAGAAACGCATCGAGGATCGGCCGCAGCACCATCTCACCCGACACCACAGGCGCAGTGATCGTGAGCAAGCCGCGGGGCGCCGTGCGCGGCCCGGCCGCGATGTCGTCGGCCTCCTCCAACTCGGTGAGCACGCGGCGACAGACCGCGACATAGCGCTCGCCCTCCTCGCTCAGCTTGATGGAGCGTGTGGTCCTGTGCAGCAGCTCGGCACCGACCCGCTGCTCCAGGAAAGCAATGGCGCGGCTCACCGCCGCCGGCGAACGGCCAAGCTTGCGGCCGGCGGCGGCGAGGCTGCCCTCGTCCACCGCAAGGACAAACACCTTCATCGCATCCAGACGATCCATAGGTTTCCCGCCAGCCCATCGAGCTCCGACTGCAAGCTAGGCGTTCGCTCCCGCTGCGACAACCACCGCCGGGAGCCGGTCCGGCCTTCGTTCGCGCTGCGAAAGACTGTCTGCCGGACAGCGCGTATTCGCAGCCGGCCCGCTGCGGCGTACCTCATCGACTAAGCCAGCCGCTGCTGGCGCAGGTTCTGAAAGCCAACAACAGGAGCCCATCATGGGTATCGAACAGAAGGTTGCCATCATCACCGGTGCTTCGCAGGGCATCGGTGCCGCCCTGGTCCAGGGTTTTCGCGATCGCAACTATCGTGTCGTCGCGACGGCGCGCTCCATCAAGCCGTCGGGCGATGACGATGTCCTCGCCGTTCCCGGCGACATTTCCGAGAGGGCCACGGCCGAGCGCGTGGTCTCGCACGCCATCTCCCGCTACGGCCGCGTCGACACGCTGGTCAACAACGCGGGCATCTTCGTCGCAAAGCCGTTCACGCAGTACACGGCGGAGGACTATGCGGCGGTGATGGGCACCAACGTCGCGGGCTTCTTTCACGTCACGCAGCTCGCCATCGCCGAGATGGAGAAGCAGGGGTCCGGCCACGTCGTCCAGATCACAACCACGCTGGTCGACCAGGCCAATTCGAAAGTGCCCTCGGCGCTGGCCTCGCTGAGCAAGGGCGGCCTGAACGCCGCGACCAAGTCGCTCGCGATCGAATATGCCAAGCGCGGTATCCGCGTGAACGCGGTGTCACCCGGCATCATCAAGTCGCCGATGCACCCCGTCGCGACGCACGTCCAGCTCGATGCGCTGCATCCTGTCGGCCATATGGGCGAGATGTCCGACATCGTCGATGCCGTACTTTATCTCGAGAGTGCCTCCTTCGTCACCGGCGAGATCCTGCATGTCGACGGCGGCCAGAGCGCCGGCCACTGAACGCAGCCGCGCCTTCGCGTGCACGAGGACGACATGGCAGACGCAGATGCCAAGCAGCAAGTCCGCACCCGACCGCATCAGCGGTCGGGTTCGATATCAGAGACTTCTTCACGGTAAGCCTGGCGATATACGTCGCGATCAGGAGTACCGCATCACGCCGTCGTCGATCCGGCCGAACCGCAGGAGACGATGTCGAGCGCGTAGTTCTGGTAGAGCCGCCACGGCTGCTTCGAGCCTTGCTTCGGCATCTTCGCGACCGAGCGCTGCACATAACCCGAGGTGAAATCGAGCGACGGCTGCGCGGTAATCGTGGGATCGTCATTATGCGGCATGCACTGCCGGAAATTGTGCCGGTCCATGTAGTTGATGAGCCGACAGACATATTCGCAGGTGAGGTCGCATTTCAGCGTCCATGATGCGTTGGTGTAGCCGAACGCGGAAGCCATGTTGGGCACGTCGGCATACATCATGCCCTTCTAGGTCAGCGTGTTGGCAAAATCGACGACGCGGCCGTCGACATTAACCTCCAACCCGCCGACCACCTGGAGCACCAGCCCCGTCGCGGTCACGATGATGTCCGCCGCAAGCTCGCTGCCGTCCTTCAGGCGGATACCGTCGTGCGTAAACCTGTCGATCTCTTTGGTGACCACCGAGGCGCGCTTCTCGCGGATCGCCTTGAACAGATCGCCATCCGGCACGAGGCAGAGCCGCTGGTCCCAGGGATTGTAGCGCGGCGTGAAGTGGGTCGCGACGTCGTAGTCGGGGCCGAGCGCCATCTGCACGCCCTTGAGAACCAGATCCTTCACTTTCGCAGGGCGGCGCCGACTGAGCTGGAAGAAGAACATCCCCCACATCACGTTGCGCCAGCGGATCAGGTGATAGGCAAGCCGCGTCGGGAGATTGCGCCGCAATTTGTTGGCGACGGGATCCTGCGCCGGGCGCGACACCACATAGGTCGGCGAGCGCTGGAGCATGGTGACCTGCGCGGCCGACTTGGCGAGCTCCGGCACCAGCGTCACCGCGGTCGCGCCCGAGCCGATCACGACGACCCGCTTGCCGGCGCAGTCGATGTCGTCGGTCCACTTCTGCGGATGCACGATGCGGCCGGCGAAATCCGCGACGCCCGGAAACTCCGGCGTATATCCGGCCTCGTATTTGTAATAGCCCGAGCACATGAACAGGAAATTGCAGGTGAAGCGCACGAGTTCGGTCGCGCCCTCGCCGGTGATGCGCTCGGCCTCGACCGTCCAGCGCGCCTCATTCGTCGACCACGCCGCACGCTTGACACGATGGTGGAAGCGGATGTGCTTCTCGATGCCGTTCTCGGCCGCGGTTTCGCGAACGTAGTTGAGGATTTGCGCACCGTCGGCGATCGCCTTCGGATCGGTCCACGGCTTGAAGGAATAACCGAGCGTGAACATGTCGCTGTCGGAGCGGACGCCAGGATAGCGAAACAGGTCCCAGGTGCCGCCGATGCAGTCGCGGCCTTCGAGAATGACGTAGCTCTTGCCCGGGCATTTGGTCTGAAGATGGTAGCCCGCGCCGACGCCGGACAGGCCGGCACCGACGATCAGCACGTCGAAATGTTCAGACAGGCTGGTCATCATTCCCCTTCACGCCGGGCCGAACTGAATCCAACTGCAAATCGGTGGCTATCCGGCTCATTTCGAGCAAACTGTAGGCGCCAGTCGAAATATACCATGGCTTAGCGGGCGGGAATAAGCGTATCTCCGCTCGAGCAGTGGACGGCAATGGCGGCAGTTGATCTTCCTTGAGCAGAACGATGTTACCGATCACGAGGACATCCATCTCGCAGTTCATGAAGCAGCGATACGCGTCCTCGGGATTGCACACGATGGGCTCGTCACGGACGTTGACGCTAGTGTTGACAAGAACGCTGCTGCCGGTTCGAGCCTCAAATTCGCGCAATAGACGGAGAAGCGCGGGTTGGTTTCGGCATGCACCGTCTGCACGCGAGCGGAACAGTCGATATGTGTGACCGCCGGAATATCGCTTCGCGGGCGCATTCAGCTTCTCGATCCCCTGCAAGGCATTTGCTAGTCACCCACGGAATGGGTCTTTTCGGACCTGCACGATTTGGAGCATGTAGGGACTTATGCTAGTCGGAGGCATGGGACAAGGCAATCCGAGGCTCCCGGGGCTTCAGGCGGCTCGCGCACTCGCGGCGCTGAGCGTAGCTTATTTTCATTCGTATATTGCCCTTCGTGCCTTCCCCGAATCGGCACAAATACCGATAGGTCCGCTCAAAGATTGGGGCTATCTGGGCGTCAATTTCTTTTTTGCTATCAGCGGCTTTGTGATCTGTCTGGTTGCATCAAAGCCGACGTTTTCTCCGATTTCGTTTGCCATCAAGCGCGTGTTTCGGCTGTACCCGATGTATTGGGTCGCAATGGCTGCGGTCGCGTTCTTGATAGCCACAAGTATCGCCCCGAGCCAATCGGGCATTTTCTCTATTCAATGACGCTGTTTCCGCAAAATGGGGCGCCGGCCTATGATGTAAGTTGGACGCTGGAACGCGAGTTAGTATTTTACGCGCTTGCCACTTTCATCGTGCCTCTGGCCGGCCTCCGGGGCTTGGCGATTGCGTTGGCGTCCCTTGGCGTCGCGGGCTGGTATTTCGGGAATCCGTGGAGCTGGCACCTCGTATCGACCACGCAAATAGACTTTCTCTGCGGTGTCCTTGTTTTCCTTGCTCATGATTGGTTGAAGCGGTTGGGTGCAATCGCCCCGATTGTCTTTGGATCGGCGCTACTCGCGTACACGCGGTCTCATGACTTCCCCTTTTCCGTATCCCTTTGCATGGGCATTATCCTGCTAGGCATAATTAGCTTGCGCCTTCCTTGGGACCGCCGTCCATTTCGTTGGATCATACAAGCCGGCGACGCTTCCTATTCAATCTATCTGCTGCACTATGTGACATTCGTTACGATGGTCTATGCCGCTGCCTGGATCGGCCTACCCGATTGGATGTGCGAGCCATGGCGATACATCACGCTGATCGTATGTTGCTTAGTGTCCTATGCGACGTGGAAAATCATTGAAGCGCCCTCCAACAGATTTGCGGCGAATATAACACGACAAGCGAAACGTCCCTTGGTTGAGAGTAGTGCAGCCGCCCGTTAGAAACGCCGATCTTGGTCAGGGCTGTCGCAATGTGCCTATCAGCAGGGGCTACGCGTCTGCGGTCAATGTCCGGCGGGGCGAGGCTGACTTTAGATGCTGGCGACTTTTCGATGATGGTTCTCTCCTATCTCTGCTAAAAAGATCGCAGCTATATTGGGTGCGCCGACTGCCGCCATGCCCACCGTCAAACCGCGATGCGGATAAAATGAACCAGACCGCTATCAAGATGGTGTGGTGCACGAGATAGAGGGAGAAGGAGTAGTCGGCCGAACGGCGACAAAAAAAGCCCCGGATCGCTCCGGGGCCTTTATGTCGCAAGAGTGTGCGCTCAGTACCGGTAATGGTCCGACTTGTACGGACCTTCCTGCTTGACGCCGATGTAGTCGGCCTGGTCCTTGCGCAGCTCGGTGAGCTTGACGCCGATCTTGGCGAGGTGCAGGCGCGCGACCTTTTCGTCGAGCGATTTCGGCAGCACGTAGACTTCCTTCTTGTACTTGCCGTCCTTGTTGTTGGCGAAAAGCTCGATCTGCGCCAGCGTCTGGTTGGTGAAGGAGGCCGACATCACGAAGGACGGATGGCCCATCGCGTTGCCGAGGTTCACGAGGCGACCTTCCGACAGCATGATGATGCGATGCTTGTCGGGGAACTCGATCTCGTCGACCTGCGGCTTGATGTTGGTCCACTTCAGGTTACGCAGACCCGCGATCTGGATCTCGTTGTCGAAGTGACCGATGTTGCAGACGATGGCGCGATCCTTCATCGCGCGCATGTGCTCGATCGTGATGATGTCCTTGTTGCCGGTCGCGGTGACGAAGATGTCGGCGCGGGGGGCGGCGTCTTCCATGGTCACGACTTCATAGCCTTCCATCGCCGCCTGCAGCGCGCAGATCGGATCGACTTCGGAGACCATGACGCGGCAGCCGGCCTGGCGCAGCGAGGCGGCCGAACCCTTGCCGACGTCGCCGAAGCCCGCGACCATCGCGACCTTGCCGGACATCATCACGTCGGTGCCGCGGCGGATGCCGTCGACCAGCGATTCACGGCAGCCGTAGAGATTGTCGAACTTCGACTTGGTGACGCTGTCGTTGACGTTGATGGCTGGCCATAGCAGCGTGCCGGCCTTTTGCATGTCATAGAGACGATGCACGCCCGTGGTGGTCTCTTCGGAAACGCCCTTGATGCTCTTGGCGATCTCGGCGAAGTAGCCCTTCGGCTTCTCCTTGAGCTGCTTCTTCAGCAGCGCGAAGAAGACTTCCTCTTCTTCCGAACCCGGCTTGTCCAGGAACTTGGTGTCGCCGTTCTCGGCGCGCAGGCCGAGATGGACGTACATGGTGGCGTCGCCGCCGTCGTCGAGGATCATGTTCGGGTGACCGCCGCCGTGCCAGTCGAACAGCTTGGCGGTGTAGTCCCAGTACTCGGTAAGGCTCTCACCCTTGACGGCGAATACCGGAATGCCGGCGGCTGCGATCGCCGCCGCGGCGTGGTCCTGCGTCGAATAGATGTTGCAGGAGACCCAGCGGATGTCGGCGCCGAGCGCGGCCAGCGTCTCGATCAGCACGCCGGTCTGGATCGTCATGTGCAGCGAGCCGGCGATACGCGCGCCCTTCAGCGGCTGCTTCGGGCCGTACTCCTCGCGGGTGGCCATCAGGCCGGGCATCTCGGTCTCGGCGAGCGAGAGCTCCTTGCGGCCGAAATCGGCGAGCGAAATGTCCTTGACGATGTAATCGGTGAAGCCGGGCTTCGCATTCATTGCGGGCGTCCTGTTGTTGAATTGGTCATCCCGGGTCACCCTGGAGGGGCGAGCCCGGAATCTCGAGGCGATGGATTAGGAATTCCCGGTTCGCCGCTGTCGCGGCGCCCCGGAATCTCGTCGGTGATCAGACCGCGCGCTTGAGCGCTTCGACGAGATCGGTCTTCTCCCAGGAGAAGCCGCCCTCGTTGTCGGGAGTACGGCCGAAATGGCCATAGGCGGAGGTGCGCGCGTAGATCGGGCGGTTGAGATCGAGATGGCTGCGGATGCCACGCGGGGTGAGATCCATCGCCTTGGCCGCGGCCTTCTCGAGCTGATCCTCCGACACCTTACCGGTGCCGTGGGTGTCGATGTAGATCGACAGCGGACGCGCCACGCCGATGGCGTAGGCGAGCTGCAGCGTGCAGCGGTCGGCAAGACCGGCCGCGACGATGTTCTTGGCGACATAGCGGGCAGCGTAAGCCGCGGAGCGGTCGACCTTGGTCGGATCCTTGCCGGAGAACGCGCCGCCACCATGCGGAGCCGCGCCACCATAGGTGTCGACGATGATCTTGCGGCCGGTCAGGCCGGAATCGCCGTCGGGACCGCCGATGTAGAACTTACCCGTCGGGTTGATGTGCCAGATGGTCTTCGCCGTGATCCAATCCTTCGGCAGCGCCTCACGCACATAGGGCTCGACGATGTCGCGAATCTGCTTGGACGAGATGTCCTCGACCAGATGCTGGTGCGACACCACGATCTCGCGCACGCCGACCGGCTTGCCGTTCTCGTACTGCACGGTGACCTGGCTCTTCGAGTCCGGGCCCAACACCTTCTCGCGGCCGGAGTGCCGCGCTTCCGAGATGAGGCGCAGGATCTTATGGGCGTAGAAGATCGGCGCCGGCATCAGATCGGGCGTCTCGTTGGTGGCGTAGCCGAACATGATGCCCTGGTCGCCAGCGCCCTCTTCCTTGACTTCGCCCGGCTGCAGCGCATCGACGCCCTGCGCGATGTCGGCAGACTGCGGATGCAGCAGGATCTCAATGTCCGCCTTCTCCCAGTGGAAACCTTCCTGCTCGTAGCCGATGTCCTTGATCGCGGCGCGCACGACACCTTCGATCTGCTCGTTGGTGACGGATGCGGGACCGCGGGTCTCGCCGGCGATCACGACCTTGTTGGTGGTCGCGAGCGTTTCGCAGGCGGCACGAATTTGCCAGGGATCGATGCCGGCTTTCGGTCCTTCGCGGTAGAACAGATCGACGATCTCGTCGGAGATCCGGTCGCACACCTTGTCCGGATGGCCTTCGGACACGGACTCGCTGGTGAAGAGATAGGACGCGCGCATCAGTAACCCCTTGTTCCGCCGCTAGCTGGCGGGCGTTGCGATATTTAGCTTTGAATGATGTCAATCACGCCGGCGCGAGATGACGTAGGATTCGTCGAGAAACCAGAGCCCATTGTACTTTCGCAGCACGTCCCTGGCGGCGTCCAGAGTGCGGCCGTTTTGAGTCATTTCCGTCAACCGGTCGTCCTCAATCTGAGCGACATACACCGCCGCATTCCAGGCTGCAAAGGCCGTTGAGGTTCCGATGGTGCCCGTCACCTCGTTGGGCAGCGCTTCCATATCATACCTGAAGATCGAGCGGTTATCTGCATAAGCATTAAAATTTAAGTCGCGGCCCACCGAGCCGAGCTCGTACTTCACCGCGCGCAATAGCTCATGACGGCTCACCGAGAAAGGATTTTCTCCGGGCCAGATCGCCTGGATCATCTCCATGCCCGGATCCTGGCCATGGGAGTGAATACCGATCAGGCGGCCGCCTGCCCGCAAGGCCCGCGCCAGGGGCGCTATGATCCGTTTTGCCCTGAAATTGACCGAGGACAGAGCCCGGTATGGCTGGGATGCGATAACGAGGTCGAAATTGGCCTCGGCCTGACCCGGCCGTGGAATGGTCGAATCGAGCAGAAACCGCTGATCTTCACGGTAGAGCACCAGCACGACGGGCCGCTCATAAAGCGGCATCCCCGTGCGCGGGCTGACCGCTGCGCGCCAGTTCTGCTCCAAAAACGGCTTCAACTCCGCGATTTGCGTCTCGAACTCACCGGAGGAAGCACCCCGCAGGGGAACCTCGTGCCAGACGGTCGCGGCGGCCGCCGCGGGCGATGCCGGCGTGAGCCAGGGCGCCTCCGCGTAGAGCATGTTGGTGAAAACGAACACCGAGGCCGGGTGCTCGAAAATGCGATCCGGCACCTTGTCCAGCGTCAGGCGGAGGTCCTCGAGACTGAGCTCCTTGCCGGCGACATAGAACGGCATGTGCGGAAAGCGCTGGTGCATCGAGCGCAGCACGCGCGCCAGCACCGTGCCGTCGCCAACGCCGGCATCGAACACGCGCAGCGCCGGGGGCCGGGGATGGATGCTGGCAAGCTCCAGCGCCACGCGCTCGGCGACCACCCGCTTCTCACTGCAAGTGTGGACGAACAGCAGGTATTTCTGCCGGTTCTCGAAAAAGCGGAAATTGCCGCGCGGATCGCGCTTTTCCGGGGGCACCTGAAGCCCCCGCGGCGGCGGCACGCCGCCGGCCATCGATGCAGCCATGTAGGCCTGGATCCGGTCCAGGGTATCGATCGTGATGCGTTTGCCCTCGCGCAAGCGGTGCACGAGCTTCCCATCGTTCACCGCGCGCCGGCCGAACGTCGACTCCGCCATGTCCGCCTTACGGCAGAACTCGGTGATTTGGCTCAGGATTTCGTCATTCTTCATGGAGTGGGACGCAGTGGGCAGAGGGATTGGGTACTGCCTCCTAGCAAATTCTGCCCACCGAGGGAATAGCGATAGAGCCGCCCCTGTTTGCCGTTTGTACAACAGGGAGCCGTGAACCACCTTCCCCTGCCGGGTAACCAACAGACGCCTCTCCTCTACGGGACCACCGCCAATGCGTCGCCTGCTCGTCGCGCTCTGCCTGCTCGCCGCAACCCTGTGGTCGGCGCCAGCTTTTGCGCAGGCGCGCAACCAGCTTGGGCCGCTCTGCACCACCGACACCATGCCGGCAGACCAGATGATCGACGCCTGCAGCAAGATCATTTCGCTGAACGTGTTTAAAGGCGAGCAGCTCGCGACGGTCTACTTCTGGCGCGCGGTGGGCTGGAATAAGAAGGGCGATTACGCCAAGGTCATCACTGACGCCACGGAAGCGATCCGGCTCCAGCCGAGCCAGGCAGTCTACAATCTACGCGGCTCGGCGTATTACGACAGAGGCGAGTACGAGATCGCGGTCGCTGATTTCGACGATGCGCTGAAGCTCGGCCCGCCTGACGGAACAATCTTCCACAATCGCGGTAATGCCTGGCGCGGCAAAGGCGATTACGCCAAGGCGATCGCCGACTACGACATGTCGATCAAGGCCAATCCAAAATCGGCGTTCTCGTACCAGAACCGCGGCATCTCCAAGGAGGCGCTCGGCGATCTCGACGGCGCGCTGACCGACATCAACCAGGCGATCCGGCTCGACCCGACGCTGCCGCAGCCGCTGATCAACCGGACCGCGATCTGGCGTGTCAGAGGCGATTACGATCGCGCGATTGCCGACGGGAGCGAAGCGATTCGGCTCGCGAAAGAGAAGCCGCCCGTCAACATCATGACTCCGCCGAACAGCGTGCTGATCTCAGGCTACACCCATCGCGCGCTGGCCTATGAGGCGAAAGGGAATTACGCGCACGCGAGCGACGACTACAAGGCGACGCTGGCGATCGCGGCGTCCGATGCCGGCAGCAAGGCCAATCAAGCCACCGCAAAGGTGCGGCTGTCGCTGATCACCGACGCAAGCACACCGATCCCGCGCGATGCGCCGTCACCGACCGAGCCGGCAAAGGCACCGGCTCCCCAGCAGACCGGTGCCGCGCCGCCCCCCTCGCCTGCTCCGGCCGCGCGCGGCACGCGCATGGCGCTGATCATCGGCAATGGCGCCTATTCGCATGTCAAGGCGCTCCCCAATCCGCCCAATGACGCGCGCGCCATTGCCAGGGCCTTGCGCGATATCGGCTTCACGGTATCAGAAGGCGTCGATCTCGACCGCGCGGCGATGCAGAAGATGACGCGTGACTTCTTGCGGGAAGCGGCGCGGGCGCAGGTCGTATTAGTCTACTATGCGGGCCACGGCGTGCAGGTCGACGGTCGCAACTATCTCATTCCCGTCGACGTCGAACTCAAGCTGGGCGCGAGGATGACGGACGCGATGATCGACATGGACACGATCATGGTCGGCCTCGACGACCAGGTCCGCACCAACATTTTGATCTTCGATGCCTGCCGCAATAATCCGATGGCACAGCAGGTCGCATCAGCCGGCACCAACCGCGCCATCGAAGCTGCCTCGGGCCTCGCAGCGCCACCGAGCCTGGGCGCCGGCGCGATGCTCGGCGCCGGCACGCTGATCGCTTTCGCCACTGCGCCGGGCCAGGTCGCTCTCGACGGCGAAGGCGCCAACTCGCCGTTTTCCGCTGCCCTCTCCCGCCACATCGGCACGCCCGGTCTCGAGGTGCAGCAGATGCTGACGCGTGTGCGGGCGGAGGTGGTTTCGACCACGAAGAGCAAGCAGGTGCCGTGGTCGAACTCGTCGCTGCTGGGAGAGGTCTATCTGGCGGAGAAATGATGCGAATTGGCATCGTCCCGGCAAACTGCCTTTACCCTGGCGAGCGTAGCATCCGGGAACAAGCAGTCCCGCACATCGCGAGGCTCTTGCGGCCAAAGTTGCGGTTTTGATCCTGCTGACATCCCGCGCCGACGCGCCAAAATTACAACAGCGCGCGAGATAGTCGAACGCAACCTGCGGCTGCTCTTTCCCACAGCCTATCGTTATCTTATAATGACTGCACCACCGACCAGGCGGTGGACTGGTTGCTGGGGAATTCTGTGAGAAAATTCGTTGCCGCCGCCGGCATCGTCCTGTTTGTCGTGTTCGGATTACAGCCGGTTTTCTCACAAGGCGCTCCGCTCCTCGGCGCGTGGCGATATGATCCGCATGCACCCGAGAACGTCGCCTATTACGGTGTCCCGCTCCAGACCAAGCTCGAATATGGCGGCGCCTATCTCGCGCTCGCAGCCTTGCTCGCGGTCATGACCTACGATGTCCACGAGATGCTGGGATCAATGATGCGGCCGAGGTAGCCGAAGGCCGTATTCATCATGCCGAAAACATTGCCACTGCCGGAGGCCCGGAAGCTCTTGGGATTGGAGGGCCTACGCTTCCTTGCGACCCTCGCCGTGCTGTTATGGCACTATCAGCACTTTGCCCTTGTCGCCGAGCCCGCCGTCAAGCTCACCAGAAGCGAGCTGCCGTTCTACCGCGTTCTGTTCCCTTTCTATGAGGCCGGCGAGTACGGCGTCTGGTTCTTCTGGTGCATCTCGGGCTTCATATTCTTCTGGAAGTATCGCACCATTATCGCCGATCGCACGGTCGACGGCCGAAGCTTCTTCGTGAACCGGCTGTCGCGCCTCTATCCGCTCCATATCGCAACGTTGCTGCTGGTCGCGGTGCTGCAACCGGTCTATTTCGCCCAGCATGGAGTCTACTTCGTCTATCCGAACAACGATCTCCCGCACTTCCTCGCACAGCTCTTCATGGCGAGCGACTGGCTGCCGCCGCGCAGCGAAAGCTTCAACGGGCCCATCTGGTCGGTCTCAGTCGAGATTATGGACTATGCCACCTTTTTCATGGCGTTGCGCTTTGTAACGGCATCGCCGCTGTTCAATTTGGTCGTGATCCTTGCCTCGATCACGATCGGAACGCAGGTCGGGACCAGCCTCGCCTTCTTCTATGCAGGCGGACTTGCCGCCATGGCCCGGCAGGCCGTCGTCGATTCCGGGCATCGGCGGACATTGGAAGCAACGGCCGCGTTCGCCGCCATCGCAGTCCCGGCGGCGATCTGGCTGGCGGGCATCGAGCTCGCCCCGGCCGCCGGACCGCTGCTGCTGATCTATACACCGATCCTGCTGTTCTGCTGTTCCGGCCAACTCACCTTGCCGCGGCGGGTCCAGGCACTACTCGAGATGGCCGGCAATATGACCTATTCCTGCTATCTTCTGCACTTCCCGATTCAGCTCGCCATCGCACTCGCCTGCGTGGCCATGCAGCGACCGATTCCCTACGGCGACCATCTGTTCTGGGTGGCCTTCGTGCTGCCGACACTCGTGGCCTCGCACCTTACCTATCGCTGGTTCGAGGCGCCGGCGCAGCGCCTGATCCGCAGTACCCTTCGACGCAAAAAACAAGCGGGGCGGACAAGTCCGGCCCCGCTCTGATGTCGCGGATCGAGCAGCTTTGACACAACGCGTCTCGCTTACGCAAAGACGCGGCTGCACCCGATCACTGCCCCCACACTTCCTTCGCAATCTCGACCGCGAGGCTGAGCTTGGCCCACTGCTCCTCCTCCGAGAGGATGTTGCCTTCCTCGGTTGAGGCAAAGCCGCATTGCGGGGAGAGCGCGAGCTGCTCCAGCGGGGCGAACTTGGCGGCTTCCTCGAGACGCCGCTTGATCGCGTCCTTGTTCTCGAGCTCACCGAACTTCGAGGTGATGACGCCGACCACGACGACCTTGTTGCCCTTGGGCAGGAAGCGCAGCGGCTCGAAACCACCGGCGCGGTCGCTGTCGTATTCGAGGAAATAGCCGTCGTAATTGGTGCCGGCGAGCATGGTCTCGGCAACCGGCTCGTAGCCGCCTGACGAAATCCAGGTCGAACGGAAATTGCCGCGGCAGACATGCGTCGTCACCACCATGTCGGCGGGCTTCTCGGCCAGCGCGTAGTTGATGACGCGCGCATAGATCTGCTGGAGACCCTCGGGATTGTCGCCCCGCTCGCGCGCCTTCTGCAATTCGTCCGGCGAGCAGAGATAGGCCCACACGGTGTCGTCGAACTGGAGATAGCGGCAGCCGGCGTCGTAGAACGCCTTCACGGCCTTGCGGTAGGTCTTGCCGAGGTCTTCGTAGAAGGCATCGAGATCGGGATAGACGTCCTTGGAGATCGCCTTGCGGCCGCCACGGAAGTGCAGCACCGCCGGCGACGGGATCGTCATCTTGGCGGTGACGTGAGCCTGGTCGGCAACCTTCTTCAGGAAGCGGAAGTGATCCAGCATCGGGTGGTCATCGGGGAAATCGAGCTTGCCGATCACGCGCACCGCGTCGTGCCGGGTCTCGACGCCCGCAAACTGGATGCCGGTGTCGGGGTGAAACATTTCACAGCCGGTGAGCTTGGCCAGGAAGTCGAAATGCCACCAGGAGCGGCGGAATTCGCCGTCGGTTGCGAGCTTCAGGCCGAGCGAAGCCTGCTTATGCACGACCTTCTCGATCTCCAAATCCTCGATCTTGCGCAGATCGTCGGCCGAGATCTCGCCCTTCTCCAGCCTGGCGCGGGCTTCCTTGATCTTGGCGGGACGCAAGAGGCTGCCGACCTCGTCGGCGCGGAAGGGGGCTTTGGTTCGCTGCATTTCTTACTCCCAGTTATTTTTAGTGGGCCGCCGCCCCTGCAACGCCGAGGTGGCGCTCGAGGACCGACGGGTCGGCCTTCAGCGCGGCGCTCGGGGCGTCGTGGACGATCGTTCCGCGCTCCAATATCACAACACGGTCGGCCAGCCCCAGAATCTTTTGGGCATTTTGCTCGACGATAATCGAGCAGATGCCGCCCGCCCGCGTGATGGTCCCAATCGCTTTCAAGAGCTCCTCGACGATGATGGGGGCAAGGCCCTCGGTCGGCTCGTCCAGGAGAAGCACTTTCGGATTGAGGGTCAGCGCGCGGCCGATCGCCAGCATCTGCTGCTCACCGCCGGAGAGCTGGTTGCCAAAATTGCTCCGCCGCTCCTTCAGCCGGGGGAACATCTCGTAGACCCTCTCGACGGTCCAGGGACCGGGCTGGGCCACTGCGGACATATTCTCCTCCACCGTGAGCGAGCGGAAGATGTTGCGCTCCTGCGGCACCCAGCCGATCCCGGAGCGCGCCCGTTGGTCGGGCCGCAAGGTCGTGACGTCGGTACCGGCGAGCCTGACAGTTCCGGAGAAGCGACGGGTGACGCCGACGATCGAGTTGATCAGCGTGGTCTTGCCGGTACCGTTGCGCCCCAACAGCGCCAGCACCTGGCCTTCGGCGAGACGCAGCGACATGTTCGGCAGCACCACGGCCTCGCCGTAGCCGGCGCGAAGCGAGTCGATCGCGAGCAGGTCAGACATTGACCGCCTCCTCGCCGAGATAGACCGCCTTGACCTGCGGGTCGCGCGCGACCTGCTCGGGCGGGCCTTCGGTGAGCAGCGCGCCGGAGACCAGGACAGAGATGCGGTCGGCGAAGGAGAACACGAGGTCCATGTCGTGCTCGATCAGTAGCACGGTAACGTCGCGCGGCAGGCTGCCGACGACGGCGAGAATGTCGTGGCGCTCGCTCTCGGGCACGCCGGCGGCGGGCTCGTCCAGCAGCAGCACGCGCGGCTTGGCGGCGATCGCGACCGCGATCTCGAGCAGGCGCTGCTTGCCGTAAGGCAGCGTCACCGTCTGTTCGTTCATGACGTCGAGCAGGTGGAAGCGCGTCAGGAGGTCGGCGATCTCGCCGTTGACGTCGCTGCGCGTGCCCATCCGCCGCCACCAGTCGCCGCCATGGCCGAGGCGCTCGGAGACAGCGAGACCGATGGTCTCGAGCGGAGTCAGGTCGGGATAGAGCTGGTTGATCTGGAAGGTGCGCGACAAGCCGCGCAACACGCGCTTGTGCACGGGCAGATCCGTGACGTCCTGACCTTCGAGCAGGATGCGGCCCGAGTTCGGCTTGAGCACGCCGGTGAGCTGGTTGATCACCGTGGTCTTGCCGGCGCCGTTGGGGCCGATCAGCGCGTGGCGGGCGCCTTGTTCGATTTTTAGCGACAAGTCGCGGGTGACGCGCAGACCGCCGAACTGCTTTTCGAGATTCTGGGTTTCGAGCACGATGGTCATGCGTCGCTCTCCGGCACGGCGACGACGGCCTTGCGCCCCGCTATCTGCCTGATGACCAGATTGGGCACATACAGCATCCAGCGATGCAGGCGCTGGCGGCCGACCAGGACGATCACGACCAGCACGAGGCCGATCCAGAACTGCCAGTATTGCGGAGTGATGGTCGAGAACAATTCCTGCAGCATGCGAAACAGCACCGCGCCAATCAGCCCGCCGTAGAGATAGCCGGTGCCGCCGATCACGAGCACAAGCATCAGGTCCGCCGAGCGCTCGAAGGCGAACACATCGAGCGAGGCGATCGCGGTAGTCTGGGTGAACAGCGCGCCTGCGATGCCGGCATAGAACGCCGCGAGCGTGTAGATCGCAATCAAGCGGCGGTTGACGGGGATGCCGATCGCGGCCGCGCGCAGCGGATTGTTCTTGATCGCGCGCAATGACAGCCCGAACGGGGAATGCACGACCCGGCGGGCGAAAAGGAACAACAGGAACAGAACGGTGAGCGAATAGAAGAAGCCGGTCTTGCCGAACATGTCGAACGGAATCTCACCGAAGATCGGCTGCATCTCGATACCCTGCAGACCGTCGGTGCCGCCGGTGATGTTGGAGAAGCGTTCGGCCAATGCCTCAAGCAGCAAGGCGATGCCGAGCGTCACCATCAGTCGCGTCAGATCGACGCCGCGGATCACGAGGAAACTGGTAGCGAAGCCGAGCACCATCGCGACAACGCCGGCGACGACAAGCGCAAGCACGGGCTCGTTGATGATCCCGTGCAGCGCAAGAAGCCCCGCCGCGTACGCGCCGACGCCGAAGAAGGCGGCATGGCCGAGCGAGACGATGCCCGCGTAGCCGAGGATCAGATCGAGCGACATCGCAAACAGCGCGAGCCGCAGGATATCCGTCATGATCAAGTAGCGCGAGGGAAATACGAAGCCGCAGGCCAGCACGATCAGCCAGAAAGCGGCCTCGCCATAGTGCCAGCGTGCCTGGCGCTGGGCGTGATAGCCGACGTCGGAGGAGGCGCTCATCGGCGAACTCAACGCGCGGCCGTGCGGCCGAACAGACCGTTCGGGCGCCAGATCAGGATCACGATCATCATGGTGTAGATCACGAAAGGTCCCATCTTCGGCACGTAATATTTGCCGGCGACGTCGCCGATGCCGAGCAGCAGCGAGGCCAGAAACGGGCCGGTGATGGAGGATGAGCCGCCGACGGTGACCACGATCAGGAAGTAGATCATGAACTTCAGCGGAAAATACGGGTCGAGGCCGAGGATCTCGGCGCTCAGCGCGCCGCCGAGACCGGCCAGGCCGCAGCCAAAAGCAAACGTGAAGGCGAACACCTGCGGCACGTTGATGCCGAGGCCGCTCGCGGCGCGGGGATCGTCTACCGCGGCGCGCAGGCGGCTGCCGAACCGCGTCTTCGCCAGCACCATCTGGAGACCGATGGTGAGCAGCCCGCAGATCACGATGATCATCAGCCGGTAGCGGCCGATGCCAACGCCGAACAGGTCGAACTGACCCTGGAGCGCCGCCGGCAGGTTGATGAAGACCCGCGACGAGCCCTGGATGTAGTCGACGGCCGCGACCGACATGAACGTGAGGCCGATCGTGAACAGCACCTGGTCGAGATGGCTGCGCGCATAGAGGTGTCGGTACAACGTGCGCTCGAGCACGATGCCGATCGCAGCGGAGGAGACGAATGCAAGCGGCAATGCCGCGAAGAATGGCCAGCCCATCCGGTTGACCAGCACCATGCAGACATAGCCACCGGCCATGGCGAAGGCGCCATGGGCGAGGTTGACGAAGTTCATCAAGCCGAGCGTAACCGCGAGCCCGCAAGCCAGCACGAACAGCAGCATGCCGTAGGCGACGCCATCGAACAGGTTGGTGAGGATTGAGGTCATCGTCTCAGCTTGGCGTTATCGTCATGGCCGGGCTTGTCCCGGTCATCCCCGTTCTTGGTTCGGTTCTCGCGTGGATGCCGGGGTCAAGCTCGGGCATGACGAGAGTGGAGGGCGAGATCCCCGATGTGCGCTAATGCGCGCGCCGGGATGGCGCACTTTCGTGCGTCACTTCTTGGTCTTGCCGAGATCCTTGACGGCTTCGAAGGTCGCGAACTCGACGTTGTAGAGCTCGCCGTCGACCTTCTCGACCTTCCGGATGTAGATGTTCTGCACGATGTCGCGGGTCTCGGGGTCGATCGAGATCGGGCCGCGCGGGCTCTCCCACTTCTGGCCCTTCATCGCTTCGACCAGCTTGGTGCCGTCGGTGTCGCCATTGGTCTTCTTCAGCGCTTCGTAGATCAGGTGAATGCCGTCATAGCCACTCACCGCCATGAAGCCCGGCCGGTTTCCGTAGGCCTTCTTGTAGGCCGCGACGAAATCCTTGTTCATCTGCGAGGGATGCGCCGCGGAATAGAGGTGAGCGGTGACCGTGCCCAGCACGGCGTCGCCCATGTTGTTGAGGAGATCGTCGTCGGTCACGTCGCCCGGTCCGATCACCTTGATGCCGGCCTTGTCGAGCCCGCGTTCGGCATACTGCTTCATGAAGTTACCGCCCTGGCCGGCCGGCACGAACACGAAGATCGCGTCAGGCTTGGCATCCTTCATACGCTGGAGGAACGGTGCGAAATCAGGATTTGCAAGCGGCGTCTTCACCTCTTCGACCACTTCGCCGCCACCGGCGGTGAAGTTCTGCTTGAAGAAGTTGAGCGCGTCATTACCCGGCGCGTAGTCCGAGGTCAGCGTCGCCACCTTCTTGATGCCGTTTTTCACCGCCCAGTCGGCGATGATGGTGGAGGACTGCGCCAGCGTGAAGCTGGTGCGCACGATATAGGGCGAGCGCTCGGTGATGATGGAGGTGCCGGCTGCCATCACGACTTCCGGAATCTTGGCTTGCGTAGCCAGCGGCGCCGCCGCGAGCGCGGCCGGCGTCACGCCGAAGCCGGCGATGAAATGGACCTTGTCGTTGACAATCAGCTCTTGCGCGGCCGTCTTGGTCTTGTCGGGTATCGCAGCATCGTCCTTGAGGATGATCTCGATTTTCTTGCCGGCGACGGTGTCGCCCTTCTGCTGCATGTAGAGCTTGATCGCGTTCTCGATCTGCTTGCCGGTCGAGGCCTGACCGCCGGTCATCGGCAGGATCAGGCCGACCTTGACGCTATCCTCGGCCTTGGCCTGGGCGACGGCCACAAGGCCTGCGATGGCGGCAGCTGCTGTGGCCCAAGCAGTCTTTTGAGACAGTTTTTTGCGTTCGAACATCAGATGTCCCTCCCCTTCATTCCTGATCTCTTGTGCGCCGGACCGAGTGCCCGATCCTCGCCTTAAGTCTAGCTCACGCACGCGTGATGCCGCGCGCAACATGGCGTCTTTCGCGCCCTTATTGTCAATCGGACGTTTGGCGACCATTCGGCGCAAGCCGAGCGTTTCGATTGCCGACGGCAGAAGCGATATCGGGTCACGTCCGGGTACTGCCGGCATCATGATTGCGCTCGCTTTCATTTGTACGATTGTACAAATGAAGTGGACCTGTCAACGAAAAAGCCTCTTTGCTGATCAAGCCACTTTGTCGCGAACCCTTGCCGCAGTCTAGAAACGCTCCCAGCCGGGTGGATGGAGGATTTCGTCTTTTGTTTGCAGAATTTGAACATCGGCAAGGCTTGGGTCGGTACACTCCGGTATCGAATTACCTACCTCGAATAAGCCTATTTTACCTTGTTGAAGGCTACTCTCTCGGCGACAGCCTGACCTGGCGTCCAACACGACTGACCTCGCCTCTGTACAATGGTACAATGCCCAGATCCTTCGGTTCCCTCCTGATCCTCCTCGCGCTTTCCGCGGGCCTGTCCGGCTGCGGCACCGTCAACGAAAAGCTCTCCTCCGGCATGGGCGACTACGTCCCGCAATGGGCCGGCGGCTTGCCGGCGGACGCCCCGCCGCGGGCGGGCACGCCGCAATACGATGCCTACATGAAGGAGCGCGAGCGCAGGCGACTGATGCCGGCAGCGGATCGCGAAAAGGAAGAGCAGGCGCAGAAGGGCGCAACGGGCTCGGCGTCCGGCACCGCGGTGCGCTAGTCGCGCCCCTCGCCGCTTGCGGCGAGAGCGTAGCAAATCAATCCACGAACACCACGGTCTTGCGGCCATTGAGGATGACGCGGTCGTTGAGATGGTAGCGGATCGCGCGCGCCAGCACGCGGCGCTCGATGTCGCGGCCCTTTCGGACGAGATCCTCAGGCGTGTCGCGATGGCTGATGCGCTCGACGTCCTGGTCGATGATCGGGCCCTCGTCGAGGTCGCGCGTGACGTAATGCGCGGTGGCGCCGATCAGCTTGACGCCACGTTCATGGGCCTGGTGATAGGGTTTTGCGCCCTTGAAACCCGGCAGGAACGAGTGGTGGATGTTGATACAGCGTCCCGACAGATTTGCCGAGAGATCGTCGGACAATATCTGCATATAACGGGCGAGCACGACGAGATCCGTCCCGGTCTTGGCGACGAGATCGAGGATCTGCGCCTCCTGCTCGCGCTTGGTCTCTTTCGTAACAGGCAGATAGTGGAACGGAACCCCGCCGAAATCGAGCCCGTCATAGACCTCGCGCGGATGATTGGAGACGATTGCGGCCAAAGTCATCGGCAGCTCGCCCGTGCGCCAGCGATAGAGGATGTCGACCAGGCAGTGATCGGACTTCGACACCAGCAGCATCACCTTGCGATGCGCAGCGCGATCGCGCATCTGCCATTCCATTCCGAAGCGCTCGGCGATCGCGGCAAAGCCGGTCTGGAGTGCCGACAGCTCCACGGCGAGATCGGCAGCGGTGAACACCACCCGCATGAAGAACTTGTTGGTCTCGGTGTCGTCGAATTGTTGGGCGTCGAGGATGTTCTGTCCGGAATTCGCCAGGAAGGTCGACACCGCCGAGACGATGCCGGGACGATCCGGACAGGACAGGGTCAGGACATATTGATGATCTGGCATGGGCCTTGATGAAGGTTTGGGCAGCGGCTGCGGAACGACCCGCGATTTGCGCCCTGCTCTATCATCGACCCCACCTTGCGCCAATCCCGACCGTGGAGTCAGGATGAACGCACCATTGCTTTGGCTGACCGGAGTAGGCTCATGGCCGACCGCTTGAACGGCACCCGCATCCTGATCCTGGAAACGCGCGAGGAGGCTCAGTTTTCGAAGCTGCTGGCCGAGCAAGGCGCCGAGGTCGTGCAATGCCCGATGTTCACCATCCAGGATGCACCGGACCCCGCCCCGGTCGAGGCCTGGATCCGCCGCGCCATCGACAAGCCCTTCGACGATCTCGTGCTGATGACCGGCGAAGGCCTGCGGCGGATCATGAAGCTCGCGCGAACCCGTGGTCTCGACCAGGCCTTGGTTGCTTCCCTCGCCCGATCGCGAAAATTCACCCGCGGCCCGAAGCCCGGCAAGGCGCTACGCGAGATCGGGCTCGAGCAGCAACAGATGACGGAGAAGCCGACCACCGAGGGTGTGATCGAGATGCTGAGCAAGCTCGACCTGAACGGACGTCGCCTCGGCCTCCAGCTCTATCCCGACAAGGACCACAGCGCGCTGACCGGCGCGCTCGCCGCGCAAGGTGCCGAGGTCGATACCGTGTTGCCTTACGTCTACGATCCAAAGGCTGCGGACGCCAGCATCGTCAACGCAATCGACGACATGGCGGAAGGGCGGATCGACGCCATCGCACTGACCAATCTCGGCCAAGTCCGCCGTCTCCTCGAAGCTGCGAGGGCGCATGGCAGCGAGGCGCGCCTGCGCGCAGGATTCGAGCGGACGCTGATCGCGTCAGTGGGGCCGGCCGTCTCCGGCGAGCTCGTAGCGCACGGCTTGCGCACGGACATCTCGCCGGTGGAAGACCACTATTTCATGCGCCCGCTGATCTCGGCGATGGCGGCAGCATTGGTGGACAAGCGGCCGAAGGTGGCGGAATGATCGCCAGACGCGGTGCCTAGCTTGCCATCTGCGAGGCGGCCGACATCAGCTCCTGCGGGCTCGGCGCGGCAAACATGCGATGGCCGCCTTCGGGCACCTCGGTAAAGCTCCAGCGCACAACCCCCTCGCGGTCGAGCAGAAACTGCCCGAAGAGCTGGCCCTGGCCGGTTGCCGCCATGCGCTGATCGGCTTCCGTTATCTCATAGCCGTCCTTGTTATTGAGGTACTCCGCGGCCGCGGGCCGGTTCATCGGGGCGGGCAATTCGCCGGGCATTTCGACTTGCATGCTCATGACCACGTTCATGCCGACCTTGTGCGGCCACTCGGTCTCGTTCTCCGTGAACTCGAGATTGGGCAGGCCGAATGCGCGGTGCGAGAGCCGCTCGGGATCGGACGCAGCGAGCAGGTTGGGCAACGGATGGTAACGAAAATAGAGTCGCGCGCGCTCGATCGGCGTGTTGACCACCGTGAGACTTTCGACGCCTTTCTCGTGCAAGGCGGCATCAAGTTGCGCCTGTGCCGCGATATGGCGGCGGCAGAACGGGCAATGCAGCCCCCGATACAGGCCCACCAATATCGGGCTTTGTCCGCGAAAGTCTTCGAGCGCGATCTTTCCGTCGCGTGTGATCGCGTCCAGCACGACGTTCGGTGCACGATCGCCCGGTTGAAGTGGTCCCTCGACGTGACGTTCAGACATGATGGCACTCCTTCACATGATCTAGTCAAGAAACGGCAGTACGATCAGCCCTGCGGGATCAAGCCCGTGCCGCGTGCAGACGTCCTGTGCCAGCGCGAAATATCGCTCGGCCTCGGGCATGTCGCCTCGATCAAGGTTCAGCGTCGCAAGACCATCATAGCATGGAAACAGCTGCTGCGGCTCGCCGGTTTCGCTCGCCACCTCGATTGCCTCATTGTAGCAACGAGCAGCCAGATCGGGCCGGAAATGGCATTGATGGATTTGCCCGAGCACGATCAACGGCACGGAGAGATGCTCGCGCTGATCAAGCGCGCGGTCGATTTCGATCGCCTTTTCGGCGGCCGGCACCCCCTCCTCAGTACATTTGTCCGTGAAGGTGCAACAGGCAACAGCAAAATTGGCAAGAAGGCGCGCCTGGAACCCGAGATCGCCGATCCGACACGCGACATCGAGTCCGCGCCGGCAAACCTCCACGGCTTTCGCCGGGTCGACAATCGTGTAGAGCACACCGAGATTGGTGTAGCCGCGGCAGGCCACGTTGAGGAGCCCGGCGGCCTCGGCTGCTGCGACACTTTGCTCCACCTCGCGCACCGCCTCCTGGTGTCGGCCAAGCCGCGCCAGTGCCACCCCCTTGGTGTTGAGCGACTCTGCAATGGCGCGCGCTGCCTCGAATCCGACTTGCCTGTCGGCGTCCGCCGGTACGCTTCGGGCGTAGCCAAGCGCCTCGTCCGCCCATCTCGCGGCGGCCACGTGATCGCCCGTGCGAAACGAAAGACGGCCGCGCTCTTGCAGGAGGTGCGCCCACTCGATGGGCGCGTCGGTCCCTCCCAGCCGTTCGGCCGCCTCGGCATAATGCGCCTCTGCCTTGATCCGCTTGCCGGCGTCCCACAACAATCGGCCAAGCTTGCGGAGAATTCGCGCTTCGCCGATGCGGTCCTCCGCATTGCGATGACCTTCCAGCGCACTCTGGTAGTGCTCCTCAGCCGTGATCCTCCGGCCGGCCGCGGCACACAGCTCCGCGATCCGCTCGCAGAGGATCAGGCGTTCGGGCTCCCGTTCCCCGCCGGCCAACAACACGGCGAGAGCCTGTTGGTAGAAGCGGATGGCATCGTCATTGGCGTAGGTCGCGCGGGCGCGATCGCCGGCCGCGCGCAGATAGCGCGCACCTTTTGGCTTGCTCGCGCTCA
Organism: Bradyrhizobium sp. 155; assembly: GCF_023101105.1. Classification (NCBI taxonomy): domain Bacteria; kingdom Pseudomonadati; phylum Pseudomonadota; class Alphaproteobacteria; order Hyphomicrobiales; family Nitrobacteraceae; genus Bradyrhizobium; species Bradyrhizobium sp. 155. The sequence goes on along the minus strand of NZ_CP064704.1, from coordinate 2,572,305 downwards.
GGCTGAAATGATGTCCGAGCAGTATGAGGTCCTCGAGGCGCTCGGGCTCATTGCCATAGAGCCGCTCCAGCGCGGCACCAATCCGTCCATGGAGCTCGATCCGACGCTGCAAGAGCAGGTTTTGATAGATCACGTCCTGAAGCATGGTTTGCGTAAAGCGATAAGATCGCAGCGAGATCGAGTTCGCGCCCGCGACCTCCTCGACAATCTCGGCATCGCACAGAAGTTCGAGCCCCGCTTCCACCTTCGTCCGCTGCGATGCCATCGCACCGAGAAGAGCCGCATCGAAACGTGGGCCGATCACCGCGGCCTCCTGGGCCAAGCGGCGCACCTCATGCGGCAGCCGGTCCAGGCGCGCCAGTAACAGGGCCTGAATGCTTGCCGGTATATCGGCGGCGGCTTCATCTGACTTGATCCGCCACTGTGAGCCGTCACGCTCCAAGGCGCCAGCTTCGATGAGACCGCGGATGATTTCCTCAAAGAAGAGTGGATTGCCGCCCGCGCGCTCCAGGATTCGACTGAACAGATTTCCCGGCGGTTCACTCCAACCGTGGCTGAAGTAGGCCGCGAGCAGCTTTTGTCCGTCTGCATCACCAAGCGGAAGCAATCGAAGGGTTGTATGGCTGATCCGCCCCGAGCCGAACTGATCCAGTTCCAGCATAGGCCGATGCGTAAACAACAGCATCAGCCGCGTACGCTCCAGCCGGTCCATCAGGAACCGCAGCGCTTCAAGCGATACGGCATCGGCCCAGTGCAGATCCTCGACAATGATCAGGAGCGGCGACAGGACCAGGCGCCGTTCGAACACGGTACGAATCGCAAAGAATATCTGCCGCCGAAGCTGCTCGGGCTCGACGTGCTGCAGCGCGGCGTCCGGATCGCCGAGGCCGAGAACGTGGAAATAAAGGGGCATCAGGCGATCGGCCTCTTCGACCGCAAGGCCGAGCTCCGACAGTGCCGTCGCCAGCTTGGCCTGGGCCTCCGCCACGGTCGTCTTCTGCGCGATGCCGTAGGCGCTGCGCAGCACAGCGGCAAGGGTGCCATAGGACTGTTCGCCCAGCGGCGAGCAGACAGCGCGCCGGATCGCCACGCCGGCGAAACGGTCCTCATCGCGGGCGTGGGCAACGAATTCGTCCACCAGACGCGTTTTGCCGATGCCGGCTTCACCGACCAGCCGCACCAGCTGCGCCGCGCCGCCACACGCGAGATCAAGATTGTCGACTAGACGGGCGAGCTCGGCGTCGCGCCCAATCACCGGCGCACTCAGGCCCAGCGTATCGAGGCCGCGTGCCGCACGGGGCGTGTCGAGCGGTCCGTTCAAGCGATGGACCAGGACGCTGCCCATCTTGCCCTTCAGCGAGACCTCGCCAAGCGATTCATATGAGAATGCATGCCGCGTAAGACGGTAGGTCAGCGGCCCGACCAGCACCTCGCCCGTGGAAGCCATCGACTGCAATCGTTGAGCCGTATTCACCGTATCGCCCGTGACCGAGTAGGATTTGGCAACTCCAACACCCAGTCCGCCAGCAACCACGTGCCCGGTGTTGATGCCGACATGAAGCAGGAGCGGTGACCCGGCATACGCCTTTGCACGTTCGCTGAGTTGCGCCGTTCGGCCGATCATGTCGAGCGCGGCGCGGACGGCCCGCTCGGGGTCGTCTTCGTGCGCGGCCGGCGCTCCGAATAGCGCAAGCAGCGCGTCGCCGATGAATTTGTCCACGAAGCCGCCAAAGCTTTGCACCGCCGCCGTTAGCTCCTCGAACAATTCGTTCTGAAGCGCCTGCATGACTTCAGGATCGAGTCGCTCGCTCATCGTGGTGAAGCCGCTAAGGTCGGCAAACAGCACGGTAATGGTGCGGCGGTTGGCTTCGCTGTCGATCTTGTCCGGCTGCGATCGAAACCCGTATTGGGCTTCTGCCGTCGGCGCCAGCGGTGGCGAGGACGCACTGGTCGGGACAGTCACGCGGCTGGCCCGCATTGATGCCAGCCCGCCTGACTTGGAGGCTTCACTGACGAGGGCGCCGCATTTCGGGCAGTACGCGAAATCCGGTGCGCACGCATAGCCGCAGCCGGGGCAGGCGTTCGGCTGCTTCGTGCCGCATTTCGGGCAGAAGACAAAGCCGCTCTGAACCTCGGAACCGCAACAGGAGCAGTTCATGGGTCGAGACCCCGCGGGCGCCGCGATGGCGCAGCCTGCTGGACCCGGTCAGATGGCCCAGGATCTCGGCAAGGATGGGCTCGTCGTGCCGGAAGAGCAAGCGGTGGGTTGCGGCGCTCGCAGTTGCGGCCGCGAACGCTGCTTCACTCCTCCCCGTACCCCCTTAGCCGTTCGATATCCAGAATAGTCACGCCACCATACTCCAACCGGAGCAAGCCCTCTTTCTCCAGCCGGTTCAGCGCGCGGTTGGCATTCTGGCGGGACATGCCGGAAAGCGCGCCGATCTCTTCCTGGGTGATCTCCAGATGCGCGGTGGATTCCGGATAGAGGATCGGATTGAACAGCGAAGCAATGCTGCGGGCAAGCCGCGCAGTGGCATCCAACGTGCGGTTGACCTCGAGCATGCCGATGAACTGGCCGAGCCGCTCGTTGAGCTGGCGTACCAGGAAGCGGTTGAAGCCGACGCTGTTCTCGAACAGCCACATGAAGGCGCTGCGTTCCATCAGCGCGACGCGGCTGTTGCGCAGCGCGACCACGTCATAGCGGCGCGGCTCGTTCTTGAGCACGCTGCCCTCGCCGAACCAGGCCCCTGCCGTCAGCCCGGCAAGACTCGTCTCCTTGCCGTCGCGCGAGACCCCACCCATCCGGGCAAGGCCGAAGACCATGCCGGCCCAATAGTCGAACGTATCGCCGCGCATGAAGACGGTCTCGCCAGTGCCGTAGGACCGCTCCGTGATCCCCGTACGAGCGACCTCGATCTCCGCTTGCGTGAGCTCGCGCGACCAGGCAGCGACGCGCTTCAGTTGATCCTCTGAAATCATGATCCCGAAGCCAGCCGCACCGTTCGTCACTCCTGTTCTGCTGCAACGCAGCATGACCGTTTCGAACACCATCCAACGAAAGATGGATGATCCCCCCATCCAAAAACTTTGTCGCAGAATTGTCAGGCGGGAGACATTTTAAAATAACGCTTTCCCCTATTGAGGACCACCTCGGGCGATGCGGCTTTTGATCCCAAACGGGAACGAGAGCGGCGCGGCTCCGGTCGAGACCATCTGCTGCATGGCCTCACCGGCACGGTCGTACTAGGATTGCCCGATAGAACGGACGAAGAGCGCCACTGAAAGCGCCATCACCGGGAGGGATCTGTTTGGTGGCTACCAGTCTTGAAGTGCGCGGCGTGTCATTGCGATTCGGCGGCGTTCGTGCGCTGACCGATGTCGGCTTCGCCATCAGGGAAGGCGAGCTGTTCTCGATCATCGGCCCCAACGGCGCCGGCAAGACCTCGATCGTGAACTGTATTTCCGGCCGCTACAAGCCGACCGAAGGCCAGCTGTTCTACCAGGGCCGCGACATCACCGGCCTGACGCCCAACGCGCGCGCGTCGCTCGGCATCGGCCGCACCTTCCAGAACCTGGCGCTGTTCCACCACATGAGCGTGCTCGACAACATCATGGTCGGACGCCATCACCTCCTGAAGAACAATTTTCTCACGGGCTCGCTGTACTGGCTCACCGGCGCGCGCAAGGAAGAGCTCGAGCACCGCCGCAAGGTGGAAGAAATCATCGATTTCCTCGATCTCCAGTCGGTGCGAAAGGCGCCGGCCGGCACCCTCTCCTACGGCTTGCGCAAGCGCGTCGAGCTCGCCCGCGCCATGGCGCTGGAGCCGCGCCTCATTCTCCTCGACGAGCCGATGGCCGGCATGAACTTCGAGGAGAAGGAGGATATGGCCCGCTATATCGTCGATCTCAACGAAGAGTTCGGCATGACCGTGGTGATGATCGAGCACGACATGGGCGTGGTGATGGACATCTCCCACCGCGTCATGGTGCTGGATTTCGGCCGCAAGATCGCCGAGGGCGATCCGGCCGCCGTGCTCGCCGATCCGCACGTCAGGCGCGCCTATCTTGGCGAAGAGGACGACGTGCTGGTCGACCCTGACGATGCTCCGCCGGCGCAGGAGAGCGCGGCATGATGGATTACGCAGGCCGTGTCGCGCAGGCCAACACCTATCCCAAAATGCTTCGGCTGAATGCGAAGGAGTACGGGAACGAGATCGCGCTCCGAGAAAAAGATCTCGGGCTATGGCGCCCGTTCACCTGGAACGACTACCAGACGCGGGTGCGCGATTTCGCGCTCGGCCTCGTCGAACTGGGCCTTGGGCGCCAAGACGTCGTAGGCATCATCGGCGACAACCGGCCGGACTGGGTCGCGGCGGAAATCGCGACCCACGCGGTCGGCGGATTGAGCCTCGGGCTCTATCGCGACGTGCTCGACGAAGAGGCCTCCTATCTCCTCAATTATGGCGAGGCGCAGCTCGTTTTCGCTGAGGACGAGGAGCAGGTCGACAAGCTGCTCACCCTCGCCGACCGCGTCCCAAAGCTGAAGCACATCATCTATTCCGATCCGCGCGGCATGCGGAAATACGATGATCCGCGCTTGATGTCGGCGGAGACGTTTGCCGAACTCGGCCGGGCGCGGGCTACGCGCGAACCGGATCTTTACGATCGGCTGGTGGACGCGACCAAGGGCGAGGACGTCGCGATCCTCTGCACGACATCAGGTACCACGTCGCATCCAAAGCTCGCGATGCTCGCCGCCGGCCGCGTGCTCGGCCATTGCGCCACGTATCTCGCTTTCGACCCGAAAGGGCCGGACGACGAATACGTGTCGGTGCTGCCGCTGCCTTGGATCATGGAACAGGTCTATGTACTCGGCAAAGGCCTCTTGTGCCGAATGAAGATCAACTTCGTCGAGGAGCCCGAGACCATGATGAACGATCTGCGCGAGATCGCGCCGACGTTTATCCTGTTTGCACCGCGCGTTTGGGAATCGATCGCCGCCGATGTCCGCGCCAGGGTGATGGACGCAACCCCGTTCAAGCAGCGCCTGTTCGACATCGGCATGAAGAGCGGGCTTGCCGCGCTCGAACAGGGCGAGCGTTCCGGCTTTGCCGACGCGATCCTGTTCCGTGCATTGCGCGACCGTCTCGGCTTCACCCGCCTGCGTTCAGCCGCAACCGGCGGCGCGGCACTCGGGCCCGAGACCTTCAAGTTCTTCCAGGCCATGGGCGTGCCGCTGCGCACGCTCTACGGCCAGACCGAGCTGCTGGGGGCCTACACGCTGCATCCTGCTGGCAAGGTCGACCCCGACACGACGGGCGTGCCGATGGCCGACAGCGTCGAGATCCGCATCGACAATGCCGACGTCCACGGCGTCGGCGAGATCGTGGTGCGGCATCCCAACATGTTCCTCGGCTACTACAAGAACCCGGAGGCGAGCGTAGCCGACATCAAGGACGGCTGGATGCTGTCCGGTGACGCCGGCTATTTCAACGCGAACCGTCAGCTAGTGGTCATCGACCGCATCAAGGATCTCGCCGAGACCTCGCGCGGCGAGCGCTTCTCGCCGCAATTCATCGAGAACAAGCTGAAGTTCTCCCCCTATATCGCCGAAGCCGTGGTGCTGGGCTCGGGCCGCGACGCGCTCGCCGCAATGATCTGCATCCGCTACTCCATCATCTCGAAATGGGCGGAGAAGAACCGGCTCTCGTTTACGACCTACAGCGACCTGGCCTCGCGGCCCGAGGTTTATGCGCTACTGAAGAAGGAAGTCGAGACCGTCAACGCGACTCTGCCGCCGGCACAGCGCATCTCCCGTTTCCTGCTGCTCTACAAGGAGCTCGACGCCGACGACGGCGAACTCACCCGCACGCGGAAAGTGCGCCGCAGCGTCATCAACGAAAAGTACGAAGGCATCATCGACGCGATCTACCGCGGCCAGGCCGACATCCCCGTGGACACCGTGATCCGCTTCCAGGACGGCAGCACGCAGCGCGTACGTACAACGCTGAGGGTCGTGGACCTGGGCGGACCCGGGCACATGGCGGAGGCCGCGGAGTGAGCCTACTTCGAACCGAGAGCGCGATGCGGGTCGATGCGCCCTCTCCCTTTGCGGGAGAGGGCATCTCCGCTATTAGCCAAGACCCCACTCGGGTGAGGGGTCCTCTCTCCCCGCCCTTACTGCTGAGACAACCCCTCACCCGTCTTCGCTTCGCCAAGCCACCCTCTCCCACAAGGGGAGAGGGGAAGAGCGCGCCGGATTTGTCAGCGAGCACCACTTCATGAACACCGCCTTCCTCATCCAGCTCCTGGTCAACGGCCTCGTGGTCGGCACGCTCTATGGCGTGGTCGCGATGTCCTTTGTGCTGATCTACAAGGCTAGCCAGGTCGTCAATTTCGCGCAGGGCGAGCTCTTGCTTGTCGGCGCCTGGGTGTGCTGGACCTTGCTCGCGAAATACCAGGTGCCGTTCTGGATCGGCATGCCGATGACGCTGGTGTTCATGTTCGTGTTCGGCATCGCGGTGCAGGTCCTGATCCTGCGACCGATGATCGGCGAACCCATCATCTCGGTCATCATGGTGACGATCGGCCTCTCCACCGTGCTGCAGGCGACGCTGAAATGGATATTCGGTGTCAATCCACAGCCGTTCCCGCGTGTGTTCGAGAGCCAGTCCGTCAGCCTGCTCGGGCTCCAGATCCAAACCGTCTATGTCATGAGCCTCGTCGTCTCGGTCGCGATGATGATCGGCATGGCCTGGTTCTTCCGCGCCTCGAAGTACGGACTTGCGATGCGCGCCACCGCGTTCAACCAGCAGGTGGCACAGTCGCTCGGCATCTCCGTGAAAAGCGTGTTCGCGATGGCGTGGGCGATCTCAGCGACGGTTTCCGCGGTCGCGGGCGTCGTCGTTGCCGTGGTGAACGGCGTCTCCTCCGGGTTGGCCGGCTACGGCATTAAGGTGTTTCCGGCGGCGATCCTCGGCGGACTCGATTCCGTCGGCGGCGCCGTGCTCGGCGGCATCATCATCGGCCTGCTCGAGAACATCGCGCAATATGTCGACAGCGAATACCTTCACTGGGGCAATCTCTACGAGATCGCGCCGTTCTACGTCCTCATCATCGTGCTGATGATCAAGCCCTACGGCCTGTTCGGCACCCACGACATCGAGCGGATCTGATCCATGGCCGGCCCTGTCCTCATCCCTGCTGGTGACTTCCGCACCTCCTATGCGGCCGACACCACGATCTTTCCGACCACGACCAGCCGCAATTTTGCGATCGTCGGCGTGCTGCTGCTGTGCTTCGCGCCCCAGTTCTTCAGCGGTTACTGGCTCAGTATCCTGATCCAGATCGGCATCTTCTCGATCGCGGCGCTGGGGCTGAACATCCTGGTCGGCTTCACCGGCCAGATCTCGATCGGCCATGCCGCCTTCTTCCTGCTCGGCGCTTTCACCTCGGCCTACATCTCCAACAACACGCCGATCCCGGTCTTCTTCGCGATCCCGCTTGCCGGCATCATCACGGCGCTGATCGGGCTGATCTTCGGCATCCCGGCGGCGCGCCTGAAGGGGCTCTACCTAGTGATCGCGACACTGGCCGCGCAATACATCCTGCTCGACTTCTTCTCCCGCGCCGAGTGGTTCACCGGCGGCTCGGTGCCGGCGAGCGCAAGTCCGTTCTCGATCTTCGGATACACGCTGCGCGGCGACAGGCAGTATTTCTATGTTGTGCTGGCCTATGTGCTGGCGAGCTACATCCTCGTCACCAACCTGATGCGTACCCGCGATGGCCGTGCGCTGGTGGCAATCCGCGACCATTATCTCTCCGCGGAGATCATGGGCATCAATCTCACAAAGTATCGCACGCTGTCGTTCGGCCTTGCCGCGTTCTTCGCCGGCATCGCCGGCGCGCTCTATGCGCACTACCAACTCGTGGTATCGCAAGAGGGTTTCGGCATCGAACGTTCGATCCTGTTCCTCGCCATGATCATCATCGGCGGCACCGGTTCGATCATGGGCACGCTGATGGGCACCGCGTTCGTGGTGCTGCTGCCCGAGACGATGGAGTTCCTCAGCGTCGCGCTGAAGGGCGGCGCGATCGACAAGGCGCTGTCGCTCAACAACAACATCACCTTCCTGCGCGAGATCGCAATCGGGGTGATCATCATCGCGTTCCTGATGTTCGAGCCCGACGGGCTCGCCCATCGCTGGCGACAGATCAAGGCGTACTGGAAACTCTACCCGTTCTCGCATTGAGCGCGGGCAACTCGCTAACCAACAAATAAACAGGAGGAGGCAACCCATGAAGACAAAATCCCTTTTGAGCACCGCGTCGCTGGCGCTGGCGATCGCCGCATTCTCGGCAAGCGCGCAGGCGCAGATCGCGATCGGGCACCTCGCCGATTATTCCGGCGGCACCTCCGACGTCGGCACACCCTATGGCCAGGCCGTCGCCGACACCTTCACCTGGGTCAACAAGAACGGCGGCGTCGGCGGCAAGCAGCTCAATGTCGACACCAACGATTACGGCTACCAGGTGCCGCGCGCGATCGCGCTCTACAAGAAGTGGTCGGCGCCCGACTCCAAGGTCGCGGCCATCATGGGCTGGGGCACGGCAGACACCGAGGCGCTGACCGGCTTCCTCGCCCAGGACAAGATCCCCGACATGTCCGGCTCCTATGCCGCCGCGCTCACCGACCCCGAAGGTATCAGCGGCAAGGCAAAGCCCGCGCCGTACAATTTCTTCTACGGCCCGAGCTATTCGGACTCGCTCCGCGCCATGCTGATGTGGGCGGCCGAGGACTGGAAGGCCAAGGGCAAGTCCGGCAAGCCGAAATTCGTCCACATGGGCGCCAACCACCCCTATCCGAACGCACCGAAGGCCGCCGGCGAAGCCATGGCGCAGGAGCTCGGTTTCGAGGTGCTACCGCCGCTGGTGTTCGCGCTCGCGCCGGGTGACTACAGCGCGCAGTGCCTGAGCCTGAAATCCTCGGGCGCCAACTACGCCTATCTCGGCAACACCGCCGCGTCCAACATCTCGGTGATGAAGGCCTGCAAGACCGCCGGAGTCGACATCCAGTTCATGGGCAATGTCTGGGGCATGGACGAGAACGCCGCCAAGACCGCCGGCGATGCCGCCGACGGCGTGATCTTCCCGCTGCGCACCGCTGTGAGCTGGGGCGGCGATGCGCCCGGCATGAAGACCGTGATGGAGATCTCGAAGATGTCCGACCCGACCGGCAAGGTCTATCGGCCCGTGCACTACATCGCGGCGGTGTGCTCGGCGCTCTACATGAAGGAGGCGATCGATTGGGCCGCCAAGAATGGCGGCGCCACCGGCGAGAACGTCGCCAAGGGCTTCTACCAGAAGAAGGACTGGGTGCCGTCAGGCATGGAGGGCGTCTGCAATCCTTCGACCTGGACCGACAAGGACCACCGCGGCACGCTGAAGGTCGATCTCTACCGCACCAAGATTGCGGGCGCGACCGACGGCGACCTCAACGACCTCATGGCCAAGGGCGCGATCAAGCTCGAGAAGGTCAAGACGGTCGAGCTCCCGCGCAAGCCGGAATTGCTGGGCTGGTGAGCCTCCTTTCGCCCTCCGCACAACTATCATCCCCCGCCTTGTGCGCAGCGCGCACTGGAGCGGGGGATCCAGTCCGCCGCGGCTTCCCGGTGAATCTCCGGCGTCTCTGGAATACTGGCTCACCCGCCCCAGTGCGATTGCGCACAAGGCGGGTGACACATCGAGAGAGTAACTGATCATGAGTGAAGCGGCTCACATCGAGCGCCCCTCCCCCGGCGTTGTACCCGCGCAGCCCCTCCTTGCCGTGCGCAACATCGAGGTCGTCTATGACGACGTCATCCTGGTGCTGCGCGGTCTCAGCCTCGACGTGCCCAAGGGCGCGATCGTGGCGCTGCTCGGCGCCAATGGCGCCGGCAAGTCGACGACGCTGAAGGCGATCTCCGGGCTGCTCAAGACCGAGGACGGCGAAGTCACGCGCGGCGAGATCCTGTTCGAGGGCGAGCGCATCAACGGCATCGATCCCGACAAGATCGTCCGCCGCGGCATCTTCCAGGTGATGGAGGGCCGGCGCATCGTTGCCGACATGACCTCGCTGGAAAACCTCAAGCTCGGCGCATTCACCCGCAGGGACCGCGAGGTCGGCGCCGATCTCGACATGGTCTTCGACTATTTCCCGCGCCTGAAGGAGCGCACCGGACTGGCTGGTTATCTTTCCGGCGGCGAGCAGCAGATGCTCGCGATCGGCCGCGCGCTGATGGCGCGCCCGAAGATGATCCTGATGGACGAGCCCTCGATGGGTCTGTCGCCGCTGCTGGTGAAAGAGGTGTTCTCGATCATCCACAAGATCAATCGTGACCTCGGCGTCACCATTCTCCTGGTCGAGCAGAACGCCCGCGCTGCGCTGTCGGTGGCAAGCCACGGCTACATCATGGAGCAGGGCAAGGTCGTGCTCGACGGCACCGCGGACGAATTGCGCGACAACGAAGACGTCAAGGAATTCTACCTCGGCGGCGCCGGCGACCAGCGCAAGAGCTTCAAGAACCTCAAGAGCTTCAAGCGGCGCAAGCGCTGGCTTTAACCTTCCAATACCTGTTCCGCTTCCGTGACTGCGCAGAGAACATGATAGAACGACGACGCAGGAATGGTGTCGATCAGCGATTTGCCGTCGCGCTCGAACTGGTCGTACCAGCCGCCCCGCACGGGATGGCTGAGATAATGGCGTTCGAGCCGCGCCAGCGCCATGCGCGCCTCGTCCGCCGCGCCCGCCTCGCCGGATTCGGCCTGCGCGATCCACGCCTTCGCAATCTCGGTCTGCGGCCACAGCCGGCGCGTAGTGCGGCGCATATTGCCAGCGTCGTCCCCCTCGTCGATCAGGCAGCCGGTGGCCTCGTCGCGATAGCGCAGCGCGGTTTCCAGCAGCTCGGCGCGCCGCTGTCCGGTCGGGCAGCCCGTGATGCGTTCGAACCCCTTCAGCAACCAGACCCATTCCGCCTGGTGGCCGGGCTCGACGCTGACCGGCGCGATCTTCGACCAGTCCTCTTCGAAATATTCGCCGAGCGCGCATGTCCGCTTGTCGTAGAGATTGGCGAGGAACAGCGCGAAGAACTCGCCGGCACGGTTCTGGAACGACAAATCGTGGGTCGCGTCGAAGCACGCGATCATCGCCTCGAACAGATGCATGTGCGGGTTCTGCCGGCGCGGCAGCGAGACCGGAAGGCCTTCGTGGACGCCGCCGTGCGGCGAGCGCAGATGGCCGTCGAGGAAGGCGAGCAGCGCGTCGATCTCGGCGCGAATTTGCGCGTCCTGGTCGAGCGCATAGACGGCCGCGAGCGCAAACAGGATGAAGGCGTGGTCGTAGGCGTCGCGCCGGCCGTCCAGCACCGCGCCCTCCGGCGTCAGCCGGTGCACGTAGCCGGGCCGGCCGTCGGGCGCCTTTGCTTTGGCGAGCAGATGCTCGAGCCCCTTCAGTGCGATGGCGCGCCCCTCAGGGTACCAGCCCATCTGCGCAGCCTTGGCGTAGCACCAGATCTGGCGGGCCTGCACGAACACCCGGCGCGGCGCGGCGCTGTCCGCCGTGCCGTTGCGGTGCAGCCGATCGATGAAACCACCCGCGCCATGGTCCCAGCCGACCGTCGACCACAGCGGCAGCGCCTCGTCGATCATGCGGCGCTTCAGGCGCGCGACGACGTCCGCCGCCTCGTCCGCCGCACTGATTCCCTCGTCCGCCATCGCGTCCTCTTCAAACCTCGCCCGTGGCCGTCTGATACCCATGCCGGCGACGGCGCGCAACGGATGCCAACCCGGAAAGATGAGCCATGACCGCCCATTACGACGCCCTCGAGACGCGCGAACAAGCCGCGCGCGAGGCCGATCTGTTCTCCCGCCTGCCTGGCGTGCTGCGCTCTGCGATGACCGCGCCCGCCTATGCCGATCGGCTGAAAGGCGTCGATCCGGCCGCCGTGACCTCCAGGGCGGCCCTGGCGGGCCTGCCGGTGCTGCGCAAGTCGGAACTACCGGCCCTGCACAAGGCCTCCACGCCTTTTGGAGGGTTCGTCGCGGCGGCGCCCGGCTCGTTCGCCCGCCTCTTCACCTCCCCCGGGCCGATTTTCGAGCCGGAGGGGCGGCAGGCTGACCCCTGGCGCGGCGCACGGGCGCTGTTCGCGGCCGGGTTCCGGCCCGATGACATCGTGCTCAACACCTTCAGCTACCATCTCACCCCCGGCGGCTTCATCTTCGATGCGTCGGCCCGCGCGCTCGGTTGCGCCGTGATCCCGGCTGGTCCAGGGAATACCGAGCAGCAATTCGAGCTGATCGAGGCCTACCGTCCCGTCGGCTACAGCGGCACGCCGGACTTCCTGAAGATCTTGCTTGATGCTGCCGCAAGCTCGGGCCGCGACGTCTCCTCGATCAAGCGCGCGCTGGTCTCGGGCGCAGCCTTCCCGCCCTCGCTCCAGGCCGAGATCAAGGCGCGCGGCACCGACGTCTACCAGGCCTTCGGCACCGCCGATCTCGGCATTATCGCCTTCGAGACCAGCGCGCGCGACGGTATGGTCGTGAACGAGGATCTCATCATGGAGATCGTCAAGCCCGGTACCGGCGATCCCGTGGCGCCCGGTGACGTCGGCGAGATCGTCGTGACCTCACTCGACCCGCACCATCCCTGGATCCGGCTCGCTCTCGGCGACCTCACCGCGGCACTGCCGGGGACCAGCCCCTGCGGGCGCACCAACATGCGCATCAAGGGCTGGATGGGCCGCGCCGACCAGACCACCAAGGTCAAGGGCATGTTCGTCCGCCCCGAGCAGGTCGCCGAGATCGGCAAGCGCCATTCCGCGCTCGGAAGATTACGCCTCGTCGTCACGCGCCAAGGCGAGGCCGATGCAATGACGCTGAAAGCGGAGACGGCGGCCGCGAACGATGCGTTACGCGACGAGATTGCAGGCACCTTGCGCGCCGTGACGAAACTCGGAGGCGAGGTTGAACTGGTGAGGCCCGGCGCGCTGCCGAACGACGGCAAGGTGATCGCGGACGAGCGATGACGATGAAATCAGGCGAAGATGGCGTTGGTGCCCAAAGCCTATCCGCGACATTTCGTGACTGGGCGTTCGCGCTTCAATCAAGAAACCGCAGCTGCCGTAACGTAAGCCGTGCCGCTCAAGCCGACCGGCTCAGCGTCAGATGCGCGAAGAAGTCCGATTGCCGTATCGTCGCGATCACGGCGCGCAGTCTGTCGTCGTGGACGTGAGCCGTCGCGTCAGCGGCTTCGAGCGCATCGACGATAACGTCTGCAAGCTCCCGTCTCAGGTCGCTGGTAAGCGGTTCCTGAATATCCAGGAGCGGGGCAACATTATCGATGACCCAGGCCGAGACATCGGGATCCTCCATCGTGTCCCCGCGTGCGAGACGGGCTGACACTGCCTTCGCCTCCTCTGCAATCAAGCGGATCCGCACCGCTTCGGCCAGCTCGACGGCACCGATGCAACGGGACGCCAGCTGGGGCGATGACGAGAAGTCCCGACCCGCGCGGACGAGGTCCAAAAAGCCAGCCAGCTCTGTCGCAAGCGGCCCGAGCTTGCCGCCGACTTCCAAGCCTGGCAACTCGACGCCATCGATGAAGATCCGGCCGGGCTCGATGGTGAAATCAAGCTCGGCTCTGCCGCCATCGCGCAATTCGAGGCGGATCAATCGCTTGCGCGCGACAGCCCTCCGTCCGAACCGAAGCACGGCAAGCGACTGCCCCAAGCCCAGCTCCACCTCGACCGCACCTTGCGGCAACGGCCTCACCTCGCGCAATTGCGGCTCGGCGCTGTCGTCGATCAGATGCAGCATCGACCAAAGATGAGGAATGATCTCGTCGACCTTATGCGTCGTGACGTTGGACAATTTGGCCATGCCGTGCCGGATCTCCTGCTCAGCATCCAGCCACTCCAATTCGATGGCAGCGATCGCACGCCCCGCGCACAAACGCAGGAAATGACGCAAGAACGGCGCACTGAGCAGATGCAGGCCGACAAGGAGCGGGATGTTGCGCCCAGCCGCCAGATCGACCAGACGATTTGCACTGTCGACGCTCAGCGCAAGCGGCTTCTCGACCAGGGTCGGCACGTCCCTGCGCAGCAGGCTCTCGGCAGTCCCGGCGTGATCGGCGGCAGGTGTCGCGACGATGGCGGCATCGGGACGCAGAGCCAGCGCAGCGTCAAGGCTCGCGAGCGGCGTGAACCGAGGAGGCGCTCCTGTACGATCGGAGAGAAACGCATTGAGGGCTTCGCCATTGTGGCGCGACACCCACAGCACACAACCGACACGATCGGAAAGCTGTGCCAAGATGGAAGCGTGCGTACGCCCCCATCGTCCGCCACCGACCAAAGCCACCGTGAGCCCGCTCATCGAAACTTTCCTCACCTCCGCACTGAGTGAGCTGTCGGAAACGTCCGGTCAGGTCGCGTCGCAATAGTCTCGGATCTGACCGAGCGTGAAATCACGCATTGAGGAGGCCGACCGCTCCAAATCGGCCTTGTACCAGTCGACTGTCATTTTCAATGCGTCGTCAAATCCGAGCCGGGGCCGCCAGCCAAGCAGTGTTCGCGCCTTCGAGGAATCCAGCTTCAGGAAGGTCGCCTCGTGCAAGTCGTCGCTGCCCACATGCTGCCATTGCGCGCCATTGCCCCAAATCGCAGCCAGCGTGTCGGCGAGGCGCGCCACCGGCTGCTCGCTTTCCGGCCCTGGGCCGAAGTTCCAGCCTTCGGCCATGGCGGCGCCTTGCCTGGACGAAGCCTCGGCCAGGAGCAGGTATCCGGCAAGCGGCTCAAGCACGTGCTGCCACGGTCGAATGGCTCGCGGGCGCCGCACCTCCAGTGCGCGTTGCATCGCAAAGGCGCGGATCGCGTCCGGCACGATGCGATCCTTCGCCCAATCGCCACCGCCGATAACATTACCTGCACGTCCCGAAGCCGCCGGCGGCTCCGCGAAGCTGCGATTATACGACGTCAGCAGCAGCTCGGCGCATCCCTTGCTCGTGCTATAGGGATCGTGGCCCCCCATCGCCTCATTCTCGCGATAGCCCCACACCCACTCGCGATTTTCATAGCACTTGTCGCTGGTGACGATGACGAACGAACGGACGCCGTCACCCGTCCCCTCCGCCTTTGCCTTGAGATTGAACTGACGCACCGCCTCGAGCAGGTTCACCGTACCCATCACGTTGGTCGAGACAGTGCCGATCGGATCGACGTAGGATTCGCGCAGGACGGATTGCGCGGCGAGGTGAAACACCACTTCAGGCCTGCTGGTCGCTAACGCATGCGACAATGCCCCGATATCCCTGATATCGCCGCGCGTGTCATCCACGACGGCGGCGACCTCTGCCCGGTCGAACAAGGACGGCGTCGTCGGTGGCGCTAGCGAAAAACCGAAAACGCGGGCGTCCATGGCGGATAGCCACAGGCTGAGCCAGGCGCCCTTGAAACCGGTGTGTCCTGTCACCAGAACGCGCCGGCCACGCCAGAACTCCGGGTTTACGTCCACATACGCCACGGCGGGTTATTCTCCTTCCAGAGCGCCTCGAGCAAATTGCGTTCTCGCAGGGTATCCATCGACCGCCAGAACCCTTCGTGGCGAAACACACGTAGTTCGCCGCTTTGGGCCAGTTGCTCGAGCGGCTGCCGCTCCCAGGTCGTGGAGTCACCGGCAATCAGCTGGGCGATGCGAGGATCGAGCACGAAGAACCCGCCATTGATCCATCCGCCGTCGCCGAGGGGTTTTTCGTTGAACCCCTTCACAACGCTGTCCTCGAGTTCGAGACTGCCGAACCTGCCAGGTGGACGCACGCCGGTAACGGTCGCAAGCTTGCCATGCGAACGATGAAACGAGATCAGCTTCGCGATGTCGATATCGGCGACGCCATCGCCATAGGTCAGGCAGAACGCATCATCGTCTTGCACAAAGGGGAGCGCCCTCTTGATGCGGCCGCCCGTCTCGGTCTCGGCGCCGGTGTCGACCAGGGTCACGCGCCACGGTTCCGACCGGCTGGCGTGAAAGTCGATCTGGTTGTTCTTGAGATCGATCGTGACGTCGGACGTGTGCAGCAGGTAGTGTGAGAAATATTCCTTGATCAGGTAGCCCTTGTACCCCAGGCATATCACGAAGTCGTTGATGCCGAAGGACGAGTACATCTTCATGATGTGCCAGAGGATCGGATGACCGCCGATCTCGACCATCGGTTTCGGTCGGACGGAGGTTTCCTCGCTGAGGCGACTGCCGAGGCCTCCCGCCAGAATCATCGCTTTCATGACACCATTCCTACCGAGGCGGCCCGGCGCGCCGGCTTGACGTCCGGCCCATGCTCAATCCGGAAGTATGCGGACTTCGGGCAACGGCATGACTAGTTTCGACTTCAGTCCTCTTGCCCGCAATTGTTCGGCAATCGGCTGACCATAGTGCCAGGCGAGCAGTACCACGTAGTCCGGCTGTTCGCGGATCAGGCGCTCGTTGTCGACGATCGGAATCTGCTTTCCGGGCAAATGCAGGCCGAGCTTGAGCGAGGTGGGTTGCTCGCAGATATACGGCATCAGCGTGCGATCGATGCCGACATAGTTCAGCAGCGTGCTGCAACGGCCAGGGCACGAATTGCCGACGAAGCTCAGGCCCTTCTTGTTGCAGTCGAGGGCGAGCTCGAGGAGGTCGCGCTTGACCTTTTCGGCGCGTGCACGGAAAGCCGCGTAGCATTCGGGGTTCGAGAGGCCGAAATCATCCTCGGCCTTCAGAAGTTGAGCGACCGCGGGCTTGACCGGACGTCCTCTGCCCTTGGCCACGTAGACGCGGATATTGCCTCCGTAACGGCTGACGCGCTGCGCGTCGACACAAGTGAAATCGAAGAACTCGAACAGCTTGACGATCGACTTCAACGAATAGGTGCGAAGGTGCTCGTGGTAAATCGTGTCGAACTGCCCGCCCTCGATGACGTCGAGCAGATAATGGTTTTCGAGGATGAAGACGCCGTCGGGCGCCAGCAGGCGCTCCAGGCCACGGATAAAGCCGCCGAGCTGGGCCACATGCGCGAAGACGTTGGTGGCGGTGGCGACCTTGGCATGGCCGTGCGTCTCCACGACCTTGCGGGCAGTTTCCTCGTCGAAGAACGCCTGCAGCGTCTCGATACCCTGTTCCTGCGCGATGCGCCCGATGTTGGTCGGCTCGATGCCGAGGACGCGCATGCCGCGTCGCTTGAATCCTGAGAGCAGCGTTCCGTCGTTGGACCCGATGTCGACAACGAGATCGTCCGCCTTAAGCCCGAGGTCTGCGACCGCATCCTGCACGAACGCGTCCTGATAGACCGCGAGCTCCTTGGTGATGCCAGAACGGTACGGATATTCGGGGTGAAATACGACTTCCGGCGGAACGACATAGTCGATCTGCGACAGCGAGCAATCGCGGCACCACACCTGACGAAGCGGGTAGCTCGTTTCGGGACCATCGAGCTGCGCCTTCGACGGCAGCGAGTCGCACAGTGGTTGATGTCCAAGGTCGATGACGAGCTCGAGCCGCTCCGAGCCGCAGACCTGACAGCGCGTCAGCTTCCCCGTTGGGATGTCATGATATGAGGCGTGGGCCATTCGGAACCTTAATTGCAACAACGAGATACAGCAGATTTCCGGGAGGCGGTCCTCCCGAGTGGTGGCGCGATATGGAACGCGCCGGGCGAGCCTTACTGGAAAGCCCCCCTTTAATCAAGCATATGCCCTTCGGAATGCTGCGTAATTTGCCCGCGAGAGGTCCGGGCGGCTTTGCGCGATGCGCCGCATCTGATAACTAGCATTTTTCAGCTGACAGCAACCCTCGACCAATACCGATACACACGGACAGGACAACAAACGAAATGCGCGGAAAGCCCGCCGACACCGAACGCAAGCTCATTTCGATTTTGATTCCTGTCTTCAACGAGGAAGGCAACATCCGCAGGGCCTATGACGCCGTGTGCCATGTCTTCCAACAAATGAATGATCGCTATACGTTCGAAATCATCTTCACGGACAACCACAGCACCGACAAGTCGAGTGCTATCATCTCCGAACTGGCGGCAGCCGATCCGCGCGTTCGCGCGGTACGATTTGCCCGAAACTTTGGCTTCCAGAGGTCCGTGCTCACGGCGTATCGTCTGGCCTCCGGAGACGCCGCCATCCAGATCGACTGCGACCTCCAGGATCCACCGACAGTGTTCCCTAGATTTCTGGAGCTGTGGGAGCAGGGTCACGACGTGGTCGTGGGTATCAGGCGCTTCCGGCAGGAAAGCAAGCTGCTGCAGTGGGCGCGACGGGTCTACTACCGGCTGCTCAGGCGACTATCCGACGACAATCTGATGCTCGACAGCGGCGATTTCAGGCTGATCGACCGCAGCGTGCTGGATCAGCTTCATCTGATCAACGACGTCGCGCCTTATACGCGCGGTCTGACGTCGCTGCTCGCGACCAAGCAGATCGGCGTGGCTTACGACCGACACGCGCGGCAAGCCGGAGTCAGTAAATTTCCGCTCGGAAAGCTGATATCGCTGGCGGTCGACGGGTTGATCACGCACTCGATCTTCCCGCTTCGCCTCGCCGCCTTCATTGGGCTGGGAATCTCGGTACTGACCTGCCTCGCGAGTTTTTTCTACATCTTCTCGCGGTTAGTCTTCGGCATCAACTGGCCGGCGGGCTTCGCCACGACAACAGTGCTGCTGCTGTTCGGCATCAGTCTCAATGCCATCTTTCTTGGCATCATCGGCGAGTATGTGGGACGCATCTACAATCAGGTACGCTCTCGGCCGACGACGGTCATTGAATTCAGCGTCAATCTGCCGGATGCGTCCCTGGAACGTCTTGCACTACAAGCGCCGGCGGCGGCGGGCGTCCGAATAGCACCAGTCGAGATCTCCCGCCGAACCGGGACGGAGCAGCCATCATGACGGAATTCGACCGATATCGCGACGGCTACAGCACGCAAATCGACAGCGCGATCGCCTTCAGCGGCCAGCCGCAGGATTTCTTCACGCGCGCGAAGGCGCGCTACCTGCTGGATGCGTTCTCCAAGTTCCGCTCACAGAACGATATTTCGTTGCGACCGGTCGACGTTCTGGATATCGGCTGCGGGCAGGGCTTGATTCATCCACACCTGAGGCCTGCGCAATCCGGCATCAAGCTGACCGGAATCGACGTCGCCGGTACGGTCATCGAAGAAGCAAAAGCCACCAATCCGGACGTCCACTACGATGTCTATGACGGCACGCGGCTTCCCTACCAGGATCGCAGCTTCGACATCGCCTACGCGATAGCCGTCATGCATCACGTTCCGCCCGACGATTGGGAGTCCTTCCTCGTCGAAGCGGCTCGCGTGGTCCGGCCGGGAGGCCTCGTCGTCATCATCGAGCACAATCCGCTCAATCCGCTAACGCAGAAGATCGTCAGGAGCTGCCCGTTCGACCAGAACGCCGTGTTGCTCCGCCCTGGTCGGCTCGCCAAGCTGTTTCGCGCCGCCGGCATGGTCGATCTGGAACGGCAGTTCATCATATTCACCCCGTTCGACACACCCTTCTTCCACAAGGTGGATGCTAGCTTTGGTTGGCTGCCGCTCGGCGCGCAATATTGCATGGCCGCTCATGTGCCCTCGTGACGCACATCAGCCGAGCGCACCACAGCAGCAGCCCGCGTCGCCCAAACTCGGAGCAAGGTGCGCGATCCGTCACCGTCTCGCCTTGCCGGTCTGAGGCTTTCGGGACGATGTCATGACATTCGCCGTGCATGAGCATCGCTACGAGGCGGTGCGGCAACGATCGGGCGCCTGGCTCGACGACGTGGCGCCGCTGCTGTCGAGCGCAGCTCTGACGTTGCTTGGCCTTCTGTTCGAAATCGCGCTTGCCAAGCGGTTGGGTACTGAACCCCGGCTGCGCAAGCAGCAAATCTTCTCGTTCTGGGGGCCGCCTTCGATAGCGAAAGCCGCTGACCAGTCCGTTATCGACCTGAACAGCATTTCCGCCTCGACATGCCAATTGGTTGCTGGTCGAGGCGAGCGACGTCGCAGGTGTCGCGCGTGTTGCAAATTCCGGCGATCTCTCAGATGAGTAGGCCTCGCCGATCCCGGCATCCCGCGCGGAGCTCTGTGCAAGGAACACCGGAATGGTCAGAATTATCGTGAGAAGCAGGGGCTAAAGTTCGCGCAGCTTACTGTTTCGAGACAGGGCAACTCATTCTCCGACCCTCGTCCGGAGCCGACAGGACCAGAATAGTATTCAGCCCGAAAATAGATGCCCTCGCGCAAAGCTGCGCGTCGCCAGCGACTTCCGAAATCGCATCGTTTTTGTAGAGGCTGGTCGTGTAGTAGATATCCCTCCCACACTTGAATTCTGGAGGGCTGAGCCCTTTCAACATCGGCACGCCGAGGATTGCTGGAACGAAGAACGAGTCCCCTCGACAGTCGATATTGTTCGTCCAGAACGACCGATCGTTCGGCGCGACGAACACCGCGGTACGGTGCGTCTGCGCCGCACCCAATGAAAGCAACGTCTGTATAGACTGCGCTCCCGGCGTATGCCTCACGTCATCGCCAATCTCTCCGCGAACGCTACCGGCGGGCGATAGCAGCGCTGCCATCGCGCGCAAGGTTGGCAACGGCGCCACATCGCCCCTGCCGGCGAGCACATGGGCCCGCGCGCGCAATTCCTGAAACTGCCTCGTGAACTCGATGGAGCTGCGTCTCTTCTCATTCGTCGCGAGGGCGATGAAGACGATCACGAGCAGTATCATACCGGGAGTAAACGCCCGAAGCTGCAGCCTTTCGAGCATCGGAGCGCCATAGGCCGTTAAGAAGGCGATACAGACAAAGGTCCCGACATTCGCGAAATAGAACGCCGAGCCTCCCGCAATGTCGAGCAGGAGAGCTGGAACGAGGCTTCCCATCGCAAAGAGTGCAAACGCTTCTGCCAGCCGTTTCTCGTCCAACGACCCGGCGAGCCAAAGGCGCACGGCACCATAAAGCAGGACCAGATTGGCCGCGATGTTTGGAAGCGCTAGGCGGGGATACTCGCGCACAAAACTGAGCGGACTCAGCGCATGGACATAAGTGCCGGCGTCGGGGGAACTGACTACGCTGGCAAGCCCGACCAGTGGCGCAATCGGGGCCGCAACTTTGATGAAATTCAGAAGAGTCAATCCCAGTCGTCGCCACAGTAAATATCCCACGACTCCCCATAAGATCACACCGACTGAAATCTTTGCGAACAAAACCAACGTTCCCGCGATCGCCAGGGCTATCAGGGGAGGCCCGAGCGACGATCTCTCATCGGCAATCTCTGCAAGCAGCGGCATCGCAAGCAAGAGCAGAAGGAGAGAGACCAAATAGCTTTCAGAAACAAGATACGAAGTCGCCCCCCAGAGATCGGCAACCATCAAGAGCAGGAGCGGCATCAACGTGACGAGGGCACCGTTAGTCAATCCCTGTGCTGGACGCCGCAGCAGCAAGCCGGCCATGATCAAGACGAAGAACAACAACGGGATGGCTATGATTTGCGCTGCGAGATAGTAGGCCTCGAGAGTCGTGACGCCGAGCCAAAGGCCGACACATGCCATCCATATGTGGGACAGCACATGGTACTTGATCGGCATGAGGCCGTCCAATCCCGTGCTTAAATGCCCGGAGTTAACGAGCATGTTGGCAATAGACGCATGAAAAAGCGTATCGAGGTGCTGCAGGCCCGTTAGTGCCTGTTCCGGCGTGAGGACAGTGGCATACCCCTTTGAGTTCACCACGAAGAAATAACCAATCCCCGCACCACAGCCGCAAACAACAGCCAGCATCGACGTGCGTCGTGCCATGTCGCGCACGACCACGATGGTGCGCTGCAGGCCCAAGAAGATCGTTCCAAGCAAAATTGGATAGACGATGATGTCGGCAAAGACGGGACCGAACCAAGCGAGGCATGGCAGAAAAATGATCGCAATGGCCGAGAGAACCACCTTGGCATGGCTCGTGCGGAGCTGATGTCGGCGATGTGAGGTCAATACCATCAGGCAGGATACTGCCCCCGCCAACAGCAGAAACGACTTCACAAACACAAACCAGTGGGGACTTCCCAATGGCAAGCGCACGATTGCGCATGCCATGGCCGATGTCGCTGACATCACGCATGTGAAGATCGCCGCGAAGCAAATGGCGGCTGCTTCAGACGAAGCCTGGCTCGCCCCGGAAGCCCGATCCAACGTTTCCTGTGGGATCTGGGGAGAAAACATGCAGGCTCGACCCTTCAACAACCGATTTGGGGAGGCGCTTATCGTGGAACGACACCGGACGCCGAATAACCAATTACGAGCACTGCGACCAGTGCCGTTTCGAAAAACACCTGGAATGTTGAGCTTGTACCACTCAGATCGGCACGGTCCCCGGCAATCATGAGTTGCGCCTGAGGGGCAACTTGCGTCGTCTGCCCACCTTGGCGTATCAAGGCCGTGGTTCAGACCTTTTCTAACGGCTCGACCGGGGATAAGGACCTGAATTACCTAAACCTTTTTGGATCCGCGACCTTGATAGACACGAGCCTCGTGATCATCGCCGAGACCGAGACGATTCAAGAAGCGTTTCGGCGCCTCAACGCCAACATGCTCGGCATCCTGTTTGCTCAGGATGCAGGCGGGCGGATCGTGGGCGCGGTGACCGACGGCGACATCCGCAGGCGCATGTTGACCGGCATCACGATCCACGACCGGGTCGCGACCTGCATCAATCGCAACTTCGCCTGGGCGCATGCCGGCGGGCCGCGCGAACAGATCCTCAAGCTGCTCGACCAGCGGGTGCACGTGGTGCCGATCCTCGATGGCGAGGGACGGCTGGTCGACGTGTTCAGCCGCGAGCTGTTCAACCTGTCGGAAGAGAGCGAAGTGTTCGCGCGCGCGCGCTCGCCGGTGCGGATCAGCTTCTCCGGCGGCGGCACCGACCTGACGCATTATTTCGTGGCAAATGACGGCGGCGCTGTCATCAACGCCACGATCAAGATGTACGCTCACGCGACGCTGCGGCGACGGAGCGATCCCAGCATCCGAATCTATTCGCACGATTTCCGCTGTACGATCGAGGTTGACGATCTCGCAGAACTTGGCTCGGGCGGCGATCTCGCCCTGATCAAGTCGGTCGTCCGCCTGATCAAGCCGACTTACGGCTTCGAACTCGAAGTGTCCGCCGACTTCCCTGTCGGCTCCGGCCTCGGTGGGTCGGCGGTGGTCTCGTCCGCCATCATCGGCTGCTTCAACGAATTTCGCGGCGATCAGTGGGACCGTCACGAGGTCGCCGAGATGGCGTTCCAGGCCGAGCGGCTGATGCTCAACATTCCCGGCGGTTGGCAGGATCAGTACGCCACCGTGTTCGGCGGCTTCAATCACATGGAGTTTTTCTCCGACCAGAACACCATCGTGCCGCTTCGTCTCGATCCCAACATCATCGCCGAACTCGAGGAGAGCCTTGTGCTCTGCTACACCGGCTCGGGCCGCGATTCCGGCGCCATCCACCGCGACCAGAAGGCGCAGCACGAGACCAGCGACGCCGTCGCTGCGGCCGCCAAGCAGAAGGAAGTGACGCGCGACATCCGGCGACATCTGCTGCGCGGCCAGCTGCTGGAATGCGGTCGGCTGATCGACGACGCCTGGCACGCCAAGCGGAAGCTGAGCTCGAAGATCTCGTCGGACGCGATCGATGCGATCTACGATTTCGCCAAACAGAACGGCGCGGTCGGCGGCAAACTACTGGGCGCCGGCGGCGGCGGTTACTTCATGTTCTTCGTGCGTCCGTTCGAGCGCTATCAGCTCATTGCCGCACTGGAACAGCAGGGGCACAGCTGTTCGCGCATCATGTTCGAAGAAAACGGGCTGCGGACGTGGAAGTCGCGCTTTCCCGCGCGATTCGCCTGACGATATGAGACGAGAATGTTGATGACATCGCCCAACCAGCCTGCCCCCGTCCGCATCGGCAACCGTCTTCTGGGCGATGGCGAACCCTGCTACGTCATCGCCGAGATCGGCAACAACCACAATGGCGATTTCGATCGCGCCATTGCGCTGGTCGATGCCGCGGTCGCGGCCGGTGCCGATTGCGCCAAATTCCAGATGCGCAAGCTCGACGAGGTCTATCGCGCTTCGAGCCTGTCCGGGAAGGACGACGACCTCGCCGTCGAATATACGCTCGATCTGCTGCGCCGCTTCGAGCTCCCGCCCGCACAGCAAAAGAAAATCGCCGAGTACTGCGCAGCAAAGGGTATTCAGTATCTCTGCACGCCCTGGGACGCAAAGAGCGTCGCCGTCCTCGAAGAGTTCGGCGTGCTGGCCTACAAGGTCGCCTCCGCCGATCTCACCAATCTGCCGCTGCTGGCGTGCCTTGCCGCCACCGGCAAGACGCTGATCGTCTCGACCGGCATGAGCACGACGGACGAAATCAAGACCGCGGCGAAATTCCTCGACGACCGCGATGCGAGCTACGTGCTGCTGCACTGCCAGAGCACGTATCCGGCCGCGCTCCACAACATCCATCTGCGTTTCATGGAAACGCTGCGCGAGATCCATCCGCTCGTCGGCTATTCGGGGCACGAGCGCGGCGTCGCCGTTTCGACGGCCGCGGTGGCGCTTGGCGCCATCGTCATCGAACGCCACATCACGCTCGACCGCGGGATGGAAGGTCCGGACCACGCCGCGAGCCTCGAGCCGGAGGAATTCAAGACGCTGGTCTCGGGCATCCGCGAGGTGGAGGCGGCGCGCGGCGAGAAACTGGCAGAGCGCGCGCTGAGCCAGGGTGAGCTGATCAACCGTGAAAACCTTGCCAAGAGCCTGGTGGCCGCGCGCGACCTTCCGGCCGGCACCGTGATCTCCGACCGCGACATCGCCGTGAAGAGCCCGGGTCAGGGCCTGTCGCCGCTGAAGATGCCGGCGCTGCTCGGCCGCAAGCTGACGCGGACGATGGCGGGCGATGATTATTTCTTCCAGAGCGACCTCGACGAAGGTACCGCAAAAGCGCGGCGCTACCGCTTCGACCGGCCCTGGGGCGTGCCGGTGCGCTATCACGACACCGAGCGCTTCCTGGAGATCTGCGAGCCAGATATCATCGAGTTCCATCTCAGCTACAGCGACATGGAACGCGATCCCGCGACGTATCTCTCCGGCACCTATGATCTCGGCTTCGTCGTGCATGCGCCGGAGCTGTTTGCCGGCTCCAAGCTGATGGACCTCGCAACCCCCGACGAGGCGCTGCGGCGATATTCGCTGGAGCAGACCCAGGCCGTGATCGACATCACCCGCGGCCTGAAGAAATTCTTTCCCAAGACGAAGCGCCCGCCCATCGTCGCCAATATCGGCGGTTTCACCATGGACGAGCCATTGCCGCCGGCGGACAAGGCCGAGCGCTACCGCATCTTCGCCCAGAGCCTGAAGGAGCTCGACATGGACGGCGTCGAGCTGACGCCGCAGACCATGGCGCCGTTCCCCTGGCATTTCGGCGGCCAGCGCCACCAGAATATTTTCATCTTCCCGGAAGAATCGGCCGCGTTTTGCGCCAAGCATGATCTGCGGATGTGCGTCGACATCTCGCACACCAAGCTCGCCGCCAACCATTTCGGCTTCGACTTCGCACAAGGCTTGGCGCAGCTCGGGCCGCACACTGCGCATCTGCATTTCGGGGACGCCAAGGGGCTCGACGGCGAAGGGCTCCAGGTCGGCGAAGGCGAGATCGATTTCGACGAGATCGGGCGGGTGCTGCGCAAGCATGCCCCGACCGCGTCCTTCATCCCGGAAATCTGGCAGGGCCACAAGAACATGGGTGAAGGCTTCTGGATCGCGCTCGAGCGTCTCGAGGGGCATATCTGATGGCGCGCAAGACACTGGCCGTGATCGCTGCGCGCGGCGGCTCCAAGGGCATTCCGCACAAGAACCTGCTCGATCTCTGCGGCAAGCCGTTGATCGCGTGGACGGTCGAGCAGGCACGCGCGGCGCGCGGCGTCGACGTCGTGGCAGTCTCTTCCGACAGCGACAGCATCATCGCCGCGGCCGAAGCCGCCGGCGCCATCGGCGTGCGGCGCCCCGAAGACATTTCGGGTGACCTCGCCTCCTCCGAATCAGCGTGGCTGCACGCACTCAATGCGATCGACGAGCGAATGGGACGGTTTGAGCGGATCGTCGCGCTCCAGGCGACGTCGCCGATCCGCCAGTCCAGCGACATCGAGGACGCGCTTTCGACCTTCGATCGCGACCATCTCGACAGCCTGCTCTCGGTCTGCGAGGTCGAGGATTATTTCAACTGGCGTATCGGCGCGAGCGGGCCGGAGCCGATCAATTACGACTATCGCAATCGGCGCATGCGGCAGCAGATCGAGAAGCGCTACCTGGAGAACGGCTCGTTTTACGTCCTGATCCCATCACTCCTGCGCGAGCTGAACAATCGTCTCGGCGGCAAGATCGGTTTTCACGTGATGGATCGTCACAAGATGTTCCAGATCGATCGTCCCGAGGACGTCAAGCTTTGCGCTGCCATCATGCGTAGTTACGGCTATGCATGACCTCAGCGCCTTTTCTCTTGCCGGCAAGATCGCGGTCGTCACCGGCGCCTCCCGCGGCATTGGCTCTGCGATCGCGACCGGCCTGAAGGATGCGGGCGCCACGGTGTTCGGCCTCAGCCGTTCCGGGACCGCACCACAGGGCGTGAGCGCGATTGCCTGCGATCTCTCCGATGACGAGGCCATCGAGAGCGCATTCCGCATCGTGACCGCTCAAGGCGGACGCATCGACGCGCTGGTCAACGCCGCCGGCATCAGCCTGCCGGCCCAAAGCGCCGGGAGCGAGCTCGCGCGCTTCCGCGTCACGGTCGCAACCGACCTCACCGGCGTCTACGCCACCATCCTTGCCGCCTATCCGCTTCTGAAGAACGCGGGCTCTGCTGCGATCATCAACGTCACCAGCATCAATTCGGTCCGCGGCTTTCCCGGAAATCCCGGTTACGTGGCGGCGAAGGCCGGTCTTGCCGGACTGACGCGTGCGCTCGCCGCCGATTATGCGCCCGACGGAATCCGCGTCAACGCACTCGCGCCCGGCTATGTCGCGACCGAGATGACCGCGAAGAGTTTTGCCGATCCCGACATGCACGAGGCGAGGCGCCGCCAAACGATGCTCGGGCGTTGGGGACAGCCTGCCGACATGGTGGGAGCCGCCGTCTTCCTGGCGTCAGAAGCCTCCGCCTATGTGACCGGACAGGAACTCTTCGTCGACGGCGGCTGGACCACAAAGGGCCTTGCCATCAACTCGGACAAGCAACCGTGACCGCAACGCTCGAACGCATCGGCTTCATGCAAGGCAGGCTTTCGGCTCTCGTCGACGGCAAGATCCAGGCATTCCCCTGGGACGAGTGGCGCGAGGAATTCTCGCGTGCGAAAGAGCTCGGCCTGACGCGGATGGAATGGACCATCGATCAGGAACGGCTGCGCGAGAACCCGCTGACGACCGAGCTGGGTCAACAGAACATTCTGGCGCTGTCACGCGAGAACGGCGTGCGGATGCCGAGCCTGACCGGCGACTGCTTCATGCAGGCGCCGTTCTGGAAGGTCGATGCCGTCGTGCGCGACGCGCTCGTCGCCGACCTCGATCTGCTGATCGCCTCCTGTAGCCGCATCGGCATCGAATTCATCGTGATCCCGCTGGTCGACAACGGCAAGATCGAGCGCGAGAGCGACAGCGATACGTTGAAGCGCGTGTTGCTCGCTCGCTCCGAGCAGCTTGCGAGACGGAACGTCAAGATCGTCTTCGAATCCGATCTGCCGCCGCGCGAGCTCGCCCGGTTCATGGAGGCATATCCAGCCCACGTCTTCGGCATCAACTACGATAGCGGCAACAGCGCCTCGCTCGGTTATGACAGCGACGAGGAGATCGGCGCCTACGCGCCGCGCATCCTCAATGTGCACGTGAAAGACCGCGTTCGCGGCGGGACGACCGTGCCGCTCGGTACCGGCGACGCAGACCTTGCCAAGACGATCCGGCTGATCGAGCGATCCGGCTACAAGGGCCAATACATCCTGCAGACAGCGCGTGCCGTCGACGGCGACCACGCCGGCGCGCTGGCAAAATACCGCGACATGACGGTTCGCTGGATCGAGGACGCGGCGCGATGAAGCTAGAGCTGGACGATCGCGTCGCTCTCGTCACCGGCGCCAGCCGCGGGATCGGGCTTGCAATCGCGACAACGCTCGCGGCAGAAGGCGCCAAGGTCGCGCTTGCGGCACGCGGCGCCGATGCGCTGAACGCCGCGCGCGAGGCCATCGGCGGGCGGAACTCTATTCACGTTGCCGACGTCACCGATCCCGCCGCCGCCACGGGCCTTGTTCAGGACGTCGAAAAGCAGTGGGGCCGGCTCGACATCCTCGTCTGCAATGTCGGCAGCGGCGCGTCCGTGCCCCCGGGGCAGGAAACCGCGGCGGAGTGGTCGCGGGTGATGGACCTCAATCTCTTCGCCACCACCAACATGATCGAGGCGGCCCGGCCGCTGATGGCGCGTGGCAGCGGCGATCGCGCCATCGTCTGCATCTCCTCGATCGCAGGCATGGCCGCACTCGGCGCGCCGGTCGCCTACTACGCCGCCAAAGCGGCACTGAATGCGACCGTGCGCGGTCTAGCGCGGCCGCTGGCGCTGGAAGGCATCCGTATCAATGCGGTCGCGCCTGGAAACATCTTGAGCCCGGACGGGACCTGGGCGCGCAAGATCGCCGAAAACAAGCAGGCGGTCGACGACATGCTCCAGCGCGAGGTGGCGTTACGCCGGCTCGGCACTCCCGAGGAGATCGCCGGCGTCGTCGCCTTCCTTGCTTCGCCCCGTGCCGCCTTTATGACCGGCAGCGTGATGGTGGCCGACGGCGGCCAGCTCAGAAGCTGAACAGGAGCCTTCGATGGCAAACCCCTCCTCCCGCTACGACCTGACCGGACGGACCGCACTCGTGACCGGCGCCGGCGGCCTATTGGGCAAGCAGCATGTTGCGGCGCTCAGCGAAGCCGGCGCGCGCGTGGTCGTCACCGATGTGGGCTTGACGCAAGCCGAAGCCGCCGTCGCCGCGCTGAAGCAGATCGCCGCTTCAGCCGATCTGATCGCCCTTGCGATCGACGTCACCTCGCTCGACTCGGTGCGTGCTGCGAACGAGCAGCTCGCAGGCCGCGGCATCGCCGTCGACATCCTCGTCAACAACGCCGCCATCGACCCGAAGGTGACGTCGAGTCCTGGCGTCATGCACTCCTCGCGCTTCGAGGCGTTCCCGGTGCCGCAATGGCAGACCGAGATCGCCGTCGGCCTGACCGGCGCGATGTTATGCGCGCAGGTGTTCGGCGGCGACATGGCCAAACACGGGCGCGGCGTCATCCTCAACATCGCCTCCGATCTCGGCGTGATCGCGCCGGATCAGCGGCTCTATCGCCAGCCGCAAGTGACGCGCGAAGAAGAACAGCCCGTGAAGCCCGTGACCTACTCGGTGATCAAGCACGGCTTGATCGGGCTGACGAAATATCTGGCGACCTACTGGGCCGATCACGGCGTGCGCGTCAACGCGATCTCGCCGGGCGGTGTTTTCAACAACCAGGACCCCGCCTTCGTCGATCGGCTGACGCGCCTGATCCCCATGGGGCGCATGGCCGAGGTCGACGAATACCGCTCCGCGGTGCAGTTCCTCTGCTCGGATGCATCGAGCTACATGACCGGTCAGAACCTGGTCATAGACGGCGGCAGGAGTGTGTGGTAACCACCGCCATTCCCCCATTTTCCGAAAAATCGGTCTGGCGCAAGAGCTAACATGTTCAATGATAAAGCTATTCTGATCACCGGAGGTACAGGATCGTTCGGGAAGAAGTTCGTCGGCTGCCTGTTCAAGGATTTCAAGCCACGCCGCGTCGTGATTTATTCGCGCGACGAGCTGAAGCAATATGAGATGCAGCAGGAATTCGATCAGCCTGAGATGCGCTACTTCATCGGCGACGTACGGGACGGCGAGCGTCTTCGCACCGCCATGAAGGGGATCGACTTCGTTGTCCATGCCGCGGCGTTGAAGCAGGTTCCCGCTGCCGAATACAACCCCATGGAGTGCATCAAGACCAACATTCATGGCGCGGAGAACGTAATCCAAGCGGCCTTGGAGTCGGACATCGAGAAGGTGATCGCGTTATCGACGGACAAGGCCGCGCAGCCGATCAATCTCTACGGCGCGACCAAGCTCGCATCGGACAAGCTGTTCATCGCCGCCAACAACATGGCCGGCGGTCACCGTACAATGTTCAGTGTCGTCCGCTACGGCAACGTCGTTGGGTCCCGTGGATCGATCGTGCCGCTCTACAACAAGCTGATCGCGGCCGGTGCCGATCATCTGCCGATCACCGATCCGCGCATGACGCGCTTTTGGATATCGCTGCAGCAAGGTGTCGACTTCGTCACCAAGAGCTTTGAGCGCATGTCGGGCGGCGAGATCTTCGTTCCGATGATCCCTTCGGTTCGCATCTCCGACCTGGCGAAAGCCATGGCCCCCGCACTTCCAACCCGGGTGATCGGCATCCGTCCGGGCGAGAAGCTCCATGAAGTCATGTGCCCGACCGACGACTCGCACCTGACCCTGAAATTCCACGATCACTTCGTGATCAAACCGACGATCAAGTTTTTCCGCCGGGATGTCGACTATCTCGCCAACGCGATCGGTGAGCGCGGCGAGGCGGTGTCTGACGGATTCGAATACAACTCCGGCAAGAACGATCACTTCCTCGACGTTGCCGAGATCAGGGAATTCAACGAGATTGCCGTGCAATGATCCCCTATGGGCGCCAGGATATCTCTGAACAGGATATCGATGCTGTCACTCAGGTGCTGAAGTCGGACTGGCTCACCCAAGGGCAGGCTGGGCCACGTTTCGAGCAGGCAATGGCCGGTTACTGCGGCGCAGAACATGCCGTCGCGGTCTCGAACGCGACTGCAGCGCTTCATATTGCCTGCCTTGCGCTTGATCTCGGTCCCGGCGACATCTTGTGGACCGTACCGAACACGTTCGTCGCCTCGGCCAACTGCGCGCTCTATTGCGGAGCCAGCGTCGATTTCGTCGACATAGACCCCCGGACCTACAACATGAGCGTCACGGCGCTCGCGGAGAAGCTCGCGCAGGCAAGCACCCAGGGACGGGTGCCAAAGATCGTCATTCCTGTGCATTTTGCCGGCCAGTCCTGCGAGATGACAGAGATCCGTTCCCTCGCGAACCGCTACGGCTTTCACATCATTGAAGACGCTTCGCACGCGGTGGGCGGCGAATATCTGGGACGAAAGATCGGTGCCGCCCAGCTAAGCGACATGGCGATCTTCAGCTTCCACCCGGTAAAGATCATCACGACCGGCGAAGGGGGCATGATACTCGCCAGCGATCGGGGACTGGCGGAGCGCCTTGGCTACCTGCGCACTCACGGCATCGTCCGCCCGGTGCAGCACGATCCGATCGACGCGCGGCGTTCGAACGAGGACCGCTATGGTCCCTGGATGTATGAGCAGGTCGAGCTCGGCTTTAACTACCGCATGACCGACATCCAGGCCGCACTGGGCGCCAGCCAGCTCGACCGGCTCGATGCCTTTGTTGCGCGCCGGCGCGAGCTCGCGGCGCGTTACGACGCGCTTCTCGCCAAACTGCCGGTGATCTGCCCATGGCAACATCCGGACACGAATTCGGCCTGGCACCTCTACGTGATCCGGCTGCGGCGGAACGAAATCAAGCTCAGTCGGCGCCAGGTCTTCGAGGCGTTGCGGGCCGCAGGTATCGGGGTCAACGTGCACTACATTCCGGTACACACCCAGCCGTACTATCAGCGCCTTGGATTCAGTTTCGGCATGTTCCCGGAGGCAGAGAGCTACTACCAAGACGCCATCACGCTGCCGTTGTTCTCGAAGATGACGGATGCCGAGCAAGACGCCGTCGTCGCGGCACTCACGAAGATCCTCACGTGAAGATCGCCGTCATCCCGGCGCGAGGCGGAAGCAAGCGCATCCCGCGCAAGAACATCCGGCCGTTCTGCGGTAAGCCCATTATTGCCTACTCGATCGATGCGGCCCGCGACAGCGGGCTGTTCGACGAGGTCGTCGTATCCACCGACGACGAGGAGATCGCCACTGTGGCACGTCAATTCGGCGCGACAACGCCGTTTGTCCGGCCGAAGGAGATTTCTGACGACTTTACCGGCACCAATGCTGTCGTCAAACACGCCGTCACCTGGTTCATTGAGGGAGGCAACGACATCAGCAAAGCCTGCTGCATCTATGCGACCGCGCCGTTGATTCAGCCACATTATCTGCGCGAGGGCCACGATGCCCTCACCGGTTCGGACGCAGCCTTCGCTTTCTCGGTCACGAGCTATGCGTTTCCGATCCAGCGCGCCGTGCGCATCTCAACCTCCGGACGGGTCGATCCCTTTTATCCGGACCACCGTCTGACCCGCTCTCAGGACCTCGAGCCGGCCTACCACGATGCGGGACAATTCTACTGGGGAACGGCCGCCGCATATCGTGACGACGTGCCTTTGTTTGGCGAGCAATCCATCGGCATCATCCTGCCGCGGATATATGTCCAGGACATCGATACGCTTGAGGACTGGGAACAGGCCGAATACATGTTCCGCGCGATCAGCCGCAGCTAGGCCGCGTCGTTACAAGCGCCGCCGAATGACGCACCAAATCTGATGCCGTGTGGCTTGAGGCGCGCAGGCCAAATTGCGCCAGCTCTCAAGTCGATCAGGCTGCTTCAGATCCGGCCTTCTTCAAGTGCACGACTATCAAACCAGTGACATCGCTAATCATCACGCGTCCGATATTGTCCATGAAGTTTATGTCAAGCGGAATGCCCACAGTTTCGATGCGTTCGACCCTCGGGTGACCTCGATATTCTCCAGCATAATCGCGGATCCACCTGTCACTGACGAACGAATTTCGCCAACCGCGCCAATTGTGAAGGTCGGCGGGGCTCCACGCGTTGAATTCGAGGTGCACAATCGCTTTTGTGGCGAGCGATAGAGCGGCATCCTTTGCTGCGGCGAAGATATTGTCATCGCAGTGCATTGCAGCTGCGGAACTAAATACAATATCGACTTCCGTAATATTGCGTTGCTGCATGAGAAGCTTGGCATCAGCCATGGAACCTTGAATCATCCGCGCATCTTTCGCCACCGCGTTCTCAGTTCCATACTGGATCGCACGATCGTTCAGCTCGATCCCATATAGATTAACAGAGGCGTCGAGCGCATGAATCTCGCGAAGATTGGCGCCGACATTGCATCCCAGCTCCAGAACGGATTTCGGCTGGAGATCGATGACTTGTCTTGCGAACCACTTTTTGAGCGGAGTGGATGCAGCGTACCCGCCGAACTCGTTTGCGTGCTGCTTCTCTTTCCAGTGCTTCTGCCAATAAGAGGAATCTCGTGCCTTGGCGAAGATCGGAAATGGCATTGCTCCCATGGCAGCGCGCCAAATGTGATGCTTGAGACCTGAGGACAATCGCATATACGCCAGCCGTGCTCGGTTGCTTCCTGACCTGACGTAACATTACAACCCCGAAGGGCGCAACAAAAGCGTCATTTCAGGCGCGAGCGGCTCCCAAGGCCAACCGGACCCTAGCGCGTTGCTAGAGAGCTGATTAGCGGACGAAGGAACATTGCCAAATCGCCCTCTCTGTACAAGTGGCCCGGCAGCCCCGCGGCGTGCGCCGCTTCGACGTCTCGGCTGTTGTCGCCGACGAGCAAGCTCCCCTCCTTCCGGACCGGCCAGGCCTTCATACAATCGAGGATCATGCCCGGCGCAGGCTTACGCCGGTCGCTGGCGCGCCGAAATGCCTCGACTGTGCCCTCTTCGTGATACGGACAATATTGGTAGTCGTCGATGTGGGCGCCGACCACCGCGAGTTCGCCATTCATCCAGTCATGGAGCCGGTGAACGTCGTCGACGCCATAATAGCCGCGTGCAACGCCCGACTGATTGGTGACGACGAAAGCGTAGTAGCCGAGATCGTTGCAGAGCTTGATCGCCTCGCGTGCACCGATGACCCACTCGAAGTCTTCAACCCGATGGACATAGCCTTTGTCGACGTTAAGCACGCCGTCACGGTCAAAGAACACCGCGGGACGGTTCAACCTGTTGGGTAGTTCGCTCTGCACCCGCCCGAAATCGGCGGGAATGCCAATATCGATGAAGAAGCCGTCATATAGATTGGCAACAAGATGCCCCTCGGCGACCAGCCGCGGAAACACCTGCTGCTCGAGCGAGCATGGCATCTCGTCGATGGAACCGAAGATCTTGCGATCGACACAATAGACGCCGGTGTTGATCGGTCCGCTCGGCTCGGCCCCTGCCGTGAGGAAGCTCTTGACGGTGTTCCCTTCGAGCCGAACGCGCCCGTAGCGGTCGCCCGCCTGATCTCGCTTGAGCGCCATATGAACGATCGCGGACGAGGTCTCCGCGCGCACAGCGAGGTCCAGCAAGTTGAAATCGAACCAGGAGTCCCCGTTCAGAAGAAAGAAACGGTCTTGCAAAACCGCCGCGGCGTGTTTCAAGGCGCCGCCAGTGCCAGACGGGGACGGTTCGCACACGACCGTGACCGATGCACCGCGCCAGCGCTTGCCGTGGTAAGCCTCCAGCACGACCTCGGCGCGATGACCGGCGAGCAACACGATGTCATGGATGGTCGGGTAGCGTGTCAGCTCGTCCAGCAGGTAGTCGAGGAAAGGTCTGCCCCCAACTTCAAGCAGGGGCTTCGGAACGAGCCGCGTTCGTTCGCCGAGCCGTGTCCCTAGACCGCCGACGAGGATTGCAGCTTGTCTTATCATGATTCCCACATGCGCCATGAGCCACTAATCTACGCGGGCCGAGCGCGGCAGCCGGATCATCGCGTACAGCAGCAAGGCGAGTAAGGCAATTGCGCCAGCGAAGAGCGCGTGTCGAACTGGTTGCGGCGACACTTGCGCGATCAACACATCTTCGCTCAAAGACGCCGGATAGGTCTTCGTAGACCCTTTCCTTGTCGCTAGCGCGCGCAGTTCTGCGTTTGCGGCGGCTAGCTTCTCTTCGTTTCTCGCCATCAGGTCGAGCAGCCATACTCGCCGCAATGCTAGCGCGGCTGCGTCGCCGGTCGTGGAAGGCATGATCGAATCGCTCGTCGCCAACGATTCGCGAATTCGCGTCAGGCTGGCGACGTTTGAATCGGCCAAAGCGAGCTGCGCTTCGAGCTCAGAGAGCAGAGGACTGCGCAGCTTTTCCTGATCCTTGTTCAACTGCTGTACCGTAGCCCCTAACGCATTGAGGGCCTGCTGTTCGCTCGTTGCAATTAGGACGAGAATCAATGAATCCGACGTATTCGGACGCGCGTTGAAGCTGTCCAGGATGAGGCTTCGGTCGCGCTGGTTGCTACCGTCCGCCGGCCCTGCCGTACCCAGGGCTCGGGTCAGAAACGTCCGCATATTCATGTGGGCGGCCGTTGCCTGTGGTGTCATAAGATCCTGGCCGTCAAGACGGGCCAGGCGAACACTGGCTCTCGCGCTGTAGGTCGCGGGCACCGTCTGGCTGAGGAAGAATGTAACGAGCATCGCAGCCAGCGTGCCCAGCGGAATCACGGTCAGATGCTGCCGCACCGACCGACCGAGAAATGTGGACAGCTCGCCCACATATTCAGCGAGTGATATCCGCCTCTGCGTCTTATCCATGCTGCGGTCCTTTCCCGTTACGCGACACGTTCGCCTAAATTCGATGACACAGTCACAATCAAACTTCGCCGCCATCGGTCCTCCAGAACATACACGAAGACGGAAGCAGCGAGCTTCATGGCAAATGTGAACTGTATGAAGGAATTGACCATTCCCGACACCATGAAAATCGAAACCGCAAACAAAATGGGTGTCAAGAAAAAGCAGGTGGCATAGCGCTCTTCGACGATACAGCGCGTCAGCAAGAACATGAACTCAGAAAACAATATGGCGGAAATGGCGACGAGACAAAAACCTTCGACCGGCCCTCCCAATTCGAAGAGCACTTCGGGCCAACCGCCGGTGTAGGCCGAGCCTTGCTGGAGGATGAATTGGGCGCGCTCAAGCGGAAGCCCCATTTCCATTAGGAATTGCATGGTCGAGTTACGGTTCGGATCAAACGGGGCAACGAACAGTTTGAAAACGGCTAGGCTGGAGTTCCAGTCGAAATGCACAAAGACGCGCGTATATGTCACCCACCACATTTCGCCCTGCTGCACGAGGATGCGTTGCACCAGCTTGCTCTGAAGCTCGGCGACTTCGGCGCCTCGAACGACGGTGTAGGAATAGACCAGCGCAGTTCCGACCAACGCAAGAAACCCGAGGCCCGGCAGCCACAAACTCCGCAACATCTTTAGGAAGGAGGGTTGTTCGGTCGACTGACGCCCCATCAGGACGGCTCCCAATGGGATCATGAAAAAAGAGAGATAGAGATAGAACGACGAAAAGCGATGCCCGACCGCAAACAAGTACAGCATCACGGCACCGTGCAGCATTCCAAACCGACGATCTAGCGGCCTGCCGTGCAACGCGGGCAGCGCCAAGAGAACGCCGAGCTGAAACACGAGCATCGGGCCCCACTCCAGCAGACGTCGATGCAAAGGTCCGCCATACAATCGCGAATAGTCGAACCGCTCGAGTCCGATGAACAGAGGAATCGGCCCCCTCGCGAGCAATTCCAACCAGAGCGCAAGTACAAACAGTCCAATGACGTAAAACGCCAAGCCAGACAGATCCCATCGCCCCGCCTTGAGCAAGCCAGAGAGCCGGACGACGGATTCGGACGACAGAGCGCGCATGCGTCGCGGACGAAAAGAGAAGAGCAGCGCCGCGATTACGAGCCCCTGGGACGCTGCAAGCGGCAGGACAGCGAGACCGGGCCCGATCTCCCTTTCCAGTTGCTCGGAGAAAATCGGTCCGAATACGTCAATATAGAGAACCGAGACAAGCCGCCAGGCGAAGGCGAAAAGGAAAAAGAACACGATCAGCAAAAGGCCAGGCCGGGTTATCGCGATCCGTCCCATGGCGACAAGCACGACACCGGCAGCCATGATGCAGAGCATCGCCGGAAACAGGCCTTCCAAGCTCAACCACGAGACTTGCATCTTTCCCCCGTCAAGGCCGGCCGCCCCCAAGCCCCAGCTTGCCCCGGGCTAGCACGGATCTCTCAGCGGCTCCCAAGCATAAAGTAATCCATCATTATGCAGCGTGGGCGCGAAATTCATGCGCTCCCTTGCGATCACGCGAATGCGGCCCTTGCGCTCCAATTCGTCGAGCAGCGTCCACAACCGGGTCTGGTAATCCATGGACCGGATGTAGATTCGGCTCGCAATGTCGCGCGGATCGGAAAGCCGCAATATGTCGATCGCAGGTTCAATGTTGATGACGCGCGCAGGGCGCGCCTTCAAGATATGATCCACGACGGCCTCGACCGCGTGCGGTATCTGTTCGATGCAGAAATAGGTCAGGATCGTCGCGCCCGCGAGCTCCGAGAAAGCGGCATCGGCAGGGTCGGTCAGGTCGATGCGGCCGAAGCTGATCCGGTTATCGAGCTGAAAATGGCCTGCAATCTGCCGTCCGGCTTCGATGCCGTTCGGAGCGATATCCAGACCGCGCAGCCTGCTCCAGCGCGAGTCGAGGCCAAGCGAGAACAGATTGTATCCGAAGCCTGCGCCAAGCTCGAGGAGCGAAGTCGCTTCGCCGGCGTGCCGCGACATCAATTGCGAAAGCGCTCCCAGCCGGTATCGATAGTAGTCGCTGGTGGAAATTCGAACGATCTGGCCGTCGACCTTGGCGAGACGTGGCGCGTCGTTATGCCCGACCAGAAAATCCTCGAGCGAACCTTCGCGAAGCCACGCGCGCTCCGAGAGAATCCGGCCCCATTCCCCGGCGTTATACTCTGCGTCGACGATGTCATGGGTTCGGCGGATGTTCTTAAACGCGATCCGGCGAAGACTGCGCGCAATGTCGATGGCATAAGCCCTCGACAGCTCCAGTCGCGAAGCAAGCTTCATGGCAGGCCTGAATGTCACCGAACGCTCTTTCGGAGGCCCATTACGATATCAGGAAACCTCTCCATCACAGACCCAGGAGGAGCTTCTGGAAGTCGGTGGTGTTCGGGGTGGCGAAGAACGGCCGGTTCTTGGCGGCGGGGAACATCCGCGGGAAGGAGAAGAATGTCGCCGTGTACAGAAGCCGTCCATGCCCTGGGCCCATTCGGCTACCCATGTGCAGACATCTGGTCGTGTCCACCATGAAGGACGTCAGCCGTGGCGCCTTCATCACCTTGATGTCGCCGCGCGGGACTTTATCGAATACCTGCTCGTCAGAAAAATGGCTCCCTAGGAGGGGATAGCCGAACTTGTCCGTCGACTGCTTCGGCAGGAACGTGAACGGACCGTCGGCGTCGTCCTCGACGTCGGTCAGATAGCTGAAGAGCTTGATCACCCGGACGTCGTCATGATCGCGATGCCAGAGCTGAGATGACGCCAGATTCTCGCCGGTGTGGCGGGAATAGGATAACAGCACGTAGTCGAGCCAGGGAAGTTCACCTAGTGCGGTCGAGATGACGTTGACGACCGAACTCTGCATCGCGTACCGAACGAAGATGTTGTCTGCACTGAGCTGGCCGTTCTGCATCTCCGCATCAAGCAGGCGCACCCAGAACTTCTTCCAATTCGAACTCTGCTTCGCCTCGAGCCCCTCAATATCTTTCAACCTCATCACCCCGGCATCCGCGAACGTCTGCTGGATCGAAGGGTCCATCAACTCGGTGACGACGGCATAACCATTCCGGTTCAAGTCGTCGGCCTTGGCTTTCTCGAGGGCGGACACAGTCAGCAGTTCGGCCTGGCGTCGCCGCTTCTGCTTCTCGCCCAAGTGCCAAGCGCTGACGCCCGACTTCACCGCCCAACGGAGTGGCGATCGGTTCACGTGCCAAAGCGCCCTGGACATCAATCCCATTATGCCGTCCTCGATCTTGCCGGAAATAAGATTCGCGCTGGTCCCAATGGGGCTCAGTCAGCCGATTTGGCCTTAGCAAATCCGCCAATCGCGAGCAACCGCAGAGTGTCCGCCCGGAACTTGACGAGGCCAAGGGGCACCGGATGCTTCACCGCTGCGCCATCGCACGGGCAAACTTGCCAACCATTGCACGGTCGCTTCGTGTGAGTATGAGACTAACACTCAATAGCCACGCCGCGATGCACCAGACCGACCCGACGATGAACAAGGCCGCCAAGGTCGTCGGTGTCGCGTACATCTTATAGCCGACTGCCATTGCCGCAAGGATCGCCGCCACGACGAGCTGCCTGCCGAGCTGCTGCCAGAACAACGAAATCGGCAGGCTCATGAAAGACAGCATGCGGTGGGCGATGAGCGGCGCAAACAGGACGTAGGACACCACCCAGCCAAGGATGAAGGCGCGTTCGCCCAACCAGATCAGCGTGAGGGCGGTGACGACGTACTGCGTCAGAACCTGCAAATAGAGGAACCGGGTGTTGATACGAAGGAAATCCGACCGCACCATCAACGCCGTTTGGCCCGCACCAAGCATGACGCTTACCGCAGGGATGAACAGCGACAAGGCAAGCCACGGCCATTGATCCGCATGCTGCGGGCCGACCCATACCTTCAATATCTCTTCGGAGAAAAGTGCTACGACGACGAGAATGGGGATAATGACCGCAGCGGGCAGCACCAGGCCGTTGCGCCCGAGCAGCTGGATTCGCCGGACATCGCTGCTCTCATCGAGATGGGTGGAGATCGGAAGGATCGCCGAGTAGAGAGGACTCATCGTCGTCTTTAGAAAACGTGGCAGGCGCGTAAGCAGATCGTAGACGCCGACCTCGGCGGGACCATAAAGTGCGCCAATGATCAGCGGAACGACGCTTTGCTGCAGGGAACCTGCTATTCTGTTGTTGAACATCAACCAGCAGCGGCTTGCGATGTCTTGCCGGCTTGAGCTCGTCCAGGGGCAAAATCGCAACGGCGTGCGGTGCACCGCAAGATAGACCACCAGCGCCAGCATGAGATATTTCGCAGCTATGGTTGCGAGATATGCGTAGGCGATCCATTCAAACGAAGCGTTCCGCCAGACGGCGAGATAGATAGAGGCGACATAGAAGATACTGCCCCCGACTTCCGCCAGGCGGAGCCAGCCATACTCCTCGAAGCCCTTGAGTACGCCTTCGGCCACCAGCCCCATAAAGGCGATGGGAAGGACGAGCGCAGTGATCTGGAGGATCGATACGAATGCCTCCACCTGTTCCGGCGCGACCTTGAAGACGAGCGCAAGCCCGGTTGCCGCCAACCACAGCGTGATGCCCGAGATGACTCCGACGAAGGCTGCGATCAGAGCCAGAAGCGAAATCCTCTCGCTGGCCGCGGACCAATCGCCGAGCCGCCCACGAGCAGCCGCCTGCGTCGTAATCTCGGAGACGCCGAAATCGATCAGAGTGAGAAAGCCGCTCGGAAGAAAGCCGCGTACCAGGACGATCAAGCCGAGAACGACCAGGCCGTAAGATTTCGCAATCAGCCCGACCGCGAACAGACCCAGCACGCCGGCAATGCCGTAAGCGACGGCCGAGATTGCAGTGTTATGCAGAAAGCGGCGCAGCACGAGTTAATTCGCTTCCGCAAGCTGCAGGCTCGCCCCGCTGACCATGCGTCGCGTCCGGACGTTTGCGGCCGGTCGCGCGACAAACCGCTGGCGATCCACTGAGGCTGCATCGAGACGCTGCAATATCGCGTTAACTGTCCCGACATCGAACACCTTTCCGGCCCGACGGCGCTCGCTTTCCGTCGAGCTGTAGCTCCGGCGCAGGACCGAACTTGCCCTGTGCCCGAGCGTTCGACGAACTGCACTGGCCATTAACCCGCGCACGGACGGCGACGGCAACGCCTGCGCCCCCAATTCGCCGCGCCCGGCGGCGGCGATGGTGGCGAGGACCGCATCGGAGACGCGGGCAGAACTCGCGCCGTCCACCGCGGTATAGAGGTCGTTGATGATTTCACGGCGAAATGCTCCCGTCTCCGTGGGTAGCGGCGGCATGCGACCTTCCAGCCCCTGCCGAACCAGTTCGAGCATGTCGGCCTGTTGGGCTGCTCCGCGACTGACCCGTGTCGCCGCATCGAGGCGCAGGGCCGGTGTGTTGAACCATTCCATGCTCAGCGGCTCCACGTTCAGCATGGTGGCCTCGATCGCGGTAGAACAGTTCTGATGGACGAGCAGACGCGCGCCACTGATCCATTCGAGCGACGTTCCGCTCTGGATCACCTTTGCATTCGGCAAGGCGGCGAACGCATCGTACGAGTTGATGTTCTCGAAAGGATGCGGCCGCAGCACGAACTCCACGTCGGAAAAGTGCTTTGCGAGCTTAATAGCCATTTCCAACGTGTTCCGGTAAGCGTGGGCGCCATCGGCTATGAACTGACGGGCGAATTCGCGCGAAAAGCCTGCCTTGACCATCGACTCCTCCTCGTGAGACGAACTGCTGGAGAAGCGCGGGTTCACAGTCGGGAAATTCGTGTTGATGAGAACGTAGCCCGAGCCGACGGACGGCTTCGGCAACGCCGCGCGCCAGGGCGGCGCGCAGAAATCGTAGCGCGGACAACCGGTGGCGTGCAGGATATCCTGCGCGACCGTGCCCTCCCGGAGGAACGCTGCGTACTGTGACTGTCCCCAGACACAGTAGAGATCAACAAGATCGGGGCACCCCGCGCTCTTCACCATGCTCGCAAACTGGTCCGCGTTCTTGCCGCCGATCCCTTCCGTATCAAGGACGCCGACGAGGATTCCGGCGCGTTTGTAGGACTTGATCAGGTCGGCGTTGTTGGGACGGGTGTAGTTCACCAGCACAAGATCGGGCCGCAAGGCCGGAACGTCGAATCCCTGCTCGTACATGGGCACGAGCGTGGCACGCGCGCCGCGCGTCGACAGCTGACGCGCGAGCAGCACCATCCCCTCGAGGTCCCGAAGCGGGTTGTCGACGACCAGACAGACATGCGGCTTGTCAGCCACGAGCGCTCCTCGACATCCCTTGCGATGCTGGAACGGCATCGTCCTCGGACGAGAGAAGATCCCAACTCATGGGCGTGCCGCGGCGTATCGGCCGCCCGACGCGTTTGCCGAGCAATATCTCGAAATATTTCGGCGGCAGGCCGAGGCCAGGCCGGACAATCCGGAGGTTCTTTTCTGTCAACACGTCACCGGGGGCGAGATCCTCCGCCACATAGAGCGAGCGACGGAACACGAGCGATTTGCTCTCTTTCTCGGTCAGACCATAATACACCTGACCAAGGGCAAGCCAGGCACGCTTGGTCTCGACCACAAGGGCCGCCATCTCTTCGGGCTCCATCGAGAATGTTGAATCGACGCCGCCATCGGCACGAGCAAGCGTAAAGTGCTTCTCGATCACGGTGGCTCCGAGTGCAACGCTTGCCACCGATGCGCCGATCCCGAACGTGTGGTCAGAAAGCCCGACCTCGCAACCGAAGAGCGACCGCATGTGAGGGATCGTCAGCAAATTGGTATCGGAGGGGGTGGCCGGATAGGTGCTCGTGCATTTCAACAAGACGAGCTGCTTGCAGCCCCCCGCTCTCGCCGCCCGCACCGTCTCGTCGAGATCAGCCACCGTGGCCATACCCGTCGAGATGATCATGGGCTTGCCTGTCGCCGCAACCCTGCGAATGAGCGGCAAATCCGTGTTCTCGAACGACGCGATCTTGTAACAGTCTACGCCGAGGCCTTCGAGAAACTCGACCGCGGTGGCATCGAACGGCGTCGAAAACGGAATCATGCCGAGCGAGCGCGCGCGCTCGAAGAGCGGTCCGTGCCAGTCCCAGGGCGTATAGGCCTGTTGGTAGAGCTCGTGCAGCGAACGGCCTTTCCACAGGCTGCTAGGATCATCGATGAAGAACTCGTCGCGCGCGAGTTCGAGCGTCATCGTGTCGGCCGTATATGTCTGCAGCTTGAGAGCGTGAGCGCCTGCCTTGGCTGCCGCATCGACGATAGCCAACGCCCGATCAAGCGACTGATTGTGGTTGCCCGACATCTCCGCAATGATGAACGGCTCATGAGACTTGCCAATCGAACGCCCAGAGATGGTGATCGTGTCAGTCATCGTTTGCTCCAGCCTTTTCGATGCGCACCAGATAGCGATGACCGCGAAGCTCGAAGAACGCGGGAAAGCGCTCGGGATCGGCTACCCGGAGAAGATCGAATTGCTCGGCGAGCGGCCGACCGGGATCCAGCCTCGAGTCCTCCGGTGAACGCCGAGGGTAGTAGGTCGGCGCCCGATCATCCTGAGGCGCCGGCGCCTTTTGGCCGATGCTCGCCAAGGCGTCGCTCATGAGATCGAGTTCGATCGCAAACAGCTTCGCATTGATCTCATCGTATAATTCATGGCCTTCGAG
This sequence comes from Bradyrhizobium sp. 155, assembly GCF_023101105.1. Lineage (NCBI taxonomy): Bacteria > Pseudomonadati > Pseudomonadota > Alphaproteobacteria > Hyphomicrobiales > Nitrobacteraceae > Bradyrhizobium > Bradyrhizobium sp. 155. The sequence goes on along the minus strand of NZ_CP064704.1, from coordinate 2,528,821 downwards.
GATCATGTGGCGCTGCGCCCATAGGGCCCCTGTATCGACCTGGTCCTCGGCCTCCAAAAGAGAAACAACGATATCACTCTTCCCGTCGAGGATCTGCCAGATGTGGGGCGACCAGCCGCGCCCCTGCGGAAGATCGCTCGCATGGATCACGAGACTCGTCCCGTATTTCGCGCGATCCTGTGCCGAAATGATCTCATGACACGAGATCAGAAACAGGATGTCCCCGCCCGAGAGATCGGCCTTCTTCTGCACGAGCTCGACGTCGTGTGCTGCGCCCGTGAGCATCGCCCAATGCCGTAGATGGGGATAGATCGGGTGCAACTCGCTGGAGCAAAGGATCGAAATCTTCATGTTGAATCGACGGGCCGAACCACGAGTTTACCAAGTTTCGCCCAGCGTTTAGCACGAAAGCCCCGCCGAGCGCCAAATAGCTGTCTCTTCCGCCGGGAACGTCGGCATTTCCCGAACGGCAAGCCGTTGGGAAGGATTTTCGGCTCAGAATCAAGGGGTTATTCGCTCATGCGGGCGGCAACCCGGTTCCGCCCCTCACCATCCGCAAGCGCAAAGGCAGCCTCTGCAAGCGCCCTTGCGCGGGCCGAATCGGCCCGCAGCGAGCGAATGGCGTCGGCAAGCGTTTCTGCGGTGACAGAGGCGGCCGACCCCAGATAGAGCGCGGCACCCGCCTCGGCCAGCGCCGTCAGCGCACCAACCTGATTTGCGGCAATATCGACCACCACGGAGGGCAGGCCCAGGCAGCAGCGTTCCCAGCTCATCACACCGCCCGCCCCGATCGAAAGATCTGCCCGCCGCATCAGCTCGGCAAGGTTGTTTGCACCCCGGTGCACCTCAGCGTGCGGCAACGCGCTGCAAATTCGCATGATCGACTCTGCATGCGGATTGCTATGACCGATGACGACGTCCACAGCCATCCGTGGACTCGCAAGGCTCGCGATCGCCTGCACCGCCTTGGCCGTCTCATTGGTCGGGTCAGAGCCGCCGTAGCACACCAGAATGCGTCCGATCTCGCCGCTGCGGCCGGTCGACAAGCGACGCTGCTCGGCGAATTCAGGTCGCAGCAACGCGTATCGCGGTCCAAACAGCTGCACGCAGGCCTCCGACACCCTGTCGCGATAGCGCGTGTCCATCTGCAAGACAAGGTTCTGATCGAGCAGAATGTCGCAGTCGTGCGAGCGATCGGCCAGATCGTCAATTGCAAGAATTCTCAAACCGTCGCGGCGGCATGCGTTCTCCCAGCGGGCGTCGAGGGCGTAGTGATCGACAATGAGCCAATCGGCCGAGCCGATCTCATCCATAGCCTGGCACGTCTGCTCTGCGTCCCTTTGCCATGTCGTCGGCAGCCAATGGGCATAGCCGCTGCCGGCGCCGGTCATTTCCGCGCTGATCGCTGCCGGCGGATCAGGCAGCAGCCGTACCGCGTGTCGGTTGCCTTCAACAAGTGAGGCAAGTCCCGCGGCGTGGCCGCGCAGGAGAAAGCATGATCTTATTCCGCCTTCGGCAAGCGCGTTCGCCAGCGTGAGGCAGCGTGTCAGGTGGCCCATGCCCATCTGGACCGATGCATCGACGCGAACAACGGTTTGCTGCATGCACTTCATGAACCTGGTTGACCTCTCCGTTTCCGTCGCCAAGGTACCTGACCTGGCCGCCAGCTGCCACAATTCAGCACGGGAACTCACTCCAATCCGCCCTTGAGCTATCGCGCAGGCTTCTATATGCGGACTTCGCAACCAAGCAACCCAGCCAGAAGCATGAGTTCTACAAAGACCATCCTGATCACGACGCTCGCGGAGTACCAGACCCGGTTCTGGGTTCCGGTGGCGCAACGCTTGCGCGCGACAGGTTGGGAGGTCGAGCTGCTCGCCTTCGACGATCGCAGCGCCGAGATATCGGCGGCCGCAGGCGTGCCGGTCACGAACATGTACCGCGACGGCCTCAAGACCGGCGCCTCGCCCGGCGACGCGCAGGCTTTCGACGCGCGCATCGCAAGTTACGGGCTCGACGGCAGCAATTTCCTGTTCAGCCACGAGCGCTTCACTTTCGGCATCCGCGACACGACCGCGCTGCGCCGACGTTTCACGATCTATGCCAACGCTATGGAGGCGTTGCTCGACCGGCTCGAAGCGGAAGGCAAGCGCGCGGTGGTGGTGCAGGAGCTCGGCGGCTTTCTCTCCGTGATCGCGAGCTTCTACGCCGCCAAACGCCGCGGCATCCGCAACTGGTTCATCGAGCCGTCGTTCTTCCGCGGACGGATGTATTTCACGCCGGACAGTCTTGCCGCGCCGCAGGTGATGGCCACGCCCGCCGACGCGGTCTCGCCCGAGGTGCGCGCCTATCTCGACGACACCCTCAAGCAGCAGGCCATCGTCATCCCCAAGAAGGACCAGCATCACTATTCGGCCGCCTTCAAGAAGGTGATCAACGTGCGCAACTCGCGACGCCTTGTCGAAAAGCTCTGGGATCAGTTCGCGCTCGGCAAGCACCAGGAATTCGGGCACAATCTGCGCCACGCCCGCGTGCACGCCGCAATGGCCGTCAATGCGACACGGCTGAAAAGACTCTATCGACCGATTCCGGACACGCGCTTCGTCTACTACCCCTTCCACGTGCCGGCCGACATGGCGCTGACGCTGCGCTCGCCGGACTATCTCGATCAGGTCGCGACCGTCGATTTCCTGCTGCGCACGATTCCGGATTCGCATGTGCTCGTGGTCAAGGAACATCCCGCCCAGATCGGCGCGATCGCGGCCGACCGCTTGTTTGAGCTGTCGCGCCGGTTCGATAATTTTGTGCTGCTGCCGCCGCAGACCAACAATTACACCGTGCTGAACCGCGCCGACGCGATCATCTCCGTCAACAGCAAGTCCGGCGCGGAGGCCTTGCTGCTCGGCAAGCCGGTCGTGGTGATGGGCGATGCCTTCTACAGCTCCTGCCCTCTGATTACCGCGGCCGACCGCCTGCGCGACGTGCCGGCGCGCCTGCGCGAGGCGCTGCAAGCCGGCCCGTTCGATCCGGCCAACAGCGCGCCCTATTTCGAGGCCGCCTGGCGACGGTCGTTTCCGGGCGAGCTCTATATCAGCGACCCCAAGCTGCTCGATACCTTCGCAGCCTCGTTGCGTACGGCGGTCGTCGAGACCGCCGATACGGATTGAACGGAACAAGCGATGCCCCTCGTCTCCATCATCACCCCGTCCTGGAATGTCGAGCGCTTCATCGAGGAAAGCATCGATTCGGTGCAGGCCCAGACCTTTGGCGACTGGGAGCTCCTGATCGCCGACGATTGCTCAACCGATCGCACGCCTGCGATCATTGCGGAGATCGGCGCGCGCGACCCCCGGGTCAAGCTGATCCGGATGCCTAAGAACGGCGGCCCGGCGCTGGCGCGCCAGGCCTCAATCGACCAGGCGCAGGGCCGCTATCTCGCCTTCCTCGACAGCGACGATCTCTGGTTGCCCCCCAAGCTCGAGCGTCAGCTCGCCTTTGCCCGCGAGAAGCGCGCGGCGCTGAGCTACACCGCGTTCCGCCGCATCGACGAGGCCAACACCATCTCCGGCCGATTGATCGAGGTGCCGGCACAGCTGAGCTACGATCAACTCCTGAAGAACACCTCGATCGCAACGCTAACGGCGCTGGTCGACCGCGAGATATCCGGGCCCGTCGCCATAACCAACGAGGGCTATGACGATTTCTGCCTGTGGCTCTCCATCCTCAGGCCCGGCCGCATCGCGCACGGCCTCAACGAGGACCTCGCGAGATACCGCGTCAGGGGTTCGTCCGTCTCCAGCCGGCCGGGGCGGTCCGCCAAATGGGTCTGGAACATCTATCGCAACGTCGAGCAGCTGCCTCTGCTCAAATCGGCTTGGTGCTTCGGCCATTGGGGCGCCCGCGCCTGGCTGAAGCGGCGGGAATTCTAACGCGCCCCACAAAATGATCGACGACCACGCCAGACATAGTAAGACGAGGGTACTATAATACCGTAATCTCAGGCGGCATTTGGCTATTGGCGAGCCAAGCTGTTGTCGATACCACTCGTTGGGCCGCTCCGCCGCCGGGTAATCTGGAACCGATAATGTCATTTGAAAGCTACAAGACCAGCCGCATCCTCGTGACGGGGGGTGCCGGCTTCATCGGATCGCACCTTTGCGAGCGACTGCTCGATGCGGGGGCCGAGGTGGTGTCCGTGGACAATTACTTCACCGGCAGCCGGCGCAATATCTCCCATCTGATCGCAAATCCCCTGTTCGAGGCGGTCCGGCACGACGTCACCTTCCCGCTCTACATCGAGGTCGATGCGATCTTCAACCTGGCCTGCCCGGCCTCGCCGATCCACTACCAGCGCGACCCCGTGCAGACCACCAAGACCTCGGTGCATGGCGCCATCAACATGCTGGGTCTTGCCAAGCGGCTGAAGGCTCGCATCTTCCAGGCCTCAACCAGCGAGGTCTATGGCGACCCGCTGATCCATCCCCAGACCGAGGACTATTGGGGCAATGTCAACCCGATCGGCATCCGCTCCTGCTACGACGAAGGCAAGCGCTGCGCCGAAACCCTGTTCTTCGACTATTGGCGCCAACACGGCCTGCCGATCAAGGTCGCGCGCATTTTCAACACCTACGGCCCGCGCATGCAGCCCAATGACGGGCGCGTGGTGTCGTCCTTCATCGTCCAGGCGCTCAAGGGCGAGCCGATCACAGTGTTCGGCGACGGCGGGCAGACCCGCTCGTTCTGCTATGTCGACGATCTCGTCGAAGCCATCATGCGGCTGATGGCGACCGGCAAGAACATCACCGGACCGATCAACATCGGCAACAATTCGGAATTCACCATCCGCGAGCTCGCCGAGAAGGTGATCAAGCTCACCGGCTCGCGCTCGCAACTGATCTTCCAGCCGCTGCCCCAGGACGATCCGCGCCAGCGCCAGCCCGACCTCACCAAGGCAAAGGCGGCACTGGACTGGGAGCCGAAGGTCGCGCTCGAGGACGGGCTCAAAGAGACGATCGCCTATTTCAAGCGTACGCTCGAGCTAGCTTGATCCAGCCCGCAACTTACGTCGGCCGCAAGCGAGCCTGTCCTCCATGAGCGCATTGTGCGACATCCAGAATGTGCGATCGCGGATGGATTCCAGGGCTGCAGTAGCGATCATGCTGCTGCTGCACAGTGCCGTCACCTGCCTGTCGCTGATCAAGGTCGCAACCTTGCAGTCGTATATCCACTTCAGCGGCGAGCGTGTCTGGATGGCGGTCGGCATTGCGGCCGCCTTTTCCGTGGTCTCGCTGCTGTTCACCGCCGCCCGCTTCAGCTTCGGTTATTTCGTCGGTTTTTATTGCTACACGATGATCCTGGGCTTCCTGTGGATCGACGTCTTCTCCGAATACAGCTACGAGCGATTGCTCGCGGGATGTTCGGCAGCGTTCTCGCTGGTGCTCTTCCTGCTGCCCATTCTGTTCGTCCGGGCGCCGTTCCGCCAACTCGTCGTGCTGTCAAATACCACCTTCGAGCATCTGCTCACGGCTATTTTGGCGATCTCCATTGGCACCATTGCCGTCGCCTCGACTTATAATTTCCGTGTGGTCGCCATCGCAGAGATCTACGACTACCGCGGCGCGCTGCAATTTCCTGGAGTGGTGCGATATCTCATCGGCTGGGTCTCCAGCACGCTGCTGCCGTTCGCCTTCGCCTGCTACTGGCTGCTCGGCTATCGCTGGCGCGCCGGCCTCGTGTTGATCCTGCTCCTGTCTTTCTATCCGATCACGCTGACGAAATTCTCGTTCTTCACGTCAGCCTGGCTGATCGTGCTTGCCGTACTGTCACGCTCTTTGAACGCAAGAACCTCGGCCATCACATCGCTCTTCGTTCCGATGCTGCTCGGCGTCGCCGCCTTGGTCTTGGCGGACTACGTCCTCCACGACCCTCTTGCCAAGTACTTCGATGTGGTCAACATCCGGATGATGGCCACGCCATCCAGCGCGCTCGACATCTACAACCATTTCTTCGCCAGTCATCCGCTGACCTGGTTCTGCCAGATCTCAGTGTTAAATGCGGTCATGTCTTGCGCTTACCAGGATCAGCTGTCGGTCGTGATGCAGGATACATACGGGTTCGGCATGCTCAACGCGTCCCTGTTCGCGACGGAGGGTGTCGCCTCGGTCGGACCTTATCTTGCACCGCTGACGGCGCTTGCGTCGGGTTTCATTCTGGCCCTGGGCAACCGTGCCTCGGCAGGATTGCCGCAGCGTTTAGTGTTGATCTCCAGCGGCACCCTACCGCATGTCCTGCTCAATACCCCGCTCACGGTCACCATGGTGACCCACGGCACCGCGCTACTCTTCCTGCTCTGGTACGTGGTGCCACGAAACATCTTTGAGCGGCCCGGCCTCCCTGACTAGCGAATTTCCGCGGTTTGCATCACGTCCCCAGTCAGTCGGACGAAATCCGCAACGAACGCCTTCACGCGATCCTCGAGATTCGGCAAAAGGTTCCGGATGGTCGCATGATCGGATGATTGTGCGACCTCCGTCAGGTGATCCGCCAGCGACTTGGAGTCGTGGATGCCGAAATATCGCGCGCCGCCCCCGGTCTGTTCGCGATGAACATCGATGTCGGACAGGATCATCGGGACACCAAACGCCTTCGCTTCCTCGACAGTGGTGCTCCACCCCTCGCACTCCGAAGGATTGATGAGGGCCATCGATGCGCGCAGGAGGGCGTAGACGTGATCCAGCGGGACCATTCCGAGATGCTTGAAGTTCATCTCGAGACCGCGCGACCGGACCTCCGTCATGGTCCTCTCGAAGAGACCGGATTCACGGAAGTCCGTACTGCCGGATGCCGCGACGACGACGTCCAGCCCCCGACATTTCAGCAGATTAAGCGCATCGACCACGACCTGATGATTTTTGTGCCGCCAGAACTGGTTTGGCAGATAAAAATACCGTGACGGAAGACCATAATGCGCAATCACGTCGGACGGCTGCGTGGCGAGCAAACCGGCGGGCGGCTCGGTGGCAAACCGGACGACCGAGACGCCGTTCGAATTGCCGGGATAGAACTTCTTGAAATCGCTGAGTGCCGTGGCGCTGCTCAGCATGATGTGCCGGCCCGATGCGATCTGAACCCGAAAGCCGAGATCACGCCGCCAATATGCACTCCTGGAGAACAGATGCGGGAGTAGTCGATGCTGGAAATCCGGGAACCATGCGACCGCCGGAAATGGCAGGCGCCAGCCAAAGAAGCGCGCGGATTCGAACACCATGTCGATCCTGCTGGCCGTGAAGGCGGCGGCGGCAGGTGCGTCCAAACCAAAGACGATCGCGCGGGCGAGGTCCGTCGCGCGGGCAAGACCGGTCGCTGCGTGATCGAACACCGGCGAGCGCACGACCTCAACGCCGGGAATGCCGGCCAACACCGCGATCTCCTCGGGATCGTCCGCCGTTCCGGCAAACAGCACGGGTACCACCGTCCCCGGAGAATGCCGGTTGAGCACCTCGAACAGATTGCGTTGATAGTTGTAACCCCCCGCCCATAATCGACGTGGGATGTTGGTGAATGCAATCCGCAGCGGCGCGCACTCAGGCACGAGCCTGGCTCCTGAACCATTCGACGTAGTCGACCAGACCGCGCTCCAGCGGGATCCGCCAATCGAAATTCATGTCGAGCACGCGCCCGTTGTCCGCCAGCAAGCTCGTCGGGTCCCCTGGCCGTCCGACGCCGGAAAAGCGCACGACCGTTTTGCTGTCCCAATGCCTGATCAGTCCCTCGGCAATATCGGCCACGCTCACGCCGCGCCCCGAACCGCCATTGATCACGCCAAAATCATCCTGCCACTCCGCTTGCGCGACGCGCGCCAGCAAGCGAACGACGTCACGAACGTCGGTCCAATCCCTGATCTCGGCGCCCGTCCCTCCGAGGTTCAGCGTTTCTACCTCGCTCCCCAGCCGAGAGCAGATATCCCAGAGCAGTTGCTTGCGAAGGTCGGGACCGTAGACAGAGAACAGCCGCACGACCATGCAGTGAATGCCGAAGCTCTGGACGTAGCTTTGGCACAACTGTTCCATGACCAGCTTGTGGTGTCCGTAGGGCGACATCGGCAGAAGGGCCGCGCTCTCGGGAATCGGACCGGTGTGATCGGCGCCGTAGACCGCGGCGCTCGAGACCACGATCAGCCCGCTGCTGGGCGCAAAACTTCGAAGCCATTCGAGCAGCCGCGCCGTGCTCGTCACGGTCCGCGAAAAATCCTCGAACGGGCGCGCGATCGACAGCCCGACCGATGACCCGCCGGCCAGATGGAAGACGTGCGACGGCAGGCCGTGCAAGGCGGCGAGCGCATTCAGATTGGCAGCGTCAACTTCGCCATTGATCCAGGTCTGCAAACCGAGGGCCTGTGCCTGGGTCGGATCGAGCGCACCGTGACCGACGCCATGGACCGCATGCCCGGCGCTCGCCAACTCGCGAACGAGATGACGGCCGATGAATCCGTTCGCACCGGTAACCCACGTGGACATGATGCTACCTTGACTGTTGCCAACGAGACGCTCGCTTGGCTCGCAAGCACAATATCGATACTGCCATACGCTCCCTCATCGCTCGTCCGGCGACAATTCCCTGACGATAGTCGCAGGATTGCCTGCTACGATGGAATATGCCGGAACATCCTTGGTGACTACAGCACCAGCGGCGACAATCCCACCCTCACCAATGGTCACGCCGCGCATAATCATGGCGCAAGCACCGATCCACGCATCATCGCAAATCTTGATCGGCCGGTCGTCGAGAGAAAGCTGCCTTGGGTGACCGGTAGAGAAAATCTGCTTCGCCTGTTCGTGCCGCTCAGCAGCACCGATCGGATGCGAGAGATTATCGAAAATGTTGACGGAATGCGAGATCAGGACGCGATTACCGATGTCGATCGAGGCGCCCGACCACAGGCGCGTGCCAACTCCGACATAGCACCATTCTCCGATCGTGATCCGACCGCCGTGACCGAGGATCATCAACTCGCCCCTGACGTGCGAATGGCTACCAATGACAATATTGTCACTATCGCCGAGCGCATTCCTGATCCGCGCGCAATGGGCCAGGAATGCTCCCGGTTGCAAGCGGCAGGTCGCCCGCCCGATCAGGCGCTGAGCGATGTAGTGCAAGTTGAGGCCGTCGATGGTGCGCGCGCACCAGCGCACCAGCGTGGAAAGGCTGGACATCAGCGCATCCTCTCACGTACCAAAATCCAACGTGCCCGGATTCTCATTTGACACCTCCGACAGAGCGACCGCGTGGTCAAAGGCGTCCTACGATCTTCCCGAACAGTTCCCACTGCATATCCTTGTGGTAAATGTCACGGATGCGTGCCCGACCCAGCGCCGCGATCTCGGCCGACCTCGGCCAATCCTGCAGATTCTGCGAGATCACTTCAGCAGCCTGCTCCGGGGTATCGTACGTTTCGATCGTGGTCCCAGCCTGCATGCCGTCAATATATCTTCCGGCGTCGGATACGAGCAATGCACCGCACCCCATCGACTCGAAGCAGCGCATGTTGCCGCGATCTTCGCCCGCCATATCAATCGAGCCATTAAGCGCGATCTTGGATGAACCAATCAGTTCGTAAAGCGCTCTCCCGAATACCGGCGGCCGAGCAATAGCTGCAATCGCATCGGGACGCCGGTGATTTCGCAGGGGGAGCAATCGTCCGATTGCGCTCTCGGCGAGCTGAGTCAGGCGCGATGCGTCTAGACAAAATACGACATCATGGCTGTCGGCTAGGCTCGCGACTCGCTCTAGCGTCTTTGCACGCTCCCGATGATGTCGTGAATAACCGCCGACGAAGAGGACGTCGATTGGACGTTCTCCGTGACCGTACTCGTCCATCACCGGATCATGCGCCGGGTAAAATACCTCGGCCCGGCATCCCTTCCGGCGCCACATGTCGAGCATAGAGGGAAAGTTTGCAAGCACGGCACCGTAGGCCGTAAAGTCAGCATTTCCCGACGGCGCGCCACGCCAGCACAATGTCTTCTTGACGCAACCCGGCAGCTTGGCAACGAATGCGCTCGGGTAGCGCACGGGATCGAGATTGTAGAATACCTCGGTGGCGTGATGCTCGATCTGCGCGAGCAGAATGGCCTCGAGCGTCGGCTCGCCAGACATGCCCTGCGCGCGCGCCCAGCGGCGCTGCAGGACCTCGTCATCCCCATTGGTGAAGAAGGCCTCCGGCGATCCATCGAGCACCGGTTTCAGAAAATGCATGGCACCGAAGCGATCGTTGAGAAACACCCGGCGTCGCTCTTCGAAGCTAACGGCCTTTGCCGCGAGCTGGTTCAACCGCGGCAGGTAGGATGGATAGAAACAGCTATTTTGGAACAGACGCATTGCTTATACGTACCTCGCCAACATCCATTTCATATTCAGATACGGCCAGATCCGCCCGACCGACTCCCAATCCCAGGACTTCGACGCCGTCAAACGGCTGACCGCCGCGCGCAGACCCGCTTCATCCACCAGTTCCGCAAACGCCGGCACATTCCTGTCCAGCAGGTCAGCCGTCCAGCCGGCCAGCGGTCCGTTCAACCATTCCGGCATCGGCGAATTGAAGCCGACCTTGCGGCGCGCCGTGCGAATGGACTCCGGCATCAAATTGGCCATCGCCCGCCGTGCAACAGCCTTGGTATAGCCGTCTGCCGATTTGCTGCTTTCGGGAAGCGCCATCGTATAGGTCACCAGCCGCCAATCCATGAAGGGCATGCGGACTTCGACGCCGTGCGCCATCGAAAGGCGATCGAAGTTGCGGAGGATGGTGGGCAGCACCGTGCTGTGAAACATCCGGTACAGGCGCTTGTTCAAGCCACCCCATTCACGCGGCAGCACATCGTCCTCCGCTATCAACGGGAGCGGGGCGGGAAGATTGCGCAGGCCACCGCGCAGAAAATACACGCCCTTCCGCTTGAGGGCCAACGCACGCAGGACGTCCACACAACGCCGGGCCAGTTTCGAACGCGACGCGAGGTCCTCTGCCGCGTTCCGTATTTGAAATGCGCGCGCTTGTCCTTCCTGCAAATAGCCGCCCATCAGCTCGTCAGCTCCGTGGCCGTCGAGTGACACCGTCACGTTGTTTTGGGTCAATCGCCGATAGAGCAGCCATATGGCGCTGGGCAACGCGATGTAGACGTCATCGAGATCGTCGAGAATCTGATCGAGGTCCGTCAGCGCATCGGCCTGTCCGATTTCGAGAAAAATTGGCGCGACATTGGCCCAGACGGCGGCCTCCTCAGCCATCGGCCTCTCGTCGTTCAAGGCGCCGGGGAACGTCGCAACAAAGGCGTGACGCCATGCCGTGCTGTCGCGCGGCCCCATGCCTTCTTTTTCGTGCGCCGCCATGGCGCAAATCACCGCCGACGAATCGAAGCCACCGGACAGGCATGTTCCGATCGGGACATCGCTGCGCATGCGCAGCGCCACGGCATCCTGGAACAGCTCGCGAAAGCGCGCGACACGCTCGGTTTCGGTGGCCGGTACCGGCGGCAGATGATCCACGGTCCGCCACCACCGCTTGACGCTGACCTTGCCCTGGCGAAGCCACATGCAGTGGCCGCCCTGCAGACGTCGAACCTGCCGAAACAGGGTCCGCTCGCTTCCTTCGATTCCGAAGGCATCGAGCAGCAGCCGGCGTGCAACCTCCATATCGACGGAAGTATCGATCAGTCCGCTCCGCACCAGCGCCCGTTGCTCGGAGGCGAAGATGAATCGTTCCGGCGACGCGGCATAGAGTAGCGGCTTGATGCCGAAGCGGTCGCGCGCAAGAAACAGCTCGCGGGTGCTGGTGTCGAAGATCGCCAGGGCCCACATGCCATTGAAGCGAGGCAGCATGTCTTCCCGCCAGGCCCGCCAGGCGGCCAGGATCACTTCGGTATCGGATTGGCTGCGGAACACCGCGCCCTGCGCCTCGAGCTCGCGGCGAAGCTCGAGGAAGTTGTAGATCTCGCCGTTGAACACGATCACATGGCGGCCGTCCGCCGACAGCATGGGCTGATAGCCGCCCTCGCCGGGATCGATGATCGCCAGGCGGCGGTGGCCGAATGCGAGGCTTCGGTCCGCGCTGAACCAGGTCCCCTCGCCGAACGGACCGCGATGCGCGATCAGGCTGGTCAGCCGCGAGATGTCGGCCGGTTCGACCGCGTTGCCACCCAGATTTACGATGCCTGCGATTCCGCACATGTCCTAGACAGCCTTGAGGGGCAAGAAGCGACGGACGATCGAACGAATATCCTGCCAGCAAGCCCTTCGATACGGACCCAATTGCGACGCCGCAACCGCGATTGCGAAAATGATCGCGGCCGTCACCGATGAAACAGCTCCCACCGACCACCAGGACGGCGCGAGCTGGAATGGCGCGCGGTCGAGACCGTATCGCACCGCCAGCGCCGTCGCGATCCCGATGCCGAGCGGCATCAGCACGCAATGCACGGTGCGCAACCACATGCCGGCGAGGTTAAAACTACGGCGCAACAAGAAGACAATTGTCGCCATCTGCGCGATCATTCCGGCGCATGCGCTCCAGCCCGCGGCCTGCCATCCGAAGCGTGGCAATGCGATGGCGCTGGTTACGAGTGTGACGACCCCCGTGATCAAAGCGATGAGCGCGTTGGAGCGCGACCGCCCGTGCGCCAGCAAGTAAAAGCCGAAGACGTTCGCGGTCGATCCGAGGATCCCGGCAATCGACAGGACGACGAGAACCTGTGCAGCCTCGGCCGCGACCTCGGCGCCGGTCCAAACATGCAGCAGCGGGCCGGCCACGGGGATCAATCCGCCGAGCGCGCTTGCGGCCAGGACGTTGAGAATCCAAGACGATCGGAACAGCAGATCGACCTTGCGGTCCTCGCTCTCCCCCTGCAGCGTGCTGAAGAAGGGAAACAGGATCTCGCCGACCTTCAGGATACCGATATAGGTCGCCTCCTGCAGGCGCTGCGCAACGCCGTAGAAGCCGACGAACTGCGGTTGCAGTAGCGCGCCAAGCAGATATCGATCGGCCTGCCCCGCAAGCAGCGCACCACCCTGTGCGGCAACCTGCCATCCGCCGAACCGAACCAGCCTGCCAAGCGCCTGGTGATGCAATGCTGGAGGCGCCAGCCACTGACGCATTGGGCCGCGACACCAAGCCAGCGCCAGCAACAGGCCGATCGCCAGCCCCAACGCCTGGCAACCCAGGAATGTCGATGCGTATGGCGCGGCAGGGATCAGGAGGAGCATCGCAAGAGTCGAGACCACGGTGCTGATGATGCCGATCGAGGCGATCCGGCGATAGTCTTGCCGCGCGGTGAACAACGAAATGAAGACCGCCGATACACATTGGCACAACCAGCCGATACCGGCCAACGCAAACGCCAGCGAAAGATCCTCGGCGGCCGGACCGGCCAGATGAAATCCGAGACGCGCGAGCGGAGCCCCGGCCACCAAAAGGAAAATGGCGATCGGCCCGCCTGCGCCGACCGCGAGCATGGCCGCGGTCGCGAATAGGCGTCGCGCGTCGTCGCGGTCGGATGGCTCCAGTCGCTGTGCAAGCTCGCGCGATGTCGACAGCCCGAGCGCGTTGCTGAACACCAGTGCCGGAGCAATGCATGCGGTGACAAGACCCGCGACACCGAACGCCGCGAGGCCGAGATGGGTGATCACGAAAGGCAGGATGGCTAGGTTCAGCACCACGGCTACCACGAAGGCCATCGCATTCCACGCGGAATTCCCCAGCAGATCGGGCGGTGTTTTTCTCAACGTCATGCCAGGCACCCCGGGGCCTTTCCCGCCAGACCCTTGCAAACGCGCGTCGATCAGGGTCCTCCCAAGTTGCGGATCGGGCTAGCAGGCAGCAGGCGGAATGTCGATAGGCGCGGACGCCGTCCCTAGGCTAATCCGGGCCATTTCGACTGCTTGCTCAAGCCGCTCGCACCCGGCGGCGAGCGGGCGCGTAGGGAGGAGGCGACGGATCCGGCCAGACGGCATAGGCGAGCCGCCGCCATCCGCAGGCAGGCCTGCAGCAGGCGTTACGTCCCCCACCGTTATATGACGATAGATCGCCGGAGGCACGCGAAGAAGTCTACGCATCTTCATTCCCGCACGCATCGATCAGCGCGGATTGCACTCTTCAGTAGATCAAAAAGTGTGCCAGGAGATATGCCGCTGCAGATGGCCCGTCGGCTGTGGCCCCCGCTGGCGGAACACCGATGGTACCGTCCGCATTGAGGTCTTGGTGGAAGGTGGCCTCGAGCGACTTAAACGACGCGTTCGTCCCCGACACCTCGGGAACGATATTGTCAGTATAAGTGCCGCTGACATCCACACTCCACGCCGTGTAGTGACCGGTCAGCGAGTCCTTCCAGGCCACATCATATCCGCTGGCGGTCTGCTCGGCTGCGATGGGCGCCCAAGTACCATACGCATTGGCGCTGACGGGTGAGCCGGCAATCTTCAGGACGGGCCCGCTGCCAGTACTGATATTGTCCAGGTAGAAATTGTCTCCCGTCTGCGTCAGCTTGGTGGAGCCCTGCGCCTCAATGATAGTGGTGGGAACACCGATGGTACCGTCCCCATTGAGGTCTTGGTGGAAGGTGGCCTCGAGCGACTCAAACGACGCGTTCGTCCCCGACACCTCGGGAACGATATTGTCAGTATAATTGCCGCTGACATCCACACTCCACGCCGTGTAGTGACCGGTCAGCGAGTCCTTCCAGGCCACATCATATCCGCTGGCGGTCTGCTCGGCTGCGATTGGCGCCCAAGTACCATATGCATTGGCGCTGACGGGTGAGCCGGCAATCTTCAGGACGGGCCCGCTGCCAGTACTGATATTGTCCAGGTAGAAATTGTCTCCCGTCTGCGTCAGCCTGGTGGAGCCCTGCGCCTCAATGATAGTGGTGGGAACACCGATGGTACCGTCCGCATTGAGGTCTTGGTGGAAGGTGGCCTCGAGCGACTTAAACGACGCGTTCGTCCCCGACACCTCGGGAACGATATTGTCAGTATAAGTGCCGCTGACATCCACACTCCACGCCGTGTAGTGACCGGTCAGCGAGTCCTTCCAGGCCACATCATATCCGCTGGCGGTCTGCTCGGCTGCGATGGGCGCCCAAGTACCATACGCATTGGCGCTGACGGGTGAGCCGGCAATCTTCAGGACGGGCCCGCTGCCAGTACTGATATTGTCCAGGTAGAAATTGTCTCCCGTCTGCGTCAGCTTGGTGGAGCCCTGCGCCTCAATGATAGTGGTGGGAACACCGATGGTACCGTCCCCATTGAGGTCTTGGTGGAAGGTGGCCTCGAGCGACTCAAACGACGCGTTCGTCCCCGACACCTCGGGAACGATATTGTCAGTATAATTGCCGCTGACATCCACACTCCACGCCGTGTAGTGACCGGTCAGCGAGTCCTTCCAGGCCACATCATATCCGCTGGCGGTCTGCTCGGCTGCGATTGGCGCCCAAGTACCATATGCATTGGCGCTGACGGGTGAGCCGGCAATCTTCAGGACGGGCCCGCTGCCAGTACTGATATTGTCCAGGTAGAAATTGTCTCCCGTCTGCACCAAACTGGTCGACCCGACCGCTTCGATCGTAGCGTTGATCAGGCTGGCGCTAGCAATGCTGCCGTCGGCGAACCGAAAAGATTCTGTACCCGTCACCGTGTCAGTGCCATCCGGCGTGCCGGAACGCTGATCGGCGATCGTGAAGGTCCGGGTTACCGAATTGTACGAGACGGCGTAATTCGCCTTGCTGCCCGAATACACCGCCGTATCCGTGCCCGCGCCGCCGATAATCGTGTCGTTGCCGCCGCCGCCGGTCAGCGTATCGTTGCCGGAACCGCCCGTCAGTGCGTTGGCGATGGCATTGCCGATGATCGTGTCGTTGCCGGCGCCGCCGATGGCGTTGTCGATGTAGGAACGCGCGTCGTTGTTGTAGAGATAGGCATTGTAGACGTTGCCCGACGCGTAATGGCCGTTGCCGAGATTGGCGAGTTGAACCGACGAGAACAGAGACGACGCACCTGGATTAAGGTTGATGCTCAAGTTCGTCGTGTAGTTTGACAGGTCGTAGGTATCGACGCCGCCACCATCCCAGATCGTCTCGTAGATGCGATTGGCCGAGCCACCGGCACCGCCATTGTCGGCCGGCTGGCCAGCGCCGTTGATGAACTCCTGCCCGGTGGTCGGGCTCCATGTATAGACGGTGGTCCCGCCCTGGGTGGTGTAGTTCGCGCCGTACATCGTCTGCAGCGCGAGAATATCGTTGGCCATATAGGTCTGCGGATACCCATAGGCTTCGTTGGTATAGCCGCTCGTTGTGGAAGCACCGACATAGCTGCGATAGCTCATGACGGTGTATTCGCTGTCGTCATGCGCGCTCGGCACCGCGACATTGGCGGGGCCGCCGGCTTCCTGACTGTGCTTCAGGCCAAGGGCGTGTCCGAGCTCGTGCAACGCAGTCGTAAAATAGTAATTGCCGAGCGCCGCCTGCGAATAGTTGTAGGCGGATCCGAACCACACGTCGCCGCCGGGCGCGTAGTTGCCGGGGTAATAGGCGTAGGATGTCGGATTGGCCGCCGGCGACTGCGCGACCATGATGTCGGCGCCGTTCGTTCCGGCGTACTGGATGTTGGCGTTGGTGTAGCCGAGGATCAGTCCAATCGCGTAATTGATCCCGGCCTGCATCTGGCTCGGCGCCGGGGCAAAACCCGAGGTCGTCGGCTCACCGCTGCCGCCGCTATAGGGATTGGGGTAGTCGCTTGCAGCGTCCGGAAAGCTGTAGGTGATCGTGCCGGACCATTTATATCCTGACAGCAGGCCGTCGATCTCGGCGTTGTTGGTCGCACTGACGTTGACTGCTGTAGCCAAGGGGATCTCCGAAGCGGCAAACCCCGTTCGATTCGGGGCGCGGACAGGTGATTCTAGCTTGAGAGTTAAATCTTTGGTTTAATTTTGGCGAGGAGATCCTGACTCCGTCCATAACGCCGTGTTAGCCATCAGATCCCGTGTTCATACGGGCTAGGACAAGGATGTCAGTTCCAGCTCACTGCGTTTTGCGAGTGAAAAGATGAAACTAGGTCCACTCTCGGCCGGGCTGTTCGGCCTCTTGGTGGCGCTCGCCGGGCCGGGCCATCTACCCTTCGGAGGACTGCCTGTCATGGTCGGCAAAGCCAATGCGGATGAGAGCGGCAAGGAAAGCGGCAAGGAAAGCGCCAGGCAAGGCGGCACAGCGGGGCGCGCGCCTTCCGTTCCAATGGCTCGCGACCCCTCGGCTGCGGTCGCGGAGGAGTACGAATCCGCTCGTCGCAAGGGAACGCGGGAGGCGTTCGAGCTGTTCATTGCGCGCCACGGTGATGACCCGCTGGCCGAGCGGGCGCGCGCCGAGCTGAAACAGCTGGCGCGCTGATCCTTCGCGGCGCCCCTCAGGCATTGCACTTCGACAGGCGGCATCCGCGCGGCCCAGACCTGCCGCGTGTTGTCTTGCTGCATGGTCTTTCAGCACTATGGTAGGCCCGCAATCAATCCCGGAGCCCATCAAGATGCCCTTTCCGCATGCCTCGGAAGCCCTGTCACGCTTCACCGTGCTCGATTTGACCCGCGTCCGGTCCGGGCCCACCTGCGTGCGGCAGCTCGCGGACTGGGGCGCGAACGTGATCAAGATCGACGCGCTGACCGAGGATGCCGGCGGCGAGCAG
This sequence comes from Bradyrhizobium sp. 155, assembly GCF_023101105.1. Classification (NCBI taxonomy): domain Bacteria; kingdom Pseudomonadati; phylum Pseudomonadota; class Alphaproteobacteria; order Hyphomicrobiales; family Nitrobacteraceae; genus Bradyrhizobium; species Bradyrhizobium sp. 155. The sequence continues at coordinate 2,511,112 of NZ_CP064704.1, read as the reverse complement.
CCGGGCGGACCGCGGCGGGGCTCCGACTTCCAGAATTTGCACCGCAACAAGCGGGCGATGACGCTGAACCTGAAGGACGAGCGCGGGCTCTCCGTGTTCAAGCGCCTCGCCGCCAAGGCCGACATCGTGGTCGAGAACTTCCGTCCCGACGTGAAAAAGAAGCTCGGTATCGATTATGAGGGCCTCGCCAGGATCAATCCGCGCATCGTCTACGGCAGCATCTCGGGCTTCGGCCAAGACGGGCCCTACCACAAGCGGCCGGGCTTCGATCAGATCGCGCAGGGCATGGGCGGGCTGATGTCGATCACCGGCGCGCCGGGCGAAGGCCCGATGCGGGTCGGCATTCCGGTCGCCGACCTCACCGCCGGCCTGTTTTGCGCCATGGGCATCCTCACCGCGCTGCTGGAGCGCGAGGTCTCGGGCAAGGGCCAGTGGGTGCAGACCTCGCTGCTGCAGGCCCAGATCTTCATGCTCGACTTCCAGGCGGCGCGCTGGCTGATGGAGAAGGAAGTGGCCAAGCAGGCCGGCAACAACCACCCGACCAGCATTCCGACCGGCGTGTTCAAGACCTCGGACGGTTACATCAACATCGCCACCACGGGCGGGCGGATCTGGGAGCGCTGCGCGCAGGCGATCGGCGCGCCGGAGCTCTACAGCCATCCCGACTATCTGACCGCGCCGGCCCGCTCCAAGAACCGCGACGCGCTCAATGCCGAGATCGAGAAGCGTACCTTGACGAAGTCCACCGAGACCTGGGTCCGTGAACTCAACGAGGCCGGCGTGCCCTGCGGGCCGATCTACGCCATCGACCAGATGTTCGAAGACGAGCAGGTCAAGCATCTCGGCATCGCGCAGGAGGTGCCGAATGACGAGGGGCGCGACATCCGCCTGGTCGGCCAGCCCGTGACGCTGTCGCGCACGCCGAGCAGGATGGTGGCGCGGCCGCCGGAATTCGGCGAGCAGACCGACGAAGTGCTGAAGGAGTTCGGCTTCGGCGCGGACGAGATTGCCAAGCTCAGGGACGCGAAAGTGGTGTGAGTGTTCATTAGAGGTTGGCCAGAGAGGTTGGCCAGCGAACTCGCGGAGCAATGAACAGGCAACGCGGGGTCGAATAGCCAGGCCGGAAACGACAAAGCCCGGCGTGAGCCGGGCTTTACTTCTTGTTGACGCCTCTGTTTTTCTTAGTACCGGGCGACCACCGGGCCACCGAACTGGTAGTTGATGCCGGCGCGCAGGATGTGGTCGGTGAAGCGCGACGAGACGTTGGCACTGATCGTGGAGAGCGGCGCCAGCGTGAATGGACCGGAGCCGAAGCGTCCGAGGTCCATGTAGAGATATTCGAGCTTGGCGCTCCAGTTCTGGGTGATCTTGCCTTCGACGCCCACGCCAGCGGTCCAGCCGGCACGCGTCGTCGAGTTCGAGCCGACCGAGCCGACCGCCACACCCGCGGGCGTGAAGCCGGACATCGTACCGGTGGTCTTGATCTCTCCAAAGGCCAGACCACCAGTGCCGTAGAACAGCACCTTCGGCGTCGCCAAGATGCCGACGCGGCCGCGGACCGTACCGAACCACTGAAGATGTTGGTCGATCGTCAGCGAGGTGCCGGCAGCGGCGCCGGCGGGAAGGAAGGTAAGGCCCGGAAGACAGGCTCCTCCTGCAGGTCCGGTGGGGGCGCAATTGAAACCGGCGCGGCCCTTTTCACCCGACCATTGCAGGTCTCCCTCGATACCGTAGACCCAATTGGCGCTCTGCCAGTTGTAGCCAGCCTGGCCACCGGCGATGCCACCGTTCATGTCGAACGACGCATTGGTGATGGAGCCGGCCGGCGGCGCGATCGCAGCACCGGTTGCCGAGTTGAAGTAGGAGACGTCGGTGCGCGAGCGGCCCCAGCTGTAGCCGCCATTGGCGCCGACGTAGAATCCGGTCCAGCTCCAGACCGGATCGACCATGACCGGCGCCTTGACGTAGGGCCTTGCGGCCAGATCGGCCGCCAATGCGCCCGTCGCGAACAGCGACATCGCCGCCGCCATTCCAATCACAATCCGCTTCATGGCAATTCCTCCGCCCCAATTTGATGATGAAAATATACGCGGAGGAGCGCCCAACGGCTGTGCCGCGCCAGCAACAACCGGAAACAATCGGGGCGTGCAACGCCCAAGCCTAGAGCGACATCACCCCTATGTATCTGAATCCAGGGGATATTCTACCTAGCTGGGCGCCTGCTTGGACCGCTGCGTCAATCCGACACGGGCAAGCAAGCCGTCGATCACAGGCCAAAACAGCAGCACGATCGCCAAGGTTGTGATCGAGCCCACCAGGCCGTTCGCCCAAAACACCTTGAGGTCGCCGCCCGCGCCGATCATCGACAGACGGAAGGCATCCTCGGCGCGGTTGCCGAGCACGAGCGCCAGCGTGAACGGTGCGAGCGGAATGCCGATCTTCTTGAAGACGTAGCCGACGACGCCGAAGCCGAGCATCAGCCAGATATCGAACATCGCGTTCTGGATTGCATAAGCGCCGATCGCGCAGGACACCACGATCATCGGCGCCACCGCGGCGAACGGCACGCGCAGGATCGAGGCGAAGATCGGCACCGTCGTCAGCACCAGCACGAGGCCGACGACGTTGCCGAGATACATCGAGGCGATCAGACCCCAGACGAAGTCCTTGTGCTCGACGAACAGCAGCGGTCCCGGATTGAGCCCCCACACCATCAACCCGCCGAGCAGGATCGCGGCGGTGCCGGAGCCGGGAATGCCGAGCGCCAGCATCGGCAGCAGCGCCGCGGTGCCGGAGGCATGCGCCGCCGTCTCCGGCGCGAACACGCCCTCGATACGGCCCTTGCCGAAGCTCTCGGGATCCTTGGAGAAACGCTTTGCCAGGTTGTACCCCATGAAAGAGGCAGCGATCGCGCCGCCCGGGGTGATGCCGAGCCAGCAGCCGATGAAGGATGAGCGCAGCAGCGTCACCCAGTATTTCGGCAGGTCCTTCCACACACTCAGCACGACGCGCAACGAAATGCTCGCCGCGTGTCCGCGCAGCGCCAGGCGCTCCTCCATCGTCAGCAGGATCTCGCTGATGCCGAACAGGCCGATGACGGCGACGAGGAAGTTGATGCCGCGGAGCAGCTCGGACGAGCCGAAGGTCATGCGCAGATTGCCGGACACCGTGTCCATGCCGATGCCGGCGAGCAACAGCCCCAGCGACATCGAGATGACCGTCTTGTGCTTGGCCTCGCGCCCCAGCCCGACGAAGGAGCAAAAGGTCAGCAGATACACCGCGAAGAACTCGGGCGGGCCGAACTTCAAGGCAAAGGACGAGATCATCGGGGCGAGGAAGGTGATCAGGAGCACAGCGACCAGCGAGCCGATGAAAGAGGACGTGAACGCCGCCGTCAGCGCCTCCGCCGCCCTGCCCTGCTGCGCCATCGGATAGCCGTCGAAAGTGGTCGCGACCGACCAGGCTTCGCCGGGGATGTTGAACAGGATCGAGGTGATCGCGCCGCCGAACAGCGCGCCCCAATAGATGCAGGACAGCATCACGATCGCCGAGGTCGGATCCATCGTGAAGGTGAGCGGCAACAGGATCGCGACGCCGTTGGGTCCGCCGAGTCCGGGCAAGACGCCGACGAAGATGCCGAGCACCAGCCCGACCATCATCAGCACGAGAGTCTTCCACGTCAGCAGGACGGCGAAGCCGTGAAGCAACAGGCCGAAAGCTTCCATCGCAGGCTCGCCTTAGTGGCCGAAGGCCGCTTCGAGCGGCCCTTTCGGCATGATGACGTCGAAGGCGACGTCGAAGGTAACGAACATGATCGCCGTGAATACGACAGCAGTGAGCAGCGACTTCCACAGCGCGATCTTGCCGACGAGACGCATGAAGCTCGCGATCAGGAGGAAGCTCGCGACATAGAGGCCGAGAAACTGCGTCGCCAGGCAGAACAGCAGCGTCGGCACGAACACCGCCATGACGCGGCGGGCCTGCGCGCGCGTGACGAAGGTGTCGGGTGCCCCGCGGTGCGCGACCAGCGCCACGATCAGACCGTAGAGGCTGGCACCACCGAGAATGACGGAGAGGTAGAACGGGAAATAGCCGGGCTCCGGCCCGGTCGAATCCCAGGAGGCGCCGGTGCGCCAATTGTCGTAGCCGAGCGTGGCGGCCAGCGCGAGCAGCAAGAGACAGACGAATATCTCGATCGTGCCGGAGGAGACGACGGAAGGCGAGTCGTGTTCGGGCGCGGTCGGATCGTCGACGACGATTTCAAGATCAGTCTGGGGCATGAGCCGTTTCGGACGGAGTAAGTTCAATTCCCCCTCTCCCCGCTTGTGGGGAGAGGTCGGGGTGAGGGGAAGTCTCGACGGGGAGGGTGAGAGTTGGACTCGCGGAGAGAGTCCTCACCCCAACCCTCCCAGCGCGAGCGAAGCTCGTCGCGCCTCCGTAAGAACGGGGCGAGCGAGAAGAGGCCGCTACTTCGCGACGAATCCGGCTTCCGTCATCAGCGACTTGTTGACTGCATCGTCCTCCTCGAGGAATTGCACCATGTCCTTGCCGGTGAGGAAGATCGGCTTCAGCGCCTGCTTTTCCATGTAGTCCTTGTATTCCGCGGTCTGCGTCACCTTGTGGAACAGCTCGACATAGAAGGCCTGCTGTTCCGCCGTGACCTTGCCGGGCAGGAACATCGCGCGCAGCATCAGATACTGTACATCGACGCCCTCCTCCTTGCAGGTCGGGATGTCGGCCCAGGACTGCGTCTCCGTCACCTTGCTGGTGTAGGAGATTCGCTCCTTGTCGAACACGCAGAGCGGACGCACCTGGCCCGCGCGCCAGACTTCGAGATTTTCGGATGGATTGTTGACGTTGGATTCGGTGTGGTTGCCGACGAGCTGGGTCGCGGCCTCGCCGCCGGACTTGTAGGGCAGATAGGAGAATTTCGCGCCGGTCTTCTGCTCGAGGAACACGGTCAGGACGTGATCCTCGCGCTTCGAGCCGGTGCCGCCCATCTTGAACGGCGCGCTCGCCGCCTTTGCGGCTGCGACGAACTCCTTCACCGTCTTGGGACCCGCGCTGTTGTCCCACAGCACGAACTGGTCGAGCGCGATCACCGAAACCGGGGTCAGCTCACGCCAGTTGAACGGGATCTTTGCCGATAGCGGCAGCATGTAGATCAGCGAATAGGCGATCAGCACCTTGTTGGGGTCGCCCTCGCTGGACTTCATGTACATCAGTGCTTCCGCGCCGGAAGCCCCGCCCTTGAGCGAGACCACAATCGGCTGCTTCATCAAATTGTTCTTCTGGATGGCGGCCTGCATCATCCGCGCCATCTGGTCTGAGGCGCCGCCCGCGCCCGCGGCGACCACGATCTCGACCGGTTTGGCTGGCTCCCAGCCGGCAAGGGCCGGCGTGCTCGACGATAGCGCCGCTGCGACGCCAACAGCTTGGATCAGAATTCGCACGAGTTTCGTCCCCTGGTTATTGTTGGCTTTGTTTGCCAGGAATTTATCGGCGCATTGTGCGGACTAATGCGAGCGAGTTCAAGCACGCGGGCATCACGCTGCCTATGACTTTCGGCTGACGAAGCCAAGCCAGGGTCCGCGCTACTTGCCCTTCCAGTTCGGCGTGCGCTTGTTGAGGAAGGCGTCCATTCCCTCGCGGAAATCTTCGCTCATATAGGCCTTGAGGATCAGATCCTCGCCTTCTTCGCGCGACAGCGTGCGGCGGATACGGCGCACTGCCTCCTTGGTCGCTTCAAGCGTCAGCGGGGCATGGCTCGCCACGAGCCTGGCGGTCTCGTCGGCGCGGCGCTGCAGCGTCTCGACGTCCGGAACGATTTCGTTGAGGAGGCCGAGCGCCAGTGCTTCCGGCGCCTCGACGAGGCGCGCCTTGAAGATCAGATCCTTGGTGCGGGCGGGGCCGACCAGCGAGACGACGCGGCTGATGTTCGACATCGACAGGCAGTTGCCGAGCGTGCGCGCGATCGGAAACCCGATGCGCGTGGTTTCAGTCCCGATGCGGAGGTCGCAGCAAGCCGCAATTCCCGCGCCGCCGCCAGTGCAGGCCCCCGCGATCGCCGCGATCACGGGCACGCGGCACTGCTCGAGCGTGCCGAGTACGCGGTCGATGCGGGCCTCATAGTCGAGCGCATCCTGCGCGGTTCTGAACGCACGGAACTGAGAAATGTCGGTGCCGGAGGCAAACGCCTTGTCACCGGCGCCGGTCAGAATCAGCGCCTTGATCGAGCGGTCGGCGTTGATCTCCTGGCAGATCTCCGCCATGCGCTCGTACATGGCGAAGGTCAGTGCGTTGCGCGCCTGCGGGCGGTTGAAGGTAATCCGCGCGATGCCGTCCGTGACGGAGTAGAGCAGGTCTTCGTTGGCGGTCGTCGGTGCGTTCATCGCGCGCTCTCTTTTCTCGAAGTTGGCTCAGGCAAGCTGAGCCTTCAGGCAACCTGAGCCTTGGACATCGGCACCACGTCGCGTCCCTTCAGGACGTCCATGGCCGCCAACACCCCGCCGCTCCTGTGCGGGATCTTTGCAAGATCGAGGCCCATCTCGACTCCGGCGAGCGTGCCCATCAGCATCAGATCGTTGAAATGACCGATATGGCCGATGCGGAACACCTTGCCCTTGACCTTGTTCAGGCCGGTGCCGAGCGACATGTCGAAGTTTTCCAGCACCACCTTGCGGAAGGCGTCGGCATCGTGGCCATCAGGCACGCGCACGCCGGTCAGCGCCGGCGAATGCGCGGCAGGATCGGCGCACTGCGTCTCCAGGCCCCAGACCTTGATCGCGGCACGGGTCGCCGCGCTGTGGCGCTTGTGGCGCGTCCAGACGTTCTCGAGCCCCTCCTCTTCCAGCATCTTGATCGCCTCGCGCAGGCCGTACAGTAAATTGGTCGCGGGCGTATAGGGGAAGGTGCCGAGCTTGTTGAAGCCGATGACCTCCTGCCAATCCCAATAAGAGCGCATGCCGGGGTTGGCCTTGGCCACCGCGAGCGCCTTCTCCGAGACGGCGTTGAAGCCGAGGCCCGGCGGCAGCATCAGGCCTTTCTGGGAGCCCGCGACCGAGACGTCGATGCCCCAGGCATCGTGCTCGTACTCCATCGAGCCGAGGCCGGAAATGGTGTCGACCATCAGCAGCGCCGGATGCTTGATCCGGTCGAGCAGCTTGCGCACCTCCAGCGGCGGCGTCACGCAGCCGGTCGAGGTTTCGTTGTGGACGACGCAGACCGCCTTGATCGTGTGCTGCTTGTCGGCCACAAGGCGCTTCTCGATCTCGGCGAGATCGGCGCCATGGCGCCAGTCGCCCGGGATGAAGTCGACGTCGAGCTTGAACTTGTCGGCGATACCGCGCCACAGCACGGCGAACTGGCCGGTCTCGCACATTAGCACCTTGTCGCCGGGCGCGAGCACGTTGACCATCGCAGCTTCCCAGGCGCCGGTGCCGGACGAGGGGAAGATGATCACGGGCTGCTTGGTGCGGAACACCCGCTGCATGCCGGCGAGGACGGCGAAACCGAGCTCTGCGAACTCCGGACCGCGATGGTCCAGCGTCGGCATATCCATCGCCCGCAGCACCCGGTCGGGCACGTTGGTCGGTCCTGGAATCTGGAGAAAATGCCTTCCAGTATGCACGGTCATCGGCGTCCTTCCCGGTCTCTTGAGTCTGTCTTGGCTTTGAGCCCAGCTTGACTTCGAGGCCTACGGCCTCAAGGGGGCTGCGTAAGCCGCTCGAATATCACTATTCGCCGGGCTTGTCCCTCGCCGGGCGGGGTCCGTCAATGCACAAGAAGCAGGGCTCGCCTTGCCAAGGGCCGTGACCGTAGGCAAGACGGGGGCGGCGAACAGGCAAGAGCGGACTATGGCGGCGGAAGTGCCCGGTAAATCAGAGGAATCGGCCAAAAAGGACGGCCTCGCGGAACGTCTGGCCCGCGAAGTGACCGGGGACGTCCTGTTCGACGCTTTCAGCCGGGGCCGCTACGCCACGGACGCTTCCTTCTACCAGATCATGCCCACTGGCGTGGTGGTGCCGCGCACCATGGACGAGGCCTTGCGGGCGCTGGCGATCGCGCGCGACGAGGGACTGAAGGTGACCCCGCGCGGCGGCGGCACCTCGCAATGCGGCCAGACCGTCAATGACGGCCTCGTTGTCGATCTCTCGAAGCACCTGAACCGAATCCTGTCGCTCGACGTCGAAGGGCGCACCTGCGTGGTCGAGCCCGGCATCGTGCTCGACGACCTCAACCGCCAGCTGAAAAAGCACGGCCTCTGGTTTCCGGTCGATGTCTCCACGGCGTCGCGCGCCACCATCGGCGGCATGGCCGGCAACAATTCCTGCGGCGGCCGTAGCCTGCGCTACGGCACCATGCGCGACAACACGCTGTCGATGGAGGCCGCGCTCGCCGACGGCACGCTGAGCCGCTTCGGCGAAGTGTCTCGCGATCTCTCCGATCTCGATGCGAACGACAGCGCCCAAGCCCTGTTCCGCGACATGCTCGATCTCGGCGCCCGCGAGGCTAACGAGATCGCCGCACGCTTTCCAAGAGTGCAGCGCCGTGTCGGTGGCTACAATCTCGATGCGCTGGTGCCGCGCAATGCGCGCAACAACATGGCCCACCTTCTCGTCGGCTCCGAGGGTACCCTCGCTTTCACCACCAAGGTCGAGCTGAAGCTGTGGCCCGTGATCCGCAACAAGGCGCTCGGCATCTGCCATTTCGGCAGTTTTTACGAGGCGATGGACGCGGCCCAGCATCTGGTCAAGCTGAAGCCGATCGCGGTCGAGCTGGTTGATCGCACCATGCTCGCGCTCGGCCGTGACATCGCGATGTTCCGGCCCATCATCTCCACCGCCATCAAGGGTGATCCGGATGCGGTGCTCGTGGTCGAGTTCGCCGAGGAGAATCAGGCGGACAACCTCGTACGCCTGAAGCAACTCGGCGAGTTGATGGGCGATCTCGGCTTCGGCTGGAATAACGACAAGCGCAAATGGGGCGGCGTGGTCGAAATCACCGAGCCCACGCTCCAGAGCGGGATCGCCGATTTCCGCGCCGCCGGCCTCAACGTCATGATGTCGATGAAGCAGGAGGGTAAGCCGGTCTCCTTCGTCGAGGACTGCGCCGTGCCGCTGCCGCATCTCGCCGACTACACCGCGCGGCTGAGCGAGGTGTTTGCCAAGCACGGCACCAGCGGCACGATGTATGCTCACGCCTCCGAAGGCTGCCTGCATGTGCGGCCCGTGCTGAATTTGAAGCTGGAGAAGGACGTCAAGGCGATGCGGGCCATCGCCGAGGAAGCCTTCGAACTGGTGCGCGAATACAAGGGCTCGCATTCCGGCGAGCACGGCGATGGCCTGGTGCGCTCCGAATTCCACGCAACGATGTTCGGCGAGCGCTTGGTCGCCGACTTCAGGGAAGTGAAGCAGCGCTTCGATCCCGAGGGCGTGCTCAATCCCGGCAAGATCGTCGACGCACCCAGGATGGACGATCGTTCGCTGTTCCGCTTCAAGCCTGACTATCGCGTCGCTGAGCTCGAGACAAAACTCGACTGGTCGGCTTATCCCGGGGCCGGTGGCGGTTTTCAGGGCGCGGTCGAGATGTGCAACAACAACGGCGCATGCCGCAAGCTCGAGGGCGGCGTGATGTGTCCGTCCTACCGCGCAACACGCAACGAGAAGGACGTGACGCGAGGGCGCGCGAACACCTTGCGGCTCGCGATCTCCGGCCAGCTTGGCGCGGGCGCGCTCTCCTCCGACGAGATGATGGAGACGCTAAAGCTTTGCGTGTCCTGCAAGGCCTGCCGCCACGAATGCCCAACCGGCGTCGACATGGCCAAGATGAAGATCGAGGTGCTCGCCGCGCGCACGGCCTCGCACGGCCTGACCTTGCGCGACCGGCTGGTCGGCTACCTCCCGCGCTATGCCGGCCTCGCGTCGCGCTTCGCGCCGCTGGCGAATTTGCGCAACCGCAGCCCGCTGCTGCGAAAGCTGTTCGAGCGCTTTGCCGGCATCAGCGCCCGCCGCGCGCTCCCCGCCTTCCGCAGCGACGTATTCGTGCCGCCGGCCGAGGCGGTCGGGCCGGAAACCGGCCGCGAGATCGTGCTGTTCGCCGACACCTTCAACCGCATCTATGATCGCGAAAACCTCGAGGCCGCGCTGCGCGTGCTTTCGGCCGGGGGCTATCGCGTGCATCTGCCGAAACCCGCAAGCGGCGGCCGTCCGCTGTGCTGCGGCCGCACCTTCCTGTCCGCCGGCCTCGTCGACGAAGCCAGATCCGAGCTCGATCGTCTGGTCGCCGCGTTCGCGCCCTTCGCCACGCGCGGCGTGCCGATCATCGGTCTCGAGCCGAGCTGTCTTTTGACGCTGCGCGACGAGCTCGCCTCGCTGCGCAAGGACGACGACGCCAAGGCCGTCCGCGCCCACGCGCTGACCTTCGAGGAATTCCTGGTGCGCGAGGCCGAGGCTGGCCGGCTGCAACTGCCGCTCGGCACCGTCGCCGACAAAGCCCTGGTGCACGGCCATTGCCATCAAAAATCCTTCGGCGCGTTCAAGCCGGTCGAGCAGGTGCTGCGCCTCATCCCTCGTCTTGAGGTCGAGACCATCGAGTCGAGCTGCTGCGGCATGGCCGGCGCCTTCGGTTATGGCGCAGACACCTACGATGCCTCGATCGAGATGGCCGAGCTCTCGCTGCTACCCGCCGTGCGGCGCGCAGACCAGAATACGCTCGTTGTTGCCGACGGCACCTCCTGCCGGCACCAGATCCACGACGGCGCCCAGCGCGAGGCGCTTCACGTTGCTCGCGTGCTGGCGATGAGCCTCAATCGTGCCAAGACCCAATCCACAACCCCTCCCCTTGCAAAGGAAACCAGTCATGGCTGACCTCACCCTCGACATCGCTCGCAAGATCCTCGACGCCGCCTTCGCGAAATCCACCGAGCTGAAGCTGAAGCCGCTCGCCGTCACCATCCTGGACGCCCGCGGCGTGCTCAAGATCGCCGCGGCGCAGGACGGCACCAGCCTGATGCGCGCCGAGATCGCGCACGGCAAGGCCTATGGCGCGCTCGCATTGGGCATGGGTTCACGCGCCCTATTCCAGCGCGCGCAGGAGCAGGCCTATTTCATCGACGCCGTGAACACGATGGCTAAGGGCGCGCTGGTGCCGGTCCCTGGCGGCGTGCTGATCATGGACGGCACCACGCTGCTAGGCGCCGTAGGCGTCTCCGGCGACACCTCCGACAATGACGAGGCGTGCGCGGTGGCCGGCATCCAGGCAGCGGGGTTGAAGGCCAACGCGGGGTAGTAATCGTCCACGCACCCAGAGCTCCTGCGCTTGACAAGGCGTTATGGAGTGCGCCGCGTAATCAACCCACTCCTGAGAACCTTCGTTCTCGACACCCAGTCCGGTCGCGAAGTCGGGGCGTACCAATGCCCTAACTGCGCCAAGCTGCACTGGAAAGAGTGAAGCGCATCAGGACGTGCGGTTGAGAAGAGGCCCGCCCATTGAGGCGGCCTTACTCGTTCTCGGTTTGCGAAATTGCGTGTTCCAGTTCGGCTGCAAGAACCTTGTAGTGCGCGACGATCCTCTCGAAGGCTTCGCGTTTGATGACGGACTTTGCTGCGTCCCTCAACTGCTCGCACTTCACAATCTGCTCGCGCAGTGTCGCAAGATGTTCGATCATGACGCGCTCCCCGGCGGGAACACGCTACCGGCAAAGTCGGTACCTGCAATCGCGCCTTAGTGCTCGATCCGCCCGAGCTTTTGACGCGACTGCGCCTGCTGCTTCTCAAGCTGCTCCTCGACGAACATCAGGACAAGGCGTCGCGCATCCTTATCTGCGATCTTCTGGAAGGCTGTGATCAGGCGCAGCATCTGCAGATCTTCAACTCCTTGGGACATGGCAAAGACCTCATCGGAAATACGGAACACTGAAATACGTTGAATTATGCCGCCGTTATTCCCGGAAAGGAACATGGAACTTGGTCGAAGGTTAAACCGTCGCCGGCTCACCGCCCGAGCTGGCGGAGCGGCCCCGGCCACCCTCAAGAGCCCCCTGAAGCCGGGGCCGTATCTCCGCCCGGTCGATTGTATGGAGTAAGCGCCTGCGTTCCTCGCCCTCGATCGTGCCGGCCGATCGCCTCGATCGCGATATCTACCTTGTCCTCGAAGACTTCGGCGCGCGGGCCGGCTGCGCATGGCGCGAGACGGACGAAGCGGACACCGACCTCGAGACCGTGCTGCGCGGCCTCCTCTCCGGCCAGTACCTCTATCCCGTCCGGATCGTCTGCTTCAACGCGATAGAGGGATGGTCGCGCGACGCCACCTCCGATGTCGCCGACGCGCTGGCCCGGCGCACGGTCGACAACGACGAGGAAGTCTCCCCCGCCCTCGAGGGTTTCATCAGCGCCAACGCGACCAGGCGCTTCGACATACAGCTCACGCCGCCGCTGAAGGGCGCCGCAGCATGATGTTCCGGGAGGGCAAGCCGGAAGGGCCGTGCGCCGGAAAGCGAGCGCCACTTCATCCGCTGCCCGATCTGCGACAAGGCCAGCAAGACTACCCCATCGTCGGCGGGGATCTGGAAAGGGACGGAGTGTACGCGCCGCCTGAACCCGACAGCCGAGCTGTGAGGCTGCTTATTGTTGGAGCGCCATGCCGATCTAGCGAAACGCCGCATCCGCATTTCGCAGCCGTGTTCGTGTTGCGAGCGCTTGGACCAACAGAGCGTCACATTCCCGGATAAACTCGCGCGTACCGCTGCTGCCGAACCTCCAACATCTCGCGCCACTCCGTTGCGCCTTAGGAGCGTATGGCGTCAATCGCGTGGGCGATCAGGATTGCTACGCTGATCGCGATGATGACTAGCAGCCAACTGATGACGTTCGTCTCCACGCACGTCAACAAGATCCATCACGTCACCACCATCACCCAGGTCGCGAAAGACCTCGGCGAAGACGAAGATTGGCTGTGGGACATCGTCAACGAAATGGAGATCGAGGACGGCTTCATCTGCGTCTATGGCGTCGGAGAAGACGGCATCCAGGCGTTCACAGACTTCGGAATCGAAAACCTCATCGAGCTGATCAGGTTCTACAAAGAGAACCCTGGACTGCTCAGGCCGTAATCCTACGGCCTACGCCGAATGGATACGAATTTTCGTCACCGGGGCTGGCTGCATATTTCACTTCGTCCTTTTAACCGGGCTCATTTGACCACGCGCGGGCCGCAGCGATTTAACCTCTCGCTGCGGCCTTCGCCCTATGAGGCGTATGACCGGCAAGCACCTACCGAAGCCAAAGTCTCTCGTCCTAGCGGCCTCATAGTCGGACCGTGAGAGCGGCTCGAGCCGTGCCCCCAGCCTTTCCCTTTCCCTCCCTTCGGTTCGGTTCGGGAAAGTGTCATCAATACTGCCGATCGAAGCTTCGCAAGGGCGGCTCGCCCTGGGCATTTAGCCATTGGGACAGTTGGCGGCGAATCAATGCCGCTTGCACGAATGGGGCGGCATCCGCATTATGCTTTTGCTGGGCGAAGCGAATCTGCCGTGGCTCTGAAGAACCCCGATGCTATTGCGGCAATCGTGACCGCGCTCCGGCTTACCCACGGCGACGAAACGGCACGAGCCATGCTGGTCGGGGGCATGAGCCTGGCCGCGCTGATAGAGGCGATGTTCTCCGCACCGGTTGAGCGACGCGATGCCGTTCGATACGTCGCGTCTGCCTTGGACGACTTCGCCATCTCGCCGCAACTCGGCCCGGTCTGGCACCTTCGCTACGTTTATGAAGATAAAGGCTCATTTCGGGTGGTCGATATGGAGATTTCGACGCCAACAGGCACGCTGTCTAGTAAATACGTCTGGCTACGTCTGCCGGTCTAGCTATCTCGCCACCTCTGCAATGTGACCAGTGCTGTCGACGATTGGCGAGCGCGCGGTACCTTCTTTTACGACCTTGTAACGTCTTGATCTTTCCGGCAGCAGCTCAAATTGACCAGCGACACCCGCAAAGCTCTTGGCGATATTCCTCAACAAATAAGCTCGGTCTTCGGAAGTGTTGGGGCGGAGGAAAGTGTCTTGTACTGGTTGGGAAAATCCCTGCAATGTGTGGACGTAATCATGCGGGCTCCAATCGCGGCAATCGAAAATAGATGATTCTAACCAGACAACCGTGCGCCGCCGTAATAGCTTAGGTTAGGGAAATAGCCGCATCTGCCTAGGGTGTTGCGCGTCTCTGCTAGTGAACAAGGCCCTGACTGCAGTGTGGCCGTGCGAAGGAAAAGTCGGTCCCTGATCATCTTCACTGGCCGCTCACGGCTCAGCGCCGGGCATCGATCAGCCGTCGAATCTGCCGATCGCGCGCCAGGCTCAGTGTAGTCGGGGTGAATGTCCGGTTTAGGTTACACGCGGACTCATGAGGCGCAGCAAGACCGATAGGTGACGCGCCTTTCATCGCGCGCGCCCCGCACAGAACCGTACTGGCGCAGATGCACGCAAGCTCGGCTTGATTGAGGGCTTCCCCGCTCCCGTCACCTGCAGCGAGAAAGCCAAGCCGACGGCGAGCCCCTGAGCCCGCGAACCGCTCGGCGAAACGAGAGCACTGCAGTGCCTGCTATGAACGCCCGCCGCCTCATTCGTTCCTCATCGCAGCTTGAGGACGATGGGAAACAGAGTATCACGTCTCGATAGTTGGTGCACTCAGAGCGGATAGATGCGACAGGCGTGAGCGCAAATTCGGGTCATGTGCCGGCACCGCTAGGGACGTCAAGATTGCCCCGTAGTGGCGCCACTGGATGGGTTAGAAGTCATGACTTATCGTGCGCGTACTTTTCCAAAAGCAGCCGATTGTATTCCTCTCTCGCGGCCTTCCGCGAAATATGCCCTCTTCGGTCTTTGGCGATCTTCAGAAGATCGGGATCAGTCGGCGCCCGTGATTTCCGCTTAAAGCTCGCAAAGAGTCTGGTAGCAGGCGCCGAGGTCCTTCCAAACACGCGGTCAAACCATCCCATCGTGTCCTCCCGGGCGGACCGCGAATTGCGACACTATCACCACGAACTTGGAGGTCAAACGGACAGTACGACTGCTGTTTCGAAAAGCTCGCCACCACATCGTCCGCAACCGGTATTAGCGGACAACACACATGACCAACAACACCATCTCAGTGAACGGCGCCATGCCAGATCTAACCTGACGCAACCTCATCGATGAGGGAACCGGCGGCAGCGCCGCGGCTTGCCCGTCGCAATGACCACCATGTCCCCGTACCGCACGCAGCGCCGCGATGGCGTCCGCCGCTCCGCTTTCTGAGGAGACCCACTTTTGCCGATCAAGATGAAGGTCAGTGACGTCGTCTTCGGCGAACCGTGGTTGTTGTGCAAAGGGGCAGCCGATGAACTGAGTCTAATTGCGGACACGATCAGAAGCCCGCCAGTTCACGCGGACGGGCCTCCTGCACACGGCTGTGATGCGCATTCTGTGAAGTAGTTCACAAGCGGCAAGTATCGCCGAGCGTAGCCTGCGCGCGTCCACTGGAGGGAAGCGCAATGAAGTTGAAATTGACAACCTATCGAATGCTCGCGCTGACCGCCGTTGTTTTGATGGCGGCTGGTACCACTATGGCCATCGGTACTCCTCGTGGGGTCTATGAACCGATGTTGGGAAGCGATTGGCAATGCACCCGGACCATGCTGCTCGTGACCACCTGTGCTCACTCAAGCAGTAGACCGGAATAAACGCCGGACGCTTGCAGGCGCACGCAGGGCGACGCTCATACCTATTTAGAAGGGGGACCGAGCGTGTTTGCAGACCACAGAACGGTCCAGCTAGTCTTCAGCCTCGGCTCTCTCGGGTCCCTCAGGGCTCTTTGACGGCCCTCATCACCAGGTTGTCACTGGCGGCGCGGCGGTATGGCAGAGACAATAAAGCATTAAAGGAAGAGACATTGAAAGGTGAAGAACCGCATGGGCGACAGTTAGATCAGTTCCGCTCAGAGGCGTCCCGGATATCAAAAGGAAGGAAGATCGATTGGTGGATAGATGCGGACGCCGGCTTCCGATTCTGTTTCGAGGACACCGACACAACGAAAGCGTTCGCTTCTATCTGCGAGAGCTTAGCGGTCCCTGCCGCGACGTTTAACTCGCGTCGCTCGGGTCTCGGATCAACACCAGGGCTCCCGCGCATCCTTCTGCCAAACTCCGGCCAACTGAGATTCCGAACGCTTTTCAATGGGCATGAAAACTACTAGTCTTTCGCGGCAGTGAAATTCGATCGGAGCATAGTCACACAAGACTCAACGGAGGATGCCATGGCGAAGAGAGCAATAGCGCTCGGCGGTGGTGGACCGGCGGCAGGGCTGCACATTGGGGTTCTGGAGGCTCTCGCCGCCCACAACATAACGTTCGATGTCTGGGCATTGTCCTGCATCGGCGCGTGGGTCGGGATCGTCTATAACCAATGGGGCGATCACGAAGACAAAGTCGAAAAGACTCACCAATTCTTCAGGAAGGGCGTCTTTCGGGACGACGAAAGCTATAAGCGTTTTCCCATAAACACAGTCTTCGGTCCGGATTGGCGCAGCAACATAAAGGCGCTGAACAACTTCGTCAGCGATTCCGACAACTATAAGGACTTCCTATGGGATCCATACCGGATGATGGACATCTTCCAGGACTCGATGGAGATTTTGTTCAATCAGCTGCCTGACAGAGACAGAAAAAAGAAGTTCACCAGATTGGATGAAGGGGATTTCAACAGATGGATTCTCAATCAAGCGATGGCAACCAATCCCTTCATCCGTTATTTGACGTCCTTAATGTACCTTTCCAACGTCAACGGCCTGTCACGGATCAACTATCCGGATAGCGAGTTCATGAAGGGCATAAATTTCGAACAGCTGAAAAAGCCTGGAAAGCCAGCAATCTTCCATAACGCTTGGAACCTTGATCAGCAGAAGCTCGCATTATTTTCCAATCGTCCCATGAAAAGGGCGAGCGAAAAGTTTTCGTTTGAGGGCCCTATCGACGCACGCACCTTGTGTGCGTGTTCGGCTCTTCCCTTCGTCGAAGGTACCGTAGAGATCGGCGGAGTGACCTACTGCGAAGGCGCGCTTGTCGATACCGTCAACTTCGAAAGTTTGCTGGAGGAGCACCCGGAGGTGGAAGAGATATGGGTGAGCCGGATCGTTGATTCAAAGCAAATCCGCAAGCCGGAGAACCTTCATGACGCGCTGGCAAATCTTTGCCAATTGTTCGCCTCGACGGTTGGCGAGGACGACGTCAAGCTTTTCAAATACCACGTCCGGTATGACAAAAAATCGGAAGAGGAAGAGGCAAGGGACAGGAAACTCAAGATCGTAGAGATTCACGTTCCGGGTCACATCAATTTCAAATGGAATCACAGCAATCTCGATAATGGACGCAAGCTGGGAAAGGCCGCTGCAGAGCAGGCAATCGGGGCGTTCGGAGAGCATGAGGCGCGGCCTGCGCACGACGGGCCGCACTTCATCAACGAGAAGCCAGAGGGGCCGGCTTGGCAAAGCGTGTGTGAATATCACAAGGAGCTGAAGCGAGCCGCTGCATGAAGGCTCGAGCATCATTGGAATGGCGGAAGTCTCCGAACGGAAATCCTCGACCTCGAATAATGATTTTGAGGCCAATCATCCGGGCCAGACGCAACGAACCGGCGCTTTGCGATAGTCACCGCAGGTTGTCGAGCAGCGCCTTCGCCTGCTTCATATCTCTCGTGTCGAAGCCCTCGGTGAAGGAGTCATAGATCGGCGCAAGTAAATCGAGCGCCTGCTCGCGTTGTTGCTGATCGATGCACAGCGCGGCAAGATCTGTCGCGGCCCGAAGTTCAAGGGCCTTTGCGCGTTGGCTTTTTGCCGTGGCCAATGCCTGTTCGAGCAGGGAGTGCGCCACAGGATCGGCATCTGGTCCACCGCGCCCAATTAGCACCCGCGCCTTGAGTCGGTACAATTCGGCTTCCAAAATTCGTTCGCTGTTGCGGGTACTTATAGCAAGGCCCGACTCGATCAACTCCAGCGCGGGCTCGTAGTCGCGATCAATCAACAGGCGCTGACACAAAAGTACCAAGAGTGCGGTGATGGCCAACTGATAACCTGCGTGACGATACTCGTCCAACGCAGCACGGATTTCCCCAAGCGCGTTGGGTGAGCGATCGAGCGATGCCATGCATATGCCGCGAACGGCGCGGGCCAAACGCCACTGCCGGAATCCATGCTCCTCCGACAGGGCGATACAGCGCTCGGCATAACTCTGCGCTATCAGGAACTCGCCGCGCAGAGCTTGGAGAATGCACGCATAATAGAATGCGTATGCTTGCGAATGGGGATGGCTAATGGCATCGGCGCGCTGAATTGCAGCGTCCATTCGCATAATGGCCGTATCGTCGCGGCCAAGCAGCCAGAGTGGCCACGACATCAGCGCAAGGTCGGCCACGCCGGCATCCTGGCCGGCCACACGCGCTGCCAGTCTATCCTCCTCGCTGCTCGCCTCGAAGGCTTCGAAAGCCCGTTCGATCGCTTCCTGGGCTCCGGTGATCTGTCCCATGAACAGGCGGATCATCGCCTGCCCGCGCATCGCATTGAGCAAGGCTGGCCGGTCGCCGCGCGTTTGGGAGAGATGAAGTAAAGCGGCGATCGTTTCCTGGGCCAGCGGCAGCTCACCGCGAATGACGCTCGCAGTGGTTAGCCAGAACATGACCTGAAGTTGCTCGGGAGGATCTCGCAGGCGCTCGCATAGCTCTCGCGCGCGGGCAAAGGTAGCCATCGCATTGTTGGAGGCTGGCCCTTGGGTAGCGATCAGGCAGGGCCCCAGAGCGAACTGGAGGTCAAGTTCAAGCCTGTCATTTCGTGCGTCATCGGGCCGATGGTTCGTGGCCTCGATCCCTCGTTGCAAGTGCGCAATGGCCTCCAGATTGGCGGAGCGCATGGCTGCCTTCTTCCCGGCTTGCAGCCAGTATGCCTCCGCTTTTTCGAACAGTCCGGCCTCCGTGAGATGGTGCGCGAGCGTTTCGGGCTGAGCGTCCACAATTTCCGGGAACCGTTGCTCGAAGGCCTCCGCGATCGTGGCATGCAGCGCTGCGCGTCGGCTCTTCAGGAGCCCTGAATAAGCAGCGTCCCGCACAAGCGCATGCTTGAAGGTAAACACCGCCTGCGGTATCTCGCCGCGGCAGAAGATCAACTCCGATCGAACCAACTGGGCAAGAGCCTCCTCCAGTCTCTCTCTTGGCAACCCGGCCACCGTGCTCAGCAGTTCGTACGAAAACTCGCGCCCCACCACGGCGCCGACCTGAGCTACCTCCCTTACGGGGGCCAGTCGGTCTAGTCTGGCCATCAGCGATGCCTGCAACGTGGTCGGAATCGCCATCGCTGGCAGAGGGCGGCTTAGGGTGTAATGATCGTCCTGCTCTTGCAAGAATCCGGTTTCGAGCACGGTCTTGGTCAGCTCCTCTACGAACAGTGGCACGCCATCAGTGCGGGCGAGTATCTGATCCAAAACCTCCTTCGGGAGCGCCTTGCCGGCGGTGACCCGCTCGATCAACGCCGCTCCGTTGCGACGATTAAGTCGCGTCAAA
Organism: Bradyrhizobium sp. 155; assembly: GCF_023101105.1. Taxonomy (NCBI): domain Bacteria; kingdom Pseudomonadati; phylum Pseudomonadota; class Alphaproteobacteria; order Hyphomicrobiales; family Nitrobacteraceae; genus Bradyrhizobium; species Bradyrhizobium sp. 155. The sequence goes on along the minus strand of NZ_CP064704.1, from coordinate 2,491,539 downwards.
GAGAGCGTCGTAACATGCGCATGACCAGGCCAGGGCGGCGTGAATTCCGGTCTCGCGGTGATGAGCAGCAGCACCCGAAGCCGCGGCACTTGTTCCAAGGTCATCGTCAGGAGCTCGAGAGAAGTGGGGTCCGCCCAATGGACATCCTCAACAATGACGAACACTGGTTGCAGTGCTGCCAGGCTTTTCAGCTGAGCCAATAGCGCCGCTAATGTCATTTCTTTGCGCTTTTGCGGGCTCAGCTCCGGCAGTCGGTAACGCTCACCGAGTGGCAAGGACAAGAGATTGGCCAGAGGCACTACGCGATCTGCGTCAGCTCCGGATCGACCGAGCAGGACCTCAAGCTTGGCGAATTTAGCCGTTGGCGAATCACTCCGCTCGAATCGGGCGGCTCGTTCGAGTTGCCGGATAAACGGGTACAACGCACTATTAGTATGATGCGCCGAGCAGAATTGGCGCACCGTGATGTGCTCCTCTCCTTGCAGCCGCTCGTCGAGCGCCAAGGCGATATGCGATTTACCGATGCCCGCCTCTCCGGTAAGCATTACTGCGCAACCCTCGCCGCTCATGGCGCGCTGCCAGCGACGCAACAGCAACTCGATCTCCTCCTCGCGTCCAATTGGCTGCGTCAACTGAGTTTTGTGCTGGGCCTCGAAGCGGCTGTCGATGCCGGTAGTGCCCAGCACCTGCCATGCTTGTGTTGGCTCCGCCCAACCTTTCAGGACGACTGGGCCAAGATTCCGGAATTCAAAATGTCCTTCGGTTAGCCGGTGAGTACTCTCGCAGATCAGGACGGCGCCCGAATCGGCGAGCGTCTGCAAGCGCGCAGCTAAATTTGGTGTTTCGCCAATAACCGCCTGCTCTTTCGCCGCACCTTCTCCCGTCAAATCGCCTACGACCACCATCCCGGTAGCAATCCCGACGCGGACCCGAAGTTGCGTGGACGGGAATGTCTGGAGGTTGGCCACGGCATCGACCAGCGCCAGCCCGGCGCGCGCCGCTTGCTCAGCATCATCCTCGTGGGCATGTGGATAACCGAAATAGGCGAGCACTCCGTCGCCCATGTATCGCGCGATGATACCCCCATTCCGAGCGATCACCTCCGCAATGCAGCTGTGGTAGGCGCCAATAACCACTCGCAAATCTTCCGGATCAAGACGGGCCGAGAGCGCCGAGGAGCCGACCAGATCACAAAACATAACCGTGAGTTGACGCCGCTCGGCTCCGTCCCGCGCCGCCTTGCCGCCCGCTTGAGGCGTGCGCGCAATGTCGCCCTTGAGCTCCGTGATAGCACGCAACATCTTGCGGCGATGGCCGAGCAGGACACCGAGGTCCTTCAGGTCCTGCTCGGTGAGATCCCCAACAACTGATAGGTCAATGGCGTTCTCGCCAAAGCGCTGAGCGTACTCTCCCAAACCGATCGATGATAGCCATTCTGCAATACCGGACATGGCACACCTATTGGCTGTTTATAATTAGCATAGCACGTCACGAACGTAAGCGTAGGCACATCTGAGACGAAGGCATGAAGCCCGGATCTTCCCGCAACGCAAAACCGGCACTCCTCCTGGCTAAGGGTCGGCGCGGTCAAGCACGGTCTCTGAAGGTCCATCGTGGCGTTCGCCTTGATGCCGATCACCTTCCGCTCTTCCACGTCTGAGGCGCCCGAAGCGGAGGCCGTAGCGCCGGAGATGCAGGCCTTTGAAGGCACTGGCCATCGAAATTGATGGCGCCCCGGGATCAATGGCGAGCGTCGTCGGATGCTTGCCAAAAACAAGGCACTGCTTGCGGCGGCTCATCTGTTCGCCGTGAGGAACGATTGCATCAGCCCCGCTTTAGCCGTCCGCACCTTCAAGAGTTTGACCGGCGATTTGCGATACCCGGCCGCCGATCGAAGGACCGGTCAATACGTATCCTTCTCGTTGTGCCCACGGTTTCCGAACCACGTTCTCGAGCCTGTCTCACCACGATGGGATCAAGGACGCCAAGGCTTGAGATGGCGGTGTCGTCGAGCTGCAGCTCGCGCATTCCGGTAACTCTACTGTGGAAGGTCTCCACAAGAGGCACGGACCCCGCGCGGCGATCGGCTCGCGCACGAAGCTGATGCAGCACTGGGCTGATCGGATCGACAACTGGCTCGATTCCAAAAAGGTGATGCCGATCAAGGGAGGCGCGCAGGCTTGAGTCACCTAAAGGCGACCCTTCCGGTCGCGTGCGCCGGTATGTCGAAAGAGTCGGTGGTCGCGGGGAAGCGCAACTACCAATACCGACAGTCGGTTCAAGTTGCGATCTGATCGAGCCCATCTCGTGCGTCCCGAACGCAGTGAACATCTCCTGAGTTATTGATTATTGAGATGACAGGCGTTTCCGTCCCGCTTTGTTCACGGTCGCTTCACCCAATTCGTTGCGATTTCGTTGCGGAGTTCTGAGAGAACGGCAGCCACTGTTGCTTGACGGATCTCTTGGAGGCTTTCCCAAGCACCAGCGGGAAGAGATGGTCAACACCGCCCGCCTCCGTGTCGCGGTTGCGAGTCGGTGGTCCACTATGAACCGGGTCGCCGACTTGCGTCCTCTCCTTCAATCTTCAGCGTGAAGTTCTCTGCCCGTCGAACCGACACCGCCTATCCATGTGCCGACGATTTCAAAGTTCGGATTGAAGGCGACAAGGTCCGCGCGGTATCCGGGCGCGATCCGTCCAAGCTCGGACTCAAGGCCCAGAAATGCCGCGGGCGTCCGAGAAGCCATGATGAGGGCATCAAGAAGGGAGATTTCGAGCAACTCAACAGCGTTGCGCAGCGCCTCGATCATGGTGAGGTGAGCGCCAGCGAGTGTGCCATCGGGGCCCGTCAGGCGATTTTCGTGCAACGTGACGTGCCTTCCTTGTAGCAAGAATTGCCGGTCGTCGGTGCCCGCCAGTGGCATGGCATCGGTGACCAGCATCAATCGATCACGTCCCTTGCAGCGGAACGCAACGCGCAAACCGGCGCGATCAACGTGGATGCCGTCGCAGATGATCCCTGCAAACAGCCGGTCATCGTCAAGCGCGGCGCCGACCAGGCCCGGCTCCCGGGGGTTCAACTGCGACATGGCGTTGAACAGATGGGTCGCCCCCGAGACACCGCGATCGACCGCCTGCCCGATTTCGGCTGCGGTGGCGTCGCTGTGGCCGGCCGCGATACGCAATCCGGCGCCGATCAACTCATCGATCATGGATGCGGGCACGCATTCCGGGGCCAAGGTCACCATGGAGCGGCCGCACCCCCCAAAACTTTTGATTGCCGCGAGATCGCGCCGATCCGGCACGCGTATCTCGGCTTCCGGATGAATGCCCTTGCGAGACCTGTTGAGGGCCGGTCCTTCCAGATGAAAGCCGAGAACGCCGGGAATCGTCAGGCAAGCCTGGCCGACTGCAGCCAATCGCTCGATGACCTCGCTGCGATCGGTGATGAGGGTCGGCAAGCAGCCCGTGGTCCCCGCCTTGCGGTGCGCCTCAACGATGCGTCGGACGCCAGCCTCCGTGGGCTGGTCGTTGAGAAGAACGCCGCCGCCTCCGTTGACCTGGATGTCGATGAATCCGGGTGCAAGGATCGCGTCTCCGGGAAGATGGATTGAGGCGCGCGCCTCCGCCTCGCCGAAGGTGATGCTTTCAATCCGCCCCTGCGAGATTCTGACCGACCCCGGCCCGCGCATGTCGGCACCATCAAAGATGTGCTGCGCGGAAATCGTGGGAGCGGAATAACCAGCGTTGCCCATCTGTATTGATCCGAGAATGGCAGTCACGGACCGTGAGGCGAGTCCCGTAGAAGGCCCTCAAATGTACACCAAGCAGCTTCGGCGGGACCCGGAAAGAAATCTCCGCGTTAACTTTCCATGGGAACAAAAGGTACCACGTATCTCGGCATTGATGGCGGCGGAACCCGCTGCCGCGCCCGGATCGAGGACGAAAGCAGCAGGGTACTCGGTGGAGCAAGCGCGGGGCCCGCCACGACGCGGATTGGCTTTGACAATGCTTGGCGGTCCATCATGGAAGCCACTGAAGCGGCAGCCGCACAGGCCGGACTGACGCGCGAGGATTTCGCGCGGATGCACGCCGGAATTGGCCTTGCCGGTCTCGGTCGCCGCGGTGCGGAAGCGGCCCTCAACAAGATCGCGCATCCCTTTGCGTCGGTCATCTTCATCAGCGACGGCCTGGCGGCCTGTCTCGGCGCCCATAGCGTTGCGGACGGGGCCATCGTGGTAGCCGGCACCGGCTCGGTGGGTGTCGGCCTGATCGACGGCCGCGAAGTCCGTCTCGCCGGTTACGGCTTTCCCCTGTCGGACGAAGGCAGCGGCGCCGACATCGGCCTGCAGGTTGTTCGACTGGCGCTGCGGGCCGCGGATCGCCGCGGCGAGCTGACCCCATTGCTTTCAGAGGTGCTGGGCGCCTTCGACCATGATCCTTATCAGGCGGTGGCCTGGTCTGAAGAAGCCAGGGCCACAGACTACGCAGCGTTCGCGCCGATCGTGATGCGGCACGCCAATCAGGGCGATCCGGTCGGCCGTCGCATTGTCGAACGCGCGGCCGATGCCATTGGCGATCTGCTTGATCTTTTCCTGGCGAGAGGAATTGACCGGCTCTCGCTGGTAGGCGGGCTCGCGGATGCCATTACGCCGTGGCTGACGCCAGACCTGCGCGCGCGCCTGAGGTGTCCTGATGCCGACGGGGCGGCCGGCGCATTACTGGTGGCGCGAGGGCGGCTTGAGGTGCCCAGCAAAGACCTGCCCAAGAGAGAAGCTGACCAAGAGCAGGCTTCAAAGTTCCGCGTTTGATGGAGCATGGATCAATTATATGGCCACCGAAGAAGTCGATCCCCGCTTTGCCGATCTTGATGCATGGCAGCTCGCGTCAGCGATGGAAGCGATGTGGGAGGGCCAGCTTGCGGCAGTCGCGGCGATCGGCCCTGCCCTTCCCGCGATCACTGCGGCGACCGAGGCCGCCAAAGCGGCGCTGGGTGATCATGGACGCATAGTGTATGTCGGCGCCGGCACCTCGGCCCGCGTGGCGGTCCAGGACGGCGCCGAGTTGATGCCGACCTTCGCATGGCCCAGCGAGCGCGTTCACTTCATCGTCGCCGGCGGAGACAGCGCGTTCGTCACCAGCATCGAAGGTGCTGAGGATGATATCGATGGCGCGGTCACACAGATCAATGCCGCGCGGCTCACGTCGCACGACGTTGTGATCGCCGTTGCCGCCAGCGGAACAACGCCATTCACGGTCGGGGCGCTGCAGCAGGCAGGCTCTTTTAGTACAGTGACGATCGGCGTTGCCAACAATCCCGGCACCGTACTGCTGGCGTCGGCAAAGTTTCCGGTGCTGATCGAGACGGGCCGCGAGTTGATTGCCGGCTCCACGCGGATGAAGGCCGGCACCGCGCAAAAGGTCGTGCTGAACCTGATCTCCTCAGGAATCATGCTGCGCCTTGGCCGGGTGTACCGCGGCATGATGGTGAACATGCAGCCGACCAATGCCAAGCTGAAGCGGCGCGCCGAGGCCATGGTGGCGCAAATCGCGCACTGTGATCCGTCGCACGCGGCACACTGGCTTGAGCAGGCCGAGGGAGACATCAAGACGGCAGGCCTGCTGGCGTTGGGTGTCGACAGCCTCGATGCCGAGACCATCCTGAAAAACTGTGACGGCAATCTTCGGCGCGTGTTTGCCGAGCTCGCCGGGGATCGTGACTCGCATCGTGATCGGCATCCCATGGGAGCGGCGCGCAAGCAAGGCGGAGCGGTCGAGCCGTGACGACATCCGCGATGGCGAGCGAAATCGGAGAAAGCGCGGATGTTGTCGCCAAAACCCTTGGTAATCGCCCGGCCACGCGCGACATCGCACAGCGAATTGGGATTGGCTGTGCGCCCCTGTGCGTCGTGTGCGGCCGGGGCAGCTCGGGGCATGCCGGGGTTTACTTGAGATACCTTGTCGAGACGCGGCTTCGCCTTCCCGTTTCAGCCAGCGCTCCTTCGGTGATCACGGCTTTTCGCACGCCGTTGATGCTGCGCCATGCGCTGTTCATCGTGATCTCGCAATCCGGGCGCAGCCCGGATCTTGTCGCGGCGACCAGGTCGGCGCGCGCCGCGGGTGCCCGCACCATCGCCATCGTCAATGCGACGTCGTCGCCGGTGGCTGACGAAGCGGAATTCGTTGTTCCGATCGAAGCCGGACAGGAGCACTCCGTAGCGGCGACCAAGACCGTGATCGGCTCGATGGCCGCCGGCGCCGGACTTGTTGCCGAGCTGGCGGGAGATCATGCACTGCGATCAGCCCTCGACAGGCTGCCCGAGCGCCTGCACTGCGCGCTACCGCTCGACTGGTCGGGAATTGCTGACGATCTCACCAAAGCGTCAGCGGTGTTTGTGGCGGCACGGGGCCTAGGCCTGGGCTCGGCGCGGGAGATGGCGCTCAAACTTTCGGAAATCCTGCGCCTGCCTTCCATTGGTCTGAGCGCCGCCGAGCTGCAGCATGGGCCGCGCGCCGCGTTATCCTCGCGCACGCCGGTCATCATCATGCGCCTGATGGATGAAACGGCGGCCATGGTGGACGCGCTGGCAGAAGAATTGCGCGGGCAAAAAATCGCGCTTCATCTATGCGGCGGACCGCGTGGCTCGCTGCCCTGGCTGGCCGCGGATGATCCCGCCACCGACCCGATGACCATGCTGATTCCGGCCTATCGGATGATCGAGCAGGCCGCCCGGGCCTGCGGATTTGACCCGGATCGTCCACCTCGCCTGAGCAAGATCACCGAGACGTTCTGACGGCTGACCAATCGATGGCTAGTCACCGAAAGCTGGGACTTCGCACAACGCGCGGCCTTCGCTATGTTTATCTACAAGCCGAACAGGCGGTGAGTGCACCGAACGTATTGCCTGCCTTCAAAAAGGGATACTAGAAGCCGCTGGCCAATGTTAGCCTGACCGCAAAGGGGTCGATCGCTGGATGACGTAGTCCATCACGTGGCTGGGCGCGGTATGCTGCACTTGCAGAGGTTGTTAGCTATCGGTCTTGGAGGACGGGACCGCTGAGATGCCGCAGATGTCTTAACAGGGCACCGCTTCCTTCTTGTAAGTCCCCTAGAGATGCATCAGCGGTACTTCAGAGAGCGCCTAGCCTCGCGGATATTCGAGTTGCATGGCTACCATGTTGGTTGTGCGCTCTCCGTAGCGGGCTGTGATCGTATCTAAGGTATGATCGAGGGCTTCGGCCGGAGGGAGGCCGGGAAATGTTGAGACGCGCCGCACCCCGGGCCAGCTCGCGTTAGTGCGGTCGGGAATGATCCGGATCTTGTCGGGGTCTCCAGTGCCTCAGGGGTCAATGGCCCCGGCGTTGGGGTGACGATTGTGGGCTGGCTTCGGTGCCGGATGCCATCACCTCGCATCGGTCCATCAAATAGGAAAAGGTGTGTTTCATACGTGCTGGTAGTGGCCGGCCCTCGCCTTTGTCCTGACGCAGTATCTTGCGCCGTGGCCAAAGTGACAGCAAATGCCGACACTAATACGATTGCCAATTTCGACATGACGGGCTCCGTTGGCGCGCAGCAGGAACGCGCGGCGGGATAACGCGGCTTCGATAATCCTCAAGCAGGAGCTTGGCGCGAAGATGGCGGTCAGACGTCCGCTCCAGCCCCATGAAGCGGGCGTTAATGAGATGCGTCTCGAATTCGGTTATGGGGCCCAAAGGCGACGTCGCAGGCTAGACCCGACATAAACGAAAGCCGCCGATCGGGGCGGCCTCCGGGGTGCTGTGCATGTGGGGTCGCGAGCGATGGCGGATCACTGTACCACACCGACCATCAGCGCTTTACAAGCGCCCTCTGCAGGTCTGGCGGTACCTGCGGCAATTTCCTTCGCCTCGTTCGCCCAATTCGTCCTTGTTCAGGCAGGCTTGTCGCAATTCGGCGCACGCATCCCTCCGAACTGGCCGTTGGCAGGTCTCCCTGTATCGCCGACAATTTCCTTCGCCTAGCACGTCCTTGTTTTCGCAGGCTCGCCGCAATTGCTCGCATTCCCCACCTCGCATCCGGACGCCGCCCGGTACAATCTCAAGTGATTGGGAAAGCGCCGAGACTGGAATTACAAAAAGAGCAACTGCCGCCGCGGCGCCGAATGCAGCCGGCATTATCGCATCTCCGCTCCCGCCACCCTTAGGTGGCGCGCACCTCAATGGTTGGACCGGTCTGTCTCCGCTAACTGCACGTCCCTGGTAGATTACTGAGCGGCGTGGATTTGGTTCCACGGCCGGAACGAATGTGGGTCCCGCTTTGAGTCCTATGGAAGGAATTCGTCGACTCGTTCGGACGGCGCAACGTCAAGGGCAATATGGACGTCGAACTCGCGGTGCATGCCATGGAGTTGGCTGGCGATGTCGACGAAATGGTTCTGTTTCGGGCGAAAGGCGATTTCCGTTCACTGGTGGAGGCGGTGCAGCGCCGAGGCGTACGGGTGAGCGTGGTGTCGACCATCGCGACGCAGCCTCCGATGGTCGCGGACGAGCTCCGGCGGCAGGCGGACGCATTCATCGATCTAGGTGATCAACTCGATCACCGGGCGCTCGACTTGCGACCGCGTATTCATCTCCATGAAATAAGAACTGCCATCTAACGGAAGGAGCAGGTAGCTGTCGCCGCGGCGCCCGCGTCTTTCATCGGCTCCCCGGCCTGGGCCGCCGCAGGCGCAATTTGCGTGTCGGCCGGCGCATCGAGAACATCGGCGTCGCTTTAGGGACCAGGCTTCATCCGGTGCTGCCGGCGCGCTCCAAAATGGTGTGGTGAAGTGAATTGCCTCCGGAGCGCATCTGGAATCTAATGGGTCCAGCGCGCCCTCCCCCATTCGGCTTGATGCGCACGGGCGAACAATGTTCAGTTGGTTCAGCTCACATCACCAAGGGATCCGAGAGGATCGTAGACACCTTAAGTCGAGGGCACGGCGCCTGCTGCAGAGTTACTTAACGTCGAATGCGTGGCAAAAGCAGCAATACTGTCAGGTGATCGCCGGGGCGGCCGCTGCATGTCAGCCGGCGGTTTCCGATCCGAGCTTACGAAATGAGACGCTCGCTGAGCTGACGGGGGAGGCGGCTATGAACGTTGTCAAATTGCGCACTTGGAAAGCAAAGGATGAGCACGATCACTCGGCTGTACTGATCACGGATGCCTACGCAACCGTGGCCATTGCTTCTGGACGCTGGCATTTGTGTTCATAAATCTGTCATCATCTCTTGGTTGAAGTTACAACCTAAAGCTGAGGTCGAAAGATTTTTGGCCCGTCTAAAATGTGGTCTTGTTCGGCTCTCTGGGATGAATATCAACGCATCAAAGGACGGCGATACTAACCGCGCCACCATCAACAACGTCGATCTCCATCATCTCCGATCCGCAGTCGCCGCGGCCGATTGCGGTAGCTTCCGACGGGCTGCGGAACTGCTCTCCGTTCGCCATTCGGCGCTCAGCAGGTCCATCAAGCACTTCGAGCAGTCCATCGGGATGATGCTGTTCGAGCGTTCGAGCAGCGGAGTGAGGCTGACGCCCGCCGGTCGAAATGTCTTGCGGGCTGCGAGAACTATCCTGGAGCAGATCGATGCCCTTATGAAAACGCGGACATCCAGCGGTGGGTGCGAACCAGAATACCTGCGCGTGGGGTTTTGCACATCTATGTCAGCAGGCAATTTGCGCGCCACATTGCTGGACTTCAAGCGTCGCTTTCCGGCTATCGAACTAGTCACGGCGGAACGATCAAAAACTGGCTTAACGACGGCTCTCCGGAACGGCAGCCTCGATCTTCTTTTCCTTACGGGCGAGGTGCCATTGCCGGGCAACCATGTTTGGCCACTTTGGAGTGAGCGGGTGCTCATTTCCTTGCCTCAAGATCACCCGATGGCTGCACGCGATAGTATCTACTGGACCGACCTTAGGAATGAGAAGGTTTTGTTGAGCCAACACGATCCCGGGCCGGAACTCGAGGACTTGCTGACATCCAAGCTCGTATGCGCTGACCGACCGAGGATAGAACGGCACGATGTCAGCAGAGGTATCATCAAAAGCCTCATCAGCATGGGCCTTGGGATTAGCCTGGTCATGGAGTCGGAGACGGGCGCGACTTTCCCTGGCTTGGTCTACCGCGAACTGCGCGATGGAACAGGAGCTAGCAGGATTGGCTTATCCGCACACTGGCGACCTGATAACGAAAGCCCGGCCCTACTGAGCCTCCTCACACTTTTGGGTGAACGCTATCCTGCGCTTAATTCTCGCGAATAAATCGCACGCCGTACCTTCGCAAAGCCGCGATCCGTGGCCATGAAGCGCGCCAGCATGGGCGCTATCAGCTTTGCCGGATCGACGCGCTGCCCGCTTTCGATTGCCAGGGCCTCTGCATAGGCGACGAGATCCCGATGCACTGATGCTGGAATCTCAGTGGTGACCTTGACGGGCTTGTCGTCGGGCAGTGCCCCTATTCTAAGCTTGGGCAAACCGTTAGCCTCCGTATAGCGCAAGTACGAGGTCACGATTGACAAGGACACGAACCGGAAAACCAGGCCGCACGGTCAGAGTCGGCTGAATGTTGAGACTGCGCCGAACCACCTGCTGTCCGGTCTGGTTAAGGGAGTCGGAGGCGCCGTGTCGCAATGCCTGGATGATTGCGCTGTCGTTGCTGTTGGCGTCCGAGCCGGCACCTAGTTCGGTCCCGACCGCCAGAAACGTCGATAATGCCGCAGCCTTGAATAGCTCACCCCAGTGATTGTCGACCTGGTCTTTGAGGCCTGCATACCCGGCGGTATCAGCGCCAGGCTGCCGCTCGAGAACAATCGAACGTCCATTTGGCATGATCAGGCGTGTCCAGACGAGCAGTACACGTGACTGGCCGAAGGTGACCTGACTGTCGTACATGCCGATCAGACGCGCTCCCTGAGGCACAAGCAGAAAGCGCCCGGTCGGCGTGTCGAAAACATTTTCGGTCACCTGCGCTGTAATTGGCGCCTTCGACATTTCGCATTATCGACCCAGCGAGCGGCCAAATAGCGTCAGAATCGTGCATCCGAAGAATGGAGACGAGGCTTGGTGGCCACTATCAGACGAAACGGGCACCCCTCTCTTTCCTGAGCTTATGGAGGAACTCGACGAGATCAAGAGGACCACCCTCTCCGGTCTGGTATTCCGTCGTGATCATGCGCATCGTCAGTCGGCAATCCCGCTACCATGGATTACCCCACGCAAGGATCTCCGCTATCTACGTAGTGTGGTAAAAACCATCATCACAGAGGCTGGCCTACGTCAGGAGCTTTCTTTTAGGTCTTTCCGACACGGAGGATTTACCGAGGGCGCCGACAGCGATCTCACGGATGCAGAGTTGCGCGCGGCTGGTCGTCATAGATCAAGTCGCCAACTGCCAACCTACGCCAAGCGTACGGCCAGGCAGTTGATCATTGCCACAAAAAAGCGTCGCGAAGAGCGGACAAGATCTCTCCTTATTCGGCTAAACGCCAATCTCCCCTCGGAATAATGGCACGTCGGCCGATGGCAGCACGATCAATGCGCTGAAAGGATCGCCTATTTTCCCGTCCACACCGGCTTGCGCTTCTCGCTGAACGCCTTCAGCCCTTCCTTGGCATCCTCGGTCATGGCAAGCAGCGCGATCTGGCTTTCGGTGTAGGCGATGCTCTCGTCGAACGACATCGAGGCGATGGCGCGCATCGCGTATTTGCCGCGACGGATCGCGGTCGGGGATTTGTCGACGATGCGGCCGATCAGCCAGTCGACCTTGGCATCCAGCTCGGCCGTGGGCACGACGTAGTTCAGCAGGCCTGCTGCCAATGCCGCTTTCGCGTCGAACGGCTCGCCGGTCAACGCCCATTCGTTGACGAGGCGCGGTGGCGCGATCGCCTGCAACAGGCTCAACACCTGCATCGGGAACACGCCGACCTTCACTTCCGGCAGGCCGAAGATGACGTGATCGGCGGCGACGGCCATGTCGGTCATGCAGAGCAGGCCCATGCCGCCTGCCATGCAGACGCCGCTGAGGCGCGCAATCGCGGGCTTGGTCGCGTTCTGCGACAACCGCAGCAGATCAGCATAGTCGACATTCGGCTTCGAATGATCCATCGCGAAGGCCGCGCCGGAGTTCTGCAGATCCGCGCCGGCGCAGAACGCCTTGTCGCCCGCGCCCGTCAGCACGATGATTCGGACATCCTTGTCGTCATGCGCGTCGCGATAGCCGCGCGTGATGCCGGCGATGACCTCGCCATTCAGCGCATTGCGTTTCTCGGGCCGGTTGATGGTGATCCAGAGCGCCTGCCCGCGCTTCTCGGTGATCACGGCTGTGGTGTCGGTCATGGCGCGCTCGCTTCCTTGGGCTCTCCGTTTTGCAGCCATTTGCGGCAGCTCGGGCCAAAGGTGCAAGGGCAATTTGCGGCGCGGCGCCGCTTTAGCGTCTCGACACAAACTTGTAACCCCATCGAAGCGCATGTTGCGGATCAGGCCGCCACCACTTTCCTGATCCAGACCTTGTTGTCGTGGAAAGCGGCGCCGCCGATCGGCGCGATCGTGTCCGCGCCCGTCAGCATGTTGATGCCGCGGTTACCGATATGGTTCTTGTTGGGATGAACGGACTCCGCGATCAGCACGCCGCGGCGCACGCCCTCGAACAGCGTGGCGATCAGCGTTGTCTCGCCGCGGGCGTTGCCGAGCGTCACGGCGTCGCCATGGGCGATGTCGAGCGCGGCCGCATCCAGGGGATGGATCATCACGCTCGCCTTGCCCTCGCGCGCCTGGGAGGACGGCGTCTCGTTGAAGGTCGTGTTGAGGAAGCTGCGCGACGGGCTCGTGGCAAGCCGGAACGGATGGGCTCGGTCGGAATGCTCGATCACCGCCCAATGGTCCGGCAGCGACGGCATCTTGTCGAAGTCACCCATCGTCTGGCCGAACGGCGGATGCGCCCAATCCGCTTTGAAATGGAATTTCCTGTCGGCGTGGGCGAATCCGTCGAGATAATGCGACGTGCGGAAATCCGGCTGCAGGTCGCGCCAGAGGTCGGCTTCGAGGCCGGCAATGTCGCCGTGGTCGCTGAGCTTCAGCGTCGCGTCGATCAACTCGCGCGGCGTCAGCTCGAACCCCGGATGACTGGCGCCAAGCCGCGGCGCCAGCGCCTGTAACACCTCGTGGTTGGAGCGGCATTCCCCGGGCGGGTCGATCAGCTTCGGGCCGACCGAGATGTGCTGGTGGCCGCCACCGTAATAGAGATCGTCATGTTCCATGAACATCGTCGCCGGCAGCACGATGTCGGCCATCTCAGCCGTCTCGGTCATGAACTGCTCGTGCACCGCGACGAACAGATCCTCGCGCGCAAACCCCTGCCGCACGAGTGCCTGCTCTGGCGCCACTGTCATCGGGTTGGTGTTCTGGATCAGCAGCGCCTTGACCGGACCCTTGCCGTGCAGAGCCTTGGAATCGCCGGTCAGGATGCGGCCGATCTGCGACTGGTCAAGCGCGCGGATAGCTGGGTCGATGGCGTCGTGGCCTTCGATGATGGCTTCGTTGAAGTGCCACAGCGCGAAATTGTTGAAGAAGGCGCCGCCGCCTTCATATTGCCAGGCGCCGGTCACCGCGGGAATGCAGTTCGCAGCATGCATCTGCGCCGCGCCGTTGCGCGAGCGGGTGAAGCCGTAGCCGAGCCGGAAGAAGGTCCGCTTGGTCTCGCCGACCAGTTTGGCAAAAGCCTCGATCTCCGCCGCCGGCACGCCCGAGATCGCCGACGCCCATTCGGGCGTGCGCGTCTTGAGATGCGCCTCGAGCTCGTCAGGGCAGTCGGCGTACTTGTCCATATAGGCGCGATCGGCATAGCCGTCGCGGAACAGGACATGCATCACGCCGCAAGCGAACGCGCCGTCGGTGCCGGGCCGCAGGATGATCTTGATATCCGCTTGCTTCATGGTCTCGTTGTCGTAGATGTCGACGGCCGCGATCTTGGCGCCACGCTCCTTCCGCGCCCGGGCAGCGTGCGTCATTACGTTGACCTGCGTGTTCACGGGATTGGTGCCCCAGATCACCACCAGATCGGACAGCGCCATCTCGCGCGGATCGACGCCGGCGATCTTGCCGGTGCCGATCGCGAACCCGATGCGGCCGACATTGGCGCAGATGGTCTGATAGAACCGCGAATATTTCTTCACATGGGTGAGGCGGTTGAGACCGTCGCGCATCACCAGCCCCATTGTGCCGGCGTAATAATAGGGCCAGATTGACTCCGCGCCGAATTCGCGCTCGGCCTGGTTGAAGCGATCCGCAATCTCGTCCAGCGCCTCGTCCCAGCTGATCCGCGCAAATTGGCCGGAGCCCTTCGGCCCGGCGCGGCGCATGGGATACGTCACCCGATCGGGATGATGGATACGCTCGGCATAACGGGCGACCTTGGCGCAGACCACGCCGGCCGTATAGGTCTGCTTTTTCGAACCGCGGACACGACCGATGCTGCGCCCCTCGACCACCTCGATGTCGAGGGCACAGGCCGACGGGCAATCATGCGGACAGGTCGAATGGCGGATTTCGATCTTGGCGTGCTGGTTCATGTCCAATTTGGTAACACCAAACTACCTGTCAGCCGAGGGTATTTATCCGGCAACGCCCATGCGATTTGCTCAGACCGCGTGCGCCGCCGGTTCCTGCCGCGACCGCGAAGGCGGCGCCGCCACACCGAAAACCGCCGGATATTCCAGGCGCCATCGGCTTTGTGAGGCGTCGACAGTCCGCCTCCCCTGCCGCTACAGTGCCAAGCAACAAGAACGACATCAGGGAGGTGGGTGTGACGGCCCGACAATTCATGCTGGCGCTGGCCGCCGGTCTGCTCTGCACCTTCGCCGCAGCCCCGTCCCTGGCGCAGGATTATCCCAACCACACGGTCCGGATCGTCGTGCCCTTCGGCGCCGGCGGGCCCGCCGATGTCGCGGCCCGGCAGATCGGCAATGCGCTCCAGGAGAGTTTTGGCCAGTCCTTCGTGATCGAGAACCGCACCGGCGCGGGCGGCGTCATCGGCACGGTCGAAGCGGCGAAGTCGCCCCCCGACGGCTACACGCTGCTGATGATGTCCAACACCCAGACCGCGAACGAATCGCTGCTGACGCCGGACAAGCGCAAATACGAGCTGATGCGCGACCTCGCGCCGATCGCACCGGTGAACTCTTCCGATCTCGTCATCGTGGTGAACCCGCAAGTCGCAGCGAAGACGCTGCAGGAGTTCGTCGCCCTCGCCAGGTCGCAGCCGGGCAAGTTGAACTACGCCTCGTCCGGCCAGGGCACGCCCTATCACATGGCCGGCGAGCTGTTCAAAGCCATGGCCGGCATCGATCTTGTCCATGTTCCTTACCGCAACAGTGGCGAGGCGCGCAGCGGCGTGATCGGCGGGCAGGTGCAGATGATGATCGACGCGGTGCCGACGATGGCGCCGAACATCGGCGAGAACCAGGTCCGCGCGCTCGCGACCACCGGCAAGCAGCGCTCAGCCGTGCTGCCGAACGTGCCGACAGCGATCGAGGCGGGTGTCGCAGGCTATGAAGCCACGATCTGGCTCGGCCTGATGGCTCCGGCCGGCACGCCGAAACCCGTGATCGACAAGCTCAATGCCGCCGTGAACGCAATGGTGAAGCGTTCCGACATCGTCAAACTCTGGACTGCGCAGGGCGCGGTGCCCATGTCGATGACGCCGGAGGAATTCGACAAGTTCCTGCGCGGCGACATCGAGAAATGGGCCGATGTCGTCAAGAAGTTCGACAAGTCCTGAGGCCGCAGAGCGACAATGCCGACCATTCAATTCCAGCTCAACGGCACGGCCGCGGCCGTGGATGCCGATCCGGATCAGACGCTGCTGGATGTGCTGCGCGGCCGGCTCGGCGTCACAAGTCCGCATTTCGGCTGCGGGGCCGGCGAGTGCGGCGCTTGCCATGTCATGGTCGGTGATCGCGCGATGGCCTCCTGCGACATGCCGATGTGGTCGGTCGCCAACAAGGAGGTCGTCACGGTGGAAGGCCTCGGCACCGCGGAGCAACCGCATCCGCTGCAACGCGCCTTTATCTCCGAGCAGGCGATGCAATGCGGCTATTGCGTATCGGGAATCCTGATCAGCGCGGCGGCGCTGCTGAAGCGCAATCCGTCGCCGACGGAGGCCGAGGTGAGAGCCGCGCTCGATCGCAATCTGTGCCGCTGCGGATCGCACAACCGCATGGTCCGCGCCGTGTTGCGGGCGGCCGCGGAGATGGCGACATCATGAGTGTGCCGTCCCCTGCCCCGACACTGCCGGTCAGCCTTGCGGCCAATCCCAAGCTGTCATCCTGGGTGAAGCTCATCGGCGAGGGCCGTGTGGCGATCTCGCCCGGCAAGGTCGAGATCGGACAGGGCATCGTCACGGCCCTGGCGCAGATCGCAGCCGACGAGCTCGACGTCGATATTGGTCGCATCGAGATGATCCGCGCCTCCACGGCGGCAAGCCCGAACGAGGGCGTCACCTCGGGCAGCCTTTCGATCCAGCAGTCCGGCCGCGCGCTGCGCCACGCCTGTGCCGAGGTGCGCCAGCGCTTCCTCGCCGCCGCATCCGAACGTCTCGGTGTCGATGCATCGCTGCTCGAGATCGATGACGGCACGATCTCGGGCCCCGGCAATGTCAGGACCAGCTATTGGGAGTTGGCCGGCGACGTTTCGCTCGACCGCGACGCCAATGCGGGCGCGACGGCGAAGATTGTCGCCAAGCGCACTGTGGCCGGACATTCGGTCCAGCGTTTCGACATTCCCGACAAGGTGTTGGCACGGGCGCGCTTTATCCATGACTGTCCGCTGCCGGACTTGCTGCACGGACGCGTGCTGCGGCCGGACATCTCGGGCGCCAGGCTGATCGCGCTCGACGAGACGGCGACGATAGCCGTTCCCGGCCTCGTCGCGATCGTCCGCGATGGCGGTTTTTCCGGCGTGGTCGCCGACAGCGAGGCAGCGGCGGAAGCCGCGCTGAAAGCCTTGCGCAAGGGCGCGACATGGTCGGCCGGCGAGCCGCTGCCAGATGAAGATGATCTGGCGGGCTTCCTGAAGGGCCAACCGGTCGAGACTGATGTCATCGACACCAGGACCACTGCGGCGACGATAAAGAAAGCTGCTCGCACCCTCCGCCGGCAATACATCCGTCCCTACATCGCGCACGCTTCGATCGCACCGTCCTGTGCGATGGCCCAATGGAACGGCGATCGCGTCCACGTGTGGACCCACAGCCAAGGCGTCTACCTGCTGCGGGCCGACCTCGTGATCGTGCTCAAGCTGCCGCCAGAAAACATCGTGGTCGAGCACATGGAAGGCGCGGGCTGCTACGGACACAATGCTGCTGACGATGTCGCGCTGGATGCCGTGCTGCTGGCGAAAGCTGCCGGCGGCCGTCCGGTGCGGGTGCAGTGGTCGCGCCACGACGAGATGTCCTATGCACCGTTTGGCGCGGCGATGGCGATCGAGATCGAGGCCGATCTCAATGCGGACAACGAGATCGTCGGCTGGCGCCATGCGATCTGGAGCAACGGCCACGCGGCGCGGCCGGGGCGCGCGGCGCAGCCCGCGCTGCTCGCCGCAACCGAGATTACGAACCCCTACCCGCGCTTGATCTCGACCAATCCGCCCCCAGCCAATGGCGGCGGCGGCGACCGCAACTCCGTTCCGCTCTACGACCTCCCGTCCTGGACGGTCACGAGCCACCGGCTGCTGACGATGCCGGTGCGGACCTCGGCGCTGCGCACACTCGGCGGACAAGGCAATGTGTTCGCCATCGAGTCCCTCCTCGACGAGGTCGCCGCCCTGCGCGGCGAAGACCCGATCGCGTTCCGCTTGCGCCATCTGCGCGACGAACGCGCGAAGGACGTCATCCGGGCCGCGGCACGACGCGCGCAGTGGAAACCGGAGAAGCAGGCCGGCATCGGTCATGGCGTCGGCTTCGCCCGCTACAAGAATACGGGGGCCTATTGCGCCGCCATTGCGGAGGTCGAAGGCACTGAAGACATCCGCGTCAAGCGGCTGACGCTGGCGGTCGATGTCGGCGAGGCCATCAACCCGGACGGCGTCATCAACCAGATCGAGGGCGGCGCGATCCAGGCGACGAGCTGGGTGCTGAAGGAGCGCGTCCGCTTCGACCGCACGCGCGTCACATCGACGTCCTGGACCGACTATCCGATCCTCACCTTCAGCGAGGTGCCAATGGTGGATGTCGAGATCGTGCAGCGGCCGGAGATCGAGCCCGTCGGCGCCGGCGAGGCCGCCCACGGCCCGGTGACGGCCGCGATCGCAAATGCCGTTTACGATTGCCTCGGCGTGCGCGTGCGCGACCTGCCGATCACCCGCGACAAGATCATTGCAGCCATGGAGCTGCCATCGTGACGACACTGAGCATTTTGAGCGGAGGCGCGGCGCAAGGCCTGGTGCGCGGCCTCAGCGATCCCTTCAAGACGCAGACCGGCTTCGGCATCGACGGCGAGTTCGGCGCGGTCGGCATCATGGCCGACAAGCTGCGCGCGGGGACGGCGGCCGATCTGGTGATCCTGACGCAGGCGCTGCTTGCAAAGCTTGCCGAAGAGCAGCTCGTCAGTCCCGCCTCGATCTCGGATGTCGGGCGAGTCGAAACCGCGCTGGCGGTCCGCAGCCGCGATCCCAGGGTGACAGTGAAGACTGAAGCCGATCTGCGCGAAGTACTGCGCAGCGCCGATGCGATCTACGTCCCGGACACGAAAGCCTCGACCGCCGGACAGCATGTCGCAAAGGTCCTGGATCAGCTCGGCATCTCCTACGAGGTCGCCTCGCACCTCAAGATCTTTTCCAACGGCGCGACCGCGATGCGGGAGCTTGCGGCATCCAGCGCCGCGCATCCGATCGGCTGCACCCAGGCCACCGAAATCATCGCGACCGACGGCATCGCACTGTCAGGAGCGCTGCCGCCGGGCTGCGAGCTCGTGACGATGTACACGGCCGGCGTGACCACGCGGGCCGCACATCCGCAAGAGGCGGCCGCGCTGATCGCGTTGCTGACCGGCGCAAACCGCAAGGGGCTTCGCCAGCGCGCCGGCTTCACCGGGTAGGTAAGCGCCCTACGTGTGCAACTGGGTGAGGCCGGTCGGCGGCCCGTCGACGGCAGTCCAGCCGCCATCGACGAACAGCGTGCTGCCGCTGACATAGCTCGCGGCGTCCGAGGCGAGATAGGCGACGGCGGTCGCGACCTCGTCGGCGCTGCTCCAGCGGTTGAACACGGTGTGGCCGGCATAGAGATTGTAGATGTCGGGACGCTGCTTGAACGGGCCGGTCAGCGCGGTCTCGGCGATGCTCGGCGCGATCGCGTTAACGCGCACGCCGGAGCGTCCAACCTCAGAAGCAAAGCCCTTCACCAGCAGGCCGATCGCCGCCTTGGTCGAGCCGTAGACGCCGAGGCCCGGCTCGATCGTCACCGCCCGCACTGAGGAGCAGGCAATGATGCTGCCGCCCTTCTGCTCGACCATGATGCGGCCGAAGGCCTGGAAGAACCAGACCGTGCCCTTGATATTGAGGTTGAGGACGCGGTCGAGATCCTCCTCGGTGTAATCGAGGATGGTCTTGCGGATGTTGAGCCCGGGCGTCGTCACCGCGATGTCGAGCCGCGAAAATTTCTGCATCACGGTCTTGGCCAGCGCATTGACGTCCGCAGCGCTCGCGGCGTCACACCCAGCCGCTTCGGCCCAGCCGCCCTTCTCACGAATGCCGGCGGCAGTTGCTTCGGCGGCGTCAAGCGCACGATCGGCGCAGACGACACGGGCGCCGAGCCCAGCCAGCGCCTCGGCCGACGACTTGCCGATGCCGGAGGCGGCGCCGAGCACCACGGCCGTCTTGCCGGTGAGATCGAAGAGCTTGCGATAGTCAGTCACGGATAGATTCTCCTGTATTGCTGCTATCCCTTGTAGCCCATCAGCAGGCGCGGCAGCCACAGCGAGAAGGCGGGGACGTAGGTCACGAACATCAGAGCTGCGATCAGGGCGGCGTAGAACGGCAGGATGGTGCGCATCACCGCGCCCACCGAGATGCCGCCGATGGCGCAGCCTACGAACTGCGTCGTCCCGACCGGCGGGGTGTTCAGCCCGAGCGCGCAGTTGATCAGCATCAACATACCGAACTGCACCGGATCCATGCCCGCCTTCATCGCGATCGGCAGGAAGATCGGCGTGCAGATCAGGATGGTCGCCGCCATGTCCATGAACGTGCCCAGCACGAACAGGATGACGTTGATGAGCAGGAAGATGACCCAGGGCTGCGTCGAGACCTTGCTCATCATCTCGCCGGCGAAGTCGGCGACCTCATAAAGCCCCATCAAATACTGGAACATGGTGGACACGCCGATCAGCAGCAGCACCACGCCCGTGGTCTTCACCGCCTTGGCCGCGGCGCGCAGGAAGTTCGGCAAGGTCATGGTGCGGTAGATGAAGAACGTCAGCAGGATCGTGTAGGTGACCGCGACGGCCGCGGATTCGGTGGCCGTGAACACGCCGGACAGGATGCCCGCCAGGATGATGCCGACGATCAGAAGGCCGGGCAGAGCGGCTGCGAGCGAGCGAAAAACCGCGGGCCAGCCCGGGAACTTGCCGGCCGGATAGCCTCGCTTCACCGCGACCGCGTAAGCGGCGACCAGCATGCACACCATCAGCACCAGGGCCGGCAGGAGGCCGGCGGCGATCAGCGCGCCGATCGAGACCTTGCCGCCGGCGGCGAGCGCATAGATGATCATGTTGTGACTGGTCGGCATCAGTGCTCCGACCAGCGAGGCATGGGTGGTGACGTTGACGGCGTAGTCGGTGTCGAAACCTTCCTTCTTCATCATGGGGATCATCACCGCCCCCATCGCCGACACGTCGGCCACGGGCGAGCCGGAGACGCCGCCGAACAGCGTGCAGGCGACCACGTTCGACATGCCGAGCCCGCCGCGGATGTGTCCGACGAGATTCTTGGCAAGCTGCACGATCTTGTCGGCGACGCCGCCATGCAGCATCAGCTCACCGCTGAAGACGAAGAACGGGATGGCGAGGAAGGAGAAGATGTTCATCCCCGACATCATCTGCTGGAAGATGACCGCGACCGGCAGGCCTTCGTAGAGGATGGTGCAAATCGCCGAGAGGCCGATCGCGAAGGCGACCGGGACGCCGAGGACCAGGAAGCCGAAGAAAGTGGCGCCGAGGATGATCAGTTCCATGAGGGGACGACCTCTTCGCCGCGCAGGAGAGCGATGATGTGCTCGATTGAAAAGGAGACGATGAGGACGCCGGAGGCGATCAGCGGCACGTAGCGGATGACTTCGGGCAGCCCGAGATTGGGGATCTTCACGGTTCCGACCGACGCTCCGAGGATCCAGCCGTTATAGGCCATCGCGACGCCGAAGCCGGCGACCAGGACGTGGATGACAAGCTCGATCTTCTCCCGCGCGCGATCCGGCAGCATCACCAGCAAACTGTCCATGCCGATATGTCCGGCATCGCGCACGCCGACGGCGGCGCCGATCAACGTGACATACAGGATAAGAACCAACGCAAGGTTCTCCGTCCAGGTCGGGCTGGAATTGAGCACGTAGCGTCCGAACACCTGGTAGAAGACGATGGTGACGATGACGAGCAGCCCGGTCACCGACAGATACATCCCTAGCCGAGCGACGGGAGCATTGATCCGGGACAGCAAGCCGGTGGACGGGCGTCCGGCTACGTCCAGTTCGTGGTCTGCGACGTGAGGGTCTGTCATCCAAGTCTCCTTGCAAGTCTCCTTGCGCGCGTCCAATGCGTCGGTCCGGCGTCGCCAGTCGGCAACGCCGGACCGGCGCTATGGTCTTACTTCGTGTCCTGGATACGCTTGACGAGGCTCTTCAGCTTCTCGTCACCCGCGAACTTGTCGTACACCGGCTTCATCGCGTCGACGAATTCCGCCTTGTTGGCGATCGTCACGACCTGAACGCCGGCCGCTTCGACCGTCTTGCGGGAGGCCTGCTCGCGTTCGTCCCAGAGCTTGCGCATGACGGGCACCGATTCCTTGGCCGCCTTGCGGACCATCGCCTGGTCCTCCTTGCTCAGCGTGTCCCAGACCGTCTTGGACATCACGAGAACTTCGGGCGCCAGGGAGTGCTCGGTGACGTTGTAGAACTTGGCGGCCTCGAAGTGGCGCGAGGACTCGTAAGAGGGCCAGTTGTTCTCGGCAGCGTCCACCAGACCGGTCTTGAGAGCGGTATAGACCTCGCCATAGGGCATCGGGGTCGGATTGGCCCCGAGGCTCTGGATCATGCCGACCCACAGGTCGGATTGCTGGACGCGAATTTTCAGACCCTTGACGTCCGCGAGCGACTTGATCGGTGCCTTGACGGTGTAAATGGACCGGGCGCCGCTGTCGTAATAGGCAAGGCCGATCAGGCCTGCGGGCGCCATGGCCGCCAGGATCTCGTCGCCGATCGGGCCGTCAAGGACAGTGCGCATGTGCTGCGTGTCCCGGAAGATGAAGGGCAGGCACAACGCGATGGTTTCCGGCACGAAGTTGTTCAAGGGCGATGCGTTGATCCGCATCATGTCGAGGGCGCCGATCTTGAGCTGCTCGATGGTGTCCTTCTCGGAGCCCAGCGCACCGTTGGGGAACACCTTCACGCCGAGCTTGCCGCCGCTCGCCGCGGCGAGCTGCTTGCCCATGAACTTGACGGCCTCGACGGTTGGATAATCGGCGGGATGGATGTCGGCGGAACGGAAATCGCGTGCGGTCGCCAAGGGGGCTGAGACCGCCAGCAGAGCGGCTGCGATGACGCCGGTGAGTATCTTCATCTGGGCTTCCTCCTGAGGTGATTATATCGTTGGGCAGATGCTGCGGGCCGCCTTGGGTCGCTCCACTTCCGGTGTGAAGTCAAGCGCCATCGTCGTCCCTAGGGCGCGCGGCATTCTCTGTCCAAGCCAAATCCGGCATCGATCAATGCTAGAGTTGCATCGATGGATCAGACCGGCTTTGGGCAGACAGCCGGCTCCTCGTCCAGTTTTTCCGAAATCATATGTCGTCTGACGCTGCAAGCGTTCATGCGCGTTGCTTGACGCCGCCGGTGCGGTCCTCTCAAGATGCTGCGAAGCAAAAGGGACATCCCGAGGAATGCCTATGCCGCGGAAGCTGATCGACATCTCCGTGCCGCTCAGAAACGACGTGACGGCGGATCCGCCGGGCAATCACCCGACGATCCAGTACATCGATCACCAGCAGGGCCTGCCGCGGATGCTGCAGTTCTTCGACGGCCTCACGGCACAGGATCTGCCGGACGGCCAGGGCTGGGCCGTCGAGCAGGTCTCGCTGTCGACCCATAACGGCACGCATCTCGATGCGCCCTGGCACTTCCATCCGACCATGAATCGCGGCGAGCGGTCATGGACGATCGACGAGGTCCCGCTGGAATGGTGTTTTCAGCCCGGCGTGAAGCTCGACTTCCGGCATCTGCCCGACGGCTACGTGGCGAGCGCCGACGACGTCGAGAAGGAGTTGAGGCGGATCGGGCATGCGCTGTCGCCGCTGGAGATCGTCGTCGTCAACACCGGCGCCGGCGCCAGGTTCGGCCAAGCCGATTATGTCAACTCAGGCTGCGGCATGGGCTACGAGGCCACCATGTATCTGCTCGACCGCGGCGTGCGGCTGACCGGCACCGACGGCTGGAGCTGGGACGCACCGTTCGTCCACACCGCGAAGAAATATGCCGAAACGAAAGATGCCGGCCTGATCTGGGAGGGCCACAAGGCGGGGCGGCACATCGGCTATTGCCACCTCGAGAAGCTGCACAATCTCGACCAGCTGCCTTCGACCGGGTTCACCGTCTCGTGCTTTCCGGTGAAGATCGAGCGGGCCTCCGCGGGCTGGACCCGCGCCGTCGCGATCATCGACAGCTAGCTGTCGAGCCCGCTCTCGGCGAGTTCGCGCAAGGCATTAATGTCGAGCACGACGATGGCGCCGTGCTCGAGGCGAACCCAGTTGCGGCCCGCCCAGGCGCGCAATTGCTTGTTGATGCTCTCGCGCGTCATCCCCACCATCTCGCTGATCTCCTGCTGCGTGATGGCGAGCGTGCCGCTGCCGGAGTCGAACTTGCGCTCTTCGGTGAGGCCGAGCAGCGCGCTCGCAAGCCGGCCCGGCAGATTTTGCAGGATCACCTGCTCGACCTGCTGACTGGTCCAGCGCAGGCGCGCGCAGAGCAGCTCGATGAATTTCATTGCGAGCGCCGGCTGGCTCTTCACGAACGGCAGGAAGTCCCGGCGATCGATGATGTAGAGCTCGCAATTGGTGTTGGCGGTCGCATCGGCCGACCTGGGGGCGCCGTCGAGCACCGCTATCTCGCCGAAGATCTCTCCGGGACCGATCAGATTGAGAATGGCGTTACGGCCGTCGGGCGACGACGAGGAAATCTTCACCGTCCCTGTGATCACCGCGAACAGATTGTTGCCGGGATCGCCCTTGGCGGCGATCGTCGCGCCGCGCTTCACCGTCGTGTGCTTGGCGTAACGGCAGAGCTGATCCAGCGCCTCCGGCTCCAGATCCGCAAAGATCGGGTGCTTGCGCAGGACCGATAATTTATTCCCCGCCGCTTGTCGGGGGTCGTCGCCGGTCTTGTCCTGAGGCACGCCACTGGGCTCCTAAGACTGCGAGGCACTGGGGTCCCTGCGTAGTCAGTGTAGCCCAGTTTTTCAACCGGAAAGCATGCGCCCTATTTGAGGCAAACGCGGCGAAAATGCCGCGGTCAGGCGTGAAGCCGGCAGCCGAAGGATGAGCCAATGCGTCCCAGTGGATGCAGAGTTGCAAGTGCGGCACGCCACCTTGCGTTGAGGCGCTGCCAAGCGTCCCGAACTCGCACGGCATAGCCCGCCCCGCGGGCGCCGCAGGATGGGACGGTGATCTCAGAAGCTTCGACGCTTGACGTCCGACTCGGGCCGGCCTGCACTGGTTTGCCGGTCTGCCCAGACCAGAGCCCCGGCGAAGGTGACAAAGATTGCCACGACAATGGTGCTCATAAGCAACGCGTCAGCCGGCATGATGCTCTCCCCTGTGGTTTTGAGCATTATTCGGGGCACCCGGCCGAATGCATTGATCCCGATCAAAATCGAGCCGCGCTGCGTTGGAATCAGGCTGCGGCCAAGGCCTCGACCTTCGCCGGATCGAGCAGGCTGATCCCGCCATGAATGATCTCGATCACGCCGTGGCGCTCCAGCTTGGTGAAGGTGCGGCTGACGGTCTCGATGGTCAGGCCGAGGTAGTCGGCGATGTCCTGGCGGCTCATTGGAAGCGGAACCGTGTCCAACGCCCGCTTCAGGGAGACCAGCCGCTCGCGCCAGCCGAGCAGAAAGGCCGCAACCTTTTCGTCGGCCGAACGGCGGCCGAGCAGGACCATGTGGTCCCGGGCCTGGCTCAGCTCGCGAATCGCCAGCTCGTTGATCCGCCTGAGGAGATGCGGCCGGTCCTCGATGAAACGGCCGAAGGGTGACTTCGCGAACTGGCATACGGTCACCGCGCCGATCGCATCGGCCGAAAAATTGTGCCTGCCAGAAATATTCATCCCCAGGAAATCGCCGGGCAAGGCAAAGCCCACGATCTGCCGGCGGCCGTCGGGCAGCAGCTTGTACAGCCGCATGACGCCCTCGAGGAGGTTGTAGAACGAGGTCGTGATGTCCTCCTCGGAGAACACAGTCTCGCCTGAGGAAAAATGGACGCGCCGGCCGAGATGCTCGAATTCCCGAAGCTCGGCCGCATCCAAAGACGAACAGACCGCTGATGCGCGGACGGCGCAATCGCCGCAGAGCTGCCAGTTCGGCTCAATCGTGACTACGGGCTTCATCGACCACTCCAAGCGCCGGCTGCCCATCAGGCCATCCCGCCGCGCAGCTGCATTTTACTGCAGTGCGCCAAAGCCGGTTGACCCAGATCAATTTTGGAGGGAATCCCCGCCCTATTCTTCTCCCAGACTTAAACGGGGTCACTTTACATGCTGCAAGGAATGCTGCGTCACGGGTTGATCGGGTTGCTTCTGATGACGCCTGTCCTGGCTGCCCCGACCGCCGAACAAGGCGGCAAGGCCTTGCGCGAGCCCATTGCGCGCGCTGCCACGCGATCGACCGTGCGTCGAACAGTCCGCTCAAGATCGCACCGCCGCTGCGGGCCCTGCACAAGCGCTATCCCATCGAGAGCCTTGGGGAGGCGCTGGCTGAGGGCATCAACACCGGCCACGCCGACATGCCGGCCTTCGAGCTCAGTCCGGACCAGATCCACGATCTCCTGTCCTACCTCAAGACCCTGGAATAGCCGGCGTCACACCGCCTGCACCGTCCAGCCGATCAGCTCCTTCGCGATGCGCGTGAAGGCCCTATCGAACGCTGCGACCGCCATGGCCGGCACAATCTTGTCGAGTTTTTCGCTGGTCTCGACGAGACGCGAGGCGATCACCTTGCCGTTCTTGTCGACGATCCGCGCCGACAGCCCGATCTCGACCCGCGTCTCCCCCTCGGTGGCAATGCGGAAGCGCCTGATGTCGATCAGCAGCTGATAGTCCGCCTGCCCGAGATCGGCCGTGCGCAACGGCGCGTGGGCGATGTCGTAGTTCTCGAAACTGTCGATCAGACGCGCCTGTATCAGCTTGGGAATGCTGTCGGCCCAGAGGAAGTCCGCAAAGCCCGGATTATCGCCGCCCGGCGCGAACAGCATGCGCTGGGTCTGGAGCATGGCGACCGCTGTCGGCTCGGGGATGGCCAGTGACGCCGAGAGCGTCTTGCCGCCCGGACCGAGGTTCTGCGGCGTGCGCAGATCATAGGTGACTTTCTGCGCCGGCGTTCCGCCGCCGGTCATCTTCTCCAGGCCCGCCAAAATGCCGTCGATCTTGCCGGTGTTGCGCGCAAGCCCGTCGGAGAAGGTCTTGAGATTGGCGATGGTGTCCTTCAGCGGGCCCGAATTGTCCTCCAGCACGGTGTCGACCCGCCGCAGTGCATCGCGCGCGGCCTGCGTCATGCTCTGGCCCGCACCGGCCTCGGCAATCAAGGTCTGGGGCTCGCCGGATTTAGTGACGATGACGCCTCCCTCCAGCGTCACCACCGGCACGCCGGTCAGCCCCTGGAAATCGAGCCCGACCCTGCTGTCGGCACGCACCGGCGTGGTTGAAGCAACCGAGATCGTCGCATTGACAAAGCGTGGATTGTCCGGCGCAAGCCCGAGCTGGGTGACCTCGCCGACGCGGATGCCGTTGAACAGCACGCCGGCGCCGACCAGAAGACGGGGCACCGGGCCCTGGAATTGCACGTGATAGCTCGTGCGCGGCCCGATCCCGCCGGTGTTGTTCAGCCAATAGACGAAGCCGAACACCGCGAGGATCGCCGCCAGGACGAAACTGCCGATCAGCACGTAGGGAGCGCGGGATTCCATGTCTCATCTCATCTCGTGTTGCAGCATCTGCGAGCGCTTGCCGTGGAAATAGGCGCGCACCCAGGGATGCTCGGATTGCAGCAGTTCGCGCATCGGACCGATCGCCACGATCTTGCCGTCGGCGAGAGCGGCGACCCGATCGCAGACCGTTGTCAGGCTCGCCAGATCATGGGTGACCATGAACACGGTGAGGCCGAGGGTCTTTTGCAGCGTCCCGATCAGCGCATCGAAATCGCCCGCCGCGATCGGATCGAGGCCTGAGGTCGGCTCGTCCAGGAACAGAATCGGCGGATCGAGCGCGAGCGCGCGCGCCAGCGCCACGCGCTTGGTCATGCCTCCGGATAGCTCCGCCGGATATCTATCGGCATCCTGCGGCCGCAGCCCGACCATTTCGAGCTTGGCGATCGCGATCTCGTCCATCAGCTCCTGCGACAGGACGAGATTTTCACGGAGCGGAAGCTGGATGTTCTGCCGGACCGTCAGCGAGGAGAAAAGTGCGCCCTGCTGGAACAGGATGCCCCATGTCGTGGCGGCGCCTTCGGCTCGGCCGCCGATTGGCCGTCCCGTAACCTCGATGGTCCCGCCTTGGCGCGGGATGAGGCCGATGATGGTTCGCATCAGCACCGACTTGCCGCCACCCGACGCCCCCACGAGCCCGAGGATCTCACCCCGGCGTACGTCGAGCGTCAGATGATCGAGCACGGTCTGCCGGCCGAAGCCGACCACGAGGTCGCGGACGCGGATCGCGAACTGCTCTTGCGATTCGCCCATGATCACATTCCGATCGAGGCGAAGAAGATCGCGAACAGGCCGTCGAGCACGATCACCAGGAAAATCGACTTGACCACCGACGTCGTGGTCTGTCGTCCCAGCGATTCGGCGCTACCCTTCACGCGCAAGCCCTCGCTGCAGGCGACTACTCCGATCACCAGCGCCATGAACGGCGCCTTCAGGATGCCCACCTCGAAATGGGTGACCGAGATCGCCTCGTGCAGCCGCGCGATGTAGATCGCCGGCGCCATACCGCCGTAGAACTGCGCGACCAGGCCGCCACCATAGAGTGCGGCAATCGATCCGATGAAGGCAAGGATCGGCAGCGCAATCACCAGGGCCGCAACCCGCGGCAGAATCAGGACGTGGACGGGATCGAGGCCCATGGTCGAGAGCGCATCGATCTCCTCACGCATCTTCATCGAGCCGAGCTCGGCAGTGTAGGCGCTTCCCGAACGGCCGGCGACCATGATGGCGACGATCAGCACCCCGAGCTCGCGCAGCACCAGGATGCCGACCATGTCGACCGTGTAGGACTCCGCGCCGAACCTGCGGAAATGGAAGAATCCCTGCTGGGCGATGATGGCGCCGATCAGGAAGGTGATCAGCACGACGATGGGGATGGCCTGCCAGCCGATGCGGTAGAGCTGATAGATCAGCGATGTCAGCCGCAGCGAGCGCGGCCGGCGCAGCACGCCGATCACGGCCACGAACAACGCGCCCAGCATTTGGAGAAAGATCGTGACGTCTTCGCGCGCGCCGACCGTGGACTTGCCGAGATCGTTCAGTCTGAGCAGAATCGGGTTGGGTGCGGGCGCCGGCAGCGGCGTGTGGCGGTTGACCTGACGCACCTCCTCCATCAGGCCACTGAAATGGTCGGCGACACCGACAAATTCGGCCGGTCGACCGGATGATGAGGCCCTGCGCGATAGCTTTTCCAGGACCCAGGCGCCGAGCGTGTCGAGCGCACTGACGCCCGACATGTCGAGCGTCACGGCTCTGGATCGATCGACGTCTGCCCCGACCGACCGGGACAACGTCTCAAGCATCGACACGTTCGCGGCAATCCACGGCCCTTCCGGGCACAATTTCAGCTCTTCGTCGGAGGGCCTCGCCAGCAACAGCGGTTCGGAGTTCACGCTTCCACCTCATCGGGACAACCGGTCCCCATTCAGCCGGCAGTTCTAGGCCAGCATGGGGCGGCCGGCTTGACCTGTCTCAAGGCCAGCTGTAGCGGCGCGCTCAGAGCTTCAGCCTGACATCGCAGATATCCGGCTCGGTCGGATCCGGCGTCACATCGAAGCCGAGCTGGCGACACATCTCCAGCATGGTGGTGTTCTCCCTGAGAACATCACCCGAGATCGCTTTGAGGCCCTCCGATCTCGCGTAGTCGATGATCAGCTGCATCAAGGCCCATCCCAGACCCTTGCCCTTGAGGTCGGACCGCAGCAGGATCGCATATTCACCGCTCTCGTAGATCGAGTCCGAATGGAGTCGGACAACGCCGACCATCTCACCGGTCGCCTCGTCGAATGCGATAAAGGCCATCGCCCGCGCATAGTCGAGCTGGGTCAGGCGCGCGATGAACTCGTGGGTGAACTCCTTCATCGGCGCGAAGAAACGCAGACGAAGGTCGTGCGCCGTGACATGACGCAGGAATGCGTGGATGGTCGGCTCGTCCTCCGGACGCAGGGGCCGCGCGAAGATCCGCCAGCCCTCCTTGAGCTTGAGGCGGCGCTCCCATTGCGACGGATAGGCCCGAACGGCAAAGTTGGCGGCGCCGGAGCCGGCAAACTTCCGTTGCGGTAGCCCGACTACGACGCGAGCGTCGACCGCGGTCACGCCGGTTTCATCCGCCAGCAGCGGATTGATGTCGAATTCGCGGATCTCGGGAATGTCGGCGGCCATCTGCGCCAGCTTGACCAGGACCATGGCGACGGCGTCGGGCTTCACCGCCGGCACGTCCCGGTAAGCGCGAAGCAGCCGGGACACGCGCGTGCGGTCGATCAGGTCGCGGGCCAGTTGCAGATCGAGCGGCGGAAGCGCAAGCGCCTTGTCGTTGATGATCTCGACCGCGGTCCCGCCGCGGCCGAACACAACGACCGTGCCGAAGGTCGGATCGTCGGCGAGGCCCAGAATCAACTCGCGCGCCTTCGCCTTCACCACCATCGCCTGCACGATGACGCCCTCGATGCGGGCTTGCGGGCGCAGCTTGCTCGCCCGACCGAGAATATCAGTAGCGGCGGCGCGCACCGCCTCGACCGTCGTCAGATTGAGCACGACGCCGCCGACATCGGATTTGTGGACGATGTCGCGCGACATGATTTTCAGCACGACGGTGGCGCCTTGGGCGAAGATATCTTTCGCGTAGGCCACCGCCTGCTCGACATCGCCCGCGGCGTATGTGGGCACCATCGCGATATCGTACGCTTCGAGCAGGTGCTTGATCTCGACGGGTTCGAGCCATTGGCGGCCGTCTGCGATGGCAGCAGCTACGATCTGTCTTGCGGCACGTGCGTCCGGCACGAACGTGTCGGGCATTGCGGGTGGAACCTGGCTCAGTTCCTCCACGACTTCGCGGTGCCTCACGAGGTACATGAAGCCGCGCACGGCATCATCCTCGGTCGGATAGTTCGGGATGCCGGCGCCGGACAGTGTTTCGATGATGTTCTGGTCTGCTCCGATCCACGAGGCGAGCACGGGCTTGGCCCAATTGCGGTGCTTCTCGCGATATGCCTTGACGCGTTCGGTCACCATCGTTGCGATATCGGCAGCCGAGGCGATCGCGGTCTGCACGTTGAGGACGAGGACCGCATCGTTGTCGGGATCGGCAAGCAACACGTCGAGCGCCGCCGCATAGCGCGACGCATCGGCGTCGCCCACGATGTCGACGGGATTTGCGCCGGACCAGGTCGGCGGCAGCGCGTCATCGAGTTTCTTGCGGGCGTCCGACGAGATGGTCGCCGGAATGCCGCCGAGCTCGACCAATCGATCGATGGCGAGGACACCGATGCCGCCGCCATTGGTCAGGATGGCGAGGCGCTTTCCCGCCGGCGACTCGACGCGGCCGAGCGTCTCGGCGCAATCGAACAGCTCGCGCAGATCGGAGACCCGCAGGACGCCCGCGCGGCGGAACGCCGCGTCGTAGACGGCGTCGGCGCCCGCAAGCGCACCGGTATGCGTGGCAGCCGCCCTCGCGCCCTGCGCCATTCGCCCGGACTTCACCACGACAACGGGCTTCACACGCGCCGCGGCCCGCGCGGCCGACATGAACTTGCGCGCGTCCTTGATGGCCTCGATATAGAGCAGGATCGCGCGGGTCTTGTGATCCATCGCGAAATAGTCGAGCAGATCGGCAAGATCGACGTCGATTTGATCGCCGATCGAGACGATGCCGGAGAAGCCGACGCCGCGCTGCGCGGCCCAATCGACCATGCCGGCCGCGATCGCCCCCGATTGCGAGATCAGCGCGAGATTCCCGGGCCCCGGCATGTGCGCGGCAAAACTCGCGTTGAGGCTCACGCCGGGCATCATGATGCCCAAGCAGTTCGGCCCGATCAGCCGCATGCCGTATTTGCGGGCCGCAATGATGGCGGCCTCGTGCAGGGACCCCGGTCCGTGGCCGAGCCCGGCCGAGACAATCAGGGCACCCGCCGAGCCGCGCCGCCCGGCTTGATCGACAATGCCGGGAACCGCGCGCGCCGGCGCGGTGATGATCACAAGCTCGGGCAAGAACGGCAATTGATCGAGGCTGTCCACGGCCGCGACGCCGCCGATCTCGGCATGGCGCGGATTGACGAGGCCGAACTGTCCCGTGAATCCGGCCTTACGGATGTTCTCCAGAACGGCGCGTCCAACGGAGACCGGGCGGGCGCTCGCACCGACGAGCGCAACCGAACGCGGCGACAGCAGGTTCTTCAGACGATAGATTGACATGAAAGCAAATGCGCCCGGTCGGTGGCGGTTCCGATGGTTGACGATCAGGCCGATAAACTGGCGACCCGCCTAGTACGAGAGCATAACCCAGCACGGTGGTTCGCCAATGACGGTCTTTGTCACACCGCCCCAAACGATCTCGTTCAGGCGCGAATGATGGTAGGCGCCCATCACGATCGCATCGATGGCATGGGAATTCGCCCAGCTTCCGAGCACCTTGCCAATCGAGCTGCCGTTGCCCTTCGCGGTTTCGAACGAGGCGTAGACCCCGTGTTCCCTCAAATGGTCGACGAGAGCCGTGCCGGATTGCACGATCGCGTCGGACTTGTCGTCCGCCACGGTCACCACGCGGACCAGGGCTGCTGCCTGAAGGATAGGCAGCGCATCGCCGACCGCCCGCGCCGCACGCGCCGAGTGATCCCAGGCGATCATGACGTTCTCGAATTCCGGTCGCAGTTCGTCCACATGCTGCTCCGGGCAAAGCAGCACTGGCCGCCTGGATTCGAACAGGAGCGTCTCGATGATGTGCTCGGTTCGGCTGTCGTGTGGCGTCACGGGGAGCAGCGTGAGATCGCTGAAGCGTCCGTGCTCGGCCAGGACTGACGCGATCTGGTCTGCCGGCACCTTGGCCGACCGGCTTTGAGCGCGAATGCCGGTGCGGGAGGTTGCACGGGTGAACGCATCCAGGAGGTGCTGACTGTCGCCCGCGCCAACCGACCCGTTTGCCTCGGCCGCATCGGGGAGCGTCACCTTCGGCCGCACGAAGACATCCTCCTCGAGTGCCAGCGCGGTGATCCTGGCGCCGAGGTCGGCGGCAACGGCCACGCATTTCTCGATCGCAGCAAGGGCCGGGCCGCGTGGCTGGCCAACGAGCGGCAGAAAGACGTCCTTGATGGGCATCAGGATTCTCCTTGACCACCAGAATAGGCCGGCTTTGGTCGGGACGCTTGATCCTCGTCAAGCCCGGGAACTCCGACCGGTCGGAAGGAGACAGGCGTTGACCGAAGTCAAGGACTGGTCGCGATCTGCTTCTATGGATTACCCTGATTGCCGGCGGGCCGCCTTCCGACGCATCTGGATGTACCAGCTGGAATGACAAACGATTCTGCGACCCTGGACCGGATCTTTGCGGCGCTCACCAATTCCGCGGGTCATCCGAACGTGAGGCGGATCGATACGCACGCAGCTTCGGTCTTTCTCGAAGGCAGACGCGCCCTGAAAATCAAGCGCGCCGTGCAGTTTCCATTCCTCGATTACTCAACGCTCGAGAAGCGCAAGGCGGCGTGTGAGGAGGAGATCAGGATCAACCGGCCGCTGGCGCCGCAGATCTATCACCGCGTCGTGGCGATCACGGAAGAGCCCGATGGATCGGTGAAGGTCGACGGAAGCGGCCGGCCGATCGAGTATGCGGTCGACATGTTGCGCTTCGACGAAAACCGGACGCTGGATCATCTGGCCAAGGCCGGAGCGCTGGATGACACTTTTGCCTCGGCTGTCGCCAACGCGATCGCGGCTTCGCATGCGCAGGCTGTTCGCGCCGACGGCTACGCATGGGTTTCCTCCATCCCCGGCCTGATCGATGGCAACAGCAATGGCCTGCGGACCGGCAATCATTTCGAAGCCGAAGAGATCGCAGAACTCGGCAGAGACTCGCAAGCAATATTCCTCCGCCTCCGGCCTTTGCTCGAAGAGCGCGGCCGTCAAGGCTTCGTGCGCCGCTGCCATGGCGACCTGCATCTTGCGAACATCGTGTCGATCGACGAGCGGCCGGTGCTGTTCGATGCCATCGAGTTCGACGCCCGGATCGCAACCACCGACGTGCTCTACGATCTCGCATTCGGATTGATGGACCTGTTGCACCACGATCAGCCACGCGCGGCCAATATCGTGCTGAACTGCTATCTCGCCGCGACTCCGGTCGAAAATCTCGACGCGCTCTCCGCACTGCCGCTGTTCATGTCCATCCGGGCGGCGATCCGCGCCCAGGTCGCGCTGGCACGGCTGAAGCCGCCGCATTCCGATGATCCCAGTATTCTCGACCAGGCACGACGCTATTTTGGCCTCGCCCGCGCGCTGATCCAGCCGCCCGCTCCCCGGCTGATTGCAATCGGCGGATTGTCAGGCACCGGAAAGACGATTTTGGCACGCGCGCTCGCGCCGGACGTTACGCCGCAGCCGGGGGCCGTCGTGCTGCGCAGCGACCTCATCCGCAAGCAGATGTTCGGGGTCGAGCACACGGACCGGCTGCCGGCATCCGCATACACGCCGGAGGTTACAGGCCGCGTTTACGACATGTTGGCTCGGCGCGCCGGGCGGGTGCTGGCGCAAGGCCATTCAGCGATCATCGACGGCGTGTTCGCCCGGGAGGACGAACGAGACGCGGTCGCCGCACTGGCGCGCGAGCGCAACTTGCCGCTGAACGGCCTATTTCTGGTTGCGGACCTCGCGACCCGGCAGGCGCGGATCGGCGGCCGCCGGGGCGACGCATCCGACGCCACGCAAGAGGTTGCCGCACTGCAAGAGCACTACAATATCGGCCATGTCGGTTGGGCGACCATCGATGCATCCGGGACGCAAGACCAGACGCTCCAGAACTGCCGGGACGCGATCGCCGAGAGCAAGTAAGGCAATCTGCAAATGGCGCGACCCAACACGAATTCGACGGCCGCGCGCGTCAAGCCTGCGGCGAGGCGCAATGCCCTGCCCGGCCGCCTCAGCCCCGGCATGGTCTGCGACACGGCGTTCCGGATCATCGCCCGCCGTCACCTCGCCGCCGTTCGCGCCCAGCATGACGGCACCTGCCGCGGCGATCCCGAGGCACTGCACCAGATCCGGATTGCACTGACGCATCTGCGCACCGCCATCCGCTTCTTCTCGCCGATGGTCGACGACGCCCTTCGGCCGGAGGTCTGGACCGAACTGAAATGGCTGAACAGCCAGCTCGGCATGGTGCGGGACCTCGACGTGGCGATCGAGCGGGTCATCGCCGAAAGTGGCGGCGAGTTGACCGTGATTGCCGAGCTCCAGCACTGGGACGAGAAGCGCGCCGAGAGCCATCGCCAGTTGGCGCGCGCGCTGCAATCCGCGCGGTATCGCCATCTCGTCGCGCAGACGTCAGCCTGGATCGAGAGCGGCCCCTGGTCGACCCGGCGCAGCAAGGAAGCTATCAGGCTACGCCGCTGCACGCTCGCCGACCACGCAACAGCGAAACTCACGGAATGGGAAAAGACGCTGCTCAAGCAAGCGCGAAAATTGCGCGAGCTCGACGTCGAGAAACGGCACAAGCTGCGGCTTCTCAACAAGCGGCTGACCTATTCGATCGAGTCGCTCGAGGACCTGTTCGCAGACGAGTCGCTGACAAAGCAACAGTCGATCCTCAAGCAATTGCGCAAGGCGCAAAAGTCCCTCGGGCGATTGAATGACGATGCGCGAGGGCAAACCTTGGCGGCGTCATTGAACGAGGCCGTCCCCGAGGCGGGCATTCGCTTCCGCAACCGCAAGCGCGAAAAGAAACTGTTGCGGACCGCCTCGCGCGCCTACCGGAAACTCGACAAGGCCAAGCCGTTCCGCTCCGCCGATCTTGCGCCGGATGCGGAGCCTGAGGACTAGGTGATCTCGCCAAGGCGAACCTAAAAAAGGCGAGCTGGACAAGCCGTCGGTTCAGCGCGGAATGACGGCGGTGGCTTCGATTTCGACGCGCGCCGCCTTCTCGACGAGCCGGACGACCTGAACCAGCGCCATCGCCGGGTAGTGCGCGCCGAAGATGGCGCGGTAGGCCTTGCCGAGCTCTTTCAGGTTCGTCAGGTACTCGTCCATGTCGACGACGTACCAGGTCAGGCGCACCAGATGCTCTGGCTGCGCGCCGGCCTCCGCGAGGATCGCCGCGATGTTGCCTAGGGTTTGGCGCACTTGCGCGACAAAACCCTCCGCGAGACGCTCCTCGTCATCCCAGCCGATGACGCCGCCAGTGACGACGATGCGTCCCTCGGCGGCCATGCCGTTGGCATAGCCTTTCGGTACCGGCCAACC
The DNA here is from genome assembly GCF_023101105.1 of Bradyrhizobium sp. 155. Taxonomy (NCBI): domain Bacteria; kingdom Pseudomonadati; phylum Pseudomonadota; class Alphaproteobacteria; order Hyphomicrobiales; family Nitrobacteraceae; genus Bradyrhizobium; species Bradyrhizobium sp. 155. The sequence continues at coordinate 2,455,360 of NZ_CP064704.1, read as the reverse complement.
GGACGGCTGGAGCACCTGCGCCCTGGAGCGGGTTTTATCCTCGGCTGTTGTCGGCAGCACCGCGAGGTGCGGGCCTTTCGGCGTGGTCACTGACAATTTTCTATCCTTCTCATTCCGCCGCGACGCCGGAGGACGGCAGCGCGGTCTGCGCCAGTTGCCGCAGGGCAAAGCGCTTTAGTTTGCCGGTCTCGGTCTTCGGTAGCTGCGTCACGAACTCGATCGCGCGCGGATATTTGTAGGGCGCGATCTCGCGTTTGACATGCTCCTGCAACGCAGCCACGAGCTCGGCATCCGGCGTTACGCCCGGCGCGGCAACGACATAGGCCTTCACGATCATGCCGCGCGCCTCGTCTGGCGCGCCGACGACCCCGCATTCGACGACCGAGGGATGCGTGAGCAGCGCCGCCTCGACGTCCGTGCCTGCGATGTTGTAGCCGGCCGACACGATCATGTCGTCCGAGCGCGACTGATACCAGAAATAGCCGTCGCTATCCATCAGATAGGTGTCGCCCGTGATGTTCCAGCCGTTCTGGACGTATTTGCGTTGCCGCTCGTCGGCGAGATAGCGGCATCCGGTCGGCCCGCGGACCGCGAGCCGTCCCATCGTGCCCGGCGGCAAATCATTGCCGGAATCGTCGACGATCTTCGCTTCATACCCCGGCACCGGCTTGCCCGTCGCACCGGGGCGGATCTCGTCCTCGGTCGCGCTGATGAAGATGTGCAGCAGCTCGGTCGAGCCGATGCCGTCCATCAGCTTGATGCCGGTCGCCTTTAGCCAGGCATCGAATGTCGGCTTGGGCAGCGTCTCGCCGGCGGACACGCATTTGCGAAGCGAGGAAATATCGCGGCCCGGAAGCTTGCCAATCATCGCCCGGTACGCGGTCGGCGCGGTGAAGCAGACCGTGGTCTTATACTGCTCGATCGCATTCAGGATGTCGTCGGGCGCCGTCTTCTCCAGAACGACAAAGGAGGCGCCGATGTGCATCGGAAACAGCACGCCGCCGAAGCCAAACGTGAAGGCGAGCGGTGCCGAGCCGACGAAACGATCCTTCTGCTCCGCCCGCAGGATGTTGCGCGCATAACCATCGCAGACCGCCAGCATGTCACGGTGGAAATGCATGGTGCCCTTGGGATCGCCGGTCGTGCCCGACGTGAACGCGATCAGGCAGACGTCGTCGGATGCAGTATCGACGGCTTTGAACTCCGGGCTTGCATCCCCCATCAGCGCCTCGAGCGAGTCGCCGCTGCCGTTGCCCCAATAGACCACGCGCTTGAGGCCTGGGGCTGCGGCTTTCGCCTTCTCCATTTCCTCGGCGAGCTTGCCATCGCAGAGCGCGAGCGTGATCTCCGCCTTCTGGATCGGATAGGACAGCTCCTTGGCGCGCAACAGCGGCATCGTCGCCACGACGATGCCTCCGGCCTTGATCACCGCCAGATAGGTCGCGACCATCATCGGATTGTTGGCCGAGCGAAGCAGCACGCGCCCGCCGGTGACGAGACCAAGCTTGCCGACCAGCACATTGGCGATGCGGTTCACGAGCGTTTGCAGCTCACGATAGGTGTAGCTGACGGCGGGGCTGATCACGCAGGCAGCGTCCCCATGTCCCTGCTCGACCCAGCGGTCTAGGAAATAGCTGACGCAGTTCAGGCGGGGCGGATATTGCAGTTCCGGTCGTGTGAAGATGAATTCCGGCCAGAGCTCGCGTGGCGGAAGATGCTGCCGCGCGAACGCATCGACATGGGCTGTCGCGGCATTGTCGCCATGCGAGCCCGAGATTTGAACCTTGGCGGCGTTGGCCATCGCACGCTCCTTTCAGCATGGAAAGCACCCGGCAGCACTCGGAAACATTTTAGCTTAAAGCAATTTCGCGCAATAGCGGATTTTGGGCATCCCGTGCTTTTTCCGGCGGCAAACGGGATTGGTGGGTGCCTCAGCCGCGGACCTAAATCCGGCGGCGAGCGGCCGATTTCTGCGCCGATGCCTTGGTCTTGGCGAGCAGCCGCATCAATTCGCGCACATCCTTCGGCGTCAGATCGGCGAAGAGATCGGCGATCCAAGTTTCGTGTTCCGCGGCCATTCTGCGAAACTCGGCGCGACCGAGTTTAGTCAGCCGGATCACCTGGACGCGGCGGTCGGTCTCCGACGTGCGGCGGTCGAGATGACCGGATTCCACGAGGCGCTCGACCAGACCGGTGACGTTGCCGTTCGAGACCATCATGCGCTTAGAGACGTCGGACAGCGTCATGCCGTCGGGTGCCTTGTCGAGCTGCGCCATCAGGTCGAAACGGGGCAATGTGACGTCGAAGCGCTGCCGCAACCGGCCACGAACCTCGCCCTCGATCAGGGTCGTGCAGGTCAAGAGGCGTAGCCACAGCCGAAGCTCTTCGGCGTGATCCTCCGGAGTTTCGACGGCCTTGGTCTCGGAATCGAGCATGTTGATGCAGTCACTCACGGCCGGCATTGGCGCCCGGCACGGATCCCCCACGTTTTGAGCTTCAAATAAATCGACGCCGGCTGCAAGCGTAAAGCCGCAACAATCGACCGCATGCCGATTTCTTTAGGCTTCAAATAATTGGCGCGCCACTTGCATGCACCGCTGCCCGCCGGATGACGACACTTTGAGCTCGCTTGCCGCGGCAGCAATCATCGGCATAAACTTGGATTGAAGTAGCGGCTTGCAGCGCAAGTCCTGTTATCACGGGGGACAGATCATGAAGACGCAAATGACGTTGGCCGCGGCCGCCTTGCTGCTTGGCACCGCGGTGAGCCCTTCCCTCGCCCAGGAAAAAATCAAGCTGGGTGTGATCGTGACCCTGTCGGGACCCGCCGCTGCACTCGGCCAACAGGTTCGCGACGGCTTTGCGCTCGGGGTCAAGGATCTCGGCGGCAAGATGGGCGGTCGCGACCTCGAGGTCGTCGTGGTCGACGACGAATTGAAGCCGGACGCTGCGGTCACCAAGGTCAAGGGTCTGCTGGAGCGCGACAAGGTCGACTTCGTGGTCGGCCCGATCTTCTCCAACATCCTTCAGGCGATCCACCGGCCGGTGACGGAATCGAAAACCTTCCTGATCAGCCCCAATGCCGGCCCATCCACTTTTGCCGGCAAGGATTGCAACCCGTTCTTCTACGTGACCTCGTACCAGAACGATCAGGTGCACGAAATCCTCGGCAAGGTCGCGCAGGATCGCGGCTACAAGCGCATGTATCTGATGGTGCCGAATTATCAGGCCGGCAAGGACTCGGTCGCCGGCTTCAAGCTCGACTACAAGGGTGAGATCGTCGAGGAATCCTACATGCCGCTCAACACGCTCGACTTCCAGCCGGAGCTTTCCAAGATTTCATCGCAGAAACCGGATGCTCTCTTCACGTTCATGCCCGGCGGCCTCGGGGTCAATCTCGTGAAGCAATACAAACAGGCTGGCCTCGCCGACAGCATTCCGGTGCTCTCGGCTTTCACGGTGGATGAATCGACCTTGCCGGCGCAACAGGACGCTGCGGTCGGCATGTTCGGCGGCGCGAACTGGGCGCCCAATCTCGACAATCCCCAGAACAAGAAGTTCGTTGCCGCCTACGAGGCCGCCTATAACGGCGTGCCCGGCACCTACGCCTTCCAGGCGTATGATGCCGCGATGCTGATCGACAGCGCCGTCAAGGCCGTGAAGGGCGATCTCTCGAACAAAGATGCGGTCGCGGCCGCTCTGAAAAAGGCCGACTTCACCTCGCTGCGCGGCGCCTTCAAGTTCAACACCAATGGTTATCCGATCCAGGATTTCTACCTGACCAAGGTCGCCAAGCGCGCGGACGGCAAGTTCCAGACCGAGATCGTCCAGAAAGTCTTCGAGAATTACGGCGACCGCTACGCCAAGGACTGCAAGGCGGCGAACTAAGCCGCACGTCGCGTTGAGGGAGGATCACAATGAAGAGCGAAATCACCGGCATTACACGGGCCAATGAGGGAATCCAGGGCATCTCCTGGAACATTCTTGGCCAGACCTATGTGCCGAAGAGCAACACGGAGCACAGCTTCTCCTGGCATGCGACGCTGCCACCGGGCACGTTCGTGCCGCCGCACATCCATCCCGACCAGGATGAATATCTCTACATGCTGGAGGGCAAGCTCGATTTCATGCTCGGCAATTCCGAGTCGCAGGCGACCGCGGGCGACCTGATCCGGCTCGGCATGGGTGTGCCGCACGGCATCTTCAACAAATCGGAGCAGACCGCGAAGGTGCTGTTCTGGGTGTCACCGACCCGCAAGCTGTTCGACCTGTTCTGGGGCCTCCACAACATGAAGGAACAGAAGCCCGAGGACGTGGTGGCGATGGCCGCCGAGTTCAACATCCACTTCCTGCCGCCACCTCCCGGCGGCTAGCAGGGCATCTTAAGCCCGCACCGCCGCAAGTCCCGGCACTGCGGCGAAGCCGGCCTTGGTGGCATAGCCGCGCACGATCGCCTCGCGCTGGGAATAGCTCAGCACGTTGTCGACATTGTCGAAACCATCAGGCGCGAGCTGCTCGACGGCGTCGATGACGCCTTCGGGACCGCCACGCCTATTGGAGCGGACGATATCCGCGGTCATCGGCAGGCGCTTCTTTTCGTATTCAAGCAATGCCTGGCGCGGATGCTCGGCGCGCACCAGCGCGTCAGCGAGGCAGCGCGCGTCGAGGATGGCCTGCGAAGCGCCGTTGGAGCCAACCGGATACATCGGATGCGCGGCATCGCCGAGCAGCGTGACTCTGCCCGACGACCAATAGGGCAACGGATCGCGGTCGCAGGTCGGATATTCGTAGAACTCGGGCGTGGCCGAAATCAGGCTCTTCACGTCGACGTAAGGCACCGAGAAGCGCGCCACATGCGGCATCAGCTCCTCGCGACGGCCCGGCCGCGACCAGTCTTCCTTGCGTGGCGGCGGGGCATTGCCCTCGCCCACCTTCACCAGCACCGCCCAGTTGGTGAGGCGGCTCGCCGGACTCGATCCCTCCGCAATGGGATAGATCACCACCTTGGCGTTGAGGCCACCGGCGACGATCATCGACTTGCCGGTAAGGAATAGCGGCCAATCCCGCGCACCGCGCCACAGCATCAGACCGTTCCAGCACGGCGGCCCCTCGCTCGGGAACAGCGTGTCGCGGACCCGCGAATGGATGCCGTCGGCACCAATCAGGATGTCGCCGCGCGCGGTATGGATGTGCGCGCCTGAGCGGTCGAAGAAGTACGCGGTGACGCCGCTCTCGTCCTGCGTGAAGGCACCGAGGCGGCAGCCGGTGTGGATGGCCTCCGGCCCGAGCCGCTCCTCGACAGCCCGATGGATGACGCCCTGAAGGCGACCGCGGTGGATCGAGAATTGCGGCACATCGTGGCCGGCGTCGATGCCGCGGGCCTCGCGCCAGACTTCCTGGCCGTGACGGTTGAGGTAATAGAGCTGGTCGGTGCGGATCGCGACATCGTCAAGCTGCTGGAGCAAACCGAGGCCTGCCAGCTCGCGCATGGCATGCGGCAGCGTGTTGATGCCGACGCCAAGCTCGCGGATGGTGTCGGACTGCTCGAAGATCTCGCAAGCGAGGCCCCGCGAGGGCAGCATCAATGCGGTGGTGAGACCACCGATACCGCCACCGACGATAATCGCCTTCATCGCCCTCACTCCACTCGGTACACACCAGGCAACGCGGCCAAATTCGCACGGGCGGTCACTCCGCCGCAAGCGGCTTTGTCGCCTCCGCCTTGAGCTCGGCCCGGGTCTTGGGCTTAGCCTTAATTCTCAGCTCCTCGAGATCCTGCCGGTCGCGCACGCTGTTGCGGAAAATCTGATCTTTTCCGGGAAGATATTGCGGCGGGCAGAACGCGTCTCCCGCGCCGTACCAGGCCGCCGCCCGCATGGTGAAGAAGGGATCGACTAGATGCGGCCGCCCGAGCGCGACGAGGTCCGCCCGGCCCGCGGCCAGGATGGTGTTGGCCTGGTCCGCCGTCGTGATATTGCCGACGCACATCGTGGCCACGCACGCCTCATTGCGGACCTGGTCGGAGAACGGGGTCTGGAACATGCGGCCATAGATCGGCTGCGCATCGCGCACGGTCTGCCCGGTCGAGACGTCGACGAGATCGACGCCGGCCTCGGCAAAGGCGCGCGCGATCGCCACCGCGTCGTCGCCGCCGATGCCACCCTCGGCCCAGTCGGTCGCGGAAATGCGCACCGACATTGGCTTGTGCGACGGCCACACGGCCCGCAGCGCCTCGAAGATTTCGAGCGGAAAGCGCAAACGATTGGCGAGCGAGCCGCCATACTCATCCGTGCGGGTGTTCGTCAGCGGCGAGATGAAGCTCGCAAGCAGATAGCCGTGGGCGCAGTGCAATTCGAGCATGTCGAAGCCGCAGCGTTCGCCGCGCTCGGCCGCCGCGACGAAAGCATCTCTCACTACGTTCATGCCGGCCCGATCGAGCTCGCGCGGAACCTGACTGTCGGGGAAATAGGGCAGCGGCGATGCCGAAAACACCTCCCAGCCACCCTCCTCGAGCGGACGATCCATGCCGTCCCACATCAGCCTGGTCGCACCCTTGCGCCCGGCGTGCCCCAGTTGCAGGCAGATTTTTGCGGCTGAATTGGCATGGACGAAATCAACAATGCGCCGCCAGGATGCCTCCTGCTCGTCATTCCACAGTCCTGTGCAGCCGGGCGTGATGCGGGCGTCGCGGGCAACGCAGGTCATCTCCGTGAAGATCAGACCGGCGCCACCGATCGCGCGCGATCCGTAATGCACCAGGTGGAAATCGGTCGGCATGCCCTCCTTCGCCGAATACATGCACATCGGCGACACCACGGCGCGATTGGCGATCTCCATCTCGCGCAGCCGGAATGGCTGGAACAGCGGCACCATCGGCTTCTCGGTGTCGACGTCGAAACCGCTGTCACGAACACGCTTGGCAAACGATCTTTCGACCTCCGCCACGAAGTCGGGAGCGCGGAGTTTCAGATTGTCATAGGTGATCGCCTTCGAGCGCGTCATCACGCCGAAGGCGAACTGCACCGGATCGAAATCCCAGAAGCGGTCGACATGCTCGAACCAGACCAGCGAAACGTCGGCGGCGTGCTGCGTCTTCTCGACCTCCTCGCGCCGCCCGTGCTCATAGACGTCCAGCGCCGCCTTGATGCTGGGCGCCTTGTCCATCGCCTCGGCCAGCGCGATCGCGTCTTCCATTGCGAGCTTGGTGCCTGAGCCAATCGAGAAATGCGCGCTCGCCTTGGCGTCGCCGAGCAGAACCATGTTGTCCTTGACCCAGCGCTTGCTGCGGATCATCGGAAAGTTGCGCCACGTCGAGCGGTTGGTGAGCAGTTGGTGACCGTCGAGGAACCAGCCGAAAATCTCCGCCATTCGCGTAGCCGACTGGGTCTCGTTCAGCCCTGTCAGCCCGGCGCGTTCGAACGTCTCCGGATCGGTCTCGAAAATCCAGGTCGAGTGGCCGGCTTCATATTGATAGGCATGGGCGATGAACGGCCCCCACTCCGTCTCCTGGAAGATGAAGGTGAAGGCATCCAGCGGCCTGGTCGAGCCCATCCAGGCGAACTTGTTGGCACGCAGGTCGACTTCCGGCGCGAAATGATCGACGTATTTGTCACGGAAGCGGCTGTTGATGCCGTCCGCGACCAGGATGAGATCGGCGTCGGCGAAGCGGGATTCGTCTTCGACGTCCGCTTCGAAATTCAGGACGACGCCCAGTTCGCGCGCGCGCGCCTGGAGGATCAGGAGCAGCTTCTGCCGCGAGCAGCCACAAAAGCCGTTGCCGCCGACCCGATGGACCGTTCCGCGGAAGTGCACTGCGATGTCGTCCCAGTAGGCGAATTCCTGGGTGATGCGGCGATAGCTCGGAAGGTCGTGCTTCTCGAAATTATCGAGCGTGGCGTCCGAGAACACCACGCCGAAGCCGAAGGTGTCGTCGGCGCGGTTGCGCTCGTATACCGCGATCTCGGCGCTCGGTCGCTGCTTCTTGAGCAGGATTGCAGCGTAGAGACCCGCAGGTCCGCCACCGATGATCGCGACTTTCATGGGAGCCTCGCCAATTCAACCCGCCGAAACTATTTTAAGCCTAAACTAATCGCGCGCAAGTCCCCATTGCGGCAGGCTGACGGCAAAGCCCGGCTTAGTCGCCCCTGAAGACCGGCTTGACCTTGTTGGCAAAGGCCTCGAAGGCCCGTTCGAAATCGGCCGTCGTCATGCACAGCGCCTGAGCAATAGCCTCCGCCTCGATCGCCTCCTCCACCGACATCGCCCATTCCATGGCCAGCATCCGCTTGGTCATGGTGTTGGCGAAGGTCGGTCCCTCCGCGATTTGCTTGGCGAGCACTTGTGCCTGGGGCAGCACCTGCTCCGGGGTGACGAGGCGGCTGAAGAAGCCCCAGCGCTCGCCCTCCTCCGCGGTCATGAACCGGCCGGTGTAGAGCAACTCGGAAGCGCGGGACTGTCCGATGATCCGCGGCAGGATCGCGCAGGCGCCCATGTCACAACCGGCAAGGCCGACCTTGTTGAAGAGGAATGCTACCTTGGCCCCGCTCGCCGCAAGCCGCATGTCCGACGCCATGGCGATGATCGCGCCCGCGCCGGCACAGATGCCTTCAACCGCGGCAACGATCGGCTGCGGGCAGGCCCGCATCGCCTTGACGAGGTCGCCGGTCATCCGCGTAAACGCCGTCAGCCCCTTGGTGTCCATCTTCACGAGCGGACCGATGATCTCGAACACATCGCCGCCGGACGAGAAATTGGCGCCAGCGCCGGTCATGACGATGGACTTGACCGCATCGTCGAACGCGCAGGCGCGAAAGAAATCGGTCAGTTCGCGATAGCTCTCGAAGGTCAACGGATTCTTTCGTTCCGGACGATTGAGCGTCACGGTTGCAACACCATCGACGACGGCCAGCAGGAAGTGCTGCGGCGAATAGTCCGCAAGCGGTAAGGTCACGGGATTGGCTGGTCTGCTCATACGATCTCCTTGGCTTCCTTGCTCCGCGCCTTTGCCATGCGCGCTAAATCTCACCACCGGCAACAGCGATTGCCTGCCCGGTGATTGCGCCGGCGCCCTCGCCGCACAGCCAGAGCACGGCATCCGCGACCTCCCGAGGAGAGATCAATCGCCCTTGCGGATTATGTTTCGCGAGCTCAGCAATGGCCTGCTCGCGGCTCCGCCCCGTCTTTTTCATGATGTTCTCGATGCTGCCGGCGACGAGATCGGTGTCGGTGAAACCGGGACACACCGCGTTGACGGTCACGTTGCTGCCGGCCATCTCGAGAGCGAGAGACCGCACGAGACCGACCACAGCGTGCTTGGCCGCGGTGTAAGCACTGACATAGGCGTATCCCTTGAGCCCCGCCGTGGACGCGATCGCGACGATACGACCATAGGGACGGTCCTTCATCCCGGGCAGCACAGCGCTGACAGCATGGACCACGCCCATGAAATTGACATCCATCATGCGCGCGAACAGGGCGCTGTCGGATTTGGAGAACGGCGCAGACTCGGCGCTTCCCGCGTTGGCGATCAGAATATCGATCGGCTTCCGCGCGCTCGCGTCAGCGATGGCCGTTTTCAATGAGGTTTCGTCCGAGACGTCGGCGACGGCCGCAAAATGCGCTGCCCCTGCGCTGACAGCCTCTTCAAGCGTCGCAGCGTTCCGCCCAAGGACGGTCACCGTTGCACCGGCCTCGACGAGCGCTGCTGCGATGGCGCGACCAATGCCGCGACCGCCACCGGTCACCAGCGCGTGCGGCGAATGCGGTAATCCGGACATGCGCTGGCCTTCCTTGCATTCAGCTAATCGCTCTCTCGATATATTTTAACCTTCAAACTTTTGCAAACAAAGCTCGACTCGGCCGCAAACAGCCGCACGCCGGACCCCGGCCCGAAAATTGCTTTAAGTATAAAATTATCTCTTCCCATCCCTCACAGGCCTGTTAGCATCGAAGGGCCGGACAAAAGGATGTCGCGTGTCGCAGCCTGCGCCAATGATAACAAAGGACGGCCGCTTCGCCTATGAAGCAGCGGGCGATCCGGGCGGGACACCTCTGATTTTCCTGCATGGCATCGGGGGTGCGGCACGGGCCTGGCGGCAGCAGCTTGCCACATTCGGCGACCGCTTCCACGCGATTGCATGGGACATGCCGGGCTATGGCGGATCGGCGCCGCTCTCCAGCGTCAGCATCGCTGCCCTGGCGGATGCGCTTCAGCGATTCATCGAGCAGCTTGGTGCGAGCAAGCCAATTCTGGTCGGGCATTCCATCGGCGGCATGATCGTTCAGCAATGGCTGGTGCAATCCGCGAAACCGGCGCGCGCGGTCGTGCTGGCGCAGACCAGCCCCGCCTTCGGCAAGGCCGACGGCGGTTGGCAGACATCGTTTATCGCCGCACGGCTGGGGCCGCTCGATCGCGGCGAAACGATGAAGTCGCTGGCGCCCTCTCTGGTGAAGGAACTGGTGGGCGACGATCCTGATCCCAGGGGAATGGAGCTTGCACGCGAGTGCATGGCAAGCGTGCCCGAGGCGAGCTATCGCGCCATGATGCTGGCGTTGATTGGCTTCGACCAACGCAGCACCCTCAAGGACATTTCCATCCCGACGCTGCTGCTGTCCGGCTCTAAGGACAACAACGCGCCAGCGCCAATGATGGCGAAGACGGCGACCTACATTCCATCTGCCGAGTATGTCGAGTTGGCCGGTGTCGGCCATCTTGCAAACCTTGAGCGCCCCGATGCCTTTGACGAGGCCCTCGGCCGGTTCCTGAACTCCGTCGCGATCAACACGTAGGATGACTGCGCCATGACCATGCAAGTCAGCAAGACCATCGGCGCGAGTGACAAGGTCGCGCTGGATGCACCGATCTTCGATCCCGTCGCATTCCGACTGAGCGACGAGCAGGCCGGCATCATCGCGCGGGCGCGCGAGATCGGCCAAAGCGTGTTCGCCGGCCGCGCAGCGACTTACGACCGCGAGGCGATCTTCCCGTCGGAGAATTATCGCGACCTGCATCGTGTCGGCTTGCTCGGTATTGCCGTCCCCAAGAAGCATGGCGGGCTCGGGGCCAACTATCAAACTTACGCACTCGCGGCAGCCGAAATCGGCCGCTATTGCGGCGCAACCGCGCTCACCTGGAACATGCATGTCTGCTCAACGCTGTGGTCGGGCCCGCTCGCCGACGATCTCGACATGGACGCTGAGACCCGCGCTGAGCACGAGCGGCGACGTGCAGTCCACTACAAGCGCATCGTCGAAGACGGCGCGATCTATTCGCAGCCCTTCTCGGAGGGCGGTGCGGCAGCGGCAGGCGGGGTCGCTTTCGGCACGGAAGCACGGCCGGTCGAGGGCGGCTGGATCGTCAACGGCAAGAAGATCTTTGCATCACTCTCCGGCCATGCGGACTATTACGGCGTTCTCTGCACCGAGATCGAGGAAGGCGAGAAGGCTTCCCGCCGCAATACGCTTTACCTCGCCATCCCTGCAAAATCGGAAGGCGTTTCGGTCGTCGGCGACTGGGATCCGCTCGGCATGCGCGGAACAGTCTCGCGCACGCTGCTGTTCAAGGACGTGTTCGTGCCGGCAGATTCGGCGCTGATGCCGCGGGGCGTCTATTTCCAGGCCGCGATGCGCTGGCCGCACATGTTCCTGACGTTGTCGCCGACCTATATGGGCCTTGCGCAAGCCGCCTATGACTTCACCGTGCGATATTTGCGCGGCGAAGTACCGGGCATGCCGCCGGTTAAGCGCAGGATGTATCCGACCAAGCAGATTGCGGTCGCGCAGATGCAGATCAAGCTCGAGCAGATCAAGGCAATCTGGTTCCAGGCGGTCACCGAGGCGCGCGCCAACCCGAGCAAGGAGCAGGTGCTGCGCGCCTATGCCGCGCAATATTCGGTGATGGAGGGCGCCAATGAGCTCGCCGCGCTCGCGATCCGCACCTGTGGCGGTCAGGCTATGCTGCGCTCGCTGCCGCTCGAGCGGATCTATCGCGACAGCCGCTGCGGCTCGCTGATGTTGCCCTGGACAGCGGAGCTCTGCCTCGACCGGATCGGGCGCGAGGCACTGTACGAGGCCGGCGAAACGGACGACTGACGGTGGACCTCTGTAGTCTGATCGATCGCAACGCGGCGTTCGCGCCAGACAAGACAGCCATCGCCTTCGAAGGCGAACGGTTGAGCTATGCAGCGTTCGCTGCACGGATCGAACGAACGGCGGCGACATTGAAGCAGGAGCTCGGCGTCGCCCGGGGCGACCGCGTGGCCATCCTCGGTCTGAACCGGCCGGACTATCTGGTTCTGCTCTATGCCTGCGCGCGACTCGGCGCGATGCTGGTGCCCCTGAACTGGCGTCTGGCGATCGCCGAGCAGCTTTTCATCCTCAATGATGCCGGCGCCAAGGTCCTGGTGCTCGAGCAGGCATTTGAGGGAATTCTTGCCGAACTCGAGGGCACTGCAATTGTCGGGCTCGATTTCGAACCGCCTCACGGCACGACGTTCGAAAACCTGTTGGCTCGGAGCCGGGGCACCGGCCGCAACCCGCACACCGATCTCTCCTGCCCGCTCCTCATTGTCTACACATCGGGAACGACCGGACGACCGAAAGGCGCGGTGCTGCGCCAGGAGGCGTTGTTCTGGAACGGCGTCATGAGCCAACACATGCACAACATGACGTCTGACGACCATGTGCTGACGCTGCTGCCGTTCTTCCACGTCGGTGGCCTCAACATCCAGACCACGGCGGCGCTCCAGCTGGGCGCGATGGTCACGGTTCACGCACGCTTCACGCCGGACACCGCGCTTGCAGCCATCGAACGGGAGCGGCCGACCTTGACGGTGATGGTGCCGGCGATCATCCAGGCCGTAAGCGAGCATCCCGCCTGGACCACGACCGACCTTTCGTCACTCAAAGCCGTCGCGACCGGCTCGACCATCGTGCCGCCGCATCTGATCGACCGTTTCGTCGCGCGTGGCGTCCCGGTGCTCCAGGTCTACGGCTCGACGGAAACATGCCCCATTGCAGTCTACACCCGGCTTGGTGGCGATCTCTCGCGCGCGGGCTCGACCGGACTTGCCGGCCTGTGCTGCGAAGCGAAAGTGATTGATCAGGCCGGCAACGAGGTGCCGGCGGGCGCACCGGGCGAGATCGCGGTGCGCGGCCCGAACGTGTTCTTCGAATATTGGGGCAATGCGGACGCCACGCGCGATGCGCTGCACGACGGCTGGTATCGTACCGGCGATATCGGCCTGTGCGACGCGGACGGCTATTTCTGGGTGCGCGACCGCAAGAAGAACATGATCATTTCCGGCGGCGAGAACATCTATCCGGCGGAGGTCGAACGCGTCCTGCTCGAACATCCCGATGTCAGCGAATGCGCCGTGATCGGCCGGCCCGATCCACGCTGGGACGAGGTGCCTATCGCCTATGTGATCCCGCGATCCGGCGGTCGACTGGAAGCAGACGCGTTGAAAGTGCATCTCCAGGCCCAGCTCGCCCGCTACAAGGTTCCGCGCGACATCATTTTCGTCACGGACCTGCCGCGCACAGCGCTCGGCAAGGTCCAGCATTTCCTGCTGAAACAGCTTGATGCGCAATCGCGCACGCAAGGAGAAGCATCTTGAAGATTGCGGTTCTGGGGGGAGGAAACGGCTCTTTCGCGGCCGCGGGGGATTTTGCGCTGTCGGGACATGAGGTCCGGCTCTGGCGCCGCGACGCGGATCAGGTCGCAGCACATCGCGCCGCCGGCTCGCGCGTCCTGGTGAAAGATCATAACGGCCGTCATAACGTGAAATTAGCGCTGGTGACGACCGGCATCGCCGAGGCCGTCAACGGTGCAGAGCTGATCCTGTGCCCTGCCCCCGCCTTCGCGCAGACTGATATCGCGCGCCTGCTTGCTCCCCATCTGCGGGATGGACAGGTTGTGTTTTTGCCGCCGGCCACGTTCGGCTCGATGATCTTCGCCCAGGCTGCGCGGGATGCGGGCAACCACGCCAAGGCGTGCTTTGCCGAGACCGGAACCTTGCCCTGGCTGACCCGCAAGCACGGGCCGTTCGAGGTCGCGATCACCATCCGCGCCAAGCGACTGCCGGTCGGCATTTTCCCGCTCGATCAGGCGCCGCGCGCACTTGAGGTGATTGGACAGGCTTTCCCAGGTGCAATCGAGCCGTGTGGCGATGCTCTCTCCGGTGCGCTGATGAATGCAGGCCCGATTATCCATCCGCCGCTGATCGTGATGAATGCAGGCCCGATCGAGCACTTCGAAAAGTGGGACATCCATAAGGAAGGAACGCAAGCCGCGATTCGCCGGGTCACCGACGCGCTCGATGCCGAACGGATGGCCGTGCGTGAAGCGCTCGGATATGGCGCACCGCATTTTCCGCTCGCCCATCATTACGCGAGGGAAGGCGAGGTGTGGATGTATGGCCGCGGCTCGCATGAGCGGCTGACCGATTCCGGCGACTGGCGCGAGCAGATCGTGCTGACCGAGCATCGCTACATGAGAGAAGATTTGCGGCTCGGGCTGTCGCTGCTGGTCTCCGTCGCTGCCCTGGCGGGCGTGGCTACGCCGCTGGCCAAAGCATTCCTGGCCATTGGTGGCGCAGTTTGCGGTGAGGATTTCGCGCAAGGCGGCCGGAGCCTCGAGACGCTGGGACTCGGCAATCTCGATAAAACCGCATTGCAAACGCTTCTTCGCAAGGGATTTTAAGCGATGACCAGCCGAGCCATCATCGCCTGTCTCGGGGCCGGCCGCATGGGCCGCGGCATCGCCGTCGCGTTCGCCTACGCCGGGCATACGGTCACAATGATCGACATCAAGGCCCGTTCAGCCGAAGATTTCGCCAGGCTGGAGGCAGATGCGCTCGGCGAAATCAGCAAGACCTTTGCCAGCTTGGCGAAGCTGGGGCTACTGACCGAGGCGGATGTCGATCCGCTGATTGCGCGGGTCTCGGTGGTGCCCGCCAGCCAGAGCGCGGCGGCACTGTCCGATGCGGGAATAGTCTTCGAAGGGGTCCCCGAAGTCGTCGCGCTCAAGCGGAATGTGCTGGGGGCCGCCTCAAAGCAAGTCGGGCCCAATACCATCATCGCATCAACGACGTCGACCATTCTCGTCGACGACCTCTCAGGCGCGATCGTAAATCCCCGCCGCTTCCTCAATGTGCACTGGCTCAATCCGGCCTACCTGATTCCGCTGGTGGAGGTTTCGCCCGGTAACGCCACCGACCCCGCCATCATCGAGGAGGTCAAGGCGCTGCTCGAAGGCATCGGCAAGGTGCCGGTGGTCTGCGCAGCCACACCCGGCTTCATCGTCCCGCGCATCCAGGCGCTGGCGATGAACGAGGCCGCGCGCATGGTCGAGGAAGGCGTCGCCAGCGCCGAGGAGATCGACAAGGCGATCCGCTTCGGCTTCGGCTTCCGCTACGCCGTGCTCGGGCTGCTCGAATTCATCGACTGGGGTGGCGGCGACATCCTCTACTATGCCAGCCGCTATCTCGAAGGCGCGCTCGGCAGCGACCGCTATCGTGCACCGGAGGTCATTTCGCGGAACATGCACGAGGGCCGGATCGGCCTGCGCACGGGCGCAGGCTTTCTGGATTATTCAGGCATGGACGTCGACGCCTATCGGACAAAACGGCTTCAAGCCATGGTCGACCTGCTCCGTCACTTTGACCTGGCTCGTCCGCCCGTGCTCGATCGGAACTAGCCGAAGAAGTCCTGAAGCACACCTTCGCGCACCACGGCAATGCCATCGAGCTCGATCGTCGTCCCCATCATCGGCAGATCGAAATGGCCCGCCGTGTAACGGCCGGCGAATTCGTTGGCCCCGGTCGAGAACAGGAAGTTGCCGGAGACGGCGCGTATTTCGGTGCCGTTGGTATCGCGCTGGTCATACATCGACAGTGCCTCGTAGCGCGCGGCCGGATTCATGCCGAAGCCGACATGCGATACCGCATAGGCTTCCCGATCGCCCCAAGCCGCAAGGTAGGCACGCATCATCGCGGCATCAGTGCCCTCGCCTTCCAGCTCGACGACATAATCGTCCTTCAGCGTCATCTTCACCGGCGATGTCAGGTAACGCTTGAAGGTCAGGTTGATGTCACCGGGCGCCATCACCAGCGTGCCATTGATCGTTCCGCTCTTGGGGAAGCTGACGACGATGCCGCCGGGCCAATGCGCCAGCGTACCGGGCTTGTCCGTCCACCCCCACACGCCGACAGTGGACGCGCCGACCATATCGACGTCGAGCGCCGTGCCGGCCTTTGAAGTCACCCGCATCCGCTTGGTCCCCCGCAGCATCTTCGCCGCCGCGCGAACGCGCTTCTCGAGCGCGGGATCCGGCACCATCCGCTCCAGCGCCTCGGGATGCTCGTTGGAAATCACCAGGATACGTGCGCCGGCTTTGAGGATCTCGGGTGTCTCGACCGCATGCATCAGGCCCTCGATGGTGCAATCCACAACAAAGCCAGCCTGTTGAAGCGCGGTGATAACCGGGCCAAGCCGCTGGATCGCCTCGCTCGCCCCGGTCGAGCGAACCGGAACGATATTCCGGTTACGTGGGGTCGGCATGACGACGTGGAACGGTCGCGCGCCCATCCGCAGCAGCGCGAGCTCCGCCAGATGAACATTCAACGCACGTGACTGGGTTTCCGAGAGGATCGCCGCGGTATCGCCGGCCTTGACGGCGCATCGCTCAAAAATCTCGCAAAATGCGTCGATCCATTTTGCCTCGATGCGATCAGCCAGCATGGTCTACTCCCGGTCTTCTGGTTTCTTCTTCGTCAGTTCATGCTTCGGGGAAACCCCGCAGCAGATACGCGCGCACGGCCCCCAGCAGGCCATTGAGGATCAGGCCCAGCAGCGAGATCGTGATCAGCGGCACGAACATATCGACGGCCTGAAAGGTCCGAGCCGCCGTGACGAGGACATGTCCGAGCCCGTCGCTCGACGTGATCATCTCCGCCAGAAACACCACGATACACGAAATGACAAGGCCGATCCGGCAACCGGTCAGGATCGAGGGCATCGCTGCCGGCAGCACCACCTTGAACAGGATCTCATAGCGCGGCGTTCCCGCCGCCATGGCCGACCAGATCAGCTTCTGCTCCACCGTTGAAGCGCCGTAATAAGTAGAGAGCAAAATGGGAAAGAGTGCATCCGCCGCGACCAGCGTGATCTTCGATCCGTGACCGAAGCCGAGCAGCAGCAGCAATGCTGGATAGAGCGCGACCTTGGGCAACGGCGCGAGCACGCGAACGATCGGCCGGACCACGGCGTTGATAGCCGGACTGGCGGCGGCGGCGATGCCGATGCTGACACCGAGCACGACCGCAATCGCGAAGCCGGCAAACAACCGGATCAGGGTCGCCGCGATCTCCTGCTGAAACGACCATGTCACGAGTTGCTGAAGCAGCCTGCTGAAGACGTATCCCGGCGGCGGCAGCAACACCGCAGGCGCAAAGCCAAATGATACGAGGCCTTGCCACAGCGCGATCACCAGCACGATCGGCGCGAGCCCGAGGATGACGTTGGTAGAGCGAAGCTGCGGCATCATGAGAAGCTCAGCGGCATGTCGAACTGAGGCTCAGACCAGCGCACCAGCCTTGCGCGGACCCGCTCGAAGATCGCATCCAGGCAAATTCCCATCGCGCCGACGATGATGATCATGGCAAAGACGGTGTCGTATTGGCCCATGTCGAGTGCATTGAACAGGATGTTGCCGGCGCCGGACTGACGGGCGATCATCTCGCTGGTAATCATCGTGATCAGCGCCAGCACGAGTCCGGTGCGGCAACCGGTCAGAATTTCCGGCAGCGCCGCCGGCAGTACGATCCGGACCAGCCGTTGCGCAGGCGAAAGCCCCATCGCGGCGCCCGACCATAGCATCTTCTCTTCCACCGCCTTGGCGCCCTCGAAGCTGTGATAGATTACGGGCAGGCTGACGCCGAGGAAGATCACCAGCGTCTTCGTGATGTCGCCGACGCCGAGCCACAGCATGATGATCGGCATCAAGGCTGCCTTCGGCACCGGATAGATCACCATCAGAAGCGGATTGAAGAACGCCGCGACGGCCCGGCTGCGGCCCATCAACAGGCCGAGTGGGATCGAAACCGATACCGCTATGCCAAACCCGACCGCCATGCGGCGGAGCGAGGCCAGGATGTTGATCAGCGCTTCCTTATCTCCGAGGATGTCCGGGATTGCACGGATTGCCTCGATCGCCGTCGGGAAGCTGTCGTTCTTCAGCGCGAGTGACGCAACCTGCCATGCCGCAAGAAGCCCGATGCAGGCAAACACCGGCGCGGCACGCTTGGCAAGGGCCGTCAGCGATGTCATGACGCCGATCCCGTATCTTCGACCTCGTCGAACATGCGCTCGATATCGACGACGTATTTCTGGTAGCGAGGGTCGAGCAGCAGCTCGCTGCGGCGGCGCGGCCGCGGCAGATCGATGTCGATGACCTCGCGGATGCGGCCGGGCGATTTCGACATCATCACGACTTTGTCCGACAGGAAAACTGCTTCGTCCACAGAATGCGTGACGAACAGCACCGTCTTGCGATCACGCTCCCAGATGTTCAACAGATCGTTCTGCAGCCGCGTTCGCGTGTGAGCATCGAGCGCGCCGAACGGCTCGTCCATCAACAGAACCTCGGGATGGTAAGCCAGCGTTCGAGCCAGCGCCACGCGCTGCTTCATGCCGCCGGACAGCTCCTTGGGATAGAAGTTTTCATAGCCCTTGAGCCCGACCATGTTGATCAAGGCCCGGCTCTGTGCTTCCGCCTCGGCGGTGCGCACGCCCTGCTGGCGAGGGCCGTACATCACATTGCCCAGCACGGTCTTCCACGGAAACAACGCGAATTCCTGGAATACCGGTCCGCGATCCGGCCCTGGTCCCGTGATCGTCCGTCCCCTGATCTTCGCTGAGCCGCTGGTCGGGCTGACGAAGCCGCCGACGACGTAAAGCAATGTCGACTTGCCGCAGCCGGATGGACCAAGGATGGAGACGAAGGCTCCCTCCTCGATCGCCAGCGAGATGTCCGATAGCGCCACATGGTTCTTGCGCGCCGAGGTCTGAAATACCTGAGAGACGCTCTCGATCTCGATGATTGCAGAAGCCGGCTTTTGCGGCGTCACCGGTCTCACCCATTCGCTCGATCTCGAAGGCACTACCTTCATCTCGTCTCACTTCATTCGCGCGAACCCTGCGCAACAGGCTTGCTGAACATCCTCCGTCAGCGATGCGAGCTTAGCAAGAAACTTGCCAGACCAGTGGCTGTTTCGGGCCAGGTGCGCCGCGTCATCCGAACCAGGGCCATTCTGCGGGGCCCTCATGCGTGACGGCGCCGCCCGGTGCCTGGCCAACCAATCGCGCATATTTGGCGAGGGCACCGGCACGGTGACGAGGCGGACGCGGCTTCCAATCGTGTCGGCGAGCAGTGAGTTCCTGCTCGTCGACCAGCATATCCATCCGCCGGTTCGCGGCATCAATCCGGATCCTGTCGCCATCGCGTACCAGCGCCAGCGGGCCGCCGACGAAGGCCTCGGGAGACACATAGCCGATGCACATTCCGCGGGTGGCGCCGGAGAACCGTCCATCCGTGATCAGGGCCACCTTCTCGCCCATGCCCTGGCCGTAGATCAGCGCGGTGACGCCGAGCATCTCGCGCATGCCGGGACCGCCCACCGGCCCTTCATTGCGGATCACGAGAACCTCGCCCGCCTGATAGGTGCGATCACGAACCGTCGCGACGCAGGCCTCCTCGTCTTCGAAAACGCGCGCCACGCCTTCAAAGAATTGGTTCTTAAGGCCCGCGACCTTGATCACCGCGCCATCGGGACAGAGGTTTCCCTTCAGCACGGCCACACCACCATCTGGCATGATCGGGGCACGAGCCGCGTAAACAACCTCTCCGTCAGGTGCGTTGGCGGCGCCATATTCTTCGGCAAGTGTACGGCCCGTGATCGACAGGCAACTGCCATCAATATGCCCGCTCTGGATCAGTTCCCGGATCACCACGGCAGCGCCGCCGATATCGTAGACATCCTTTGCCGTATATTTGCCTCCCGGCCGCAGATTTCCGATCAGCGGCGTCCTGGCAAAAACCTCGCCGACATCATCGATCGTGAATGCGATCCCGGCCTCGTTCGCGATCGCCGGCAGATGCAGCGCAGCATTGGTCGAACCGCCCGTGGCAGCCACGATCGCCGCACCGTTTTCCAGGGATTTCCGCGTCACGACGTCGCGCGGCAACGGCCCGCCGCGCTCCAGCATCTCCATGATGAGGCGACCGGCCCGCCTGGATATCTGCGCGCGCTCGGCATAGACACCTGGCACCATCGACACGTTTGGAATGGTGAGGCCCATCGCCTCCGACACCATCCCCATGGTGTTGGCAGTGAATTGGCCGGCGCACGCGCCGATGGTCGGCAGGCAGGCGCGCTCGATCCGCTCGAGCGTGGCGCCGTCGATCTCTCCGGTCATGAAGCTGCCGACAGCCTCGTAGGAGTCGAGCACGGTGAGGGTTCGCCCGTCGACGCGGCCCGGTAGCGCGCTGCCGCCATAGATGAAAATAGCCGGCACGTTACAGCGGACCATGCCCATCATCACGCCGGGAAGCGTCTTGTCGCATCCGCCGTATCCGATCAGCGCATCGTAGGCGAGACCATGGACGACGGCTTCGATCGAGTCGGCAATCAGCTCCCGCGAAAAAAGGGAGAACTTCATCCCTTCGTGATTCATGCTGATACCGTCGGAAACCGACACGGTCGAAAACTCGCGCGGCGTGCCGCCGGCCTCTTCGATTCCGGTCTTGGCCGCTGCGACCTGAAAGTCGTGCGTCATGTTGCAGGGCGTCTGTTCGCCCTTCATGCTGACGACGCCTACCATCGGCTTGGCAATCGCAGCGTCGTCGAGCCCCATCGCACGCATGAATGCACGGTGCGGAGCCCGGTCGAGGCCATCCGTCGTGATCCGAGATCGGAGCTTCTTCATACGCGCATCTTCTTCATGCAACGTCCCGGATCATCCTGGACGCCGCGACCTTCTCGCTTGGTTCAGTCGCCCGATCGCCTTATTGAAGCGGAGCGACAATCGTAGAATGCTTGAATTGGGCGACATCCAATTTTGGCAGCATCCCTGTCTCCGCGTAGATGTCCAGCATCTTCTGGATCGCGGCGAAATTCGGTGCCGCCCCCGGATCGCGGCCGAAATCATTGTCCTTGAGCAGATAGGTCTCGAGAACCGGAATAGGTGCTTTCAGGACCTCGTTGACGACCTTCAACGTCTCTTCGCGGTTCGCCAGCGCTTTCTTCATGCCGGAAGTAATGTCACGCACGTAAGCCTTGACCAGTTCCGGGTTCTTGTCGACGAAATCGGCACGGCAGGCTTCCAGGATGTGCACGATGTTCGGCATCGCCTGCGACAGCGAGAACAGTTTGCGCGTGCCGCCCTTTGCCTCCGCACGCGCGGCAAACGGCTGGTTCATGTTGACCGCATCGACGCGGCCCTGCCGCAACGCATCTTCGGAGACGGCAAAGCCGACCTCGACCAGCTTGATGTCCTTGGCCGGATCGATGCCATTCTGCTTCAGCAACAGATTGAACGGGCCCTGGGTGCCGCCGCCGATCACGGAGATCCCGACCGTCTTGCCCTTGAGATCGGCGATCGTCTTGATCGGGGAGTCGTCCATGACAGCCCAGTAGACCGAGAAACCACCGGCCTTCTCGAAGACGTGCTGCGCCACGATGTAGGCCTTGAGGTTGCCGCCAACCACACCGTTGGCGAGCGACAGCGGCGCCTGCGTCGCGCAATCCAGCGCGCCCGCCGCCAATGCCTGCGTCATCGGAGCGGTACCCTGAAACTGGGTCCATTCGATGTTGTAGGTCTTGCCGAGATTGGGAAACTCAGCCGGGCGGCGCATCATCCAGTATTTGGATTCTTCGGCCGGAATCGTCCAGCCGACGCGAATTGTCTGCTGCGCCCATGACGAGCCTGCGCCCGCGCTCACGGCCGCTGCCGCCCCCAAAGCCAAGATCCACTTCGAAACGGTTCGCATCGTGCCCACTCCGCTGCCCAGGCGCCGACCGGCGCCATCCAACCCGACCGTGGCAAATGTTTCATGGTTCAAACAATCAAGCAAGCCATGCAGGCCGCGCGGTTTCGTCGTGGGATACACCATGTATGGTAGTGCACGTCGCGCGGCGTCGTGGAGGGATAGATGGAGGCAACCTATGGCTGAAGCGAGCAAGACAAACCCGCAAGGCGTCGAGCGGCTCGGCTATCTCGGCCTTGGGCTGATGGGGACACCGATGAGCCGGCGCCTGCTCAACACCGGCCATCAGATCACTGTCTGGAACCGTTCGGAATGGAAGATGGCCGCGCTCGTCGAGGCCGGTGCCAGACGCGCAGCCAGCCCACGCGACTTGATGGAGAGCTCGGACATCGTCTTCATGTGCGTGACGGATGCGGCCGCCGTGGAAGAGGTGATCTTCGGGCCCGCGAGCATCTCAACTGCACCCGGCGCGGGTAAGCTCGTGGTCGACTTCTCGTCGATCCATCCTGACGCCGCACGGGACCTTGCAACGCGATTGTTAGCAGCGAATGGCGCTGGCTGGATCGACGCGCCGGTGTCCGGTGGTACCAAGGGCGCTGAGGAAGGCACGCTTGCGATCATGGCCGGCGGAAGAGCCAGCGACATCGAGCGGGTCCGCCCCTACGTGCTGGCTATGGCATGCAGGTTCACCCACATGGGCCCGACCGGCGCGGGGCAGACCACAAAGCTGTGCAACCAGGTGATCGTCGGATGCGCGATGGCTGTTCTTGCGGAGGCAACACGCCTTGCCGTGAACGCCGGAATCGATGCCAACCGATTGCCCGAAGCACTCGCCGGCGGCTTTGCTGACTCCATTCCGTTGCAGCTGTTCGTTCCGCGGATGGTCCAGGGCATTCACTCACCCCCGCTTGGTCACATCGCTACAATGCTCAAGGACCTCGATACCGTCGCCGATGTCGCGCAGACGACGTCGACCCCGGTGCCCATGGCCTCGCTTGCCGGACAACTTTTCAGGCTCGCCAAGGCCGCGCGAGGCGCGGATGCGGATGCGCTCGAAATCTACAAGCTTTCGGCGGGGAGCGCTGAACCGTCGAGCGCGAACTGAAGCACGCGGGCTGTGACTGCTTGCGCTAGCCGTCGGCGAGAAATCGGCCGAACGCGCCGCGCGCGAAGAGCAGCGGCTCCTTCGCATTGTAAGTATAGGCCTCGACCGCACCGAGAAAGATCACGTGGTCGCCGCCGTAATAGCGATTGACCGAGCGGCATTGAAAATTGGCGACGCTCTCGGCGAGCACCGGCGCGTTGCCGAGGCCCGGCGTCCACTCGACACCGGTGAACTTGTCATCAGACGATTTGGCGAATTTGCTCGCAAGCGCCTGTTGCGAAACGCCAAGCACGTTGACCGTGAAATGACTGGCGTTCTGGAAGATGGTCAGACTAGAGGAATAGACAACCAGGCTCCAAAGAACCAGCGGCGGATTCAGCGAGACCGAGGCGAACGAATTGCACGTCAGGCCATAGGGCTTGCCGTCAGGAGCCGCGGCTGTGATGATCGTCACCCCCGTGGCGTAGGTGCCTAGCGCACTGCGGAAATCACGGGGATCGATCGGCGAGCTGTCGCTCGCGAGTTCGTTGGCCGGATCGGGAACGGCCGGCTGCTTCGGCAGATCATTCATCGGCCGGCCTCACAGCGTGAGATTCTCGGACGGCAGGCCCAACGCCACGCGTCCATAGTTGGTCCCGGCTGCATCGAAATTGAACGCGAGATGCGAATTGATCGCGTGCGCATCGCGGAACTGCCGCTGCAACGCGCCCGTCGTGAACAGGCCCCGTGCTCCGCTCGCGGCAAACAGCATCGACACCGCATCCGTGCAGAAGTTTACTGAAAAAGCGCCGTCGCGCCGATATCGGGTCTTGGTCGCCATATCGGGGATATGACCCCGCCTTGCATCCTCCATGGCATTCAGACAGGCCGAGCGCATGATCAGGCGTGCAGCGTCGATCTTCGCCGAGGCCTCAGCGATCTTGATCTGGGTGCTTTGAAAGTCGCTCAGCCTGGCGTGGTTATAGGTGGAAATGCGATGACGGACGACCTCCGCATAATCGTCGAGACACGCCTGCGCGTTTCCCAGCGCGACGCCAGAGAGGACGTAGGGAAATAGCGAGAACACCGGGAGAGCATACAACGGGTTGGGATTGAGCTTGCTTCCCGGCGTCGGCCCACCGTCAAGATCGCCGACTGCAACCGTCATGTCCTCGGGCACGAAAGCGTCCCTGACCTCCACGTCGCAAGACCCTGTCCCGCGCAGCCCCGCGACATTCCAGGTGTCGAGAACCTTGTAGTCGGCTTTCGGCAGCAGAAATATCCGATACTCGATGCCGTCAGCCTCATCGTCGGAGTAGACCACGCTTGCAAGCATGTTCCATGCGCAGGAGGCAACGCCCGAGGAGAACGGCCAGCTGCCATGGAGCCGGTATCCGCCCTCGACTCTCGTGGCACGGCCGGCCGGAAAAATGAACGAGGACGCGATCAGTGCGTCCGGATCAAGGCCCCAGACCAGATCCTGCGCCGTCGGCTCGAACATGCCGAGCATCCAGTGATGGCTCGCCAGATTGGCCAGATTCCAGGCCACCGAGGCGTCTGCTTGTCCGAGCAGGTCCGCGCAGTCGATCAAGGCGACATAATCGAGTTCTGCGCCGCCAATGCGCCTGGGCTGAAGCATTCGGAACAGGCCAGCGTCGTGCAGATCCTTCTCGGTTTCCGGCGGCAAATGCCGCAACTCCTCTGTCCGCGCCGCTCGCTCTCGCAGCCGTGGGACGAGCGCCCGGGCCTTCGCGATCATTGCCGCATGGGCAGGTTCATCGGATTGCACCGTAGCGGGCCGGCCCACGCTCGGCTCTTGACCAGGCGCCATTCGTATCCCTCGCTTTACGCATTTATGCGGCGAGACCCTTGCCAAATCAAGCCGGGGCAGCGCTGTCGGAGTATGGTCGTCCTGAACAAGGCGCCGGAAGGATGCGATACCGCGAAGGTAGCGGCATTGCCAAGCCATGATACGCCATCCGCGCGAGGCCTGGCCTGTAGGTTCGCCCTCCAGGCTCAGCGCGAGGTCGAGGGTTTGCCCGACCCGAAGACGCCCTTTTGGGTGAACTGCGATATCCGACGCTCGTCGTAACCGAGCGTATCGCGCAAGACCTGCTCCGTGTGCTCGCCCAGCAACGGAGCAGCCACAGGATCAACCGGGCCGGTCAAGCTCATGGCAATCGGCGGCTCGATGTTCGGGACCCACTCTGCCGTACGATGCGGAATCCGGTTCAAGCGATGGCGCGCTCGCGCCTCCGGTGCATTGAACCCCTCCTCGACCGTCCGGAGATAGCCGACCGGGATATTGGCCAGCTTCATCTTCGCCATCCAGTTCTCGAGGGTATCGCTTGCAAAGACCTCCGCGATGGCTGCTCGCAAAAGCTCCTTGTGCTCGGAGCGGGCTTTGCGCGTTGCAAACTGCGGATCGGTGATGAGATCGGGCCTGTTCAGCACTTCAACCACCAGCCGGCGATAGAGCCGGTCATTCGCGCAGGCCATGTAAAGCGGTCCATCGGAGGCCTCGTAGACGCCGACGGTAGGTGAGCCACTCGGCGAATTACCAAACCGACCGGGATTTTCGCCGTTGATCAGATAGGCCATGCCATAGAAACCGGTCATGCCCATCGCGACGTCGAACAGGGCGACCTCGACATGCTGACCGCGATCGAGCCGATCCCGCGCCAACAGCGCCATCAGGATGGCGTTGCAGGCAGACATCCCCGTCGCCATGTCCACGATGGGCGGGCCGGTGCGAACCGCAGGGCCATCGGCAAATCCGTTGAGCGACATGAAGCCGCTTTCCGCCTGCGTGATCGGATCAAAACCGGGACGCGAGGCAAACGGTCCGGTGCGCCCGTAGGCGGAGATCGAGCAATAGACTAGCCGCGGATTGAGCGGCGCAACAGCTTCATAGTCGAGGCCAAATTTCTTCATGACCCCGCTGGAGAAGTTCTCGACGACCACGTCGGCCTTGCGAATCAAATCCAGCGCGATCTCACGAGCCTCCGGCACGGTAAGGTCGAGCGTGATGCCACGCTTGTTGCGATTGAGGCTCAGATAGGCAGCACTCTCTCCACCGATCTCGGCGTGTTCATACGCACGCGTGTCATCGCCTCCGTCTGGATTCTCGATCTTGATGACGTGCGCGCCGAAATCAGCAAGCGTCTGCGTACAGGCCGGGCCGGCGACCACACGCGTGAAATCGATGACCAGCAGACCATCGAGCGCGGTAGGCGCGCCCGTCGCCCGCGTCGAACGTTCCGGCAATTGAGGCTTGGTGGGCATCGACGGCGCTCCCTTACATCGGCTTATCGTTGCCGAATTTCCCGCAGGAGCAAACTTAAAGCCCGGCACCGCTGAATTCGCAAGTGCTCCGCCCGCATCGCTTCAATACGCAAAAAGGGCCCGGCAGCTGTCAAGCTGCCAGGCCCTTAGACGTTCCGTGTGCGCTTCATCCCGCGAACCATTTTCCGTTGCGGGAATCGCGTTCCGCATCACGGGAAACATGGCCCCATTCGCTCAGCGAAGCCGCTTTCGCCAGTAAAGCGTATGCGGCCAAGCCCAGGGCACATGGGGTTCGAAGAGCCGATAGCCCGCCCGGATGAAATTATTGGCAGACACCGGATTGTCCGTCGTATCCGAGACGATGCTGTCCCATCCAATACGCCGTGCCCGTGCCTCCATCACCCGCATCAGCCTGCACTGGAGGTCACGTCCCCGGTGCCGCTGCAACACACCGACTCTGGAGAAATAACCGCCATTTCGAATGTGCGTTGACGGCACGATACCGGCGAAGGCTACTGGCTCAGCGCCGTGATAGGCAAGCCACCACGCCCCTAACTGGAATTGCGGCAAGGGAGCCGCATCGAAGAACGCCGACTGATGCAGATCGGCCAATGTATCGACAATGTCGTCATCGGATGCATCGACGATGCGAATTCTGTACATGAGACGGTCCATTGGGATGAGATGATGTGAGTGGAAGTGCAGAAATGTCGTGCCGATTGAGGCTCACTTGCCCAGCACGACCTTGACACCTAGCCAAACCGCGCCCATCAGCCCGGTGGCGATCACCGTAATGACGGCTTTGAAGGTGTAGCTCTGCGCCTGCTCCACGCTCGTTCGCCATCGGCGCAGGTGCTGAAAATCAGCCCTCAGCTCTTTTCGGTCGTCATCCTCGATTCCGAAGGACGCCAGCACCGATGCCACCGTCCTCAATACGATGGCATCGATGTTCGCCTGCTGAAGCCTCTGTTGCTCAGCCAACGTCTCAGCAACGATCGCCCTGATTTCGTCATCCGCCATCTTCACCGCTTGATGATCCTCGCAACATTCTCGAAGCCGCGCTTGGCGAAGTAGAAGGAGACAACCAGATTGGCCTGAAGCCCGCGAAAGAGAACAGTTTGAAGCCGTGGCCGAGGCCAAGGCTGGCGATCTTGCCCTCGATCAGCCGCTTGGAAGATTGCGCCAGCGTCCGCTGCGCTTCTCGAATGCACACAGCGAGCGTACCGCGCTCGGCCTG
The DNA here is from genome assembly GCF_023101105.1 of Bradyrhizobium sp. 155. Classification (NCBI taxonomy): domain Bacteria; kingdom Pseudomonadati; phylum Pseudomonadota; class Alphaproteobacteria; order Hyphomicrobiales; family Nitrobacteraceae; genus Bradyrhizobium; species Bradyrhizobium sp. 155. The sequence continues at coordinate 2,427,709 of NZ_CP064704.1, read as the reverse complement.
ACAGGTCTCGACCAGGAGCTCGCCGAAGAAATGCGATTTGCCGGAGCCGCGTCCACCATAAACGCCCTTGTAGCGCGCGGGCTGCAGCAGCGGCTCGAATATCTTGGCCGTCGGAATTTTCAGGATGGACAATGGATGCGCTCGCTCGATTTTTCCACGGCTCAGGCGTCACGATCGGCATCCCCACCGCGCAAGCTCCCCGGGTACACGATGATGCGCTCGATCCGGTGAATCAATTCCAGCACGCCATCTTCTCCGTTCTCGATCGGCTGCGCCGCCTTGTCCCAGCCGCGATCGAGGATTGCATTGGCGGCGGAGACACGGGCGGCCGGCGTTGCGTCGTCGCTGCGCATGATGCCGACGAGCACACGGAGCGCAGTCCTGGTGTGGCTCCGCGCCAGCGAGCGGATTTCGGTCAGGGTGCGCGCGCTGGACGTCTTCCGTCGCGCAGGCGCGCGGACCGGCTCGCTCACGAGCGCAATTTCCATGTCCTCGCTCAAGACAACGTCTCCCACAGCGCGATTGCAACCAGGCCCGCGAGCGCTAGCGATATCAGATAGGCGGTCATCGTCTCTCCTCGACAAAGAAAATGCGCGGCAGATCGCGAATGAGGCGCGATCGTTTCGGGCGAACCCTATCTCCGTATCCGGAGACCGCAGCGGCGCGAGCAGATCGCTCGCGCCGCGGGCCGGCACGTTCGCGCGTGCGCGGCCAGCAATGGTACGGACGGCGGCACGCCGATCGGCGCTCCCTCAACGCGTTTCAAGCGAGTGCGTGGCCGTGATGCGTGGGCCGCCGTCCGATTCCGAAAATGGGATACGAAAAAACCCGCGGCGGATTTGGTCCCGCGCGGGCGTTGCGAACTTTTCGATGATGCCACTATGCCAGTGTTTTGCCCGACGGGTCAAGCTCTATTTCGATTTTTGCGAATCAAAGCCGACGGAGACCTTCGGAAAGCCAATCCCAGTCAGGCTGCCGGCGTTTCGCCCGAGGTGTCAACGAACGAACCGTCCCTGCCCGCGTTAAGCCGGTCAGGAGGATCGACCAATGACACTGAACATGACACCGAAAACCTCGCGGGACTTGCCCGGCCAGAAGCCGCGCATCGACGGGGAGCCCGACACGCGAGAGGCCATCATCCCGGACGCTGACGAAACCGAGGACCAGAACCGTGATCTCGTTCACGGCGAAGGCGGAGCCATCGATCTTCCCACCAGGCCCGGCGATCTCTCGAAGGATGATTAGGCCTTGTGCTTTGCACGAGGAGTCCAACATCGCTCGTTCGACCACGCCGTACCGGAACTTACGCCAAGGCGGGCGCGTTTATTCCTTCAGGAGGAACGTTGTGTGATGAGCCATACCGTACTGGTTGTTGACGACGATCCCGGCGTGCTCGACGTCATGGTCGACATGCTGGAAGAACTCGGCTGCAAGGTGGTCAGCGCCCACAGCGGCACGGATGCGCTCGACCGGCTCAGGCAGAACCAGGACATCTCCATCCTCATCACCGACATCAACATGCCCGGCATGGACGGTCATGAACTGGCCGAGCTGGCCAGGCGCCGCCGCCCGGAGCTGAAGATCCTGCAGCTGTCGGGACGTGAACCCCGGCGTGACGGGCTTCCCATGATCAGAAAGCCGTTCTCGTTCGAGGAACTCGCCAGCACCATGCGGCGCACCGTCGGCATCTGCTGAAGCTCGCAAGACCGAAACATCGCAAGCCAAAAAGTCTGAAAGCCAAAAGCCCAAAACAAAACCCGCGGCGGATCGCATCCGCGCGGGTTGAACCAAACTCTTTTTCGATGATGGCATTATGCCGGTGTTTTGCCCGACGTGTCAACGCGGCGAACGCGGACAAGGGATTCCCTCTCCCCACTCAGATATGTGGGGTGCAACGGGCTTGCTTCAAGCCCCCGACCCTGCCGTAGAACCCTCGACCCGAACACCATCCCGAGGGGTCTCACATGCCTGTACTGCTTCCCACGTCCCGGACGCGCGGCCACGCCAAACGCGCCGGCGCCCGCCACGAAGACCACGCCGTGGTGATCGCCGGCGGCGGCCCGACCGGCTTGATGCTGGCTGCGGAGCTCGCGCTCGCGCATGTCGACGTCGCCCTGGTGGAGCGGCGCGCCGATCAGGAACTGGTCGGCACGCGCGCCGGCGGCTTGCACGCGCGCAGCATCGAGATTCTCGACCAGCGCGGCGTCGCGGATCGTTTCCTGCGCGAAGGACAGATCACCCAGCTCGCGGGCTTCGCCTGGACCAGGCTCGACATCAGCGACCTCCCCACCCGGCACCCTTACGGGCTGACACTGCGGCAGAGCCACATCGAGCGCATCCTGGCCGAATGGGTCAGCGAGCTCGCGGTGTCGATCTATCGCAACCGCGAGGTGACGGATTTTGCGCAGGACGAGACCGGCATCGACGTGACGCTCTCCGGCGGCGAGACCTTGCGCGCGAATTATCTGGTCGGCTGTGACGGCGGCCGCAGCCTGGTGCGCAGGGCCGCCGGCATCGACTTCGCAGGCTCCGAGCCGACGCTGAGCAATCTCATGGCCGAAGTCGAGATGCGGGACGAGCCCGCATGGGGCCTGCGCCACGACGCGCTCGGCTTTCACGGCCTCAGCAAGACCGAGAGCGGGCGCGTGCTGGTGGTCGTGACGGAAGCGACGCTCGATCGCACCGGCGTGCCCGGCGCCCGCGATCTCAGCGACGCCCTCGTCGCCGTCTACGGCACCGATTTCGGCCTCCACAACCCGTCCTGGATCTCCCGCTTCACCGATGCGGCACGGCAGGCCGTGTCCTACCGCAAAGGCCGCGTGCTGCTCGCCGGCGATGCCGCGCATATCCATCACTCCGTCGGCGGGCAAGGCCTCAACATCGGCGTGCAGGACGCCGTCAATCTCGGCTGGAAGCTCGCGCAAGTGGTCAAGGGCCTGTCGCCGGACAGCCTGCTCGACAGCTACCATGCCGAGCGCCATCCCGTCGGCGCGCGGACCTTGCGCAACACCATGGCGCAAATCGCCCTGCTCCGCCGCGGCGAGGACGGCCTCAAGGCCGCGCGCGAGGTCGTCGCCGAACTGCTCGCGATGGACGCGCCGCGCCAACGTTTTGGCGCGATGATGAGCGGGCTCGACGTGCACTACGATCTCGGCCAAGGCCACGCGCTGCTCGGACGCCGCATGCCCGATCTCGACCTCGTGGTGGACGGGCGTCCGCTGCGACTGTTCACGTTGCTGTACGGCGCGCGCGGCTTGCTGCTTGATTTTGGGAAGACCAGCGGCTTCGACATCGCGCCCTGGGCAGATCGCATCAATCTCGTCGAAGCGGACTATCACGGTGCATGGGAGCTTCCGTCCATTGGACAAGTCGCGGCGCCAAAAGCCGTGCTGGTGCGGCCTGACGGGCATGTGGCCTGGGTGGGAGACGAGAGCCAACACGGACTTGCGGAGACGCTGACGAGGTGGTTCGGACCTGCCTCAGACTAGTCAGGTAGGCGCGAGGGAACGCGGCTCAAGATTCGAATATTCGTGCGTTCACCGTGCGCAGGCTCATCGACGCTTCCGGCTTGCTGCGGTGGCGTGGGGGCCGGCTGATGAGATAGTGCGTCGCGCATCCATTGGGGTAAACCAATCAGAGCCGCGTTCTCTTGCTGTGGAGACTCCAATGGAGTCGGTGGCGACCGTGTTTCCATTGCAATTCCTCGCCTGGAGACAAGACGATGCGAAGCTTACGAAGCCTCGGGTTCGCTGGTCTCATTGTCGACTATCGATGGATGATCCGGATGTACGATGATGCGTTCGATCCGTTGCAGCAATTCGCGCGGCCGCGCGTCCGTAGCCAAGGGCTGTACCGGCTTGCCCCACCCACGATCGAGAATAGAGTTTGCGGCGGCCACCCGCGCAAAAGCGTTCGCTGTCTCTCTGAACATGATGGTAGCAAGCACGTTGAGTGCCGCTTCGGTCTTGGCTTGTGCCAGGGTTTCGATATCGGCCAGCGTTGGTGCCCTGAAACCTTCCCTGACTACATGCTCAGCAACAGGAAGATGCAGCTCGGTCCTTCTCCTAAATGGTCATTTGGAAATCCGTTTGTTTAAGTGACGACTCCGCAAATAAAAAGCCCGCGGCGGATTGCTCCGCGCGGGCTGATCTTCAATGATGCCATTCTGCCAGTGTTTTGCCCGACGTGTCAAACTCAGGCGCGGCAGCCGCACTCCCTTAGAGGCAGCTAGCTACAGCAGCACCTGCCGTTCTCTTGAACCGGCGGACAGTAAACGGTGCCGAAGGAACAGAACACGCAGCAGTCGCCAGAGAGCGGCTTTAGGCGCTCGCCGCAGCCTTTGCAGTCATAGAAGAACTGGCAGGCGTCGGTCGGCATGACCTCGGTAGCAGCGTGACCGCACTTCGGGCACGTGATGGTAGAGTTTAAGATCATCTGCGATGTTCCCTGCGCAGCGTCCGCTCCCTTCGACTTTTGGCGCAGCTTCCTGATCAATCCGCGGCGGTCCGCGGCATACTCTTCGATGATGCGCCGCCGGGCCTCGTCGCTCTCGCGGGGCATCACTTCTGGCTTTTCGGGCGGCTTATCACTCATGGCATCATACGAACCGCCCCGCGCCATGCGACTTTGATCTAGATCAAAAATGTTCGATCCTTGGAGCCTCTTCCACCTTCTTCAAGCGCGCGGGGGGGCACCGAGTAAGGGCTGCCGGCGAGCCTTCTTCAGCTCGGTCGCCAGTTTTATCTTCTCTCTTAAAACGAGGATTTCGGAATATTCCTTTTGGATCTCTGGGGCGACGCGAAGTGCTTCAAGCTGCTGGGTGGCCAGTTTGAAGATTGCGGCAATATGCGTACCTTGGATGGGGTGCATGGTGATCAAATCCGCTGTGGGAAAAAAACGGAAAGGGACCATACAGCGAACTGCGTTGTGGCGTCGCTGGAAATAAACAGCAACATTGCTGTCGTTTTGTTTGCAGCGCGTCACTGCCCTCATCGCGTGGGCGGAGAGACGGCCCCGGCTTGCAGGGGGCTGGAGGTATGGCCGGGGCCGCTCCGCCAGCTCGGCGGCGAGCCAGCACCGCACCAATTCCGGTGCGACTGCCGCAGTTCCTGAGTTGAGGAGATTCCTGATGGCGCACCAGTAGGCGCAAGAAAGCCGGTCGCTCATGCGACCGGCTCGCCACAAACCTGTGGGCTAACGCAAAACTATCAGCGGCCCAGCTTGCGCTCGACCTTCTTCCGGCTACTGCCCACTTTCTTCACCGCCTTCTTCACGGCAGAAGCCGAGCGGCCCGTCTTCTTTGCCTCGTAGCCAACTTCGTATTTCTGCCCGCCCGCAACGCGCGCGCGGTCCTGCTTGCGACCGCGAGTTGTCTGCTTCTTCGCTTTAGCCATGTTGCTCTCCTTGCATCTCTGAAACGCAAGAGGAATCAAACGGTTCCCCACGCCCATCCGGTTCGCCCAGATTGGCGGAACGAATCCGGCCGTGAAGATTCGAATCAAGGCGTTCGTTGCGTGGAGTTTGTCAGTGGCGTTGCAGCGTCAGCGAAGGCTGGGGGCGCTCGGGGTGAAAGCGCCCTTCCCCGGCTTCATCAAACCGGCCTTGCCATCGTGGGTGGACCGCGTGCCATCCGGAGCGCGGTGGATTCACGAAATCAAGTTCGACGGCTACCGGGTGCAGCTTCATTTGGCCAATGAGGCTGTCACCGTCTACACCCGTCGCGGCTACGACTGGACCAAGCGCTTTAAGAAAGTCGCCCGCACATCAAGGCAGGATCGGCGATCATCGGTGGCGAGGTTGTGGTCCCTGCTGCCGATGGCAGCACCGATTTTTCCGTCCTTCAAAACGAGCTGAAGGGCACATCAACCAAGATCGTGCTCGTGGCATTTGACGTGCTTTATCTGAATGGGCGAGACCTGCGCGGCCTGCCGCTGTTTCAGCGCAAGGCCGAGTTGAAGAAGATCATCTCCGGCACCGCAGTGCAGTTCAGTGAGAGCTTCGAGATCGCAGGCAACGAGATGTTCGCGCATGCCTGCAAGGTCGGGCTTGAGGGCGTGGTCTCCAGGGTTCGCGACAGCACCTACAGCAGCGGCACGGGTAACAAATGGGTCAAGAAGACTTGCAGGCAACGCGAGACACTGACCATCGCCGGTTTCGCGCTCGACGAAGGCAAATGGGACGGCATCTATCTTGGTCGCCATAAGGGAGATGATCTCATTTATGCGGGCAAGGTCGACCTCGGATTCGACAAGTCATCTGCCGCAGAAGTCCACAAACGATTGAAGCCGCTTGTCCGCAAGACGCAACCTTACACCAAGCGGATCGCGCACAAGGGCATCTGGGTCGAGCCGAAGCTGCTTGCGGAAATAGAGTACCGCGCGAAGTCGGCGGAGGGGAAAGTCCGGCATCCCTTCTTTAAGGGCTTGAGAGAGGACTTGTGATGGATAGAACCTCCCGCATCCTTCAGGATCTATACGACAGTGAAATCAATTTCACGATTGCCGCCTTTTGGAATGGCGGTTTTCAAATCAACCTCGGGCTCGGTGATGAGGTGAACGGCTTCGATGCCGAAGGGGAGGCCGACAATATCGTCGATGCTGTCGAGTGGCTTCGTGTCGAAGCTATCGAGAAATATCCGGAGAGTGTCTTTGCAAAAACTCATCGACGATGACTTGACATGTTCGGCGGGTGCAACAACCACGATGGTGGTTTACTGCGCCCATAATTGTGACACCGAATTCGAGACCGAAGTTGAGGAACTCGAATGCGGCGCCGGCCAAATCGTCTGCCTGGAATGCGACGGGAGCGGACGCTGCCTGTTTCCTCCAGAGATGGTCGGAGGCGAACTGGCCTGCGTCGATTGCAAGGGGACGGGCCGCCAGTTGGTCAGCATTTGAGAGCGCTTTGGTTTTCCACAGCCACGACAGGAAGTAGCCCGTTGCGCTTCTCGCCTACCACCTATCGATAATTTGCCAGCTTGGCCGGCACATGGCTTTGATCGCGGCATGACCACCAAGTCCCGCCAACATCTCTACGGCACTCAAATCAAGATTTCGGCCGAGCGCGCCAAGGAGGCGCGCAAGGAGGCCGACAAACTGGCTTGCGCGGCCTGGAACTATCGGATGCTTGGCTATAAGGGCCCGGCGCAGCCATCGCCGACGATCGGAGATGCCATCAACGCCGGCTTCCTATACCTCGAAGTGCGATGCCTTGGATGCGACACCAACCAAACCGTGGCACTCGATGTCGTCCGTCGTGCCAAGACGACGCCGGTGCATGAACTTGAGCGCTACATGCGATGCAAGAACTGTTCGGAAGTGCGGCGCTATCCGTATAAGCGAAGCGCACTCGTTGCATTAAGACCAACGAAAATCTCGGCGGATAATCCGGCATCTTACTGGTGGCCCGGCGAGCGCTAAGGATCATCGAACATATGTGCAACCTCTATTCGATCACCACCAACCAAGCCGCGATAGCCGACCTCTTCCGGGTCGTCCGCCGCTATGAAGGCAATTTGGCGCCAATGCCGGGTGTGTTTCCGGATTACCCCGCGCCAATCATTCGCGATGCGGGCGGCGAGCGAGAGATGGTGCTGATGCGCTGGGGCATGCCGCCCCCTCCGCGTACCGGCGGCCCGCCCGTCACGAACATTCGCAACACCTCGTCGCCGCACTGGCGCGCGTGGCTCAAGCCGGAGCACCGCTGCCTCGTGCCAGTCAACAGCTTTGCCGAATACGCGCCGGAGCCCAACCCGGAGACCAAGAAGAAAGACATCGTGTGGTTTGCGCTCGCGGACGCCCGGCCGCTGTTCGCGTTCGCCGGGATCTGGACGACTTTCAATGGCGATCGCGGCACCAAGTCGAAGCCCATTCCGGGGCCGCATCAGGTGTACGGTTTTCTCACCACGACGCCGAATGCGGTCGTGGAGCCAATCCATCCGAAGGCAATGCCGGTGCTGCTGACGACAGCGAAAGAGCGAGACGTTTGGCTAAGGGCGCCGTGGGAAGAAGCCAAGGCGCTTCAACGGCCGCTACCAGACGAATGCTTGAAGATCGTCGCGCGCGGCATCGAGAAGGAAGACGCATTCGCCGCCGCTACAGCTGATTCCTAATAGGGGAGCCGGCTCCCTACGCCCTATTAGACATGCGCTTCTGTCCAAAAGTGCACATTGCTCACAAGCAATCAAGATGAGTAACGCGCTCAAGTGGCTGAATTTACTCGCGCAATTAAATCCGCCAACATATCATATGATGTTTCCTCTCGCCGCCAGAAGCGCGAGGATTGATCCATCACCGCAAGGCAGTTGGCATCGACCCGGTGATGAGACCGCCGAAATTGCTCCCGCCCCACGCGAACGAGGGAGACGTGCATGCAGAAGCGACGACGATTCAAGCAGACCACGACACTCGACGAACGGCTCGCCGCGGAGGCCGCGCGGCTGCGCGAGGAGGCGCGCACGCTCGCGCCGGGGCGCCGCCGCGAGATGCTGCTGCGCCAGGCGCGGCAGGACGAGACCGCCATGCATATTGCCGCCTGGCTGCAATCGCCAGGGCTGAGGCCACCGACATGACCCAGCAATATCGCGCTTACCTGGTCGGCGACAACGGCGTGTTCCGATCGGCCGAAGCGTTCGAGGCCGCGTCGGATGCGAACGCCCTCACCTTCGCGCAGCAGTTCACGCAGCACGGCAAGGTCGAGGTCTGGCAGCTCGGCCGCAAGATCGCCGTACTCGAGCCCGAGCAATCCCCGCCGGGCGTTCTCACGCGTCAATGATCGCGTGATGCCGCAGGCGTCCTGAAGGTCTCGATGGCGAACGAGAACTTGACCTGCATCACGGGACCCTTGGCATCGCGAACGTCGATCGCCATCGTCTGCCTGCCGCCCGCGGCAGGCGCGGAGAGGATAGCATCGCGCGCCATGTCCGCGACCGACTTGGCGGCTTCCGCCTGAACGGCGCGCCAGCTAAGCCTTCCTCGTCGAGCGCTACACCGGTGTCGTCGCGCAGATCGAAATAATATCGGGGCATTGCAGCATCCTTTGCCCTAATAGGTCCGAAGCGGACAAAGGTTTCCGGAAGTCGCGAAAAAATCTATGGGGGATCAATGGGTTCCGGGAACTTCGCGGTTCCCTCCTGCCGCGTTCGTGCCTCTTCAGGAAGCCGAAAGCGACAGGGCGAAACGACATTCGGCCCCCTCACTCCTCCGCAAGCTTCCCGACGATGTAGGCATCCACCGTTTCCGCGAACGAGCGCTGCACGCCGACCGCAGTGCTATGCTGGTCGAGCGCGTCGCGCTGGAGCACGCGCAGGCCACGGCCGCGCATGCACACCGGCGCGGTGTTCAGATATTGATCGATGGCGCCGGTCGCGAGCGGGATGGCCTTCGGGTCGCCCCTTGCGATCAGAAGCCGCAAGAGGCTCTGGCATTCGGCCAAGCCTGGCATGGGATCAGCGCCTCACGCCTGCCGCGATTTCGCCGGCCGCTTCACCGGCTGGGTGTGGGTGCCGAACAGAGCGAGCAAAAACGCGACTTCTTCCTTCGAGCCAACCTGGATCATGATGATCTCCTTTTCGCTAGGTTGGTCGGACGCAGCCGGCGGGGCGTTCGAGACAATCGGGTTTCAGAACTGTTTCAGGCGTGTTTCATCGGGGCGCGCGATGTCCACGCTCGCCTGAAATAGGAACAGCTTTTGGGATCAAAAAGTTATTCGCGCGTCGGTCCGGATGCACGACCGGCGCCCCCCACGGCCTCAGCTCGCCCCCCGGGCTGGGGCCGTTTCTTTTCTACGCCTTAGTTTCGGCTTTGGCTTTGGCTTTGGCTTTGGCTTTGGTCTCGCCTGGGCGTCTCCCAGAACAGCTTGTTGCACTGGGAGCACCGAAAGATGGCCATCGCGCCGTCCGGTGAACTCACCGCGTCGATGAATGTCATGGGTTTGTTGCACGCAGCACAAATCGGCCGCTGCCTGGTGTCTTGATCCGCCATGCGCGCAAACGCGGGAACGGCGGAAGAGGTTTCTATCGTTCTGGAGGTTGAGGGTGCCAGATCTTCGGAACTTGCTGCTGAAGCAGTGAGATCGATGCCGCGATCTGCTCCCGCGAACGGCGCAGCAATTGTCGTGTCGTTTGGCTTGCATCGAGCTGGTGCATTCTTTGCCGGTCGAGATCCGTCTCGAAGTCCTCGCGGGTGAGCATGACAAGCTCCCGTGTTGCTGCCCATTCGCAGAGTACGTCGAGAGGCGATTGAGGACCGTTCATAAGTGAACACAGGGCGGGATGCCCGCCTTCGACCCAGCCGGTCTTCAGGGTCCGCGCTTCTGCGTGACGAGGCGCAGCGCGATGCCGTGCTGCCAGGCGCGCACCCTCACTGCCGCTTCGCTGCGACCAAGCTCGCCGGCGATCTCGTCCGGCCGCGAGCCCGCTTCGGCCAACGCCTTCAGCCGCTCGTGCTCTTCCGCTGTCCACTTCTTCAACAACGGGTAGCGTGATTGCATGATTAGAAGCTGTCTCGCCTGCGTGGTCGATGCAGGCGACAAGCGGGCGAAACCCGCGAAGTTCCTATCCGAGATTGCTATGAGATCTCCGACGGGGCGTCCCGCAGATGGGCCGACGACGGCGCGCGCTCAAATCCAGACGTCCTCGCGGCACGAATCGCACCGATAGATCAGGACCGAGCAATCGCGCCTCACGTCGAAGATCGAGGTCAGGCAGCGCGTGCCCCTCTCGCATTTGGGGCACGCCGGCCCCGGCTTGTAATGCTGATCCGGCCTCGTTGCCGGGCCTGCTTGCTGTTCGCTGCTCATCTCATCCCTCGTTGGAGGACTGAGTTCCTAAGTACCAAAGTGGACATTCGTTCCAAATCGCACGGGCAGCGCTTCTGATGGAAGCGAGGGCCTAGACGCCCCATGATCGCGCCCGCCGATCATCGGCTTCGTCGTGAACCATCAAGCGGGTTTGCCCTGAACGATCAAACCGGCTTGCTGTTGGCGCCCCCCCGCAGTTCGTCCAGGCTCTCGACGGTGCAGATGCGCGCTGCGCGGCGGGCCAGTTCGTCGTAGTTTTGCGCCACCTTGCGCAGCACGTCCCGCGTCTCGCGATATTCGCAATTGTCCGCCTTGGTGCGAAATTCTTCCGCCCGCATCCGCCAGTAGCGCGGAGGGTGCATCCGCTCGGCGCCCATGGGCCCCTCCCCTCGATTGGTCTGTTCGTGTTCGTTAATGGAGAGCGCGTCCAACAGTTCCCGCGCAGATGTTCTGGCCCCGATCACACGTCCAGATTGCGGCCCGCTGGGACGGCATCTCCCGGGATTGGTCGACTTTAGTTCAAATGCAGCAGGGCGGGTTCGCCAGGATGCAATTGGTTCGCGCCATGCTGGACAATGTCCCCTGCGACCAACGCAATCGGGAAAGGGCCGGAGAGATCATCGATGTATTACGTCGCCGCCGCGTTGCTGGTACTGTCGGGACTGTTCTACTCCGCGAGCCATCACGAGATCGGCTCGTTCGGCGTCACCATGTGCACCTATGGCAGTGCGTTCTGCAACAACCCGCTGATCGTCTTTGCCGGCGCCGCGCTGGCCGGCGCCTGGGGCATGTTCGTCAGCATCAAATAGTCCCGACCGCACGCGCTCAGGAGATAAACATCTCGCCGGTGTCCCTGCGCGGGTTGCGCACTGCGCGAACGCCGGGCCATCGCAGTCCGGTCGCGCTCGGAATGCGTGCAAACGCTGCACCAGGTATTCTCCGATGATGCACTTATACAGGTGTTTTGCCCGACGAGTCAAACGAAATTAGCTTTATCAGAAATCAACGAGGCGCGCCTTACCCGCAGCCCGGGAACCTTGTTCCCTCATTAGCATTTGTGAAGGACGCGCCCCGACCGAGACCCCTCCTGCCATGACCGACGATGCCGTCAGCCCCACGAAATCCGCACCGTCGCTGTTGCAGAGGCTGGGGCCGGGTCTCGTCACCGGGGCCGCCGACGACGATCCGTCCGGCATCGCCACCTATTCGCAGGCCGGCGCGCAATTCGGTTACGGACTGCTCTGGACGGTATTTCTGACCACGCCGTTCATGATCGCGATCCAGCTCGTCAGCGCCCGGATCGGCCGCGTCACCGGCAAGGGGCTGGCGGCCAACGTCATGCAGATCGCGCCGCGCTGGGCGGTGCTGTCGCTCGTCGCCATGCTGGTCGCCGCCAACACCTTCAACATTGCCGCGGACATCGCGGCGATGGCGGAGGCGCTCTCGCTGGTGATCGGCGGCCTCAACCACGAGCACGCGCTGATCTTCGCGGCGGGCTCGACCCTGCTGCAGGTGTTCCTGCCCTATCGGCGCTATTCGCCGGTGCTGAAATTCCTCACCTTGGCGCTGTTCGCCTATGTCGCGACCGCCTTCACCGTGAAGATCCCGTGGAGCACGGCGCTGCTCGCGGCGGTGTGGCCGAAGACGAATGTCAGCGCCGACTATTTCATGATGGTCGTCGCCGTGCTCGGCACCACGATCAGCCCGTATCTGTTCTTCTGGCAGGCCTCGCAGGAGGTCGAGGAGATGAACCAGGGCAAGCGCGACAAGCCGCTGCGCGAGCTGAAGCGCGGCGGCAGTCTCGAGCTGGCGCGCATCCGGGCCGACACCCTCTCCGGCATGCTGCTCTCCAACGGCATCGCCTTCTTCATCATCCTCACCACCGCCTCGGTGCTGCACGCGAATGGCGTCACCAACATCAACTCGGCGACGGAGGCCGCCGAGGCGCTGCGGCCGCTCGCCGGCGACTTCACCTTCGCCCTGTTCGCGATCGGCATCATCGGCACCGGCCTGCTCGCAATTCCGGTGCTGGCGGGCTCGGCCGCTTACGGCGTGGCGGAGATCTTCGGCTGGCGCGCGACGCTGGAGGCGAAGCCCGACGAGGCGGTCGGCTTCTACACCATCATCGCCGCCGCCACCATCATCGGCTTCGGTCTGGGGTTCACCGGCATCGACTCGATCCACATGCTGGTCTGGAGCGCGGTGCTCAACGGCATCGTGGCCGTTCCGATCATGGCCATGATGATGCTGATCGTCTCGAGCAAGGCGATCATGGGTCGCTTCAAGGGCCGGTCATGGCTCGTCGCGCTGGGCTGGCTCGGCACCGCGTTGATGGCGCTGGCTGTGCTCGCCCTGCTCGGCTCGTCATTGATCGGCTGACTAGCCTTTGCCTTGCGACAAGGCTGCCGAGATCTGCGAGGCGATGACGAGGGCCGCGAACACGGCCGGCACGCTGATGAAGCGCAGGAATTGGTCGATCGAAAGCATCGCCGTCTCCCCCAAGACAAAAACGTATACGCCCGCCGCGCTATTCCACCCCGTGCGCGACGTGCTGATCGGCCGTCAGAAACTGATCTGAAATGGCGGCTCCACTCATCGTGAGCAGCGCCAGGATCGAAATCACAGCCAGAAATCTCATGGCCGGAGGGTCGATCCCGATTGTGGCCAAAAACGTCAGAGCATGGCGCCTTTTCAGGACGATCCCGGGCAAGATCATGGCTGTCCCCACCAGATTCCCCGCGTTTCTCGATAGAACGTTCGGAAGGGCTTCCCTGCACACCTCGCCAGGCTTCACTGCGCAAGGCCGTTAGCCTAACAATCGTGGCTGGACCCGGGCTTGCGCCCGCCAAAGAAAAAAGCCCAGCCGGGCAACAGGGAGCGACATGACCAAATCGTCGAAAGCAACAAGTCTCGAAATTCTCGCCTGCGACGCCGGCTGGAGAAACTACCACTTCGTCAAGCTGACGACCGAGGACGGCATCGTCGGCTGGAGCGAGTTCGACGAGGGCTTCGGCTCGCCCGGCGTCGGTGCTGCGATCCAGCGCCTGTCTGCCCGCGTCGTCGGGCAGAACGTTTTCCGGCACGAGCGCATCTACGCCGAACTGTTCGCGGCCACGCGTCCCGCCGCCGGCGGCGTGGTGGCGCAGGCGCTCGGGGCGATCGAGAATGCGCTGCTCGATGCCAAGGCGAAATGTCTTGGTGTGCCCTGCTACGAACTGCTCGGCGGCAAGATCCGCGACCATGTCAGGGTCTATTGGTCGCATTGCGCAACGTGGCGGATCAATCACCGGTCCTGGTACAAGCCGCCGATCGAGAACCTCGACGGCGTCAAGGCAATCGGACGCGAGGTCCGCGAGAAGAAGTTCACCGCGCTCAAAACCAACATCTTCTCCTATGATGACGGCAAACCGACCGGTTGGCGACCGGGCTTCGGCTCGCCCTTCGCTCCCGAGATCAACGTCGATCGCAAAATCCTGCGCGATCTGCGCATGCATCTGGAAGCGATCCGGGACGGTGCAGGCCCCGACGTCGACATCTTGCTTGACTGCAACTTCAACGCCAAGACGGAGGGCTATCTGGAGATCCTGCGCACTATCGCGGACCTCGACATGTTCTGGATCGAGATCGACAGTTTCAATCCGGAAGCGCTCGGTTACATCCGCAGGCAAAGCCCGCATCCGATCTCGTCCTGCGAGACGCTATTGGGCTTGCGGGAATTCCTGCCCTATTTTCGCGAGCAGGCCATGGACGTCGCGATCATCGACACGCCCTGGAACGGCGTCTGGCAGTCGATGAAGATCGCAGCCGCCGCGGAAGCGTTCGAAGTCAACGTTGCCCCGCACAATTTCTACGGCCATCTCTGTTCGATGATGAACGCGCATTTCTGCGCCGCCGTGCCGAACCTGCGCATCATGGAGATCGACATCGATCGCCTGGCGTGGGACCGCGAACTGTTCACGCATGAGCCCGACATTCAGAACGGCCATCTGGTCATTCCGGACCGGCCCGGCTGGGGCACCGATCCGAACGAGGAAGCCCTGCGCGCGCATCCGCCGAAGACCACCGGCGGATTGCTCAACTACGGCCGGAAGGGCTAGAGCGTCTTACGGCGTCACTGGATTGACGGTTGGGGACGTCTTCGGCCCCGGCCGCTCCGGCTCGATCGGGGAGTGCGGTTCGGTCGGGAGAATTTTGGCACCTGCGGCCCGCGCGGCTTCACCCGTGGTTGCGTACATCGCAACATGGGCGGGCTGCGTTTTGGCCCGATTCCATGGTCCGTGATCGACGATGAGCATCGCAGCAATCGTCAACGCGGCCACAATCAACGCGATTACGCCGGGATGGCGAAGCGCTGAGGACATGGAGTTTGCGAAGCGATCCGTTGCCATCGTGGAATCCATAGGCTTTTCCTCTCACAGGTTAATGCAATCGCGTCCTGCGAGTTCCGCCCTTGGCCAAGGCAAGTTCCAAGCGGATACGGGAACCTGGTCGCCCCAAGGCGCTCAGTGTTTCACATCCGGCCGCGCGTCGCCGACGAACCGGTCGCGGTTCGGCATCTTGACCGCTGCAAGCGATTTGGCATCGAGCGTCGCATCCGCTCCGACCAGTCCATTCAGGTTCAGGATGTAGGCGGACACCGCATAAACCTCTTCATCGCTCAACGATTGCGGCGCGTTCTGCGGCATCGCGCGGCGGATGTAGTCGAACAGCGTCGGCGCATACGGCCAATAGCTGCCGACCGTACGGATCGGCTTTGGCGTTGCGATCGTGCCCTGCCCACCGACGAGCCGGTCACCGAGCCCGCCCTCGCCTTTGTCGCCATGGCATGATGCACATTGCTGGGCGAACACCTCGCGCCCTTGGCTCACCGAGCCGCTTCCCTTCGGCAGATTGCTGCCGTCGCGTCCGATATCGATATTCCAGCCCGCAATCTCCGCAGCCGTCGCGGGCCGTCCGAGGCCGTACGAGGTCTGCGCCTGCGCTCCGCTCGGAAACGTACACAGCACAATGACGACAGCAATGCCGCAAGTCTCACGCCAGCGCATTGGTCACCTCGCCGTCAGCCGCGATGCGCCAGGGCCAGATCGCGTTATTGTGGTAGAAATAGTTCTCGCCGCGCACCGCGAGCAGCTCGGCCAGAGTCGGCTGCACATAGCCGGTTTCGTCAATGGCACGGCTCTGGATCACGGCAGGCTTTCCGTCCCACTGCCAGGGCAAGCGAAAGCGTGTCAACGCACGCGTCAGCACCGGCTCCTGCAATTGCGCGCTTTGCCAACTCTTTCCCTCGTCGACGGACACTTCGACGCGCGCGATCTTGCCGTGCCCGCTCCAGGCGATGCCCGTGATCTCGTGGAAGCCTGGCGCGCCCAGGCGTTGGCCGCCGGAGGGCCTCGTGATAATCGACTTCGCCTCCATGTAGAACGAAAATTCACGCGCGGTGCCGTCCGGGAGCAGGTCTGTGTATTTCGAGGTCTCCTCGCGCGAGTAAACCGGCTCCGCAGTCACATGCAGGCGCCGCAGCCACTTCACACTCATATTGCCCTCGAAGCCCGGCTGGAACAGCCGCAGCGGATAGCCCTGCTGCGGACGCAGCCGCTCCCCGTTCTGGCTGTAGACCAGCATGGCGTCCTCAAGGCATTTCTCGATCGGGATGCTGCGCGTCAGCGCAGCCGCGTCGGCACCTTCGGCGACGATCCATTTGGCATCCGGCTTCAATCCGGCCTCCTGGAGCACCAGCTTGAGGCTGACGCCGGTCCATTCTGCACAACTGACCAGACCTACAAGGTCCGACGCGGTCTTGCCGTAAGGCTTGCTGTAGCCGGGATTGCCGGAGCATTCGAGAAAGTGGACGCGCGATTCCGACGGGAAACGCCTGAGATCATCCATTGTAAAAATCAGTGGGCGCTCGACCAGCCCGTGCAGCATCAACCGGTGCTGGGCCGGATCGATGGTCGGAACGCCGCCATGGTGCCGCTCGTAGAACAGTCCGTTCGGCGTGATGATGCCGTCGAGCTCCTGCAATGGCGTCCGGCTGGAGGCCGAGATGTACTGCTTGAGCGTCTTCGAGATGTTCTTGACGACGCCTTTCTCGAACGGTGACGGGGCGCCGTAGGGCTGGCTTCCCATCGGTTCGCCGGGCGCCTTCATCCATTCGGGAATGTTGGGTGGAAGGTTGTCGGTCTCGGCGGCAACCGATGCGCGGGCGCCCAGGACGGTACCACCCGCCACCGCAGCACCGCTGCGCAGAAAGCGGCGGCGAGTCGTCCCCGCGGGTTTGTCGAATGTTCTGCTCATTGGCGGATCCTCGGCTGAAGCGCGACCCGCATGAAACATTCTGCGACGAGCATTTGCAATTCGCACCTGTTTCAAAAACAGGCGATTTCCATCTGGACTGATCTAAATCCGGTGGCGGCGACGGCAGTTCTCTTCTTCGCAATGCACAAACGGCTCGTCCATCACTCGCCGGGCGCGATCGCATTGCTCGGTGTCGGCCGGTCGGCGATCTGCTGGCCGAACAGGCTGCCGATCAGTTCGACCGCCGTGCGCGCGGTGCGGCCACGCTCGTCGAGGAACGGATTGAGCTCGACGATGTCGACTGATCCGACCACGCCGGAATCGTGCAGGAGCTCCATGATCAGATGCGCCTCGCGATATGTCGCTCCGCCCGGCACCGTCGTGCCCACGCCGGGTGCGACGCAGGGGTCGAGAAAATCGACATCGAAGCTGACATGTAGTACGCCGTTGCTGGCCCTGACGCGCTCGATGACGCGGCGGATCAGCACGGCGACGCCGAACTCGTCGATCTGGCGCATGTCGACAACCCTGATCCGGCGCGTGCGCATCAACTCCTTTTCGAGCTTGTCGATTGAGCGCGCGCCGAACAGGTCGAGCCTGTCGGGATCGATCGAGGCGCGCGGATCATCGCCGAGCAATCCGTCGAGGCCGGGTTCGCCGCACAGGAATGCCGCCGACATGCCGTGCATGTTGGCGGTGATCGTCGTCTCCGGCGTGTTGTAGTCGGCATGTGCATCGAGCCAGAGCACGAACAGCTCGCGTCCGCGCTCCTGCCAGTGACGGGCCATGGCATTCACCGATCCCATCGACAACGTGTGATCGCCGCCGAGAAAAATCGGCAGCGCGCCGGTTTTCGCGATCTCGTAGCCTCTGCGGCTCAGCACGCGTGTCCAGCGCTGGATTTCGCGGTAGTGATTGGCTTTGTCGGGGGGCCTGTCTGCGAGGTCCCGGAGCTCGGCCACCGAGAGATCGCCGTAATCGACGACCTCGAAATCCAGGCTCTCGAGCAATGTCGCAAGGCCGGCGGTGCGGAGCGCCGCAGGGCCCATCAGGGTACCGCGCTGCGAAGCCCCCATGTCGATGGGAGCGCCGAGCAAGGCGATGCGCCGGGCTCGATCCGTCGTGGTCCGGTCGGTCACAGCTGTCTCCTGAGATCAGCAAGATTGAGCCAGCCTAACAGAGATTCGCATCCGTCGTTTCACGGGGGCGGTCCGCGCGGGGGGCGCATCGTCTCGGAACAAAAGCCCGCGCGCCGAATTGCTCATGCAAGGCCGGTACCCGCCGTAAAACCACGGCGCCTGTCGCGGATAGCCAAAGGTCATCTGACCCGCTGTTCAAAACGAGCGCTCGCGCGGATAGCCAAAGGTATCGGCCTCCGTCACATGATCAGCCTGGAGGTCGCGCGCTTGAGCACGGAGATCCCGCAGTCCACTTCCCATCCGGGCATGGCCGAGCGCGCCATTGATGCCGCGACGGACGTATCCCGCACCATTGGTGAAGTCGCAGGTGGCCTGCATGCGGCCATCGACCGCATGACCTCTGCAATCGACGACGCACGGAAGCCTGGAAAACCCCTCGCGACCGTCGCCGCAATCACGCGCGAAGCACCGCTTGCCAGCCTGTTCGTTGCTTTCCTGTTCGGCGTCGCCGTGGCACGTCGGCGCTAGAAGGACATCAAACTTGCGCCACTTCGGCTTGGCGCCTGAGAGCTTCCGCGCAACGTCTTTAGCGTTGGGAGGCAAATAGCGCTTCTAGGAGTGCCCTTGGCGTACTTTCGGAAAAATACCCAGCAGGCGTGTCCCCGTCGGTCGCCGTAGAACAGGGCGACCTGCAGATCATCATCGCAATGAGAGCCGGACCTCCCCTCACTAAACCCATCCTAATTGACGCGCGATAAGCAGCGGCATTTTGGAGTGCCGCAGAATGATTGATCCGCACCAGGTGAATACGATTATCTCCACGACCATTTGCGCATTTTTTGCACATCACCCAGACGCAAAAATTGGAATTGAAGAAGCCAAGCTGCTCGCGAAGCAAATTGCGGATGCTCTCAACGAGGCGGGACTGCAGATTTCTGCCCCCGATCCGGCGAGTCCAGAAGCTGACTAGATGCCGCTGGGCGATCGTCCAGAGCTCATGTGCGCCACTCTTCCTGACCGGAGATCGGCTGTCGTTCAGCTGGTTCGTTCCTGGCGCTCAGCCAGTTGGGTCCTCAATCACAGCTCCGACTCTTTCGATCCTCTTCGGCACCAGAATTGAGCTGCTTATGACAAGAAGGGCTTGCAGTAGCGGTGCACACCACGGACGAAGGTCGACGCCCGGGCCGCACGTGGGGTAGACCATAAGGCCACCTGCGCCCGTTGGCTGATATCTACTCCTATCGCAGCTGCCGCTAATGGCTCCTGAGTTGTATTGCGGTCTCGACTTTGACGAAGATCAGGTCGCGCTCTCGCCCATCCCAGGTGCGCTCTGTGGATCGAATCCACTGCGAAGCGGCTCATAGGAACAATTCAAAAAACCGTGAGTTTGAATACAAGAAATCCGAAAAGCGAGAGAGGGATGTGATGACGCGGTCCGTGGAAGAATTGAGGCGTGAGTCCGAGCGAAGTCGGGCTGAGTTGGCCGCTACGGTCGATCGGCTGAAAGAGCAGGTCTCGGAGACGGCCGAGGACATCCGCCATAAGGTGTCGCCGCAGCACATCAAGTCGGAAGTATCCGACTATGTCACCCACACGACAAAGAGCTGGGTGGACGGACTGAAACAGCAAGTTATGGACAACCCGATGCGGAGCGTGGCCGCCGGGACCGCCGTGGTGGTTCCACTCCTACGCTTGGCGCGTGGTGTCCCCTTGCCGCTTTTGATGATCGGTGCCGGCTTGGCGCTCACCTCGAAAACCGTGCGAGACCGCGCCGCCGAGGTTTCCGGCCCTGCGATGGACAAGGCGAACGAGGTTTTCGAGGACATGGCGGATCGAGCGCGCGCCATGCAAGGCGATCTCAG
The DNA here is from genome assembly GCF_023101105.1 of Bradyrhizobium sp. 155. Classification (NCBI taxonomy): domain Bacteria; kingdom Pseudomonadati; phylum Pseudomonadota; class Alphaproteobacteria; order Hyphomicrobiales; family Nitrobacteraceae; genus Bradyrhizobium; species Bradyrhizobium sp. 155. The sequence goes on along the minus strand of NZ_CP064704.1, from coordinate 2,407,617 downwards.
GGATCAACTATCTTCCGCCCGCAATCAGGCCGCGAGCATGGCCGACGAGGCGCAAGATTCGACTGCCGGTCTCGCGGCGGATTTACGCGCACGGGCCTCCCAGGCCGCCGAGACGATTGGCGAAAAGCTCAAGAGCGGGGTGGATGCGGCGAAGGACAGTGCCTCCGCAGCTAAGGACGCTGCCGGAAGGGCGCCCGAACAAGCTCGCGCGATCATTAGCGATAATGCCGCGCTAATCGCCGGTCTTGGGGTGGCGATCGGAGCCATTATCGCAGCCGCTCTTCCGGAAACCAAGGTTGAAGCCAAGGCCATGAGCCAGGCGAGCGACGGCGTGAAGCGGGCCGCCGCCGAGGCCGCTCAGTCCGGATTTGACGCCGCCAAAGATGCCGCAATGTCGGCAGCCGACGCGGCAACAAGCAGAGTCGCCGAGGCCGGCCTCGGTGAGCATGCCAGCCGCATGACTCAGAACCTCGCTGACTCGCTCAAGACAGCCGCCGACGACGTCGTCGGAGCCGCTTTCAATCCCTCCCGCAATTCCAATACCTGAAGGAACACACCATGAGCGATCTAGACCTGAGCAGAGGCACGAATTCAAATGAAGATCGGAACGCGGGTTCTCCGAAGAACCTGAAGGACCAAATGGCGGAGGCTGGAGCGACTGTGAAGCAGCGGGCCGACGAGGCCTTCCGGGCAACCGCTGACATCGCCCAGGACAAGTTCAAGGAAGCCGGGGATGCGGCCAAGGACCTCGCTTCGGGGACCATGGACCAGATTCGCGGCCAGGCACGCGAGCAGCAGCGGACTGGAGCCGAGTTCATTGAGCGACTTGCCGGCAATGTTCGGGAAGCGGCTCGCGCCTTCGAGAGCGATGTGCCTTTTGCCGCCCGCGGCATCAACTCCGCCGCGGACTATGTTGAAGATACCGCCGAGAAGATCCGCAACGGCAGCTTCCGCGATCTCCTCGATGGCGCAACCGATTTCGCAAAGCGTCAGCCTGCCGCTTTCCTTGGCGTTTCGGTGCTCGCCGGTTTCGCCGCCGTCCGTTTCCTGAAGGCCTCCGGCGGTGACTCGCCTTCATCGCGACCTGGGATGAGTAGTGGAACGTCGTCGACGCAGGGCGACACGTGGCGCGGAAGCACGTCTTCCACGGGAGCCGGGCAGGCTTCCATGCAGGGCTCATCGGTATCCGGCAACAATCCGCAGCGAACGACGTCCTTCAAAGGCGGCAGCGTATCATGACCATTCAGCACGATATCAAGACAAGCCAGAACGATCTTCGGACCATCTCCACGCTTGTAGCGGACGCGATGGGGCAGTTCGCCAAGCTGTTCCAGAACGAAATCGACTTGGCCAAGGCTGAACTCAGCGACAGAGTGCAGAAGATAACGGGAGCAGCAGGCTTCATTGCCGGTGGCGCCCTTCTGGTGACCCCCGCCATTGTGATGGCGCTGTTCGCATTGTCGGCGGCGTTGATCTCCGCGGGATGGTCGCAACCGCTTTCCTACCTGACATCCGCGATCCTCGCTGGCGCCATTGCGGGCGTGCTGTTTGCGGTCGGCATCAATCGGATGGACGCCCGTAATCTTGCGCCGCGGGAGACCATCCGGCAGCTGGAAAAGGACAAGGACACCGTGAAGGGAATGGTCCGATGAGGAGCACGCAAACCGGCTTTTTCGACAATCTGGTCGCAGCGGCCAAGGAAAATCCCCTTGCCGCCGTTCTAATTGGAGGCGGCGCGCTGTGGCTTATGGCTGGTGACGACAGGATCAAGGGCGCAGCTCGGTCGACGGCGGCCGCCGCGTCCGGTGTGGTCGATGGCGGGGTGAGCACGATGCGGACTGCGGCATCGGCGATCCAGCGCACTGCGGCGCCGCCCACGGCGCCCGAAATGGATCACATAGGGTCCCTCGATGGCGAAGACACGTTGCAGTCAGCCAAGGACGCTGCATCCGGCGTTCTGTCAGGAACCGCGGACAAGATGAGGGCTCAGTTCGAGGACGGCCTAGAGATGGCGCGGGACGGCTTCGCTAAAGTGCGCGACCAGATTCCGGGCGGCGAAGCCGTCTCAAAAGCAAAGTCGTCATTGTCTGATGTGCTCGAAAAGCAACCGCTGGTGCTTGGCGTCGTCGGCTTGGCCATTGGCGCCGCAGTCGCAGGGGCATTTAGAACCACCGACATTGAGAATGAGTATGTCGGAGAGACCAGCGATGCTGTGAAGGCCGACCTGAACAGCCGTGTTGGTGCCGTCTCGCAGGCGTTGCGCGAAAACTCCGACACGCTGTTAGCAGAGGTCTCCGATACCGGCGGCGAGGCTCTGGATCGAATCAGGCAGACCGGGATGGATGCAGTCGAAGCAGCCCGTGAAAGGGCCAAGTCGCCTAATGTGCTGTGACCACTGAAGAGTCGTCGCGACGTCCGCGGCGACTCTTCCGAATTATTCCGCGTACAACATCAGCGCATCATCTAGGGGCCCAGCTCGCGCTCCCGATTCGTGATCAGCGCTCCTCGTAGCAGTAGATCTGCTTCGCATCGCTCAGAAGTGGCTGTTGAAAGCGACCTTATGGGATCTTGATCGCGAAGCTCAAGTGTTCAGGCGGCACTGACGGCGGCGCACTCGGCTGCGAAGAATTGCCGCTCGAATGCTTCCGCCGGCATCGGACGGCCGAAGAAATAGCCCTGGCCTTCCTCGCATCCCATGCTCACCAGGAAATCGGCCGTCGCGCGGTTCTCGATGCCTTCGGCCACGACCGTGAGACCGAGCTGTTTGCTGAGACCGATGGTCGACCCGACGATCGCGGCATCGTCGGAATCCGCGAGCAGACCGAGCACGAACGAGCGGTCGATTTTGAGCCCGTCGAGCGGAAACTTCTTCAAATAGCTCAGGCTCGCATACCCGGTACCGAAATCGTCGAACAGGACGCGGACGCCGAGCTGCTGGATGCGTTTGAACATGTCGAGCACGCGGGCTTCGTCATGAAGCAGGATGTCCTCGGTGACCTCGAGCTCCAGCAGCGACGGCGTGAGCCCCGTCGCTTCGAGCATCCCCGCAACCGAATGCGCCAAATCGCCGGAGTGCAACTGCGAGGGCGACAAATTGATCGCGACGCGCACGCTGTCGCCGGACAATTCCCAGGCGCGTGCCTGCCGGCAGGCGGTCTCCATCACCCAGTTGCCGATCCGCTCGGACAGGGCCGAGCTATTGACCACGGGCATGAACTCTCCGGGCGAAACGTAGCCGCGCACGGGATGCCGCCAACGGATCAGCGCTTCGGCCCCGACCAGGCTGGCGTCGATCAGGCGAACCTGGGGCTGATAGAACAGCTCGAACTCGCCGCGATCGGCGGCAAGTGCCAATTCGCTTTCCAGCGTCAGCCGGTTCTCCAGCTCCTCCCGGATCGCGCTCTCGAAGATCACATGGCCGCCGCGCCGCGTCAGCTTTGCCTTGCTCAGAGCGAGATGGGCATTGCTCAGGAGATCGTCGGCGTTGTGGCCACCTTCCGGATGGATGGCGACGCCGATGCTGAGCCTGACGCGGTGCTGCCGCGTGCCGGTCGCAAGCGGCGCTTCGAAGGCGCGCGCCATGCGCTCGGCGTACTCCGCGATCGGCTCGTCGCCATCGGCGCCTTTGCGCGCAATGGCGAATTCGTCTCCGCCAAGCCGGGCAACGACAGCGCCGCACGCCTCGGCTCTCAGGCGACCAGCGACCGCCTGCAGCACGAGATCTCCGGCGGAATGACCGAGCATGTCGTTGATGCTCTGGAAGCCGTCGAGCCCGATCACGAGCAGCGCGACCTCGCAAGGGCGCTGCCCCGCATCCGCGATCATGCCGACCAGTCCTGCATGCAGCGTGTTGCGGTTGGCAAGACCGGTCAGCGCGTCGTACTCGGCGAGATATCTGACGCGTTCGGCCTCACGCTTGCGGACCGAGATATCGCGCAGGATGGCTCCGTACTGGAAGCCGTCCGTTCCCTGCCAGCCCGAGAAGCTCGCCTCGACCGGGAAAGTTTCACCGTTCTTGCGCCGCCCTTCGAACTCGACGACGACCGCCCCGCCAGGGACCAGGAGTGCCTGGCGCGCGGCGTCGCGCATGGACGGCCTCGCGTCACCGTCCCCCGCCACGGCGCACAACGTTTCGAACGGGCGGCCGATGATCTCGGCGGGCAGATAGCCGAAGATCGCACTGGCGCCGGGATTCCACACGGTGATGAGCTGATCTTCGTCGGTGCAGATGAGGCCATCGCCGAGTGACATCGCGATACGATGAAAGCGGCTTTCGGCGATGCGCCCCAGGAGACCTCGGAAATCGATTTCGTCGAGTGCAATTGCCGTCAGATAGGCGACAATCGCGATGTGGAACAGCGATGTGTCGATGATGAAGGGGCATCTTGCCTGCACGAGGACCGCCACCAGCTCGAAAACCGCCCCGACCGAGATCAGGATTGCGGCGCGAATTCCCGGTCCCAAGCGGCGCCACGAATACACCATCAGCAGGCAGATCCCAGCGAGACCCAGGATCATGCCGGTATCAGAGGTCCAGCGCAGCATCCGGTTCTGGAGGATCGATTCCGCTGCCAGCGCCTGGAGGATGGGTCCGGAGATAATGCGGCCATTCGGAACGCTGAAGCGGTCGCCGAGTTCGAGCGCCGTCGCTCCAATGATGATCTTCTTGTCTCTCAGCTTGTCGAGAGTGGCGGTTTCGCCGCGGAGCACGTCGACGTAGGAGACACTCGGAACCGAGCCCGCCCGAATGCTGAAATCGATCAGGAAAGGCGGGCGCCGATTGGCGTCCTGCCCGGCCAGCACGACGGCCATCGACGGCATCACGGCCTCGCCGAGCTTCTCGCCGAACGGATAGCGGCGAACGAGCCCGTCGGATTCGATCGCGACATTGACCAGCGCCGGCCACGACTGGTTGCCGAACGGCTTCAGGGGGCGATTGATGTGAGCTGCGCCGCCATTCGGCGCGGGCTGCTTGAAGGACGGCAGGATGGTCGAGCCCCCGGCCTCACGCAGCGCTTTGACGAAAGCCTCGTCGGAGGCCGGATCGGATGGCGAGCTGAAATCGACGTCGAAAGCGACGTCCTGCGCCCCCGCGGCCTCTAACCTGTGCAACAGTTCCGCGTGCAGCCGGCGCGGCCAGGGCCACACCCCGATCTGATCGATCGAGGGCGCGTCGATGGCCACCACGACGACATTGCCGGTCGCGGCACGCGATTGCCAGGCGAACCGCAGGTCGGTCAGCGCGTTGCGAAGCGCACCATGCCACCCCGTGGACAGCACGATCGCCAGCGCTGTCACGACAAGAATATGCGGCCGAAAGCGTCCCACCCGATCCTCCTGCGCACCCGCTTCCGCAGGTGCGCCCCCTCATCCCCTAAGACATCGCCTCAGTGCTTGTTGTGGCCAAGGGCATTGCCGTGACCATTGCTGCCGTTGCCGTTGCCGTTGCCGTTGCCGTTGTTACCCCGGCCGTTACCGGTGGCGCCGTTGTTGCCGTTACCATTGCCGGAATTCCCACTGCCGGAATTGCCGTTACCGGATTTGCCCTTGTCCGGTTTGGTCTTGCCACCGGAGTCTCCGTTGCCGCCGCCAGAGCCGTCGCTGGATGCACCGGCCGTGGTGGCGGCTATTGTCGTGCTCGCAGCCGACGAACTGGTGCCAGCCGTCACGCCGCTGCTCGTGGTCACCGCAGTCTGGGCGGTGCCGTTGGATGCCGTTGTGCCCGCTTTCGAGTCGCCCCAGACCGTCTCGGTGCTGGCGTAAGAGTTGCGCGCCTGTCCGGGGGCACCGCCGCCGTGGGCGAGCCCGTGCGTGACCTTGTGGACGTTCAGCTTGACCTCGCCCAGCGAACTCGAGATGCGCACGACGCCGGGCTTTGCAGCATCAGCCTTGGCAGCACCGCCCTTGGGCGCGTGAGCTCCGGCCGCCTGTTGCGATGGCTTGGGCGCGGCGGCCGCCTTGGCGCCCTTGTCGATCGGACCGAGCGCATGGATCGCATGGCCGTTCGCGGCGTTGCGCGGGGCCGACAGGCCCGATTTCGGCACGGGGACGCGCTCGATGCTCGAGGCGCGCGGCTTGCCGTGCTCGATCGGATTGAAGGTCCCGGAGCCGCTGAGAGAAAGGCCGGGCTTGCCATGCTCGAAGACGGTGGCGGCCTGCCCCGGCAGGACCTGGGCGATCTGTCCCGTCTTGAAGTCGGAGACCTCGACCTGGCCGCGGAGCACGCCGACTTTGGTGCTGCCCGCATTCACGGTAACGCTGAACTGCGTTCCCTTGACGACAGCGGCGAGATAGGGCGTCTCGACCTCGAAATGCTTGACGTTGCGCTTCTCGACCTCGAGCAGGATCGAACCTGCCTGCTGGATGATGGTGGTCGAAAGGCCTTCCTTGCTCTCGGTCGGTAAACCCACCACCGAGTTGGGAGAGATCAGGATCGTTTCCTCGCCGCGGACGAGCAGCACGCGGCCATTTCGTCCGGTGCGAATGGTATCGCCGGGCTTGAGTGCCTCCTGTTGGTTCAGCGAAACCTGCTGCGCGCCGCTGGTGGCGACCCAGACCTCGCCGCTGGCCTTGCCGACCGACCAGACGCCATCGTCCGCGGCGGATGCGACGGAGGCCGTTCCCAGGATCAGCGCAGCCGCCAAGGCGCACCGCATTCCAATTTTGCTCAGCATGACGATCCTCAGTCCCCGTTACAGCCGGCCTTGAGGGGTATCCGAAATCACTCAACATAGGATTAGCAGGAAGCGGCCACCGGAGCGGTCGCGTTAACCATTCGTTGACCATAAAAAACTATGAAAAATCATGTGGCTAACGAACCCTTACCGCTTCACGGGCGCATCTCCGTCAAACTACGGGGACAAGCGAGTCGCGCGCGTTGGGAAGCGGCATCTCGTTACCACAGCGGTGCTGTTGGCGCCGATGTTCGCGGGAGTTCCTCAGGCTTTCGCGCAGCAGGCGAACCAGCCAGGGTTCGATCCGCGCCAACCTCAGAAATATTTTGAAAACCAAACCGAGCGGGAATCGCTGAACCGTCCGCCAGTCAGGCTCCCGACAGTCGACCAGCCCAACACCGGCGGCGATACCAAGCCTCAGTTCGTGCTGCGCGGCATCGAGGTCAGCGGAGCCCGGGCCATTTCCCGCGATCGCATCGCCGCGGTCTACCAGCCCTATGTCGGCAAGAAGGTTTCGCAGGCGGATCTCGCCGCGATCGCCGGCGCGATCAGTGATCTCTACCGCGCCGATGGTTTTCACTTGAGCCGTGCGATCGTGCCGCCGCAGGACATTGCCGACGGCCTGCTCCGGATCCAGGTGATCGAAGGCGCCATCGTGCAGGCAGAGCTGAAAGGCGACGGCGCCGAGCAGTTCGGCGTTAGACCGATGCTTGGGCCGGTTCTGGCCGAGCAACCGTCGCGCCTAGCAACGCTGGAACGCCAGCTCTTTCTCATTGGCGGCAGACCTGGCGTCCGGATCACCGATACCGCACTGGAGGAGATCGGCGGTGCAACCGGCCGCTTCCGCCTCATCGTCTATTTGAAGACATGGCACGTCTTCTCCTCATTCGGTCTGGACAATCTCGGCTCATCATCAGTCGGTCCGTGGCAGACCTACGCGACCGGCGCGTTCAATTCCTATCTCACGCCCGGCGACACGCTGGGGGTCAACCTGTCGACCATCGCCAATGACCCCCGCCAGCTCGGCTTCGCACGGCTGTCCTACGATGCACCGGTCGGTGTCGACGGCGTGCGTCTCGGCGGGTCCGTGCTGTATAGCGCGGTTAGGCCGGGCGATGCCCGCCGCCTCGACAGCGACATCACCACGACCGAGGCGTTCGAGCTGCGTGCCAGCATCGTCCCATTGCAGTCGCAATCCTCCTCGCTGACCCTGACCGCGGCGACGACCTTCAGCAACGTGTCCGAGCATGACCTTTACGGCCCCTGGTACAACGACCACATCAGGACCGCGAGCCTGACCGCCGACTACCGGCTCCAGGATCATTTCGGCGGCACCAATTTCGCGACGCTGACCTACCGCCAGGGGCTCGACATCTTCGGTGCCTCGCATTTCGACGACGACCTGTTGTCGCGCGACGGCGCGTCATCGAACTTCTCCGTGCTGAACCTCTGGTTCACGCGCTACCAGACGCTCAACGACGTCTGGTCGCTCAAGCTCTCCGCTGCGAGCCAGACGGCGTCACGGCCGCTGTTCACCTCGCAGCAATTCTATCTCGGCGGCGCCGCCTTCGGGCGCGGCTATGGCGCAGCCGAGATCAGCGGTGACAACGGTCTTGCCGGCTCGCTCGAACTGCGCTTCGACCAGAAGCTCAATTTCCACTACTGGACCGGCTATCAGCTCTACGCGTTCGGTGACGCCGGTGCAGTCTGGAACTACGGTTACCGCCTGAGCGAGGGCCTGTCGCTGACCTCGGCCGGAGCTGGCGTGCGGTTCTTCCTGCCGGACGATTTCCAGGCTGATCTCGGCGTGGCCCTCCCCCTGAGCTACCGGGCGCCCGACAACGAGCGCCGCAGCCCGCGCTTTCTGTTTACTCTGTCAAGCGCGCTGCGGCTCTGCTCCGAACGCGGCAAGGGCGGTTGTCTGTAAACCCCTTGTCCTTCGCGCTGTAGCCCGCGACATGCGGCCCCTTTTTGGGCCCAGGCCCACAGCCTTGCCTAAATTTAATCCCGTAACCTGCTCACGATCGCTCGATCCGGGAGTTCCCAATGGCCATGTTCAGTCAAAAGTGATTTGAGACGGAACCATGAAAAGGGTGTTTGCAGTTCTGGCGTTTTTCTGCGTCCTCGGCGTCGGCCAGTATTTCGTGGTCAGCCGGTTCGCGATCCGCCATGAGGTGTTGACCCTGTTCGACGCCGCCCGCCAGCGGCCGATTGCGGTCGAAATCGCTGTACGGCGCGATTACGAGACCAAGGCCAATCTCGGCCTCTGGAAGCTCCCGCTCGCCATCATCAGCAACGGCAATACCGTCAAGGCCACTGAATATTCCTTCCTAGCCAACGTGCTCGCCGCACGCGGTTATCTCGTCGCCAGCATCCAGCAGGATCTGCCGAGCGATCCGCCGCTGATGACCAAGGCCGGTCAGCAATATGTCGGCCGGCGCGATGTCTATATCCGCTGCGAGGCCAACATCCTCTTCACCTTGGGCGAGTTGAAGCGGCGGCAGGAGAACGCCGACTACGACCACGTCACGCTCGTCGGCCATTCCAACGGTGGCGACGTTTCGATGTATGTCGCCCATCAGCACCCGGAGCTGGTGTCGAAAGTGATCACGCTCGACAATCTGCGGGTGCCTTTCGTGCTTAGCGACAACATGAAGATCCTGTCGTTCCGCTCGAAGGATCCGCGTTTTGTAACCGATCCCGGCGTGCTGCCGACGCCGGAAGAGGCCAAGGCGCGCGGCATTGACATTATCCACACTGGCGCACAGCATACCGAGATGAGCGATCGCGGTCCCGATGCGGTCAAGGAGAAGATCCAGGCGACACTCGACCGCTTCCTGCGCGACAGCGCCAGCAGCGCGCTCGCCCCGGCCGATACACGAAGCCCGATGATCATGAACCCCGGCGACTATTAGTCCGGCCCCTTTGCGGCAGATCAAGGCTGCCGCGAGCCGACCACGATAGAAAGGGCCTCGCCATCTCGGAGAGGCACGTGTCGCACTCCATCGAAAGCCTTGATACAAAAAGACTCTATACGACAAGCTTTGGCCTGCCCGCGGCAAGGACGCCGAGATTCGCCCGGCATCTCTATCGTTCGGCTCGCAAGCTGCTGCGGTCGATCATCGCCCGCATCGACCTCTCGCAGTTTCCGGGTTCGTGTTGCGGATGAGGACGGCGTCGCGAGCCAACAACACGCAGGGCTTCCCTATGCACCGGCATTTAAGACGAATTTACCTGCTGGTTGCAGTGCCCTCAAGCGCGGGCACGTCGTCCGCTCCTGCCTAGCGTAATTTTGAAATGGAGGAAGTACTCTTGTCCCGTCCGCTTCTGGCGCGCTGTCATCGGCCAACCTCAGATTGGCGCAGCTCGCGACCACAGATGGTCTGACGAGGCTCGCGAACCGGCGAGCTTCGATGCCTTCCTGCGGGAGGCCTATGTCAAGCACGCCATTCTATCGGTGCTGCTGATCGACATCGACCAGTTCAAGGGCGCCTGGGCCACCAGGCCAGGGACGGTTGCCTCCAGCGCATTGCCGAGGTGATCGGAAGCGCCACCGCAAACACGGGAGGATTGTCGGCGCGGTATGGCGGCGAGGAGTTCGCGGTGATCCTGCCCGGCGTGAACGAAGAAAGGGCGGTGAAGGTGGCCGACGCGATTCGGATGCTGGTCGCTCGTTTGCAGATCCACCATCCGCGCTCGCCACGAAAGTACGTGACGATAAGCCTGGGCGTTGCCGAAAAGGGCGACGCCACCACGGATGAGTTGACGCTCACCCGTGACACTGACATCGCCTTGTACCACGCAAAGGTACAGGGCCGGGACTGCTCGGTCGCAGACTCGTCGCTGGTATCCTCGCGCCTGGAAATGCCGTCGCTGGTGCCCTCACTGCCTGATCTGGAGGGCGCGTGATGAGAGCACCGGACAAGCGAGGGACACGGCGAGTTGAGTTCGAGCGGGCCATTCCGGCGAGCATGATGGCGATCGACGGAACGCGGCAGCGCGCTTGCACTTTGAAAGACGTATCTGACGTCGGAGCCAAGCTTTCATTGAGGGCTCCGTGGAGGGGCTGCTTTTGAAGGAGTTTTTCCTGGTGCTCTCGTCCACCGGGCATTGCTTATCGCCGATGCGAACTGGCGTGGGTAAACGGCGGCGAAGTCGGCGTGACCTTCATCAGACAGGACCACAAAAGACCGATGAAAGCCCAACCTACTGGCACCCGCTGACCAAACCTGGATGGCGAAGAAAGCTTGGTCGCTTCACATAAAGCCCGGGGCAGGTACTGGGCCCAACTGCCGAAATCGCGGGATGACATCAGCAGCATCGGAAACTTAAGCCGCATGCCGTGCTCGAAGGCCATCGTCAGGCCGGCTTCGCTGGCGCCCGGCAGAAATGCCGATACTTGCGGTCCGCCACTCTCGACGGCCAGGCGGAGCGCTGTCGTGAGGGCGGTGGCAGCGGCGCTGAACTGCAGGACCGCGACTGGTCCGATATGGCCGACGGTGTCGACGCAACGTAGCCGGCCCAATCATCCCCGTCGTACAGGCTGAAGCCTCGCGTCCGGCTGTGTTGATAAGATAGCGATGGTGCTGCTTGCGGGATACTCCAGGCATCCGCTCATCCCCCTTCCAGAGCTACGTCGGGCACAATCTTCATCGGCCTACCGCACGCCGGGCACGCCTTCCGGACGGAATAGGGCACTGCCATTGGATTTCCCTACCGCCCAATCGTAATCTCGCTCTCGACATCTACGCAACTGCATCCATCAGGCTTGACGTGGGTCCCGCAAGCCATTGAAATCGGGCTTTCGGTGATGTTGCGGGGGTGCGTCATGGAAGAGTTTTACAGGGGCTTCGCGCAACGGGCGCGCGATCTGGCGGAGAATGCCGATCCTTTCACTAAGCGGCGGCTGCTTGACCTAGCCCAGCGGTACGATCTCAAGAGCCGACCAGGCGCCGCGAGCGGGTGGTCCCTTCCGCCGCAGCGCGCCACGCCACCGACGGTGCTGTTCTCCGGCGCTGGCGAAGCCTGAAACGCTGGCAATCCCCGTCAATCGGCCTGCGCTCCGCGTCGTACTGCCGAGTTGATTCTTGGACGGTTTTCGGGCCAGGGCTCAGGCGTCGAAGCGCTAACTCGCCTCGAACCGAACGCCGATGCGCATCTCCTTCCACCACACGATGCGGCAGGGCAGCTTGCTTCGATCCGCGTCCACGATAAGCGTGAACCGGTCCGGAATCCCGACGGGTGATATCACGTCGAGCGAGGCGCCCGTCTCCGACAGATTGCGGATGGTGCAATCGATCGCGCCCCCGCCGAACGAGATCGAAGCCGCTTTCAGGATTCGCCGCCGCTGTGCCGCCCGATGTTCTTGCATAGGTACCTGCGGGACTGCCGAGACCCGCGTTAACGCGCGAGCTGGCTGGTTCGGGGCTCTCCCTCGGCGAGCTTGCGCGGACCCTGGTTAATGTGTCGTTCCGTCGCTTCGCTGATTTTCCACAACGTAGTGATGGATTGTTTACTATCGAGCGGTGGCGCCCGGGAAGCGCCATCCGCCATTAAGACCTGCGTGCGAGCATGCTCGGAACGGAGCAGCCCGGATGCCGCATAGCCGCCGCGAACTCGGCAAAGCTCTAGTCCCATTGCGGGTCGCAGGATTCGTGGCGTTGGCTTGCCTCGCCATCCTGGCGCTCAGCGGATGGCGCGAGTGGGAGTCCCGAGAGGTCGATCTTCGAAACGCGGAAGTCGACATGGCCAACCTCGCCAGGTCGCTGACGCAGCACGCAGAGGACACATTCGATCTCGCGGACACTATCCTCACAGGAATGGTCGACCGCATGGAGATCGGCGGAACGACCCCGGCGGCCGTCGCCAAGATCCAGACTTTCCTGCAAGCCAGGAAGTACAATCGGCAACGTATCCGCGGCATCTTCGTCTACGACGAGACCGGCCGCTGGCTTGCCACGACTGAAGAAGTCGACCTCGCCGGCCTCGACAACAGCGACCGCGACTACTTCCGGCGTCATCGAGCTTCGAACGATCGCGGGACCCTGATCGGTCGTCCGGTTAAGAGCCGGTCCGGCGGCCAGTGGATCATCACGCTCTCCCGGCGGTTCAACCATCCGGACGGCAGTTTCGCCGGCGTAGTGCTGACGAGCATCGAGGTCGCCTACTTCACGCAGTTCTATCGGCGGTTCGACATCGGCCCCAATGGCGCGATATCGCTGTTGAATGCGGACGGCATCATGCTGGCGCGCAGTGGCGACGAGGATGGCGCTTATGTCGGGCGGGACATGTCCCAGTCCCAGCTCTTCCGAACTCTGCCCGGTCGGCCGGACGCCAGCGTCTACTACTTCAAATCTCCCCTCGACGGGCGACAGCGGTTGAGCTTCTACCAGTTGAGCAGCCGGTATCCGATCGTGATCCTGGCGACCAAGGATCAAGACGACGTGTTGGCACCATGGCGCCGGCAGGCCGTGGTCCGGATGGCGATCGTCACGAGCCTCACGCTGTCGATCGGCCTGATCGGTCTCTATCTGGTGCGCTACCTCTCTCAGCGGCAACGGATGGCGGCGGCCCTGGTCGCCAAGGAGGCCGATTTCCGCCTGCTGGCGGAGGAATGCAGCGATGTCGTCATGCGCATCGGACTGGACGCGCGAATTCTTTACGCGTCACCATCATGCGCTCGCATCTTCGGTTGGGACCCCGCCAAGCTGCTCGGAACGCCGGCGCTTGCCGGAATCAACTCGGAGGACCGACCGCGGGTGCAGCATGCGATCGATGCTCTGAAGAGCGGCGAGGCCGAAGAGGCGCGGATCGTCTACCGGACGAGACATCGCGAGAAGGCCGAGATCTGGGTCGAGACGGCACTCCGCGTCACCCGATCGTCGATCAGCAACGAGATCGACGGCGTGGTGGCGATCTCGCGGGATATGACTGAGCAGAAGGACCTGCAGGACAAGCTCGCGTCTCTTGCCACCTTGGATGGCTTGACTGGCATCGCTAATCGCCGCCACTTCGACGAGCGCCTTGAGGAGGAATGGGCCCGGGCCAAGCGCGACGGCACGTCGCTCTCGCTGTTGCTGATCGACGTCGACCACTTCAAGAAGTTCAACGATCAATACGGGCATCCGGCCGGCGACGCCTGCCTGCGGGCGCTCGCCCGTATCTTGGCGGCGCAGGCTCGCCGGCCGGGCGATCTGGCCGCGCGGTACGGCGGCGAGGAGTTCGCGCTCTTGCTGCCGAATACGGGGGCGGAAGGCTGCGTCGAGGTCGGCGAGCGCGTGCGCGAGGCACTGCGCGAGTTGAGCATGCTGCACGCGCTCAATCCGCCGTCAAGGCTGGTCACCGTCAGCCTTGGTGGGGCCACCAACGTTCCGGCCCAGGCCATGGTATCCGACTCGCTTGTGGCGGCAGCCGACCGGGCGCTCTACGCGGCCAAGGAGAGCGGACGCGATCGGCTCGTCATGTCGGGGCAGGTGGTCGCGTGGCCGGGCGCAAAGACAGCATGAGCCGCCTGGAAGAGGCAGACTAGGTGTCTGACCGGCTTCGGCCGAAGCGATGCTGGCTCCTGCTGTCTTCAACATGCCGGTGGGAGTCGCTGGCGACCCCCAGTATCTTTTGGAAGAGCGCCCGGTTGGCCCGGTATTTAGCCGCAGACCGCTTGCTTTCCGAGCCCTGCATGAGCAGGCGACCGTCGGACGTAACAAAACCACGTCCACCTTCGGCCGCGCCTTCTCAGGTGGGCCTCGAAAACAGGAAGGTGCTCGGGCATCGCCACCGCCAATCGGTCAGAGGGACTTCCACTGTCGTTTGTCTTGGCGTCTCGCCGCAGGTTCAAGCATATGTTGTGCCGCTTGCAAGCATATCGGATGGGAACCTCAACTTGGTGGGAGTAGCGTTCGGCCTGTGGAGCACGTATCGTAAGGCGATAGCGGTCGCGCGATACTTGGGACCGCAGCCGACTTTAAGCCATTTCGTCGACCCAAGCTTTTGCGGATGCGCATGCCTCCGCGTCTCCTACTTTGAGCTCGTTGTCGCGGCGGTCGTACATCAGCAGCGTGTCGAGCTTGGCGTGCCGTGCTTGCTTCTGGACCAACAACGGATCAACGCGATTGCGAAGCGGCGCGCATCGAATGTGTGCGGCGAACGCCGCCTGTTCAGGCCATCAGTCGCGATCGCCCGCCTTAGGATCCGAAGCCAACAGAGCGATGTCAGGTCTTGAAGAAGACCATCCAGACACCGTCTGGTGTAACAATCGCGAGCACCGTGCTTATGCCGACCAGCAGAAGCACACTTGGACCAGGCTCAGCCTGCCGAGCTTCGGTCGGAGTCTCCACGGTTCTTCCGTTTTCGGATTTTGGCATGAAATCTCCTTGTGCGCCTCAACCAATAGGGTCAGGGGGCATTGGTTCCCCTGGGGGAAGGCTCACAATATGGGCCGTTCTATCCGGCCGACGAGAAACACTTCGCTGCGGTGACCGACCACCCCAATCCAGCAGCGATCTCAATCCATGGTCCCGAAACTTTGAAAGCGACAATGCCGGCCTAGCTCCAACGGCGTCGCAGAAGAAGATCGCGAAGCCCCGTGACGCCAATGGAAGACGCCGTCGGCTGCCGCGCGTGCTTCCGAATATTGTCAAGCGCAACCGCGGCACCCCCAAAAAGCCGGGCCAGGGCCCGAGCATGTGGACGCACTATTACGAGCACTGACATTGAGAGACATCCACCGGATTTTATCGCGCCGATGAAGTCATCTCCCGCGATCGTTCGCCGGGAACCCCCGGACAGCCCCGCGTGTTTCCTGTCCGGAAACCACTCCGGAGGATGCCATGGGCTTTTTCACTAAAGACATCAAAACACTCAACGACCTCTTCGTGCATACGCTGCAGGATATCTATTACGCAGAGCAGCAGATCGCGAAGAACTTGCCGGACATGATCGAGAAGGCGACCGATTCAGGCCTCAGGAACGGCTTTCAGATGCATCTCTCCGAGACCAAGGGCCAAATCGCGCGGCTGGAAAAGGTGTTCGAGATGCACCGCGTCGAGGCCAAGGGGGTCGACTGCCCTGCCATCGATGGCATCCTAAAGGAAGCGAGTGAAGTCGCAGGCGACATCGACGACAAACAAGTTCTCGATGCAGCCCTGATCGCGGCGGCGCAGGCCGTCGAGCACTATGAAATCACGCGCTACGGCACTCTGATCGCCTGGGCCAAAATGCTGGGCCGCGACGATTGCGCAGCGGTCCTGCAGCAGAACCTCGACGAGGAGAAAGCGACGGATCAGAAGCTTAACACTATGGCACTGCGCAGCGTGAACCAGAAAGCAGCGTGAGCCGTTAGCAAGCGAGGCCGCCCGCATGCGGGCGGCTAGCCATTTAGCAGGAAAAGATGGACCCCGAAATTCTCAGAGCGGCAGCTGCGGCCATCACGATAATTGCGGCCACGATGGTCGCGGCTAATTTGAACGCGCGGATTACCGTGTGGGGCTTCGCCATCTTTACTGTGGCTTCCATTGCCTGGATTGCTGACGGCGTGCTTGAAGGCAAAACCTCGCTTGGCGTCCAGAACGTCGTGCTTCTCCTGATCAACGTTTTGGGCGTGTGGCGCTGGCTGCCGCGCGCTGGCAAGGAAGCCGGCGCGATCTAAACCTGCGACGCTTTCAATCGGCAGGCTTGTTTTGTGTCGGCGGTCGCAGCGGGCAAGCGGCGCTTCCCCTGCTTCCGTCAAGGCGCCGATCGTTCTGCAGTTCTCGAAGCTGAAATGGAGCATGAGGAAAGGGCCGAGCTCTCGCGAAGGATCTGGAGTCGTGCAGCGCCGCTTGGAAGCCAAGGAGGAGGACTGACCGATGCCGCGTCCGGCTGCAGCTCCCGTGATCAAAGAATTGACGCCCGAGGAAAGACGCGAACGGCGTCAGCTTCGGCGCGAGAAACAGCGCGAAAGCAATATCGCTCGCGCAGCGAAGATGCACCGAAGCCGGCTCAAAATGGAGAGCGAGGGACTGAAGTCCGCGCCGGCTTTGAAGAAGACCGTCTTCGTAGGGTGTTCCGGCTGGCGTTACTGGAAGTGGCGGGACTCATTTTATGCGGAAGTGCCACAGCCGGACTGGTTCGTGCATTACGCATCTGCCTTCGACACGGTCGAGATCAACGCTTCCTTTTATTCATGGCCGACCGTCGCGAATGTTCAGGCGTGGCGCCGTCAGCCGGGCGGCAAGGATATCGTCTACACAGTCAAGGTCTGCGAGCTCATCACACACGTCAAAAAATTCAAAGGTACAAAAACGCTGATCCGGGATTTCGGCATCATCGCGGATATTCTCGGCGAGCGGATGGGCTGCTTTCTTTTCCAGCTGCCGCCGAGCTTCCGCTATACCAAAGCCCGGTTGAATTCGATCGTCAGCCAGCTCGATCCGGCCCGCCGCAATGCGGTTGAGTTCCGTCACAAGAGCTGGTGGAACGAAGATGTCTACGGTGCCTTCCGCAAAGCGGGGATCATCTTCTGCTCTTGCAGCGGTCCGCGTCTCCCTGACGAGCTCGTCCAGACGGCTGACGAGGTCTATGTCCGCCTCCATGGACCTGAGCGCTGGTACCGGCACAATTACTCAGACGAGGAGCTTTTGAAGTGGGCCAGCAGGATCAAATCGAGCGCCGCAAAGAGAGCGTGGATTTATTTCAACAACGACTACGACGCCCATGCGCCGCGAAACGCAAGAACGCTGCACCGCATGCTCTCTTCTTCCCACCCCCAAGCGGCAGACCGCCCTTTCCACCTAGGAACCTGCGGCGCCAAGGACGCTTAACCTGGGCGTTCCGCGAAGATGCCCTCCGCGAACGCCTCGGTCGCGCAAGGGTTCAAGCGGAGTTCGCATGTTTTTCTGGTATTCAGCGCTGATACTCATGGCCGATGCTCTCCAGGTGATGGATATGCGGCTTCGCCAGCTTGCGGCGGGTAATGGCACCTCCGATGAAACGTTTCTTATGGTGACGGAGAAGCTCGAGGCTGCTGCAGAGGCTCGCACCATTTTCATCCGCGGTGGCGATTGCAGTCACGTCCTTGATCACTACCGCAAAGTGGTTGCCGCGAATATTGAGAGATTATCGGCGAGGTAACAAACCGGGTGGGGTCTTACTTCTCGCCGGCGCTTTTCCGGCTCATGACAGTAGTGGGAGACCAAACCCGTCTGTTCTTGGGTTCTCAAAGAAACGCGTGACCTACAATTGATGATTTCTCAACGAGGTCGCGGCGGTGCCTGTACCAAATACCAGGTGACCCGAATGGTCTCTTCTTACGCTCGCGACTAGCGCTACTCGGTTCCAACGGAGCGTACGATATTCTTGCCCGCTCGACCGGCAGCCCTTCCTGCTTTTAGAGGCCGTGGTGAGCTGCGACGGCCTGTTCGGAATGCTAATCGTATCTATCAAAAATACCTCGGGGTTGCGCTTGGGATCTGCGCGTGTTTGTCCAGCGGGACGGGATCAAACTTCTCGGTCATTCTATTCTTATCTTATTCTGGGGGTAAAGATTGAGAGCGTTCCATTGCTGCGCTCTGTTCCTCCCATCGCCGCGCCCTACCTCAAGGTTCTGTATCCATCACCTTTGTCGCCGTTGATTTAGCAATTCTTGCATATCTTTTTGACGGTCTGGTCGACTTTGCTGTTCTCCTGATCGATCTTGGCGTCACTATCGTGTTGATCAGTGGTCGTCGGCCGACCGATGCCGCCCGCGGCGGCTCCCTGTGTGTTAGTCGCAGGCGTTCCCGATGAAGTTGCGGTTCCCGCAGCGTTGGTGCCGGGGCTTGCCGGGTTCGTGCTATTTCCGTTGACCGCCCCCTGATCGCGCCCGGATTGAGGGCCGGGTGTACCATTGGCGATACCGGTTATCGCATTCGTGGTGCCCGTCGTTGGATTTGTATTTGCATTTGGGGCGGTAGCCGATGGGCTTACAGTCCCGCCCGAGTTCGCAGCGCCCGCTGCTCCTGTAGCGGACGGAGATGCCGCAGTCGAACCACCTGCACCTGCAGAGGACGACGCACCGCCAGCGCTTCCACCGGCAGACCCGCCGCCACCGCCACCGCCGCCACCGCCACCCCCCCCACCTTGAGCAAAGGCTGCGCAGGGGATGACGAGAGCTAACGCAAGTGCAATGCCGGAGTGTTTCATGGCGCGGCTCCTTTCGCGACCAAGCCACGCGGCTGCGTTTCGTTCCTAGGCGTTGTTGAAGCCGTTTCCGCTGCCCGAGATCCAGTACGGGCCAAGTCGGTCGTGCAAAGGTGCAGCATCAGTTCTACAAAAGGGATAGGCCTACACTTTTGGGGGCGCGCCCCAGGGGGTGAAGGCCGGCGACCGAACTATAGGCGAGACCAGGCGTTATCGACATCATGTCAGACGCTTTCGATTACTTCCGGGCTTATGCTGTCCGCGCTCCGTGTAAGGCTCGATCCATTCCGCACGGCAGGATGAGGCATCTGCAGCTGCCGGGCGGGCGGATGTTTAATCTCCTCAAGAAAGAAGCCGCTTACGGCCCGAATGCACAGCACCTTGAGGACTTCCGGGCAGCCCAGAAGCTTGAGAGGTCTCTCGACTGTCCTCCCGGGGAAGGCTCGAGCGCTGGAAACCGTTCTGGTCCGCCGAGGTTTCAGGACGCGCGACGGGAGGCTTGTTGAGTGCCTTCTCTCAATGCCCGCGGTGTAGCAAGCCTCCTGCGAGAATACGCGCAGCGCACGGCACTGCGTGGCGGCAACCCCTACCGGACAAAAGCCTATTCCCGGGCCGCTGACAGCCTGGCAGCTCTTGCCGTCCCACTCGATGTACTTGTCGCCGAAGACCGGCTCACCGAGATCCCCGGCGTCGGCGATGCGATAGCGGACATCATCACCAAGCTCCACAAGACCGGCACTCATCCGAGTCTCGAAACGCTGCGCAAGGAGATTCCGGAGGGCGTGCTCGAGATGCTGTCGGTGCCCGGCCTCAGCCCCGAGAAGGTGCTGCGTCTATACAAGGATCTCGGCATCACGTCCCTTGCGGAATTGGAGGCGGCGGCGAAGGACGACCGCATCAAGAAGGCGAAAGGACTCGGCGCGGCACTGCAGACCAAGATTCTGCAGAACCTGGCCATCGCGAAAGGCGGAGAAGGTCGCCTCCATCTGCACCGTACGGCCGCCCTGCTCTCGCACGCTAAGGATTCGCTTCGGAAGGCCTGGCCGGAGCTCAAGCGGGTGACGATTGCAGGCGACTTCCGCCGCGGCTGCGAACTCGTCGGCGATCTCACGATCGTTGCGGAGGCTGCTAAAATCGAGAAGGCGCCGAATGCTTCGGCGGCGGACGGACTGCAAATCCGCTTGTCCGACCGCAAGCACTTCGGTGCCGCCCTTCTTTTCGCCACCGGCTCTGCCGCTCACCTTGAGCAGCTCCAGGCTTTGGCCGCGGAGAAAGGAATACGGCTGGAGAACGACGGGTTGCACAAGGATCGCACCCTGATCGCCGGCGACGAGGCCGAGATCTATAGCGCCCTCGACCTGCCGTTCATCGATCCTGAACTGCGGGAGGGGCGCGGAGAGGTCGAGGCGGCTCTGAAAGGCAAGCTCCCGAAGCTCGTCACCGACCAGGACCTGCGCGGCATCCTTCACTGCCACACCGATGCCTCCGACGGCACCGAGACCCTGGAGACCATGGCCAAGGCCACGCGCCAGCGAGGCTTCGAGTATTTCGGCGTGGCTGACCATTCCAAGTCCGCCCACTATGCCGGCGGTCTCTCCGTTGAGGAGATCGCGCAGCAGCACCGCGAAGCGGATCGACTGAACAAGCGCTTCGGCAAGGACTTCCGGATCCTCAAAGGCATCGAGTCCGACATCCTGGCGGACGGGTCGCTCGACTATGACGACGACGTGCTGGAGCGCTTCGATTTCGTGGTCGCGAGCATCCATGGTCGCTTCAAACTGGACCGGAAGGCGCAGACGCAGCGCCTGCTTCGGGCTATTTCCAACCCCTACACCACCATCATCGGTCATATGACCGGGCGGCAGCTCCAGCGGCGGCCCGGCTACGACATCGACGTCGAGAAGGTGCTGCGCGCCTGCGCCAAGCATGACGTCGTTGTCGAGATCAATGCTCATCCATGGCGGCTCGATCTGGACTGGCGCTGGCACCAGGCCGCCCTCGAGTTCGGCTGCATGCTGAGCATCAATCCGGACGCGCACTCGATCCCCGAACTCGACCACATGCACTGGGGCGTCCTGATGGCCCGAAAGGGCGGCGTCCCTGCCGACCGGGTCCTGAACGCGATGAAGCTTCCCGAGATCACGCGCTACTTCCGCCAGAAGCGGCGCTCGCTCGCCCGCGCCGCCTGATGCCGGAGGCGCACGATCTCTCGCTCGAGGGAAAGGTGACGGCGGTCGCCGCCGACCCTGGGCACCACTTCAGCAAACCAGTCCAGGACCATATCGTTCTGGTGGAGGGCCACGGCGTCCAAGGCGACGCCCACGCCGGCCCTTTCGTCCGGCACCGCTATCTCGCCCGCCGCCGACCTCGCCTGCCCAATCTCCGGCAGGTCCACCTGATCCCGGCCGAGCTTTTTGCATTCCTCTCGGAAGCCGGCTTCGAGGTGTCAGCAGGGGATATGGGTGAGAATATCACAACGACTGGCCTGGACCTGGAGCGGATGCCGCTCGGCACCTTCATCGAGTTGGGCCCCTCGGCCATCGTCGAGCTGACCGGTCTCCGGACGCCCTGTCTCCTTATCGACCGCTTTCGGGCCGGCCTGAAGCGACAGGTGCTCTCGTCGGCGGAAACGGGCCCTCCGTTCAAATCCGGGGTGCTCGGCGTGGTACGGGCCGGCGGGATGGTCGCGGCCGGTGATACCGCCCGGGCTCGCGTCCCGTCTTCCCCCTTTCGGCCACTGCCGGCCGTGTAGAAAGACCCTATCATGGCCCGCAAATCGACCCTGCCTCGTCGCCTGCAGCCCATGTTGGCCACGCTCACGGATGCGCCATTCGACGATCCAGATTGGGTCTTCGAGGACAAATTCGATGGTTTCCGCATGGTCGCGGAGATCCGGCGTGATCAGGTCGCGCTCTACAGCCGTAACGGGAAGATCATCAGCCACTCCTACGTGGAGGTCGCGAAAGCGCTAGAGGGCGTGAAGGCGAACGCTGTGATCGATGGAGAGCTGGTCGCGATCGGTGAGGACGGCGTATCCCATTTCCAGTTGCTATAGAACGCCCTGCGCCATGAGGCCAAGCTCTTGTACTGCGCGTTCGACCTCATGTTTGCAGACGGCGAGGACCTGCGTGCGCTGCCGCTCCTTGAGCGCAAGAAGCGGCTAGAGGCCATCCTGCCGCGCCACAAGCTGATCGCGTTCAGCAACCACCGCAAAGGCAAGGGAACGAAGTTCTTCGCGGAAGCCGAGCGGAGACATCTCGAAGGCGTCATGGCCAAGCGCGCCGACAGCCCGTACGCGTCGGGACGCCGGACCGCCGATTGGCTGAAGGTGAAGACCGCGCAGCGGCAGGAGGTCGTGATTGCCGGCTTCACGGCGCCGAGGCGAACTCGGCCCTTCTTCGGCGCGCTCGTGCTGGCGGTACGCGAAGGGGATGCATGGCGGTACATCGGCCACGTCGGCACGGGCTTCAGCCACCAGGTTCTCGAAGAGCTTCACGGCAAGCTCGTGAGGCTCAAGACGGCCAAATCGCCCTTTCCTGCGAAGGTGAAAGATGAGCAGGTCACGACCTGGGTGCGGCCTTCGCTGGTCGCGGAAGTAAAATTCGCCGAGTGGACCGGCAAGGGCGAGCTGCGCCAGCCGGTCTATCTCGGCCTGCGGTCCGACAAAAAGGCCAAGGACATCGTTCGCGAAAAGAGTTGGTCGCGAAAATAAGGCCGCTGCGGCGGAGCAAAAGACTTGGGCTCAGCCGGCTTCGCGCTCGGATGCTGACGACCACGGCGGCAGGGGCGGCAACCCGAGAGCCTTGCGTACAGGTCCGAACGACCTCCTGTGAGCTGCGCACGCACCAAGCTTGGCGAGCGCCTCATAATGAGCCGGCACCGGGTAGCCTTTGTGATCCGCGAATCCGTACCCGGGGTGGCGCACGTCGAGCGTCCGCATGACCGTGTCGCGCTCGACTTTCGCCAGGATCGACCAGCAGCGATGCTGGCGGACTTGGCGTCGCCCTTGATGATGGCTTGCTGAGGGATGTCGATTTCCTTCAACCGCTTCGCGTCAATCAGCAAAGGCCGCGGCGTCAATCCTAGTCCCCTGACCGCGCGCTGCATGGCCTGGATGCCCGCCCAATAAATGTTGATCGCGTCGATCTCCTCGACCTCCACGAAAGCCACACACCAACTCTCTGCCTTTGCCTTGATCTCCTTCGCGAGTTCCTCGCGAGCGGCAGCGTCGAGTTTCTTCGAGTCGTCGATCCCGACTATCCGCGTACCGGGCTTCAGGATCACGGCGCCAGCGGAGACTGGCCCGGCGAGAGGGCTCATTCCAGCCTCGTCCACGCCCGCCACGGCATGAAGGCCGCTCTCCCAGAGAGAGGTTTCGAAACTGAGCATCTTGCGGAGGCGCTGCCCTTCGGACCTGTTTTCGAAACGCCGTTTATCGATTGAAGCCAGGATGGCACCGGCTCCCGCGCGGGTGTCGGCCCGCAATATCTGCTCGACGCTGGCCTCGAGTGGTCTTTTCTCAACGACATAGCGCTGACGCAATACGTTTAGTGAATACTGGGACATAGCGGCCATCGTGAATTGACTGTGGGGTGGTGTCGGTGAAATTTGTGGCGATTGTCTGAAGTTAAGCTACGCCGCTCAACGACTGGCAGCGCGTTGTCGAAAAGGAACCGGCCCGGCCTTCACCTGAGATGGATTGCATCCACCGATCTCAGAACGGAACTAACTGGTGTCTTCATCCCTTTAGGAGAAGTGGAGCCTCGATCCCAGGGTGCTTCCGAGGGACAGGTCCATGCTCCGAGAGTCCGGCAACGAAGAACAGGTTCTGGACCGCACCGCCGAAGTGGCGGCCACCATCGCGGAAGAAGGGCTTCGGTATGTCAGCGACTCCGCGCCCGGCTATGCTTACGGCCTCGGCTTGCTGGCCGCTCGACGATATGCGGACCTCTTCAAACTGTTCACCTTCCCGCTGGTAACCGACCGCGACACCACCTCAAACGTGGTCGGTCACCTGTTCCTCAGCGCATGGGCCGGCGGGGAAAACAACGTGTGGCAAATTGTGCCCGGCCTTGAGCGGCGCAAGACGGCCCTCAGCGACCACTGCATGATATCTTTCAGACTTGGACCGGCGACTATTTGTTTTCGTCAGAAGGTTACACCCCCTTCTTTGAAGAATTCGAATTGCTGGGCTCGCTCGCCTACATCTCACTCGGCAGCAGCAAAGAGGATTTGCAAGGCGTCCCGCAACGCACGGCGGACAAATTTGTCCCATTGGACGGATGTCATGGGACGGACAATGGCGCCATCAGGGTAACATTCGCAGATGCGGCAATACGGGGGGTCAAATATTGCAGGCCAAATGACAATCCCACCCTAGGTCGGCTGAAAGGTGGTTGGCGAGCCGGTGTGCATGGCCAGGAGGCGCGTTGCCAGGAGATCCGTGCAAGCAGGTCCCTTCGGAGCCGGACTGGATCCACGAAGTAAAGCACGACGGCTATCGGATGCTGGTCATTCGGGAGAACGACCGTGTGCGCCTGCTCTCCCGCAATGGCACCGACTGGACCAAGCGCTATCCCTGGATTGCCGAGGCCGCTCTGAAGAACCGGCAGAAGCATTTCGTCATTGACGGCGAGGCGGTGATCCTTGGCGTTGATGGGGTTTCAGACTTCAATGGGCTGCACTATCGGACCGGAGCTTTTCCGGGCGGCCTGCCGCATGGGCCTTGAAGGTCTCGTCTCGAAGCATCGCGATCGGCCCTACCGCGGCGGCAGGCAAAAGCACTGGATCAAGGTGAAGAACCGCAGGCACCCAGCAATGGATCGAGAGCTGTGATGGCCGCGGAGTTGATGATTGGGTAGCCCAGTTCCCAATGAATCAAGTCCGTGCGGGATCTATGCCGCACGGACTTGATTGCAACTGTCCAGGCCCAGTCGGATTCCGTCGCAGCAGATCTAGCGTCCCTGTAATACCCCTACAAGGAAGCCCGTCATTTGCGACGGGCTCAAGGTCAGGGAGGAAAGGCGCCATGAAGGCGCGGGTTAAACTTATAACGAGTCGCGCCAATACCGTGTGTCGCAACTCACACTGTGGACAACAAAAGTGCCCGCGGGTCGCGCCATTCGATCGAGCCGCATCAGCCTTGATCCGGCTGCTGAGGCTGCCGGTCCGCGCACGATCAATGCACCACGCCGAGGTGAGCAGCCGTCGCGGATGCAGGGCGTCATCACACCATGGAGCTCTCAAACCCATGACCCCGTGAGATCATGTAGGGTCTGCCGTGGGCCATCAAGGCCGTTCGCCGCGGCGCTGGGGCCGCCCGGCACTGTGCGACGTCCGCGGCTTTCACTGCCGCTGCGCTCCCAGCAGGGCCAGTTGGCGGCCCCTTGTCCTGCCCCTGATGGCAGCCAAGGGCTCAGTCCAGCGCACCTCAGCGCGTTGGAGCTGGCCGCAGCGTTCTTAGCGGAGGGCCGCAAAAGTCGACATGCTCGGAACCGAGAGCGTAGCCCGAGATAGCTCCAAAAGACACACGCCAGACGGTGTTCGGATAGCTGCCGGCGCAAACCAAATGTGTCGTATCGGATGCATAGTTGACGCAGCGCTTTAGACACTGCCTCGCCAGCGCAGCTTGGCGATCGGGGCAGTTCAGGCCGGTTCTTTCGTCTTCGGCCCTCCCGGCGTCGTCCTCAAAAAAGCAATCCCGCAACTGCGCATTTCGAGTCAACACGTTCACGCATTGAGTGGTCGCGTCGCCGACCTGCGCCTTGGTCGGTTTCACCAATGGGCACTCTGGGGGAATCTGAGCTGGGACCACGTAGGTACGCGCTGGCCGGCGGGCGAGCACGGCGGCTCTGTGCTTGCTCACCGCGGACCCACGTGACGGCCCTCGAGAATCTTCGGCGCAGGCGATAGGAAGGCATCTGGTCCACAGCGGACCGCTGCTCACGCACCGATTGGCGTCTGGCGCGCAGCCGGTGGGGCAACAGGTTTGCGCAGACGCGGGCGATATCACCGCATATGCCAAGACCAGGATTGTCACCTTGAGACGGCGCATGTTCCCCCCACCAGACAGCAGCTAAGCGGCGCTCCACTTGTCCTTTTCAATCGCGCTCATTCTTTTTCTTCTTGTCATCTCCATCCTGGCCGCCAAAGCCCGAGGAGCCCTTGTTACCGCCGCCACCTCCAGATCGGGAGCCTTCCTCTCCGGAATGCGCGACCTTGGACCCCTTTGCGCCACCCGAGTTCTCGCCGCCACCCCCGCCGGAGCCCCCACCACCGCCGCCGGCTGATGAATACTCCTTGGTCGAGTGATCCTCGGTCGCGCTGTGTGGATCATTGTCGAAGGCTGAATGACTGCTGCCGCCGCCGCTATATCCTGCTCCGTCTTGGGCGCCGGAACGTGCGATGGCTGTTGACGTCAACGACGTCGACAGGAGTAGAGTCATCGCTGGCGGGGTTATGGCAGCAAACCTGCCACACATCTTCAAGAACTCCCGGCGGTCTTCGTCTTCTTCTGTTGTGGGCATCAGGTATTCCCCCTCGGGCTAACTGCGACTATTTAACTTAAAGCAAATTAAATAAATTAAATCCTTTAATTGTTCAATCACGAAAAGTTACGTTCTGGTGCGCCTACCATTGGTCGTACTGCCCTGCCGCGCGGCGGCAGAAGGTCTGGATCAGGTGAAGAACCGCAGCCACCACCCTGGCAAATGCGAGCCGCTGGACCGGTCGGCGCTGAAGTATATTGCGGCAACTACTCGGGGTCAGTCGCTACTATGCTGTATAGAATTTCAGTTGCCGTGGCGTGGGCTTCTCTTGCCTTTATCACCTACGCAAGTCTGTCTCCAATCCACGACAGGCCTCAACTGAGCAGTTCGGCCAATATCGACACGTCGCGGCCTTTGCGTTCCTAGGTTTGGCATTTTGTGCCGCGTACCGGGACCGGATGACGCTGGTGTGCAGCCTCGTGCTTGGTAGCGCAGTGGTGCTGGAATTGTTGCAAAAGCTGACGCCAGATCGCCATGCTAGATTGCTGGATGCGTCCGAAAAGGTGGTCGGCGGGTTGCTCGGGATTTTGCTCGCCAGCATAGCTTTACGCCTGATCGAGCGCTGGACGGCTGCATCTGATGTCTAACGGTTCTTGCGGGTTGGGTTCATGCCCAATCGTGCCATAAGCCAGGGACGACCGTCGACATAGCTCACGTCCCAATATGGATAATCAACTTCAGCTGGTTGGGTCCCTAGTTAGCCTGCTTAGTCCCTTCAACCAGGTCAGGAGCCGACTAGTTCGTAAGGTTTGCGTTTGAACTCTCCCGCGCCGTCATTACTGTGATTGGATTGCCAATTGCCTTTCCCGCCGCGCTTCGCGGCCGGGTTCAAACCAATCGGACCACCATGTCCTCTAGCTCCAACGCCAGTATCGCCAAGAGAGCGCGCACGAAGGCTGAGGCGGATTTTGCCACCTGGCTCATGATGGCCAAGCTCGGTGGTTTCGATGACCTGCCGTCCAGCGCCCAAAGCTTTCTGACTAACTATCGAACTCGGCTCGAGACAATGAGCGAGGCCGAGTCCATGGCCCTAGCCGTTCGCGAGGTCTACAGCGCTTATTACAGCGAGATGGGAGGCGTAGGCGCAGCGCCGGAACCAAAGGCTCGGACGCCAACGACAGAGGGCAAAGCCGTGCGGTCCCAGAGACCGCCTAGACCTCAACCCGGTCAATCGGCTGCGCGCCATTCGACGAGGCCAATGACCCGAAAATCCCTCCCGGCACTGCTGATTTTCGCAAGCATGGTGGCACTGGTTGTCGCATTCGGATTTTTAGCGCAGTAAGACCGTCCGCGGATTGTGTGCGACGTCCGCTTTCCCCCGATAGCGACCCAAATAGCGGACATCGTGCACTTCGCTTGGCCTAGAACAGACATCAAGGGGAAACCCGTGGCGCATATTGGTCGGCGAAACGGAGCCGCCGTATCCAGTACCTTTAGTGTTGAGTATCGGAGGCGAGAAATGATCGTAGCTCGTCGAGAAAGCGTGCCAAAGCCGGCTCGCCCTCCAGCATGATGTGATTCCGGCCTTCGAGCGGGACAAAGCGGGCGCCGGGAATCCCCGCGGCCAGCCGACGGCCCGACTCGAACGGCACTCTCGCGTCGTTGCGGCAATGCATGACAAGGGTCGGCACCTTGACCTGCGGCAGTAGTGAACTGATTTCCACTTCGCCATTTGCCAGTAAATTGCGCGCTGCGTCTTCGGCCGAGCTCGAGATACGCTGTAGCTCGTTAAACCAGTCGGCCTGCTCCTTGTTAGCGTCCGGAATAAACTGGGACGTGAACATCTGCCTGAAGGCCGGGTTTTCCTGACCCCATCCTAGCCGCATCAGCGTCAGCATCGCATCCCCGGCCGCGTTCTCCGCCTCGGTCCTGGCGCGCTTCTTCCAGCCGACGACATAACCTCCGTAGAGAATCAGATGCGACACTCGCTCCGGATGCCGGACCGCGTAGGCAATCGAGACCGCGCACCCCTGGGATATGCCGAGCAGCGCGAACCGTTCGATGCCCGCGGCGTCGACCACCGCATCGAGGTCGTCGACGAACCGCTCGAATGTTACGTCCGGGATGTCACGATCCGAAAGCCCATTTCCCCTTGCGTCATATCGGATGAAAAGGTGCTCGCGGGAAAATTCCTGGTAGAGATGCCGCCAGATCGGACTTTCGAAGTCGAATTCGATGTGGGTCATCCAGTGCCCTGTCTTCACCAGCGGATGCCCTTGGCCCATCCGGGCGTAGGCCAGCTGCACGCCGTCGCCGGTCTGGCAGAAGTGAATTTCCTGCTTGTGTTGGACGGTTGACGCCGCCACGGTGTCTTCCGCAGACGAGGGAATCGCGGCGTCTGGAATTGCCTCGATGTCCTTGGCAGTGAGCCCGAACACGCCGACCGCGCGCGAGATGTTCTTCACAGCCTGCTCGCCCAAATCAGCAAAAGCCATCGACAGCTTGTCCCGGATCTGGTCGTTCGCCGCCCTGGATATGCATACGCCGCCGGGCTCGCAGAGCGTTTCCAAGCGTGCCGCGATGTTGACGCCGTCGCCGAAGATATCGTCGCCGTCGATGATAATATCGCCGACGTTGATCCCGATCCGGAACACGACCTGCCGTTCCGCAGCGATCCCTGCGTTGCGCCCCACCATGCTGCGCTGAATCTTGACCGCACAGCCGACCGCATCCACGACGCTGGCGAATTCCACCAGCATCCCATCGCCGGTGGTTTTGACGATGCGGCCGTGGTGCTCGGAAATGCCGCAGTCGACCAGTTCCCGGCGGTGCGACTTGAGGGAATTGAGGGTCCCCACCTCGTCGGCGCCCATGAGGCGGCTGTAGCCGACCACATCCGCCGCTAGAATGGCCGCAAGCCGACGTTGCATAGCTCTTGCCCTCTCTGCCACTGCTAGTCTGCCCGCAATCAGTGGCCGCGACAAGGCTGAAGCGGGCCGGTGGAATCCGCCTCGGATCAAAGCGCCGTTTTGATTTTGCCGCGCACTTCCGGTCTATCCCGATGATCGGACGTAGTCGGTGTCGGCGGCCACTTCGCAAAAGGCCCGATTGCGTTGACAAAGGCCGGAGGTAGTTCGTTGTAATGGCGCGATCGCCGATGCGGCCGACGGGCCAGACTCTGGATGCGCTCATTGATCCGTTCCATGCATTTTCTCTGTCGCAAACTCGGATGAGGTTTGGCTTAGATCGCCATCACCTCATGATGGGGCTCCGGACCTGCCTCTGCACAGGCGGAGGATATCAACCGTGGCAAGCGCGGCCGCGGTAAGTGCACCGGGAACATTGACCTAGGTCATGGGCCGGGCGCTGCCATGGCCGATGCTGGGCTATGATGGACACGTTCGTTGCGCGACAAGCGGCGAGTACGTTCAGCACCGGTTCGACGCTGAGTCGAATGCGGCACGCGCCTCCTTCATCCTCGTGCAATGCCCAGGCTGCGGCAAAAACCATTTCATCAATCGCGTGACGCACAAGCTGCTGTTGGGCCATGAAGACGACCGCTGATAGTGCCTCCACGCAAAAGCCGCCAAGGTTTCCCTCAGCGGCTTGTGTCGTTGCGTTGCGTTTGCGTAGAGGTTTGCCGCGCCGAGCGGTGCTCGAACGTGGCCCAAGCCTGCCACCCACAGGACGCACAACCTTCATGAATGAGGCAGTGGATACGTCATCGCATGAGGCAGTCGATGCGTTGCCTGTATGTCGGGGCCAACGTATCCCCGATGGACTATGATGTGTCAGCGGCGACGATGCGGATCAAGCCAGTGCTGCTGTCCTATCGGATGAAATAGATAGTCCCGCCGCCCTGCGTGCCTCAGTATCACGACCCATGATAGCAGCTCCATCGAGAGAGCCCCCTCCATGAAGCGGCGTAAGTATCATCCCGGCAACTTGATCCCGATGTTCCGGCTGGCTTCGAAGCTGTGCAAGCAAATGCGCGCGACGGGCTTCGCCGATAACGGCGGAGCCATTCACAGCGCCGAGCGGATACTGAACATCCTCGGCCAGTATCTGGTCTACCCGGAGCTGAGCCACATTAACATCTCCGCAACTATGACAGAGCCGAGTTCTCTGTTGCCGCGCGAGCAGCGTTCGACCGTGGTGGCAAGGTTCTGATCGAGCACGTCTCCCCGGTCAGAGACCTCACGCGAATAGCAATCAACAGGATCGATGAGCTAGACGACGACGCCTTCGCCATTTTGTGAAGAAGCACTTTCGTCTCGTGCTCCTGACCCCGGAAGAGGCGCAGCGATTAAATCGTCAGAACCGCTCGAGGATGACCAGTGATCGCCTTGCGGGCATTAAGATGGCTAAGCGCATAACTCGATAAACTCAAGCGCGACGGGGTTAGGCGGAATCCATTTGGCATGCCCAAATCAGAGTGTCTCGCCGCCATGCTGGCTGGGCGGAGGCCAACATGGATAGGCAAGCCTTACTCTCTTGATCTTCGCAAGCGTGTAGTGGCAGCGATTGAGGGTGGAATGTTCCGCAATCAAGCTGGCGCCGTTGCCTGCGGTCGCGCGCGAAAAATGGTGCGCTTCAGCATTCCAGTGCGCTGTGTGTCTGCCGCGCTACAGCAAATTCGGTGGATTGGGGTAGCTTTTGGCACAGCTTTTGAAACCTGAGAGACTCGAAATGAAAAAATTCCTTCTAGCTACCGTCGCTTTTGCCGCCCTAGCGGGTACGGCATCGGCAGCTGATATGGCCGCGCGTCCTTACACCAAAGCCCCAGCGATGGAGGCCTCGCCGATTTACAACTGGACCGGCTTTTACATCGGCGGTCACGTCGGTGGCGCATTCGGTGGCAACAACAACATTCTGGCCCCCGGCTTCACCGGCACCAACAGCAACGATGGTGTGTTCATGGGCGGCGCGCAGGTCGGTTACGACCATCAGTTCTCACCGAACTGGGTGCTGGGCATTGAAGCGAACTACAGCTTCCTCGACACCAATGACAATCCCTTCGTCAACCGTGGGCTCGGTTCGGTCACCGGTCGCCTTGGCTACACCTGGGGTCCGGCGATGGTGTACGTCAAAGGCGGTTATGCCTGGGCTGACTCCCGCCTTACGAATGGCTTCGGCGGCGGCACCTTCACCAACAACGGCGGTGGTCGCGATGGCTACACGGTAGGCGGTGGTCTCGAATACCTGTTCGCCCAGAACTGGTCGGGCAAGGTCGAATATCAGTACTATGACTTCGGCACCCGGAACGCTCTCTTCACCAGCGCCGCTGGTCTTGTGACCGCCGTCGGTTTCCGCAATGACGAGCACACCATCAAGGCCGGCCTGAACTACCGGTTCAATTGGGGCGCTGCCTCGGCTTCTCGTTACTAACGGCTTACATAATATACTCAAAAGGGTCAGCCTCGGGGCTGGCCCTTTTTCATGAGCCGGAATGACTGGCGCCAGGATTGCGTGTTTATCGGACATCGAGGGGCGCTTCGTCTCCTCGCCCTGCGGTGCGCGGGGCGGACGTCCGGCGGGACTGGAGCACCAAGGCCGTGCTCGTGCCGTGGCGCGGGTTTAGCCGGCTCTCACCTATCGCCGGAAGGAATGCTCGATCTCGCGCAGCATAGCCAGGGCGCGGTCAGTATAACGTCCTTGGGATAGTTGTTGGTCCGCAAGAGCGGCCGCCACCAATACAAGACCAGCTATGCCACGCCCTTGATCATGGCCTCTTCCGCTTTTGCATCACCAGTCGCGACGGGATGTTATGGAGATGCGCGCGGCCTCGCACGACTGGCTCTGTACTGCCGAGCGCGCGGGCGATCTCATCTGGTCGCCGCCTAGCCATCGCCAGCAGTTGTTGATGCTCCTGCGGCGTCCCCCTTGGCACCAACGGTAACCGTGACTGTGCCATCGCTCCGGCATCCCCAGCTTGCCAATCCTCTTAGTGAGCAGGCCTGGACGGCGGACAAGGCGTTGCGTTTCCGGAACACTGCAGGCGTAAGGTTTTCTGCGCTCGCTCGCACAACCTCCGATGCCCGCGTGAAGACATCAGGTCCACTGGAAGGAGACTCTCGCTGGACCAGCCCACGGTAAATGCTTTCTCTATTTGCCCGCAGAATGTACTCCCGCCTTTCCACGACAGCTTTATCGATCTGTAAGAAACTCTGGCTTAAACTTTGTCCCCATGGAAAAGCGAACCGCACGCCGTCAACGTGTATTTAAGTCGGCAATCATCGAGTTTCCCGGGGGCGCCTTCAGTTGCGTCGTCCGAAACTTCTCCGACCTGGGCGCCAATCTGGACGTGCCCAGCGCATCTGGCATTCCGCACGAGTTCACACTCGTCATTCCGAGTGCGCAGTCCCAGCTTTCCTGTCGAGCGGTGTGGCGCTCGGAGCGACGGATCGGGGTTGCGTTTTCCTGATCATCATCCTGGTGCTGGCGGTTGGTTACCGAGGCTATATGGGCTCAGGCCAAGACGCTGGCCCATGATCCGGCAACCCGTTGACTTATCGCAAGCTCTAAATCACGGTCCTCCTCGCCGGCAAGAGGCGGGGCTAAGTGATGAACGACCAGAAGAACTACAACGAGCGCTACTTCCTGCGCTTGCTCCAACATGGCCCGTTTGAGCGGCGGCCGCGCGGAGGCTGGCGCTTCGGTGTCAAGGTAATCAGCGATGCCATCGTCGAGCGGCTCCTCGCCAGTGGCCGCGCGGAGATTACCGGCTCGCAATTAAGGCTGAAGCCGCTCGCAAGCTAACCTCTGATCCGCCGAGCAGATCGAGCTGAGCTACGACCTCGCCATGATAGTGCTGGCGCACCTGACGCGCGAGCGTGACGCGGGCACCACCGATCGGCTGGCTGATCGGCATTGTTCAGGACGACGGCCCGCGCGATACTGTCGCCGAGGTAATCGAACCGGCCCAGTTGGTCCGAGACGGGCCAGAAGCAGACCGTTCACGCGGCAAGCTCATCTTCATCTTTGGTTTTTCTCGCCTGGACTCGCCTTAGAACCAACTTGCCGAATTTCCCCATCGTGGTTACGACTTGTGGTTGCTTCTCACTACGTTGCGAGGCAACGGTTCAGTTGCCCATGCGTCAAGACCAAAGAACAAGAAAGCCGACGGGTGACCTTTGAGCACAGCTTGCCAGCGCAAATGATGGCGATCGATGGCACCTTGGCGTCGTTCGTGTACGCGTTCAGCCCTTGCAAGTCTGCGGGCCTGCTCAAGCGCTTCGGCGCCAGGCCCGGCCGAGCCGGCAGCTCGGTATATCGTCCAAATAGAAATAAACGCTCGGCCGGACATCGTCGAAGCAGAGCTCACAGCTGCCGCTTTGGGGCACCTTCGTGCTTGCGGATGCAGACGGAGACCATCCCGACACCAAGCCACGCGCGGCTGGCAAAGTTGTCGATTACTGGTGGCTCGATCGGCGGCGCGGCGATCTACTGCCTGGCGTGGGTGTGAAGCGCATGACGCACTTTCGTTCCGAGCTTGGCTGCGTATCGGCTGAGTTGTTTTCAGCTTCACTGGGCTCGCTGCCGGGCCTGACATTGGCACGGCGACTCCGCACGCCTTGCAGACAAAGCGGGGTTCGAGATCGGAGAGCCGGACGTGGTCGGGCCACTGGTCGGCGAGAGCGTTGATCGGTGCTGCTGCTACACGAACGGGTCACCCATCTGACTGGAAAGGCCTGGACCGCCGGCCTAGGCGGCATCGCGGCGGGTGTTGGGCCGGCGGTCCGTCGGGCCGAATGCACGGGGAGCACATTCAGCACGCCGAAATAGGCTAGCAAGGATCCGCCCCGGAAAACGCCGCCCGCTTAAAATGAAGCGTAGGCGGCGGCGTTCCAGCCCCGAGAGGGATAAGCAAATCCCGGATATTCATTGGTCTCGACGTTCAGCGGCAAGGTTCACTCTCTTTGCGGCGAGTGGCGAGCGCAGGCCCACGAGGACCGCAGGCCGGGGCTGCCTGGGGCTGCAAGGCCATTTAGCCGGTCCTTAACCAGCTCCGGGCATCATATCCCGACATGATCAAGGGCGTGGCCATAGCTGCTCTTGTACTGGCGTGTGCCAGTCTTGCAGATCAGCAGTTGTCCTACGGGCGCTATACGGATGCGGCCGTGGCTCTCCTGCGCGACATCGATCGCTCATTCCGGAGGTGAGAGGCTGGTCGCCCCACCGCACGCCGTGGGCGTGTACCGGCAAAAGAAAGAGGCCGCCCGAGGCGGCTCCTTGGGAGTGGTCAGCTCTGCGGCTGCTCCACGTCGGGCTTGTGCGCTGTCTTTAGGCGTCTCTTCGCTCTCGGATGACAGATCGGCGGCCTTCGGTCGCGCTCACCGGGGCGCGATCTCTCTCGAAATTCGCCGCGAGTGTTACGCCGCTGGATGGCCTCAGTTCGTCTGCCGAGCAATGCGGACGCGACATCGTCGCGTCATCAACTTCACGGGTACACCGCTATTCGTCGCTCGGCTTCTCGCTGGGCTCGCGCGTGCTGACGATCGAATCCTCAGCTCCGCCGGGTCGCGAGGCGCCGCGCCTCATCGGCGCGCCATTCTGGCGCACGTCGCCGCGTTCGGAGGGATCTCTGCCGACCGTGGACTGCAGCTCCGCCAGGTCGGTGAAGACGTCGGCTTGGCGGCGGAGTTCGTCGGCGATCATCGGTGGCCGGCTGGCCATGGTGGAGACAACGGTGACCCGGACGCCGCGGCGCTGCACGGCCTCGACCAGCGAGCGGAAGTCACCGTCGCCGGAAAACAGGATCATCTCGTTGATGTGTCCGGTAAGCTCCATGGCGTGGACCGCGAGCTCGATGTCCATGTTGCCCTTGACCTTGCGGCGGCCGCCGGCGTCGACGAACTCCTTGGTCGGCTTGGTGACGACGGTGTAGCCGTTGTAGTCGAGCCAGTCGACGAGCGGGCGGATCGACGAATACTCCTGATCCTCGATGACGGCCGTGTAGTAGTAGGCGCGAACCAGGGTGCCGCGGCCCTCAAACGCCTTCAGCAGGCGCTTGTAGTCGATGTCGAATCCCAACGTCCTTGCGGTGGCGTAGAGATTGGCGCCATCGATGAAGAACGCGATCCTGCTCGGTGCGGACATTTGGACGCTGCCGGAAATTGGTTTCCAGGACGGAAACAGGCGCTTCTATCCGGGCTCTGGGTCATTGAAGCAAAAAGGTTTAGGTAAGGTCGGGCGGCCTGGGTCTCGCTTCCGCTCACCCTCATTCCGGCGGAATCCCAGCTCCGACAGGTCGGAGGCTACGCGCAATTGTTTCTGCCTCAAAGCATTTTTCCTTCAACGAAGGATTATCCGTCGATCGCCAGGAGCGAGCTTGGGCACGCAGATCTGAACCCGCGGCAGCATCGGTAAGACAAAGCACAATGGGAAGTCCCCCTGACGGTTGGCGGTGCGATGCGATTTCCTGTTTTCGAGACCCACGTGCGAAAGCGCGGCCGCACGTGGTGGTGGTTCTTGTGCACGGCCGACGGCCGCACGCTTATGCACGGGTCGGAAGGCAAGCGTTCCGCAGCCAGATATCGGGCAAATCGGGTGCTATTCGAGGTGCTGCTGTTCGCCGAGCCTCAGTCGGACGGTGGCCTCGACACGAGCCGAGCCGGCCCGCGGCGGAGCCGTTCAGCCAACTGAGCCAAGCCCCGACGACGCGCTTCGTCCTCGGCCAGACGACCACCGGTCCGGACATGACCAGGCAATCGCGCCCGCCCTCCTTGGCCGCGTAGAGCGCCCGGTCGGCTGCGCTTGGGCAGGAGCGTTGGTGGCGCCGCCAAGACTGACGGTGACGAGCATGGAGGGCGGATCCAGCGCGTGCAGCATGGCCCAATTCACGAGGCTGGTCGTAGACTTAATTGGCGCGGGCAGTTGTAATCCGATTCCAGAGTAGCCATCTAAGGCTTAGCGCCGCCAGATTGCTTTCAGCATATCTTCCCCGTGCGCAAACTTGATCGGACCCACCATGATCGAGTTTCCAAATCACAGTCGTTCATATGACCGAACGCGGCATGCCGTGCGTTTTTGGGGATACGATAGTGCGCTAGAGGCGTCGTTTTTCATAGAGGAAGACGCGCTGAGGCGACTTCAACCGGATGCTCACCCTAATGAATCGGGTTTCCTGAACGCATTCGATTTCAATCGTGATGCGATATGTGCCGCCGCTGCCAGGGTGTACGTCCGCGGCAGCAGGGGTTCTTACGATCTGGTCGCCGCTAATTTTTGAAACGAAGACCCACGTCTTAGTGGACGCGGAAGGCTCGATTTACGCCACGTAGTTCATTCCGACCGCAAATTTAGAAATAATTACAAAAGCCAGGGAGAACCGCATGAAATTCCGTCCGCTCCATGACCGTGTCGTGGTCAAGCGCATTGAGCCCGAGGACAAGACCGCTGGTGGCATCATCATCCCGGACACTGCCAAGGAGAAGCCCTCCCAGGGCGAAGTCATTGCCGTCGGCCCGGGCGGCCGCGACGAAGCTGGCAAGCTGATCCCCATCGACCTGAAGGTCGGCGACCACGTGCTGTTCGGCAAGTGGTCGGGAACCGAGGTCAAGATCGACAATGTCGACCTGCTGATCATGAAAGAGAGCGACATCATGGGCGTTCTCAACGATTTGCCCGCTGCCAAGAAGAAGGCAGCGTAAGCGCCAGCCAGTTTTCCTTACCCTAGGGATTCGGCGTAGCCGGGCTCTCCGAAGGATGAGGCCGCAATTCAAATCTCATCCCTCAAAAGCTCGCCAGTTGCGGTCTTTGGGATTTGACCAGTTGAAACGGAGATCACTATGTCAGCCAAAGAAGTCAAGTTCGGCGTCGATGCCCGTGACCGCATGTTGCGCGGCGTCGAAATTCTTAACAACGCGGTAAAGGTGACCCTCGGTCCGAAGGGCCGCAACGTCGTGCTCGACAAGTCGTTCGGCGCTCCCCGCATCACCAAGGACGGCGTCACCGTCGCCAAGGAAATCGAGCTCGAAGAGAAGTTCGAGAACATGGGCGCGCAGATGGTGCGCGAAGTCGCCTCCAAGTCCGCTGACGCGGCCGGCGACGGCACCACCACCGCGACCGTGCTCGCGGCCGCGATCGTGAAGGAAGGCGCCAAGGCGGTTGCCGCCGGCATGAACCCGATGGACCTCAAGCGCGGTATCGATCTCGCGGTCGAAGCCGTCGTTGCGGACCTCCAGAAGAACTCCAAGAAGGTCACCTCGAACGAGGAGATCGCCCAGGTCGGCACCATCTCGGCCAACGGCGACGCGGAGATCGGCAAGTTCCTCGCCGACGCCATGAAGAAGGTCGGCAACGAGGGTGTCATCACCGTCGAGGAAGCCAAGTCGCTCGAGACCGAACTCGAGGTCGTCGAGGGCATGCAGTTCGACCGCGGCTACATTTCGCCCTACTTCGTCACCAACGCAGACAAGATGCGCGTTGAGATGGACGACGCCTACGTCCTCATCAACGAAAAGAAACTGTCTCAGCTCAACGAGCTGCTTCCGCTGCTCGAAGCGGTCGTTCAGAGCGGCAAGCCGTTGGTTGTCATCGCCGAGGACGTCGAAGGCGAAGCGCTTGCGACCCTGGTCGTGAACCGTCTCCGTGGCGGCCTGAAGGTTGCGGCCGTCAAGGCTCCCGGCTTCGGCGATCGCCGCAAGGCCATGCTGCAGGACATCGCGGTCCTGACCGGCGGCGAGGCCATCTCGGAAGATCTCGGTATCAAGATGGAGAACGTGACGCTTGCAATGCTGGGTCGCGCCAAGAAGGTGATGATCGACAAGGAGAACACCACGATCGTCAGTGGCGCCGGCAAGAAGGCCGACATCGAGGCGCGTGTTAATCAAATCAAGGCGCAGATCGAGGAAACCACCTCGGACTACGATCGTGAGAAGCTGCAGGAGCGTCTCGCCAAGCTCGCGGGCGGCGTCGCGGTGATCCGCGTCGGCGGCGCGACCGAAGTCGAGGTCAAGGAGCGCAAGGATCGCGTTGATGACGCGATGCATGCGACCCGCGCTGCGGTTGAGGAGGGCATCGTCCCGGGCGGCGGCGTCGCCCTGCTCCGTGCTTCCGGGCAGCTCAAGGGCCTGCGCACCAAGAACGACGACCAGAAGACCGGCGTCGAGATTGTGCGCAAGGCACTGTCCTACCCCGCCCGCCAGATCGCGATCAACGCCGGTGAAGACGGCTCGGTCATCGTTGGCAAGATCCTGGAAAAGGAGCAGTACTCCTACGGCTTCGACTCGCAGACCGGTGAGTACGGCAACTTGGTCGCAAAGGGCATCATCGACCCGACCAAGGTGGTTCGCGTGGCGATCCAGAACGCGGCCTCGGTCGCGGCTCTCTTGATTACCACTGAAGCCATGGTGGCCGAGGTGCCGAAGAGGAATGCAGGCGGCGGCGTGCCTGCAAGTGGCGGCGGCATGGGAGGCATGGGTGGTATGGATTTCTAGGTCAACTCGCTCATAGCCGAACCGCAGAAAAGGGACGGGATGGACCGATCTCCAGGACGTAGAAGACTATGAGGCTGCTGTTCGACCGGCATCGACCGCGAATGGCCTCCCAAGCGAAAAGCCCGGCCACGAGGGCCGGGCTGATCGACAACATACTCCAAGTCAGGCAATGCATTATTTCCAGAAGCATCGCGGGGCAGATACTCGCCGTAGGGCGCAGGCGCCAGACTGCAGGGACCGGCGCCTCAGGCCATCCCGAGAGTGTCGGCACCCAATTGACTGAGCAATTTGGTACAGACGTCGATCGCTCGACCTGTCTAGCCTCCTGCTCAACATACCTCTAACTCAAGGTGAAAATCATGGAAATCTCCAGGGAGACAAAAGCTGCCGTGCGGCCGGCACTTTGGGGAGCCGTGGCCGGAGCAATCGCTCTGGCAATCATGGGGTTCAGCTGGGGCGGTTGGGTGACAGGTGGGACCGCCGAGACGCTCGCGAAGAATAGTGCTGCGACAGCTGTCGTTGCAGCTCTCACACCCATCTGCGTTGAGAAGTTTCGACAAGCCGCTGATGCATCCGCGAACTTGGTCGAAATGAAGAAGGCGACCTACGCATGGGACCAGAGCAAGTTCGTTGAAAAAGGCGGTTGGGCCACGATGCCGGGAAGCGCCGGGCCAAACTCAGCCGTTGCAAAAGCCTGTGCCGAATCGCTTGGTACCAACAAAGCTGTGGAGCTGCGTGGATAGTCACATCGGCAGTTCGTCTAGCTCCCCTCGTTCTCCCTTAGCGATAGAGCGGCAGCGCCAGGTCTCGCATCGCTAGGCGTATCCCTTATTCGAGGCAGCTTGTTCGCGACCGGCTTCATTCTTGGGCCTGTACTCCGTCAACAAGATGAAGCCGGCCCTCCACGTCTTGAAGCGGCCGCAACGCTGAGCTCGATCGAGAGCCAGCCGAGGTGGCGACCATGACGGCATGAGGACCGACCGCACGCTAGCGACAGAGCAATGGAACTCGCGAGACAGGATGCACCGGCCGAACTGTCTCCGCACGAGGCGGTGGCCGAGATTCGGGACGTGCTGGAGTCGATCGGCGACGCCTGTCCCGAATGTCCTCCCGAGGACGGCTGAAGCCGAGCGTTTTCACGGGACTATCCGCCGACTAGCCAAGAAAAGCCGTGCTTCCCAACCCAACCCATCGCCGCTGAAAAAACGAGCGAAATCAAGCCGGCCAAAAACCAGGAACGTCCGCGTGCGGCACTGATCGAGCGCAGATACAGGAAGGCTCCGAGCAGCGTCCCGTAATTCCTCCTGAAGTCTCCGTTAAGCTTCGCTATCTTCGATAGCTCTGAAGATGTTTCGTGTTCATCGGCCACGATGCTGGCTCCCCCGACGACTACCAGCACCCTATCAACCACTGTTTTGCCCGACGGCGCAAGCACTATTTCGGTTTATCGAAATGTCGATTCGGCTCGCTTAGAGGCCCCTCGGATGTGCCGGCTCTCAGCCGCGCCGTCGAATCCCTTCAGCGGGAGAAAGGTTGGCTGAAAGCGCCCGTTGATCGGGTGCTGACCAAGTAAGGCGCGGCTCAATGATGGGTATCTTCCTTAAGAGACCTTTGGAGATCCGAATGTCGCAGTACGTTCACGCTTCAAACATTGCACATTATCGAAAGCTCATCGCTGCAAATACGCTTGATCCCGCTCGGGGTCAGGGCCGACATGCAATGCTGTTGACGCTGCTTGCCGTGAAATTAGTGCTGGACAGGCTGCCGCCGACATATTCGCGAGAATACAGATGGCCTTGGACGCGACAAGGTCGCGCCTGAGCCAGTGAAGCAGGGCCGCTTCAGTTGTCGCGGCCTCTCTTTCAATTCCATGTCGCCTGTTGGGCTCTTCTCGGAAGTCGCGCGGTGGCTCCGTCGTCATTTCAGAGCGGACGACAAGAGGCACGGGCTTGCTCTCGCGGGGCTCTCAGTCCTCTGCGGGCACTTAAGGCTTCCTGAGAAGTCCCGGCACCTCCAAGGCGCTCCAGCCGAGCAGCAACGGTTTGTAGCGGGGACCGAGGAGAGCCTTGGATTCCTAGGGCGCCTCAGGCCTTCCGCCCCGAAAGAACTCCGATCACCAAGCCGGCCTCAGCAATGATTTGCAGCGCGATTAGTGGCTGGCGCCGTCTGCTCATTGAGACCAAGCGCACGTCGGCATGCAGGGATCGCGAGCTGACTGTCAGGCGCGGAATATTCACGGTATCTTGTCGGAGGCCGATCACTTTGCGAATTGCCCTGTTCTCTCGGAGCGATAGTGATCAACCATCGAACTGGGCTACAAGAGCTGTCTTCCTTGACCGATCGGACCATGCCTCTCACCGTTGCGCGGCCAAAGGTCACGGTGGCAACTAGTCCTCGATACTGGGCATAGCGGCTACGTCAGGCCTCGATAGGGTCATTCGTTTCGATCTGCTGCACGTCTTCCGCCGTTCCGTTCATGAACCACAAATCGTGACCATGTCTGCAGAACAGTAAGAGCATAGAGTTAATGAACGGCCGACACTGCAGCAGGGCCTCGTCCCGGCGGATTGGAAATAGGCCGCAGATTCTCGCTAATCGGCTGGAAGTGGTTATACCTACGGCATCACCGCGCGCCCTGGCAGTTATCGGCGACTGAGCGTCCCATGCTCCCGCGAAGTTACGCGGAACCATTCATGCTCAAGCTAACCCCTTCTGGGGGCCTCCTTCATGGTGTGCCTGCTATGGGGAGTGCTCTTGATATTGCTGGCGGATGAGCAAGCGCAAGACTCCCGCACACCCAGGAAATTAAATACGGCTGCGAACTCAGGCCGACATATAATTCCGCCCGAGTATTTTAGCGCGCTGTCTGGCTAATGGATTCGCGTACAGGATTGCGGGATCACGCCCGAAAGATCCCCTTCAGTAACTGGCCTAGACGCCGCGTGCGTCCGCCGGTTCTGGTACCTAGATGTTGCTCGACTTATGGGTCGCGTTGGATCTCGGGTTTGTCGTACAAAACGGCGTTCAGTAGCGAGCTATTGACCTCGATCTTTCCGTTGTAGTTGATCAAGCCGAGCTTGCGAAATTTGTTCATGAAGAAACTGACGCGAGATCGGGTCGTTCCGATCATCTCGGCCAATGTTTCCTGGCTGATGTTTGGGCTGATCTGTTGAGGGCTCCCCTCCTTGCCGAAATTGGCCAGGAGGAGAAGTAGGCGCGCCAGTCGCTTTTCACTGGAATTGAAGAGCTGGTCGATCAGATCTTCTTCAACACGACTGTTTCGGGTGAGCAGGTAACTCATGAACAGCTCGGAGAATTTGGGCTGGTCGTGCAGCGCCGCGAGCATGGCCCTTTTAGTGATCACCGTGATCAGGCAGGCCTCCATCGCTGTCGTCGTCGCAATCCGCACCGAATGGCCGTTCATGCAGCCTTCGCCAAAGAATTGAGCCGGCTCCAAGATTCCGACCACGGCTTCCTTGCCCTGCTCGGATATGACGACGACCTTCACCCTCCCTTTTTGGATATAGAAGATCGTGTTCGCCTCATCTCCCTGGGCAAAGATGACGTCACCCTTGCCAAACTTAAGGATGGTCTTTCCTTCGCCTACGTTGGCGAGAAACTCCTTCGGGTCAAACGGTGGATTGGCCTTGCCTGGCATGCCGATTTTTGCTTCCCATCAACGCCCGCTTTGGTTGTCCCGCCCGACCCGCGCCGCTAAACCGGCCAGACGGAAAGCCCTCCACTCTCCGCATCGTTGTGCCATTTGCGCCTCGCCGCAGACGAGCGTTGCCAAGAGGGCCGCAATACGCACCTGAGACTATATCACGGCTTTGAACCTACCGATTGTTGTGCATTCCGAACACTCGAAAATTCGGACTTCATGACCGGGCTGGTCAGGTTCGATACAAACGAGCCGCATAGGCTTGCCGCACCTCAAACACGGAAGAATTCTGCAGCACCTGCCATACCCTCGTCTCGCTGCCTTGGTGAGCCTGTGCCAGCTCCAACCTAAATAAACAGTGGCAGATGGTTCCTTCCGCTAACGCACGACGTTGGCCAGAAGACACCCCTCGCACCAATTCGGAGTCTTGGTCAATATTGACCAGTCCCGCAGCCATGACTTGAGCGAAACTAGGTCAATCGCCGCTCCGACCGGCTGTTATCGGCGACAGAGAGATAGGTAATGCTCCCGCCGACTTCGGGGAACGCAGATGTCATCCGTCCAACCAAACCCAGTGCACCGCCGCGCCGAGCTCGGACGGAATATCCTCAGTTCCGAGCCTTTGACCCAGAGGGGTCATTCGATGGTGACGGTTCGGCATACGTTCCGGTGGCCAATCCGTTCCATTTTCGGGCTGGTGCTTGGTCTACTTCCGGCCTCGGTGGCCTAGTTTGAAAATCATCTCAGTGGCTCAACATAAATCGCTCGGGTGGTCAATTTCGGACATCGGCGATCCGTCCGAGAGGATACCGTCTTAAGAAACAGGGGACCCTATGACCGATAAATGGGATGAAAGGCTGCGTTGCCCGCAATGTGGCAGAACGGGCACCGCCAGTTTGTCTCACTTCAAAGGCGTCGACAGACCAACCGTGAATAGTGTCACGGACGGCTTTAGAGTTGTGCAAACAGAGTTTGGCCCAGATTTCCATTGCGCGACATGCAATGTACCAGTGGCGGGGTAAGGCGTCTCCGCTGGTCAGATGACTTCCGAGTTATTTGCAGCGGTGAGACATGTGCGATAATTGCAAAACCATCGATGATCAGATCCTCCGCTACCGCCGTATTAAGGACCGCATTAACGACCGTCAGACGCAAGGCGGATTCAAGCGGTCGTCGCAACACCTGAACGAAGGAGGTTGCGATGGGCATTCGAAAGCGACGATCACACCGCTCTCGACGAGCACCGTTGGCGTCACCGGGACGGCCGCCGGTAGCGGGGCGATCTGAACTCCAGCGATTCTGGTTGGGGATCGTGCAGGGAATGACCAGCGAGGATGCTGCATTAACGGCTGGTATGTCGCAGCCTGTCGGAACCAGATTGTTCCGACAGGCAGGCGGCATGGCACCAGCGATGTTCAGATCTTCAACCCAGCCGCGGTCCGGGCGGTACCTCTCGTTTGCGGAACGTGAGGAGATCGCACTTCTTCGCGTTCAGGGCCTTTCGAGACGCGAGATCGGACGCCGACTTGGCCGATCCGCCTCGACCATCTCCCGTGAGCTACGACGCAATGCCGCGACGCGCAGCGGCGGCCTGGAGTATCGTGCATCGACAGCCCAATGGCACGCCGAGCGATCGGCCCGTCGGCCCAAACCGACTAAGCTTGCGCTCAACACAACGTTGCGCACTTATCTGGAGCAGCGACTGGCCGGCGTGGTCATGACCCCGAGTGGCGCTGCCGTTCCTGGTCCCGCCGTTCCGTGGAAGGGCCGCCGGCATGGCCCGCGAAAGGATCGGCGATGGGCCAGGGCTTGGAGCCCGGAGCAGATTGCCCGACGCTTGCCGATCGACTTCCCGGACGACAAGACGATGCGCATCAGCCACGAAGCCATCTATCAAGCTCTCTTCGTTCAGGGTCGGGGAGCGCTACGCCGCGAACTGTCAGCCTGCTTGCGAACGGGGCGCGTATTGCGGGTCCCCAGGGCGCGCGTACGCAGGCGAGGCAAGAGCTTTGTCTCGCCGGAGATCATGATCAGCCAACGCCCCGCCGAAGCGGCCGATCGCGCGGTGCCGGGCCACTGGGAGGGAGACCTCATCCTTGGTCTTGGCAGCTCGGCGATCGGCACGCTGGTTGAGCGGACAACACGCTTCACGATGTTGCTGCATCTTCCCCGGCTTGCGGGGCATGGCGAAGCTCCACGCATGAAGAATGGCCCTGCTCTCGCGGGACACGGAGCTGAAGCCGTGCGCGACGCGATTACGCGCACCATCATCACCTTGCCCGAAGAGATGCGTCGTTCGCTGACCTGGGATCAGGGAGCGGAAATGGCTCAGCACGATCGTCTCAAGATCGACGCGGGCGTCCAAGTCTACTTCTGCGATCCGCAAAGCCCCTGGCAGCGTGGCACCAACGAGAACACCAATGGGCTGCTGCGTCAGTACTTCCCGAAAGGCACCGACCTGAGCGTCCACAGCGCCGACGACATCGCCGCCGTGGCCGCGGCCCTCAATGCTCGACCGAGAAAAACTTTGGGTT
Organism: Bradyrhizobium sp. 155; assembly: GCF_023101105.1. Lineage (NCBI taxonomy): Bacteria > Pseudomonadati > Pseudomonadota > Alphaproteobacteria > Hyphomicrobiales > Nitrobacteraceae > Bradyrhizobium > Bradyrhizobium sp. 155. Next base: position 2,362,668 of record NZ_CP064704.1, on the reverse strand, counting down.
GGAAAACGCCAGCAGAGGCGCTTGACGAGTTGCTGTCATGAGTGGAACACATTCGGTGTTGCGACAACCGCTTGAATCCGCCCAACAGGCCACGGTCGAAATGATGGCTGAGCTGGAAGCGCGAAAGGCGGCGCTTCATCCGGCAGACAAGTAAGGTGCGCTTCAGCCGGATGCTTGCAGAGCGAATTTGCTACCCACAGAAAGGGCGTACGGTAGCTAGCACCGTCCCTGTTCGGTAGGGCTTGCGGCCACCCGAAATGAATAGGCCGCTTTGGCATTCTAAAGAGTGAGCAATTTTGCTCAGATTCCACGATGCGGATATGCAATTTGTGTCACCATCGGGATTTTGCTCACCCTCCCGGGGCTGGAATGCCGCCGTCCGCGATATATTAAGCGGGCGGCGTTTTTGCTATGAAGGCCGCCTCATGTGTGGATGTATATGGACCGCGCCCGATTGCAACGACCGGCTTGATTGGGATCGACGGCCACAACTGCTGACGTATATCCGGCTTCTTGATGCGGCTGGACAACGTCTCCGCCGCGAGCCGCGATGGTTTTCGCCCGCTTCCACCTCAACGGCCCCGAGACATCGGCGCAAGCCGTGCCGGTCCACACATCAGGTTCGGGAAGCGACGGGGTGACCGTTTCGCCATCTCCTGCCATTTGTTGCAATTGCCGGTGAGACCTCCTTTCCTTGATTGCCGCTTCGCTTCAGGCCGCCTTCACCGAAAGCGCCGGCTCATAAGCCGCGTCGCCTGTGAGCATAGCCCACACGATCCGCGCGTTGTTGTTGGCAAGAGCCACGGCCGCGACATTGGGATGGCGCCGTTGCCGCATCTTGCCGAGCCAGAGGTTTCGCGGATCCTGCTCGCACCGTGTGCGCACTGTTGACCAGCAGGCGACGGAGATAACTGTCCCCTCGCTTGCTAATTCCACCGAGGCGCGCCTTGCCCCCGGTGGAGTTTTGTCTCGGCACTAGCCCGAGCCAGGCGGCAAACTCTCTGCCGCTACGGAATGTGTTGGGATCTGCAACCGTTGCTGCGATGGCCGTGGCGATGATCGGCCCGATGCCTGGAATGGTAGCCAGTCGTTGGCTGACTGGGTTGCTCTCATGCCACGCGAGAACCTGCTTCTCGAGACCAACGATCCGTACCTGAATATCTTCGATGTGGTTGACCATTACCTGCAACACCTGACGGGCAATATCCGGTACACACCCATCATTCTCGTTGGTGACAATCGCAATCAGTTTCGCCACCTTGTGCAGACCCTGCGCCTCGATAAGACCGAACTCGGCCAGGTGCCCACGCAGAGCATTCACCAGCATGGTGCGCTGGCGGACCAGCAAATCTCGAGCCCGATGCATCATGAGCGCCGATTGTTGCTCCGCCGTCTTTATCGGGACGAAGCGCATCGACGGACGCCTAACCGCCTCGCAGATCGCCTCGGCATCGGCCACGTCGTGGTTGTTACGCTTCACATAGGCTTTCACATAGTTGGGCGGCATCAGGCGCGCTTCATGGCCAAGCGCAATCAACTCACGAGCCCAATGGTGCGCCGTCGCGCAGGCTTCGAGGCCGATGAGGCACGGCGGAATCTCGGCAAAGAACGCGAGGACCTGGCTGCGTCGCAGCCGCTTGCGCATCACTACGCTGCCCATCTCGTCGACCGCATGAACCTGGAAGACACTCTTTGCCAGATCAAGACCACTTGTTGTAATATCGCCCATGGATGGCTCCCTTTGCTGGTGATCTCTAACGACCACCATCCTGGCACATCGATGCCGTCAGGGGGCCATCCACCCCATCAGTTGGCGGCCTCTTTCATTTTATCGAATGGCGGCCTAAGGCCCATCGCTACCGTTCATGTCGGCTCAGAGGGTACCTGGCCCTGCTAGCGGCCAGACTTCGTGGCGAATGCGCCGGAGTTATTTTCAATCCGGCTTGAATACCATCTGCCAGCCTTTCCGTGTGTCCATATATTCACGAACCTGCTTGATGCTGTCGCCCGCAACGACGAAGACGAAGCAATAGTCATTTTCATAGGGCTGGCCGCCTGGGAGTGGCTCGCATCCGCTGCTCAACCACGACAATATCGCCATCCGCATGAATGCCGCAACGGCGTACTCGCCTCGCCCGTGATGGTCATCCTCACGGTGCTTGTCCGGAGACCGAAGGTCATGGGCAAGCTCGTCGTCACCGGTCCCCGCTACGGTTTCGGTCGGGCTGCGACCGCCGCGATGGCTCTTCGCTTTGTGGGCATGGCCGCCACGATGTTCATGAGCACATCGTCCTAGAACTTGAGCGTGGTCCTGAGACCGAACACGGACGCGTTCTTGAGAGGCTTGCCGGAAAGCGGGCTCGCCGGCAGCGTGGCGCCACCGCCGGGATGAACGATGTATTGGAAATTGGGCTGTAACGTCCAGCCGTCCTTGACCTGATAATTGGTAAACCGCTGTCAGCAATCCTTCGAAGCTGCGCACTGGCCAAGTCATATCGACCAAAGTCCGATAATCCGCGTCGAGTGCCTGCGCTCGTTTCGAGACGTGGGCATAACCCGCGGCGATCCCGAACTTATCGTCAGGGCGGTCATCGCGCAGGCCGATGAACTCAACGCCCACATCCGCGTAGAGATCGATCAGGTTGCGATCGGCAGGCGAGCCTGCGGCCCTGGCGAACACGCCGATCCCCCGATCATCGCTATGAGGCACGCGGTGGATCTGCTGCTCGAAAACCGCCCACCCTCCGACATCCCCGGACAATAGCAAGGGCTCGCCGCTGCTGCTGGCGGCAGCGGCGAGCGAGACCCCGTTCGACGCGAGCCGCTGATCTGCGAAGGAGCCGAAGTGCCGCCAGCCTCCGAACTTGATCTGGCCGGTCAGGCTCGGGTCGCCCTTCTTGTTATTCCAGGCATACTGAATCTGCCCGAGCAACAGCGGCGCATTCGTTGACGCGGAAATTAAGGCCGTAGCGGTCGCGCTCCTGCGGGTCGGCCGGACCGCCTCCGGCCTGGTCGCCATCGAAGATTCCGCCAAGCACAGCAAGCTGATCGGTTACGTTGACGAGCACCTCCCATGGCGGCCAAAGGCGGCGAGGGTCCACCGCTGGGCAGATTTACCGAGGTGATGGCTGGCCAACCCATCGAGGCGTTGGTGAACACGTCCGTGTACTTGGTGTTGAAGAATTCGCTGTCCGCGGCTAGCTGGCCCAATTTCAGCGAGACCTGCTTCGCACCCCACTGCTTTTCAAAATAGGCGTCGTACAGACGGGTCGACGGCAGAGCCTCGATCCCGCTAACAACGAAGAAGTTCTGCAGGTTACTGCGCGATAGCCCGTCGCCATGGATCAGGAACATGTTGGCGTGAAAGGTGAGCTTGTCGATCCCAATCAGCTTCTGCAAATCGACGTCGACGGCGAGGTTCAGGCGACCTTCGTAGATCGCGCTCTGCTTCAATCCTCCGGACGCGATGCCGAGCACCTCGCCGATGTAGGTCGCCGCGAACTTCACGCCGTACTTCTGCAGCGGATTGGGCAGCAACCCAAGCGTCTTTTCCTCCACCGTGCTCTCTCCCGTGTCGGGATCGGCCGGTTTGTCGTCATCGGTCTTCTTATCCTCTTGCCCAATGGCATTGGTCGCAAGGAACAGAACAACCGCCATCAAAAGCGCCGCTTCTAGTGCATTGGCCGACGAAGGCGGCGTGAGTTTCTGGGTGCCTGGCTTTTTTGGAAGCCTGTCGGCGGCGCCCCAGCAGCCGGGTTGGTCGCTGGCGACCGTCTACTACCACACCTCGGTATCGGCGGGCTCGGATGTGGCCTTGGCGCGTGAACTCCAGACGGGCAGAGTCCCTGCGAACTTGTCGGCCCGCCTGAACGCGAGTCTGACCGGTACCGGCGATCTGGGTTTTGTCATCCCGAGCTACGTGTTCGCAACGCCGGTGCTTGGCGGCCAGGCAACGTTTGCCCTTGTGGGTGCCTATGGCGTCACCAGCGCTTAGCTGGCGGGCACGTTGTCGGGAAACCTCTCGACGCCTGTCGGAAGCATCCCCTTCATGCGGTCCGACAGCTTCAGCGATACCACTTAGGGCTTCGCCGATGTTATTCCTCAATTCTCCCTGCGTTGGAACGCAGGCGTCAACAACTTCATGACCTACGTCACTGGCGACATACCTGTTGGAGCCTATCAGTCCACGAGACTGGCGAATCTGGGCCTCGGCCACGGCGCCATCGATGCCGGCGGCGGGTACACCTACTTCAATCCGGCGACGGGCCCCGAATTATCCGCGGTGCTCGGATTTACGTACAACTTTGTCAACCCGTCGACGCAGTACCAGAGCGGCGTGGACATGCATCTCGACTGGGGCGCGTCGCAATTCCTGACCAAGCAGGTGCAGGTGGGTCTGGTAGGGTACGCCTACAAGGAACTGGGGTGCGACAGCGGCTCTGGCGACCGGGTCGGGTGCTTCCGGTCGCAGGTGTTCGGCGTCGGGCCGCAGTTCGGCTACGTCTTTCCGCTCAGCGAAGGCCTCCACGGGTACGTCAATCTCAAGGGATACGCGGAATTCGGAGGGGCGGCTCGCCCGACCGGGTGGAACAGCTGGCTCACATTTGCCATCTCGCCCGCAGCGGCGCCTCCGCCCCCCGGTACATCGCATGATCACGAAATAGGTTACGGTTCTCGACCGCATTTTTCAGGAGCCACTGACGGCTCTCGTGGCCGTTTCACGGTTCAATTTCGTCCTGAGCGGGGCGCCAGGTTTCGGCATAGCAGCGCCTGAACAGCCTTCGGTTGGAGATGACGCTGACCGAAGACGACGTGCCCACTGTGGAGGAGCCGGCAGGATGAGCCTGCCGCCTGTCAGGCCTCGCCTGGTCCGGTGAAGGTCGAGATCGGTGGCGTCGTGCGCGGCACCAGCAGTGGCCGCTCGGTTACTCCGGATCGGGCAGTCGGGCTGCCCTTGGCATCGTACCGCTTGGCGAGATCCAAGAGGCGACGTCGGGTGAACGGATCGGCCTGCTCGGCGATGTCCCGGACCCGCTGCGCGAGGCTCCGATAGAATTCCTGCTCCATGACGCACCCTCGCAACATCACTGCCCGGAGTTGAGTAGCCTGCGGTCGCGGAGTCAAGAAGCGTCGGCACGCGCATGCAACTTTCCGTGTCGGTCTTGAGATCGCGATGCCGGCGGACGTAGACTGGCCATCGCAGGGGAAATCAGATGCCGGTGTTCTATCCGTCCGGAAGGCCTGCCCTGCGTGCGGCAGGCCGATGAAGGCTGTGCCCGACGAAGTCGCTCATAGGGAATTGCGGTACGTCTGCACCGGTTGTGACGACGACCCGTTGCGCGACTTGAAGCCCGCAAGTGGGCGGACGGGCCGCTGAAGCCTCTGGAGGAGTAGTCCGCGCTGTTGAGGCTGATCCGTCGGCAGTAGGTGTCGAGACCCTTTCGGGGGCCGCGTGGTCGTGGAGTTGTTCGATGACAGTGGTTTACCGGCCCGCCCGCGCGGAAGATCTGGAGTTCGCCGACGCGCTTGTCGTGTCCAGCATCAACGATCTCACGGTCCGCCATGGTTTCGGGCAAATGGCCTCCCCAAGCCAGCCGATCTTTCAGTTGTTCTCACTGGCGGACGATCCCGACGGTCTCTGGGTCGCGGAAGCCGACGGCCGGATCCTGGGCTTCGCCTGGAGCTGGGTCTGCGGCGACATCTGGTTTCTGGCGCAGCTCTTCGTATCTCCCGACCGTCAGGGTGGGAGCATCGGCAACGAGCTGATCAAACGGACGCTGGATCACGCCGAGAAGTCCGGCGCTTGCAACAGGGTTCTGATCACATTTGCCTTCAACGCCGTATCGCAGGGGCTCTACATCCGCCACGGACTGTTTCCGCGATTTCCGATCTACAGCGTCAGCGCGCCCCGGGAGCATTTGGTCGGTCGCCTGAATGGGCCGCAATTCGAATGCGCTCCGCTCGACGAAGAAGCTTCGACGCTGGCTCGCCTCGCGCAGGCGGACGAGCGGGTGCTTGGGATCTCGCGCGAGAAGCACCACCGATATCTCATCAACGACAGCCGGACGCGAGGCTTCAGCCTCTACGATGGAGCTGATTGGCTGGGCTACGCTTACGTCGATGCCGGCGGCCACGCCGGACCTGTCGCGGTGCTGCAGTCCAGCGCGATGGCCACCGCCTTCAGGACGGCGCTGCGCCTCGCCGCAGAGAGCGGCGCCTCGCAGGTGTCGGCATTCTTGCCCGGCTCGAGCGAAGCGGCCCTCTCGGCGGCGCTCGAGTGCGGCATGCGGATCAAGTTTCCGATGCTTCTGATGTCGTCGCGCGATTTCGGCAGTTGGGCCCAGTATCTGCCTCGCAATCCGGGCTTCATGTGACATCGTGTGGTGAGACTCGCAGTGCTGAAATGTCTGCGGCCGGGCCGCTGCGCTTTTCAAGGCGGGCCATCGCAAATTGAGCTTCGTCTTTAGGTCGGCGTTAACGGCGTCTGCGCAGCGGAGCGTGCCTTAACCTGCCGTGAAGGTGAGGGGGCGGATGCTGGTCGCTTTACGCAGAGCCATGGCCAACGACATCATTACGCACCGGGACGCGCTGCGCCACACGATGGGCCGCTCTGCCGTGAGCGTCGGTCTGACCGTCCTCTTGACGTTGTCCCTGTGCTTCCTACAGTTCGGATCCGATCCGGATGCGTTGGTGCGCGTCGGCTTCGTGACCAAATCGTCTATCCTCATCAGCATGATGATTTCGGGGCTGCTGACGGCCGCCCTGAGCTACCGGTCCGCGCTGACGATGCGCGAGCTGGCGCTGACGCGCGCCGAGCTGCAGCGAATCTCCGGCACCGACCAGCTGACCGGACTGCTCAACCGACGTGGCTTCGACCAGGCTGCCGAATCGGCCCTCACCAAGGCGCGCGATGCTAACCTGCCGACCACGGTGCTGATGTGCGACATCGACCGCTTCAAGGCGATCAACGACCAGTTCGGGCACGACTTCGGAGACAAGGTGCTCATCGCGGTCGCGCAGGTGTTGTGCTCCTTCGCCGAGCGAAGGCAGATGCTGGTGGCAAGGCATGGCGGCGAGGAGTTCGCCGTTGTGATGACCGGGGTATCCAGGGAACGCGCTGCCCAATACGCCGAAGATCTGCGGCAGGCCTGCGCCGCCGAAGTAGTCGTCGGCGAAGGTGCCTCGACCAACGTGACGATCAGCATCGGGCTCGCCCAATCCCATGGCGAAATGGATCTGGGCAAGGTCATGCGCATGGCCGATCAGGCGCTCTATGCCGCCAAACACCGAGGTCGCAATCGCGTGGTCCGGGCGGACGTCCTGGCGGACTCGGTCGCGGCGTAGCCCCCCGAACGGACCTCAAACGGCGCGTTCCCGAAGGGTACCAGTTTCTTGATCCGTTCCCATCCGCCACGATGGTACTGGCCTGTTTCCGACGCTAGTGGCCTAGTTCGATTTTGGGAGTGGCCTGATTTGAGTGAGCAATTTTGCTCAGCTTTAATCTGCGATGCCTGCAAAGATCCCGTGGCCGGAACACAAGTCAGAGTGCAATGATGATTAGCATTACACAGTGCCAAAAAGCTGCTGACACTATTCTACACTTTCGAGTCGGGTTAGCCCTTCCGAGGATCGCGCCGCCGTCCTCAAAAACATCGCCAGAACTTTGCGGGGTTTAGCCGGTCAGCTAGATAAACTGGAGTGCCTTGAAAAAAACAGTGCCAAGTAAGGCCGGCGCCCACGTCGGGGCCTTGTCATACCCGATGCCTTAGTGGGCGGCCTCTTTCATTTTGTCGATGTGGTCCATGTCGCCTATTGGCCATCAGCGAAGTAGCCGCGCACCTTGTTGAGGTCCGCTTAGTGAGGCACGGCGGACTAGATCTGCTCAGGCTGAGTTCTTCGCATTTTGACCCTCAATGGACATGCGGGCGTTGTTCCTCAGGAGGCCGCATTTCAAGTCAGCCAGCACACTGGCTGCTCTGCCGAAAGTGCTACTCAGGGCCGGTGCCGAGGCTGCATCACAACGGGACGCATGTGTGTTTGCCGCCTTTGAATTTTACGCCATACAAATGCTCGTCCCTCCACACAACTTCGCACCTCAGAGTACTCTTGAAGCCGTCAACCGACAGGTCAAGCTCATCGGTGAAAATGCGGACCGGAGAGCTAAGGCAGGCTCCTTCTTCGCTGAGATTTCTCACAACACATGGATGAACTCCACGAATGTCGCGAAAGCGGAGCAGCGCGGGTTGATTGACTGAAAGCCGTTTTGAGGCACGACGTTCTAAGATCGGGATACTCCCCCGAGGGCCGTTCATCTTTTTCCTTCCGTGCTGATTTGGAGTGGCTTCCTGGCATGTGTGCGTTGTACTCGGCAGGCTATCGCCGGTTCATAACGGCATGTTACGGAATGCCAATCGGGAATGAATGTTAAAGGGTCAGATAATAAGCGCTGGCGCTATCGTTCCGACTCACGACCACCCATGTATTTTCTCTCAAATGGGGTCGGCTACTTGCTAGTTCTTCAGCAAGTCTTTGAGCCGCACGGAAGGCATCTATTTCGTGCTCAAAGACGAGGCCGCCGGGATCACTGACGTTTTCTGTACCGCAAAGGCCGAAGAAGAATCGCGCCATCTGAGCACCAAGCTAGCCGAAGGGTTCGTCTGGTGCTTTGGGACTCAAGCAGCCGTTGAGGAGGTCGGAAACTGCCGTTACGAGCTGCACGGGCGCGAACGGTTTATGAAGCATTATGCTGTTGGGAACCCCTAGTACCAGCCATTCGTCAGCGGCCACGCCGGACATATAGACCACGGCAAAGCTCGGATCGACCTCACGTGCTGCGCGCGCTACCTCCCAGCCGTTGAACCTTCCCAGCAGATTAATGTCAGTCACGAGGCCGCCGTATGTAACGAGCCCCCCTTTAAGGAGGGGCACGGCTTCCTCGCCGGTACTTGCGACGGCGGTCTCGAAGCCTCCCTCGTTCAGCGCATCCTCAACAAGGCTCTGGATCGCGTCGTCATACTCGATGACAAGGATGGATGGCATTTCCGTCAAGGCTTTCCCCGTACTCGTACTTTCGCTGGATGTTACAAAGTGCACAGAAGCAAAAGGTTCCATAGCCTGGGAAAATTAGGCATACGGGATGTTTAGCAGGCGCGATGTCTCTCTGATTAAGCCGGAGATTGCCTCGCAAGGTAGTGACAAGCAACCAACAAGTCGTAACCACGATCGGGAAATTTCGGCAAGTTGGTTCTAAGGCGAGTCCAGGCGAGAGCAACAAAGATGAAGATGAGCTTGCCGCGTGAACCATCTGCTTCTGGCCAGTCGCGCCGTTCGCTGACAGGGCCGCCGTGTCTGCCGTCAGGAAATAAGCCGACCTAGGCTCAAGTCGGTTCGGAAGTCGGCCTGTGACCAGCTGCCGACCTAAGCTCCAGCCGTTGTGACGTCGGGTCTTGAACTGCCTGCTTGGTCAGGCCTTCATGTCCACCATTGAAGTCATCTAAGGACTGAAAGCGTTAAACTACATCGTCCCGAGCCGTGGAACCAATTCGACGCCGCACTGTAATCTACCAAGAACGCGCAGCTAAGCCGGAGACAGACCCGCTAAACCACTAAGTTAGGGTGTGCGCCAACTAAGAGTGGCGGTCCAGCGACCCACACCAACTGGAGGATCAGGAATGTTGCAAGGAATGCGAAAATTTGTGTTCGGCGCCGCAGCGGCAGCTGCTCTTTTTGTAATTCCGGTCTCGGCCTTTTCCCAATCCCTTGAGATTGGACCGGGAGGCGTGCGTATGGGGGGCGGGGAATGCGAGCAACTGCGGCGTGCCTGCGAAAGTAAGGACATGCTCGGCGAGCGGGGCGAGGGAAATTGCCGCAGATACCGGGAGACCTGCCAACGACCAGTTCGGAGGGATGCGTGTGCCGAATTGCGACAAGCCTGCCTCAACAAGGACGAATTGGGCGAACGAGGCGAAGGAAATTGCCGCAGGTATCGCCAGACCTGCAGAGGGCGCTTGTAAGGGGTCGCTAATTGTCAGTTGTTTGCCATCGGCCGTCGCTCGGCACCTCTGCCGAGCACAGCTCACCCGAAGCCCACCATTGAGGCGGCCTTCTTTCATATCGGCCTCACGTGCGACGTCCGGCCCATGGCTTCCGTTGACGCCGCGTCGCTGCATGTCAGCTCAAGAGCACAGACCAGAAGGGGCGCCGCTTTGGCGGCTTGTGAACCCAAGGCGGACTCTCACCCCCAAGCGAACTGCCACTGCATCCGCTGCGTCGTAAGTGGTGGCGATTCTAATCAGGTTACGGCGTTTCCTTACCATTCTCAGGAGATCATAGTCTTCCCGCCGATCGTGTTTGCCGCCGGTTTGATCCGGATCGAGTTCAGGAACGTTGCGGCCGCAATCATGACCAAGATGCCAGCGAGACTCAGCGTGATCTGCATGGCAAGCCCATCCGAGATATCAATCAGTACGATGTGGCCGGCAAGCGCCAGCAGGATGCCGATGCAATAGATTGCCAGGGAGTTCTCGCCACAGCGGATCGCCCCACGCATGACCGGAGTCGTAAGCCAACGCCAATCGCGAGGCACGACCCACGCAACCAGAATCGCGAGAGCAACAAAATGCAGCAGGCGCAACGGCGCGAGATTCGATTTGTCCGGCGGGTAAACCAGCTCAGCCAGCATTTGTGAAACCACGGGTCCAATGCTCCAACTCAATGCGATCGTCAGGTCGAAAACCAGGTAGAGAATGGCAATTGCAAGCGCCGTGCGCGAGGTCACCCACGGCCAAAACGTCTTGCCCTCGATGACCCACCAGGCACCAAGAACAACCAGCAGCTGCCAAGCCAGCGGATTGAAGAACCAGACGTCATTGTGCCATGCCGGGACGGACCAACCGAAGACGTGCACCAGCGCATAAAGCAAAGCGACGCGCCAAGCATTACGTTCGGCATTCGCAGCATCAGCCACAGCAACGGTGCGAATAGAAGATGATAAATCACGAAAAGCGGCAAGACATCGGAGTTGACTGGGCGGTATTGCAGGATCGCTGCATGGGCGAGCGCCGCGCCCGGCTGTTCCAGCAGAATGCGCGTGTTGCTTTCGTCGGCAATCCTGCCGCCGCCGGCGAGGTAACCCATGATGGCGCAAGCGAGAGTGAGCAGCAGAAATGCCGCATAGATGTCCCAGCTTCGCCACAGCGTACGGCTGACCACACTCGGCCAACCATCGCACCGACTTGCCTTGCCGTAAGCCAGCGCGCAGGTCACACCCGAGAGGAACATGAACACTTCCGCGGTATCGCTAAAACCATAATTCCGCAGCGTCAGCCAGCTTCCGATGTTGTTGGGGACATGGTCAAGAAAGATGCACCATAGCGCGATGCCACGGCACGCATCGATGCGCAAGTCCCGGCGAAACCGTTTCAGCACTGGTAGCGCGCCCACCACTGACTGCGCGGGAATCGCAAGCAACTCGGATTCACGTAGCGGCTGCTGACCGCGCAACGCCTTGCTTTCGATCTCCACCATCATCCGCCGGAAGCTTGGCGAGGGCATGTCGCGATGCTTGTCGATGTCAACAGGCACATCATTTTCGGGACACCAGCGCATCGTCTCGCGAGCTATGGATAGTTCGGTCGAACTGATCACTACCATCTCAACGGCAGGACTACGTGGCGGGGCAGGCACGATCATCCTGGTGGCGACGCACCGAAGGGATGGAATTAACGAGCCTTCCATCAACTCTTCGTCGGTAATGACCTCATACGAGCCCGCCGGTAGCAGCCGCTCGATGCTTGCGATCCGGAATGGATACTTGAAAACCACCGTTTCACATCGCGATCGGACCGCTGTCATCGTCATTCCCGCACATTGGCTACGGGACGCCGCCGCCATAGCGGCGACGTTCGTTGACGTTTGCGAATGCCGCAAGCCGCAGTTCGCTTTGATCACGCTCACCAGTCGCCGCACGAGCGAGGATGTTTTGCGCAACCTGCAAACGGTTGGAGGTTGTGAGCAGTCTAGGTGAGAATGAACCTATCGCATCCTCAAAAACCGTTCTGAAGCTGGCGAGCTCTTCTGGAGAGAAGTTCGCAAGCTCTTCTGGAGGATAGGCAACACGTTGACTACTCATTCAATGACTTTCTTTGTTTGCTCCGTCTTGTCCGTGTGCCTCTCACTGTCGCGCCGCTCAAACAAAGACCAGTGGCGTCAGAGCAATTGCAGCGTCAGTTACTCGCCATCATCTTCGAGCACGCCGTTGCGAGCGATGGAGCCGGCCGCAATTTGAAGCGAAGAACCAATCGCCCAACAGCATGCGATCAGAATGATCGAACCTTGAGACAGGACCTGATCAACGACAATCATGCTGACAGACAGAAACGCCGCAATCGCGGCAACGAATGTGCCTGCCGCACTGAAGATCTGAGCCGCATCGGTGCCACGGTTCCGCTCTTCCGGGAGTCTCGAAGTCGCTCCCTGAACAGGACGGCCAGGCAGATCGATGCCGATATAGAAGCTGAAAGCTCCGTAGAGCATCATCAACAAGATGAACCAGCCGCTTCCAAACAGTTCGTTTTCCAGGCGCATCAATGCTGCGGCCACGTATAGGCCGCACGAGCCTCCAACCGTAGCGAGTCCAATCCTTTCAAAGAGATGAGCCGATTTGATGAGAGCAGCCGGAGCTACCCATATGGTCGCCGCGACATAAGTGTACTTTGCTACAGATAACGCACTGGGAACTACATTGCTCATTTTCATGTTGTTCCTCCTTTAACCGGGTGGCCGACGGCGCGCGTCGCGGTCAGCAGACCGCGAGCGTGAGACGTGTTTGGGACAGCAATTTTGGAAAGAGTTTGCCTACCGACGGCACTGGGCTGCACTTAAGTGGAGGCGGAGACTTCGGTGGGTCGCCGTTTTGTGCAGCTGTCAGGCAAGTAATCCGCTTGACTGCTGCAAAACGCTACTCCGTTTCGGGTCCAACGCCTAATGAATAACGACTGCAAGTCGAGACGGTGTGAAAATTCTGCCGGTGTCGACGAAACTCTCTTGAGCTAGCAATTTCACAAACGAAGGTATCGCGGCACGATTATCAACGATGAGCAGTCCTGCCGGATCGCACGGTTTGCAGGAATCCATCGTGTTAAGGGCCCACGCGGGAAGAACTTCTCGATGGTCGTTGGAAATTTCCAGAGGAGGTGAGGCGCGATAAGCCCGTTGTTGGACCGAAGGCGTAGATCGCGATCGGGTCGGTCGGGAGTTGAGGCGAGACCGGACATGGCGGCGAAGCAAGCAATTCGACGCTGTTGACCTTAGCAGGCAACTCGTCCCGCTGGGCCACCCCTGCGGGATTCTCCTGATTTGCTAGAACTACTTTGCCGCTTGCCCGTACAAACCTATTTGCCTTCTGGGACGCCCGCCAAGCTTAGGCCCTCGTAGATGCGCTCGCGTTGAGCCAGGAAGGACGGGTTTTCACTGCGTCGCTCGTTTCGAAATCTTGCAACAGTAAAGTGCGGGTCCAGCTCGAGGCCGGCATTCCGCTCCTCCCGCGCATCGGCAGCGCGGCCGCTCAGCGCGAACGCCGCGGCTAGAAAAAAGTGAGCCATCGCGACGTTCGGATTCATTTCGACCGATTTGCGGAGCCGATCCAACGCTGAGTTGAGCCTGCCGAGGAACAGGTCGGCGATACCGAGTAGGGCATACCAGCGATCGAGCGCAGGGTCCCGTGGGCTAAGCCGGATCGCCTTTGTGAGGTCAGCTTCTGCCTCTTCAGCTCGCCCCAGTAGTACCTTAAGAAAGCCTGCATCAGCATGGGCCCAAGCCAGATTACGATCGAGCGCAATAGCGAACTGAAGTTCGCGCAGCGCGCGTTCCGTCGCGCCTGAGACATGGAGGAGATTGGCGTGAACGAAATGGGCTAAAGCGTTGGACGGAGCGAGCCTCAGTGCCTCAGTGATGGCCATCTGGGCGATGCGTAGCTGTTCGTCCCGATTGGTCGAGGCGAAGGTGCGAAGGTCATTACCATGGTAGAAAGCAAGACCGACCAACGCCTCGACGTTGCAATCGTCCAACCGGAGCGCCGCCTCGAACAGGTCACACGCGGCGCTGTCGCGGCGCAGCGACAAGGGTTGGTTGAGGATTGCCCAGCCGCGCATGGCCAAGTCCCCGGCATCCATATTGTTCGGTCGTTCGCGTTCGGCGCGGCGGCCCTCTGCGGCAACGAGCTCGACACCCACCGTCCGGGCGAGGCGCGTGGTGATTTCGTCCTGCATGTCGAAGATGTCGGCGCGCGGCTTGTCGAAGCGCTCAGCCCAGAGGTGTGCGCCGGTTTCCGTGTCGATGAGCTGCGCGTTGACACGAATGCGGGCCTCGCCACCTTGCACGCTGCCTTCCAACACGTAGCGCACACCAAGTTCTCGCCCGATCACCCGGACGTCCACTGGCTTGCCTTTGAAAGTGAAGGCAGTGTTGCGAGCTATGACAAAGGCGCCAGGAATACGCGACAGGTCGGTTGTGAGGCTTTCAGTGACACCGTCGACGAAGTAGTCCTGCTCGCTGTTGCCATCGAGATTGACGAAGGGCAAGACAACGATAGAGAGTCGCGGTGCGACGGTCGTGTGCGGCGCTGCTGCTGCGGGTTGCGCGGGTGAAATCGAATAGATCTGCACCAGCTCGGCGATGTTCTTTAGCTGCTGCCGACCGCGATCTTGCGCGGTGATATCCATTTTGCCACGCACCTGGTCATAGACTGCACTAGAAAGGCAAATACCACCAGGGTCGGCAGTGCCCTCCAATCGCGCCGCCACATTGACGCCGTCGCCCATGAGGTCGCCATCGTCCTCCACGACCACGTCACCGAGATTGATTCCGATGCGGAACTCAATGCGCCTATCCTGTACGAGGCCAGAATTGCTCTCGGCCATGGCCTGTTGCATACCGATCGCCGAACGAACTGCATCCACAACCGAGGCGAACTCGGCCAGCAAGCCATCCCCAGTAGTTTTGACGATACGCCCGCGATGGGCGGCGATCATAGGATTGATGAGGTCATTGCGGACGGTCCGGAGGCGATCGAGCGTGCCTTCCTCGTCAATCCCCACAAGCCGACTATAGCCGACTGCATCAGCCGCGAGGATCGTCGTCAGCCGTCGGTTTGGCCGCTCGATCGCCAAAGCTCTCTCCTGGCTCGTTCGGGGCTAGTCTACGCATTTGGTTGCAGGTGCCAAGGGATCCGGCGATGACCAAGACCCGAAGCGGCCATGCGGCCGATCCGCAAACCGAAGGACTACTCGTCTGCATTAATATTTGCAGTATGAGCAATATTGACCAGTAAAGCACACTGCCACAGTGCCACACTGCCACATTCGTGATTTTCGTAGTAGAGTTCCATTAATTGGAGGTATCCGATGAGTTCTCTTAAGCGGCGCATTGAAGCCGCCGTGGACTCGCGGATTGCAGCCCTGACCGAAGTGCGAATTGCAGCCGTCGCAGCGACGGCAGCTAATTTAAGAACTCAGTTGAACGAATTGCACCAACTGCGCGATCAGATCAGAGAGTCTACGCTGGGATCGCGGGCGACGACTATTGGCGGACGAGGCAGCGAAGCGAGCCGCTCGGACTGAGGTGACCGAAGAAATGACCTCGCCGTTGCACCAGGGCGGCTACGTGACAATACGTAGTCCTGTTCGTTTTCATGCAGCGGCCACAATTGTTAACTAGAGTAGCTCCATCATCGGCCTATCTTCCGCAGCTATCCGATGACAGTGAGCAGAAGACTCGCGCGTTTTCAGCGTGAGTAGCATGCCAAAAAACCCTCCCCGACCGATCTGCCCTAACTGCGGTACGCCGATGCACTTCGTGATCGTCAGGACAGGCGGTCGCAAGTTTCGGTGTATCAAGTGCGACGACATCGATCCAATGCAGGTCCCGGATTTTCAAGCATGGACCAACAGCGAATTGCGCCCGCCGAAAACGACATGAAAGGCACCATGTACAACATCGGGCAATCCTTTCGGCACGATGGGAGCCATGGGACTGCGCCGCAAGGTCTCAGTCTTCCGGTGTGAACACTGCCCGCGAATAGAGGTCCAGAAGGAGTATGGCCGCCTCACGTGGTTTGCTTTAGTGAGCAATTTTGCTCAGACTCCACGATTCGGATGTACAATTTGCCAGCACCGGTTTTGCTCACGCTCCCGGGCTGCCGCCGTCCGCGCTTATTTAAGCCGGGCGGCCTTTTTGCCATGAAGAACGGTTGCCTAGCTAAAGTCGCTTCCCATATGGTACCGTCGCCCCCTCATAGGAGTGGAAGAGAGGCAGGCAGCAGGCGCACGCCCGTGACCATGGGAGCGTCGCTCGGAAAGCTCTGTGCTGAAGTGCGTAGACACTATGGAGGGCATAAAGTGCAGTTCGCGCGCTGGGAGCGCTGAAATTGAAATTGAGGGAAAACGTCCGGCTCAGATCACGCCCACAATGATCAAAACTCCGACCTCGACCAGTAGGAGCGTACCCGTCGCTGCGGAGATGAAAAACCAATCACCTAATGACAGGAACTGCATGATTCGCCTCCCAATTTGCCAAAGAAAAGAAGCGGCCCCTACATCCTTTTGACGGCGTAAGCTGGGGGCAGGATGATGGGGCCGCTTCCAGGAGGTCCTTGACGCGTTCGTCCGGCGCCAAGCATTCGCATCCTAATCCAAATTTAAACCTCGTCCATGATTTAATTTATTTAATTCTCGTTTTATTATTTAGTAGTTAATCCGACGACATTTGCAAAGATTGCAAGCCGCCGATCCCCTAGTGGAGCGAGCCGGGGATTGGCTTTTGGCGGCGAGCTATCTATCTGCTTGGTCGCGCCATCCGAGCGGCGAGCTCGGGCCTTACATAGATCGGGCGGCCGCCGCATGGGTCGGAGGGGTTCGTATCGACGCCCACAAATGGAAAGGGATTGGGTCAGCGACGATCTGGACGCACGTGGAGGGGCACGACTTTATCCATGTCGCTGTGACCGGAGCGCCGGCTTTGCAGCTTCACCACCTGCTCGAGTTCGAGAGCCTCTATGGCGAGCTCATCTGCCAAGCGTTCGAAAAGTGCGCGCTTTTGCGGGTCGCTCGATCGTCTGCTCATAAGGACAAAATCCGCGGCATCGGTGCGGAGTTTGTCCAATTTTTCCCTTAGGTCCGCCATGGTATCGGCCCCGTCCTAGACCTACCTCGTCATGCGTGACGGGATGCAGGTCAACGGCGGAACACGCTATGGGTTCTTCGTTAACCGATTGGTATGCGTCCGGTGAAGGCCGCCTTGCCGAATGAGGCTTGTTGTTGAGAACTGTCCTTATGGACAGTGATAGGCGCAGTGCCCAAGTCGAACGGCTCGAAGTAGTGGACACAGGCCGGCGGCGGCGCTGGTCCGAGGATGAGAAGCTCAAAATCGTCCTCGAGAGCTTACAAGCGCCGCGCCAGGTCGCTGCGACGGCGCGGCGATATGGCGTTTCGCGCTCACTGCTCCTGCGATGGCGACGGTCGTTTCGGCCTGAGCCGAAGGATGCCGCCCATCAACCTGGCTTCGTACCGGCGATGGTGGTGGCGGAATCAGGTCCGGCGCCCTGTCCGGTCACGCCGGCCAGCAGCGGCGGGTCGATCGAGATCGAGTTTGCTGCCGGGGCTCGGATGCGGATCATGGGTACGGTCGACGCGGCGACGCTAAAGGCCGCGGTGGCGGCGCTGGCAGATGGACGCCTACGGTGATCCCTATTGCGTCAGGCGTGCGGGTGTGGATTGCGACCGGCCACACCGATATGCGTCGGGGCATGAACTCGCTGGGCTTACTGGTGCAGGAAGCCTTTAAGCGAGACCCACACGGCGGCGACCTCTATGTGTTCCGTGGCAAAAGCGGCAAGCTGATCAAGATCCTTTGGCACGATGGACTGGGCATGTCGCTTTATGCCAAGCGGCTGGAGCGCGGCCGCTTCCTGTGGCCATCGCCGGCTGATGGCGTCGTGACAATTACCCCAGCCCAGCTTGGCTACCTGCTGAAGGGCATCGACTGGCGGATGCCGCAACATACCTGGCGACCGCAGGCGGCCGGCTGATCGCTGTGATTTGAATCGCCGGCGCGACCAGCAGTTCGGACAGAGACCGCGTCTTGTGATTCTCTGGTCTCGATGGGCGCCGATGATTCTCTTCCTGATGATGTGACTACGCTGCAGGCGATGCTGCTCGCCGAGCGAGCGGCCCGGTTGGCCGCAGAAGCCGAGGCCCATGCGGGGACCTTGTTGATCGAGAAGCTCAAGCTCACGATCAAGAAGCTGCGGCACGAGCAGTTCGGACAGTCCTCCGAGCGAGGCGCATTGCTGGACCAGCTCGAGCTACAGCTCGCCGACCTGGAGGAGAACGCGGCGCAAGCTGAGAGCGCGACGCAGATGGCAGCCGACAAGATTACGGTGCCATCGTTCGAGCGTCGCAAGCCGGCCCGTCGTCCGCTGCCGGAGCATTTGCAGCGGGAGCGCATTGTCTACCCGGTGCCTGCCAGCTGCCCATGCTGCGGCGACAGCCGATTGCGCAAAATTGGGGAGGACGTGACCGAGACGCTGGAGCTCGTTCCGCGCCAGTGGAAGGTGATCCAGCACGTGCGCGAGAAGCTTGTCTGCCGGGCCTGCGAAGCGATCACCCAGCCGCCGGCTCCTTCGCACCCGATTACGCGCGGGCGTGCAGGACCCAAGCTGCTGGCTCATGTCCTGTTCGCCAAGTACGGCCTTCACCTGCCGCTTCATCGTCAGAGCGACGTCTACCAGCGTGAGGGCATCGACCTCGACGTCTCGACGCTCGCGGACTGGGTAGGTGCCTCCGCCGCAAACCTGATGCCTCTGGTCGATGCGATCCGGAGCCACGTCTTCGCAGCCGAGCGCATCCACGCCGATGACACCACGGTGCCGGTCCTGGCCAAGGGCAAGACCCGGACCGGACGGCTCTGGACCTACGTGCGCGACGACCGTCCGTTTGCCGGCCCAGATCCGCCGGCGGCCGTGTTCTTCTACTCGCCCGATCGTGGCGGTGCGCATCCGGAGCAGCATCTGGCAGGTTATGCCGGACTGATGCAGGCCGACGCCTACGCCGGCTTTGGCAGGCTCTATGAGGCCAATCGCAAAGGCGGCCCGATCGTCGAGGCCGCGTGCTGGGCGCACGGCAGGCGCAAGTTCTTTGATCTGGCACGGCTCAGCAAGGCGCCGATCGCGGCCGAGGCGGTCAAGCGCGTCGACGTCCTGTTCGCCATCGAGCGCGAGATCAACGGACTTCCTGCGCAGGAGCGTCTGCGTGTGCGCCAGGAGCGTAGCCGCCCCCTGATCGACGAGCTGGAGGTGTGGTTGCGCGAGCAGCGCGCCAAGCTCTCCAGGAACAACGACACGACGAAGGCGATCAATTACTGCCTCAGCCGCTGGGATGCATTTAGCCGCTTCCTTGATGACGGGCGGCTTTGCATGTCGAACAATGCTGCTGAACGTGAGCTACGGGCCGTCGCCATCGGGCGAAAAAATTGGACCTTCGCCGGGTCCGATGAGGGCGCTCGGCGTGCTGCTGCCATCTACAGCCTCATCGCCACCGCAAAGCTCAACGACGTCGACCCGCAGGCTTGGCTTGCCGACGTGCTGGCCCGCCTACCTGATCACTCTGCCAAGCGCATTGACCAACTGCTGCCTTGGAATTGGCAGCCCAAAAACGTCGCTCACGCAGCTTGAGCGCGATCAGCCTTCCCGAAAGCGGCCTGCCGGGGTCTTCGCCGGATGCGTACACCGATTGTTAGGCCGACGTTCGTGAAGGCCGAGATGTGTGAACGAGCACCCGCTAGCTTTGCCGAGCGCGCGTCTGCGGCTATCCGATCAATGCTTCAGTGCGCACACGTGGTCACGAGCAGCATGGTCCGGCTGCATTGCCAATCGGATCCCAACATTGGTTCAGGGACTCCACGAGGAGTACCGATGGCCATAGTAGTACCAGCCGCCGCCAGAACAGCGGCGGTCAGCGCGAGCATTCGATAGGTTGCCAAGTTCCACTTCATTGCGCTTCCCTCCAGTGGAAGCGCGCACGCTACGCTCGGTGATACCCTGCCGGTTGTGAACTACTTCACACAATGCGCATCACAGCCGTGTGCAGGAGGCCCGCCGGCACGAATTGGTGGGCATTGTTCGCCAACGTCGCGCTTCCCTAGCGTTGACGATTGACTCTGACGACGACGCCGCTTGGCTAAAATCATAGTCGAGGTCGCTGGCGATGTCCCGAGCGACGCGCGCGCCGTATTGGACGGCTAGTTGAGCCGAGCCAAATAGCTCCCCCACATCGTCCGCATGTGGCTCTCCCTTGTGAAAAATCGGGAAGTAGTAACGTCGCATAGCCGCGGCCCTCGTCCTTTAGCGCGATCATGCCCACGGCTCAGGACGGCCTACACCTGTCGAAAAGGACAGCGTCCGTCAAACAGCGCCATTCACGAGGCATTTGCGAACCGCGCAACACGTGTTAGACCGCGCTCCTATCAACGAAGGAGCGCCAAGTTGGCCAAGAAGAAAAAAGGTTTCGTCGCGAGTGGACGAAAGACGACCTGAAGACGCTGAAGTTACTTGCGAAGCAAAAGACTGGTGTCACGAAGATCGCAAAGAAATTGAAGCGAACGCCGGGCGCGACGGCGGCTAAGGCATTTGTTCTTGGCTTGTCGCTCACGCAATAGACCGGCACCTACTCGATCATCCGACAGTGCTCTCGCTCCACGCAACCTCCATCTGACAGGATGCGCGCGATGCGACGTGCGTTTCTGGGCGCCGTCGATCGCGCGCAGTATGTTCGTTACGCATTTCCGACTATGCAGATATCGTGTTTCGCGCGTTGAGGCAGTTGCTATTGCGAGGTGCGGTAAGCGTTGCAGGCGCCGCTTTGACGGCCGTCTGCATCGCTGGTGTCCTGTCGTTGGTTGCGACGTACTTTCCGACCAAAGAGCAAACAGTCGTCGAAAACATTGCTCTCAAAAGCGGTTCGTACCCAGCCGTTGCGGCACGAGGGTGAGCGCTGAGCACTAGCGGGAACAGCGACGTTTTCCAGGATCGGATATCCCCACTGGGTGATCGTCGCAGGAGTTGTCCTCGGGCTGGCGCGATTGATCGGATGGGCGTTTCAAAGAAACCGCAAGCGGCGGAAGAAGTGCGAGAACCCCGCAGTACTGATCAACTGGCCGTCGGACCGGAGGCGAGTCCCAAATCGCGTTGAGAGGACCACTCTCAAGGGCAGGTTAATTGGTCACTAACGTTGACGCGCGTCGCTGTTTCGTTCTCTGTGTTGAAGATGTTCGCGAAAGGTTTTTCCCACTTTCGGAAAGAAATTTCCGGCACCGAACTAAGCGCCAACATCTATCGCTTTGTGCGTGAGTTCTGACGGGCAGTCGCGGCGCTCTCCGCGTTCGCCGATGCCAGCCCATCAACGCGTGCGCCTAGTGCGCCTAGTTGATCTGACATTAGCTTGCGATTACTGCCTTCCGAGGCAATTTTGCGCTGGACCTCCGCAATCCGGTCCACAAGGCTTTGCTGGCTTGACTGAATGTCTTTCACCGTCTGCTCAAGAGCTGCTACCGCCCTCTTTGTTTGTTCGACGCCAGAATCTTGACGAATAGCAGTCGCTGCCTGTAGGGCATCAATTCTGTTACTCATCCAAACGAACATGCCTCCAGCCAACACAACAATCAACGCGACCACGAGCCAAGGCAACACCTGACGGTGCGTGCGGGCAGATTCTGTTGGTTCCATCACGGCTCCTAGGAGGAACGCAACTCCGTCATACACCCTGAATCGGACTTAGTTGCGACCGCCGCCCCTGTGTTGCCTGCAACATGCTGTGCGGGCTCAAAGGAGCAAGTCTGCGGCAGCCAAGCGTGCAGAGCGAGAGGCATTGAAGGAAGAGCCGGCTGACCGGACTGAGGAAGCCGAGCAAGCAATCGGAAGTCTTGGGAAGGTACTGTGGTCAATTGCCAACGCTCGTCCGGTCTTCGAAATCGCCGAACAGAAGATTGCGGGGTCCTTTAGCGAGCGCCAACCGCAGGCTCCTAAGTACCTCGAATAACCCCCTCTGCCGCGAATCAAGCTGCCCGACACAGTTCGTTCGGCACCCGCCGCGGCGTGGTCGTCGTGTTCGGCCTTGGCGATTGCCCCTCAAGCTGGGGGCCGCTGCTCGTCCACTAAGACCAGCGCGAAGCACCGCTCGCCGGGCTTGGCGTCGGCGGGCGTACGGCCACCAACAACTCTGCCCCTTTGTCAGTAGGCGGGTTGAAATTTCTCATTTTGGGGATACGCAACTTTCCCATGGGCCGCTCGTATGTAGTGCGCGCTGGGAAGACTGGCCGCCCCTAGGCCCCGGCCGGTGGCGCTAAATGGCGCGATGCATCGCAGCGAGATAATTGACTTGCTGCGGTGCTCCTACGCACATCCTCGCAACGTCGGTATGCAATCACCTATGTGCGAGACGCGAATACATGTTCAGGAACACTGGCTGGTGGGTTGCATTGTTGACTTGTGCTTCAATTGTTTGATGAGGCCGAACGATGCGTCTTCTCCTCAGAATGGTTGCGATTGCGACAGTCCCTGCTTGGATTGGCTTGAATGCGAACACCGCTGCAGCAGAGGATTTCAATGAGCGGTGGTCCATCATTCCAAAGGCTCGTGCTGAGCCGGCTCCTGATGGGCTCGAACAGACAAAGAAGGATGAGCCGCAAGTGCAAGCTCCGAACGGACAACAAACATTGAAAGATCGTCAAGAACCCTTGAAAGACCGTTCAGCCTCTCGCTCCCTCGACCGAGTGTTCTCCGGAAGGGCCTCATTCTACTCGTACTCAAAGGGCAAGACGGCGAACGGTTCATCGTACGACCGGAATTCACTAACCGCGGCGCACCGCCGTCTGCCGTTCGGCACGAGAGTCCGGGTCATTGATCTTGAGACTAAGAGGTCGGTGGTGGTTCGTATCACCGACCGCGGACCATGGGTCCGAGGCCGCGTCCTCGACCTCTCGCTCGCCGCCGCGCGCACCTTAGGGATTACGGATCGTGGCGTGGCTCCGGTTCGTGCTGAAGTGTTGTAGCAGTCGTCCATCACCTTGCGAAAATACCCAACCGCCGCCCCGCGCCCTTACATCAACGGTCCGGTTTTGGGTCTGAACCGTGCCGTGGCTCTGAAGAACCCCGCCGGTATTGCGGGTCATCGTGACCTCCCTCCGGCTTACTGACGGCGACGAAGCTGCACGAGCCTGCTAGTCGGCGGCGTGAGCCTGGCCGCGCTGATAGAGGCGATGTTCTCCGCACCGGTTGAGCGACGCGATGCCGTTCGGTACGTCGCGTCTGCCTTAGACGACTTCGCCATCTCGCCGGAACTCGGCCCGGTCTGGCACCTTCGCTACGTTTACGAAAGTCATGGCTCGTTTCGCGTCGTCGATATGGAGATGCGACGCCAACCGGCACGCTATCCAGTAAAGACGTCTGGCTTCGTCTGCCCGTCTAGCTATCTCCCACGTCTGCGATGTGGCCGGTCCTGTCGATGACCACCGAGCGCGCGGGACCTTCTTTGACGGCCTTGTAAGTCTTGATCTTTCCGGCCGGCACCTCCTGGATCTGCGAGTAGCCTGCGGCGCGAAGCTTAGCGACAATCTCCTCCGACGGCAGGCATAGCGCAAACGAGCACGGCCAAAGCTCAATGAGGGCAGCCATGACGAAAGATCGCAGCACTTGCCTCCTTGCGCGCACGCCGCCGTCGGGCTGGCTCCTTAGCTTAGCCGCCGACCGGCCCCGACAACGTCTCCAGTCCCGCCTCTATTGCCGCGATGTCCTGTTCGATCTGCGCGATCGACAACCTGCAGTCAAAGCCCACCCAGGCTTTCAGGTCTCCGGCAAGGCGCCGGCGGTGCATCTTCAGCTCTTCAAGCGACTGGCGGTCTTTAAGTCTTGCGTAGCCGTCCACAATCAACTCAATCGCACTCGACATGACGCTACTCCACAAAAACAATTCGTACAATCGAATGAGCTTAGTGCAAGCCGCGCGGTCGGCGCAACTTCTATGCTGGCTTCTACACGCTGGCCCCTCCGCCGGCTCGCGCTTCAGCCAATGGCGCGGCTGGGGAGCAACAAGAGCCAGAGGGCGCCTCAAAGGTCCAACCTGGCCTTCGTCAAAATTGGTTACGATCATTGACGGGCTGGCATTCCACTCAGCGTCCAACCGCAAACTCTTCGAAAAACGTGGGCACAGGGTTTTGGTTTTCTAGCTTTTCCCGAACGGAGGCGTCAAACTTGCGTCCATTGAGAACGTGATTTTTTCAGGGATATTGCGATGGGAAAACCTGGCGTTTCCCGTGATGCCTTCCGGGGACTATTCGCTTTCTATGCGGCGAAGACTCATCACGACCACAAGCCCGAAGCCGAACATTCCCTTTTGCGGATGTTTGGATCTGCGGACGATATACCCGATACGTTGCTACGGCAGTGGTCGGACAGAGTTGAGTTGCTCGGCTCCGAAACCGTTGGTCGCTTAATGGATCCACGCGTCCGCCAAATCACGAACGGCAACGCGCAATACGACCATGCCAGCGACTTTCTTCGCACGCGGCTGAGAGACCTCGGGCATAAAATGCAGTGATCAAACCGCCATGCCATTGTCGCCGCAGTCTTCCGACGCATAGACTTGGCAGCTCTTTTCCTGCGCTTTTGATGGACTTGGACTCCATAAGAAACCTTGCGGCCTTCAGCCAAGCTCGATGAGCCGCCCCACTGTGCTAGGCATCCATACCGCGGTCATCGGGCTGGATGAAGCCGACCGACGCCCGTTAAACCACTGCACTGTGTCTGCTGCCACCTAGGCGACGATCGCAAGGCCGTGTGAAATAGTTCACAGATTGGGAAAGAAAAGCTTACTACCATGGAGAGAGCGGCGGAGATGCTCCGGCCTGCTCTTGCTCGGTCGCCTGCCCATCCCGCTTGATGATGAATTGTTTTGTCCGTTTCACTCCCGGAAAGCCGACGACGATGATTGACGACGATTTGGTCCGGGCACATCGCAACAATATTCAACGCTACCACCTCTTATTGCAAACCACTCTGACGGAGTTCGAACGGCAGTATGTCGAAAGACGTCTGAGCGAGGAGCAATGGAAGCTGGATAAGCTAACGACTCGTGCTCAAGCAAAGCGAGACGGCTAATCGCCTACAGACCACGCAGGGTAGGACACCCGATGAGGCACACGGGTTTGCTGTTGATGCTGCGGCAGAAAAGTTTGTGCGAGCAGCTGCGCAGCTCAGAATTCCGGGCCGAGACAACTAGCCGAAGCACGGCAGCACCACCTAACCACTTGCGTTCGCCCGTCGGTTGCGGTTGGATCGTCTTTTTAGGATTTAATCCAATGGCAATCCAATTGCTTGTGGCGAAGGTTCTCAGGGACGAGCTATCTCTAACAGGCGTTCGATCAATAAGCGCTGAAGATTCCGAGGCTATTACTGCTCGCATCTTCGAACGGATCACTGAGCTCGAGCTAGAAGTTGCCGCCCGGGGCTTCAACATCCCCGCGAGCGGCGATGACAGACCGACGTGACGAGCCGAGCGTCATGTCCGTTTACGATCCGCTATCGAGGGAGCTGGGTCGCACAAGGACGCACACTATTCGGCTCACGTTCTCGGACATCGAGGAAATTCTCGGGAGGCCGTTACCGCCGTCAGCTTACAAGTTCAGTGCCTGGTGGGAAAATGAGGTTCGCGCAAAGCGGGGCACACGCAGGCCATGGCGTGGCTGCAGGCAGGCTTCGCGGCCAGAGTTTCTCTGAAACAGCGGGCGGTGGAATTCCATCGAGCCTGAAGGCTTTCACGTCGCGTCACCTTTGTGTCGAGCTTTCCCGCGCGTCCGGGCAGCGTCACTCGAGGGAGAATTCAACCCGAAGGCGGCGGACTGTTCTAGCCCTCCCCGCAGCCTCCGGCTCTTCGGCCCTTTTCATCCAGGGCTGCGTTCAAGCAAACGAGGTGCAGAACTGCATTCTTTGAGACAAGATAGCTCCCGTTCGAACGCCCCAGTCCTCGGGTTATCGGTCAGGCCTAATAGCGGCATACTCAACACACGACGAAGATCTTTCCCGTATTGCCGATTTGAAGAGCCAATCGGTCAGGGCTACACTCCGAATCAATAAGGCAATGGATGCCAGCGGTGGTACGCGAGATGATCCAACAGTCGTCAACCACCAATGTTGTGGTTGCAATCAGCGAGACCGCTGTGGCGTCGCCGCATGAGAAGCACCGTGGCTCGAATTCTAGCCCGGGGACAGGCGTACCCCCGAGCTCCTAGCCTCTGCGGGGCGACGCCTGGGGAGGCGCAAGCCTAGCGGTCCCGGGAAGCTGTTGGCGATGCTCAACGCGCGGTTCTCGTCGGTTTCGAGAGCTATTTTCTGGGCAAGCATGACGTCGCCCTGGGCCAAGCCACCTAACGGGACGAAGCAGCGCCCCGTTCCGAGCCGCCCGTATTCGTCTATCTCGTTGACGTTGGCGGACGTGCCGCGCCGGATTCGGTACCGCTTCCCAGTGTCGCATCCCACGACCTCGAAGTATCCCTTCCTGTCAAAGTCCGCCCTCTGCTGAGGCGAAAGCCAAGAACGAAGGAGGCGTAGCGCACGAGCGTGAATCGTTTTCTCGTCCTTGGATGCTTCATAGAGCTTCCCAATACAGAGGCTACGAAGGGGCCACCGACTGACCCGAGCTAAGTTCCTCTTCACCTGGCCATCACCCACCGACGAGCCGCGGAAAAAACAATGTCTCTTCGGCGGTCGGATCAAACGTGGTGATCCTGGTTACCTCCTCCGGGCTACTCCGCACCGCTGCAGTGTATCCTTTCCCGGTGAATTCCAGAAAACGTCTCTCCGCCTCCGCCAGAGCATCACCGCTGGAGTTGTCGAAGAAGTAGCGGCTGTCGCCGCTGTGATCCATCACGATCTGCGTTGCCATGCTGAGGCTCCCGATTGCACTTCGGAAGGAATGTGAAAGTGCAGACCTCGTTCCTATTTTCGTAAGCGCCGAGATATTTTTAGTTGTGCGCCTCACTAGCCCGACTGTGTATTCCGCCTGGCACGACGGACAAGCGCTCGCTTCGTCAATGTCGCACGCGTGGACTGAGAACGATTGAGGAGCTGACAATGCCCGAGCGTGAGCGGGACGAGATCCACCAGCCCGGTGCGGCCTTTGCGGGCCGGTACGATTTCGGAGAGACGCCGGCGGCAATCAAGACGGCCGAGGGATTGGCCGGATGTGGCCCAGTGCCATGATACTTGCGCAGGGCGCGCCTGCGATGGAGAGATCCATCGCCAGGTCCGGGACGGCTCAACCACAGTCCGGAGGGGCGGGCGCCGTCCGTCGGGCGCAACTTCAAGAGCCGGCGGCGCCTGGGAGGGAGCAGGTCGGAGAAACCTGCCAGCGTCAAGGTCGCGGCACGTGGACGTTGCCGCATTCTGACCCGCATCTGCATTTCACTATGTGAATCAGGGTCGACGGTTGCGGCTCGCAAAAAGCGACCTCAGGCCGAGACCTGCGGCCGAGGTTACCTTCCCTCCACTGTTCCTGCGGTCAGAGGCTGCCTTAGGCAGGGCTGCCCGCGTAAACGGTCTCACCATTGTGAGCAGGACGGAGAACCGGCCTCGCGCATTCTGCTGAATCCGCAACGGCTTGCCGACGACCTAAAGCGGCCACCGCCCTAAACCCAAGCGCCCGACCCGGGCCGTCTTTCCACGAATCGTAGTATCGCAGTAAGCGTAATGCGTCCCTCGCCGTCTATCGTGGCCGCCGATCGCCCATCGCGACGTCTATCTCAGCCGCTCTACGACAGGGCGCCCTTCCAAATAAGCGGGCTTACGCGGGCGGGGTTTTGCTGCTTCCGCGAGCCCGATGACGTGGCGCTATTCGACTTTCGGACTAAAGCCGTTTTGTGCGGGCCTGCTCCAGCCGCCCCGGTGACGCAGGAGGCCGATTTGCCGCCGTCGGATGCCATCTTCAGAGACTATTTATTGGGTCGGTCCAATCGAGCCGAGTGCGCCTCCGCCGTGACTGGCGCTCGTCGGCTCCTATCGTTGGACACCGTCATCAGTTCAGCTTGAAAAACGTCTGCCCTAGCCGCTCCTTGAGTGTTTCCAGTAACGACATTCTCGTATCAGGCGCCGCAGCTTGCGCTCCCGTTGCGGGTGCGGGAATAATATTCAACGGTTTCGCTGCTCGACGGTGAGAGACTTTTTTCGCGGATTCGCCTTTTGCCGCATGCTTCGACTTCAAGACCTCGCCGCCTGATTTCGGAGTGACCGGCTTCCGGGCGACGTCAAGTTCGGAGAATGCGCTCTGCAGAGGCCGAGCAGATTGCACCGACGTCATTGATGTAGAAGGACTGATGTTCGACGGAGCCACAATGGTCGGCAAGCTGGTATCGATTATGACCCGTTCAGGCGCCCTCTCGGCTGAGCTGATCTTGATGGACGGTCGCTCTACGTCGCTGTTATCGGGGCCCATCGCCTGCTGCGGCAAGCACCAGCCGATAGCGATCAGCAACAGGACGAGAGCGCTGCCGACGAATCCGAAATACTTCATCAAAGGCACAGGCCGCCTCCGTTTGGCGACGACCTCGATTGTTAGCAAAAAGCTAAAGGTAGATTAAAACAGAAGACATGGTTATCACGCATGCTGCGGCGCAGCGGCTATTTCGCCGGCGTTCGTGACTTCGATGCTGCATCGTAGATCTCGATCTTCAGCTTCGGATACTTGGCCAACAAATCAAGGGCCGCGTTAGTCGCGGCGTCCTGATCTAGAAATTCGGTCTTGAAACGACCATCGACGAGCATCGCATAACCGATAGCCGGCGCGAGGTCAGCACGCCGAACTTGGCTTGGTTGCGGACGTTCCAGGTGAAGGGTTGTTTTGTTCATTCCTTGCTTATCCGGTTGGAGAACGCCCTTGCTGCTGAGGCTCTCGCAAATCGCCGAATTGGATGCTCGCGGTCTCCCAACCGGCGTAAGCACAGAACAGGAGAACAAAAATTCGAAATGCAATCGACATGCCGCCCGCCTTTTCTTGTTGGTGACGACGGTACAAATAACGTCTTACGGGCAGCTTAGGAGAAAGGGTTTGCGCAAGGTATACGCCTGAGCGAGAAGCGAGGCTGGTTTGCCGAAGCCGCAGTCACATTTCTGTCGTTGTCGGTCCTATTCAGCATTCATAAATGAATTCGCTATCGTGACCAGGTGTACTGCGGCGGTGCCCAGCTGCTCCATTTCCTTGTCAGCAGTGTAGGCTGAAGCCGCTCGTCGATAGGCGATTGCAACCGTTGCGTATGCATCCGTGATCAGTACAGCTGAATGATCGTGCGCATCTTTTGCTTTCCGATTACGTACTTGGACGACTTTTGTCGCGGCCTGAGCGGTTAATTCAGCAAGCTTCTCGTTACTTAAGCTCGGATCATCAATACCAGGCTGACATGCAGAAGCCGCGCCGGCGATTGCCTGATAGTATTGGCGCTTTTGCCACTCATTGGCCGTCAGGTAACTCTGCAGCAGGCGGCGAGCCCTGCCTTCAAGCTGCTTTCGATCGCTTTTGATCTTTCGACGATCTGAGCTAAGCCAGCGGAGCATCGTCTGCCTATTCACTTCGGCGCCTAACGCAAAGATCAAGGGGCTATAAAGTTCCACCAGCACACTTGAGCCCGTTCGCCCAGCGCCGCCCGGACATAATCTTACATCCTGCCGGTCTAGCGAACAGGACGAATTCTACGATGGATCAAGAGAGGAAAGAGGTCGAAAGTAATTTGCCTCCATATTGCTTTGTCCGCCCTGCGAAGGGTGCGTGCCGTCAGGGTATAAAGCTCGGTTTGCGGCAGCGGAACAGGGCCCCCGGTTGGATCGGCAGCGTAATCTAGGACGAAGTCGCACCTTCCTTCGCTGGGAAGCGGCGCAGAGCCCGTCGGCGATGGCCCGATTAACATTGAAGATACTTTCGGTAGGAGGATTGTGCGTGCTGATTTTGAGCTGCACGATTTTGCGTGAGGACTTAATTGCATCCTGGAACGTGGCCAAATATCCATCAAGGGCTGCAAGCCACGTTGAAGCGTCAGTCGAACGAAGATCATTTTGCGCCGCCTGAACGAACAGGATAGCGGTCGCGTTTTGACCAAACACCTCGGCCCTGGCGCAAGCTGGCGGAGGTGGTTCAGGTGGAGCTTCTGGAGGAGGAACAGGCTCAGGCAGCACGACGGCCGGCTCGATGTCGAGCAGTGGCACCGCGAGCGGTACGGGTGGTTCGCCCGGACCTAACGCGAGCAACGCTCTCAACCATCAAACTACGGGAAATCGGCTGGGCAATCGCGCTAGGAATGAGAACAATGGCTCTTCTACCCCCGCCAGCGGCTACGTCAACGATCCTACGATGAACAAGGCCGTGCAGAATTTGGGGAATACGAATACTGGTATTGTAGCGCTTAGCCGCTAGGCCTCCCCACCGGCGGGCGCCGCACAATGAGCGCCCTAGGTAAAATTAGAACGGCTTCTATTTGTCAAAAGCACCGTACACGATGTTCGTCAGCGCTGTTCTGGTCGACTAATCTGTCCAGTTGCATCATAGACGTCATCGCCCACACACGCCAGGAATAGACACAACAATTGTCGCTGGGCTGCGATCACACTGCCCATGTTGCGGGATCGAACTCCCCGCATCATCCGAAGGGCGTTCACCGCATAGAAATGCAGCAGGCTGCAGATGCAAAACTTTTCGCCAAATGTGCTCCGCTGATTCCCGCTTGGACCCCGTGGCCGAACTATTGGACCCACCGGAAGCTGAGGTTGTGGCCCCGGGCTCCTAGACACCCCGGGGCCGCCCTGCTTCAAGGCTGCGCTTGTTGCCGGCCTATCTTTTTCTAGCGCCGATGCAGATCATGGCGCCGAGCTTGCGAAGCGCTGGTCCGCCAGCCGCCATGTCGTGGCGAACGGCCAGATCCAGGCGAGCGCCGACGTTCCCTCCTTCGCGTCCGTTGCGCGCAGGCCCGACTTCAGTTCAGAAAGACGCGCTTTTTTCCTGCTAGACCCGCACCCGAAAATGCCGAATTTCCCCTTGAGCCGGACTGAAGCCGGCGACATCGCGGCCTACATCGCATCGCTGCGTTAGCAGAGCGGCCGATGGCTCAAGGTACCTGCGACATATGCAAATCCCTGCCTGAGAACCGACAGGGTTCAGCAGAAAGCATGATGGGCGGCGAATGAGGTCCATTCGACGGCCATCATGGACCGGCACCAGTGGCGATATTCACGCCGGACAAGTCCAATCTGTGGACGCGGCGTGAACACACCGAGAATCAGGACTTGTCCTTACCCGGTTGCATGAGACTGCCGGTCATCTGGCGCATGTGGTCTCCGGCACTGGTGAACTGGCTGCGCAGGAAATCCGATTGGATTCGCATCGCCTCCTGAAGGTCGGTCGCATGGACGAGCTTGCGAGCATGCTCGAACGCCGACTTCATGTTCTGCTCGGTGAAAGCGAGCGCCTGCTTCGACACGTCCGCCCCCGCGCCCGGAACGGTCGTCATCGACTTGGTGGCGGCTTCGAAAAACATGCCGAATGCCTTTTCCGCCTGGTCAATCGTCTTCTCGGCCAGGTCGCGCAGTTCGGCCGGAACTTCGAGCTTCGGTTCGATCATGGTCGCACTCCTCCCGTTTTCAGAACTGAATACCACACTTGCCGGATCGCCTGCCAGCGTCCAGCCCCGGGGAAGACGTCGCCCGGCGGCCGGCTTTGGCAGGAAATCGTAAGGCGGGCGCGCGGGCCGGCTCAGGAAAGGGGGTGTTCGGGGAGGGTTTCTTCGGTGGCGAGGTCTTCGACGAGCTTGATGACCTCGAAACGCTGCCGGGGCGCGAGCTTCAGAAAGGCGCGGAGCAGGCGCAGGCTTTCGACGGTGCCGCTTGCGGGCGCGCCGAGCTTGAGGTGCAGCTCAGCTGCGAAATCGAGGTTCTTCATCTCGCACCTATGACAAGCATCGGACTTCGTGATCCAACATCGAGGTCCCAACTAAGAACCCAACGCCATAACCGGATGCCATAACCGGATGCCATAACCGGATGCTATGGCGACGGCGCGCCTTCGGCCGGGGGGAAGCCCGGTGTGTTCGCACGCCGAGCTACATGTGCAAGCGCGCACCTGAACAGGTTGTAACTATGTCAAGAAACAACCCCTCCGGCAAGCCCAACGGTTGGCGCAGCGATGCTTCGTCTGCATCGCACCACGGCAATTCCGGATAACAGGAATAGGGCCCGCCGTCACCCACCTGCGTCAAGAAGCGTCATCCATCAGCATACAGCCTCGATTGCCGTCGATCGACGCTGCGCTTCGTGTTGTTTCGGATCTGAATGGACGTTGGTGGACGCGAACCAGGCTTCTTCAGCGTATACACGTAATTGTTGAGTCTGGCGTCGGCGGTTGTATCGTCGACGAAATAGGCGTCGATCTCGCGCTATGGATCGGCAGCCACAGCGGGCCTTCTGACCAAGAGACAAACTATGGCGTTTGGATTTCATCCAAATCCGTCCCCTCGAGCTCTTGGACTTGGACTCGGCCTCTTCGCATCAGGATTCATCGGGCCGCATTTGTTTCCGGCCGTGAACCGTTTTCGAGGAGCAAACGACAAAGCGGTGGCGAACAGTCACGCAGATCACGGGCGCCGTGGCCGATGCATTGATCGAACCGGGCGCCCCAGCACCAAAGGACGACGGCATGCTTTCTCGCTGCGATCTCATCAAGGGCGCCGCAGTCGCGCTTCTCACCTTCTCGACACAAAGCGCGTGGGCGCAGGAGACCAGGATGAACCTGTTCAAGATCGTCACCATCAAGGACGAAATCGTCGTCGGATTGTCGACGGAGGAGCTTCAGGCCCTCGGCGGCAATGATGCCAGCGCCGTTGCACATGCTCTGGTACAGAAGGGCGATCTCACCGTCTGGCAATACAACGTGCATCGCGGTCCGAACGGCGAATTGCAGCAGGCGCCGACCGCCAGAATCGGCCTTTTGGCCAACGCCTCGCTGCGGGTCGAGCCCTATGCCACGACCTACCAGATCCTACCGCATCCCTAAGCACAAGACCGGCGCGCCCACGATCGTGGTCGCGGGCGCGCCGACGTCATCTTCGTTGCCCTGCACGCTGTCTCCCCGTTTCCGTCGCAAAGCCATAGATCACTGCCAGCCGGTCCAGGCATTCACGGAAACGTCGGGCAAAATAGTCGATCCAGCGCTGCGTACGGACGGCGCGACGCTGGCCGATCTCGTCCATGGTCAGGCCCAGCACCAACACGTCGTGCACTAGCGCAGCGCCGTCTGTGCCGAGTTCGCGCTCGATCCGGTTCAGCCGCAGCACCGCCTGGCGTTGGCTCTCGGTGACCGGCTCGCGCATGCGCGCGCCATCGACATATTCGCGAGTCGGGTCCATTGCCTGAGGGCCTCGCTCGGCCTTCTCCCAATCGTCCTGGAAGGCGCGCCCGCCGCGATACTGCGCCTCGTCGATCTGACGGTGCGCATGCAGCCGGCCGAGCGGATCGCTGCGGATCGACCGCACGGCCATAATCTTTTCGCCGGGGTCGAGCGCCAGCGGATTGTCCACCTCGACTTCCGCCACCTCCGCATTGAACGGTATCTCACGTGAGCGTCGGTCGTAGACATTCGCCAGTTTAAAGGAACTGTTGCGTCGGACACGTGCCACTCGGATACTCCTTGCGAAATTGACGATTGAACGGACGGTCGTGAGGTCAGGCGGCAGAGACCAGCCTCAGCACGACGGGGCCGTCGACGCGGGCGGATCCGGCTCCGGCGCGGCTCGTCAGGCGCGCATGCGGCATGCAATAGCTCGAGCCCGGCTCACTTGGATGGCCGCAGAAGGTAATCTCCTCCCCGTCCTTGTCGCCGCCATAGGGATAGCGACAGTCCTCGGCAGCGAGTTCGACCAACGGGACCAGGCGCGGCTGGACGCCGACGCAGCGCAATTTGACCTGCGCGGCAGGCTTCATCGCAGATTTCGGCGGCAGGTTCAGTAACGCGTGACGGTGCGGGAGGATAAGACAGGCTCCAGACGGCAGCACCGGCACGAACGACGGGCTCGTCATCCGCACCTGCACGATCAGCCCGAGCCGCTTGGCGCGGCCGACCACCGCGTTGCGCGTGTAAGCCGTTGCGAACCTTGCGTTAATCTGTCTTCCGATCTCCGCATAAGACAACCCCTTGAGAAAATAGTCGCGAAGCGCGTCGGAGTGCTCCGACGGCCAATGAGCCGGTTCCATGCTGCTGTCCTGTGATGCGCCTCCTCCGATCGCACGACCGCGAGGCGGAGCCTACATTCCGGTATTCCGAAGTCGAAGTCAAGCGATAATTCTGATATTCATAATTGCATCAATTCCGAATTTCGGATTACAAGAGACGGACGATGGACAATCGAGGGAATCACCATGTTGGACGCTGCAATGATCGAACGGGGCCTGGAAAAGACGGGCAAGAGCAAGGGCGGCCTGGCGGCTGCCATGGGCGTACGCCCCGGCGCTGTCTCGGAGATCCTCGGCGGCGAACGCCTGGTGAAGGCTTCGGAAATCATTCCGATCATGGAATATCTCGAGCTCAATCTCGCGCCGATCATGGGCCGCGTCGGGGCCGGTGCCGTGATCGAGCCGGACTATGAGCAGGTTCCCCCCGAAGGCCTTGGCGACATCGCGCTGCCCTTTCCGATCATGGAGGAGACCATCGCATTCGAGATCGTGGGCGATTCGATGCTGCCCAAATACGAGAGCGGCGACGTAATCGTAGTCTACAAGGACCAGCGCCATCCGCTGTCGAGCTTCTACGGCGAGGAGGCCGTGGTCCGGCTCAAGACCGGCGAGCGCTATCTGAAGACCATCGAACGAGGCAAATCCCCCTCCGTCGTCAATCTCAGCAGCTTCAATGCCAAGCAGATCGTCGGCGTGAAACTGGAGTGGGTCGGCGAGATCTGCCTGTCGATGCCCAAGGGGCAGCTGGAGCGGCTGCGCGCCAAGTCGGCGCGCCCGCGCAAGAGGGGCAAGTAGGCTGCAATTTCCGTTTTTACGAAATTCACCTTGACTTGATTCCGTTTTTCGGAAATACTCTGCCGTGCCCGACCGTGGGCACGGCAGGATCGTTTCATGCAGTATTTCGTCGTGATGATCGACTATGGGCGCCGCGGCCGCGAGGCAGTGGTCGACCCTGAAATCACCAGGCGCGAGGTCATTTCCCGCGGTGCCTCAGGGGAATATCGGAATATCTCGTTCATCCAGGAAATCATGGAGAATTCGGTCGAAGACGTGACCGAGGCGATCCTCGCTGAGGCTGCCCTGCCCCGGATCCCGCCCGAAGAAGTCGACCTCCAGGCTCTCCGCCTCGATCACGCCCGCGATCTGCGCAAGCACGAGCGGACGTGACGTAGACCCAGGGCCGGCCTTTCCGGTCCGATCGAATCGGAACGGGCCCTGGATTTCTTATTTTGACGCGTTTTCTTTACGCGAACCGGAATCCGGTTCGCTCGAAACGCTCTGCCAGCCTGCGCCACAGCCCGGTCGGAGATCACACCGTGAGGACGGTCGATCCCGTGGTCTTGCGCGCGGCGAGATCGGCATGCGCCTTGGCGGCGTCCTTCAGTGGATAGGTCTGGCGCACCTCGATCTTGACCGCGCCGGACTTGACGACATCGAACAGCTCGCCCGCCATCGCGACCAGGCTCTCACGCTTGGCGGCGTAGGTGAACAGCGTCGGCCGGGTGACGTAGAGCGAGCCCTTCTGCGCCAGCAGACCGAGATTGAGCGGCTCGACGGCGCCGGAGGACGCACCGAACAGCGCGGCGACGCCGAGCGGCGCGAGGCAGTCGAGCGACTTCAAGAACGTGTCCTTGCCGACGGAGTCATAGACCACCGGCACCTTCTTGCCGCCGGTGATCTCGTCCACGCGCTTCACGAAATCCTCGCGGCTATAGATGATGACATGGTCGCAGCCATGCTCCTTGGCGAGCTTGGCCTTCTCGTCGTTGCTGACGGTGCCGATCACGGTTGCGCCGAGATGCTTGGCCCACTGGGAGAGAATCAGGCCGACGCCGCCGGCGGCCGCATGCAGCAGGATGGTGTCGCCGGCCTTCACCCGATAGGTCTGCCGGATCAGATATTGCGTTGTGAGCCCCTTCAGCATCATCGCCGCTGCGGTCTTGTCGTCGACACCGTCCGGCAGCTTCAGCAGTCGGTCGGCCGGGATCAGCCGCGCCTCGGAATAGGCCCCGAGCGGCGAGGCGCCGTAGGCGACGCGATCGCCGGGCTTCAGATCGGTGACGCCAGGCCCGACCTCCTCGACGACGCCAGCAGCCTCGCTACCAAGCCCACTCGGCAGTTGCACCGGGTAAAGGCCCGAACGATTGTAGATGTCGACGAAGTTGAGACCGACGGCGGTATGGCGGATTCGTGCCTCGCCTGGTCCGGGCTTGCCGACACTGACTTCTTCCCAGACCAGCACTTCCGGACCACCAGTCTTGTGAAAGCGAATGGCATGCGTCATGGGCGTTGCTCCCTTATCGTTGAGGTCGAAGTCCGAATATCGGATCGGGCTTTGAAATAGGTATTTGCTCCACCCGTCACAGTACAGAGACGTAACAAGAATGTCACAGCGAACGACAAACCTCCGCCGTTCCGCCTCTGTTCGAAAGAGTTGATGTCGGCCTTTCGCCGGCCGGCAGTAGCCTTCGCGCGGGTTTGGAGGTCGTCTGCGAAGGAGAGCCGAGATGCCAGCTTATGTACAGCATCATCAGGATATCGAGATCGCGCCTGTGATTTGCCCTGCTTGCATGGGGTTCCTTCCAATGTATGTGCGCGAGGTCGAACCGCATTGGAGTCTTGCCAAGATCGACTTCGTCTATGAATGCGCCGATTGCGGCGCCGAGGTCAGACAGACGATCCGCAAGCCGGAGTTGCTGCGGCACTGATCCCGCGGCCGGTTGGCCGCCCGACTATTTGCGTTGAGCGGAAAAAACGCTCATTCGCGCGGGTCTGGCCTCTCCCAAACGAGGCTTGTTCTTTGCCGTGAACGCAGGCAGAACAAGCCTCAATCAAGACCTTTGGGAGCGCCTTTTGGTGGCTGAACAGAAGCCCTCGACAGCGATCGAGGCAGTGGAGAGCGGTCTCGCCGCTCAAGGCTACATCGCGAGCCGGCAGATCGCGACCGCCGTCTATTTGTCGCAACAGATCGAGAAGCCGATCCTGGTCGAAGGACCCGCGGGCGTCGGCAAGACCGAGCTTGCCAAGGCGATCGCGGCCTGGCGCGGCCTGAAGATGATCCGCCTTCAGTGCTACGAAGGCCTCGACGAGGCCAAGGCGCTCTATGAATGGAAATACGCCAAGCAGCTTCTCTACACGCAGATCCTCAAGGACAAGCTCGGGGAAGTCCTTGGCGGCGCGCAGACTTTGCACGCTGCACTTAATCAACTCCACGATTTCGGTGACGTGTTCTTCTCCAAGGAGTTCGTCGAGCCGCGGCCGCTGCTGCAAGCGCTGGAGCAGCCGGGCGGCTGCGTGCTCCTGATCGACGAAATCGACAAGTCGGATGCGGAATTCGAATCGCTGCTGCTGGAAATTCTCTCCGATTTCCAGGTCACGATCCCCGAACTCGGCACCGTCTCCGCGATCACGCCGCCAACGGTGATCCTCACCTCCAACAGCGAGCGCGATCTCGGCGACGCCCTGAAGCGGCGCTGCCTGCATCTGCACATCGGCTTCCCCGAGCAGCGGCTCGAGGAGCGCATCGTCGAGAGCCGCGTCCCCAACATTTCGCAGACGCTGCGGCGGCAGATGGTCGGCTTCATCCACGAAATCCGCTCGCTCGACCTGAAGAAGCTGCCTTCGGTCAGCGAGACCATCGACTGGGCACGCGTGCTGGTGCTCTTGCAGGCCTCGGAGCTCGACACCGAGATCGTCAAGGACACGCT
The DNA here is from genome assembly GCF_023101105.1 of Bradyrhizobium sp. 155. NCBI lineage: Bacteria > Pseudomonadati > Pseudomonadota > Alphaproteobacteria > Hyphomicrobiales > Nitrobacteraceae > Bradyrhizobium > Bradyrhizobium sp. 155. The sequence goes on along the minus strand of NZ_CP064704.1, from coordinate 2,324,658 downwards.
CAACGTGCTCCTGAAATACGAGGCCGACATCGAGGCGGCTCAGCCTCAGATTACGACCTTCATTGCCAAGGCAGCACGATCCAACGTCTTCGGTTGACGGCGATGCGCGAGAATATTCATCGTTTCTTCCGTGCGGCACGGGGCGCCGGGGTCCATGTCTCGCCGGCCGAAAGCATCGATGCGATGCGTGCGGTCGCGCAGGTCGGCGTCTCCGACCGGACCATCCTGCGCGATGCGCTCCTTCTGACGCTCGCCAAGTCGCAGGACGAAAAGCTCGCGCTCGGAGACTGTTTCGATCTGTTCTTCAGCCAGCCGGAGCCGCGACAGGAACAGCCTGAAGCCGACAGCAACTATGTTTCGGAGGACGCGGATCAATCTCCGTCGTCGGGCGCGGCCAGCGATGCGAGCGCCGGTTCGCCTCCCGCAGAATTGGGGCCCCTCGCGCAGATGCTGCTGTTGCAGGATCGCAACGCGATCACCGCCGCGATCGCCAGCGCCTCAGGTGCGGCCTCCCTATCCGACATCCGCTACTCCACCCAGCGCGGCATCTTCTCCAGCCGCATCCTTGACGCCATGGGGCTCCAGCGGCTGCGCGACGATCTCGAGGAGCTGACCGCGAGCAATCCGGCACTGGCCGAGCGGCTTCGCGCCGCGCTCGATGCCTTGCGCGAAGCCGTCCGCGACACCGTCGCGCAGGGGCTTGCGCTCTATGCCCGCGAGGAAGCTGAAAACCTCCGCAACGAGATTCTTCGCAACGCGCCGCTTGCCCGCATCGAGCGGCGCCATGTCGCGGAGATGCGCGCTCTCATCCGCCAGATCGCACGTCGCCTGCGCGAGCGCTATTCGAAACCACGCAAGCGCCAACGGCGCGGTCATCTCGACGTCCGCCGCACGCTGCGCCGCAATGCCGCCTGGGGCGGCATCCCCTTTCTCACGGCCTGGAAGCGCAAGCATCGCGATCGGCCGAAGATCGTGGCGCTCTGCGACGTCTCGGGCTCGGTGGCGCAGGTCTCGGATTTCTTCCTGCTCCTGATCCACTCGCTGCACGAGGTGGTCGACGACGTCCATTCCTTTGCCTTCTCCTCGCATCTGATCGAAGTCAGCGACATCCTGGAATCGAAATCGCCGGAAGAAGCGATGGCCGAGATCATGTCCAAGGTCGGCTTCGGCTCCTCCGACTACGGCTCGTCGCTGGTCGATTTCGAGAAGGAGTTTATGAGCACGCTGACGCCGCAGACGACGGTGATCGTGCTGGGCGATGCCCGCAGCAACAATCTCGATCCGCGCGCCGACATCCTGCGCCGCATCTCTGAGCGCTCGAAGCGACTGGTGTGGCTCAATCCCGAAGGACGTCTCGCCTGGGGCTTTGGCGATTCCGAGATGCCGCGCTATGCGACCTTCTGCAGCGTGGTGCGCCAGTGCGCCACCGCGCAGCAGCTCGAGCGCGCGGTGTCCGATATTGTGGCGACTTATCAGTAGGCCTTACCCACAGCCGACGTCAGTTTCGCCCCAGCTCCGTCTGAGCCACATTGGACTCCCGGAAATGATAGGCGATCTCGTCAAGCGCGCGTTGCTCCCATTCCTGAGCTTGCGCAAGCCAGAAAACCCGGCGCTGGAAATCAAGCGCGGCGCGCTCCCGGCACAGGGATTCCTGACTGCGAATTTCGACCAGTCTGTTCATGCACTCCACTCCTGCCATGTGAAGCCATTCCCCGCGAATCAGCGTAACAGAATCCGACCCTTCGTCTCATGCTTTCTGTGCATATTGCGACGCAGAATGGGACAGCAGCGCGTCCCGTGCAGTGCGGTAGTTCGCGGACCAACATCAAGCCTACATCATCAATATGTGATCGAGGCTCGGACGGTCCTCGTGACCGAGCGGTCTTAACTCTTGTGGCGCAATGGCGTGCAGCAATTTGTGAAGAGAAGTTCTAAACGCCTCACGGAATTCCCGACTCATTGTCGTCGCACGGTCTTCATGCAGCGCCTCTAACAGAGGCGCAGGAACGGCACTACGGCTTGAGGCAACATGAGCAACGACATCGACTTCGATCTTTCGCCAGACCAATGGGAGGTTCTGAAGGCGCTTCGCGACCCGGTGTCGAACGGTCGGCTTTCCAAGGCCTATCTCATCGAGAGCCTCGTCAAGTTCGGTCTTGTCGTCGTCTGCGACGGCGTGCCGGTCATGACGCCGAATGGACGCAAGGTGCTGGTACGCGGATCGTGTCGGCTGCTGGATCTCGCGGCGTGACGCGGCCACCCGCGCGCAGAACGTGACTTTGGACCGCAAAATCGGCTGTTCACGTGACCGACGGCACCTGGAACGGTTTCCCGGCGCCGATGCGGATGCCGGTCGCACCGCAAAAAGACCGAATAGACCTCCTCCTCAGCGAAAACCGCGACAATCTGGCACGCTAGTTGCTCCTTTCGACGATCGAGACGTCGTCAAAACGGGGGAGTCACCATGTCGACCATTGCCGCGGCCCCGGCCGCCGAGCCAAAGCCGCTCTACACGTCGCTGTTCGTCCAGGTCCTGGCCGCGCTGATCCTCGGCATCATTCTCGGCGTGGCCGCGCCGGATTTTGCCATCTCGCTCAAGATTCTGAGCGACGCCTTCCTGAAGCTGATTTCCATGATCGTGGCGCCGATCGTGTTCTGCGTCGTCGTGCACGGCATTGCCGGCGCGGGCGACCTCAAGAAGGTCGGACGGGTCGGCGTCAAAGCGCTGGTCTATTTCGAGGTGATGACCACAGTCGCTCTCGTGGTAGGTCTCATCCTGGCCTACACTTTCGGCCCCGGCCATGGCATGAACATCGACCCCTCGACGCTGGACGCCAAGGCGCTCAATACCTATGCCGACAACGCCCACAAGCTTCAGGGCGGCGGCATCGGCTCCTTCCTCCTCAACGTGATCCCGAGCACCTCGTTCGACGCGTTGTCGCGCAACGACGTGCTCCAGGTGCTGTTTTTCGCCGTGCTGTTCGGCGTAGGCCTCGCACTGGTCGGCGGCGAGAAGGGCAAGCTCGTGACATCGATGATCGATGCCGCCTCGACCGTACTGTTCCGTGTCATGGGGCTTATCGTCCGCGTTGCTCCACTTGGCGTGCTCGGCGCAGTCGCCTACACCGTCGGCAAATACGGCGTCGGCTCGCTCAAGCAGCTCGTCTCACTGGTTGCGCTGTTCTACGTCTCGGTCGGCATCTTCGTGCTGGGCGTGCTCGGCGGCGTCATGGCGCTTGCCGGCATCAACATCCTCAAATTCCTCGCCTACCTGCGCGAGGAGTTGACGATCGTGCTCGCGACCGCCTCGTCCGACGCCGTGCTGCCGCAGATCATGAAGAAGCTGGAGCGGATGGGCGTGAAGGATTCCGTCGTCGGCCTTGTGATTCCGACCGGTTATTCCTTCAACCTCGACGCGTTCTCGATCTACCTGACGCTTGCGGTCGTCTTTATCGCGCAGGCGACCAACACGCCGCTGTCCTTCGGCGACCTCCTGCTGGTGCTCGGCGTCTCCCTGATCACCTCGAAGGGCGCGCATGGCGTACCGGGCTCCGCGATCGTGATTCTGGCGGCGACGCTGAACGCGGTGCCCAGCATCCCTGCGATCGGCCTCGTGCTGGTCTTGTCGGTCGACTGGTTCATCGGCATGGCTCGCGCGGTCGGCAACCTGACCGGCAATTGCGTTGCGACCGTGGTGGTGGCCGCCTGGGAAGGCGACCTCGATCGCGCCAAGGCGGCCAAGGTCCTCGACGGTGGCGAGCTTGTGGACGTGACGGCGGGGTAACGACCGCCGTTCAGTCATTCCACTGGAGGAGCGGCGTTCCATGCGCCCTCCTCCAGACGGAGAGGAAACGCGGAAACCAGGAGTGGGCCACGGCGCCCTTGTAGGCCCAGGTGCGATACTTCAGGCCCCGCTCCGAGATCAGTTCCTGATAGCCGCCGTGGACTTCGGTTGCGGTGCGAATGTCCTTCAGAATTCCCTGGGCGCAGGAACGGTAGGCATCGCTGCACGAGAATTCGTCATAGTCCAGCATGCGATCCGCGAATTCGACGTTGAAAGTCGGCCAGGAGGAACGTCCCTGGTAGGCGGGAGCCGCGATCTTGTGGATCATCTTGTTCCGCGGATTATCCGCGGACACCAGGAAGTGGAATGTGCCGGGGATGCGAAAGCGCGGCTCCGCAATGATCAGATCCGCCGTGGCTGCGAACAGCGCGCGCTCGGCCGGCTCGTTCATATCCCAGAAGCCGCGATGCACACTGACGAAATCCAGCGCGACCGAGGACACCGGCGAGCCTGGGGGGCCATCCAGGGAATGCCTGATATAGCCACCCTTGCCGAACAGGCGGAGCAGGTCCCTCTTGTACTGCGCCAGGTCGCGTCCGAGCCGCCGCTTCAGCTCGTTCTCGTCGATGATCCCGAGCCGCACGCCCCACACGAAGGTCGTGTAGACGCAGGCATTGGTGACGAAACGCCTGCGCTCGGCGCGCGTGTCGGTTGCCGCAGAGCGCGGAGCACTGGCATCGCACAGAAAATACGTAGAGCCATCATCATTGAACGGTTCGAGCTCGCTTGCGAGCTGGAGGATCGCGCGCTTCAGATCACCGCAATATTCGGCGAGCAGCAGGCGACCGGCATGCACGCATTGCGACATCGCCAGATAGGACGACGCTCTCTCCTCGGCAGAGATCATCTGCCGCAGGCCGGCCAGAATGCCGAGCAGCGTATCCGAAGGGCGCGAGAAATAGTTCACGCCGAGATACCGGGCGCGCGCCGCCGGGACGATCGTCGTCGTGACGACGTTGGCGCGAACCGCTTCCAGCAGCAGGCGGACGCTCTTTTCGAGCAGACGAGCCCGGCGAACCGCATCCTGCGAATCCATGATGGTGTCGGGGTCGAGGACGTCGGGATAGAACCAGGCAAAGTCGCGCGGATAGTACGCACAAGCGTGCGGCGCGCCCGTAACGAGAAAGGACTCAGATACCGCAAAAGCACTGTCCATCGAGTGCCGGTAAAGGTCCTCGATGGCCGTGAACGGATGATGCGACTTCCTCAGGAAGCGATCACCGAGAAAGTTCACCGCCTGAAGCGCGTTGGCAACGAAGGTCGCCGCCATACCCTGGTAAAATCGGTTTTCGCCATGGGATGGAAAAGAGATGCCGCTGTTCATACGCGCCGTCGAATGTTGTCTCGTGGTCCGGCGGGACGCCGTTACGACGCTAGACCTGTCTGATTCTTATCTCTAGCCGGTGACGTGAGGAGCCGATTTACCCTTGCCGCGGCCGAAAATTCTCGATCAGCCCCAGCAACACTCGCGCGCCGGCGTCGGCATCGGCGAGCTCAACATGCTCGTCGGGGTGATGGCTGATTCCGCCGCGGCAGCGAACGAAGATCATGCCGACGTCGGCAATGTCGATCATGGCCATGCCGTCATGCCCCGCCCCGCTCGGCAGCTCGAACACGGAAAAACCTTCCGCTTTGATCGCCTGCGCGATCTGCTCCTTGAGCCAGGGCGCGCAGGGCGCGGTGCGGTTCTCGTGGGTGACGTCGAGCTGAAGTGTCAATTGGCGGCGCTTTGCGATGGCCTCGATCTGCCTCACGACATCGGCGACCGCGCGCTTGCGGTGCATGTCGGTCGGCGCCCGCATATCGATGGTGAACGACACCTCGCCCGGAATGACGTTTGTTGCGCCGGGCCTCGCCTGGATGTAGCCGACGGTGCCGACCAGCCCACCCTCGTCGGTGCGGCAAAACTGCTCGATCGCACCGATGCATTCGGCCGCGCCCGCCAACGCATCGCGCCGGAGCGCCATCGGCACCGTGCCCGCGTGCCCCGCCATGCCGGTCAGCCGCGCGGCAAGCCGTGTCGCGCCCGCGATCGCAGTGACAACTCCGACGGGGAGGTTTTGCGTTTCCAGCACCGGCCCCTGCTCGATGTGCAGCTCGAGATAGGCAAGCAGCTCGCGCCGGGCCCGCGCGGCCGCGCCGATATGATCGGGGTCGAGCCCGAACTGCACCAGCGCATCGCGCATCGCGACGCCATCGCTGTCGCGTGTGTTGAGGACGCTTTCGTCAAAAGTGCCGGCCACGGCGCGGCTGCCGAGCAGGGTCGAGGCAAAGCGCACCCCTTCCTCATCCGCAAAACCGACGATTTCGATCGCGAACGGCAGGCGCTTGCCGCGGCGGTTGAGATCGGCGACGCAGGCGATCGCCGTGATCACGCCCAACGGCCCGTCCCATTTGCCGGCATCTCGCACGGTGTCGTAGTGCGAGCCGAGCATCAGGCAGGGCGCGCCCGGCCGCTCCCCTTCGTAGCGCCCGCAGACATTGCCGATCGCGTCGAGACGCGCGCTCATGCCGGCGTCGCGCATCCAGCTCAGGATGAGGTCCGCGGCCTTGCGCAGCTCGCCGGTCAGATAGATGCGGGTGAGCTTGTCGCCTTCTTCCGAGATCGCCGCGAGCTCGTTGATCCTTCGCACGATCTCTTCGCCGAGCGAACCATTATGAACGGCGGTACCAGCAGCCATCTCGGCGGGCTTTCCATCTCTTGGGACCGCGGCGACGGCGATCCTGGCGGCAATCGATTCAAGTTCGGTGCCAGCGAAATCACGCTGTCGACATCGTTCCGATCAGCGCGTGGTTAGCATGAATGCGGTTGCCGGCAGACCACCCGACCCTCGTCATGCACATGTCCAAGCTGGTTAAGACTGCTTAACTCCATTGCATACAATCATAAAATACTGCCTATATTTTCATCTGCTACTTTCCTGTTCAAGCGCAGATCACCGAAAATAGTAAATACTCTCAACAACTTAAGTGGAGATCCTCCCTCGGTAGTCTCTGGCACGAAGCTTGCGACAATCTATCCCGGGCTCCGCCAGACCGGCGCAGCGCGAGATGAGGCGGTGCATCCGCCAAGGGGAGCAAGCAATGGAATTTGGCAGGATCTCACGACGTCATTTGTTGCAGGGCGGCGCGGCCGTCACCGTCGGTGCGGCGACGGGCATTCGTCCGGCCTTCGCGGCCGAGACCACCATCGGATTCATCTACGTCGGCTCGCGGGACGACTATGGCTACAACCAGGCGCATGCGCAGGGCGCGGCGGCGCTGAAGAAGATTCCCGGCCTCAAAGTCGTGGAAGAAGAGAAGGTGCCGGAGACCGACGCGGTCGAGAAGACGATCGAGTCCATGATCAATCTCGACGGCGCCACCCTGCTCTTCCCGACCTCGTTCGGCTACTACAATCCTCACATGGTCAAGATGGCCAACAAATTCCCGAAGCTGCACTTCGAGCACTGCGGCGGCCTGTGGAGCGACAAGGACCCGAAAAACGCCGGCAGCTATTTCGGCTACATCGATGAAGCCCAATACATCTCGGGCATCGTCGCCGGCTATAGCTCCAAGAGCGGCAAGCTCGGCTTCGTCGCCGCGAAACCGATCCCGCAGGTGCTGCGCAACATCAACGCATTCGCGCTCGGCGCGAGGCTTGCCAATCCCAAGACAACCACGCAGGTCATCTTCACTGGTGACTGGTCGATGCCAGTCAAGGAAGCCGAGGCCACCAACAGCCTGATCGATCAGGGCGTCGACGTACTGACCTGCCATGTCGACGGTCCGAAGACCATGGTCGAGAACGCCGCGCGTCGGGGCGCCATGGTGTGCGGCTATCACGTCAACCAGTCGCCGCTCGCGCCAAAAGCGTATCTCACGGGAGCCGAGTGGAACTGGGAAGCGTTGTACCCCAAGTTCGTCAAGATGATCGCCGCCGGCGAGAGCATTCCGAACTTCTATCGCGGCGGCCTCAAGGAGGAGATCGTCAAGACCTCGCCCTATGGCGAAGCGGTCTCCGCCGAGGCGCGCAAGCACGCCGACGACGTCAAGGCCAAGTTCTTGTCCGGTGACGGCTACGCCATCTTCAAGGGAGGGCTGGTCGACAACAAGGGCAAGACGGTGATCGCGGCCGGCACCGATCGTGGCCAGAAGGATCCCGAACTCGAGAAGATGGACTATCTCGTGGAGGGCGTGGTCGGGGCGACTTCGTGACGACGGAAGCTGCAGATCTCGCTGAAGCGGTCGGGACCGTTGCCCCGGCCGCCGATCCGGGATTCCTCCAGCGTCACGGCGGAGCGATCGAATATATCCTGATCCCGGGCGCGGCGCTGGCCGGCGCGCTCGGGGTCTTCGGCATCTTCGTCGCAATGTTCGGCAAGAGCCCGCTCGACCTCTATTTCTACATGTACTACGGCGCGTTCGGCACCTGGTTCTCATGGCAGAACACGTTGACGCGCGCGGCGCCGCTGATCCTTACCGCACTCTGCACGGCACTGCCCGCGCAGCTCGGCATGGTTATCATCGGCGGCGAAGGCGCACTCCTGATCGGCGCGCTGTCGGCAACCAGCGCAGCACTGGTGCTTCAGGGCATGCCGCCGCTCATCGTGCAGATCGCCATGGTCGTCGCCGGCGTGATCGGCGGCGGCCTCTGGGTCATGCTTTCGGGCGCGCTACGGCAATATCGCGGCGTCAACGAAACGATCTCGAGCCTGCTGCTCGTCTATATCGCGCTCGCGGTCCTCAACCATCTCGTCGAAGGCGCGATGCGCGACCCCGGCAGCCTGAACAAGCCGTCGACCCGCGAGATCGGTGCGGGCAACATGATCGGATCGATCCCCGGCACCGACGTGCATTGGGGTCTCGTCTTCGGCCTGATCGCCGCGTTCGCCGCCTATATCCTGATCTATCACACTGTGTTTGGCTTCGCCGCGCGTGTTGCCGGCGGCAACATCCGCGCCGCGAAGATCGTCGGTCTCAATGTCAGCAAGCTGATCCTGACCATCTGCTTCCTGGCCGGCGGCGCCGCTGGCCTTGCCGGCATGGTCGAGGTCGCCGCCGTGCAGGGGCGCACCAATGCCAACCTCGCCGCAGGCTACGGCTTCACCGGGATTCTCGTCGCTTTCCTGGCGCGGCAAAATCCGCTCGCCATTGTCCCCGTCGCGATCCTGCTCGGTGGTATCAGCGCCAGCGGCGGGCTGTTGCAGCGCCGCCTCGGATTGCCGGATGCATCCGTGCTGGTGCTGCAAGGTGTCATCTTCGTCTTCGTGCTGGCCAGCGATGCGCTCTACGGCCGCATCGGGTTTCTGAAGGGAAAGTCCTGAGATGGCAGACGGCTCGATCGGACTCTGGACCGTCCCGCTCGCCGTGCTCGGCGGCGCCATTCGAGTCTCGACCCCGTTCCTGTTCGTGAGCCTGGGCGAATGCATCACCGAGCGCTCCGGCCGCATCAATCTCGGCCTCGAAGGCACGCTGGTAATGGGCGCGATGAGCGCCTACGGGATTTCCTACCTTACGGGATCGCCGTGGCTCGGCGTGCTCGCCGCTGGCATCACCGGCGCGCTTCTGGGCGCGCTGCATGCCGGCATCTGCTCGTTGCCGCGCGTCAACGATATTGCGGTCGGCATCGCCTTGATGCTGTTCGGCACCGGGCTTGCTTTCTATCTCGGCAAGCCGCTGATCGAGCCCACCGCGCCGCGGCTGCCCGCGATCGATTTCGGCTGGTGGAGCGACATTCCACAGGTGCGCGCGGCACTACGGGTCAACGTGTTGTTCCTGATTGGTGTCGCGCTCGCCCCAACTCTCTACTGGGCCTTCCGGACCACGCGCTGGGGCCTCCTGATCCGCACCGCCGGCGAGAGTTCGGACGCCGCGCGTGCGATGGGCCACTCCGTGCTGCTGATCCGCTTGCGCGCGACCATGGTCGGCGGCTTCCTTGCCGGCATCGGCGGCTCCTTCCTGTCGCTGTTCTATCCCGGAAGCTGGAACGAGGGCCTGTCCTCCGGCCAGGGCATCACGGCCGTGGCGCTCGTGATCTTCGCGCGCTGGGACCCCTTGCTGTGTCTGTGGGCTTCGCTCGCCTTTGGCGGCGCCGCGGCGCTGGGCCCGGCGCTGCAATCGGTCGGCGTCACCTCCGGCTACCACCTCTTCAACGCAGCCCCCTACCTCCTGACGCTGGCGATCATGATCATCACCTGCTCGCCGAAACGCACGCTGACCGGAGCCCCGGCCGAATTGTCGATCACCCGCTAGAGAGCGAAATCATGCCCGAGCGCACCATCAAGTCCGAACCCTATGCATGGCCCTATAACGGCGATCTGCGCCCCGAGAACACCGCGCTCATCATCATCGACATGCAGACCGATTTCTGCGGCGTCGGCGGCTATGTCGACAAGATGGGCTATGATCTCTCACTGACGCGGGCGCCGATCGAGCCAATCAAGAAACTGCTGACGGCAATGCGCGCTCAAGGCTTTCACATCATCCATACCCGCGAAGGCCACCGTCCCGATCTCTCTGATCTTCCTGCCAACAAGCGCTGGCGTTCCCGGCAGATCGGCGCCGGCATCGGCGATCCCGGCCCATGCGGCCGGATCCTGGTGCGCGGCGAGCCCGGGTGGGACATCATCCCCGAGCTCGCGCCGCTGCCCGGCGAACCCATCATCGACAAGCCCGGCAAGGGTTCGTTCTGCGCCACCGATCTGGAGCTGATCCTGCGCGTGCGCGGCATCGAGAACATCGTGCTCACTGGGATCACCACCGACGTCTGCGTTCACACCACCATGCGAGAGGCCAACGACCGCGGCTTCGAATGCGTGCTGTTGCATGACTGCTGCGGTGCGACCGACAAGAGCAACCACGAGCACGCGCTGAAGATGATCAAAATGCAGGGTGGCGTGTTTGGCGCGGTCTCGACCGCCGACGCCTTCATCGGAGCGATTTCGTGATCGTCGGCGAAACGTCGCCGCCATCCGGCGCCTTCGGCGTCGATGCCATCGCCATGAGCATGCGTTTCGGTGATTTCCTGGCGCTGGACAATGTCGCGCTGAAAGTGCGGCCGGGTTCGTTCCATGCGCTGCTCGGCGAGAACGGCGCCGGCAAGTCGACGCTCGTCAAATGCATTATGGGCTATTACCACGCCACCGAGGGTGACATTCTCGTCGGCGGGCGCGAGCAGGCGATTGGCAATCCGAAGGACGCCCACGCCCTCGGCCTCGGCATGGTCTACCAGCATTTCACGCTGGTGCCGGCGATGACGGTCGCCGAAAATCTGGTGCTGGCGCGCGATGACGTGCCGGCCGTGCTGAACTGGCCGAAGGAGATGAAGGAGCTTGAGGCCTTTCTCGCGCGCATGCCGTTCAAGGTACCGCTCAGGTCAAAAGTTGCCGACATCTCCGCGGGCGAACGGCAGAAATGCGAGATCCTCAAACAGCTCTACCTGAAGCGTCGCTTCCTGATCCTGGACGAGCCGACCTCGGTGCTGACCCCGGCGGAAGCCGACGAGGTGCTTGGCATGCTCCGCGACATGGTCGTCAAGGGCGAGCTGACCATCCTGATGATCACGCACAAGTTCCGCGAGGTCATGGCCTTTGCCGATGACGTCACGATCATGCGCCGCGGCAAGCTCGCCGGCGCCGGCAAGGTTTCCGAACTGACGCCGGACGCCATGGCGCGCACCATGATCGGCGCCGAGGAGCTGACGGTACAGCCGCCGCGCACCGGTGAGGCCGGCAAGGCGAGGCTGGAGCTGGCGAAGGTGCGCGCGCGCGACGACGCCGGCGCCATCGCCGTGCATGAAGTCTCCCTCACGGTCCGTGCCGGCGAGATCGTCGGCATCGCCGGCGTCTCCGGCAACGGCCAGCGCCAGCTCGTCGAGGTGCTGGCCGGGCAGCGCGGGGCTGAGAGTGGCGAGATCCGCGTCGCCGGCGATCCCTATCACGCCAGCCGCGAGGAGATGCGGCGGCACAATATGTCACTCCTGCCGGAGGAGCCGCTGAAGAACGCCTGTGTCGGCGGCATGAGCGTCGCCGACAACATCGCCTTCCGCGAATTCGACCGCGCGCCTTTCGCTAGCCTCGGCTGGTGGCTCAACCGCGGTGCCTTCCGCGTCGACGCCAGGAAGAAGATCGCCCAGTACAAGATCAAGACCCGCACGCCCGACACGCCGATCTCGGCGCTGTCGGGCGGCAACGTCCAGCGCGCCGTGCTGGCCCGTGAGCTCGGCGGCGACGTCGAGGTGCTGATCGCGGCCAATCCCTGCTTCGGGCTCGATTTCGCGGCGGTGGCGCAAATCCATGCCGAGATCATGGCCGCGCGCAACCGCGGCGCCGCGGTGCTGTTGGTCAGCGAGGACCTCGACGAACTCCTTGAACTCTCCGATCGGCTGGTGGTGATGTTCCACGGCGAATTCGTGTATGAAGCACGGACCAGCGAAGCCGATCTCACCGTGGTCGGCCGGCACATGGCGGGGCATTGACCGGGGAAGAGCGATGAGCGGCGGGTCCGAGCGTGACGAGCACTTCCTCCGCCTTTCCTTCGCGGTCGCCCGCCGTTCCTTCACGCACGGCAACCATCCCTTCGGCTGCATCGTGGTCGATGCCGAGGGCAAGGTCCTGATCGAGGCCGAGAACGGCTACATGCCGGATCACGACGGCACCGCGCATGCCGAGCGCCTCGGCGCCACGCAGGCCTGCCGCACGCTTGGCCGCGAGGTGTTGGCGAGAGCCACGCTCTATTCCTCCGCCGAGCCCTGCGCGATGTGCGCCGGCGCGATCTACTGGGCCGGCATCGGCCGTGTCGTCTATGGCCTCAGCGAGCACCGCCTGCGCGGCATCACCGGCGATCATCCGGAGAACCCGACGCTCGACTTGCCCTGTCGCGAAGTCTTTGCCAGCGGCCAGCGGCCGACAGAGGTTGCGGGGCCGCTGCTCGAAAACGAGGCCGAAGCGCTGCACGACGGCGTGTGGACGAAGTAGCAAACACCAATTCAATTTCGTAGAGCGGATTGCGCCTACGGCTCATCCCCTACCTTCCTGCCCACAAACGAAGATGACGCCGCGGAGGTTTGACGCGGCGCCATCGTCGTTCACCTGAAGCGTGTCAGGTGGCTAGAATTTCACAGTGACACCGGAGTAGAGCGAGGACTCGGTGCAGGAGCCTGTGCTCACCCTCGCGCCGCCGGCCAGGGTGGTGCAGGCCACGGCGTTGTTGTGATCGAGGCCGAACTTGTTCTGCCAATACCGGTAGGCGACCCAGACGTCCACGAAGTGCGAGTACTTCTCACCCCACACTGCCTTCGAGGCATCGAGGGTCAGGCGGATCGGCTCGGAGTTGAACTCGACCTTGGTGGGATAGACGCCGTTGGCGACGCTGGCGGGAAGCGGCTCAGTGTCGGTGCCCTTCTTGCCGTACCACGCCGCTCGGCCGCTGATCGAGAAATACTGCATGTTCTGCGGCAGGAAGCCGAGGTCCATATAGTAGTTGGTTTCGATCGCCCAGGTCGGCTTGAACGATGTGTTGCCGTCAGCAATACACGGAGCGGACCAACCGGCGCCGCACTGCGAGAAGGAGTTGTGGTTGGCGAACTCCCAATACACCAGCGGCGCGACGTTGAAGTAGCCCTTGTAGGGAAGATCGAAGGCGAACTGCAGACCGGCAACGACGTCACGCTTGGCGGCGCCGAAATACCGGTTCTCGGTGTTGGCATCCATGCCAACCTCGAACGAGATGTTATGCAACGGGCCCTGCGTGAAGGCCTTGGTGTTGAAGATCTCGTTCCAGCCGAAGGTCGAACGGAAAAGACCGTAGATTTCTGTCGCGCCGGCACAGCTCGTCGGCGTCGCAGCGAAGCCCGCAGCCGGCGACACGACCACGCCTGTGGCGGTGCAGGGGCCTGCCGGATCGTTGTGGTCCGACTTGAACATCGAGATGGTGAAGAAGTTGGTGCCGTAGGTCCAGGCATCGAAGTGGGTGAAGGAGTAGACCTGCTTCGTCGTCTTGGCGTTGATCACGCCGTTGGTGTTGGTGAATGCACCGGGCTGCGAGGCATTGAAGATGTAGGAGAAGGTGACGCGGTCGTCGATCACCAGGAAGAACGGAAGGTCGGCCGCCTTCTTGGCAGCCTTGACCGGCAGATCCGCCGCCTGAGCCAGGCCACCGGTAGCAACTGTAGCAAGTGACAGCGCGCCTGCTGCAATTGCCTTGAAACGAAACGACATCCTGAATACCCTCAAGTTTGGACACGTAAAAATGAACGTCCCTTGGGTGCGACACTTGCGCCGATCTCCCGGAGTGAGAAGCCTCAACTTGTTTCAAGGCATGCCGCTTGTTTGCACAGGGCGCGGCGTTTCACCGGCCGATTTGGAAGGCCAACCTCACCGCCACGCCGTCGGCCGAGAGCGACCCATTGCCGGATATCCCCATTTGATTTCGTTCGCCTTTTCATGTCGACCGGACAAGGCAAACAAGATGGGTGGAAGCTACTGTCGCGGTGTTCGCAAATGCATACGCGTGCTGGCGCGTCTCTGCTTAACTTCACGCCAAGCCTGCATAGCGGGTTCCGATTTGGCTTGAGCCGTCACAAATTTGCAACAGGCGTCACACGCAACCCGGGACTGCAAAGGCTGCTCGGAAGGTGTCTGAGGACGATCGCCGCCGGCGAGAGCCGAGACTCGCCGACACCTCCTGCCTGCCGAAGCGTTGAGCAAGGGATGACGCTTTTTCACACCTTACGCGGCGGTTCAAACTAGCCCAGTATTGAGGCACTTCACCCCATGCAAGCGCATCAGCGAATGTTGGATCCCACGGCTAAGAGCCTGCATTCCGGCGAGTCCCCGCTCCTCAGGACGGTCGGGCTCACCAAGCGCTATGGCGATTTCCTCGCCAACGATGCCATCGACATCGATATCTGGCCAACGGAAATCCACGCGCTGCTGGGCGAGAACGGCGCCGGCAAGTCGACGCTGGTCAAGGCGATCTACGGGCTGATCCAGCCCAGCGCTGGCCAGATTTTCTGGCAGGGCCAGCCGATCGTGCTGTCCGGTCCCTCGGAAGCGCGCAGCCTCGGCATCGGCATGGTGTTCCAGCACTTCTCGTTGTTCGACAATCTCACCGTCGCCGAGAACGTCGCGCTCGGCCTCGACGGGAAAGAATCCTTCAAGGACATGTCGGCGCGGCTTGAGCAGGTGTCGAACACTTATGGATTGCCGCTCGATCCCAAACGCGAGGTCTGGCAATTGTCGGTCGGCGAACGCCAGCGCATTGAGATCGTTCGCGCGCTGATGCAGGATCCGCATTTCCTGATCCTTGACGAGCCCACCGCGGTGCTGACGCCACAGGAAGCCGACCAGCTCTTCGTCGTGCTGGAGCGACTCAAGGCCGAAGGTCGCGCCATCCTTTATATCAGCCACAAGCTCGAAGAGGTGAAGCGCTTGTGCGACACGGCAACGATCCTGCGCGGCGGCAAGAAGGTGGAGACCTGCAATCCCAGGCTTGAGACCGCCGCTTCGCTGGCGCGCATGATGGTCGGCGGTGAGATCAAGGAGGTGAAGGCGGCCGCCGGCCGGCAGACCACGGTGCCGCGTCTCGTCGTCAACGACCTCTCGCTCGCCCCCGGCGAAGCGCATGGCGTGCGGCTCGAGCACATCTCGTTCGAGCTGAAAGGCGGCGAGATCCTCGGCATCGCCGGGGTCGCCGGCAACGGCCAGGACGAACTTTTCGCCGCGCTGTCCGGCGAACGCCTGTCGGAGGATCCCGGCACGATCGTCATCGAAGGCCTTGCTGCCGGCCATCTCTCGATCACGCAGCGCCGCAAGCTCGGCGCGGCATTCGTTCCCGAGGAGCGGCTCGGCCACGGCACCGCGCCGCGCATGAAGCTTTCCGAGAATGCGCTTCTCACCGGGCACGCCGCCAGCGGCATGGTCCATCACGGCTTCATCGATACTGCCGCCACCCTGAAGACGGTCGACCGCGCAACCGAGACCTTCGACGTCCGCAAGGCCAAGCGCGATCCGGAAGCAGCATCCCTCTCCGGCGGCAATCTGCAGAAATTCATCGTGGGACGCGAGATCCTGCGCAATCCCGCGGTGCTGGTGGTGAGCCAGCCGACCTGGGGCGTCGACGCTGGCGCTGCCGCCGTCATCCGACAGGCGCTGCTTGATCTCGCAACCGCAGGCGCCGCCGTGCTCGTCACCAGCCAGGACCTCGACGAGCTGGCGGAAATCGCAGACCGCATCGCCGTGATGTTCCATGGCCATCTGTCCGCACCGCTCGCCACCAGCGAGGCGACGCGCGAAAAACTAGGCCTGTTGATGGGCGGCAGCACGCTGGAGCCGAAGGAGGCCGCGCATGCAGTTGGTGCTTGAGAAGCGCGCCGAACGCTCCAACACGATCGCGCTGATCTCGCCGCTGATCGCGATCGGCCTCACGATCGTGACCATGGTCATCCTGTTCGCGATCCTTGGCAAGAATCCGCTGCTCGCGCTGCACGCCTATTTCGTCGCGCCTTTGACCGACAGCTATTCGCTCCAGGAAATCGCGGTGAAGGCGACTCCGCTGGTGATGATCGCGATCGGACTATCGCTCTGCTATCTCGCCAATGCCTGGAACATCGGCGCCGAAGGCCAGTTCCTGATTGGTGCCGTCGCCGGAAGCTGGATTGCGGTGAAGACGCAGGGCACCGACGCCGGCGTCTGGGTGCTGCCGGTCATGCTCGTGCTCGCCGCCGCCGCAGGCGCGCTCTACGCACTGATCCCGGCAATCTGCAAGGTGAAGTTCGGCGCCAGCGAAATCCTGACCAGCCTGATGCTGGTGTATGTCGCCGATCTCTTCCTCGACTATCTCGTGCGCGGCCCCTGGCGCGATCCACACGGTTTCAATTTCCCGACCACCGCCGAGTTCGATCCGGTCGCGACGGTGCCGCTGCTGATCGAAGGCGGCCGGCTGCATCTGGGCGCGATCATCGCCCTGCTCGTCGTCGCGGCAGCCGCAATCCTGCTGGGACGCACCATCAAGGGCTTCGAGATCCGTGTGGTGGGCGCCGCGCCACGCGCCGCGCGGTTCGGCGGCTTCAATTCCAACCAATTGATCATCCTGACCTTCGCCGTCTCCGGCGCGCTGGCGGGCCTCGCCGGCATCATCGAGGTTGCAGGTCCGGTCGGACATCTCCAGCCCGGCATCTCGCCGGGTTACGGTTTTACGGCGATCATCGTCGCCTTTCTCGGCCGGTTGAACCCCCTTGGAATATTAATTGCAGGCCTTTTTCTCGCGTTGACCTTTATCGGCGGCGAGCAGGCGCAGATCGCGATGAAGATCCCGTTGGACGTGACAAAGGTTTTTCAGGGCATCCTGCTGTTCTACGTGCTCGCCTGCGATTCCCTCATCCTCTACCGCTTCAAGCTGGTTTTCCCGAACCGACAGGTGGCTCGTGGAACTCATTGAAGCCATCATCCTCGCGGTGCTCGCCGCCTCGACGCCGCTCCTGATCGCGGCGACCGGCGAACTCGTAACCGAACGCTCCGGCGTGCTCAATCTCGGCGTCGAGGGCATGATGATCGTCGGCGCCGCATGTGGCTTTGCAGGTGCATGGCTGACCGGCTCGATCTTTATCGGCGCGCTGTTCGGCATCGTCGCAGGCACATTGATGTCGCTCGTCTTCGCACTGATGGCGCTCGGGCTTGCGGTCAACCAGGTTGCGACAGGGCTGGCGCTGACCATCCTGGGTGTCGGACTCTCCGGCCTGATCGGCGCTGGCTTCGTCGGCGAGCGCATCACGCCGGCGCTGCATCTCAACATTCCCGGTCTCACGGATATTCCGCTGGTTGGCCGCGTGTTGTTCGGCGAGGACGCCTTCGTCTATTTCTCGCTGGCGCTGGTCATCGGCGTCTGGTGGTTCCTGTACCGTACGCGGCCGGGATTGATCCTGCGCGCCTGCGGCGACAACCATGTCTCCGCGCATGCGCTCGGCTATCCCGTGCTGCGCATCCGCACCTTAGCGGTGATGTTCGGCGGCGCCTGCGCCGGGCTTGCCGGCGCTTATCTGCCGCTCGCCTATACGCCGTTCTTCATTCCGGGCATGACCGCGGGCCGCGGCTGGATCGCGCTGGCGCTGGTGGTGTTCTCGTCCTGGCGGCCGGGCCGCCTCGTGGTCGGCGCGTATCTGTTCGGCGCGGTGACGATCCTGCAGCTGCACGCGCAGGGCTGGGGCGTCGGCATTCCCTCGCAGTTGATGTCGGCGCTGCCTTATCTTTCGACTGTCATCGTCTTGGTCCTGCTCTCCCGCGCGCGCACGGGTGGATCGACCGCACCGGCTGCGCTTGGCACCGTGTTCGTGCCTGACCGCTAGCGTTTCATCTCCGCACCGTGCGCGATGGGGCGCGCACGTTGCGGATCATGGCTTTCCCCTGATGTTTGGAGATTGATGATGAGGAAATCACTTCTTGCGCTGGCCGCCGGGCTCTTGCTTGCCGGGAGCGTCGGTGCAGCCTCCGCCGCCGACAAGCTGAAAGTCGGGTTTATCTACCTCGGCCCGGTCGGTGACCTCGGCTGGACCTATCAGCATGAGCTGGCACGCCAGGCGCTGGTGAAGGAGCTCGGCGACAAGATCGAGACCACTTTCCTCGAAAACGTGCCTGAAGGCCCCGACGCCGAGCGCTCCATCGAGCAGCTCGTCCGCGCCGGCAACAAGCTGATCTTCACCACCTCGTTCGGCTACATGGATCCGACGCTGAAGGTTGCGAAGAAATATCCGAACGTGCATTTCGAGCACGCGACCGGATACAAGCGCAACCCGAACATGTCGACTTATTCGGCCAAATGGTACCAGGGCCGCTACATCCAGGGCCTGATCGCGGCCAAGATGTCGAAGTCCGGCGTGCTCGGCTATATCGGCTCGTTCCCGATTCCCGAGGTCGTCTCCGGCATCAACGCGACGATCCTCGCCGCGCAGACCATCAATCCGAACATCAAGGTCAAAATCATCTGGGCCAACACCTGGTTCGACCCGGGCAAGGAGGCCGACGCCGCCAAGGCGCTGATCGACCAGGGCGCCGACATCATCATGCAACACACGGATTCGCCGGCGGCAATGCAGATCGCCAGCGAACGCGGCAAGCTCGCCTTCGGCCAGGATTCCGAGATGATCAAGTTCGGGCCGAAGACCCAGCTGACCTCGATCCTCGATACCTGGGGTCCCTACTACATTGCCCGCGTCAAGGCCGAGCTCGACGGAACCTGGAAATCCGACGACACATGGGGCGGCCTCGACAGCCACATGTTCGTGATGGCGCCCTACACCAATATGCCTGACGACGTGAAGAAGATCGCCGAGGATGCCCAGGCCGCGATCACCGCGGGCAAGCTGCATCCGTTCAAGTGCCCGGTCCTTGGGCAGGACGGCAAGCCGATCGAGTGCAAGGGCGGCGCCAATCTCGACGACGGCCAGATCCTCGGCATGAATTTCTACGTCAAAGGCATCGACGACAAGCTGCCGGGCAAGTAGCACGCTTCTTGCCTCGCCTAAATCACCTGCTCCTCCCGGAGGAGGTTCGGAGGGGGTGGCCAGAAGCACCCGGCACTTGTGGTCGCCCCCTCTTTCTATCTTCGCCTAGGTACTATCCCGCCTGCATGGCTCGCGCCGCCGAACTGTGGCGGTGGATGAGGTCTGCCACATCAAGACCGGGGATCGCGCCATCGATCACGGCCCATTTTCCCGCCACCATCACCCTGTCGGCCCGATGCGCGCCGCACAGCACCAGTGCGGCCAAGGGATCGCCATGGCCGGAGAAGCGCAGCTCGTCGAGCCTGAACAGCGCGAGATCTGCCGCCTTCCCGACGGCGATCTCGCCGAGTTCCGGCCGGCCGACGCAGGCCGCCGAGCCCTTGGTGGCCCAGCGCAGCGCATCCTTGTGACTGACCTTCGTCACCCCGTAGCGCGCCCGTTGCAGCAGGAACGCGGCCCGCACCTCCTGCATCAGGTTCGATCCGTCGTTCGAGGCCGAGCCATCGACGCCGATGCCGATGCCGACACCAGCCTCCTCCATCTCGCAGACGGGACAGCAGCCGGAGGCCAGGAGTTGGTTGCTGCAGGCGCAATGACTGATCGTCGTCTTCGCCCTGCCGAGCCGCTTCATCTCTTCTGCATTGAAGAAGATGCCATGGGCGAGCCACGTCCGCGCATTGAGCCAGCCGCATTGTTCGAGATAGTCGAGCGGACGGCAGCCATACATCTCCTGGCAGAATCTGTTCTCGTCCTCGGTCTCGGCAAGATGGGTATGCAGGCGCACGTCGAGCTTGTCGGCCAGATCGGCGGTGGCGCGCATCAGGGACGTCGACACCGAGAAGGGCGAGCAAGGGGCGAGCGCGATCTGCACCATCGCATCCGCGCCGCGCTGGTGGTGCTTGGCGACGACGCGCGCGCTGTCCGCGAGGATGGTGTCCTCATCCTGCACGACGCTATCGGGCGGCAGACCGCCGTCGCGCTGCGACAGGTTCATCGAGCCGCGCGTGAGCAGCACGCGCACGCCGAGCCGCCTGGCCACCGCCACCTCGATATCGACGGCGTCTTCGAGCCCTGACGGAAATACGTAGTGATGATCCGTCGTAGTGGTGCAGCCCGACAGCAGCAGTTCGGCCATCGCCACCGTGACAGCGAGCTCGAGCGCATCAGGCGTCAGCTTCGCCCACACCGGATAGAGCGCCTGGAGCCAGGGAAACAGCTCGCGGTCCATCGCCGCGGGCAGTGCCCGCGTCAGCGTCTGGTAAAAATGGTGATGGGTGTTGATGAGGCCGGGCAGCACGACGTGGTCGCCAGCATCGAACACCGCGACGTCAGCGGTTGCGGGCGCACCGCCGGCCGGCACCAGCTCGACAATTCGGCCGTCCCGCACCACGACGCCGCGCTCGGCGCCATCGGCGAGGATAGCCAGGGGATCCCTGATCCAGATCGGCTTTGCGTCGCTCATGAATCTGCTCCTCCTCACATCCGCTCCCGACAGGCCTGCAAGGCAGGGGCCGGCCTGATTGCGCTTTTGCTGCGACTTGTTGTTGCGACTTGGCGCTCGTCTTGCAAGACTTTCTCCCGGCTCGATTCACTCGTTGGAAGCGTTGGCGTCGCCATGGACTTGAATACCATCACAGCGGTCGCCCATCCGCAAACGCGCGCGCAGCTGCCCGTTTGGACGCCAGGTGATGCTTGGCTCGCGGGCGGCACCTGGCTGTTCTCGGAGCCGCAAATTCACCTGACTCGGCTCATCGATCTCACCGACCTCAAATGGCCGGCGCTAACGGTCACGGAGAGCCATTTCAGCATCGCGGCCACCTGCACCGTTGCGCAGCTCGATGGATTCACCTGCCCACCCGACTGGTTCGCGGCACCGCTGATCAACCAGTGCTGCCGCGCCTTCCTTGCTTCGTTCAAGATATGGAAGACGGCGACGGTCGGCGGCAATCTCTGCATGTCGCTGCCGGCGGGACCGATGATCTCGCTCACCGCGGCGCTGGAGGGCGTCTGCACCATCTGGAAGGTCGGCGGCGGCGAACAGATGATGCCCGTCATCGACTTCGTCACCGGCAACCAGCGTAACCTTCTGGCGCCGGGGGATCTGCTCCGGCAGATCGATATTCCGATCGCCGCGCTGAAGCGTCGTACGGCCTTTCGCCAGATCTCGCTGGCGCCGGTCGGCCGCTCGGCGGCGCTCCTGATCGGCAGCCTGGATGCTGATGGCACGCTGACGCTCACGGTCACCGCGTCGACGGTGCGGCCGATCCGGTTGTCCTTTCGCGAGGCCCCTGACACGAAAGCGCTTCGCGACGCCATCGCGCAGAAGATCACGGACGATCTGTACCACACCGACATCCATGGCAAGCCGCTCTGGCGCAAGCACATGACACTGCGGCTTGCCGAAGAGATCCGCGACGAACTCATCGGAGCACAGTCGTCATGAGCTTCGAGGTCAATGGCACGACGTTTCCGCAGGAGCCACGCGCCGGCCAGTGCCTGCGCACGTTCCTGCGCGAGCTCGGCCATTTCGGCGTGAAGAAGGGCTGCGACGCCGGCGATTGCGGCGCCTGCACCGTGCTGCTGGACGGCGAACCGGTGCATAGCTGCCTGATCCCGGCCTTCCGCGCCGAAGGTCGTGCGGTCACCACGATCGAAGGTCTGGGCGGAGACGGCGGCGCGCACCCGATGCAGCAGGCTTTCCTCGATGCGCAGGGCTTTCAATGCGGCTTCTGCACCGCCGGCATGATCCTGACCTGCGCCTCGCTGAACCAGGCGCAGCGCACCGATCTCGGCGTCGCGCTGAAGGGCAATATCTGCCGCTGCACCGGCTATCGCGCGATCGAGGACGCGTTGCTCGGCAAGACCAACATCGAGGAGAGCGTCGAGGCCGGCGCCGCATTCGGCCGCAGCCTGCCGGCGCCAGCTGGCCCCGATGTCGTGCGCGGCAAGGCGCGCTACACGTTCGACACGCAGATTGACGGCCTGCTGCATATCAAGCTGCTCCGTTCGCCCCACGCCCACGCGAGAATCGTCGCGATCGACAAGTCGGACGCGCTGGGCGTTCCCGGCGTGCAGGCGGTGCTGACGCATGAGGATGCGCCCACGATCCTGCTCTCGACCGCGCGGCATGAGAAGGACTGGATGGATCCCGAGGACACTCGTGTTCTCGACGAAATCGTCCGCTTCATCGGCCAGAAGGTTGCCGCCGTCGTCGCAGACAGCGAAGCCGCCGCCGAGGACGCTTGCCGCCGGTTGAAGGTCGACTACGAGGTCCTCCCCGCGCTGATCGACCCTGAAATAGCAATGGCGCCCGGCGCACCCATCATTCATCCCGACTGCACCACCGCGAACCGCGTCGCCGACGCCCAGCGCAACCTCGCCGCGGAGACGCATGGCGAATTCGGCGACGTGGCGGCTGCGCTCGCGACATCTGCCGTCACCTTCGAGGGCACCTTCCATAGTCACCGTGTGCAGCATGCCGCTTTGGAAACCCACGGCGGCCTCGCCTGGCTCGACGCTTCCGGCGTGCTCAATGTCCGCACCTCGACGCAGGTGCCGTTCCTGACCAGGCGCGCGCTGTCTGATATCTTCGAGCTTCCCATGGACAAGGTCCGCGTCTTCTGCGAGCGAGTCGGCGGCGGCTTTGGCGGCAAGCAGGAGATGTTCGTCGAGGACATTCTGGCGCTCGCCGCGCTCAAGACCGGACGGCCGGTGAAGCTGGAGCTCACCCGGGAGGAGCAGTTCATCGCAACCTCGACGCGGCACCCGATGCGGGTCCACGTCAAGGCCGGTGCCGACGCGGACGGCAAGCTCACCGCGCTCCAGCTCGACGTGCTCTCCAACACCGGCGCCTACGGCAATCATGCCGGCCCGGTGATGTTCCACTCGCTGGCGGAATCCATCAGCGTCTACAATTGCCGGAACAAGCGGGTCGACGGCCACGCGGTCTACACCAATACAGTGCCGGCAGGCGCGTTTCGCGGTTATGGCTTGCCGCAAACACTGATCGCGGTCGAGGCCGCGATCGACGAACTGGCCAAGCAGCTTGGCATCAGCCCTTACGAGATGCGGCGCCGCAACGTCGTCAAGCCCGGCGATCCCATGGTGTCCCCACCGCCGTCGGAATTTCACGACGTGTTCTACGGCTCCTACGGGCTCGACCAGTGCCTCGACCTCGTCGAGCGCGCGATGCAGGCCGATGGCCCGCAGCCGGACCTGTCGCCGGAGTGGCTGATCGGCGACGGCGTCGCGCTGACCATGATCGACACGGTGCCCCCGGCGGGCCATCTCGCGGATGCGATGGTCACCCTCAACGACGACGCCAGCTTCGACCTCACCGTCGGCACCGCCGAATTCGGCAACGGCACCAGCACCGTGCACCGGCAGATCGCGGCGACCACGCTTGCGACCACCGTCGACCGGATCCGCCTGCGCCAGTCCGACACCGCCCATGGCGGCCACGACACCGGCGCCTATGGCAGCGCCGGCATGTTCGTCGCCGGGAAGGCGACGCATGCGGCAGCCGTGCAGCTCGCAACCGAGCTGAAGGCGGCCGCCGCCGGCGCATGGCTCTGCGACGTCGGCAGCTGCACGCTCGAGAGCGAGGCCGTCGTCAGTGGCGTACGGCGCATGTCCTTTGTCGAGCTGGCAAAGCTCGCGCGCGAGCGCGGACAGCCGTTGGCAGGCGCCGGCAATTCCGGCGGGACGCCGCGTTCGGTCGGCTTCAACGTGCAGGGCTTTCGCGTCGCCGTGAACAAGGGCACCGGCGAGCTCCGGATTCTCAGGAGCGTGCATGCGGCGGACGCCGGCGTCGTCGCCAATCCCATGCAATGCCGCGGCCAGGTCGAAGGCGGTGTCGCGCAGGCGCTCGGTGCCGCGCTCTACGAGGAGATGGTGATCGACGCGGACGGCCGCGTCGCCAACCCCAAATTTCGCGACTATCACCTGCCCTCTTTCGCCGATGTCCCCCGCACCGAGGTCTTCTTCGCCGAGACCTCCGACACGATCGGCCCGCTGGGGGCGAAGTCGATGAGCGAGAGTCCGTACAATCCGGTCGCCGCCGCGCTCGGCAACGCGATCGCGGACGCCACCGGCATCCGCTTCACGGCGCCGCCCTTCAAGCCGGACCGGCTGTTTCCGGCGCTGCACGACAAGTTCGGCAATTAACTGCCGCGATAGGTCGAATAGCTCCAGGGCGTGACGAGCAGCGGCACGTGATAGTGGCTTTCCGGCTCGCTGATCGCAAAGCGTAGCGGGATCTCGTCGAGGAACGGCGGGTCGGTGAGCTGCACGTTGCGCTGGGCGTAATATTTGGCGACGCTAAACCGGAGCTCGTAGCGGCCGATCGGCAGCGGCCGGCCCCCGATCAGCGGCTGGTCGGTGCGGCCGTCCGCATTGGTCACCGCGCGCGCTATCACGCGGCTCTCGCCGAGATTCGCGAGCTCGACCAGCTCGACCGGAATGCCCGGCGCGGGTTTGCCGGCGTGGTTGTCCAGCACATGGGTCGAGAGCCGGCCGTGGACCTTGAGCTTGTCATCGGCTTCGACGAGTTGATCAAGCCGCAACGCCGAGATACGGCCGATCTCCTCGATCGCACGTCGCGTCTCGGTCTTGGCGATATTGCGCAATCGCGTCTCGAAATCGCGCAGCACGGAATCCCTGGTGTGACGGCGCACGCAGACGATATAGGGGATGTCGAACTTGTCGCGATAGGCATTGTTGACGCGCTCGAACGCCGCGTATTCGGCCTCCGACAGCCGGTCGAGGCCGGCGCTGTTCTGCTCGTCGGTCGATTCCGCGGTGAGCCCCGCCGCGCGCTGGGTCTTGTTGGCGAGGTCCGGATGCGCCCGGATCAACGCCAATTGCACCTCGGGTTCGGCACTCTGGATCGCCGCCATCAGCGCGGCGTGCAACTGGTTGATGCCGGCGAACGGTCGCTTCGCGGCCAGTTGACCGGCGATCCACGGCGAATATTCAACGACGTTGGCGAGCGCGGCAACGAAATCGGCTTCATCGGCGGCATTGAGATCAGACAGCGATATCTGCGACATCGTCCTCACCCGATCTCGAATGCGTCGGCCGCAAGGTGCGCGAGCTTGTCGTGCCAATGCTGGGCGATCTGCAATCGCGTCGGCACCCAGACGCGCTCGTGCTTGCCGATGTAGTCGAGGAAGCGGATCAGCCCCGCCGCGCGGCCGGGGCGACCGGCGAGACGACAGTGCAGGCCGACCGACATCATCTTCGGCGCGCTCTCGCCTTCGGCATAGAGCACGTCGAAGGCATCCTTCAGATAGGTGAAGAACTGCTCGCCTTCGGCAAAGCCTTGCGGATTGATGAAGCGCATGTCGTTGGCGTCGAGCGTATAGGGAATGACGAGCTGCTTACCGCTGGCGCCCTTGACCCAATAGGGCAGATCGTCGGCGTAGGAATCGCAGAGATAGAGGAAGCCGCCCTCCTCCATCAACAGACGGTTGGTGTTGATCGAGGAGCGTCCGGTGTACCAGCCGAGCGGCCGCGAGCCGGTCGCCGCAGTGTGGACGCGGATCGCTTCCGCGATCTCCGCGCGCTCCTGCGCCTCGGTCATGTCCTTGTGCTCGATCCACTTCAGGCTGTGGCTGGCGATGTCCCAGCCCGCTTCCTTCATGGCAGCTACGATTTCCGGATTGCGCTTCAGCGCTGTGGCGACGCCGAACACGGTAGTCGGCCACTTTCGCTCGCTGAACATCCGCCAGAGCCGCCAGAAGCCGGCGCGCGAGCCATACTCGAACATCGATTCGATGTTGGCGTGGCGCTGGCCGGGCCAAGGCTGTGCGCCGAGCACGTCGGACAGAAACGCTTCCGAGGCCGGGTCGCCATGCAGGATGTTGTTTTCGCCGCCCTCCTCGAAATTGACGACGAACTGCACCGCGACCCTCGCGTTGCCGGGCCATTGCGGGTGCGGCGGGTTGCGGCCGTAACCGCGGAGATCGCGCGGGTAGCGGGCACCAGTCACTCAGACTTCCTCGAAGCGGATCGGCAGCGCGCCCTTCCACAACACGCTCTTGCCGAGCGTCGCCAGATTCTCCAGGCCAGAGGTCAGCGTGATGAAATGGTTGCCGGCGAGTTGGCCCATCTTGCTCGCGAAGTGCACGCCGCCATAGGCCATCAGGATCTCGGTCTCGCTGATGCCGCCGGGATAGAGGATGATCTGGCCGGGCGCGGGATAACTGGTATGGTTCTCGTAACCGACACCGAAGTCCAAGTCGCCGAGCGGCATCCACACCCCCTCGCCGCTCCAGCGCACGTGGATGATGTGGCTTTCGAACGGCAGCGCCTTGCGGAACGCGGCGACAGTCTTGGGCGCCGCTTGCTCCTCGAAACGGGCATCGAAGGTGAAGTCGCCGGCGCGGATAACGAGTTTGGTCATCTCATCTCTCTGGATCGGGGCGGTGGCCCCACGGGGAATTTTCAGGCAAAGAGCACTCCGTCGGGCTTCGCGCAAGGGGCGCGGCCCGTTACCTGCGGTCGTAGGACCAGCCGAAAACGCCACTCCGCCGCGTCTCGGGCTCCGGCTCGGCGGCGGGCTGCGGCGCCTCCCTCAGTTCCGCCTGCGGCGACGGAGGCGGCACCGGCAAATTCTCGCATTTCATGGAGTAGACCAGCTTGCCGTCCGCGGTCCGCCCGATCGGCGCGCAGGGGTCCGGATGCGCCGCCGATGTTTTTGGGGTTAGCTTGACCTGCGCCACGGCCGGCGAGGCGATCAGCAGAAGGACCAGCAGATATTTCGACATCATTGTCGCCTGAAAACCAGATTTGGCCCATTGAACCGGATTGGAGCAGGCAAGTCCACCGGTGCCACCGGTCGCGATTGCCGAATATTTAGCCGAGGCTAGAAAATTGGCTCGCCCCAATGTGATGTCGCGAGCGGTGATATCGGCCGGGCGCGTCGCCATGTCAGCCGCGACGGCGACACACAAAACACACATCTCACAGCCGGGCGTCGTCACGGGAGAAAGAAACAATGCAAAAGACTTTCATCATTCTCGGCGCGACGCTGATTGCCGCCGCCACCATCCAGACTGCCGCGGCGAACGACCGCCGTCATGTCCGCAAGGCGCAACCCCATCCCATCACCCAGTCGGTGCGCGACTCCAACGCCGCGCTCTGGTCGTCGCAGCCGACCGGGCCCGACTGGTCGCGCTATTCCAACGGCGCGATGTCTGCACCAGCGGGACGGTGATCCGGGAAGCCTAGTGCGACAGAGCGAAACTGCCTCCACGTCGTCATTGCGAGGAGCCCTTGCGACGAAGCAATCCAGACATTTTCCACGGATGCATTTCTGGATTGCTTCGCTGCGCTCGTAATGACGGAGCAAAGGGCAGCATCGCCATCCTCCAATTCAGGTTCAACTTGCAGACATGCCTTCGCGTCCTCGCGGCTGCCGAGCTTTGCTTGGTCATTCCACCCTCTTGTCCAAGAGGGCGCAGGGAAGACCGGGTGCCGGCTGGCACCCGCGGTCCGCTGCGCGAAAAGCACACGCAGGAAACCGCACAGCAGCATACAGGTGTAGCCAATCACTCGGCCTTCCCTGCGCGATGGTTGGACGGCTTATGCCATGCTCTCCCGGGAGCCGAGTTCCTGCTGGCCTCCCTCACCCTGCGAAAGTCACCGACACCGCGCCGGTTGACGCAGATGCCGCATTCGCCAGGGCTTGACCGTAGCAACGACGGCCAGGACCACACGTCTATATTTTGGCATTCGGTGAAACACGCCGAAACTAACAAAAGTCTTTAAAACACGTGCTTTTCGACTACCCTGATGCAGGCTGTTTCAGCGGGCTTCACCAAATTAAGGGCCCGGCCCTAAGCCTTTCAGCGTCCGCACGACAAGCTGAAAGCCTCAAAGCCGAGCCCTTTGGTCCCAAGCCTTAGGAGCCGAAACCACATGGATAGTAGCATCGCCCCCTCCTCCGCCGGCAAGCGCGGCCGCAATAGCAGCGTCATCCTGACCGACCGCCTATGCGAGAAGCGGGTCGCCAAGCGGACCAAGCTCTACGACCGCAAGTGCCCTGGTCTCTATGTCAGCATCACCACGGCAGGCGTCGCGACCTTCTCGTAAAAGTTCACCGACCGGCAGACTGGAAAGCAGCGCACCGGCTGGCTCTGCGTCTACAATCCCGAGACCTTCACCGTCGAGGACGCCCGCAGCAGGGTCTACGGCCTCAAGGGACTGGGTACCGAAGCTATCACCGAGACCTTCCGCGACCAGAAGGCGACGAAAGCGCGACGTGGCAACACGGTCGCCGAGATCATCGAGGAGCGAATCGAGTGGATGAAGACGCCGGTCCGTAAGCCCGACGGCGAGATGCGGCCCCGGCTGGAGGCTTGGGAAAACACGGCGAGCCATCTGCGCCGCTTCCTCGGTGCGCGGCTTGGTAAAACACTCGCGGGTGACGTCACCAAGCATGACATCGCGACGCTGTCGAACGACATCGTCGCGGGGAAGTTCGGCAAGCCCTCCGTCAGCAACGCACGTCATATGCGCAAGGCCGCCTCGGGACTCTTCAACTGGGCGGCTGAAGCGGGGCGAGATTATGTGACCGCCAGCCCCTGCATCAACCTGCCGAAACTCGATCCGGAACACCCGCGCACCCGAGTCCTATCGGAGGAGGAGATCAGGGTCTTCTGGCATGGTCTTGATCGCGAGCTCCCACGAGCTGCTCGGTGCACGCCGGGATGAGCTATTCGACCTCGACGGCGACAACCCACGTTTCGACGTGCCCCTCAAGCGGGTGAAGAAGCGGCGGGTGATCCAGCAGCCGCTGTCCGATGTAGCGGTTGAAATCATTAAGGAGGCGCTGGCGTCCGCAGACCAGCAGTTTGTGTTCGAGAGCCCCATGTACAAGGGCCAGCCGATCCACCGCAAGGCGATGGCCGACGCCCTGCGCGGCACCAAGCATGAGATAAACAAAGACAAGACCAAAACCGCCGGCCTCTGTGAGCTGTTGGGCCTCAAGCCGTTCACGCCTCACGATCTGAGGAGGACGGCGGCAACATTGGCCGGCGATCTCGGCTTTGACGATGCTGCGATCGCCAAATGCCTTGACCACGCCGTGACAAAGAAGGGCGACACCGTCGTGCCGACCGTCACGGGCAAGGTCTACAACCACAGTAAGCGGATGAAAGAAAAGCGTGCGGTGCTGGACGGCGTCGCGGCCGAGCTGCTGCGGATCATCGGCGAGCCTGTCGCAAGGTCCAGAAGTCTGGAGGGCCACGGCTAGCCGCCTGACTGCGCCAAGCCGTCTCGGGCCAGGCCCTGCCCTCCGCAGGGCTTCGCAGACGGCAAAAATATAAGTTAGATCAATGCCATGACGCGGCTGTGTCCTCCGTTGTGTCCTGATCCGATATCCAAAAAATATTTTGCATCCATACGCCTCAACTCACGATCCGGTACACCTTCGCGTGCTTCAGGGTCGGTCCCGGTTCACGGACTAGTCCTCGCTGAACAGGTCGCGAACGCGAGCGTTCCGTTGGTGGAACACCCGTAGTTGTACGGCTCACAGGCGGACCCGGCTGGCCGACGCCGGATCATCGGACGACGCGATACACCTTCGCCCGCTTCCGTCTCGGCCGGTCAATACAGTTTCCGCTTCAGCTTTCTGTTCAGCTCCCGCAGATCGTCGGCATAGGCCGCGATAATTGCCCGTGCCTCGTCCATCCGCGACGCCTTGCGCTTCGGTTTGGGCGGCGGCTTGGGCTTGGGTGCCGGTTCGTCTGCCGGGTCATGATAGCTGCAACGTCGCGCCGCGATGGCCGGGACTATTGATGTGGATCAAAAAACGAACGGCAGTTCCCGCGAGCCGCCGCGCGCTCACGGCACAGCCACTCAGGCCACTACGCCCGGCACAGACCGCGCGGCGCTAACAACGACACTGAAGATCAGGAAAACGCCACTCCGATTCGTCGGTCGGAGCGCCACACCGCGCGGCAGGGTTGCTGCAACTGTGCACTGGGGATGACCAATGTGAACTCGTGCGGAATGCCAGATGCGCTAGGCACGTCCACTTGGGCGCCCATGTGGGACAGATTTCGGACGACGCAACTGAAGGCGCCTCCGGGAAACTCGATCATTGCGCCTTTGAATACGCGCTGACGGCGTGCGGTTCGCTTTTCCATGGCGCTCAATTCTACGCACCATTTCTGAGAGATCGATGAAATCTGTCGCGGAAACTCAGATCAGAATTTGCTGACGAGGTAGATGTATTGTTTACCGTCAGATCGGCCCCGAGATTGTGCACACACCGTCGCCCGCTGATGCGGCAAGCGCGGCCGTGTCGGGCGCTAAACCCAAAGGCCCACAAAACGCAAAGACCCCAACGCCTCCAGAGCGCTGGGGTCAAAGCTTGCCAGAAAGGTCGTCCGGGGTGTGCGAAGCCGAACCCGTGCAGCCTAGATTGCGGCGCCTAATTTATTATTAATGACCTGCTAAGGTCGGTCTCAGAACAATGCACGAAAGCAATTGGAAAATTGAACTCGCGTTAAACGGGTCTCAGTACATTACCCCTCTTTTCAATTGAGTGGTGTTTCTAAGTGCATAAGTTGTCCCATTTCCGAAATCCGCTTCCAAACAAGCGGTCGAGACCGCTCACCATGCTCGCCGCGCGATCCTTCTGCTCGATCTCTGCCTGCAGCACACCCCGTGCGCTGATCGAGAACTGCCCTCCGGGCGACAATAAACACAAACTAGAGCATCAGCTTCAAGAGGCGCGAATGCTACTCGATATGCTGCGAGCTTCGGCGGAGACGATGTTTCCAAACATAGACCTGCATCAGGATTGACATGCTCCGCCTCCGCGCAATCCGCCCTGACGATTTCATGGTGTTTGGAGACGGCCAGCTGATCGGGGGATCCGGCTTGCCCATGAGCGCCCGCCCGCCGTTTGGCTTTGGAACGTCACACCGGCCATTCCCAGCGCGCCGTTCGGCGAGGCGACGACATTGGAGGTAGCGAAGCAGCGCTTCAGCGCAGAATGGGAAGCGTTCAAAGCCAAATGCGGCCCGGAGAAGCTGGCGAAGGCATTTGCTGAGATGAATTGGGCGAACCGGCCGGACCGATATCGGTGGTGATCATGCTCAACCTTCGAAATCCCGAAAAAAGAATTGTAGAACCGCCCCCCAAAAAGAGATCGGCAGCCGGTGCTACTGGGCTTTTTAAAGCCCAGTAGAGCCCCACACGTCGCGTTGAACTCGGCCATCACCACGCGCAATTCAGCGAGCACAACAGGATCGTCAATATCGATGTGCTCGATCCGCTCCGGCAACAACGCACCGACGCGGTTGGCGCGCTCCATCACCGTGAAAAATGCGGCGCGCTCGTCTTCAGTTGTCATGGCGGACGGTGTCTTTGTCGTCATCTGGCAGCCACGCCCGCTCGGTGATCTCCGGCGTCTTCCCGCCTCATGGGGCCAGTCAACCGCTATGCCGGCAACCACGCGCCGATGCCGGGCGTGCTTCTGGATCAACCGGCGATCGGCGGGACCCAAGCTGAGAGCAGGATGACGCCGGATGCGTGGTGGGGCATGTCAATACGCAAGCACAACTTACTTTAATGAAGTCGCTTGTCAGGAGGACGGACCCCGCTGCTCACAAGCGTCAGCTCTTGCTCTAACTGCTCGTTGAGGAGCATGAGCGCTCGAAGCGCACTGCGCAGATCACCGTCGCAAGCGGTCACGATCTCATCGACCGCCAATTCGTACTGATCAAGAGCAGAGTTGGTGCGTTGGCGTGGCATACGAACAACATACAAACAAAACCTAAGTTCATCGTGCCGCCGCTGGTGATTTCCCCGCAATTCACAGTCCGCCGGGGCGGCACCTCAGTTTGCCCCCGCTTGGAAGGCACCGAGCAAAAAACTCGCGGGCGTTGCATATTTACAACCTACACCGCCATGCGAGATATTAAGCTTCTTCATCGAGCCGACCAAAATATATTTCATGCGTAGTTCGACATGATCGCGGGGGCGAAATGTATGATGTCTATCGCAGCAGCAAGCGCGACTTGCTCGTTCTGAGTACAGGCTCTGCCGTACCCCTGCTTTACTCTGCACACAAGTGGCGCAAGAGCAGAGCAAGAGTTCTCAAGGTCAGCGACGAAATCAAAGCGGCCGTTCAGGCACAAGGGTATTACTACGTCCGGAAAACTGCGCATTACTAAGGAGGGAATGATTGACGTCGAGTAGGTCGCGAGCCGGTGTTTTCCATGTGCAACTTTCACCCAGCAAACAAGCGGCCATCGGCCGCGCTCTTGCGCGTCTTCAATCGCAGATTTGAACACGAACGGCTTCGGGAGGTTAGCTCGTCGCCGCATCCAACCGCGCCAGCCCAGCCTCGATCACGATGATATCGTCTTCGATCTGCTGGACCGTTGCTTGATAATCAAAACCTGTGCGCGCCTTTAGGTCTACGGCCAGCTTCCGGCGCTGCATGCGCAAATCGTCGAGAGCCCCCCGGTCATTCAAGCTAACGTAACCGTCTACAATGAGTTCAATCGCGTTTGGCATGCCCGAGCGCAGTCCTATGTTTACCCTGCTAAACCCTTCAGAACGGCATTTCTCCGCAAAGCGTCTCCAGCAATCGTCAAATGAGACCCTATGGTCAGACCGAGCCGACCTAGCGTCAGGAGAGCAAGTGCGTGGCAAAGTTCGATGGAAAGACCGGCTCCCAATATCGCGATGGCACGCTGTTCGTCCCGATTGAGATCAGCCCATGAAGTGCCTTCCATCAGGCGTCTCCCTCGCAAAGAACTATCTAAAATCCAACGCGTGACGAATTTGCCGCAGCATAGCCATGGCCGCGTCGGTGTACCGACCGTTGGTTAGGTATTGATCCACTTGCGCCGTACTAATCAGCGCCACAACTGCCACAGTGAAGCCCTTAAACATTGGGTCCCTCCCTGCAAGAGACCGCCAATCGGGCGTGTCGAAAATTAGAGTGTTCTCAGAATGCGCTGCCGCATTTATGCGACCTATACGTAAATGGTGACAGTGACCGGTAACCGTTTCCTTAGCGAGCGCGATGTCTGGATGCGTGCGCCGTGGGGCGCTGCAACGGCGGTTGCCAGATTACGCGCTGAACATCGCATGCATGAACCGGATGCGGACATGCGCGGTCACGTCCGATGTCGGACGGATTGTGTTGCAAAACTCGTTTCTGACTTGGGGGCGAGCTTGGCTTTGGAGTTTCGGCGGTTTTTTTGGTAAGGGGTGTCGGCGGTTTCCGTTTTGCGGCGGATTTCAGCACGCGACTGCCAGTTGTGGCGGGGGACGGCAGATTAGCTTGGCCAGCCGCCTCAGGTTCTGCGCGGTGGCTGTGAGCAGCACTTCGTCCCTGACGCCATTCAGGCCCCGCAGCCGAAGCCGGTCGAGCCTGAGAATGCGTTTCATATGAGCAAAACGCATCTCGACCTTTTTGCGCTCGCGGTGCGATTGCTCGAAGGCTTCCGTATTGGCCAGCGCACGGACATGATCGCGCACATCTTCGTTGACGTCACGGGTAATTTTGCGCACGACCGCCGTCGTGCATTTGGGCTTCAAGGCGCAGCCAGAGCAATCGCTCTTGCTGGCCCTGTAGTAAACGATGTGACCTTGATCGATGTTGCCGGTGCTGGTCAGTTCCGCGCCACCCGGGCAAACATAGACATTGCGCTTTTTGTCGAAGACGAAGTCCGCTCGGCTAAAGGTGCCATCGGGGCGTGCCGACTTGTCCCACACCGGAACGTGCGGCGTGATCTTGCGATCCACTAGCCATTTGAGCAATCTGACCGCGCCGTAAGCCGTGTCGCCTGCCAATCTCTTGGGGCGCAGATCGAAGCGACGCTCAACACGGTCCACCATGATCTGGGTGACAGCAATCTCAACCGCACGGTTCGCGCGCGTGCCTACCGCATCGAGGATGATCCCGGCCTTGTTGTCGATGAGATAGTTCGCATCATAAGCAAAGAATGGATCCACGCCCGGCCTCGTAACCCATGTTGCTTGCGGATCGGTGAGCGAGACTTCCTTGGGAGGCTTGCGGCGACGGCTGCCTTCACTTGAACCGCCGCCGTCTTCATCGCCGTCCTTATCGCTATTGGCGGCATCAAGCGCTGCGATGTACTCGCGCACCGCATGGGATGCTTCCTCCGCCTTTGGCCAGGTAATAGGCTGGTCGCCGGGAAGTCGCCTAGTCTTGTTCACATCGGCCTTGATCAGGCTCGCATCGACTGAGAACGCTTCGCCTCCGACCAGCCCCGCCGAAATACACAGCGCCACTACACGTTCAAAAACCCGGCGTAAGGCATCGCTCTCACGGAAGCGTTCGCGCCGCGCCCGGCAAAACACCGAGTGATCAGGGATATGATCCTCGATGCCGAGCTTGCAAAACCATCTATAAGCCAGATTGACCTGGACCTCGGCGCAGAACCGACGCTCGGAACGAAGTGCAAATACGTAGCCCAAGACCAGCATCCGGATCGTGAGCACCGGATCAATCGAAGGACGGCCAGTGTGGGAGTAGAATGGAGCGAGCTCGTTGTGCACCCAACTCAGGTCCAGAAAACCGTCGATTTGCCGTACCAGGTGATCAACCGGCACCACCTTGTCGAGATCAAAGGAGTAAAAGAACTGGCCCTGACCGCTCTCCTGCCGACCTAACATCCGCTGCTCCCGCAAATGCCGCCTCAAACCAACGGAATCACGGTTCGCGAGTCGTCTCAACCGGAGTTTGGCAACACAATCGGACGGAGAACAGACATCGCAGCGGCTTGTACGCCGTTTCTGCTAAGGGCCAGAAGGCGACTTACTGACATCGAGCGGCAGTATGACAATTGCGGGTAATTTGCCACGACGAGCTGTGCAGGAGGTCTATCGCAAAATCGTCACGCGGCCAGCCAGCGCAGGGAGCTGATCAGAAAGGGACCTGAAAGTTCAAGCCGCCGTACACGCCCTTGCCGTAGTTGCTATCCCGCACAAAGCCGAGCGAGACGCCCGTGTTCATACCAAGGATGGTAAACCCAGTAATGTGTCCGCCAAGGCGAACCTGGTTATAGGTCCAGCTGCCCGAGTAGGCTGCTTCGGGCCCCACGAAAACGTTGGGCGCGATTGCAATGCCCGTCTTGCCCTGCACGTAGTAGAACTCCGACGCCGTATTGTAGTGCGCCTGGACATAGACCATCGTTTGGTCGGTCGGCTTGCCGTAGAGAGAGGTTAGAACCTTAAGCCCATATAGCTGCGTGTTAGACGCAGCCAAACCAGGCGCGGCATAGAGATGACTGTTCACGGCCGTCACGCCCGCGGCGACAAGCCATGACCAGCCATTCGGGGTGAACTGGTACCCCGCAAGCACATCCAAAGTGGTATCGAGCCCGATCCGCTTCTGATCGGTGTCGATGAAGCTGTAACGGCGGGCCGAGGCAATAGCCGATGGCTTTACACGCCCGCCGTTCGCTCATCCCGTGGGCATCCACCAGATGAGCGACAGCTTTCCGCTTCCTCGCGGGCGTCACCACTAATGGGATGACCCGCCCCGTCCTCTCAGTCAGACTGAGTTGGCTTTTGAAAGGAGGAAGCAATGAGGACACGGAACAAGCCCAGGCCGGCAACGGTGTTTGGGATCGACATTGGCAAGAACCTTTTCCACGTCGTTGGGCTCGACGCCGCCGGAATGCCGATCCAGAAGGCGACCTTTCGGCGCGATACGCTCTTGCAGTTCTTCGAACGTGCAGGACCGGCTTTGGTGGGGATGGAGGCCTGCTCCGGCTCACAATGGTTGGCCCGCAAGATCGCCGCCATGGGGCACACCGTTCGCATTATCCCAGCTCAATTCGTGAAGCCATATGTGAAGTCCAACAAAAATGACATCATCGATGCCGCGGCGATCGCCGAAGCCGTGACGAGACCAACGATGCGCTTCGTCGAGCTAAGGTCGCCTGAGCACATTGACCTGCAAGCGCTGCATCGTGTTCGCGATCGGATGATGTCGCAACGGACGTGCCTCATCAATCAGATGCGCGCTTTTTGCCTGGAATATGGGATCGCTATTCACCAGGGCGCCGGCAAGTTCAAGGCTGATCTGCCGAGGGTTTTGGCCGATCAGTCGAATGATCTAACCTCGGCGATGCGTCGCATTCTTGCATCTACATTTGACGAGCTGCGGCAGCTGGAGCTGCGGATTGCCGAGGTCAACCGCGAGATTGAGGCAATTGCCTCTCAAAGCGATACCGCACGTCGATTGATGACCATCCCGGGCATTGGTCCGCTGGCCGCGACGGCGCTTTTGGCAGCAGCTGGATCTGCCCGCCAGTTCAAAAAGGCCCGCGATATGGCAGCTTGGCTAGGTCTTGTCCCGAGAGAATATTCTACGGGAGGCAAAACGAAGCTGCTGGGGATAAGCAAGCGCGGCAATCGATATCTGCGCCGGATGATCATCCATGGCGCCCGTTCCTGCGTGACTCATCTTGATCGCTCGCGATACCGCCTTGGCGCGTGGCTTGATGGACTTCAGGCACGCATGCACACTAACAAGGTCACCGTGGCCTTGGCGGCCAAGATTGCGCGGATCGCATGGGTGGTGATGACCAAGCCCGGCGCAAGCTATGAACGGCGGGATCCGGCCTTTAGCTGATCCCGTTTGTTCCAGACTGCGAGGTTCGTGAAGGTGATGACGAAACAGTCGATCGGCGCGCCGTAAACCCTGTGCAAAAAAGCGGGCTTCGAGCCCGAACCATTTATCTGGGAACGGCACGCGCGGATCTCATCATGGCCTGGCCGCAACAGCGGCCCACTTGCAAGAGGCCGGATACATTTGTGCAGACTGCATCGTCCTCATTAAACGACCTTGCACGGGCGGGGCGGGTCATACATTCTTTCCCAGGAGATCCTTGAGCGCCGCATTATCCAGCATGGCGTCAGCCAGCAAGCGCTTCAGCTTCGTGTTCTCGTCCTCAAGCGACCGCAGCCGCTTAGCCTCCGAGACATCCATCCCGCCGAATTTAGCTTTCCACTTGTAGATACTGGCGTCGCTGACGCCATGCTTGCGGCAGAGATCGGCGACCGAGATCCCAGCCTCGTGCTCCTTCAAAATCCCGATGATCTGCTCTTCCGAAAAGCGATTGCGCTTCATGCTCTGGTCCTTGTCTTGGGCCAGAACGAACTTCAAACTGGATTAAGCCCGCGGGGCAAGGTCAGCCGGTCTGCTCGGTGCACCAGTCCTTCGAACGTATCCGGTCCCGCCCCCGTCTGCAGACCCGTCTCAATCGCCGCGACATCCTTGTGGGCCTAAGCGATCCACCGCCGAACGCCCCTCCTGGCATTCAGCTCGACGCCACGGTGCCGACCTATCTTTAGATCTCATTCCGTCGCAGTAAGGAGCGGTCAGCAGCAACTGGAACACGGCTCGAGCTGCCATCCTACGGGTCGGCTTCTCTCCGTTCCGACCAGGAGAACGTCTCCGCCTGAAGCTGAGACAGACCACCGCCAGCCGCGACCGCGCCGGTGGATCCAAAGATCAAACCAGAGCGAAATCGCCAACGGTCACGGCGCGAGCACCCTGAAACAAGCACCTGGAAATAGACAGGACACATTACAAATCTGACAGACCAACTTTCGGCTAATGTCAGATTTCCAAGGCGTGATACCATTTGGAAATAGTTGAAGCTTAAAGCATCCGCCTCCTCGACGATCTTCGATAGTGATCTATATACATTACGACCGCCTCCGCGTCGCGCGCTCGCGATGCTTTCAACCTAATCCGCGCTGCTTCACCGAAAGCGTGAACTGAATGTCACCTTCCTCTACCGACAAGATCGCGCTCTTCATCGATGGAGCCAATCTCTACGCGACGGCAAAAACTCTCGGCTTCGACATCGATTACAAGCGCCTGTTGAAGGAGTTTCAGAGCCGCGGGACGCTGCTTAGGGCGTTCTACTACACCGCGATCATCGAGGATCAGGAATACTCCTCGATCCGGCCGCTGATCGACTGGCTCGACTACAACGGCTACACCGTGGTCACCAAGGCGACCAAGGAGTTCATCGACGCCTCCGGCCGGCGCAAGGTCAAGGGCAACATGGACATCGAGCTCGCCGTGAACGCCATGGAGCTCGCCGAGCACATCGACCAGATGGTGCTGTTCTCGGGTGACGGCGACTTCCGGTCCCTGGTCGAGGCCGTTCAGCGCCGCGGCGTGCGGGTCACCGTGATTTCCACGATCGCGAGCCAGCCGCCGATGATCGCCGACGAGCTGCGCCGCCAGGCCGACGTCTTCACCGACCTCGTCGAGCTGCAGTCCAAGCTCGGCCGCGACCCGTCCGAACGCCCGGCCCTGCGTGATCGCGAACCGCGTGGAAACATGCCAAAATTCTTGCAAGAGCCGAAAGGGAACGACCCTGCCGGCTAGGCTGTTAGCGACCGCCGTCCACTTTGGTACTTAGGGCCTGTGAGCAGCGGGGCGATTCGTGCCTGGCATGATGTTCACTATGGCGGCCATTGCGCTGGGCGCCGATCGGATCGATAGTCACCCTGTTCGAAGTCTGTTCGAAGTTCGTGCGGCAGTGGATCGAAGGCGCTTCAAGAGGCCAGCGTCGGGCAACTGAGGCGGCCCTACTCTTTGTCCTCGGTCCAAGTTTGCTCGCCGCACTGGCACTTGAACATGCGAACGATCCCCCCGGTCTGGGGATTGAGCATCTTCACCGCGAGGGCTGGCCTTTGGCCACAGTGGTTGCAGGGCTTAGTTGGATTTGGCTGATAGCTGGAAAAGACTTCGTTCTTAAAGTCGCGGTCCACGGTACTGCCCTCGCCGAGAGGACTCACTAAGTCTCAAAGTGCACACACGTTCCAATAGCCTAAGTTATAGGCCTTGCCAAAAGAGGGCAGGAGCGGAAATCCGGGGGCGTCTATTCCGGTGGCTGCAGGCCGGGGGATCTCAGCCATTCGCTCATGTGTGATC
This sequence comes from Bradyrhizobium sp. 155, assembly GCF_023101105.1. Classification (NCBI taxonomy): domain Bacteria; kingdom Pseudomonadati; phylum Pseudomonadota; class Alphaproteobacteria; order Hyphomicrobiales; family Nitrobacteraceae; genus Bradyrhizobium; species Bradyrhizobium sp. 155. The sequence goes on along the minus strand of NZ_CP064704.1, from coordinate 2,285,379 downwards.
CGGTTTCGGCTTGGCGGGCTTTGCGGATCATGTCCTCCCGTGCGCTACCATGTGGAAGCGACTTAGCTTCCTCGCGGAGGCGCTTCGCTTCTTCGGCAAGCCGTGTTTCAAGTGGGGATGATTGCACGACCCGGTGGCGCGATCCCATGGCTTTCTCTCCACGATGATACAACCGCCGATCAAACGCGAAAATTCCGGGCGGGTTCCCTCAAGCCGCGGTGATCGGACTCCGATATTTCGGAGTCGCGCTTTCTTTGGGACTAAATTCCTTGATCCATCCCAACGGTCGAGAACGCTCGAAAACAAGCCCGCCAGCCTAGACCGGCGGGCCTCCTGTTTATCGCCGGATGAAGCCATTTCGCACCCTCGGCGAAATCTTCTTGAAACATGACAGGTCGAAGCTGACCGGATAAAATAGGGAGATACCACATGCTCGTCCTGATGAACCTGATTTGGCGTCGGCTTGCCTACACAATGCTGATCGGTATGCGCGCTAGGCTCGTCCGGCAGTAAGGGTGAGGCGGCTTTCGTCAGGAGGCCACGACCATGCCCAAAGAGATCGCTATAGCGCTCTGGTCCTTGGCTGCTGCAAGCGTAGTCGCATTCAGTATGGCAGCGCTCGTTGCGGCCCACTAGAAGAGACACAGACCCGCGAGCGTGAACCTCGGCAGAAGTGGCGTCGACCGGAGCTGCCTGCTATCTCCGTGCAGCGCCCCTCTGTACGCGATCGCGAAGCGGACGCCGCCGATCCTGGCCGCATCCGGTTCTCGCCGTCGATCCTGCCGCCCTACATGCGCCGGTCGAAGTCGATCGAGACGCTGCTGCCGATCCTTTACCTGAAGGGTATCTCGACCGGCGACTTCTCTGAGGCGCTGGCTGCGCTGCTCGGCAAGGATGCTGCCGGGTTGTCGGCATCCGCCATCGGTCGCCTGAAGGATGGCTGGCTCGACGAGCACGCCGGGTGGCAGAGGCGCGATCTGTCGGCGAAGCGCTACGTCTACATCTGGGCCGATGGCATCCATCTTCAAGCGCGCCTCGAAGACGAAAAGCAGTGCATCCTGGTGCTGATCGGCGCGACCCCGGAAGGCCGCAAGGAACTGGTCGGCTTCACCGATGGCGCCCGCGAGAGCGCGCAGGACTGGCGCGATCTGCTGCTCGATCTGAAGCGGCGCGGGCTCGACGTGGCGCCGCAGCTTACCATCGCCGATGGCGCACTCGGGTTCTGGAAGGCGGCCGGCGAGGTCTGGCCGAAAACGCGCGAGCAGCGCTGCTGGGTGCACAAGACCGCCAACGTGCTCGCCAAGTTGCCGAAGAGCCAGCAGCCGAAGGCCAAACGCGCGTTGCAGGAGATCTGGATGGCTGAAACGAAGCTCGCCGCCGAGCTGGCGTTCGACGCCTTCATCGAGAGCTACGCGCTGAAGTACGAGAAGGCCGCCGATTGCCTGAGCAAGGATCGAGACACGCTACTGGCGTTCTACGACTTCCCGGCCGAGCACTGGAAACACTTGCGGACGACGGATGAGATGGACAAGCGATTTTTTTCATGACCGAGATGACGATTGCAGAAATCGCGTACGTCCATTCTTTTGTTCGGCTGCGCCGCGGGCCATTCTTCCGTCCCGGCCATCGATCTCGCAGCCGCCGCGCGCAGGGGCAGTCAAGGCTGGCCGCGTTTGCGGCCAGCGCAAGGCTTGGCCTTGACCGGCCCGAGCACGGCGGCATGCTGGCGTGGAACGGGGCTGCATTCCTGGCTGGCACTTGCCGTCAGGCGAGATTATCCTGGGTGGGCGCGGGCGACCTCGTGGCGAAGCGTGGCGCATCGGCTGCAAGCGCCACCAGGCTGCCCTATTTTGTCTTGCCGAGTTGAGGCGCCCGCGCACCGGTTTTTGGCCGCCGTGGTTTCCATTGCGTCACCAAGCGCTCGTAGCTTTGCTCCGCCTGTGCGGCAATCAACATCTCGCGGTCGCGCAGTGCCTTGATGTTGTAGGCATACGCTGGCCCACGCCGGCTGCCTTTCTGTTGCGGATGTCCGGCTTGAAGCTGGATCGCGCGGGTCTTGATGGCGACCAGTGCCGGGCGCCCCCACAGGTAATCCTCGCCCTTCGTCAACAAATGCCAGCAAAGCACGGTGAGCTTCCGGGCCACGGCCACCGCGGCGATCTGATGGCCGCGCCGGGCGCGGATGCGCACGAAAAACGCATGCAGCGGACCGGGCGCCTTGGCCGCTGCCCAGGCCGCCTCGACCAGCATGGCGCGCGCGTGACTGCGGCCGATCTTGCTGATGCGGCCGTGATGGGCGGCGCCAAGTCCGGACTGCCGCACCCGCGGGTTCAGCCCAAAATAGCTCACCAGCTTCTGCGGACTGTTGAACCGGCTGATGTCGCCGATCGCCGCCATGATGCCGGCACCGAGCGCCAAGTTGACGCCGGTGATCGTCATCAATCTGTTGACCGCGGAATCGTCGATGGCGTCCTGCGCGATCTCGCGGTCGAGCAGGGCCAGATCTTCCGCCAGCCGGTCAAGCTCGCGGACGTGCCGATCGATCGCCGCGCGCTCATCGTCCGGCAACGGTTGGGCGGCCAACCACGCCCGGCCGCGGCCGTTGAAAAGATCGGCATGCGGGCACTTCGGGATCAGGTGCGCGTGCAGGATCGAATGCACCTCGTTCTTGAGCCGCGTGCGATGGCGCACGACCTGGTAGCGCCGCGCCACCAGCCGACGCTTGCGTTCCGTCTCCGCGTCAGGCGTCCAGATCTGCGGCAGGTACCCAGCCGCCTGCAGACTGGCGAGCGTGCCGGCATCGATCTTGTCGGTCTTGACGTGAGCCTGGGCGATCGCCTTCACCTGCAGCGGATTGGCGATAATCACCCGTGCCACGAACGGTGCGAGAACCCGCGATACCGCCATGCTGTTGCCGGTCGCCTCGACCACCACCTCATCACTGGCCAGCAGGGTCTTGCCAAATCCCTCCAACGCAGTCCGCGTCATATCAATGCGGCCCGCATGTCGGAGCCTGCCATCCTCCCAAATCACCACTTCCCCGAAAGTTCGGTGGACGTCGATGCCAATCACCCGTCGCATTCGCACCTCCTGCCAATCAGACCACATGACGGGAGCTAGGGGCGACACGACAACTACGGATTCGCGCTCTCAGCGCAACCGGGCGAGTCGCAGAGGCGGCCAGCTACTAACTCGAGCTCGCGGCTCATCGAATGCATCGGCCTGCCCGCACATCGTGCTCCCGGTGCCTCTGTCCCGATGGTCGCACCATACGCCACGACGCAGAACACCGCAGCGGAACGTTGGCACCGAGAAATCTCATACCGGTTACCAACCCCATCGAAAGCACCTTCGCCACCGTTCGCCACCGCACCATCCGATCGAAGGGCTGCCTGTCCAACAAGACGGCACTCGCGATGGTCTTCAAACTGCTCGAGGCCGCGCAGAGAAGCTGGCGTCGTCTCGATGGCCACAACCAGTTGCCAAAACTCGTTGTCGGTGTGACATTCAATGATGGGATCGAGGTCATCGCCAAGCCGACCGACCGCCAGCCCATAACCGCCGCCGCCTGACCGGCTCCGGCCGTCACCAAAATTTGGCGATAGCTCTGGTCGGCCGAGCGTTTACTTCTATTGGGACGATATCGCGGGGCGGCGGCTTGCACCGAACCTATTGACCGGGGCAGAAGCGCTTGAACAGGCCCGGGCACTCGCAAGAGCGGAGCTCGCCCGCTATCGAGACCAGGAAGGATAGAAGAACGTAAGCTCGCGCGACTGGGGATTTTCCGGGTGACCAGCTAAGTGGAACCACATGGAGCGGCGGCATTTGAGTCATCGCCGGCTCGCCGCCTGAGCTGGCGGAGCGGCCCCGGCCTACCCCACCAGCCCCCCAAGCTGGGGCCGCCTCTCGGCCGTCCGTAGTATCGGAGTAAGTGTATGCGTTCCTCGCCCTCGGTCGTGCCAACCGACCGTCTCGACCGAGACATTTACATCGTGCTCGAAGACTTTGGCGCGCACGCCGGCTGCGCCTGGCGCGAGACGGACGAACAGGACACCGATCTCGAAACAGTGCTGCAAGGCCTCCTCTCCGGCCAGTATGTCTATCCGGTCCGTATCGTGTGCTTCAACGCGAGCGAAGGATGGTCGCGCGACGCCACCTCCGACATCGCCGATGCGTTGGCGCAACGCGTCGTCGACAGCGACGACGATATCTCGGTCGCCCTGCAGGACTTCATCGCCGCCAACGCCACCAGGCGCTTTGACGTACAGCTCGCGCTGCCGCTGCAGGGCGCCGCATGATGTTCCGAGAGGGCAAGCCGCAAAGTCCGCCGCCGCAAAGCGAACGTGACCACTTCATCTGCTGCACGAGCTGCGGCAACATGCTGGACATGCGAGACCTCGGCGATGTGCTCGACCATTTGCACGGGCAGGAGATCGAGGAAGAGTCCGCGGCGCATTGACGAGGACCGAACGTGGCATGCTCCCGCTGTGACGGCACCCACTGGGTTTGCGAGAACCATCCCGAACGCCCTTGGGACGGGCCAAAGGCCTGCGGCTGCGGCGGCGCCGGCGACCCCTGCCCGGCCTGCAACGATGCCGCGCCCGGCGAGTTGCCGCTGCCGCCCGGATTTAAAAACAGCATCACCAGCATCGACGGCATGCGCCCGCTGTTGAGGAACCAGGCTGGAAAGCCACGTCGGAAGCCGCGAAGCTAGGACGTTTACTCAGGAACGTCGGCTTACCAACGCAAAGCGCGCAAGTCCCCCACCTTAGCCGTGATCGGCGGCTCGAAGCGGACATTCGTATCGGCGGGATCCGGCTGGAGCGCGAGAAAGCGATGTTCGTTGCCGAAGAATCTAGGAACGCTGGCGAGTTTCATGCTCTACTGAAGCATCACCGGCCGAGGCTTTGTCCGTAGGCGTCGGTGGCTGAGAGAGGTCGCGCTCCCGCCTGCATGTGCAAGGGAGTGATCATGCCGCACCGCAAGTTAATAGCGCGCCTACAGGCAGTCGGCGGTCTATTCGAACGCGATAAGGTTAGACTCGCGCGCATACCATACAAAGTGAAGTCCCTGGCTGATGGCGAATACGCCGTGCGCGAGGGAGACAAGCCCAGCAGCTGCATCGTTGTGATCGACGGCTTTCTAGCTCGGCAAAGGGTGGTGAATGATCGAAATCAGATCTCGTCATTCTACCTGGCTGGGGACATGCCCGACTTGCCTACCCTGCATCTGCCGATTGCAGATTGTGATCTGTGCAGCGTAGGCAATTCGACGATAGCCGCTGTGTCTCATTCATCTCTCAGAGAGATGATGACCGAATCTCTCGGACTTACACACGCGTTTTGGCGCGAAACGCTGATACAGGCGGCCATCTATCGCGAATGGGTTGAGAATCTCGGAGCGCGCCAAGCCTTAGGTCGACTCGCGCATCTTCTTTGCGAGCTTACCACTCGCATGGAATTCGTTGGGCTGGCGGACAACGGCAGCTTCCGGATCCCGCTCACCCAGCAAGATGTTGCCGATGCATGTGGGCTTTCGATAGTTCACGTGAACAGGACGATCCAGGAACTCAGGGGTTTGGGCCTCATCGAATGGGAAAACCACACCGTTACTCTGCTCCGCGCCGACGAACTGCAAGCTGTAGCCGAGTTCAGCCCTGAATATCTGCATGAGTTGAACCCAAGCGCAGGATCAACGCTCAGCAAATCTGGCTCACGGTTTTAGGAACGTCCGGGCACTTACTAACTTAGCGCAAATGCCGCGTTTTCATTTCGACTATCATGAAGCAGAACGGGTCACTCTGGACGAGTTCGGCCAAGAAATGCAGAGCGTTGTTGCAGCTCACAGGTGGCCATGATTGCCCTAGGCGAGGCCGTGCGCGATTTTACCCTTGCTGCTCGTCCAGGCACCATCGCGATTGTCGTTAGGAATGACGGCGGCGTTCTCCTGACGGTCTCTGCCACTGTTGAGCAGACTGAAAGCTGGTGACCTTCGTGTCCCCCCTTCTTGGCCACCCTTTCGTCTGTTGGCCTAAGCCAAAGTCTGCGACCTCGGAGACCATCGGCTCATCGGCCGCTGTTGGCGGTCCGGACATCAGGCGGCCAGCCGCTTAATAGGTACATGGCCTAGCATTACAGTTGCTTTTGTTGCGGGCTTCTGAATCCATGGGCAACCATGATTCGAATGTCGTGGGCGCGGGCCGCGTCGGTTGAGGCGACGCTTGCGTTGTGGGCGGCGTCGCTTCGAGAGATCAAGCAACGGATACGTCCGTTGTTCACGCAAGAGCGTGTTGCGACGAATGCAGGTCTGTTCCTGGAAGGTCTGCTCGGAGATGAGCAGCGCAAGACCGGTTGGATGCGCGCGGAGGCGGCTGGCGATCCCGGCCCATGGCGGCAGCAGGCGATTCTGGGTCGTGGAGACTGGGACGCTGATGCCCTGCGCGATATCGTGCACGACTATGTCATCGAGCATTTGGCGGATGACGATGCGGTGCTCGTGATCGACGAGACCGGTTTTCTCAAACAGGGCAAAGCGTCATGCGGAGTGGCGCGGCAATACACTGGTTCGGCAGGAAAGATCACGAACTGCCAGATCGGCGTCTTCGCTGCCTACGTTTCGCGTCATGGCCATGCGTTCATCGATCGCGCGTTGTATCTTCCGAAGGAATGGACCGACGATCCAGATCGTCTGGAAGCCACATATGTGCCTGCCGATGTCGGCTTTGCGACCAAACCAAAGCTTGCGACGAGAATGATCGCACGCGCGATAGCCGGGTCTGTACCATTCAAGTGGGTTGCCGGTGATACCGTCTACGGTGTTGGCAACATCGAACAGCAACTACGTCGGGCAGGCAAAGGCTACGTGCTTGGGGTCAGCAGCGCTCATGTGTTTCGATCCTGGGGCAAGCGACCGCCGGTCGCCGGTACGGCTGCAGACCTCGCCCGGACGCGGCGCTCATCCGACTGGAAGCGCCTGTCGGCGGGAGCCGGAACCAAAGGACCGCGGCTGCACGATTGGTGTTATCTCGAATTGGCGGATCTCGAGGCCGAGCAGTCCAACAGTGCAAATGACGGTTTGTGGACACGCGGTCTACTGATCCGTCGTCGCATTGCCGATGATGACCTCGCCTTCTTCACCACCTGGTGCCCAGCGGGAACAGCCATTGAAACGCTGGTCGCGGTCGAAGGCCATCGATGGGCGATCGAGGACAGCTTTGAAACGGCGAAAAACGAGTTCGGGCTCGATCACAACGAGAGCAGATCCTGGCATGGCTGGCACCGTCATGTGTCCTTGGTGATGCTCGCCTTCGCCATGATGGCCGCGATCCGACATCGCGCTAATCCGCCACCGCCCAAAAAAACGAAACGGCGCCCCCCGGCAAAAGCCAAAACATAACCACCCCACCACTGATCCGTTGGTCAATCCAGGAAATCCGCCGCATTGCTATCAGACTTGCGCGGAAGCGGATTCAACCCGCACACATCATCGCATGGTCCTTCTGGCGCAGAGCTCACCAGGCTGCCGCTCAACGCGCCCACTTCAAATCAAAAAAGCAACTGTAATGCTAGCGTGCAAAAAGGACAGCGCCGCCCTCCTATCGCTTGCCGAGGGTCTGATATCTTGTCGCCTAAAGTTTGACCGATATTTTTTGAAAACGCTGCCAATTTGTTGGTGCCCCGGTGGGGAGTTTTGTTCATGCAAAGAGATTTAGCCGAAAAACGTAACGCGGCCAATGCCGCTGAGGTGGATGAGTTCGCCTCCGAGCCTCGAGCGCCCAGCAGACCCGTAGCTGCAAACGATAACATTGAGGACGGCCCCTGGCTGCTCGTTCCATTTCCTGACGGCTGGTACGCGACGTGTTGAAACATGGTCCAAGCTCGGGACCTAGCTTCCGAGTGCGCCTAAAATTCCGCTCGGCACTGCGAAGTGGTTCTCCGCTCTTTTCCGCCGTGTCCTTGGCGAACTTGTCCTTACCGCCGATTTTGCGGTTTGATCTGCGGTCGCCGCCCTTCCTCGTCTCCGGATGCACCGCCTCTAAGCCGCTTTCCGCTTTCCGACCAGCTTACCCCGTTGTGCCGCCGTCAGGCCGCGGCGGATCAGGTCTTCGTCCATTCAGCGAGCCAAACGACCGCTGACTAACAAGAAGGCACATCGAAATTTGCCGAGAGCAGGAACACTATTCACCGGGGCGAGGTTTGTTTTTCATCAGAGGCTAAGGATCGCGGAGTTCTCCTCCATGGCTACCCAGATCGTAATGGACAGCACAGGCGACAGCAGACATTTCTTTGAGCAAGACGACCCCAACGGGCTCGCCGAGGCTGAGCGGCGCTTCAAGAAATTTAACGGCCAAGGATTTACCGCTGCCACTCGGACGCCGGCCGGCGATCTCAAGCTGATACGGTCATTTGATCCAACAGCGGAGGAAACGCTGTTCTATCCGCACTTAGTCGGCGGTTAGAACCGTTCCAGCACCAAAGATGTTTTTGTTCGGACGTAACGTCGCCCAGGGCGCGCGTCTGCGTGCCCTGCGTGCCCTCTATCGGAGCTTCAACGAGCAAAATGGCCCGGAAGCGCGTGCACGTCGTCTTTTGCGGGAATGGTTATCTCCAGAACAGCGCGCGCAATTTGATGCCAATGGCTTTTTTGAAGTCGCTGGTTCTCTTACTGGCCGTCGATACCGAATTTATCAGGGCACGATGAGTAATGTTTTGGAGCTGGATGAAAAACTGGAGCCTAAGGTGGGGTGGTGCTTCCTCCCCGAACGGGCGTTGGCGATTGGCGATGTGATGCTCGCCCAGAAGATCGCACTCGAAACTGACGAAGCCGCAGTTCTCGCGATCGCGAAGTCGTTTTCTCCGAGACTGCCGTTTGTGCCCCGAGCAGTAGGGCGCGGTCACTAGAGCTGATCATGGGCGGGGCCGTCGCTTGTGACGGCGGCGACCCCTCGCCGCGAAGGCGCCGTTACGCGAGACGAGGACGACTTCGCGACTGCATCCAGCGTCGGCTCCGCCAGCGGCAGGCGCAAGAACGTCCGTGCGTTAATGTTACTTAGGCTGCTTGCCGGCGTCTGATGGCTTTACTGATGGAGACCGCGAGGCGATCTCTCCAACCTTTTGTAGCGTACGTGCGAACTCAGACCGAAGATGTTGGGAGTGCGCGACGTCCCTCGGCTCTGACAGAAACGCGATCTTCACGAGGAAGCGGTTCAACAACGACGCTATTCGAAAATTGTCGGAATGTTGCGAACGCAGTCCGGTGAGTTGCCGACGCATCTCGACGAGATCAAGCGGTTCGTGGTCCGGCTGGCTTTTCAACGAAATGGCCTGCAATCGAACGAAGCGTCGCGTCGAATATGTTGGCGCGACGACTTCGCCATGGGTGGGCCCGGACGGGAGCAATGTCCGATGCGCCAAGATAACCCGCGGAAGGCTCGCCGCAATCTAAGGTTCAAATTAAGCTTGATGTGCAGGCTGGAAGTTAATTCGGGAACCGGGAAAGCCGACCGAAGGTGCTGAACCGGTAAATCCTTAAGGAACGTCTAGGCCGTGTCGGAATTCTTTGACTGAGCAACAGCTGCAAAAGTTCGATGCGCTGCTATATCTTCACGCTCGACGACTGGGGCAAGACGCTGGACGTGCAGGAGATCGAGTGCGGCAGCGCGGAAGAGGCTCTTCAGCTTGGCTCTGCCGGGGTGGCGAACCAACCGATCGAAGTGTGGTGTGGTCCACGGCGGCTCGGTCGCTTTGAGCCAGAGCGAAGGCAAGGGAGACCGCTGCCGCGCCTCCGCGCACTCTTAGCCTTGGCCGAGCGTCGCCTTCATGAAGGCGAGCAACACATCAGCCAGCAAGAGACGCTGATAAACCGACTCAAGCGCGAGGGGCGCGATCTTGCTCTCGCGTTGTCCGTCCTCGACACTCTGATTGAGACTCAAAAGGCTCATTTACAGGAGCGGGATTTGATCGTTGCCGAAGTGGCAAAGCGAGTTGGATGAATATGCCCGCAATCACAGATCACGATCACGGCCAAACGCTCTCGACTGCCCTCTGTCCTGTACACCACCCGTCGGGCAGCCCGTCTTACGCCATGCCGCAGGCGACGACTGCCGGCCGTCTTACTGTGAGGATCGCCGATGTCCGATGCGCCAAGCCGGTAATCTTCGCTAACGATTGCTCTGTCGTGGGCGCCGCAATCAAAGCGAACGTCGCGTCGGGATAGCGCGTCCCCACTTCGATGTCGTCTGCCGTTCAATGACGACGCTTCTTTCCGTCTGGATTGGGAATAACGTGGCTTGCGTCAGGCTCTTCAATGCCTTGATTTGATTTCGTCGGAGGAATTGCAACCGCACGGATCACCGGCACCACACTGGCAGCCGAGCTCTGCACTCCATGCCCGGTCCCGGTGGTTCTCGCAGACAAAGCCTAAGCCAAAGCAGATGGGACAGTTGGGATCGTCATGGCATGAAAAAGCGCGCGGGCCTTGCTCCAAAGATCGCAAGCATACCGCGCGCCTCGGTTACGCCGCCAATTCTTTGCGAACCGCGGCGGCCGAATTGCCTACCTTGTCGACGGCCTTCTGCAGCTCGTCGCTGGAGACAACCAAGCTCCCTGGTCCAATATTTGACCTCGAAGTCTTCATGCATGTTGATCTTGCTACGGTCGCGCTGGTCCCGTTTGGTGAGATTGTCGCTCATGTTCCTCCCCCATCGCCTGTACAAGCCGTTCATCGTCAAGAACGGTCAGCAGGTCATTGATCGTCTTCTCGCAGTCCCTCGGGCCAGGCTCGACATAGCGAGCCAGGATGGCTTGGGCTTTTTTTACCACTTGGGTTACGCGGTCCGGCATGCCGGTACTCCACTCACTGGCAAGGAAAACGCCCGTAAGAACGGTGTGTTCCCAAAAGGAAGGCCTCCGGAAGGGCGGAGGCCTAGTCTGGGGAGGTTACATATAGCTTGGAAAACTTGACCTGCTTCGCCCCGTTCCTACCGCTGCGTATGAAGCTGGCGCCTCTGCGCTGATCGCTTAATCTGCGTTATAGGTGCGCTTGAGCAAGAGCCCTGCTTGGCCCCGTTGTGAGCTTGTCCTGCCTTTGGCAGCAATGGCGAGAGGCTTCAACAGAGCCCGTCTGCTTGGAGCGTTGGCGCTTCAAGGCCACCGCATCCTCATCGCTCACGCAGAGGTATCACTAGCCCGCGTGCTGAGGCGTCAAATGTACATCAGTTATTTCTTGGACAACCCTTTGAATGAACTGGCGCGCAGCAGGCCTTCAGAGGTGATGTCCCGGTATTCGATCTCGGCGTAGAACTTCGGATCGACCCACGTGGCCTTCGGCTTCTTGATGGGCTTTGTGAGCTTCTGCTTCGGGCTAACGACGGTATCCAGGGCCTTGCGGATCTCCGCCGACTTCGTCCGGCTCCAACCCGTGCCGACCTTCCCCATATACCGCAGCTCTTTGCCCTCCTGCTTGCCGAGGTAGAGCGCGGCGACGCCGGACGGGTCCTTGACGAAACCAACGACAGGGAATTTTTCGCGGTGCACCGTCTTGATCTTCTGCCAGGCCTCAACCCGCTCCGACCGATACGGGGCATCAACCCGCTTCGAGACGATACCCTCGTAGTTCAGCTTGCTGGCAGCCTCGAACAGCGCCTGCCCGTCCCCTTCATGGTGCTCGCTGTACAGGATGGGCCTCTCCACCTCGTTGGCCTCGATAAACTCCTTTAGAAGCTCCTTGCGGGCAAGCTGAGCCATTCTGCGAAGGTCCTTGCCGTCCAGCCAGAGGAGATCGAAGGCGAAGTAAACCAGCCGGTCCTGGTCGCCTCTGCCGAGGTCCGCCTGGAGTTCGGAGAAGTTGGTTCGTCCCTGGTGAATGACGACCACCTCACCATCGACAATGGCTTGCCCTTCGATGTTGAAGGCGCCGGCAATGACCGAGAACCGGTTGACCCAGTTATGGCCTTTGCGGGTAAAGGCTTTACGGGTGTCGCCCTCGATGTGGAGCTGGATGCGGTAGCCGTCGTGTGAATCCACTGAGCCCCGGAAGGAGCTTTCATCTTCAGTGTCGCCAACTGGGGGCTGATGAAGCCCGGCATGGAAGCTCGCGGCTTCTTGGCCGGTGCTGGGGTACGCTTTGGCACTAACGCTACTCACAAAAAGCCCGCCGCCGGCGTTGGAAGCCGACGGCGGGGCAGTCTACCTTCTTAGTCACGAGACTCCTAACTTCGAGATCGGCAGCGTGTTCCGCGCAGGGCAATACAACGGATCAGTGCTTTCGGGTTGTGTTTTTGAGAATAAAGCCGAACAGTAAGCGAACGCGACGCGATAATCCGTTCTCGGTTACGCGGGCTGCGGTGCGCCACACCTGACAAGAGATCGATGCCGATAACGCAGGCCGGCCTAGCGGCAGTTTGCTTGCACCACTGATTGACGCGGAGATGACGCCGAACGTCAAAAGCCATGGAGTCGATTGTCGCAGGTATGTGAAGGTCGGGGATCGGCGCGCTCTGGTCGCCGCGCCTTAAGCCCCATCCCTACGCACGAGGGGCATCGGCGGCGACCGCGTCCAACGACCAGCAGGTGATCTGGGATGGCATTTCGATCGGCAAGGCGATGCACGAGTGCTTCGATGTTGTCTGCGTTCATCGATGTGATATCGTCGCGGATGATCCTTTTGACGGGTCGTATGCTGGGTCGCCTTGCAGTTTTGTGGGTCCCGCTATGGGCGAAATTCGCAACTTCCGATCGGGGAACAACGGTGAACCCCCTTCACACGGCGTCGGGCCTCGTCGTCTCGCCGCCATCATAGTCGGTGACATAGCTTCCTACAGTCGCTTGATGCAGGCCGACGAAGAGGGCACGCACGTCCGCGTCAAGCGGATCGAGCGGGACCTCATCCGGCCCAGCATCGTCGAGCATCACGGAAGTCTGGTGAAGACGACGGGGGATGGCTTCATCGCGATTTTCGACAGTCCGGTCGAGGCCGTGCGATGCAGCATCGTCATCCAGCAGAATCTCATCGGGCGCAACGCCTCGCTTCCGAGGGATACGAGGATCGAGTACCGGATTGGCGTCAATCTCGGCGACGTCATCGTGGAGGCGGACGATATCTACGGGGACGGCGTCAACATCGCCTCACGCATCGAGGGCATTGCCGAGCCGGGCCAGGTCTATATCTCCGGCGCGATCTACGAGCAGATCAAGCACAAGGTCGTGTGCGGCTACGAGTCGCTCGGGGACCGCAAAGTCAAGAACATCACCGATCCCGTGCGGGTCTATCGCGTGCTGGCGGATGCAGATGCGGTCGGCAAGACCAAGGGCCGGCGCGAGAATATCTTGATCTTCCTCCTGAGCCTCACGCTGCTGGTCATTGCCACCGGCGTGCTGTGGTACCTGCTGGCGCAGGCGCCGGGCAAGGTGAGCGAGCAGGCCGCCGTGCCCAGCGCCTCTCCTGCCGCTTCTCCGGCCGCATCGCCGAGCCCGCAGCCTCCGCCGCGCGAAGCGGCGCCGCAGACGCCGCAGCCTTCTCCCTCGTTGGCTTCGTCGCCTCCCTCGCCCGCTCCGGTGCCAAGTCCATCGACAGTTCCCGTCCGCGAACCCGAGATGGTCGCCATTCGCGGCGGCAGCTTTGCAATGGGAAGCAATGACGACCCGACCGAGCGTCCTGTCCACCAGGTGACCGTCAAGCTGTTCTCGATCGGCAAATATCCGGTGACCGTGCAGGAATGGAACGAGTGCGCCGCTGCAAAGGCGTGCGGCTTCACGGCCATCGGCAAGGACGATGCGCCGGTCAGCAATGTGAGCTGGACAGACGCGCAGCAATATGCGGCCTATCTCGCTCAGGCGACGAAGAAGACCTATCGGCTTCCGAGCGAAGCCGAATGGGAATATGCCGCGCGGGGCGGAACGCAGACCAAATATTGGTGGGGCGACAAGCTGCAGCCGGGCGTGGCCGGTTGCAAGGATTGCGGTGATCTCGCGGCCGAGCAGCCAGCGAAGGTCGGTAGCTACAGGCCGAATCCGTTCGGGCTCCACGACATGGGCGGCGGTATCGATCAGTGGGTCGAGGACTGCTGGCACAAGACCTATCAGGGCGCGCCCGGCGACGGATCGGCATGGAGCAGCGGCGACTGCAGCGCTCACGTCCTGCGCTCCGGCTCCTGGAAGAACGATTCGAGATATGTGCGGCCGTCCAACCGCGATGGCTACGACACCAATGTTCGCTATCCGACGCACGGATTCCGCGTGGCGCTCAGTCCTTGAGTGGTGGAGTTGGTCTGATGCTGATCCTTCGTTGCGTCAGCGAAGACGGTCGCAAGCAGCAGTGCGATCGGAGCAGCACGCTCGGCGACATTTGCGGAAGTGCCACTGCGGCCGCGGCAAGCGCGGCGGTTGTGGCCGAGGACGACCACCGTGGCGGCCCCAGTTCGGGAGTAGGTATCCCTAGAGGACGACCGGCTGTCTTCGTCGCTTCGCTATCGTTCTCTCGGACTGCCGGGCGCGACGGGGAAATAGGGTGCAAGCCGAGTTCGGCCGCAAGCCGGCCGGGCGGTCACTATCACCTTAACCTGCATCCGAAGAGCTTTGGATGGATGCCAGCGCGAGACGGCTTCTCAAGCTCGGGACGCGGTCGATCGCGATGCACTCGCTTTCGAGGCTGCCGAGATCAGCGATTGTGAGCTGGCGAAGCTTCGGCAGCACACGCTGCCATTCGGGAGTCGCCGCCCTGCTCTAGAGGAGGCGGCTCTGTCGCCGAACAGCCAAGATGGCCAACTCGACGGAGACCAACATGGGACTATGCGAACCGACAAGCCGGCCACGACGGCGGCGGTGCGGCAATTTGAGGAGGCGCCGCTAAAGTGGCGGCGAATTGCTTCCGCAGGTCAGTGCTTTTGCCAAACGGTTCGCCCTCCGTGCGGCCAGTGCAGAGTTTCCCCGAGGTTTCCCGGAGGCGAACCAAGCCCTTGGCCCGCTCAGATTAAGTGAGCTTTTCATATCTTTTGGCAACCGTTCTTCCGCAGATCCGGCCGACCGATACTTCTGATGCATGCGGCCCGGGTGCTGCCCTCACCTGCCTCAGGCTCCAATCGCGGGTGGGTTGAGATGTGCAGGCCGGGGCTGGCATTTCGTAAGCCTCCGGTGGAGCCTCACCGGACGGTTACGGCATTTGGTCACGAACAATTATTGCAACCGGCAAGGGGCCACCTCGCGGTGGCCCCTTTCAATTCCGGCACCTATGGGAAGATGTGGTAAGGCCGACTCGGCCGGCGGCCTCTTTAAGTGATCGTCCAGGCTGCGCCAAGTTTCGATAGTTCTCGGTAGTGGGCCGGAGATGCGCCCCGGCACCGTCAAAGCTATCTTGTCCCATGCAACCGGCTCGCTGGGGCGCCGCCAGATCTGCGGTCTCAAGCACCAGCTCGTGGAGATGCTGCAGTTCGGAAAGCTCAGAAGCGAGTGCTTCGTACTTGGCGCTTTTTGTAGCCCTCCTGATTGGCCGCTAGCCAGTGGTCGATTTTCAGCACGTAGTCCGATAATTCCACAGCCAAGCGGCGTTCAAGACGGTGGTCGGCAATGAGCATCCCGTCCTATGAGGCAGTACCGCAAGCCTGCCACCATAGGAAGCCCAGTATTCCCGGAGGCGACGGCGTACTGGCCTACTTCGGTTATCCGCAGGCGAGCGAGCACGACGCCGAGCGCGCGGTCCGCGCCGGTCTCGCTCTGGTCGAAGCCATACCGGGCATAGATGCCGGCTGGTGTTGGGCAAGCTCGCGAGTTTCCGGCATTCGGCAGCCATGAGGACATCGACACCGCCGACAGGACCATCATCCCATTCGTCAGGGCGTGTGTTGAACAGGCGCAGCGATGGTACGACGCGGAGAAGCCGGGCGCATCGCGCATGGCCACAGGCAATGCAATACGGTCGATGTGCCGCGCCAGGAAGAGCCGTGAGGGCGACCACCTCGCTGCGGCCATCGGCCTGCGGTCGATGCTGGAGGGCTACACGCCGGAGCTACCGGATTGGGCGTTCGATCAGCACACGATCAAGGGCAAGGCGATGGGGCGCGGGCTCCAGCACTTCCGCGAGGAAGGCGCAAAGCTGGTGCCGCCGCGGACCGCTGACGATCCCTACGAGGACGAAGCCTACCGGCTGTGGGCGATCAAGCAGCAGGGCCAGGTGAGGCGATAGCGCCGGGCCGTCGCGGACGGCAACATCGCGCCAATTATTCCAAGACGGTGCGATGTCCCCTAACAGGGATACGCTCGGTGAGTGGCTCAGGCTGTATGTCCACGAGAACTTCCATAATGCTTGAAGAAGTTATCAAGATTTAAAGGTTCGCCGGTATCTCGCCAGAACAGTCTTTTACCGAGGCTGGCCGCCACTGCGAGGCGGTGTTGGCCGCCAATTAGAGTATGGTCATCCGTTGCTTGGGCGATGATCTCGCCGGCTTCATCCACGATGAATTTCATCGGCCGCCTCCAATCCGACGCGCCGGTCAGCGCCGCCGCGAGCGTGCGCAATCCATCTAACCTCGTGCCGGTCCCGGCGTTCCAATCCATGAAGATCACTGCTTCTATTCGACATGCGCCACATCGCGCACCGCCCTTTGTGTACCAACCAGCATAAAAATTAAACCGGGAATGCAAAATGGCAAATATATTTATACGGGGCCGTCGCGCGGTCCCCGCACAAACTGACGCCCTCCACAGTACCTTGGCGACCGATGCGGATGGGACCGCCATCCTTCGACGGTCCCCGCCAGCCGTCGCGCATCACTTTGACCGTGCTAACCCCTGATATGGAAAAACGACGAGCACGTCCTCTTCAAGCGTAACCGCGTCACCATCGCCCAGCGTCGCGCATGTCGCGGTCGATGTTATCCGCGCGGATAATTTTTGCGGGGTGACCACGACCCACGCGACGGCAGGCAGCGGCGGGCGAGCCCATGGCCCCCTTGAGCAACAGATGTTGACAAGGCCGTTGTTGAAGAGAGTGGCCCCTTGACCGCAAGGACAAACCACACTCTATCGGAGTTGTAGGTTTAAGGGGGCGCAACATGAAGTGGATACTGGCAGTCGCGTTTGTTGTTACCATCCCGACAACCGCATTGTCTTTGCCGACGTGCGACTATGCGGGCCAGTCGTATTCTGCAGGGGCGACCGTGTGTGAATGCCCGAGCCTCGTCGGGGAGGGAGGGCTTGCCAGCGGGGGCGCGGCTAAAGTGACAAGTCGACGCTTGGCCTGTTCAGCAGAGGGATGGAAGAGCGCCGACAGCATGTGTGTCGACCTGAAATATGCCACCAGTTCCGCGTCTGGCCGCGACGACCTCGATAAGCTCAACCAACAATACTGCCCGCGTCTTCCAATCAATTACGGTGAAATCCAAAAGGCCATTTCTCAAGAGACTGGCAAGTTCATCGACGCCGCGCCCAAGAGCACTATCGTCTTCATGGTCGAGGGCATCTGCAAGCGGTTCAGACTAGAGGCACCCTGCAAAGCCCTGCTCGATGCTCTCGCCGCCCAAGACGGGCAGGCTAAGTGAGGAAGCACCATGTTCACGCTGATCGGCATTGGCATGATAGTCGTAGTGGCCTTCCTCGCGAATAGAGAGCAGCGCAAGGACACTGGCAGCACCGACGACTACATTCGACATACGCGGCAGGATATTAGAGGGGTGATGTGGTTGCTCGCAGCTGTAGTTGTTATGCTCGGCATCATCGCTGACCGGATCCAGTAGATCGCGACCGGCAGGGGTCAGCGGCGAGGCCGCAGGAAGGCCGCAGGGAAGCCCCACAGCGCGCCGCCAGCGCAACCGGGCAGGTCCGGCCATCGCATCCAGCAGGCCCGCGCCGCCAGCATGCGAAACTAGGGCCTAATAGGGCCCAACGCATTTCGACCGGACCCGGCGCCGGGCACCAATCCCATATAAGTCCTTCATTAGACGAGGCTCTTGAGTTTTTCCCAAGCGCAGGAAATCGCTAGACGCCAGGACCACACGGTTTTGCCGTACGCACGGCCCGCCATTTCGCCGCAGTTTTCCCAGCCCTGTCGACGGAGCCGGAAACTTACAGACGAGACGAAGCCTAGCAGCGCCGCTCGTCGGAACGAAGCCTTGGGCTCACGGAGAGGAGCTGCCCTTGGCCTCTCGCACCCGAACGCTGCCGCGTCCACCGCAAGCCCGGCTCGCGAACATGACGACCACAAGATCGCCCCTCGAGGATGAGCCGGGATGGGCGACACATACGCCAAAACCGAATTTCGGTAAAGTGGAATATTTTTTCCGGAAGGGATTGACGCGCCCGCGACACAGGTCGCGCAATGAGACGCCTCGCGCAGAAGCAACAAGGGGCGGTGCAAAAACACCGCCCCTTGGCGCGAAACGAGACTGCGGCGAGGACAGGCGCCTAATAAGGCTGATAATAGCCACGCGGACCATAGTAGGGAGCGCCGCCGTAATATCCCTGGCCGCCGTAGTAAGGACCGGGGCCGTAATTATAGCGGTCCTCGTAGTACTCCTGGCGCCTGCTCTCTGCGATCGCGCCGCCGATCAGACCTGCCGCCGCGCCCATGAAGGCGAGGCCTGCAGCGTTCGGGCCGCGACGATAATAGCGATGGCGGCGAGCCGCGCTGAAATCGGTGGCAGCTTGAGCGGCCGGGCCCGCGGCAGCGGCCTTGGTGGGCGCGGGCGAGTTGGCAGCAGCCGAAGGGGTGAGCGGGGCCGTCACCAGAACAAGACTTGCGAAAGCTGCCAGCCCAACGTTGCGGCCGGCTGCAGAAATCATCGGTCCCTTATTCATCTTGACCTTCCTGTTCTCGCTCAAAGCGACATAATCAAACACCACTTAACGGGCAAACCACTGAAATGGTTTCGTGATCGCGGCAATCTGCCACGCGTTGAACGATTGTAAATCGAACGTCCAGATCCAGCTTGAACCATCCAACATGAGCGGATAATGAACAGGCGCACCGTTTTTCGGTCGCCGTAAGCGTTTTACGTGAACCAACGCATCAACCGACGCCGTCGGGATCGATGCCATTCTTGGGTTCACCGTGACTGACGCGTCTTATTCCAAGAGAAACCAGATGATTGCGGTTCGCAAACTGCCGGCGCGCTATGCGTCGATCGTGATGCCATTTGTGCTGTCCATCCTCATGACGGCCGTGGTGTCGGTCATTTCCACCCTTCGAAGCCTCGGCGCAACGCCGGCGTTCCTCGCGACCTGGCCGGGCGCCTGGGCGCTGTCATGGCTCGTCGCCTTTCCGACGCTGCTGATGGTGCTGCCACTGGTCCGCCGGATCGTGGCTAGCGTCGTTGCTCCCTCGCGGCCAGGCCGATAGCAGGCGCGGATGGCGGCGCATGACGCACGCCGTCCCACCCCTTACGACAGCGCGCCGAGTACGCCGCGCGTCGCCTTGTCGATCTCCTCGACATAGCGGCGGCGGGCGAAGGTCTCGGTAAGGAAGCCGACCACCTTGCGGCGGTCGGTGGAATCGACCACCGCCAGCATCTCGGCCTCCGCCTCGTCGAACACCGCCATGGCCGACTTCACGTTCATTTCCGGGATCAGCACGATCTCGGTCAGCCGCGCGAGCTCGATCACCTGGATTTCGTCGGCGATGGTGTCGAGGTCGCCCGAGAACAGGTCGGGCAGCAGGACAAGCCCGACATATTCGTCCGCATTGTTGACGATGACGATCCCGGGCCGCGAGCCCAGCGCGAATTCGCGGCGGACCGCGGCGATCGTCGTGGTCGACGGCACCTTGCCAACATCTGAGCGCATCAGCCGCTCGACGGTGAGGTTGCGCAGCCAGCCGACGTCGTTGGCGCTGCGGATGGTCTCGCCGCGCAGATGCAGGCGCCAGGTCGAGAAGGAGTGCCCGAACATGAAGCGGACGCAGATCGAGGTGACGATGCAGCCGGCGAGCACTACGGCGGTAACGTCGACGTTGCGGGTCATCTCGAGCACGAGGAACGACATGGTCAAGGGACCGCCGACGATGGCGACGCCCAGCGTCGCCATGCCCGTCAGCATCGCGACCAGCGGATCGATCACGAAGTTCGGGCTGATCAAGAGCAGCACCGCGGAGAAGAACTTTCCGATCAGGCTGCCCACGAACAGCGAGGCAAAGAACAGGCCGCCGCGGAAGCCCGAGGCGAGCGAGATCAGGCAGGCCGTCACCTTCAAGGCGATGATCAGCGCGATCAGGCCGATCGTCATGTCGTGAAAGAGATCGAGCACCATTGCGCCGTGGCCGGCCGCCAGCACCTGCGGCGTGACAATCGCAAAGCCGCCGACCATGAGGCCGCCGATCACCGGACGCAGCCAGACCGGCAGCCATTTGAACAGGCGCTCGAACATCGAGGACGAGCGCATCACGGCGATGCCGACACCGCTGGTGACGAGCGCGAGACCGATCAGCGCCAGATATTGCTCGACGCCGACGGCGCTGACCTTGGGTATTTCGAGCGAGTATGGCGCGCCGCCGAGCCATTGCGCGGTCAGGGCGCCCGCGAGCGAGGCGGCGAGGATCGGCGCCGCGCTGCCGACCGAGTAGACGCCGACGATCAGCTCGCAGGCGTAGAAGGCGCCCGTGATCGGTGCACCGAAGGCCGCCGCGATCGCCGCAGCGGCACCGCAGCCGACGATCAGGCGCAGATCGTTGCGGCGCAGATTGAAGAACTTGCCGAGCAACGAGGCGATACCCGAGCCGATCTGGGTATAGCCGGCCTCGAGGCCGACGGAGGCGCCGCAGCCGTTCGAGATCAGCGTCTGGCTGGACACCACCACGCTGTCGCGCATCGACAGATTGCCGCCGCGCAGCGCGTTCGCCTCGATCGGATCGACCGCGCTGGAGAGCTTCAGCCGTCGCCGCCACCACTCCATGATACCAAGCACCAACCCGCCCAGCGCGGGCGCGATCAGCGCGGCCCAGGGACTGACGCTGGTATTGGCGGACAGGCGGACGTCGATGGGAATGCCGTAGATCACCATGTGGGCAATCTGCGCAATCTCGGCCATCAGCGTCACGATGGCGCCGGCGAGCGTGCCGATCACCAGCGCCAGCGGGATCAGATAGAATTCGTTGCTGCGCAGCAGCGCCCGCAGCCGAACCATGATGCGGTTCGTCCCCTTGCGGTCGGCGAGATGTCTGATCCGCAGGAACACGTTCTGTCCGCCCTACTCTTCCGACATGCCGTAACCGGACATGCGCTGGCGGACCCGCTCGATCTCGGCGCTCGACAGCAGCGGCGGCTCTCCGATCTGGAGACAGCCGTGATATTGCCGCGCCAGCGTCTCGACCTCGACGGCGAGCCACATCGCCTTGTCCAGCGACTTGCCGATCGCGATCATGCCGTGATGGTCGAGCAGGCAGGCAAGCCGGCCCTCCAGCGCCCGCACGGCATGTTCGGACAGCTCCGCCGTTCCGAAGGTGGCATAGGGCGCGCAACGGATGCTGTCGCCGCCGGCGGCTGCGATCATGTAGTGCACGGGCGGGATCTCCAGGCCCATGATCGCCAGGACGGTGCAATAGGTCGGATGGGCGTGGACGACAGCGTTGACGTCTGACCGGGCCTTCAGGATGTCGAGGTGGAAGCGCCACTCGCTGGACGGCTTCTGATCGGGCGCGTGCGAGCCGTCCATCGTCATGAACACGATCTGGTCCGGCGTCACGGCGTCGTAGGGCACGCTGGTCGGGGTGACCAGAAGCCCGTCCACATGCCGGACGCTGATATTGCCCGAGGTGCCCTGGTTGATGCCGAGCGCGTTCATGCGGCGGCAGGCGCCGATGATGGCCTGTCTCTTGTCGAGCTCGTCCGCTGTCATCGACATCTCGATTTCCTGACGGTGGGCGCCTGTCAGACGGGGAGTACGTCAAAGCAATGTGGCAGCGCAAGAGAAAGCGGACCGGGTCGCGCACGATCCCGTCAGCTGCCTCATGGCATCATGAAATAAACATGAAAATCAAACTATTAACAGATTGTCGCAGCTCTACGGCAGGCCCGCCCGGACGGCCGCGATTCCGTTGATCACGAACTGCACCGAATAGGCCGCGAGCAACATGCCGAGCACGCGCGACAGCACCGCATTTCCGGTACGCCCGAGGGTGCGGGCAATCAGGCTCGCCGAGACAAAGCAGAGCATGCAGAGCAGGCACACGGCGAGCACGACCGCGATGATGATCGCGAGCCTCGGCCCGTAGCCTGCATCGCCGGTCAGGAGCAGCGTGGTCGCGATCGCGCCGGGACCGGCCATCATCGGGATGGCCAGCGGGAAGACCGCGACGTCGGAGGCATGCTCGGAGGTTGCCTTGTCGGCCTCGCGGGCCTCGCGATGCGGACGGTCGCCGAATATCATCTGGTAGGACACGCCGAACAGCAGCAGCCCGCCGGCGATCTGGAACGCGGGGATGCCGATCCCGAGCTGGCGCAGCAACCAGTTTCCGATCGTGGCGATCACCACCAGGATCGACGCCGCAATCAGCGGCGCGCGCAGCGCGATCGTGCGTTTGGTCTTGTCGGGCATGCCTCCGGTTGCGGCGAGGAAGGCGGGCACGAGACCAACGGGATCGACCACCAGCAGCAACGTCACGAACGCGGACAGGGAGAAATCAATCATGGCGCCTCTTCCGATCCGACGGCCCAAGCACGTCGCAATAACAAAAGTTAGTTCAGGGTCGGGTCCAAAAAGATCAACCAGCTCATCGCGAAGCAACCATTCGGCAGGATTGCCGTTGCACTCGGCATCAACACACGAACAGAAGCAGCAGAGACAATTGCACGAGCCCCATTCCAGAATTGATCCGCACGATCCCATTTCCTGCAGCCGCTGGGCGCTTCGATTAGGGACAAACGTCAGAGAACTCAAGGCCGCCATTCACCAATTCGGCGGCGCCGCGGACGCGGTGGCGTACGGACTTCAGCAGTGGCGGCTCACCGCATCCCGTGGCCAGTGGCAAGCCCGCAGCGGCGCGCCACAGGTCGGCATCCTCTCGGATTCCATGGTTGCGCGCGGCGAACAGCTGGCCTCGGTCGCCTTGATCTGCGTCAACGCCGTCGGCCTCGTCGCGGGCGCCGTGCCGCGGGTCCTGCCCGCGGCACCGGAAGCAGATGTCGATGCGTATCTCGACCGCCTCGACGGCCTCTTCATCGGCGGGGGGCAGACCAACGTCCATCCCTCCCGTTACGGACAAACGGCCGACGAAGCGCGCGATGGTCCATTTGATGAATTCCGCGACGAGGTCGCACTACGCCTGATTCCGCGCGCGCTGGCGCGCGGCATTCCCGCTCTGTTCGTCTGCCGTGGAATCCAGGAGCTCAACGTCGCGTTTGGGGGCACGCTCGCGAAAGAGCCGGACGATCTGCCCGAGGATCGACGCCACGGCACGCCCGAGGCGGACAATGAGGATGCCCGCTATCGGCTGCGGCAAAAAGTAACGCTGCGCAAAGGCGGCGTGTTGCAGCAGATCTGCGGCACAGACGCCATCTCGGTGAATTCTCTGCACAGCTGCCTGATCGCCGATCTCGCACCGGGGCTTGTGGCGGAGGCCGTGGCCGAGGACGGCTCGGTCGAGGCCGTCAGCGTCGAAGGCGCGAGCGCTTTTGCGCTCGGCACGATCTTTCATCCGGATTATTGGGCGAGCTCCGACCACGCGTCGGCCCGCATTCTCTCTGCCTTCGGAGACGCGGTTCGTCAGCATGCGAAGGCGCAAGGGGCAGCGTAGGTCATGCACCGTTACCGCTTCGGCATTGAGGAGGAATATTTTCTGGTCAACCGCCAATCGGCGGCACCGAAGTCTGAGCTGCCCAAGCCCTATATGGCAGCCGCCCAGAAACGCCTTGGGGAGCGGCTGACCACCGAGATCCTACAATCGCAGATCGAGGTGGCGACGCCGCCATTGGCGACTTCAGCCGATGCCGTCACTGAGCTTGCACACTACCGCGCGGTCCTGGCCGAGGTCGGCAAGGAGCACGGGGTCGGCATCGTCGCGGCGGGGACGCATCCGTTGGCTCAACCCCAGCAGCAGCGCATGACGCGCAAGCGCCGCTACAGCAAGGTCATCAGCGACCTCGGGATGGTTGGCCTGGGCAATCCGATCAGCGGGCTGCACGTTCACGTCGAGGTGCCCGAGCCAGACCACCGGGTCGAGATCATGCACCGCCTCGTGCCATTCCTGCCGCTGCTGCTGGCGCTGTCGACCTCGTCGCCGTTCTGGTGCGGCTACCCCACGGGACTGCTCGGCTACCGCAATGCCGCAAACGACGCCCTGCCCCGGACCGGCTTTCCCGAAATGTTTCGCAACCTCGCGGAATACGAGACCTATGTGAAGACCCTGGTCGATGCAGGCATCGTCCCTAATGCCACCTATGTGTGGTGGGCGCTCCGGCCTTCGCTCCAACATCCCACCCTGGAGCTGCGCATCACCGATTGCTGCACGGCAATTGCCGACTCGGTGGCGATCGCGGCGCTGTTTCGCGCGCTGGTCAGGCACGCCGTGCACCATCCGGATCTTAACGCCACCCATTCGGCCGTGCACCGCGCGCTGATCGAGGAGAACCGCTGGCGTGCCCAGCGCTACGGAACCGACGGGACGTATATCGACCTGGTGTCGTTCGAGCCGGTCTCGTTCAGGACCTGGCTTGAGACGGTGATCGCCATGCTGGCGCCCGACATCGCGCATCTTCGCATCGAGGACGATATCCAGCATCTCAAGACCATCCCCAAGCGCGGCACCTCGGCCCATCTTCAGCTGGAATATTTCCGGGGCTTGAGGAAATTCGGCCGATCGCCGCGGGAGGCGATCGGCGATGTGACGAAATGGCTGCGGACCTCGACCGAGGCCGGGGACTTCACCGCACGTGCGGGCGAGCCGAGAGGGAGTTCGGTGCGGCAGCCTGTCGCCAATCCGGTGTGAGGCGCCGCATGCGACGAGGGCTGGTTGAGGAACGACCTTCCGCCATCCGACTTAGCTGACCATGACCGCAAGGGACATGGTGGAGATCATCTATGAGCGACAGCGGTGTTAGCATGTTGCTGGGCCACGCCTCGACCCAGATGCTTTGGCTCTGGTTCATCGGCGCGTTCGTGCTTGGCGGCGCCCTCGTCTACGGAGTGATGAAGGCCGGTCACCTCCGTCGCAGCGAGCGGGCCCGTCTCGACCGCGCGACGGAAGAGCGGCAGCGCCAGGAAGACCCGTACAAGCGTCCGACCTGAGCGACGCGCCGAGTGCAGCTTGCCGTTTGGAACTTTCGTTCACCGAAAGGCTTGGATCGCCTGAGGATTGAGGAAGGCGATGCCTTCCCGTGTCGCCTCAAGAGGAGGATTTATGGCCAAAAAAGCGAAGAAGCGCACAACCAAGAAATCGTCGACGGGCCGCGCCCGTCAGGCGCCGAAGATGTTGAGCGACCTATTCCTGGAGACGCTCAAGGACATCTATTTCGCCGAGAACAAGATCATCAAGACCCTGCCCAAGATGGCCAAGGCCGCCAACTCGAAGGAGCTCGCGGCGGCTTTCAACAAGCATCTGCGCGAGACCCAGGGCCAGGTCAAACGTCTGGAGCAGATCTTCAAGATGCTGGGCAAGCCGGCCCGCGGCAAGCCTTGCGAAGCGATCAACGGCATCACCGACGAAGGCGCCGAGATCATGAAGGAGTTCAAGAACGCTCCTGCGCTCGACGCAGGCCTGCTCGCAGCCGCGCAGGCGGTTGAGCATTACGAAATCTCCCGCTACGGCACGCTGCGCACCTGGGCCGAGGAGCTCGGCATGCAGGACGCGGCAAAGCTGCTGCAGGCGACGCTGGACGAGGAAGAGGCGACCGATCACGCCCTGACCGAGCTCGCCACCTCCGTGATCAACCTCGAGGCGGAAGAGGAATACCGCCAGGCGGCCTGAGGCACACATAGGGTGACGACGGAACGCCGCGGCCCGGAAGGCCGCGGCGCTTGTTTTCGGATCGCACGATCCGCATGGCACCTGCGCGCAGCCGGGCTGGAATTCTCGGGAACCGGCCCCATATTCAGCGTTCCTCACCCGCCGAGCCCGCATCATGCAACCCAAAAATCCCCTCGACTGGATGCTGTCCGAAGCCTTGGACTCGCTGACCCGCGCCGAACGGCTGCGCCAGCAGTTCGGCCGGCAGGAAGCCTGCTGGGAGCCGCCGATCGACGTGCTCGAAACCGAGCATGAGCTCCTGATCCTGGTCGCGCTTCCCGGCGTCAATCCCGACAATGTCGAGACTGTCATCCATGACGGCGTGCTCGTCATCTCCGGCCAGCGCACCCTTCCGCCAGAGCTTCGCAACGCCCGCATCCACCGGCTCGAACTGCCGCAGGGGCGTTTTGAGCGCCGCATTGCATTGCCCGTTGGCCGTTACGCCATCAGCCGCTTCGTGATGGACGGCTGCGTCGCGCTGCGCCTCGCCAAATCCTGAGGTCGATCATGGCCACCGAACCAATGAATACCGCACCGACCAATCCCCAGAGCAATTCCGACGTGAAGATTCCCGAAGACGCGCTGATCATCATTCCCGTGCGCGAAATGGTGCTGTTCCCCGGCGCCATCGCGCCGATCGCGATCGCACGGCCGAAGTCGGTCGCCGCCGCGCAACAGGCGCTGCGCGAGCAGCGACCGGTCGGCATCGTCCTGCAACGCAGCCCCGAGACCGAGGAGCCCGGACCGGACGACCTCTATCGGGTCGCGACCATCGCCAACATCGTGCGCTACATCACCGCGCCCGACGGCACCCATCACATCGTCTGCCAGGGCGTGCAGCGCGCGCGCATCCTCGACTTCCTGCCGGGGACGCCGTTCCCGGCCGCGCGGATCCAGCAGATTCCGGAGCCGACCACCAGCACGCCCGAGATCGAGGCCCGCGGGCTGAACCTGCAGCGCCAGGCCATCGAGGCGATCGAGCTGCTGCCGCAGGCGCCGCCCGAACTGGTCGCGATGTTCCAGGGCACCACGGCGCCCGGCGCGCTGGCGGACCTGGCGACCTCGTTCATGGACATCAAGCCGCAGGACAAGCAGGAGGTGCTGGAGACCATCGACCTCGCTCTGCGTGTCGAGAAGGTGTCGAAGCATCTGGCCGAACGGCTGGAGGTGCTGCGCATCAGCAACGAGATCGGCCAGCAGACCCGCGCCAGCTTCGACGAGCGGCAGCGCGAAGCGATCCTGCGCGAGCAGATGGCGACCATTCAGCGCCAGCTCGGCGAAGGTGACGGCAAGGCGGCCGAGGTGGCCGAGCTGACGGCTGCCATCGCCAAGGCCAACATGCCGCCCGAGGCCGATGCACATGCGAAGAAGGAGCTGCGCCGCTACGAGCGCATGCCGGAGGCCGCCGGCGAGGCCGGCATGGTCCGCACTTACCTGGACTGGCTGATCGAGCTGCCGTGGGCACTGCCCGCGGAGAAGCCGATCGACATCAAGGAAGCGCGCCGCATCCTCGACGCCGATCACTTTGGCCTGGAGAAGATCAAGAGCCGGATCATCGAATATCTGGCGGTGCGCAAGCTGGCGCCGCAGGGCAAGGCGCCGATCCTGTGCTTCATCGGACCGCCCGGCGTCGGCAAGACCTCGCTCGGCCAGTCCATCGCACGCGCGATGGACCGTCCCTTCGTGCGCGTCAGCCTCGGCGGCGTGCATGACGAGGCCGAGATCCGCGGCCACCGGCGCACCTATATCGGCGCGCTGCCCGGCAACATCATCCAGGGCATCAAGAAGGCCGGCGCCCGGAACTGCGTCATGATGCTGGACGAGATCGACAAGATGGGCCGCGGCGTGCAGGGCGATCCTTCCGCCGCGATGCTGGAGGTGCTCGACCCCGAGCAGAACGGGACATTCCGGGACAATTACCTGGGCGTGCCCTTCGACCTGTCGCGCGTGGTGTTCATCGCGACCGCAAACATGCTGGACCAGATCCCGGGTCCGTTGCTGGACCGCATGGAGCTGATCAGCCTCGCCGGCTACACCGAGGATGAGAAGCTGGAGATCGCTAAGCGCTATCTGGTGCGGCGGCAGCTCGAGGCCAACGGCTTGACGCCGGAGCAAGCCGAGATCGAGCCG
The DNA here is from genome assembly GCF_023101105.1 of Bradyrhizobium sp. 155. NCBI lineage: Bacteria > Pseudomonadati > Pseudomonadota > Alphaproteobacteria > Hyphomicrobiales > Nitrobacteraceae > Bradyrhizobium > Bradyrhizobium sp. 155. The sequence goes on along the minus strand of NZ_CP064704.1, from coordinate 2,257,329 downwards.
GAGGCGCTGAAGCTGGTGGTCAAGGGCTACACCCGCGAAGCCGGCGTGCGTAACCTGGAGCGGGAGATCGGAAAGCTGTTCCGCCATGCTGCCGTGCAGGTCGCCGAGGGCACGGCTGCCAAGATCGTCGTGACGCCAAAGGACATCGGCACTGTGCTCGGCCAGCCGCGCTTCGAAGGCGAGATCGCGCAGCGCACCAGCATTCCAGGCGTGGCCACTGGCCTGGCCTGGACGCCGGTCGGCGGCGACATCCTGTTCATCGAGGCCTCGCGGGTATCAGGCCGCGGCGGCATGATCCTGACCGGCCAGCTCGGCGAGGTCATGCGCGAGAGCGTGCAGGCTGCGATGACGCTGGTGAAGAGCAAGGCCACGCAGCTCGGCATCGATCCGCAGCTGTTCGAAAAGAGCGACATCCACGTTCACGTGCCGGCAGGCGCGACCCCGAAGGACGGACCGAGCGCGGGCGTTGCGATGTTCACGGCGCTGACGTCCCTGCTCACCAATCGCACGGTGCGCAGCGACACCGCCATGACCGGCGAGATCTCGCTGCGCGGCCTGGTGCTGCCGGTCGGTGGCATCAAGGAGAAGGTGGTGGCAGCCGCGGCCGCGGGCCTGAAGCGGGTGATGCTGCCGGCGCGCAACAAGCGGGATTACGACGACATCCCGCAGAGCGCGCGGGACAACCTCGAATTCATCTGGCTGGAGCGCGTCGACGAAGCCATCGCCGCGGCGCTCGAGCCGGCCGAGGCCCAAGCCGATGCCAAGGTCGAAGCGGCGGAGTGAATGCCATGAAGAAATTGCTGGAAAGAGCGAAGCGATCGCGGACGACGCAGCGGCTGCGCCAGTTGCTGGATCGCGCCATCGACGGGGTTCGCGATGCGCTGGCGATGCCGGGACCGCGGCTTCAGCCGGCCCCGGTCCGGGCGAAGCGCCGCAAGGGTTGAGCCCTCCGTCTCAAGTCCTCGCGACAGCCCCGAACAAAAGGCCCCCTCGCTCGAGGGGGCCTTCGCCTTGTTAGCCCACGGCGTCCTTGGCGGCCTTGACCGGGCGGGCGCGAACGATCTTCCGGGCCGGCTTGGCCTTGAACATCATCTCTTCGCCCGTGAACGGGTTGGTGCCCTTGCGCGCCTTGGTCGCGGGCTTCTTGATGACCACGAACTTGGCGAAGCCCGGCACCAGGAACAGGCCGTTCTTCTTGAGCTCCTTGTGACCGACGTCGGTCAGCGTCTCCATGACGCTCTTGACGTCACGCTTGGAAAGCTCGGTGGTGGTCGCGATCTTTTCGATCAGCTGCGATTTCGACATTTGGGTGGCCATCGTGTCTCCTCTGATTCGTTGACGGCTGCATATTAGACCAACCGGTGAAGGCCTATAGCCTTCTGCACAGTTTTGTCGGGGTTTTACGGGCTTTTTTGGCCCTCTGTGGCAAAAAACCCTGCTTTTTAGCCACTTCCGGAGCGGGAGAAGCCTCAGGCAGCGGATTTTACCTTGTTTCAAAGGCCCGCACGCAGCCTTGCTAAAGCTGATTCGATGCTTTCGACAAGCGATGACCGGCCTCTTTGTCGGAGTCCGGTCGCGATTCACCCTGGAAAACAAGCCTAGATCGTCGTGATGTGGCGATCGCGGGTACTTTCTCCCTTATTTCTAGGGAGCGCGACGAGCTTCGCTCGCGCTAGATACGTTCGATGATGACGGCCGGGGCCATGCCACCGGCCGCGCACATGGTGACGAGACCGCGCTTCAAGTCGCGCCGTTCGAGCTCGTCGAGCATGGTGCCGATCAGGATCGAGCCGGTGGCGCCGATGGGATGGCCGAGTGCGATCGAGCCGCCATTGACGTTGACCCTGGCGCGGTCGAGCTTGAGGTCGCGGATGTATTTTTCCGCAACCACGGCAAAGGCCTCGTTGATCTCGAACAGGTCGATGTCGTCGATGGTCAGCCCCGCCTTCGCCAACACCTTGCGCGTCGCCGGCACCGGCGCGTTCAGCATCAGCGTCGGCGAGTCCCCCATATTCGCCATCGCAACGACGCGGGCGCGCGGTTTCAGGCCATGCGCCTTGGCATAAGCCGGCGACGCCAGCAGGATCGCGGCGGCGCCGTCGACGACGCCGGACGAGTTGCCGGCGTGGTGCATGAAGTCGATCTCGAGGTCGGGGTATTTCTGCAGGATCAGGCCGCGATAGGTCGTGCCCTTGTCGTCGAGCGCATGGTCGGCGACAGCGGGGAATGCGGGCTTCAAAGCGCTCAGCCCTTCCATCGTGGTCTGCGGCCGCGGATATTCTTCATGGTCGAGCGCGAGGCTGCCGTCCTCGCGATGCACCGGCACAAGGCTCTTCTTGAAGTGGCCGTTCGCGATCGCATGCGCGGCACGCTTCTGGCTTTCGAGGCCCAGCGCGTCGACGTCCCTTCGCGTGATGCCTTCCAGCGTCGCGATCGCGTCGGCGCAGACGCCCTGATGCGACTGCGGATGCCGCGCTCGCAGGCGCAGATTGCCGTTGTCCATCATCATCGGACCGCCGCCGCGGCGTCCTTCCATCGACATCATCTCGCAGCCGCCGGCGACGACGAGGTCCTCCGTGCCCGACATGATCGAGCTTGCGGCCATGTTGACGGCGGTGATGCCGGAGCCGCAGAAGCGGTCGAGCGTTACGGCACTCGCGCGCACGTCGTAGCCGGCGTCCAGCGCCGACATGCGGCCGAGATCGCCGCCTTGCGTTGCGACCTGCGCGCTGCAGCCCCAGATGACGTCGTCGACGTCGGCGGTGTCGATGCCGGTGCGCGTCGCGAGCGCGCGCAGCACGGTTGCTCCCAGCTGCTGCGGATGAATGCCCGAGAGCGCCCCCTTGCCGGCCTTGCCGACGCCCCGCGGGGTCCGGCAGGCATCGATGATGAGTGCGTCGATCATTGGCATTATCCTCTTGTTGAACGGTTGGAAGCGTTTTGAATCAGCGGGCGAAGGGAGTCAATGCGCGCTGGCGGAACCGCCTCACCCCGCCCTCTCAACGCGAGCCAAGCTCGTCGCCCTTCCGCAAGAGCGGGGCGAGGGAGAGCAATCAAACCCCCGCTGCGTTCTTCGCGATCACGTTGCGATAGAAGCTGGCGCTGAGTTTCGGCGTACGCACCTGCGTATCGAAATTGACGTGGTAGAGCCCAAAGCGCTTGTTGAGCCCAAATACCCATTCGAAATTGTCCATCAGGCTCCAGAGGAAATAGCCGCGCACCGGCACGCCTTCGGCGGTGGCGCGCTGGAGCTGGGCCAGGTAGTTGCGCAAATACATGATGCGGTCGGTGTCGTAGATCTTGCCGTCGGGCGTCACGACGTCGTCGCCGGAGGTGCCGTTCTCGCTGATATAAATCGCGTCCGTTTTCCAGATCTTTGCCGCCAGCTTGGGCACCCAGTAGATCGTCTCGGGGCCGACGCGCAGCCAGTCCGAATTCATGTGCGGGAAGGATTTCGGGATCGGCAGCGGCATGAAGCCCGCGCCCTGGTCGGAGGCCACCACATAGTTCTGCGGCGCGTAGATGTTGAGGCCGAGGAAATCGACCGGCGAGGAGATGATCTTCAGCTCCGCATCCGTGTATTTCGGCGCGTCGCGCCCGGCGAAATTCAGGAAGGCGTCGGTGTACTGGCCCGTCATGATGACGTTGAGATAGCCGGCGTTCATTTCGCGCAGCGCGATCTCTGCGGCGCGGACGTTCTCCGGCGTGTCGATCGCGGGGGCACAGGCATCGATGTTCTCCGCCGGCCCCACCCTGGTGCCACGGCGGCCATGGGCGCGTACCGCCTGCACCGCAAGCCCGTGCGCGAGCGCGCTGTTGTGCCTGATCTGGTTGACCTCGGCTTGTGGCAGCGTCACGCCGGGCGCGTCGATGCCGATGCCGTAGCCGAAATAGACGAAGCGACCGCTCTCGTTCAGTGTGAACACGTTCTTGACGCGATCGGTCAGGTGCTCGGCGACATAGGCCGCGTAATCACCGAAGATCTTGCAGGTCTCCGCCGACCGCCAGCCGCCAAACCGGTCCTGGAGCGATTGCGGCAGGTCCCAATGATAGAGCGTCAGCCACGGCTCGATGCCGTTCTTGAGGAGTTCGTCGACCAGGCGGTTGTAGAAGTCTAGCCCCTTCGGGTTGGGCTTGCCGTCGCCGTCCGGAAACAGCCGCGGCCAGGCCACCGAGAAGCGATAGGCCTTGCAGCCGAGTTCCCTGATGAGCGCGATGTCCTCCTTGTAGCGGTGATAGTGCTCGTTGGCGCGGTCGCCGGTCGAGCCATCCTCGATCTTGCCGGGAATACGGACGAACTTGTCCCAGATCGAGGCCCCTCGCCCGTCCTCGTTGACCGCGCCCTCGACCTGATAGGACGAGGTCGCCGTGCCCCAGACGAAGCCCGCGGGGAAACCGTCCACGTTCCGCGGCGGCGATGCGGGCTTGGCGTCCGCGACCTCGAGAGGATTGGCGATTCCGGCTGCGGACAATCCCGCCAGCGTGGCGAACTGGCGACGCGAGACCTTGTCCGACATTGATCGTGCTCCGGGGTGATGCTCTTTCGGCGGCACCATGGCGAATCGCGGGTCGTTTGAGAAGCGGGCGAGCCGAGGGCCGAGGATGCAGGATTGCGGAATGCGACAAAGTTGTCCGAAAGGGGCTAGGGCGATCGTCGGCAGAGCTACCCCAAAGCCGAAATACCAGCCCCACCGTCATTCGAATTCCAGCCCAATCCGGCAAGGAAGTTGTCAGTTCCCTCGATACGAGGGCCCGTAGGCTCACAGAATGCCATATACCGCTCGGAAATTACGACCAAAGTTCGCAAATATGGCGTATGGTGCAGCCATCGCCGCTCCGCTCTGGGCGATTGTCTGTCTGCACCGGTCAAGCAAGAGAACGACTGACTTATGACGCGGTTTGACCGCATCAGACTGTGGTAACCTCTTCCGCTTGACCAAGCGCCTGTCCTGCCAGGGATACAATGACTGACCCGCGTCAGAGCCACCGTGAATTCGAGGTAGATATATGTCGTATGCCTACAAGCTGAATGAAGACGTTCGCCACCAGCCCCAAGGCCCACAAGGACGTGCCGCAACTGAGCCACCGATGATTTATACTATCGTCCAGCATATGCCCATCGAGTCCGATGGACGTCTCCGATACCGCATCAAGTGCAAGTCGGAGAAAATCGAGCGAGTCGTCACGGAAGATCAGCTTTCGTATTCGCAGTGATCGCTTGATGACGGCGGGAATCCAGCGCGGATGAATTGGCTCGGAGTTGCCATGACCAACGACGGGACCGTTCTCGTTGCTTGGCGAGCCTGGATTGCGGAATGTCTGCCTGGGTCGGGAGCAGACATGAGGTCCTTCCGCCGCGGTGGCGCGCGGGCTTCCGCGATCAGCGCGAGCGCTTCGGCAACTTTGGCAGCTTGTCGGGATTGAACGGCGGCATCTGCCCGGTTCGTTCAGGTGCGGGCGCCTGCTGTTCCGTCAGAATCAGCGTACCCTGGAGGATCATTCCCGGCGCTTGCGCTGCCGTCGCCGTGTAGGTCGCCACCTTGCCCGGGCAGTTTCCCTCGATGTCCAGCGTGAGCTCATCGTCGACGCCGAACACGGTTGCGCGTCCGTCGGTATGGCGCTTCGTCGACACGGTGGCGGTGAAGCGATCGCCGTCGACCTTGCAAGAGCCGTGATAGGTCATCAGGCTGTCGCAGCCCCAGATCTGTCCGTCTGCGATATGGACGATCCCGGTCCCCTGATCGAGCGGCGTCTTGTACCAGGCGGCGTAGGTGCCGTCCTTCAACATGGGAGCAGTCTCCCCTGGTATTTCCTCGCGCATCATCGACACGATCAGCGCTAACAAAGCGTTAATCGCGCGGCCCGTGCCAATCCGGGCTATTCCTGCGCAGCTCGGCCTCCAGGTCTTCAATGATGCTGTGAAGCAGACAGGCGGCAAGTGGATCGGTCACTTCGCGCTCCAAATGCCGGTACCGCGCGATCTGGAATTCCTGCTCTCTCAACTGGTGCTCTGTCATCGGACGGGCCCTCCGACGAACCGACGCAGAGACAGCCGAACAGTTTCGTTACAATTTTAGGATCATTCGCTATGGTTTCCGATCGGTAAAAACAACGCGACGCCAAGCTTCGCCGGCGGGCGGGATCATCGGAGATGTCAAAAGGTCGATACGCTGACACGCACCGCTGTCACGGCACGTCGCCGCCGCTGCGACTTCCACCGATGCTGTGCGGCTTATTGAGGAAGAACTCCCGGTTACCGAGAGCCGCCTCCGCGTACTGATCAATCGCAACCTGGATGGCCTCGATGTGCATGCGGCACCAACCCTCGAGGCAGGACAGGCGCCGCGCATGATGAAGCGCCTTCAGAAATTCCGGCGGCTCCTGCATGTCGGAGAAGTAGGTCGGCCTCTCCCCCTTCATGCTCGTGCCATCTCTCGTGGCGGAACAAGGCGGCGCTTCTCAACACCGACGCGCGATGGCATCGGCCGACGGCGGGGAACGAACAGGCTGGCGACGACGATCGGGTCGGTGTCTCCGAGCGCGGCCCGCTCCTGAACCAGCCCGCTCATTACCGTGCGCATCTTCATGACTTCGCCTGCGACGAAGCTGCAGTCCTCGTCCCTGTTGATCTGCTCATGCATGATCGCCTCGGCCTCACGCATGCTGACGCGTAACGCCCTGATGATCCTGCGGATTTCGTCGATGCGGTTGTCCATGGCTCGCTCCCTTGGCTGGACGAGCAGCATAAGAACAAAACATGAACAATGAGTCAATCGGCTTGAGGTAGAGCAGAGCCGGCGTGACACGCCATGCCGGGCGGCGCCACCCCCGGGCTTACCGAGCCAAGATCAGAACGTCACCCGCATCCCCGCATAGAACGCACGCGGCCTTGCCGGGCTGAGCGAGCGCGGGTCGGTGAACTCGGCACCGCCATTGGTGAAGTTGGGCACGGCTTCGCGGTCGAAGAACTGTCCGTAGGTCGCGTAGCGCCTGTCGAAGATATTGTCGATCTTGCCGTAGAGCTGGACGTTCTTGGTCACCTGGTAGGACGTGTGCAGGTTGAACACGGTGTAGGACGGCAGCTTCGTATATTGGTTGGACTCGTCGCCGACCAGATATTGGCTGGAGACGAACAGCGCGTTGCCGCCGACCTTCCACACGTCGGTGACGGCATAGTCGATGCCGACCTTGACGCGATGGCGCGGGATCGCGGGGAGCTGGTTGCCGGGTAGCACCTGAATGGTCTCGGTGACAGTATCCCTGAACGGGCTTTCGGAACCGAGCGCAAAAGCGTCGAGATAGCGTGCGTCGACGAACGCGTAGCTCGCCTGAAACTGAAGCGTGGGCGACTTGATGTTGACCTCAGCTTCGAGCCCCTGACGCCTGGTACGGCCGACGTTGGAGAAATAGCCGAAGCCGGTGCGGCCGACTGCGGGAACGGCGACGATGTCGTCGTAATTGGTGGCGCGGAAGCCGCCGATTTTCCAGCCGAGCGTGCCGATGTTCAGCTCCCTGCTGCCGCGCAGGCCCGCTTCCACGGTCTTGGACACGACCTGCTTCAATGGTGGATCGGAGACGAGAAACGCGGCAATCAGACAGGGACGGGCTGGATCCGAACAGCCGAGCTCGAGCGGCGTCGGAACGCGGTTGGCCTCGGAATAGCCGGCATAAGCCGTCAGCTCCGGCGTGATCTTGTAGGTGCCGCCGATTACCGGATTGAAGCGGGTGAAGGTGTGATCGCCGTTGAGATCGGTCCCGAGCTGATCCTCCAGCGTGATGCGCGCGACGTTGAACCGGCCGCCGCCGGTGACGGCGAAGGCGTCCGTGATATTGAACGTGTCCATTGCGTAGAGGCCGTTATATTGATTGACGGTCCGCAGCGAGACAGGGCCGGCAACGGTATCAGGTACGCCAGTCGGCCCCAGGAAGAGGCCGCCGCCGCTGACGACGTAGCTTTCTCCGATCGTGCCGATTTCGGCGGTGGCGTTATAGCGCGTGACACTGGCGTCATAGGTCGCGCCCATCACGAAGCGGTTGTCGTGGCCGAACAGCTGGTCGGTGTTGGTGGCCTGCCCCGACACGCCGAAGGTGGTCGAACGTATCGAGCTCCGGTCGATCTCGCCGAGGATGGTCCCGGACGCGAAAGGATTGGCAAGCGGCAGGCCGTTCACGCCGTTTGCCGGTGTGGCGCCGTCGCCGAAGCAAAGAAGCCCAGCGAGCCCCGGGTCAGTGCATTCCTGCGCGTCGGTCGGATTGCCGTCGACGAGCTTCTGCTCGTACCTGCGCACATGCGCGGTGCCTTCGAGCGTCCAGGTCGGCGTCGCATCGACCTTGCCCGTCAGGTTGAGATAGCCGACGCGGTTGGAAGTGGTCTGCGGGGTCGTGTAGGTCGCGCCCCAATATTTGTCGAGCAGCTCGGCGGGAACGGTGGCGTTGGCGCCGAAATCGTTCTTGGCGACGCCCATGTTGGCGTGGAATTCGCTGTCGCCCGCCTTGTAACCGACGTCGCCGTAGAAGCGCCGCACGTCCGATTGGGAGAAATTGCGGAAGCCGTTGTCGTGCAGGCCTTCGAGCGCGGCATAGACGCCGTAGTTCTTGTCGACCGTCTTGCCCCATTGCGCCGAGCCCTGAATGCGGCCGAACGAGCCGCCCATGAGATCAAGCTCCGCGCCCTGATAGGTAAAACCGTCCTTCATTTGCAAATTGATCGCGCCGCCCAGCGCGTTGAGGCCGAAGGCGGGATTGTTGGTCACGAGCGTCACCGACCGGATCGCCGCGGTCGGGATCAGGTCCCAGTTGACGGCGTCGGAGAAGGCCTCGTTGATGCGAACCCCGTTCTGATACACAGCGAGGCCTTGCGGCGTGCCCGTCACCGGCGAGGCAACGAAGCCGCGGAATTCGACATCCGGCTGAAATGGATTGCCGGTAACCTCGCTGATGTTGACGCCGGCGATGTTGTCGCGAAGCGCGTCGGTGATGTTCAGCGAGCCGGTGCGCTTGATCTGGCTGGCGTCGACGGCGTTGATCGCCGAGGGGACCTTGTCGACGTCAAGACCTCTGCCGGTACCCGGCGCGGTCGGATAGACGTAGAGGCGCGTCTTGGGGCTGGCGGATGACGGCGCTCCGATGTGCGCGACCGGACGCGATGACGCGGTGCGCCGCGCCGTTGACCGCGGCGGCGCCGTCACCTCGACCGGCGGCAGGTTCTGGACGTTGGTTTCCTCGTCCTGCGCGGCCCCCGCGGGGATCGCGAAGACGGAGAGCAGCCCGGTCGAAACCAAGGCGATCAACAAACGACGATTGAACCCAAGAGGCTTGAACCCAATAGGCTTGAACCGAAAACGCTTGAACCAAACACGATCGCCCATCCCAGCCTTCCCATCCGTGACCACCGACTGTTTTGATCTTCCCCCGGTTGGTCGAGACGAGTGTAATCGGCAGGAATGCGTGCGCCAGCCACAAAAGGTCGGGCCGTATCGCACCAAATTTCCCGACCAAATCGGGAATTTTTCCCGACGCGATCAGGCCGCTGCCGTCGGGACCAGGGCCTCTACGGTCAGACCACCGTCACCCGAGACGACGTTGAGCGTGCCGCCCAGCGCGAGAATCCGCTCGCGCATGCCGACGAGCCCGAAGCCGAGCTTTTGGCCGGGCTCCATGCCGCGGCCATTGTCGCTGACCCGCACCCGGGCACAGCTGCGGCCGTCGCTTGCCGCCTCCGCCACCGGCTCGATGACGACGTTAACCGAGGTCGCGCCGGCGTGGCGGAACACGTTGGTGAGCGCCTCCTGCACGATGCGGTAGATGGTGAGGTCGGCGGTCTCCCCGGTGACGCCAAGCGCCGGCGAGATCACGGTCTCGATGGTGACATCGGGATGCGACTCCCGCCACAGCCGCGACAGCGATTCCAGCGCCTGGCGCAGGCCGAACTCGGCCAGGCCGACTGGCCGGAGGCGCTCCAGCACGCGGCGATTGAACTGCTGAAGCGCGTTGATCTGCTCCAGCATGGCACTGCCGTGTTTTCGCACGGCCTCCGCATTCGGGGCGCGTCCGTCCGCCTGCTTCGCCAGCGCGCTGGCATGCGCGCGTAGCGAGAACAAGTATGGCCCGAACTCGTCATGGAGCTCGCGCGCGATCTCCTTGCGCTCGACGTCCTGGAGCGACACCGTTCGCTCGGCGAGGCGCCGCTTGTCCTCGATGGCGTCACTGAGCGTTGCCGCAAGATGGTTGAGCTTGGTGCAGATCGCGGCGAGTTCCGGCGCGCCGCCCGGCGCGACGCGCGCCTGATAACGCCCGTCTTCGAGCTCGGCCATCACGTCCGCAAGGGATTGGAGCGGCGCCAATGCCCGGCCGATCACATTCATCATCACCAGGAACAGCGCCAGCGCGATCACCGAGCCGACCTCGAGCTGGGTCACGATGGCGTCCCAGATCTCGGCGATCTCGTCATCGGGATGGGAGGTGATCAGCAGCGAACCCGGCTTGCCATGGATCGAGACGGGCACGCTCACCGCGGTCTGCTCGGGATGAACCAGGCTGACGAACCAGGCCGGCGGCGCGCGGGTGTCGTCATCGGCGTCGGTCCGGGGCTGCGTCAGCGGACGGCCGGCTTCGTCCCGAAGCGCGATGCTGACATGGCGCAGGCGGCTGAGGTCGCGTGCGATCTGGTTCAGCCTGGCATCCGGATCGGGCGCCTCGTTGAGATCCGCAACGATCATCTCGATGAATTCGCGCGCGAGCCGGATCACGCTCTGGTCCTCGGCCTGCACGCGCGGCCCGGCTTCCGCGACCTGGCGGCCGATATTCACGGCGAGTCCCAGCGCCAGCAGCAGCGCCAGCAGCAGGTTGATGCGCCCGCGCAAGGATAGATTTTGCCACATTGGTATCGCCCGTGCCCCCGCGAAGGATTGGCCTGCCCCTTGTCCGATAACGTTGACAGAGGCGAAGCGCCCGATATCTAATCGAAAGCGTACAGCAATCCCGGCCGGGCGCGAAACAGGCCAAGACGCTGTCGCGAGGAACGCCTATGCGCATTTTGATCGTCGACGATCATCCCATCGTCGCCTCCGGCTGCCGTGCCGTGCTGGCGGACGAGGGCGAGATCGAGATTTTGGAGGCCGCCGACGCCGAAGACGGCGAGTGCGTCTTCATCGTCGAGCGCCCCGACCTCTCGATCATCGACATCAACCTGCCGACCGTGTCCGGCTTCGAGCTCGCGCGCCGCATCCTCGAGCGCGCGCCCGAGGCCCGGATCATCATGTTCAGCATGAACGACGACCCTGCTTTTGCAGCGCGGGCGATCGAGTGCGGCGCCAAGGGCTATGTCTCCAAGACCGGTGACCCCGACGATCTCGTCGAGGCGATTCGCACCGTCGGCGGCGGCGGCACCTATCTGCCGAGCGCGATCGCGCGCAGCATCGCCTTTGCGGGACCCGCGCTGGCGCAAAGCCCGCTGTCGAAGCTGAACGCGCGCGAGATGGAGATTTTGCGGCTGCTCAGCGCCGGAAAGAGCCTATCCGAGATCGCCTGGCTGGTGCAGTCGTCCTACAAGACTGTCGCCAACACCTCGTCCATCATGCGCCAGAAGCTCGGGGTGAAAACCTCTGTCGAGCTGGTGCGGCTGGCGATCGACAGCGGCGTGGCCTGACGGCCGCCGCGAATTCGGTCACACAAGCGTTGCAATCCTGATGTGGTTGATGCCACGGAGCATAACGGCATGACGATCCAGACTGTCTCGACCAATACATCCTATGGCGGCGTGCAGGGCGTGTATCGCCATGCCAGCCAGGCGACCGGAACCGACATGACGTTCTCGGTCTATGTTCCCCCGCACGCACAGGGCGCCAAGCTGCCTGTGGTCTGGTATCTCTCCGGCCTCACCTGCACGCACGCCAACGTCACCGAGAAGGGCGAATTCCGCAAAGCCTGCGCCGAGCTCGGCTTGATCTTCGTCGCGCCCGACACCAGCCCGCGAGGCCCCGACGTGCCCGGCGATGCCAATAATGCCTATGATTTCGGTCTTGGCGCCGGCTTCTATGTCGACGCGACGGAAGCGCCGTTTTCAAGCAATTATCGCATGTGGAGCTACGTCACCGACGAACTGCCGAAACTCGTGGCGGAAAATTTTCCGGTCGATGCGAAGCGCCAATCGGTGATGGGCCATTCGATGGGCGGCCATGGCGCGCTGACGGTCGCGCTGCGCAACCCGCACCGTTTTCGCGCGGCCAGCGCCTTTGCGCCGATCGTCGCGCCGTCGCTCGTGCCCTGGGGCATCAAGGCGTTGACCGGCTATCTCGGGCCGAACAAGGACATTTGGCGCAGCCACGACACGGTGGCGCTGATCGAGGACGGCGCGAAGTTTTCAGGCTTCCTCGTCGACGTCGGCGAGGCCGATAACTTTTTGAAAGAGCAGCTTCGTCCTGAATTGCTGCAGGCGGCCTGTGCCAAGGCCAACATTCCGCTGACGCTGCGGCGGCAGGCGGGCTACGACCACAGCTATTACTTCATCTCGACCTTCATGGGCGATCACCTGCACTGGCATGCGGAGCGATTGAAGGGGTAAATATCTCCCTCACGGCTTGCCGTAGTTCGGCGCCAGCAAGCGGTTGCGGATCAGATAGCTCATCGTGCGCGTCCAGGATTCATCGGTGTTGCCGCGCATATCGGCGCTGGCGGCCGTGATCATGTTGCCGGTCTTCACGTCGCGCAGGTAGATGTTCAGATTGATGATCAGGTTCGAGACCTTCTGCACCATGCCAGTGATTTCCAAATCGGCACCCAGCTGCCCGGCAAGCTTGAGGTCGCAGCCGCCGCAGGCCTGCAGATTGGCGTGACGGGCCGCATCCCGGACCGGCGCAATATCGATCAGCTGGAACCTGCCTGACTCAACCAGTGCCTTGCGCAACTGCTCGCTGATGAGGTCGAGCCGCGCTTCCTCGGGCTTGGAGCCGTAGAACTCGCCAGGCAGGCTGGTGTCGATCAGTTCGAAATCGAACACCGCGAGTTTCGGCGGATCGGCGAATGCGGCCGAGCCCGTCAACAGCAAAGCGGCGAAACATATCAGCGCTCGCATGATCGTGATTCCCGGCGTGGCGGCGTGAGGACGAAATGCGGGGTTGCATGCCCTGACAAATCGGTCATGCTTTAGCAGAGACAATTCTCCATCGGCGGTCAAGCCGGGGAGAACATCTGGAGGAAACATGATCCGATGGTTGGTCGGCCTGATCTGCCTGGGTTTTGCTGCGACGAGTGCGCTCGCAGCCGACCCTGTCATGATCGGCGTCGGCTATCTCGGAATCGCCGGCACCAGATCAACGCTGTCGCTGGTCGAGCAGCCCGCGGAGAATGACGGCGTCGCCGGCGCACGCCTGGCCATCGAGGACAACAACACTACCGGCAAATTCCTCAACCAGCGATTTGCGCTGGAGGAGCGTCGTATCAAGGAGGGCGAAGATGCCGTGCAGGCCGCGACAGAGCTCGCCGCACGCAACGGCTTCATCATCGCCGACCTGCCGGCCGACACGCTGCTGAAGGTCGCCGACGCCCTGCGCGAGCGCGGCACGTTGCTGTTCAACGCCGGCGCGATCGACGAGCGGCTGCGCGAGGCCGATTGCCGTGCCAACGTCATCCACACCGCGCCGACGCGCGCAATGCTGGCCGATGCGCTCGGTCAGTATCTGGTGTGGAAGCAATGGAAGCGCTGGCTGCTCGTGGTTGGCTCGCATGACGAGGACAGACTGTTCGCCGATGCGCTCCGGCGCACCGCGACGCGGTTCGGCGCCAAGATCGTGCAGGAGCGCAGCTTCGAAGACAAAGGCGGCGCGCGCCGCACGGACTCCGGCGTGACGCTGATCCAGCGGCAGATGCCGGTGTTCACGCAACAAGCTCCGGCCTATGATGTACTGGTCGCCGCTGACGAGAGCGAGGTGTTCGGCGCCTACCTGCCCTATCGCACCTGGGATCCACGGCCTGTCGCGGGCTCGGCCGGCCTCGTGCCGCGGAGCTGGGACGCTGCGCAGGACCAGTGGGGCGCGATCCAGATGCAGAACCGCTTCGTCAAGCTCAACGCGCGGCGGATGACTGCGCTCGACATGCAGGCGTGGACCGCCGTGCGCATGATCGGAGAGGCCACGTCGCGCACCAATTCCGGCGAGGTCAAGAAGGTCACCGATTTCATCAAGGGCCCGGAGTTCTCGGTCGCCGCCTTCAAGGGCACGAAGCTGACCTTGCGCGACTGGAACCTGCAGCTGCGCCAGCCGATCCTGCTGGTCGATGGCCGCATGGTGGTGTCGGTGTCGCCGCAAGAAGGTTTCCTGCACCAGGTCTCCGAGCTCGACACGCTCGGCTATGACCGCCCGGAGAGCAAATGCAAGCTGAAGTGAGGACATTAAAGTGAGGACTTGGACGTTCCGCGCGTGGCGTGTTGGGTTGCTGTCCGGATTGGCGCTGGCGGCAGCGCCGGCGCATGCGTTCATCGCCTATGTCTCGAACGAGAAGAGCAACACGGTGTCGGTGATCGATACCGAAAGCTGGACGGTGACCAAGACCATCAAGGTCGGCCAGCGCCCGCGTGGCATCGACTTCACGCGCGACGGAAAGTTCGTGATGGTCGCGGTCGGCGACGACGACACGATCCAGATGATCGACGCGAAGACGCAAACCGTGGTGGACAGCCTGCCCTCCGGTCCCGACCCTGAATTGTTCGCCCAGGATGCCGCCGGCAAGGTCCTCTATGTCGCCAACGAGAACGACAACACAGTGACCGTGATCGACCTCGAGAAGCGCGCTCGCCTTGGCGACATCCAGGTCGGCGTCGAGCCCGAGGGCATGACCATCAGCCCGGACGGCAAGACGCTGATCAACACGTCCGAGACCACCAACATGGCGCATTTCATCGACACGTCGTCGCGCCAGATCGTCGCCAACGTGCTGGTCGACGCGCGACCGCGCTTTGCCGAATTCAAGCACGACGCTTCCGAATTGTGGGTGTCCTCGGAGATCGGCGGCACCGTCTCGATCATCGACCCCGGAAAGCACGAGGTGACCGGCAAGATCAATTTCGAGATTCCGGGGTTGAGGAAAGAGGCGATCCAGCCCGTTGGCATCGGCATGACCCGGGACGACAAGACCGCCTTCATCGCGCTCGGTCCCGCCAATCGCGTCGCCGTGGTCGATACCGCCTCGCGCAAGGTGACGAAATATCTGCTGGTGGGACAGCGGGTCTGGCACATGGCATTCACCCCGGACGAAAAATTTCTGCTCACCACCAATGGCGTCTCGAACGACGTCTCCGTCATCGACGTCGCCGCGCAAAAGGTGATCAAGACCATTCAAGTGGGCGAACTGCCCTGGGGTATCACGATCGCGCCATGACCAGCCCTGTTCCCATCGCCGAACAACGCGAAACACCAAGGCCCGATCCGGCGACCGTGCCCGCGCTATCGATCGACGACGTCAGCCACGCCTATGGACCGCGCCGCGCGCTGATGGACGTGTCCTTCAACGTGCAGCCCGCGAGCTTCACGGCCCTGCTTGGCCTCAACGGGGCGGGCAAGAGCACGCTGTTCTCGCTGATCACGCGCCTGTTCGGCATCCAGTCCGGCCGCGTCGGCATTTTCGGCCATGACATCAGCAAGAGTCCCGGCGAGGCGCTGCGGTTGCTCGGCGTCGTGTTCCAGCCGCGCACGCTCGATCTCGATCTGTCGCTGACGCAGAACCTGCTCTATCACGCCGCACTCCACGGCATCAGCCGCCGCGAAGCCGGCGCTCGAGCCGCCGAGCTGCTCGGTCGCATCGGGCTTACCGAGCGCGCCGGCAGCAAGGTGCGCGATCTCTCGGGCGGGCAGATGCGGCGGCTGGAGATCGCCCGGGCGCTGCTGCACCGGCCGCGCCTGCTCTTGCTGGACGAGCCGACCGTCGGCCTCGACGTCAAGGCGCGCGCCGACATCATCAGCCATGTGCGCCAGCTCGTGAGCGAGCAAGGCATCGGCGTACTCTGGGCCACGCATCTGTTCGACGAAATCATGGCCGGTGACGATCTCGTGGTGCTGCATCAGGGCAAGGTGCTGGCGCAGGGACCGATGAGCCGCGTCGTCGCGGAAGCCGGCGCGCAGGACGTCAACACCGCCTTCATGCGCCTGACCGGCGCGCAGACCCTGCCGGGCGGCGGCGCATGAGCAGCATCACCACGCGCGAGGCGCAGCGCGGCTTCTCGGCCGCCGAATACATGACCTGCCTCACGGGCATTGTCTGGCGCGAGGGACTGCGCTTCCTGCACCAGCGCGAGCGGTTCGTCTCGGCGCTGGTGCGGCCGCTGGTCTGGCTGTTCATCTTCGCCGCCGGTTTCCGCCAGGTGCTCGGCATCTCCATCATCCCGCCCTACGAGACCTACATCCTCTACGAGGTCTTCATCGCGCCGGGGCTGATGGCCATGATCCAGCTCTTCAACGGCATGCAGTCCTCGCTCTCGATGGTCTATGACCGTGAGATGGGGAACATGCGCACGCTGCTGGTGAGCCCACTGCCGCGCGGCTACCTGTTGTTCTGCAAGCTGCTCGCGGGCACCGCGGTGTCGCTGCTCCAGGTCTACGCGTTCCTGCTGATAGCCTGGTTCTGGGACATCACCCCTCCCCTATCGGGCTATCTCACCGTGCTGCCGGCCCTGATCCTGTCCGGACTGATGCTGGGCTCGCTGGGCATGCTGATCTCCTCCGGCATCAAGCAGCTGGAGAACTTTGCCGGCGTGATGAATTTTGTCATTTTCCCGATGTTCTTCGCTTCATCGGCACTCTACCCGCTCTGGCGGGTGCAGGAGGGCAGCCCATATCTCTACTATGTTTGCGAGGCCAATCCGTTCACCCATGCGGTCGAGCTGATCCGCTTCGCGCTGTACGGACAGATCAACTGGATCTCGCTGGCGGTGGTCGCGACCTGCACAATCGTCTTCATGATCGGCGCGATTCTGGCCTATGATCCCTCGCGCGGGCTGGCGCGACGGGGGCCTGCGGGAGGCGAAGGATGACGGTTCGGGTTCTGGCCATGGCCGCTCTGATGCTCGCAGCCGCGAGCACGGCGGCACGCGCGGCCGATCCGCGCTATCCGGATTGGCCCTGCACGCAGGCCAAAGTGCCGGAAATTTCGCTCGCCGCCGTATGGGCCGGTCCTCCGCTCGACGACGTGCAGAACAAATGGAAGGACGACGCCAAGGTCAGCGCGCTGGTCGCCAAACTGTCGGCACGCAAGACGCCGCTGGACGAGGGCGAGAAGTTGGTGAAGGAGTTTTTGGCGGGCTCCGCGGCCGACAAGACCACGAACGCAAAACTGCTGTTCGCAGGCCTGTTCGACACGCTCAACGCTCAGCGCTCGCAGGTCATGAGCGGGCTGGAACGCGTCAGCCGCAAGCAGCGCGAAGCCGCCGACAAGATCCGCGAGGAGAGCGTCCAGCTTCAGGCGCTCCAAGGCGCCACGCCGCGCGACGAGGCTAAGGTCGATGCGCTCAGCAACGAGCTGATCTGGAAGACTCGCATTTTCGAGGACCGCCACAAGGTGGTGCGATTCGTCTGCGAGGTTCCCACCACCATCGACCAGCGGCTGTTTGCGCTTGGACGCGTGATCCAGCAGGAAATGGAATAGAGTCAGCCTCATTGACCGCTTGCGGCCGGTTCCCGCGCCTCCATGGCGATCATTAACCTGCCGCCGTGCTATATGCCGGAACCAAATCGGTCTAGGATGTCTTGTCGACGGGTAATCCAAGGCATCGGGAGGCCTCGATGGGAACCACGAAATTCATCCTCGCAGGCGCTGCAGCCATCAGCATGCTCGCAAGCAGCGCATTCGCTGACGATCTGACCGGAATGGTCACCCGGATAGATCGGCTCAACAGCACGATTTCGATCCAGCAGACGCAGAAGGGCACAGTCGGCGGCAGCGCAGGCGGCGCCGGCGCGCTCCAGGAGTATAAGGCCAAGGATGCCGCGATGCTCGACGCCGTCCACGCCGGCGACAGGGTGAGCTACTCTGCGACCGACAATAACGGGACGGGCACGCTGACGAAGTTGCAGAAGCAGTAAGCTTTTCCTCGCCTCTTCCCACGTGCGACAGGGCGTCATGGCCGGGCTTGTCCCGGCCATCCACGCACAGCCACGAGGCACCAAGAACGTGGATGCCCGGGCAAGCCCAGGCATGACGATCTCTTGCCTATTGCTCCGGCCGCGGCTCGGGCTGCGCCTCCTCAGTAGGAAGCTTTGCACGCTCCCAGCCGTCGGTGCCATCGGGATACCAGGCGATGTTGGAGTAGCCATACGCGAGCGCGCGCTTGGCGGCGTTCCAGGACATCCAGCAATCGGCCAGGCAATAGATCACGAGCAGCGCGTTCTTATCGCCGTGTGATGCACGCGCCAGGCCGCGCTGGAAATAGTCGTCCATGGCGGGCGGCAGCGTGCCGTAGCCGGTATCCGGCAGCCAGATGCTGCCCGGAATATTTTTGCGCGGCGCCTCGCGCCAAACGGTACCCGCGGGAAGGTTTTTCGGCTTCGGCGCGCGCGGCAGCACGTCGATGAAGGCGCCGCTCTTCGCGCGCCAAATCGCCTCGGCTTCTGACGTCGACAGCACGCGCGCGCCGCCGAGCGTCGGCGGCACGGGCGCGCGGTAGTTGTCGGTGCGATAGCCTTCGGGCTCGAACGGCTCCTGCTGCTGCGCAACGACCGGCGCCACCAGCACGGCGCCGACCAGCGCAGCCGCAAGGTGCCGCCTCATGGCGTCTGCCTCATGGTGCCTTCTTGGTCGTCTCCGCGCCAAGCGGCCGATCGTTCTCGTCCAGCAGCGGCACGCCGAAATCGAGCAGGATCTTGTTGATCTCGCCCTGGTTCTCCTGGATCAGCTTGTTGAGCTGCCGCTTCCAGTTCTGGTCGGCGCCACGCACGCCCATGCCGATGCGATAGACCAGTTTTGGCCCGGTGGTTTCCTTCACCAGCGGCGTGACATGAAGCGACCCCGCCTTCTTCGCGTAGAACCCTGCCATCGGTCCCCACAGCACGCCGGCGTCGATCTTGCCCGCCGTGAGATCATCGATCATTGCCTGCGCCGAATTGTCGTAGCGCGTGTCGATCATGAGCGGATAGGGCTTTGCATCACCCATCAGTCCCGCAATGGCCATGTTGGTCGCAGGCGGCGTGCCGGCGACGATGCCGACATGCTTGCCCTTGAGCCTGGCATCCTCCAGCGTGTCGACCTCCTCCAGCCCGCTACCTGCTTTCGCGACCAAGGCATAGCTCGTGCGGTAGTAGGGATTGGTGCCTTGCACGAGGTCATCGCCTTGGGGGAAGCCCATGATGACGTCGCAGCGATGCGAGCCGAGCGTCATGCGCACGAAGCCGGTGGCTTGCGGAAAAAAGACATAGTCGAGCTTCTTCTGGAGCTTGTCCGCAAACAGCTCGGCAAGCTTGTTCTCGAACCCCTCGCCCTTCTCATTCGAGAACGGCAGATTGCGCGGGTCGGAACAGACGCGTAGCACCTTGGGGTCGACCAGTTCGAACGAGAGGTCACCCGTCTCGTTGGTCTGCGCTATGGCGACGTCGCCGAACGCGCAAGACGCAACCAGGATACTCAGTGAAAGCAACCAGCGACGATGTCGTCCGGCCTCCGTCATCGCGCTTCCTCCTAGGCTTGTTTGAATGCTAGCCATGCAACGCATGACGCGCCATGTTTTGCCAGACTTTGTGCTGGCTTTCTTTGTTGCAGTGCAATGCGCGCAACCTTTGAACTGAGGCTGAAAAGTGTCTCGCATCGCTCTCGTGATCGCAGCCTTGTCCCTGGTAACAGCGACGCTAGCATGCGCCGCAGCGGCCGAATTGCCTGTGAGCGAAGTCGCGCCGGGAATCTTCGTACACTCCGGGACCATCGCCCTGATGACCCGCGAGAACGAGGGCGACATCGCCAATGTCGGCTTCATCGTGGGCGAAGATGCGGTGGCCGTGATTGATACCGGCGGTAGCGTTCGCGAGGGCGAGGCGCTGCTGGCGGCGGTGCGGGCCCGCACCAGCAAGCCGATCCGCTACGTCATCAATACGCACGGCCATCCCGACCATGTTTTCGGCAATGCGGCTTTCGTCGCCGGGGACACCATTTTCGTCGGTCACAGCCGATTGCCGCGGGCGCTCGCTGCCCGTGGGCCGTACTATCTCGACAATTTTAGGCGCATCATGGGCGACGAATTGATATCTCCCGTGAAAATCGTGCCGCCCACAATGCTCGTCACGGACACCCTGATGCTCGATCTCGGTGCGCGCCGCCTCAACCTGCGGGCTTGGCCGGCCGGGCACAGCGACAATGACCTGACCGTGTTCGATGAGATGACGAAGACGCTGTTCACTGGCGACCTCATCTTCCTCCGCCATATTCCGGTGATGGACGGCAGCATTCGCGGCTGGCTTCGCATCCTCGCGGAACTCGAGAGCATTCCGGCGCAGCGCGTCGTTCCCGGTCACGGACCTGTGAGTGAATGGCCTGCCGCGCTGACCGATGAACGGCGCTATCTGACGGCACTGCTGGCGGACATCCGGGCGTCGAACAAGAAGGGCGAGCCGATCCGAACCGCTGCAGACAGGGCCGCCGCCTCGGAACGGCCGCACTGGGAGCTGTTCGACGACTACAACGCCCGCAACGCAACCGCAGCATTTTCGGAAATTGAATGGGAGTAGCGGACGCGCTACGATGCGTGAAACGTTGCTTCGTCCGCGGGACCATGACCATGACGGGATGCACGCGCCGACTGCCTCTGATCGCCCTGCTCCTCGGCATTGCATTCGCCGTGCCGGCGCAGGCGGAAGAGGCTTACGATCCCTGGCCGGGCCTGGTGCAGGACATCTTCAGCAGCCGTCCGATGAATGACGGCGGCAATGTCATTGGAATCGAGATGCCGTATCGTGCCGAAGACGCGGCCATCGTGCCGGTGACCCTGCGCAGCAAGCTCTCGCCCGGCGATGCCCGCCGCATCCGTTCGATCACGCTGGTGATCGATCGTAATCCCGCGCCGATGGCGGCGAAGTTCGAGCTCGGACCGGATGCCAACGTCACTGAAATCTCGACCCGCGTGCGCGTCAACAATTACACCGACGTTCATGCGGTGGCCGAGCTCAGCGATGGCCAGCTCTATGTCTCGAAAGTCTACGTGAAGGCCTCCGGCGGCTGCTCGGCACCAGCAGGGAAGAATGCCGAGGAGGCCCAGAACCGGCTCGGCCAGATGCGCTACCGCCAATTCGCGCGCGAGGAGGCCCCGGCGAGCCGCATGCGGGAAGCGCAGATCATGATCGGCCATCCCAACAATTCCGGCCTGCAGATGGACCAGGTCACACAGCTCTACATTCCCGCCTTCTTCATCAACCAGCTCAAGCTGACGCAGGACGACAGCCCCGTGCTGTCGATGGAAGGCGGCATCTCGATCTCGGAAGATCCAAATCTGCGCTTCACCTATGTATCCAACGGCGCCAGGCGTTTTCGCGCGGAAGCCAAGGACACGGACGGACACGTGTTCCGGAACGAGTGGGACGTGGAGAAGCCGGGGACGTGAGGCTCCCGGTCGTCATGGCCGGGCTTGTCCCGGCCATCCACGATCTTAGGTGCCGCCAAGACGTGGATGCCCGGGGACAAGCCCGGGCATGACGAATACGGTGGTCGTACAACCAAGCGGTCAGAAACACCTCACCTCGGCTTCCGCCTGGGCACGCCTCAAATCATTCACGGCCGAGTTCGCCTGCTCCGAGGTGCGGAACTGGACGCCGAGATTGCCGCGGACCTGGGACATGCTGAGCGCGGTTTCTGCGGTAACGTAGCGCTCATAGGACACGATCGAGGCCACCACGTCGATCGAGCAGGAACATTGTTCGATCGCCTGCCGGCTCTCGCCATTCGCCTTCATGCAGCCATAGACATACTCGGCACGCGCCGACGTCGGATAATCATTGGCCTGTTCAGCCTGCGCGGCGAGCGCGGTCGCAGCCCACACGGCCAATGCGGCGACAATCGGTCGTAGCTGTCCGGCCAGATTCATGAGCGTCCTCCCGCTGGTTGCGACGGAAGCTATGCTATGCGTATTGTCCTGAAAAGCACTTCTGTCAGAGGAAACGGCTCACAACGTGATGAGAACATTTGGTGGATCATTGGCGCTCGCGGTGGCGCTGGCGCTGACGCTAACCGGGCCCGGCCGCGCCGCGGATACGATTCGCCTTGCGGTGCAGAAGACCGGAACATTCTCCTGGGAGCTGGCCGCGATCCGCGCCAACGGCCTCGACAAGGAGGCCGACCTGTCGCTCGACGTCGCCGAGCTTGCGAGCCCCGAGGCCGGCAAGATCGCGCTGCGCGCCGGCAATGCCGACATCATCCTCTCCGACTGGCTGTGGGTGTCTCGCGAGCGCACGCTTGGCGCCAAGCTCACCTTCTATCCCTATTCCAGCGCGCTCGGCGCGGTGATGGTGCCGGCCTCCTCGCCGATCAAGTCGCTCGCCGACTTGAAGGGCCGCAAGCTCGCCGTCGGCGGCGGTCCCATCGACAAGAGCTGGCTGCTGCTCCAGGCGCGCATGAAGCAGGACGGCATCGACCTGAAATCGGAGGCGACC
Source organism: Bradyrhizobium sp. 155 (assembly GCF_023101105.1). Classification (NCBI taxonomy): domain Bacteria; kingdom Pseudomonadati; phylum Pseudomonadota; class Alphaproteobacteria; order Hyphomicrobiales; family Nitrobacteraceae; genus Bradyrhizobium; species Bradyrhizobium sp. 155. The sequence continues at coordinate 2,234,719 of NZ_CP064704.1, read as the reverse complement.
ATCGTCTATGGTGCTCCGCCTCTGCTCGCCGCCAAGGCGCTCGACGGCGAGATGGATGCGAGCCTCAATTTCTGGAATTTCTGCGCACAGCTGGAGGCCAAGGGTTTTAGACGCCTTGCCGGTATCGAGGACATATTGCCGAAACTCGGCGCCAAGGGCGCGGTCTCCGCGGTCGGCTATGTCTTCGACGAAACCTGGGCGGCAAGTCATCGCGATGCGGTGGCGCGCTTCATCGCGATGACCCGCAAGGCCAAGCAGCTGCTGGTGACCTCCGATGCCGCCTGGGACAAGATCGCACCGCTCACCGGCACGAGCGATGCCACCCTGCTCAAGACTTATCGCGAGCGCTATCGCGACGGCATTCCGCGCCGGAGCATCGATGACGAAGAAAGGGACGCGCGCGTGCTCTACCGCGTGCTGGCCGAGACCGGCGGCCGCGACCTCGTCGGCCCGGCTGCCGAGCTCGATCCCGGCACGTTCTTTCACGCAGTTGCCGGGGAGTGAGGTGCTGCGTCTTCTGTCGTTTGCCCTGTTGCTCGCGATCTGGTGGATCGCCGCCCTCTTCGTCGGCGCCGCGAAGCTGCCCTCCCCGCCCGCCGTGCTCGACGTCGTCGTCGCGGAAGCATCGAGCGGCGCGCTGTTCCTGCATCTCGGCGCAACGCTTGCCCGCGTAAGCCTCGCCTTCGTGCTGGCGATGTCGCTCGGCAGCGCCATCGGCTATCTGATGGGACGGGTGAAGCTCGCCGACCGGCTCGGCGATCCCTGGCTAATCCTGCTCCTGAACCTGCCCGCGCTGGTCGTGATCGTGCTGGCCTATATCTGGGCCGGGCTCACCGAAGCCGCAGCGATCGCGGCGATCGCCATCAACAAGTTGCCGACCGCCATCGTCACCCTGCGCGAGGGCGCGCGCGCGCTCGACCGCTCGCTCGACGAGATGGCGAGCGTGTTCGCGATGCCGCGCTGGCGCGCTTTCCGCCACGTCGTGCTGCCGCAACTGGCGCCCTATATCGCAGCCTCAGCCCGCTCCGGATTGTCGCTGGTGTGGAAGATCGTGCTGGTCGCCGAACTCCTGGGGCGACCCAACGGCGTCGGCTTCGAGATCGGCGTCGCCTTCCAGCTGTTCGACACGCCGCGGCTGCTGGCCTATTCGCTAACCTTCGCCGCCGTCGTGCTCGTGATCGAGACCGCGCTGGTGCAACCGTTCGAAGCCCGCGCAACACGATGGCGACCCCGTGCGGCTTGAGGTCGATATCACAGGCAAGAGGTTCAAGAGTGCCGCGGGCGGGACGCAGGAGGTGCTCGCGCCGGTCAGCTTCGCGCTTCAATCCGGCGAGGTCGGCGTGCTGATCGGACCGTCCGGCTGCGGCAAGAGCACGATGCTGCGCATTATCCTCGGCCTCGACCGCGATTTCGAGGGACGCGTCTCGCGCCCGCCGGAAGCGCGGATCGGTATGGTTTTCCAGGAGCCGCGGCTGCTGCCATGGCGCTCGGTCGAGCAGAATGTGCGGCTTGCGGCACCCGATGTCACCGACGCCAAGCTCGCCGAGCTGTTCAGGATCCTGGAGCTGGACGCGCATCGCAGTCATTTTCCAGGCGAGCTGTCGCTTGGCCTCGCCCGGCGCGTCGCGCTCGCTCGCGCCTTTGCCGTCGAGCCTGACCTGCTCGTGCTCGACGAGCCCCTCGCCTCGCTCGACGACGCACTCGCCGGCCGTTTGCGCGACGAGATCGCGACGCTGGTGGCGCGCCGTCCGGTGATGACGTTGCTCGTCACCCACAGTCTGGATGACGCGATCCGGCTCGGCGACCGCCTGTTCTTGCTGTCGCCGCGACCGGCGCGCATCGTGCGCGAGGTGCCGATTGCCATCCCGCGCGCGGAGCGCAGCGAGGCCGAACTCGGCAAGATCAGGGCCGAGCTCGCGGCGTTGCAGCTTGAATCGCAATGAGAACTCATGGTCAATTGGACCAACGACATCTTCGCGGGAGGGTCATCATGCGGCGTACGCTGATTGCGATCGGCATCCTGTTGGTTGCGATGCCGGGCGCGGCGCTCGCCCAGGCCAAGGGCAAGGGTATCCGGCTCTGGAATCTGACGACGGAGGCGATCTCCGGCTTCCAGCTCTCCCCGGCCGGGAAGACCGAGTGGGGGCCGAACCAGTGCCTGAACGACAAAGACAAGGAGGTCGACCACGACGAGCGGCTGCGCATCACCGGCGTCGAGCCCGGCCGCTACGACGCCAGGGTCAGCTATCCCAATGCGCGGCAATGCATCGTGCGCGACATCGAGATCAAGGCGGATGCGGTGTTCTCGATCGCCGACAAGGATCTGAAGGACTGCAGCAAGTAACGGGGGCTGCGTTACGAGCGTTATCCCCTCATGGTGAGGAGCGCGGAACGCGCGTCACGAACCATGCAGGCCCGTCTGTCGCCCTGCGGCCATCCTTCGAGACGCTTGCTTCGCAAGCTCCTCAGGATGAGGACCTAAGCCAGTCGCGACCGGCAACGCAGCTCAGGGCTTTACGCCTTGTCGTTCGGATGCGGATATTCGCAGCGCCACCGCACCGCCTGCCACTTCGGATGGTCACCAATCCATTGCGCGATATAGGGCGGCGCAGCCATCGCGCATTGCGTCGGCGACCCCGCATAGTTGAACACCAGATGTTGCTCCTCGCAGGTCGCTGGCGAGAGCAACGCACACACAGTCACCACCAGGTCGATCGGATTCATGCCGGGATCCTCGCAGAGGCGATGAAGTTAGCACAAAAGATTACGTTCCGATGAGCGGGAAGTTTCAATCCGGCCGCCCGAAATAAAGCGGGAATTGCCTGTCAACTCTCCCCGAGCGCTAGAAATTAACTCCAAAGACCAGCCTTGCCTGGTGGCGCTCGAAATTGACGAGGTCGAGATTGCCGCCCGATCCGGCCGGCCGGCCCCATGCCTGCATGCTCCAGCTCATGGTCAGGCGCGAGCGCTCGGAAAGCTGGAAATAAGCGGTCGGACCGACGAAGAGCGCCTGTCCTGCGAACTCGCCGAGGCCGATGCCTTCGTACTGCCGGAAGTAGCGCACCTCGCCGCCGAGCAGCACATCGGGCCGCACGCGCACCAGGCCGGCGAAGGCCGCGCCGATGGTCGAACTCTTTTCGGACAGTCCCGCCATTTCGAAACGCGCCCATTCGGGTTGATAGATCAGGTTGAGCGCCCCGATGGCGAAGTTCGGGATCAGCTCGCGATCGAAGGCGAGCGTGAAATCGGTACCGTACATCCGCCCTTTTGCTCCAGAAGTCTCGTCGATGCGGTCGCCATGGAGTTCGGCGGCGACGGTCAACCCGAATGGCGCGCGCTCGCGATCGAGCAGGCGATAGCGCAGGTCGAGCGAAGCGCCCTGAAAATTGAACTGGCGGCGGTCGCCGATGTCGGGGACGCCGGTGATGTCGTGCAGGGTGGCAGTGCCGCCGACCTCGATGCGAAAGTTCGGCAGCGGCACGATCTCGATCTCGACCTCCTGCGAGAGGGCGCGATAGGTCCCGCCTCCTTTGCCGAATCGGCCTGTCGTCTGAGTCTGGAATTCGCGCTCGCCGGGATTGCCGACATCGGTACCGATCATGAAGCCGAAGATGTGTTCGGTATCGAAGCCCTCTTCGGCGCGGACGCATGCCGGCGCGAGCGCGACGGTGCAGGCGGCTATGGTCCAGAATGTAAGGGCTCTCGCGCGCATCCCCGACACTACCACGGCTTCGACGGTGGTTGCCATCGAAGCCGCGGCAGGTCGTCAGTCTTACTTGTGGTCTTACTTGCGCAAAGCGCAGGCGTACATGTTGATTTCCATGCCGACCGGCACTTCCACGATCTTCGGAGCTTTCCAGGCCATTCGGGGACTCCCAAGGGATTGAGCGCGACATCGCGCCGGCGAAAACCTAGGGCTGCGTCAGCCACAGCGCAAGTCTGGAATCGCACCGTTGACACAGCGAACTGTCGCATCGCGCTTGCAAATTTCTCTCTCGGGCAACTCGCCTTCGCTCCCAGTCAAGCGGCGCGGTTCTCACCGCAACAAGCGCAGCAGCGCGCGACCGGCGCGCGAGTTCAGCTCCTTCGCATCCAGCGTTCCATCCTTGTCGGGATTCGCCGCGTTGAAGCGCTGCTCCACCACCGAGAGATATTCGTCGAGCGTGAGAGTCCCGTCGCGATCGGGATCGGCGGCGGCGAGTTCTTTCGCTGTTAACCGTCCGCGCAATTCGCGGGCGTCGAGCGTGCCGTCGTGATCGGGATCGAGCTTGGCGAACAACGCCGCCGCCGCCTTCTTCACCTCGGCAAGATCGAGGGTGCCGTCATTGTCGGTATCGAACGTCTTGACCGCGTTGCCGGAGGCCGACCATGCCGGACCGGACAGCAGTGCAATCGTGAGCGCAAGTGCAACAGAGCGACGCGATATCATGAAAACCTCCCTCACCAAGAGCTCCGATTCGAACCGGATCGAAACGACATAAGTCCACAAGCGAGCCTGGGTTCAAGTCCCGAATTGCAGCCTGCGCACCGCACAACTTGCAGAACCCGTCGGCGCGACCGCTGCCGTGGCGCACGCGCTCTGCTCCATGCCGCGGAATTTCTTCAGCGCCTGCGCACAAGTGAGAGTTGCTTTGTCAGGTCTCCGTCAGGTGACGGCATCCCGCGCCGCCTACCATATCGGCATCGCAATTACGACTTTCGTATTGACGCGTTTTGCATTCGGGCGGAGTGTTGCTGTCGCAGCGTCAATAGGCGCGCATATTGGGAGGGACGGATGAAACGCTTTGCGATGGCCGCGAGCCTCGTCATGCTTGCATCGACTTGTGCAAGTGCACAAACCAGCGAGCAGCTGGTCAAAGGCGCGACCGATACATCGAACGTTCTCAACTACGGGATGGGCTACAATCTTCAGCGTTTCTCGACGCTGAACCAGATCAACAAGGACAGCGTCAAGAACCTTGTCCCGGTCTGGAACTACTCTTTCAACGACGATCGCAGCGAGGAATCGCAGCCGCTGGTGTACCAGGGCGTGATCTACGTGACGTCGCACAACGCGACCATGGCGGTCGACGCCAAGACCGGCAAGCAGATCTGGAAATCCAAGGTCGAGTATCCTGCCGAAACGCCGCGCATCGTCTGCTGCGGCATCATCAATCGCGGCGCAGCACTCTATGAGGGCAAGGTGTTCCGCACCACGCTGGACGCCAACGTGATCGCGCTCGACGCCAAGGACGGCAAAGAGCTGTGGCGACAGAAGGCGGCCGATATCAAGGAAGGCTATTCGATGACGGTGGCGCCGCTGGTCGCCGACGGCGTCGTGATCACCGGCATCTCCGGCGCCGAGTTCGGCACCCGCGGCTTCATCGACGGCTGGGATCCCGCAACGGGCAAGCACCTGTGGCGCACCCATTCGATCCCCTCTCCGGATGAGCCCGGCGGCGACACCTGGAAGGGCGATACCTGGAAGCTCGGCGGTGGCTCGACCTGGATTACGGGCTCCTATGATCCCGAGCTGAACACGGTTTACTGGGGTATCGGCAATCCCGGACCGTTCAACTCGGCGGTACGCCCGGGCGACAACCTCTACACCTGCTCCGTGCTGGCGATGGATCCCAAGACCGGCAAGATCAAGTGGCACTACCAGTTCTCGCCCAACAATCCGTTCGACTATGACAGCGTGGCCGAGATGGTCCTCGCCGATATGAACGTCGAGGGCAAGCCGACCAAGGTGTTGATGGACGCCAACCGCAACGGCTTCTTCTACGTGCTCGACCGCACCAACGGAAAGCTGCTCGCGGCCAATCCTTACGTGAAGGTCAACTGGGCGACGGGAATCGACATGAAGACCGGACGTCCCATCGAGACCGACGTCTCGAAGGATGCGCGTGAGGGCAAGAAGGTGACCGTCTATCCGTCGATCCTCGGCGGCAAGAACTGGGAGCCGATGTCGTTCAATCCGCAGACCGGCCTCGCCTACGCCAACACGCTCGCCTTCGGCGGCAGGTACAAGACCGAACCCGCCACCTTCAAGCAGGGTGAATGGTATCTCGGCATGGACCTCACCGATCTCTGGGAATGGGGTGACGGCCCGCGCGGTCATCTGAAGGCGATCGATCCCATGACCGGCAAGGCGAAGTGGGAAGCACCCAGCGACATCCCGCGCTTCTCCGGCGTGCTGTCGACCGCGGGCGGTGTCGTGTTCTCGGGCGCGCTGACCGGCGAGTTCGAGGCCTTCGATGCCGATACCGGCAAGAAGCTCTGGCAGTTCCAGACCGGCTCGGGCATCGAGGGACAACCGGTGACCTGGCAGCAGGACGGCGTGCAGTATGTCGCCGTGACGAGCGGCTATGGCGGCGTCTACTCGCTGTTCTCCGGCGACGAACGGCTGGCCAAAGTCCCGCCCGGCGGCTCACTTTGGGTTTTTGCGGTCAAGCAATAACCACGGCACGATGCTGAGAAAGCTATCTCACAAGACGGTGGCGATCCTCGCCGCCGTCGCGGTGCTGACGGTCGCGCTTGCGGCGACCGTTCGTGCCGCGGATGATTCAACCGGCAATCCCGTGCAGGCACAGATCGACCACGGCAAGTCGACCTATGCCGAGAAATGCTCGCACTGCCACGGCCCCAACATGATGAACCCCGGCACCATCACGCCGGACCTGCGCGCCTTCCCCGACGACAAGACGCGCTTCGTCACCACCGTGAAGAACGGCAAGAACAACAAGATGCCGCCCTGGGCTGACATTCTCAGCGACGAGGAGATCGGGAATCTCTGGGCCTTCATCTCGAGCCGGAGAAAACCATGAGGCGCTGGCTGGCCGTTTGGAGCATTGCCGCGATTCTCGCGGCGGCGGCCGCAGCTGCACGCGCGGCCGACGATCCGCTCAAGATTTGTCTCGACGAGGTCAGGCCGCCGCTCTCCGTGCATCACAAGGGCAAGCCCGGCTCGGGTTTCGACGTGCTGCTGGCGCAGGCGATCGCCGACCGGCTCGGACGGCCGCTGACGATCCAGTGGTTCGAGAGCAAGCTGGACGAGGATTCGAGCCCGCAGCTCGAGGCCAATGCGCTGCTGTCCGATGGGCGTTGCTCGCTCGTCGGCGGCTACGCGCTGACGACGGACTCCCTCGTCAAGCCCGGAATGAAAACGGCGCGCTTGCCGGATTTTGCCGGCGCCACGCGCGACGACCGGCGCCGCCGCGTCGCGCTCGGCGTGCTCGCGCCGAGCCAGCCCTATGTCTACTCGCCGATGACGGTCGTGCTCGGGCCGAAGGCGCGGGGTCGCAACATCGGCGATATCGGAGATCTCGCCGGCCTGCGCCTCGTCATCGAGAGCGGCTCGCTCGGCGATGCGATCCTCATGACCTTCGACAAGGGGCGCCTGATCGACGACATCACGCATCTCGTCCCCGGCCGCGATGATCTCCTCGGCGCACTTGCCCGTGGCGATTATGACGCGACGCTGATCGACCTCGGCCGCTTCGACGCCCATCGCGCCGCGCACCCCGACACGGCGATCACCGCGTCCGGCTATTACTATCCGATCGGGGCCAATCGCGGCTATGTCGGGCTGGCCAGCGATCCCGCACTGCTCGACGCCGTCAACAAGGCGCTGACCGGGCTTGCTGCCGAGGGCAAGATCGCCGAATTCGGCACACAGGCGGGGCTGAGCTATCTGCCGCCGCGGGAGCCTGCGATCCTTGGCGACGTCTGGTTGAAGATCATTCAGCGCTAGTGGACAGCTGGCGCACCCAGCGCGGCCCTTCGAATGCGCCAATCTGTCTCGCCAGCCACCCATGGCAGAGGCGACCCGATGCAGTACCGTCGGCGACAACCCGGGAGAGAATCATGTCCGCAAAACTCGATCGCCGCCGCTTCATCGCCGCCGGCACCACCACACTCGCGATGCCTTTCGTCTCGCGTGGCGCCTCGGCGCAGGCTGCGTGGCCATCGCGGCAGATCCGCATGATTTGCAGCTATCCCGCCGGCGGACAGACCGATCTGCTCGCGCGCGCCTATGGTGAATTCATTGCCAAGCAGGTCGGAAAGACCGTCGTCGTCGAGAACAAGCCCGGTGCCGCCGGCGCGATCGGGACGGCGGAGGTCGCCCGCGCAGAGCCCGACGGCCACACAATCCTGTGCTCGATCTCGACCACCTACATCATGAACCGGGTGGTGATGAAGACTCCCGGCTACGACATGGACAAGGATTTGACGCTGGTCAGCGTCATTCCGGGCGCCGGCCTGTTGCTGGTGGCGAACCCGAAAACCGGCGTCAAGACGCTGGAGGATTTCGTCGCCTTTGCGCGCAAGAGCGGCAAAGTCAACTTCGGCACCTATAGCGCGGGCTCGGCCCCGCATATGACGGTCCACGAGCTCAACAAGCAGTATGGCCTTGCCATCGAGCCGATCCACTATCGCGGCGAAGCCCCGATGTGGACGGGCATGCTGGAAGGTACGCTCGATGTGGCCATGGGCAGCTACACCGCAGCGCAATCGGTCTTGCAAAGCGATCGCGGCACCGTGTTCGCGGTGCATTCGAAGAAGGTCGACGCCATCCCTGATATCAAGACCCTCCCCGAGCAGGGCGCGACGTCGAAATTCTTCACCGTCAGCGGCTTCTCCGGTTGGGCCGTGCCGAAAGCGACACCGCAGCCGGTCGTCGACCGCCTGGCGGAGCTTTGCGTCGCTGCCAACAGCGATCCGAAGGTGAAGGAGGTTCTCAACACGTTCGTGCTCGAACCCGCGATCGGCTTCAAGGAAACCAACGCCCTGTATCAGCGCGAGCTGCCGATCTGGATCGAGAGCGCGCGATCGCTCGGCCTCGAACCCGCCTGAACCGCGAGGCATGACGCCCTTCGCAGCGCGGCGTCCGACCAAAGCCTAGTGCCGGAAGCGCATTTTCCCGCTATGATTGTGCGACGCTGGCGGGAAGGTCTCGCCGGCGCGGACGAGAAAGGCCGATCCCATGACACCGGATGGCGTTGCCGTAGCCGTCATGATCATCCTACTCTTTCCGATGGGCTATTTCACCCTGGCGTCTCCGGCCTTCCTGCTGGTGAAGCTGGATATCCAGCCCGTCGCCCAGCTTTTGCGCGGAATGTTCAATGCGCATTTTCTGGTGATGCGCGTTGCCGGAATCATCGGAGCGGTCGCTTTCCTGCTCGACGGTCGTCTGGTCGCAGCGATGGGCGTTGGCCTCCTTGCAGCCTTGGCGATCTATGGGCGCCGCTGGTTCATGCAACAGATGGACGAACAGCTCAGCGCCAGGGACGCCGGCGATGCCGAGGCCCCGCGCCGGCTACGCCGACTGCATTGGAGTGGAATGCTGGGCAACGCGGTGTTGCTCGTCGCTCTCCTGACCAGCATTCCCTACATCGCCATATCGGCATGAGAGACATCGCGGGCGCGTGACGGTCAACCGTCGCGTCGACTCCGAACCTGGCGTTTGCCTAGTGCTCGTCCGCCGCAACCGCGCCCTGTTGCGCCTTGTGGATCGAGGACGGCACTACGCCGAAATATTTCCGGAACACCCGGCTGAAATGCGATGAGCTGGAGAAGCCCCAGGAGAACGCGACGTCGGTAATGGTCTTGCCGGCGTGGGCCTCGAGCTCCTGGCGGCAATTCTGAAGACGCGCCTGCCAGATGTAGTCGCTCACCGTGGTGCCGCGCTCCGAGAACAGCATGTGCAGATAACGCTTGGAGCAGCCCAGTTCGCCGGAGATCTGGTCGATGCACAGATCCGGATCGCGCAAATGCTCGCGGATGAAGAATTGCGCGCGCACATAGGTCGCTTCGGGTCCGACGCGATCGAGCATCGTGTCGGCCTCGCGCAGCGGCAGCAGCAAGAGGTCGATCAGCGAATCGGCGACGCCGACCGCACTGTTCGCCGACAGCTTGGCCGCCTCGTCGAAGGTCGCATGGACGAAATCATGGGCGATGCGCCCCGTCCCCGTGCGTGAGGTCAATTTGCAGGCGGGCATTCGCTGCGACGGGAATCCACGGTCGCGCAGCAGCGCCTTCGGCACGATCACCACGTCATGGCGCGTGAAAGCGGGACTGATGATCGAATGCGGACAGGAGACGTCATAGGCGATGATGTCGCCCGGGTTCAGCTCGATGTGGCGGCCTTCCTGCTCGAAATAGGACACGCCGTAAGTCTGGAAGTGGATCTTGATATACGGGTGTTCATTGGCCTTGGCGCGCGCCAGCGTGTGCGCGATGCGATGTTGGCTGACCTCGATCTGGCAGAGCTTCAGACGCGAGACGCTGGTGTAGTCGATGCGGCCTTCGAGCGAAGACGCTTCCAGCGGATCTACGTCGAAATGCCCACACAGGCTGGTCAGCCCGTCGATCCAGCTTTGGATCTGACGTTTCGGCGTCATGCCCGTCGTCGAGAGCGTGTGAATCGTGTCGGACATTAATCCAGCCACTGGTTTGATCCGGAGATTTGACGCGAATCGCGAGCCGCGCTGCCGGAGCCCTGAACCGTGATTGCGTGACGTTTACCTCGATTTTGAGCGATCTTCTAGAACGAGCGCCATCGTTCCATTGCCACCCTTGTAAGTTAATCCTCCGCCTTAGTTGCAGCGCCGTCAAGCGGAACCTGAGCGGTGAAGGCGCTGCCAAAGCGTTGCGGAAGCCGCTGAATTCGCTACTGCAAAATCAAAAACTTCCGACCCGTGCGCTGTCAAGCAAACCAGCTTCTCTCTTGGGCAAGTTTCCCGATGACGAAGTCGTTAGGGATTGTATCAGGAACAACAAGAACGGGCCGCTCCGCACGTGGACCCGTGGCTCTCATCAGGAGGAGGAAACACCACAGCATCGTTTCTGGTCCAATCGTGACCGCCCTGCACGAGCAGACGCCGGACGAAAAGCCCGGCGATTAAGCAATGCTTCGGAAACAATAAACGAGACCAATGGAGGAATGACTATGCGCAAGGTACTACTCGCGGCCTATCTTGGCTCCGCGGCGGCTCTCGCCGTCGGCAGCGCGTCGGCCAACGACGAAGTGCTCAAGATGTCGCAGAACCCGAAAGACTGGGTGATGCCGACCGGCGACTACGCCAACACCCGCTATTCCAAGCTGAACCAGATCAACGCACAAAACGTAGGCAAGCTCCAGGTCGCCTGGACCTTCTCGACCGGCGTGCTGCGCGGCCACGAAGGCGGCCCGCTGATCATCGGCAACATGATGTACGTCCACACGCCGTTCCCAAACAAGGTCTACGCTATTGACCTTTCCAACGAGAACAAGATCGTCTGGAAGTACGAGCCGAAGCAGGATCCGAACGTCATTCCAGTGATGTGCTGCGACACGGTCAACCGCGGCCTGGCCTATGGCGACGGCAAGATCTTCCTGCATCAGGCCGACACCACGCTTGTCGCGCTCGATGCCAAGAGCGGTCAGGTGGCATGGACCGCGAAGAACGGCGACGCCAGCAAGGGCGAGACCGGTACTTCGGCCCCCATGGTCGTCAAGGACAAGGTGCTGATCGGCATCTCCGGCGGCGAGTTCGGTGTTCAAGCCCATATGACCGCCTACGACATCAAGACGGGCAAGCTGGCTTGGCGCGGCTACTCTGAAGGACCGGACGATCAGATCCTGGTCGACGCAGAGAAGACCACCGCACTCGGCAAGCCGGTCGGCAAGGACTCGAGCCTGAAGACCTGGCAAGGCGATCAGTGGAAGATCGGCGGCGGCGCCACCTGGGGCTGGATCTCCTACGACCCCGAGCTGAACCTCGTCTATTACGGGTCGGGCAATCCCTCGACCTGGAATCCGAAGCAGCGTCCCGGCGACAACAAATGGTCGATGACGATCTGGGCTCGCAACCCTGACACCGGCCAGGCCAAGTGGGTTTATCAGATGACGCCCCACGACGAGTGGGACTATGACGGCGTCAACGAGATGATCCTCTCGGACCAGGCCATCAACGGCCAGCCGCGCAAGCTGCTGACGCATTTCGATCGTAACGGCCTCGGCTACACGCTCGATCGCGCCACCGGTGAGCTTCTGGTCGCCGAAAAGTACGATCCGAAGGTGAACTGGACCTCCGGCGTCGACATGGACAAGAACTCGCCGACCTACGGCCGCCCGAAGGTGCTCGATGCAGCTTCGACCGACAAGGCGGGCGAGGACCACAACGTGAAGGGCATCTGCCCGGCCGCGCTCGGCACCAAGGACGAGCAGCCGGCAGCCTACTCGCCGGACACGCAGCTGTTCTACGTTCCGACCAACCACGTCTGCATGGACTACGAACCGTTCAAGGTGAGCTACACCGCGGGTCAGCCCTACGTGGGCGCAACGCTCTCGATGTATCCGCCACAGGGTGAAACCCACATGGGCAACTTCATCGCCTGGGACGGCAAGACCGGCAAGATCGTCTGGTCGAACAAGGAGCAGTTCTCGGTCTGGTCGGGTGCGCTCGCAACCGCGGGCAACGTGGTGTTCTACGGAACGCTCGAAGGCTACCTGAAGGCAGTCGACGCCAAGACCGGCAAGGAGCTCTACAAGTTCAAGACTCCCTCCGGCATCATCGGCAACGTCACCACCTATGAGAACGGCGGCAAGCAGTATGTCGCAGTGCTCTCCGGCGTGGGCGGCTGGGCCGGCATCGGTCTGGCGGCAGGCCTGACCGATCCGACCGCCGGTCTCGGCGCCGTCGGTGGCTACGCGGCGCTCAGCAACTACACGGCACTCGGCGGTACGCTGACCGTGTTCTCGCTGCCCAACTAGGCCTCTCAGCATCGCTCCGGCGCGTGGATCAACTCCACGCGCCGGCTCGTCTCACCGAAGCCTTCCGAGGAAAATCTCTTGCGTAAAATCTGCTCTGCCATTGCTGCGATGTTCTTGGTCGCGTCCGGGGGAATTGCCGTCGCTGACGGATCAGGTGACCCGACTGCCGTCAAGCAGAACGAAACCGGCGAATGGTCCGACAAGGAAGGCAACCCAACCTACAAGATCACCGACGGATCCGTCGACTGGTACACCTATTCCGGATACCGCCGCTATCACTCGGATTGCCATGTGTGTCACGGCCCGGACGGCATGGGCTCGACCTACGCCCCGGCGTTGAAGGATTCGCTGAAGACGATGAGCTATGCCGATTTTCTCGGCGTCGTCGCCTCCGGCCGCAAGAACATCTCGACTGCCGCAGAGAACGTGATGCCGGCCTTCGGCGATAACCCGAACGTCGCCTGCTACATGGACGATCTCTACGTCTACCTGCGCGCCCGCTCCAACGAGGCCTGGGGCCGCACAAGACCCGGCAAGCACGAGGACAAGAACGACGCCTATACCAAGAACGAAGATTCGTGCATGGGCAAGAAATGAACGTGCGGAGCCCGACCAGGACCTGGATCTGGGCGCCCTGCTGGAATTTAAGGAGCTTAAGATGAAGACACGTGCCGCCGTCGCTTTCGAAGCCAAGAAGCCGCTCGAGATCGTCGAAGTCGATCTGGAAGGACCAAAGGTCGGCGAAGTCCTGGTCGAGATCAAGGCGACGGGCATCTGCCATACCGACGCCTACACGCTCGACGGCTTCGACAGCGAGGGAATTTTCCCGTCGATCCTGGGCCATGAGGGCGCGGGCATCATCCGCGAGATCGGTGCTGGCGTGACCTCGGTGAAGCCGGGCGACCATGTCATCCCGCTCTACACGCCGGAATGCCGGCAATGCAAAAGCTGCCTCAGCCAGAAGACCAACCTCTGCACCGCGATCCGCGCGACGCAGGGCAAAGGCGTGATGCCCGATGGTACCAGCCGATTCTCCTACAAAGGCAAGCCGATCTACCACTACATGGGCTGCTCGACCTTCTCGAACTTCACCGTGCTGCCGGAGATCGCGGTCGCCAAGATCCGCGAGGACGCGCCGTTCGACAAGAGCTGCTACATCGGCTGCGGCGTCACCACGGGCGTCGGCGCCGTCGTTAACACCGCCAAGGTCGAGCCGGGCTCCAACGTGGTCGTGTTCGGCCTCGGCGGCATCGGCCTGAACGTGATCCAGGGCGCCAAGATGGCTGGCGCGGACAAGATCATCGGCGTCGACATCAACGACTCCAAGGAGGAATGGGGACGCCGGTTCGGCATGACCGACTTCGTCAATCCCAAGAAGATCACCGGCGACATCGTCCCGCATCTCGTGACCCTGACCGACGGCGGCGCCGACTATACCTTCGACTGCACCGGCAACACCACAGTGATGCGCCAGGCGCTGGAAGCCTGCCATCGCGGCTGGGGCACCTCGATCATCATCGGCGTTGCCGAATCCGGCAAGGAGATCGCGACCCGCCCGTTCCAGCTCGTCACCGGGCGAAACTGGCGCGGCACCGCCTTCGGCGGCGCGCGGGGCCGCACCGACGTGCCGAAGATCGTCGACTGGTACATGAACGGAAAGATCCAGATCGACCCGATGATTACCCACACGCTCAAGCTCGAAGACATTAACAAAGGCTTCGACCTGATGCATGAGGGCAAGTCCATCCGTTCAGTCGTCGTGTTCTAGCTCGAAAAGCGTCACCCCAAGGAGGATCGACCCATGACTGTTGCACTCCATCCCTCGATCGATAACGGCATCAAACAGGGCAGCGGCAGCTTCGCCGGCGGCACGCTCGCATGCAAATGCAAGGACCATCAGGTCAAGGTCGCCGTCAAGGGCGACGTCGCGCATAATCACGCCTGTGGCTGCACCAAGTGCTGGAAACCGCAGGGGGCGAATTTCTCCGTCGTCGCCGTGGTACCACGCCAGAACGTCACCGTGCTCGAGAACGGCGACAAGCTCCAGATCGTCGATCCATCGGCGACGATCCAGCGCTACGCCTGCAAGGCCTGCGGCACGCACATGTACGGCCGCATCGAGAACAAGGATCACCCGTTCTACGGCCTCGACTTCATCCACCCCGAACTGTTCCAGGAGCAGGGTTCGCAGGCGCCGCAATTCGCCGCCTTCGTCTCGTCGGTGATCGAATCGGGCGTGAAGCCGGAGCAGATGGGCGGAATACGGGCTCGGTTCAAGGAGCTTGGACTTGAGCCCTATGATTGCCTGTCGCCGGCGCTGATGGACGCGATCGCGACCCACGTGGCGAAAGCCAAGGCCGCTTAAGCAAAGGCCGCCTGAGCAAAGGTCGCCTGACGTTTGCCGCGCCCCGTCCGCTCGCGTTCCACCACCCCCAGCGAGCGGACGGAGCCGGCCCGGGACAATCGCGGCGATGCCGCCGCTTTTCAACTGCACTTGTGTGGGGACCGTCAACTCCCTCAGTCCTGGTCTCTGAATGACTGCGCAGGGCCGCCGGCTTCCGGCTTGAAGTCCGCGGCCTGCGTTTCTCCCTCCCTCGACTGAGGCATCCTGCTTCGTCCGCACAGGTCTTCTGGCGGACGAAGCTCTTTTTTTAGTGCGCCCATCTCGAGAGGCGCGCGGCGCGATGGGGCGCCCTGCTTTTGACAAACCTTCGTTGCAATCTTTTCCCGTCGAGAACAGCTGATTGGAAAACACTTGGCTGTGAACGCCAGACCGAAGCGATCCTGCTACGATCGCGTCGTGACGATGCCGCGCGAAATTCAATAATCAAGAACACGACGGGAGGTATCGAGCACATCCGGACATGACATTGGCATTCCTCTGAGTCCTGCCGGGATCTGCCCGCGCGGGAGGACGGCTGGAACGCGACGCCGCGCAGCGGGCGTTGCACCGACCGGCATCTGGAAAATCTGAAATCGGCAAGCTTATGAAGAGCGAGGGACGATCATGATCAAGGTGAAGATCAATGGCCAGGAACAGAGCTGGGACGGCGACCCGGATCTCCCGCTACTCTGGTTCCTGCGCGACGAGGCCGGGCTGACCGGCACCAAGTTCGGCTGTGGCCAGGCCCTGTGCGGCGCCTGCACCGTTATCGTCGACAAGGAAGCCGTGCGCGCCTGCATCACGTCGATCAACGACGTCGCCGGCCGCGAGATCACGACGATCGAGGGACTGCATCCGAACGGCGATCACCCGGTGCAGAAGGCCTGGCGTCAGGTCAACGTACCCCAGTGCGGCTTCTGCCAGGCGGGCCAGATCATGCAGGCGGCTGCGCTGCTGATGGACAACCCGAAGCCGTCGCACGACCAGATCCGCGAGGCGATGTCCGGCAACATCTGCCGCTGCGGCTGCTACCAGCGCATCGAGAATGCGGTCCATCTCGCATCGACGGGAGTGTGACATGAATTTCATCGACAACCCGAAGAAGCTTCGTGGCTTCGAGAAGAACATCAAGGTCGAGAAGGTTTCGCGCCGCAGCATCCTGAAGGGGCTCGGCATCACCGGCGGCTTTGTGCTCGCGGCGCCCGTGATGTCGCGCCAGGCGTTCGCCTACGAGACCGGCGCCGGCAAGATGCCGCACGGCGTCGTGGTCGATCCGCGCGTATTCGTCGCGGTCGCGCCCGACGGCACCGTCACCATCCTCGCCCACCGCGCCGAGATGGGAACGGGCGTGCGCACCAGCCTGCCGCTGATCGTGGCCGAGGAGATGGAAGCCGACTGGTCACGGGTCAAGGTGGAACAGGCCCATGGCGACGAGGTCAAGTTCGGCAACCAGGACACCGACGGCTCGCGCAGCACGCGGCATTATCTGATGCCGATGCGCCAGATCGGTGCCTCCGCCCGTACCATGCTTGAGCAGGCCGCCGCGAAACGCTGGGGTGTGCCGGCAACCGAGGTCAAGGCCGTCAATCACGAAGTCGTCCACAGCGCGACGAGCCGCAAGCTCGGGTTCGGCGAGCTCGCAGCCGACGCTGCCAAGGAGTCGGTCCCGAGCATCGAAGGGCTCAAGCTGAAGGACCCCAAGGACTTCCGCTATCTCGGCAAGGGCCAGATCGGCATCGTCGATCTCCATGACATCACCACCGGCAAAGCGCGTTACGGCGCCGACGTGCGGCTGCCTGGCATGAAGTATGCCGTGATCGCGCGCCCGCCGGTGACCGGCGGCAAGTTGGTCTCGTTCGATCCGGACGCGGCGTTGAAGGTCCCGGGTGTCGAGAAGGTGATGGAGGTGCGCGGCTGGCCATGGCCGTCGAAATTCCAGCCGCTCGGCGGCGTTGCCGTGATCGCGCGCAATACCGGCGCGGCGATCAAGGGTCGCGACGCGCTGAAGCTGACCTGGGACGATGGCGCCAACGGCAAATACGATTCCGTCGCCTACCGCAAGGAGCTCGAGGAGGCCTCGCGCAAGCCGGGCCTTGTGGTGCGCCAGGAAGGCGATGCCGAGGCTGCTCTGAAGGGCGCCGACAAGGTCGTCGTCGGCGAATATTATCTGCCGCATCTTGCTCATGTCAGCATGGAGCCGCCGGTGGCGGTCGCCGACGTCAAGGGTGACAAGGCGGAGATCTGGGCGCCGGTGCAAAGCCCGGGCGGTACGCGCGAGGACGTCGCGAAGACGCTCGGCATTCCCGAGGGCAATGTCACCGTCAACGTCACGCTGCTCGGCGGCGGTTTCGGCCGCAAGTCGAAATGCGACTTTGCGCTCGAGGCCGCGTTGCTGTCGAAGGAGCTCGGCGTACCCGTCAAGGTGCAGTGGACGCGCGAGGACGACGTCCGCCACGATTTCCTGCACACGGTCTCCGTGGAACGGATCGAGGCGGGGCTCGACAAGAGCGGCAAGGTGATCGCCTGGCGCCATCGCAGCGTGGCCCCGAGCATCGCCTCGACGTTCGCGGCGGGTGCAAAGCATGAGGCGCCCTTCGAGCTCGGCATGGGCCTCGTCGACATGCCGTTCGAGATCGCTAACATCTCCTGCGAGAACCCGGAAGCCGCGGCGTTCACCCGCATCGGCTGGTTCCGCTCGGTCTCGAACATCCCGCGCGCCTTCGCGGTCCAGTCGATGGTGGGCGAGATCGCCCATGCGACCGGCCGCGACCAGAAGGAGACGCTGCTCGCGCTGATCGGGAGCCCGCGCATCGTCAAGCCCGCCGTGAAGGACATGTGGAACTACGGCGAGCCCTTGGACAGCTATCCGATCGACACCGCGCGCCTGCGCAAGGTGGTCGAGCTGGTCGCCGAGAAGGGCGAATGGGGCCGTCAAGTGCCGAAGGGCCATGGCCTCGGCATCGCCGTGCACCGCAGCTTCGTCAGCTATATCGCGACCATCGTCGAGGTGGCCGTCGACGACAAGGGCAAGCTGACGGTGCCGCGGGTGGACACCGCCATCGACTGCGGCACCTATGTCAACCCCGAGCGCATCGCCTCCCAGATCGAGGGCGCGGCGATCATGGGGCTCAGTCTCGCCAAATACGGCGAGATCACCTTCAAGGACGGCAAGGTGCAGCAGAAGAACTTCGACGACTTCCAGGTCCTCAGGATCGACGAATCCCCTGCGGTGACCAACGTCTACATCGTGCCGCCAGGACCCGACACGCCGCCGAGCGGCGCGGGCGAGCCTGGCGTCCCGCCATTCGCGCCGGCGCTGATGAACGCCATCTTCGCCGCGACCGGAAAGCGCATCCGCAGCCTTCCGCTCGGCAAGCAATTGGAAGCGTAAAGGCGGGAACACAAGGCGGCCTCGCGCCGTTTGCATCGATCTGACAGGAGCAGATCGATGACCCATATCCCAAAGGCGCTCGCAGTCTCGTTGCTGTCGAGCGCCTTTCTTTTGA
Source organism: Bradyrhizobium sp. 155 (assembly GCF_023101105.1). NCBI lineage: Bacteria > Pseudomonadati > Pseudomonadota > Alphaproteobacteria > Hyphomicrobiales > Nitrobacteraceae > Bradyrhizobium > Bradyrhizobium sp. 155. Next base: position 2,216,094 of record NZ_CP064704.1, on the reverse strand, counting down.
CGGCCACTGGCGCATACGCCCAGAGCAACACCACGCCGCCGACAACGGCGACGCGCCCCAGCACGCCGGACCAGAACTCGCTGCCCAACGCCAATGCCACGCCGCCCTCGACCACCCAGACTACCGGGCAGCACAATCCCGATCCCAAGGTTCGCGAGATGAACCAGAAGGAAAAGGACAAGGTCGAGCGCGAGGGGAAGTAGCGATCTGAGCATCGGCGTTTTGACATCGCGATTATCGGCTCTACTTCTTCGCCGAAGCGCATCGATGTGCCCTCTTTCCTTGCGGGAGAGGGCAGCGACGCCAGTTGCCACGATCACGCGTGGGTGGGGGGTATGCCTGCGCGGGTCCGCACATTGAGACGCGCGGATAGAACCCCTCATCCGGCGCTTCGCGCCACCTTCTCCCGCAGGGGAAGAAGGGACAACGCCCACGCAAAATGCGGCGGACGTTACCGTCCGCCGCATTTGCCCCCTGACACTCCGCTTCTTTCGATCCGCCAGCGGGGCCTATTTCTTCAGCGCGAACACCCAGATCACGCCGCCCTGCGGCACGTTGGCTTCGATGCCGATATTGTTGGTCACGAGGGCATCCTGGATGCGCTGCGCATCCACGCCCCATCCCGACTGGATCGCGATGTATTGCGTACCGTCGATCTCATAGGACACCGGCATGCCCATGATACCGGAGTTGGTCTTCTGCTCCCACAGCAGCTCGCCACTCTTGGCGTTGAAGGCGCGGAAGTTGCGGTCGTTGGTGCCGCCCACGAAGACGAGATCGCCCGCGGTCGCCGTCACCGATCCGAACAGCTGCGATTTCGGGAAGTTGTGTTGCCACATCTTCTTGCCCGTAACGGGGTCCCAGGCCTGGAGCTCGCCGAAATGATCCGCCCCGGGCTTCGTCTTCAGCCCGATGTCCTCCGGCTTGGTGCCGAGCCAGAGTTCGCCGGGCTTGAGCGGAACCTTCTCGCCGGTGAACCCGCCGCAGAAATTCTCGTTGGCGGGCACGTAGACGAGGCCGGTCTTCTGGCTGTAGGCCGCCGAGGGCCAATCCTTGCCGCCCCACAGCGACGGACAGAACTCCACGCGCTTGCCGACCATCGGCTTGTGCGCGGGATCGACGATCGGCCTGCCACTCTCGGCGTCGATGCCCTTCCAGACGTCGGTGGAGACGAACGGCCAACCGGCGACGTAGTTGATCTTGGTCGGCGTGCGCTCGAGTATCCAGAAGATCGCATCGCGTCCCGGATGGACCAGACTCTTGATGTTGCGACCGTCGCGTTGCAGGTCGATCAACATCGGCGCTTCGACCTCATCCCAATCCCAGGAATCGTTCTGGTGATACTGATGATAGGTCTTGATCTTGCCGGTGTTCGGATCGAGCGCGAGCACCGACGAGGTATAGAGATTGTCGCCCGGATGCATCTCGCCGGGCCAGGGCGCGGCGTTGCCTACGCCCCAATAGATCGTCTTGGTGTCCTTGTCGTAATTGCCGGTCATCCAGGCCGAGCCGCCGCCGTTCTTCCAGTCCTCGCCCTGCCAGGTGTCGTGGCCGGGTTCGCCTTCGCCCGGAATCGTATAGGTCCGCCAGAGCTCCTTGCCGTCCTTGGCGTCATAGGCGGCGACATAGCCGCGCACGCCGAACTCGCCGCCGGAGCCGCCCACGATGACCTTGCCGTCGACGATCAGCGGCATAAGGGTCATGTACTGGCCCTTCTTGTAATCCTGAACCTTGGTGTCCCACACCACCTTGCCGGTCTTGGCGTCGAGCGCGACGACATGGTCGTCGGTAGTGGCCAGATAGAGCTTGTCCTCCCAGAGGCCGACGCCGCGACTGGTCGGATGCAACTGGAACAGGTCGTCGGGGAGCTGCCGCTTGTAGCGCCAATATTCGTCGCCGGTCTTGGCGTTCAGCGCGATCACCTGGCCCATCGGGGTCGCCACGAACATCACGCCGTTGTTGACGATCGGCGGCGCCTCGTGACCTTCGACCACGCCGGTCGCGAAAGTCCAGACCGGGGTGAGGTTCTTCACATTCGAGGTGTTGATCTGGTCGAGTGGGCTGTAGCCCTGCCCGTCATAGGTCCGCCGGTAAAGCATCCAGTTGGCGGGCTCCGGGTTTTCCAACCGCTGCGCGGTAACCGGCGCGTAGTTCTCGATCGGGCCTGACATGGCGGCGGTCGATGCAAGACACGTGAAGGCGACAAAGCCGGACAGTAACCATTGCTTCCTGGTCATGGACGTTCCCCTTTTATATCCGTTTGAATTCTTGTTTTGAATTCTTGTCGTTCGTCCCGTCGTCCGCCCATCGGCGGATGCGGCCTCTCGTGACGCGGGCACAACCCGCACGCCCATCATCCCGGCTGCGCGCCACCTACCTTTCCGATGAAGTTCCCGGCGACGCTGAGCGAGCCGTCAGCCAGCGCCAGCGGCAGCGCAGCGAGCCGTCGCGGCGCCGGCCCGAACACGACCTGCGCGCCCGCGCGAGGATCGTATTCGGAGTTGTGGCACATGCATTTGAGCACTTCCTTGTCGCCGACATCGCTCTTCACCCAGGCCGTGACAGGACAGCCGGCATGCGAGCAGATTGCCGAATAGGCGAGGATGCCGTCGACAGCGCGCGCTTTCGTCTGCTCGTCGAGCTCGGTGGGGTCAAGGCGGATGATCAGAATCTCATTGAGGCGCGAGGCGCTGCGCACGACCGATGTCTTCGGATCTTTCGGCCAGGCATGCACCGGCGGTCCGCCGGCCGACAGAGCGGCCGCGGTGACGGGCTTTCCCTCCTGATCGCCTTCGGAGAACACGAGCAGATCGCCCTTCTGAGGCCGTTCGTCGGAGCCGGGCGCATCCTCGCCCGCGTGGACCTGCGTGGAACAGGCGAGGCACGCCGTGGTGGCCAGCGCATTCATCAACAGCGCCCGCCGGGTTTGCTCCGTGCAGGCGTCAGCGTCGGATTCCGCTGTGTTGTCGGAGGATGAAGAGGATGTGTTGAACGATGCACGCGACATGCCCGCAAGCAGGCGCTGGAACTCTGCCGAAAAAAAGGCAAAGATTTTTTCCCGCAGTGCATCACATGGTTATGCTCGCACTGATTGAACGAGAACACGCGCATTTACGCGCATTTTTCTAATTGCAACGTCACGCTACGCGACCGGCATGATGATTTTGCAGATCAGATCAATGCTGCCGGTATTGGTGCAATGCGCCGACGCTCGGCGCCATCGTAGCGCCATCAGCGCGGCTGCGCATTTCTCAGGCAGGCGTTTTGTGTTCTAGGAGCGGAGCACGTGACGCGGCGCAGCGATGCGTCCGGCCAACGTTGCCGACGCCATCTCAAAACTGTCGGCGATGCGGCGCGCCCTGTCGATGAAGAGCGCGGCTGCCGGCGGCGGGCAGACCTCGCGTGCCGTCTGTTCGAACAAATCGAGCCAGCGGTCGAAATGATCCCCGATCAGGTTCAGTGGCATATGCGCCCGCATCGGTGAACCATGGTAGCGGCCGCTCATCAGCACGACCGACGACCAGAAATCCCGGAGCTTGGCCAGATGCTCGTCCCAATTCTGCACGTTCGCGAACACCGGCCCCAGCAGCTCATCCTCGCGGATGCGCCCGTAGAAGCGGGTCACGAGTTCCCCGATCATCTCTTCGGTGATCCCCGTGCGCTCGATTGCATCCTGGGTCAGCAAATTCCGCCGCGCGGTCGCAGCCTCGCGCTCGGCCTTCAGTCGATCCGACATGTCCCTTGTTATCCGTTCCGTTGTTCCCGCACGGCGCCCGTTCGACATTGTCGGGCCGATTGCGCGCGGCGTCTTTGTCGCAGCGCAAATCGCGGGGTCTGGCGGCGAGCACACTCAACGCCCGCCGCCCGCGCCGTTGTCAGGCGCTGTAGGTATAAAAGCCCTGCCCCGTCTTGCGGCCGAGATGGCCGGCATCGACCATTTCCTTGAGCAAGGGGGCCGGACGGTATTTGGGGTCGTTGAAGCCTTTGTAAAAGACCTCCATCACCGACAACATGGTGTCGAGCCCGACGAGATCGGCGAGCGCCAACGGGCCGATCGGATGGTTGCAGCCGAGCTTCATGCCGGCATCGATCTCTTCCGCCGTCGCAATCCCCTCCTGCAGCGCGAAGATCGCCTCGTTGATCATCGGACAAAGGATGCGGTTGACGGCAAAGCCCGGGCTGTTCTTGGCCGTGATCGCCACCTTGCCGACGCGCTTGGCCAAATCGAGCGCCTTGGCGTGGGTGTCGTCGGAGGTCTGCAAGCCGCGGATGAGCTCCAGCAGCGCCATAACTGGAACCGGATTGAAGAAGTGCATGCCGATGAATCGGTCGGGACGGTCGGTCGCCGCGGCGAGCTTCGTGATCGAGATCGACGAGGTGTTCGTGGCGAGCAGCGTGCGTGGCGACAGCGTCGCACAGAGATCCTTCAGGATCTTGACCTTGAGTTCCTCGTTCTCGGTCGCGGCCTCGATGACGAGATCGCAATCGACGAGCTTGGCGCGGTCGGTGGTGCCGGTGATGCGCTTGAGCGTGGCGTCGCGATCGCCCGCCGACATCTTCTCCTTCTTGACCAGGCGCTCGAGGCTGACGCCAACCGTCGAAATCCCGCGGTTCACCGCCGCATCGGAAATATCGACCATCACGACCGAAAGCCCGGCCGCGGCACAGATCTGCGCGATGCCGTTCCCCATGGTGCCTGCCCCGATGATGCCAACGCTTTGGATCATTGCCTCAAATCCTTCATCCTTGCGGACGTGCCATGCCGGCCCGCCCCTTTGTTCCTGCATCAGGGTCTAGCACCGCCCCCGGGCGGGTGCGACCTGATCCTGTCCCTTCCTTAAAGCATCCAAGGCGGGAATAAAGCCGCCTTTCGGCCGCCACACGGCATGATTTGACGCCCCCGGCTGTTTGGCCCGGCCTATCCGCGGCATCCGTCTCCGTGAGCGCCGAGCGTTCGGGAGCACCGGGCTTGAGGTGGGCACAGCTCAACCGAGACGAAGCACCTTGCCCGGATTCATGATGTTCTTGGGATCGAGCGCCCGCTTGATCGTGCGCATGATGTCGAGCTCGGTCCGGGAACGGTAGTGCTGGAGCTCGTCGAGCTTTTCGATGCCGATGCCATGTTCCGCCGAGATCGAGCCGCCCATGAAGGTGACGAGGTCGTTGACGGCCCGTGTGATCGCCGCGGAATATTGGGAGAGCGTATCGCGGTCCATGCCCTTCGGGCCCATGAAGGAGAAGTGCACATTGCCGTCTCCGATGTGGCCGAGCGGATAGGGGCGGATCGCCGGCAGGATTGCGAGTACGGCCTCGAGACCGCTGTCGATGAACTCGGGAATCCTGGAGACCGCGACCGACACGTCGTAGCTCAAGCCCGGACCTTCGGTGCGCGATGCCTCGGCCACGCTCTCGCGAATCCGCCACATGTTGCGCGACTGCGCTTCGGTTTGCGCGATCACCGCATCCAGCACCCGGCCCGTCTCGAGTTGGTCGGCCAAGAACTGCTCCATCCTGTCCGACATGCCCGTGCCTCCGTCCTGCCGTGGCCGTGCCGATGACCATTCGAGAAGGAGATACCATTCCGTCTCAGCCTTGAGGGGATCCTGGGTGCCGGGAATGTGGCGCAGCACCATGTCGGTGCACGCACGGCTGATGAGCTCACAGGAGCCGACATTGTCATCGGAAGCGGCATGCGCCTCCGACAGAAGGTCGATGGCTGCCTTGGGATCGCGAATTGCGAGCCATGCCGTGCACACGTCTTTCGGCGCCGGCCAGAGTTTCAGCACCGCCTTGGTGATGATGCCGAGCGTCCCTTCGGCGCCCATGAACAGATGCTTGAGGTCATAGCCGGTGTTGTCCTTCTTGAGTGCGCGCAGGCCGTCCCAGATATCGCCGTTAGCCAGCACGACCTCGAGACCCAACACCAGATTTCGCGCATTGCCATAACGCAGCACCTGCACGCCGCCGGCATTGGTGGACAGATTACCTCCGATCATGCACGAGCCCTGAGCACCGAGGCTGAGCGGAAAGAGGCGGTCGTGGCGCGCGGCTGTGTCCTGAAGCGTCTCGAGGATGCAGCCCGCCTCCACAGTCATAGCATAGCCGACGGCATCGATATTCAGCACCTGGTTCATGCGACCAAGCGACAGCACGATGCCGCGGTGCATGGGCCACGGCGTGGCACCGCCCATCAGGCCGGTGTTGCCACCTTGCGGAACGATGGCAATGCCGTTGTCGTAGCAGAGCTTGACGACAGCGGAGACTTCCGCGGTGATGGCCGGACGCACGATCGCCGCGGCCTGCCCCGCCAGCGTGCCGCGCCAGTCGGTCACGAAGGGCAGCTTGTCCTGCTCGTCCACGATCAGGCCTTTGTCGCCGACGATGGCCCGCAAGCGGTCGAGAACGGCTGACGTCACCGGCGCGCTCGGAATCGAGGGGGCGGTGGGAAGGGCTGCACCCGGCATGTGTTCCTCTCTTTTCGGCCGTTGCGCGCCTTGGGGCGCGCCGGCCTTCGTTCTTTTTCATTCTGGGCGGTGGTGCAATGACCCTAGCATAGGGGTCGCGCTTGCGGGAACGTCTCCGGCAGTAAGCCTCGTGCGGATTTGCCTGCAATGCTGAACGCAGGCGCACTTCCACCGGGCTCCCGCATACCCTACTGTGCCCCGATCAAATTCGGATTGGAGCTCATGAGCCGTTTCTGGAGTCCAGTCGTCCACACGCTTTCGCCCTATGTCCCCGGCGAGCAGACCAAGCAGGACGGCATCGTCAAGCTCAATACCAACGAGAATCCCTACCCGCCCTCGCCGCGCGTGCTGGCGGCGATCGCATCGGCCGCGGAGCGGCTGCGCCTTTATCCCGATCCGCGCGCAACGCGCCTGCGCGAGGCCATCGCGGCCCATTGCGATGTGGCGCCCGAGCAAGTGTTCGTCGGCAACGGCTCCGACGAGGTGCTGGCCCACACCTTCCAGGCACTTCTGAAGCACGAACCACCGCTTCTATTCCCCGACGTCACCTACAGCTTCTACCCTGTCTATTGCGGCCTCTATGGAATAACGCATGACGAGGTGCCGCTCGATGCTGCGATGAGGATCGATATCTCCGACTACAGGCGACCATCGAGCGCCATCCTGCTCTGCAATCCGAACGCTCCTACCGGCATCGCCCTTCAGCGCGACGCCATCGCATGGCTGCTGGCCGAACAGCCGGACCGGCTGGTGGTGGTGGACGAGGCCTATGTCGATTTCGGCGCCGAGAGCGCCGTGCCGCTGGTTGCACGCCACGACAATCTGCTGGTTATCCAGACTTTCTCGAAGTCGCGCTCGCTCGCTGGCCTGCGAGTTGGTTTTGCCATCGGCCAACGACCGCTGATCGAAGCGCTGGAACGGGTGAAGGACAGCTTCAACTCCTATCCGCTCGATTGCCTCGCGATCGCCGGCGCCGTCGCCGCGATCGAGGACGACGGCTGGTTCCGAGACACCCGTGCCCGTATCATCGCAAGCCGCGAAACCTTGGCCCGCGATCTCAGACAACTCGGCTTCGATGTGCTGCCGTCGCTCGCCAACTTCGTTTTCGCGCGCCATCGAAGCCGGAGCGGAGCAGATCTCGCGGCAGCGCTTCGCCAGCGTGGCGTTCTGGTCCGGCATTTCGGAAAGCCGCGCATCGAGGACTTTCTGCGCATCACGATCGGAACGGAGGCCGAGTGTGCCCGGCTCGTTGAAGTGCTGCGCGGCTTGATCTGAGCCCCGACCGTCCCCGCATCGGGCAAAAGATGAGGCCGAACGCCACCTCGTACCCATGCCGCGCAAGGCTTTGATTTCCGGTCAAATTCGGGTTACCAAACCGCTCCGCCGCTGCCTTGCACGACGCTGCCCTCAGGGAAATATACGTGAATCACCCCCGCAGTCCCGAAATCGGCGCACCCGAGGCATCGTGGCGGGCGCCGAAGCTCGGGCACGGATGAACGACTTCGCGCGATCCATCGGCGCCGCATTCACACTGATCGGCGAGGCCGACGCAGAGCTTTTGGGCATCGTCGGGCTGTCGGTGCGCGTCAGCCTGACTGCCAGCATCCTCGCGCTTCTGATCGGGGCGCCGTTCGGGGCGCTGCTTGCGATCACCCGGTTCCGTGGGCGGCAGGTCATCATCGTCCTGACCAATGCCTTGCTTGGCCTTCCGCCGGTCGTGGTCGGGCTCGCGCTCTATCTTCTGCTGTCGCGCTCGGGCCCGCTCGGGGCCGCCGGCCTGTTGTTCACGCCGGCGGCCATGGTGGTCGCGCAGACGCTGCTCGCCACACCGATCGTGGTCGCACTGGTGCACCGGCCGGCGAGCCTGCTGTGGGCGGAGTATGGCGACCTCGCACGTATCGACGGGCTGTCAACGCTACGCAGCATCGGCTTGCTGTTCGCGCTGGGCCGGACCTCGCTGCTGACGGCCTTTCTCGCAGCCTTCGGGCGCGCGATCGCCGAGGTCGGCGCCATCCTCATCGTCGGTGGCAATATTCGCGGTTTCACGCGCACGATGACGACCGCGATCGCGCTGGAGACCAGCAAGGGCGACCTGCCGCTGGCGCTCGGGCTCGGGCTGATCCTGCTCGCACTCAGCGTCGCAGTGTCGACCGTCGCCTTCCTGCTAGTGGGACGCGTTGGGGAAAAATAGCTGCTCGCCCCCGACCTTGTAGCCCGCGATGGCCTCCTGCCCCCCAGGAGAGATCAGCCAGTCGACGAAGGCCTGCCCGTCCCGCGCCTTCACGTTCGAATGCTTGGCCGGATTGACCAGCATGACGCCGTACTGGTTGAACAGCCGCTTGTCGCCTTCGGTGAGGACGGCAAGGTCGCCGCGGTTCTTGAATGACAACCAGGTGCCGCGGTCCGACAGCAGATAGGCGTTCGACGACGACGCCATGTTCAGTGCTGGACCCATGCCCTGGCCAATCTCGCGATACCAGCCGTCCTTGGCGGCACCGAGGTCGATGCCTGCCTCCTTCCACAGCCGCAGTTCGGCCGCGTGCGTGCCGGACTTGTCGCCGCGCGAGATGAACGGCGCCTTCACGGCCGCGATCTTGCGCAGCGCCTCGGCCACATCCTTGCCGCCGGCGATCTTGGCGGGATCGCTCTTCGGCCCGACAATGACGAAGTCGTTGTACATGACGTCGAAGCGCTTCACGCCCTCGCCTTCGGACATGAACTTGTCTTCGGCAGGCCTGTCATGGACGAACACGACATCTGCATCGCCGCGCCGCCCGATGTCGAGCGCCTGACCCGTACCGACGGCAACGACCTTCACGTCAACGTCTCTGGCCTTCGAGAACAGCGGCAGCAAGTAACCGAACAGCCCCGACTGTTCCGTCGACGTCGTCGAGGCCACAGTAATGGTGCGCTCCTGTGCGAACGCGATGGTGGACCAGAGCAGAACCGCTCCGAGAGTCATTATCCTTTTCATGCCTCGTCCTTACACAAGATGCTCGATGTTCCAAACTTTACCGTCGATAGAGCTGTACAGGGAACCTCGACAGCGCCGCAATGCGCTTGGTCATGAGCCTCGCGGCGCTCCTAAGTGAGGAACGTCCGCTCCGCGCGCAAGTTGTCGTCAAGGCAACCCAGGAGGAAACCAGATGAAGAAGATCATTTTGGCATCCGCGTGCATCATGGCGCTGGCGACCGGCGGCGCCTTTGCGCAGACACAACCCGCCCCAGGCGCATCCGGCCAGGGCGACGTTGGCCCTTCGTCGCGGGGCCCCGCGACCAAGGGCATGACAACCGGCGCGTCGTCGAACATGCAGAACGAGGCCGCCGACAGCAAGGGCAAGCAGACCCCGTCGGCCGGCGGCAGCAACACCAATAACATGGGCAGCCAGGCCGGCGGCGGCGCTGGCTCCGGCTCCGGCGCCGGAAAGTAGGCCGGTATCGATCGAAAATCCTGGAGAGGGGCGATCGTCCCCTCTCCAGAACCTTTGTGCCGTCAAAGCTTGTCGATGTCATGTGCGAAGGTGTTGGTGTCGAACGAAGCGTATTGGCGGGGCTGCACCTTGGTTACAGTCACGCCGGCTAAATCGCAGCCGCGCGCCCTGAAGGCGTGGATGTTCTGCAATTGGTCCTACCTACATTGACATCAGTGTGACAGCCGGGGATTTTTACATTGCTGGCGAATCAGCGATGGCCTCAAGCCGAGTACCTCTTGGACAACTCCCAGTGCTTTCGAGACTGATATCGTTGCTGCGCCGCATCGCCGCGGTGAAATGGGCGTTCACCCGGCTTCGCCCCGCGCCGCACGGTGGCAGCATCGACGTCACGCCTGACGCAGTAGACGCCTCACCCGCCATTGTTGCAGAAATTGCAGATACGGCTCCGGCTCTCGACACCAGCATCAACGCGGATACGTCGCACTGCGACGTCCCGGTCGCGGCTTCAGCCGCCGAAGACAACACCTCCAGCCCTGTCATCGCGGAGAGCCCGTCGGAAACGCCAGCCGATGTCAGCGGCAGCGACGATTCATCCCAGGAGACGCCGACGGAAGTCGAGCCGATCGTCGTGGAAGTTTCGGTCGCGACTATCGACGTCGTGCGCGAAGCGGTCGACGTCCCCGAACTCATCATCAACAGCGATCCAACTTCCGAACTTTCGGCCGACGTTGAGCCCGTTGTGGCGGAGAAGGCCTCTTCTGTCGATGTCGAGGTCGTCACGGTTGACGCCATCGCTCTGGTCGTCGACGTGGATACTTCCTCGACTCTCGACGACACGTGTGTCGCGTTCGCCGATCGCGACATCTCGCCGGAGCATGTCCCTGAGGATAGCATCGAGAGCGATCCTTCCCCCGGCGCCGCGGAAGACTCCACCGAGACGCTCGGCGTCGTCACAACTATCGAGCCAGCTCCGGCCCTCGTGTCTCCGGCTCCGGAGATCCCGTATGCACCGAAAGCTCGCGTGAGAGCCGCAGAGCCCGCCGACCGCGCCGCGCTAATCCGGCAGCGCTGGGCGGAGACCGGGATCAGGATGTGGAATCCCCGCCTCCACGGCGCCGATGATGCCACGCTGAACATCCAGGGCAGCGTCGGGCTGCTGCCGCCCGCGCCCGGCGAGACGATGCCGCGCTACGACAAGCTGGAATTCCGGATGCTCGGCGGACAGATCGTCTGCGAAGGCGTGATTGTCGAAGCCCCCGCGCATGCAAGCCAGCGCAGTTTTACACGGCTCGCCGAGCCGGGGAAACCCGATCCGGTCCGCGAATTAATGCGGGAACGCCAGGCCGCTCTCGCCTGACCCTTTATTCCAGTGACGAGCAGCCCATATGCTAGGCTAACGCCCTGAATTTGGGAGATCGCATGCCCGCAAGATCGTTGCGACTGGTCGTGATTGTCGTCCTCTGCGTCTCGCAAGGAGCCTTCGCCGCATCCAGTAAACGCCATGCGCCCACGACCGATCAGGCCTCACCCTACAAGGCCGACCGCCTCTCCTTTTCGCGCGGAGAGACGATCCTCAACACGCCCGGCCAGACCACCGTGCTGACGCGAGAGGTCCTCGACGACAAGAACGCGACGAGCCTCAAGGACGCCATGCGCTCGACCGCCGGCGTGACGATCGGGCGCTAGGCTACTTTCGCTCAGGGGATAGGATAGCCCTTCCAGACCCACTCCAGCGCCGACGGCAGCGTCTGCGCGATCGTGGGACGGTCGACGTGCTTGGCGTTGCGGACGAACAGAAACTGATAGTGGTAGCCCTTCTCCGCGAGCACCTTGGCCATCAGCGCGTTGGAGAGGGTCCAGTCGTGCATGCCATCGGGAATGGTGGGGTTCGGATAGAACAGGTCCTGGTCGCCGCCGAAGAACCAGAACCGGATCGGCTTGGTCGGCGCGGCGACGATCAGCGGCAGGCCGGGCGGCTCGGCCGGCGTGAGCACGCCCGCCTTGGAGATGAGATGGGGTGTGGCTGGCCCCGTCCATGCGCTGTGATACTCCCAGGCACCGCCGCGCAGCGACGGGTCGTGCGGCCATTGCTGGTTGACCATGGTCGGCGAGAACGCCAGCACGCGGTGATAGAGATCCGGATAGAACCACGCCATGGTGAAGGCGGCCACACCGCTCGAACTCAGCCCCATGGTCGCACGCCCATCGGGATTTCTGGTCAGCTTGACATCGGCGTTCTTTTCGACCAGCGGCAGCACTTCACGCTCGACGAACTGCGCGTAGGCACCTGACACCGCGTCATATTCGCGGCCACGCTGACTGCCCTGCGCGTCCTGCCCGCCATTGCCGATCTGAATCGCGATCATCGGCGGCACGCGGCGCTGCGCGATCAGATTGTCGAGCGTGACGGCGAGGTCCTTGCAGGCGTTGGAGCCGCCGTCGCCGACCACGATGAACGGCGCCTCGCTGCCGCGCACATATTGCGCCGGCACATAGACGTCGATGGTGCGCGACCAGACGCCGGGATGGCTGGTGGTGACGATCATGTGCGACTTGTCGTCCGGCGCCGTGACGGTCGTCATGATCGAGGAATTGGTGCAGCCGGCGGCGTCATCGCGGATCAGGCCAGGATTGTAGATGGTGCTCTCCTTCGACGACAGCGTGAAGGACTTTGTCGTCCCACGCGGCACGCCCTCCTTCGCGATCGTCTCCGGCGCAGGATTGTGGGTGGGACCGATGATGAAATTGCCCTCGGCACCCGGTGGCGGCAGCGTTCCGTCAGGAAGCTCTGTGGCGCGTGGATAATTGGGATTGGATGGATCGCGCGTCGGAGGCGCCGTCTTGAAGTCAAGACCCGTCGTATCAATGAAGAACGGGCCCGCCTTGTCGGTGGTGTTGGCCCCAGGCGGCACGGCCATGTTCTGGGTGACGCAGGCCGGCTGCGAGAAGGCAATCGAAGTGAAGGAGACGACGGAAATCAGCGTCCCCGCAAGGACGGAGAATGATTTGGTCATTTCAGCTCCCGATACCGACGAGTCTTTCTGGCTCGCCTTGGCGCAAAGTATGACGAGCCGACTGTGCGCGGTCAAACCTCAGCCGGCCGCGTTGCGGCTATGGCCGCCATGCTCAAAACGGGCAGGCACGGTTACTCCAGGCCGGCTGGGATGCGACTTCATCCAGGGCTACTACTTCGCAAAGCCCATGCACGGCGACGCGATCGACGAGTATCTCGCAAAGGAACGCCAGCGCCTCGGCAGCGCCGAAGCCAGGGTCGTGGCCTAAGTCGCGCCTAGCGCAGGCTCGGCAGGTCGAGCCCTTTGTCGCGGGCGCAGTCGATCGCGGTGTCGTAGCCCGCGTCGGCGTGGCGCATGACGCCGCTGGCAGGGTCGTTCCAGAGCACGCGCGCGATCCGCTTCGCCGCTTCCGGCGTACCGTCGGCGACGATCACCATGCCGGCATGCTGGGAATAGCCGATGCCGACGCCGCCACCGTGATGCAGCGACACCCAGGTCGCGCCGCTGGCGCAATTGAGCAGGGCGTTGAGCAAGGGCCAGTCGGACACAGCGTCCGACCCGTCCTTCATCGCTTCGGTTTCGCGGTTGGGGCTCGCCACTGAACCGCTGTCGAGATGATCGCGGCCAATCACGATGGGTGCCTTCAATTCGCCGCGCGCCACCATCTCATTGAAGGCAAGGCCCAGGCGATCGCGATCGCCGAGCCCGACCCAGCAGATCCGCGCCGGCAGGCCCTGGAACTTGATGCGCTCCCTGGCCATGTCGAGCCAATTGTGCAGATGCTTGTCGTCAGGCATCAGCTCCTTGACCTTGGCGTCGGTCTTGAAGATGTCCTCGGGATCGCCCGACAGCGCGGCCCAGCGGAACGGCCCGACGCCGCGGCAGAACAAGGGACGGATATAGGCGGGAACGAAGCCGGGAAAATCGAAGGCATTCTTCAGGCCCATGTCCTGCGCCATCTGGCGAATATTGTTGCCATAGTCGAGGGTCGGAATGCCCAGTGCATGGAAATCCAGCATGGCCTGGACGTGCTCAACCATCGAGGTCTTCGAGGCGCGCTCCACGGCCTTGGGGTCGGCAGCGCGCTTGGCTTCCCACTCGGCGAGCGTCCAGCCCTTCGGCAAATAGCCGTTGATCGGATCGTGCGCGCTGGTCTGATCGGTGACGATGTCGGGCCTGACGCCACGGCGGACCAGCTCGGGAAAAATCTCCGCGGCATTGCCGAGCAGGCCGACCGAGACCGCCTTCTTCGTCTTCGCTGCGTCGGCCATGATCGCAAGCGCCTCGTCCAGCGTTGCGGCCTGGCGATCGAGATACCCGGTGCGCAGACGCATCTCGATGCGGCTCGGCTGGCATTCGACCGCCAGCATCGAGGCCCCGGCCATGGTCGCAGCCAGCGGCTGCGCGCCGCCCATGCCGCCGAGACCGGCCGTCAGAATCCATTTGCCGGCGAGGCTGCCGCCATAGTGGCGGCGGCCAACTTCAACGAAGGTTTCGTAGGTGCCCTGCACGATGCCCTGGCTGCCGATATAGATCCAGGAACCCGCCGTCATCTGGCCGTACATCATCAGGCCCTTGCGATCGAGCTCGTTGAAATGATCGAGCGTCGCCCAGTGCGGCACGATGTTGGAATTCGCGATCAGGACGCGCGGCGCGTCGGCATGAGTGCGGAACACGCCAACCGGCTTGCCGGACTGGACCAGCAGCGTCTGGTCGTCCTCGAGCTCGCGCAGCGAAGCAACGATCCGGTCAAAGCTCTCCCAGTCGCGCGCGGCGCGGCCGATGCCGCCATAGACGACGAGCTCGCTCGGACGTTCTGCAACGTCGGGATCGAGATTGTTCATGAGCATGCGCAAGGGAGCTTCGGTCAACCAGCTCTTGGCGCTGATTTCGCTGCCGCGGGGCGCGCGGATGGTGCGGTCGTTGTCCAGTCGGCGGTTCATGCGGAACACCTCGTCAGGCAAGTGTCGGAAACGGGTCAGTTGACAGTACGGCGAGCGCCGCAGCCGGCAGCGCGTCGGCTTCGACCAGCGCTGCAGCCCTGGCGAGATCGCCGGCCATGTAGCGGTCGGCGCCGAGCTGCGGCACCTGCTCGCGCAGTGCGGCGATGACGGCGGCGAGCGGCGCGCTGGTCGCATGCGGCGCGCGCAGCGTGATGCCTTGGGCGGCGACCAGCAGCTCAATGCCCAGGATGGTGGCGAGATTGTCCGCCATGTCAGACAGGCGCCGTGCAGCATGCGCGGCCATCGAGACATGGTCTTCCTGGTTGGCGCTGGTCGGCGTCGAATCGATCGAGCACACGGCCGCGCGCTGCTTGTTCTCGGCATAGAGTGCGGCCGCCGTCACCTCGGCGATCATGAAGCCGGAATTGATACCGGGATCGGGAGTGAGGAACGGCGGCAGGCCGAAATTGAGCGCGGGATCGACCAGCGTCGCGATGCGCCGCTCGCTGATCGCACCGATTTCCGACAGCGCCAGCGCGATGGTATCCGCGGCAAAAGCCACCGGTTCGGCATGGAAGTTGCCGCCGGAGACGATCTCGCCGGTCTCGACCAGGACAAGCGGATTATCGGTGACGGCATTGGCCTCGATAATCAGCGTCCGCGCCGCCTGCAGGATCAGGTCGAGCGCCGCGCCTGCGACCTGCGGCTGGCAGCGCAGGCAATAGGGGTCCTGCACGCGCTCGTCGCCTTCGAGATGCGACAGGCGGATGTCGCTGCCGTCGAGCAGCGCCATCAAGGTTGCCGCGGCCGCGATCTGTCCCGAATGGCCGCGCAGCGCCTGGATTTCGGGGCGGAACGGCGCCGTCGAAGCCATCGCGGCATCGACCGACAGCGCGCCGGTGACGAGCGCGGCGCGGGCCAGGCGAAATGCGCGCAGCACGCCGGAGACGGCGTAGGCAGTGGAGAATTGCGTGCCGTTGATCAGCGCGAGCCCTTCCTTGGGACTGAGCGTCAGTGGCGGTAGGCCGGCTGCGGCGAGCGCGTCGCTGCCTGATACGCTCTTGCCGTCGACGAACGCCTGTCCTTCGCCGATCATCACAGCGGTCATATGCGCGAGCGGCGCGAGATCGCCAGAAGCACCGACCGAACCCTGCTGCGGCACCAGCGGTGAGACGCGCCGCGCCAGCATGGCCTGCAGCTGCTCGATCACCTCGCGGCGCACGCCGGAAGCACCGCGCCCGAGCGAGATGATCTTCAGCGCCATCATCAGCCGGACAATCGGCTCGGGCGTCGCCGCACCGACGCCGCAGCAATGCGAGACGATGAGATTGCGCTGGAGCAGCGCGGTCTGGTCAGGTGGAATCCGCTTCGACGCCAGCTTCCCGAAGCCGGTGTTGATCCCGTACACGGGGACGTCGGCTCGCGCAGCCCTTGCAACGATCCCCGCGGCCGCGTCGACGCGCGGCCAGAACGAGGGATCGAGAACGACAGATGCGCCTTCGAGCACGCGCGCGAGATCGTCGAGGCTAACCGTTCCCGGCTTGACGACGATCGCTGTGCTCTCCTCCATCACTGTCCCCTCCACACCCGGCGGTGAAGCGGATTGAAGCCGATACGGTACACCAGCTCGGCGGGGCGATCGATGTCCCAGATCGCAAGGTCGCACCATTTGCCGGCCTCTAACGTGCCGGTATCATTGAGCACGCCGAGCGCTCGCGCGCCTTCGCGGGTGACACCCACAAGGCACTCGGCCACATTCATCCGGAACAGCGTCGCGCCCATGTTCATGGCGAGCAGCAGCGAGGTCAGCGGCGAGCTGCCCGGATTGCAGTCGGTCGCGAGCGCCATGGCAACGCCGTGCTTGCGGAACGCCTCGACCGGCGGTTTTTGCGTCTCGCGGATGAAGTAGAAGGCGCCGGGCAGAAGCACGGCCACCGTTCCGGCCTTCGCTATCGCCGCTGCACCGGCTTCGTCGGTGTGCTCGAGGTGATCGGCCGAGAGCGCCGAGAATTTTGCGGCGAGCGCAGCCCCGCCGAGGTTCGAGAGCTGGTCAGCATGCAGCTTAACCGGAAGTCCGAGCCGCCTCGCCGTCTCGAACACCCGCCCCGTCTGCTCGCCGGAAAATGCGATCCCCTCCATGAAGGCATCGACGGCATCGGCGAGGCCCGCCTTCGCGACCGCCGGCAACATCTCCCTGCAGACGAGATCGATGTAGCGATCCTTGTCGCCATCGGCCTCTGGCGGCAGCGCATGCGCGCCGAGAAACGACGTGCGGATCGCGACCGGCCGCTGACGGCCCAGGCTTCGCGCGGCGGCCAGCTGCCGCATCTCGGTCTCGGTGTCCAAGCCGTAGCCGGACTTGATCTCGACCGTGGTGGCACCCTCGGCAATCAGCGCATCGAGCCGCGGCAGCGCGTGTGCTACGAGCTCGGCCTCGCTTGCCTTGCGCGTCGCGGCCACTGTCGAGACGATACCGCCGCCGGCGCGCGCGATCTCTTCGTAGCTCGCGCCCTTCAGGCGCAGCTCGAACTCATGGGCGCGGTTACCGCCATAGACCAGATGGGTGTGACAGTCGACGAGACCGGGCGTGATCCAGCGCCCTCCGCAATCGATCCGGTCGGCTGCATCGGCGCTCGCCGGAAAATCGGTCTGCGAACCCGCATAAGCGATACGGCCGCCGCGCGCGGCGATCACGCCGTGCTCGATCTCACCGAGATCGGGACCATCGGCCCGCATCGTGGCGAGCCGGGCGTTATGCCAGATCCGGTCGAAGCGTTCTGCCATGCAACTGTCCCTTCGCGTGGGATGCTTGACTTATATGTCTAGACATATAATCGTGTCGCGGTTCTGTCCAGCCGGCATGGAAACATGACACGACTGCATTTCGCCTCCGCGCTCCTGCCCTCGGGCTGGGCCAATGACGTGCAGGTGGTGATCACCGCCGGCGCGATCGCCGAGGTGACGCCGGGCATGGCGCCGGTCTCCGGCGATGAACGCCACGACATCGCGTTTCCGGGACTTGCGAGCCTGCACAGCCACGCTTTCCAGCGCGGCATGGCGGGTCTCGCGGAACTGCGCGGCGATAGCACCGACACCTTCTGGACCTGGCGCGAGACGATGTACCGCTTCGCGCTGGCGATGACGCCTGACGACGTCGCAGCGGTCGCGACACTGCTTTATGTCGAGATGTTGGAGCAGGGTTTTACCCGCGTCGGCGAATTCCATTATCTGCATCATGATCGCGACGGCTCGCCCTACGCCGACATCGGCGAAATGGCCGCACGCATCGCGCAGGCCGCCGAAGCTTCGGGTATTGCGCTGACGCTGCTGCCGAGTTTTTATGCGCATGGCTCATTTGGGGGCGCAGCACCGCATGCCGGCCAGCGCCGCTTCATCTGTACGGTTGATCAATTTTCCGCACTGATGGCTGCCTCGCGCAAGGCGATTGAACGACTGCCGGGCGCGAATATCGGCATCGCGCCGCACAGTTTGCGCGCGGTGACGCCGGCCGAGCTTGCACCGATCATTCCACTCGCGGAGGGCGGCCCGGTGCACATTCATGCCGCCGAGCAGGTGAAGGAAGTCGAGGATTGCCTGGCGTGGTCCGGACGACGTCCGGTGCAATGGTTGCTGGAGCACGCACCCGTCGATCAACGCTGGTGCCTCATTCACGCCACCCACACCACGGACGAGGAAGTCCGCGCCTTCGCTAGGACCGGTGCGGTCGCCGGCCTCTGCCCCATCACCGAGGCAAGCCTTGGTGATGGCATTTTCCCGGCGCGCGAATTCGTCGGTGCCGGCGGTGCCTTTGGCGTCGGCACGGATTCCAATGTGCTGGTCGGCGTCGCCGACGAGCTGCGTCAGCTCGAATATGGCCAACGGCTCAAGCACCGTGAACGCAACGTGCTCTCTGCCGGCGCAGGCCGCTCGACGGGACGCGCCCTGTTCGATCATGCGCTTGCAGGCGGTGCGCGGGCACTAGCCCAGATGTCAGTCGGTCTGACGCCAGGTGCACGCGCCGACATCGTCACGCTCGACATCACGCATCCCTCGCTGGCGGGGCGCGCGCGCGATGCCGCCATCGACGGCTGGATCTTCGCTGGGGGCAACGGCGCGATCGATTGCGTCTGGGCCGGCGGCGACAAGGTCGTCGAAGGCGGGCGGCACAGACTGCGCCAGGCCGCGCGCGAACACTTCAACGCATCGGTGCGGAGGCTCGTCGCATGAGCCTCGCCACAGATGCCGGCGACAAGCCGACGCTCTACAAGCGGATCCGCGCCGATATCGAGAAGCGCATTCTGACCGGCGAGTGGCCGCCCGGGCATCGCATCCCGTTCGAGCACGAACTGGTGGCGCGTTACGGCTGCTCGCGCATGACCGTGAACAAGGCGCTGTCGGAGCTCGCGCAAGCCGACCTGATCGAGCGGCGGCGACGTGCCGGCTCCTTCGTGCGACGCCCGCAACATCAATCCGCCGTGCTCAAGATCGCCGACATGCGCGCCGAGATCACCGCGCTCGGGCGCGCTTACGGCTACGAGCTGATCGGCCGCAAGCTCCGCGCCGCAACGGCTGCCGACCGCGACCGCCTCGGCGTCAAGAAGGCCGGCAAGGTCGTCGCGATCACCTGCCGCCACAGCGCCGACAACGTGCCGTTCGCCGTCGAGGACCGGCTGATCGATCTCGCGTCGGTGCCGGATGCGGCGGCCGCGGATTTTTCGCGTGAGCCGCCCGGCTCGTGGCTGCTTCACCATGTGCCATGGACAGAGGCCGAGCATACGATCAGCGCTATCGTTGCGGACGATCGCACGGCCGAAGCGCTCGACATCGCCGTCGGCGCGCCCTGCCTCGTGATCGACCGCTATACCTGGCGCAGCGCGCGCACGATCACCGCCGTGCGGCTGCTCTATCCCGGTGACTCTCACCGCCTTGTCGCCCGATTCAAGGGAGGCTGAGAGGACGATGTCGGCACAAATCGTGCAAAGCTTCGGGCAACGGTCCGCGAGGACCGACCAAGATCAACAGGACGTCAATCCATCGATCGGCAAGAGGACGACAATCATGCGTAGTTCGAAAGTATTTGCGGCAGTCATTGCACTTGCGGTCTCCACCCCCGTGCTCGCCGACGACGTCAAGGTCGGCGTCGGCATTTCCGGATGGACCGGGTTCGCGCCGCTGACGCTGGCGAAGGAAGCCGGCATTTTCAAGAAGAACGGCCTCGACGTCACCATCAAGAAGATTCCGCAGAAGGATCGCCATCTCGCGATCGCGTCCGGCGACGTCCAGTGCGCGGCGACCACCGTGGAGACCTGGATCTCCTGGAACGCCAACGGCGTCGCGACCAAGCAGATCTTCCAGCTCGACAAGAGCTACGGCGCCGACGGCATGGCCGTGCGCAACGAGCTTGCCGCGATCAAGGATCTGAAGGGCAAGACGGTTGCTGCTTCCGCGCCCGGTACCTCGCCCTATTTCGCGCTGGCCTGGATGCTCAAGAAGAACGGCTTGTCGGTGAAGGACGTCACTGTCGTGAACCTCGAGCCGGCGGCGGCGGCACAGGCCTTTGTCTCCGGCCAGAACGATGCCGCGATGACCTATGAGCCGTATCTGTCGACGGTTCGTGCCGCCCCCGACAAGGGCAAGATCATCGCGACCACGCTCGACTATCCGATGGTCATGGACACGTTCGGCTGCACGCCGAAATTCCTCACCGAGAACCCGAAGGCCGCCAAGGCGCTCGCCGACAGCTATTTCGAGGCCCTCGACATGATCGCCAAGGACCAGGCCAAGGCCTACGAGATCATGGGTGCCGACGTGAAGCAGAGCGGCGAGGCGTTCGGCAACTCGGCAAAATATCTGCGCTGGCAGGACAAGGCCGCGAACCAGAAATTCTTCGCCGGCGATTTCCTGACCTTCAACAAGGAGGCCGCCGACCTCCTGCTCGAGATCGGGATCATCAAGGCCGCGCCGAAGGTCGAGGATCTCTTCGACGCCAGCTATATCAAGTAAATCTCCCAGGAGCCGCCGGCCCAGTCTCGCCGCGGGGCCGGCAAACTTGTTCACCGCCCGGATAGACAGTTTGATGCGTCCCCTCGATCCCGTGACGTCAAGGCAGCGCGTGGCTTACGGCCTTGCGTTCTTCGTGGTGTTCGTAGCCCTCTGGTCCTGGGCGACCTTCGGCGGCCATGTGTCGAAGGTGTTCCTCGCCAACCCGCTGACCATGGTGCAGGAAGGCGTCGATCTGATCATCAAACAGGGCTTCCTGTTCGACATCGGCATGACGATCTGGCGCGTCGTCGGCGGCTTCGTGCTGGCCGCAATCATCGCGGTGCCGTTCGGCGTGCTGATGGGCGCGTACAAGCCGGTCGAGGCCTTCCTCGAACCGTTCGTTTCCTTTGCGCGCTATTTGCCGGCCTCCGCCTTCATTCCCCTCCTGATCCTGTGGGCAGGCATCGGCGAGCTGCAGAAGCTGCTCGTCATCTTCATCGGCTCGGTGTTCCAGATCATCCTGATGATCGCGGTGACCGTCGGCACCACGCGGCGCGACCTGGTCGAGGCGGCCTATACGCTGGGAGCCAGCGACCGCGGCATCATCCGCCGCGTGCTGTTGCCCTCTTCCGCGCCGGAGATCGCCGAGATCCTGCGGCTGGTGCTGGGCTGGGCCTGGACCTATGTCATCGTCGCCGAACTGATCGGCTCCTCCTCCGGCATCGGCCACATGATCACCGACAGCCAGGCGCTGCTCAACACCGGCCAGATCATCTTCGGCATCATCGTGATCGGGCTGATCGGCCTCGTCTCGGACTTCCTGTTCAAGGCGTTCAACGCGTGGCTGTTTCCCTGGAGGCTCGCATGACGATCCTCAAGATCGAACAGGTCTCGCGAACTTTTCCCGCGCGCCACGGCAACGCGCCAACGAGGGCGCTGGAGCCGACCGACCTTGTGATCGGCAACAACGACTTCGTCACCATCCTCGGCCCTTCCGGCTGCGGCAAGTCCACGCTGCTTCGCATCGTCGCCGGCCTCGATCGCCCGACCGGCGGACGTGTGGTGCTCGACGGACGCGAGGTGACTGGCCCGGGCGCCGACCGCGGCATGGTGTTCCAGTCCTACACGCTGTTTCCCTGGCTGACGGTGCGCGAGAACATCGCCTTCGGCCTTCGCGAGCGCGGCGTGCCCGAGGTGGAGCGAAACAAGGTCGCCGATGCCTTCATCCGCCAGGTCGGTTTGTCCGGCTTTGAGAACCATTGGCCAAAGCAGCTCTCCGGCGGCATGCAGCAGCGCACCGCGATCGCGCGCGCGCTCGCCAATGATCCCAAGATCCTGCTGCTCGACGAGCCCTTCGGCGCGCTCGACAACCAGACGAGAGCCCTGATGCAGGAAATGCTGCTCGGGATCTGGGAGCGCGACCAGAAGACCGTGCTGTTCGTGACCCACGACATCGAGGAAGCGATCTTCCTCGGCAGCCGCGTCATCGTCATGAGCGCGCGTCCCGGCCGCATCAAGGCCGAGATCAATGTGGACCTGCCGCATCCGCGCTCCTACAAGATCAAGACCACGCCCGAATTTGTGCAGTTGAAGGAACGGCTGGTCGAGGAGATCCGCACCGAGGCGTTGAAGGTTGCCGAGCATGCCTAACACCTTTTCACGCGCAAACGGCGAGCGCGTTCTCGCCGATCTCAATGCGCTCCGTGCCATTGGCGCGTACAAGACCGGCGTGCACAAGCCGACCTTCTCCGAGCCGCACAAGCTTTCGCTGGATTGGCTGGTGCAGAAGCTGCCCGACGCAGGCCTCTCCGCCGCGATCGACGGCATCGGCAATGTCTTTGGCACCAGCGCAAAGTCGGGACCCAAGCTGCTCGCGGGATCGCACCTCGAAAGCCAGAACTACGCCGGCTGGCTCGACGGCCCGCTCGGGGTCGTCTACGCGCTCGAAGCGGCCCGCGTGCTCAATGCCGATCCCTCGCTCGAAGGCGCGGTCGAGGTTGCCGCCTGGTGCGACGAGGAAGGACACTTTGGACACTTTCTCGGTTCGCGCTCCTATGTCGGCCAATTGACCGAGACCGACATCGATGCCGCACGCGACCGCACCAGCGGCCGCACCATGCGGGCCGCACTTGCCGACATGGGGCTCGCAGGACGACCACGCATCGCCGCCGAGCCGGGCCGGCACGTCGGATATCTGGAAGCCCATATCGAGCAGGGCGACACGCTCGAAAGCGGTCGCCTTGCGATCGGCGTCGTCACCTCCATCGTCGGCATCTGGCAATACCAGATCAATTTCGTCGGTGAACAGAATCACGCCGGCACGACCCGCATGGCTGCACGGAAGGATGCCGGGCTGGCGCTGGCAAAGTTCTGCGTCGCGATCGACAAGCGTTTCCCCGAGAGCTGCGGCCTGCGCACGGTCTGGACCACCGGCCGCATCACGCTCGATCCGGGCGCACCGAGCATCATTCCGGGTGCGGCCGAAATGCTGTTCCAGATCCGCGACGACGATCCTTCCGTCGTCGCACGGCTGGAAGAACTGCTGCGGAGCATGGCGGACGAGGTCAGCGCGAACGGCCCCTGCACCGTCACCGTGGACAAACTGCGCACCGGTGCGCCGGCCATGATGAACGCGGGCATCCAGGACGCGATCGAAGCCGCGAGCAAGGCCCTGGCCGGCGGACGGTCCATCCGCATGCCCAGCGGCGCCGGCCACGACGCGCAGATGCTGGCGACAATCATGCCCGCGGGCATGCTGTTCGTACCGTCGATCGGCGGCATCAGTCATCACTGGACCGAGAACACCGCCGACGTCGACATCGTCACCGGCGCCCAGGTGTTTGTCGACGCTTGCCAGCGGATACTCGGCGGCTAGAACGATTACAGACACAGCTTCGCATCCTCGCGGCGTGTTTCGCCCGAGCTTTGCTTCGTCGCTTCACCCTCTTGTCCAAGAGGGCGCAGGGAAGGCCGGGTGCCGGCTGGCACCCGCGGTCCGCTGCGCGAAAAGCACACGCAGAAAAACCGCACAGCAGCATACAGGTGTAGCCAATCACTCGGCCTTCCCTGCGCGATGGTTGGACGGCTTATGCCGTGCTCTCCCGGGAGCCGAGTTCTCTTTGGCCTCCCTCGCCCCAACGAAAGTCACCGGCACCGCGCCGGTTGACGCAGATGCCGCATTCGCCAGAGCTTGACCGTAGCAACGACGGCCAGGACCACACGGTTTTGCCGTACGCACGGCCCGCCATTTCGCCGCAGTATTCCCAGCCCTGTCGACCGAGCCGGAAACTTACAGACGAGACGAAGCCTAGCAGCGCCGCTCGTCGGAACGAAGCCTTGGGCTCACGGAGAGCAATCCGCCCTGCCCACACCTCTCGCACCCGAACGCTGCCGCGTCCACCGCAAGCCCGGCTCGCGAACATGACGACCACAAGATCGCCCCTCAAGGATGAGCCGGGATGGCCAACACATACGCCGTTTCCGAATTTCGGTAAAGCGGAATATTTTCATCAGTGCGGCTTGACACCGGTGCGGGTCGGGCTGTCAAGGTGTTTCGCCCGACGGCGCAGCCCACCGGCGCGCCGAGATGCCGGTGACGAGCCAAAAGGCCTGGTGTCCGCTTGCGGCCGCCCGGGGGCCGCCTGCGACAATCCGAGTCCGCCGCGGACATAAAGACGCGACAATTGCGGGGCTTGTCGATTGCCCCTGCCCTGATTCCCCCTTCCCGGAGTTCCCATGTCTTCTGCCGACAGGCCAGCGACACGCCTTGCGACCAGACTTGCCTTCCTCGTCGCGGGTTTCGGCATGGCGTGTTGGGCACCACTGGTGCCGTTCGCGAAGGCGCGGCTCGCCGTCGACGACGGCATCCTCGGACTGCTCCTGCTCAGCCTCGGCATCGGCTCGGTCGTCGCGATGCTTCTGACCGGCGTGCTGAGTGCGCGCTATGGCAGCAAGCCGATCATCATGGCGGGCGGGATCGGTCTTGCCCTGGTCCTGCCTCTGCTGACAATCGCGAACTCGCCCGCGATGCTGGCGCTGGCACTCCTCGCATTCGGCGCCGCGCTCGGCTCCATCGATGTCGCCATGAACATCCACGCGGTTGAGGTGGAGCGCGCCGCGGGACGTCCGCTGATGTCCGGCTTCCACGCGCTGTTCAGTATCGGCGGCTTCGCCGGGGCCGCGCTCATGACCGCACTGCTCTCGCTGCAACTCGGCGCGCTCGCTTGCACGCTGATCTGCTCCGTCCTGATGCTGATCGCGATGCTTGGGGCCTGGCCGCGGCTGCTTCGCTCCGTGCAGGTGCAGGAAGGACCGCTGTTCGTGCTGCCGCATGGCGCCGTGCTCCTGCTCGCGCTGCTTTGCGCCATCACCTTCCTCGTCGAAGGCGCGATGCTCGATTGGGGCGCGTTGCTCGTCATCGGCGCGGGTCTCGTTTCCGAAGCGCAAGGCGGGATCGGCTACATCGTGTTCTCGGTCGCGATGACGATTGGGCGGCTCGGCGGCGACGCCGTCGTCGCGCGCATCGGAGACCGCACGACATTGTTCTGGGGCAGCCTGATTGCGATCGCGGGTTTCGTGGTCCTGCTCACCGCTCCCGTCGTGGCGGTCGCCATAGGCGGCTTCCTACTCATCGGCCTCGGCGCATCCAACCTCGTGCCGGTGCTGTTCCGCCGAGCGGCGAGGCAGAAGGTGATGCCAACGGGCCTCGCCGTCGCGGCGATCACGACCGCCGGCTACGCCGGCGTTCTCGTGGGCCCCGCCGGTGTCGGCTTCATCGCACGTCTTGGCGGATTGCCGGTGGCGTTCTGGCTCCTGACCGCGCTGATGGGCCTCGTCACGCTGACGGCGCGCATTGTCACGCGCGCCGATGCCTGAGCGGCTTCACAAATTGATCAGCCCGATCGATTTGATCAGGGGCGCGAGGCTTGCGGATGTGGCCTCGACGATGCGCTGGAATTTGTCCGGGCTTGAATCGTTGTCCGGCTCCATGCCCTGGGCGCGATAGCTCGCCAGAAGCGCCCTATCGGCCATGGCGAGCCGCGTCGCCTGCGCGATCCGGTCGATGATCGCATCGTCGGTGTCCTTGGGTGCGAACAGACCGAACCATCCCTCATACCGGATGCCGGGCATGCCGGATTCGACGGCGGTCGGGATCTCCGGCGCGCCGCTCAGCCGCGTTTCGGTGGTGACCGCAAGCAGCCTGACTCTTCCCGCTTGGGCCAGCTGCTGCAATTGAACGGACATGACGGCAATGACGAGCGATATCTGGCCGCTGACGAGGTCGTTGGTCGCCTGCGCGATGCCGCGATAGGGCACGTGGACGATGTCCAGCGCGCCGGCCTGCTGCTTGAAGGATTCGCCGACCAGATGGTTTCCGGTGGCGATCCCCGGCGTGCCATAGGACAGCTTTCCTGGATTGGCTTTCGCATAGGTGATCAACTCGCGCAGGTTTGCGGCAGGCACCGAAGGATTGACGGCGAAAACCAGCGCGCTGTTGATCAGCCGGTAGATGGCGCGGAAATCGCCAACGGAATATCCGGGATTTGCCGCCGTCATGGGAATGATGACCTGCGTGCTGCCGTTGCCGAGCAGCAGCGAATAGCCGTCGGGCTCCTCGCGCGCGACCGCCGCGGTCCCGATGGCGCCGCCCGCGCCGCCGATATATTCGACGAAGGTCGGCCCGAGCAGCGACGGCATCCTGTCCACCCAGGGGCGCGCGATCTGGTCACCCGATCCGCCGGCTCCGTAGGGAATCACCAGGCGAATGGGACGAGACGGATAGTCGGCGGCTTGTCCGCTGCGGGGAAGCGCGGCGAGCGCCGCTGCGCCCGACAACGCGTGCACCAATTGTCGCCGCGTGAAAGAGGCCATGCTGGAAATTCCGGAAGTCGGCAGTCAATGTGGTGGCGGGACCGGCTCCCGGACCATGCCATCGCAGCAATCCGGCATCACAGTCAATGCTCCATCCGGCCGTGCCCCGGCGTCATCGCATTGTCATGTCGGCCTAACTCTTTATTTCACAAGCATTATTTCGGCGAGCCATCCGTCCGCGCAGGGCTGTCAGCCCTGCCCACTGCTTTCGACCGGTTTACTGTACGCCTCGTTCTGTTAGATCAGAAAGTAATACCTTTTGACTCCCTTCGAGGGGGCGATGGCGCGTGCCAGATCGTAGCGAAGATTCGGCCATTTCCTTTGGGCCATTTCGACTGTTTCCGAAGTCCCGGCTCCTGGAGAAGGAGGGCTCGCCGCTTCATGTCGGCGGCCGCGCGCTCGACATTCTCATCTTCCTTGCCGGACGCCCCGGAGAAGTGGTCGACAAGAGAGAGCTGGTCAAGCGCATCTGGGCCGGCGTCAATGTCGACGAGGGTAGCCTGCGCTTCCATGTCGCAGCGCTACGCAAGGCGCTCGGCGACACCGGCAAGTCGGCGCGTTACGTCGTCAACGTGCCCGGCCGCGGCTATTGCTTTGTCGCCTCGTTCGCTCAAGCAGCTCCTCCGGCCGCCCCGCTCCCGGCCGAAAGCGCCCCTCCCCGCTCCTTGCCCGCTCAGCTCACCAGGATGGTCGGCCGGGAAGGTGTCATCGAGAAGATCTTGAACGGACTTTCGCTCTATCGCTTCATGACCGTCGTCGGCCCGGGCGGCATCGGCAAGACCTCGGTCGCCGTCACCGTCGGGCATCGCCGCTCCCAGGATTTCGGCGGGCGAGTCTTCTTTGTCGATTTCGGTCCGCTGAGGGATGCCAGTCACATCGCGACCACCATTGCTTCGGCGCTCGGACTGACCATCAGCGCGGAGGATCCGACGCCGGCCCTGCTGACGTTTCTGAAGACCGACCCGGCCCTGCTGATCTTCGACGGTTGCGAACATGTGCTGGATCATTTGGCGCCGCTGGTCGAGCGCATCGTTCGCGAAGCACCGCAGCTTCGTGTTCTCGCAACCAGCCGCGAGTCGTTCCGGAGCGAAGGCGAGCGAATTTTCCGGCTGTTCCCGCTGGACTGTCCGCCCGAGCGCGAAGGGCTTGCTGTCGACGAGGTCCTTGCCTACCCTGCGGCTCAGCTCTTTGTGGAGCGCATTGCGCAGAGCTCGGGCCCGTTCCAGCTCAGCGCGGAAGAGGCCCCCCTCGTCGCGAGCATCTGCCGGCGCCTCGACGGCATCGCGCTGGCAATCGAGCTCGCGGCGGGCCGCGTCAATGCTTACGGCATCGCCGGCACGGCATCCCTGCTCGACAGCCGCTTTTCGCTGCAATGGCGCGGCCGACGCACCGCCGTGCCGCGGCACCAGACACTCGCTGCGGCGCTCGACTGGAGCTACGACCTTCTGCCTGCCGCGGAGAGCGCAACGCTGCGACGCCTGTCGGTCTTCGCCGGGCCTTTCGCGCCGGAGGCGGCTGCGGCGGTCGCGTCGGGTGACGGCCTCAACGCCTCCGAGACCCTCGAAGCAATCGACAGCCTGGTGACCAAGTCTCTGATTTCGCCGTCCGGCTCGCGGACGCTGCGCTATCGGCTGCTCGACACCACGCGCACCTATGCATACGGAAAACTCAACGAGCTCGGCGAAGCCGGGCAGTTCGCGCGGCGTCATGCCGAGCATTTTCGCGATTTATTCCAGCGCGCGGAGGCCGATATTTCGACGCCGCTGCCCGAATGGCTGAGCATGTATGGCGCGGAGCTGGACAATGTGCGCGCGGCGTTGGACTGGGCCTTCGGGCCCGACGGCGAGCCGAAACTCGGGATCGCGCTGACGTCGGCCGCAGTCACGCTGTGGGTGCGTCTTTCGCTGTTCGCGGAATGCCGTGAGCGCAGCAGAACGGCGCTCGCGGCGCTCGGAGACACCGCCGACGACGACCGCATCCGCATGCAGCTGCTGTCGGCGCTCGGATGGTCGCTGATGTATGGCGAGGGCCGCGCGCGCGAGGCGCGGCCGATCCTCGAGACGACCCTCGAGCTGGCTGACAGGCTCGACGACAAGGATTTCCGGCTGCGCGCGCTCTGGGGCTTGTGCATCGACCAGTTCAATAACGGACAGTTCGGCAAGGCCCGTGCGCTCGCCGATCGCTTTGCGAACGCAGCCGCGAACTCGCCCGACAGGACCGATGTCATGCTGGGCGACCGGCTGATGGCCGTCGCGCTGCATTATCTCGGGGATCAGAACGAGGCTCGGCTGCGCATCGACCGGGTCAATGCATCGTTGCATGTGTTGGCGGAGAAGCCGAAAATCTTCCCGCTCGATCTGAGAATATCGACGCAATATTTTCGAGCTCGCATCCTGTGGCTTCAGGGTCTGGCCGATCAGGCTCAGGCCCTCACCGCCAGAAACATCGAGGAAGGCCGCGCCAACGGCCACGCGCTGACATTCTGCAGCGTGCTCGGACAAGCCGCCTGCCCGATCGCCTTCTGGTCCGGCGATTTCGACGCCGCCGAGCGTCACGGCATCGAGCTGCTCGAACACACCGAGCGCCACGCCATCCGGCTGTGGGGCCTGTGGGCACGGGCCTTCAACGCCGCAGTCATGGTCAGGCGCGGCGACGTCACGACCGGCCTGCCGCTGCTGCGCGAGGAGCTCAATCGCGCCGGCGATGCGCGCTTCCTGCCGCGCTTTCTGCCCTTGCTCGGCGAGCTCGCCGCGTGTTCCGGAGAGGCCGACCAGGTCGATCGCGGGCTCGACGTGATCGAGGATGTCCTGACCCGCTGCAACGACCGGCAGGAGCTCTGGTATCTGCCGGAGCTGATCCGCATCAAGGGAGAGTTGATGCTCAGGAACGCCCGGCATTCAGAGGATGCCGAGGCGCGCTTTCGCGAGGCCATGGACATTGCCGTCCAGCAAGGCGCGCTTTTCTGGGAGCTGCGAAGCGCGGTCAGCCTGGCGCGGTACATGATCGGGGCCGGCCAGAGCGCGGAGGCCTTGGCAATTCTGCAACGCGCATGCGGGCCGTTCACCGAGGGCGCCGGCATTGCCGAGATCCGCAGCGCCCACGATCTGATCGAGCAGCTCCGGGCTTGACGAGTCGGCTGACCGGCGCCGATTCATCCGGCCCGCGGAATGAATCCGGGCACGCCGGTCTCGACGACCGTGTTGAACCTGATGTTTGTCGTAATCTGGTCCCTCATCTCTCGCATGGCGTCTTCGGGCAAGGCCGAAATATCGAAGTTTTCCTGGATGCGCCGGGAATTGGTCGAAGTCGTCAGGAAAGCGGTGCCGCGCTGGACCGCCCACGCCAGCGCAATTTGAGCCGGCGTCCTGTGCAAGCGCTCCGCGATGGCAGTGATCACCGGATCGGCTAGCACGTTCGGCTTCATGGCGTGTCCCAGCGCTGCAAACGCCTGCAAGACAATCCCGTGCTCTCGACAGAAGTCGAGCAGGTCCCATTCGGGAAGATACGGATGCGATTCGACTTGCACCATGGCGGGCCTGATCCGCGCGATCGAAACGATCTCGCGCAGCTTGTCCAGGGTGATGTCCGACAGACCGATCGACTTGCAGTGCCCCTCGTCGACGAGGCGCTCCAGCGCCCCCCATGTCTCCGCCAGCGTAACCCCTGAATCATAGATGACCCGACCGTGCTCATCCCTCGGGTCCTGCTCGTCGCCGGGTTGAAAGGCAAAGGGCGTATGGATGATGTAGCAATCGATCTCGTCGAGTTGCAGCCGCCGGCGACTGCCGTCGAAGGCAGGCCTGACCCGTTCCGGCCGATGATTGGTGTTCCATAGCTTCGTCGTAACGAACAGGTCCTTGCGCTGAAGCGTCCCCGCCTTGAATGCCTCCCGCAGCGCATCGCCGACCGCCTCTTCGTTGCGATAGCGCTCCGCGCAATCAAGATGTCGAAATCCGGCCTCCAATGCAGCCTTGGTGGCCCGCCTGGTCACGAGCGGATCCGGAATGAGCGTGCCAAATCCCACCGCGGGAATCGTCCCGGATTGATGAGTTAGAATTCTCGTATAACGAAGCGAATCCGACGTTGTCATGCTGATGCTCCTTTGTTTGCCCTCAGCTCCCTCAAAAGTAAGGGACGAGGTATTCGAAATTGACGATGCGATGTCATTCCACGACTCCAGGCGTTAACCGGTAGGCCGCGGCTTACGGAGAAAAAACACGAGCGGAATCATGACGAGCATGGCGAACATCAGGATCTCGAACTGGTCGATGACCGCGACGGTCGCCGCCTGACGCGTGACCATGCCGTTGAGGGCCGCAAGACCCGGCTTGCCGACCGAGCCCCCGACGTAAGCGGCGACACGATAGGGCGTGAGGTTCTTTGCGAGTGCGACATGCACAGCCTGCGTGTTGGCGTAGAAGAAGAGCTGGACGACCGCGATGCCAATGGTGCTGCCATAGAGGCGCGACAGGTTGATCAGCGCGCTGCCTTCCGGGCGGAGCTTCGGATCGAGCGTGCCGAACGCGGCCCTGGCGAGCGCGGGCAGCAACATGCCGAGACCCGCTCCCTGGAGCAGGCCGGCCTCGACGACCGGCCGCCAATCCATCGCCGGTGAATAGCCAAGCATCAGCCAGTTGGCATAGACCACCAGCGTCATTCCACCCACGAGGAACGGCCGGTAGTCGATCTGCGCCGGGACCAGGCTCGTCAGCACCAGCGCCCCCACCAGCGCGACGCCGCGAGGAACGGTCATGTATCCGGTGGTGTCGACGGGGTAGTTGAGCAATTCCTCCAGCATCGGGGACGTCAAGGCCAGGGTCGGCAGCAGCACGAAGCCAAGCGCGAAGGAGATGACCGTCGAGAGCACGAGATTGCGGTCCCTGAACAGCGCCGTGCGGAGAAAGTGCTCCTTTGTCGTCATGACGTGCACGATCAAGAGATAGAAGCCGAGCACGGAGGCGCCCGCCTCGATCCAGATTTCCGTCGAGGCGAACCATTCGAGGCGCTCCCCGCGGTCGAGCAACATCTGCAACCCGATCATGCCGACGGAGAACGTCGTCAGACCGAAGAAGTCGAAGGACCGGCTCCGCTCCGCCCGCTTCTCGCGGAGCAGCTGAGCCATCGTCAGGAAAATGAAGCCCGTCATCGGCAGGCTGAAATAGAAGATCGAGGGCCAGCCGTAATATTCGCTGAGCCAGCCGCCAATGGCCGGGCCACTGCTGATGCCGAGTAGGGAGCAGACGGTCCACGCCAGGCTCATGCGCGCATGTCGCACCGGCGATGTCGCCTCGAGCAGGATCGCCAGCGAGAGCGGTGCCAGCGGTCCGCTCGCCGCGCCCTGGAGGATTCGCGCCAGCACGAACTGAATCGACGTCGTCGCCAGCGCGTCGAGCGCGAGACCCAACACGAAGATCGTGACGGCGGCCTGATAGACCACCTTCCGACCGTAGCGTCCCGCCAGCCATTGCGTGATCGACATGGTCACGGCGCTCGCCGCGATATACGAGGAAAACACCCAACCGACCTCGTCATTGGCCATCGAGAGCGTCGCCTGAATATGGGGTAGCGCCGCGTTCGGTATCGAGATGTTGACGGCCTGCATGTAGGTCGCCATGAGGGCGGCCGCGGCGATCGCGTGATGACCGCCGGGCGCCGTGGACGATGGGAGGGGCGTACTCATTTGCCCTCCATCGCAAGCGCCGGTTGGAGCAGATGCGCCCAGCTGCGGCGATGGCCTGTATCGACCCGCGCCGTCACGCTGATGCCTGAGAACAGCGGCCGGTTTGGATCGAGATCGTCGAGTTCCAAGCGCACCGGCAATCGCTGGACGACCTTGACCCAGTTTCCCGTCGCATTCTCGGGCGGCAGGAGCGAGAAGTCCGAGCCGGTCCCCGGACTCATGCTGACGATGTGTGCCTTGAACTTGCGATCGGGATAGGCATCGACGTCGATCGTCGCCTCCTGGCCAGGGCGCATATGAGTGAGACCGGTCTCGCGAAAATTCGCCTCGACCCAGACGTGCCGGCTCGACAGCAACGAGAACGTCGGTGCCCCGGCATTGACGAAGCCACCAATCTGGAGATCGTCGACCTTGGTCACGATGCCGTCGTCCGGCGCCGTCACGGTGGCGTAGGAGAGATCCAGCCGCGCACGGTCGAATTGTGCCTTGGCTGCGCGGACTGCCGGATGGCGATCGACATCACCCTCAAGCTCGCCGTTGAGTGCGACGATCGTGGTGGCGATCTGCTGCTCGACCGACGCCACGCGCTGGCGAGCGACCTTGAGATCCGTCTCGGCCCGTTCATAGACCGCGCGTGGCGTGAAGTCGGAGGCAACCAGCATCCTCTTGCGGTCGAATTCGTGCTCGTCGAACGTAGCCGTCTCTTTGGCCGACTGCAGCTCCGCCTGCTGCTGACGGTGGGTCGCCTTGAGGGATTCGATCTGGAGCCGCGCACTGCCGAGGCGCGCCTCGGCCTGGTCGACGGCAATTTGATAAGGCTCCGGGTCGATGCGAAACAGCACCTGCCCCCGCCGGACGCGCTCGTTGTCACGCACGGCTATCTCGACCGCCTGGCCGGAAACGCGCGCGTTGATGGTCACCTTGGCGGCACGCACAAAGGCGTCGTCGGTCGAGACATATTGCTCCTGCGCCAGATAGATGAATGCGCCGACCACGGCCGCCGCCATCGGCAGCGCAAGCATCAGCGGCCGTCGCAGCGGCTTGCCGAGCCCTGCCCCAAACCATTGGGCGGCTGCGTCGCTCGGGCGGAAGCTGTTGCGAACGCCGAGCCCGCCGGCGATTGGCGCGAAATCGAAACGCATCGGAAGATCCTCGGGTTCAATCTATTTAATAACGTTCGTTACAAATATTGTACCCCGACGCGGCGATCAAGTCCGCGACCTTGATTTTTATAACGATCCATACAAATATGCGTGTGGAACATGCCAACCGGGGTTCTGACGATATGGCACGGAAAAAGAGCGAAACGAGCCCGGCGCGCCGGGGACGCCCACCGGCCTACGACGCAGAGACGGCCTTGAAGCGGGCAACGGAAACGTTCTGGAGGACCGGTTATTCCGGTACCTCCCTGGACAAGGTCGCTGCCGCGACCGGGATGAGTCCGCCGAGCCTCTACGCGGTGTTCGGCAACAAGCATGCGCTCTATCTCGAGGCCCTCGCGCGGTATTGGGAGATCAGCCTTGCCGCGACGCGTGAGGCTCTCGCCGGGGACCATCCCTTGGACGAAGCGCTGATCCTGGCCTATGACGCGGCGCTGTCGATCTACTTTTCCGGCAAGGGAGCCGCACGCGGCTGCTTCGTGGTGGGGACGGCGGTGACCGAAGTCGCAGAAGATGCCGCGATCCGGAGCAGCGTTGCGGCGGGACTGCGCATGATAGATGCCGATTTCGAAGCCCGCTTCCGGCTCGCGCAGGACAAGGGCGAACTGAAGCGCGACGCCGATCCGGCGGCGCTTGCCATTCTCGCTTCAGCCACGATGCACACCATCGCCATTCGCGCCCGTGCCGGCGCCCGCCGCTCCGAGCTGAGGGAGATGGCCCGAAAAGCGGTCGATGTGATCTGCGGATGCCGGCGATGATCTCGCGGATTTCAGCCATGGCTCTCCCCGGCAATAGCGACGACCAGCTTTAGCCTGCCGCGGCAGCCCCGCGCCGCGGCAACTTCCAGTCGGGGCGGATGAAGTGGCAGGTGTACCCGTCCGGATAGCGTTCGAGATAATCCTGATGCTCCGGCTCGGCTTCCCAGAACTCGCCCGCGGGCGCGACCTCGGTCACGACCTTGCCAGGCCAGAGACCGGACGCCTCAACGTCTGCAATCGTGTCCTTGGCGATCCGCTTCTGCTCGTCGCTGGTATAGAAGATTGCCGAGCGATAGCTCGTGCCCAAATCATTGCCCTGGCGGTTGAGCGTGGTCGGATCGTGGATCTGGAAGAAGAACTCCAGCATCGTCCGAAAGCTGGTCTTGGCGGGATCGAAGGTGATCTCGATCGCTTCGGCATGACCTTCATGGTTGCGGTAGGTGGCATTCTTCACCGCGCCGCCGGTATAGCCGACGCGGGTGGAGACCACGCCCGGTTGCTTGCGGATCAGATCCTGCATGCCCCAGAAGCAGCCTCCGGCCAAAATTGCGCGTTCCGTTGTCATATCTCCACTCCCAATTGATCGGTCTGTCCGTTCTGAACCCGTCGCATCCTATGCTTTCGGCGGCCCAGTCGAAAGCCAGGCATTTGCCCATCCGGTTCCTCTCGTGGAGGCCAAAGCTTCGACGACCTCAGCTTCCCCAAGCAGAACCAGATGGACATAAATTGAGCGCGCCTTACGTCAGCTTCGCGTCGAGCGTGATTGCGGCGTTGAGCACCTTCGACACCGGACAGTTCTTCTCGGCCTCGCCCGCGATCTTGGCGAAACCAGCGTCGTCGAGGTTCGGCACCTTGGCACGTAGCGTCAGCGCCGATTTGCTGATCTTGAAGCCTTTGCCTTCCGGCTCGAGGCTGACCGCAGCTTCAGTCGTGAGCTCGTCCGGCGTGAAGCCGGCGAGTTGCAGGCCGAAGGCCAGCGCCATAGTGAAGCAGCCGGCATGGGCCGCAGCGATCAATTCCTCGGGATTGGTGCCCTTCTCGTTCTCAAAGCGGGTCTTGAACGAATAAGGCGTCGCGGCGAGCACGCCGGATTCGCTCGATAACTGACCAGTGCCATCGCGACCGGTGCCTTTCCAGACTGCTGTTGCCTTGCGGATCATCTCAATTCTCCTGGTTGATTTTTTTAGCACCGGCACTCGGTACGGTACGAAAGCGACATTGGCACGACTGCCTGTCGCCGTTCCAACCGGCCGAGCGCCGCAGCAGTTCCGCCAAATCCCGTTCCGATAAAATCGGAACGGAACTTGATTCTTGCTTTGACGCGTTTTCTTCACGCGAACCGGTATCCACTTCGCTTGAAAACGCTTTAGCTACCGATCTGTCCGACATGGAAGCCGAGCCGGTTCTCGACATCACCGGCGCGGTGGAAGCCGCGCGACATCAGCGCCTTGATGCGGCTCTGGCTTGCCGGGCGGCTGAGCGAGGCCAGGAACGCGTCCCATTCCGGCTTGATCTCGATATCCGGTGGCAGGCTCGCAACGTCGACGAGGCGCTTGGTCTCGGCAATCGCCTCCTTGTCGAAGGACGCGATGCGCATGGCCAGCGCCTCGACGAAGCCATCGAGCTCGGCATCCGGCAACGAGCGGTTCACATAGCCGTAACGTTCGGCGAGATCGCCGTGGATATCGTCGGCGCCAAGCAGAACCTCGAGCGCGCGGCCGCGGCCCATCAGGCGCGGCAACCGCGCCATCGGGCCGCCGCCGGGCACCAGGCCCGCACCGACCTCCCATTGCGACAGGACCGCCTTTTCGCGGCTGGCAAAGCGCATATCACTTGCCAGCGCCAGTTCGCTGCCGACGCCGGTCGCACGGCCCCTAATCGAGGCAATCGAAACCACCGGCGCGCGGCTGAGACGCACCAGCATGTCGGGCAGTGCCTGCAGGCCCGTCGGCCCCGGCGGGATACGAAGCGAATCCTCCAGCGGCGCGAGGAAGTCGTAATGCGTGATGAAGAAGCCTTCGACGGCGCTGTCGAACACCACGACCTTCACCTCAGGATCGGTCTCGATCGCCTTGACGACGTCATCAAGAAGCGGAAGCTGCTTGGGGCCGAAGATATTGACTGGGGGCATGTCGAAGGTGACACGCCAATACGACGGCAGCCGACGTTCCAGGCGGATTTGGTCGGTCGTGAAGGTGCGTTCGGGGCGGTTCATGATTGGATTCCTGGTCTGTGGGGAAAGAAGGGAACGCGCGGAAGTGCGCGTCCCCGCAGGTCTCAGATCGACTGACGCAGCGGTCGGAAGGCGGTGCGCATTTCCGCGCAGAACAACGCGGGCTGCTCCCAGGCGGCGAAATGGCCGCCCTTGTCGAGACGGTTGTAGTGCATCAGCCTCGGATAGGCCTTCTCGGTCCAGCTGCGCGGCGCAGCGTAGATCTCGTCCGGGAAGACGCTGACGGCGACCGGGATCTTGATGTGCTTGGGCTCGAAGAACACCAGCTTGTTCTCCCAGTACAGCCGCGCCGACGACACCGCGGTGTTGGTGAGCCAGTAGAGCGCGATGTTGTCGACCACGTCGTCGCGCGACAGCCCTTCCGTCTTGCCGTCGAACACCCGGGCGATCATTGCGGCGCTGCGCGCATCATGGTCGAGCATCCAGGACGCGAGGCCCGCCGGCGAATCCACCAGGCCATAGAGTGTCTGCGGCCGGTTGGACATCTCGATCGCGTAGCCGAGACCGTGCTTGTAGAAGTCATCGAGCTGATCGTAAGCGTAGCGCTCGTCGGCCGAGAGGTTCGACGGCCGCGATCCGCCGGGCTGAAGCGCCTTGGCGATGTCGTCAGGAACGGTCGCGGGCATGTTGGTGTGGATGCCGAGCAGTTCCGGCGGCGCGATCACTGCCATCTGCTCCGTCACGGCATTGCCCCAATCGCCGCCTTGCGCGACATAGCGGTTGTAGCCGAGCCGCTTCATCAGCACGATCCAGGCACGCGCGACGCGCTGGGGATCCCAGCCCAGCTCCGCCGGCTTGCCGGAGAAACCGTGGCCTGGGAGCGAAGGGATCACGAGATCAAAAGCGTCCGCCGCCGTCGCGCCGTGTGCGGCGGGATCGGTGAGCGGGCCGACGATCTTCATCTGCTCGATGATCGAACCGGGCCAGCCATGCGTGACGATCATCGGCAAGGCATTCTCGTGCCTGGAGCGGACGTGAATGAAATGGATGTCGACGCCGTCGATCTCGGTGACGAATTGCGGCAAGGCATTCAGCCGCGCCTCCATCTTGCGCCAGTCGTAGTCGTTCTGCCAGTAGCTCACGAGCTGCTGCACCGTCGTCAGTTGCACGCCCTGCGATTGATCGGCAACGATCTCACGATCAGGCCAGCGCGTCGCGGCGAGACGGCGACGGAGATCGAGCAGATCCTGCTCGGGCACGCTGACGTGGAACGGGCGGACCGCCCCGCTCACGCCGGCCTTCGCAGAATGCAGCGGCAGCAGGCTCGACACGCTTGCCGCGACCGCGGTCATCGCGGCTTGACTCAACAGTTGACGGCGGTCTGGATTGAGAATGTCGGTACGTGCTTGCGTGGTCATGTTCGATCTCCCTGGCTTTGGTCGGTGACGCTGACCGAATTTGACATAAACGCCTCGGTTCGCCA
Source organism: Bradyrhizobium sp. 155 (assembly GCF_023101105.1). Taxonomy (NCBI): domain Bacteria; kingdom Pseudomonadati; phylum Pseudomonadota; class Alphaproteobacteria; order Hyphomicrobiales; family Nitrobacteraceae; genus Bradyrhizobium; species Bradyrhizobium sp. 155. The sequence goes on along the minus strand of NZ_CP064704.1, from coordinate 2,178,132 downwards.
TGCCGAGAGATTGGCGCAGGCCCTGGCAATTTGCTCGTTATGGGTTGTTAGAGCGCGTTAGCCGTTGCGAGCCGCGCGACACCGAGGAGAGCGATCGTCGACTCGCGACGCGCGCCGCCAAAACAACACGGCGCGCGATGAGCTCAGTCATCGCGCGCCGTGTCGGCTTGCATCAGTCGAAGAATCCGTGCTGCCCAGCTCAGGATGGCAGCGGCTGGCCCGCCTGTTCGCGGACGATGTAATCGGCGTACCAATCGGCCCAGTTCTCGTCGTGCCCGCCGGTCCGCTTTTCGTGCTCGCCATGGGCCGCCGCCGCGCGGCGCAGTGCTGCGGCCAGCGCAGCCTGCGAAGCGAATGTCGTGCCGTCGCCCGCGATCCGTCCCGGCAATCGCGTCGTGACCTCCTGGAACAACCAGCCATTGCCGTCGGGATCGCTGAACGACGCATATGAGCCGTAGCTGCCGCGCTTCGGGTCAGCACCGCTCACCCGAACGCTGCCGGAGAGATAAGGCTCGTCGGTCCCCGCGTGAACATCGCCGGCACCGTGGAATGGAGCGCTGACCTCGACGCCGCGGTCCAGCAGATCCTTTCGCGCCGCCTCCAGATCGGAGACGATCAGGTAGAGGCCTCGCACCGAGCCCGGCGCTGCCGCCGTCACGTTCCTGCCAAAAATCACCGAGCAGGCCGAACCTGGCGGCGTGAACTGGATCACGCGCCAATCATCGCCAGAGGCAAAATCGGCGTCCAGTCGCCAACCGAGACGCGCGTAGAAGGCCTTGGCGCGATCAACATCGGACACGGGGATCACGATCACCTCGAGCCTCTGATCAACGCTACGCGATACCGAAGGCTCGTTGGCAGACTTGTTGGAAGGCTTGTTGGAAGGCTTGGCCGCGGCGTCGCGGTCGATTTCGGTAGTGGCCATGTCGAACTCCCTGGGTTGGATTTAAGACGAGCTTCAAGCAGCTGCGATCGGCATCACGATGGTTACGCGTGTGCCGTCCTCTCCCGCCTCGCCCTGCAGCCGGGCGTGAATGCTGCGTGCGAGTCCTTCGAGAATCCGGCTGCCGGTGCCCTGAAGCGGCCCGTCGCGCCGATCCCGTTGTCTATTACCGTGCAGAACCAGGCGCCGTCGCGATTGGCCGTCTCGATGCGGATCAGTGCGTCATTCCTGTTCGGGAAGGCATGCTTGGCCGCATTCGTTACCAGCTCCGTCAGCATCAGCGCGAGCCGATGGCATTGCGACGCCGGCAGCGTGCCGCTTTCAATTGCAGCCTCGCAGCGGATGCCCGCCGGCTCCAGCACGGCCTCGGAAATCGCTCCGCACAGATTTTCGAAGAAGGCCGCCACCGGGATCGCCGTATGGTCGTCATTGTCGGACAAGAGTTGATAGAGCCTGCCGAAGGCGACAATGCGCCGCTCGAGCCGGTCCGCTGCAAGCGACACATCCCTGGTACCCGTTCTGGTGAAATCGCGGCGGACTGACGCACCGAGTATCGTCAGCGTATTCTTCATCCGATGGTGGGATTCCCGCAGCACGAGCTCCCAGTCACGCGACTGATCGTCTAAACTGGCCACAAATTGAGATCGAACGACGTCGTCATTCGGCCGAGCATTGATACCGGACATCGTAGCCTCCCCGTTGGAATTAGCGTCAAACTCGGAACAGATACTGGATGCAGTTCGCGCGCATTGCTCGTTAGACGTTGCAAGATTCTGTTATGATGGGGTACGACGACGGGCACTCCGAACGTGAGCTGGTCGGTCAAGCACACTGCCGGGTTGTCCCGATCGCTTCGAAAGAGGCTCGCGTTGAGTACAATTTGCGACGGATCGTCGCGCGCGACCGGCCAATTGCCGGCACCCTCCACGCGATTTCGCCACTTTCGGCCAGTTTACTCAGGGTTCCCTTCTGCTAGATCAAAGTGCAGAGTTCAGCTCTCACTGGAATGATTGGCCCGTGCCGGACACTAACGACCAGGATTCGGCCATTGCTTTCGGGCCATTCCGGCTGTTCGCAAAGACGCGGCTGCTCGAGAAGGACGGCGCCCCGGTTCACCTCGGTGGCCGTGCGCTCGACATTCTCGTTTTTCTCGCCGAGCGCGCGGGCGAGGTCGTGGACAAGCGTGAGTTGATGCGGCGGGTCTGGGCCGACGTGAATGTGGACGAAGGCAGCCTGCGCTTTCACATCACGACGCTGCGCAAGGCCTTGGGCGATCCGGGCGAAGGCTCCCGCTACGTCGTCAACGTCCCCGGACGGGGTTATTGCTTCACGGCCGCGCTGCTCCGGGCCGCCCCATCGGAGAACCGGACCAGCCTGCCCGTTGCTGCGCCGCGCTCGCTGCCCTCGCCGCTCGCGAAGATGATCGGGCGAGACGATGCGGTCGAGAAGATTTCCGCCGAGCTTGCCTTGCATCGCTTCGTCACGATCGTGGGCCCCGGCGGGATCGGCAAGACCTCGGTCGCACTGGCGGTCGCGCATCGCGAGTTCCAGGCCTTCGACGGCCAAGTGTGTTTTGTCGATTTCGGCGCACTGAGGGAGACCCGGCTCGTTACGGGAACGATTGCGGCCGCGCTGGGCCTGACAGTCAATTCCGACGACCCGATGCCGGGGTTGCTGGCATTCCTGCGCAGCCGGCGGATGTTGCTGGTGTTCGACAGTTGCGAGCACATCCTCGACGATCTCGCCCCCCTGGCCGAGCGCATCGTCCGGGAAGCGGGCGAGCTGCATATTCTCGCCACCAGCCGCGAATCTTTCCGCGCCGAAGGTGAGCGTGTCCATCGGCTGTTTCCATTGGATTGCCCGCCACAGCGCGACGGGCTCGGCATCGCCGACATCCTTGCCTATCCTGCAACTCAGCTCTTCGTGGAACGCATCGCAGAGAGTCTGAGCGAATTCGAGCTCAGCGAAGAGGATGCGCCGCTCGTCGCCGATATCTGCCGTCGGCTGGACGGCATCGCGCTCGCCATCGAGCTCGCGGCCGGGCGCGTGAATGCCTATGGCATCGCTGGGACGGCCTCTCTGCTCGACAGCCGTTTCTCGCTGCTGTGGCGCGGGCGGCGCACCGCTGTGCCGCGGCACCACACCCTGAGTGCGGCACTCGCCTGGAGCTATGATTTGCTGCCGGCAACCGAAAGCGCAACGCTGCGCGGATTGTCGGCATTCGTCGGGCCATTCACCCTGGAAGCCGCGCTTGCGGTCGCATCCTGTCAGGGCATTGGCGAAGCAGAAGCCGCCGAGGCGATCTCCAATCTGCTTTCCAAATCGCTGATCGCGACCTCGCCTGCGGAGCGGCGGCTGCGCTATCGCCTGCTCGACACCACACGTGCCTTCGTCGCGGAGAAGCTCGTCGAGAACGGCGAAGCGGACCGCGTCGCACGTGCCCATGCCGAATATTTCCGCGACTTCCTGCGCGACATCGCCGTCAAATCCACGGGCATGCAGAGCGCCGGCGGCTTCCTTCCTTATGCCGACCACCTGCCCAACGTCAGGGCCGCGCTGACCTGGAGCTTTTCGGACGGCGGGGACCGAACGATCGGCGTGGATCTGGCGGCGTCAGCGGCGCAATTCTTCCTTGAGCTGACATTGCTGACGGAATGCTACCGCTGGACCCAGCAGGCGCTGGCGTCCCTCGACGCGAGCGCGGTGGATGGCCGCAATGAAATGATCTTGCAGGCCGCGCTCGGCGTCTCCGCGATGTTCACGCAGGGCAATACCGAAGCGGTCCGCTCGGCATTCACGCGCAGTCTCCAGCTTGCCCAGGAGCTCCAGGATTTGCACTGGCAGCTCTGGCTGCTCCGCGGATTGCACATCTATCTCACCAGGGTCGGAGATTTTCACGGAGCACTCGGAACCGGGGAACAGGGCGAGAGCGTCGCGCGGAAGCTGAACGATCCCGCCAGCACGCTGAACGTCGAATGGATGCTGGGCGTCGCCCATCATTTGATCGGCAACCAGGACAAGGCGGTGCAGCTCTGCGAGAGCGCGATGTTGCATAATCCCGGCTCGCAGCGGCTGAATATCGGCCATCTCGGCTATGACGACCGCATCGTCGCACTGGTGGCGCTGGCACGCGGGCTTTGGCTCACCGGCCGGCCCGATCGTGCGATCGAGGCGTCGAGATACACCGTTCGCGAAGCCGAACTGCTCGAACAGCCGCTCACTCTCGGTATTTCCTTGATCTGGACCATCTACGTGTTCCTCTGGGTCGGCGACTTGGCCAATGCGGAAATCCTGATCGAGCGGCTGATCGATCATTCCGCGCGCCACTTCCTCGGGCCCTATCACGCGGTCGGCATCGGCCAGAAGGGTGAGCTGCTGCTTCGCCGCGGCGACGTCGCCGCCGGCATCGAGCACCTCCGCCGCAGCCAGGCCACGCTGTACGCGACGCGACACCGGATCATGACCACGGTGTTTGCGACCGCGCTCGCGGAGGGACTTGTGGCGCAGAACCAGGCCGACGAAGCCTTGCAGACCATCAACGATGCCATCGCAGAGATCCCCGATCATGGCGAATCCTTCGACATGCCGGAGATGCTCAGGGTCAAGGGCGACATCCTCGCCCGGTCGGGCAATGCCGCGGAAGCCGAAAGCTGCTTCCTGGACTCGCTCGATCTGTCACGCCGCCAAAGCGCGCTCGGCTGGGAGCTGCGGGGGGCAATTAGTCTCGGCCGGGTTTGGCGCGGGGCCGGAAAAGCCGCCGACGCACGCGCCCTGCTCGCCCCCCTCGTCGCGCGGTACCAGGAGGGCCTCCAGACCCGTGATCTCGTCGCCGCCAGGGAGCTCCTTGCGGCGCTGAATTGAGAGTATCTTCAATGAGATACCGCAAGGCTATCCGCTCGCAACTCCTAACAAATTCTAACACGCCAAGCCGCATCCGCCCCGCCATGGTGGTGGCACTTCATGGTGGATATGGCGGGACATGGCGCTTCTTGACGATGTAATTGATGCCAGCGGCGGAATGGCCCGCTGGAATAGCTTGAGCCGGTTCACGCTTCACCTCTCCGTCGCGGGAACGCTGTTCTCCAGCACCGGACATGCCAGCGAATTCAAGGACGTGACGGCGGAGGGCTCGACCCGCACGCAATCGGTCCGCTTCACCGGCATCACCGGAGGCGAACACTCCGGCTCGTTTCAGCCGGACGCGATCACGATCGAAAGCCTCGAAGGTGAGATTCTGCGGACCTGGCGCAATCCGAGTCTTGCGTTCACCGAGGCCGGTTCGCCCGCGCTCGCGGGCGAGCTGCATCTCGTCTTCTTCTGCGGCGTCGCGATCTGGAATTATCTGACCAATCCATTCCTGCTCGCCCATCCCGATGTCTTGGTGGAGGAGCTGCCGCCGTGGCAGGAGAATAACGAGTCATGGCGGCGGCTGCGGGCGCAATTCCCACCGAGCCTGATCACGCTCGCGCCCGAACAGATCTTCTATTTCGACGAGAACGCATTGCAACGGCGGACCGATCACGATCTGTTCGGAATGAAAGTCGCGCATTACTCCTGGGCCCATGACAGCTTCGGCGGCATCGTGGTGCCGACGCTCCGACGCGCGCAGACGCTGCGGCCCGACGGAACCGTGGTCGCCAAGCCCGTGCTGATGGATGTCGAGATCTTTGACGCCGTCTTCGAGTAGCGGCCCGCGCGATATCTCCAACTCTCAACGTCTAACAATACATAACGAGCCAACAGTCGGCCTTGAGCGCAGATTGGGTTCGCGAGCAACGAACGACGTGACGTGCTCGAACGAGACCCAGCTCCGCGCATCTCCACCGCAATGGAGCGCGTCATCGCAGCAAACGCACTCAAGGAGAACGGTCATGAAAATATTGATGGTCATCACCTCGCACGACCAGCTCGGCAACACCGGGCGCAAGACGGGCTTCTGGCTCGAGGAGCTCGCCGCCCCCTATTTCATCTTCAGGGATTCCGGGGCCGAGATCACCCTCGCCTCGCCGAAAGGCGGCCGTCCGCCGCTTGACCCCAAGAGCAACGAGCGCGAATTCCGCACCGACCTGACGCTACGCTTCGAGGCCGACGTCGCCGCCGAAGCCCAACTCGACAAGACGGTTCGCCTCGACAGCGTCAAGCAGGAAGATTTCGACACCGTCTTCTATCCCGGCGGTCACGGCCCGATGTGGGACCTCGCCGAGGACAAGGACTCGGTCAAGCTCATCGAATCCTTCCTTGCCGCCGGCAAGACAGTCGCCGTGGTCTGCCATTCGACTGGTGCGCTGCGCCACGTCAAGACGCCCGACGGCAAGCCCCTGGTTCAGGGCAAGGAGGTGACCGGTTTCACCAATGGTGAAGAGGAGGACGTCGGCCTCACCAAGGTGGTGCCTTTCCTGGTCGAAGACGAAATGCTGAAGCTTGGCGCCGTCTTCTCGAAGACGGCAAACTGGGGCGTTCACGTCGTCACCGACGGCCTCTTGATCACGGGCCAGAACCCGCACTCCTCGGGTCCGGCCGCGCAGGCCCTGCTCGCCGCCCTGAAGGGCGAGCCGCTGGCGCGCGCGTCGTAAAGCCCAGATGCGGCACATCGCGAGAGGCGCCCGCGATGGTGCCTCTCGACGCCGCCGTCACAAGCGGATGTCCCCTACTTGCGACACATCTTCACTTCACATGCCGGATTCGGAGCGATGACATGAACATCCCAGCCACTCTTGCCCTCTCGGCCGCTTTGGCCTGCGCGACCGTGCAGGCCTCGGCACAGGATCTGCGATCGAGCCGGCGCTCGATCAGCTATCACAAGACCGATATCCGGGGTCTCGAGATTTTCTACCGCGAGGCTGGGCCCACCGACGCTCCGACGGTGCTGCTGCTCCACGGATTTCCCTCGTCGTCGCGGATGTGGGAGCCGCTGATGCCGCTGCTCGCCGACAAATATCATCTCATCGCGCCGGACTATCCCGGCTTCGGCAACAGCAGCGCGCCGCCGCCATGCGACTTCACCTATACGTTCGACAACATCGCCGCCGTGATCGGCGAGCTCACAACGAAGCTCGGCCTCACCGACTACGTCCTGTTCATGCAGGACTACGGAGGCCCTGTCGGCTTCCGCATGGCGCTGGCGCATCCCGAACGCGTCCGCGGTGTCATCGTCCAGAACGCGGTTTCGCACGAGCAGGGGCTGAGCCCGCTCTGGAATGCGCGCACGAAGTACTGGGCCGACCCGGCGCACGAGGTCGAGGCGCTCAAGGCCAACTTTACGTCCCTGGAGGCGACGAGTCAGCGGCATCTCGGCTCCAGTCCGCGTCCCGAGCGCTATGACCCCGACACCTGGATCGACGAATACGCGTTCCTGACGCGTCCCGGCCAGGCCGAGATTCAGACCACGCTGTTCCTGGATTACCGGACCAACGTCGCCTCCTATCCGAAATGGCAGGCTTGGTTGCGCCAGACGCGGCCACCGACGCTGGTGGTCTGGGGCGAATACGATCCGTCATTCGCCGTCGCAGGCGCGACGGCCTATCGCGACGACGTGCCGGATGCCGAGGTTCACATTCTCGAAGCCGGCCACTTCGCGCTGGATGAAGCCACCGACGAGATCGCTTTGCTTGTCCGCGACTTCCTGGGGCAGCTGGCTGGACACAAGGGTTGAGCGCTGATGGACGCGCTCAGCAGCGAGAAGAGACGGTCGTATCGACTGTTCAGGCCCCCGGTTCGTTCAACATGCGTCGTGCTGCAATGAGATCGGCGGTCTCGAACCCTTCGGAGAACCGGGCATAGGTTTGAGCGAGCTGTTCGAGCGGATTTTGCACATGCTGCCGGGTTCGAAGCCGCGCCAGCGACATCTCGGCTCGCAGCCGCCACGATAGCGCGCCCTGCTGTTCGGCGAGCGAGATCGAGGCGACAAGATCGGCCTCGGCCGCGTCGGGATTGCCGCCCTGGACCTCCAGCTCTCCCCGCAGACGGAGCAGCTCGGGCATGTCGAACGCGCCGCCTTCCCGCTCGACCCGCAGAATGGTTTCGTGAAGAACCTGAATGCCTTCCGTCAATTGTCCCAAGCTGACCAGGCCCCGAGACAGATCCGCGGCGAACGCCGAGGCATAGAGTTCGTAGCGGTCGGCATGCAGGCGTGGAAGCGCACTCCGCATCAGGTCGACGCCGCCGGCCGCCTCGCCCCGAGCGATCATGCTCTGCGCCCGAAAACCCGCCGCGACGGCTTCGTAAGGCACGAGCCCGTGCATGCTCGCATGCGCGGTCAGACGACCGGTCATCGCCTCGACCGACGACCAGTCGCCGAGCCAGCCGAATACCGAAGCGGACCAGCATAATGCGATACAATGCATGACCACGTCATGCGGCGCCGAAGCGCCGACCAGCGGCCGGATGCATTCGAGCGCACGATCGGGAAAGCCGCGCAGCCATAGCACGCGCGCGAGCGGAATTTGCGGTGTGCGTGAGTAGGCGAAATGCCCGGGTTGGGTGCCGCGGAGCGCAGCGTCGTCTCGCAGGCCCTGGTCGAGATGAGCCTGCGCCGCGGCCTGGTCTCCGGCGAGGTGATATGACACGCCGAGCAGCGCTTTGCTCCCGGCGATGCCCGCGGTATCGCCGATGACGCGGGCAATCCGCTCGGCGTGAAGCGCAGTCGGCACCAGATGCCGATAGCGACCGGTCCGGCGGTAGAACATGTTGAGCCGGGACAACAGCCTGAATGTGTTGGCGTGATCGGAAAGCGCTTCCGCTATTTCCAGCCCGCGCCTGAGCGCCGCTTCCGCCTGCTCGCTGTTACGTTCGGTGAACATCAAGGCGTGACCGAGCGTCGACTGAAGTTCGAGCTCCCATGCGCCGCCCCGGTCGGCCTCGTCCAGCATTGCGAGTGCGCGATCGGACCAGATGCGGGCCTCGTTCAGCAAATTGAGTTCGACGAACAGCCTTGTGCAGCTGCCGGCGAGCGGCACGCGCAAGCCGGCGCCGTCGTCGTTGGCATAAGCCCATTGCAGCGCAGCGCGGGCATCGGCGAGCAGGCTCGCGCTTTCCTGCAAACGTGACGCATGATCGCCGCCCTCCTTGTCCCTCATGCCCGCTTCGAGCGTGCATTGAACATAGAGAGCATGACGATGCGCGATCTGCGCCAGCTGTCCGCCGTCGGCCAGTTTCTGCAGGGCATAGGCACGCGTTGCGTCGAGCAGGCGATAGCGCCGCGATGCGCCGTCCGGCTGGGTGGAAACCAGCGACTTCACCACGAGTTGCTCCAGGGCCTCGACGACGCGATCCTCCGCCATCTCCGCCCCGGCCGCGACTGCTATCGCGCCCCTCAACGTGAAGTGACCTGCGAAGACGGCGAGGCGCTGAAATACGATCCGCTCGCTCTCGCCGATCAGACCGAAACTCCAGTCGAGCGTAGCGCCGAGCGTCTGCTGCCGCGGCGGCGCCGTCCGCCGCCCGCGCCATTCGAGCTGCAGCCGGTTGTCGAGCAGCGCCGCCATCTCGCGCAGTCCATAGAGACCGACACGTGCGGCAGCCAGCTCGATCGCCAGCGCGATGCCGTCGAGCTTGCCGCAAATCCGGGCCAGGACTTCGGCATCCTCGTCGGTGATGTCGTCGCGATGCCCCGCCGCGACGGCGCGATCGACGAACAGGCGCACGGCGGGATAAGCAAGCACCTCGCCGGCACTGAGGCGGGTGCCCTGCGGCGGACCGGGGAGCGAAACGAGCTCGAAAATCTGCTCGCCTTCCACCAGCAGCGACTCGCGGCTGGTTGCGAGGATGACGATGCCAGGCGCCTCCCGGTAGATGTTTTCTGCAAGGCGCGCGACCTCCTCGATGACGTGCTCGCAGCTGTCGAGCACGAGAAGCAGCCGGCGGCCGCGCAGGAAATTGACGATGCTGGCCGAGGGGTCCTCGTGGTGCACGACGAGGCCCAACGCGGCTGCAACCGTGCTCGCGACCAGCGCTCCGTCCTTGAGCGGACCGAATTCGAGGAAATGGACGTTGCCGTCGAAGCTATCGCACATCTCGTGCGCGAGCGCAGTCGCAACGGTGGTCTTTCCGATGCCGCCCGGCCCTCGCAGCGTGACGAAGCGATCGCGGAGCAAGCGCGCTGCCAACTCGGCCACGGCGTCCTCTCGCCCGACCATCCGGTCCAATCGGCGCGGTAGCGACGGTGGCGGCGCGGCCCTTTCAGGCACACGCGACGCCGGTGTAGCCACCTCCGCGCGCCCGCCACGCCGCACGGGCGCGACAAAGCAATAGCCCCGGCCCGGGATGTTGGTGATGTAGCGGGCACCATCCTTTCCGTCGCCGAGCACCTTGCGCAGCTCCGCGACATGGACGCGCAGGCTGACCTCCTCGACGGAAAGTCCGGACCACGCATAGCCGAGAATTTCGTTCTTCGGGACCACTTCGCCGGCGCGACTGACCAGCAGGCGCAAAATATCCATCGCACGGCTGCCGAGCCTGACCGGCAAGCCATCCTTCTCCAGCAGCCGCGACCGCAGCGAAAATGGCCCGAACGCGACGGCATCGAAATCTGGGATCGCCGCGGCGTCGCGGCCGCGGGGGCCCTGTCCTGCCGAGAGCTCGATCACTTTTGGCTCATCTTGACGGCCGCTCCAGCGAAATGCGGCGCGACTATACCCGGCGCCAGTGCGAGGTCCAGCGAGGGCAACCCACAGAACTCACACCTCCACATCGATCTCCACGCCATGACCGGTGCTCTCCTGAGTCGTGTCGGGGATACGCAAATGTCTGATAAACTGTACAAAAACGACGCTTCCTGAGACGGGATGCCGCACCTGATGCGCTCCCACAAAAACTAACACATCCTAATCACCACTAACGAGCTTGCAGGTCAGCTCACGCCTATCCTCTCACCATGGAAAACGTGGGCTTTGCGCGTTTGCTGGTTGCAAACAGCGGAGAACGCCCGGAGAGGACGAACGATGTTGACCAATTTGCAGGCAGGTGATGCCTGGATTGAATTTCCGGGCACCTCGGGGGATTGCGAGTTCCCCCGGGCAACACACGCGATCATTCGGGAGCGTCAATGGCGTCAGATCGATCCGCGCACGGGAGCGGCGGCCGAGGACATCGCGATCTCGCGATGGGAAGACCCGCGGAGCACCTCGTCGCACCAAGCGACGACGCCCGAGGATCGCTATTTCGTCGGCATCGCCCTCAAGACCACGCGCGCGAAACTGACCCGGGATCGCCAGGTCATTTTCGACGGGACCATGCCCGCGGGCACACTGTATCTCACCGCGCCGTCAAAGCCCCTCGCCGTACAATTCCAGTCGCCATGCGCCTTCTTGCACTTTTACATCTCCGCGGATCAATTTCCGGCACAATTTTCCGGAACTGAAGGTTTGAATGATCTCGTCCTGTTGCGCGATCCGCTCGCGGCCGAGCTTGCCAAGGCGCTGATCGAACTTGGCGACGCCGCGGACCACGAGTTCACGCGCTGCATTGGCCAAACCCTCGCGATGCATCTGGCGCGGCTGGAATTGCCACGCGCCAAGGTCAATGCCCTGCCGAAATGGCGGCTGCGGCGCGTCGAGCAATATATCGCCGATCATTTCCACCGCTGCATCAGCCTGTCCGAGCTCGCCAATGTCGCCGGCCTGTCCAGAATGCACTTTGCGGCGCAATTCCGCGTCGCGACCGGTTATCGCCCCCGCGAATATCTGCTCAATCACCGGATCGAGCAGGCCAAGACGTTGCTGGCGACCACCGAGCGGCCGCTGGCCGAGATCGCACTCGCCGTCGGCTTCAGCACGCAGGCGCATTTTTCGACTGTCTTCAAGCGCATCACCGATCAATCCCCGGCACGCTGGCGCCTCGCCAGCAAGGGCGAACGGCGAGAGGTGCAAGCACTCCCGCCGCGTCGTCCTGCTACGGAGAGGGACTGGATCAGCGCAGCCGCGTAAGCATTCGCTCGCGCCCTCATCCTCCCGGGCCTGCGAGCCACTCGGGGCCGTCCCTGCACCCACACAGGACGGCCCCTTTTTTTCTACACCGGATCGAAAGCCCGGATCGGCGGCAGATTGCCGGTGAACTTCTCGACCTCGACTGTCGTGAGCTGACCGGTGCAGCCTTGCGCAAAGGACGACGTGCCGACGTCGCGGGTGAGCACGTTCGGATTGCCGTGCACGCAGAGCGGCGCGTCGTCTTCGGGGTCCATCGGGTCGTACCAGGCGCCGGTCGGGAGCTGGACCACGCCGAGCGCGATGCCGTCGGTGACGTGGACCGCGGCGAGACAGGCGCCGCGCGCGTTGAACAGCCGGATGATGTCGCCGTGCTTGATCCCGCGTGCGTCTGCGTCCTGCGGGTTCATGCGCGCGACCTCGCGGCCGCGATGTTTGCTTTGAAGCGAATGTCCGCCGAAATCGAGCTGGCTATGCAGACGCGTCACGGGCTGGTTGGCGACCAGGAAGCACGGCGCCCCCGGCTTGGGCGTGTCGGACTTCTCCAGCCAGACCGGATGGCCCGGGCAATCCGCATCACCATGACCTGCGATCTTGGCAGAGAATATTTCGATGCGACCGCTCGGCGTGGGCAAAGCATGATTGACGGGATCGTCGCGGAAGCGGCGCAGCCGGCCACCGTCGTCGGGCTGCTGCGGCACCACCAGGCTGCCGCGCCGCCAGAACTCTTCGAAGCTCGGCGCTTCCAGGCCGCGCGCTTCGAGCGAGGCGCGGGTCGGCTCATAAAGATGTTCCAGCCACTGACGTGACGTCCGCCCCTCGGTGAAGGGCTCGCGCGCACCGAGACGGTCGGCAAGATCGGCGAAGATCTCGTAGTCGTCGCGCGCAAGGCCGAACGGCTCGGCGATCCGGTGCATCGCGACCATCAGGGGATCGTTGCTGGAATAGCCGATGTCTTCGCGTTCGAGCGTCATCGTCGAGGGCAGCACGATGTCGGCATGCCGGGCCGTGGCAGTCCATGCGAGCTCGTGCACGACCAGCGTGTCGACTTTCGCAAACGCCTTGCGCAGGCGGTTGATGTCCTGGTGGTGATGGAAGGGATTGCCGCCGGCCCAGTAGACAAGGCGGATATCCGGATAGGTGCGCGTCTCGCCGTTGTAGCGATAGGCGCTGCCGGGATTGAGCAGCATGTCGGCGATGCGCGCCACCGGAATGAAATCGCGGACAGCGTTGCGGCCCTGCCCTAATGTCGGCCCCGGCACGTCGTTGACGCGGCGACCGTAATAGCCGATTGCCCCCAACGAATAGGCGTAGCCGCCGCCGGAGAGGCCGATCTGGCCGAGCGCTGCCGCCAGCACCATGCCCATCCACACCGGCTGCTCGCCATGCTCGGCGCGCTGGAGCGAATGAGAGACGGTGATGAGCGCGCGCTTGCCGGCGAGCCGGCGCGCCAGCTTGCGGATTGTGTCGGTGTCGACGCCGCAGACCGCGGCGGCCCATTCGGCGTGCTTGGGTTGGCCGTCGCTCTCGCCGGTGAGATAGCGCAGGAAGACCGGCCAGCCCTCGGTGTAGCGATCGAGGAAGGCCTGGTCGTGCAGGTTCTCCGCGATCAGCGTATGAACGATGCCGAGCATCAGCGCGGTGTCGGTCCCGGGCACGCAGGTCATCCACTCGGCGCCGGCCTCGACGGGCAGGTCTTCGCGCAACGGGCTGACCAGGATGAACGCGCAGCCGCGGCGGCGCGCAGCTTCCATCGCGCCGCGCTCGACATGCTTGCTGATCGAGCCGCCTGCGACCATCGAGTTCTTCAGCGCCATGCCGCCGAACGCCAGCACGATGTCGGTATCAGCCGCGATCTGCTCCCAGGTGACATTGCGCTTGGTGATATCCTCGTAGCCGCAGAGGATCTGCGGCAGCAGCACCGAGGACGCGCCGGAGGAATAGGAGTTCACCGAGCGCACATAGCCGCCCAAGGCGATGTTGAGGAAGCGATGCACCTGGCTCTGGGCGTGGTGGAAGCGGCCCGCGCTCGACCAGCCATAGGAGCCGCCGAACACCGCGCCGGGGCCGCGCGTATCACGGATGCGTGCCAGCTCGTCGCCGAGCAGATCGAGCGCCTTTTCCCAGCTGACGGATACGAATTCATCGCGGCCGCGGCGATCGTCCGGACCCGGACCGCGTTCGAGCCAGCCGCGGCGGATCGCCGGCTGGGTGATGCGCGCCTGATGGCGTAGCGCGCCGGGAAAATTGTCGATGATGCGGTTCGGATCGGGATCGCCCGCATAGGCCCTGACCTCGAGCCCGGCCTCGCCTTGACGTGCCGAGAACACGCCCCAATGCGAGGTGTGCGGCTTGAAGCCGTCGGACAGGTCGAGGCCGGGGTCGGGGAAGCCAATCGTATCGTCCATCGTCGCATTCCTTGTTCCGGTCGCGGCACTGTCCCGGCCGCACCGATGTCATCCGCGTCGCAGTATAGCGATCCGCGCTTCGATGTCGTCGGGTCAGGGCCGGCGAAAATGCCGGGCGCTCGTGCAAGGACAGATTGGCGAACGTTCGCAGGAACGACCCGGCGGCGATTTTTCGTCCAGCGCTTTAGTCGGTTGCATTCAGAGCCGCGCGGTCCGTCTTTCGGTGAGACTTGGCGCGAGATCTCTTTGCGACGACACTGACATTGAAATGTGCGATATGCCGCCCGTCACACACAACATCGGTCCCATCATGATCAAGCGCGTCTTGCCCTACGAGGGTCTGCTCCACGAAGTGGTCGAGCATCATGGCGTGCTCTACATCGGTGGAATCGTCCCAGAGGACACGAGCCTCGACATGTCGGGCCAGGCAAATGACGTCCTCGGGCAGTTGGCGCAGCTGCTCAAGACCCTCGGATCCGATCTGAGCAACGTCTTGCAGGTGACCATCTACATGACGAGCCTCAAGGAGAAGGCAGACTTCAACGCGGCCTGGAAGGCGCATTTTGCAGAGGCTCATCTGCCGGCGCGCGCCGCAATCGGCGTGGCGGATCTCGGTCCCGGCGTCAAACTCGAGATCACGGCCATCGCCGCTCGACAATAGTGGCATGCCAGGGCGCCGCAAAGAACCTCACACCAAACCCATTGTGTTCTCGGCAAGATCCACCTCAGATTAGCGCCGCTCGTGAAGGATAACCGCCACGAGCGACGTTACTGTCAGCACGATTCCTAGCCCGACGGCCGGATCGCTGGCGACAATCGCCGCGAGAGAGGCACCGCATGCAGCGCCCGCCATTTGCGAGAATCCGAACAGGGCTGCGGCGATACCGGCCTTGCTGCCAAACGGCGACAGCGCTGCCGCGCTCGACAGCGGGCTCACTATTCCCACGCCGAACAGAAAGACGGAAGCCGCTAACAGAAATGGCAGCAGCGCGCCGTTCGCGAGCAGCACCGCGCAAAGCAGCCCGGCGCCTCCGAGGACGGTTAGTCCCAAGCCGACCGACGTCGCACGGCAGGAACCAACCCGCGCCGATAGCCTAGGCGCCAGCATGCCGGCCGCAAACACCAGGAAGACCACGCCCGCAAATAGCTCACCAAGTTTGATTGGCAAGAATCCAAACGATTCGAGCAGCACCCGCGGCGCGCTGGAGAAAATCGCGAAAAGACCGGCCATCACCAGTCCAGCGGTTCTAGCAGGCGCAACGAACCGGCGATCCCGAACAAGCTCCAGATAGAAGCCGGCAATTTTGAGCGGATTCAGAGAACGACGCGCGCCGTCATTGGTTTCGCCGACGAAGGTCGCATAGGCCAAAGCCGTGCAGAGCGCGAAGGCCGCGACAAAAGCAAATTCCGAGCGCCAGCCAAAGAATAGATCGAGCGCACTCCCCAGCAGCGGTGAAAAGCCTGGGGCGGCCGCGGTTGCCATGGTGATCGAGGCCATGACCTTTGCAAGTGCCTGGCCATCGAACAGATCCCGGGCGATCGCACGTGAAAGCACCGAAGCCGCACATGCGCCGCAAGCCTGCATTGATCGGCCGATCAGCAGGCTCGATAGATCGCGCGCGAAAGCGCACCAGATCGTACCGGCGATGAAAATTCCGAGCCCTATCAGAATCGGCATGCGTCGCCCGAACCGGTCCGACAGCGGGGCGGCAATCAATTGCCCTATGGCGAAAATCGCCAGAAAGATCGTGAAGGCCGACGTGACCGCCGCGCTGGATACATGCAAATCGTCCGCGATGACCGGCAGCGAAGGCAAGAAGATGTTGGTCGCAAGGATTCCTGTCGCCGCCAGGGCACAAATCACTATTCTGCGCGCCGCCGCCCCTGCTTGACGTCCGTGCCCCGCCGCAGAAACCGTGCCCTCGACTTCAATGGACATGCTGCGCTCCCAAGTCCTGTCCAGATGCGGCGAGGCAGGGACGCCTGATCACCTACCCACTGCATGCTGGCCGGACGCATGCCATCCTGAACAACCACTGCTTGGGTGTCGTCCTGCGAATGTGGGAGGAGCGCGCAAATATTTGCTGCTTCTGGGTGCTGCAATGAGCGCCCTCTCTCCTATCCCGCCAGGGGCGTCGTATAGCCTGCAACCAGCTTGACGAGATCCGCCTGGCGCGCGGTGCCTGTTTTTTCAAACAACCGGCTGACATGCGTCCTAACCGTGCTATCGGCGACCCCGAACGCCATAGCGACCTCAGGAACGCCACCGACCTCGACGATGGCCAGCAACACGCGGAGTTCGGTCGGCGTCAGCTTGAACGCGCTGCCGATGGCTCCGGGAATAGAAGCAACCGCCAGCGACGCCTTGCGAACGAACAAGGCCGCCGTGGCGGTGTAAACAATACCAGCACGCCGACGCGCGCCTGACGTGAGGGGCAATGCATGGGCCACATAGCGGTCGCCCTCCCTGCCGGTCAGCGGCAACGCGATGCCCCTTATACCAAGTGCGGCATCGCCCTGCCCCGCGGTGGCGAAGACATCTCGCAGGGTGCGGTCGACCTGAGGATCGCTGGCGACCAGCCGCCCGCCCACGGAACTCAGAATATCACGAGCGTCGAGAATGGCATTGCCGGCCGTATTGGCGTGAATGAGACGTCCACCGGGATCGACGAGATACATGCCAGCACCGAGCCCGTCCAGCGTGTCAACGAACGTCGCGAGTTCAGCGGCCTTGAACTCGAACATCTTGCCGATCACGACGGCACGCCTGATATGCGGCGCGATCAGCCTCATTTGCCGGCGCGCGTGCTCGTCGACGAGCCCATTTCGCCGGTGGCGGAAGACCCCGAAAATAGCTGTGCTGACCGTGGTCCTGTCGACAACCGCGCTGACAAAATCGACAAGCCCCTGGGGCTCGGCCCACTGCCGGTATAGTTCACTCTGGGTGAGTGCTGCGAAAGACATCAAATCGGTCGTCGCGATCGGCTGCTCGAGGTCACCGAGAAAGTGCCCCTCCGCGGAGGAATAAATCTGCCGAAAGAGTTCGACCCGCAACGGCACGTCAAATCCAAAGCGATGGGGCACCGTGGCGTGCTGGACACCGACGTCCTTGCAGAACAGCCCGCCTGCTGCGCCGCCAACGAATTGCACGATGCTGACGATGGCGTCTTCCCAACGAGAGGGATCGATGGCGGCATCGTAGATGACGCTGATCAGGTCGCTCAGTTGCTGCTGATCATCTGAATTGTCTTTCGACGATTCCGAAACCGACCGCGGATGTGAAACCCTGTTCATTCGAAGACGCGCCCCCGGTGTGAGGATAGCTGTGAGACAACTTTAAGCTTTTCCGCTGATAGCGAGCCGGTATCGCGCTCAAATCATTTTGATCGTGTCCCACCGGAGCCGCAGGGAATATCGGCCATCCTTCAAATGGAGGATGGTCATGCGGTCGGTGATCCTCTTGGCCGGACGCCGCAGGTTGAAATGAGTTGATCAGAACGCGATGCGCACGCCGCCCTGGCCGTGTCGATACGGCTGCGACCGGACGCCGCGCCGCTTGAATCCACCCCTGCTTGCGGACTGATTGGCCTGTCTTGACGAGCGTCTCGGGTCAGATGTCGGCGTCCTGGGACGCGGCGAAGCTTCGGCATGAAAGCGGGACGAGCATGGCCGCGTGACGGCGGTAGCGGCGATACCGGTTGCCGAACTGCTGGATCAGATCGTGCTCTTCCAACTGAATGCCGATCAGGATGTAGGCTGTGATGCCAAGCGAATAGACCAGATGACCGACCGTCATCGCAGGCGTGGCCCAGACTGCGAGCAGGATGCCGAGATAGATCGGATGGCGGACATACCGGTAGAGCAACGGCGTGCGGAATTTGGCTTCGGGCGGTTGTTTACCGAACAGGTGCATGAACACCTGGCTGAGGCCGAACAACTCGAAATGATTGAGAAGAAACGTGCTGACCACCAGCACGACCCAACCCAGCCAGAAGACGGCGTCGATCGCCCCCGCCGCGACCGGGTGGTTCACGGTCCAGACCGGCGTGGGGATCGGCTGCCACTGCCAGTACAGCAACAGCAGTGCAAAGCTGGCGAACAGCACGTAGGTGCTGCGCTCGACCGAAGCCGGCACGATTCGCGTCCACCAGCGCTTGAAGCCCTGACGCGCCATCACGCTGTGCTGGATCGCGAACACTCCGATTAGCAGCACATCGATAACAATGCTTGCCAGAACCGGACCAATGGCCCCGGAATCGATAGACTTTGGAGGAGCAGGTTCCCGGTGAAGCCAGTGAGATAGAGCAAGGCGACGAGCGTGACACCGTAAGCGGCAGTGCCGTAGAGGACCGCAACTAGACCTGCCATCAATCTTCTCCCAGAGAGTTCATTTTTTTTGCATCGATTCGTCCGATAGCGGCGGCGGCTGCGGCGGTGCTTACAATGAAGAGATTTCGAGCAGCGACTGGCGCGGGTACGTCACCCCGGGGCCGCGGCGGTGATCCCGGATTCTGCACGGTGACCATCCAAGAGCTTGAATTCATCATCACGCCTTCAGGGCGGACGAATTGTTTCAACTCGTCCTTCAAGGCCGCCACCAGCGTATCAAACAAACGAGCAGCCTTCGGACCGGCTTCGCGATAAACCTCCCCTGCGGGACCGATCGCGAGCTGAAACGCGACCGCTTCGTCAAGATCTCGCCCGACCAAGACTTCGGCATCGATCCGTTCGAACCTGATGCCGCCGTAGCCGGCAATCATCAATTGCCGAGTCACGGCCTCGGGATCGGTCATAGAAAACGGTCCGGGCCCGCAGGTTGCAGCGTCTTCCCTGACGGGCGGCAGCTAGCGAAGCAGAACCTCCTTCGACAGTGTAAGCCACGGATTGTCCGCCCGTTCGCGCCAGACGACCATCGTCATCAGTCCACCCGGCTTGAGCGCAAATCGCAAGTTGCTCAAGCCAGCCGTTGGGTTTTCGAAGAACTGGGTTCCAAAGCGAGAGAAGCAAAAATCATGTACCGGCTCGAACGGATGGGTCTGAACATCCGCTTCGAGAAAGCTGAGATTGGTCACCCCTGCCTCCTTCGCATCTGCGCGGCCGACGTCGAGGAAGGCATTGCAGCAATCGAGGCCGAGGACGGATCCGGTCGGTCCGACGCGCCGCGCAAGTTCAATTGCGGTGTCGCCCCAGCCACATCCCACATCCAGGGCCCTGTCGCCGGCTCTGATCGGCAGCGACGGGAAGACTTTAGCGCTATGCAGGTGAAGGCCGCCGGCGAGGATGTGCCGCCACGCATTGAATTTCGGAGCCAGTACAGCGTTCCAGAAATCGATATACGGCGTGACGGTTGCGGTAGCCTGCGCGATGCTCATGATCGGGATATCCGTCTGCTTGGTTGCCATCCAGAACCCCGTCGTGGCGTCCCGCTTTTCCATTCTTCCGCAACCGGTTCCGCGTCCGCCTGACCGTCTGGACAGCGTCTCAAGGAAACGTGGAGGAATCGGTTGCTTGGCAGTTCATTCATGAGCCCCGTATAAGCGCGGGGACCGCCACGGTGAATGATCGCCCAGCCGGATCAGTTGACCGATCGTCCAAATCTGAGATTAGCCTAATGATCGATCCGCTATCGGAAGTGCTTCGATCGGTTCGCCTGACCGGCGGCATTTTTCTGGATGCGCGGTTCACCGCGCCGTGGAGCGTCCATACGCAGATCGTCGCTGAGGACTGCGTGACCTTCGCGGTCAAGCCCTCGCTGCTGATCGCTTACCACTTCGTCATCGCCGGAAAATTTCTGCTCAGCGTCGACAGCGAACCTACAGTCGAGGTGCGGGCCGGCGAGATCGTACTGCTGCCCAGAAACGATGTTCATACACTCGCCAGCGACGCGGGTCTGGTACCGACAAACGCGCGTCATCTCATTCAGCCGTCACCGGATGGGGGGCTGGCAAAAATTATGCACGGCGGAGGCGGTGAGCCGGCGCAAATCGTGTGCGGTTTTCTCGGCAGCGAGGAAACCTATAATCCGTTGATCGCGGCCCTGCCAAGAGTGCTGAAGCTCGACATTCGCGAGGGGGTCGCACGCGACTGGATCGAGGCTTCAGTGCGATATGCAGCCGGCGAACTGACGGCCGGCAGGTTCGCCTCGTCAAACCTGATGTCTCGGCTTTCCGAACTGCTGTTCGTAGAGGCGATGCGGCAATATTCCGTGACATACACCGATCAAGATGGAGGATGGCTGAAGGGGATTGCCGATCCGAAAATCGGACGCGCGCTCGCCTCCATTCATCATAACGTCGGGCTGCCGTGGTCCGCGGAAGTCCCTTGCGAGAGAAGTCTCGATGTCGCGGAGCGCCTTCGTCGACCGCTTCACAACCCTGATCGGGGTGCCACCAATCCGGTATCTGACCATCTGGCGGCTTCAGGCAGCCAAGGTGAGCCTACGAGAAACACGCAAGCCGATCGACCAAATCGCAGAGGAAGTGGGTTACGGATCCGGAGAAGCATTCAGCCGGGAATTCGGCCTGGCGCCTGCGCGATGGCGGCAACGCTGACAACGCAATTGATTGCGCAAGCGTCAAGTTTCAGAACGAGCCTCCATAGGGGGACGATCAGGAAATGATGCGTCGCCGTCGCGGCGAGAGCCGTAGCGGGTCAAACCGGCCCTGGACGGTCGGAATCGCACCTCTTGTCTATCTCGCACAGCGGAGCATGTGACCAGCTGATACGCACGTCCTAGTGCCCTCGGCGTGGACCTGGAGCACGGGCACGCGTCACGCACGCCAATTTCAGTGCGCACAAACCCGCGCGATATCGGCGACGGGTCGAGATCGGCGAAGGCACGCACATGGTCCTGCTGGAGAAGAACCGGTTGCAGGCCTTCGACGCGATCAATCAGTTTCTCTCGGAACAGTATGAGCATGACTAGCGCGATCTCCGCGGATCCCGCCGCGAGAAACACAGATGCTTCGCCTGAGCGCGACTCGCGCTTCCGGTTCCCGAATCGTCCGATCCTTGAGGACGATCGCATGCGCCGTCTACTATTCCGGAACCGTTTGACCGATCGCCCTCGCACTTCTGGGCGCATGCTGGGCAGACAAACAATGACCTGCATGGAGTAAAACTATCAAAGTTTAATGCGCTCTGTCGTTCTCATCGATCAAATTGGGGACGGGTTCTGAGTTATTAGGCGACCAATGCAGGCAGGATTTGCGTTCTCCAAGCTCGCCGACCGGTTGGCGAGCCTCACTCCCGTAACGGCCGACGATCTCCACCTGCTCGCGGACATGGCAAGCACAATCGCGCATCTCGGTTCGCGTCAGGCCGTTTTGCGGCATGGCGATGATGCCACCCAGTGCTGCCTGCTCCTTCAGGGATATCTGTCGTGGCAGGATGCAGAGAGTGCGGACGGGCAGATCACGTCAATCCATGTTCCCGGTGACATCGCCGATCTACACACGCTTTATCGTCCTCGCGTTGACGGCAACCTGATCGCGCTCGGCGCTGCCATCGTCGCTCTCGTGCCACACCGCTTCTTTCACGATTTGTCCGCGCGTTCGCCCGCGATGTCTCGCGCATTGCTGCTGATGCTGCTCACCACCCACGCCATTCAGCGCAACTGGACAGTGAACCTGGGTAGCCGTGATGCATTGACGCGCGTGGCGCATCTGCTGTGCGAGATCACCACCCGGCTGCAAAGCGTCGGCTTGGCGAGAGATTTCAGACTGCCGTCACCCTTCACCCAATCGGACCTTGCGGCAGCATGCAGCATCTCCCCGGTCCACGCCAACCGCACGATTCAGGAACTGCGACGATGCAATCTCCTGCAATGGCAGGGCAAGACGGTAACGATCACGGACTGGCAGGGACTCGTGCGGCTCGCAAGATTCGATCCGACTTACCTGAGCATTTCGTCCAGCCGCGACGATGCGTCGTCCTCGCGTCTCAGGCCACTTACGGCGGACCTTGCGCTCGCTTGAGCTCCTTTCGGACGACACCTTGGAAACTTGCGGAGCGTGCAATCAGGGCCTCCCGCACCTCTTCAAGGACGCTATCCCAGTTGCCTGGTGTCCTCTGATGAAACAGCCGCAGGCTCGGATACCAAAGGGAATGGGCCTCGGATGCCGGCCAGCGCCAGTCGCAATCCGCATGCAATAAGACCCACGCCTCACAGCCGAGTGCTCCCGCGAGATGGGCCACCATAGTGTCGACGCAAATGACGAGATCGAGCCGCTGGAGGAGATGACCGAGAACCGTAACGTCAGGCGTGCTGACGTCCCTCGCGCCGATCTCGGCCAGTTCGCACGTTCGGGCCCCGCGTTGCAGTGAGCAGAGCGTCACGCCGGGAACGGCAAGATGTCCCAACAGGGACGGCGGAACGGTCCTCCGCTTGTCCCAATTGCCGACTTCCCAAACCAGGCCCACGGCAAGGCCCCTGAGTTCGAGACCTCGGTCTTGCGGGAGCGCTGGTTCGACCTTGGTCGGCAACGACAGGTAAGGTGCGCGCATCTCGACCTGCTCTCGCCTCGCCCTTATGGCATGCGGCACCTCCATAATCTCGATATCGACCTCGAAGTCGACCTCAGGTGCACCATCATGGAGCGCGAAGGCCCGATCGACGCCAGCCGCTCGCTCGACCAGCGGCAGAAGCTCGCCCTGGCACCAGACCGTGACGCGGCGCGCGACGTCACGAAGCGGCCGCATGAAGCGCAGGAACTGGATAGTGTCGCCGAGCCCGTGGTAGCAGCGGACCAGCACATCCTTGCCCCTCAGTTCCTCACCACGCCAGAT
Source organism: Bradyrhizobium sp. 155 (assembly GCF_023101105.1). Classification (NCBI taxonomy): domain Bacteria; kingdom Pseudomonadati; phylum Pseudomonadota; class Alphaproteobacteria; order Hyphomicrobiales; family Nitrobacteraceae; genus Bradyrhizobium; species Bradyrhizobium sp. 155. Next base: position 2,155,075 of record NZ_CP064704.1, on the reverse strand, counting down.
CCGCTGCAGGTGACGCGGCCCGGTGTGCTTGGGTGGATACGCAAGCATTGCCAGATCGCGGTCATTGATTGCCCAGGCGCGTTCGAAGTCGCCTGCCCGCATCGCCTCGGTCCAGCTGCCCGACACGTGGTGATCCAACTAGCGCCGTACGAATTTGTGAAAGCGGCTCGGCTTCCCATCCTTGGTCTGGTCCTGATGGAGGAAGGCAATGCCGGCCTCGTCGAACTTGGCGAAGAATTCGTCCCAGCTGATCCGATCGAGACCTTCGTCGGGCGGATCGAAATCGATGCGCAGGATACCGGCGTGTCCGTCCTCCTCCGTGGCCTTGACCGTTGCAGGCTTTCCGCCGCGCTCCTCCGCCCATTTCCGGATCACATCATGGCTGGTGGTCTGCTGGGCTTCGCTGGTTTGTGATTTGGATGACATGTGACACCTCGATTGCTGACAAGGAGCGAGCGACGGATCGGCCCTCGCGTCGGACTGTTTCGCCGTGAACGCCGGGCGCGAGCATTTGTTCTTTCGTAGGCCGGACTCTCTCAAAACATCATCTTCTTCATCTTCATCATGGAAGCTTTTCGTTCCCACCAACCCGCCCGGGATTCTATCCCAGGTTAAGCGCGCGAGATTTTTTCGGCCGGAATCCGACGTGAGGCGGACATAGTGCAGTGAGTTCAGGAACGAACATACGTTCCCCACGTTCGCCGACGTACTTACGTCAACACTGCATCTCTTCAACACTGCATGCCTTAACGCTGCACGTCTTCCGGAGGGCCTCTAGCCATGCATTCTCGTCTTCAGGACAGGCGGCGCGTGCGCGTCGGCATCGTCGGTGTCGGCAATTGTGCGAGCTCCTTCGTTCAAGGGCTCTCCTATTACCGGGACGCCAAATCGAATGAACCGGTGCCTGGGCTGATGAACGCCGATCTCGGCGGCTACCACATCAGCGACATTCAGGTCGCGTCGGCCTTCGACGTCCATGCCGGCAAGGTCGGACGCGACGTGGCCGAGGCGATCTTCGCAGCGCCGAACAACACGCACCGCTTCTCCGACGTCGCCCCCACCGGCGTCATGGTCCAACGCGGCCCCGTCATGGACGGTGTCGGCCATTATCTAAAGGACGACGTCCCGATTGCGGATGTCCCGGAAGCCGACGTCTCCGAAGTGCTCGCGACCTCGCGCACGGACGTGCTTGTGTCCTATCTTCCCGTCGGCTCGCAGCGTGCGAGCGAATTTTACGCCGCGCGCGCGATCGAGGCCGGCTGCGGCTACGTCAATTGCATCCCCGTCTTCATTGCCTCGAATCCCGACTGGCGGCGGCGTTTCGAGGATGCAGGCCTGCCGATCGTCGGCGACGACATCAAGAGCCAGGTCGGCGCCACCATTCTGCACCGTGTGCTCGCCAATCTCTTCCGTGAACGCGGCGTACGGCTGGACAGAACCTACCAGCTCAACATCGGCGGCAACACCGATTTCAAGAACATGCTCGAGCGCGAGCGGCTGACATCAAAGAAGATCTCCAAAACCCAAGCCGTAACCAGCCAGTTCGACGTGCCCATGGATGCCGATAATATCCATGTCGGCCCGAGCGACCATGTGCCGTGGCTGACCGACCGCAAGCTGGCCTTTATCCGCCTGGAGGGCACCACGTTCGGCGGTGTTCCCTTGAGCGCGGAAGTCAAGCTCGAAGTCTGGGACTCCCCGAACTCGGCGGGTGTCGTGATCGACGCGGTCCGCTGCGCCAAGCTCGCCATGGACCGCGGGCAGGCCGGCGCGCTGACGGGCCCCTCGAGCTATTTCATGAAGTCGCCGCCTCAGCAGTTCACGGACGAAGAGGCCGGACGGCGAACGCGCGCCTTCATCGACGACAAGGCGTATACCTGATGGCGAAGATCATTCATCTGATCCGCCACGGCCATCATGCCCTGCTCGGCCGCACGCTCTGTGGCCGGATGAAGGGCGTAGAGCTCGATGATCTCGGCTGCGAGGAAATCGCGCGATGCGCCGATACTTTCACGCCCCCGCCGAGCATGGTTCAGTCGAGCCCGCAGCGGCGCTGCATGCAGTCGGCCTGCATCCTGGCGGCGCGCTTCGGCTTGCCGGTCGAGATCGTGCCGGCACTCGACGAGCTCGACTACGGCGAATGGACCGGACTGTCGTTCGAGGCGCTCGCCCGGGATCCCCGCTGGTCGCGCTGGAACGAACAACGCGGAACGAACCGCCCGCCGGGGGGCGAAAGCATGCGGTCGCTTCAGAAGCGCGTCGTCGCCCATCTGGAGCAGCTGCGCAACGATCATGGTAGCGGCACCGTCGTCGTCGCCGTCAGCCATGCCGAACCGATCCGCGCGGCGCTGCTGCACTATTCCCGGAAAGAGCTCGACGACTTCCTCTCGATCGAGATCGACCCCGGCAGCGTCAGCACCCTCAGCGTGGACAATCGCGGACTCAAGATCACCGGGATCAATCAGCGGGTGCCAGCGTGAAGATCGTCATTTTCGGCCTGACAATTTCCTCGTCCTGGGGCAACGGTCACGCCACCCTGTGGCGAGGGCTTTGCAAGCATCTCGCGCGAGCCGGCCACAGCGTCGTCTTTTTCGAGCGCGACGTGCCCTACTACGCGGGCGCGCGGGATTTGCACGAACTGCCCGGCGGGCAATTGCGACTGTTCTCGAACTGGGACGATGTGCTGCCTTTGGCGCGGAGCGAAATCCGTGATGCAGATGTCGCGATCATAACGTCCTATTGTCCCGACGCGATCGCCGCGACAGAGCTTGTCCTGTCCGAGGGTCGTGCGGTGCCCGTGTTCTATGACCTCGACACGCCGGTCACGCTGACGAAGCTGATGGCCGGCGAGGCCGTTCCCTATATCGGGCCGCGCGGCCTGCGGGATTTCGCCCTGGTCCTGAGCTTCACCGGCGGCTCCCGCATCTGCAACGAATTTCGCGACAGGCTCGGCGCCTGCAACGTCCGCCCGCTCTACGGACACGTCGATACGGACATCCATCGGCCGGTGCCGTCGCAGCCGCATTACCGTGCGGATCTGTCCTATCTCGGCACATATTCGCAGGATCGCCAGCGCGCACTCGAGGCTCTGTTCGTCGAACCCGCACGTAACAGGCAGGATCTGCGCTTCCTGATTGGAGGTGCACAATATCCGGAAGATTTTCCCTGGTCGCCAAACATCTACTTCGTGCAGCACTTGCCGCCGTCGGAGCACGCGGCGTTCTTTGCGTCATCCCGGCTGACACTCAACGTCACGCGCCGCGCCATGGCCGAGATGGGCTGGTGCCCCTCCGGCCGCCTGTTCGAAGCCGCTGCCTGCAAGGCCCCGCTGCTCAGCGACGACTGGCCGGGACTCGATGAATTCTTTGTACCTGGGCAGGAGATCCTGATCGCATGCGATGCGAAGGACACGCTTGCTGCGTTGACGATGGCCGACGCCGAGCTTCAGCACATTGCCGGGCGCGCCTATGAACGGACCATGGATCAGCACACATCCGACAAGCGCGCAGCCGAACTGATTTGGCTGCTCGAGCAGACGGCATCGCTCGGCGCGCGCCGACAGCAACCCGAGGAGGCCTGATCATGTGGGGCATCGTTCCGGCCGCGGGCCGCGGCAGCCGCATCCAGCCGCTCGCCTTCTCCAAGGAGTTGCTTCCGGTCGGAAGCCAACGGGACGACGGCATCGACCGTCCGTGCGCCGTCTCCGAATATCTGCTGGAGCGGCTGATCCTTGGGGGCGCCGACAAGATCTGCTTCGTGATCTCCCCCGCCAAATCGGACATCCTCGAATATTTCGGCGATCATTATGGCAGCGCCCAGCTCGCCTATGTCGTGCAGCCCGATGCGTCGGGGCTGTGCGATGCCGTGTTCAGGGCGGGCACGGTCGTTGGCCACGACGAAGACGTCCTGGTCGGACTTCCGGATACCGTATGGTTCCCAAAGGCGGCCTTGCAGACGTTGCCGGCCGCCGACCTGTCGTTTCTGCTGTTTCCGGTCGAACATCCCGAGTTCTTCGATGCCGTCGTGCTCGACGGCGATCGCGTCACGGAGATCCAGGTCAAGCAGCCGGATGCGGTGTCGAAATGGATATGGGGCGCCTTCAAGATGTCCGGCCACGGATTTCGCGAGCTTCAGTCGTTGTGGACGAAGCGCGACCGCCGCGATGAATATTTCGGGACGCTCGTCAATGCCTACATCGCGGGCGGCGGCCAGGGTCTCGGCGTCAAGGCCGGCGAATCCTATGTCGACGTCGGCACCATCGATGGCTACCGGACGGCAATGGCGTTGCTCGCGGAAAGCTCCGCCGGGAACGGACGCTCTCGACTGCTGGCCGGCGGTTCGCCGGAGGCAATCCGCCCTGCCTCCGCAATGAACAATGGAGTGACCGCATGAGCAGAGGCGCCCTCTCCCGCGAGGAAATCCGCCAGCGCGTCGATGCGCTCGGGCCATGGTTTCACAATCTGGACCTGAACGGCGTGCCGACAGCGCCTTCACACTTTCTCGGCGACTATCCCAACGTGAAATGGCGCCGCTTTTCCGGGATCATTCCGGACCGCCTCGAAGGCAAGACCGTGCTCGATATCGGCTGCAATGCCGGTTTCTACGCCATGGAGATGAAGCGGCGCGGCGCCGAGCGCGTCCTCGGCCTGGACACCGACGACGAATATCTCGCGCAAGCCCGCTTCGCGGCCGAGGTGAACGGGCTCAGGATCGAATTCCGCAAGATGTCAGCCTATGATGTCGGCCAGCTGCGCGAAAAATTCGATCTCGTGATCTTCATGGGCGTGCTCTACCACCTGCGGCACCCTCTGCTGGCACTCGACCTGATCCACGAGCACGTGGCTGACGATCTCCTGCTGTTCCAGTCGATGCAGCGCGGCGACAGCCGCGTGGATTCCCTCGACAAGAACTATGACTTCTGGACCACCGATCAGTTCGATTCCCCGGGCTATCCAAAGCTGCACTTCATCGAGAACAAATATGCCGACGACCCCACCAATTGGTGGGTGCCGAACCGCGCCTGCGCCGAAGCCATGCTGCGCAGCGCCGGCTTTGCGATCGCGGCGCATCCGGAAGAGGAAGTCTATCTCTGCAAACGGGTGACAAGGCCGCAGGCGGAAGGTCCGGTTTATCCGTCGCGGGAGACTGGCCGATGATCGAAGCCGCCAAGATCTGGAACGAGCCCAACAACAAGTCGCACTGGGACATCCTGATCGATCCGGATTGGACCATGTTCGCGAGCCTGTCGCTCGCTGCCGGAAAGGCGATCCGCAGCGCGCATCCCACACTCCCACGTGTGCTTGGCGGCATATCGCCGATCGATCCGTCCTTCCTGCGCAACATGCAGGCGCGCGGCGTACTCGATCATGTCGATGTCGTGGCCGTGCACGGCTTTCCGCTGGACTGGAACCTGTGGCAGATCGCGGAATGGCCGGCCAAGATCGACGAGATCAAGGCCGTCACCCCGCTGCCTGTTTGGGTCACGGAGGTGGGAGTCTCGTCTTTCGGCGCCGAGGAGGTGCAGGCTTGGGGCCTGACCCGAACGGCGGAGTTGTTGATCGGCCGCGCTCCGCGCATTCACTGGTACAGCCTCTACGATCTGCCTTCGAGTTGGGAGGCCACGACCCGGCACAAGGAAGCTGAAGGTTCATCCTACTACAGGCATTTTCACATGGGCCTGCTACGCGAGGACGGAACGCCGAAAGCCTCGGCGGACCTGTTCGCCCAATATGCACCTGCGATGGGCCTGTGCCAGTGGTTTCACTTCGAGGACCACCGCCTCGACGACGCCGTGCGCTGGATGCGCCGGCTGGGCGTGCAGCATCTCAGGACTGGCCTGTCCTGGGCCGACAGCTTCCGTCCCAATGCGCTCGACTGGTTCGATCGGCAGATGGACGCGCTGGCCGAGTTTCAGGTCACGGTGACCTTCTGCTTCACCCCGGAACATCGGGGTATCGAGCCTCATCACACCAGCCCGCCGCTCGACGTGAACGAGTTCGCCGAGTTCTGCGCGCAGATGGTCGAACGCTATTGCGCGAAAACCGGGCTCGCGCCGTCCGCAGCGTCTTCGCGCCCGGCCATCTCGGAGCCGACATGCGTGCCGTGATCCTGGTGATGGACTCCGTCGGGATCGGCGCCGCGCCCGATGCCATCAATTACGGCGACGAGGGTGCCGATACCGTCGGCCACATTGCCGAGATGTGCATGGCCGGCAATGCCGACGGACCGCACCGGGAGGGGCCGCTTCAGCTTCCCAATCTGGTTGCGCTCGGCCTTGGCCAGGCTTGCCGTCTCGCCACCGGGCGCGTGCCGCCGGGGCTCGATGGCCCAACTGAGCATGCGCGATTTGGCTGCGCGAGCGAGATCTCCAAAGGCAAGGACACGCCCTCGGGCCATTGGGAGATCGCCGGCGTGCCGGTGCCATTCGACTGGGGCTATTTTCCAAGAACCAAGCCATGCTTCGCGCGCGACCTGACGGAGAGCCTGTGCGAACAGGCTCGAGTGCCCGGCATCCTCGGGAACTGTCACGCCTCCGGCACGGAGATCATCGCCGAATTCGGCGAGCGTCACATCAGAACGGGCGAACCGATCTGCTATACATCGGCCGACAGCGTGTTTCAGATCGCAGCGCACGAGGAGACGTTCGGTCTCGAACGCCTCTATGAGGTCTGCCGTGTTGCACGCCGACTGGTCGACCCCCTCAACATCGGGCGCGTCATCGCACGCCCCTTCATCGGCACGTCGGTAGGTGACTTCAAGCGAACAGCGCACAGGAAGGACTTCTCCGTCCCCCCGCCGGAGCGAACGATCCTCGATCTTGCCGAGAGCGCAGGCCGTGACATCGTAACGATCGGCAAGATCGACGACATCTTCGCCCATCGCGGCACCGGGAGGAACCTGCGCGGCGATGGCAACCAAGCGCTGTTCGATGCCACGTATGATGGGCTGGCCTCTCTCGCGGAGGGCGGGATGTTGTTCGCCAATTTCATCGATTTCGACACGCTGTACGGCCATCGCCGAGATGTGGCAGGCTATGCAGCGGCGCTCGAAGCCTTCGATGCGCGAGTTCCGGATCTTTTGAACCGCCTGCGCGAGGATGATCTCCTGATCATCACGGCTGATCATGGTTGCGATCCGACCTGGAGGGGTACCGATCACACGCGGGAACAAGTGCCGGTTTTGGCGTGGAGCGCGCGGTTAACTTCTCCGATCGGCAAGCGCGCCGGATTTGCGGACATCGGCGCGACGGTCGCGAGCCATCTCGAGCTGCAGGCACCGGGTCACGGCGTGTATTTTTAGCCTGCTGCACCGCGCAGATTCACCTGGGTTATTGATCCAGGTTAGAGAAATTTTCGTTTGTAGGTTTCGCAGGAACGAACATTCCTTGCACCGCTTCTACTTCCAAATGTGACTGGCGCGCCGGTCGCTCGACCAGAACAGCAGCGCGCTTTCATTCTCATCACGGATTGATCCCGCAGGATCGATCTTACGGCGGCACGGAGCGGTGAATGACGCGAGTATTGATCACTGGAGGTGCGGGATTCATCGGATCGCATGCAGCGGACGCGCTGCTCGCGGCCGGCTACGAAGTCCGCCTGCTCGACAATCTCTCGCCGCAGGTCCACGGAGGCAACCGCCAGCGTCCCGCCTATCTTGCCAAAGACGCGGAGCTCGTCGTCGGTGACGTCACCGACGCTCTCGCGGTCGATCATGCGTTGCGCGGCACCGACATGGTCCTGCATCTCGCATCAGCGGTCGGCGTCGGCCAGAGCATGTATGACATCGAACCCTACGTCAGAACCAACGAGCTCGGTACCGCCGTGCTGTTGCAAGCACTATCCAAGCGCCCGGTCGCGCGGCTCGTGGTGGCCTCGTCCATGAGTATTTACGGCGAGGGCCTTTACCGGAGCGCCGATCAGAGCGTGGTCGCCTGCGAGGAGCGGGCGGTCGAGCAGCTTCGCCGCGGCGATTGGGAGCTGCGCGATGCCGCTGGCAACCCGCTCGATCCCGTCCCTACGCCGGAGACAAAGCAGCCTTCGCTGAGCTCGATCTATGCGCTCAACAAATATGCGCAGGAGCGCATGTGCCTGATCACAGGCAAGGCGTATGGCATTCCGACGGTGGCGCTACGCTTCTTCAATGCGTTCGGGCCACGTCAGGCCCTGTCCAATCCGTATACCGGCGTACTGGCCATCTTCGCCGCCCGGCTGCTCAACGGCCGTCCTCCCCTCGTGTTCGAGGATGGCCGGCAGCGCCGCGACTTCGTCCATGTCCATGACGTCGCCCGCGCCTGCCGGATGGCGCTGGAGGCGGAGCATGCGCAGGACGTCTTCAACGTCGGCTCTGGTCAGAGTCGCACCATTTTGTCGGTCGCGGAGGATCTGGCCGAAGTCATGGGGCGCCGCGACATTGCGCCCGAGCTGACGCGGAAATATCGCGCCGGGGACATCCGGCACTGCTTCGCCGATATGGGAAAATCCCGCGACGTGCTCGGCTTCGAGCCTCGCGTCGCATTCAGGGACGGGCTCGAAGAGCTGGCGGAATATCTCGCCGACCAGATCGCCGACGATCAGGCGGAGCGAGCCACCAAGGAGCTGCAGCAACGAGGATTGGTCGCGTGATGAGTGAACGAGACAACAGACCCGTCCTGATCACCGGCGGCTGCGGGTTTATCGGCTGCAACCTCGCCGACCGCCTCGCGGAGCGCGGCGAGCCGGTGCTGATCCTGGATAACCTCGCCCGCACCGGCGTGCGGGAGAATGCGCAGTGGCTGAAGTCCCGGCATGGCGACCGGGTCACAATCACCGTGGCCGACATTCGCGAGCCGATCCCGGTGATCGACGCCGTACGCGAAGCCCGCGCCGTGCTGCACTTGGCCGCCCAGGTCGCCGTCACCGACAGCGTGAGCGATCCGGCCGCCGATTTCGAGATCAATGCGCGTGGCACATTGAACGTGCTCGAAGCCGTGCGCCTCCACAACAACGCCGCACCGATCGTGTTCGCCTCGACCAACAAGGTCTACGGACGCCTGATCGATGATGGCGACATCGCGCTCACCGGCCGCCGCTACACGCCGAAAAGCGGCCTGCTGGCGGCCGGCATCTCGGAAAATGCGCCGCTCGACTTTTACAGCCCCTATGGATGCTCCAAGGGAACGGCGGATCAATACGTCCACGACTATGCGCGGGTCTACGGCCTCCAGACCGTGGTAATGCGCATGAGCTGCATCTACGGGCCCCGTCAATTCGGCACCGAGGATCAGGGTTGGATCGCGCATTTCCTGCTCAGCGCTATCCGCAGCAAAGAGCTGACGATCTATGGCGACGGCCATCAGGTCCGCGATGCGCTTCACGTCTCCGACGCGGCCGCGGCCTGGCTCGCCGTGCTCGATGGCATCGCGCTCGCCCGTGGGCGCGTATTCAATCTCGGCGGTGGTCCGGCCAACGCGATCAGTCTGCTGGAATTGATCGACCGCATCACCGATCTGACCGGCCGCAAGGTGGCCTATCGCTTTGCCGATTGGAGGCCCGGCGATCAGCCCTGGTACGTGACCGACACGCGCGCGCTCTCCAGCGCGCTCGGCTGGGCACCTCAGATTTCATTCGCAGACGGACTCCGATCCCTTCACACCTGGCTGGCCGGCCGGTTCGGATCGTCACAAGACAACCGCGAGGCGCTCGCATGACGCGTGTTGCCCTCATCAACCCAAACTGGGACTTTGGCGGCAGCATCTATTTCGGCTGCCGATCGCCTCACCTTCCGCTCGAACTCGGGATCTCCGAGCACTACCTGAAGGCGGCCGGGCACAAGACGCTGCTGCTCGACGCCCACATGTTTGACCTTTCTCTCACCGAGATCGAAGCCGAGCTGCGCGCGTTCGGCCCCGACCAGATCGTCATCACGACAGCGCCGACCTATCTGTTCTGGCGCTGCGCCCCTCCCGAGCTCCGCGTTCCGCAGGAGCTTGCGATGGCGGTGCGCGACTTGGCTCCGATCCTCATCGCGGTGGGTCCCCATGGCTCGACCGTGCCAAGGGCGGCGCTTCGAAAGCTCGGCACCGACATCGTCGTGATGGGCGAGTGCGAGGCGTCCTTGCTGCGTCTAGCCAATGGCGAACGGGACTTTCCGGGCTTGTGCTTTGCCGATGGCGCATCGCTCCGCGTCAATGGCGGCCCGCAGGCCGTCGCGTTCAAGGATCAGCCGCCGCTCGACTGGCCGGAGGAGATGATCCGGCGACACCACCATCACCATCACCGCTTCGAAGCCGAGCCGCAGGCGCCAGGCGCCGAGGTCGAATCATCCAGGGGATGTCCGTACAACTGCACGTTCTGCGCCAAGGAGAACTTTCGCAACGCCTACCGCAAGCGGCCCCCCCTTATCGTTCTCGAAGAGATCGACGGTCTGCGCCGTCAAGGCATCGAATATGTCTATTTCATCGACGAGATTTTCCTTCCGAACGCGGAGCTGCTGGAAGGGCTGACCACACGCGGACTGAAGTTCGGGGTGCAGACCCGCATCGACCTTTGGAAGCCGGACATGCTGGCTCTGCTCGGCCGCGCCGGCTGCGTCTCGATTGAAGCCGGCATCGAAAGCCTCACCGTCGAGGGTCGCGCCGCGCTCGCCAAGAACTGCAAGATGACGACCGACCAGCTTGCCGAACGGCTGGTCGAAGCGCGCCGTCACGTTCCTTTCGTCCAGGCCAATTTGATCGAAGTCCCCGAGGACGATGACCCCATCGTGCAGCGCTGGCGTCGCACCATGCAGGATGCCGGCATCTGGGCCAACGATCCGGTCCCGCTGTATCCCTATCCCGGGTCGCCGGATTATCGAAAGCTGTGGGGCGAGCCCGACGATTTCGCCTGGGAGCGCGCACACCGGCACTATCTCGCGATGTTCGACCAGTTCAGCGACGTGCAGAACGATCGCCCGGTCCCGCTCGAGGCTCTCGAACTGCAGGTGGCATCATGAGCCGCAGCTCGCAGCTCAGAATCCTGATGACGACCGATACTGTCGGAGGCGTCTGGACCTACTCGTCTTCTCTAGCTTCGTCCCTTGCTTCGAAGGGCGCCGACGTTACCCTGGTGACGATGGGCCCGCGCGCGCAGGCCGGCCAGCTAGAGATGCTGCGTGGTTCGCGGGTCCGCCTGATCGAAACGGACCTTGCACTCGAATGGCAGGATCCGGAAGGCCAAGATCTGGTCCAGGCCAGGCGCGTCCTTGCGAAGCTCGAGGCCGGAATCGTGCCTGACGTCGTTCACCTCAATAGTTTTCGCGAGGCGGCCTTCGCCTGGCGCGCTCCTGTGATGGTCGTCGCGCATTCCTGCGTCAACTCCTGGGGGCACGCCTGCCACGATACGAGCTGGCTCCGCGAACCGAAATGGCGCAGCTACACCGAACGGGTAACGGCCGCACTCGACACGGCACAGGCCTGGGTTTGTCCCAGCCAGTCCTTCCACGATGACATTGCGGAAATTTATCGGCCTCGCTCGCGCGGCATCGTGATCTGGAATGGAATTGGCCCTCAGGGCTTTGCGGGACGGAAGCAAGACGTGATCTTTGCGGCGGGCCGGCTCTGGGACCGCGCCAAGAACATCGAGGTCCTGGCGGCCGCGGCGCCTGGGCTGGACTGGCCCGTTCAGGTCGCGGGCCCGGCGGATGAGTGCCCTTCGGCTTCCATCACCTGGCTCGGGCATTTGCCTCACGACGTCATGCGCGCGCATTTGCGGCAGGCCGGCATCTTCGCCAGCCCCGCGCTCTATGAGCCGTTCGGCCTCTCCGTTCTGGAAGCCGCGGCGGCGGGATGCGCTCTCGTCCTGTCCAACATTCCGACTTTCAGGGAATTGTGGAGCGGGGCCGCGCTCTTCGTCGATCCCACCGACAGCAAGGCGCTGCATCGAGCGCTCGCAGGTCTGTGCACCGACGATCGCGAGCGGGTGAGGCTGCAACGTGCCGCCTTTGAGCATTCCCTGACCTACTCGCTGACCCGAACCACGAGCGCCTATCTCAGCCTCTACGAGGAGCTGCTTGCCGTCCATCACGCGCCTGCCCCCATGGAGGTACGCGCATGAAATGCGTTCTATTCTATCACGCGTTCACCTCCTGCTGGAACAACGGCAATGCCCATTTCCTGCGCGGTTATGCCCGCGAACTTCACGCGCTCGGTCATGAGGTCGTCGTGTTCGAGCCGATCGACGGCTGGAGCCGATTGAATGCGATCCGCGAGGGTGGCAGTCAGACGATGGAGGATATTCCAACGCTGTTTCCCGGCATCGGCATCCGCCGCTACGACGCCTCCCTTGATCTCGATGAGGCATTGCACGGCGCCGATCTCGTCATCGTCCACGAATGGAATTCGCCTGATCTGATCGCAGACATCGGATCGAGACGGGCTCACGGCGCGCCCTTCACGTTGCTGTTCCACGACACCCATCATCGCGCCGTCAGCGCACCGGACGAACTCGCGCAGTTCGACCTCGACGGCTTCGACGGTGTGCTCGCCTTCGGCGAGGTCCTTCGCCAAATATATCTGAAGCTCGGCTGGGCGGACCGAGCCTTCACCTGGCACGAGGCGGCCGACATCGCCCTGTATCATCCGCTGCCGCATATCGAGCGCAGCGACGATGTCGTCTGGATCGGCAATTGGGGCGACGGCGAACGCAGCGCCGAGCTCAACGAATTTCTGGTCGAACCCGTGGCCGAGCTGAAGCTGCGCGCGGGCGTCTATGGCGTCCGCTATTCGGACGCAGCCCTCGCGACCATTCAGGCGGGGGGCATTCGGTATGGCGGCTGGCTGCCCGCACACTGGGCTCCCATCGCTTTCGCCGGCGCACGCGCGACTGTCCACGTCCCCCGCGGTCCCTATGTCCGCTTGCTACCGGGCATTCCGACCATTCGCATCTTCGAGGCGATGGCGTGCGGCATTCCAATGGTCTCGGCCCCCTGGTCGGACGCGGAAGGCCTGTTCCCGGAAGGTGCCTATCTCAGCGCCTCCGACGGCACCGCAATGAAGCGGGCGCTTCGTGCGCTCCTCGATGACCGGGAATTATGGTCAGCCACGGTGGAGACTGGACTCCGAGCGATCAAGGAGCGTCACACCTGCCGTCACCGGGCGGAGCAGCTTGTCGGCATCGTGCAGGACCTCAGGGCTTCAAGCCACGCGACACAGCCCCTGCGATACATCGGAGCCTCCGCATGAAGATCTGCTTCTTCGGATCCAGCCTCGTCTCATCCTACTGGAACGGTGCCGCCACCTATTACCGCGGCATGCTGAAGGAGATTGCGGCCCTCGGCCACGACGTCACATTCTTCGAGCCCGATGCCTTCGAGCGCCAGGCCCATCGCGACATCGACGATCCCGACTGGGCGAAGGTGGTGGTCTACGCCGCGACGCCCGAGGGCTGGCGTAGCTCGCTTGAGGAAGCCGCCCGCTCGACCGACATGCTGGTCAAAGCCAGCGGCGTCGGCGTCTTCGATCGGGAGCTGGAGAACGCGGTCGCCGACATTCCGTCGAATGCAATGCGCATCTACTGGGACGTCGATGCCCCCGCGACGCTGGAGTCCGTGGCGGACAATCCAGACCATCATCTGCGCCATGCGATCCGATCCTACGACATGGTTTTGACCTATGGCGGCGGCGGTGCTGTCGTATCCGCTTATCGCGGCATCGGCGCGCGAGACTGCGTGCCGATCTACAATGCGCTCGACCCCGCCACGCACTTTCCGGCGCCGCCCAATCCACACTTCACGTGCGATCTGAGCTTGCTGGCAAACCGCCTCCCGGACCGCGAGCAGCGCGTCGAGCGGTTCTTTCTCGACGTCGCGCGCCAATTGCCCGACAAAACGTTCGTGCTCGGTGGATCGGGGTGGGACTCCAAAGACACGCCATCCAATCTGCATAAGGTCGGGCATGTCGGGACCGGCGACCACAACGCGTTCTTCGGCTCCGGTCTGGCTACGCTGAACGTCAATCGCGACAGCATGGCGCGCTACGGCTTCTCGCCGCCAACGCGCGTGTTCGAGGCCATCGGTGCCGGAGCCTGCCTGATCACCGACCAGTGGGACGGCATTGATCATTTTCTCGAGCCAGATCGCGAGGTGCTGGTGGCCGCGAGCGGGGCGGAGGTCGCAGAGCATCTTGCCGCACTGCGCCCCGAGCGGGCTCAGGCGATCGCAGCGCGCGCTCGTGCGCGCATTCTGAGCCATCACACCTACCGGCAGCGCGCCCGCCAGTTCAACGATCTCTTTGCCGCAAGCAGTTCGCGAATCGAGGCAGCAGAATGAACCTCACCATCGTCGTCGTCGGTCTTTCGGTTACTTCGTCCTGGGGCAACGGTCATGCCACGACCTATCGCGCCCTGATCGAAGCCCTGGCACGACGAGGTCACCACGTCACGTTTCTGGAACGCGACGTCCCCTGGTATCGCGAGCATCGTGATCTTGCCAAGCCTTCCGGTTGGACTGTCGAGCTTTACCAATCCTTGAAGGACATCCCGCAGCGTTTCGGAAAGATGATCCGGGATGCCGATCTGGTGGTCATCGGCTCCTACGTGCCCGACGGCATCGCGATCTCCGAATGGATCACGACCCACGCCCGGGGGATTACTGCCTTCTACGACATTGACACGCCTGTCACGCTTGCGAAGCTCGAGCAGGGCCTGAACTATCTGTCCGCGGCGATGATCCCGCGCTTCGACCTTTACCTGTCCTTTGCCGGCGGCCCGGTGCCCGGCATGATCGAGGAGAACTATGGCAGTCCGCTGGCTCGGGTGCTGTATTGCAGTGCCGACACCGACATCTACGCGCCGCAACGCGCGGAGAAGAAATGGGCACTTGGCTATCTCGGAACCTACAGCGAGGACCGGCAGCCGGTTCTGGAGCAGCTGCTGCTCGCCCCTGCTCGCACTCTCTCACGCGAGCAATTCGTCGTCGCCGGCGCGCAATATCCCGATGAGGTGGTCTGGCCCGCCAATGTCGCCCGGATCGAGCACCTCACGCCCAAACATCATCCGGGATTTTACGCAGAGCAACGCTTTACGCTAAACGCCACCCGCGCCGACATGCGCGCGCTCGGCTTCTCGCCTAGCGTTCGGTTGTTCGAAGCGGCCGCGTGCGGCACGCCCGTCATCTCGGACCGGTGGCCTGGAATCGAGACCGTCTTCGAGCCTTCCCGGGAAATCCTGCTCGCATCGAGCCCCCGCGACGTCGTGGAGATCCTGCGCGACATGCCCGAGGAGCAAAGGCGCACGATCGCGGAAAACGCACGGCGCCGCGTTCTGGCTGACCACACCTCCGACCACCGCGCCCGGCAAGTCGAGACCTACTACGCCGAGGCGTCGGTCCGCCGCCGCCGGAAAGCCCCGCAACTTCCCGCCTCGCGTCCCATGCAGGTCGCTCAAATCTGAAAGGCAGCACATGACAGTTCAGACCCGCATCAACGCGTCCCGCCGCTCTCCCACCGTTCTGGTGGCCGGCGGCGCCGGCTTCATCGGATCCCACCTCTGCGATGCGCTTTTGCAGCGCGGTCATACCGTGATCTGCCTCGACAACCTGTTTACGGGAAGGATCGACAACATCCGCCCGCTGCTCAATCATCCGAATTTTCGCTTCATCGAACACGACGTGCGCGATCCCATCGAGATCGAGGGCGACATCGACCGGATCTACAGCCTTGCCTGCCCAGCCTCACCCAGGCATTACCAGAAGGATCCAGTCGGCACGATGAAGACCTGCGTGCTCGGCACCATCAACATGCTGGAGCTCGCGCAACGGAAAGGCGCCCGGGTGCTGCAGGCATCGACCAGCGAGGTCTACGGCGATCCCGAAGTGCATCCCCAGCCGGAAACCTATCTCGGCAACGTCAATCCGATCGGGCCCCGGGCCTGCTACGACGAGGGCAAGCGGGCCGCGGAAACGCTGATGTTCGATTACCATCGCATGTACGGCGTCGAAATCAAGGTCGCGCGCATCTTCAACACCTACGGACCCCGTATGCTGGAGAATGACGGACGCGTGGTCTCCAACTTCATCGTGCAGGCGCTTCGCGGAGAGCCGATCACGATCTATGGAGGTGGTACGCAGACCAGGAGCTTCTGCTTCGTCGACGATCTCGTGCGCGGCCTCCAGCTGCTCATGGAGAGTCCATCCTCGATTACTGGTCCGTGCAATCTGGGCAATCCCCACGAGGTCACCATCGAGGCTATTGCGCGGGACGTGCTGGCGTATACGGAGTCAATCTCGCCGCTCCGATTCGAGGAGTTGCCGAAGGACGATCCAAAGCGCCGCAAACCGGTGATCGACACAGCCGTTCGAGCGCTGGGATGGCGCCCGCGCGTGGCGCTCAAAGACGGTCTCAAGGCGACGATCGCCTATTTCGCCATGCGCATGGCCGGGGAAGCGCCGGCACTTGTTCCGGCCATTGCACCGCGCAGGAGCGGACGTACCGGGGCACGCGGACAGCTAACGATCGCCGATGGGCAGTAAACGGCAGAACGAGCCGAGGAACGCGCGGAACCCGCGCGAACTCTCAAGCCCGTGTAGCAGCCGCGCCACGGGCCCGCTTGCAGAAGTTCTCGAGATGGTACTGGTATTCGGAGATCGCGCGATTGGCCATCCGGATCCGGTTTTCCTGGCCTTCCTCGACCATCATGGTGATGCGCTGGGCCAGAAACACGCACGCCTCGAACTCATCGTGGATCGCCCCGCTGCGGGCCAGAAAGTCCCACGCGATCTCATAGGCCTGTTCGGCAGCGGGACTACGGTAGTCGCTGAAAATGATGTGCGCCATTACAGCCAAACGTGGATAAGAGGGTTCCGGTCCTGCGAGCCGATATGACCGCAGGCGGACTCGGCGGCCGAAGCCGCCGGTCTCGCCGTGGTGGGTGTGGAGTGCGATCAGGCCGCCTGGCGCTGATGCGCCAGATATTCCATTGTCACCTTCTCGACGTTCGAGTCGATCCAGGCGGCCATGCGCTGCTCCTCCTTCAGCGACGTCTCAAGAGGCTCCTTGGCCTCCGCGAACCCAGCGGCGCCGCAGAGGGCGAGCAAAGACTTGTATGCAGCAATCTCGAAATTCTCGAAGGCATTGTTGGCGAATGTGTTCTTGAGAATCTCGTCGCCGGCGACAGAGTGTGCCATGGCTTGCATGTTCGCCATCATGGATTGCGTCGTATCCTTGAGGCTGGAGGTGCTCTCCCCGCAGGCTTCCAGGCATCTCTCCAGCCGCTTCAGCTGCTCGTTGGTTTCCTGAAGGTGGGCGGCAACCTTGGCCTTGACCTCGGGATATTCGTCCAATCGTTCCGACTGACGTTCCATCAACTCTCGCGCCTGCACTTCCATCGCATGCGCATTGCGTAATCCAACCACGAATGTATCGCGGGCTGCGTTCGTCATTTCATGTTCCTCCATTTCACCGGCCTTGTCGCCGCCAACCGCAGTTTCGGTGGATCGTTCCTAGAGTGATCCGTGACGCCGACGCTGGGTTCCGGCCGCCGGACCCGAGGCTAACCTGCGATAACAGAACACAAATCCTCTACCGCCGCAGGAACGCTGCATACAGCCGACGGGTTTCCGGAGCGTGGTCGCATCGGCAAACGGCCGCAGCGCTCAGGAACAAAATGACAAACAGCTCTCCGCAAATTAGCAACCCAAGCCCTCCGCTTGGCCGGCCTGCACTTGGCCGTCCGGGCGAGAGACGGCCCGACAACACTTCCGATCCGTTCTTCATGACGATCCGCGACGATCTTGCGGACAAGGGCTTCTTCACGGCGAGCGCGGAGGAGCTGATCACCTGGGCGCGAACCGGGTCGCTGATGTGGATGACGTTCGGGCTCGCCTGCTGCGCGGTCGAAATGATGCAGATGTCGATGCCGCGCTACGACGCCGAACGCTTCGGCTTCGCGCCGCGCGCATCGCCGCGCCAGTCGGATGTGATCATCGTCGCGGGCACGCTCACCAACAAGATGGCGCCGGCGTTTCGCAAGATCTACGACCAGATGCCCGAGCCACGCTACGTCATCTCGATGGGGTCGTGCGCTAATGGCGGTGGTTACTACCACTATTCGTATTCGGTCGTGCGCGGCTGCGATCGTGTCGTGCCGGTCGACATCTACGTGCCCGGCTGCCCGCCGACCGCGGAGGCGCTGCTGTACGGCGTGATGCTGCTTCAGAGGAAGATCCGGCGGATCGGCACAATCGAGCGCTAGTGAGCTGACCAACTCGGACTTGAATGGACATGACGCAGATCCCGCTTCCCTCTTCCGCCGACGCGGAGCACGCGCAATCCGACCTCGACCGCAATGACAACACGCGGCAGATCGTCGCTGACGTGCCTATCGTCAGCTCGCGATCGTCAACGTGATTTTCGTTGGCCTCGAAAACGCCGGCGACGGCAATTGGGTGCTGGTGGACGCCGGCATTCCCGGATCGGCTGGCGCCATCCGCTCCGCCGCGAAAGCCCGGTTTGGAGGAAACGGCCGGCCTTCCTGCATTGTCATGACGCATGGGCACTTCGATCACGTCGGCGTGCTCGAAACGCTACGGAATGAATGGCACGTGCCGGTTTATGCCCATGCGGCCGAGCATCCCTATCTGGACGGAAGCCAATCCTATCCGTCGGCCGATCCCAGCGTCGGTGGCGGGCTGCTCGCTCGGCTCTCTCCGCTCTTCCCGACAAAGCCGGTGGATGTCGCATCGCGCCTTTATGATCTTCCCTGTGATCACAGCGTGCCCTTCATGCCGGAATGGCAGTGGATCCATACCCCCGGCCATACCCCAGGGCATATCTCGCTCTGGCGCGAACGCGACCGCGTGCTGATTGCCGGCGATGCCTTCATCACGACGCGGCAGGAATCCGTCTACGCCGCAGTGACGCAAACGCCGGAGATGCACGGGCCCCCGATGTATTTCACCCCCGATTGGGGAAGCGCCAAGACATCGGTGCGCGCACTTGCCGCACTCGCTCCGGAGATCGTCGTCACGGGGCACGGCGCGGCCATGCAGGGGCCGCAGATGCGCGCGGCTCTCGATGCTCTCGCCCAACGGTTCGACGAAGTTGCCGTGCCTTCGCAATATCGACGCGGAGTCGTCGACGACAGAGCTTGATCACGCTGCACGGCTAGGAACGGTGGATGCTTCACATGATTGATCCGACATCGAAACCTCAAGGAGAAGACAGATGCGTAAGACAATCCTGACGATCTTTACGGCAGCAATGCTTGCAGGCGCTTCAGTCGGCGCAGCGTTCGCGCAAGGTGCTGGCGGTGGCGCCGGTGGTGGCGCAGGCGGCGCCGGTGGTGGGGCCGGAGGCGGTGCTGGCGGCGGCGCGGGCGCTGGTGCCGGGGCTGGCGGCGCAGGCGCAGGCGGTGCTGGAGCTGGAGATGGCGGCTCAGGCGGAACCGGCGGCGGCGGCGGCATCACCCATGTCGAGCGGGGCGGACAAGGTGCTTCCAGTCCTTCCGGCATGCGCAACGAAACGACCCCACCGTCCAACGGCGCCACGCCGCGTCGCTAGCGGTTCGCGGTTAGCAATCCTCCAAAGCGCGCCCTTGCTGTTGCGCGCATGAGAGCGGCCTCGGTGAGATCCTCTCCTCGCCGGGGCCGCATCGCGTTCAGGTCGCAATTAGAGGAGTCGGTAAACGTTGCACTTGGAACGCCGCTTCACGAGGCACGTTCAATGTTGAAATGGAGATTTCCATGAAGCATCGATTGCTCCTGGCCGCCGCCTCTCTCGCGCTCGTGACGGGCCTCGGCTCCCCAACGGCGGCCGTCGCACAAGACCGCTACTGTCTTCAGGGCCGCGTCTGGGGCTATCCGGGCAACTGCCAGTTCGCCAGTTACGCTCAGTGCATGGCGACTGCATCGGGAACGCACGCCTATTGCGGCGTCAATCCTCGCTATGCCTATGCACGGCGATATAGGGGATATCGGTGACCGGCCCAGGTGCAGACTGGTCATCGATCCTCCTTCTGACCGATCCCGCCGCTGAGCCGAGCGGCCCCGCGGCAGCAGAGCAAACGCTCAAGGCGCGCCAGGGACCGCTTTAGCTCTCTCGCTCGATACGCCGGCGGATGTCCAGCAAAAACTGGCTGACACCATCATCTGGGCTGACGCCGTCAGGCGACGCTATGGTGGTGATGCCCCAGTTCGCCAATACAGCCTCCTGCACCGGATTGCGCTGCGTGACGAACGCGAAGGACCTCGGTCGGTCCTGGCGGTGCCCGGACTCATCCCAACTCTGCCAAATCCGATGCAGCAGGAGCCGAATGTTGGGATCGGACATGCTGTATCCGATGAAAAGCAGCGTGCTGCCCAAGGCATCGGCGCGAAACCGGATATCGAGTGGCGAGTCGAACGCGAGCCGGTTGAGGAAGTCGGTCTCGGTCAAGACGAGCGAGGCATCGTCGTCGAAGTCGCCATGAAATTTGATGATGTGCGTGACGCCGGAACGGGCGCTTGCAATGTCCTTTGCGTTGCTGATCTTGGCATAGGGCTTTTCCAGGACCTCGAAGGCCGTCTCGAGGTTGCGGTCGTAGTTCGTGGTGTAAATGGTCGGAAAATCGAGCTCCACGATCAGCCGGTGGAGCCGTGAGGCCGCGATCCTGTCCGGGTCGACGCGCCAGTTGCGGTCGAGCCAGCTGCGGAGCGGGCCGATTCCGCCGCGCTTCAGCCGGTAGTACTCCGCCAGCATCTGATAGCCGCCGTGCATCCCAGCGATCACGTCGCGCTCAAGTCCAAGGTCATCCAGCAGATGGTCGATCAGAGATTGCCAGGACGGCAGGCCGACAGCCATCGAGACGCCGGCGCCGACGAACAGGATCGCGCAGCGTCGCTTGATCGCCGCGGCCAAGACCTCATGAGGCGGTCGCTCCTCGAATGCGAGTCCGGTCGGTTGCTGGTTCATCTACCTTGAATAACTGGACGAGACGCGGGTTCCTGGAGCCATGCCATCGCTCAGCGGTGAGGGGGCGGTCTTCTCCGTCTGCGCCGCGAAGCGGGCGATTAGACGACGAAGCTGCGCCTTGTGCACCAGACGGCCCGCCGTCTTCGGCGAGACCCAGATTGCTTCACGCTCTCCCTTTTCCGGCCACCAGCGCTCCTGCCCGTGGACCCTCATGGGAAAGACGGCAACGTTCATGGTCCGCTTGCGATCACCCTTCCGCTTGCGATGCTTGAAGGAGCCCAGCGCGCGCTTTGCGGTGACGCCGACGAGACCGGCCTCCTCGTACGCCTCGAGCGCAGCCGTACGGTGCGGCTCCGTCTTGCGCATCGGCGATCCCTTCGGGACACTCCACCTGCGCTTGCGCCTGGTCGTGATCAGCATCACGCGCAATTCGGAATTGTTCAGCATGAACGGCAACGCGGCGAATTGTTTCTTGCCCATCAGGCGCCTCCAGTTTGGTCGATAAGCCTACCCCGCAGCCATCGTTCCTTTATGCGCGAGTGTCCGTCCCCGATCAGAACTTCCGTTCGACCATCTTGAGGCGCAATCCGGAAATGGCTTCGCCCGGATTCAAGCCCTTGGGACACGCCTTCGCGCAGTTGAGGATGGTGTGACAGCGATAAATCCTGAAGGGGTCTTCGAGCTTGTCGAGGCGCTCGCCCGTCGCCTCGTCGCGACTGTCATTGACCCAGCGGGCCGCCTGGATCAGGGCCGCTGGGCCGAGGAAACGCTCGGAATTCCACCAGTAGCTTGGACAAGATGTCGAGCAGCAGGCGCAGAGGATGCACTCGTAGAGCCCGTCGAGCTTGGCCCGATCCTCATGGCTCTGTCGCCATTCCTTCGGTGGTGTGGGTGACACGGTTTGCAGCCAAGGTTCGATCAATGCGAGCTGTGCGTAGAAATTCGTCAGGTCGGGAACGAGGTCCTTGACCACTGGCTGATGCGGCAAGGGCAGCACGCGCAGCGGCTCGCCGTTCGGAACGTCCTCGCTCATGGACTTGGTGCAGGCGAGCGTGTTCTGGCCGGCGACATTCATCGAGCAGGAGCCGCACACGCCTTCGCGGCAGGACCGCCTGAATGTCAGCGTGGAGTCGATGTTGTTCTTGATCCAGATCAGACCATCCAGAACCATGGGCCCGCAATCGCTCATATCGACGAAGTAGGTGTCGAGCCGGGGATTGCGTCCGTCGTCGGGATTCCAGCGATAGACCTGGAATTCGCGCAACGATTTGCTGTCCGGCTTGGGCCAGATCCTTCCCTTTTCGACGCGGGAGTGTTTCGGAAGCCTGAACTCGACCATGTTACCTCCGGGAAGACATGAGGCGTGATAACCGCGCATCAGCCGGGATTGAAGCAGCGTAGTTGCAGAAGATCATCCAGCGACACACCCAACAGCACGATGCGAAAGGCCGGTGCTGTAGCGAGCATCAGCAGCAATATAAAAATGGCATAGACCAGAGCTGGCGAGGTCTCTCTAGCGAGGCTGTAGACTGCTTTCCGCATGGACCCTCCCTTGCGTGCCGGCGCGTGTCATGGCGGCGCCGATGACCAACATGGCCGCACCCCATAGCAGGAAGCCGATGTCCCAGAAGATGCGCTGCTCGTGAGGCACGGTCTCATTCACCTGGTGCAGCTTGAAGACCTCATGGTCAACCACGCCTTCAACCAGATTGAAGATGCCCCAACCGAGCAACACCGCGCCGAGACACTGGCCGCGCGACCAGTGGATGTCAGACCCGCGCGCCCGTTGCCACAGCACATACAGGCCGAGGAGCACAACAACATAGGCCGCGCTGTGGAAGATGCCGTCCCAGGTCGTGTTGAGCTTGACGTTGTCGATGGAGTTGAGCGGATACCAGCCGCTTAACATATGATGCCATTGCAGCAGCTGATGAAACACGATGCCGTCAAAAAACCCGCCCAGACCAAGCCCGAGAAGGACGCCCGCGGAAATCGGAAAGCTGCGTGAATTTCTGTGTTGCATGATTTTGCTCGTGCGCCGGTCGGCATCTGGATGATGGACAAACCGTCCTCAGTGCTGCCGTTCCTATGATCATGACGCACTTCCCGTGCCAATAACCTGCGGGCTCGTGCCAGGATGCCGACATCAGGTGGAGCATCGCCCGGCTGCTTACGGCGGCGATAGGAACGTTCGAAACGGTCGCAGCGTCTTGTGAATCCAACATTGGAGATTCCACGTCGTATTTGCGATCAGATGGCACCCCGGCGAACAGCAGGTCGCATAGATGTCGCCGCCGATCATTCAGCGTCACCTGGCGATCCTGAGCAATCTCAGGGAAGTCGGCTAGAGCTTCACCAAGCGACAAAGGAGCGACGGTGGCCGTGTGTGTCCGCCCACGTCAAAGTCTTCGATGATTCCAATCGCGAGGAGCCAATATGGCGTATGCCCTGTTCAAGGACGGCGAAAAACTGAGCCGGACGTTTTCAACCAAAGAGGAAACCCTGAAAAAGGCCGAAGACGCCGGTCTGGTCGAAAGCGGCGGGGGTCAGCCCAGGCTCGAGGATGACCTGAAGATCAAGCCCTGCTCGCCCGACCCCGAACCTCGAAGCGAGGACGACCTCGATTGGACGCCGGAAAACCCGGCGTCCTGATCGCCGATCTAACAGCCTTTGCAGATGCTCTTGATCTTTCGATCGACGTGGGAATCCTGAGAGTTCTCCGAGCGTATTTCGGCGTCGCCCGGGATCGACGGACCGGGTGTCGCAGTTCCGTCAATCCGTCCGCTGCTGGTCCCCCCTGCGGGATTGCCGGCCCGCCCGACGGTGGTCGATCCTCGCGGCCCGCCACCGCTCGATTGGGCCGTTCCAGCGGTGTTCGTGCCGGTAGCCGTCGTGCCACGCGAAGCCGCGGCCGCGTCGCCTGGATTGCCCAGGCTGGGCGATGCACCGCCCGTCTGGTTTGTAGCTCCTGCAGACCCAAGGCCTGCCGACCCAGGGCTTGTGGCACCGCCGGTGCCGCCGCTCGTGCTGCTCGCGCTTGCTCCGCCCGATCCTCCCGAACCGCCGCCACCGCCACTCTGCGCCGAGGCGGCCCCTATCGACGCGGTCGCCAGGAACGCGATCAGCATCAAGCTCGAAGTTGTCTTAGCCATTGCTCAGCTCCTCTCACGATCGTCGTGCGTGTGATGTTGATCGCGCTCACCACCGCCTCCCGAGACGTGTGATTTGCGGTCGTTGGTAGCCGTTCCGGGCGCAGGGCGCTCATGCTCGCGACCTCCCTTTTCGGGGTGCTTGCGATCCTGCCGCGAGGAGCCCGGACCACCGAAGCGTTCACTGTCTGAGTTCTTGTGTGGCATTCATCGGTCCTGCTGGTAGCCTTGGTTTGTCGTGTTCTGCTTGATGTTGCCGTGACGACCCTGGGTGTCGAAGTTCTCGCGGTCGGGGACTCTTTCATCCGTCTCGATCCTGGGATCAGATCCGGGTCCCTTGTCGCTGCGCTGCTCTGGCGGTATGGGGGGCAATTTGGACATTGCATGCTCCTTGTTTCGGTCTCGCGACCTCATGCGCTGGCAATGAGATGGGGCGGCGGTCGTTCCTGATCGATGCTGATGCATGCCCCTAGGAACGAACGATTCCTGCCCGTGTTGACCCCGCAGTTCATACGGAAGGCTTTTTGTTCATGGTCCAGGCTCTATCGCGGGAAACGGAGAAGGACGGCACCCGGAAGCTGATGATGGCGGGATCGCTGGCGTACGTTGATCGCGTGCCACCACACCGACAGATCGCAGAGAGGACAAGTTATGCCGAAAGCGAAAGCGCCTGAAAACGACCCGAGAGAAACACCGGTCGACGATCCGCGACAGCAGACGGATTTGCCAACCCACCGGCAGACGGACCAGCCTTGGCAGGGAAATCCCGAGAAGGAGCAGATCGACCCAAAGCGTCCCCCGATTGATCTGGAGCGATGGCAAAAGTCGAATACCCACTAGCTGCTACGCATGCGCTTCGTTCACGCGTCGAGCTCATGGATGGTGGGCCGCAGGTCGCCGCCCTCATCGAGATCGAGCGTTGCCAGCGTGATCGGCAGGTTGAATCGCCTTGGACCGGCGCTTCCAGGATTCAGGAAAAGCACTCCGTTGATCGTGTTGACCTGCACCCGATGCGAATGTCCTGATATCACCACGTTCACACCGGTTGCCGCGGGGTCGATGGCGAGCGCCTTGAGATCGTGAAGGAGGTAGAAACAACGAGCGCCGAGGTGCACTGTTTCGGTTTCGGGATAGCGCCTCGCCCAACTGCCGACATCGACGTTTCCCCTGATGGCGGTGACGGGCGCTATTCGGCAAAGCCTCTCCAGAACCTCCGGCGCGCCGATATCACCAGCGTGGAGGATATGCGACACCCCTGCAAGACGGCGTCCGGCCTCAGGTCTGAGAAGGCCGTGCGTATCCGAGATCACTCCGATCCTCAACGCCATGTCAGGCCGCGACTTCAGTGCAGGACATCCAGTGGCACTTTCCCGATCTCCTCACCCTGCTGGTTCGTGACCAGGATGGAAAAATGACGATTCCTGAGTTCGGGACGCTCCGCAAGGAGCCTCTTCGCGATCTCCTCGGCAACGTCCAGCGCCACGATGTCGTCGGGCAATTCAGCTCCTCCCTCGTCGGCGACGGTCTCGGAGTCGACCAGATCAAAATGATAGCGCGGCACGTGAACCCTCAATTCGTCGCAGGAACGCGCGATCTCGGGCCTTCGTTCCGGCGCTCGCACGTCAACGCCCGGCGTGTCCGCAGGAACCCTCAGGGTCATCGCGGCATTGCTGCTTTTTGGAGCCGACACATGCTCGGAGAGTTGCGCGTGCTTGCCCAGCCGGGCGCAATCATCGCCAGTCTCGCCGTCCTGTTGCTGATGGCCGCTGGCGATGCGGCGATCGTGATCGCCGTGAAGGGCTGGCCATTCTAGCCCGATGATTGATGTCGGACATCCCTCTTCGGCCCATCGCTCCGATTAGCGGATAGGAACCTTTGTAGGCCTGCCCGGTTCCGCCTGTGAAGCGGAGTGCGACAAGGCGTCAATGCAGGTCTGGGTGCGAAGGGTTCTGGTGTTGTGCACGATCTGGCCGCTCACGGCGTGTGCGGGCCGGCAATCGGCGCTCGATCCGCAAGGGCTGCAATCCGACCAGATCTTGCACACGCTGTTCATCTTCCTCGCTGTGTCGGCGGTCGTCTGGACCGCCGTCGTGATCGCGCTCTGCATCGGAATGATGCGGCGAAAACGTTCGGCTGATCGGCCGCTTGACCTTCACCAAGCCTTCGAGGAATGCTCCGGGCGCGTCATCCTCGCGCTTGGGATTGCGACCACCGCCGTCGTGCTCGGTCTCTCCTTCGTGAGCTATGCCGGACAACGTACCGTCTTTGCCAAGGACGAGAAAGCCCACATCCTCAAGATCATCGGCCACCAATGGTGGTGGGAGGTCCGCTATGAGGCCGACAGTCCGCAGCAGAGTTTCGTGACGGCCAACGAGATCCGGATCCCGACCGGCCAGCCGGTGAAGGTCGAGCTGGAATCGGCGGACGTGATCCACAGCTTCTGGGTGCCGAGCCTGACCGGCAAAATGGACTTGATCCCCGGGCAGAAGAACGAGCTGCAATTCACGGCGAAGAACGCGGGCATCTATCGCGGGCAATGCGCCGAGTTCTGCGGGATCCAGCACGCCCACATGGCATTTGCCGTGATCGCGATGTCACCCGACGAGTTCGGCCGCTGGCGCCACCATGAAAACCAGAGCGCCAACAGCCCTGCCGATCCGCTCGGCAAGCAGGGCGAGGCTCTGTTCCGGGCGCGCGGATGCGCCTTGTGCCACAACATTAGCGGCACGCTGGCCGGCGGGCAGCTCGGCCCGGATCTCACGCATATCGGCAGCCGCACGACCATCGCGGCGGGAACGTTGCCGAATAATTCGGCCACGCTCGGCGCCTGGATCGCCGATCCCCAGCACATCAAGCCCGGCAATCTCATGCCGAGGATGCCGCTGCAATCGGATGAAATGATCGCCATCATTCATTATCTGGAGCAGCTCAAGTGAGCATCGCCGCTGAACCAAATGAGTTGCGGGACGACGTCCTGAACGGCCTTCGACTTTCCACACAGCTGGAGAAAGTGTGGCGCACGCCGTCCGGCTGGATGGGCGCGCTGACGTCGGTCGACCACAAGGTGGTCGGCCGCCGCTACATCATCACGGCGTTCGTATTCCTGCTCCTCGGCGGCCTCCTCGCGGTCCTGATGCGCATTCAGCTGGCCGGGCCGGAGAAGACGTTTCTCTCCGCCGACAAGTACAATCAGGTCTTCACGATGCACGGCTCGACGATGATGTTCCTGTTCGCCGTGCCGGTCATGGAGGCGTTCGCCGTTTATCTGGTGCCGTTGATGGTCGGCACGCGGAACATCGCCTTTCCGCGACTGAACGCCTTCAGCTATTGGATGTTTCTGTTCGGCGGCTGCTTTCTCTGGATTTCCTTTGCGCTGAATGTCGGCCCCGACGTTGGCTGGTTTGCCTATGTCCCGCTCTCCTCGCTGCAATTTACGCCGACAAAGCGCCCGGATGTCTGGGCGCAAATGATCACCTTCACCGAGGTCGCGGCGCTCGCCGTCTCCGTGGAAATCATCGTGACCGTGTTCAAGCTCCGCGCGCCCGGCATGACGCTCGACCGCATTCCCCTGTTCGTCTGGGCCATGCTGGTGACGAGCTTCCTTGTGATGTTCGCGATGCCCTCGATCATGGTCGCATCGACGTCACTGATCCTGGATCGCCTCGTCAACACGCGCTTCTATGATTCCTCCTCGGGCGGACATCCCCTGCTCTGGCAGCATCTGTTCTGGTTCTTCGGCCATCCCGAGGTCTACATCATCTTCATCCCGGGCACGGGAATGGTCTCGGCGATCCTCGCGACGTTCGCACGACGGCCGGTGATCGGCTATCCCGTGGTGATCCTCTCGTTGATCGCGACCGGCTTCCTGTCGTTCGGTCTCTGGGTCCACCACATGTTCGTCACGGGCCTGCCCCAACTCGGCGCGGCCCTGTTCACAGCCTCCAGTATGCTGATCGCGGTGCCGAGCGGGCTGCAGATCTTCTGCTGGCTGGCAACGCTCTGGGACGGGCGTCCGGTCTACCGGACCCCGCTGTTGTTCGTGATCGGCTTCATCGTGATCTTCGTGCTCGGCGGGCTGTCCGGCGTCATGGTCGCCTCGGTCCCGATCGACACCCAGGTGCACGACACCTATTTCGTCGTCGCCCACTTCCATTATGTCCTGATCGGCGGCGCTGTGTTCCCGCTGGTCGGCGCGGTCTACTACTGGTTTCCCAAGATCGCCGGCCGCATGCTCAGCGAGCGACTCGGGCGCTGGAATTTCTGGCTCGCCTTCATCGGCTTCAACGTCGCCTTCTTCCCGATGCACATCCTCGGGCTGATCGGAATGCCGCGCCGGGTCTACACCTACACCGCCGACATGGACTGGGCGCACCTGAATCTCGTGTCCAGCGGTGGTGCTCTCATTTTCGCGCTCAGCTTCGCGTTGCTTTTGGTCAATGTGGTCTACAGCTTGCGTAAGGGCGCGCTCGCAGGCGACAATCCCTGGGATGCCTCCACGCTGGAATGGGCGACGTCATCGCCGCCCCCGCCGCAGAATTTCGACCGCATTCCGGTGGTCAAGCACCGCGATCCGCTGTGGGCCGATAGCGAGAGCCTGCCCGTGGTCGCGGGTCTGAGCGCCGAGCGGCGCGAGGTCCTGCTGACGTCGCTCGCGGAAGCCGAGCCGCAGATCCGCGAGGCTTCGCCCGAACCCAGCATCTGGCCACTGCTCACAGCTATCGCAACGACCGTGTTCTTCATCGGCTCGATCTTCACGCCCTGGGCGGTGCTCTGGGGCACGCCGCCGATGGCCGTCACCTTGATCGGCTGGTTCTGGCCGAGCGGCAGCAAGGAGGACGAGGAGTGAGACAGACCATCGTCCGCAATGTCGCTGAACTGCCGACTTACGGCTACGGCCCGCGCAGCGGACCGTGGTGGGGCGCGATGGGCTTCATGGCGCTGGAAGGTATGGGCTTTGCCATTGCCATCGGTGCCTATCTCTATCTCTACGCCGTCAACCCAAGCTGGCCGATCGGCGCCTCGCCGCCCGATCTCTGGCCAGGCACAGCCGAAGTCGTGGTCTATCTGCTGAGCATCATCCCGAACGAGATCACCAACCGCGCCGCACACCGGCAGGATCTCGCGAAGGTGCGGACCGGACTCATCGTGATGGCCCTGATCGGCATTGCCCTGCTGGTGCTGCGCGGCTTCGAGTTCGCGCATCTCAACACCCGCTGGGACAATTCAGCTTACGGCTCCATTGTTTGGCTCATTCTGGGGCTGCACACGACCCACCTTGCCACCGATGTCGGCGACACGGTCGTGCTGGCGGTATTGATGTTCACGCGCCATGCGAAGCCGCGCCGGTTCAGCGACGTGACCGACAACGTGTTCTATTGGAACTTCGTCGTGCTCGCCTGGCTGCCGCTCTATGTCTTGCTCGATTGGGTGCCACGCCTATGACCGCAGCCGATCGACATTCCAGACTGCTTTATTGGGCCGGCGTTGCGCTCGGGCCCATCGCGTGGGGTATCAACTTGCAGGGCGTCTACGTGCTCGCGCACTTCTCCTGCGAACAGACCAGGCTCAGCGGCGCGATCATGAGCGCGGTTCTGGCTGTCGTCGCGCTGGCAGGCACTGTCATTTCGGCCCGCGCCGTTCGGCGCGGCGCGGGGGCTGAATGGGCCGATGCGCGGGGTGGCGGACCACGAACGTTCATGGCCTGGCTCGGCGTCGGCTCCGGCGTGTTATTTGCGCTGGTGATTGCGAACCAGTTCGCCGCCTCGCTCATGATCAGCCCATGCCTGCGCTGAGCTTTGCAGCACTGCTGCTCGCGCTGCTCGCGGCGCCGGCCGATGCGCACGGACTATCGGATGTCGATCCCGGTTCGCTGTGGAGCTACGATCCCTGGCTCATGGCCCCGCTCTATGCCGTCGGTATCGGCTTCTATGTCGGAACGCAGCGGCTCTGGCATCATGCAGGTGGTGGCCGTGGCGTCAGCTTCCGCCAGGTGGCCGCGTTCTGGACCGGATGGCTGGTGGCCGCACTTGCCGTGACCTCGCCGCTGCACTGGCTCGGCGAGCGTCTGTTCACCGCGCACATGGTCGAGCACGAACTGCTGATGGTGGTCGCGGCACCGCTGATGGCGTTCGCCCGGATCAATGGTCCTCTGCTGTGGAGCCTGCCGGCCCGGCTTCGCCCGGCGGCAGGCCGCATGCTCGATCTGCCGATATTGGCGTGGCCCTGGCGTTTTGTAAGCCACCCCATGAGCGCGACCATCCTGCACGGCGCAGCGCTCTGGGTCTGGCATGCACCGCCTTTATATGCGTGGGCGCTCGAGAATACGGCGATCCATCGTCTCCAGCACATCAGCTTCTTCGCGACTGCGCTGTTGTTCTGGTGGGTGCTGCTGCATGGCCGCGGTCAGGGCCGTAGCACTCGAATTCGCGACGGCATCGCTGTCGCGTGCCTTTTCATCACCATTTTGCATTCCGGCGTGCTCGGAGCTCTGCTGACCGTGTCGCCGCGGCTGTGGATCCCAGGCCAGGGCGCCCTCGCCGGGGAATTCGGCCTCTCGGCACTCGAGGACCAGCAGCTCGCCGGCATCCTGATGTGGGTGCCCATGGGCCTACTCTATACCGGCGCCGCGTTGTTCTTTGCTCACCGCTGGCTGACTGCGAACGGCGGTCATTCCCGCCTGCCGCTCCCTTCAACATCCGGGCTGAGCGACGCTGCATAGGAACCGCAACTTCTGTTCGAACGTTCGCCTGCCGACTGCGACACTCCACGGAGGCCACATGGAAAAACGATCCGTCATGGTGCTAACGGCAATCACCGCAGCATTCTTGGTGCCTGCAGTCTTGAGCGCGCAGGACCAACCCAAGTCAGGGATGTCGTGCCCGGTCGACCATGACAAGCTCGCCGATATCCTCAAGAAGAGTGTCAAGCCGGGCGGCGGCCCCAGCAACGGCGGTCTCGACAACAACGAGTGGGCTGCCGTCGTCAATCGGCAGGGCATCGTCTGCGCAGTTGCCTATAGCGGCGGCAAGGTCGACGACCAGTGGCTCGGCAGCCGGGCCATCGCGGCCGAGAAGGCCAATACGGCAAATGCGTTCAGCCTGAAGGACAAGGCGATCGCGACCGCCAATCTCTATGCCGGTGCGCAGCCCGGCGGGTTCCTGTTCGGAGCGGCACTCGGCAACCCGCCGTCTCCGGAAGCCTTGTACGCCGGATCTCCCGACAACTTCGGCACGGCCCAGGATCCGATGGTAGGCAAGCCGATCGGCGGCACCATCGTGTTCGGAGGCGGGTTGGCGCTCTATGACGGCAACGGCATCACGGGCGCGCTGGGCGTCAGCGGCGACAGCTCCTGCGCCGATCACAACGTGGCCTGGCGCGTGCGTCACCAGCTCGGGCTCGACCGCGTGCCGGCCGGCGTCAGCCCCAACATGAAAGACGCAATCATCTATGACATCGGACCCGACGGCAAAAGTCCGTCTGGATTTGGCCACCCCAAGTGTAACGGCAAGGAAGATCAGATCGCAGTTGACCTCGGCGCCGGCGTGTCCGGCAACGTCGTGAGATAGCTCGTCGTCGGTCTCACCTCTTTGGAACCAAGCGAAGTCGGAACGTTTGTAGGTTCGTAAACCGGCCTGCAACGGCGCACGGCCTCATCACTGCCGTGGAGATCTTTACATATGTTAGTGCGTGGTCTCACGCGTTTGCTGGGCCGACTTCCAGGCTTCCTTTGTGCCCTTTGCGCGTCCTGCGCGTTGCTGTCGTCCGCCTCGGCACAGAGCGATCTCGCCAGCCGCATGAAAGATCCCGGCCAGTGGCCGATGGCGGCGCGCGACTACGCCAACACCCGCTATAGCAACCTTGATCAGATCAACACGTCCAATGCATCGCGCCTCCAGCTTGCATGGACGTTCTCGGTCGGTGCCGATCGCGGCCAGGAGGCGGCGCCGCTCGTGGTCGATGGCACCATGTATGTGGTCGGCCCTTATGCTGGCCCCTACCCCAACCGTGTGTTCGCACTCGATGCCACGAGCGGTGAATTGAAATGGTCCTACGCGCCAAAGCCTGAACCGGCAGCCGCGGGCGTTGCCTGCTGCGACGTCGTCAATCGCGGACTCGCCTTCGACAACGGCAAGGTCTTCCTCAACACGCTTGATAACCACACGGTCGCGATCGACGCCAAGACCGGCAAGGAGCTGTGGCATACGAAGCTCGGGGAGATCAACAAGGGCGAGACCATCACGATGGCTCCCGTCGTGGTCAAGGGCAAGGTGCTCGTCGGCAACAGCGGCGGCGAGATGGGCGTGCGCGGCTGGGTCACCGCGCTCGATGAAAACACCGGGGCCATTGCGTGGCGCGCCTACGCCACGGGCCCGGACAAGGACGTGCTGATCGGCGACGACTTCAAGCCGTTCTACGACAGTCTCAAGGGCAAGGATCTCGGCGTGAAGACGTGGCCGGCCGACCGCTGGCAGGTCGGCGGCGGCACGATGTGGGGATGGATCTCCTACGATGCCGAACTCAATCTGATCTACTACGGCACAGCCAATCCGAGCCCATGGAACGCCAACCAGCGCAGCGGCGACAATCTCTGGAGCACCACAATCTTTGCCCGCGACCCCGACACCGGCCGCGCCAAATGGGCTTACCAGATCAACCCGCACGACCTGTTCGACCACGACGAGATCAACGAGAATGTGCTCGTCGATCTCGAACTGAATGGAAAGCCGCGCAAGGTGCTGATCCACCCGGGCCGCAACGGCTATATGTACGTGATGGATCGGGCGACCGGCGAAGTCATCTCGGCGGACGCGTTTGAATTCGTCAATGCCTATAACGGCGTCGATCTCAAGACCGGCAAGATCATCCCCAACGAGGAGAAGACGCCGCTCGCCGGCAAGACCGTCGAGAACATCTGCCCGGCCGCGCCGGGCGCCAAGGACTGGCAGCCAACCGCCTGGTCGCCCCGCACCAAGCTGCTCTACGTGCCGCATCAGCATCTTTGCATGAATTTCAAGGCATCGCAGGTCGGCTATATCGCAGGCACACCTTATGTGGGCGCCGATGTCGACATGTATGCCGGCCCCGGCGGCCACCGCGGCGAATTCATGGCGTGGGATCCCGTCGCGCGCAAGAAGGTCTGGGAGATCCACGAGAAGCTGCCGGTCTGGAGCGGCGCGCTGGTTACGGCAGGCGACGTCGCGTTCTACGGCACCATGGATCGGCTGTTCAAGGCCGTGGATGCCAAGGACGGGCATGTCCTCTGGCAATTCCGCGCCGGCTCCGGATTCATTGGCCAGCCGATCTCCTATCGCGGCTCCGACGGACAGCAATACATCGCGATCCTGTCGGGCGTCGGCGGCTGGCCGGGTGTGGTGGCCAACGCCGAGGTCGATCCGCGGGTGCGCAACGGCGCGCTCGGTTTTGTCGGTGCGACCCAGGATTTGCCGTTCTACACCGCGGGCGGGAGTGAGCTGCTGGTCTTCAAACTCGGCGGCGCGAATGGTGAGGACACCAGCCATGCGCCTTCGAAATAGTTATCCCGGCATCGCTCTTGGTTTTCTGGTCGGGCTTGCAACCACGGCGGCGGCAGCGTCGGATCGCGAGCTTCGCGTCTGTGCCGATCCCAACAATCTGCCTTTCTCGAACAGCGCCGAAGCAGGATTCGAGAACAGGCTCGCGGCCATGGTGGCCGAGCATTTCGGCCTGCAGGTCTCCTACACCTGGTGGGCGCAGCGCCGCGGCTTCATCCGTAACACGCTGAAAGCCGGCAAATGCGACGTCGTCATGGGCGTGCCGTCCGGCTATGATCTCGTCGAGACGACGAAGCCGTATTATCGCTCGAGCTACGTGTTCGTCACGCGGCAGGACCAGCACCTCGACCTTTCGTCCCTGCTCGACCCGCGCCTGCATCACCTCGCGATCGGCGTGCATCTGATCGGCGATGACGGCAACAATCCGCCGCCCGCGCAAGCGCTCGGCGAACAGGGCATCGTTGACAACGTCCGCGGCTACTCCATCTACGGTGATTATCGCCAGGCCGATCCGCCGGCGCGCCTGATCGAAGCCGTCGAAAGCGGCAGCCTCGATGTCGCCGCAGCCTGGGGTCCGCTCGCCGGATATTTCGCCCAGCGCTCTCCCGTCCCCCTGACGGTCACGCCGATCCGGGATTACGAGCGCTTTGCACCTCAGCAGTTCCAGTTCGCCATCGCGATGGGCGTGCGCAAAGGCGACGACGCCTTGCGCGACCGACTGAATGCATTCATCGACGAGCACCGGTCCGAGATCACCTCGCTGCTGCGCAGTTACGGCGTTCCGCTGGTGGACCAACCGGTTACGGTATCGGGAGGACATGAGTGATGTCTGCTCCAGTGCTGCGCGCGAGCGCCCTGTCGTTGCTGCTGGCGGTTGTGCCGAATGGTGCGGGACTGGCCCAGCAGACTTTGCCGCAGTCGCAGGAGGCGCAGATGCCGACGCTGTCTCCGCGCCCGAACTTCGGTGGCAGCGTCGGCAATGGCAGGCCCGGCGTCTTCATGCAGGTCCCCGTCAGTCACCTCCATCCCGGCGCGCAGCCGGACCCGCCGCAGATCAAGAACCCTGTGCAGGGCGATCCCAATGCGGAGCAGCGCGGGATGACCTACTACGTCAACTTCAACTGCGTCGGCTGCCACGCGCCAAATGGCGGCGGCGGCATGGGTCCGGCACTGAGCAACAACAACTTTACTTACGGCTCGCAGCCAGAGAACATTTTTCTCTCGATCTACCAGGGGCGGCCGAATGGAATGCCGGCCTGGGGCGGCGTGCTGCCCGACAGCGTGATCTGGGATCTCGTCACCTATATCGGCAAGATCAGCAACGAGCCGAGCCACCAATGGGGCCGAACCTTTTCCGCGAATCTGCCTTCGCCCGAAGTCGAGCAAGTCCCGAGCGAGCAGGTCTCGACGACCGATCCCTGGTCTGCCACCAAGTCTTTCAATTTCGGCCAGAAGCCCTGATCGCCGGGAAGCAGCGATGGCAAATCCGATCACGAGATTGCTAGTCACCGCGCTGCTGGCTACCACAGGCGCCGCCTGCAAGGCTGCGGGCCCGGACAACTTCACCGGCGACGCGCGTCGTGGCGCCGACCTCGTCAAGCAGTATCACTGCGGCGGCTGTCACGATATTCCCGGCATTGCCGGCGCCGAAGGCAATGTCGGCCCACCCTTGCATCGGATCGGCACGCGGACCTACATCGCCGGCTACATCCAGAACTCGCCGGACAACATGGCTGATTGGATCGAGGATCCACAGCGGGCGTTGCCGGGCAATGCCATGCCGAGAATGGGCATCCCGCAGAAGGACGCGCGGGACATCGCGGCGTTTCTCTATACGCTGAAGTGACCATCATGCCTCCCATGCATCGTTCAATGAATTGGCTCCGTGACGCGCCATTGCTGGCCATCACCATTGTGCTCGTCGCTATCATGGGACTGGGCCTCCTGGCTGGCGGTGCCTGGCTCGAGGCCCTCGGTGGCTCCGTCTACTATCTGATCGCGGGCATCATGCTTCTGCTCACGAGCTGGCTGCTCGGGCGCCGCCGCGCCGAGGCGCTCTGGGTTTATGCCGCGCTGCTGGCCGGAACGATGGCCTGGGCGATCTGGGAGGCCGGCCTCGATTTCTGGTCGCTGGCGCCGCGCGGCGACGTACTCGTGCCGCTTGGCCTGTGGCTGATGCTGCCCTTCATTGCCTCCCGCCTGGCGCCTCGCTTGCGCGCAGCGCGATGGGCGCTTGGCCTTGTGTTGGTCGCCGCAGCCATCGTCGTCGGCATGTCCCTGACGAGCGATCGCCGCGATCTTGCCGGCACGATACCTGAGGGCGAAACAACGGGGGCCATTGCGTCTCCCGAACCGGACCAGCCCGCTGCCGGCCAGAACTGGACGGCCTACGGCGGCAGCGGCTTCGGTACGCGCTTCTCGTCGCTGAGCCAGATCACCAAGGACAACGTCAAGGACCTCAAGCTCGCCTGGGAATTCCGCACCGGCGATCACAAGGGCCCGGACGATCCCGACGAGATCACCAACCAGGCGACGCCGCTCAAGGTGGGCGATCTGCTCTACACCTGCTCGCCGCACCAGATCGTGTTCGCGCTCGAAGCCGCGACCGGAAAACTGCGCTGGAAGTTCGATCCGCAGGTGCAGCACAACAAGGCCTTCCAGCACATGACCTGCCGCGGCGTGTCCTATCACGCGACCAAGCCCGGCGCGATAACTGCCGACGGCACGCCGGCCCCGAGCGATTGTGCGGGGCGCATTTTCATACCGACCAACGACGGACGGATGTTCGCGCTCGATGCGCAGAGCGGCGTGCCTTGCCAGGATTTTGGCAATCAGGGACAGATCGATCTCAAGCAGGGCAGCGAGATCCAGACACTCGGCTTCTACGAGGGCACCTCGCCGCCCGTCGTCACGGACAAGTTGCTGATCGTCGGCGGAGCGGTGATCGACAACTATTCCGATCGCGTGCCGTCGGGCGTGATCCGCGGCTTCGACATCTATTCAGGACGGCTGATCTGGGCATTCGATGCCGGCAATTCCGATCCGAACGAGATGCCCTCGGCCTCGCATCATTTCACGGCCGGCTCACCCAATTCCTGGAGCATTTCCGCGGTCGACGAGAAGCTCGGACTGGTCTATGTGCCGCTCGGCTCGAGTTCTCCGGATATTTGGGGCGGCGGCCGTTCGCCCGAGAACGAGCGCTACGATTCGGCATTGATTGCCCTCGATCTCATGACCGGGAAACTGCGTTGGTCGTTCCAGAACGTGCACCACGATCTCTGGGACATGGATATGCCGTCGCAGCCCAGTCTGGTCGATTTGCGCCTTAACGGCGGCGTGACGCCTGCGATCTACATCCCGGCAAAGACCGGCGACATCTTCGTGCTCGACCGCCGCGACGGGCGTCAGCTGGTGCCCGCACCGGAGAAGCCGGTGCCGCAGGGCGCCGCGAAGGGAGACCGGCTGTCGCCGACCCAGCCCTTCTCGGAGTTGAGCTTTCGCCCGCCCGGCATGCTGACCGACGCGCAGATGTGGGGCAGCACGATGTTCGACCAACTCGCCTGCCGGATCAAGTTCAAGCGCCTGCGCTATGAGGGGCCGTTCACGCCGCCGTCTGAACAAGGCACGCTGGTGTTTCCAGGAGACTTCGGCATGTTCGAATGGGGCGGCATTGCCGTCGATCCGCAACGCCTGATCGCGATCGCGAACCCTCAATCGATTCCCTTCGTCTCGCGTCTCGTGCCGCGCGGGAAAGACAATCCGGCAGCGCCGAACGCGGCGCATCCGCCGGGAACCGAGCTCGGCGTGCAGCCGATGTACGGCGCCCCCTATGGCGTCGACCTCGGCATTTTCCTCTCACCGCTCGGCATCCCCTGCCTTGCCCCGCCATGGGGCAACATCGCCGCGATCGATCTCAAGTCGCACAAGGTGGTCTGGCAGCATCGCATCGGCACGATCCGCGATCAGGCCCCGCTGCCGCTGCCATTCAAGCTCGGCGTTCCCATGCTGGGCGGTCCGATCGTCACCGCGGGCGGCGTCGTCTTCATCACGGGAACGATGGATGACTACATCCGCGCGTTCGACGTTCGCGATGGCAGACGGCTTTGGCAGGACCGCCTTCCTGCCGGCGGCCAGTCGACGCCGATGACCTATGAGGCCAACGGCAAGCAATATGTCGTCACGGTCGATGGCGGCCACGGCTCGTTCGGAACTAAACTCGGCGATTACGTGCGGGCCTACGCGCTGCCGTGATCTGCCTCGGCAGGACATGCTTGTGCTTGGCGACGCCTTGTCCCGATCTGCCAGCGCGACGCGCAACTGCTGAAGCCAGGAGAGCCACGCCCGCAGCTAGTCCCAGCGCCGCGAGCCCCTGACTGATGACCCCGGCAGGTGGGAGCTGCTTGCGTGACAGCCAACCGCCATCGATTGACGTGCCCTGCGGACCAGCTTCGATCATGGTGCCCTCGCTGCTCTTCGCCGGGCGCGCGCGCGACAGCAGGTAGCGGAAGGCAACCCCCAGGATGTTCTCGGTAATCTGCGGAGCCATCGCGTAGGCAATTTGGCCGGCACGCGCCGGCCAGCCCACGGCGACCTCATCTTGGGGTGCGCGGACGAGGCTCACGAACGTCTCGGCAACGTCCTCCGCCTGATACAGCAGCGGACCGGGATCGAGCGTCCGGCCGGACATGTTGGCGCCGTGGACGAAGCCCGGCGTGTCGACCATGGCCGGGAAGACGCCGCAGACATGGATGTTGCGATGAGCCCTGAGCTCCTGACGCAGGCTCGCGGTGAAGCCCCGAAGGCCGAATTTGCTCGCTGTGTAGGCCGCAGCAAAAGGCGTCGGAGCCCAGCCCCCGAGCGAGATGTTGTTGATCAAGATACCGCGGTTCTGGCGCAGGAAGATCGGAAGCACCGCGAAAGCGCCATGCATCGTGCCGAGGAGATTGACCTCGATCGTTCGGCGATGAAGTGCGATATCCGCGTCCTGATAGGCCCCGAAAACGCCGGTGCCGGCGTTGTTGATCCAGACGTCGATGCCACCGAGCGCGTCTTCCGCCTCTCGGGCCAGCCGCTGCACCGCCTCGGCATCGGTGACATCGGTCGGGATTGCCAATGCGCGGCCTCCGAGCGCCTCGCATTCTGCAGCGAGGCTCGTCAGGACTTCGGCACGGCGTGCCGCCAGGACCACGCTTGCGCCCTTTCCGGCGAAGGCCAGCGCCGCAGCACGCCCGATTCCGCTCGAGGCACCGGTTATGACGACGCGCGTGCCAGTCATTTGCCGCGGCTCGGATCCGGAGCCGCCCGCCGGAAGCAGCCAGTGCAGGGATCGCCGGAGACGCTCGGTTCCGTCCGCTTCGAACCAGTCGCCATGCGCGAAGATCACCCGCTCCGGCGACAGCCGTATGAGCCGCTCGGCTGCCGACCGCACGGAACGGCCGCCGAGGCGCAGCAGCAGTCGGAGATAGACCGGCGCCGTTCCGTTTGGCTTGGAAATGCCGAGGAGGTTTGCCGCGGCCTCGTTTGACGCGCTGAGATCATCGGGATCGAGATTTTGCACCAGATCCGTCAGGATCAGTGTCCGGCTGCGCTTGTCGAACAGCTCGATCTCGGAGAACATCGGAGCGTTCACCGAGACGGCTTCGAGGTCGGCCCTCCATTCCTCAGGCGTCGCCTCTCCAAGCTCGCGGTCGATGTGGATCCGTGCTGCTCGAACTTGCCGACGCGCCGAAAGGCCGCGCGCCGCGAAAGTCGTCACCTGTGGCAGCTCTCTCTGCCAGTCGGACAGGAACATCCAGTGCGCGATATTCGGCGCGAGCAAGTACCTTATCGGCCCTAGCCGCTCCAACTCACCGCGGAGAGTCGGCGAATGTCTCACCGGCGAATGCAGCACAAGATCGCCGTTCGAGAGCCGAATGACGGTCATACGCACCGGAAGTTTCAGACCGGCAGCGCTGATCGGGGCATCGTCCACGACCCAGATATCGTCCGTCGCTCGCGACAAACGGGCCGTCGACAAGGTAGCGTCGGAACTTTGCATGAGCGTCTTCCATCACAAGGCGTTTGCTCAAGCTTCGGGAGCGACGCTCGTTCCTCGCTAGGACGCCCGAGCCTGCATGCGGGCATTGCGTCGGCGACGGCGCGCGGCGAGTCGTCCTCGGATCCTCTCCGCCGGAATGTGCCGCGAGATCGCCGGGGCAAGCTCTGGTTCTGAGGGAGGTTGTTGGGTGGCAATCGGCGCTTGGTCCGGACGAGCTTCCATCAGACCGAGCACGGCGCGGCCCTTGGCCGTGATGCGCCACCCGCCATTTGTCCGGTCGATCAGCCCTTGCGAAAAGATGTCCAGCCCCGGCACCCGCCCGGCGAGCCGCCGGGTGCGCTCGGTCCAGTCGCGACCGCTGGTCGCCAGAATGGCCATATCCCGCTTGAGATCCTCCATGGCCGCGAACCCATCCGGGTAGCTCACCAGGATCTTGAGGACCGTCACGTGGAAATTCACCCCTGCCCCCACATGACCATCATCACATCGTCGGGACTTCTGAAAGGGCATTGCGGGCCGCTAGTTTGAGACGATCCGCAGAGATGTCGCCCCTGCTTGCAGTCTCCAGAAGCTTCGAGGCTACGCGAGTCCTGGCGCCGATCTCACAGCGTGGAACAGCTTCACACACCTCGTCGAGAACGGTGCGCAACAACGCCTTGGTCGCGGTATCGATCATGGAAAGCCCCGGCGGAAAGGTTCAC
This sequence comes from Bradyrhizobium sp. 155, assembly GCF_023101105.1. NCBI lineage: Bacteria > Pseudomonadati > Pseudomonadota > Alphaproteobacteria > Hyphomicrobiales > Nitrobacteraceae > Bradyrhizobium > Bradyrhizobium sp. 155. Next base: position 2,114,762 of record NZ_CP064704.1, on the reverse strand, counting down.
GGTAGGGCAATCGCTCCGGCCAGGGATTCAACATTGTTAATGATCTTAAAATTTCGCTGCCTGGCCACTGCCGGCTTGGCGATGTCTTGGGCCTGCTGTGCGCGACCTTGCGGGCTCCTGCTCGGCATTGCTCGTGAAATCGGGGAACCTCCGTCGTCGGCCAATCGTTCGCATGCCATGGAGATTGTCGTTTTCGCGGTCCTCGTCCTCCTGGTTGCGACTGTAGTTCGGCATGCGTGATGGCGAACCGCGCAGCTTCGCATCCTCGCGGCTGATTCCGCCCGAGCTTTGCTTCGTCGCTTCACCCTCTTGTCCAAGAGGGCGCAGGGAAGGCCGGGTGCCGGCTGGCGCCCGCGGTCCGCTGCGCGAAAATGTAGCGCAAGGAAACCGCACAGCAGCATACAGGTGTAGCCAATCACTCGGCCTTCCCTGCGCGATGGTTGGACGGCTTATGCCGTGCTCTCCCGGGAGCCGAGTTCGTTCTGGCCTCCCTCGTCCCAGCGAAAGTCACCGGCACCGCGCCGGTTGACGCAGATGCCGCATTCGCCAGGGCTTGACCGTAGCAACGATGGCCAGGACCACACGGTTTTTGCCGTACGCACGGCTCGCCATTTCGCCGCAGTTTTTCCAGCCCTGTCGACGGAGCCGGAAACTTACAGACGAGACGAAGCCTAGCAGCGCCGCTCGTCGGAACGCAGCCTTGGGCTCACGGAGAGCAATCCGCCCTGCCCTTGGCCTCTCGCACCCGAACGCTGCCGCGTCCACCGCAAGCCCGGCTCGCGAACATGACGACCACAAGATCGCCCCTCAAGGATGAGCCGGGATGGCCAACACATACGCCGTTTCCGAATTTCGGTAAAGCGGAATATATTTGTGGAGAGGGGTTGACGGGATGGCGGGTGTTTTGCCCGACGGGCAGTCCTCCCATTCAACCTGCCACGGCCTTCTAGTCAAGCGACGCGCCTGCTCCGATGGAGAAGGCGAGTTCACCCTCTATCCACCACGCACTCCGCACCATCAATAACATAGGCTGCGTGACGAAAATCCCTGATGGTGGCGAGCTTGCCGGCGGACCAGTCGAGAAGCATGAAATATTTCGCCCGCCCGGCCGGCTTATTCGGATCGAACACGAGGATCGCGGGACGTCCCTCGACCTGCCCCGTCACCAGGTGCCAGTCGCTGTTCTTCGAATAATTGCCGAAATAGTTCGACACCTCGGCCTTGCCTTTCAGCCTGGTACGGTTGACGAGCTCGAGCCTGACGTCGTCGGCGATCATGGCGCGGATCGCGTCGAAGTCGCGGGCATTGAAATGGCCGACATAGGCGTTGAGTCGCGTGCGATCTGCTTCCGACAGGCCCGGCTGCGGCACATCGTCGGGCTCTCCGGCGAACTCCCGCAGCTGCGTGCGTCCGCGATGCAGCGCGGCCTTCACCGCCGGCAGGCTGAAATCCATGATGTCGCAGACCTCGGCAAGCGAGCAGCCGAGCACGTCCATCAGGATCACGCTGGAGCGCTGCGCCACCGGCAGCCGCATGAAGGTGCGAAGGCTGGTCGCGGCGATCTGGCGGCTTTCCACATCATCGAGCTGGTCGGCAATCATCTCCACCTCTTCAGCCGAGTGCAGCGCCTCCTGCCGGTTGCGGCGACGCAGGAAATCCAGCGCGGTGTTGTGCGCGATGCGAAACAGCCAGCCCTCCGTATTGACGGGCGTGACCGATTGCAGCGCTTCCATCGCCTTGATCAGCGCATCCTGCAACACATCCTCACCGTCGATGACCGAGCCGACCATGCGGGCGCAGTAGCGATGCAGTTTCGGCCGCATCCGCGCCAGCAGGGCCTCGGTATCGATGGTGGCCAGCGGGTCTGGCGCCATTGCTCCTCCGCTTCGCTTGTTCAGGACTCGTCCAGCATACGATAGTTGCCGACGATCCTCACATCACGAACCAGCGGCGGCTCCGCGCAGCGGTCGCGGATGCCGTCCTGGAACGTCTGAAATGCCTTGAGTTTCGGAATCGGGCTCGAGCCGTTTTCGGCCGCGGCCTCGACAAGATGGATGAAGGTGTCGTCCTCCAGCCGTAGCGTCAGGTAGCGCACGCCGTCCGGGCCGGCCGCCTTCAATTCGGCAAATACGGCCGAAACCAGCTCGGCATTCCGATCGGCCAGCTCCGGCCTGGCCTTGTACCTGATCAACGTCCTTCTCATCGCGCGCTCCTTGCTGATGTCGCGACCTGGTTCGCTCAAAATCGGGCAAATGGCCGCATCACCCCTAGGACGTTTGCCGGCAGGCGAAGGATGCGGCCCGGAACAAATTATTATTGGGCGCATCCTTTGCCGCTCAGCCCTCGTCTAGCCCGCAGAACGCGCCGCGACAGGCTGGCGCGACACACGGAGACAGGGCGATGCAGACCCCGATCAATCGCGCCGCGCAGAACTGGGTGCTCGGCGTCACCGCGCTGGCATCCTTCATGATGGCGCTCGATGCCATGATCATCACGACAGCATTCGCGACCATCCGCGCCGAATTCGGCAGCCCGGTCGAGACGCTGCAATGGACCGTCAACGCCTTCAATCTGACCTTTGCCGTGCTGCTCCTGACCGGCTCCGCACTCGGCGACCGCTTCGGTCGCCGCCGGATGTTCGCGGCCGGGCTCGCCCTGTTCGTCGTTGCATCGGCGGCCTGTGCGCTCGCAGGCAATGCCACCGCGCTGATCGCCGCCCGCGCGCTGCAGGGCGCCGGCGCCGCGCTGGTGATGCCGCTGGCAATGGCGATCCTGAGCGGCACGTTCGGCCGCGAGGAGCGCGCTCGCGCGCTCGGCATTTTCGCCAGCATCACCGGCTGCGCGCTGATCATCGGTCCCGCCATCGGCGGCTTCATTACCGAACATTTCGGCTGGCGCTGGGTGTTCTGGATCAACCTGCCGATCGGCCTGATCGCGATCGCCCTGGTACTGGCACGCTTGCGCGAAAGCTTCGGCCCGGCCGCCGCATTGGACATCCCCGGACTGGCGCTTGTCGCGCTTGCGGCGCTGGCGTGGGTGTGGAGTCTGTTGCGCGGCAACGCCGTGGGTTGGGCGAGCGCCGAAATCATGGCCGCGCTGATGGCAGGCCTGGTGTTCACAGCCGGCTTCGTTCTCTGGGAATTGCGCGCGACCGCGCCAATGGTGCCGATGCGGCTGTTTGCATCGCGGGCGCTTGCCTCCGGCATGTCCGCCAGCGTGCTGTTCTACGCCGCGATGTACGGCTTCTTGTTCCTGCTGCCGCAGTTCCTCCAGACCGCGCTGGGCTTCGACGCCTTCGGCGCCGGACTTCGCCTGCTGCCCTGGACCGCGACGCTGTTCGTCACCGCCCCGATCGCCGGCGCGGTCGTCAACAGGTTCGGCGAGCGGCCGCTAGTGGTGACGGGATTGCTGATGCAGGCGATCGGACTTGGCTGGATCGCGGAGCTCGTGAGCTCTGCGGTTACCTACTCCGCCCTGGTCGCGCCGCTGGTGCTGGCCGGCGTCGGCGTCTCGATGGCGATGCCGGCAGCACAGAACGCCATCCTGAGCTCGGTCGCGGTGGCCGAAATGGGCAAGGCGTCCGGCATCTTCAACATGGGCCGCTTCCTCGGCGGCATGTTCGGTATCGCCGCGCTGGTGGCGAACTTCTCGGCGCATGGCGGGGTCGATTCGGCCGCGCATTTCGAGAGCGGATTTGCCGCGGCGATGAGCCTCGCCGCGACGCTGTCACTGGCCGGCGCGATTGCGGGGTGTTTCCTGCCGGCACGGCGGCGGACCGCCGGAGCAGCCGCGCCGCAAGATGCGTGACACTGACAGCCATCAAAGCCGGAGGCGAGATGATCGCTTCGCGACCAAGTGCTGGCCTTCAATGATCGGCTAGCAGGTAGAATACCGGTTGCAGTTTCGACCACGCCGCCGCCGCGCCCAAGGCACTGTCAGGGCGCGGCGGCCTTGCGGACGATGCCGGCTGCGCGATCGGACTCGCGCTGGAGCTCTTCGCGGGTAACGATCCCGGTTGGCCCTGTGGCCGCGTCGACATCGACCGCGGCGACGCCCCCCGGCAGCGCCTTGACGTCGCTCCTCGATCACCTGCCCCGGCGAACAAGCGAATGCGCACGGGGCCGCGACGCCTTGGAGAAATTCTCTGGTTGGCGAAGCTATCGAGGCACGAAACCGAGAGATACTCGGTGATCTTCTCGGGCTCCAGGAGCCCGAGCTGGAACGAATGCGCAAAGACGGGGTCATCTAGCCCGTTGGGCAGCATCCTGTGACGATACCAACCGATTCTGCAGCAGCGGTCCCCTGCGGCGACGGGGCAGAAACAAAGGAAAGTCTCGCAGCAATCCGACCGCAAAAACGCCGACAACAAAACGTCGCACGAGACCCGTTTTGTTCTCAGCGACCCTTCTCGTCAGTTCTTGAAGAAGAGGGCTTATGCTTGGTGGGCGCACCAGGGCTCGAACCTGGAACCCGCAGATTAAGAGTCTCATCTTTCACAATAACTTTCAGCTACTTAGCTGTAAAACGCCGTCACAACAGCACTATCGAAATCAACAGGTTACAGACGAAATGTAAATTGCTCGGCGGCGCCTTCTGTACCTGCGACCGCTGCGTCCCGAACGCAGTGAACATCTTCTAAGTTGTTGATCTTTCTCTCATCGGCAGGTGCTTCCGTCCCGTTTTTGTTCACGCTCGTTTCACCCAATTCGTTGCGATTTCGTTGCGGCGGCGGCGAGGGAGAACGGCGCTCGGCGCGTCAGTGGGATCTTGGACTTGCGGCGGAGCAGCCGAGGCCTGCGAGGGTAAGCGTATTAGATTATGCGGTGATCTGTCGGGGGTTCGAGTCACTAGGGTGCTACCGTCTTTCCCCACACCAACCAGACCTGCGATATCTGATCCGATCCTTCGCGTGAGGCAGTTCATGGGCCTCGCACGATGGTCTGCACGGGTTGAACCATAATGGGCACGCACAGCAAACGGTCGCTGCCGTAGATGCTCGACACCTGGGCGCCACCGAAGTGCCGCCTACCGCTCGACACACGACACAACGACCCGGCAGAAATTGAAGGTGAAGCGTCCGTAGAGAAAGCCGCTTCCTGGCTCCAGTGCAGCCAGGCGATACGAATTGCCGAGAGCGCGGATAATCTCGACCATTTCCATGAATTCATGGTGCGTCAGCGCCGGGTGACGAAGCATGACATCGCGACACTCTCGAATGACATCGTCGCGGGCAAGTTCGGCAAGCCCTCCGTCAGCAACGCACGTCATATGCGCAAGGCCGCCTCGGGGTTGTTCAACTGGGCGGCTGAAGCGGGCCGCGACCATGTGACGGCCAGCCCCTGCGGACAAACTAAAACACCTGCACTAAGCCGACGTGCCCGAAATCCAACGACGGTCGATCTGAATCGCGACGATTACGAGGAACGGTCGAAACAGAGTGCCACGATCACGTGGCAGAGCGGACGCTGAATCGGTAAACCGCCGAGGTCTGCTTAGGCCGGCGGCTCCTCCACCGCGTCTTCAATTAGCTTGGCGGGCCTCGATCTCACCTCTTTCAATGGTAAGCGTCACGTCGGCAAAGGTTTCGAGCAGCTTTGGATTCGACTCGGTGATCAGCAGCGTAATGTCCTTATCCTGCAAACGAAGCCGCCGGAGTGCTTCCGCATATCGCTGCGCTAACACAGGCGCGAGACCCTGAAATGGCTCATCCAGGATAAGCAGCCGGGTACCAAGCATAAGCGCCCTCCCAAGCGCCACCATCTTGCCTTGGCCGCCCGAGACCGATCCCGCCGGACGTTTGGCAAGCTCTTTGAGTTCCGGCAGCACCGAATACGCTCGCTCCAGCCGCCGCCGCGTCTCGTCCGGATTCAGCTTGGCGACACGACCGGGAAGCAAAATATTTTCTTCGACGGTGAAGGCGGAAAACAGACGCCGGTCCTCAGGCGCGTAGCCAAGACCCAGCGACGGCCGGCGATGCGGCGCGATCGCTCCAAGATCTTCGCCGCCCAGACGAACGGTGCCGCTCGCTTTTGTGAAGCCCATGATAGTGCGCACGGTCGTGGTCTTGCCGGCGCCGTTTCGCCCGATAAGCGCTGCGCTCACACCCGGCAGCAGCGAGAAACTCACATTTCGCAACACAGGCGCGTCAGCAATCGCGACGTTGACATTCTCGAAACTCAGCATCGGTGTCATATCCCGATCACCTGTTCCCGGACCTTCGGGTCCGCCAGAACCTCAGCCGGCGTCCCAACCATCTGGATCTTGCCGACATTCCACACGGCGACGCGGTTGGCATAGCGCTCCACCATATCCATGTCGTGCTCGACGAAGACCGAGGTGACTTTCTCCTTTGCCAGCGCCGTGGTTAGAATGTCCATGATGGTGAGTTTCTCTGATGACGCGACGCCCGAAGTCGGCTCATCCATCAGGAGGAGCTTTGGCTTCAGCGCGAGCGCGAGTGCAATATCGACCAGCTTGCGTTGCCCTTCGGGCAGTTCGCGCGCCGTTCGTTCCGCATACGATTTGACACCGACGAGATCCAGCAGCCGCTTCATTTCCGGCACTTCCGGCATGAGAGAAAGAGCCTGGAAACCAGACGGACGGCCTCGCAGGGAGGCGGCCGCGATCAACATGTTCTCCATCACGGTCTGGTCGAGGAACAGCTGTGGTATCTGGAAGGCGCGGGCAATGCCGAGCCTGGTGATCGTACGTGGCAGCTGCGCGGTGATGTCGTGGCCGAGAAAGGTAACGGTGCCGGCTTGCGGCCGAAGATAACCGGTCGAGATGTTGAGGAACGTCGTCTTGCCGGCCCCGTTCGGCCCGATGATGGCAAGGTTTTCGCCTTCCAGGACGTCGAGGTCGATGCCATCGGCGGCGATGACGCCGCCGAACCGGATCTTGATGTTCTTGGCAGAAAGCAGGACGTTGGCCATTAATGCCCTCCCCGCCCGGATTGACCGTAGCGCTGGCGGAGGCCGATAAGGCCGTTCGGCGCGTAAAGAATGATGACGACCAGCACGACGCCGAGAATGAGCTGCCAAGAATCCGCCAGATGCGCCGCGGCATAGAACCGTACGCATTCGAACATCGCCGCGCCTGCAAACGCACCGAAAGCATGGGCGCTGCCACCGAGGATCGCGATGAACACGAACTCGCCGGACTTGGTCCAGAAGCCGAATTCGGGGGTCGCGATCTGCTGAATGATCGATACCAGAGTGCCGCCTATGCCGCCGAGAAATGCGGAGAACACGTAGCCGATGAGCAGCACGCGCCGCGCCGACATGCCAAGATATTCGAGCCTGGTTTCGTTAGATTTCATTGCCCGCAACATGTGACCGAGCGGGCTGTCGAGATAGCGTTGCACGCCGTAGAAGGCAGCAATCGCGACCAAAAGGCTCACGTAGAGAATAACGTATTGGAACGTCTCCGGCGTGAACGAAAACCCAAACAAGCCAGGACGGGCGACCCGGATGCCGTCCGCGCCGTTAGTGTAGTGGAACATTTTCTCGAGCAGCGACCACAAGACCATGGAGAATGCCAGGTTCAGCATTCCAAAGAAAATTTCCCTGTAGCGAACCACGAACAGGCCGACGATCAGGCCAAAAACGGTAGAGGTTATGCCTCCCAGCGCGAGAAAGATCAGGATATCGCCGCCGCCGATGTACTTGCCCCAGAACGCCGCGGTATAGGCGCCGGTGGCGAAGAACATCGCGTGTCCGAACGATACTTGTCCCGCCTGCAGCAACAGGACGATGCCGAGCACCACGATGCCCTTGGCGAGGATGAGCGCGAATAACGTCGCCCAGCTCGCGACGAAGAGCGGCAGTACCGCGCTGGCCAGAAACAAGATGATTGCGACTGCCGTGATCGGCTTGATACGGCCCGCCATCAGATTTTTCTCATCTGCACCGTACCGAACAGTCCGAACGGACGCACCAGAAGCACCAGTACCATCAGCAGATAGGGTACGAGAACTTCGAACTCCGGCTGCAGATAGATGACGAAGGCGCGCGTCAAACCGATCATAAGGGCCGTAAGGGCGGTGCCCTCGATCTGCCCCAGACCCGCAGTGGCTGCCACCGCGAACGAGAGCACGATCATGTCCGCGCCCATGCCGGGCACCAGCGACGTGGTCGGCGAAGCAAGCGCGCCGCCGAGCGCCGCCAGGCTCGCCCCGATGATGAACGTAATAGAGTAGACGCGTTGGGCGTCGATGCCGATGGCGGTTGACGCCTCCCGATCCTCGGTTACTGCTAGAATCACGGCTCCCGCAAGAGTTTTCCGCAAGAAGTAACGCAGTCCGAACAGCGTCGCGACTGCCACGCCTGGAAGCAGGACGACCTGGTAGGACGTATAGTTCACGCCGAATACGCTGATGTTCGGCAACAGCTTCAAGGGCTCAGCAGCGAAGATGGGCTGCACGCCCCAGATCAGACGCTGCAGATTGTCCATGATCATGAAGGCCGCGAAGGTGATCAGGAGCTGCAACACGTCGTCTCGTCCGTAAAGCGGCCGCAACAGGAAGCGCTCGATGAAACCGCCGCACACAAACCCTATGACGATGGAGGCAACCAGCAATGCGGGATAGGTAAGCCACGGCGACACCTGCGCAATCACGAGGCTCAACGTCGCGGCGAGATAGGCGCCAAAGGCATAAAGCGACCCGTGCGCGACATTCACCACGCGAAGCACACCGAAAATCAGGCTCAGCCCGACGGAAACCAGGAACACCAAGGCGGCGTAACTGATCCCGTCAAGGACGGCCAATATGGCGAGAGTCGAATTCATGGAGACCTTCAGGAAAGCCGTCCTGCGGTTTTTGCCCGGAGGACGATGATCTGGCCTACTGCTTGAAGGTCGGAACGTCCATTTTAACGAATTCCGGCTTGAGCGTCTTCAGCCACTCGACCGAGCGCACGCCCGCCGGATTGGTGATCACCTTCGGATCAAAGATCATCATGTTGTCGAGCAGTTTGAAGTCATAGCCCGGGAAAGACTTGGTGACGCCGACGAGCTGCGCTTCCAGACCTTGGTTGTCCTCGGGCCTCAGCGTGATCGGCCGGCCGAAACCGGTCGCGAACTCGGTGCCGGAGGTTGCGTCTACGACCTGCTCCCGTGTCGGCCAGTTGCCGCCATTGGCCTTGATCGCCTTGTCATAGGCAGCTTGCAGCGCCGTGAAAGCCTGCGCCATGTGGTAGACGGGGTAAATCGGCCAGGCGCCGGTCTTTGCCTTGAATGCCTCGGCAAACGCCTTGAAGGCCGGATCGTTCTTCTTTTCAGGATGCAGGAACCAATGATCGCCACGCGCGCCGACGATCAGGCCTTCCGGCAGATCCTTGCCCAGTCGCTGGATCGAGGATTCGCCGATGCCCAACACGAAGGTCGACTGTTGCAGCAGGCCGCGTTGACCGGCCTGACGGACCAGCGTGTCGAGATCGCCGCCCCAGGAGGTGGTTAGAACGACATCCGGCCGCAATGCCAGTAAGCGCGAAACTTCGGTGGAATAGTCCGGCGCACCGAACTTCGGAAAAAGCTCCGCCAACACCTGAACGTCGGGCTTCAGCGCCTTCAATGCGGTGGAGAAGATTTCCCAGCTTTCGCGGCCCCACGCGTAGTCCTGATTGACGACCGCGATGGTCTTAAAGTCGGGCTTTGTCTTAAGGAGATAGACGAGCACCGCCAGCATCTCCGGCGTGCCGTTAGCCTGCGTGCGGAAATTGTAGCGATATTTCTTCGTCTCCAGAATAGAAGCCGCACCGCAATCCCACATAAAGTTCATGACTTTGAGGTCTTCGGCGACCGGGACAAGCTGATTGCAGCTGCCCGAGGAGATGGAGGCGAAAGTCACGTCGACCTTTTCGTCTTGCACCATGCGCCGGTAGTTCGAGACCAATGCCTCGCCGCCGGCGCCTTCATCGATGAAAGACAGTTTTACCGGTACACCGCCGATTCCGCCCTTCTTGTTGAGGTCTTCTGCAATCATCTCGGCCGCGGCCTTTGCCGGTACGCCGAATACGGAAGCCGGTCCCGACAGGAAAGTGGTGATACCGATCTTGATTTCCGGCGGCTTGCTCTGCGCAAGCGCAGCGCCCGTAAAAGCTGTGATGACTAGACCGGCTGCAACTGCGGCTTTCAGCAAAAGCATTTGAATCTCCCCATTTTTAACTTGCGTTGACCGGGCGGCCATCGCGATTTTTCTTGCCGCGACGCTACTTATAATTCTGAAATATTGCCAGCACTTACTAGTTGCTGGGGTCGTGTCCCCGGTGGTGGTGTAGCTCGGTAGAGCAAAGCCGCCCGGATGCGCGCCTTCAAATAGCGCCGTAGCGGGCGGGCAGCTTTGCGGTGGTCACCGGCAGTTCTCCGGTAGGATCGGGTTGCGACACGCCAACGCAACCGAGGAACCACCGATGACCGAAGACATGATGAACCTGCGCACGCTCGTAGAGAAGACCCCCGACGCCGATCTGCTGCGCGAGATGATCGGCTTTGCCGCCCAGCGCCTGATGGAGCTGTGGAAGGCCAGACCGGGGCGGCCTACGAAGAGAAGAGCCCCGAACGCCTGGCCCAGCGCAACGGCTACCGCGACCGGATCTGGGAGACCCGCGCCGGCGCGGTTGAGCTGCACATTCCCAAGCTGCGCGAGGCTCCTACTTCCCGGGCTTCCTGGAGCCGCGACGCATGGCCGAGAAGGCGCTCACCGCCGTGGTGCAGGAAGCCTATGTGCAGGGCGTCTCGACCCGCTCGGTGGACGACCTCGTCCAGGCCATGGGCATGACCGGCATCTCCAAGAGCGAGGTCAGCCGGCTGTGCGGCGAGATCGATGACAAGGTGAAGGCCTTCCTCGCCCGTCCGATCGAGGGCGACTGGCCGTATCTGTGGATCGACGCCACCTACGTGAAGGTGCGCCAGAATGGCCGCATCGTCTCAGTCGCGGTGATTGTCGCGGTTGGCGTCAATAGCGACGGCCGACGCGAGGTCCTCCGCATTGGCATCGGCCCTTCCGAGGCCGAGACGTTCTGGACGGCGTTCCTGCGCCAGCTCGCCCGCCGCGGCCTGCGCGGCGTCAAGCTGGTCGTGTCCGACGCCCACGAAGGCATCAAGCCCACCGTGGCCAAGGTGCTCGATGCCAGCTGGCAGCGTTGCCGCGTCCACTTCATGCGCAACGCGCTGGCGCATGCCGGCAAGAGCGGGCGGCGCGTCGTCTCCGCCTTCATCGCCACAGCGTTTGCCCAGGACGACGCCGAGGCCGCGCGAACCCAGTGGCGCAAGGTCGCCGACCAGCTCCGCCCCAAGCTGCCCAAACTTGCCGGCTTCCTCGACGAGGCCGAGACCGATGTGCTCGCCTACATGACCTTTCCGCACAGCATCGGACCAAGCTGCACTCGACCAACCCGATCGAGCGTCTCAACGGCGAGATCAAACGGCGGACCGAGGTGGTCGGCATCTTCCCCAACGATGACGCCATCACTCGCCTCATCGGCGCGATCCTGCTCGAACAGAATGATGAATGGGCCGTCCAGCGTGCCCGCTACATGGCACTGGAAACCATCGCGCCGTTGAGCGATGATCCGAGCGTCAGCATCACGGCTATCGCCAGCTGACCAGCCCGGCTCTCCAGCCGGCGAACGCGGTGACCCGCCGCCAGCTACACCACGCCACGGGACACGATCGGTGCTGGTGGGAAGGGCTTCCGCGGCTCGACAGTATATAATGAGATTGGTTCAGTATGCTCATGAACCTTACCGACCGTCCCACTTGCCCCCACTCGGAGCGGTTATCGACTGCGAAGCGTGAATGCGCGCTTGGCTACGTATGCCTCTGGAGAGAGAAGTGATCAATTTAAAGGGTGTGGTTGCACTCGCTTTCAAAGCGAACGCGCTGTCGCATCACCACTGTCCCCTGTGAGCCCTGCCGCGCATGCGATAGCAATCGTTCGACAGAGCCGTTTAGCAATTTCGAGTTCCGTTTTCCGCTTCTGCAGAATAGCTATCGCCATCGCAGAGCCAATAGTCGTCGAGCGGTTTGAAACCGTCAAAATTCACTGCCACCCCCACTGTCCAGTGGTGATCGAACCGGTCTCTGCCAATCGTCTCCACGGAAAAAGGTAATTTCTGCGGTTTGGGCTGGAGACTTTCGACGACTTCTCGCCAAGGTTGCCGGTTTCAGAGGAGCAGAGACTTTAGAGAGCCGCACAAAAATCCCGTAAAATGCGGCACTTTCAGCCAATACGGTCCCACTCTCTATAATTGAGTGACTGCTTGGCTGCGGCGGGAGAGATCGAACCTCCGAATGGCGGAATCAAAATCGCCGATGCACAAATCGGTCTATCGGCGCTTCGAGACCGGATCGGTTCTCCTCTATGACCGCATGGCGGCTTATTGGCCAGACAACATAAGAGTTCACATCGACTTCAAGCACTATTTCGGTGGAGGCGCTGCGCGGCTACCCAATGCGTCGCTGATGAAATTGAACAGAAGTGGAGAATGCCGGCTATGTCGGGCGGCTCTGATCTACATACAACATCAAGGAAGTGGTTCTGCCGGACGGCCTTCGAGTCGCCTTGGCCTCCGTCGAGACGGACAGAGTAGATCACAATGCCGGTGGACTCGCCGGCTGGCCGTCAAGAACACCGTTTGAAAAACCGTTTTAGTCCGTCGGTCTCAAACGGTTTCTCTTGCTAAGGTCTTGATTTATTTGGTGGGCGCACCAGGGCTCGAACCTGGGACCCGCTGATTAAGAGATAGCGACGGGTAGAGAACAATCAATGACTTACCAATCGCACCACTGGGTTTATCCGGCCGAAAACGGGCCTTCGTCGCAGGATCATAGTGCTCCCAGCATTGTCTATCAGCGGCACCTTGATGGTTCGCCAAATAAAATATCGATACTTCAGCGTAGACACCTGTGCTTACCAGAGTCAAAACGACACGAGATCTCCGGTTTCCGCTGCGCGCTTGACCGCGTCGATCACCCTGAGCGTTTTTAGCCCTTCGCGCCCGCTCACCACAGGCGTGGCCGTGCCGCGGATAACGCCACAGAAATTTGCGATCTGCAGGCCAAGCGGGTCTTCTTTCTCGAACCTCAGCCGCTCGCGCTCGATCGGCGCCCACCAGCTGGCCTTGCTCGGGTGATGCCACAGATCGAGTTGCGGAATGGCCAGCGATGCCCTCGTGCCGCCGATCTGGTAGCAGGTCTCCAGCGTATGCTGTAGGCCGGATTCTCTCCGGTGGTGAATTCCCAGCTCCAAGGCGACTGGATGGTATCGGAGACATTGACCGTTCCCAGCGCGCCGGACGCGAAGTGCAGGATGATCACCGCGGTCTCTTCGACCGCATTTCCACGCAGCCGATTGGATTGGGCAGCCTGTACCGCCACGATATCCCCGCACAGGTACCGCAGCAGGTCGACATCGTGGATGAGATTCACGAAAGCGGGACCCGCTCCTTTCTCGCCGCGCCAGGGCACTTCAAAATAATCGTCCGGCTTGATCAGCCAGAACATGCCATGCACTGACACGATCTGACCGAGCCTGCCGCTGTCGATCTCCGCCTTGGCGCGCTGGATCATCGGGTTGTGGCGACGGTGGTGGCCGGTTAGCAGCGGCACGCCCGCCCGCTCGGATGCTTCGACCAACGTCTGTGCCGCCACGATATCATCCGCTAACGGCTTCTCGATCAGCGCCGGGATGCCCGCAGCGATACAATCCATGCCGTTGGCCACGTGCATCTGGTTGGGGGTGGCGACAACCACCCCCTCCGGCCGGTTTTCAGAGATCATGTCCTGAACGGACGAAAACCAGTCCACCTTGAGCGATACCGCCAACTCCCGTGCAACCGGCATCGGATCGACGATTGACGATAAGACCGCCTCCGGCCGCGCGAGAATATGTTCAATGTGTCGCTTGCCGATGAGACCCGCTCCCATGACCGTCAGGCGGACGGGTGCACTCATACGATTCTATCCCTTCTCATCGAGCAGCTTGGCCAACCGACGCAAACCGAGCAGATAACCCTGAGTGCCGAAGCCTGCAATAACGCCATCAGCTCGTTTGGAAACGAACGAGCGGTGGCGGAATTCCTCGCGCTTGTGCACATTGGAAATGTGCACCTCGATTACTGTCCCCTCGAACGTGTTCAAAGCGTCTAGGATGGCGACCGAGGTATGGGTGAAAGCCGCGGGATTCATGACGATGCCGACAGCCGTCTCGCGCGCCTCGTGGATCCAGTCGATCAGCTCGTATTCCCTGTTCGACTGGTGAAAGCGCATCTCCAGAGCCAGCTCCGTGGCTAGCCCCCGACAATCTCGCTCCACATCCGCAAGCGTCTCGTGGCCATAGATGTGGGGCTGACGCTTGCCAAGCAAATTGAGATTTGGCCCGTTGAGGACGTAGACAAGACGGCTCATGGAATAACTCCGTTCAGTGATGGGCGAGGATCTCGCCAAGGAACTGCTTGGTGCGAGCGTGCTGCGGATTGCGGAAGAAAGCGTCGGGCACACCTTCTTCGATGATCTGCCCTTCAGCCATGAAGATGACACGGTCGGCAACCTGGCGGGCAAAACCCATTTCATGGGTGACGCAAATCATGGTCATGCCGTCGTTGGCGAGGCCAATCATCGTGTCGAGCACTTCCTTGACCATTTCCGGATCGAGAGCCGAAGTCGGTTCATCAAACAACATGACCTTGGGCTGCATGCAGAGAGCACGCGCGATCGCGACACGTTGCTGCTGACCGCCCGAGAGTTGCGCCGGATACTTCTCGGCCTGCTCGCCAATGCGCACCCGCTCGAGATATTTTCGCGCGCTCGCCTCCGCTTCGGTCTTGCTGATGCGGCGCGCGCGAATGGGCGCGAGCATGCAGTTCTGCAAGACCGTCATATGCGGAAAAAGGTTGAAGCTCTGAAAGACCATGCCGACGTCCTGGCGTACGACATCGATGGCTTTGATGCTGTCGTCAAACCGATGACCGTTCACCACGATACTGCCCTGCTGGATTGCCTCCAGGCGGTTGATACAGCGTATCAGCGTCGACTTGCCCGAACCGGACGGACCGCAAAGCACGATCTTTTCCCCTCTGCGCACAGTGAGGTCAACGTTGCGGAGAGCCTGATACCCGCCGTACCATTTCTGCACGCCCTTCATTTCGATCAGGATCTGGTCCTGCATGGATTCGGCCTCCGTTATCGGACGGCGGCCAACGCGCCCAGCGCGTCGGCCGCTTGCAGTGACTATTGAACTGTGAACGGAACGCCGGGGACCGAGTCGGGGAAGACCGGCACGGGCGCCTTCATCCACTTGGCGTAGAAAGCGGCCAATTTGCCATTGGACTTGATCTGGTCGACGAATTTGTTCGCCGTCTCGTTCCACTCCTTCTCTCCGAGGCGCGTGCAGGCCCCGTTGTACAAGGCGGTGAAGTGAAGCTTGGGCTCGAACCCAAGTTCCGGCTTTGCAGCGTTCAGACGCTGCGGGTAGAAGCTGTTTGCCCCGACCGCCTGCACCTGACCCGAGAGCAGTGCCTGGATCGTGGCCGCGTCATCATCAAACCTGCGGATTTCGGCGCCCGCAGGAGCATTATTGGTTACCTGGGTGTCCTGCGTGGAGGAGCGTGGGACGCCGATAACGTACTTCCCCATATCGGCGTTACTGTTGATCGGCGTTGCCTGGGCAGCGACAAGTGTAATCTCATTGGCAACATAGGGTTTGGAATATTGTACCACCTTCGCACGCTCGGGCAGCATGGCCATGGTCGCGAACAGAATGTCTACGCGGCCTGTGGTCAGCGCCGGAATACGATTGGCCACCGCCAGCGGGACGAACTCGGCCTTCACGCCGAGATATTCAGCGAAGGCACGCCCCATGTCGGCATCGATCCCATCCTGCTTTCCTGAGCTATCGACATAGCCCCAGGGCGGATTATCGCCCTGAATGCCGATGACGACGACGCCCTTCTTCTTCACGTCCTCCAGAGTGCCCGCCTGCGAGCCGCCTGCGACAACGATGGCCGACAGCGTCAGCAGCGTAACGCCGAGTTGGCGGCGATTGAGCGAAAACAACATGAGTATCTCCTCCTGGTGATGGCTGTGTTTGATTGAGTAGGTGCGCCGAACCTACCTTTGACCGGCCAGGGCGAGCCTGGCCTCCATCCGACTGCCCCACCACGAGAGTGGCCAGCAGAGGATGAAATACATCGCGCCGACCACACCGAAGACGAGCAACGGCTGGTAGGTCTGGTTCGACACGATTTGACCGGCGCGGGCGAGTTCGATGAAGCCGACGATGGCAGCGAGCGAGGTACCCTTGATGAGCTGCACGAGATAGCCAATGGTCGCCGGCAGCGCGATGCGAATGGCTTGCGGCAGCACGATGTCGCGCATGCGCGCGGAATAGTGTAGACCGAGCGCCATCGCGGCCTCGGTCTGACCGCGAGGCACGGCCTGGATTGCGCCGCGCCAGATCTCGCCCAGAAAAGCCGAGGCGTTGACGGTGAACCCAATCGCGACCGCAACGAATGCTGACAGCTTCAATCCGAGGAGCGCCAAGCCGTAATACACCACGAACAGTTGCAGCAGCAGCGGTGTCCCCTGGAAGATTCCGATATAGATCCGAACTATCCATTCCACGGTCGTGCGACCGCAGGTGCGCAACAATGCGACGACCAGGCCGGCGGTACAGCCACCGACGAATGCAACCAGCGTCAGGAGTACCGTCCATTGCAGACCACGCAGGAGGAAGCCGAACTCGGGAACGCCGAAATGCGGTGTCATGATCTGTGCTCCTCAGCGCGTCGGATATGAGAAGAAGCGGTGAGAGATGATTGCGAAGCCCGCCATCAGCAGCCAGGAGATCGCGAGGTAGAGGAAAGTGACGAAAAAATAGACCTCGAAGCTGCGGAATGTGTCGCTTTCGATTCGCTGCGCGACCGACGTCAATTCGTAAGCCGACACAGCCGAACAGATCGACGAGGTCAGCGTCAGCATGATGAACTGTCCCGTGAGCGAGGGATAGATCGCGCGAAGCGCGGGCTTGAGTACGATGGAACGGAATACCTGCCCTTTGTGCAGTCCGAGCGCGTAGCCAGCCTCGATTTGCCCTTTGTGAATCGATTGCACGCCGCCGCGGATGATCTCGATGGCGTACGCGCCTCCGTTGACGCCGAGTGCGATAATGGCCGTGGCGGTCGGATTGAGCTTTACCCCGACGAGCGGCAGTGCAAAGAACAGAAAGAAGATCTGCACCAGGAACGGCGTGTTGCGCACGATTTCGACGAAGCCGATCACGATGGCGCGCAACCAGGCCGCCTTCGCATCGCGGGCCGCGACGCCCGCGACGCCGATGATCATTGCGAGCGTCATGCCAGCAAGCGCCAAACCCAACGTCCCCACGCAACCCCACAGCAACGCGGGCATTGCGTGCCAAACCACCGAGAAATCGAGCGTGTAGCCCATCTTGCGTTTCCTCTCGGGCGTTGTGCGTGCCGCTCGCCCATCGGCCGGGTGTCACCCTCCCAGGGATGCGAAAGTTGCGAAGAAGACGTCTGGATCAGGCGAGACGCCCGTGAACAGGCGGAACGCTTCGGTGCCCTGGAAGATAGCCATTCCGCCACCATCGACCGTGCGGCAGCCGAGGGCCCGCGCCGCGCGCAGCAGCGCGGTCTCCAGCGGGAAGTAGATGATCTCGGCAACCCAGAGACCGGAACACAGCATCGCCAGCGGCAGCGGCGTTCCCGGATATTTGTCCATGCCGATCGGCGTCGCGTTGACAATTCCGTCTGCGGCCGCCACGGCGGCGGCAACATCCTGGCCGACCCTCAAGCGCCCTTCTACAAATCGAGAGGACAAGCCGTCGACCACGCTCTGCGCCTTGGCCAGGTCGACGTCTATGATGGTCAGTTCCTGCACGCCAAGCTTCATCAGCGCGAAAGCAACCGCCGCACCGGCGCCGCCTGCGCCGAATTGCACGACGCGACCAAGTGGTGCACCTTGCATGTTGCGGCGGAAATTCTCCGCGAAGCCGAACCAGTCGGTGTTGTGGCCGGTCATTCGGCCGTTCCTGACGACCACGGTGTTCACCGCACCAAGCGCCTCGGCGTCGGGCGAAAGCTCGTCCAGCAGTGGAAGGATCGCCTGCTTGCAGGGATGGGTTACGTTCAAACCGTCAAAGCCCATCCGCCTTGCGGCCGTGAGCAATTCCGGCAATGCTTCGACGCCGAGGTTCAACTCGGTCAGATCGATCTTCTTGTAGAGATAGCGGATGCCAGCGGCGTCGGCGGCCGCTTCGTGCATGGGCGGCGTGCGAGACGCCGAGATGCCGCTGCCGATCAGGCCGACGAGAAAGCCGGGTTTGCGATGCATTGTCGGCGTCGTCCGTCAGCTCAATGGAACAGTCAATTCGGCGATGACCTGGGCCGTGCTCGGTCGCACGCCGCGCCACCAGACGAAGGCTTCCGCCGCCTGCTCGACCAGCATGCCGACGCCGTCAGCCAGTTTGGCCACGCCTTCGGCGCGGGCCGCTTGCAGAAAGCGAGTCAATCCTTTGCCATAGGCAAGTTCGTACGCCAGCTCCGCGCCCTGGAAGACATTCCCCGGAAGCGGCGGCATTTCACCTCGCAGGCTGGCAGAGGTCGCGTTGACCACGACGTCATAGCCCTCGGCAAGGTCCGCCAGTTCAGCGTAGCCGCTCACCATCAGGGGACCACAGCCGGCAAACTCTTCGGCCAATGCCACGGCTTTGGACAGCGTTCGATTGACGAGAACCAACTCGGACGGTTGCTGGCGCAGGAAAGGCAGCAACGCGCCACGCGCCGCTCCCCCGGCGCCGAGCATCAGGACGCGCCGACCGGCCATTTTGACGCCGAGATTGGCAGTGATGTCCTGCACCAGCCCTACCCCGTCGAAATTTTCGGCGATGATCCGGTCGCCCTCGAATTTCAGGCAGTTGGCGGCACCTGCCCGTCTGGCGCTCTCTGAAAGCTCATTTGCATAAGCGAAGGCATCGAGCTTGAAAGGGGCGGTGATGTTCAGCCCCTTGGCACCCTCTGTCCGGAATTGGTCGACCCGTCGGCTGAAGCCATCGATAGGTCCCTCGATCGCCTCATAGACGAGATCCTGTCCCGTCATTCTGGCGAAAGTGCCATGGATCAAGGGTGATTTGCTGAAGCCGATCGGATTGCCAATCACCGCATAACGATCGCTCATCGCTCACTCCCGCACTGCAGCTTCGTTGTAAAGCACGCCGTCGCGCACCATCGCGTCGACGGCTTCGGCCGACAGTCCCAGCGATGCGGCAATGCGGCGATTGTCCTGCCCAAGCAGTGGCGCCGGAGTACGCACCGTAGTGTCGCAATCGGAGAACCGGAACGGCAGGTTCGGCAGCGTTACCTTGCCGAGCACCGGATGCTCCTGCTCGACCAGCATGCCGCGCGCATGGATCTGCGGATCCCTCGCGACCTCTTCGATGGTCTGCACGGGAGCGGACGGCACACCTGCTTCCTCGAGTGCCGCAAGACACGCATCCCGAGACGGCTGTGATAGCGTCCAGTTGCGCACAATCTCCATGGCTTCAGCATAATGGGCGTTCCGCGCGGCGGGCTTGGCGAAACGCTCGTCCAATGCCAGCGTGTCTCCTCCAATCAGGCTCGCCAATCGTCGCCACGCATCATCGACTTGCGCAGCGATGACAAGATTGCCGTCCTTGGCCGGAAAGACCCCGTAAACGGTCGAGTCCGGCTGTCCGCTGCCGGTTTGCTTCGGCAGGTCAGCGCCGCCCGAGAGGAAGTAACGCTGAACCGCATAGTCGTGCATCGAGACCATGCAATCGTACAGCGCCAGATCGATATGTTGGCCGCGCCCGGACGACGCACGGCCAACCAGCGCCGCATTGATAGCAGCGACGCCATGAATGCCAGTGTACATATCGGCCAGCGGCATCCGCAGCAGTGGCGGCGCTTCGCCGGGATTGCCCAATTGCGCCAGGGCCCCCGACATCGCCTCTGCGATCAGGCCGAAGCCCGGACGATCGGCATAGGGACCGGTGTGACCATAGGCGGAGACCGAGCAATAGATCAGCTTCGGATTCCGCCCCGATAGCGCTTTGTAACCAAGCCCGAGACGTTCGAGTGCGCCGGGTCGGTAATTCTCGATGAAGACATCGGCTGTGTCGACCAGCTTCATCATCATGTCGAGACCACGCTTGTCGCGCAGGTCGATGCAAAGTCCCTGCTTCCCCATATTCTGCTGTAGGAAGTAGCCGGATTGTTCGTCCTTGAAATATCCATGGGCCCGGCCTGCGTCGCCGCCCTTTGGACGCTCCACCTTGATGACCTCCGCGCCCATCGCGGCGAGGCAACGGCCCATGAACGGGCCGGCCAGGAAATGGCTGTAGTCGATGACGCGGACGCCTTTGAGCGGCAGATCTTGCGCGGTCATGCGCGCTCTCCCGCGACGCCGGTCTTCGGGCGCATCGGAATCATCAGCCGATGCTCACCGAGCTGCACCACTTCGCCGCGCTGATTAATCAGCTCCGAGGGCAGCACCACGATGCCCCACCCGTCCCGCTTTGTCTCGCGCATTGAACCCACGCGGAACTTCACGTGCACGGTGTCCCCGAGCTTGATCGGCAGCTTGAAATCCCACGTCCAGCCCAGCGACATTCCCGGGAGGAAGCGGTAGTAGGCACGGGTCTTCAAACCGTCGGCCAGCGACAGACCAAACAGCCCGTGCGCGACGCGCGTGCCGAACGGCGTTGTCTTCGCGTACTCCTCGTCGACATGGACCGGCGTGAAATCGCCCGTCAGTTCGGCGTAGGCATTTACCATTCCTTCTGTGACCGTCACCGGTGGCGTAACGCATTCATCGCCGACCTTGGCATCGTCCCAGTAGCGCTCATCTGTCATATCGCGTCTTCCTCTAGGCACGGGGATTGATCGCCAGGGCGGCTTCCACGGCGCCTGCGCTGGCTTGCAAGATTTCGACGTTGAGCCCGCCCGGCAGCTCGAGCCAGTTCGGCCCGGCGGGCAACGCCTTGGCGCCCCAGGCGGCGGCACGGGTGAGTACACCTTCGTAATCGTCGACCATGATGCCGAGATGGGCGAGACGCCCCTCTGGTCCGACGAAATTCGGATCTTCAATGAGTTGCACGCTTCCGAGCACCCAAACCTGACGCGGGCGCGTACCATCGGCGGGTTGCTCATCGCGATTGGCGAGACCAAGCACCTCACGAAAGAAGTCGACGTGACGATCAACGTCCGGCACACGGATCGCGACGTGTTCGACATAAGCGCGGGGCAATGACATTGTCTCAAGACCTTCCAGGATAGTCGCTGCGGGCGTATTCGATGCCTTTGACCAGCGCGACGAGGGTGGAATTGACGGGGGTCGGCACGTTGAGCCTGGCGCCCCAACGCACGACGGAGCCGTGGATGTAGTCAACCTCGGTCAGATTGCCGGACTGCAAGCTCTGCAGCATCGACGTCTTGAACTCGGGCGGAAGTCCGGCGGACGCCATCGTCCAGGCGCGTCGCGGATCGGTAATCGAGATCTTCACGCCGGCAGCTTGCGCAACCGCGATGCCCTCCGAGATTGCGGCCAGCGCGCAATCTTCCAGAACTGGCAGCGAATACAGGCCGCCATAAGTCAGCCCGGTAACGGCGGTAATTCCTCCTCCGGCGACGTTGATGAACAACTTGTCCCACATCGTGCCCAAGATGTTGTCGCTGAGCCGCGTGAGAATTCCGGCGCGATTAAAAGTCCCGGAGATTAGCTGCGCACGTTCCGTCAAGCGACCGTCAAGCTCGCCGATGATGGTCTCCTTGCCGAGGACCCCGGAACGAACATGACCAGGGCCGAGCAGCACACCGCCGACGTAGGTCTTGCCCGCCATGACCCGGTCACGACCAACCTCCTCCGACAGGATGTCCTCGTGACCAAGACCGTTCTGAAGCGACATCACGACCGTCCGCGGCCCGATGATCGGCGCCGCGGCACGGATGGCATCCCGCGTGTGGTAGGATTTGACGAGGACAATGACGAGGTCTGCCTCTACGCCAACCTGGGTCGCGGAAGTGCACGCAGTGACCTTCACAACGGTCTCGGCGCCAACTTCGAGCACCCGTAGGCCGCCGGCATTGATAGCGTCGACATGAGCCTGGAACGGATCGATCAGCCAGACCTCGGCCCCGCCGCGCGCCAGCGTACCGCCGATGGTCGAGCCCAAGGCTCCCGCTCCGATAAAGCAGATCCTCATCCGAACGCTTCTCCCGCGCCATTCTCGGCGTTGGAAGCACGGTAGCCGGCCGCTCGATATTTAGATATATTATGATCTTTATAGCAATTATTGTGAATCGCAATGAAGCACCAGGATCCCATCGAGACCAACCTGCTGGACCCGCGCCTGCTCAGGCTGTTCGACGCTTTGTTCGCAACGGGTAGCGTCACCAAGGCAGCCGAGAAGCTCGGTCAAAGTCAGCCGACCATTTCGATCTGGCTGGCCCGTCTGCGAAAGGAATTAGACGATCCGCTCTTCGTCCGGTCAGCAGACGGCATGCTGCCGACGCCGCGCGCGGAGGCTCTGATCGGCACGGCGAGGCAGGCGCTGGAGATGCTGCGTCGCCTGGCCGAGCTTCGCAGCGACTTCGATCCGACAACCGCGAAACGCCGTTTCGCCATTTGCATGACGGATGGAAGTCACGTCACGCTGCTTCCCTCCATTCTCGCTCAGGTCCGTCGCGTTGCGCCTGGCGTTCGTATCGAGGCGACACAGATCGGCCCCGACACCCCAAGAATGCTGCAGTCCGGAAAGGCCGATCTGGCGCTCGGCTACATCTCGGATCTCGACGCGGGACACTTCCAACAGGCACTGTTTCCGCAGGATTGGGTCTGCCTGGCGAGCGCGAAACATGCCCGGATCCGCGACCGCATCACGGCAAAGGATTTCAGGCGTGAGGCACACGTCCTCATTCGCTCCGGCACCGGGCATCAGTTGCTCGCCGCTGCGCTGCAGGAGCAGAAATTAGTCCTAGACGTTGGGCTGGAGCTACCCGGCTTTTTGGGGTTGCCTGCAATCGTCGGGACGACTGACCTGATCGCCACCCTTCCAAGGCACATTGGTGAAACGCTGGCTCACTATTACGGACTGCGCGTGCTCGACTGCCCGCTGGCAATCGCCGGATTTACGGTGAAGCAATACTGGCACGCCCGCTTCCATCATGACCCGGCAAGCCAATGGCTGCGTGGCGTCTGCGCGGAGCTCTTTCAACAGCAGGAAGTGCGGGGTCTATATCGTTCCGGTCGGCCAAGGAAACGAAGGCCACGCGATTTGCAGTCGTAATGGTCCCCGGTAGCGGGGCAACGACCGCGCCCGAGGCCACCGGCCGGGCCGACTGCGGCACGGCTGCAATTCCGCACATGCGCATCTGGACCGGTTGTCCGCTTCGTTCGCCGTAGCACCCTATTCTACGATGAGGGCAAAACACCTGCCCGCCCAGCTTCCACGGTATATGTTCGGATGGAAGCCTCGGAGATAAGCCAGCATGGCCACGCCGTTTAGTTCGATTCTGGACCGAGCCTTAAAATCTGTGTTTCCAAACGCGCCCAAAGTGAAACTGCTTACCGAATGAACTCAACAGCTTGACATCTGGCTGGGGCGGGAGGGATCGAACCTCCGAAGACTCCTACGTAACCCTATGAAAAATCGTGCTTTTCACGCTGCCTTGCTGAGGCTGTAATACACGTCCGTGAGACAATGCGCAAGACGCGCCGCCAATCGATTGTCTTGGTCCGTTGCACCCACCTTGTCGTCCCTAATGCCGTCGGCTGTTCAATCTGGCATGGCGGGAGGGACTCGGACTCCGATCCGAATTCGTGGCCGAGAACAGTAATCGGCACCGCGCGTACGAACTGTGTGTTGTGGCTGAGACAAACGAGGACCTAGAACGACAACCCGCGCAAATTCTAGATGCGAATTTATCGCACGCTAAGTTACACCTCACGTATCCTGCGATCCTCGCCGTGCCTGCCGGCCGCCCGGGCGTTTCGCTCTTGCCCAACACAACGATACAAGTTGGGGGTAGTAACGGGGGCGTCGGCGAGCACCCGCCTACGGCGACACCGATTCAAGAGTATGAGGAGTGACCTTTGGCTGGATCGCGGACCCATCATTTGCCGGTGCGCAGGGGGCGCCCGCCCCCGCGTGATCCTAGGTGGATTCGGGGCCAACTCGCAGACGGCTCCGCCGCACGGCGGCTGAAGGGGCCGCTCGCTGCGGACGCGCCCTCAGAGGTCCTGGATGGCAGCCCAATCATGTTGGGGACGACGGACCTGTGGGGATGCCTGACCCTCAACGCCTGCGGCAGTTGCTCATCCAAAAGGCACGGCGGCTGACGGCATAGCCAACCCGCTCCCGAGAAGTTTCTGCAGGCAAACTCCTCAGGCTTCGGAAATCTTGTGGAGTAATGAGGCTTGGTGTCCTTCTTGAAATTCCTTGGCTGCTCACTAGTTGCTTGTCGCCCTTCGCCGGCGTTTGGCTCAGACACCCAGCGGCGCAACGCCATTGGAGGTGTATTGGGACTGATACCATTTGACCCCTGCTCCCGCTGTATCGGGAGGATTCTATGCCGAACAAGATCCCAAATGTCAGACAATCCGGCAGTGGGTGTGGCGACCGGCAAGACGCGCTACGCGCTTCGGCGAGTGCCGTCGCCAGAAAGCCACCTCAACCTGCGGCCGCAAAAGGCCTAGCGGCCGAGGAGAGCGTGCAGGTCGAACTTGCGATCGCTATACGCGACCGAGCGAGGTTCTGCGCGACCCGACATTATGCGAGGAGCAGAAGCGAGATCTGCTCCGCCGGTGGGCGTTAGACGCATACCGCCTCGTAGCGTCCGCGAAGCAAGGCATGCAGTCGGATGCGGCCTCGGAGCTCAATGAGGCCATTGATGCGCTGATCGATCTCGACGGCGGCACGGCTCCCTTGTCCAAGCTTCCGACCGTATGCTCTGCAAGACCCGGAGAAAGTGCACGGGCTGCGTGATGCGGAAGCCCGTCCGCCGTCCGATCCGCGCAGTTCACTGAGCTCCGCGCGCCTGAACCGGTTCCAATTTCGAGCACCTTGTCCGTGGACTTCAGTGCGGCCGCTTCGGTCATCAGCGCGACAATGTAGGGCTGGGAGACAGTCTGGGCGTGCGCGATCGGCGGCGCGCCGTCCTCATCGCGCCGGCGAGGCCGATGCCGCTCGTGCCGCGAGCAAGAGATCGAGGAGTTCCAGCACAGGGGCGTCAAGCGCATTATCGATTACCTCGCAGATGAATTCAGGAAAGAAAGTGGCATCGAGCTGCGGAACGACCGCCTGGCGTTACAGCGTCTCAAGGACGCTGCGGAGAAGGCCAAAATCGAGCTGTCGAGTAGCACAGAGACAGATGTCAATCTCCCGTTCATCACCGCGGACCAGCACGGACCCAAGCACCTCAACATCAGGCTGACGCGAGCCAAGCTGGAGGCGATCGTCGACGACCTCATCCAGAAAACCATTCCACCATGCCGGGCTGCCCTGAAGGACGCCGGTCTGGAGCCTGGTCAGATCGATGAAGTCGTGCTGGTTGGCGGCCAGACCCGCATGCCCAAGGTGCAGGAGACCGTCCAGGCCTTGTTCGGGCGCGAGCCGCATAAGGGCGTCAACCCCGACGAGGTCGTGGCCATCGGGGCCGCCATTCAAGCCGGCGTGCTGCAGGGTGACGTGAAGGACGTGCTGCTGCTCGACGTCACTCCCCTGTCCCTGGGTATCGAGACGCTCGGCGGCGTGATGACGAAGCTGATCAACCGCAACACCACAATTCCCGCAAAACGCAGCCAGGTGTTCTCGACGGCAGGCGAGAGCTCGGCCCGAAGCAAAGCGAGCGCGTGCGCTATCACGCCTTCGATCTCTTGTACCTCGACGGCTATGACCTGCGTGGCGTCGTGTACGAAGAGCGCAAGCGGTTTGCTGCAGCGGCTTCTGAAGGACGCGCCCGAGACGTTCATGTACGTCGAGGCGCTTGCGGGCGACGGCAACGTAATCTTCGAAAAAGGGTGCCAGCTGGGGCTGGAAGGCCTGATCGGCAAGCGGCTCGGCGAGCCCTATCGCTCGGGCCGACAGGAGAGCTGGATCAAGCTCAAGTGCAAGAAGAGCGACGCCTTTCCGATCGTCGCGTTCGTGGAGAAGTTAGGGGCGCGCCCCCGGAAAGTGGCCTCGCTTTACGTCGGCCGGCGCGAGAACGGCAAGCTGCTCTAGCCTCACAAGCCACCTGCGGAATCCTCCGCGAAAAGTGTGGAGAGGTAGTCTGGAGCGGCCGGATTATGGGCGCGATGATGATGCGCAAGGAGCCCGCGAGCGCGCCCAGGAGGCCGTTCGAGAAGCCGACGGGCGGAGGCGGAAGCCTGGTCCGTCCGCATGGAATGCTACGGGGGCCCTGCGCAGCCCTGCCCGACGATCGATCAATGCTTAGTGGCGGACTCGCCTGGCTGGAGGTTGAGTGCGCCCGCTGCAAGACACGCGAGCCTGCCATTCGACGTCATATGAAGTGGACCCCGGAAATAGGACCAAACGTTAAGGTGTGAAGCGTCCTGCTCTGTTTGAACCGACGGAGCACGGATATGACGAAATCACGCAAGAAGTTCGATGCCGCATTCAAGGCCAAGATTGCCCTGGAGGCCCTGCGCGAGGTCGCGACGGTGCCTGAACTGGCGAAGCGGCACGGCGTTCACCCGAACCAGATCTACGGCTGGAAGAAGCAAGTCCTCGACAATTTGGCGAGCCTGTTCGTGCGTGGCGCGACGGCTTTGGGAGATGGCGAGGAGGAGCATGAGCGTGAGACGGCGAAGCTATATACGAAGATTGGCCAGTTGACGGTTGAAAGGGATTTCTTGGCCAAGAGGCCCGGGCGATGACCGTCCCCGAGCGCAGGGCGATGGTCGAGCGCCCTGGCGAGAATTTGTCGGTTCGGCGGCAATGTGAGCTGCTGAATCTGGCGCGTTCGGGCGTCTATCGCTCCGAGCCGGTGACCAGCTCCGACGATCTGGCCATGATGCGACGGATCGACGAATTGCATCTGAAGTGGCCGTTCTACGGCTCGCGACGAATGGTGTTCGAACTCAACCAGGCAGGCTACGGCATCAACCGCAAGCGCATGCAAAGGCTGATGCGCGTGATGGGAATCGAGGCGCTGGTCCCGCGTCCCGGCACCAGCAAGGCAGCGCCCGGCCACAAGATCTATCCATATCTTTTGCGCGGCGTCGGCATCACCGAGCCCAATCACGTCTGGGCCAGCGACATCACCTACATTCCGATGGCGCAGGGATTCCTGTATCTGGTGGCGATCATCGACTGGGCTACCCGGGCGGTACTGGCGTGGCGTCTGTCGAACACGATGGATACGGGCTTTTGCATCGCCGCGCTCGACGAAGCGCTGGCGCGGCACGGCCGGCCTAAAATATTCAACACGGATCAGGGCGCGCAGTTCACCAGCTCAGCCTTCACCAGCAGGCTTGAGGCTGTAGGCATTGCGATTTCGATGGACGGACGCGGTCGTTTCATGGACAATATTTTCATCGAACGGCTGTGGCGCTCGATCAAGTACGAGGAAGTGCATCTGAAAGCCTATGCCGACGGACGCGAAGCGCGAGATGGCATCGGATCATGGATGAGCTTTTACAATCATCGCCGCCCGCACCAGGCGATGAATAACCAGTTTCCGATGGCGGCATGGCGTGCCGGCATCGACAGGATCGAGGCGGCGAGGACTGTGGATATGCCGCTTCGCTTGGACAACGCAAACGCGTTGCCCACATACCCACAGCAGACGCAACAGCAGCAGAAGAAAGCTGCTTGATTTGAACGACAAGGCAGGCCGGATCACACCTTAACTTTGGCGATCCATGGTCCCCGCTCCGGGGTCCACTTCTATACATCGGCATAAGCACACGCCGCTCTGGAGTTTAGGCGCTTTTTCCTGCCTCGATCAGCCTCGAACTTTCGGCGATCGGACTCATTTGCCGACGGCGCCTTCGCGCGCAGCGCTGGGCCCGAGCGCACAGGCTAAAACTGTGCTAAACAACGAAAGTCAGCACCATCGTCAAGGGTTCACATGGAGCACCAAATGGCTTCCACGCGGGACGACAGCGTCGCGGAACGGCAGATCGCGGAGGAGCTTTCGCACCTGACGCGCAAGGCGGAAGACGGTGCCTCGGTCCAGCCGACCATGGAGACGTCTCGCGCACCGGCAACGAACCATCAACCGACGAAACAGCCCCACGTGGCCTTCGTCTGCTCTCTGTTGGCTGTGTCCTTTGCTGCTTGGTGGTGGTGGTCGTCCTCCGCACAACCGGCGATGAGGGCCCCTTCGGACCCTGCACCCCTGACGCGGGGCCCCCGAGATGCTGCGGCGCCGAAAGACGCGGCGCCGTCTGCAATCGCCCTGGTTTCCGACTTGACGCAGCAGCTGCAGTCGATGACGCGCGATCTCGCTGCCTTGAGGCAAGCAGTCGAACAGCTTAACGTGACGCAAGAGAAATTGGTCCACGACAATGAAAATGTGGCGCGCCAACTCAAGACAGGCCAGGAAGAACTCGCACGTAACAGCCGTGTCATCGACGATGTCAAAGGGATCCAGATCCAGATGGCCCGCGAAAGTCAAACGCTCACCGATCGCCTCAACGCAAACCAGGAGCAACTCGCCCGCGCCACGGCGAACGCCTCAGCACCAAAGGAGATGATGCCTGAAGGTACGAACGCAATCCCAGAAAAGCCACAGGTCATGCAGGAAGTACCATTGCCGCGTCCACGGCAGTCGGCCAATGTTGCCCAGGCGCCAAAGCCGGCGCCAATTGCCAGACCGCAAGCTATAAAACCGCAACCGTCGTTATCGTGGCCATGGTCGCGCTAAGCCGCGACCGACCTGCTCCTGCGGCCGAAACTAAAGCTATGGAGACGGGCGCCGTTGACTGCGGCTCCTATTCAGACTTTCGGATCTGGCCCGCTGTCGCCCCGCGGTCCCTTTCGCTACGTAATCGCCCTCCCGTAGACCTTGTAAACCCGCGAAATCATCAGGATGATCGGCGAGTCGTAGCATCGCTCGCGAGGCCTTCATGCGAAAATGCGAAGTCGCCGTGCTGGGTCTAGGACTCATGGGCGGAGCAGCGCTCAACTCATTGTTGGATGCCGGCGTCGATGCGCTCGGCTTCGACCCTGTCGGACCCGGTTCGGATCGAGGCTCGTCACATGGTTCATGTCGAATTTTCCGTCGCTTCAATTTCGAAAACCCCAACTACACCAGCCTGAGCGACGAGGCTCATGCCGGTTGGATCCGGCTGCAGGCCGAAAGCCGTCAAACGGTTCTGACGGAAACCCCTGTTTTGGAGGCAGGCCTCCCCGGCTCTGCGATGGTGGCGTCGTCACGCGCGGCCGCGATCGCGAAAGGGCGCCCTGATCCGATGTTGACCGCGACCGTAGCGAACAAGGAATTTCCGGCTTTCGCCCTGCCCGACGACTGGGACGTCGTAGTACAAGACGGTGGCGCGATACTGCGGACCGGTGTCGTCATGAGACTGATGCGCTCACGCGCCGGCAACCGTGTGATTCCGGAACGCGCGAGCTTCACGCCGCACCACGACGGCGTATCGATCCGCACGGTGACCGAAGAGTTCTTCGCCGAGCGCGCGATTCTGGCGCTGGGTCCATGGCTCGGTCGCGCACTCCCGACACTGGGCGCGCTGCTCAACGTGACCCGACAGGCGGTCGGCTGGTTCAAGCCGACCCGCCCTGACACTGTGGCGCTCGGTCGTTTCCCGATCTTCATTCTGGACCGAGGTCCGAACGACGTGGTCTACGGCTTTCCGGACTTCGAACAGCGCGGCGTCAAAGCGGCGCCTCACAACCACGGGCCCGTGGTCGGCCCCGACGACTGGGGTCCGCAGGCCACCGAGGCCGAACTCCGCCCGGTCGGCGATGCGTTGGCGGCCCTTGTCCCGGGCGCGGCCGGGCCAATCATCGATCGAGACGTCTGCCTCTACACCAACACCGTGCCCGCCGACCGCCTGCCCGATGCGGGCGAGGAATTCATCATCGATCGCTGGCCGGATTCCCGCCTAATCGTCTGCTCCGCGTGTTCAGGCCACGGTGCGAAGTTCGCGCCTGCCATCGGGCAAAGGCTTGCCCGACTGGCCACCGATCCGTCCTACGAAGCGGAGTCCTTCTTTCAGCTTTCCCGATATTCTCAATTCGCCTGAGCGGATATCGCGGCGTGGCCGGATCGGCTACGTTACCCTAGCGGTGTCACTGGCCGATATGTTCTGCGCCGGCGAGCTTCGGCGCGGGACCTCCGAATTCGCGCGCGAAGACTATTGAAGCGCGAATTGAGCCTTGAGCCGTGGTGTGAATCGGCGTGGCCCGAGGCTGATCGGCACGATAAGTCTCTGATTCACATCACATTGGAGGGGGCATGCTTCGATGCCGATTCACATCCCGGCCTTCCGCCGACCTGCACGCTCGTCGGCCGGACGTGCCGCGGTGGTCTCGCAGCGGCGAGCAAATCCTGTAGCTTGTAACCGTAGTTAGTCACGTCAACCGCGCCTCACCCCACCGAAAATTTTAGAATCCTCAACGCCTTGGTCATTCCCGTTTGGAGGAGCGGTGATCCTCGGGTAGGCGGGATACGTACTCGTCCACATTCCGGACCAGCGGAGCACTGATAAGGTTTTGCGTATTACCTTATCAGTTGGCCAGCTGACTCCGCTTCGTATGAAAGCTTATCAGTCGATCAACTGACCCCGTTTTGACTCGAAAGCTGATGAGTTCGCCATCTGGCTCTGTTTCGTACGTCTGCTTATCGGTTTTGTAGGAAGCAGAACCGTTTAGCATTTTTCGGGTATCGCTCGCTGGGGGAAAAATCAATAAAAAAACTGCTCGACTGCTGCAGCTCAGGTTCTCTCGGTAGGGGAGAGATGGCATTCTCCGACGGGCACGCGTTGAGGACGGACTACGGTACGCCGTAGCGCGCGAATTCCTCGGCGATGTCGCCCCGGACAGCTTTCGCGGCCGCGACATCGGCTTCTCCCGAAGCCGTCTCGCCGCGGCGGATCTTTGCCCGGCCGCGACCGTACAGCGCGGCGGCGAGCGTGGGGTCGATGCGTAGCGCGGCGTCGTAGTCGGCGATGGCCGCATCGGTCCGTCCAGCCTTGAGGTGGGCGAGCGCGCGGGAATCGTAGGTCGCAGCCGTATGCGCGCCCGACCCGATCGCCTTGTCGCAGGCTTCCACCGCGCCTTGCGGGTCGCCCGTGCTCGCCCGGATCCAGCAAAGGCCGCTCCAAGCCACTTCCATGTCGGCGTTCAGACGAGTCGCGGCGGTGTAGTCGCTTTCGGCGCGTACGAGATCGCCCTTCTTCAGCCAGGCCTGGGCGCGGTTGACGAAGGCGCCGGGGTATGCCGGCTGGAGGGCGATGGCTCGGTCGAAATCCTCCATCGCGGCGTCGTAGTCGCCTGTCCTCAGTCTCGCCGCGCCGCGGTTGTTGACGGGCTTGGCGAAGGTCGGATCGATGCCTATGGCCGCCTCGAAGTCGGCGACAGCGCGGTCGTAGTCGACCTTCGCTGCGTAGGCGATGCCGCGGTTGTTGTGGGCGATGGCCAAGGCCTGTGGCCCGCCACGGCCGGCTGCGATGAAGGCAGAGCAGGCCTCGATCCTCCGGTCGGGGGACGAAGCGGCGTTGCAGAGCTCGACGTTCCGGAATTGACCTTCCGGCTTCTGCGCCGACGCGGGGGCGGCCAGCAGCAGGATCATAACTAGCGCCGTCCCGAAGACCTTCAGCATCCCCGGCAGATGCCGAGAGCGCGGTCGGCCCTCCGCTGCCGGGGAGGCGCAACGGTCGGACCGGCCTTCCGCTTCATGACCGCATCCTTGCCCTCCTCGATCAGGGTGGCGAACTTGACCGTGCCGTCGTCCGAAATCTCGATGTGGGGCGTGGTGCCCCGGATCCCCAACGTCGCCACCGGCGTGTCCACCTTCATGCTCCCGGTCTTGGCGACGCTGCCGGCGACGAAGGTGAAGGTGCCTCTGGTCAGGCTGATCAGGGTTGAATTGTCCTTGCCGTCCGGATCGTAGACGAACTCGCTCATTTCCATGCTGGCGTTACTCGACAGGCTGAAGGAGCTGCCGTCGGCGAAATTGATACCGAGGCGCCCGTCGGCGCCCGTCCTGACGACGTCGCCCCGATAGACTGGATCGCCGACCTTCGCGCTGGCCCCGTTCTCGGACAGTCTCGCCTGCACAACCGCGGCATCGATATGCTCGATCACTGCCTTGCCAGCGACGGTCACGACCTTGCCGATTGGCTTGACGTCCTGCGCCCGAAGCGGCGCAGGCGGATACGCCACTGCAACGAGCAAAAGGCAGAGAAGTCCTGCGACCGTCCTTAGTCCGTGCATGCGTCGCTCCCGTCCGTGAAGTGCCCGCTTCGGCGGAATGATGCCAGAGCGCGCCCGGCGCACCATACCGCATGTTGCGACCGCCACTCTTTAGTCGCAACGGACGATGGTCCCGACCGCTCAGCGCCAACAAAAGAGCGCATTTGCGCGCACTCAGTCAACATTTCGTGAAGGGGTCTCGGGATGACAAAGCGTAGTCTGATGCGCAAAACCGGACACCTCGGCGGGTGGACTCACACGCGATCCATGGGTCCGGCCGCTTCGGCGGAAGCGGGCAGCATGCGAGGCGTTCAAGATGTCGCTCGCACGTGTCTTCACCGGTGTTTGGCCGGCGCAGAACCAACGCAGTCCGTCGTCCGTCCGCGGCGGGCGCGCTGTAGAGTCGGCGGTTGTCGCGAGACTCGGATGGGCCGGAGCGCTGTCTTTCGTCCCGTTGATCCTGACGGCGCTGAAAGAAGCGTGGGCCGCCGATCCCGATCTCGCGTTGTTCGACGATGCCTCCATCACCTACAAGGGCTTCGAGCATGGCACCTTCGAACTCATCACGAAGGAGGCGGTGCCGCGCCACATCATCGTGGACGATCCCGGGCAGACGGTCATCCTCAGCAAGACCGGATCGTCCGTCAGCTTCGCGCAGGTCGCCAACAACGCTTCGCGGATGGAGGACCTGCAGAGCCGGCAGCAGGACGTGCTCGACAACTACTCGAAGGACCATGGGCCGTCCGGATCCGGCACGCCTCCGGGCGAAGCGGTCGATCAGACGCTGCAGCCGATCGATTTCCACGCGCCGGACGGGCCCAATCCACAACATGCCCTTCCCGGGCTGGTGGTGCCGGCCAGCTTCGTGCCGGATGGGCCGTTGATCCATTCGCCACCGACACTGACGCTCGGGTCGGGCCCCGTCGAGATCGACACAGTCGCGTTCGATGAGTTCTCGGCGAGCAGCGGCAGCTTCTCGGCCACGAGCTTCGGCTCCGGCACGACCCCGACCTTCGGCATCGCGGGCGGCGCGATCGGCGCTTTCACCGTCGCGGGCGCAAGCTACGACGTCGAGAAGGCCGGCTCCTTCGGAATCCTGTACTTGAACAGCGGGACCGGCGCCTACGCCTACGTACCGAACAACGACGCTATCAACGCGTTGAAGGCGCCGAACGCCGACAGCTTCACGATCACGGCGTCCGACGACTTTGCCTCGGCAAGCCAAACCTTCACGATCGACATCGCCGGCACCGACGACGCGGCAGCGATAAGCGGCGAGACCGGCGGATCCGTCGCCACGATCGCCATGACTGCCGCCGCAATCGCGGCGGCGGCCATGGCGCACCACGTCCCAACCGCGACCGGCAAACTCGCCGACACCGATGTCGACGATCCGGCCAACACGTTTACGGCGGTGAGTTCTCCGCATGCCAGCGACAAAGGCTATGGCAGCTTTACGATGACGTCCGACGGGCACTGGACCTATGCGCTGGATTCCGCCAGCGCCGCGGTGCTGGCGCTAACGGCGGGCCAGACCCTGACAGACACCTTCACCGTGACCACCATCGGCGGCACGCCGCAGGTCGTCACGATGACCATCCAAGGCGCCGACGATCCGGCCGTCATCTCCGGGGACACGCATGGTCGCGTGGTCGAAGCAGGCGGAGCCGACAATTCCGCGCAGGGCGTCCCAACCGCGTGCGGCCTTTTGACCGCCACCGACGTCGACGGCCCGTCGAACGCGTTCGATCCCGTCAAATGTCCGGAGCCGAGCGACCACGGTTACGGCAGCTTCACCATGACCGCGGATGGGCACTGGACCTTCGCGCTCGACAACGGCAACTGCGCGGTGCAGGCGCTGAACGCAGGTCAATCGCTGACTGACGATTTCACCGTGAGGGCCGCGGACGGTACGGCACAGACGGTGACGG
Source organism: Bradyrhizobium sp. 155 (assembly GCF_023101105.1). Classification (NCBI taxonomy): domain Bacteria; kingdom Pseudomonadati; phylum Pseudomonadota; class Alphaproteobacteria; order Hyphomicrobiales; family Nitrobacteraceae; genus Bradyrhizobium; species Bradyrhizobium sp. 155. The sequence goes on along the minus strand of NZ_CP064704.1, from coordinate 2,080,412 downwards.
TCACCATCGAGGGCGCCAACGACGCCGCGGTCGTCTGCGGCGATATTTGCGGACGCGTGACCGAGCCAAGCAATTCCTGCGAACCCCCGCCAAGCGCCAGCGGCACCTTGTCCGAGCGGGACGTCGACAATCCCGACGACACCTTCACGGCCACGACATGTCCGCAGGCGAGCGACCACGGCTACGGCAGTTTCACGATGACGACCTGCGGCACGTGGACATATGTCCTCAACCCCGACAATCCCGCGGTCCAGGCCTTGAGGTCTTGTGACGCGCTGACCGACACCTTCACCGTGACCACGATCGACGGCACGCCGCAGATCGTGACCGTGGTCATTCAGGGCGCCGACGACCAAGGCTTTGACAACCGGGCCGAGCCCGCGTTCCATTTCGAGGCGGGTGCGGAACAGCAGCATGCCAGCTCGACGCCCCCGGCGGTCACTTCCTCGGTACCCGTCGCCGCGCTCAATCCGGAGTACGATTCCGCCGCGGCCGCATGGCCCCATCCGGCCGATGAGGCGCCGGAGGGTTGGCGTTTCGACGGGGAGGCTGCTGGCAAGGGCGGACAGCTACCCTTCCAACACGATCTGATCCTCTGAGAGCCGCCGACGCCTTCGTCGCGTCCGGCTGATTGGCGTTTTCCGGGGCGCTCCCATGGCTGCGCCGATCACATTCATGGACCCGCACCGCCATCAGCTGCACGGCCATCAAGAAGCTGCACGGCCATCAAGAGCCATGAAGGGGCGCTACTTCATTTCCGCTCCGAGGCACGATAATAATGAGTCATTGTAACCTCCAAAATCATACTCGGAAAGGCGACAGGAGCAGCACTTGCAGGATTCGCGATGTCCGCTTCGGGTCAATCGCGTCGGTCGGCCGTTCGGTTGACCACTTCTCGTCGGCCCGACAGCAGACATTCGCATCAGGCCGCCGCTCCGAAAAAAGGTCCAGCCGACCACGGCTCGATCGCGGATAGCTGTCCGCTTTGGGTCGCCAGAAGGAAAGCGTCCCGACTAAAGCGTTACGACACCCCGAACCAACTTCGCTTTAAACCTTTGATTACCGACGGTGAGAATTGGCAGATTGCAGAGTAAAAGCCCCAAAAGGTTTACGTCACTTTGCCGCCTCGAGGCCCCTTGATATTTTCGAGCTACTTGGAACTTATCCTTTCGGAGGTTGTTTACTGCTGTTGTCTAAGTGGGGGAAACAATGAAAGCGTCGGTAGTCTCGACGGATTCGAGCGATAGCTCGACTGCAGGCGAATTTCTGGCCACCGAAATACGAAGATCCCTAAGCACACCGCCTGCTGCCTTGGTGTTATTTGCAGCTCCTCAGCATGACCACGGAGCGATACTTTCTGCCATAAAAAAGGAGCTGCCCGATACCATCGTTGTTGGAGCTTCATCTGCCGGCGAGTTTACGAATGTGAGCAGTGGTCAAGGCTTGGCGTGTGCACTGGGGTTGGTGGGCGACGATGTGGTCTTCTCACATAGTGTTGGACGTAACCTCGCGATGGATGCCACTGCGGCAGCCCAGGAGATAGTTTCGAGGTTTACACCAACACCGCCCGGACGATTTCCGTTTCGGGCTGCTCTCGTTCTAGCTGATGCTCTAGCTGGGCATGCTGATATTTTAGTAGATCAGTTGACGTTAGCTACAGCCGGTCAGTATCAGTTTTTTGGTGGAGGAGCGGGGGACAACGCTCAATTTCAAAAGACCACTGTATTTTGTGGAGAAGAAGTTTTGTCCGACGCCGCGGTGGCATTGGAGATTCTCTCCTCGAAGCCGATCGGCGTGGGTGTTAGTCACGGCTGGAAACCTGCGTCCCGAGCCTATCGCGTCACGGCGAGCGACGGCATGAAAGTGATAAGCCTTGATGGGTTTCCAGCGATCGAAGCATTCGTAGAACACGCGGAAGAGACTCATCAGAACTTGGATCGGAAAGAACCGTTACCATTCTTCCTGCACAATATTATTGGGGTTGATAGCGGAGCTGAACATCGCTTGCGTGTTCCTCTGGCTGTGGATGAGGAAGGCGCAGTTGTGTGCGCCGCTGAGGTCCCCGTTGGTTCAGTTGTAAGAATTATGAAGACTAGCACGGCATCCGCAGTTTCTGCCGCGAAGCAGGCTGCAAATGCTGCTTTGGATGCATTAGGCGGCCCCCCAGCGGCGGCCCTTTTCTTTGATTGCGTCGCTACTCGCCTCCGTATGGGAGACGAGTTCGGGTTGGAACTCTCAAGCCTGCAAGAACGATTTTCGGAAGTGCCGTTGACGGGGTGTAACACCCACGGTCAAATCGCCCGAGCGGAGGGGCAGTTCAGTGGCTTTCACAACTGCACTGCAGTCGTTTGCGTATTTCCCGAGTAGGTCACTTGAAGGATGACGGGGCTCATCTTTTAAGTGGTTTTGCCAACGCCAACGGGAGGCGAGAAGCTGCCGCGCGATTAGCCAAGTTTATGGGAGGCGATGCTTTCCTCATTTTCTTGAAGGATGAAGAAACGGGGAGTTTTACGCCAGCTCAGGGATTTGACCAGCGCCTGCCTGGCGGCCCGTCTTGGCGAGCGTTTTTGAAGCAAGCATCAAGCTGCTGTGAGTTCTTCGGAGAGGTAGCATTTCCCGACGCTAACACGCTCGTTCCCGCGGTCGCTCGTTCGACCCCTGCGGCAATCCTGGTATTTGTCGGCAGGAACTTGTCTATCCCTTGGAATGATATCGAATCGAGCCTTCCGCTTTTAATTGAACTACTAAAGACTGAAGCGCGGGTTCATATGGCCCTAGCGCGCGCAAGTTCTGCCACGGAGGCGGCTACTCACGCAACGCATCTTGCGAGAGCACTCGATGGTGCGCGTAAAGATGTGTCCGCTACGTCCTTAAAGCTACAGCAACTCAATGCGACGCTGGAACAGCGTGTAGCGGAAGAAATCGCGCGTCGAACGGAGGCCGAAGCAGCGCTGCGCCAAGCTCAAAAGCTTGAGGCCATCGGTCAGCTTACCGGCGGTGTTGCACACGACTTTAACAACCTGCTTACGGTGATCATGGGTGGTCTTGATACGATCGGACGGCAGATCGCAAGCATGTCCGATGCGCCACAGTTTGGGCGCATCATGCGAGCGCAGGCGATGGCCCATCATGCATCCCAGCGCGCGGCCACACTCACCGCCCGCTTGCTAGCTTTTTCACGTCGCCAACCGCTGGATCCAAAGTCCATTGATGTAGATCGCTTGCTCGGGGGAATGAGCGAACTGCTCAAGAGCACTTTAGGAGAGCAAATCAGGATCGAGATAGTTGGCAATGCCGGTTTGTGGAGCGCCTTTGCTGACGCATCGGAACTAGAACATGGCATCCTCAATCTGGCGGTTAACGCGCGGGATGCAATGCCCGGCGGCGGACGACTTACAATCGAGACCGGCAACACCTGGCTGGATGATGAGTATGTTGCCGCGCTCCCAGAACCCGTGCCTCCCGGCCAATACGTTTTGGTTGCTGTCACCGACACTGGAACCGGAATGGATAAGGCAACCCTGGATCGCGTGTTCGAGCCGTTCTTCACGACTAAGGAGGTCGGCAAAGGAACTGGGCTGGGGCTAAGTCAAGTTTACGGGTTCGTGCGACAGACGGGTGGCCACATTAGGATTTATAGCGAACCGGGGCATGGCACGACGGTCAAACTCTATCTTCCTCGGTCCAAGACTGAACCCGACAAGCAGGAAGATCGCAGTATTCCGACAGCAACAATGTTACGGGGGAATGAGGCCATCCTCGTTGTGGAAGATCATGACGATTTGCGCGCGTATTCATCCGGTGTGCTCCGCGATCTCGGATATCAAGTTTTCGAAGCAGCCGACGCGGCATCAGCGATTGCTTTCCTTGAATCATCTCGCACCATCGATCTTCTCTTCACCGACGTCGTGCTCCCGGATGGCCTTCACGGACGTAACATCGCAGATCGGGCTAGAAGGTTGCATCCAATGATCAAGGTGCTGTTCACGACGGGCTACACACGGAATGCGATAGTCCACAACGGTCGACTTGATGCGGGGGTCAACTTGTTGAGCAAGCCATTTACCTTTCGCGGTCTGGCGGAGAAAGTACGAAGAATTCTTGACGAACAAACATGACTGAAATCGGATCGAGGCTATTCATTTGCCGGCCTTCGGATGGGTGCCGTCCTTCTCCTCCCGAAGTTGATCGTTTTCCAGATGCCGGAATGCTCAAATCCTCTGCGGAATCGCGAGACATAAATATTCGCCATCATTCGTCCAATAATTTCGGGGTTGCATGCGCAACGACTTACGCGAGACGTATCTGTTTGAAGCCAGGCCAGTTCTGAAATGGCGCTTGCATTTTCAGTGCGAGTCTAATCCGCTGAACCGCAGCCTCCCCTTCACGGTTTCATCGGAAGCAGCCGTTATCGGCCGGCCGGGCAAGCCTTCCGGAATGGATAGGACACTGCCATCTGATTCCCCGCGCTGCCCATCAACGTCCTTCGCCACTGCGATCTCAAGTCGGTCGCAGAAAGTTGCGCGGGTGCGTCGGCTCTTCTTGACTTCGCAACCGTAGCCTACTCAACTGAGAGCAGTGATGTTGCGAGGTGCGTCATGGAGCAGGAATTCTACCAGGGTCTCGCGCAGCGGGTCCGCGCCATCGCCCCGAAGGCCGATCCGTTCACCCGCCGTCGGTTGCTGGATCTCGCCAAGCGATACGATGCGAAGGGCAAGCCGGCGTCCCGGTCCGGAGCAAGCGAGCGGCCGCTCCCGGGGCCGCGCACAACGCCACCGCCATCGATCTTCTCCGGACCGGGCGAGGCCTGAGGCACCGGCGCCAGCAGCCACCTCAAAGGCCGTTTGTGATGAGATCACTCTCACCCGCTCCACGAACTCGGCCGGGAATCAAGAGTGCCAGCAGTGCCCCTCGAAGAAATCGAAAATGAGAATTGAGAATATGCTGAAAGCAGCACTCTCCAGGAACGCCGGGGGAGAGGGTGCGATGCCGGAGGCACAGAGCGGAATCAGCCGGCGGATTCGCATTTGAAGCAGCGCCACGTCGAGGGCGCGTTGCAATTGCAACTTTCGGCTTCTTGCAACCCGGACAGGCGGGAATGGAGCGCGGCATCGGGTTCGAGACGCAGGAGCCGTGCAGAGAATTTAGCTGAAGGGATTCGACGCGCTGGCTAACTCAGGAGAACTTCGAATATGATCCTGCGGAGGCTTCCGTGGCAAGCCTTTCGGCCTGTTCGGCGAGTACGGGCCCGCTGATTGCGTATCCGGGATCAGTCTAAGCCCCACTGCGAGGACAAGGGCGCACCGGGCCGGACGGACACGCTGAAGATAAAGTTCAAGGACTTCGGGATCATCACCCGCAGCGGTCTGTCTCCGTGGTGGTCTCGAGCAGAGACGACCTCGAGCGCTGTCCATCGCACTGCTTCAAAACGCGATGCCGCTTCCCAGGCTGGTCCGGCTGTTGGACGTCTCACTCTCCTCGCTGCAAGGGGAGGGCTTGGCAGAGCCGCAGTTTGGCCTGCCGATCTGATAGTCGATGGAAGCCACTAACTTCCCTAGGCAGCCGCGCGGGTTCGATGCAGCGGGAGGGCCATCAGGTGTCCTGAGATCGACCTTCGCGCCGAGACTGCTCATGTCACATTCGACGTGAATAAAGGTGATGCAATCGCGGCTGCTCTAAGCTAATTTCAGTGCTACGGCGCCACGCAAGAGTGCCACACAAAAACAGATCGCCGGACCGAAAACATCAATAAAATCAATGAAAAGCAGGATTGTGATCATAGTTCAATCCTGTCTGGCAGCACCAGCTAATTCAAACACTTACCTCCATCGTGCTCTCCGCAAAATTCGCGCCGGAAGCACCCCGGAAGCACGGTGAGCGGATCTTCGCCGCTCACCGATGCCTCGTGCAGCAATCAGTGGAGCTGCAGGAGCTTCTACGACTGTTGCTCGGCACAGAAAGGCAGTCGCCCTTCTTGCGCCAACGTCGGTCCGGCAAATAGGCCGACGGCAGGAAAAGTTCTGGTCATCGCAATATTCCGTCGGACCTGGTTGAGCTGATTCCCGCTTCGATTGTATCGCATTCTCCTGAGAGATGGCGCCACAACCTTGGCCGGCTATCCCCTGAAAGAGCAAAATAGGATCGACGGGCGGAGTCGATACTTGGCATCTCGCGGCCCCGAGTCCGGAGTTCGAAATACCCCTACCCCTGACCCATCCGGCGATTTCGCTGAGGGGCGCCTGAAGCTCTATTCACGATGTTCGGCGCCGAGGACCGTATTGGTTGCAGGGTCGAATGGACAGCCTTGCGCGAACGTGCCGCCGCCGACCGCGCCGATCCGAATGATATTGCCGGCACGGTCAAAAGGCATCGGTAGACCATCGAGCAGATCGCAAGCGATCAGTACGACGACGGGCAACGAAATCCCGGCCGTTCGGACCGAGCAGCTCGTGCCGGCCGGCGGACGGCCCAACGACCGGACCGCGGCTCAAGCGCGACACCCTGACGCAGTGAGCCTGACGAATCAGTCAGCTATTTTACCTGTGGTAGTCTTTTACTTTTACTACTCGCGATCTTTTGCTCTGACGCCGTCCTGATAGTGCCTTTTTTGTGCTGGGGAGGACATTTATGCGAGGCTCTCGCGCAATCCTTTACGTCGAACAACTTAGCGAACTCACTTCTCAGCTCTCAGAATTGGAAGATCTTCGAGGTCTGGTCGACGAAGCAGAGCGTCACGCCCGCGGTGTGCCCCCATTTCGCTTCACACGCCCTACTTCGCGCCGCCTTCGAAGTCGCAAACCGAGCGCCCTCTCTGTCCCATTCCGCCGCCTCACGCCACCAAGCTGGAACGCAGGAGCTCTCAGCCCTCCTGACAACGACAACCAAATCGATCGGACCTTGCTTGAGCCATTCCCCGATGGATGATGGGCTTCCCCCTGAGCCGCTCCAAGCGCGACCTTGACGAACAGATCGATCCATGGTGACAGCCGCGCAAGAGGCGTCAAAGGTCCTTGCCGATCGCATCTTGGAATAATGCCCTTTCCACCCTGATTTGCCGGTCCATAAGATGGCTCGTGAGCATTGTGGCGGCGTTCTTGATCTGCCTCTTTATCTATGCCGGGTCCGTCTTCGTTGCGGCCTTGAGCCTAGTTTCGGCCGTGCGAAGCGGAGATGCCGCTGAGGTGATGGCCGTACGAATTTGCCGCGCATCCGGCATTCGATCGTCGACCAGCCACAATTTTTGGTCCGCGCTGCGCACGGGGAACGACCCCGGTCGTCCCGGGGCTGGCGCCGGACGCGCCGGGGCCGCCCGACGTGCCACCGAAGCAGCGCGCCGTTGCCATCTTGCTTCCGGCAATACCTAGCTGGTGTATCATTTGATAGAACGGGCGCTAAATCCCGCTTCCCTCTTTCGAATGAATCCTCGGAGATGCCAGAACGGCACCAATCCCTCCCGACGCAAAAATGAGATATCCTGCCCCGACTCAGGGAGCCTCCCATGGCTAAAAAATCAATAGTCGAACGAATTTCAGACACTGTAAAAGAGATCGTGGACACCGCCTCGACTGCAGCCGCGGATGCTATGAAGCCCGATCCAGAAGCGGTTGCCGGAGTGACCAACGAGCAAGTCTACATTCCTGAAGCGACCGATGCTGCCGCTGTTCCGCCGCCGATCATCACTCGGAAGAAGAAGCGCGTTCCTGCCCCTATGAGAGCTAACAGACGGGTCGCAGCTGCTCGTACAAAGAAGACCGTATCCGCGGCGAAGAAGTCTGCCAAGAAGCCGGCTAAAACGCCACCCAAGGAGGCTGCAAAGAAAGCCGCACCACAGAAGGCGACCAAGAATTCTGCGTCTAAGAAGACCGCGAAGAAGAGCAAGAGTAAATCGAAGCGCTAGCGCTCCTTCGCGGAGCAGTTCGTTGCGACCACCAGAAACGACTCATGCTTTACTTCTGCGGCGCTCGGGTCTTCCTCCCCGTGTTCGTCCTTCACAGCCCGGCCGTCCTGACAGTCGGGGTAGAACCTTGTGATCCCCCAATGCGATGCCTTTACAACGGCTGAAGCTTTCTAGCCGGTTACTTTCACGTCTCGAACTGGGACGGGCGAAACCACATTTCTTTCAGACTCCTCTCCTAAGCATTACGCAGGAGGCCGATGATGAAGCCATCAGAGATTTACAAAGAGAACGCAGACAACTGCGCAACGCTCGCTGAAGGGGAACCATCTAAGAATAGTCCGGCTTACAAGCGGTACCGGCGCATGGAAGAGGCGTGGCGAGCTTTAGCCGAGGAGCAGGAATGGCTAGATGGGGAAGTGCCCCCCGTCGGGTCAAACCGAGCCGACACAACGAAAAAGCGGCCCGGTTAGGGCGGCTACGTCGGAGCATTCAATAGGTTGCGAGGTACTTCCGCTTTGATGGTGGCATGTCCCCTCCTGCTAGACGCCACACGCCAACGGCCGAGCGCTCAAGATCACCTTCGGCGAGATGCGCGAGATGGGCCTACGCGGTGTCCTGGTCTGCTGCCACTCCGGCCACAACGTTGCACTCAGCGCCGCTCGCTGGTCGGACGATGTTCGCCTGTCTGATATCGAGGCGCGTTGTGTATGCGCCGGATGCGGCAACCGAGGGGCTCAGGTCAGACCGGATTTTAGCACCGGCAAGCCGCCGCAGTTTGCGAGATCGAGCGCTCGTTGGAGGAACGAACGCGCAGAGGAAAAATTGCAGGTTTTGTTAGCTCTCTTCTTCGAGCTGGCGGAGCGGCCCCGGCATCAACCCTCAAGCCCCCAAGCCGGGGTCGTCTCTCAGTGCGCCAGCTTCCGCTGCCAACATATCCCGGATAGCTTCCGACCGCCACCCTTTCATCTGCCAAATTGACATAGGCGACCGCTAAATCAAACTGGGCGCCAAGACGGTCCTGGAAAAAGCGGCCCCAGGCAGATGATTCCTGAGGCCGGAAGTTCTACGCGTCCGCTCCGAGACATCGCCCGGAGCTGGAGGCGAACGCACCCAGATTGCCGAATGTTCCCGATCCCCATGGACCTGAGAGCCGGGGCACTGATGCACGTTAAGCCTTCTGCCGATTGTGAAACTGATCATATTGCGAGCCAGAGATGCTGCGGTACGATCATCGCACCGGGGCTGGCTGCATATTTCACCTAGTCGTTTTTGACCCGGAATTTTTGACCGCGCGGGCCGCAGCAGCAGTCCCCCTGCTGCGGCCTTCGTGATCACGGCTCTTAGTACCAATGACTTCGCGTCCTGTGCCATTGGAGAAGGTATTATGCCCAAAGAGAAAAATTGCCTGATTGTTCGTGCTGCGGGAAGACAACTGGACCTGTTACGCGACGAAGCCTCCCGCATCGCAAAAGGCAGTAACGTCGATTGGTGGATCGATCAGGCAGAGGTCGGCACTCGCTTTTGCTTCGAGGATACAAAAGCAAAAGAGTCATTCGCTCTCGCTTGTGACAACTTCGGTATTCCCTGCCAAGACGGCTAGTCCGCAGTTGAGCTGTAAGCCAGCGGCAGGGCCGCACAACCATCATAGCAGTCCAGCCCTATCCGGCTCCCGTGCCTGGAGGTCCGCACCTGATCCGAAGCACGTGAACCGAGCCCGTCAGCGCCGGCGCCGACAGCGGGCCATGAAGCAACGCACTGGCCGAGATAAGGGCCAAGCTGTTCCCGTCTGAACTCGTTGTCACCCGCTCTGAGGCCATCGCACTGAGATCAGATTGCGCTGTGTAGAGCCCGCCTGAATGGGGCGCGAGATCAGAACCAGGTGCGGTTATTTTGGAAGCATGCCTGTTTGGTGCGGTCCCAGATGAAATCCCCGCCGCCGCAGGGTGGACGGGGGCGAGCGGTCGCCGGGCATTCGTTCCGAACCTTGGCTCCCGTGCCCCAGCCGTCGACGACACATGCGCCACCGGTTGTCCTATGACAGCCCTCGCCACAGCCACCCGCTGCGTGCGCCCCACTAGCAGCAGCCAGAACCGTGGTCGCGAGGAGCATTCCTTGTAAGATTTTTATCACGCCAGACTCCTTCGAAGCGAATGACCCGAGCGAGAAGGAACAGATCATAACTCCTGCCGTGCCTCTTAGCTACGATCAGCGCGGCGCGAAGTCCCCGGCTCCCCACGAACCGCTCGATGGATGCGCTCCCCGTTCGAAGCTGTTGATCCAGCATTTTTACAAACTACAACCAGGTCAGCACAGCTGCATTTTTCGAATCATCCACCTGTCTCCGGACTGGAGGGACGTTCTGTTCCCGAGGCGCGTGTGAGCCACTTTGCCTCGGTCCTGCTCTTGCTGGCCAACTTGATGCTAACGCTATGTTTCGGCTTGGCAGCGTGGCGCGTTTCCGACGAGGGGACGCTGGTAAACCCGTAGCATTGGCCTAGGCTGGATGCAAACCTCGGCCAACTGACATATCCGCGTACCCCTCGCATTTTGATCTCGCGGGCTGCTGAGCGCAGGCGACCACCTGCCCCGCTATGCGCCGCGACGCTGCTACGCTCTCAACGGCAAGGCGGTCCTGAAGCATATGACGTCTAGAGTGGGTCACGAGCGGCCTTTGGTGTCCCAGGCTGCTTACTTCCGCTTGAGCTCCGGGGACCATCATCAGCGCCGGTCAGAATGTCCGAGATGGGCCCAACAGCAGACTCGTGCAGCGCAGAAGATCGTTATTCAATCACCTCGGCCGAGCAGCGTCGCAGGGAGATCGATGCCGAGCGCCTTGACCTTCGAGAACATCGGAATGCTCCCGGTCCTCAACCCGGAGGTCTGCAATCGGTGGTCATTAGCGGACAATCAACTCGTCAGCCCTCGCGACCAAATGCTGAGGAACAGATAGGCCCATATCTTTGGCAGCTTTGAGGTTGATCGCAAGATGGAATTCGCTCGGCCCTTCGACGGGCAAATCACTTGGCTTTGCCCCGTTGAGGATCTTCTCGACGAAATATGCGCCCCGACGCCATATTCCATCAATTGTAGGACCAAAGGCAAGCAGTCCGCCGCTCTGCACCCATTCTCGATATTCATGGGCGTTCGGAATTTTGTTTTCTATTCCGAAGTCGACAATCCTCTTCCGATCAAAGACGAACATCGGATCGGTGACGGTAGTCATCGCATCAATCATCGGATCCTGCCTTTTGCGCAGGATTGAAGCAAACGCGACCTCAAATTCCGGCGGTGAACGAACTTCAAACGTTCCACGATCACGTCGACATTCTGCCGGACCAGATCGGCAGCCATCCCAGGCAGAAGTTCCGAATGTCCTTTTGCCTCCCGCCATTCGATGGTGAGATTGTTGCCCTCCGAATAGCCGCGATCACTTAATTCGCGAACGAAGCCGTTTACCCAAGGATAGCTGCTCAAATTAGCCGTCAGATATCCAATGCGGTAAATCTTTTTAGATTGCGCGCTTGAGCCGCCAGCGGCCACACCGCAGCGCCGCCGAGTGCCGTTATGAACTCGCGCCGCTTCATGTCTGATGCCTCGGCAAAGGTAGAGACAACCTATCACTCGCCCCAAACTAACACATTGGGACTGGCCGGCCATGACTTCTGCCACAGAATCTCGAGTACGCCTGCCAGCCGCGCGATGTGCGGTGCGGGTTCAAAAGCGAAAACCTCAACGCGAGCATATTCAGTCCGCTAAGCCCCATGGAACGGACCTCAATGAGACGTGGATGGGCCACTTGCAGACATCGCGCGAGCGGTGTGCATTTCGAGGCAACCGTATTTCGCTTTCGGACGCGTGCAGCAAGATCAAACGCCCACCCTCAAAGAGGATGGGCGCGTGGTGACTTACGACATGATGACGTCCTACTTCTTCTCGGCGCTGGCTTCCTTAGCTGGAGGCGGCTTCATGCCGACGGTCAACTGGCGGATTTTTAAAGCGCCGCCTTCACGTATGTCGATGGCGCCCCAGAACACTGTAACCTTGGTGGCGTCGCCGCTCTTAGGGTCCTTACCGAAGATGTCGGTCTCGCCGTTGGCAACGACCAGATCGTTGTTGATGACCGACATGTTGCCGACTCTGATCTCTATATGATCGGTGCCGTTCTTGAAGTTGTTTTCGTATACGGTCTTGAGATCGGAAAACACACCGCCCGGGTTGATCTGGACCCCGTCCTTTGTATAGAGCGCAGCGACACAGGCCGCGTCTTTCTTGGCGACGCAGTCGGTGTAGGCGACGGCTAATTTTTCGGCCTCCTGCTTGACCTCATCGGCCAGTGCCGGTGCAGAGATGAAGGCGGAAGAACACAATGCCAAGAGCAATGAACGTCGCTTCATAGCAACTTCCCCTCTGGTTGTGATGCACAATTGCATCGCGACGTCCTCCTGACGTAGGACGTCGCGTTGCATTTGTTCCGGGGGGCATTCTTTCGTTAGGCTGTAATACTACGAGTATATGCCACTTTGCACGGCTTGGCGCGCGCCAACTTTGATCATCGACGACGGAGGCGGCATTCCTTCGAGAATGCGGCGAATGCGGTCGGGAAAGACAGGCAAGTTGACGCATGTGACAGATGAAAGTGTCTTGCTCGACGCGCGCGATGGCCTTGTTATCCAGATTGTTTACCAAAGCGGCCGGCAAACGGCCCAAGCAATTGCTGGATCGCTATCAAGCGGCCAGAGGCACGCACATCCCGATCCAGCTACTTGTGCGCGACCGCACCGCTCGATAGGCCCACTAGTGAGAGGGAGTCTCGGAACTCGGCCTGCGGGACGCATAATGCGTTGCACTATCACTGATCTTGTCGGGGACCCATTCCTCCGCGGTTGAGTCCCAATGATGAGTGTCGTCGAAGTGTTTCCAGAGTGGCCGCTTTGGCTTGCTTTCACCCTTCTGTCGGTTTGCATTCAGTGTGCGGAGTTGGACGACGAGCACCCCAGCCATCATCACCCATTCGCGAGCGCTATATCGGGAGTTCCATTTGATTGCGGCGAGCATTGGATGCCTCCTTTAAAGTAAGAAGCCTCTGCCACATTAGGGTGGGCCAAGAATGCAGGGATATAAACTACCTCACAGTTTGCCAACATCTTCGACATAGCCGCGGGCGATCTCACTGCGCGGCGACTGTAACCTACGTTCGTTCGGTACTCGGGCGTCATTTGCCGGGCCATCAAAACGCCCGCGACGATGTGTAGGATTGTTTTTTGGTCGCAAAGGCACGTCTCTCTTAGAGAGTGGATTTTATCGATCGTAGGTGCGCTCTCCATGGAGGTCAGCGCATGCTCCGTCCAAGGACGACTTCGGGTCAAAATGCGAAGAACTCAACCGGAGCAAATCTGGTCCGCCTTGCCGTACAGAGCGGACCTCAACGAAGCGCTCAGCGAGTTCGCTGACGCGCCATTACCGGAAGTCACGAAATGGACTACAGCTACTCCTACTACCGTCAGCGATTAATATCTAACGCGAACTGGTTCACACCTGTACGAGAGGGTCAAACGTAATCGCACGATACCAAGTCCTCGCGCTCCTAGCGTATGTGCGCTAGTTCGATGCGAAGGTCCAAGAAAGCGTCGAATATCCACCTCAACCGCGCTTTCCAATGATCCCAAAAACGATTAATCTCTTCCTCTTCACGCAATTCGGAAACTCGATCGGAGAATAAGCCACACGATAAAATAGATGGGAGGAACCAATGGTGAAGAGAGCGATTACGCTCGGCGGCGGCGGACCGGCAGCAGGGCTACACATCGGGGTTCTGAAAGCACTTGCTGAGGACGGCAAGACGTTCGACGATAAGTCTGATGTGTGGGCGTTGTCCTGCATCGGCGCCTGGGTTGGCATCGTCTACAATCAATTCGATGAAGAAAAAATCAAAAAAGAAAACAAAAGCAGAGCCGAGCTGACCTATGAATTCTTCAGGGACGGCGTGTTTCGGGACGATGAAGGCTATGAGCGTTTCCCCATAAACACCGTATTCGGGACGGATTGGAACGCCAACATCAAGGCCTTCCAGGACTTCGTCACCGATCCCAAAAGTTACAGTGATTTCCGATGGCAACCGTACAAAATGATGGAACAGATCCAGGGCAACATGTCCGCTTGGTTCAATCGTCTGCCTCGTGGTGAACAACCCTTCAAGGAATGGCGCGAAGGAGACATCAACAACTGGATACTCAATAAGGTGCTCGCACCTAATCCACTTGTCCGATACCTCACCTCCCTGGTGTACTTGTCCAAGGTCAACGGCCTATCCAGGATCAACTATCCGGATAGCGAGTTTATGAAGAGCATAAACTTCGACGAGCTGAAAAAGGACGGTATGCCACACATCTATCACAACGCCTGGAATCTCGACGAACAGAAGCTGGCGTTGTTTTCCAATCGTCGGATGAAGGAGGACGAGAAAAAGCAGTACAGGGGAGCTATCGACTCACGCAGCCTGTGTGCGTGTTCGTCTCTTCCCTTCGTCGAAGGGACGGTTGAGATCGACCAAGTTACATATTGCGAAGGGGCGTTAGTCGATACTGTGAACTTCGATAGCTTGCTCGAGGAGCACCCTGATTTGGATGAAATCTGGGTGAGCCGGATCGTCGATGCGAAGCAAATCCGCGTTCCGGAAAATCTTCACGATGCACTAGCAAATCTCTGCCAACTGTTTGCGGCAACGGTCGGTGAGGATGACGTCAAGCTTTTCAAATATCACGTCAAAGAGGCGCACACACTCGACAGAGCAGCCGAAGCCGGAATACTCGAGAAAGCGGTCGAGTGCGGGATGCTCGACAAACCAGCCGTGGACAGGAGGAACGGGAAAACGCCTTGGAGAGGCGTAGTCGTCGAGATTCACGTGCCGGGGCACATCAATTTCAAGTGGAACCACAGCAATCTCGAAAATTCGATAACGCTAGGATACGCCGCCGCTAAACAAGCAATCGATGCATTTAACAAAGCGGAAAACGAGATTAAGGCGAATAGTAAAGACGACAAGCTGCTCAAGCCCATTTCGTAAACGAGAATCCACAGGACGACCCGAATTGGTTAGAGCTGCGAGATCGTACTTATGCGGCTCTAAAGAGGGCGGCTAGTGGTGCCAAGCCCAAGTAAGCAGATCGCGTTGCGATTTAAATCTGCGCAAGCGTTGTCCCGGCTTGATCACCGTAGCCCATCGAGAAGCACCTTTGCCACCTTTAGATCATGCGTCTCGAACCCTTCGGTGAAGCTGGCATAAATCGGCGCGAGAAAATTGAGCGCTTCCTCGCGTCTGCCCTGATGGATCCACAGAGCAGCTTGGTCCGTTGCGGCGCGGAGCTCAAGCGTCCTGGCGTGTTGACTTCTTCCCGTGCTCAATGCCCGGTCGAGCAGCGCCTGCGCCTCGGCTTCCACGGCCGGTCCACCGCGGGCGACCAGCACCCGTGCCTTTAGACGATACAGTTCGGCTTCTAGGATTCGTTCGCTGTTACGGTTAGCTGTAGCTAGGCCGTGCTCGATCAACTCCAGCGCGGCCTCGTAGTCGTGACTATTTAACAATGGCGGACACAACAACACGTCGAGCGCGGTGATGGCCAGCTGATAACCGGCGCTGCGATATCCGTCCAAGACGGCACCGATCTCCCCCAGTGCGCTGGGTGAAGGATCGAGCGAAGCCACGCATATGCCCCGAAGGGCGCGCGCCAGGCGCCATTGCCGGAATCCATGTTCCTCGGAAAGGGCGATGCAACGTTCGGCATGACCTTGCGCGACCAGGAACTCGCCGCGAAGCGCGTGAAGAATGCATGCGTAGTAACAGGCATACGCCTGGGAATGCGGATGACTTATAGCGTCTGCGCGCCGAATGGCAGCGTCCATTCGCACAATTGCCGTATCGGGCTGGCCGAGCAGCCAGAGCGCCCACGACATCAGCGCCAGGTCCGCCACGCCGGCATCCTGGCCGGCCGAACGCGCCGCCAGCCTGTCGTCCTCGCTGCTCGCCTCGAACGCTTCATAGGCGCGTCCAATCGCTTCATGGGCACCGGTAAGCTGTCCCATGAAGAGGCGGATCATTGCCTGCCCGCGCATCGCGTTGAGCAACGCCGGTAGATCGTCGCGCGCTTCGGCGAGCTGGAGCAGGGCCGCGATCGTTTCCTCGGCGACCGGCAACTCACCGCGCATTACGCTCGCAGTGGTCAACCAGAACATCACCTGGAGTTGCTCGGGAGGGTCTCCCAGGCGCTCGCACAGCTCGCGCGCGCGGGCAAAGGTTGCCATCGCCTTGTTCGAGGCTGGCCCTTGCGTAGCGATCAGGCAGGGCCCAAGGGCGAAGTGGAAGGCAAGTTCCAGCTTATCCTTTCCGGCGCCTTCTGGCAGATGGCCCGAGGCCTCGATACCCCGCTGCAAGTGTGCGATGGCTTCAAGGTTGGCCGAGCGCATGGCGGCCTTCTTGCCTGCCTGCAGCCAATATGCCTCCGCCTTTTGAAACAGGCCGGCCTCTGTCAGATGATGCGCAAGAGTTTCGGGTTGAGTCTCCACAAGGTCCGGGAACCGTTGCTCGAAGGCACCCGCGATCGCAGCATGCAGCGCTGCGCGTCGGCTCTTCAGGAGTCCCGAGTAGGCAGCGTCCCGCACAAGCGCGTGCTTGAAGGTATAGATTGCCTGCGGTATCTCGCCCCGGCAGAATATCAACTCCGAGCGAACCAACTGAGCAAGCGCCTCCTCAAGTCTCTCTTTTGACAACCCGGCTACGGTGCTCAGCAGTTCGTAGGAGAACTCGCGACCCACCACAGCGCCGATCTGAGCCACCTCCCTCACTGGAGCCAATCGATCGAGCCTTGCCATCAGCGATGCGTGCAAACTCGTTGGAATCGCCATCGGGGGGAGAGGACGGTTGAGGACGTAGTGATCGTCCTGTTCATTTAATAGCCCGGTTTCGAGCACCGTCTTGGTCAGTTCCTCCACGAATAGGGGCACGCCATCGGTGCGGGCGAGGATCTGGTCCATTACCTCTTCCGGGAGCGTCTTGCCAGCGGTGACGCGCTCGATTAACGCCGCCCCGTTGCGTCGGTTCAGCCGCGTGAGCGAGATCGTCGTCACATGCGCATGACCTGGCCACGGCGGAGTGAACTCTGGCCTCGCCGTGATGAGCAGCAGCCCCCGAAGCCGGGGTAGGTGTTCCAAGGTCATCGTGAGCAGCTCCAGCGACGTCGGATCTGCCCAATGGACATCCTCTACAATGACGAACACCGGCTGTCTTGCGGCCAAGCCAGTTAGCTGGGACAAAAACGCCGCTAACGTTAGCTCCTTGCGCTTCTGCGGGCTCAGCTCTGGCATACGGTAGCGGTTACTCGGTGGAAGGGACAGAAGGTTGGCCAGAGGTAGCAACACGCGGTCGGCATCAGCCCGCACGAGCAGAGCCTCGAGCTTAGCGAACTTCTCTGCGGGCGGGTCGCCCCGCTCGAACCGGGCAGCGCGTTCGAGCTGGCGGGTGAAAGGATACAGCGCACTGTTGGTGTGGTGCGCCGAGCAGAACTGGCGCACCGTTATATGCGGTTCGCCTTGGAGCCGCTCCTCAAGCGCCACCGCAATGTGCGACTTGCCGATACCGGGCTCTCCGGTGAGCATCACCGCGCAACCTTCGCTACGCCTGGCGTGCTGCCAGCGACGCAAGAGCATCTCGATTTCCTCGTCACGCCCGATTCGCGGCGCCAATCGAGATTTGTGCTGTGCCTCGAAGCGGCTTTCCACTTCGGTTGTTCCCAGTACCTGCCAGGCTGGCATTGGCTCGGCCCATCCTTTAAGCGCGACAGGGCCGAGATTGCGGAACTCGAAATGCCCATCAGTGAGCCGGTGCGTACTTTCGGAAATCAGCACGGTACCGGGATTGGCGAAGGTCTGCAGGCGCGCAGCCAAGTTTGGCGTCTCGCCAATGACCGTCTGCTCTTGAGCTGAACCTTCGCCGGTCAAATCGCCCACGACCACCATACCGGTAGCGATGCCAACGCGAACCTGCAGCTCGGTGGCGGGTTCTGTCCGGAGGCTAGCTACGGCATCGACCAGCGCCAGCCCGGCGCGTGTCGCTTGTTCGGCATCATCCTCGTGGGCCTGGGGATAACCGAAATAGGCGAGCACGCCATCTCCCATGTACCGCGCGATAACCCCTTCATTCCTGGCAACAACCTCCGCGATGCAGCGGTGATAGGTGCCCATTACGGCCCGCAGGTCCTCCAGATCAAGGCGGGCCGCAAGTGCCGACGAGCCGACCAAATCGCAAAACATGATTGTAAGCTGACGCCGGCCGGCGTGATCCGTCGAGGCCGGCTTAGCGCCCGCTTGAGGCGTTCGCAGGACCTCTCTCTGAAGTTCTACGATCGCGCGCAGCATCTTGCGGCGATGCCCAAGCAGGACGCCCAAATCCTTTAAATCCTGCTCCGTGAGATCGCGAACGACCGAGAGGTCGATGGCGTTTTCGCGGAATCGCTCGGCGTACTCGCCCAAACCGATCGATGCTAGCCACTCTGCAATACCTGCCATGGTATACCTATGGCTTATACGATGAGAATAGCACATTGGAGAGGCTTGCGAAGGCACATCTGTCGACCGAAGCGCCGGACGTCTTGCCCAATGTAACACAGTGGCCCAGGCGAAAAGTGAACGCCGCTGGGCGCGATGTCTGTTAGGGGTCAAAGTGCGAAGAACTCAACCTAAGCAAATCTGGTCCGCCATGCCTCATTAAGCGGACCTAGTCGAGATGTGCCGGTACTTCGCTAACGGGCCATAAGCGGGCAATCAATGCATGCCTCGTTAAGGGACCAGAAGCCCTCATACCGAACAGCTCCCCCTCATCACCGAATCCCTTGGCACCTGGAGCTAAATGCGTAGACTGGGTCCGACCGAGCCAGGAGGGAGATTTGGCGATAGAGCGGCCAAATCGACGGCTGACGACGATCCTGGCGGCCGATGCAGTCGGCTAGCCCCCGCTGCAGCTTGCACGCTATCGGCTTCAGATCGACCTTGCGTTCGTTCAGCGACCTCGCACAGTTGATGTCGACTAGGGTGAAGAAGAAAACCTTCCTATCGGTCGCCCTAGTGGTGTTGTCGTAGCCAAAGTAAGGCTCCAGTTCCTCGCAGAGGAAATGGGCCCAGCATATCCGTGCCGAGCGACAGACCCTGAGCGGCGTAGGCGACGCCAAAAACTGCGAGACAGAGGGTGCGGCCTTGGACGAATGGAGGATGAACCGTGCGCGTCGTTCTGAAAGGAATTCATAAGGTCAAGAGACGGCTCGCAAATGGCGAGACGAAAGTACATTGCTACGCATGGCGTGGGGGCCCCGCCATCCATGCGCAGCCCGGTGCGCCAGACTTCGTTCGAGAGTATCACGATGCGCATGCGAGCCTTCGGCAGCCCCGCGCCGGCACCTTCATGACGATCGTTGCGCAGTACAAGGCCGCACCAGAGTTCACCGGACTAGCGGCATCGACCCGTCGTGCGTACCTCGCCTACATTAAGCTGATCGAAGATGAATTCGGCGACCTGCCGGTGGCAGCTCTGGCCGATCGTCGAGTGCGTGGTGAGTTCAAGGCCTGGCGCGACCTGTTCGCCGAGACACCACGTAAGGCGGACTACGCCTGGACCACGTTGGCGCGGATCATGTCGTTCGCAAAAGACCGCGGCATCATCGCGACCAACCCATGCGAGCGCGGGGGCCGCCTCTACGTAGCAGACCGCAGAGACAAGATTTGGACCGAGCAGGACATCGCAGCGGTTCTTGCGATCGCCTTTAGCGAGATCCAGCCCGCCTTAGTCCTGGCGTTGTGGAGTGGCCAGCGCCAAGGCGACTTGCTGCGACTGCCCTGGTCCGCCTACGAGAACCCCTACATTCGCCTGCGCCAGTCTAAAGGCGGGCGGCGCGTCGCGATGCCAGCCGGCGCGCCTTTGCGAACCCTTCTCGATATCACCGAGCGCCGAGGCCCCCTGATCCTGACCAACACGCTCGGTCGGCCATGGACGTCGGACGGCTTTCGCACGTCCTGGGGAAGGGCATGTGAGCGCGCCGGTATGGGTGAACTGACCTTTCACGACCTGCGCGGCACGGCAGTGGTGCGCCTCGCAATCGCAGGCGCCAGCGTGCCACAGATCGCAGCCGTCACAGGTCATTCGTTGAAAGACGTCGAGGCCATTCTCGATGCGCACTACCTCGGTCGCGACATTCAGCTCGCTGAAGCTGCGGTGGTGAAGCTCGAAGCGAGAACAAAACTGTAAACGGTGGTGTAAACGGCGCTGGTTTTGCCGTTTGCTCAGCCCGCAAAGTGTTTGAATTATATGGTGGGCGCACCAGGGCTCGAACCTGGGACCCGCTGATTAAGAGTCAGCTGCTCTACCAACTGAGCTATGCGCCCGAAAGGCGGTTAAAGCCTTGCGAGGCCGGTCGTTTAGCAAAGCGATCCGGGTCTGGCAAGCGATGGCACGTAAGTTTTCCAAGGGTATGCCAAGGGTACGCCAAGGGTACGCCAAGGGCGTGCCCACATCCCCCAAAAAAGCGAAAAGCCGCTGGATTCCAGCGGCTTCGCCAGGGTTGATCGCGGCAACCCTTGTAGGCTCAGAGCCGGCCCTCGCGGTCCCGGTCCGGGCCATCGTCGCGGTCGAAACGGTCGCGGTGGAAGTGGTCCATGCCGCGCTCCATCATGCGGTCCATGCCACGCTCCATGAAGTGGCGGCGCGGGCCGTCTTCGCCGCCGCCGAACGGGCCGCGGTGACGGGTCAGCACGGCGAGGCGCCGCTTCTGGCCCTCGTCGAGGGTCTTGTAGAGCGGATCGGCGGCATCGGCGATCTTCTTCAGGGCCGCCGACGTTGCCCCCATGTCCTCGGCGCGCTGACGCAGGCGGGCGACCGGATCCTCCGGCCTGACGGCGTCCTTGTTAGCGTCCTTGCCGGCATCGCCGGCTCCGGCATTCATCCGCGCATTGGCGCGGTCGATGCGCAGCTTGGCGAAGTCGCGCACGGCGGCCTCGACCGGCGGCCACAGCTTTTCCTGGTCGGCGTTGAGCTTCAGCCCGGCATGGACGGCAGCGATCCGCGCGTCGACCATGGCGGCGCGGTCTTCCGGGTTCATGCGGATGTGGCGCATGTGCTCGTGCATCCACGGGCGATGATACTGGGCATAGACCGCGCCCGAGCCGGCGATGCTGAGCACGGCGATGGCGGCGATGGTGAATTTCCTCATGCGAACTCTCCTCTGGAAGGATGTCGTGAGGATGAGCGCAGCGCGGCTTACGCGCAACTTACAACTTGGACAGGGAGCGAGTCCTTTCCAAGATGTAACGCTCCTGAATTTTAGTTCAGTCGCAATCGGAATCATTCGCAACAAAAGGGGCTTCCGCGCCAGGCACGGAAGCCCCTTTCAACCTCCGTTCAAATCAGTTCGTCGTGCTCTTCGCTTCCTTCTGGAACTCGTCGATCAGCGGCTGGCCGACGCGGCCTGCGGCGTCCTTGTAGACCGGCTCCATGGCCTTGCGCATCGCCTCGTCCTGCTCCGGCGTGAGCTTGATGATCTCGCTCTTGCCGCTCTTCCTGATCTCGGCGAGCGCGTCCTCGTTCTCCTTCTGCGACTGCGTATTGTTGAAGTCGGTCGCTTCCTTCATCGCCTTCGTCAGCTGGTCGCGGATGTCGGCCGGCAAATCGTCCCAGAACTTCTTGTTCACGATCACGACGTAGCCGATGTAGCCGTGGTTGCTCTCGGTGATGTACTTCTGCACCTCGTGCATCTTCTGGGTATAGATGTTCGACCAGGTGTTCTCCTGCCCGTCGACGACGCCGGTCTGCAGCGCCTGGTAGACTTCGCCGAACGCCATCACCTGCGGCAGCGAGCCGAGCGCCTTGAACTGGGCCTGGAGCACGCGCGAGGACTGGATGCGGAACTTGACGCCCTGATAGTCGGCCGGCGTCACCAGCTTCTTGTTGGCGCTCATCTGCTTGAAGCCGTTGTCCCAATAGGCGAGGCCGGTGATGCCCTTCGGTTCGAGCAGCTTGAGCAGCCTGGCACCGAGCGGACCTTCCGTCACCTTCCGCAGCGTCTTCAGATCAGGCAGGATGTAGGGGAGATCGAATACCTCGAACTCGCGGATGCCGAGCGGGCCGAACTTGGAATTGGACGGCGCCAGCATCTGCACGCTGCCGAGCTGGAGCGCCTCGAGTTCTTCCTTGTCCTTGTAAAGCGTCGAGTTCGGGTAGATCTCGACCTTGACCTTGCCGCCGGTGTACTTATCGGCGAGCTCCTTGAATTTCTCCGACGCCTTGCCCTTCGGCGTGTCGGTGGCCACCACGTGGCTGAACTTGATGATGATGGGCGACTGGGCCGATGCCGGCCCGGTCAAGCCAAGTGCCAGGACCGCGATGGACGCAGCGATCGCGAAGGTGCGCATAATCTCTCCCTGTTGTTATTTGGGCCACCGGGCGCGCGGGTGGCCTATGCCGTCAGCATCAATACAGGTCGACATCACCAGCTGCTATTGGTCGTTAGCAGGGCAGCCATTCATGGTGAACGCCGCAAGCACCGCCTCTCCCGCTTCCGGAAGAGGCGGTAGTAGCCACCTCAGCTCGCCGCCGCGGTCGTTACGGTGTCGCGCTGGCGTTTCATGACGATCTTGTTGAGCGCGCCGAGATAGGCCTTTGCTGAGGCCACCAGCGTATCCGGATCCGCCGCGCGCGCGGTCATCGCGCGTCCCTCGTGCGACAGCCGCACCGAGACTTCGGCCTGCGCGTCGGTGCCTTGGGTCACGGCGTGGACCTGGTACAGCTCGAGCTTGGCTTCGTGCGGCACCAGGCGCTTGATGCAGTTGAACACGGCATCGACCGGCCCGTTGCCTTCGGCCTCCTCGATCTTGATCTGGCCGTCGACATCGAGCTTCATCGTCGCGCGCTGCGGGCCATGGGTACCGGCGATCACGGTCAGCGAGGTCAGCTTGATGCGGTCGTGCGAAGCCGCCATCTCCTCGTCGACCAGCGCCTCGATGTCCTCGTCGTAGATGTCCTTCTTGCGGTCGGCCAGCGCCTTCATCCGCGTGAACGCATCTTCCAGCTGGTTCGGACCGAGCTTGTAGCCCATCTCCTCCAGCTTGTGCACGAAGGCGTGGCGGCCGGAATGCTTGCCCAGCACCAGCGAGGACTGCTTGAGGCCGACCATCTCGGGCCGCATGATCTCGTAAGTGGAAGCGTCCTTCAGCACGCCATCCTGATGGATGCCGCTCTCATGCGCGAACGCGTTGCGGCCGACGATGGCCTTGTTGTACTGCACCGGGAACGAGGTCGCCGCCGACACCACCTTCGAGGCGCGGGTCAGCTGCGTCGTGTCGATCTTATTCCAGAAAGGGAATTTGTCGTTGCGCACGTTGATCGCCATCACGATCTCTTCCAGCGCGGCGTTGCCGGCACGCTCGCCGATGCCGTTGATGGTGCACTCGACCTGGCGCGCGCCGCCAATGACGCCTGCCAGCGAGTTCGCCACCGCCATGCCGAGGTCGTTATGGCAGTGCACGGAGAACACCGCCTTGTCCGAGTTCGGCACGCGCTCGATCAGCGTCTTCATGAAGTGGGTGTATTCGTCGGGCGTGGTGTAACCGACGGTATCAGGAATGTTCACCGTGGTGGCGCCAGCCTTGATGACGGCTTCGACGATGCGGCACAGATAGTCCATCTCGCTGCGGGTGCCGTCTTCGGCCGACCATTCGACGTCGTCGATCTGGTTGCGGGCGCGCGCGACCATGGCCACCGAGGTCTCGAGCACCTGCTCCGGGGTCTTGTTCAGCTTCACCCGCATATGCAGCGGCGACGTCGCGATCACGGTGTGGACGCGGCCACGCTTGGCGAATTTCACCGCTTCTGCGCAGCGGTCGATGTCGGCCGGATGGGCACGCGACAGACCGGCGATGACGGCGTTCTTGGAGCGGCGGGCGATCTCGCTGACCGCCTGGAAGTCGCCTTCCGAGGTAATGGGGAAGCCGGCCTCGATGACGTCGACGCCCATATCGTCCAGCATCTCGGCGACCTCGAGCTTCTCCTCGAAGGTCATGGTGGCGCCGGGGCACTGCTCGCCGTCGCGCAGGGTGGTGTCGAAAATGATGACGCGGTCCTTATCGGACTTGTTCACGGGGGCCATTTGAATTTCCTTTTGAGCTTTTTGCGCCGTCAGTCTTCTGGGCGCTTGAGGTGTCCGGTGATCTCGACCAACCCCTGAGCGCCCAGGCGCATGGCGCCCAGCCGGCCCTCAGGGGCAAGTAAGAAGAAGCCCGCCAATCAGGAGGGTAGGCAGCAGCGCGGCCGGGATCGCGGCGGCGGCAAGAGCCACCTCCCCCGAAATCCCATCGATTTGGCCGCGAATCAGCATTACCGGACCCTTTGAGCCCTCAAATCCTCGGTCAAAACCGTTGACGGTTGGTTGCCGGGAGGCTCGATGCGTCGTTTCTAGACGAGAAATGGCAGCAACCGCAACGCCAAAAGATGGACAGAAGGGCTGACATGATCGCAGCGCCGGATGCGTGACCGGTGCCAATTGTTTGGCCGACCGAACGCCGGCAAGGCGGTCAAGCTATGCCGAGCGGCGAGCGCGAGCCCTGCTCTCCCAGCGGTTCAGCATCTGACCGAGCTCGCTGGTGGCAACCGGCGTAGCCGTGCCAGCGATCGCGATATCGTTGGTGTTGGCTGGTGCGTTGGCACTGAGCCAATCCGGCTCGCTGTACTCACGCCAGCGGCGCGCCTCGGCTCGTCTTTTTCGGGAGACGTAGTCGCGGGTGAAATAGCCGGCCGCAAATGCAATCCCGAGCAGCAAAACCAGTACGACGACAGCGACCACAGTAAACTCCGACTTACGCCCCGAATGACGTTCTGCCAGCATCGCGCAGGAGGTCAAGGCTTGACATTCCCCTGCTTGGCAATGTCCCGAAGACAGCTCCGGTAAACCCCGTCACGCCTGATGAATTTGTCGTTTCCATGTTCGACGTTGCAGCGCTTTGCCGCCCCGATCTCGCTGAGGATGCGTACCTCCCCCTCGCAACCGTCATCGGACCGGACTAACCTTGCCCTGCTCGGCCGGATCAACCGGCTAGCCGAACATGACCGGGAGGACGCGATGACACGCCAAAAGCAGCGTGACCAGGATGCTGCGCTTTCACGACGAACGCTCGTTCAGGGGTTTGCGCTCGGCGCCGCCACTTTTGCCGGCGCCGGCTCCGCGCTGGCCCAGACCGGACCAGCCGCACCGCCGACGACGATTACCACCCCGCCACGCGATTTCGGTCCCAACGGCGCGCCGACCACCTATTTCTGGGACCCCGATGTCGTCACAGTCGATCCGTCCTTCAACGATCTCGCGCAGCCCAACACTGCGATCAAGCGTCTCTATACGGGTTTGCTGTGGGCTGAAGGCCCGGCGTGGAGTGCACAGGGCCGCTATCTGCTATGGAGCGACATTCCCAACAACAGGCAGATGCGCTGGAGCGAAGACGACGGTCGCGTCAGCGTGTTCCGCTCGCCGTCCAACAATTCCAACGGCAACTCGTTCGATTTCCAGGGCCGTCAACTTTCCTGCGAACATTTGACCCGGCGGGTGACGCGTTATGAACATGACGGCACCGCGACCGTGCTTTGCGACAATTACAACGGCAAGAAGCTGAACTCGCCGAACGACGTCGTCGCGCATCCTGACGGCAGCTACTGGTTCACCGATCCGCCCTATGGCGGCCAGCTCTACGAAGGTGAGCCCGATGCCGTGGGCGGTCCGAGCAATTCCGGCGGCAAGCTCAATCCTCGGATTGGACAGCCGGCCGGCTTCGCACCGGGCAAGCGCGAGCTTCCGACCAATTGCTATCGCATCGACCCTAGCGGCCGTGTCGATCTCGTCGTCACCGAGGAGCAGGTGCCCGATCCCAACGGGCTGTGCTTCTCGCCGGACTTCAAGAAGCTCTACGTCGTCTCGACTGGCAAGGGACCCGGCGACACCGGCCCCGGCGGCAAGGGCGAAATATTCGTGTTCGACGTCGGCGCCGACAACAAGCTCACCAACCACAAGCGGTTCAGCGAGTGCGTGATTGACGGTGTGAAGTGCGGACCGGACGGCGTGCGCTGCGACGTCAACGGCAATGTCTGGGCCTCCAGCAATGCCGGCCGCGCCGTCGGCTACAGCGGCGTGACGACGTGGTCGCCGGAGGGCAAGCTGCTCGGCCGCATCCGGTTGCCCGAAGTGTGCGGCAACGTCTGCTTCGGCGGCCCCAAGCGCAATCGCCTGTTCATGGCGGCGAGCCAATCGCTCTATGCGGTGTACACGGCCACGCAAGGCGCCGGACCGGGCTGAGCCCGCGCGCAAGATCGCAAGCACGGGCGTCGGCGTGGATCGCCGGCGCCCGCGGTTCCCTGATCGCAATCAAATTACGCCGCGGGCAAATCTCCGCCATTAATCCAACGAAGATTGAATCGCGCGGCAAGGCCGCAGCGCGGTGCAAAGGCATGATGCTCTTCGTTCTCGCGCCCGACTTGAACCGGGAGTTGCGCGATGCGCCGTATGCCGAACGACACCATCATCGTCAGCGTGGGGAACCAGCAATTCGTGACGGAGTTCGGAGACCCGGGCCTTCCGAACGGAGGCCGCGGCGGCAGCGACAAGATGATCGCGACCGTCGACGGTGGCAACGCGGTCCTGATATTCGTTGGCGACGACCAGACCCTCCAAGGACATTCTCACGGAGGAGGCGACCATCTCGCCGCGACCGTCACAGGCTTCGGGGACTACGTGTTCCTGGACGGCGATGCGCAGGCGATGTCCGGCGACGCCCATGGCGGCAACGATGTACTTCATGTCGATGCATCGACATCGATCTACGCCGGCATTTTTGGCGATGCCGAAACCGCCATGTCAGCCGACACGGGGGGCGGCAATGACGTCGTCATTGCATCGATGGGAAACAGATCGTCCGGCACGTTCGGCGGAGATTCCGGCAGTTCCATGAGCGATCACGCGCGTGGCGGCAATGATATCCTCAGCGTGACCCAGGGCGGCAGTTACGGCGGCGCTTCAATCTCCGGCGATGCCCTCGTCTCCATGAGCGGCGATGCGCACGGCGGCAACGACATGCTCATCTACACCGTCGGTGCCCCAGCCCGATCCGGCGGCGCGTCTCTGGTCGGAGACGCCGGCTACATGAGCGACGATACCCGTGGCGGCAACGATATCCTGATCGCGACCGTCGACGGCAACCCGGACTCCACGTCCATCGTGCTCGTCGGAGACGCCTCGAACATGTCAGGCAATGCGCATGGCGGAGATGATATCCTCCTCGGCAGCAGCCGCGACGATTTCCTGTATGGCGACGCACAGACCTACGCTCCGTTCACAGCCGGCTCGATCACCGGCGGCAAGGACATGTTGAATGGCGGTGGCGGAAATGACCAGCTCTGGGGCGGACCGAACGACGACAGATTCGTCTTCGACAAAAATTCGGGCCTGGACGTGATCAACGATTTCGACCAGGGCAACAAGGCTGTCGGCAGCACGGCGCGAGAGCATGATTTGATCAATTTGCACGATTACGGCTTCGCAGACTGGGCGGCGCTGAAAAGCCTGATCAGCGATGACAGCACAGGAAACGCGGTGATCCACCTGACGGCGACCGATACGATTACGCTGGCGCGAATCCATACCGCGGATCTCCATGCGAAGGATTTCATTGTGTAAGGGAGCATTCATGCGCGTTGTGATCTGCGGCGGCGGCGTGATCGGCGCCTGCATCGCCTGGTTTCTCCGCCGCCGTGGCATCGAAATCGTCGTCGTGGAGCGGGCGGGCGTCGCGGCCGCGGCGTCAGGCAAGGCGGGCGGCTTCCTCGCGCGCGACTGGTGCGAGGGCTCGCCGCTCGATGCGCTGGCGCGACGGAGCTTTGCGATCCATGCGCAGCTGCCGGAACAGATCGCAGGCGATTGGGGCTATCGCCCGATGACCGCTTATAGCGGCTTCGTTGCCGCCGATGGCCACCCGCGCCGGGATGCACCGTCCGCGCTCGGCTGGCTCAGCAACGGCGTCATCATCGCCCAACGCATCGGCACGATGGAGACCGCCGCGATCGTTCACCCCAAAAAATTCACCGCAGCCGTGATGAACGCGGCGCTCGCGGAAGGCGCCGAGTTTCGTCCCGGCCAGGTGACCGGCATCATGCGCGATGCGAACGGCACCACCGCGACGGGCGTCGAGGTCGACGGCGGCATCGTCGAGGCGGACGCCGTCGTGATCGCGATGGGACCATGGTCGCTGCTCGCGGCGCAATGGATGAGCCTGCCCGCCGTCTACGGCCAGCGCAGCCCGAGCATCGTGTACGACACCGGCACGGATGCGCCGGCCGATGCGCTGTTCCTGGAGTATGAAGAGAATGGCAGTGCCGTGTCGATCGAGGTCTTTCCTCGCGCCGACGGCAGCACGCATATCACCGCTCTCTCCGACATCGCGCCGCTTCCGCTCGATCCGGCGGCCGTGACGCCGGACAAGGACGCGATCGCGCGCCTGCAAACCATGTCCGAGCGGCTGTCGCCGCTGTTCCGCTCCGAGAGGATCATTGCGCAACAAGCCTGCTTCCGGCCGGTGACACAGGACGGCCTGCCGCTGATCGGCAAGGTGCCGCGAAGTGAAGGTCTGTATGTTGCGACGGGGCACAATGTATGGGGCATCCTGAATGCGCCCGCCACGGGCGAGGTCATGGCGCAACTGATCGCGGAGGGTGCGACGCGCAACGTCGACATCTCGCCATTCGATCCGGCCCGGCTCGCGCCGCTCGATCCATCGCTGCTGCAAGCGCGCTGAGCCGACGCGACGGCATCGCAATTCAGCGTTCCGGTTGCTGTGCGCCCGCGATAGCTGCGCATGCCTACCGACGAAATCTGCATGCCTCCGCGTGAAACGGGTCCGACAGCTTTCCTGCCCGCTATTGCCCAGCGCTAGACTTTAGTTCGTGCCTCACAATCCTGAACGCGGTTTCACTTGCCGAGAATGTCTCCGCCGGTATAGTCGCGGCATAATGGCTCATAAGAGGCCTGTTAAGGGAGAGAACAAGATGAAGAAACCGCTCTCTGTTGCGTTGCGAATAGCACTCGGTACCGCCGCGGCCGCTGTGTTGATGACGTCAGGCGCGGCGCTTGCGGCCGACCCGATCAGGATCGGCGTGATCGCGGAAGCGCAGGCGATTGCCGGCGCCTCCATCCCCCAGGCGGCACAGCTCGCCGCCGACGAGATAAACGCCAATGGCGGCGTCGACGGCCGCAAGATCGAGATCGTCTCTTACGACAATCATTCCTCCTCGGCAGATTCAGTGCGCGCCTTCCAGCGCGCGGTGAACGAGGACAAGGTCAATGCGGTCATCGCCAGCTACATCAGCGAAGTCGTGCTGGCACTGGAGCCCTGGGCCTCGCGGCTGAAGACGCCGTTCGTCACGCCCGGTGCCGCCTCCAACGAGATCAGCAAGAGCGTCCATGCCGACTACGAGAAGAACAAGTACACCTTCCACGGCTATCTGACCTCCGCCGCGCTGGCGCTTTCCGTCTGCGACGGCGCCAAGGACCTGCTCGTCGACAAGATGCACATGAAGACCGCGGTCATCATGAGCGAGGACGCCGCCTGGACCAAGCCGCTCGACATCGGCTACGAGGAATGCCTGCCCAAGATCGGGCTGAAGGTGCTCGACCACATCCGCTTCTCGCCCGATACCACCGACTTCACGCCGATCTTCAACAAGATCGAAGGCTCCAAGCCCGACGTGATCATCACCGGGATCTCCCATGTCGGCGTGCAGCCGACGGTGCAGTGGAAGAACCAGCAGGTGCCGATCCCGATGTTCGGCATCTCCTCGCAGGCCACCAACGAGACCTTCGGCAAGGACACCAATCAGGCGGCCGAGGGCGTACTCTACCAGGGCGTCTCCGGCCCAGGCGTCGCGGTGACGCCGAAATCAGTGCCGTTCGCCGAAGCCTTCAAGAAGAAGTTCGGCAACTATCCCTCCTATGCCGGCTACACCGCCTATGACGAGGTCTACTACATCGCCGATGCGGTGAAGCGCGCGGGCTCGACCGACGCCGACAAGCTGGTCGCCGCTCTGGAGACGACCGACTGGGAAGGCACGATCGGCCGTGTCCAGTTCTACGGCAAGGACGATCCGTTCACGCACTCGATCAAATACGGCAAGGGCCTGATCACCGGGCTGATGCTGCAATGGCAGGACGGCAAGCAGAGCGCGGTCTGGCCCAAGGAAGTCGCCAAGGTCGACGTCAAGTTCCCGAGCTTCATCAAGCTCTCGAACTAGCAGGACACGCTCCCGGGACCAGCTCCCGGGAGCTTCCACATGCGGCCCCCGCAGCACGTTGCTCCAGCAACATCGTCTCTCATAAATCGGATTGCCAACCCTAGATGCGTGCTTTCCAGATTCTGATCGATGGCTTTGCCATCAGCGCTCTCTATGCTCTCGGTGCCACCGGCTTCACGCTGATCTTCGGCGTCTCCGGCGTCCTCAACCTCTCCCACGGGGCCATCATGGTGGCGGCAGCGGTGGCGGCCTGGGCTGCCGCCAGCATCCTGAATGTCGGCACCTATGCCGGCGCACTGATCGGCGTCGGTGTCGCCCTCCTTACATCCTTTGCGACCTATTTCGCGGTGGTGAAGCCGATCCAGGATTCCCGGCGCATCCCGAATGAAGAGAAGGAGATCTTCGTCCTCACCGGCACGCTGCTATGGGGGATCATGATCCAGGAGGTGATCGCTTATTTGTTCACCAACAACGCCAAGACCGTGCTGCCGATCGTCGAGGGCGTGGTCGAGATTCTCGGCGTCCGCACGCCCAGGAACGAGATCTTTACCGCGATCGTGTGCTGCTTCGTCATCGCTCTGTTGTGGCTCCTGGTGAACCGCACCCGCACCGGTAAGGCGGTGCTGGCGGCCTCGATGAACCCACGCGGCGTCACCCTGCTCGGCCTCGAGCTCACCAACATCTACGTCGTGGTGTGGGCGATCTACGGCATCCTCGCCGGCATCGCCGGCGTGCTGCTCGGAATGTTTCTCGGCGTCAGCTCCTACAGCGTCGGACCGCTGACCGCGAGCGCGTTCTCGATCGTCGTGCTCGGCGGCCTCGGCAGCGTCTCCGGCTCGCTGATCGCAGCCTTCGTGGTCGGCTATCTCGAAACGCTCACGGCCTATCTGGTCTCGCCGGCCTACCGCACCATTCCGGCGCTGCTGCTGCTCGTGTTCGTGATGTACATCCGGCCCCAGGGCCTTCTGGGGAGGCGCTGAGATGGCCAGCTTCTTTACGACACGCCTGTTCTTCATCTCATTCGCGCTCGTCGTCATCGCGGCGACGCTGCCGCTCTACGTCTCCGGCTACGTGCTCGGGCTTCTCACCGTCGCCTTCTATTTCGGCGTGTTCGCAATGGCGTGGGACCTGCTGTTCGGCTTCGCCGGCGAGGTCAATTTCGGGCCGACCTTCCTGATCGGCGTCGGCGCCTACACCGCCGGCATCCTGAATGCCCAGTTCGGCTGGTCGGTTTACGCTTGCATCGTGCTCGGCGCGCTCGCCTCCGTCATCGCCGGCCTCGTGCTGGCGTTGCCGGCGCTTCGGGTGCGCGGACCGTATTTCGGCCTGACCACGCTGGTCGCGGTGCTGATGCTGCAGAATTTCATCGTGGTGTTTGCCGACCTCACCGGTGGCGAGATCGGGCTGACCATTCCCGACGTCATCTCCATCAACGCCGGCGTCAATTACTGGATCGCGCTCGGCTTCATGACGATCTCGGCGGCCATTCTCTATGGCCTGTCGCAATCGCCTGTTGGCCTGGTGCTGCAAGCCAGCGGCCAGGACCCGGTCCAGGCCGGCGCGCTCGGCTTCAACATCGTCAAGCACAAGCTCGCCGCCTTCATCGTCAGTGCGTTCTTCTCGGGGTTATCAGGCGCGCTGCTGGTGTTCTACTTCGGCACCGCCTCGGTCGGCACCGTCGTCGACGTCGCGGTCGGCGTCAACGTGATCGTCTCAGCCGTGCTCGGCGGCCGGCGCACCGTGCTTGGCGCGGCACTCGGCGCGATCTTCCTGATCGTCGCCGGCGAGTTCCTCAGGCCCACCGGCGAGCTTGCGACCTTCATCGTCTCGGCCGTCGCGCTGCTCGTCGTGCTGTTTTTCCCCGGCGGCTTCCTCGGAGCGGCCCTCTCGCGTGAGGCGCGCTCGTGATGGATATGCGATCTTCAAACCGGGCCGTGCTCGAAGTCCGCGGCCTGACCAAGCGCTTCGGCGGATTGACGGCGGTGAAGAACCTGGGCTTCGAGGTCAATAGCGGCGAGATCTTTGGCCTGATCGGCCCGAACGGCTCGGGCAAATCGACCGCGATGAAGAGCGTCATGGGCATCGAGCGCCCGACATCAGGCGAAGTCGTATTCGAGGGCGAGAACGTCGCGGGCTTGCCGGCGCACAAGATCGCGCGCAAGGGCTTTGGCATGGTGTTCCAGCATTCGCGACCGCTGAACCGGCAGACTGTGCTGGAGAACATCATGGTCGCGCTGCTGCCGGACAGCCTGTTCATGCTGTTTCCGGACAAGGCGCTGCTCGAGCGCGCCAAATGGATCGCCGATCGCGTCGGGCTCGGCAACGTGATGAACCGCCGCCCGCCGACGCTGCCCTTCGCCGACCTGCGCCGGCTCGAGCTGGCCAAGGCTATCGCGCGCGATCCCAAGGTCGTGCTGGTGGACGAGCCCTTTGCCGGGCTGACGCGGGCCGAGGTCGAAATGTTTTCCGACCTGATCCGCAGTTTCCGCGACGAGGGCCGCGCGGTGATGCTGGTCGACCACAACGTCAAGAGCGTCGCGGCGTTGGTCGACCGCGTGCTCGCGATGTATCTCGGCGAGGAGATCGTCACCGGCAAGGCCGAGGACGTCATGAAGAACGAGACGGTGCGGCGGGTCTATCTCGGCGGCGCCATCGAGACCCATGCGCGGCCCGAGACCAGCTTCAAGGACAAGGTGCCGCTGCTCCAGGTCGAGAATGTCAGCGTGTTCTACGGCAAGGCGCAGGCGCTGGAGAACGTCTCGATCCACGTCCATGAGGGCGAGTTCGTCTCGATCGTCGGTCTCAACGGCGCCGGCAAGACCACATTGTTCAACACCATCTCGGGCTTCCTGCCTTATAGCGGCGAGATCGTGCGCAACGGCGAGAAGCTGCGCGGCACGACGCCGGCGAAGATCGCCCGCAGCGGCCTCGTGCAGTGCCCGGAATCGCGCGAGCTGTTCGGCGAGATGAGCGTGCGCGAAAACCTCGATCTCGGCGGGCAACATCTGGCCGACGACAAGCGCGCGGCACAGCTCGCCTGGCTGTTCGAGCTATTCCCGATCCTGAAAGAGCGTCAGGGCCAGATGGCGCAAACGCTCTCCGGCGGCGAGCAGCAGATGCTTGCGATCGGCCGCGCGCTGATGATGCAGCCGCAGATCCTGATCCTGGATGAACCGACGCTGGGTCTCGCCCCCGTCATCCTCGAACTCCTGTCCAAGGCCCTAACGAGGCTGCGGCAGACGACGTCGATTACGGTGCTGCTCGGCGAGCAGAACGTGACCTTCGCGCTTCCGCATGCCGACCGCGTCTATGTGCTCGAGCATGCGAGGATCGTCTGGGAGGGCGATCCGGGCCGCTTCGCCGCGGAGGCTGGCGCCGATTTTCTCTAGTTCGCCCATACCAACAACAAAACAAGCAAAAGGAAACGACCATGCGACCATCGAAGAGTTTGAGCGGCAGCTTCCTCCTCGCCTCCGCGCTGGCGCTGTGCCTTGCTGCTCCCGCCTATGCGCAGTCGAACGATCCTATCAAGATCGGCGTCATCGCCGAGGTGCAGTCGATCGCTGGTGCCGCGACGCCCGGCGGCGCGCAGATCGCCGCCGACGAGATCAACGCCAAGGGTGGCATTCTCGGCCGCAAGATCGAGATCGTGACCTACGACAACAAGAGCTCCTCGGCGGACTCGGTGCGCGCGTTCCAGCGCGCGGTGAGCGAGGACAAAGTCTCCGCCGTGATCGCGAGCTATATCAGCGAGGTCGTGCTGGCGCTCGAGCCCTGGGCAGCGCGGCTGAAGATGCCGCTGATCACCCCCGGCGCGGCCTCGAACGAGATCACCAAGGCGATCCATAACGACTACGAAAAGAACAAATACACCTTCCACGGCTATCTGACCTCGGCCGCACAAGCGCAGCTCGTCTGCGACGCCGCCAAGGATCTGCTGGTCGAGAAGCTCAAGTTCAAGACGGCCGCGATCATGAGCGAGGACGCCGCCTGGACCAAGCCGCTCGACGTCGGCTACGAAGCCTGTCTTCCGAAAGCAGGCCTCAAGGTCGTCGAGCACGTGCGGTTCTCGCCCGATACCACCGACTTCACGCCGATCTTCAACAATATCGAGGCCAAGAAGCCGGACGTGATCGTCACCGGCATCTCGCATGTCGGCGTGCAGCCGACGGTGCAGTGGAAGAACCAGCAGGTGCCGGTCCCGATGTTCGGCATCAGCGCGCAGGCGCTGAGCCCGACCTTCTGGAAGGACACCAATGGCGCCGCCGACGGCGTGCCGTCGCTGGCGGTCGCAACGCCCGACGTCGCCGTGACCTCCAAGACGAAGCCGTTCGCGGCCGCCTTCAAGGCCAAGTTCGGCTCGCCGCCGGCCTACACCGGCTACACCGCCTATGACGAAGTCTACTTCATCACGGAGGCGATCAAGCGCGCCGGCTCGACCGATCCGGACAAGATGGTCGCTGAGCTCGAAAAGACCGACTACGAGGGCACGATCGGCCGCATCCAGTTCTACGGCAAGGACGACGAGTTCACCCACGGCATCAAGTCCGGTCCCACGACCGTATCCGGTCTGGTCTTCCAGTGGCAGGACTCCAAGCAGGTCGTGGTCTGGCCCGAGAAGATCGCGGAGGGCAAGCTGAAGTTTCCGAGCTTCGTGAAGCTGTCGCAGTAACACGCCACGCTGGGGCACCAGGGCCCCGTCCCGAGCGCCCCATCGCCCTTGCATGGCCCGTCGCTTCAATCGCGGCGGGCCTTCGCTTTGTGCAGAACGCAACCGATGCGCTGGCATCTGTGGACCCATCCTGCGATCCTGCCGTTATCTCCCATGCGTGGGCCGGAGCAGCGAGATGGACGACCGATCAAGACACCCCGATGACCTGATGCAGGATGACGGCTTCGTTCGCGTGCGGGGCGCGCGTGAGCACAATCTCAGGAACGTCGACGTCAGTATTCCGCGCAACGCCCTCGTCGTGTTCACCGGCGTGTCGGGCTCCGGAAAATCCTCGCTCGCCTTCGGAACGGTCTACGCCGAGGCGCAACGGCGATATCTGGAATCGGTGTCGCCTTACGCGCGGCGCCTCTTCCACCAGATGCAGATCCCTGAGGTGGACGACATCGAAGGCCTGCCGCCCGCCGTAGCGCTCCAGCAGCAGCGCGGCGCGCCGACGACGAGGTCGTCCGTGGGCAGCGTGACGACCATCTCGAACCTGCTCAGGATGCTCTATTCCCGTGCCGGCGAATACCCGCGCGGACAAAGGATGCTCTATGCGGAATCGTTCTCGCCGAACACGCCGGAAGGAGCCTGCCCGACCTGTCACGGTATCGGCAGGATGCTCGACGTCACCGAGAAGTCCATGGTGCCCGACGACACCCTCACCATTCGCGAGCGCGCCGTCGCGGCGTGGCCGAGTGCCTGGCAGGGGCAGAACCTCCGGGACATCCTGACCACGCTGGGCTACGACGTGGACAAGCCCTGGCGTGAGCTGCCCAGGAAGGACCGCGACTGGATCCTGTTCACGGAGGAGCAGCCGACCGTTCCGGTCTATGCCGGTTACGACTTGGCCGAGGTCAAACGGGCCCTGCGCCGCAAGGAGGAGCCGAGCTATCAGGGCACGTTCACCGGCGCCAAGCGCTACGTGATGCAGACCTTTGCCAAGTCCGAGAGTGCGATGATGAAGCGCCGCGTCGCGCAATTCATGATCACCCAGGACTGCCCGACCTGCCATGGCACGCGATTGAAGCCCGAGGCACTCAAGGTCAAATTCGCCGGACTTGATATCGCCGAGATGTCTCATCTGCCGCTCGAGAAGCTGCAGGAGGTGATGAACCCTTTCGCGGAGACTTCGACCGTCGGAGCATCGGAGAAAACCATCGTCGCCAGGCGCATCTGCGAGGATCTGTCGGCGCGGCTGGCCGTCCTGCTCGACCTCGGCCTCGGCTATCTCGCCTGCGAGCGCAGCACGCCAACGCTGTCGCCCGGCGAGTTGCAGCGGCTGCGGCTTGCGACCCAGGTTCGCTCCAACCTGTTCGGCGTCGTCTATGTGCTCGACGAACCGTCGGCAGGTCTGCATCCCGCCGACACCGAGGCGCTGCTGCGGGCGCTGGACCGGCTGAAACACGCGGGCAATTCGATCTTCGTGGTCGAGCACGAGATCGAGGTGATCAAGCATGCCGACTGGCTGGTGGATGTCGGGCCTGATGCCGGCGAAGGCGGCGGGAACATCCTCTATAGCGGACCGCCCTCAGGACTCGGGCAGGTCGCGCAATCGCGAACCGCCCATTATCTCGCGCATCCACGAAAGCCGCTGCCGATGGTCCGCCGCCAGCCGAAGGCGCATCTGAAAGTCCGGGGTGTGACCCGGAATAATCTCCGCGGCCTCGACGTCGATATCCCGCTCGGCGTTCTCGCCAGCGTGACCGGCGTGTCGGGCTCCGGCAAATCGAGCCTGATCAGCCAATTCCTCGTCGATGCCATGGCGGAGCATCTCGGCCATGCACGGGCTGCGGACGCGGACGACGATAGCCTGGCACCCACAGTCGAGACATTGGGCGGCGAGATCGTCGCCGGCCTCGACCAGGTCGATCGTCTCGTCGTGGTGGATCAGAGGCCGATCGGCCGCACGCCGCGATCCAACCTTGCAACCTATACCGGCCTGTTCGACCACGTCCGGAAGCTGTTCGCCGTGACGCCGCAGGCAAAGTCCCGCCGCTACGATGCCGGGCGCTTTTCCTTCAATGTCGCGAAGGGCCGATGCAGCACCTGCGAAGGCGAAGGATTTGTCTGCGTCGAGCTTCTGTTTCTTCCCAGCGTCTATGCGCCCTGCCCGACCTGCAAGGGCGCGCGCTACAATGACAAGACGCTGGAGGTGAAGATCCGCGGAAAATCCATCGCGGATGTGCTGGCGATGCGCGTCGACGAAGCCTTCGAATTCTTCCACGAAGATCCAACCCTCAACCGGTCCCTATCGGTCGTCCGCGAGGTCGGGCTCGGCTATATTCGTCTCGGTCAGTCCGCCACCGAATTGTCGGGCGGGGAAGCCCAGCGCATCAAGCTTGCGACCGAGCTCATGCGGCCGCAACGCGGTCACACGCTCTATGTCCTGGACGAGCCGACCACCGGTCTTCATCCCAGGGATGTCGAGCGGCTGATCGCCCAACTCGAGCGCATCGTGGACGCCGGCAACAGCGTGGTCGTGGTCGAGCACGACATGGATGTCGTCTCTCATAGCGACTGGATCATCGACCTCGGTCCCGGCGCCGGCGAGGAAGGCGGCCGTATCGTGTCGTCGGGGACGCCGCGAGAGGTCGCCGCGGCCGGCGGGAAGACCGCTGGCTATCTTGCCCGTCGCTTGAAACAGTAACGGGCGCGCTCATCACCCATTTCGCAATTGCGTTCTGCGTCGCGGAGACCGGACCCCGACTTTCGCCATGTTGACTTTCCGCCGCCCCGCTCCCCATACTTCGAAAAAGAATAACAAGACCAAATCATAAGACGATCTTTGAGGGAGGATAGGATGCCCACTTCACGCAGGCAGCTGCTGAAGAGCTCGGCGGCTGCCGCCGCCGCACTCAGCCTCGATTGGACACGGGCCCAGGCGCAAGCCGAGAATTTGCGCATCGGCTTGATCTACGACCTCACCGGTCCGTTTGCCGCCGGCGGCTCGGTCGCCTCCTCGGTCGGCGCGCAGATCGCCATCGACCTCGTCAACGAAAAGGGCGGCATCGGCGGCAAGACCAAGATCGTGCCGGTCGCGGCGGACTCTCAGAGCAAGGCCGACGTCGCCATCAACGAGGCCGAGCGGCTGATCAGCCAGGAAAAGATCGACATCATCAACGGCGTCTATTCCAGCGCGCATGCGGTGCCGATGGCGGCGAAGGTCGAGCAGCAGAAGAAGATCCTCTGGATCACCACCGCGGTCTCGACCGCCGTGTTCAAGGACAAGAACCTGCAATATGTGTTTCGCGCGCAGATCCATTCCGATCAGTACGGCCAGGCCTTCGCGGGCTTCGTCGCCGAGCACGCGCAAGGCAAGCTCGGCATGGACCCGAAGGACGTCAAGGTCGCGCTGATCCACGAGGACGGCCCTTACGGCGTCGGCGTCGCGGCGGCCGACGAGGCCTATGCCAAGCAGGCGGGCATCCAGGTGGTGATGCGCGAAGGCTATTCGGCTTCCGCGCCCGATCTCTCGGTGCTCGTGACCAAGCTCAAGCGCGCCAAGGTCGATGTGATCTCGCACGCCGGCTACAACCCCGACATCACCCTGTTCCTGCGCCAGGCCCGCGAGAGCGGATTGCGCTTCAAGATGCTGTTCGGCGCGGGCGCCGGCTACAGCCAGCTCGACAAGCTGCGCGCGACCTTCGGCCCCGACATCGACAATTTCTGCAACATCGATCCGGTGCCGGCGCAACTGCTCGATGCCTCCAAGCTCGCGCCTGGAATCGGCGACCTGACCAAGACCATGGTCTCGCGCTACCAGGCCAAGACCAGCGCCACCGACGTGCCGCCGCATTGCTCGATGGGTTTCAACCAGACCTGGATCTTGCTCAACAACGTGCTGCCGGTCGCCAAGGAGAAGTACGGCAGCTTCGAGCCCGAGGCCATTCGCAAGGCCGCGCTCGACGTCGACATTCCAGCCGGCGGCACCATCCAGGGCTATGGCGTGAAATTCTTCCCGCCGGGCACGCCGATGTCCGGCCAGAACGAGCGCTCGACCCCGGTGGTGATGCAGAATGCCGGCGAACACATCTCGGTGGTGTGGCCGACGAACATCCGGACGCGGGACCCGGTGTTTCCGCTGCCGAAGGGCTCGACCTACGGGACGTGAGGCTACGCGCCGCGCCGACGGTGCACCCTTTCCCCTTGCTTGCGGGAGAGGGTGGCTCGCCGCGAAACGGCGAGACGGGTGAGGGTTGCCTCCGCGAGCAAACCTCTCTCATTTTAAACCGCGGAGAGAACCCCTCATCCGGCGCTATAGCCGAAGCTACGCTTCGGCGTTCTTGAGAACGGCGGCCGAAGGCCGCCTATGCCACCTTCTCCCGCAAGGGGAGAAGGATTGGCACCGTGCCTGCGGCTAGCTCAGTGAGTTCATCACGCCCTACATCATCACCCTTCGTCCCTCCTCCGCCGCCCAGTATCCCGCGTAGTTCACCTTGATTGTCTCGTACGCCAGCGCGAGGTCCGACAGCGGCTGCCGTCCCGTCGCGGCGCATTCCATGAAGTCCTGGATCTCCTGGAGATAGCCGCGCGTCCACTCCTCTTCGAGGCAGACATATTGCCAGCCGGTTTTGCGGTCGACCTTCTCGGTGATGTAGACGGAGGCGAGTTTCTCCTCGGAGGTCTGGTAGCTCATCAGATGATCATTCGGCGTGATGTTGGCGAACAGCGAGCCGCCTGACGTGTAGGTCTCGATCAGATTGCGCACGCCGCCCATGATCATGTCGCCGGAGAACACGGTGGCCTTGGTGCCGTCCGAAAACGTCGCGGTCAGCGTGCCCCAATCCTCGACGTCGACAGGATTGGCCTTGATGTAGGTGCGCTCCTCCGGCTTGAGGATGGCCGTGACATTGCCGACATCGCCGCTGACGCTGGCGACGCGGATGGTTTCACCGCGCGCCTTGGCCTCGACCTGCTTGAGATACAGCACCGCCGAGAGCGGATGGCAGCCCATCCGGATCAGCGAGCCGCCCCCGGTCATCGCCCATTGCGCGGCATGGGCCGCATGCGATCCGGAATGGCTCTCCTCGCCCTTCATGAACAGGATTTTGTCCTTGGTCGCTCTCAGAATCTCCGCGGTCTTGGTCACGGCCGGCGCGTAGATCCAGTCCTCGGCATACATGAAGAGCTTTCCGGTGCGCTCGATCGCGGCACGCGTGGCGTCCATCTCTTCCAGCACGCGCTCATACATCAGCGCCTTCGCCACATGCCTGCCGATCGGCTGCCGGTCGCCGTCGCGGCCGAAATAGCCGGCGAACGGCTTTTCGCAGATCACATGCTTGCCGGCCTGCATGGCGGCGACGATCATCCCCGCATGAAGATTGGGCGGCGTGCAGATGTCGATGACATCGAGCTCGCGGTCTGCGATCAGCTCGGCGAAGCTGCGATAGACCCGTTGGATCTGGTGGCGGCCGGCGAATTCGACGACATGGTCGCCGCGCGCAGCGACCGCCGCGACCTCGACATCCACCCCGTAGACGCGCCGGAACGCATACATATGCAGCTCCGACACGAAGCCGCAGCCGACGAGTCCCACCCTGATCCTGGCCATAGCGCCCCCCGCTTTGGGCGGCACTATAGCGTGCTGGCAGGTCTATTCCACCGAGACCCGCACCACGCCGGCGCTCATCATGCCCAGCGCCTTGGCAGCCGGCACCGAGAGATCGACGATGCGGCCGCGGATGAAGGGGCCGCGATCGTTGACGCGGCACTGAATCGAGCGGCTGCCGTAGGACACCCTCAGCACGCTTCCGAACGGACGCGTCCGGTGCGCGCAGGTCAGCTCACCTTTCCCGGCTTTTCCGTAGCTGTAATAGGAGGCAAGCCCGCTTTCGGCCTGGGCAAAGGAAACTGCAGAAAGCGAAAACGTAGCAAGGCAAGAAAATAACGTGGTCTGCGCTCGCACGGCACCCCTCCGGGTTGGCCTGCCCGGGCGCAAACGTTTGTCGGTTCCCGTGGGTTCCTGAGCCACTGCCGGGCCGCGCCCGGCAGTGCCATCACAGTTCTGTTACTGTTTGTGGAATACGAGCGTCCGAACCTCGATGCTCTCGCGCGGCGCGGCATCGGCCGGCGTGGTCGGATCGACGAACGCGGCGTGCGGCCCGAAGCGGGTGCGGCCATCGGTTGCGGAATCGTAGCACTTGAGCAGCAGTGCTTCGTCCGCCGTCATCTCGGGGAAATAGAACCAGCGATGGTTCGGATTGTATTTCACCGAATAGATTTCGCCGCGACGGTTGGGATAGATCAGATCCGAGGCGACGAGATCGTCGGGCGCAACCGTCGTGCCGTCGGCCATCGCCAGCGGCGAATCTCGCAAAGGACCGCGGATCGGCCGCCACAGATTGATCACCTGGACGCGGCCCTTCAGCAACTCTTCGGCCTCGTCGGGCAGATGCTCGCGCACGCGGTTGGCGCCTGAGACGGCGGTCTGATCCACGTGGACGCGCGTTGCCGGCTGACGCGGGCCACCGTCGCGGATGTCCGCGGCACCCTCAACGCGCCTGCGCACGGTATGGTCGAAGATGACGACGCGGTCGGCTTTCAGCGTTGCGCGCAGGAAGGCCTCGACGGCGGGATAGTAGACCGCCTTGATTTCCTCCTCATTAGAGAAGTCCTTCACCTGATGTGGATGCCGCACCAGCGCAAAGCCTTCGCGGTCGAGCGAGATGTTTTGTGCGATCAGCCGGGCATCGAAGATCGGTACCTGATGCGGCTCCGGCAATGACGTGCTTTTGGGCTCGCCAGGCGGTGGATCGAAGGCGTAAGTGCGCGGCTTGCCCGAAACCGGCGCGAGGTAATTGAGTTCAGCGGTGACGAAGGGAAGCGATTCGATTTTTGTTTCTTGTAGGCCCATGGCCGGTCTCCCGATGTGGTCGTCTGGATGATTTTTGAAGACACCGGGCGTACTGCAAGGGAGTTGGTGCAAATAGCAATGCGAGTGCTGTCGCTGGCATGAAACGCAGAACAAACGCATCGCGAAATCCGGCCGGGTTGGAATGCGCCCTGCCCGCTTCACGGATGCTTGAGAGCCTTTTGAGATCTCGTGCCCCGGACGCAGCGCATCACGCAGTGGTACGCTGCTGAGCCGGGGCCTATCTCACCGGGAGCATCTGTGCGGCATGGGTCCCGGCTCTGCGCAGTAGCGATCTCGGCCGCCTCGAGCTTCTGCTTGATCAGACCCCAGTGAAGGTAGAGGTCGATTTCGCTCTGCTCGTCCGCGACCAGCCGAACATTATCGCGTCGGCCAGCATGAGACGGATCATTCCGCCGCCTCGCCGCGAACAGGCTGGCGCTTGGCGATCAGCTCGCGCGTCAGCGGGATCAGCTCACGGCCATACTCGATGGCATCGGGAAGCGGATCGAAGCCGCGGATCAGGAAATGGCTGACGCCGAGGTCGCAATAGTCGCCGAAGACCTCGGCGACCTGCTCGGGCGTGCCGACCAGCGCGGTGGTGTTGCTGTTGGCGCCGGTGAGCTTTGCGATCTCGGTCCACAGCCGCTTGTCGATGCGGCTGCCCTGGTCGGCGAGCGAGAGCAGACGCCGCGCGCCAGCGGTGGCATGGCCGTCGGCGGGCTTGCGATAGCCGGTCTTGTCCTGGAGCGCGGTGGCGCGCGCAAGAATCTCGTCCGCCTTTTCCCAGGCCTGCTTCTCGGTCGGAGCGATGATCGGCCGCACCGAGAGGCTGAAGCGCGGCGTCCGACGGCCCTGCCTGACGGCCGCATTGTGAACCCGCGAGGTGACGTCGCGCACCTGCGCATAGGATTCACCCCACAGCGCAAAGGTGTCGGCATGCTTGCCCGCGACGTCGATCGCAGCGTCAGAGCCACCACCGACGAAGGTGTAGATGCCGGCCTTCTGCAGCGGCTTCACCTGCGAAAAACCGTTCTCGACGTTGTAGTACTTTCCGCTGTAGTTGAACGGC
This sequence comes from Bradyrhizobium sp. 155, assembly GCF_023101105.1. Classification (NCBI taxonomy): domain Bacteria; kingdom Pseudomonadati; phylum Pseudomonadota; class Alphaproteobacteria; order Hyphomicrobiales; family Nitrobacteraceae; genus Bradyrhizobium; species Bradyrhizobium sp. 155. Next base: position 2,037,528 of record NZ_CP064704.1, on the reverse strand, counting down.
TTCTCGCTGGTCCATTCCAGCTTCACCACGTCGAGAAACTCGCTGGTGCGGGCGTAACGCTCGTCCTTGTCGTCGAGCGTATTGCCGTCCTGCCTAAGCTCGGCTGCATTGCCGCCGGTGATGACGTGGAGCGAGACGCGGCCTCCATAGAGTTGGTCAAGCGTCGCAAGCTGCCGCGCGAGCAGCGTCGGCGCGGTAAAGCCCGGTCGCTGCGCGATCATCACTTTCAACGATTTGGTGATGGTCAGCACATGCTGTGCGACCTGGAGCGCATCGGGCGTGGTTGAATGGAACGCCAGCAGCGCACGATCGAAACCCGCGAGCTCATGCGCCTTCGCCACCGTCTCGATATAGGCGGCATCGAGCACCGGGCCCTGGCGTACGATGGTCTCGGAAGCATTGCTGTTGGCGATAAAGCCGATGAACTCGACCGACATGATGTTCTCCCTGAATGTTTGGCGGCAGGCTAGAGGCCCAATGCGGCACGGCCGAGGCCGGTGCGCGTGGAATCGTCCTGCGGCGTGTGCACGCGACCGCACAGGACGTCGCGATAGTGCCGCTCCAGCGGATTGGCGCGGGACAGGCCGTGATTGCCGGTCAGCGACAAGGCATTCTCGACCGCGGCGACGGCGTTATTGGTGACGGCCAGCTTGATGACGTTGGACTCGGCCGCGGAAAGCGCGACACCGTCATCGAAATCACCGGCAAAGGATGCGATCAGCCGTGCATTGACGATGAGCCGCGCCTCGATCGCGCCAAGGATCTCCTGCGCCCGCGGCAAGGTCGCAAGCGGCGCGCCCAGGCTGGCAGGGACCCGCTGCTTCAGGAACCCGACCAGCCAGTCGCGTGCAGCCCGCGCAACGCCGTCATAGATCGCGGCGACAAAGATCGTGTGGACCGTCGCCTGCGCCACATCAGGTGCGCGCCAGTCCGCCGGCTCGCGCACATCGATCTCGGCATCGAGGGGTATCACGACGTCCTCGAAGATGACGTCGTGGCTGCCGCTGGCCCGCAGGCCGTGATGATCCCATGTCTCGACGATGCGCGTGCCTGGCAGGCCCGCCGGCACCAGGAACTGTCCAACGCGCGGCTCGGCTTCGTCCGTCCGCGCCCAGACCAGATACCATTTCAGGATCGGCGATCCCGTCGAATAGATCTTGTGCCCCGAGAGCCGCCAGCCGGTCTCGGTCCGACGTGCAATGGTCGCGGGCAGGCCGCCGCGCGCAGGCGAGCCCAGTTCGGGCTCGACGCGGAGCGCATTGACGAGCGCAAGGCCTTCGACGCTCTCGCGCGCGAGCTTGCGCGACAGCCGCGCCGGCCAGGTCGGGCTCCGTGCCATCACCAGATGGTTGATGTAGTGCATCGACAGCACCAGCGCTGTCGACGGATCGGCCTTGCCGATGATGCCGAGGACGCGGGCGGCGTATCGTGCGCCAGCTCCGGCCCCGCCATGGGCGGCAGGCACCGTCAGCGACAGCAGGCCTGCTTCGGAAAGCTCGCGAAAGTTCTCGAACGGGAAGCTGCCGGTGCGATCGTGCTCGGCCGCGCGGGCGGCGAAAGCCTCGGCCAGCGCCTCGGCACGTGCGATGTAGTCGGGCTCGTGATGCGCCGCGCGGCCCTTGGCGATCGAAGTCACCATGTGGCGTCCAATCCGAGCAGGCCAAGGATCTGGCGGCGCAAATCCACCAGATACGGATCGCCGCGATGGCGCGGATAGGACCGGTCGACACGGATGTCTGCCTTCACACGCGCCGGGCGGTCGCTGAACACGATGACGCGGTTGGCGAGCACCAGCGCCTCCTCGGCGTCATGCGTCACCAGCAGCGTGGTAAAACCCTTGCGCTGCCACAGTGAGACCAGCTCGGCCTGCATGGTGATGCGGGTCAGCGAGTCGAGCTTACCGAGCGGTTCGTCGAGGATGAGGATTTTGGGATCATTGACCAGTGCGCGGGCCAGCGCGACGCGCTGCGCCATGCCGCCCGAGAGCTGGTGCGGATAGGCATTGCGGAAGGACGATAGCCCGACGAGATCGAGCGCGGCATCGACGCGATGACGCTGGCTCTTCAAGATGCCCTGCGCCTCCAACCCGAGCGCGACGTTGTCCCAGACCGTGCGCCAAGGAAACAAGGTGGGATCCTGGAACACGACGACGCGCGACGGGTGCGGTCGCGTGATGCGCGCCTCGTCCTCGCGCAGCGTTCCGGACCGGGGCTTGTCGAGGCCTGCGACGAGGCGCAGCAGCGTGGACTTGCCGCAGCCGGAGGGGCCGAGCAGCGCAACGAACTCGCCCGGCTCGACGGAGATGCTGACGTCGCTGAGCACCGGCAGCTCGGCGCCGTCGATGTCGAAGGCGTGGCTGACCTGCTCGATGTCGAGCGCGGCACCGGCCGCCGGGTGAGCGTCGAAGTCAGCCAGTGCGGTTGCGGCTACCATTTCACTGTCCCCTTTTGCCAAACCAGCAGGCGATCGCGGATCGCAAACAGCAGCGTGATCGCGCCGGAGCAGAGCAACGACATCACGATCAGCGCCGCATACATGTTGGCATAGGCGGCCCAGCCCTGCGCCCATTGCAGGTACCAGCCGAGTCCTGCCTTGACGCCGATCATCTCGGCGACGACGAGCACGGCAAAGGACGAGCCGAGCCCCATGAACAGGCCCACGAAAACGTGCGGCAAGGCCGCGGGGATCGCGACCTTCAGCACCAGGAAGGAAGGCTTCGCCCCGAGCGTCCGCGCGACGTCGTAATATGCGTTGCTCACGCTCGCGACACCCGACCAAGTCAGCACGGTGACCGGGAAGCCGGTTGCCAGCGCGATCAGAAAGCTCGATGCGCTCCAGCTCGACGGAAAGGTGAAGAAGGCGATCGGCAGCCAGGCGGTCGCCGGCAACGGGCCGATGAAGCGCAGCACCGGATGCACCCAATAGCCGACCGCGCGCGACCAGCCGATCGAGACGCCGGTCAGGAAGCCGACCGTCGCGCCGATCAGATAGCCGCCGAGCTGGAGCTTGACCGAGGCGAACACGCTGTCGAGCAGTTTTGGCAGATCGTCGGTGTAGACCTCGATGATCGATTGCGGCGGCGGAAAGAACGGCAACGGTAGCCAGGCGAATTTTGCCGTCGCGACTTCCCACAGGGTCAGGACAACGCCGAGCACGACGAGCCACGGCGCGCGCTGGCGCAAGGCCCGGCCCGTCGAACCGAGGTAATCGGCGCCGACCGTCCCGAACAACGCGATCGCTGCGATGACAAACGCGGCAATGCCGAGCGAATGGGTCCGCGACCAGTCGCCGACGTCCTCCCACCACAGGCAGGACAGGCCGAAGGCAATCCACGCCACGCTGGCGAGAATGCCGGCACCGGAGTCCCGGACCCAGCTCGTCAGCCAGGGTGCGCGCGAGAGGCGCGGCGCGCCGGAGGCAAGGCCGTCAGACAGCGAATACGTCGACATAGATGCGCTCCGCGAATCTGGCCGTATCGGTGCTCTGCTTGAACACCTGCACGCTCTTGAGATCGTCGGCATAGGCCTTGAGCTCGCGCTTTAGCACTTCGCCGACGGGGTGATGGTGATGAGTGTGGTAGCGCACCATGCCCTCGATATCCGTGAGCGACGCCGTCTTCGGCGCGTAAGGCTGGAACGATTTCGCCGTCACAGACGGATTTTGCGCGGTGAACATCGCGGCATCAAGCAGCGCCTGCGTCAGGGCGCGCGCGACCAGCGGCTCCTCGCGCACCAGGCTGCCGCGCAGGCCGAGGATGCAGCAGCTCTTGTCGCGATACTCGCCATCGAGATTGGAGGCGACCTCCTTGTACTGGCTGTCCTTGAGCCAGAGATAACCCAGCGGGTCGGACGACAGGAATGCCTGCACCTCGCCCTTCTCGACGGCGACGTTGAGAAGGTTGCCGGGATAGGCGCGCCAGTCGACATCCTTGTTCGGATCGATACCGAGCTTGGCGAGCTGAATGGAGAAGAAATTCTTGTCTGGGCCGCCGAGATCACCGACCGCGACGATCTTGCCCTTGAGATCGGCAAGCTTGCTCACGCTGGAATCGGCGCGGGTCAGGACCCGCATGCAGCCACCGTGGGTGCCGGCGGCAATCTTGACGTCAAAGCCCTGCTCCAGCGGCTTTAGCCAGCGCAGCGCCATGCCGAGACCGGCATCGCTCTTGCCGGTTGCGATGGCCTCGAGCAGCTGGTCGGTCGAACCGGAATAATTGATGAGCTCGATGTCGAGATTATGCTTCTGGAACAAGCCGTGCTCGATGGCGACCGGCACCGGGGCGAGACAGACCGCGCCCGCGTTCCAGGATAGCTTGAGCTTGCGCGGCGCGCCGGTGAGCGCGGGCACATCCGACGCAGTCCGGCACAGCGGAAACTCCGAGAGATCGACGCCGGGCGCGATTGTCCGCGGCGCAAAGGCCTGTGCCGCACCGAAGGCACCGAGCGGCGCAGCGAATGCCGCAGCTAATCCCGCCTGGAGCAAATGGCGCCGGTCGAGCCTCGATCCGTCGCGCTTGTCGTCGTCGTTCATCCGTCTCCACTCCTGCGCTGGCACGGCTCCGCCATCGGCACAACAGCTTGCGTTGCGCCTGTTCCGTGCGGACCTGCGTCGAGAGAAAATCTTTTCGCCGGCGCCTGCTCGGTGCCTTGATGCGATGCGCAAATCATGCGGCGCGTTCGCCGTATCGTCAATGAAATGGAATTTCGAATGTGGCACGAAGCGAAGTCATTCTCTCCACCGGTGCGTGCGAGGACGACGAAAGGATTTCCGCCGATGGATCGATTGACGGAGCACGGGGCTACTCCCTCTCCTGCTTCATTTTTGCGCAGCATCAGTGGCGCATACCGCACGTTCTCGAAATCGGCGCCTCGCTGAAACGTCCTTGCCGATCGCGCGCGCAATACGGTTAGCCATTTCATTGACCGCGCATCATGCGGCCATAGACTTGATCGTCTCGATGCATCGTTCGCTCACGCGTCGTGGGCAAAGCAACAAGACAGGCCACATGAGCATCAACTCCCTCGATCATTCCATCGCGCGCCGGCTCGCTGCATCGCTGCTTGCCGCCGCCATCACCCTGTCGACGGCCGCGGCGTCGTTCGCAGCCGATGCCGTCGTGCTGCGGGTCGGCGACCAGAAGGGCGGCAATCGTTCGCTGCTCGAGATCTCGGGCTACGCGAAGGATCTGCCTTACAAGATCGAGTGGTCGGAATTCCCCGCGGCAGCTCCAATCCTGGAGGCGCTCAACGCCGGCGCGCTCGACGTCGGCTATACCGGCGACCTTTCGTTCCTTTCCGTCTACGCGGCCGGCGCGCCGATCAAGGCGATCGGCGGCACAAGGTCGGATGCCAAGACACAAGCCATCCTCGTGCGCCAGGATTCCCCGATCAAATCGGCCGCCGACCTCAAGGGAAAACGCCTCGCCGGCACGCGCAGCGGCTGGGGCCAGTTTCTGATCGACGCCACGCTGGAGAAGGCGCAGATCAGGCTGGAGGACGCGACCTTCGCGCCGCTCGGCCCGGTCGACGCCAAGATCGCGCTGGTTGCGGGCTCGATCGACGCCTGGGCGGTGTGGGAGCCCTACGTCTCGTTCGCGACGCTCAAGGACAAGGCCCGCGTCATCGCCAATGGCGAGGGCCTGACGCCGACCATCACCTTCATCGTCGCTTCCGACAACGCCATCGCCACCAAGCGCGCAGCGGTGCAGGACCTCGTGCAGCGGCTGAACAAGGGGCGGCTGTGGTCGCTGGATCATCTCGGCGAGTACGCCAAGAGCACGGCCGAGTTGACCAAGCTGCCGGAGGATGTGCTGCTCTCGGCCTACACCGCGCAGCGCACCAGCCCGATTCCGATCGACGAGAACGTCGTGAAGGAGGTGCAGGAAGCCTCCGACCGCTCGACGCGCTACGGCATCCTGCCGAAGAAGCTCGACGTCAGCAAAGCCGTCGACCGCAGCTTCACCGCTGCGGCCGCGGGATCGAACTAGGCGGAGGCGGCGGGATGCGCGGGCTCCGTCTCAACGCTGGCCCGCTGCATCTCGCCGCGATCTTACTCGCGCATTTGGCCTGCATGAGCCTGATCGTGTGGCTGTCGCTTTAGACGCCAGCCAGGACCCCCGCTCGCCGGCCCGGCCTTAAGGAAAAAATCAGGACAACATAAGGAACCCATAAGGACTTACGAGACGCCGCTGGCCTAGCATCGACCGTGTGATCGCGTCGGTAACAGGATGCCTCATCCCGCGGCTTGTCCAGGCAATCACAACTCGCTCTCGGGTTGCCGATCCCGACTGGACGGGCTTACAGTGATCCGCCCTGCGGCCGTCGACGCTTGCAATGGGAAGGCGACCTTCGGGCTGGAGATCAGCGCCATGTCAGCCGATCAGTATCTTCGTTACGATCCGTCCGTCGAACACATCCTGCCGGAGGAAGCGGCGGCGGTCGAGGAGATCGTTGCTTCGATTTCGCGAACGAGTGATCGCACTTTTCGCAAAAACAAGCATGGGACCCGGCAGCAGCACGCCAAGGGCGCCGGCTATCTCCGGGGCGAGCTGATCGTCTACGACAATTTGCCGGATCATCTGCGCCAAGGCCTGTTCAAGCAGGCTGGCCACTTCCCGATCATCGTCCGCCTCTCCACCGCATTCAACAGGAGCGATCGTGTACGTTCGCCGCGAGGGTTTGCCATCAAGGTTTTGGGTGTGACGGGGGCTAAGGCGCTCGGCGACGACGATTCGACGAACCAGGATCTCCTGCTCGTCAATCACCCCAGCTATTTCGCGGATGCGATGGCCTATATGCGCGCACAGCACAAGGTCGAGCACACCCTGTTCCTGCCTGATCTGGCGTACGGACCCATAGGCTTTTTGGCGCGCGCCCTGGTCGCCGCATCGGACAGAACAGGCATTCCGATCCCGATCGTCTTGAAAGCGCTCGGTGATGCCGGCAGCAACATCCTCGGAGAGACCTTTCACACCGAGGGTGCATTGCGGTTTGGCGATTATATCGCAAGGCTTCGCCTGATGCCGATGTCGGCGTCGGTTCGCCAACTCACCGGCCGACCCTGCCACGATGCCGATGATGCCGTGCTGAACAGCGTCGTTGCCTTCTTCAAGGATAATGCGGCCGAGTACGAATTATTCGCCCAGCTCTGCACCGACCTCGAGCGAACACCGATCGAAGATGCCTCGATCGACTGGCCTGAAGACGTCGCGCCGCCGCAAGCACTCGGCAAGATCACGCTTCCGCGCCAGACCGCCGACAGCCCCGCGCGTCGCGTCTATTCCGACGAGGTGCTTTCGTTCGATCCATGGCGATGTCTCGCCGCGCATCAGCCGCTCGGCTCGATCATGCGATTGCGCAGGGATGCCTACCGTGCCTCCCGCACGCTGCGGCAGCAGCAGAATCAATTCAAGGTCAAGCAACGGCCCGGCGAACCGCGAGAGATCGCGGACCTGCCGGATTGAGCCGATCAGCGTCCCGCAATATCGGGCCCGGTGTCCCGGCCTGCGTCGAAAAAGGATGCCGAGCGCAGCGGATCATTGGGATCAAGCGTCTCTGCCAGCGATGCGATCACCTGGCAGGAGCGGTCCCGCCACTTGGCAGCCCTTTGCGCTTGTCCGAGGCTCTCATAGAGCCCCGCGGTCGTGCGGTAAACCCGCCAGGTGGCATGCGGCAACCTGGCATGGCGGAGGATCGACATGGCCGCCGACAGATGCCCGCCGGCGAGTTGCGCATCGTGCTTCAGCATCGCAATTCTCGCCATGGCCTCGTAGCACAGCGCGAGAAACGGCCGGTCAGGTGCCGCGCTCGTCACCTCGTGAAACTGGCTGGCCGAGCCCTGGGCACGGTCCAGATCGCCGATCGCGATCCAATAGTCGCAGCAAGTCAGCAGATAATGGGGGATGACCAGCGACTCCATCGGCACCCGGTCGACCTCCATTCGCCGCTCCATCGCATCGAGATGCTGCCGCGCCCGAGCCAGGTCGCCCATCCTGACATAAGCTCGCGCCAGCAGATTCCTGCCAACGAAGAAGGTGAACGGATTGGCCTCGATCATCGGGCCGAGCGCATCCTCCGCACGCCGTGACGCGCTGCCATATTCCTCCGCCTCGGAGTACAGCCATCCGATCGCGAGATGACACAGCGCGACGGCCTGCGGATTTGCATTCCGCTCCGAGATAGCCAACGCGGAGACGAGGTTTCGTTGCGCCTGGCCCCATTCGCCGAGATAAATCTGGGCAAACGCCTCGACCGATTCATAAAGCACGAACAGATAGACGTCACCGACCAGGCGGGCGAGCTCCTTTCCCCTGGTCGTCGCATCGCAGCAGGCCGGATAATTCGCGCGCAGAAACTCCAGCACCATTTCCATCGAGCAGCGTCGCAGCCGCATGCTCAGATCCTGCTCTCCGGTGATCAGTGCTGACGCACGCTCGGCAAGGTCCGCATTCTCACGATCCCAGCCGCGGAGCATCAGCTTCAGATTGGCAACGTTGCCCTGGACCAGAGCGCTGAATGCGGCGTCGTCGATCGCCCTGCTTTTGATAAGGGCCTGTTCCGCAACAGGCAGGCTCTGGCGCCGATCGACGTAAAGACAGAATCTGCTGAGATCGACCAGCGCGTTCACCTCTTCGCGCACGTGCCCGTTCTCCGCCGCGTGCGCCACGATAGCGCTGAGATCCTGCAGGGAATTCAGGAAATCTCCACTGGCCCGCCAGGCCCAGGCGCGCTGAAGCAGCAACTTCAGACGTGTCGTCACCCGAAATTCCGGCGGCAGATGCGGCACCAGCTCCAAGGCGCGGGACAGGTAATTGGCGGCCTCGCGCGTGCTGAACCTTCGCGCCGAGCCCTCGGCCGCCGCGCCCAGATAATGCATCGCTTTCGGGAAATCACGGCCCAGTTCGAAATGGCGCGCGACAACGGCGGCGATCTCCGCAGCCTGCGGCCCATAGCCCTGCTCGAGCCCCGCCCCAAGCAGCGCATGGGTTTTCGCGCAGCGCGCTGGTGCGAGCCGCTGGTAGAGGATCTCCTGGTAAAGCGCGTGCTGGAACGCATAGCGACCGGAGACGCTTCCGTTCGGCCACTCGGTCATGCCGGCCCCGACGATAATGCGATCGGTCCGTGCCAGGTCCTCGCACATCTGCTCGACATCCAGCACGGGACGGTCCAGCGCACCGGCGATATGGAGCGCGGAAAACTCCGCTCCCGCCGCACTGGCGACCTCGAGCAGGCAGCGCTCGTCTTCGGTGAGGTGATCGATCTGCTGCTTGATCATTCCTTCCAGATCGCGCGGCATGCTGTCATGCGAGGCCGCGTCTTCGCTGACCAGCCGCCAGCCCAATTCGTGCTCGACCAGTGCACCCTGCGCCACGAGATGATCGAGCAGAGACGACACGAACAGAGGATGCCCGCCGGTTCGCGCGAAGATGCGCTCGACCAGCTCTCTGGCAAAATCGGCCGAGTTGAAGCGCAGGGACAGATAGCGTTCGACGTCGGTGCCGGTCAGTCGATCGAGCGCGAGCTCGGTGGCGTGTCCGTGAATCCGCAAGTCCTGATGAACGGCACGGATAGGATGTCCGCCGACGGCGACTTCCATCGGCCGGTAGGTGGCGAGCACGAGGATAGAAGCCCTCCGATCCCGCCGCGCCAGCCGGGAGAGCACATCCACGGTGGCAAAGTCGCTCCAATGCAGATCTTCCAGGATGATCACCCATGGTCGCGTGACAGCGAGATGTTCCATGAGATCGGAAAATTCGCGCAGCATGCGCTCCCGCGTTGCGCCAAAGACCTCATGCTGGAATGTGGCCCGCTCTGCTTCGCCGAGGAAACCGGGCATCTGCGCGAGCCAGGTCGGCGCGTGCTCGCGGATGGACGTCAGCAGCGATGCTCCATCGGTGCGACGGCAGCACTCGTTCAGCGCTCCGATCAGCGGAAGAAAGGCCTCATGGGTGCCGAACAACTCGTTGCAGCTACAATGCAGCACGCCCAGTCCCTGCTGGTTCATCCTGTCGAGCGTCATTTGCAAGAGGGTGGTCTTGCCGATCCCGGCCTCGCCGGTGATGAAGACGACCTGACGCTGTCCGGTGCGAGCGAGTTGCAATGCCTTCTCCAGCGTGTCGAGTGCCCCGGTGCGCCCGACTCTCCAGTGCCGGCGTCGATCGACGACCTGCTCCGTGACGGAAGCGGTCTCTTCTTCGGGCGCCCGCTCGATCGCAGGCAAGTCGGCGGTCGCGACCGGCGCAATGAAACGATAGCCGCGCCGCGTGACCGTCTCGATGTAATTGGGGGACTGCCTGTCGTCGCCGAGCACCGAGCGTAGCGCGTTCACGGCAACGGCGAGGCTCGACTCGCTGACGTGCAGATCGGACCAGACCGCGTCGAGCAACTCTTCCTTGGTGACGAGCTCACCGGGCCGACCGACGAGATAGCAAAGAACCTCGAACGGCTTCGGCGCCAGCGCGATCCGCTCCCCGCCTCGCCACAACAGCGCGTTGGCACGGTCGAGGCGGAATTCACCAAAGGCAAGCGCGTCTCTACGCACGGCTCAGACCCCCGGATGCTCGCCCATCTTAAGGGAAAGCTCAGCCAAATGTAAGGACGCGATAAAGACCTGCGCCCTGCGCCGGCACTAGCATTGGCCTGTCCATTTCAGAGACGCCGGCAAGGCGTCGGACGGCCTTTTCATCACGCTGTCATTTCAGTCGGCAGGCAGTCGATGCCTGAATTTTGGCAAGGAGTTGGCCATGAGCATTCTAAAACATCTGGCGATCTCGCCTCTCGCTTTTGCCATTCGCCATTACGACATCAGGGTCATATTGGGCCTCACCGTCCTCAGCCGCATCTTCCTCGTCGCCATCTACCTTGCGTGCGGCGGCCCGGGCCTGTCCGAGTTCGATCTCGCCAACGCCATCGCGCTGCCATGAGCTCGGGACCGCTCGAATGGTGCATCGAGATCGCGATCATCGTCGCGATCTGCATCGGGATTGTCGTGGGCGGGCATGGCCGGCTCGTCGTGCCGCATCACCGGGTTCAGCGCGCGCAAGCCGATCGGGCCGCTTGCATTCAGCGGCCCTCAAACCTCTTCAGCGTCGTCGCCCTGCGGCGAGCGGGTCCGCCCGTTTGATCGATCACCAATACGCGCGGTGATAGTGCCGGTAATACGGCCGGTAGTAGCCGTAACGAGGGCCGAAATACGGGCGGTAAGGCCGATAGTAGCGCGGATAAGCATAGGCCGGACCATAGCCGTAATAGGCCGGCGCATAACCATAGCCGTAGCGCGGGTATCCGTAGCCGCCATAATAGGGCCCGCCGCCATAGTAGCCATAGCCATAGGGCGCGCTGCTGGCGATGGCACCTGCGATGATCGCGCCAGCGGCAAGGCCGCCGAGACCCCATCCAAAACCTCGGCCGCGCCAGTGCACCTGCGTGACATCGTCGCCGACGGCGGCCTTCATGGTTGCGACATTGGTGGGCAGCGGAGCCGCCGCCGCCTGCTGAATCCCCCCCGCCATGACCGCGGCGGCGAGCGAACCGGCGACTGCCGTTTTCCAGACCCTCATCGTCTTACTCCTTTCTGACGTTTGGCTTGGACATGGATCGCAGCGCCATCATCGGGCATCCTGGCGCGAGGTCAAAGCCTCGAGTTTTGCGTGCACCGCACAAGACGCATGCCTCCATTCTGATCAACCGGTACCTGACGGGCTCGACAACCTTGCCGCGAGTGACACCGGCAGGACGGTGCCTGGGGCCCGATCACGGCGGCAAAGCATTAAGCTTCCGGCGCATTCGCAACCAACAACCACCTTCCCGATTTACTATTCGTGCCGTTACTATCGGTTCCAAATGAGCGCGGCCGGGAGGCTTCTCGCGAGCGCAAGAGTTGTGGGAGGATGACATGAGTGCCGCGAGACCCGAGCCGCTTGCCCGTCAGGCGCTGGCGTTTGTCCTGGCCGGCGGACGCGGCAGCCGGCTGCTGGAGCTGACCGACCGTCGCGCCAAGCCTGCGGTCTATTTCGGCGGAAAATCCCGCATCATCGATTTCGCGCTGTCGAACGCGGTGAACTCGGGCATCCGCCGCATCGCCGTCGCCACCCAGTACAAGGCGCACAGCCTGATCCGGCACCTTCAGATGGGCTGGAACTTCTTCCGCCCCGAGCGCAACGAGAGCTTCGACATCCTCCCGGCGAGCCAGCGCGTCTCCGAAAACATGTGGTATGTCGGCACGGCCGATGCAGTCTACCAGAACATCGACATCATCGAATCCCACGCCTGCCGCTTCATCGTCGTTCTCGCCGGCGACCATATCTATAAAATGGATTACGAGGTGATGCTGCGCCAGCACGTCGACAGCGGCGCCGACGTCACCGTCGGCTGCCTGGAGATGCCGCGCCAGGAATCTTCCGGCTTCGGCATCATGCATATCGACGAGAACGGCTGGATCAAAGAGTTCCTGGAAAAGCCGAAAGATCCGCCGCCGATGCCGGGCAAGCCGGACGTTTCGCTCGCCAGCATGGGCATCTACGTGTTCGACGCAAAATTCCTGTTCGAAGAGCTCAAGCGCGACGCCGAGGATCCGAATTCCAACCACGATTTCGGCAAGGACATCATCCCCTACCTCGTCAAGAACGGCCGCGCCATGGCGCACCAGTATTCGACCTCCTGCGTTCGCTCGGGCAGCGACCCCCGCGCCTATTGGCGCGACGTCGGCACGGTCGACGCCTATTGGGCCGCCAATATCGACCTCACCGACGTAGTGCCCGAGCTCGATTTGTTCGACAGCGCCTGGCCGATCTGGTCCTATTCCGAGATCACACCACCGGCAAAATTCGTCCACGACGAGGAGAGCCGGCGCGGCCAGGCCGTGAGCTCGCTGGTCTCGGGCGGCTGCATCATTTCCGGCGCCTCGCTGCGGCGCTCACTGCTGTTCACCGGCGTGCGCGTCAACTCCTACGCCAATGTCGAGAACGCCGTGATCATGCCCTATGTCAATGTCGGCCGCGGCGCGCGCCTGAAGAACGTCGTGATCGATCGCGGCGTCGAGATCCCGGAAGGGCTCGTCGTCGGCGAAGATCCCGAGCTGGACGCAAGACGCTTCCGCACCACCGAGCAGGGCATTTCGCTCATCACCCAGCCGATGCTCGACAGGCTCAATACATGACGCCTGTTCGCGTCCTCGCGGTCGCCTCTGAAGTCTATCCCATCGTCAAGACTGGCGGTCTCGCCGATGTCGCGGGCGCGCTGCCGATTGCGCTCAAGGCGCATGGCGTCGAGATGCGCACCTTGATGCCAGGCTATCCTGACGTGATGCGGGTGCTGGGGGGAGCCGACGAAATCCGGCGCTGGCCGGATTATTTCGGCGGACCCGGACGTCTGCTCGCCGGCTCGCATGACGGCCTCGATCTGTTCGTGCTCGACGTGCCGCATCTCTACGCACGGCCTGGCAACCCCTACGTGACGCCCGAAGGCGTCGACTGGCCGGACAATGGCGTGCGGTTCGCCGCGCTCTCGCGCATCGCGGCCGATATCGGCCACGGCCTCGTTCCCGCCTTCGTGCCCGACGTGGTGCATGCCCATGACTGGCAGGCCGGGCTCGCGCCGGCCTATCTGCACTATGACAATCGGCCGCGGCCGGCCACCGTGATGACCATCCACAACATGGCCTATCAGGGCAAGTTCGTGCCCGAGCTGATTGGTTCGATTGGCCTGCCGTGGCGCGCCTACGGCGTCAACGACCTCGAATATTTCGGCGGCATCAGTTTCTTGAAGGCCGGCCTGCAATTCGCCGATCGCATCACCACGGTCTCGCCGACCTATGCGCAGGAGATCCAGACCGACGAGGGCGGCATGGGGTTCGGCGGCCTGCTTCGCGCCCGCGCGAACGCGCTGAGCGGAATCCTCAACGGCATCGATGTATCCGTTTGGAATCCGCAAGAAGATCCGCACATCGCCTACCGCTTCGGCGCGGAGGACCTCACGTTCCGGGCCGCGAACAAGGCGGTGCTTCAGCAACAGTTCAATCTGGATTCCTCGGACGAAGCGCCATTGCTCGGCGTCATCAGCCGCCTGTCGTGGCAGAAGGGGCTCGATCTCCTGCTCGAAGCCATTCCGACCATTTTGCGCGAAGGCATGCAGCTCGCTTTGCTCGGCAGCGGCGATCGCGATCTCCAGGATCGCTATCAGGCCGTAGCGCGCGCGAACCCTGGCCGGATCGGGGTCGTGATCGGCTACGACGAGATCATGGCGCATCTGATCCAGGCCGGCTCGGACGCGCTCATCGTGCCCTCGCGGTTCGAGCCATGCGGCCTGACCCAGCTCTGCGCGTTGCGCTACGGCGCCGTGCCCATCGTCTCGCGGGTCGGCGGCCTCGAGGATACCATCGTCGATATCGGCGAGGCCGATAAATCAGGCCGCGATGCCACCGGCTTCAAGTTCGCACCCGTCACCGCGGATGCCCTCGCCGGCACGCTGCGCAAGGCCAACATCGCCTTCCACGACAAGCTGACCTGGCGCCGGCTGCAACTGAGCGGCCTTGCGACCGACGTGTCCTGGCGCAACCGCGCCGGTGACTATGCCGCGCTCTATCGCGGCCTCATGACCGCGCGCGCCTGAGGCGCGACCATCCTCGAATCAATGCTATAGAGCCGCCATGGACCCGTTCTTGATCAAGCTGATCGGCTTTGCCGCCGCGACCTGCACCACCGTGGCCTACGCGCCGCAAGCCATCAAAGTGTGGAAGACCCGCTCCACCGGCGATATTTCGCTCGGCATGTTCCTGGTCATGGTGCTTGGGCTGGCGCTCTGGCTCGTCTATGGCCTGCTGTCGGGCGATGCGCCCCTCGTCGCCGCGAACGCCATCACCATGGTGCTCGCCGGCGGCATCCTGTTCATGAAGCTGAAATACGGGTGAGCCACTCTTCTTCACCTCTCCTCGCTTGCGGGAAGAGGAGAAGATCACCCGCCAAACACATACGACGCCATCGCGACATTCGCGACCTCGTCGACGAAGACGCGCTTGCCCGTGTCGCTGACGGCGGCGCCGGCGGCCACCATCAGCGGCAGCAGATGATCTTCGCGCGGATGGGCCAGGCGCGCACTCGGCGCGTTCTCCCAGTCAACCAGCATCGCGTTGCGCCGCGCCGCGTCCTTGTGGCTGATCGCCTCGTTCAGGTAAGCCTCGAAATCATACGAGACCGGCTTCGATTCGGCACGGCCGAACCCGCGCATGTTGTGATATGTGAGTCCGCTGCCGACGATCAGAATGCCTTCGTCGCGTAGGGAGGCAATCGCCTGCCCCATCCTGATGTGCTCGGCCGGATCGTAACTCGATCTCAGCGACAGCAGCACGATCGGCATGTCGGCGTTCGGATACATCAGCCCGAGCGGCACGAAGGTGCCGTGATCGAACCCCTGGTTGGGATCCTCCCGGCAATCAACACCCGCGCGCGTGAGCAGCGCCTTTACCTCCGCGGCGAGCTCGGGCCGCCCCGGCGCCGGGTATTTGAGGTGATAGGTGTGCTCGGGGAAACCGTGATAATCGTACACCATCGGCGGATGCGCGGAAGTCGACACGGTGAAGGCGTCAGCCTCCCAATGTCCTGATATGACGAGCACGGCCTTGGGCCTCTCCGGCAAGAGCTGTGGCAGCCGGCCGAACGCCTCGGCGGTTTTCGCGTATTGCACCCGCCTGTCTTCCATGAACGGCCACGGACCGCCGCCATGCGACAGGAAGAAGGTGGGAAATCGCACCATGGGCGAAGGCTCGTTTCGTTGGCAACATGCGCGTGCGAGTTGCCCGCGCGATCGGCCGCGAGCATAGGCAAACCCGTATGGTTAGCAAGACGTTAACGATTTGCTGCCCAGAATCCCGGGCGTAGCCGAAGGAGTCGGCCAGCAGCCAGGGACGTGAAATGAAGAAGTTTGCGTTGGGGGATGTCGTCAACAGTGACAAGGGCCGCCGCGGCGTCGTTCGCGCCGCCTACAAGTCGAAGGAAGGCCAGCAGTTCTACGCCGTCGAGAAAGACGGCGCGATGGATTATCTGGAGGAAGACCGGCTAAGCCCGGCGCCGCGCGTCGAGCTCGCGGCTTAAGTCCAACTCATCCCTCTAATGCGCGAACCGGTCCAGACGCTCCGACCAGGGGTCGTCTCCGCTCGCGATGCCATCGTTCGCGATCAGCAGCAGGCGATCGCTGCCTGCGGCCGAATCCCAATGCGGCAGGTCCGCACCGTTGGGATCGCCGCTCCTGGCGAAATTGATCCAGTAGGCGCGCATGCGATTTGCGACCTCGCGATCGGCTCCTGACAAGATGCCTGCACCGGGCATGCCTTCGACGCCGAAGATGAACTGCAATTCCCGCCCGTGACCGCCCTCGGGGTTTGCGCGCCGTGCCTCCGGCACATAGGTGAAGCGATAGCGAAAGGTCGGCGCACCGCTGGCGGCATGCAGGCGCGCCAGCAGTCTCACTGGCTCGGAGAAGACCCTGTCGGTGTAGAACCTTGCCGCGCGGTCCGAAGGTCTGGCGAGATCGGGATAGAGCCTGCGCAGCTCATCGCTGGTGGTGCCTGACGATGCCAGCTCTTCCCGGATATCCAGCTCGCCGTCGAAACCGGTCTCGTCGTCGTTCGAGCCGATGATCAAGGGGATGCGGCTCTCATGTCCAGCTGCGAAGCCCGCGGCGACCTCCTCGCTCACCAGACTCCCATCGATCGTCGGCGCGAAGCTGCGCGGCGATTTTTCCAGGAAATGTTTTTCGACGGCAAGCAGGCGTTGCGGTTCGGCTGTACGTAAATCGGCCTGTCGCCCCAGCACCGCCACGAATTGCCGCCCCACAATTTCGGCCTCTTGTGCCGAACGCAGGCGCGCACGGCCGGGGATCGATTGCAGAATGGCTTTCTGGAAGAGATCGCGCGATTGCTCCGACAGCATCAGCAGCGCGATCGACGTTGCGCCTGCGCCACTGCCGAACAAGGTGACGTTGGTGGGATCACCGCCGAAGGCCGCGATGTTGTCGTGCACCCAATGCAGCGCCGCGATCTGGTCCATCAGGCCGAAATTGCCGGAGCCGCCTTCCGACAGCGCGGGATCGCTGAGCCAGCCGAACGCGCCGAGGCGAAAATTCACGGTCACCACGATGAGGCCGGCTTGCGCGAGCCCGGCACCGTCGAACAGCGGATCATTCGCGGTGCCGCTGACGAAAGCGCCGTCGTGGATGAACATCATCACCGGTAGCGGGCCGTCGACCCCGAACGGACGAAACACGTTCAGCGTGAGGCAATCCTCGCTCGATCCCGGCAGCGAGGGCTGAAGACACGGCGCGCCATAGGCATAGGCGGTGCGCATCTCCGAACTCTCGGGTGCAGCCTGCGGCGGACGCCAGCGCAGCGGTCCGAGCGGCGCGGCCACATAGGCCAGCCCCTTGAACGAGGCCACCTCGCCTTCGACGGCGCCAAGCATCTGTCCTTCGCGCGTCAGCGCAAATGGAAACTGGCCGACCGGCTGGGCCACGACCGAGCCGGCGCAACAGAGGACGAGTGACGTCGCAAAAAGCGCGAACACGGACCGCATCTTCGGAGCATCTCGACGCGCGGAAGGATTTTGGGCAGGTTATGTCCGTGGCCCGCCGCGAAGCAAGCGCCGCGGCTGCGCCTAGCTCCGCTTGGCGGCAAGCTCCGCCAGTGCGTGCCGTGCGATGATGCCGAGCTCGCCGAGCGTGGAGTGACCGGACCGCGCCGCCTCGATCAGCCGCTCGGCGATGAACCTGCGGCTGTCGTGATCGCCGCCGTGAGGCAGTTGGCGGCACGTCTCCTCCAGGACGACGTCCATGTTCGCTTTGGTCCGCTCACTCAACTCTGTCATGACGCCCGTTTGCACGCGTGGCAAAAACAAGAGCATACACAGGTGGATCGACCCTGATTAGCCCGGGAAATCACGGCCCTTGTGCATCGCGATGCGTGTGCCGCCGCAACATTCACGCGGCCATGATGACGCCGCAAATGGCTACCGAAGATTGCACATGCCGTGATGACAAGCCGAACCTGCAGCGATAGCCTGCGGGCAAAACAAAACACACGGGAGGAAATGCCATGCCTGATGCAATGGTTGCTGCACGTGCCTCGGACACGGGGCGCGGAACCAGCCAGCAGGTCGATGTTGCCGTGGTCGGTGCCGGATTTGCCGGCCTCTATCTTCTGCATCGGCTACGCAAGGCCGGCCTGACGGCGGTCGGCCTCGAAGAAGCCGGCGACGTCGGCGGCACCTGGTACTGGAACCGATATCCCGGGGCGCGCTGCGACATCCAGACCATTGATTACAGCTACACCTTCGATCCCGACCTCGAGACCGCATGGACCTGGTCGGAGAAATATGCGACCCAGCCCGAGATCCTGCGCTATCTCGGCTTCGTCGCCGACCGCTACGATCTCAGGCGTGACATCCGCTTCAAGACCAAGGTCACGGAAGCGAAATGGGACGAGGCGATCGAGCGCTGGCAGCTCACCACCGATAATGGCCCGCCGGTCTCCTGCCGCCATTACATCATGGCCACCGGCTGCCTCTCGGCGCCCAAGCCGCCGGAGATCGACGGCGTGAAGGACTTCAAGGGCGAGGTCTATTTCACCGGACGCTGGCCGCATGACGGCGTCCATCTCGGCGGCAAGCGCGTCGCGGTGATCGGCACGGGATCGTCGGCCATTCAGTCGATCCCGCTGATCGCCGAGCAGGCTGCGCACCTGACCGTGTTCCAGCGCACCCCGAATTTCGCGCTTCCGGCGCACAACGGTCCCGCGCCGTCCGATCGCATGAGCCTGCTGCAAGGCGATCGCGCGGCCTATCGCGAGCAGGCGCGCCAGTCGATGGCCGGCGTGCCCTATCCGCAGCAGACGGTCGTTAGCTGGCAATTAAGCGATGCCGAGCGTCGTGAGCGGTTCGAACGCGCTTGGGCGGCCGGCGACCTCGTCCACATCCTGACCCAGCTCTGGGCCGACCAGGCGGTCGACATCGACGGCAACAAGATCGTCCAGGACCTGATCCGCGAGAAGATCCGCGCCGCCGTCAAAGACCCCGAGACCGCCGCGGCGCTGATGCCGGACGATCATCCGTTCGGCGCCAAACGCCCCTGCCTCGATACCAACTATTACGCGACCTACAACCGGCCGAACGTCACGCTGGTCAATCTGCGTCAGGAGCCGATCAAGGCGATCACCGCAAGTGGGATCACGACGGCCAAGCGCAGCGTCGACGTGGACGTGATCGTGTTCGCGACCGGCTTCGACGCCATGACCGGCGCGATCCGCGCCGTGCATCCGATCACCGGACGTGGCGGCAAGTCGCTCACCGACGTCTGGGCGCAGGGGCCGCAGACCTATCTCGGCCTCACCGTCGCAGGCTTCCCGAACTTCT
The DNA here is from genome assembly GCF_023101105.1 of Bradyrhizobium sp. 155. Lineage (NCBI taxonomy): Bacteria > Pseudomonadati > Pseudomonadota > Alphaproteobacteria > Hyphomicrobiales > Nitrobacteraceae > Bradyrhizobium > Bradyrhizobium sp. 155. Next base: position 2,018,135 of record NZ_CP064704.1, on the reverse strand, counting down.
TCATGATCACCGGTCCCGGCAGCCCGTCGGTGCTGTCGAACATGGCGGTGTCAATCGAGCAGCATGTCGACTGGGTCGTCGACCGGCTCAAAGCATTGCGCGACGGCGGCTTCACCACGATCGAGCCGACCGAGACGGCGCAAGCCGGCTGGAACAGGCACATGGCCGATTGCTCGATGGTGACGCTGCACCGGCTCGCCAACACCTGGTACACGGGCGCCAACGTGCCCGGCAAGGTGCAGGGCCTGATGCCCTATACCGGCGGCGTCGGTCCCTATCGCAGCATCTGCGACGAGGTGGTCAGCCGCGGCATGCTCGGCTTCAAGCTGACCGGCCCCGACGTCGCCGCGCAATGCAATGACGGCGAGGTGGTGCGGCTGCAGCCGGACGTGCGGCTGGTGCTGAACCTGCTGGCGTCACTCAACCTGCCGCCGATCGAGTCGATGGGCGCCCTCGGCGCCCGCGCCTTCGTCGACGAGTTCAACAAGGGCCGCCCGGCGGGACGGCCGATCGGCGAGATCGTCGACGGCACCCTGACAGGCGCCGACGGTCCGCTGCCTTACCGGGTATACCGGCCGGCAACGCCGGGGCCGCATCCGGTGGTGGTCTATTTCCACGGCGGCGGCTGGGTGCTCGGCGACGAGCAGTCGGACGAGCCGTTCTGCCGCGACATGGTGCGGCGGACCGGCATGATGCTGGTCAGCGTCGGCTATCGTCATGCGCCCGAGCATCGTTTCCCGGCCGCGGCCGAAGACGGCTATGCGGCGACGCGCTGGATCGCCGAGCACGCCGCCGAGCTCGGCGGCAGGCCGGGCCCGGTGCTGGTCGCGGGCTGGAGCGCCGGCGGCAACATCGCCGCCGTCACCTGCCAGCTTGCGCGCGATCGCGGCGGCCCTGAGATCGCGGGCCAACTCCTGATCTGCCCGGTCACCGACTGCACCTTCGACCGCCCCTCCTACAACGACAATGCGACCGGCTATTTCCTGACGCGCTCGCTGATGTACTGGTTCTGGGACCTCTACTGCTCGCCGACCGACCGCACCGATCCACGCGCCTCGCCGCTCCGCGGCAAGGTCGAAAGGCTACCGCCGGCCTTCGTCGTCACCTGCGAATTCGATCCCCTGCGCGACGAAGGCATCGCCTATGCCGAGGCGATGGCAGCCGCCGGCGTCCCGGTCGAGCAACTCAAGGCGCGTGGCCATTTCCATTCGTCCTTCACGATGGTGGACGTGATCATCACCGGCGCGCCGAGCCGGGTGCAGATGGCCGAGGCCTTGCGGCGCTTTGCCGGGCTTCCGCCCGAAGTTGGTCGCGGCGATGAGACCAGCCACGGGCACACCAGCCCGGGCCATAAAATCGCGGCGGCCGCGAGCTGAAAGCAAACATTTGCCGGGAACTATTTCCCGGTCATCGCGTTTGGTGCTGAGGCATTGAGATGCAGTAATGGGTGTAGGCCCCGGTACGCACGATCGTGTGCCGGGGTCTTTTTGCGTGAGGCGGGACGATGGGGGACGTGGTTGGGGATTCAAAGGTCGACTTTGGTGTCCTTGCGGTGCTGCATAAATGGCCGTCGCTTGCGAACCAGCGACGGTCGGACCGAGCGTCCTACCAGGTGATCGAGGGTACGCTCGACGAATGCATCTCGGCGTTCATGGCGAAGCCGGCGGCGACCAGGCATCTCTATGAGATCCGCACCATCGCGCAACCGCCGCTGGTCACGGACATTCTCTCGCCCGAGCACATCACGGAGCTGGCGCGGCTGCGCGAATTTCTCTGATCCTCGCAGAAGCACCGGCTGAGCGCGGGAACCTTCTGCCGGTTTTTCCCGTTGATGGTGATCGGAAGCGAAGGCGTGAGTGCCTCACATGCTTGAAGCCGGCGTGCCAGCCCCTGTCGTGCCCTATGGCGCAGACCAGACCCTGTTCGTGGTGATCGACCGCCTCGACAAGGCGACCGAAATTCGCGTCGAGCGAAGCGATCTCGACGCCACGATCGGCGAGCTCGTCGCTGGCTGCTTCAACGACCCCATCAAGGTCATCTCGTTCAACACGCTGGAGCACTGGATGAAGGACATCTCGACCGATGTCGCCGGCGAGATCCGGGCGCGCTGTGACATTGATGGCATGACGCTGCCGGACTATCTCAGCGACTTCGTCGAAAGCCACAGCTGAGCGCGCATGGGGATGAGAATCAGGCGCGCCGGTACTTGCCGGCGATGACCTCGATCTCGCGGCGGCGTTCGTGCGCGAAGGTCAGGAGCTTTTCGATCGTCAATGTATCCGTGATCCGTTTGGCCAGCCGCTCGGCGCGTGCGGCCTGATCTTCGAGATACTGGATCGTGGTCAAACGCCGCCTCCCAAGAGCTTAGATCTAGTCCCGAATGATTGGGTATCCATGGTGGCTTGAGGCGGCTAACAGCCGGTTAAGCACAGCGCTTCGGATCGATGCAGCCGCAAATTATTGCACCACGTCGAGCCGGACATTGGTGACACCCTTGTCGACCATGCCGAGCGCCTCCGCCGCGGAGGGAGAGACGTCGACCACGCGTCCGCGAACATACGGCCCGCGATCGTTGATCCTGACGGTGACGAAGCGGCCGGATGAGACATCGGTGACGCGCAGCTTGGTGCCGAACGGCAGGCTGGGATGGGCCGCGGTCAATTCGTTCTTGTCGAACCTCTCGCCGCTCGCCGTCTCCGTGTCCGAATAGAAACTGGCGACGCCGTGGGAGACGCTCTGCTTTGCATCACCGTCGGGGATGCGCGCCCGGCTGATCGGACGCGGATGCAGCGCCGCCACCCTGTGCGGTCGTTCGACAGCGGCCTGGCGGTGGGTGCCGAGATCGGCCTTCTGGTGGCCGACCGGCGATTGCGCACACGCCGCAAGCGACGCCGCGCCGATGGTGGCGAGCAGGATCCGGCACAGGCTTGCCGGCGAAATCCGGGCATTTTCGGCACGTGCAAAGCAAGACATGATGCGCCCTCCGAATGGCCCCGAGTTTCGGTGGGCAATGAGGGCAGAACCTTGTCGGAACGAAAGCGCGCCTGAGGCCGCAGCCGTTTCGGGTTAGCTGTGGCGATTCCACCACACTGGCTTGTCCTGAATCGAGACAGGCTCGTGGGATAAGCCCGATACGACGCGCCAGATCGGGCGCGTCTCCGGCGGAACCTCGTCAGGTTCGGCGCCGCTCCTCGAGAGCCGCGCGAGCTCGCGCCGATAGAGCCGCTGCCAGCCGGTCTTCAAGCTGGCGAGAAAGTCGAGCTCCCGTTGTGTCAGCGTGCACATCATGAACCCGATCCGGTTGCGAGAGCCGCGTCGTCAGCCGACGAGGCCTCCCATCGGTTTGACGTCGGCGCTGCCCGGGAAGACGGCTTCTGCGAGCACCTTCTCCTCGACGCGCAGATGATCCCTCAGCAGGCCTTTCAGCACCGCGCGCAAATCCGTGGTCGGCTTGAGATCGCGATCCTCGAAGAGTTGCGCCGGCTTCAGACCGGGCCAGTCCGCGATCACGCGACCACCGTTGAGCCCGCCGCCGATCAGGAAAGCGACCGTGCCCGTGCCGTGGTCGGTACCCTGCGTACCGTTGATGCGCGCGGTTCGCCCGAACTCGGTGACGACGGCCACGACTGTTTCGCGCCACGCTTCGCCCATATTGCTCTCGATCGCGGCAAAGGCGCCGTCGAGAGCACCGAGCAGATTGTAGAGCTGGCCCGAGGCCACGCCCTCGGCGATGTGCGTATCCCAGCCGACGAAGCCCATGGCGCCGACACGCGGGCCGTCAGGCTTGGCGAGATAGCGCGCGGCCGTGCCGGCGGCTTCGGCGAAATAGGCGCGCACGCGCGCGATGCCGGGCGGCGGCAAGGTCGGATCGTCGGACATCGGATCGCCCGCGCCTGGTGCGCCGCCGAGCGAAGCGAGCCTCATGCGGGCCTGGAGCACGGTCGCAAGCTTCGGATCGGTGTGCTGGTAGAGATCGAGCAGGCGGTTCTGCGTGTCCTCGCTCGCCGGCAACAATCTCTGCGGCACCCATGTCATGACGGGCGCCGAACCGCGCACCACCAGCGGCGTCACGGAGCCGATGCCGAGCGCGCGGCTGCCGCGCGGGTCGACACGCCCGCTGGATTCCAGCGCGAGCAGCGCGCGGTTGAGCCATCCCGAGCTGGTCATGCCCGGCTTGACGAGCCCGCTTTCCAGCACGTCCTGGCCGTCGAAATGCGAACGCTCGCGATAGGGCGTCGCGGCGGCATGGACGATCGCAGCCTTGCCGCTCTTGTAGAGCCGATGCAGATTCGGCATCGCCGGATTGAGCGCGAAGAAGGCATCGAGCGGCAGCGCGGGCGGCTTGCCGTCCAGCACCAGCGCACGATCGCCGCGCAAGGAGATCCAGTCGGGATCGCCGACCGGCGCAACCGCGCCAAGGCCGTCGAGCGCACCGCGCAGCACAATGACCAGCAGGCGCGGATCGCGCCCTTCGGCACGCGCGATCCGCGGCATCTGGCTCCACGTGAACAGCGCGCCGGAGCCGACCAGAAGCTCGCGCCGCGTGGGCAGATGATGGTCAAAGCCCATGGTCACCTCCTCTGGAAATCCGCCGACATGAACAACAGCGCGAGCGCCTGCTGCCGGCTCTCGGCGCGGCCGACGGCCTGCTTCACCTCGGGTGATATCTCCGATGCGAAGACGTCCTCGATGATCGCCTGCGGATCAGCCGTACCGGCGAGGCGCTCGGCAAAATTGTTGGCGATGTCGAGCCGCCGGCCGACGCCGTCGATCCAGCTCGCCTCGTCGTCCGGATAGCCCTTGGGCGCGGATGGACGCCACAGCGCCTCGCCGAGCAGCTCCAGCCCGCCGGTGAAGCGGACTGGATCGACCGTCGTGGCGCCGGTCGCGCGCACCATGCCAACGCCCCACTCGCTGGGACGCTTGAGCTTCGACGGCGGCCCGCGCCAGGCCTCGTCCGAGGACACCATCGCGATCGCGACCTGCTTAAGATCGCCCTCGGTGTCGCGAAAAGTCTTCGCCATCTGCTCGATCAGCACAGGCGGCGGCTCGTCGGCGACGAAATGGCGCGCGAGCTTGGTCGCGATATGGGTTGCGGTCGCCGGATGCGCGGCGAGATCGCGCAGCACCGCGCGGCCCTGCTCGGCATCCTCCTGCTCGTAGCGCTTGCCGAGCACGGTTTGCCCGCCGGGCTCGTGCAGCCGCGGATTGAAGGTGAACTCGCCACCGTGCTCGGGATTGTCGCCGGGCGGCACCAGCGTCCATCCCGTCAACACATTGGCGAAGCTGATGACGTCGTCCTGGGTGTAGCCGGCGCGCACGCCGAGCGTATGCAGCTCCATGATCTCGCGCGCGATGTTCTCGTTGAGGCCGCGGCTGCGGTTGATGCCGGCGATCGAGTTCGCACCCATCGAGCCGAGATTGTCGAGATAGAACAGCATCGCCGGATGGCCCTCGACGGCCAACAGGAGATCGACGAAGCGGCCGAGCATATTGGCGCGAACGGCTTCGCGCTCATAGGCGCCGGACATGCTCTGGATCTTGTTGGCCGAGATGCAGAAATGGTTGGACCAGAACCACACCAGCCGCTCGGCGAAGCCGATCTCGGCGGCAAGCGCGGCTTCCGTGCGCAGCTTGGCTTCCTGCAAATAGATCGGACGCCCGGGATCGGGCACGGCCTCGGCCGCCTGCTTGGCCGCCATCTCGGCGGCGTCCTTGTCCGCACCCTGCCCTTGCGTCTGGTCTTCCGACATTGTCGGCGCGGACGCCGTCTGCTGCCTCTTGGCCTGCTGCTGCGCCTGCTTGGCCCTAGCCGCGCGCCGCGCATTGGCGTCGGCAACGGTGCGATAGGCCTTTGCGCTGGTGGGAAGGACGGCGGCGGCGGTCAGCGTGAGCGGCCGGTCGAGATCGGCGATCAGTGCGCCGCGCGGGTCGGTGCCGACGGCGGCGATCGATCCCGGTCGCGGCCCCATCCCGAAGCGATGAAGCGCCAGCACAGCTTCGGCCTTTGCGGAATTGGTCATCGCGAACGCCTGATTTTCTCGAGCCTGCCAGCGGCACGCCGCGCAAGGCTACGAACCGTAATGCTACATATCGTAGCATTTGCGGTGCTGGCCCGCAAGCAGAGATTGCGCTGTCCCGTCCGATATCGCGAGCCGCCCATCCGGCGTGACTGATGGACGGCCGCAACGCTCCTAGAAATTCGGCCCGAGCGCGATCTTGGTGATCGTGCCGTTCCTGACGCCGATCCGCCATTCCGCCGAGCCGTTGGCGAACTGGGCGATGTAGATGTCGCTGTCGAGCGCGGTGACGCCGCGGAACGAGACCGCACGCAGCGCGCCGAGCTTCGCCAGGATCGCCTGGTCGAACGGAAGCTGCTGCCGCGTGATGTCGGCGACTTCCGACGTCATGTGCTCGTAGTCCGGCTGGCCCTTGCCGACATCAGCGATATAGCGGCGCAGCATATCCTCGCCATTGGCGATCGGAACGGCGCGGCGGGCGGCGCGCCCCGGCTTCGCGCCCATGTTGGAAGCCTCGACATTGTGGAAGCGCGTCTGCCGACCCGGCATCAGCACCTCGAGGCACCGTCCGGACTTGTCGGCGATCACCCAGGGATTGTTCACCGTGGTCGTGGCCGCCCAGCTCATGTTGGGCCGGACCACGCTCTGGGCCTTGCGATTGCCGTCGGCATCGAGATTGAAGACGCGGATGTCCTCGCCCATCTCGTTGTAGACCATGATCCGGATCGGCGAAGTGCCGGCGCGGCCGCGCACATTCGCCTCCTCGGCGCACGTGACGATGCCGCCGAGCTCATCATTGCCGTCGGCCCGGAAGATGACGTCGCCGGCCTTGCCGTCTGGCTCGAGCAGCAGGCGGAATTCCGCCGTGCCGTTCTCGAATTTCGCACCATAGATGTCGTAGCCGCCCGGTCCGACGCCGCGGAAGAACAGCGACTCCACCGGACCGAGGGCGACGAAGGTCGCGTGCAACTCGTCGACCTGGCGGTGGACCTTGGCGGCGAGCGGTGCGCTCATCCGGTCGTAGTTCGGCGTGCCGCTGCGCAGATCCTCGATCCCGCGCAGGATCATCTCCTTGCCGCCGGCGACCGGGACCTGCTCGCGGAAACGATCGGGGACTTCCGCAACGCGACGCGCGAAGTCGGCCTCGATCGCCTGCGCCGCGGCCGCATCGATCCGCGGTGCGAGGCGGGCGCCGAACACCGCGTTCTGGACCAGCACGCGCGAGACCCTGGCCTGCTCGTCGCGCAGGAAAACCAGCAGATTGTCGCCACGGATCGAGAAGGCGTCGGCCCCCTCAGCGAGGAGCGCAGCCCGGCCCTGTACGGTTTCCTGCACCTGGAGCCGATCCCCGTCGCGGTCCACCGTGAGCACGCGGTTCGGTGCGATCCTGTACCAGCCCACATATTGATCGAGTGATCCGGAATCGGTGGCCGCCGTCGGCATCTCGGCAACGAGAAGTGCGCGGATGTCGCGTCCATTCATGCGCAGCATCAGCTCGGCGGAGCGGCGCTCCGCATCGAGCGGGAACGTGATCTCACCGGACGAGGCGGGGTAGGATGCGATGCCGTCAGTGCCGACCGTCAGGCGCAATTTGCGCTGCCCGGTGAGCTGGCCGTAGACCTCGTCGCCGTCGCGGAAGATCGCGAACACCGAGGTCGGACCCATGGCGTAGAAATTGACGAAGGGGCGGTAATGCTGGGCCGGCACCTCTCCACTATCCGCGGCGAGCGGCGCAGGCTCCGGCGTGCGATAGGCGATCATGCCGGCGGACACGATCACGGCCGGGACGATCGCAGCCGCGATCCACGCCCGCTTGCGCCAGCCGACCGCGACGGGCATCGCGGCGGCCGCGATGATGCGCTCGACGCGGGCGCGCACGGTCGAGGCCCGCGCCATCGCGAGCTCGACCGGCCGCGGGTTTACCGTGCTTGCAAAATCAAGCAGGATTTCCGCATAGGACAGCCGGTCGTCGATCACCTCGATGGCCTCGGCGTCGCTGATGATCTCGGCAAGTTCGGCCAGACGCGCGAGCTGCCACCACGAGAACGGGCTGAACCAGAACACCGCGCGATTGAGGGAGGCGAGCAGGAGTATATAGAAATCGCGGTTGGCGACATGCGCGCCCTCATGCGCGAGCACCGCGAGGCGCTTCTTGGCGTCCCAGCCGGAAAATTGCGGCGGCACCAGAATGGTCGAGCCAAACGTGACGGGACCGCCGACGTCGCGGCTGACGCGCACATCGGCGTCGACCATGCGCGGACCGTTGATCGGCCTTGCCGCGCGCGCGAGGCGCCAGGTCAGACAGAGGCCGATGGCCAGCCGCAGCAGCAACAGGCTGGCGACGCCGGCATGGATGACGGTAGCGATCAGCCACCAATTGATTGAGACGCCGTTCTTCGACGGCGGAATCGCCGCGCCGGGCGTCATCGGCTGCATGGGCTGCGGCATCTCGAACGTCGAGATATCAACTGGCATGACATCAGCCGGCACCGATACCGGCGATGGCAGCCGGGTGATCGTGACCGTCGGCCAATGCATCACGAACGGCATCGCCAGCGACGCCAGCAGCACGACGACCCACGCCGTCATGTGGACGTGCGGATTGCGCACGCGAAACAGGTTGAGGCCGAACCAGACGACGCCTCCCAGCACAAGGGAGCGCAGCGCCGCCTCCGCCAGAGTTGCGATCATTCTTTCTTCACTCCCCTCGCCTTCTTCGCCTTGGCCACCTGGTCGGCCAGTGTGCGCAACTGCTGCTGATCGAGCATCGCATTGTCGACCATGCCGACGAGGACCTCCTCCATCGAGCCGTTGCAGAACCAGTCGACGATGCGCTGCACCGCCTTGGCCGCAACCCGCGCGCGCTCTTCGGCTGCGTGGTAGACATAGGTGCGTCCGTCCACCGTGTGCCGAGCATAGCCCTTTTCTTCCAGCCGGCGCAGCACCGTGCGGACTGTCGATTCCTTCAGCCGACGCGACAGCTTCTCGCGCACAATTTCGGCCGTCACAGGACCATGGGCCCAAACCAGTTGCATGACCTCGTGCTCGAGGTCGCCCAGTTCGGGCAAACGATCGTCCATGGCGGCTTACCTTGATTGAATTTCTTGTAACGCTACAGAGCGTCGCATATACGGCCGCGCCGCGCAACCGGGTTTCTACCTGAAATGGTATCGCTGTGCTGACCTAACGTGGCTTGCTTCAAGCGGTCGTCGGGCCCGGGCTTGTCCGGGGCATCCACGTTCTTCGTACCATCCGGCGAGGCGTGGATGGCCGGGACATAGGCGAGCGGAAGCGACGCCGTCCTTCGGACGGCTATGCCCGGCCATGACGAGGCGGAGGCCTCAGTACTGCGGCTCGTACATCTGGGACTGAACCAGTCCCTTCACGTCGTTCGGCGCGGGTCCGTCCGCGAGCCCGCGCTGAAAGGCGACATCGGCGACGGCGGCGGCGATACGCACCGAGACTTCGCGGATGCGTGGCAGCGCCGGGTAGAGGCTGCCTTGCGCGAGATCGTCCTTGCCGACGCAATCGGCGAGCGTATGGGCGGCCGCCATGAACATCTCGTCCGTGACCAGCCGCGAGCGGCTGGCGATGACGCCGAGGCCGACGCCCGGGAAGATGTAGGAGTTGTTGCCCTGGCGCGGCACGAAGGTTCGGCCGTTGAGCTTGACGGGGTCATACGGACTGCCGCAGGCAAACAGCGCGCGGCCTCCGGTGTAGCGGTAGGCGTCCTCCGCCGAACATTCGGCCTTCGAAGTCGGATTGGAGAGCGCGAACACGATCGGCTGCTCGTTGAGCTCGGCCATCGCCTTGAGCACGTCGGGCGTGAAGGCGCCACCGACCGCGGCAACACCGATGATGGCGGTCGGCTTCAGCGTCCTGATCGCGGTGAGGAAATCGGCGATCGGCGCCTGACCGGCATGGGCATAACGGAGCTTGTGACCGGACAGGCCTTGGCGGGCGCCAACGACGAGGCCGCGGGAATCCACCAGCCAGTTGCGCCGAAGCGCCTCGGCTTCAGAGGCACCTTCCGCCATCATCGCGGACGTCACGAGATCGGCGATGCCGGTCGCGGCCTCGCCGGCGCCGAGGAACAGGATGCGCTGGTCCTTCAGCTTGCCGCCGTTGACGCGCAGCGCCGAAAACAGGCCGGCGAGCGCCACCGCAGCCGTGCCCTGGATGTCGTCGTTGAAGACGCAGGCCTCATCGCGGTATTTGTGCAGCAGCTTGAACGCCGAGTGGTTGGCGAAATCCTCGAACTGGATCAGCACACCCGGAAAGGTCTTTCGCGCGGCGACCATGAACTCGTCGACGAAGCTGTCATAGGCCTCGCCCGTGAGCCGCCGCTCGCGCAGGCCGAGATAATACGGGTCCTTCAGGAGCTCTTCGTTGTTGGTGCCGACGTCGAGCACGATCGGCAGGCACGTTTCGGGATGCACGCCGGCGCAGGCCGAATAGAGCGAGAGCTTTCCGACCGGAATGCCCATTCCGTTGGCGCCGAGATCGCCGAGGCCGAGGATGCGCTCGCCATCGGTGACGACGATCAGCTTGGCCGGATAGGGCCAGTTCTTCAGGATCTCGGCGATCTGGCCGCGATCGCGCGAGGAGATGAACATGCCGCGTGGCCGCTGGAAAATCAGGCCGTATTTCTGGCAGGCGAGCCCGACCGTCGGCGTGTAGATGATCGGTTGAATCTCGTCGATATTGTCGACGACGACGCGGAAGAACAGCGCCTCGTTGCGGTCGTGCAAGGCATTCAGCGCGACATATTTCTCGAGATCGGTCGGCAGCGTGCGCAGATTGACCAGCACGCGCTCGACCTGGGTCTCCATCGTCAGCACGCAAGGCGGCAGCAGGCCGCGCAGGCCGAGATCGTCGCGCTCCTGCGCGGAGAAGGCGGTGCCCTTGTTGAGCAGGGGATCGCGCAGCAGCGCCATGCCGTGCACGGAATCGGACGATGTCGAATGGGCGCTGACCCGAGCAGGTCTATTCACGAATTCCCCCAGGGAGTTTCTTATTGAAGGGCGAGCATTGTCGGCCAGCACTCACCTGAGATCAAGGACGCAGAAAACTGCGGCAAGCATTGTGATCCCGCACCGCAGCGAGGTTTTGGTGACAGACCGGTCGTCGTGCGCACGAAAAGGTTAACGCCGCGAGGCTGTCGTTCTCCTCATGGTGAGGAGCGCGGAACGCGCGTCTCCGGACGATGCTTTGCATCGCCGGGCGAACCACGCAGGCCCTGCTCTCGCTTGCGGCGCATCCTTCGAGACACCCGCTCCGCGGGCTCCTCAGGATGAGGCAGTGGTATTATTCCGCCTTGATGTCGGCGGCCTTCACGATCGGCCACCATTTCTCGGTCTCGGCCTTCTGGAAGGCTCCGAGCGCTGCGGGCGTCTGCTGATCGGGCGGAGGAATCTCCTGCGCCAATTCGCCAAACCGCTGCTTGACGGTGGGATCGGCAAGCACGGTGACAATGGCCGCGTTGAGCTTTGTGACGATCTCCTTCGGCGTGTTCTTCGGTGCCCAGATGCCGTGCCAGTAGGAGATGTAGAGACCGGGCAACCCCGCCTCGTCGACCGTCGGGATATCGGGCGCGGAGGCGAGCCGCGTCGGCGACGTCACCGCGAACGCCTTGATCGCACCGTTCTTGTAGTGCGGCAGCGAGTTCGAGGCCTGATCGAACATGATGTCGATCTGCCCGGCCACGAGGTCGATCATGGCGGGCCCCGCGCCGCGATACGGCACGAACTGGAAGTCGGTGCCGGTCCTCTCCTTGAAGAAGACACCGGCGACGTGGGCCCCCGTGCCGGCGCCGGCCGTGCCGGCAGTCACCTTGCCGGGGTTGGCCTTCAGCCACGCGATCATCTCTTTCAGAGTGTTGGCTTCGAGCGTCTTCCGGCCGACGATGAGCTGCGTGCCCATCGCGATCGTCGCGACCGGCTCGAAATCGGCGATCACGTCGTATGGCAGCTTGAAGATCGCGCCGTTGAGCACATGCGTGCCCCAATGGCCGATCGTGATCGTGGTGCCATCAGGCGTTGCGCGCGCGACGCGGGCGCCGGCGATGCTGCCGGAGGCGCCGGCGATGTTCTCCACCACGATCGACGTGTGCAATTCAGCGGCGATGCGTTCGGACAGGATGCGCGCCAGCGTATCGGTCGGACCGCCCGCCGCGAACGGCACCACGAGGGTGATCGGCCGCGACGGAAACGGCTGGGCGCTTAGCGGCGCGATCAACCCATAGGCGATCAGCCCAGCAATGACGATCGCATGATTATGCAATCCGGCCCACAGCCCCCGCATCAGTCTCCCCCCACGCTTTTTGTCGCCCGCATGTTGTCAGCAGGCTGGAGCCGGAGTGAACGCTGCGGCGCGGGCCGAGGCAAGCTGAAAATGATGTCGGACAGCTTAGCATTACAGTTGCTTTTGTTGCGGGCTTCTGAATCCATGGGCAACCATGATTCGAATGTCGTGGGCGCGGGCCGCGTCGGTTGAGGCGACGCTTGCGTTGTGGGCGGCGTCGCTTCGAGAGATCAAGCAACGGATACGTCCGTTGTTCACGCAAGAGCGTGTTGCGACGAATGCAGGTCTGTTCCTGGAAGGTCTGCTCGGAGATGAGCAGCGCAAGACCGGTTGGATGCGCGCGGAGGCGGCTGGCGATCCCGGCCCATGGCGGCAGCAGGCGATTCTGGGTCGTGGAGACTGGGACGCTGATGCCCTGCGCGATATCGTGCACGACTATGTCATCGAGCATTTGGCGGATGACGATGCGGTGCTCGTGATCGACGAGACCGGTTTTCTCAAACAGGGCAAAGCGTCATGCGGAGTGGCGCGGCAATACACTGGTTCGGCAGGAAAGATCACGAACTGCCAGATCGGCGTCTTCGCTGCCTACGTTTCGCGTCATGGCCATGCGTTCATCGATCGCGCGTTGTATCTTCCGAAGGAATGGACCGACGATCCAGATCGTCTGGAAGCCACATATGTGCCTGCCGATGTCGGCTTTGCGACCAAACCAAAGCTTGCGACGAGAATGATCGCACGCGCGATAGCCGGGTCTGTACCATTCAAGTGGGTTGCCGGTGATACCGTCTACGGTGTTGGCAACATCGAACAGCAACTACGTCGGGCAGGCAAAGGCTACGTGCTTGGGGTCAGCAGCGCTCATGTGTTTCGATCCTGGGGCAAGCGACCGCCGGTCGCCGGTACGGCTGCAGACCTCGCCCGGACGCGGCGCTCATCCGACTGGAAGCGCCTGTCGGCGGGAGCCGGAACCAAAGGACCGCGGCTGCACGATTGGTGTTATCTCGAATTGGCGGATCTCGAGGCCGAGCAGTCCAACAGTGCAAATGACGGTTTGTGGACACGCGGTCTACTGATCCGTCGTCGCATTGCCGATGATGACCTCGCCTTCTTCACCACCTGGTGCCCAGCGGGAACAGCCATTGAAACGCTGGTCGCGGTCGAAGGCCATCGATGGGCGATCGAGGACAGCTTTGAAACGGCGAAAAACGAGTTCGGGCTCGATCACAACGAGAGCAGATCCTGGCATGGCTGGCACCGTCATGTGTCCTTGGTGATGCTCGCCTTCGCCATGATGGCCGCGATCCGACATCGCGCTAATCCGCCACCGCCCAAAAAAACGAAACGGCGCCCCCCGGCAAAAGCCAAAACATAACCACCCCACCACTGATCCGTTGGTCAATCCAGGAAATCCGCCGCATTGCTATCAGACTTGCGCGGAAGCGGATTCAACCCGCACACATCATCGCATGGTCCTTCTGGCGCAGAGCTCACCAGGCTGCCGCTCAACGCGCCCACTTCAAATCAAAAAAGCAACTGTAATGTTAGGACATGTACTCATAAACTCGCGCTGCACTTCGTCTGAGGTCCACTCTGCCTCCGATACCGGCCGCGTTGGCGCACCTCACCCTAGGTCCGAGTTGGGCCATGTGTGGAAATCGCGTGGGGCCCGCTCAGCTGGCGTTAGTGCTTCATTGGCGCGTGTCCGACCGATGATCCGCAGGCTCGGCAAATCGCACGATGGGACCCCGCCTGCTCAATCGCTCAAGAACTTCTTTCTTACTTTCAGCAAGCCGATCAACATTATTGACCACAAACGTGTGATTACCTCCGCACTACTGGTCGCACCCGCTCCACTGGGACATGGTCGCCGTTTTTGCTGACGACCTTCAGAAACACTTCTTCCCGAGTCGCTTTGTCGATCATGCGGGCAGATCCTTTGCCGAGATGCTCATCTCCCCATTGGCTCAATGCCATCAGCACAGGCAATAGCTTGATGCCGGCTTTGGTGGGTTCGTATTGATAGCGCTTTCGCGCCCCCGGCTCCTTGTAAGGAGTTTTTTCAAAGATTCCGTACTCAACAAGTTTTTCCAGGCGCTCAGACAGCACCGCTCTTGGTATGCCCAAAAACGTTTGAAAGTCCTGGAAGCGGCGAACCCCCCATGAGGCCTCGCGCAAGATCAACAAGGTCCAGGTTTCACCAACAATCTCGAGCGTTCGCTTGATGGAGCAGTTGTTTTTTAGCTCCAACATCAAGCGAAGATCCAGCTCGGGCGAATGCGCTTTTTCTGAGTTCATTTTTCATACACAGGTTGACGTTAATGACAGTTCGTTATATGAACTTAGCATGGTTTGGCGTCGAGCGGTCAGGGAACCGTAAGATTACTTGGCGGAATGAGCCATACAGCTCTCGCGGAGGGGACAATGAAGTTTCTGCAAATGTCTAAGTTTGGCAAACCCACCGAGGTGGTTGAAGTTGTCGAAAGCGATCCACCCCCACCGCCGGCAGCAAATGAAGCCACGGTCGCGGTCGAATACTCAGCGATCGGACTTGCTGAACTTCTGATGATCCGTGGCATGTATGCGATCAGGCCGCAGCCGCCCGCGCCGCTCGGGAACGAAGCTATTGGCCGCGTTGTCGCCGTAGGAGCCTCGGTTAAAAATGTAAGGACTGGCGATCGTGTGGCCATTCCGATCGGGCTTCCCGTGTGGAGACAGGCCATCACGGTGCCGGCCACCGATCTCATCGTCTTGTCTGAGCAAGCCGATCCCCAACAGATGTCAATGCTTCGGATCAATCCGCTCACAGCGGCATTGCTCCTAACCGAGTATGTCGAACTCGGCAAGGACGACTGGGTCATCCAGAACGCCGGCAATTCCGGTGTGGGACGCAGCGTCATTGCGTTTGCAAAGGAGTTCGGACTGCGCTCGGTAAGCCTCGTGCGCAGACCCGAGCTGGTGGATGAGCTGAAGTCAGCCGGAGCTGACGTCGTCCTTGTCGATGGACCCGACGTTGTGAAGCAGGTCGCAGCGGCGACCGGCAAGGCTAAAATCAAGCTGGGCATCGACGGCGTGGGTGGCGAGTCCTCGCACTCGGTAGCGTCTTGCCTCGCGTCGAACACCAAGATGGTCGTCTATGGCGGCGTCAGCGGAAAGCCCGCGGCCATGAGTCCTCTGAACATCATTTTCAAGCAGATGACCCTGGAAGGGTTTTGGCTGGGATTTCCGCGCTTTCGAGATGCACACGAAAAGCTTGCGGCTCATACGCGGACAGCCGAGCGACTGATCGCCGAAGGCAAACTGCACGTTCCGGTCGCCGGCGTTTATTCGCTCGAGCAGGCAACTCAGGCCATGGCGCATGCGCAAAAAGGCGGGAAAGTCCTTCTGAAACCCAACTAATGGATGATCAACGGTCAGGCGCCCTGAATTCTAAGCGCCTGAAACCGCAGCTAGTGCGATATCGAAAGCGATGGCCCTAATTCCAATAGGGCGAACCGGAGGACACATGACTGCTCTTTTAGATCTGGTGCTTGAGTCTCACGGAACTCTTGAACGATGGCGAAAATTCAACGCGATCGACGTGAACCTCTCGATGCATGGTTCGCACTGGACTAGAAAGGGATGGGATGGTGTCTTCGAAAATGTTCAATTGAAGGCGCAAACGAAAGAACAGCGAACTTGCTTTACGCACTTTACCGAAGAAGGCGTGCAAAGCATCTACGAACCGGATCGTGTTCGGCTAGAGACAATCGACGGGAAGCTTATCGAGGAGCGCGTACATCCAAGAAATGCGTTTGAAGGACATACTCTTCAGACGACGTGGGATAGGCTGCATCTGGCTTACTTTACCGGGTATGCACTTTGGAATTATCTGAATACTCCATTTATGTTTGTCACTGAGAGTGCCAAAGCGGAAGAGATAGACCCGGCGACCGACCAAGGCACGGTACGCCGGCGGCTCAAGATCACTTTTCCCGAGAAGGTTGGAACTCACTGTCCGGACCAGATATTCCACGTCGATGAAAACGGGCTCATCGCTCGTTTGGATTATACCACACTCGTGGCAGGTGGTGCTCCAGCCGCGCACTACATGTCCGAGTACAAGAACATTCAAGGGATTATGATGCCAACCAAACGGCGCGCGTTCAGGAGAAACCCGGACGGAAGTATAAATACCGAATCTGTCCTCGTCGGTATCGATATCTCTGCAATTGCTTTGACTTAAAAAAGCATTCAGACGGCAGGAAGCACGCAAGCAAATGGGTACCCCCCGACTGCCCCATGGCGCGCGCCGTGGGTGTCATCGGCGATTGGGGTAGACACAATCGACTTGAGGAGCGCGTACATCCAAGAAAAACGTTTGAAGGACACGCGCGAGTACGTTCATGGCGTGGACACAAACGAACTTAAGGGCAAGGCGGGGCCAAAAGGCGCCACCTCCTCTGTTCTGAGTTATCGTTGGCATGCCGACTTCCGGTTTGGATCACGAGCCGCCGATCACACGTAAGGTCGGACACTTCCGCTTTCGATTGGCAAGCCGACGTTTATGGACAGACTCTCTAGCCGACCGCTCGCCTTGGCGTCAGATGAGCGGCGCCATCAGCCGGCGGCGCGATGTGCATCAGGATGGTCTGGGTGGCGGATGCGACCTCGATGCCGTTGTGCTGGAAACGCTGCTTCATGCGGCGGTTGAATTCGCGCTGCACCGGCCAGCGGCCGGCCTCGGTGCAGCGGATCTGGCCGACGATCGACACCATGGCGCCGTCGACCTTGTCGATGCCCCAGAGCTCGAGATCGCCGCGGATCAGACTGCGGAATTCCACCTCGCGGCGCATCTCGTCGACGATGTCCTTGAGGATCTGGCCGGCGCGGTCGGTATCCTCCTTGTAGGCGACGTTGACGCTGACGGACGCATTGCCGGCGCCGCGGCTGGCATTGGTGATAGTCGTGACCGCGCTGAACGGCACGATGTGCACGGCACCGTCGCCGGCACGAAGCCTGATCGTGCGGATCGAGACGTTCTCGACCACGCCCGATAGCCCGGACACGCTGACGCTGTCGCCGACCTGGACGGTGTTCTCCAGCAGCAGGAACAGGCCGGTGATGAGATCCTGCACCAGCTTCTGCGAGCCGAAGCCGATGGCGATGCCGACGATGCCGGCGCCCGCCAGCAGCGGCGCGACGTTGACGCCGATCTCGCTGAGCGCCGTGAGCCCGACGACAGTGGCGATCACGCACAGCAAGGCCGTGCGCAGCATCGGCTGAAAGGTCCGCAGCCGCGCGGCCCGGGCATAGTGCCCATCGCGCGACAGCGTATTGATCTGGCGGTCCAGCAGCGCGTTGCTGGCTTCCCAGATCGCAGCTGCGATGAACACGGCAAGTCCGATCGTCACCACCGCCGAGATCAGCCGGCTGCCGATCTGGCCCCCATAAAACCATACGATGGCGTCGACGCCCCAGACTTCGAGCACGGCCACCAGGCCGATGAAGGCGATCACGCCGGATACGATCTTGCGCAGCAGCGGCAGGTAGCGGTTGGCGCGGATCTCGAGGCCCGGAAAGCGCTGGAGGATCTCGGGCTTGATGCGGAAGCCGCGGTCGATCAGGCCCAGCGTCAGCATGATGGCGACACGCGTGATCAGCGCCACCGCGATGGTGCCGACGAAATATTGCAGCAGCAACGAATAGCCGTTGCGAATGTTCAGCGCCCACACGGCCCACAGCGCAAGGTCGAGCGCGATGGCGAGATAGTGCCAGCCGCCCGCGATGCGGTTGCGCAGTCGCGCCGCGATCCCCTGCCGGTCGGCCGGCGCGCGGATCGCTTCGGCGACCTGGCGGCGGCATTGCAGGATGATGACGACGATGAAGAGATGCACGACCAGCATCACCATGCGCAGGAGCGCGGCGTAGCCGCCGCGATGCAGGCCGAGCAGCAGCGCCACATTCGCAAAGGCGATGCCGGAGACGCCGACACCGACGATACGGCGCGCCCAGATCTCGATATAGGCGGCGGTTTCGGCCTTGACCGGAAACAAGCCGAACGGTCCCGCCAGCACACGGACCACACAGAAGAGCCCGCGCGAGAACGCATAGGCGTTGACGACGGCGAGGATCACGAGACGGACGGTGGTGGGCCCGCCGATCTCGGTGCCGAGCAGCGCCGTGGCGACGCCGACAAAGACCAACACGGGTAGCAGCTCGAGCAGGAAGCGTCCCAGCACGAGCGGCAGCCGCAGCATGATTTGCCAGGCCCGCGCCAGGCTGTGGCGGCGCATGTGCAGTTCGGGCGCCGGGGTGACATCGGCCACGGATGACGGCGGATCGGCAATGGGCAACACCTGCACCGGCAGACGCGCCGTTTGCGGCATGCGCCCTTCCAGGAACACGACGGGGCGGCGGATCAGACGGAAGATCACCCATTCGGCGCAGAAGGCGCAGCCGAACACCAGCGCAAGCTTCCAGGCGATCTCGATCAGGAGATTGTAGGCCGCGGGATCGTTCGCGGTCCGCACGATCCAGTAATAGAACGCCGGGAAGTGCGTGAGCGTCCTGGCCATATCGGCGACGTCTCGCGAAATCTCGCCGATTTCCTCGGACACGGTGAGCATGAGCTGCGCACCGAGGCCGTCGGCCGCGAGCGGGATCGGCGATTTTGGCTCGGGCGCGGGCTGCTGTGCACCGGACGCATTGGCGATCGCGCGCAGCGTGTCGATCATCTGCGCGCGCTTCTTGTCGTCCTGCAGCGTTTCCAGCGCGCGCTTGGCCTCATCGGGCGACAACGCGGCAGCGCTACTCGTCGGCGGCGCGGCGCGGGCGCAGGAGAGAGATGAGATCGCGATCAAGAGCGCGGCGAGAAGCGCGGAGGCAAGCTTATGCGACACGAGGGATCCCTGGGAAAATGAATGCGACGGCGACGTCGGGCCCGTCACCGCCGAAGCACATGCATCATGTCGGATCGACGCTATTCGCCCGGGCGCTGTGTCGGAAGTTGGCCAATGAGGCGACATTCTCTTGGCATTTGCCGCGGTGCAGTAAACGGGAACCGCGGTCTCAAGGCAGGACGTGCAGCGATCGGAATGCAGGCACGCGGCTGGAAGCTCAACCGCGGCCATTCTTCGAGACGCCCGCCTGCGGCGAGCCCTCAGGATGAGGGATGAATATGCGGCAACATTTCAACGCAGATGGATGCAGCTGAGCCTCATCCTGAGGAGCCGCAGAACGCGGCGTCTCGAAGGACGAGGCGCTCGCTCAGGCGCCGCTGAGACGTCATATGCGACAGCCCTGATATGCGACAGCCCTCCGTCATTCCGGGAGTCGGCCCGGAATGACGGCCGTGAGGAGGAGGAAGAGAGAAGCACGATGTCAAAAGCACGGCGGCCGCGTCACGGCCCTCCGACGTGGATCGGTGTGCAATCGATGTGATGCACAATACAGCGCCGGGCAGGTAGGGGCTATGCCACACTGATGCAGCCCTCTAAACCTTGGCCCGGCGTGCCGTTCGCGGTTTTCTGCCGCTATGCGATAGTCCGAACGAGCTCCATCGCACTTAACGCGGCTGGATCTGCGGAGGTGGTGTCATAGACCTCCCCTTGCTCTTGATGTGGACGTTGCGCGTCGCTTGTTTGCGACCATTGAGATGGTCCTCCCGTGACGAAGAACTGTCAAGCAAGATCAACGGCGCGCAAATCACATTTGAGGGCGCGTTCCATCTGACTGCGACGGATTCGCTTGCAGCGAAATGCGAGAAGTGGGCGAATTGCGAGGCCGCCCTTCCCGCCAATGTAGAACGCTTCTGCTACCGGTGGACGCGAGTACTGAGGAATTTGGGGATGATCACATCATGCCCCTGTTTTGCCCGACGAGTCAAACGATTTCGTTAAATCCGCAAGCGCTCGCGCTGACCTTCAAGTCATTGATTTCGTTATCCCCGGCTACTGTGCATGGGGTTGTTTTCGCGTTTTTGTTTCTTGCCCGCCTTCTCCTCCTTCTCCAGCGCCTTGCGCACCTCGTCGAATTCACCCGCCGAGGCCTTGTCGGCGCGAGGGAAGCGCAGATCGAGCTTTTCGAGCGCCGCGACGATGGCCGACCCGATCACGACGCGCGCGAACCATTTGTGGTCGGCCGGCACGACATACCACGGCGCATGAGGCGTTGCCGTGTGCCGGACGATGTCCTGATAGACGGCCTGGTAGCGCGGCCACAGCGCGCGCTCCTTAATGTCGTCCATGGAGAACTTCCACTGCTTGGACGGATCCTCCAGCCGGTCGAGGAAGCGCTCGCGCTGCTCGTCTTTGGACAGGTTGAGGAAGAACTTCAGCACCACGGTGCCGTTGCGCGCGAGATAGCGCTCCCACGCACAGATGTCCTCGAACCGCTCCTTCCAGATGTTCTTGGTGACGAGCATTGACGGCAGCTTCTCCTTGGCGAGGACCTCCGGATGCACGCGCGTCACCAGGCATTCCTCGTAATGGGAGCGGTTGAAGATGCCGATATGCCCGCGCTCCGGCAGCGCGACCACGTGGCGCCAGAGGAAATCGTGATCGAGCTCCTTGCTGCTCGGCGCCTTGAAGGCACTGACCTCGCAGCCCTGCGGATTGATCCCCTCGAAGATCGCCTTGATCGCGGAATCCTTGCCGCCGGCGTCCATCGCCTGGAACACGATCAGTACCGACCAGCGGTCCTGGGCGTAGAGCTTCTCCTGAAACGCGATCAGCCGCTTCATGTTGGCATCGAGAATCTCCTGGGCCTTCTCCTTGTCGAGGTCGCCCTTCTCGTTGGTCTTGTGATCCTTGAGATGAAACTTGCCCGAACCATCGTAGCGGAACGGCGTGATGTAGCGGTCAAGTTCCTGGGCGAGCGATTTGGACGACTTCTTGCTCATGAGCGCGGGACACCTTGCGTTGCGGCTTCAATCGGTCGAGCAAGCTACCAAGGATACCCTTGGGAAGGAATATGATGAAAAGCACGAGCAACACGCCGTAGACGAGATTGTCCCAGCCGACCGCCTTGGTGCCGAAGCCGATGCGCAGGGTCTCGGCCAGCATAATCGTGATGATAGCGCCGAAGGTCGGGCCGAGCGAGACGAACAGGCCGCCGACGATGGCCGCGAACACCATCTGGAGCGACACCGCGATGCCGCTGACGGTATCAGGCGTGATGAACATCTGGTACTGGCAGTAGAGCGCGCCGGCCAATGCCGTCATCAGCGCGCTGAGCAGCGTGATCTTCAGCTTCTCCGCGGTGACGTCGACGCCGGCGGCGGCCGCGGCGTCCTCGTCCTCCGAGATCGCCTCCAGCGCATAGCGGGCCATGCTGCGGTCGACCCAGTGCCAGACCACGATGCCGAAAAGCCAGACCCCGAGCGCGATCAGGTACCAGGTGATCTTGTCGTCGAATTGCAGCGACCAGAGCTTGTTGCCCGCGGCCCGGTTCGGCGTGTAGCCGAGCGAGCCGCCGGTGTAGTCGCGCGTCGCCGTAATGACCTGGAGCACGATGCCGGAGAGCGCGAGCGTCACCAGCACGAAATAGTGCCCGGTGATGCGGAAGCGGAAACAGGGATAGCCGACGATCAGCGCCAGCGCGCCGGCCGCGACCATGCCGATGGGGATGCCGATCCAGGGCGACCAGCCCAGGTGATTCCAGAGTAGCGCGGTGACATACGCGCCGATTCCCATGAAACCGCCGTGGCCGAGCGAGACGAGGCCGAACCGCCCCATCATCGACCAGGACGTATAGGCGAACGACCAGATCAGGATCAGCACCAGGATGTGCAGATGATAGGGATCGCGATAGACGAAAGGCAGCGCGACCAGCGCCGCCAATCCGATCCCCCAGGCTGCAAGCCGTCCCCGCCCCATCATCGGCGCCTCGCGAGCAGGCCCGCGGGCCGGATGAACATCATGACGATGAAGAACGCGAAGGCAAGCACATAGCCCCATTCGAGATCGGAGAACAGGCCGCCGAGCGAGATGATCTCGGCGAACACGAAGGCGGCGATGAAGCCGCCGATGAAATTGCCGAGGCCCCCGAGCACGCAGATCAGGAAGGTGATCGGGCCGAACGACAGGCCGACGAAGGGATGCACGTCATATTGCAGAACCAGCAGGCATGCTGCGAGCCCGGCCAGCCCCCCGCCGATCGCAGAGGTAATGAGATAGATCCGCTTCGTGTCGACGCCCATCAGCGCCATGATCTGCCGGTCCTGCGAGATCGCCCGGATCGCGGTCCCTGTGAAGGTCCGCGTCATGAACAGATAGACCGCGACCATGCCGACCAGCGCGGCCAGGAAGGACAGCAGTCGCGCGTAGCTGAAATTCATGTCGCCGAAGGCGAGCACCGGCAGGCGGATGCCGAGGTTACGGAAGTCGATGCCGAAGGCGACCGTGGCAAAGCTCTGCAGCACGAACAGCACCCCGCCGGTCGCCAGCAACTGGTTGATTGGCGGCGCCGTGAGCAGCGGCGCGATCACGAGGTAATGCAGCGCCGCGCCGAGCACCGCGACCAGCAGGATGGTGAGCGGCGCGGCGACGAAATAGCTGATGCCGTAATACTGCACCAGGAAGTACATGGCGTACATGCCGATCATCACCAGCTCTGCGTAGCAGATCCAGGTCACGTCGATGACGCCGAAGATCAAATTGAGCCCGAGCGCGAGCAACGCCAGCACGCCGCCGAGCAGGATGCCGTTGATCACGGCCTCCAGCAGGTAGATGTCGAAAATGTCCAGAAATGCTTGCATGCCTGCATGAACCTCACACCCCGAGATACGCTTCCTTGACCGTGTCGCTCGCCAGCATCTCGGCCGAGGTGCCTGAGGACCTGATCGTACCCGCCTCGATCAGATAGGCGCGATCGACCACTTTCAGCACCTGCTGCACATTCTGCTCGACGATCAGCACGGTCAGCCCGCTGGCGCGGATCCGCTTCACCAGCTCGAACACCTGCTGCACCACGACCGGCGCGAGCCCCGCCGACGGCTCGTCGAGCAGCAGCAGCTTTGGATTCGACATCAGCGCGCGGCCGATCGCGCACATCTGCTGCTCGCCGCCGGACATGGTGCCCGCCATCTGGTGGCGGCGCTCCTTCAGGCGCGGAAACAGCTCGAACACCACGTCCAGCCGCTCGGCATAGTGGCCGCGCGCCTCCTGCATGAAGGCGCCCATCTTGAGATTGTCGTCGACCGAGAGCTGCGGAAACAGCCGCCGGTTCTCCGGCACATGCGCGATCCCGAGGCTGACGATCTTGTGCGGCGGCGTGGCCACGACGTCGACGGCTTCCATTCTGATCGCCCCACGCGAGGGGCGGATCAGGCCGGAGATGACGCGCATCAGGGTGGTCTTGCCGGCCCCGTTGGGACCGATGACGCCGACGGCCTCACCCGCCCTCACGTCGAGATCGACGTCGAACAGTGCCTGGAAGGTACCATAGCCGGCATTGACGCCGCGGAGCTCCAACATCACTGCACCCCCGCGCGGCGGCGCGCTGCGGCGGCCGCAGCCTGCGTGGTCTCGGCATCGGTGCCGAGATAGACCTCGATGACACGGGGATCGCCGGCAACGGCACTCGGCAAACCTTCCGAGATCTTCTCGCCGTGATCGAGCACCATGACGCGATCGACGACGCGCATCAGCACGCCCAT
The DNA here is from genome assembly GCF_023101105.1 of Bradyrhizobium sp. 155. Classification (NCBI taxonomy): domain Bacteria; kingdom Pseudomonadati; phylum Pseudomonadota; class Alphaproteobacteria; order Hyphomicrobiales; family Nitrobacteraceae; genus Bradyrhizobium; species Bradyrhizobium sp. 155. Next base: position 1,994,174 of record NZ_CP064704.1, on the reverse strand, counting down.
GATGTGCTCGACCCAGATGATGGTAATGCCGAGCTCGTCGCGGATGTTGCGGAGCATGTTAGCCGCCTGCCCCATCTCGGCCTCGTCGAGGCCGCCGAGGCTCTCATCGGCCAGCAGAAGTTTGGGCGCGGTGGCGAGTGCTTTCGCCAGTTCGAGCTTTTTCAGGCCGGCTGCGCCGAGGCCGTCGACGCTGGCATGGCGATCGGTCGGCAAGCCGACCATCGCCAGCGAGCGCTCGGCCGCCTCCTCGGCCCTGGCACGGCTGTGGCGGCCCTGGCCATAGAATCCGGCGAGCGCGACGTTCTCGAAGATCGTCAGGCGGCGGAATGGTCGCGGGATCTGGAAGGTGCGGCCGATGCCGCTGTTGATGATCCGGTGCGGCGGAAGGCCCGCGATCTCGGAGCCGTCGAACAGGATCGAACCGGACGTCGGCGCCAGTGTACCCGAGAGCATATTGAAGATCGTGCTCTTGCCCGAGCCGTTGGGGCCGATCAGGCCGAGGATCTCGCCCTGATCGACTTTGAACGACACATTGTTGACGGCGGTGAAGCCACCAAACCGCTTCACCAGCCCGCTGACTTCCAGCACCGTCCCGCTCTCCTCTCTGCGCGCATTTGCGCTACTGATTGCTGTAGGTGGTGCCCTTCGGCAGCGGCAGCACAGCCTCGCGCTGCGCCTGACTCTTGGGCCACACCACGGAGGACTTGTCGTCGATGTACTGGATCACGACCGGGAACGAGCGCTCGTTCTGCCCGGCCATCGGCGTGCCCTCGCCGTAAAACTTCACGCCGAAGCCGAGCATGGTGCCCCCTTCGGGAATATCAGTATCGAGGGCAGCCTTGCGCAGCGCATCCGGATCGACCCCGCCATACTTCTTGATCGCGCGCGGCAGCACGTCATTCATGAACACATAGGTGTTGGACGCACCGATGCCGACATGCGCCGAGCGGATCGCGACGCCGGGCCGGATCTTGTCGAATTCCTCGCCAACCATCTTGATCACAGGCGGGAGCTTGGGATCCATGGTCTTCTGGTTGACAAGCCAGATCGAGATCGGGTCTGTGTTGAAGATGTAGGTGGCATCGGCTCCCATGCCTTCCTTCAGTTTTTCATAGACGCCGTAACCCGCGCCGTGCCCCATCAGCGCGCCGAACTTCAGCCCCTGCTCGCGCGCCTGACGCAGCAACAGCGTGATATCAGGGTTGTAGCCAGTGTGGAAAATGACATCAGGCTTGGCGCGCTTCAGCTTGGTCACCAGCGCGGAGAGGTCAGGCGCGGTGGCTGAATAACCCTCCTTCATCACGACGTTGAATCCCGCCTTCTTCGCGCCGGCCTCGTTGCCCCTGGACACGTCGACGCCATAGGCGCCGTCTTCGTGAATGATGGCGACGCGCAGATCCTTCGGCTCCTTGTCGAACTTCGCCTTGGCATTCTGCGCGATGAAATCCATGGTCATCATGCCGAACTGGTCGCCGCTCGCCTGCGGGCGGAAGACGTATTTGTAACCCTTCTCGTTGAACACGGCCGACGAGATGCAAGTCGTCATCCACATGAACTTCTTGAGCTGCTCGACGCGGGCCGCGACCGGCACACATTGCGCCGAGGAGAAGAAGCCGAGCACCATGTCGACCTTTTCCTGCTCGAGCAGGCGGACGGATTCGTTGATCGCGATGTCGGGCTTGCTTTGCGCATCGGCATAGACCGCTTCGATCTTGTAACCCTCGACGCCGGTCTTGGCGAAATGGTCGAGAATGATCTTTGCGCCGATATAGCCGAGTTCAGAGCCACCGCCGGCGAGAGGCCCGGTCAGATCGAAAACGACGCCGATCTTGATCTTCTTCTCTTTGCCTTGATCCTGGGCCTGGGCGGACAGCGCCAAGCCTGTCGCCGATACCGCGACCAACAGCCCACGTACCAAACGGGCAGCCATGCGCACGCGCATCAAAACCTCCCTGGACGATTGTGCATTGCATTCTTTTTGGTTTTATATTTTCGCCCATCACATGGGCTGAGCGCAGCGATGTCAAGCCTCGCGCATCAGCGCAACGCGAACTGCTGCTCGACGAAGGCCGTGACAAATCGCGGCATGGACGGCGTGAGATCGCTCACCCCGCGCACGAGATGAATGGCCGAGAGCTCTGGCTCGGCCTCGTCCGCCAGATTGGCTTCGATCCGCGCACGCGCCACATCACCCGGCATGTCCAGGTTGACGATTTGCAACATCGCAATCGTCGGGCCGGTGACGACGCAGTGCCAGTCCGGCTCGACCCGATAGTCGGCGGCGGTCAGGCCGGTCTCTTCCTCGAGTTCGCGGATCACGCTGCCGGGAATGTCCAGCGTGTGGCCCCTGACGTCTTCGAGATCGGGCGTACCGGACGGGAAATAAATCCGGCCCGCATTGGCGGTGTGCTGCGCCATCTCACCCATGACGAAGGCGCCGTCGGAGGCGCGCAACGCGCCCATGCCAAAACCGTTGAACACGGCCTTGTCGGGAAAACCCCAATCGCGCCAGGCGAGGAAGCTCGCGAAATCGGTCTCGAAATAGGTCGCAGAAAGATGCCCGTCGGCGAACGTTGCATCACGCCCGAGCAGGACGCGACCGTTCCAGATCTTTGGCCGCTCGCGCTGCTTCTCGGCGAAATGCGTGGCGATCTCGGCGCGCCGCTCCTCCGCGAACGCCCAGACGATCGGCCGCACGGCAAGTTCAAGCGTCGTGACCCGATGAATGATTGGTGACGTCATGACGCCTGATGACCACACCTTCGCGTCAGTTATTTGACGCTTCCCGTGGTCTTCTTGGCCTGCTCGACATACTTGTTGGTGAAGGTCTTGCTGACGTCGATCTTGGCGTTGGCGACCTCGGGCGATCCAACGCTGAACACCGCGAGCACGGCGTCGGCGCCCTTCGGGTCCATCTTGCCGGTCTCGGAGAACATTGGGATCGTGTTCTTCAGTGCCGCGAGATAGAGGTCCTTGTTCTTGCCAACCGTCTCCTCCGGCATCTTCGCCATGATCTCCTCGGGCGAGTGCGAGTGGATCCAGGCGAGCGTGCCCAGGATCGCGTTGGTCAGCGCCTGCGTCTCCTTCTCGTGGCCGGCGACCCAGGCCGCGGTCGAGTACAGCGCGCCGCCCGGATATTCGCCGCCGAACGTCTCAAGTGTATCCTTTTGCGTGCGGGTGTCCGAGAGGATGCGCAGATCCTTGTGGCTGCCCTGGAGCACGGTCACGGAGGGATCGAGCATCACGGCCGCATCGATCTGGCCCTGCTCCATGGCGGCGACCGCAGTGGCGCCGAGGCCAACGCCGATCACGGCGGTGCTGGCGGGATCGACGCCATTCTTCTTCAGCATATACTTCAGGAAGAAGTCAGTGGAGGAGCCGGGCGCGCTGACGCCGACCTTCTTGCCGGCGAGGTCCTTGATCGACTTGATCTCGTTGGTGTGCGACGGCGAAACCACCAGCACGAGGCCGGGATAACGGTCATAGACCACGAAGGCCTGAAGCTCCTGCTTCTTGGCCGCGAGGTTGACGCAATGGTCGAAATAGCCGGAGACCACGTCGGCGCTGCCGCCGAGCACGGCCTTGAGCGCGTCCGAGCCGCCCTTGAGGTCCACGAGCTCAACGTCGAGACCCGCCTTGTCGTATTCGCCGAGCTGCTTTGCCAGCACCGTCGGCAAATAGCACAAACAGGAGCCGCCGCCGATCGCGATCGTGACCTTGCTTTGCGCCGCGGCAAGACCGGTGGTGAGCGTCAGCGCGAGCAGCGCGCCCGCGAGCCTGGCTATCGTGTTCTTCATTGGTTTCCTCCGTTCGGCTGGCGGCACCATAAAGCAGCCGGGCTGGCTTGAGAAGCAGGACCGAAGGCGCTGGCCATCGGCCTTTCGGCGCAATAGCATGAAGCCCACAAGAACAATTCTTGATGGGGAGGATCATCCATGAATCGCCTTGCAATCGGACTGTCGATCGCCACCGCTTTTGCCGCCGGATGCGGCGCAACCCACCTGCTGCGGCCGGCGCTGGCCGCGGAGAACATCCCTCCGCAGATCATCCACACCGGCGAGATGGAGGGCGACGCGCTCGGGAATGCCAACGCCGTCGGCTACCGCTCCAAGACGTTCGCAAGCGCCGATGGCGCCACCATCTCGATCCAGGTCGGCAATGTGCCCAAGCACATGCATCCCAACACCAACGAGATCCAGTACATCTTAGAGGGCACCGGCACGATCTGGTTCGGCGACAAGGAGGTCACGGTGAAGCCGGGCGACCTTGTCATCATCCCGAAGGGGACGCCGCATGGCGGCACCAAGCCGATCAGCGGACAGGTCAAGGCGATCGCGATCAAGACGCCGCCGCAGGCCCCCGATGACACCAAGCTGCTGGATTGAGCTTTCGCGATCCGGGGCTCGCGCGGTGCGCGGGCCCCTCGCGGCTTAGCCACGCCCGTCCACGGTCGGGCGCCAGACCAGCAGTCTCCGCTCCACCAATGTCACGCCAAAATCGATCAGGATGACGAAGGCCGACAGCACGAACATGCCGGCGAAGACGCCGGCGACGTCGAATATGCCCTCGGCCTGCTGAATGAGGTAGCCGAGCCCCGCCGCCGATCCCAGATACTCGCCGACGACGGCACCGACCACGGCAAAACCGACCGACGTGTGCAGCGAGGAGAACATCCACGACAGCGCCGAAGGCCAATAGACGTGCTGCATCAGCTGCCGCTCGCTCATGCCGAGCATGCGGCCGTTGTCCAGCACGGTGCGGCTGACCTCCTTGACGCCCTGATAGACGTTGAAGAACACGATGAAGAACACCAGCGTCACGCCGAGCGCGACCTTGGACCAGATGCCCAGCCCAAGCCACAGCGCGAAGATCGGCGCCAGCACCACACGCGGCAGAGCGTTGACCATCTTGACGTAGGGATCGAACACCGCGGCGACCAGCGGCTGGCGCGCGAACCAGAAGCCGATCAGCACACCGCCGGCCGATCCGATCACGAAGGCCAGGATCGATTCCGTCAGCGTGATGCCGAGATGCTTCCAGATCACACCGGACGAGAACCATTTGACGATCTGGGCGAAGACATCGACCGGATTGGAGAAGAAGAACGGCGGCAGCAGGATCTTGCCGAACACGGGCACGGTCGACAGCAATTGCCACAGCGCGAGGCAGACCACCGCGACCAGCACTTGCAGCGTAAGCAGCGTGACGCGCGACATCAGACCGCCTCCGCCGCTTGCGTGGACTGCGCATAGCCCTTCATGACCTCGTCCTTGAGCACGCTCCAGATCTCGCGATGAAGCGCATGGAATTCCTTGTCCAGCCGCACTTCGAAAATGTCGCGCGGGCGCGGCAGGCTCACGCGCCAGTCGCCGATGATGCGGGAGGACGGCCCCGCCGACATGATCACGACGCGGTCGGCGAGCGCGATCGCCTCTTCCAGATCATGGGTGACGAACAGCACGGCCTTGCGGTCAGCGTTCCAGAGGTCGAGCAACAGGTTGCCCATCACCTGCCGGGTCTGTGCATCCAGCGGTCCGAACGGCTCATCCATCAGCAGGATCTTTGGATCGCGGATCAGCACCTGCGCCAGCGCCACGCGCTTGCGCTGGCCGCCCGAGAGCATGTGCGGATAGCGGTTGGCGAAGGCACCCAAGCCGACCGAGGTCAGCCATTTCTGCGCCCGCGGCAGTGCCTCGCTGCGCGGCGTGCCGCTGACTTCGAGCCCGATCGCGACGTTGTCGAGCGCGGTCTTCCAGGGGAACAGCGCATCGGCCTGGAACAGGTAGCCGGCGTCCCGGTTCAGCCCGGCAAGTGGCTGGTCGAATATCCTGACGCTCCCCGCAGCCGGCTTCAGCAGCCCGGCCGCGACGTTGAGCAGTGTTGATTTCCCGCAGCCGGTCGGGCCGACGATGGCGACGAACTCGCCCTGCGCCACCGTCAGATGCGCCTTCTCCACCGCCGTATAGACCCGCCCGTCCCCCAACTGGAACGCGACCTTGGCATCTTCCAGCGCCACTGCCGTAGGCGTTATCATATGCTTCCTCCGAACTTGGCCCGATGCCTTAGCCGCTCGCGCGACCAAGTTCAATCAAGCCGCCAAGCGTGCTACGCATGGGCCTTGTCATCCCCTCCCTTCCCCCTCCCTTCCGTGGGGCGGGTCAGCGCAGTGAGCCCCGCCCGATGCCGTCCAGGCCGATGATTGGCTATGCCCACGTCACCAAGAGCTTCGGCGCGCTCAAGGCCGTGGACGATGTGTCACTCGACATCGCCGAAGGCGAATTTGTAGCCGTCGTCGGCGGCTCGGGTTCGGGCAAGACGACGCTGCTGCGGCTCGCCAACCGCCTGATCGAGGCGGATGGGGGCACGATCACGGTCGAGGGCGACGACGTGCAATCCGTCGATCCGGTCGCGCTGCGGCGCCGCATCGGCTACGTTTTCCAGAGCGGCGGACTGTTCCCGCATCTGAGCGTCGCCGACAATATCGGGATCACGCCGAAGCTGCTCGGCGTCTCGGCAGCGGATATCGCAACACGGGTCGATGAGTTGCTCGAGCTCGTGCAGCTCGACCGGGCCGCCCATCGCGGGCGGTTGCCGGATGCGCTCTCGGGCGGCCAGCGCCAGCGTGTCGGCGTGGCGCGGGCGCTTGCGGCAAGGCCCCGCATCGTGCTGATGGATGAGCCATTCGGCGCGCTCGATCCCCTTACCCGCGATGCGCTCGGCGACGATTTTCGCGAGCTGCACCGCAAGCTCGGCCTGACCACCGTGATGATCACCCACGACATGACGGAAGCGATCCTGCTCGCCGACCGCATCGCGGTGATGCGCAGCGGGAAGCTGCTGGCGCAGGGCACGCCAGTGGAGCTCTCGAAAAGCAGCGACGCCTACGTGCTGGAGCTGCTGCGGACGCCGCGACGCCAGGTCGAGCGATTGAACGCGCTGCTGCTAAAGGGCGGGGCGGCATGAGCCTTTTCACGGATCCGCGTTGGGGCGAAGCGCTGGCGCATTTGCCCGACTATCTCGGCAACCACGTGCGGGTGAGTCTCGCCGCGCTTGCGCTCGGCCTGATCGTCAGCCTGCCGCTGGCGATTCTGACGCGCAACCGTCCCACGCCGCGCGCTGTGCTGCTCGCGCTCGCCAGCATCGTGCAGACGGTGCCCGGGCTGGCGCTGCTCGCGCTGTTCTATCCGCTCCTGCTGCTCGCGGCCTCCGTGGCGCTGGCCTGGTTCGACGTCTCCTTCTCCGCTTTCGGCTTCCTGCCGGCGATGCTGGCGCTGGCGCTCTATTCGATGCTGCCGGTGCTGCGCAATGGCATCACCGGCCTCAACGGCATCGATCCCGCGCTGATAGAGGCTGCCAAAGGCGTCGGAATGACCGCGCGGCAGTCGCTGGTGATGGTCGAACTGCCGCTGGCGCTGCCGGTCATGATGGCGGGGATCCGCACCGCCGCGGTGTGGGTGATCGGCACCGCGACGCTGTCGACCCCGATCGGGCAGACCAGCCTCGGCAATTACATCTTTGCCGGGCTCCAGACCCAGAACTGGGTGTTCGTGCTGTTCGGCTGCTTTGCCTCGGCCCTGCTGGCGCTCGCCGTCGATCAACTGCTCGGCCTGGTCGAGAGCGGCCTGCGCTGGCGCAGCCGCGTGCGTGCGGCGCTTGGCGCGGCCGGGATCGCGGCACTGGTCGCCGCAACATTGGTGCCGACGATGGGGCGCTCGTCACAGAACTATGTCGTCGGCGCCAAGACGTTCGCCGAGCAGTATGTGCTGTCGGCGCTGATGCGGGACCGGCTTCAGGCCGCCGGTCTCGCCGCCGTCGCACGCTCCGGTCTCGGCTCAAGCGTGATCTTCGAGGCGTTGAAAGCCGGCGATATCGATCTCTACGTCGATTATTCCGGCACGCTCTGGGCCAATCAGCTTCACCGCACGGACATCAAGCCGCGCGCGGAGCTGTTGGCGGAGCTGCAGACAACGCTTGCGAAGGAGAACATCACCCTGCTCGGCGAGCTCGGTTTCGAGAACGCCTATGCGCTGGTGATCCCGAAGAAGCGCGCCGAGGCGCTTGGCATCCGCACCATCGCCGATCTCGCCGCGCATGCTTCGACCCTGTCGATCGCCGGCGACTATGAGTTTTTCTCGCGACCCGAATGGGCGGCGCTGCAAAAGGCCTATGGCCTCTCGTTCCGCGCCCAGCGCCAGATGCAGCCGGACTTCATGTATGCGGCCGTCGCCAGCGGCGAGGTCGATGTCATCGCCGGCTACACCAGCGACGGGTTGATCGCAAAATACGATCTCGTTGCGCTCGACGATCCCAGGCACGCGATCCCGCCCTACGATGCGATCCTGCTGCTGGCCCCAAAGCGCGCCGGCGACGAACGGCTGCGGGCCGCGGTGAAGCCGCTGCTCGGCAAGATCGACATCGCGACCATGCGCGAAGCTAATTTGCGCGCCGCCGGCAATGACGCGAATTCGTCGCCGGATGCAGTGGCGAAATGGCTGTGGGAGAAGGTGGGTGGGCGGTAGCCGCGCCATTCGTTCGATGTCGTCCTGGCCTTCGCCAGGACGACGTTGGAGAGACGCTACAGCCCCCTGATCATCCCCGCATCGATCAGCAGCCGGTTAAGCCGGCGCGCTTCGGCCCCGTCCTTGCATCCGTAGAATATGCCCTTGCAGCGGAGCATGATCTCCTTCTGCTCGGCGAAGGACGGATCGAGCGGGATGCCGGCGGCTTCCTGGATAACCAGCGGCAGATACGGGCCGTCGACCGTGTCCATCACGGCCTCGCTTTTCACCGGCTCGAAATTGACGGCGTCGATCGCGTAGTAAGTCGCGTAGAGACGTGCGTCGTAGGCGTCGAGCTTCTTGCCGAGAGCGCCCTCGTCGAGCCCGGGCTCGAGGATACCGGGCGCGAATTCCGGCTGATGATCGCCGTAGCGCACGATCAGGAAGGGTTCGCCGGGAAATTTCTTCTTCAAGCCCGCGAGGAAAGCGTTGTACTGCTCGGCGCTCATCGCCTGCCGCCGCAGGTACTCGTCGATGGACGGCACATTGCCCGGTGCGCGCCAGTTCGGCAGCAGATCCGGGCGGAAGCGCGTCTCCCAGGGGAAATGATTGGCGCCGAGATAGATGAAGGTGAACAGCGGCTTGTTCGGCGTCCGCTCGCCCATCAGCCGGAGCGCCTTGTCGTAGAAGAAGCTATCCGGCTCGACATCCTTGGCGCCGAGATCCTTGGAGTCGAGAAAGCGTTCGATGCCGGTCGTCACCTGAAAGCTGCGCGCGGCCATGAAGCCGCCATAGGCGGGGTACAGCGACATCGTGTCGTAGCCGCAGCGGCGCAGCGCCAGCGGCAGGCCGCGCTCGACACGGCCTGTTGCAATGCGCGTCACGAAATAGGCGAAGCGGCCGAACGAGCGCGACGACAACCCCGCGAGCACGTTGTATTCGGTGAACCAGCTCGGCCCGCCATTGCTCTCGGCCAGGAACGCGCGCTCCTTGCCGTCCCAGGATTTGAAATGGCTGCCGTAGCCGGCCGGCACCTTGATGCCCTGCGCGGCGCGGATGTCGAAGCTCGATTCATCATGGACCATGATGATGTTCGGCCGCCGGCCGGCAGGATGGCAGGCATCGACCAGCGGCATGTTGAGCCGTTCGTTGGTCGAAGCGGCCGACTCCATGAAGCCGTATTGCGCGAAGTCGGAGACCGCGCTGACGCCGGAGCGGAAGAACTTCGAGAGATAGCCGTCGTCGTAATAGCCGCGCCAAGCCTCGTCCGGATGGTGGAGCGAATAGCCGACCAGCGCGGCGAGGCAGGCGAGCATCGAGGCGAGCGCCGGTAGCCTACGGATGCGGAATGGGTCGAGCCACCACAGCGCATACATCAGCGGCAGCGTGACCAGGCCGGCCCCGATCACCGACCAGCGCAAATTCGGGAAGATCGTGAACAGGAACGCCACCGTGTCGCGGTCGATCATCATCAGGTCGATGAAGTTGGCCGTCATCTGCACGACGTCGTGCTTCAGCCGTGACAGCAGCACCAGCACCACGACCATAGTCAGCGACAGCGCACCCGAGAGCGCCGGCCGCCGCAGCAGCGCGATCCAGAAGAAGTTGAGGATGCCCCAGGCCAGCACGAAGGAGAGCCGTGCGCCGAAATCCGTCTCGGTCTCGTACATCAGGACGAGCGCCGCGAGATGCGGCGCTGCAACCGCGAGCAGCCGCCAGATGCCGAGCGCAGCGACGCTTGCCAGCACGGCGGTCGTGGCAGAAGGACCTGGATTGGGCGCGGACGCCATCGACGACACGCAACTGCTGGTCCGGCACGGTGATGCCGAGCCGGCTGACCGGGCCTGCGGCGTTCGGCGCAGCCGGAAGGCCTGCACCGTGTCATAAAACTGTAATTGAACGGTCACGGACAAGCAACGCGTGTCGCGGTCCGACCTTCGCTTAATGTTAGCGGAAGCCGATCGGTCTCCGGGCCCAATTCGTCCCTAGGGCAAATCCCGCAGTGCAGAACCGACTTGCCGTCTAGTCGAGGCCTTCGACGCTGACCAGGCGGGCAGAACTGCAAGCGTCCCGGACCGCTTTGAGACCCTGGTAGGTCGCGCCTGTGTAAAATGCCTCCCAGGCTGCGACGGATGGGAATTCCAGCAGAACGATCCTGCGGGGCTGCCAGTCTCCCTCGTAGACCTTGTGGGCGCCCCCTCGCGCCAGATATCGAGCTCCAGCGGCCTCCAGGGCGGGCTTCACGCCCAACATGAAGCTTTGGTACTGCTGCAAATCCCTGATCTCGACGTCGAAAATCACATAAGCCGGCATCTCAAGACGCTCCCACGATCGGAAATTGATCACCTGTCCGGCAATGGTCTCACCTCGGAGGCTCAGCCCTGCGGCAGCAGCCCGAGCCGCTTGGCGATGATGCGGTCGACCACACGCTTGGGCAGCGTGGCCGTCATCAAATGCCGCATCCGGTCCGGCGTGATCTGGTAGCGAACCTTGGGCCTCTCGGCGGTGAGCGCCTCGAAAACGACCTCGGCAATCCGCTCGGCCGGCAGCCCGGTCTCGCCGAGCTTCATCATGAACGCCATGACCTTGTTCAGCGCCGGCAGATAAGGCGAGTTCTGGTAGACCGAAAGATCGATCTGCTCGGCCTTGCTCCAGATCGGCGTCTTGACGGCGCCGGGTGCGACGATAATGACGTCGATGCCAAACAGCATCAATTCGCGGCGCAAGCTCTCCGACAGACCTTCGATGGCATGCTTGGAGGTGCAGTAAGGCGCCGACAACGGATTGCCGTTCTTGCCCGCGACCGAGCTGATCATCACGATCCGGCCCTTCGGTCCCTCCAGCGACGGGTCGGCGCCCAGCAGCGGCCCAAAGGCCTGCGTCGCGATGACCGGGCCGATGACGTTGATCTCCATCTGCCGGCGAAAGTCGTCGACCGACAATTCGAGCACGGGACCGGCGACCGCGACGCCGGCGTTGTTGACGAGACCGGCCAGCGTCTCGCCGCCCAGCGCCTCGCGGACTTTTCGCGCAGCCGCGAGGACCGCCGCCTCGTCGGTGACGTCGAACAGCAGCGCCGTGAAGTTCGTACCGAATTCACCCATGAGCCGATCCGCATCGGCCTGCTTGCGGACACTACCGAAAACACGATAGCCGCGCCCGATCAGAAACTTCGCAATGGCCCAGCCGATGCCGGTGGACGCGCCGGTGACGACGACGGATCGCATGATCTTCCTCCCCAAGAGCTCCCGCGATCATGCAGGCGAAAGGTGCCGGGGCGCAATGCCGTCCACCGCTCAAGGAGACGCCGCGGGTGTCAGTTCTTAAGTTGAAGGCGAGGTGCGAACCTCGCGACGTGCGATTGATTGCATCCTGAAGGTATGGATGAAGAGCCGAATCCTTGACCCTGAAGACGCTGGGCTTTTGAGGATCGGGAGCTTCTGAGAAATTCCGAAAACAACGCGAGACCAAGAATGTGGTTTAAGCGTCAGTTCTTCATGCTCAGGGAGCACTTCAGCTCGCGAAGAATTTGAATGAAGCAGCAATGCTTCGCGCGAGACGAAAAGAGCGAGACCGCTGGTTGCGATCTCGCTCGAATATAATCGCGAAGATTTAAGAATTGGTTTGGCGAGCGAAGCTTGTGTTTTCGCTCGCGTGTCCGGATGCGGCGCAACCGATACGCCGCATCCGAACGGCCGCTTAGTTCTTCGACTTGTCGACCAGCGCGCCCTTCTTGATCCAGGGCATCATGTCGCGCAGCTTGGCGCCGACTTCCTCGATCGGGTGCTCGGCGAGCTTGGCGCGGGTCGCCTTGAACGAGGTCTGGTTGACCTTGTTCTCGAGCATCCAGTCGCGGGCGAACTTGCCGGACTGGATGTCGTTCAGAACCCGCTTCATCTCCTTCTTGGTCTCGTCGGTGACGATGCGCGGGCCGGTGACGTACTCACCGTACTCCGCGGTGTTGGAGATCGAGTAGTTCATGTTGGCGATGCCGCCTTCATAGATCAGGTCGACGATCAGCTTCACTTCGTGCAGGCACTCGAAATAGGCCATCTCCGGGGCGTAGCCGGCTTCGACCAGCGTCTCGTAGCCGCCCTTGATCAGCTCGACCAGGCCGCCGCAGAGCACGACCTGCTCGCCGAACAGGTCGGTCTCGCATTCTTCCTTGAAAGTGGTCTCGATGATGCCAGCACGGCCGCCGCCGACGGCGGAGGCGTAGGACAGGCCGAGGTCGTGGGCGTTACCCGAGACGTCCTTGGCGATCGCGATCAGGCAGGGCACGCCGCCGCCACGCTGGTATTCCGAACGCACCGTGTGGCCGGGGCCCTTCGGCGCGATCATCAGAACGTCGAGATCGGCGCGCGGGTCGAGCAGGTTGAAGTGGACGTTGAGACCGTGCGCGAAGACGAGGGCGGCGCCCTTCTTCATGTTGTCGTGCAGGTGCTCGCGGTAAATGTCGCCCTGGAGCTCGTCCGGGGTCAGCATCATGACCAGGTCGGCCCATTTGGCGGCCTCGGCGACTTCCATCACCTTGAAGCCGGCAGCTTCCGCCTTCTTGGCCGAGGCCGAACCCTTGCGGAGCGCAATCGCCACGTCCTTGACGCCGGAATCCTTCAGGTTCAGCGCATGGGCGTGGCCCTGGCTGCCATAGCCGACGATGACGACCTTCTTGCCCTTGATCAGGTTCAGGTCGGCGTCGCGATCGTAATAAACACGCATGGTCGTTTCCTCGTTCAGGGGCCGGAATCGGCCGTTGGTCAGGTCTTGTCGGTCAGGTCTCGGACGGTGAAATTTGCGGATTTCGGGGGCTGTCTAGAGCATTTTCGGCCCCCTGGGAAACCCGTTTCTGCATGGAAAGCTGAGGCATCATGCATCCATAACGACGGGGTAGAGAGACGCCAGCAGCAGGATCGCCATCAGGATGTTGAAGGCGCGGACCAGCCGCTCGGAGGTCAGCACCGGCCGTAGTGCAGTGCCGAACAGGACCCAGACCACGGTCGAGACCGCGCCGACGAGTAGGCTGACCAGGGTCTGGATCGCGATATTGATGGGGAATCGGGCAATCGCCGCGTAGGCGGTGATTGTGCCGATCACGATCACCCAGCCCTTGGCGTTGATCCACTGGAACATCGCCGCGCCCCAGAAGGTCATCGGGCCGCGGCCGGTCTCGCCGTCCGGCGTGGTCGGGCCGGACAAAGCAATCACGGCGGCAAGGTAAATCAGATAGACCGCGCCGGCGTATTTCAGGATGGTCTGAAGGATCGGATAGGCCAGAAACACTGTGCCGAGCCCGAGACCCACGGCGGCGATCATGAAAGCAAAGCCGATGACGATACCGGCGATGTGGGGGATGGTGCGCCGAAAGCCGTAGGTCAGGCCCGAGGCCAGCAGCATGATGTTGTTCGGCCCGGGCGTGAAATACATCACGACCATAAAGGCGAGGAAGGCATAGAAGAGCGAATAGGCCATAGTCACCTCACGCGGTCTTCGGCAGGACCTGCGGACGCTTCGCGAGCACCATCACCGCGATACCGCCGATCACGGTGAGCATGCCGGCGAGACGCAGCGGGCCGAACCGCTCGCCGAACACGATGCTGGACGCAGCCGAGCCGACGAACGGCACCAGCAGCGCGAACGGCACCACTTGCGCAGGGGGATAGTCACGTAGCAGCCGGCCCCACAGCCAATAGGCGATGCTGGTGGAGATGCCGCCGATCAACAGCAGGCAAATGAGGCCGGTGAGCGACATGTGGATCAGCGACTGCCAGGTCGGCGTTGGTCCGTTGACGACCAGCGTGAGCGCGAACAGCGGCACCGCGGTGGCGAGGCACAACCAGGCGAACAGATCGAACATCGGCACGCCGCGGGCGCCGCGCAGCAGGACATTGCCGACCGCAAAGCTGACCGGCGCGATCATCAGCACGGCGAAGGCACCGACGCTGAAATCATAGCCGACCGTGCCGCAGATCATCAAAAGGCCGATGGCTGCGATGACGATGCCCAGCGTCTGCACCGGCGTCGGCCGCTCACCGAATGCGATCGCGGCAAAGCCGATCGTGAACAGCGCCTGGCTCTGCACGACGACGCTGGTCAGCCCCACCGGCACGCCATGGGCGATGCCATAGGCCTGGCTCAGAAATTGGCCGAGAAAGAGCGTGAAGCTGATCGCGATCAGGAGCGACCAGGCGACTTTGGGCTTGCGGATGAATAGGCACGGCACCGCGGCAATGGTGAAGCGCATCGCCGTCATCAGCTCCGGCGAAAATTCGTCGAGCGCGATCCGGCTCGCCACGAAGGCAAGCCCCCAGATGACCGCCACCAGGATGGCGATGAGGATGTCGGCCGGCTTCATTGTCGTTCCCGGTTCTGCCCTGTCGTGCAGCCCTGTTTGTTGTTCTGGTCGAGCCTTGCTCGCCGGCCGTTACGTGGAGGAATTGGGTTTCCGCAGCAGATAGGTGCCGTGCATCGGGGCGTGGTAATCGGCCGAGACCAGCGTGAAGCCGACGTCGGTCAGCATCCGCTCCATGACCCAGCCGAAAGTGGAATACTCGTCGCGCATGTGGGTGACGACGCTTTCACGCGGGACATCGTGGTTCTTGATCTCAAAGTCGGCCCATTGGTCAACGTCGCGCTCGACGGCATCGGGCATCGAGGCGTAGACGATGTCGCGCAAATAGAAAGTGGCACCGGGCTTGAGCGCGCGATAGATCCGCGACATGGCTACCGCCTTCCAGAAATCCGGCAGATGGTGCAGCGTGAACTCGCTGACGATCAGGTCATAGGATTCCGGCCGGTAGGCGAAGCTGAGCAGGCCGGCGGACTGCGTGCGCACGGGCGCCTTGCGGTCGCGCGCGTAGATCTCGGCGAGCGCCAGCATCGCGGGCGAGATGTCGATGGCATCGACCTCGGCGCCCATCAGCGCCGCCTCGGTCGCGAGCACGCCGTTGCCGCAACCGATATCGGCAATGCGCCAGCCGCGCTGGACGCCGAGCATTTTCAGCGCGGCGCGCGCCCGTAGATCGGCATCGTCATGACTGTCGTAGATCGAGGCCACTGCAGGCCCGATCCCCATCCGGTTCCGCTCGTTGTAATACCAGTCGCGCGCCAGCATGGCTCACATTCCCTCAGGCCCGCGACCAATCGCGGCAACACCGGTGCGCGACACTTCGACAAGGCCAAGCGGACGCATCAGGTCGATAAACTGATTGATCTTGTCTGTATTGCCTGTGATCTCGAACACGAAGCTCTCGGTGGTGGCATCGATCACGCGGGCGCGGAACGCGTCCGCCAGCCGCAGCGCCTCGACGCGATGCTCGCCCTGCCCGCGTACCTTGACCATCGCCAGCTCGCGCTCGATCGAGCGCTTGGTCAGCGTCATGTCGACGACGCGATAGACCGGGATCATGCGGTCGAGCTGATGCTTGATCTGCTCGATCACCATGGGCGTACCCGTGGTGACGATAGTGATGCGCGAGAGATGCTTCTGGCTCTCGGTCTCCGAGACCGTGAGGCTCTCGATGTTGTAGCCGCGCCCCGAGAACAGGCCGATGACGCGCGCGAGCACGCCGGGCTCGTTCTGCACGAGCACCGAAAGCGTATGCGTCTCGTTCGGGTCGTGGCGCTCCTCGATGAAATAGGCAGATGCGGGCTGGTTCATTGTCGTCCCCTTCATTCTCGTCGTTACGCCGTCGCCTGATGAGCGACCGGCGCATCCGTCCCGACCCAACCGCGGAACAGATCGAAATCGATATTGCCGCCGGACAGCACGAGACCGACGCGCTTGCCCGACAATCCTGTCTTGTCCTGAAGCGCCGCGGCGAGCGCGGCGGCGCCGGCGCCTTCGGCGAGATTGTGCGTGTCGGTCCAGAGCGCATGGATCGCGAGCGCGATTTCATCGTCCGTCACCTGGACGATACGCGAGGCGCCCTTGAGGATGACCGCGAGCGCTTCCGGATCGGGAATCCGCGTCGCCATGCCGTCCGCGAGCGTGTTGCTGGTCTCGGTGGTCACCACCTGACCCGCCGCGAACGACAGCGCGTAGGACGGCGCCTCGGTCGACTGCACGCCCACGATCTCGGTCTTCAGGCCGAGCAGATCGCGCGCCATGATACAGCCGCAGATCCCCGAGCCTTGCCCGATCGGCACATAGAGGATGTCGAGATCGGGCGCGGCCCGGAACAATTCGAGCGCATAGGTCGCCACGCCCAGCACCAGGTCCGTATGGAACGACGGCACCATGTGCAGCCCGGCGAACTGCGCGTGGCGTCCGGCTTCCTCGCGTGCGGCCTGAAAGTCCTCGCCGTGCTCAACGAGTTCGGCGCCGAACGCCTTCATCGCGCGGTTCTTCTCGACCGAATTGCCGCGCGGCACATAGATCACGGCAGTTACGCCATGGCGGCTCGCCGCAAAGGCGAGGCTCTGGCCATGATTGCCGCGCGTCGCCGAGATGATGCCCGGAATGTTCGGCCGTTCGCGCTTCAGCCGATCGAGATAGACCAACCCGCCGCGCACCTTGAAGGCGCCCGTCGGCGTGTGATTCTCGTGCTTGACCACGACCTGCGTGCCGAGCCGCTCGGCGAGCAGCGGCCAGGCGTGCGCCGGCGTTGCCGGCACCGCCTGCCCCACGATCGCATGTGCGCGTTCGAGCTCGTTCAGGTCGAACATCACGCTCACACCAGCGCCTTACCGCCGGCGAACGCCTTCGCGGTGGCTTCGTCGTTGGCCTGCTCCGGCAACAGCATCTCGTTGTGCGCCTTGCCGGAGGGGATCATCGGGAAACAGTTTTCCAGCGACGCGACGCGGCAGTCGAACAGCACCGGGCGCTTGACCGAGATCATCTCCTGGATGGCGCCGTCGAGATCACCGGGCTTGTGCACCTGGAGGCCGACGCCGCCGTAGGCTTCCGCGAGCTTGACGAAGTCCGGCATCGCCTCCGAATAGGAATGCGACAGGCGGTTGCCATGGAGCAGCTGCTGCCACTGCCGCACCATGCCCATGTACTGGTTGTTCAGGATGAAGATCTTGATCGGCAGCTCGTACTGCACAGCCGTCGACATCTCCTGCATCGTCATCTGCACCGAGGCATCACCCGCGATGTCGATGACGAGGCTGTCGGGATGGGCAACCTGCACGCCAACCGCGGCCGGCAGGCCGTAGCCCATGGTGCCGAGACCGCCCGAGGTCATCCAACGATGCGGCTCCTCGAAGCCGTAGAACTGCGCGGCCCACATCTGATGCTGACCGACCTCGGTGGTGATGTAGGTGTCCTTGCCGCGCGTCGCCTCGAACAGGCTCTGGATCGCATGCTGCGGCAGGATGACGTCGTTGCTCTTCCTGAAATAGAGCGAGTTGCGGGCGCGCCACTGCGCGATCTGCTGCCACCAGGCCTTGATGTCGGGCTTCTTCGCCTCCGCCTTGAACACCTGGAGAATGTCGCCGAGGATGTTGCCGCAGTCGCCGATGATCGGCACGTCGACGCGGATGTTCTTGTTGATCGAAGACGGGTCGATGTCGATGTGGATCTTCTTCGACCCCGGCGAGAACGCATCGACGCGGCCGGTGATGCGGTCGTCGAAGCGCGCGCCGACGCACAGCATGACGTCGCAATCATGCATGGTCATGTTGGCTTCATAGGTGCCGTGCATGCCGAGCATGCCGAGCCAGCTCTTGCCCGAGGCGGGATATGCGCCGAGGCCCATCAGGGTGGAGGTGATCGGAAAGCCGGTGACCTCGACCAGCTCGCGCAGCAGCCTGGTCGCCTCGGGACCGGAATTGATCACGCCGCCGCCGCTATAGATCACGGGGCGCTTGGCGCCTGCGAGCAGCGCGACGGCCTTGCGGATTTGCGTCGCATCGCCCTTCACGCGCGGCGCGTAGGAGCGATGCACGTCGGATTTGCGCGGCGGATGATAGGTGCCGGTCGCGAACTGCACGTCCTTGGGCACGTCGACGAGCACCGGGCCCGGCCGACCCGTGGTCGCAACGTAAAACGCCTCGTGCAGCACCTTTGCGAGATCGTTGACGTCGCGCACCAGCCAGTTGTGCTTGGTGCAGGGGCGCGTGATGCCGACGGTGTCGCATTCCTGGAACGCGTCGTTGCCGATCAGGTGCGTCGGCACCTGGCCGGAGATGCAGACCAGCGGGATCGAGTCCATCAGCGCGTCGGTGAGCGGCGTCACCATGTTGGTGGCGCCGGGGCCGGAGGTCACCAGTGCAACGCCCGGCCTGCCGGTCGAACGCGCATAGCCCTCGGCGGCGTGGCCCGCGCCCTGCTCATGCCGAACCAGGATGTGCTGGACCTCGCTTTGCTGGAAGATCTCGTCGTAGATCGGGAGCACCGCGCCGCCGGGGTAGCCGAAAATGTCGGTCACGCCATGATCGATGAGCGCGCGGACGATCATCGCGGCGCCGGTCATCTGGTTCGGATCGTGGCTCTTGTCGCTCATTGGCTTGCTCCGGATGCGCTGTTGTCAGCGGCTTCGTTCGTGTCGGGTTTTCGGAAATAAAAAAGGCCCCGAAGAGGGCCCATGCACACCGCCTGTCATGTGGATGGCAGCTAGCCACCCCCGGCGGTGTGCCTGGGTACGACGGCGATAAGGAGTTTGGTAATAATGTTACGCATGGCAGGTGCCCGGCTTCCCAAAGGTTGCGCGAAACATAGCGGCCAGCGCCCCGATGTCAAGGCAATGCGGCCGTTCCCGCGCGATTTTGGCAGTGTAGCGGTGTTCCCGGGGTTGGGCGAGAGGTAAATTCGGGAGCCGAGGCACAAAAGCGTGTCAGCCTTGGTCCCGCGCCGCGTTCACGATCGCCGCCAGCCAGCCCCGAATCTCCCCCGGCTTCACCCACTCGAATTCGGGCAATTGGTGCCGGAACCAGGTGAACTGCCGCTTGGCGTAGTGGCGGGTGTCGGCGCGGCCGATGGTCGCCGCCTGCTCCAGGCTGAGCTCACCGCGCAGATGCCGGATTAGCGCCGGCACGCCATGAGCCTTCATCGCCGGCAGTAGCGGATCGAGGTTTCGGGCGGCGAGACGCACCGCCTCCTCTAGCGCGCCGGCACCCAACATGGCGTCGAAGCGGGCGTCGATGCGCGCATAGAGCTCGTCGCGCTCGGGCGCGAGGAACACCGCCCGAAAACTGTCCTTGGGCAAGAGCGGCGGCTGGCCCTCATGATGCCAGTCCAGCAGCGAACGGCCGGTGGCTTCGACCACTTCGAGCGCGCGCGCAATGCGCGTGCGATCGCGACGGTTCAAGCGCTCGGCCGCCCGCGGATCGGAGGCTGCGAGTTCGTCGTGCAGCGCTTCGACGCCGTTCCGCTCCAGCCGCGCCCGGACGTCCTCGCGCACCTCGAGAGGGATCGGTGGCACCACGGAAAGGCCCGCCGTGAGCGCCTTGAAATAGAGCCCGGTGCCGCCGATGAAGATCGGCAGGCGCCCTTCGGCTTTCGCCGCTTCGAGCGCCTTGGCCGCGTCGCCCACCCAGGCACCGGCTGAAAAATTCACGGCCGCATCGACATGGCCGTACAGGCGATGAGGCACCTGCGCCTCGTCGCCAAGGGTGGGGCGCGCGGTGATGATGCGGAGGTCACGGTAGACCTGCATGGAATCGGCATTGATCACGACCCCGCCCGCAGCGAGCGCAAGCTCGAGCGCCAGCGCCGACTTGCCGCTGGCGGTCGGGCCTGCGATAAGCACCGCCTTGCCAACATGCCTTCTGCCGACTTGCCCCTCGCTCACGAAAACCTCAAATGTCCCTCGTTGCCACGCTGATCTGCAACCCGAATAATCCCGCGCTCGACTCGACCATCGTCGACGGCGCCCGCGCCGTGCTGCCTCAGGCAGCTCCCGCGCACTGGCTGTTCGACGGGGTTGCAGTCGACATCCCGTTCGGCGCCGACAGTAACCTCGAAGGCGACCGTCACGCCATCGAGCAGCGGCTCCGCGAGCTTCGCGGCGACCTGCCCATCGACATCGTGGTGCAGCCAGTCGGCTTCCGGCGCAAGAAGCTTTTTCTCGCCGACATGGATTCCACCATGATCGGTCAGGAATGCATCGACGAGCTCGCCGATTTCGTCGGGGTGAAGGCCCATGTGGCCGCCATCACCGAGCGCGCGATGCGCGGCGAGATCGAGTTCGAGCCGGCGCTGCGCGAGCGCGTCGCGCTGCTCAAGGACCTTCCCGCCAGTGCCGTCGACGAGGTGCTGGCCAAGCGCATTACGCTGACGCCGGGTGGCCGCGAACTGGTCGCGACCATGCGCGCCCATGGCGCCTATGCCTGCCTCGTCTCCGGCGGCTTCACGCTTTTCACCAGCGCGGTCGCCACCAGGATCGGTTTCCAGGAGAACCGCGCCAACGAGCTCGTCGTCCGCGACGGCAAGTTCACTGGCGAGGTGAAGGAGCCGATTTTGGGGCGCGCGGCAAAGCTCGCGACGCTGGTGGATCTGATGGAATCGTTCGATCTCGACGACATCGACTCGCTGGCGGTCGGCGACGGCGCCAATGATCTCGCGATGATCCAGGCGGCGGGGCTGGGCGTGGCGTATCACGCCAAGCCCGCGGTGGCCGCCGCTGCGGCGGCGCGGATCGATCATGGCGATCTCACCGCGCTGCTGTACGCGCAGGGGTATCGGCGCGAGGAGTTCGTGGAGGCGTAGCCTCCTCCTCTCCGCCGTCATGCCCGGGCTTGTCCCGGGCATCCACGTTACGCTCGTCCGCATGGCAAGGCGTGGACGGCCGGGTCAAGCCCGGCCATGACGAGAGGTGAAAGCGAGCGCTCTTACTGCACGCTCAGCGCGACAAAACGCAGCTCGCCGTCGGCGTTCGACACCAGCAGCAGCACCGATTTCTTGCCGTCCTTCTTGAGCTGGTCGACCCGTTTCTGGATGTCGGCGCCGCTGGAGACGGCCTCCTGCGCCACCTCGACAATGACGTCGCCGGCCGAGAGGCGCTTCTCGGCGGCATCCGAATTGGCGTCGACATTGGTGACGACCACGCCCTTGACGCTGTCCTTGATCTTGTAGCGCGCACGCAGGTCCTTGCTCAGCGCGGCGAGATCGAGGCCGAGCGCCTTCTGTGTCACGGTCTTTTCAGGCGGAGGCTCGTCGGTCTTCACCGCGGCCTGCACCTTGTCGGCATCCTGCAACCGGCCGAGCGTGACCTTCTTGGTTTCCTCCTGGCTCTTGCGGATGATGACGACGTCGACCTCCTTGCCGACCGCCGTGTCGGCGACCACGCGAGACAGATCCTTCGGGTCCTTGACGTCCTTGCCGTCGAACTTGACGACGACGTCGCCGGGCTCGATGCCGGCCGGTTTGGCCGGGCCCTTGTCGTCGACACCGGCAACCAGCGCGCCGCGCGGCGGCTTGATGTTGAGGCTCTCGGCGATCTCGTCGGTGACGCTCTGGATGCGCACGCCAAGCCAGCCGCGGCGCAATTCGCCGAACTGGCGGAGCTGGTCGACGACACCCGCCACCGTCTTCGACGGTACGGCGAAGCCGATGCCGATCGAGCCGCCGGACGGCGAGATGATCAGCGTGTTGACGCCGATGACGTCGCCATCGAGGTTGAACAGCGGACCGCCGGAATTTCCGCGGTTGATGGAGGCGTCGGTCTGAATGTAGCTGTCGTAGGGACCTGAGGAGATGTCACGGTTCTTCGCCGAAACGATACCGGCCGTCACGGTGCCGCCGAGGCTGAAAGGATTGCCGATCGCGACGACCCAGTCGCCGAGGCGCAGCTTGTCGGAATCACCGAACTTCACCGACACCAGCGGCTTCGACGGCTTGAACTTGAGCACGGCAAGGTCGGTCTTCTTGTCGACTCCGACCAGTTCGGCCTTGATCTTGGTCCCGTCGTTGAGAATGACGTTAATCTCATCGGCGTCCGCGATGACATGGTTGTTGGTGACGACGACGCCTGACGTGTCGATGATGAAGCCACTTCCGAGCGAGTTGGTCTTGCGCGGCGCCGGGCTGTTCTCGCCGCCCTTGCTGCCGCCGCCGGGACCCTTGCGGTTCTTGAAGAAGTCGTCGAAGAACTCCTCGAAGGGCGAACCGGGCGGCAGTTGCGGCATGGCATTGCTGCCGCCGCCCCCGCCCTTGGCTTCGACGGTCTGCGAGGTCGAGATGTTGACGACCGCGTCAATCACCTTCTCGGCGACGTCGGCGATGCCATCCGGTCCGCGCGCATAGGCCGGTGTGCCGAGTGCGCTGAAAGCGCCGACGGCGAGCGCGGCCAGCCCTAAGCGCAAACGGGTCGGGGCAATGGTGGCAGCGGTCATTGTGATCTCCAGGAAACAAGGATTCGACGTCAAGACTGCGCTCGAACGGGGGGACGGCGCAAGCGCGGACCTTAACGGGCCTCAAGACCCGGATAATAAGGCGAAAACCGGTCCCTCGCCTTCACTTTGGCGTTGGTGCGACGGCTAAATTGGACGTCGCATAACCCAGATCAGGACCAGGCCGGCCACGGCCGAACCAATGCCGACCGCCCGCAGGACGTTATCCGGCGTGGCCATCGCGCTTTTCATGGCCTTGCGCATCCAGGCCGGACTTGCCGCGAACATCAAGCCTTCCAGCACGAACAGGATGCCCAAACCGATGAGGAAGTCGGCGAACGCAATGGACCTCATCGGATTGGAACCTCCCGTTGTGCTGTTCTTGTCTGGACGAAGGGCGGCCAGACTTGCCGCCCTTGTCTCACTTACGGCTTCGCTGGCGTCGTGGTCGCCGTCTTGCCGGACGGGTTACCAAAGAACCGGAAGAAATCCGAGTCCGGGCGCAGCAGGAAGCGGGTGTCGTTCGCGCGCAGCCCGGTCTCATAGGCCGCCATCGAACGGTAGAAGGCGAAGAAATCCGCGTCCTGGCCGTAGGCTTCGGCGAACAGACGGTTGCGCTCGGCATCGCCGACGCCGCGCGTCTGCTCGGCCAGCGACCTTGCATCCGCCTCGATCACGGTCGCCTCGCGGTCGGCCTTGGAGCGGATCTCCTGGGCCTTCTGGCCGCCCTGCGCGCGGAACTCGGCGGCTTCGCGCTCGCGTTCCGTCTTCATGCGCTGATAGACCGCCTGGCTGTTCTGCTCCGGCAGATCGGCGCGGCGGATCCGGACGTCGACGACCTGGATGCCGTAGCCGTCGGCCTCGTGGTCGAGCTGATCGCGGATGCGCTGCATCAGCTTCTCGCGGTCGTCGCGGACCACGTTGATGAAGGTGACCTCGCCGAGCACGCGGCGCAGCGCAGCGTTCAAGAGCGTGGTGAGCTGGATGTTGGCGGCCTGGATCGAGCCGATGCTCTGATAGAAGCGGAGCGCGTCCTTGATGCGGTAACGCGCGAAGGCGTCGACCACGAGCCGCTTCTGGTCGGACGCGATCGCTTCCTGCGACGGGTTCTCCAGATCGAGGATGCGCTTGTCGATGTTGATCACCGAATTCCACGGCGCCTTGAAGTGCAGGCCGGGAGCGGTAACGACATCGACGGGCTTGCCGAACTGCAGCACGATGGTCTGCTCGGTCTGCGCCACCGTGAACAGGGACATGTAGCCCACGATCACGACGAGCAGGAGGCCGAGCAGCGTGACGATACCTGTGACCGGAGATCTCATCGGTTGCCTCCGGTCGTCTGCTGGCCGGTTGCAGGCGGCCGCTTGGCCGTCAACTCGCTGAGCGGCAGATAAGGCACGACGCCCTGGCCCGACTGGCCGCCGTCATAAATGAGCTTTTCCGAACCGCCGAGCACGCGCTCCATCGTCTCCAGATAAATCCGTTCACGCGTCACGTCGGGCGCCTTCTTGTATTCCTCGTAAACCTTCAGGAAGCGCGAGCTCTGGCCCTTGGCCTCGGCGACGGTCTGCTCCCTGTAGCCTTCGGCGGCCTGCATGATCTGCGCCGCACGCCCGCGTGCCTGCGGCACGACCTGGTTGGCATACGTCTGCGCCTCGTTCTGCAGCTGCTCGAGATTGGCGCGCGCCGCCTGGACGTCGCGGAAGGCGTCGATCACCTGCGCCGGCGGGTCGACCTTCTGCATCTGCACCTGGCTGATCTGAATGCCGGCGCCGTAGCTGTCCAGGGTCTTCTGGATTAGTTCCTGCACGCCTTGTTCGGTAACGTTGCGCGCGCCGGTCAGGATCGGCTGGATCTGCGAGCGGCCGATCACCTCGCGCATCGCGCTCTCGGCGACCGCCTTCACGGTGCCTTCGGGATTCTGGATGTTGAAGAGGAAATCGCCGACGCCGTTGGGCTTGATGCGCCAGAGCACGGTGAAGTCGACGTCGACGATGTTCTCGTCGCCGGTCAGCATCAGGCTCTCTTCCGGCACGTCACGAATGGAGCGGCCGCGCCGCGCCGGGTCGTCGATCAGCGTCATGCCGATGGAGATGGTGGAAACGCGCAAGGCCTTTGGCAGCAGCACGGTCTCGATTGGATAGGGCAGATGGTAGTTCAGGCCGGGCTCCACGGTGCGGACATGCTTGCCGAAGCGCAGCACGACGCCGAGCTCTTCGGACTGCACCCGGAAGAAGCCCGACAGCAGCCAGAACGCGACGATGAGCAGCACGATCAGCGTGATGCCGATGCCGGAGAAATAGCCACCCGGCATGATCTGCTGGAGGCGATCCTGGCCGCGCCGCAGAAGATCTTCCAGATCCGGCGGCCTTGGCCCGACCGGTTGCGGGCCGTTGCCCCATGGTCCCTTCGGACCCGAGCCCCATGGGCCACCGCCCTGATTCTTCCACGGCATTCGACGCTCTCCTCGGCAGGGTGAAATTGCCCCCGCCCGCTTTGTCCGGTCCGGCTTTATAGGGGACAGGCAGGTCCCTTACAACGCAGCCCTCGCCGCCCTCCGAGCTAAGCTTGGGGGCAGAAAAGTCAATGTTAACATTGGCAAATGCGGTTAATGGCCTGCCCGCCGACGATATGTCACATAGGAGTAGTCGGCGCTGTCGTGGGGTCCGGCAGGATGACGGATGCGTTCAACCTCATCCCACTCTGCCCTGTCGATGTCGAAATGCGTGTCGCCTTCGGGCCGGGCATGCACTTCGGTGATCTCGAGGCGATCGGCGCGATCGAGCCATTGCCGAAAGATTTCGGCGCCGCCAATCACGGCGATCTCGGCGACCGAACGCCGCAGGGCATCGCCGCGCGCGATGGCGTCTGCGGCGGCAGTCGATGTCGTCACGATGGCGCCGGCGGCGCGATAATCCGCATCGCGCGTGACGACGATGTTGGTGCGGCCGGGAAGCGGCCGGGGCAGGGATTCGAAGGTCCTGCGGCCCATGATCACGGGCTTGCCGATCGTGAGCGCCTTGAAGCGCGCCATGTCGGATTTCATTCGCCACGGCATTGCGTTGCCGGCCCCGATGACGCCGTTCTCCGCGATCGCGACGACGAAGACGATCTCCATCAGGTCGCGCTCCCGGCAAGCCGCGTCAGCGCCGGACCGGTGACGCGGCACAGCGTCCAGTCCTCCAGCATGATGGCACCGAGCGATTTGTAGAACGCGATCGACGGCGCGTTCCAGTCAAGCACCGCCCATTGCAGCCGGGACCAGCCGTTCTCGACGCATTCCCTGGCGAGGTGCACGAGCAGAGCCTTGCCGAGGCCCCTGCCCCGATGCGATGGCCGCACATACAAATCTTCGAGATAGATGCCGTGGCGGCCGCTGAACGTCGAAAAATTCGCAAACCACACCGCGAAGCCGACCGGCTCGCCGTTCCACTCGGCGAGAGCGCAATGGAGTTGCGGTCGTTCGCCGAACAGTGCGTCGGCGATGTCAGCCTCGGTCGCCTCGACCTCGTGCGAAAGTTTTTCGTACTCGGCGAGCTCGCGGATGAAAGCGAGAACCAGCCCGGCCTCACCGGGACGCACACGGCGGATGTTGAGCTGCATCGACTTCAGACCGCGACCGCGGCCTTGATGTGCGGATGCGGATCGTAGCCGACGAGCTCGAAGTCCTCGTAACGGAAGGAGAAGATGTCCTTCACGTCGGGGTTGATCCGCATCACCGGCAGCGCGCGCGGTGCGCGCGTGAGCTGGAGCTTCGCTTGCTCCAGATGGTTGGAATAGAGATGGGTGTCACCGAACGAATGCACGAAGTCGCCGGGCTTCAAGCCCGTGACCTGCGCCACCATCATGGTGAGCAGTGCGTAGGAGGCGATGTTGAAGGGGACGCCGAGGAACACGTCGGCCGAACGCTGATAGAGCTGGCACGACAGCTTGCCGTTGGCGACATAGAACTGGAACAGGCAGTGGCACGGCGGCAACGCCATCTTGTCGACCTCGGCCGGATTCCAGGCCGAGACGATCAGGCGGCGCGAGTCCGGGTTGCGCTTGATCATGTCGATCACATTCGCGATCTGATCGATGCTGCGTCCGTCCGGCGCGGGCCAGGAGCGCCACTGGTGGCCGTAGACGGGGCCAAGATCGCCGTTGGCGTCGGCCCACTCGTCCCAGATGGTGACGCCGTTGTCGCGCAGATATTTGATGTTGGTATCGCCTTTCAGGAACCACAACAGTTCGTGCACGATCGCCTTCAGCGGCAGGCGCTTTGTCGTCAGCATCGGAAAACCGGCGGACAGGTTGAAGCGCATCTGATGGCCGAACACCGACAGCGTGCCGGTGCCGGTCCGGTCGGTCTTTTCGGCGCCGTCTGAAAGAATCCGCTCGAGCAGGTCCTGATACTGGTGCATGTGCGTGAGCCTTTGGGGAGGCGGCGAACTTAGCGGCCGCCCCCGCGCTGCGACAGCGGCGATTCGCCATCCATGCGCATTATACCCGGAAAAGTGAGCGCTCCCGGTGCAAACGACAAGGGGCGGAACTCAGCGTCCCGCCCCTTGTCTATCAGATTGATCCTGCTGGCCAACTTGCCGGCTTGGGTTCGGGTCACGGCGCGCCGACGCTGGCGGCGCCCCTAGTTTTCGGATTCGGTGAACACCTCGTCGCGCTTGGCACGCAACGCCGGCAGCACCGTGAGCACCAGGAGGAAAGCGGCGATGCCGAGCAGCACGGCCGACAGCGGACGCGTCAGGAACACGCTCCAGTCGCCGCGCGAGATCAGCAGCGCGCGGCGCAGGTTCTCTTCCATCAGCGGTCCGAGCACCATGCCGAGCAGCAGCGGCGCCGGCTCGAAATCGTGCTTGATCAGCCAGTAGCCGACCAGACCGAACACGCCTGCCAGGATGACGTCGACCGGCGCGTTGTTCACCGAGTAGATGCCGATCGCGCAGAAGATCACGATCGAGGGGAACATCAGCCGGTAAGGGACGCGCAACAGCCGCACCCAGATTCCGACCAGCGGCAGGTTGATGATGATCAGCATCAGATTGCCAATCCACATCGAGGCGATCATGCCCCAAACCAGCTCCGGCTGCTTCTGCATCACCTGCGGACCGGGCACGATGCCGTGGATGGTCATCGCGCCCACCATCAGCGCCATCACGGCATTGGGCGGGATGCCGAGTGTCAGCAGCGGGATGAAGGAGGTCTGCGCCGCGGCATTGTTGGCGCTTTCCGGCGCCGCCACGCCTTCGATCGCACCGCGGCCGAACCGCGACGGGTTCTTGGCGATCTTCTTCTCGAGCGTGTAGGACGCAAAGGACGCGATGACCGCGCCGCCGCCCGGCAGGATACCGAGGATCGATCCGAGCACGGTGCCGCGCAGGATCGCAGGCGCCGAGTCGATCAGGTCTTTCCTGGTCGGCATCAGGCCGGTGATCTTCTGCTGCACGAGGTCGCGGTTCATCTCGGCGCCGGCGTCGAGGTTGCGGATGATCTCGGCGAAGCCGAACACGCCCATCGCCACCGTCGCAAAGCCGAGACCGTCGGCAAGCTCCGGAATGTTGAACGCCATGCGCGAGGCGCCGGTCTCGATGTCGGAGCCGACCATCGACAGCATCAGGCCGAACACGATCATCGCGATCGCTTTCAGGACCGAGCCCTTGGCCAGCACCACCGCAAAGATCAGGCCGAGCACCATCAGCGAGAAATATTCCGCCGGGCCGAACGCCAGAGCGAGCTTGGTCAGCGGCGCACCGAGCACGGCGATGAGCACGGTCGCAACGCATCCGGCGAAGAACGAGCCGATCGCCGCGATCGCCAGCGCCGGGCCGGCACGGCCTTGCTTCGCCATCTGGTGACCGTCGATGGCGGTAACGACCGACGTCGCCTCACCGGGAATATTGACCAGGATCGAGGTGGTGGAGCCGCCGTACTGGGCACCATAATAGATGCCGGCGAGCATGATCAGCGCGCCGACCGGCGGCAATCCGAACGTGATCGGCAGGAGCATCGCCACGGTTGCGACGGTGCCGATACCGGGCAGCACGCCGACCAGTGTGCCAACCAATGCGCCAATCAGGCACATGAGAATATTGATCGAGATCGGGAGCGACAGACCGTAGAGCCACCAGGGTGACCACCAGGAGATCTGAAACACCACACCGAAACCAAGGCCCAGATTGTGGAAGAGATCGAACATCACACCCTCACTGAACCAGGAAGCGCGGGAACATCGGCATCGGCAGGCCTAGCACGTAGGGGAAGAGCAGCGCGCAGCCGAGCGTCAGGCAGGCGCCGACAATGAGCGCTTCGACCCAGCGTGTCTCATGCGTACCCATCGCCGCGATCATGAAGCTTGCGAACGCCGTTACCACCACCCCAAGCGGACGAATCGCCAGCGCGAAGAAGACGATCGAGAACATCACGAAGAGCGGCCCACGCCAGGCATAGTGCGCCATGCTGGGCCCGTCGGTCAGCAGCCCCGTCAACGCGATGCCGGCGCCAAGTGCGACGAGGAGCCCGCCAAACATCCGCGGCGCCGTGCCGGCGCCAAAGGAGAAGCCCCGCATCCCCTGCAAATCGCTAGAGGCCCACAGTGCGAACAAGGCGAGCGCCATCAGCACGATTCCGCCGACATAGTCCTGCGCGGACCTGATCGTCATGAAGAACGTGAGAATCGCCACCGCAAAGATCGGATAGGAATAGATCAGCGCCAGCAGCACATCGGATGACGCCTTCTTGGTGTCACCGCCGACCGCCCCGAGCAACGCGCCGGGCGCCCCCGCGAGCAGCGCAGTCGCGTGGCTGATGACGACGGCGGCCGGCCCGCGTCCAGCGCCCCAGCCAAAGATCGTCCCGAACGACCAGATGAATTCGAAAATCTGCGGCGCTATGGCCAGCAGACAAAAGCTGATCACCACCGAGGTGTTTCGGTTGGCTGTCGCCGAGTGGCCCATCGTATCGGCCATGCATGTCTCCTCCGCGACCCGTAAGCCACGAGCACTGTTGTTCTAATCGGCTGGAAATCGATGCCCCCGCCCGGATCCCTGCCTAGCCATTTTCATTACACAATGCCAGCAAAACCCAACAAGCCCCCGACGAGCAAAATCCATAGTGGATTGATGCGCGAGACGGATGCGACCACTGCAACCGTCGCGGTCAGAAGCAGCGCAGCAAGCGTACGATCGGTCGACTCGGCGAGGATCAGGGCGCTCGCCGCCATCAGGCCGATCGAGAGCGGAACCAGTGCAGCCTGGATCAGCCCGGGCCAGCGCGATTGGTTCGGCCGGTTGAGGAGCCGGCTGACATAATAGGCAAGCAACGCGGTGGGCAGGCACATGGCCAAAGTCGCCGCCAGGGCGCCGGGGATGCCGGCGACAGCATAGCCGATCAACGTGACGATAAGCACATTCGGACCTGGTGAGAGCTGCGCGATCGCATAGGCATCGGCGAACTGCTTGTCGGTCATCCAGTGATGCACATCGACCGCGATGCGGTGCATCTCGGGCACCGCCGCCGCGGCACCGCCGACCGCGAACAGCGACATCAGACCGAAGGTCGAGATCAGCCCCCAGATCGGGTTCTCCGCGTTCATGCTGCTACCTTCCGCCGCATCAGGAAAGTGGCGCCGACGCTGACGGGGATCGCGACCAAAAGCACGGCCTGGAGCGGCAGGCGAAGGACGCCGATGGCGAGGAACACGCCCAGCATCAGGATGAGCGCCAAGGCGTCCAGCCGCTTGAGCAGCGGCGTCATCATCCGGAAGACCACCGCGATCAAGAGGCCGACGGCCGCACAGGAAATGCCCGCGAGGATGCGGCGCAGCACGTCCACATCGCCGAACCGGGCGTAGATGATCGCGAGCACCGTCATGATCAGCGTGGGCGGCAGCAACAGCCCTGCAAAGGCGGCAATGCCGCCGGCGATCCCGCGCAGCCGCGCGCCGAACACCATCGAGAGATTGACGATGTTGGGCCCGGGCAGGAAATGGCAGAGCGCAAAAGTCTCGTTGAACTCGTCCGCCGTCATCCAGCGGTGCTGCTCGACGATGGCCTGCCGGGCGAATACCAAAACCCCTCCGAAGCCCGCCAGCGACATCCTGGCGAAGGCGAGGAACAGCGCGAGCAAGCCCGGCGGAACGGCGCTGGTGGCTGGACCGTCCGGCTCTTGAACTGGTTGTTGCGCGACCGGTGCGGAATCCTCGGACATGTCAGGAGCTTAGAACGCCGGCCGGCAGGCGGCCAAGCCTGCCGGGAACCTATCCAGAGGGAACCTCGGAATGATCCCTCGAAACACCTGTTATTTGAAACGTTTGCCCCCTATATTGGGAGTGCCGGTTCGCCGGCTATGGAAATAAACGGTCGTCGCAATAAACCATTCGGACCCGGGGGCGGTACCCGGCGCCTCCACCAAAGCCCACCAGCGGGCTGGCCCTGAAAGCGGGCTTTGGCGGGGGCGAAATAGGATCGACGAGGGCGTAAAGGGCGTTCTTTTTCCCGGTATTGTTCCGCCGTTATCGGGCTATGCAATAGTTGCCAACGACAACTTTGCTCCGGTTGCTCAGGCTGCGTAACGCAGTTTGAAAGACCATTCTGAAGTCCTAACGGGTTAAGCTCCGTTAGGCGGGGTTCGGAGGCACCTGGCAACAGAAGCCTCCACTTACCTCTTATTTCCTACCCCGCGGGGACTCCTGCTGACCCGTCAGGCGCGGTACTATTGCGACTTGGCGAGTCGGGCCGGCAGGGCCCAGCTCCTGGAATGCAACAGGACCACCATGGCGACCGATCATATCCGATACGATGTGCTGGCCCGCGACGCGCTGCGCGGCGTGTTGCGCAAGGTGCTGACCGACGCCGCGTCCCAGGGACTACCCGGCGAGCATCATTTCTTCATCACCTTCGTGTCGAAGGCGGAGGGCGTGAAGCTGTCGTCGCGGCTGCTGGCCCAATATCCAGAAGAGATGACGATCATCCTGCAGCACCAGTTCTGGGATTTGACCGTGCTCGAGGACCGCTTCGAGGTCGGCCTGTCTTTCGGCGGCATTCCGGAGCGGCTGATCGTGCCGTTCAGCGCCATCAAGAGCTTCCTTGATCCGTCCGTGAAATTCGGCCTCCAGTTCGACACCTCCGATGTCGCCGACGTCTCGGCCGAGACCTTGCCGGCCGCTCCCGCCCCGTCCGCGGTCGCGGTGGCCCCTGCCACTGACCCTGCGGAAGGCACTGAGGAGCCGGCGGCTCCGAACCAGGGCGGCGCCGAAGTCGTGCGATTGGATCGTT
Organism: Bradyrhizobium sp. 155; assembly: GCF_023101105.1. Taxonomy (NCBI): domain Bacteria; kingdom Pseudomonadati; phylum Pseudomonadota; class Alphaproteobacteria; order Hyphomicrobiales; family Nitrobacteraceae; genus Bradyrhizobium; species Bradyrhizobium sp. 155. The sequence goes on along the minus strand of NZ_CP064704.1, from coordinate 1,962,139 downwards.
TCCGCAAGAAATGATCTAGATCGGGTCGGCGCCCGTCGCAGGCGGCCAAACTCCCTATATAGAGGCACATGATGAGGCCGCGCGGCATTTCGCGCGGCGGAATGGATGTGCTCATGGCCAAAACTTCCCTCTCGAAGACTTCCCCCTCGAAGACCGACGGCTCCTCGCGCCCGGCGACCCGCACCGAGACCGACAGCTTCGGCCCGATCGAGGTCCTCGCCGATCGTTATTGGGGCGCGCAGACCGAACGCTCGCGCCAGAATTTTCGCATCGGCATCGATCGCATGCCGATCTCGCTCGTGCATGCGCTCGGCATCGTCAAGCTCGCCGCAGCGCAGTCCAACCAGGAGCTCGGTTTGCTCGACCAGCGCCGCGCCAACGCCATCATCCGCGCTGCGCGCGAGGTGATCGAGGGCAAGCTGGACGATCATTTTCCGCTGGTGGTGTGGCAGACCGGCTCGGGCACCCAGAGCAACATGAATCTCAACGAGGTCATCGCCAACCGCGCCAATGAGATCCTGGGCGGCGAGCTTGGCGCCAAGAAGCCGGTGCATCCCAACGATCACGTCAACATGAGCCAGTCGTCGAACGACTCGTTCCCGACCGCGATGCATATCGCGGCGGCAAGCCGCATTACCGCCGATCTGGTCCCTGCCCTTGGCGAATTGCTGCGTGCACTGCGCAAGAAGGAGAAGGAGTTCGCAAAGATCGTCAAGATCGGCCGCACCCACACCCAGGACGCGACGCCGTTGACGCTCGGCCAGGAATTTTCCGGCTATGCCGCACAGGTCGAAAGCGGCATCGCCCGGCTCAAGGTCGCGGTGAAGGAGCTCTATCCGCTGGCGCAGGGCGGCACCGCCGTCGGCACCGGCCTCAATTCGAAGCCGCGCTTTGCAAAACTGTTCGCAAAGCACGTTGCCGGGATTACCAAGCTGCCGTTCACCAGCGCGGCCAACAAATTTGAGGCGCTGGCTTCGAACGACGCCTATGTATCGGCGCACGGCGCCATCAATTCGGTCGCGACAGGCCTGTTCAAGATCGCCAACGACATCCGCCTGCTCGGATCGGGTCCGCGTTCGGGCCTCGGCGAACTCATGCTGCCGGAGAACGAGCCGGGCTCCTCGATCATGCCGGGCAAGGTCAATCCGACGCAGTGCGAGGCGATGACGATGGTGTGCTGCCAGGTGTTCGGCAATCACACCGCGATCACGGTCGCCGGCAGCCAGGGCCATTTCGAGCTCAACGTCTATAAGCCCGTACTGGCCTACAACATGCTGCACTCGATCCGGCTGATGGCGGACGCCGCGCGCTCCTTCACCGAGCATTGCGTCAGCGGCATCCGCGCCGACGAGAAGCGCATCAAGGAACTGATGCAGCGCTCGCTGATGCTGGTGACGGCGCTCGCCCCCAAGATCGGCTACGACAACGCGGCCAAGGTGGCCAAGACGGCGCATGCCAACGGCACCACCCTGAAGGAAGAGGCGCTGCGGCTTGGCTTCGTCTCAAGCGAGGAATTCGACCGCCTGGTGCGCCCCGAGAAGATGACCAGCCCGGGATAAATTCCGAATTCCGATAGCCATCCGTAATGATACGGAGCCCCTAGCTCCATTAAATGTAGGGCTTAAAGGACGGGATTTGATTACCGTCAATGTCGCGGCGGGATTGCGTGTTACGTAGCCCCTCCGCCCCCACGGGGCGGAATTCATCGTTTGATGGCCCAAGGGTCGATTGACGAGGACAAGCGAATGGCGATCAAGTCTCATCGGGCGCAATTCGGCGCACAGTTTCTGAATGTTTCATCCTGCCCACGGAGGATCGGATGATGGAGACGCGACATGGCGAACGTCATCAACCTGAATCGTTTCCGGAAGCGCGCCGAGCGGGAAGCCACGGCGAAGCAGGCGGACGCCAACCGAACGAAGTTCGGCCGCACGAAGGCGGAGCGGTCGGCGGAGGAGACGCGCGCGGATCAGGCGAAGACGCACCTGGACCAGCACCGGATCGATTGCGAGGAGCAGCCATGAAGTCGCCCGTCGTGAAACGGTCGATCGTCGTCGCCGGCCACAAGACCAGTGTCAGCCTGGAAGAGGCGTTCTGGAACGGCATGAAGGAGATCTCGGGCCTGCGCAACATGACGCTGTCCGAGCTGGTCGGCGAGATCGACAGCAACCGCCAGCAGGGCAATCTGTCCTCGGCGATCCGCCTGTTCGTGCTCGACTACTTCAAGAGCCGCGCCATGGCCGCCATCCAGGCGGAAAAGGTCCCGGCCCAGTAGCCGTCTTTGCGCCGATCCTTGATGCCGATCCTGGCGCCGATCGCTTCTGTCACGAAGCTGGTACTTTAAAATCACTCTAAGGTGCAGTTTCAGCGACCGAGCGCGCTTGACCTCGATGCCCTGCGTTGAAAATACAGGGCATGACCGACATCCATGATACGCGTCCGCAGATGCCGCTGGGCCTGGCCCAGCGCGGCTATACCGGCGTCATCCAGCACCTTTCCCCCAAGGACGCAGGCTCGGCACTCTCGGACATCGAACTCGAGAGTCGGCTGATCGAGCTCGGCTTCGTCGAGGGCGCGCGGGTCGAGATCCTGCACGAGGGGTTGGTCGGCCGCGACCCGATCGCCGTGCGGGTCGACAGCATCACCATCGCGGTCCGCCGTCGCGAAGCCATGGCCATTATCGTCGCCTGAAGCGACCGGACCCCAATTCCATGGAAGCACCCCTGCTGCATCTCGCCCTGGTCGGCACGCCAAACAGCGGCAAGACCTCGCTGTTCAATGCGCTGACCGGCAGCCGGCAGAAGGTCGCGAACTATCCCGGCGTCACCGTCGAGCGCAAGGAAGGCTTCTTCGTCACGCCCTTGGGACGCCAGGTCTCCGTGGTCGACCTGCCGGGCACCTATTCGCTGCGCGGACGGAGCCCGGACGAGGAGATCACCCGGGACTTCGTGCTCGGCAAGGCCACCGGCGAGATCGTGCCCGACCTCGTGCTGTGCGTGGCGGACTCGACCAATCTGCGCCTGACCATCCGCCTGCTGCTGGAGCTCAAGCGCACCGGCCGGCCGATGATCCTCGTGCTCAACATGTTCGACATCGCGACCCGCCGCGGCATCACTGTCGACGTCGAGCGGCTCGCCAAGGAGCTCGGCGTGCCCGTGGTCACCTCGATCGCGGTGCGCAAGGGCGGCACGGCCGACCTGCTGTCGCTGACCGACGAGATTTCGGCAAAGCTCGCCGCCGAGCCGGGAGAGAACAATTGGCGGGCGCTCAGCGTGGCCGACTTGCGCGCCACCCAGCGCGAAGCCGACCGCATCATCGCCGACTGCGTCAGCCTGCCCAGCCGGCCCGACACCTGGACGGCGCGGATCGACGCGGTCGTGCTGCATCCCGTCGGGGGGCTGATCGTGCTCGCGGCGATCCTGTTCGTGATGTTCCAGGCGGTGTTCGCCTGGGCGCAGCCGCTGATGGAGTTGCTCAATTCCGGCTTCGACTCCCTCGGCGAGTTCGTGCACGCGACCTTACCCGCCGGCCTGCTGCAGAGCTTCCTTCAGAACGGCGTGATCTCAGGCGTCGGCAGCGTCATCGTGTTCCTTCCGCAGATTATCATCATCTTCCTGTTTATCCTGCTGCTGGAAGATTTCGGCTACATGGCGCGCGCCGCGTTCCTGATGGACCGCATCATGGGCGGCGCCGGCCTGCACGGCCGCGCCTTCATTCCGCTGCTGTCGAGCTTCGCCTGCGCCATCCCCGGCATCATGGCGACGCGCGTGATCGACAACAAGCGCGACCGGCTGACCACGATCCTGATCGCGCCGCTGATGACCTGCTCGGCGCGCATTCCCGTCTACACGCTGATCATCTCCGCCTTCATTCCGGCCAAAGACGTCTGGGGCTTCATCAACCTCCAGGGCCTCGTGATGTTCGGCCTCTACGCTGCCGGCATCATCAGCGCGCTGCTGGTCTCGTTTCTCATCAAATTCTTCATGCTGCGCGACTATGCGCCGGCGCCGTTCATGCTGGAGCTGCCGGACTACAAGATGCCGCGGCTGAAATCGATCGCGATCGGCGTCTACACGCGGGCCAAGATGTTCCTGCACCGCGCCGGCACCACGATCTTCTCGATGATGGTGCTGATCTGGTTCCTGGCCTCGTTCCCGCAGCCGCCCGCAGGCGCCACCGAACCGGCGATCGATTTCAGCCTCGCTGCGATCATCGGCAAGGCACTCGAGCCGCTGCTGGCGCCGGTCGGCTTCAATTGGCAGATCGCGGTCGCGCTGATCCCCGGCATGGCGGCGCGCGAGGTCGCGGTCGCGGCGCTCGGCACCGTCTATGCGATCGAAGGCGGCAAGGAAGCGGCCGAGCAGATCGGCCAGGTGCTGGCGACGAAATGGTCGCTCGCGACCGCGCTGTCGATGCTTGCCTGGTACATCTTTGCCCCGCAATGCGCATCGACGCTGGCCGTGATCCGGCGCGAGACCGGAAGCTGGACCTGGATGGCCGTCACCTTCTTCTACATGCTGGTGCTGGCCTATGCCGCGAGCCTTCTGACCTACAATGTCGCGGTCGCGTTCGGGGCGGGGTAGGCCCCAAACAAAAAACTGCGAAAACAACCCCATGCACAGTAGACGGGTGTTGTGAAATCAATGACTTACACTTGTGCGAAAATCGTCCGGCCGCAGGGCTGCGCCAGTTGCTCCGTCGGGCAAAACAGGAGCATGATGCCATCATCGCCACGACCGACCATATCTGGCGTCAAGCCGGTTTATGCGCCAGCACCGTTCCAATCCGCTCCTTCTTGAGCGCGAACTGCGCGGCCAATGCGAGGCCGAATGCCAGGCAGAACGTCGTCCCAGCCGCAATGAAGCGCAGCTTATTGGTTTCCCAGATTGCCCCCTCCTGTGCCATCAGCGACAGCAGTTGGGGCAGAAGCAAGAACACATTGGTTGCCGCAAAGCCGAAGCAATTGAACAGCCGCCACGCGACCGTTCGCATCGAATTGTCGATGTCCGGCAGATCGGAGCAGCTCTGCCTGTCGAGATAGTACGAAATATAGACTGTCACGAGCGCCGGCCCGAGGCCCCACCGCAACATCGCAAAGTAAAGGCTGGCAAGGGACATTTCCCGCAAATTGCCCTCGCCAAAGTTATGCACGGCCAACGTCAGACCAGCGGGCCCTACGGCGAGCGCGACCAGGAAGCTCCAGCAATAAGTGGTGAGGTGGGACTGATCTGAATCGCTTCCCAGAGATGACATCGCAAATCGAAGCAAGAGAACGACGACGATTGCCAATCCATAATTGCAAAGCGAATACATGACCCATGCAATCGAGCGATTGGGGTCCTGCGCCCAGACGACGCCTCTGCCTTGCAGCACGTCATAAATCACGGCCGAAATGGTCACGCCCAGATAAACGGAGCAGATCAAGGCAATGATATAGACGATCCAGTACCGTAGCGGATTGTCGTGAATGGGCGCATCGATTTCGATGCCGAATTTGCTGGCCTCATTGCGCAGGTCGATGCGGGAGCCGTTGCGATAGATCAGGTAACACGCGACAAGCCGGGCAAATCGGTTGTAGAGGTCCTTGATCAGTTGCGTGGCCTGGGGCGCAGCAAGGCCCGTCAACGTCCCAGCCTTCCACTGGCTCATCGTCGGCGCCCCCTGCTGGAAGTCTGCCATCAGCTTGTCGAAACCAAAGCTGTCCTCGGTGAAGAAGGTGGCGTCATCTCCGGTGTCGCGTCCCTGCGTCAGCCACCATTTCATGTAACAGATTTCCGCCCACATCCGATCCGGGGGGTTCGGATCCTTGCGGAAGTCCTGATCGACGACATCTGGAGAATTCGCGATGACTTTCGAGAGCACCTCCTGCGGCACACGCAGCGAAAAGCGGATTTGCGCCATGATCTGCTTCGCGAGCTGAGGCACGCTGATCCAGCTCTGGATCACATCGCGCACCATCAGCAGGACGTTCCATTGAGCCTCCTTCGTCAGGAGGAACAGATACACGATCCCCATTGCGGCGACGACGGTCAGGTACGGAGCAGACTGACTTTTCGCAGCCTCTATGAAGGCTACTGGAAATGCAGGAACCAGCGGCGCCAGGGCAATGACGTCGCGGTTCTCATGGATGAGAAGAAGGAAGAAGCCGCATGAGAATACGACAAAGATGAACCCGCCCAATCGATACTGCTGCCGGGTCGTCATGTATCGCGGGAAAGTCGGGACTTCGGCAATGTTGACCGCGCGGCCAAAAGCCTGCCAGGCCAACCGGCCTGCCACCACCAGGCCCAACAACGTGATGGACCAGCGCACCAGCGAAGGAACCAGGTCGGACGCGGCGTCACGGACCTGATCTGCGGAGGCTTGTGTCGATAGTAAAATGGAAATGACAATTCCCAACACGATGCTAGCCATAGCCTGAACTCCCTCTTGAGCGAGATAGTTCGAACGGGCCGCTCTACGCGGAATTAGGCGTACCGTAAATCCGGAGCGACCACGTGTGTGTGAACCAATTCACATCCTCTGGACGTTTTCGTGCAGCTCTCTCTCTGAAGAGGCACAATGCCTTGCCCGCAAGAAAATCGCCGGACCGCATCCGGAAAGAGCCTCGCACAATCAGCGCTATCAGCTGTTCGCCGGTTGCACCGTCGCGCAAAACAGGCGCATGATGGTATTGTCGGAGAATTGGCGCGACGCTTCGTGACGGCAAGCTAGGCCGGCGTAGCACGCCTTCTCAGCCGCGGGCCGGGCTCGCCGGAAACGTCGCGGTGAACACCGTTTCATCTCGCATCGACGACGCGACGATCAACCCGCCATGGGCGCGCGCGATCTCTTGGGCAATGTACAGTCCGAGCCCAAGCCCTTTCTGGTTCGGCAGAACGTCGCCGCGATCGAACGCAGTGAAAAGGCGCGGGATCGCATCAGCCGGAATTGGCGCGCCTTTGTTGGCAACGCTGAGATCAAAGCCAGCGCCGGTCGTCTGCGCCAGCACCCTGATCGGCTTGTCGGCGGCGCCATAGGAAATCGCGTTGCCGAGAAGATTGGACAGCATCTGACCTATGCGGTCGGCGTCGATTCTCACAGGTCCCGGAACGTTGACGACCGTTTCGATGACGCGATCCGGGTGCACGTTCTCGAACTCCGCGACGATTTGCCTGATGACAGGCTCGAGTGGCTGTTCTTTCAACTTGAGCTGCATCCCGGCGCCGAGCCGCGCGCGGGCGAAGTCCATGACATTGTCGATCAGGCCCGCCATCCGGCCCACGCTTCCCTGCAGGAGGTTGATCCAGTTCTTCCCCTCGTCATCGACCTTCTTGTTCAGAAGCCGCAGGCCGCCCTGGATCGAGGCAAGAGGGTTTCGGAGGTCGTGACCGAGCACGGCGATGAACTGCTCGCGCAGTTCCGCATTGCGTTGTTCCAGCGCGAGCCTGTTCTCGATCAGTTCGACGCGCTCGGCCGCGTCGAGATGAGACGCGATCAGCTCGGCAAAAAGCTTGAACATGCCGATGACTTCGGGAGTCCGAAGCTTGCGCGGCTTCGGATCGATCGCACAAAGAGTTCCGAAGAATGAACCGTCGGGCAGAATGATCGGCACGGAGATGTAGCTTTGGAAGCCATATTGTGCAGGCGTGTGATGCTTGCAGTAGCCGGCGTCTTTGCTGACATTCTCGATGACGACCGCCTCGCGGCTCTGCCGGATCTCATGGCAGATCGTGGTCTCGACCTTGAGCTCGTCACCGGGTTTCAGCCCGAACGCAAGTTCGTCACGCGAGGCACATGTGATCCACCTGTCCTCGGTGACGCGGGCAACGGCCGTAAACCCCATGCCGGTGGTCCGGCTGACCACGTCGAGGATGGTCGAGACCGCAGCGATCCCGCTGATCTTGGCTATGTCGCGCTCGAAATCCATTGCCACTCCGCTTGGGAACATTCGCCCCGGGCCGGCCGCCCAACTGAAAGCGCGTCCTTGCAACGGTGAAAAGCACTGCCAGCCAAGTCATTCCGCGTCAATGTTACTCGACGCCCCACCTCGGAAGCGGCTATCTGTTCCCAATGGAACATTTCAGAACGGCGAGGCTCAGCGCCGAAAGGCTTCGTGAAAATCATCTCGCCGACCTCGTCGCGTTGCATCTCGATGCCGAGGTTTCGCGCTATCTCGGCGGCGTCCGTTCGGCGGAGAAGACGAAGACCTATCTCGACGCCAATATGGCGCATTGGGATCAGCATGGCTTCGGTCTGTGGGTGCTGCGAACGAAAGACGGGGCATTCGCCGGGCGAGCGGGCATCAGGCATATCCTCGTGGACGATGTCGACGAGATCGAGATTGCCTACGCGTTCAAGCGCGAATTCTGGGGCCGTGGCCTTGCAAGCGAGACCGCGACCGCACTCACCGATATTGGACTGTTACACCATGAGCTGCCGTCCCTCATTGGCCTGGTCTATGTCGGCAATGGCGCATCGCGCCGAGTTCTGGAGAAGTCCAACTATCTCCTCGAGCGAACCACGTTCCGTCACGGCGAGAACGGCGTCCTCTACCGGATCCGGCGGTGAGAGACGGCCTGACGATCACCCGGTGCGCAGCCGGACAACCGATTGCGGCAGGGAGGCCAGAAACAACACCGCGCAAACGCACAGCAGGACGATGTCCTTGAACAGAAATTCGCCGGTCAGATTCCACGCCATCGGATCGGATGAAAGGCTCCATTTGACCACACCGGGCGTCGTGAAGAAGAACGACCAGGTGATCGCAAAGGTCACCATGCCCATGAATGAACCGAGGACGGACGAAACCGGGCTGAAGCTGCCTGCCGCGAGCAGCGCCGCAATCACGAATTCAGCGACACCGAGGACATAGGCCTCTCCCCTCAGGCCGAACACCGACAGCCAGGAGATGAACGGGCTGTTGCTGATGAACTGCGCGATGCCCTGCGCAGATTGCGGCGTGAATTTCTGCATGCCAAACGATACGAAGATGATCACCATGACCCAGCGCAGAATGGCAAGAGGACGATAGGAACCGCCCCCGACCTCAGCGACGTTGAACTCTTTCATCCGACCATGTCTCCCCGGTTTCACATCCATCAGCTCTGCGAGACTACGCTCGCTGAAGGCTGTACGAAGGGGAGCTTCGGTCGTTACCCGCGTCGGCCGGTTCCGGAGATCACAGCTGCGTGCGATGCGCGTGTTCGCGGGATGGCCGCCCGGTCTGGGGCTGTCGGCGCGTTAATGTGCCGTTGAAGGAGCGACGGCGGTGCCCTGCGCTCGCAATGACGGTGTGGAAACAGCCGCTATCGCGCGGATGGAGCGGACGCCCGCGGAGTCTACCTGAAATACCCGAGCACGAGATCGACATCCGCGCTGCCGGCCGCCGTGCCGTTCAGCTCGGCGTCGATGACGCGGCGGCAAGCCTCGATCGCGGCATGGTCGCCGAGGTCGTTGGCGGCTTCCAGCACGAGCCATGCCGCATCGACCGAGGCCTGGTCCGCTGCTCCGCCGCCGATCTCGCCGGCTGCGGCGTTGTTGAGGTTCTTCTTGCGAACTGCGGTGCCGAATTGAGGCAACATTGAAAATACTCCCTGCCAATTCCCGGATGATGCTCGGTGTACCTGTTCGGTGTACCGCTCAGTGCACCTGCAGCTCGGGCTGACGACCCGTGACGGGATCGGTGCCGGTCTTGCGCGATTGGTAGAACTTCAAGACGCTGCGCGAGGTCTCGATCTTGAGCTTGCCGAAATCGCGCTCGTTGTCGTGGAGCTCGCGCGCCGTGATCAGATGATCCTTGGCGCCGAGGAACAGCAGCGACATGGTGGTGTCCCAGGAGAAGTCGAGCGCCTTGCACAGCACCAGGATCATCTCGCGATTGCGGTCCATCATCGCACGCTCGATCACGTCGACCGGCAGCGACGACAACAGCGACAGGCCGATCTGCACCTCGTCGGACCGGTGCTGGCGAGCATAGTTCGAGATCGAGTCCTGGTTGAGGTTGCCCTGCCGGTACTGCGTCGTCACCACGCGCTTGGCAACGAAATAGCTGCGCGAGGACGGGCCGAACTTGGACTGCAGATCGCCGGTGACGTCGCTTACCGAGCTCTGGATCTGCGCCATCATTTCCGGGCGCTCGTGCTCGAGCCGGCGACGGACGTCCTCCGACGCCTTCGAGATCAGTTGCTGGAAGATGTGACGCGGCACGTCCTTGCGCAGGCCAAGCTGCTCGGCGAGAATCGAGTCACCCTCGGCGCGGCGGACCATGTGGAGCAGACCCGAACCTGAAAAGCGCGCGCCCTCGTTTTTGGCGACCGACGTCACGACCTCCTGGTCGCCGCGCTTGACCAGCACGTCGGTGACGGCCTCGCCGATCGACTTGCGCTGGGCGATCGCGAGCAGATGCGACTGGCTCTTGGTCATGGCGCTCTCGACCAGCAGCTTCTCGTCGATACGATTGGAATCGCGCAGCACGGGACCGGCGACCTCGATTTCGTCGGCGATCGCGAGTTGCGCAATGACATTGAGCGGAGCGTGATCGCAGGCTGCCATCACCTCGGAGAGCTGCACCCGTGCGGCGACCTCGATCTCGTCGGCGAGCCGGCCGATGACTTCGCCGAACGTGCTGATCTCGTCGTCGCTGTAGCGACCGGTGATCAGAATGTCGGTCGCATGCCACAACGCCTTGGTCCGGCTTTCGTCGGTGCCGCGTGCGATTGCGTCGTCCAGATCCTGCAGAAGTGTTGTCGCGCCGTTCATCCCGATGACCCCAGTTCTTGGCTGGCCATCCTGCTTGTGCCGGCAGGACGCCGAGTTCCTCTGGGAACAGAGGCTAGGGAACAAACGCGAGAATCCGGTAAAGTCGGCAGATCAGTTTTGCCGCGGAAAATTCGATAAAAAGCGAGAGAATGAGTTTACCGGTACGTCACGAGGAAGCTGCGCCCCCTCTCCCGCTTGCGGGAGAGGGTTGGGGTGAGGGTGTCTCTCCGGCGTCATGGCCGGGCTTGTCCCGGCCATCCACGTCTCACCGCCTGGGACGGAGAACGTGGATGCCCGGGACAAGCCCGGGCATGACGGACTATCGCCTACGGATTTGACGGCGTCAGCACCAGCGGCGGCTTTGGCTTGGGCTTTGCGGGCGGCGGGCCCGGGGCCGGCCTGACGTCGATCGGCGGAGGCAGCGGCGCGATCTGCGTGCTTGCAAGCGGCGGGCTTGGTGCCGCGGGAGCGGCCTGCGGCGCCTTTGGCGTCGGCGCAACCCTGATATCGGACTTGGGCTTCGGCGGCGGCGCGCGGCGCGGATCGCGGCCGGGCATCGGCACATCCGTGAGCGACGGCTCCGGCGCCGGTTCGGGCGACACCAGCGTCGGCAACGCGGCGGTGGCCGGCGGCGGCTCGCCGCGCTCGATGGCGTCCAGCCGGCGCGTCTCGCGATCGATCGTGCGTACCGCGAGCCACGACGACAGCGGCCCAAGATCGACGGTGCGATTGAGCCTGTCGGGGGGACCGGCCGCGAACAGCTGGATTTCGGGCGGCGCGCCGGAGAGCCCGGTCATGATCGGCGTCAGGCTGGCACGGATGTCGGCCTGGTCGGCGGGGATGTCGTAACCGCCGGAGACGATGGCACGCGCGTTCTTCGCCTCTAGCGACGTTGCGCCGACGCGCAGGCGCCCGTCCCGGATCGTGAACGGGATCTGCGCCGAGGCCACTGCAATCGGACCCGCCGACAGCGCGGGCTCGACCAGCTGCCGCAGCCGATTGTCGTCGGCAATTTGGCCGCCGTCGCTGGCGCGGATGGCGATTTCGAAGGCGCGTGGATTGAGGCCGGAGATTTCAGCGGATTCGAGCGTCACCGTACCGTTGCCGGCGAGCGCACCGGTGAGCGCCGCGACGCTACGGCCCTGGCTGGTCAGCGCCATCTGCGCCGAGGCTCGTCCCTTCGGCAGCGCGAGGTCGCGGTAGCGCAGCGCCGCCGCGTCGACATTGCCGAGCTCGATGCGCGCGTTGAGCGTCAGACCATTGGCGCCATTGCGCGCATCAAGGCTCGCCGACATCTCGCCGCCGCCGACGCCGCCCTTCATTGCGTCGAGCGCGAGCGACTGACCGTCGCTCCGGACCGTACCGCCGAAGGGGCGCAGCTCGATGCCGCCGGGCAACGTGCCGTGCAACGCCTGGAAGGCGACGCGGCCGCGCCAGCCGCCGAGAAGCCCGGCACTCAGCGGCGCATTGGCATCGTGTCCGGCCGCGCCGATGGCCATCGCGAGCGCGGGCACGAGGTCGAGCGTATCGAGGCCGACTTCGCCGTCGACGGTCTTCTCCTGATCGAGCGTCACCGCCAGATGACCGCGCAAATGCGAGCCGGCCAGGGTGCTCTCGAGATCGTTGAAGGTCAGGCGGTTGCCGGAGAGGCCGACGCGCGAGGACAGATTGACGCTCTGCACCGATTTATCGGCCGGGCTGGTCCCGAACAGCGGCCCCAGATTGGCGTTGCGCACGCGCAAATTTACGCTGCCTTTCGGCTCCGACAATTCGACGTTGCCTTGTGCGTCCGCATCCAGCCCGCCGCCGCTAAGCTTGGCATTCAATTGCAGCTGATGGCGCCACGCGCCGCTCAAGCGGCCTTCGAACTGCGAAGCGCCCTCGCCTGCGGCCACCACGCGATCGAGCCCGAGCAACGCCAGCAGTGCACTGGCTTGCGGTGTCGCGACTTTCGAGTCCAGCGTGAAGTCGCTGTTGCGCAAGCGGTCGACGTCGATGCCGTTGACGGCGGCCACCGGCGTCTGCGCAGCCAGCGTCGCGGTGGCCTTGAGCTGCGGCGCGTCGAGTTCGAGGACAGCGCGCGCGTCGTTGCGATCGGCGTGCTCGGCGTTCTTGTCGAGGCTGAGGTCGAGCTTCAGGCGGGTCGCAGCCGGCAGCGACGGGATGGCGTCGAAGCGCGCGCGCACCGATGGCGCAAACGGCTCGAGCAGTGCAGTGAGATCGCGCAGCGAATTGGCGGAGGATTTCAGCGCGAGCTTGCCCGTGGCCTTGGCGCGGTCGAAGCTGCCACTTGCTTCCGTGGTCACGCCACTGGCCTGGCCGAACCGCAACTGCTCCAGCGAGAGCGATGCGGGGCCGTAGCCGAGTTTCGCGGTGAACGGCCGCAGCTCCTGCCCGGCCGAGATCGCGCGGCCGATATCGAGCGACAGCTTCGCTTCCTCCGGCCATTCGCCCTGCGGTCCCGAAAGCGCGCGCACAAAACTTGCGGCCGCATCGAGGTCAAGGCGGTCGGCCTTGAGCTCCGCGTCGATCCGCGAGCCCTTGCTCGCGCCGGTCTGGACGAAAGCGATGCGGCCTTCGACCGCGCCGCCGTCGATCTCGGCCTTCAGCCTGTCGATGGCGAAATGGTTGGCGGCGATGGTCACGTCACCGGCAAGGCGCAGCGGCCGCGTGCTGCGGCGGTTGACCTCGCTGCGGCCCTGGAGCCAGGCCACTAGCGTATCGGGATCGGAGGAATCGACGCTGAGACGGCCGCTGAAGCTGTCGGCGCCGGGCGTCGCGCCGTTGAGCGAGAGCTGCGTCTGTCCCGGCGCGCGCAGCTCGAGCCGCTGGAAGGTCCAGGATCGTCCGTCGGTCGCAAGCTCGGCCGTGATGTTCTGGAGCGGCCGTGCGCCGAGCATGATCTGGTCGGAGTTGAACTCGATCTGTGCCGGGATCGGCGCCTGCGGGATTGCGGCGAGGCCTGCGCGGAGCGCCGGAAGGATGCGCTGCGGCTCGTCCTTGCCGGTCAGCTTGTCGGCATCGACCTGGCGCGCCGACAGCACCGCACGCAGCAGCGGCGAAGCCCCGAACCTGATATCGCCGACGCCGCCGAGCTTCAGCGCGGAGTCTTCGGACCCGAAGCTGGCGTCGACCTGCTCGAACTTGGCGCCGGCCGGATCAGCCTTGAGTTTCGTCGTGAGCTTCCAGGGCATCGGCCCCGCCTCGCCCGGCTTCTTCGGCGCCGGCACGGCGAACGTCAGCGCGCCCTCGAATTTCGGCAGGCGGTTGTCGAAGGCGAGCACGCCTTCGAGATCGGCGAGGATCGCGCGCTCGCCGGGATCGATGTTGAGGTGGAGGCGGGTGGCATTGCCGTCGGCGCTCGGGCCGGAGGAGACGCGGAACGGATAGCGCACGCCGCTGAGGGCAAAACTGCCGTCGCCCCGGACCGAGCCGGCCAGCGAGCGCACATCGCCGGAGAAAGCGATGTCGTTGAGCTCCAGTGTCGAATGGCTGGCGGCATCATGCAGGGCGATGCGACCGGTGAGATTCAGCCGCTCGATCGCCAGCGATGCCAGATTGAAGCTCCCGCTCGCGGTGGACGGCAGATCGACCCGCCCGCGCGCGTCGAGGCCGAGATCGACCGCCATGCCATTGACCGAAAGCTCGGTGGCGCGCCATTCGCCGCGCATCAGCGAGCTCAGGCTGAATTCGACATCGAGCTTGTCGGCGCGCAGGCGGCCGAGATCGTTGTTGCCGCCGAAGGTGACCGCGCGCAGCCGCAGCGTCGGCGCCGGCAACAGCCGCGCGTCGAGCTCGCCCGCCACCCGCACCGGCACGCCGATGATCCTGCCGGCCTCTGCTTCGAACTGGGGCCTGAACTGGTTCCAGTCGACGAAGTACGGTCCGATCAGAGCGGCCAGCAGCGCTAAGATAAAGGCAATCGCCAATCCGAGCAGCGTCGTCTGCACGGGTCTCCCCTCGGCCAAACCGGATGCGGGCCTTGCCTGAGCCGCAGGGCCTCAGACGTACCGGAACAGCCCCTTATATAGGGGGAAGTGTGGCGAAGTCACAGCGACTGTTGCGCGCGGAGGTTAACGCCGGCAGCCATCACCAGCTCGCAGGCAGCCGCTTCAGGCCGCGCAGCACGAAGGTCGGCCGCCATTCGGGGTTTTCGACGTCGTCGATGCGCAGGTCGGGCAGCCGACGCAACAGCGTGGCGATGGCGATCTCGGCCTCGAGGCGGGCCAATTGGGCCCCCAGGCAGAAATGGATGCCACCGCCGAACGACAGCGGCCTCACATTCTGGCGGGTGACGTCGAGCCGGTCGGGGCGGTCAGGATAGACCGCCGGGTCGCGGTTGGCCGAGCCCAGCAGGCAGAGCACGGTCTCGCCCTTGGGGATCTTGGCGCCGCCGAGATCGTCGATATCCTCCAGCGCGACCCGCCCGGTCATCTGCACCGAGGAATCGTAGCGCAGAAACTCCTCGATCGCGCCCACCATCAGGTCCGGCCGCGCCTTCAAAAGCGCGAGCTGGTCCGGATTGCGATGCAGCGCCAGCAGGCCGTTGCCGATCAGATTGACCGTGGTCTCGTGGCCGGCGCCGAACAACAGGATGATGTTGGCGGTCAGTTCCTCGTTGGTGAGCTTGTTGCCGTCTTCCTCGGCCTGCACCAGCTGGGTAATGAGATCGTCGCCGGGATTTTTGCGACGAAGCTCGAACAGCTGCTGGAAATACATCTGCGCCATCATGTTGCCGGCGTTGCCCTTGGCGATCTCCTCCGGCGACAGCGGCACGGGATCGAGCAGCCGTCCGCCATCGCGCGAGCTGTTATAGAAAGTCTCGCGATGGTCCTCGGGGATGCCGAGCATGTCGCAGATGATGGTGACAGGCAGGCGGAAGGCGAAGTCTTCGATCAGGTCCATGTGGCCGCGGTCGATCACGGCATCGATGGTCTGGTCGACGATCTCCTGGATGCGTGGCCGCATGTCCTCGACGCGGCGGGCGGTGAAGGCCTTCACGACGAGGCCGCGCAGGCGGGTGTGGTCAGGCGGATCGGCCTGCAGCATCCAGTGGCTCATGCTGCGGAAGACCGGCTCCTCCATGATCTTCTCGCTATAGCGGCGCTTGGAGCGCTCGACGAAATCCTTGCCAAAACGCTTGTCGCGCATCACGAGGCTGACATCGGCATGGCGGCTGGCGACGAACTGGCCGAACGGCGTCACGTGAATCGGGTAGATCGCGCGGAGCCGGTCATAATGCGGATAGGGATCGCGGATGAAGTCCGGCGACAGCGGGTTGAACAGCGGACCGCCGGTGCCCTGCACGTGCTCGTTCATGGTGACCTCATATCGGTTGCCGCATGAATCGCATACGCCGCAGCCCCTCTTGCGCAGCGTAACCATCCCGGAATTATCAACTCGATACATTGTTGTATCGAGTTGCATTTTGCCCTAAACTGCCCCGATGTCAAGGGTGAGAACCAGGCCGACCAGGGACGACACGCGCGACAGGCTGTTCGAGGCGGCGGCGCGCGTGTTCGAGCAGGACGGCATCGGCGGCGCCAGCATCGAGGCGATCGCGGCGGCGGCCGGATTTAGCCGCGGCGCGTTCTATTCCAACTTCAAGAGCAAGGACGAGCTGATTATCGCCATGCTCGAGGAGCATGTCGCGCAGTCGATCCGGCGCAACATGGACATCCTCGCGCAGCACGACAATCTCGACGACTTCATCGCGGCGCTGAAGGCGATGGATCGCACAAGGCAGGATCCGCTCGGCCGCTCGCCGCTGCTCCACATGGAGATGATCCTGTTTGTCGCCCGCGCCGAGAAGCGCCGACCGGAGCTTGCAAAGCGCCTGCGCGCGCGGCGCAAGCTGGTCGCCGACATCATCGAGGCAACGCTGAAGAGCAACGCGAAGGGCGACACGCTCAATCCCCCCTGGATGGCCTCCGTCGTGCTGGCATTGGAAGACGGCTTTCGCCTGCACCGCCTGATCGATCCGGAGACGACGCCGGCCGACAGTTTTCTGCGCGCGATCACGGATCTGCGGCGCAGGACGGGATTGTCGTTGAAGTAGCGTTTGTTTTCTTCAGATCGTCGCGCTTCGCTGTTCCCGCTCGGCATCGGCGCGCCGCGCCGCTGGAACCTCGTCGCAATTCTCGCGCGCATTTTCCACATCCTCATACCGATCCAAGGAACGTTTCTGCAGCTTGCCACTTTATCCCGTGCCTGTTTTGGCAATTTGATCATTCGAGGAGACAGCGATGAGGATTCTGAAATTGTCTGCGGCCGCAGCTGCGCTGCTGGCCGGTACCGCGCTCGCCGTGGCGCAGTCGAGTTCGACGGTCGGCACTGGCGGGTCGTCAGCCGGCGGTGGCACCAGCAACTCGACCGTAGGCACGGGCGGTTCATCGGCGGGTTCGGGCAGCGGATCGGGCTCGGCCTCGACGCTTGGCACCGGCGGCTCGTCGGCGGGCGGCGGCACCAGCAGTTCGTCGATCGGCACCGGCGGCTCCGCCGCAGGCTCCGGCAGCGGCTCAGGCTCGGCCTCGACGCTCGGCACCGGTGGTTCGTCGGCGGGTGGCGGCAAGAGTTCGTCCAGCGTCGGCACCGGCGGCTCTGCGGCAGGCTCCGGCTCCAACTCGGCATCGACAGTCGGCACGGGCGGCTCGTCGGCCGGCGGCGGCAAGAGCGGCTCGACCGTGGGAGCGGCCGGCTCCTCCGCGGGACATGCCAGCGACATGGGCATGGAAAAGGGCAAAGGCCACCACAAGGACGAGATGAAGAAGGACAAGGACTGACATCCGGCCGGCGGAGCGGCAGCAATGCCGCTCCTTCGTCCTTCCTGAGGAGGACTGGCATGAACAGACCAATCGTTGCGATCGCAGTTTTGACTTTGATGAGCAGCGCCGCTGCGGGGGAAACCATGCAGAAAACCGGCAAGACCGCGTCCGGCGAGACCTGCCGGGTCACGGTGGAAAAACATCCCGACGGCAGCATTACCGCGCTGGGGTCATCGGGTTCGGGCACCACCGGCTCGACCTCATCGAGCGGCTCGCTGTCGAGCTCTAGCTCGGCCGGCGGATCGTCGGTGCACGTCCAGGCCGGTGGCGGCAACGTGTCGAGTTCGTCCTCGACGGCCGGCGGCCCGGGTTCGACCAGCGCGAGCACCGTCACGGTCAACGGCTGCACCATCTCGACATCGTCGCCCTAGCAAAAGGATTTCACAGATGAGAATGTTGATCGCGACCTCGTCGGTCGCACTTCTGCTCGCCGCCGCCTCGCCGTTGTCGGCGCAAACCAGCATGACCGGCGGCACCGGGGGCTCGGCCGCGGCCGGCGGCACCTCGGCCAGCACGCTCGGCACCGGCGGCACGTCGACGTCGGGCTCCGGACAGACCGGCTCGTCGATTGCAGCGGGCGGCAGCGCCGCGTCTGCCAACGGCAAGGCGCAGTCCGGCACCAGCATGAACAAGGGCAACGGTCCGGTGCTCAATTCCAATGCGCGCGCGCAGGCGCATGAGGGTGGTACGTTCAGCCGCTCCCACACCCGCACGAAAGTCAAGGCGGGCGAGGAGGTCGGGTCGACCACCAAGACCATGTCGCACGTGCCGGGCTCCAAGCCGACCATGTCGACGACATCGACCAACGTGCGCTGAACCATCCTCACGAGACTGCTGCCCGCAACCTGCGGGCAGTTTTTCTTTGTGAGCAGGTTTTTCGTTGGTGAACGGATCAACCGCCGCTCAGCGTGCGGCTGACGCGGGTCACGAGTGCATCCCACTGCCGCTTCTCGGCGGCCGGATAGTTGATCAGCACGCAATGCACGTAGCGGCGGCCAAAGTTGCAGCGGTCGTACCAGATCTTGCCGCCCCGGGTGCTGGAGACCACGAAGAAGCGCGGCGTGATGCGCTTGTAGGTGATGCCGGGCGGCGGATTCTTCCGCGCCAGGAAAGCGGCCGGTGAGCTGCCGTCATTGGGAACGGCCTGCACCGTCAAATCCGCACGGCCGTCGCTGGTCCGGTACTGCATGCCATAGCCGTCGGGCCGGCCGGCTTGCTCGGTGAAGATGGACGAAGGGATATCGACGCTGGTCCCGGTCTCGGGAATGCGATAGCCACTCCAGCTGTCCGCGCGGGCGGCCGCCGGAAAGGCACAGAGCATGACAAGGATGGTGGCGATCTTCTTCATCGTATGGACCGGCTTGTGCTGGTGGGCCGACAACGTGGGGAAACGCCGGACGTTCCTTTCCGCGATGTGAACGCGCGTTGCGCCCAAGCCGGATGATAGTCTCGAGCGCGCCCGCTAGCGAGCGCGTTTGCCCTTGTCCGTGGGCAAGGGGCAATTCGTACAAGCGCTGTCGTCGCACATGCGGCAGATCGTGAAGCGATCCATCTCGGAGGTATCCTGCCGAGCCAACAACTCATGGAGCAGCGTTTCAAGGCGCTTCGTTTCAGCCGGCGACAGTACATCCAGAAGCGACGCGACGGCCGAAATCCGCGAAGTCATCAAATCGTTGCGGGTTGCGGCGCCCTTCGCCGTCAGGTGCAAGGCAACCTCGCGGCCGTCCTGTCCGGGCCGACGTTCGACCAGCCGATCCGACACCAGACGGTCCACCAGCCGGACCGTTCCTGAATGCGACAGGCCAAGGATCCGCCGCAGCTTGTCGTTGGTCATGCCCTGGCCATAGCCGATGACGACCAGTGCCGCAGGGGTCTCGCCACCGCGGCCGATGACCTCGCGCGCGCCCTGCTCGATCCGATCCATGACGGCGAGCGAAAGCGCCCCCAGCAAATTTGCGATTCCAATTTCCATACACCGACAATATGTGCGGAGCGCACAAAAAACAACTTGACGATATGTGCGCTCCGCACATAATTTGGATCGCGGGGCTCGATCACATGGAGAATGACGATGAATACTCGGAGCGCGGCACGACAAGCGAATGCCCAAGCGGATACCAGGGGCACCGAACCCGCCTTGAAATACGTGCAGGCCAACGGCGTGCGCTTCGCCTATCTCGAACAGGGCGATGGCCCCCTGGTCATGTTCCTGCACGGCTTTCCCGACAATGCCTGGTCGTATCGAAAGCAGCTGCAGGTCTTCGCGGATGCCGGGTATCGTGCCGTCGCGCCGTTCCTGCGTGGCTATGCGCCGACCGAGATTCCGGCGGACGGCATTTTCGATCCGATCGCACTGGGCAAGGATCTCGAAGCCCTCATCGCGGCGCTGAGCGACGACGGACAGGCACGCGTCGTCGGCATGGATTGGGGCGGCACCTCGACCTTTCAGGCGCTGGCCACGGCGCCATCGGCAATCAAGGCCGCCGTGGTCATGAACACCGCGCACCCGATTACAATTTCGAGCATCAGACGGGATCCGGAGCTCGTTCGAGCCGTCTTCCACGTCTATTTTTTCCAGCTGCCCGGCGCCGAATCCGCGGTCAATACCGAGGGCCTCCCCTTTGTCGACTATCTCTGGAAGCTGTGGTCACCGACATTCAACAATGCCGAGCACATCCGTTCGATCAAGGAGACACTCAGCTCGCCCGGCACGATGGCCGCGGCGCTGAAATATTACGGAGGCCTGACCGATGCGGGGCTCACGGGCCGGCTGCCGATCAATGACATGCACACGCCGACGCTGACGATCTATGGCAGCAACGATCCGACAGCGAGGTACTCGGTCAAGGAGGAGCCGCTGTTCAAGGGGCCGCACAAGCGGATTGTCCTGCCCGATGTCGGGCACTTCCCGCACCTCGAGCGTGAGGAAGAAGTCACCGGCCTGATCATGGACTGGTTCAAGACGCACGCGCCTGACTGAACGCAGAGGGCGGTGGCCCACAACATCCTTCGATTTTCTAATCTGGAGTGCGCGCAATGGACGCCAAGACACAACATCAATATGCCGAGACCTTTCATGCCCTTCACAGGAAGGGCGATCCGCTCGTCCTGTTCAACGCCTGGGACGCCGCCACCGCCAAAGCCATCGCGAAGACCGCTCCGGCCATCGCGACCAGCAGCGGCGCGGTCGCCTCCGCACTTGGATACGCCGACGGAGAAAATGTCCCGTTCGACATGGTGACCGGCCTCGTATCGCGGATGACTGCGGCCGTGTCAGTTCCAGTCTCAATCGATCTGGAGGCAGGATATGGCGACACCCCGGAGGCCGCCGCCAGATCGGCGACCGAGATTTTGAAAGCCGGCGCCGTCGGCATCAATATCGAGGACGGGCTATCGGGGGGAAAGCGGCAACTGGTCAATCCCGAACTCCATGCCGCCAAGATCAAGGCCGTGCGCGACGCCGCGAAAGATCTTGGAGTTCAGCTGTTCATCAATGCGAGAACAGATCCGTTCCTGCTGAAATTCGGATCGCCGGACGAGTGCATGAACGAAGCGGCAAGGCGGGCGAAGGTCTATGCCGAGGCCGGCGCCGACGGAATTTTCGTCCCCGGCCTCACCGATCTCGCTCTCATTGAAAAGTTGGTTCAGCTCACGCCTCTGCCGGTCAACATCATGGTGACACAAGGCGTTCCCGCACTTCCGGATCTGGCTCGCGTCGGCGTTCGGCGGGTCAGCCTCGGGCCGTGGCCGATGATGGCCGCGATGCGGATGATCGGACAGGCCGCGGCCGCGGTCGCCGCGACCAAGCAGTACGGCACGTTCCTGCAACCGGATGCCTGAGCCCGGATATCACCAGCTCGACGCAGTGTTCTGCGCCGACCGCTTCACGCTTTTCCAATCCACCGGATGGATGTCGAGAACGGTCAGCGCAGTTCCTATGCGCTCCTGTCCATGGCCGCGATCAAGGATCCGATCTCGATTGTCGCGACATTGCAGTAGCTGTCGGAGACCGCGTAGGGGAAGATGATCTTGTCGTGGTGGCGCATCGCGCCGCAAGTGTAGACGACGTTTGGAACATATCCTTCGCGTTCGGAAGGGTCCGGGCGCAATAGTGGCTCGCGCAGGCGGCCGAGCACCTTCGAAGGGTCGTTCTTGTCCAGCAGCGCGGCCCCGATCGAATATTTTCGCAAAGGTCCGACGCCGTGCGTCAGCAGCAGCCACCCGACGTCGAGCTCGATGGGTGATCCGCAATTGCCGATCTGCACGAATTCCCAGGGGTATCGCGGCTTCAGAATCGGCTGGCCGCCATCCCACGTCTGGAGATCGTCGGAAAAGATCAGATAGAGGTTCTCGTTATCCTGGCGCGCGATCATTGCATATCTGCCCCCGATCTTGCGCGGGAATAACGCCATGCCCTTGTTGCGCGCGGCACTGCCCTTCAGGGTCGATAGCCGGAACGATACAAAGTCGGACGTCTCGATCAGCTCCGACCGGATCGCCCGTCCGCTATAAGCGGTGTAGGTCGCGTAGTAGATCGTCTCGCCGGCGTTGCTGAAATGCACAAAGCGGGCGTCCTCGATCCCGTTCGACTGCGCTTCAGTGACCGGGAAAATCACCCGCTCGCTCAGATCCTGGCCGGCCGCAAATGTAACATCAATCTCGTCGCCGCCGGCGCCCGATGTCAGCTTGACGAGATCGGGGCTGGATGCAAGGCGCGCCGTCGGGTCGATGGTCACGGTCCCGTCTGCCGCAATAAGCCCCGAGCGAAATGTCAGGGACGACACGTGACCCTCGCCGACGGCACGAAGACTTAGGATGAAGCGAAGGCTGCCTTCCGGCGTTCCGGATTGATCGGGATGCGGCACGATACTCGGATTGAACAATGCCGAGGCCTCGAACGAATATTCGTTGAGAAAATAGGCGCCCGCGAGTTGGCGCTGCACCTGCGTGAATACAGCATGGTCGGCCAGCGCCTCTTCCATTTCCGCGGCGCGTGTCTCGAATATCTGCAACAGGTTGCGGTGACGGCCGAGGAAATTCTCCAGAACGTCGGCCAATTGCCGGTCAGCCGTCTCGGCATCGAGCGCGAGGACCCGTTCGACGATATGGTTGGCGCGGGTCTTGTCCGTCGGATTGAGGTCGCGCGGCTCTGTTGCCGGCTTGAAAGGCCGAACGATGACACGGGTCGGATCAGGCCGCAGCTGAAGGGCTTGACGTTTGAGGAAGGGAGATTGCGACAAGACGGCCTCGATGGGTTGAAGGAGGAAATCGTAATCCTGCTCCGTCAAGCGACGAGAGGAGCAGGCTTGGCCCGGCTTTCGCTCAGGCGGGCAATTTGCCGAATCTCGGAAAGCCCAAGCAAATAAGACACCACGGATTCCCCTCCCCGGTTCTCATTGGGACGATCGGGATGCAGGCCATCCCGGCAGCTTCCGGTCTCCAGATCGACCAGCGAGGCCGACAGGTCGTTGCTGCCCAGAAACCACGCGAAGACCCGCGCGGCTTCGGCTTTCCACTCGACATCGTGATCGGCCCGCCACGCGGCGAGGCATGCCGCGATGGTCGCCGCGGCCTCCAGCGGCTGCTGGTCGAAGGCTTGCGACGGCTGGCGTCGATCGCCAAACCCCGCCGTGCCGATCGGGCGGAATTGGCCTTTCGCTGAGGTTTGCCGCTTCACAAGCCAGCGCAACGACTCCAGCCCGATATTGACATAGCGCGATGTCTTGCTGGCAAGACCGGTTATGATCAGCGCCTGGGGCAAGCGCGCGTTATCATAGGCCAACCCGTCCTCGAACCAGACCCAATCGCCGGTTGCCACGGTGTCGAAGATCAAGATCAAGCGATCGGCAAGCACGGCACGCAGGCGGGTCGCCTGGACATCGCCCGGGACAGCCGAGCAGTAAGCATCGAGGCCCAGCAATACGAACGCCCACGCACGGGGCGAACGAAAATCTTCCACTGTCGCCATTGCTTCGGAAAACAAGGCCCCGGCCCATGAGCGCCGCGACGAGCTGGCGTCGGTCAACGCGCACACCCCCAAGGCCCAGAGCGTACGTCCGTGACTGTCCTCCGACCCCTTGTCCTCCAACCAGCAGCGGTTGAAGCCCATGAAATTGCGAAATCGTCGTGTATCCGGATTCCAGGCGTGCTGGACGAAAGCGGCAAATCGTGCCGTCAGCGCATCCGGCAGCCGCTCTTCACCCGGATTGTTGAGCGCACAGGCCACGAGCAGCGCCCGGGCGTTGTCGTCGACGCAATAGCCGTGGGCACGATCCGGCACGCTATGAACGGCATGCTGAAACAGTCCCGTGTCGTCGCACATCGACAGGAAATGGCCGAGCTGCATTTCCGGCGGGGCGCGGCTGTCGCGCAGCAGCGTGCCAGTATCCATACGCGCGATGGTCTTGAGCCGATGCCGGCGGCCGGCGTTCTCGAAGACCGACATATAGCGCTCGGCGGTTCTTTCCCATGTCATCGCGCGGCTGCTCGAATAGGCGCGCTTGCGCATCGCCTGCCGAAGCACGTCGTTGGTGAGCAACTTGGCGATTTCAATGCCGAGCGCTGCCGCGTCGCCAAACGGAACCAGGATGCCGCGGCCCTCGGCCAATAGTTCACGGGCATGCCAATACGGGGTGGACACCACGGCTTTACCGAGGCCAAAACTGTAGGCCAGCGTGCCCGAGGTCATCTGGGCCTCACTGAGGTACGGCGTCACGTAGACGTCAGACATCGAGATGAAATCGAGCAGCGTTTTCTTGTCGACGAACTGATCGAGGAACACGACGTGATCCTCGACGCCAGCCTGGCGCGCGTGCGCCATCAGGGACTCACGATAAGCTTCGCCACGGTCGCGCACGAGGTTGGGATGCGTCGCACCGAGGACGACGTAAACGGCGTCGGGTCGGGTCTTCAGAATCGAAGGCATCGCATCGATCATGACTTCGATACCCTTGTTCGGCGACAGCAATCCGAAGGTCAGGATGACCGACTTGTTGCTGAATCCGAGCGCAGCCTTGGCCGCGTCGGGTTCGACGAACGCAAATTCCGGGATGCCATGCGGGATGATCTCGATCTTCTCGTCAGCCATGTGATAGACGGAGCGCAACAATTCCCGACCTTTTTCAGCCATCACGACGATCTTGGACGAGCACTCGACGATGCGCGTGATGACGTCGCGCTGAGCCTCTGTCGGCTCGGACAAGACCGTATGCAGGGTTGTCACGATCGGTATGGTCAGGCGCGACAGAAGCGCCATGATCTGGCCTCCGGCTTCGCCGCCGAAAATTCCGAATTCGTGTTGCAGCGAAACGGCCTCGAAGCCGCCGCTGTTCAGATAGGCAGCCGCACGGACATAATCATCTTGCCTGTCGTCGTCGATCTCCAGGCCCACGGTGGTAGGATAATCGTAGACCTGGCCGTGATCGGTCATCGCGACGATGACCGTCTCCAGATCACTCCGGGACGCCGCAACGGCGCTCTGCAAGTCAGTAGTGAAGGTCGCGATGCCGCAGCGGCGGGGAAGCGAATTGCCGATGAATGCGATACGATTTACGGCAGCCAATTTGGCGTCTCCGATTGTTTGAGCGTGGCGGTCTCGAAGGGAGACGGGACCAGGGTGCCGGGAAAGGCGTGCGGTGCGAGACTGGCGCTCGCGGCACTGCGCTCTGTTAGCGCAGCAGGGTTTATCTTCGGGCCGGGATAGGCCAGCAGCGCTTTCAAGCCGCTCGCACCGACCTCGATTTCCGCATGGTCGGCTTCCAGGAAGATCGCGTCCCCCGGCGCCAGCCTCGTCGAGCCGAGTTGGGCCTGGCCTTCTATCGCCAGCAGCCAGGTCTCTTTCGGTGCGTCGAGCATCCAAACGGAGCCAGGAGCAAGGTCCGTCTGCTCCAGCGCAAAATAGGAATTGACCGTGAGGACCGTTCGCGCGCCGCTCAGGCGTTCGGACGGCGATTGAATCTGGCGTGGGCCTGCCGTCGCCACCGCGACGGCATGGTCGATGTGCAGTTCGCGCGCTCGTCCATAGTCGAACAGCCGGAACGTGGCGTCGCTGTGCTGCTGGATTTCCACGAGCACGATGCCGGCGCCGATCGCGTGGATCGTTCCAGCAGGAATGAGAATGACGTCGCCTGGATGAACCGGCTGCCAATCCACGATATCGGCGATCGAGCCATCAGTGATCGCGGTTCGCAACTCCGCGGCGGAGCGCAAATGGTTCAATCCCACCGCGACCCGGGCGCCGGGGATCGCGGAGACGATATACCAGGCTTCGGTCTTGCCATTGGCAAGCCCGATCGAACGCGCGAACGCATCATCCGGATGAACTTGAATCGACAGCGGCTCGGTGGTGAAGAGCATTTTGAGCAGCAACGTCGTCTTGGGCGCAGCAAGACCCGGGCGCTCGAACCACAATTCCCCGATCGGCCCGTCGCTCGTCGACGTCTCACTCCAGGGCCGCAGATCGAGACTGCCCCAGGGCTTCGGCTTGGTTCGCACGATGGCATGTTCGACCGTCAAGCGGGCCTCCCCAAGGCTGTGCGATCAGTCGTTGGCTGTTCGTGCCGGGCGCGGACCGGTCCAGGGCGGAAGCGCATCCCATTCGGCCCTTCGCATGCGGCGCTCTTCATCGCCGACCTTGACGAAGACAAACGGAGCGTCGTCCTGCCCGGTCTTCGATCCCGTGAATGTGGCCGGAAGTCCGTTCGAATTTCGGATCGTTGCTGTGTTTGCCACGTAAACCTCCTGACGATCTGCGTGCGAGATCGCTGCCGCAGATCAATTGAAAATGGATTCCGCTGCATGCAGGCCGACGCAGCGACCCGCACCGGCACCCGAGATACCAATCGGTCCAGGAGATTTGTATTTTGGGATATCGGACATGCGACCGCCTGCGTGGTTGAGGCGGGAGCGAAATGCTCTCAGTCACCGATAACTGCCAAGGGCGGGCGGTGATCTCGAGCATATAGGAACGCCGTCACCCAATAGCGAGACGAGCGCATCAATCCGATCGGCTTTATTAGCTGTATCTTTGTGTTGGCATTGCTCTATGGTCACGCGGCCTGGCGTCTGAGTTGACGGGGTTCCTCGCTCGATTTCATTATTGGCCGGCTGATCCCCCTCTCAGAAGGGTTTTCGGCAATCGGATGTCGCATGGTTTCAACGGATCGTTTCCGGCAAGAGATTCGATCCCGGCTCGAATTGGCGAACGCGCAAGGCCGGCCGAACCTGACCATCGAGTGTGGCGAGCTTTACCGCTCCATGAGCCAGCTGCCCACGTTCAATCGATGGATGATCTTCTGCTGCAACGCGATGCGCGCGGAAATGGCCTTGACCGATCATTTGATTTTCGATGACAGGAACGAAAGCCTGCTGACCGTTCACTATGCATTGCCGCGTCAATGCCGAGCAAAATCAAACCAGACACGATCGAAGTAACGCGTTTCGTTGATTTCGATGACTAGCCGGTCGTTGCTGCCGTGGCGGCTCCGAGAGTAGACGCCCTACGCCGACCGCTTCACCGCGGTCGCGCCGGCCGGTGCAATGTCGAGACGAGCGAGCATCGCCCGCGCCTGCTCGGCGCAGTGCTCGATCAGCCAGCGCTCGAACGCTAGGGGCGCGAGCGCGGGCGCGTAGAGGAAGCCTTGCACGACGTCGCAGCCGAGCTCGGCCAGCACCTTGCGCTGCGCCTCGGTCTCAACTCCTTCCCCGACGACAGTCATGCCGAGGCCCTGCCCGACGCGCACCACAGCGGTGGCGATCGCGAGCGCGCCAGCGTCACGCTCGATGTCGCGCATGAAGCTGCGGTCGATCTTGAGCTCGCGGATCGGCAGATGGGCGAGCCGGCTGAGGCTGGAATAGCCGGTGCCGAAATCGTCCACGGAAAGCCCGACGCCGAGCTCCCGGATCGCGTTCATCGTCTCGAGCGCGGCGACGCTGTCCTGCATGAACGCGCCCTCGGTGATCTCGAGCATCAGCGCATCCGCCGCCAGATCGTATTCGGCGAGGATATCCTTGAGCCGCGCGGCCAGCGTGACGTTGCGGAAATTGATCGGCGACAGGTTCACCGACACGGATGGAATGTTCAGCCCAGCGCGGCGCCAGCTCGCCATCTGCCGGCAGGCCTCGCGCACGGACCACAGGCCGATCTGCTCGATCAGGCCGCACTCTTCGGCGAGTGGGATGAATTTTGCCGGCGAGACGTCGCCAAGCTCGGCATCGTGCCAGCGCGCCAGCGCCTCGACGCCATGGATCGCGCCGTCGCAGCTGCGGATCTGCGGCTGATAGCGGAGGGTCAGCGTGCCCTCGGCGATGGCGCGGCGCAGCGCCGCAATCAAGGCCAGCCGCTGCTCGGTGAGCCCGTTCATCTCGGCGCTGAACAGGCGATGGGTCGAGCGGCCGGCCTGCTTGGCCATGTACATGGCCGCGTCCGCCTGCTGCATCAGGGTGTCGATGTCGGTGGCGTGATCGGGATAGAGGCTGACGCCGATGCTCGCCGACATCTGCAGTTGCCTGGAGCCGAGCCGCAGCGGCGCGGCCAGCGCTTCGGTGATTCCGGCCGCGACGCGCTCGGCACCCTCGGCGTTGCGCTGCGGCAGCAGGATCACGAACTCGTCGCCGCCGAGTCGCCCCAGCATGTCCTCGGGCCCGATCTGCTCGCGCAGGCGCTGCGCGAGCTGGATCAGGAGCTCGTCGCCGGCGGCATGACCGAGTGTGTCGTTGACGTCCTTGAAATGATCGACGTCGAGGAAGGCCAGCGCGACGTGGCTGCCGGTCGGGCAGGCATCGATGGCGGTGGTGATCAGGCGCCGCAATTGCGCGCGGTTCGGCAGGCCCGTGAGGATATCGTGATAGGCGAGCCGCGCGATCTCGGCGCGCGCTTCCTTGCGCTCGATCGCGAAAGCGCCGAGATTGACGCAGGCCTCGACGATGCGCCGATGCCAATTGCTCGGCGCGCGCGGCTCCCGGTAGTAGAAGGCGAACGTGGCGATGACCCGTCCGTCCTTGGCCTTGACCGGCGTCGACCAGCATGCGCGCAGGCCAATCGCGAGCGGCATCGCCTTGTACGGCCGCCAGCGCGGATCGGTCTCCAGATCCGTCGCCAGCACCGGCTCGCCGTAGAAGGCCGCGGTTCCGCACGAGCCGACATTGGGGCCGATGGCAACGCCGTCCAGTGCGCGGGAATAGTCCTCGGGCAGACTTGGGCCGCCGAGCGGATGGATCAGGCCCGCGGCATCGATATGAAGCAGCGAACAGACGACGTCGGGCGCGATCTGCTCGACACGGCGGCACAGCCGGTCGGCAATCTCGCCGATCGGAACCTCGTCGGCGAGCGCGCCCATGATGAGCTGCTGCAGCGAGCGCAGCTGCTTGGTCTCGGTGATATCCTCGAGCAGCGCGAAGATGTGCTTGACCTGGCCCTCCTGTCGCGGAAGGCATCGATGCGGGCGCAGACCCAGATCTCCTCGCCGTCCTTGTCATAGGCGAGCATCTCGACCTCGCCGCGGTGGCCACCCTCCATCAGGCGCTTGACGAGCTTCGCAACGGCCTTGCGATCGGTGTGGCGGCCGGCGAGCAGGCCCCTGGCACGGCGGCCCTCGGCTTCCTCGCTGGTGTAGCCGAACAGCGTCGTGAAGGCGGCATTGACGTAGACGATGCTCTGGTCGGTGTCGGTGATGAGCACCGCGCGGTTGGTCTGGTCGGAGACGGCGTGGAGAAGCCCGATCCTGGCGCGGCGTTCGGCATTCGCGGTGACGTCGCGCGCGAACACGATGCGATAGGTGATGCCTTCACTTGCAATGGATGAAAGCGAGATGGCCGCCCGGATGCGGCTGCCGTCGTTTCGCACGAGGCTGATCTCGTCACGGAATTCTGCAACCGGATCGGCCTGAAGGCATTTGAGGGTGAGAATTTCGGCGTCGTGACCGAGCACATCAGCGCGTGCGAGTTTCCAAATCCGCTCCGCACCGGCATTGAAATGCGTGATGCGATGCGCGCTGTCGACGATGACGATGCCCTCGTCGGCGCGTTCGAGCGCGGCCAACAGCACTTCCGGAGTTTCTGTCATGGCACAATCGGAGGCGGACATCGCTAGACCCGGAGGCATCGGGAAAATATGCAACCGACGCTAGCGCCACCATGGTGTCCAAGTCCTTTTTGCAGTCCCCTCGCACCGCGCCAAGACGCGACATGATTAACATTCCGCGAAAGAAACGAAGGTAATTGGGCGCGCACGGAACCTATTCGGCGCCGGTTTCCACCTGAAGCTTGCCGGCAACGGCGCGCACCTTGCGGGGCGCAGCTTGCCAGATCGAGAGCGCCGACAATCCGCTCACGATGATGGCGACGCCAAAGGCCAGCGTGTAGTCGCCGACCCGATCGTAAAGCAAGCCGGTGACCCAGGGACCGGCAGCGCCGCCGGCCAATGCCGCCAGCATGATCGTGCCGAAAATGCTGCCCTGGTGCTTGCCCTGAAAAATCTCGAACACCACTGCGCCCATGATCGAGGTCAGGCCGTAACCGAGCGCGCCTTGCGTGAACACCATGAGGTAGACCAGCCACAATGACGGCTGGAATTTCAGGGCCATCAGCGCCGCGAAAGAGATCGCAAAACCCGCGCAGCTGATCGCCCACACCCATTCCCGCCCGATCCGGTCGGAGACATGGCCGAGCAGGATCTGGCCGGGAATGCCGAGCAGGCTGACGATGCCGAGTGCCCACACCGCGACACCCGGGCTGAAGCCGATGTCGAGCAGGAATTTGGTCTGGTGCACCTGCACCGCGTACCAGATGTAGAGGCCGCAGAAATAGCCGAGCGCGATCCACCAGAACCGTGTCGTGGCGACCGCTTTCCGGAGTGTCCATTCGGTCCCGGCCCAGACGGGATCGACGACGTTGGAGGCGGGTTTTGCGGCGCCTGCGGCCGGGGCCGCATCGCCGTCAGGCCGAAGGCCGATATCCTCGGGACGTCGATGCAGGAACAGATTGATCGGCGCCAGCACGATCAGGATCATCAGGCCCATCGCCGTGCAGGCGGTGCGCCAGCCGGTCCCTTCGATCATGTGTTGCACCCATGGCAGCAGCGTGACCGAGCCGATGCCGACCCCGGCGAAGGCGATGCCGATGGCGAGGCCGCGCGTGCGGATAAACCAGTTCGGCAGGAACAACGACTGCCCGGAATAGCCGAGACACACCGAACCGGCGCCGACCATGACGCCGATGGTGACATAGAGATGCCATGGCTGGCTCGTGAGCGGCGCGAGCAGCAATCCGCCGCCCATCAGAACGACGCCGAGCTCCATCACCGCGCGCGGGCCGGCGCGGTCCATCAGCCGGCCGATCAGCGGGCTGACCATGCCCGACACCACGAAGCCGAAGGAGAAGGCGCCCGCGGTGACGCCGCGCTCCCAGCCGAATTCGGAGATGATGGGAGGGAAGAACAGCGAGAAGGCGGTGCGCGCGTTGACGCCGATGGCCATGGTGACGAAGGTCACCGCGACCACGACCCAGCCGTAGAAGAACGGAAGCCGCATTGTGTGTTTCATCCCTGGACGGTCCTTCCGACCATCCAGGACTGCCCGGGTCAAGCGCTTTTCGCGCATGCCTCATTGAGCGATCCTTGGGCGGCCGCCCTCAGGCCGCGTCGCGTTGCGACGATTTGGCGGGCGCGTCGAACAGGATCCGTTCGATCGGCTGCGGGCGGCCGAACAGATAGCCTTGCGCGAAATTGACGCCGAGCGCCTTCAGCCGCTCGTACTCCTCGCGGGTCTCGACGCCCTCGGCGGTGACCGACATGTCCAGCCCGCGCGCCAACGTCACGATCGAGGAGATGATGGCGGAGCTGCGCGGCTGATGCGTGAGGTTCCGGATGAACGATTTGTCGATCTTGATCTTGTCGAACGGGAAAGCGGTCAGATAGCTGAGCGACGAATAGCCGGTGCCGAAATCGTCGAGTGCGAGCGCGATGCCGATGCTCTTCAGCCGCTCCATGAAGGCGTGGTTCTCGACGCCACGCTCCAGCAGCACGGATTCCGTGATCTCGATCTCCAGCCGCTGCGGCGGCAATCCGGAATCGGCGAGCGCCGCGCTGATCATCTCGAACAGCTCGGCCTCCTTGAACTGGATCGGCGACAGGTTGACGGCGACCGCAAGATCGGACGGCCAGCCGGCCGCGTCCGCGCAGGCGCGCCGCAGCACAAACTCGCCGAGCGGCACGATCAGCCCGGTCTCCTCCGCAAGCGGGATGAACTGGTCCGGCGCAATCAAGCCGCGCGTCGGATGCCGCCAGCGCACCAACGCCTCGAAGCCGCGCCGCGTGCCGCTGAGGGCGTCGACGAACGGCTGGTAGTGCACCTCGAGCTGGCACCGCGCGATGGCGTCGCGCAGATCGCCTTCCAGCGTGCTGCGCGCCTCGAGCTCGGCCGACATCGCCTTGTCGTAGATGGTGAAGCAGTTGCGGCCCGACGATTTCGAGCGGTAGAGCGCCAGGTCCGCCTTCTTCAGCAGCTGCTCCTGATCGCTGCCATGATCGGGCGCGATCGCAATGCCGATGCTGGTACCGATCTCGACGCGGTGTCCGGGAAGAAGGAACGGCTCGGCCACGAGCTTGGCGATCCGCCCCGCCAGTTCGGTCGAGCAGACGCGCTGATCCTCGCAAGCTTCCTGGATGATGGCGAATTCGTCGCCGCCGAGCCGGGCCAGCACGTCGCTGGTGCGCAAAGCGGATTTCAGCCGCTGTGCGACCTGACGCAGCAGCGCATCGCCGGCACCGTGACCGAGCGAGTCGTTGACGTTCTTGAAGCGGTCGAGGTCGAGCATCAGGATCGAGAAGGTCGGACCGGCGTCCTTCAAACGGCCCTTGAGCTCGTCGAGCCGGGCCAGGAAGAAAGCGCGGTTCGGCAATCCGGTCAGGATGTCGGTCTGGGCGAGTTCGAGCACCCGCCGGTTCGCCAGTGACAGCCGCTGCGAATTGCGGGTTGCGAGCATGAGATAGGTCGAAAGCGACAGCGTCAGCAGCATGCCGACGATCAGCACCGCACCCGCGCGATCGTAAGTCGTCTCCAGCGGACCGCCGGCAGCCGGAACCGCCCGCACCTGCCAATCGGTGTCGCCGATCTTGAGATTGCCCGACCAGTGCAGGGCTAGCGCGACGTCCCGCATCGTCTGCGGCGCCGTCGCGGCCGACGAGTAATCCGGCAGCATTTGCTCCAGGCCGACGATCTGACCCGCGAACGGCGGATAGACGTTGACGCTGACCGCGGGGCTTGCCCCGGTGGTCACGCGAATGGACTGGATCAGCAGCGGCAGGTCGAAGACGCCGACGACGAAGCCGGCGAGATTGCGGCGCCGGTCCACGACCGCGTCGCGCGACGTTCCCTTGGCGTAGACGGGAATGGCGACGAGGACGTCGGGCAACCGGCCGCCCTCCTTCGGCTCGTAGAGGCGGGTGCGAATGGCCCCTATCCGGTCGGTGTCGCGCGCGCGCTCGAGGACCGCGCGGCGCTCCGGAACGGTCGCGTAGTCCATTCCGTAGACTGGAGACGTCTTCGGCTGGGTCGAGTAGAACACCGGAAAATATTCGTCGCTCTGCGGCGCGGTCGCGAACGCATCGCCCTGGAGCGACTTGATGCGATAGCCGGACACGCCGTCCGTGATCGCCGCGGCCTCGTATTCGGCGCGCTCCTTGCGGTTCACCCGCGGCACCCAGGAGATGCGCAGCATGCCGGGATGGCGCTCGAACAGGCGGGCGCTGAAGGTCTCGAATTCGCTGCGGGTGATCTCCTGATTGGTCGATTCGAACAGCGTGCGCAGCGCGACGAGCCTGGAGATGTACTCGCTCATGCCGTTCTGCATGACGATCACTTCGGTCTCGGCCGCGTTCTCGAACTCGATCTTGTTGACGCGGCCTTCCCATCGCGCCACGGCGGCTGCAGCCACGACCGAGAACAGAAGACCGACGCCGACTGCGACGAGCGCAGGGCGATAGAGCCCGAGCAGCGGCGCGGCACGCCACCATCCGGTCATACGCCCCCGATCCTGATCGTTCTGATCCCGACCGCCCATTCCAAAAACCGCCGTCCCCTGTCCCGCTCAACCGAACCTGTGGTTGAGCCGCC
The DNA here is from genome assembly GCF_023101105.1 of Bradyrhizobium sp. 155. Lineage (NCBI taxonomy): Bacteria > Pseudomonadati > Pseudomonadota > Alphaproteobacteria > Hyphomicrobiales > Nitrobacteraceae > Bradyrhizobium > Bradyrhizobium sp. 155. The sequence goes on along the minus strand of NZ_CP064704.1, from coordinate 1,928,466 downwards.
GGAGCCACTATCGGAACAGGACCGCGGTTAAGAACTGCACAATTTCGGAACCCGGCTTTTCCGCATTACCCGGTTTAGTTAATGAAGTGCAGGATGATGCGGGCTCTGTCGAAGCAAGTTGCCGGTTTTCCCCGGAGTAGTACGGAGCCGTCGATACATCGCCGATTCATCCCGTGGCGATAGCTTTCACGAAGCTACTCACCGCACCCAGCAAGACTTTTCTGATGTATCGATCTCGATCTGCGACATGCATCGTCATGACCGTCGCCGTCCTGGCAGCAATCATGCTGCCGGCGAAAGCCGACGAGATCGGCGTCAGCGAGGATGCGATCCTGTTCGGCCAAGCCGCAGCGCTCGAGGGTCCCTCCTCCACACTCGGACAGCGCATGCGGCAGGGCATCGTCGCAGCCTTCACCGAGATCAACGCCAAAGGCGGCGTCCACGGCCGCAAGCTCCAGCTCATCAGCCGTGACGACGGCTACGACCCCGACCGCTCGCTGGCGCAGACGCTGCGGCTGATCGAGGACGAGAAGGTGTTCGCGCTGATCGGCGCGGTGGGCACGCCGACCGCGGTGGCGACGATACCGATCACCAGCGCCAGGAACGTGCCCTTCATCGGTCCCTTCAGCGGCGCTGAATTCTTGCGCGACTTCGAGCTTGCGAACGTGGTCAACATCCGTGCAAGCTATGGCGCCGAGGCCGAGGCGTGGGTCAAGCATCTCACCGAGGATCGCCATTTCACCCGCATCGCCATTTTCTACCAGGACGACTCGTTCGGGCGCGACGGTCTTTCCGGCGTGAAGCGCGCGCTTGCCAGGCGCGGCCTCGAGCTCGCCGCCGAAGGCACCTTCGAGCGCAACACCCGCGCCGTCGCGTCGGCCTGGCGCACGATCAAGCGCGTCGAACCCGAGGCGATCGTCATGGTCGGGACCTACGGTCCCTGCGCCGAGTTCATCAAGCTCGCGCACCGCAGCGGCGCCAATCCGACCTTCGTCAACATCTCCTTTGTCGGCGCCGTTGCGCTCGCCAAGGAGCTCGGCCCCGAGGGCGAAGGCGTCGTCGTCACGCAGGTCGTGCCGTTTCCCTGGGACCGCTCGCTTAAGCTGGTCGCCGACTACCAGGCGGCGCAGACGGCGTTCGACCCGGCGCTGACACCGAATTTCGTGGCGCTCGAAGGCTATATCGCCGGCCGTCTCGCGGCCGCGGCGCTGGAACAAGCCGGACCGCAACCGACGCGCGCGAGCCTGCTGCGCACCATCAACGATGTCGGCCGCTTCGACATCAGCGGCAGCACCATCACCGTCGGCATGCGCATGCTCGACGCGCCGCCGAAGGTGTTTTTGACGGTGATCCAGAAGGACGGGACGTTCAAAGCTGTGGACCGGCTATAGAGCAGATCACGGCCGCCGCGTCCAGCGGTCGGCGTTGACGGCGCCTTGCGGGATCTCGCCTTTGACGATCGCTTCGACCTGCCGCACGGTTTCCAGCGACTGATATTCGATCGCCTGCGGCGTCAGGCCGCCGACATGGGGCGTGGCGATGACGTTGGGAAGCTTCGCAAGCTCCGGGCTTGGCATCTGGTCGGGCGCGCGGCCCACATCCATCGCGGCACCCGCGATTCGATTTTCAAGCAACGCCTTCGCCAGCGCCGCTTCGTCGACCAGGTTGCCGCGGGAGAGATTGATGAAGACCGCATGCTTCTGCATCCGCGCCAGCGCCGCCTCGCCGATCAGATTTTCGGTCTGCTCGTTGGCGATGGCAAGGCAGACGACATAGTCGGACGCGGCGAGGAGCTCGTCGAGGCTGACCTGCCGGATGGCACCGTCGGTCACGGTCGCAAAGGGATCTGCGACCAGCACTTCCATGCGCATCACCTTGGCGATTTCCCCGAGATAGCGCCCGATGCTGCCATAGCCAATGATGCCGATCTTGCTGCCGGCGAGTTGACGGCCCATCCGCGCTTCCGGCTTGCGGCCGGCGTGATAATCGGCCGTCGCTCGCGATACGCCGCGGGAGAGATCGACCATGAAGCCAACCGCGAGCTCGGCAACGGCTTGCACGAAGCCAGGCCCGGCGCGGGTCACGAGCACGCCGGCGTTCGAGGCCGCCTCGACATCGACGTTGCGGATGTCGACGGCGCAGCGGACGAAGGCGCGCAGGCGCGGCAGTTGCGCAAAGATCTCGCCGCGTCCCTCGGTCATGCGATCGGCCACGATGATGTCGACATCTTGCGCAGCGCGCACGAGGCTGGCTGAGACCAGCGTCTCATCGCTCTCGTGCAGGATCACCTCGGCGGTCGCGCGCAAGCCGTTCAGGCTGCGATCGCCGTAGTAATTGCGGCGCATCTCCGGCGTGTGGGCCAGCAGGACTTTCACGGCGATACTCCCTCAATAGCCGAACGCGCGCGGCAATGCCGTGCTGAGCCATGGCACGAACGCGATCACGAGCAGGCAAAGGAACAACAGGCCGAGATAGCCCATGATCGGCTTCACCGTCTGCTCGATCGGCACATTGCCGATCAGGCAGGCGCCGTAAAGCCCGAGCCCGAGCGGCGGCGCGAACAGGCCGATGCCCATCGCGATCACAAGCACCACCCCGAAATGCAGGGGATCGATGCCGAGCTGCACGGCCACCGGCAGCAGCAGCGGCCCGAAGATGATCAGCGCGGCCGCCCCCTCCAGCACCGAGCCCATCACGATCAGCACGCCGATCGCGAGCAGGATGAACAGCCAGGTGCCGCTGGTCTTGGACAATCCCAGCATGAAATCGCCGACCGCATGCGGCACCTGCTGCAGGGTCAGCGTGAACGCCAGCGATTGCGCTGCGGCAACGATGAACAGCACGAGCCCCGCGCGCGTCGCGCCCTGGACGAAGCTGTGCGCAGCCGATGTGAAGCTGAGTTCGCGGAACACCACGCTGCCGACGACGAGTGCATAAGCCACGGCGAAGGCCGAGATTTCCGTGGCGGTGGCAAAGCCGCTCTTGAAGCCGAAGAAGATCATGAAGATCAGGCCGAACGAGGCGATCGCGCCGCTCCACAGGCCCGACACCGGCATCTGCGGCGCGATGACCTCGGCATCAGCTGGAGACTCAGTTGGAGTCTCAATTGGAGTCTTGCCGAAGATGATGGAGACGGCGATCAAGGCCAGCGCCATCAGCGCCGCGGGCAACAGCCCTGCGACGAACAGACCACCGATCGACAGGTTCGCGACGAAGCCCAGGATGATCAGGTTGATGCAGGGCGGAATAGTCTCCGCCATCACCGCGGAGGCTGCGAGCAGCGCCACGGCGCCGCCCGGATTCTGCTTGGAGCGGCGCGCGGCCGGAATCAGCACGGAGCCGACCGCGGCGACGTCGGCCATCTTCGAGCCGGAAATGCCGGAGAACAGCACCATCGAGGCCACCATCACGACGTTCAAACCGCCGCGCATGCGGCCGACCCCGCGCTGCAACAGCTCGATCAGCCGCACCGACATGCCGTTGGCTTCCATGAGGTAGCCGACGAGAATGAAGAACGGAATCGCGAGCAGCACGAAATTGTCGATGCCGCGCGCCATCTGCTGGGCGAAGATCACGCCGGGCAGCGCGCCCTCGACCCAGATGAAGATCAGCGCGGCCAGCGCCAGTGCAAAGCCGATCGGCAAGCCACCGACCAACGTCGCAAAGAAACCGATCAGCATCAGCGTGCCCGCCGACGGCACCGTGGCGGGCGACAGATAATCCCAGGCGAGATAAAGGCCGGTCACGACGGCAATCGCGACGAGGCCTCTGACGATGTCAGGGAGCGGCCTGGCGCAGAGCTGGTCGATCGCAAACACCGTCATGAACAGCGCGCCGGCGCCCATCGGGTAGAAGGTCAGCTCCAGCGGCAGGCCGGATCCGGTGGTCTGGCCCGCCGTCAGCGAGCCGAGCTTGATGGCGTTGTAGGCGACGTAGCCCGAAATCAGCACCACCAGCAGCGCGCTCGCGGCGTCGACCAGCGCGCGCAGCCGTACCGGAGCCAGATCGCGGAAGAAAGAGACGCCGACATTCTCGCCGCGCGCGAGCGCGCTCGCCGCGCCGAAGAAGGCCGATCCGACCATCAGTCCGCGCGCGACGTCGTCGGACCACTCCACCGGCGCGTTGAAGCAGAAGCGCAGCAGCACGGAACCGCAGACGACGACGAGATCCGTGGCCAGCAGGATGGCCGCGATCGCGTCGCTGAAGCGAAGCAGCAGGGCGATGCTCCCGTGGCGGCCGCCCGAGAGAGGTACGGCAGCTGTCATTGCCACGTCAGGCCTGCGTGGCGCGGATGATGTCGATCACGGCCTTGGATTCCGGCCGCGCCTTCATGAAGTTCTCGATCTGCGGCGCGACGCGCTTTTTGAACGCCTCGCGGTCGCATTCGGCCACCGTCACGCCCTTTTCGGTCAAGGCCGACAGCGCTTCCTTCTCGACGGCGAGCCCGTGGGTCCGCGTGTCGGCCGCAGCCTTCTTCGCGGCATCGAGAAATCCCTCGCGCAGCTTCGGATCCATGCGATTGTAGGTCGTGTCGCTGAAATAGATCGCGAGCGGCGCGAAATTGTGCTGCGTCAATGCATAGAATTTCGCCGTTTCGAAGAACTTGCTGGCCAGGATGGTCGGCGGGTCGTGCTCTAGCCCGTCCAGCACGCCGGCCTGCAATGCCGTGTAGATTTCGCCGAACGCCAGCGGCGTCGCGGCGGCTCCCATCAGGCGCAGGCATTCCGTGATGACGGGATTTGGCAGCGTGCGGATCTTGAGACCGGCGAGATCTTCCGGCGTCTTCACCGGCTTCCTCGCAAGTACGCTGCGTGAACCGAAATTATAGGCCCAGGCGATGATGCGGATGTTGCTGCCCTTGAGCAGCGCGTCCTCGATCGGCTTGGCCGCGCCAGCGTCGAACGCCTTGGTCTGCTGCGGAAAGCTCGAGAACAGAAAGCCGAGGTCGTAGGTGCCGACCAGCGGCACCAGATTCGCCGAGATCGAGGAGCCCGACACCATGAGGTCGATGACGCCGAGCTTCACTGAGTTGATGACGTCGATTTCCTGACCCAATTGGTTGTCGGGAAAGAACGCGACCTCGACCTGCTCACCGAGGCCGTTCGCCTTCAGGTTCTTCACCAGATTGTCGTAGTAGACCCGGCCGTTGGCGAATTTGGGATCGTTCGGCAGCGACGAGGAGCATTTCAGCTTCAGCGTCGCGGCTTCGGCGCGGCCGATGAGTGCGGGGGAAAGCACGAGGCCGGCAGCAAGTCCCGTCGACGACTTGATGAACGCGCGACGGTTCACGGGCACGATGGACATAATGCGGTTTCTCCCCAATTATTGTTTTTCGAGCAACGGTCGTTGCCGCAGCCCGTTGCGCGGACTGTATGGCCAAAGCGACGGCGCAGGCAAGGCTTGCGGCCGGCCGTTGCAAAGCGGCGTGTCGCGAGGATCAACGGCATCAGCGCGCGGCAAAACAGCCATGTTTTTGCGGGATTCTCGATCAGATCGGCATGGGGCCGATGCGCGAGAAGATGCTTTCGCGCAGCGTTGGGCATCGATCCAATTGGCGCATGGATCAATGCGCAATTCACATGGATGGCGCCAGAACGATGCCGCACCAGCTCTGGCAGACCTTCTGCCCCATTTTGCCGCAGCTCAACGTGATCCAGTGCACAGACAGACGCATGGCGGCCACCTAGAAAAGGTGACATCATCGCGCGCATTGCCGATGGAGGTGACACCATGCGCCGTCCAGTCTTTCGCAATTTGTTTCTTGCATCCGCTCTTCTCGCGCTCACGCAATTGACGATGCCGATGGGGGCCGCGGCCGAAGCGCGGCTCGCACTGGTGATCGGCCAATCGGCCTATCGCACCGTGCCGGAACTCCCCAACGCAGCCAACGACGCCAAGGGCATGACGGAGCTGCTCGGCAATGCCGGCTTCACCGTCACCACGGCATCCAATCTGGCGCAAAACGATATGCGTCAGGCGATCTCGGATTTCGCCGGCAAGGTCAGCGCCAGCGGCGCCGACACCGTCGCGCTGGTGTTCTATGCCGGCCACGGCCTCCAGATCGACGGCGAGAACTATCTCGTTCCCGTCGATCTCGACCCCAAGCGCGAAGCCGACATTCCGCTGCAGGGTGTGCGACTGAACGATTTGCTCAACACGCTCGGCGCACTGCCGACGCGGGCGCGCATCTTCATGCTCGATGCCTGCCGCAACAATCCCTTCCCTGCGCTCAGCGGCGCCGGACACGGGCTTGCGATCGTCGACACCAAGGCCGGCGCGCCGGGCTCCTTCATTTCCTATTCGACCTCGCCGGGCTCCGAAGCCGAGGATGGCTCCGGCATCGACAGCCCCTATACCACCGCGGCGCTGACCGTCGCCAAGCAGCCCAATCTGCCGATCGAGGAAGTGTTCAAGCGCATTCGCGTCGCCGTGGCGCAATCGACCGACGGACGCCAGATCCCCTGGGAAAGCTCGTCGCTGACGACTGACTTCAAGTTCTTCGGCGGCGACAGCAGCGGCAGTCAGACTGCGCTTCCTGGCGCATCCTCCATGGCACTTGCGAGCGGCACGCGCAGCCTCGAGGACTGGCGCAAGGATTTGCAGGGCAAGCCGGCCATGGTCGCCTATGAGATAGTGATCACCGACGACACCGTGCCGGCGTATCAGGCCTATATCGAGTTGTACGCTCAGGATACCCGTACGCCGCGGCTGCGCACGATTGTGGAGCGCCGGCGCCAGATGCTGGCGTGGGAGCGCGCCACCGCGATCAACACCCGCGCCTCGTTCGAGGCGTATCTGGCGAACTGGGACAACAGCGATCTGGCCGCGACCGCACGCCGGCTGCTGCTCCGCGTGCAGAACCGCAACTACGTCTTGCCTGCCGCGGTCGCGGCCGCTCCTGCCCCGGTCGCCGTCGCGATGGCCCCGACCTGCCCGTGCTCGACGCCCACACCACCGGCTTCGCCGATCAACCCGACGATCGCGCCTGTGATCAAGAAGCGCGTCGACGACACACCGCCGAAGCGCAAGGTGGTCGACACGCCGCCCAGGCCGCGCCGGCCGCCGCCTGATGAGGTGATCTACGAGCGCGCGCCGCCACCGGATCGCGGCCCGCCGCCAGAAGCCTTAGGTGTCGGAATAGGCATCGGAATTGGCATGGGCATGGGCGGTCGAGGCGGCAACTACGGCGGCCCGGGACACGGCGATGGCTACCGCAGCCGTTACTGAGACCGCTCGCGCGGCAGCCGGACGCGGACACGGGTGCCGCCACCGGGACGATCCTCAATGGCGACCGTGCCGCCGTTGCTTTCGACAACTTGCCTCACGATTGTGAGTCCCAATCCTGCGCCGCCGCTCTCGCGGCTGCGCGAGGTCTCCAGCCGGTAGAATGGATCGAATACGCGGGTGCGTTCGTCAACCGGGATTCCCGGCCCGCGGTCCTCGACCAGGAGTTCGATCACATCGGTCTCGGCGTACAACGAGATGTCCGCGGCGCCACCATAGAGGATCGCGTTGTTGACGAGATTGGCAACGACCCGAGCCATGCCCGCAGCCGAGCCGCGGATGAGGAGAGCCGGATCTTCGCAGGTGAGCGTCAGCGCTGCGCAGGCGCCCTTGCGCGCTTCGTACTCGGTCCGCGCGACGCGGGCAAGATCGACGGTTTCCGCCGACGGGCCTGCGAACGAGGCGCGGACAAAGGCGAGCGCATCATCCATCAGCGATTGCATGTCGTCGAGATCGACGGTTGCCTTGTCCCGCTGCACGCTTTCGGGCAGCAGCTCGAGACGTAGCCGCAGCCGCGTGACATAAGTGCGCAGATCATGGCTGATCGCGCCGAGCACGAGGGTGCGGCTGCGCAGCAGTTCGGCGATGTTCGCCTGCATGGCGTTGACGGCGCGGATCAGCGCCCGGACGTCGGGAGCACCCCGCTCGCTGACCGGCATGGTCTCCATGGCAGCGCCGAAGCGCTCGATGGCGACGGTCAACTCGGACAGCGGCCTGGTCTCGTGGCGGACCGCGAGCAAGGCCGCCAAAGCGACGACGAAGCCGAGAATTCCGGCCAGCAGGCCGACAGGAATGCCGAGCAGGCGAAGGCTGAGCTCACCTGCGGTCTCGATCACCAGATAGCCGCCGCCAGCAAGTTCAATGACAGCTTGCAGGCGCGAGGTGACGAGATCACGCAAGCGGGCCACCTGTTGGCCGTCCCTGACGTTGACGAAGGACAGTGCGACCAGCCGCTCCGCTGGCACACCGCTCAGCGCGCGCAACCGTTGCTCCGCGCTGCCCAGGAAACGGCCATGCAACGGGTTGGGCGGCACGTCCTGACGCACGACCGGCTTAAATCGCGCCGTCGTGGCCGCGCGCAGCACCAGGTCGCGATCGTCGCGCGGGACCCTGTCGATCGCCTCCGCCAAGGCGGCGACCTGCGCGAGCAAAGCGGCAAATCCGGACGGCTCGCCGCGGCCGCGCTGCTCCACCAAATAGATGGCGACCGACAGCAACTGCACGAGAATGATGGCGCCGACGACGATAAGGCCGAGGCGGGCGGCGATGTGAAGCCTGCTCATTCCGCACAGGCTCCGTGCTCAGAGCGGGCGAACGTCAGCACTGAAGAGATAGCCGCCATTGCGCACGGTCCTGATCGAGAACGCAGCCTTGGGATCCGCGGCGACGAGCTTGCGGCGCAGCCGGCTGACCGACACGTCAATGACGCGGTCGAACGGATCCGCGGTCCGGCCGCGCGTCCAGTCGAGCAACTGGTCGCGGGACAGCACCCGCTTGGGCCGTTCGAGGAAACATGCCAGCAGATCAAACTCCGCTGCCGTCAACTCGACGACACGGTTCTGGTCGTTGGTCAGGCTGCGCCCGTCGAGATCGGCCACCAGCCTGCCGAAAGCAATTCGCCGCGGCGGCGGCATCTGCAGCGGGCCGTCCACACGCCGCAAGACGGCCTTGATGCGCGCCAGCAATTCCCGAGGATTGAAAGGCTTCGGCAGATAATCGTCGGCGCCGAGCTCCAGGCCGATGATGCGGTCGACATCGTCGGCCTTGGCCGTCAGCATCAGGATCGGCGTGCGGCTCTTGCTGCGCAGGCGCTGGCAGATCGACAGTCCGTCCTCGCCCGGCAGCATGATGTCAAGCACGATGAGATCCGGGCATGCCTGCATCAGCGCCCGGTCCATCGCCGCGCCGTTCTCGACGCAAACCGGCGCATAGCCCTCCCGCGTCAGCAGGTCCGCCAAGAGCGCGCGGATCTCGCGGTCGTCCTCCACGATCATGATCGTCCGAGTGTCCATCGCGGCCTCTATCGAGCAGCCCGCTGGCAGGAATGTGGCGACCCCGTCACTCGTTACAAAACGTTACACTTCCGGCCTCGCCGGCAATATCACGGCAAAAGATCGAGGCGAGATTGGCCCCATGCGGCGACCGGTCTCGTTCCGGCGCGTCCTCACAAACAGGAGTATCCGATGAAACCCATTCTGGCTTCGCTATCACTCGCAACGGTGCTGGCCCTCACGGGAGCCTCCGGTGCAAACGCCTGGGTTCGCAGCGGCGGCGTCACGACTTGGCGAGGTACCTACTACGGCAGCGCCAGCGGCGGATGCGCCGGCGGAACCTGCTCGCGTTCGGCTTCGGTGACGGGACCTTATGGCGGCACGATCGCACGCAGCGGCAGCATCACGCGCGTCGCTCCGCATGCATTCGACTACACGCGCACCACGACGGGTCCGAACGGCAACAGCGTGACGCGCAGCGGCACGGTCGGGACTCATCCCTATTAGGGATACCGGTACTGACCCTCGCGCCGCACGACCGCGGAATTCCGGCCGGGGTCAGAACACTGGCCGCGGACTGCCTTCCTCCAACTTGCAAGCATGGATATCTCGAATGCGACGATTGACGATCTTGGCGTCGGCCGCGGCAGCCGCACTGGCCGCAGGTTCGACCGCGCTAGCCTTCACCCCCAGCCCTCACCCCGGCATGTCCGACGGCCTCACCGAAGTCAGCGGCGGCTGCGGACCCGGCTGGCACCTGACGGCCAACGGCCTGTGCCGGCGGACCATCGTGCCCTACGCCCATCCACCCTATGCCTATGCGGCGCCTCCCTATCCTGGGGCCTGTTGGTGGACCAGCACGCCATTCGGCGTGCGGAGGGTCTGCGCATGGTGAGACCTGTACAGCTACGGGAGCTGCGACGCGCGATCGCGGCCATCATCGCCGCGTTGGTCGCGATATCGTCCGCGGGCGCCGCGTCCGCCCAGCAACCGCGACAGGAGATACGCCAAGCGTGCACCGCGGACATGCGCGCGCTGTGCTCCGGCATCATGCCGGGAGGCGGCCGCGTCAAGCAGTGCATGATCGAGCATTTCAACCAGCTGTCGGATGGCTGCAAGAGCGCGCTGAAGCAGGCGCAGGCGTCGAAGCCATAGGGCGTGCCTCGCGGGAGTGCGCGTGGGGCTCGCAGACGCGATAAGTGCCGCGAGCCCTGCGGTGTCGCACGATATACAGGCGAGGCCGGCAACCCCATGTTTGCCGACGACCGGCAGCTGTGGTCTGGTCGACCAACGGAACACTTCGGGGATTCGCTGCTGATGGCGCAGGACGCTCACACCGCAACATCATGGCCGCTGTTTCGCTCACTCGCGTCCTATTCGCTGCCGGGCGATTTGATGGCCGGCCTGACGCTCGCGGCAATCGCGATCCCAGAGCAGATGGCCACGGCGCGGCTCGGCGGCTTCGCGCCGCAGATCGGCTTCTTCGCCTTCATGGCGGGATCGCTCGGCTTTGCGATGCTCGGCGGAAACCGCTTCCTGTCCTGCGGCGCCGATTCCACGATCACGCCGATCTTCGCCGGCGGGCTGGCGGCGCTGGCCGCCGCCGGCTCGCCTGAGTATCAGGGCCTCGCGATCGCGCTGGCACTGATGGTCGGCGCAATGATGCTGGCCGGCGGCGCCTTCCGCCTCGGCGGCATCGCCAATCTCTTGTCCGTGCCCGTCATGGTCGGTTTCCTCGCCGGCATCTCCGTCCACATCATCGTGTCGCAATTACCGGGCGTGCTGGGCCTGGACTCGCCGAACGGGCCGACGCTCGATCGCATCGGTGTGCTCGCAAGCGAGCTCGGCCGCACCAATCCCTTCACGCTATGCATCGGCTTCGGTGTGCTGGCCGTGGTCTTCGTCGCCGAGAAGATCAGCGCAAAAATTCCGGGCGCGCTGATCGGGCTCGTCGCCGCGACCCTGGCCACGATCGCGCTCGGCCTCGAGAGCAAGGGCGTCAATGTCGTAGGCCTCGTGCCGGGGACGCTGCCGCGGCCGACCTTCCCCGAGCTTGCACCGGAGCAATGGGTCCGCCTCGTGCCGCTCGCCTTTGTCATCACGGTCGTGGTGATGGTGCAGACCGCGGCGACGACGCGCTCATTCCCGTCCGATCCCGACAAGCCGGCCGATGTCGATCGCGATTTTCTCGGCGCGGGCGTAGGCTGCGTGCTGTCGGGCCTGTTCGGCGCGTTTCCGGTCAACGCCAGCCCGCCGCGGACGGGCATTGTCGCCGAGACCGGCGGACAATCGCAGCTCGCGGGTCTCGCCGCCGCTGCGATCGTGCTGGCGCTGCTCGCGTTTGGAACGGGATTGCTGCAGCACGTTCCAGACGCAGCCCTCGGCGGCATCCTGCTGTTCGTCGCGCTGCGCATCATCCGCGTGAAGCAGATCGTCACGATCTATCGCCAATCCCCCAGCGAATTCCTGCTGATCGCCGCCACCGCCGCGCTGATCATCGTGCTGCCGATCCAGCAAGGCGCGTTCCTCGGCATCGTGCTGTCGCTGCTGCACGGCATCTGGAGCACGACGCGCGCGCGGCTGGTCGAGTTCGAGCGCGTGCCGGGCACCACGATCTGGTGGCCGGCACATCCGCACATCGCCGGCGAGCGCATCGCCGGCGTCGCCGTGCTCGGGCTGCAGGCGCCGCTGTCCTTCCTCAACGCGCCCGGCTTTCGCAGCGACGTGATCAAGGTGCTCGGCACGATGCCGCCACAGCTGCTGGTGCTGGAGGCGAGCGGCATGGTCGAGATCGACTTCACCGCCGCGCAGATCCTGCTGGACGTGTTCAGGGCGTGCAGCGAACAGGGCGTCACCGTCGCGCTGGCCCGGCTGGAATCAGTGCGCGCGCAGGACGCGTTCGAGCGGTTTAGATTGTTCGACGCCCTGCCGAGAGAGCGTGTCTTCCACAGCGTCGACGAGGCCGTGCGGAAGTTGGCGCGATAACTGGGCTCACTGCGCCAATGGCGGGTGATCGCGCTGGATCGTTTCGCGGATCCAGCTGGCATGGATCGCGCGAAACAGGATTTGCGCCGTCTTGAGGTCGTTCGCCTTCATGCAGAGATCGACGATGCGACGGACTGCGTCGTCGCGCATCAGTCCATCCGAGATCTTCATCGCGATTTCCATCGCGACTTTCGCCGCGCGCTCGTAGCGCTCGCTGTCGCGCTTGTCGCTGCGCGCGCTACCTGCCGCGCTCGCCGCAGCGGCGTCACAGATCGCACGGATGCGCTCGGCGGCCTCGATGTCGCCGAGCGGCCGTTCGATCGCTTCGTCCCAGACGTCCTGACGCGTCTTGCGCGCGAACCACTGCATTGCCTGCTCCGTGGTGAGGGAGCGAGCATAAACGGCGGCCACGCCGCGCGCTACGCCTCCGGTACGATCTTCCCGGGATTGAAGATGTTCTGCGGATCGAGCGCCTTTTTCAGCGCCCGCATCGCGTCGATCGCCTCGGGGCCGAGCTCCGCCTTGAGGTATTTCTGCTTGCCCTGACCGATGCCGTGCTCGCCGGTGCAGGTGCCGTCCATCGCCTGCGCGCGCTCGACCAGCCGATGCATGAACTCCTCGCCGCGCGCCATCTCGTCGGCATCGTTGGTGTCGCAGACCAGCGAGCAGTGGAAATTGCCGTCGCCGACATGGCCGACGATCGGCGACAACAGGTTGAGGCGCTTGAGATCTTCCTCGGTCGCGCCGACGCATTCGGCAAGCCGCGAGATCGGCACGCAGACGTCGGTCGCGACCACCCCGATGCTGTCGCCGGGCCGCAGCGCTTTCACCGACCAATAGGCGTCGTGCCGCGCCTGCCACAGCTTTGTGCGATCCTCCGGCTTGGTGGTCCAGGAGAAGTCGCCGCCGCCGCAATCCCTGGCGATCTCGCCGAAGGCCTTGGACTGTTCGGCGACCTCGATCTCGCTGCCGTGGAATTCCATCAGCAGCAGCGGCGTTTCGGGCAGGGTCAACTTCGAATAGGCGTTGCAGGCCCGCACCTGCGCGGCGTTGAGCAGCTCGATGCGCGCCACGGGAATGCCGGTCTGGATCGCCAGGATCACGGCCTGACACGCCCCGTGCACGGTCTCGAACGACACCGCTCCGGCCGCGATCGTATCGGGGATGCCGCGCAGGCGGATGGTCAGCTCCGAGATGATGCCGAGCGTGCCCTCGGCGCCGACGAACAGATGCGTCAGGTCGTAGCCGGCGGATGATTTCTTCGCACGCGTGCCGGTCGTGATGATCTCGCCGTCGCCGCGGACCACTTTCAGCGCCAGCACACTGTCGCGCATGGTGCCGTAGCGCACCGCATTGGTGCCGGAAGCGCGGGTCGAGGCCATGCCACCGAGGGAAGCGTCCGCGCCGGGGTCGATCGGGAAGAACAGGCCCTGGTCGCGCAGATGCTCGTTGAGCGCCTTGCGGGTCACCCCGGGCTGGATCACGCAGTCGAGGTCCTCGGCATGCACCGCGAGCACCTTGTTCATGTCGCGCAGGTCGATGCAAATTCCGCCGGCGGGTGCGTTGACCTGGCCCTCGAGCGAGGTGCCGGTGCCGAAGGCGATGACAGGCACGCCGTTTTTCGCGCAGATCCGCACCACGTCCTGGATGTCGGCAGTCTCCTGCGCCATCACCACGCCGTCCGGCGGCTGGTTCACGATCCATGTGGTGGTATGGCCGTGCTGCTCGCGGACGGCTTGCGAGGTGATGAGGCGGTTGCCGAACCGCGCGGCAAGTTGCTCCAGCGCGCTCGCGAGGGCTTTCGGCGCCGGCCGCGGCGGATTATTGGTGATGGTCGTACCCACGGACGTTCCTCCCGACGAGACGAACCGTGGCAAAGGACATCTCACCGGTCAAGTCAAGCGACCGGACGCATAGCTGGGGAAGGACACATGCCGGAGACTGCTGCCACAACGATCGAGGGCGTGCCGTTCCGCTCGTCAATCATGCAGATCGAGCCGCAATGGATCGACTACAACGGCCACCTCAACATGGCCTATTACAACGTGATGTTCGACCGCGCGATCGACCAGATGTGGCTGACGCTCGGGATCGGACCGGGCTACATGAAGGAGCGCGGCGGCTCGACCTTCACCGCCGAATGCCACGTGCGGTATTTGCGCGAAATCCACCTCGACGATCCCGTGCAGGTCTCGGTCTGGCTGCTGGAAGCCGACGACAAGCGGCTGCACACCTTCCAGGAGCTGCGGCACGCGACCGAAGGATGGCTGTCCGCCACATCGGAAAACATGTCGCTTCACATCGACATGGGCTCACGAAAGGTGGCGGCTTTTCCCCCAGACATCCGTGAGCGCATCGCAGCGGTGGTCAAGGCCCACAGCGCCGTCCCGCGGCCCGAGGGCATCGGCCGGAACGTGGCGATGCCCTCGAAGCGGTAAGCGCGCTAAACCCTGTTACGACCCCGTGCCAGTCCGACAACGGCCGAGACCAGGAACAACACGACTGCGATGAAGAAGATGATCTTGGCGATTTCGATCGACGCGCCGGCGAGGCCGCCAAAGCCCAGGATACCGGCGATCAGGGCGATAACCAGAAACGTAACTACCCAGCTAAGCATGATCCGAACCTCTGTTTCGATGTCTGTCTGCGATCGGCGCGGCTGACGCGCCTCACTTGCAGAACCAATCGCCAACTCGGAACAATGGTTCCGGGCCGCTGAAGCCGGAAATTCGCCTGACCGACAGGAACAAATTGGCTTTCGGCGCACGTGGAAAACCCCTGTCCGCGGCCCCATATAGGGACCAATCCCTGTTAAGAAGGCTCCCCTTTCACCACCCCGCGGTGCCAACGTGGGGCAAATGATTCGCATGACCGAGCCGAGCAAGATCACGTCCCAGAGCGTCCCCGACCACCAGCCCGCAGCCGGCGGCATCGCCGCGCGTGCGCGCGCCTCGGTAGGCCCGCAATACCTGTCCGGGCTCAATCCGGAGCAGCGCGAGGCTGTGGAGACGCTGGACGGGCCGGTTCTGGTGCTGGCCGGCGCCGGCACCGGCAAGACCCGCGTGCTGACCACGCGCATCGCCCACATCCTGAGCCAGGGCCGCGCCCGCCCATCCGAAATCCTGTCGGTGACCTTCACCAACAAGGCCGCGCGCGAAATGAAACATCGGCTCGGCCAGATGCTCGGCCATGCCGTCGAAGGCATGCCGTGGCTCGGCACCTTCCACTCCATCGGCGGGCGCATCCTGCGCACCCACGCCGAGCTGGCGCAGCTCAAGTCGAACTTCACCGTGCTCGACGTCGACGATCAGGTCCGACTGCTCAAGCAGCTTCTGCAAGCCGACAATATCGACGACAAGCGCTGGCCGGCGCGCATGCTGGCCGGGCTGATCGACGGCTGGAAGAACCGCGGCCTGACGCCGTCGCAGGTGCCGTCGGGCGAAGCCGCCGTGTTCGCCAACGGCAAGGGCGGCAAGCTCTATGCGAGCTACCAGGAGCGGCTGAAGATCCTGAACGCCGCCGATTTCGGCGATCTGCTGCTCGAGGACATCCGCATCTTCCGCGAGCACCCGGATATCCTGCGGCAGTACCAGCAGCGCTTCAAATTCATCCTGGTCGATGAGTATCAAGACACCAACGTCGCTCAATATCTGTGGCTGCGGCTGCTGTCCCAAGCGCCGACTTCTTTTGCCTCTCCCCGCGTGCGGGGAGAGGTCGGATCGCCCGGCAGCGCAATTGCGCGCCCGAGCGATCCGGGTGAGGGGGACTCTCAGCAAGCTGAGCTCGTGGAGGCAGCCCCTCATCCTGACCTTCTCAGCGCGAGCGAAGCTCGTCGCGACCCCGCAAGCGGGGAGAAGGAGCAGACGCGCCACGTCAAAAACATCTGCTGCGTCGGCGACGACGACCAGTCGATCTATGGCTGGCGCGGCGCGGAGGTCGACAACATCCTGCGCTTCGACCATGATTTCCCCGGCGCCAAGGTCATCCGCCTCGAGCGCAACTACCGCTCGACGGGCCACATCCTCGCCGCCGCCTCGCACCTGATCGCCCACAACGAGGGCCGGCTCGGCAAGACGCTGCGCACCGAGGACCAGGACGGCGAGAAGGTCACGGTAACAGGCTCTTGGGATTCGGAAGAGGAAGCCCGCGGCATCGGCGAGGAGATCGAGCAGATCCAGCGCCAGGGCGACAAGCTCAACGAGATCGCGATTCTGGTGCGCGCCTCCTACCAGATGCGCGAGTTCGAGGACCGCTTCGTCACGCTCGGCCTGCCCTATCGCGTCATCGGCGGCCCGCGCTTCTACGAGCGCGCCGAGATCCGCGATGCGCTGGCTTATCTCCGCGTCATCAATTCACCGGCCGACGATCTCGCCTTCGAGCGCATCGTCAACACGCCCAAGCGCGGCCTGGGCGATGCCACCGTGCAGATGCTGCACGATCACGCCCGCAAGCGCCGCATCCCGCTGTTCGAGGCGGCGCGCGCGGTGGTCGAGACCGATGAGCTGAAGCCGAAGGCGCGCGGCTCCTTGCGCGACGTCGTCGCCCAGTTCGACCGCTGGCGCGCCCAGCGCGAGGTCACCTCGCACACCGAGCTCGCCGAGATCGTGCTCGACGAGAGCGGCTACACCGAGATGTGGCAGAAGGACCGTTCGGCGGACGCCGCGGGTCGGCTCGAAAACCTCAAGGAGCTGGTGCGCTCGATGGAGGAGTTCGAGAACCTGCAAGGGTTTTTGGAGCACATCTCACTGGTGATGGACCGCGACAGCGGCGCCGACGAGGACGCGGTGTCGCTGATGACGCTGCATTCGGCCAAGGGGCTGGAATTCGACAACGTGTTCCTGCCCGGCTGGGAGGAAGGCCTGTTTCCGAGCCAGCGCACGTTGGACGAACAGGGCCGCGCCGGCCTCGAGGAAGAGCGCCGGCTCGGTCATGTCGGCCTGACCCGGGCCCGCCGCCGCGCCAAAATCTATTTTGCCACCAACCGCCGGATCCACGGCACCTGGTCGACCACGATCCCCTCGCGCTTTCTCGACGAACTGCCCGCGGCCAATGTCGAGATCACGGAATCCAAGGGCGGCTCGGCCTGGGGCGGCACCGGCGGCTACGGCGCCTCCCGCTTCGACGACATGGAAGCGTTCGGCTCCACCTATTCGACCCCGGGCTGGCAGCGCGCCCAGGCCAATCGCAATCGCGGCGGCGGTGGCGGCGGCAATGGCGGCCGCGGCAGTTTCGAGGAACAGGCCTCGTCGTTTTCGTCCCAGTCGTCCTCGCCCGATTTCGGCAGCTTCTCCTCGCGCCGCCGCGGGCCGCTGACGATCGAGGGCGAGCTGGTGGCCAAATCCACCGGCACGACCTCGGAATTCTCCCTCTCCGACCGCGTCTTCCACCAGAAATTCGGCTATGGCCGCGTCACCAAGATCGACGGCAACAAGCTCACCATCGCCTTCGACAAGGCGGGGGAGAAGAAGGTCGTGGACAGTTTTGTGCAGCGGGCGTGAGGCCTGCATGCCGCACTACATCGCCATCATCGAGGACGCCGGCCCGGACGAAGCCGTCGGCGTGTGGTTTCCGGACCTGCCCGGCTGCATTTCCGGCGGCGACGACGTCGATGAGGCCCTGGAGAATGCGCCCGAGGCACTCGCGTTCTATGCACAGGAACTGACCGCGGACGGCCGCCAGCTTCCCCCGCCGCGGACATTGGACGAGCTCAAGGCCGACCCTGATGTCGCCGACGAGCTCGGGAAGCACACGGTCGCCCTGATCGAATGGCCACCCCTCACTGAGGCCACGGAGTGAGGACTGTTCGCCGCACTGGTCGGACTCTCGACAGTTCAGGTCCGAACAGCCCTTGACCACCGTGAACTTCCCCGTATCAGATGCGGCCATGGTCCGGGGCTCCATCACACTGATCTTGCTGGCATTGGGTATGCCGTCGCTTGCGGCGGCGGAGACCATGAGCTTTGGCGATGCGATCGGGCTGCTGGCGAAAAGTTGCGGCGCGGAAATCGTCGCCAATTGCCGCGGCGTCAACCCGGATTCGACCCGCCTGAAGGAGTGCCTCTCGCGCAACCGCGACGTGCTCTCGCAGCAGTGCCAGAGCGATTATCTCGGTGCCTTCGACGCCATCCAGAAGCGCGTCGCAGCCCGTGTCACCGTGGCGAACGTCTGCCAGCGCGAGATCGTCAAGGTCTGCGGCGGCTCGACCAAGGAGACCAGCAAGGCGGTCCCCTGCCTGGTCTCGACGCCCAAGGGCATCAGCAACAATTGCCTGAAGGCCGTTGACGACGCGGGGTATCGGTGATGCCAGCGACGAGGCTTTCCACCGCCGGAATATGCATCGCGCTCGGCCTCGCTTTGCTCGCGGGCACAGCGGAAGCGCAGACGGCGCCGCCAACCCGCGACGACATCGTCGGCAAGCTCAACCATTTCGAACAAGCCGCCGAGATCGATCTCCCCGCGCTGAAGCTGCAGGTGATGGAGCGGGCCAAGGCCAGGATCAAGAACGATCCCGGTCCGGTGAACCGGCCGCTGATCGCGCCTGATCTGGTCAATCTGCCGACCTTCACTGCGCAGATCCAGTTCGACGCCGACACGCCGATCATCCAGCCGGCGTCCTACCAGACCGTCGGCCGCCTCGCCGATGCGCTGGTCCATGCCTCGCTGCTGCCCTACACGTTCCTGATCGTCGGCCATGTCGAATCCAACGCGAAGACGCGCGAGGCCAACGCGATCCTGAGCCAGCGCCGGGCGGACGCGATACGCGACGTGCTGGTGAACACGTTCAAGATCTCGACCAAGCGGCTGCATCCGATCGGCCTCGGCGAGGAGCAGTTTCTCGACCGGGCCAGGCCGACCTCAGCCGCCAACGCCCAGTTGCAAATCCTGACCTACGCCAAGGTACCGGAGGAAGCGCCTGCGCATCCGGCTGCGACACCTGCGCCTGCAGCGAAAAAGCCCGCCAAGAAGCGCTGAGCGGACGCGCCACGGCGTCTGACGCAACCCTTTGAAGTCACGTTTCTTTTGTGACCTGTCTCACAGCGCAACAGCGCGGTTTCGCGCGACAATTACGCCGGTTTGTGCACCGCCCTATCAGGTGCTATAGGCTTTTTTCGCCCTGCCCGACCCCATGCTGCACGAGACCGAGATGGCCAGTTATTTTCAACGTCAGCTGGCCGACTACGTCGAATATCATCGCGATCCCTGGAACTGCGCGATGCACGTGGTCGGCATCCTCCTGCTCTTCACCGGCGCCGTGCTGCCGCTGACGCTGGTCCATTTCCCGGTGTTCGGGATCGAGGTCAGCCTGGCCATGGTTCTTGCCCTGCCGGTGCTGGCCTACTGGCTGATGCTGGACGCCGGGATCGGGCTCGGCATCCTCGCCTCGATGATCGTGCTGCTTTCGGTCGCAACCGCGATTGGCAATCAGGTCTCGATCGTCATGATGTGGTCGATTTTTGTGGTGCTGATCGGGCTCGGCGTCGCGTCGCAAATCGTCGGTCACAAGGTTTTCGAGGAGCGGCAGCCGTCGATGGTCGACCACCCCACGCATTTTCTGCTTGGACCGATGTTTGTCATGGCAAAATTATTCATTGCATTGGGCTTCCGTCGCGACCTTGCCGCGATTCTGGCGCCTGCTCCGACCAATTCCCTTTCAACCCGATAGTTCTAGACGCGAAACAGCAAACCTACTGCATGGCTCTCGTACTGGTTACCGGTGGCAGCGGCTTCATCGGACATCATCTTGTAGAAGCGCTCCGCGCCCGTGGGCAGCGGGTGCGTGTTCTCGACGTCCGTGCGCCTGCCGCGCCGTATGCCGACGTTGAATATGCCCAAGGCTCGGTGCTCGACGGTGCCGCGGTCGATGCCGCGATTGCTGGGGTCGATCAGGTCTATCACCTCGCGGGCCTGCCCGGCATGTGGGTCGCCGACAAGCAGGCCTTTCACGACGTCAATTGCCGCGGCACCGAGATCGTGCTCGCGGCCGCGATGAAGCGCGGGGTCTCGCGCTTTCTGCACTGCTCGACGGAATCGATCCTATTCCCCTATTCCGACCTCAACGGTGTTCCCGCCGAAGAGGCGCTGCAGCCGGCCGATGCGATGCCGGGCGCCTACACGCGGTCGAAATCGCTGGCCGAGCATTGCGCCGCGAAGGCCGCAGCTGAAGGTTTTCCGCTGGTGATCGGCACCCCGACCATGCCGATCGGTGCTGCCGACCACAATCTGACGCCGCCGACTGCGATGCTGTGGTACTTCCTGCAGAAGAAAGTGCAGCCGCATCTCGACTTCCCGGTCAATCTCGTCGACGTTCGCGACGTTGCCATGGGCCTCGTGCTGACCATGGAACGCGGGCGTAACGGCCAGCGCTACATCCTCGGCGGCGACTGCGTCAGGCTCGGCCAGATTCTGCGGATGATGTCCGCGATGAGCGGCCGCCGGCAATTCCCGGTCGTCGTTCCCGGCAAGATGGCCGAGCTGTCCGGCATCATGCTCGAATATCTCTCTGACCGCATCACGCGCAGGCCGCCCAACGGCACCGCCGAGGGCGTGCGCATTGCGCTCGCCGCGAGCGACCTCTCGATCAGCAAGGCGCGCACCGAACTCGGCTACGCGCCGCGCCCCATCGAGCCGGTCCTGCGCGAAACCATCACCCATCTTCTCGCCCGCGGCGGCGCGCTTGCCTCCGGCGCCATCGAGCATCACGCGCTCTCCTCGCGCGCCAGCTGAGCTGCCGCCCAACCCAAAGAACCTTTCCGCATGTCCTTCGATTTCAGCAAGCTTCTCTCTGTCGCCTGGGGTGGTTGGACCACGACTTGGCCGACGCAACTGCTCGCCCTGATCTGGCTCGCCTGGCTCGCAAGCTGGGTCGGCGCCTCGTTCTGGCAGGGCCGCACCCAGAAGCAGGTAATGACGCTGGAGTCCGGCCGCTATCGCATCCCGATCCTGGTCGGCGGCATCCTGTTCACGCCATGGACCGCGGAAGTGCTCGGCGAGAAGCCGCTCTGGGTGTTCAGCAATACAGCTGTCTACGTGGTGGCGCTGATCGTGCTGGCCGGCATCTCCTTCACCTGGTGGGGACGGCTGCATCTCGGACAATTCTGGTCCAACACCATCACCCACAAGCAAGACCACCGCGTCATCGACACCGGCCCGTACGGCATCGTACGCCATCCGATCTACACCGGCCTGATCCTCGGCATGCTGGTGACCGGCATCGCGGTCGGCACGGTGACCGCGATGCTCGGCGCGATCCTGATCTCGCTCGGCATGTGGCAGAAGGGCCGGATGGAAGAAGTGTTCCTGTCCAAGGAGCTCGGCGAAGACGCCTACGGCGCCTATTGCCGCCGCGTGCCGATGATCATCCCGTTCCTGTCGCCGCGCTGAGAGCGGCGGACGCGCCCCACATTCGCTGTCGTCCCGGCCCCCCGTGCGCAATTGCGCACTAGGCCGGGACGACAGCGAGAGGAACTGCCTTCCCTCCAGGCCGTTAGCCTCTCGATACCTGCCACTGACCGCAGAGCATCGAGCCATGTCCGACGCCTACGATTATTTTCGCGAGCACGCGATCGCCGCCGTCCGCAAGGCGCGGGCGCTGCCGCCGGGGCGGCCGAAGCAGAAGCAGCGCACCGTGGCGCGTGTCTATCATCTCCTGTCCAGGGAGGCCGCGCTCGCGCCGAACATCCATCATCTGGATGATTTTCGCGCGGCGCGCCGGGCAGAGCGGCAGATCGGCCACTGATCTCCGGGCCCCGCTTGCCGGCATTCGTCCCATGCAAATTCGAACGGCTGCCATTCCACGGGAATAGAGCCCCGCGGCCCATCGCACAGGTTGACGTCTGCCCCGCCAGCCCGTTGGATGCGCCCGCAAACAGGGGCTTCTCATGACGTTTTCCAGCATCTTTGCGCAGTTCGTTGCGCTTCTCGGCGGCATCGCGCTGCAATGGCGGAAGCTGTCAGGCACCGTGCCTGCGCCGGCCTGGGGCCAGTCGCCCGCGATTCCCGAAGCAAAACCGCAAGGCGCCATTCCGACACTGAAGATGCCGACGGCGCGGGGCTGGAGCGAAGGACAGAAGCCGACGGTCGCACCCGGGCTCAAGGTCAATGCGTTCGCGACCGGCCTCGACCATCCGCGCTGGATCGAGGTGCTGCCCAATGGCGACGTGCTGATCGCGGAGGCGACGCAGATCGCGGGGGCGCCGCGGTCCGTGTTTCACTACGCAATGCAAGCGACGATGCGGCGCGCCGCCGCGCTCGGCGTCAGCGCCAACCGCATCACGCTGCTGCGCGACAAGGATGGCGACGGCGTCGCGGAGTATCGCGGCGCGTTCATGGAAAACCTCAGCCAGCCGTTCGGCATGGCGCTGGTCGGCGACACCTTCTATGTCGGCAACACCGACGGCGTGATGGCCTTCCCGTACGTGGCGAATGCCGATCGCATCACCGCGCCGGGCAAGCGCCTCACCACTTTCAAGCCGAGCGGCCACTGGACCCGCAGCCTGCTCGCAAGCCCCGACGGCAAGAAACTCTATGCCGGCGTCGGCTCGCTCAGCAACATCGGCGAGATGGGCATGGAGGTCGAGGAAGGCCGCGCCGCGGTCTACGAGCTCGACCTCGTCGCCGGTACGCACCGCATCTTCGCCGCCGGCCTGCGGAACCCGGTTGGTCTCGCCTGGGAGCCGACGACCGGTGTGCTCTGGACCGTCGTCAACGAGCGCGACGGCCTCGGCGACGAAACGCCGCCGGACTACCTGACCTCGGTACGCGACGGCGGGTTCTACGGCTGGCCCTATTGCTACTGGGGCAAGACGGTGGATGACCGCGTGCCGCAGGATCCGGCGATGGTCGCCAAGGCACTCACGCCTGACTACGCGCTCGGCGGCCACACCGCCTCGCTCGGCCTGTGCTGGATGCCCGCGGGCACGCTGCCGGGCTTCCCCGACGGCATGGCGATCGGCCAGCACGGCTCGTGGAATCGCAGCACGCTGTCCGGCTACAAGCTTGTGTTCATCCCGTTCGAGAACGGAAAGCCTTCGGGTCCAGCACGCGACATCCTGTCCGGCTTCCTCGCGCCGGACGAGAAAGAATCCTACGGCCGTCCGGTCGGCGTCGTGATCGGTCCCGACAAGAAATCGCTGCTGATGGCCGACGACGTCGGCAACGTGATCTGGCGCGTGACGGGCGCTTGAAAGTTACGTCCCCACACACAACGTGGCGCGCTGCTTGCGGAGCAGCGCGATCACCGACAGCGCCGTGATCAATCCGGTCTTAGGATTCTCGGAGGGGATGTTCTCGATTGACATCGAGAAGCGCGCCGAATCCGCCTCGACCTCGATGCGGTGAACATTGCGCGTCACAGTCGGGTCGGCCCAGATTTGCACCTGGGTGCGATCCGGCCCGACGCCCGCGAGCGACAGCGCGACCGCGACGTTGAGATTGGCCGGAAAGCCTTTCGCTGCCTCTCGCGCGGTCCCCTCGAACAGCTTGAGCGGCTCGCGCAGATTGTCGATATCGATGTTGTTCTGGACGATGAACGGCGCGCCCTTCAAGCCGTCGATCGGCTTGCGCGTCACCATCTTCACCGAGTGAATTGTGCCGATCGCGGCGGCGTTGACGGCGTCGAGCCCGATCAGCGCGCCGGTCGGCACGAGGATGCGGCCGCCATTGGCCCGGGCGAGATCGACGAGATCAAAATTGTCGAGCAGCCCACCGACGCTGACAACGACCGCGGCCCTGCCGCGTTTCACCGCGGGCTCGACGATCGCGCGGAGTTGGCTGCTCGGCGCGCACTCCACCACGATATCGGCGGCGTCGCCGAGCTGGTCGAGCGGCAGTAGGGATGGCGGACGACGCAGGCTGCCGAGCAATTTCTGATGCTTTGCAGGATCGCGCACCGCCACGGCGGAGAGCGTCAATCCCTCGATGCCCTGATCGAGCGCGGTCGCGATCTTGGTGCCGATCGAGCCGAGCCCCGCGACGGCAACCCGCAATTCGTTCGAAGCTGTCCGTTCAGCCATCGCATCACCCCTCTCGCCAAGTCGATGTCATAGCGCCTCAGGCGTCGCGCGCATAGCTGCGCAGGCGCGTCTCGAGCACGGAGAGCATTGCGTCGCGGGCGGGGTCGCGCGAGCCGCGCAGCCATGCGGCAGCGAGCGGCAGCCGGCCGACGGGCCCGATCTGCTTTGGCCGCAGCGGCACGAAGCGCACGCCTGACACCGCCATCCGCATGGTCCAGCGCGGCACGATCGCGACCCCGAGCCTGGTTGCGACGAGATTGATGATGGTCTGCTTCTCGTCGGCGACCTGCACGACGCGCGGCGTGAGGCCTGCCTGCTCGAATAGTCTTATCGTGAGGTCGTGGCTGTGCGGCCGCGAGCGACGATCCGGCACCAGCATCGCCTCCTCGGCGATCTCCGCCGGCGTGATCGACTTGCGTTTGGCCAGCGCGTGGCGCTGCGGGAAGGCCACGATGGCTGTTTCCTGCAGCAGATCGCGGAATTCGAGCCGCTTGTCCCGCTGAGCCGGTGGACGCACGAAGGCAAGATCGAGCGCGCCGGTCAGGATCTTCGGCAGCAGCCGGACGGTCTTCTCTTCCAGGAGCTGCACTGCGATATCGGGATGCTTTGCGCGAAAATCGCGCAGCAGCGCCGGTAACAGCCCCGCCGCGGCACTGTCGATGGCGCCGACCCGGAGTTTTCGAGCAGCCCCCGCGCGCGCGCGATTGCGCAGGTTGGTCTCGACCGCCTCGACGCGGGCGAGGATGGCACGGGCATCACGCAGCAGCGTCACGCCATCTTCCGTCAGCGACACCGCACGCGTCGTCCGCGCGAACAGCCGCGTGCCCAGATCCTGCTCCAGCAGCCTGATCTGGCGGCCGAGCGCGGAGGGCAGCATCTGGAGATGCTGCGCCGCGCGGCCGAAATGCAACTGCTCGGCCGCCGCCACGAAGCATCGCAACTGATGCAATTCCATCCACCGGTCCTCTGATCCTGTGACGGGATTATATCATTTTTTTGTATAAACCAGCGCCGATTGAGTCCCGGCCCCTTCCCCGCCTAGGTTCGCTAGCGTTACGCAACCCCACCGACATCTGGACGGAGCCCTTCATGCGTACCCATTCGATTGCAGCGATACCGGCGGACGGCATCGGCCCCGAGGTCATCTCCGCCGGCGTCCGCGTGCTGGAGGCGCTGGCCAACCGCAGCGGTGACCTCGCCTTCAACATCAAGACCTTCGACTGGGGTTCGGACTATTACAAGAAGCACGGCGTGATGATGCCGGCCGACGGTCTCGCGGAGCTCAAGAAATTCGACGCGATCTATTTCGGCGCGGTCGGTGTGCCCGACGTGCCCGATCACATCACGCTGTGGGGCCTGCGGCTGCCGATCTGCCAGGGCTTTGACCAATACGCCAATGTGCGGCCGACCAAGATCTTGCCGGGCGTCGCCTCGCCGCTGCGCAATGTCGGCGTCGGCGACCTCGACTGGGTGATCGTGCGCGAGAATTCCGAGGGCGAATATGCCGGCATGGGCGGCCGCGCCCACAGGGGTCTCCCCGAAGAGGTCGGCACCGAGGTCGCGGTGTTCACCCGCGTCGGCGTGACGCGGATCATGCGCTATGCGTTCGAGCTGGCGCGGTCGCGCCCGCGCAAGTTCCTGACCGTGGTGACCAAGTCGAACGCGCAGCGCCATGGCATGGTGATGTGGGACGAGATCGCCGCCGAAGTCGCGGCCGAATTCCCCGATGTGACCTGGGACAAGATGCTGGTCGACGCCATGACGGTGCGCATGACGCTGGATCCGAAGAGCCTCGACACCATTGTCGCGACCAATTTGCACGCCGACATCCTCTCCGACCTCGCCGGGGCGCTGGCGGGCAGCCTCGGCGTCGCGCCAACCGCCAATATCGACCCGCAGCGCCGCTTCCCCTCGATGTTCGAGCCGATCCACGGCTCGGCCTTCGACATCACCGGCAAGGGCATCGCCAACCCGGTCGCGACGTTCTGGACCGGCGCACAGATGCTGGAGCATCTGGGCGAGAAGGACGCGGCGGTGCGGTTGATGGCGGCGGTGGAGCGCGTCTGCGCGGCCGGCGTGCTGACGCCCGATGTCGGCGGCAAGGCGACGACGAAGGACGTGACCGATGCCGTGATCGAAGCGATCCACGGATCGAACGTGTAATCCGAGCTACGTCAGCGGGAGGCGCCAGGGTTTCCGAAAAATTTTGAGCCCCCCTCTTGAAACCAAAACGGGCTTTTTTTATTTTTCCGCTGCCGCCGAGAGGTGGCGTTCCCGACGCCTGGAGGGTCGGGAAGCTGAGACGGGCACCGGTCGTGTCCGGTGTCGTTCGTATCCATTTTGCTCCTTGGAGGATCTGGCTATGCGCACTTACGACTTCTCTCCCTTGTGGCGTTCGACCGTTGGCTTCGACCGCCTTTTCGACCTCGTTGAAACGGCACAGCGTGCCGGCGAGGACAACTATCCTCCCTACAACATCGAACGTCTCGGCGAGGATCGCTACCAGATTTCGCTTGCGATTGCGGGTTTCTCACCCAACGAGGTCGCGGTGACGGCCGAGCAGAATGCGGTGACCGTCGAGGGAAACAAGCCGGACAGAACCGAACGCGAATATCTCTACCGGGGCATTTCCGCGCGACCGTTCAAGCGGCAGTTTAACCTGGCCGAGTATGTTCAGGTGCACAGCGCCTCGTTCGAGAACGGCTTGCTCAAGATCGAACTGGTCCGAGAAATCCCTGAAGCCATGAAGCCGCGGCGAATTGCCATCAATGCCGCGCCGTCCGGCAACGTGCATCAACTCGAGGGCAAAGCCGCCTGAATTCGGTCTGTCGGAGGCCCGGTGATCCCGCCCGATCGTCGGGCGGGATGGGCCATGGCCTTCGATCGCGTACCCGAATGCAAGTCAGAGGTTTTAGAGAAAGGAGGAGGACCTCTCATGCTCGATCATGCCGACAACATCATCGATCTGAACGCGATATTGCACCCTGGCTCCGTCTATGATCATCCCCGCGACGTCATAGCCGATCCAACTTTGTCGATCGGCGAGAAGCGCGCGATCCTCGCGTCCTGGGCTTCGGACGCAGCCAGTGTCGCCTCGAGCCCGACATTGCGGGAGCTGCCCGGCTCGGACAAAGCCGTCACCATCGACGAAATTCTGGAAGCGCTCGCGAGCCTCGACCATCATCCGAAGGGCCCTCCGGGCGGCAAGCCGGTCCGCACGCGATCGGTCGAACGAACCGGCCTCGCAGCCTAGGCAATGACAGCTCGACGGGGATTGCGATGATGCTTGATGAAGAGCTGGCCTTGTTGCGCGGCCACCGCAGCAACATCAGCCGCTATCAGCGGTTGCTCAAGACCGAGCTGACCGAGTTCGAACGGCGGTTCATCGAGAGACGTGTGTCCGAGGAGCGCTCGGCGATCGAGAAGCTCGCCGTCTCCGCCTTTCCGCTCACCTTTCAGGCTCCGAGCCGGGCGATGGGGAACGCCACCACGCGCCTGACGGCAAGCCGGCACGGGTGATCGACATGCCCGAACACCTCCCGACATTCGAAGTGTTCCTGAAGAAGTGCGGTCGAAGGACATGGCGATGGCGTGTCTGCACGACGGAAGGACGCCTGGTCATGCACGGCTTCGAAAATGGCCGACCCGCTGCCAAATATGCGGCTGACAGGGCATTGTTTATGATGCTTCTCGCCGCGCCCTATCGCCCGGCGGGCCGGGCTTCCGCCACGGCTCGCTCCTCCTTGGCGACACCCGCATCAAGATGGCTGCCGCGGCACAAGATGCGTGAATGACAGGGGCCGCGAGGGATGGTGCCTGCATCAGCCCATCCCGACCATCTCCGTTGCTGACTGCTTACCGCCGTCCCGGCGGGGGGGTCGCCATGGCGGCTGTCGGCTCCGGCGGCGTCAGGTGGCGTGGAACGATGATGGACTGGCCGGGGGTGAGCGTCGCGTTCTCCGGCAGCGAGTTGCTCTGCGCCAGCGACCACAGCGGCACGCGATTGGCTGCCGCGATGCTCTCCATGGTGTCGCCGCGGCGCACCGGTAGCCGCACGCCACTGTCCCACAATTCGACCAGCGTATTCGCCGGCACGAGATAACGCAGCGGCACGGCATCGACCTGCGTCTGGGGCGGAATGCGCGGCAACTGCGTGACCATGTCGACGATCTGACGGTGGATGTCGTCGGACTTCTCGATGTTGATGTGGCTGACCCGCGCGTTCTCCTTCAGGTCATAGCTCGCATAGTGACCGCGATAGCCCGGCACCGCGACCACGTTGCCGCCGCCGAGCACGCTGTCGGAGAGATAGATGTTGATGAAGCGCTCGACATTGAGCGGCACGTCGCCGGTCGCATGCGCGGGATCGATGGTGATGACGAGGCTGATCGGGATGTTCTCCTTGGCCGCCATCTCGGAGATGACGATCGAGCAAAGCCCGCCCATCGAATGCCCCATCAGCACGATCGGCGCCGGCGCTTCCTTGTAGCTGGAGATCGCACGATCGCCGATCCATCGGCAGATGGTGAATTCATAGACGTTGGCCGAAAAGCCGGCCTGCGTCAGCTTCTCTTCGAGCCGGTCCATGCCGGTGGAGAAGAACGGCCCCATGGCGCCACGGAACAGGTAGATCTTCGGCGGCGGCAATGGCTCGAACGGTGGGGGCGGCGGCGCGGCGGGTGCGGCCGCGGCGGGCTTCGTCTTGGCAGGTGAGGCAGCGGTCGTCCCGGTGCTCAAGGCGAGCAGCGCAACGGCTGCCAGCGCGAGAAGTCGCCTCAAATCGATCATCAGTCCAGCAGTCCCACTCCGGGAGGCTGCAGCCTCCCCCAAAGGCGCTTAGTGACGGTCGATTGGGTGGAATTTGGGGCACGGAACCGGGGCTCGATCCGCGCTCATTCCAGCATCTCGCCCCCCAATCACTGCATGCTCTTGAGCCTGCTGCGGTGTGCGGCCTGTTTCGCGCGGTTGCCGCAGACCGCCATGATGCACCATCGCCGCGCGCGTCTGCGCGTGTGGTCGGCGAACAGCATGGTGCAGTTGTGCCCCTCGCACGCCTTGACGTTCGAAAAATCCTCGTCGCAAACGAACTTCGCCATGGCTTCGCCAACCGGCAGCAATAGCGCCTCCGGCGATCGCCAGCGCCGCCTCATTCGCAATGCCAGAGCGCCGCCATCGGCATGGCCCGGCTCGATCCGGCTGAACGCTTCGTCGCGCTCCAGCAGGCTGTTCAACGGATCGAGCTCGCGCAATGCATCCGTCGTGAGCGGTCGGCCTGCATGCTTGCGCACGAAGCCCCTGAACCATTCGCGCAAGGCGCGCGCCTGATCCGCAACCTTGTCCAGCTCGTCCGGCGTGGCGCGCGCCGTCAGCGCGTGCAGATCATCCGCGGGCACCAGCTTCGCCTGCGCCAGCCAGTCGATCAGGGCATGACCATCATCGATCCAGTCGACCGGCGTATCGAGCGGCGTCGCCACCGAGTTGAGGAAGTCGAGGCCGAGAGAGTCGGCGATGAACATGGCGGGCGGGCGGTCCATGAGCGGTCCTTGGCCGGTCGGGAGCATGGACTCAGATAACCTGATAGAACGGCGTTGACAAGTTACGGTAAGGGGACGTAACCTCTTATTTGGCAATTTAGTGGTTACTAAAATGGAGAATGTCATGGCCGCAATCGCGTACCGCACCGCGGATGTCGAGGGCTTCAAGGTGTTCTATCGCGAGGCCGGTCGTGTCGGAGCGCCAAAACTCCTGCTGCTGCACGGCTTCCCCAGCGCAGGCCACATGTTTCGTGACCTCATCCCGCTGCTGGCGGACAGGTTTCATATCGTAGCGCCCGACCTTCCCGGCTTCGGCCAATCCGACATGCCTTCGCGCGAAAGCTTCCGTTACACGTTCGACAATTTCGCGCGCGTGATCGAACGCTTCACCGAAATGATCGGCTTCGACCGTTTCGCGGTCTACGTTTTCGATTACGGCGCGCCGACTGGTTTCCGGCTTGCGCTCAGTCACCCCGAGCGGATCACGGCAATCATCTCACAGAACGGCAACGCCTACGAGGAAGGGCTCAGCGACGACTGGACTCCGCTCAAGACCTATTGGCAGGATCCGTCGCCGGCCAATCGCGACGCGCTACGCGCGCTCCTCACGCCGGAAGCGACGCGCTGGCAGTACACGCATGGCGTCCCCGATCCGATGACCGTGTCACCGGACGGCCAGAACCTCGACAATTTCTACCTTGCGCGCCCGGGCTCGGACGACGTGCAGCTCGACCTGTTCGGCGACTACAAGAGCAACGTCTCGCTCTATCCGGCCTTCCAGGACTATTTCCGCAAGCACACGCCGCCGTTCCTCGCGGTCTGGGGCAAGAACGACCCATTCTTTATTCCGCCCGGCGCCGAAGCGTTCAAGCGCGATAATCCGAACGCCGTGGTGCAGTTCTTTGACACCGGTCATTTCGCGCTGGAGACGCACGCGAAGGAAATCGCGGACAGCATTCGTACCTTCCTGACGTAACGGGGGCTGTCCTCCGCGAAAGTTACGCCGCCAGGCTCTGCTGAGCGCGGAATGCGCTGATCGCCATATGGACGAGATGCAGCTTGCCTTTGACCGCCGGCGATATGTCGAAGGGATATGCATCGCTCATCCCGAGCGAGCGGTTGAGTTCGTTGATGCTGCGAGCAAGCGGCATCCACAGTGCCAAGAGTGCCTCGAAGTCGCTCTCGAGATAGGGATCCGTCAGGGTCTGCCGGGCGCGCTCGTCCAGCGCCAACGGCAAACCTGCCAGCGAGTCGAGCGTCGACACGATATGCAGGAAATGCGCGAACGTTTCCGCCCAATCCTCCCAAGGGTGGGACGTGGCGTACTCGCTGATGAAGCCGCTTCGGTCGTATGAACGATCGGCGCGGCTGTAATAGGAGTTGATCGCGGCCTGATAGTCCTGCGCCTGGTCACCGAAGATCAGCTTGAACGGGGCCTGGAATGTCGTGCCGTCGACGAGCAGGTCCCAATAGAAGTGACCGATCTCGTGCCGGAAATGCCCGAGCAGCGTGCGGTACGGCTCCCGGAACGCCACGCGGCGAGATTCCCGTTCGACATCGTCGGCCTCCGCAAGGTTGAGCGTGATCAGGCCCGAGAGATGCCCCGTCACGATCGGACCGACCTCGTCCGAAAGAATGTCGAAAGCCAATTCTGCGCCGGTGCGCGATGCGAGCGGAAGCTTGAGGCGACTGAGATCATAGAGAAGACGGCGCTTGGCTTCCTCCATACGGCGCCAGAGCATGATGTTTCTGGTGCTGCCGAGGTTTGGAATTGTGCGCGTGAGGCGGCACGAGCCGCAATACCAGTCCGCGCCCTCGACACACCAGTTGCAGCCGATGATCTCGCGGTTACGGCAAGATTGATGGGATGCAAGCCTAGTCATCTCGATGCGCGAGGAGTCGAACGCCAGCTCAGTGCTGCAATTCGCGCACGCGATGTGCTCGAACGAGACAGGATGGCGGCATGACGGGCACTGAAAGATCTTCACGTGGACTGGCCCCAGACAGACGGCACACCGGAAGGCCGGCCTGTCAATTCGAGGAACTCTTGCACTTCGAGGAACTCTTGCGACCGTCGCTGTTGCCGGCGAGCAACGCACGCTGCGTCCGCAGCGCGTGCTGTCTTAACAAGCCGGCTCGCGTCGCGCTCAACTGGCTCGATTGAGGCTGCGGCTTTTTCTCAAGGACATTTTCGGAAACAGGCCGACCGGCCCACGTCCGCTCGGGCTGAACCGCCATGGGGCCGACGTTTCGTCCGCTTGTCATGCTGTAACAACACCAGATCGTACGCCGAGTTCCCTTCCTCGACCGGCAGGTGATCGAGCTTGGCTTGTGCAGATACGACAATGCCGCCGTCGGCGTGACGGCGGCATTGTCAATTCACCTGCTTGCGAACGGCTTAATTCCGGGGAGCCGTTGCCGCCGCCGAGCGCGCCGACCTGGGCGCGCCGGGTTCGGCAACCGGAGCCGGTGCGCGCGAGCGCATGATTGCGGCGTCGATCTCGGCAATCACGCGGCGCTGGATCGCTTCGTTCTTGTCGATCGAGATGTGGCCGACGCCGGAGCCGCGGACGTCGACATTGTCGAGCTTGCCGCGAAAACCGTCCGCGCGCTTCACCGGCTCGCCGGGGCCGTCGCCGATATAGATGTTGATGTAGCGCTCCGCGCCGGTCGACAGCTTGGTCTTGAACACGGAGTCGAGCCCGATCGCGAGTTTCACGGGCACGCCGAGACGGTTGAGCTTGGCGATCATGTCTGGCAGCGCAGTCGCGCCGGAGGAGTGCCCGACCAGTACGATGGTCTTGAGCCGGCCGGCCTTGTAGGCGGTCGCGGCCTCATCCGCGAGCGAGGACCAGGACACGAAATTCGCCACGGTCACCGGGATGCCCTGCGCCTGGAGCCGGGCGCCGATCGTGTCGAGCCCGAGCGAGAAGATGTTGAGCACGCCGCGGAGCAGGTAGACATGCGTGGTCGCGACGGCAGCCTGGCTTGGCGCCGCCTTGGCGGTGGTCGGGCTGATGGCAACAGCTGACAGCAGGAGCAGGCCCATCGCCCAGGCACGGAGGGCGGACAACTGGCTGACGCCAGCGGTGTGACGGCCGTTCGGTCTCATCGATCTTTTCCCTGGGAATATGCTTCGGCCGGAATCGTAGCCATGGCCTGCTCGCAGACGCAACAAAGAGCCGCGTGAACGACGATCTTAGCATCAAGCCGTGACCATCGCGCAACACTTGCCCGAAACCTGCCACGGAAGGAGCTGTTTCGAGGCCATTTTTCTCCCGCTAATTGCAGCCGCGCAAGGGCCTTCCTATGTCAGGGCTCCGCTGACCCGCCCCTCCCGGTAGGTTCCAGCCTCCCCTCCCCAGCCTTAGCCCCTCAGACTTGCGGCCATCATGTCCTCCATCATTTCCGTCGCCAATTTGTCGAAGACCTATGGGTCCGGCTTCAAGGCGCTCAAGAACGTCAATCTCGACATCACGCGCGGCGAAATCTTCGCCTTGCTCGGCCCCAACGGCGCCGGCAAGACCACGCTGATCTCGATCATCTGCGGCATTGCCAATCCGAGCGAAGGCAAGGTCCTCGTCGGCGGCGAGAACATCCAGACCTCCTATCGCAAGGCGCGCTCGCTGATCGGGCTGGTGCCGCAGGAATTGCACACCGATGCCTTCGAGAGCGTGTGGGCGACCGTGAGCTTCTCCCGCGGGCTGTTCGGCAAGCCGAAGAACCCCGATCATATCGAGAAGGTGCTGAAAGACCTCTCGCTGTGGGACAAGAAGGACAGCAAGATCATCACGCTCTCCGGCGGCATGAAGCGCCGCGTGATGATCGCCAAAGCGCTGTCGCACGAGCCGCAGATCCTGTTCCTGGACGAGCCGACCGCCGGGGTCGACGTCGAACTGCGCAAGGGCATGTGGGAGGTGGTGCGCACGCTCCAGCAATCCGGCGTCACCATCATCCTGACCACGCATTACATCGAGGAAGCCGAGGAGATGGCCGACCGCATCGGCGTCATCAACAAGGGCGAGATCGTGCTGATCGAGGACAAGGCCACCTTGATGCAGAAGCTCGGCAAGAAGCGGCTGACGCTGCATCTGCAAGGCAAGCTCGATGCGCTGCCGGAGAGCCTCAGGCATTACGAGCTCGACCTCTGCGACGGCGGCGCGACGCTGGTCTACGACTACGACACCAAGGGCGAGCGCACCGGCATCACCAGCCTGCTCGGCGATCTCCGTACAGCCGGCATCCGCTTCAACGATCTCGACACGACGCAATCGTCGCTCGAGGACATCTTCGTCGATCTCGTGAGGGCGTCATGAACTACCGCGCTGTCCGCGCCATCTACCTGTTCGAAATGGCGCGCACCTGGCGCACGCTGCTGCAAAGCATCGTCTCGCCGGTGGTCTCGACCTCGCTGTATTTCGTGGTGTTCGGCGCCGCGATCGGCTCGCGCATCAGTCAGGTCGAGGGCGTCAGCTACGGCACCTTCATCGTGCCGGGCCTGATCATGCTCTCGGTGCTGACGCAGAGCATCGCCAACGCCTCGTTCGGCATCTACTTCCCGAAATTCACCGGCACGATCTACGAGATCCTGTCGGCGCCGATCTCCTATTTCGAGATCGTGCTCGGCTATGTCGGCGCGGCCGCGACCAAATCGATCATCCTCGGCCTGATCATCCTCGCCACGGCTGGCCTGTTCGTGCCGCTGCACATCCATCATCCGGTCTGGATGCTGGCCTTCCTTGTGCTGACGGCGGTGACGTTCAGCCTGTTCGGCTTCATCATCGGCATCTGGGCCGACGGATTCGAAAAGCTGCAGATGATCCCGATGCTGGTGGTGACGCCGTTGACCTTCCTCGGCGGCAGCTTCTATTCCATCGACATGCTGCCGCCCGCCTGGCGCACGGTGGCGCTGCTCAATCC
Organism: Bradyrhizobium sp. 155; assembly: GCF_023101105.1. Lineage (NCBI taxonomy): Bacteria > Pseudomonadati > Pseudomonadota > Alphaproteobacteria > Hyphomicrobiales > Nitrobacteraceae > Bradyrhizobium > Bradyrhizobium sp. 155. Next base: position 1,893,741 of record NZ_CP064704.1, on the reverse strand, counting down.
GGTCGTCTATCTGATCTCCGGCTTCCGCTGGAGCTTCTACGAGATCGCGGACGTCAGCATGGCCGTCAGCATCGGCATGACAACGGCGTTCCTGGTGATCTGCCTGGTCGTGATCTGGTGGATTTTCCGCACGGGATATCGGTTGAAGAACTGATCCGGCCGTCATTCCGGGGGGCACGCGCGCGCCCCGGAATCGCAAGCTCTACCGATAGCAGTGGAAGCGGTTGTATCCGTCGTAATAGCCGCGACACCGACGGTGGCCGCGATGGGGAATGCCGAACACCCCCTCGATCGCGCCGACGGCACCGCCGACACCGGCGCCGACCGCGCCCCCAACCACGCCGCCGACGGGGCCGGCGATCCGGTTGCCTTCATAAGAACCTTCCTGGGCGCCCCGAACGATGCCTTGGGCATGGCCAGGCTGGGGGACGCAGGACAGCGCGGCCAGAACGGCGGCGCCAGCGAAGAGCACACGGAAAGGCAGACCAGCCGGCCGAGAAGCGGCGGCGACGCAGACTTTGTTCATCTTCATTCCCAAAGGTAAAACCGGCCGCGGAAGCGGCCGGTCGAGGCAGCGATCGTCAACGCCGATGCGGCCAAATGGTTGCGCCCCGGATGGTTGCACCATTGTGATGAATTGTCGGCGTTGTGAACGCATCTCCCGCTCGCGAAAATGTCAGCGCTGCCGCTCGCTTTGCGGCACAAAGCGGCCTTGCTTACGCCGGGCGTCCCGTTAACGATGGCAATAAGGTTTGCTTTGCAGGCCGCTGGAACGAAAGCGCGATTGCAGGCATAATGCACGCCGGGGGACGGAGAGCCGCGGCGCCTAGTATGAACAGGCCGGAGGCCACGAGTCAGATGCGTTCGTTTTTTATTGCTTTCACCTCCCTGATGCTTTTGAGCGCGGGCGCCGCGCAGGCCAAGGTCGACATCACCGTCGACAAGGACAATCAGCAGATGACCGTCGCCGTCGACGGCGTCGCGCGCTACCACTGGCCGGTGTCGACAGGCATCCCCTCGCGGGAGACGCCGAACGGCGCGTTCCGCGCCTTCCGCATGGAAGAGGATCACTATTCCAAGGAATTCGACGACGCGCCGATGCCGCACGCGATCTTCTTCACCAAGGTCGGGCACGCCATCCACGGCACCGACTCGGTCGGCCGGCTCGGCACGCCCGCCTCGCATGGCTGCGTGCGGCTGTCGCGCCAGAATGCCACCACGCTCTACGCGCTGGTGCAGCAGCAGGGCGTGCTCAACACCACGGTAACGCTGACCGGCTCGGCGCAGGTGGCGCTCGCCCGCAATCCGCGTGGCCGCAATCCCACGGCAGTGGCCCGCGCGCCGCAGCCCGCCGAAGAGCAGTACGCCACATCAGGCGATCCCGTGAACCTGACGCCTCAGGCCGCACCTGCCCGCCGCTACATGCCGCAAGACGACAACTACATCTATCCGGCCGACGGCAGCGACACCGGCGCGCGCTACCCCGCGCCGCGCGGCAGCCGCCCGCTCTATGACGCGCAGGTCTATCAGCCGCAGCCGCAGCAATACTACAATCAGGGCTACGGCCAGCAGGGCACCTACTATCAGCCGCAGCCCCGGCAGGTTTACCAACCGCGTGGCTATTACTACCAGAACTGACCTACTTGAACGCGGCGTTGCCGCGCCAGCGAATCAGGAAGCCGCTGCCGCGACGGGCGCTTGCCGCAATCGACCGCAGGAAATGGCGCCAGCCCGTGCACGGATTGGGCACCGGCCGACGCAAGGAAGCAACAGTCCACAACCTTCAACGCGGCGGCGTTCCGACCAAATTGACAACCAGGGGGTCGCCCCTATTGTCGTTCCCATTGTTTCTGGGACATGACATGACACGCGAGCAGATTTCGGATTTCTGCGTTACCGCCCTGGCAAATATCCTGCGAATTTCGAGCGACCGCGTCGATATCGGCACGAAATTCAGCCGCCTGGGCCTCGATTCGGCGATGCTGGTCTACCTGATGATGGAACTCGAGGAGAAGCTCGACCTCGAGCTGTCGACGGACGACTTCTACGACCATCCGACCGTTGAGGCGTTGTCGCGGTTTCTCGCCGACAAGCGCGCAATCCGCCCCGCCGCCTGAGGGCGGTTGAAGTCGGCGCAACCCATGGAAACCTTCCGCTCGCTCGTGGCATTGCTGGCCCGGCGTGCGGCGGAGCAGGCCGACGACCGCGCCTATGTCTTCGTCTCCGATCGCGGGACGGAGGACGCTGTCCTCAGCTTTCGACAGCTGCACGATGCCGCGGGCGCGCTCGCGTCGCGACTGACCGTGGCCGCGCGTCCCGGCGATCGCGCCATCCTGGTGTTTCCGCCCGGCATCGAATTCATGGTGGCGTTCTTCGGCTGTCTGATGGCCGGCATCATCGCCGTGCCGATGATGATGCCGCGGCGAAACGGCGCGCGCGATGCCAGCGCCCCGATCCTCGCCAATTGCACGCCGGCGGTGGCGCTGACCAATTCGGCCGTCGCGCTCCGCGGTGATTTGCGGGCACGCTTCGCGCATGAGCACATTCGCTGGATCGAGGTCGATCTCGCCGCGGCCGAAGGTGAGACAATCGAACTACCCGAGCCGGCGCCGGACGACATCGCCTTCCTGCAATACACCTCCGGCTCGACGTCCGCGCCCAAAGGCGTAATGGTGAGCCACGCCAATCTGCTCGCCAATCTCGAGATGATCCGGCTCGCGCTCGGCAACAGCCGGCAATCGACTTACGTCAATTGGGTGCCGCTCTATCACGACATGGGGCTGATCCTGAACGCGCTGCAAGCGCTCTATGTCGGCGCGACCTGCGTACTGATGGCGCCGAACGCGTTCATGCAGCGGCCGCTCGGCTGGCTGCGCGCGATCGCGCGTTATCGCGCGGAAGTGGCATGCAGCCCGAACTTCGGCTTCGATTTCTGCGTCAGCCGCTATCGCGCCGACCAGATGGAAGGCATCGAGCTGTCCTCGCTCAGGATCGCACTGAACGGCGCAGAACCGGTGCATGCGGAAACCATCGAGCGGTTCATCCAGACATTTGCGCCCCACGGCTTCGATCCGCGCGCAATGTATCCCGCCTACGGAATGGCGGAAGCGACGCTTCTGATTTCCGGCGGACGCCGTGGCGGCGGTCATGTCACACGCAGCGTGAGCCGCACGGCGCTGCAGGCGCATGCGGCGCAGGCGCCTTCCGACGCCGAAGATACACAGGTCGCCGTCGGCTGCGGGCGCCCGCTCACCGGCGAACGGATCGCCATCGTGGACGCGGACAACCGCACGCGGCTGCCCGCGGACCGCGTCGGTGAGATATGGGTGAGTGGGGCCAATATTGCCCGCGCCTATTGGCGCAACGACGAGGCGACGCGCGAGGGGCTCAATGCGCAGATTGCCGGCGAAGACGGAGCGTGGCTGCGCACCGGCGACCTCGGCTTCATCGACGTCACAGGCGAATTGTTCGTCACGGGACGGATCAAGGACCTCATCATCATCCGTGGCATCAACCATTATCCGCAGGACGTGGAGCGCACGGTGCAATCGCTCAATGGAGCTTTGCGCGAAAACTGCGGCGCGGCGTTCTCGGTGCCGGACGAGACCGGCGAAGAAATGCTCGTCATCGTCCAGGAAATCGAGCGCACCGCGCGCCACTCGATCGACACCGAAGCGATCAAGGGCCGAATTCGCGAGGCCGTCGCCGACAACCACGAACTCTCCGCGCGTCACATCGCGCTGATCCGGCCCGGCACGCTGCCGAAGACCACCAGCGGCAAGATCCAGCGCAAGCTGGCACGCAAGCTCTGGCTCGATGGCGGGTTCGAACAGCTCGGCTGAGACGATTCAGAAATCGATCTTCGCGCTCTCCCCATCGCGCAGGCTCGCATCGATCCCCTGCTCGATCTTGCGCGCGAGAATTGGGCGATAATGGATGAAGTCGGCAAAATTGGCGCGGTCGCGCGTGAGATCGTTGTCGACGCGATAGCTGATGAAATTGCTGCGCGGTCGGCCCGCGACCACTTTCTTCAGCGCGGCATCGCAGGCGCTGCGCTCCAAGGCGGCTTCCGTACCGGGCTTCGGCACGGTGGTCGCCAAGGTCGGCGGCACGATGATGACGACGGGCACATCGGCCGGCAATGCCCTGACGATATCTGCCAGCGCAGCGATCTCGGGAAATGTCGCCCGCATCTCGGCAGACGAGGCCGGCGCCGGATCCCTGGGCCAGCCGACTTCTTTGAATTGGCCCGGCGGCCAGATGTCCTCGTAGCTGACAAAGCCGTCGGGGTTCATCCTTGGTCGCCGGCCAAGGCCGATGCTGATGCGTTGAAAGGCGTGCTCGATGGCCTGCCAGGAGATCAGGCGTGCAGCGTAAGTGACGACGGTTCTGTCATAGAGCCAGTCGGGGAATGGGACGCCGCCCTCCTCCTTCGCCCGTGCATGCGTGCACCAGCCAGGGTCAGTCACGATCACCAGTGCGCCGACCTCCCGGTGATTCCGCAGGAAGAAGTCCAGCACCGCGAGTTCCTGGCGGGGGAACGCACCGGTCATGTAGAGCTGCACGAATCGCAGGCCGGTTGCGCGCGACAATTCCGCCGGCTCGATCATCTGCGCCGTCGAATTACCCAGGATCGCGGCATTGAAATCCGGATCCCGCGCGCGGCTCGCGGCCGTGATTTTGGTCAGACGATTATCGACGCCGTCGATGCCAAGCAGGCCGAGCTTGCCGCTGTCATAGGGATCGACCGCCACCATCAATGCGAGCACCAGCAGCGCAGCCCCGATCAGCGTGCCCAGACACGCCAGCAAGCTCCGGCCCCAGCCGGGATCGGTCTCAGAACTTGAAGTAGACGAACTCATGGAGATCCCGACCACCCATGTGAAGCAGCAATGCGAATAGCCCAAGACCGAGCAGACCCGCGAGCCACGGATTGGGACGGCGCGTGAGCACCGCCACGATGTCCTGGCTCGCCGGCAGCAGGAAGGCGAACAGCGGCGCTGCGATTAGCGGCCACAAATGCTTTCCGCGCTCGAGCGGGAGCGGCGAAGCCAATCCGGCGAAGACATGCCAGGCCGCCTCCACCGATCCCGCACGAAAGATCACGCCGGTCGCGAGCACGAACAGCACGGTAAGCGCCCAGCCGAGCCATGACGGGAACTCCGGGCCATAGCGACGCCACAGCGTGCAGGCGACCAGCGCAAGCCCGTGCAGCACGCCCCACAGCACGAAGGTCCAGCTCGCGCCGTGCCAGAGGCCACACAGCGCCATCGTGATCATCATCGCGCCGAAAAACTGCACCGGCAGCCAGCGCCGCGGCAGCAGGCGCAGATTGACCAGCGGATAAAACACGTAATCGCGCAGGAACAGCATCAGGGTGATGTGCCAGCGCTGCCAGAAATCCTGGATGTTGGTCGAGCGCAGCGGCGCATCGAAATTGTACGGCAGCTGCACGCCGAACAGCAGGCCGAGGCCGATCGCGACGTCGGAATAGCCGGAGAAATCGAACAGGATCTGGAAGGAGAAGCAGAAGGCGAGCCAGGCGTCACCGCCCGCGAGCGGCCCGTTCGCGGCCTGCGCGTAGATGGGATCGAGCAGATGCGCGAGGCCGTCGGCGATCACGATTTTCTCGAACAGGCCGATCGCGATGAAGCAGGTGGCGATGCAGAACTGACGCTGCCAGCCCGGAACGTAGACCTGCCTGCCGAACTGATGCATCACCTCCGACCAGCGCGCCAGGGGGCCGGCGATCGCCTGCGGGAAGAAGGCGATGTAGAGCGCATAGCGGTCGAACGCATAGAGCGGCGCCCTGCCGCGCTTCAGGTCGACCAGATACATGATGTGATGGAAGGTGAAGAAGGAGATGCCGAGCGGCAGCCCGACGTCGAGCACCGGCAGCGTCGTACCGAGCACGAGACCCAGATTAGCGAGAACGAAGTTGGCGTATTTGAACAGGGCCAGCACCGCGAGATCGAGCCCGATCACCAGCGTCAGCAGCACCGGCCATTTCACGCGCCCATAGGCAACCGAGGCGAGCCAGTTGATCGCGATCGAGCCGATCAGGAGCAGGATGAAGGACGGACTACCCCAGGCATAGAAGGCGAGCGACAGCGCGACCTGCACGCCGATGCGCAAGCCCGGATAGGGGTCGGCCAAGCGATAGATCAGCAGCGCCGCGGGCAGGAAGACCAGGAGAAAGGGATAGTCGTTGAACAGCATCGGTTCACAGCCGCGCCATCGCCGGCGTGAGCCGGCGATGATGCTCAGCCCGTTTCGAGGTCGGGCGCAGCGTCACCCGGCTGCCGCAGCATGCGTCGCGCAATCTTCTCCTCGCTCGGCACCTTGACGTCCCAGGCCAGTCCCAGCGCTTCCAGCGCCCTGATGAAGACAAAGCCCGGATCGAACTCGAACCAGCGCAAGCCGAAGGCCGCGGAATAGGGAAAGGCGTGGTGGTTGTTGTGCCAGCCCTCGCCCCAGGCAAGCCAGGCCACCACGCCGAGATTGCGGCTGTTGTCGTCGCGGGTGACGAACGGCTGCGCGCCAAAGCTATGCATGACGGAGTTGATGGCGGACATGGTCTGCTCGACCACGAACATGCGCACCACGCCGCCCCAGAGCAAGCCGGTCAGCGCGCCCCACGGGCTCATCGTGGCGAGGCCGCCGATCGCGGCCGGCAGCACCAGGCCGAGACCGACCCAACTGTAATAGTAGCTGTTGACTGCAACCAGCCTGCGATCCGCCATCAGGTCCGGGACATAGTGCGCAACATTGGGATAATCGTGCTCGATCATCCAGGTCAAATGCGCGTGCAGGAAGCCGCGCAGGCGGCCGAATGGGCCCTTGCCGTGCAGCCGCGGCGAATGCAGATCGCCGTCGTGATCGGACAATTCGTGGTGCCGGCGGTGCATTGCCGCCCAGGACAGCATGGCACCGCGGCCGGCCATCGATCCCATCACGACCAGGATCGCACTCATCGCCGTGGAGGTCGCGAAGGCGCGGTGGGTGAAGAGCCGGTGATAGCCGACGGTAAGGCCGAGGCCGGTGACCAGCCAGAAGCCGACGAACAGGCCAAGCTCCATCGCGCCGATCGGGCGGTAGAACAGAAGGACCAGCGCCAGCAGCGTACCGACGAAGGGCAAAACGTCGAAGATCATGAAATGCCGGCGCTGCATCCGGCGAAAATGCCGGCTGCGGATAATTCGATGATCGCGTTGCTGCTGCACGGGCGGGATTCCAGGGCACCGACTATGAGTACATACCCCCGCGGCGGGCGCAACCCAAGCCACCGCCCAAGGTTTCAACAGCCAGGAAAGCCTATACAATAGGACGGACGCGCCAAACGCGTTGAAATATCGCCCCTTTCCCCTTGCCCCATGAGCCACCATGCCGTCACGTGCTGCGACGATCTTGACCGTACTGTCACTTCTCATTGCGGGACCGGCCATGGGATTCGATTCGGCATTTGATTCGGCTTTCGACCTCGAGGCCCATCGCGGCGGGCGGGCACTGCTGCCGGAAAACACGCTTCCGGCCTTCGCCAACGCGCTGTCGATCGGCGTGGACACGCTGGAGCTCGATGTCGGCATCACCGCCGACGGCGAAGTCGTCGTCTCGCATGAGCGCGGGCTCAATCCTGATATCACGCGGGATGCGAGCGGCGCCTACGTCACGCCTCCCGGCACGCCCTTCGTGAAACTGCGGCTCGCCGACGTCAGGACCTATGACGTCGGCCAGATCCGGCCAGACAGCCCTTACGCGAAGCAATTCCCCGACCAGCGCGCCATGCCCGGGACCCGTATTCCGACCTTGAGCGAGCTGTTCGCGCTGGTGCGGCAATCCGGCAATACGCGCGTGCGCTTCAACATCGAGACCAAGATCGATCCGAACCATCCGGACGAGACGCTCGATCCGCAATCTTTCGTCACCAAACTGCTCGGCGTGATCGAAGCCGAGAAATTCTCCGACCGCGTCATGATCCAGTCGTTCGACTGGCGGACCCTGCTGCTCGTCCAGCAGCGGGCACCAAAGATGCCGACGGTGTACCTGACGCTCCAGCGCGGCTCGGGCCAGACGGTGGCGCTGGACAAGGCGACCAATTGGACGGCGGGCTTCAGCCCGGCCGATCACGGCGGGTCGCTGCCGGGGACCATCAAGGCGGCGGGCGGCGCGGTCTGGTCACCCTATTTCGGCGATGTGACCGCGGCACTGATCGCCGAGGCCCATGCGCTCGGGCTGCGTGTCGTGGTCTGGACGGTCAACAAACCCGAAGACATGGCGCGCATGATCGAGATCGGCGTCGACGGGATCATCTCCGACAGGCCCGATTTGTTGCGGCAGGTCGCTGGCGAGAAGGCAATCGCGTTGCCCGCGGGGACGCCGGTGGAGCCGTAGAAGCGGGCCCTACTCCCCGTCCCGCAAGCGCCGGTACAGCGCGCCCAAAATGTTGGAGTAATCGTCGGTCCAGACCCGCACCCGGTCGTCGGCTTCGGTCTGCTCCCATGTTTTCGACGATGCGAGCCTGCCGACGTCGGCATCCTCGCGGGCGGAGATGACGACGTCGGTCGAGAAGATGTAGTCACCATCGCGCCCGGAATCCTCGTTGTAGACCCAGCTCTTGAGATCGTTGGCATCGGCGATACCGACCACGACCGTCTCGAGATCGAGGTGGCGGTTGGAGACGTGCATCACCACGGCGCCGTGCGGAGCGAGCTTGTCCTTGTAGATCTTCATCGCCTCTTCGGTCGCAAGATGGATCGGGATCGCATCCGACGAATAGGCATCGACGATGATGAGATCATAGGCACCGTCCGGCTCCTTCGCGAAGGTGAGGCGGGCATCGCCGATCACCGGCTTCAGGCCCGGCATGCAGCTCGAGATGTAGCGGAAATTCTTCGGATCGCTTGCCGCGTCGACCATGGACTGATCGATCTCGAAGAATGTCCAGCTCTCGCCGGGCTCGGCGGCGCAGGCGAGCGTGCCCGATCCGACGCCGATCGCCGCGACCTTCAGCGGCGCGCCCTTGCGCTCGCGCATCGCGGTCACGGCCTGACCGATGCCGCCGTCCTTGTGATAGTAGGTGATCGGCTCCGGCCGGCCGGTGACCGGCGTGCCGTCATTGTTGAGGAAGCGCTCGGCGCCGTGAATCGTGGTGCCGTGCATCAGCACGTGGAAATAGCCGCCGGGCGTCACCACGATCTTGTGCACGCCGAAGAAGCTGCGCACCGTGGTGACGCGGCCTTCGTCCGCCGGATAAACCCGGATCAACGCCAGCGCGAGCGCGACGGTGGCGAATATCTTCCAGCGGCCGGCGTTGACCGCCAGCGCCAGCAGCGCGGCGAGCACGCCGACGCCGCCGGCCATCCAGACCCGGTGATCCTCGAACCAGGTCGATAGCCCGCCCGTCGTGGTGGACGGCACAACGAGCACGACGGCGAGCGCGGCAAGCGCCAGCCAGTACCATTTGACGATGCCCGCCAGCCGCTCGTTCGCGGGCGGCCGGCACAGCGCGGCAAGCGCAACCAGGATCGGATATTCGGCGATCCAGGAGAATGTGAACGGCGCAAGGAGCCCTGCGAACAGGCCGCCGACCATGCCGCCGAACGATAGCGCGACATAGAATCCGGTGAGATATTTGGCGGCCGGCCGGGTTCGCGCCAATTCGCCGTGGCAGGCCATCGCGATGACGAAGAAGCACAATTGATGACCGCCGAGCGTCAGCAGCAGGTTCTGTTCGCCGCCGAACGCCAGCAGGAAGACGACGCCCGCGATCGCGACCGGCTGGAGCATCAGCATCCATTTGTGCGGCAGTAACGGCCGCGACTGGAACACCACCACCCAGGTCAGGAGATACAGCGACAGCGGCAGCACCCACAGCAGCGGCGCTGCCGCAACATCGGTCGAGATGTGCGCGGTGACGGCGATGAGCAGGCCGGACGGCACTCCGGCGAGGAATATCCAGCGCAGCCGCGTCATGAGACCGGGCGCCGGCGCATTCAAATCCTCGGTTCGCGCATCGACCATGGCCAGTTTCGGCGAGCGCAACAGCAGCACGCCGCAGGCGGCGATCAGGACGATCAGAATGCCGTAACCGCCGGTCCAGAGCCGGTTCTGCGTGTGCAGCGTGAACATCGGCTCCAGCAGGAACGGATAGGACAGCAGGGCGAGGAAGCTGCCGATGTTGGAGGACGCATAGAGGAAATAGGGATCGTGTCCGGCAGGATGCCCGGTGCGGACGAACCAGGCCTGCAGCAACGGATTGTTGGCGGCAAGCGCGAAGAACGGCAGCCCGATCGAGATCACGAACAGACCGAGCAGCCAGATCGCGTAGCCCGAAGCGGGCGGATCGCCATAGGCCGAGGCGATGCCGAGCGGCAACGTGACGAACGCCGTGATCAGCAGCAGGAGATGCACCACCACCGGAACGATGCGGTTCCTCACCTGCATCAACAAATGCGCATAGGCGTAGCCCGCCAGCAGCAGCGACTGGAAGAACACCATCGCCACCGACCACACCGCCGGCGAGCCGCCGAGCCGCGGCAGGACCATTTTCGTGAACAGCGGCTGCACCGAGAACAGCAACAGCGCGCTGACGAAGATCGCGGCGGTGTAGACCGTCAGCAGCAGCCGGTTGCGTGACGAGGACGGCTGCTCCGTGGCGGCGGGTTGCACGATCGAATCCATGGAAGCTCCAGCCCCGGCGGGCGCCGGGCGCGCGCAATGGAGCACAAGGCGCCTGAACGGGCAATAAAGGGTCTCGTGATGTTGCAGCGGGGAATGCTTGATATACAGATGTCCCGAGCCCGGTCGTTCAGACCATCCCGGAATGGGCGTGGAACAGCTGACCCCTTCATGATCGAAACCGACGTCATCATCATCGGCGCTGGCCATAACGGCCTCACCTGCGCGGCCTATCTCGCGATGGCCGGCTTGCGCGTGCGCGTGGTCGAGCGCCGCAAGGTGGTCGGCGGGGCCGCGGTCACGGAGGAATTTCATCCCGGCTTCCGCAATTCGGTCGCGGCCTACACCGTGAGCCTGCTCAATCCGCTGGTGATCCGTGACTTGAAGCTGGCCGAACAGGGCCTGCGCATCGTCGAACGGCGCGCGCAGAATTTTCTGCCCGCCCCCGACGGCAGCTATCTTCTCACCGGCGAGGGGCGGACGCAGGCGTCCGTCGCCCGGCTGAGCCCGCATGACGCAAATGCACTCGACGGGTTTTCGCGCGAACTGGAAGATATCGCCGACGTGCTTCGGCAATTCGTGCTGCGCGCGCCGCCAAACCTGCTCGATGGTTTCGGCACGGCCTCGATCCGCGAAGCCGTGAACGCATTCCAGAGCGCCAACATCCTGCGCGGGCTGTCGCTGGAGCAGAGCCGCAGCCTGCTCGATCTCTTCACCCGCTCGGCCGGCGAGATGCTGGACGAACGTTTCGAGCATGATCTGGTCAAGGCGCTGTTCGGCTTCGATGCCATCGTCGGCAATTATGCCAGCCCCTACGCCGCGGGCTCGGCCTATGTGATGCTGCATCACGCCTTCGGCGAGGTGAACGGCAAGAAGGGCGTCTGGGGTCACGCCATCGGCGGCATGGGTGCGATCACGCAGGCCATGGCGCGCGCCGCACGCGACCGCGGCGTTGTGATCGACACCGATGCAGGCGTGCGCGAGGTCATCGTCGAGCGCGATCGCGCGGTCGGCGTGGCGCTGGAGAACGGTACGACCATCCGCGCGAAATATGTCGCAGCCAACGTCAATCCGAAACTGCTCTACACGCGGCTGGTCGCCGCCGATGCGCTTCCCCAAGACTTCCTCGCCCGCATCCGGCACTGGAAGAACGGCTCCGGCACCTTCCGCATGAACGTGGCGCTGGACCGCCTGCCCTCCTTCACGGCGCTGCCGGGCGACGGCGATCATCTCACCTCCGGCATTATCCTGGCCCCTGATCTCGGCTACATGGAGCGCGCCTTTTTCGATGCCCGCGCGCACGGCTGGAGCCGGGAGCCGGTCGTGGAAATGCTGATCCCCTCGACGCTCGACGACACGCTCGCGCCCGCAGGACACCACGTCGCAAGCCTGTTCTGCCAGCACGTCGCGCCGGAGCTTCCCGATGGGAAGTCGTGGGACGACCATCGCGACGAGGTTGCCGACCTCATGATCGCGACGGTGGACAAATACGCGCCGGGTTTTGCGACAAGCGTGCTCGGCCGCCAGATCCTGTCACCGCTCGACCTCGAACGGCAGTTCGGCCTGCTCGGCGGCGACATCTTCCACGGCGCGCTGACGCTGAACCAGCTGTTTTCGGCGCGGCCGATGCTGGGCCACGCCGATTATCGCGGGCCCGTGAAGGGCCTCTATCATTGCGGCTCCGGCGCCCACCCCGGCGGCGGCGTCACCGGCGCGCCTGGCCACAACGCCGCCCAGGCAATCCTGAGGGATCACCGGTCGTTGTTCGGAAGCCGTGGATAAGCCTGTGGATGGGCTGTGGACAGACTGTTGGCAAAGCTGTGAAAGGGCGGTGGGTTATGCCCCTTCAAAGCCTGCTACAAATCGGTGGAAAATCCGGGAATGAGCGGCGGGATAATCCGTGGACAAAGTCCGGACAAACCAGCGGGTAGCCTGTGGGCATTCTGTGAAAACCTCTCCCCAAAACGACTTCGCCCGCCAGGGGGCAATTCCCCCGGCGGGCGCGGCTCGAAAGCAGTCGTATGGAGAATTGCCCCGCCGGGAATGGGAGGCGGAAATTACTTTAAGGAGCTGCTAATCGAAGTGAACTTGTCGTTCATGGTGGTGCCCAGTCCGTTCACGACGGTGATGATCGCCAGCGCGATGCCGGCTGCGATCAGGCCGTACTCGATTGCGGTTGCACCTGAATCGTCGGTCCAGAATTTCAAAATCATGCGCTTCAAGTCTCGCCTCCTTTTCCATTTCAAGCTGTGTGGGTTGCCCAACACCCGCAATTCTACGTGGCACAACCTGCGGTCGGGTTAACCTCATAAATGCAAGTTATTAGAAAAATCGGGAACAAAAGTTCCAAAAATTGAACCGGACGGAACCCTGAGATGCAGCCTGCCCCCACCCATCGCGCCAATTTTTCGATCGGCAGCGAGATCGCCGCAAGGCGCATTGTCGACGTCCTCACCGAAATGTTCTTCGAGGATGATGCGGCGGTCGCCGCCTTCGAGCAGCCGAACGGACAGTGGGACGTCGCGCTGCATTTCGCCCACGCGCCGGACCGGGCGTGGCTGCGCGAACTCGTTGCAACATCAGCAGGAAATGAGATCGCGGACACGCTGGCCTTCGACACCGTCGAAGCCAGGGACTGGGTCAAGTCGAGCCTGGAAGATCTCGTCCCGGTGCCGGCCGGGCGCTTCGTCGTCCACGGCAGCCATGACCGCGACCGCGTGGCCCCGAACAAGCTCGCCATCGAGATCGAGGCGGCTCTCGCCTTCGGCACTGGCCATCACGGCACCACACGCGGCTGTTTACTCCTGCTTGACCATGTCCTGAAACGCACCCGGCCGGACCGCGTGCTCGACCTCGGTACCGGGACCGGCGTGCTCGGGATAGCGGCGGCGAAAGCGCTGCATCGCGCGGTGCTGGCCTCCGACATCGACCCGGCCTCGGTCAAGGTGGCAGCCGAGAACGCCGTGTTGAACGAGGTCGGTCACCATGTGCGAGTGATCCGCGCCATCGGCTTCGCGGCGGCTGATTTCGGCAGACGCGGCCCGTTCGACCTAGTGCTGGCCAACATCCTTGCCAATCCGTTACGGCAATTGGCGGGCCCGATGACGCGCCACCTCGCCCCTGGCGGGCGCGTCATCCTCTCCGGCCTGTTGACGCCCCAGGTCCCCGCCGTGATCGCCGCCTACCGCGCGCGCGGCCTCGTGCCTCTGAAGCACATGCGAATCCAGGGATGGAGCAGCCTGTTGCTGCGGAAGATGGGGTGAGTACGGCTGCTGCCGTAGATGCCGCTACTTTGCCGTCTCTTCGTCCCGGCGCATCGCGCGCTCGGCCTGCGAGGCGCGCCTCGCGCGGCGTTCGGCGAAACGGTCGATCATCTGGCTGATCAGGCCGCGCGGTTTCTTCGGTGTTGCCGCAGCCGGGGCGCGGCGCACCGGCGGCGTAATCTTTTCAAACGTGAACGCTGGCATCGAGTGTCCCCTCGTCGTTGAGATGAACAACTTGCTCGAATTTCCCTGTCATCTGGACGAAGCGCAACTGCCGCATCCTGTACTCCACTCAATTCGAATGGAACTTGTTCAAGCACAGTCCATGCCAGATGCGACCTCAAATGCGTCTACATTGCGGACTGATCCGCATGATCCTAAAGTGATCCACCATGTTCGAAGCGCATTTCCAGACATTCGAGGAGCCCGAGGCCGGCGTCGCATTGACAGCCCGGCTGGCCGCGCTCCGTGAAGAACTCGCCCGCCGCAAGCTGACCGGTTTCGTGATTCCACGCGCCGATCAGCAGCAGAATGAGTACGTGCCGCCGTCCGAAGAACGTCTCGCCTGGCTGACCGGTTTTACGGGCTCGGCGGGACTGGCGGTGGTGCTGACGCACGAGGCCGCGGTCTTCGTCGACGGCCGCTACACGATCCAAGCGGCCAAGCAGGTCGATTCAAGGGCCTGGGCCGTGGAATCTCTGATCGATCCCCCGCCGGAAAGCTGGATGTCGGCACACCTGAAGGCCGGCGACCGCCTAGGATTTGATCCGTGGCTGCACACTTTTGCAGCAGCCGAGCGTTTGGCCGCCGCCTGCACCAAGGCCGGTGCCGAACTGGTCGCCGTCGACAGCAATCCGGTCGATGCGATCTGGCAAGACCGGCCACAGCCGCCGATTGCGCCGGTCACGGTGCACGGAATGCAACATGCCGGCGTGACTGAAGCCGAGAAGCTGACGCAGATCAGGAGCGAGATCGGCAAGCTCGGCGTCGATGCGTTGGTGCTGTCCGACAGCCATGCCGTGGCCTGGACCTTCAACATCCGCGGCGCCGACGTCGCGCATACGCCGCTGCCGCTGTCCTATGCGCTGGTGCCGAAGGACGGCCGTCCCACCATCTTCATCGATCACCGCAAGCTCTCAAATCTGACCCGCGACCATCTCGAGCAGTCCGCCGACGTGCGCGAGCCCGATGCGATGGCGCCGACGCTGATGGCGCTCGCCAAGAGCGGCGGATCGATCGCGCTCGACAATGCGACCGCGGCCGACGCCCTCAGCCGGCTGATCACGGGCGCCGGCGGCAAGCCGGTGCGCGGCAGCGATCCGATCGCGCTGCTCAAGGCGGTCAAGAACACGACCGAGATCAAGGGCACGCAATCGGCGCACCGGCGCGACGCCGTGGCGCTGGCACGCTTCCTCGCCTTTATCGACCGCGAGGCGGCAAGCGGCAAGCTCACCGAGATCGACGCGGTCGAGGCGCTGGAGACATTCCGCCGCGACACCGGCGCGCTCAAAGATGTGTCGTTCCCGACCATATCGGGCACCGG
This sequence comes from Bradyrhizobium sp. 155, assembly GCF_023101105.1. NCBI lineage: Bacteria > Pseudomonadati > Pseudomonadota > Alphaproteobacteria > Hyphomicrobiales > Nitrobacteraceae > Bradyrhizobium > Bradyrhizobium sp. 155. The sequence continues at coordinate 1,878,258 of NZ_CP064704.1, read as the reverse complement.
CCCGAATGGCGCGATCGTGCACTACCGCGTCACCCGCAAGAGCAACCGGCGGATCGTCCCCGGCGATCTGCTGCTGATCGATTCAGGTGCACAATACGAAGACGGCACCACCGACGTCACCCGCACCATGGCCGTGGGCGAGCCGACCGACGAGATGCGCGACCGCTTCACGCGTGTGCTGCGCGGCCACATCGCGATTGCGCGGGCGATCTTTCCCGACGGCGCCACCGGCGCGCAGCTCGACACACTCGCACGGCAATATCTCTGGGCCGCCGGCGTCGATTTCGAGCATGGCACCGGCCACGGCGTCGGCAGCTATCTGAGCGTGCATGAGGGGCCGGCGCGAATCTCGAAGCTCGGCACTACGCCGCTGAAGCGCGGCATGATCCTGTCCAACGAGCCCGGCTACTACAAGACAGACGGTTTCGGCATCCGCATCGAGAACCTCGAACTGGTGGTCGAAGCCGATATCAAGGGCGCGGAAAAATCGATGAACGCGTTCGAGACGCTGACCCTGGCGCCGATCGACCGCCGGCTGATCGATGTCGGCATGCTCAGCAAGGACGAGCTCGACTGGCTCAACGCCTACCACGCGCGCGTCAGGGCCGAGGTGCGGCCGGCGCTGGACGAGACGACCAAGGCCTGGCTGGACCAGGCCACGGCGGAGTTGAAGGCGTAAGCGCGTCGTCGCAAAGCCGCATGGCTCCACGCGCTTTGCGCAAGGCTGCTTCTCCACCACAGCTGTCATGCCCCGCGACCCGGCTACGCCGGGGTGAGGTCTAGGGGCGCCGAAGCTTTAGCGAAGGCGGCAGGCGGGGAATCCAGCATTCCAGAGACAGGAAACGCATGCGAAGAAGCCGCGGCGTACTGGATCGCCCGGTCAAGCCGGCGATGACACCGACTTTTTGACGCGAGCAACGCGCCCAAGCGGCGCTATGGCGCCCTCATCATAACCGTCCCGGAATCCGTATAGCCGCATTCCGAAACGCCGATATGCGTCTTGCGCGAGCGCGCTACAGTCCGATTCGAATTTCTACGAGACGGACACGCATGCACGGCATGATCAGCAAGCCGCCGGACACGGCGAAGAACCTCGCGACCTCGCGCGTGGTGTTGCTGCTGCTCGTCGTCATGACCGGCATCGCGCCGATCTCGCTTTACATGCTGGTTCCGGCGCTGCCGGTGCTGGCGACGACCTTTGGCAGCGACATCTCGGTCGCGCAGATGACGGTGTCGCTGTACATGGTCGGCATCGCGCTGTCGCAACTCATCATGGGCCCGCTGTCGGACCGTTTCGGGCGGCGACCGGTGCTGCTCGGAGGACTGGCGCTGATGGTGGTCGCCAGCGCCGCCTCCATCTTCGCGGAAACCCTGCCGCAGCTGATCGCCGCGCGCTTTTTCCAGGCGTTGGGCGGCGCCGCGGGCATGGTGGTGAGCCGCGCCATCATCCGCGACATCTACGAGCGCGACCGCGTCGCCTCGATGATCAGCCTCGTGGTCGCGGCGCTGATGATCGGGCAGATGGTCTCTCCGCTCACCGGCGGCCTGATCGAAACCGCGTTCGGCTGGCGCGCGATCTTCTACGCCATCACCGTCGCCGCGATCATTGTCGCCGTCGGAATCGCATTCGCGCTGCCCGAGACCCGCCGAGACCGCGTCGCCGGCAGCGGCTTTCGCGGCGATGTCGGCATCCTGATCCGCAACCGCGCCTTCGTCGGCTACGTGATGTGCCAGGTGCTGGCCTCGCAGATCATCTTCACCTTCGCGGGCGGCGGCCCCTATATCGTGGTAACGCAGATGGGCAGGACCAGCGCCGAATACGGCGCGTGGTTCGCGACGACGGGCTTTGCGTATCTCGTCGGCAATCTGCTCTGCGTGCGCTTCGCGCCCAGGCACTCGCTGGAGAAGTTGATCTGGTTCGGCCTCGCGCTTCAGCTTTGCGGCAGCCTGTTGAACCTGCTCTGGAGCTTCACCGGCTGGAACGAGGCGCCCGCCTGGCTGTTCGGCACGCAGATGATCGTGATGGTCGGCAATGCCTTCGTGATGGCGAACTCGGCCGCCGGCGCGATCAGCATCCGTCCCGAGGCCGCCGGCACCGCATCAGGTGCGATGGGCTTTCTCCAGCAAGGCATCGGCGCGCTGATGTCGCAATTCGGCGCCTATCTCGGCGGCCATTCCGCGACCACGCTGCCGCTCACCGCCGCGGTACTGGCGATCTCCCTGCTCTGCGCCTGCACGATGATCTTCGTCGTCCCCCGCCGCGAGGTCATGGTGAGCGAGACGCTGATCGAGCAGGCGGAAGAGGAAGAGAGCGGGATGATGTGATCGGGCGCGGTGAGGCCTTCTTCCTTCTCCCCTTGTGGGAGAAGGTGGCGCGCGTAGCGCGCCGGATGAGGGGTCTCTCTCCGCACGGGTCCCCTCTCAAAGCTTGAATTCGAGGATAGAACCCCTCATCCGGCGCTGCGCGCCACCTTCTCCCACAAGGGGAGAAGGGAAGAGTCACTCCCCGATCAGCGCCAGCCACTCGTCCTCGGTCAGCACCTTGACGCCATGCTTGTTGGCCTCCGCGAGCTTCGAACCTGCGCCGGGGCCTGCGACGACGAGATCGGTTTTCTTGGACACCGATCCGGACACTTTTGCGCCTAGCCGCTCAGCGGTGGCCTTGGCCTCGTCGCGCGTCATCTTCTCCAGCGAGCCCGTGAACACCACGGTCTTGCCGGCGACGGCGGAGTTACTCTTCGGCTTCTCCGCGTCGATGATCTCGACCTCCCTGGTAAGCCGCTCGACGATGCCGCGATTGTGGCTCTCGCCGAAATAATCGGCGATGCTCTTGATCACGGTCTCGCCGATCTGGTCGAGCGCGTCCATCTCGGCCATCGCCTCCTCGTCGCCCTTGGCGACCTTGAGGCTGGCATCGTGGAAGGCGTCCCAGGAGCCGTAGCCGCGGGCCAGCGCCAGCGCCGTGGTCTCGCCGATATGGCGCATGCCGAGCGCGAAGATAAAGCGCTCCAGTGCAATCTTCCGACGGCTCTCGATCGCGCTGAACAGATTGCGCACCGAGGTTGCCCCGTAACCCTCGATGTCCTCGAGCTTGAGTTTCGAATTGCGCTTTTCCAGCGTGAAGATGTCCGCTGGCTCCTTCACAAAGCCCTCGTCGAAGAAATACTGGAGCTGCTTCTCGCCAAGACCGTCGATGTCGAAGGCGCGCCGCGACACGAACAGCTTCAGATGCTCGATCTTCTGGTAGGGGCAGGCGAACTCGCCGGTGCAGCGAGCGCGTGAGCCCTCTTCGCCCGCCGCCGTCTCCTCGCGCGTGACGTCGGTGTGCAACGGGCACGGGCACTTCTTCGGAAACTGGAATTCCCTGGCAGCCTTCGGCCGCTTGTCGAGGACGACGTCGACCACCTGCGGGATGACGTCGCCGGCGCGCTGGATCACGACGGTGTCGCCGATCCTGATGTCGCGGCCCTCGCGCAGCACTTCGCCCTTATTGCCGATACCCTTGATGTAGTCCTCGTTGTGCAGCGTGACGTTCTGCACGATCACGCCGCCGACGCCGACCGGTTCGAGCTTGCCGACCGGCGTGAACGAGCCGGTGCGGCCGACCTGGATCTCGATGTCGCGCAACACCGTCGTGGCGCGTTCGGCCGGGAATTTGTGGGCAATGCCCCAGCGCGGCGTGCGCGAGACGAAGCCGAGCCGCTCCTGCCAGTCGATGCGATCGACCTTGTAGACGACGCCGTCGATGTCGTAGTCGAGCTTTGCGCGCTGCTCCTCGATCGCATGATGAAACGCCAGCAGCTCCTCGACGGAGTGACAGAGCCTGGTCAGCGGGTTGGTCTTGAACCCGCAGCGCTCGAACCAGCCGATCATGCCGCTCTGCGTGGCCTCCGGCATCGCGCTCATCTCGCCCCAGGCATAGGCGAAGAAGCCGAGGGGGCGCGAGGCGGTGATGGTCGGATCCTTCTGCCGGAGCGAGCCCGCGGCCGAATTGCGCGGATTGGCGAAGATGGTGCTGCCTTCCGCCTTCTGCCGCTCGTTGAGCGCGAGGAAGGCCTTCTTGGTCATGTAGACCTCGCCGCGCACCTCGCAGATATCGGGGACGTTGCGGCCCTTCAGCCTCTTCGGCACGTCCTCGAGCGTGCGGATGTTGGCGGTGACGTCCTCGCCGACCGCGCCGTCGCCGCGAGTCGCCGCGGTGACGAGTTCACCGCCCTCGTAGCGCAGCGACATCGAGAGGCCGTCGATCTTCGGCTCGGCCGAGAAATCGATCTTGTCGTCGTCGAGCTTCAGGAAGCGCACGATGCGGCCGACGAAGTCGCGCAGATCCTCTTCCGCAAAGGCGTTGTCGAGCGACAGCATGGGGACGGCATGCCGCACCTTCTTGAAGCGGCCTGATGGTGCAGCACCGACTTTCTGCGACGGAGAGTCCGCGCTGACGAATTCCGGAAAGCGCTTCTCGATCGCGTTGAAGCGCTGGCGTAGCGCGTCATACTCGGCGTCGGTGACGGTGGGCGCGTCGTCCTGGTAGTAGCGTTCGTTATGCCCCTCGATCTCGAGCGCGAGCCGCATGTGCTCGACCTTGGCCTGCGCCTTGGTGAGGTCGGCGACGTCGCGAAGCGGTGTTGGTTTCGATTTTGCTGCTCTGGCCATGGTGCTTGGATACGATGGAGCGGGCGGGAGGGTAAAGGCGTGTTGAGGTCTTGCGCCCCGGACGCAGCGCAGCGCTTCTTTGGCGGTGCGCTGCAGAGCCGGGGCCCATCGGGGCGACATTCTGGGTCCCGGCTCGCGGTTGCGCGCGTCCGGGACACGAAATCAAGCCGTCGCCGCCTTGAGCAGACGGTCCGCGGCAGCCCTCGCCTCGGCGGTGATCTCGGCACCGGCGAGCATCCGCGCGATCTCCTCGCGGCGGTGGTCGGCGGCAAGCGCATTGACGCGGGTCGCAACGCGCTTGCCCTTGTCCAGCGCGTCCTTTGAGATCAGCAAATGCTGGTCGGCACGGGCGGCGACCTGCGGGGCGTGGGTGACGGCCATCACCTGGACCTTGCCGGCGAGCCGCGCCAGCCGCCCGCCGATCGCGTCCGCGACCGCGCCGCCGACGCCGGTGTCGATCTCGTCGAAGACCAGGGTCGGCGCCGAACCGCGGTCGGACAGCACGACCTTCAGCGCCAGCAGGAAACGCGACAGCTCGCCGCCGGAGGCGACCTTCATCAGCGGCCCCGGCTTGGTGCCCGGGTTGGTCTGCACCCAGAACTCGACGCGGTCGAACCCTTGCGGGCCCGGAGCTGCCTCGTCGGTCTCGACCTGGGTCATGAACTTTGCGCGCTCGAGCTTGAGCGGCGCGAGCTCGGCATTGACGGCCTTGTTGAGCTTCTCCGCCGATTTCTGCCGCGCCATCGACAGCTTCTTCGCAGCCGCCGCATAGCGCGCATCGGCCTCGATCGCGGCCTGCTCCAGCTTCTTCAGCCGTGAGGCGCCGGCATCGATCAGAACGACATCGGCGGCGTATTTTGCGGCGAGCGCGGCGAGCCCGTCGACCGGCGTCGAATATTTGCGCGAGGCGGCGCGCAACGCGAACAGGCGCTCCTCGATGCGTTCGAGCTCCGAGGGATCAAAATCGGTTGCCGCAAGCGCCGCCTGGAGATGCTGGTCGGCTTCCTCCAGCGCGTTGATGGCGATGTCGATCGCCCTCACCGCGGGTTCGACCAGCGCCGGCGAGTTGACGCCGCGACGCTCCAGCCGCCGCACGGCCGCCGACAGCGAGGCGACCGGCGAATGGTGGCCGCCGACCGCCTCCTGCGCCTCGCGCAGGTCGGAGGCGATCTTCTCGCCCTGCATCATCGTGGTCCGACGGGAGGCCAGCGAAGTCTCCTCGCCGTCCTTGGGCGCGAGCTGCTTCAATTCGTCGGAGGCGTGGCGGAGGTAATCGGCTTCGCGCGCAGCGCGCTCCATGCCGGCGCGATGCTCCTCCAGCGCAGTGTTGGCGGTGCGGCGCGCGTCCCAGAGCGTCTCGACCGCCGAGACGTCCTTTTCGAGACCTGCGAAGGCATCGAGCAGGCGGCGGTGGGTGGCGGCATCGACCAGCGCGCGCTCATCGTGCTGACCGTGGATCTCGACCAGGGCGGCACCGACAGCCTTCAGCGTCTGCACGCTGATCGCCTGGTCGTTGATGAAGGCGCGGGTGCGGCCGTCGGCGAGCTGGACCCGGCGGAGAATCATCTCGCCGGTATCGTCCAGCCCGTTCTCCGCGAGGATTTTGGCCGCGGGATGGTTTTTTGGGATATCGAATACGGCAGTGACCTGCCCCTGCTCCGCCCCATGCCGCACGAGGCCGGCATCGCCGCGGCCGCCGAGCGCCAACGCAAAGGCATCGAGCAGGATGGATTTGCCCGCACCGGTCTCGCCGGTCAAAACCGCGAGGCCTGGTGCGAATTCGATATCGAGCCGTTCGATCAGGACGATGTCACGGATCGACAGACGCGCCAGCATGGAATTCTATTTCCTAGCCGAGACCCATTTTCTTGAAGGTCTTGCTAATCCAGGACCCCTGATTCTCGCTCGGTTCGAGACCGCCTGATTTTACAAGATTATAGGCGTCCTTGTACCAGCGACTGTCAGGAAAATTGTGCCCGAGCACGGCGGCGGCCGTCTGGGCCTCGCCAACGATGCCGATCGCCATATAGGCCTCGGTCAGGCGGTACAGCGCCTCCTCGACATGGCGGGTGGTCTGGTACTGCGTCACCACGGCCTTGTAGCGGTTGATCGCCGCCGTGTAGTCGCGCTTCTGCGCGTAATAGCGGCCGACGTTCATTTCCTTGCCGGCGAGCTGGTCGCGCGCACCTTCGATCTTGGCCTTGGCCGAGGTCGCATATTCGGAGGTCGGATATTTGCGCACCACCTCTTCCAGCGAGGCGATCGCCTTCTCGGTGCGGGTCTGGTCGCGGCTGATGTCCGGAATCTGGTCGTAATGCGAGGCGGCGATCAGATATTGCGCGTAGGCCGCATCCGGGCTGCCGGGATGCAGCGTGACGTAGCGGGTGGCCGCGCCGATACAATTGTCATAATCCCCGCCCTGGTAGGACGCGTAGGCCGACATCAGCAATGATTTGCGGGCCCAGTCGGAATAAGGATGCTGGCGGTCGACCTCTTCGAACTTCTTGTTCGCCGCCTTCATGTCCTTCTTCTCGTTCATGAGGTACAGGCCCTCATTGTAGATCTTGTCGGCGGGCTCCTCGACGAAGGTGTCGTCCTTGGCGGTGAACTTGTCCCAAAGCGCGCCGGTGCCGCAGCCGGCCAGCGGCAGCGCGAGCACGAAGAGGGCGACAACCTGAAGCAGCCCACGGGCTCGAGACGAGACTTCTCGAGACGGGACTTGAAGATATCCGCGCGTCATACGCTGTGCCGACATGAGTATTGCCCTGACGCCCTGTGGTGCGGTGTCCGCCAGCCCATGAACCCCGTCCTGGGCGCGAAATATAGCCGTGGTGCCTGCCGTGCGACCACGCCGGTGTAACCGAAAAACGATCTTCAACCAACCGGATAGGCAGGCATTCCGCCCGGATTAAGGCGAACGCGCCGCAATCCTAGCCGATCATCGTTACCAGGAGTTTCCCGGGGAAAGCCGCCGCCAAACGCCCGCGGCGACGGGTCTCTTCAGGACGCGTCTCTCGTCTAGGAAACGTCCGCTGCAGGAAACGTCTCTCTTCAGGAAACGTCCGGCCCGTAGACCGCGGCGATCCGGCCACCGACGATGCCGCGACCGGTTTCGGCCACCGGACGCGTGGTGCGGCGGGCTGCCTCGCCCTCGACCACCCGCCAAGCGGTGCGGTCGGCGAGCAGCGCGGTCAGAACGGCGTGGTTGAGCTTGTGGCCGCCACGTACCGAGCGGTAGGCGCCGAGCAGCGGCAGACCCGCCAGCGCGAGGTCGCCGATCACGTCCAGCACCTTGTGGCGGGCGCATTCGTCGGCGTAGCGCAGGCCCTCGGTGTTGAGCAGCCGCTCCTCGTCGAACACGACGGTGTTGTCGAATGAGGCACCGAGCGCATAGCCGGCGCTCCAGAGCCGCGCGACGTCGCACATCAGACCGAAAGTCCGGGCCCGGCCGACTTCGCGGCGGAAACGCTCCGGGTTGAGGTCGAAGGCATAGCTCTGCTGGCCGATGACAGGATTGGTGAAGTCGATCTCGACCTCGGCGCGGAACCCGTCGGCATAGGGCCTGATCTCACCGAAGGAGTCGCCGATCTTGACCGAGATCGGCTTCAAAACCTGGATGAAGCGGCGCTGCGCCGGCTGGGTCACGATGCCGGCCTGGTCGATCGCCGCAACGAAGGCTGCCGCGCTGCCGTCCATGATCGGCACTTCCGGCCCATCGATCTCAATGATGGCGTTGTCGACGCCCATTCCCCGCAGCGCAGCAAGGACATGCTCGGCGGTGGAAACCAGCGGACCGTTGCGATCACCGAGGACGGTGGCGAAATCCGTCGCGATCACCTGCTCGGCGGTGGCCTGAACTTCGCGGTCGCTTCCCTCGAGCCCGGTGCGGATAAAAACAAAGCCCGCGTCGACAGGCGCGGGTCCAAGCGTGAGCGTGACGGGAAGACCGGAATGAACGCCGACGCCTGCCACACTGGCTTGCGCGCGAAGCGTTGTTTGCCGGCTAAATTTCATCAGGAACCGCCCCACTACGACCATCGCGACTTATACTGAACCCGACTGCGGCCTAGACCGCTGTTCCGAATCCGTATCCCCAAGTCACGGCAAACCATAGTCACTGCCCTAAACAGCGCCAACTCACGCTTTTTTACCGATTGTTACCCCAAACCCGCCGTATTCGCGCCAAGGCTTAACCAAATTGGACCGGAGTTCGGGACCGTTTTCGGTAGTTTTACTGAACCATCGAATACGTAATTAATGATTTAAAATCAGTTGTTTGGCCACGCAATCCGGATATGCACGGGGCAAAAGAAAAGGCCCCGGCAAGCTTCCCGCCGGGACCTTTTTTCGTCCGCCTTATTGTAACAATCCTCAGGTCGCCTGCCGCCGCAGGAAGGCCGGGATATCAAGATGGTCATCTCCCTGTGGCGCCGGGGCAACAGGCGCGGGACGGCCGTGCATGTCCAGGCCCTGCGGCGCGGGACGACGTGCATACTCGGACACCGGCTCGGTAGAAGCGATTTGCTGCGCCACGGTCTTCTGGGGGCGGCGATCGGGCAGTGGCGGCATCGCGGGACCGGCGGTGCGGGCCGCGATCGGCGCCTCGGTCTCCTCGTCACGACGGCCGAGGCCGACATTGGCGAGGCGCTGCAGCAGCGACAGCCGGGTCTTCTGCGGGGTCTCCTCCTCGACCTCGCCGCGGGCCTGGCGAAGCTCGGCCTGGGCGGGCATCGGAAGTTCCTCGATCCGCGGCATCCGCGGTGTGCGGACCGGTGCACGCTCGGCCTGCGGAGGGATGAAGGTTTCCGGCGTCATCGGCTCTTGCATGGCCATCGGCGCCTGCTCGGGCTCGGGGAACAGCGTGGGCTTCTGCGCGATCGGGCGCACGGTAACGTCGCCATAGGTCTGCATCGGCGCGGGAGCCTGCGGAACGTCCGCAACGGCGGCGGCGATGGCGGCAAGCGCAGCGCGCTCGACGTTCGGACGCGGAGCCGTGGGAGCGGCGGCAAATTGGCCCGTTCCTGTGGCCGGGGTCTGTCCTTCGAACTTCTGGGCGCGCTCGGCCATGCGCTGATTGTCAGCGCGCAGCCGCGCGGTCAGATCGGCAAGACGGCTCTCGGCAGCCGCGGCGGGAGCGGCGGGAGCCTGCTGCGCCTGCGGAGCAGGATTCGCCACGGGAGCGCTGGTGGCCTGGCTGTTGCGCGCGATCGCGGCCTGTTCGATGCCGGTGGCGACGACCGAGACGCGGATCAGGCCATCGAGGGCCTCGTCGAAGGTGGCGCCGACGATGATGTTGGCGTCCTGGTCGACTTCCTCGCGGATGCGGGTCGCAGCTTCGTCGACCTCGAACAGGGTGAGATCCTTGCCGCCGGTGATGGAGATCAGGAGGCCCTTGGCGCCCTTCATCGAGCTATCGTCGATCAGCGGGTTGGCGATCGCGGCTTCGGCGGCGGTCAGCGCGCGCTTGTCGCCGGAGGCTTCGCCCGTGCCCATCATCGCCTTGCCCATCTCGCGCATGACGGCGCGGACGTCGGCGAAGTCGAGATTGATCAGGCCTTCCTTGACCATCAGGTCGGTGATGCAGGCAACGCCCGAATAGAGCACCTGGTCGGCCATCGCGAAGGCGTCGGCAAAGGTGGTCTTCTCGTTCGCGACCCGGAACAGGTTCTGGTTCGGGATGATCAGCAGCGTATCGACGACCTTGTGCAGCTCGTTGATGCCCGCTTCCGCAGTGCGCATGCGGCGGCCGCCCTCGAAGTGGAAGGGCTTGGTCACGACGCCGACGGTGAGGATGCCCATCTCGCGCGCGATCTTGGCGATCACGGGAGCTGCGCCGGTGCCGGTGCCGCCGCCCATGCCGGCGGTGACGAACACCATGTTGGCGCCCGAGAGATGGTCACGCAGCTCGTCCATGACCTCTTCGGCCGCGGCCGCGCCGACCACCGGTTGCGAACCTGCGCCCAACCCTTGCGTGGCCGCCGTGCCCATTTGCACGATGCGCTGCGCCTTCGACATCGTCAGCGCCTGCGCGTCGGTGTTGGCGACCACGAAGTCGACGCCCTGGAGGCCCGCCGTGATCATGTTGTTGACGGCGTTACCACCGGCGCCGCCGACGCCGAACACGGTGATGCGGGGCTTCAGTTCGTGAATATCAGGAACATTGATGCTGATGGTCATGTTTGCCTCTCGATCACGCGCGCGTGGGTTCGCCCCGGCCGGCGGCCGCGGGAGTTGGTGAAAATCGAATATTGCGGGAAGGAGTCATCAGAAGCCCTCGCGTAGCCATCGTCCGACCTTTCCGAAATACCCGCCGGTCCCCGTCCTGACCTGCTGCCGCGTATGCCGCGGTTCGACATGTTCGTGGTGAACATATTGCGGGTAGACGAGCAGTCCGGCCGGCACCGCGAAGGCGGCGTTCTTCGCCTCGTTGGGCAGCCGGCCGAAACCGAGCGGACGTCCGACCCGCACGGGCCGGCCGAGAATCTGCGTTCCGAGCTCAACGAGACCCGTGAGCTGCGAGGCCCCGCCCGAGAGCACGACGCGGCCGTTCGGCTCCGAGGCGAAGGGCGAATCCTTCAGCTTGTCCCGAACCATTTCGAAGACTTCCTCGGCACGATGCTTGACGATGTTGGCGATGGTAGCGCGGGAGACGATCTGCGGCAGATCCTGCTCGTCACCGGCTGTCGGTACAGACATCAGCTCACGCGAGTCCGATCCGCCGGTGATGACGGTCCCGTATAACGTCTTGATTCGCTCGGCATCGGCAATGGTCGCGGAGAGTCCGCGCGCCAGATCCATCGTGATGTGTTGCCCGCCGACCGCAAAACCCGCGGCATGCACGAAGTGGCCGCCGGAAAAGACCGCGATCGTGGTGGTGCCCGCGCCCATTTCGACCACGGCGGCGCCGAGATCGGCCTCGTCGTCGGTCAGCACCGACAGGCCTGCCACATAGGGGCTTGCCGCCATGGCTTCGACGTTGATGTGGCAGCGTTCGACCGCCAGCATCAAGTTCCGCGCCACCGTGGCGTCGCAGGTGACGACATTCATGTCGATGCCGAACTGATGCGCGACCATGCCGCGGGGGTCGCGGATGCCCTTGACGCCATCGAGCGTGTAGCCGACCGGCAGAGCATGCAGCACGGTGCGGCCCTCGCCGGTGGCGTGGCGCATGCCCGTGGAGGTGACGCGGCTGACATCGGCCGGTGTCACGGCGCCGCCGCGGATGTCGGCCGCAGCTTCGACCAGCTGACCGGAGAGCCGGCCGCCGGAGACCGACAGCAGCACGGACTCGACCCGCACCTTGGCCATTTTCTCTGCAAGCCCGACGGCCTGTCGCACCGCCTGCTCGCATTCGCCGAGATCGATCACGGCGCCGGCCTTCATGCCGCGCGACTGAATCTGGCTGTAGCCGATCAGCTCCACCGCATGGGTCCGGTCGCGTAGGGCTTCGCTCGGCGCCGACGGCTTCAGCCGCGCGATCATGCAGGCGATCTTGCTGGTGCCGATGTCGAGGCAGGCGACGAGGCCGCCGCGCTTGTGCGGCATCGGGCGTGTCTTCGGTGTCTGGGTGCGATCAAGACCGGTCATGCAGCGTCCCCGGCCTTTTTCTTCTTCTTGTCCTTGAACAAATCGTCGCGCGCCTTGGCGGCGTCCTCGGACAGCTGCACGACGAGCCGATCGGGCAGGCGCAGGTCGACGGCGACGATGTCGCGGGAGAACAGCCTGTCCTCCTTGTCGAGCCTGGACAGCATCGCAAGCGCGTTGCCGACGTCCTGTTCGGGCAGGCGGATGTCGAGGCCGTCCTTGAGCCTCAGGTTCCAGCGCCGCTCACCGACGAAGATCGCGGCCTTGGTAATGGAATTGACCTGCGGATAGCGCGCCAGCAAAGCGAGGAAATCGCGGGCCTGCGTCTCGGCGCCCTTGCCGACCACGAGCGGCAGCGACAGGAAGCGGCGCGAGACGTAGGGTTCGAGCACGGCGCCGTCATCGGCGATGACGGAGAGCCGGCCGGCCTCCTGCCACAGCGCGAACGCCTTGCGCTCGGTGAGCTCGATCATGAGCTGGCCCGGATAGAGCTTCAGCACGGTCGCATCCGCGATCCAGGGATTGGCCTTGAGCTTGTCGCGCACGGCGTCGGCGTCGAGGAACAGAAGCGAGGATCGGCCGCTGACGCCGCCGATCGCGAGGATTTCGTCCTGGCTGAGCTGCTTGCGGCCGTTGATCACGACGGAGGTGATGCGGAAGCCGGCGGAATTGGCCAGCGCGTTGCGGGTGTCGTTGACCGCCGTGATGAAATCCTGGAGATGGCCGCCCTTGACGATACCGAAGCCGCAGCTTCCGATCAGGAGCAGCACCGTCATGCTGATCCCGACCCGGCGCGGCAGATAGCGCTCGACCAGCGCGACCAACCGCGGCGGCGGCTCGCGCTCGACGATGGCTTTGGCCCTGGTCTTTTCCTTGGCGGCAGCACGGGCGCCGAGAACTCTTTCCTGACGCTTGTCCTGCACCCACTCGCGCAGAAGCACGACCGCTCCGATAGCGGCCGCCTTCAGGTCAGCTTGGGGCCTCAGCGATCTGAAAAGCGACCGAGTGAGGCTTCCTGCTCCATCCATTGCACGAGCTCGTCAACAGTTTGCCCGCGACATCGCGCGGGTCCTGGCGAACATGACGTCTCGGACTTGCCGGGCCGGGTGCTGGTCTTCAGCAGAAGAAAACCTCTCCCCTTCAGAGCGTTCGCTGGGGGTGACAACACCCGCAACGGTCCACGCGCCGGCAGCCAAAGCGTCATATGCGCCGCCAGCGTTAACCTTCGGACGTCCTGGTAAACAAAAGGTAAAGTTCGTTAACGACGTGAGCTTTTTGCCCAGGCCTGTGAGGCATTTATGCCGCAATATCCGGCATTTTACCGGTTTTGGGTTCCAAAACCGGCCGTTTCGCCAGTTCGGCCGTTAACCAGTCCTAATTATTTTCGCACACCGGCCACAGCGAGCTCGATCAGGCCGCGCAGGAAGTCGACGAACTCGATGCTCTCGGCCTTCAGCGCCTTGGGGTAAAGCGAGGACTTGGTCAGGCCGGGCAGCGTGTTGGTTTCGAGATAGACCAGCCCCTTGTCCGAGACGATGAAGTCCGAACGGGAATAGCCGGTACACGACATCGCCCGGTGCGCCAGCATCGCCTGGTGCTTCAGCGCGGCGGTGATTTCGGGTGCGAAACGGCCGGGACAGATCTCTTGGGTCGACTTCAAAAGATATTTCGCCGCGTAGTCGAAACTGCCCTCGCCCGGAATGATCTCGATCGGCGGCAGCGAGATGATCGAGCCGTCCGGCCGCTCCAGCACGCCGCAGGTCGCCTCGACGCCGGAGATGTAGGGCTCGATCACGTACTCTTCGTGCTTGGCCGCATTGCGAACGGCGACGAGATCCTGCTTGGCGTTGACGAAGATCAGGCCGTAGCTCGAGCCATCCCTGGCGGGCTTTGCGATCAGCCGGCCGTATTCGGCGAAGGCCTCGTCGATCTGGTCCAGCGCAATGTTGGCCGGCGGCGTCACGCCGCCGAGCGCGGCGAAATGCTTGGCCGCGATCTTGTCGAACGCGAGATGCGAGGAGGCCGAGCTCGATCCGGTGAACGGCACGCCGCGCGCTTCGCACATCACCTGCAATTCGCCGTTCTCGGCACGCCCGCCATGCAGGCCGAGCACCAGCACGCGGTCCTCCGCCCTGGCCTGGTCGAGCGCCTGCTCCAACGGAATGCCCGACGTGCCCGGCTTGAACTCGTCCTCGAACGGGCGGGCATGTTCGAGCAGCTGTTTGGACTGCACGACATGCACCTTGTCCTCGACGTCCCACCACCAGAGATCGGCCTCGGGCAGCGCCTGATGCAGCGCCTGGGCTGAGGCGACGGAAACCAGACGTTCGCGGTTGGAGCCGCCGAAGAGGATGGTGATGCGCATGTTCTCTCGTCGCTTGTCCAAATTAGCCGGGAATTCCGATCCGCTTGATTTCCCAGTGTAGCTCAATTCCGGAATTTGCCTTCACCCGTTCACGTACGGTCTCGCCCAGCGTCTCGATATCGTGCGCGGTGGCATTGCCCGTGTTGATCAGGAAATTGCAGTGCATCTCGGAGACTTCTGCACCGCCGACGCGCAAACCGCGGCAGCCGGCGGCATCGACCAGCTTCCAGGCGGAATGGCCGGGCGGATTCTTGAAGGTCGAGCCGCCGGTCTTTTCGCGGATCGGCTGCGCGGTCTCGCGATGGGTTTGCACTTCCGCCATGCGCGCGCGGATCGCCTCGGCATCCCCCATCTCGCCGCGAAAACGCGCGGAGGTGAAGACGATGGAAGCATCGACGCCGCTGTTGCGGTAGACAAACTTCATGTCGGCATTGGAGAAGATGTGCTTCGTGCCGTCGCGCCCGACGCCACGCGCCTCGATCAACACGTCCTTGGTCTCGCCGCCATTGGCGCCCGCATTCATGCGCAGCGCGCCGCCGATCGTGCCGGGAATGCCGAAGTAAAATTCGAGCCCGCCGATATTGGCCGACGCGGCGACTTCCGCCACGCGCTTGTCGAGCGCGGCTGCGCCCGCGGTGACGACATCGCCGCTCGCGCTCGCCTCGCCAAAGGCGCGCGGCGCAAGCCGGATCACCACGCCCGCCATGCCGCCGTCGCGCACGATCAGGTTGGAGCCGACGCCGACGACATAGACGGGAATGTCGCTTGCGAGATGCGCGAGGAAATAAGAGAGATCGTCCTCATCCGTCGGCGTGAACAGCACCTGCGCGGGACCTCCGACGCGAAACCAGGTGAGCTCGGCGAGCGACTGGTTCGCCAGCAGCCGGCCGCGAAGATCGGGCATCACGGCTTTGAGGTCGGGTGTGATGTCGGGGAAGCTCACTGCGCTACCCCAGCGCCTTCAATTCGCCGGGCAAGGCATACGCCCATTGCGTGATGTTGCCGGCGCCCAGACACACGACGAGATCGCCGGACTTCGCCACGCCCTTGACGATGCCAGCGAGATCGGACGCCGCGGGCAGCGGGATCACCTCGCGGTGGCCGTGGGCGCGCAGGCCCGCGGCGAAATGGTCGCGATCGATGCCTTCGATCGGCGTCTCGCCCGCAGCATAGACCTCGGCGACGATCACCGCATCCGCATCGTTGAAGCAGGTGCAGAATTCCTCGAACAGCGACTGCAGGCGGGTGTAGCGATGCGGCTGCACCACCGCGACGATCTTACCGTTGGTGGATTCCCGCGCCGCCTTCAGCACCGCCGCGATCTCGACCGGATGATGGCCGTAGTCGTCGATGACGGTGACGCCGTTCCACTCGCCGGTCTTGGTGAAGCGGCGCTTGACGCCGCCGAAGCCGGCGATCGCCTTGCGGATCGCCTCGTCCGACACGCCGAGCTCGCGCGCGACCGCAATCGCGGCGGTCGCGTTGGAGGCATTGTGGCGCCCCGGCATCGGCAGCATGAGATCGGAGATCTCGTGCACGGCGCCCGTCTTGCGATCGCGGAAGGCAACCTTGAACTTCGATCCGCCGCCCGTCGGGGTCAGGTCGACGAAGCGCACATCGGCCTGCGGATTCTCGCCATAGGTGATGATGCGTCGATCCTCGATCTTGCCGACAAGGGTTTGCACCACGGGATGATCGATGCACATCACGGCGAAGCCATAGAACGGCAGGTTCTCGACGAAATGGCGGAAGGCGTCCTGCACCGCCTCGAAGGTCTTGAAGTGATCGAGATGCTCGGGATCGACATTGGTGACGATCGCGACCTCGGTCGGCAGCTTCAGGAACGTGCCGTCGCTCTCGTCCGCTTCGACCACCATCCAGTCACCCGCACCGAGACGCGCATTGGAGCCGTAGGCATTGATGATGCCGCCGTTGATCACGGTGGGATCGAGGCCGCCGGCGTCGAGCAGCGTCGCGACCATCGTGGTCGTGGTGGTCTTGCCGTGGGTGCCGGCGATGGCGACGCAGCTCTTCAGCCGCATGAGCTCGGCCAGCATCTCGGCGCGGCGCACCACGGGGATGCGCCGTTCGCGCGCCGCCGTCAGTTCCGGATTGTCGCGCTTGATCGCGGTAGAAACCACGACGACCTCGGCGCCGTCGACGTTCTCCGCCTTGTGGCCGACCGAGACCCTCGCACCGTTCTTGCGCAGGCGGTCGAGATTGTAATTGTCGGAGGCGTCCGAACCCTGCACGGAATAGCCGAGATTGAGCAGCACCTCGGCGATTCCGCTCATGCCTATCCCGCCGATCCCGACGAAGTGGATAGGTCCGATCTCGCGCGGCAGTCTCATTGTGTATCCCGCAGTTCCCTTCGTCATGCCCGGGCTCGTCCCGGGCATCCACGAATCCTTACCACTTCTTGCAAGACGTGGATGGCCGGGACAAGCCCGGCCATGACGGCAAAAGTAGGAATTCCGGCCGATTTCGCGTCAGATTCCCGCGATTTTGGCCACCAGATCGGCCAGCCGCTCCGCTGCGTCGAGCCGGCCGGCGCCGCGGGCGGCCTGCGCCATGGCGGCAAGACGCGCGGGCTCGGCGGCGAAGGCGGAGATCTCGGCGGCGAGGCGATCGGAGGAAAACTCGGTCTGCGGAATGCGGATCGCACCGTCGACCTTGGCCAGCACGCCGGCATTGGCGAACTGGTCCTGGTCGATCGCGCCCGGCAGCGGCACCAGGATCGAGGGCCGCCCCATCGCGGCAAGTTCCGCCACGGTGCCGGCGCCTGAGCGCGACACCACCAGATGGTTGGAGGCCAGCCGTGCCGGAAGATCGGTGAAAAACGGCGCGAGCTCGGCCTTGATCTTCAGTCTGTCGTAGACCGCACGCACGCGCGCCATATCCTCGTCGCGCACCTGCTGGGTGAGGACGAGCCGGCTCCACAGCGCAGGCTCGAGGCGTTCGATCGCGCCCGGCACGATGTCGGCCATGATGCGCGCGCCCTGGCTGCCGCCGACGACGAGCAGGCGCAGCGGACCGTTCACTTCAGGCGCAGCATATGGCACGCCAGCTGCGGCGAGGATCGCCGGACGCATCGGCGTGCCGACCGTCGTGGTCTTGCCTGAAAGCGCCGGATCGCGATCGAGCACGCCGGGCAACGACGTCGCGATGGCTTGGACGCGGCTCGACAGGAACCGGTTGGCGCGGCCGAGCACCGCATTGGCGTCATGGATGATGCCGGGCACGCCGGCGAATTTTGCGGCGACCAGCGGCGGCAGCGTCGGATAGCCGCCGAAGCCGACGACGGCGACCGGCTTCAGTCGCTTGATCAGGCTGTAGGCGGACAGCGTGCCGGCCGCGAGCGTCAGGCCGGCATAGGCGAGCTGCAGCGGATTGCGTCCGCGCGCAGTCTCGCTCGAGACGACGTCGATCATGTCCTTGGTGAACAGTCCGCTGTAGCGCAGCGCGCGCTCGTCCGTGACGAGGCGGACGCGGAAGCCGCGCCGGATCAGCTCGACGCCGAGCGCCTCGGCCGGAAACAGATGGCCGCCGGTGCCGCCCGCGGCGAGAAGAATCAGGGGGGAGGTGTCCATGGTGGCGAGTTTTACAAGGACTCTTTCGTCATTGCGAGCGCAGCGAAGCAATCCAGACTGCCACCGCGGAGAGATTCTGGATTGCTTCGCTTCGCTCGCAATGACGAAAAACTATGCGTAGCTGCGCATCGCCTCGGCGTGGCCGCTCGCCTCGACTTCGGTGCGCGGGCGCAGCCGCGTCAGCGCGAGCATCATGCCGACACCATAGGCCAGCGACACGATCGAGGAGCCACCATAGGAGATGAAGGGCAGCGTCATGCCCTTGGCGGGGATGAGCTGGAGATTGACCGACATGTTGATGGCGGCCTGCACGCCGAACAGGATCGCCAAGCCCGAGGCCGCGAAGCGCGAGAACATGTCCTCGTTGGCATAGGCGCGCGACAGCGTCCGGATGACGACGAAAGCAAACAGTGCCAGCATCGCGAGGCACAGGATGATGCCGAACTCTTCGGCGGCAACCGCGAACACGAAATCGGTGTGGCTGTCGGGCAGGCTGCGCTTGGCGATGCCCTCGCCCGGTCCGAGGCCGAACCAGCCGCCATTGTAGAAGGCCTCCATGGCGGTATCGACCTGGAAGGTGTCGCCCGAGGCCGGATTCATGAAGCGCTTGATGCGGCCGGCGACGTGGGGAACAAAAAGATAGGCGCTGAACAGTCCGGCGGCGCCGAGGCCGGCGAGCCCGAACACCCAGATCATCCGCATGCCCGCGATGAAGAACAGCGAGCCCCACACCATCAGGATCAGCATGGTCTGGCCGAAGTCGGGCTCCATCACCAGCAGCGAGACCAGCATCAAGAGCAGCACCAGCGCCATCGAGGTCGCCGGCATTTCTGGCCGCCTAGTGGATTCCGCGAACAGCCAGGCGGCCATGACGACGAACGACGGTTTTGCGATCTCGGAGGCCTGGATATTGAGGCCGAGTAGCGTGATCCAGCGCCGCGAGCCCTTTACTTCGGGGCCGATCGCGAGCGTCAGCACGATCAGGACGATGCTGACCGCAAAGATGATCAGCGCCGAGCGACGGATCGCCCGCGGCGACAGGAAGGACACCCCGAGCAGCACGATGCAGGACGGCACCAGGAATAGCACGTGGCGGCTGAAGAAGTGGAAGGGATCGAGCCCGATGCGGGTCGCAACCGGCGGGCTCGCCGCCAGCGACAGGATCACGCCGGTCAGCATCAGCGCCAGGATGGCACCCATCAGCGGCTTGTCGACGGTCCACCACCACTCGGAAAAGGGGGTGCGTTCTTCACGGGAGAGCATGGCGGCCGCTTTCGGACAGAGATCGGTCCATTGGTCGCCGAGGTTGGTTACCGGGGGGTTAAGGAAACGGGGATGATTGGAGATGAAGGCGAGCGCTTACCTCAAATGCCCGTCATGCCCCGCGAAAGCGGGGCATCCAGTATTCCAGAGACGTCGAGGGTTCATAACCACAGCCGCGGCATACTGGATCACCCGGTCAAGCCGGGCGACGACAGCGGAGCAACAACCAGCAGCGTCCCTACACCACCGGCTTCATGCCCGGCAGCGCCTGCACCAGCTCGCGGAACCTGGTGCCGCGAATTTCGAAGTTGCGATACTGGTCGAAGGAGGCGCAGGCGGGCGACAGCAGGACGACCGCGTCAGCGATGCCTGACGCCTCCGCATCGCATGCGGCTTGCTCGACGGCGACGTCGAGGGTCTGGCTGATCTCGTGCGGCACCTTCGTGCCGAGCGTGCCCGAAAATTCCTGCGCGGCCTCGCCGATCAGATAGGCTTTTCGGATGCGCGGGAAGTAGCCGGTGAGGCCGGTGATTCCGCCGGCCTTCGGCTTGCCGCCCGCGATCCAGAAGATGTCCGAAAAGGACGACAGCGCATGCGCGGTGGCGTCGGCATTGGTGCCCTTGGAATCGTTGACGAACAGCACGTTGCCGCGGCGGCCGACCTGCTCCATGCGATGCGCAAGGCCGGGGAAGCTGCGCAGGCCGTTCTGCAAGACGTCGAGGCCGATGCCCATCGCGAGCGCGGCGGCTGCCGCGCACGCCGCGTTCTGCGCATTGTGCAAGCCGCGCAGAGAACCGATGCCGCCGAGCGCCGCGATTTCGCTGCGCGCGCCGCCCGAATTGCGCACGATATGGCCGTGCTCGACATGGATGCCGCTGGCCAGCGGATTCTTGACGGAGATCCGCACCACGTTCTTGCCGGCGCGATCGAGCCGGTCGGCGATATCGCGGCAAAAGCCGTCGTCGACGCCGACGATCGCGGTGCCGCCGGCCTGCACACCGGCAACGAGTCGCTCCTTCACCGCGGCGTAATGCGCGATGGTGCCGTGGCGATCGATGTGGTCTTCGCTGACATTGAGCAGAATGCCGACGGAGGGATCGAGTGAAGGCGTGAGGTCGATCTGATAGGACGACATCTCGATGACGTGGACGCGGCCCATGCCCGGCGGCTCCAGCGACAGGATCGCGGTGCCGATATTTCCGCCCATCTGGGTGTCATAGCCGGCGACCTTGGTGAGATGCGCGATCAAAGCCGTCGTCGTCGATTTGCCATTGGTGCCGGTGATGGCGACGAACGGCGCATCCGGCGCGTGCCGGCGCCTTTCGCGGCAGAACAGCTCGATGTCGCCGATCACCTCGATAGCGGCCTCGCGCGCCTTCAGCACGCTCCAATGCGGGACTGGGTGGGTCATCGGCACACCGGGCGCGAGCACCAGCGCGGCGAAATTCGCCCATGAGACGTTGCGCAAATCAGCCGTGATGAAGCCCGCTTGCGCGGCCTTGGCGACATTCTCGGCGCTGTCGTCGGCGGCGATCACCTCGGCGCCGCCCGCTTTCAACGCGTGACAGGAGGCGAGTCCCGAGCCGCCGAGGCCGAACACCGCGACCGTCTTGCCGGCAAAGGACGTGACAGGGATCATCGAGCGCTCACCGCAGCTTCAGCGTGGATAGGCCGGCGAGCGCCAGCATCACCGAGATGATCCAGAACCGGATCACGATCTGCGGCTCGGTCCAGCCGAGTTGCTCGAAATGGTGATGGATCGGCGCCATCCGGAAGATGCGTTTTCCCGTCATCTTGAACGACACCACCTGCACGATGACGGAGACCGCCTCCAGCACGAACAGGCCGCCGATCACCGCGAGCACGATCTCGTGCTTCACCGCCACTGCGATCGCGCCCAGCATGCCGCCGAGCGCGAGCGAGCCGGTGTCGCCCATGAAGATCGAGGCCGGCGGCGCGTTGAACCAGAGGAAGCCGAGGCCCGCGCCCAGCAGGGCGCCGCAGAGCACGGCGAGCTCGCCGGTGCCGGCGACATATTTGATCTGGAGATAGTCGGCGAACACCGCGTTGCCGGCGAGATAGGCGATCATGGCAAAGCTCGCGGTCGCGATCATCACGGGCACGATGGCAAGGCCGTCGAGACCGTCGGTGAGGTTCACCGCATTGCCGGCGCCGACGATGACGAAGGCGCCGAACACGACGAAGAACCAGCCGAAATGCAGCACGGTGTCCTTCAGGAAAGGAATCGTCAGCGCGGTCGACGCGGGATCGCGGTTCAGCCGCACCAGCGCGTAGCAGGCCACCAGCGCGATCGCCGCCTCGATCAGCAGGCGAAGCTTGCTGCCGAACCCGGTCGTGGTCTGCTTCGTCACCTTGAGATAATCGTCATAGAAGCCGACGAAGCCGAAGCCAAGCGTCACCGCCAGCACGATCCAGACGTAAGGGTTGAGCGGATTGGCCCACAGCACCGTGCCGACCGTGAGACCGGACAGGATCATCAGCCCGCCCATGGTGGGCGTGCCTTTCTTGGCGAGATGCGATTGCGGACCATCGGCCCGGATCGGCTGGCCCTTGCCTTGCCGGATGCGCAGATGGTCGATGATCCAGGGTCCGAACAGGAATACGAACAGCGCGCCGGTGACGACGGCGCCGCCGGTGCGGAAGGTGATGTAGCGGAAGACGTTCAGGAAGGTGCGAACGGCACCGAAGCCCGGAAATGTGTTGGAGAGCTCGATCAGCCAGTAAAACATTCAGACGGTCCTATGGCGCCTTTGCACGCGCCTTGATCTTGGCCTTGTCAACCTGCCTCACGCGCATTCGCTGGTCTTCATCATCGGGTCGGGCGACCTCTAAAGAAAACGAACGGCTTCGCGCCGGAAAGGGGATTCGGGAACAGCGCCTTCCAAGCAGTTTACGCCCTTGCCTGCAAGGCGGCCACTAGGCCCGGCACAAACTTGTTGACCCAGAACATCTTCTTGCTGCCCTTGACAACCACGACATCGCCTGCCCTCAGCAGATTTGCGACCTCGCCCGGCTTCAGCGTGACGGGGTCGTCGTGCCAACCGAGACCCTTGCCGGCTGGAAGCACCTCGAACAGGTGACGCATCAGGGGTCCGACGCAATAGACGCCGTCGATGCCGTCGAGATGCCTGGCGAGGTCGATGTGATAGGTTGGTGCGCCGTCGCCCAGCTCCAGCATGTCGCCGAGCACGGCAATGCGGCGGCCACCGGTCGTGTTGCGCGCCTGCAAGCTTTGCAGCGCGGCAGCCACGCTGGCCGGATTACCGTTGAAGCTGTCGTCGATCACGGTGACGCCACCGGCCGCCTGCTCGACGCCACGGCCGCTCATGATACCGACCCGGTCGAGCTTGATCGCAAGCGTCGCCGCATCGAGGTTGGCCGCACGGATCGATGCGAGCGCGGCCAGCGCATTCTGAACGCGATGCGGCGCGCCCGGCGTCAGGCTGAACGCGATCTCCTTCTTGCCGAGCGCGGCCACGACCTGCCAGCTGTCGCCGTGCGGCGCGTGCGCGACTTCATGCACCTCGGCTTTCTCGCCGAAGCGTATGACCTTGCCCTTCCAGTCCGGCGCCTTGATCCCGGCGGGCAGCACCAGCACGCCTTCCGCGGGCAGGCCGAGTGCAATCGACACCTTCTCGCGACGGATGGCTTCGAGCGAGCCGAGCTTCTCCAGATGCACCGGCTGGACGTTGACGACGAGCGCGACCGTCGGCCGCGTCAGTTCGCTGAGCCGCGCGATCTCGCCGGCCTGGTTCATGCCCATCTCGACGACCCAGAGATTGGCATCGGGGCGCGCATTGCACAGCGTCAGCGGCACGCCCCAGAAATTATTGAAACTCGACGGGCTGGCATAGGCATTGGGATAGGCCGCGAGGAATTCCTTGGTGCTGGTTTTGCCCGCGCTGCCGGTGAGCCCGATCACCGGCCCGTTGAAGCGCGCGCGTGCCGCGCGCGCAAGGCCCCAGAGGCCGTCGATCAGCGTGTCCTTCACGACGATCTGGGGAATGCGGATGCCCGCGATCTCGTGCGGCACGATCATCGCGACCGCGCCCGAGGCTTCCGCCTTGTCCGCGAACTCCCAGCCGTCACGCGCGCTGGCGAAGGCCGAGATGAAGCCGCCGCTCGGGGTGCCGCTCAGCGCGACGAAGAGGCTGCCCGGCTTCACCAGCCGGCTGTCCTGGGTGACGAAGTCGATCGGCGTGTCCGGGAACGATCCGGCGGCGCCCAGCGCGCGCGCCACTTCGGCCACCGTCCATATGGGCGCGCTCATGCAATCCTCGACGCTAATGCGGCGGCGACCGCCTCGTGATCACTGAAGGGCAAAACCTCTCCGCCGACGATCTGCCCGGTCTCGTGGCCCTTGCCGGCGATGAGCAGCGCATCGCCATCTTCCAATTCGGCGATCGCGGTGCGGATCGCCGCGGCCCGGTCGCCGATTTCGCGGGCGCCCTTGGCGGCGGCGAGAATTTCGGCGCGGATCGATTCCGGCTTCTCGCTGCGCGGATTGTCGTCGGTGATGATGACACCGTCGGCGTTGCCGGCGGCGATCTCGCCCATGATCGGACGCTTGCCGGCATCGCGGTCGCCGCCGGCGCCGAACACGACGACCAGCCTGCGCCTGGCGTAGGGACGCAGCGCCTGCAGCGCCTTGGCCAGCGCATCGGGCTTGTGCGCATAGTCGACGAAGATCGGCGCACCGTTGCGCTCTCCGACGCGCTCTAACCGGCCCTTGGCGCCTTCGAGATGTTCGAGGCTCGCGAACACGTCCGCGGCGTCGCCGCCGGTGCCGATGGCGAGGCCAGCCGACACCAGCGCATTCTCGATCTGGAACTCGCCGACCAGCGGCAGCCGGATCGTATACCGCTTGCCGCGATGTTCGAGCGCGAGCACTTGCGAAAATCCTTCGACCTCCGCACCGGCGAGACGAATGCCCTCGCCCGCCCCGTCGCCGTTGCGACCGACTGCCATCACGCGCAAGCCGCGCGAATTCGCAGCACTGATCGCCTCCGCCGAGCAATCATGATCGGCGGAGATCACGGCCGCGCCCCCCGGCGGGACAAGTTCGCGGAACAGCCTGAGCTTGGCCGCGAGATAATGCGCGACGGTCGGATGGTAATCCATGTGGTCGCGCGAGAGATTGGTGAAGCCGCCGGCGGACACGCGCACGCCGTCGAGGCGATATTGGTCGAGCCCGTGAGAAGAGGCCTCGAAGGCGAGATGCGTGACGCCCTCGCGCGCGATCTCGTCCAACTGCCGGTGCAGCGCGATCGGATCGGGCGTCGTCAGCGAGCCGTAGACGGTACGTTTCGGCGAGACCAGGCCGATGGTTCCGATACTGGCGGAGGCGTGCCCGAGCCGTTCCCAGATCTGCCGGGTGAATGCGGCGACCGAGGTCTTGCCGCTGGTGCCGGTCACCGCCGCAATTGTCGCAGGCTGCGCGGGAAAAAATCTTGCCGCGGCCAGCGCCAGCGCGCGGCGCGGATTGGCAACTGTGATGAACGGCACCTTGCAGCCGTCAGGCGCATGGTCGCCGACGACCGCCACCGCGCCTGCGGCAATCGCGGCATCGATAAAGCGCGCACCGTCGGTCTTGCTGCCCGCAAGTGCGAAGAAGAGATCGTCTGGCTTGACCGCGCGGCTGTCGAGCGCAACGCCGGTCACGTCGAGCGCCGCGACCGCGGGCTCGATTGCGGCGTCATTGCCCTGAACGTCCTGATCGAGGAGGTCGCGCAGCTTCATGGTCTTCCAGTCGACATGCCGGACCGGATCGCCGAATCTGCAGGGAAATCCCGACTCAGCAGCGGCAACGGCCCACCCGGTTGATTACTGGGTTGTCCTGGATGCTGCAAGAATAAGGCGCTCGGACGGCGGCAGGTCGAACCGCGGCTCGACACCCAGAAGCGGCGCGATCCGCTCGATCACCTTGCCGCCCGTGGGCACCGCGTTCCAGCCCGAGGTGATGAAACCCTTCGTTTCGGGAATGGCCTGGGGCTCGTCCAGCATGATCAGGATCTGATATTTCGGATCGTCGCAGGGCATGATCGCGGTGAAGGAGTTGAGCACCCGTTTCTTGGCATAGCGGCCGTTGATGACCTTCTCGGACGTGCCGGTCTTGCCGCCAACGTAGTAACCCTTGACGTCGGCGGTCTTGGCGGTGCCGATTTCTGCATTGAGCCGCATCAGGAACCGCATCTTGTCGCTGGTCTCCGTCCTGATGACGCGCTTGGCCATCGCCGCCGCTTCGGCCTCGCTGCGCTTCATGAAGGTCGGCGGAATCAAATAGCCGCCGTTCACCAGCGCGTTGATGCCCATCACCGCCTGCAGCGGCGCCACCGACATGCCTTGGCCGAACGCGATGGTCACGGTGTTCAGCTCGCCCCAGCGGCGCGGTATCAGCGGAGCCGCGCTTTCCGGCAGTTCGGTGCGCAGCCGCGTCAACTGGCCCATCTTGCCGAGGAATGCCTTGTGCGCCTCGACGCCCTGCCCGAGCGCGATCCGCGCGGCGCCGATGTTGGACGAGAACGTGAACACTTCCTTGGTGTTGATGAAACGTCCGAGCGCGTGGCTGTCATGGATGGTGAACTTGCCGTAGTGCAGGTTTCCCCGTGCATCCCACATCGAGTTCAAATTGATTTTGCCGGAATCGAGCGCCATCGCCAGCGTGAACGCCTTGAAGGTCGAGCCCATCTCGTAGACGCCGGTGGTCAGGCGATTGATGCGGTCGGGATCGTGCGCTTCCTTCGGATTGTTGGGATCGAAATCCGGCAGCGAGACCATCGCCACGATCTCGCCGGTCTTGACGTTGGAGACGATGCCGGAGGCGGCCTTGGTGTGGTATTTCTCCTTGGCCTTCAGCAGCTCGTCACGCAGTGCGTGCTCGACCCGCAGATCCACCGATAGCTCGATCGGCTTTTGCAGCCGGTCGGTGGCAAAGCCCGCGCGGTGGAGATCGGCGAGCCCCTGATTGTCGAGCCACTTCTCCATGCCGGCGATGCCCTGGTTGTCGATGTTGACGAGACCAATGAGGTGGGCGACCTCGTTGCCGGTCGGATAGACGCGCTTGTTCTCGCGCAGGAAACCGATGCCGGGAATGCCGAGCTTGTGGATGTCCTGCTGCTGCTTCGCCGTAATCTCGCGCTTGAGCCAGACGAAGCCCTTGCGCGTCTTCAGGCGCTCGCGCACCTCGGCCTCGTCGAGGTCGGGCACCGTGGCGGTCAGAAGTTCGATTGCCTCGTCCTTGTCGATGATGCGACGCGGCTCGCCGAACAGGCTCGACGCCTTGACGTCGGTCGCGAGGATCGCGCCGTTGCGATCGACGATGTCGGGCCGCGCGGTCGCGACCACCTCCTGCGCCGCGGCGCGGCGCGCGCCGTGGGCGTCGGCGCCGATCGCGAACATCACTAGCCGGCCGCCGATCAGGGCGTAGACCGCGCCAAAGGCGAGCATCGCCAGGCCGACGCGCGCCCGCGCCTTGGCCGCGCGATCGACGTTGCGCCCGTACAGCAGGCTGCGGATCAGGCGCTGGCGCCAAGGCTCAGTCGGCTTTTCTGCCGGTTTGGCCGGGGTCACAGCATTCATGGCTTGTCCTCGGGCTGAGGTACGGCGCCCGTCACATTATCGGGATCGCTGGCGGCTTCGATGGTGTTGAGCATGGCGCCGATCGGATCCGGCTCGCCCGGCCTGAACATCCGCGGCGGGCGCTCGGGCAGATTCTTCAGTGAGTCATATTGCGTGCCGTTGACCGGCTTGAGCTGCAGATGCCGATCGGACAGGCCCTGCAGGCGCAGGGGCGCATCGAGCTTGGCCCATTCGGAGCGCAGCGCCGCGATCGCATCGCGCTGCTCGCGGATCTCCGCATGCAGCCGCAGCACCTTTTCGGTGCGCGCCGTGGAGTCCATCTTGATCCTATAGACATAGGCTGCCGCGAAGATCAGCGCGCCGATGACGAGGAGGTGGATGAAGCGCATGCGCTAGCCACCTCTCATGAGGTCGGAGAGTTTTGGCCAGGACGATTGCTCGCGCTCGTCATGCGCCGGCGCCGAGGTGCGCTCGCCGGCGCGCAGTTTTGCCGATCGCGCACGCGGGTTATGCGCGACTTCGTTTTCGCCCGCGATCACCGGCCGCCGCGTCAGCAGCTGAAAACTCGGCACCGCCTGAGACACTTCCGGCAAATGGCGTGAGCCGCCACCCGTCTTGCTGCGCAGGCTAAGGAAATTCTTGACGATGCGGTCTTCCAGCGAATGGAACGAGACGACAACGAGGCGACCACCGGGCTTGAGCACGCGCTCGGCAGCGATGAGCGCGCTCTGGAGTTCCTCGAGCTCTTCGTTGACGAAGATGCGCAGGGCCTGGAACGTCCGCGTCGCCGGGTGAATATCGCCGGGCTTGGACCGAACCACCCTGCCGACGAGCTCGGCGAGCGCGCGCGTGGTCGTGAACGGCGTCTCCTGACGGTCCGCGACGATAGCGCGGGCGATCCGGCGCGACTGCCGCTCTTCGCCGAGAAGATAAATGATGTCGGCGAGATCGCCTTCCGAGGCGCGCGCCACGACATCGGCCGCAGTCGGGCCTGCCTGCCCCATCCGCATGTCGAGCGGACCATCGAGGCGGAACGAGAAGCCGCGGCCGGGCTGGTCGAGCTGCATCGAGGATACCCCGACGTCCATCACGACGCCGTCGACGCTATCGATGCCTTGAGCCGCGCAGACCTCGGCGAGGTTGGAGAAACGATCTTCAACGAGGGTCAGCCTGCCCGCCGAGCGTGCGACGAGCTCGGCGCCGCCCTCGATCGCAGTACGGTCGCGATCAATGGCAATCACCTGGGTTCCCGGCAGGTCGAGGATCGCGCGGCTGTAGCCGCCGGCACCAAAGGTCGCGTCGATATAAAGGCCGCCTTCGCGCGGGGCGAGGTGGTCGATGGCCTCGCGGCCAAGAACGGGGATGTGCGGAGCCGAGCTCATGCGCCAGGCCTGCCGATCGCCCCGCCGGACTCCCAAGTGAGATCGGGGACGAACAAGCTCATAACGCCTCGAATGATTCCGCGTCGCGGCGGTTCCACGACCCAACCCCCGTCCGATATGGTTACCGTGCCCGGTGGTCCCGGGCCACCAACCCAGTATTCCCCTTGGAATTTGTCGGGCAGCCATGGGATTTCGAGCCAAAATACGCTTTGGCCGCCTCCGGACGCGGGTCGGCTCTTCATCTCTCAGTAACGGCCCTTAGCGTTAAGAAAGCGTTGATCGGCTCGCGACAAGTCGAAAAGCTGACGCGGCTGGTGATGCTTCATCCACACACATGCGCCAAAATGCATCCGTTAACCTCGTCGCGCGGTTGCGCACGGTGGAGGGTAAAGGAATAGTAAAGAGAAGGGCTTGGCCCACTCTCTGTCTGTCTCGAGCTATTTATGTCGTCCGGTTCGTCCACGCCGTCTGGATCTGATTCGAAGCGTCAACGCGTTCTGCCGGTTCCCAAAGCCGCCGCGAACATGCGGACGTTCGAGCCGGATTCCTCGATCGTCTCCGACATCATCCCCTCACCGAACCATGGCGACCGCAACAAGGGCCGCCAACCCGATATGATTGTGCTGCACTACACCGGCATGCCCGACGTCGAAGGTGCGCTGGCGCGGCTCTGCTCCGCGGGCACCGAGGTGTCGGCACATTATGTCGTGCTGGAAGACGGCCGCATCGTGCAATGCGTGCCGGAGGCCAGGCGCGCCTGGCATGCCGGCGTCTCGTCCTGGTCCGGCGAGGACGACATCAATTCCTGCTCGATCGGGATCGAGATCGTCAATCGCGGCCACGATTGGGGCTATCCGGAGTTTCCGCTGCGCCAGATCGCCGCCGTGATCGCGCTGTGCCGCGGCATCATGCTCCGCCGCAAGGTGCCCGCGCACCGGGTGCTCGGCCATTCCGACGTGGCGCCGGCGCGCAAGAAAGATCCCGGCGAAAAATTTCCGTGGCATTCGCTGGCCAATTCCGGCGTCGGACACTGGGTCACGCCCGCGCCGGTGGTGCGCGGCGAAAGCCTGATGCTCGGCACCATCAGCGATGAGGTGCTGAGCCTGCAGCAAGCGCTCGCCAGATACGGCTACGGCGTTCCCCTCACCGGCAAATACGACGCCGCGACCATGGAAGTCGTCACCGCGTTCCAGCGCCATTTCCGCCCGGCGCGACTGGATGGGGTCGCGGATCACTCGACGCTGTCGACCTTGCAGGCGCTGTTGGGGAGTCTCCCTCAGGAGACAGCGACTATCGCGTCGAAGTGACGGCGACTGCCACACCCCGTCATTGCGAGCGAAGCGAACCAATCCAGACTGCCTCCGCGGAAGCAATCTAGATTGCTTCGTCGCAAGTGCTCCTCGCAATGACGGAGCATGTGGCGGCTACTCCATCTCCCTCACCCTTCGCGCATAAAGCCTTCGCAGCGGTTCCAACTTTGTCGCCTCCGTCGCCGCGCGATAGGCCTCGCGTGCCTCCTCCTTCCGGCCGAGCCGTCGCAATAGATCCGCCCGCACGGCCGGCAACAGCTCGTAGCCACGAAGCCCGCCGCGCGCAGTAGTCGCATCCACGAGATCGAGCGCACGTGCCGGCCCATCGACCATCGACACCGCCGCCGCGTGGTTGAGCTCGATCACCGGCGACGGGTTGATGCGCAATAGCACTTCGTAGAGCCCGGCGATCTGCGGCCAGTCTGTCTGCTCATAGCTCGGCGCGCGCGCATGCAGCGCAGCGATCGCGGCTTGGACTGCATAGGGCTGCGGCCGGCCGGGCACGCGCAGTGCGTCGTCCACCAGATGGAGACCCTCCTCGATCTGTGCATGGTCCCACTGCGAACGATCCTGCTCTTCCAGCAGCACGATGTCGCCGGCGGCGGTCTGGCGCCCTGCGCGGCGCGCATCGTGCAGCAGCATCAGCGCCAGCAGGCCCTTGATCCCGGCTCGATCGGGTAGCAGCCGGTCGAGCAAGCGGCCAAGCCGGATCGCCTCGGCGGCAAGATCGGGTCGCATCAAATCCGCACCGGACGTCGCCACGTAGCCTTCGGTGAAGACGAGATAGATCACGGCAAGCACACCGTCGAGCCGCGGCACCAGCGTGTCGCGCTCGGGGACCTCATAGGGAATGCCGGCGAGCCTGATCTTCTGCTTGGCGCGGACGAGACGCTGCGCCATCGCCTCCTCGCTGACGAGGAAGGCGCGCGCGACCTGCGCCGTGGAGAGCCCGCAGACGGTGCGCAGTGTCAGCGCGACCTGGACTTCGGGCGCGAACGCAGGATGGCAGCAGGTGAAGATCAGCCGCAGCATGTCGTCGTCGAGCATTGCCGGCGGCTCGGCGGGCGCCTGCGCGTTCAGCTCGAGCTCGTGCACGAGCGCCTGCTCCTTGCCGCGGAAAACGGCCTGGCGCCTGATACGGTCGATCGCCTTGTGCCTGGCGACATTGACCAGCCAAGCACGCGGATTGTCGGGGACCTCGCACGCCGGCCAGCGCGCCAGTGCCACCGCAAAGGCGTCCTGGAGCGCGTCCTCGGCGAGATCGAAATCGCCGACGAGGCGGATCAGCGTGGCCAGCGCCCGCCCCGCCTCGTCGCGGAAGATCTTGTCGATCTCGGACAGCGTCATGCGCCGATGCGCGACGGCGCCGTCACTTGTCGTAGACCCAGATCGGCCGCACCTCGATCGAGCCGATACGCGCCGACGGAATCCGCGACGCGATCTCGATCGCAGCATCGAGATCCTTGGCCTCCACCAGGTAATAGCCGCCGAGCTGCTCGCGTGTTTCGGCAAACGGGCCGTCGGTCGTCAGCGTCTTGCCGTCGCGCACGCGGACGGTCGTTGCGGTCGTGGTCGGCTGCAAACGGTCGCCGGCCTTGAAATTGCCGCTCTGGATGATGCCTTGCGTGAAGGTCTGATATTCCGCCGTCATCTGCTGGCCGGCCGCCGGACGCATATTCGCGTACTCGGCTTCGTTCTGGTAGATCATCAGCAAATACTGCATCGCTTAACTCCTGTTGCACGGCTGGATCGCCGACATCCAGTCGAACGGGACACGCGCCCAACGACATCTTCAGGATAAATTATTTCGGGCGAACCGTGCATGGCGATATCGGCTTGCGGAACCGACACAAATGCTTCATGCGTAAGCCGTCAGTCGGCCGGACGGCCGCTCCGGCAAGTGCCGAAAGGCCGTCGGGGAGGAAAGTCCGGGCTCCCTTGACATACGGTGCCGGATAACGTCCGGCGGGGGCGACCCCAGGGAAAGTGCCACAGAGAACGAACCGCCCGCCGTCGCCCCTTCGGGGCTTTGGCGCGGCAAGCCCTCGGGCCTGCCGTGCCGTAGCAGCGCAAGCTGCGTAGGCAGGTAAGGGTGAAAAGGTGCGGTAAGAGCGCACCGCGGCTGCGGCAACGGAGCCGGCATGGTAAACCCCACCGGGAGCAAAACCGAATAGGGACGGCATAGCGGAGTGTTCGCGAAAGCGATAACGCCGCGGGGCGATGTCAGGCCCGCCGTCCGGGTAGGTTGCTCGAGGCCATGTGCAAACATGGTCCCAGAGGAATGGCCGTCACGTATCGTTCGCGCAAGCGGACGGTGCCCTACAGAACCCGGCTTAGAGGCCGGCTGATATCTTCAACGAGGGGTTCGATGCTGACTGCATCGGGCCCCTCACCATTTGGGGGCTTGCTATCCGACGATCTCTTGCAACACACCCATCAGCGCCTCCGGCGCTGTCACATTCGGCGCATGGCTCGCATCGAGTTCGAAAGTGCGCCAGCCATCCTCGGTCTTGGTGCGCTTCGCGAACTGCCCGAACACGTCGCCCGGCGGAATGCGCGTGCAATAGATGTAGCTGCGCGGCATCGCCGGCTCGCCATGTTCGAGCGTTAGCTTCGTCTCGAAGCATTTGATCGGCATGTTGATCCGGCGTGCGTTGAGCCAGTCGAGATCGGCCTGCGGCGTATCCGGCGGCGGCGGGTTCGGCGGGATGCGGTAGCCATCGCCTGAGCTTACAGCCTTGCGCATCGGCTCGCGCCCGCCCTCGTGGAGATCGAACAGCGATTGGCCGTCACGCGGCACGAAGGCGTCGAGGTAGATCAATTGCGTCACCCGCTCGCGCGCGCGATCGGCGACGCCGGTGGCGACCATGCCGCCATAGCTGTGACCGAGCAGCACGATGTCCTCGAGGTCCTCGAACCTGATGACGTTGAGAATGTCCTGGATGTGCGTGCCGAGATCGATCGCGGGACTGGCCAGATGCGCGCGCTCGCCCAGTCCGGTATAGGTCGGCGCAAACAGGCGATGGCCGGCCTGCGCCATCAGCGGATGCATCTTCTTCCAGGCCCACCCGCCGGACCACGCGCCGTGACAAAGCAGGAAGGTTTTTGCGCGTGCGGCCATCGGTGTTTCCATCGTTCTTGTTTGTTCGATGGAGTGTAGCGGCCGACCGCGCGATGTAAACGCTGCTGCCCTTTAAGCCGCGCGCGCGTTCACCTTCACAAGGACGGGTGCAGGCCGACCAGCTTCGCGCCGCAGCTTACCGGCCTCAAAGCCGTGCATGCCGATCTGCCATTGCAGCCCGACGATGGCGCCCTTGGTCGGCTGCAATAGCGCGAGGGAGGCCAACAACGTCACCGGCAGCCACACCGCCAGTTGCAGCCAGACGGCCGGCGCATAGGCGGTTTCGACCGCGAGGATTGCCGGCACCACGAGATGGCCGACGACGACCATCACGAGATAGGCCGGGAAATCGTCGGCGCGCTGGTGGAACAGCTCCTCGCCGCAATGGTCGCAGGTATCCGCCACCTTCAGGAAACGGCCGAACGCATGGCCTTCGCCGCAATTCGGGCACTTGCCGCGAAATCCGCGCCACATCGCCTTTGCCAGAGAGACTGAACCGGTTGCCATGACCCCACCTCTTCCTTTTCTACGATCCATACAATAATATCTTGTATCCATACATTCAAAGGATATAGGCCTTCATTGCATGGATTGGACCCCTACAATCTCGGAGCTGAGCGGGCCGCGCTATCAGCGCATCGTCGAGGCCATGGAGGCCGATATCGCCGCCGGCCGCCTGGTGCGCGGCCAGCAACTGCCGACGCAGCGGGCGCTGGCAAAGGCGCTCGGCATCGACCTCACCACGGTGACACGCGCCTACACCGAGGCGCGGCGCCGCGGCATCATGGAGGCCCGGGTCGGCCAGGGGTCGTTCGTGTCGGAGACCAGCGCGCGCCGCGTGGTCGATCTGCCGCATCCCGTCGCGATCGACCTCTCGATGAACGTGCCGCCGCAGCCACTCGAAGCGCAGCTCGACGAGCGCATCATCGCCGGGATGGAAGCCATCCGCGCGCAATCGGGCCTGACCGCGCATCTCAACTACCAGCCGCCCGG
The DNA here is from genome assembly GCF_023101105.1 of Bradyrhizobium sp. 155. NCBI lineage: Bacteria > Pseudomonadati > Pseudomonadota > Alphaproteobacteria > Hyphomicrobiales > Nitrobacteraceae > Bradyrhizobium > Bradyrhizobium sp. 155. The sequence continues at coordinate 1,844,398 of NZ_CP064704.1, read as the reverse complement.
CGGCAGCGCACACGAGCGCGAGGTCGCGGCGCGATGGATGCGCGCCCGCGTGCCGCATGCCCATGCCGACAGGCTCGTGATCTTTCCCGGCGCACAGACGATCCTGTTCAACCTGCTCGCTCATATCGCCAGGCCCGGCGATGTGGTGCTGACGGAGGTCCTCACCTTCCCCGGCATCAGGGCCGCCGCCGCACGCCTCGGCGTCAAACTCGTCGGCGTCGCGATGGACGACGGCGGCATCCTGCCCGACGCGCTGGCAAAGGCTTGCCACATGCATAAGCCGAAAGCGGTCTATCTCATTCCCACGCTGCACAATCCAACCACCGCGACGCTTCTCCCTGAGCGCCGCAGCGCCATCGCCAAGATCATCAACGATGCCGATACGATTCTGATCGAGGACGATGCCTACGGGCTGCTCGATCGCTCGGCATCGCCGATTGCCAATCTCATTCCGGATCGGACATATCTCGCGGCCACGCTGTCAAAATGTATCGCGCCCGCACTACGGGTCGCCTATCTGGTGACGCCCGACGGCAGCTCGCAGCGGGAGATGCGCAACTATTTGCAGGCGACGGTGCAGATGCCGGCGCCGCTGATGGTCGCGCTGGTGACGCATTGGATCGAGACCGGCATCGCCGATCGCATCATCACCGCCATCAGGAACGAGGCGATCGGCCGCCAGCAGCTCGCGCAACGGGCGCTCAAGGGTTTTGAGTTTCAGGCCAAGCCCGCCGCTCACCATCTGTGGCTGCGGCTGCCGGAGGGCCGTGCCGACGTCGCGGCGCATCTGCTGCGGAATGGGCTCGCAGTCGTCGCCGGCGAGGCTTTCACCGTCGACGGGACCGCGCCACACGCGGCACGCGTCTCGCTTGGCGCGGCGCGCAACAGGGCGGAATTGACGGAAGCGCTTCGCATCCTTATCAGCGCGCTGCACAGGCCCGCCGACACCCGGCAGATCGTCTAGCAAATACCTATCGATGCTGCCGGCGATGGTGGGAGCGCACGACCGGCGCAACAGCCGATGGATAAGCTTGCGATGCGTAGGCATCGCTCGGCTGGCCGAGAGCCCCGCGCGCGGCGGGCGTGAGCTGGCCACCATTCAGAACGTCGCGGTCGGGATGGGCAGCCTGATAGGCCGCGGGCTCGGAAAACTGGGCCTGCGCCATTGTCGGCATCAAGGCCGCCGCCGACACTAGCGCGGCCGCGACGGCAATCTTCGTGCGGGTCATCGTCCTTCTCCATATCTCATTCGGGAGACTGGCCGATCGACCGCATGATGGCGTCGAGCGGGCCCCCAATTGAAGTACGAGCATCATGTAGGCCTGTCTTTCGCGAACGCCCGCCACTGGGGATCACGCTTGCGTGCGGTTTTGAAATTGACCTGCACGGCCGCAGCTGTGCTATGCGAGCAATGGCGATCAACAGTTCGGGATCGTCAAGATAACAGGGACAATCTGTTGGAAATACTCACCTACGCGCTGCTGCTGCTCGGCGCACTGGCCGGAGGCTTCGTCTCGGGCCTTGCCGGTTTCGGCACGGCGCTGATGGCGCTCGGCATCTGGCTCTACGTACTGCCGCCCTCGCTCGCGGTGCCGCTGGTGCTGATCTGCTCGGTGATCGCGCAGAGCTCGACGCTGCCGTCGATGTGGAAAAGTTTTGATCTCTCGCTGGTCTGGCCGTTCCTAATTGGAGGACTGATCGGCGTGCCGCTGGGCACCATGCTGGTCGCCTCCGCCGATCCAAAAGTGTTCAAGCTGAGCGTCGGCGTGCTGATCCTGGTGTTTTCGACCGCTCTCTATCTGAACAAGCGGCCGCTCGCCGTCACGTTCGGCGGCCGCATTGCCGACGGCGCGATCGGCTTTGCCGGCGGCATCTTGGGTGGCCTTGCCGGACTGTCGGGGCCGCTGCCGATACTGTGGGCCAACATCCGCGGCTGGAATAAGCACGAGCGGCGCGCCATCTTCCAGCTCTTCAATTTCACCGTGCTCGCCGCCGCTCTGGTGTTGCAGACCGCCTCGGGCCTCGTCGCGTTCAAGGTGGTCTGGCTCGCAGTGATCGCATTTCCGGGCACGCTGATCGGCGCATGGGCCGGCGCGCGCGTCTATCATGCGCTGAGCGACAAGCATTTCGGCGATGTCGTGCTCGGTCTGTTGTTCCTGTCGGGCCTCGGCCTGGTCTGGAACAGTTTGGGCACGCACTAACCCCGTATTGTCTTCGCGGCGAGCGCCATGCCGCCGCCAATGCCGACGCCAAGCACGTAGATCCAGCCCTCGGCGAAATTGAACAGATGCGAGTTGAGCAGCGAGGACAGCATGTTCTGCACCACCACCAGAAGGCCGACCCAGCAGGCCAGCCCCTCTCCGCGAAACAGCGAGAGGTGCGCGAACCAGAGCGCATAGAGGATCACGACGCCCGACGCGCCCCACTGCACGGCGACATTGAGCGTCTGGTTGTGGGGATCACCGACGATTTCCGCTCGAACCCCGCTCTCGCCGATAGCCGCGCGCGCGAACAGGCCGCGGATCGCCCCGGTGCCGTGACCGAGCAGCGGCGCGTCCGCGGTGAACGCCAGCGATTTGCGCCAAAACTCCAGTCGTGACCCCATGCCGCTGACATCATTGCCGGCGATGCTGACCTCATAGTCTCCGTTGAATTTGGCGACTGTTGCGCGCAGACGCGGCGCGGCGGTCCACAGCAGCACGGCCAAAAGCCCCATCGCGCTGACGGCGAAGAGTGCGGTGCGGCGGCGCAAATGCAAAAGCGCGAAGACCACGATCAGGATCGGCAGCGTCACCAGCGCCGTCCGTGAGACCACGACGAACATCATGTTGGCGAGGAATCCGATCGCGAGCGCCACGAACAGCGCTGCGATGCGGTAACGGCCTTGTCGCAGCAGCGACACGGTGGGATAGGCCAGCGCGATCGCACAGAGCGCGAACTCCTGGCTCTGGTCGATATAATTGCGCACCGCGATCCCGCTTTCGACCTTGTAAGGCCCGCGCGACAGATAGAGTTTCAGCGACAATGCGGGATCGACGGCGACGGCGAAGGAATAGAGCATCAGCGCCGTGCTGGATACCAGGAACGCGGAAAACACCCAGCCGCCAAAGGGCCAGCGCTCGAACTGGTAGATCAGAAGCGGAATCACCAGCAGCTTCGCCGCCGGGCCGATCGCATGGATTCGGTCCGGCCAGGGCGCATCCGACCAGAGCGTGCCGATGGCGGCGAGTAGGACCAGCGCAATCGGCAGCAGGCAGATTGCCCGAAGCAGCGAACGCGGAAATTCGCGAAGGTCGAGGAACGCGAACGCGATCAGCCAGGGAATGAGCGCGAAAATGAGCCCGGTCGTGGTCCACGGCAACAGCAACGCGATCAGCGCGACGGAGCGGGCTGGCGTGCGATAGCATGCCGCCCAGATCGCGGCGAGCCAGGAATTGGGCCGCTGCTCATTCAACACCTCGGTCATTTGGCCCCTGCAGCCGATCCCCACGGCGCGGCAAGTTTGCCGGAGCCGTGGGGCGGGGACAAGCGATCGCTACGCTGGCGCGCGTACAGGAGACGCCACGCGCTTGGGCGCAGCCGGCTCCGGGGACTTCTCATGCCGGAGCGTGGCAAGGCGCTTCCTGAATTCACGCCGTAGCAGCCACAAGCTCAGGGCCGCCTGCAGCGTGGTTGCCGCGATCGACAGGTACCAGACGTGCTCGATCCGGAAGCCCGGCCGCGTCGACAGCCAGATCGCCGGCAGCGAATAGGTGAGCACGCGCGTTGCCGAACTCCACAGCACCGGCTTGGTATTGCCGAGCTGGAACATGCTCGAGCAGGTGAAGATCACGCCCTGCGCCACCATGTTGAGCGAGATGATCCGCAGGAACAGGAACGCGATCTCCATGGTTTCGCGGTCGTTCGAGAACCCCGAGAGCAGGAGCTGCGGCTTCAACTGCGCGAGGCACATGAAGCCTATCATCACGACACTGGTGATCAGCGCCGCCTTGACGAAGGTTTCGCGCACGCGCTCGCCTTTTCCGGCGCCCATGTTCTGGCCGGCGATCGGCCCAGCGGCGAGCGCAACTGCAAGCGCCGGCATCTGGATCAGGCCCAGGACCCGTTGTCCGATCCCGAAACCGGCCTGCGCCGCCGCACCGAAATCGCGCAGCACGAAATAGACCACCGCCATGAGGATGAACATCATCGCGAACTCGCCGCCGGCAGGCAGGCCGACATTGAGGATGCGCCTCAGATGCTGCGCCTGCGGACGCCACTGCGCCGGATTGAAGGCGACATAGCGTTCGACCTTACGAAAATGCGCAAGCAGCATCACGACGCCGATCAACACCGCGATCGAGCTCGCCAGCCCCGCACCGGCAACGCCGAGCGCATGGCCCGTGCCCAAGCCCGCGATCAGAACCGGCGCCAGCGCGATGTTGATGGCCACCGCAAGCGCCTGCACCAGCATCGTGGGACGCACGATGCCGGTAGCGCGCAGCGCGGATCCCATCACCTGGCTCGCGAATTGCAACGCGAGCGCCGGCATGAACCACAGCAGATACGTGGTCCCCGCCTCGATCGTGGCTTCGTCCGCGGCGATCGCATGCATGTAGGCGCGCGACAGCGCCGCGCCTGCGACCAGGGTCAACAGTCCGAACAGCACCGACAGCACGATCGCCTGATTGAAGATCAAATTGGCATCCGGCCGATCCTTGCGTCCCACGGCATGCGCGATCAACGACACCGCGCCGACGCCGAGCACCTGCATCAGCGCGTTGATGAGAAAGCCGGCATTGCCGGCCGCCGCCACGCCCGCGACCGCGGCATCGCCCAAGCCGGAGACGAAGTACAGATCGACCAGCTGGCAAAGCATGATCGTGACCATACCGACCATGATCGGCGGTGCCATGCCCAGAATGTGCTTCGCGACGGAGCCGTTGGTCAGGTCTTTCATGTCACCCATCCTTGACCGATTCCTTGGCGACGCGGCCGACATTGGTCCGCCGGCCGCGCGCCACTCATTCCGCTGCTGCGATCTGTCCGAGCTCCACCACCTGGCGCTCGAACAGGCCGCGATAGATGCCGCCGGGCCTGGCCGCGAGCTTGGCATGCGTGCCTTGCTCGACGATCTCGCCGCGGTCGAACACCAGGATGCGATCGAGGCTCTTCACCGTCGAGAGCCGGTGCGCGATCACGATCGAGGTGCGGCCTCGCATCAACCGCTCCATCGCCTGCTGGATCAGCGCCTCGGATTCCGAATCGAGGCTCGAGGTCGCTTCGTCCAGGATCAGCACCGGCGCGTCCGCCAGGAAGGCGCGCGCCAGCGCCACGCGCTGTCGCTCGCCGCCGGAGAGCTTGACGCCGCGTTCGCCGACCAGCGTGCCGTAGCCCTTGGGCAGGCGCACGATGAAGTCGTGCGCATTGGCCAGCCGTGCCGCCTGCTCGATCGCCTCCAGGCTGGCGCCGGGCCGGCCATAGGCGATGTTCTCGGCGAGCGAGCGGTGAAACAGGATCGGGTCCTGCTGCACGATCGCGATCTGGCTGCGCAGCGAATGCTGGGTGGCCTTGGCGATGTCTTGCCCATCGATCAGAACGCGGCCGCCGGTGACGTCGTAGAGCCGCTGCACCAGCTTGACGAAGGTGGTCTTGCCGGAGCCGGAGCGGCCGACGAGACCGACGCGTTCGCCGGCGCGGATCGTGACCGACAATCCGTCATAGAGCGGCGCGTGATGGCCGCCATAATGGAACGTGACGTCGTCGAACACGAGCTCGCCGCGCTCGATCGCGATCGACCGCGCGTCCGGCGCATCCGCAATCCCGATTGGCTCGTCGTGGATCGCCACCAGCTCCTCCATGTCGTTGACCGAGCGCTGCAGGTTGTTGATGTGCATTCCGACGTCGCGCAAATAGGCATGGATGACGTAGTAGCTCGTCAGCACATAGGTGACGTCGCCGGGCGAGGCTCGCCCCGACATCCACAGCAGCACGGCGCCGCCGATCACGGAGGCACGCAGGGCCAGCAGCACCGAGAGCTGCGCCAGGTTGGTGTAGTTGTAGCGCAGCCAGGTCCGCCGCACGCGCACGCGCCAGCGGTTGACGACACGGGCAAGCCGCGCATCCTCGCGCGCTTCCGCGCCGAACGATTTCACCACCGCGTTGCACGTCAGAGCATCCGCCAGCGTGCCGCCGACCTTGGTGTCCCAGGCATTGGAGATGCGCGCGGCCGGCGCGATGTAGCGCGTCGAGAACAGCACCGTCATCGTGACATAGGCCAGCGCGCCCAGCGCGATCACCGCGCCAAGCGAGGCCCAGTGCAGGCCGAGCAGGATCATCGACCCGATCAGCACCAGCAGCGACGGCGCCAGCGCCATCAAGATGGTGTCGTTCAACAGGTCGAGCGCCCACATGCCGCGGGTGACCTTGCGCACCGTGGATCCCGCAAAGGAGTTGGCGTGCCAGTCGGTCGAGAACCGTTGCACGCGCATGAAGGCTTCCTGCGCGACCTCGGACATGATCTTCAGCGAGAACGGCACGATGGCCTGGAGGCCGGTCAGCCGCAGCACCATGGAGGCTGCGCCCAGCGCCACGATACCGCCCAATGCCATCAGCGCAGCGTCACGCGCGGCGGGATCGGATGGGCCGCGCGTCAGAGCGTCGACCAGATGTCCGGAGAAGACCGGCATGAACAGGTCGGCGATGGTCGCACCCAACAAGCCGCCGGCGACGACGAGGGTACGCCCCGGCTGCTTCAGCCAGTGCCGGAACACGAAGGGCAGCACCACGCGTATCGCCGCGGGCCTTTTTGACAGAGCGGTCATGGCATCATCCGGCCGCTTATGTCGCGGGCCGGCTCCATTGATGGACACAGGCCGGCCGCGAGGGCCGAGACGGCGTCACTTAAAGTTGGTTTTGACTTGGGAAGCGGAGCGATCGGGACTAGGAGCCCAATCGAAGCTGGCGGAAGAGGCCTCTAGGAGGCCGAGCACATACCGAGCCAGAACATCATCGAGCGCGGGCGTGCGATCTGCGAATGCGACGAAATCATGCAAATCCTCCCGGTTCGATGGAATGAGGTGCGCTTTATAGATGTGTCAGTGGTGATTTGCAACGGGGCTCGCGCGAGATCACGCACGAGTGTTGCAAATTAGTGCGCGTCGCCGCTGGCGCCGAACGGCGAGGCCGGCCTTTTCAACAGTGTGACGAGCAGGGTGAGGCCGAGATAGAACAGCGTCAGGATGAAGAAGGCATCGCCGAAGCCCATCACCACGGCCTGGCGATGCACGAGCTGGCTGAGCTGCTTCATCGCCATTAGGGTGGAATCGCCAAGCCCCTGAAACTTCTGCATGAACATAGTCAGGGTTTCGGTCGCGGTCGCGTTGCCCCAGGTCACACGCTCCTGCAGGCGCGTAATGTGCAGGTCGGTGCGGTCATTGAGCACGGTGTTGATGACGGCGAGACCCACGGCGCCGCCGAGATTGCGCATCAGGTTGAAGAGGCCCGAGGCGTTCTTCACCCGGTCGGGCGCCAGCGTGCCGAGCGCGATGTTGTTGGTCGGCACCATCGCGAACATCATGCCGATGCCGCGCAGGATCTGCGGAATCAGCAACTCATAGAAATCGTAGTCGCGCGTGATCCAGGTCATCTGGTAGGAGCCGAGCGCGAACACGACGAGCCCGAACGCGATCATGTAGCGCATGTCGTACTTCGCCATGAGACGCCCGACCACCGGCGCGATCAGGAACATGGTGATGCCCGAGACGAACATGGTCTCGCCGATCATCAGTGCGCTGTAGCCACGCACTTCGGCGAGGTAGCGCGGATAGATGTAGGTCAGGCCGTAGAGGCCGATGCCGATGCAGAACTGAAGGACGCAGCCGATCGCGAAATTGCGGTTGGAAAAGGTGCGTAGATTGACGATCGGCTCGGCCGCCGTGAAGACGCGCCAGAAGAAGGCGATCGCCGAGATGCCGCAGATCCAGGCGCAGATCGCGACCGAGGGGTCCTGCATCCATTCATATTGCGGGCCTTCCTCCAGCACGTATTCCAGCGTGCCGAGGAAGCCGGCCATGAACAGCAGCCCCCACCAGTCGAAACGGTCGAGCAACTCGAAATGCGGCTCGTCGAAATCGACCAGCGCCAGCACGCCGATGGTGATGCCGATGCCAGGCACGATGTTGATGAAGAACAGCCAGTTCCAGGACATCAGGTCGGTGATGTAGCCGCCGACAGTTGGCCCGATGGTCGGAGCCAGCGTTGCGACGAGCCCGATGATGGGACCGACGATGTGGAATTTGGTGCGTGGGAAGACGGTGTAGGCCGAGGCGAACACCGTCGGGATCATGCCGGCGCCGAGAAAACCTTGCAGCGCGCGCCACAGGATCATCTCCTCGATGGTGGTGGCGAAGCCGCAGAGCAGGCTCGATGCGGTAAAGCCTGCCGCCGAGATTGCGAACAACAGCCGCGTGCCGAAGGCGCGCGACAAGAATCCCGACAGCGGGATCGCGATCACTTCGGCGATCAGATAGGCGGTCTGGACCCAGGAGACCTCGCTAGAGCTTGCCGACAGGCCGGCCTGGATTTCACTCAGGGACGCCGAGACGATCTGGATGTCCAGGATCGACATGAACATCCCGAACACCATGATGATGAAAGCGAACAGCCGCTTCGGCGCGATGCGCTCCGAGGCGGGGTCCGCCATCATGGCAGGTAAAGCGGTCGTGACGTTCGCCATGGTCTGACCTCGCGGCGCAGGCGCGCTACTGCGGATGGATCATGGTGGCGTCGTCGAGATCGACCTCGCTGTCGGCGTCGGCCGCGCCCTTGTTGGTGTCGACCGTCGCAGTGACCGACATGCCGGCGCGGAGCAGGTTTTGCTTCGCGACCGACTTCGGCACCCGGATGCGGACCGGCACGCGCTGCACGATCTTGGTGAAGTTGCCGGTGGCGTTGTCAGGCGGCAGCAGCGTGAACACCGAGCCCGCGCCCGCTGCGATGCTGTCGACGACACCGGAGAACTTGCGCATGCCGTAGGCATCGACCTTGATCGTCACAGGCTGGCCGGGGCGGATGCGCTTGAGCTGGGTCTCCTTGAAATTGGCGTCGATATAGACGTTATCGAGCGGCACGACGTTGCCGAGCCGCTGGCCAACCGCGACGAAATCGCCGGCACTGACGAGGCGGTTCGAGAACGTGCCGTCGACCGGCGCGCGCACCGCGGTGAAAGCGAGATCGCGCTCGGCCTTGGCCAGCGTGGTCTTGAGCTCGGCGAGCTGCGCCTGCGCTTCGGCCTGCTGCGCCTTGGCGACGTCGACATTGCTGAGCGCGACGTCGTAAGCGGCCTGCGCGGCCTTGACCGCGGCAGCGCCCTGGTCGCGTCCGGCTTCGGAGCTCTCGAAGGTGGCGCGCGAGGCAAAACCCTTGTTGCTCAGCGCCTGCTGGCGCTCATAATCGAGGTCGGCGCGCTTGAGGCCGGCTTCGGCGGAGACGAGCTGCGCCCTGGCCTGCGCGACCTGGCTGTCGAGCGCCGCGACCTGGCGGCCGATGCGATCGATGGTGGCCTGCTGGGTCGCGATCCTGGTCGCGGCGGCGTCGACCGCGATCTTGTAGTCGCCGTCGTCGATGCGGAAGACGATGTCGCCGGCGCGCACCGTCGTGTTGTCGCCGGCGAGGATCGCGGAGACGTGGCCGGCAACACGCGCGCCCAGCATGGTGTTGTTGGCGCGGACATAGGCGTCGTCGGTCGCAACGTAGAAGCGGCCGACCAGCGTGTAATAGCCGGCATAGCTCGCCGCCGCGAGCGCCAGCACGAGGCCTACTCCCATCATGACGAATTTGCGCTTGCCGGACTTCGGCGCGCCGGCGGCGGGCGCGTCTGGGGCTGCGGCCGGCTTGTCGGTCACGGGCTTCTCCGGCGCCTCGCTGGGACGGCGCTTGGTTTCCTCGGCCACATGAGAGCGCAACTGCTCGGCGAGAGCCACAGACGTCTCGGTGGCAGCGTCACCACCCGCGGGCGTCGGCGTCTCCACGGCGTCCGGGCGAAGGACGCGCGCAGCCTGGTCTCTCACTACGGCCATGGAGGCCTCCCCAAAAAAGCGCGATGAGGGACAACCCCGCCCTACGGCCGGTTCCCTCTCACCCATCCCAAATATCATTGACCGAACGGTTCGGTCAATATAGATAATACCCGAACGGACCCTACCGGCCCGAATCCTTTATTTCGGTTTCATCACCCTGGACCGATGCAAAAACTTTCCGAGACCCTGAACCAATGGTTGTACCCGGCCGCGAACATCTCCACGTCGTCCAGGAGGAGGACAGTTCCAAACGCCGCCAGATCCTGGACGGGGCCCGCAAGGTGTTCATGGATCTCGGGTTTGACGGTGCCAGCATGGGCGAGATCGCCCGCGCTGCGCAGGTCTCCAAGGGCACGCTTTACGTCTACTTCGCCGACAAATGCGCGCTGTTCGAAGCCATCCTCGAGCAGGAGGCGCTCCAGCACGGGCAGGTCGCGTTCAATTTCGATCCGGCACGCGATGTTGAAACCACGCTGAAGGATTTCGGCCGGGCCTACAACCGTCTGCTGTGCCGGCCCGGCGGCGGATCGGCGATCCGCACCGTGATGGCGATCGCCGAGCGCATGCCCGATCTCGGCCGCCGCTACTATGCGCGGGTGCTGGACAAGTCGATCAACCGCCTCTCCGACTATCTCAAAGCCCACGCCGCCGCCGGCGATCTCGATATCGACGATTGCGATCTGGCGGCGTCGCAGTTCATGGAACTGTGCAAGGCCTCGCTGTTCCTGCCCTTCGTCTTCCAGGCCGCGCCCGCACCGTCGGAAGAGCGCATGAGCGAAGTCGTCGACAGCGCGACGCGGATGTTCCTGGCAGCGTATCGGGCGAAGTAGCGGCAAGGCGGGCCTGCGTTGCAGGCCGCTCCGGCGGCATTATATTCGGGCTCATGTCCCGTGATCTCCGCCCGCCCATCGATATCCTCCATTACGAGATTGTCCAGGAACAGGCCTCCGCGCTCGGACGGATGGGCCGCACGCTCGAACAGGCGCTGGCGCGCCTGCGCGAGTTCGACGCCGCCCATGCCCTCCCCGAGGTGCCGGCCGCGATGCAGCCGGCCCGACGCAAGCTGGTGATGGAAGCCGGCCACGCGCTCTGGATGTTGGTGGTGCAGCGTGAGGCATCCGGCTTGCGCGACAGCCGCCACATCATGCGGACCTACAATGTCCCGGCCGAGGTGCAGTGCTGCATGGGGCTGGTGCCGGCAGCGTCGAAGCCGGCCTGAAATGATTTCTACGGGGCGCTAGACAAGGCCAGCCGTTACCACGGCAACGATTGCGATGGCTGCGAGCGCCTAGAAAGAGGCCATGGTCGAATGGCCGCTTGGGCACAGATTCTGATGATGGCAATACGTTTCGATCGCCGAGGTAGCAACAGCTACGCCAAACCTTCATCGGGAATATTGAGAACAGCGCCGCATGCTTTGCAATGCACGGCATCGCTCTCATGCCGCTGCAGTCCGCAAGTTGGGCAAGGAAATCTGACCTTGTTCGGACTCAACAATGCGCGCGCAAGATTGAAGAACAGGGTTACGCCGAAAATCATGATCACGACGGTTATCAAACGACCTATTGTGCCTGGCAGGGTGATATCGCCAAAGCCAGTCGTCGTCAGCGCGGTCACAGTGAAATACAGCGCGTCAGCATAATTCCGAATCTGATCGTTACGAAACTTCTGGGTCTCGTAGACTATCCCCGTCATGACAAATATGAAAACCGCAAGATTGGTGACGGCAAAGATGACCCCCTCGTTGCGACGGAAGAACGACGAATCCATGCGCAACCTGGCGAGCATCTGGTAGTCACGAAGCATTCCCAGCGTCCGCAAAATCCGCAGAAAGCCGCCAGCCTCGCCAGCCAGGGGCGCCAGGAATGAAACGATGGCGACCATGTCAGCCCATGTCGAGAGGCGGCCGAACTTTCGAAGCGGATGCCGGTCGGCGAGTAGCCGTGCTGAAAAATCGGCCAATATCATTGCGCCGAATAGCAGGTCGAAGGTTTCGATGATCTCACTGGGGTGCAGGAACGACGTCCCGATGATGAACAGTATGGTCACAACATCAAACGCGAGCAAAGCATAGCGGAAACCAACGGCGCTGGGCGTTGTACCCTCGTAGAGGCGACGGACGCGGCTTCTCAGGGAGGTGTGGTTCACAGCTGCCATGCTCGCAGTTTGCACAGATGATAGCAGCTGGGACAACCTCGCGCCCTGGGAGATCTAAGTCAGTGCGACGAGTTCGAGCTAGTCGACGCTTCCGTGACAGTCCGCAGCACAAGCGTCAGGTGGCTGTTACCGGGATGGATTGTCGTCGGCACAACCTCGATGCTATCGGCTCCAAGTTCGCCTGCTTTCTTCCACTGAAACGCAGCGCCGGATCTGCTGTAGACATTCACCCTTTTTGTTTCTCTTCCGCGCTTCTTCCATCCGAGCTTTTGGAGCGTTCTTCGAAGCGGTCAGCGCCCTTCGCTAAATCGTGTCCCGTCTTGCTCTCGTTTTTCGCTTCGTCCTTAGCAGCCGCCTCGCGCAGGCCTTCAGCGGCGCGTTCCCCAGCTTTTGACGATTTTCGTTCGTCATCCATGTGAAGCACCTTTCCTGATAAACAACACGCTTCTCCAGGACTAATCCGTGCCTGTCCCAGATTGGCCATAACAAACTTCAACCGGATCGCTTGGAGATTGTTCCAGTTCGGTTGAAGCTAGTGCGTTTGCTGGCCCAAAGCTGATGTCAGACGAGCCGCGCAGTCCCTGTGCGCTAAAGGACTATCGAAGATTACAAACAGCATGTGCGCTCCGGTCACAAGCGCCCATCATGCTCAAGGCGGACACTTCCGTTGCGTCGGTAAGCTGACCTTATTGGTTCACGCCTAGTCCGCCACCTGCTTCCTCAACGCAGCGAGATCGTTGACGACCATCTTGGTCGGGCCGGTCCAGATGATGCCGTCGTTCTGGAGGCGGCTGAGGATCAGGCTGATCGATTGGCGCGTCGCGCCGATCATGCGCGCGAGATTGGCCTGCGTGATGCGACCGAGCGAGATCGGGCCGCTCTCGTCCTGGGCTGCGTTCTCGCACAGCTTGACCAGCAGCAGCACCAACCGTTCCGCCGCCTTCTGCCCGGCCAGCGTCTGCGCCAGCATCGAATAGGTCTCGCCCTTGAAGCCGAGGCACTCGATCAGCGCGACTGCGAACGGCGGCGACTGCGCGATCAACCGGCGGACCGCATCCTGGTCGAGATGCAGTGCTTCGACGCGCCCGAGCGCGCGGGCCGACCAGCTGTGGCGGTGATCGCCGAGGATATAGGGCGCGCCGACGAAGTCGTCGGCCTCCCAGGTCGACAGCATCAGTTCGCGCCCCTGCGTGCCGGCATGGGTGCTTTCGACGATCCCGTTCAGGATGATGTGGATGCCGTTTGCGGGCTCGCCCTCCCGCAGCAGATATTCGCGGTTCTGGTAGGTCGCGAGCCTGCCGGTTCGCATCACGAGCTCCAGATCGGGCTTGTCCAACGCCTTCAGCACATAACGTCCGGTCCCGGGCCGTGGCAGGTCGGCGCGCGGCTCAACTGGATCGGCCACCTCATGCGCATCGCTGCGCCCCACGATCGGTCTCCCTTCGAGTGACGGCTCGAAGGCTAGGAGGTCTCCGCTCGGATTGCAACGCGGCGCAGATGTTCTGGCTCGGCCGAAGCCCCCATGAAAGCGCAAGCCAGATCGGTGAGCAGGCGCTCCCGGCCGGCCGGCGCCAGGAACGTGATGCCATAGGGCACGCCGGCTGCGGTGACGGCGTTCGGAACGGCGATGGCGGCCAGCCCAAGCGGGTTGGCGTAGTTGGTGTAATAGCCGTTGTTGAAGTTGGCCGTCAGCGGATCGCGCGCGACGTCGTCGATGCTCAGCACGGTGCCGACCGTCGGCACGACCAGCGCATCATGAACTTGCCAGAAATCGCGCAGCGACCGCTGGACCTCCTTGACCTTGTAGAGCGCACGATAGGCGTCGGCCGCCGTGAACTTGCGGCTGCCGATGACGAGGTCGCGCACGATCTTCACGCCCGCCTCCGGGTTGGCGTCGAGGAATGCGCCGACCGACACGTCCCGCTCGGCGAGGAAAGGTCCGAAAAACATCAAATCGTTGACCGAAATGAACGGCGCGAAATCGACCAATGCGACCGACAGATCGAGCTGCCGCAGCTTGCGGAGTCCATCGCCGAACAGCGCCTCCGTCTCCGCATTGCCGAAGAACCTGAGCTGATCCGGACGCGGCGTTGCGATGTTGAGCGGCCGCGCCGGAGATGCCTGCTCCGTCCATCCGGCGGAATCCACCGGTGAAAAACAGTCCTCGACATCGCGCCGCGCCAACACGCGATAGATCTCGTGGCCATCGCGGGGATCGCACGTGTAGAGCGAGATGGTATCGAAACTACGGCACGCGTAGACCATGCCGCGCTGACTGAAGGCGCCGGGCGCCGGCTTGAAGCCGGTCACGCCACAATAGGACGCCGGCACCCTGCCCGATCCGCCGGTATCGGTGCCGAACGCAAAGGACGAGGTGCCCGTCGCGACCGATACCGCTGCGCCCGAGCTGGAGCCGCCGGGGATGTAGTCGGGGTTGTGCGGGTTGCGGGCGATGCCATAGGGCGAGCGCACGCCGACGAGGCCGGTCGCGAACTGATCCATATTGGTTTTGCCGAGATAGATCGCGCCGGCGGCGATGGCGTCGGCGACAACCGGGCTCGTGTCTTTCGCGGTGTAGGCGAATTCCGGGCAGGCCGAGGTGGTTTGCTCGTCGGCCACATCGATACAATCCTTGACCGAGAACACAAGGCCGTAGAGCGGCAGCTCGCCGATCTCGCCAATGCGGGCATCGAGCGCGCGGGCCTTCGCCATGACGCCTTGCGGATTTGCCGTCGAGATCCAGACGCCGCTCTGGTCGGCGTCATCGAGGCGCGACAACACGTGCGCGGCGACATCGGACGGCTTGAGCTCGCCGCTGCGATAGGCGGCGCGGAGGTGGCGAGGTGCGAGATTCATGTCGGTCACGTGCTTGCAGGAATTGACAATGTGCCGGCGAGGCAAGCCCGCCGGCACCGACCCTAGCGGCCGATCACCTTCTCCAGATAGGCGGGCTGGATGAAGGCTTCGAAGTCGGCGCGCGGCAGCAGCTTCGGCAGGCGCTCCTGCTTCACCAGGAAATCGGCGGTCGAGATCAGCGTGTCGACGAACTTGCCCTTTTTCGCGGATGTGCCGAGATACTCCTCCGTGAGCTGCGTGCTGCAGGGGATCATCCCGGTGCCCTTCATCATTCGCTGCGCGTCCTCGAGAGGCAGCGAAAGCTCTTCCGCGATGATTTCGGCAGTCTTCTCCGGGTTCTTCAGCCAGAAATCGATGCCTTCGCATTCGGCCTTGATGAACTTGTCGACGTAGGATGGATACTTCTCCGCGAACGCGTTCATGACGACGCCGATGTCCCAGGTCGGGTAGCCGCGCTTGGTCATCTCGCCCGAGGTGACGAGGATCTTGCCGCCGTTCTTCACGGCCTTGCCGAGATTCGGCTCCCAGAACCAGGCCGCGTCGATGTCGCCGCGAAGCCAGGCCGCCGCGATGTCCGACGGCGCGAGGTCCAGAATCTTCATCGAGGCGGGATCGACACCCTCCTCCTTGAGCGCCTGGAGCAGGAGGTAGTGCGTCGTGGAGCCGAACGGCGCCGCCACCGTCTTGCCCTTGAGGTCCTTGAGCGAGGTGATGTTCTTGTCGGCGCGGACCACCATCGACTCGACGTAGTCGAGCATGTTGATCACCAGGATGCCCTTGATCGGCAGGGAGCGCGTCGCGCCGATCGCGGTCGGCGGGTTGCCGAGGCCGCCGAAGTCGACGTCGCTGCCGGCGATCGCGCGCAGCATGTCGCCGCCGCCGCCGATCTTGACGTATTTGATGTCGACGCCCGGCATCTCCTTGGCGAGCAGGCCAAGATGCTTGGTGACCAGTTGCGCATTCACCAGGTTCAGATAGCCGACGGTCACCTTCGCCGGCTTGTCCTCGGCGCGGACTGCGGCCGTGAGCGCCAACGTGGTTACCGCGAGCGTCGCAATCAGTCTCTTCATGGAGGTCTCCCCTACGATCAGAATTGGATTCAGGCCCACGGCATCAACAGTTTCGCGATGCCGCGCATCATGAGGTCGAGCACGACGCCGGTGAGGCCGAGCACGATCAGCCCCATGATCACGACGTCGGAGAGCAGGAATTTCGCGGCGTCCCAGATCATCCAGCCGATGCCGGCGGAGGCGGCGACGATTTCGGCGGCGACGAGAACGGTGTAGGTGAATCCGAGCGAGATACGCATGCCGGCCAGAATCAGCGGTCCCGCCGCCGGCAAATAGACGTGAAACAGCAAATGGCGCCGGGTCGCGCCGAGCGACTGGGCGGCGCGCACATAGACCGGGTCCACGCTGGTGACGGCCTGGATGGTCGAGATGACGATGCCCGGCAAACCGGCAAGAAACAGCAGCGACAGCTTCGAGCTCTCACCGATGCCGAGCCACATCACCAGCAGCGTATAAAGTCCGAGCGGCGGCAGTGGCCGGTAGAACTCGATCAACGGATTGAGCAGCGCGCGTGCGTTGCGCGACACGCCCATGAGGACGCCGAGCGGGATGCCGATCAGGCAGGCCAGCGTGAAAGCCGTGAGGATACGATAGAGGCTTGCGCCGAGATGCTGAAGCAGCGTCGCGCCCTGATATCCCTTCGTCATCGTCTTGACGAACGCGGCCCAGACCGCCTGCGGCTTCGGCAGGAACAGCTCGTTGGCCCAGCCCATCTCCGTGACGATGGCCCAGCCGGCCAGCAGCACGGCCACGGTCAGCGTCGAGAGCAGCACCGATCGCGAGACCTTCGGAAGCCGCAGCCGGAAGCTGCCGCGTCGGGTGCGATCCGGCGAGATTGGAATCGTCATATGGGTCGCCTCGACGCTCATGTCCGCACTCCCAGGATCTGCATGATGGTCAGCGCGTAGATCCGCGTCGCCATCACCGACTTGGTGATCGAGATGTTCTCGTTGTCGACGGCCCAGCCGTCTTCTCCGGGACCGAACGTCACCGCATTGATTCCGGCTTCGCGGAAGCGGATCGTGTCGTTGAAGGCATTCTTGCGGTTGACCCCGGGCTCGCGGCCCATCAGACGCCGGTAAACCGCGCGCAAGGAGCGGCAGGGCTCCTCCTCGACCGGCACCGGTTCGGTCGCGTTGACGAACAGCGAGCCCGGCACCTGGCGCACCTCGACCTTGACGTCGTTCACGCCCGCAAAAGTGTCCCGTCCGAGACGCTCGATGTCCGCAATCACGCTCGATAGCGTCATGCCCGGCACGATGCCGACCACGGCGAGCGTGATGGTGCAGGCATCCGGGGAGAACTGCATCTCGCCGGGCAGGCCGGACCGAATCCGCACCACGGCGCAGCAGGGCGGCGTATGCCCCATGAACTTGCTGGGGACATGGGTGAACGCCATGTCCTTCAACCTCGGCAACAGCTTTGCCGCTTCCATGATGGCGTTGACGCTGATGTCCGGTCGCCAGATGTGCGACTTGATGCCGTGAACGGTGAGCTCGATCAGGCAGTGGCCGGAATTGGCCACCGACAGGTTCATGCCCCAGTCCGTGTTGACGTCGCCCCAGGCGGTCGGCTCGGCGGTGATCTCGTAGTCGGCGGTCAGGCCAATCTTGTTGAGCATGTAGATGGAGCCTTCGGTGCCGTTCCGCTCCTCATCGACGGTGTAGCAGCACATCAAGGTGCCATCGAACTTCACGCCCGCTTCGGTCAGCGCCTGCACGGCGAGCAAGGATGCCGCCAGGTTTCCGCGCGTGTCGGACGTGCCGCGCGCATAGAGCAGATCGCCGTGGCGCGTCGCCTTGAACGGATCGAAATCCGTCATGTGCCATTTCTCGGGCTCGACGGCCGGATAGGTGTCGAGATGGTCGTTGAGAATGAGCGAGGGGGCGCCGTCCCGTCCCTTGAGCACGCCCAGCACGTTCGGCCGGTGCGGCTGCGCGCTGTGCTTGGTGACCTCCATGCCGAGCGCTTCGAGCTTGCCCGCGACCAGCATCGAGATCGCCTCTTCCTCGGCGGGCGGCAAATCGGGATCCAGCGGATTGCCGGAACGGGGCTGACCGGTGCGGATCAGCTCGGATGCCAGCTCAAGCCAGCGCTCCTCCGTGATGCGCGACAGCACGCGCTGTTCGAGATCCGAATAAGGAGGGCTGACAGGCATCTGCATGACGGGATCCGCTGGCTCACGGCGCCGGCAGCGCCGCTTCGTGGCGGCCTCCTCATTGCAGCGACCGTGCCAACTGCGGGAAAAGCCCGTCACGGCAGGATTGTATTGATGATTTCAATGGCTTAGGCGAGATTTGCGCGTGCGCAAATTTTTGCGCCCGAGATGCGCTCTGCCAAAGACGCGGCGTCGACTGAACAGGCAGGGCTCAGCGCGAGGCGGGCCGGCATGGGGTCGTAGCCCGCATGGAGCGAAGCGGAATGCGGGAACGCCTTGCCTGGATTGCGCCGCCCGTAATCCAGGCTACGGGCCACGCGCAATCCTCAATCGTCGGCGTACTCGTCCTCTTCGTGCTTTCGCGCCATGCTCTTGCGCGTACCCAGCGAGCCGGTCACGGAGGGATCGCGTGCATTCGCATAGGGATTGCGCCCGCCCGCGCGCCCGGCGACCTCTTCGCCGGAGACGGCGGCGGGCTGGCAGATCAGCCGGCGGCTGGCGCGGCGCATCAGATCGACGTGGATGTGATCGTAATGATAGACGTTCGAGCCCGGCGCCAGCACCGTGGTGAAATGCACGCACGCGCCCGACTGCACGTCGCGCAGGAAGCCCTGCTCTTCCGGCATGCCGCGCCAGCCATCCTTCACGGTGACGCGGCGGCCGTCGGCGAGCACGAAGGCGGCGATGTCGAGCGCATTGCCGAAGGCGTGCTCGGAAATATGGGCATGCGAATTGCCGTTCATGCCGCGGCAGGAATAGGCGGAGATCTGCTTGATCTCCGCGACGCGGGTGCCGAACCAGCGCATCGCCGAGGGCTGCACGGTGTCGGCGAGCCAGCGGTCGAGCTCGGATACGATCGGACAGGCCAGCGTCGCAACCGGCTTGATCGCAACAGGGCCGACGGCGGTGACGGGATCGCCCCGTGCCGGACCAAGACGCGGCGGCGGTTGCTGCGCGGGCGCCTGCGAATACGGCGCCGGCCGCGCTGGATAGCTCGGCGCATTCATGTAGCGCGACGCGCCCGCGGCATCGGTGCCCTCGGGCGGCAAATCGATCTCGTCCTCCTGCTGCGCCACGCCGGGCGCATTCAACGGCATCGGGCCAGGCGAAGCGCCATAGCCGGAAGGCTGCCGCACCGCGCTCTCGGGATAGTTCGAGCGTTGCGGATAGTTCTGGCTTTGCGGGTAATTCGATCGGGGCTGCGTCACCGGCCAGCGCGGCTGGTTGCCGATGCTCCCGGGTGGTCGCAAATCCTCATCGGCAAAGCCGTAACTGCTCGAGCCTTCGCCGAGGGCGGCGACCTTGAGCGGAAACTCCGCGCCGCACATGCCCGGCCCGGAAATCGGGTCGATGCGGACGAGATCCGGCCCTTCTTTCACCGCGCCTGATTTCAGGCATGCGGCTTCGGCCTCGGCCCGCCACGGTTCACGTTCGGCCTGGAAGACGCCGCGTCCGCAACCCGCAAACGAAACAAGGACGATGGAGCCGACGAGATACAAACGAACTCCGCGCGTCATGCACGCACGTTCGGTGAATTTACTTAAAGACTCTTCAACGTGTTGATTTCAGTGTTCTTTAACCATGTCGGCCGGCGCCAGCAGGAGCGCTGCCGGTGACGAGCGACAGCAAGGCTGACTTTTTCGAAAAGAGACTCTCTGTTAACCATGATCCTCTCGCGCAAGGCGGCGCGACAGCGGGAGCGACCTCATGACGTTCGCCGGGAGACTGAGCGTTATCACCGCGTACCTCGCCATGGCCTTTGTCGGTGCCATCGTGCTCGGCATGATCTAGCGGCTTCAGCCGGAGGTATCGAACGCTTCCCTTACGACCGCGCGCTCCACTGCCGCGACGTCGCGATCAGCTTCTCCGGCCGCTCTTCGGCTCGCGTCCAGTCGTTGCCGGAACACCAGAAATGGCCCAGTCGCAGGCTTCGACGTGAAGCTTGCCGGAGCTCTTCAGCGTCATCCTCGCATAATAGGTACTGCCGCTGGAGCGGCTGTAGATGTTGCCGGTCCAGACGTCGTGCGTTTTCGGCTTCATGTTGACGAGCACGCTCTCGCCCCTGGTCGATGCTTCAGTCAGCGCGAAGCCGCACAGTGCAGGACCGCAGCGTTCGATGCGGACCGTGCCCTTGGCGCCTGCGCTCTCCCATTCGCCGAGCGGCAAATAGGAGAGTTCGTCGTCGCCGCGCTCAGGGCTCGTCACGGCCTGCTCGAGCTGCGGCCTTGGCGCGACGACGGGTGCCTCCATGCGCGGCGGATCGAGCGCGACGGTCTTCGGCGGATCCGTCTGCGGTAGCTCCACCCGTGGCGGATTGGAGCTTGGCGCCTGCGGCAGGACAATTGGCTGCGAGGTCGTTGAGGCAAGGACAGGAGCCGTCTGCGCCGTCGCAGGCGCGACCGCAATCGCTTGCGCTGGCCTGACCGGAGCCACGGGATAGAGCGGCTGCGGCGGCGGAAGCACCGGCGCAGGGGCTGGCGTCGTGTCGACGTCAGGCCGAAAGCTGCGATGGGAGGAAACCGAGACACAGGAAGCCGATCGGCAATTCCTGGGCGCCTCGACCTGAAATCGATGACCGCCAATCGAGAACGCGTAAGACCCGGCCTCGGCTGCGGGCGCAATCGCCAGCAGCGCGATCAATGTGCCAAGCGAAGTCACAAGCCGCGTCATCGGCGCCTCCCTCTGTGTGGCGACGACGTTACGCAAATGGAATCGCGACCGAATGTGCGCTGCGTCACCCAGCCGCGGCGAGCCGTTGTGACGTCTATCACAGAACGTCCGGCCAGCCCGGCGTAGGGTCGAACCACGCTTCATCCACCCGCGACTTCAGTCCCATCGGGACCACACATCTTCGGAGGTTGTCATGAACAAGCTCACCATCGCCGCCACCGCCCTCTTCCTCGCGTCCACCGCCGCCGCGCATGCCGGCAATGCGATCTCGTTCCAGATCGAAGGCCAGAACATCCGCATCGAGACGCCACGCAACTGCGCCTCGCTCAATTGCGTGACCATCGTCGCGCCGGGCCTCTCGGACAAGCCGATCAAGCTGAACAACATCAACCTCAAGGGCCTTGGCTCCAAAGACGATGACGTCGACACCACGCCGGCTCCTGCCACGACCGCGCAGCCCGCGCCGGCTCCGGTGCAGCAGCATCCCGTGCAGCAGCCCCCGGTGCAGGCGACTGCGCCGGCAGCGCCCGCTATCGCAGCACCGAGCACGACGGTTGCCGCTGTTCCGTCCGTCGGTTACGACGCCACGACGCAGACCGCGCCCGTTGCGGCTCCCGCTCCTGCGCCCGCGCCGGTCGCGGTTGCTCCGGCCCCGGTGCCCGCCGCGCCTGTCGCGGTTGCCAACACACCGATCGGCGTCTGGGCCACCGAAGAGAACAAGGGCAATGTCCGCGTCGAACAGTGCGGCGTCAATCTCTGCGGCTACGCCGCAAAGACCAACGAGCGCATCCTGATCAACATGAAGCCCGACGGCGCGAAGTGGAGCGGCCGTATCCACGATCCCGACTCCGGCCGCAATTACAACTCGACGATCGCGATGAAGGGCCCGAATGCAATGCGCGTGCAGGGCTGCGCCTTCGGCGGCATGTTCTGCGGCGGCCAGACCTGGAAGCGCGTGAGCTGACGCCGCAGGCGTCGTCTCCAACACATGCACATTCTTCGTCATGCCCGGGCTTGTCCCGCCTGCGCGGCCGAAGCCGCTTCGGCGAGGCGAAGGCCCGGGCATCCACGTTCTTAGTCCCGCGCTTCAAGGCGTGGATGGCCGGGGCAAGCCCGGCCATGACGGTGGAGAGGCTTGGCCGCAAGCTAGCATCGCGTACCGTTTGAACGTTCACCGCCTCCGTGCGATAGACATTCATCCGCCGTTCAGCTGTACGCGGCTGATATCGGTCGATCTCTCACCGGGATTCTTCGTGACTCTTACCGTGGCCTGGCGCCGCTTCATGTTCGCGCTTGTGCTGCTGGCGTCGCCGCCGGCCGGCGCGAGCGTTGCGTTCGGATTCGATGCGATCGAGCTTGCGCAGGCGCAGCCAGAAGCGCAGCCGTCGCCCGCCCCTTCGCCGACGCCATCGGCTTCACCCGCTCCCGCGACCGAGGCGCAGCCCGCTGCCGTCGAGCCGATCGGCAACGTTGCGACGGTGACGGGCATCGCGACCGTGATCCGCGACAAAAATTCCTATCCGCTGCGCGTGCGCGACGACATCTATCTCAACGACGTCGTGCAGACTTCGTCGAACTCATCGCTCGGCATCACCTTCGACGACGCGACCACGTTCAACCTCTCCGCCAGCACGAAGATCACCATCGACACTTACGTCTATGAGGACGGCGGCAAGCACAACGCAGGCATCTTCGACATAGGCAAGGGCACGGTCGCCTTCGTCGCGGCGGCGGTGGCAAAGACCGGCGACATGAAGATCACGACGCCGACGGCCACGCTCGGCATCCGCGGCACCACGGGCGTGGTCGAGGTGCCGGAAGGCGCGGCCGCGAACAAGACCAACAACGTCAACATCAAGCTCTATCCCGACGCCGATGGCCGGGTCGGACACATCGACGTCGACGACCGCACAAGTGGGACCCGGCTCGGCGCGCTGACGCAAGGCGCGAGCGGTTTTGCGATCCGGCCGGGCGCAGCCGCGGCCGGCGTCATGCGCTTTGCCGCGGTGCCGATCACGATTCCCGCACAGCAGATCGCGCGCGACCGCGGCTTCGTCAGCCAGGTGCATCTGGCGCAAACCACGGGCCGGCAGATCGTCACCGAGCAGCGCGACTTCCGCCGCGCCAATCCGACCGCGAGCCCGCGCATTCCGCGGCCGTTCCAGCCGCCGCAACAGCAACAATTGCGGCCGAACACGGCGCCAGGACAACAGCCGCAACAGCCGCAGCGGCCGAACGGCCAGCCCGGTCAGAACAACCGTCCAGGGCAGCAACAGCCAGGCACGCCAGGCCGTCAAGGCGCCCAGCCACAGCGGCAGGGCCAAGCGCCGGGCCAAGGTGGCGCCGTGCAGCCCGGCACGCCGCGCGTAGGTCAGGGTCAGCAGCAACAAGGCCAGAAACAAGGCGCGGGACGTCCGGCAGGCCCACCGCGCGCCGGTCAAGGCACGCAGCCTGACGGCACCCCGCAAACCCGGCCGCGACGCGGTGGACAGAGTCCGACGCAGCCCGGCGGAGTCGCGCCGCCGCAGCCGGGCGGAACGCAACAGCAGCCCGGTCCGCAGCCGCAACTGCCGCGCACCGGCATGCAACCCGGCCAGCCGCCCGCTGCTCAACAGCCGGGCCTGCAACGCCCGGGCGGATTCCAGCAGCGCCTCCCCGCCGCACAACGCCCCGCAGCGCCGCGACGGCCAGCGCCAGTTCCGAAGGAGAAGGAGCGGCGGTGACTTTCTTCCTTCTCCCCTTGTGGGAGAAGGTGGCGCGAAGCGCCGGATGAGGGGTTCTCACCGCGAATCCATTGCGACAGCTTCGCGCGTGGAGAGACACCCCTCACCCGCCTCGCCGCTTCGCGGCGAGCCACCCTCTCCCACAAGGGGCGAGGGTGCACCGTCAACGCGGGGCGAGGTGAAGAAAACTCACGCCTCTCCGCGTAGCCAGGCTTTCATCTTCTGCAACAGACCGTGCCGCAACTCGCCCACCGAGGCTGCTTCAGCCGGTGTCAGTGTCTGCAAAGCCGCATCGACATCGTCGATCGCCAGCGGTGGCGGCTCGGGCGCAGGCGAAGATGTAAGCCCCGCCGCGGCGAGCGCGATCGGGCCAACTTGGGTCAGGAACACGCGCTCGTCCTCGCGCGACAGGCGCGCGAGCGCGTCTTCCAGCGTCAGCCAGTCGACCGCCTTGATGTCGTTCATCAGCTTGCGGACGGGACCGCCCCCGGCCTCCATGCGCCAGAAATGCACGACCTTGGAGCGGCCACCTGACTGATAGACGAGCGTACCCAAAAATTCGTGGATGGCGACGTCGTGGCCGGTCTCTTCCCGCACTTCGCGATGCGCGGCTTGCTTCGGCGTTTCGCCGTCGTCGAGCTTGCCCTTGGGCAAAACCCATTCGTTGCGCTTGCGCTGGCGGACGACGGCAATCAGCGGCGGCGCACCTCGCCGCAGCACAATACCACCCGCCGCCATGACCGGCGCCCGCGCCATCACCCAATCCGTCGTCGTAGAACGTCCCCACGAACGATATAGGCGGTCGGCGCGGCGGATTGAAGGCTAGTTTTTTCTCAGCAACGCTTGACCCGCGCGAATGCGCGTGCCTTCGGCGATGCCGTCGCAGAAGCTGAAATCGCCGGGCGCGAGGATGATGATGGTCGAGCCATGCTCGAACCAGCCGAGCTCCTCGCCCTTGCTCACCTTGACGTCGCAGGGAAAATTGATCGCCCCCCTGGTCTGCGCATTCAGCACCATGTCGAGGAAATGCAGACGGATGCTTGCGACCAGGATCGCGGCGACCGGCACCAGCGTCACGGCTTCGCCCGTCGGCAAACGCGTGCGGATCACCGCGCGCTCGTTCTTGCAAAACAGACGCTCGACCCGCTTCAGCGCGATCGGGTTGACGTTCCAGACATCGCCATGGATCAGCGTGACGCGTTCGATATGCGCGTCAAAGGGCGCGTGGAAGCGGTGATACATGCTCGAGGTCAGCCGCAGCGTGACGAAGGAGCCGTTGCGGTGCTGGTTGACCAGCACGGAATCGCCGAGCAAATCGAGCAGCGAGTACGGCGCGCCCTTGACCTGGAACAGCTCGGTATCGGCGATCCGGCCATGGGCGCCGACGATGCCGTCGGACGGACTGGCGACAATGGAGGGGTCCGGATCAAAGCGCCGCAAGCCAGGCTTGAGCTCCCGGGTGAAGCAGTCGTGCAGGCTCCGGAAATGGGTCTTGCGCGCCTCCGTGAGATCGAGGTCGGAGAACAGCTTCCACAGCGCGATGGAGCCGTCCCGCACCAGCGGGTTCTCGATCTTGGAGAACCAGCCCATGAACCGGGTCAACGCGGCGCGCGGGATGCGGTTGGTCAACAGGAAGTTGAGGTCTTCCTGCTGGGTGAAAGAGGCGATGAGGGCTTTGACTGTCATGAATCTGTCAGCCCACAGTATTAGCGCTTGTTGTCATGGAAACGACACTCCCGATTCTTTCTTTGTCCGTGGCCGCCGCAGCGTCTGCTGCCGCCGCCTTCCCGAAGATCAAGGCGCGGATCGAATTGTCCCGCGCCAAGCACCGCTCGCTCGCCGGACACTCCAAGATGTCGCGCCGGGTGGCAAAGCTGCTTCCGTTCTACGAATTCGAAGGCGATGCCTACTTTGCCTGCGACGGCGCGCCGGCGAACATCGCAGGCCTGCGCAGGGACGGCTTCTTCCGCCTCGCAAGCCTCTACGCCGAGCGCTACCCCAAGGGCCGCGCGATGACGAAGGAAGCGGCGGAAAAGATCTCTGACCTGCACTTCACCGAGACCTACCGCGTGCCTTTCCAGTTCTCGCGTCTCGTTCGCGAGCATTTGGGCACCTCGACCTTCGTGGAGTCCTCGCGCGGCGTCACCGTCACGGATGTCGACGGCAACACCTCCTACGATCTCACGGGGTCCTACGGCGTCAACATCTTCGGCAACGACTTCTACAAGGAGTGCATCGAGGGCTCCGAGAAGCGGGCGCATGCGCTCGGGCCGGTGCTCGGCCCCTACCATCCCGTCATCCTCGAGAACGTGGCGCGGCTGTGCCAGATCTCGGGCCTCGACGAAGTCTCCTTCCACATGTCCGGCACCGAGGCCGTGATGCAGGCAGTGCGGCTCGCGCGCTACCACACCAGGCGCACGCATCTGGTCCGTTTCGCCGGCGCCTATCACGGCTGGTGGGGCGACGTGCAGCCCGGCGTCGGCAATCCGATTCCCGCGCACGAGACCTACACCCTCGCCGAGATGTCGGAGAAGACGCTGCACGTGCTGCGCACGCGCAAGGACATCGCCTGCGTGCTGGTCAATCCACTGCAGGGCCTGCATCCGAACGGCAACGCGCCCGGCGATTCCTCGCTGGTCGATTCCTCCCGGGGCGGTAATTTCGACCGCGCGGCCTACACCGAATGGCTCAAGCAGCTGCGCGAGGTCTGCACTGAGCGCGACATCGTGCTGATCTTCGACGAGGTCTTCGTCGGCTTCCGTCTCGCTGCCGGCGGCGCCCAGGAATACTTTGGCGTCAAGGCCGACATGGTGACCTACGGCAAGAGCCTCGCCGGCGGCCTGCCGGTCGGCGTGGTCTGCGGCAAACGCGAGCTGATGCGCCGCTTCCGCGACGACCGCCCCGCCGACGTCTGCTTCGCCCGCGGCACCTTCAACTCGCACCCCTACGTCATGACGGCGATGGACGAGTTTCTGAGCCGGCTCGCCAGCCCGAATTTCCGCGCCGTCTATGACGGACTGGACGAGACCTGGAACGGCCGCGCGCAAAAGCTCAACCAAATGATGAGCGATGCCGACCTGCCGGTGCGGTTCGCAAACTTCTCGTCGATCTGGACGGTGAAATACACCACGCCGTCCCGCTACAACTGGATGCTGCAATATTACCTGCGCGCTGAAGGCCTGTCCTTGAGCTGGGTCGGCACCGGCAGGCTGATCTTCAGCCTGAACTACACCGACGCCGATTTCACCGAGGTCGCCGAGCGTTTCGTCCGCGCGGCCGAGAAGATGAAGGCCGACGGCTTCTGGTGGCACGATGGCGTCCTCACCAACAAGACCATCAAGCGGCAGATCCTGAAAGAGATGCTCGCCAAGCGCTTCGGGCGCTGAGGCTGGTTCTTCCAACGGCGTCATGGCCGGGCACAGCCGTCCGAAGGACGGCGTCGCTTCCGCTCGCCTATGCCCGACCAGCCACGCGTCTCCGCGCGAGAACTCCAAGACGTGGATGCCCGGGCCTTCGCCTCGCCGAAGCGGCTTCGGCCGCACAGGCGGGACGAGCCCGGGCATGACGCAACCATCAGACATCGGACGCCTTGGTGAGAACGGCGCGCTCAGGCGTGCTGCTCTTCGAGCGTGGGCTCGCCGATGAGGCCCAGCGTGTGCTCGGGCTTGAGATGCAGGCCGGGATCCATCAGCTCGCCACGCATCAGCGCCAGCGGCGCGTTGCGGTAGAGCATCAAATCGTGGAAGGGGTCGGTCAGGATCTTCGTCATCCAGACAAGACCGGTCCCGATGTCGCGGATGAAGAACAGGTGCACCGTGCGGAACATGAGACCGCCGCCGCCGACGACGAGCCAGATCTTGCCGACCTGCCGCATGAAGTCGGTCGCGCCCGCCCAAGGCGTGAACAGTCCGAACAGAGTCGGATCGACCAACAGCACCACCGGCGACAGCGCCCAGATCGACATCAGTACCACCTTGCGCCGAAGGTTGTAGCCGACCTTGATCTCTTCCTTGTGCTCGTGCGTCGCCTGGTTGATCTGGTCGTAGCCGTGCGGCTCGAAGAAGAAGTGGCCGGCCTGGCGCGAGGTCATCGAGACCAGCCAGCCGACCAGCGCGGAGATCATGGGATCGACGAACAGCCAGACATAGGCGAACAGGAAGCTCAGCGCGCTGACGAAGTGCAGGCTCTGATTGATGCGGCTGTGGTGATAGTAGCGATGGTCGTCCCAGCGCTGGATCCGCAGCTGCTCGAGATAGTTCTTGATCATGCTCTCCCCCAAAATGCTTTCGGGTTCAGGATTTACAGGGATTCGATGTAGGCCGTGTGACATCATCATTTTGTCATGTGACGATGCGCAGCGGCGCGATGACGCACGGGTTACGTGAGCTTGGATCAAGCCGCCTTGGCGACGTCGATCTTGCGGAATCGCACCAGCGAGAAATGACCGAGCGGCGGGATCAGGCGGCGCTCGGCGAGCTCGATGCCGTCGGCACCGGCCAGCCATTTGGCATAACGCGACCAGGCGAACTCGGCGGTGCGGAAACCGAGCGGACGTACCACCGGCTGCAGCTTCTGCTCGATGAAGCGGCGCATGCCGGTATCGGCGCTGACGCGGGTGAGGATGATCAGCTCGCCGCCCGGGCGCAGCACGCGGGCGAATTCGTCCAGCGCGACTTCCGGATTCGGCACGGCGGTGACGACGTATTGCGCCATCACGACGTCGAAGGAGTTGTCGGGGAATTCGAGCTTCTCGGCATCCATCACCGCGAGGCCCTCGACGTTCTCTAGGCCGCCCTCGGCGACGCGCTGGCGCGCCTTGTCGAGCATCGCCTCCGAGATGTCGGTGCCGAAGATGCGCAGATGCGGCGCGTAGAGCGGCAGCGAGATGCCGGTGCCGACGCCGACCTCGAGCACCCGGCCGCCGATCTTGTTGGTGGCCGCGATCGCGGCCTGCCGGCCTTTTGCGAACACGCCTCCGAACACGAGGTCGTAGACCGGCGCCCAGCGGTCATAGGCCTGCTCGACCGTGCCACGGGTGAGGTCGAGCTGCTGGGTGCCGTCAAGGTTCATGATCTTAGCCATCGATGAGGTTCTCGCTGTGGTCGAACGGGATCAGCCGCGCACCGGCCGCCGCGCCATGCGAGGCGAGGCGCGCAAGGCACGGCTGGGCTGAAGTGAAGTGAGGTTGCCGACGAATTGGCGCGCGCTGTTTTCCCAGGAGCGCTCCAGCGCGAAGTTGCGGCAGGTCTCGCGCGACATGGTCAGTGCGCGCAGGCACGCGGCGCGCAAATCGTGGTCGATCGCGCCGATCGGGTGATCTGCGATGACATCCTTCGGACCCGTCACCGGGAACGCCGCAACCGGCGTGCCGCAGGCGAGCGCTTCGAGCTGCACCACGCCGAACGTGTCGGTCAGGCTCGGAAACACGAACACGTCAGCGGCGGCGAGCTGCGCGGTGAGGTCAGCGCCCTTCTTCTCGCCGAGGAAGACCACGTCGGGATATTTCTTTTCAAGGCCGGCCTTCTGCGGACCGTCGCCGATGACGACCTTGGTGCCGGGCAGGTCGAGCGAGAGGAAAGCCTCGAGGTTCTTCTCCACCGCCACGCGGCCCATCGTCATGAAGATCGGCCCGGGCAGATCGAGCTTGGCTGGAGAGTCCGGATGAAACAGCTCGGTGTTGACGCCGCGGGTCCAGAAGCCGAGCCGCTTGAAACCGCGCTCGGACAGCTCCTGCCGCAGCGAGGGCGTCGCGACCATCGTCATCGCGGCGGCATCGTGGAAGTGGCGCAGCACGGCGTAGCCGACGCTCGCGGGGATGCCGGTTCGCACCGAGACGTATTCGGGAAAGCGCGTGGTGTAGGAGGTGGTGAAGGCGAGCCGGTTGCGACGGCAATAAGCCCGCGCCGCCCAGCCGATCGGCCCTTCGGTCGCGATGTGCAGCGCCTCCGGCGCCGCCCTCTCGATCCGCCGCCCAATCTCCCTGCCGCTCGGCAGCGCAATGCGCAGCCCTGGATAGGTCGGCAACGGCCATGACCGAAAGCCGTCCGGCGTCAGGAAGTCGATCTCGACATCCAATGCCTTGGCCGCGCCAGCCAGCGAGGTCAGCGTCCGCACCACACCGTTGACCTGCGGATGCCAGGCGTCAGTCGCGATTAATACCCGCATGGGGAAATCCCGAGATTTTTATGATTCTCGGCTTAGGACCATCAACCACGGATATTTCAGGCGTGTGACGTCATGGAAGTGTCGGCCCGCTGTTTTGTTCGTTAACGGGTCCGCGCAGCCACGAAACCGTCATGAAACAATCCTTTCCGCCACGAAACCGTTTTCGGTTTTCCGCGCAAACGTCCCGAAACTTCTTGCCGTTAGTGATCTAGGCAACAGAGCACCGCAACGGTGCCGGGTGACCAAGAAACACCGCGCAAACAGGGGCGACCGATGATCAATCTGGAGACGTTGAAGACTTATTCGCGCGCCGTTGCGTTTGGCGCAGTGGCTGTCACCGCGATCGCGTTTGCCGGCCCGGCCAAGGCCGCGCCTGTGCAGCTCTTCCCCTTCTTCCGGCCGCTGCCGCCGATCGCAGCGCCGCAGCCGTACCAGCCTTATCAAGCGACGCCCTATCGGGCCGCGCCGTCCGAGGAGCAGGACGCGGTCGAAACGCCGGCCCGCTTCCGCCGCCAGACCGTCTCCTATGCGACGCGTGAGGCGCCGGGCACCATCATCATCGATACGCCCAACACCTATCTCTATCTCGTGCTCGGCCTTGGCCAGGCGATGCGCTACGGCATCGGCGTCGGCCGCGACGGTTTCACCTGGTCCGGCACCCAGTCGGTGACCAAGAAGGCGGAGTGGCCGGATTGGACCCCGCCGCCGGAGATGATCGCCCGCCAACCCTATCTGCCGCGCCACATGGCCGGCGGTCCCGGCAATCCGCTCGGCGCCCGCGCCATGTATCTCGGCGGCACCATCTACCGCATCCACGGCACCAACGCACCCGACACCATCGGCAAGCACGTCTCCTCCGGCTGCATCCGCCTGACCAATGACGATGTCGCGGACCTGTACTCCCGCGTCAACGTCGGCACCAAGGTGATCGTGCTGCCGATGACGGAGCGCCGCGCAGAACTCGGAGCCGCAACGCGGTAAGCGACAGGACATTGTGACGCAAACGGCCCCGGAACCCACCGGGGCCGTTTTCGTTGGCCCTCTGCATACCGATGCGCGCGCGTGCTGCGGCGCGATCCCCGATGGAGGCGCGAATGCAATCACGTCCGCAAACGCCGCAAGGCAAATGCCTGCGCGCGATCGCTGCCGCCGTGGCACTGCTGCTGACCGTGCCCACCTCGCGCGCACAGCAGCCGGGGAGCGACGATGCAGCCCAGCAAGCCTTCAACAATTCCTGCCGCACCTGCCACTCGGTGAAAGAGGGCGACAATCGTCTGGGCCCCACCCTCAACAAAATCGTCGGACGCAAGGCCGGCGCGCTGCCGAACTACAACTATTCTTCGTCGATGAAGGAAGCCGGCTTCGTCTGGGACCAGGACAAACTCACCCGCTTCATGCTCAAGCCGGACGAGGTCGTCTCCGGCAACAAGATGCAGCCCTATGGCGGCGTCTCGGCGGAGGAAGCGGGCAAGATCGTTGCCTATTTGCAGGCGGCTTCGCAGTAGGGCCACCGGCCCCGCCGATCTGCGATCAGCCTCAGCCACGCCGCCGAATGAAACGCGCTCATCAGCAGATACATCGGCACCATCCCGCCGAGCATCGCCCCATGTCCGGAGCCACACAGCATGTCCGCCGGGCCATCAAGCATGGCCGTCAGCACGGCCATGATCGCGAAGGTCGGCGTCGCCGCCAGCCCCAACCATCTGGCGAGGTGGCGCGCGGCCACCACACCGTTGCGGCTCGCGCCGGCCATTGCGCTGACGGGACTAGTCACGTCCTTCAGCCGCCTCCTCGCGAAAAGCCTTCTCGCCCGCGGTCGAGATCTCGACCCATTTCTTGTCGGGCGCCGCACCTTCGGTGTAGCTGTCGTGCCAGTTCCACCATTTGTAGGTCGGCGTCTGCGGATAGCCTTTCGGCGAATCCTCCCAGACCTCCTGCCGTCCCAGCGGCGTGATGTCGAGGTAATTCCAGGTGCCGCCCATCTGCTCGTCGCCCCGGCTCTTGACGAAATAGGTGCGGAAGATCCGGTCGCCGTCGCGGAAGAACACGTTGGTCCCGTGCCATTCGTCGACGCCGAAATCCGCATCGAAACTGTCGGTGACGGTGACCCATGGCATGGTCCAGCCCATCTGCTGCTTCAGTCGCGCGATATCGGCCTGCGGTGCGCGCGAGGCGAACACCAGCGTGGTGTCGCGGGCATTGAGGTGCGCGACATGCGCGACCTGATCGGCCACCATGGAGCAGCCCCGGCAGGCATGATCCGGCCAGCCGAACACGCCCGGCTCGAAGAACGCACGGTAGACGATCAGCTGCCGCCGGCCCTGGAACAGATCGTGCAGACTGACCTTGCCGCCGGGCCCCTCGAACGCATAGGTTTTGGTCACTTCCATCCACGGCATGCGCCGGCGCTCGGCCGCCAGGGCATCGCGGGCACGGGTATGCGCCTTTTCCTTCACGAGCAGTTGCTGACGGGCGGCCTCCCAGTCCTGCGGCGATACCACCGGCGGTGTTTGCATGGCGGCTTGTCCGTTGTTTCCTGCGTTGTCAGCTGATGTCATCATGGCTCTCCAACTTTTCCCGGGCGGCCGTTCCGAATCTCGCTGTGTGAGATGCGGAACCGCTCGCCCCTCGCCGCACATTGTCGGCCGTCAACGATCTCTCGCACCGGACGGTTGCGTGGTGGGAGTAACAAGTGTGGCGGGATTTGAATGGAGTCGCTGATCACGGCCGCGGCGCGCGCGCTCCAAGCCGGCGATCCGCTCGGCGCGCTGAACCGCGTTGCGCTGCGCAACGATGCACCTTCGCTGGCGCTGCGCGGCATCGCGATGGCGCAACTCGGCGATCTCGCCAAGGCGAAGACGTTGCTGCGCAGCGCCGCACGCGCCTTCGGCCCGAAAGAGGCGGTCGCGCGCGCCAGATGCGTGGTGGCGGAGGCCGAGATCGCACTCGTCTCGCGCGACCTGAATTGGCCGGCCAACACGCTCGTGGTCGCGCGGGCGACGCTCGCAAGCCACGGTGACCTCGCCAACGCGGCCTATGCGGGTCACATCGAGGCGCGCAGACTTCTCCTTCTCGGGCGCCTCGACGAGGCCGAGCGCACGCTGGCCGAGATCAAGACCACACCGCTGCCCCCGGCTGCGCAGGTCGCCCGCGAGCTCGTGATTGCCGGCATCGCCATCCGGCGGCTCCGAACGAAAGACGCGCGCGCGGCGCTCGGGCGCGCGGCGAGCGCAGCACGACAGGCCGGCATTCCCGCGCTTGCGGCGGAGGTCGAAGGCACGAGCCGCGTGCTCGACACGCCCGCAGCGCGCTTGATCACGCGCGGGCACGAACGGCCGCTACTGCTCGAGGAGGTCGAGGACCTCGCGACATCGGAGGCGCTCGTGGTGGACACGTTCCATCACGCGGTTCGCAGGCGAGGCATCCTCGTGCCGCTCGGAACGCGGCCGGTGCTGTTCGCGCTCGCGCGCATCCTGGTGCAGGCCTGGCCGGCCGATGTCTCGCGGGAAGCGTTGATCACGGGAGCGTTTCAGGCAAGGCACGTCGACGAATCGCATCGCGCCCGGCTGCGCGTCGAAATCGGGCGGCTCCGCACCAAGCTCAAGCCTCTGGCCGACGTCAGCGCGACCAGGCAAGGTTTTGCGCTGACGCCGCGCAACACGCGGCAGGTTCTCGTCCTCGCACGGCCCGTCGAGGAGAAGCACGCCAATGTGCTCGCCTTCCTCTCTGACGGCGAGCCCTGGTCGAGTTCGGCGCTCGCGCTGGCGCTGGGAACGAGCGCGCGCACCGTGCAACGGGCCCTCGAAGAGCTGGCGCGATCGAACAAGGTGCAGTCCTTCGGACACGGACGGGCGCGGCGCTGGATGACGCCGCCCGTGCCGGGTTTCCCGACAGGCTTGTTACTCCCCGGACCGCTCATGAAGACGTAAAGTGGGATTCACACCGCAGGGACCGAGCAGATGAAACGTTCAGCCGCCGAGATCGTCAGGGAATACGGGCCCTATGCAGGCGTCGAAGCCGTGCACGGCGTCACCTATGACGGCAGCCTTATGTGGTTCGCATCCGGCGACAGATTGAACGCGGTCGACCCGGCCGATGGCAACATCACCCGCTCCATCGATGTCGCCGCGCATGCGGGAACGGCGTTCGACGGCCGCCACCTGTTCCAGATCGCCGAGGACCGCATCCAGAAGATCGACGCTGTGACCGGCAAGGTGCTCGCCACCATCCCGGCACCCGGCGGCGGTGGCGATTCCGGACTGGCCTGGGCCGAGGGCTCGCTCTGGGTCGGACAGTATCGGGAGCGCAAGATCCATCAGGTCGATCCCCAGACGGGAAAAATTCTCCGCACCATCGAAAGCAAGCGCTTCGTCACCGGCGTGACCTGGGTCGACGGCGAGCTCTGGCACGGCACTTGGGAAGGCGAGGACAGCGACATCAGGCGGATCGACCCCGAGACGGGCAAGGTGCTGGAGCAACTCGACCTGCCCGCCGGGACGATGGTGTCAGGATTGGAGTCCGATGGCGGCGACCGTTTCTTCTGCGGTGGCGGAGATCGCGGCAATGTGAGGGCGGTGCGCCGTCCGAAGCGCGGCTAGGTACGCGAGGACGAATGCGCGGCAACGGTGCGTTCGCGGCCGTTAATATGTTTGCCCCAATTCCACCCCATCGGTGGGCTCTAGCGCCCTCCTTGCCTGCCCTGTAGACTTCTGCCCCGGGGCGGCCTGGGGGATTGATGCGACTGACGCTGAACTTAAAAACTGTCCTGATCGCCGTCGCGGTGCTCGCGGCGTCGTTTTTCATCAGCCTGAAGGCGATGGACTGGCTGTCGCCGCGGGCGACGAATTCCGCACCGCCGGTCGCGCAATTGCCGCCGCTGCCGCCGGTCTCGAAGAGCTCGATCGTGGTGGCGCCGGTCGCCATCGCGCTGTCGGCGATCCGCGAGCAGGCCGAGAAGGCCGCTCCGCGCAATTTCGCCGGCAAGGCCGAGAACCCGATTTCGCAAATCCTGGAGAACGGCGACATCGGCTGGTCGGCGGTACGCGGACCGATGGCGACTGCCGGCGACAAGGACGTGCTGACGATCTCGACGCCGCTCACGGGCAAGCTGAACGTGACGGGCTCGCTGTCGTCGAAAGCCACCGGCGCGCTCGGCGAGGCGCTCGGCAGCGTGCTCGGCGGCAATGCCGCGAAACAGATCGGCGCGGTCAACATCAAGAATTTGAACGCCAGCGCCGAGATCAAGGGCAACGTCGTCGTTACCTCGCGGCCGAAGCTCGCCGCCAACTGGCATCTCGAGCCCAATCTCGGCGCCCAGGTCAATCTTGGCGATACCAACCTCAACATTTCGGGCGCCAAGGTCAACGTGCCTGCGCAGGTGAAGCCGCTGATCGACAAGACCGTCGGCGAACAGATCAACGCCGTCTCCGAACGCATGCGCAACGATCCGACCTTGCGGGACAACGCGAAGCTGCAATGGGCCAAGGCCTGCCGCTCGATCCCGCTGCAAGGCTCGGGGTCTTCCGCCGCGCTGCCGCCGCTTTGGCTCGAGATGAAGCCGACCCGCGCCATCGCGGCACAGCCGCGCGTCGACGCACAGAACGTGACGCTGCTGCTTGGCCTCGAGCTCGAGACGCGCGTGATCTCGACGCCGACCAAGCCCGACTGCCCGTTCCCCGACAAGATCTCGATCGTGCCGCCGACCGGCACCGGTGTGAACATTGGCGTGCCGATCGACGTGCCCTTCACCGAGATCAACAAGCTCATCGCGGCGCAGATGGTCGGC
Source organism: Bradyrhizobium sp. 155 (assembly GCF_023101105.1). NCBI lineage: Bacteria > Pseudomonadati > Pseudomonadota > Alphaproteobacteria > Hyphomicrobiales > Nitrobacteraceae > Bradyrhizobium > Bradyrhizobium sp. 155. The sequence continues at coordinate 1,808,756 of NZ_CP064704.1, read as the reverse complement.
CACACCTATCCCGAGGACGGCTCCGGCCCGGTCGATGTCACCGTCAAGAGCGTCAACGTGATCCCGTCGGGCGAGCGCCTCCTGATCTCGCTGCTGGTGCGCGCCAAGGAGAAGAAGAGCTGGCTTGGTCTCGGCGCCGAAGCGACCGTGCACATCTGGGGCCGGCCGATGCTCGACCAGGCGCAGCAGACGCTGCGGCTCGCCGACATCCAGCTCGCCGTGGAATCCGAGGCGGCCTTCGGCCTGCTGGGTGCCGCGGCGCGCGCGGTGGTGCCGCAGATGCAGCAGGCGCTGGTGCAGAAAGCGACGGTCGATCTGAAGCCGATTGCCGCCAATGCACGCGAGAAGATCGCCGCCGCGATCGCCGACTATCAGAAGAACGAGGATGGCATCAAGGTCGAGGCGAAGATCGACAGCCTGAGCCTCGCCGACATCGCCTTCGACTCCAAGACGCTGCGCGTGATCGCGGAAGCCGGGGGCTCGCTGAATGTATCCGTGACGAAGCTGTCGGGGATGTAGCGCGCGCCTTTTCCCGACGGGTCCGTGCGCGCAGTCGCTTGCGCCGCTGGCAATCTGGTCGGACGATGCTAAGCTGTTCCTCGCACCCCGGGGACGGGGTGCTGACAGCACTGTGGCTGACAACGCGAGGACGACATGGAAGCCGGCATGGTTACGCCTGCGCCGGCGCTGGTGCGCTTTTCCGGCATTCAGAAGACCTATGATGGCGAGCACCTCGTGGTGAAAAACCTCGATCTCGACATCAGGAAGGGCGAGTTCGTCACCCTGCTTGGTCCGTCGGGCTCGGGCAAGACGACCACCCTGATGATGCTGGCGGGTTTCGAGGTTCCGACCCATGGCGAGATCTTCCTCGCGGACCGACCGATCAAGAACGTGCCGGCACACAAGCGCGACATCGGCATGGTGTTCCAGAACTATGCCCTGTTTCCGCACCTGACGATTGCGGAGAATATCGCCTTCCCGCTCTCCGTTCGCAACACGAACAAGGCCGAAGCGCAGGATCGTGTCAAAGCGGCATTGCGCATGATCAAGATGGAAACTCTGGCGCAGCGGCGGCCCGGGCAGCTGTCCGGCGGTCAACAGCAGCGCGTGGCACTGGCCCGCGCCCTGGTTTTCAATCCGCAACTCGTGCTGATGGACGAGCCGCTTGGCGCCCTGGACAAGCGCCTGCGGGAGCAGATGCAACTGGAGATCAAGCAACTGCACGAGACGATGGGCATCACCGTCGTCTACGTCACCCACGATCAAAGTGAAGCGCTCACCATGTCGGATCGCATCGCCGTATTCAACGACGGCATCGTGCAGCAGATCGACAGGCCCGCCGCGCTGTATGAGCATCCGGTGAACAGCTTCGTCGCCCATTTCATCGGCGAGAACAATGTGCTGGCCGGCACCGTCGAGACGGTCGAGAAACAATATTGCCGCGTTGTGCTGGCGGGCGGCGGCGCCGTGACCGCACGAGCGGTCAACGTATCAGGCGCGGGCGCATCGACCTCGCTGTCGGTGCGGCCGGAGCGGATCGCCATCATCCCGGATGGCACCTCCGGCGACGAACCGAACCGACTGCCGGCCAAGGTGCAGAACACCATCTACCTCGGCGACCACGCGCTGGCCGTGCTCGACGTCGCCGACAACAGGGAATTTATGGTCAAGCTTCAGCCGGGGACGCATGACAGCCTGAGAGCTGGCAGCCTCACAGCTGACAGCCTGAGACCTGGCGATGACGTGTTCATCACCTTCCGCCCGGAGGATTGCCTGGCCCTCGATCCCGTCTGATCCGACCATGCAGCATCGCTCCACCGTGGGCGGACCTGCACCGACCAAGCTCAACGTCACGTGAAGAAGGAACAAAGACATGCTGAAGCGCAAGATTATTCTGGGTTTGGCCGCGGCATTCACCGCCAGCGCGACGCTGGCCACGGTCGCGCAGGCGCGTGACCTCACCGTTGTGTCGTGGGGCGGCGCCTATCAGGATGCCCAGAAGAAGGTCTATTTCGAGCCCTTCAAGAAAGCGATCGGTGTTCCCTTGAATGACGAGTCCTGGGACGGCGGCGTCGGCGTGTTGCGCGCCAAGGTGCAGGGTGGTGCCGCCACCTGGGACGTCGTCCAGGTCGAGAGCGACGAGCTGGCGGTTGGCTGCGAGGAAGGCCTGTTCGAAAAGCTCGACTATTCGAAGATCGGCGGCGAGGCCGCCTATATCCCACCGTCGGTCAATCCTTGCGGCGTCGGCGCCATCCTCTACGATTTCGTTCTCGGCTACGACAAGGACAAGCTCAAGGAGGCCCCGAAGGGCTGGGCCGACTTCTTCGACACCAAGAGGATCCCGGGCAAGCGTGCCCTGCGTCAGGGGCCGAAGACCACGCTGGAGATCGCCCTCATGGCCGACGGCGTCGCGCCGAAGGACGTCTACAAGGTGCTGGCGACCGACGAGGGCGTCGAGCGCGCGTTCAAGAAGCTGGACACCATCAAGGGCGACATCGTCTGGTGGAAGGCCGGCGCTCAGCCGCCGCAATTGCTCGCCTCCGGCGAGGTGGCAATGACCTCGGTCTACAATGGCCGCATCGACACCGCGAACAAGAACGAGAAGAAGAATTTTGGCATGGTCTGGGACGGAGCGCTCTTCACCCTCGACACTTGGGTGATCCTGAAAGGCAGCCCGAACAAGGACGCGGCCTACAAGTTCCTGGACTTCGTCGGCAAGGCTGAGAACCAGTCGAAACTGTCGGAGAACATTGCTTATGGCACCTCGAACAAGGACGCAGCCGCCCTGCTCGCGCCTGCTGTTCTGAAGGACCTGCCGACAGCGCCTGACAACATCAAGAATGCGGTCGAGATCAATGTTGCCTTCTGGCTCGAGAACATCGACCGCCTGACCGAGCGCTTCAACAAATGGGCCGCGAAATAGCGTCCCACAAAGCTCGACCCAAGGTTAAACCAATGACGGATGCGCTCTTGACCGGCGCCCATGGCCCGACCGAGGTGCCGCTCAAGCGCCGATTGCGGCGGGCGGAGCGAGCACGCCAGGTCAAAGCATTGGCGCTGGTTCTGCCGCTTCTCGTCTTCCTGCTCTTCACCTTCGCTGGGCCCATCGCCGGCATGCTGTGGCGTGCCGTCGATGACCGCGAGGTGCGTCTGGTTCTGCCTCAGACCATCTCGGCTCTCGCCAGTTGGGACGGCAGGGATCTGCCGGACGAAAAGGCCTACGCGGCGCTGGCGGGCGACATCATGGCGGCGCGCGATTCCGGCACCATTGCGATCGCGGCCAAGCGGCTCAACTACGCACTGAACGGCTTCCGCACGATCCTGACCAGCACCGCACGCAATCTGAAGACTGCGCCCGAGCCCGGCACGGCCAGGGAGACGCTGGGCAAGATCAATCCGGCCTGGCGCGAACGCGCCACCTGGACCACGATCAAGGACGCCAGTGGTCCCATGACCGGCTTCTATCTTTTGTCGGCGCTCGATCTGACGCGGAACGTCGACGGCGCGATTGTCGCAGCCCCGCCGGATCAGGCCATCTACCGCGACATTTTCGTCCGCACCTTCCTCATCAGCCTCAGTGTCACGGTGCTGTGCCTGATCCTTGGCTTTCCGGTCGCCTACTTGCTGGCCGCGCTGCCGCCCGGCCGGTCGAATTTGCTGATGATCTTCGTCCTGCTGCCGTTCTGGACGTCGCTGCTGGTCCGCACCTGCGCCTGGATCGTTCTGTTGCAGAGCAAAGGCGTCGTGAACGACAGCCTGCTCTGGCTTGGCATCATCGACGAGCCGTTGCGCCTGATCTACAACCGCTTTGGTGTCTGCGTGGCCATGACCCACGTTCTCCTGCCGTTCATGATCCTGCCGCTGTACAGCAGCATGAAGGCGATCTCGCCTGCTTACATGCGTGCCGCCGCCTCGCTCGGTGCACCACCCCTCACCGCCTTCCTGCGGATCTACCTGCCTCAGACGCTGCCGGGCATCGGCGCGGGAAGCCTGCTCGTCTTCATCCTGGCGCTCGGCTATTACATCACGCCGGCACTCGTCGGGGGCGCCGCCGATCAAATGATCAGCTACTTCATCGCGCTCTACACGACCGAGACGGCCAATTGGGGCCTTGCTTCGGCACTGGGTGCGGTGCTGCTGCTCGCCACTATTCTGCTCGCGCTCGTCTACGGAAAGCTGGTGCAGGGACAGCAGGTCACGGGAGGGATGAAGAATTGAGCGACAATTCCTCCATCCGCACGCCGAGCCAGCGCATTGCGTGGACCGCGACCATCGTGATCTCCACGCTGGTGTTCATCTTCCTGATTGCGCCGATCCTTGCGATCATGCCGCTGTCGTTCAGCTCGGGCTCGTACCTCACCTATCCGCTGCCGGGCCTCTCGCTGCGCTGGTACGACGACTTCATCAATTCGCCGCGCTGGATGAATTCGCTGAAGAACAGCATGATCATCGGTGTCGCCTCGACCCTGCTGTCGATGGTGCTCGGCACGCTGGCGGCGTTAGGGCTGGCGCAGTGGAAGAGCCGGTTCAAGCCGCTCGTGCTGGCCTTCGTGCTGTCGCCGGTCGTCGTGCCCGGGGTTATCACCGCGGTCGGTCTCTATTTCTTCTTCGCGCCGATCGGATTGACCGGCAGCTATCTCGGCTTGATCCTGGCCCACACCGCGCTGGCGACGCCCTTCGTCGTCATCACGGTCGGCGCGACGCTGCAGAGCTTCGACACCAATCTGGCCCGCGCTGCCGCCTCGCTCGGTGCCTCGCCGCTTGACGCCTTCCGCCGCGTGATCCTGCCGCTGATCCTGCCCGGCGTGGCATCGGGGGCCCTGTTCGCCTTCGCGACCAGCTTCGATGAGGTGGTGATCGTGCTGTTCATGGCAGGTCCCGAGCAGCGCACCCTGCCGCGCGAGATGTTCAGCGGCATCCGCGAGAACATCAGCCCGACCATCACGGCGGCAGCGGTGATCCTGACGACGGTCTCGGTCATCCTGCTCGCCACCCTGGAAGGCCTGCGCCGGCGCAACGAACGGCTCAAGGGCAGCAGCGCGTGAGCTTCTTCCTTCTCCCGGGGAGAGGGTGAAAACACTGCCGCGCCCTGCTTATTTCTCAACCCTCCTCGCGCATTCTCGGGCTTTGCTCCGGGGACCGATTGTCGTTAGAACGGTCCCCGCAACAAAACCCAAACAACAACGCTGAGGGAGAAACAAAATGCAAAAGCTCATCGCCGCGATCGCGGCCGGTCTCGCGCTCGCCGCCACGTCAGGCGCCGCCCAGGCGCAGATTTCCGACGACGTCGTCAAGATCGGCGTGCTCACGGACATGTCGAGCCTCTATGCGGACGCGACCGGCAAGGGCTCGCTCGCCGCCGTGGAGATGGCGGTCGCCGATTACGGCGCCAAAGTCGCGGGCAAGCCCGTGCAGGTGGTCTCCGCCGATCACCAGAACAAGCCCGACGTCGGCGTCAACATCGCCCGCAACTGGTACGACAACGACAAGGTCGACGCGATCTTCGACGTGCCGACCTCGTCGGTGGCGCTGCCGATCTCGGCGTTGACGCGCGAGAAGAACAAGATCCACATCAATTCCGGCGGCGGCTCATCCGATATCACGGGCGTCGCCTGCTCGCCCAACACGGTGCACTGGACCTACGACACCTATGCGCTGTCGAACGTCGCCGGCAAGGCGATGGTCAAGCGCGGCGAGGACACCTGGTTCTTCGTCACCGCCGACTACGCCTTCGGCATGGCGCTGCAGCGCGACGCCGCCAACGTCGTCAAGGAGAGCGGCGGCAAGGTGCTCGGCGAGGTCCGCCATCCGCTCAACTCGTCGGACTTCTCCTCCTTCCTGCTCCAGGCCCAGGCCTCCAAGGCCAAGGTGGTCGCACTGGCCAATGCCGGCGGCGACACCACCAATGCGCTGAAACAGGCGGCCGAGTTCGGCCTGACGGAGGGCGGCCAGAAGATGATCGCCTTGCTCATGGAGATCACCGACGTTCATTCGCTCGGCATCAAGTCGACGCAAGGCCTGATCATCACCGACGCGTTCTACTGGGACACCAACGAGGAGACGCGCGCCTTCTCCAAGCGCTTCAACGAGAAGGTCGGTCACATGCCGACCATGATCCAGGCGGGGCTCTATTCCGCGACCATGCATTACCTGAAGGCGATCGACGCCATCAAGACCGACGAGGCACCGAAGGTGATGGAGCAGATGCGCAAGACACCGGTCAACGACTTCTTCGCCAAGAACGGCAAGATCCGCATCGACGGCCGCATGGTCCACGACATGTATCTGTTCGAGGTCAAGAAGCCCGAGGACTCCAAGGGCGAGTGGGACCTCTACAAGCTGATCGCCACCGTGCCCGGCGACGAGGCCTTCCGTCCGCTCGACAAGGGCGGCTGCCCGCTGGTGACGCACTGAAGTTCTTCTCCCTCTTCCCGCTTGCGGGGAGAGGTTGGGAAGAGCACGACAGCGCGCCCGGCAAAAACCGGGCGCGCTTCGTTTAGCCGTTCAGAGCCGCGTTACTCCGAGTATTTGAACTCGGGCATGTTCTTCAACTCGTCCTTGCTCGCATTGAACACGGCGTGGTCCGGATACCATTTCGACGCGGACGTGGCCGTCGTCGTCGTCGCGGGCTTGTTGTCGGTGCCGGTCGCAGCACCCGTCGTGGTAGTCGCCGCGGGCCGGTTGGCTGCGCTGTTCGGGTTGTTCCCGGCAGCGCCGGTGTAGGCAACCGCCTCGTTGACGAATTTCAGCTTCTCAAAGGGCACCGCAACCAGATGCTCGCCCAGGCCGAGGAAGCCGCCGACGCCGATCACGGCGATCTTGATGTTACCGCTCTTGTCCATCAGCAGATCGTTGATCGAGCCGATGTTCTCATTGGCGTCGTTATAGACCTTGATGCCGTCCATCTTGGACGTACGCCACTGTCCCGACGCGGTCGTGGTGGTCGTCGTCGCCGCGGCAGCCGGCGCCTTGTCGGTGGTGGCGGTCGGATTTTGCGCGAACGCAACGGTTGCGAGCAGTGCGGTACCGGCAAGACCGGCCGCGATCGATTTCATCAACATATTGTCCTCTCCTTCAGCAGAAAACTTGTGCGGAGAAAACAGCTCGGATCAGTCCCAGTTCCGCGCGTGCTGCAATTTCGTCGCGTGCTGCGCGAGCATCTGGGCTGCGTTCAATTGTTCCTAAGTCACTCAGGAACATTTCGCAGCGCACGATTTCGTCGATAAATTCATGCGGCGCGCGCGATCGCGATCGCCCACGGCGGCGAACTGTCGCTGCACGACCCGGAGCCGCATGGGCCGATCGTGCGGATGCAATTGCCGGTACGGCAGCAGCCGCAGCTTGCGGCTTAAGCCATGATCCGGACCCGAAGGGCCGCGCCAGCGCAAAGTGTGCAGCGGTTTTCCGAAAAGATCATGCCCGAAGACTAAACCTCAGGCCGCAAGCGGCGGGTGCGCGACGGCTCCCTCATCAAAAATCGCAACCGCCTCGAAGCGATAATTGCAAGCACGGCATGTCCAAAGATAGGAGATGCGTCCGTCGCCCGCCTCGATCCAATCAGGTTGGGGGATCGGCGCGCCGCATTGCGCACAGGGATTTTGCCTGGGAATGTCGCCGATGTGTGCCTTCACCACGTTTGCTTTTGTCATGGCACCTCTCCCGATTTGCGCCGCTCTCTTACTCGCTTTCGGGCCCACACGCGAATAGACAGGCCCGCTGTCGCGAATGACGGCTTCGTCTGCATGACAAGCCCTACGCCGGCCTTGCGTCCGAATGACGGCTCTGCGCTGCAAAAACGTAATCGGAGGCGTTTCGCCACATCATCGCCGCGTTCGCGGGGCCTAACGCGAGCGGGCGCAGGTGAGCGGTGCCGAGGAACATTTGATGAAAATTTTACATGTTGCCGCGCTGCTCGCGGCCGGACTGACGTTGCCGCAGGCCGCATTCGCGGGCCAGACGGAGTACGCCGAGATGGTCGCGGCCCATGCGCGCGCCAACGGTGTGCCGGAGGCGCTGGTGCATCGCGTCATCATGCGCGAGAGCCGCTACCAGCCCGGCCTGATCGGCCATGGCGGCACCATCGGGCTGATCCAGATCAAGCTCGCGACCGCGCGCGGGGTCGGCTACACCGGCGACGCCGCCGGCCTGCGCGATCCCAATACCAACCTCACCTATGCCGTGAAATATCTCGCCGGCGCCTATCACGCCGCCAATGGCGATCACGCCCGCGCCGTGCGTTATTTCGCCGGCGGCTATTACTACGCCGCAAAGCGGCAGCGGCAGGAGGCCGTGCAGGTCGCCAATACGAGCGAGGCCAATATGGGCGCCCCTTGGCTCGAGCCGAACGGCAATCCGCAGCCGATATTCGGCGCCGCGCCGCACCGCAAGCTCGCCCAGCGCGTCCGCAACGCCCGGGCGCAGGCGCCCAGGTAAGCGCGGTTCCCGCCCAAGCGCGTTGACCACCCTGCCCTGCTGGCATACATTAGAGCCGTTCCGAGGGGTGCTCCGAGGAGGAGCTGAGATACCGCTAAATGGGCAAATCCGCCCAGGACCGCGGTGACCCTTTGAACCTGATCCGGGTCATGCCGGCGAAGGGACAGGGATGTTGCAGACGACCAAGCGACCGGATTCCCCGGTATCCATCATCGGCGCAGGCATCGCAGGCGCCTGGCAGGCCTTGCTGTTCGCGCAGGCCGGCCACGCCGTCACCTTGCACGAGCGCGGTGAGGCCGACATGACCGATGCCACCAGCCATTGGGCCGGCGGCATGCTCGCGCCCTATTGCGAGGCGGAAGTTTCCGAACCGATCATCTCCAGGCTCGGCCTGCGCTCGCTCGACATCTGGCGGCGCGAATTGCCCGACACGCCTTTCAACGGTTCGCTGGTCGTTGCCCACCCGCGCGAGCGCAACGATTTCGAACGTTTCGCCCGGATGACCGAAGGCCATCGCCGGCTCGATGCCGCCGGCCTTGCCGAGCTCGAGCCGTCGCTCGAAGGCCGCTTCCGCGACGCGTTGTTCTTCCCGACCGAGGGTCATGTCGAGCCGCGCCGCGTGCTGCCGAAACTGCACGAGCGCATCCGCGCCGCCGGCGGCACCATCAAATTCGAAAGCGATGTCGCCCCGGCCGAACTCGCAAAACTTGATCCTAAAGGCATCGTGATCGACTGCCGCGGCCTTGCTGCGCGCGACGAGCAGCCTGGCTTGCGCGGCGTCAAGGGCGAGATGATCCTGATCGAGACCAGCGAGGTGCAGCTTGCGCGGCCGGTGCGGCTGATCCATCCGCGCTGGCCGCTCTATGTGATCCCGCGCGAGGACAATCTGTTCATGCTCGGCGCGACCTCGATCGAGGCCGAGGACACCGGCGTCAGCGTCCGCTCGGCGCTGGAGCTGTTGGGCGCGGCCTATGCCGTGCATCCCGCCTTCGGCGAGGCCCGCATCGTCGAATTCGGCTCCGGCCTGCGCCCCGCTTTTCCCGACAATCTGCCGCGCATCGGCATTCGCGGCAACACGATCAGCGTGAACGGCCTCTACCGCCACGGCTTCCTGCTCGCGCCGGCGCTTGCCGAGCTGACGCTGAGCTTTGTCGAGCGCGGCCAGATCGACAATGAGGTGATGCAATGCGCGTGATCGTGAACGGTGAGCATCGCGAGGTAAACTCGGCCAGCGTCGATGCGCTGCTCGCCGAGCTTGACTACGAGGGCACCCATTTCGCGATCGCACTCAACTATGACGTCGTGCCGAAGAGCCGCTGGGCCGAGACGGCGCTGAAGGCCGGCGACGAGATCGAGATCATCACGCCGCGGCAGGGAGGGTGACGGGGATGCGCTCGCCGTACACTCCGCTGTCATCGCCCGGCTCGACCGGGCGATCCAGTACGCCGCGGCGTCTCGGTTCTAACCGCACCGCCTCTGGAATACTGGATCCCCGCCCCCCGTGCGCAATTTGCGCACTAGGCGGGGATGACAGTGTCATTTGGAGAGACACCCCATGGTGACCTTCTACGGCAAAACCTTCCCCTCCCGCCTCCTGATCGGCAGCGCGCTCTATCCCTCGCCTGCGATCATGCAGTCGGCGATCCGCGCCTCGGGCTCGAACATCGTCACGGTGTCGCTGCGGCGCGAATCCGCTGGTGGCAAGACCGGCGATGCGTTCTGGAATCTGATCCGCGAGCTCGACGTCACCGTGCTGCCGAACACCGCCGGCTGCCGCAGCGTGCGCGAGGCGGTGACGACGGCCAAGCTCGCGCGCGAACTATTCGGCACGAGCTGGATCAAGCTCGAAGTCATCGCCGACAACGACACGCTGCAGCCCGACGTGGTCGGCCTGGTCGAAGCCGCGACCATCCTGATCAAGGACGGTTTTGAGGTGTTCCCCTATTGCACCGAGGATCTCTCGATCGCGAACCGCCTGGTCGATGCCGGCTGCAAGGTGGTGATGCCGTGGGCGGCGCCGATCGGCAGCGCGAAAGGCATTACCAACCGTGACGCGCTCAAGCTGATGCGCGAGCGGCTGCCTGATATCACCCTGGTGGTCGACGCCGGCATCGGTGCGCCCTCGCATGCGGCGCAGGCGCTCGAGCTCGGCTACGACGCCGTGCTGCTCAACACCGCCATCGCAAAAGCCGCCGATCCCGTCGCCATGGCCAACGCCTTCCGCCTCGGGATCGAGGCCGGACGCACCGCTTTTGAGGCCGGGCTGATGAACGCCCGCGATTTCGCTTCCCCCTCCACCCCTGTCGTTGGGACACCGTTCTGGCATGCCGTATCCTGATCGCTTTTATCCCGTCGTCGACAGCCTCGCCTGGGTCGAGCGCCTGACCAAGCTCGGCGTCGGCACCATCCAGCTGCGCGCAAAGGACCTCGACGACTCCCAGTCGCTGCAGATGGTCACCGATGCGCTGGCGATCACCGCGGGCACGCAAGCCAAGCTCGTCGTCAACGACTATTGGCGCGCCGCGATCGTCGCCGGTGCAAAGTATCTGCATCTCGGCCAGGAGGATCTTGCCGACGCAGACCTCGCTGCCATCCGCGAGGCCGGCCTGTCGCTCGGCGTCTCCACCCACGACGATGCCGAGCTGGACACCGCGCTCGCCGCCGAGCCCGACTATGTCGCGCTGGGCCCGATCTTCTTCACCACGCTCAAATCGATGCGCTTCGAACCCCAAGGCATTCCAAAGATCACGGAATGGAAGAAGCGCATCGGCAATATCCCGCTGGTCGCGATCGGCGGCATCAAGTTCGAGCACGCCGCGGAGATCTTTGCCGCGGGCGCGGATTCCATCGCCGTCGTTTCCGACGTCACGCAAAATGCCGACCCGGATGCGCGGGTGCGGCAATGGCTCGGCCTGTCCGCGGAGGCGGCGTGATGCGCCTCACTCTCTCACCCCGCACGCCACTGTCATCGCCCGGCTTGACCGGGCGATCCAGTACGCCGCGGCTTCTCGGCTTCAGCCGCACCGTCTCGGAGTACTGGATCCCCGCTCCCGTGCGCAATTGCGCACTAGGCGGGGATGACAGCGGTATTTGCCTCTCGCACAGCGACATCAACGAATTAAACCGGAGGATCCCATGAACATCCGCTCCAACCCCGACAAGACCGTCCCCGCCGTCACCACCGGCCCGCTGCCCTCGTCGCGAAAAATCTTCGCCTCGCCCGACGCCGCGCCTGACCTGCGCGTGCCGCTGCGCGAGATCATCCTCTCTGAAGGCGCCGGCGAGCCGAACCTGCCCGTCTATGACACCTCCGGTCCCTACACCGACCCGAGCGTGACCATCGATGTCAACGCCGGCCTCGCGCGCGGCCGCAAGGCCTGGGTGCTGGAGCGCGGCGGCGTCGAGGAATATCAGGGCCGGCAGATCAAGCCGGAGGACAATGGCAGCGTCTCCACCGACAAGGCCGCGCGTGCCTTCTCGGCCTATCACCAGCCGCTGCGCGGCCTCGACGGCCACAAAATCACCCAGCTCGAATTCGCCCGCGCCGGCATCATCACCAAGGAGATGATCTACGTCGCCGCGCGTGAAAATCTCGGCCGCAAGGAGCAGCTCGAGCGCGCCGAGGCAGCGCTTGCCGACGGCGAAAGCTTTGGCGCCCAAGTCCCCGCCTTCATCACCCCGGAGTTCGTGCGCAGCGAGATCGCACGGGGACGCGCCATCATTCCCTGCAACATCAACCATGCCGAGCTCGAGCCGATGATCATCGGCCGCAACTTCCTGACCAAGATCAACGCCAATATCGGCAACTCGGCGGTGACGTCATCCGTCGAGGAAGAGGTCGAGAAGATGGTGTGGGCGATCCGCTGGGGCGCCGACACCGTGATGGACCTCTCGACGGGCCGCAACATCCACACCACCCGCGAATGGATTCTGCGCAACGCGCCGGTGCCGATCGGCACCGTTCCGATCTATCAGGCGCTGGAGAAGTGCGACGGTGATCCGGTCAAGCTGACCTGGGAACTCTACAAGGACACGCTGATCGAGCAGTGCGAGCAGGGCGTCGACTATTTCACCATCCACGCCGGCGTGCGCCTGCAATACATCCACCTCACCGCCAACCGCGTCACCGGGATCGTCAGCCGCGGCGGATCGATCATGGCGAAGTGGTGCCTGGCGCATCACAAGGAAAGCTTCCTCTACACCCATTTCGACGAGATCTGCGACCTCATGCGCAAGTATGACGTCTCGTTCTCGCTCGGCGACGGCCTGCGTCCGGGCTCGATTGCGGACGCCAACGACCGCGCGCAATTCGCCGAATTGGAGACGCTCGGAGAACTCACCAAGATCGCGTGGGACAAGGGCTGCCAGGTCATGATCGAAGGCCCCGGCCACGTGCCGATGCACAAGATCAAGATCAACATGGACAAGCAGCTCAAGGAGTGCGGCGAAGCGCCGTTCTACACCCTCGGGCCCCTGACCACCGACATCGCGCCGGGCTACGACCACATCACCTCGGGCATCGGTGCCGCCATGATCGGCTGGTTCGGCTGCGCCATGCTCTGCTACGTCACCCCGAAGGAGCATCTCGGCCTGCCCGATCGCAACGACGTTAAGGTCGGCGTCATCACCTACAAGATCGCCGCCCACGCGAGCGACCTCGCCAAGGGCCACCCGGCAGCCCAGCTGCGCGACGACGCCCTGTCCCGCGCCCGTTTCGACTTCCGCTGGAGCGACCAGTTCAACCTCGGCCTCGACCCCGACACCGCGAAGAACTTCCACGACGAGACCCTGCCCAAGGAAGCCCACAAGGTCGCGCATTTCTGTTCGATGTGCGGCCCGAAGTTCTGCTCGATGAAGATCACCCAGGACGTGCGGGATTATGCGGCGACGCTGAACGACCCGAACGGCGTGGGCATGTCGATGAGCGGGACTGCCGAGGACGGCATGGCTAAGATGAGCGCGAAGTTCAAGGAGATGGGCGAGAACTTGTATCTGGATGCGGAGAAGGTGAAGGAGAGCAATCGGGTGTTGTGAGCGGGCCCGTGCGAACTTTGGGGGCGACGATCGTCGCCCCCAAAGTTGGAAACGCAATGCGAACGGCCCATGCGGTCTGAAATACTACCAAGACTACCACCGTACGGACCTCCGGCCATCTCTTTGACCGGACACGGTGAGCGCGAATTTCGGGAAGGTTTGGTTGTCCGCTTCTATCCCAAGGGTTCCGATCCATGGATCGGCAATTTCGTGGGAGGCATCTTCGATTGCACCACTGTGCTCGATCATCCCAACGGAAGGGACGTGATCGTTGTCGCGTGTGGCGACACCTGCATTATCGATCCGGAAGACCGTGCAGTTAGAGATCACATTGCAAGTGACACCGGACAAGTGATTGCGGTACCGGCTCTTGGACTGGTGGTTTTCCAAGGGTTGGTCGATTTTAGCGCGGTTCGGTCAGATGACCTGTGATGGATTAGTCCGCGGATTTCGTGGGATAGCTTCCGCAGTATCAATGTCCACGAAACCAAACTTACCGGCGAAGCATGGTCTGCAATTGGAGACTCTTGGGTATCATTCAGCCTCGATCTTTTGACAGACCACTGCACCGACGGAGTTTATGAGTTAGATGCGGCTCGGGCGGTGCGTGTGACGCGCAAATCGGACTAGCGCGGGCAAGCGTAGCCCGGATGAGCGCAGCGACATCCGGGTCTTTGCCGCCCCGCATATCACTCCGTTCATGCGGGCTACAGCCGCGGATAATTGACGTGCCCGATACATCCCCTCACCGCCTCCCCGACCAGCTCCGTCCCAACCTCCGCCTCGTCTTCGTCGGCACTGCCGCCAGCACGCGCTCGGCCCAACTCGGGCATTACTACGCCCATCCCGGCAACCGCTTCTGGCGCGCGATTCATGAGGCCGGGATCACGCCGCGGCGCTATCAGCCAGGCGAGTTTGCGGCGCTGCTGGAGCTCGGGATCGGCTTCACCGATCTCTCCAAGTCGGGCGCCGGGATGGATCACCAGATCGCGGCTGAGACAATCGACGTGCCGGGGTTCAGGGCCAAGATCGAGAAGTATCGACCGCGGACAATTGCGTTCACGAGCAAGAAGGCCGCGAGCTTGTTTTACGGCACGCCGTCGAGCGTGATTGCGCTGGGGCGGCAGCCACGCGATGAGAGTTTGCCGGAGATTTTCGTCCTGCCCTCGCCGTCGGGTGCTGCGTCAGGGCATTGGACGCTGGAGCCGTGGCGCGAGCTTGCGGCGTGGATCGCGGCGTAGCGTGAATTTGCGATAGCGCTCGCCCCCTCAGGCGTCGTCCCGGCGAAGGCCGGGACCCATAACCCCAGGGAGTGGTTTGGCGGGGACTCGAGGTCCGGTACAGTGACCATTCGTAATCGATGGATTCCGCGGTATGGGTCCCGGCCTTCGCCGGGACGACGCTGCCTAATAGGCAACGTATCCCGCGACAAGTTCACCCCGCATACGCCCTATCCAGATCCACAATCACAATCTTTCTCATCTGCATCATCGCCTGCATGACGCGGTTCGCCTTGCTGCGGTCGGGGTCGCCGAGGTAGCGGCCGAGCGCTGATGGGATCACCTGCCAGGACAGGCCGAACTTGTCCTTGAGCCAGCCGCAGCGGGACTCCTCGCCGCCGTCGGCGGTGAGCCTGTCCCAGAAATAATCGACTTCCGCCTGCGTCTCCACGCTGATGAAGAACGACACCGCTTCGTTGAACTTGTATTGCGGGCCCCCGTTGAGCGCGTTGAAGCGCTGGCCTTCGAGCTCGAACACCGCCATGAAGTCGCTGACGGTCTCGACCTTGGCGTTGGGGAACACCGATTTGTAGAAGGCGACGGCCTCCGGCACGTTGTTGTCGAACCAGAGAAACGGCGTGATGGATGTCATTAACGTGTATCCTTTCGCCTCGGCTGGACGCGCCGCAGGGTGCCAGTGTTCCAAGGACGAGGCAGGGGCAACGATCCGACAGTGGCCGCGGGATTTTCTTGTAGCCCGGATGAGCGACAGCGACATCCGGGGCCCGCAGCTGCCCCGCATATCGCTATCGCTCATGGGGCTACGGGGTCCACGAAAACCCATTAACCTGTCGGAATCCACTCATTCCATTCGTCCTCCGAACGCAAAACGCGATCAACCCCGGAGCCCCTCCCGATGCCCCCCACCATCACCGCCTTCGCAAACTCGCCCGACCGCGGCCGCGGACAGGCCCGCGACATGCGGGTGCGCTGGGCGCTTGAAGAGGTGGGGCAGCCTTACGACGTCCGTCTGGTTTCATTCGAGGACATGAAGGCGCCCGCGCATCTCGCCCTGCATCCATTCGGGCAGATTCCGACCTACGAGCACGGCGATCTCGCCCTGTTCGAGTCCGGCGCGATCGTGCTCCATGTCGCCGAGCGTCACGCCGGGCTGCTGCCGACGGAGCCGCACGCCCGCGCCCGCGCGATCGCGTGGATGTTTGCCGCGCTGAGCACGCTGGAGCCGCCGATCGTCGAGCTCGGGATGGCCATGCTGTTCGAGCGCGACAAGAGCTGGTACGCGCCGCGGCTGCCGATGCTGCAGGATCGCGTCCGTGTCAGGCTCGGTGAATTGTCCCGCCAACTCGGCGATGCCAACTGGCTCGACGGTGCGTTCAGCGCCGGCGATCTCATGATGGTGACGGTGCTGCGCCGGTTGAACACATGAGGCCTGCTGGATGAATATCCCGATATCGCCGCCTATGTGGCTCGCGGCGAAGCGCGGCCCGCGTTCAGGCGGGCGTTCGATGCGCAATTGGCGGTGTTCACCGGGGCACGCTTGGCGCCCTAAAGATCGAAATTGGTCGGCAGCATCACCACGTCGCGAATGGTCATGCCGCGCGGCCGTGTCAGCATGAACATCACGACCTCAGCCACGTCGCTCGCCTCCAGCAGGCTTCCCGCGTCCCTGGCTTCCTTCAGCTTCTCGGGTGGCCAATCCGCCAGCAGTGCGCTGACGACGGGCCCGGGCGAGATCGAGCCGACGCGGATGCCATGCTTGAAGACCTGGCGCCGCACCGTCTGGACGAAGCAGTTCACCGCCCATTTGGACGACGCATAGACCGGCTCCCATGGCGTCGGAAAATGCGCCGCCAGCGAGCTCGTGACGATGATGTCGCCGGTCCCACGCGCGATCATGTGCGGCAGCACGTCATGCACGTTCTTCATCACGACGTTGACATTCAGGTTCAGCATCCGGTCGATCGCCATGGTGTCGGCATCGACCAGATCGCCACCGACATACTTGCCGGCATTCGCATGCAGGATATCGAGCTGGCCGGCCTGCTCCAGAACGCGCGGCAGCAGCGTTGCACAGTCTTTTGGGTCCAGCAGATCGATGAGCAGCGGGATCACCGCGTCGCCGTGCTTGTCGCGGAGCGCCTTCAGCGCGGCCTCAGCGCGGTCGACCATCACCACGCGCGCGCCGGCGGCCAGCATCGCCTCGGTGCTGGCCAATCCGATGCCCGACGCAGCCCCGGTCACGGCCGCCACCTTGCCGTCCAACTCTCTCGCCATGGGATCCCCATCTTGCCGAGGTCACTGGGATCGTGAGTATAGCGACCCCGGCCGGAATTGTCGGGAAGAGATGGTGGGCGCGGCGCTTGCGCCCCATTTCCCCCTACGACATCGGCCTTACCGCAGCGTGATCGCAAGCCCGCTCAGATCCGCATTCGCCATCAGGCCGACCTGCGTGCCGGACAGCTCGAGCACGGCGCCCTTCTGGTTGGTCAGCACGATCGCACGCGCGCCGCGGCCCACTGCGATGCCCGCACCGGCGGCGCCATAGACGCCGGCGATGTCGGAGGGCCGGTTGATGTTGGAGACGCGGCCGCGCAGCACGGTCTTGGAGCCGCCGAAGACGAGGCCGTAGTCGAGCCCGCCGGTCGAGAGCGAATAGGCGCGGCCGCGGAAGTTCAGCACGCCCGAGCCGCCGGAGCCGCCGATGATCCAGCCCGCCTTGTAGATCGTCAGCACCACGGTGCCGCCGTCGGCCAGAGCCGAGGTCGAGAGGCCGGCAAGCGCGGCAATGCCGACCAGCGCGGCGCGGAGGGTGGATGCGAACTTCATGGGAGTCTCCGGGGGCTATTCTTCAAGGAGGGAAACGAATCGAACGAGCGGAATCTATCCGATGGATCGGGGCGGCAACATGATGGGATGGGCGTGAGTCGCGGTCTGTAGCAACACACTCAACTGTCATCGCCCGGTTCAACCGGGCGATCCAGTATTCCAGAGAGAGCGATAGTGAACCGAAAAGCCGCGGCGTACTGGATGCCCCGGTCGAGCCGGGGCATGACGGCGCAGTTTGGCGCGACAAGACGCTCACCCGCCATCATGCCATTCTGCCCCTGTTTTGCCCGACGGGGCAACGATTATTTTGTTTTCCCGAAGTGAAAAAGAAAGCTCAATGATTCCTGCTGGATGCCTACTGTGCATGGGGTTGTTTTCGCGTTTTTTGTTGGAGGCGCCCCGGCCTGCCGCTACGCTTGCGCTTCCAGCCCTCCATCCGAGGTGATCCCATGCCGATCCAGCATTTCGCGCCCCCGCCGCACGTCAAGGCGCCGCCGCTGTCCTTTGCCACGCGCGCAGGCGATCTCCTGTTCGTCTCCGGCATTCCCGGCTTCGACGCGAACGGCGCGCTGCCCGACGGCTTCGAGGCGCAGTTCGCCAATGTCGCCATCAACATCAAGCGCGTGCTGGCGGAGGCCGGCGCCGAGATCCGCGATCTCGTCAAGGTCAACGTGCTGCTGACCCGCGCCTCCGACGTGGCCGCCATGAACGCGCTCTATGCCGGCGCCTTCGGCCCGCCGCCTTACCCTGCCCGCACCACCTGCGTGGTCCACGCACTGCCCGATCCGAAGATGCTGATCGAGATCGAGGCGGTGGCGTCGCTGGCCAAGAGTTAGACGTGTGATCGTCAGGCGATAGTCAAGGGATAAGGGTCGTCCGAACAGCCGACCAACGGCTGACATATCCGTGAACGGTCGCCGCCCCGCTTGCCAGCCACGCAGATTTGCCGCACCAGTTTCCTCTCACGTTCCCATCAGGAGATATTTCATGCGTCGCGTTCTCGCCCTTTGTGCCGTTGCCGGCATCGCCACCTCCGTGTTCGCCGTGCCGGCCTCTGCGGCAGTCGGCTATTACGTGATCCGCTGGGACAACACCGGCATTTGCCAGGTCTGGAACGAGGACCTCAAGTACAAGCCGTTCCAGTGGGGCGTGTCGACCTACAAGGTCGTCAGCAAGCCGCTCCCGACCTTCACGGCCGCCTCGGAGCTCCAGATCAAGCTTCGCGCGGAGCGCCGCTGCACGCTTTAGGCGTGAGGCGACAGACCGGATTTCAAAGGGCGGATCGCGCAAGCGGTCCGCCCTTTTCTTTTGGACGCGCCGCTGGTTTTTCGGCCGAAATCGCGCGTCTTTCCGCGCACCCGCTTTGAACCTGGCCTGCTGGCGGACCCACTCACATCTTGTCCGGGGCGCACCAGCGTCCGACTCCAAGTCTGACGTCCGTAGCCCGGATGAGCGAAGCGATATCCGGGAATTCCGGGTCAGCCTCCCTCGGCTCGCTCACCGAAAGCAATCCCGCTTCCGCCGGCATCGCCCGCCCAGTCTTCCGAGAGCAATCCCGCCCGCACATATCGGTGAAAGGACGAATGTGGCCAATCACAAACGCGCTGGACGTAGCGATGCTTGACGGGGTTGAAGTGAATGTAATCCACATGGCGGGCGAAATCATCTTCGTCGCGAACCGTGTGCTCCCAGTAGCGTCGTTGCCACAGAGCCAATTCTCCATTGGAGTGGCGGGGTACGTCGATACCCGCATGCAGTAGTGCGCTGCTGAAATGCCCCTTGATCCTTCGCCAACGTCCCGCGAAATCGGCGTCATGCGGCGGGAGGCTCATGACGACATGCAAATGGTCCGGAAGGATCACGATCGCATCGACCTCGAACGGGCGCTCCCTGCGAGCGGCCCGGAAGGCATCACGCAGGGCGCCAACGTTTTCAATCAAAATGGTCCATCTGCGGTCGAAGAGCGCTCCAGTGAAAAAGTAGGTGCCGCCGGGAAGAAAATTTCTGCGATACAAAACCATGGGCTAGACCCGTCCCGGATCTCGCTTCGCTCATCCGGGCTACAGGATAGCACATGAGCCCTCACGCGTCCTTGTACGCGCCGGGATGGATCAGGAGGTCGCGCGCGGCGGCGAGGTCGATGAACGCTTCCGCGCTGCCGCCCTGGTCGGGGTGCATGCCCTTGGCGGCGCGGCGATACGCCTGATTGATGTCCTCGCAGGTGAGCTGCACCGCGAGCGGCAGGCCGAGCACCTTGCGGGCACGATCCTCGCTGGACAATTTTTTCGGCGCAGCATTGCGGCGCCCGAAGCGCGGCGCGGTCAGGTCGTGAACGACATCGAGCACCACGCCGAGACGGCGCCGTGCCGCCAGCGTGACGCTGTGATCGTCATTGTCCACGGCCTGGCGCAGCACAGGAAGCGCCTGCTCAGCGGCCTGACGCAGCATGGTATCGGTGCTCATCCGCGCGATCTCGGCCACCAGCCGTCCGGCCTCGGCCCAATCGGCGCCGTCCACCGACCGCAGGCGTTCGAGTGCGAGTTTCCAGGATTCGAGCCGTTCCATCATGCGCGCAACGTTTAGCAATCAAGATCAGTATGCCAAGGGCGCCGTTTCCGACCCCTTAATTTCGAGTTAGCCTTTCATGAAACTTCGAAAAGAAATCGGGAGGAAATTGTCATGGCATTGCTCGCAAACCATATCGCCGTCATCACGGGCGCCGGTTCGGGCATCGGCCGGGCCATCGCGGCCGGCTACGCCCGCGAGGGCGCGCAGGTGGTGCTGCTCGACGTCAACGCCGACACGGTCGCGGAAGCCGCCGAGGGGATCCGCAAGTCCGGCGGCAAGGCCGAGAGCTTTGCACTCGACGTCACCAGACGCGACGACTGCTTCGCGCTCGCCAGGCAAGTCGCCGACAAGGTCGGGCAGGTCTCGATCCTCGTCAACAATGCCGGCATCACCCGCCGCAACGCCTTCACCGCGGAGCCGGAAACGGTGGCAAAGGACTGGAACGACATCATCTCGCTCAACCTCAACGGCGTCTTCAACATGACGCAGGCGTTCCTCGCGCCCTTGCGAGCAGCCAAGGGCCGCATCGTCAATATCGGATCGATCCAGTCCTTCGTGCATCTGCGCACGCCGAGCTCGGCGGCCTACACCACCTCGAAACACGGCGTGCTCGGCTTCACCAAGGCGCTCGCGGTCGAGCTCGGCAAGGAGGGCGTGCGCGTCAATGCAATCGGGCCGGGCTTCATCGAGACTAACATCAACGCCAATGTGCGTGCGACCAATCCGGCGCTGGTGCAGGCTTTCGTCGATCACACCCCGCTGGCGCGCACCGGCAAGCCCGAGGACATCGTGGGTCCCGCGATCTTCCTTGCGTCGGACATGTCGGCCTACGTCACGGGAACGATCGTGATGGTGGATGGCGGATACCGGACGGTGTGAGCGGGAGGGATGCCTGCTTTGCGGGGTATGCTCGCAGGAATATGCAATCCGTGCCAATCGCGGCGGCGCGGCGGCATTCCCAAGGTCAATTCGTGCGATCGCCCGCTGTTAACCTTTCGTTAACCAAACCCGCCCACCGTAGATCTACGGCTTGGGGGTCGTTTGTTCTCGATCCGCTTCCAAAGACGGAAGCGGGCGTTGATCGGGGAGTGTGTCGATGACCACTGTTCATGTCGCTGCGTCCGAACCGGGCGCGTATGTCCTTTCACCGAACCAGATCGTTCCGCTGCTGATCGGCGCGACCGTCGACGAGGTCGAGCGTGAGCTCGTGCTGCAGACGCTCGCCCGCTGCGACGGCAATCGCACGCGCGCCTCACGCGTGCTCGGCCTCTCGGTGCGCACGTTGCGCAACAAGATCAGGCTCTACGCCGCCTCCGGCATCGAGGTGCCGGCCTATCACGACTAGCGCGCGACGTGCCGCCGATTGATGTTGATCCAGCCGGCGCGCTGTCCGAGTGGAATTGCTGCTGTCGTCAAACGCCGCTAATTACTTGCTTCCGGTCAAGGGAGCAGCGGCGTGGCAGACGAACAAAAACGGCAGGGACCTCAGGGACCGCGCGGACGGCAGGGCGAACCGGGGCGGCCGGGACCGCAGGGTCATCCAGGCAAGCGCGGGCCCGATGGCGCGTGGCAAGCCAGGTCCGCAGGGCAAGCCGGGCCCGATCGGAAAGCCTGGACCGCTGGGCAAGCGCGGTCCGCAAGGCAAGCAGGGCGAAGCCGGCCCGCGCGGGGCGGCCGGTGCACAGGGACCTGTCGGACCGCAGGGGCCGGCGGGGCCGCAGGGCCCGCGCGGCGAGGCCGGTCCGCCCGGCCAGTTGCCGTCGATCGAACAGGTGCTGCCGTGGCTCGATCAGCTGTTCGACGCCTGGGACGAACGCCGCCGCCAGCGCGAGCATGAGGCTGCCGAGCGCGAGGCGCTGGAAGCCGCGGTGCAGGAGACTGACGACGCGCCCCTCGATGACGAAGACGAGGACAGCGAAGGCGATCACAGGAAGAAGAAGAAAAAGAAGAAGCACGGCCACAAGGACTGACGGACGAATCTATTTCGTCCCATTCTCGCGTCGCGGCAGCATGCCCATGCGCTCGAACTGCCAGCGCATGGCGCGGTACCAGAGATAGCCGACCGCTGCGCCGCACAAGGCCAGGATCACGACGTTCGCGCTCGAGAACGAGCCGCTCCACCACGTCATCCACGCGGTCCACAGCAACGTGAAAACGATGGCACCTGCTTTCAGCGGAAGAAGGGGGCGGCTCATGGTCGTGCTCCGGGGTGTCAAAAGCCCGGCGAACATCATCGCGCGCTGAGACCGTTGTCACCGTGAGGCAGGTCACGGAACGGACCTTCGAGCCGCCTAACCGAACCGCAGCCGCGAACGTTCCTTGGCCTTTTCCGCTTCGACCTCACGATCACGCGCCGGCGCATGGGTGTGCAGCGACGTCAGGAGTTTTCGCGCAGCCTCCGAGACCTCCGCCACCGCACGATCGAAGGCCGCCTCGTTGGCCTGCGACGGCTTGTTGAAGCCGGACAGTTTTCGAACGAACTGGAGCGCGCTGGCGTGGATCTCATCCTCGGTCGCCTCCGGCTCGAAGTTGAACAGCGTCTTGATGTTGCGGCACATGCAGTCTCTCCTGACCTTTCCCCCAAAGGACGACCGGCGAAAACGAAATCCTACATCCTTCCGCACAGTTCTGCTAAGTTCCGCCGCAACGCGGCCGCCGACCAGAGCCGCACGGGGGAAATAGACATGAAAGCTTCCTGCGCGGCGCTGTCAGCCATCCTGTTGTCCGTCTCGTTGGCGGCCATCTCGACGTCCGCATGGGCGGCCGATTATCCGGCGCCGAAGCAGGGCGACTGGATCGCCAAGGATTTCAAGTTCCACACCGGCGAGACCATGCCGGAGCTGAAGCTGCACTACACCACCGTGGGGGAGCCGAGCGGCCAGCCGGTCCTTGTGCTGCACGGCACCGGCGGCTCGGGCGCGAGCATGCTGTCGCCGGCCTTCGGCGGCGAGCTGTTCGGCGCGGGGCAGCCACTGGATGCCTCCAAATATTACATCATCATCCCCGACAACATCGGCCATGGCAAATCGTCAAAACCGTCCGACGGGATGAAGACGAGCTTCCCGAAATACGATTACGACGACATGGTCGAAGCTCAGTATCGCCTGGTGACGGAAGGGCTCGGGGTCAAGCATCTGCGGCTCGTCATCGGCAATTCGATGGGCGGCATGCACACCTGGTTGTGGGGCGAGAAATATCCGAAGGCGATGGACGCGCTGATCCCGATGGCCTCGCAGCCGACCGAGATGGCATCCCGAAACTGGATGCTGCGGCGGATCATGCTCGACACCATCCGCAGCGACCCCGACTACAACGGCGGGAATTACACCAGCCAGCCGCGCATGATGAAATACGCCATCACCGCCTACGGCATCGCGAGCATCGGTGGAACGCTGGCCTATCAATCGCAGGCGCCGACGGCGGCGAAGGCCGACAAGATCGTCGACGAGCGGCTGGCCATGCCGATCACGGCAGATGCCAACGACTTCGTCTACCAGTGGGAGTCTTCGCATAACTACAATGCCGGCGAGAAGCTGGAGGCCATCGAAGCGCCGCTGCTGCTGATCAATTCAGCCGACGACGAACGCAACCCGCCTGAGACCGGCATCACGGACGCTGCGATGACGCGGGTCAAGAACAGCAAACTGTATCTCATTCCGGCAAGCACCGAGACGCGCGGCCACGGCACCACCGGGAACGCCAAATTCTACAGCGAGCAGGTCCAGCAATTTCTGCAAGCCGCGCCGCAGCAAACGATCGAATCTGCGCGCCGCTGATTTTGCATCGCATCAACGGCCGTCTAGCCCGCATATTATTTGAGCATGCATTACACTGACGGCTCGGGCTTAATTGCGTCGATGTCCGAATCGACGCGCGGGATAATCGCGCGCCAACGGCACGACACGCGATGAGGAGGATCGCATGCACAGGCTCGCACTGTGCGTTTGGCTGGCCACGCTGACGAGCGCCGCGTTCGCGTTCGACAACGGGCAATACGATCACGTCCCGCCCGACATCCGCGCCTGGTTCAAGAGCGTGATCGCACCGAACGGCGTGCCCTGCTGTGACGTCTCCGACGGCCATCGCACGGAGTACGACGTGCGCAGCGGCGCCTATTGGGTGCCGATCGAGGGACAATGGATGGAGGTGCCCGAGCGCGCCATCATCCGCGACCGCGGCAATCCGGTCGGTCAGGCCGTTGTGTGGTACGTCCGTCACCGCGGCGCCATCATCATCAGTTGCTTCGTGCCGGCGGATGCGGTGTAGCGCGATAGCGCCTCGACGCGGCGCGTGCTAGCTCGGCCGATAGCTCCTGTGAACGACAGAACGCGAGCTCGCGCTCTATCCGCCTTGCGTGTGGGCGGCAAGCATCAAGCAGGTCCTGGAGGGCATCGACCTTCCACCCATCCCCAACAGCTGGCTCTATCACGGGCCGCGGCTGGCGCTGCAGCCAGTCCTGATCTGGTGGGCTCTGAACTGCGCTGGCGTGATCGACTGGACGCGGCGGCGTGACAAAGGGGGATAGCGATCGGGCCGAGAGATGATATTCTCGGGGCATTCCACCAGGGAGACCTTCGTGACTGATCTTTGCGCCGAAGACCTCGCCACCATCTATGCCCAGCCGAGCCCGCGCGTGATCGCGAAAGCGCGCCCCGCAATCGACACGCATGCGAAGAAATTCATCGAGATGTCGCCGTTCTGCGTGCTCGCGACATCGGGAGCGGACGGCAGCGTCGATGCCTCACCACGCGGCGGCGGCGTTGGCTTCGTCCACGTCGCCGGCCCCAACCAGCTGCTGATGCCTGATCGCTCCGGCAACAACCGGATCGACAGTTTTCGAAATGTCGTCGAGGGCTCGGGCTTCGTGCATCTGTTGTTCTTCGTCCCCGGCATCGACGAGACGCTGCGCGTCGGCGGCCGCGGCTCGCTGTCCGCCGATCCGGACCTGCTCGCCTCGATGGTGGAGTTTGGCAAGTCGCCGCGCGCGGTGCTGAACGTCGCCGTCAGCGAAGTCTATTTCCACTGCGGCAAGGCACTGATGCGCTCGAAGCTTTGGTCGTCCGAGAAGGTGCCGCGCTCGGTGATGCCGAGCATCGTCGAGGTGGTCCACGAGCAGACCGGCCTTGGTGAGCCGCAGAGTCAGGAGATCGTGGAAGAGCTCTACAAGACGCAGTTGTAGCTGGCGTCCAGGCTGTCGTCCCGGCCTGGTGCGCAATCGCGCATCAGGCCGATACGGAGTTGTGCCATCGCTAACGCGCCGAACTAATGCCCGTCCCCCTCGAGCCCGCCAACGTGCTTCTGGGTGTAGAGTTCGAGGCCGATGCGGCCGATCAGGTCGAGCTGGGTCTCGAGGAAGTCGATGTGGTGCTCCTCGTCGCTCATCAGCTTCTCGAACAGATCACGCGTCACGTAGTCCTTGACGCTGTGGCAGTAGGTCGCCGCTTCCTGATAGAGCGCCCGCGCGCTCATCTCGGCGGCGAGATCGCACTCGATGATCTCCTTGACGTTCTGGCCGATGCGCAAGGGATCGAGCACCTGCATGTTCGGGAAGCCGTCGAAGAACAGGATTCGCTCGGTGAGCTTATCAGCGTGCTCCATCTCCTCGATGGACTCCTTGCGCCAGACCTTGGACATGTCCCGCAGGCCCCAATTGTCGAGGAAGCGGTAGTGCAGCCAATACTGGTTGATCGCAGTCAGCTCGTGACGCAGTGCCTTGTTGAGATAGTCGATAACTTTTGCGTCGCCCTGCATGGTTCACTCCAGCTCTTGCAGTCCAAATCGGCCGTAAACCGAATTTAGAACGCTTCTAAATGAGTTTGAAGACTGGAGCAACCGACTACGGGGACGCAGCCGGGGAAAAGCTCAGCCAGGGTTGCGGAGGATTTCAGCAGGCCGCGAGGGCGAACTCGGCCGGCTGGGCCGTCTCGTCGTTCGCCGCCACAGTGTGGTTGTGCGGGCAGCCGGAGCAGCAGGACGTGGCACAGGTGCCAAGCGCTTCGTCGATAATGGTCTTGATCGTCCGAGCGCAGCGGCCGCATTCGGCGCTACAGCCGAGACACCCATAGACCTGCTTGGCATGGCGCACAGCGTCGTCGGACTCGGCGACGGCGGCGCGGATGTCGTCATCGCTCAGCACGTTACAGGAACAAACGATCATGGAAGCGGCAGGCCCTTTGGTGATGCGCCATCATCGATATTTAAGGGGCCGGCCGGATGCAAAAGGAAAAAGCGGAATTTGAAGCTATTCCAAACTAGCCCGGAAACAGCCTAGAACGGCTCTAAAATAGGGCCTTGCACTGGATCAAGATTGCGGCGGACCTAGTCGCCCCCACCGCCTCCACCATCGCCGCCGCCCCCGCAATCTCCGCCACTACTGCCGCTATCGCTGCTGGAACAGCTGCCGCCGTCGGTCGCGCAGCCGGAACTATCGCTGGAAAACCAACTCCCAAACGAGAAGCCGTCGCTCGTGCCGGTGGCGGTGTCGCCGCCGCCATTGACGCTGGCCCCGGCGCGGGAGCCGCGCTGGCCGCGGTTCTGGAGATGGGTAATCCAGCCGTAGCCGATCGCGAAGACGATCCCGGCAGCGATCAATGCATTTATCATCGCGTTACCCATCATCGCCCTCCCCTGGCTGGGCTGCGGTCCTTACCGATTGGTCGCCCCGGCAAAGGTGCCGTTCATTGATCATTCAAACGAAGTATGGAACTTTACCCTCAAAGAGTTCCCGCGTGTTTGCTCGAAAGGTCAGCCAATGAAGAAGTCGCTCCTGGCAATTGCTGCCGTCGCCGCTGTGGCCCTTAGCGCCATTACACCAGCCCAGGCGCAACGCGGCGTCGCCGCGGGTGTGGCAGCCGGAATCATCGGCGGCGCCATTGTCGGTGGGGCGCTGGCCTCTCCGTATTATTACGGTCCAGGCCCTGGCCCGGGCTACGCATATGGTCCCGGATATGGCGCCGGCTACTATCCGCCGCGCTACTATGCGCCGGGCCCGGGCTACGTCGCGGACGACTATTACGGCAACGGCTGCGTCTGGCAGAAGCAGCGCTTCTGGGACGGTTATGCCTGGCGCGTCCGCCGCGCCAGAGTCTGTGGCTGAAGTCGCCCCAACTGGCTCATTCCAGATGCGCCGTTCATTTAGGGGCCTGAAAAAGACCGCTTTTTCTCGTCACAGCTCCGTGTGCGTTTACCGCGGATTGACCATTTGCGCGCTTCCTAGCTGCAAGGCCAATTCCATCAGAGTCTGCGTGAACCTTTGAACCCCGGGCGCTCCTAACAAGGAGCATCCATCTCTCAGGAGAGCCAAGAGTATGAAGAAGACTTTAGTTGCCGCCCTCACGGTTGCGACGATCGCCGGTTCGCTGGTGACCGCCACGCCGTCCGCCCAGGCCCATGACGGGGTCGGCGTCGGCATCGCAGCCGGCCTGATCGGCGGCGCGATCGTCGGCGGCGCCATCGCATCGAGCCGTCCCGCCTATGGTGGACCGGTTTATGTGGCCGAGCCCGGCCCGCCGCCCCCGCCCTGCTACTGGCAGCGCCAGCGCTACTGGGATGGCTACGGCTGGACCGTCCGCCCGGTTCGCGTTTGCTACTGATCTGATCGCATGGCGCTCATGAGCGCCGCGATCGAAGCCCGGCCGAGCACCTCGGCCGGGCTTTTTCTTTTGCCAACCCTGCGTTATCAGCCCTGCGCACCTATCGCGCCGCCTGGATCGAGCGCAGCACCTCTTCGCTCGGCCAGCAATCGACCTTGAGGCCTGCCGACTTCTGGTAGGCGCCGAGCGCAGCGCGCGTCTGCATGCCGGCCTTGCCGTCGACCTTGTCCTTGTAGAGCCCGACGCGCGTGAGCCCCCGCTGCATCGCCTCGACGTCCTTGGTCCGCAATTGCTTCGAGGCAGACCATGGGGTCGCGAACGGTTGCGGGCTCGTCATGCGGTCGGCGAGATGTCCGACGAACAGCACGTAGAGGTCGGAAAAATTGTATTCCTTGATCACGAAGTAGTTCTTCGTGGTCAGGAAGGACGGGCCGTAGATGCCTTCAGGCTGCAGCAGGGAGGCCGGCTGTGCCTGCTCGGCGGCAGTGAGCTTTTGTCCACGCACCGGTACAAAGCCTTCGCGCAGCCATTGGCCGATCGGCTTCGTCACCTCGGGCACGCCGGCGGTGCAATCGACTTTGGCCGGTGCCTGCACCTCGTAGGCCCAGCGTACACCGCTCTGCCAGCCCTTGTTGACGAGCTGCTGCGCGGCGGAGGCCAGCGCATCCGGCACCGAGTGCCAGATGTCGATGCGGCCGTCGCGGTCGAAATCGACGCCATGCTTGTAATATTCGGACGGCAGGAATTGCGTGAGCCCAGTCGCACCGGCCCAGGACGAGCGCATGTCCTTGCGTGTCACTACGCCGTCACCGAGAATTTTCAGCGAGAGGATGAACTCGTTGCGATAGCTGTCCTTGCGGCGGCCGACATAGGCCTGCGTCGCCAGCACGCGGACGAGATCGTAAGGCAGCGTATAGCGGCCATAGTCGGTCTCGCGGCCCCAGATCGCCAGCATCACGGTAGCAGGCACGCCGGAGTTTTTCTCGATCTCGGTCAGCGCCTGACGATATTTTTGCAGCAACCGCTGCCCCTCGCCCGCAAGCCGCGCGATCGAGGCTTCCCTGACATAGTCAGCCGGCACCTGCACGAACTCGGCCTGCGACGGCGCCCCCGTTGCAGGACGCCCCGGCAGGATCAGATCCGGCAGCTTGTAGTCCGGCTCGAGCCCGCGCGTCTCTCGCTCGAACGTCGCGCGCGACACGCCGGCGGCCTCCGCCTCCGGCCACAGCGAGGCGATGAACTGCGCGAAGGCGGCGTCGGCAGCGCCGGCGGGCGACAGGCCGCAGGTGATAGCGATCACCGCAGCTATCAGCACCCGCCGCATCATGCTGAGATCACCGCGTCAGCTTCTTGTACTTCACGCGGTGCGGGATGATGCTGTCCTGGCCGAGCCGGCGCATCTTGTCCTTCTCGTAGTCCTGGAAGTTGCCCTCGAACCATTCGACATGACTGTCGCCTTCGAAGGCCAGGATGTGGGTCGCGATGCGATCGAGGAACCAGCGATCATGGCTGATGATGACGGCGCAGCCGGCGAAATCCTCCAGCGCCTCTTCGAGCGCACGCAGCGTGTCAACGTCGAGGTCGTTGGTCGGCTCGTCGAGCAGCAGAACGTTGGCGCCGGATTTCAGCATTTTCGCAAGGTGCACGCGGTTGCGTTCACCGCCCGAGAGCGCGCCGACTTTCTTCTGCTGGTCGGCGCCCTTGAAATTGAACGACGAACAATAGCCGCGTGAATTGACTTCTCTCTTGCCGAGCAGGATCAGCTCGTTGCCGCCGGAGATCTCCTCCCACACGTTCTTGCTGCCGTCGAGCGCGTCGCGCGACTGGTCGACGTAACCGAGATGAACGCTCTCGCCGATCGTGATGGTGCCCTTGTCCGGCTCCTCCTGCTTGGTGATCATCCTGAACAGCGTGGTCTTGCCGGCGCCGTTGGCGCCGATCACGCCGACGATACCGCCGGGCGGCAGCTTGAAAGTGAGATCGTCGATCAGCATGCGATCGCCGAAACCTTTGCTGAGCCCTTCGAAGTCGACCACGTTCTGACCGAGTCGCTCGGCCACCGGAATCGTGATTTGCGCGGTCTGTGTCTGCTTTTCGCTCGCCTGTTTCAGCAGTTCGTCATAGCGCTGATAGCGCGCCTTGGACTTGGCCTGGCGGGCTTTCGGCGAGGACGCGATCCATTCCTGCTCGCGGGCCAGCGTCTTCTGATGCGCAGCGTCCTCGCGGCCCTCCTGCTCGAGCCGCTTCTGCTTCTGCTGCAGCCAGGACGAGTAATTGCCCTCATAGGGAATGCCCTTGCCGCGATCGAGCTCGAGAATCCAGCTCGTGACGTTGTCGAGGAAGTAGCGGTCATGGGTGACGATCAGGATCGCGCCGGGATAGTTGCGCAGATGGCCTTCCAGCCACGACACCGACTCCGCGTCGAGATGGTTGGTCGGTTCGTCCAGCAGCAGAAGCTCGGGTTGGTCGAGCAGCAGCTTGCAGAGCGCGACGCGGCGGCGCTCACCGCCGGAGAGTTTCGACACGTCGGCATCGTCGGGCGGACAGCGCAGCGCGTCCATGGCCTGGTCGACCTTGCTGTCGAGATCCCAGAGGCCCTGGGCCTCGATCTCGTCCTGCAGCTTGGTCATCTCGTCGGCGGTCTCCTCGGAGTAGTTCATCGCCAGCTCGTTGTAGCGATCGAGGATGGCCTTCTGCTTGGCGACGCCCAGCATGACGTTCTCGCGCACGCTCAATGCCGGATCGAGATGCGGCTCCTGCTCGAGATAGCCGACGCGGGCGCCCTGGGCGACCCAGGCCTCGCCGTTGTACTCCTTGTCGAGGCCGGCCATGATTTTGAGCAGCGTCGACTTGCCCGAGCCGTTGACACCGAGCACGCCGATCTTGGCGTCCGGGTAGAAGCTCAGATGGATGTTATCGAGCACCTTCCGAGTCGGGTAGCTCTTGGTCAGGCCCTGCATGAAATAGATGAACTGGCGCGCCATCGGTCCCGAAAACCTTCGATTTGAGGAAATTTGCTTGCCGCCGATGTAGCGACCCCGCCCCCAAAGGGCAATGTTTTCCCTCCGTTCACCACGGATGAATACGGAACGGACACCATCCCACCGCCGATCCGGACAATTGAAACCATCTTTTAATAAATCAGGCCAAAGCTCGGTTTCGCGCGGAAACAGCGCCACCCGCTCAGAATGAACGGGAGCACAGCGAGACAGCGTCATGGCCATGATCGAGACCAACTCCCTTCCCGTTCCGGCGGAAGCCGGCAGCGCCTCCGCATTTGCCTCGGAGATCAAGGGCTTCTGGAAGCGCTTCTTTGCCACCGCTTTCAACCCCTACCGGCCCGAACTGCATTACATGCGCGGCCCCGGCCCGGCCTGGCGCGCCAAGCACGGCATGAATGCGCCGTTCCGGCTCAAGCCCCGCGACCTCTGAGCCTTTATCACCTGTCGGATTTTTGAAGACGCGAACGGCTTGCGCACGGTCCTGATTGCGCGCAACCATGGCCTGGTTCCACCTCTCGCCATGGAAGAACGCTGATGACGCGGCTGCGCTGTGCAATTCTCGACGACTATTTCAACCTCGCCCTCGACGTCGCCGATTGGCAAAGCCTGTCCGACCGCATCGACGTCACCGTGTTCAGCCATCCCTTCGCCTCCGAGCAGGCCGCGGCGAGCGCGCTGGCCGATTTCGAGATCGTCTGCGCGATGCGCGAGCGCACCGCGTTCCCCAAGAGCCTGTTCGAAAGCCTGCCGAAGCTGAAGCTCCTGCTGACGTCAGGCATGCGCAACGCCTCGATCGACATGGAGGCCGCCAAGGCGCGGGGCGTCACGATCGGCGGCACGCAATATTCGCGCGATCCGACCGCGCCCCTCACCATGGGCCTGATCCTGGAACTGACCCGCGGCATCGGCCGCGAGAACGCGCGCATGCATGCGGGCGAGCCCTGGCAGGCCTTTGCCGGCGTCGAGATCGAGGGATTGACGCTCGGCGTCGTCGGGCTCGGCAAGCTCGGCAGCAAGATGGCTGATATCGCGAAGGCGTTCGGCATGAACGTGATCGCCTGGAGCCCGAACCTGACCCCGGAGAAGTGCAAGGACGCCGGCGTCGGCTACGCCACCAAGGAGGAGCTGTTCGCCAAGGCCGACATCGTCAGCATCCATGTGGTGCTGAGCGAGCGCTCGCGCGGGCTGGTCGGGGCTTCCGATCTCGCGCGGATGAAACCGACGGCCTTCCTCGTCAACACCGCGCGCGGGCCGATCGTGGACGAGCAGGCACTGCTCGAGGCGTTGCAGCAGAAGAGGATTGCAGGCGCCGGCATCGACGTATTCTCGGTCGAGCCGCTGCCGACGGACCATCCCTTCCGCAAGCTCGACAACCTCGTGCTGACGCCGCACCTCGGCTACGCCACCGAGGACGGCTTGCGCATCCATTACGGCCAGATGGTCGAGGCGATCGACGCCTTCACCAAGGGCAGTGAGCTGCCGCGCAAGCTGGCGTGATGCCTCAGGCCGCCGAGCGCTGGCTGGTGGGCTGCCGTGCCGCATCGGCAAAGCCGTCGCGCCAGGAGGCATGCGCCGGCAGCCAACCGAGCTCGCGCTTGGCCTTGCCGTTGGAGGCTCCACGCACCTCCGTCATCATCGCAACCATATGCTCGCCCGCAAGCAGGCGCCCGAGCCAGGCGGGGATGTGACGCGGCGGCTTGGCACGGAGGAGTTCGGCCAGCGCGGGCAACCAATCCTTCACCGGCGCCGGATGATCGTCGACGATATTGTAGATGCTGCCGGTGCGTCCGCGTTCAAGCGCGGCGAGCGTGGCAGAGGCTGCATCTTCGGTGTGAATGAACGACCACGTGCCGCCGCCGTCACCGATCACCGGCACACGCCGGTGGCGCAGCTGGTCGATCATCGCCGGCGAGAGCGTGCCGGTGCCGGGTCCATAGAAGAATCCATAGCGCAGCACGATTCCCTCCGGCTTCGTCGAAGCGGTGATGATTCGCTCCAGATAGCGGATTGCCTCGAGCGTGCGTCGTAGCTCTCGCGGTGGATTCGAGTCGAGTTCATCGGTCTCGATCTTCACCGTTCCGCCGGCGCGACTGAAGGTCCAGCCGCAGAAGCTTTGCGCGATGAAGCGCTTGGCGCCGGCCTCGCGCGCGGCGTTGAGCAGAATGTCGGTTCCGCGGGTGCGGAGCTCGTTGGTTCGCTTGAAAGCCCGATCGAAATGCCGGAGGTCCGTGGCGGCCGCGAGATCTGTCATCTGGTGGATGACGGCGTTGGGCTTTGCCGCAATCACCGCAGCGCGCATGCTGTCGGCATCGAGGCCGTCGGCAACGACCGGCTCCGCACCCAATCGCCGTACAAGGTCTGTTTTTGCCGCACTCCGTGTCGTGCCGATCACCGAATGACCCGCGGCGACCAGCGCCGGAACAAGATACTGACCGACCGCGCCGGTCGCGCCCGCAACAAAGATGCGCATCCTGTGCTCCTCAATTCGTTGCAATCCTCCCGGACGTAGTCGAGCTGCGGAGCCGTTCAAGTATGCGCAAGTGCGACCTGCACGCATGCGTCAAATGATGACGGCGCGTGACCGAAGGTCACGCGCCGTCATCAGATCAATTCTTGCGAGGCCGATTCAGCGCACGGTGACGGGTGCGGGCAACGGCGGCACCACTGTCGGCTGGGTGCCTCCGACCGGACCGGTCTGCGCGGCCATTGGCGCGGGGCCTGCAGCGACGGGCACGGGCGCGGCGGATGCGGTCGCAGTTCCCGGCGACGGACCACCCGGCATCACGACCACGCGGGTGCCGACCTTGACGCGATCGAACAGGTCGGAGACGTCCTCGTTCAGCATGCCGATGCAGCCGGAGGACACGAACTTGCCGATGGTCGAGGGCTGGTTGGTGCCGTGAATGCGGTAGACGGTCGAGCCGAGATACATCGCGCGGGCGCCGAGCGGATTGCCGGGACCGCCGGCCATGAAACGCGGCAGATAGGGCTGGCGCTCGATCATCTCGGTCGGCGGATGCCAATCCGGCCACTCGGCCTTGCGGGTGATCTTCTGCACGCCGGTCCAGGTGAAGCCGTCCCGGCCAACGCGGACGCCGTAGCGGATCGCACGGCCGTTGCCCAGCACGTAATAGAGGTAGGTGTTCGGGGTATCGACGATGAGTGTTCCGGCCGGCTCCTTGGTCGCCAGCGAGACCTCCTGACGGCGCAGGTTCTGCGGCAGCTGCGCCGGAGCAGCGTCAGGCTGCTCCTCGGGCGGCAGCGAGGCGATCGCCATCGGCCGACCGTCGGCACCAACGGGTGGCTGCCCGGCTTGGACCGTTCCGGTCGCGGCGGGACCACCGACCGCCTCGGGCGGACGCAGGCCGTCACTGCCGGGCGCCTGAGTCGGACGATCGGCGTAGATCACCGCGGGCGGGCCGGCAGGGCGGCCGTAGCGCGGGTCGTCGGGCGACGTCACGGGACCCTGCGGCGGCGCGGCCGAGTAGACGGGGGCACCTGCGGGACGGCCATAACGCGGATCATCGGGCGACATCACCGGACCCTGCGGCGGCGCGGCGGAATACACCGGGGGAGCGCCGGGCGGACGGCCGTAACGCGGATCCGGACCGGGCGGCGGCAGCGCTGCCTGCGGCATCGCATCATCTTCATCGTCGAGCGCGTCGAAACTCGGCGCGCGGTCGCCGGGCCGATATTCGGCCGGCGGCGCGCCATAGCTCGGCGCCTGCTGGACCGGATAGCTCTGGGCCTGTGCGAGCGAGGTTCCCGCCGCAGCGACTGTTGCGGCAGCGCATATCGTCAGAAAATGTTTGATCATCATCGCTCTTGTATAGTCCCCGGGCCCCGTCCGGACCGTTAACGGCCAGATGACGGAAGATAGCGGCACATTCAAGACATTACAGGCGGATTTGTGCCTGATTTGCCGATTTGTGATCCGCAAGACTACCGTTGCCTCCTTGCATCACGGGGCGAAAATCAGCCCACGCCCGAGATCGCCGGAGTCGCCGGCTCCGTTTTTTACGGAACGGCGCGGAATCGTTGCGGTATGTTCGAATCAGCCTGATTCGCCTCCGCTTTGAGCTTCGATCCCCGCGTGGCGAACGCGGCAAGCAGTACCGTCACCGCGTTCAGATGGCTCATGGGCCCTGGCCACTTCACCGCCGGGGCGGAAATTCGCAATCCCTCGATGCTTCCCGGCTTTCGCTTCCTGTTTGCCGCGATCCTGCTGTCAGCCTCCATCCTGGTATTCGGCCTGGGCGCCGCCGCGCTGCTGCGGGCGAGCCACGAGCAGTATGTCAGCAACCCCTCCTGGCGGAACGGCCCGCAGGAGCAGGTGTTTGCACAAGCTCCCGAGCCGGCCCAGCCGGTGCTCGCGGTCCTCCGCGCCGAGCCGGAAGCGGCCACCGATCCGACGCCGTCGCTGCGCGATCAAGTCCCGACCATCGCACTGCCGATGAGCGAGCCCGAACAAGTGGTCGCGCTGACGACTGAGACCGACGGTCAGCCGCAGGTCGTTGCCCCTCCGGCTGACGTCCCGGCCGAACCGGCCAATGCGAAGACCAAGGCCGAGACGACGACGGACGCCGCGGTGCAGGCCTCAAGCAACACGCTTACTCCGGCCGACGCCAGCGCATCCATCGCCGAGGCCAAGCCCGTTTCGATCGCTCTCGCGAGCAAACCAACACCTGCCGCCCCCAGCGGAGCCTCGGCTTCGTCCAGGTTCGACATGGCGAGCGCGAAGTTCGCCGCATTGAACGACCCGGCGACCACGGCCTGGGAGGGTCCGCCGGCGAAGGCCAAGGCCGGCTCTAAGGCCGACAGCAGGTCGCCGGAGAGCAAGGCGACCAAGCCGCGGGCGCATCGCGTCAAGAAGCGCCGCCGCATTGTCTGGCGCGCGCCGCCGCCGGTTCAGCAACTCGATCCGTTCGGACAACCGCAACCCACGCTCGCCGCAACGACGACCGCGCGCGCACGTCAGTAGGGTTACGCCGGCCCGGTTGCGATCGGCGGTCCCTTTTCCTGGCCCCATTCCGACCATGAGCCATCGTAGAGCGCGGTGTCGGTGATGCCGAGGCGATAGAGCGCCAATGTCAGCACGCCGGCGGAGACCCCGGAGCCGCAGCTCGTCACGATCGGCGCATCGAGCCTGACGCCGGCGTTGGTAAAGGCAGCGCGGAGATCATCAAGCGGCTTCATCGTGCCGGTCGCGGCGTCGAACAGGAGATTGTAGGGCACGTTGCGCGCGCCCGGGATATGGCCGGAGCGGATGCCTGCGCGCGGCTCCGGCGCCCGGCCCTCGAACCGGTCGGCGGCGCGCGCGTCGATCACCTGCTCGGCACGGCTTTCGACGTTGGCGATCAATTGCTGCATGCTGCGCACGCGTTTTGAATCGTAGCTGGCCGTGAACGTCGCAGGCTTCGGCTTCGCCTCGCCACTCTCGACCGGACGCCCCTCGGCGCGCCACTTCTTCAGGCCGCCATTGAGGATGCGCACATTGCCGTGCCCGAAAGCCAGGAACATCCACCACGCGCGGGGAGCAGCGACCCAGCCGCCGGCATCATAGATCACGACGGTGTCGGCATTGGAGATGCCGAGATGACCGACGTCGCGGCCGAACTGCTCGGCACTCGGATACATGTGCGGCAGCGGGTTGGAATGGTCCGAGATCGCATCGACGTCGAAGAACACCGCGCCCGGCAGATGCGCGGCGAGATAATCGTCCTTCGGCAATGGCAGCACACCCGGCAGCTTGAAGCTGGCGTCGAGCACCTTGACGTTGGCGTCATTGATGTGGGCGGCGAGCCATTCGGTAGAGATGAGGGGATCGGTGGGCATGCGAGATCTTTCTATTATTCCGCGCGAGCGCAACGTGAGCGAGGTTGAAGCAGTGCGCATCCAACTCCGCTGTCATCGCCCGGCCAGTGCGCAATTGCGCACTAGGACCGGGCGATCCAGTATTCCAGAGGCGATTGTAATTGAGCCGAGAGGCCGCGGCGTACTGGATTCCGCGCTTTCGCGGGGAATGACGCCGGAGATTGGAGCGGCAGCGCAGCACCCTCACCCCTTCTTCTTCGGCTCCCACTGTTGGGTCGGCCCGCCGGCGTCGCGCCAGGCGGCGTAGCCGCCCGCGATGTGGGCGACGGGCTTGAGGCCCATGTCCTGCGCAGTCTTGGCGGCGAGCGCAGAGCGCAAGCCGCCGGCGCAATGGAAGACGAACTTCTTGTCCTCCTGGAACACCGGCTTGGCATAAGGGCTCTGCGGATCGATCCAGAATTCGAGCATGCCGCGGGTGCAGGCGAACGCGCCGGGGATGCGGCCGTCGCGCTCGATCTCGCGGGGATCGCGGATGTCGACGATGACGACGTCGCCGTTCTTGGAGATCTCGATGGCGTCTTTGGCGGTGAGCGTCTCGATCTCGGCATTGGCCTCGTCGATCAGCGCCTTGATGCCACGGGTGATGGTCTGGGGCACGTGGTTCTCCCTCTTGTAGTCATTCCCGGCGCGGAGCGCGAGCTAGTGCGTTAATTCCTTCATCGCACCTTCAAGTCCCTCGATCGTGATCGGATACATGCGGTTGGCGAAAATGCGTTTGATGATGGTGGTGGATTCCGAATAGTCCCAGTGCTTCTGTTGCACGGGGTTCAGCCACACCGAATGCGGATAGGTACGGATGATGCGGTCGAGCCAGACCGAGCCGGGCTCCTCGTTGACGTGCTCGACCGAGCCGCCGGGCACCATGATCTCGTAGGGCGACATCGAGGCGTCGCCGACGAACACGATCTTGTAATCGTGCGGGTATTTGTGCAGCACGTCCCAGGTCGGGGTGCGGTCGGTAAAGCGCCGCTTGTTCTGCTTCCACACGCCTTCATAGAGGCAATTGTGGAAGTAGAAATACTCCATGTGCTTGAACTCGCTCTTCGCCGCCGAGAACAACTCCTCGACCTGCTCGATATGCGCGTCCATCGAGCCGCCGATGTCGAAGAACACTAGCAGCTTCACCGCGTTGCGGCGCTCGGGCCGCATGTGCACGTCGAGATAGCCGTGATTGGCGGTCTCGCGGATGGTGGTGTCGAGATCGAGTTCATCCGGCGCGCCGGTGCGCGCGAATTTGCGCAGGCGGCGCAATGCCACCTTGATGTTGCGGATGCCGAGCTCGACATTGCCGTCCAGATCCTTGAACTCGCGCTTGTCCCACACCTTGACGGCGCGGTTGTTGCGGTTCTTGTCCTGGCCGATGCGAATGCCTTCGGGATTGTAACCATGAGCGCCGAACGGCGAGGTGCCGGCGGTGCCGATCCACTTCGAGCCGCCCTGATGACGGCCCTTCTGCTCCTCGAGACGCTTCTTCAGGGTCTCCATGAGCTTGTCCCAGCCCATGGCCTCGATCTGCTTCTTCTCTTCGTCGGTCAGGTATTTCTCGGCGAGCTTCTTCAGCCACTCCTCGGGGATCTCGGCCCCCTCCATGGCGTCGAGCAGGCTTTCCAGCCCCTTGAAGACGGTGCCGAAGACGCGGTCGAACTTGTCGAGGTTGCGCTCGTCCTTCACCAGGGAGGTGCGCGAGAGATAGTAGAAATTCTCGACCGAGTAGTCCGCGAGGTCGGCGTCGAGCGCCTCCATCAGCGTGAGGTATTCGCGCAGCGTCACGGGGACCTGCGCATCGCGCAGAGAAGTGAAGAATTGCAGGAACATGGGTGACAGATTGCCCTTTGGATTGTCGGCGTCAAGGGGCGCCTCGGAGACCCCACCCGACGAGCTCTGGGCAGGATTGTCCGCCAGGCGGGATTGGCGGAGCGATTGTGCTCGTCATCCTTTCGCTGATAAAACGGGTCTGAAAGCCTGACCGAACCAGGAACGGCCGCCACGCGCGGCCGTTCCGTTTGTTGGACCAGGGCCATGAAACTGGCAATTCCTGGGACGACGACCAACAAGGACGCGCGATGAAATTTACCGGCACCAAGGACTATGTTGCGACCGACGATCTCAAGGTCGCGGTCAATGCCTCGATCGTGCTGGAGCGCCCGCTGCTCATCAAGGGCGAGCCCGGCACCGGCAAGACGGTGCTGGCGGAGGAAGTGGCGAAGGCGCTGAACGCCCCGCTTCTGACCTGGCACATCAAGTCCACCACCAAGGCACAGCAAGGCCTCTATGAATACGACGCGGTATCGCGCCTTCGCGACAGCCAGCTTGGCGATGCCCGCGTGTCCGACATCAAGAACTACATCAAGCGCGGCAAGCTGTGGGATGCCTTCACCGCCGAGCAGCGCCCGGTGCTGCTGATCGACGAGATCGACAAGGCCGACATCGAATTCCCAAATGATCTCCTGCTTGAGCTCGACCGCATGGAATTCCACGTCTACGAGACCGGCGAGACGATCAAGGCCAAGCAGCGCCCGATCATGATGATCACCTCCAACAACGAGAAGGAGCTGCCGGACGCGTTCCTGCGCCGCTGCTTCTTCCACTACATCAAGTTCCCCGATGCCGACACCATGACCCGGATCGTCGACGTCCACTTCCCCGGCATCAAGAAGCGGCTGGTCGAGGAAGCCCTGCGCATCTTCTTCGAGGTCCGCGAAGTGCCCGGGTTGAAGAAGAAGCCCTCCACCTCAGAGCTTCTGGACTGGCTCAAACTGCTGCTCAACGAAGACATGAGCGTCGAGCAGTTGCGCGAGCGCGACCCGCGCAAGCTGATCCCACCACTGCACGGTGCGCTGCTCAAGAACGAGCAGGACGTGCATCTGTTCGAGCGATTGGCGTTCCTGAGCCGGAGGGAAGTGTAGGTTCGAGCGCACTCCGCTGCCGCCCCACCTTCCGGTGTCATTCCCCGCGAAGGCGGGGAATCCAGTACGCCGCGGCTTCTCGAATCAATCATAACCGCCTCTGGAATACTGGATCGCCAGGTCAAACCGGGCGATGACACCGAGAGTGTGGCGCACTCTCTCCACCTCGTCATTGCGAGCGCAGCGAAGCAATCCAGGCTGCCTCCGCGGAAAGATCCTGGATTGCATCGCTGCGCTCGGGATGACGGAGCAAGGGTGAGCATCGCCCTCTCCAACTCGCGCTTCAAATCGCGAGGGGCGACCAAGGTCGCGTGAGATGGGCCTCCGGCTCTGCAGCGCACAGCTGCACCGGACGATGCTTCGCATCGCCGGGGAAGCGCAGCGCTGCGTCCGGAGCACGAGACCTTGCTACGCCACCGCCGCATCCGGCACGCGCGCGGCTTCCATCGGCTTCTTGCCGCGGATCAAGTCCGAGGCGCGGTCGGCGATCATCATGGTTGAGGCATTGAGGTTCGCCGAGATCATGCGCGGCATCACGGAGGCATCGATGACGCGGAGACCTTGCAACCCGTGAACGCGGAGCTGATCGTCGACCACCGCCCAGGTGGAATCCGCCGGGCCCATGCGGCAGGTGCAGCCGGGGTGGAAGGTGGTGGTGCCGCGCTCGGTGGCGGCCGCCAAAAACTCGTCGTCGGTATTGACGTTGGGTCCGGGGAAATCCTCGTAGGCGTAATAGGGCGACAGCGGCGCGCTCTTCAAAAGCCTGCGCGCGAGCTTCATGCCGCCGACGATGACCCGGCGGTCGAGCTCGGCGTCAAGATAGTTGGTCTGGATGATCGGCGGCGCAAACGGATCTGCCGAGCGGATGCGGACATAGCCGCGGCTCTCGGGGCGCTGCTGCCAGGACGCCACCGTCATGCCGGGCTCGTCCTCGAGCTGGCCCTGCACGCCTTCCTTGTAGCTCGCCGGTGTGAAGGTGAGCTGGAGGTCGGAGCTCTCCGCACTCTCGCCGGAGTGCCAGAAGCAGTAGACCATGGTCGGCGACAGCGACAGCAGGCCTTTGCGCGCGGTCGCCCATTTCATCGCCTCGACCCAGAGACGCCAGCCGCGGCGGAGCTCGTTGATGGTCCTGATGTCCTTGACGCGCGCGACCGTGCGCGGGGCGTAGTGATCTTGCAGGCCTTCGCCGACCGGAAGCGCGTGACGCACGGCGATGCCGTGGGCCTGCAACAGATCCGGTGAGCCGATGCCGGACAACTGGAGCAGCTGCGGCGAATTATAGGTGCCGCCGGAGAGGATCACTTCCTTGTTGGCGCGGACCTCGACCGGCGTGCCGCCATGACCGCCCTTCATGTAGCGCACGCCGACGGCGCGCTTGCCCTCGAAGATGATCTCGGTCGCATGCGCGTGGGTGCGGACATGCACGTTCGGCCGCTTCATCGCGGGCTTGAGGAAAGCGGTGGCGCCGGAGACGCGCAAGCCCTTGTCGATGGTGCGCTGGCAATAGGAGACGCCTTCCTGGGTCTTGCCGTTGTAGTCGGGGTTGCGCGGAATGCCGAGGCTCACCGCGCCTTCCATGAAGGCTTCGCAAAGCGGATCGCGCCAGTTCATGGTGGTGACGGTGAGATTGCCTTCGCGGCCGCGATAAATGTCCTCGCCCTCGCCGACCCGCTTCTCCAGCCGCCGGAAGTAGGGCAGCACGTCGGCATAGCCCCAGCCGCGATTGCCCATCTGCGCCCAGGTGTCGAAATCCATGCGCTGGCCGCGGTTGTAGATGTGGCCGTTGATCGAGGACGAACCGCCGAGCGTCTTGCCGCGCGGCGCGTAGATGCTGCGGCCGCCG
Source organism: Bradyrhizobium sp. 155 (assembly GCF_023101105.1). NCBI lineage: Bacteria > Pseudomonadati > Pseudomonadota > Alphaproteobacteria > Hyphomicrobiales > Nitrobacteraceae > Bradyrhizobium > Bradyrhizobium sp. 155. The sequence continues at coordinate 1,767,437 of NZ_CP064704.1, read as the reverse complement.
GTCCAGGGTCCGACCTCCTGCTGGTAGGCCCAGTTGATGCTCTTCATGTGGAAGGTCTTGATGAAGCCGGCCGGCAGATGGATGTAGGGATGCCAGTCGCTCGGGCCGGCCTCGAGCACGCAAACGCTGGTCGCAGGGTTTTCGCTCAGCCGGCTGGTGAGCACGCAACCGGCGGAGCCCGCGCCGACGATCACATAATCAAATCTGTCCATGGTGCCTCGGCCGCCTCTAGCGCGGCTTGTCGTTGAGTTGATAATTCAAATGCGTTCGCACCGTAGGCCATTCGGCCGCGGTGATGCTGTAGACCACGGTGTCGCGTAGCGTGCCGTTCGGCGCGACCTGGTGGCTGCGCAGGATGCCGTCCTGCTTGGCGCCTAGGCGCTCGATGGCGCGGCGGCTCTGGTGATTGAAGAAGTGGGTGCGGAATTCCACCGCGATGCAGTCCAGGGTTTCGAAGGCGTGGGTGAGCAGCAGCAATTTGCACTGCGTGTTGAGCGGGCCGCGTTGCGCGCTCTTACCATACCAGGTCGAGCCGATCTCGACGCGGCGGTTGGCCGCATCGATGTTCATGTAGGTCGTCATGCCCACGATCTTGCCGCTGCCATCGAATACGGTGAAGGGGAGCATCGAGCCGGCGGCCTGAAGACCGAGCCGGCGGTCGATTTCCTTGCCCATGTTGTCCGGCGTCGGGATTGCGGTGTACCAGATGGTGGAGAGCTCACCATCCTTCACGGCCTCGCTCAGCCCCTCGCGGTGCTGATGCGACAGCGGCTCCAGAGCGGCATGCTGTCCGCGCAGGGTGATGGGATCAGGCCAGGGCATTTGAAACTCTCTCCTTTGTCATTGCGAGGAGCGAAGCGACGAAGCAATCCAGACTGTCACCGCGGACGCATTCCTGGATTGCTTCGCTTCGGTTGCAATGATGGTCACTAGCACCGTTTACTTGTTAAGGAAATTCAACGGCAAACCGCTGCGCGGCCAGTCCATGGCGATCAGCTCGCCCTTGCCGGAGAGGGTGATGTAGGCGGTCTTCAGCTCGGGGCCGCCGAAGGCGATGTTGGTGGTGACGCGGTCGCCGGTCGGGATCTGCTCGACCAGCGTGCCATCGGGCGCGATCACCGAGATGCAGCCGGAGACGAGGGTGGCGACGCAGACATTGCCGTTGGCTTCGACCGCCAGCGAATCGAACATCTGGTAGCCGCCGAGGCCGCAGATCGGTTTGCCCCGCTCGCCGCGATAGATCGCGTCGCGCGGCTTGAGCGTGCCGGGCGCGGAGAGCTCGTAGGCCCAGAGCCGGCCCGTCGGCGTCTCCGCGATGTAGACGGTGGTCTCGTCCGGCGAGAGGCCGATGCCGTTCGCCGGCAACACGCCGTGGACGACCTCGACGATCTCCTTCATGCCGGGCTTGAGATAGTACATGCCGCCGACGTCCATCTCGCGCGCGCGGCGCTTGCCGAGATCGGAGAACCAGAGGCCGCCCTGCTTGTCGAACACCAGATCGTTCGGCCCGCGCAGATCGTGCTCGCCGCATCTGGTCACGACGGTTTCGATCTGGCCGGATTGCAGATCGACGCGCTGGATCGAGCCGCCGAGATAGCCGTCGGGCTGCGGACCCGGCATGATCATGTTGCGGGTCGGGATCCAGGAGAAGCCGCCATTGTTGCAGATGTAGATCTTGCCGTCGGGGCCGAGGGCTGCGCCGTTCGGGCCGCCCGGAATCTTCGCGACGACCTCCTTGCGCCCGTCGGGATGGATTCGGGTCAGGCGCTGGCCGCGGATTTCCACCAGCACGACCGAGCCGTCCGGCATCACGACCGGCCCTTCGGGAAATTCGAGGTCGGTGGCGAGAACGCGGACGTTGGACATGTGGGGACCCTCCCGGCTGCTTGTTATGACTTGCGCGGGATGTCCGGCACGGGCCCCACACGCAAGATTGCCTGCGGTTATGACAAAGTCACCGGGGCTTGCCAAGCAAGCCGGATGGTATGCCAGCGTTGCGCGCTAATCTCGCACGGGTATCCAAATCTCCAGGCCGCCATTGCCGGTGGCGGGATCGAATTTCTCGTCGTAGCGCTCGAAGTTCGGCGCATCGGCAGCCTTCAGGCCGGAGGCCGGCAGCCACTGATTCCAGATCGCGTTGACGGTGCGCCTGATCGAGGCGACGTGGTCGGTGTGGGTGAACACCGCATAGCGCTGCTCGGGGATGCGGATACGGCCGAAGGGGCGCGGCAGTTCGGAGAAATCGGCGACCTCGACGCCGGCAATGTAGTCGAAATTGCCGGCATCGTCGCCGTTGCAGCAGACGCCATAGGCGACCGCTCCAACGCGCGTGGGAATGGCGGCGACCTCCTGGTGGAAGCGCTGCCACAGTCCAGGAATGGCCGCGCCGTTGTCGCAGGAGATGCGCTCGATGATGCCTGCGACGAGGAAGGCCTTTGTGGTTTCGAAGCGCGGGCTGGCGAGTTTGTCCGAGATGGTTGAATCCATGAGGATCGGCTCCTGGAGCTTGAGATGGCCGGTGCATTGCGCGGCGCGCACCGCTTCGGGCGTGGTGCCGAACTGGTCGCGGAACGCACGGGTGAATGCTTCGTGCGAGCCGTAATCGGCCTCCAGCGCCAGCGACAGGATGTCCGGCGCGCCATTCGCAAGACTGCGCGCCGCTTCGCTCAGCCGCCGCGCGCGCACGTACCGCATCACCGGCAGGCCGGTGGCTACGGCAAACGCGCGCACGATGTGGAACCGCGACACGCCCGATATCGCAGCGATCTCGTCGAGCGTCATCGGCTCGGCCAGATGGCTCTCGACATACCAGAGCGCGCGCTGGGCTGGGTTCATGGCGTTTCTCGTTCGAAGCGCGACCATGATGCACGGAAGTCCGCGGGTTTCGCTTGATCGGCGTTGCGGTCCCGCAGGAGGATAACGCCGGAACAGCCACTGGCAACGTCCGGGCGTTCATGGCTACACTCGGGACGTCCTTGAAACCGCTCACAAGAAAGCAGGAGGAACCGCGTCATGAAAATCACCGATGTGCGGGCGCACCATATCCGCATCCCCTATGACGCTGGTGTCGCGAGCTTCCGTCAGGGCGCCTCCGCCATCACCGCCCTCGACATGGTGATCCTCGAGGTCACCACCGACGCCGGGCTCACCGGCTGGGGCGATGCCTTCGCCTATGTCTGCCCCCGCACCACGCGCAGTGCCGTCGAGGAAATGATCGCACCACAAGCCCATGGGCTGGAGGTTCCCGATGCCGCCGGCATCCCCGCGGTGATGGACCAGATCCAGCGCAATCTGCATCTGTTCGGCCGTTACGGCATCACCATGTTCGCGATCTCCGGGCTCGACATCGCGCTGTGGGACCTCGCCGCCAAGATCGAGGGCGTCCCGCTGAACCGCCTGCTCGGCGACACCAGGCGCTCGGCCATTCCGGCCTATGCGAGCCTGTTGCGGATCGGTTCGCCCGACAACATCGCCGCCGAATGCAAGAAGGCGCTCGCACTCGGCTATGGCGCCATCAAGCTGCACGAGACCACGGCGCCGGCGGTGTTTGCCGCGCGCGCGGCGATCGGGCCCGGCATTCCGCTGATGGTGGACATGAACTGCCCGCTGTCAGGCGAGCAGGCGGTCGCGTTCGCCAGGACATGCGGGGACGCGCAGCCGATGTTCCTGGAAGAGCCGGTCTGGCCGCCGGAGGATTTTGCGGCGCTCGCCGAGGTCCGCAGCAAGGGCGGGCTCGGCGTCGCCGCCGGCGAGAACGCCTGCACGGAATATCAATTCCGCCAGATGATGGAGGCGGGCGCGGTCAGCCACGCCCAGCCGTCGGTGATCAAGGTCGGCGGCATCACGGAATTTCTGAAGGTTGCGGCGCTCGCGGATCGGCAAGGCGTCAAGATCGTTCCGCACTCCCCGTATTTCGGCCCCGGCCTGCTGGCGACCTTGCATCTCCTGGCGGGGCGCAACGACGGGTTGGTCGAGATGTTTTACCTGAAGCGCGAGGCCTGCCTCTGGGGCGGCCGCGCCGATGTCGATGCCACCGGCCATGTCGCGGTGCCGACCGGACCTGGGCTCGGCTATGAGCCCGACCGCAGCGTCATGGAGCGATATCGCGTCGCCTGAGCGCGGCGCCTATTTCGCCGCATCCTTCGGCGGCGGCGCATCCTGTTTCTTCTTCACATCCTCCGCGGTCTTCGCCTGCGCGGCCTGGAGATCGCCGAGCATCTTCTGCAAGCCGGCCACGGTCGTCTTCAACGCATCGATCTGGCGAGCCGCGGCGTCCAGCTTCTGCTGGTGATCGAGGTTGAGCTTGGTGATCGTCTTCTGGAGGAAGTCGACGTTGCTCTGGAGGCAGCTGGTGCGGCGCTCCATGGTCTTCTCGACGGTGCAGATCTCGATACCGGGCACGTCCTGCGCGCGGACCGGCACAATCGCCAGCGTAGCGAGCAGCAACATCGCGAAACAAACGACGGCGCTTCGAAGCAGCATACAGGTTCCTCGTCAAATCAATCACGGCAATGTGCGCTTTTTGCACGCAGCCTGTCGAGGCTACCACACTCGCACCGCATTCTCGCGTTGAGCTTGCGGCTGTTCCCTCGCACGGGGAGCGATGATCTGCACGCGGAGGAAATGGGCACTCTTTCCGCGGCTTTGTTTAAGGGAGTTTTTTGATGGCAACGCGCGACAGACGACTGGCGGAATTCGACGGCGCCGGAGAACCGCCGCCCGGCCTTGCAGTCGAAGTGCTGTGCGAGGACCACAGCGGAACGTATCAGCTGCCGTTCGCCTGCCGCTATATCGAGGGACGCTGGCAGAACCACGCGGCCGGCGTCGCAGTTGAAGCAACCGTCATCGGCTGGCGCGTCCCGCGCATGAAGCATTCGGGCGTGGCCTGAGCACTGATTTCTGTCTCAAAATGCAACGGGGCCGCGTCCCGGCTTTAACCTTCGGAACGCGGCCCGAACGAATCACGTCCGAATCAGCCGTAGCGCCCCGTACGCGCCTGTTCACGGCTAGATGTCGCAACCGGCCAGCGCGCGCATACAATATCTGCACAGCGCGTGAGCGGGCTCAGCCCACCACGGGCGTCAAACGTTAACGCCTTCAATGACATGACCGCGGGGTGCGGCGGTTGGATGCTCGCTCCCAAAACAGGCAGATGGCACCCGGCCTGCCTAATATTCGACCTCGAGCTCCTCGATCTCGGCCGGCTCATCCCGTGCCGCCGCGATCCATTCCTTCATCTCCGGCATGGCCATGATGGTATCGGCATAGGCCTGCAGCTGTGGCTCGAGCTTGACGTTATAGGTCACGAAGCGCGTCACCACCGGGGCGTACATCGCGTCAGCCATGGTGCGGGTCTCGCCGAACAGGAAGGGCCCGCCCGATTTGTCCAGGCAGTCGCGCCAGATCGCCCAGACGCGATCGATGTCGGCCTGCGCGCGCGACCAGATCTTGAAGCCGGGGAAGTGCCCCTTCAGATTGACCGGCAGCGAGGCGCGCAAGGTGGTGAAGCCGGAATGGATTTCGCCGCAGATCGAGCGGCAATGCGCGCGCTGAACGCGATCCGCGGGCAGCAGCCCGGCATCCGGCATCGCCTCGTTGAGATATTCGGCGATCGCCAGCGTATCCCAGACGATCGCGCCGTCGTGCCGCAGGCACGGCACCAGGATCGACGACGACAACAGCAGGATTTCGGCACGCGCCGACGCGTCGTCCGGCGCGGTGACGATCTCCTCGAAATCGAGCCCGGAAAATTTCGTCAGCAGCCAGCCACGCAGCGACCAGGACGAATAGTTCTTGCTGCTGATGGTCAGTGTCGCCTTCGCCATATGGCCTTCCCTCACGCCTAAGACTTGCACCCCGCCTGGACTGCGGGAGTGCGCACCGCCTGTGCTTCCCGCCAAAAGAGCAGCAAGCGACGTGCCAATCTTGAGGACGGCCCATCTCCGGTTTGGCTCCGATATTGCATAGCAGCACGGGGACAGGTGGGCTTTTCAGTATGATGTCGATGTATTATCAGGCCTTTCAGAACCATATGGACCTGACGGCGCCGTGGCGGTCGGGGGCTTCGTCCGCACTCAAATTCCTCAATCTGGTGCCGCAGGGCTTATCGGATCAGGTCGTCGGCCGGCTGTCGGCCGCGCTGGAGTTGATCTCCCGCTCCACCCTCACCTATCACCGCCCCGCCTACGGCATCGACAGCGTCATGGTCGGCAATCGCGAGGTCGCCGTAACCGAGGAGATCGCTTACGCGACCCCGTTCGGCTCGCTGCTGCGTTTCAAGAAGGAAGGCGTGGGCGAGCAGCCGCGCATGCTCCTGGTGGCGCCGATGTCCGGCCATTTTTCGACGCTGCTGCGCGGCACCGTGAAGACGCTGCTGCAGGATCACGACGTCTACATCACCGACTGGCACAATCCACGCGACATTCCCCGCAGCGAGGGCCGTTTCGGGCTCGACGACTACACCGAGCATCTCATCGACTTCCTCGGCCAATTAGGCCCCCGCCCGCATATGGTCGCGATCTGCCAGCCCTCGGTCTCCGCGCTCGCGGCCGCCGCGATCATGTGCGAGGGCAACCATCCTTCGCGGCCGGCGACGCTGACGCTGATGGCCGGCCCGATCGACACGCGCATCCAGCCGACGAGGGTCAACGAATTCGCCAAGAGCAGGCCAATCGACTGGTTCGAGCAGAACCTGATCAACTACGTGCCGATGCAGTGCCGCGGTGCCCTGCGGAAAGTCTATCCCGGCTTCGTGCAGCTCACCGCCTTCGTCTCGATGAATCTCGAGCGCCATATCAAGCAGCACATCGATCTCGCCGATCACATCGCCAAGGGCGAGAAGGAGAAGGCGGCCAGCATCAAGACCTTCTACGACGAATATTTCGCCGTGATGGACCTGCCCGCGGAATTCTACATCGAGACCGTGCGAGACGTGTTCCAGGAGCATCTTCTGCCCCAGGGCAAGCTGATGCATCGGGGACGTCCGGTGAACACCAAGGCCGTCAGCCGCATGGGGCTGATGACGGTCGAGGGCGAGAAGGACGACATCTGCTCGATCGGCCAGACGCTGGCCGCGCAAGACCTCTGCACCGGCGTACGCGCCTACCGCCGCGTCCACCACATGCAGGCCGGCGTCGGCCATTACGGCGTGTTCTCGGGCAAACGCTGGAACAACGAGATCTACCCGCTCTTGCGGGATTTCGTGCACGTGAATTCGTAACCCGTCAGCCCCTGGCCCGTACGTCACGTGCGAACCTCAACGCGCAATTGCAGTGAGGCGACCGGAGATGGGTCAGGATCGAGACGTCTCTCCTGACCAAACGGCTAGCTAAACAAACCGCACGTGCCTAATGCACTTGCTTGAGCAGCTCTCTGGCTTCAACGACTTCGGGAAGATTGCGCTCCGCATCGAATTCAGCGAGCACGGGAGCGAGCACCTCGGATACCGCGCCCGCTCCGCCATTTGTCTTATGCAGGCGTGCAAGTCCAATGGCGCTGCGCAGCTCGAAAGTCTTCACCCGTTGGTGCCGTGCGATTTCAAGCGCTCGGCTTAGCGCAGTTTCGGCCCTGGCTAGGTCCGAAGGATCATGACGCAACAAAAGCTCCCCGTAGACGCGATGCAGCTCGGCATCAAGCCAATGCTGACCGGATTGCCCCGCCCATGCGATCAATCCGCTCAAGATTTCCAGCCCGTTTTCGAGTTGGCCCGACTCTGCATCCGCCATGGCGACATGCATCCCCCAAAACGGCTCACAGAGGTAGCAGTCATTCTCGTGCAGCAAGGTCCAGCCGCGACGCATTTCCGTTAGCCCGGCCATTCCGTCGCCAGCGCGCCACTTGGCCAGGCCATTCAGGTAAGTGCCGGCGGCCACATACAGCGGCATCGTGTGGTCGCGAGCGAGACCAAGCGCCAGGATCGTCTCTGTTTGCTGCAACATGCCCCCGCATAGTCCGTCGAACACAGCTCGATGAACAAGCGCATTGGCCTGAGAAAGCGCCCGTTTTTCTCCGGAAGCACTTATCGCTTCCGCGGCGAGGCGGCGTGCGCGGGCGATCCTGCCAAGGGGCCAAAGCACCAGGGCAAGGAACCTCATGATCACGAATGGGAGATCCAGCGCCGAGCCCCTGAACGTCGCGGGATCCGGCTCGTCACCATAGATCTCTAGTGCCTTCTCAAGATGTACTCTCGCGTTCAAGTAGTCGCCCCCGAACCAGCAGGTAACCCCGCCCGTCCAATGTGCAACGACGGCGGCCACCGGTGAGGCCGGTCGCCGGTCAGCGGCGTTCACGATGGCATCCACCAGCGCCTGCATCGGCGCGAGTTCGCCGTGTGTCAGGCAGGCATTGAAGAGACCCGAATGGACCGGCGCAAGTTCAACCGGATCATTGATGTCGGCTGCGAACTGTCGGGCGCGCGTCCATGCGGCGACCGTTTCGGGAGCGCTGTGCCCGAGGCTGCCCCGTAATGCACGGCCATATGCGATTTGAAGATGTAGCCTACCCATCATCCGGTCGTGCTCATCGGGCAGGTCATCGGCGATGGCAATCGCCTTGCCGAGATGTGCAATCGCCTCGGAATAAGCGGAGCGTTTCAGCGCCTGCAGGCCCGCCTTGCGCCACCATTCGAGGGCGACCTCGCTCAGCCCCGCCTCAGTGAAGTGGTGTGCCAGAACTTCCGGCTCAGTCTCGGCGACGACTGGAAACTTCTCGCGCAGGACATCGCCGATGCGCTTGTGAAGCACCTGCCGTTTGCTCTTGAGCAGGCTCTCGTAGGCCGCTTCCTGAACGAGGGCGTGCTTGAAACTATAGTTTGCTTCGGGCGGAGCCCCGCGACGCACCAGCAGTTCGGCCTCTTCGAGTTGCGCTAGCGCAGCGCTCAGCGTCAGATCATCGCGTCCCGCCACATATCTCAGCAGCGCGTATGAAAAGTCGCGACCGATGGCGGCGCCTATCTGCGCTAACTCCTTGACGGGGGCCAGCCGGTCAAGCCGCGCCATCAGCGAATCCTGCAGCGTCGCGGGAATAGCGAGCGGCGGGAGCGGATTATCGAGACGATAGCGCCCGGCATCTTCGACGAGTAGCCCGGACTCCAGCACCATCTTGGTCAATTCCTCGACGAATAGTGGGATGCCATCCGTCCTATCGATGATCTGCTTCATCATCTCGCGTGGCAGCTGGCGACCAACGGCCACCTGTTCGACCAGCGCGCGCGAGTCCCGCCGATCGAGTCGGTCGAGCCGCAACAGACTGACGTTGGCAAGGCCCGACCAGGAGGGCTCGAACTCTGGCCGGGATGTCATGAGCACGAGTATCGGCAGTCCTCTGATACGATCGACCGCGAGATCGAACAGTTCAAGTGTCGTGGCATCGGCCCAATGCATATCCTCGCAGATAATCAGCAGGGGTTGCTCTCGCGCCAACCCCTCAAGCTGATCCAGAAGGGCGGCAAATGTCTGTCGCCGCTGCTGCGCCGGGCTCAAAGCCAGCGGCGGACAATGGTCGCCAGTGGGAATCGAAAGGAGAGCCGCAATGAGCGGTGTCGCTTGGGCGACCTGCTGTGTTCCAAGCGACAGCATTGCCTCGAGCTTGTCGAGCTTTTGCCCAGGCGTGTCGTGCGACCGGATGCCGGCGGCGCGCTCGAGCTGCGCGACAAAGGGATGGAGCACACTGTTGGTATGGTAGGGCGAACACTGATATCGCACCCGGCGGTGCGCCCCCAACGAGGGGCTTTCGGACAGGGTTGCGACAATGCGCGACTTGCCGATGCCCGCTTCGCCAGAAATCAATACCATCTGGCCCTGCCCCTGCCATGCCAGCCGCTGGCGCGAGAGAGTGAACTCGATCTCGTCCCTGCGGCCGACAAAACCGATCGAGCGTACCGCGCGGACCGCCTCGAAGCGACTCTCGGATGCGATCGCCCCCTCCACCGCCCAGACTGCGATTGGTTCGGCTATCCCCTTGACCTCACGGCGGCCGAGATTGCGAAACGTGAAGAGATCACCAAGCAGCCGGCGCGTCGACGAAGCAACGACGACCGCGCCCGGTTCCGCCAGGCTCTGGAGCCGAGCGGCGAGGTTTGGTGTGTCGCCGACGGTTGCCTGCTCCTCTGATGCATCTCCACTGATGAGGTCACCGACCACCACAAGCCCTGTCGCAATTGCGATGCGCAGTTCAACCCGTTCGTCGGCGCCCGTTTTGAGCTGCCCAATTGCGGAGATAGTGTCGAGGGCAGCTCGTACTGCGCGCTCCGCATCATCCTCATGCGCGCGAGGATAGCCGAAATAGACGAGTATTCCGTCGCCAACGAACCTGGCTATCCTGCCGTCATAAGCGGCAATGACGCTCGCGCAGGCGGCGCGGTAGGCCCGGATCACTTCCCACATATCCTCGGGATCGAGACGCGCCGAGAGCGCGGTCGAGCCGACCAGATCGCAAAACATAACAGTGAGGTGGCGCCGCTCGGCGTCCTGAGGAGGGGTCGGCGATGCGATCAACGCGGCTGGATCGAGGTCGGCAATAGCACGCAGCATTTTGCGGCGATGGCCTAGCAGGACTCCGAGCTTTTCAAAGTCCTCGTCCATCAGTTCGGGGAGGACGCCCACGTCGATTCCATTCTGGGCAAAACGCTCTGCGTATTGCCCAAGCCCCAGTTTCTCGAGCCACTCCGCAATCTGCATTGGCTCCACCGATCGTGTGGTTGGCGGTTAGCAGGATTTTGGACCACGGCGCGGGGACGATATCCCAACACCGCCATGATGGCACGTCTTGTTTGTTGTGCGATAATTTAGGTTACTCAGTACCGACACGGCTTCCAAGCCGGGTCGCCGCCCGATGCGAACGACTGCGCTACCAAAAATCGTCTTCCCGCAGCGTTGGACGACAGAGGTTGCGATGAGTGGTCACTACTCACTCCGGACCTGAAATCGAATCCAACACTGCGGCTTGTGCACTCGTCATGACGCCAAGCAGACGTTCTTGCGTGAGCACAATTCCTTCATTGCTTGTCCATGCGCGCTTCGTAGTTGCGAGCCATCATGCCCGCCGCAACTTGGAGCGAGGAACCAACCACCCAACAGCCGGCAACAAAGGTTATCAGGCCATTGGCTGGGTTTTGATCAAGGACAAGGATGCTGACGGACAGAGTTGCGGCAATCGCGGCGCCGAACGTTCCAGCCGCACTCATGATCTCAGCCGGCTCGGAACCATTCCACTCTTCCAAGTTGCTCGAGATCGACTTCCGCGCGACACTGCGAGACAAATCAATTCCGACATAATAGCTGAGAGCTCCGTAGAGCATCGTTATCAGCACGATCCAGCCGCTTTCAAACAGTCCGCCTTTCTCACGCAACAGGGTCGCACCCACATAGAGGCCACAGGAGGCCCCAACGGCTGCGAGCCCAATTCTTTCAAGAAGATGGGCCGACCTGATCAGACCGGAACGAGCGATCCGAAGATTGCCGGAGCCCCTCGTTAGGGAAAATGCGCTGGAAACTGCATCACTAATTTTCATTGGGGGTCTCCTTCTTAGGTAAGTAGCGGCCTACCGGCCGACCCCGAATAGAGGCAGCCTCGTGGACGCGTTTTGCGATTGCCTTGATTCCAATTTCTGAAAAATCTGTGCTGAGTGATGGGGCTGGCTTGCTCGTGAGCAAGACGAGAGCCAATCCAAAGCTGCGAGCACGCGGCTACGCAGGCATTGCATCTCACCCGTGTCGGTCAGTTAGGTCCGGGTGCGGCAATTTCTTGCGGGAGTGATAGCTCGAAAGAGAGTGATGAAATATGAGACGGTTCACATAACGCGGTTCCCCGTCGCTCTATCCGATCACAATTTCCGGAGGACAAGTCTGCATCGTCGCGAGACCCGGGAGCACGGGAGCTGAATCAGTAAACAAGTTGTCCCGCGTCTCGCCGACATCAGATCTATCCCCTCATACCGTGTTTCGTGCACGTGAATTCCTGAAGCGCGAGCAAGCAATCAGCAGGATCGGACAAGGCAGCGCGGCTTTAGGAAAGACGCCGGCGCTCCGCCAGCCCTAACACACGGACATGCCGCTTTTGCCGGAGGCCAAGCCATGTCCGAACTTCCCACCCCCGCTGCAACACCCGCCGCGGTCGTCGATGCATTGAAGGCGGTCGCAGGCAATCCGCCGAAGGTGCGCGCGAGCTTCGCCAAGGGTCGATGTGTGCGCGGGACCTATGCCCCGTCCGACCGCGCGGCAGAGATTACGCGATCGCTGAGCTTCACAAAACCGTCGCGCGTGCTGGCGCGCTTCTCCGTCGGCGGCGGCAATCCTGGGATGACCGACACCAACAACCTCGTGCTGCGCGGCTTCAGCTTCAGGCTGGGCGACGACGCCCATCGCTCGGACATCCTGACGGAAACCGCTCCGGTGCATTTTGCACGGACGCTCGACCAGATGCTCGCCTTCCTCGAGGCGCGCATTCCGGGTGCGGACGGCAAGCCCGACATCGAGAAGGTCCGGGCCTTTTCGGCGGCCAATCCTGAAACACTGAACCAGGCGAATTACGTCGCGGCACGCCGGCTGCCCGGCAGCTTTGCCGGCACGACCTATTGGGGCGTGCACTCCTTTCCCGCGACGAACGCGAAGGATGAGACCCGCTTCATCAAGTTCAAGGTCTCGCCGGTCGGCGGCGACGTCACCTTGAGCGAGGACGAAGCGAGGGCGAAGTCGGCCGATTTCCTGCATGACGATCTCGCGCGGAGGATCGTAGCCGGCGATGTCCGATTCAACGTGATGGCCTTGCTCGACCGTCCCGGCGATCCCACCATGGACGTGACCCTGCGATGGCCGGACGAGGACAACCGTGAGCAGGTGCGGCTGGGGACGATCGTCATCACCAGCCTCGAAGCCAACGCGGCCTGCGACGGCTCCATCTTCAATCCAGCCAATCTTGCCGACGGCATCGGCCATCCGCCGGACGAGATCTTTGCGGCGCGCCGCACGGCCTACACGATCTCGCTGGCAAAGCGCCGGTAAAATTCAAGTCTTGTCCCGTCCGCCATCCGTTTCGCGGCGCCACGCGCCCGGACTGACGCCGACGATGGACGAGAACACCCGCGTGAAATGGCTCTGATTGGCAAATCCGGCCGAGATGGCAATCTCGGACAACGGCAGGTCGCGGACTGTCATCAGTTGCTTGGCCGCCTTGACGCGCTGCTGGAGCAGCCATTGATGCGGCGGCAGGCCGGTGGAGATCCGGAACGCGCGTGAGAAGTGGCTGACTGACAGCCCAAGCTCGGTCGCGATCAGCTGTAGCGCGATCTTGCCCGAGAGATCGGAATCGAGCCGGTCACATGCACGCTTCACCTGCCATGGCGCAAGACCGCCGCGGCTCGGTTCTGCGGCTGGCTTCAGCCCACCATAGGTCTGGGCGACATGGGCGGTGAGCGCGAGCATCATGTGATCGACGAAAAGCTGGTTGGTCTCGTCGGGCCGACACAGTCCTTGCCGCAACGAGGCACCGACATGTCGAACGACCTCGTCGTCATGACCGACACCGGGCTCGTAGCTGAGCTCGCCTACGCGCGGCCCGCCCGGTTGCCTGGCAACGCTGTTGAGCGCAGAGCGCGGCAAATAGAAGAAGAGCGAGTGAAACGGCTTGTCGATCACATAGCGCGGGTCACGCTTGAGGTCGTACAGATAGGTCGCACCTGCGCGAACATCCGCCTTGGTGACACAGCGGCCCTCCTCCCAGCATTCGCAATCCGGATAGTCGCGGAGTTTCAGGCTGAGGAGATAGGCATCTTCCGCAGCCAGCGAGCCGGAAATATCCGGTGTCGGATCGTCGTTGCGGACTTCGGTGACCGCGAGCTCGGCGCTGTGCAGCGAACGCGTGATCAGGACCGGTGCTTGCTTGGAGCGAAGGCCCTGCCCGAGCCTCTGCCCGTAGACGCCTGCGTGTGTCATTCTAGTAAATCCATCCGTAAAGGCACGTCTTCGCCGGCCTTCCCGAGATCCGCACATTATCGGAGATCGCCGGCCGACGGTCCAGCTGCAGCGCATAACACGAAGCTGGCGCGGCCGGCCGTCGCACCGGGCCGTGCCGCGATGATTTCATTGTGATTTCAGCGTGATGTCACCGGCCTGGCGTCGCGAAGGACACCACCGTTGACCTGCCCGGCAGATCGCGGGGCGACTTCATCGTGCATTTTGGAAATGATCTGTGGCCTGCGCACGTCAGTTGGACCATTCCTCGCCCCAGAGCTGGACGACATGGCCCGGCGACACCTCACGATATTGACGCACGGGCGGCTGGTAATCGGGCGCGCGCACCGGGCTTCTGATCTCGTCATTCGTGGCCTCGCGCCTGGTGCCGCGGCGCGCTGGATCGGGCACCGGCACGGCCCCCATCAGCTTCTTCGTATAGGGATGCTGCGGATTTCCGAACAGGGCCGCGCGTGGACCGGTTTCGACGATCTCGCCGAGATACATCACCGCGACGCGATGGCTCATGCGCTCGACCACCGCGATATCGTGGGAAATGAAGAGATAGGCAAGTCCCATGCTGGCCTGAAGGTCCAGCATCAGATTGACGACCTGCGCCTTGACCGAAACGTCGAGCGCCGAGACCGCTTCGTCCGCGACGATCAGCTTCGGTCCGAGCGCGAGCGCGCGGGCAATGCAGATGCGCTGGCGCTGGCCACCGGAGAATTCGTGCGGAAAGCGCGCGGCCATGTCGGCGGTGAGACCAACGCGGACAAGCAGGTCGGCGACCTTCTCCCGTGCCTGCGACGCCGTGACGAGCCCGTTGGCGAGCAATGGGGCCGCAATCGCCGTTCCCACCGACATGCGCGGGTTGAGGCTCGCGAACGGATCCTGGAACACGATCTGCATCTGCTTGCGAAAGTCACGCAAGGTGCGGGCATTCATCGCCAGCACATCCTGCCCGTCCACCAGAACGGTGCCGCTGTCCGGCTCCGTCAGCTTGAGAATGGAGCGGCCCGTCGTCGACTTGCCGCAGCCGGATTCGCCGACCAGCGCCAGCGTCTCCCCGGCGCGCAAGGTGAAGGAGATGTTCTCGACCAGCATGGACGCGGCCCGAGACCTTGCCGAACAGGCCCGAGCGGATTGGAAAGCGCGTCGTGAGGTTGGAGACCTCGAGCAGCGGTCGCTCGGCAATCGAGACCGTATCGGGCGTCTCCGCCGGCTCGTCAGAGGTCCCCGTCACCTTGTCGACGGTCGGAAAACGCATCGGCCGCGTCCGCCCGTCCATCGAGCCGAGGCGTGGCACGGCCGCGAGCAGCGAGCGGGTATAAGGATGCGAGGGTGAAGCAAAGATGCGCGCGGTCGCATCGGTTTCCACTGCCTGGCCGCCATACATCACCACGGTGCGGTCCGCGATCTCGGCCACCACCCCCATGTCGTGGGTGATGAAGAGGATCGACATCTCCTCTTCCTGCTGAAGCTCCTTCAGAAGCTCTAGGATCTGGGCCTGGATCGTGACGTCGAGCGCGGTGGTCGGCTCGTCTGCGATCAGCAGCCTCGGCTTGCAGGCCAGCGCCATCGCGATCATTACGCGCTGGCGCATGCCGCCGGAGAAGCGATGCGGATGCTCGTGGAAGCGCGATTTCGCCGCAGGTATCCGCACGCGGTCGAGCAGGCATATGGTCTCGACCTCCGCCGCCGCGCGCGACAGGCCGCGGTGCTGGATCAGTGCTTCCGCAATCTGGAAGCCGATGGTCAGCACCGGATTGAGGCTCGTCATCGGCTCCTGGAAGATCATGGCGATTTCGTTGCCACGAACATCCTTCATGCTCGCTTCGGGCAGCGTCAGCAGGTCGCGACCGGCAAGCCGGACGCTGCCTTCGACCCGGCCGTTCTCCTTCGGAATGAGCCGCATGATCGAGAGCGCAGTGACGCTCTTGCCCGAACCGGACTCGCCGACGATCGCCACGGTTTCCCGCGAGGCAATATCGAACGACACGTCGCAGACGACGGGAATCCATTGCCGCTCACGCAGGAAGGACGTCGTCAGGCCGGAAACCGACAGCACCGGCGACTGCGCGTTGGCAGCGATTTGATCAGCTCCGCTTGCGCCCATGCTCATGCCAGTGTCCTAATAGCCACGACTACGATCGACACGCCCCGGCAATTCTTCACCGCGGCGGTGGCGCGCAATCACATCCAGCACGAAATCGACCGCCGTATCCGGCGTCGTCATGCTGGCATTGTGCGGCGTGACCAGGATGCGCGGGTGGCTCCAGAAAGGGTGACCCGCAGGCAGCGGCTCCGGCTCGGCGACATCGAGGACAGCACCCGACAACGCGCCGCTGTCGAGCGCCGCGAGAAGGTCGGCTTCGACCAGATGCGGGCCACGCCCGACATTGACGAGCGACGCGCCGCGCCGCAGGCGCGCGAACAAGTCCGCATTCAGGATGCCGCGGGTCTCGTCGGTCAAAGGCAGCAGGCAGACGAGAATGTCGGTCTGAGCAAGGAAATCCGGCAACGTCTCCATGCCCGCGTAACTCGTGACGCCCTCGATCTCGCGCGGCGAGCGATTCCAGCCGAGAAGCGGAAAGCCGAACGCCGTGAGGCGTTCGAGCACGGCCTGGCCGAGTTGGCCGAGACCGATCACGCCGACGCGACGACGTTTGGCCGGCGTGATCCGGATCTCGCGCCAGACCTGCGCCTTCTGCTGAGCAATGAAGTGCAGGAGATCGCGATGCAGCGCGAGCACAGCCATGGTGACGTATTCGACCATGGTCTCGGCGATACCGGGCTCAAGCATGCGCACCAGCGGAATGTGCGGCGGAACTATTGACGGGTCGAACTGGTCCACACCCGCACCGACCGAGAAAACGAGTTCGAGATTAGGGAAAGTCGTCGCGATGTCGTCCGGCGGCACCCACGCCACGAGATAGCGGATGTCGGCGGGATCGCCGATGTCGGGCCAGAGCCGGAATGGCACATCGGGCGCGCGCTCGGCGAAGAAGCCCGCCCATTCAGCGCCCCGAACCATGTTGGCCTTGTAGAGAACCGTCATGCCGCCAAAACTCTCAGAACGGGCTGACCGGCGCGAGCCGGCGGCCGTCGATCAGGCGCTTGTGGCTGTAGGCCGCGGGATCGACCAGCGGCGTCGCGCCCGTCACGATGTCCGCCGCGAGCTTGCCGGCCGCAGGACCGATGCCAAAGCCGTGGCCGGAGAAGCCGGTGGCAAGGAAGAAGCCGGGCATGGCATCGACCGGCGAGATGACCGGAATGGTATCCGGCGTGCAGTCGATCGTCCCGCCCCAGGCTTCCGCGATCTCGATGTCCTTCAATTCAGGGTTCGACTTGATCAGCGAAGCCAGCGCGGCATTGACCAGCGACATGTCAGGCGCGGGATCGCGCACCCGCTCGGTCTCGAATGGCGACGGCTTGTCCAAGCTCCAGTTCGTGCCGCGCATGAGCTGGTCGAAGAAGGATTTGCCGAACGACAGTTTCAACCCGTTCTTGCGATGCAGATAGGTCGGCCAGAAAGTTCGCGCGTACCGGAACAGATCAGGCGACAGTTCGACCGTGCCGCGGTTGCGTAGCGCCAGGGTAAAGCCGCCGTCGAGGCGGCGGCGGATGCAATAGAAATCGGTGCCGAGCGCACCGGAGGTGATCTCCGGCCCCGGCGTGGTCCGGCACGCGGTCGCATTGACGAGGCCGATCGGCAGCTCGATGCCGTGGCGACGGCAGAATAGCGACGACCAGGCGCCGCCGGACAGCAGCACCGATTGCGTGCGAACGGTGCCCTTCTCGGTGACGACGGCGCTCACCCGTCCACCTTGCGTCTCCAACCCACGCGCGGCGCAGCCCTGATGAATAGTGACGCCGTGCTTTCGCGCGGCGGTCGCAAGCGCCGGCACGGCCATTGAGGGCTCGGCGCGCCCGTCGCTCGGCGTGTGCAATCCGCCGACCCATTTTTCGGCATTGCCGGGCAGGCGCTCGGCGACCTCCGCCGGCGTCAGGACCGTGGAGTGGACCTGCATCTCGCGCGCCGTTACGGCCCATCGCTCCCAGCTGGCGAGTTCGTCCTTGCTCTTGGTCAGGAACAGCACGCCGGTGCGGCGGAAGCCGGCATCGACGCCGGCATCGTTCTGCATGTCTTCCCACAGTCGCAGTGCCTCGCGGGCCAGCGGGATCTCCTCACGCGCGCGGCCCTGCTGGCGGCACCAGCCCCAATTGCGGCTCGACTGCTCGCCGCCGACATGGCCCTTCTCGACCAGGGCGACGGAGAGGCCCTTCTTCGCGAGATGATAGGCCGCGGAGACGCCAATGACGCCGCCGCCGATGACGACGACATCCACCTGCGCCGGCAGGTGCTCGTCGCTGTTTATACGGGTGAGCGGCGGGGACATAGGACACTCCAGATATTCAGTTCGATCGGAGCAAGCTTGCTCATCGCTAGTTTGCAGATCATGGGATGTTCATTCGCGGATCGAGCGCATCGCGCAGGCCGTCGCCGAGGAAGTTGAAGCTCGTCACGGCAAGCGTGATGGCGAGGCCCGGCGCGATCGCAAGCCAGGGCGCACTGGTGAGATAGATCTGCGCGTTGTTGAGCATGTTACCGAGGCTCGCGGCCGGCGGCTGAATGCCGTAACCGAGATAGCTGAGATAGGATTCCAGCAGAATTGCCTTGGCGACGTTCAGCGTCGCCGCCACCACGATCGGCGCAATCGCATTGGGCACGAGCTCGCGGAACATGATCCGCAGGTTCGACGAGCCGAACGCGAGTGCAGCAACCGCAAACTCGCGTTCCCGCAGCGAACGCACCTGGGCCTCGACGACGCGGGCCACCCACATCCAGGCGGTTGCCGCGATCAGCACGGTGGTGGTGACGAAGCCGGGCTCGATGAGCGCCGCGAGCGCAAGCAGCAGGAAGATGGTCGGAAAGCAGAGCATGGCATCGACGAGCCGCATCAGCACCGCGCCGACCACGCCGCCATAGAAGCCGGCGAAGGCCCCGACGACGATGCCCACCGCCATCGCCATCACCATCGCGACGAAGCCGATCGACAGCGAGACGCGCGCGCCCATCATCAGCCGCGCCAGCACGTCGCGGCCGAGTTCGTCGGTGCCGAGGATGTGCGCGCCCGACAGCGGCGGTGCGAACCGCTTCATGATATCGATGTAGGTGTCGTCGAACGGCAGGAGGTACGGGCCGAATGCCGAACCGAGAACAAGGGCGAGAATGATCACCGCGCCTGCAAGCGCAAGCCGGTGCCGACGAAATCGCCGCCACGCGGCCTGGCCGGGTGCGGGTTGAGCGCTGGACAAGTCTACGGTCGTCATCCCTAGCCCACCCGGATGCGCGGATCGACGACGGCATAGAGGATGTCGGCCAGCAGCGACCCGATCAGCACCATGATCGCCGAGAACATCAGAATGCCCATCACCACGGGATAGTCGCGATATCCGATGGAATCGAGGAACAGCCGGCCCATGCCCGGCCAGGTGAACACGGTCTCGGCGACCAGCGCACCACCGAGCAGCGTCGGAAACTGAAGGCCGCCCACCGTGATCATCGGCAGCAGCGCGTTACGCAAGGCGTGAACCGTAAGGATTCGCCATTCCGGCATGCCCTTGGCGCGCGCGGTGCGAATGTAGTCCTGGTTGATGACTTCGAGCATCGAGGAGCGCATGAAGCGGCCCCACATCGCGGTCTCCACCAGCGCCAGCACCAGCGCCGGCGCAATGAGATGATGGAGCAGATCGAGCAGGGAGCCATCGCCGACGGTCTGCCGGTTGCCGGCCGGCAGCCAGCCGAGCTTCACCGAGAACACATAGATGGTGACGAGGCCGAACCAGAAGGTCGGGATCGACAATGCGATCATGGCGCCGACGGTTGCGAGCGAATCGAACAGCGAATAGCGGCGCAGCGCACCGAGTACGCCAATCCAGCAGCCGAGCAGCACCGCGATGATGGTCGCAGTCGCCATCAGTTCCAGCGTGGCGCCGAGATGCGACGAGATCACCGCCAGCACCGCCTCGCCGTCACGATACGAGCGGCCCCAATCGCCCCTCAGCATCCGGCCGAACCAATCGAGATACTGGATCGGCAGCGAACGATCGAGGCCGAGTTGCCGCGTGACGCGGTCGAGATCCTCCTGCGTCATCTGCGCGGACGCCGCGAATTGCGAGAGCGGACCGCCGGGCGCCAGATGCAGGATGGCGAAGCCGATCGCGGACACGATCACCAGCAGCATGATCGCCTGCGCCAGGCGATTGGCGACGTAACGGGCCATCTCAGGCGATCTCGCGCGCCTGAACCATCAGGCCCAATACCATTCGCGAATGTTCCAGCAGTTGATCGACATGTTGATGTTGGGACGGAAGCCTTGCAGCCCTTCCTTCACACCTTCGGCGATGAAGCCCTGGAACAGCGGCAGGATCGCGAGGTCGTCGCGGATGAGCTTTTGCAGAGCGCCATAGGTCGTCTTGCGCTGCGCCAGATCGAACTGCTTGGCACCTTCGGCGAGAAGCCGATCCGCCTCCGGGTTGCGATACTGATAGGTGTTGTAGCCGCGGCCACCTTTGGCAGGAATGGCGCCGGAGCCGAAGCGGGGCGTCACGTCGGGGTCGCTGCCGAGCATGAAATTCACTCCCACGATCACCGAATTGAATTTCGATTGCTGCCAGAAGTCGCCCCAGATCACGGCGGCCGGCATGTTGTTGACGCGCATCGCGGCACCGATCGCGCGCCAGTCCTGGATCAGCAGCTGCTGGGTCTGCTCACGCACCGCATTGCCCGACGTCGTTGAATTGGTGAATTCGAGCTTGACGCCGCCTTTCTCGCGCACGCCGCCGGCGCCGCGGACCCAACCGGCCGCATCGAGCAGCGTGTTGGCCTTGGCCGGATCGTATTTGTGCTGCGGCAGTCCCTGCTGGAACGACCAGGCCTGTTGCGGCACGAAGCTTTCGGTCTGCGTCGGCAAGCCGTAGTTCAGCGCGTCGATGATCGCCTGCTTGTTGATCGCGAGATACAGCGCCTCGCGCACCGTGCGGTCCGCCAACGCGCCGAACTCCAGATTGGGCGCGATGTGCTCCACCGACGACGTGGATGAGACGAAGATCTTGCGGCCCTTCAGCGTCTTCGCTTCCTGCACGAAGTTCGGCAGAATGCCTTGCAGGCCGGTGTAATCGACCTGGCCGGTGCGGAACTGGGTGTAGAGCACGGTCAGGTCTGGAATGTATTTGAACACCACGCGCTCAACGTAGGGTCCCTTGGCGTGATAGGCGGTATGGGCATTCAACTGAATGTGGTCGCCCGGCACGCGCTCGCCCCAGCGGAACGGTCCGGTGCCGACAGGCGCATTGTGGAACGGCGAGGCGTTCGGATCGGTCACCTTCTCCAGGATGTGCTTGGGCACGATGAAGGTCAGCGATCCCAGGATCGACATATAGGGCGAATAGGGAGCTTCCATGCGCCAGTGAATCTCGTCGGGCGCGACGATCTTGATGTCCTTGACGAGACTATGGCCGACGCGGCTGCGCGCGCGAAAATCGGGGTTGTTGATCAGCTCAAGCGAGAACTTCACGTCCTCGGCCGTGAACGGCGTGCCGTCGTGCCATTTCACGTCGCTGCGGAGCTTGATCTTCCAGGTCAGGCCGTCGGCCGAGAGGCCGCCATTCTCGACCGTCGGGACTTCGCGGGCGAGGTCGGGAACGAACTTGCCGTCGGGATCGATGAACCAGAGCGGCGAGAACACCTGCCACCAGATGCCCTGATCGACTTCGATGCCCGGCATCAGGGGATGAAAGACCGTCGGCTCCTGCGACAGCGCCGCGATCACCTGTCCGCGCGGCTTGTCCGGCGGATTGGTCGGGCGTTCTGTCTGCGCAAATGCGTTGCCCGATAGCGTCCATCCCGCCGCGGCGCCGGCCCCGAGCTGAAAGATCTGACGGCGATTCGGATTGCCGAGATGCAGTGCCCCAACGCCGAACTTCCCGGTGTCGTCCGCCATGACCACTCTCCGTTGTCGCACGCGGCACCGTCTCCCGGGCCCCGAGACCCCGGCAAAGGGACAGGAATGGGCTTTAGTGCTTCTAAATTTTCTATCAAAAGTTCATCACGACTAAATACAGCTGTCAATCATATTGCTAGGATGCGCGACCTTTTCACTCCGACTGAAGCTCCGGAACGTCATTGTCCGGGCTGAGATGATGCATGGGAGAGCGACATGGATGGTCGCGGCGAGATCAACGATCCGAAGGATGCCCCGCCGACCGAAGCCGACGATGCCGTCGACCAGCGCCTCGGCGAGACCGTGCGGCTGCTGCGGCAGCGCGCGGGCCTGTCGATCCAGGACGTCGCCAAGAAGACCGGCCTCTCCAACGGCATGATCAGCCAGCTCGAACGCGCGCGCGCCATGCCGTCGATACGCACGCTGCGCCTGCTCAGCATCGCGCTCGACGTTCCCATCTCCTATTTCTTCGAGACCACCGATCCCGCCGACGTGCAGCGCTATATCGTGCGCAAGAACGGCCGGCGCCTGCTGCGGCTCACCGCCAGCGGCGTCGTCAAGGAAGCGCTGACGCCGGCAGACAAAGGCCAGCTCGAATTCTACGAGCTCACGCTCAATCCCGGCGCCTCGTCCGGCACCGACTTCCTGCAGCACACCGGCGAGAAGGCGGGCTACATCCTTTCAGGCAGCCTGCGGCTGTGGCTCGACAACCAGGCCCATCTGCTCGACGCCGGCGACAGCTTTCGCTTTCCGAGCATCGTGCCGCACATGTTCGACAACCCGACCCAGCAGACGGCCCGCGTGATCTGGGTGACGACGCTGCGCCAGACCGATTCGCCGGCAGGTTGAAAGCGCCGCCAGCCCGGCACCACCGCAAATTGCCCCTCGACGCTGCCGCGCGGAATCTGTAGCTCACATCTGTAGCTCACGTGGAGCCGGTCATTGACAGGGCGGACACGAGGGTCTGCCACTGACGCGTTGGTGTGAGACCATGAAACTCAGGCGGCTTCTGACACTCGCGATGGCCGCGCAGGTCATCGTGACCGCGGCGGCTCTCCTCGTCTCCTATGCCGCGACCGGAACCGGGTTCGGCATTGCCCAGATCGTCGCCATGCTCGCAAGCGGCGCCATTGCGGTCCTGCTCGCTCGTCTGTGCACGCGCGCGATCGAAACGGCGCAGGAAAAACGGGCCGCCGCGCTACTGACCGAGCAGGCGCGGGCCAGCGCACAGATGACGCAAGCGGTCATCAAGACCGCGCTCGATGCCTTCGTTCAGACCGACCAGAACGGCATCGTGCTGGAATGGAGCCTTCAGGCCGAGGCCCTGACGGGATGGACGCACAAGGAGGCGCTCGGCACGGACGTCGTCAATCTCCTCATCGCCGAGCCGCTGCGCGACGGCTTCAGGCAACGCATGATGCGGCTGCTGCCGGAATTGTCGGATACGCCAATCGGCATCCGGTTCGAAGCGACCCTGCTGCACCGGGACGGCGACGAGATCCTGATCGAGGCCTCCAGCACGGCGCTCCACATCGGGGGGCGCACCCTCATCAACAATTTCGTCAAGGATGTCACCCAGAAGCGCGCCGCCGAGGAGCAGCTGATCCAGGCCCAGAAGATGGAGGCGATCGGTCAGCTCACCGGCGGCATTGCGCACGAATTCAACAACATGCTCACCGTGATCACGGGCACGATCGAGATCCTCGCCGACGCCGTGAAGGATAATCCGCCGCTCGCGACCATCACCAAGCTGATCAGCGACGCCGCCGATCGCGGCGCCGCGCTGACGTCGAGCCTGTTGTCCTTTGCCCGCAAGCAGGCGCTCAAGCCGGCCGAGAGCGACATCAACGAGCTGCTCGAAGAGCTCGCAAAGCTGCTGCTGGCAACCTTCGACAAGAAGATCGAGATCGTGACCCGGCTCGACGGCAACATTTGGCTCGCCCTCGTCGATCGCGGCCAATTGAGCTCGGCGCTTCTCAACCTCGCGATCAACGCCCGCGACGCGATGCTGGACGGCGGCAGACTGACGTTGACGACGCGCAACGTCGTGTTCGGCGTCCGCGAGGCCGTGGCGGTCGGGGCCGGCTATGCCGGCGACTATGTCGAGATCGAGATAGGCGATACCGGCACTGGCATTCCGCCGGCCATTCTGGAGCGGATCTTCGATCCCTTCTTCTCGACCAAGGACATCGGGAAGGGCACCGGGCTCGGGCTCAGCATGGTGTTCGGATTCATCAAGCAGTCCGGTGGCGGAATCAAGGTCGCTTCCGAAGAAGGACGCGGCACGACTTTCACGATCTATCTGCCGAAGGCGGAGGCGAGCACGCTTCGCCCCACCGGCTATGACGAGCGCAAGGTCGTGGGCGGGACGGAAACCATTCTTTGTGTCGAGGACGACCGCGACGTCCGCCAGTACGTCACGGTTCAGCTCGAAAGCCTCGGCTACAAGGTCATCCCGGCCGCCAATGCAGCCGAGGCACTGGCCATCGCGGCCGAAGGCACGCCCTTCGACCTGCTTTTCACCGACATCGTGATGGCCGGCAGCTTGAACGGACGAGAGCTCGCCGACGAGATGGTGGCATCGCGCCCCTCGCTGCGGGTGCTCTTCACGTCGGGCTATGCCTACGACGCCCCGCATGCGCAGGGGCGCGCCACCAAGGGCGCACCGCTTCTGACAAAGCCCTACCGCAAGGCCGAGCTCGCGCGCATGCTGCGCCGCTCTCTCGACACCGCTGTCGACGACGCGGGCGATCCGATCCCGACGCCCTATTCCGTGCAGGCCGATCTCGAAGGCTTTCTGCGCAGGCAGGCGGCTGAACGCGATGGCGCGACAAGGTCGCGGAAGACCTAGGCCATCCGCTGCGAATTCCAACGCGGGTGGCATGGTTGAATGGTCAATCAACGACAAGCTAAAAGACTGCGACGATCAGTATTGCTGGGGCGATGTTACTCAGGCGACGACGTTCAAATGATGCCGCGTCTTCGCGCCGCGCGCTCCCCAACCGACATCGGGAAGCCGCCGGCGCATCAGCTCATCTTCCGCCGCAGCGTCGCTGACGGCGTCTCGCCGAATTTTTCGCGATAGGCGCCGGCCATGCGGCCGAGATGGGTGAAGCCGAGATCGAAGGCGATCTCGGTGATCGAAGTGTCCAGCTCGGCTTGCGTGAGCCGGGTGTGGAGATTGGCGAGGCGCATGTCGAGCAGCATCTGCGAGATCGACACGCCGAAATGACGGCGGAAACCGAGCTGTAGCGCGCGGATGCCGATCCCGGACTCACAGGCGAGGTGCGCAACGTCGAGCGGCTCGCAGGCATTCGCCGCGAGGCAGTCCCGCGCAGTGTGCAGCGCGCGCGGCAGACGCTCGCCCTGGCCCGAGAACGTTCTGATCGCGTCGGACAGGCCGTGCCGCTGGCCGTCGAGGAGGTAATGAAGCAGCGCCTCGCGCCAGCCCGCGGTCGCGACCGGTGAAAGCCTGCCGGACGGTCCGAGACCTTCGGCGAGCATCATCAGCTCGACGAGCTTCGCCGCGAGGCCGCGCGCGGCCGGCACGTTCAGGTCGAGCGTAGGGTCGAACTCGACCGCGCCGGTCGCCCTGCCCGACAATGCCGCTGCGCGCTGCTCGACCATGCGGCGGTCGAGCAGCAGGATCGCTTGCGCCGACTCGGTCCAGATCATCCGGGTCGGGATGGTCGGCGACAACAGCGACGCCGTCCGTTCCGGCGCTGTGTCG
This sequence comes from Bradyrhizobium sp. 155, assembly GCF_023101105.1. Lineage (NCBI taxonomy): Bacteria > Pseudomonadati > Pseudomonadota > Alphaproteobacteria > Hyphomicrobiales > Nitrobacteraceae > Bradyrhizobium > Bradyrhizobium sp. 155. The sequence continues at coordinate 1,741,755 of NZ_CP064704.1, read as the reverse complement.
AGTTCGCGGGTACCTGCGCGGATACGGGCCGTGCCGGCGAGCGGGATCTGCACCAGGAAGAAGCGGTCGAGGCAGCCGGGATCGATGGTGACGGATCCGCCATAGGCGACATAGTTGATGGAAAAGCCGTCGAAGGCGGCACAATTGTGCCTGGCCGAGAAGCCCGACCTCCGCATCGGCGTCAGATCATGCGGGCAGAAGATGCGCCCGACCTGCTCGGCCGCCTCGTCGGCGTCGTCGGTGGTGACGCGGGCGAAAGCCGCGAGCCTTTCGGCCGCGGATCGAGGCGTGCTCATTTCCAGCTCGGCTGCGGACATCGCCGACCACGCTTGGCATCACGGAATATTTTAAACCTATAATAGTTCCCCGTCCCCGGAAAGAGCCCTGTCGCAAAAACGTCGTGCCGCACGGCACAGGACGTGTCCGGATTGGTTTAGCGGATAGACAGCAGCCCGCGCCTGACCGAAGCTCCACCCTCGTCGGGATCCACGATGGAGGCGAGCCATGACTGCACTCGAGAAGGGCATTACCGCGAACGGCACGGGCTATGGCGGCAAGACCTGGAATATTCTGGGCCAGGTCTATTTTCCCAAGGCCGTCACCGATTCCACCTTTGCCTTCGAGACCAACAGCGAGCCGGGCCAGTTCGTGCCAGTGCACATCCATCCGACCCAGGACGAATTCATCCTGGTGCAGGAGGGCACGCTCGACCTCAAGCTCGACGGCAAATGGGTCAAGGCCAACGCCGGCGATCTCGTGCGCCTGCCGCGCGGCATCCCGCACGGCTATTTCAACAAGTCCGACAAGCCGGCCCGCGCGCTGTTCTGGGTCTCGCCGATGCAGAAGCTGGAGGCGCTGTTCAACCAGCTCCACAATCTGGCCGACCCCGCCGAGGTCGTGCGCATCTCGGCCCTGCACGAGGTCGACTTCCTGCCGCCTGAAGCCAACGACTAGGCGGCCGCCCCACTCCCATTTCTGTTTCGTCGCAGGTCCAGCGGCCGCGCAGCGCGGCCGAACGCGGCCTGCTGTGCCCAGAACATTCGAGCTCGCGAGCAATCCCATGGTCAACCCAAAGCATGTCTGCGTGATCGGCGCCGGCGTCTCCGGCCTTGCCGCCGCAAAGGCGTTCTCGACCCGCGGTCACCGGGTCACCATCATTGAACGCAGCGCCGATCTCGCCGGCGTCTGGGAGCCGGCGCGCTCCTATCCGGAGGTGCAGACCCAGAGCCCGAAGGAGCTCTACCGCTACACCGACCGCGCCATGCCCGAAGCCTATCCGGAATGGCCGACCGGATCGCAAGTCCACGCCTACCTCGCCAACTACGCACGAATTTTTGGCCTCGACCGTATGCTGCGTTTCAACACCAGCGTGTCGGGCATGGCGCGACGCGCCGACGGCAGACCAGGCTGGACGCTCGCGCTCTCGGACAAGAGCGGCGCCAGCACAGCTGAGGATTTCGACTTCGTCGCGGTCTGCACCGGACAGTTCAACGAGCCGCGGGAGCTGCACTGCCCAGGCGAAGACGGCTTTCTAGCACAGGGCGGGCAGATCCTGCATTCATCGAAATACAACGATCCTCAAGTGGTGAAAGGACGGCGCGTCGTCGTGCTCGGCGGATCGAAATCGGCAACCGACATCGCGGTGAACGCCGTGAAAGCGGGCGCGCGTGAGGTGACGATCGTGATGCGCGAGCCGGTCTGGCGCATTCCTTATTTCATCGGCGGTCTCGTGAACTTCAAGCGCATCCTCTACATCCGTGCGCAGGAGGAGATGTTTCCGGGCTGGGGCATCGGCGCGATGTCGCGCCTTGCGCATCGCATCGCAGCACCGTTCGTCTGGGCAAACTGGCGCGGGCTGGAAAGCCTGTTGAAGGCGCAGCTCAAGCTGAAGCAATGCAACATGGTGCCGAAGGAGCGGATCGAGGACGGAGTCAACTGCTCGGTGCCGATCGCAACACCCGGCTTCCATCCGATGGTAGCCGACGGCCGCATCAAGGCCGTGTTCGGCAGCTTCGATCATTACGACGGTGACACCATCGTGATGAGCGGCGGCGAGCGCGTGGCGGCCGATGTCGCGGTGCTCGCGATCGGCTACAAGCTCGGCGTGCCATTCCTGCCCGCCGCGTACCAGGCAAAACTGGTCGATGCGGATGGGCAGTACCGGCTCTATCGCCTGATCGCCAATCCCGACCTGCCGGAGCTCGGTTTCGTCGGTTTCAACTCCTCGTTCTGCACCGTGCTCTGCGCCGACCTCGCCGCCAACTGGCTGGTCCGTTACGCCGACGGACAGCTCGCACGCCAGCCGACCGCGCAACAGATGCGCGACAACATCGAGATGATGCTGCACTTCAAGCGGGTCGAACGGCCGGCTGCGGGCGTCTATGGCGGCCTCTGCGTCGCGCCCTATCACTACCGTCACTTCGACGAGCTGATGGCCGACATCGGCGCCAAGGAGCAGAAGCGCGGCGGGCTCGCGGGCCACTTCCGGCCGCCGGACGCGGACGCCTATGCGCGGTTTCTCGCCTCCGTGCCGGATTACCAAGCGGCGTGAGGCCGCGAATTCGGGCCGAGTGGGATTTGCCGCTCGCCAGCCCTCGCCTCCGATGCTTACGATCCCCTTGGCCATCGAATCGACAGGCCCAGGGAACCGGCCATGAGAGCACGACATCGCGCCGCCGCAGTCATAACGGCGCTTGGGCTGATCCTTGCGACCTTCGTCCCGAGCCTGGCGCAAACGCTCACGGCCAGGCAATCGGAGGCGGTTGCGACCTACGAGCGTGCGCTCGGCGATTTCAAAGCGATTCTCTCCGAGCGGCGCCGCCAGATCGACGCCAAACAGCCGCTGCCGAACCTGCCGGGCCAGGCGCTCTATCTGGCACGCGTCGCCGTGATCAGTGCTTACAAGGATCTCACCGACGTCATGCCGTCGCGGACCGGCAGGCCCAACAAGTTCGAGATCCCGCCGGCCTATTTCGATGCCGACATCGAACCGCTGGTGGACGAATACTCAAAGCTGTTCGAGATCATGGAAGCGCCGCCGGCCGGCGCGCAGAACTCGGCGACACCGTTCAAGGACGTGGTGGATCTCGCGGTCGCGATCGCACGCGCCAAGGGGTTGGCGCCTGACCACGCCGAAGCCGCGGGCCGGATCAGTCTGGGGCTGTTCTTCGCCGAGACCAACGGCAAGCAGAACGTCCGCAACGGGCGCTCGAACACCTATATGGGCAGCTTCCAGACCGGCCCGTCCGAGGACCGCAACGGCCATAGGAAATGGGACGCCATCAAGGGCGAGATCGCGGCCGCCGATCCCGGGTTGAGCGCGCGCGACGACAAGGAGGAGGCGCGGGCCCGCGGCACCGATCATCGCTTCAATCACTGGACCAACGTGCGCGACGGCCTGATGAACGCGCATGCGGATATTTTCCGGGAGATCCCAGGAATCGTGAAGACGCTGCCCGACCCGATCGACCAAATGAAGCTGTTCGAGCTGATCCAGATCGTTCCCACGCCGACGCGGGCGGCGCTCAGGTCCGGCGATCTCCTGAACTACAGGGTGTCCAGTCCGACGATCATGAAGCACCTGCGCAACAACAGCATCTTCGCATTCGGACAGGCCGACCGGGCGCGCACCTCGGCAAGCTTCCGGGAAATCCTTGGCGCGATGTGGCTGTTCAAGCGGAAGTTCGAGAAGGCGATGGCGAAATACGCGGAGATCAAGCCACGCTGAGGGGCCTCGCCGCGTGGCACGCGACTGAGAGGCTAGCTCCCGCCTTGTAGCCGTCCGTCGGCGTCTTCAAAGGCAAACGCTCGCCACCTGGTCATTGCGTCCTGCGCCCGGTGCATTTAGCTTCTCCGGACAAGAACAAATCTCGGGGGGACATATGACAGCCGCTCTTCGCAAGCGCACGCGCCGTGCCGCATGTGCTTTGATCTCAACATCCCTGGCGGGCCTCGCCAATTTCGCCGCGCACGCCGAGATCGTCGTCACGGCCAATGACGGCAAGATGGTGCTCGAGAACGGCAGCGCCCTGGTGCGCAAGCAACCACTGCCGGACACGGTGAGCGTCATCGACTTCACCGACGGTGCCTTGAAACTTCTAGGCGAGGTGCCCGCCCCGGCCAGCGTCGTCGGACCGCCGCCGAGCGTGGCAATTGCGCCGGATGGCGCGTTCGCCCTCGTTACCGGCGCGATGAAGCTCGATCCCGCGGATCCGACCAAGACGGTGCCCGACGACAAGCTTTCGGTCATCGACCTGAAATCCACGCCGCCCAAAGTACTGGCGACCTTGCAAGCCGGCGCGGGCGCTGCCGGCGTTTCGATCAACCGCGCGGGCACGCTGGCGCTGGTTGCGAACCGCAGCGAAGGAACGGTCTCGGTCTTCACCATCAGCGGGGGCACGCTTGCGCCCGTCGGCAAGATCCAGCTCGGCGACGCCAAATCAGGCCCCAGCCACGCGGTCTTTTCCCATGACGGCGCGACCGCGCTGGTCACGCGCGACGGAGACAGCGAGATCTCGCTTCTGACTGTGGACGGGAGCAAGGTCGAGTACGCCAAGCGCGATCTCTCCGCGGGCATCCGCCCCTACGACATCGATGTCACCGGCAGCGCCGCCGCCATCGTCGGCAATGTCGGCGCCAGCAGCGGCGACAACGACTCGATCAGCCTGATCGACATGACGGCGAAACCGATCCGCGTCGTCACGACAGTCACCGTCGGGCAGACGCCGGAAGCCGTGAAGATGTCCCCGGACGGCAACTACGTGGCCGTGACCGTCATGAACGGTTCGAACAAGCCGTCGGCGTCGCCGTTCTTCAACGATTTCGGCCTGCTCAAGGTCTACAAGATTTCGGGCACTGACCTTACGCCGGTGACGGAAGCGAAGATCGGCCATTGGTGCCAGGGCATGGTGTGGTCCAAGGAGTCCAAATATGTCGTGGCCCAGTGCATGGTCGAAAACGAGCTGATCGCCTTCTCGTTCGATGGCAAGGCGCTGAACAAGACATCCACGCTCAAGATGCAAGTGAGCCCCGCGGGCATCCGCACCGCGGAGCCGTAGGGCCGGAGCGCGGCGCAGTCATCCTGCGCCGCCGTCCTATTCGGTGCGGATCGGCGCGTCCTTCAGGCCATTGCTGTCGTAGGCCTTGCGCAAGGTGCCATTCGTCACCGCCTCGTTCATGAATTTGGTGACGAAGGTCAGCGCTTGGGGGTGGCCGAGCGGTACAGCGACCGCCGTGACGGTCTTCTTGAAGGTCTCGTCGAGCACGCGCGTGCCCGGGATCTTCTGCGCCATCTTGTTGAGCTGGTCGCGCGACAGCGCAAACGCATCGATCTGGCCGCTGCTGAGGAGGCCGAAGATCTCGTCATAGGTCTGATAGCCCGTGACCTTCGCATTCTTCAGATGCGCGGCCGCGCCGCGCATCGTGGTCGTGGCGTTCACGGCCGCGACCTTGATGCCCACCTGATCGAGCGTGGCGAAATTGGTGACGTTCGAGCCTGATTTGACGATGTAGGTGGCGTCCGCGACCTCGTAGATCGGGCCGAACATCATCCTGCTCTCGCGCTCAGGATCTTTGGGCAACCAGGTGACGTCCCAGTTGCCGTTCGATGCCGCGTCAGTGATCTGCCCTGAATTCTGGTACACGACATATTCAACGGGCACGCCGAGTTGCCCGGCCATCTCCCTGCCGAGATCGACCGGCACGCCGGCATAGCCGTCTCCGGTCTTGGTGGACCAGAACGCGCCGCCAGCCAGGCTGATCGCAATCGCGACCCGCAGCTTGCCGGTCGGTGCGATCTCGTCCTTAAGTCCATCGCCTAGCGCGGGCATGACGACCGCCGCTGCGAGAATGAGGCCGGCAAGGACCGACTTAAGGACCGACGTGGGCATGTCATGATCTCCCGACCTTTTCTTCTTGTATTCTTCTCTTGTTCGTCCCGACCGCTTCGCGCGCCGTCGCTCGGCCTGTGACATAATTCTGGTCGATCGGGTGCGCGATGAAAAGCGGTTTGTGATGGCAAAACTGCCAAAGGCCACAGCGCGGTCCGCAGCGCAAGGCCGACGACTGCCATGGCTATGGTGTTCCACGTCCGGGCATTTGTTGGTAGCCTCCCGCCTCGACAGACAGCAACCGGGGGCCACCGAATGACCTGCGCGAATCCCGCATCTCCCGCACGGCGCAACGAAGCGTGGAGACATGTCGGGCAGGCACTGGCCGCCGCGATGGCCGTGGCCGCGCTCGCCGGCTGCGAGGACAAGAACAGTTTCGTCGCTCCGCCGCCGCCCAAGGTGGACGTCGCCGCGCCTGTGCAGCGCCCGGTGACCCGTTATGTCGAGGCCACCGGCAACACCGCGCCGATCAAGAATGTCGATCTCGTCGCGCGCGTGCAGGGATTCCTGCAATCGATCGACTACCAGGACGGCGCCTTCGTCAAGCAGGGCACCCAGCTGTTCACGATCGAGCCCGAGACCTACAAGCTCAAGCTCGACCAGGCGCGGGCGGCCGAGGCCGGCGCGCAGGCCTCAGTCCGGCAGGCGGAAGCCGACTACAAACGGCAGGCTGAGCTGGTGCAGCGCCAGGCCGTCTCGCAGGCCACGCTCGACACCTCGACATCGACGCGCGATAACGCGCAGGCCAATCTCCAGCAGGCCGAGGCCAACACCAAGCTCGCCCAGGTCAACTACGGCTACACCAACGTGACCGCGCCTTTCGACGGCATCGTCAGCGCTCACATGGTCTCGGTCGGCGAACTCGTCGGCGTCTCCTCTCCAACTCAACTCGCGTCCATCGTCGCGATGGACCCGATCTATGTGAATTTCACCGTCAACGAGCAGGACGTGCTGCGCATCCGTGCCGAGGCCGCCCGCCGCGGGCTCACCGCCGCAGACATGAAGCAATTTCCGATTCAAGTCGGTTTGCAGACCGAGGCCGGTTATCCGCATGAGGGCAAGCTTGACTATGTCGCCCCGACCCTCACCCAGTCGACGGGCACGCTCGCAGTGCGGGGCCTTGTCCCCAACGACAAGCGGGTGCTGCTGCCCGGCTATTTCGTCCGCGTTCGCGTGCCCTTCACTCAGGAGAAGGACGCCCTGCTCGTGCCCGACACCGCGCTCGGCAGCGATCAGGGCGGCCGCTATCTCCTCGTCGTCAATGGCGACAACGTTGTCGAGCAGCGCAAGGTGCAGATCGGTCCCGTGGACAACGGCTTGCGCGTGATCGAAAGCGGCTTGAAGCCGGAGGACCGCGTGGTGACCGCGGGACTGCTGCGGGTGATTCCGGGCCAGAAGATCGACCCGCAGGTGACGAAGATCGAGCAGCCGCAGGCGTCTGCCAAGTAAGATCTGCAAGTAGGAGCGCCGGCCATGATCTCAAAATTCTTCATCGAGCGGCCGGTCCTCTCGAACGTCATCGCGCTGCTGATGATCCTGATCGGCGGCGTCGCGCTGTTCAACCTCGCGATCGCGCAATATCCCGACGTGGTGCCGCCGACGGTGCAGGTCACCACACGCTATCCCGGCGCCAGCGCCAAGACCGTGATCGACACAGTTGCCTTGCCGATCGAACAACAGGTCAACGGCGTCGAGGACATGCTCTACATGCAGTCCTACAGCGGCTCCGACGGCACCTATACGCTGACCGTGACCTTCAAGATCGGCACCGACCTGAACTTCGCGCAAGTGCTGGTGCAGAACCGCGTCTCCAGCGCGCTGTCGCAATTGCCCCAGTCGGTGCAGAACCAGGGCGTCACCGTACAGAAGCGGTCGACGTCGATCCTGCTGTTCGTGACGCTGACCTCGCCCGACAAGACGTTCGACAGCCTTTATTTGAGCAACTACGCCACCATCAACCTCCGCGACGAACTCTCGCGCCTGCCCGGCGTCGGCAACGTCATCGTGTTCGGCGCCGGTCAGTATTCGATGCGGGTGTGGCTCGATCCGAACAAGCTGCAGGTCCGGGGCCTGGTGCCGCAGGACGTGATCCAAGCGATCCAGCAGCAGAGCCAGCAGGTCTCCGCCGGCCAGGTCGGCGCACCGCCGACGCCGCCGGGTCAGGCGTTCCAGTACACCCTCAACGTCAACGGCAGGCTCGACGATACCACCGAGTTCGAGAACATCATTGTCAAATCAGGCACCAGCGGCGACGTCACGCGGGTGCGCGACGTCGGCTGGGTCGAATTGGGCGCGCAGACCTACAGCCAGATCTTCTCGCTCAACAAGCAGCCTGCCACCGGCATCGGCGTGTTCCAGTCACCCGGCGCCAACGCACTCCAGGTCGAGCAGGCCGTCGAGAAGAAGATGGCGCAGCTCGCAAAGGCCTTCCCGCAGGGCATGAAGTATGACACGCCGTTCGACACCACCAAATTCGTGCAGGCCTCGGTGCACGAGGTCTACATGACGCTGATCGAGGCCGGCCTGCTGGTGCTGGTCGTGATCCTGGTGTTCCTGCAGGACTGGCGCGCGATGCTGGTGCCGGCGACCACTGTGCCGGTGACCATCATCGGCGCCTTCGCCGCCATGGCCGCGCTCGGCTTCACCATCAACATGTCGACGCTGTTCGCGATCGTGCTAGCGATCGGCATCGTCGTCGACGATGCCATCGTCGTGGTGGAAGGCGCGGCCCACAACATCGAGCAGGGCATGAACGGCCATGACGCCGCGATCAAGGCGATGGACCAGCTGTTCGCGCCGATCGTCGGCATCACGCTGGTGTTGATCTCGGTGTTTTTGCCAGCGTCGTTCCTCGCCGGGCTCACCGGCCGCATCTATTCGCAATTTGCGCTGGTGATCGCGGCGACCGCGCTTCTGTCCGCCATCAACGCGGCGACGCTGAAGCCGACGCAATGCGCTCTCTGGCTGCGGCCGACGGTGCCGCCGGAGCAGCGCAACTTCTTCTATCGCGGCTTCAACGCGGTCTACAACCGCGTCGAGCGCGGCTACATCCGACTGATCGGCGTGCTGTGCAGGAACAGCACGATCTCTGTCGCGCCCGCGCTGGTGCTGATCGGGATCGGCGGCTACGGCCTGTCCCGGGTGCCGACCGGCTTCCTGCCGATCGAGGACCAGGGCTATCTGATCGCTGCCGTGCAACTGCCTGACGGTGCCGCGCTGGAACGGACCCAGAAGGTGCTCGACAGAGCGAGCGAGCTGATCAAGGACACGCCCGGAGTCCAGCAAGTCATCACCATCGCCGGCATCTCCGCGCTGGACAACAGCGCCAGCCTTGCCAATGCCGGCGTCGCCTACATCATCCTGAAGGACTGGGACGCGCGCAAAGGCCCGGGCGAGGATTTGCGTTCGCTGGTGTACGGGCTGAACGACAAGCTCGCGGCCATCATGGAAGCGCGCACGCTTGTGCTGCCGCCGCCGCCGATCCAGGGCATCGGCAACGCCGCCGGCTTCTCGATGCAGGTCGAACTGCGTGACGGCAACAGCGATTTTGCCAAGCTCCAGGCCATCACGGGCGCGATGGTCTCCAACGGCCAGAGCCAGAGCGCCCTGCAGCGCGTCCAGTCCTCGTTCCGCTCCTCGGTTCCGCAATTTAACGTCGAGATCGACCGCATCAAGACCCAGACGCTGCACGTGACGACGGACCAGGTGTTCGCGGCGCTGTCGACCTATCTCGGCTCGTCTTATGTCAACCAGTTCAACAAGTTCGGCCGCGTGTTCCAGGTCTACACGCAAGCCGATCCCGCCTTCCGCGTCACCGAGCGCGACATCGCCAACATGATGGTGCGCAACTCGAACGGCGACATGATCCCGATCGGCACGGTTGCCACGATCACGCCGGCCACCGGCCCGTCGCTGATCAGCCTCTACAATCTCTATCCATCGTCGACCGTGATCGGCCTGCCGGCGCAGGGCTACTCCTCTGGCCAGTCGCTGAAGCTGATGGAGGAGATCGCGGACAAGACGCTGCCGCCGGGCACCGGCTTCGAATGGACCGCGATGTCCTATCAGGAGAAGGCCGTCTCCAACCAGATCTACTGGGTGTTCGGGCTCGCCATGCTGCTGGTCTATCTCGTGCTCGCCGGCCAGTACGAGAGCTGGTACGCGCCGATCTCGGTAATCCTGGCGGTGCCGCTGTCGTTGCTCGGCCCCATGCTGATCCTCAACGCACTGAAGATCGACAACAACCTCTATTGCCAGATCGGCCTGATCCTGCTGATCGCGCTGTCGGCCAAGAACGCCATCCTGATCGTCGAGGTCGGGCTCGAGCTGCACGGCCGCGATGGCAAGCCGGTGCTGGAATCCGCGGTCGAAGCTGCGCGCGCCCGCTTCCGCCCGATCCTGATGACGTCGTTCGCCTTCATCCTCGGCGTGGTGCCGCTGGTGATCGCGACCGGCGCCGGTGCCAGCGCGCGCAAGTCGATCGGCATCACGGTGTTCTCGGGCATGCTGGCCTCGACCTGCCTCGCGGTGCTGTTCGTGCCGGCGTTCTTCGTGGTGGTGCAGCGCTTCGAGAACTGGCGTGCGTCGAAGAAAACGCCGAAGGCGGTGGCAGTGGCCGAAGTGAAATCCTAGGCTTTCTCCGTGGACGTCGGCCGCGCCTCCCCGCTCGAGACCAGGAGCACCGACACCTTCGCTTGCCTGAGCACGGCGTCGGCGACGCCGCCGAAGGAGAGATGATCGGCCTGGATGCGATCGACCCCCATCACCACGAGATCGACGGCGGTGGTCTCGATCTCGCGCAGGATCGCCGCTTCAGGCGCCCGGTTCGCGCGCAAGGTCGTGGTGATGTCGACCTCGTAACGGGCGGCGAGATCGCTGGCGTCCTTCAGGATGCCGGCCTCCTGGTTCAGACCACGCGAGGCGCCGCGCTGCGCGCCCTTGTCGCGCGTCGTCGCGACATAGATCACCCGGAGCGAGCCTGATCCCGCCTGCGCCAGCGCGACCGCGACCTCGGCGCCGCGCTTGGAGACGCCGCTGCCGGAGACCGGAACGAGGATGTTGAGCGCCTCGGGCGTCGGCTGCTTCAGGTGCTTGCCCTTGGCCGCCACGACCGCGAGCGGTCCCTCGAACTTCGCTGCGATGTCCTCGATCCTCCGATCGAAGCGATCCTTGGCGGCAGCAACCTTGTCGACGCCGATGACCAGAAGATCGAAGCCCTTGCGCGCTTCGTCGGCGATGGACTCGCCGAGCTCCGCACGCCTTGCCCGGGTGACGACGTCGACGCTGCCGACATCGCCATCGCCATGGGCCGATACGATCTCGGCGGCCTTCTTCACCACGGTTTCCGCGCTTTCCTCTTCATCGCGGCCCTTCTCCTGATCCTTGGCGCGCTTGCCGATGTGCAGCACGGTGATTGGCAAGCCGCGCATGCCGGCGATCAGGCCGGCGATGTGGGCAGCGAAGGTGGCGTTCACGCTCTCGTCCACGGCGAGCAAGGGGCGTTCGAGATTGGCGACGAAGCCGCGCTTCTCGAATTCTTCCCGCTCCAGGCGCTCTTGCTCGTCCTTGTTCATCGGCAGCTTTGCCAGCGCGGCGCGCAGCATCGGCGGCATCGCCATCGTGGTCACGATCGCCATGGTCACAATCATCGTGAACAGGTTCTGGCTGAGCACGCCGATCGAAAGACCGATGGTGGCGATGATCACCTCGGTCGAGCCGCGCGCGTTCATCCCGCTTGCGAGGGCCAGCGACTCCCTTGTGTTCAGCCCGCCCACGGTTCCGCCGACGAAGGCGCCGCCGAACTTGCCGACGCTGGCGATCACGACCAGCAGGCCGGTGAGCATCAGCAGATGGGGATCGCGCAGCACCGTGAGGTCGGCGCTCAGGCCGGCCAAACCGAAGAACACCGGCATGAAGAAGCTCGAGATCAGCCCGCGCAGCCCCTCGTCGATCTGCCGCGTCAGGATCGGGGACTCCCCGACCAGAATGCCGGCGACGAAGGCACCGAGCACGGTGTGGACGCCGATCAGATGCGTGACCAGCGCCATCGCGCACATCAGCAGCAGGATCACCGTGATGACCGGGGCGGTGCTGACGAGATTGTCGTTGGCCCATCGAATGAGCTGGAACACGATGCGGCGGCCGATGGTGAAGCTAATCGCGAGGAAGGCCAGCGTGCCCAGCACAGCTTTCGCCACCGAGGCGATATCCAGCGCGCCGTGCGAAGCGAGGCTGAAGATGACGGCGATGATGATCCAGCCGATGGTGTCGTCGATGACGGCGGTGGCGACGATGATCTGGCCGACATTGCGGCGCATGAAGTTCATCTCGCGCACAACCACCGCGACGATCTTCACCGAGGAGATTGACAGCGCCGTGCCCATGAACAGCGACGCAACCAGGCGGGCTTGCGGATTCGGCAACAGCGCATCTGGCAGGAATTCGCCGAGCGCAAAACCGCAGGCAAAGGGCACGAGGATGCCGGCAATCGAGATCGCGATCGCGGCCTTGCCGACCTTCCTGACCAGCTTGAGGTCGGTCTCCATGCCGGTCAGCAGCAACAGCAGCAGGATGCCGAACTGCGCGATGCCGTCGATCATCGCTTTCTGCTCGGGCGTTTTGGGGAAGATTGCCTGCTGTGCGTCAGGCCAGACCCAACCGAACAGCGAGGGACCGAGCAGGATGCCGGCGAGCAATTCGCCGATCACCGAGGGCTGGCCGAGGCGCTGCATGATCTCGCCGAGACCGCGGCCGACCGCGATCAACAGCACGATCTGGGCCACCAGCAGGAATTCCGAGGGACCGGCCGATTTGCCGCCCTCGGCGCTGGCCGCAACGGTGGTGAGGACAAGCGCCGCGGGGACAAGGCCGACCGGTCGGAGCAGGCTCCACTGCATGCAGGAATTTTACCCCTTCATCTGCCCCGGCGAGGTGCCGGGATGACGGGGATAGAACCCGCGGCAGGCAACGGGAGTTCCTTGACTTCGCGGCGGGTAAGGGGCCTCAACAAAAAAAACGCGAAAACAACCCCATGCACAGTAGAGATGAGGTTGAAAAGACTGGAGAAAATTTCGTCTTTGCCGAAATCTAATTTCGCTTTGCCGAAAATGCTTGCCCCGTCGGGCAAAACACTGGCATGATGGCATCATCGGCAGACTACGCGAGCCGCCGCCACTCCCACGTCATTGCGGGCGCGGCGACTTGACAGCCGAACCTTTAGCGAAGGCGGAAGCAATCCAGAATCCGTCCGCCGAAAGATTCTGGATTGCTTCGTCGCTACGCTCCTCGCAATGACGGGATTGAAACGGGCGCGCGCCTCACGCCGATCCCTCACACCGCCTGCGGTGTCCTGATCTCGCGCGGGAGAATGATCGCGGCTGCGATCGCGAGCAGGCAGAGTGCGGCGAAGGCATGCAGCATGGTGACGAAGCCGCCCTGCTCGTAGAGCCAGGCGACCAGGCCGACCGAGGCGCCGGCCGCGGTGAAGCCGATGAAATAGCGCACGGCATAGGCGCGCGAGCGCCATTCCTCGCTGGTGTATTTGCCGACCATGGCGTCGTTGACCGTGACCTGTCCGAACGCGCCCATGACGATGCCGATCGAGACCAGGATCAGCGGCAGATTGGACAGGCTCGCGGCGAGATACAGGAACGGCGCCAGCATGAAGGACAGCGGCAGCGCCACTGTCTTCAGCGAATAGCGGTCGAGCAGCCGGCCGATCGTATACTGCGTCATCGCGCCGAACACGTAGACGCAGGCCGCGATGACGCCGAGCAGCGCCGGGCTTTTGGTGAGATCGGCAAGCCGCTCCGCGAACAGCTTTGGCAGCGCCACGGTGACGGCGTTGAACGTCGTGGAGATCGCGATCACCACGATCAGCAGCGACAGGATCACGCGCCACATGTCCTGCTTGGCGACCCGCGCCTGCGCTGCCGCCTGCTTCGAGCCCTTGCGGTCCTCGTGAACGACCATCGTCGCGAACGCGATGCCGATCAGGATGGTGACGATGCCGGGGACGATGAAGGCGAAGCGCCAGCCGAGATACTGGCCGATCACGCCGGTGACCAGCGCCGACGAAGCGACGCCGAGATTGCCCCAGACGCCGTTGATGCCCATCTCGCGGCCGAGCCTGTCAGCGTAGGAGACGATCATGGCAGTGCCGACGGGATGATAGATCGAGGCAAAAATGCCGATCGCGAACAGCGCCGCGCCGAGTTGGGCCGGGGTCTGCACGAAGCCAACCGAGATCATGGAGGCGCCGATGCCGACGAAGAAGATCAGCATCATGTGGCGACGGCTCCAGCGGTCGCCGAGCCAGCCGGTGAGCAGCGAGCCCGCGCCGAAGGCGACGAAGCCCGGCGTCGCGTAAGGCAGGAGTTCCGAATAGGCCATGCCGAGCGCCGGTCCCATGATGATCACCGCGGCGGCGAAAATCAGCATCGCGTAATGGTCGATGAAATGGCCCGCGTTGACGAAACTGATCACCCGGCTGGGGCTGTTCATGGGAATCCTCTCCTGCTCCGAAATGAGTTATATGTCTTGGGCATGACGGGATGCTGCCAATGACTGTCGTCGAGACGCCAATCCTCCGGGCGGTCCGGAGCAATCATCGCTCGCCCGCGGGCGTGCATCTGGTCGCACGCGACTATCCCAAGGGCATGCGGATCGATCCGCATATGCACCGCGAGGCACAGCTGATCTATGCCGCCAGGGGCACCATGCAGGTGACGACGCCCGGAGGGCGCTGGCTGGTGCCGCCGGACCGCGCGGTCTGGGTCCCCGCCGGGCTCCAGCACGCCATCGATCTGCTCGCCGACATCGAGATGCGGACGCTGTATTTCGACTTGGCCTGGCTGAAGCGCGCGCAGCGCCATGAGGGACTGACCAAGGAATTCGTGGTGCGGGTGTCGCCGCTGCTGAACCAGGCGATCCTCGCGCTGTTCGACGCGCAAAATACCGAGGAGCGGACCGATCTGCTGGTTCGGCTAGTGATGCTGGAACTGGTCCGGGCCGAGGATTCCGCGACCTTCGTGCCGCTGCCACACGAGCCGCGCTGCCGGCGCGCGGCCATGATCGTGCTCGACGATCCCACCGGCCTGCACGACATCGACGCGCTGGCGCGCGAGGTCGGAACCTCCGCGCGCACACTGTCGCGGCTGTTTTCGACAGAGACGCAGCTGAGCTTCAAGAGCTGGTGCCAGCGTGCGAGGATTGCGGCGGCGATCCAGCGGCTGTCCACCGATGCCAATGTGTCCGTGAAGCAGCTCGCGACCCAGCTCGGCTATGCCAGCGTACCGGCGTTTTCGGCCGCGTTCCGTCAGGTGACGGGACGGACGCCGACGGAGTTTGCCACACACTCGGTGTCATCGCCCGGCTTGACCGGGCGATCCAGTACTCCGAGACGGCGCGGCTAGAAGCGAAAAGCTGCGGCGTACTGGATGCCCCGGTCAAGCCGGGGCATGACAACTCACTTGGGGCGCATAGCCCCGCTAAACTTGCCAAAATCCCCCGCTTGATTGTGATCGGATTCCGCCCAAATCCCGTGTAAGATTCCCGCACCGCACAAACCCGACACGAAAGCCCCGATGGCCAACGCCTTCTTCTCCGACTTACTTACTACCATCTCCGAGCGCGGCCGCACGCTGCTTCGCCGCGGGGATTCTGCCGACACCAAGCCGGACGCCGATGGGCTGATCGAGCTCTGTGGCGCGCTGCTGTCGGGCCGGGGTGAAGCTTCCGGCACCGCCATGGCGCGTGAGGTGCTCGACATCTACCAGGACCTGGATGCGGCGGGACGTCGCGCCTTTTTCGAAGCCCTGGTGCGCGATTTCGGCCCGGATCGGGAACGCCTGTCCAAGGCGATCGAGACATGGCGCGCCAAGCCGGCCGACGAGGATGCCAGCGCCCTGCACTTCGCCTCCGAGCCGCGCCGGCAGGAGCTGATCCGCCGCCTCAACCGCGCACCCGGCGGCACCGGCGATCTCGTCAAGATGCGCGCCGACCTGCTCGACATGATGAACAGGCACGCCGATCTCGCCGCACTCGATCGCGACGTTTCGCATCTTCTCTCGTCATGGTTCAACAGGGGGTTTCTCGTGCTGCGCAGGATCGACTGGTCGACCCCGGCCAACATCCTCGAAAAGATCATCCGTTATGAGGCCGTGCACGAGATCAGCGACTGGGACGATCTGCGCCGCCGCATCGATCCGGTCGACCGCCGCTGCTACGCCTTCTTCCATCCCGCGATGGTGGACGAGCCCCTGATCTTCGTCGAGGTCGCGTTGACCGAGACGATCCCCGGCGCGATCGCGCCGCTGCTCGCGGTCGATCGCCCATCCGTCCCGATCGAGCGCGCCCGTACCGCCGTGTTCTACTCGATCTCCAACACCCAGCGCGGTCTGGGCGGCATCTCCTTCGGCAGCTTCCTGATCAAGCAGGTGGTGGAGGAGCTGCGCCGCGAATTGCCCAAGCTCGACAATTTCGTGACGCTGTCGCCGGTGCCGGGCTTCATGCCATGGGTGAAGCAGGACAAGGATTTGCCGCTGTCGGACGAGGACCGCGAGATCCTGAAGCGCCTCGACGATCCCAAATGGTTCGAGAACCCCGAGACAACGACACTGCTACGTGGCGTGATCGAACCGCTCGCGGCGCACTATTTCCTGAAGGCGCGCACACCCAAAGGCAAGCTGATCGACTCCGTCGCGCGCTTCCATCTCGGCAACGGCGCCCGCCTCGAGCGCATCAATTGGTTAGGCGATCTCTCGCCGAAGGGCGTGCGCGAGTCCGCCGGCGTGATGGTCAACTACCTCTACCGCCTCGACGACATCGAGAAGAACCACGAAGCCTACGCCAATGACGGCGAAGTCGTGGCCTCGAGCGCGGTGAAGAAGCTCTTGAAGGGCGAAGGGCGGCGGCTGTTGGATATGCGACTGTCGTAAGGGACGACCTCGGCTGATTGCGTTGGTTCGTCCACAATCTCGGTGTCATCGCCCGGCTTGACCGGGCGATCCAGTATTCCAGAGGCCTCCGTTGAAGCGCTCGCTCTCGCCACATTCGCCACGGCGTACTGGATGCCCCGGTCAAGCCGGGGCATGACAGCGGAAAGCATGGCGTGGCCGTCGCGCCCCCTACTCCGCCAGCGCCTTCATCTCCTTGTAGAGATCCGACTTGCCTTCGAAGCCGATGCCTGACAGCTCCGGCATGGTGATGTGGCCGTTCTCGACGCGGACGCCGTCGGGGAAGCCACCATAGGGCTGGAACAGGTCGGGGTAGCTCTCGTTGCCGCCAAGGCCTAAGCCGGCTGCGATGTTGAGCGACATCTGGTGGCCGCCGTGGGGGATGCAGCGGCTCGGCGACCAGCCATGAGTTTTCAGCACCTCCATCGTGCGCTGGTATTCGCACAGGCCGTAGGACAGCGCGCAATCGAATTGCAGCCAGTCGCGGTCGGGGCGCATGCCGCCGTAGCGAATCAAATTGCGGGCATCCTGGTGGCTGAACAGGTTTTCGCCTGTTGCCATCGGGCCCGGATAGAATTCGGCGAGGGCTGCCTGCAGCGCGTA
Source organism: Bradyrhizobium sp. 155 (assembly GCF_023101105.1). Taxonomy (NCBI): domain Bacteria; kingdom Pseudomonadati; phylum Pseudomonadota; class Alphaproteobacteria; order Hyphomicrobiales; family Nitrobacteraceae; genus Bradyrhizobium; species Bradyrhizobium sp. 155. The sequence continues at coordinate 1,724,309 of NZ_CP064704.1, read as the reverse complement.
GTCGAGGGGGTCGCCAACTTCCTCGTACCAGAACAAGGGATAATCCCGCAGCATCTTGGCATAGGCGATGCCGGCCTCGAGATCGAAGCGGCCGTTGGCGTCGACGGCGAGCTGCGCGTCCTTGCCGATTTCCTTCAGCACCGCTTCGATGCGGGTGCGGTCGTCCTCGATATCAGCGCCGCCGATCTTCATCTTCACGACGTTGTAGCCGCGATCGAGATAGCCTCGCATCTCGCCGCGCAGCATCGAGAGGTCCTTGCCGGGATAGTAGTAGCCGCCGGCAGCGTAGACGAACACGCGCGGATTGGCTTTGACGCCGTGACGCTCAGCCAGCAGGCGAAACAGCGGCTGGCCCGCAATCTTCGCGACCGCATCCCACACCGCCATGTCGATGGTGCCGACCGCGACCGAGCGCTCGCCGTGACCGCCCGGCTTCTCGTTGGTCATCATCGCGGCCCAGACCTTGTCGGGGTCGAGATTGTCGCCGGCCGCGTTCAGCAGCGATTTCGGATCGGCCTCCAGGATGCGCGAGGCAAAACGCTCGCGGATCAGGCCGCCCTGCCCGTAGCGGCCGTTGGAGTTGAAGCCGTAGCCGACGACGCGCTTGCCGTCGCGAACGACGTCGGTGACGACGGCCACCAGGCTCGTCGTCATCTTGGTGAAATCGATATAGGCGTTGCGGATCGGCGAAGAGATCGGCTTCGTGATCTCGCGGACGTCGACGATGCGGACGGACATGGGGTTTGGCTTTCTGCGGGCTCCCTCCTCTCGTCATGGCCGGGCTTGTCCCGGCCATCCACGTCTTAGCCGCTCGAAGAACGTGGATGCCCGGGACAAGCCCGGGCATGACGGCGTGCCCCAAGCACGCTTCGCATTCCAAAACTACTTCTTATCCCTGAAATACGGCTCGACCGGGCCGTGCACCTTGATGGTCAGCGGGTTGCCGTGGCGGTCCTTGGCGTTGCCTGCGGTGACGCGGACCCAGCCTTCGCTGATGCAGTATTCCTCGACATTGGTCTTCTCGACACCCTTGAAGCGGATGCCGACGTCGCGCGCCAGAATGTCCGCATTGTAAAAGGGGCTGTTCGGATCGACCGAGAGGCGGTCCGGAAATTCGTCGCTCATGATTGTCTCGCTCATAACAGGGTCTCGATTTGCTGCCGCAATCCTTCGGGCCGCGCGGTCGGCGCATAGCGCGAAACCACCTTGCCGGCGCGGTCCACCAGGAATTTCGTGAAATTCCATTTGATGGAGGCGCCCAGCAGGCCGGATTGCTGGCGTTTCAGGTACTCATACAACGGATGGGCATTGCTGCCGTTGACGTCGATCTTCTCGAACAGGGGAAAGGTGACGTCGTAATTGGTCGAGCAGAACGCCTGGATCTCGCTCGCCTGCCCTGGCTCCTGCGCACCGAACTGGTTGCAGGGAAAGCCGAGCACCGAGAAGCCGCGCGGGGACAGGTCGCGATGCAGATCCTCCAGCCCGCGATATTGCGGCGTGAAGCCGCATTTGCTCGCGGTGTTGACGATCAGCAGCACCTGCCCCTCGAAGCTGCGCATCGGCACTTCTTCGCCGAGAAGCGAGTTGGCCTTGAAGTCGTAGATCGCGGACATCGCTAACCTACGGGATCGATCGGCGACGGCGGCACGCCGCCCGCCTCGATCGCCTCGCCTGCGAGCAGGCAGAGATCCTCGCGATAGCGGCCCGACACGATGTGCACGCCGACCGGCGCCTTGCCGACGAGGCCCGTGGAGACCACGAGGCCCGGCAGGCCCATGAAGGGAATGGCGATCTGCGGCAACTGCGCTTCCCAGACGCGTTTGAAGGAAGAGTCGTCCTTGCGGTCGAGATGATCGGGGAACGGCAGTTCGCCGGAGACCGGCGTCAGCAGCACGGCATAGGTCTCGAAGAACAGCATCCAGTCGCGGGTCAGCCTGGCGCGGCGGGTCAATGCCTTGGCGTAATTGGCCTGGTCCATCGGCGTGACCCTGGCACGGTTGCCACGCAGGCACGCCAGCGCGCCGGGATCGCCTTCACGCTCGGCCATCTCGAGCTGCGCCTCATAGCCGTCGCCGAGCCAGAGCTTGATCTGCCACTCGACCGCTTCGCGCATCGGCGGGGTGTTCTCGATTGTCTCGACGGTCCAGCCGGCCCGTTCGAGCCGCTTGCCGGCGTCGATGACGGCGGCCTTCACCTCGGGCGCGGTGGCCAGGCCGTCCGGGTCGAGACAGAGCGCGGCGCGCTTCGGCCGCGCGGGGCCTTCCAGCGGCACCGGCACAAACCAGGGATCGCGGATGTCGCGGGCCGACATGGCCGCGAGCGAAATCCTGATGTCGTTGACGGTGCGCGCCAGCGGCCCCGACACCGCCATGATCTGCGGCCCGATCGGGCGCTCCGGCAGGGCCGGATTGAAGGCCGGGATGCGGCCCAAGGTCGGGCGCAAGCCATGCACGCCGCAGGCATAGGCGGGATAGCGGATCGAGCCGGCAATGTCGGTGCCATGGGCGATATGGCCGATGCCGGCCGCGACCGCCGAGCCCGCGCCGCCGGACGAGCCGCCCGGCGTCAGCGAGGCGTCGCGGGGGTTCTTGGTGTCGCCGTGGACCAGGTTGGTGGTGAACCAGCGATAGGAGAAGGCCGGGCAATTGGTGCGCCCAAGCAGAACGGCGCCGGCTTTGCGGAAATTGGCGACCACCGGATTGTCCTCGCGCGCGATCAGGTCGCGCTGGAGCTTGAGGCCGTTGGTGGTGGCAAAGCCCTCCTGGTCGACATTGGCCTTGATGGTCACGGGCACTCCGGCCAGCATGCCGGGGTCCTCGCCCCTGGCGATGGCGGCATCGACGGCGTCGGCCTGCTTGAGCACGTCCTCGGGCCGGTGGTCGATCACGGCGTTGAGGCTCGGATTGACGGCGTCGAGCCGGGCGAGGCCGGCCTGCGCGGCCTCCCTGGCGGAGACCTTTTTGGTTTTGACGAGATTGGCGAGGTCGGCCGCCGACAGGCGCCAGAGATCTTGCATGACTTGCTCCGTGTAACCGGCGTCTTTTAGCCCCGGGAACGCGGCAAAGCCATGCGGATTTCGCAGGGATTCCTCCGCCATTGCGACGGTGGCGAGAGCAAGCCTTAATGCCGGGTGGCGGACTGGTCCGGAATGTCCAGGAGTGCCTCGGTGAAGGGGAATTCGAGCACGATCTCGCCTTCGCGGTCGGTGACCTCGATGACGGCCTCAAGCAGGGCCGGCTGGGTGCCTTCCGATCTCAGCACCTCCAGAATCATCTGGCGGGCAACCTCCCAGGCGCGATCGGGATTGCGCAAATCCTCTCCCTCAGGATCCACGATCAGTTCGTCGCCGATACGGGTGTTGAAGAAATATCTGGGCATCACGGAGTTCCAGTTGGGTCGCCTGTACCGGATTGAAAGCTGCACTGCACTCACAACCGCTTTATCAGGACAGGGTTCGCGACCGAATGCGCCGGGCGCAAGGCAGCATCACCAGCAAGTATCGTTCCGGCAGCATTTTTCGCGCCGCAACATGGCTTTCTCGGGAAAATTTCACTGGCGAACTTTTCCACCCGCACTAACTTAAGGGTTGGGCGGATACGTCCGAATTCTCGAAAATGGAGAGCCGAAAATGGCCTGGAAAGCCCCGAAGATCGTCGAAGTGCCCTGTGGCATGGAAATCAACATGTATGTGAGCGCCACCCGCAAGTAAGCGGTTGGTGAGTTCGCGTTCTGCGCAGGTGGATCTTTCGGTCACGATGCATGTCCGGAAGACAGGATTTGTGTTTGCGTGAGGTCCACCTCGCGACATTGCCTCCAGGAGACGGATCATGCTTCGCGTCGTCGTCCTGGGCGCCGCAGCCGGCGGCGGAGTGCCGCAATGGAACTGCGGCTGCGAGGGCTGCCGGACGGCCCGTGATAACGGCCAAGAGCTGCAACGGACCCAAGCCTCGGTCGCCTTCAGCGGCGACGGCGAGCACTGGTTCTTGATCAACGCCTCCCCCGACCTCCGCCAGCAATTGAATGCGACGCCACAGCTGCATCCGAAGGCAGGCGCGCTGCGCCATACGCCGATCGCAGGCGTGATCCTGACCAACAGCGAGGTGGACGCAGTGGCCGGCCTGCTGTCGATGCGCGAGGGTTCGCCCTTCACGGTCTATGCGCACGAGAAGGTGCTGGCGATCCTGAAGGCGAACAGCATCTTCAATGTGCTGAACGAGAAAAACGTGCAGCGCCTGCCGGTCGACATCAATGAGCCGTTCGAGCCGCGGCTGCCGGACGGGGCGCGCTCAGGACTTGAGGTGCTGCCCTTCGCGGTCTCGGGCAAATCGGCCTGGTACCTGGAAGGCAAGACGCATCCGGGCGGCGACAGCGGCGAAGGCGATACGCTGGGGCTGAAGATCACCGACAAAGCAACCGGCAAATGCTTCTACTTCATCGCCGCCTGCGCCGAGGTCACCGACGCGCTCAAGGCCGAGATCGACGGCGCTGCGCTGGTGTTCTTCGACGGCACGGTGTGGCAGGACGACGAGATGATCAAGGCCGGGCTTAGCCACAAGACCGGCAAAAGCATGGGCCACGTCGCGATGTCCGGCGACCACGGCGCCATCGCGCGGCTCGCCGACCTCACACTCGACAGGAAGATATTTCTGCATATCAATAATTCGAATCCGGCGCTGCTGCCCGCTTCCCCGGAGCGCAAGGCCGCTGAAGCGGCGGGCTGGCAGATACCCGCGGACGGAACGGAGATCGTGCTGTGAATGCCGCGTCACTGACTGGAATGACCGCGCTCTCGATCGGCAAGGACATCAGGCTCACTTGCGCCGAGGAGCTGGAGGCGACGCTGCGTCACATCGGTGCGACGCGCTATCACAGCCTGCATCCGTTCCATAGACTGCTGCATGGCGGCAAGCTCAACAAGGGCCAGGTGCAGGCCTGGGCGCTGAACCGCTACTATTACCAGAGTACCATCCCGATCAAGGACGCGGTGGTGATCTCGCGCTTCCGCGACCGCGCCACGCGGCTGGAATGGCGCCACCGCATCGAGGATCATGACGGCGACATCGGCTCCGAAGGCGGTATCGAGCGCTGGCTGAAGCTGACCGAAGGCCTCGGGTTGGACACAGCTTACGTGGAATCGACCGAAGGCATCCTGCCGGCGACGCGCTTTGCGGTGGAAGCCTATGTGCATTATTGCCGCGAGAAGTCGCCGCTGGAGGCGATCGCGTCCTCGCTCACCGAATTGTTCGCGCCGAACCTGCACGAAGAGCGCATCTCCGGGATGCTGGAGCACTACGACTTCGTCAATCCTGATATCATGAGCTACTTCAAGCGCCGGCTGGCGCAGGCGCCGCGCGACGCCGGGTTTGCGCTCGACTATGTCAAGGCGCATGCCGTCACGCCCGAGCAACGCGCGTCCGTCTGCAATGCGCTGATCTTCAAGACCAACGTGCTATGGGTGCAGCTCGACGCGTTGCAACACGCCTATGTCGAGGGCCATATTCCGCCGGGCGCGTTCGTGCCCCAAGAACACCAAAAGGCGAGCTGAGGAACGAGCGATGGCCGGGCCGCGTCACATCAGCGTCAGCGAGACGAGCAGGCCGGTTCTGCCGCGGCACGCCAAGCTGAAATATGACGAGACGCGAAAAGTCTGGGTGATCCTGGCGCCCGAACGCGTGCTGGCGCCGGACGAGATCGCGGTCGAGGTCTTGCAGCTCTGCGACGGCGAGCGCAATGTCGGCGAAATGTCCGACCAACTCGCGGCAAAATACGCCGCGCCGCGCGAGGCGATCCTGGCCGACGTCATCGTCATGCTGCAGGATCTCGCCGACAAGGGCTTTCTCACGGAGGCCCGGGAGAAGACGTCATGAGCGATGTGCTCGGCAATCCCACCATCCCGCCCGACGCCAGCGACAGCCTCGCGGTGCTGGAGAAGAGCCGCTCGACGGCAGAGACGTTCGGCATTCCGCTCGCCGTGCTGCTCGAGATCACCCATCGCTGCCCGCTGCAATGTCCCTATTGCTCCAACCCGGTCGAGCTCGACCGCTCGGGCAAGGAGCTGACGACCGAGGAATGGAAGAAGGTATTGAGCGAACTCGCCGAGATCGGCGTGCTGCAGGTGCATTTCTCCGGCGGCGAGCCGACGGCGCGCAAGGACCTCGTCGAGCTGGTCAAGCATGCGAGCGACGTCGGGCTCTACACCAACCTCATCACTTCGGCGGTGCTGCTGACGCGTGAGCGGTTGAGCGAACTTGCCGATGCCGGGCTCTGCCACGTCCAGATCAGTTTTCAGGGCGTTGAAGAAGCCCTCGCCGACCGCGTCGGCGGCTACAAAAACGGGCACCGCAAGAAGCTCGAAGTCGCAAAATGGACGCGCGAGCTCGATTTGCCGCTCACCGTGAATGCGGTGATGCATCGGCAAAACCTGCACCAGCTGTCTGATATCATCCAGATGTCGGTGGACCTCGACGCCGACCGGCTCGAGGTCGCCAATGTCCAATATTACGGCTGGGCGCTAAAGAACCGCGCCGCGCTGATGCCGACGGTGGCGCAGCTCGACGAGTGCACCCGCATCGTCGAGGAGGCGCGCGAGCGGCTGAAGGGCCGGCTCACGATCGACTATGTCGTGCCCGATTATTACGCGCTGCGGCCGAAGAAGTGCATGGGCGGCTGGGGTCGGCAGTTCTTCAACATTTCGCCGGCCGGCAAGGTGCTGCCCTGCCACGCCGCCGAGAGCATCACCGGGCTCGACTTCGAATCCGTGCGCTCCAACCATTCGATCGCCTGGATCTGGCAGAACTCGGACGCCTTCAACCGCTACCGCGGCACCGGCTGGATGAAGGAGCCGTGCAAGAGTTGCGAATTCCGGGAGATCGATTTCGGCGGCTGCCGCTGCCAGGCCTTTGCGCTGACCGGCGACGCCGCCAACACCGATCCCGCCTGCGCGCTGTCGCCGCTGCACGAGACCATCTTCAAGCAGGCCGAGCGCGAGGCTGAGGGCGAAACCAACCGCTTCCTCTATCGCAATTTCGCCGGCGGCACCCTGGAATCCGAGAATGGTGCCTGACGCCGACGCGGCCAGCTCAGTCAAGCGCGCCGATCCCTTTGCACCGCTGACCTCCGAAATGCTCGACGTCGGCGGCGGCCACGAGCTCTATGTCGAGAGCGTCGGCCGCACCGACGGAATCCCGGCGGTCTATCTGCATGGCGGCCCCGGCAGCGGCTGCCAGCCCGACCACCGCCGGCTGTTTGATCCCGACCGTTTTCATGCCGTGCTGTTCGACCAGCGCGGCTGCGGTCGCAGCCGGCCGAAGGGATCGCGCGCACACAACACCACGCAGCATCTGATCGCGGACATGGAAAAGATCCGCGAGAAATTCGGCGTCGCGCGCTGGATGGTGGTCGGCGGCTCCTGGGGCGCGACGCTGGCGCTGGCTTATGCGCAGGCGCATCCCGAGCGCGTCTCCGGAATTGCGCTGCGCGCGACCTTTCTCGGCACGCGTGCTGAAGTCGAGATCGCCTTCACCTCGCGCCTGTCGCAATTCTACCCCGCGCTCTACGACGATTTTCTGAGCGTGCTGCCGGTAGAGGAGCGCGCGCAACCGGTGGAAGCCTACTATCGCCGCATCCTCGATCCCGATCCGGCGGTGCATGGCCCGGCCTCGCGCGCCTGGCACGATACCGAACGCGCCTTGTCGGAGCACAAGGCGGCAAAGACACGGCTGGATCTGGCGTCGCTGAACGTGTGGCGCACATTGCCGGCGACGCCGTTCATGGAGGCGCATTATTTCGTCCAAGACAGCTTCATGACGGAGAACGAGTTGTTGCGGAACGCCGGCAAGCTCAACGGCATTCCCGGCATCATCGTCCAGGGCCGCTACGATCTGTTGTGCCCTCCCGAGACATCGCAGGCGCTCGCGAAAGTGTGGCCGGGTTCCGAGATTCGCATCGTGGAAGAAGCCGGCCATTCGCTCTATGATACCGGCGTGCGGGACGCGGTCATGAAGTCGATCGCAGATATCGCTTCGAAGATTTCGCGATAGCGGGACAAGAAAATGCCACTCGCCGGGAAGGGCATGTTGCTCACGTCGATGAATATCGACGTTCCAAATGAACCCGATTTCAACCGCTGGTACGATCGCGAGCATCTGGAAGAGCGCGTTGCGATCGAGGGCTTTCTCGAAGCGCGGCGCTATGTCGCGCACGCCGCCAATCCCAAATATCTCTCGCTGTATTCAACCGCGACGCTCGACGTGCTCGACAGTCCCGCCTACCGGGCGAGGCTCGCCAGTCAGACCGAATGGTCGCGGCGGAGCATGGCGCATTTCAAGGACATGCTCCGCGTGGTCGCCCGCATCACGATCAGCAACGGTACCGGACGCGGCGCGGCGCTCGGCCTCGTGCGGCTGCGGCCGACGGCGGACAATGCAGTCGCGTGGCGTGACGCACTGCAAGAACGGCTGGCGCCGGAAAAACACGACGGCATCATCTCCATGCATCTGCTCGAAAGCGAGCCGGAACTATCAGGCGCGACCGCGGATATTCCGGCGGTGCGCAACGAAGGCGCGCGCGACTGGTTCGTGCTGATCGACGGCACGCATGTCGGCGCGGTCTCGTCCGTGATCGCCGAGCGCTTCACCGGCCCTGCCGCCTCGCCATTCCCGCTTCCCGTGTCGGTCGGCTCCTACTGCCTGATGTGGGACCTCGCGAAGAGCGACATCGCGCGCAACTAAGCCATTGGACGCATCGCAACATGCTGCACCGCGACATACTGCGCACGGCCGTTAATCTGTGCGCGCGTAGCTCCCATGAAAGAGGGGAAGCGCGAAATTTGCCGTTGTACTTCGGAGCGGTTCTAATAAGCTAACCCAATGACGTCATTCAGAAACCAGATCGCCGCGCGTTAGCGTTCGCAAGCTCAAGAAAAGGCCGCGGGGTCTTTGAGCCTGCGCGGACAGGGTAGGAATGAAACCGACCGATATTGCGGCCCCCGACTACTTTCACAAAGTGGTCGATTGCCAATGGGCCTGTCCTGCGCACACTCCCGTTCCCGAATACATCCGACTGATCGCCCAAGGCCGCTACAGCGACGCCTATATGATCAATTGGAAATCGAACGTGTTTCCAGGAATTCTGGGACGGACCTGCGATCGTCCATGCGAGCCGGCGTGCCGCCGCGGACGCGTCGAGGAGACGCCGGTCGCGATCTGCCGCCTGAAGCGCGTCGCCGCCGACTTCAAGGACGACATCACGCAGCGCTTGCCGCGCCCCTCGGCCAAGAACGGCAAGCGCGTTGCATTCGTGGGCGGTGGTCCCGCTTCGCTGACGGTCGCCCGCGATCTCGCGCCGCTCGGCTATCACTGCACCGTGTTCGACGCCGATGCCCAAGCCGGCGGCATGATGCGCTCGCAGATCCCGAAATTCCGCCTGCCGGATTCGGTCATCGACGAGGAGACCGGCTACATCCTGGGTCTCGGCGTCGACTTCAAGGGCGGCCATCGCATCGAGAGCATGAAGGCGCTGCTCGCGGAGAAGTACGACGCAATCTTCGTCGGCTCCGGCGCACCGCGCGGCCGCGAACTCGACATCCCCGGACGCAAGGAAGCAGCCGCCAACGTCCATATCGGCATCGACTGGCTGTCCTCGGTCTCGTTCGGTCATACCGACAAGATCGGCAAGCGCGTCATCGTGCTCGGCGGCGGCAACACCGCGATGGATTGCTGCCGCACTGCGCGTCGCCTCGGCGGCGAAGAGGTGAAGGTCGTCGTGCGCTCCGGCTTCGAGGAAATGAAGGCCTCGCCCTGGGAGAAGGAAGACGCGCTCCACGAAGACATTCCGATCCTCAATTTCCTCGTTCCCACAGCGTTCGTCCACGAAAACGGCAAGCTCACCGGCATCACCTTCCAGAAGGTGAAGGCCGAATACGACGCCAAGGGCCGCCGCAACCTCGTCCCCTCGGGCGAGCCGGACCAGACCATCGAATGCGACGACGTGCTGGTCGCGGTCGGCCAGGAGAACGCCTTCCCCTGGATCGAGCAGGACTGCGGCATCGAGTTCGATAAATGGCACATGCCCAAGGTCGATCCGCAAACCTTCGTCTCGACCAACCCGAAGGTGTTCTTCGGCGGCGACGCCGCGTTCGGGCCGAAAAACATCATCTGGGCGGTGGCGCAGGGCCATGACGCCGCGCTGTCGATCCACAAAATGCTCTCGGGCGAGGACATCACCGAGCGGCCATTGCCCGACGTGTACATCTCCTCGCAGAAGATGGGCATCCACGAATGGAGCTATGACAACGACATCTCCAACGACAAGCGCTACAAGGTGCCGCATCGCGACAAGGTGATCGCGCTGAAGGACATCCGCACCGAGGTCGAGCTCGGCTATGACGTCAAGCTGGCGCTGGGCGAAGCTCATCGCTGCCTGAACTGCGACGTCCAGACCGTGTTCTCGACCTCGCTCTGCATCGAGTGCGATGCCTGCGTCGACATCTGTCCGATGGATTGCATCACCTTCACGGACAACGGCGAGGAAGGCGATCTCCGTCAGCGCCTGAAAGCACCCTCGCTGCATCCGGACCAGGATCTCTATGTGTCCAGCGACCTCAAGACCGGGCGCGTGATGGTGAAGGACGAGGATGTCTGCCTGCATTGCGGGCTGTGCGCCGAGCGCTGCCCCACCGGCGCCTGGGACATGCAGAAATATTTGATCGAGATGACTCACGCAGGTTCAGCATGTCCGACAAAAAGCCGATCAGCAGCGTAAACGACTTCGTCGTCCGCTTCGCCAACGTCAACGGATCCGGCTCGGCCAGCGCCAACGAGATGTTTGCGCGCGCGATCCTGCGCCACGGCGTTCCGGTGAGCCCCCGTAACATCTTCCCCTCCAACATCCAGGGCCTGCCGACCTGGTACGAGGTGCGGGTGACCGAAGACGGCCATCTCGGCGCCCGCGGCGGCGTCGACATGATGGTCGCCATGAACCCGCAGACCTGGGACAAGGACGTCGCCGGCATCGAGCCCGGCGGCTACCTGTTCTATGATTCCACCAAGCCGATGCCGTCGACCAAATTCCGCGACGACATCACCGTGATCGGCGTCCCCCTGACCGCGATCACCAACTCGACCTATACCGATCCGCGCCAGCGCCAGCTGTTCAAGAACATCATCTATCTCGGGGCGCTCTCGGCGCTGCTCGACATGGATCCGAAGCTGATCGAGCAGCTGATCGGCGAGCAGTACAAGGGCAAGGAGAAGCTGCTCTCGTCCAACGTCCACGCGCTGCATCTCGGCCGCGACTGGGCGGTGCAAAACCTGAAATGCCCGACCGGGCTGCGGGTGAAGAAGTCCGACAAGGTCGGCGACCGCATCTTCATCGAAGGCAACAGCGCCGCCGCGCTTGGCGCCGTCTATGGCGGCGCCACGGTGTGCGCCTGGTATCCGATCACGCCGTCCTCGTCGGTGGCAGAAGCTTTCACCGCCCACTGCAAGAAGTACCGGCACGACCCGGAGACCGGAAAGGCGAAATACGCCATCGTGCAGGGCGAGGACGAGCTCGCCTCGATCGGCATCGTGATCGGCGCCTCCTGGAACGGCGCGCGCGCCTTCACCGCGACCTCCGGCCCCGGCATCTCGCTGATGACCGAGTTCATCGGGCTGTCGTATTTCGCCGAAATCCCGGCCGTGATCATGAACATCCAGCGCGCCGGTCCCTCGACCGGCATGCCGACCCGCACCCAGCAATGCGACATCATCGCCTGCGCCTATGCTTCGCATGGCGACACCAAGCATGTGCTGCTGTTCCCCGAAGATCCCGCCGAAGCGTTCGAGTTCGCGGCCGCGGCTTTCGATCTCGCCGAGCGGCTTCAGACCACCATCTTCCTGATGCTCGACCTCGACATCGGCATGAACCACCGGCTCTGCCGTCCGCTGAAATGGGACGACGCCAAGCAATATGACCGCGGCAAGGTGATGACCGCGGAGATGCTGGACGAAGGCCGCGATTTCGGCCGCTATCTCGACGTCGACGGCGACGGCATCCCCTACCGAACCTATCCCGGCACGCATCCGACCAAGGGCTCCTATTTTACCCGCGGCACGTCGCGCGACCGCTATGCGCGTTACTCCGAAGAGGGCTCGGTCTACGCCGACAACATGCAGCGCCTGATGCGCAAGTTCGAGACCGCGCAGGATCTGGTGCCGCGGCCGCTCCAGGCCAATGCGGAACGGCCAACCAAATACGGCGTGATCTATTTCGGCTCGACCACGCCGGCGATGGACGAGGCGATCGGATTGCTGGAAGCGCGCGGGCATCAGCTCGACCGCCTGCGCATCCGCGCCTTCCCGTTCCACTCCAGCGTGGCGAGCTTCCTCGCCGAGCACGATTTCGTCTATGTGGTCGAGCAGAATCGCGACAGCCAGCTGCGCCAGCTCATCGTCAACGAAAACGGCATCGACCCGGTGCGGCTGGTGCCGATCGTGCATTACGACGGCTCGCCGATCACCGCCCGCTTCATCGCAAAAGCCATTGGCGACCACCAGGATCACATCAAGGTGACCCCGCTCCGCAAGACCGTGTCATGACCTACATTGCAAAGCCGAAATTCCACCATCCCGGGCTGAAGAAGAACGAGCTCGGCTACACCCATCGCGATTACGAGGGCAAGATCTCGACGCTGTGCGCCGGCTGTGGCCATGACTCTATCACGGCCTCCATCATCGAGGCCTGCTATGAGCTTTCGATCGAGCCGCACCGGGTCGCCAAGATTTCGGGTATCGGCTGCTCGTCGAAGACGCCGGACTATTTTCTCGGCAATTCGCACGGCTTCAACTCCGTGCACGGCCGCATGCCCAGCGTCCTGACCGGCGCCAATCTCGCCAATCGCGACCTGATCTATCTCGGCGTCTCCGGCGACGGCGATTCCGCCTCGATCGGCTTCGGCCAGTTCGCGCATTCGATCCGGCGCGGCGTCAACATGACCTATATCGTCGAGAACAACGGCGTCTACGGTTTGACCAAGGGCCAGTTCTCGGCGACCGCCGACCGCGGCTCGAAGTCCAAGAAGGGCGTCACCAACACCGACAACGCCATCGACCTCGTCGCGATCGCGCTGCAGTTGGGAGCGACTTTCGTCGCGCGCTCGTTCTCCGGCGACAAGACCCAGCTCGTGCCGCTGATCGCGGCCGCGATCCGCCACAAGGGCGCGTCGTTCATCGACGTCATCAGCCCCTGCATCGCCTTCAACAACCATGCCGGCTCGACCAAGAGCTTCGACTATGTCCGCGAGCACAATGACGCGGTGAACCGGCTCGATGTGCTGGTCGGCCGCGATCCGATTGCGGTGGATTACGCACCGGGCACCGTGCAAATGGTCGAGCAGCATGACGGCAGCAGGATCGCGCTGCGCAAGATCGACGCCGACTACGATCCGCACGACCGGCTCGGCGCCCAGACCTTCCTGCAAAAGCACGCCGCCAAGGGACAGATCGTCACCGGCCTGCTCTATGTCGATCCCGACGCGGAAGACCTGCACGAGCATCTCAACACGGTCGAAACGCCGCTCAACACGCTGGAAGCCGACACGCTCTGCCCGGGCTCGGCGGCGCTGGACAAGTTCAACGCCAGCCTGCGGTGATTGCCTATCGCGCCGCGGCCGGCTGCCGGACGCGTATGGTGATCTTCTCCGACACGATGGGCGGCTCGAACGGATAGTGCTTGGCATCGCCCAGCACGAGTTGAAGCGTGTGCGTCCCGGGCGGAAGCTCGAGCAGCGTTTCGGTCTGCCCTGCCCCGAAATGCAGATGCGACTTGTCCTGCAGGATCGGCTCCTTGGGATCGATGGGGTCGTTGACGTCGATCAGCAGATGATGGTGACCGGCGTTCTGGTACTCGTCGCCGGCATGGGTCACTCCCATGTTGCGCAAGCCGAACCGGACCCAGAATCCGCCGCGCACCTTCTGCCCGTCACGCGGGGTGATGAAATAGAGCTTTGCGTCCTTGGGCGCTGCCTTGCCCTGCGAAAAGGCTGCCCCCGGAAGCAATGCGAGCGCCGCCGCCAGCGCGACGCAACGAAGGATCTGCATCAAACCAACTCCACCACTTAAGGACTGAGCGCCACGCGGAATCCGTGCGTGGGGTAACGAACATTGGTGTCGTAGCCATCGCGGTTGGACGGCCGCACATATCTCGAATCGTTCTTCCAGGAGCCCGAGCGCAGGACATGAGCGCTGCAGTCCCCGCTGCTCCATGCCGAGCCGTCGGTGGGCGCGCCCTGATAGGTCTTGTGCCAGCAGTCCTCGACCCACTGATCGACGCTGCCGCCCATGTCGTGGAGCCCGAACGGGTTCGGCTTGAAGCTGCCGACTTTCGCTGGCTGCTCGGCCGCGAGATCACCGCAATCCTTGCAACCGGCCATGCCCGGCTGCAGCTTGTCGCCCCACCAATATCTGGTCTGCGTTCCGCCCCGCGCGGCATATTCCCATTCGGCTTCGCTCGGAAGCCGATACGTCTTCTTCGTCGCCTTGGCGAGATAGGCCGCATATTGCTGCGCGTCGGTCCAGCTCACATTGCTGACCGGCGCATCGTCCTTGCCGATGGCGGTGAAGCTGCACGCCTTTGCAGCGGCGCACTCGTTCCATTCCTGCACGGTCACGGGATATTTGCTGATCGAGAACGGCTTCACCGTCACCTGATGGACGGGACGCTCGGTCGGGTCGTCGTTGCTTCCCATCGCAAAGCTGCCGCCGCGAATGGCGACCATCTCGGGTTCGCGGACGGGAATCGGCGATTGACTTACCGATTGACTCGTCGATTGACTTGGCGCCGGAGCGGGCGATGGAGATGATGAAGCCGACGAGGGAGAAGGCTGCGGCGTCTGCGGCGCCGCTTCGCGCGGCGGAGGCTGCGGGCTCGGCGATGCGGCAGGAGAGGCGGGAGTGACGGCGGCCTGCTCGCCCACCCTGCCCGGCGCCTGAGCCAGAAGATACCACAGCACGCCGGCGGCCATCACCGACAGCGTGATACCCAGGAGAAAGATCAGGGCATTCTCGCGCCGCCCCCGCGTCCTGCCGACCGCGTCTGCATCCGGCAGCACTTTATAAACGCGCACGGGATCGGTGATGTTCTTGACCTTGCGGTCCCCGAGCGACTCGTAACCGCACACGACCTTGTGCTTGATCTGCTCGTAGATCGCGCCGGAGATAAAGACCTGGCCTGGCTCGGCGATGCCCTCGATACGCGTGGCGATATTGACGCCGTCGCCGTAGACGTCGTCAGGCTCCACGATGACGTCACCGAGATTGACGCCAATCCGGTACTCGATCCGGGTGTTCTTCGGAAGCGAGGCGTTGCGGCCGATGAGATTCTGCTGGATGACGATGCTGCATCGGACGGCCTCGACCGGACTGT
Source organism: Bradyrhizobium sp. 155 (assembly GCF_023101105.1). Classification (NCBI taxonomy): domain Bacteria; kingdom Pseudomonadati; phylum Pseudomonadota; class Alphaproteobacteria; order Hyphomicrobiales; family Nitrobacteraceae; genus Bradyrhizobium; species Bradyrhizobium sp. 155. Next base: position 1,708,907 of record NZ_CP064704.1, on the reverse strand, counting down.
CGAAAATCGCGATGAAGCCATCGCCCGTCGTCTTCACCAGACTTCCGTTGTGCTCGACGATGCTGGGCTGGATGAGATCCCGCTCGATCCGCTTGACGCGGACGTGCGTGCCCTCTTCGTCGGCCTGCATCAGGCGGCTGTAGGAAGCGATGTCACCGACAATGATGGCCGCGAGGCGACGAGGCATAGGGCCGTGCGAAGGCGGCTCGTCATTCCCGGATCTGAAGTTGCGAATTTCGCCCATTGCGGGGACTCCACAAACTTGCAAAGGCAGACCCCAGCCTACGACTGCCAAAGGCGATCGTCTGTGAAGGCTATCACATCGATGGAATCGGGCAATGTCCGTGGAATCGCAGGCGCCGAGTTCCGAAAGGCGAAGGCGTCACGTCGAATGAACCTTCAGGACCCCACCGACGACTAATGCCCGGCGTGGAACTAATCACCTCGCTCCGCCCTGCGATGATGCTGTCAGCTGTGCGGACGTTGAACGCGTCGCACCGGGGCTGCGTCTACAGCGTACAGCTCAGCTGCTGCACGCGAGGCCATCATGAAGTCTTTTCTCGTTGCGGCCGTCTTCCTTGCCGCGCTCGGCGGCGCCGCTCACGCCGAGGAGGCCGACGATATCCGTGAGGCCATCAAGGCCGAAGCCGAAACCTTCAACGCGCGCATGTATGCCGGCGAACCCGGCAACAAGGCCTATGCCTGCTTCGTGCGCCGCTACGATGCCGAGCATCTGGCGCACCATCCGAAGCAGAAGGTCGCCTCGATGAAGCTGCTGATCTCGGCGGAGATGGACACCGAAGACAAGCAGTTCCACAACTCCTTCCGCCTCGGCTTCAGATATCGTCACCGCTCCGGCGATTTCGATTCCAGCGGCTCCTGTCATCACGCTGTGTTCACCAAGGACGGCACCGAAATCCGCCTCGGTTGCGGCGTCGACTGCGAGGGCGGCGGCATCGGCGTCGCGCTCTCGAAGGACGACAAATCGGCGATCGTGCGGCTGGCGCGGGTCAGGGTCTGGCAGAACAACAAGCCGGACGACGATGCCGAACTGTCACTGGTCGCCGGGGCCGACGACGGGATTTTCCGCCTAGATCGAACGGACAATAAGGAATGCGCCTCGCTCGTGACCGACCGCAAGGAACTCGCCGCGCTCCGCCACAAATGATATGTGTCCGGCACAATCGAGGGGAGATCGTCATGAACCGCCGGAACATCTTGTGGAGCGCCGTCTCAGGCCTGGGCGCGGCACTTGGCGCCTCCAGCGCGAAGGCCTCGACCGAGGCCGGCACGGGCAACAAGCTGAAGGTGGTCTATCACCTGAGCGATGCCGAGAAGGTCAACTTCGTCCTCGGCAACATCCAGAACCACATCGATGGCGTCGGCGGCCCCGACCATGTGACGATCGCGCTGGTGATCCACGGCCCGGCACTGAAGGCGTTTCACTCGGCGCAGGCCAACCCTGACATTAGCAAGCGCGTCGGTGATTTTTCCAAGGATGGCGTCGAGCTTGCCGCCTGCGGCAACACGATGAAGGCGCAGAACGTCACGCTCACGGATCTCCTGCCGGGCTTCGTCAGCGCGGAGAAGGGTGGCGTCGTCCGTTTGGCCGAGCTCCAGTCGCAGGGTTATCTCTATCTGCGGCCGTAGGAGCGCGCGCTCGACATCCCCCTTGACGTACCCATAACCCCAGGGTTATGAATATATCCATAACTTGCAGGTTATGGATTTTATGCCCGCCACCGCTCACGACCTTCTGTTCAGGACGCTCGCCGACCCCACTCGTCGGGCGATCTTCGAGCGATTGTGCCGCGAGGGCGAACAGACGGTCGGAGCCCTGACAGCACTGTCGGGCGTTTCCCAGCCCGCAGTCTCAAAACATCTCGGCGCGCTGAAGCAGGCTGGCCTGGTGCGCGACCGGCATCAAGGGCGGCAGACGCATTACAGCGCCCAGCCCGGCGCGCTCAATCCGCTGATCGACTGGACCAGCCAGATGACCGGATTCTGGCAGAACCGGCTCGATGCGCTCGACGATCTCCTGAAGAGGATGGACCAATGAACGAATCCCCCACCGAAACCCGATCTGTCGTCGTCGAGCGCGAATTTGCCTTTCCGGCAGAGCGGATCTGGCGCGCGCTGACGCAGCCACATCTGATCGAGGAATGGCTGATGAAGAACGACTTCAAGCCGAACGTGGGCCACCGCTTCAACCTTCGCGGCGAGTGGGGCGGCGTGCTGGACTGCGAGGTCCTCACCATCGAGCCGCAGAAGACACTCGCCTACACCTGGAATTTCTCGCATGACGACGCGGCGTTCGATCTCAAGAGCGTCGTGACCTTCACGCTGACGCCGGTGGGCGCAGGCACGCATCTGCGCGTCGAGCAAGCGGGCTTCAGCCCGACGCAGAAGCAGGCTTTTGGCGGCGCGCATGCCGGCTGGAAGCAGTTTCTCGCCAAGCTGGACGAGCTGCTGGCAAGGGCAGACTAGCTTGGCCGCCGGCCTTCATTCAATCATCTCAAGAGGAGGTTTCATTGACCGGAAACATGTGGGTTCGACAGATCCATCGTTGGCTGTCGATCGCTTTCACGCTTGCCGTCATCGCCAACATCGTCGCCCTGACGCTGCAAGTCCAGGCGACGTGGATCGGCTTGCTCGCCTTCGTCCCATTGATCCCATTGCTTGCGACCGGACTCTACATGTTCGCGCTGCCATATCTCGGCCGCAGCCGCGGCGCCCGACAAGAGGCGTGAACATGAAGAAGGCCATCACCGTGAAAAACAGCAGCGCGACGAAGGCGGATGGCGCTTCGCCATCCAGGATGATCGACGGCAGGATCAAGGAGCTCGGCGACTGGCGCGGCGACATGCTCGGACGAATCCGCGGCCTGATCAAGGAGGCCGATCCTGACGTCGTCGAGGAATGGAAATGGCGCGGCGTTCCGGTGTGGGAGCACGACGGCATCATCTGCACCGGCGAGACCTACAAGGCCGTGGTGAAGATGACCTTTGCCAAGGGCGCAGCGCTGGACGATCCAGCCGGCCTGTTCAACTCGAGCCTCGACGGCAACGTGCGGCGCGCGATCGATATTCGCGAAGGCGAGAAGATCAACGAGAAGGCGTTGAAGGCGCTGATCCGCGCAGCCGTGGCGCTGAATGCGTCCAAGAAGAAGCCGGCGAAACGTTCCGGATAGAACAGCCGTTGTGGAGCCACGAACGCTTTCCTTCTCCCCTTGTGGGAGAAGGTGGCGCGAAGCGCCGGATGAGGGGTCTCTATCGACACGGGAAACGTTGAGAGATACCCCTCACCGCAGTGAGCTTGTGTCTCCGAGCGTCGCCGCCCTCTCCCACACGGGGCGAGGGCGCATCAACGCGCATCTCGCCGTATTGCTCCGCATAGTCAGCAGCGTCAGGCCACCGCCGAGATCGGGCGCGGGCTCACGACATATTCGCGCAGCACCTTGTCACCGGCGTCGACCTCGATCAGTGCGACGTCGTAGGTCCAGAGATCGGCTAGATGCTGGAGCACGCGCTTGGCGTCGGTCTCGTTGAGCTGCGCGCCCTTGATGACATGGTGATGCAGGATCAGCCGCCGGTCGCCGGAGAGATCGACGTCGACCACCTCGATATTCGCGTCGATGTAGCCGACATCGTGCTGCCGTGCCAGCTCGCGCCGGACACGGCGGAAGCCCCGCTCGTCGTGAATGGCGTCGACCCGGATGCCGGCGCGTTCCTCGGGGTCATCATGCAGGTGGAACATGCGGAGGTGCCGCATCAGCTTCGGACTCAGGAACTGGGCGATGAAACTCTCGTCGCGGTAGTTGGCCCAGACGTCGCGCAGCACGCCCATCACGTCGTTCTTGCCGGCGATGTCCGGGAACCATTCGCGGTCCTCGTCTTCCGGCCTGGTGACGATGCGCTCGATGTCCTGCATCATGGCGAAGCCGAGCGCATAGGGATTAAAGCCGGAAAAGCGCTGGTCATCGAATTCGGGCTGGAACACGACATTGGTGTGCGACTGCAGGAATTCGAGGAAATTGCCGTCGCTGATGCGGCCCTGCTGATGCAGCTTGGTCATGATGCGATAGTGGACGTAGGTCGCCGTCCCCTCGTTCATCACCTTGGTCTGGCTCTGCGGATAGAAATATTGCGCGATGTGGCGGACGATGCGCAACAGCTCGCGCTGCCAGGGCGCCAGCCGCGGCGCGCTCTTCTCGAGGAAATACAGCAGGTTCTCCTGCGGCAGGCCGAGCAGCTTGCGGCGGCGTTCGATGCTGAGCGCGGACCGGGTCTTGCTCTTTCCCGCCGGCACGGTGCGCCAGAGGTCGTTGAAGACCTCCTCCTCGTGCTGGCGGCGGCGCCCTGCCCGCTTCTCTTCGGCGCGGAGGTCGAGCTTCTTCTTGCCGGGATAGCGGTCGATCCCATGCGACATCAACGCATGCGCGGCATCGAGGGTGCGCTCGACCTCCACCCGGCCGTAGCGATCCTCGCATTGCATGACGTAGTTCTTGGCGAAATCCAGATAGTCCAGGATGCCGTCGGCGTCGGTCCACTGCTTGAACAGATAGTTGTTCTTGAAGAAGTGATTGTGGCCGAAGGCGGCGTGCGCGATCACCAGGGTCTGCATCGTCGCCGTGTTCTCTTCCATCAGGTAGGAGATGCAGGGCGAGGAGTTGATCACGATCTCATAGGCGAGGCCCATGAGGCCCTTGCGGTATGAGGCCTCGTGATACGCAAAGTGCTTTCCGAACGACCAGTGCTTGTAGAACAGCGGCATGCCGACCGACGAATAGGCGTCCAGCATCTGCTCGGCGGTGATGACTTCGATCTGGTTCGGATAGACGTCGAGCCCGAGATCTTTCGTCGCCACCTCCTCGCAGGCATCCGTGATGCGCTGCAAGGTGTGAAAATCCCAATCGGCGCCTTCGAACAAGCGTTCCGTCATGGAGCGGCTTTCTCCTGGGCAGTGTCGCGGCGCTGAAACAGATCGTGGAACACCGGAAAAATTTCGCTGCGCTCGCTGACCTTGCGCATCGAGAGCGGTGCGCCGCTGTTGCGCAAGCGCTCGTAGAGGGTCCAGAGCGAGGAGTCGGACAGATCGAAGGCGCTGCCGCCGGACTCGCCGACCTCGAGATAGGCGAAGAACTGGCAGACCGGCAGGATTTTGTCGGTCAGCAGCATGCCCGCGAGCTCGCCGTCGGAATAGGAATTGTCGCCGTCGGAAGCTTGCGCAGCGTAGATATTCCAGTCCGACGGGCTGAAGCGTTCGCGCACGATCTCGTGCATGGCCTGCAGCGCGCTGGAGACCAGCGTGCCGCCGGAAGCCGGGCCATAGAAGAAGGTCTGCTCATCCACCTCCTCGGCGCGATCGGTGTGGCGGATGAAGACGATGTCGACATGCTTGTAGCGGCGCTTCAGAAATACGTAGAGCAGCATGTAGAAGCGCTTGGCGAGATCCTTCATGTGCTCGGACATCGAGCCCGACACGTCCATCAGGCAGAACATCACAGCCTGGGCAACGGGCTTTGGAACCGTCTCGAAGCGGCGGTAGCGGATGTCGAGCGGATCGATGAAGGGAATGCGCTTGGATTTCGCCTTCAGTTTTTCGAGCTGGGCTAGCAGCAGCAGACGCTCGTCCTCATCTGCGCAGGCAGCGATGGCGGATTCAAGCTCTTCGATCTCCTCCTTGCTGGGACGCTTGAGCGCGATACGGCGCGCCATTGCGCGCCGAACCGTCCGGCTCACCGAGATGTTGGATGGCGAGCCCGACGTGGTGTAGCCGGCGCGCTGGATGCCCTCGCTCTCGGTCTGCGCGATCTTGCGCTTGGCGAGATCAGGAAGTTCGAGGTCATCGAGGAAGAGATCGACGAATTCGTCGCGGCTGAGCACGAAGCGGAAGGCGTCCTCGCTGTCGCCTTCGCCCGGACCGGAATCCTCGGCACTGCCCTGGCCGGAGCGCTGGAGATAGTCGCCCTCGATGAACTTCTTGTTTCCGGGCAACACCATGTCGCGCGTTCCGCCGTCGCGGCGGAAACGCGGCTCGTGCATGCCGTCGAGCGGAATGGTGACCTCGCCACCCTCCAGGACGTCCTTGATGTCGCGTTCCTGCGAGGTCTTCTTGACGGCGCCCTGCACCAGGGATTTGGCCCGACGCAAGAACCGCTGCCGGTTCTCGAGACTCTTGCCGCCTGGATTCAGGCGCCTGTCAATAATGTGAATCGGCACTTTTCCATCCGCCTCAACCGGCCTGCTTCACGCGCATGTACCATTCGACGAGCCGGCGAACCTGACGCTCGGTGTAGCCGCGCTCCACCATGCGTGCGACGAACTCGCCGTGCTTCTTCTCCGTCTCGCCGTCCTTCTTCGACCCGAAGGAGATGACCGGAAGCAGGTCCTCAACCTGGGAGAATATCCGCTTTTCGATCACATCGCGAATCTTCTCGTAGGAGATCCAGGTCGGATTCTTGCCGCCGTTCTGGGCGCGCGACCGTAACGAGAATTTGACCACCTCGTTGCGGAAATCCTTCGGGTTGGCGATGCCCGCCGGCTTCTCGATTTTGGTCAGCTCCTGGTTCAAAAGCTCACGATCCAGCAGCTGGCCGGTGTCGGCGTCCTTGAAATCCTGGTCCTCGATCCAGGCATCGGCGTAGTCGACGTAGCGGTCGAACAGGTTCTGGCCGTAATCCGAGTAGGATTCGAGATAAGCCTTCTGGATCTCGTTGCCGATGAACTCGGCATAACGCGGCGCAAGGTCGGCCTTGATGAATTCGAGGTAGCGCTTCTCGACTTCCTCGGGCAGTTGCTCGCGCTTGATCGATTGCTCCAGCGCGTACATCAGATGCACCGCGTCGGCGGCGACTTCCTGCGGATCGTGGTTGAAGGTCGCAGCCAGGATCTTGAAGGCAAAGCGGGTGGAAACACCGTCCATGCCCTCGTCGACGCCGGCGGCATCGCGATATTCCTGGACGCTGCGCGCCTTCGGATCGGTCTCCTTCAGGCTCTCACCGTCGTAAACCCTCATCTTGGCGTAGATCGTGGAATTTTCGTGCTTGCGCAGGCGCGACATCACCGAGAACCGCGCCAGCGTTTCCAGCGTCGCGGGCGCGCAAGGCGCGGCCGCGAGCTCGGAGCCCTGGATCAGCTTCTCGTAGATCTTCTGCTCCTCCGTGATCCGCAGGCAGTACGGCACCTTGATCACGCAGATGCGGTCGATGAAGGCCTCGTTGTTCTTGTTGGCCTTGAAGCTCGACCACTCGGCTTCATTGGAGTGCGCAAGGATGACGCCGGTGAAGGGGATCGCGCCGATGTTCTCGGTGCCGATATAGTTGCCTTCCTGCGTCGCGGTGAGCAGCGGGTGCAGCATCTTGATCGGCGCCTTGAACATCTCGACGAATTCGAGCACGCCCTGGTTGGCGCGGTTGAGGCCGCCGGAATAGCTGTAGGCGTCGGGATCGTTCTGCGCGTAGGTTTCGAGCTTGCGGATGTCGACCTTGCCGACCAGCGAGGAGATGTCCTGGTTGTTCTCGTCACCCGGCTCGGTCTTGGCGATCCCGATCTGGCGCAGCCGCGACGGCTGGATCTTTGCAACCCGAAACTGGGAAATGTCGCCGCCGAAGGCTTCCAGCCGCTTGTAGCACCACGGGCTCATCAGGCCGGTGAGACGGCGGCGCGGAATGCCGTATTTCTCTTCCAGCATCGGGCCGAGCTGATCCGGATCGAACAGGCTGAGCGGGCTTTCGAACACGGGCGAGAGCTCGTCGCCGGCCTTGAGCACGTAGATCGGATGCACTTCCATCAGCGACTTGAGCCGCTCAGCGAGCGAGGATTTGCCGCCGCCGACCGGACCGAGCAGATACAGGATCTGCTTGCGCTCTTCGAGGCCCTGCGCCGCGTGACGGAAGAAACCGACGATGCGCTCGATGGTTTCTTCCATGCCGTAGAAACCGGCGAAGGCCGGATAGGTACGGATCGTGCGGTTCAAAAAAATACGGCCAAGGCGTGGGTCCTTGGCCGTGTCAATCGTCTGGGGCTCACCGATCGCTGCTAGCAGTCGTTCGGCCGCGTTTGCGTATTTCATGGGATCGCTTCGACACGATTCCAGATATTCCGCCATCGACATGTCGTGTTGGCTTCTCGCCTCGAACGACTTAGCGAAAGCGTTGAATAGAGAATCGTTGTACATGATCCCTCTCCGCGTGAGTTCCGCTACACAATTGAACGAAAGCAGCGACCGGACCGTTCCTTAGCGCCACTCTCGAATCAGCGTGAGCACATGACGATCATTCGACACCCGGGCGCCTTCTCGGCGCAACGCACAACGTAGGCACAGGGTGAGTTACGAACAGGCACCTGCCTGATATTTGAGCGAATCTTTGTCTATATTGGCTCATTTCCAGAAAATGTCACTCGCTCGCAACATCCGGGCATTACCGGGGATGCGTTCATCCGGCGCCGCATCATAGCCGTCTGCGAACGGCGATCTTATGACGCTTGTGCGGCGAAGCCTTGCATGGCGCGTTCATCTTCCTGCTGCAATGCGGTGCGTGGACCGCCGGCGGCGTGACAGTCGCGGCAAACGCGCAGCAGTGTATCAAAATCGGTCGCCAGGCCCTCCGACCGGATGACGATGCGATCGTCCGTCGCACCGCGGGCCAAGCCGCGGATGCTGCAGAGCTGCCTCTGCAAGGCCGGCGTCGGCGTCAGCACGATCACCTTGCGCCCGCGGCGTTCTTCAGCCGAAATCTCCGCGATCGAGTCCCACAGCAGAAATTCATTGCCGATGCGAAGGTCGCGAATGCCATAGGGGGTGACGATCACCACCGATGCCCGCTCGGCGGGGAGCATCCAGATCAGCCGGCCGGTCATCGCGGCGAACGCCACCACGCCGGCATAGCCGACCGTCGTGTCGTAATCGCCAAAAGCATTCCACCAGCCCAAGGCGAGCGTTGCGCTGAGCAGCGTCATGGCGAAACCCGCAACGATCAGCAACCGCAGTTGGGTCGTACATGGACCGATTTCGAGATCGTGGGACGCATCGACGCATCCGGTCGACGTGACCGACTGGGGGCTGTCTGTGACAGCGAGCGCCAGACGGTCATGATGTGCTTGCATGCTTTCCCCCAGCATGGCCATTCGCGACCGAGCCACGATGCATCAGGCGGACCGGAATCCGCTGATGAGTACTCCGCGCAGCCACTGGCGGCGAGGCGAGGCAGCTGGCGTTACACAACAAGGGCCTAGCCGATTCCTCACGGCCAACGACCTTTTACGCAACTCGGCTCCCTCTACGCGGATCGCCATGATCGCGACGGAGTTACACTGGAGGATATGACGCCCATACCCTTGATTGGTTCCCTCAAGGAAGCATGTAAGCTAGAGGATAGCGCGTCAGGACCGGCGCGGAAACCCCTCGCCCGCAGGCTTGGAGATAAATTAGCATCATGAATCCCGTCAAAGAACTGGAAAAGCACGGACAAGCCGTCTGGCTGGACTTCCTGGCCCGCGGCTTCATCGCCAAGGGCGACCTGAAGCGGCTGATCGACACCGACGGCGTCAAAGGCGTCACCTCCAACCCCTCGATCTTCGAGAAAGCGATCGGCAGCTCGGACGAGTACGACGCGCCGATCGGCAAGGCATTGAAGCGCGGCGATCGGTCGGTCGCCGATCTGTTCGAGGCCGTCGCGGTCGAGGACATCCAGAACGCCGCCGACGTGCTGCGCCCGGTCTACGACCGCCTCAAGGGCGGCGACGGCTATGTCAGCCTGGAAGTCTCGCCCTATCTGGCGATGGACACGGGTGAAACGGTCACAGAGGCGCGGCGGCTCTGGAAGGACGTCAACCGCAAGAACCTGATGGTGAAGGTGCCGGCAACGCCGGAGGGCCTGCCGGCGATCGAGACCCTCATCGGCGACGGCATCAGCATCAACATCACGCTGCTGTTCTCCAGGGACGTCTATCTGCAGGTTGCCGAGGCCTATCTCGCCGGTCTGGAGACATACGTCGCAGGTGGCGGCGATCCCTCGCACGTGGCGAGCGTGGCGAGCTTTTTCGTCAGCCGCATCGACTCGGTGGTCGACAAGCAGCTCGACGAGAAGATTGCCCGCGCCAACGACCCGAGCGAGAAGGAACGGCTCGCCGCGCTGAAGGGCAAGGTCGCGATCGCCAATGCGAAGGTCGCCTACCAGGATTACAAGCGCCTGTTCTCAGGTCCGCGCTGGGACAAGCTCGCGGCCAAGGGCGCCAAGCCGCAGCGCATGCTGTGGGCCTCGACCGGCACCAAGAACAAGGACTACAGCGACGTCCTCTATGTCGAGGAATTGATCGGTCCCGACACCATCAACACCGTGCCGCCGGCGACATTGGATGCGTTCCGCGACCACGGCACGCCGCGGGACAGCCTGGAAGAGAATGTCGACGACGCCAGGCGCGTGCTGGAAGAACTGGAGCGCTCCGGCGTCTCGCTCGATGCTATCACCGAGGAACTCGTCAAGGACGGCGTCAAGCAGTTCGCCGACGCCGCCGACAAGCTCTATGGCGCTGTCGCCCACAAGCGCGCCACCGTGCTCGGGCCTGCGATCGACCGCCAGCTTCTCTCGCTCGGCGACGGCCTCGGCAAGGCCGTGGCCAAGAGCACCGAGGAATGGCGCGCGTCGGCAAAGATCCGCAGGCTGTGGCAACGGGACAAATCGGTCTGGACCGGCACCGACGAGGACAAATGGCTCGGCTGGCTCGACAGCGCCGCCAAGGCCGACGTCGCCGATTATGAGGATTATGCCAGCCGCGTGAAAGGCCAGAAATTCTCCGACGCCGTCGTGCTCGGCATGGGCGGGTCAAGCCTCGGGCCGGAGGTGCTGGCCGAGACCTTCGGCAAGAAGCCCGGGTTCCCGAAGCTGCACGTGCTGGATTCCACCGATCCGGCGCAGGTGCGGGCAATGGAGGCCAGGATCGACATCGCCAACACCGTGTTCATCGTCTCCAGCAAGTCCGGCGGCACCACCGAACCGAATGCGATGAAGGATTATTTCCACCAGCGCGTCGCGCAGGCGGTCGGACCGAAGGTCAAGACCGGCCATCGCTTCATTGCGGTCACTGATCCCGGATCGTCGCTGGAGACGGCGGCGAAGACGCTAAGCTATGCGCGCATCTTCCACGGCGAGCCCTCCATCGGCGGACGCTACTCGGTGCTCTCGCCATTCGGCCTGGTGCCGGCGGCAACCGCGGGCGTCGATATCAAGACCTTCATCAAGCACGCGCTTGCGATGGCCCGCTCCTGCGGACCGGACGTGCCGCCGGCCGAGAACCCCGGCGTGCAGCTCGGCCTTGCCATGGGCCATGCAGCGCTCGAAGGCCGCGACAAGGTGACGATCCTGTCGTCGAAGAAGATTGCCGATTTCGGCGCCTGGGCCGAGCAGCTCATCGCGGAATCGACCGGCAAGGACGGCAAGGGCCTGATCCCGATCGACGGCGAGCCGCTGGGCGAGCCGGCGGTCTACGGCAATGACCGGCTCTTCATCGACATCCGTATCGAGGGCGAAGCGGACGCCGCCCATGACTCGCAGCTTGCTGCGATCGAAGCGGCCGGCCATCCCGTCGTGCGCATCGTGATGAAGTCGATCGACCATCTCGGCCAGGAGTTTTTCCGCTTCGAGATGGCAACGGCGGTCGCGGGCAGCATCCTCGGCATCAACCCGTTCGACCAGCCGGACGTGGAAGCGGCCAAGATCAAGACCCGAGAGCTCACCGCCTCGTTCGAAAAGACCGGCGCGCTGCCGGCCGAGCAGCCGGTGGTCAGCACCACCGAGGCCGATCTCTACACCGACGAGACCAATGCCGCAGCCCTGCGCGCTGCCGGCGCCAACGGCGACCTCACCTCCTGGCTGAAGGCGCATCTGTCGCGCTCCAATCATGGCGACTATGTCGCCCTGCTCGGCTACATCGCCCGCGACAAGGCGACGATCGACGCGCTCCAGGCCATGCGGCTCGAGGTGCGCGAGAAACGACACGTTGCGACCTGCGCCGAGTTCGGCCCCCGCTTCCTGCACTCGACGGGGCAAGCCTACAAAGGCGGGCCGGACAGCGGTGTGTTCCTCCAGATCACCGCCGACGATGCCAGGGACCTGCCGGTGCCGGGCCAGAAGGCCAGCTTCGGCGTCATCAAGGCCGCGCAGGCGCGCGGCGACTTCGACGTGCTTACCGAGCGCGGCCGGCGCGCGCTGCGGGTCCACTTGAAGGGCGGGCTCAAGAAGGGCCTCGCGGCGCTCAATGCGGCGCTCAACGAGGCACTGAACTAAGGGAATTCTTCAAATGCAACTCGGCATGATCGGCCTCGGCCGGATGGGCGGCAATATCGTTCGCCGACTGATGCGCCAGGGACATTCGACCGTGGTCTACGACAAGGACGCCAAGGCCGTCGCCGGCCTTGCGGCAGACGGCGCGGTCGGCTCGGCGACGCTCGAAGAGTTCATTGCGAAACTGGAGCGGCCGCGCACGGCCTGGGTGATGCTGCCGGCCGGCCACATCACCGAGACCACGATCGACACGATCGCGGGCGCGATGCAGGAAGGCGACGTCATCATCGACGGCGGCAACACGTTCTGGCAGGACGACGTCCGCCGCGGCAAGGCGCTGAAGGAGCGCGGCATCCACTATGTCGACGTCGGCACCTCCGGCGGCGTCTGGGGCCTCGACCGCGGCTATTGCATGATGATCGGCGGCGAGAAACAGGTGGTCGATCGGCTCGATCCGATCTTCGCCGCGCTCGCGCCCGGCGCCGGCGACATTCCGCGCACGGAGGGACGTGAGGGGCGCGATCCCCGCATCGAGCAGGGCTACATCCATGCCGGCCCCGTCGGCGCCGGTCATTTCGTCAAGATGATCCACAACGGTATCGAATACGGCCTGATGCAGGCCTACGCCGAAGGTTTTGACATCCTCAAGAACGCCAACATCGAGGCCTTGCCGGCGGATCATCGTTACGATTTCGATCTCGCCGATATCGCCGAGGTGTGGCGGCGTGGCAGCGTGATCCCGTCGTGGCTGCTCGACCTTACCTCGACCGCGCTCGCGGATAGCCCTGCACTGGCGGAGTATTCGGGTTTCGTGGAGGATTCCGGCGAAGGACGCTGGACCGTGAACGCGGCGATCGACGAGGCCGTGCCGGCCGAAGTCCTGACCGCGGCGCTGTTCGCACGTTTCCGTTCCCGCAAGGAACACACTTTCGCCGAGAAAATTCTCTCAGCGATGCGAGCCGGCTTCGGCGGCCACAAGGAGCCGAAGCAGCCGGCCGCTTCGAAGCCGAAATAGCAATTAGCAGAGCGAAGGCCAGTAGTTCGTGACAAAAGACCCGCAAGCCAAGCGCAAGCCGGAAAATTGCGCCTTCGTCATCTTTGGTGTCACCGGCGACCTCACCCATCGGCTGGTGATGCCATCGCTCTACAATCTGGCGGCCGAGCATCTGTTACCCGAAAAGTTCTGCGTGGTCGGCGTCGCCCGCCGGGGCCAGTCGGACAACGAGCTGCGCGACAGCCTGTTGAAGGGCTTGCGCCAGTTCGCGACCCGGCCGGTGGACGACGACATTGCCAAGAAGCTGCTGGAATGCGTGACCTTCGTCGAAGCCGACGCAAAGGATCCGCCATCCTTTGATCGCCTGCGTGAGCATCTGGATTCCCTGGAATGCGCGCAGGATACCGGCGGCAACCGGCTGTTCTATCTCGCGACCCCGCCGGCTGCGTTCGCGCCGACCGCGCGCGAGCTCGGCCGCACCGGCATGATGAAGGAGAACGGGGCGTGGCGGCGCCTGGTGATCGAAAAGCCGTTCGGCACCGACCTCGCCTCGGCGCGCGCGCTGAATGGCGAGCTGCTGAAGATCATGGACGAGCACCAGATCTACCGGATCGATCACTATCTCGGCAAGGAGACGGTGCAGAACATCCTGGTGCTGCGCTTTGCCAACGGCATGTTCGAGCCGATCTGGAATCGCAACCATATCGATCACATCCAGATCACGGTGGAGGAAAAGCTCGGCGTCGGCCATCGCGGCGGCTTCTACGACGCCACCGGCGCGCTACGCGACATGGTGCCGAACCACCTGTTCCAGCTGATGTCGCTGGTCGCGATGGAGCCGCCGGCGCGTTTCGACGCCCATTCCGTGCGCTCCGAGAAGGCCGAGATTCTGACCTCGATTCAGTGCCCGAGCGAAGAGGAAGCGCTGAAGAGCTCGGTGCGCGCCCAATATCTCGCAGGGCGCATCGGCGACGATGAGATCCCGGACTATCGCAAGACCGAGGACGTCAAACCCGGCAGCACTACCGAGACCTATGTCGCGCTGAAGCTGATGATCGACAATTGGCGCTGGGCCGGCGTGCCGTTCTATTTGCGCACCGGCAAGGCGCTCGGCCACAAGCGCACCGAAGTCGCGATCAAGTTCAAGCAGGCGCCGCTGTCGATGTTCTCAGGCACGGCTGTCGATCGTCTCTCTCAGAACTTCCTCACGATCGGCATCGCACCGACCGAGACCATCGAGCTCCAGTTCAACGCCAAGATCCCGGGGCCGAGCGTCACCATCGACGGCGTCGAGATGAAGTTCCGCTATGGCGACTATTTCCGGGCCGATCCCTCGACCGGCTACGAGACGCTGATCTACGACTGTATGATCGGCGACAACATCCTGTTCCAGCGTGCCGACGGCATCGAAGCCGGATGGGAGGCGGTGCAGCCGTTCCTTGACGCCTGGAAGAACGCGGGCAGCAACGGCATCGAGACCTATCAAGCCGGCAGCGACGGCCCCGCCTGCGCCGATGAATTGCTCCGCCGCGACGGCCGAAGCTGGCGTAAATTTTCGTGACGGCGACGGCCGGACAGCCGAAGCTGATCGTCGAGGCCGACGCCGAGGCTCTCGCGCGGACCGCGGCCGGACGGGTGATGGCGCGAATCGCGGCCAATCCCGGGCGCATTGCGATCTGCCTGACCGGCGGCTCCAGCCCAAAGAGGCTCTACCAGCTGCTGGGCAGCGAGGCTTGGCGCGAAAAAATCCCGTGGGAGCGCGTGCACTGGTTCATCGGTGACGAGCGCTTCGTGCCCGAAAGCGATCCCCTCAACAACATGGCGGTCGCGCGCGCGACCTTTCTCGATCGCAACGCGCCCTCCGGCCATGTTCACCCGATCCCGACGACGGCTGACGACCCTGATCAGAGCGCCGAGGCCTATGCGCGCGAGTTGCAGGCTTTCTACGGCGCGGAAAGCCTGGATCCGGCACGGCCGCTGTTCGACATGGTCTTGATGGGCGCGGGGCCGGACGGCCACACGGCTTCGCTCTTCCCGGGCTACCCCGCGATCGAGGAGATGGGAGGCTGGGTGGTCGGCGTCCCCAAGGCCAATGTTGCCCCCTTCGTGCCGCGGGTCTCGCTCACCCTGCCCGCGCTGGCGTCCTGCCGCGAAATGCTGTTCGAGATAGCGGGGCACGACAAGCAGCCGATCTTGACGCGCCTGCTCAATGGCGAGACTCTGCCGGTTGTACGCGCGCGCTCGAATGGCGAGACCGTCTGGCTGGTCGACCAGGCCGCGCTTCCGGAGGGAATTCGTGGCGGGCGTTGAAGCACCTTGTGCATTGATCGTGATGGGCGTGTCGGGCTCGGGCAAGAGCACGGTTGCAAAAGCGCTCGGCGAGCGCCTCGGCTGGCGTTTCGAGGACGGCGACAGCTTTCATCCCGCCAGCAATGTCGAGAAGATGCGGGCCGGCCATCCCCTCACCGACGAGGACCGCTGGCCCTGGCTCAACGCCATTGCCGACGAGATCGCGAGGGTCTGTGACAAGGGCGAGCACGTCATCATCGCCTGCTCGGCGCTGAAGCATACTTATCGGGACGTGCTCCTGCGCGGACGCGACGACGTCCGCTTCATCTTCCTGAGGGGGACGAAGGAGCTGATCGCCGCTCGCCTCGCGCAACGTAAGGGGCACTTCATGCCGCCCGGCCTGCTGACGAGCCAGTTCAACACGCTGGAGCCGCCGGAGGCTGGCGAGCACGTGATCACAGTCTCGATCGACGAATCCGTGGAAGCGATCGTAGATGGCGCGGTGCGGCAGTTGAAACTGGGCGGCGCGAAACGCTGAGGCCAAACACCCAAGAAACACCCAAGGGACCGTCATGACAAAAATCTCGCTCGTCGTCTCCGACGTCGACGGTACGCTGCTGACCAAGGACAAGACGCTGACCGACCGCGCGAGGTCCGCGGTTCAGCGTCTGCACCAGGCCCGTATCGGCTTCACGATTACGTCGAGCCGCCCCGCGATCGGCATGCGTTTCCTGATCGAACCGCTGGCGCTCTGGCTGCCGGTCGGCCCGTTCAACGGCTCCTCGATCGTCGACCCCGAGATGACTCCGGTCGAACAGCATCTCATCCCCGCCGCGGCGGCCGAGCGAAGCTTGCAAATTCTGCGGGACTTCGGCGCCGACATCTGGCTGTTCACCACCGACAAATGGCTGATCGACAAGCCTGATGGCCAATACGTGGCACATGAGCAGCACACCATCCGCTCCGACCCGACCATCGTGACGGATTTCTCGCCGTATCTCGCGAGCGCCTGCAAGATCGTCGGGGCCAGCGCCGATGCAGCCGGCCTCGAAGCTTGCGAGAAGGCGATGCAGAAGGCGCTCGGCAGCGAGGCGATGGCGGTGCGCTCGCAGACCTATTACCTCGACATCACCCCGCCCGGCTTCGACAAGGGCACATTCGTGCAAGCCATGGCCAAGCGCCTCGGCATTTCAACGGACGCGGTCGCCACCATCGGCGACATGCAGAACGACCTCGCGATGTTTCGCGTCAGCGGCGTTTCGATCGCAATGGGCAATGCGGCCGACAACGTCAAGGACCAGGCGACCCACGTCACCGCGACCAACGAGCAGGACGGTTTTGCGGAAGCGATGGAGATGATTTTGAAGCGGAACGAGGTCACCTAGGTCACTGCTTCGACCGCTGCATCGCGGGCTTCTTGCTGCCCTGCCTTGCGGCCGACAGGTTATGCGCGGTGTTGACCAGCGCGATATGAGTCAGCGCCTGCGGGAAATTGCCGGTCTGACGCCTGGCGCCTGAATCATATTCCTCGGCCAGCAGTCCCACATCATTCGCGACACCGACCACGCGATCGAACAACGCTTGCGCCTTGTCGAGATCGCCCGCCAGTACATGGGCATCTGCCAGCCACAGGCTGCAGGCGAGGAAGGCGCCCTCGATCGGCTGCTTCTCCTCGGACACTTCGCGCGGATCGTGCCGCAGCACAAAGCCGTCAGGCATCATGTGCTTTTCCATCGCCGCGATGGTGCCGCGAATGCGCGGATCCGACGCTTCCAGGAAGCCAACGGACGGCAGCAGCAGCACGCTGGCATCGAGCAGCTTCGAGCCGTAGGACTCCACGAAGGCATTCTCCTCCGCGTCGAAGCCCCGGTTGCAGACGTCGCGATGAATGGCGTCGCGCAAGGTGCGCCAGTGCAGCAGCGGCGCCTTGAAGCCGAAGGTCTCGGCGCTCTTGATGCCGCGGTCGAAGGCGACCCAGGTCATCACCTTGGAGAAGACATAGTGCTTCGGCTGTCCGCGCCGCTCCCAGATGCCGTGATCGGGCTGGTCCCAGACTTCGGCGAGATGCTTGAGCACGGCGCATTCCAGCGCCCAGCTCTCGTCGTCGAGCTTGAGCTTGGCCATCCGCGATTGGTGGAAGGCGTCGATCAGTTCGCCGTAGACGTCGAGCTGGAGCTGCGCATGCGCGGCATTGCCGACGCGCACCGGCTGTGCGCCCTCGTAGCCATCGAGCCAACCGGCCTCCCATTCCAGCAGCCGCCGCTGGCCCCAGATGCCGTACATGATCTGCATGTTCGCCGGTGAGCCTGCCGCCGCACGCAACAGCCAATTGTGCCAGGCCGAGGCTTCCTCGGTGTAACCCGAGTTCATCAGCGCCAGCAGCGTGAAGGTGGCATCGCGCAGCCAGCAGAAGCGGTAGTCCCAATTCCTGGCGCCGCCGAGCTTCTCCGGCAACGAGGTGGTCGGCGCCGCGACGATGCCGCCGGTCGGAGCGAAGGTCAGCGCCTTGAGTGTGATCAGCGAGCGCACGATCAGGTCGCGATAGTCGCCATCGCGATTGCAGTGGCTGCACCAGTCCTGCCAGAATTTCTCGGTCTCCTTGAGTGCGACCTCCGGATCGATTGGCGCGGGCGGCTCGAGATGCGAGGGGCCGTAGGTCAGCACGAACGGCACGGTCTCGCCGGCCTTCACCTCGAAATCGGAAACCGTGGTCAGATCCTCGCCTCGGGTCTTGGCCGGTGTCCGCAGCACGGTCATGTCCTGCCCGGCGACCGCCAGCAGGGAATGGTCGATCCGCCGCACCCACGGGATGTCGACGCCGAAGCCGAAGCGGATGACGAGCTCCATCCGCATCTTCACCGTGCCGCTGACACCGCGGACCAGCCGCACGATGTCGGAGGCCTTGCCGCGCGGCGGCATGAAGTCGATCAGCGCAACGGTGCCGCCGTCAGTCTCAAAGCGCGTTTCGAGGATGAGGGTGTCGCCGAGATAGCGGCGCGACGTCGCGGTGACGTCCTCGCTCGGCGCGATCAGCCAGCGGCCGTTCTTGTGCGTGCCGAGGAGCGCGGCAAAGCAGGCATCGGAATCGAAGGCCGGCCAGCACAGCCAGTCGATCGAGCCGTTGCGGCCGACCAGCGCCGCGGTCTCGCAGTCGCCGATCAGCGCATAATCTTCAATCCTCTGAGACAATGTCGTGCGAGCCTCGAAAACGACGTCCGGAGACCCCGGCGATCAACGCCCGCCGGGTAACGAGCGTTCCCGTGTCGCGGCCTTCAAGGCTGCGACATCGACCTTCGAAACGATCTTGTCGAGCGTCACAGGCAGGCGCTGGCGCCAGTTCGGATGCTCGTCAATCGTACCGGGAATGTTGGGCTGGTCGATCACGCCGAGCAGATCCTCCAGCGACACCGCAAGCAGCCGCGACGGCGTGCGCGACAGGAAGGCGAGCACCGAATAGACATCATTGGCACGGATGCCGTTGGCACGCAGGATCTCGTCGAGCAGGCCGAGCGCATCCCAGCGGGCCTGATCGTTCTCGCCGGGATCGAGCCCGAGCGAGCGCTTCATCTTGAGATCGCTGAAAGAGCGCCAGCCGGCATAGGTCGACAGATCATGCGTGTTCAACGTCACCAGCGCGTTGGGCCGGTAGTGATCGACGGGCCGGAAGTGACCGGCATCGTCGCGCTCGAACATCATGACGAGGTAGGACCAGATGCCGAAATCCTGCATGGTCTCGCGAAAACCTTCCGGCACCGTGCCGAGGTCCTCGCCGATGACGATGCACTTATGGGCCGCGCTCTCCCGCGCCACGGTCGCCAGCAGCGCCTCGAACGGCATCTGCACATAGGCGCCGTTGTCGGGCTTGAAGCCGCGCGGCACCAGATAAAGCCGCTTCAAGCCGAGCACGTGATCGAGACGGATGGCTCCGGAATGGCGCATCGAAGCCGCGAGCATATCGGCGAATGGCACGAAGGATTGCGCCTCCAGGCCGCCGGCATTGAAGCCGGCCAAGCCCCAATCCTGGCCAATGGTATTGAGCACGTCCGGCGGCGCGCCGACGGCGAGATGACGAGAAATCGCCTCCTGCTCGTTCCAAGCATCGAAGCCGTTCGACTGCACGCCGACGGCAACGTCAAGATAGAGCCCGACCCGCATGCCGAGCTGGCCGGCCAGCTCCTTGGCCGCATGCAACTGGCTATCGGCGGTCCATTGCACGAATTCGACGAACTCGACCTCGTGCTTGTCCGGGCCGTTGCGCAGCTCGGCGCATTTCGTCTCATCCGGCTTTTGCCATTCCTGCGGCCATTCCCACCACGGCGCCGCAAAGCGATGGCGTAGCACCTCGAAGCAGGCAAAACGGGACAACAGCGGCGCGCGAGCCGCCCGGAAGGCGTCGAACTGGTTGCGGCGGACGCCGCTCGCGGTTTTCACGAAGCTGTCGAAGGCGGCACGCAAGGCCAACCATTTCAAGGCCGCCATGTCCGGATAGGGCACACGATCACCGTCGCGGAGCCGCGCGGCGGTCGCGGCCGCATCGGGGACGAGGTCGGGGGAAAATTCCGGGATCGCCTCGACGTCGATATAGAGCGGATTGAGAAACAGCCGGCTGTTCGGCGAATAGGGGCTGCAATCGGCCGGATGGTCATCGAACAACACATGCAGGGGATTGAGCCCGACGCCGTCGGCGCCCAACTGCTTCGCGAGCCGGACCAGACCGGCGAGGTCGGTGAAATCGCCGATGCCCCAATTGCGGTCCGAGCGGACGCTGTAGAGCTGCACGGCAAGCAGCCAGCCCCGGTCGAAATCGCCGCCGAAGGCCCGCTCCGGCGCCACGATCATCGGCACCTCTTCCGTCACGCCTCCGGCATCCGTCAGCGTCAGCCGGTGATAGCCGAGCGGCAGGCCGGCCGGCCAGGCAATCACGGGCTCGCGCGTCTCACCTTGCGCGATCAAATTGCCGTTGCCGGTCATCTTCCATTTGAGCGGCGGCGCACCGATCGTCACCAATTCGGTGCGCGGATGGCCCAAGGCGCGTACCACCACAGGCCCGCTGACGAAGCGGTAAACCCGCTTTTCCGGCAAGGCGTCGAGGATGGATTTGAGGGCCACGGGATCGGTGACCCGCAGCTTTCCGAGGGCATCGACGAATTCGGATTGAACGCCCTTGATCCGGGCTTGAGCTAAAAGATCCATTCGGCACGCAGCTTGCAGGCCATTTTGTGGCCGGGGGCATCGATTTTAACGAGGTCGCGGAAGAGGTTAGTCAGGGTTAACTCGCGAGCCGCGCCTGCCGTTCCCCAGGGAACCAATGACACACAAGCGGCTTTCTATAGTGGTATCAAGCGTAGGTTCCCGGCAAGGGAAACGGGCTCCTGCTTTCTTGTCAATGGCATCACCGTGAACAAGACAATTCAAACTGTCGAGAGTGCCGCAGCCGGCAGCACTTTCCTCATCGAGGACGTCTATCCCCTGATCGACGGCGGGCGCTTCCCCGTGAAGCGGATCGCGCGCGAACCGGTCGAGGTCTGGGCCGACATCTACCGGGACGGCGACGCCGTGATCGGCGCAGCGCTGATCTGGCGACAGGAGCAGGACCGCGAATGGCAGAGCGAGCCGATGATCCCTCACGGCAATGACCGCTGGTCCGGCGCGTTCACACCCGTCGAGCCCGGCAAATATGTCTATGCGATCGAAGCCTGGACCGACGAATTCGCCACCTGGTCGCACGCGGTCGCGCGCAAGCAGCGCTCCGGTGCCGACGTCACGCTCGATGCGATCGAGGGCGCCGGCCTTTTGACCAAGGCGCATGGCGCGCAGCAGGACGCCGCCGCCGTCATCGTCAGGCGATGCGAGGACTATCTTCAGACCGGCGACGTTGCCCCGCTGCTGGCAACCGAGCTCGGCGCAGCCATGGCCGAGAGCCAGTTGCGGCCTGATCTCACGCGCTCGGCGCTATTCCCACTGTTCGTCGACCGCGACAAGGCACGCTTCGGCGCCTGGTATCAGATGATGCCGCGCAGCCAGAGCGTGGTGCCAGGACAGCATGGCACGCTCCGCGACTGCATCGCGCGCGTGCCCGACATCGCCGCGATGGGCTTTGACGTGCTGTACTTCACGCCGATCCATCCTATTGGCCGCACCCGGCGCAAGGGCCGCAACAACATGCCGGTGGCGGGCGACGGCGATCCCGGCTCGCCTTATGCGATCGGCGCCATCGAGGGCGGGCACGACGCGCTGCACCCCGAACTCGGCACGATCGAGGATTTTCGCGCGCTGGTCGCGACCTGCCTGGAATACGGCCTCGAACTCGCGCTCGACTTCGCCGTGCAATGCTCGCCGGACCACCCGTGGCTGACGCAGCATCCGGAATGGTTCAAATGGCGCCCGGATCGGTCGGTGCGGACGGCTGACGGGCCCTATTCCGATATCGTCATCCCCGATTTCGCGTCCGTCGACCGGGCTGGACTGTGGAACGCGTTTCGCGACGCCATGCTGTTCTGGATCGACCACGGCGTCACCATCTTCGCGATCGACAATCACGACACCGCGCCGCTCGCCTTCTGGGAGTGGCTGATCCGTGACATCCGCCGCCGGCATCCCGAGGTGATCCTGTTTTCCAAGACGTTCGCGCGCCCGAAGCTGATGAAGGGCCTCGCCAAGCTCGGCTTTGCGCAATCGTTCAGCTATTTCCCCTGGCGCACGGCGAAGTGGGAGCTGGAGCAATATCTCGGCGAGCTGACGCGCTATCCCGAACGTGACTTCTATCGGCCGAACCTGTTCGTGAATACGCCCGATCTTTTGCCCTATCATCTCCAGGGCGGCGAGACATGGGCGTTCAAATCGCGCGTCGCGCTGGCGGCGACGCTGTCCGGCAATTACGGCGTCTACAGCGGGTTCGAGCTGCTGGAGCACGACGCGATCCCCGGCCGCGAGGAATATCTCAACTCCGAGAAATACCAGATCAAGCAGCGCGACTGGAACAAGCCCGGCAACATCAAGGCCTACATCACGGAGCTCAATCGCATCCGCAGCGAGAATGCTGCGCTTCAGCGGACGGCGAACCTGCGCTTCCTCGGCATCGAAGAGGGCGAGACGATCGCCTTCGTCAAGGAAGCGACCGACCCGGCCAACATCGTCGTGGCCGTGGTTGCGCTCTCGTGCCACGTGCGCGAATTCTGGTTGCCGCTCGGCGACGTCACGGTTGACGCCGGCGGGCAGCGACACCATGTGTCGGCACTCGAAAACCCCCTCACCGGCGAACAGGCCCGCATCGAATGGGGCGGGATCAAATTGCGTATCGATCCCGAGCGCGATCCGGCGCTGCTGTTCCGCTGCCTGGCGTAAGGGCGCACGCCATGAACGTATTGTCTTCCGTCGACACCAAGAAAGCCGAGGCTGCCGAGATCGTGGACGAGCTCTGGTACAAGGACGCCATTATCTATCAGCTTCACGTCAAGGCGTTTGCCGATAGCAACAATGACGGCATCGGCGACTTCGCCGGGCTGACCGAGAAGCTGCCCTATCTCCAGGAGCTCGGCGTCACCGCGCTCTGGCTGCTGCCGTTCTATCCCTCGCCCGGCCGCGACGACGGCTACGACATCGCCGACTACGGTTCCGTCAATCCCGATTTCGGGACGATGAAGGATTTCAAGCGCTTCATCCAGGAGGCGCAGAAGCGAGGCTTGCGCGTCATCACCGAGCTCGTCGTCAACCACACCTCGGACCAGCACAATTGGTTCAAGCGTGCTCGCCGCAGCCCGGCAGGCTCGAGCGCCCGCAACTGGTATGTCTGGAGCGACACCGACCAGAAATACCAGGGCACCCGCATCATCTTCACCGACACGGAGAAGTCGAACTGGACCTGGGATCACGAGGCCGGGGCGTTTTATTGGCACCGCTTCTTCTCGCACCAGCCGGACCTCAATTTCGACAATCCGCGCGTCGTCAGCGCGCTGATCCAGGTGATGAAGCGCTGGCTGGATGCCGGCGTCGACGGCTTCCGTCTGGACGCCATTCCCTATCTCTGCGAGCGCGAAGGCACCTCGAACGAGAACCTCCCCGAGACGCATGCCATCATCAAGCGGCTCCGCCACGAGCTGGATTCCTACTCCAAGGGCAAGCTGCTGCTGGCCGAGGCCAATCAATGGCCGGAGGACGTGCAGGAATATTTCGGCCGCGGCGACGAGTGCCACATGGCCTACCACTTCCCGCTGATGCCGCGCATCTACATGGCGATCGCCCAGGAGGACCGTTTCCCGATCACCGACATCCTGCGCCAGACGCCGGATATTCCGGCGAGCTGCCAATGGGCGCTGTTCCTGCGCAACCATGACGAGCTGACGCTGGAGATGGTGACCGACGTCGAGCGCGACTATCTGTGGACCACCTACGCCAACGATCCGCGCGCCCGCATCAATGTCGGCATCCGCCGGCGCCTCGCGCCGCTGATGGACAACGACCGGCGCAAGATCGAGCTGATGAACTCGCTGCTGCTGTCCTTCCCCGGCACGCCGATCATCTACTACGGCGACGAGATCGGGATGGGCGACAACATCTATCTCGGCGACCGCAACGGCGTGCGCACGCCGATGCAGTGGAGCCCGGACCGCAACGGCGGCTTCTCGCGCTGCGACCCGGCCCGCCTCTACGCGCCGCTGATCATGGATCCGGTCTACGGCTATGAATCGGTGAACGTGGAGGCGCAGTCGCGCAGCCTGTCCTCGCTGCTCAGCGCGACCAAGCGTCTGATCTCGGTGCGCAAATCGACGCTCGCCTTCGGCCGCGGCACCATGACCTTCATCCGCCCGGCCAACCGCGCCGTGCTGGCCTATGTCCGGCAGTACCGCGACGAGGTGATCCTCTGCGTCGCCAATCTGTCGCGCGCGGCCCAGGCGACCGAGCTCGATCTGTCGCCCTGGAAGGACCGCATCCCGCAGGAGATGCTCGGCCGCACGCGTTTTCCGGCGATCGGCGAACTGCCCTACATGGTCACGCTGGGGCCCTATGGCTTCTACTGGTTCCAGCTCACCGAGCGCGACAAGTCCGAGCCGGTGACGCCGCGCGCAGTGCCCGAATTCGAGACGCTGGTGGTGCCGGTGAACTCGACCTGGGTGTCGCTGGCGCGCGAGCGCGGCGTGTTCGAGCACGAGGTGCTGCCGGGATTCCTGTCGCGCACGCGCTGGTATCCGGAGCACAATCCCAAGCACATCAAGCCGACGCTGACCTCGGCAGTACCGTTCTGCGACATCGGCGACAACAGGCCCTGGATCGCATTCTTCGAGGCCGCGCAGGGCGACGTCACCACGCGCTACGTGCTGCCGATGCAGATCGAATGGGTGCGCTTCGACCGCGAACGTTTCAATCCCAGGGCGCTCGCCGCCGTGCGTCAGGGGGCCCGCGAAGGCACGCTGCTGGACGTGGCAACCGAGCAGATCTTCATCGGCCTGTTCCTGCGCAATCTGTCGCAGAATCTGGTGGTGGAAGAAAACAATCTGCGGCTGGAGTTCAAGGCGACCAGCCGGTTTGCCGAGTACACCATCAAGGAGCCCGAACGCATCCGCACGATCGAGCAGTCGAACAGCACCGCGCTGGTCGACAACCAGTATGTCGCCAAGATCTATCGCCAGCTCGAAGCCGGCATCAATCCCGAGATCGAGATCGGCTCCTACCTCACCGAGATCGCCCGCTTTGCCAATACGCCGGCACTGCTCGGCAGCGTCGAGCTGGTCGAAGACGACCGTCGCAGCGCAGTCGGCGTGCTGCACGCCTATGTCGAGAATCAGGGCGACGGCTGGGGCGTCACCGCGGGCTATCTCGACCGCTATATCGACGAGCAACGGGTGCTGCCACCGGGCGAGATGCCCCGCGAGACCCAGGAGCAAGCGCCCTATCTGCACTTCATTGCGCAGATCGGCCGACGGCTCGCCGAGCTGCATGTGGCTCTGGCCGCTGCAAAGCCCGGAGATCTCGCGCCGGAGCCCATTGGCTCCGCACACGTCAAGCGCTGGTCATCCGAGCTCGAGACACGGGCCGAGCGGGTTTTCGAGCGGCTGGCCGCCAGCACCGACCGCCTGCGGGAGGTGGACCGACCGCTGATCAATCAGCTCGCCGCGGAGCGCGCGACCCTGTCCGGCCGGCTCAACGCGCTCTTACCTTCCGAGCTCGGCGGGTTGAACATCCGTCATCATGGCGATTTCCGCCTCGGGCAAACTCTGATCGTGAAGGACGATATCTTCATCATCGACTTCGACGGAGATCCGCGTTTGCCGCTGGCCGACAAGCGGCGCAAGCTGCCTGCGGCGCGTGACGTTGCCGGCCTGATCCGCTCGATTGATCTTTCGGTTAACGCGGCGCTTCACCGCGCGCTCACGGGCGCCTCCGACGAACAGGGCCGTCTCACGGCTGCGCTCGACGAATGGCGCGAGCGCACCACCGCGACGTTCCTCACCGCCTACCGCGAAGCCATGACCGATCGGCGGCTGTGGCCGGAAGATCCGCAATCTGCGGCTGGCCTGTTAAGGTTTTTCCTGCTTGATCAAGCGTTCGAGGAAGTAGAGTACGAGCTGTCCCACCGGCCTGAGGGGCTCCATGCGCCGCTGTCCGGACTGCTTCGCATTCTGTCCAGTATCGAGAGCGAAGCCCATGCCTAAACTCCCTGCCGAGGCCTATGCGATCATCGAGGGTCGTCACTCCGATCCGTTCCACTATCTCGGGCTGCATCCCGAGGGCGACAAGAGCGTGGTGCGCGCGTTTCTTCCCGATGCTTCCAACGTCGAGGCGGTGGGCGAGCACGGCGAGGTGGCGAAGCTCGATCGCGTCCATGATGCCGGCCTGTTCATCGGAGCTCTGCCGAACGGCGCGAAGCACTACCAGCTCCGCGCGAAGTTCGGCGACAACGTCATCGAATTCGAGGACACCTATCGCTTTCCGCCGATCCTGACCGATTTCGACCTCTATCTGCTTGGCGAAGGCACCCACCAGCGCCTTTACGACAAGCTCGGCGCGCATCCGATGCGGCTCGAAGGCATCGATGGCATCGGCTTCGTGGTGCTGGCGCCCAACGCCCGGCGCGTCTCCGTGGTCGGCGATTTCAATTTTTGGGACGGACGGCGCCATCCGATGCGGGTGCGCGGCGCGGGTTATTGGGAATTGTTCATCCCGCACGCCAAGGCCGGCGACCACTACAAGTTCGAAATTATCGGACCGCATGGCCATCTGCTTCCGCTGAAGTCCGATCCGATGGCTTTTGCAAGCGAGGTGCGCCCGAAGACCGCTTCTATCGTGTTCGACGAAGCACATCTGCCCCGGCCGCGACCGGCGCCCGACGGCATCAACGCGTTGTCCGCGCCGATGTCGATCTACGAGGTCCATCTCGGCTCATGGCGGCGCAAGAACGGCAATGAATGGCTGACCTATCGCGAGCTGGCCGAGCAGCTGCCGGCCTACGCCCGCGACATGGGCTTCACCCATCTCGAATTCCTCCCCGTCAGCGAGCATCCTTTCGACGGCTCGTGGGGCTATCAGCCGACGGGGCTGTATGCGCCGACCAGCCGCTTCGGCACGCCGGAGGATTTTGCCGCGCTGGTCGATGCCTGCCACCGCGAGGGCGTCGGCGTGCTGCTCGACTGGGTGCCCGGCCACTTCCCGGACGATCCGCACGGGCTCGGCAGCTTCGACGGCACAGCGCTGTACGAGCACGCCAATCCGCTCCAGGGCCGGCATCTCGATTGGGGCACGCTGATCTACAATTACGGCCGCACCGAAGTGACGAACTTCCTGGTCTCGAACGCGCTGTTCTGGCTCGAGCGCTACGCGATCGACGGACTGCGCGTCGATGCCGTCGCGTCCATGCTCTACCTCGACTACAGCCGTCCGCCCGGCGCGTGGATTCCGAACCAGCATGGCGGCCGGGAGAACATCGAGGCGATCGCGTTCCTGCGCCGCTTCAACACCGAGCTGTTCGCGCGTTTCCCGCAGGCGACCACGGCCGCCGAAGAGTCCACCGCCTGGCCGCAGGTCTCGCGCCCGGTCGAATTCGGAGGGCTCGGCTTCGGCTACAAGTGGAATATGGGCTGGATGCACGACACGCTGAACTACATCAGCAAGGACCCGATCCACCGCAAGCATCATCACGGCGACATCCTGTTCGGCCTGCACTACGCCTTCTCGGAGAACTTCGTCCTGCCGCTGTCGCACGACGAAGTCGTGCACGGCAAGCGCTCTATCCTCGGGCGCATGCCCGGCGACGAATGGCAGCGCTTCGCGAATTTGCGCGCCTATTACAGCTTCATGTTCGGCCATCCCGGCAAGAAGCTGCTGTTCATGGGCGCCGAGATCGCGCAAAGCCGAGAATGGAATCACGACCAATCGCTCGACTGGCACTTGCTCGAGTACAAGCCCCATTCAGGCATCCAGGCGTTGATCCGCGATCTCAACCGGCTCTATCGCGCGGTGCCCGCCCTGCACCAGATGGACTGCGAGCAGGCCGGCTTCGAATGGCTGATCACCGACGACGCCAACCGCAACGTGTTCGCCTGGCTGCGCAAGGGATTTGACGAGCACGCCCGGTGCATGGTGATCGTCAACTTCTCACCCAATGTCTATCGCAATTACCGCGTTCGCGCGCCGTTCGGTGGCAAGTGGAAGGAAGTGTTCAACTCGGACTCCGCCCATTACGGCGGCAGCAATGTCGGCAACATCGGCGAAGTCCACGCCGTCAATGGCGAGCTCCGCCTCACCATTCCGCCGCTCGCCGCGATCTTCCTCGTTCCGGAAAGCTGAACGATGCGCCTGACTGCTGGATCGCCCGCACGCCTCGGCGCAAGCTGGGACGGACGCGGCACCAATTTCGCGCTGTTCTCCGCCAACGCGCAGAAGGTCGAGCTGTGCCTGTTCGACATGCAGGGCCGCCGCGAACTCGAGCGCGTCGAGCTGCCGGAGCGCACCGAGGATGTCTGGCACGCCTATCTCAACGACGTCTCGCCCGGCCAGCTCTACGGCTACCGCGTGCATGGCCCCTACGAGCCGGAGCACGGCCACCGCTTCAATGCCAACAAGCTCGTGCTAGACCCCTATGCCAAGCGGCTTTCCGGGCGGCTGGTCTGGAGTGACGCGCATTTCGCCTATCGCACCGGAAGCCCGCGCGAAGACCTGTCGTTCGACCGGCGCGACAACGCGCGCGGCATGCCGAAGGCCGTCGTCGTCGACGAGACCTTCAACTGGGGCCGCCGCGAGATCCGGCCCAACATTCCCTGGGAAGATACCATCATCTACGAGGCCCACGTCAAGGGACTGACACAGAAGCGCGACGACGTGCCGCCGAATTTGCGCGGCACCTATGGCGGCCTGTCCTCGCCCGCGATGATCGAGCACCTGAAGAAGCTCGGCGTCACCACGGTAGAGCTTCTGCCGGTGCACAGCTTCGTCGACGACCGCATCTTGGTGGAGAAGAAGCTCGTCAACTACTGGGGCTATAACACCCTGTCCTTCTTCGCGCCCGAGCAGCGCTACGCCCAGGACAACGCTCTCGATTCCTTCCGCACCACGATCGCACGTCTGCACGATGCCGGCATCGAGGTGATGCTCGACGTCGTCTACAATCACACCGCCGAGGGCAATCATCTCGGTCCTACGCTGTGCTATCGCGGCATCGACAACGCCTCCTATTACTGGCTGAACCGCGAAAACCCGCGCTACTACGACGATTTTACCGGCTGCGGCTCGTCGGTGAACCTCACCCACCCGCGCGTGCTGCAGATGGTGATGGATTCACTGCGCTACTGGGTCGAGGTCTGCCACGTCGACGGCTTCCGTTTCGACCTCGCCACCACGCTGGCCCGCGGACCGAACGGTTATGATCGAGGCAGCTCGTTCCTGACCGCGATCCGCCAGGACCCGGTGCTGGCGAGCGTCAAGCTCGTCGCCGAACCCTGGGATCTCGGCCTTGGCGGCTATCAGGTGGGCGCATTTCCCTCGCAATGGTCGGAGTGGAACGACCGTTACCGCAGCGCCATGCGCCGCTACTGGAGCGGCGAAGGCAGCCTGATCGGCGATATCTCCAGCCGCATGACGGCGTCCTCCGACCTGTTCAACCACGACGGACGGCGGCCGCGCGCCAGCATCAACCACATCACCGTGCATGACGGCTTCACCCTGGCCGATCTCTTCAGCTACAACGAGAAGCATAACGAGGCCAATGGCGAGGACAATCGCGACGGCTCCAACGACAACCACAGCAACAATTGCGGTGTCGAGGGTCCGACCGACGATCCCCAAATCGTCAGCTTGCGCCGGCAGCTTCGCAAGAACGTACTGGCCTGCCTCATGCTGGCGCAGGGCATTCCGCTGATCCTCGCAGGCGACGAGGTCGGGAATTCGCAATCAGGCAACAACAACGCCTATTGCCAGGACAACGAGGTGGGCTGGGTCGGCTGGGACAATCTCGGCAAGGACGGCGACGACATGGTCGGTTTTGTCGCCGAACTCGCCGATATCCGCCGCCGGTTCTCGCAGCTTCGCAGCCATCGCTGGCTCGACGGCCGCCCCAAGGACGGCATCTCCTATGGCGCGCTGTGGCTGACGCCGGCCGGCGACGAAATGACGGAAAGCGACTGGAAATTCCCGGAAGGGCGGTTCCTCTCCTATGTGATGGGGCCGATGGAACCGGGCAGCGCCGCGATCTTTATCGTACTCAACGCAGCCCCCGAAGAGATCGCATTCAAATTGCCAAAAATGACTGAATACAAGAGCTGGCAGCAGATCCTGAACACGACCGACGCCAAGCTGAATACGATCGACTTCCAGCCCGGGAGCGACAGCAAGGCGCCGCCGCGCTCCGTGCTCGCTTTCGCGGGGGCGCTATGAGGCCATCCTTCGGGGCGAGGCCGACGAGGGACGGCGTATCGTTCCGGCTGTGGGCGCCTGCCGCGCGCCGTGTCGATCTCCTGCTCGACAGACGACACGCGATGCAGCGCCGGCAGGATGGCTGGTATGTCGCCGAGATTGCCAATCTGCCCGTCGGCAGCAACTACAAATTCAGGATCGATGACGAGATCGACGTGCCCGATCCGGCGTCTGCATTCCAACCCGACGACGTGTTCGGCCCGAGCGAGGTGATCGATCATGACGCCTTCGACTGGCGCGCATCCGATTGGCGCGGCCGCCCCTGGGAAGAGACGGTGCTGATCGAGACGCATGTCGGCACCTTCACTGCGGAAGGCACCTATCGTGCGATGATCGACAAGCTCGATCATCTCGTCGCGACCGGCATCACCGCGATCGAACTGATGCCGCTGGCTGACTTCGCCGGTCGCCGCGGCTGGGGTTATGATGGCGTGCTGTGGTACGCGCCCGACAGCGCCTATGGTCATCCCGATGAATTGAAGACGCTGATCGACGAAGCCCATCTGCGCGGGCTGATGGTGTTCCTCGACGTCGTCTACAATCATTTCGGCCCCGAGGGAAATTACCTCGGCCGCTACGCGCCGGCCTTCTTCACCGACGCGCACACGCCATGGGGCAGTGCGATCGATTATCGCGTGCCGCAGGTTCGCGCTTTTGCCGTCGAGAACGCGCTGTCGTGGCTCAGCGACTATCGCTTCGACGGCCTGAGGCTCGATGCCGCCAATCACATCATGGCGATCCCCGGCGAGCAATCGATGCTGCAAGACCTTAGCGTCGCCGCGGGCGAGCTTGCCAAGGCGACGGAGCGCCATATCCATCTCGTGCTGGAGAACGGCGACAACCGCGCGAGCCTGCTCGACGCGGCGCAGGAGCCTCCGAACGGCAAATATCGCGGCCAGTGGAACGACGACTACCACCACGTCTGGCACGTGATGCTGACGGGCGAGCTCGCCGGCTATTATGCGGACTATCAAACGCCGCGGCTCGATCTCGCACGCGCGCTCGCCTCCGGCTTCGTCTATCAGGGCGAGATCTCGGAATTCTGGGGCAAGAAGCCGCGGGGCGAGAACAGCGGCGAGCTGCCGCCGGCAACCTTCGTCAACTTCCTGCAGAACCACGACCAGATCGGCAACCGGCCGCTTGGCGACCGGCTCGAAAGCCTGGCATCGCCCGAGCAGATCGAAGCCGCACTCGCGGTGACCCTGCTCGCACCGATGGTGCCGATGCTGTTCCAGGGCGAGGAGTGGGGCTCCATCGCGCCCTTCCCGTTCTTCTGCGACTTCCAGGGCGGACTGGCTGATGCCGTCCGCAAGGGGCGCAGGCAGGAATACGCCTGGGCCTATGAAAAGTACGGCGACGAGGTGCCCGACCCGCTCGATCCGGCAACACTGCAATCGGCCGTGCTCGACTGGACCGACCACACGCCGGAGCAGGATGCGCGTCTCGCGCTGGTGCGGGAGCTGCTCGCACTCCGCCACAAGGAGATCGCGCCACGACTGAAAGGTGCGCGCTTCGGTGATGCCGCCGTGGCCGATAGCGGCCTGCTCACCGCACATTGGCACATGGGAGATGGCGCGACGTTGCGCCTCGTGGCCAATCTCTCCGACAAGGACATCGCGTGTTCCGACGCCGGTGTGGGGACCCTGATCTGGGGCGGCGCGGCCGGCGACCGGCTTGCGCGCTGGTCGGTGGTCTGGCGCCTCGGAGGTTGAGATGGCTCCAGCCAT
Source organism: Bradyrhizobium sp. 155 (assembly GCF_023101105.1). Classification (NCBI taxonomy): domain Bacteria; kingdom Pseudomonadati; phylum Pseudomonadota; class Alphaproteobacteria; order Hyphomicrobiales; family Nitrobacteraceae; genus Bradyrhizobium; species Bradyrhizobium sp. 155. The sequence goes on along the minus strand of NZ_CP064704.1, from coordinate 1,676,713 downwards.
TCCTCTCGCAACCTACCGGCTTCAGCTCACCGCGGATTTCGACTTCGACAAGGCCGCCGCGGTGGTGCCCTACCTGAAGGCGCTGGGAATCACGCATCTCTACACCTCGCCGGTGATGAAGGCCCGCAAGGGCTCGACGCACGGCTATGACACCGTCGACCACAGCCAGTTCAATCCGGAGCTCGGCGGCGAGGCCGGCTTCGCGCGGCTGAGCGAGGCGCTGACGCGACACGACCTCGGCCTCATCATCGACTTCGTACCGAACCATGTCGGCGTGCACTTCGCCGACAATCCTTGGTGGCTAGACGTGCTGGAATGGGGCCAGGCCTCGCCGCACGCCGTCTCCTTCGATATCGACTGGGATCAACTGGCCTTCCGCGCCCGCGGCGGCGTGCTGCTGCCGATCCTCGGAGCGTCCTATGGCGAAGCGCTCGAGAGCGGCGATATCGAGCTGCGCTACGATCCCAACGAAGGTAGTTTTTCCGCCTGGTATTTCGAACATCGATTGCCGATCGCGCCGGAGCGCTATGGCGAGGTGCTGCGGATGATCGTGAAGGACGCCGACGCCGCCGAGACCGAGACGGGCAAGCGCCTGCTGTCGCTCGCGGCGCGCTACACGGGACTGCGCCGCCCCAACCGCAAGGAAGCACCCGGCTTCAAGGCGGAGCTCAGGGAGATCGCAGGCAGCGCCGATATCATCGGGCGCGGCCTCGGCGCCTATCGCGCGGCCAAGGACCGTCCCGCGCAGACGCTGGCGCTGCATCATTTGCTGGAGCGCCAGCACTACAAGCTGGGGCACTGGCGGCTTGCCTCCAGCGACATCAACTATCGACGTTTCTTCGACGTCAACGGGCTCGCCGGCATGCGCGTCGAGGATCCCGGCACGTTCGCCGCCACGCACCGGCTGGTGAAGCAACTCATTGCCGACGGCAAACTGCAAGGCATCCGGCTCGATCATATCGACGGCCTGCGCGATCCCGCGCAATATTGCCAGCGGCTGCGCCGGCTGGTGCGCGACGCTCAGGGCACCACAAAGCCGTTCTATACGGTGATCGAGAAAATCCTGTGCGAGCACGAGCGCCTGCCGCATTTCGCCGGCGTCCAGGGCACCACCGGCTATGAGTGGATGAACGCCATCACTCACGTTCTGGTCGACGCCAAGGGGCTGGAGGCCATGGACGAGACCTGGCGGCAGATCAGCAACCGGCCGCCGCGGCTCGCGCCTTACGTCAAGGACGCCAAACGGCGCGTGCTGGAGACGCTGCTGACCAGCGAATTCACGGTTCTGACGCGCCTGCTTGCGCGCATCGCCAACGGGCACTACTCGACCCGCGACTTTTCCGCTGACAGCCTGCGGCAGGCGCTCGAGCTCTATGTGCTGCATTTCCCGGTGTACCGCACCTATTTGACGACAAGCGCGCCAACGGCGAACGATCGTAAGCTGATCGACAACACCATCGAGCACGCTCGCCGGGAATGGTTCGCCGCGGACGAAGGCATTTTCGACTTCCTGCGCGACGCCCTCACCATGGACCTGCTCAAGCCCGGTCGTCCCCCGCACAGCGCCCCGCGGGTGCGCCGCTTTGCGCTGAAGGTGCAGCAATTCACCGGGCCGATGATGGCGAAGTCGTTGGAGGACACCGCTTTCTATCAATTCCACCGGCTGCTCGCCCTGAACGAAGTCGGCGGCGATCCCGCGAGCAAGGGCCTCACCATTCCCGCTTTCCACGAGACCATGCAGGCCCGCGCCAGGGAATGGCCGCAAGGGATGACGGCGACCGCCACGCACGACACCAAACGTGGCGAGGACGCCCGCGCGCGGATTGCTGCCTTAAGTGAAATTCCCGGCGAATGGACCAGCGCCGTGGCACGCTGGAAAGTCCTGAACGCGCCGCACCTCGCGCTCGACGGCAATCTGCGCGCTCCGTCGGCAACGTTCGAATACATGCTCTACCAGACGCTGCTCGGCGCCTGCTCCCTCCAGGAGCCGGCCGATGCCGGTTTCGTCGCGCGTATCCAGGCCTACGCGCTCAAGGCCGCGCGCGAGGGCAAGGAGGAGACCAGCTGGCTCAACCCGCACGAGGCCTATGAGAACGGCGTCAAGAGCTTCATTGCGAAGATCCTCGATCCCGCGCAATCAGGCGAATTCCTGGAGGCGCTGAACACGCTGGCTCGCCGCGTCGCGCTGCTCGGCGCGCTGAACGCGCTGAGCCAGCTCACGCTCAAGGCGACATTGCCGGGCGTACCCGACTTCTACCAAGGCACCGAATTCTGGGACCTGTCGCTGGTCGATCCCGACAACCGCCGCCCGGTGGATTTTTCCGCGCGACATGCGGCGCTGGGCAGGCTGGAGAATCCGGATTGGAATCACCTAATCAAGAGCTGGCCGGACGGTCAGCTCAAGCTGGCCTGGACGCGGCACCTACTCAAGCTGCGCAACGAGCTGCCCGACGTCTTCGCGCGAGGTGACTACCAGCCGCTTCAGGTGCGGGGCGCACATGCCGACCATGTCGTAGCGTTTGCCCGCCGCCACGGCCGGGCTGCGGCGATCGTCGCGGTCGGGCGCCAGTTCGCACCCTTCACGCAAGCAGGACGCGAATGGCCGGCGCTCGATGGGGCCGACGCCACCATCGACGTTACGGGCTATAACGTGCCGGGCTTCGCCGGCAACGATCTGCCGCTCGCGCAGGCGCTTCGCGGTTTTCCAGCTTCGGTGATCCCGGCGCGCCCCGCGGGTGCGGCGAAGCCGGTGCGGCAGCGCGCCCGCGCTTGAGCGCTAACTTTTCGTGTCTTTGCCCAACAGCAGCTGGCCGCGCTTGCGGATCGTGGCCTGCGCCATCTCCGCAAAACGCTGCAACAGCCAAGGCAGCACCACCTGCACCTTGACATTGTCGTCGGCGACGTCGACCTGCCCCGTCGCGATCTGCCCGAGCGCGCGGATGCGGAAATTCATGCTGTCGCCGCTCCAGCTCTCCTCCTCGACCTGCATCACGGGAATGCTCGCCGCAGCGCGGCCTAGCCCAGTCTTGAGCCGGCGCACCGCCTCCTCGCGGCCCAAGCGGTGGGGAATGGAGACGACAAGCGGTGCTGACATGGCTCTGCCCGGTTAGTGATTGAACCTCACATAGTCATGCCCGGCGGTACCACAAAGGTTCCATGCAAGTTGCGCGTGCACCCGGTGTTTCATTGGCGGAACTTTAGAACCTGCGGCAAGTTGCCCTCGCACCACGGGACAGGTTGCAAACGACCCTTCTAACGAAGGGCTGGAGGAGATTTCCGCATGTCTATCGGTACGATCATTCTGATCATTTTGGTCATCGCGCTGCTCGGCGGCTTCAGCGGCATCGGCGGCGGCCCGTTCTACGGCACCGGCTATTACGGCGGCGGCGGTCTCGGGCTCCTCATCGTGATCCTGCTGATCCTGCTCCTGCTGGGACGGATCTAGCCACCAAACGAAGATCTAGTAGGGTGGGCAAAGGCGCAATGCGCCGTGCCCACCTTTTTGCTCGGCTGAGAGAAGATGGTGGGCACGCTTCACTTTACCCACCCTACTTCGTTTTCCCGGCGAGCTTCTTGATCGCCGCCTTGATCGACGCGGCTGCATCGTCATAACCATCCCACGCCTTCGATCGCGCCAGCAAGCCGGGCACCGTCCGCACCGTGTACCGCTTCGGATCGAGGTCGCTCTTCACCTGCGCCCACGTGACCGGCATCGACACAGTCGCACCATCTCGCGCACGCGGCGACAGCGGCGCCACCGCCGTCGACATCCGATCGTTGCGCAGATAGTCCAGGAAGATCTTTCCGTTGCGCAGCTTCTTCGACATGTTGAGCAGATAGCGCTCGGGAGCGTCGTCCGCCATCCACTGGCAGACGCCTTGCGCGAAGGCCTTGGCCTCCTTCCAGCTCACCTGGTCGCGCGCGCCGTGACGCAGCGGGACCACGACGTGCAGACCTTTGCCGCCGGTGGTCTTGCAGAAGCTTTCCATGCCGATGTCGGTCAGCCGCTGCCGCATCTCCTTGGCGGCCTCAACGACCTCGGCGAAGACGACGTCGGGCGCGGGATCGAGATCGAACACCAGCCGGCCCGGGGTATCGTAGGCGTAGGGCGCGCAATTCCAGGGATGCAGCTCGACGCCGCCGATCTGCGCCACGGCCGCGAGCCCTTCGATGCGGTCGATCTGCAAATAGGGCTTGCGGTCGCCGGAGACCCGCGCGAGCTCCAGAAGGTTCGAGGTGCCCTGCATGGCGTGGCGCTGGAAGAAGCATTCGCCCTTGATGCCGTCAGGGGCGCGGATCAGCGAGCACGGCCGGCCCTTGAGATGCACGATCATCCATTCGCCGACGGCTTCGAGGTAGCGCGCGAGATCCAGCTTGGTAACGGGATCGCCATTGCCGTCGTCCGGCCACAGCGCCTTGTCCGGCTTCGAGAGCACGACACCCATCACTTCGGCAGTGCCGGCTTGCGCTGTTCGTGCACCGGTCTTCGCTTGCGCGCGCGGCTTCGCGCGCTGCTTCGTCGAGGGCTCGGCAAGCTCGGTATCGACCGGTGTCTCGGCCTCGACCTCCTCCGCCGGCTTGTCCTGCCGCAGACCCTTGAAGGCGGCCTGGCGGATATTGCCGTCGGCAGTGAAGCCGGCGAACTCGATCTCCGCCACGAGCTCCGGCTTCAGCCAGTGCACCTCGCGCGTCTTTTTCGGTGCGTTCTTGCCGCCGAAGGGGCTTTGCTTCGCCTCCATAGCCTTCAAGGACGGCATGATGCGCTTGACCTTGTCCGCGCCGAAGCCGGTGCCGACCATGCCGACGAAGGCGAGATGATCACCGCGGTGCACGCCGGCCATCAGCGAACGGAATTTGCCATTGGTGGTCTTGTAACCGCCGATCACGACCTCATGGCCGGCGCGGCATTTTGCTTTGGTCCAGCTTTCTGTCCGCCCCGAACGATAGGGCGCGTCCAGCTTCTTCGACACCACGCCCTCGAGCTCGAGCTTGCAGGCGGATTGCAGCACGGCGTCGCCGCCGCTTTCGAAATGCTCGACATAGCGAATCTGGCTCGATTTGCGCTTACGCGCTTCCAGCAGCTCCTTCAACCGCGCCTTGCGCTCGCCGAGCGGCAGCCGGCGATAATCGAGGCCTTCCGCAAACAGCAGGTCGAACGCAAAGAAGATGAGCTCCTCGGTCTTGCCGTCCGACAGCGCCGCCTGGAGCGACGAAAAATTGGGTGCTCCATTGTGGTCGAGCGCGACGATCTCGCCGTCGACCATCATATCCGGCAGCGCGCCCGCCTCCTTCGCGATAGTTGCGAATTTTTCGGTCCAGTCGAGGCCTTTGCGCGTCTTCAACGTCGCCTTGCCGCCCTCGACCCGCAGCTGCACGCGGTAGCCGTCGAACTTGATCTCGTGGCACCAGCCGTCGCCGCCCGGCGGGCGCTCGACCGACGTACAGAGCTGCGGCGCCACGAAATCCGGCATCTCCGCCGCCTTGTTCGCGGTCGTCGCGGTCGTCGCTTTCTTCTTGACTGTTTTGCCGGTTTTCAACGCCGCGCGGGGCGCCGGCTTGACCGTGCGCTCTTTCGCCTCGTCCGCCCGGTTGGACTGCCAGACCGCGTCGGCCTTGGCCTTGGTGCCCTTCGCCAGCATGAACGGTTTTGGCGCACGGCCCTTGCCTTCGGCGATCTGATCCATCGCGCGGCCGGAGGCGACCGATTTGTCCTCCTCCAGAATGTCGTTGTCTGCGCCCTCGCGAACATATTCGTCGCGATGCTTGATCAGGAGCCAATTGGTCCGTTTGCCGCCGGTGCGGTCGTTGCGCATGCGCACCAGGACCCAGCTGCCGTGCAGCTTCTCGCCGTGCAGCGTGAACTTCAGATCGCCCTTCTTGAAACCGCGTTCGGGATCATCGGATTCCCAGGTGCCGCGATCCCACAGCATGACCGTGCCGCCGCCGTACTGGCCTTCCGGAATCGTGCCTTCGAAGTCGCCATAGTCGAGCGGATGGTCCTCGACCTCGACGGCCAGCCGCTTGTCGTGCGGATCGAGCGAGGGCCCTTTTGTCACCGCCCAGGACTTGAAGACGCCATCGAACTCGAGCCGCAGATCGTAGTGCAGCCGCGAAGCGTCATGCTTCTGAATCACGAAGCGGCGCTGCTTCGACGGCGCCACCGCGGTCTTGCCCGATGGCTCGGGCGTCTTCTCGAAATCACGTTTCTGTCGATACTTGGAGAGCTTTTGCAGCACGACTGGTCCCGGATTCTCTTTGGCGTGAAGCCTATCACGGCCCGCATCCCACCCGGAACCAAAACCCCGCGGGACGGTTGGGGTTCCAAAATGACTCGCAGACGCTGGAGAACGGAATGGCACCGCGCGCCTATTGGAAGGGAACGTTGAAGCTCTCGCTGGTCAGTTGCCCCGTTGTGCTTTATCCGGCGACCACCGCGGCCGAGAAGACGCGGTTTCACATGATCAACCGGGAGACCGGCAACCGGTTGAAGCAGCAGATGATCGACGCCGAGACCGGCGACGTCGTCGAGAGCGACCAGAAGGGGCGCGGCTACGAGCTGCGCAAGGGCAAATATGTCGAGATCGAGCCGGAGGAGCTCGAAGCGGTCCAGATCGAGAGCAACCACACCATCGACATCGAGAGCTTTGTGCCGAGCGACGAGATCGACCAGCGCTATCTCAACCACCCCTACTACATCGCGCCCGACGGCAAGGCCGCGGTCGATGCTTTTGCCGTGATCCGCGACGCCATGAAGGACCAGGATCGCGTCGCGCTCGCCAAGATCGTGCTCACCAATCGCGAGCACATCATCGCGATCGAGCCGCTCGGCAAGGGCCTGCTCGGCACCACGCTGCGCTTCCCCTACGAACTGCGCGACGAGGACCAGTTCTTCGACGACATCAAGAGCCCGAAGATCACCAAGGACATGGTTGAGCTCGCCGGCCATATCCTCCAGACCAAGACCTCCCATTTCGATCCCAGCAAGTTCAAGGACGACTACGAGACCGCGCTGAAGGCCCTGGTGAAGCGCAAGGCCAGCGGCAAGACAATCGAACTGCCGGAGCCCGAGGAGAAGCCGAGCAATGTGGTCAGCCTGATGGATGCGCTGAAGCAGAGCTTGAAGGGACGCGGCGGGAAGAAGACGGCGGCGAAGTCCCATGCGCGCCGGGCGTCGGGGCGAACGGGCGCCGCGAAGAAGACGCATCGGTCGACAGCGCGGCAGAGGAAGGCGGGTTAGCTCTCCACCGCGCACCTCACTCTCTTCCCTCAAGGTGAGGAGGCGCGAAGCGCCGTCTCGAACCATGCAGGCCTCGCTGCAACAGTCGGGACCTTCATCCTTCGAGACGCGCGTTCCGCGCTCCTCAGGATGAGGGATGCAGCGTCAATCCCCCGCCTTCAGCCGATAGCCGATCCCCGTCTCCGTCAGCACATGTTGCGGCCGTTCCGGATCCGCTTCGATCTTTTGCCGGAGCTGGCGGACATAGACGCGGAGATATTGCGCGTCGGTCAGCTCGTCCCATAACTCCCTCAGCAGGAAGCGGTGGGTGAGCACCTTGCCGGCGTGCTGCACCAGCACACGCAGGAGGTCATATTCCTTCGGCGACAGTTTGACGTCGCGCTCGCCGACCCTGACGACCCGGCGCACCAGATCGACCGAGAGATCGCCGGCACGAAACACCGGCCGTTCGCCCTGGATCTGAAGCTGGTGGCGCAGCGCGGCGCGCAGGCGCGCCAGCAGCTCGTCCATGCCGAACGGCTTCGTCAGGTAATCGTCGGCACCCAGATCCAGCGCCTGCACCTTGCCGGCCTCATCGCCACGGCTCGACAGCACCACGATCGGCACAGCTTCGTTGCGGGCGCGGATGGTACGCAACAGCTCATGGCCCTGGATGTCGGGCAGGCCGAGATCGAGGATGATCAGCGCGGGATCCTCGCTGAGCTTCTCCAGCGCGGTCTTGCCGTTCGACGCCTCCAGGATCTCATAGCCTTGCGTCGAGAGCCCCATCCGCAGCAATTTGCGGATCGGCGGCTCGTCGTCGATGACCAGCACTTTGATCGGGGCGGCGCTCATGCGGCGGTATCCAATGCACGGGTCCGGGCGGGAATGGGCAGACGGATGGTCAGAACCGCGCCGCTCCGGTCGCTGCGATTCGCCGCCGAGATCGTGCCACGCATCGCCTCGACGAAGCCGCGGGAGATGGCGAGCCCGAGCCCGGTGCCGGGACGGACATGGTCGCCCTTCTGCACGCGATAAAACTTGTCGAACACCCTCTCGAGCTCCTCAGACGGAATGCCGTCGCCCTCGTCGGCAATCTGGAGCACCACATGATCGCTGTCGCGCCGGCTGCGGATCGAGACCGTCGCGTGGGGCTGCGAATATTTGGCGGCGTTGTCGAGCAGGTTGAACAGCACCTGCTCGAACAGCACCGCATCGAGCTGGAGCATAGGAAGGTCTGCGGCCAACTCCAGCTCCACCTTGTGGGCGGTGAGGATCTTGGCTGCCCGCCGGAGCGCGCTGCCGACGATCTCTCCGAGATCGTGCAACGCAGCGTTGGGCACGATGGCGCCGGATTCGAGCTTGGTCATGTCGAGCAGATTGGCGATGAAGCGGTTGAGCCGTTCGGATTCGTCGATGACCGTCGCGAGCAGGTCGCGATTCTCGGTGTCGGAGAGCGCGCTGGCGAGATCGCGCATGGTCGAGGCCGCACCCAGCACGGATGCGAGCGGCGTCTTCAGGTCGTGTGAAATCGAGGTCAACAATGCGGAACGCAGCCGCTCGGATTCGACGGAGCGCTTGACGCGATCGACGTCCTCGACCAGCAGCACGCGTTCGATCGCCAGCGCGCCCTGGTCGACCAGCGCGTCGAGCAGCCGGCGCTGGTCCGGCGTCAGCAAGGGACCGGTGCGGTCGTTGTCGATTCCGATGACCCCGATCGGGCCGCGCCCGGTGCGCATCGGCAGGAATAGCCGTTTTGCACCAGGCAGCGTGTCCGAGCCGCGGCCTGCAGGCCGGTCATTGCTCCAGGCCCAGTTGGCGGCCGCAAGGTCGGCCTGATCGAGATCGTCCTCGGGCGGATAGCCCGACTTCACCGTGAGCAGCCCTTCGTCCGGCAACAGCAGCACCACGCGGACTTTCAGCATCAGCGCGATCTGGTAGGCGGTCGCCCACAGCACGTCGTCGAGCGTGCCGGTGCCGGCGAGCTTGCGGCTGAAAGCATAGAGCTGCTCGGTGGTCCGGATGCGGCCGATCGCAGCATCAGCCTGGGTGCGGACCCGCCCCGCCACATTCGACACCACGAACGCAATCAGCATGAAGAAAAAGAACGCCGCGACATTGGTCGGATCGGTAATGGTGAAGGTATAGACCGGCGGCAGGAAGAAGAAATTGTAGGCGAGGGACGCCGCGACACTCGCAAGCAACGACGGCCACAATCCGTAGCGCACGGCAACCGTCACCACGGCGGTCAGAAACATCAGGTCGACGTTCTCAATGCCGAAATACGGCTTGATCGCCACGGCGGCAGCGAGGCCAAGCGCGGTGATCCCGACCGCCTTCAGATAGGGCCGCCCATCGAACGGGTCCGATCGCGTTGCGGTCTGTACCGCCGTCTTCGGCGGCGGCTCGTTCGTGAATTCGTCGCCAGGGATGACATGCACGCTGATGTTACCGGCGCGGCGCACCAGATCGCGCACGACGGAGCCGCGCGTCATCTCGAACCAGAGCGAGCGCGTGGACTTTCCGATCACGATCTGGGTGACGTTGTTGCCCTGCGCGAAGTTGACCACGTCGTCGGCGAGGCGGCGGCCGACGCCCGGAATCGTCAGTGCCTCGCCGCCGAGCGATTCCGCGAGCCGCAGCGTATCGGCGAGCCGGTCGCGCTCCTCATCGGACATTTGCAGGGACCGCCGCGTCTCGATCGACACCGCGATAAACGGCGCGTGCAGCCGGTCGGCCAGCCGCTTGGTGTAACGCACGAGGCTGGCCGCGCGCGGATCTTCGCTGATGCAGACGAGGATGCGCTCGCCTGCGGCCCAGGGACCGGCGATCGCGTTCGCCTGCATGTGGCTGAGTAGCTGCTCGTCGACCCGTTCGGCCGTGCGCCGCAGCGCGAGTTCACGCAGCGCGGTCAGGTTGCCCGGCGAGAAATAATGCTCCAGCGCCCGCTCGGCCTGCCTGGGGACATAGACCTTGCCTTCCTTCAGGCGCTGGATCAGGTCGTCGGGCGTGAGGTCGATCAGCTCGATGGCGTCTGCGCGGTCGAACACCGAATCCGGCACGGTCTCGCGCACCCGCACATGGGTGATCTGCGCGACAACGTCGTTCAGGCTCTCGATGTGCTGGATATTGACGGCGGTGTAGACGTCGATGCCGTGGGACAGCAGCTCCTCGACATCGAGATGGCGTTTTGGATGGCGACAAAGGGGAGCATTGGTGTGGGCGAGCTCGTCGACCAGCGCGATTTTCGGGCGGCGCGCGATCACGGCGTCGAGATCCATTTCTTCGACAATCTGGCCGCGGTAGTCGAGCTTCTTGCGCGGGATCACTTCCAGCCCACGCACCAGCGCCTCTGTCTCGGCCCGGCCATGGGTCTCGACGAAGCCGACCACGAGGTCGATGCCGGCCTTGCGCTTGGCGTGGGCGCTTTGCAGCATCTCGTAGGTCTTGCCGACGCCGGGAGCGGCGCCGACGAAGATTTTCAGCTTGCCGCTCACGCCCTCCTCCCGGCGCGCGGCCTCCAGCAGCGCCTCGGGCGAAGGACGTTGTTCGGGATCGCGGCGCTCTCGGACCATCAGATCAATATAATCATCCGCGCGGACCCAGCCTAGACTACTTCGTGGCACGATCGAGCGCGAGATTCAGAGTCAGCACGTTGACCCGGGGCTCGCCGATCAGGCCGAGCAGGCGGCCCTGGGTGTTGGAAGCCACCAGTTGCTTGACCTGATCCTCCGGCACGTTTCGCGCCTTCGCGACGCGCGGCACCTGGAATTGCGCCGCTTCCGGCGAGATATCCGGATCGAGGCCACTGGCTGAGGTCGTCACGAGGTCGACCGGCACGGCGGCATTCGGATTCTCGCCCCTGAGCTTGTCCACGTCTTCCTGCAGCCGGTCGGCCAGCGCCTTGCTGGTCGGGCCGAGATTTGAGCCACCCGAATTCGCGGCGTTGTAGGGCGCCGGTACCGTCTTGGTCGAATCGTTCGGATTCGGCGCCACCGTCGCCGAGGGACGGCCGTGGAAATATTTGTCGTCCTTGAACTCCTGCCCGATCAGGGCGGAGCCGACCACCTTGCCGTCGCGCTCGATCAGGCTGCCCTGCGCCTGCGCGGGGAAGATCGCGCCGGCAATAGCGGTCATCGCGAGCGGATAGGCTAAGCCAGTGATGGCGGTGAGCACCAGCAGCAGGACGATGGCGGGGCGGATTTCTCTGAGCATGTGTTTCTCCTATTTCTTTCGTCATTGCGAGGGGCGAAGCGACGAAGCAATCCAGTCTCTCAGCCGCGGCAAGAATTCTGGATTGCTTCGCTTCGCTCGCAATGACGGGGTTAGGCCAAATGCAAAGCGGTCACCACGAGGTCGATCGCCTTGATGCCGATGAAGGGAATGACGATTCCGCCGAGGCCGTAGATCAGCAGGTTGCGCCGGAGCAGTGCGCCGGCCCCGACCGCGCGATAGGCGACGCCCTTCAGCGCCAGCGGGATCAGCGCGATGATAACAAGCGCGTTGAAGATGATCGCCGACAGGATGGCGCTCTGCGGGCTCGACAGATTCATGATGTTGAGCACATTGAGCTGGGGGTAGAACGCCAGGAACATCGCCGGGATTATCGCGAAATATTTCGCGACGTCGTTGGCGATCGAGAATGTAGTCAGCGCGCCGCGCGTCATCAGGAGCTGCTTGCCGATCTCGACCACCTCGATCAGCTTGGTCGGATTGGAGTCGAGGTCGACCATGTTGCCGGCCTCGCGAGCCGCCTGGGTGCCCGTGTTCATGGCGACACCGACATCTGCCTGCGCGAGCGCCGGCGCATCGTTGGTGCCGTCGCCGCACATCGCCACCAACTTACCCTTGGCCTGCTCGTCGCGGATCAGCTTGAGCTTGTCCTCGGGAGTTGCCTGCGCCAGGAAGTCGTCGACGCCGGCTTCCGCTGCAATCGCGGCCGCCGTCATGGGATTGTCGCCGGTAATCATGACGGTGCGGATGCCCATGCGTCGCAGCTCGGCAAAGCGCTCGCGGATACCGCCCTTGACGATGTCCTTGAGCTGGATGATGCCGAGCAGCTTGCCGTCCCGGGCGACCGCCAGCGGCGTGCCGCCGGCCTTCGATATGTCGTCGGCGATGGTCTGAATCTCGCGGCCGATGTCCGAGAGCCCGGCGGGCTGGATGGAACGAGCCGTGTTGCCGGAGGCGACCACCAGCGGTCTACCGCCACCGACATAGTTGAGGATCGCATCGACCGCGCCCTTACGCACCGACGAGCCGCCGGCGTCGACGCCGCTCATGCGGGTCAGCGCCGTGAACGGGATGAAGGTGGCTCCCAACTCGGCCATGTCGCGGCCACGGATACTGTATTTTTCCTTGGCCAGCACCACGATCGAACGGCCCTCCGGGGTCTCGTCGGCGAGCGAGGCGAGCTGGGCCGCGTCCGCCAGCTCCTGCTCGGTGACCCCGCGCACCGGGCGAAAGGAGGTCGCCTGGCGGTTGCCGAGCGTGATCGTTCCGGTCTTGTCGAGCAGTAGCGTGTCGACGTCTCCGGCGGCCTCGACCGCACGGCCGGACATCGCCAGCACGTTGAAGCGGACCAGACGGTCCATGCCGGCGATGCCGATCGCCGACAGCAGTGCGCCGATCGTGGTCGGGATCAGCGTCACGAACAGCGCGACCAGCACAACCACCGAGATCGAGCCGCCGGCATAGGCCGCGTAGCTCGGGATGGTGACGGTGGCGAACACGAAGATGATGGTGAGGCCCGCCAGCAGGATGTTGAGCGCGATCTCGTTCGGAGTCTTCGCCCGCTCGGCGCCCTCGACCAGCTTGATCATACGGTCGACGAAGGTCGAGCCCTGCGCTGCCGTGATCCGCACGCGAAACCAGTCGGACAGCACCTGGGTGCCGCCGGTCACCGCCGAACGGTCGCCACCGGATTCGCGGATCACGGGTGCGGACTCGCCGGTGATGGCGGCCTCGTTGACGGACGCGACGCCCTCGATCACCTCGCCATCGGAGGGAATGGTATCGCCGGCCTCGACCAGCACGATGTCGCCGACCTTGAGGCTGGTGCCGGGCACCAACTTGAAGGTGCGGTCAGAGCCGGTCAGTAGCTTGGCCTGGCTCTCGGTGCGGGTCTTGCGCAGCGATTCCGCCTGCGCCTTGCCGCGGCCTTCGGCCACCGCTTCGGCGAAGTTGGCAAACAGCACCGTGAACCAGAGCCAGACGATGATCTGGAAGGTGAAGCCGAGATTCTCACCGGCGGTGAGGAGATCGCGCAGGAAGATCACAGTGGTGAGCGCGGCCACGATCTCGACCACAAACATCACCGGATTCTTGATCATCAAGCGCGGATCGAGCTTGATGAAGGACGCGCGGATCGCAGGCACGACGATCTTGGGATCGAGCATCGCCGAGACGGACGCGCGTTTTTGCAGTTTCGTGGTATCCATGGAGGTCCCTCCAAACAATCAGAAGGCGGTCGATCAGAACACTAGTCGTTCAGAACACCTGGCCGGCGTTCATCGCGAGATGCTCGACGATGGGGCCGAGGGCGAGGGCCGGGAAGAAGGTGAGGCCGCCGATGATCAGGATCACGCCGACGACGAGGCCGACGAACAGCCCGCCCGTGGTCGGGAGGGTGCCCGCGGACGGCGGGATCGATTTCTTGGCGGCCAGCGAACCCGCGATCGCCATCGCCGGGATGATCATGAAGAAGCGGCCGACGAACATCGCGCTTGCGAGCGTGAGATTGTAGAAGAAGGTGTTGCCGGTAAGGCCCGCGAATGCCGAGCCGTTGTTGCCGGTCGCCGAGGTGAAGGCATAGAGCACCTCGGTGAAGCCATGCGGCCCGGCATTCGCCATCGAGGCGACCGCCGCCGGATAGACCACGCCGACCGCGGTCCATCCCAGATACATCAGCGGCAGCACCAGGATCGCGAGCATCGCCATCTTCACTTCGCGCGCCTCGATCTTCTTGCCGACATACTCCGGCGTGCGGCCGACCATCAGGCCTGCCACGAAGATCGCGAGCACGACGAACAGCAGCATGCCATAAAGGCCGGCGCCGACGCCGCCGACGATGATTTCGCCGAGCTGCATATTGATCAGGGGAATCATGCCGCCGAGCGCCGTGAAGCTGTCATGCATGGCGTTGACCGCGCCACAGGAGGCGGCCGTCGTGATCACGGCGAACAGGGAGGACGCGATGATGCCGAAGCGAACCTCCTTGCCTTCCATGTTGCCGCCGGTCAGGCCGAGCGCGTGCAGGGTCGAAGTACCGTTGGCCTCCGCCCAATAGGTGATGACGACACCTGCGACGAACAGCACGCCCATCACGGACAGGATCGACCAGCCCTGGCGCTCGTTGCCGACCATGCGACCGAACACGTTGGTCAGCGCCGCACCTAGCACGAAGATCGACAGCATCTGCACGAAGTTCGACAGCGCGGTTGGATTTTCGAACGGATGCGCCGCATTGGCGTTGAAGAAGCCGCCGCCATTGGTGCCGAGCATCTTGATCGCGACCTGGGAGGCGACCGGGCCGACCGCGATGGTTTGCTTGGCACCCTCGAGCGTGGTGGCCTCGACATAGTCACCGAGCGTCTGCGGGATGCCCTGCCAGACCAGGAACAGCGTATAGACAATACCGATTGGCAACAGCACATAGAGGCTGCAGCGGGTGACGTCGACCCAAAAATTTCCGACGGTGCGCGCCGACGCGCGCGAGAAGCCGCGGATCAGGGCGACCGCCAGCGCGATGCCGGTTGCCGCCGACAAGAAGTTCTGGTGCGTCAAGCCGAGCATCTGCACGAGATAGGACAGCGTGCTCTCTCCACCGTAATTCTGCCAGTTGGTGTTGGTGATGAAGGAGATCGCGGTGTTGAAGGAGAGATCCGCGGCGACAGCGCTTTGGCCGGCCGGATTGAACGGCAGGACGGCCTGCAACCGCATCACGCCGTAGATGATGAGGAAGCCGCCGACATGGAACAACAGCATGGCGACCGTATAGGTCAGCCAATGCTGCTCGCGCTTCTCGTCGACGCCGGAGAACCGGTAGATGCCGGCCTCGATCGGACGCAGCACCGGAGACAGGAAGGTCCGCTCGCCGTTGAACACGCGCGTCATGTACCAGCCGAGCGGTTTTGTGAGCGCGACGGTAATGACGCAAAAGAGAATGATCTGGAGCCAACCGATCATAGTCATGATATCAACCCTTCAGGCTTCGTGAGCACGGTCAGAACCGCTCGGGCCGCAGCAGCGCGTAAGTGAGGTAGAACAGGAGGCCGAGCGAAACGGCGCCGGCGAGCGAATAATCGAAGATCATGGCCGCTCCTTCAAAGCCGTTCGCAGGCGTAGGTGTAGCCAATCGCAAGGGCGAAGAAGCCGAAGCCCAGCGCCAGCATCAGAATGTCCATGATGGAGATACTCCTCGTTGCGCCATTGATTTGGACGCAACCGTTTCTCGGGAGACCCGGTCGGCGCGTGAAAGGAAATGCCAGTGCATTTCCACCGCGCCCACCGGGACCTTTGACCGTGCTGAAGTGCCACCCCAGGCATAGGTTTTCGAGACGAGGGCCGTGGCGAAGTTATAGGAATCTCATAAAAGGCCGAGGCTGGCCTGGTCGGACAACGCTCGCGAGGCACATCACATCGTCGTCCCGGCGAAGGCGGAGAATGGCGCGCGACCGCCCCCATCCCGCACTTATGAAATCCCTATATCTCCCGCCCGCCCCCATCTCGTTTTCAAATGCCGTTTTGGCCATCTTGGAGAGGCCCGCCGACTGACCGACGCCACCTCCAGGAGGCCTGACATGACCACCGCCGCTCTCCGACACTACGATCCACCGTCACTTGGCAACCGCTTGCGCAATGCGCAGGTGATGACGCAACCGTTGATGCTCGAGATCATCGACAAGGCGTGTCGGCACTTCCCTTCGCTCGGACAGATCGAGCCCACCGCGCGCGTCACGCGCCTGATCGAAGCAGAGGCCTGGGCCGATGCCGCGCACTGATGGAGCTGGAGCTGCCGCTCTGGCAAGTCCGCCGCATCGCCTATGACGAGGGTGAATGGCATTGCGCTCTCTCGCGCGAGCGCGAATTGCCGGACTGGCTCGACGCCGCGGTCGAGGCGCGCTACTCCTCTCGCGCTCGCACTGCTGTCGGCTTTCATCGAGGGTCGGGCATTGGCCCTGGAAGTTTCGCGTCCGAGTGTTCCCGCTGTTCGCCCCGCGCCTGACCCGCTCTACGAGCCGGTAGGCTGCGAAAATTTCGGCTAGTGGGCGCGGTCCTGACGCTCGTCATCACACTCGTGGCGCGCGGGCTCGGAGCATAAACCGTCACGCCCATCGACCGCGAATTGACCATGGCTGCCTACGGGGCGAGCAACCGGCTCCGCAGCGCGGTCGCGACGCCCGGCTGAGGGCACGTCTCCCGCACCAAAAACACTCGGCCGATCTGGCGCAGTTTCACGGAACCGTGTAGATCGGTTTCATGAGCATCAGCAACGTCAACGTGGTCGCCCATCCCCTGGTCCAGCACAAGCTCTCCCTGATGCGGGAGAAGGACCGCTCGACCAAGAGCTTTCGCGAAATCCTGAACGAGATCGGGATGCTGCTCGGCTACGAGGTGACGCGCGACCTGCCGCTGGAGCTGGTCGAGATCGAGACGCCGATTGCGCCGATGCGGGCGCCCAAGATCGCCGGCAAGAAGCTCACGCTGGCGCCGATCCTGCGCGCCGGCGTCGGCTTCCTCGACGGCATGCTGGCGTTGATGCCCTCGGCGCGCATCGCTCATATCGGGCTCTACCGCGATCCTGATACGTTGCAGGCCGTGGAGTATTACTTCAAGGCGCCGCAGGACCTGTCGGATCGCACCGTGATCCTGATGGACCCCATGCTGGCGACCGGCAATTCGGCCTGTGCCGGCGCATCGCTGCTGAAGGCGCGCGGCGCCCGCGACATCCGCTTCGTCTGCCTTCTGGCCGCGCCTGAGGGCATCGCGCAGTTCCAGAGCGAGCATCCGGACGTGCCGGTCTGGACCGCCGCGATCGACGAGCGGCTCAACGACCACGGCTACATCGTGCCGGGGCTGGGCGACGCCGGCGACCGGATGTTCGGCACCAAGTAGACAGGTGCGCGCGATCGGGTTAGTTCGATTGCCATGGGCGCCAACGAATTTTCGCAGCAATCGCTGATCCGGGCCGAGGCCGCCGCCGATCCCGCCTTCGTGTTCGACGGCACGCCGGTCTCGCGCGCGGAGTTCTCGGAAAAGATCGAGCAGACCGCCGCTTGGCTTGCCGCGCAGGGTATCGGCAAGGGCGACGTCGTTGCGGTCTGGCTGGTCAACCGAATCGAATGGATCGCACTGCTGTTCGCCGCCGCCCGGCGTGGGGCAATCGTCGCCGCCGTCAATACACGCTACCGCAGCGCGGAGGTCGCGCATCTCCTGAAGCTGTCCGGCGCCCGTGTGATGGTGATCGAAGCCGCGTTCCGCTCGATCGACTTTGCCGCTATTCTCGCCGACGTCGCCAAGGACGAGGTGCCCGCGCTGCGAGAACTCGCGGTGGTCGGCGCGGATGAGATTCCCGCCCAATGGCCATGCGTACGTTTCGACGCCTTCGACAAGCCTTATCCGCCGGCTACGCCGGAGGAGGAGGACGTCGATCTGCCTCTGCTGCTCTACACGACGTCGGGCACCACCAAGGGACCGAAGCTTGTCGCGCATTCACAGCGAACATTGGCCACGCACGCCGCCGCCGTTGCCAAGGCGCTCAAGCTCTCGCCGCAGCGCCATGCGCTGCTGGCGATGCTGCCGTTCTGCGGCACTTTTGGCATGACGAGCTTGCTCGGCTTCGTCGCAGCGGGCGCGGCCGTCCATGCGCTCGACGCCTTCGAGGCCGCGCCGGCGCTAAAGATTCTCCGCAAGTGCGGGATCACGCACGCCTTTGGTTCCGACGAGATGTTCCGCCGCATCCTCGCCCTCACCGACGCGCCGCATCCATTTCCGCATCTCGAGGCATGCGGCTTTGCCGCGTTCCAGCCCGGCTGGCGCGAGCTTGCGGCGGAGGCCGAAGCGCGCGGCATGCCGTTGCACGGCCTCTACGGTTCGAGCGAGGTGCAGGCGCTGTTCTCGATCGCACGCTCGAGTGATGGCTTCGCCGATCGCATCGAGGGCGGCGGCTGGCCGATGTCGCCGGAGGCCAAGGTCCGGGTGCGCGACACCGAGACCGGCGAACTCGCCCCTCGCGGCGTCTCCGGCGAGATCGAGATCCGTGCGCCATCACTCTTTCTCGGCTACTACAACAATCCCGACGCGACGCGCGACGCCTTCACCGCGGACGGCTTCTTCCGCACCGGCGATATCGGCCAGCTGCGCGGCGACCGCTCCTTCGTCTACGAAACCCGCGCGGGCGACGCCATGCGGCTCGGCGGCTTCCTGGTTGCGCCCGGCGAGATCGAGGACGAACTCAAATCGTGCGCTGGCGTGGCCGACGCCCAGGTCGTCGCGGTCGATCTGAAGGGAAACGCCCGCTGCGTTGCCTTCGTGATCCCCGCCCAGCAACCCCACGAGCCGCCGCGGCAGGACGCGTTGATCGCCCGCCTGCGCGAGCGGCTCGCCGGCTACAAGGTCCCGGCGCGGATCTATGTCGTGGAGGCCTTCCCCGTCACCGACAGCGCCAACGGCGTCAAGATCCAGCGCGCCCGACTTCGGGCCATGGCGATGGAGCGGATCGCGGCCGAATAGCTCTGCCGTAGCGCGTCGCGGTGATCGGGCGCGAATATCGCGGCGCCCGGCAATGGTACGTGTTCGAGCTTAGTATGACTTGGCCAGTCCAAGCACCTTTTCCGCGATGAAGCTCAGCGCAAGCTGCGGGCTGACCGGCGCGATGCGCGGGATCAGAACTTCACGCAAGTAACGCTCGACGTGAAACTCCTTGGCATAGCCAAAACCGCCATGGGTCATCACCGCCTGCTCGCAGGCGTGATATCCGGCCTCACCCGCAATGTATTTCGCGGCATTGGCGGCGCCACCGCAAGGCATGCCCTTGTCGTATTGCCAGGCCGCCGACATCACCATCAACCAGGCCGCCTCGAGCTCGACCCAGTTTACAGCCAGCGGATGCTGAATGCCCTGGTTCTTGCCGATCGGCCGGTTGAACACCACGCGGGTCTTGGCGTATTCGGTCGCGCGCGACAGCGCGAGCTTGCCGAGGCCGACGGCTTCCGCGGCGATGAGAATGCGCTCGGGGTTCATGCCTTCGAGAATGTACTGGAAGCCTTTGCCCTCTTCGCCGATGCGATCCTCCATCGGGATTTCAAAGTCCTCGAAGAACAGCTCGTTGGAATCGACGACTTTGCGGCCCATCTTCTCGATCTCGTGGACCTTGATCCTGTTGCGGTCGAAGTCCGTATAGAACAGGCTCAGCCCATGCGTCGGCGAGCGCACGTCCTCCAGCGGCGTGGTGCGCGCCAGCAGCAGGATCTTGTGCGCGACCTGCGCGGTGGAGATCCACACCTTCTGGCCGTTGACGATATAGCGGTCGTTCTTGGCCACCGCTCGGGTCTTGAGCTGTGTGGTGTTGAGGCCGGTGTTGGGCTCGGTCACGGCAAAGCACGCCTTCTCGCGGCCCTCGACCATCGGCGGCAGCATGCGCTTGCGCTGTTCCTCGGTGCCGAACACGACCACGGGATTGAGACCGAACACGTTGATGTGCACCGCGGAGGCGCCGGACATGCCGGCGCCGGATTCCGCGATGGCGCGCATCATGATCGCGGCTTCGGTGATGCCGAGGCCGGAGCCGCCATATTCCTCCGGCACGCAGATGCCGAGCCAGCCGGCGTCCGCCATGGCCTTGTGAAAGTCGTGCGGGAAGCCGCCGTCGTGGTCCTTCTTCAGCCAATAGGCGTCGGGAAAGTCTTCGCAAACCTTTGCGACGGCGTCGCGAATGGCTTCCTGCTGAGCGGTGAGCGCGAAATCCATATTCTTGATCTCCTTCTTGGGAGAAGCGAACGCGCAATCTCCCCCTCGTCGCGTTCCCCACGCGAAGGCCGTGGCGGATTGGTGCGCCCGAACGTGCCTTCGCTTGCGTTCTTTAACTTGAAAAGCAGGGTACAGATACGTGAATTTCCCTATCAACTGTGTGTAGCATGCATAGGGTCATGCGGCGCGAGGATGCGAGCGCGCCGTTATTTCGCAGGGAGGAAACCGCGATGGCCGGACTTTATTTCGAGGAGTTTTCGGTGGGCCAGGAGTTCAGGCATCCCCTGACGCGGACCGTCACGGAGATGGATAACACCCTGTTCAGCCTGCTGACGCTCAATCCGCAGCCGCTGCACATCGACTCACATTTTTCGGCCCAGACCGAGTTCGGCCAGCGCATTTTCAACAGCCTTTACACCCTCGGCATCATGATCGGCATGACGGTCTATGATACGACCATGGGGACCACCGTTGCCAATCTCGGCATGACGGACGTCACTTTTCCGAAACCGGTCTTCCATGGCGATACGCTGCGGGCGACGACAAAGGTGCTTTCGTTGCGGGAATCCAAATCGCGCCCCAAGGCGGGCATCGTCGAGTTCGAGCACCACGCTCTCAACCAGAACGACGAGATCGTCGGCAAATGCCGCCGCATGGCGATGATGCACAAGAGGCCGGTCTGATGCGTTCGATGCTGTTCGTGCCGGGCGACTCCCCGCGCAAATTCGAGAAGGCCAGCGAAGGCAACGCCGACGCGCTGATCATCGATCTCGAAGATTCCGTCGTCACCGACAAGAAGCCGGAGGCGCGCGGGTTGACGCTGACGATGCTGAAGGGCCGCAACAAGCCCCACCAGCTCTATGTCCGCGTCAACGCGCTCGACACCGGCATGACGCTCGCCGACCTTGCCGCGGTGATTCCGGGCCAGCCCGACGGCATCGTGCTGCCGAAATCGCAGGGCGGCGACGACGTGCGACAGGTCGCGACCTGGCTGGAAGCTTTGGAAGCTGCGGCTGGTATCGCCATTGGCTCAACACGCATCGTCTGCGTCGCGACCGAAACCGCAGCTTCGATCTTCGGGCTCGGCAGCTACAAGGGCTGCTCTCCTCGCCTCGCGGGCCTGATGTGGGGCGCGGAAGATCTCTCGGCCTCGCTCGGCGCGACTGAGAAAGCGGCGGGCGGCGTGTTCCACAGCCCTTATCGTCTGGCCCGCGATCTCTGCCTGATGGCGGCCGCCGCGGCCGAGGTCGCGCCGATCGACACCGTCTTTACCGACATCGACAATCTCACCGGACTCGAACAGGAAACGCGCGCGGCGCGGCGTGACGGTTTTTCGGCGAAAGCGCTGATCCATCCCAAGCACGTCGACGTGGTCAACGCGGCGTTCGAGCCGACCGAGGCCGAGCGCAATTGGGCCGAGAAGGTGATCGCGGCGTTCGCGAGCAATCCGAACTCCGGCACGCTGCGCCTCGACGGCCAGATGATCGACAAGCCGCATCTTCGCGCCGCAAAGAAGATCCTCGGCCAGAGTTAGATCAGGACGCCGCGCTGCGACAGATGGGATCGAAGCCACTCTCAGCGTCGTCGTGGCCGGGCTTGTCCCGGCGATCCACGGGCTTCCACGCAACCGGCACCCAAAACGTGGATGCCCGGGACAAGCCCGGGCATGACGAAGCGAAAACGTCCGGCCCCTCACTTTCCGCAGGCGGGGAGAGGGGAGCGTTAGACGATCTTGATCGACATATCCGGCAAGCCGTCGAGCTTGCACAACAGCACGTCGCCCTTCACGACCGGGCCGACATTCTCCGGCGTGCCGGAATAGATGATGTCGCCGGCCTTGAGCTCGAACGCTTCCGACAGTTTTGCGATCTGCTCGGCCACGCTCCAGATCATCTTGCTGAGATCCGAGTTCTGCTTCACCGTCCCGTTGATCGCCAGCGAGATGGCGCCCTTGTCGAAATGCCCGGTCTTGCTGGCCGGGTGGATCGGACCGATCACCGCGGCGTGGTCAAAGCTCTTGCCGATCTCCCACGGCTTCTTCTCCGCGGCCATGCCGTTCTGGAGATCGCGCCGGGTCATGTCGAGGCCGAGCGCATAACCATAGACATGGTCGAGCGCCTTCTCGGCCGGGATGTTGCTGCCGCCGGATTTCAACGCGGCGACCAGTTCGACCTCGTGGTGATAGTTCTTGGTCAGCGACGGATAGGGATGATCGGCGACCTCGCCCACAGCGACGTTCTGGATCGCGTCGGTCGGCTTCTGGAAGAAGAACGGCGGCTCGCGGTTCGGGTCCGAGCCGCGCTCGATCGCGTGCGCCGCATAGTTGCGCCCGATGCAGTAGATGCGGCGGACCTGGAACACCTGGGTTTCGCCGACGATCGGGATGGTGACCATCGGCACCGGAAAGATCGGCTTCGGCCCTGCCTGCGCCGCGGCCGGCGCAACTTCCGCGATTGAGGCAGCACTTGCCGCCGCGGCAATTGCGAGCAGTTCCCGTCGCGTTGCTGATGTCTCTTTCATGGTTGTGCTCCCTTTTTATGTTCGTTGGGCGCATCATGCGCGCCGAGCCGCCTGATAATCAATATTCAGTATGCCAGCAATGCTGGACCGGCAGGTCGTCTAATTGAGAACAGGCCGGCTGCAGCCGAGCCTTCCGAAACCCGCTCCCTTTCGCCCTAGCATGGAACTTGCATAAATTCTGGGCGACATGGACGCCGCATGAACCTCATCAGCCTCGATATCCGCATGCTCCGGTCGCTGATCTCCGTGGTCGAGACCGGCAGCATCACCGAGACCGCGCGGCGGCTGGGCCGCACTCAGCCGGCGATCACTCTGCAATTGCAGCGGCTGGAGGAGCTCACCGGCAAGCAATTGTTCGAGCATGTCGGGCGCCGGCTCACGCTGAGCGAGGACGGCACCACGGTTCTCACCTACGCCAAATCCATCCTGAGGTTGCATGACGAATTGATTTCGCAGCTGGCGTCACAGGAGATCGAGGGTCAGGTCGTGCTCGGCACGCCCGACCTCTATGCCGCCTTCATGCTGCCGCAGATCCTCAGCGTGTTCCGAAAATCATTCCCGCGCGTCCAGGTCGAGCTCAATTGCGCGCTCTCGACGCCGCTGGTGGGCCTCGTCAAGCGCGGCGATGTCGACATCGCGCTCGTCACCCGCATGAACGATTTTACGGGCGGCCAGGTGGTACGGCGCGAGCAACTGGTCTGGATGACCGGCGAGCAGTCCTCCGCGCACCAGGAACGGCCTATCCCGCTGGCGTTGCTGCCGCCCGGCAACATCTATCGCGACTACGCGATTGACACGCTGGAACGTGCGAATCTGCGCTGGCGCATCGCCTGCGTCAGCGAAAGCGTCGGCGGCCTCCAGGCGGCGGCCTTCGCCGGCATGGCCGTGACCGTACTCGGCCGCAGCGCGCTGGTGCCGGCGATGCGCGAGATCGGCCCGAACGAGGGCCTGCCGCCGCTGCCGAAGATCGAGCTGCTGCTTTACAAGTCGAGCGGCGCGACCTCGAAGGCGGCGACCGCCTTGCACGACTATCTCGCGCACTATCTGCGCCTCGACGAGGAGCTCAGCGGCCGCGGCGAGCCGATCGAGCTGGGATAAAGCCATCCGGACGTTCGCGCAGTGGTCGTCCCAAACTGCGTCCCGGGTCCACGATCGCAGACAAAGAGCGACCGGCTTGCTGCGGTGATATCCTCTTTGATTGGCCTAGCGAACGAGGCGGTTGCTTCCTGCATTGGCATTGCGCGGCTCGGTTGCTGGAGCCACTCGGACGAGGACCGTGAGCGGTGTGCCGTTGCGCAGCAGAGCGAGCTTCACCTCGTCGCCGACCCGCGCAAGACCAATGGTATTGCGCAGCTGCGCGGCGGTGCGGATCGGGCGGCCCTCCGCCGTGGTGACAATGTCGCCCTTGTGCAGGCCAGCCTTCTCGGCCGGCGAATCCGCGGCAACTTCGGCGATGAGCGCGCCTTCGGTGCGTCCCTTGTTGACGGACGGGTGGAGGTCCTTCAGCGAAATGCCGATGCGACCGCGCTCGACCCTGCCGGTGGCGATGATCTGCTCCATCACCTTGCGCGCCATGTTGACGGGAATGGCAAAGCCAATACCGACATTGCCGCCAGCGGGCGAGATGATGGCCGAATTTATGCCGACCAGTTCGCCCTGCAGGCTGACCAGCGCGCCGCCGGAATTGCCGGGATTGATAGCGGCGTCGGTCTGAATGAAGTCTTCATAACCCTGCTTGCCGAGGCCGGTTCGGCCTAGGGCGCTGACGAGGCCCGACGTCACCGTCTGGCCGAGGCCGAAGGGATTGCCGATCGCGAGCACGAAGTCCCCGACTTCCAGTGCGTCGCTGTCACCGAGGGGAAGCGCCTTCAGTCCGGTCGGATTCTGGATCTGGAGCACGGCGACGTCCGTCGGCGAGTCGCGGCCGACGACCTTTGCGGAAAACTGCCGGCCGTCCTTGGTCGTGATCTGGAGGGCGGAGGTGCCTTCGACCACGTGGTTGTTGGTCAGCACGTAGCCGCTCCGGGCATCGACGATCACGCCGGAGCCGGTCGCGCTGACTTCCTTCTCGATCTGCCTCGGAACGTCGAAGAATTCGCGGAACAGCGGGTCACGATAGAGCGGATTGTCCTCGCGTACCCGGCCGTGCACCGAGATGTTGACCACCGCCGGCGTCACCTGCCGAACCAGAGGCGCCAAAGTCGGCACCGAGCCGCCCGGCTTCAGATCGGGGATCTGGCCTGCGGCGGGATGTGACGCCGTCAGTATCAGCACCAGCAACGCAAGCGAGAACGAACGCATAGCAATCGTCTTCATGACCAGTCGCATCGTCTGAGATTGAAATCAGAGGGCCGCTTCACGTTTGTCTGGCGGCACGTCGAGCCAGCCTTGCAAGGCTAGAAATGGAATGGCCCAGGCCGCGGAGACCTGGCCGACCAGCACCAGAGCAAGAACGGCCTGCGTGAGCATCACGCGCCTCGCCGTTCTGCGGCGGCCCAAGGCCGCCGCAAGCGCATCGGGACACCGCCGCCGCGCGGCGGGTCGTCGTCGTCATTGTCGCCGTCGAGCCGGCGCAGGGCCGCGAGAATATCGGCGAGCCGAATCGTACGGTTCATGCCGGGAATTTCACGCAAAGCGGGACAGGATTCGACGGCGTACATGTCGGACGCCCATGACGACAGAATGATCCGCTTCTCCGGCGTGGAGAGCTCCTTTGCATTCAGGACATCCGCGGGCGAACCGTAGTGAACCGCGGGATGAAACAGCGGGTTGAGATTTCCGGAATTCGTATTCACGTTTGTCATCGGTTGGGCCTCCCCTGACGCTCCTTTCGAAGGGATGGATGTGCTGATGATCGAATGGCCGTTCTCTCATGCATGTGGGAGCGCGGCGCGCATATCTGAGCGCCGCGTTCCACCATTCCCCTCGATCGAGCGCTTAGGCTGCTTTCTTCTGCTCGATCTGAGTTGCAGGAGAGGCCGCGCCCGCGATCTGGATCCGGCGCGGCTTCATCGCTTCCGGAACCTCACGGACGAGGTCGATGATCAAGAGGCCGTCCTGGAAGGACGCCTGCTTCACCTGGACATAATCGGCCAGGTTGAACACGCGCCGGAACGGCCGTGCGGCGATACCCTGGTACAGATATTCGCCCGTCGCACCTTCGGGCTTCTTGCCCTCGACGGTCAGCGCATTCTGTTCGGCCGTCACCGTGATATCGTTGACGCCAAAGCCCGCCACTGCGAGGCTGATCCGGTAGTGATCTTCGCCGGAGCGTTCGATGTTATAGGGGGGATAGTTGTCTTCGCTCGCCTGGCGCAGCGCGCTGTCGACGAGACCGGCCAGATGATCGAAGCCGACGGTGGAGCGCCACAGGGGCGCGAAGTCAAACGTGGTCCTCATAACCAAGTCCTCCAAAGAGCAAGATGGATACGAAGGAGCGCAGGACAGGGTTTTAGACGGGTCCAAAGACACCGGCCCGGCGCCCGCTCCGGGCCCCTCGCGGGCACCCGGCACACCGCTCTCGCGGCGAAAATGATTTAGAAGAACGCAAGTCGACTTCAAGAGGGCCCCTCGAAAAATTTTTCGGGCGCAGAGGCCGACCGGCAGGACGCGGCCGGCCCGCTCCAGGCCGGGTTCGGCTCACGCCTTCGCGCGGGCACGATCCGGTTCGCGCAACGCCAGCTGTGGCCAGAACGCCGCCCATGGCTGGGCCGCTTCGAACGCAGCGGCGATGCGGAAGATCATGGGCTCGTCGAGCCAGGGAGCGACGATCTGCAAGCCGATCGGCAGCCCATCGCGATCGAAGCCGCAGGGCAGCGTCGCGGCCGGAAGGCCGGCGAGATTGATCGGCCAGGTGAAGGGCGACCAGCCGAGATGCGGATCGACCTTGCCGCCGTCGATCGTGTCGACGCCGAGGCGGCCGGCCTCGAACGCGGTCACCGCGACGGTCGGCGTCACCAGCGCATCGACTCGCTCGAACAGCTTCAGGAAGCTGCTGCGAGCCTGGGCGCGGCGATACCCTGCTTCGATATAGTCCGTGCCGCTGTAGCGCCTGCCGGCACTGATGACGTCAAGATAATCTGCTTCGGAGCTGGCGAGATCGGCCGTGGTCTTGCTCGAGACCGCGCCCGCCTGTTCGGTAAAGGCGATCGGCTTCAGCGTGTGCTCCAGGATCCCGGGATCGAGGCCCGGACCATCCATGGTGACCTGCGCGCCGCAGGCATCGAGAATGGCCAGCCCCTTGCCGAACGCCGCGCGCACATCGGGGCTGACCGCGGCGTAGCCGAGATCGACGCTGGCGCCGATGCGAATGCCGTTCAACGGCGCGGCCTTCGTATCGAACCGACGCGCCGTCACCGGCAGGCTTGCGGGATCGCGCAGATCGTAAGCAGCGATGATCTCCAGCGTCAGCGCGGCATCCGCGACCGTGCGCGTAATCGGCCCGGTATGCGCGAGCGAGCCCCAGGACGGTGGCGAGAAGCCGGGCGAACGGGGCACCAGGCCAAAGGTCGGCTTCAGGCCAAACACACCGCAGAAGGACGAGGGCACGCGGATCGAGCCGACCCCATCGGTTCCGATCGCGATCGGACCGCAGCCGGCGGCAACGCCCGCCGCCGCGCCGCCGCTCGATCCGCCACTGGTGCGACCCGGGTTCCAGGGATTGCGCGTGGTGCCGGTGACCGGGCTGTCCGCCGTCAACTTGTAACCGGACTCGCAGGTCGTGGTCTTGCAGGTGACGATCGCACCCGCTTCCTTCAGCGCTGAGACAACCGCCGCGTCGACATCGGGCACGAACGCCTTGTTCATCGGTGAGCCGCCATAGGCCGGCACGCCCGCGACAAAGACCAGGTCCTTGATCGTGACGGGGACACCGGCGAGCGCTCCCTTGGTCTCGCCGGCGCGCATCTCCCTGGTGAGACGGTCGGCCTCCGCCCTCGCCTGCCCGTACATCGGCGTCACCACCGCGTTGCAGGCCTCGTTCGTCGCCTCCAGTGCGGCAATGGTGTCGTCGACGACATCGCGCGGAGTGAACGCCTTGCGCCGGTAGCCGGCCAGGATCTCGGTTGCGGAAAGCGAGCCAAGGCCAGTCGGCACCGGCGGGAAGGCCGTTCGGCCGGAACCATCAGTCATCATCAACCCTAAAAGAGCTAGCTGAGCGCCGCGTCGACGGCGCGCTTGGCCATGACCGTGACGAGATGTGCACGGTAGTCGGCTTCGGCGTGGATATCGGAGGTGAGACCGTCGGTGTCGATCCTGATCGCCGCGATCGCGGACGGATCGAAATTTCGCGACAGTGCTTCTTCCATCGGGGGAACGCGGAATACGCCGGAGCCCGCGCCGGTCACGGCCACGCGAACACCATCGGCGAATTTCGCGACGAACACGCCGACCAGCGCATAGCGCGACGCCGGCGCCTTGAACTTGGCGTAGCCCGCCCTGAGCGGCACGGGAAAGCGGATCGCCGTGATGATCTCGCCAGGTTCAAGCGCGGTCTCGAACAGACCACGGAAGAACCCGTCGGCCGCGATCTCGCGCGTGCTGGTGACGACGGTCGCGCCCAATCCGAGCACACCTGCCGGATAATCGGCCGACGGATCGTTGTTCGCGACGGAGCCACCGATAGTGCCGCGGATGCGTACGGCGGGATCGCCGATCATCGAGGCCAGCGCGGCGAGACCCGGGATCTTCGTCTGCACCAGCTTCGAGGCTGTCACAATGGCATGTGGCGTCATTGCACCGATGGTGATGGTGCCGCCGTCGTTGGTGATGCCCTTCAGATCTCCGAGCCTCGACAGGTCGACTAGGGCTGGCGGACTGGCGAGCCGCTGCTTCAGCGTCGGGATCAGCGTCATGCCGCCGGCGAGGAGCTTGCTGTCTTCGATCGAGGTCAGCAGTTTGGCAGCGTCGGGAATCCGGTCCGGCTGGTGATAGGCAAACGGCTTCATTGTCATCCTCCCTATTCCGCAGCGACCGGCAGCGACGCGTTCTGCAGCAGGCGCCAGATCCGGTTCGGCGTTGCCGGCATGTCGACATGGGTGACGCCGAGATGCGACAGCGCATCGACCACCGCGTTGATGACGGCGGCCGGCGAACCGATGGTGCCGACCTCGCCGCAGCCCTTCACGCCCATCGGCGTGTGCGTACACAGCGTCGAATGGGTCGCGACGTTCATCATCGGCATGTGGTCGGCGCGCGGCATGCAATAGTCCATCAGCGAGCCCGATAGCAGCTGGCCCGAGCCCTCGTCATAGACCGCGTTCTCGTACAGCGCCTGACCGACGCCCTGCACGATGCCGCCGTGCAACTGGCCCTCCACGATCATCGGGTTGATGACAGTGCCGACGTCGTCCACCGCGGTGTAATTGACCAGCGTCACCGTGCCGGTCTCCGGGTCGATCTCGACCTCGGCAATGTGGCAGCCGCCGGGATAGGTGAAGTTGACGGGATCATAATAAGCCTGCTCTTCGAGCCCCGGCTCCAGCACTTCGAGCGGATAGTCGTGCGGCACGTAGGCGGCGCCCGCGATCTCCTCGAACGTCCTCATGCGGTCGGTGCCCGCGACCGAGAATTTTCCGGCCTCGAACTGGATATCCACTTCGGCCGCTTCAAGCAGATGCGCCGCGATCTTCTTGCCTTTCGCGACCACCTTGTCCGTCGCCTTCGACAGCGCCGCGCCGCCGACCACCAGCGATCGCGAGCCATAGGTACCCATGCCAAACTGCACGCGATCGGTATCGCCGAACACGATGTCGACATTGTCAAAAGCGACGCCGAGTTTTTCCGAGACGATCTGCGCGAACGTCGTCTCGTGGCCCTGGCCGTGATTATGCGTGCCGATCATCACCGTGACCTGGCCGGTCGGATGCACCCGCACCGTGGCACTCTCATAAAGCCCGCCACGCGCGCCCAATCGTCCCGCGAAGCGCGACGGCGCGAGGCCGCAGGCCTCGACATAGGTCGAGTAGCCGAGCCCGCGGAATTTGCCCCTGCGCGCCGACTCCGCCTTGCGGATACCGAAATTCTTGACGTCGGCCGCGACAAGAGCGCCGTCGAGACACCCCATCGGATCGCCGGAATCGTACTGCACCAGCACCGGCGTCTGGTACGGATAAGCCTCCTTTGGGATCATGTTGCGTCGGCGGATCTCGACGCGGTCGATGCCCATCTCGCTGGCTGCGACGTCGACGATGCGCTCCAGCACGAAGGTCGCCTCGGGCCGGCCTGCGCCGCGATAGGCGTCGACCGGAACGGTGTTGGTGAACACCACCTTCACGTTGCAGTAGATTGCCGGCGTGGTGTAGACGCCGCCGAGCAACGGTCCGTAGAGATTGGTCGGGATGTTCGGTCCGAAGGTCGAGAGATAGCCGCCCATATTGGCGAGCGTGTTGACACGGAAGGCCAGAAACTTTCCGGTCTCGTCCAGTGCGAGTTCGGCCTCGGTGACGTGATCGCGGCCGTGGCGATCGGAGACGTAGCCTTCCGACCGGCTCGCGACCCATTTGATCGGCCGCATCACGCGCTTGGCGGCCCAGGTAATCACGGCCTCTTCGCCGTAGTGGAACTGCTTGACGCCAAAGCCGCCGCCGACATCGGGCGCGACCACGCGCAGCTTGTGCTGCGGAATGTTCAGCACCAGCGCGCCCATCAGGAAGCGCACGACATGCGGGAACTGGCTGGTGGTCCAAAGCGTGAAGCGATCCGTGCCGGGCTCGTATTCGGCGATCGCCGCGCGCGGCTCCATCGGGTTGCCGATCAGCCGGTTGTTGACGAGGCTGAGCTTTGCGACATGGGCCGCCTTCCGGAAGGCGGTCTCGACCGCTGCCTTGTCGCCGAGCTCCCAATCGCAACAGATGTTGTTCGGAACGTCGTCGAACAGTTGCGGCGCGCCGGGCCGCACGGCTTCGAGCACGCCGACCACCGAGGGCAGCACCTCGTAATCGACTGTCAGCAGCTCGGCTGCCGCGCCGGCCTGCGCCGGCGTCTCCGCGACGACGAAGGCCACCATGTCGCCGACGAAGCGCACCTTGCCCTGCGCCAGCATCGGGAACGGCGGCTCCTTCATCGGCACGCCCTTGGCATCCGAGATACCCCAGCCGCAGGGCAGCGAGCCCAGCTTGTCGGCGGCGGCATCCTCGCCGGTCAGCACCGCGATGACGCCGGGCGATGCCAGGGCCGCACTCTTGTCGATGCCGCGCAGGATCGCGTGTCCGTGCGGCGAGCGCACGAACACACCCGCGGTCATGCCCGGACGCTTGATGTCGGAGACGTAACTGCCGCGTCCGGTGAGGAAGCGCTGGTCCTCTTTCCGTTTAGGTGAAGCGCCGATCCCGATCACATGGCCCATGGTCACTCTCCCTTGGCCGCGTTCATGGCGGCGGCGCCTGCCATGACCGAGATGACGATGTTCTGATAGCCGGTGCAGCGGCAGATATTGCCTTCGAGGCCGTGACGGACGTCGGCCTCCGTCAGGTTCGGCTTCTCGGCCGCGAGCGCCACCGCCGTCATCAGCATGCCGGGTGTGCAAAAGCCGCATTGCAGACCGTGATGCTCGCGAAATGCCTCTTGCATCGGATGCAGCCGGTTCGAACCCGGCGCACCTTGCAGGCCCTCGATGGTGAGCAGCGTCGCACCGTCGAGCGCGGGCGCAAGCAGCGTACAGCTCTTCACCGGCAGGCCGTCGAGGTGCACGACACAGGCGCCGCACTGGCTGGTGTCACAGCCGATATGGGTGCCGGTGAGGTTGAGCCGCTCGCGCAGCAGCTCGGCGACCAGCGTCGCCGGTTCGACATCCACAGTTGTCGGCCGTCCGTTGAGTGTGAAGGATATCTGCACGATCATACTCCTGTGCGCGACGGGTCTTTAGGCGAGTGGAAGCGCGCTGCCGGTGGCCCATGTGGCCATCACGACATCGCCGACGGTGAAGGGATCCGCGAAGAAAGTCTTTTCCGGCACGTAGGCCACGAACGCGTCGTCCGGCACGGTGTCGAGCATGACCTTGACGAAATAGCCCTGGTATTCGATCGCGAGCACGCGACTCGGCAGCGAGGTGGAGCAGCCCGGCGGCAGCTCCCTGCCCGGCCGGACCAGCGCGACATCGTCGCGGCGCACGGCGATGTCGATCTTGTCGCCGACGCTGACCGTGGGCCGCGCCTGAAGCGGGACCTCGATGCCGTCAGGCGCGGCCTGCGCGAGCGTAAAGGTCGAACCGTTGACCTTCTCGACCCGCCCCGACAGCACGTTCTGCCCGCCCATGAACTCGGCGACGTAACGATCGTGCGGATGGGCATAGACGTCGCGCCCCGCGCCCGCCTGCTTGATTCTGCCCTGCTCCATCACCACCACGAGATCGGCGAGCGCGATCGCCTCGAGCTGGGTGTGGGTGACGTGGATGAAGGTGATGCCGAGCTCCTGCTGCATCCGCCTGAGCTCCTGGCGCATCTGCACGCGGAGCTGCTCGTCGAGGGCGGACAGCGGCTCGTCGAGCAACAGGACCCTCGGCTCGGTGATCGCGGCACGCGCCAGCGCCACGCGCTGCTGCTGGCCGCCGGAGAGCTGCGCTGGAAGGCGGTCGGCGAATTGCGTCAGATGCACCTTCTCGATCATGGCATCGGCTGCGCGGAGGCGATCGGCCTTCGACATGCCGCGCACGCGGAGCGCAAAGGCGATGTTCTCGCGCACGGTGAGATGCGGGAACAACGCGTAGGACTGAAACATCATCGCGGTGCGCCGCTGCACCGGCGCGAGCCCGACGACGTTCTGGCCGCCGATCACGATCTCGCCGGCGGTCGGGTCCTCGTGGCCGGCGATCATGCGCAGTATCGTGGTCTTGCCGCAGCCGGAGGGGCCGATGAAGCAGCAATAGGCGCCGTCGGCGATCTTGAGGTTGACGCCGTCGACCACATTGCCGACTCCGTCAAAGCTCTTGCAGACGCCAGCCAGTTCGATATCGCCGCGATCGCTCTTCATTTCCCAGCTCAACCCTTTGTGCTGCTGCCGCGCTTCTTCTGGATCAGCACGATGCTGCCCAGGCTCGCGCCGATGACAATGAAGGAGACGATGGTGGTCACGGTGCCGAGCGCATAGAGCGAAGGCGAGGTGACGTTCAGCGTCATGCTCCAGATCTCCAGCGGCAGCGTGTTGAGCGAGCCCGCGGTCTGGAGGCTGCGGGCGAACTCGTCGTAGGAGAGCGTGAAGCCGAACAGCGCGACCGCCACCAGGCCGGGTGCCAGCACCGGGATCATCACCAGCCGGATCGACTGCCAACGGCTGGCGCCGAGGTCGTAGGCCGCCTCCTCCCAGACGTGGTTGAAGCGCGACATCACCGCGAACATCACGAGCACGCCGAACGGCAGCGTCCATGACAGTTGCGCGCCGAGCGCCGAGGTGTACCAGCTCGCATTGAGGCCGAGGGCCTGGAACAACAGACCGGTACCGAGGCCGAGCACGAGTCCCGGTGCGACCAGGCTGCCGATCATCATGTAGAACACGACGGTGTCGCCGCGAAAGCGCTTGCGAAAACCGAGCCCGGCCAGGAACGACACCACCACCGTGATGATAGTGACGATGATCGCGAGCTTGATCGAACGATCGAACGAGCCCTTGACGTCGCCGGTCCGCACTTGGGTGAAGAGATCGACGAACCAGTGCAGCGAAGTGCCCTTCATCGGGAACACGAGGCCGCCACGGATGTCCTGGAACGACAGGACGTAGATACAGAACATCGGGCCGTACAGCGCAATCACATAGAACGCGAACAGTGTCGCCAGAACATAGAACGTCCACGGCCGACCGCCCTTGCTCGGCGCAATCGCCTTTGTCACCGGCGCGATCGCCTTTGACACATCAGCCTTGGGCATGTCGGCGAGAACCGCACTCATCGCGTGATCTCCTGCCTGATGTCGACCGTGCGCAGGATCAGCGAGACGATCGCGACCAGCACCAGCGTCAGCAATACTGCGCTCGCCGCCGCGGTCGGATATTGCAGCACGCCGACATCCTCGTAGAAGGCGCTGACCACAGAGGCCGAGCCGCCGCCGGACATCACCTTGACCACGAAGAAATCGCCCATCACGATCGAGACGACGAAGATGGTGCCGAGGGCGATGCCGCTCTTGGACATCGGCACCACGATCAGCCGCATGATGTCGAAACGACTGGCGCCGGCATCGATCGCGGCCTCGATCAGCTTCTTGTCGATCCGTGCCATGGAATTGAAGATCGGCACGATCATGAAAATGGTGAGCTGATGGACATAGGCGATGACCACCGCAAGGTCGGAGAACAGCAGCACCTCAACCGGCTGGCGGATCACACCGAGTCCCAGCAGCGCCTGGTTGATCAGGCCTTCCTTGCCGAGCAGCGGAATCCAGGAAATCATCCGGATGATGTTCGAGGTCCAGAACGGCACCGTGCAGAGCAGGAACAGGCCAATCGCCAGTAGTTGGTTGCGGACGTGGAAAACCAGGAAGTATGCGACGAAGAAGCCGATGATCAGCGTGAGGATCCAGGTCAGCAACGTGAACTTGATCGTCGCCAGATACAGCTTCAGCGTCAGCGCCGAATGCAGCACCTCGACATAGCTTGCGAGCGTGAAGCCCGGCGTCAGCCCGCCGAAGCCGTCGGTGGCGAAGAAGCTCGCGGCCAGCACGACCAGGATCGGCGCCACGAAGAACGGTACAAGCACCAGCACGAGCGGCGACACGTAGAGCCAGCCGGCGAGATTTGCGCGTGGTGGGGTTTGAGCTGGACTAAGACTTGGCTTCATGTCGGCAAACGCCTCGAAGTCGGTCATTTGGCACAGGCGCATCGCCGCGCCGGCGCTTCGTTCACGTCAGGGAAAGCAGGTTTCAGGCCACCTTGAAGTCGTTCCAGCGCTTGTTCATGTAGGCGGCTTCGTCCATCAGCGTGTTCCAGCAGGAGATGTTCTTGACGCGGTCGAGGAACGAGCCGCCGTCACGCTTGGTGCCGCTCTTCTCCATCGGCACGCCATAGGGGTCGTTGACCACCTCGGGCGCGGGCTGGCCCTCGTACCAGAACGCCCATTCGGCCGCCGTGAGGAATTTCTTCGCAGTCGAGGGGACCGGGCTGTAATAGCCGTAGCGCGCGACGAAACCGCCCTGCCAGCCCGACAGATACCAGTTGAGATATTCGTAGGCCGCGTCCAGCTTCTTGCCGGAGAGATGTTTCATCAGGCCCATGCCGTTGCACCAGCCGCGATAGCCTTCCTTTCCGTTCTTGATGTTGACCGGCGCGTAGACGCAGGGGATTTCCTTCACGCGTACCGCGGCAACCGCCGGCGACCACATCGACTGGATGACCACTTCGCCCGCCGCCATCAGCTGCACCGACTGGTCGAAGGTGGTCCAGGTCGCGCGGAACTGGCCCTGCTTCTTGAGCTCGATCAGCTTGTTGCAGGTGAAGTCGATCTCCTCCTTGGTCATGTTGCCTTTGTTTCCGTACTTGATCAGCCCGGCGCTTTCGAAGCAGAGCGCGGCGTCCATGATGCCGATCGCGGGCACGTCGAGGATCGCGGCCTTGCCTTTGAATTTCGGATCGATCAGATCCTTCCATTCCGTGACTTCATGGCCGACGAGGTCGGGGCGATAGCCGATGGAGTCGGCGTTGTAGACCTGCGGCAGGAAGGTCGCCCATTCGGTCACGCCGTCGCTCAAATCGGTCGAATCGGGCTTGGCGATATACATGGCCTCGTAGGGCGAGATGCCCTGGCGCGGGATCTTGTGACCGTCGATCTCGCCCTTGGTAAAGATCGGCAGGATGTTGTCGAACTCCTTGACCTTCTTGACCTCGATGCCCTGGATCACGCCGCGCTTGGCAGCGAGCTTGGCCTGCCAGCCCTCGAGATCGGCGATATCGACCGTATTTGGCTGGCTTATGAAGCGGTTGATGGCGGCGGAAGTGTCGAGGTTCTGCATCGTCACCTTGAAGCCGAGATCCTTGGCCGCCTGGTCACCGATCGCCTTCACCACCGAATAGGACACGCCGACATGGCGCAGCTCGATGTCCTTGATCTCCTGCGCCCAGATGGTTGGGAATCCGCGGATCGCGTCCGATCCTGCAGCCGCGCCGGCCACCGCCGCGGCGCCCTTCAACAGCGTGCGCCTGCTCAGCTTTTTCGCAGACTTGTCGCTCGTCCCCGCCGGATTGGCAGTGGATGTCCCCTTGTCCCTGTCAAGCATGGCAACCCTCGTTGGCTACAATGAACGTGCGCACCGGTCGCCATTGACCGGCTGCGGATGTGATCAATTGCGAGGGAGGCTATGGGCGGGATGTCGTGAAGTAAAATTGGAAGTAAAAATTCGCTGCATAAACGCGGCTAATGATTCGCCCCGCTGCACCGGCTTTTGGCAACGCGCATAAGATGAAGGCGGCCCTCAGGACCTGAGCGAGTCCCGCGCGGTCTCCGGCGCTATCAACGTTGCGATGATGGTGATGACCGACAGTGCGATGATATACACCGACACCGGCCGGTACGAGGCGGCCCATGCAAGCAGTGCCGTCGCAATCAGCGGCGAGAAGCCGCCACTGAGCGCGGCGGCAACGTTGGCTCCCAGCGATGCGCCGCTATAGCGCACCTGGGTACGGAACAGCTCCGGCATGAAGGCCGCCTTCGGCCCGAACAACAGCGCATGCGTCAGTGTCATCGTCACGACGAGCGCGAGCGTGATCAGCGCCGGCTCCCTGGTTTCGAGGAACCAGAACAACGGAAACGCCAGCGCCACCGAAAACACGCCACCGGCGAGATACAGCGCCTAGCGGCCGAAGATGTCGGACAACCAGCCGGCGAGCGGCAGCGTCGCGAGCTCGACGAGCGCGGCATAGACCACCGCATTCAGGATCACCTGCCGCGGCAGGCCGAGCTGCGTCGTGGCATAGACCACGGTGAAAACAGTGAGGAGATAAGCGAGCCCGACTTCGGACACCGTGATGCCGATCGCCAGCAGGAAGCTGCGCCAGTCGCGGCGCAGGACTTCCAGCACCGGCTGCGCCAGCACCTCCTTGCGCTCGAGCACCTCCTTGAAGTGCGGCGTCTCCGCGAGTTTCAGCCGCACGATGAAGCCGACACCGACGAGCAGGATGCTGATCAGAAACGGCACGCGCCAGCCCCAGCTCAGGAAGTCCGCTTCGGGCAGCTGCGTCATCAGACCGAAAATGCCGGTGGACGCGGCGACGCCGACGGGGAAGCCGATCTGCACCAGACTTCCGTAAAAGCCGCGGCGGTTGCCGGCGTGCTCGGCCACCATGACCACCGCGCCGCTCCACTCCCCACCGAGCCCGATGCCCTGGACGAAGCGCAAAATGACGAGGAAGATTGGCGCCCAGACGCCGATCTGGCTGTAGGTCGGCAGGCAACCGATCAGGAACGTGCCCAGTCCCATCGCGAACATGGTCGCGACCAGCATCTTCTTGCGGCCGAGCCGGTCGCCGTAATGCCCGATGATCGCACCGCCGATCGGCCGCGCGACAAAGCCGACCGCATAGGTCGAGAACGCCGCCAGCGTGCCGACCATGGGATCGAAACTCGGGAAGAACAGCTTGTTCAGCACGAGCGCCGCCGCCGTGCCGTAGATCAGGAAGTCGTACCACTCGATCGCGGTGCCGAGCGCGGCTGCCCACACCACATGCGCCGTCGTCGATTTCTCCGCCGCAGCGGAGACTCCCGATGTTGCCGTCATTGCCATCCGCCCCAAGATTCCTGGGCGACATGATGGCCAATCGTTGTGGCTGTTGCAACTTGCGGAAGTGTTAGTTCTCCCAAGATCACAATGCGAGATTTTCGCGCAACTGCCTCCTCACCGTCGCCCGGCGAAGGCCGGGACCCATAATTACAGGGAGGAGTTTGGCAAAGACCGGCGCTCCGGTACTGCGACCGCCCGACTTCGAGAGATCACGCGGTATGGGTCCCGGCCTTAGCCGGGGCGACGCGGAGCCTTTATTGTCCATTGACAAACTTATTCGCTAATATCTAATTTGCTGCCACAATAACCGGCCGCGCCAAGCGCGCCCATAAACGAGAGGGAACGACGATGAGAGGGTTTTTGGCCTGCGCCATGCTCGCGGCCATGACTTCGGCTGCCATGACCACCGTTGCGAACGCGCAAATCTCCGACGACGCCGTGCGGATCGGCGTGCTGACGGATCTGTCGAGCTGGGGCCGCGACAACAGCGGGCCGGGCTCCGTGGAGGCCGCGAAAATGGCCTTGGAGGAATTCGGGCCCACCGTGCTCGGCAAGCCGATCGAGATCATCAGCGCCGATCACCAGATGAAGACCGATGTTGGCGTGCAGATTGTGCGCGGCTGGTTCGACAACGGCAAGGTCGATGCCGTCGTCGACATCCCCAATTCCGGCATCGCGATCGCCGTCCACAATATGGTGCGCGAGCGCAACAAGATTGCGCTGCTCTCCGGGCCCGGCGCGAGTTCGCTGACCGACGAGCTTTGCAGCCCGAACACCGTGCACTTCACCTACGATACCTACGCGCTGTCGAAGGTGACGGCCTCCGCCGTGATCAAGGAAGGCGGAAAATCCTGGTACTTCATCAGCGCCGACTACGCCTTCGGGCAGCAGCTCGAGAAGGATGCCACGCGCTTCATCAACGAGATGGGCGGCAAGGTTTTGGGCGGCGTGAAGCACCCCACCAATACGGCCGATTTCTCGTCCTTTGCACTCCAGGCGCAAAGCTCGAAATCGGACGTCGTCGCTTTCGCCAATGCGGGCCAGGACACCGACA
The DNA here is from genome assembly GCF_023101105.1 of Bradyrhizobium sp. 155. Lineage (NCBI taxonomy): Bacteria > Pseudomonadati > Pseudomonadota > Alphaproteobacteria > Hyphomicrobiales > Nitrobacteraceae > Bradyrhizobium > Bradyrhizobium sp. 155. Next base: position 1,638,258 of record NZ_CP064704.1, on the reverse strand, counting down.
ATGCCATCAAGCAGTCCGGCGAGTTCGGCCTGGTGCAGGGTGGCCAGAAGCTGGTCGGCCTCCTGATGTTCGACACCGATGTCCACGCGATCGGCCTCAAATCCGCGCAGGGTACCTACATGACCACGGCCTCGTACTGGAACATGGACGAGGCGACCCGCGCATGGTCGCGGAAATTCTACGAGCGCACCAAGGTGATGCCGACCATGATTCAGACCGGCGTCTACGGCTCGGTGCTGCATTATCTCAAGGCCATCAAGGCCGCCGGCACCGATGATCCCGCCAAGGCGATGGCCAAGATGCGCGAGCTGCCGATCGAGGATACATTCGTTCATGGCGGACGCTTGCGCGAGGACGGCCGCGTCATTCGCGACATGTATCTCGCCAAGGTGAAAACACCCGAGCAGTCCAAGGAACCGTGGGATTATTTGGAGATCATCAAGACGGTGAAGGGCGAGGACGCCTTCCGCCCGGTCTCCGAGTCGAAATGTCCGTTGCTCAAGAAGTGAGGCCTGCATGACCGGCAACGAGCGCAACGAGACTTACGAGTGCGATGTGCTCGTGGCCGGATCGGGCTGCTCCGGCATGTCGGCCGCCATCACCGCGCGCTATCGCGGCCTCGACGTGCTGATCGTCGAGAAGGAGCCGCGCTTCGGAGGCACCACCGCCCGCTCCGGCGGCTGGCTCTGGATTCCCGGTACCTCGCTGGCCAAGGCCTACGGCATCGAGGAGACACCGGAGCAGGCGCGGACTTACCTGCGGCACGAAGCCGGCAACAACTTTGACGCCGCGCGCGTCGATGCATTCCTGAGCGCCGGGCCCGAGGCGATCGATTTTTTCACCAGCAAGACGGCGCTCCGTTTCGACATGCCGCTGGTGTTCCCGGACTACCACGCCGAGGCGCCCGGCGGCGCCCAAGGTGGTCGTTCGATGGTGGCGCGCCCGTTCGACGGCCGCGAACTCGGCGACCGGATCAAGGCCCTCGGCACGCCGCTGCCCGAGCTGACCGTATTCGGCATGATGCTCGGATCCGGCAAGGACATCGTCCATTTCATGCGCGCGACGAAGTCCCTAACCTCGGCGGTCTATGTCGCAAAGCGCCTGTCGCGGCATCTGATGGACGTGCTGCGCTATGGCCGCGGCATGACGCTGACCAACGGCAATGCGCTCGCCGGGCGCCTGGCAAAATCGGCCCAGGACCTGAAGATACCGATGTGGCTGTCCTCGCCGGTGCGCGAGCTCACTGTCGAGAACGGCACTGTCACGGGCGCCATTGTCGCCCGCGACGGACGCGACGTCCGCATTCGTGCGAGACAAGGCGTCGTGCTCGCCTGCGGCGGTTTCCCGCATGATGTCGAACGGCGCAAGAAGATGTTCCCGCACGCGCCGACCGGGAACGAGCATTTTTCGCCGGGACCGACCGGCAACACCGGCGATGGGCTGCGGCTCGCAGAACGCGCCGGCGGACATGTCGAGGACAGGCTGCCGAACGCGGCAGCCTGGGTCCCGGTCTCGGTCACCAAGCGCAAGGACGGCTCACACGGCGTGATGCCGCATTTCATCGACCGCGCCAAACCCGGCGTGATCGCGGTGATGCGTGACGGCAAGCGCTTTGCCAATGAGGGCAATTCCTATCACGACTTCGTCCAGGCCATGGTCAAGGCGGCGAAACCCGGCGAGGAGATCGCGGCGTATCTGGTCTGCGATCACCAGACCCTGCGCAAATACGGCCTCGGCTGCGTGCCGCCGTTCCCGATGCCGCTGGGTCATCACCTCACGACCGGCTATCTCATGCGCGGAGAGACGCTGGAGGCGCTCGCGGCAAAGGCGGGCATCGACACCATGGCGTTCGTCGAGACCGTCAAGCAGTTCAATGCGACCGCACCACACGGGCACGATGCCGCCTTCGGCAAGGGCTCGAAGGCCTATAACCGCTACCAGGGCGATGCGCTGCACGGCCCGAACCCCTGCGTCGCGCCGATCGAGAACGGCCCGTTCTACGCCATCAAGATGGTGGTCGGCGATCTCGGCACCTATGCCGGCATCGTCACCGACGAGAACGCGCGGGCGCTCGATGCGGAGGGACGGGTGATTCCCGGGCTCTATGCCGCCGGCAACGACATGGCGAGCATCATGGGCGGCAATTATCCGGGCGCCGGCATCACGCTTGGGCCGGCGCTGACCTTCGGCTACATTGCCGGCCGTCACCTCGCCGACAGCGCCGCCAAGCGCAACGCGGCGTAAGCCACGCCAGGAAGCGCATGAAGAGAGAAAGCCGCGGCATCCAGTCGATCGAGGTCGGCGGCGAATTGCTCCGCGCCCTCGCCCGCAGCGGCGAGCCGATGATGCTGCGCGATCTTGCACGCGAGGCCGGCATGACGCCGGCCAAGGCGCATCCCTATCTCGCCAGCTTCTCCCGCATCGGCCTGATCGAGCAGGACGAGACCACCGGCCGTTACGAGATCGGCGCACTGGCGCTGGAGCTCGGCCTGATCAGCCTGCGCCGACTGTCCGGCGTACGCATCGCAGGACCGAAGATCGCGGCGCTCGCAACCCAGATCGGGCATGCGGTCTCGCTCGCGGTCTGGGGCACGCACGGCCCCACCGTGGTGCAGCTCGAAGAACCCGGCCAGCCCGTTCACATCGTGATGCGCGCCGGTTCGGTGATGGCGCTGCTGGAGACGGCCACGGGCCGGGCCTTTGCGGCCTTCCTGCCGGAAAAGACGATCAACGCCGCACTCGAAAGCGGCCTCGATCGTTACGGCGTCGGCTATAATCCGAAGCGCGCTGTGAAAGGCGCGAAGGTCACTGAGATGCTCACAGAGGTCCGCAAGCACGGCCTCGCCCGCGCGCTCGGCGACCCCCTGCCCGGCGTCAACGCATTCTCTGCGCCGGTGTTCGACCATTCCGGCCATGTCGCGCTGGTAATCACCGCGATGGGGCCGGAAGGCACTTTTGACGCGCGCTGGGACAGCCCGATCGCCCATGCGCTACGCGATTGCGCGGGCGGCATTTCGAAACGACTGGGTCACGGGATGACGGCTGCGGCGGAGTGATCTACTTCACCGGCACCGTGTAATTCAGAATCAACCGCCCACCATCTGGATAGATCGTCTGCCCCGTGATGTAGGACGCATCGTCACTCGCAAGAAACGCGACGACGGAGGCAACTTCGCTCGGCTCGCCGCCACGGCCGGCCGGCGTGCGTGACATCACGGTCTTGCGGGCATCTTCCGAGGTGTAGATGGACGATGCCACCATGTCGGTCAGAATCGTGCCCGGCCCGACCGCGACGACACGAATATTGTGCGGAGCGAGTGCGACGGCAGCGACCGAGGTGAGCTGCTTCATGCCGCCCTTGGACATGGCGTAGGTCGCAAGCGCCGGGATTGCCAGCAGTGCATTGACCGAGGACATGTTGATGACGACCCCGGCGCCGCCTTGCGCGATCATCTGCTTCGCCGCCGCCTGCACGCCGAAGAACGCGCCCTTCAGGTTGATGCCGATGATCTCATCGAATTCTTCTTCGGAGATCTCCAGGAGGTCCCGGTTGCGAGCGACGCCGGCATTGTTGACCATGATGTCGAGCCGGCCGAACTCTTTTGCGGCAGTTGCGACCAGCTGGTCGACATCGGCACGCTTTGCGACATTGCCGACGACAGTGCGCAAGGCATCCGGTCGCGCGAGTTCGGCGGCCGTCGCGGCCAAGCCCTCGGCATCGACATCCGAGATGACGACCTTGACGCCGTCGTCCAGGAATCGCTTTGCGCAAGCCTTGCCGATACCGCGCGCCGCGCCGGTGATGGCGGCGACCTTGCCGGATAGTTTCATGGTCTCACTCCAGAGTAGCTGCTTCGACAGCAGACTGTCGCCGGGCGAGAAACCCGGCTCAGACCTACGCGAAGCTAAGATGAGCACGGAACCGATTCTTGATAAAGACGGCATCGCGCGAGGGTAGCGAGCGCGGCGGATTTTCGGCCAGAACCTTGATGACAACAAGGCGCGGGCCATCGGCCGGCTCGTCGAGCTGCGTCGCCAGACGTTCCACCTCCTCGAGCGTCCGCACGGTCCCGGTCGCGGCAAAGCCGCAGGCCACAGCGATCGCAGTGAGATCGACGCCGCGCCCGGTGTGGCTGGCCTGCATACCGGTCTCGCCAAAATGCTGGTTGTCGATCACGACGATGTCGAGATTGCGCGGGCGCGCGACGCCGATGGTGGCGATGCCGCCGAGGCCCATCAATTGCTCGCCATCCCCGGTCAAAGCGAGGACGCGCTTTCCCGGCTGGGCTTGCGCGAGGCCAAGCCCGATCAGCGCGGCGCCGCCCATGGCGCCCCAGAGATAGAAATTGCCGTCATGGTCGCCGACCGAATGAAGATCATAGGTCGGCGAGCCGAGGCCGGACACGACCAGCGTGTCCTTGCGATTCTTCAGGAGCGCGGCGACGGCGGCGCGGCGGTCGAGCTGAGCTTGCATTGGCATCACCACTTCTTCTTGCCGATCAGGCGTTGCCCGATCAGCACCGCGATCTGCTGATCGGAATCGTAGGCGAGCGCTGCGGCCGATTCCACGGTCTCGACCAGATCCTCCGCCGTCTCCGCGCGCATCACCTTCAAACCAATCGCTTCCAGCGAGGGCTGCGTCGCACGGCTCATCGGCACCTGCCAGGGATTGAACTCGGCCCATTCGCCGCGCATCGTCACCAGCATCAGCAGTGGAAATCGTCCGATCGCCGACAGCGACAGCATGTTGATGCAATTGCCGACCCCGCTCGACTGCATCAAGAGCACGCTACGCTGGCCGCCGAGCCAGGCGCCTGCGGCGATGGCGACGCCCTCCTCTTCCGTCGTCAGCACGTTGGTGGTGACGTCGCGGTCGGCGGAGAACAGGCGGATGAGCTGGCTGTGACCGGCATCGGGAACGTAGGACATCTGCCGCACGTCGGCGGTTTTCAGGATGCGGTAGAGCTCGGACGGCCAATCGTCTGCGCGCGTGTCGGGATTGGATTGAAGGCTGTGCACCGCTGGTCTCCGTGGATTTCGAGAGGCACTCTAGCGATGTTCAGGCGCCAAAGCTCTGACCGTCTGGCGCGATCAGGTATCGAGGGATTGTATAGCTGCCTCTTCCGCTGCCGGTGGGACAGCGCACGATGCGCATGGCTGCGCCCTCTCCCCTTGCGGGAGAGGACATCACCGCTGACAGATACAAACTCATTTGGGTGACGGGTATCCCGCACGGGGAGCAGGAAGAGGAGTCATAGACAACTTCTCGACCTCTAGCCAAACTGGCGCGGCCGCAGCCCGGCATGAAACCAGGTGATCATGGAATAGATATCGTAGACGGGCAATCCGACCTCGGTCTGAAGCGCCGCTGCATAAGGCGGCATGTTGGTGCATTCCAGCACGATCGCGCCGACATCCGGGTTCCTGGCGATCAGCTCCTTGCCGGCCTCGACCACGTCACGTTCGGCCTGCGCGATGTCCATGTCGTCCTTCTCGGCTTTGATCAGGACGCGGAAGAATTCCTTGCCATGCTCGGTGCCGACCAGCGGCGTATCGAGCGGCACGCCGGCGCCTGCGAGATGAGCCGGCGTCAAGGACGCACCGGAGACCGTGACGAGGCCGACGCGCTTGCCCGGCGGCAAGGTCGCCTGCACCCACGGCACCTGCATCAGTGACGAGGTCGCGACGGGAACGCCGACCGCAGCTGCGATCTCTTTCTGGAACAGCGAGAGGAAGCCGCAGTTGGTGGTGATGGCTTCGGCCCCGAGCCGCACCAGATCCTTCGCCGCATCGATGAAATCAGGCAGCAGACCGGCGGCGCCCTTCAGCACCACCTTCTCCGGCGAGGCACCGCTCACCACGCGATAGAGCACAGGGAAAGGCCAGGTGGTGCCGTTGCCCATGTCGCCGGGAATGCGGGGGAAGCGCGCCTCCAGCATCAGGATGCCGAGCGGCGCTCCATAGATGGCCTTGCCGCCGCGGGCGATTCGGGGGGACGAATTGGCTGGAGCGGTCATGATGCGATCTCAGAGAAAACGATCGGGCGAAAACGGTGCAAGCGGAATTTCCGGCGGCTTGCCGCTTAGAAGCTGGGCGACGAGACGACCAGTGCGAGCCGAGCCGACCAGGCCGATATGGCCGTGGCCGAAGGCATAGACAACGTCGCGCGAGGCCCGCGCGTAACCGATGCAGGGCCGGCCGTCCGGCATGCTCGGCCGATGGCCGAACCAGGTCTTGATGCGCGAAGCCGGAATGTCCGTCGGCAGTTTCGGGAACATGCTGAAGAGGTTGTCGCGCAAAATCTCGGCGCGCTTCCAGTTCGGTGCGGCCTCGAGGCCGGCGATCTCGACCGTGCCGGCGGCGCGCAAACCCTTGTCGGTCCAGTTCACCACCATCTTCGCATCCGAGGCCATCATCGAGCTGCGCGGCCCCGATTCCGGATTCTCGATCATGACGTGATAGCCGCGCTCGGTCTCAAGCGGCAGCGGATCGCCGATGGACGCCGAGAGCCGCTTTGAATGCGCACCGGCGGCAATCACCGCGGCATCGCACGCAATCTCGCCGGTCTCGGTCAGGACAGCCACGAGCTTGTTGCCGGATAGCCTCAGCCCAATTGCCTTGGCCCGCACGAGCTTGGCGCCGCTTGCCAGCGCATGCTGCGCGAGCGCGGCGACATAGGCACCCGGGTCGCGGCAGCGACCGGCTTCCTCCACCACCACACCGAAAGTGTAGCGCGGATGCAAATCAGGCTCGCGCTGACGCATCTCGTCGGCCGAAAGCTCCAGCCATTCGACACCGACGCGCCTACGCACGCGCCAGCCGAGATCATCGTCGAAATTGCCGCGCGACGGAAAGACATGCATCACGCCGTTACGCTCGATCAATTCAGGGACGCCCGCCTCCTCCGCGAGCTTCCTGTGCAATAGCGGCGCGTCCTTCAGGAGATCGCGCAGCGCAAAGGCCGTCGTCTCGACCCGCGCTTCGGTCCAGCCCGAGAGCAGATATTTGATCAACCAGGGCAGCGCCTTCGGCAGATAAGACCAGCGGATCGCGAGGGGTCCCAGCGGATCCATCAGATAACCCGGCACCTTCTTCCAGACGCCGGGCTCGGCCGGCGGGATTACCGAATGCGAAGAGAGCCAGCCGGCATTGCCGTAGCTCGCCGCCTGTTCGCCACCGGGCTCGCCGGCGTCGATCAGCGTGACGCGATATCCCTCGCGCAGCGCCTCGATGGCGCTGATCACGCCGACCGCGCCGGCACCCATGATGGCGACGTGGCGGCCCTCCGACATCGCTTAAGCCTTCACCGCAGGGGCGAAGTCCTTGCCGACCGACATCGCGCGCGGATCGATGATGCAGTGGAGGATCGACGGCTTGCCCGAGGCGAGCGCACGCTCGAACGCCGGCGCGAACTCTTCGGTGCGCTCGACGCGCTCGCCATGGCCGCCGAACGCTTTTGCGTACATCGCAAAATCCGGGTTCTTGAGCTGGGTGCCGACCACGCGTCCCGGATAGTCGCGCTCCTGGTGCATGCGGATGGTGCCGTATTGCGCATTGTCGACGATGATGACGACGAGCGGCGCATCGTATTGCACGGCAGTCGCGAATTCCTGCCCGTTCATCAGGAAGCAGCCGTCGCCGGCGAACGCGATAACGGTGCGATCCGGATATTGCCGTTTCGCGAGCACCGCCGCCGGCACGCCATATCCCATCGAGCCCGAGGTCGGCGCGAGCTGGGCGGCAAAGCTGTGGAAGCGATGATGGCGATGGATCCAGCCGGCGTAGTTGCCGGCGCCGTTGCAGACGATCGCGTCCTTGGGCAGGCGATCGCGCAGCCAGGTCATGACCTGGCCGTACTGGAACGTGCCCGGCAGCTCGCGCGCCTTTTCGGTCCAGGCGAGATAGTCGGCATGCGCCTTGGCGGCCTCGCCCTTCCAGGCAACGGCGCCTGCCGGCTTCAGCGTCTCGACCGCGGCCGCGAAGGCGGCGGGCGTGGCCTGGATCGCGAGCTCAGGCTGATAGATGCGGCCGAGCTCTTCCGAGCCGGGATGAACGTGGATCAGCTTCTGCCGCGGGGTCGGAATGTCGAGCAGCGTGTAGGATGAGGACGGCATTTCCGACATGCGGCCGCCGATCAGCAAAATGACGTCGGCGTGGTCGATGCGCGCCTTCAGGCCCGGGCTCGGCCCGATGCCGAGATCGCCGGCATAATGCGAGTGATCGGCGTCGATCAGCGAGGCCCGGCGGAACGAGGTCGCGACCGGCAGGTCGAACCGCTCGGCAAAGCGCGCGATGCTCCGGGTCGCTTCATCCGTCCAGCGCGAGCCGCCAAGAATGACGAGCGGCGCCTTGGCGCTCGCAAGCATGGCGCCGACGCGCTCGATATCGGCAGGCGCCGGCCAGCTCACCGCCGGCTCGATGCGCATGGCGTCCGCAACGGCTGCGGTCTCGGTCAGCATGTTCTCGGGCAGCGAGATCACCACGGGACCGGGGCGGCCCTGCATGGCGACGCGGAAAGCGCGCGCGACCAACTCCGGAATCCGGTCGGGACGATCGATCTCGACCGCCCATTTCGCCATGGTGCCGAACACCGCCTTGTAGTCGAGTTCCTGAAACGCCTCGCGCTCGCGCATGCCGGTGTCGACCTGACCGACGAACAGGATCATCGGCGTGGAATCCTGCATCGCGATGTGGACGCCGTGGCTCGCATTGGTGGCGCCGGGGCCGCGGGTGACGAAGCAGATGCCGGGACGCCCGGTGAGCTTGCCATAGGCTTCCGCCATCATCGCCGCACCGCCTTCGGCGCGGCAGATCATGACGTCGATCGGGCTGTCGTGCAGCGCGTCCAGCGCCGCCAGATAGCTCTCGCCCGGCACGCAGGTGACGCGCTCGACGCCCTGGGCGACGAGCTGATCGATCAGGATCTGGCCCCCGGTGCGGGCGTTGCGAATGGTCATGACGGCTCCCTCAAGACTTTGGCGATGCGTTTCGCAGCTTCGCGAAATTTTGCTCGGAGCTGGCGTAGGACAGGCCGACAGGGCGCGCAAGATCGAAAGGCTTCTCGCACCCTGCGCAGGCGTCATGCCCGCCCCTGCTGGTTGCACTGCAGCCCATGTCGCAGCCGCTTGCCGGACGAGAGGTGGCGAGCTTCGACGCCTTCGTTGACGACCTGGCCGAACCAGATTGGTGCCCTATTCGACCGCGACCTCAGCGAGGCCGACGTGCCGCAAACAGCAGGGCACAGATCGTGGAGATGATTTTGGCGTGGCTGGCGGCGAAAGCGTGAGACGGCGAGGTTCGTGCCAAGCGTTCGGTGTCGTCCTGGCGAAGGCCAGGAGGTGGATTCACACTCGAAGTGCAACAGTTGAGAGGAGAAGGCCTCTGCCGGGGTTCTGAAGTCAAGGCATTTGCGCGGGGTGTTGTTGTAGGCGGCAATGGACTGACGGAAGCGCCTGGTTGGGAGCTTTTCGAGGTCGGTCTTTCGGGGGATGAAGCGGCGCAAGCGGCCGATGGCGTTCTCGATGCCGCCCTTTTGCCACGGCGCGTGCGGGTCGCAGAAGAAGGTCTTCATCAAGAGGCTCTGCAAGGAAAGGTGGGCGGCGAACTCGGTGCCGTTGTCGAAGGTGACGGTACGGCGCAGTGCCTCCGGTACGGCTTTGAACAGGCGTACGAGATGGCTAGCGATACCGGCGGCGAACTTGCGTTCGATGGGAACGGCGAGCAGCAGGCGCGAGGTTCGCTCGTGGACGGCCAGGATGGCCTGCCGGTATTTGGAGAACATCATCAGATCGGCTTCCCAGTGGCCCGGGACTTTGCGATCGGCGACCTCGGCAGGCCGTTCTGCCAGCGAAACACGGCCTTCGATGAAGCTTGCGGGGCTCCCGCCTCGTTTGCCGCGGTGGCCTCGCTTGCTCTTGCCTCGAGGCAGATAGCGCCGCCAGGTGAAGTCCGTCGTGCGTGTGATCTGGGCGTAGATGAAGCGGTAGATGCTCTCGCAGGAGATCACCCTACGGCCACGTTCCCGGGCCAGCCTGCCTGCGACCTGTTCGGGTGACCAACCGCGGCTCAAGCCTGCCAAGACCTCGCGGCGCAAGCTGGCGTCCCGCTCGAGGCGAGAGCCCTTCCAGCGCCGCGCCCGGGTCTGCTGCTGAGCATAGCTTGGCTTGTAGCCGACTTGCCTGCCACGGTTCCGCCTCAGCTCCCGAGAGATCGTTGATGGCGGCCGATCCAAAGCTGCCGCGATTTGCCCGACCGAGCCGCCATTGGCCGAAAGGCGGGCAATCTCGCATCGATCGTCAAGGGAGAGCTGTTTGTAAGTCCGCCCCATGGCAACACCTCCAGATGGAAGTGTTGCACTTCGTTTGTGAACTCAGGGGACCCATAACCACCAAACGCAGTTTGGCGAAGATTCGGGATTGCCAGCTCGCGCAGCAAGATCTTCTTGGGGGTAATGGGTCCTGGCTTTCGCCAGGACGATGAACAAAAATCACCCGCCCTTTTTCTGCCGCGCGCTCGCCAGCAGTACCAGCACGAAGGAGGCCGCCGTCATCAGCGTCGAGATGGCGGCGATGGTCGGGTCGATCTCGTCGCGGAGGGCGGTGAACATGCGCTTGGTCAGCGGCTGATACTGGCCGCCGGAGATGAAAAGCGCGACGATGGTCTCGTCCATCGCCGAGATGAAGGCGAAGATGCCGCCTGCGACCACGCTGGACTTGATCTGCGGCAAGGTCACCGCGAAGAAGCTACGCAGGCGATTCATGCCGAGGCTGCGTGCGACCATCTCCTGCGCCGGATCGAAACTCTGCAAGCCCGCCAGCACCGAAATGATCACGTAAGGCAGCCCCAGCATCACATTGGCGAGCACCAGGCCCGGCAGCGTCGCGACCAAGCCGATTTTGGCATAGAGGAAGAAGATCCCCACCGCAGTGATGATGATCGGCACCACCAGCGGCAACAGCAGCATCATGTGGATCAGCCGCATGATCCGCAGCTTCGACTGGCTGATGGCATAGGCGGCGGAGACGCCGAGCGGCGTTGCGATAAGCACGGTAAGGAGCGCGACCGTCAGCGTTACCCGCGTCGCCTGCATCCAGGCCGCGTTGGAGAAATACTGCTGATACCAGCGCAGCGAGAACGACGGTGGCGGAAAGGTCAGAAAACGCGCGCTGGAGAAGGAGATCGGCGCGATGATCAGCACCGGCAGGATCAGGTAGACCAGCACCAGCGCGCTGATCACATAGAGGGCGATCCGGGCGGGTGACAATCGCGTCATTTCTGCCCCAATATGCGATCGAGCGAGATGAAGCGGCTGACGACGAAGAAGATCGCGAGCACGCTTAAGAGCAGCACGACGGCGACTGCGCTCGCCGCGCCGAACTGGTTGTAGAGCTCGACATTGCGGCTCACCAGCATCGACACCATCACCGTGCGGCCGCCGCCGAGCAGTTCCGGCGTGATGTAAAAACCGAGGCAGAGCACGAACACCATGGTGCAGCCTGCCAGCACGCCCGGCAGAGACAGCGGCAGGAAGACGCGGACGAAGGTGAGCGACGGGCTCGCTCCCAGGCTGGCGCCGGCCTGCATGAGGTCGGACGGGATCTTCTGCATGGTGGCGTAGAGCGGCAGCACCATGAACGGCAAGAGGATGTGTACCGTCGCAACCACCGTGCCGAAGGTGTTGTGCACCAGCGCGAGCGGTTCGCTCGTCACCTCGAGATAACGCAAAAGCTGGTTGATCACGCCGGTACGCTGGAGCAGCGCCAGCCAGGCATAGGCCCGCACCAGCACGCTGGTCCAGAATGGCAGCACGACCAGCGACAGGATGAGAATGCTCCATCGTCTCGGCACCGAGTTGGCGAGGTAGGCCACGGGATAGCCAAGCAGCAGCGCGATTCCCGTGACCACGAGGCTGATCTCGAAGGTCAGCGCAAAGCTGCGCCAGTAGATGTCTTCGGTGAAGACGCGGCGATAATTCTCCAGCGTGAAGCCGTCATGGTAGATCGACTGCCAGGCGAGCCAGCCGACCGGCAGCACGATCAGAGCCAAGATCACCAGCAGCGCCGGCGACACCAATGCCAGCATCAGGCCGTGTTCGCGACGCTGATGCTTTTGGGAGGGATCCGGCACGGATGTCATCGACGCGGCCCGCTTCGCCTACTTCTGCATGAACGACGCCCAACGCTTCTCGGCGGCTTCGCCCGCCGGCGAGGACCACCAGGCGTAGGACATCAGCGCCTGTTTCGCCGCATTGGCCGGTTCGCTAGGCAATTGCGCGGCGCGCTCGGGCTTGATCACGTTGGTCTCAAACGCCTTTGGATTTCCCGGACCATAGTCGATATGCAGCGGCAGATTGGCCTGGTGCACGGGATCGACGGCCTCGTTGAGAAACTTGACGGCCGTCTCGAGATTCGGCGCGCCCTTGAGGATGCAGAGCGAGGTGCTTTGTAAAACGCCCTGGTTGTAGGTGAAGGCGACCTTGGCGCCTTCCTTCGCGACCGCACTGACACGGCCATTCCAGGCCATCTCCATGTCGACCTCGCCGTCGTTGAGCAGTTGCGCCGACTGTGCGCCGGAGGTCCACCACACCGTGATGTGCGGCTTGATCTCTTCCAGCTTCTTGAAGGCCCGGTCGACGTCGAGCGGATAGAGCTTGTCGGGCGCGACGCCGTCGGCCATCAGTGCCGCCTCGAGCGTCGCGAACGGGTGGTTGCGCAGTGCGCGGCGCCCGGGAAATTTCTTGACGTCCCAGAAATCGGCCCAGCTGTTCGGCGCGTCCTTCGGAAAGGTCTTCTGGCTGTAGGCCAGTACGCTGGAATAGAACTCGTAGGAAACCGAATAGGGGCTGCGATAGGACTCCGGCATCGCGGCGCCATTCGGGATCTTCGAGAAGTCGAGCTTCTCGATCAGCCCCTGCTCGCCCCCACGCAGGCAGTTGCCGGTCGGAGTATCCACGACGTCCCAGATCGGCTTGCCGCTGCCGACTTGCGTCTTGATCGCAGGCCAGGCGTCGGGAATCGAATCTTGGTTGATTGTGATGCCGAGCTTCTTCGCCGTGGGATCGAGGATCGCCACCGTCTGCGCCTGCTGATAGGCGCCGCCTTGCGAGACGAAGGTGATCTGTTCGGCAGCCCTGGCAGCCGTGCCGCTTATCGCGATCGCACCAACCAGCGTGTAGCCAAGTCCAAAAATCCGATTCGTATTCATCCTCGCCTCCTCCAGATAAATGTCACTGTCCGATCGCATCGAGAAACTGGTACCAGCCGGCGACCATGCGCACGGCGGGCTCGCGCAACGGATAGAACGGGATGGCTTTCAATCGCCTCGCGTCGAGCAGCCCGACCTCTGGCGTCTCGCCGCGCACAAAGGCGGCGAGATAGCGGCCCATCAGGCTCGACATCGCCACGCCCGCGCCGTTGTAGCCCATCGAGAACAGCGTGCGGTCGTCGAGCCGGCCGATATGCGGCACCGAGTCCAACGTCATCCCGACCAGGCCCGACCATTTGTAGGCGAGCGGGACCTCGGCAAGGTCGGGAAAGATTCCGACCATCGCCTTGCGCAACGCGTCGAAAGCGGTTTCCGAATCCTGCTTGCCGAAGGCGCCGCGGCCGCCAAAAATCACACGATTGTCGACCATGCGGAACCAACGCATCATGCGCTTGGTCTCGGTGTAGGTGCGCCCGGTCGGCATCAGGCTTCCCGCGAGGTTGCGCGGCAGCCTGTCGGTCGCGATGATGGCGCTGCGGAACGGGATCAGCGTGCGCTGCATGCTCGCGGTCGCGCCGGTGAGGTCGGAATAGCTGTTGGTGGCGATGATCGCCTGCTTTGCCCGCACTGCGCCTTGCGGCGTTTCAGCGACGATGCCGCTGTTGTCGCGGCGGAGCCTTACGACCGGCGACTCCTGGAAAATCGGGATGCCGCGGCGCGCCACGCCATCGGCAAGGCCGCGCAGATAATTCAGCGGATGGATGCCGCCGGAGCCGGGATTGAGCACGCCGCCGACGAAGATGTCGGAGCCGGTCTCGTCGCGCACTTGCCCCTTGTCGAGGATGCGGACCTCCGCATCCCCCATCTCGCGCTTCATCCAGTTGGCCTCGTCGATCGCGGCCTTCAGGGTCGTCTCGTTGTGAGCGGCCTTGACCTGGCCGGTGCGCGTCAACGCGGCACTGGTGATGCCAAATTCGGAGACCAGCTCCTCGACGGTATCAGTGGATTCATGCGCGATCCCGTACATGCGCTGCGCCATGGCGCGGCCGTGCACGGCGTCGATCTCGCGGAACGAGAGGCGGAACTTTGCGGTGATCACGCCGCCATTGCGTCCACTCGCGCCCCAGCCCGCGCGGTTGGCCTCGAGTACGATCGGCGACAAACCGCTTTTGGCGATGTGGTGCGCAGCAGACAGGCCCGTGTAGCCCGCACCGATGATCACCACATCCGCCTGGTGCTCGCCTGACACGACCGGAAACTCGCGCGCCGGCTCGGCCGTGGCGGCCCACAGCGAGTTGGCCGACGGCAGCGCCTTCCAGTCCCGTGTCATGCCACCGCTCATGCCTTACGCCGCCGGCCCGATGGCCGCATCGGCAAGCGCCTTCAACGTCGGAAAATGGAAGTCCGGCTTGGTCAGCGTCTCCACGGCCGGTGTGCCTCCGAAACCGGCCATGCCCTGGCGGCGCTCGATCCAGCACACCTTGTAGCCGAGTTTCCGCGCAATCCCGATGTCGTGATACTGGCTCTGCGCGACGTGAAGGATATCGGACTGCTTGTAGCCGAAAGCGGACTGGCGGCCCTTGTTGTAGGCGAAAAACTCCGGATCGGGTTTCGCAACGCCAGTCTCGTCGGCGCAAACGGTATCGTCGAAGGGATTGCCGAGCGCGTGCGCGTAACAGGACAGCGCGACGCGGTCGGCATTGGTCATCGCGACCAGGCGGAATTTGGTTCTCAGGCGCTTCAGAGCCTCGACCGAGTCTGGGAACGGTCCCCAGCGCAGCACCGCGAGCTGGAACACGTCGCAGGAGGCGTCATCGGCCTGCAGCCCGAGTTCCTTGGCAAGATAGCGATAGACATGGAACATCACCTCGCTCGACCGCTCGTGGTGCTTGTCGCGACCGCGCTTGTAGGATTCGAAGATCTTGTCGTCGCTGAGCTCGGCCGGCGACTTGCCCGAGATCCGGCGCACCGCGGAGAGCACGCCGGTCTCGAAATCGATCAAGGTGCCGACGACGTCGAAGGTGAGAACCTTGAAATTGCTGAACGAGGCTGCTGACGACATTTTTGGCTTCTTCTCTCGGTTGGACAAGGCTTGGGTTCAGTCCCTCACCCTGGGCACGACGATGGTGTCCTCGGGGTGAAGGGTCACGGTAAGGCTGCCGCCCAGCGGCGGGATGCGGCTGTAGGCCTGGTGATAGCTCGCCTGGCGCAGGCTGAGCACGATGCCATCGGCGAGCGCCAGGAAGATGCGCAGGCTCTCGCCCTGATAGACGATGTCGGTGACCGTGCCGGTGAGCCGATTGCAGGCGGTGTCCGGCGCACCATCGTCGATCAGCAGTTTTTCGCTGTGCACGGCGAGCATCAGCGCGTCCCCGTCGGGAATGGCGCGGGCGCTGCGCAGAAGCACATTGCCGAGCGCAACGCCGGAGGCATCGACGCGTCGCACGGGAAGCATCGTGGCCTCGCCAATGAAACTCGCGACGAAGGAATCCGCGGGATGATCGTGCAGGCGCTCGGGCGCGTCGATCTGGATCAGCCTGCCGTCCTTCATCACGGCGACGCGGTCGCTCATGGTCAGCGCTTCGCGCTGATCGTGGGTGACGTAGATGATGGTGGCGCCGATGCGCTTGTGCAGCGCGCGCAGCTCGATCTGCATGGATTCGCGCAGTTGCTTGTCGAGCGCGGACAGCGGTTCGTCCATCAGGATCAGCCGCGGCTCGAAGATCATGGCGCGTGCGAGCGCCACGCGCTGGCGCTGGCCGCCGGAGAGTTGCGCGATACCGCGCTCTTCGTAGCCGGCAAGACCGACCATCGAAAGCGCCGCGCGCACCTTATCCGGCCAGGCCGCCTTCGGCAGCCGTCGCGCGCGCAAGGGAAAGGCAACATTCTCGCCGACGCTCATATGCGGGAACAGCGCGTAGTTCTGGAACACGACGCCGATGTCGCGCTTGTGCGGCGGCATCCAGGTGACGTCGCGGCCGCCGAACAGGATCGTTCCGCTCGATGGCAGGATGAAGCCGCCGAGGATGCCGAGCAATGTGGTCTTGCCGGACCCGGAGGGGCCCAGCAGCGAGACGAACTCGCCGGCGGCGACATTGAGGGACACGTCGTCGAGGGCACGAACGGCGCCATAGGCCTTGCTCGCGGATCTGATCTCGACGCTTTCCGCTCGTTTGTCCAACGATCGACCTCGCCATGTCCTGAGCCGGCGTGCTTCACTGCGCGCCATAAGCCTGCTTTATAGACAGGAATTTGAGCACTCCTGGTCGAAGCGTGCACCGCACCAACATCTTCGCTCGCAGGCCCTGTCTTTTGGCTATGACGCCAATGACACCAGACTTGGCAAAACTCGGCAATTGCCAAATTCTCACCTGGGTCATAACATGGTGTTATGCCCGAGCTGCGCCGGATGCTGCCCTCAAGTAACGCCCTGTTCGTCTTCGACGCAGCGGCGCGCAATGGCAGCTTCACGGCGGCGGCCGCCGAACTGAACGTCACCCAGCCTGCGGTGAGCCGGATGCTGGGTCAGTTCGAGGACCATCTCGGCGTTCGCCTATCCGACCGCAAGGCGGGACGCGCGGTGCTCACTGAGGAAGGCGAACTCTTGTATCGCCGCGTGCTCGAAGGCTTTCGCAGCATCGAAAGCGGGCTGGTCGAGATCGAGCGGCGCCGGAAGGGCACCGAGACGGTGACACTGTCGGTCTCCTCCGCCTTCACCACGCATTGGCTGATGCCGCGCATCGACAAGCTGCAGAAGCAATTTCCTCAGGTCGATTTGCGCTTTCAGCTGATCTCCGGCGCGCTGCGCGGACCAGTGGAGAATGTCGACCTCGGCATGCGCTTCCGCGATCGCGAGGAGCCGTCATCCGGTGGCACGCTGGTGATGAAGGAGGTCATGCTGCCGATGTGCAGCCCTGCCTATCTCGGCGAAACCGATCCCGCCGAAGGCAACACCATCATTCGGCTCGCCGAGACGCCGGGCGACTGGGCCGCGGATTACGCATCGCTTCTCACCGGGCGCCGCGGTGCGGCCAAGGCGCTGAGCTTCACGGACTATGCCGTCGTGATGCAGGCCGCCCTGCTCGGCCAGGGCATCGCGCTCGGTTGGCTGACGGTCGCCTCGCACTGGCTGTTGACCGGCGCGCTGGTGCCCGCCTCCGACACGCTCACCACCACACGCCGCATCTGCGAATTCCTGCCACCGCGCAACCGGCCGATGCGTCCCATCGCCGCCGAGATCCGCGACTGGATCACCGCGCAGATGAAAAGCGAGATCGCCGCGATCGACCGGCTCTATCCGAAGCTCGGCGCGATGGCGGCTTGCTACTAGAGCGTTTTCGGGCGAAGTGGACCGGTTCACGTGAAGAAAACGCATCAAAACCGGAGTCTAGGCGGGTGTCAGCGCGGCACAGTAACGATCGGGCAGGTGATCGCCGATCCCTGCCGGCAGCAGCACCGTGAGCCTGCCGACGACATCCGTCCGCGTGTTCTCGGATACGCCGCTGAGGAGATTGCGGACCTGCTCACCAATTCCAGCATTCGCCATTGGCTCATCCGAACCAACATTCGTCGTGAGCTGGCTGGCGCTGAATTTGGCGCCGCGTGCACAGGCGAGATAACGGCCGACGTGATGAAAGCCAAGCCCGGGCGGAGGCACGGTCGGGACGATGTCGGTGCCGTGCACGAGACGATAGGTCGTCCTGCCGAACGTACCGTTGTAGAGGGCGACGAA
Organism: Bradyrhizobium sp. 155; assembly: GCF_023101105.1. Classification (NCBI taxonomy): domain Bacteria; kingdom Pseudomonadati; phylum Pseudomonadota; class Alphaproteobacteria; order Hyphomicrobiales; family Nitrobacteraceae; genus Bradyrhizobium; species Bradyrhizobium sp. 155. The sequence continues at coordinate 1,620,323 of NZ_CP064704.1, read as the reverse complement.
ATCGTCGCGGCCCACGCGCGGACAACCGTAAAGATAGATCTGCGCATCCGCGAGCTGGAGCTGCTCCCGCGCGAAGTCCGCCGTTGCCACCGCGATCGCGGCGCCGAGGCTGTGCCCAGTGATGAAGATCGGTGATTTGCGCGCCAGCGCTGCCGCCAGTGCGCTCTTCACGTCGTCCCACACGGCCGCCGCCGCATCGACGAACCCCTGGTGCACGGGCGCCTTCGGTCGGCCAAGCGTGAAATCGCTGACCCAGTTCAGGAGATGAAGCGGGTCGGTGCCGGCGAAGGCGACAATGGTTGCGTCACCCTTGCTCGTGATGATCCCGCGCGTGTCGGTCAGCGGCAGCGTCGAATGCGCCGGCTGGCTCAGCAACTTGACGCCGGACAGATCCCAGAAAGGAGAGACCCTGTTGATCGTGTCCGGCACATGGGTCTCGTAGGCGAGTTGCGACATCCACATCATCGCGCGAGCGATGTCGAGATCAAAGCCGGTTGATGTCTCGTTGAATTTTGCAAATGCCCGTCGGTCATATTGATCGGGAGGAAGTTCGACCAGAATGCTCACATCAAGCTCCTAAATGGCTTATTGCTGCAATGCGTCGATCGAAAACGGAATGACGCTACCTTCGCATATGGCTGGAATTTTGACAATCTGTGCGCGTGCCCGGGACGTATTCTGCCTTTGCGCCTAAGGGGACAAGGTTGAGACGAGGCACCTCTCCCTCCGCGTCATTGCGAGCGTCGCGAACCAATCCAGAGTCCTTCCGCGGAGGAATTCTGGTTTGGTTCGCTACGCTCGCAATGACGGTATGGATAAAGTTTTGGCCTCTATCGATGCTCGATCGCGCGGATCGCGCCGCGGAGCTCGGCCAGGCCGCGGAGGCGGCCAATCGCGGTGTAGCCCGGATTGGTGCGCTTGGTGGCCGCGAGATCGTCGAGCATGCGATGGCCGTGGTCGGGCCGGAACACAATTTTCTGGCCGGGCGAACGCCGCGCGTTCTCCTTCAGCAGCGCCTTCAGCACCGAGACCATGTCGACGTCACCGTCGAGATGATCGGACTCGTAGAAGGACAGGCCATCCGCCTCGCGCTTGGTCGCGCGCAGATGCGCAAAGGCAATGCGCGGGCCGAAGCGTTCGGCCATCGCGGGAAGATTGTTCTCGGCGCGCACGCCAAGCGACCCCGTGCACAGGCAGATACCATTCGCCTTTGACGGCACCGCATCGAACAACGCCTGATAGTCATCGGCGCTGGACGCGACGCGCGGCAGACCGAACAGCGGGCGCGGCGGGTCGTCCGGATGCAGCGTCAATGAGACCCCGAGCTGCTCGGCGACGGGGGTGACGCGGCCCAAAAACTCGGCGAGATGCTGCCGCAGGATTTTTGGCGTGACGTCGCGATATGTTTCGAGCCGATCGCGGAATTGCGGGATGGTCATCGGCTCGGTGGTCGAGCCCGGCAGCGCGCTGGCGATGACCATGACGAGATAGTCGATATCTGCCTGGCTCATCTGCTCGAACAGTTTTTTCGCGCGGGCCTGCTGCTCGGGCGAGTATTCCTGGACGGCGGCGGGACGCTTCAGGATGTGCAGCTCGAAGGCCGCGAAACGGTCTTGATCGAAGCGCATGGCGCGGGCGCCGTTCGGCAGCTCCCATTCGAGATCGGTGCGGCACCAATCCACGACGGGCATGAAGTTGTAGCAGATGATCTTGATGCCGGCCGCGGCAACCGCCTCCAGGCTGGCGATCCATGTCTCGATCGAGCGCGTCGCTTTAGCCCCGAGACGCTTGACGTCGTCGGGGATCGGAATCGATTCCACCACCGACCAGGTCAGCCGCGAGCGCCCGGGTTGGCCGCTCTCGATGAAGTTCTTGCGCTCCTCGACCGCCTTGCGTGTCCAGGCTTCGCCGATCGGCACCTGATGCAGCGCCGAGACGATGTCGCTCGCGCCGGCCTGCCTGACATCATCCAGCGAGACCGGATCGTCCGGCCCATACCAGCGCCATCCCTCGAGCATCATAGGAATTCTCCCGGATCAGTTCGCGGTCAGCACGACCTTGACGCTCTGCGAGCGGTCGAGCGCCAGCAGCAGCGCGTCCGGCGCGGTGGACAGCGGCCGCTCGGCGGTGACCAGCGACAGCACGTCGACGCTGCCGTCCGCGATCAGCTCCACCGCCGTCATGAACTCGAGCCCGAAGCGGAACGAGCCGCGCAGGTCGATCTCCTTGGCCATCACCGCATTGGCCGGCACCGGAATCTGGCCACCCGGCAAATTGCCGATCTGCACCACAACGCCGCCGCGCCTGACGATACCGATCGCACTGGCAAGGCCTGCAGCCGTGCCCGAGACTTCGAAAGCGACATCGTAGGGGCGCGAGGCGGCCTGCGCCTTCAGGCCTTCCTCGCCGGCTGCGACATTCTCGACGTGAGAGGCGCCGAGCCGGGTCGCAAAGGCCAGCGGCGCCGGCGCGATGTCGGCCACCGTGATGTCGGTCATGCCGGCGCGGCGCGCGGCGAGCATGGTCAGAAGCCCGATCGGACCGGCGCCGAAGATGATGCCGCGCTTGCCATCGATGTTGCCGGCACGCGCGACGGCGTGCAGGCAGACCGCGAGCGGTTCGGCGAGCGCCGCGGCCTGATAGGACACATGATCGGGAATCTTCACGCACTGTGCCGGGATCGCGTCGAAATAGTTGGCAAAGCCGCCCTGCATGTGCGGTGTCTTCGAGGCCGAGCCCATGAAGTAGATATTCTCGCAGAGGTTTTGCCGGCCTTCGCGGCAAGCGACGCAATGGCCGCACCAGCGCGACGGGTTGACGGCGACACGGTCGCCGAGCTTCAGGTTCGCCGCGGAGCCCGCGATCTCCACGACCTCGCCTGAAATTTCGTGACCGAGCACTAGCGGCGATTTCACGACGAAATCGCCGGTGCGGGCATGACGGAAATAATGCATGTCCGAGCCGCAGATGCCGCCGGCGCCGAAACGGAGGCGCACCATGCCTTCAGCGAGCTTGTCGAGCGGATGCTCGACCATGCGCAGATCTTCGGGGCCAAACAGGGTTGCGGCGAGAGCAGTTGAGGTCATTTGGAAAGTCCCATGTATTTCGGCAGCCAGAGGGTCAGTTCGGGGATGTAGGTGATTGCGATCAGCGCAACCATCAGCGGCACCAGCCACGGCAGGATCGCCACCGTCGTGCGCTCGACCGAGAGCTTTGCGACGCGCGCGAGCACGAACAACACCATGCCGAGCGGCGGATGCAGCAGACCGATCATCAGGTTCAGCGTCATGATCAGACCGAAATGGATCGGGTCGATGCCGAGCTTGAGCACGATCGGCAACAGGATCGGCACCAGAATGGTGATCGCCGCCGTGGTGTCGATGAAGCAGCCGACGAACAGGATCAGGACGTTGGCGAGCGCCAGGAACACCCATTTGTTGTGGGTGATGCTGAGCATCCAGTCCGACAGCATCTGGGCTGCCTGCGACACCGTCAGCAGCCAGGCGAAGATCGAGGCTGCCGTGACGATGAACAGCACCGAAGCCGTGGTCTCGATGGTGTCGAAAGTCGCTTTCGCGACCGTTTTCATCGTCATGGTGCGGTAGCGTACCAGGCCGAGGAACAGCGACCAGATCACGGCGGCGACCGCGGCTTCCGTTGGGGTGAACCAGCCGAGCGTCATGCCGCCGATCAGGATCACCGGCGCCATCAGCGCCATCACCGCGGAGAAGTCGAAGTACCAGTCGATCGCGAGCAGCGCGAACAGGCCGAGACCAACTGCCCAATTGGTGGAGAGACCGGCGACCGTCAGAAGCCAGACAGCCATCGGGAAGCTCAATACGACGAGGATCTCAAGCCCTGCCGATCCCAATTGCGGCCAGGAGAACGGCGTATCGCTGCCCCATTTGTTCTTGTGCGCGAAGTAGGTGACGGTGGCCATCATCAGGAGCGTCAGCACGACGCCTGGAATGACGCCCCCCAGAAACAGCGCGCCGATCGAGACGTTGGCCATCATGCCGTAGATCACGAAAGGCAGCGACGGCGGGATGATCGGCCCGAGCGTGGCGGAGGCCGCGGTGACGCCCACGGAGAATTCCGTGGAGTAGCCGTGGTCCTTCATCGCCTTGATCTCGATGGTACCGAGACCGGCGGCATCCGCGATCGCGGTGCCAGACATGCCGGAGAAGATCACCGAGCCAATGATATTGACGTGGCCGAGGCCGCCGCGCATCCAGCCGACCAGCGCGACGGCGAATTTGTAGATGCGCCCGGTGACGCCGGCGATGTTCATCAGATTGCCGGCCAGGATGAAGAACGGCACGGCGAGCAGCGGAAAGCTCTCGATACCGGCGATCATGCGCTGCGCCAGCGTGACGTCGGGCGTCACGCCGCTGACCAGGATGTAGAGCAGCGACGACGCCGCCATGGCGATGGCCACGGGAACGCCGAGCAGCATGAGGATGAGGAAGCCTCCAAGCAACAGCAACATGGAATTACCCTTCAAAGCCGTCGTAGGCGCCGGGACGTTCGAGGATCGAGTAGCCCTGCCGCAAATGTTGTATGGCCACTTGCACCGAGCGGACGAACATCAGCACGAAGCCCGCCAGCACGGCGTAATAGACGTAGTCCTTGGGAAGATTGATGGTGGTCATGGATTCGTCGCCGATGATCTGGATGTAGACCCAGACCAGCTTGATGGCGTAACCGAAGAAGACGATCCGGATCAGATCGATCACTGTCGACAATGCGCGCGCCACAAGGTGCGGAAGATAGCGATAGAGCAGGTCGACCTGGATGTGCCGCGACAGCCGCACGCACATCGAGGAGCCGATGAAGACCACGCCGATCAGGCAGTAGGTCGCGATCTCCTCGGTCCAGGCGTAGCTGTCGTTGAGGACGTAACGGGTGAAGAACTGGAGGAAGACGGCGAGCGCCATCACCCAGAAGATCGCCAGCGCGACCCAGTCCTCAAAAGCGTAGATGCCGAGATCGACCTTGGGCGTCGCCTCTTCCTCGAAGGTGTGGGCGATCTCGTCCGCGGTGATCTGCCGGTGCGTTTCGGCGGTGGACATGGGTGTGCTCCTCAAACTGATCACGTCGTTCCGGGATGGTGCGTCAGCACCAGACCCGGAACCTCGAGATTTTCAGGTGCGCAATTGCACACCGTAGTTCGGTCCAGCGGACCGCCCCGGGATGGCGACTACGTCATTACTTCACCGCCTGAATGCGTTCCCAGTCGGCCTTGCGGTAGCCGAAGGTCTCGAACGCGACGTTCTTCAGCACGGTGTCGCGGAACTCGCTCTTGTCGACCTCGGTGACGGTCAGGCCCTTCTCCTTGAAGAAGGCGACCAGCTTGGCCTCGTTCTGTTTGATCTCCGCGGTCGCCTTGGCGGCGGCCTCCTGCGCGACGTCGGTGAAGGTCTTCTTGTCCTCGTCGCTGAGCTTCTTCCAGAGCGCACCGGCCACCACCGTGTTGAGATGGTCGACGATGTGGCCGGTCAGCACGATGTGCTTCTGCACCTCGTAGAACTTCTTGGCCTCGATCGTGGTGAGCGGATTCTCCTGGGCTTCGACGGTACCGTTCTGGAGCGCCAGATAGACTTCGGCGAACGCGATCGGCGCGGTGTTGGCGCCGCAGGCGCGCGGCATAGCGAGATAGGCGGGCACATCGGGCACGCGCATCTTCAGACCCTTGAGGTCGGCACAGGTCTTGATCGGCTTGTTCGACGAGGTCTGGCGCACGCCGTAATAGGTCACCGCGACGATGTGGTGGCCGCTCTTGTCCTCATAACCCTTGGTGAGCTCCTTGAAGATGTCGCTCTTGGTGTAGGCGAGCAGATGATCGGCATCGCGGAAGGTGTAGGGATAATAGGTCACGCCGATCGGCGGAAAGCTCTTGGCCGCGAAGCTCGAGCCGGAGATGATGATGTCGACCGAACCGAGCGAAAGGCCCTGGTTGATGTCGGCCTCCTTGCCGAGCTGCGACGCTGGATAGACGTCGATCGCATAGCGCCCGTTGGTGCGCTTGCCGATCTCCTGCGCGGCCCAGACCGAAGCAGTGTGGAAGGGCTCCGAGGTCTCGTAGACATGGGCCCATTTGAGCTTGGTCTGCGCCATGCCGGCGCCAGCCGTAGCAATCATCGCCGCGGCCGAGACCGCCAGCACCATTGTCATCTTTTTCAACACTGACTTTTCCTCCCTTTTTCAAGTCTGCTTCTTTTAAATCCGCTTCTTGTCCGCCCGCCCCCAAACGCGGGTGCGGGCCGCACGATCTCATCGCGGTCGCGCGCTGCTGCTCGCAGCTCGCTTCTTCTTCGGCGCACGTTCCGGTTTTGTCGGTTTTGCCGTCGATCGCGCCGCGCGCCCGGAGGACGGTCCTGCCGCGCTCTCGGCTCCGAAGTTCTGCGCAAAGCGCTCCTGGGATCTCGCGAGATGATCGCGCATGGCTTCGCGCGCGGCCCCGGAATCATGCGCCGCGATCGCGTCGCGCACCGCGCGATGCTCGTCGAGTGCAGTGCGCCACGTGCCCGGGCTCTCGAAATAATGCGCAAGCTGCGCGAAATAGGGATTGAGGCGCTGGTCGAACAACTCGCCGACCACGCGCACCAGAACGGCATTGCCGAGGCTTCCGGCGATCGCGACGTGGAAGGCGCGGTCGTGGACCATCGAGGCTTCGCCGGGGTGTTCTACATTCTCCATCGCGACAAGGGACGCATCGATGCGGGCAAGGTCGTCCTTCGTCGCCACGCGCGCGGCTTCTTCGGCGATGGCGCTTTCCAGGAACTCGCGGGCACGCAACAGCTCGAACGGGCCCTCGATGACGGAAGCAGGCGCGGTCGCCGCAACCGCCGCAGGCTCGATCACATAGATGCCGGAACCGACGCGGATACGAAGGCGGCCCTCGACTTCGAGCGCGATCAGGGCTTCGCGCACCGTCGGCCTGGATATCTTGAGCTGCTCGGCGAGTTCGCGCTCGGTCGGCAAGCGGCTGCCGACCGCGTACTCACCGCTGTCGATCAGGCTTCGCAATTGATCGGCGACTTGGCGATAAAGCCGTCTCGCCTCCACAGCTTCCAGTGGCACGCTGGTCCTCCCGAAAGGGTCATGCCGGCAGCTCTCGCTGCCCGCGGCCCGCCAATTTTGGAAAATTGGTCTTACCAATTGACCGCAAGCATTGACCGAGGACGGGCGCCATGTCAAGCAGCGGCCAAACAAGGGGAGAGACGACATGCGCCTCGGCCGCGCCAATCTCGACCGGCTGCCACCCGGCATCCGCCGCCCGGCCTACGACCGTTCGCGCGTCACCTCTGGCATCGTGCATCTCGGCCTTGGCGCGTTTCATCGCGCCCACCAGGCCGTCGTCATCGACGATTGTCTTGGCGCCGGCGCGACGTCGTGGGGCATCGTCGGCGCGAGCTTGCGCAGCCCTGATACACGCGATGCCCTCGCCCCGCAGGATCATCTCTATACGGTTGCCGTCCGTGCAGCCAAAGGCACCGAACACCGCATCATCGGTGCGCTGCTCGACAGCGTGGTCGCGCGCGAAAGCCCGGCACGATTGGTCGAGCGAATGGCCGATCCCGCCATTCGCATCGTCTCCCTCACCGTCACCGAGAAGGGCTATTGCCACACGCCGCAGACCGGCGATCTCGACGAACGGCATCCTGATGTCGTGCACGACCTCAACAATTTCGACGCGCCGCGCTCGGCTCCCGGCTTCATCATCGCCGCGCTGGCGCGCCGGCGGGCGCTGGGCGCCCTGCCCTTTACCGTGCTGAGCTGCGACAACCTCGCCGCCAACGGCCACACCGTACAGCGGATCGTGACGCAATTCGCCGCGCTGCGCTCGAAGGATCTCGGCAAGTGGATCGCGGATACGGTGGCCTTCCCCTCGACCATGGTCGACCGGATCGTGCCGGAGACGACGGATAGTGACCGCGATGCGGTTTCATCGGCGCTCGGTTTACGCGATGCATGGCCCGTCATGACCGAGCCCTTCACGCAATGGGTGGTCGAGGATCGCTTTACGGCCGGCCGGCCCGATCTTGCCGCCGCGGGCGTCGAACTGGTGAACGACGTCAAGCCGTTCGAGCTGATGAAGCTGCGGCTGCTCAACGCCAGCCATTCGGCGCTGGCCTATCTCGGCTATCTCGCAGGCTACGAGACCATCGCCGACACCATGCTGGATCCGCATTTCGCGCGCCTCGCCGCGCAGGTGATGGAAGAGGCCGCGGTGACATTGACGATGCCATCAGGCGCAGATCTGGCCGCCTATCGCGCCTCACTGCTCAAGCGCTTCGCCAATCCGGCACTGCATCACCGCACCTGGCAGATCGCGATGGACGGCTCGCAAAAGCTGCCGCAGCGCCTGCTCGGCGCGATCCAGGATCGTCTCGCCAGGAACCTGCCGATCGCGACGCATGCGCTCGCGGTGGCCGGCTGGATGCGCTACGTCAGCGGCCTTGACGAGAAGGGCCGCACCATCGACGTGCGCGATCCGCTCGCAGCCGAGTTCGCCGGCTTGGCGCGCGAGGCAGGTCCTGTCGCCGAACGATTGGCACCCGCGCTGCTCGGCGTCGGAAAAGTGTTCGGGCCCTTGGGCGCCGAGCCGCGCCTGCGCGAAGCCGTGACCGCTGCGCTCGGCCGGCTCTACAAGGATGGCGCGCGGCGTGCGGTGGAGATTCTGGTCTCGGCGTGACCACAAAACGGGCAGCGATGCTGCATTGCGGTCCAGATCGACGGAAAGTCGACGGAAGTCTTGCTTGATTTTTGCCTGTCATTGCCCCACCCGAGAGGCATGGCAAAGGACAGCAAGGTGATCGCCGCGAACGCAGCGTTCTACGCCGCCTTTTCGACCGGCGATTTCGACGAAATGGAGCGGATGTGGGCGGACGATGACGCCATTTCCTGCATTCATCCCGGCTGGCCGGCCATCATCGGCCGGGCCACGGTGATCGGAAGCTGGCGCGACATCCTGCAGAGTCCGGAGCGGCCGCAGATCGTCTGCGCGGAACCGCAGGCCATCGTCGATGGCGACAGCGCGCGCGTGCTCTGCATCGAGATCGTCGACGGCACGGCATTGGCTGCGGCCAACCACTTTCGGCGCGTCGGCGACGACTGGCGCCTGGTGCACCACCAGTCCAGCCCAATCGCGCAGATTGTCGAGCAAGCTGAGGACGATAGAGCGAGCCACCGCGTCCATTGAGGGCGCCCGGCCCGCAGGCACATTCTACTGTGCATAGGGTTGTTTTTCAGTTTTTTTGTTTTGCCGCCTCACCCGAGCCCCGACAGATCATCCAGCACGACCCGCGCCTGGCTAAAATCGTCGTCCCGGAAGAACATGCTTCTGGTGATGAGCACGGGAATGTTCGCCCGCGAAGCTGCGGTCAGGCCGTTAGCGGAATCCTCGATCGCGACGCAGTCGGACGCGTTGAGCTTCAGCCGCGCCAGGGTCTCGACATAGACATCCGGCGCAGGCTTTTTGTGCGGCACGTCATCCCCGGCGACGATCGCATCAAAATCCGCGGCCCAGCCCTTTCCCAGGGCGCGCGACAGCAGCGCGTCGATGTTGGCGTGCGACGTGGTCGTCGCGATCGCGAGCCGCTGGCGGCGCGCCTTGGCAGCGACGAGGAGATCCGTCACCCCGGGCCGTAAGGGGCAGCAGCCGGTTTGGACCAGTTCGGCATAATGCGCGGTCTTGATGCGGTGGAGTTCCGCGATGTCCACATCCGATAATGGCGCGGCGATCCTCAGCCTTTCATGGTGGGCGCGAATGCGTTCCTTGCCGCCCGTGACCCGCAGCAGGTCCTTGTAGACGGCCCGATCCCATTGCCAATCGAGACCGTGGTGGGCGAACGCATGGTTGAAGGCCTGCCGATGCAGCTCTTCGGTCTCAGCCAAGGTGCCGTCGACGTCGAAGATCAGCGCGGCGGCGCGGCGGACTAGCTCAGCCGCGTCAGATAGCATGATGGCTGGCGCTTCTGCCTGCATGATCGATGCGTCCCTCCGGTGAGCGACCATCGCCTGCACAGGCGGGCGAGACAAATTGCAATATCTTTTGCCGGACCCAAAAATCTCTTATGAGCGGAGGCGCGCTGCGGCGCGAACGGGAACTCCGACCTGCAAGGAAGATGTATGCGGCTCTTTATCCTTGGCCTCGGCTACAGTGCGCGGCACTTCGTCCGCCTGTTCGGTGGCCGCTTCTCGCATATCGCCGGCACGGTGCGCGATCCCGCGCAGCGGGGCGCTCTCGCCGGCGTCGAGGTGCATGCTTTCTCCGGCAGCAGTCCGGCACGCGAGACGATCGAACGCATGAGGGACGCGGATGTCCTTCTCGTTTCGATCCCGCCCGGCAGTGCCGGCGATCCCGCAATCGCGGCCTTCTCCGGCCTGCTGGCGGCGGGCGGCGACCGCAAGATCGTCTATTTGTCCACGATCGGCGTATATGGTGATCACGCCGGCGGCTGGGTCGACGAGAGCACGCCGCCGAAGGCGGACCTCGACCGGACGCGCATGCGGGTCGCGGCGGAACAGGCATGGACCGACACGACCGGTGGCGACGCCGCGATCCTGCGGCTTGCGGGTATCTATGGCCCCGGCCGTAACGCGCTGGTGACGCTGCGCGCTGGAACGGCGCGGCGCATCATCAAGCCGGGACAGGTGTTCAACCGCATCCACGTCGACGACATCGCGAGCGCGATCATGGCTGCGATTCATCACCCGAGCGGCGGCACGTGGAACGTCTGCGACGACGAGCCGGCGCCGCCGCAGGAGGTGATCGCTTACGCGGCGAAGCTGATGAATGTTGCACCGCCGCCGGAAGAGCCGTTCGAGACCGCCGAGATGTCGGCGATGGCCCGCAGCTTCTATGCGAGCAGCGCCCGCGTCTCCAACGCGAAAATGAAGTGCGAGCTCGGCGTCACGCTTGCTTATCCGACCTACCGCCACGCCCTGGATGCGTTGTGGCAAGCGGGGGAAGGAGGATCATGATCAAGCGTCAGCTCAACACGCCATACTTCTTGAACCAGGCCTGGGCCTGCTTCCAGGCATCTTCTGCTGCGTCCTTGCGATAGCTGCCGCGGTAGTCGGCATGGAAGCCATGCGGCGCTTCCGGATAGATCTTGAACTCGGCCGTCTTCTTGTTCTGCTCCAAGGCTGTCTTGAGCTGCTCGACCTGGGCGACGGGAATGCCGGTATCGGCGCCGCCATAGAGGCCGAGCACCGGTGCCTTCATCTCGGGCGCGAGCTGCATCGGGCTCTTCGGCCACGGCCGATTGGCTGGATCGACCGGCGGACCGTAGAAGGCGACGCCGGCCTTGAGGCTGCCCCTGTGAGCGGCATATTCCCAGACGGTGCGTCCGCCGCGGCAGAAGCCGATGATGCCGAGCTTACCGGTGTCGCCGCCTTGCGATCCCGCCCACGCCACCGTCGCATCGAGATCGGACAGCAGCTCCGCGTCCGGCTTGGCATTGACGATCGGCAGCAGGTCCTTGATCTCGGTGACCTTGGTCAAATCGACGCCCTTGCGGAAATAATAGTCGGGCGCGATCGCGAAAGCGCCGAGCTTGCCGAGGCGCCGCGTCACATCCTTGATGTATTCGTGCAGGCCGAAAATCTCCATCGCCACGATGATCACCGGCGCTTTGGTGTTGCCGGCGGGGCGGGCAAAATACGCATGCATCTGCTCGGAGCCGACCTTGATCTTGGCGTCCCCGGTCTGGAGGCCGCGGGTGTCGGTCGTGATCGCCTCGGCGCGCACGGGCCCGGCCGCAAGCGTGTAGCCGGCGGCGACGGCCGCAGTCGCGCTCATGAATCCGCGGGGCGAGACCGGAGCGACCTTGGTCAGCCCGACGACGTCGGATGTCATGGTGGTATCGATACTCATGGGTTCATCCTTCCTGATGCGTGCGCCTGATCGTTCAGGCGACGCATTCGCCATAGTTGCCGGCAAACGCAAATCACCAGCCTGCGAACGCGCTGCTTTCAGGCCTTGTTTTCAGGTCTTGTTCTGATGCTGTTTCACTGGCGCAGTCTCGGGCATGAGGCTCATCGCGACTAGTCCGACGATCGCCGCGAGCAGCAGGTACCAGGCCGGCGCCAGCGGATTTCCGGTGACGTGGAGGAGCCAGGTGACCACGAGCTGCGCCGTACCGCCGAAGCTGGCGATCGCGACCGCGTAGACGGTCGCGAACACACCGCCGCGGATGTTCTGGGGCAGCGCCTCGGTGAAGGTCGCGTAGAACGCAGTGAACGGCAGCGAGCCGATGACGGACAGAACACCGAAACCAACCAGGAGCGACAACGCGCCGGAGGCATGGACGATCCAGAGGAAGGTCGGGTAGGTCAGCAGCAGCGTTGCGAGCTGCGGCCAGATCATCACCGGCTTGCGACCGAGACGATCTGCCAGCCAGCCCCCGACCAGCGCGCCGACAAACTGGATGCCGTTGCTGACCAGCGACACGGCGAAAGCCAGTGTCGACGACAGATGCAGCGTGTTCTGCGCATAGGTCGTCATGTATTGGGTGACGTAGGTCGAGATCGTGCCGCTTGCCAGGATCATCAGCGCAAGTCCGATGACGCCAAGGTGCCGTCTCGCCTGCGAGAGATGACCAGTGTGCTCGACGGTGCGGGCACCGGCTTCGGCCTGCGGGATAGTCTCGGGCAGCGTCCGGCGCATCCAGAACCCGAACGGCAGGCACACCGCTCCGATCAGAAACGCCACCCGCCAGCCATAGGCGTCGAGCATCTCCGGCCCCATCGTCTTACTCAGGATGACGCCGACGAGCGCGCCTGCGGTCGTCGCGGCGATCTCCTGGCTGGCCGGTTGCCAGGCCACCACCAGCGCGCGATGCTGGGGCGGGGCGATCTCCATCAGATAGGCGGTGGTCGGTCCAACCTCCCCGCCCAGAGCAAAGCCTTGCGCCATACGCGCCGCGATCACGATGACGGGCGCTGCAAGACCGATCGATCGATAGGACGGCGTGAGCGCGATGGTCAGGATCGATAGCCCCATGAGCGCGAAGCTCAGCAGCATGGCAGGCCGCCGGCCGATCCGGTCGGAATAGATCCCAAGCACGATTCCGCCGATCGGCCGCGTCACGAAGCCGGCGCCGAAAGTCGCCAGCGACAGCATCAGGCTGCCGTACTCGCTTCCCGTCGGGAAGAAGGTATGGCCGATCTGGATGGCGAAGAAGCTGTAGGTGATGAAGTCGTAGAACTCGAGCATGTTGCCGACGGTGGCGGCCAATGCTGCGCGCTTGACGCTGAACGGCTTCACTTGCTCTATCATTCCCGGGCTCGATCCTATTTCGATTTAACCGCCTAGCCGCATTGCAACGCAACATTCATTAACCGAAAACGGTGGTTCTCTCGCCCCCTTTTCCGCTGCCCGAGTTGCTGCCGATCCGTCCGCTCGCGCGATTCGAAGCGCATCGCGCAACAAATGGGCTTTGCGGTGGTCGCAGCGACACATCATGTTGCACGCACATCCCGCGCGAGCGGAATCTGCGCGTACACCGCGGTCATTTGAGTGAAATTTTCAGAAGAGTTGAGCCGGGGGATTTACTCGAACTTTGTTCGTGACGCTCTAGTTCCACGACTGGAAGGTTCCGCCTCTCTCAGGGAGCTTCATTATCAGCCACCCGGATTGCGCTGCCAAAAGCTCAATTGAGTAAAGATATTGAAATGTATTTGGCTCGCGAAGCGATCGAATTATTGGGGCAGATGGCCCGCATCCTGTGGTTCGAAGGCGCCAAGCATGGCCTGCGCGACCGCGAATGGATGGCGCTGCGTTTCCTCTCCCGTGCCAACCGGTTTTCCCGGACGCCCTCGGCGCTCGCCAGCTACGTTGGCACCACGCGCGCCACCGCCTCGTTCATCATCGGCGAGCTCGAGCGACTGGGCTACATCGAGCGCAAGCGCTCCGCCATGGACAAGCGCTCCGTGTTGCTGAGCGTGACGCAGCAGGGCAAGAAATTTCTCGTGCGCGACCCCACCAGCGTTCTGCTCGAGGCCATTGCCGTTCTCGACGACGAGGCCAAGACTCGCTTTCGCGACACACTCCGGCACGCGCTCGATCAGGCCGATGCGGCCGAACAGCGGCACCATACCGACGTCTGCAAGCGATGCATCTTCCTCCGCGAGGATCGCACCACCACGGACAGCAGGACGACCGCCGAGTTCAGCTGCCGCCTGTTTCGGGCGCCGATCGCGGAGGCGGAGGTCGATCTGCTATGCACCAGCTTCGAGCATCACCGCAAATAGAAGTGGCCCTCGATCAGGGCGTGGCCTTGCGTGACGAATAGATGACGCCCCCGCTGGACTCGACCACCAGACGTCCGTTCTCGTTTTTGATCTCCTCGATACGGCCAAGGCCGGGCACCTGCTGTCCCAACACCGCCTCGACGACGCCGTTCGGGCCTTGCAGGATCGCTATCCCCTCATAGGCCTGGCGGACCGACCAGCCCTTGACCGTCTTGCGCGGCGCCGAGATGCGCTCGGAAGGTGCTACCGATCCCGTGATCTCGGGCGTAGCGGCCGAGGCCATCATTGGCATTGGCTGTGTGGCGACGGGCGTCGGAGCCTGGGCCTGCACCTGGGCAAGCTTGTCGAGCTTCACCGTAGAGGACGAGCTCACCCGTTCGATGCGATCAAGATTTTCGCCAAACCGGCCAAAACGGTCATTGGTCGCCTTGCTCGATTGATCGACCGCGGTGCGCAGGCCGTCGAGATTGTCGGACACGCCCGACACCTGCCTGCGCAGTTGCGCCACCGTCTCGCGCAGATTCCTGATCTCAGTGTTGGCCGCGACGTTGCTCTGGGCAGGCTGCATGGTGAGATAGGCGATCACTCCGGTGCAGGCGCAGACGACCAGGATCGCAGCGACCGCCAATGTCGCGAGCGGCACGACCCATGTCGGACGCGGGGGCGGCGGCTTGGCCACGATCACGGCCGGCTTGATCACGATGGGCGTAGGCTTGGAAATTGCCATCTTGTCGAGGCGCGCCTTGGCGCGAATACGCTTCAGACCCTCGAGCGCCTCTTTCGCCAGAGTTTCATCACTCGCTGCTGCCGACGCAGGCTTGGTGTTCGCAGGCTTGGTATTTGCAGCAGGCTTGGTATTTGCAAAAGGCTTGGTATTTGCAAAAGGCTTGGCATTTACAAAAGGCCTGGCCGTCGGCGCCGCATTGTCTCTGGCATCGCGCGTCTCCGCGGCCGGTTTCGCCGCTGCGGAAACATCGGCGTTCGCGTTGGGACGAGCTTGTCCATCGGACAACATGCGAGAATGCTCCGTTCGGTTCGATCTGTCGAACGGTGACATTATTTGCCGAAGCTTGCCTGAAACGTGCGCATCGAAAACTTCTCATCACGCGCGATGCGACGTCACATGAGTCAAACGCGTCACGCACGTGGCGAGAGTGCGACTCGAAAGACACACCCTCGCCAAGATTTCGCCAAGCTGGAGTCGCCTCGCCATACATGAGTCGAATTGTCGCACGTGGAAACGCGATGACGAGAGTCAATCCCGGGTTGAAAACCCATCAATGTGCATGAAGCGCAGCACCACCCGAAATAGCTGTAATCATACGGGGATGCGGAACTTTAGAACCGCCAAGGTGCAAAACTAGTTCGAATTCCAAATCAACTGATGCGATTGAATATACAAAGAAACAACTCGAACCAAACCAACAGCATCAAGCACGTGTAGCAAACGCTTAGTTGCGCACGCTTGATAGGAAATCGGCAATTGTTACGGTCCTACTCAAGTGATTCTCGCCAGTTGGCGAGGGGATTGACACAGTACAGTAGCGTTCGGACGCATGAGCGACTTGGCGCAATTGTTCTAGGTCGCTTTCTCAATCCGCTCCGCGAGGTGATCCGCAAGACACCCGCCGAGCCTCACGCAGTAAGCGTTCAGTATCGAGTCGAAGTAGCAGGCCTGCGAGACGCAGGCACTGAATGCGTAGGGCTGCCCGCGAATATCGAAACCATAATAACGGTTCGCGGGAAGAAATATCGTCAAACAGCACAGTTGCCGAGCCGGGCATCACAACAACCAACCGGCCGTAACAAGTGCGAAACAGGGGCGAAAGACTGATGTATATTATCGTTGATGATCGCGAGAGCGTCACGAACAGCTATGTCGGAGGGCTCGTTCGCGAAGGTGTATCGTCGATCGGCTTCTCCTCCGGAGAATTCTGGGACTGGCTGCAATCTGCGAGTGAATCGGATCTGGCCGCGGTGGACGCCTTCCTCCTCGGGGATTGCGACACCCGCGGAAGCCTGCCGCGGGCGATGCGCAAGCGCTCCTCGGCGCCCATCATCGCCATGAGCGGCCAAAAGATGCTCAAGAACACGCTGGAGCTCTTCGAATCGGGCGTCGATGACGTCGTCCACATACCGATTCACCTCCGCGAGATCCTCGCCCGAACGGCC
Source organism: Bradyrhizobium sp. 155 (assembly GCF_023101105.1). Taxonomy (NCBI): domain Bacteria; kingdom Pseudomonadati; phylum Pseudomonadota; class Alphaproteobacteria; order Hyphomicrobiales; family Nitrobacteraceae; genus Bradyrhizobium; species Bradyrhizobium sp. 155. The sequence continues at coordinate 1,603,889 of NZ_CP064704.1, read as the reverse complement.
GCGATTGCGCGCCGCCGGGTCGGGGAACTGCCGAGGCCCTGCGAGACCAGGATCCAGGTCTTCTTCAACGGACGTGACCCCGAGATCGCTGGCCACGCCCTCACCCTGCCACGCCGCGAACTGCGCATTCTCGAATATATGGTCAGCAACCACGGCAAGTGGGTCACCAAGACGCAGATCTTCAACGCGGTCTACGGCATCTTCGAAGCGACGTTCGACGAGAGCGTGATCGAGAGCCACGTCAGCAAACTGCGCAAGAAGCTCCGCGACCGCCTCGGCTTCGATGCGATCGTGGCGCGGCGTTACGTCGGGTACCGCCTCGACATCCCGGCCGGCGAAACCATCGACGTGCCGATGCAGGAGCTCGACGAAGTCGGCATCCTGCTCAACAGGTCGCATGCCGCTCCGGCGGCGTATCCGGCCGGAAACTGATCGGCAGGGCGCTGCCACGCAACCGACAACGGCCTCGCGAACCACCTTCGCAGGGGCCGTTGTAGTTTCAGCGACATCAACGGCGAACAGAGGCGCGGCAGTACCGGCGCCGCGGCTCGCGTCTAAGTATGATTCTAGAGGCTCGCTTCTGATTCAATCAGAACCGGTAATGCCTAGGGCTTCTGCTGGAATTCTTCCTTCGACACGTAATTGAAGTCCTCGACAAGGACGTCCTGGACGACTTCGGCCTGCATTCGCTCGTTGACACGCTGCTTGATGGCCGTTGTGAGGATGGAGAGGTCGTAACGGGCGAGTTTTCTGAAATCCAGGCGGTCGTCGGCATAGATCCTGCGGAAGGCTTCATCGACGACGAACGGCTCGGGCGGCACGTTGAGCTGATGCATGGTCCGCGCCTCTACGGTGTAGACGAAGCGCGCGACGATGTAGCCCTGCACGTTGCCACTCTCGACCATTGGCACGCTCAGGGCCCGCGTCTTCTGGTACTGCAGCCCGTCGAGATATTCATCCTTTGCCGGCAGCAGACTGCCATTTTCCTTCCAATAGGCCACGGCATAGCTCGTTCCCGCGGTGAGGATGCATACCCAGAGCCCGGCTAGCACGAGTCTGATCATTTTCCGTCCTGTGCTGCGCGGCCGGTATAGGTGCCGTCCGATTCGGCGTCCTTGATGGCCTTGACGATGATGCTCGCAACCTCGCGCACCGCATCGTAATGCATTTCGAGGATGGAACGGTTTCGCTCGAGCTTCTCGCGCAGCCGCTGGACCTCCTCGGTGATCTCGACCTCGCCGCCGAGGTGCATTCGTGCCCGCATCAGACGGACGAATTCCAGCATGCTCCGGCTCTTCCGGGCGCTGAACTCGTCGAAGTCGATCTTCTTGCCGGTCGCGAGCGCGGCCGTCTCCTCTTCGACGATGCCTTCGAGCCGGCGGATCGCAGCCAGCAGGCCGCGTACCTCGTCCGATCTCGCCGCGTCCGCGCCGTCGTTCGCCACCTCGCCGCCGACATTCGGCAGCAGCACGGGCAACAGGGCATCCCCCGACACGGCCGCCGTCGTCATCGCCTCGCGGTCCACGACCGGCTGTTCCATCACCAGGGCCGCCGCGCCTTCTTGTGCCTGCATAGGAAATTCACCCTTCAACTTCTGTCATCCATTCCCGGATCGTCATCCGGCCTTGCCCGAAGCGTCCGGTCCCGCCGGATGCGCGGCAGCGAGCTGCTTGGCAATGCCAATGCCCTTGCCCTTTGCCAGCTGAGCACCAAGCTGCTCCGCCAGCATCGACTTCCAGACGCCGCCGGCCGTGCCTTTTCCAAAGACCTGCTCCGACTCCTTCGGCAGCATCGTCTCGACGAAGGTCTGGAGGATGAAGGCCTCGAACTTGCGGTACACCTCGCCGGATGCCGGCGCCTTGATCACCTGCACCGGCGCCCCGTTCACCGCACCCGACTGGGGTTCCGAGATCTTCGTCGCGAATTGATCGGCAGCAGCCGCCTTGGCCTTGCCGACCTCCGCGTCCATCGTGGCGGCGAAATCCGCGTCCGATGATTTCAGCGCGTCGAGCTTCGCGGTGGCCGCGCGCTGCGTCACGGGATCGGCGGCGTCGAGGACGTCGAGAACGAGGTCGGGTGTCGCTGTCACGATCATGTCTTGGTCCGATTGGCTAGCCGTGGCGGCCACTCGCGCACGGTGAGGCTTGTTCCCGTCAGCTCCTCGAGCGATCGCTTCTCGGCGTCGCGAAGCTTGTCCGCGAGCGCCGCCTTCGCGACCTGCTCGAACTGCTTCACACGGCGGCTCTCCGTGCGAACCTGGTCGAGCTGCTGCGAGGCCTGGGCCTGAATCGCGCGAGCGCCGACGCTGGCTCTGGTCAGGCGCCGCGCGATCGATTCGCTCGATGATCCCGCCGGCGGCTTCCCCTCGTTGAGAGTTCCGACCAGCCATTCCTGCTCGTCCTGCAAGCTGCGCTCCTGCTGGCGCAGATGAGCGAGCTGCCACTCTGACAGCCGAAGCTGGAGCTTCACGAGCGAGACCATCCGGCCGAGCTTGTCCGCGCGCGACGTCATGACCGATCACTCCGCCAGCCACGACGAGACGCCGAGCATGAATTGCGTCAGGAGTTCGTCGCTGGTGAGGTAGAGCAGCAGGAAGCCGCCGAACAGCACGAAGGGCACCGAGATGAAATAGACCGGAATCGCCGGCGTCAGCTTGTTGATCAGGCCGACCGCCAAGTTGACGACGACCGAATAGACGATGAAAGGGCTGGCGATCCGCAGCGTCAGCACGAACGCCTCCGACAGCCTGCCGACGAGCTGGTCGAGCGGCATGCTGCCGCCGAGCCGGTCGCCGGGATGCCAGACGGCGTAGGAGTTCATCAGTCCGCGCAGGACCTGCCAGTGCTGGTCGGTCATGAAGAACAGCGTGGTGACGGCCGTCATGATCAGCGGCACCAGGGCCGGCGCCGGATCGGTATCGCCGACCGGGGTCCCCGGGATGTTGCTCAGCCCGATCGCGCTCGCCATCACGGTGGCCATGGTCTGGAGTGCGAGGAAGAACACGCGACCGCCGAGCCCGATGACGCAGCCGACCACGAGCTCGGAGCAGATCAGGAGCGCGAGCGTCAGGGGCGCCGCGTTGTCCGTAAGGGGTTTCAGGACGGCGATCAGGATCGGCGTCAGCGCAAACGTCGTGACGAGCGCGACGAACAAGCGGACCTGGGCCGGAACGTTGACGCTGGAATAGCCGGGCACCAGCATCAGGCAGGCACCGATGCGGCAGAACACGATGAACGTCACCAGCACGCTATCGGTGAGGCCGCTGATCACGATATGGCTCCGAGGGCCCGGATCTCGGTGCTGCGCGCGACCTCGACATGCGACAGGATCGGCAGTGTCGGAAAGACCCGCTCCAGGATCATCCGGACGTAGGGACGCGCTTCCGGGGTCACCGCCAGCACCACGCTGGTGCCGTTCTCGGTGAACTTGCGGATCGCGGCGCTGGCTTCGGTCGCAAACTGCTCGATCAGGCGCGGATCGGCGTCGAATTCGACGACGTCGCCCTTGGCGTCGCGCTTCAGGCTCTGGTGAAACGCGAGATCCCAACGGTTGCCGAGACGCACGACGTTGAGCACGCCGTTGTCGGAGAGATCGCCGCAAATCTGCTGGGCAAGACGGGTACGCACGTGCTCGGCCACCTGCTCGGAGCGCCGCACATGGGGCGCGATCTCGGCGATGGCTTCGAGGATCAGATGGAGGTTGCGGATTGACACGCGCTCGGCCAGCAGGATCTTCAGGATCGCCAGCAGCCCCGAATACGATATCTGCGACGGGCAGAGATCCTCGACAAGGCGCTTGTATTCGGGATCGAGCCGGTCGAGCAGGCCGCGCATGTCCTTGTAGGACAGGAGCTGGGCGAGGTTGGCCCTGATCACTTCGCTCAGATGCGTGAGCAGCACCGACAGATTGTCGACCGGCTTGCAGCCCTGACGCTTGACCTCGTCGGTGAAAGCGTCCGTCACCCACAGCGCCTTCATGCCGAAGGCCGGCTCGATCACCTCTTCGCCGGGAACGTCGGGCTTGCCATCCTTGTCGACCAGCACCAGCACTTCGCCGAGCCTGAGCTCGCCCTGGGCGACGCGGGTGTCGTGGATCCGGATCTGGTATCCTTTGGGATCGATCGACAGATTGTCGGTGAGCTTGATCTCGGGAACCACGAAGCCGTACTGCTTGGCGAACTTCTTGCGGATCTTGGCCACGCGGTGCGCCAGCTCGGTGCGCGAGCCCAGCAGATGGACCGAGAGGTGGCCGCCGAGCGCCAGCTCGATCTCCGCGGTCTTAAGCGATTCCTTGACGGATTCCTTGGCATCGACCTGGGCGCGTTCGTCGGCCTTGCGCGCATCTTCCTTGCGCCTCAGGGCTGCCTGCCGCCTCGGCAACGAGTATCCGACGAAGGCCATGACGCCGCCGAGCAGCAGGAAGGGCGCCGTCGGCAGCCCCGGCATCAAGGCGAGCACGAACATCATCAGCGCGGCGGCCGACACCGCGCGCGGATAGCCGCCGAGCTGCCGCAACACCGCCTGCTCGGCCGAACCTCTGGTGCCGCCCTTCGAGACGAGCAGGCCCGCCGACAGCGACACGATCAGCGCGGGCATCTGCGTTACCAGGCCGTCGCCCACGGAGAGCTTGGTGTAGACGTCGGCGGCGCGTGCCAGCGTCAATCCATGATGCGTCACGCCGATGATGATACCGCCGAAAATGTTGATCGCGGTGATGATCAGGCCGGCGACGGCGTCGCCGCGGACGAATTTCGAGGCGCCGTCCATGGCGCCGAAGAACGCGCTCTCCTCTTCCAGCTCGCGGCGCCGGCGCTGGGCTTCCTTGTCGTCGATCAGGCCCGCGGATAGATCCGCGTCGATCGCCATCTGCTTGCCCGGGATCGCATCCAGGGTGAAGCGGGCGCCCACTTCGGCGATACGCGTTGCGCCCTTGGTGATCACGACGAAGTTCACCGTGACCAGAATCGCAAAGATGATCAGGCCGATGACGAAGTCACCACCCATGACGAACTTCGAGAAACCGGCAACGACATGGCCCGCGGCGTTTTCGCCCTCCCCGCCGCGCGACAGGATGAGACGGGTCGTTGCGACGTTGAGCGCAAGCCGCAGGATCGTCGCGATCAGGAGCACGGTCGGGAAGGCCGAGAAATCAAGCGGCCGCTGGATCCACAGTGCGACCATTAGGATCAGTGCCGAGAGCGCGATCGAGAACGCGAGGCCGAGATCGATCAGGATCGGCGGTATGGGCAGGAACAGGATCGTGAGCATGGCCACGATGCCGCCCGCGAAAAAGGCGTCGGCGCCCAATCGTCGCGGGGTCGGCAGGCTAGCAGCTAACGTATCGGACATGGGTCACCGGCAGAGGATCCGGCCCGTAATCTGCCGTGCAAAGCTTACGCGGGGGTGGTGGCAGGGGTGGCAGAGGTGGCCGGGACCGTCGGGTCAGAAGCCGCGCTCGATGTGCGAATAGACCATCTCAGTGAAGGTGGAGAGATGGGCTCCGATGAAGGAGCCGGAGACGGCAACGACCACGAGAATGACGATGATCTTCGGAACGAAAGTCAGCGTCACCTCCTGGATCTGGGTCAGGGCCTGGATCAGCGCGATGATGGTGCCGACCAGCATCGCGGCACCGACGGCAGGTCCGGAGGCGACGATAATGGTCCAGATCGCCGCCTGGACGATGTCGAGAGCGTCCCGTTCGTTCATGACTGGCTGATCGTGAGACCGGGGCCGATCGCGACCTTCGTGCCGTTCTCGAGTGTCGCGACCGAGCCGTCGCTGTTGATGGAGATCGAGGCGACCTTGCCGCTGAAGCTCGCTCCTGTCGCATCCGTGAAGCTGACGGTCTTTCCGATCAGCCCGTCGGCCTGCGACAGCGACTGCGAAGACAGCAGAGCGTCGAGCTTGGTGTTGGTCTGCATCGCCTGCTCGACCGACGAGAGCTGCGCAAACTGGCTCATGTATTGCGAGGTATCCATCGGATTGGTCGGATCCTGATTCTTCATCTCTGCAATGAGGAGCCGGAGAAACGTATTGTAGTCGACGCCGGTGCTCGACGTCGACGTCGTCGAGCTGGTCGAACTGGACGACTTGCTGGTGCTATCGGTCGCGCTGGTGACGTTCATGTATCTCTCCGCTGTCAGGCAGCCTCGAATGGGGAATCAATCGTGGCGCCGGCCAGGATGGCCTGCTCCACTGGAAACAGTGCCCGAATCCGCTTGAGCGCCTCGAAGTAACGGGTCGCCCCGACCAGGTCGTCGACCGCACCAAGCCCGACCAGCATCTCCTGGCTCTCGCACACCGCGAGCAGAGCGGCGTGATGCTGCCCGTAGAGAGCCGAAGCATCCCGGACATCGGTCGGATTCATCAGCATGAGCTGGACGATGAAATAGAGCTGCCGCAGCGCCGTGGTGGCGTCGGAGGCCTGCATGATCTGTCCTTCGAGCAGGAACATCACGTCATTGACGAGCTCGACGGAGACCTTGCGGTCCACGCGCAGCACAGCGCCGTTGATGTAGACCCGTTCGCCCGCACGCAAGGATATCTTCATTAAAGTGCGTCTCGGATCAGGCGGTTGATTTCGATGAGCTGGATCACGTCATTCGACTTTTCTTCGCGAAGGCGGTCGGCTTCCTTGACCACCCACAGCCCGATCGAGATGATGTCGGCGCGCAGCTTTTCCGGAAGCCCGTTTTCCGGATGCGCGAGATCCTCGATGAAGATCGTCCACAGCCGCCGCACATAGAGCAGGCTCTCGACCAGATCCTCCAGGCTGAAGCGGTCCTTCTGGATCCGCTCGAGCCGGTCGATGCCAAGGCTGAGCGCCTGCCGCTCGCGGCCCCGCGCCTCATAGCCGCTCTCGTCGACGACCGCTTCATAGGCTTCAAACGTCATCAGGACAACTCTGCGCAGGAGACCGAACAACAAGACAAGGATTACGAGCCTTACGAAGGAGCAGGACTTAGAGATAGTTGATGAGGCTGATCTTCTGGAGCTGCGAGGTGAGCGCAAGTGCCGTCTGGATCTGCGTCTGCAAGGTGTTGACCCTGACGGAGGCTTCCGTCGGATCGACCTTCTCTATACCCACGATCTGATTGTTCAGAATGTCCTGCTGCGTCTTGAGCTTGTCGGTTACGGAGGTGATCCGCTGCTGGACCGTGCCGATGTCGCCGCCGAGGGTGGCAAGGTCAGTGATGGCGTTTCCGACAAGGCCGATGGCCTTGTCCACGACAACCTGGAACGTCGCTTGGTCCAGGTTGGCGTTCCCGAGATCTGCCATCATGGTGTAGGCCTCGGCGAGCTTGCGGAAGCCTGTCTGATTGGCGCTGACGGAGGTATCCGCGATCTCCGTCGTGGAGATACGGCTTTGCATGACCTGGTCGGTGGCCGATGACCAATTGGTGTTCCAGGCCGGGCTCGCGAACTCGGCATCGAAGGTGGTGTCGAGGAAGGTCTGCATCTGGACCGGGGTGATGCTGTTCACGCTGGGCGATGATTGCGAGAAGCCGAAGGTCGCAAGGAAGTCGGCATCGACCTGGTTCTTGCTGGCCGAGCCCGCGGTGTAGGCCGTGATTGGCGTGTTCTGCGTGTTGATGCCCGAGAAGAGAGACGAGCCGTTATAGGAGACGTTCAGCGCGCCAATCAGATCCTGGAGGTTGGAGGACGCAGGCGGCAGGATGATCCGTCCGCCGCCGTCGGTGCTGCGAGCCGCGATCAGATCCTTGAGGAAGTCCGTTGCGGTCGAACCAAGCTGGGTGATCCGGCTCTGCGTTATGTCCAGCCGTCCCGAGACCAACCCGTTGGTATCGACGAGCTGATCGGCGAAGCTCAAATCCGCCCGCAAGGTGACGTCGCCTCCCGTCGTGGCACCAAGTTCGAGGCCGACATCGGCGAAGCGGCCGGTGGTGGCTTCCTTCGAAGCTTTGGCCAGCGCGGCCTGATTGTTGGTGATCGAAGATCTCAAGGAAGAAGACAGCATCAAGGTCGAGATGTAGTTTGCGCTCATCATGACTTAATTTCCCACGGCAGCCAGCAGGCTCTGCAACATTTCGTCGACGGTCGAGATGATCTTCGACGAGGCCGAATAGGTGCGTTCGACCTGGAGCATCAACGACATCTCGTCGTCCATGTTGACGCCGCTGACGTTCGACAGCGCCGCCGTGCTACGGTCGAGCAGCGTTTTCTGGTAGGTGACATTGGAGTCGGCGGTCTTGCGCTGGTTTTCGATCCAGCTCGTCGACGACGATGCGAAGTCGATCAAGCTGCCGTTCGGCTTGCCTTGCGTGGTCGCATCGAACGGCTGCGACGCATCCATGGCGCCGATGAGCTGCTGCAGCCGAGCCGAGTAACCGCCGTTGCCAGCCGTATTGTATTGGTATGCGACGTTGCCGCTGATCGCACCGTCGCGGAGCAGATTAGGATTGCCGCCTTGGGTGGGATCGACCGATGCAGCAACGGATATCGTACCAGCGAGGCCCACCAAGACGGTGGCGCTCGCCGGCATCGCCGGCGCGCCCGGATAGGTGAAGAGGCCGGGGACGTCGGGCAGCGTCGGAACGGGCGACTGGTCACTTTCCTTGAAGGCATCGACCAGGCCGCGCGCGATTTCGTCGAGTTGGCTCTGGTAAGTAACCGTATCATTGTCGCGTAGCTGCGCCAGGCCAGCAAGCTTGCCGGACTTGAGCGGCATCGCGGAATTGGCGCCGGTCACCGGAACGCCGTCGATATAGACCGCATTGCCGGTCGTGCCGGCCGTATAGGCGTTCGTCGGCGCAAAGCTCACCGTTCGCGCCGTCTTGTCGAACAGCACGACGCCGCTGTCGGTATAGAGCGCCGCGTCGCCGTTGGGACGGAGCGACATCGAGACCCCGACGTCCTGCGACAGCTGCGAGACGATGCTGTCGCGTTGGTCGAGATAGTCGGTGATGTCATCGCCGGAGATCGTCCCCTTCACGATCGCGGTGTTCACGGTCTGGAACTGGGAGAGCAGCCGATTGATGTTTTGAACCGACGTATTCATGTCGGCATCCGCGCCCTCCCGGGCCGACTGCACGGTCTGGGTCGCCTGATTGAGCGCGGTCGCCATGTCCTTGGCGGACGTCACCGCGGCCTGTGCCAGCGTGGTGTTGTCCGGGGCGTTGGCATACTGCTGGAGCGCCTTCTTCAGCGCATTGAGCTGCGCCGTCGGCGACTGGTCGAGTTCCGGATCGTCCACCGTGGCAGATGCGATCTTCTGGAGACCGTCAAGGATCGCGCTCTGCTTGGCCGACGTCGAGGTTGCGGTCAGCACGTTGGTGTAGAGACCCGAGCTCGCGGCGCGCTGGATCGCCGCCACGTAGACGCCGGTTCCCGGAAGGTTGTCCAGCACGGCAATCTTGCGCGAATAGCCGGCGGAGCTGGCACCGGCGATGTTGCGCGAGATGACCGACGACTGGATGCCCGACGCCATCAACGAGGAGCGGGCGGATTCGAGAGCGGCGGTAAGGTTCATGATCTGCTCTTGCCGGGGACGAGCGCTGAAGAAATCAGCGCTTCAGGTTGACGACCACGTCCAGCAGATCGGCGCCGGTCTGGAACGATTTCGAGTTCGCGGTGAAGCCGCGCTGTGCCTCGATCATCGAGGTCAACTCGTCCGCGAGATCGACGTTGGAATCTTCCAGAGCACCCGACTGGATGGTGCCGAGCCCGCCCTGGCCGGCGAGGCCGACCTGCACGTTTCCGGATTCCAGGTTCGGTGAGTAGACGTTGCCGACTTCGGGCGTCAAATGGTCCGGGCTCGGGACGGTCGCGAGCGCGATCTGAAAGCTCGGCAGCGTGGTGCCATTCTTGAGGACGGCCGTGACCACGCCCTTGTCGTCGATGTTCACCTTGTCCACCGCGGACGGAGCGTTGCCATCCACGGTCGCCTTGAAGTCGAAGCTGGAGGCGACCTGGGTCATGGCCGAGAGGTCGATGTTGAAGGCAGCCGAACCACCGGGGATCGCCACCGTAAGCGATGTCGCACTCGGCGGCGGGCCCACCAGATCGAGCTTGCCTTTTCCGGTCGAGCTTACGTCAAACGTGAACGTGGTGCTGGGCCCACTTGATGGAAGCGCGGTCGCGCCGTTGTAGACCTGCATATCCCAGGTATTTGCCGCAGTCTTTTTGGCATAGACGTCGAGCGTCACGGCATTTCCGATATTGTCGTAAGTCACGATCGACGTCTTCGACGTATAGTTGGCGGGGCCGGCCGGTCCAGCAGAGAAGGTAGCGCTCGGATCCAGATTGGCGGCGACGGTCGCCTTGGTCGAAGCCGACGCCTGGAGCGCCATCTGGTTGACGTTGACGACCTGGAGGCCGCCGAACCCGTTGGCTGCGACGGTGGGAGTGGCACCGTTGGCAATGTTGTAGCCCATCAGCTGGAAGCCGGCCGCGTTAACTAGGTTACCCGTGCTGTCGGGCACGAACGCACCGGCGCGCGTCAGGAAGTTGGTACCGTTCGGATCCTGCACGACGAAGAAGCCGTTGCCCTGGACCGCGAGATCCGTGGCCGAGGTCGTGAACTGGTAATTGCCGGCGTCGGAGATGGCGTAACGCACCGTGGTCTCGACCGCGCCGGAATCGTAATTGCCCGAGCCGCTCTTCAGGATCAGCGAGGAGAATTCGGTCGAAGCCCGCTTGTAACCGGTGGTGTTGACGTTCGCGATGTTGTCCGAAACGGTTGACAGCTTGTTGGACTGCGCGTTCATCCCGGAAACGCCGGTGCGCATAACACCATACAGGCTCATGAATTGGGCTCCTTTGGTAGGTTGCAGCTACAATGGAGACTGTTGCTTGCGCGGGGCTGATGATGGGGAACGATGCACAACTTGGCGTCGTCTCCTTAGGTCGTCTTGGGCTGACAGAACGAGCGCGCCTTGTCGGTCCACGCGCCGAAGCCGCTGGAGACGAGATGCGCGACGATGTGGCAGACGTAGCGCTTCTGCGCCGGCTGGTTGTTGGGGCCTGCATTGTAGCGGGCGACTGCCATGGTCCAGCTGCCCTCGCGCTGCTTGAGCTCCTTCAGGAAGCGTGCGGCGTAGTCGACATTCCCTGCGGGATCGAACATCGCCCGGACCGAGGCGAACTTGTCGCCGTGATAGTAATGGTTGATCTGCATGCAGCCGAGGTCGATCAGCTTGATCCCTTTGGCTCGCATGGCTTCGAAGTTGGCGATCGCGTCGTTCATGTCCTTGGCGAACACGGTCTGTCCTTCGGCGCCGAGCGCGTAAGGATAAAGTGCGCCGCGCCGCCCCGTCTCGGTCAGTCCGACCGCGTAGAGAATGCCGAGCGGAATTCCGTGCTGCTGGGACGCACGCGCCATCTCGCGCTCGCACGGGCGCGAATTGTCGGTCGCCGCGGCCGCGGCGCCGGCGTTACAGATAAACAGGGCCGCGACGAATCTGCGGCGCCACGTCCTGGTCATGACGCGTCTCCTGGTTGGACTGGCGCTCCTGTCGAGCCTGCTTCGCGCCGCCGTCCGCTTGTCCCGACGAATTACTCGTACCGTCAAACGTGCCTTGCGACTGCGACGAGGGCTGTTGCTGGCCCGAAAGCTGCGGCTGCGACTGGCCGGAGCCGCTCTGGAAACCATCCAGCGAGCCGTGCTGGACGGGCGCAATATCGGCGACGTAGCCCGCGGACTGCATCAGGTCGCGGATCGAATCGCGCTGCTGGTCGAGCATCTGGCTCGTGTCCTTGCGCGCAGCGGCGAGGTGGACGGACACTTCGTTGCCGACCAGGCGAAGGCGCACGGTGACATTGCCGAGCGCGGGCGGCTCGAGATTGATGGTCAGGATCTTGAGCGGCTGATCCGGCGCATTGGCTTGGGACGCTGCAAGATCTGGAGCTGCGGACGCCGTCGATGCCGGAGCTTCCTTCAACTCGGCGACAACGGCGTTGGCAACCTGTTGCGGAGCGTTGAACTGCGCCGGCGGCAGATGGGTCTCTTGCTGGACCACGGTGACCTTGGTCGTCTCGGGCAATGCGTCCCGCGCCGACGCCTTGACAGCACGCTCGACATTGGCCGCGACGGCCTCGAAGCCGGGTGCCGTTGCCTTCGGCGATGGCTCACTGTCGTCCGTCGATGTCGCCTGGGCGCTGGTCGCCGCGTGCGAATCCGCGGCCTGCGAGCGGGCGGCGGTTGGAGCCACCGGAGGTGGGAGCTCGGCTGTCGCCTTCGCCATGCCCAAGGCCTGAACGTCGCGCTTCGTCGTGGAAGACCGCTCGTCGCGCCCGGACGCATCCTTCTTGTCGCCGGCCGGTGCTTGCATCTGCGGCATCACGACCGGCGGCCCGGCGACGATCTCCTGTCCGACGATCCCGGCAATACTCGATCGGCTCTGGACGTCGGCCTGCTCGATGTGATCGAGAGGTCCATGTTTCCCGGACGACTTATCGGTCTTTTTGTCGGAAGATTTCTCGGTGGACGTCTCGCTGGATCCCGGCTCCTCGACCGCCGCGGCACGGTCGTGCACCGTCTCGTCGCTCGCGTTGTCCTTCCCGCTCTGATGCGCCAGGCGCGTCCGCAGCGTTCCGGCTTTCACGGCCGTGGCGCTGCCCTCGTCGTTGAGCGCACGCTTCGCGAGATTCGAGACGGTGTGCAGAAGATCGTTGAAGGACGAGTCCGCCTGCGCTTTCGCCCCGGCGCTCTTCCCGGAGCGCGATGTGCCCCGCATGCTGAGGCTTTCGGCGAGACCCGAAAAGACCTGTCCGGAGGTTCCACTGAGCTTCGTCATGGACGGCGATCCCTGGTGAGAAGTTCGAGCTCCCCGAGCTGCTTCCGCGCACGAACAAGCGTTGCGGTCGACGACGCGAGGTCGAGACGCGCCGGCGTGACCGGAGGCTTGTCGGCTGCGGCGGCGGATCCGCCAGCGAACGGCTTGCGAACGTCGAGTGCGAGCTGCACCGTTGCATTGAGAAAGGGAATGTCGCGCTCGGGCAGCTTCGACCGGTCGAGCGCCTTCAACTCGGCGAGACCGCCGTCATATTCGTCGGCGAGCGCCCGCGACACGCCGCGGAACAAATGCGCCCGCTCGCGCTCCGCCGAGGCATCGGCGCTGAGAGTCAGGGCACGCTCGCCGGCAAGCCGGGTGACGGCCAGCCCTCCGCGCACCATCGCGGTACGCGCGATCACGAGATAGAGCTTGAGGCGGCTCGCGCGGTCGATCTGCTCAAGCAAGGTGGTGATCCGCGCAAACCGGCGCTCGTCGAGCGCGAGGCCCGACTGCGTCAGGCCGGTCGCAAAGCGCTGCCAGAAGTCCCCGGCATAGACCGAGTTGTGGTAGTGCCGGATATAGGCCAGCGTCAGGAACTCGAACTTGTCGAAATCCTCGGCTTGCCCGACCAACAGGATCTCGCGCCGCAGCGCGGCCTCCTCCACCAATGTGCCCGGCAGGAGCAAGCGCGCATCATCCAGACGCTCGATTGCGAGCGATGCCTCGGCGCGTGCGAACAGTGCACCCTGGATCAGCGCGAGCTGTCCGCCCAGGCCCGACGGAACCGTCCGCGGCTTGACGTCCTTGAGCAGTTCGCGCGCTTCGTCCTGACGACCCTCGACATAGGCAAGCGCGCCATCGAACAGCCGTCCATCGACGTTCAGCTTGTCGCGCGGCAGCTTGCGGATGATTTGCGGCGCGCCGCCACTGAGCAGGTAGATCACGGCGGCCTGGCCGTTCTGCGGGTTGCTCCACAGGCCCGGATCGGCGGCGAGAAATTTTTCGCCGATCTGCCGGATCAATGCGCTGTGGCTGCCGTACGCCGCGCTATCGCCGTTGGCGATGCCGTCCTGCACGGCCTGCAACGCCCGAACGAGTTCATATGGCTCGCCCGATGCCGATGCCCCCGGTGCCGGCTCGGCGAATGCGCCTGCCGCCGTGAACGGCAACAGCAGCATCAGCAGCGCTGCGCGGAGAGGAGACCTGATCAAGGGCGCTTCTCCCGGACCATGATCTCGATCCGGCGATTCTGCGCGGCCGCCGCATCGTTCTGAAGCTTCGGCCGCCGATCGGCATAACCCTCGACATGCTCGATGCGCTGCGTATCGACGCCGGAGCGGACCAGCATGTAATAGGCCATCTGCGCACGGGCCGTCGACAGCCGCCAGTTGTCATAGGCCTCCGAACGGTACGGCCGATTGTCGGTGTGGCCGCGGACGATGATCACGCCGGGACGCTTTGCCAGCAGCGGGCCGATCTTGTCGATCACACGGATGAGTTCGGGCCGCGGCTCAGCCGAGCCGACCGCGAACATGCCGAAGTTCGCATCGTCGGTCAGGCTGATCAGCAGGCCCTCCTCAACCTGACGCACCTCGGCCACCGGTCCGGCGCCAGCCTTGACGTCCGACAGCGCGTCCGCGATCGCCGACTGAAGCTGTTTGACCGTTAGTTGCTGGGCCTGAACCGCGTCGCGCGGCCCGGATTCCTTGGTCGTGTCGTTGGGATGCGGCTGCGCGGCGACATTGGCTTGATTACCAGCCTGGGCGCCCGGCTGCGCGCTCCCTTCGCGTGAGGCCTGCGATGGCGCGAGCCCCGGCGGCAGCAGAGGCGACAGGCTTGCGGACGACGCATCGGCGCTCGGAGCCAGGCTTCCGCCGGCATCGTCCTGCCTGGCTCGGCGCGCCTGCGGCTCGGCCTGGCTTGAGCCGGAGGCAGTGTCGCGCGCGGACGCATTCGGCTTGGACTCGGGCTTGGGCTCGCCCTCGATGACGCGGTCGGCATCCTTGGCTGCCTGCGGCGCAAGCTTCCAATAGCCGGGATCGAACGGATCGCGGTAGGCGTCGCCTCCCTTGAGGCCATCCTCTTCGGCGGACGTCAGAGCGCCGGCGCGCCGCTGGCCCGAGGCCTGGTTCGCACTGCTGGCGATCTCGGCGAGCGTCGTATAGGGATCGCGGAACAGGATCTTCTCCTCGTAGAAGGGCGGCTTCTCGGCCGTCGGAGAGTCACCGCGACGTTCCTCGCTCGGTCCCCCCGGCTGGCGCCTGCCGTCCTGGCCGTCGAACGACGACGGCTCCTTCTTGGAGAGATCGTTGAGGCCCTTCGGGGCAGGTGCGTTCTCCGCGAGCTTGATCGGATTGAAATAGCTCGCGACTACCTGCTTTTGATCCTGGTTGAGCGCATTGATCAGCCACATCACGAGGAAGAACGCCATCATCGCGGTCATGAAGTCCGCATAGGCGATCTTCCAGACGCCGCCGTGCGGCTTCTCGTCGTCGAAGGCACTCCGCCGGCGGATGATGACGAGTTCTGGCTTGACCTCATTCATGACGGACTACCGGCGCGCCTCTTTCAGGCGCTCGCTCCAGGTCGTGATCTGCGTCTCGATTACGGTCTGGTCGGCCACGACGCGAACCTCAAAAGTATCGGCGGCCTCATACTCGAAACCCGTTCGCCTGGCCGTCCCGAGCTGCGTCTTCACCAAGTCGAGCAGTTCGCTTGGTCCGGTGACCTTGAACACCGGCACTGGCGAATTGCCGGTCAGCGCCGCAATCTGCTCGACCAGCGACCCGATCGCCTTGTCGCGGACAGCATCGGCGAGGAACGGCAGCAATATCCGCGCAACGGAGCTCGCGATGTTGGTCTCGATTTCGCGGCAAGCCGTCTCGAAGCCGCTGACAACCGCCACCGCCTGCTGGTCGGACCACTTGGCCCGCTCTTCGCCGAGCCGGATCGCGCTGCGAACTCTTTCCTCGGCGATCCTGGACGCGCCCTCCGCTACGCCGGCCGCATGGCCGCGCCGAAAGGCATCGTCCAGGAGACTGACCGCGGGGGCTTCCGCGTTCGGCGCCGGAGGCGGCGACTGAAGCTGCGGCTGCGAATGGGTCTCGGGTTGCGGCTGAGGCTCGCGCCGGGCTTCCTTCGGCCTCGTCAGCACATCCTGGATTTTGGGCGGCGGTGGAGGCGGAGGCGACTTGACCCGCCCGTTCGCATCGAACTGCGTCAGGAGCTTTCCGATTGCCGCGTTCATGCCGCCTCCTCGCGTCGCATCCAGTCTTTAAGGATCGCTGCCGCCTGCATCTGATCGAGACGGACGATCTGCTCCAACCGCTTCTGCGGCGTTCGTTGCATCTTGCCTTCGAGGTCTTCGACCAGGTTGAGCTCGGCCTCTTCGCTGTCCGCCAGCGTGAGGGCGCCGGCGGCTGCCTGGAGCTGGGCGGCTTCCGCCGCCTCGGTCTGCTCCTGCGCCGCGCGATGGGTCAAAATGCCGTTGACCGCAGGACGAAGTCCGAACCACACCAGCATCGAAGCGACGGCCAGGATCGTGACCGCGTTGATGACGCTGCCGAGCTGCTTGTTGATCATCTCGACGAAGCTGATCGGCGGCACCGGCGCCAGTTCGCGCGAGCCTTCGATGAAATCGACGGCCGTCACCTGGATCTGGTCGCCGCGCGCCTTGTCGAGGCCGCCGGCCGTGGCTGCGAGTTGGCTGATCTCGGCGAGCTTGCTGTCGACGATGGCCTGGTTGCTCTTGTCGCCCAGGTCGGCAATGAGCCGCCCGCGGTTCACCAGCACGGCAATGAACAGCTTCTTCACCGAATAGCCGTCGCTCACCGTCGTCGTGGTCTTGGACGAGACCTCGAAATTGGTGACGTCCTCGCGGCGGGTCTTGTCCTCGCTGGAATTCTTGGTGCCGCCGGCGTTCACCTGCTGGTCGGGAAGATTCTGCTGCACAGTGGTCGGCTGCGAACGGTCCGCGTTCTGTGACTTCTCGTTCTCGCGGACGTTCCGGACCGAACGTTCCGCGCGACTCTCCGGATCGTAGACGGTTTCGTTGATCTGCCGCTTGTCGGTGGAGAGCTGCGATGCAACGCTCACTTCGAAATTGTCGAGGCCCAGATACGGCGTCAGCGCCTTGCGAATGTTCTCCTGCACCATTCCGCCGACCGTCTTCTGCAGGCTCGCCATCTTGGTCGGAGCGGCAGTGGCCTCGTCCTCTTCGGCAAGCAGCATCGAACCGTCGGCGTCCAGCACCGTGACCTTGTCGCGGCTCATGCCCGGAATGGCCGCCGCGACGAGATGACGGATCGACTGCGCCGTGCGCGCCTCGATGGCGCCGTCGGTGCGCAGCACGACCGATGCCGAAGGCGGCTGCTGCGTCGCGCGGAACGACCCCCGCACCGGCATCACGATATGCACCCGCGCCGCCTTCACGCCCTTCATCAACTGCACCGTGCGCGCGATTTCGCCTTCCAGCGCACGGAGCTTGGTGACCTCCTGCATGAACGAGGTCAGACCGAGCGACCCGATCTTGTCGAACAGCTCGTAGCCGGAATTGGCGCTGGTCGGCAGCCCCTTCTCGGCGAGCAGCATCCGCGCTTGCATGGTCTGGCTCGGACGCACCGAGACCGCGTCGCCGGCGGTGTTGACGTCGAAGGTGATGTTTTGCTCGCGCAGCGCTGCACCCATGCGCGTCACGTCTTCGCGGGAAAGGCCGGTATAGAGCGTTTCGAATTCAGGCCGGCTCAGATAATAGGCGCCGCCCACGACGGTGACGAGAACGGCGAAACCGATCAATCCCAAAGCCATCAGGCGTCGCGGCCCAAGCTCCAGCAGATTGTTGAGCAGTTGCTGTACCTGCGCACGACTGAGCAGCATGTGACCTCGTACCAATACGAACGTAGAGGACACTCTGCTGCCAACCTTGTCTGAAGGTTGCGCGAGACCACGAATGTGTCGGTTCGCAGGCGAGGCGTTGCAATTTTACCAGAGAGCGAGTGACGCAATCGCGCGCGTCGGCAACAGGCGGACGGCCGGTTGCATCGCGGTGCGATCGGCGACGGCATGTTGCCTGGGATGCGACGTCAGGAAATCGATGTTGGCACGTCGTGTGCCGAGATGCGCCGTTCATGGCGGAGACCGTGCTCCCTGGGGAGCACGGTCGTTTTCGAAGCCGCGGCTTAGCGGAACAGCGACAGGATGCTCTGGCTGTTCTGGTTGGCGATCGAGAGCGCCTGAACGCCGAGCTGCTGCTGGGTCTGGAGCGCCTGAAGGCGGGTCGATTCCGCGTTCATGTCGGCATCGACGAGCTGGCCGACACCGCGGTCCACGGAGTCCATCAGGGTCTTGACGAACTCCGTGTTGGTCGCGAGGCGGTTCTTGACGGCACCGAGATTGGCGGCGGCCGAGGCCACCGAGTTGATGCCGGCGGTGACCTGCGCGATGTAGCCGTCGAGCGTGGTCTGGTCAGCTGCCGAGTCGGTCAGCGCGGAGATGCTCATCGTGTCGATCGACGGGGAGGTCGAACCGGCCGTGTCCAGAATGCCGCCCTGCGCCGAGGTGTAAAGCGAGTAGTTAGCGGTGGTCACGGTGATGGAGCCGATGGTGGGCGTACCGCCGACACGCGAGTACGACGACACCAGGTTGAAGGTCGTCGGCGTGGTGGCGGTCGTGCTCAGCCAGTTGATGCCGTTGAAGGTCGCCGAGTTGGCCTTGAGCTTCATATCCTGCTGGATCTGGGTGATGTCAGCCTGGATCTTGGTGCGGTCGATACCGGCGGTCTTGGCTTCGACCAGCAGCGCCTGGAGCTTGGTCAGGCCGGAGTCCTTGTCGCCGATGACCGAGGTCAGAGCGGTATATTCGGTGTCGACGGTCGCGGCCGACAGACCGAGCGAGTCGGAGACCGCGGAAAGCGCGGCGTTGTCGGAGCGCATCGACGTCGCGATCGACCAATAGGCCGCGTTGTCCGAGGCCGTGGACACGCGCATACCGGTCGAGATCCGGTTCTGCGTCGTCGCGAGCTGCGAGCTGACGTTGCGAAGGGTCTGCAGCGCGGTCATTGCAGACGAGTTGGTGAGGAGGCTAGAACCCATTTTGATGTCCCTTTGGAGATTGGATTGAGTTTGGGACATACCGGACTTGCACCGGTACGGCAGGGCGGCGTCATGCCTTTGGGCTGCGCAGAAGCGTCAAGGCCCAACCTGTCGTAACGGCGACGATAGCCCGCGAAGCTTGTGCGAGGCTTGTGGCTCTGTGGCTTTGCCGCAACAAGGCGGCCGAAATTGCGGCGCGCGACGTCACGCCAAACAAAAGGGCCGCGCTTCGCAAGAAGCGCGGCCCTCTTCGGATGGTTCGAGGCTTAGCGGAACAGCGACAGGATGCTCTGGCTGCTGTTGTTGGCGATCGAGAGCGCCTGGACGCCGAGCTGCTGCTGGACCTGGAGGGCCGACAGCCGGGTGGACTCCTGGTTCATGTCGGCGTCGACGAGCTGGCCGATACCGCGATCCACTGAGTCCATCAGAGACTTCACGAAGTCCGTGTTGGTCGAGAGGCGGTTCTTGACAGCACCGAGGTTGGCGGCGGCCGAGGCCACCGAGTTGATGCCAGCGGTGACCTGCGCGATGTAGCCATCGAGCGTGGTCTGGTCAGCTGCCGAGTCGGTCAGTGCGGAGATGCTCATCGTGTCGATCGACGGAGCGGTCGAGCCGGCCGTGTCCAGAATGCCCCCCTGCGCCGAGGTGTAGAGCGAGTAGTTGGCGGTGGTCACGGTGATGGAGCCGATGGTGGGCGTGCCGCCAACACGCGAGTACGACGACACCAGGCTGAAGGTCGTTGGCGTGGTGGCGGTCGTGCTCAGCCAGTTGATGCCGTTGAAGGTCGCCGCATTGGCTGTCGCCTTCATCTGCTGCTGGATCTGGGTGACGTCGGCCTGGATCTTGCTGCGGTCGATACCGGCTGTCTTGGCTTCGACCAGCAGGGACTGGAGCTTGGTCAGGCCGGAGTCCTTGTCGCCGATGACTGTGGTCAAAGCGGTATATTCGGTGTCGACGGTCGCAGCCGACAGACCGAGCGAGTCGGAGACCGCCGAGAGCGCGGCGTTGTCGGCGCGCATCGAGGTCGCGATCGACCAGTAGGCAGCGTTGTCCGAAGCGGTCGAGACGCGCTGGCCGGTGGAGATGCGGGTCTGCGTGGTGGAGAGCTGCGAGCTCACAGACCGCAAGGTCTGGAGTGCGGTCATGGCGGTCGAGTTCGTAAGCAGGCTTGACATTGCGAATGTCCCTTTATGTACGCGTTACATTTTCACGAGGGGACATACCGGGCTTTCACCGGTACGGAGGGGCGGCATCATGCCTTTGGACTGATGTGGGTGGGGTCCAACCCGCCGTGACGCATTGCTAGCACGCCGAATCTTGCGCGCGGATTAAGATTGGCTTGAATTACGCTGTAAAATCAGTTGGTTAACAGTACATTTTGGTAACCATAGTCCGGTACTTCTCGCTAACCATAACCATTCCTCTGGCGCTCGTTGCCATCACGAGAACGACCGCACCAGCCCTGAGGCGAGCAGGTTCCAGCCGTCGATCAGCACGAAGAACAGCATCTTGAATGGCAATGCTAGGATCGTCGGCGGCATCATCATCATCCCCATCGACATGGTCAGCGTCGCCACGATCATGTCGATGACGAGGAACGGCAGGATGATCAGAAACCCGATCTCGAACGAACGCCTGAGCTCGGAAATCATGAAGGCCGGAATGATGACGCGCATATCGACGCGCTTGTCGTCGAACTTCCTGCGGAAGCTCTCCGCGGCGAGCGATTCGAAGGTCTGCAGATCCTTGTCGCGAACATGGGCCAGCATGAATTCGCGGAACGGATCGGTGATCTTCAGATAGGCCTCTTCCTCCGAGATCTCGTTCTTCATCAGCGGCTGGATGCCGGTTTCCCAGGCGCGGTCGAAGGTCGGCGCCATCACGTAGAAGGTCATGAACAGCGCGAGGCTGATCAGCACCAGATTGGCCGGCGTGGTCTGGAGGCCGAGACCGGCGCGCAGGAACGACAGCGCCACCGCAAATCGCGTGAAGCTCGTCACCATGATGAGCAGTCCCGGCGCCACCGACAGCACCGTGATCACCGCCATCAGCTGGATGATCCGGCCGCTGGTCGAGCCGTTGCCCGGTGGCAGCAGCGAATTGAGGTCCGGAATCTGGGCCAGTGCCACTTCGGGCAGCACGACCAGGAGCAACGCAAGCAGCAGGACTCTCAGTTTCACTGAATCACCAACGTCTCAATGATCAATTCGCGGATCTTGCCCGAGGAGCGGATATTGGCGCGTTCGGTCAGGTCGTCGCGCAGATGCTGAAGCCCGCGCGATCCCTCGAACTGCGCCACCGTCGCCGAACGCAGATAGGTGACGATGTCTTCGCTGATATGGGCCGCCAGGATGCCGGCATCCTCGTCGCTCATGCTGTCGGTCACCATGGAGGCTTCGATGCGGGCCCAGTTGTTGGCCGGCGCGCCGAGATTGGTCACGATCGGGGACAGCTTCCTGAGCCGCGCGCTGCCGGCGTAGCTCGAGGCAAGAGGCGGCGGCGTGGCGGTTTTCTTCGCATCCGCGACGCGCTCGGCGGCCGCAAACAGATGCAGGCCGGCAAGCGCGCCCGCGCCGATCGCGATCAGGGTCAGCACCACGATGGCCACAATCAGGCGCATGACGTCCCCTGCCCTCGTTACGCGGCCCGACGGGAGCGCATCTCAGAACGGTGCCACGGCGTCATAGATCCGATGTCCCCATCCAGGCTGCTGCACGTCCGAGAGATTTCCCCGACCGCCATAGGCCACGCGCGCTTCGGCGATCTTCTCGTAGGAGATCGTGTTGGTTCGCGAGATATCGCGTGGACGCACGATGCCGCCGACGTTGAGCACGCGCATTTCCGTGTTGACCTTGAATTCCTGCGAGCCGCTGATCATCATATTGCCGTTCGGCAACACGTCGGTGACGATGGCTGCGATCGACAGCTTGATATCCTCGGTGCGGTCGATCTGGCCGTTACCCTTGATCTGCGTGTTGGTGTTGAGGTTGGCGCTCGTCGAGCCCTTGTCCTGCCATCCCGCAACGTCCATCAGCCAGTCGAGCCCGAACTTGATCTGCGAATCGCGCGAGCGGCCGGTCTTGTTGTCGAGCTTGGCCTTGTCCTGCATCGAGATGATCACCGTCACGACGTCGCCAACGCGCCGGGCGCGGGGATCGCGGTAGAGGTCGGTGCCGTCGTCCCAGGTCGAGCGATAGCTGACGGGCGAGTGCATACGGGGCGTCACGGGAATCGGATCGGCCTGCGTCCTCAGGCCGCTCCCGACCGGCGACAGTCGCGGGCCAGTCAGGACCTCGGCCGGATCAGTGACGCATCCCGCAAGCGATAACAGCGACAGGATGAGGATCAGATTCTTCATCTATTTGGTCTTTCCGTCATCCACGCGACGCATCCCGCCGAGCAGATCGGCGAGGTGCGCCGCGCGGCCCGTCTCCATCTCGTTGAAGATTGCGCTCGAACTCCTCGGGCTGAGCTTTGCGAGCACGGCCGCAGCCGTCTCGTCCGCCATCCCGGCGATCTGGGTTGCGGCGGCATCCGGCTTCATGCGCGAGTAGATCTCGACCACACTCGCTTCGGCCTTCTTCAGGAACTCGTCGCGCAACGCCATCCACTTCTCATATTCCGCGCGCTTGGCCTCGACCTCGGCGATCCGCTCGCGAAGCTGGTTCTCGGCCTTCTCCAGCTCCTTGAGCTGCCAGGCCAGCCTTGCATCGGCGGCGGAGTCGGCGACATTGCTGCAGAACAGGGCGACTTCGTTGTCCGCGGTTGCAGCGGCCTGGGGCGGCACCGGCTTCGGCGGCGCCGTGACGCTGCCGGGCTTGGCCGGTCGCGCCGCGGCTGTGGGTGCCGACGCGGGCTTCTCGGAGGCCGAAACGGCACCCGTGGTCACTGGTCCCGAATCTTCGGCTGCCCACGCTGTCGCCCGCATCGACGCATTGTCGCTGGGGATCGATGAGATTGGCTTCTGTGGGCCAGACGCACGGGCGCGCGCGAAGGACAGCAGGTTGAGCGGCTTCGACGGCTTGGCCTCATCCAGCGCCAGAACGGGCGAAGCGCTCGCGAGCGCCGAGGCTGCGACCAGGAGGAGGAGTTTGGCTTTATGATCCAGCTTCAACATCGGCCCGCGTGCGATTCTCGGTCGAGAGAGCATTGAGCGACCAAGCTTGCACGGCGCTTACGCGTCATTGCACGATGACATCCGCCTGGAGGGCGCCAGCCGTCTTGATCGCCTGGAGGATCGCGATGATGCCGGATGGTTTCAGGCCGATCTGGTTCAGGCCGCGCACCAGGCGCTGGAGATCGACGCCGCTCAGGATCGCCACCTGCGATCCGGCTTCGTTGGCCTCGACCACGGTCTGGGGCACGACCACCGTCTGCCCTTTCGAGAACGGCGCGGGTTGCGACACCACGGGAAGCTCGGTGACCCGGACCGTCAGATTGCCGTGCGTCACGGCAACGGTCGATATCCGCACGTCGCGTCCGATCACCACCGTGCCGGTACGCTCGTTGATCACCACCCGCGCCGGCGTGTCCGGCTCGACCGTCAGCTCGCCGATTTCGGCAAGGAAGCGGACCGGTCCGATGTGGCGCGGCTTCGACAGCACGATCGTGCGGTAGTCTCGCTCGAAGGCGATCTGGGCGCGGTAGCGTCCGCCCGCGTAGCGGTTGATGGCGTCGAGGATTCGCGTTGCGGTGACGAAGTCGGGGTTCTTGAGCTCCAGCACAAGATATTCCATTTCATGGAGACTACCCTGCACCTCGCGCTCGACCAGCGCGCCGTTCGGGATGCGACCCGCGGTCGGCGTACCCTGGCTGACGTTCTGGGCCTGGCCCCCGACGCTGTAGCCGGCGACCGTGACGGCGCCTTGCGCCACTGCATAGACCGCTCCGTCCGCCGCGCGCAGCGACGTCATCACCAGGGTGCCGCCGAGCAACGAGGTCGCATCGCCGAGCGATGACACCGTCACGTCCATGCGCTCGCCCGCACCGATCGAGGGCTGCAGGTCCGCGGTCACCATGACGGCCGCGACGTTGCGCGTGCGCAGCGTCGTCGGACGCGGCGGATTGTTGGTGCTGGTGGTCTCGTTCCTGACATTGATGCCCATGTTCTCGAGCATCGATTGCAGGGACTGCTCCGTGAACGGCGCATTGCGGAGCGTGTCGCCAGTCCCGTTCAGGCCGATCACGAGGCCGTAGCCGACGATCTGATTTTCGCGCAATCCCTTGATGTCCGCGATGTCCTTGATGCGGACGGCGGCCTGGGCGCTGGCGGCGGAAACGAGCAGGACGAGCGCAAGCAGGACTCTGGTCATGACCCGTCCACGACCTTGACGGTGCCGTCCGGCTGCACAACGCCCCTGATGATCACACCGGTATCGGTGTTTCGTATCGGGATGAGCGCGCCGGGCGCGCCGGACTGCATCGCTGCGCCGTAGGTCACGATCGACAGGCCGCTGTCTTCGACCACGACCTTGACCATGGCGCCGCGGGCGACCGTCCAGGGATCCTCCACCGAGTTGGTCGGGATCGGCTGGCCGGGCAGCAGCGCGCGGCGCGCCATGCGGCCGACCAGGACCTGGCGTCCTTCGATGAATATGGCGACGCCGAGCACGTTCGGCGCAAAGGCGCGCTCGGTGATCATGTCGTCCCGGATCAGTTCGCCGGCGCGGATCGAGACGGCCGGCACGGGGAGCCGCTTCTCCTCGGCCGCGGCGAGACGCGCCGAGACGAGAACCAGCAGCACGGCGGCCATCCCGTGCATGATCGAGCCCATCCTGTTCAACATGGATACACCGGAACTAGCGCATGCCCTTCGAGACCGTCTGGGCCATTTCATCCGAGGCCTGGATGACCTTGGCATTCATTTCGTAGGCGCGCTGGGCAGAGATCAACTCGGTGATTTCCTTGACGGGATCGACGTTCGAGGCTTCGAGATATTGCTGGTTGATCTTGCCGTAGCCGGAATCGCCGGGCAGCCCGACGACCGGCGTGCCGGACGCCGTGGTCTCGCGATAGAGATTGCTGCCCAGCGGTTCGAGCCCGGCCTCGTTGGCGAAATTGGCGAGATTGAGCTGCCCGATTTGCCTCGGGTTCACTTCCGTATCCAGCTTGGCGAACACCTGTCCGGTCTGGTTGACCGTGACCTGGACCGTTCCCTGCGGCACCGTGATTGCCGGATCCAGCAGATAGCCGTCGGTCGTGACGAGCTGACTATTGGCATTGGTGTTGAACGAACCCGCGCGGGTATACTGCACCTCGTTGTTCGGACCGAGCACCTGAAACCAGCCGCGGCCGTTGATCGCCATGTCGTAGGGATTGCCGGTCTGCGTGAGCGCGCCCTGGATATGCAGCTTGCGGATTGCCGCCGACTTGACGCCGAGGCCGAGATTGGCGCCTTCCGGAATCGGCGACGAGCCGCTGGTGTTCGCAACGCCCTGCATGCGGTCCATCTGGTAGAACAGATCGGTGAACTCGGCACGCGCCCGCTTGTACGAGGTCGAGTTGATGTTGGCGATGTTGTTGGCGATGACTTCGATGTTGGTCTGTTGGGCGTTCATGCCCGTGGCCGCGATGGCAAGCGATTTCACAGCGTCACTCCTTGATCAGATCGACATCCGAACGACTTCCTGGTAGGCCTGCACGACCTTGTCGCGAACTGCGACCGCCGTCTGCAAGGCCTGCTCGGCCGACATCAGCGCCTCGACGACGCGCCGCGTCGATTCCTTGCCCTGCATCGCCGAGACCGAGGCCGCCTCGCCCGCCTTCAGCGTTCCGATCGCGTCCGTCGTCACTTGTTTCATGACCGATTCGAATCCGACGTCGCCACCGGACTGAATCGCGGGCGTCGCCGCCGGCGAGATGGCCTGCGTCTCGGTCGCGCGGCTTGCCGCTTGCCCGGCCGAAATCGCCGTGGATGAAATCGCTTCAAGCATTGTCAGCTCCTCAGCAGGTCGATGGTCATGCCCAGCATCGACCTCACCTGTTTCACGACCTGCAGATTGGCTTCATAGGAGCGGTTGACTTCCCGCATGTCCGCCATCTCGATCATCATGTTGACGTTCGGCAGCTTGACGTAGCCGGCCTTGTCGGCGGCGGGATGCCCCGGCTCGTACTCCACGCGGTAAGGCGTGGTGTCGACCCCGATTTCCTTGACCTTCGCCAGCTGCGCGCCCGAGGCGCGGTCCATCGCGGCGTCGAAGGTGATCGTCTTGCGTTGATAGGGATCGGCGCCGGCTGAGCGCCCTGTCGACGTCGCGTTGGCGAGGTTCTCCGAGACGATGCGCATGCGCGTCGACTGCGCTTCGAGCCCGGAGCTCGCGACCGTCAACGAGGATTGCAATGAGTCCAGCATGTCAGTTCACCTCAGGTCTTCGCGCTCGACAGCAGCATGCGGTGAAACGACCGCACGATCGCCGAGTTCATCGAGTAATCGCGACTGACGTCGCTGCCCTTGATCATTTCCTGCTCGAGACTGACGGAGTTGCCGGAGTGAACCACATCCCAGCTGTCCTTCTTCGCAGTCGCCCGCGTGTCGCTCTCGGCTGGGGAGAGCTGCAGGTGCGACGGCGACGTGGTCGCCAGTCTCACCGGCATGCCGTCGAGCACCTTGTTGAAGGGTTCGACGTCGCGCGCCTTGAAGCCCGGCGTGTTGGCGTTGGCGACGTTGGTGGCGATCGTCGATTGGCGGAGCTCGAGGTATCGCGCCTGCGACGATGCGAGTTCGAAGAGATAGAGCGGTCCCACGGCAGCACCATTCTGGTTCAGACGGTGTAACCTTAGGGTCGCAAGCTTTCGTCGGGCTGATGGAAGGGACGCCGTCCTCGGAATTCTACTGGACCTTCTCGGACTGCGGCGTCTGCTTGGACTGCAGGAAGTAGATGATCTCGGCGACCGGCCGGAAGAACTCCGCCGGAATTACCTGGTCGACCTGAACCGCCTCGTAGAGCGCGCGCGCCAGCGCCTTGTTCTCGATCACCGGAATCCGGTTCTGCTCGGCGACTTCGCGGATCTTCAGCGCAATCACGTCCATGCCCTTCGCCACGACGATCGGCGCCGGATTTTCCTCGCGATTGTAGCGCAGCGCGATCGCGAAATGCGTCGGGTTCGCGATCACCAGCGTCGCGCGCGATGCGGAGGCGATCATGCGCTGGCGCGAGCGGTCGCGCGCCAGCGAGCGCAGGCGCGCCTTGATCAGCGGATCGCCTTCGGCCTGTTTGTGCTCGTCCTTGATCTCCTGCCGCGTCATGCGCAGCTCGCGCCGCCAGTGGAAGCGCGCCCAAGCCAGATCGACCGCGACCAGGACGATGGTCGCGATGCAGATCGCCGAGACGATTCGCATGGCGATGTTGAGAATCATCTCCGGCAGCGCGACCGGATCGGTGTACATCGCCTCGAACGCCTTCGCTTCCGACGAGCGCAGCACGAACGCGACGACGACGGTGACCGCGGCGAGCTTGAACAGCGACTTGGCGAACTCGACAAGGCCCTGCGATCCAAACAGCCGGCTCCAGCCGCCGAGCGGAGAGATTCGCGAAAGGTCCGGCGTGATGCGCTGGAGCACCAGGCTGGGAGCATTTTGCAACAGCGAGGCTGCGAGCCCGAACGCCGCCAGGGTGACGACGAGCGGCGTCAGGAATCGCAGTGCCTGAAGCCCGACCACGATGAGGAGATTCTGGGCGTCGGCCCCGGTGCTGAGAGGGAAGCCGTCGGGATCGTCGAGAAAGCCCGTCAGCATCGGCGTCAATTGCTGCACGCCCTGACCGATCAGGAACGCCTGGATCACCATCAGCGCGGCCATCGAGGCGAAGATGGAAGCCTCCCGAGAGACCGGGATTTTGCCCTGTTCGAGCGCATCGCGGACTTTCTTCTCGGTCGGCTCTTCTGTCTTGCTCTCCTGATCGGTTGTTTCTGCCATGCCCGTTCAGCGGTCAGCGAAAGACCAGCTCATCCTCCTGCTCGGGGTTGAGCTCGATTTCGCCCTTTTCCGCGAGGTCGAGCGCGAGGTCCGTGATCACGCGCCGCGCCTCCAGCACGTCGCGCTGGTTCGACGGTTCGCCAATGGCGAGTTCGTGCTCGACGACCCGGCGGACGCGCGAGGCGACCGAGGACAGGATCATCTCGCGGAAGTGCTTGTCAGTGCCCTTCAGCGCGATCACGATGCGATCGGTCGGCACCTGGTCGAAGATCATGGTGCGCGCCTTCGGCGTCAGGTTGGTGACGTCGTCGAAGGTGAAGAGCAGCTCCTTCAGCACTTCGGCCGACTTCGGCCGCTTCTCCGACAGGCTCTTCAGCATGTCCTCGATGTGTCCGCGCTCCATCTTGTTGATGATGTCGGCGACGCGGGCATAGGTGTCCGCGCCGAGGTTGCGGGCGAAATTCAGCGTCAAATCCTCATGCAGCGTCTTCTCGAGGACCCTCATGGCGTCGTCGACGATCGGCTTGAGGCTGAGCACGCGCCGCATCAGCTCGTTGCGCAGGCTCGACGGCAGCTGGCTCATGACCTTGGCGGCGCAGGACGGCTTGACCTTGGACAGGATGAGCGCTGCGGTCTGCGGATGCTCCTTGGACAGGTAGCTTGCCAGCGAGTTTTCCGACACCGACGAGACGCGGTCCCACACTGACCGGCTCGAATTGCCGAGCAGGTCCGACATGATCGCCGAGACCTGATCGGCCGGAAGCACGTCGCCGAGCACAGCTTCCAGGCCGCCGAGGGTGCCGAGAATGTTGGCGCCCATTGAGAACTGCTGGGCGAACTCCTCGACGATCGCTTCCAGTTCCTGCGCCGTGATCGGCCGTAGCTCGGCGGCGGCCTTTGTCACGGTGCGGATATCCTGCGGCTCGAACTGCGCGAGCACGCTGGCGGCCGCCTGCCGGCCCATGGCGAGCAGGAGTGCCGCGACCTTCTCCGTTCCGCCCAGCGTGGCGACGCCGCGCTGCTTGATGGGAGCCATGCCGACCTGTGCGGCCATGGTCAGGTATCACCCTGTCCCAACGGCCCGACAATTTCGGTGAGCGAGACGCCGAAGCGGGAATTGTCTTCTTCGACCACGACGACCTCGCCGCGGGCGACGACGCGACCGTTGACGACGACGTCGACGGGTTCGCCGACCCGGTGGTCGAGCGGAACCACCGCGCCACGGCCGAGCTTCATCAGGTTTGCCACCGGAATGGTTGCCGATCCCAGCACCACCTGCATGGTCACGGGAATGCGCAGGATCGCATCGACATTGGCGAACTTGCCGGTCTCCTCCGCAGTGCGCGCGGCGATCTCCGCCAGCCGCTCCAGCGGAGATGTCTCCGTATGCCCCTCGTCGGACGCCGATGCTGACTCATAGTCGAAGGATTGCGCCATTTGGTATCGCCTCTTGGTATTTCCGCTCCCGGAGCGCCGCGACGTTCCGATCGTATTTATTCCGCCGGCTTCGGCTTCAATGCTTGTTCACGTCGGCGCCGCCCGCGGTCGCCGCGGATGCGAGTCCGCTCCTCGCATCGAGCGCCGCGATCGCCTCGTGGGCCTGGTCGATCTTCGTGCTCAGCACGTTGGCGAGCCGCCCGAGATTTGCGGTGGAATCATGCGCCGCGGTGATGACCGTGTCGAACGCGCCCGCCGTCTCCTGGACGATGGTCGAGAACTCGCCCTGGTAGCTGCGCAACCGCGCCAGCTCGCGATGCATCCGGGTCACCCGCATGCTGGTGAAGGCGAGCGCGATCAGCAGCACGGCATCAACGAGATAGGATATCATCGACGAACTCCCGTTTCTGATCGACGGGATCTGCCACCTGCATGGCGTAATAGCCATCAAGCTGGCCGATCTGACACCAGAACAGCACCTGGTTGTTGCTCTCGAGCCGAGCCAGCGTTCGCGGCGTGGCTTCGAGCTCGAGCACCTGTCCGACCTGGAACTTCACGACGTCGCCCAGCGAAATCATCTTCTCGTCCAGCACGGCGCTCAGCGTCACCTCGGTGCGGTGAACCTCGGTCTCCATCTGCTCGCGCCAGCGCGGATCGGCCGCGCGGCCGTCGCTGACGACGACGGTCGCGAGCTTTTGCCTGAGCGGGTTGAGCGCGGAATGCGGAATGATGAGGAACATCTGACCGCCGCGGTAGAGCGCCTGCAGCATGATGTTCGCGCAGATCGACATGTTGCCGCTCCGCCCGATCGCCAGCGACGCCATGGCGGTCTCGACCCGCTCGACGCGGAAGGTGACGTTGGAGGTGCCGGCGAAAGCGGATTGCAGCGCCTTGGCGAACCGCTCGAACAGCGCCTGGACCAGGCGGATCTCGATGTTGGAGAAGCTGCGCTCGACGTCGAGCGGCGGTTCGGCGCCATCGGAGCCGAACATCGCCTCGACCATGGTGAACACGAAGTCGCGGTCGAGCATGATGATGATGCGGGAGTCCCACTGCTCGGCATAGAGCACCGCCGCAACCGCGTTGGCCTCGTAGTCCTTGATGATGTCGCCGACACGGTCGTTGGTGATGCCGTTGACCGAGAAATAGCATGGCGTTCCAGCCATCGGCTGCAGGCTGTCCGTGCACGATGCCGCCATGCGATCGAAGATCACATTGAGCATCGGCATGCGCTCGATCGAGATGCCGGCGGCGTCCAGCAGATAGTTCGGCAGCGGCTTGCGCTGATCGATTTCGAGGGCTTCCATCATGATGCGCGCGCAGCCTTCGGTTCAACCTCGGTCACGACAGCCTTGGGGCCCGCGATCGTCTCGTTCTCGACGACGTCGATCGAGGGCCGCTCGGGGCTCGCGATCATCTTGCGGCCGTGCTCGACGGCGATCTGCGGCATGGCGCCGTTCATGAACGCCAGCAGCGTCTGCTTGACGATGATGTAGGGCCGGCAGCGCTTCTCGCGCGTCATCTTCACCTTCATCGCGAAGGGCGAAATGATCCCGTAGGACAGGAAAATACCGGCAAAGGTGCCGACGAGGGCGGCCCCGATGAAGCCGCCCAGCAGCTTCGGGGACTGGTCAAGCGCGCCCATGGCCTTGATGACGCCGAGCACCGCGGCGACGATGCCGAGCGCAGGCAGCGCCTCCGAGACCACCACCAGCGCGTGGTAGGGCGCCAGCTTGCTCTTCACGATGGTGTGGATCTCCTCGTCCATCAACGCTTCGATCTCGTGCGTTCGCGCATTACCCATGATGATGAGGCGGACGTAGTCGCAGATGAACTGGAGCAGCGACGGATCTCCGAGCACGCTCGGGTACGCCTTGAAGATCTCGGAGGACGCGGGATCGTCGATATGCGCCTCGACCTCGTTGCGGCCCTTGCCCCGCAGCTCCCGCATCAGCGCGTGCAGCGCACCGAGCAGATCGAGATAGTAGCGCTGACCTGGCACCGCTCCCGTCACCGCCTGCACGCAGGCAAGCCCGGTATCCGCGACCGTCTTCCAGGGATTGGCCATGATGAAGGTGCCGGCCGCGGTGCCCATGATGATCACGAACTCCCACGGCTGCATCAGCACGCCCAGATGCCCGCCCATGGCGGCAAATCCGCCCAGCAGTGCCGCTACCGTGATGACGATCCCCACGAAACTGCCCAACGCGCCGCTCCATCACCGATCCCATCGGGAATATCTAGTTGGCGAGCCTTGCGCGAGGCTGGCTTCCCCCTCGCCAGCCTCGCGCAAGCGATTCACGGCAGCTTGGGACGACGTCGCGAGAGCGGCCAGAGGGGCGCGTGTCATGCTATCCACCATCGCGGACTACACCAGACTGACCAAGGACATGGGCAAGTCGCTGACACAGGTCGCGACGCAGCCGGACGTCAGCCGTGACACCGATTATTTCCTCAGCCACATCGGCAACGTGAAGACCATCGACGATTTCCTGAAGGACTATCGTCTCTACTCTTACGCGATGAAGGCATATGGCCTCAGCGACATGACCTACGCCAAGGCGTTCATGCGCAAGGTGCTGACCGAGGGTATCGCCGACAACAAGACCTTCGCCAACAAGCTGACCGACATCCGCTACCGGCAATTCGCCGCCGCCTTCAATTTCGCCGCCCTCGGCGACAAGGCGACCCAAACCGCCGCGGCCACGACCGGCACGGCGACCCAATACGTTACGCAGACGATGGAGGAGAAGGCCGGCGACCAGAACGAGGGCCTGCGGCTGGCGCTCTATTTCACGCGCAAGGCCTCCACGATCACCAATTCCTACCAGATCCTCGCGGACAAGGCGATGACGCAAGTGGTGCAGACGGCGCTCGGCCTGCCGTCGACGATCAGCTCGGCTGATATCGATGCCCAGGCCAAGATGATCACGAGCAAGATCAAGCTCACCGATTTCCAGGACCCGGCCAAGGTCACCAAATTCGTGCAGCGCTTCGCGGCGATGTGGGATGCGACCCAGGCCCAGAGCGACAACTCGACCAACCCGGCGCTGGTCCTGATCGGCGGCGCCACGACGTCGATCGGCATGGATTCCAACGTGCTCACGACACTTCAGAACATCAAGTTCAACAGGTAAGTCATGCAATCGGCCCTCTATGTAGGATTGTCGGCGCAGGTCGCTCTCGAAAAGCGCCTCCAGACGATCGCCAACAACGTCGCCAACGTCAACACGGCGGCGTTCCGCACCGACGTGGTGAAGTTCGAGACCGTGCTGTCCAAGGCGGGCGCGAACCCGGTCGCCTTCTCCTCGCCCGGCGACAACATCATCTCGCGCGAGATGGGCAGCATCACCGAGAGCGGCAACCCACTCGACGTCGCCGTGGTCGGACAGGGCTGGATCGCCTTCGCCGGTCCGAACGGAACGGTCTATACGCGCGACGGCCGACTCCAGATCGCCGCCAACGGCGACCTTCAGACCGTGTCCGGCTTCCCCGTCATCGATTCCGGCGGCGCGCAGATCACCCTCGATCCGAACGGCGGACCGGTCTCGATCGCGCGCAGCGGCGCGATCACCCAGGACAACAACGAGATCGGCACCATCGGCCTGTTCAACATTCCCGCCGACGCCAATCTCGACCGCTACGGCAATTCGGGCGTCACGCCCAACCGGCCTGCGACCGCGATCGCCGACTTCTCCCGCGACGGCTTCAAGCAGGGCTATGTCGAAGGCTCGGGCGCCAATCCGATGATGGAATTGACGAGGCTGATCGCGGCCTCGCGCGCCTTCGACGGCACCAATTCGATGATCGAGGGCACCGAGAGCTCGCTCCAGAACGCAATCCGGACGCTGGGCGAACCCGGCAAATAGACTGCGCCCCGCGCGCAATGAGGTTGGACGGTTTCCTTGAACGCTCTTCGGCAACTTGAGTGGGCGCTGCTGGAGCTTCAGCAGAGCACTCCCCTGGCAAGCGTCAGCGGCGCGATCTCCGAGATCGCGTCGACGCATTTCCGCGTCTCCGGCCTGTCGCGCTTCGTCAGGCTTGGCGAGCTGATCGGCGTCAACTCCGGCGGCAAGCCCCAGATCGGCGAGGTGGTGCGGATCGACAGCGAGGGCATCATCGCCAAGCCGTTCGACCGGCAGTTCGCCGGCGGCCTCGGCTCGGTCGCCTACCGGATGCCGCCCCTGTCCTTCGCGCCCGATCCGAGCTGGAAGGGCCGCGTCATCAACGCGCTCGGGGCGCCCCTGGACGGACAGGGCCCTCTCACCCCCGGGTCGCGTCCGGTCTCGGCCGAGGCGGAGGCGCCTTCGGCCATGAAGCGCGCGCGGGTCCACAAGCCGCTGCGCACCGGCGTACGCGTCATCGACCTGTTCGCCCCGATCTGTGCCGGCCAGCGTGTCGGCATCTTTGCCGGCTCCGGTGTCGGTAAATCGACGCTGCTTGCGATGCTCGCCCGCAGCCAGGGTTTTGACACGGTCGTGCTGGCACTGGTCGGCGAGCGCGGCCGCGAGGTGCGCGAGTTCATCGAGGACGTGCTGGGCGCCGATCGTCACCGCGCCGTCACGATCGTGTCGACGGGAGACGAGAGCCCGATGATGCGGCGACTGGCGCCGAAGACGGCCATGGCGGTCGCCGAATATTTCCGAGACCGGGGCGAATCCGTCCTGCTCATGGTCGATTCGATCACCCGCTTCGCCCACGCCGCCCGTGAAGTGGCGCTCGCCGCCGGTGAGCCCGCGGTCGCGCGCGGCTACGCACCCACCGTCTTTACCGATCTGCCGCGCCTTCTGGAGCGCGCCGGACCCGGCGAGGAGGGATCCGGGACGATCACCGGGATTTTCTCCGTGCTGGTGGATGGCGACGATCACAACGAGCCGATCGCCGATACCATCCGCAGCACACTTGATGGCCACATCGTGCTCTCCAGGCATATCGCCGACCAGGCGCGTTACCCGGCGGTGGACGTTCTGGGTTCGGTCTCCCGCCTCGCCCATAACGTCTGGGACCCCGAAGAGCGCGAATTGGTGAGCAAGCTGCGCGCCATGATCGCCAAATACGAGGACACGCGCGACCTTCGCCTGATGGGCGGATACCAGGCGGGACGTGATTCGGGGCTCGACCAGGCGGTCGACATGGTCCCGAGAATCTATGGCGCGATGCGGCAGGACGCTTCGGCTCCCCCAAGCGCCGATCCGTTCCGCGAGCTGCGGGACATGCTCAAGGGCGACTAGCAAGTCTCAGATTGAGTCGGCGCGCGAGGCGCCACGCGATCGCACCTTGCTCGTTGTTTTCGACAGGCGATTGCGCATGCCGCCACGCTTCCAGCGCATGCACATGCACGCCCGTCTCCGGTTTCCGCCGTGATCGTCTCCACCGTTCGGGTGAGAAAGTAGCGGAGCCGCGCCGAAAGCGACTGAACCGGCGATTCCTTGATTCAGTCCGGACAACCGCCGCGTGTAATTCCTGTGAGTTCCCTCGAACAATTCTTGGCAGAACGCACAAGTTGTGGATGACATGCGGACGCACATCGTCGTCCTGCACAAGCTTCGATCAACTTGCATCAACGACAGCCAACGGGCCGTGCAATAAAACCGTCGCATAGTCGCGTGCATGTTGCTCGTGGGACAGCGTATTGCGTTCACCATCATGTGTCCCGAGGAGCGAGATTGTCTTGAACGTTACATTCGCCTGCGACGACA
The DNA here is from genome assembly GCF_023101105.1 of Bradyrhizobium sp. 155. Lineage (NCBI taxonomy): Bacteria > Pseudomonadati > Pseudomonadota > Alphaproteobacteria > Hyphomicrobiales > Nitrobacteraceae > Bradyrhizobium > Bradyrhizobium sp. 155. The sequence continues at coordinate 1,569,014 of NZ_CP064704.1, read as the reverse complement.
TCCTGTCTGCGAGATGGTCTCTACTTGATTTTGTTGAGAAGGTCATTCATCGTTTCGTCGGAAGATAAGAAACGTCTGCGTGTGACTTGAACCTTAGGGGCTTCGGTTGAACTACTCCGATCCATCGTCTGGTGGCGACGGCTATTCGGGCTCCCGTGCGACGACGCCGCGAATGGCATATCCACAGCAACACCGCCTCCCACGCCATAGCTTGCAGTGCTCATCAGTCCAGGTCGGGCGCCGGGCAGGCCGTGCCTTCACGCGACAGAAGAGCACGGTGCATGTGTCGGACATTGCCGGTGGTCCGGCTTCTCGCAAACGGCTCGTGCGCAACGGCGGAAGGCGGCTCCGGAGCGCCGCAGACGTGACTCCCGGGGCAAGGTAGGAATTCATGCCATTGGCAAGAGAAGCCGTGGAGCTGCTTGTTCAGGCAGCGAGGGCTTGGTATTTCGAAGGCGATCAGCATGGGTTGCGCGATCGGGAATGGATGGCGCTGCGCTTTCTCGGCCGCGCCAACAGGTTTTCGCGCACGCCCTCCGCGCTCGCCGGCTTCATCGGCGCCACCAGGGCGACTGCATCGCAGATCGTGAAGACGCTGGAGAGCAAGACCTTCCTGGTGCGAAAGCCGTCGCACGAAGACAAGCGTTCTGTCGTGCTGCACGTCACTGCGCAGGGCGAGAAGTGCCTGAGCCAGCACGATCCGGTCAATCACGTGCTGAACGCGGTCACGGCGCTCGGACCCGACGAGTGCGTCAGGCTGCGCGATTCGCTGCGCGAGATCCTCAATCATCTCGACGCGGCACATCAGCGGCTCGATGCCAGCGTCTGCCGGGACTGCATGTTTCTCGCCGAACGCGGGCCGGGTACCGGCAAGGGACGCGCAACGGCCGAATTCATGTGCCGGCTGTATCGCGCCCCGGTTTCGCTCGAGGAGACTGAACTGCTCTGCACCAGTTTCGAGCGCACCCGCGACCGTCCCAAGATCGAGGAGCATCTCGACCGCGCGCGTGTGGTGAACCAGGGGTGAGGCACGCGTAAATATCCGCGCGGTGGCGATCTCTGAAAGGCGCACAGAGCCTCTGATGTTCCGGACAAGCTGCAACGCGCAAAGCGTGTCGAAGACGCGCGTAAACGCGCTTATGGCGCTGCTGCGCAGAACCGGGACCAGGGCGACACGGCGTGATGCGGCGAGATGGGCCCCGGCTCTGCAGCCGCACCGCAAAAGCGCTGCGCTGCGTCCAGGGCACGAGAACGGAGTGTGGCGCACATTCTCCCCACATCGTCATTGCGAGGCAGCGACTTGTCCGCCGAAGCTTTAGCGAAGGCGGAAGCAATCCAGAGTCTCTCCGCGGTAAGACTCTGCTTCGCTGCGCTCGCAATGACGGAGTATGAGGCGGCGGCTCGTCCTCCCAGCACCACTGTCATTCCCCGATGAAAGCGGGGAATTCAGTACGCCGCGGCTTCTCGGTTCAATCATAACTGTCTCGGAATACTGGATCGCCCGGTCAAGCCGGGCGATGACAGGGAGTGTGTAGCCGTAGACACGCCTTCGCGTCCTCGCGGCGTTTCGCCCGAGCTTTGCCTGGTCATTCCACCCTCAAAGCCAAGAGGGCGCAGGGAAGACCGGGTGCCGGCTGGCACCCGCGGTCCGCTGCGCGAAAATGTAGCGCAAGGAAACCGCACAGCAGCATACAGGTGTAGCCAATCACTCGGCCTTCCCTGCGCGATGGTTGGACGGCTTATGCCGTGCTCTCCCGGGAGCCGAGTTCGTTCTGGCCTCCCTCGTCCCAACGAAAGTCACCGGCACCGCGCCGGTTGACGCGGATGCCGCATTCGCCAGGGCTTGACCGTAGCAACGACGGCCAGGACCACACGGTTTTGCCGTACGCACGGCTCGCCATTTCGCCGCAGTTTTTCCAGCCCTGTCGACGGAGCCGGAAACTTACAGACGAGACGAAGCCTAGCAGCGCCGCTCGTCGGAACGCAGCCTTCTCACGGAGAGCAATCCGCCCTGCCCTTGGCCTCTCGCACCCGAACGCTGCCGCGTCCACCGCAAGCCCGGCTCGCGAACATGACGACCACAAGATCGCCCCTCAAGGATGAGCCGGGATGGACGACACATACGCCATTTCCGAATTTCGGTAAAGCGGAATATTTTTGTGAGAGCGGATTGACAGGGGGGCGACACAGGCGCGGTCCCGTAGCCCGGATGAAGCGAAGCGTGATCCGGGAAGGTGCCGGACGCAGCGCGAGCAGCCCCCGGATCACGCTTGCGCTCCATCCGGGCACCGGGGCTTCGCCGCCCTATATCATCTGCCTTGCGCAAAAAAACACCCGGCGGTTTCCCGCCGGGTGTTCGTTCATGTGTTTCGATAGATTTTACCAGTTGCGCTGAGCGCGGAGGATCATGGCGACCGAGTCCTGATCCTTCAGCTCGTAGGCCGCGGTCGGCTTGGCGGTCGCGACGCTCGGGGAGGCGCCAACCGTACCAGAATATTTCTGGTCGAGATGGGTCCAGGACACGTCCGCCGAGAAGGTCAGGTTCTTGACCGGGGTCCACCGGGTGACGACACCTAGCTGGCCGATCGCGAAGTCCGGGTTGCAACCCGTCACACCTGCCAGGGCTCCGAACACACCGGCGCCGCCGCCGGCGCCGCAGATGGTGGTCTTGGCCAGCGTGCCGAACTGGGCCTGAGCGTAAGCACCGTACAGCGAGGAGTTCCAGTTGGGATCCCAGTTGTGGGTGTAAGCGCCACGGAAGCCCCAGGTCTTGACGGTTTCCTGCGAGCTACCGGTCACGTACACCGTGTCAGGAGCATTGGCGAAGCCAACGCTCTGGTAGGCAACACCCGAGCTACCGAACAGCGAGTAGCTGCTGCCCGACAGGTTCTGGAAGTTGTAGCGGGTCGCGCCGTCGGTGTAGACGCCCTGGATGTTGATCGTGTCACCCGCGCCGGTCGGGATGTTCTTGATCGACAAAGCGAGCTGAACAGCCCAACCCCATTTGTCGTCGGGATGGCCGGTGGCTTCGGTCGCGCCGTAATAGGCGACATGGTTGTCATGCGCAGCCACTGACGCCTGGAAGAGACCCCAGGCCTGATCGACACGCAGCTGACCGACGAGGTTCGGCGAACGCGAGCCGCCGAGGGCGTTGGTGCCGTATGAGCCGCCGATGATGCCACCTGCGGTCGCGCCGGTCATGTTGAGGTTGCCGGCCTGATAGTAGGCCGTCGCATCTTCAGCGGAGAACGATGCCGTGACGCCCTGGCCGAAGTCGGCGGTGTAGGTGAACTGGGTGACGCCGGTAACGGTGCCGCTGCCGCCGACGAGGTTGTCGGTGATGTTGCCGGGATAGTTGGTCCAGGGCGCGTCGAACTGCGACACGGCCTTACCCATCGTGAAGCCGGCGAACTGGATGAAGGCGTAGTATACGCCGAGCGCACCGGCCGAGGTATTGCCGTCGGTGCCGTTGACGTTGCCGCTACCCGAACCGACGAGGCCTGTGCCCGCAGCGTTGAGACCGAGCGTACCGCTGTACTGGGTGCCACCCGTTGCCGAACCGGTGCCCGAATAGTTGCCGGTCGTCCAGGTAAAGACGCCGTCGAAGAACGTGCGGACCACGCCGTATTCGGTCGCGGTGCGGGTGTCGATGTTGAGGTCTTCACGAGCGCGGAAGGTGTAGTAGTTCATCAGGCGGTTGCGTGCACCGGCAACACCGCTCTGGTTCGGGTTGAAGTCCGAATTGGTATTGAGGTTCGCATCGGCACGCAGGTAACCACCCAGCTTGATGCAGGTGTCGGTGCCGGGGATGTAGTAAAAACCGGCGCCGTACAGCGAGCAGATCTTCACGTATTCGACCGCCTTGGCCTTCACGGGAAGATCGGCAGCGAACGCCCCGGAGGCGGCCATCAGGCCGGCAGCCGAGCCGAGAAAGAGTGTCTTCGTCAACTTCATCAGTAAACCTCCAGGTCGGTTCAGGGGGCCCGGGTCCTCGGTGGACGCCGCTTTACCCTCTCAATTTCCGTTCAATTCAGGTCCGCACCGAAGGTTCGGACTGAAACGACAGCGAGGTGCCCCCTCCGTCGCGGCTTCACATATAGTTTATAAAAACAATGGTCTCAATTTATTGCTTTGATGAATCGACACTTCGGGTCGCGATGTGGCTTGAGGGCAACAGCGCGATATCACCCCGGAAGATCACCATAGAAAAACCAGAAAAAGCCCTCGGGGGGCATCCCGAGGGCTTCTTGGAGGTCTCGCATCGCCGTCCGTCGCGTGGGTCAAGAGCAGCGAAATAGAGTGCGATAGTCGATAATAAAATTAATTGTTCTTTGCAAGTAATAAGTGAGCCTACGATTTCTTCCGCGCGGTATCTACCCTTTGGTCGGCGCGCGATTTTCGAGACGCTTCCAAGATATCCCATTAAGGATAGGCAAGGGATAAACGGGGAGGGAGCCACATGATCGAGAAGAAACTCGACAGGGCGATTACGGACTTCATCTGGAACGTCGTCGAAATTCATTCCCAGCTGGAGGACATCCACACCAGCTGGGCCGGACTGCTGGGCATTACCGAGCCGCAATGGCTGATCCTGATGGCCATCACCGAACTGGACCAGGGGCGAGGTGTCGCGGGAATCGACATCGCGAACAAGCTGCGCGTCCACCCCGCCTTCGTCACCAACCAGACCAAGAGTCTCGAAAAGGGCGGCTTCCTGTCGCGACGGCCGGCCGCAGACGACGCACGCTACGTCCTGATGTCGCTGACGGCGAAAGCAACGACGGAGATTGAAAAACTGTCGAAGAGAAAGCTCGCCTTGAACTCGACCATGTTCAACGAGCTCGACGAGAAGACCTTGGCCGACCTGAATGCCGCGCTCGCAACGATTGCCAAGAATGCCCGGCTGGCCGCACGGTTGCTGGCCATCGACGCTTCCTGACTCCTGACGTCAGGCGCGGAACGCGCGCCTCGATTCATCCCCAATCTCTCCTCGCCTTCCCAATCTTTTCTCGCCTTCCCAATCTCTTGGCGCCTTAGAGGTAGGTCACGGAATCCAGCTGGCGGGCAATTCCAAGTTTGCTGTCGAGCCATTCGAAAATGAAATCGTCCACCGCGATGAAATTCTCGACCTCGCCCAGAGGGTACGGAATGCAGTTCGGCACGACGGTCGCGCAATCGGCTCCGGCCTGCCGATAGCCGGCTTGCAGTTCGAGAGCATCCTCCTCCCAAACCATTGAGCGGCTGCCGACGACCATCAGAAGCGGGCAAGGTATCCGACACAACGGCAGCAACGAACCCGTCGAGGGCCCGTCACGGACCGCCTGCTCGACGCCGATCATCCAGCGCAGCGATGCCCGGCGCATGACCGGCGTCGCAATGCCGCCGTCGCACACGGCGGCAGCCATTCTGCGATCCACGAGGGCAAGACGGGATGCGTGACTGGCGGCCGCCCCCTCGCCGTAGACCGCGATCTGCTGCGAATCGACGTCCGGACGAGCTTCCAGGTAATCCAGCCAGCATTGAAGAATATGCGCCGGCTTGAAGGGGCTACGACCGGATGAATCGCCGGCATCAACGAGCAGGAGTGACACGTTCCGTCGCCCTGAAGCCGGCAACAGCCTGCTCATCATCGAGCCGAGGGTGATGTCCTCGTCGCTGACGCAGATAACCGCGGGTGCGAAAGACCGATCGGGGAACGCCGGCAGAAAGTAGCCCGCAAGCGAGCCTTGATCAAAGCAGTCGATCTCCACACGCTCGATCGCCGAACCGGCGTCCTCCTCGAAGCCCCTCAGGCAGAGTCTGACCTTGTCTACGAGGTCGGTACCCCCGGGATCTCCGGGCCAAGACAGGTTCCTCGCGACTTCAAGGGCCGTCAGCGAGCACAGCCACGCTTCCCGCGCGATCTGAGCTGAACTGGTTACGCGCGCCGATTCGGCGAATATCCGGTACTCGCGTGAGATCCTCAACCACTCCGAAATCCACCGATGCCTGTGCGCCTCGCGCACGAGTTCCGCGACGGACAAGCTTTCGAAAAAATGGGACGCGCGTTTTCGCAAGCACGCCAGGCTTCGACCGGCGCCGTCGCACGTGCCGTGAGGCCAATGATCATCTTCCATGCCCGTCCCCGAACGGCGCGTCGGCGGTTGCTTGGACTGGGCGCAGCGCTGTCAGCGCAACGCCCTGCATGTCTGCTCGAGGCGATGTCATGCGTGCGTGATCGCGCTTGCGTCTGCCGTCCCGATGATCGTTCCGTTTTCCCTTCGCGGGCGGGGGCACTGGACCGGACGGACTACAGTCCGAACGAACCGGTCGCAAAACAAGTCGCACGCCGACTCCAACTCAATCGTCACGTCTCAGCTCCGTTGCTGATACACAGTTTAGGCCCCGCACCACTCTGCCATTTTTTGCTGTCCCGCGTTTGCAGTTTTTTGTTGCGGTGGACGACTAAAATTGGAGCTCATTTAACGAGGGAGAAGGCATCGCCTGTGTCGGCTTCCATCATGATTCCTCATGACGCCGATCCGGCGCGCCACCAATCACGCCAGCGATAAAAATGCGGCGGGTTACCGCCTGATCGATGCCGATGGCCTTCGCCAAAGGGCTTTCCGCTAGTCAATGTCGCAGGAAAACCGGCGCGACAAAATCCTCGAAGTCGCTCATCCGCACCCGGCGCGCGAGACGTGACGAGGTATGATCGCGTTCTGGGAGAGCCTGGGCGATCGAGATGTGCAACATTTCTTACTTCGGTAAGGCAGTTATTTGAGCAACTCAACGACCCTGCACAACCGCCGCCGGTTTGGCGTCGTCTTGCTTTCGGCGTCAAGCAACACGCCGGGCCGCCCGCTGATCCGCGCCTTGTATCCATTATCCCAGTTGCCATCCGCACGCACTTTGCCTTACATGCCCGCCAAACTCGCCCGCGGATGACGGCCGGGTCTTAAAAATCACAAATTGTCAAAGGGACGAGACATGGCGCGTAACATCCTGATTCTCGGGGCTTCCTACGGTTCCCTGCTGGGCACGAAGCTGCTGATGGCGGGGCACAATGTGACCCTGGTCTGCCGCGCCAAGACCGCGGAGCTGATCAACCGCGAGGGGACCGAGGTGCGAATCAAGTTGCGTGACGAGGCCGTTCACCGCGCCATCTTCTCGCGCGACCTGCCCGGCAAGCTCGACGCCGTGACGCCGGCCAATGTGGACTTGTCGCGTTACGACATGGTCGGCCTTGCGATGCAGGAGCCGCAATACACCAACCATACGGTGCGCGTTCTCATGGTCAGGATCGCCGCGGCGAAGCTGCCGTGCCTCTCGATCATGAACATGCCGCCGCTGCCCTATCTGAAGCGGATCCCCTCGCTCGCAGACATGGATCTCGAGGAGGCCTACACCAATGCGCAGGTGTGGGAGCGCTTCGAGCCGGGGCTGGTGACCTGTGCTCGCCCGACCCGCAGGCATTCCGTCCGCCGGAAGAGGCTGCGAACGTGCTGCACGTCGGTCTGCCCACGAATTTCAAGGCATCCGTGTTCGCCGACGAGAAGCACAACAAGGTGCTGCGCGAGCTCGAAGCCGACATCGACGCGGTGACCCTCGACGGCCACGACGTGCCGGTGAAGCTGAAGGTGTTCGATTCCCTGTTCGTGCCGCTGGCCAAATGGTCGATGCTGCTGACCGGCAACTACCGCTGCATCACGCCGCACGAGCCGCAGTCGATCCGGGACGCCGTGCACGGTGATCTCGCGCGCTCGCAGACGATCTACGAGCATGTCGACGCCATCGCCAGGCGTCTCGGCGCCGATCCGCAGGACCAGGTGCCGTTCGCGAAATACGCCAAGGCTGCCGAGAGCCTGCTGAAGCCGTCATCGGCCGCACGCGCGGTGGCCGGCGGCGCGCCCTTCATCGAGCGCGTCGACCTGCTGGTCAAGCTGATCTCGCATCAGCTCGGCGCGCCCAATGCAGAGATCGACCGCACGGTCGAGACCGTGGACCTGAAGCTCAACGAGAAGATCGTGCAGGGCGGATCGGGCGCGCTGTAACGGGCCGCGATCCCCTTTGCCCCGCACCCATCATTGGCTGGGCGCATGCCAAGCGCACGGTGCAATGGCGGTTTCGCACATCAAGGGGGGAACTCGCGCAAGTGATACCCCAGGACGCCGGTCCGCAAGCGCCCTATCGGCCCGCACTTCTACGGCAATCGAATCGCGCCTGAAATCCGCCGTGGGCAACAACGCATGATTTACGCCATGGTGCTCGACGCGCCACGGCCGGATTGATAAGCCCCTGTCCGCGAATGATGGGACTTGAGTCGGGCATGACGGTTGCGATCGAGATGGGGCAGACCACGGCGGGCGCCGCGGCGGCCATGGACCTCGAGGAACTGCTGGCGACCCGCCTCCTGGTGCAAGGCAATTCGGGTTCCGGAAAATCACATCTGCTGCGGCGGCTGCTGGAGCAGAGCGCACCCTGGGTGCAGCAGGCGATCATCGATCCCGAAGGCGATTTCGTCTCCCTGGCGGAGCATTTCGACCATCTCGTGATCGAGGCCCAGGATCACACCGAACGCGGCCTTCAGGTTGCCGGCGAGCGCGCGCGGCTGCATCGCGTCTCCACCGTGCTCAACCTCGAAGGGCTCGACGCCGAGAACCAGATGCGCCGCGCCGCGGCCTTCCTCGGCGGACTGTTCGACGTGGACCGCGACCATTGGTATCCGATGCTGGTCGTGGTCGACGAGGCGCAGCTGTTTGCGCCTGCGGTCGCGGGGGAAGTCTCGGACGAAGCGCGAAAGCTTTCGCTCGGCGCGATGACCAATCTGATGTGCCGCGGCCGCAAGCGCGGGCTTGCCGGGATCATCGCGACCCAGCGGCTGGCGAAGCTCGCCAAGAACGTCGCGGCGGAAGCGTCCAACTTCCTGATGGGCCGCACCTTCCTCGACATCGACATGGCGCGCGCCGCCGACCTGCTCGGCATGGAGCGGCGGCAGGCCGAATCGTTTCGCGATCTCGAACGCGGACAATTCATGGCGCTCGGCCCCGCGCTGTCACGCCGGCCGCTGCGTTTGAACATCGGCGCGACCGAAACCCAGCCGCGCAATTCCACGCCGCGGCTGATGCCGATGCCCGAAGCCGCACTCGAAAATATGCGCGCCGTGATCCTGGCCGCGCCGCCGCCCGATGCCAGCCGGCCGCAGCGCCGGCCCGCGCCCGATCTGCTCGAGCAGCTCCGCGCCGCGAAGGCTGCGGCACCGGAGATCGGCCCCGAAATAATCGAGGTCCCGATTAGTGCCGAAGAGCTCGCTGAACGGCGCGAACGCGTGGATCGGACCCTTCGTGCCGTGCTCGCCGCGCCCGATGCCGGTTTCCGCGCGGTGGGCGTGCTGTACCAGGAGTTCGTGGTCCGCTGCCGCATCGAGGGCCTCGGCTCGGCGGTGCCCGACCTCACCGAATTCCGCCGCATGCTGACACGGGCACGCGCCGGGCTCGGCGCCGAGCATGCCGAAGACGACGCCTGGCAGGACGTGTCGCTCCGCGCCTCGATCCTTCCCGACGACATGCAGGGCGTCTTCATGATGATCGCGCGTGCGGCGAAAGAAGGCTGGCCGTGTCCCGGTGACGCCGCGATCGCCCGCGCCTACGGCTCGCATTCGCTGCGCCGGGCGCAGCGCCTGCTCGGCTACATGGAAGAGCAGGGCCTGATCGTCTGCCAGCTCGACGGCGCCGGCCGCAGGTTCGTGACGCTGGTGGAATTGGCCTGGGCCACCGCGCCGGGCGATCCCAATGCCGACGATCTGCCGGCGGAGAGCGCAGCTTCGGCTTGAGCCCACGATTGACTCATGCTGTCTCGGTAGCATCGGCGCCCACCAGCACATCAGGCGTGCGCCGCCGCTCGAGCGCGTATAGCCTGCGATAGAGCACGACCGAAACCAGCCATGCAATCGCGAACAGCGCGATCACGGCGAAGCCGACGTTCGCGAGCGAATCGTTGAGGCCGTCGACCAGCGTCCACACACCGCCAGACAGGCCGAGCCGATCCCCGATCAGGCCAAGCGCCTCAATGCCGCCGATCAACAGCGCCACCGCGACCGAGGCACCGGTGATCGTGAGGTTGTACCAGAGCTTCCGTAAGGGATCGACGAAGGCCCAACGATAAGCGCTGACCATCAGCGCGGAATCGGCGGTATCGACCAGCGCCATGCCTGATGCGAACAGCGCGGGAAAGACCATGACGTCGGCCAGCGATGCACCAAGCGCGTATTCGCTGGCGGAGATGCTGAGCAGGCCGATCTCGGTGGCGGTGTCGAAGCCGAGGCCGAACAGGAAGCCGAGCGGGTACATATGCGCCGGCTTGGTCACCAGGCGGAACATCGGGCCGAGCAGCCGCGCCAGCAATCCGCGGCTGGCGAGCAGCGCATCAAGCTGCGCGGCGTCGTGGATGCCTTGCGCGCGCGCGATCCGGAACGTCCGCCACAGGCCGGCGAAGATGACCAGGTTGATGGCCGCGATCACCAGCAGGAACAGCGCCGACACCGACGTGCCGATGAAGCCGCCGACGTCCTTGAGCAGGCTGTCGCCGCCAAGGCTCACCAAGCCCAGCGCGAGCAGCATGGTCGCGACCACAACCACGGTGGAATGACCAAGCGCGAAATAGAGACCAACGCTGCGCGGCGCATCGCCGGCCTGCATCAGCTTGCGCACGACGTTGTCGATGGCCGCGATGTGGTCGGCATCGACGGCGTGGCGCAGGCCGAACACCCAGGCAAGCAGCGCGGTCGCCATCACCGTCGGCCGGTCACCGAACGCCGCGAACGCCCAAGCCCACGCCCCGATGTTGGCCGCGATCAACCCGCCGAACAGCAGCATCATTCCGGGGTCGACCGCCCGCAAAGATAATTTCGTCACGCCAGTCATTCCGTCCGCTGCACGACCCATCGCACGAGCGGTATGATCTTTTCATAAGGTGGTCATACTGACCAGTGCAATCCCGGAGGGGCGGCACGGTTCTGCAGCAGTGCTTGCGGCGTCCTTCGGGACGCCGCTGCGCGGGCTCCTTTAGGATGAGGTCTTGCTTCGCCGCGAGATCGCCAGACCCTCACGGTGAGGCGCCCGCCAAGGGCGGGCGTCTCGAACCATGCAGGCCGAGATGGCGCTACGCCGCCTCGGAGCCGCCGAGATAGGCATCGCGGATGCGGGGATCGTCCTTCAGCGCGCGGGCGGAGCCGGAGAGAACGATCTTGCCGGTCTGGAGCACATAGGCCTCGTGCGCGATCTCGAGCGCGAGGCTGGCGTTCTGCTCGACCATGAAGACCGAGACGCCCTCCTGGTTGATGGTACGGATCAGTTCCAGCACGCGGTCGACGTAAAGCGGCGACAGGCCCATGGTCGGCTCGTCCATCACGATCATCCTGGGACGGCTCATCAGCGCGCGCGCCATCGCGACCATCTGCTGCTCGCCGCCGGAGAGCGAGCCGGCGCGCTGCGACAGCCGTTGGCCGAGCTTCGGGAACAGCGTGAGCATCTTGTCGAGATCCTGCGCGATCGCCTCGCGGTCGTCGCGCACGAAGGCGCCCATCAAAATGTTCTCGCGGACGCTCATGTCGGCGAACAGCCGCCGTGCCTCCGGCACCGAGGCGATGCTGCGGCGGACGATCTGCGGCGTGGTAAGTCCCAGTAGCGAAGTGCCGTCGAACGTCACGTCGCCCGAGCGCGGCTTCACGAGGCCTAGAATGATCTTCATCGTGGTCGATTTGCCGCTGGCATTGCCGCCGAGCAGGCAGACGATGTGGCCGCGCGGAACTGATATCGACAGGTCGAAATGCACCTGGGCCTGACCATAGAAGGTATTGACGTCGGTGATCGCGAGCAGCGCATCGGGAGGCGGGTTCGTCATGCCGCGCTCTCCTGCTTCGTCGTCAGGCCGTGGCCGAGATAGGCCTCGATCACCTTGGGATCACCGCGCACCGCTTCGCCCGGGCCTTCCGCGATTTTCTTGCCCTCGTCCATGACGATGACGCGATCGGAGAGGCGCATCACCATTTCGAGCTTGTGCTCGATCAGCAAGATCGTCAGCCCTTCGGCTTTCAGCTCGGCGACGAGCCCCTGCATCTCCGTGGTCTCGGTCGGATTCATGCCGGCGGTCGGCTCGTCCAGCAGCAGCAGGCGCGGCTTCAAGGCGAGCGCGCGCGCGATCTCGACGCGGCGGCGGTTGGCGTAAGAGAGGCTGTAGGCCGGCTGATCGATACGCGGCAGCAACCGCTCGCCGAAGCGCGCGAGAATGACCTTCACCTCCTCGCGCAGCCGCTCTTCCTCCGCCTTGACGCTAGCGGGGCGCAGCAGCGCCAGACCCAATTCCAGCAGCGGGCCGATCACCGGCACTGCCGGTTTCACCGCGCGCAAGCGCGTATGCGCACCGATCAGGACGTTGTCCATCACGCTGAGATTGCCGAAGACGCGGCCGAGCTGGAACGTCCGCGCGATGCCTCCGGCCGCCAGGCGTTCCGGCGAGAAACCTGTGATGTCCTGACCTTCGAAGCGAACCGTCCCGGCGTCCGGAAGGTCAAGCCCGGTCACGAGATTGAACAGCGTTGTCTTGCCCGCCCCGTTCGGGCCGATGATGCTGATCAGCTCGCCTTTGGCGAGATCGAGATCGATGGCGTCGACGGCGGTGAGGCCGCCGAAGCGCCGCGTGAGCCCGCGCAGGGACAGCATCGCCGTGTGTGCGTCCATCATCACACCGTCCCCAAAAGGCCCTGCGGCCTGAACCGCACCAGCAGCAGCAGCACGATGCCGTAGATCAGGATGCGATACTCCGCCGCGATGCGGAACACTTCCGGCAGGCCGACCAGCGCGACCGCCCCGAGAATCGCCCCGACGACATTGCCGAGACCGCCGAGGATGACGACGGTCAGCGCCAGGATGGATTGCTGCGTGTTGAAGGTCTCGTGGTTGATATAGGAATAGAGATGCGCGGCGATGCCGCCGCTGACCCCCGCGGCAAAGCCGCCGAAGATGAAGGCCAGCGATTTGTAGCGATTCAGGCTGAGGCCATAGGCCCGCGCGGCGATGTCGTCGTCGCGGATGGCGCGAAAGCTGCGGCCGAGATGCGAGCCGAGCAGGCGTCCCTGCAGCAGCGCCAGCACGACCATCACGATGAAGCTGAACCAGTAGATCGAAATCGGGCTGACCAGCTCATAGCCAAACAGCGACAGCGGCGGGATTCCGGAGATGCCGATCGGCCCGCGCGTGACGCTCTCCCAATTCAGGATCACCAGCGAGACGATCTCGCCGATCGCGAGCGTCGCGATTGACACATAATGTCCGCGCAGCCGGAACGACGGCGAGATCAGCGCCGTGCCCAGCGCAGCACTCATCAGGCCGCCGCCGATGATGGCAAGGCCGACCGGGACAGCGAACGTGAGCGACAGCAGCGCGGAGGTGTAGGCGCCGATCGCGAGCAGCGCGGCGTGTCCCAGCGAGACCTGACCAATCGTGCCTGCAACCAGGGTGAGGCTCAGCGCGAGCATGCCGAGCAGCCAGGCGTTGATCAGGGTCTGGAGCACGTAGAACGACAGGGGCAACAGCGGCAGGATCGCGAAGACGGCGGCAGCGATCAGCAGAGCCCAGCGCGGAATCCGCACCGGGCGGCTCGGCGCGATGAAAGTGCCGGTGAGCGGCTCGGGCGGCGCCTGCCGTGCGCTGGCGAACAGACCGTTCGGGCGCAGCACGAGCACCACGACCAGCAGCAGGAACGCGAACAAATTGCGGTAGCTGGTGCCGAACACGGCGACGCCGTAGCTCTCCACCAATCCCAGCAGCAGGCTGCCGATCACCGCACCCGGCACATTGCCGGCACCGCCGACGACTTCGGCGACGACGCCCTTGAGCGTCGCCTGCAGGCTCATCGCGGTGTCGATCTGGTTATAGTACATACCGACCAGCAGGCCGGAGACGCCGCCGAGCGCAGCCGCAATGCCGAACACGGCCTGATTGACGCGGTTGACGTCGACGCCCATCTGCATCGCGGCGTCGCGGTCCTGCGCGGTGGCACGCACGGCCCAGCCGAGCTTGCTGTAGCGCAGGAACACGAACAGCAGCAACGCGCTGGTGAGGCCGACACCGGCGATGAGCAGATCGAGCGGGCCGATCGTGCCGCCGCCGATCTGGAAGCGGACATCCGGCAACTGGCTCGGCAATGCGCGCGGATTGGGCGAAAAAGTCAGCATCACGAGCTGATCGAGCACGAAGCTGATGCCGATGGTCGCCAGCAGCGGTGCGATGCGCACCGAGTTCTGCAGCGGGCGCAGGCCGAACCGCTCGATGATCAAGCCGACCAGCGCCGCCGCCACCGCGACCAGAATGATGGTGAGCGGCAGTGGCGTATGCAGCTGCACCACCGCGACCCAGCCGATATAGGCGCCGACGAGGTAGATCGATCCTTGCGCAAAGTTGATCAGCCGGCTGACGCCGAAGATCAGCGCGAGCCCGACCGCAACGAGGGCGTAGACGTTACCGACGATCAGCCCGTTGATCGTGTAGTCGAGCCAGGAAGACACGCAGGAGATCCCCTCAGGTCGGCTTGCCGTCCCAGAGGGCGAACTGGCCCTTGCGCACGACGAGCTCCGCATTCATGGCGCCCTTGACGCGCCGGCTCTCGACGTCGAACGTCGCTTTGCCGAAGATCACGCTCGAGACGTCCTTCACTTTCGTGAAGGCGTCGCGGATCGCGCGCCGGTCGGCGCCGCCGATCCTCACCACGGCGGCCGCCATGTTCATCGCGTCATAGGCGTAGGCGTTGAACGCGTCGGGCTCCACCCCGTTGTATTTCTTCTTGAAGCCGGCGATGAACGTCTGCACCTCGGGGCGCGGGTCTTCCGGGAAGTAGCGCGTGCCGACATGGACGTCCTCGACGGCCTCGCCGCCGAGCTCCAGGAATTTCGGCGAGTAGACCGAGCTCGCGGCGCAGATCACCTGCTTCAGCCCGACCTGGCGCGCCTGGCGCGCGATCAGCGCACCGTCGGAATAATAGGAGATCAGGATCAGCCCGTCGGGATTGGCGTCGCGGACACGCACCAGCGTGGAGCGGAAGTCGCGCTCCTCCGCGATGTAGCCTTCGGTGACGGCGATTTCGGCGCCGTGCTCCTTCGCGGCCTTAACGAAATAGTCGCGGCTGGTACGGCCCCAATCGGTGTTGAGGTGCAGCACGGCGAGCTTCTTCAGGCCGAGGCGCTTGACGGCATAGGCCGCCAGCAGCGGCTGCTCGTCAGCCTGGCTGACCGAGGTGCTCCACATGAAGTCGCCGCCCTTGGTGAAATCGGGATGCGAATTTGTGAATCCGAACTGCACCAGCCCGCCGCGCTGATAGATCGGCGAGGCCGCCATCGAGGCGGGGCTGGAGAAGTCGCCGAGCTCCATGACAATCCTGGGATCGGAGACGAATTTCTGGGCGATCGCCACCGACTGGCGCGGGTCGCTCTGGCTGTCCTCGAAATTATAGGCGAGCTTGCGGCCGTTGATGCCGCCCGCTGCCTCGATCTCGTCGAGCGCGAGATCGAAGCCCTGCTTCCACTGCGTGCCATATTGTGCGTTCGGCCCGGTCAACGGACCACTGACGCCCAGCAAAATCGGTTCGGACGATTGCGCAAGCGCGGCGCGCGAGAAGGCTGCCCCCGCCATCAGGGCGGCAAGCGAGCCCTTGACCAGGGTACGACGATCGATGTTGCTCATGGACGGCTCCATCCTGTCAAGCGTTGAAACAACTAGCAATTTCCATGCCGGTGAGATCAGCTATCTTTCGAGGGCTCGCCGAGCGACAGCATCAGCCGGTTCGCCCAGTTGAAGAACGACGCGCCGTTGATGACATCGACGATCTCGGCATCGTCGAGACCGGCGCGGCGCAGCTCATCGATATTGTCGGGGCCGAACGCGATCGGCGTCGCAGCCAGCGCCACCGAGGCCTTGACGACCGCATTCCAGCGCTCCCCGAGATCGGCGCCGACGCCCTCGTCGAGCAGGCGCTGCACATCGTCGCGGCGCTTGGAATAGGTGCTGGCGAACCGCGCATGCACGGAGGCGCAGTAGATGCAGCCGTTGTAGCGCGAGGTCGCAGCCGCCGCGAGCTCGCGTTCGGCGCGCGGCAGGCCGTCGGCGACGTTGTAGAAGATGTCCTTGTCGGTCTTGGTGCGGGCCTCCAGCACCTCGGGATCGCGCACCAGCAGGCGGAAATACTCGGACTTGGAACGGGAGCGATCGACGAGGCCCGCGAAATGCCGCTCGGTCAGCTCGGCTTCGAGCAGCGGGTCGATCCAGGACACCCAGCCCAGTTCGTCCTGGGTGAAGACGACGGGCGGATTGGCATTGTTTGCAGCGCTCATGATGCAGCCTCCTTACGCGCCGGCCGCGGCGTTCGTGGTGCGCCCGAGCGAGGCACCGAGCACGCGCAGTCCGGTGACGACGCGCACCTGGAACGACAGGAACGCAACGAGCTGAGAGAACGTGACGATTCCGGTGTTCGACCAACCGGCGGCGAGCAGAGCCTTCATGTCGGCGGCGGCCGCATCGCGCGGGCGGAACACCAGCAGATGCGCATGTTCGAACGCCGCAGCGAGCCGGTCCCCGAGATCGGGCTTGCGCTCCGCGCTGACGCGGTAGATCAAGCCGGCCTTGTTTTCGACAGACAGGGGGCCGGCTGGAAAGGCACCGTAGGGGCCCGAGGTCTCGCCCCGCGCGATTTCGACATCGACAGCTTCGACCAGGCGCGCGCCATCGGCGGTCGCAGCTAACTTCGCCCGATAGAAGCCGGCCATCGTGGGCTCGCGGTGAAGCCCGATCACGAAGAGCGCGACCGCGGCGCGCTCCACCAGCGAGACATCGCCGGCGTCGATCGGCTCGAACAGCGAGAGATAGCTCTTCTGCGCATTGTCGCGCGCCTGGATGCGCTTGGCCCGAATGCCGTCCAGAGCCGAACCCGGTTCGATCCCGGCGAGCGTGTCGATGATATCTTTCGTAGCCATCATTCAGCCTCTTGCAGCCTCGTGCAACGCGATTCCGTTCATTCCGACTATCCCGCCAGCGCCACGTCGGGCGCCGTCCGCGCCCAGCCCAGCGCCGGCGCGACCTTCTCCGCCACCAGCTCGATCGAGCGCAGGATATGGGGATGCGGGGCATCGACCGAATGCGCCTGGAAGACGAGATCGGTCACCCGCTCCAGCGTGGCGTCGGCGCGGAGCGAAGCGGTGACGTCGTCGGCCGCGCCGACATGGGTGTCGAACGCCGCGATCATCTCCTCGAGCGTTTCGCCTGGCTTGGCGTGGCCGCCCTTGAGGAATTGCGGGAGCGCGCGCCGCAGGCCGATATCGGCAAGACGCATCGCCTCAGTCCGGTCGTCGGCAACGAAGACGGTGCGCGAGGCCATGATGCGGGGCTCCCGTCCCGGCGGCAGCGCCTCGAGATAGGCATCGATCACCGGATTCTGAATCTCGGCGAGCGTTGCCTTCGGCGCCTCCTTGGTTCGAGGCTGGGTGCGCGACAGCAACAGGCCATCGCCTGCCTTGCCGGCACGCGCGCCGCCCGCGACAGAGAACGTCGCCTGCCAGATCCTGTCGTCCAATTGCGGCCGCTGCGGATAGAGCGTGTCACCACCTTCGAGCGGCTTGCCGACCAACGCGGTGCGAACGACGTCCAGATTGCGCGCAAAGATCTCGTTGCGCTGGGCGCTGTCGAGGCCGAAGGCGGCAAAGGCCGAGGGATTGCCGCCGGTGCCGACACCGAGCTCGAAGCGACCGTTGCAGAGCAGATCGAGCACCGCGGCATCCTCCGCCACCCGCACCGCGTTCTCCAGCGGCAAGGTGACGATGCCGGTGCCGAGCCTGATGCGCGAGGTCTGGGCTGCGACATAACCGAGGAAGGTGAAGGGGGACGGCAGGCCGCCCTCGCGCTCGTGGAAATGGTGCTGCGCGATCCACGCGGAATCGAGGCCCGCCGTCTCGGCGCGCACGATCTGCTCGGCCGCGAAGCGATATCGGTCGGCCGGCGGGGCCTCGTCGAGAAGCCGTGTGAAAAACCCCAGGCGTTTCAGGTTTGCTAAGCGTTTCATACGACCCCTGTCGGACGAGGATAGGTCCCGATGATGTCGGTTGCCGCAGCTCCAGACAAGCGGGCATTGCGCAGGGCTAGTACGCAAGCCCGCCCGCCGGGATCGCCCTGAGCTGAACTTTGGCTGGGCAGACTGCCTACCAGCTCGGCAGAACCGCGCCCTTGAACTTGGTCAGGATGAACTCCTTGACCTCCGCCGTGTGATAGCTGTCCACCAGGATCTTGACCCAGGGCTTGTCCTTGTCGACCGTGCGAACGGCGATGAGATTGACGTAGGGACCCTTCGGGTCCTCGCGCAGGATCGGATCCTTGACGGGATCGAGGCCAGCCTGGGTTGCATAATTGGTGTTGATCGCGGCGGCGTCGACGTCGTCGAGCGCGCGCGGCGCCTGCGCCGCGTCGACCTCGATGAACTTCAGCTTCTTGGGATTCTCGGTGATATCGAGCACCGTCGGCTTGAAATCCGTGCCGTCCTTCAGCTTGATCGCGCCCTGGTCGCGCAGCAGCAGCAACACGCGGCCGCCATTGGTCGGATCGTTCGGGATCGAGACCTTGCCGCCCTCGGGGATATCGGCGAAGGCCTTGTGCTTCTTGGAATAGACGCCGATCGGGAAATTCACGGTCAGGCCGACGGCTTCGATCTTGTAGCCACGGTCCGCCTTCTGATTGTCCAAATATGGTTGGTTCTGGAACGAATTGGCCTGGATCTCACCGGCATCGAGCGCTGCGTTCGGCACGACGTAGTCGGAGAATTCGATGAGCTGGATGTCGAGACCCTGCTTGGCGGCGATCGGCTTCACCGCCTCGAAGATCTGGGCGTGCGGCCCCGGCGTCACGCCGATCTTGATGGTCTCGCCTGAAGCGGCGGCCGACCAGACGGCGAGCACGGTCGCAAGGATCAGGGTGGAACAGAACGACATCTTGGTCTCCATGACTCGGCAATGATTGGAACCGTATTCGCTTCTCCGCGGCGCGAAATCAATGAAATGTAAATCCATATTGACCGATTGACGCGGACGACGCTTCTCCGTTCGACGGCATGCGGGGAACGAATGCATCTGCGCAAGCGTGAGACGCGTCACGACAAAACCCACGGATCGTTGCCCGTAGCCCGATGGAGCGATGCGCAATCCGGGGCGCCGCCAGCGCGGCTGGACTTATCCTGGTTGCGCTCGGCTCCATCCGGGCGTCAGACCTCTCCCCGCACATTCGTCATTTCGCCGCAGGGTTTTCTGACCTTGGTGGCATTGCCGCCTCGCCCATGATCAAACATGATGGGCCTTGGCCGGTGACGACTTGTCCTTGAAGTGGGGGATCATCCGATGAACGAGAACGAAATCCGCAAGTCCATCACTGAGGTGCAGCAGGGCACCCTGTCGCGACGCTCGTTCATGCAGACGATGGCTGCGATCGGGATCGCGGCGCCTGTCGCGAGCCAGATCCTGGTCTGGAACGACGTGGCGATGGCGGACGCCACCCTGCCCTACAAGCCGACCAAGGCCGCCGGCGGCGGCCCACTCAAAATCCTGCTCTGGCAGGCCCCTACACTGCTCAATCCGCATTTCGCGCTCGGGACCAAGGACCAGATCGCCTCGCGCGTCTTCTTCGAGCCCCTCGCCGGCTGGGACAAGGACGGCAACCTCGTCCCCTGCCTCGCGGCCGAGGCTCCGTCCAAGCAGAACGGCGGCCTTTCGCCGGACGGCCTGAGCGTGACCTGGAAACTGAAGCAGGGCGTGAGATGGCATGACGGCAAGCCCTTCACCGCCGACGACGTCGTGTTCACCTGGCAATACGCCTCGGATCTCGCCACGGCGGCGTACACTACGGGGTCTTACAAAGACATCACGGTCGAGAAGATCGACGACCACACCGTCAAGGTGCTGTTCAAGGCGCCGACGCCGTTCTGGGCCGATCCCTTCGTCGGCTCGGTCGGTCCGATCCTGCCGAAACATCATTTCGGCGACTATGTCGGCGCGAAGTCGCGCGAAGCGCCCGGCAATCTGAAGCCGGTCGGCACTGGTCCCTACAAATTCGTCGAGTTCAAGCCGGGTGACCTGATCCGGGCCGAACGCAATCCCGACTATCACGTCAAGAACCAGCCGCATTTCGACACGCTCGAGATCAAGGGCGGTGGCGATGCGGTGTCCGCGGCTCGCGCCGTGCTGCAGACCGGCGAATACGACTATGCCTGGAACATGCAGGTGGAGGAGGAGGTCCTCAAACGCATGGAGGCCAGCGGCAAGGGCAAGCTCGACGTCACGCCATCAGGCAACGTCGAATTCATCATCCTCAACACGACGGACCCCTGGACCGAGGTGGACGGCGAGCGCTCAAGCCCCAAGACCAAGCACCCGACGCTGTCCGATCCCGCCGTTCGCCGCGCGATCAATCTGCTGATCGACCGCGAGTCGATTCAGAAATTCATTTACGGGCGCGGCGGCGTCGCCACCGCGAGCTTCGTCAACGCGCCCAAACAGTTCAAGTCGCCGAAGCTGAAATACGAGTTCGACGTCGACAAGGCGAACAAGATCCTCGACGAGGCCGGCTGGGCCAAGGCCGCGGACGGCATCCGCGAGAAAGACGGCAAGAAGCTCAAATTCGTCTTCCAGACCTCGACCAATGCGCCGCGTCAGAAGACGCAGGCCATCATCAAGCAGGCCTGCCAGAAGGCCGGGATCGAGATCGAAATCAAGGCGGTCACGGCATCGGTGTTCTTCTCGTCCGACGTCGGCAACCCCGACACCTACTCTAAGTTCTATGCCGACATGGAGATGTACAACACCACGCAGCCGCAGCCCGACCCGGAGCGCTTCCTGAACCAGTGCGTCTCCTGGGAGATCTCCAACAAGGAAAACAAATGGCTCGGCCGCAACGTCTCGCGCTGGTCCGATCCCGAGGCCGACAAGGCCTACAAGTCTGCGCAGAACGAGCTTGATCCGGTCAGGCGGGCCGCGCTGCTGATCAAGGTCGACGAAACCTTTTGCGAGGCCAACGTGTTCCTGCCGCTTCTATCCCGCAACATCGTCAACGCAGGGGTCAACAACCTCATGGTCGACATGTCGGGATGGGACGTCACGACCTGGAATCTGGCGAGTTGGTATCGCAGCTGACGCCGGAGAGGCTGAACGCGCAAACTCCGCCTCGGCAGACCACCAGCTCAATCCCTGCCGGCGAATTGACGGTCGAGGTTTGACGCCGCGTCGGCGCTTCTGAGCCGTTTCATCAGCTCATCCCGCTCCTTGCCGTCGGGCAACGCCTCGGCCTTTTCACGGATGGTCCTGGTGAACTCCGCAAGCCGTTCTTGCAGAGTGGTGGTTTGCTGAACGCGACGCCGCCTGAGCACGATCGGGTCTCCATCTCATGGCACCATGCGGTGCCTTTCCGGATTGCCGATGATAAGTGCGAGCGCAGCCATGTCTGTATCAAATGATATAGTTCACGCCATTGGTGCCGACACCCTTTGTTCACATGTGAACAGTGGGAGCCACCTTCACCTGCCGCTCCGGAACGAAAATGGCGGCTGTTACATTGACGCGGCGAGACAGCACGGACGCGCCATGGGCAAGATATTGATCAGCACCGCCGTCGTAAGCCTGGCGCTCATCATTGCCTTCGCGGTCTATGTCATCACTCTCTGAATTGCCAAGTAGAAGCGAATGATGGTGCGGCTCGGAAATCAACCGCGCGCGCAGCAATCGACCAACAGGTCCCAGATCCGCTGCGCCTCGCGCGATGCGCTGCTTTCCGGCCCCTTCTCCGGGTTGGACTGCGAATAGTCCGCCACCGGACGTTCCTCGCGAGGCACGATCCATCGCTGGGAGATCGGGTCGTACCATTTTCCGATCATCATTTCAGTCACGCCGATCGACTCACCGATTTGATCCTGGGCGAGCTACGGCTCACGGGCTTCGTCAATCCCATTCACCGCGCCTCGCCCATTTTACAAATCGGCTTCTGACACAATCGTTCCTGCCGCGGCTCAGCCAGGCCGTGCCGGATGAAGCGTACGGGGATGCCGCTCGTGCAGCAGTCGCGCGAGCTCTTCCCGCTCCGCAGGACGCCCCTTCATGGCGGTCTCGAACAGCGCTTCCTGGATGTCGCGAGGCATGTCACCCCACACGTCCATGGCCGCTCGTCCGAGCAAGCCCGCAAGATGATCCGCACCATCGCTCATTCGGCTCTCCTGATCTGAT
This sequence comes from Bradyrhizobium sp. 155, assembly GCF_023101105.1. Lineage (NCBI taxonomy): Bacteria > Pseudomonadati > Pseudomonadota > Alphaproteobacteria > Hyphomicrobiales > Nitrobacteraceae > Bradyrhizobium > Bradyrhizobium sp. 155. The sequence goes on along the minus strand of NZ_CP064704.1, from coordinate 1,546,741 downwards.
CACGGGAATGGAACAGCTAGGGCTGTGCAGCGTTCCAGTTCCATCATTGTCAAAGGAGACGTCGTTTATGGGATTCTTCACCAAGGACATCAAATCGATGGAAGACCTGCTGCTGCACGGCCTGCAGGATATCTATTACGCGGAACAGCAGATCCTCAAGGCTCTGCCGAAGATGATCGAGAAGGCGACAAACAGGGACCTTGCCGCCGGCTTGAAAGCCCATCTGGAGGAGACCAACAAGCAGGTCGACAGGCTCGGCAAGGCATTCGCGAAGCTCGGCAAGGAGCCCAGCGGGACACACTGTCCCGCCATCGACGGCCTCATCAAGGAGGCCGATGAGACCGCGGGCGAAATCGAGGACAAGGCCGTGCTCGATGCCGCGATCGTGGCCAACGCACAGGCCGTCGAGCATTATGAGATGTGCCGCTACGGCACGCTGATCGCATGGGCGGAGGAACTCGGGCACGACGACATCGTGCGCTTCCTCACGACGAACCTGAACGAAGAGAAGGCCGCCAACACCAAGCTGAACACCGTGGCGCTTCGCAAGGGCGTCAATGCCAAGGCGTCCAGCGCGGCTTGATCGAGACCTGCTGGTCAAGGCGTGCTGGTGAAGACGTACTAGACGTGGCGGCCCCACCCGCGGGGCTGCCACGTTCTCGTTGCAGGTTCGGTCAGATGAACGGCTTGCCGCCGGTGACCGCCAGGGTCGCTCCCGACGTGTAGCTCGAGAGTGGATCGGCGAGCATGACATAGGCGGTCGCAAGTTCGGCCGGTTGGCCGGCCCGTTGCATCGGCACTTGCTTGCCGAAGTTCTTGACTTTGTCCTCCGGCATCGTCGACGGAATCAGCGGCGTCCAGATCGGACCCGGAGCGACCGCATTGACCCGAATGCCCTTTGCCGCCAGCATCTGCGCAAGGCCGCCGGTAAAGTTCTGAATGGCGCCCTTGGTCGTGGCATAGGCCAGCAGGGTTGGATTCGGCATGTCGGAGTTCACCGACGCGGTGTTGATGATCGCCGCTCCCGGGCGCATGTGGGGGACCGCAGCCTTGGTGAGATAGAACATGGCGTGAATGTTGGTCTCGAACGTCCGCTGCCATTCCTCGTCGCTGATCTCAGCGATCTCCTTGAACGTGTCCTGATGCGCCGCGTTGTTGACGAGGATGTCTATTGCGCCGAACGCCTCGACGGTGCGCTGGATGATCGCGCGACAATGATCGGGATTGCGGATGTCGCCGGGGATCAGGACGACCTTGCGTCCCTCGCGCTCCACCAGCGTCTTGACCTCAGCGGCATCCTCGTCCTCGTTCAAATAGGCGATGACGATGTCGGCACCTTCCCGGGCATAGGCGATCGCGACCGCGCGGCCGATGCCACTGTCGCCACCGGTGATGATTGCCTTCTTTCCGGACAGTCGCCCGGAGCCCTTGTAACTCTCTTCGCCGTGATCCGGTCGTGGATTCATCGCGCGGGTCGAACCGGGCATCGATTGCTGCTGGGACGGATAAGGCGGCTTTGGATATTCGGTCATGGAGTGGCTCCAGGGATTTACTCCGCTAACGGAAAGCTTTCGGAAGCGTTCCTCGCGGTTCCATCACGCCTCGTGGCCAAGCCGCACGATGATGTCGCTCGGCAACAGCGCTGGCGCGTCGGCGGCGCCCAATCGCCATAGGCTCTCGCCCGCGACCAGCGCCGGCATGGGCAGTTCGTGGTCGGCGAAATTGGCAACAATCTGCAAGATGTCTCCCTTCTGCGTCCGCCAACGGGCATCCAGGCCGCCCTTACGCTGGTTCTCCCCCAGCAACCTGCAATGAGCCGAAACGAAACCCCGTTTGATCAGCGGAACGATCTTCTCGCGCCGTATCTTCAGCAATCGGGCTGTGAGGCCGCGAAACCTGGCGCTGGCGGGAGAGCGGTCGATGCCGGCCCAGTCGAGCTTCGATGCCCCGAAGGTTTTTTCATCGCACGGATCCGGAATCCTGGCGCGCATGCCGGGCGTCGAGAACGCCTTGAAGTGCGCGAACTCCTTGCGCCGCCCTTCCCGCGTCAGCTCGGCAGCTTCGCCGGACCAGTCTGCGAAAAACAGGAATGGCGTCTCGGCCGCGGCTTCCTCACCCATGAACAACAGGGGAATATGCGGGTTCAAGAGAACCAGTGCCATGGCCTGGTCCAGCTTCTCCGGACCGACCAGCGCGGAAAGCCGCTCCCCGAGCGCGCGGTTGCCGATCTGGTCGTGGTTCTGGGCGAAGAAGATGGTGGCATCAGGCGGCAGATGCGCGCTCGGCTCGCCGCGCGGTTCGTCATGCAGCGGAAAGATTTCGCCCTGGTAGGCAAAGCCCTCGGTGAGCGCTCGCGCGAGATGTTCAAGCGGCCTGTCTGCGAACGCGCGATAATAGCCTTCGTCCTCGCCCGTCAACAGGACGTGGAGCGCGTTGTGAAAATCATCGCCCCATTGCGCGTCATAGAGCCGGGTTCGCCCCTGAGCACGGTCGAGCAGGCGGGCCTGATTGGCCTCGTTCTCCAGCATCAGATGCACGCGCCGGTCCGGCAGCTGACTGCGAACCGTCTCGGCAAGCTCGATCAGGAAATGGCGGTCGGAATCGTCCTTCAGGGCGTGAACGGCGTCGAGCCGCAAGCCGTCGAACCCGTAGTCGCGCAGCCACATCAACGCGTTCTCGATCAGGAACTCGCGCACGAACGCGCCGTCGTGTCCCTCGAGGTTGACGGCAGGGCCCCAGCCGGTGCTGTGGCGCGCGGTAAAGAAACTTTCCGCATAGAGGTGCAGATAGTTCAGCTGCGGTCCGAAATGGTTATAGACAACATCGAGATAGACCATGATGTCGAGGGCATGCGCCGCGCGTAACAGCCGCTTGAGGTCTTCCGGCCTGCCGTAGCGCGCATTCGGCGCATTCAGCAGCACGCCGTCATAGCCCCAATTGTGCCGGCCGGGGACATCATTGAGCGGCATCAGCTCGATTGCGGTAATGCCGAGATCGCGCAGATAGGGCAACTTCTTCTCGACGCCGGCATAGGTGCCCTCCTCACTGAAGGTGCCGACGTGCAACTCGTAGATCACGGCCTCCGCCCAAGGGCGGCCGGGATAGAGCACCGAGTCTCGGAACGCCGCAGTGTCCACCACCTCGCTCGGGGCCCCGACGTCGTCCGGCTGGAAGAACGAGGCGGGATCGGGAACGACCAGGTCTTCGTTGATCCTGAACTGATAGCGCGTGCCGACATGCGCGGCGGGACTCAACGCCTGGTACCAGCCATCGTGGTCGCGCATCATCCGGAGTGGCGGCCGGCCGGCTTCGAGCAATTCGACCGATTGCGCCGTCGGCGCCCACAGATTGAAGCAGACCCCGTGGTCGAGGCATCGAGGGCCGTGGTGTCGCGCTGGCCCAGCCATTCCCAAACTGTGACTCAAACCTGGCCGCCTTTGCGTGCATGGCTGGAAGTTACGGCACGCTTCGCGAGGCTCGATTTTACGATCGCTTGAGCATGCTCAACGGGAGAAGCCGAGATGTGGGCATTCGTTCCTCAGGCCGGCGCCACACCGATGCGCCATGTGCGTTGTGTGCACTTTTGGGCCGAGGTGCGGCGACGATGGGTTGGGGAAGATCACTGTTGCAAACAGGGAACGGAATCGCCGGGGCGACGGTTGCAACTCCACACGGGAGTTTTCGTCATGCGCCGCTCGAAGCCACAGCCGATCCGCAACAAGCTCGACCTGGCCGACCGTACTCAGGTGCGCCTTGTCAGAAAGCGTCTCGGACTATCCGACGCAGAGCTGACCAGCATCGTCGAGCGGATTGGCAACTCGATTGCGGCTATCAGCAAGGAGGCGGCGCTGCAAAGGGCAACCACGCTGCCGAAGCCGGACGATGTGCCTCCTGTCGCGGTGATTACTTCTGCGACCGTCGGCGAGCAGGCGACGCGGAAGTGACGGCAACCTCACCAAATTCTTCAGGGGCTATTCGGGGGCAGCGATGGATCAAACGGTACATTCAGACGACACCCTGACGCGGGCGGCCTCGAGCCTGCGCCGCTCCCGCATCAGCGAGGGCAAGCCGTTTCCGCTCGGCGCCACCTGGGACGGGCTCGGCGTCAATTTCGCGCTGTTTTCAGCCCATGCCACCAAGGTCGAACTCTGCCTGTTCGACGACAGCGGCGAAACCGAACTGGAGCGGATCGAACTCCCCGAATATACCGACGAAGTCTGGCACGGCTATTTGCCCTCGGCCCGCCCCGGCACCGTCTACGGCTACCGCGTCCATGGCCCCTACGAACCCGACGCTGGACACCGCTTCAATCCCAACAAGCTCGTGCTCGATCCCTACGCCAAGCAGCTGGTCGGCCGGTTGCGCTGGGGACCGGAGCTGTTCGGCTACCAGCTCGACCATGCCGACAAGGATCTCTCCTACGACGAACGCGACAGCGCGCCCTTGATGCAGAAATGCCGTGTCATCGACCCGGCCTTCACCTGGGGCGCCGCGCGCAAGCCGGAAGTGCCGTGGGAGCGGACGATCGTCTACGAGATGCACGTCAAGGGGTTTACCCAGTTGCATCCGCTGGTGCCCGACGCAGACCGCGGCACGTTCTCCGGTCTCGCGCACTCGGAAGTTCCGGCCTACCTGCGCTCGCTTGGCATTACCAGTGCAGAATTGTTGCCGATCCATGCCTTCGTTGACGACAGCTATCTGGTCGAGAAAGGCTTGCGCAATTACTGGGGCTACAACTCCCTTGCCTTCTTCGCGCCGGAGCCGCGTTACCTCAGGACGCCGTTCGCGAACGAATTCAAGGCCATGGTCAACCAGTTCCACGCCCATGGCGTCGAGGTCATCCTCGACGTCGTCTACAATCACACCGCTGAAGGAAACGAGCTCGGCCCAACCCTCTCGTTCAAGGGCATCGACAACGCCAGCTATTACCGCCTGCTGCCGGACCAGCAGCGCTACTACATCAACGACACCGGTACCGGGAACACGGTGAACCTGTCGCATCCACGCGTGCTGCAACTGGTCGCGGATTCCCTGCGCTACTGGGCGACCGAGATGCGGGTCGACGGTTTCCGCTTCGATCTCGCCACCATCCTGGCGCGCGAACCTTACGGGTTCGATGAAGGCGGCGGCTTCCTCGATGCCTGCCGGCAGGACCCCGTGCTTTCCAGCGTCAAGCTGATCGCCGAGCCCTGGGACATCGGTCCGGGCGGCTATCAGGTCGGTCAGTTTCCGCCGGGATGGGCGGAGTGGAACGACAAGTTCAGGGACACCGTGCGCGCCTTCTGGAAGGGCGATGAGGGATCGATCGCGGACTTCGCCAAGCGCGTGTCCGGATCCGGCGATCTCTTCAACAAGCGCGGCCGCCGGCCATGGGCCAGCGTCAACTTCGTCACAGCCCATGACGGCTTCAATCTCAATGACCTCGTCTCGTACAACGACAAGCACAACGAAGCCAATGGTGAGGATAATCGCGACGGCCACAGCGACAATCATTCCTGGAATTGCGGCGCCGAGGGACCGACGGACGATCCGGACATCACGGCGCTGCGCGAGCGCCAGAAGCGCAATCTGCTGGCGACCATGTTGTTGTCGCACGGCACGCCTATGCTGCTTGCCGGCGACGAATTCGGACACACCCAACACGGCAACAACAACGCGTACGCCCAGGACAACGAGACCACATGGCTCGACTGGCTCCGCATCACCGCAAATGGCCGCAGCCTGCGCGAATTCACGCGCAAGCTGATCGCCACGCGCAAGGCATTTCCGATTCTTTACCGCAGCCGGTTCCTGGTCGGCTCCCACAATGAAGAGCTGGACGTGAAGGACGTGACGTGGCTCGCGCCGTCCGGGGAGGAAATGACGACGGACCAGTGGCAGGACGGTAACGCCAAATGTTTCGGCCTGCTGCTCGACGGCCGCGCCCAGGAGACCGGGATTAAGCGCCGCGGCTCGGACGCAACCATGCTGCTGATCTACAACGCCCATTACGACGTCGTGAATTTCACCTTGCCCGCAGTCGCCGAGGGACGCAGCTGGATCGGGTTGATCGACACCAATCAACCGGAGGGGCAAATGCCCGCATTCGAGTTCGGGCACGTTTATGCGATGACGGGGCGATCCCTCGTGGTGTTCGGTCTCGCCACCGAAACCATCGCCACGCGCCGCCTGCGCCAGGGCCTCGGCGCGCTGCTGGACGTCGTGGAGGCGCCGCTGCCGGGGTAGTTGGTCGTGACACGGTGAGCCGACGCTTTCGAGTTGATGACGACAGGGAACGCACGCAGGTTATCGGCGTTCGAGTAGATGGGGCATCAGTCGGAGAACACCGAGATGAAGTTCACAGGTGCCGTTATCCTCGCCGCTCTCGCGCTGCCTGGAGCAGCCTGGGCGCAGGCCAGCAAGCCTGACGTTTCGTCCGCGCCGAGCGCGCAGAATTCGGGTGCCGGCATTGCCGGGCAGCCCGGCAACAAGAACGGGCCGGCCGCAAAGCCTGGTGAGACCGTTGGATCGAGTTCGACGAGCTCCACTGGCAACACCGCCGTGCAGTCGCAGGACCCGTCGAATATTCAGGGCGCGCCAGGCAACAAGAATGGGCCGCCCGCCAAGCGTCCGGACCAACGCTAAACGAATACGCCCACAATCCTGCCGATCGACTTCGAACGACCTGCGCCCGATATCATCGGCGCAGGTCGTTTCGCGAGGAACGAACGCTAAAGCCGCCCGTTCGGAAGACATCCTCTTTCCTGTCCTCCCAATACGAGAGTCCCCACCATGTATCACCACGTCAAGAAGCTGATGTTCACCGTTCGCGTCGACGAGCCGGATCCCCGCTTCGGCAACATGCTGCTGGAGCAGTTCGGCGGCGCGAATGGCGAGCTCGCCGCCGCGATGCAGTACTCGATCCAGGGGTTGAACTGCGAGGATCCCGATCGCAAGGACCTGCTGATGGACATCGGCACCGAAGAGCTCAGCCATCTGGAAGTGGTCGGCACGCTGGCGCGGATGCATCTCAAGCCGTCGAAGTTCGACCGCCAGGCGGCCGAAGCCGATCCCCTCATCGCCATCGCCGGCGGCGGCGGCGTCAATCTCTTCAACTCCCAGGGCAATGCCTGGACCGCCGACTATCTGAAGATCACCGGCGAGCTTGACGTCGATCTGCGCAGCAACATCGCCGCGGAGGCGCGGGCCAAGATCGTCTACGAGCGGCTGATCAATTTCTGCGACGACGCCGGCAGCAAGGACGCGCTGCAGTTCCTGATGACCCGCGAGATCACGCACATGAAGGCGTTCGCGCTCGCGCTCGAGAGCATGGGCAAGCCAGCGTTCAGCATCGGCCGCATCGCGCCGACGCCCGGCCTCGTGGACCAGTTCTTCAACGATTCCACCGGCGCCGGCGACCATGGCGAGATCGACACGCGCGGCCCGTGGAACGAGGGCGGCGACTGGGTGTTCACGGAGTCGCCGGCGATCCAGGCGGGCGAACCGGGTCCGGCCTCGGCCATCGTCACCGAGAGCTCGCCGCCCGCGGACGAAGCGGGTCTCGGCGATCTGCTCATCAACGAGCTGCGCGATATCCTGCATGCCGAGAAGCAATTGACCAAGGCGCTTCCCAAGATGGCGGAGGCCGCCCGCTTCGATCAGTTGCGCGAGCTGTTCGAGCAGCACCTCGCCGAGACCGAAGCGCAGGTCGAGCGCATCAACGAATGCTTCGAAATGCTCGGTAAATCCGCCCGCGCCAAGCCCTGCAAGGGCATGATGGGCCTCGTCGAGGAAGGCCAGGAGATCATGGCCGAGGGCGAGGACAAGGAGGACGCGGCGGCCGACCTCGCCCTGATCGGCGCAGCGCAGCGCGTCGAGCATTACGAGATCGCGGGCTATACCACGGCGCGCAACCTCGCCCAGCAGCTTCGCCACAGTGCCATTGTCGCCCTGCTGTCGAAATCGCTCGCCGAGGAGGAGAACGCCGATCAGCTTCTCAACCAGGTGGCTCGCTCGCTGATGTCGGTGGCGAAAATGCCCGCGGCAGTCGAGCAGACCGAATGATCCCTAGCCGTCCAGCAGGTCGAGAAACTCCTCGACCCGGCTGAACGGATCCTGGTCGCGGCGGCCGGCGTGAACAACGCGGTCGCCGTCGCGCTGCAGCGATCGTGCCTCGGACTTTCCCCTGAATTTCCGCAGCCGCCCCGGCAGGAATGTCGCGGCGACGGCCTCGGGCCCGACATCGAGCCTGACGATGCCGCGCCGTTTGCAATCGATCCGGAGCCTGGCGGATGCGAAGAAGTCGCGGGCCTCCGGCGGCAGCCTGCCGAAACGACGCGAGATCTCCTCCTCCAGATCTTCCAGATCGTCGTCGCTTCGGCACCTGGCAGCGCGGCCATAGATCTCGAGCCGGACCGCTTCCGATTGCACGTAGCCTTCAGGCAGCATGTCGGCCAGCGGCATATTGAGATCGGGCACCCACAGATCGGCCCCGGTATCGCTGCCTCGCTCGGACGCCCGCTTCAGCAGATGACTGTAGAGCACGGGTCCGAACACCTGGACGTGGCCGGACTGCTGTTCCGAGAACAGATCGCCGGCGCCCCTGAGGTCGAGGTCGCGCTCGCTGATCGCAAAGCCGGCCCCGGGCTTGCTGAACTCCTCCAATACCGCCAGACGTTTCTCGGACTGCTCCGAGGTCGATTCCGTGAGCAGATGAGCAAAAGCGCGCGTGCCGCCGCGTCCCACCCGTCCCCTGAGCTGATGCAGCTGCGCAAGCCCGAACTTTTCGGGCCAGCACACCACGATGGTGTTCGCGCGCGGAATATCGAGACCGCTTTCCACGATATTGGTCGCCAGCAGCACATCCGCCTCGCCATCGACGAAACTCATCATGCGATCGTCGATCTCGTCCACGGGCAGTCTGCCGTGAAGACAGACGATGCGCAGCTCCGGCGCCACCGATTGCACCCGCGCCAGCATCGGCTCCAGATCCTGGATGCGTGGGCAGATCAGGAAGCTCTGACCGTGCCGCCTGCGCTCACGGAGCAGCGCTGCGGCAATGGCAGCATCGGACAGCGGCGCGATCCTGGTCACGATGGGAAGGCGATGAACCGGCGGCGAGGCGATGACGCTAAGATCCCTGAAGCCGGCAAGACCCGCCGCGAGCGTGCGCGGGATCGGCGTGGCGCTCATCCACAGCGAATGGACACCCTTGGCGAGGCCTGAAAGCTTCGCCTTCTCGGCCGCGCCGAAGTGCTGCTCTTCGTCGATGATGACGAGGCCGAGGTCGGCGAACTTCACGTCCTTTGCCGCAAGCGCCTGCGTGCCGACCACGACTTTCAGCATGCCGCGCCGCAGCCCCTCCTTGGTCTCTCGCGTCTCCGGGCCTGAACTGGCTCGTGACAGGCTTCCCACCTCGATGCCGAGAGGGCCGAACCGCTTGCGGAAGGTTTCGACATGCTGCCGCGCCAGCACGGTCGTCGGCGCCGCGATCGCCACCTGCTTGCCGGACAGCGCCACTGCGGCCGCCGCCCGCAGCGCGACCTCGGTCTTGCCGAAGCCGACGTCACCGCAGATCACCCTGTCCATGGGGTGGCCCGCCGCAAGATCGTCTAGGACGTCTTGAATCGCCTGGGCCTGGTCCACTGTCGTGAAATAGGGGAACCGGGCGACGAATTTTTCGTAAGCCGGCCCCGGCGGCACCAGTTTGGGTGCACGACGGCGGAGGCGCTGGCTGATGTGTTTGGCGAGCGCCTTGGCGGCGACCTGGATTTCCGCTTCCGCCTCGGTGCGCCGCGCCCACCAGCTGCTGCCGTCCGCCTTGTCCAGCGTCAGCTTCCCGGGCTCGCCGGCATAAGGCCAGATCACGGCAAGATCGGAGGGCGGTACGAGCACGGCATTGTCGCCCGCGAATTTGAGCCTGATCATCTCGCGTCGCGATCCCTTGCCCATATCCAGGGTCTGCAAGCCATCGAGCACGGCGAGCCCGCGTTGCAGATGGACGATAGCGGCGCCCTTTTCCGGCACGTCGGGATGATCGAAAGCCGGATTCCAGGCGCGCGCCATCGGCTGCGGATGATGGGCTCGGCTGCCGAGCACGTCGGACGCGGTCACGACGACGAGCGGCTTGCGGCCGGCGCCAATGAACCCCGCGTCGAAATCGGCCAGCAGCGCGCCTTCGCGGCTCCGTGCCTTCGTCACCTCGCTCCAATCGGCCAGGCGCTCCGCCTTGATGCCGCTCATTCGCTCCATCGCGCGAAGGTCGTCCTCGACGGCCGCGACGAACAGCAGCCGCGATCCGCCGCGCTGCATGTCGGCGACGAAGGCGCGAAGCGCCTTGCGAGGCGAGGCCAGCTTCGAGAACTCCGGCGTCGAGATGAAGGCCGCCTTGCGCGGCAGCACGCTGATGCGCTTCTTCAGCTGCTTCCAGTCCGCCTGCCCCAGATATTCGCGTTCCGCATCCCTGCGGCCGGCAGCGTCCTCGATCGTGCCCAGCCAGCTCTCGGCGTGAGCCGATACCCCGGCATCCGCGATCCATCGCGCGCGGCTGCAATAATCAGGCAGTGTCGCCCGCTGTCCGCGCGTAGCTCCCAGAGCGATCCGCTCGGACATGGGATCTATGATCAATTCCGGGGTCTCGTAGACGACCTCGTGCTCGATAGGATCAACCGCGACGATCTTGCGGATCGTGTCGCCGGAATGCTCGATCCGGAAGGGAGCGAGTGCGCCGGCGGGAAACACTTCGAACGTCTTGCCATGGAACAGGACACCGCCCGGATACTCCGCCTCTTCGTCGAGATCGTAGCCGAGAGCTTCCAGCCGCGTCTCCAGCTCGGTCTCGGAATAGGGCGCGCCCACCTTCAGCGTGAGGCTCGACCGCGACCAGCTCGCCGGCAGCGGCAGCCGTTCCATGATGGCTTCCGCGGTGGACACCAGGAAGACGGGCTTCTTTGTCTTGGCGAGACGCCGCAGCACCGAGCTGCGCCGGCCCGCGATCTCGCGGGAGGGCTCGAGGCCGTCGAAGGGCAGCGTGTTCAGGCGCGGAAACACCAGCACGTCGACCGAGGGATCGAGGGCGTGGATCACGCCGCCCAGCCGCTCCGCCCTACTCTCGTCGTCGCAGAGGAAGACGAGGCCGTCGCGGCCGGACTTCTCCCACTGCTCGAGCAGATGCAGCGCCAGCATGCCGAGCGGCGATGAGGAGGCGACCGCGGAACGCGAGGCGCTCTTGTCCGGGCGCTTGCTTGTCGAGCTGGTACTTTTCGACCTCTTGCTTTTCGAACTCGTGCTCTTCGCGCTCTTGCTTATCGAGCCTACGCTTGTCGAGCTCTTGCTTTTTGTCTTTATCGCGCCGGTCGTGGCCCGGGCTTTGCTGGTGGGCGCCAATGTGTATCCAACTTTGTTTCGCAAATAGAGGCGAGCGACGACGAGCCCTCCCGTCGAGCTCCGTCGATAACGCGCCTCGGGCTTGAGCGCCCACTGACGTCATTACAATTTTGCAATTGCGTTGAAAAGCAGAGACAGGGGGCAAAGGCAAGCGGCCTGAACGGGCAGAAGGCTAACGGGCAGGCGGCTATTGCAGAACCTTCGGCAGCACCACGACCACGTCCACGCTCTGCGCGAGGATGTGCGTGGCGACCACAGCGAGCTGGTGCGAGAACTCGTCCTCGATCTCGGCCGCGCAGTCTTCGTCGCTGGCAATGGCAAACAGCAGATTGCCGTCGATTTCGTCGAACCGGATGCCGGCGAAGAGGCGATCGAAAATCTCGGCGCCCGCGATGTACGCGATTCGCGCTTGGATGGCCTGGTCCTCGACGAGCGACAACTTCCTCATGGAGGCAACATATGGCCGCACCACCCGAATGCAAGAGCAGGAGAGCGCTGGCGCGGCGTGCCTTGCGAACTATATTGGTGGCATCGTCCCGCCTGATCGCCGTTTGCCCTTGAGGAAATCCTTGATTCTGTTCCTGCTGCTGATCTTCCTGCCGATCGGCGTGTCGGCCGGCCGCTATTATTTGCGCGGCGACGGCCGCGGCAATTGGCAGACGGCGGATCGCTCCAGCGCCGGCCTGCTGCCGCCCGCATCGGCCAATCCGGATGCGCTGATCCGAGTGTTCGCCGCGCGCACCGTGCGCTGGCGCAGTATTTTTGCCGTCCACACCTGGATCGTCGTCAAGGAGAAGGGCGCCACAACCTATAGCCGATACGACTACACGGCCTGGGGCGACCCTGTTCGCAGCAACGGCTTTCCGCCCGACGGCCGCTGGTTCGGAGCCCTCCCGGAAACGGTGGTCGCCGTCGATGGCGCGCGGGCCGAAGCGCTGATTCCGAAGATCCGTGCCGTCATCGAGAATTACAAGTTCCGCGCCTATGGCGACTACAGCGCCTGGCCGGGACCGAATTCCAACACCTTCGTGCAGGCGGCGCTGGATGCTGTTCCCGAGCTGCGTGCCGTGCTGCCGCCGACCGCTATCGGCAAGGACTTTCCCTACAGCGGACGCTGGGCCGGCATCACGGCGTCCGGCACCGGGCTCTACGCCTCGCTGTCGGGCTATCTCGGCATGACCATCGGCTGGGTCGAAGGGGTCGAGATCAATTTCCTCGGCGCGGTGCTCGGCCTCGACATCCGCCGCCCCGCGCTGAAGCTTCCAGGCATAGGCCGCCTCGGTGTCGCGGCCGGCGCATAGGCCAATGACGGGGCCGTCCCATCAAAGTCGGCGCCCTCCCAAGCTTCCCGACACATCGTCCTTCCAATGTGTGCTTCAGGTCACAGCAGAATCGAGCGCCGTCGCGTAGATTGATCTTGCATGGCCGCAAACAAGGTAACGGCGGTACGCATGAGGCTGGAGAGGCGACCAACAGCTACGAAACTTTTGAAGCCGCCAGGGTGAAGAGCTCGGCGGCTTTTTCTCTGTCCAGGAACGCGCGGCCGAGCTTGTTCGCTGCCGATGTGGCTACCGGCAGCGCCAGCTACTATCGTTTCTCTGAATCCGAGGACCTCCGCTGATCGCGCTCTTCTTCGATCTGCCGTTCCGCTTCGACCCAGAACTCCACATCGCGATCGGCCGGGCGACCGGCCTGCTCCCAGAGCTCGTACGCGCGCGCTCGTACCTTGCCGCGCCGCATCATGCGAAGGAGCTTTTGCTTCAGCTCCTCGGCGAAACTCCTGAATCGCTGGACGGTGGTTTCGTCTTTAACGAGCGCAGCCGCTCGCGTTGCGAGTTCGATCTGGTGCTCTATCTTTTGCTGCTCATCCACCGCAAACCCCGCCGTAGCCACCGGCCTGCGTCGCAGCCCGTGCTGCTCACAACCTCAATTCCTGCTGGAAGGCTTCTGTTCCGCCTTCAATGCCAGGTCGTGTCAGCTTCGACGATCACCACTCTTGTTTCGGGATCTTCCGTCGTGTTGCAGGTGCAGGGCATGCCCTCACCACAGCGGCAGCCGCCCAATTCCTCGCTCCAGGCGCGGAGCGGATGGTTTACGCAGACCCATCCCAGACCGTGGCAGAATGGGCAGCCCTTGTTGGTCACAGCGTATCCGGCGTCCGCATCGGGTTCGACTTGTCCTCGTTGCGCAACTCCTGCTCGGCCGCGTGCCAGAACTCGTCCTCGCGGCCTTCCGGCTTGCCCGCCTGTTCCCACAAGCGGTGCGCGCGTTCTCTGATGTCGTGATCGGTCGGCTCCGGCATTGCATCTCCTGCGAAGAGACACGGCCCCACCCTGGGGGGTATGGGGGCTTGGAGGCGGGGCCGTGCAGGCCAGCAAATCGGCGGCGACGCTGGCCCGCTGAGTCAAGCCTCGATGGTGCGCAAGAGTTCCTAGCCCGGAGCGGCGAACACGCGAGCTCGAACGAAGCCCGCTCTCGCCGCCTTTTACAGGCCCCGGGATGGAGCGGTGCACTCCTGACGCGGAGCGTTCCTCAGGTATCGGGATGCCACGTCAGCCGGCAATCCAGACGAATCTGACGTCGGGCAGCAGGCGGCGCAAGCTCGAGCAAGTCACCGCGGCGAGCGAGAACGTTGTCATCAGCCGAAATCTGCGATACGGGCCTCGAGCGCAAACATGCTTTGATAAACTTCCGGCTCGCTCGCCCCGGCCATGACGTCGGGGGCAATTTCCGCGGCTTTCCGCAAGGCGCCCTGCAACGACGCGACGTCGAGCGCCTCGATCAGCAAAAGTCCGGCGAAAAAGCCCTCGTTCTTCCGCATGCCCTTCTCGGTCGTCCGCACCGATGTCCGCGCCTCGTCGGTCGCGCCGATCTGCACCGCGGCAACCCCGTCGCACGCAACGAGCGCCTGAGCCAGACCCTGGGGATCCTTCGGCAACGTCTCGATCCGCAGCGCCACGATCGATGCGCCCTCGCCCCGCCCTCCCCGCGCAATCATGACGCCGCCGCCCCGCATGAAATTGCCAAGCTTCGGCATGATGCGCCGGGACCACGGCGTCGGTGCGTTGAGGCGCGCCAGATAAGCCTCGCCGTCGAGGACCTCCGGCGTCCCCAGCTCGTACAGAATGAAGAAGCGGTTGATGTCGTCCCTTGCCGCGCGGAAGACACGCGATGCCAGGAAGCCCTTCGTCGTCACGCGCTCGGTCGTGTGCTCACGCGTCAGCCAGTGCCGGTAGTCGGTCAGGTCGTGAGCCTCGACGTCGCTCCAGATGGCGAGAAATCCCGTGCCGCGCATCCCGCCCTCCATGCCTACGCCTTGCCGCCGGCCGCAAGCCCGTGCAGAGCTGGCGCGATGGTCGCAGGCAATTGCCCTAGCCGTTGGACCGCCGCGAGCATCGCGGCGAGATAACCATAGGGACCCAGGCCGCAAATGACTGCCGTGGAGGCGCTCGACGTGATCGAGTGGCGGTGCAGCTCGTCCCGCGCGTGGATGTTCGAGATATGCACCTCGATCTTTACACCCTCGAAAATCTTCAGCGCATCGATCAGCGCGATCGAGGTGAATGAATAGGCCGCGGGGTTCATGATGATGGCGTCCGCGTTGCCATGGGCGGACTGGATCAGGCTGACGAGTTCGCCCTCCATGTTCGATTGATGGAACGACATCGAAACCCCGAGCTGGTCGGCCAGCGCCTTGCAGCTCGCCTCGATCTCCCCGAGCGTCGTCGAGCCGTAGATGTGGGGCTCGCGGATGCCGAGGAAATTGAGATTGGGTCCGTTGAGGATCATGATCCTTGCGGCCATTTTCGCTTGTCCTTCTTTTGTTGCCGACGCGTCTAGCCGCTGAACCACTTGGCCGGGATCGTCACCAGCCCCGGGAATAGCACCATCGCGAACAGGACGATCAGTTGCGCAATCAAGAAGGGCCAGACGCCCTTGATGATGTCCTCCATGCTGATCCTGGAGACGCCGCAAACCACGTTC
This sequence comes from Bradyrhizobium sp. 155, assembly GCF_023101105.1. NCBI lineage: Bacteria > Pseudomonadati > Pseudomonadota > Alphaproteobacteria > Hyphomicrobiales > Nitrobacteraceae > Bradyrhizobium > Bradyrhizobium sp. 155. The sequence continues at coordinate 1,531,393 of NZ_CP064704.1, read as the reverse complement.
AGCACGATACCGACCGGTGGCGTGATGAGGCCGATCGCATTATTGATGATGAAGAGGACACCAAAGTAGACGGGATCGATGCCCGCCGCCTTGACGATCGGCATCAGGATCGGCGTGAGGATGAGGATGGTCGGCGTCATGTCGAGAGCCGTCCCCACGATCACCACCACGACCATGATCGCCAGCATCAGGAGCGTGTTGTTGCCCATGAAAGGCTTGAGCAGGGTGACGATCTGTGCCGAAATCTCGGACACGGTGATGAGCCAGGACGACACCAGCGCGGCTGCCACGAGAAACATGACGATGCTCGTCGTCAAGGCCGAGGAGACGAACACCTCGTAAAGCTGCGACAGCTTCAATTCCCGATAGATGCAGGTCGCAACGAACAGCGAATAGACGGCGACGACCACTGCGGCTTCCGTCGGCGTGAAGATGCCGAAACGCAGGCCGACCACGATGATGACCGGCAGCATCAACGCCCAGAAGCCGTCGACCACCGCTTTCACCATTTCCGAGAGCGATGCTCTTGGCGGGGGCGTCAGGTTCTCCTGGCGGACCACCCACCACCAGGCCAGGCAGAGCCCCGCCCCGAGCAACAGCCCGGGGACGATCCCGGCCAGAAACAGTTTCGAGATCGACACGCCCGCGGCGACACCGAAAATGACGAATCCGATGCTGGGCGGAATCACGGGCGCGATGATGCCGCCGGCCGCGACCAGACCCGCCGCATAGGATTTCTTGTGGCCCGCCGCCACCATCATCGGCACCAGCAGGGCAGCCAGTGCCGCGGCATCGGCTGCCGCGGAGCCCGAGAGCGACGCAAGGATGCAGGACGCGAGGATCGTGACGTAACCAAGGCCGCCGCGAAAATGGCCGACCGCGACGAGCGCAACGTTGACGATTCGCTTGGCCAAACCACCCTTGTTCATGACCTCGCCGGCGAGCATGAAGAAGGGAATGGCCATGAGCGGAAAGCTGTCCGCGCCGTTGATGACGTTCTGCGCCACGATCTGCGCGTCGAACATGTCGATCGTGCTCATCAGGGCCACGCCGCAGACGATAAGCGCAAAGGCGATCGGCATGCCCAGCGCCATGGCGCCCAGCAGCGAGAAGGTGAAGACGGCGACCGTCATGACGCGATCCCGGTGGATTGCTGGACGTAAGCGCCGCCTGACATGGTTCGATGAGACATCAGTGCTCTTCCGATTCCTTGACGGCCACCATGTCGGATTCGCTGGCCTGTCCCGTGAGCACGCGGACGAGGTCGTAGAGAAGGATCACTGCGGCGGACACGCCGAAGACCACGCCCACTGCGTAGAAGATAGCCATCGACAGGCCGGTGGCCGGCGCGCGGTCCTCGATGTTGATGATGGTCTGGCGCCAGCTTCCCGAAAGCAGCAGCCAGTCGGCAAACAGCATCAGGCAATAGTTGATGACGAAGCAGATGCGCTTGCCCGAGGCCGGCAGCATCCGGACGAGAGTGTCGACGCCGAGATGGGCGTGCTCGCGAAGCGCGACGATTGCGCCGAGGAAGGTCAACCAGACCAGCAGCCAGCGCGACAGCTCCTCGGAAATTGCGATACCGGAATTGAAGCCGTAGCGCAGGACAACGTTGCCGAACACCAGCACCACCATCACCGCAAGACATGCGGCGATGATGCCCTTCAACAGGGTGCAATAGAGGTCGAGAATTCGCGCCATGCGTGCCGTCCGGGCAAAGTCGGGTTCAGAGCCGGCCGACTGGCCGGCTCTGCTCTTGCATGCTGACGAGGTCGACTATTTCACGTCCTTGCGGATGCGATCGAGCTCGTCGTTGAACAGCTTGACCGCCTCCGGCTTGAGATTGGCGGCAATCTTGTCGACCACCGGCTGCGCCGTCTTGCGCATGCGATCGAGCTCTTCCGGCGCGACGGTGTTGTACTGCATGCCCTTCGCCTGCAATTCAGAGAGGGCCTTTTCGGTCTGAAGGCGGGTCTGCTCCTTTTGATAGCCTCGGCTTTCCTCATACGCCTCGCGCATCAGGCGCTGCTCGGTCGGCGAGAGCTTGTCCCAAAACGCCTTGCTCACCAGGATAATGTTCAGGGTGAAGGTGTGATTGGTGGCGGAAACGTATTTTTGCACTTCGTAGAACTTGTTGGAGAGAATGACCGTGAAGGGGTTCTCCTCGCCATCGACGGTGCGCGTCTCCAACGCCGAATAGAGTTCGCCGAAGGCCATCGGAACGGGATTGGCCTTGAAGGATCCGAAGGTCTCGAGATAGACCGGGTTCGGAATGACGCGGAGCTTGAGGCCGTTGAAATCCTCGACCTTGGTGATCGGCCGCGTGCTGTTGGTGACGTTGCGGAAGCCGAGGCCCCAATAGCCCAGACCGATCAGCCCCTTCGACGGCAACGTATCGAGCATCGACGTGCCGAACTTGCCGGTCCCGAGAGCATCCGCCTGCTCGATGGTCTTCACGATGAATGGAAAGTCGATGAGGCCGAACTCCGGCACGACGGTTGCGAGCGACGTCGTCGAGGCCGACAGCATTTCCTGCGTGCCGCCGCGCAGCGCGGATTGCTGCTGCAGCTCGTTGCCGAGCTGCGAGGCCGCGAACTCACGAATCTTCATCTTGCCCCCGCTCTTCGCCAGCAGGATCTCCGCAAATTTCTGCACCCCCGCGCTGACGGGGTGATCGGTGTTGTTCAGGTGTCCCCACCTGATCGTGCGCTCCTGAATGTCCTCAGCGGATGCACCGACCGTCAGCGCCACGCAGATCGCCGTCGCAGACAGCGCCCGTACCAACAAGCTCATTTTGACCTCCCTGTTCGATCGGGGCACGACGGCGGCTCGAGCCATTCTTTTCTGCACCCTCAGGTCAATCAAAAAACATAACTACATTTCTCGGTCAAATGATAAATCTCTGTTCATCTGAGATTTTCGAATACATCTGTTGTTATGGATTTGCTATATTGCTGGTAACATTGATGGTTCGGCCGCCCACCACGGGGCGTTGCGCGCATATTGCGGGATCGGAGAGCATGACGTCACTCGAGGGGCGCCCCTTGTCGGCGGGCGACAGCGGTTATCAGCGGATTCGATCTGACATCATTTTCGGCGTGCTGACGCCGTCCGGACGTCTCAAGCTCGACGCCATGAAGGAGGACTACGGCGTCAGCATCTCCACGCTGCGCGAGATCCTCAATCGTCTGACCTCCGAGGGATTCGTGGTCGCGGAGGGCCAGCGCGGCTTCGAGGTGGCGCCGATATCCATCCAGAACCTGCGTGAACTCGCCGGCCTGCGCATCCTGCTGGAGCAGCATGCAATGGCCGAGTCGTTTCGTGCCGGCGACGTCGAGTGGGAGGGCCGCGTGGTGTCCGCGCATCACAAGCTGGCGGCCACCGAACGCACCGTCCTCAAGGAGGGGGACGATCCCGAGCTGCGCAAACGCTACGACGGCGAATTCCACCAGGCTCTCATCTCGAGTTGCGGCTCGCGCGAGCTGATGCAGACCCACGCGATCGTGTTCGACAAATATTTCCGCTATGCGCTGCGCTACCGCGGCGCGGAGACGATCAACCAGCACAAGGCGCTGCTCGAATGCGCCCTCAAGCGCGACATCAAAGGCGCCAAAACCGTGCTTACCGACCACATCAACGGGTGCGTCGCGCACGCCCTCGCCTCCTGGAACGAGGATTGATCGTCCGCGGCCTGACGTCGTTCGGAGAGAGCGCTCGTCGCTGCAATCGGATTTCGGGATGACTCCTGACATGATTCCCGCGCATCGGGTCGAGACCGCGGTCGCCACAGGCGACATCCTCGGCGAAACGCCATTGTGGTGCGACAGCTCCCGCAAGCTGTGGTGGGTCGACATCGACCGGCGGCTGCATCAATCCTTCGATCCGGCGACAGGCGCGCATCAGGTTATTCCGTACGCATGCAACTTCCTCGGCAGTCAGGCCTTGACGGCGGATGGCTCCCACCTGCTCGCGCAGGATCTGAGGCTTTATCGCCGCGCGTCCGATGACGATCCTCCAGGTCAGCTCTGCGAGGTCGAAAGCGGCCCCGACATCCGCTTGAATGACGGGCGCGTCGACGCCCGGGGCCGGCTATGGATCGGCACCATGGACAACCAGCTGTATCGGCCGAACGGAGCGCTATATCGTGTGGACGCGGACGGCCGGACAACGCGCATGTTCGGCGATGTCATCGTGACGAACGGCATCGCGTTCTCGCCCGACAATCGCACGCTCTACTTCACGGACACGAGGCGTTACCGCACCTGGCAGTTCGACTTCGATCTCGATGACGGCGCGATTAGCAACAGACGGCTGTTCGCGGATTACAGCGCCTCCGGCGAGAGGCCCGACGGCGCGTGCATCGACGCTGCGGGCGGACTGTGGACCGCATTCTTCTCCGGCGGCCGGGTGGTGCGCTATCGGCCGGACGGCCGGATCGATACCGTCATTCCGGTGCCGGCGACCAATCCGACCTGCGTATGCTTCGGCGGAGCCGATCTGAAGACCCTGTTCGTGACGACGGCGAGAAAGTTTCTTGATCGCGAGCAACTGGGCCGCGAACCCCAGGCGGGTCATGTTCTGGCCATTGATGGCATTGCACAGGGACTTCCAGAGCATCGCTTCGGCAATTCATCCTGAGCGCCTGCCACGGAGACGTCGCGGCACATGACGCGACCAGGCATTCAAACAGCGGACATGATTTCTCGTTCTCGCGGCGCGTTTCGCCCGAGCTTTGCTTCGTCACTCCGCCCTCATATCCAAGAGGGCGCAGGGAAGGCCGGGTGCCGGCTGGCACCCGCGGTCCGCTGCGCGAAAAGCACACGCAGGAAAACCGCACAGCAGCATACAGGTGTAGCCAATCACTCGGCCTTCCCTGCGCGACGGTTGGACGGCTTATGCCGTGCTCTCCCGGGAGCCGAGTTCTCTTTGGCCTCCCTCGCCTCGCGAATTTGGATGATGCTGTCTGCCCGGTTGGGCTCGCACACACCTCCGCGAAAGCTTGACCGTAGCAACGACGGCCAGGACCACACGGTTTTGCCGTACGCACGGCCCGCCATTTCGCCGCAGTTTTTCCAGCCCTGTCGACGAAGCCGAAAACTTACAGGCGAGACGAAGCCTAGCAGCGCCGCTCGTCCGCACGCGGTTGCGGGCTCACAGGGTCTACCCGCCCTGCCCGCACCATCTCGTACCGACGCTGCCGCGTCCATCGCAAGCCCGGCTCGCAATCAAGACGACAACGAGATCGCCCCTCAAGGATGAGCCGGGATGAGCGACACATACGCCGTTTCCGAATTTCGGTAAAGTGGAATATTTTTGTGGAGAGGGATTGACGGGAGAAGGGTGTGTTGCCCGACGGGCTGGGTTGCCGCTTCCCTAGAGCAAGGGATTGGCCGTTTTCCACAGAGGTCTAATCACCGCGGAGTGCCAGGGATTGCGTCACCGATACACGTTCTTATTTTGTTCGTTGGGTTAAGACTGCCCGCCATCTATTCCGGGCGCTTGACCGGGATCTGGCATCAATTTGCGGTGGACACCTGCGGGCGGTGTCGGAACTGTGTCGCGCCGTTCGTCTTGAGTCCAAGTCCCCTTATGGAGTTTTGCGTACCATGGCCCCCCGCGCGAACTGGAAAGGCTTTTTGCGTCTCTCGTTGGTCACCTGTCCCGTGGCGCTCTACCCAGCTACGTCGGAGAGCGAGAAGATCTCCTTCAACCAGCTCAACCGTCAGACCGGTCATCGGATCAAGTACCTGAAAGTCGACGCCGACACCGGCGACGAGGTGCCCAACGAGGACATCGTTAAGGGCTACCAGCTCGAGAAGGACCAGTTCATCGAGGTGACCAAGGAGGAGCTTGAGGAGATCGCGCTGGAATCCACGCGGACCATCGAGATCGATGAGTTCGTAGACAAGGCCGAGATCGATCCGCGCTACCTAATTCGCCCCTACTACATCCGTCCGGACGGAAAAGTCGGCCACGACGCCTTCGCGGTCATCCGCGAGACCATCCGCGAGATGAACAAGGTTGCGATCGGGCGCGTGGTGCTCACCAACCGAGAGCACATCATTGCGCTCGAGCCGATGGACAAGGGTCTGGTCGGCACCTTGCTGCGGTATCCCTACGAGGTTCGTAGCGAGCAGGAATACTTCGACGAGATCCAGGACGTCAAAGTGACGAAGGACATGCTCGATCTGGCCAGGCACATCGTGAACCAGAAGGCGGGATCATTCGAGCCGGAGAAGTTCGAGGACCATTATGAAAGCGCGCTGATCGAGCTCATCAACCAGAAGCGCACCGGCAAGCCGATCGTGCCGAAGGATCGGCCGAAAGGCGAGAACGTCGTCGATCTGATGGACGCGCTACGCAAGAGCGTCGGCGGGGCAGCAGCAAAGACCGAGGCTCCGAAAAAGCCTGCCAAGAAGACGAAGAAGGCTGCCGCGGCTCAGAAGGAGATGCTGATGCCGATCGCCGGTAAGAAGCTGGCTAAGGAAGCGGCGGCGAAGAAGCCGACAGCAGGGACGCGGCGGAAGTCGGCGTGAGATTGTGAAACATCCGGTGATACCCGATGGCAGTTTCGGACTGACATGGAAGAGGCCGCGCATGTCAAGGCTGAGCTGCGGCTCGGCACAGCGGGATGGAATGTTCCGCGAGTCTGCAAGGAAAGAGTTGGCGGGGTAGGTAGCCAGCTTGAACGCTACGCGCGGGTGTTGAACGCCACCGAGATCAACTCATCATTTCATAAGCCGCACCGGCGTTCGACCTATGAGAAATGGGCGAACGCGACGCCAGATGATTTCCGCTTTTCGGTAAAGGTGCCGAAGTCTGTTACTCACTCGTCACAGCTTGCGCAGGGTGAACTCGATCGGTTCATCGAAGAGAGCGCCGGACTTGGTGCGAAGCTCGGGGTTTTGCTCGTTCAGTTTGCGCCTCGCAAAATGTTCGTTGAGTCCGATGCGGAGTTCCTGTTCCGCGCGCTGCAGGAAAAGACCTCAGCCGCTCTCGCGTGCGAGCCGCGTCACGTCAGCTGGTTTACGCCCGAGGTCGGCGCCTGGCTCGGGGAACGTCGGATTGCCCGTGTCGCCGCGGATCCGGCGCGGGGGACCGATGCCGACCTGCCGGGCGGGTGGCCTAGTCTGCGCTATTTTCGATTGCATGGAGCGCCGCGCATTTACTACTCCGCGTACGACGGGGCGTTCCTGCGATCGCTGAAGCTGCGGCTCGGTGCTGCGTCGTCATCTAGTGAGACCTGGTGCATCTTCGACAACACCGCAGCCGGCGCAGCGATCGAGAACGCACTAGACTTGCTCGCTTGAAGGGCCTTTTGGCAATAGTCCGCTGATATCCGTTACGTCGTCCAAGTTTGCCAAAGGCGTTTGAGGCTCGCACGCCATTCGAGCGGCGCGACAGCGCAGGGGACCTAATCGGGACGTGGCGGGCACTCCGGGCACGTATCGCCGATCGAATGCAAAACCTCGCGCACTTGCCCGACGGCCTGATCCGGAGATAAGCCCTCGGGTGGCTCCTGCCTGGCTATATCCAATGCGTGCTCGCGTGCATGCGGGTCGGCCCGGTCCTTCGCCCAGCCGTGCTCCTCGCATTCGTGGATGGCGCCCGCCTCCTGCAGCACGCTGAGCGCCCAGCCGCGCAGCGTTCGGATCGCCGGCCGTCTTTCCTTCGTCATCAGCATCGAGCTTGCTCCTGCCCGGACGAATCCTTTGGCCCGTCTTCTCGTTCCGAGCGGTTAGCACGCAGCAGGGATTCGCAATCGGCAGAGCTGAGGTTTGTCCCCGTGTTCCGCGGCTCTGGCACAATCGCGTCGGCTGCAGCACGGCTCAGCCGTAGGGTTCTGCCCGCTGAGAAGCGGCCACGCTTCGACTCCGGGCGCTAAACCGCTAAATGTACCCCGCCGTCTTCCCCTCCGCAGCGCGTAGCTTCATGCTCGCCAGCTTGCGAATTGGTGGGACTAATGTGGTACCAAGAGAGTCCGAGGATCGCAGGTTAGCAGGAAGTGCCTGATTTTTTGGTAGCGGGAGAGCGCTACCTACGTTACCCCCGACCGTTTTCGGCCGAGTTTTTGGTCTCTGTGGCCTAACGGTTGTTGGTAGCTGGTATGCCCTTCCTTCTCCCCTTGTGGGAGAGTTGCGAGCCTTAATAACACAACAATCAATGCGTCGGCGTATTGGTGTCAAGCGGGTGTAAAAAACAGATTCTTTTGCAAAAGCGCGTTAGATCGCGGGCCAAGTCTTGCCCGACAGGTAGCTCTCGTGCGCTTGGTCCACCGACTCGATGCGTGCGCCGAGGTCGCCCAATTGTTGGCGCAACTGATCGAACGCGGCCTCACCTCCAATAAAGATCAGAAACTCTGCCACTGCGGAAAGCGCGAGATGTCCGAGCGCGAAGAGCGGCTGCGGGCGCGGCCGACCCCACTCGAAATTCGGAGTAAACGCACCGGCTTCATCCGATTCCAAATGGAATTGATACAGGTCGTGCCAAGAGCCGTGCACGTTGTGGGACATGCCTCCGAAGACGGCCAGATACGGCTGCTGCAGCCCGACAGCCGCCGCCTTCTGACGCAGGTCTTTGCCGCCCCAAGGTGCTCGGTCCTTAAGATCAACGCTGTCGAGCATGACACCGGCCATCCGCGCGGCCCGATCAATAGAATTGAGCATGCGCTGCTCGATGTGAAGGACTTCTCCGCCGCGCTCTCGGATGTTGGCTTGGATTGTGTCGTGCAGCCTGCGCTCGTGCTTCAGCGAATGACGGACGAAGGAGCTAACCAGTTCTGGGGAGAAGTCCGCGATCAGATAGCGGACATTGACGATGGTCTCGAACGCCAGTCGGCTCAGGATCGTGCTGGTCTCCATCCTTTTCTGTACGGTCTGGTCGAGGAACGCAGAGAGCAACTTGGAAAGCCGCACCATGTTGCCGCCGACCGCAGCCTGATCGCGTGTCCATGCCGGTGCCGGTCCGAGAACACATGCCGCCACGCTGACGTAGGATGTCACCTCTCGCAACAGCTCCGAGGCGAGGACCATGAAGTCCCATTCGCGTGTGAAGGCGGCAATTGCGACCGGGTCTACGGTCGCCCGCTCGACAGCGGGGAATGGTCCTTTTGCTTCGGTCATAATGTCGGGGCCAAGGCTCAGCGCGTCATTCGATGATGCTGCGTTAAGATCGCAGCTCGGACACGCCACGCGAGATTCCGCAGGCCTCCAGCACGTTCCAAGCCGCGTCATTTTCGTCCGGCAGCGCGACGGCCGCGCGGGTCAATTCGCGGACGGCCTCGACAGGCGGCAACCATGAGTGCCACAGACGATCTCTGATCGCATCGAATTTGGTCTGCTCTTCCTTATTCAGCGGACTAGCTTGCGGGTATTCATAGTGCCGCTTGTTCAGTGCCTGATAGCTTTCGATCTCGGCATCGGAAAGCACGCCGAAATAGCGATCATCGGCGATGCGTCCGCCCTTATCGATCAGGTATCGGTGCGGAAGGATGTTGAAGAGGCGACCGTCTTCGACGATACAAACCACGAAGCGATGTTCGCCAGCGGTCACGTAGGGCAGCGACGCAAAATCAGCGTTCAGCGCGCGAAAGCTCATCCAGTCTTGCCAAGCGATGCGATGCCACGCGCCGTCGCGCCAGTGCAGCACCTGTTGTCCCTCATCAAGCGAAATCATTGGCCTTGTCCTAACTCCGGACGGTACGCTTCTAGCAGCTCCTCGAACGTCATGTCGTTCGGTTCTAGAGATCGTCCGATCAGCGCCTTCGTTAACGCACGGCACATGGGGTAACTGTTTGAACCAAGCGCCCTGAATTCTTCTACCTCTGAGAATTCCCGAAGCACCGCGCTCAGATCAAAGCCCTGCGTCGCCAGATCGATGGCGGTCTCAAGCATCAGGTGGACGCGCTGGCTGTCGTTCATTTCCTGCCACTGTAGGTACGACGCGCCGATAGGGTCGCCCCAAGCGCCACCTCTGGTGTCCGGCCGATGTTCTCCCTTCGCTGCGACACGCACTTCATGCGTCGAACTATTGGTCCAAACGACAGCGTCCTTGGCTTTTGTCATACCCCGATGGCCTTCGCTTGCAAGATGAGGTGAGTGACTCGGACTGGGCGGAATTCCTCGCGAATCACGGAGTGCAACGATGGCACAATGCTGGGTAGCAATGCGAGGATTGAGCCCATTGTCCCAGCAATTCACAGGCCTCGACCCCGAAGATGCGGGCACGCCAATCAGCTCCGCCGCCCGCTACTCCGGCAGATATGGTTCTTCTTGCATTACGGCACGGCAAACAGCGCGATACCACGCCAGACCGTTTGTGTCCTTGCGTACGGGTGCGGTGAAGGCTTTTGATATATCGTCATCGTCGTGCATAAACGATCCTGACAGGCCTCGCTTGCAATCGTACAGCTCTTTCGTCCTAAGCCCGTTGGCGATCAAGTTATGGCTTTCCACGTAAAGATCATTCTCCGACCGGCCCCATTGCTTGCAATGTAAGTAAGCCGGGTTTGCCAACCTGACGTAAGGATACTTCCACGAGACCATTTTGAAGGCGTAGGTCATGCCACCAGCTTTGGTCTGACTACTCTTCACCTCGATTTGTTCAATCGGTAGATCAGGCGGCCCAAGTTGAAGAAGGTCCGCCGGAGCAGGATATTTCCCATCGCGCTGGCCGCAATAATTCTTCAATACCCCGAGTGACTTTAGTTGCTGCTTCATCACGTCGGGATTGTCGATGCGCGTTGAAATGACCGTAAATCTTCCCGACGAAAGGAACTGCACAGTTTTCAAATCAAACGTGAGGCTGTCGTTTTCTGCTGGAATTTCCAGGAAGCGCTTCGGCTGATCCTCAGCCTGCGTCGGGCAAGAAGCAACGAGCAATATGGTCCAGATCAGCGACAACCGATAAGCAGGTCTTTGACACTGAGAGCATTGCATCGAGGCACCCTGCTATAGCGGAATCAATCTTAACTCACGCCAAAATTGCTGCAAGTGCCGGTTGGTTGTCCTCCTCAACGCCCCAAGCCTAAGCCCTTCTCGCATGACCAACCGGCGTTGCCGGTCTCGCTCACTTGCGCGCACGCGCGCCGTAGCCCTGTGAATAACCGGGACTAGCCTCCCAATCCTCGCGTTGCTACCCTGCATTGTGCCACCGTAGAAGCTGAGATTCGCAAGCAGGTTACGGAAAATACGATGTTAACCGATATCTTCGCCCACCGTTACACACAGCCCCTTATGTGGGAGACGTTTTACGAGGAGCAGCGCCGCCTTCTCGTGCAAGGCTTCCAACTCTTGAACGACGTTTGCCCGTACCATGTGAACGGGACCGAGAATGCGCAAGGCAAGATTTTTTGGACGCAAATACACGACTTGCTGGCAAGAGAGCTTGGCCTGAAGGAATTGTCTCCTCAGCAATGGGGCTACTACGATGCCAAAAATCAGTGGTGGAGCGGCCGATATACCACGGTGCAGGTGTGCGAAAAGTGGATGCAGGAATCGTTTGACGGCAAAATATCGGCTGACCGCTTTATCAAGGAGCGCCTCAGCCTCCTCGAAATCGGCTTCCGTCAGCACGAGTATTTCGTGGCGGGCCTGAACACTAAGCTTGCGGAAAATATCGCAGTAGCTGAGAAATTTGATCAAAGGGTCAACCCACGCACCGGCTTGCGGATACCCGGCAACAGCGCCGATGCGGTACGAGCGGCAAACGTCAGTTTGAACGCTAAGTTTCAGATGGCAGTGACCGAGCTAAATGCCCGCTTCCGCCAAGCGAACTGCCAGCTGCACTACCACAACGGCTTTATTCAGATCTCTGAGGACCAAACAGTCGCGCAGGAGATTGAGACGCCTTTCTGGAAACTGGTGGCGGAGCCGAAGTGGCATAACGTCGATCACGACATGAAAGAGGCTATTGATCTGCGTGATACGGGCGGGCGGGATCCGGCGCGCTATGCTGCCCACTCACTGGAAAGCACCATCAAGATCATCTCGGACGAAAAACAGCTGACCAAAGGCAACGAGAAAGGCGCTCACAACTACATCGATAACCTGATGGGCGCGAAACTCCTTGAGGTTTGGGAGATGGAGGCGCTGAAGCACTTCTTTTCGAAGGTCCGCAATCCGATTGGACACGGACCCGGCGCGGCACCCATGCCAAGCCTCACGAATCACCAGACCAACTGGGCTATCGAGAACTCGATGATCTGGATCAAAAGTCTTGTTCGCAGGATGTAACGGACACGGGCTAGTTAGTCACACCGCTGAGCCCTTGTGCCGTGGCACATGCGGCATCGTCCGGCGGGCGATCAGAGGTCGCGAATACATGCGTCCCGGATCGCCCCTCTCGTCGCGTTCTGCGCCAGTACATCCGTGGTCGCAGTTCACGTCGGCCAATAGCCGCCCGCTATCGAGGCCCGAACGCAAACCTCTCAACGTCTTCGAGCTTGTCTTCGTACGCCCGCTTGTTGCAGCCCCGGATACTGACATTGGTGGCATCCACCACCATATAGCCGGAACCGTAGTATTCCCGCAGCCAGGATCGCGCGGCGTCTTGCAGAGACGCATACCCCGCTTGGCGAGTTGACGACGAACGCGATCTTCACGGATTTTGATTGAAGCCATGACAATGTGGGTTCCTTCTCGAAGGAAGATTCCACTGTTGTGGCGATCCCGCTAGCTCGCTTGTGGGTTGGCGAGGGGCGAGGGCAACCTTGGCTGCGCGCACCATCGAGCTAGATCGCTCTCGATCGGTCGTCAAGGCTCGTTGCCAGAAACCTGGGCACCCGCAGGGCTCGGCTGTTCAATCAAGCCAGCAGCCAGCGCGCGGCCGACACCCCCAGTGGCGCAATAGCGGTCAGATCTTCTGGCGCGAACTCTTCTGCGCAGTGATCGCAGCGGGGGATTTCGAGCATCCGCGTATTTGCTCATGCAGGTGTGACGGAATTCGGTAGGCTCTTCAAAGCGAGGGACCGCAAGAGCACGACGGTTTAGGTAAGCCCACGTATCAGGACGAACTAAGCCGCCATCCATCCGGTCATTGAACCTGCTCGTGCGCCACTCGCCCGACCTCGCGTCGTTATCCGTAGCGTGAGCGCGGTCGAGGTTAGCAGAAAAGAAAAAAGAGGGCCGAAGCCCTCTTTTACGTCAGTACCGACGATAGCCCCGATGGTATCCGTAGCCGCGACGTACATAGGGTCGGCGGACCACGTAGGCCCCTCGCCGATACACGGGCCTTGTGCGAACGCAGCCGCGCGAACCGCAAACCACTGCAACATTCTCGATGTTGGAGGACTGGAGCTGTCCCAAGGGGGCGAGCGGCATTGCTGAAGCGGCTCCGGGCGAAAGCACTGCGCCACCTAAGGCGGCCAATGCGAAAAGTGCGTATCTGAATTTCATCTGGTTTCTCCCGTTGACTGTAGTCTCCGCAGGCAGCGTAGAGGTTCCTCTCTGAACAAGGGATGACCGCGACGACCGGGGAGTGCGAGCATGATCTGAACACGGAGAGTTCCCAATCAACCCGTAGCAGCAGTAGGAGGCAGCTCACACTCTCGAAGACGCTTGGTCGCACAGATTGGCATGTCGGATGTCCGGGTGCATGCTCTTGCAGCCAATTCGTTTTCGGCTTCCGTTCTCATCGCACTGGGGGCGGCTGGCCTGTTTCCGAACTAGCCGGCCGGTTGATCGCAGGGACCGGGTTTCATTTTTGGAACAAACGGCCGGTCTGCATGTTTCCGAGCATTGTTGCTCGGGAAGCTGCAAAGATGCTTACGATGATGGCAACGCTCGCCGCGCCTGTCGTGGTGCTGACGATATTGATAATCCTCGCCTGTGAGATCAGGGACGTCTGGCGTAGAAACCGCATCGAGTAGTAAGACCGCCTCAGTGGGCCGGGACCGCTACAACCCGTTGCCCGGGAAGGACCATATCAGGGGATTGGCCATGGGCATCGAGCGCATGCACTCGGCAAATACCGGCGGGCTCGCGCGGAGGAGTTTCGCGCCAAGGCAGACAACTGCGAGTATCCCGAAACGCGAGATGCGCTTCGCAGTGTTGCCAAGAACTACGACGACCTCGCGCGAAGCGCTGAGCAAATCGGACGCACAGCTGAAGCTCGCCTAGTGGCTGAGGAATATGCGAACGATCAACGCGGGCTACAGCAGAAACTCCGCCACAAGCTGAATTAAGGCCGCCTCAGTTGGCCGCCTCTGTCCACACCCACGACCAGCAGTAGCTCGGCGCCGTTCCGAACTGATTTCCGCCGCCCTAATTTCGCGATGCCTATGCGCAAAGGCCCGCGCAAGCGGACTTACGCTGCGAACGGTCTGGCCAGTGGCCAGACGAAGTCAGGCTCTGCGATCTTGAGCCGCGCTTCGTCTGCAAGGCATGCGGGCAGCGCGGCGCCGACGTCAGGCCCGGAAGCGAGCCCACCGTAGCCGCTGGCGTGCTGCCCGCACGAAGAGAGTAAGGCCCCGTGAGTTGGCGGCCTGTCACGGCGTCAATCGTCCTGCTTCTCTGAGGTGATCTGACCAGTCCTTGGATCGGCATGGAAATCCATCTTCTTGCCGTCCTTGATGCCTTCACCCTCCCATCGGCCATCATCGGCTTCCAGCTTCGTGACCTGCGAATAGCCAGATTGCTTAACTTTCGCCATGACCTGGTCCATCGGCATCCAATCTGGCCCAGGCTGATCAGCATAGGCGAATGGCGGAGCCAACAAGATCGAGGCCAAGGCGGCTGCGGCGAGTTTGCGCATAGTGATCTCCTATCTGGATCACCTCCAACGAGGCGAGCGGATATTCGTTGCCTCACGGTTTGCTGCAAAAAGTGGCCGTGCCCAGTTCGGCTTCTGCTGCGCGGAACCAATCCGCTGTGTGCCTTTGCACAAAATACGGAACGGATACCGCTCTCGCGAGTCATTCCGCATTCGGGCCTGGGAGATAGCGGCGTGCCGTCAGCGGAATACTATTTGCGACAAGCTGAGGTCGCATCAAGGATGGCCCTCACAGAGGGCCTTCATCGAAGCGAATGCTAGCCGACCCTTTGCGGTCCAACTGGCGCTTCCACTACGTGGAGTTGCTTGAGCATGGCGTGCCTGACCCCCGCCGAGAAGATCGAGCAGAGCTATGAGGACGCCATGATCGCGTTGGCCGACTATCTCACGCGCGACTGCGATGCCGGGACCACCGTCGACCGGCTGCGCATCCTCGATCGCGACAGCCTCCGAGATGCCATGACCGAGGTTTTGGTCAATGAACGGGTGCATGCAAGGCCGAGAGCGGATGTGCCGGAATAGGCGGAGCGGCCACGCGGCTTACCGGCTGAAGCGGAACAAATAGCACACCTATGGTTCCGGTGGATCTGACCTACGCTGGTGCGAGAGCCGATGTGCCTCCTCGTTCTGGACCTGTTCAAGCAAATCGAGGGTGGCGGCAAGGCCAGCGTAGGTTCGGGACACGTTTAAAAGCAGGTTGGCGACCCGCTTTGTCGTACCTTCAATGTTGGCGAGTGCTCGACATTCAGCCGCGAGTTTGCGGCACTCTTCAGAGCTTTGCCGTGCTGCCCTGATCATCCGCACCCGCCCACATGTCCCAAGCGCATGCTTACCGATTTGGATTTCTCAGTGCACGTCAAATCCGACTAAAGAACTACATACGAAGGTTTAGACACTGCGATTGCAGCCGACCGAACAAGGGCGCGGGTGTCCGCATGGGCGAAGAGCTGAAATCCCAAGTGAATGAGCACCGCAAGCGACTGCTGCCGGTCAAAAGCGTCGGTCTTAGCGCTCAACTGCAAACTTCCGGTCTACCGCTCTGAGCCGACATGTAGCGGCACCGCCCCAACGGTAGCGATGGGCCATCTCCGGAAGTGCACATGCGTAAGCCACTCTCCTGCGTTCGCGTCTAGTCCTATTCTAGTGCTTCTAAAGCCGACGATCCGTTCGTCGTGTGTTTTCAGGGCGGACTAGATTCCGTTGATCCAGATCAAGGGTTTTCCGAAACCCAGGAGCCCAATATGCTCTCCCTCGGGGCTGGGACACGGATATGATGGCGCAGCCGACAGTCGTGATCGTGGTTGATGACGATCCGGGCCTACTGAAGAGCGTGGCGCGGCTGTTAGCGCACCACGGCATCGAGAGCCGTACCTTCCCCTCGGCCGAGGCGTTGCTTGAGAGCGACAGCGTACAGACGGCAACCTGCTTGCTGCTTGACATTCACCTCGGGGGAATTTCGGGACTCAAGCTGCAGCGCCGACTTGCGGCATCGGGATCGAAGTGGCCGGTCATCTTCATGACCGCGAACGACGATGAGGTCACGCGCAAAGAGGCGATGGACGCCGGGTGCATCGCCTATTTGCGCAAGCCGTTCGCACAGGATGACTTGCTGAATGCCTTATCGAAAGCTCAGGCTTAGCGGGCGCAGCCAGAACAAGAACGTTCGGGGGCGCGTCGGTTTGGGGTCCAAAAGGCCGGTCCAACCTTGCGCTCTCCCGGGTCCGGTCTAACCCTGACACCCGACTTATCCACGGGCGGCGAGATGATATGATTATCTGCGGCTAAACGTCCGATGCGCAACGGAGTGTTCGATGGCGAAGGAGATCAAACAACTGCGGAAGCAAGCTGAAAAGGCCGCGCGCGCTGCAAAGGCAGTCGCAGATGCTGAGGGATCTCAGGAACTACAAGCCTTAGCACGCGCCTTCAAAAGCCAAGCCGACGTTCTGAAGTCAAAAAGGCGAGCAGGCAAGAAGAGACGGTGAACTTGATCCTTGAAGAACAGCCGTAGAATACTTGGCGATTGGTTGCACAAGCAGGCTTCATTTATCCTGTTCTCGCCGAAGGAGGTGATGACCTTCGCATGCTGCCCTTGTCGCTGCGGAAAGAGCAACTTGGCACGTCTGCTGGCGCGGCGTCCTGAAGGTGTCTTCATCAATCCTTTTGAACGCGGCGAGCTTGGGCCTGATCTGTTTCGAGCGGCCTGCAAATTGGGGCTGGAAGGGTTGGTGTCAAAGCGTCGAGACCGGCAGTATCAGGCCGGACGGAGCAAGTATTGGATCAAGGTGAAAAACCGACGGCACCCGGCGCTGAAGCGGCAGTTGTCGGGAGTTGTAGAGCAACTCAGTAGAGATCGTACCGCCTAGAGCAAGAGCCGATGCGCTCACAAGGCGAGGTCCGGAGTACCTAGTAGCCCGTAGGCACGTGAGCCATTCCTCGACGAGGCGCGACGAGCTCCATTAACTTAAGTCCTTCTATTGGATTTAATTCAATTGATTTGTGCGTAGTATGTGATTTAATACACGTCGATCTAAATTATTTAATAAAAGCGCCTTTCCATAGATCCTCAAATTCTCGCCGCGTTCCCCTACCGCTTGCGCCCAACAAGGATTGCTTACAGGGAGCAGTTTCTCATGACGCATGTTTCAGAGTCTCAGGGAAGAATGGCGCAATGCGCTGCCTTAATCATTGTATCGACTTTCCTGACTTCAGGGCTGGTCGCAGCTCAGCCTCGCAATGGTGCTAATGCGGAATTCGTTCCCGCGCGCAAATACGAAACTCGCGCCCAATGTGAAGCCGATCCCGACAAAAGCCGAAGCTGCTGCGATTTTACTGAGAGGCTTCGATATGCTTCCAGGCGCCATGATGGCAAGCTGATTTCCGAACTCGGAGCGGAGATGCCGACACGACTAATCTGTCATGACCCAGACTTCGAACGATAACGAAGGGCTTCGGTCTTCTGTTTCAGGAGGATTTCTTATGCTGCGTTCAGAGCTGTGGCGATGCTTTGCAGTTGCCGCGTTGATGCTGCTCGCCGACGGCGCGTTGGCTCAATCCCCACGGGAAGTCTTCGACAACGCAAAGACGATCAGACTTCAGCCCGGTCAGGCGCGAATTTTCCAGTTTGATGAAGCCGTGACGCAGATCGGCACCCCGGACGAGAATATCGTGGAAATCAGCCCTGTGTCAGATCGAACCTTCACCTTCAAAGGGAGGGGCACAGGCACAACGGTGGTGACTGCCCGAACCGCCGACGGTCGTGTGATCAGTCGCTTGCAGCTCGTCGTCGGAGGGCACCTTGTAAAGATCTATGGCTTGGCGGAGGAACCGGATTTTGTCGGCTTTGATTGCGACGAGTACGGTTGTGGTCGCGGCGAGAGCAGTCAGCCTAAACCCAGCTCGATAACGGTACGTAAACCTCTGCGCGGGGGTGGCTTCATCGAAAAAAATTATCAGTAAAGTCGCGTAACCTAAGGTTCGCGTTGTGGTCCCAGCAGCACGCGCTCGGGGGCTAAACTCGCCATCCATCAGTGAATGGTTGGCTTCACCGGGTTTTGCCGATTGTCGCCATCGTCATTTACACACTCGTTCCGAAACAGAGGGGCGTGGTTGGAACGGACGCCAATGTTGAGTTCGCAGCCGCCTCCGATCTTGCGCCGACCGGCGAGCTTGCGGACACCTTCTCTTTTTTTTCCAACGCAACGCAGCTTCAGCGCGACGAGAAAGAGCGGGAGATCATCGGCAAAATCGTGCAATGGAGGTTGCCGGTCTATAATGTTTCTGAGCGTGATGGTTTCTATGTGATCCAAACCAAATCTCGCCCCGGACTCGTCGCCGCCTTCTGCTACGTCAGAGCCGTTGAAGCGATCAAGAGTTACGTCTTATCGCTCAGGGAAAATGATCTAGTCACATGCAAGGGCACAATTGCTGGGAGTTCCATGCGCACCATCCAACTGCGGCCGGCGGTGTTGCAATAGTTTCACGGCTTGCACTGGTTGCGGGACACGCGCAGGCCGTTTAGGTACGTGGCCCCGACGTTTTGCACGTCGGGGCCTTCAAGATCATCAGGCGCAGGCACCTCCGCCGCGCCAGTCCGATCAAGATGTCGCAGATTATGGCATCTGCGCTAGGCCACCGGTAGTGTCATCGCGTCAACAACTTGAACCGTCGCCGACGCTCGATCCGAATTTTCTTGGACCGTTGGTAAAGCATCTGACGGGCGGTCATCCGTGCTCGATGATCGGCCATTTAATGCAACGTCGCGGATGGCCGCTCCGTCATCGCCTGCACAAATTGCCGCAAGCGGTCCATCGCTTTGCTGCGCCACGCCTCCAGCTCGACGGCGTATTTGCGCAACGCCGCGCGAAATTCTTCTCCGTCAATGTCGGCACCGCGAGCAAGCAGACGGCGCGCATAGGCGGTGAGCGCAAGATCGCGATGGCGGCACAACTCGGCATTTGCATCGTCTAAAATTTTCATTTTGAACCGCGCTTCACAGCCAGTCGCCAAATTCCGCCGTCACCCGGCCGAACCCCGGTGTTTTCCACCTCGCAATTCCAAACCGAACCGGAATGCGTGACGAAGGACCCCGGCTGGTAGGTCCGCGATGCATTCCAAATGCCCAGGTAGCGCATTGTCGGGCGCGACTCGAGTGCCGCGATCCGCTCTTTCAGCGGCGAAATTGCTGCCACAACGAAATCGGCGATTTCCGGAGCGAGCGCCGCGACGAAGCCCTCGATCTCAGCTCGCCGCCGTGGCGAAATTCTGGCTTCCACTGCGCGACGTTCTTCGGGAGTTGGACCGTTCATGGCATGCGCTTCGTGTCCGCTGCCTTGCCATGTCGCCTTTCGTAGGCAAGCTGCAACCGGGACTGTTCGCGAACCAGTATGCGCGCGGCCGAAACGTTGTCGGGGTCGTCGCGCTGCCACAGCAGTTCGCGGATGCGTTTTTCCAGCCGAGCGATAGGAATTAGATCGTCAATTTCGGCCGGAAGCCGAACCACCAGGCCCGCTGCTTTTTTTGCGGCGAACCGTCGCCCATATTGCAGCTCGCTCGCAGTCAACCGGACGACCATTTGTCCTGCCCTCAACGTGTTTGATCTCGACGTTCTCAATAGCAGATCGCGATCTCAACCCTCGTTACGCCGTAACCCTGCGAGTTTCCGCAGCGCCAGCTTCAAAGCTTTTGAGAGTTCTTTCCGATCTCCCTCATCCCATTCCAGCAGCACGCCCTGGCTGCGAAGCCAATCCACGTCGCTCCAGTCGAGATCGATGGCAATTCGCGTAGCGCCCTTCGCCTGGCGCGCGCGGTGTTCCCGCATGCGCTGGGCGGCGGCCGTCGGTGCAAGGTGCGCCTTCGCCTTGTTTTTCACGGTGGGCCTCCGGGGCTAAATGCCGTCAAGATGGGCAACCCCCTTCCAAAATTTGATCCCACCGCACAAGGACCAGACGGTGCGGTTCTCGCGGCTTCGCAGGCCGGTTTCGAGTCCACCCCCCCCGGGGTGTCACCGGCTTTCGATCCGCTGCGCCGCGCGCGTGTCATTCGAAAGCAATAATCTGCGCCGTGATGGTTTTTCGCCCAGCGCGCTTGGCTGCGCGAAGCCGATGCGCTCCGTCGAATATTCGGTAGCGGTATCGACTGCCGGACTGCCGGATTACCAAAATCGGTGGCGCGCGTTCACCCGCTCGCAACATGGCAACATACCGTGACACGTTGCTCGGCCTGTTGCAGCTAAGCGGCTCGATCAGGCGAATTGAAACGCGAACGGCGTTTCTCTCCGTCACCTCATCGGGGGCGACGCCCCCAACCAGTTTACCCCGAAGTTTGACCACTCTTACTTCGGCCAAGCCACCTGCACCATCGTCAGGCGAGTTGCACGCTCCTCGCGCTGGCGCTCTCGATGATTTCGCGGTCACTTATGGAACTCCTGTCTTAGTGGAAATTTTGCAACGGCGACACGACGCGTGGGGTCTGTCCGGCCCCTTCCGGCGCGGTGGCAAAAGTGCCTGGGTGGGCGGCCGGCGCGCCTCAATGATCTTACCGCCCGACCTCTCTGACAGTGGTCCAGTCCTCCGGACGATCGCGCACCAGCCGGACCAGCCATCGAGGCGGCGGTCCGATTTTGCAGGTCGTCGTTGGCGCACCGACCGGCCGAAGGGCAGGTCACAAGGGCAGGTCACTTCAATTCCACCCGCTTCCTTGGCATTCTGATATTTCGTCTTCATTCCTTCTATTCTCTCCCTTTTTCTGTTTTTCCATTCCTTGAAAAGAAGAAGTGCCCTTGTGCCCTCGGCCTTGTCATCCTGTTGATTTAGCCTCGGTTTCGTCGAGGGCACGTCGTGGGGCACTTCTGGCTGCGGGGCACTTCGAATGTGCTCGCCCAACCGCCGCTGCCTGCTCAGGGCACTTCAAAGGGCATGATGCCCGGGCAGTTTAGAACGGCGGCGGATCAGCGTCGTCGTCGATCCAGATGCGGTTGACCTCGTCCTTGATCGTCGAGAAGCCAGCCGAGCCGCCCTTGAGTTGCTGACCATCCTTGTGCGTTTCCCAATGGCGCAGACCCTCATCGGTCATCTCGACACCGGTCAGGAACCGGGCGCCGCTGCTCTTTTGGTCGCCGATGCCCTCGATGGCCTGCCGCAGCTTCGGAAAAAACCAGCGGGCACCACTGGCGCGGGCTTCGTCGCCCTCCTCCTCCCGCAGCCAACCATGATACGCGCACAGCAAGTCGGAGCGCTCGACCTTGATATTGGGCGAGCTGATCAGCGCGGCGCGCGCGAATTCCGCAACTGGGTTGTTGCCCTCCTTGAATTCGCGAATGTCATTGTTCACGGCGTCGGGGACATTGAACAACCCCCGCTCCAGCAGCTTGGCGAGGCCGTCCAGCGCCCAGTTCAGCACGCCCGGCGCTTCGGTCGCCATGATGTGCGCGCCGATGCTGAGCCCCGCTGGCACGCCGAGGCGGGCTCGCATCTCAGTCGCCTCGCGCTCGCTGACCACTTTATTGAGCTTCAGCACGATGGAGCGGTTATAGACCGCGTCGGAATGGTCGCGGGCGCGCGGCAGGCTGTTGGCGGTCAACATGACGGGGATTTGCAAACGCGTCTCCAGCGCCTGCGTGTTCATGCGGCGAATCGACATCGGCTCGCCGGTCACAATCACCTTGAAGCGCTGCGGATCGAGCCGGTCGCCCTCGTTGACCGCATCGTCGCGTATCCACGCCGACTTGCCGATGAAAGCTTGCATGCCGAACGTCTCGCTGATCTCGGACACGGAAAGCGAAGCAATCGGTTCGCCGATCAGTTCACGCGCGCAGCTCGACAATTCCGTCTTGCCGGAACGCGACAGGCCGACCACCAGCAACGCCTTGCGCTGCTCGCGGGTCAGGCGCGGGATCGCCAGCGCGGCGCCCAGCCATTCGCGATACATCTCGATTGCCGCTTCGCCAGCAGGGTGCAGCGAGAACATGGAAGCGAGCAGTGCCAGAAACTGCGGGCACGTCGCGGTCGGATCGTATGCAGTCGTGATCTTGCGGCGTGCAAACCAATGCGGGCCGTGCGGGCTGAATTGGCGCGTGTCGATGTCGAGCACGCCATTGGCGCATACGATGACCTTGGCGTCGGCCCATTCGACCTTGCGCTTGAACAGAGCGGGATGCTCGGTCAGCAATTTCCAGGTGTTGTTGAGTGCCGATGTTTTCTTCGGCTCATTCAATGCTTCGAAACCAGTGTGGATCAGCGAGCGCATCCATTGCTCTTCGGCCGACGTCAAGATGTGCCAGATGCCGTCCTCATAAATCCAGACTTCACCTTCGGTCAGCATGATGTCACGGCCATCCTGGCGCACGGCATTGATCAGGGCACCGACCACGACGGCTGGCACATCCTTTTTATTCTTGATGATATCGGTCGGCTTCACAATTTTGGACGGCGCGCCGCCTCTGGCGACCATCTGTTGCTGTTGCTCGCCTTTACCGCCTTCCATGGTCTTCAGCGTCGGCCGGTCGGCTTTTTTGACTTCGGGCGGATGTTTCTTGATCCAGCCTTCGCAGTCACGGCGGATGTTGCGCTCCTCGATGCGCCAGTTCCATCGCGAGCCATACACGCCAGCCGCAACGCGCGTTGCCTCCATGATGATCGGAACAACTTCATCAACCGCCATGCCGCGCGACAGCATCGCGGCGGCGCATTGGATTTGCGTTTGATGGATCGAACTTTCGCCAGACCCCATGTAAATCATCTGCGCCAAGCGCTGCTCAACATCGATCGGCGGCTTGTGGCCGATGGACTTGGCGTACTCTGCGAACGGATCGATCTCGCTGACCGTCTTGCCAAGCTCGCGTTCACGAAGTAGCAGGACCGGCGACTGTTCGGCGAACCATTCCTCCAGGTCGTCGAGTTCATAGCGGCGGCTCGGCTCGAACACCAGCACCTCGACCTCGGTCCAGGCGCCGTCCTTGGTGTTGTGGGTGCCGGGCACGCGCAGCACCCGCGCGATCTCGCAGCACTGCGGGTCGCCCGCGATCACGTCGACGAGCTGGCGCAGCGCCGCCTCGATGCGCTCGATGTTGGCTTGCGTCTCGACGGGCTCCTTGAACAGCCAGTAGCAGTGCAGGCCGCCGCCGGAGAACACCACCACGCTCGGCGGAAACCTCAGCCGCGCGAGCTGACGCAGGCACTCCTCGCGCGCGGTCTCATCCTTGATGTCGACCAGCTTGAAATCGATGTCGGCATGCAGGCACGTCGTCTTGCACACCGTCTCCTTGTTGCGCTTGGTCGCGCTCTGGTCGACCGCGCTGACGCAGAAGAACAGGCCCCGGCCCGGTTTGTCCCACTTGTTGATGAACCCGCTGATCTGCGACGGCATGCGCGTCATGATGTGCCGCTCGGCACCTTCACCGCGCTCGTTGGTGAATGAGCAGATGTAGACAGGCTCTTCGGTGAAGGCGAACAGCGCCGTCAGGAACTCAATCGGGCCGATGGCCTGCGGGTTCGTGCTGCTGGCTTGCGCGCACGCGGGCGCCGTTATATCAGTGACAAACATTCTAAAAATTCCTGAGATGACGATTGAGAGGCGGCTGGCAGGCCGCCTTTTCTTTCCGCGACTAGGCGACGCGCTCAGCCAGGGCTTGCGCCGCAAGATTGCGCGAGCGCCGTGCAATCGCTGCACTGACCCAATCATCAACCTCATCGGTGACCCAACCCACGCGGTTGGCACCGATCGGAACGCGTTTCGGGAATTTGCCTTGGGCTTCGAGGCGATCAATCTGCCGGCGACCCAGCAGAACGCCGCGCTCATTCAGATTGGGGAAAGGCACCAGTTTGGGCTTGCGCATGTCAGCTCCTGTTCTAGACGAGACGCGCCAGCAATGGACAACGCTCGAAGGAGCTAACTAAATACACCGGCTTTGCTGCTTGTCGACAAGGTGGAACCACAGCGCCTGTTCAAAACTCACCCCATATGATGTCTTATGAACAAGGGCGCTGCGCTATCAACGCGTCTTTGGAAGTCGTTGCACGTCATGGCGTAACTTCGCTGGACGTTGTGCGAAGCAGCGCGTTTTGCTTGATGCTCCTGGTGGAGCGCAATCATCAGGATGATGAGTCGTTGACGCTGGATCGCCCGTTGCGGGCGCCGGCCGCGATTGCGTCTGACGGCAGCATGACTCCTACGATACCGCTGGATCGGGCAGACGAGGCTATTCTCCGCTATGTGCGGGAGCTTGCCAAACGGCTGGCACGAGAGGATCATCAGGCGGAGATCGCGACCCGCCAAGCATCCAACCTGTGACGAGCGAAGACGATGATCCGCGCCGCCATTTACGCCCGCTTCTCCTCCGACCTGCAAAGCGATAAGTCGATCGACGATCAAGTAGCATCGTGCCGCGACCTTTGCAGTCGCGAGGGCATGGCGGTGATCTCGACGTTTGAGGATCGGGCCATCTCAGGCACCGGCGCGATCAACCGTCCCGGCTTCCAGGCCTTGATGCGCGCCGCCGAGGCACGGCTATTCGATGTGATTGTCGCCGAAGATTTGGATCGCGTTTTTCGCGATCAGGCCGACTATCACACTGCCCGCAAGCATCTCGATCACCTTGGCGTGTCAATGCACACCGTGTCCGGCAAGGTCGGCAAGCTCGATGGCGCGTTGCGTGCGCTGATGAGCGAGATGTTCATCGAAAACCTCGTGATCCACACACGTCGCGGACTTGAGGGGGTGATCCGCGATGGCCGGCACGCCGGCGGCCGAGCCTATGGCTATCGCGCGGTGCGGGGCAAGCCGGGCGAGTTGGAGATCGTCGAAGCCGAGGCCGAGATCGTGCGCGAGATTTTCGCCGATTACATCTCGGGCAAGACGCCGCGCATGATCGCGAACGATCTCAATAAGCGTGGTATGCGGCCGCCGCGTGGGCGCCAATGGAACGCATCAACGATTAACGGCAACGTGTCGCGCGGCGGCGGGCTGATCCTGAACGATCTGTATGCCGGCCGGATCGTCTGGAACAAGGTCCGCATGATCAAGGACCCTGTGACGCGCAAGCGTCTCTCGCGTCCCAATCCAAAGGATCAATACAAGATCGTCGAGGCGCCGCATCTGCGCATCGTTGATGATGCGACGTTCAGGGGCGCGCAAGCTGTCAAGGCCGAGCGCCGCCGTGACGCCACGCCGGCGACCGCGCAAAAGGCGCGCGCGCCGAAGCGGGTCTTTTCTGGTTTGATCAGGTGCGGTTCGTGCGGCGGCGGCATGGCGTCAATCGGCAGCGACGCGAAAGGTCTCCGCTTGCAGTGCTCAACCCATAGGGAAAGCGGATCGTGCGGAAATGGTCGCCGCGTTTATCTCGACGACATTGAGGCGCTCGCCGTCAGGGGGCTCCGCCAGCACCTCGCCCATCCCGAGGTGATCACTGAATTTGTCGATGCCTATAACGCCGAGCGCAAGCGGCTCAAGAAAGAGGCGAGCACCGAACGCTCCCGGCTGGAACGGCGGCTCGGCGAGATCGGGCGCGAGATGAAGCGGATCGTTGACTCCATCGTGATCTCGGGCATGCCGCCAGAACAGTTCGTCGCCCGGATGCAGGAGCTTGAGGCTGAGAAGGCCAAGGTCATCGCCCGGCTCGATGCTGCTAAGGAAAGCGACAACGTGATCGCGCTGCACCCCAAGGCGCTCGACCGTTACAAGCGCGCTGTTGTGGAACTAGCCGACGAGTTCAAGCGCGGCACGCCGACCGAGTTTGCGACCATCCGCGAGCTGGTGACGGCGATCATCGTGCATGCCAGCCCAAGCCGACCGGGCGGCATCGGGACCAAAGCCAGCGCAGAAGATGACCGGTGCGTTCGGATCGACATCAAGGGCCGCCTCGCCGCGTTGTGCGGCAATCCGGGCCTCTTTCCGAACATGGCTATGTCGGGGGGAACGTTGGTAGCGGGAGAGGGACTCGAACCCCCGACCCCAGGATTATGATTCCCGTGCTCTAACCAGCTGAGCTACCCCGCCACAGGGTCGCGAGGGCCGAAACAAGCCGACCTCGCGAACGCGCGGCATATAAGGAAGGGGGCGGCGGGCTGTCAATCCGAGTTTGGCAAAGCTTCCACCTTCGCCAAGGCTTCCGCCTTCGCTAAAGCTTCGGCGGGACATGTCGGCGGGGGATTTGGGCCTTTTGGCGCTGAATCCGTCATGGCCGGGCTGGTCCCGGCCATCCCGGCCGGCCACAAGAACGTGGATGCCCGGGACGAGCCCGGGCATGACGACGAGATTGGGATGCGGAACAGGCTCCGCCTACGCCAAGGCTTCGGCGCGACGAGCTATTTCGGCCGCACCGTCGGGTCGCCGCCGGGGCTGCCGGGGGGCGGGATGACGGGCATGGCGCCGTTCGTGCTGGGCGCCGGGGCGTGCATCTCGGGATCGACGCCGGAGGGCGGGCAGAGCACGCCGTCCGATTTTGCCAATTTGTCGCCGAGCGGTTCCCGGGACTGGCCGGTGGTGGTGCCGTCGGCCGAGCGGTTCGGGCGGTCCTGCGGCGTGCAATTGGTCGCATGCTGCGGGGATGGCGGCGCGGTCGCTTGCGGCGGCGTCGCCGGGGCGGGCGGAGCCTGCGCGATCGCGCCGCCGGAGGCGGCGATCAGGAGGCTGGCCAGAATGATGTTTGATGTCGTGCGCATGGGAGGGAAACGCGCGGGTCAGCCCGCGTGTTCCGCACCCCCGATCACGATTTGAGGTAGCGGATCAGCGAAAAGTGGCCCATCGGCGGCATCGGGCGGCGCTCGGCCAGCGTAACGCCGCCGTGTTTTGCGGCCCAGTCGACCAGGCGCTGCCATGGAAATTCCGGGCGCCAGCCGAGGCGGCGGGCGAGCGGCGCAAACGCGAGCTCGGAGAGTTTGCGCAAACCTTTTTCGGCCCCGATGTGGTTGACCAGGATCAGCTCGCCGCCGGGCTTCAAGACGCGCATGAACTCGTCGAGCGTGCCTTCGGGATCGGGCACCGCGGTGATGACGTATTGTGCGACCACCGCGTCGAAGAAGTTTTCGGGGAAGGCGAGGTTCTTCGCGTCCATCACCGAGAGTACTTCGACATTGCTCAAGCGCATCGCGCGCACGCGCGATTGCGCCTTGCGCAGCATCGGCTCGGAGATGTCGACCCCGCAAATCTTCGTGGTGCGCGCATAGTCGGAGAGCGACAGCCCGGTGCCGACGCCGACGTCGAGGATGCGGCCGCCGATGCGATCGGCCTCGGCGATGGTCGACTGCCGGCCGGCGTCGAACACCTTGCCGAACACGAGATCATAGACCGGCGCCCAGCGGCCATAGGCCTTCTCGACCCCGGCCCGCGAGATGTCTGCTGCCATGCCCCCTGCCCTGCCTAGATTCTTATTTTGCGCATCATGCGCTTAGCCGCGGACCGCTTCTGCGAGCGGCCTCGTCGTGCTGCTTGCGGCCTTCGCGGCGGCGCTTTGAATGAAGCCGCCGCCGAGCACGCGGGCCTGGCCGCCAGGTGCGTCGTAGAACACGCAGGCCTGTCCCGGCGAAACGCCCTCTTCGCCGGCGACGAGCTCGACCTCGTAATGGCCGTTCGCGCCGCGCAGCCACGCCGGCTGGGGCGCGCGGGTCGAGCGCACGCGCACGAACATTTCGAGGCCATTGCCGATGGCGCGGTCGATGTCGCCATCGCCGATCCAGTTGACGTCGCGCAACACGATGCGGTGCATCTTCAGCGCCTCGCGCGGGCCGACGACGACGCGGCGGTTGGCGGCCTCCAGCCGCACCACGAACAGCGGCGCGGCGGCTGCGATGCCGAGGCCGCGGCGCTGGCCGATGGTGAAATTGGCGATGCCGTTGTGCCGGCCGAGCACGCGGCCGTCGAGATCGACGATGTCGCCGGGGTCCATCGCGTTCGGCCGCAGGCGGGTGATGATGTCGGTGTAGCGCCCGGTCGGCACGAAGCAGATGTCCTGGCTGTCGTGCTTGTCGGCGACGGCAAGACCGAAGCGCCGCGCCAGCTCGCGCGTCTCGGGCTTGGTCATGTCGCCGAGCGGAAAGCGCAGATAATCGAGCTGCTCCTGCGTGGTCGCGAACAGGAAGTAGCTCTGGTCGCGATCGGCGTCGGCGGCACACACCAGCGCGCGCGAGCCGTCGTCGCGGCGGCACGAGGCAACGTAATGGCCGGTGGCAAGCGCGGTGGCGCCGAGCTCGCGCGCGGTCTTCAAGAGGTCGCGGAACTTGACCGAGCGGTTGCACTCGATGCACGGCACCGGCGTCTCGCCGAGCGCGTAGCTGTCGGCGAAATTGTCGATGACGGATTCGCGAAAGCGATCCTCGTAGTCGAGCACGTAATGGGGAATGCCGAGCTTGGCGGCGACGTCGCGGGCGTCGTGGATGTCCTGGCCGGCGCAGCAGGCGCCCTTGCGATGGGTCGCCGCACCATGGTCATAGAGCTGCAGCGTGATGCCGACAACGTCGTAGCCTTCCGCCTTCAAAAGCGCAGCCGTCGTCGATGAATCGACGCCGCCTGACATGGCAACGACGACCCTGGTATCCTCAGGACGGCCTTCGAGATCCAGACTGTTGAGCATGGGCCTTAAAGCGTTGTGGACGGCGGCGTTGGGCGATCCGCTGGGTGCTTCCGGCGGGACAAAGGCAATCCCCGGGAACCGAGAGTTCCCGAAGGGCGCGGCCTGCCCGGTCGAAAGCGGTTGAGAGCTCTCTCTTTAATACAGGCGGCCTTCCGGTGAAGCAATCACGGACCCCGCAAGGTTTACGGCAATTCTTGCCGGGGAGGCAGAAATGGCGGGGCTTTGGGAGGCTCCGCGGCGGGGCGCGAATTCGTCAACGCATTGATTTGATTGGATAAAATTCCTACCACAAGGGTGGCCCGCTCCTTGCTACCTCTCATGGCGAAGATGTTTCCAAGGGGTTGCCTGTGGTCGGTCGAACGTCAGATGTCGTGGCAAGCGTGCAAGTCCCAAGCGCGCAGCAAAAGCCTGCCCGGTCGCAAGCGCCGAAAGACACGTCCAACGACTCCTTTGGCTCGCTGGTGGACAGCAACACCCAGGCGATCAGCGACAGCGCGGCGTCCTCCGTGCAGGACTCCCCGCGCCGCACCGATTCCTCGTCCTCCGCCTCCGACAAGAGCCCGCGCGATCGCTCAGCGAGCGACCAGTCCTCGCAGAGCAAGGCCAGCGACGACGCCAACAATTCCGCGCCCGCCAAAAACGACATCAAGAACGACGCCAAGAGCGACGCCAAGAACGACTCGACGGCTGATGCGGCCAAGGCTGATAGCAAGACCAAGGACAAGCCGGAGGCGTCCGACGCCAAATCGGCCGACAAATCTGCGGACAAATCCGACGAGACCAATGCGGACAAGGCCGGCGGCATCGATGGCCTCGCCGCCGCCGTCGATACCGCCGCCGCCGCGCAAGTCGACGCGACGCAGGCCGCCGTATCCGATCCGAATGCACTCGTGGTCGCCGTGCCGGTCGATTCCAACGCGGCTGCAAACCAAGCCGCCGGCTCCGCCTCCTCGCCGCTGACGATTGCCGCCGCCGGCATCGCCGCCAGCGCATCCATCGCAGCGCAGATCGCCGGCACCAAGACCGATACCGCGACGCCGGGCGACAAGAGCGCCAAGACCGCAAGCGCCAAGGTCGATGCCGACACCTCGGCAGTGCTGGCCGATACCGCGACCGGGACCACCGATTCGACCGCGGCCGATGCCAAGACCAATGGCGGCCTGATCGCCGCCGTCGACCAGGGCACGCCAAAAACCTCGTTCAAGGCCGCAGTCACTGCGCAAGGCGCCAGCGACGTCTCCAATATCGGCCAGGACACCGGCAAGGCCAACGCCGCGCAGACCTCGGCGACGGCAGCGTCCGCCAACGCGGCGCATCCGCACGCCGACAAGCCGCCGATCGACGCGAACGCGACCGACGCCAAGGCTGGGACTTCCGACCGCACCGCCGATGCGGCACCGGCGACGGCAGCACCGCATGCCCATGCGGGCACGCAGGCCGCTGTCTCCACCACCGACACCGGCGCGCAGGCGGCCTCGGCCGTGCAGGCGTCGCTGACCAATACGACTTCGGCCGCGACCGCATCGACCGCGACGCTCACGGCGACCGCAGCCACCAATACGGCCATTCCGATCACAGGCGTGCCGATCGAAATTGCCGCCGCCGCACGCGCGGGCAAGACCCGGTTCGACATCAGCCTCGATCCGCTCGACCTCGGCCGCATCGACGTCCGCATCAATGTCGACCGCAACGGACAGGTCACCTCGCATCTCACCGTCGAGAAGCCGGAGACGCTGCAGATGCTGCGGCAGGACGCGCCGCAATTGCAGCGCGCGCTCGACGATGCCGGCCTCAAGACCGGCAGCAACGGGCTGTCCTTCAGCCTGCGCGACCAGAATTCATCGGGCCAGAACTCCGGCCAGAACAACGACAATGGCGGCAATGCCCGCCGGCTGATCGTCAGCGACGAGGACGCAGTTCCCGCGGCCCCGGTCGGGCGCAGCTACGGCCGCATGCTCGGATCGAGCAGCGGCGTCGACATCAGAGTGTGAGGAGTATTCGATCATGACCACCACGAATGCCGCCACCGCCCCGTCCGTCGTCTCGGGCACGACCGACCTGCCGAAATCCTCGTCGAACCCAAGCCTGGGCTCGACCACCGGCGCGACGCTCGCCGGCAACTTCCAGACCTTCCTGACGCTGCTGACGACGCAGCTGCAGAACCAGAACCCGCTCGATCCGCTCGACACCAACCAGTTCACCCAGCAGCTGGTGCAGTTCGCCGGGGTCGAGCAGCAGCTCAAGACCAACGACTCGCTGTCCCAGCTCGTCACGCTGCAGCAGACCACGCAGGCGACCCAGGCGCTGGGCTTCGTCGGCAAGACCGCCCTGGTCGACGGCACCACCGGGACCATGACGAATTCGTCGGCGACCTGGCATCTCAACGTGCCGAGCGACGCCACGGTCGACATCACCATCGCCAATGCCAGCGGCCAGACCGTGTTCACCGGCAAATACACCGCCGGCGCCGGCACCGACGTTCCGTTCACCTGGAACGGCCAGGGCAATGACGGCACGCAATGGCCCGACGGCAAGTACACGATCTCGGCCACGGGCAAGGATGTCGCCAACAACAATGTCGGCATCGCCGCGCAGGTGCAGGGCACGGTGTCATCCGTCGACCTGACCCAGTCGCCGCCGCTGCTGACCATCGACGGCGCCAGCTACACGCTGAGCCAGGTCAAGAGCATCATCGCGACGGCCAGCAATTAAAGGCGGAATGCCGCTGGATATTCGGTGTCGTCCTGGCGAAACCACCGAAGTCGTTTGGTTCGACGAAGTAACCCCGAGTCGTTGTAGCGACTCCTCCCTGGGGTAATGGGTCCTGGCGTTCGCCAGGACGACAATTGAGGCTCTGCGACACCCCGCGCAGGCCTCGTTTGTTAGTAAAGTATTTACGAACACCCCCTTCGGCCCGCCTGGACGCACCGTCCCGCCGGCCGAGTCGGCTGCGTTCCAGCCATTTTCAACGAGAATTGTATTGAAGCCTTAGGCTTAGCGGATTTTTAAGCCGGCGCGCGTAGGGTTCCTGAGTGAGTTCAGTGGTTGAGAGTTTGTGAGTACGCCATGACAGAACCCCATCGCCCGAGGGTAAAATACGTCATCGGGCCGGACGGTAGTCCGTTGACGATTGCGGATCTGCCTGCACCCGGCACCAAACGCTGGGTCATCCGCCGCAAGGCCGAGGTCGTCGCCGCAGTTCGTGGCGGTCTTCTCTCCCTCGAGGAGGCCTGCAGCCGTTACACGCTGACGGTTGACGAATTCCTCTCCTGGCAGTTTTCGATCGACCAGCATGGTCTGGCGGGACTTCGCACCACCCGTATCCAACAATATCGCCAGTAGGCAATCCGGAAATCTGCGGCTTTTGACGAAAATCGGCCTCGTCTTGCGAGGCCGATTTTTTTCATGCTTCGTTTTGGCGCGACTTTTGTCGCAGCTCTTAACCTTCGTTAACCATATCGAAACCATCACCTAGGCAATAATTGCCCAGTCGGCCTTTCCTGTGAAAGCAGCCGAATCTGTCGGGGCGGTTGCTTGCAAGGTCTTGCGGACTTTCTGAAGGGTATCGGAGCCGCCCGGTTCGGGGCGATGATCGCGGTCACCGCCGCGCTCGTCGGCTTTTTCGCGTTCGTCATCATGCGCGTCACCACGCCGCAGATGACGACGCTGTTCACCGACCTCAGCGTCGAGGACTCCTCGGGCATCATCAAGGACCTGGAGCGTCAGGGCATCCAGTTCGAGCTGCGCAACGAGGGCACCATCATCATGGTGCCCAAGGACAAGGTCACCCGGCTGCGGATGAAGCTCGCCGAGGGCGGCCTGCCCAAGGGCGGCGGCGTCGGCTACGAGGTGTTCGACAAGTCGGATGCGCTCGGCACCACCTCTTTCGTCCAGAACATCAACCATCTCCGCGCGCTGGAAGGCGAGCTCGCCCGCACCATCCGCGCCATCGACCGCATCCAGGCCGCCCGCGTCCATCTGGTGCTGCCCGAGCGCCCGCTGTTCTCGCGCGAGGCGCCGGAGCCGTCGGCCTCGATCGTGGTGCGGGTCCGCGGCGCGCTGGAAGCCCAGCAGATCCGCGCCATCCGCCACCTCGTCGCCTCGGCCGTGAACGGGCTGAAGCCGCAGCGGGTCTCGATCGTCGACGAGACCGGGCAGCTGCTCGCCGACGGCGCCCAGACCGATCCGGACCAGCAGATCGGCGACGAGCGCCGCACCGCCTTCGAGAAGCGGATGCGCAAGCAGGTCGAGGACATCGTCTCCTCCGTGGTGGGGACGGGACGCGCCCGGGTCCAGCTCTCCGCCGATTTCGACTTCAACAAGGTCACCCAGACCTCGGACAAGTACGATCCCGAAGGCCGCGTGCTGCGCTCGAGCCAGACCCGCGAAGAGCAGAGCATGACCGCCGACAACAACGGCCAGGTCACCGTCAACAACGAATTGCCGGGCAACCAGCAGAACGGCGGCGTTGCGGCCAAGGACCAGAGCAAGAAGAGCGAAGAGACCAACAATTACGAGATCTCCCGCACCACCAAGACCGAGGTGACCGAGGCCGGCCGGGTCAACCGCATCTCGGTCGCGGTGCTGGTCGACGGCATCTACTCCAAGAACGAGAAGGGCGATCTGGCCTACCAGGACCGCACCAAGGAGCAGCTCGACCGCATCGCCACGCTGGTGCGCTCGGCGATCGGCTTCGACCAGAAGCGCGGCGATCAGGTCGAGGTGGTCAATCTGCGCTTTGCCGATGCCCCCTCCACCCCCCCGATCGCCGAGCCGAGCGGCTTACTCGGCATGCTCCAGTTCACCAAGGACGACGTCATGTACTTCGTCGAGCTCGGCGTGATGATGCTGCTCGGCCTGGTCGTGCTGTTCCTGGTGGTCCGGCCGCTGGTCAAGCGCATCCTGGCATCCGACGAAGTCGCAGCCGCCATCTCCGGCGCCCTCACCGGTCCGGCGAGCGACGAGGCCGCGCCTGCCAGCCAGGCGCTCTTGCCGAGCGGCGCCGCGAGCGCGATCGACGTCGCCACGGTCCAGGGCCAGGTCCATGCCCAATCCGTCCATCGCGTCGGCGAACTCGCCGAGCGCAATCCCAACGAGACCGTCGCCATCATCCGCCAATGGCTGACCGAACCCACGAAATAATCGAGAAGTGATCTGATATGGCCGCCGCCCTGCAAAACGCCAATTCCAACGACATCACCAGCGTGATCTCCACGCTCGGTCAGCGTGCGGGCAGCCGCGGAGGCGCGAAGACCGAAGCGGTGGCGGGGCCGAAGCGCGCCGCGATCCTGATGCTGGCGCTCGGCGAGCAATATGGCGGCAAGATCTGGTCGCTGCTCGACGACGACGAGGTGCGCCAGCTCTCCCTGGAAATGTCGACGCTCGGCACTGTCGAGGTCGACACCGTGGAGGACATGCTGCTCGAATTCGTCTCGCGGATGTCGGCCTCCGGCGCGCTGATGGGCAATTTCGACGCCACCGAACGGCTGCTCCAGCAATACCTGGCCCCCGAGCGCGTCAACGGCATCATGGACGAAATCCGCGGCCCCGCCGGCCGCAACATGTGGGAGAAGCTCTCCAACGTGCAGGAAGAGGTGCTCGCCAACTATCTCAAGAACGAATATCCGCAGACCATCGCGGTGGTGCTGTCGAAGCTGAAGCCGGAACACGCCGCGCGCGTGCTCGGCATCTTCCCGGAGGACCTGGCGCTCGACGTCGTCAACCGCATGCTGAAGATGGAGGCGGTGCAGAAGGAGGTGATCGAGAGCGTGGAGAAGACGCTGCGCACCGAATTCATGTCCAATTTGTCACAGACCCGCCGACGCGACGCCCACGAGGTGATGGCGGAAATCTTCAACAATTTCGACCGCCAGACCGAAACGCGCTTCATCACCTCGCTGGAAGAGGACAACCGCGAATCGGCCGAGCGGATCAAGGCGCTGATGTTCACCTTCGACGACCTCGTGAAGCTCGACTCCGGCTCCGCCCAGACCCTGATGCGCAACGTCGACAAGGACAAGCTCGGCGTCGCGCTCAAGAGCGCCAACGAGGACGTCCGCAACTTCTTCTTCGGCAACATGTCCTCGCGTGCGGCAAAAATGCTCCAGGACGACATGGCGGCGATGGGCCCGGTCCGCCTGCGCGACGTCGACGAGGCTCAGGCGCTGCTGGTCAACCTCGCCAAGGATCTCGCCGCCAAGGGCGAGATCATGCTGACCAAGAACCGCGCCGACGACGAGCTGGTGTATTGATGGCCGCTCCGGCAAAATTCCTGTTCGACAACGACTTCGCCGCGCCCGACCGGACGCGCGAGAAGGCCGCCACCGCGGCCGAGATCGCCCAGAAGGTCGCGGAAGCCGAGGCGCGCGCCTATCAGGACGGCTTCGCCGCCGGCCAGCGCGAGGCCAAGGCCGAGAGCGACCGCCGTGTCGCGCTCGCCATGGAAGAGATCAACATCGCCATCCGCGGCATCGCTTCGGGCATCGGCAACATCGAATCCAAGATGGAAACCGAGGCGGTCGACGTCGCGGTCGCGGTGGCGCGCAAGCTGTGCGCCGATCTGGTCGCCGCCGAGCCGCTCGGCGAGATCGTCGCGCTGGTCAAGGACTGCTTCTCGCATCTGGTCGCGACGCCGCATCTCGTCGTCCGCATCAACGACGCGCTCTACGATTCCGCGCGCGAGAACATCGAGCGCCTGGCCAGGCAGAACGGCTTCGAAGGCCGGCTGGTGATTCTGGCCGAACCCGAGATTGCCACCGGCGACTGCCGGATCGAATGGGCCGATGGCGGCGTCGTGCTGGAGCGCGCCGCCATCACGGCCAAGATCGACGAAATGGTGGGACGCTATGTTGCGTCCCGCAGGGGGAGTTAAGCCATGAGCGACACTGACGGACAGGTCCCGCTGCCCGATCTCAACGGCCCGATGCCGCCTACCGGCACCGACGTCG
The DNA here is from genome assembly GCF_023101105.1 of Bradyrhizobium sp. 155. Classification (NCBI taxonomy): domain Bacteria; kingdom Pseudomonadati; phylum Pseudomonadota; class Alphaproteobacteria; order Hyphomicrobiales; family Nitrobacteraceae; genus Bradyrhizobium; species Bradyrhizobium sp. 155. The sequence continues at coordinate 1,495,615 of NZ_CP064704.1, read as the reverse complement.
GCTACAACGAGGACGAATACGCGACGCGCGCCGCCGCCGACCTCGAGGCCGTGTTCGACGTTCCGGTGCAGGTCTCGGCCGTGCTCGGCCGCTCCAAGATGGACGTCAGCGAGCTGTTGAAGCTCGGACCCGGGACCGTGCTCGAGCTCGACCGGCGCGTCGGCGAGGCCATCGACATCTATGTCAACAACAAGCTGGTCGCCCGCGGCGAAGTGGTCCTGGTCGAGGACAAGCTCGGCGTGACCATGACCGAAATCATCAAGACTGAACGCGCCTAAAGCGACGACGCGCGGCAGCGCGTCCAGACGGACAGGAGACTGATATGCGGCTTCTCATCGTTGGCACATTGAAGGGCCAGCTCACCACCGCCACCAAGATCGCGATGGCGAACGGCGCCACCGTGACCCACGCCGAGGATAACGAACAGGCAATGCGCGTGCTGCGCGGCGGCAAGGGTGCCGACCTGCTGCTGGTCGACGTCGCCCTCGACATCCGCGATCTCGTGATGCGGCTCGAGGCCGAGCACATCCACGCGCCGATCGTCGCCTGCGGCATCACCAACGACGCCCGCGCCGCGGTCGCCGCGATCCACGCCGGCGCCAAGGAATACATCCCGCTGCCGCCGGACCCGGAACTGATCGCGGCGGTGCTGGCTGCCGTCGCCAACGATTCCCGCGAGCTGGTCTATCGCGACGAGGCGATGGCCAAGGTGATCAAGCTCGCCCAGCAGATCGCAGGCTCGGACGCTTCGGTGATGATCACCGGCGAATCCGGGACAGGCAAGGAAGTGCTGGCTCGCTACGTCCACACCCGCTCGGCCCGCGCCAAGCGCCCGTTCATCTCGATCAACTGCGCCGCGATCCCCGAGCATCTGCTGGAGTCCGAGCTGTTCGGCCACGAGAAGGGTGCCTTCACCGGCGCGATCGCCCGCCGCATCGGCAAGTTCGAGGAGGCAACCGGCGGCACGCTGCTGCTCGACGAAATCTCGGAGATGGACGTCCGCCTGCAATCGAAACTGCTCCGCGCCATCCAGGAGCGCGTGATCGACCGTGTCGGCGGCACCAAGCCCGTCCCGGTGGACATCCGCATCATCGCGACCTCGAACCGCAACCTGGTGGACGCGGTGCGCGAGGGCACGTTCCGCGAGGACCTCTTGTTCCGGCTCAACGTCGTGAACCTGAAGATCCCGCCGCTGCGCGAGCGTCCCGCCGACATTCTCGAGCTCGCCCAGCACTTCGTGAAGAAATACGCCGAAGCCAATGGCGTGCCGATGCGCCCGATCTCGGCGGAAGCGCGCCGGGTGCTGTCCACCAACCGCTGGCAGGGCAACGTCCGCGAACTCGAAAACACCATGCACCGGTCAGTCCTGATGGCGCAGGGCGACGAGATCGGCGCCGATGCGATCCTCACGCCCGACGGCGACCGCCTCGACCTCGCCAAAACCGTGCCGGCCGTGGCCCATGCCACCATGGCCGCCGAGCAGGTGACGCGGGCCCTGGTTGGCCGCACCGTCGCCGACGTCGAGCGTGACCTGATCCTGGAGACGCTGAAGCACTGCCTCGGCAACCGGACCCATGCCGCCAATATCCTGGGCATCTCGATCCGTACGCTGCGCAACAAGCTCAACGAATATTCCGACGGCGGCATTCCGATCACGCCAGCGGGAACGCCGGGTGAATATCCACGCATGCCGATGGTGGGGGCGTAGGCGCTCTACGCTGACTGAGAGAAACGAATGCCCGGGATGGTCCCGGGCATTTTTCTTTGAGAAGAACGCAAAGCAGTCACCACAATCCGTGGCTTCCGGCGAAAGTCAGGATCCATTACTCAGTGCGAACGGTAAGCCACGCCGACTCATTCGGAGCTACTCTTCCGCCGCGTGAAGCAGTTCACAATCAAACCACAACAAGATGGTTAAAGTCCTCGAGCCGCGCGACGTGATGTCGGGCAGAGCCGCATTGGTCTCGCGAAACGTCCTTTACATCGAAAGGGCATCCCATGAAGAACTCGTCGTGGACCATCTTCCGCCTCTCATTGATTGTAACGCTGCTCGCAGCGTCGGCGCCGCTTGCGCGCGCCGACGTGATCATGGATTGGAATGCAAAGGCCGACGCGATCGCCACTGAAAAGCAAATCCTTCCAGCGCCCCACAGCCGTGCCTTGTCTATGATGCACGTCGCGATGTTCGAGGCGGTCAACGCGATCGATCGCCGGTACGCGCCTTACAAGCTTGCCCTATCCGCGGATCGTTCGACGTCGCGGGAAGCTGCGGCCGCAGTTGCGGCTCACGACGTGCTGCTGTCGCTCTATCCGGACCTCAAGCCGGAGCTGGATGCGGCGCTGACGAGTTCTCTGGTGCCGATCGCCGACGGCGAGTCCAAGATCGCGGGCATCGGCCTCGGCAAGGAGGCCGCGATGCAGATCATCGCGCTTCGTGAGAACGATGGCAGCGCCGCCCTTGAAACTTACCGGCCCCTGACAACGGCGGGTGCCTACGTTCCGACGACCGTCCCGCTGTTCTCGATCGCGGGCGCGACGACGCCCTGGGTCATGACGTCCGGATCTCAGTATCGCCCCGGCCCGCCGCCGGCGCTCGGTTCAGAGCTGTGGACCCGGGACGTCAACGAAATCCGCGAGGTCGGCAGCCGAACAAGTGTGATCCGGACGCCCGAGCAAACCACGGTCGGTCGATTTTGGTTCTTTGTCGGTGCCCGCACCTACAATCCGATCGTGAGGCAGGCGGCAACGGCCAAGGGCATGGATCTCGTCGACTGCGCCCGGCTGTACGCGCTGACCTCAATTGCCGGCAACGACGCCTTCGTCGCCGTTTTCGACGCGAAGTACCACTACAATTTCTGGCGGCCGATCACGGCCATACGCAACGCCGACCTGACATCGAACGCAGCGACGCCTCGCGACGCATCCTGGCTGCCGCTGGGGGACACGCCGATGCATCCGGAATATCCCTGTGCTCACTGCATTACGTCGGCAGCGATTTCGACCGTGCTCCAGACCATCGTTGGAGATTTCGGCGAGTTCTCGGTGACCAGCCCCACGGCACCAGGCGTCACCCGCAAATGGACGCGGCTCCAGGACTATAGCGACGAAGTCTCCAACGCCCGTATCTGGGCCGGCTTTCACTATCGGTTCTCGACCGAGATCGGCAAGGAGATGGGCCGGAAGATCGGCGCGCTGACCGTCGCCACGCAGCTTCGCGGCGTGGAAGCGATGGCGGAGCCGAGGCGTTAGCCGGTTGCCACACGCTCAACTTCGTTCTGGCGAAAGCCGGGACGACGTGGAAGGCACGGTGCGTCCAATTCCGTGGACCGGCGACATGGCCGCACCGCGTTCTCCGACTAGGTCACACCGGCGCTAGGCCCTATAACCCGCGTGAGAACCACGCGAGGGTCAACATGTCTCAAGCTCAAATCACGGACTGGCTGGCGACGCAGCGGCAGGCGATGATCGACCTGCTGCGCGATGTCGTGAACATCGATTCCGGGTCGTATGACAAGGAAGGCGTCGATGCGGTCGGGGCGCGGTTCGAGCGGCATTTCGCCGAGCATGGCATTCCGTTCCGGCGCGAAAGCCATGCCACATTCGGCGATGCCATCCATGCCGAAGTCGCAAAGCCCGGCAGCAACGAGAAGCCGGTGCTGTTGATGGGACATCGCGACACCGTGTTCGGCAAGGGCGAGGCCGCGCGGCGTCCGTTCACGATTCAAGACAAGCGCGCCTATGGTCCTGGTGTTGCCGACATGAAGTCCGGCGTCGTCATGAACATATTCGTCGCAACCGCGTTCCACAAATTCGGCGGCAACCCGCACCCGATCAAGCTGCTGATCACCTCGGACGAGGAGATCGGCTCGCCCTCCTCGCGGCCGGTGATCGAGCGCGAAGGGCGCGCCGCGCGCGCCGTGTTCAATTCCGAGCCGGGCCGCCCGACCGGCAATATCGTCACGGGGCGCAAGGGCGGCATCTTCATGCATGTCGCGATCACCGGCAAAGCCGCGCATTCCGGCGCCAATTTCGCCGCCGGCGTCAGCGCGATCGGCGAGCTCGCGCACAAGATCGTCCATATCCACGCGCTGACTGATCTCGACAAGGGCATCACGCTCAATGTCGGCCTCGTCTCGGGCGGGCAGTCCGTCAACACGACGGCGCCTTACGCCGAAGGACAGATCGACCTGCGCTACGTCGATCCGGCGGACCGCGCGAGGGTGATGGCCGCGATCGAGACCATCATCGCGACGTCCTACGTTCCTGGCACCAGCGCGACGCTGACGGTCAAAGGCGAGTTCGTGCCGGTGGTACAGAGCGCCGATTCAAGGGCGCTGTTCGAGAACTATCAGGCCGCCGCAAGGCAGGCCGGCCTCACCACGCTCCAGGGCGAGTTCTCCGGCGGCTGCGCCGATTCCGGCTTCACCGCCGCGGTCGGGACACCGACCATCTGCGGGCTCGGCCCGGTCGGCGGGCTCGCGCACTCGCCGGAGGAATATCTCGAGCTCGACAGCATCGTGCCGCGCGCACAGGCGCTGGCGCTGGCGATCTTGCGGGGGTAAAAACAGGTGCCGCGCCCGCCCGCGAAAACCTCACGAATAGCTCGGCGCATCCGGCCTGCGGAAGATCTGGATGGGGTCGCCCGGCACGATCGGATGGCCGCTGAACATCGCATAGGCATAGAGCGCGAGATAGGCGATCGCGAGCGCGCCGACCGCATAGAAGGCCCAGGTCGCGACGCGTTTCATCATTGCGCTCCATTGCTGTCCCGGCGGGAGGCTCAGGCAGCGCTTCTAGAGCGATGAGGAGGAAAACGCCAGCCTGCACGGCCTGTCGCCGGCGGCGATCAAATGCCGCGCCGTACCTGGGTGGGAACGCTGACGTCCGCAAGCCGGAGTGCGTCTTCGTCCTGATCCACCGCCACGTACTGGCCGTGCCAATAGGCCAGCGCAGCGTTGCGGGTCGAATTCCTGACGTCTCTGACACGCCCGATGATGATCCCGTGCGAATGGCGCTCGAAGATCTCTTCGACCTCGCAATCGACGGCGGACAATGCGCCAACCAGCAGCGGAACACCCGAGACCGCCGTCACCCATCTGGCGCCCGCGAAACGATCGGCACCCTTGAGCCCGCCCTTGCCGGCAAAGCGCTCGGCGATGTCGAGCTGATCGGCCGCGAGGATGTTCACGCCGAAGGCGCCGTGGCGCCGGATCAGCGGGAAGGAGGAGGCGTCGCGGTTGATGCTGACGATCAGCGTCGGCGGATCGACCGAGAACGAGCTGACCGAGGTGACGGTCATGCCGGTGATGTCCTTGCCCCGTCCGGCGGTGATGACGCTGACGCCGCCGGTAAGGTGGCGCATGGCGCCGCGGAAATCGGCGGAGGAGACGGCATTTTCGGTCATGAGATCGCGGGGCACTACATTCATGGCTTCGTCCCCAAGCGGGGTCCCTGTCTATCTAGGTACGATCGTCCGCCGACAAAAGGTGGCTCAGGATCGAGCCTTCGAGACCCGCGAGCTCGGCCGAACCGCGTTGGCGGGGCCGGGCCGTGTTAACCACGACGTCATGGGCGATCCGCCCTTCCTCGATCACCAGCACCCGGTCGGCCAGCGCGACCGCCTCGGCGACATCGTGGGTCACCAGGATCGCGGTAAAGCCCTGGTCGCGCCAGACGCGCTCCAGCAACCGTTGCATCGAGATGCGGGTCAACGCGTCCAGCGCGCCAAGCGGCTCGTCGAAGGCGAGCACGCGGGGGCGCGAGACCAGCGCGCGGGCAAGCGCCACGCGCTGCTTCTGGCCGCCCGACAGCACCGAGGGCCACTGGTCGCGCTTGTCGGTCAGTCCGACTTCGGTCAACGCCTTATCGGCGCGTGTATGCGCATCACTGGATGGACGATCGCGGCCAAGGCCGACCTCGACATTGGAGAGAACGCGGGCCCAGGGCAACAGCCGAGGCTCCTGGAACATCACGCGGATATCCTCGGGCTTCACCGCGTCGCCCAGCGAGATGCTGCCGGCTTCGAACTTCTCCAGGCCGGCGATGAGGCGCAGCAGCGTGCTCTTGCCGCAGCCGCTCTTGCCCACGATGGCGACGAACTGGCCGGCGGGGATCTGCAGGTCGATGCCACGCAGCACCTCGTTGTCGCCGTAGGATTTGCGCAGGCCGCAGATGCTGAGCGGCAGGCCAGAGGTCTGCACCGGGCGCTCCTCGCGCACGACGCGGGCGTGAGGCGCGAAATTGGCCCGGCTGGCGAGTTCGGTGTCCGGAAGGGAGGTACGAAGGGCTGTCTGCATGTGATTCCCAGTATGTCTGCTCAGCGTTTCCAATAAGCGGGGTGCCAGGAGAGCGTCAGGCGCTCCAGCACGCGGGAGGCGCTGTCGGCGAGCTTGCCGAGCAGCGCGTAGATCAGGATCGAGAGCACCACGACGTCGATCAGCATGAACTCGCGCGCCTGCATCGCCATGTAGCCGAGCCCCGAGGACGCCGCGATGGTCTCCGCGACGATCAGGGTCAACCACATGATGCCGAGGGCGAAGCGGATGCCGACGAAGATCGAGGGCAGCGCGCCCGGGAAGATCACGCGGCGGAACAGCTCGCCGTCGCTCATGCCGTAGATCCGCCCCATCTCGATCAGCTGCGGGTCGACGGTGCGGATGCCGTGCAGCGTGTTGAGGTAGATCGGGAAGAACACGCCGAGCGCGACCAAAAACAGCTTCGCGCTCTCGTCGATGCCGAACCACAGGATGACCAGCGGGATCAGCGCCAGATGCGGCACGTTGCGCACCATCTGCAGCGTGGTGTCGGTGAGCTTTGACGACAGCTGCGACAGGCCATTGGCGAGGCCGAAGGCAAAGCCGATGCTGCCGCCGATCAGGAAGCCGATCGAGGCGCGCCAGAACGAGACCCAGATGTTGCGAACGAGCTCGCCGGAGAGCAGCAGCTTCCAGCCCGCAAGCAACACGTCGCTCGGCGCCGGCAGCACCCGCGTCGGCACGAAGCCGGTGACGCTGGCGACCTGCCAGATCGCAATGATGGCGAGCGGCACGATCCACTGGATCAGGCCGTCGACGCGCGGCAGGCGCAAACTGCGGGGAAGTGAAACGCTGTCGATCAGACTCATGACTGCGACACCTTCTGTTGCGGACGGAAGTCGCTGCCGACCGTTTCACCAAAAGGACCACCGTTGAAGTGCAGCCTGGTCACGTTGCTGGGCTGCTCCAGCGAGAGCAGCGGAAACACCAGCTCGGCGAAACGATAGGCTTCTTCCAGATGCGGGTAGCCCGACATGATGAAGGTATCGATGCCGATGTCCTGATACTCCCGAATGCGGGCCGCGACCGTCTGGGCGTCGCCGACCAGCGCCGTGCCAGCGCCGCCGCGCACGAGGCCGACACCGGCCCACAGGTTCGGCGCGATCTCGAGCTTGTCGCGCTTGCCGCCGTGAAGCTGCGCCATGCGCTGCTGGCCAACCGAATCCATCCGCGCAAAGTTCTTCTGCGCGGTCGCAATGGTTTCGTCGCTGACGTGCTTGATCAGCTCATTCGCCGCACGCCAGGCCGCGTCATTGGTCTCGCGGACAATCACGTGGAGCCGGATGCCGAAGGATAGTTTTCGACCGCGAGTTGCTGCGACCTCCCTCACCCTCGCGATCTTCTCGGCGACTAAGGCCGGCGGCTCGCCCCAGGTGAGATATTTGTCGACGGTGTCGACGGCGACGTCGATACCGGCATCCGACGAACCGCCGAAATAGAGCGGCGGACGCGGCGACTGAACCGGCGGAAACAGCAGCTTGCCGCCTTCGACATGGATGTGCTTGCCCTCGACATTGACGGTCTTGCCGGCGAGCAGCTCGCCATAGACGTTGAGGAACTCGCGGGTGACCTCGTAGCGCTCGTCATGGGCGAGGAAGATGCCGTCGCCCTTGTTCTCGACGGGATCGCCGCCGGTGACGACGTTGACCAGGAGCCGGCCGTTGGTGATGCGGTCCAGCGTCGCGGTCATGCGCGCGGCCACGCTCGGCGATTGCAGGCCGGGCTTGACCGCCACGAGATAGCGCAGCCGCTCGGTGAACGGCGCGACCGAGGAGGCGACGATCCAGGAATCCTCGCAAGACCGCCCGGTCGGCAGCAGCACGCCGAAATAGCCGAGCTGGTCGGCGGCCTGCGCGATCTGGCGCAGATAGTTGAAATTGACCTCGCGGCCGCCGATGCCGGTGCCGAGATAGCGGCCGTCGCCATGGGTCGGCAGGAACCAGAGGATGTTGGCGTTCGCTTGCTTGCTCATTTGTTTGCTCATGATCCTGGCTTCCGGGCCACGTCGGAAATCTTGATGGATTTGGGAATCAGGTTGAGCGCGAAGAACGCGTCCGCAACCTGCTGCTGATTGGCGATGACGGCATCGGTCAGCGGCTTGATGCCGTAGGATTGCCGCTTCAGCGCGACCTCGACCACCGGGACTGACAGGCCGATGGACGGCGCCAGCTGCTCGGCAACTGCGTGGATGTCGCCCTTGGCCCAGTCATCGACCGCGCTCAGCTCGGCCAGCACGGCGTCGACGATCCTCGGATTGGTTTCGAGGAATTTCTTCGAGGAGAAATAGAACTGGTAGTTGGCGACGATGCCGGTGCCGTCGGCGAGCGTGCGGGCGCCGGTCGCGGCTTCCGCGGCGGCCTGGAACGGATCCCAGATCACCCACGCATCGACCGCGCCGCGCTCGAAAGCGGCGCGCGCATCGGCTGGTGCGAGAAACACCGGCTCGATCTCGGAATATTTGACGCCGGCTTTCTCCAGCGCCTTGACCAGGAGGTAGTGGACATTGGAGCCCTTGTTGAGCGCGACCTTCTTGCCTTTGAGGTCGGCGACCGATTTCAGCGGGCTGTCTTTTGGCACCAGGATCGCCTCGCCCTTCGGCGCCGGCGGCTCGTAGGCGACATACTGGATCGGCGCGCCGGCGGCTTGCGCGAAGATCGGCGGGGCTTCGCCGGTGTTGCCGAAATCGATCGCGCCGATATTGAGCGCCTCGAGAAGCGGCGGGCCGGAGGGGAATTCGGTCCACACCACCTTGTAGCCGTCGGCAGCTAACTTCGGCTCCAGCGTGCCCTTGCTCTTGAGCAGCACCAGCTTGCCGTATTTCTGGTAGCCGATGCGGACGACCTTGTCCTGTCCGTAGGAGGTGCCGACCGCGGCGGCGACGATGCCGATCGACAGCACGATGGCTGCGATCAGACGCTGGATGATACGCCTCATGTTCAAACCCTTTTGAATGGGAAGGCTGGTTGGCACGATCAGGCTGCCGGGTTGCGCCAGACGATGTCGCGGATCACGATCGGCTTCGGGATCAGGCCGAGCTTGTGGAAGCGGTCGGCGACGCCCTGCTGGGTCGTGACGATGTCGTCGGTGACCGGGCCGACCACGAAATTCGCGCGATTGGCGGCGACGGTCTGGATGTCCAGTGGAACGCCGGTGACCGCGGCGAGCGATTTGGCGACCTCGTCGCGGTGCTGTTCGGCCCATTGACCAGCCGCGGTCGTCACATCGATGATCTGCTGCAGGATGGCGCCGTGATTCCTGGCGAATTCGCGGTTGGCGATGAAGAAGGAATTGGTCTTGGTGACTTCGCGCGCATTGATCAGGATGCGGCCGCCCTGCTTGGTCTCGCCGATCGCGAAATACGGATCCCAGATCGCCCAGGCCTCGATGCTGCCATTGGCAAAGGCAGGCCCGGCATCCGGCGGCGTCAGATAGACCGGCGTGATATCGGCATAGGTCAGGCCGGCTTTCTCGAGCGTCTGCACCACGATGTTGTGGGCGCTGGAGCCCTTGGTGAAGCCGACGCGCTTGCCTTTCAAGTCGGCGATGCCGCGGATCGGCGAATCCTTCGGCACCAGGATGCCCTGCCCGTTGGTGATGGGCTGGCCGGCGGCATAGACGATCGCCGCGCCCGCGGCCTGGGCGAACACCGGCGGGGAGTCGCCGACCGCGCCGAAATCGATGCTACCGACATTCATTGCCTCCATCATCGGAGGCCCCGACGAGAACTCGACCCATTTCACGTCGATGCCCAGGGGCGCGAAATGCTTTTCCAGGGCGGCCTGCTGACGCGTGATAACCAGCACGCCGGTCTTCTGGTAGCCGACACGAATGTCCTTCGCGCCTTGTGACGTTGCTTGCGCGTTGGCGTGCGAAACGAATGCGGCGGCTGCCGCAGTTCCAACGGATAGTTTGAGAAAATCCCGACGTTGCATCCGACACTCCCGGCCGCGTGCGGCCGTCCTTCATTCGTGCTCGGGAATGATGGGGCGGCTTATCGGAGGTGTCGAGACGCGCGGAAAAATAGCGATGCATGCACTGCGCACGTGGCGGAGCGCATGATTAATCTTTCGATCCACGGAGCGAACGCAGGGGATATTTTTCCGCACGCGAATGTGAAAAACGCACGCAACCGAGCCGAGAAATTAAAAATCGCGAAAACAACCCCATGCACAGTAGCCGGGGCGCGCGAAAACAATGACTTACGCTTATCCGAAATTGACCTTGACTCGTCGGGCAAAACAGGAGCAGGATGGCATCGTGGCGGCGTTGCGGATGGACCGGTCCCTGCCGGCCTAATGCAGCCATCTCACCGGTAGATTCTGCAGCCCGCGAAAGGCCCATCCGCCGATCCGTACCGGCTCGTCGTCGGCGATCTCGAGCCGGCCGGCACGGGCGAACAAGGTCGGCAGTGCGACGTCGGCAATCATGGCGCGCGAGGCCCAGGCGCCGGCGCAGAAATGCGGACCGGCGCCGAACGCGACGCTCTTGGCCGTATCACGCCGCACGTCGAACTGGTCGGCGCGCTCAAAATGCTTCTCGTCGCGGTTGGCGGAGCCGAACATGAGGAATACGCGTTCATCGGTTTCGAACGCGACGTCGCGGATCGTCCACGGCTTTGCGATGCGCCGCGGCGACATGCCGATCGGCGAGATCCAGCGGGCATATTCCTCGAAGGCCTGGAGCCACGTCACCTCGCCCTTGCGCACGAGATCGAGCTGGTCGGGATGGGTCAGCAGCGCCCACACCGTGCCGGCGATCGCCTTGCGCGGCTCGTTCTGGCCGCCGGAGATCGCGAGCTTGACGTTGGCGCGCACGCTCTCCATCGCCATGCCGGACGCGAGGAGCACGCCGAGGATACTCTGGTCGGGATGCTTGCGCATCACCGGCAGGATGTCGTCGATCGCGGCATCGATGCCCGACGTCGCTGCATGGCAACGCGCCTCGACGGCCGCGTCGCCGCTGTAATTGGCGATGCCCTCGATCATGCCCTGTGACCAGGCGTCCATGTCCGCAAAGCCGATATTGGTGAGGCCGGTGATCGACTTCAGGCATTCGCCGGAGAACGGCAACGCGAAGTCGCGCATGAAATCGATCCGCCCGGGCTCGATCGCTTCGATGATGCGGTCGGCATGGGCCTGGAACAGCGCGGCCCAGTGCGCCTTCACCGTCTTCGGCGACACCGTTGGAAACATCGCGCGGCGCTCGACCTGATGCGCCTCGCCGTCCTTGCGCATCATGTTGTGGCCCATCAGCCGGTTCATCAGGCCCGCGGGCTGGTGCGAGGAGAACACGTCGATCTGCTTCTCGGAGATCGAGATATCGTCGCGGCTCGTCAGCAGTGTCGAGCCGAGCTGCGGCACGAAGGCGATCGGCGCCTCCTTGCGCATCGTTGCCAGCATCGGATATGGATCGGCCCAGAATGCGGCCGGGTCGATGTCGATGCGCGGCGCGGTGCTCAAGCTTCGCTCCATTGCTGTTCGCCACCGAGGTTAGCGGCTTCAGGAGGCGCCGTCTGTCCCCAGCGATTGGGACAGCTTCAGTTCAGGCCGCGCGGGCCGGCGAGCAGGCGCAGCACGATCGCAAACAGCTCGCTTTGTGACGAGATGCCGAGCCGCTCATAGGCGCGCTTGCGATAGGTTAGCGTCGAATGCAGGCTGATGCCGAGCGTCTGCGAGATCGCCTCGGAGCTGAAGCCGGAGAGGATGCGCCGGCAAACGTCCTGCTCGCGCGGGGTGAGGCTGGCGAGCGGCGCGCGCGTCGCGAAGAGCGCGGCGAGAGACTGCTCGGTCGTCGCAGCCGAGCCGTGCTGGAAATGGCGTGCCACGCTCGCACTGATGGCCGGTGCGATGGCCTGAAGCCGCGCACGCTGGGGGGCGCTGAAGCGGCCCTGGACAGCGATGCGATAGAAATTGACGTAGAAGCAGGTGTCGTCGACCCAGATCGCGGTCGCGCATTTGTCGACGATGCCGGAATCCACAAAGAACATTTTTCGGTAGCGGGCGCCGTACATGCGCGGCGCGAAGGCGGGCAGCACGAGCGTGGCGCGGCCCTCGCCTTCGAACAGCGCATCGCGGTTGGGATCGGATTGGTGGAACTGGCCGGCATAGGCAGCGCCGAGATCGCCGCCGATCGGGATGTTGCCGGCATCGAGCAGGCAGTGTGCGGCGCCCGCGCGGCTCAGCGCGAACACCATGCAATGCCCGACCCCGGCCTGCCGACGCAACGTCTCGATCAGGACATCAGGGAAATCCGGGCGACCGATGGCAAGCACGGCGGGCGTGACATCCCCAGCTGCCGGATTTGCGGGCGTCCCGCGAGGGCGCATCGTTTTCTCCCCATCGCCTTTTGACGAAATTTATCAGCAATGGCCGCGCAGCGGAAGGCGGGTGTCGCCCGATATCTCCTGCCACGTCGCCGAGCCGGCGGACGAAGGGGCTCAGGAAGCACTTTTGGCAGAATCCTGTCCATTGCTTTTCCCTTGGCCAGCTCATCGATCAGCTTGTCCAGGTAGCGGATCTCTCGCATCGTGGGTTCTTTGACGTCCTCGACCCGGACGCCGCAAACCACGCCTGTGATCAGGGTTCGCGAAGGATTGATCTTTGGGGCCTTCGCAAAGAAGGTTTCGAAGTCCGTCCCCTGCTCCAGTTGAGCTTCCAATTCCGTCTGACCATAGCCCGTCAGCCAGGAGATGACCTGATCGACCTCTGCTTTGGTACGTCCTTTCTTCTCCGCCTTCGCAACGTAAAGCGGGTAAACGCTTGCGAAGCTGGTGGTATAGATCCTGTGTTTCGCCATAACCACTCCATGGATCTCGCTGCGGCCGAAGGCCTTATACGATATCATCGATGGAGTTGCCTGTAGAGGTTCTGACTGAGAAGCCCCGCGAAGCAATATACGGCGGCAAATGCGCTCCATCAAAGCGCCAGTGATATCGGTCACTGAGCGTTCAAGGCAGTTGCGGCACTCTGCATCGTGCCAGCGCAACCACGTTCCGGGCGGCCGCTGAGGTGACTGTCTCGACAGTGTTTTGCCGGCACCCCCTGCTAGGTTAGCAGAATTCGCACCCAGCAGGGTATGCTCGGATGTGAAGCTTACTCCAAGGCAAAGGCGCAGCTATGTTCAAGGTCGAACCCACGCTTGAAAATCTCGCATCGCATATCCAGCGGCAGGACCGGTCACTGAAGGCTATGAGTTGGAGCGTTTTGGGGGCTACGATCCTGGCGGCTGCGGCGATCATTTCATCGCAATGGCATGCGACCGCTAATGCCGATACAGTCAAGGCCAAGACCCTGTCTGTGGAAACAATTGCCTTACGAAATGGCACCGGCAAAATCGTCGCCTTGATCTCATCCACTTCCGACGGAACGCCGCACATCTCGCTCTTGGATAGCCGCGAGAAGGTGCGTCTCAGCATCGGGCTTCGCCAGGATGGCGTACCTTCGGTGTCGCTCCTCGATACGGAGCAGGGTCAGCGGGCAGTGCTGTCCCTGAACGATCATCAGGATGCGTCCTTGACGATGTACAATGCTGCAAAACTTCCCCGTGCGACGCTCGCTGTGGACTCCGTCAGCTCGGGTCACATGGTTCTCTTCGGGACCGGCGGTGGTCTAAACTTCTCCGCTTTGGATGGCCGCGTGCAGTGGACTCCGGCGGGCGGAGCCGTTCAGAACATCCAGACGAAAACCCAATCCAAATAAACTCAGCCGGCCGCAGCGGCGAAAGACCCTACCCCGCCGCCGCCTTCGCCGGCGGAACGTTGATCGCGAGCTTGCCATAGCGGTCGGTGAACGCCTGCGTGTCGATCTCCTCGAGCTTGATCTCGCCGCTCATGACGCCCTGCTTCCAGGCCGCCTGCGCGGGATCGTTCTGGAATTCCGGCATCACCTCGCGGCCGAACAGCTCCAGCGATTCGCAGATGTGCTCGTGGCTGTTCTTGCCCGCCTGGTTCAGCAGGATGACCTGGTCGATATGCGAGCCCTGGAAGCGCTTTAGCTTCCTGCGGATCGTCTCGGGCGAGCCGATCAGTCCGCCGCGCAGCGCAGCCTCCTGCGCCTCGGGATTGTCGCGTTTCCACTTGTTGTACTCGTCCCACATGTTGACGGTATAGGGCGCCGGACGCTGGCGATTCTGCGACGCGCCGTAGAAGCGTAGCGCGAACTGGAAGAAGGTGGCGCCGTCGGCGCGCGCACGCGCCTCCTCGTCCGTCTTTGCGCACATGAAGAACGACACCAGCGCCATGTTCGGGTTGATCTCGTAGTCGGCGAGCTTGGCGAGACGCTTGGTCATGGCGTTGTAATAGGCGTGCACCCAGGCGTGCGCGGCGTCTGCGCTGACGAACTGGAAGCCGAGCGCACCAAAGCCCTGGCGGCCGGCGCGCTCGATGGTCGGCAGCTGCGAGCAGGCCATCCACAATGGCGGATGCGGCTTCTGCACCGGTTTTGGCACGACGTTGCGCAACGGGATGTCGAAATATTTGCCGTGGTGCTCGCTTCCTGCGTCCTTGAACATCGGGAAGATCGCGGCGACGGCCTCCTCGAACACCTCTTTCTTGGTCTCCATGTCGCGGCCGAACGGCGTGAGCTCGGTGATGGAGGCGCTCTCGCCCATGCCGAATTCGCAGCGGCCGTTGGAGAGCAGATCGAGCACCGCGACGCGCTCGGCGACACGTGCGGGGTGGTTGGTCGTGAGCTGGAGGATGCCGTGGCCGAGCCGGATGTTCTTGGTGCGCTGGCTCGCGGCTGCGAGAAACGATTCCGGCGAGGGCGAATGCGAGTATTCTTCGAGGAAGTGATGCTCGACAACCCAGGCGTGGTCGTAGCCGAGGCTGTCTGCGAGTTCCATCTGCGACAGCGCGTTCTGATAGAGGCTGAGCTCGTCGCCGGCCACCCACGGCCGTGGCAGTTGCAGCTCATAGAAGATGCCGAACTTCATGACGCCGTCTCTCCCAGGTTTTGTTGCAAGTTTTCTTGCAAATTTTCTTGCCGCTTATGTTTTTGTTGCGGGCATCTTAATGGGCGGGGCGGCGCTGTCTACGCAGTCGCAATTCCGCCTTGCGGGAGAAGGTGCTTTTCGGCGCGGCGGCCATTCAGGACCACGCCGATGAAGGTGAAGCGCACCAGCAGATGATAGCTCGCCAGCATCGGAGGAAGCGCGACGACGAGAAGAACACCGAACTTGATCAGACCGGGCCAGTCGAGCTGCGACAGCGCGACCTGCAGCGCCATCACGATCGGCAGGTGGATCAGATAGACCCAGTAGGATGCATCGGCGAGATAGCGCCAGGTCGGGCTGAAGCCGGACATGAAGCGGAGCGCGAGGCCGATGACCGCAAAGGTCGAAATCCATATCGCCGGCGCATACAGGATCACGGAGACAAGCCGGAGCGTGGCGAAGCCGAAAGGCAGTTTCAGTGCCCCCGGCGCGGACGTCATCGCCCCAACCAGCACGAAACTGATCAGGATCAGAGTGATTGCGAGCAGAAGATGCGGGAGCCAGCGCCGCTCAATCAGTCGCAGCAGATCGATCTGCCGATGCAGCAGCCAGCCGATCGCGAAGGCGGTGCCGAAGCCAATCCAGGCCTGCGCGTTGGTGACGAGCGATTGATCCGGCGTCCTCACGCCCGTCACGTTGATCCAGCGTTGGTCGAGGCAGAAGGCGGCGCCGATCGGGATTGCCAGAACAAGGGGGGCCAGCGGACTTTTCATGATCCCGGCGAAGACGCGGTCAATCACCGCTCGCCACCTGCCTGACGCATCTAGCCAGACAAATGCGCCGCGCAGCAGCAGCACGACGACATAAAGCTCCAGCAGCACATAGATGAACCAGAGATGGGTCAGGGGGAAATTCGGCAGCACCGGTGGCCAGCTGCGGGACCAGCCGCCGTTCGGGAAATGAGACGCCCAGATCGCGATGAAGTACATGGGCGTGAACAGGATCGGCCAACCCGTGCGCAACTATCCGGAGCAGCCGCCGGTGATCCCGCACACGATCGACGGCTATCAGATCGACCTCAACGGCAACAAGTGCCTGTCCTGCCATGCGCGGGCGCGCATCGCGGAATCGCAGGCGCCGATGGTCTCGATCACCCACTTCATGGACCGCGACGGCCAGTTTCTGGCTTCGATCTCGCCGCGCCGCTTCTTCTGCACGGAATGCCACGTGCCGCAGAACACCGCCAATCCGCCCGTCAGCAACGACTTCACCGACATCGACACGCTGCTGTCGCGCGCAAGCCCCGGTGGCCGCCGATGACGACGACCGCTGATGAACCCGGCGAGGGACTGAAGGCCAGACGCGGCTTCGTCGCGCGAAGCTGGGACTTCGCGCGCGAGCTCTGGCAGGTGCTGATCCGTCCGAGCTCGGTGTTCGGGCTCGGCGTGCTGGTGCTGGCGGGCTTCATGGCCGGCGTGATCTTCTGGGGCGGCTTCAACACCGCGCTGGAATTGACCAACACCGAAAAATTTTGCACCGGCTGCCACGAGATGAAGGACAACGTCTTCGCCGAGCTGAAGTCGACCATCCATTTCGCCAACCGCTCCGGCGTGCGCGCGACCTGTCCGGATTGCCACGTGCCGCACAACTGGACCGACAAGATCGCCCGCAAGATGCAGGCCTCCAAGGAGGTCTGGGGCAAGATCTTCGGCACGATCGACACCCGCGAGAAATTCCAGGATCACCGGCTCGAACTGGCGGCGCATGAATGGGCGCGCTTCAAGTCCAACGATTCGCTGGAATGCCGGAACTGCCACAGCGCCGATTCCATGGACATCACCAAGCAGTCGCCGCGCGCCTCGGTCGCGCACCAGCGCTTCCTGTTCACCAAGGAAAAGACCTGCATCGACTGCCACAAGGGCATCGCCCACCATCTGCCCGACATGCGCGGCGTTCCCGGCTGGCAATAGGGCGCCCCGCCCGGCTTGAACCAGCGGTGCGAATGGTTAGTTTTGGGGCTGGCGAATCGCTCCGTTTTCGCCCCCTCCTCAAGACAGACATGGCCACATTCACCCCGCATCAGGATGCCGCGCTCAAGGCCGTTGGCGACTGGCTCAAGGCCAAACCCGGCCGCAACGGCACGCCGCCGGTGTTCCGCCTGTTCGGCTATGCCGGCACCGGCAAGACCACGCTGGCGCGGCACATCGCCGACGGCGTCGACGGCGAGGTGAAGTTCGCCGCCTTCACCGGCAAGGCGGCGCTGGTCATGCGCAACAAGGGGTGCGACGAAGCCTCCACCATCCATTCGCTGATCTACCGCACCCGCGAATCCGGTGAGGAGCAGCCCAGCTTCGAGCTGTGGGACGACGCCCCGGCCTCCAAGGCCAAGCTGATCGTGATCGACGAATGCTCGATGGTCGATGCCGAACTGGGCCGCGACCTGATGTCGTTCGACTGCCCGCTGCTGGTGCTGGGCGATCCCGCGCAGCTGCCGCCGATCCAGGGCGGCGGCTTCTTCACCAATACCGAGCCCGACGCGATGCTGACCGAGGTGCACCGCCAGGCCCAGGACGATCCGATCGTGCGGATGTCGATGGACGTCCGCGAGGGCCGCGAGCTCGACATCGGCCGCTACGGCGAGAGCGAGGTGGTGTCGCGCAAGGAGCTCGACCCTGATCGCGTCATGGCCGCCGACCAGGTGCTGGTCGGCCGCAACAACACGCGACGCGCGTACAACATGCGGGTGCGCCAGCGCCAGAACATCGAGGACATCTTCCCCGTCGCCGGCGACAAGCTGGTCTGCCTGCGCAACAACCGCAAGAAGGGCCTGTTCAACGGCGGGCTGTGGCGCGTGAAGTCGCGCAACACCTCGCGCTCGAAATCCCGCATTCTCAGCATGAGACTGTCGCCGGACGAGGATCTCGGCCACAAGGTGACCAAGGTCTCGGTGCGCGCCGATTGCTTCGAGGGCGGCGTCGAGGCGATCGCCTGGGAGCAGCGCAAGCCCTATGACGAGTTCGACTACGGCTACGTGCTGACCGTGCACAAGTCGCAGGGCTCGCAATGGGACGACGTCGTGCTGTTCGACGAGAGCTTTGCGTTTCAGGAGAGCCGGGCGAGGTGGCTGTACACGGGCATCACGCGGGCGGCGAAGCGGCTGAGCATCGTGGTTTGAAACTGCGGTAGTCCGGATGGAGCGCAGCGTAATCCGGGGTTAGCTCCGCGATCGTGATTCCCGGATTTCGCTGCGCTCCACCCGGGCTACGAAGTCACTTCCCCGCGACGAAATAAAAATCCTCGCGCCCCGGCGGCGAGCCGTAGGAAAACGGCTGCTGCTCGTGCTTGGTCACAAGCCAGACATCGTCGCGAACGATGTCGAACAGTTTTCGGATCTCGACGCGCGGCATCTTGATCTCGCGAGCGAGCGCGGTGGCGAACGGGCTGTCGGCGCCGCCGTCGCCATCCATCGCGGTCTCGCCGTGCTTGGCGGCGTAGACCACCATGAAGCCGGCGCCCGGCTCGATGTTGGAAAAGCCCTTGTCCACGAGCTTGAGCGACAGCGTGCGCTGCATGGTCGGCGCGAACGGATTGTCGCGACAGGCATCCAGCATCACCAGACGCACTTTTCGCGCAGCGCCCACCGCCGCGATCACCTGCTCCAGCGCGACCGCCTGGGTCTCGGCGTCCCTGTCGGCGGCGAGCTTGGCGTCGACGGGAACGAGATAATTCACGCCGCCGATCTCGAACCCGTGGCCGGCATAATAGACCACCGCCCAATCCGCCTTCTCCGCCTCGGCGGCAAACGTCTGCAACGCTTCGAAGAACTTGTCGCGGGTGAGGTCGCTGACGGATATCACGGTCTGGAAGCCGACATCGCGCAGCGCGGCTGCGATCATTTTCGAGTCGCGTGGCGGATTGGGCAAGGCGTGGACGTTCTTGTAGGCGCCGTTCCCGATCACCAGCGCCACACGGCGCCCCGTGGATCCGGCCGGTGCCTGCGGGGTCAGCGCGGCCAATCGCTCCTGCGCGATCGCGCGGGCGCGCGCGACGTCGAGCTCGTCGAACTTCGTCAGCGAATAGGCCGCCGCACGATAGTCGGCACGGGCCTGGGCGAGATCCTTCTTGCGCTCGTAGATCTGGCCGCGACCTGAATGTGCCCGGACGTTGTTCGGGTTGATCTGGATGGCCGTGTTGTAGTCCTTCAGCGCGGCGTCGAAATCGCCCTTCAACATGTTGACGTCGGCGCGATTGTTGATCGCGTACGTGTTCTTCGGCTGCTTCTCGATTAGGCCGTTGCAGTCGGCGAAGGCCTGGTCGAACTTGCCCATCATGCCGTAGGTGATGCAGCGGTTGCCGGTGATCTGCTGCGCGGCCGGTTCGATCTTCTCGGCCTCCGCGAAATCGGCAATCGCGCCGTCAAAATCCTGCATCAGCGTGCGCACGAGGGCGCGGTTGGTGTAGCCGAGCAGGAACCTGGGCGCGTATTTGATCGACAGGTTGAAATCGTCGAGCGCGCTTTGCAGCGCACCCCGGCGCAACTGGATGACGCCGCGGTTGTTGTAGGGGACACCGTAGGTCGGGCGCTTCTGGAGCGCGAGGTCGTAGTCCGCCATCGCATGATCGTCCTGGCCCGTCCGCTCATAGGCGAGGCCGCGCAAATTGAGCGTGACGACGTTGTCGGGATCGAGGTCGACGGCCATGGACAAGGTCTCGATGGCGTGGCCGTAGTCGCGCTTGTTGAGCAGTGTGTTACCGCGCACGGAGAGCGCGATGGCCTTGTCCTTGCCGGTGAGCCGGTCGGCGTTGAGCAGCTTGTCGCAGGCCTGCGCCCTCGCCTGTGCATCCGCCTGGCGGTCGCGGCAAATGGCGAGGTCGTCGCCGGGTTGCGGTTCGGCCGCCGCGAGCGAGCTCCAGCCGGCCAGGATGGCGAGCACGACGACGAGGGTCAGGGATGCCACGCGCAGCATGTTGTCAGGTCAGCTCCAGCCACGATTCTCTTAAGTCGATCACCGATCGCGCCGGTTCATCTAGCGCGGAGTTCCGGTCGTCGCCAAGCCGGGCCGCTGGAGGCGGCGCGTTTCACGGACTCGTGTCCCTCCGGCCGTAACAATCGCCCGGTCCGCCCGTATCTCGAATGTCCGAAAATGCCGGGCAGGCTGTTCGCCCGGCCCCAACCGCCCTAGACTGTCAGACCTTCCGAAAGAGGATCGCCATGCGCCGACCTGCCGTCCTGTCCCTGCTCGCCGCAACCACCGCACTGACGCTGGCCTTTGCCGCGCCGACCCGCGCCGCAGAGGATGCGGTCGTGATCCCCGCTCCTGCCGTTGATGTGGCCCCCGCAAGCGGGATCCAGACCGCCGTGATCGCCGGCGGCTGCTTCTGGGGCGTGCAGGGCGTGTTCCAGCACACCGCGGGCGTCGTCAACGCGGTCTCCGGCTACGCCGGCGGCACCAAGGCGACGGCCGACTACCAGACCGTCTCGAGCGGCCGGACCGGCCACGCGGAATCCGTCGAGATCAAATACGACCCCAAGAAGATCTCCTACGGCAAGATCCTGCAGATCTACTTCTCGGTGGCGCACGACCCGACCCAGCTCAACCGGCAGGGCCCCGACACCGGTCCGCAATATCGCTCGGCGATCTTCACCACGTCCGACGAACAGAAGAAGGTGGCCGAGGCCTATATCGCCCAGCTCAACGGCGCCAAGGTCTTCAGCAAGCCGATCGCGACCAAGGTCGGCGCGCTGGAGGCATTCTATCCGGCGGAGGCCTATCACCAGGATTATCTGACCCTGCACCCGAACCAGCCCTATATCGCCTACAACGACCTTCCGAAGGTCGAGAACCTGAAAAAGCTGTTCGCGGATAACTATATCGAGAAGCCGACGCTGGTGAGCGCCAGCAAGGCCACCAACTGAAAAAACGGGAGACCCATGCCCGACACCAAGACGAAAACCACGGACGACAAGGTCATCAAGAGCGAAGAGCAATGGCGCAGCGAGTTGTCGCCGATGCAATTCGCGGTGCTGCGCGAGAAGGCGACCGAGCGTCCCTTCTCCGGCGAATATGAGCACGACCACCGCGCCGGCACCTACACCTGCGCCGGGTGCGGCAACGTGCTGTTCGAGTCCGACGCGAAGTTCGATTCCGGCTGCGGCTGGCCGAGCTTCACCCAACCCGCCGTCGAGGGCCATATCGAAGAGGAGCGGGACGTCAGCCACGGCATGATCCGTACCGAGGTGCTGTGCGCCAAGTGCAGCGGTCATCTCGGCCATGTCTTCCCCGACGGCCCGGGACCGACGGGCTTGCGTTACTGCATCAATTCCGCCGCGCTGAAGCTCGAACCCAAATAAACCTTGCGCGGCGCCGAGTTCCGTCATGGAACCCGGCGCCGCGATGTGCTTTTCTTCCCTGGTGGTGCGGCTGGCCATGGCGTGGCGGCGGCCGCCAGGGAGGATGCCATGACGCTTGGGACCATCCTGATCATCCTGGTGATCATTTATCTCGTCGGCGGCCTGTCGGGCCGCTTCGGCGGCTACGGCTACGGAATGGGTCATTCCGGCATGGGGATCGGCGGCCTCGTCCTGGTGGTGCTGCTCGTGCTGCTGCTCCTTGGCAAGCTGTAGACCATTCAAGTCGCTGATATTCCTGCAATTTCCCGGGCTGCGGAGCTGCCATGCGCAGATTCATCATCTCGCATCGCGGGGGTCGCAATTTTGTCAAAACGGGCTATATTAGAGGACGAAAATGACATGTGCGGCGCCCACTCAATCGTGGCCTCTGCCCGTCCCAACCCCACGCGCTTAAAGCCCCAGAGAGATCACGAGGTCTTTGACCATGCGTCCACTGCGTCCGTTCAACTTCAACACTTCCGCCGAACTCTTCCCCGCTGCGATCCGCAAGAAGAAGCGTGCAGGCTTCACCTATCGCCGGTTCGGCACCGCGGCCGAAGCCGTCCAGTTCGCGATGGAGCAGTTGCCGACGGATTCGCTGAACGGCGCCTATCTCCAAGTCGAAGAAGCGCGCTTCGACCAGAACGGCATCCGGTCGCTCTATGAGAGCGAAGCCTTCCCGCTGCCCCGCCACCGCAAGCCGGTGGAAGCCAGCACCGACGCTGCCGACGCGGCGTAAGTTTTCGTCACGCGCTCCGATGTGCGCTGAAAGCGCGATGGCCCGAAAGGCCGTCGCGCTTTTTGCGTTTTGGGGCGTGTCAGATGCGAGGCTGCTTGTCGAGCCAGCGGCGGAGCAGGCGCACGTTGCGCATGTTGGCACGGAACATGACGTCGAATGCGTCGCCCGCGAACGGGACGATACCGACGACGCCGTCGAGGGCGACATTTCCGAGCATGCGCGCGGTGATGTACCAGGGCGCCCCGAGCGCCCTCGCCTCTTGCACCAGCCAGAGCGAGATCGCGGTGGTGATGATGTCGCCGACGACGGGGATCAACCCGATCAACCCATCGATGCCATAGCCGATGTTGGTTCCGGGCAGCACGAAGGCGACGTCGAGCAGCTTTGCGATCGCCTCGATCCGCGCGATCCGCTGCTCGCGCGTTAGATTGCCAAACGGGTTGCCGGCGAAGGGACTGTCCTTCCCGAACTCGAAGCGAAATTCGCGAAAGCCCTGCCCCAGCGTTTCGGGCCGGATCTCGTGACCGTCCTGATCGATGATCGGCCCACGCCCGTCGGTGCCCGAAGAGGCCGCACCCGAGCGGCTTCCCGAACGGGATCGACGCGGAGCAAGAATATCGTCATCGGACATGGTCATGGCCTGTAGGGAACGCGCCAGCGCGGCGGAGGTTGCTGCGGCGTGATCGAAGGTCGCGCCCTCAAGTCTGTGCCGCCGCCGGCTGCGGCTCCGCGACATATTTATGCACGAGCCAGGATGAAATCACCGCCGGCACGAACCCGACGAGGCCGTACAGGATGAACTGCACCGCGCCCGAGTCCGGCCCGCGCGAGCTGTAGGTCAGCGAGGCCAGGATGAAGGCGAACACGCCGACCAGCAGCATCCGCAGCACCGGGCCGATCCGGCGGACGTGGACCAGGATATCGTCGACCGCACCGATCATCAGCGAGGGCAGGAAGCCGAACAGATAACTGTATTGCAAGGATTTGAAGAACACCGCGAACAGCTTGCCGACCTCAGCGAGACTGGTCTGGGTCCAATAGCCGGACTGATAGGTCGTCGTCAGCAGCAGCAGGAACCCGCCCACGAACGGGCCGACCAGCGCAAACACGAGATAGCGTTTCATCAGGCACCCTCATCCTTCACCTTACTATAGCAGCGCCGCGGGAACCTTGAATAGCGGGGGTGCGGGCTCTGCGCTGGGAACAAGCGGCATAGCGACGGACTTGAAATTCACCTCTCAGATTTGGAGCCGCCGATGTCCCGCAAACTGTTCTTCCTGGCGACGATCGCACTGACGGCCGTGAGCGGCCTGTCGAACGCGCCCGCTCTCGCACAAGGCCATATGGGTTCGCCGCAGGAGCAGCAGGCCTGTTCGCGGGACGCCTCGCGCTTCTGCCGCAAGGACCTCGGCAATGACGGTGCGGTGCAGGCCTGCCTGCAAGCCAACCGGACCAAACTGTCGCGGTCTTGCAGCAAGGTCTTTCAGAGCCACGGCATGTGAGGACCGGAACCATCCCCGGCGAACGGAGAGTGAAGCCATGTTGCGCGACGAACAGCTCTCGATCCTCAGGGACATCAGCCAATCCATCGCCTTTGCCGACGACCGGCACGGCAAGATAGGCGAGCTGATCGCCGACGGTTATGTGATGAAGGACGGAGATCTGTTCGAGCTCACGGCAAAGGGCGTTACGGCGGTCGAAGAGCATGCAGCGCTTGGCGCAAGCGATGTGGAACAAGCGAGCGTATCCTCCGATCGGTTGATCTGATCGCACGCGAGTCGCGTTGTGCGTGACGTGCGCGCAACAATTGCGAATTCCTTTTTGCCTGCCATTGCGGTCGCGCAACAATGGCGCATACTTGGCTCGGGCGGCGCAGCACTTTTCGATTCGAACATCACCAGAGATCGAGCAACCACATGCGGGATTGAGGTCCCGGCGTGATGGCTGAGACATGCGGCAGGTCAAGCCGCGTGCGGCGCCCCAAAACCAAGTGGCTCAAGCCCACGGAACTCGGGGACGCATTCTACATGACACGCAATCAGACGATCGCAACTCTCTTCGCCCTCGCCACCACCGCCATCGCAATCCCGACATCGCCAAGCTTCGCGTTCTCGTCCGAAGCGCAGCAGATGTGCTCGGGCGATGCGATGCGGCTGTGCTCCAGTGAGATCCCCGACATCCCCAGGATCAGGGCCTGCATGGTGCAGAAGAAGGCTCAGGTCAGCCCGGGCTGTCGCGCCGTGATGGACCGCGAGCACGCCGCCGCGACAGGATCGCGCAAGCGGGAAGCAGCCGCGCAATAGAGAGAGCGTATCTGCGGCCATCCTGAGGGCCCGCCCAAGGGGCGGGCCCTCAGGATGAGGTCTCGTTTCGCGGCGAGATATCAAACCCTCATGGTGAGGAGCCCGCCAAGGCTGGCGTCTCGAACCATGCAGGCCGAGGTCTCACGGAGTAGAGATCTAGTCGCCCCACTGCGCGAAGGCGTCGTTGAAGGCGCGCTCGCCGGGAGCGCCCTTCTCGATGGCGATGATGGCGCGGCGCTGGTTGGCGTAGACCAAGGGCACGTCGAACCAGGAGCGCTCCTTCAGCAGCTGGACGTTGCGGCTGCGGTCGGCATCGACGTTGGAGAGGCCGACCAGGAAGAAGCCGTCGGTGACCTTGACCGCGAGGCCTGCGAGCGGCGTGCCGCGTGCCTGCTCGTTCGACTTCATCAGGATGCCCGGCACGTTGGAAACGCCGCCGCCCGGAAAGTCCGGCGGCAGGACGAAGGTCAGCTCCGCGGTGTGGCTCGCCGGCAGCGAGGAGTCGGTGTTGCGGCGGAACGACATCGTCATCTTGAACTTGCGGTCGGGAATCTCGATGTCGGCGCGCACGGCGACGTCGGCCTTCTGGTTGCCCGACGCCTTGATCGGCTCGAGCCGCCACACCACCGAGCCGACATATTGCTTGCCCTTCGGATCGGATGGATCCTCGTCGTAGAGCACGACTTTCTGCGCCACCGGCGCGACCGGCTGGTCGCTGGCCGAGGGCTGGCCGACGCGATCCGGAATCTTGGGCTTGCTCTGCGGCTGAGACGAATCCTTGGGCGCCTCCACCACCTGCGTCGGCGAAGACTTCAACAGGTTGGTCGCGGTCTGGACCAGCTGCTTGCCCCACAGGATGCCGGCACCGACCAGGATCAGCACGATGCCGACGGCGATCGCGCTCTTGAACGGAAAGGCGCGGCCGGTGCGGGCGCGCTTCTTCTTGGGTTCGCGGTCGAGAACGGGGATGTGCGGACGTTGCGACGGCGGCTGCGACGGCGGCGCGTAGCGCTCAGCTTCCTCGATCGATTCGTCGTAGGAATACGGCGCGTCGGCTCCGGCGCCGCGATTCTCCAGGCTCGGCTCGAGCCGGTCGAATTCCGGCGAGGGCGAGGGCACGTTGGCGTAGGTGCGGCGCGCCGCGCGGTTGGCCTGCGCGGCGGCGCCGCCGAGCTCGTTGGCGTCCGCCGTGATGTCGCGGAAGCCGCGCACGCCCGGTGCGGGCGGCAGCGGCGGTGGCGGTCCCATGTCCGGCGGACGGCGCCCACCAGCGCGATCACGTCCGACCGGCGGAGGCTCCGGCATCGACGACGGGGCCGGCGGACCCGGCTGCCGCGGCGCGTCGAAACGCGGGGCCCGCGGCGCACGCGGGGCGTCGCCCTGGTCATCGACATTGAAGGAGGGCCGGTCAGCCCGCGGCGGCGGCGGAGCCGGACGGGTGCGCGGCGGGGCAGCCGTTTGCGGCGCGGGCGAGTTGCCCTCGGTGGCGCGGGTGCTGGCGCGGCGGAAGGCGTCGCCGCTGCCGCTGCTGCGGGCGCCGCCAGCGGGGCGCGAGGCCTCGCGGGCACGCTGGGCCGCCTCTGATTCGACCTTGCGGACGGCCTCTTCCAGCGAGAGGCGCTCGCGGGTGATCTCGGATTCCGAGAGCGGCGGCTGCACGCTGCGGAGCTGCGCGATCAGCGCCGTGCGCGCCCGCTCATAGAGCGCGCGACGGCTCTCGCCGGGAGCGTTGGGGTCCAGGGCGGCAATAGCGCGGGCGATCAGCGGGTAGTAATCAGCCATTTCTACTCAATTATACGCGCGTCCCGGTAAGAGATCGTTAAGCCTCAAACGGATTTTGTACCAGGATAGTATCCTCGCGTTCGGGGCTGGTGGAAAGCAGCGCCACCGAGCACCCCACCAATTCCTCGATCCGGCGGACATATTTGATCGCCTGGGCCGGCAGCTGGGCCCAGGACCGCGCATTGGCGGTCGGCTCCTTCCAGCCCTCGATGGTCTCGTAGATCGGCTCGACCCGGGCCTGGGCGCCTTCGCCCGCCGGGAAATGATCGATCTCCTTGCCGTCCAGCCTGTAGCCGGTGCAGACCTCGATCGAATCGAAGCCGTCGAGGATGTCGAGCTTGGTCAGCGCCAGACCGTTGATGCCGCAGGTCCGGACCGCCTGGCGAACCAGAACCGCATCGAACCAGCCGCAACGGCGGGGCCGCCCGGTATTGGTGCCGAACTCGCGGCCGCGCTCGCCGATCTTGCGGCCGGTCTCGTTGTCCTGCTCGGTCGGGAATGGGCCCTGGCCGACGCGGGTCGTATAGGCCTTGCAGAGGCCGAGCACATAGCCGACCGCGGCGGGGCCGAGGCCCGAGCCGGTCGCCGCCTGCGCCGCCACCGTGTTGGACGAGGTGACGTAAGGGTAGGTGCCGTGATCGACGTCGAGCAGGGCGCCTTGCGCGCCTTCGAACAACATGCGCTTGCCCTCGCGCCGCTTGATGTCGAGCAGCCGCCACACCGTCTCGGCATAGGGCAGGAGCTGCGGCGCGAGCGCGGTCAATTCCTTCACGATCTCCTTGCCGTCGAACTCCGGCAGGCCGAGGCCGCGGCGCAATGCGTTGTGATGCGCCAGCAGCCGGTCGATCTTGTGCGGCAGGGTGTCGAGATCGGCGAGGTCCATCAGGCGGATGGCGCGGCGGCCGACCTTATCCTCGTAGGCCGGGCCAATGCCACGGCGGGTGGTGCCGATCGCGGTCGCCGCATTGGCGGATTCGCGATGCGCGTCGAGTTCGCGGTGCAGCGGCAGGATCAGGGTGACGTTCTCGGCGACCCGCAGATTGTCCGGGCCGACCGCGACGCCCTGCGACCGCAGCTTGGTGACCTCGTCGAGGAAGGCGGCGGGATCGAACACGACGCCGTTGCCGATCACCGACAGCTTCTGCTCGCGCAGCACGCCCGAGGGCAGCAGCGCCAGCTTGTAGGTCTTGCCGTTGATCACCAGCGTGTGGCCGGCGTTATGGCCGCCCTGGAAACGGACGACGATGTCCGCCTGCTCCGACAACCAGTCGACGATCTTGCCCTTTCCTTCGTCGCCCCACTGGGCGCCGACGACGACAACATTGGCCATTCGCGGGTAATCCCTATGCAATCTGTCAGATGCGCCCAGCCCAATCACGGCCGGGGCCGCTCGAACGCGAGGCAGCCAACCGGATAAAGGATGCAGCCTCTCTAGGCAAGCAAGAACGGGACTTTTTCGAGGCCGCGAGCGCACTCCAAGCCTTTGATATCCCCTGAAAATCCAGAAACCTTCGCGGCGGGTGCAATGCTTCGACCAAAGCGTGAGAGGCTGCTTCCGCCGCTGCATGGTCGCGATGCATCCGGCCCCCGTTGATGCAACCTCGATTTCCGTGTCTTTGAACGGGGCCGGGTTTGAACCGGCCCGGGTGCCACCGGGCTGGAGGCTTGGCGCATGACGCGGGGCCACAACAATCCAATGTCCGCCACCGACGAGACCACCGGCGCCGCCACGTCCGGCCACAACTGGATCGCCAACCAGCCCTATCTGCTGCTCAGCATCACCGCGCTGTGCTGGGCGGGCAATGCCATCGTCGGCCGGCTCGCCGCCGGTCACATCCCGCCGGTGACGCTGTCGTTCCTGCGCTGGTTCTTCGCCTTCCTGCTGGTGCTGCCGTTCGCCTGGAAACACCTTGCGCAGGACTGGCCCGCGATCCGCGGCAAGCTCGGCCTGATGGTCACGCTCTCGATCACCGGCATCGGCGCCTTCAACACGCTGCAATATTGGGCGCTGGAGCATACGCAGGCGCTCAACACTCTCCTCTTGCAATCCGCCGCGCCGCTGGTCGTGGCGCTGTGGTCGCTCGCCATCCTCGGCGTCCGCCTCACCGTAGCGCAGGCCTTCGGCGTGCTGCTGTCGATGTGCGGCGTGCTGATCATCCTGCTGCATGGCGACTTCACCACGCTGTCGAACATCGACTTCAACAAGGGCGACCTCATCTTTGTCGTCGCGCTGATCATCTTCGCGCTCTATTCGGTGCTGACCTTGAAGCGGCCGCCGATGCACGGCCTGTCGTTCCTCGCCTTCACGTTCGGCTGCGGTGCTGCCTGTCTCATTCCGCTGGAGATCTGGGAGTTGTCCGCGCGTCCCGGGATGAAGCTCGACGGGCCGAACCTCCTGACCCTCTTCTATGTCGCGGTATTCCCCTCGACGCTCGCCTATCTCTGCTTCAATCGCGGTGTCCGCCTGATCGGCGCCAACCGCGCCGCGCCGTTCTTCCATGTCGTGCCGGTGTTCGGCTCGATCATGGCAATGGCGTTTCTGGGCGAGCACCCGCAGGCGTTCCACTTCATCGGCTTCGCGCTGGTGCTGGCCGGCGTGTTCGTGGCGTCACGGAAGCAGGCGAGCTAGGCTTGGGGCCCGGTTCGATCGGCTGCGATCAAGCGTTTGTCGACGGGTTCATCCACACCATCTCCCAAACATAGCCATCGGGGTCTTCAATGTGTCGGTTGTACATGAAGCCGAGATCCTGCGCCGGATTGGGATCGGCGCGACCGCCCGCAGCCACCGCGCGCGCCAGCGTTGCATCGACGGCATCGCGGTCGTCGACCGTGAGAGCGAACATAGCCTGGCTGTGGCGCCGCGCGTCGCCGATCTCGCGGCTGGTGAATTCACGATACCGGTCGTGGGTCAGCAGCATCACGCCGATCGCGTCCGTGAACATGAGCGACGTCGAATTTGCTCCGGAGAATTGAGGATTCACCGCGCCACCCAGGGCTACGTAGAACGCTGTCGATGCGGCGAGATCGCGTACCGGCAGGTTGACCAGAATCATCTTGGACATTGCTTTTCCTTCGAAAGCGGCTGGAAGCCGCGCTATGGTCTGACATTGGGAACAGAGAGCTCTCAACACTCCTCCCTGGACTGCATTCAAATGTAGCGCGCGGCGCCCATGCAGAGCGCGGCCATGCCCAGCAGGCCGGCCGCCGCACGTTGGGCGGCGGCGATACGTGCACGGAGGTCCTCCGGCTTGCCGGTGCCGCGACGCAAGGCCGCGAGCGCACGAGGACCGATGACAGCCTGAATAGCGGCCGCGATCAGTGCACAGACAGCACCGACGGCGAGCACCTGCTCGGTCGTGCCGAAGCTGTGGGAATGAACGAGATGGCCGAGATAGCCGCCGGTCAGGATGGCAATCGTCGCCGCGCCGAGTTGTGGAAAGACCAGCTGCTCACCGGCAACTCCGCCGATGCGGGCCAGCGCAAAGCTTGATCCCGCCCAGAACACGGACGACAACACATGAAGTGACAAGGCGATCACGAGGGCAGTTTGCATGGCAAGCTCCGAACCGGCTTCTAAATTAGATATACTACATGTATAGTCAATACGTCAACAGAATGGCAAGGCGATGCCGAAGCGCAATTATGTGAGCTCCGCGCGGGCTTCCGCGGCGGCGGCGACGCGCGAGCGCATCATCGCGGCCGGCGCGCGACTCCTACGCGAGGACGCGAGCATTGCGAACTTCTCCCTCGACGTGGTCGCCAAGGCGGCCGGCGTCACGCGATTGACCGTCTACAACCAGTTCGGATCGCGGCGGGGATTGCTGGAGGCCGTGTTCGACGACATCGCGCACCAGGGCGGACTGTTCGAACTGGCCGAGGTGATGACGATGGCGGATCCGCGCGCCGCGCTCGACCGCGTCATCGAAATCTTCTGTACGTTCTGGGGGCGCGATCCCGCCATCGGCGGGCTCAACCAGGCCATCGCGACCGATCCGGAATTCGGCGAGGCGCTGATCGAGCGTAACGAGCGACGGCGCGAATTGCTGACCGCGCTGCTGTCGCGGATCGTGGGCAAGCACGCGGCAAAGCGCGCCATGCGGGACACGGTTGATTTGATCTTCGTGCTGACGAGTTATCCGACGTTTGCAGCGCTGAGCCGGCAGCGGTCGACGGAGGAGGTCTGTCGCTTGCTGCAGACGGCGTGCCACGCGGCTGTGGACGGGCTGAAGTAAGCCGGCAGCAGGCGGCGCTACTTCATCTTGAACTTGCTGTACGCTTCGCTGGTCGCAATGATGACGTGCTCGGCGCAGGCGTTGACGCGGTGCGGATCAGCCTCCGTCTCGTAGGCCTTCGAGGTCATCATGTCGATGAAAGCCGTGACGGTGGGATAATAGACCAGCGCCGCGAAATCCCAGTCGTTGCCCTGCTGCGGGCCGAGCGCGACGGCCCTGGCCTCGCCGGTCCAGAGCAGCGTGCCGCCGCGTGCCTTGATCATCGGCACTGTGACCGCACTGTAGCGCAGATAGGCGTCCCAGCCGGAACCGTCGCCGTCGCCGGAGTGCGCGTGGAAGCGCATCAGGTTCAACATCACCACCGGTGCATGCCGATCGAGCCGATCAAGGCCATCGATGTTCAACATATTAACCGCCAATGCCGCCTCCTCTGGTCATGCCTGCATTGTAGCATTGCGGTCGCATGACTTGTGTCACGACGCAAATCCGGCGCAAGCTCGTATGCAACGCCAATGACGATCGCTTCGCCCGCGCCACCGGCCTCCAATCCGGCCAGTTGGCTCAACAACCAGCCTTATCTGCTGCTCAGCCTGAGCTCGCTGTTCTGGGCCGGCAACATCGTGCTCGCGCGCCACGTCGGCGCGCATGTGCCGCCGCTGACGGTGACCACGATCCGCTGGTTCGGCGTGTTCCTGATCCTCCTGCCCTTCGCCTGGCCGCATCTGAAGCGCGACTGGCCGAATCTGCGCAAGAGCCTGCCGCTGATGCTGTTCCTGTCGCTGGTGGGCTTTGCCTTCAACAACGCGATCTCGTACTGGGCGATGCAGTACACGGAAGCGCTGAACGCGCTGCTGATCCAGTCGGCCGGACCGTTGTTCGTGGCGCTGTGGTCGCTGGTGCTGTTCGGCGTGCGGCTGACCGGTGCGCAGCTCGCCGGCATCGGGATCTCGCTTCTCGGCGTGCTGATCATCATCCTGCGCGGCGATCTCGCCGCGCTCGCGAGCATCAGCTTCAACAGGGGCGACATCATGTTCGCCTCCTCGCTGGTGGCGTTCGGGATCTACTCTGCCTTCATCCCGCGGCGGCCCAAGATCCACCAGCTCTCCTTTCTCTCCTTCACCACCTGCTGCGGCGCGACGATGCTGCTGCCGACCGCGATCTGGGAGGCCTGGAGTGGTCGCGTCCTGCAACTCGACGGGGTGACGCTAGCGACGCTGGGCTACATCCTGATCTTTCCCTCGACGCTGGCCTATCTCTTCTTCAACCGGGGCGTGGCGCTGATCGGCCCGAACCGCGCCGCGCCGTTCTTCCATCTGGTGCCGGTGTTCGGCTCGGCGATGGCGATCCTGCTGCTCGGCGAAAAGATTCAGCCCTTCCACCTGATCGGCTACCTGCTGGTGCTCGCCGGCGTCGTGATCGCCTCGCGCCAGGGTTCTGCGGTGAAGTAATTCCGCGACGCGAGACGAGGCGACAAACTCGCGCCTTCCGATTTCGACGAGGAGACGCTAGGTTCCCCGCCAACCAAAAAAGAGGGAACGACCAGACATGCTTTCAGCGTTGATCCGAAACCTGCGTGCCATCGGCACGGGCGCCCTTTGTCTCGCCGCCGCGTCCGCTGCGCAGGCCGACAATTATCCGAGCCGCAACATCACGCTGGTGCTGCCGTTCGCCGCCGGCAGCGGCACCGACACCACGACGCGGCTGATCTCGCAGCATTTGTCGCAGGCCCTCGGCGTCGGCATCGTCATCGAGAACAAGGCGGGCGCCAACGGCATGATCGCCGCCACCTATGTCGCGCGCGCCGCGCCCGACGGCTACACGCTGCTGGTGACCACCAACACCACGCATTCGGCCAATCCCTATCTGCTCAAAAGCCTGACCTACGATCCGGTCAAGGACTTCACCCCGATCGCGCGCACCGGCGACCTGCCCTTCATGCTGGTGATCCACCCGGAGGTGCCGGCCAAGACCGTCGGCGAGCTCATCGCCTACGGCAAGGCCAATCCGGGCAAGCTGAGCTACGCCTCGGGCTCGTCCTCGGCGATCGTGTCGGGGGCGACCTTTGCACACAATGCCGGGCTCGACCTCCTGCACGTGCCCTACAAGAGCTCGCCGCCGGCGCTCAACGACGTCATGGGCGGCCGCGTCTCGATGATGTTCGTGGACATCCTGACCGGCCTGCCGCATGTCCAGGGCAACGCGCTACGCGCGCTCGCCGTCACGACGAAGGACCGCTCGTCGCTGGTGCCGAACCTGCCCTCGATGCAGGAGGCCGGCGTGCCGGACTTCGACATCTCGTCGTGGCAGGGCTATTTTGGCCCCGCCGGCATGCCCAAGGAGATCGTGACGCGACTCAACGCCGAGATCCGGAAGATCGTCGAGAAGCCGGAGATCAAGGCCCAGCTCGCCACCCTCGGCATGGACGCGTTTTCGGGCACGCCCGAGCAGCTCGGCACGTTCGTGAACGAACAGCTGGTGTTGTGGGAGAAGCTGATCCGCGAGGCAGGGATCGAGAAGCAGTAGGGGCTCGCGAAAGCCGCGCGCTCGGCATTCTCCGTCATGGCCGGGCTTGTCCCGGCCATCCACGTCGATCAAAGCGTCCGGTGTCCAAGAACGTGGATGCCCGGGACAAGCCCGGGCATGACGATAGAGGAGATGGCGTCGCTTTGGTGTGGCGACCTACGCCGCGCGCACCTTGGCGAGGAAGCCGTCGACTGCGCTGCGCAGCGCGCCGGACTGGCTGTCGAGCTCGCGAGCGTTGGTGAGCACGTCGCTTGCCGCCGTGCCGGTCGCTTCCGCGGCCGAGGTGACGCTGCCGATATTGGCGTTGATCTCGTTCGATCCGGCCGCGACCGACTGAATGTTGCGGGCGATCTCGCGGGTCGCCTCGCCTTGCTGCTCGATCGACGCGGAAATGCCCGCGGTGATCTCGCTCATCTCGGCGATGGTCTGAGTGATGCCGCCGATGGCGGCGACCGCATCGCTGGTCGATGTCTGCATCGCCGCGACCTGGGCGGAGATTTCCTCGGTGGCCTTGGCGGTCTGGTTGGCCAGCGCCTTGACTTCGGAAGCGACGACGGCGAAGCCGCGGCCGGATTCACCGGCACGCGCCGCTTCGATGGTGGCGTTGAGGGCGAGCAGATTGGTCTGTGCCGCGATCGAGTGGATCAGCTTGACCACCTCGCCGATCTTCTCGGCGCCGGTGGAGAGTTCCTGCACCGTGGCATTGGTGCGCTCGGCGTCGTTGACAGCGCGGCTCGCCACTTCGGTCGAGCGGGTGACCTGGCGCGAGATCTCCGCAACCGAGCTCGACAGCTCTTCGGCAGCCGCGGCAACCGTGCCGACATTGCCCGACGCTCTCTGCGAGGCCGCGCCGACCGTCGCCGCACGCGACGAGGCGTCGCCGGCGGTCGCGGTCATCGATTGCGCAGTGGCTTGCATGCCCGTCGCAGCCGAGGAGACCGAGCGGACGATACCATTGACGCTGCGTTCGAAGTCGCTGGCGATGCCCTCCATCACGCTGCGACGTTCCGCCGCTGCGCGATCCTTGGCATCGGCTTCGCTCTTCTCGATGTCGCGGATGCGGACAGCGTTGTCCTTGAAGATCTGGACGGTCGACGCCATTGCGCCGACCTCGTCACCACGGCCGACGCCCGGAATGTCGCCGTCGAGCTTGCCCTCGGCGAGATCCTTCATGCGGGCTCCGAGCAGGGCGAGCGGGCGGCTGATGCTGCGACCGATCAGCCAGGCAACGCTGCCGGCGACGATGACGATACCGAGCATGGCCAAGCCGAGCAGCCAGTAGACCGGACCCATCTTGGCGTCGATATCATCGAGATAGGCGCCGGTGCCGAGATACATGTCGAAGCCGGGGACCGCGACCGCGTAGCCGAGCTTGCGGATCGGCTTCTCCTGGCCGGGCTTCACATATTCATAATACAGCAGGATCGAACCATTGGCCTTGACCCCGTCCATCAACTCGGCAGACAGCTTGCGGCCGTTGGTCACGACATCCATGCGGTTGCTGCCGATCTGCTTCGGATCGGGCGCGAGCTGGGTGATGCCGTCATAGGACGTGCCGAACAAATAGCCCGCACCGTTGTCATACGTCATTGCATTGCCGTAGCGACGAATCTCGGCCATCGCCGCATCCTTCGTCAGCTCGCCGGCGTCGACCCGCTTCTTGAGGGCAGCGGCGTAGTTGCGCCCCATCTCCACGATCGCCTTGGCCTGATCGATGCGCGCGTTCACCATCTCCTGCTTCATCAGGTATCCGGCGAGGATCCCGGAAATGCACAGTCCGAACAAGGTGACGCCGACGAGGATGCCGAGCTTGGGGGCGATCTTCATATTGCTTAATTTCACGGGATGCTCCGGCAACACAGGGATAAGGACGCGCGAGTGAATCGATCGAAATCAAATTAACCTTTAGGGGGTGACCCCTTAGCAAGCTGTTACGGGGCGCCCCGTAGAAGCCCGGAGAAGACGTCGAACCAGTCGTATAAATCGCCTCAATGACAACCGGGAATTGTACGCGACCTCCTCGATTTCGCGTAAAAGACGCAAAGGCCCGCGCAAAGCATGGGTCACAACAAGAAACCAAATCGGGAGCAGGACATGCCGAGATACAGGGTGGTGACGCCGAAGGGCGCGAGCTTCACGGTCGCGAGCAGCGATTATTCCTACGAGCGCGAGGCGCTCGATCCGATCGACGCCGAGATCGTCGAGGCGCCGGCCGACGAGGCCGGGTTCATCGCCGCCGCGAAGACAGCGGACGCCATCTACGCCAAGGGCATCCCGATCACCAAGACCATCATCGACGCGCTGGAGAGCTGCAAGGTCATCACGCTGGGCTCGGTCGGCGTCGACAGCGTCGACATCAAGGCCGCGACCGCGCGCGGCATTCCCGTCACCAACATCCCCGACACCTTCATCGAGGAGGTCGCCGACCATGCCATGATGCTGCTGCTCGCTGGCTTCCGCCGGCTGGTCGAGCAGGACCGGATGGTGCGTAGCGGCCGCTGGGCCGAGGGCCGGCCGGCGTTGTCGAAGATACCGCGGCTGATGGGCCAGACGCTCGGCTTCATCTCGTTCGGCCGCGTGGCGCGTGCGGTTGCGAAACGCGCAGCTCCCTTCGGCCTGCGGATGATGGCCTACGATCCCTTCATCCAGGAAACGCTGATGTCCGACCACGGCGTGATTCCGGCGACGCTGAACGAGGTGTTGTCGCAATCCGACTTCGTCTCGATGCACGCCCCCGCCCGGCCCGAGGTGCATCACATGCTCACCGAGAAGCACTTCCGGCAGATGAAGAAGGGGTCCGTCTTCATCAACACGGGTCGCGGCGCCACCGTGGACGAGGAAAGCCTGATCAAGGCGCTTCAGGAGGGCTGGATCGCCCATGCCGCCCTCGACGTGCTGGAGAAGGAGCCGCCCTCGCACAACAATCCGCTGCTCGGCATGGACAATGTCACCCTGACCGCCCACGTCGCCTCCGCCTCGGCACGGTTTGACGAGGCGCGCAAGCGCCGGGTGGGCTACGAATTGTCACTGGTGCTTCAGGGCATGTGGCCGGTAAGCTGCGTCAATCCGTCGGTGCTGCAAGACACCGCGCTCCGCCGCTGGCAGCCTGTCAGCATGGACCGCGGCCCGAACAGCTAGACGGGACGGCCGCGAAGGCGCGCCGGCAACCGGAAAGACCCTTCACCGGCGATCAACGCCGGGAAGGGAAACATATAGGGAGGAACCGATGAGGAACGACATCACGCGTCGTGATGCCTTGGCGCTGGGCCTGTCCGCTGCGGCAATCGCGGCAACCGGTGCTCCGGCAAATGCGCAATCCGCGATCAAGGCCGCGGACGTCCCCACACCGAAACTGCCGATCGAGAAAGGCGCATCCCTGCGCATGCTGCGACCGGTACGTTTCGTCCAGGCCGACGAGGACGTGTTCCGCGCCAATGCGGCCAAATTCACCAAGGAGACCGGGGTCGAGGTCAAGGTCGACTTCGTCGGCTGGGAGGACATCAACCAGCAGACCGCGGTGACCGCGAATTCCGGTGCCGGCCCCGATATTATCATCGGCTTCTCCGATGCGCCGCACATCTATATCGACAAGCTGATCGAGCTGACCGACGTCGCCGACTATGTCGGCAAGCGGTACGGCGGCTGGCTGCCGCTGGCGCAGCGCTACGGCAAGAAGAACAAGAGCGACGCCTGGATCGGACTGCCGTTCGGCGCGACCGCGGGTCCGCTGATCTACCGCAAGTCGATCCTGCGATCGGTCGGCTTCGACAAGGTGCCGGAAGACCATGCCGGAATCCTCGATCTCTGCCAGAAGCTTCAGAAGGCCGGCAAGCCGGCCGGCTTGGCGCTCGGCAACGCCAAGGGCGACGGCAACGGTTTTGCGAACTGGGCGCTGTGGTCGCACAACGCGGCGCTGCTCGACGAAGAGGGGAACGTCGTCATCAACAGCAAGGAGACGATCGCCGCACTGAACTGGGTCAAACAGCTCTATCCGACCTTCATCGCCGGCACGACGTCATGGAACGACGTCAGCAACAACCGCGCCTACGCCGCGCAGGAGATCTCGCTGACCGCCAACGGCGTCTCGCTGTATTTTTCACTGAAGAACGATCCGGCGACCAAGGCGATCGCCGACGACAGCGAACATCAACTGCTGCCGAAGGGTGTCGCCAAGGTCTCGCCGATGGCGGGCCTGACGCTAAACGCCATGCTGTTCAAGCACAGCCAGTACCCCAACGCCGCAAAGGCCTTCCTGCAATACATGCTGGAAAAGGACCAGTACGAGCCGTGGCTCAACGCCAATTCCGGCTACTGGGCCCAGCCGCTCGCGGCTTACGCGGAGGCCAAGGTCTGGAGCGAAGATCCCAAGATCAAGATCTTCAAGGACACCATGAACACCATCTACTATGACGGCTATGCTGGCCCGATCTCGACCGCGACCGGTGCCGTCAGCGCCGACTACGTGCTGATTCAGATGTTCGCATCCGTCGCGACCGGCGCTGCCACGCCGGAAGCCGCAGCCGCGGAAGCCGAGCAGCGCTGCAAGCGGTACTTCCGGCGGCAGAAGTAGCGCTGGCCAAAAGCGCGTCATCGCGAGCGAAGCGAAGCAATCCAGCCTGTCTTCCCAGTTACAGCCTGGATTGCTTCGTCGCCCCAGTGCAAAATTGCTTCGCAATTTTGTTACGGGCTCCTCGCAGTGACGGGCCTGGTGACTTTCAGAGACGGGACAACAAACCGATGTCCGTGACCACACTCTCTTCTCCTGCCCTCGTGCACCGGCAACCCTCCTGGCTGGTGCGCCTGTTCGACTACAAGCCGTTCCTGATCGTGATGTGCCTCGCACCTGCGATCGGGCTGCTCACGGTGTTCCTGACCTATCCGCTCGGCCTCGGCATCTGGCTCGCCTTCACCGACACGACGATCGGCAGAAAAGGCGTCTTCGTCGGCTTCGAGAATTTCCAGTATCTGCTCACCGATTCCCTGTGGTGGAACGCGGTGTTCTACAGCGTGGTCTACACGGGGATCGCGACCTTTGGAAAGTTCGCGCTCGGCTTCTGGCTCGCACTGCTGCTCAACAACCATTTTCCGTTCAAGAGCCTGTTGCGTGCGATCATCCTGATGCCCTGGATCGTGCCGACGGTGCTCTCGGCGCTGGCGTTCTGGTGGATCTACGATCCGCAGTTCTCGATCATCTCCTACCTTCTGGTCGACGTGCTGCACTGGCGCACCACCAATATCGACTTCCTCGGCTCGCCCTGGCCGGCGCGCTTCTCGCTGATCGCCGCCAATATCTGGCGCGGCATTCCCTTCGTCGCGATCTCGCTGCTGGCGGGCCTGCAGACCATTTCGCCCTCGCTCTACGAAGCCGCGATGCTCGATGGCGCCAGCGCCTGGCAGCGGTTCCGCTACATCACCTTCCCGATGATGATGCCGATCCTCGCGATCGTCATGACCTTCTCGATCATCTTCACCTTCACCGATTTCCAGCTGGTCTACGCCATCACCCGGGGCGGCCCCGGCAACTCAACCCATTTGCTGGCAACGCTGGCCTTCCAGCGCGGCATTGCGGGCGGCGAGCTCGGCGAGGGCGCGGCGATTGCGGTGTCGATGATCCCGTTCCTCGTGTTCGCAACGCTGTTCTCTTATTTCGGCCTGGCGCGCCGCAAATGGCAGCAGGGAGAGAGCAATGACTGATACCGCCGCCGAGCCGGCCGCCGTCGCCACCACGCCGCCGGACACCATGGCCTGGGATTCCGGGCTGCGGCGGCTGATGATGATCTATCTGCCGCTCGGCTGCTTCGTGCTGATCCTCCTATTTCCGTTCTACTGGATGACGATCACGTCTTTCAAGCCGAACGCAGAGCTGATGAACTACAAGGAGCACAACCCTTTCTGGATCTCCTCGCCGACGCTGGCCCACATCAAGCACCTGTTGTTCGACACCGCCTATCCGCGCTGGCTGTGGACGACGATGCTGGTCGCGGTCGGGGCGACTACGCTGTCGCTGATCGCGAGCACGCTGGCCGCCTATGCGATCGAGCGCCTGCGCTTCCGCGGCAGTCCCTATGTCGGCCTCGGCATTTACATGGCCTATCTCGTGCCGCCGTCGATCCTGTTCATTCCGCTCGCGACCGTGGTCGTGCAGTTCGGCCTGTTCGACAGCCCGCTTGCGTTGATCCTGGTCTACCCGACCTTCCTGGTGCCGTTCTGCACCTGGCTCCTGATCGGCTATTTCAAGTCGATCCCCTACGAGCTCGAGGAATGCGCGCTGGTGGACGGTGCCACCAGGCTCCAGATCCTGCGGCGGATCACGCTGCCGCTGGCGGTGCCCGGCCTGATCTCGGCCGGCATCTTCTCCTTCACGCTGTCCTGGAACGAGTTCATCTACGCGCTCGCCTTTATCCAGAGCGGCGCCAACAAGACGGTGCCGGTCGCGATCCTGACCGAGCTCGTCACCGGCGACGTCTATCAGTGGGGCGCGCTGATGGCGGGCTCGCTGCTCGGCTCGCTGCCGGTTGCGATCTTCTACTCGCTGTTCGTCGATTACTACGTGTCGTCGCTGACGGGCGCGGTCAAGGAGTAGCTGTCGGCTGCGGCGTTTGGCCCGGTTTCACAAAACTGCAATGCGC
The DNA here is from genome assembly GCF_023101105.1 of Bradyrhizobium sp. 155. NCBI lineage: Bacteria > Pseudomonadati > Pseudomonadota > Alphaproteobacteria > Hyphomicrobiales > Nitrobacteraceae > Bradyrhizobium > Bradyrhizobium sp. 155. The sequence goes on along the minus strand of NZ_CP064704.1, from coordinate 1,455,771 downwards.
GGTCCGCATAAGACGGCCTCCGTTAACAGGAGACGCACATGCGCGCGACTTTGCTTAGTACCGTCGCAGCGATCATTCTGACCGCGAGCTCCGCGCTGGCGCAGAGCGAAGGCGAATTCCCCGCCAAGCTCGCCGGCCACGTCGTGATGCCGGCCGCCACGTTCATCGACGCGCCGGCTGATGCTCCCGCCGATCTCAAGACATCCGGTAAATACACCACCGGGAAGCGGGTCGACGCGCTCGGCACGGTGATGGGCAAGTCCTATGAGCGGGCCACCGGCGTGTCGCTGCCGTTCAAGGGCCAGCCGCTGCAGGGCCATTCCGGTATCAAGTCGATGGGGGACGGCACTTTCTGGGTCATCACCGACAACGGCATGGGCGCGCGCGCCAATTCGCCAGATTCGATGCTGTACCTCAACCGCTACAGGATGGATTGGGCCGGCGGCAAGATCGAGCGGCTGGAGACCGTGTTCCTGCACGATCCCGACAGACGCGTGCCGTTCCGCATCGTGCATGAAGACACCGAGAGGCGTTACCTCACCGGCTCCGACTTCGACACCGAAGGTTTCCAGATTATCGGCGACACCTTCTGGATCGGCGACGAGTTCGGCCCCTACATCCTGAAGGCCGACAAGACCGGCAAGATTCTGGCCGTATTCGAGACGGTCGCCGACGGTAAGCCCGTGCGATCGCCGGATCATTGGGCGGTGGCGACCCCGGGCGCGCCGGGTGCGACCTACACCAACGTCAACCTCCGACGCTCCAAGGGTTACGAGGGCTTCGCCGCCTCGAAAGGCGGCAAGTTTCTCTACGGCCTGCTCGAGGGGCCGCTCTGGGATGCCGAGAAAAAGGACTGGGAGAAGGTCGACGGCAAGGAAGCCTCGCGCATCCTCGAATTCGACGTCGCCGCGGAAAAATTCACCGGCCGCTACTGGCAGTATGTGTTCGAGCAGAACGGCAATGCCATCGGCGACTTCAACATGATCGACCCGAGCGCCGGCCTGATCATCGAGCGCGACAACGGCGAAGGCACGCCCGAAAAGGCCTGCCCGCAAGGCACCCGCGGCGAGAACTGCTTCCCCGACGTGGCCAAGTTCAAGCGCGTCTACAAGATCGAGCTCACCGACGCCAATGTCGGCAAGCCCGTGCGCAAGATCGGCTACATCGACCTCCTGAAGATCAGGGATCCCGACAAGAAGGCGAAGAAGCCGCTCAATGACGGCGTCTACACGTTCCCGTTCTTCACCATCGAGAACGTCGATCGTGTCGACGAAACCCACATCATCGTCGGCAATGACAACAATCTGCCGTTCTCGTCCAGCCGCGATCCCAACAAGGCCGACGACGACGAGTTCATGCTGCTCGATGTCGCGGACTTCCTGAAGGCGAAGTAAGCCAGCGCTCTCTCAACGCGGGTCATCGCCCGGCTCGACCGGGCGATCCAGTACGCCGCGGCGCCAGCGATCAAATCGTGAGGCCGCGGCGTACTAGATGCCCCGCCCTCGTGCGTAACTGCGCACTAGGCGGGACATGACGGACAGTGAGCGAGCACGAGGTAAAGACAACTCGCACCTCGGCGCCGCACATCAACCCGCCGGCACGATCACCATGCTCTTGTCCTTCGGCCAGCGAATGCGCCAGACGAAGTTGATGTCCTTGACCTCGCCGGGCTTGGCGTCGAACGACCATTCCAGCACGCCGCGCCGGTCGCGAATGTTGCTTGCGGTCGGCGGCGTGGTCGCAGGCAGCATCTCGACGAGGATGTCCTCGTTCTCGCTGACCGGCAATTGATCCTCAATCGCGACCTTGATCGGGAAGTCGTGACCATTGCGGATCGTCGTCTTGAACGATCGCTCGTCGGTCTTCGACGTCGTGACCAGGAGACCGGCCGAACCTTCGTTGCGCTTGAGCACCGCGCGCTCGATCCTGACCTTGTCGTCGGCGCCGAAGCCGAGCCGCACGATATCGTCCTTGGCCGAAGCCGAGAGTTTGCCGCGGCCGACGAAAGTCCCGTCGCGATAGATTGCGACCTTGCCCGGCAACAGGCTCGTGTCGTCGGTCTGCTTGAAGCTCGCTTCGAGGAAGGCGGTGGGGTCCATCACCGGTGCCGCGCGCACCATGAGATCGGCGGGCACGGTCATCGAGGCGATGCGCAGGCTCTTGGCGCCCTCGGCGGCCCCGAGGCTGACGCGGCCGGGAATTTTGTAGGTGGCCTGGAAGTCACCGATCTCGGCGACCGCCTGCTGCTCTTCGGCGCGTTCGCGGATATCGTCCGCCGCCTTGGCCGCGGAAGTTTCCATCTTGCGCTGCTGCATGGGCGCCGCCGCAGGCATTGCCGAATCCGAAACTGAGCCCAGCGCCCGCGGCTTCGGCACTTGCGGATACTGCGCGACCAGCGAATTCAGCTCCGGCGCGCTGCCGCCGCGGCCGATGCGGACCGTGGAGACGCCGAGCGCGACGTTCGACCAGTCCTCGCCGGTCGCCTGCGTGACCTCGGCGCGGCGGACAAGCTCGAGCTGCGGTTTGCGGTCCTTCGCGCCGGTATCGAGCCGGGCGTCGTAGAGCGGCAGCCAGCGCGCATTACGCACATTGTAGGTGACCCGCAACGTCGCCTTGGTTGCTGCCGGCGCCGCGATGTCCATGCGGACTTCGAGCTTGCTCGGCGGCTTGGCCTTGCGCTCGACTTCGAGCTGGGCGATCTGCCGATCGATCTCGCGCATCTTGCGCGTGGCGTCGCGAACGGCGGTATCGGCGCTCGCAATTTCGTCGCCAACGGCGGCAAAGGCCGTGCGCCATTCGGCAATCGGCCGCGCCTCGCCCTTGTCGCCGATGCCCGCGGGAGAGGCTTCCGCAAAGTGCTCCGCGAATTTGCGCCGCGCAATGGCCGAGTCGATCGCGCCTTGCAGGTCGGCGCGCTGGTCGTTCAGCGCCTCGATGCGCTTGTCCAGCTCCGGCAGATTGACCGGCGCCGCACGCGGCGTTCGCGCATCGATCGTACCGATGGTGAGCTTCGCTCCCCCCTCACCCTCCACCCGGATCGAGGAGGTGTCGAGACCAAGCGGGAAGTCCTTGGCAATGAGCGTCGAGTCACCAGACGGCAGGTCCACCGCGATGACGCGGGTGACGGTCGCGCCATCGGGGTAAACCGTAACGGTATCGATCGCCGATGTGGCGTCCAATTCGGCGGCCCATGACCACGACGCGAATGCCGTGGTCACCAGAACCAGGCTCGTCGTTGCCAAACATTTTGCGGTGATGCGCATCAAGTCCCTCCTCCAAGTCATCGCCGCCGCCAGCCGGACGCGCGATCCAATGCCTCGCCAACACGGTTGGACGCGGCAGGGGAGGAACTGGTTCGATTGGGGTTTCCGTGGGGCGCCGCCGCGGCGGCAGCAAGGCCCGCGACGGAGCGCTTAATCCTGAGGGGTAGAACCCTGCGCGAAGATGCGGCGAAGCAGGTCCGTCACGTTCTTCGCACCGGCCTTCCTCAGAATGCCGGCGCGATAGCCCTCGACCGTGCGCGCGCTCAGATGCATGCGCCGGGCGATCTCCTTGTTGGTCAGGCCCGCGGCGAGATGCTCGAGCACGTCGCCTTCGCGCGCGGACAGGGGTTCGCAGCCGGGCAACCACCGCTGCCGGTTGGAGCCCGGCTGCGCGAACTCGTCGATGGCGGCATCGATCCGGTCGACGATGTCGCGGGTGCGGAACGGCTTCTCGATGAAGTCGGCCGCGCCGCTCCTGATGGCATCCACCGCCATGGCGATGCTGCCGTTTGTCGCGGTCACCAGCACCGGCGCCATGCAGTTTTCCTCGCGCAGGCGCTTGAGCACGTCGAGACCGGAGCGATCGGGCGGCATCTCCAGCAGCACGCAGGCCGGCATCCGCGCCTTGGCCTCCGAGAGCAGAGACGCGCCGTCGGCGAAGCAGATCACGTTGTATGCGCTTTGTTGAAGCGCGGTGGACAATTGTTCGCGGGAGGCGGCATCGGTGTCGATGACGAATACCTCACCCTTGGAAAGCATGTTCCCCGGCATAATTCCGATCCAGCAATGTCTTGGGTCAAATGGTCCGAGACGGCAGCGGGGCCTCGTCGCGCCGCGCCGTCATATGCACGGCATTCACGCCCGTGCTTCGGTTTTACTTATGTATGTTCCACCCGGTTCCCGGATTTGACGGATCGGGACAGAAACTTTACATTTCGGGACATCTGCGGGATGTCCGGCAGGAACGGGTCGCATGACCGACCTCATTCGCAGCGCGGGCTTGAGCTATTACCCGGAGGTCGCCCGGTCGGTCGGGCTCGACCCCAAACACATGATGCGCAAGGTCAGGCTGCCGCTGGCCTGCCTCGACAAGCCCGACACGCCCATTGCCGTCACCGGTCTCCGCCGTCTGCTCGAATTGTCGGCCGAGGCGTCCGGCGCCGAAGATTTCGGCTTGCGGCTTGCTGAACGCGGCGGGCTGACCAATTTCGGCGCGGTCGGCCTGATCGTGCGCGAACAGGCGACCGTTGGTGAAGCCATCGAAGCCTTCTCGCGCTTCATCCCGATCCATCACGACGGCATGAAGCTGGACGTCACCCGCAACAAGCAGACCGTGACCGTCACGCAGCACCTGCGCGGCCGGCAGCCGACCGCGCCGCGCCAGTCGATCGACATGGCGCTCGGCAGCGTCCACCGCATCATCCAGTCGCTGTTCGGCAGCGATTGGCGGCCGCAGGAAGTTCACCTGCATTACCCACCGCCGCTCGACCGCAAACGCTACCGCGAGTTCTACGGCTGCCGTGTGACCTTCAATGCGGAGGCCGATTCGATCCTGTTGTCGGCACACGACATGGAGCGCCGGATCCCGAGCGCGCATCCGCTGATCGCGAGCTATCTGCGCAAGCGGATCGAGGCGATCGAGACGCGGCCGGCAAGCTGGGAGGAGAAGGTCGACGAGGTCGTGCGTCTCCTGCTCGCCGGCGGCGACTGCACGGTCGAGCGCGTCGCCGAACACCTCGCCTGCACCCGGCGTACCATCCACCGCCACCTCGCCGAAGCCGGCACCAGCTTCTCGGCCATTCTCGACGCGCAGCGCGCCGATCTCGTGGTCCAGCTCATCGACGACCCCGGCCGGCCGCTGGCCGACATCGCCGTGCAGCTCGGCTTCTCCGCACAGAGCGCCATGGCCCGCTGGTTTCGCGGCCATTTCGGCTGCACCATCACCGCATGGCGCAAAGGCGCCCGGCCATTGGCGGCAACGGCGGCTTGATTTTCAAGACCGATCACATCACCCGCGCAAACATGCGAAAGCCCGGCGCACCGATGATCGCCTCGAAGGCAGGATCGCGCTTCTCCTCGGCAAGGACAAAGCCGGCCTTGGTATAAGCGCGCTCGGCGGGCTCGTTGCCGATCAGGAACGATATTGTCGCCCGTGCACATCCAGCCGCTCGCCCCTTCTCCAGCGCATGCGCGATCAGTGACTGCACCAGGCCGCGGCCGCGATAGGCGGGATCGGTCGCGACATGCTCGATCATCCAATCGCCTTCGCCGCCCTGAACCCAGCAGGCGCGGGTGTAGCCGCCGCGTTGACGGATGGCCTCCAGCTCTGCCGCGGCGATTCCGGACGCGGCTGCGACTTCCTCGATCGCACGCCAAGCCGCTGGTCCCGTGCCGGCCGCCGGTAGCGCACACAAGGCGGCAGCAGGCTTGCCATCGATCTCGGCGACCAGAAATTGCGAGACGTGCCACATCGACACCGCGCGAGCGGCTGCGACGTGCGCGATGAAATCGCGGCACTGTGTTTCAGGCCAACCGAGCGCAACGTCGAACCAGCCGCGCGGCCGGTAGCCGCGCTGCGATGAAAGGATGGTTTGTGCGATGAAATCGGCGTCTTCGGGACGCGCAGACCGTATCGTCATGCGCGCCCCCTTCGCGAAAACCTTACGTGTTCTTCAGTGCGACGCGAAATTCGGCCTCGGTCTTGGCCTTGACCTCGTCGAGCGAGACGCCGTCGGCGAGCTCGATCAGCGCCATGCCGCCGCTGCCGTGCTTGTCGATGGTGAAGACGGCCAGGTCAGTCACGACCATGTCGACCACGCGCTCGCCGGTCAGCGGCAAATTGCACTGCTTCAGGAGCTTTGGACCGTCCTTGGCCGAATGCTCCATCACCACGACCACGCGCTTGACGCCGGCGACGAGATCCATCGCGCCGCCCATGCCCTTGACCATCTTGCCGGGGATCATCCAGTTGGCGAGATCGCCGTTCTGGGCCACCTGCATGGCGCCGAGGATCGACAGATCCATGTGGCCGCCACGGATCATGCCGAAGGAATCCGCGCTCGAGAAATACGAAGTCGACGGCAGTTCGCTCACGGTCTGCTTGCCGGCGTTGATGAGATCGGCGTCCTCTTCGCCCTCGTACGGGAACGGGCCCATGCCGAGCATGCCGTTCTCGCTCTGAAGGCTGACGTCCATGCCGTCCGGGATGTAGTTCGAGACCAGCGTCGGAATGCCGATGCCGAGATTGACGTAATAGCCGTCACGCAGTTCCTTCGCGGCGCGCGCAGCCATCTGTTCACGGGTCCAGGCCATCTTAGTCTCCTGATCTCAAGCTGCCGTGCGCGGGCGGGTGTTGCGGAATTCGATGCGCTTCTTGGCCGTTCCGACCTCGACGATGCGCTTGACGAAAAGACCGGGCGTGTGGATGTGGTCGGGATTGAGTTCACCGGCCGGAACCAGATGCTCGACCTCGGCCACCGTGACCCTGGCGGCGGTCGCCATCATCGGGTTAAAGTTGCGCGCGGTCTTGCGATAGATGAGGTTACCTGCGGTGTCGCCCTTCCAGGCGTGGACGATGGCGAGGTCGGCGAACAGGCCGCGCTCCATCAGGTATTTCTGTCCGTCGAATTCTTTCACTTCCTTGCCTTCGGCGATCAGCGTGCCGACGCCGGTCTTGGTGTAGAAGGCCGGAATGCCGGCGCCGCCCGCGCGGATGCGCTCGGCCAGCGTGCCCTGCGGATTGAATTCGAGTTCCAGCTCGCCGGCGAGGAATTGCTGGGCGAACAGCTTGTTCTCCCCGACATAGGACGAGATCATCTTCTTGATCTGGCGGGTTTCGAGCAGGCGGCTGAGGCCAATGCCGTCGACGCCGGCATTGTTTGAGACCACCGTCAGGTCCTTGACGCCGGAGTCGCGGATCGCGTCCGACAGCGTCTCGGCGATGCCGCAGAGGCCGAAGCCGCCCGACATAATCATCATGCCGTCTTTCAGAACGCCCTCGAGAGCCGACTTGGCGTCGGGATAGACCTTGTTCATGCAAATTACCTTCGAGTGAACCTTCGGCTTGCAGGCGTCGCGCCTTAGTGGCGGCGATTATTAGGCGAAATCGTCCGAAGCCGTCAATGATACGGGGTTCTCCGCTCCGCCCCCGGGTGATAGAAGCTGCCCAAGCCGTGGGCGCAACCGTTCCCGCGGCCTTGAAAGCGACAAGAAAACCCATCAAGTTGCGGCACTTAACACAATAGGTCTTGGGCGTGGGGCGCGCAGGTTTCCCAGCCCGCCTTCTGGCTCCAGCGACCAACTCGATCAGGACATGCCATTGACCATGGCCCAAGGAATGAAGCGCCTCGGGACGCCGATCGCGGCGCTGCTCGGCGTGGCGCTGATCGCCCTGATCGCGACCTCATGGCTCATCAACCGCGACGCACTGCGCAAGGCCGTGGAAACGCAGATCCGCGACGTCACCGGACTCGAGGTCAACGTCGCAGGCGCGATCGACATTTCGGTGCTGCCGGCAAGCTACATCTCCTTCCATGACGTCGGGCTGAAGGGCGGCGGCACCAGCGATCCCGCGCTCCATGTCGACGTTCTCACCGCGAACCTGCGGCTGCTGCCGCTGCTGCTGCAACGGTTCGAGATCGCCGACCTGACGCTGCTGCGGCCGCGCATCCATGTCAGCCTGAAGCCGGACGGTGAAAGCAACTGGACACCGTTCATCCAGACCATCGCGCGCACCATGAAGCCTGGCGCCGAGAATCAAGTGTCGTTCTCCGAGATCCGGATCCAGGACGGCGTGCTCAATTACGAGGACGCCGCCACGCACGGCACCGAGAAGCTCGAGGACGTCGACCTGTCGCTGGCCTGGCCCTCGATCTCGCGCTCCTTCGCTGCGACCGGACAATTCGACTGGCGGGGCGAACGGGTCGACGGCTCGATCAGCTTTTCCGATTTCGTCGCCGCCCTCTCCGGCGAGCGCTCGGGGTTGAAGGCGCGGATCGCGAGCGCACCGCTCAAGCTCGCCTTCGACGGCAGCGTCGCCAATCGCACCAGCCCGATGATGGAGGGTACGCTCACCATCGACAGCCCGTCCTTGCGCAACGCGCTGCGCTGGACCGGCCAGCCGCAGCCCGCCAGCGGCGGCTTCGGCCGTTTCGCGCTGAAGGCGCGGGCCAATGTCGTCGGCGCGTCGATCGCGCTCACCAACGTCAATGTCGAGCTCGACGGCAACACCGCCGAGGGCGTGATGACCTACGCCAATAACGGCCGGCAGACGCTGCAGGCGACGCTCGCAGCCGACGCGCTCGACTTCACCCCCTATATCTCGACTTTCCGCCTGCTCGCGAGCGGCGCGCGCGACTGGAACAGGCAGCTGTTCGATCTCAACGCCTTGTCGACCACCGACCTCGACATGCGCCTGTCGGCCGCCAAGCTGACGGTCGGGACGTCGAAACTCGGCCGCACCGCGATCGGCGCGAATCTCCGCAACGGCACGCTGGCGCTCTCGGTCGGCGAGGCCCAGGTCTATGGCGGCATCGCCAAGGGCTCGTTCGGCATCGCGCGCTCCGACACCGTCGCCGACATCAAGGCGCAATTCCAGTTCACCGACGTCGACCTTCAGGCCTGCGCCTCCGAGCTGTTCGGCATCAACAAGCTGTCCGGGCGCGGCAACATCAACGTCTCGCTCCTCGCGTCCGGCTCGAGCCCGTTCGGCCTCGTGCAGTCGCTCGACGGCAGCGCCACAGTGACCGGGCATGACGGCGCGATCGCGGGCTTCAATGCCGAGCAGCTCCTGAAGCGGCTCGAGCGGCGGCCGCTGTCCGGCGGCGGCAATTTCCGCAACGGCTCTACCCCTTACGACAATCTCACCATCGCGGTGAAGTTCTCCGACGGCGTCGCCACCGCCGAGGACATCCGCGTCGAAGGACCGGCGGCGAAGATCACCATGACCGGTACCGCCTCGGTGCCGACGCGCGAATACGACATGAAGGGCGTGGCCAGCCTCAACAGCGCGTCGGGGTTCGAATTGCCCTTCGTGGTGCAGGGCCCCTGGGACGACCCCCTCGTCTTCCCCGATCCGGAAAGCCTGATCCGCCGTTCGCCGGCCTCTGCGCCCCTGCTCGACATGCTGAAAGACCGCAAGCCGGGCGACGCGGTGCGCTCCGCGATTGAGCGCATCACCGGCACCGGAAAACGTCCCGCACCGGCCGAAGCGCCGACGGCGGAGAACGCCAAGGAAGGCGCGAAGTCCAATTAAGGACGGCGATCAAGCGGCGCCAGCAGATCGGCGCGAATTGATCAGGGCGAATTGATGCGGCGATTGGATCGATGCGCACATTAAGCATCTCCTCTCGCCCGACACCCCACGACCTATGTCTGACAAGAAGCCGCTAGATCGGATAGCGGCCATGCGCTAGTGTTTTATACGACCGGTTAAAAACACCGGCCGTTTGAGGGAGAAAAACGTGAAATCCAAGGTTATTGGCGCAGTATCACTGGCGGTCGCTGCGGCCGGGCTGTTTGCAGCCGCTGCACCCGCATTTGCGCAGCAGAAGACGATTACGGTCTGGTGGGGCAAGGGCTTCTACCGCTCCGAAGACGACGCGCTGCTCGAGACAATCAAGAAGTTCGAAGCCAAGACCGGCATCAAGGTCGAATTGTCGCAGTACGCGATCCAGGACATGATTCCGAAGACGGTCGCCGCACTCGATTCAGGCACCGTGCCCGATGTTGCCTATTCCGACACCTACGACGTGCAGGTCCAGGGCAAGTGGGCCTACGAAGGCAGGCTCGAGGACCTCTCAGACATCATGGAGCCGATCAAGGATCGGTTCGTGCAGAACACGCTGGATGCGTCGATCCTCTATAACGACGTCACCAAGAAGAAGGCCTATTACGGCTTCCCGCTGAAGCAGCAGAGCATGCATGTCGAGATCTGGAACGACATGCTTGAGAAGGCCGGCTTCAAGCTCGCCGACATCCCGACCGACTGGGAAGGCTACTGGACGTTCTGGTGCGACAAGGTGCAACCGGGGATCCGCAAGGCGACCGGCCAGCGCGTCTACGGCGTCGGCCAGCCGATGGGCGTGGAATCCACCGACGCTTTCCAGTCGTTCTACACCTTCATGGATGCCTATCACGTCAAGCTGGTCGACGACGACGGCAAGCTTACGGTCGACGATCCCAAGGTCCGGGAGAACCTGATCAAGGCGATGAAGGACTACACCGACACCTACATCAAGGGCTGCACCCCGCCGTCCTCGACGACCTGGAAGGATCCCGACAACAACGTCGCGTTCCACAACAAGACCATCGTGATGACCCACAACTTCACGATCTCGATCGCGGCGAAGTGGTTCGAGGATTCCCAGAACCAGACGCTCACGCCCGAGCAGCGCGAAGCCGGCAAGAAGGCCTATGGCGAGGACATCATCACCGCGTCCTTCCCGAAGGCTCCGGACGGTTCGACGATCCGCTACCGCTCGGACGTCAAGACCGGGCTGGTCTTCTCCGTGGCCAAGAACAAGGCCGAGGCCAAGCAGTTCATCGCCTTCCTGCTCCAGGAAGAGAACGTCCGCCCCTATATCGAGGGTGCGCTCGGCCGCTGGTTCCCGGTGACGAAGGAAAGCCAAGAGAGCCCGTTCTGGCAGGCTGACCGGCATCGCAAGGCGGTCTACTCGCAGTTCAAGGGCGGCACCGCCGCGTTCGACTTCACCAAGAACTGGAAGTTCACCATCCTGAACAACGAGAACGTCTGGGCCAAGGCGATGAACCGCGTGGTCAGCGAGAAGGTGCCGGTGGACAAGGCGGTCGACGAGCTGATCGCCCGCATCAAGGCGGTCGCGGGCTGATCTCGGACTGCAATAAGGTATATGCTAATACCGGTCGCGGCTCTCCGCGACCGGTTGCTTTCGGTGGGTATGCGATATGGCGATCACACTTTCCGGCTCAGACACAATTCCGGCCCCTCCCCTGTCGGCGCGCCTGACCACGCAGCAGGTCTGGGGCATCTTGCTGCTTGTGCCCTATCTACTCGTCTTCCTGGCCTTCGTCGTCTATCCCGTCGGCTACGGCCTGTGGCTGGCGCGCAGTCCGGCGAACTATGTCGCGCTGTACAACGACCCGATCTTCGCGCGCGCCGCGGTCAACACGCTGATCTTCCTGGTCATCGGCATCAACGTGAAGATGCTGATCGCGCTGTTCCTGTCCGGCTTCTTCGCCCAGCAGCGCCCCTGGATCAAATGGCTGTCGGTGATCTTCATCCTGCCCTGGGCGGTGCCGTCGATCCCGACCATCCTGTCGGTCCGCTTCATGCTCAATCCCGAATGGGGCATGGTCAACCATTTCATCTTCTCTCTCACCGGCGATGACGGGCCGAACTGGCTGAACGATCCGACGGTCGCGCTGACCATGGCGATCGCCGTGCATATCTGGAAGTCGCTGCCGTTCTGGACGCTGATCCTGCTGACCGGGCGGCTCGCGATCCCGCAGGATCTGTACGAGGCGTCCGAGGTCGACGGCGCCAGTCCGTGGCAGAAATTCCGCTTCATCACCTGGCCGTCGATGCAGATGCTCTACGTCACCTGCACGCTGCTCTCGATGATCTGGACGCTCGGCGACTTCAACAGCGTCTATCTGCTCACTGGCGGCGGGCCGGCCGACCTCACGCACGTGCTGTCGACACTCGGCATCCGCTATCTCCGGCTCGACCAGCTCTCGCTTGCGATGGCCTCTATCGTCTGCGCGATACCGCTCGTGCTGCCGCTGATATACTTCATGATGAAACGGTTGTCGCGATGAAGCTTCCCACCCTCCGCGAAGTTGGCACCGAAGCCAAGCTCCTGCTGATCGGCATCCCGGTCTTCATCTGGACCATGATTCCGATCTACCACATGTTCCTGTTCGCGATCTCGCCCAAGGAGGACGCGTTCTCGGGCAAGCTGTGGCCGGATCATCCGACGCTGCACAACTTTCACATCGTGTTCTACCAGGAGCACTATTTCCTGCGAGACTTCTGGATCCAGTTCTGGAACTCGACGGTGATCGCGCTGGCCGCAGGCGCGCTGACCTTGTTCGTCGCGACCGCCGCCGCATTCTCGATCTCGCGGCTTAAGGCGCCGGGCGGCCGCTGGGTGATGAATCTCGCGCTGTTCACCTACTTCATCCCGGCGGCGTTCCTCGCCGTGCCGATGTACCGCACCATGGGCAACTACGGCCTGCTCAACAATCACTGGTCGCTGATCCTGGCGATGGTGACAATCGCTTCGCCTTACGCGATCTGGGTGCTGAAGCAGGCGTCCGACAAGCTGCCGGTCGAGCTCGACGAGGCCGCCGTGATGGACGGCGCGACCACGCTGCAGCTGTTCCGCCTGGTCTATGTGCCGCTGATGATGCCCTCGCTGGTCGCGATCGGCACCTATGCCGTGCTGCTGGCCTGGAACGAATATCTCTACGCGTTCCTGCTCTTGTCCAAGGACACCGATATCACGCTGCCGGTCGCGCTCGGCAACTTCCTCGCCGCCGACGACTCGCCGTGGGAGCTGTTGATGACCACCGGCTTCATCTACGCGCTGCCGCCGGCCGCGGTCTATTACGCCTTCAAGCGCTACATGGTGGGCGGGCTCACGGCCGGTGCGGTGAAGTCCTGAGATCCACGGCGCGCTTTCTTTGGTAGGCAACCAGCAGCGCGATCATCGAGCCGATGAAATAGCCCGCGGTCGCGCCCGAAATCGCGCGGCCGACGACGAGTGCGAGTGCACGGTCGCTCGCATCGACCGCCGAGATCACGCCGACCGCATACTGCAGAGAGAATATGACGAGGTTGCGGATCAGCGCAAAGGCGCCACCCGCGCGGATGATCTCGCCTGTCTTGTGATCGACGTCGAACGGACGCGACGTTAATACGCCGATCGGCAACAACACCAATGCGGCCCCGCCCCAGGCAACCAGCGGCCACGCGCTATCCTGATGTCCGAAGCCAATCCGCGAAATGCCCCAGACGATGAATACGATCGGAACGATCAGCGCACGCCAGATCGGCGTCTTGCGCGGCTGCATCGCCTTGATGCCCTGCCAGACCAGATAGGCGAGCAAGGTCCAGACCCAGAGCGGCGTATGCACCAGGACCTGATAGGCAAACGTCATCATCGCCTCCCGTTATAGCGGCGCCGCGCTCTCGCCCTGCGAGCTCGACAGTTTCGAGGCGAGCGAGGCGATGACGATGACAACAGCAATCAAGGCGATCACCAGCGTGCAGATCGCGTTGATCTCGGGCTTCACTCCGAGCCGCACTTCCGAATAGATCCGGATCGGCAGCGTCGCCGAGCCGGGGCCGGTGGTGAAGCTCGCGATCACGAGATCGTCCAGCGACAGCGTGAAGGCGAGCATCCAGCCCGCGACGATCGCAGGCGCGATCAGCGGCAGCGTTACGGCCACGAACGCGCGCAGGGGGTCGTAGCCGAGATCCATCGCGGCCTCTTCCAAGGAGCGGTCGAGCGAGCCGAGGCGGGACTGCACGACGACGGCGACGAAGCACATCGTCAGCGTGGTATGGGCGATCGTCACCGTCCAGAAGCCGCGCTCCGCGTTTAGCGCCACGAACAGCAGCAGCAGCGACAGTCCGGTGATCACCTCCGGCATCACCAGCGGCGCATAGAGCATGCCGGAGAACAGGGTGCGGCCGCGAAACCGCTCGCCGCGCGACAGCGCCACGGCGGCGAGCGTGCCGATCAGGGTCGCAATGGTTGCCGACGAAACCGCGACGCGCAGGCTCATCCAGGCCGCCTCGATCATGGCGCGGTCATTGAAGAACTCGTGATACCAGCGCAGCGACCAGCCACCCCACACCGTCACCAGCCGCGAGGCATTGAAGGAATAGATCACGAGGATCAGGATCGGCAGATAGAGGAAGGCCAGACCCAGCGAAAGCGAGGCGACGTTGAAGCGGGACAGACGGGAGACCTTGCGCATCGCCTCACCGCCCCTGTTCCAGCTGCCGCTTCTGCAGCCGTTCGTACAGCAGCAGCGGGACCAGCAGCACCACCAACAACACGATGGCCGCGGCGGAGGCGACCGGCCAGTCCTTGTTAGTGAAGAATTCGAGCCACAAGGTCTGGCCGATCATCAGCGCATTGGAGCCGGCCAGGAGATCCGGAATGACGAACTCGCCGACGATGGGGATGAAGCACAGCAGCACGCCGGCGCCGACGCCGGGCAGCGACAGCGGGAAGGTGACGAGCCAGAACACCTGCCAGCGCGGCGCGCCGAGATCGGAGGCGGCCTCCTCCAGCACCGGCTCCATTTTGGCCAGCGTGGCGTAGAGCGGCAGGATCATGAACGGCAGGTAGGAATAGACGATGCCGATATACATCGCGCTGTCGGTGGAGAGCCACACCACGGGCTGACTAACCAGATGCAGCGCCAGCAGTATCTGGTTGAGCAGGCCGTCGTGCTGGAGGATGTTGATCCAGGCATAGATCCGGATCAGGAACGAGGTCCAGAACGGCACGATCACCAGCACCATCGCCACGGCCTGCCAGCGCGCCGGCAGCCGCGCCATGCCGTAGGCGATGGGATAGCCGATCAGGAGCAACAGCGCGGTCGCGGTGACGGCGACGGTGAGGCTACGCACATAGGCGAACACGTAGATATCGTCGGAGACGAGCAGCCTGAAATTGTCGATCGACAGCGCGGCAAAGGCGGCCTTCAGCGCCCCCCATCCCGCCATCAGGTCGAACACCGGCTCGTAAGGCGGCTGCGCGATCGCCGTCTGCGACAGGCTGATCTTCAGCACGAAGCCGAACGGCACCAGGAAGAACAGCACCATCCAGACATAGGGCGCGATCGCGGCAAAGTGAGCCGGTCGCGCAAAAATGCGGCGCCCGCTCATGACGGCAGCACCACGCAGTCGTCGGGCGTGAACCAGGCGACGACAGGCTGGCCCACGCTGTAGGCGTCGACGTCAAGGCGCGCGCTGTTGGCGACCGACGCCTGCACCGTCCCGCCGGCCTCGAGCTTCACCTTGTAAGTGGTGGTGCCGCCGAGATAGCAGATGTCGGCGATCACGCCGTCCAGCTGGTTGATCGCCGTCTCATGACCGGCCTCCCTCGCCGGCCCACGGCGCGACAGCTTGACCTTCTCGGGGCGGATCGCAACCGATAATCTGACCTCACCGAACGGCTCGCGCGGCTCCGCCACCACCAGCGGTCCCGCATCGCGCGTGCCTATGACCAGACGATGACCGTCGCGCAATTTGGACTTGGCGTCGAACAGGTTGATGTCGCCGACAAACTCCGCGATCCAGCGCGAGCGTGGCGCCTCGTAGAGTTCGCGGGGACTCGCGACCTGCGCCAGCCTGCCGTCCCTCATCACGCCGATCCGGCTCGCCATCGTCATCGCCTCTTCCTGGTCGTGGGTGACGATGATGAAGGTCATGCCGAGCCGGCGCTGAAGCTCCATCAGTTCGCCTTGGGTGCTTTCGCGCAGCTTCTTGTCCAGCGCTGCGAGCGGCTCATCGAGCAGAAGGAGCTGCGGGCGTCGCGCCAGTGCACGCGCCAACGCCACGCGCTGGCGCTGTCCCCCGGAGAGCTGGTCGGGCTTGCGCTTCTCGAGTCCGTCGAGCTTCACCAGCGCAACCATCTCCGCCACACGCGTGGCGATGTCTGCGCGCGCCATACCGGCGCGCTTCAGGCCGAAGGCGATGTTGTCGCGCACCGACAGGTGCGGAAACAGCGCGTAGTTCTGGAACATCATGTTGATCGGCCGCTCATGCGGCAGCGCCTGCGCGATGTCCTTGCCGCCGAGCAGAATGCGCCCTTGATCCGGCGCTTCGAAACCGGCGAGCATGCGCAGAAGCGTGGTCTTGCCGCAGCCGCTGGGCCCGAGCAGCGCAAAGAACTCGCCGGCCTTGATGTCGAGCGAGACGCCATCGACGGCCCGGAACGTCCCGAACGTCTTGGCGACGCCCTCGATGCGCAGCAACGGCTCGCCGGCCGCGAGCTGCGTCTCTCCGACCGCAGCCGCAGCCGCGTCTGTTCTGGGCAACTCGTCAGTCATGGTTCCTGCCAACCCCAATCAAGCCGCACGCTAGCGGCCGATCGTCCCTCACTCAACCGGTTAGAGGCCGTTCGTTCACGCATTCGCCATGAACGCAGCCAGCGCATTGCATTCCCCCGCTGACATCGTCAGGCCGAGCTTGGAGCGGCGCCACAGGATGTCCTCGGGAAAACGCGCCCATTCGTGGGTCATGAGATAGCGCACCTCGGCCCCGGTCAGTTCGGGACCGAAGGCGGGGCCGAGATCGTCCCGGGTCTTCGCCTCGGCAAGCACAGCCGATAGCCGCGAGCCATAGGCCGCGACGAGGCGTTGGGCCTGCGCCTCCGAGAGAAAGCGCCAGCGGTCACGCGCAAGATCGACCTCGGTGTCGAAACGATCCCAGGCAAAATCTCCGCCCGGCAGCGCCGCGCCTGCGGTCCAGGGCGGCGACATCGGATAGAACGGCGTCAACTTCGTCACCGCGCGCTCCGCCCGCAGGCGCGAGGTGGTGACGTCACCGCCAAACATCGTGATCAGCGGCGCCTTGCGCCGTCGCGCGTCGAACAGCGTCGTGCCATCACGCCCGCGCGCGGACGCCAGCGTCAGGTTGACGCCGGAGACCGCGCGCACCACGTCGGTCGGGGCAACGCGCTCGCGGAAATAGCGACTGGCCGCTTCGCAGAGATAGCTGACGTCGGCCCCCCGCATCGCGACGATCGCAGGATCGCCGGTGAAATCGTGCGTGACTGTTCCAATCAGTGTGAAATCGCGCGCGATAGGACTCGCGAAGATCAGCCGGCCATCGCTGTTCTGGAAGACGTAGACGTTATCGGAATCGAACAATCGCGGGACGATGATCTGGCTCATCTGCATCGCCGCCACGGCGGGTTGCGGCTGCCGCAGCACGGTCTCGGCGACCATCGACGTCCAGCCGCCGGTGGCGTTGGCCAGTGCCCGGGCCGTGATCGTGCGACGATGGCCGCGGTCGACCACCGCGAGCCGCCATGTGTCGGTTCGATCGGCGCGCACACAGCGCGCTCCAGTCCGAATCACGGCGCCGCGCTCGGCCGCATCCAGTGCCGTGAGCACCACCAGTCGGGAATCGTCGACGACGCAATCCGAATATTCGAAGGCCGTGCCGAATGGTCGTTTCAGCGCGTTGCCGACCGGATGATGCGTGATGTCGAGGGTCGCCGTTGCAGGCAGGCCGCTCCGGCTGGTGAGGCTGTCGTAGAGGAGCAGGCCGACGCGCAGCAGCCATGGTGGGCGCTCGTCGGAATGCGCCGGGATCACGAAGCGCATCGGCCGAACCAGATGCGGCGCGATCCGGAGCCAGATCCGGCGCTCAGCGAGCGCCCGGCGCACCCGGCGGAAGCCGCGCCGTTCCAGAACCGACAGGTCGCCGTGGATCAGCCGCGGCGTTGCCGACGACGCCGCGCCGCCCAGATCGCCCTGCTCCAACAGGATGACCCGCAGGCCGCGGCCGGCGGCATCGCGCGCGAGGCTGACACCGTTCAGGCCGCCGCCGATGATCGCAAAATCGTAATCCGCCATGAAGCCGTCGAATGGGAGCGAAACGCTCGCCATCTCTAGAGCCATTTCCCTTCCGATGAAATCGGAACGGGGCTCTAGATTCTGGTTTGGCGCGTTCTCTTGACGCGAACCCGCATCCGCTGCGCTCGAAAAACGCTCTAGCCGGTCTTGAGCGCAAGCTCCATGACTTCGGCACGACCGACGAGGCCGGCATATTTCCCGATCGGCAGTGGCTTGCCGAGCAGATAGCCCTGCACGCCGTCACAGCCTTCCGCGGCGAGGAAGGCGAGTTGTTCCAGCGTCTCGACGCCTTCGGCGACGATCGACATTTCCAGGCCATGGCCGAGATCGATCACCGCGCGCACGATCGCCGCCGATTGCGGGTTGCGGCCGAGATTGATGATGAAGGCGCGGTCGATCTTGATCTTGTCGAACGGGAACGCCTGGAGATAGCTCAGCGAGGAATAACCGCTGCCGAAATCGTCCATGGAGATGCGCACGCCGAGCGCCTTGAGCCGGCGCAGCAGCGCCAGACCGCGATCGAAGTCCTCGATCAGCACGCCCTCGGTGATCTCGAGCTCGAGCCGACCGGGTGCGAGACCCGTCTCGAGCAGGATGGAATGCACGAGCCCGACCACGTCGCCGTGCATGAACTGCGCCGGCGACAGGTTGACCGCGATCTGAAGCGGCTTCGGCCAGGACGCGGCCTCGCGGCAGGCTTCGCGCAGGATCCACTCGCCCATCTCGACGATCAGGCCGCTTTCCTCCGCGATCGGGATGAATTCGGCCGGGGAGACCTGGCCGCGCACCGGATGCTGCCAGCGCGCCAGCGCCTCGAAGCCGATGATCTCGCTCTCGGCGACGCTGTGGCCCGCTGCTCCCTGCGGCTGGAAGGCGAGCGAGAGCTCGCCGTTCTTGATCGCCATCGAGAGATCCTGGTGCAGCACGCGGCGATCGCGGATCTGCTGGTCCATCTCCGGCTGGAACAGGCTGATCGTGCCGCGCGACTTCTGCTTGGCGCGGAACAGCGCCGCGCCGGCATTGGCGAGCAACGAGGCGGCGTCGGCGCCGTTGTGCGGGAAGATCGACATGCCGGTGGTGACGCCGGCGCGGACCGGGCGGCCGTCGATCTGGAATTCCTTAGCGACGGCATCACCGATCTGCTGCGCCAGCGCGAGACCTGCATCCGGCTGCTTACCGTCGATGATCAGGCCGAACTCGTCGCCGGACAGGCGCGCCACCACGCCGCCGCGCGCGGAGTCCTGGAGCCGCTGGGCCACCTCGACCAGGAGCTTGTCGCCGTGCGCATGACCGAAGACGTCGTTGACCTCCTTGAGACCGTCGAGATCGACGCACAGAACCGCGAACTCCTCGCCGGTGCCCTCGCAGGCCTCGATCATCTGGGTCAACGCCTGCAGGAAAGCGGCACGGTTCGGCAAATCGGTGAGGCCGTCGTGATAGGCCATGTGCGCCATGCGCGACTCGGTCTGCCGGCGATCGGTGACGTCCTCGTGGGTCTTGATCAGATATTGCGGCTCGCCGGTGTCGCTCAGCACGGTGGCGCGGCGGGTGAGGAACAGCCGCAGCCCGTCCTTTGTGGAGATCGGGTGCTCTTCGGTGATCATCCCACGCTTCTTGATCGCGGCTTCGTCGCGCGCGATGATCAGCTTGGCTTCCTTGGGATTGAAGATGTCGGACGCGGTCAGGCCTGTGGCTTCCTCGCGCCTGCGGTTGAGGATCGTCTCGGCGCTGCGGTTGGCGAGCAGGTAGCGGCCGTCCTTGACCTGCTCGACGATCAGGGCCACCGGGATGTTGTCGACCACGAGCTCGAGGAACTTCTTCGTGCTCTCCAGCTCCTTCGACAGCGAGCGGCGATCGGTGATGTCCTCGAACACGAGCATCAGGAATTCGGGCTTGTTGCTCTCGTTGCGGACAACGATCCGGATCGAGGCAACCATGCGTCGCTCACCGGCGCGGTCGACCTCGAATTCGTTGCGAAACTGGCCGTCCGGCGAATCGAGTGCCGTGCGGTCGGTCGCCTCGATGCTGTCCGCCGAGATCGGCGCAAACAGCTCGCGCGCGTTCTTGCCGACGACATGGTCGCGCGAGAAGCCCCAGAACCGCTCATAGGCGCTGTTGGCGAAGATGTAGCGACCATCCTCGATGTTCTTTGCGGCCACGCAGGCCGGCACGTTGTCCAGCACCGTTTCCAGGAACTGCTTGGTGGAGGCGAGCTGCCGCGACAGCCTGCGCTGCTCGCTGACGTCCAGATGCGTCGTCACCGAGCCGCCGTTGGGCAGCACGAAATATTTCACCAGGATGGCCCGCCCGTCCGGCAGTTCGGTGATCAAGCCGTTGGTGCTTGCCGCCTTCTCGTAGAACTCGTCGTTGGAGGCGGCGCCGAGCACCCCGCGCTTGCGTCGCAGCTCAAGGAGTTCGTAGCCGTTCATGTTGGCCCAGAGATCCGACCGCGCCAGGCCGTAAATCTCGATATAGCGGTCGTTGCAGAAGATGACGCGCCGCTGCGCATCCGTCATCACCACGCCCTGGTTGAGATTGTTCATGGCGGAGGAGACGAAGGCATTGCGCCGCAGCTGCAGACGCCTGGTCCGGCGCAGCGAGGAATGGATCCACAGCGCGATCGCGGCGAAGAACGAACAGATCACAATTCCCGCGATCAGGGCTTCCCAGATCACGTTGGGATCAAGCTCGCCGAGATAGCTCGGAGGGGTGAAGCTGTCTGAGAGGGCAAAGGCGCGCGCAGGCGCGACCGCTGCGGCCAGGCACACGACGGCCTGCACCGCAATCGGAAGCGCGCTGCCCGCGTGCCAGTTCTTCTCAGCCATCAGCCACCCGCGATTTCAACGTCGGATTGTCTGGCCTCGCGAGTTTGGATCGGGTAAACGCCTGTACGCGCAACGGAACAATGTGGCATCAAATACGGCAATTGCCCTGACATGATAAATGCTTCCTTAACGGAAAAAGCCCCCGCGTCGCCCTCCCCAGGCGTGGGGCCATCGTCGCTTCGAGCGGACGTCCTGCACGACCATGGATAGGGTGGACTGCGTCGTCATCGGAGCCGGCGTGATCGGGCTCGCGGTGGCTCGAAAGCTGGCGCAAGCCGGGCGCGAGGTGATCGTGCTCGAGCAAGCCGAGGCCATCGGCACCATCACCTCCTCGCGCAACAGCGAGGTGATCCATGCCGGCATCTACTACCGCGCCGGAAGCTGGATGGCGCGCATGTGCGTCGACGGCAAGCACGCGCTCTATCGTTACTGTTCCGAGCGCGGCATCCCGCACAGGAATTGCGGCAAGCTGATCGTCGCGACCAATCCGAAAGAGACCGAGAAGCTGCAATCGATCAAGGCGCATGCCGAGGCCAACGGCGTGCTCGACATGCAGTTGCTCACGGGTGATGCGGCACGTGCGCTGGAGCCGGCGCTCGCCTGTGACGCCGCGCTGCTGTCGCCGTCGACCGGCATCATCGACAGCCACGCCTACATGCTCTCGCTGCGCGGCGAAGCCGAGGACGCGGGCGCGGCCTTCGCGTTTCACACCCCGCTGATCCGTGCCAAGGCGACCGCCGGCGTCATCGAGATCGAGGCGGGCGGCGAAGCGCCGATGACGCTGCAATGCAGCCTCCTCGTCAACGCCGCCGGGCTCTCGGCGACCACCGTGGCGCGCAACATCGAGGGCATGCCGCTGGAACGGATCCCGACGGCCTACCTCGCCAAGGGAAACTACTTCAGCTGCAATGCCAGGGCGCCGTTCTCGCGCCTGATCTATCCGGTGCCCGAGCCCGGTGGCCTAGGGGTGCATCTGACGCTGGACATGGCCGGGCAGGCCCGTTTCGGCCCTGACGTCGAGTGGATCGAGACGATCGACTATGAGGTCGACCCGTCACGCGCCGAGCGCTTCTACCCGGCGATCCGCAAATACTGGCCGACGTTGCCTGACGGTGCTCTCATGCCGAGCTATTCGGGCATCCGCCCGAAGATCGTGCCGCCGGCGGTGGCCACGCAGGATTTCTTGATGCAGGGCCCGCGCGATCACGGCGTCGAAGGCCTGATCAATCTGTTCGGCATCGAGTCGCCCGGATTGACGTCATCGCTCGCGATCGCGGATCACGTCGCCGAGCTCGCAAACATCTAGTGGTTTAAAGCGAATTGGATTCCGGTTGCGCGTAAAGAACTGCGTCCAGACAAGACGCTGGAGCCGCGCAAATCCTTGCACGCTGCGCGCCTTGCAGCAGGGATGAGCGCAAAGGCTCCCATCCCTGCCTGAAAGGGTGCGATCAACTCTACGCTGTTACGGGGTTACTAGTGGAGCGTGTCGCCGTGCCTGAGACGCTCGATCTGGTCCTTGACCATCAACTTCCGGCGCTTCAACTCAACAATTTGCAGGTCGTCTGTTGAAAGGTGCACGAGAGCTTCGTGCAATTCGTTTTCGAGAGTTTTGTGCTTCCGTTCCAATTCAACCAGATGTGCCTGAATTGTCATTCGAAACCTCCTCGGTAGGGGTGAACCTTGGATTCGACCGGACGAGGAAGTGTACATCACCGATTTGTTCTGTCGATGGATATCAGTCGTCGCGCTGTCATTTTTAGAAATTCATATGTAACGAAGCGTGAGTAAGGGAACCACGCGGGAAAAATCCGTGATATCAATGCGCTTGCGCAACGCCGGAGCGACCGCAGAAATATCTCGCGGGAGATCGGCGCGCGACAGCCCGAGATCGCTTGCGATCACGGCGCGCAAGGACGATAGTTTCCACAGGGCATCCACAGCCTTAATCTCACGCCTATCGGTTTTTCGGCCACCGCAGACATGACCAATGAAGATGCGCGCGAACTCGAATCCGAGCTCGCCCGGTTGCACCAGGAACACCGAGATCTCGATGTGGCGATCGATGCACTGCATCAATCGCCCGCCCCCGACCTGTTGCGGTTACAGCGGTTGAAGAAACGCAAGCTGTTGTTGCGTGACCGTATCGCGTTCATCGAAGACCAGATCACGCCCGACATCATCGCCTGATCCACGGGTAGAACTTTACGGCGGCCCCGCCGCACGTAAATCCGCTTGACTCGAAAGGAACAAAATAAGAACATTTGAGCACCCAACACCCCGGGGAAACCGTCTAAGGAAAATGCAGATGTCGGCAACCGCCCTTCTCGACAACAGCCATTATGAACAAGCCTGCGATCAGGCGATCGCGATGTGCGACGGCAATCTGCGCAGCACCATCAAGGCGCTGATCATGGCCAATGAATATCTGGAGGCCGAGCTGGAAGAATTGCAGGCGGCGGTTTCCGCAGGCTGCATTCCGGAGACCTCGCGCAGCAAGATGCGGAGCAAGAGCAGCGCCGCCTGACTGTCAGCTATCGGAGCCGACCATGTCCGATGTCACCTATTACGTTGCATTACCTTTCCTGACCGACGAGGACGGATCGCCGGTCGCGGGTGCGGCCGAGGAATGCCAGAGCGCGGCGGCCGCGCTACGGCGCGCCGAGATTATGTCGCACGGCGCCGGCCACACCGGCGCGGTCGCGTTCAGCCGCAGCGGCGATCCCATGACCGGCGAATTCGGGGACGCAAAACTGCTCCGCAGCTTCGGCGACGTACCGAAAGACCTCGGCACGCTTTAACTAGCTGCTGACGAGCCTGATGTGCGGCTCGTGCCGCCGGTGCGCCTTGCGCACATACATCGCGGCATCGGCCTCCTCCAGGGCGCGCGTGGCGTCGGATTGCACTCCGAGCAGGGCGACGCCGGCGGAAGCGCCCGCGCTCACGTGCTGGCCGCGAAAGACAAAGGACAATTCGTCGATGGCCTGCTCGAAAGCCGCGGCCTTCGCCTTGGCGTCGGTCTCGCTGAGATTCCAGAGCAGCAGCGCGAACTCGTCGCCGCCGAGCCGGCCGACCACGTCCGAAGCGCGGATCTGCCGCGTCAGCGTGGTGGCAATCGCCTTCAGGACCTCGTCGCCGGCCGCATGGCCGAAGGAATCGTTGATCGGCTTCAACCGATCGACGTCGAGCACGATCAGCGCCCCGCTGGCGCGGTAGCGCTTCATGTAGGCGACGGCGCGGGCGAGCTCGCGTTCGAAGCCGCGCCGGTTCGGAATTTCGAGCAGGAAATCGGTGTCGGCAGCCGCCTCGAGCTCCGCGACCCGCCGCAGCGCCCCCCTGAGCTTGCTCCGGAGCTCGCGGATGGTCGCGTTGATGGCCGGCTCGATGGCCGCTTTGGCCCCGTCATCGGCAGACGCTGCCCGCTGCGACGGCCTGGTCGGACGCCGCGCCGGACCCTTGATCCGACGCTTGGCCGGACGCTTGAGAGCAACTTTGGAGCGGCCGGCACTGGGCTTCGGGCCCTTTTTGGCCTTCGCAGCGCTTGCCCTTTTTGGTTTCTTCATGGGCATCCTGCTCAATGAAGGCTTGCGGGGATTCACCAAGACAGGATAGTTCATTCCCTTCTCCTTGCCACCGCCTTGCGAGCCACCGGCCGGAACCTTTAGTCTGGCCTATCTTTCTGTTTTTCGAGAACAATTCACGTCATGACCGCGCCGATCGCCATCATCATGGGAAGCCAGTCGGACTGGGACACGATGCGGCATGCCGCCGACACGCTCGCAGGGCTCGGCGTTGCCGCCGACACCCGCATCGTTTCGGCCCACCGCACCCCCGACCGGCTGTTTACGTTCGCCAAAGGCGCCAAGACGGCTGGTTACAAGGTCATCATCGCCGGCGCGGGTGGCGCAGCCCACCTGCCCGGCATGGCGGCGGCTCTGACGGAATTGCCCGTGTTCGGCGTCCCCATCGAATCCAGGACGCTCAAGGGCATCGATTCGCTCTATTCGATCGTCCAGATGCCCGCAGGCATCCCGGTCGGCACCCTCGCCATCGGCAAGGCGGGCGCCATCAATGCGGCGTTGCTGGCGGCGGCCGTGCTGGCCTTGTCCGACCCGGCCTTGTCCGATCGCCTCGCCGCCTGGCGCAAGGCGCAGACCGAGGCCGTGGCCGAGCGCCCGGAGGACAAGGCGTGACTGACGCAAAGCAGGTGAAGCTGAAGCCCGGCGACACCATTGGCATCCTCGGCGGCGGACAATTGGGGCGGATGCTGGCCATGGCGGCGGCCCGGCTTGGCCTGCGCTGCCAGGTGTTCTCGCCCGATCCGGACTCACCGGCCTTCGACGTCGTCCTGAATGCGACCTGCGCCGAATATGCCGATGTCGAAGCACTCGAGCTGTTCGCCAACGACGTCGACGTCATCACCTACGAATTTGAGAACGTGCCGTCCGCGGCCGCGATGGTGCTGGATGCGCGCCGCCCGGTGCTGCCCAACCGCAAGATCCTCGAGACCACCCAGGACCGGCTCGCCGAGAAGGATTTCGTGACGCGGCTGGGCATCGGCACCGCAGCCTACGCCGACGTCACCTCGGTCCCGTCATTGCGCGAGGCGATCGCCAGGATCGGCCTTCCGGCGGTGCTGAAGACCCGTCGCTTCGGCTATGACGGCAAGGGCCAGGCCATCATCCGCGAGGGCGACGACGTCGCGAAAGTGTGGACCAGTCTCGCCACCAAATCGGCCATCCTGGAAGCCTTCGTGCCGTACGAGCGTGAGATTTCCGTGATCGCCGCCCGCTCGGCCACGGGCCAGGTCGAGTGTTTCGACGTCACCGAAAACGAGCACCGCGACCACATCCTGAAGATCTCCCGTGCGCCCGCCCGGATCCCGGACGTGCTCGCCGAGGAAGCGCGCAGTATCGCCGGCAAGATCGCGGGCGCGCTCGATTATGTCGGCGTGCTTGCCGTCGAGATGTTCGTGCTCGCCAACGGCACCGGACCCAAGGTGCTGGTCAACGAGATCGCTCCGCGCGTGCACAATTCCGGACATTGGACGCTCGACGGTGCGTCCGTCTCGCAGTTCGAGCAGCACATCCGCGCCATTGCCGGCTGGCCCCTCGGCAAGCCCGTGCGCCACGGCGAAGTCGTCACCATGACCAATCTGATCGGCGACGAGATCAACGAATATGACAAGTGGCTGAGCGTCGCGGGCGCAACGGTGCACATCTACGGCAAGGGCGCGCCGCGTCCGGGCCGCAAGATGGGACATGTCACCGAAGTGCGACCCACGACCGGCAAATAACGGGACCGCGGCGCATGCCGCGATCCCGCTTTGCAGTTATGCCGTCTTCGCGCCCGCGACGACGCCAGTGGGCTCTTCGCTGAGCCAACGATAGATCACCCCGCCCAGCGCGCCGCCGATCAGTGGCGCAACCCAGAACAACCAGAGCTGCGACAGCGCCCAGCCGCCGACGAACAGCGCGGGCCCCGTGCTACGCGCCGGGTTCACGGAGGTGTTGGTGACGGGGATGCTGACGAGATGGATCATCACCAGCGCGAGCCCGATCGCCAGCGGCGCAAAGCCGGCGGGCGCGCGGCCGTGAGTCGCGCCCATGATGATGAACAGGAACATCATGGTCATGACCACCTCGGTGAGGAAGCACACGATCATGCTGTACTGGCCGGGAGAATGGGCATCGTACCCGTTGGACGCGAACCCCTTGCTGACGTCGAAGCCGGGAGCTCCGCTTGCGATGACGTAGAGCAGCCACGCGGCCACGATCGCGCCGGCGACCTGCGCAATCACATAAGGCAGGATCTGTCCGGCCGGAAAACGTCCGCCGGCGGCAAGACCGACAGTGACGGCCGGATTGAGATGACAGCCTGAGATGTGGCCGATCGCATAGGCCATGGTGACCACGCTCAGTCCGAACGCGAGGGAGACACCGACCAGACCGATGCCAACCTGCGGAAAGCCGGCTGCGATCACCGCACTTCCGCAACCTGCGAATGTGAGCCAAAAGGTACCGATAGCTTCGGCCGCGTATTTCTTCATATCCATGTGTCGTCCCCTGCTTTCAAAGATTCCGGAACAAAGCTCCGGAAACGGCCCCACCCTTGGCGTCAAATCTCCCAAATCAGGGCCGCACAGAGGTATTTTGCCTCATTTAATGGCTGAACTTGGCCCGAAAACCCGCTTGGCCGGTGGACATCCCAAGTTTTGTCTGATACATCCGCGCCCTCAAGGTTAAGGGCTTGTGCGTTTCGCCATCCCCTTTGACTTACCAGAATTCAAATCCGATCCACTGAAGAGGATGCCGCGTGCAGGTTCTCGTTCGCGATAACAATGTCGATCAAGCCCTCAAGGCGCTGAAGAAGAAGATGCAGCGCGAGGGTATTTTCCGCGAGATGAAGCTCCGCGGTCACTACGAAAAGCCCTCCGAGAAGAAGGCCCGTGAAAAGGCCGAAGCCGTGCGTCGCGCACGCAAGCTGGCCCGCAAGAAGCTGCAGCGCGAAGGCCTGCTGCCGATGAAGCCGAAGCCGGTGTTCGGTGCTGGCCCCGGCGGTGATCGTGGCGGTCGCGGCGGCCCGGGTGCAGGCGCAGGTGCAAGTGCTGGTCCGCGCGGACCGCGCTGATTTACCCGACTTGAGAGATTTCAGTTTTCGATGACGCGGGCCCCTGGCCCGCGTTATTGTTTTGTGAGCGGTGCCTTGCTGGGATGGGGCACTACCGATGCGGCACTAGCGCGAGCGAACCGTAGATGGCCTCCCCTCTCCCCAAGCGCGGCTTGGCGCGGCTACGGCAGATCTTGCAGCAGCCGTTTGCGCTGGCCTTGATGGGGATTTCGCTATGCGGCTGCTCCTTCGACCTGGGGTCGCTGACGCCGGAGAAGGAGAAGCCGCAGGAGGCACCCAAGGCGGCCACGACCGCTGAGAACGTGGTCAGCGCCGGCAATGTCAGCGAAGCCCAAGCCCATACGGCAAAGGCCCAGGCTCTGGCAAAGTCCGGCGAGACGGCGGCCGCGCTCGATGAATTCAATCACGCGGTCGGACTCGATCCGTACAACGCGCAGGCGCTCTATGGCCGCGCCCTGATCTACCAGGGCAAGAACCAGCACGACTTCGCCATCGCCGATTTCAGTGCCGCGAGCGGCCTTAACCCGCAGAAGGTCGAGCCGCTGCTCGGCCGCGCCACCAGTTATCTCGCCGTCGGCAAGGTCAAGGAGGCCGCGGCCGATCTGGATGAGGCTTCCGAGGCCGATCCCCACAATGCCCAAGTCTGGACCATACGCGGGCAAGCCTATGAACGGCTGGGCGACAGGACCAAGGCGGCGGCGTCCTACACCAAGGCGGTCTCGCTTCGCCCACGCGACGACGCCGCCCGCAGCGGCCTCGCCCGCGTCGGCGGCTGACGAGTCTGGCGCAGCGCGGGCGCCGTCTTAATCCGGGGTGACGCTCTTCGGCAGAACGGAGTGGAACATGGACTTAACGCCCGACAGCATGTCGTCGGCGACATTGGTCTTCGGCCGCGGCATCGACGCGCCGGCATCGGCGCGCAGATCGAGCGGGGGCGCAATCATCGGGACCGGAATATCAGCCGGCGGCGTCAGCCGATTCGGGTTCTCGTTGCCGACCGACGCCGTGTAGGGCGGGCTCGGCTGCGACGAGCCGCCATTGCCATAGGCCTCGGCTGCGGGTGTCGAGACCGTGATCGGCGGCGGCAACGGACGCACCGATGACGTATCCACGGGAATGATACGCGGGGCCTCCGGAGTGCGGGCGGCTTCACGCACCGCAGGCTCCTGAGTCTTCTCGGGCGCCTTGGTCTCGGAAGACTTATTGTCGGAAGCCTTTGTGTCGGCAGCCTTTGTGTCGGAAGCTTTGGCCTCAGCCGCTTTGCTCTCAGGCGACTTGCGCAGGCGCTCGATCGCGGCGCGCACGAGATCGTTGGCGTCGGGGGTTGCGGCCGGCGCGGCAGCAGCGGGCGCCGAATTGGCCTCCACCACCGGGGCGGCGGGAGCGGCTGCACTGACGGCCGGCGTGGACTTGGCGACTGCCTTCTCGCGACCGGACGGCTTGCCGCGCGGGGCGGCCTCGGCCGGTGCCACGTCCGCCGTCGAGGTCTTCGACTCCGCGCCCGGATGATCGGCAGCCTTCTCGGCCGCCGGCTTGTCCGTCACGTTCTTCTCGGAGATGCCCTTGGCCTTGACGCCGGGCGCGGGGAGGTTGGCCACATCGGCGGGCTTGCCGTTCTTGCCGGCCTCGGCGGGCGCCCTCACGGCCGCGGGCGCATCCGCCGCCGGCTTGGCGTTGATGTAATGATTAACGATATACGCCCCGATGATCGTTGCGAGCACCGAGGGGAAGATGTCCATCGAGATTTTAGCGATGTATTTCAGCATTCCGGCCACTCCCCGCGCGATCTGATGCGGGAACTTTGAGGCATAGTGAGGGATCAACTGCGACGGATCAATGGCAAAGGGGTACGCCGGACTTACGACTTCAGCTCAACCTCAAGGAACACGATCTCGGTTGCGGTTTCGTTAAGCACGTCGTGCTGGACGCCGGCCTTGCGAAAATAGGATTTCCCGGCCGCAAGCTGTGCTTTGGACCGCTCGCCATCGGGCGCCACGATGGTCATTTCCCCTCCGACCACGGGAACAATGACGTAGTCCATGCCATGGGTGTGATGCCCGGTGGCGCTGTTTGGCGCGAGCCGCCACTCGGTCACCCGAACCTGCTCATTGTCGACCTGAACCTCGGACTCGGCGGCAAGCATCGGAACTCTCCTGGGGCATATCCGGAAAACCGGTTCAGGGCACGAAAACCACGAACACGTAGACGGCAAATACCACCTTATGGACCAGCCCGAACAGGACATTGGTCCTGCCCGTACCGAAGGTCAGCATGCTCAGGAAGAAGGTCAGGAGCAAAGGCAGGCGGCGCGCCGATCCTGGCCGCGACGGCATCGACCACCAGCGAGAATTTCTTGGACAGCAACACGACCGCCAGCAGCGCAATCAGCAGCAGCACGACGCTGAGCACCAAGGCCCGGCCCGACAGATGCGCCTCGCACGGCCAGCGCCGGAAAGATCCAGGCCGATCGAGGCGTCGGATTGTGCGCGCTCATCCATCGGCTCCAATTGTCTCAGCCGAGCAGTAGCAATCGCGCGGCAGATTCAATGCCAGCGCAGGATCGGAGCGAACGGCAGCAGCGTCAGCAGCACGAACAGCGGGATCAGCACCGCGCTGGCGCGCAGGAAATAACCGAAGAAGCTCGGCATCTCGATGCCGTTCTCGCTGGCGATGCTGCTCACCATGAAATTCGGCGCATTGCCGATATAGGTAAGCGCGCCCATGTAGACTGCGCCCATGGAGATGGAGGCGAGCGTGCCCGAGAGTTCGTGCATCAGCATCTGCGGGTCGCCGCCGGCGAGCTCGAAGAACAACAGATAGGTCGGCGCATTGTCGAGGAACGCCGACATCAGACCGGTGAACCAGAAATAGGCAACCTCGCGCGGCGTGCCGTCCGGAGCGGTCACGGCCGACAACAGCCAGGCGAACGCGCCGTGATGGCCGGCATCGAGCATGGCGATGACCGGGATGATCGCGATGAAAATGCCGGCGAACAGCTTTGCGACTTCGCGGATCGGCTCCCAGGTGAAGCCGTTGGCCTGCCGGTGCTCGTCCGGCGTCAACCACACCGACAGGCCCGCTATGGCCAGCAGCGCCGCGTTCCGGGCGATATCTTCCAGCTCCAGCCTGGTTCCGAGAATGTCGAAAGCGATGCCGGGCTTCCACATCGCCGAGGCCAGCAGGCTCGCGACGATGGCTGCAATCAGCACCAGGTTGACGAGGCCGCGGATGCGGACCGGCTTCGCGGCGCCGGCGGCGCCGAGCAAGGGTTCGCTGCGGAAGCGCCAGACGTCGATGACGACGAAGATCGCGAGCAGCAGTCCGGCAACGATCGCCGTCTGCAGCCAGATGGTCCGCGTGGTCCAGAAGAAGTCGACACCATGCAGGAAGCCGACGAACAGCGGGGGATCGCCGAGCGGGCTCAGCGCGCCACCGACATTGGCGACCAGGATGATGAAGAAGATGACGACATGGGCGTTGTAGCGCCGCGGTCGGTTGGCGCGGATCAGAGGGCGGATCAGGATCATGGCCGCCCCCGTGGTGCCGACGACACTCGCCATCACCGTACCGAGCGCGAGGATGCCGGCATTTGATGCCGACGTCGCCTTGATGTCGCCCGTCACGAGAATGCCGCCAGCCACGACATAGAGCGAGAACAGCAGCACGATGAAGCCGAGATATTCGGCGAGCATGGCGTGAACGAGCGCCGCCAACGTCGCCATGCTCCCGGCCAGGATGACGAGCGAGGCGAGTGCCAGCAGCGACCAGGCCGCGGCGATCTTGCCGTAATGATGGTGCCAGACTTTTGCAAACAGCAGCGGCCCGAGAGCGATCGACAGCAGGAGGCCGGCAAAGGGCAGCGCATACGGCCAGCGCATCGCCGCGCCGTCGAGCCCGGTCGCCGCCCATGCGTGCTGTGGCAACAACACGACGAGGATCGCGGCGATGAACCCGCTCGCGCGCCGAACGACAAGCCGTCTAGAAAGCAATGAAGTGCCTCGCCGTTTCAATCGCACCGAACGCATCGAGATTGTCGTGTCCACCGCCCGCAAAGCGAACGAACTCCTTCGGTTCGTGCGCAAGCGCGAACAGACGCTCTCCGAACACGATGGAAATGGCAAGGTCATCGGTGCCATGCATCACCAATAGCGGCACAGTGACGCGCGGGATGCGCTCGTCGGAATGAAATGGATCTCGCATCAGCAGGCGGACCGGAACGTACCAGAACGATGAAGCTGCAATATCGGCCGTCGATGTATAGGGCGCTTCCAGGATGAGTTTTCCAACACGATGCTCCGAGGCGATCGCGACCGCCACGCCGGTCCCGAGCGAAAAGCCCCACGCGACGATTCGCTCCGCCGCGTAGCGCGCGGTGGTGAAGGCGTAGGCGGCCGCGGCATCGCGCAGCAGGCCCGCCTCGCTCGGCGCCCCGCTCGAGCCGGCATAGCCGCGATAGGACAGCGCGACCAGGCCGGTGCCGTCCGCCGTCATGGCCTTGAGGCGGCTGACGCGACCAGCGAGATAATCGCCATTGCCCGGAAAATACAGGATCACGGGGCGGCCTGGCTTCGCCGGCACGTGCCAGACGATGACATTCTCGCCATCGGAGGTAGTCAGGACGTGCTCTTCGGCCTCGGGGAAGCCTGCGGCGTCCGGCGTGGTGCGACCGACGGGCGGGATCGGAAACAGCATCTCGCGCTGCCTGACATACAGCACGAGGAGACCGGCGCAATAGACGGTCACGAGCAGGATGGCGATCCATTTGACGATGGTCATGATGACGCGACCCGGCCCCTGTTCAGGGTTTGCACCGGCTCGGCAGCAATTTCATGACATCGCCCGAGGCGGGCCGGAACGTCACGGCAGCCGCACGCCGCCTGGTGAGCGGTGTGCCACGCGACGCGCTGCTCGCGCGTCGCATTGGCAATGGCCCGCTTGCCTCCGCGCTACATCGCCTTGACGATGTTCTCGGTGACCTTCTTGGCGTCGCCGAGCAGCATCATGGTGTTGTCGCGATAGAACAGCGGATTGTCGATGCCGGCATAGCCGGAAGCGAGCGAGCGCTTGATGAACATCACGGTGCCGGCCTTCCAGACCTGGAGCACCGGCATGCCGTAGATCGGCGAGGTCTTGTCCTCTTCGGCCGCCGGATTGGTGACGTCGTTGGCGCCGATCACGAAGGCGATATCGGCCTGCGCGAATTCGGAGTTGATGTCCTCGAGCTCGAACACCTCGTCATAGGGCACGTTGGCCTCGGCCAGCAGCACGTTCATGTGGCCGGGCATGCGGCCGGCGACCGGGTGAATGGCGTATTTCACCTCGACGCCTTCTTTCTTCAGGATGTCGCCCATTTCACGCAGCGCATGCTGAGCCTGTGCCACCGCCATGCCATAGCCGGGCACGATGATGACCTTCTGCGCGTTCTTCATGATGAAGGCTGCGTCGTCGGCCGAGCCGAGCTTGGCCGGCTTCTGCTCGCCGCCGCCACCGCCGGCCGCCGCGGTCTCGCCGCCGAAGCCGCCGAGAATGACCGAGATGAAGGAGCGGTTCATCGCGTGGCACATGATGTAGGACAGGATCGCGCCGCTTGATCCCACCAGCGCGCCGGTGATGATCAGCGCGGAATTGCCGAGGGTGAAGCCGATGCCGGCCGCGGCCCAGCCCGAGTACGAGTTAAGCATCGAAATCACGACCGGCATGTCGGCGCCGCCGATCGGGATGATCATGAGGACGCCGAGCGCCAGCGCGATGATGACGATCAGCCAGAAGTCGAGCGCGCTGCCCGTCATGACCAGCCCGACGATGAAGACGACGAGCGCGATCGCGAGCGCAATGTTGATGATGTGGCGGAACGGCAGGATGATCGGCGCACCGCTCATGCGCGCGGACAGCTTCAGGAACGCGATCACCGAGCCGGTGAAGGTCAGCGCGCCGATGGCGACGCCGAGCGACATCTCGACCAGGCTCTGCGGATGGATGTTGCCGGGGCTGCCGATGTCGAAGGCCTCCGGCGCGTAGAACGCACCGGCCGCGACCAGCACCGCGGCCATGCCGACCAGCGAATGGAACGCGGCGACCAGTTCCGGCATTGAGGTCATCGGCACCCGGCGGGCAATCACTGCGCCGACGCTGCCGCCGATCGCGATGCCAAGGATCACGAGGATCCAGGCGAGGCCGTCCGCCGGCGGATGGCTGGCCAGCGTGGTGGCGACCGCGATCGCCATGCCGATCATGCCGAAGAAATTACCCTGCCGCGATGTGGCGGGGCTGGACAGCCCGCGCAGCGACAGGATGAACAGCACACCTGCCACGAGATACAGAACTGCAGCCAGATTGGCGTTCATCTCAGGTCCCCTTTGTCTTTGTCACCCCGAGGTGAACGCCGCTCACTTCACCTTCTTCTTGTACATCGCCAGCATGCGCTGGGTGACAAGGAAGCCGCCGAAGATATTCACGCAGGCGAAAATGAGCGCGATGAAGCCGAAGCCGCGCGCCCAGCCCGAGCCGCTCGAGATCATGCCGACCCCGACCGCGAGCAGCGCACCGACCACGATCACCGAGGAGATCGCATTGGTCACGCTCATCAGCGGCGTATGCAGCGCCGGGGTCACCGACCACACCACGAAATAGCCGACGAAGACGGCGAGAACGAAGATCGACAGCCGGAAGACGAAGGGGTCGACGACCTGTGCAACATGCTCCATGGCGGCTCTCCTTACGCTTTCGGCTGGAAGTTCGGGTGGATGACGGCGCCGTCCCTGGTCAGCGCGGTCGCTTTGACGAGCTCGTCGTCCCAGTTCACGGCCAGCGCCTTGCTGGTCTTGTCGACCATCGTTTCGATGAAGTTGAACAAATTGCGCGCGTAGAGGCTGGAGGCCGACGCCGCGACGCGGCCGGCGACGTTGGTGTAGCCGACGATCTTGATGCCACCGACATCAGCGACCTCGCCCGCCTTGACGCCTTCGACATTGCCGCCGCGCTCGACGGCGAGATCGACCAGCACTGATCCCGGCTTCATCGACTTGACCATGTCAGCCGTGACGAGCCTCGGCGCCGGCCGGCCCGGAATCAGCGCGGTGGTGATCACGATGTCCTGCTTCTTGATGTGCTCGGCGGTGAGCGCGGCCTGCTTGGCCTGGTATTCCTTGGACATTTCCTTGGCGTAGCCGCCGGCGGTCTGCGCGTTCTTGAATTCCTCGTCCTCGACGGCGAGGAATTTTGCACCGAGCGATTCGACCTGCTCCTTGGTGGCGGGCCGGACGTCGGTCGCGGTGACGACGGCGCCGAGACGGCGTGCGGTCGCGATCGCCTGGAGGCCGGCGACGCCGACGCCCATCACGAACACTTTGGCGGCGGGCACCGTGCCGGCCGCGGTCATCATCATCGGGAAGGCGCGTCCGAAGGCCTCGGCGCCCTCGATCACGGCGCGGTAGCCGGCGAGGTTGGCCTGCGAGGACAGCACGTCCATCACCTGCGCGCGCGTGATGCGCGGCATCAATTCCATCGCGAAGGCGGAGACACCGGCATCGGCGATCGTCTTCAGCGCGGCCTCGTTGCCGTAGGGGTCCATGATGGCGATGACGAGCGCGCCGCGCTTGTACTGCGCCAACTCGGAGGCTTCAGGGCGCTTCACCTTGATGATGATGTCGGCGTCCTTCAGCGCGTCGGCGCTGACGGTGGCGCCCACGGCGGTGAATTCGGAGTCCGGCAGGCCCGACTTGAGGCCGGCGCCCGGCTCGACGGCGATCTCGGCGCCCAACGCCTTGAACTTCTTCACCGTATCCGGCGAAGCGGCGACCCGCGGCTCCGACGGATCGATTTCCTTGGCAACGGCGATCTTCATAGGCCCTCCGGCGACGCGGGAAGAAGCGCGCACGCGAACTTAGCGTTACTCCCGCAACGTTGGATACCGGTTTTCAATCCGGCTTGATTGCAAATTTTATAGGCACCGACGACACTGGCGGTGCTGCAGGGGATGAATCAGGTCAGGAAGATCGCCATCAGGATCACGATAAGCGCGACCGAGACCGTGCCGTACTTCACCAGCTTGATGAAGCCCTCGTAGGTCTGCTCGTGGGCAACGTAGTCGTTGCCGTCGGCGGTGCTGTACGCCACTTCGCTATGGTCAGCCATGAATTGTCCCCAGTCGAAAGTCGAATTTCGTGGCTGGGATACCGCAAACTTCCGGGCAGGGCAACGGCACGGAGGCGCGGTTTCCCGGCAAATCAGGTCATTTGGAATTCCAATGGGCGGGAATTCGGCTCAGACCGGTGATCCGCCCGTCAGAGGCGGTCTCCGATGCCACGAGCCGAGGCCTCTCAGCGCAGGCCGAGCGCACGGCGGACTGCGCCGATCGGCTCCACCTTGCTGTCGCAGAAGTTTCGCTTTGCGCAGCGTTCTCCCGGAACGTTGACGACGATTGCATCCGCGCCGGCATCCTCGGTGAGAAAACCGTGGCTCATGTGGAAACCCAGCGCGCGGTAGACCTCGAACTGCTCCTCCGAGAAGAACTGGTCACCGGTGGTTTCATGCGGGAAGGTGTCGTTGCGGCGTGCATAGTCGCGGATGTAGTCGTTCTCGTCTCCGGTCAGGGACGACTTGATGTACACGAGGTACCCCTTTTCCCCCGAGCCGTAGTCGATGGTGCCGACCGCCACGTGCGGTCCGCCCGCCGTGCGCCGGGCCGGGGATTTGGTTGCGTTGCACTTCATCCACTCGAGCGTGGTGTTGCGGATCGGCGTCCACGGCAGATCGATGATGATCCCGAGATCGATGCGCGCATAGCGCTGCAGCGTCACCAGGGATGAGAAATTCATGGGTGCATCGGCTTCGGCGTCAACCGCGATGATCACCTTGCAGCGTCGTCGCAACAACTCGTAGACACCGACATTCTCGATGTGTCCGCCGTCCGTCAGGTAGACCGCATCGGCATTCTCGTAAAGCCGGCCCGAGATCTCAGACCATAGAAACAAAGGGGTCGAGTGGTGCTGCGGCTTGTCCTTTGTCGAGACCCAGCGCGGGTTCTTCAACCAGTACCCCAGGCGCACGTTGAGGAGCGCCAGGGTCGGGGTCAGCGAGCGGATCGAGCCCGAGCCCATGTTCGACGAAGCAGCGGCCCCGGAGATTGCCATCGCGGTCGCAAGATCGAGGCCCGGCGCGACCTTCTCGAATGCCGGTGTATTCGCATAGCCAGTGGCCTCGCTGCCGACGTGCAGCGGCGAGAATATGAAGAAATCCGCGTTCCGTCCCCGCCGATTGGCGAAGTCGGATCCTTGGATGTTCAGCGCGGCGTTGATGATGGG
This sequence comes from Bradyrhizobium sp. 155, assembly GCF_023101105.1. Classification (NCBI taxonomy): domain Bacteria; kingdom Pseudomonadati; phylum Pseudomonadota; class Alphaproteobacteria; order Hyphomicrobiales; family Nitrobacteraceae; genus Bradyrhizobium; species Bradyrhizobium sp. 155. The sequence continues at coordinate 1,419,171 of NZ_CP064704.1, read as the reverse complement.
ATATGGCGAGGCCAGGCTGCATTTTTTCGATGTCGCGACCGTCATCGCTCCCGCTGGATCGACCCCGTAGACCATCTGATGTAACAGACCGCTCAGCTTCTCCTCGTCGAGCGGAAGGAAATCCCTCCCCTGGTCCAGGCTCGGCATGTTCCGCGACGGCTCCCCGTCGGCGTAATAGAGCGGATTGAACAAGAAGGCCTTGCTGAGGCGATCACGATAGAGCCGGTGCAACGAATTGGCATTCGGCCCGAGAACCCACGACAGGCCGAACATGGCCGAGCCCGACAAGAAGTAGAGCAGCATCATCCGCCAGCTGACACTGTTGCCGAACTGGTACTTCGACCAAGTGAATTTGTCCGGGGACTGCAATGACGCAACGGAAAACAGCCATGCGGGAATGTGCGAGATCGGCCCCACCGGCTTGGAGACGACGACCTTCGCTTCGCGATTGGTGATTTCGGCCGAGAGCTTGCGGGTCGCCGAGTCAAACTGGACATTTCCCTTGACATCGACACCGGCCGCGGGCGGCACGGGTTGCACGCCAGCCGCTCCCCACTCCTCGATCATGGGGTATTGACGGTAGGCGGCGTCGAGGGTCTTGTCGTTCGCGATGCCCCAATAGCAAAGATAGAGATATCCGACCCAGATCAGCAAGGGCAGCGCCAGTCCCGCGACAAGCACGGCTGCTTTCGCCGCATGGGCGAGCAGGCGTGATCCCAGGTCCGAGGCGCCGGCGCCCTTCAGCAGGTCGGCGAATTGCTGCCGGAACAGCGTGACAGCCGCCGCAACCGGCGCAGTGATGGCCGCAAGCGATTGGACCCACTTGATTGCAACGCCGCCAATGATGCCGCCGGACTGAGTCGTGTTAGCGTCGGCGACATCGAACATCTGGGCGATCATGAAGGGCTGAAATTCGAAGAAGCAGATGGCGGCAAGCAGAACGAGATAGGTCGCGCCGACCGTCGACGGATAGCCGCGGAATTCACCTCCCTTGGTCGACGAAATCGATCGCAGCACTGCCCAGCCAAAGAAAAGCGCAAGGCCGAGCAGGACCGCTGCAAGCGAAAGGCCAAAGTGATCGACATTCAGGCAGCTGGCGATCGCACAGATGAGACCCATCGCAAACGCAAGACCGGCCAGGTACCGAAACAGCTCGCGCCGCCCGACTTTGAAAAGGCGCCCGACCAACAAAAGCAGCAAAGCGACAACAAGGCCGACAAGAAAGAAGGCAGGCATCAATCCCAGGCTGGAGAGGGGACCAAGATTGTGGGTGTCGTCGACGCTCAGGCCGAAGAAATTGGTCGTATAGAGTGACGAGCGTGCGGCGTTGGACAGGATCGTGATCACTGCAACGAGCAGTACAACCGGCAGCGTCAGGCTCAGATTGGCAACGAGTCCACGCACGACGATTGCGACGCCGGTGATCAGGTCGCGCGCGCCGGCCGGAACGAGATAGTTCGAGTAATTCCGGATATGGCCCACCGCAGGCGTGTCACTGATCTCATTTGCGCTCTCGGCTCCAGGTGTCGGCGTGCTTCCGAAGACGAAATTCTGCGCCCGCGTCATGGTCGCCGTAAACGAACAGCCGGTGTAACCGCCGCCCGATACGGTCGACAGATAGTCGATGTGCTTGATGAGCCCGTGGTGATTGAAAGCCTGCAAGACGCCGAGGCAGATTGCGGAGGATCGGATCCCGCCGCCTGACAGCGCAAGGCCGACCGTGTCGATCGCCTTTTCGTCGCCAGGGTATGCAACGGGATCCATACCCTGGGCTAGGCGGCGGTTGTTGATGGCTGCGAGCTCGCGCTTGACGATCTTCCGGTGCTGCGTCCCCCACAGCTGCTGTTCCCCCACAGCCCGTGGCGGCTCCACCTTGGGGTCTGGGGCACTGATCCTGGCCATGTTCGCCTCCCTGGCCGAGCACACGCGACGATCAACGATCACAGATTGCATTGCAGGTCGAACCCGCCTGCAAGAATTAGTCCGGTCCCGGGCACAAACGTTCAATGTGCATGGCGGGATCTTTACAACCCGCCTCCCCCGTTGTCGGAACAACGGGACACTCGGACGGCCGACCCGACCTGCTCGCTGCAGCGCTGAAGGCGGTTCGGCTCAGCCCATCGCTTCCAGTTCGTCGATCATGCCGGCGATGACGCTCAGGCCGCCGTCCCAGAACTTTGGATCCTTGGCATCGAGCCCGAACGGCCGCAGCAGTTCGGAATAATGCTTGGTGCCGCCGGCGGCGAGCATGTCGAGATAGCGCTCGGCAAAGCCTTCGGCCGCGTTCTCGTAGACGGCGTAGAGCGAGTTCACGAGACAATCGCCGAATGCATAGGCGTAGACGTAGAACGGCGAATGGATGAAGTGCGGGATGTACATCCAGTAGTTCTCGTAGCCCGCTTTGATCTCGATTGCCGGACCAAGGCTCTCGCCCTGCACCGAGAGCCAGATCTCGCCGAGCCGCGTCGCGGTGAGCTCGCCGTTCTTGCGTTCGGTGTGGACCGCGCGCTCGAAGGAATAGAACGCGATCTGCCGCACCACGGTGTTGATCATGTCCTCGACCTTGCCGGCGAGCAGCGCCTGGCGCTGCCTTGCGCTCCTGGTCTGCGCCAGCAGCCGCCGGAAGGTCAGCATCTCGCCGAACACGCTCGCGGTCTCCGCCAGCGTCAGCGGCGTCGGCGCCATCAACGCGCCGTTCCTGGCCGCCAGCACCTGATGCACGCCATGGCCGAGCTCATGGGCGAGCGTCATCACGTCGCGCGGCTTGCCCTGGTAGTTCATCAGCACGTAGGGGTGCGCGGACGGCGTGGTCGGATGCGAGAAGGCCCCCGGCGCCTTGCCCGGACGTACCGGCGCGTCGATCCAGCGGTCGGCAAAGAAGCGCTCGGCGATATCAGCCATCTTGGGCGAGAAGCCGCGATAGGCGGAGAGCACCATGTTTCGCGCATCGCCCCAGCCGATCACGTCGGTCGCAGCAAAAGGCAGCGGCGCGTTGCGGTCCCAATAGGCCAGGCGCTTCCTGCCGAACCAGCGTGCCTTCAGCGCGTAGTAGCGATGCGACAATTTTGGATAGGCTGCGCGCACCGAGGCGACCAGCGCATCCACCACCTCGCGCTCGACGCGGTTGTTCAGGTGCCGGGAATCTGCGACGTCCTTGAAGCCGCGCCAGCTATCGGAGATGTCCTTGTCTTTGGCCAAAGTGTTGGTGATCAGCGCAAAGGTGCGCTCATTGGCCTTGAAGGTCTTTGCGAGCGCCTCTGCCGCGGCCTTGCGCTTGGCGCCGTCGCGGTCCTGCAACAGATTGAGCGTCGGCTCGATCGCGAGCTCCTTGGGCCCGACCTTGAAGCGCAGGCTCGAAATGGTCTGGTCGAACAGCCGATTGAAGGCGGAATAGCCGGTCTGCGCCTTCTCCAGGAAGAGCTGCTCGAGCTTGTCCTCGAGCTGGTACGGTTTCTCCTTGCGTAGATCCTCGATCCAGGGACGGTAGTGCGCGAGCTCGGTGGCCTGCATCGCGCGGTTCAAAATATCGTCATCGATCCGGTTGAGCTCGAGCGCGAAGAACAGCAGATGCGTCGATGCCGCCGTCAGGCGCTCGGAAACGTCGCCGTAAAACTTTGAAATCTTGGGGTCCACGCTGTCGCCGGCATGAACGAGGCCAGCGTACGAGCCGAGCCGGCCGGCGAGGTCGTCGATCGCCTCATAGCGTCGCACGGCTTCTGCGAGCCATTTTCCGCCATCTTCCTTTGCTGTTCCTGTTGCGAGCTTGCCCTTGTAGTCCGTCTCGAACGCGACGCAATCGGCATCCATCTTTGCGAGATCGCGCGCCACTTCCGGCGCATCGATCCCGGAATAGAGGTCGGCGAGGTTCCACTCCGGAAGCTTGCCGGTCTTGCTCGCAGGCTTTGCGGGTGAAGGTCTGGAGGACTTTGCCTTGATGACCGATTGCTTGGTGCCTGGTTTGCGGAGAGCAGACTTTTTGAGAGCAGACTTTTTGAGTGCAAGCTTGGAGCTCGAATTCATTGTGTGGGAAACCTGTGTTCAACAATCGCGACGGCGGGCGGGGGCATCAGGATTTAACAGTGCGTTAATCGGCTTCGGCCAGAGTGCCCCGATTCGAGACAGATAGTAGTAGCGTGCGGGGAACACCATGGCTGCCAGTATTTTGATCGCCGACGACGACGCTGTAGCCCGCCGGCTGGTCGAAAACATGGTGCAGAAATGCGGCTATGAGACGATCGTGGTGGACTCCGGCGATGCGGCGATCGCCGCCCTCACCGCCCCCGACGCGGCCATCGACGGCGTCATCCTCGATCTCGTGATGCCCGGCCTCGACGGCATGGGCGTGCTGGCGAAAATCCGCGAAGCGGGTCTCAGCATCCCCGTCATCGTGCAGACGGCCCATGGCGGCATCGACAATGTGATCTCGGCGATGCGCGCGGGTGCGGCCGACTTCGTGGTCAAGCCGGTCGGCCTGGAGCGGCTCCAGGTCTCGCTTCGCAACGCGCTCAATTCGTCCGCGCTCAAGGGCGAACTGCAGCGCATCCGTCACAGCCGCGAAGGCCGGCTGACCTTCTCCGACATCATCACACGCGCCGAGGCGATGGCGGGCGTGATGCGCGCGGCGCAGAAAGCAACAAACTCCTCGATCCCGGTGCTGATCGAGGGCGAGTCCGGCGTCGGCAAGGAGATGTTCGCGCGTGCCATTCATGGCAGCGGCGAGCGCAAGGCCAAGCCGTTCGTCGCGGTCAATTGCGGCGCGATCCCCGACAACCTCGTCGAATCCATTCTGTTCGGTCACGAGAAGGGTGCCTTCACCGGCGCCACCGAACGCCACACCGGCAAGTTCGTCGAAGCTCATGGCGGCACGCTGTTCCTGGACGAGGTCAGCGAGCTGCCGCTGAGCGCGCAGGTCAAGCTGCTTCGCGCGCTCCAGGAAGGCGCGGTCGAGGCGGTCGGCGGCCGCAAACCCGTGAAGGTCGACGTCCGCATCATCTCGGCGACCAACCGCAGGCTGCTCGAGCGGGTCAAGCAGGGCCACTTCCGGGAAGACTTGTTCTATCGCCTGCACGTGCTGCCGCTGACGATCCCATCGCTGCGCGCCCGGCGCGAGGACATTCCGCATCTGCTCAGGCATTTCCTGGCGCGCTTTGCCGCCGAGGAGAACCGCCCCATCACCGGCATCAGCGGCGAGGCCGTTGCGCACCTTGCCCAGCTCGATTGGCCCGGCAACATTCGCCAGCTCGAAAACGCGGTCTATCGCGCCGTGGTGATGAGCGAGGGCGACCAGCTTGGCCTCGACGACTTCCCTCTGATCGCCTCGCAGCCGCATCCGGGAACAGACATTCCGACCGCGCCGCTGATGCTGGAGCCGATCGCGGCCCCCTCCGTGGTGTCAGGTAATGAAATACCGATCGCGCCGCTGCCCATGGCGGGTGCCCTCTCAATGCTGACCGCGACCGGCGACGTCCGGCCGCTGGAAGACATTGAGAACGAGATCATCCGTTTCGCGATCTCGCATTACCGCGGGCAGATGTCGGAGGTCGCCCGCCGCCTCAAAATCGGCCGGTCCACCCTCTACCGCAAACTCGATGAAGCCGGAGTTCCCGGCCATGGCGGCAAAAGCGGTGAGGAGACGCACTGAGCCGGACGCGAACGGCGGTTCGTCCGGGCGGAGCGATACGACTGTAAGCCGTTCGTATGACGACGGAATTCGACTGCGATTTGAACCGTGACTTGGAAGTGACAGACACAGGGAAAAGCGCGTGGCAGAAGCGCACAATCCGTTGCCAAGAGGCGTGCTTGAAGTCAGTTTGTCGTGAGTTGTCCCGGGTAGCGCTGGCTGCGAAATCGGGGCCTGTATATCGTCCGCGTAAGATTCGTCTGCGTAGGAATCGTTGCGTGCAGGCGTGCAACTTTCGAGAGGCCGGCGCGGTTTAGCCGAAGCTCAATAGGCGATAACGAAGCTGTTCCACGGGGGACAGTTCACCCGAGGGGTGCGACACAATGCGTGACTGTTTGAACCACCGTGCAGGCTTTGACCGTGTCTTGATCACGGTCGCGGCGACCTTCCTCACGGTATCGGCCAGCTCAGCCCTGGCGCAGGATCAGGCGCACAGCAGCGCTGCCGAGCTCGCGATCGAAGCCGCCATCCCGCGCCCCGAACCCGCAAACGTCCCGCCCCCGACCGCATCAGACATCAAGCTCGACACCACCGCCACGGTGGTGGACCCTGCTAAGGAGCCCGCCAAGGAACCCCTGAAGGCCGAATCCGCCCCCGCGCCGGACAAGGTCGAGACCAAGCCTTCCGACGTCGCCACCACGCCCGCCGCCGAGGCGACGAAGAGCGAGACGGCGAAGACTGAACCTGCCAAGACCGAACCTGCCAAGGCCGACACGGCGATCCCAACGCCGGCCGCGCCCGCCACCGCTGCGGCTCCGGCCTCGGAGCCGGTGAGGGCCGCGAGCAACGTTCCCGCGGCCGACCAGCCGGTCGCCGACAAGCTCAAGGACATCATTGGCGCAAAGGCCTCGCGCTATCTCGACCGTAAGAACGAACGCGCTGCGATCGAGAAGTTCTACGGTGCACGCGACTTCGCGCCGGTCTGGAGCCAGGGCGGCAGCCTGACCGCTGCGGCCAAGGGCGTGATCGCACGGCTGAAGGACGCGGCGTCCGACGGTCTCAATCCCGCCGATTACCCGGTGCCGGACTTCGCGGCCGCCACGACACCCGATACGCTCGCCGATGCCGAGCTCAAGCTCACCGCCAGCATGTTCGACTATGCGCGCCAGGCCCAGAGCGGCCGCATGCACTGGTCGCAGGTCAGCGGCGACATCCTCTATCCCGAGCATCCGGTCGATCCGAACGAGGTGCTCGCCAAGGTCACGACCGCGGCGGACGCCTCCGCGGCGCTCGACAGCTACAATCCGCCGCAAAAACTTTACAAGGAGCTGAAGGCGAAGCTCGCGGAGCTCCGCGGCCAGGGCAACGGCCCGGTGATCGAGATCGCCGATGGTCCGGCGCTGAAATACACCCCGGCCGGCAAGAAGCAGGCTGAAATCGTCGTTGAAGATCCGCGCGTGCCGCAGCTGCGCGCCAAGCTCGGCATCACCGAGAACGCCAGCGACACCCGCTATGACGCGGCGGTCGCCGAAGCCGTGCGCAAATTCCAGAACAGCGCCGAGCTCAAGGCGACCGGCATCCTCGACGACAAGACGGTGAGGGCGATCAACGCCCCGAAGCGCGACAAGCAGATCGACGTGGTGCTGGTGAACATGGAGCGCTGGCGCTGGCTGCCGCGCGACCTGGGCGCGCCCTCGCTGGGCGATGCCTATGTCATCCTCAACATTCCCGACTACACGTTGAAGGTGATGCAGCGCGGCCAACAGGTCTGGACCACCCGCGTCGTCACCGGCAAGCCCGGCACGCATGCGACCCCGCTGCTCACCGAGACGATGAAGTACATCACGGTCAATCCGACCTGGAACGTGCCGCCGTCGATCGTCTACAACGAATATCTGCCGGCGCTTCAGCAGGACCCGACAGTGCTCCAGCGCATGGGCCTCAAGCTCGAACAGAACCGCGATGGTTCGGTGCACATCTCGCAGCCGCCCGGTGAAGCCAACGCGCTCGGCCGCATCCGCTTCAATTTCCCCAACAAGTTCCTGGTCTATCAGCACGACACGCCGGACAAGAACCTGTTCGCCCGGGACGAACGCGCCTTCAGCCACGGCTGCATGCGCGTGCAGAACCCGGATCAGTACGCCTCGGTCCTGCTCAACATCGCGATGCCGAACGAGAAGTACACGCCGGAACGCATCCGCAGCATGTACGGCAAGAGCGAGATCGACCTGAAATTCCCGACCCCGATCCCGGTCAACATCACCTATCAGACCGCATTCGTGGACGATGGCGGCAAGCTGCAATTCCGCAAGGACGTCTATGGCCGCGACGCGACCATGATCAACATCCTGAAGAACGGTCGCGGCAAGGATCTCGAGAACGTCGTCGCGCACTCCCAGCCGAGCTATTCACGCCCGGCGACGACACTGCCGAACGGGGTGTTGGCGGCCAACAACGGCGGCTCGTCCGGGCCGAATTTCTTCGAGCGGCTGTTCGGAGCGCCCACCCCGCCGCCGGCCCCGGTCGGCCGCCGGCCGCAGCAGCAGCGGGTATTCACCCGCTGAGCCAGGCCGCCCGGCGCCTGATTTCCTGAAATTCTGCAGTAAAATCAGCGACCTCATCCTCTGGATGGGGTCGCTTAACGTTAACCATTCTCCACCTGACCTCAGGCAGCGGGCGTTTTTTTGCCACACTCACCCGGTTAGGTTCGCGATCTGACTTGGTTTGGGGGCGGGAAGGTCAACCTCGAATTAACCTTCTCGCTTTAACAAAGCGTTCATCCTCTTTCGCGCGCTAACGGGGTTAGCGGGAGAGTCCATTTTGAACGCTCGTCGACTGGGTGGGCTCTAACGTGCTGACTGGAATCGCACGCCAATTCGCTGTGCTGTCGTTGTCCCATGCGGGAGTGAAGGCCGGATCCAGAATCGGCCTCGCTGCCGTATTGCTGCTTGCTGCCGCGGGTTCAGTTCACAACGCCGCCGCGCTCAACGAGACCAAGACGCTCTCCTTCCACCACACCCATTCCGGCGAAGACCTCACCGTCACCTTCAAGCGCGACGGACGCTACGACGAAGCGGCGCTGAAGCAGCTCAACCACTTCCTGCGCGACTGGCGCAGCCAGGACGAGACGGTCATGGACCGTCACCTCTTCGACATCCTCTGGGAAGTCTACCGCGACGTCGACGGCAAGCAGCCGATCCAGATCATCTCCGCCTACCGCTCGCCCGCGACCAACTCCATGCTCCGCCGCCGCTCCTCCGGCGTGGCGCGCTTCAGCCAGCACATGCTGGGGCATGCGATGGACTTCTACATCCCGAACGTGCCGCTGGAGCAGATCCGCTTCGCCGGCCTGCGCCTCCAGCGCGGCGGCGTCGGCTTCTACCCGACCTCCGGCTCGCCGTTCGTACATCTCGACACCGGCAGCATCCGGCACTGGCCGCGCATGACGCATGACCAGCTCGCCCGGGTCTTCCCGGACGGACGCACCGTCCACCTCCCGACCGACGGCACGCCGTTGAAGGGTTATGAGCTCGCCAAGGCAGAGATCGAGCGGCGCGGCAGCGGCGAGGATTCCGGCAGCAAGTCGAATTTCTTTGCCGCCCTGTTCAAGGGCAAGTCGGCTCCGGCCGCGGCGAGCAACGACGAGGATGACGAGGGCGCGCCCGCCCCGTCCGCGAAGACTGTCGCGCCGACCGTGGTCGCCGCCGCGACCAAGCCGGCCGATCCGGTGCCGACGCCGCGCGCCAAGCCGTCAGTCGCGGCGACGATCCAGCTCGCCTCGGCCGATGCGCAGATCGTCGCGCTTGCCAAGCCGAAGCCGGCCCCCGTGGCTGACAAGCCGGCCGCCGGCAAATCTGCTGACGCCAAGCCCGAGACCCCCGCCGACATCATCAATGCCCGCGGCTTCTGGGATACCCCGACTGCGCCGCAGCAGGCGACGCCGGCCCAAATTGCTGCGCTGAAGGCACGGCAGGCGCTTGCCGCCGCCACCGATCCGCAGCCGACCGCGAGCGTGTCCAGCGCCGCCTATCAGGCGCTGGCCTACGCCCCGGCGTCCGCCTCCCCGGTCGACCGCGCCAATGTCGTCGCCGCCTCTGCGCCGATCCCGCGCTCCGCCCGTCCCGCCGCCGCATCGCGCAACGTTGCGCCCGCGACCGAGATCAACACGGTGGTCGGCAAGCGCATCGACGGCATGGTCGCAACCGCGACCCGGCTCTCCGCAGCCAAGGGCGAAAGCATCTGGCTCAAGATCGTGATGCTGTCGCCGAGCGCCAGCCGCGCGATGTCGGTCACGCTGATGGGCGAGCTCGACACCGCCGCAATGCGCGCCTACTTCGTCAAGCCGCAGTCCGTGATCGCCATGGGTTTTGCCGACGATCCGATGCAGGGCCTGTCCTGCGACAGTTTCTCGGGCACCGCCACCGCCAAACTCGAGACGACGTCCTTCGTCGTACGGACGGCTTCGCTGCGCTGACGTCTTCGCGCGCCGCTAACGCTTCTCCGTCGATCCAGATGATACGTCAACGCCAGCAACAGGCAGACCGATAGGTCCTGCTTCGGCAGCTTGCCCGACACCGGCAACAGCAACGCCCTGGTCTGCCGATATTCGAACTGATCGGGAAAGCGTTCACGAAAGGTATCGACCAGCGTCGTCTTGCAGTTGAACAGAATCGCGGCGTGCGCGGAGTCCTTCAGGCGGCCGAGCCGGATCGTGCTGCCACTGCCGGTCTCTTCGGTCAGATAAGCAGGCTCGCCCCATTTCAACGTTTCGGTAAGACGGCCGATGCCTTCATGCGCCGCGGCGGCCGCGAAGATCAGCTCGCGTACCCAAAGCAGCCGCTTGCCGATCGACGCCGGAAAAGCATCGTAGGCACGGCTTACCTCGCGCGGCAGCGGCGGCGCAGTCACCGCGGTCTCCTTCGATCGGCATGGTGTCGCCCTGGCGAAAGCCAGGACGACACCGATAGCTCAGATCATCCCCAGTGCTTGCATGTAGGTCTCAAGGATCGTCTCGGCCTCGGCGCGCTCGTTCGGGTCCTGCTTGCGCATGCGCACGATGGTGCGCAGCGCCTTGACGTCGTAGCCGTTGCCCTTGGCCTCGGCGAATACGTCGCGGATGTCGTCGGAGATCGCCTTCTTCTCTTCCTCCAACCGCTCGATGCGCTCGATGATGGACTTGAGCTGGTCCTTGGCAAATTTCGTCGCGGGCTCGTCGTCGCGGACGGCGGCGGAGGGGGCCATCTTGGTACTCCCAATGGAACTGGCAAAACGAGGTGACGCCGGCATCCTCACCGCGCGTGCTGGTTAGACCCTTAGGGTTCGGACCTCTCGCGTTCAAGGCAGCATCGCGCTCGTCCACAGCGCGCCCACACCTTCCTGCGGCGTGTCGAAGAAAGCGGTTGTGTGATGCGACTCAAAGGCACCGCATATCAGGCTGCCGGCGAGGCCGTTCAGTGCCCCGGATGAACCTTCTTCATGGCATCGAGCTGCTCAGGCGTGGCCGCGCCCTGGTATTTCGACTTCCAGGCCTCATAGGGCATGCCATAGACGGCTTCCCGGCTCTCATCCTTGCTCAAGGCGACGCCTTGGGCGTCGGCGGCGTCCTTGAGCCAGTTGGACAGGCAGTTGCGGCAGAAGCCTGCGAGGTTCATCAGGTCGATGTTCTGGACGTCCGTCCGCGTCTTCAAATGATCGACCAGGCGCCGGAAAGCGGCAGCCTCGAGTTCCGTTCTGGTTTTGTCGTCAATTGCCATGGCTGGATCCCTCGGCTTTGCGAATTGGCTGTGACCTGGATGGGTCACCCTTACGAGATCAGGTGGGGCCTGTCACAGATTTTGCCATATCGCGGCGCAAACGGGCGCGAAGCCGGCTTCAGGCAGTTCCTGGGCCCTACGCCAAATCGTCAATGATCTGATATAGCTTCCGCGACAATGATCGCCGAATCTCCCCGCTCCCGCCTTCGCCTGCTCGCCCGGTTGGTCCCGGTGCTGGTGGTTGGCCTGCTGTACCTCTGGGCCAGCCCGGCTTCCGCCGATTTCCGGCTCTGCAACAACACATCGAGCCGGGTCGGCATCGCGCTCGGCTACAAGGATGCCGAGGGCTGGACCACCGAAGGCTGGTGGAACATCTCGTCGCGCTCCTGCGAGACCCTGCTGCGCGGAACTCTGGTGGCCCGCTTCTATTACATCTACGCCATCGACTATGACCGCGGCGGCGAATGGTCGGGCCAGGCTTTCATGTGCTCGCGCGATAAGGAGTTCACCATCCGCGGCACCGAGGATTGCCTTGCGCGCGGCTATGACCGGACCGGCTATTTCGAGGTCGATACCGGCGAGCAGCGGGCCTGGACGGTGCAGCTCACCGATGCCAACGAACAGCCGTCAAAGCAGCAGCGCGTGCCAGGCCTCCCCGGCCCTGTTGGCCCGGGGGTCCCGGGTTTGCCCAATGGCCCGCCCGGTGGTACGCCCCCCGCCGCGCCTGGCCTCCCGCCAGCTCCCTCGCCCCCGTCTGGAAATAAGCCATGAGGCGTCTTCGCCGTATCAAGATTCTCGCGACCCTTGGACCCGCTTCTTCGGACCTCGCGATGATCCGCCGCCTGTTCGAGGCCGGCGCCGACCTCTTCCGCATCAACATGAGCCACACCCCGCATGACAAGATGCGCGAGCTGGTGGCGACGATCCGCAACGTCGAGAGCAGCTATGGAAGGCCGATCGGCATTCTGGTCGATCTCCAGGGGCCAAAGCTCCGGCTCGGTGCCTTCGCCGAAGGCGCGGTCCAGCTCCAGAATGGCCAGACCTTCACGCTCGATTCCGACAAGGCGCCGGGCGACACCACCCGCGTCCAGCTCCCGCATCCGGAGATCCTGGCCGCGCTGCGGCCGGGCCACGCGCTGCTGCTCGACGACGGCAAGGTGCGGCTGATCGCCGAGGAGACCTCGAAGGAGCACGCGGTGACGCGCGTCGTGGTCGGCGGCCGGATGTCCGACCGCAAAGGCGTCAGCCTGCCCGACACCGACCTGCCGGTCTCGGCGATGACGCCGAAGGACCGCGCCGATCTCGAAGCGGCGCTGGTCACCGGCGTCGACTGGATCGCGCTGTCCTTCGTGCAGCGCGCCGACGACGTGCTCGAGGCCAAGAAGATGATCCGCGGCCGTGCGGCGGTGATGGCCAAGATCGAGAAGCCGCAGGCGATCGATCGCCTCGCCGACATCATCGACGCCTCCGACGCCCTGATGGTGGCGCGCGGCGACCTCGGCGTCGAGCTGCCGCTGGAACGCGTGCCGAGCCTGCAGAAGCAGATGACGCGCATGGCGCGGCGCGCCGGCAAGCCGGTGGTGATCGCGACCCAGATGCTGGAATCGATGATCCAGTCGCCGGTGCCGACCCGCGCCGAGGTCTCCGACGTCGCCACCGCCGTCTACGAAGGTGCCGACGCCATCATGCTGTCGGCGGAATCGGCGGCCGGCAAATTCCCGGTCGAGGCCGTCTCGACCATGAATCGCATCGGCGAGGAGGTCGAGCGCGACCCGATTTATCGCTCCGTCATCACCGCACAGCGCCCGGCCCCGGAAGCCACCGCCGGCGATGCCATCGCGGACGCTGCGCGGCAGATCGCCGAGACGCTCGACCTGCCGGCCCTGATCTGCTGGACCAGTTCGGGATCGACCGCCGTGCGCGTGGCGCGCGAGCGGCCGAAGCCGCCGATCGTGGCGATCACGCCGAACGTCGCGGCGGGACGCCGGCTGTCGGTCGTCTGGGGCATACATTGCGTGGTGGCAGAAGATGCGCGCGACCAGGACGACATGGTGAGCCGCGCCGGCCAGATCGCGTTCCGCGACGGCTTCGTCCGGGCGGGCCAGCGCGTGATCATCGTCGCCGGCGTGCCGCTCGGCATCCCCGGCACCACCAACATGGTGCGCATCGCCTCGGTCGGCCCCGAGGGCGAAGCGAATATCTAGCTCCGCCGGCACCCGGCAAACAAAAAATGTCGAAAACAACCCCATGCACAGTAGCCGGCGGGTCCGGCGGATGTGCTGAGGTTTTTTGAAAAGGCGAGCTCGAGCAACGGCCTGGGCGCGATCAGGTCCGCCGGTCGATCAGGATGACGTTTTAGGCCCCAACCAGCGCTTTCGCCGTCGGCAGCAGCGTCTGCTGCACGACGAGCCCCCTGGCGCGGGCGTCCATGACGCCGACCGCGCGGAGCGCCAGCAGCGTCACGGTCTGCACGGCATCGCGCATCCTGGCGGGATCGTCGAGATTGTCCGGCGCGAGCGGTCCGACCAGGGCCTCGTGCAGCGCGCCGAGCAGCGCGGTGGCAGCAAGGGCCGTGTCCTGCGCCGGCAGGTGGCCGGCGCGCACGGCGGCGTCGATCCGCGAGGCCATCTCGCCCGCGATCTCGCGCCGGCTGGCGAGACGTGAAGCGCTGACATCGACATCGACCGGCTCGGCCAGGATGCCCCAGGCGAGCCTGCGCTGTGACAGGGTATGGACAGCCACGGTGGTGACCGCCGCCGCCAGCGCCGAGGACGGCCCCGGCGCGGCATCGGCGGCTCGCCGGATCGCCGTGAGCTCGTCGCGGGAGACTTCGGCAATCAACTCGGAGATCAAATCGGCCTTGGAGGGGAAGTAGCGGTAGACCGTACCCGCAGCGACGCCGGCGCGAACCGCGACTGGCGCAATCTGCACCGCCGCCATCCCGCCTTCCGCCGCCGCCTCCCGCGCCGCCGCCAGTATCGCACTGCGCCGGGCCGCAAGGCGCTTCACCACTTGATGCGTCCGCCGATAAACCATGGCGCGCTTCCTGTCCCACACGCCGGTCGCACGCCTTGCGGCCGAACGCTTCGTCACTGATATCGCAAATCGCCCCGCAAGGACTGAACAACTATTCAGAGTGGATGACAAGGTGCAAATGCATGAAGCGTCACGCAAAAAAAACGCGAGCTCAAACAGCTAAAAACGTCGCGAACTGCTTTGGTGAAGGGGTAACCACGATCGTTACCGCCATCTTAAACCTGCTCCGCGACTGTGCTGCGGTATCGCGATCCCACCTCGGTGCAGCATGGTCGACACGGACGCCCGGACCGCCTGGCAGCTCTTCCACCTGAACTGGCTTCCCATCGCAGCCATGGGCAGCCTGCTGGCGCTGGGCCTCGCCTTCACCGGCCTGAGCCTCGAACCAGTCGCCTATTGGGTGACGCTGGCAGTTGCTGCAGTCTTGCTCGCGCTGGCCTATGGCCACCGCATCGTCAAAGGCGAGCTTGCCGACCCGAAGCTGCTGTTTTCGCTCGGAACGATCGGACAGATCATTCTCACCTGCGCCATCGTCGGACCGCTCAGCTATGTCGCGGCTAAGCTGAACTGGCCGCTGCAGGACCAGGCGCTGCTTGCGATCGACCGTGCACTCGGCCTCGATCCCGAACCGATCGCGCGATACGTCAACGACCATCCCTGGCTCGCGGACTGCCTGGCTCGCGGATATGGGCTGATCAAATTGCCGCTGCTCGGCATTCCCGTCGTGCTGGCACTGACGGCGCACTATATGCGGCTGCAATTGTTCATGCTCGCGATGAGCCTCGCGCTCGCGGTCACCATCGCGATCTCCGCCGTCGTGCCCGCGATCGGCACCTATTGGGGGCTGCAGCTGTCCGCCGCGCATTTTCCCGAAATCAACACCGCGGTCTATGCCGGGCAGTTGCGCGACATCCTCGCGCTTCGCGACGGTAGCCTGCACGAGCTCCAGTTGTTCTTCCTCGCCGGCGTTGTCTCGTTTCCGAGCTTCCACGCCGCATCCGCCGTGCTCTACATGTGGGCGCTGTGGCCGGTGCGCGGCCTCGGCGGCATCGCGGCTGCGCTCAATCTGCTGATGATTGCGGCAACACCGGTGATCGGCGCGCATTACGTCATCGACGTCGCCGGCGGAATCGCAGTCGCCGCAGCGTCGATCTGGGCGGCGAAATTCTATCTCGAATGGCACCGCCGCGCGCAGCAGACGTCTGCCGCGCCTGCGCCGTCGGCGGTCTGGCAGCCCGGCCTCGCGGAATGACAGCCGACAAGTTGCCCTAGGGTCCGCGCGTAGCGGCGTGCCCGCCGGCAACTTTCAATGTTCAATGTTCTCGACGGTGGGAACGCCTGCGCTTTCGGAGCCGCGGCAGACGCTTTGCCGCCCTACAAGCTTGCTACAGCTTCACGACTTCCCAGATCCGGAAATCGTCCGCCAAAAGAAAAGAGCCCCGTCAAGGACGGGGCTCTTTGAATTCGCGATTCGTACAGCGTTACTTGAGGCTGCTCGAGATCGAGGTGAACTTGGCGTTCAACGTGGTGCCCAGGTTATTGACGACAGTGATGATCGCCAGCGCAATGCCGGCGGCGATCAGACCGTATTCAATAGCGGTGGCGCCGGATTCATCTTTCGCAAAACGCGCAACGAGGTTCTTCATAAAGAGCTCCAAATGAGTACACGAGGCTACAACTGATCTGGTCTTTTGGGCTTCCCAGCGCCGCTTGACCATGGAACCGAACGTAGAGGCAAAGAATTGCGCCGCAGTTAATTCGACTGCGGAAACACAGAGCGGTTTGCGTGTATGCGTCGATGGTAAACCGAAATCTAAAACGATCCGTTAAATTGTCGAGACATCAAGCCGGCCCCGCCTCACCGGTTTACCCGGAATTATGACCGCCGTGGTCCAATGTCGATCGCTCGGCACAACGACAAAAACACCAGGACGACGAGGCGGCATGTCCCTTTCCTTTGCCAACAGCATCACGGTGCAGGGTCGTGCGCGAGCCCTGGTGCCGCTGTGCGTCGGTGCGGGCGCCTATCTCTTCTTCGCGTATGTCGGCGACACGCTGCTTCAGGACTCCGACTCGCTCTGGCAGATCAAGATCGGACAATGGATCCTCGATCACCAGGCGCTTCCCTACACGGACTTCTATTCCTTCACCCGTCCGGGGGCGCCCTGGGTTTCGACCTCATGGCTGTCGCAGGTCCTGTTCGCCCTCTCCTATGCGCAATGGGATTGGGCCGGCCCGGTGGTCCTCACCGCGCTTGCGGTCGCATTGTCGGCGGCGATGCTGGTCGGCCTGCTCGAGGCCCATCTGGAAATTCCGCGAGCGGTCCTGTTCGCGA
This sequence comes from Bradyrhizobium sp. 155, assembly GCF_023101105.1. NCBI lineage: Bacteria > Pseudomonadati > Pseudomonadota > Alphaproteobacteria > Hyphomicrobiales > Nitrobacteraceae > Bradyrhizobium > Bradyrhizobium sp. 155. The sequence goes on along the minus strand of NZ_CP064704.1, from coordinate 1,402,427 downwards.
TGTTCGCGCTGTTGCTGTCGCTGCACCACGTTCTGGCGCGGCCACACATGCTGGCGCTGCCCGTGATGATCGCGTGGGTCGGCGTATTGATGGCCGCAGCCGACCGCAAGGGCGCCCCGTCATGGTACTGGCTGCCGCTGATGTCCCTGTGGTCGAACCTGCATGGCGGCTTCGTGCTGGGCCTGGCCCTGATCGGCCCGATGTCATTTGTGGCGCTCTGGGGCATGGAGTCCGGCAAGCAGGTCCGACTGCTGTCGCGCTGGTTCCTGTTCGGTGTTGCGGCACTCGCCGCAAGCTGCGTCACGCCTTATGGCTGGCGCACATTGCTCGGCGCGATCAACATCCTCAATCTGGGCGAGCTGCTGACGATCATCTCCGAGTGGGCGCCCGCGAACTTCGCCTCCTTCAACGCATTCGAAGGCGCGCTGTTCGGCCTGATTGCGATCGGGCTGTATCGCGGCCTGACGCTCTCGCCCCCGCGTATTCTTCTGATCCTGCTTCTGACCTGGATGGCGCTCACCCACGTCAGGAGCATCGAGGCCTTCGCCTTCCTGGTGCCGCTGGTGCTGGCCAAGCCCCTCGGCGAACGGTCTGCGCTGCCGCAGCCTGGCACGCAGGGCGGCGAGAGTTGGGCTGCCCGTTACGTCACCGCGACCGGCGCGCTGATGATCGTGGCCGCAGGCTGGACCTCGACCTCACTCTACATGGCGCATCACCGCTTCACCTTCACGATGGATCAGACACCGGTCGCCGCCGTCGATCTGCTCGAGAAACGCAAGGCGCAACGCATCTTCAACGCCTACCAGTTCGGCGGCTATCTGATCTCGCGTGACATCCCGGTCTTCATCGACGGCCGCGCCGAGCTCTACGGCGAAACCTTCGCCATGGACGTCTTCAAGGCCGTGGAGCTCAAGAAGCTCGACAGTCTGACGCGGCTGCTCGACGCGTACCAGATCGACGCCACGCTCATGGTCGCGGACGCACCGGCCGCCCAGGTGCTGGACCACATCAAGGGCTGGAAGCGGCTCTACGCGGACAACATCGCCGTGATCCACGTGCGAACCGGCGGCACAGAGGCCGGCGCGATGCCGGAAGCGGAGTCCTCGAGGGAAGCCGTCAAGTGAGCGCGTCAGCTCAGCAGCCGATATCCGGTCCATCGCGCCGCTGGATCGGAATTCCTCTCGTGATGCTGCCAGCGTTTTCGATCGCAACGCTCTTCGCCTGGGGCGTCCTGATCTCCACCTTCACCCATCCCGGTTGGATCGGGCTGAACCACGTCGCTCCCGGCACCGACTGGATGGTGTTTTACGGCGCCGTCAAATCGTCGCTCGCCGGCAATCTTGCGCTGGTCACCGATGGTGACGCGTTCACGGCCTATCTCAACCAGTCGTTCGCATCATGGCTCACGGTGCCTCTGGAGTTCCGTCCATGGTTCTATCCGCCCGGCTTCCTCGTTCTGCTGCTGCCATTCGCGCCGCTTGGCTTCATCGGCTCCTATGTCGCATTCCAGGCCGCGACCGCAGGCTTCCTGGCCTGGGCGCTTCGCAACCGGTCCGATCAGCCGCAACTGACGCCCTACATCATCGCGGCCGTGCTGGTCTCGCCATCGGCATCTCTCAACCTGGCCGATGGACAATGCGCCTTTCTCGTTGCCGCACTGCTGGTCGCGGGCGTCAGGCTGCTCGGACCGCGACCGCTCCTGGCCGGGGCAATCCTCGGGCTGCTGAGTTTCAAGCCGCAATTCTTCCTGCTCGTCCCGCTCGCGCTAATGGGGGCGCGCCGCTATGGCAGCCTGTGCGCTGCTGCATGCTCGGCATTCGCATTGGCGGCTGCAAGTGCCATGATTTTTGGCGTCGAATTGTGGCTCTGGTGGATACCGCAGGCGTACAACAATCTGGTCAGCCCCGACGCGAAATGGCTGGCCTATGGCCGCATCTGGGGTCACAGCGTGTGGGCCTGCGCGATGCTGCTAGGCCTGCCGGAGCGGCTGGCCTCCATCCTGCAGCTGGCCGCGATCCTTTCGAGCGCGGCGGCAACGTTCGCGGTCTTTCGCTCCTCGCTCCGTACCAACAACAAGCTGATCGTACTGCTTGCGGCAACCGTGCTGGCAGCCCCGCATTCGGGCCCTTATGACGCGACGCTGCTGACGGTCGCCGTCGTGCTGTGGCTTGCCGCATCGATCGATGCTCCACGCTTTCGCGACTGGCTGATCGGGCTCGGCATCTGGATGGTGCCGTTGCTCAGCCCGGCGGTGTATATTCCGGCGGGACGACTATCGCCGCTCCTCATCGTCGCTCTCATCGGCGTCGTGTTCGGCGCGTTGCGCAGTCCGGCAGGGTCTGGCGAGCCGGCAATGTCGCCGCATTCCTGAATCCAATCTGCGGCTGGCGATGCGGGCGCCGAAGTGATGACGCAAACTCCGGAGCGTGTGCCACCACTTCTAGCGTGATTGGCGAGAGATGGTGGGCCCGGCGCTTAGGCACCTTTGCCTGCCGTACTTCTGAGTTTCCAGTGCAACTGCATCAAAATCGTCAATGCGAGCGCAGTGAAGCAAATCCAGACTGTCACCGCGGATCTATTCTGGATTTCTTCGCTGCGCTCGCAATGACGGGCGCTGAGTTGGCACCACCCGCAAATCACCATCACCAACAAAAAACGCGGCGTTTCCGCCGCGTTTTTCAATTCGATCTGCCGTACGCGATTACGCCTGCGGCTGCGGCTCCAGGCCGGGATCCGGATCGGGTCGCGGGCGCGACTTGCCGGCCGGCGGCACGGCCGAGGCGCGCGGTGTGGTCGGCTCGAGCACGGATTCGCGGTTCGGCTTCTTGCCCTTGAGCAGGTCGATGATCTCGTCGCCGGAGAGCGTCTCGAATTCGAGCAGGCCCTTGGCGAGAGCTTCGAGATCGGCGCGCTTCTCGGTGAGAATACGCGTTGCCTCGTTATAGCCTTCTTCGACGAAGCGCCGGATCTCGGTATCGATCTTCTGAACCGTCGCTTCCGATGCGTTCTGGGTGCGCGACACCGACATGCCCAGGAAAACCTCGTCCTGATTCTCGCCGTAGGACACGGTACCGAGCGCCTCGGACAGGCCCCAGCGCGTCACCATCATGCGCGCCAGACGCGTCGCCTGTTCGATGTCGGACGACGCACCCGAGGTTACCTTCTCGCGACCGAAGATCAGCTCTTCGGCGACGCGGCCACCCATCATGATGGCAAGGCGCGAGGTCATCTGCTCCAGCGACATCGACAGCTTGTCACGCTCGGGCAACTGCATGACCATACCCAGCGCACGCCCGCGCGGAATGATGGTCGCCTTGTGGATCGGATCGGTCGCGACGACGTTGAGGCCGACGATGGCGTGGCCGCCCTCGTGATAGGCCGTCAGCAGCTTCTCTTCCTCGGTCATGACGAGCGACTTGCGCTCGGCGCCCATCATCACCTTGTCCTTGGCTTCCTCGAACTCGGCCTGGGTCACCATCCGCTTGTTGCGGCGGGCGGCGGTGAGCGCGGCTTCGTTGACGAGGTTCATCAGGTCGGCGCCGGAGAAACCCGGGGTGCCGCGCGCGATGGTCTTGAGGTTGATATCCGGCGCCAGCGGCACCTTGCGGACGTGGACCTTGAGGATCTGCTCGCGGCCGACGACGTCCGGGTTGGGCACCACGACCTGACGGTCGAAGCGGCCGGGACGCAGCAGCGCGGGATCGAGCACGTCGGGACGGTTGGTCGCGGCGATCAGGATCACGCCCTCGTTGGCCTCGAAGCCGTCCATCTCGACCAGCAACTGGTTCAGCGTCTGCTCGCGCTCGTCATTGCCGCCGCCGAGGCCGGCGCCACGGTGACGACCGACGGCGTCGATTTCGTCGATGAAGATGATGCAGGGCGCGTTCTTCTTAGCCTGCTCGAACATGTCGCGGACGCGGCTGGCGCCGACGCCGACGAACATCTCGACGAAGTCAGAACCCGAAATGGTGAAGAACGGCACGTTGGCTTCGCCCGCGACCGCACGCGCGATCAGGGTCTTGCCGGTGCCGGGAGGTCCGACCAGCAGCACGCCGCGCGGAATTCGGCCGCCGAGGCGCTGGAATTTGCCGGGGTCGCGCAGGAATTCGACGATCTCCTGCAGGTCCTGCTTGGCCTCGTCGACGCCCGCGACGTCCTCGAAGGTGACGCGGCCATGCGCTTCAGTCAGCATTTTTGCGCGCGACTTGCCGAAGCCCATCGCCTTGCCGGCGCCGCCCTGCATCTGCCGCGACAGGAATATCCACACGCCGATCAGCGCGATGAAGGGCAGCCAGGAGACCAGCAGCGAGACGAACCACGGCACGTTGTCGCCGGGCGGCTTCGCGGTGATCTGCACCTTGCTGTCATAGAGGCGCTTCACGAGCGTCGGATCGCTCGGCGCATAGGTCTGGAAGCTCGAGCCGTTGGTGAAGGTGCCGTGAATGTCCGGCCCCTGGATTACGACGTCGCGCACATTGCCGCGGTCAACCTCGCTCAGGAGCTGGGAGAAGGCGATGTCCTGCGAGGAGGCGCGCTGACCCGGATTCTGGAAGAGCGTGAACAACGCCAACAGCAGCAGGACAATGATGACCCAGAGGGCGAAATTGCGCAGATTGGCGTTCATCGATCTTCCTTCGTGGTCGCGCGGATCGCGGCCTGAGCCTTGGGCAGTTATTTGGGCAGCGCGAGGAAATCCCCAAGGAATCCTCTCGGTTAGACGCATACAATCTAGGTGTCGCTCCGGTCGCTGCCAAGGGAACGAGATGGGACTATTTAGCCCATCTTAGTCCGATTCCCGCTGAAATAATGGCGCCCGGATCCGGGTTTTTCCTGCCTGGTTAAGGTGTCCTCACGGCGCGGTCTCGAAATGGCCGGTGCCATGATCCGCCCTTATCCACCCTTGATCCACCCTTGCGCCGGGCCGGCGCCGGGGCGATGCGGATACGTCCCCCGGCAAGGCTGATCAAGGCTCCCGCAAGCGTCTGCTTCAGGGCCGGCCGGCCATTTGCGGGTGCGCGGGCACTTGCGGCAATGGCCTGATCGAGCACGGCCAGGAGGGATTCGACCTTGCCGAGTTCCGCCGGCCCCTCATGCCCGAACGCGTTGATGGCCCGCAGCAGGATCCGCAGCCGGACCTCCTCCGGCAGGGCGGCAAACCCGGAGGCCTCGAAGCTTCGAACGCCGGCCTGCGGCGCATCGCCGCGATCCCGCAAACGGAGGAAGCGCTCGGCTCCATCGGTCAGCACCTCGACGGCCAAATTGGCGCGCGCCAGCCTTGCCGCGAGCCGAGCCAGGCTGCGGGCATCACCGCCCTCCGCCGCGAGCTGCGGCAGCAGCGCACGCAGCCGCGGCCGGGTAAAGGCAGCGTCGTGGTTGGTGGGATCGTCGGCAAAGCCGATCTTCGCCCGCTTCAAGGTCGCGATCAGCTGCGACTTCGGAACATCGAGTAGTGGACGCGCAAGAACGACGCCGTCGCGCTCGGTGAGACGGGCCATCGCCGACAGCCCGGCTAATCCGCTGCCGCGCACAAGCCGCATCAACAGGGTCTCGGCCTGGTCGTCGCGGGTGTGGGCGGTCAGCACGTGGCTCGCACCGGCGAGGCGCGCGGCCTGCACAAGCAGGCGGTAGCGAGCTTCGCGCGCGGCGGCCGGCAGTCCCGTTTTCGGCTTTGCCCCGCGCCAGCGCACGGTCCGGTGCGGCAGGCCAAGCCCGGTTGCGAGACGCTTGACCGCGCGCGCCTCGCGCGCCGCCTCCGGCCGCAAGCCGTGGTCGATGGTGACTACGGTGAGACGCGGGCCGCGCGAAAGGCTGCGATGCCAGCGCGCCGCAAGCCACATCAGCGCCACCGAGTCGGGCCCGCCGGAGACCGCGAGCAGCAGTCCCTGCGCGCCTTTCAGGCCTGCGAAGAGGCGCTTGGCCTCACGCGCCGAGATCGGTGAATTGTCCTCTGACATGACACTGCAATCGTCCGCGGATGGACACTGTTTAGCGCAGCGCCATCCGTCTTGTCAGGATCAATCGCCGCGCCTCAGCACTTCACCCGCTTCTGCTCGCGGTCGACCGCAGCTTTGACGCCGGCGGAAGCGCGCGGATATTTGCGCCCGACTTCACCGAAGGCGGCACACGCCGCCTCCTTCTCCTTCAGCGCCGCCAGCGACTGGCCGAGCCGCAGCAGGGCATCCGGTGCCTTGGCGGATTTGTCGTATTTCGTGGTGACGGCGAGGAAGGCTTCCGCGGAGTCGCGATATTGCTGGCGCTGGAAATAGCTCTCGCCGAGCCAGTATTGCGCGTCACCGAGCAGCGGGTCGCTCGGATATTTCTGCGAGAAATTCTTCATGGTCTGCTCGGCCAGCGCGTAGTCCTTGCGCTGCATGTAGCCGATTCCGAGGTCGAATTCGTCGCGCGGCGTTGCCGAGGGCGGCAGGGTCGCAAGGCCCGTGCCGCCTGATGGCGCGGGAGAGCCGGATGAGACCGGCGGATAGCCGGGCTGCGCAGCCTGAGGCCCGACCGCCTGCGGATAGCGGGGGCCGCTGTTGGCGAGATCAAGCGGTTCGCCGGCGCCACGGCCGCCGGGCGCGCCGCTCGGGGCACCTGCAGGCATCGGTTGCTGCCCGCCGCCGAGCGCGCGCGGCGCACCCGGCGCATTCGGACTCTGGTTCGGGTCGAAGGCATCGCCGCGGCGGCGCGTGCCCGGCGCGCCGGGCGCAGGCTGCTCCTGAACGATCGGTGCCGGAGAGGCGATCTGCGGCTGCTCGTAATTCGGCTGGGCCGCTTGCTGGTGCGGCGGCTGCTGGCGATAGGCCGGCGCGGCTTGTGCGGGCGGCATGGCCGCGACATTGGGCTGGACCGGCGTCTGGCCGGGCGAAGCTTGCGCGCCGCCCTCGAGCGCTCTTAGCCGCTCTTCGAGCTGGCGGTTGCGATATTGCAGCTCTTCGTTCTGACCGGTGAGCTGGCGCAGCTGGTTCTCCAGCCGCTCGATCCGCATCTCGGGATCTGCATCGTCCGATTGTGCGAGGGCGGGCGAGCACAACGAAAGCAGCGCGGCGATCGCCACGGTGCCGGTGAAGACCTTAAATCTGGATGACATCTTGCCCTGACGACGAAAGCGAAATGGCCTGCGACCGAACATTCGACGCGCCACACATTGAAGGGGAGTACGCCAAAACTGTGACTGTAACAAACGGGTTTCTGTCACAGATCGCTGAAACGAAACCGGCGCCCGAGAGGGCGCCGGCATAATCGCTATCTGAAGATGAACGGCGCCTGACCGATCGTCAGGAGCTCGCGTTCAGCACGGTGACGGCGCGGCGGTTCTGCGACCAGCAGGAGATGTCGTTGCAAACGGCCACCGGCCGCTCCTTGCCGTACGAGATCGTGCGCATGCGGTTCGGATCGATGCCGCGCGAGGCGAGGAACGAACGCACCGATTGGGCGCGGCGAGCGCCGAGCGCGATGTTGTATTCGCGGGTGCCGCGTTCGTCGGCATGACCTTCGACGGTGAAGCTGTAGCGCGGATAGCTCTGGAGCCACTGCGCCTGCTTCTCCAGGGTCACGATCGCCTGCGGGGTCAGATCGGTCTGGTCGCTTTCGAAGAACACGCGGTCGCCGACATTGACGACGAAGTCTTGCTGGCTGCCCGGCGTCGCCGCGTTGGCCATCGCATCCGTGGCAGAGTTCTTGTTGGCGCAGGCACCCATCGACAACGCGACGGCAAGCACCGCGGCCAGCTTCAATCCCTGGAGGATGCGCATAGGATGTTTCATTCCGGAGCCTCCACGCTCACGTTTCGTCCACTGCTGTCCGGTCTACAGGGGGTTGGTTAAGCGAACGTTCCGTCAACCTTGATGGAACCTTGCCACAGCCGGTCAAATGCCCCCAACCAGCGAAAAGCAACCGTCATGGTTAATGGGTTGTAAATGTGGCGCGACGGTGAAGGCAAGCCGCAACGACCGGCAAAAACCGCGGCCTTTGCTGGAATTTTAGGCTCGTCGCGTGGGGCCTAGCGGGCAGAACCCGTTGCCGAGACGGCTACGTCCGGGGGCCGCTGCGTGGCCAGCGACACCGGGCGCGCGGCAGCCTGGCGGGGGCTGCTGCGTTGAAACAGCATGCGCCGCTCAAACGCGCTGGAGCGCATGATCGGAAAGCGCGTCAGGACCTTTTCCCGCTGGTTCCGGAAATCGGACGCCATCAGCACGGCCTTCTTGGTGGGCCAGCCCGGAAACCCGCGTGGCTCCGGTGAAATGGTCTCGTGCAGGAAGATGCGACGATAAAACGCCTGGTGGTCGGTCCGGATCATGGCCAGCCCGGTATCGGCGTTGAAATGATCGCAGGCCACAAAGGCCAGCCGCACCGTCAGATAGGGCAGCTCCGGAAAACGCTGGTGCTTTTCGGGATCGGCAACAAACCGGCATGGATCGATGAGAACTTCGCCGCGGTCGAGGCGGGGATGCAGCACGTCGCCAAACACTTCGGTCGTGTAGGACATCCGCCAGTCCGACGTCAGGACGTGAATGCGAACGGAGCTGCAGAGCTCTCCATCGACATAGACCCCGAAATTCCAGGTGTTGGGCGCATCGTCGAAGCGATCGGTTACGCGCCGCGACTCCGACGGCTCGATCAGACCGGCGTGCAGATAGGCCCGGTACCGCATCAAATAGAGGTTGTCTCGGTCCTCGGGAGTTTCGATCAGGCGGTAATCGATGCGGTCAAACAGAGCGGCTCCCCGCGGAAGGAGCACCGTTTGCGGTTCAGCTCCAGACGTCATCCAGTACCCCTACACTCCAAAGCAACTTCTGCGAGTGTGAGGAGATTAATGGTTCATTAACGGAATTGCAAAGGCTTAGAAACGTTAGGGTTAACCTTTGCAGCCCGCAAAAACACGGGCGAACGAGAGCTAAATGCGTTGAAGGAGCGAGGCGGAGAAAGATCAGGCGATCGATCGCGAGGACACCATGACGATGTGGTCCTCAGCCCCGCGGCGGCCATGCGAGGCATTGAGCAATTGGCGAATCCGGACTGCCGGCACCGGCCGGCTGAACAGATAGCCCTGCCCTTCGGTCACGGTGCCGTCGGCGCTGATCAACTCGAGCTGATCATTGGTCTCGATGCCCTCGACCACGACCGCCATGCCGAGATCGGCCGACAGCCGCGCTACGCCGCGCAGCAGCGTCAGCGGCCGGTCGGCATCGATGCCCTCGAGGAAGGAGCGGTCGATCTTCACCTTCTGCATCGGGAAATTGTGCAGGTAGCTGAGGCTCGAATAGCCGGTGCCGAAATCATCCAGCGAAATGCGCACGCCGATCGCATGCAATTGCGACAGGATGTCGTGCGTGAGCTGGGTGTTGCGCAACAGGGAGGATTCGGTGATCTCGATCTCCAGCCGATGCGCCGGGAGCCCCGAAACCTCGAGCGCGTAGCGGATTTCGCTCAAGACGTCGCGCTGGTGGAATTGCTGCGGCGAGAAGTTGACGGCGACGCTGACGCCCTCCGGCCATTTCATGCATTCCATGCAAGCGCGGCGCAGGATCCAGCGGCCGAGATCGACGATCAGCCCCATGTCCTCGGCGACCGGGATGATGTCGATCGGCGAGACCGTGCCGCGCACCGGATGATTCCAGCGCAGCAGCGCCTCGCACGTCGTGATCTTGCCGGATTTCAGATTGACCAGCGGCTGATAGAACAGCTCGAACTCCTCGTTGGCGAGCGCCTTGCGCAGATCGAGCTCGAGGATGCGGCGCGCCTCGACGGTCGCCGCCATCTCGTCGCGGAAGAAGCAGAAGGTGCCGCGGCCGTCGGCCTTGGCCCGGTACAGCGCCATGTCGGCATTCTTGAGCAGCGTGTCTGCGCTGATGCCCTCCGGCAAGGTCAATGCGATGCCGACGCTGGCGCCGATCTCGACCAGATGATTGTCGATGCGGTAACGCTCGCTCAGCCGTTCGACGATCCGGCGCGCCAGCGCAGCGGCGTCCTCGGGCGAGGAGATGTTCTCCTGGAACACGACGAATTCGTCACCGCCGAAGCGGGCGACGAAATCCTCGGGGCGCAGCATCTCGCGCAGACGGTTGGCGACCGCGCACAGGAGCTGGTCGCCGCAGGGATGGCCGAGCGTGTCGTTGACCTGCTTGAACTGGTCGAGGTCGACGAACAGCAGCGCGGACAGGCGCTCGGCGCCGTGCGAGATCGCCAGCAGCCTTTCGATCTCATCGCGGAAATGAACGCGGTTGGGCAGCGCGGTGAGGTCGTCGTAGCGCGCCAGATGCGTGATCTTGGCCTCGGCGCTACGTCGCTCGGTAATGTCCTCGAGCAGCACCACCGCGCCACCGTCAGCCATCGGCTGGACAGTCCAGGACAACGACCGGTTTCGCTGCGTATCGGGATCGGCGGTGATGATCTCCTTGGCTTGCGAACTCTCGATGTCCGCGACGATTCGCTCGCCGCTCCCAGCGGAGATGGATCCCGCGCTCACGCACGCCGCGACGATGTCACGCGCGTTGACCCCGCGCTGCGCGAGACCTTCCGGCAGATTCATCATTGCGCCGAAGCGGTGGTTCATGACCGCCAGCTGTCCGTCGACGCGGAACATGCAGAGGCCGTGCGGCATGTTGTTCAGAGCCGTATCGAACTGGCCGGCGAGCGCGGCTTCACGCTCACGTGCCACGACCGCTCCCATGAAGATTCGATGCAGATTCACCGAGAGCTGCATGATCGCCATCAGGAACGCGGCGCTGACCAGCGCCATCGCGATGTAGTAGGGTGTTCCACGCAGCGCCAAGGCAAGCACGGCCGGGCCGAAGATCAGCACGGCCTGGAGGTGGAAGATCGCAGGCCGGCCATATGCCCTGCCCGCGCCGCCTGCCGCGATTCCGGTCGTGACGGACAAGGCGATCATGTGGGCCACGGCGTCGTCCGTGGCCAACAGGGTGGTGGCGCACCAGATGCCGATCGCAGCCGCCTGGATCTTTGCTCCGATCTGATAGCGCTTCTGCCAGCGTGCGGCCGCCTCGACGGTCATGACCGCGTGACGTGCCTGATAGAGGCGCAGGTCGATCGCCCGCGCGGTCCCGGCCAGGATCAGAAGTGCGACGCACGCCCAGATCAGCGGCTCGCCCGTCCTCAGCGCGGTGAGGGCCGCACCAATCGACACGAAAATGAGTCCCGCCAGCAACGGGCCAGGCGCTTCGAACAGCGAATCGATTTGCGCCGCCGAAGTTTTCGGCGGCCGCTGTTCCGGCTCTCCGCTCTGACTTGCAAACTGCATCTGGTGTTTACGCGCGTCCTGTCTGGAGCGCAGTTTTACCGATCCGGTATGAAGTCTTTCTGAGGGAACATCGTTAAAGTCGAGTTGTTTTGAATGACCAATAGTCGGAATACATCAATAGAAACAAACCCATGGGAAAAGTTTGCCTAGTGCAACCTTAAAGAACAATTATCGCGGGGAAACATCTCGCCAAGTTTTCGGAAAAGGCGCGCGGTCAAATCATCGCGCGCCGGGGGCGGCGGCTAGCCCGATGTCGAGGACAAGAGCGGCGACCATGCCGGGTCGGAGGCGAAGCCCGGCGTCGGCACTTTCAGCTCGTTGCGCCCCGAGATGTCGACGGAGAACAGCGACGGCCCGCCGCTGCCGCCCGGATCGCGGAAGAACATCAGCACGCGGCCGTTCGGCGAGAAGGTCGGACCTTCGTTATGATAGCCGGAGGTGAGAAGCCGTTCGCCGGAGCCGTCCGGCTTCATCACGCCGATCGAAAACTGCCCGCCACCTTGCCTGGTGAAGGCGATGTAATCGCCCCGCGGCGACCACACCGGCGTCGAATAGGTGGCGTTGTTGTCGTCCTTGGAGAAAGAGATGCGCTGCGCCGCTCCGCCGCCCGCGGCCATGACATAGATCTGCGATCTGCCGCCGCGATCGGACTCGAAGCAGATGCGGGTGCCGTCCGGGGAGTAGGAAGGCGAGGTGTCGATCGCGGGCGTGTCGGTGAGGCGCGTGGTCGAGCGCGAGCGCAGATCCATCACGAACAGGTTGGAATTGCCGCCCTGCTGCAGACTCATGATGACGCGCTGGCCGTCCGGCGAGAACCTCGGCGCAAAGGTCATGCCGGGGAAGTTGCCGACGATCTCGCGCTGGCCGGTCTCGATGTTGAACAGGTAGACCTTCGGATCGCCCTGGCCAAATTCCATGTAGGTGATCTCTTGCGAGTTCGGCGAGAAGCGCGGCGTCAGCACGAGGTCGGAGCCGCGGGTCAGATAGCGCACATTGGCGCCGTCCTGGTCCATCATCGCGAGCCGCTTGACGCGGCGCTCTTTCGGCCCGGTCTCGTCAACGAACACCACGCGGCTGTCGAAATAGCCCTTCTCGCCGGTCAGCTTCTCATAGATCTGGTCGGAGATGATGTGGGCGATGCGACGCCAATATTCCGGCGAGGTGAAATATTGTTGGCCGGCGAGCTGCTGGCCCGTGACGACGTCCCACAAGCGGAATTCAGCCTTGAGGCGGCCGTCCGGCTGCCGCGTCATGCGGCCGGTGACGAGGGCCTGCGCGTTCAGGGTCTTCCAGTTCTCGAACTGCGGCGCGACGTCGATGTTGCTGATGCGCTCGATGAAGGCGGCCTGGTCGACCGGCGCAAACAGGCCCGAGCGCTTCAGATTGTTGGTGATGACCTGGGTGACGCCGTTGCCGACGTCACCGTCGGCCGGCGAGCCCGGCACAAAATTGGTGATCGCAATCGGAATCGGCCGAAACTCGGTGGGATCGATGCGGAGCCGTCCCTGCGGCTGCTGGGCCAAGGCTTGTCCGCCCCCCAGCATCGCGAGCGTCGATCCGGTCAGGGTCATGAAGCGGCGGCGGTTCATCGATCGAACGTCATTCATCGCAAAATTCTTTTGTTCGGATGTCACAACATGTCTTTCAGGCCGAAAGTCATCGGAATGAGCTTCCAGCTCTCGTATTGCTGCTTCGGCATGAACGAATAGACCTGACACTGCACGATGGCGCGTCTGGCACTCTCCGCCACCGCCTGTGCGATCGATCGCGACGGTCCCCTCACCGCGACGACGATCGGCTCGGACGCGAGCGATCCGTCGATCTTCATGGGAATGTCGATGTCGGCTTCGTATTGATCCGCATCCTGGCCGTTATAGGTCGGCGTGAAGCAGCGCTTCACCGCCCCCTGGAACGCGCCCCGCCAGGTCGCAATGTTGTTGGCGGCCGTTCCGGTCGTCGATCCCAGCGAGGCCGACGCATTCAGCGTCGAGCCGGCGAGTTCGTGCCGGGTCGCGGCGCGCTTGTCGAGATCGCGCTGGATCTGCGCGGGATCGAAGCTGCGCTCCTTGGGCTTCGGCAGCTGCTGTTGCGGCTGCACCGCCGCGACCTTTTGCTCCGGCGGCTTGGGCGGCGGCTTCTTGGTTTCGAGCTTTTTCTGCAGCTCGGCGATCGGATCTTCCTTGGCCGGGTCAGGCTTTTTTTCCGGCGGCTTCGGTTCTTCCTTGGGCTTCGCCTCAGCGACGGGCTTGGGCGGCTCGGGCTTCTTCTCGACCGGCTTCTCCACGGGTTTTGGCGGCGGCTCCGGCGTCGAGTTGGTCTTGATCAGCTCTTTCTTCTCGGTGACCTTGCCGACAGCGTCTTCCTCGGGCTTGGCTTCCGCGATCTTCTCGACCTTCGGCTTCGGCTCTTTCTTGTCGCCGGTCTTCTGCCCCGACATCATCTGCGCGAGTTGATCGGTGGAGATGATGTCGATCGGCAGCGACTCTTCCGCCGGCACAAAAGCCCTGCTGCTAAAGGTGACGAGCCCCCATCCCAGCACGAGGACGTGGAGGGCAATCGACGCAACGAGTGTCTTGTCGACCTTCACCTTCACGGTTTACCCCTGATCCGCTTCCGTGACGAGCGCCAGCTTCTTGAAGCCTGCGCCGGACAACTGGCCCATGACCTTGGCCACCGTCCCGTAATCCGCCTTCTTGTCGGCACGCAAATAGATGCGTTCCTCGAGCCCGCCGCGCGCGTCCGTGATCGCCTTCAGCTTGGGGATCAGTTCGTTGATCGCGATCTCGGCGTCGTTGATGAACACCTTGCCCTTGATGTCCACCGACATCTGGATCGGCTTCTGGTCGTTGTTTTCGAGGCTCTTGGCCTGGGTCTGCGGCAGGTCGAGCGGCACGCCGACCGTCAACATCGGCGCCGAGACCATGAAGATGATGAGCAGCACCAGCATCACGTCCACCATCGGCGTGACGTTGATTTCGGCCACGACCGGCTTGCGCCGGCCACGGCGCCCACCGCCTCCGGACGAACTCGCAACGTTCATGCCCATGGTCTGGTGCCCAAATTGCCCTTCACACTATACATGCCGTCCGTCAGCCCCGCTCGTCGATCTGGCGCGACAGGATGGCTGAAAATTCATCGGCGAAGCCTTCGAGCCGCTGGGCCTGCCGGTTCACCTCGGAGGTGAACTTATTGTAGAAAATAGTGGCAGGAATGGCGGCGATAAGGCCGACGGCGGTCGCAAACAGCGCCTCCGCGATGCCAGGGGCCACCACCGCCAAAGAGGTGTTTTTCGACGCCGCGATCGACTGGAAGCTCGACATGATGCCCCAGACGGTGCCGAACAGGCCGACGAAGGGGCCTGCGGAGCCGACGGTGGCGAGCACCAGCAGCCGGCGTTCCAGCCGCTCGACCTCGCGGGCGATCGAGACATTCATGACCTTGTCGATGCGCATCTGAAGGCCTGCGACCGAGCGGGCCTGGCTCTCGAACGAACGCTTCCACTCGCGCATCGCGGCGACGAAGCAGGCCGCCATGGAATGTGTCGGCTTGGCCGAGAGCGTGCGATAGAGGTCCTCGATCGACTCGCCGGACCAGAAAGCCTGCTCGAAACGGTCCATCGAGCGGCGGGTGCGGGCAAACAGGAAGATCTTGTCGATGGCGATCGCCCAGACCCAGACCGAGCAGGCGAGAAGCCCCAGCATCACCGCTTTCACGATCCAGTGAGCCTGCCAGAACAGCGCGATCAGCGACACGTCCGCGGAAGCGGCAACCGGAAGGGCTGACTGAGCCACGTCGGCCGGATTCATAAGCAGTATCCTCTCAAGGCGATCGTTACCTGATGTCCCGACCTAATGTCCCGGCCAGCAAATGGCCGCCGGTTCCCCAATAGCCGCGCTAGAACCGGCGCGGCCGGCAAGCCCGCTCAAAGCCTTGTCTTTCTGGGGTGCAGGGCTCGTCCAAAGCCGGCCGCCTGCATTCCCTGCCAAGATGTCAAAACTATGGGCCCGACCCCAAGGCTCAGACTTCAGGCTTTGGGCGCGCGATTGTCCGCAATTACCAGAGCCCGGCGATGGTTAATGCTGGGTTACCGCAGACGAATTTGAGTGCGGGAAAGGGAGGTCGCACAGGGGGATGGGAGGCGCGGCGGGCGGGCCGTGTTCCCGACGGGACGGTGCGCTGCGCCCGGGACAGCAGAGTTCCGCTTTCCCGTGCGCATCAGGAGCGGAGCCCGCTATCCCGGTCAGAGGAACCAGCCTCCGTCCGAAAAATTGTCTGGAAAATCACTTCTCGCGAGGTTTTGCCATGAGCATCAACCCCAAGACGACCGCCGCGGTCGGCGATCATCCGCTCCACCCCATGATCATCCCGTTCCCCGTCGCCTTCCTGGTCGGCGCGCCCATCGCCGATCTCGCCTTCATCGGCACCGGTGACGGCTTTTGGGCCAGAGCCGCGATCTGGCTGATCGGCGCCGGTATTGTGATGGCGCTCGTTGCGGCCGTGGCCGGCTTCACCGACTTCTTCAGCGACGCCCGCATCCGCAGCCTCAATGACGCCTGGTATCACATGATCGGCAATCTCGTAGCCGTCGTGCTGGCCCTGATCAATTTCTACCTCCGCTACGCGCAAGGCGCGGAAGCTGCAATCAAGCCGTGGGGCGTGGCGCTGTCCCTGGTCGTGGTCGGCATTCTGCTTTTCACGGGCTGGAAGGGCTGGGAGTTGGTCTACCGGCATCACGTCGCGGTGCTGGACGCGCCGGGCCAGACCAGTTCGGAGCCGGTCAGCCCGCGTCATGGCGGCGAGAGCCGCCGCCGCGCCGCGTGAACGAGGAGCACGTCGCCTGATGACGTGACGGCGAGTCAGGCCGCGGAAGCGGGCTCTGGGCAATTGGTCAGCCGCGCCGGATTGCCGATTGCGGTGCAGCCCCGGGGCACGTCGCTCGTCACGACGGTGTCGGCGCCGATCTTTGCAAAATCGCCGATTCTGACGTTGCCGAGAATTGTCGCGCCGGAGCCGATGAACACGCCGCGACCAATGCGAGGCGAGCGCGCCGGCAGTTCCGTGCCACGACCGATGCTGACGTTCTGAAGGATGGTGGCCTCGTCGCCGATCACCACATCGGCACCGATCACGATGCCGGTGGCGTGGTCGAGATACACCGACGATCCCAAGCTCGCCGCCGGATGAATGCTGACCTGCAGGACGTTCGACGCCTCGTTCTGAAACAGCAGCGCCGCGTCACCATGGTCGTGATGCCAGAGCCAGTTCGAGACGCGCCACGCCTGCAAGGCGACGTAGCCCTTCAAGTGCAGCAGCGGCGCCAACACTCCGCTGATGGCGGGATCGCCAAGCACGATGGCCTGCAAGTCGCGGCCGGCCGCCTCGATCAGATCCGGCTGACCATTGAAGGCGTCGCGGGAAAATGTCGTGAAGCGCGCGCGTTCGACCTCGCTGTCGCCAAGCCGGCGTCCGATCAGGTCGGACAGTGCGGCGGTAAAATCGTCATGGACGAGGATGAGTCCGACAAGAGCCTTGCCGAATATGGCGTCGGCTGCCGCGGTGCGCTGCGCCTCGTCGCGGATCTTCTGCCAGAGGGTTTCGCTCGCCATCATCGCCGCTTCCGCCATCGTTGCTGCCTGCGGTATTTTGACGCTTCCTTTTCACTGTCGGCTATAGGCCGTCGGCAGCCCGCGCGCCACGCACCCCGTGAGGCTACGAGCTTGCATGCCAAGCAGTCGGGATCATATATATGGAGGCAGCCGAGTTCCGCCCGTAGCTATGGTCTCAGGTTCGTGCTGCCGCGCTGGCCCGGGTTGCTCAGGCAAAGCATCTCGTTCAAAGCCCCGCAGTGGTCCGCCATCCCCGGGATTGTCGCACACAGCGGCCCTCAGTGCTGCCGAAGCGAATCCCGAATCCCCGTCCTCCAAGGTCACGCCAATACATGTCGCCCAACGCCCCCGCTGACGACCAACACGACGACATCATGTATCCCTCCGCCCTGCCGTTCCTGCTGGTCCATCTCGGCTGCATTGCTGCGATCTGGACCGGCGTTACCTGGCAGGCCATCGCGATCTGCGCCTCACTCTATGTCGTCCGTATGTTTGCGATCGGAGCAGGCTACCACCGCTATTTCTCCCATCGGGCTTTTGCGACCGGTCGAGTGTTTCAGTTCATCCTGGCCTGGCTTGCGCAAAGCACCGCGCAGAAAAGCGTTTTGTGGTGGGCGGCCAAGCATCGACATCATCATCTGCATTCCGATACCGAAGACGACGTGCATTCGCCGCGTCATCGAGGCTTCCTCTACAGTCATCTCGGCTGGATTTTTTACAGGGAGCACGATGGCACCGACCTCGTGAAAGTCGGAGATTTCGCCGCCTATCCGGAGTTGATGTGGCTGCATCGCCTGGAACTCCTGCCAGCCGTCACGCTGGCTGCGCTCTGCTTCCTGGTTGGCGGATGGTCCGGTCTCGTCGTCGGCTTCCTGTGGAGCACCGTGCTGGTCTATCACGCGACCTTCTGCATCAATTCCCTCGCCCACGTGCATGGACGCAAGCGGTACGTGACCGGCGATGATTCACGCAACAATTGGCTGCTGGCCTTGTTCACTCTCGGTGAGGGCTGGCACAACAATCACCACGCCTACCAGAGCAGCGTGCGGCAGGGTTTTCGCTGGTGGGAAATCGACGTCACCTATTACATCCTGAAGGTGCTGTCCTGGTTCGGCATCGTCTGGAACATGAAGTCGCCACCCGAGCAGGTGCTGCGCAACGAGCAGCCGCTTGGCGCACGCGTCATCAACCGGGCGGCCCGCGAGCTTGCCGGACGGTTCGATGCGCAGACCCTGGCGCATGCGATTTCGTCGGCGCTCCGCCGAGCCGATTTGGCCCAGTTGCAACTGCCGACGCTGCACGACATCCTGAGTCGCGCGCACGAAGGTGTCGATGCACTGACGCATCTGCATTTGCCGAAGATTCCGACCCGCGACGAGTTTCTCGCCGAGGCCAAGGCGATGTTTGCGCGAACGCGATCACTGAACGAGATCGTGGACTATGCCTACGAACACTTCCTGGAGTCGGTTCGCGCGCAGCTCGCCACGGCGCGCTGACCAAGTCTCTCTGGACCAGGACTTTCCAGATCAAGACTTTTCCAAACCAAGGCAATCCGGACGGTCGCGGCAGCCTGACGCGCATTCCCAAAATCAAACCGCCCGCCTGCGGGTTGCGCAGGCGGGCGGCTCGGGGCCATCAGGACTTTGGGGGCATGCGCCTGACGGCTTTGAGAGGCGTCAGTCCCGAGATCAAGCTTGAGATCAACCTTGCTGCTGGTCGGTCGGCGGCGGGGTCGGGCGTGTCTTGTGTTGCGCCATGAACTGGTCGAACTCTTCCTTGTCCTTGGCGTGACGCAGACGGTCGAGGAAGTTCTTGAACTCGACCTGCTCCTCCTCGAGCCGCTGCAATGTCTCGGTGCGGTACTCGTCAAAGGCGCGGTTGCCGCTCGAGGGCGGACCGAAGCCAAAGCCGAAACCGTGGCGCTCCATGCGGCCGCGCATACGATCCATCTTGTACTGCATCCGCTCCATCTTGTTCTGCCAGCGATCCTGGTTGCTCCAGCACGACATTCTTCTGCTCCCGAGTGTGAAAAAGAGAAGGGCAAGTCCGATCGGCCACCAGATGATGAAGCCGAGGATGGTCACGGCGATCCAGCCGGGATGCCAGGGCGTATTGAGCATGTGGGGGCGCTCGTATTGTTGGTCCGAAGGGCCGCGCCATCGATTGACATCAGCGGTGTAGGCCATTTCCCTCTCCATGACGGCATCAGCGCCGTTGTGAATGTAAATAACATTTACATAGGTAGATCATCCCGCGGTTTTGTCAAGCCGACCGCCTGACAGGGCGGGGCAATTATTTGGGTAACTTTATTTCGGCTTGCCCCAGGGACCACCGGGCGGCACGCCTGAACCGGAGGATGCCTCCGGCGGCACCGGCGGCGGCTCGGCGCTTTTCGCCGGGGGACGGCGATCGGTCGGGAAGCCGAGACCGCGCAGATAGATCAGCACCTCAGCTTCGAGCAGCTCGTCCGGCGACATCGGCAGCTTTCGACGCGCGGCGTCACCGCGGGAGAACAGCGAGGCCACGCCATGCGCCATGGACCAGATGTGCAGCGCCATCATCATCGCCGGCGGCCGCGGCGTGCCCGGCGGCGCCAGCGCGGCAAGCCGCTCCGCCGCGGCACGAATGATGTTGAAAGCACGCTCGCTGGCCGCCTGGAGCGCCGGATTGGCATCCACCGGGAGGCCAGATTCGAACATCGCGTTGTAGAACGCGGGCTCCTCGCGGGCGAAGGCGAGATAGGCCCTGCCGACACGCTCGAACGCCGTGACGGTGTCGGGCCGTCCGTCGTCCCAAGCCGCGGTCAGGCGCGATTCAAACTGCTCGAAGCCGCGCTGCGCGATCGAGGACAGCAGTTCTTCACGGTCGCGAAAATGCCGGTACGGCGCCGCCGCACTGACGCCGGCCATGCGCGCGGCATCGGCAAAGGTGAAGCCGGCCGCGCCCTTCTCGGCGATCAATCCGAGGGCGGCCTGCAACAGGGCTTCCTTCAGATTGCCGTGGTGATAGCCGCGCTCGGCGCGGCGCGTCTCCTTGCGCCAGCTCATGTGAACGACCTTTACATGAGCCGGCGGTGAAGGTCACTAGCGGCGACGGGTTGATCAGCCCGTATTCTTCCCGGTCCGGCGAGGCGGCCCGAGATCCTAGCCGCTAGGGATCGGCAGCACCGGCATGATCTCGACGCGTTCGCCGGGGAAGATCGTGAAGTGCGGGTGGTTCTCGAACATCTTCGCCGCGGCTTCATGGGACGCTGCGCGCACCACGGTGAAGGCGCCCATCTCGTTGGCGATGTCGGCGATGCCCTTGCCGTCGACCTTCTTGGTCTTGCCGAGCGGGCCGCCCATGGCCTCGATCGCGCCCTGGTGCTTTTCGACCCAGCCTTTCCACGCCGCCATGCCCTCCTGCTCTTTCGCCTTGCGCTCGGCCTCGGGCATCGCATTCCATGCGGTCCATTTGGAACTGGTCTTGCTGCCGAGGAAAACGGCGAGATAGGTGTCGGTGCTCATCGGTTCTCTCCTTTGGTGATGGATAGACGAAGCTGCGGCTATTTCTTCAGGTCGCCGAAACCGGCGGCCTCCCGCACGTCAGGCGGGAAGTCGCTCATCTCCTGCACCTGACGGATCTCGATGATTTCGTTCGGTGCGGCCGGACACCGCCTGGCCCAGGCGATCGCCTCGGCACGCGAGGCAACCTCGATCATCCAGTAGCCGCCCAGGACCTCCTTGGCCTCGGCGAACGGACCATCGGTCACGATGGGCTTGCCGGCCGCAAACGAGACGCGCGCGCCCATCGAGGGCGGGTGCAGGCCGTCGAGCGTGATCAGCACGCCGGCGTCCTTCAGCGCCTCGTTGTAGCGCATCATCGCAGCGACCCGCTCGGGATCGAGTTGAACGTCGGGCGCCGCGGTCTCGTAGCCGAGCGGGATCATCAGCATCATGAATCGCATGAGCACTCCTTGCGTGCTTTTTCGTTCGGGTTGCGCGCCGAGGCGCCACTCCGGATGGGCGGAGCGACGGCCCGGGCCGCCCACCCTCACCTCCAAGACGAAGGAACCTTGACGAAACCGACAGGTGACGAAAATTATTCTGGCGATTATTGGCTGGCCCTAGCGCGCCTGCGGCAGGAAACGCCCGTCCTGCCGGGCAGCGCCGAAATAGACGTCGATGCAGCGAATCTTGCCGCCGGCGAAGGTGAAGAACTCGGTGTTGCGAAAGCTCCTGCCATCTGTCGCCAGGCAGAGATAGGTGACGAAGGCCTCGTCGCCTTGGACGAAAATCCGCTCGATGTCGTGCCGCGCAATCCAGCCGGTGTCCCTCCAGCAACGCTCGAAATAAGCCGCCTTGTCGAGATCGTCGTCGAACGGGCTGGTGAAGCGAAAATCGTCCGCCAACGCGTCGGCGACCCGTTGCCGGTCGTTGCCGAGATAAAGCGGCGAAAAGGTCTCGAATCTGGCGCTCGTGGTTGGACATTGCGGATCTCCCTGGCAATGATCCCCTGGAAGACGATCCATCGAGGACCGTCCCGACATCGTGCCTTCGAGTTAAGGCCTTCCTCGTCGGGACGAAAGCGAAGTAAAAAGAGGCTCGCGTTTGCGCGACCCAATCTTTCATAAGGACCGATCAGCCAATGCCCCCTACCCCGCACCGCGTTGCCCTCGTCACCGGAGCCGCGCGTGGCATCGGGCTTGCGACCGCGAAGAAGTTTTTGAGCGAGGGCTGGCGGGTGGCGTTGATCGACATCGAGGGCGAGTTGCTCGGCTGCGCGGTCGCCGAGATCGGCCGGGACGAGGCCACGCTGGCGTTGACCTGCGACGTCTCGGACGCAGCCGCGGTTGCCGCCGCGATGACGACGGTCGAACAGCGGTTTGGCCGGCTCGATGCGCTCGTCAATAATGCCGGCGTTGCCGTGTTCGCGCCGCTGATGGAGACGTCGGAGACCGATTGGCGGCGCGTGCTCGAGGTCAACCTCACCGGCCCGTTCCTCTGCACCAAGGCGGCGGTGCCGCTGATGCGCGACGGCAATGGCGGCGCCATCGTCAACATCACCTCGATCTCGGCAGTGCGCGCCTCGACGCTGCGCTCGGCCTACGGCACCAGCAAGGCCGGCCTCGCGCACCTTACCAAGCAGCTCGCGGTTGAGCTCGCGTCCCTCAACATCCGCGTCAACGCGGTCGCGCCGGGACCGGTCGACACCGCGATGGCGAAGCAGGTGCACACCAGCGAGATCCGCGCCGATTATCACGACGCCATTCCGCTCAACCGCTACGGCCTGGAAGAGGAACTCGCCGAAGCCATCTACTTCCTGTGCTCGGAACGATCGAGCTACATCACCGGACAAATTTTGGCCGTCGATGGCGGCTTCGATGCGGCAGGCATCGGCCTGCCGACGCTGCGCGGCGAGCGGAGGAACGGGTAGGCACCGCGTAGGTTGGCCTAGCGAAGCGTTACCACCTCTTCTCGTCGGCCTATCCTACGGACTCGAATTCGCGGAGGCTTCATGCGGCGCGTCACCTTTCTCAGGGCCCTGATCCTCGCATCCGCGCTGCTCGCCGCCACACCTGCCTCGGCCGAAATCCGCATCATCCAGTCGCCCGGTGGACAGGTCGGGCCGTTCCTCGATTTGTTCGAGAAGGTGCGCGAGAGCGGCGAGCGCGTGGTGATCGACGGTCCCTGCCTGTCCGCCTGCACACTGGTACTGAGCATCGTGCCGGGCGAGCGGATTTGTGTGACAAAACGCGCCGTGCTCGGCTTCCATGCGGCGCGCTCGGTCGATCGGCGCGGACGCTTCTACGCCGAGCCGGAAGCATCCGATGCGGTGCTTGCGGCCTATCCCGGCCCGGTGCGCGACTGGATCAGTCGCCGCGGCGGCCTCTCGTCGCGGTTGCTTCTGCTGAAGGGACGCGACCTCGCCGCGATCTATCCGCGCTGCCGGTGATGATCGACGGACGCGAGTGCCCGGCAAAATTGCGCCGGTCACCTGCTTCGAGAGCTCTAGTAAAAACTCTGGATCAACTCGGTCAATTCCATGCTCGCGCAGATGAGCATACCCCAAAGTGCAAAGTTGATCTGCAGCGCCGCCGCCATCGGTCGCTCCCCTTCCAAGTCCGCCCGCCCCAGTTTTTAGAATTTATGACGGAATAAATAACGATTCTGTCCCGGAGTTCACAGCCTAATATTGCGCCAGTTGTTGTGCGATGCGGTCCGCATCATTTCACGAAGCGGCCTCACTGCTCTCGCAATGTGGTGCGACAGCAGAATTCATATTCGGCCATGTCGGCCACGCGTTTCCCTTAGGTTCCATTTGAGCGGTGCGACGCAAGCTTCGGTAAGCGGACTTGGCGCGTCGCATACAACACCCAAGGGTCCGGCATGATCCGACACGGCTTCGTCTTGCTCACTTTTTGCGCAACGCTCATGGGATGCGTGGTCGCGCCTGCGCAGGATCGCCGTCCGATCGCATGGGACGGCCTCGGTCAGGATCCGAACCGTCCCTCCGGCATCAAGCGTCGCGTGGCGACCCAAGCTCCCGCGGCGAGTGATCCGAATCAGGAGCGGGAGAGAGTCCTCGGCACCTTGCGCCCGTACTCCCCGGCGTGGTGGGCAATCCATGACGAAATCGAAGCGGAGAATGACAGGCAGCTCGGGACAAAGCTCGTGATCTGTCCGCGCTGCGTTCCCTCCTCCCAGCCACCGAGCAATGACGTGACCGGATCGATCCGCTGAGGGGCACGCGGTCGACGCGACGTCCTCATGGGCGCCCCTCTCCCGCATCGTAGAGGAGAGGGGATCGCCGTTCAGCGCGTCAGGCGATCGCGCCTGTCACATTTCCTCGGCCGGGCAGTTCACCATCCAGGGAATGCCGAACTTGTCGACGCACATGCCAAAACCCTTGGCCCAGAACGTCTTGCTGAAGGGCATGGTGACGTTGCCCCCATCGGCGAGCGCGTTGAACTTGCGCTCGCCCTCCGCCGGGTCCGCGACCGTGAGCGAGATCGAAAAGCCCTGCGGCTTGTGAAAATGTTCGCTTGGTGCGTCGGAGGCCATCAGCACGCTGCCGTCGGGCAGCGACATCCGCGCATGCATGATCGTCTTCTCGCGGCCGGGCGCCGCAGCCATGTCCGGCGGTGCGTCCGAAGAACGCATCATGGCGTCGATCTTGCCGCCGAGAACCTTGGCGTAATAATTGAACGCCGCTTCGCAGGTGTCCTGATAGAACAGATAGGGATTGAGCATCGTTTCTCTCCTTTTTGCTTTGGTTCGGGGTGACGGCGCTACTTCTCGGTGAGCTTCTTCAGGCTGGCCAAGCCCGCCTCGAAATCCTTGCCGATCATGTTGTCCATGTTGACGAACACCTGCATGACTTTGGACAGGAACGGGGCCGGACCGGACATCGCCCACGTGACCAGTGTGGCATCGCCTTGCGGCACAAAGGTGAACTCGGCGGTGTTGTGGCCTTCGAAAGGCCGCTCGAAATCGAGCTTGATGCGTAGTTTTGACGACGCACTCGCCTCGAGGATCTCCATATGGCCGGCGCCGACATTGTTGTTGCCGTCCCAGGCATAGGTCGCGCCCTTGCCTTGCGCGGTGCCGCCAAACGCCCGCTTCATCGCAGGATCGCGGTTCTCGTAGGGGGACCAGGCCGTCCAGCGATGGAAATCGGCAACCAAGGGATAGACTGCATTGGCCGGCGCTTTCACGGCGAGGCTGCGCTCGACGCGGAATGTGTCGGGCTTCGTCAGGGCAAAGCCGAGCACGCCCACGATTCCGACCGCGAGCAGGATGGCGATGACGGCAATGGCTTTCAGCATGAATGGCTCCCTGGATACGCTCCTAGGACGAAGGGAGGGGACCGGGCCCGACAAGGCGAAGCGGAAAAATTTGTTATGCCCCAGGCAGGCGCTCCCTACTTCACCTTTGCGCCTTCGACCTTAGCGTCTTGCCTGGCGCCGCCATTGGCGCCCTTGGGCTGGCTGTCCCGGATCAGGCGATCGAGATGCATGCGGATGTGAGCGGCTTCTGCGGACGTGTTGGCGAGGGCGATGGCGCGGTCGAAGGCGATGCGGGCTTCGTCGTTGCGGCCGAGCTGCATCAGGAAGGCGCCGCGCACGCCATAGAAATGGAAGTAGTTGGCAAGCTTTGGCGCCAGCGGCTCGATCAGGTCGAGCGCGGCTTGCGGTCCGCGCACCTTGGAAACCGCGACCGCGCGGTTGAGCGTCACCACCGGCGAGGGCTGCACCACCTCCAGCGCACCATAGAGCAGGTCGATCTGCGCCCAGTCGGTCTCCTCAGGCGTGGAGGCGCGGGCATGCAGCGCAGCAATCGCGGCCTGGATCTGGTAGGGCCCGCTGCGGCGATGGCGTATCGCCTTGTCGATCAGCGCGAGGCCTTCCGCGATCATCGTGCCGTTCCACAGCGAACGATCCTGGTCGTCCAGCAGGATCAGCGAGCCATCCGCGGCAAAGCGCGAGGCACTGCGCGCATGCTGCAACAAGATGAGCGCCGTGAGTCCCATGATCTCCGGCTCGCTCTGGAACAGCCGCAGCAGCAGCCGCGCCAGCCGGATCGCTTCCTCGCACAGCGGCTTTCTGATTTCGGCGGTGTCGCCGCTCGCCGAATAGCCCTCGTTGAAGATCAAATAGATCATCGCCGCGACAACGGCGAGCCGCTCCGAGCGCTCGACCGCGCCCGGCGTTTCAAACGGCGTCCCGGCCTCCGCGACCTTGGCCTTGGCACGCGTGATGCGCTGCTCCATCGCCGCTTCCGACACCAGGAAGGCGCGCGCGATCTGCTTCACCGTCAGGCCGCAGACGATGCGGAGCGCCAGCGCGATCTGCTGCGTTGCCGGCAGCCCTGGATGGCAGCAGATGAACATCAGCCGCAAGATGTCGTCGCGGTAGTGCGAGCCGTCGAGCCGCTCGGCGAGCGCGCCCTCGGCGTCGTCGAGATCGGAGATCGCCTGGTCGTCCTCCGGCAGCGGCTGCTGCTTGCGGGTGCGGCGCACCTCGTCGATGGCAACGTTGCGGCCGACCATGATCAGCCAGGCGGCGGGATCGCGCGGCGGTCCGTTCTGCGGCCAGGTCTTCAGCGCGCGCAGGCAGGCGTTCTGGAAGGCCTCCTCGGCGGTGTCGAGATCGCGGAAATAGCGCAGCAGCGCGCCGACCGCCTGGGGGCGCGCCGAGGTCAGCGCGGTCTCGATCCAGGCGGTATCGGCTTCGCTCATTTCAGATTCCCTCCGGGACTGAACACGCCGACGGGGCGCACCTCGTAGGCGCCGCCGGGATTGGCGGCACCGAGGTCGCGGGCGACATCGAGTGCGTCATCGAGATTCTTGCAATCCACGATATAGAAGCCGAGCAACTGCTCCTTGGTCTCAGCGTAGGGGCCGTCGAGCACCAGTGGCGGGTCCTCCTTGCGCAGCGTCGCTGCCGCAGTGGTCGGCAGCAGCCGCGCCACCGGGCCGAGCCTGCCCTGCTTCGCGAGACCTTCCTGCACCACGGCGAGCTTCTTCATCACGGTCTCGTCCTGGTCCTTGCTCCATGAGCCGACGAAGTCCTCGTCGTGATAGCAAAGGATCGCATAAAGCATGGGCAGTACCTTCTCTGAGCGCTTGTTTTGAAGACGATCCAGTATGCCTTGCCCCGACATGGCTGCGGAAAAAAATTGCAAGAAAAATCCGGCAGATCGTGCCAAGGAGGGCCTTCAAAAGCGGAACTTAAAGAGGCACTTCGAATGACCGTTGGCACCCTGGCCGTCCTGATCAACAGCACGCAGCAGAACTGGCTGCCTGAGCGCTGGAAGGCCCGGTTCGACGCCGTCTGCGGCGGCCGCCGCGTGGTGCTGCTGCCCGATGCCGGGCTCGATCCGGCCGAGGTGCATTATGCCGCGGTGTGGAAGCCGGTGCCGGGCGACCTCGGCTCTTTCCCCAATCTGCGTGCGATCTTCAATCTGGGCGCCGGCGTCGACGCGCTGATGGCGGACAAGAGCCTTCCGAACGTGCCGCTGGTGCGCGTGGCCGTGCCTGATCTGACCGGCCGCATGACCGAATACGTCGTGCAGCACGTGCTGATGCACCACCGCCAGGAGCTTTATCTGCGCCAGTCGCAGCGCGAAAAGCGCTGGGAGCCGACCTATCAATGGCCAGCGAGCGCCGTCACGGTGGGTATCATGGGCCTGGGCACGCTCGGTACTGATGCGGCCGATGTGCTGCGGCGGCTTGGTTTCCGCGTCGCCGGCTGGAGCCGCAGCCCGCGTATCATCGCGGGTGTCGAATGTTTCCATGGCGCCGGGCAAATCGACGCGTTCCTGCGCACGACCGATATTCTCGTCAGCCTATTGCCGCTGACGCCTGATACACACGGCATCCTCAACCGCGACGTCTTCACCAAGCTCAACCGCAAGAGCCCGCTCGGTGCGCCCGTGCTGATCAACGCCGGCCGCGGCGGCCTCCAGAATGAAGCCGACATCCTGGCCTGCCTCGACGACGGCACGCTGGGCGCCGCCTCGCTCGACGTCTTCGTACAGGAGCCGCAGCCGGCGGACAGCCGGTTCTGGACCCATCCCAAGGTTTTGCTGACCCCGCACAACGCCGCCGACACCGACGCCGACGCGATCTCGGCCTATGTCGCCGAGCAGATCGCGCGGTTCGAGGCGTGTGGTGTGCTGGAGAACGTGGTGGACCGGACGCGGGGGTATTAGGCCGCACGCCTGAAAAAGGCACGACCGCTCCCTACCCTCCGTGTCGTCCTGGCGAAAGCCAGGACGACACCAGACTTCTTTGGTCACTCCGTCACCCCCGAAGGCACCCGCTCGGCCGGCATCCCGTTCACCCTCTCTTAGCGAGAAGTTGATAGGTCTCCTTAATCAACGCTCAACGAACGAGTCGGACATGCGCTTCACGCTCGGCCTCAGGATGCGGATCACGGTTGCGCTGGCGGTGACGGCGGCGGCGACCGCCCTGTTCGCCGTGCTCGGGGCGATGTGGATCATTTCCGGCATCATCGACCGGGCCGACCAGCGCGAGCTTCGCAGTCATTACGACGCGCTCCAGTCGCGAATTGCCGAGGAATCCCAGCGCGCCGCCGCCATGAGCGCCGTCGTCGCCGCGATGCCGGCAACGCAGGACGCGATGGCCAAACAGGATCGCAATGCCCTGATCAGCCTGTTCGGGCCGGTGTTTGCTGCGACCAAATCGGAGTACGGCGTCGAACAGTTCCAGTTCCACGTGGCGCCCGCGACCTCGTTCCTGCGCGTGCACCAGCCTGCTAAATTTGGCGACGACCTCTCGGGCTTCCGCAAAACCGTGATCATGGCCAACCAGGAGCGCAAGGTCGTGGTCGGCCTCGAGGGCGGCTTGGCTGGGCTCGGCATCCGCGGCGTCGTGCCGATCGCGCAAGGCGGCAAGCATCTCGGCTCAGTGGAGTTTGGCCTGACCTTCGGCCAGTCCTTCCTCGACGATTTCAAGACCAACCGCCATGTCGACATCGCCTTCCATCTCGCGGACGGCGGCGGCTTCAAGCTGTTCGGCGGCACGCTGAAGGGGAAGAGCTTCTTCGATGCGGCCGATTACGGCCGCGCCGCCGGCGGCGACTTCACGGTACGGCAGGCCAAGCTCGACACGACGCCGGTAGCGGCGCTGCTCGGACCGATCAGGGATTTTTCCGGCAAGCCGCTCGGCGCCGTCGAACTGGTGATGGACAATGCCGACTATGTGGCCTCCGCCGACCGTGCCTGGCTGCTGGCATTCGGCATCGCCGCGCTCGGGCTCGTGCTCGCCGCCATCGTCGGCTATCTCATCGCCCGCAGCATCTCGCGCCCGATCATTTCCATCACCAGCGTGATGCGCGAGCTGGCCGACGGACACCTCGATGTCACCGTCCCCGTCAGCAAGGCGAATGACGAGGTCGGCGCGATGGTCAAGGCTGTCGCGGTGTTCCGCGACAACGCCGTCAACTTCAACCGGCTCCAGGCCGAACAGGCCGACACTAAGGCGCAATCCGAAGCGGAGAAGCGACGCGCGTTCGCCGCGCTCGCCGACAATTTCGAAGCCAGCATCCGCGAGGTCGTCACCACGGTCTCCTCGGCCGCGGTCGAGATGGAGAACACGGCGCGCTCGATGTCTGATATCGTCGAGCGGTCGCGGCAGCAGACCGGCACGGTGTCGTCGGCCTCGGCGCTCGCCTCGGAAAATGTGCAGACGGTCGCTGCCGCCGCGGAAGAGCTGTCGTCGTCCATGACCGAGATCAGCCGGCGCCTTGCGCACGCGACCGCGGTGGTCGGCAAAGCCGCGAGCGACGGACGACGGTCGAACGAGCGCGTGCAAAGTCTGGCCGACGCCGCGCAAAAAATCGGCGACGTCGTCTCCTTCATCAGCGGCATCGCCGAGCAGACCAATCTGCTGGCACTCAACGCGACGATCGAGGCGGCGCGCGCGGGCGAAGCCGGCCGCGGCTTTGCGGTGGTCGCCTCCGAGGTGAAGGCGCTGGCAACCCAGACCGCCAAAGCGACCGAGGAGATCGGCGCCCAGGTCACGGCGGTACAAGGCGAGACCACCGGCGCAGTGGACGGCATCCAGTCGATCTGCGCAACGATCCAGGAGGTCGACGAGATCTCCGCCGCGATCGCCGCCGCCGTCGGCCAGCAGGGCACCGCAACGCAGGAGATCGCCCAGAACGTGCAGCAGGCAGCCGCCCGCACCGGCGAGGTCTCGCAAAACATCGCAGGCGTCACCGCCGGCATCGCCGCGACGGGAACAGCAGCGGAGGAGGTGCTGGGCTCCGCGATCGAGCTGTCAAAGCAATCGCAGCGGCTGCGGGACGAGGTGGACCGCTTCCTCGCGCATATTCGCGCGGCGTAGGCGGGCTACAGGGAGGAGCTGCGGCGCGACGGCGGCAACTCCGAATCTTCGCCAAACCAGATTCGGTGGCTAGGGGTCCTGGCTTTCGCCAGGACGACGTTAGCTCGCGCCACGCAACCGCCTAGCTCTTTCGTCCCACCATCACGTCGATCGCTCCCTTCACGATCGCCTCGAGATCCTTCCGCGACACGCGCGCGCGCGAACGAATGGCAATTGAGTGCACGGTCGCTGAAGCGAGCTGCGCCAGCACGGCGGGATCGGCGCTTTCGGGCAATTCGCCTTTCTCCTTGGCGCGGCGGAAGCAACTCGCAAACGCCTTGTCGAGTTCGTTAAGGCCATCGAGCACCATGGCGCGGATGTCGGGATCGCCGACCGCTTCGGAGGCCGCCGTGACCACGGTGAAGCAGCCGCGCGGGCCGGTTGCGCCGGACAGATAGATGTTCAGCGCGGAGGCGAAGATACGCTCCAGCCGCTGGCGCACGGGCATCTCCTGTCGAAAGATCTCCACCATGGATGCGCGCGCGTCCTCACGGTAGCGCTGATAGCTCTTGATGTAGAGCTCGCGCTTGTCGCCGAAGGCGCCATAGAGGCTCGGGCGATTCATGCCGGTGGCTTCGCTGAGATCGTCGAGCGAGGTCGCGGCGAAACCCTGCGTGCGGAACAGGTCGAGCGCCTTGCCGAGCGCGACCTCGGGTTCGTAGGCGCGCGGACGGCCGCGGCGCTTGGGCTCAGTGGCAGCAGCTGGCGGCTTCGATTTTTGTACCATTTCGCAATTTAATCCTTGACCAACTCCATAATATGCAAGACAGTACAAAAATCAATCTGGCCAGGTTGAGCGCCACTCCAAAAGTCACATCGAAGAATTGCCCAAGGAGGCTCAAGATGGATCTTTATTTCTCGCCGCTCGCCTGTTCGATGGCGAGCCGCGTCGCGCTGTATGAAGCCGGCGCCGAAGCCAATTATCTCGAAGTCGATCCGCCGACCAAGACGGTGCTGAGCGACGGCACCGACTTTCGAACCGTGAACCCGATCGGCCTGGTGCCGACACTGCGGACGGACGACGGCGTGGTGCTGACCGAGAACGCCGCGATCCTGCAATATATCGCCGACCGCTTCCCGCAATCGGGTCTCGGAGCCGCAGCGGGCATCGAGCGCACGCGACTGCATCAATGGCTCTGCTTCATCGGCACCGAGCTGCACAAGGGCCTGTTCATCCCGGTGCTCGACCGCAAGGCGCCGCAGGAGACGAAAGCCTACGCGCTGGAGAAGAACCTGTCGCGGCTGGACTATCTCGACAATTACCTGAAGGGGCGCGACTTCCTGCTCGACCAATTCAGCGTCGCCGACGCCTATCTCGTCACGGTCATCAACTGGACCATGGCGACGCCGCCGATCGAGCTCGCCAAATGGCCGAACGTGAAGGCCTATTACGAACGCCTGCGTCAACGGCCCTCGATCGCCAAGGCGATCGCGGAAGAGTTCGAGCTGTACAAGGCCGAGCAGGCGCGGAAGAAGGCCGCGGCGTAAGCTTTGACGATTGAGGCGCGCCGTCCCGGCTGAGCGGCCGGGACGGCGCAATCTATCCGTACAACACCCTCGGCAGGATCGTGACTATGCCGGGCCAGAGCGTCAGCAGCAGCACGAATCCGACCATGATGAGGAGATAGGGCATCGTGACGCGCGCGATGTAGCCGAGGCCGTCGTCGGTCAGGCCTTGGATCACGAACAGGTTGAAGCCGACCGGCGGCGTGATCTGGGCCATCTCGACCGCGAGCACGAGGAAGATGCCGAACCAGATCTCGTCGAAGCCCGCGCCCTTCACGATCGGCAGCACGATCGGCAGCGTCATCACGATCATCGAGAAGCCATCGAGGAAACAGCCGAGGATCAGATAAAAGATAATCAGCACCACGATCAGCATGAACGGCGATAGCCCCAAGCCCTTCACGAAGGCGGCGACTGCCTGCGGGATGCCGAGGAAGGCCGCGGCGTTGCCGAGGATCGAGGCGCCGAGCACGATCAGCGCGATCATCGAACAGGTCACGACCGAGCCGATCAGCACGTCACGCATCACCTGCTGCGACATCGAGCCCTGCGCCCAGGCGACCAGCGCCGCGCCGAACACGCCGACCGCGGCGGCCTCCGACGGCGTCGCCAGCCCGCCATACATCGAGCCGAGCACGCAGGCGATCAGGAACAGCGCCGGCGCGAGGTCCTTGAGCGCCGCAAACCGTTCGCGCCATGGCACTTGCGAGAGCTTGGCTTCCGCCTCCGGCACCATGCCGGGGTTAAGGGTCGTGTGCAGCATCACCCACCCCATGAAGGTGGCGGCCAGCAGCAGTCCGGGCAGCACCCCGGCCGTGAACAGTTTCAGGATCGAGACGTCGCCGAGCACGCCGTAGATGATCATGATGTTGGATGGCGGGATCAAAAAGCCGAGCGTGCCGGCGCCGGCGAGCGAGCCGATCGCGATGTCGCGGGAATAGCCGCGGCGCAGCAGTTCGTTCAGGGACATGCGGCCGATCACCTGCGTCGTCGCCGCCGACGAGCCGGAGATTGCGGCGAAGATGGTGCAGCCGATCACGTTCACATGCAGAAGACGACCCGGCAAAAGCCCCGCCCAGGGCGCGAGCCCCTGGAACAGAGAACGTGACAGACGGGTGCGAAACAGCAACTCGCCCATCAGGATGAACAGCGGCAGCGCCAGCAGTTCCTGCGTCGTCAAGATGTTCCAGGCGTATTGCGGCAGCAGCTTGTCGAGCGGGATTGAGCGGAACATCGCCAGCAGCAGCGTTGCGGTGAGCGCAAGCGTCAGGCCGATCCATACGCCGCATGCCAGAAGCGCAAACAGGATCCCGAAGAGAGCAATGACTTCGATGGTCATGGTATCCGGTGTCTGCTGGCTGGCGCGTGGGCGATCATTCGACGGGCGAGGCCTTCATGCGGTGGTCCTCCAGCGGCAGGCCGAGCACGGCCTGGATCACGCGCGCCAGGAACTGCAGCGTCAGCAGCAGCATGCCGAAGGTGACGACGGCCTGTGGAAACCACAGCGGGGTGTCGCTCGAGGTCGAGACCTGGCCGCGCACATAGGCGCCGAAGGCGAACTTCGCCATCGACGATGTCAGGAAGGCCATGAAGGCGAAGCCGGCGGCGGCCGACAGGATTTCGATCGCGCGCTGAAACGGAGCGGGGACGTTCTTCAGCAGCAGCACGACACGGATATGGCCGCCGACGCGCAGGGTCATGGCGGCGCCGAAGGTGAAGGACGCCGCCATCAGATAGGAGGAATACTCCCACGCGATCGAGATTGTGGGCGGAAAGAACGGCAGGAAGTTCGAGAGGAAGCGCGTTGCGACCTCGCACAGCATCAGCAGCGTCAGCATCAAGAGGCAGCCGCCACCGATCCAGCCGTCCAGCCGGCCAAGACGGTCGATGCCGTCGAGCAGGATGCGCAGC
Source organism: Bradyrhizobium sp. 155 (assembly GCF_023101105.1). NCBI lineage: Bacteria > Pseudomonadati > Pseudomonadota > Alphaproteobacteria > Hyphomicrobiales > Nitrobacteraceae > Bradyrhizobium > Bradyrhizobium sp. 155. The sequence continues at coordinate 1,369,256 of NZ_CP064704.1, read as the reverse complement.
GGCTCCGGCGCCGCCGCGTTGAGACTATGGGACGACGCAGGCAAAACATCCGCCACTGCAAGTCCTCAGCGCTTCATTTCCGCGAGATAGGCCCGCACCGGCTTGTCGGCCGCCGGCACGCGCTTGACGAAAGCGTCGAGCTGCGGCGCGGTCTTGGCGCGAATGTCCGTGATCATGGCATCCGAGACCGGCACCACCTCCATGCCGCCTTCCTTGAGCCGGTTGAGGCTGTCGACGTCCGCCTTGAGCGAGTTCGCCCAGAAGCCCGGCTCCATCTTCGCGGCAATGCCGGCGACGAGCTGCTGCTGATCGGCACTCAGCGCCTTCCAGGAATCGAGGTTGACGGTGAGCATCTGCGACGACCAGACGTGGTTGGTCGGGTAGATGTATTTCAGGAATTCCCAGAATTTTCCGTCGACGCCCGACACCGACGAGGTGGATACGCCGGAGACCGCGCCCGACGCCAGCGCCGGGATGGTCTCGCCCCACGGAATCATCACCGGCGCCATGCCGACCACGGCCAGCATGTCGACGGCGTTCTTGTCGGGCACGCGGATCTTGATGTTCTTCAAGCCGTCGACATCGGCGACCTTGACCTTGAGATGCAGATATTGCGTCGGCCAGGGCACGATGTAGAGGATCTTCTGGTTGTTGCGCGCGGCGACCTTCTCGTATTCGGGCCGCACGTATTTGTGCAGCACCTTCAATTCGTCCATGGAGCCGCAGAGAAAGGGAATGCTTTCGACGCCCATGAAGGGTTCGTCGCCGACCTGCTGAATATTGAGGACGTCGGCGAGCGGCACCAGACCGTCGCGGACGGCGCGCAGATGCTCGGGGCCCTTGAAGCCGAGCTGTCCACCGGCCTTCACGGTGATCGCGACCGAGCCAGCCGTCTGCTTCTTCACCTCTTCCGCGAAGGCAAACGCGTTCTGGGTGTGGAAATTGCCGTCGGGCCATACCGTCGACATGTCCCAGCTTACCGTCGCCGCTCGCGCGCGGGTCGAGATGTGGCCGGCTGCGAGCAGCGTCGCTGCGCCCGCGGTAAAAGTCCGTCGCGTGATCATTGAGCCCCTCCGTTTGCTACGCGCACGACGCCTGAAGCGTCATCGCGTGTGCCCATAAATTTCAACCGCATTGTCGGCAGACACGAGGCCGCTTTCGATGTCGTCGTTGACGGCTGTCGGCGCGCGCTCCCGGGGATCGCCGATGCCGGCGCCGCCTGGTGTCAGCACCACCAGCCGGTCGTCCGGCGGCACCTGCTGAAAGCCTTTTCCACGCAGCTTCTTGCCGGACTTCAGGCCGACATAGCCGGCCTCGCCGTTCTTGCCGCCATCACGTCCGCGTGGCGGATGATCGATGCGATCGAATGCCGCCAGGATGTCGAACGGCCCATCGACACCGCTGCCGACCTCGATGATCTGGCCGAGGCCCCCGCGGGTTCGCCCTGCCCCGCCGGAATCCGGACGCAGTTCCTTGCGCCAGAAGATCAGCGGCGTCTGCGTCTCGGCGATCTCAACCGGCGTGCCGCGCACGCCGCTGGGATAGGCGGTCGCCGACAGCCCGTCCTTCGCGAAGCGCGCGCCGGTCCCGCCATTGGAGGTCACCGCCATCGAAAATCCGTAATTGCCGCCGGCGCCCGAGCGGGTCTGGCCGCGCACGTTGAGATTCCACAGGCACGAGGTGCCTTCCGCGGGCACGCGCTCGGGAATGATCTGGCGCAGGCAGCCGAACACGACATCGGGCAGCATCTGGCCGATGATGTGGCGCGAGGCGACCGGCGCCGGCTTTGGCGCATTGAGGATCGCGCCTTTGGGAGCCGACACCGTCAGTGGCGAGAGCGAACCGGCATTGTTCGGAATCTGGGAGGCGACGACGCAGCCGAGACCGAACACGGTGTAAGCGATGGTGTAGGACAGAGGCACGTTGATGCCGAACCTGGACGCGGCCGAGGTGCCGTCGAAGTCGACGTGGATGCCTTCGTCCGAGATCGTCAGCACGGCGGCCAGCGTGACCGGCTCATCATAGCCGTCGACCACCATGGTGTTGCGCCAGCTGCCTTTCGGCAGTTTGGCGATCTCGGCCAGCACGGCCTCGCGCGAGCGGTCGCAGATGTAGTCGCCGAGCGCATCGAGCGAGTCGATGCCGAACTCGGTCATCATCTCGACCAGGCGCTCGCAGCCGACGTCGTTGCAGCCGGCGAGCGAATAGGTATCGCCCTCGGTGTCGATCGGCAGCCGCGTGTTGGTGCGGATCATCGCCATCAGCGTCTCGTTGACGACGCCCTGGTCGATCAGCTTCAGCATGGGGATGTAGAGCCCCTCCATGAACACGTCGGTGGCGTCGGGTCCGAAGCCGATGCCGCCGATGTCCATGAGATGGCTGGTGCAGGAAAACAGCGCGACCGGCTTGCCGTCCTTGAAGCAGGGCGTGGTGACGACGAAATCGTTGAGATGGCCGGTGCCCATCCAGGGATCGTTGGTGATGTAGGCGTCGCCCTCCTTCATCGTCTCGATCGGAAAGTGGGCGATGAAGTGCTTGACCGATTCCGCCATCGAGTTGACGTGGCCGGGCGTGCCGGTCACCGTCTGCGCCAGCATCCGTCCCTTGAGGTCGAACACGCCGGCCGAGAGGTCGCCGCATTCGCGCACGATCGGGCTGAAGGCCGTGCGGAGCAGCACCTGCGCCTGCTCCTCGACCACGGCGATCAGCCGGTGCCACATGATCTGAAGGTCGATCAGGCTCGCGCCGCTTGCCTTGCTCATGATCAGGCCGCCTTCCGTTCCATGACGATGCTGCCGGCACCGTCGATATGGGCATCAAAACTGTTGGAGACGAACGTCGAGGTCTCGTCCTCCGCGATCACGGCGGGACCTGCAATCGTCGCGCCTGGCGCCATGTCCTCGCGGCGATAGAGCGGGATCTCGATCACCTCCCCGACCCGGCCATCGAAGAACTTGCGGCTGCCGGTCGCCTTCCCGGCGGGCTTGCGCGTAACGGCCGCGACAATAGGCGGATTGCGCGCCTCGGTCGTCGCAAGCACCGACCAGCTCAAGACCTCGATCGCCGCACCCGGGATCGGCCGCTCGAACATCACCGCATAATCCGCCTCGAACTTCTGACGCAGGCCGGCCAGATCGGCCGTCGCCAGCCGCCGGTTCGGCAGTTCGATCGAGATCTCATGGCCTTGACCGACATAGCGCATGAAGGCCGCGCGGCGCTCGCGGACCGGCGCGCCTGCCGCACCCGTCTCGACCAGCGCACGCGCTTCGGTCACCATCTCCTGGAGCAGATCGGAGACCCCTTCGGTGTCGAAATCGTCGAGCCGCACATGACGGCTGCGCACCAGCTCGTAGGCGATCGGAGCCGCGAGGAAGCCAACGGCCGAGCCGACGCCGGCATTGGAAGGAACGATCACGCGGGAGACACCGATCTTCTCGGCGACGCGCGCCGCATGCAGAGGCGCCGCGCCGCCGAAGGCGATCAGCGTGTGCTGACCGACAATCTCACCGCGCTCGACCGCATGCACGCGCGCCGCGCTCGCCATGTTCTCGCAGACGACCTCGTGCACGGCATAGGCCGCAGTCTCTGCCGACAGACCCAGCGGCTCGCCGACGCTGCGCAGCAGCGCCTGCTTCGAGAGTTCAGGGTCGAGCTTGATCGTGCCACCCGCGAAGTCGTCCGGATCGATCATGCCGAGCGCGACGTCGGCATCCGTCACGGCCGGGCGCAGGCCGCCGCGGCCGTAGCAGGCGGGCCCGGGCTCCGACGAGGCACTCTCAGGACCGACCGTGACGCGCTTCATCGCATCGACATGGGCGATCGAGCCGCCGCCGGCGCCGATCTCGACCATCTCGATCACGGGAATCCGCACCGGCAGACCCGAACCTTTCAGGAAGCGCGCTGCGCGATCGACCTCGAACACGCGCGAGGTCTCGGGCTGGTATTTTTCGATCAGACAGATCTTTGCCGTGGTACCGCCCATATCGAAGGACAGCACCTTGCTCTCGCCGAGACGCGCCGCGATCTGCGCCGCGAAAATGGCGCCGCCGGCAGGACCGGATTCGACGAGGCGCACCGGAAAGCGCCGCGCCGTCTCGATCGAGGTGACACCGCCGCCGGAGGTGACGAGATAGATCGCGCCGCGGTACTGCTCGACCTGCAAGGCGTCGGACATGCGAGCGAGATAACCATCGATTAGCGGCTGCACATAGGCGTTGGCCACTGCAGTCGATGTGCGCTCATATTCGCGGATCTCCGGGCACACCGCGGACGATACGGTCACGGAAATGCCGGGCATCTCCTCACTGATGATCGCGGCCGTGCGGCGCTCGTGCTCGGGATTGGCGTAGGAGTGCAGGAACGCGATTGCGACGCTCTCGACGTTCAGCGCGCGCAATCTTGGCGCGAGCGCGCGCACCGCCGCTTCGTCCAACGGGAGGCGGACGGCGCCATGCGCGTCGATGCGCTCGGGCACGGTGAAGCGCAAAGATCGCGGCGCCAGCGGCTTCGGCTTGTCGATGGAGAGGTCATACTGGTCGTAGCGGCTCTCGGTGCCGATATCGAGCACGTCGCGAAAGCCCTCGGTCGCGATCAACGCCGTCTTGGCGCCGCGACGCTCGATGATGGCGTTGGTCGCGAGCGTCGTGCCGTGAATGAAGACGTCGATGTCGCTGATATAGGCGCGCGCATCAGCGAGAATGAGCCGCATGCCGTCCAGCACCGCCTCTTCCGGCCGCTGCGGCGTCGTCAGCAATTTGCGCGTCTTGCGCACCTCGCCCACGTCCAGCACGATGTCGGTGAACGTGCCACCGATATCGACGGCAAGCCGCACCTCGGCTCCCTCAAGCATTCCAAACTCTCCGTGCTGATCGTCAAGACCGAGGACAAAAGCGCAGCAATTTCCATGCCATGGATGACAGGAACATGCTGCCGTCCAGCTATTCTGCTTGGCACCCATGCAATAGGCAAGGCGTGTTCGCAGGCCGCGCGATCAGAGCAGGAATGCAAGCGCCGCTTCGCAGCGCTCCTCGACCTTCAGCGTGAGGAGATCATCGGCGCGGGTGCGTCCGAGATTGACCGCAGCGATCGGGATTTGCCGTTGCGCGGCCGCCTGCACAAAGCGGAAACCGGAATAGACCATCAGTGACGAGCCGACGATGAGCATGGCGTCCGCCTGCGCCAGATGATCCTGCGCGGTCACGACCACGTCGCGCGGGACGGTCTCGCCGAAGAACACGACGTCGGGCTTGAGGATGCCGCCGCAGGATTCGCAGGCCGGCACCTTGAACGACGAAAAATCCGCATGCTCCAGGTCCGCATCGCCGTCGGGCGCATCGGCCGCGTCGAGCGTCAACCATTCCGCATTGGCGTGGCCGAGCGTCTTCTGGAATTCGCTCCGCGGGGTCTTTTGACCGCAGCCCATGCAGCGGACCAGATCGAGCCGGCCGTGCAGGTCGATCACCTGGCGGTGGCCGGCGGATTGATGCAGCCGGTCGACGTTCTGGGTCAGCAGCATTCCGCAACGCCCGCTCGCCTCGAGCCGGGCGAGCGCGTGATGCGCATCGTTCGGCCTCGCCTGGCCGAACCGCCGCCAGCCGATCAGGCTGCGCGCCCAATAGCGCCGACGCGTATGCTCTTCCGACATGAAAGCCTGGAAGTTCACCGGCTGGGTCCGCTTCCAGTTGCCGTGACTGTCGCGATAATCGGGGATGCCCGAATTGGTGCTGCAGCCAGCGCCGGTCAGCACGAACAGATTTTCGTGCCGTCCGACGAAATCGCGGAGCGGATGATTTGCCATGACGCAGATGTAGTCTGCGCAGGCCGGTTTTGCCAGATGGCGAGGAAGCCCGCTAGCTTGCCCAGTTCTCGCGGAATTCGGGAAACAGCGTCAGACCTCCGCACGCATAGATGGTCTGCCCCGTGATGTAGCTGGCCTCATCCGAGGCGAGGAAGGCGAACACGCCGGCGATCTCCTCCGGCGTGCCGACACGGCCGAGCGGAATGTGGCTGGTGACCACACCGCGCTTTTCCGGATCGCCGGTCCAGGCCGCGTTGATTGGGGTGTCGATCGCGCCTGGACCGACCGCATTGACGCGAATGCCGCGGCCGGCGAATTCGAGTGCCAGCGTGCGTGTCAGATTGGCCATGCCGCCCTTGCTGATGGAATAGGCGAGGTAGCCGGGTTTCGGGATGATCTGGTGGACGCTGGAGCAATTGATGATGCTGCCGCCTGCGCCGCGCGCAACGAAATGCGCGAGCGCCTTCTGGGCGCAGAGCACGGCGCCGTTGAGATTGACGTCGATGATGCGGCGATAGGTGTCGATGTCGAGCGCCTCGCTCGGCGATTCCCGCTGGAAGCCCGCATTGTTGACCAGGCAGTCGAGACGCTTCCAGCGCGCCAGGATCGTCTCGAACATCGCGGCTACGTCCTGCTCGTTGCTGACGTCGGCCCTGACGACGATATGGTCGAGCTTGCCGTGGCGGCGATCGCTCGATGCCGTACGCGCGGACGCGAGCACCTCCTCTGCCTTTTCCGGATGATCGACATAGTTGATGGCGACGGTCGCGCCTTCCTGGGCAAGCCGAATGGCGACGGCGCGGCCGATGCCTTGCGAGGCGCCCGTCACCAGCGCGTATTGGCCGACGAGGCGCGAAGAAAAGGTGGTCGAGCGGTCGATATGTGGCATCGTTCTTCTCCGGGGGACACATCAACATGGAGGGAACCGGCGTTTTGTTCCATCCGTCGGCGCACCGCTGGGATTCACTCCTAGCGGCGAGCCAGTCGCGAAGTCAGGATCTGGTACAGGATGATGGCGCCAAAGGTTGCGGTGCCGATCCCGCCGATCGTGAAGGCGCCGAATTTGAGCGTGAGGTCGCCGGCGCCTGCGGTGAGCGCGACCGCGACGGTGATCAGGTTTGCCGGACTTGAGAAGCCGACCTTGTTCTCGACCCAGATCCGGCCGGCCATTGCGGCGATCAACCCGAACAGCACGATCGAGAGCCCACCGATGACGGGACCCGGGATCGACAGGACCAGCGCGCCGAATTTCGGCGAGAAGCCGAGCACGATCGACACCATCGCCGCGAAGGCAAACAGCAAGGTCGAATAGACCTTCGTCGCCGCCATGACGCCGATGTTTTCGGCATAGGTGGTGACGCCGGTGCCGCCGCCGCAGGCGGCCACCATGGTCGCGAGGCTGTCGGCAAGCAAGGCGCGGCCGAGATAGTCATCGAGGCTCCGGCCCGTCATGGCGCCGACGGCCTTGATGTGACCGAGGTTCTCGGCGACGAGAATGATCGCGACCGGCGCGATCAGGACGATTGCATCGGCCTGGAAGGTCGGCGTGGTAAGACTCGGCAGGCCGATCCACGACGCAGCCGAAACTTGCGTGAAGTCGATCGGCCTGCCGAAGCCGAGGCCGTTCGCGAACAGCAGGTACAAAAGATATCCGCCGATCGCGCCGAGAATGATCGGCAGGCGGCGCCACAGGCCAGGCGCGCCAACGGCAACCACGCCGATGATCAGAACGGTCGCGAGCCCGATTCCTGTGTCGAACGCATTGGCGCTCACTGCCTTGACCGCCACCGGCGCGAGGTTGAGGCCGATCGCGGCGACCACAGCGCCGGTGACGACCGGCGGCAACAGCTTCTCGATCCAGCCAACCCCCGACCACATCACGACCAGCGCGATCAGGCCGTAGAGGACGCCGGCTCCTACGATGCCGCCAAGCGCAACCGACAGGTTCGGGTTCGGCCCGTGCCCGGCATAGCCTGTGGCGGCGATCACGACCGCGATGAACGCGAAGCTCGAGCCGAGGTAGCTCGGCACGCGCCCCGCGACGATGACGAAGAAGATCAGCGTGCCGATGCCGGAAAACAGCACCGCAACATTGGGATCGAACCCCATCAGCAGCGGCGCGATGATCGTCGAGCCCGACATTGCGACGCAATGCTGGAGACCGGAGACGACGGTCTGGCCAAGCGGCAGCCGCTGCTCGGGCATGATCACGCCGGAGGACTTCAGAATCCAACGCGGAAAATAGCCTTGCGCTCGCTCATCGGAGCCCGTTGCAATCGGCATGTTCCCCCCAGTTGCGGTGCAGCGACAGATCTTCGTGCGAACAGATAAAAATGTGATTGTCGCTTCTGCAGCGGCCATCACATGATGCAAATCAAACAAGATCAATACGTCCGGGGCCTATTCTATGACACACATTGCGATCCAGCCAGCCGTCCACCGCCGGCACCAGCCCTGGTACAAGATCCTCTACATTCAGGTGCTGATCGCGATCGCACTCGGGGTGCTCGTCGGCTATTTCTATCCCGATCTCGGCAAGGCCCTGAAGCCGCTCGGCGACGGTTTCATCGCGCTGATCAAGATGATGATCGCGCCGGTGATCTTCTGCACCGTGGTGCACGGCATCTCCTCGATGGGCGACCTCAAGCGCGTCGGTCGGGTCGGGCTGAAGTCGCTGATCTATTTCGAGACGGTCTCGACCGTGGCGCTCGCGGTCGGCCTGCTGGTCGGCGAGGTGCTCCAGCCCGGGCACGGCTTCAACATCGATCCCGCCACGATCGACCCGAAATCGGTGGCGACCTACGTCACCAAGGCCAAGGAAGAAGGCATCGTCGCCCATCTGATGGCGATCATCCCCGACAGCTATCTGGGCGCCATCGCACGCGGCGATCTGTTGCAGGTGCTACTGATCTCGATCCTGTCGGGCTTCGCCATCGCGTTCCTCGGCAAGGCCGGCGAGCCCATTGCGGAGGCGATCGACAAGGCCGCAAAGATGTTCTTCGGCATCATCCGCATCATCGTGCGCGTCGCCCCGATCGGAGCGTTCGGCGCGATGGCGTTCACCGTCGGTGCCTACGGCCTCGGTTCGCTGCTCAACCTCGCGGCCCTGATCGGCACGTTCTATCTCACCAGCATCCTGTTCGTGGTGGTCGTGCTCGGCGCAATCGCGCGGCTCGCCGGCTTCTCGATCTTGCGTTTCATCGCCTACATCAAGGACGAGCTGCTGATCGTGCTCGGCACCTCGTCATCAGAAACGGTGCTGCCGCAGATGATCCAGAAGATGGAGCATCTCGGCGCCTCGCGTTCGGTGGTCGGCCTCGTCATTCCGACCGGTTACAGCTTCAACCTCGACGGCACCAACATCTACATGACGCTGGCAACGCTGTTCCTGGCGCAGGCGACCAATACCCATCTGACCATCTGGCAGGAGCTCGGCATTCTCGGCATCGCCATGATCACCTCGAAGGGCGCCTCTGGCGTGACGGGGGCGGGCTTCATCACGCTGGCGGCGACGCTCTCGATCGTGCCCGACATCCCGATCCAGTCGATTGCGATCCTGGTCGGCATCGACAAGTTCATGAGCGAGTGCCGCGCGCTGACCAATCTGATCGGCAACGGCGTCGCCTGTGTCGTCATCAGCATCTCCGAAGGCGAGCTCGACCGCGATGCGCTGCACGAGACCATGGCCCATCCGCTGGAGATGGGTGAGGCGCTCGAACCGGGCGGCAGCGCCGCCTCCTAGGCCGCGCGCAGGTTGGGCGGCGTCCGGTTCCAACGCGGTAGTTTCCCGGAGTGGTAAATTGGAGCGACGCGAGTCACAACTGCTGCGTTGGGATCACGGATTGATACTCATCTTTTTCCACCCGACGCGCTGGGGGCAGGGCGTCGGGTTTTTGAAAATTGTCGTCGTGCCGAACCGCAAAGCGGGATCAAATGATCCTGCAACCGGCGCGCTGCCTCGGGGCAGCAAGATCGAGCCGTCGGGTAATCCCGATCGCCTGCAAAAACGCCTCATCATGACTGACGACGAGCAGCGCGCCGTCATAGGCCCTCAAGCCCGCTTCGACGGCTTCGATGGATTCGATGTCCAGATGATTGGTCGGCTCGTCGAGGATCAGCAGCGACGGCGGCATCGCTCCGCCCAGCACGCAGGCAAGGCCTGCACGAAACATCTGCCCGCCGCTCAAATGTCCCGCAATCTGCAAGGCGGCATCGGCTCGAAACATGAACCGGGCCAGCGCCGCATGGCATTCATTTGCACCCGCCTTCGGATGGAAGCGCCTGAAGTTATCCAGGATGGAGACCGCGGGATCGAGCAGGCTGGCCTTCTGATCGAACAGCGCAAGATCCGGCCTGACCCGCATGGTGCCGGAGAGCGGACGTAGTTCGCCGGCGACGAGTTTCAGCAGCGTCGTCTTGCCGGAACCGTTGGGTCCGACAATTGCCAGGCGCTCCGGACCAACGATCGCGAGCGATAGATCGCGCAAGACTTCCCGGTCCGGCCGATAGCCGGCGCTGACGCAATCGAGCCAAACCACCTCCCTGCCCGCTGGCAGCCGGGTCGAGGGCAGCTTCACCGACAGCGACTGAAGAATCTCGATGCGCCGGCGCGCCGTATCAAGGGCCTCAAGCGCATCCGCACGCCGCCGCTCGGCGATCTGCGCGGTCTTGCCGCCGGTGTCTTCGCTACGGTCCTTGCGTGCGCCGGCCAGGATGCGCGGCATGTCGCCCTTGGCGCGCTTCTTCTTGCCCCCGCCGTCCTTGCGCGCTTTCCTCTCCGCGGCCTCCTGCGCTTTCCCGTCGATCTCGGACAGGCGCCTCTGGGCATGCGCGAGGTCGTGCCTGACAGCCGCGAGCGCAACGGCTTTCTGCTCGCAATAACTGCTCCAATTGCCGCCGTATCGCGTAGCTCCGAGCGACGTCAGCTCGACGATCGCATCCATGGTTTCGAGCAGGCTCCGATCGTGGCTGACGACGATCGCCCCACCGCGCCAAGACGCAAGGAAATCGATCACCGCCTTGCGCCCCTCCCGATCGAGATTGTTGGTGGGCTCGTCGAGCAGCAGGAAGTCTGGCTCCGCAAAGATCAGCGCGGCCAGACGAACCCGCGTGACCTGCCCGCCCGACAGGCGGTCGAGCTCGATCTCCGGAGCGACGTCGAACCCGACACGCGCAAGGGCGGACGTAAGCCGTGTTTCGAGGGTCCAATCGACCTCGGAAACCTCCTCGGCCAAGGCATCCCCGCGCTCGGCACGGCGAAGCACATCGAGCGCGGCTCGCGCACCGAACAGGTCGATCACCTTCGCGCCCGCAAGGGGCTGGACGTCCTGGCGCAACAGACCAACGGTTCCGTTGATAGCAACGCGCCCCGATTGAGGAATGTGCTCTCGCGAAATCGACGCAAGCAGCGTCGTCTTCCCGACGCCGTTGCGGCCGACGAGGCCGGTCCGCTCGGCGCCGAACGTCAGATCGATATTGGAAAAAAGAGAGCGGCCGTCAGGCGAGGACAGCGACAGGTTGGACAGGATGATGGAAGCAGGCATGGAATTCCCCGTGAGCAAGGCAGGTCGGCTTTGCGGTCGGGGTCAAATCCATGGATCTCGAATATCCTGTTTGAGGGCTCTCTAACTAATCCCATCGAAGGGCGAGATCAAGGCGAGGCTCTGAGGAACGACGGCGCGCGGAGCGCCGACGTCCGCCGCAGGCCCGCGCGATCAACCCTTGAGCGCGGTGACCACGACCTCGATCAGCGCGCTGCCGCCGAGATCGGCGACGCCGACGGTGGCGCGGGTCGGCAGATTGTCGCCGAAGAACTCGGTCCAGACCGCGTCCATCTCCTTCTTCTTGGAAAGGTCCGTGACGAAGATCGAGGTGCTCACGACGCGCGACTTGTCGGTGCCCGCTTCCTTCAGATAGCCGGCGATCTTGCCGAGGATGTTGCGGGTCTGCTCGCCCATCGACACAGAGGTGTCGTCGGCGATGGTGCCGCCAATGAAGACGAAGCCGTTGGCTTCGACGGCGCGGTGCATGATGGGCGTGCGGATGCTGCGGGTAATGCTCATGATGTCCTCTTTTGCTAGAGCGTGGAGGGGTGGAAACGGTCGATGCCGAGATCGCCGATGCGGGTCTGGGTGCCGCCGTTGACGATCAGCTCCGCCATGACGGCGCCCGCGCCGGGGCCGAGCTGGAAACCGTGCAGCGAAAAACCGAATTGGTGATAGAGGCCCTTGTGCCGGCTGCTCGGTCCAAACACGGGCAGATCGTCCTTGGTCTTGGCCTCGATGCCGGCCCAGGCCCGCATGATCGTCGCGTCGCGCATGACCGGGAACAGCTCGAACACGGTGCGGGCGCTGGTCGCGAGGCTTTTCCAGTCCAACACCGTCTCGTTGCGATCCTGATGGGGCGTAGCCAAATGGCCGCCGCCGATCAGCACCGTGCCGTTCTTGAATTGCTTGAAGGACAGCTTGCGGCCGCGCAGGATCACGACCGGATCGATGAAATGCGGCACGCGCGAGGTGATCATCAACATCGGCGCCACCGTCTCGACCGGAACGGGCTCACCGAGCGCGGCTGCGATGGTCCCGGCCCAGGCGCCGGCGGCATTGACGAGCACCGGCGCGGCAAAGCTCTCGGCGCCGACATCGACATGCCAGAGACCATCGGTGTGCCGGATATTCGTGGCGGCAATGCCCTCGCGCACGGTCGCACCTAGTTGCTCCGCCTTGCGACGGAACGCCGTCGTCGCCTGCGCGGGATTGGCCGCACCGTCGCGGCGCGAGACCACGCCGCCGGGACAGGTCTCGGCCACCGCCGGCACGAGGCGCCGCAGCTCTGCGGCATCGATCAGCTCTTCGTGGGTGAAGCCGAGCGCGTTGAGCTCGGCCACACGTGCGCGGCAGACCGCGAGTTCCTCTTCGTTCTCGGCGACGAGGACCTGGCCATAGCTCTCAAAGCTGCAATCGTCGTCGAGGAGATCGGTGATCTTCTCCCAGATACCCATCGAGCGGATCGAAAGCGGGATTTCGGGGATGTGCCGCGCAAGCTGGCGCACGCCGCCGGCGTTGACACCGGAAGCGTGCCGGCCGGCATAGTCCTTCTCGATCAGCACCGGCTTGAGGCCGGCGAGACACAGATATAGCGCGGTCGAGCACCCGTGGATGCCGCCGCCGACGACGATCGCATCCACGTTTTTCGTCATCCGCGCACCACCGCCTTGATGTCGTCTGCGCTCTTCGGAACGGCGGCGAGCTCGGCGAGCGTGATCGGCTTGACCGGCGCGCGCAGCCGGTAATAGCCAATCTCCTGCGGGCTCTTGCCCCGCGCCTGCGCCATCAGCTCGGTGACGGTGAGGCCGCAGAGCCGGCCCTGGCACGGCCCCATGCCGGTGCGGCGGTAGGCCTTGAGCTGGTTCGGCCCGGTCGCGCCGATCGCGACGGCGTCGAGAATATCCTTTGCGGTGACCTCCTCACAGCGACAGACGATGGTGTCGCCTGCGGGAATGCGAAACTGCGGCGCCGGCCGGAACAGCGTGTCGAGAAAAACGCGACCACGTTCGGCCTTGGCGAGATCGGCGCGGAGGCTCGCCATCGGCGCAGATTTTTTTGCAGCCGCAGGCGCCAACGCCTCCACTGCCGCGCGTGCCGCGATGCGGCCGCGCACTACGGCTGCGTTCGCCCCGCCGATGCCGGCGCCGTCGCCAGCAATCGCAATGCCGGCGACCGACGAATTGCCGCTGGCATCCAGCACCGGAGACCAGCACAATTGCAAATCATCCCAGCGATGCTCGATTCCGGCCGCCATCGCCAGATTGACGTTGGGCACGACGCCCTGGTGCAGCAGCAAGAGATCCGCAAGGACGGTCTCGCGTTTGCCGCCGGCGACATAGCTGACGTTCGCGAGTTGGCCGTCACCAGAGGCAGCAAGCTCGCTGACACCTGAGACGACCTGCACCTTCGCCTTCACCTCGCGCATCATCGACAAGCCCTTGGCGAAATACGGCGAGGTCAGGAAAGCGAAAGCGTGGGGGAGTGCGGCGAAATAGTTTCCGCGCTCGGTGGTGTCGAGAATGCGATCGATGCGACCGCCGAGACGCAAGATCTGCGCGGCGAGCAGCCAGAGCAGCGGCCCCTGCCCCGCGATCACCGTGCGGCCATCCGGCACCAGGGCCGATGTTTTCAACATGGTCTGCGCGGCGCCCGCGGTCATCACGCCCGGAAGCGTCCACCCGGGAATCGGAAACGGCCGCTCCAGCGCGCCGGTCGCGAGGATCACGCGCCTGGCCTTGACGAAGGCGGACGCGCCGCCGACCGAGACGGCGATATCGAGATTGCGATCGAGGCTCCAGACCGTTGCGCGCTGAATGACCTCCGCGTTGCCTGCGCGTAGCGCCTGCACGAGATCGGTACCGACCCAATAGTCCTCACCGAGCTGGCTGCGGTCGGTCACCGGCGTCGAGGCGATGGCACGAAACACCTGGCCTCCGGGGCCGATATTCTCGTCGAGCAGCAGCGTGGACAGGCCGGCTTCGGCGGCCGTCGCGGCGGCGGCAAGGCCGGCAGGCCCGGCCCCGATCACCACGACGTCATATTCTTCGCGCTTGGGAGCCACAGTCATTTCCCGATCTCCCGCTTGCCCTTCTGAATCTCGATCTGCATGCCGTCGGTGACCGGCACCAGGCAGCCCTGTCGGTTGCCGACGCCATCGATGGTGACGAGGCAATCGAAGCACACGCCCATCATGCAATAGGGCAAACGCAGCGCCCCGCTGACTGCGGTCGAACGGCGTGCATCGCAGCTCGAGGCCAGCAGCGCGGCGGAGACGGTGTCGCCCTGCCGCGCCGCGACGGCAACGCCATCGACGAAGATTTGCACCGCTGGCCGCTTGTCCTGCTCGGATCGTTTGAACATCCTGGCTCCTTCAATGTCCCTAGTAGCCGCTGTTGTTCGCGGCACCGGCGGCGCCAAAACGGCTGGCCGAGAACGCGCCGACCAGCTCGGGCTCGAGCGCGCCTTGCGCAACCATCCGCGCGATCTCGAAGGCGTGGTTGGAGGCGAGTGTCACCCCGGAGTGGCAGCAGGCGACGAAGGCACCGGGATGCGTCTCCGACTGGTCGTAGATCGGAAAGCCGTCCTGCGGCATGACGCGGATGCCGGCCCAGCTCCGGACCACGTTGAGCCGCGCGAGATGCGGAAACATGCGCTGGGCGCGATCCGTCATCACGGCGCTGATCGAGTGCTTCAGCGCGCGATCGTCGAGCTCGTCTTCCTTGCTGTCGCCGATCATCACCGTGCCCTCGTCGGTCTGGCGGATCGTGGTCAGCGGATGCGGCAGAAAGGGCATGGTGCGCTCGGTCACCACGATCTGGCCGCGGGTCGGGCCCATCGGGGCGTGGAGACCGACCATCGGCGCCAGGGTCTGGTTAGCATTGCCGGCGGCGAGCACGATCTTGGCGGCACGGAGCTCGCCCTGCGGCGTCGTCAGGCAGAATTCGCCGCTGCTCCTGCTGATCGCCGAGACCGGGCGCTCCGGAAGATAGTCGATGCCGAATGCCTTGAAGCCGGTGTGGAACGCACGAAACGTGCGCAGCGAATTGACGTGACCGTCGAGTGGACAATAACTGCCGCCGGAGACCTCGGGCCCGATCAGCGGCAGCGCCTTCTTCACCTCGGATGCCGGCAGCATCTCCATCTTGTAATCGGCGGCACCCGTCTGGTTGTGCATGCGCTTGACCAGCTCGGCGCGCTGACCGAACTCGTCCTCGCCAAGCGTCAGATGAAAACCGCCGTTCTGCTGAAGCGAGACATCGAGGCCGGTCTGCTGCTTCAGCTCCGAGGCGAGCCTGCTCCACGCCTGTGACGCCTGCACCGTCCAGACGGTATAGGCTGGCATGCCGAGCCCCTTGCTCTGGACCCAAACCAGCGCAAAGTTCGCGCGTGAGGCGCGCTTGGTGATGTCGCCTTCGTCGAGCACGGCCACCTTCTTGCCGAGTCTTCCCAGGCCCCAGGCGATGGCGGAGCCGAGCAATCCGCCGCCGACGACGGCGACGTCGTAATCTGTTCGCATGGATTCTCCTATCGCCCTGTATCGCCCTTGCCGGCGAGCACGCGGTCGAGCCCGTAGAAGCGATCGAGCAGAATGAGGGCGGTCATGGTGATCGCGATCACGCAGGCCGAGACGGACGTCACCAGCGGATCGATGTTGTCCTGGATGTAGAGGAACATGCGCACCGGCAGTGTTTCGGTGCCGGGTCCCGCGAGGAAGACGGTCATGGTGAGATCGTCGAAGGACTGGATGAAGGCGAGCGCCCAGCCGCTGATGACGCCGGGCAGGATCAACGGCAGCGTCACGCGGCGGAATAGCGTCCAGCCGCCGGCACCGAGCGAGACCGCCGCCATCTCGACCGAAAGGTCCATGCCGGTCGCCGCCGCCAGGGTCAGCCGTAGCGCGAACGGAAACACGATGATGACATGCGCGATGATCAGCGCGGCGAAGCTGCCGCCCATCCCGGCCGAGGTGAAGAAGCGCAGGAACGCGATGCCGAGCACGACATGCGGGATCATCAGCGGCGAGAGAAAGAGGGCCGCGAGCGCATCACGGCCGCGGAAGCGATAGCGCGCGATCGCGAGCGCCGCCGGTACCGCGAATAATAGCGCGACGAACGACGATAGTGCGCCCAGGCCAAGGCTGACCCAGAAAGCATGGACGAATTCGGGATAGTTGGCGATCGCCCTGAACCAGCGCAACGAAAAACCGTTTGTCGGCAACGACAGGAAGCCTTCAGGCGTGAACGCAACGAGGCAGACGACGAGGATCGGCGCCACCATGACGATGACAAAGATGGTGTGGAAGATCAGCGCGAGCGGGCCATTCCGGCTCATCGGAACACCTCCGCGTAACGGCGCTCGATCAGTGCGTTGCTGCCGACGACGATCAAGACCAGCGCGGCCAGCAGCAGCGTGGCGACCGCCGCCCCCAGCGGCCAGTTCAGCGTGTTGAGGAACTCGTCATAGGCCAGCGTCGCCGCGACCTTGAGTCGACGGCCGCCGATGATGGCGGGCGTCGCAAACGCGCTGGCCGAGAGCGAGAACACGATGATCGCCCCAGACAGCACGCCCGGCATGATCTGCGGCATGATGATGCGGTGGATGATGGTCGCAGGGCCGGCGCCGAGCGACATCGCGGCATTCTCGATCTGCGGATCGAGCCGCTGCAGCGCCGCCCACACCGACAGCACCATGAACGGCATCATCACGTGCGCGAGTGCGACCACCATGCCGGTTTCGGTGAACATGAAGGGGATAGGCGCGCGGATCAGCCCGGCCGACATCAGCAGCTTATTGACGAGGCCGTTGTTGCCGCCGAACAGCAGCGCCCAGCCGAGCGTCCGCGCCACCACGGAAATCAGCAACGGCCCCAGGATGACCAGGAGAAAAACGCTCTTCCAGCGTCCGCTCATGCGGTTGAGGATGTAGGCTTCGGGTGCACCGAGCACGGCGGTGAGCAGCGTAGTCAGGATCGCGATGCGAAACGTCCGCCCGAACATCTCGGCGTAATAGGGATCGGTTACGATCTCATGCCAGTTCTTGAGGATGAAGACCGGCTCGATGCCCTTGTACTGGCCCCAATCATGGAAGGACAGCATCACGGTCATTGCCAGCGGAATCAGGAGCACGCCGACGAACAGCATCAAAGCGGGCGCCGTCAGCGCCCAGGGCGTGCGTGCGTTTCGTTCCTCGGCGGAAGCGCTCATGCGACGCCCCTCACGCTCATGTCCTCGGGCCGCCAGGTGAGGTGAACGGCCTCGCCTTCGACCGGCTGCGACCGGCCGTCATTCTGGCGGATCACGGTCGCCGGGCCGCATTCGCTCTCGCACTGGAACAGCCAGTGATTGCCCTGGAAGATGCGTGTGACGATCTTTGCGCTGAGGCCCGCGTCGCCAAAGTCGATCCGCTCGGGGCGAATGCTAATGGTGACGGGACCGCTGCGCCCGACATGCGCAGGCGCGCTCCACGAGCCGACAATCAATCGCCCAGGCGCACTGGTCCGATCGATCGTCGCGGCAAAGTCGTTGGTCTTTCCCAAAAACTGCGAGACGAAGGCCGAGGCCGGCTTCTCATAAGTCTCTTGCGGCGTGCCGATCTGCTCGATCCGGCCCTGGCTCATCACCACGATGCGGTCGGACAACGACATCGCCTCGTTCTGGTCGTGGGTGACGAGGATCGTGGTGGTGCCGATGGTACGCTGGATCTGGCGCAGCTCGATCTGCATCTCCTCGCGCAGCTTGGCGTCGAGATTCGATAGCGGCTCGTCGAGCAACAGCACGCTCGGCTTGATCACCAGCGCGCGCGCCAGCGCCACGCGCTGCTGCTGGCCGCCGGACATGCGACGCGGATGGCGATCCTCGTAGCCGGCAAGCCCGACCATCGCGAGCGCTGCGCGAACGCGCTCGGTCCGTTCGCCGCGCGGCACATTGCGCATCTCGAGCCCGAAGGCGACATTCTCGGCCGCGGTCATGTGCGGAAACAGCGCGTAGCTCTGGAACACGATCCCGAGCCCGCGTTTGGCCGGATGGATCGCGGTCAGATCCTTGCCTTGCAGCCGGATCGCGCCGCGGGTGGGATCGAGGAAGCCCGCGATCATCTGCAGGGTCGTGGTCTTGCCGCAGCCGGAGGGGCCGAGAAAGGAGACGAACTCCCCCTTCCCGACCGCGAGACTGAAGTCGTCGACGACAGTCTGCGCTCCGAATTGCTTGGCGACCCCTTCGAGCTCGAGATAGGCCATCGCACTGTCTCCGGGATGACCGATCAGCGCTCGACCTCGCGATTCCAGCGCTTGGTCCATTCCTCGCGCTTCTCGTTGATGACGGTCCAGTCCGGATTATAGAGCTTTGCCGCGCGCTCGCCGATCGGCGCCATCTTGCCGAGCTCGGGCGGGATCACCAGCGATTTCAGCACCGGGCCGTAGCCGTAATCCTTCAGCATCACGAGCTGGATCTTGGGTTCGAGCAGCATCTTGACGAAGCTAGACGCAAGCGGCGAGGCGTTCGGCTTGGTGATCGGACAGGCGGTCGTCAGCAACGTCGCGGCGCCCTCCTTCGGATAGACGAAATCGACGGGGAAGCCGGTATTGGCAAAGCTCTGCACGCGGCCGGTGCCCCACACCGCGATCACAGCCTGCCCGGACTGGAACAGCTCGGTCATCTTGCCCGGCGACGGCTCATAGGCGAGCACGTTCGGATTGATCTGCTCCTTGAAGATCTTGAAGCCGGAATCGACATTGGACTCGCCGCCGCCATTCATCTTCGACAGCATCACCAGCGCTTCGAGGCCATAGGTGTTGTTGATCGGCGGGATCACGAGCTGCTTGGCGTATTTCGTGTCCTTGAGATCGTTCCAGGAGGTCGGCGGCGCCCAGCCCTTCTCCGCAAACACCTTGGTGTTGTACATCAGGCCGGTCGCGACGATGCCGATCGCGACCGCACGATCGTCCTTGAAGCGCGCGGTGTCGTAGAGATCGGTCGGCAGGCCATCGAGCTTGCCGCAGAAGCCGAGTTGGATCGCCTGGTACATCGGGCCGTCGTCAACGATGGCGACGTCGATCTGCTGGTTGCCCTTCTGCGCCTGGAGCTTGGCCAGCGTGTCGGTGGAGTTGCCGGCGACGTACTCGACCTTGACGCCGTTCTCCTTCTCAAAAGTCGGGATCACCTCGTCGCGGATGGTCTTCTCGAACGAGCCGCCATAGCCGGCGACATAGAGCGTCTTTTGCTGAGCCGTGGCAACCGAGGGGGCGGCGATGAGGGCCGCGATGCTGACCGCTGTCAGAAGGCGAAAAGTCTTCATGTGGTCCGATCTCCATACCGGGATGAGGTGACGTGCCGACGAGTCTCGTTGGCTGAACCTTCCGCATTTCCTTCCGCGCAGATCCCTCTCCGACTAGGGCTCCAGCCCTTGCGCGGCGAATTTTGGCGCGATCCGGAGGTTTAAACCCCTCCAATCTGCCGAAAAAGCGGGCCGTCTCCAGCACTGATGAAAAAGATCGCAAACTCCGGCTTCCATCGTCCAATGAATAATGGCAGCCTCTGCATGCCTAAATATTATGAATGGAAATGGGGATGGCCCGGATCAATTCGCGGCAGGTGGAGGCTTTCCGGGCGACGATGCTGACCGGCAGCGTGACGGAGGCGGCGGCGCTGATGACCGTGACGCAGCCGGCGGTCTCCCGGTTGCTGCGCGACCTCCAGGCGCTGTTGAAGATGGAGCTGTTCGAACGGCGCGGCACCGGCCTCGTGCCGACCGCTGCGGCCATGGCACTCTACACCGAAGTCGAGCGCTCCTTCGTCGGCCTCGAACGCATCACCGCGGCAGCCGAGGAAATCCGCGGCCGCCGCACCGGCTCACTGCGGATCGCGGCACTTCCAGCATTGTCGAATGGCTATTTGCCGCGGCTCACCGGGCACTTCCTGAGGGAGCGGCCGAACCTCAACCTCGCTTTCTTCGGCGTGATCTCGCCGATCGTGGTCGACTGGGTACTGAACAATCAGTGCGACGTCGGCTTTGCCGAGGTGCCCATCGCGCATTCGGGCTTGCCGAGCCAGAAGCTGCCGGCGCCCGCGCGTGTGGCTGTACTGCCCACCGGTCACCGCCTCGCGGAAAAGGAAGTGCTGGAGCCCCGCGACTTCGAGGGCGAGACTTTCATCTCGCTGTCGGCGGGCTCGTCGAGCCGCCACCTCGTCGACCAGGTCTTCCATCGCCACGATGTCCGCCGCGTGCTCAGGGTCGAGACCACGCTGTCGGAGATCATGTGCGGCATGGTGTCGTCAGGACTTGGCGTCGCCATCTGCGATCCCTTCACCGCCCAGGAATTTTCCACCCGCGGCGTCGTCGTGCGCCGCTTCCTGCCGCGCATCGACTTCGAATTCTCGGCGGTCTTTCCGGCACAGCGCAGCCCCTCGCCGGTAGCGCTCGATCTGGTCGAGACCATACGCAAGGCGCTCGCCGAATTCGACGAGCCACCCCTCAGCCGTTGAACGCCGCCTGTGCCTCCGGCAGGTCCCAGATCTTGCCAATCGCAGCGGTGCCGGCAGCCGTGATCGCCGCCTCGTCGGCGCCGAGATAGCGGCCGGCATCGACCAGCATGCGGCCGTCGACCATGACCTGATCGATATTGGCGCGATTGGCGAGCGCGATCAGCGCGCGGCGCGGGTCGAACAGCGGCTGAAGATGCGGATGGGTGAGATCGACGATCGTGAGGTCGGCGGTCGCGCCCGGCTCGATACGGCCGAGATCGGGCCGCTTGATGACATCGGCCGCGATTGCCGTGTTCGCCTCGATCAACTCGGGCGCGTTCGCGACATCGGCACGCGCCGAGGTGATCTTGGAGATCAGCGACGCCGCATTGAGCTCGCCGAGCAGGTCCATGTTGTAGCCGTCGGTGCCGACCACCGTGCGCACGCCGTGCTCCGCGAACTGGCTGAAGGCCGCGGTGACGCCGGCGCGCGCGAACACGCGCGGGCAGTTGAGAACCGTCATACCGCGCGCGGCCATCAGCTTGAGATCGTCATCGGTGCTGAACATGCAGTGTGCCGCCATCAGGTCGGGCGCCAGCAGGCCGAGCCAGTCGAGATATTGCGCCGGCGTGCGGCCGCCATAGCGCTTGCCGATGGTTTCGACCTCGGCGCGGCTCTGCGCCATATGCGTCGTGACGGGCACGCCGAGCTCGCGTGCCCGCGCGGCACAGGCCCTCAACAGATCAGGCCCGCAGGTGTCGGTGGCATGCGGACTCATCGCAAGGCCGATGCGGCCGTCGCCGCGATTATTCCAGCGCTGGTAGAGTGCATCCCAGGTCGCCATGTCGGCTGTGCCGTCATCGCCGGAATAGTGCACCACGCCGTCGGGGCCGGCCTTGGCGTCCGACGTCGAGAACAGATAGGGCGCGCCGTAGAAGCGGATGCCCATCTCCTCGGCGGCATCGAACATCTCCGGGATCGAGTTGCGGAACGGCTCCATCACCGTGGTGGCGCCGCCCTTCAGGAGTTGGAGGATGCCGAGCCGCGCGACCGCCATGCGCTCTTCCGCCGACAAGATATCTGCACCGCGCTTGGTCAGCGGCAAAAGCACCGTGTAAACGATGCTCTGATTGTTGCGGCGGCCGTTGCCGTCCTCGGTGTGGCTGCGCGCCAGCGCTTCGGAGAAGCAGTGATTGTGCAGGTTCAACAGGCCCGGCAGAACGAAGCGGCCGGGACGGTCATGCACCTCGTCCGCCCGCGGCTTGTCGCGCGTGACCGCGGCAATCTTCTTGCCTTCGACCAGAACCCAATGGTCGCGCAACACGTCCTGCGCGCCGTCCTTGCGTGACAGCACATAGCTGCCGAAGATTGCGATCATGCTCATGCGGGGCGTACGTTCCAGAAGACGGCGGTGCCGTCGAGAATGCCGGTGATGGCTTTGCGATAGGCGGTCGGCTGCTTGTACAGGCCAATCGGAATATAGGGGATTTCCTGGAAAGCCACCGCCTGGATCTCACGGCAGATGCGCTGCTGCTCCGCGAGCTCGGAGGCCGCCAGCCACTGGCTGCGGAGCCCGGCCATCTTCTCGCTCGCATACCAGCCGGCGACCTTGCCCTCACCACGGATATTGGTGTTGCCGGCCGGATTGAGCCAGTCGATGCCCTGCCAGTTGCCGACCGCCGCGCTCCAGCCGCCCTGCCCGATCGGGTCCTTCTTGAGTTGGCGTTGCAGCACCACGGCGAAATCGAGCCCGGCATATTCGACGTTCATGCCGGCCTTGCGCAAGGAGTCGACGGCGATCTCGCCAAGCGGCTTCTGCGCCAGTGAGTTGGTGGGCACGAGCACCACGACCTTCTTGCCATTATACCCCGCGGCCTTGAGATCGGCCTTCACTTTGGCGTAGTCACGCGGGCCGCGGAAGACATCGAGGCCGACATCGCTGGCCATCGGCGTATTCGGCGCGAAATAGCCGATCGGTGAGACCTGGAAGTTCGGATCGGTACCGGCCACCGCGGTCATGAAGGCGGATTGATCGATGGCCCCCAGGAGCGCGCGGCGAACGGCAGGATTGTCGAACGGTGGCTGAAGATGATTGAGGCGCAGCATGCAGGCGTAACCGCGGGGATCGAGGATCCGCGTCTCGATGTCGCCGGCCGCCTTGATGATCGGCAGCAGGTCGTGTGGCGTGGTCTCTTGCCAGTCCTGCTCCCCGGTCTGCAGCGCGGCGACGCCGGTGCCGGCATCGGGCGTGGTGGTCCAGACCACCCGATCGTAGTGCACGATCTTCGGGCCCGCTGTCCAATCCGGTTTGCCGTCCGTGCGCGGCTGATAGCGCTCGAACCTGGCATACGCGTTGCGCGCACCCTGCACGCGCTCGTCGGCGAGATAGCGGAACGGGCCGCTGCCGATCACTTCGGTGAGCGGCTTGAACGGATCCTGGCCCGCCAGCCGCTCCGGCATCATGAAGCACGCGTTGATCGCGGCCTTGCCCAGCGCTTGCGGCAACAGCGGGAATGGACGTTTGAGGCGGAAGCGGATGGTGCGGTCGTCAGTGGCCGACAGCTCGTCAGTCGCCTCCATCAGCTCGCCGCCAAAGCCGTCGCGCGCGGCCCAGCGGCGGATGCTCGCGACGCAGTCGCGGGCGAGCACGCGCTCGCCATCGTGCCAGAACAGACCGTCGCGCAAGCTGAGGTCCCATTGCAGCCGGTCGCCGGAGACGACATGGCCCGACAGCATCTGAGGCGAGACCTGGAGCGAAGAGCTCATGCCGTAGAGCGTGTCGTAGACCATGAAGCCGTGGTTTCGCGACACTTGTGCCGTCGAATAGATGGGATCGACGAAGGCGAGGTCGATCACCGGAATGAAGCGTAGCGTGGTCTGGGATTCGGCGCGCAGGATGCCCGGAAATGACAGCGCCGGCACCGCGGCTACGGCCTTGAGGAGCGAACGGCGGGAGACGGGCATTGCAAGAGGCTCCTGAAGGATCTTACGTGTTCAACAAGACCGCGCCGATCGCAGCGGCCACCGCCTGCTGCGCCGGCTCGACCACGGGCACACCGATGGCATCCGCAATCGCCGCGCGGTGCGAGGCCATGCCGGCGCAGCCCATCACCACGACATCGGCACGGCATTGCGAGACCAGCGCGCGGCCGGCTTCAATCAACCGTCCCCGGATGTCCGCGCCTGCCGTCTCCGCCGCGCTCGCGCCGACCGACCAGCTTCCGGCATAGCGGCTGTCGATGCCCATCAGCCGCACCATCCGCTGCTGGCGGCGAATGCTCGACGGCGACAGCGCGATGACGCCAAATCGCTCGCCCAGCATCATTGCGCGAAAGATGCCGCACTCGGCGATGCCCATCACCGGGCGCCCGCCGGCCGCCTCGCGCACCGCATGCAGGCCGGGATCACTGAAGCAGGCGAGCACGAAGGCATCCGCATCGGCGCGCGACACACGGTTGACCAGCGGCATCACCATGCTGTCGGCGTCGCGTTGCGAGCTGATGCCCGGCGGCCCCCCGGCAAGGCCGACGACCTCGATTGCGGGTCCGCCGGCGATGCGTAGCGGCGCGACGGCGTCGTCGATCGCCGCCGTCACCGATGCGGAGGAGTTGGGGTTGATGACGAGGATACGGGTCATGGCGTGGCTCAACTTTTTCCGGCCTCGTGGCGCAGGAAGTTGGCCGCGATCTTCTCACCGGTCGTGATCCAGACATCCGGGCACGACTTTGCGTAGGTCAGGAATTCGCGCAGCAGGCGCAGCCGCATCGGTCGACCGCTGCATTGTGGATGCAGCACGGTCGTCACCATCGCGCCCCAGTCTCTGGTTTCGTCGAGCTCGTCCTTCCAGATCGAGAGCACATGCTCCTTGGGGAAAATCGAGCGCGGACTGAAGCGCGCGGACAGGCCGTGCATCCAGTCGTCATAGCTGGCGGTCACCGGCAGCTCGATCGTGCCCGGCTTGCCGTCGGCGAGACGATGGCGATAGGGCCGCACGTCGTCGCGGAACGAGGAGGTGTAGACGATGCCGTGGCGCACTAACGCCACCCGCAGTTCCTCGGTGAATTCGCCGTAGGGCGCGCGGTAGCCGGTCGGCCTGACGCCGAGCCGGCGCTTGAGCGCCTCGAACCCGCGCTCGAGCTCCTCCTCGATCCAGGGATCGCCGGGATCGGGCAACAGATGGTGATAGCCGTGGTGGCCGATCTCGTGACCGGCCTTGAGAATGGCCTCGGCCATCGCCGGATGCGCGTCGACCGACCATCCCGTGACGAAGAAGGTCGCCTTGAGATCGAGCTGTTCGAGCAGCTCCAGGAGCTTCGGCGTGCCGACGCGCGCCTCATAGCCGCCATAGCTCATGGTGATGAGCCGCTGGGCGTGCACCGCGTCCTTGCTGGTCCAGGCGCTCTCCGCGTCCACGTCGAACGACAGGAACATCGCCGAATTGTACGGCTTCGGCCAGGGGTATTCCGGTGCAGGATCCGCGGTGTTGGCCGGAACGAGCGGAATGCTCTGGAGTGCCTTACTGTCCAGCATTGATGGTCGCCTTTTCGAGTGCGTTGTCGGTCAGTTTCCACTTGGCGAGGAGCGTGCGATAGGTGCCATCCGCGATCAGTGCATCGACCGCCTCGAGCATGGCTTGCTGCAGCGCCTTTTCCTTGACCGGCAGAGCGATGCCGGTGAATTGCTGCGCGATGGGCTCGCCCACGGTCGCATAGGTGCCGGGCTCGAGGTCCATGATGTAGGGCAGCGTCTCGTTGCCCTGGGCGGCGGCATCGATGCGGCCCTGCCTGAGCTGGGTGCGGGCGTCGGCCGAGCCGTCGGTGCCGACGAACTGGATCGGATTGGTGCCGCAATTCTTCTCGCTCCAGGCCGCGATCTGCGCGGGGAACATGGTGCGGCGGCTGGCGCCGACCTTCTTGCCACAGAGCGCGGCTGCGTCCTTGAACTCCGCCTTGCGCGACTGCTGCACGAAGAACTGCGGGCCGCTGCGCAAATAATCGACGAAGGACGCGATCTCGTGCCGGCTGGCATAGTCCGTGAAGCCGGACAGGATGGCGTCCACCCGCCCGGTCGAGATCGACGGCATGAACTCGGCAAAGCTGGTCTCCTGCCACTCGATCTTGACGCCGAGCTTGCGGCCGATGGCCTCGCCGAGATCGATGTCGAAGCCGGACAACGCGTTGGTGGCGGGATCGCGGAACTCCATCGGTGGATAGTTCGGCACCAGCGCGACCTTGATGCTGCCGCGCTTGGCGATCTCCGCCGGCAGCTCGACTGCCATGACCGGAGCGCTCATGGCGCCAACGAGTGCCGCCGTAACCAGAAGTCTCTTCATCGATACGCCCCCATTCAGATCACTGCCGAAAGAAATGCCTTGGTACGCTCCTCGCGCGGCGCGCCCAACACATCGGATGCGCGCCCGTGCTCGATGATCGCGCCCTGGTCCATGTAGACGACGCGGTCGGCGGCCTCGCGCGCGAAGCCGAGTTCGTGCGTCACGACCATCATGCTCATGCCGCTCCGCGCCAGCTCCTTCATGACCGCCAAGACCTCGCCGACGAGCTCGGGATCGAGCGCGCTGGTCGGCTCGTCGAACAGCATCAGCATCGGCTTCATGGCAAGCGCGCGGGCAATCGCGACCCGCTGCTGCTGGCCGCCGGAGAGCTGGGCGGGATACGCGTCCGCTTTGGCCGACAATCCGACGCGCCGCAGCAGCTCGATCGCCTCAGCGCGCACCTCGTCGGATTTTCGGCCTTGAACCTGGAGCGGACCCTCTGTGATGTTTTCGAGCGCGGTCTTGTGCGGAAACAGGTTGAAGCGCTGGAACACCATGCCGGTTTTCAGCCGTTGCCGCCCGATTTCGCGCTCGCTGAGCCGATGCAGTCGTCCGCCCTGCTCGCGCACGCCCAGGAGCTCGCCGTCGAGCCAGATGCCGCCGCTGTCGATCGCCGCGAGCTGGTTGATGCAGCGGAGCAGTGTGGTCTTGCCCGAGCCGGAGGCGCCGATCAGACACATCACCTCGCCGGGCCAGACGTCGAGCGTGACGCTCTTGAGAGCCTGGAACTCGCCGAAATTCTTGGCGACGGAGCGAATCGCGACGAGGGGTCTTGTCATCGCGCGAGCCGCAATGTGCCGCGCGCAAAACGGCGTTCGAGCAGCATCTGGAGCGGCGTCAGGATTGAGACGACGAGCAGGTACCAGAGCCCGGCCACGATCAGGAGCTCGATCACGCGCGAATTGGCGTAGTAGATGTTTTCGGCGTTGTGCAGCAGTTCCGGATACTGGATGACGCTGGCGAGCGAGGTCGCCTTCACCATGCCGATGAACTCGTTGCCGAGCGGCGGGATCACCACCCGCATCGCCTGCGGCAGCACGATCCGGCGCAGCGCACGCAGGCGTCCCATGCCAATCGCCTGCGCGGCCTCATATTGCCCGATATCGACTGACAGCATGCCGGCGCGCATCACTTCCGAGGTATAGGCACCCTGGTTGATGCCGAGCCCGAGCAGCGCGGCAAGGAACGGCGTCATGACGTCGACGGCGCGCGCACTCCACAGGCCGGGAATGCCGATGGTCGGAAACACCAGCGCGAGATTGAACCACAGCAGCAGTTGCAGGATCAGCGGCGTGCCGCGGAACAACCAAGTGTAGCCGGCGGCAACGGTCTTCAGTACCGGGTTGGGCGACAGCCGCATGATCGCGACGACGACGCCAAGGAAGATACCGAGCGCCATCGCCAGCACCGCCATCACCATGGTGTTGACGATGCCCTCTATGATCACCTTTGCGGTCAGGAAGCGGCCGACATAAGACCATTCGATCTGGCCGCCCGCAAAAGCGCGCCCGATCAATGCAAGCACGAGGACGATCAGCGCCGCGCTGAGCCAGCGAAACCAGTGCGGCTCGCGCGCGACCCGCATTCCCGACAGATCGGGAAAACCCTCCGCGAGTGCCGGTGCCGGCTTCATTGCGGCGCCGCGTTCAGCATGGGCTGGGCGACCGCGTTGCCGCCAAGGCTCCATTTGTCGAGGACGGCCTTGTAGGAACCGTCGGCGATCATCGCGATGAGCTTCTCGGTCACCACTTCACGAAGCGCCGCATCGTCCTTGCGGAACATGATGCCCTGATAGCCTTTGGCAAAGGGCTCGCCGATCACGCGGTATTTGCCGGGTTCCTGCGTCTGCGCATAAGGCAGCGTCTCGCTGCCCTGTACGGCGGCGTCGATACGGCCCTGCTTGAGCTGGTTGCGAACGTCGATCGAGTTCTCGCCCGGCACGTACTGGATCGCCGGCTTGCCGGCCGGCTCGCAATTCTGCTTGCTCCACTTCTCGATCTCGACCGGGAAGCTGGTGCTGCGGGTGGTCCCGACCTTCTTGCCGCAGAGATCGGTCGCAGCCTTGGCTTCGTTCTCCGCCATCACGAAGAACTGCGGGCCGGTCCCGAGATAATCGACGAAATCTGCGGTCTCGCGCCGCGAGGCGCGATCGGAGATGCCGGAGATGATGAAGTCGGCGCGCCTGGTCTGGAGCGACGGGATCAATTCGGCGAACGGCGTCTCGCTCCAGACGATCTTCACGCCGAGGCGCTTGGCGAGCTCGTTCGCCAGATCGACGTCGAGCCCGACGAGCTCATTCGTTGCGGGATCGCGATATTCCATCGGCGCGTATGTCGAGTTGACCGTGAGCTTCAACGCGCCCGCCTGCTTGATCTCGGCCGGAAGCTCCGCCGCCTGCGCGGACGTGGCGGCCGTCAGCGCTGCGATGCCGAGGAAATACGAGAGGCGCGTCATATCGGCTCCTTTGCCAACGTTGCTGGAACGTCCTGTCAGTCCGCGTCGAGAACCGCGGGTTCGATGACGCCGGCGCGTTCGGTGATCACCCTGTATTGCTCCGGCCGCCGGTGCGCGGCGAAGTTGAACATCTTGTCCTTGCCCTGGCGGCAGAGGTCCAGATCGATATCGGCGACGATCACCTCGTCGGTCAGCGTTGCGGCCTGCGCGACGATGCGGCCATTGGGATCGACGATGCAGGAGCCGCCGATCAGCCCGGAGCCGTCCTCCTCGCCCGCCTTCGCCACCGAGATCGCCCAGGTCGCGTTCATATAGGCGTTGGCCTGCGTCACCAGCGTGGAGTGGAAGGTGCGCAAGGAGGCATCTTCCGTGCTACCGCCATTGGGATCATAGGCCGCCGAATTGTAGCCGATGCAGACAAGCTCGACGCCCTGCAGGCCAAGCACGCGCCAGGATTCCGGCCAGCGGCGATCGTTGCAGATCATCATGCCCATAATGGCGTGGGCCCAGGCCGAGCCGGCGCGGAAGGCCGGAAAGCCGAGGTCGCCATAGTCGAAATAGCGTTTCTCAAGCTGCTGGTAGCGCGCACCTTGTCGCGGCTCGACCGAGCCCGGCAGGTGCACCTTGCGATAGCGGCCGAGCAGCTCGCCGTCGCGGTCAACCAGGATGGCGCAATTGTAGCGGCGTCCATCCGGCGTCAGCTCGGCATAGCCAACATAGAAGCCGACGCGCAGCGCACGCGCACGGTCAAACAAGGCGGCGACGTTCGGGTTCGGCATTCCGCGTTCGAAATAATGGTCGAGCGCGTCGCCTTCGAGCAACCAGCGCGGAAAGAATGTGGTGAAGGCAAGCTCGGGAAACACCACGAGGCTGGCGCCGCGGCCGGCCGCCTCTTCCAGCAGCGCAAGCATCCGCGACAGCGTATGCTCGCGCGGATCGGCTTTTTGCGTCGGCCCCATCTGTGCGGCGGCAGCGCGAAGGACACGAACCAAGATTGCCTCCAATCTGTGCGCAGTGGCGCCTCAATGGGCGGATGAACCCTTTGATGCGACGTGCAAATCCGCGGCCATTACGCGGAAGCGGGGCTGCAAAATCAATTCGTTCTGCTATGATGTTTTGGCCCAGAGTATAATCGGCAGTGATATGAACCTGCGCCAGCTCGAGATTCTCCGCGCCGTCATCCGCCACCGCACCACGGTTGCGGCCGCCGACGAACTGGCGCTGTCGCAGCCTGCCGTCAGCAATGCGCTGAAGACGATGGAGGCGCAGGCGGGTTTTGCGCTGTTCGAGCGCGTCAACAACCGGCTGTTTCCGACCACGGAAGCGATGGCGCTCTACAAGGAGAGCGAGGCGATCTTCGCGCTGCACGCAAAGCTCGAGAACCGCGTGCGCGATCTGCGCGAGAACCGCTCCGGGCATCTCGCGCTGGTCGCGACGCCGCCGCTCGCCTACAGCATCATCCCCGCGGCGCTGTCAGGCTTCCTGCGCCGCCGCCCGGAGACGCGGGTGTTCTTCGACGTGCGGCGCTATGAGGGCATCATCGAAGGCGTGCTCAACCGCGTCGCCGAGCTCGGCTTCGCGCTCGGGCTGACACATCATCCGGGCATCGCCCATGAGGTGGTGCACACCGGCGAGATGGTCTGCGTGCTGCCGCCGCAGCACCCGCTCGCCGACCGGCCGGTGATCTCGGCAGCCGACCTGTCCGGCCTGCCCTTCATCGGGCTCGAGCGCGGCACGCGGCTTGGCGAGGCCGTGCGCGACAGTTTCGCACGCGCCGGCGCGCCGTTCCAGCCGACCGTCGAGGTGCGCTACTGCAACACGGCCTGCGTGCTCGCCGCCGCTGGCGTCGGCGCCGCGGTGGTCGATCCCTTCTCGCCACGGCAGAACGGCGGGACCGGCCTCGCCGTACGGCCGTTCGCGCCGACGACGCACGCCGTGGCCTAT
Organism: Bradyrhizobium sp. 155; assembly: GCF_023101105.1. Taxonomy (NCBI): domain Bacteria; kingdom Pseudomonadati; phylum Pseudomonadota; class Alphaproteobacteria; order Hyphomicrobiales; family Nitrobacteraceae; genus Bradyrhizobium; species Bradyrhizobium sp. 155. Next base: position 1,338,725 of record NZ_CP064704.1, on the reverse strand, counting down.
ATGCTATGGTCGGAAGCCGAGCCGCTGTCGCGCCTGGCCAAGGCGTTTCTCAACGAGGTCCGGAAAGAGAGTGCGCTGCTGGAGCGCACAGCGCCACACCAACAACATGGGGCAGGAAGCGACTGAGCTTGACCTTTACCGGAGGGCACATGGCACGCATCACCATCATCGAGACCGGACAGGTCCCACAAAAATATTGCGAGCGCCACGGTTCATTCCCGGACATGTTCGAGCGCATGGTCCGCGCCGAGGATCCGACAGCTACGGTCGAAATCGTCAGCATCCCGAACGGCGATGCGCTGCCCGATCCGCGCAATTTGGAGGCGGTGCTGATCACCGGCGCGGCCGCCGGCGTCTATGACGGGCTCGACTGGATCGCGCCGCTGGAAGATTTCGTGCGCACGGCCTACGCCAACAGGACACCCATGGTCGGCGTCTGCTTCGGCCATCAGTTGATCGCGCAGGCGCTCGGCGGCACCGTGCGCAAGTCGGAGAAGGGCTGGGGCATCGGCCGGCACGTCTATCAGGTGCTGCCGGACAACGGCGTCGTTGACGGCGAAGCGGTCGCCATCGCCTGCTCGCATCAGGACCAGGTGATGGAGCCGCCCAACGATGCGCTGACGATCCTCTCCTCCGATTTCACCCCGCATGCCGGCCTGCTCTACGCCAACGGCGCGACGCTCACCCTGCAGCCGCATCCGGAGTTCGACGTGGAGTTTGCGCAAGTGTGCTGCGAGCTGCGCATCGGCAAGGCGCCGGAGGATGTCGTTGCCACCGCGAGGGAATCACTGGCGCAGCCGATGGATCACGCCAAGCTTGGTGGCGCGATTGCAAGGTTTCTGGCGAAGCGTACGGCAACGTAGTCCGCAGCTCTCGCCACGCAGACTCGTCCCTTCTCCCCTTGTGGGAGAGTGAAGCTCTCCGTAACCACTTGAACGGTCAAGGGAAACCAAACCGGGCGTCCCAATAGTGTCCCTTTCACCGTGTTCCCTGCGCGTGGGGTTCGCAGGGGCGCGCTGATGCGTTCGAGCGCTGACTATACGCGAATGCGTCGAACAGCCCAGACCGCACCACGCGCGTCCCCCTACGCGACCCCGATGCGCGCGCAACTTAGTATCGGTCGGCCTGAAGGTCCTGAAGGGTTATGCCCGCAGCGTCGCTTATTTGCGAGCCAACCGCCCCGATCTTAATAGCCCACTCCACGATCTCTCGCTTGCTAGCCCCAGAGGCAACCATCTTCGCGCTTCCCTCTTTCAATATTTTTCTAAAGCAGCGTCCTTTGCCTTCGCGCGGGCATACACCCGCATGAATGCATCGCAGGCGACCGCGTTGCCGCCGTTACCCGCGAGACAATGATCGTACAGCGCGTCGTCGGCGGGCAAGCGTTGAGGCTTCCACCAGTTGATAGCCGCCCAAACGCTGGCAACGGCAATGGCGCCGCAGAATAGCCCCACAAAAAAGCCCTTCATATCCTGACGTTCCCCCAGACCTGTGAACATCAGATCATTGCCCGCGCCAGAGCCTACCGCATCGATCGTGACGCGGTCGAGCTGTTGACGCGCGATATCGTGTCGAGGGAAAAACTACGATTGTATCAAGGTGGTGTTCTAGGAGCGTGAGCGACAAGACGGTCGACAGGGCGCGCACGCTCAAGGTCCCACCTTACCGGAGGCCCACAAATTTGCAGCCCGTCCACAGCGCCTCGGCGTTGCGCTGATCTATTTCCTGCGAGTTCTCTATCGAGAAACTCGTGCCGTTTACCCAGCAGTAGAGGTCTTCGACGATTGGGATTGTCGCATTCAGCAACTCCGTTTCGTCGCCGTACTTCATCGGCTGAATAGATCCGTTCTTCTCGCGGCGCGTGGTTTCCAGCGAATGCGCAAGGTGTTTGTCGCGGATGTTCATGATTGAGGCCAGTCGCGTTGAACTGAGAACCGCGCGGACGCCCGCGATTGCTTGCAGCAATGCAGATCGAGCCAGCGCAGCGCGTTCGTCTGCGAATTGCTTGTCCCTAGGATCTTGATGGTGGCTGCGCGTTTCGTCAATTAGCGTTTCGATGATCGCCTCATCGTTGATCAGTTCGACGACGGTTGGGATGTTCTCCTTTTCGAGATCGACGCCGTCCCAGACCGCGCAGAGCCGCACGATCTCGATTTGGTACATGCTGCGCTGGAACACATTGAATGCGTTCGCTGCATAGGAGCGGGTGATTTGAGAAGCAAGCTCCGGTGAGAACACCACAAACGAGTTGTTGGCGTGCAGTTCGACTACATAGAGCAAGTGATCGAGAACCTTTATCATTTTGGCTTTGGCAAGCCTGATCCGCTCTGGTTTCGGAAGGTTCTTAATCTGTAGCTTCTTCTTCTTCTGCGTTTTCTTCTGTTTCATCTTAACCCGACTACGCTTCGACATGGCGCGATGGGGGCCTAAGCGCGGGCGGCTGGCAACAGACCGGCACCAGTTTATCCCCGCCTTTCCAGCTCTCGTTGTGCCTTCCAGGCCATCCACCCCAATCTGTAGCGGCTTGCCTGTTGCGCGCCGTCCGGCGATCCTGTTGCATGGGCACCAAATCACGCGAGACCATCTACGGCGCATCGATCCGGGCAGCGGCAGAGCGGGCGACGGAAGCGCGCAAGGTAGCGGATCGGCTCGCCTGCGACGCATGGAATAAACGCATGCTCGGCTTGCAGGGACCCGCGCAGCCGTCCCCGGCACTCGGCGACGTGCTCAACGCCGGTTACCTGTATCTTGAAGTGAACTGCCTCGGCTGCGACAGCCATCAGACCATCGCGCTGGATGACGTCCGACGGCCCAAGACGACGGCGATTCATGAGCTGGAGCGGTACATGCGGTGCAAGGATTGTTCGGAGGTGCGGCGCTAATCCGTGCAAACGCAGCCATCTCGTCGCGCTGCGACCGACGAAGATTTCAGCGAGCGACCCCGCCGTCGACGTGGTCGCCGGGAGAGTGGTGAAGTGCCTAGATTGGGCGTCTTACTGAACTCCGGCCGACTCTCCAACAGCGTGCTCGTCTTCTCCGCAGCGTCATGCACTTTTATTTGGCAGCAGACTTCCTCAACGCTGGAATTTCTAAGCCGCGAGACGGCGACCGATCAACTCGAGCCGATGGCGATCACAGTTTGTGGTTGTCGATACCAGACGTCCAAGATAGAAAATCGGCCGCCGAGATCGTCTTGATCCGGTCGGCATGCAGTGACCAGTCGCGCAGAGACTGCAAGGCGCAGAATTTTCGCTTTGCTGTCTCGGTGGCCACCCCCTCGTCGGCGGCGTCGATCTCGATAGAACTCTGGCAGACCTCGCGCTCGCGGCCGTTATTGCCAAGCACGTCTTTCATGAAGCAGACGACAAATCGTGACATGGGAGCCTCCTGCTACGCTGTTGCTACGCCGACCGGCCACTACGTCCGCGTCAGCAACTCGCTCGCATTTGCTTTTCATATTCGGTTATCGCAGATTCTAGGCTGTGGCCTCAGTTCGCCTTGGATCCAGCCCAGCGCCCCGGAGTTCAACGGGTCAGTGTCCACCTGCATTTGGTCGATGCGACCGCAGCTTGTGCAGCGGAGTGTCCAGTGCTCAAAGCCCGCGCGGGCCGCAGCAATACGCATTGGAGCTGGCTAGCAAGCACCTGCGCCTCATGGTTCGGCCGCTGCGGCAATATAGGTTTTCGAGGCTCGGACATGACGCACCCGCTTTATAGGCCGGGAGCGCAACACTCTCAGTCACCGAACGCAGCCAAGGGGTCGAGGCGGTGATGCTGAAAGGGTGCGCTTTGTGGGGCGGCCCCGCAAGTTAATTCGGGTCAAGCAGGGCGCGGGGAAATGATGGCGTGTGCAATCTCTATTGGATCACCACCAAGAAGCCGTCCGCGCGCTGTTTCGCGTGATCAAGCGCTACGTCGGCAACCTACCGCCTGCCCGGCGTCTTCCCTGACAGCCCCGCACCCGTAATCTGCCAACACGAAAACCTAGACTGAGATAACGCTGATGCGCTGGGACATCAGTTACCACCGAGCGGTAGCTTTCGCGACAGCTCGGCGGACCATGATTTCCATGCACCGGAGAAGGATGGTTAGCTCTTCTGGGGCGAACCCGTCTTCGCAGTGATCACAGCGGGGGATTTCGAACATCTGCGGAATTGCCCACACCGTTACGGCTGAAATTCGGTAAGGCTCTATGACGTGCGGCCATGACAAGGACAATCCACCCATCTTTATTCGAAATGCGGATAGCCCATACAGTAGCTTGCCACATCGCCAGAGATTGCAGCCCAATCGATCGCGCCTTCCTCCTCGCTTCGAGCCGATCTTCTATGGCGTTAGCGTCCCTTCGGCAATTCTTCAGCTTCTTCCTTCGCCAACAGCCGAAGCATCTCGATGCCCATCTCACCTTCTTGAGGCGAACTGATGAACCTGATCTCTTCTGCGCTCTCCTGAAGTGTCGCAATCATAGCGACCGCCTGATGAGCTGTCGGCGTTTCGGTCGCCCAAACATCTCGTTCGTTCTTACGTAGAAATCCGATCGTATAGGACATCGCTCCCTCCCTGCAGGATAGCCGCCGAAAAGTAGATCGCAAGAACGGCGAGGATGCTAGCAGTAATGAAGGCAGTTGCGAGACTCATGCCCACAATTCAAAGGCATGCCGTTTTTTCTTACTCGTTCCTGAACTGGAACATTAGCCACAACATGGAAGCCGGGACCGAGATGACCCTGATGCGCTGGGGCATGCCGCCGTCGCCCAGGCAGCAGCTAACCGGCCGACGTGCTAGATCGATGCCCCATGGGCGAGCGCGCGTGGCGTGGATTTCGAGCGTCTCGCCTGACGAAAAAGAGGGCCGAAGCCCTCTTTCAAGATCAGTACCGACGATAGCCCCGATGGTATCCGTAGCCGCGACGTACATAGGGTCGGCGGACCACGTAGGCCCCTCGCCGATACACGGGCCTTGTGCGAACGCAGCCGCGCGAACCGCAAACCACTGCAACATTCTCGATGTTGGAGGACTGGAGCTGTCCCAAGGGGGCGAGCGGCATTGCTGAAGCGGCTCCGGGCGAAAGCACTGCGCCACCTAAGGCGGCCAATGCGAAAAGTGCGTATCTGAATTTCATCTGGTTTCTCCCGTTGACTGTAGTCTCCGCAGGCAGCGTAGAGGTTCCTCTCTGAACAAGGGATGACCGCGACGACCGGGGAGTGCGAGCATGATCTGAACACGGAGAGTTCCCAATCAACCCGTAGCAGCAGTAGGAGGCAGCTCACACTCTCGAAGACGCTTGGTCGCACAGATTGGCATGTCGGATGTCCGGGTGCATGCTCTTGCAGCCAATTCGTTTTCGGCTTCCGTTCTCATCGCACTGGGGGCGGCTGGCCTGTTTCCGAACTAGCCGGCCGGTTGATCGCAGGGACCGGGTTTCATTTTTGGAACAAACGGCCGGTCTGCATGTTTCCGAGCATTGTTGCTCGGGAAGCTGCAAAGATGCTTACGATGATGGCAACGCTCGCCGCGCCTGTCGTGGTGCTGACGATATTGATAATCCTCGCCTGTGAGATCAGGGACGTCTGGCGTAGAAACCGCATCGAGTAGTAAGACCGCCTCAGTGGGCCGGGACCGCTACAACCCGTTGCCCGGGAAGGACCATATCAGGGGATTGGCCATGGGCATCGAGCGCATGCACTCGGCAAATACCGGCGGGCTCGCGCGGAGGAGTTTCGCGCCAAGGCAGACAACTGCGAGTATCCCGAAACGCGAGATGCGCTTCGCAGTGTTGCCAAGAACTACGACGACCTCGCGCGAAGCGCTGAGCAAATCGGACGCACAGCTGAAGCTCGCCTAGTGGCTGAGGAATATGCGAACGATCAACGCGGGCTACAGCAGAAACTCCGCCACAAGCTGAATTAAGGCCGCCTCAGTTGGCCGCCTCTGTCCACACCCACGACCAGCAGTAGCTCGGCGCCGTTCCGAACTGATTTCCGCCGCCCTAATTTCGCGATGCCTATGCGCAAAGGCCCGCGCAAGCGGACTTACGCTGCGAACGGTCTGGCCAGTGGCCAGACGAAGTCAGGCTCTGCGATCTTGAGCCGCGCTTCGTCTGCAAGGCATGCGGGCAGCGCGGCGCCGACGTCAGGCCCGGAAGCGAGCCCACCGTAGCCGCTGGCGTGCTGCCCGCACGAAGAGAGTAAGGCCCCGTGAGTTGGCGGCCTGTCACGGCGTCAATCGTCCTGCTTCTCTGAGGTGATCTGACCAGTCCTTGGATCGGCATGGAAATCCATCTTCTTGCCGTCCTTGATGCCTTCACCCTCCCATCGGCCATCATCGGCTTCCAGCTTCGTGACCTGCGAATAGCCAGATTGCTTAACTTTCGCCATGACCTGGTCCATCGGCATCCAATCTGGCCCAGGCTGATCAGCATAGGCGAATGGCGGAGCCAACAAGATCGAGGCCAAGGCGGCTGCGGCGAGTTTGCGCATAGTGATCTCCTATCTGGATCACCTCCAACGAGGCGAGCGGATATTCGTTGCCTCACGGTTTGCTGCAAAAAGTGGCCGTGCCCAGTTCGGCTTCTGCTGCGCGGAACCAATCCGCTGTGTGCCTTTGCACAAAATACGGAACGGATACCGCTCTCGCGAGTCATTCCGCATTCGGGCCTGGGAGATAGCGGCGTGCCGTCAGCGGAATACTATTTGCGACAAGCTGAGGTCGCATCAAGGATGGCCCTCACAGAGGGCCTTCATCGAAGCGAATGCTAGCCGACCCTTTGCGGTCCAACTGGCGCTTCCACTACGTGGAGTTGCTTGAGCATGGCGTGCCTGACCCCCGCCGAGAAGATCGAGCAGAGCTATGAGGACGCCATGATCGCGTTGGCCGACTATCTCACGCGCGACTGCGATGCCGGGACCACCGTCGACCGGCTGCGCATCCTCGATCGCGACAGCCTCCGAGATGCCATGACCGAGGTTTTGGTCAATGAACGGGTGCATGCAAGGCCGAGAGCGGATGTGCCGGAATAGGCGGAGCGGCCACGCGGCTTACCGGCTGAAGCGGAACAAATAGCACACCTATGGTTCCGGTGGATCTGACCTACGCTGGTGCGAGAGCCGATGTGCCTCCTCGTTCTGGACCTGTTCAAGCAAATCGAGGGTGGCGGCAAGGCCAGCGTAGGTTCGGGACACGTTTAAAAGCAGGTTGGCGACCCGCTTTGTCGTACCTTCAATGTTGGCGAGTGCTCGACATTCAGCCGCGAGTTTGCGGCACTCTTCAGAGCTTTGCCGTGCTGCCCTGATCATCCGCACCCGCCCACATGTCCCAAGCGCATGCTTACCGATTTGGATTTCTCAGTGCACGTCAAATCCGACTAAAGAACTACATACGAAGGTTTAGACACTGCGATTGCAGCCGACCGAACAAGGGCGCGGGTGTCCGCATGGGCGAAGAGCTGAAATCCCAAGTGAATGAGCACCGCAAGCGACTGCTGCCGGTCAAAAGCGTCGGTCTAGCGCTCAACTGCAAACTTCCGGTCTACCGCTCTGAGCCGACATGTAGCGGCACCGCCCCAACGGTAGCGATGGGCCATCACCGGAAGTGCACATGCGTAAGCCACTCTCCTGCGTTCGCGTCTAGTCCTATTCTAGTGCTTCTAAAGCCGACGATCCGTTCGTCGTGTGTTTTCAGGGCGGACTAGATTCCGTTGATCCAGATCAAGGGTTTCCGAAACCCAGGAGCCCAATATGCTCTCCCTCGGGGCTGGGACACGGATATGATGGCGCAGCCGACAGTCGTGATCGTGGTTGATGACGATCCGGGCCTACTGAAGAGCGTGGCGCGGCTGTTAGCGCACCACGGCATCGAGAGCCGTACCTTCCCCTCGGCCGAGGCGTTGCTTGAGAGCGACAGCGTACAGACGGCAACCTGCTTGCTGCTTGACATTCACCTCGGGGAATTTCGGGGATCGCGCTGCAGCGCCGGCTTGCGGCATCGGGATCGACGTGGCCGGTCATCTTCATGACCGCGAGCGACGACGAGGCCACGCGCAATGAGGCGATGGACGCCGGATGCATCGCCTATTTACGCAAGCCGTTCGCACAGGATGACTTGCTGAATGCCCTATCGAAAGCTCAGGCTTAGCAGGCGCAGCCAGAACAAGAACGTTCGGGGGCGCTACGTCGGTTTGGGGTCCAAAAGGCCGGTCCAACCTTGCGCTCTCCCGGGTCCGGTCTAACCCTGACACCCGACTTATCCACGGGCGGCGAGATGATATGATTATCTGCGGCTAAACGTCCGATGCGCAACGGAGTGTTCGATGGCGAAGGAGATCAAACAACTGCGGAAGCAAGCTGAAAAGGCCGCGCGCGCTGCAAAGGCAGTCGCAGATGCTGAGGGATCTCAGGAACTACAAGCCTTAGCACGCGCCTTCAAAAGCCAAGCCGACGTTCTGAAGTCAAAAAGGCGAGCAGGCAAGAAGAGACGGTGAACTTGATCCTTGAAGAACAGCCGTAGAATACTTGGCGATTGGTTGCACAAGCAGGCTTCATTTATCCTGTTCTCGCCGAAGGCGGTGACGACCTGCGCATGCTTCCCCTGTCGATGCGGAAGACAAATTTGGAACGTCTGCTGGCGCGGCGTCCTGAAGGTGTCTTCGTCAATCCTTTTGAACGCGGCGAGCTTGGGCCTGATCTGTTTCGCGCTTGCTTGCGGGCAAAGAAAGAGGCCGTCCGCTGCGGCGGCCTTAGTTCATCCGTTGCCGTAGCTGGTCCGTGATTGCGCGCTGATCGTCCGCGTGTTCTTGTGCCACCCGGCGGGCTTCCAGGCCGCGCTCATCCGATTGGGTGGTGAGATCGAAGATCATCTGCGCTTGGCGAGCCAACTCCTCGAAGTTCTTCGCAGCTTGACGGAGCGAGTCTCTGGTGCTCGGATATTGGCAGTTATCCGCTTTAGTGTGGAACTCCTCCGCACGCATAAGCCAATATTTCGGTGGGTGCATACGCTCCGCGCCCATAGGCCAATCCCTCAATGAGCCGTTTCAGGCCCTTAATGCAGGTTAAGTGGGAAGGTTCCCGGATGCACCTTAAAACAGCAAGGCAGGCGGCTGCTCAAATTAAACTGGCCATCTCGGAAAGCGACCGGGCATCATTGGCCGGAGCGATCGAGAACCCGCGATAGGAACGATGCCCATCAGCCACTCTTGGTTCTGCATGCGTTTCAGACGCATGAGGCTACCGGTTCGGTAGCCGGGAGCGGCCTCAGCCTAGGTCGTGCCACCTTGGCCTGGGGCCGTTCTTTGTGCTGAAGGCTGAGCTGCGATGAGGGTGAGCTTCATCCCAGCTCGGCCGCGATTTATCGAAGACTGAGCGACGGACTTCCCGAGATGCCACTTACCTCTGATCCATCTGGCGAGTTCGATGCCGCGAACAACGAAGCGTTGTTCTTTGCGATGTTCGCGGGCGACGACCGCATTGATTGTAGAGTGGATATAACCGCCCTGCGGGATCGCGCTGCGGCAGACGGAACCAGCCCAAGCGACGTTATCGAGACGTTCAAGAGGCATCGCTCGACGATTGAGCGGATCGCAAGTGAACAATACGACACCGGCGCAACGATGCCCGTTGTGCGAACGCATCAGCTTACGCCGCGCTAGCGCGTTCGGCCTTCCTGTCTAGGTCAACGAATGGTCGATCTTGGCGGATGCAGCCTCGCCAATACCCTGCGGTCGGCCGCAATTGCCTTGTTGAGCATGGCCGCCATTTTTTCCCAATCCGCAAAGCTTCTAGCTCGTCCTCGGCATCCAGGGCCATGATCGAGCTTTCTGGACAAGCGACCTCACCGCATTCCCGCCAACGTCCGGGGTCAACAGGATAGCTCTTCAGGGCACCGCTCCATCGGTTTATAGGCCACTGTGGCCGTAAGCAGGCCCACCCGGACCGCGCGGAGACGGCCCCGGCTTCAGGGGGCTGTTATAGGCCGGGGCCGCTCCGCCAGCTCGGATGACCGAGCGAGACAACAAACCAACTACTGAGAGCAGGTTCCTAACCGGAGCGTCAGCAGCCGCAGCGCGAAGTATCAACGATACATAACGGCAAATTAGCGCATCCGCCTGAACTTACGACCTGCCGTTGCAGTGCGCCAACCGACCCATTGGACCACGAGCGGCGCTTGTTTCAGTTTTCGAAGAGGTCGCCCACTGAGGGCGGCCTTACTTTCCAGATTGGCCTGATAGGCTGTGAGGCGCTGAGTTTTCTAACCGCTTGGCGTCAGATGGAGATAGGTGCGATCGAACCCTGCCAGCTCTTCCAAGCGTTCCTGGTCGAGCAAGTTGAAGCCGGATTTGTCCGTTTCGACCAACCGTTCCCCGCGCAGAGCTTGAAGTGTACGGTTCGTATGGACCACTGAAAGCCCCAAGCAATCGCCAAGATCAACTTGAGTGATGGGCAAGCTAAACTCTCCGCCGCGAGTGCGCCCGATTGCTTGAAGCCGCTCGTGCACTTCGATCAACAGGTGAGCCATTCTCTGCAGCGCGGCCCGCCGCCCGACATTCACGATCCATTCTCGAAAGATAGAACCATCGATCAGCGTCTCTCGCCACAAGGCCGCGGCCAGGTGCGGCTGTCGCGCCGTTACCTCCGTCAGCTCGGCATGCGAAATGAACCCAAGCGTGCAAGGCGAGAGGCTGACCAGATCATGGTCCATGATCCCGAGGTGAAGGCTTTGAAGGTCAGGTATGTCGCCGGGAATATGCAAGGACAGGACCTGTCGCTCTCCGTCGGCCGTGGTTTTCGACCGCGAGGCAAATCCCTCAACGATCAGACAGCACTCGCCGGGACGACTGCCGTCCGCCACGATGATTTCACGGGCGCCAAGATGCCGCTCACGAATCCGCAGGCTCTGAATGGCGCGGATGTCTTCGCCATCCAGGTGGTTCGATACAGCGAGTTTCGTAATGAGCGCTGACGCAAGATTTGCCGGCATCGGATCACCCTCATGCGACCTGAATGACGACAGCCACTCCGGCCTGATAGGCGGGAGTCGCTTGAACTCTCAGCGCCGGCGCCCAATGGTATCTGCCGGGCATAGACAATAACTTATCAGGAATGAAACCGGTCCTGCGACTTCAGTCGCTTTGGTTAGTTAAGCGCGAGCCCATTGATCCAGGTTAAGAAAGTACCGCAGATTGCATCAATCGCTAAGGCCGACTGCCAGGACCGCACGCGGGACAAGGCGACACCTACATCGATGCCACTTTTTCGGTTTTTTGATCTCTATGCGGGCCTCCCCATGCGGTCGGTGCGTCGTTGACCAATGGACAAACGATGCCCCCGCCACCAAGCCGCCCGAATCACGTCCCGTTACTAAGCATTGACTCGCGCGCAGCGTGGATAGCCCAACAGACAGGGCGGACTACTATGGCCGATGCGAACTGGGACGACTTGGATAGGCTTGAACAAAGGCTGCTGATCAAGTTGTTCGGCGGCGGCTCAACGCGATACGATGATCCGGTGGTTGTTGAGGGTCTACGACGCCGTGGCTTTGTAGACGATAACAACCAACTTTCCGTGCCAGGGCTGCGTGTTTTCGCCGTTGTCCGCGAACAGCAAGCAAAAGCCCGATCCCATTTGGCTATCCGGACAAGCCACTGAGTCAGAGCCGCCGCAACAACCGATAACGCCGCCGCCACCGTCGCCATCCATTCGGTGCTTTTGCTGCCGTTCCTGACGACGTGCGAGGGATGCATCTAGTGTCGTTCCGTCGATTGCGCCGTCGTCGCACCGAACGCGCGGATGGCGATTTCCTGCGTTGCCCACATGCGCCACTCTTCGAGATCACCGGCATAGCGGAGCATCGATTTGCGAAATGCCGCATCATCAACGCTCATGCCTTTGTCGCGCAGTAGGTAATTTCCATGCTTGACCAATGCCTCGTTCCGACGATCGATAAACAATTGCTGTGCCTCTTCGAACGTCATTTCGAGCCTCCGCGCTTAACTGCCAATTTCCAAATTCTGTTTCCGCCTTCACCAGGCCGGACCCCAGTCGAGTCAAGGTCGGAATGCCAGACACTTCCCCCGTGTGTGACGAAGGACCCCGGCGGATACGTCCGCGATGCATCCCAAATGCCCAAGTAACGCAGTGTCGGGCGCGACTCGAGTTCCCTGAGCCGCTCTTTCAAGGGCGTGATTGCTTTCAGCACGAAATCGCCGATCACCGGTGCCAGCGATTTGACGAGGCCTTCGATCTCGGCTCGCCGCTGGGGCGAAACCTTCGCTTCGATCGCAAGGCGCTCTTCGAGAGTTGGGACGTTCGTCATTTACACGTGCTTGATGTTGGGGGCCTTCCCATGGCGTCGCTCATACGCAAGCGACAGCCGAGCTTGCTCGCGGACCAGCGCGCGACACGCGCGCATGTTGCCAGGATTATCGCGGCGCCAGAGCAGTTCGCGGATTTGCTTGGTTATCCGATTGATGGCAACCAAATCATCGGCTTCCGGCAAAATGCGAACCACCGAGCGCCCCATCTTGCGGGCAACCAAACGGCGGCCAGTTTCTAGGTCCGTCGCTGATAACTTGACGACCATTGTCGTCTCCTCATTATTTCGAAGTCGACCTTCAAATAGCAGATCGCGACCTCAACCTTCGTTACGCTGTAACTTGCGGTGCAGTTTCTGCAGCGCCAGCTTCAAAGCTTTTGAGAGTTCTTTCCGATCGCCCTCATCCCATTCCAGCAACACGCCCTGGCTGCGAAGCCAATCCACGTCGCTCCAGTCGAGATCGATGGCAATTCGCGTAGCGCCCTTCGCTTGGCGCGCGCGGTGTTCCCGCATGCGCAGGGCGGCGGCCGTCGGTGCAAGGTGCGCCTTCGCCTTGGTTTTCACGGTGGGCCTCCGGGGCTAAATGCCGTCAAGATGGGCAACCCCCTTCCGGGAATCTGATCCCATTGCATAGGGACCAGCCGGTGCGGTTCTCGGGGCTTTGCTGGGCCATTTCTAAACCTCCCCCCCCCGCGTCGCCGGCTTCCGATCCCCCGCACCACGCCCTCCGCGCGGGCTGGCTCAGAAGGCCTTTGCCTGCCTGCTATTGGGGACGAGTGCAGATTCCTGGCCGAGAAGGCCGGCGCCTACTGGCTCATCGACAAGGTCGCGACGCTCCAGCTTGAACCGACGATCAAACGCGTCGCGCTGACGCATCGTCTGCCACTTCTCAATCACAGGCGAGATGCGCGGCGCAATCGCAGCCGCGAGCAGGCCCGCGCCAGCGTCCAGCTCTTCCGGTGTCGGCCAGATACGGTCAGGAAAATCGATCTCATGTTGCGCGGCGCGAGCGCGCACGGTCGCCAGCGCGTCATGCAAGCGGATACAATAGAAACTGACCTTCGGCGGCTCGGCACCGGCGCCGTTCTTGAAGTGCTGCGCGACCGCTTGCATGGCATCGATGACGGTGCCAGCGGAGAGCACGACCCAGTGCTTGCCGTCGTGCGCGAAGCAGAGCTGCACCGGCTTGCCATCGTCGAGATCGTTCAGCCGCGAGATGATTTCGAACTCCAGATCGCGCATCGCATGATCGACCGCAGCGCGGGCAGCACCGGCATCGACCAGTAGATCAAGCGCGCTGACGATCACGGCGTCGGCCGCGATGAAAATCTGATCGCGCCACAGGCCATCCGCGCGCTGCTCCGGGCTCGGCACGATGAGCGGCTGCAACTGGCCGCGTTTCTTCATGGCTTTGCGGTTGTGCTCGGTCTTGCCGATGAGAACGTCGAATTGGTGAGGCGGGATCGGCGTGAGGCAAAACATGGTTCGGATTTCCCAAATGCTTCGGCGGAGGCAGAGTTGCCTCTTGCGGAAAACCACGAGCCCGACTAATAGTCAAGACGATTTAGCCAATGTTTTCAACAACTTATGGCGGATCAGTGGGGCTCAGTGCGGCTCGGTGAGGTTCAGAAACACCTCGGTGAGGGCTGCTTTGAGCGAGCGAAAGAATCCCGCCGCCGGTCTGGCAACCGGGGCGGGACAGAAGCCGAAGTGAAAGGAAAGACGAATGCATGACGAACATACATCGACTGCGGTCGAAGTGTCTACTGCCACTTTGCAGGCGCCCGACGACGAGCTGCACACCATCGGCGGGTTCACCGTCTGCACGAACGGGCTGGCCGCCTATCGTGATTACCGTGGCGTCCGTCGCCGCGAGCGGGTTCGGCAAGACCAAGTCGAGATCGCCAAGACCTTCCTGAACCTGTGCCGGCGGATGAAGTCAGTGCAGCCGAAGACGTGTCCGATCAACGGCACGCTGAAGCACGACATCGAGCGTTGGGCACGACAATACGTTGGTCGTGGCGCCGTCATCGTCGCGGCGCTGGAGCTGGGCATCACGATCGAACCCTATTACGGCATCGGCCCGCGCGACGAGGACGACGACTTCGAGCCGGTCTGCGCGATCATCGGTGTCAACATCCGCGACGTTGAACGCATCATGAAGGAGGTGTGATCGTGGCGACGGTGGATGATAAGGCCCGAGAGGCTGAAAAGCTCGCCAAGATCAAGATGGAAAAGCGTCATCGGCTGCTGGAGGAGAGCAAGCAGCCCGGCCAGTGGGTTGCCAAGATGACGGAGGTCATCGAGGACCTGATCCGCGAAGATGCGTCAGATCATCTGATTGGCCTTTACTGCATCGCCTATGCCCGCAATGGCGATCCTGATTTCAAGGAACTCATCAAGGCCGCGCGCAAGAAGCTGAAGCTCAGCGACCCGTCCCATGGCCTCGGCATCTTCGGCGTGAATGTGCGCGCGGTGCCCTATCAGTGGACTGAGCCGGAAAACATCCCGATGCGCGATTGGCTCTATGGCCGTCACCTGATCCGGCCATTCGTCAGCGCCACCATCGCGCCGGGCGCGGTCGGCAAGTCGTCGCTATTGATCGGCGAGACTCTGGCGATGGTTTCCGGCGTCCCGCTGCTCGGCACCGAGACCGAACAACTGCGCGTTTGGTATTTTAATTTGGAGGACCCTTACGAGGAGATCATGCGACGCATTCAAGCGGCGGCACAGCACTACGGCCTCACGTCTGACGACATCTGCGATCGGCTGTTCGTGACCAGCGGCCGGGATCAGCCGCTGATGGTCGCCCAGATGGAGGACGGTGAAGCGACGATCTGCTGGCCCGTGGTCGAGACCCTGATCGAGGAGATCAAGGACAAGGCCATCGATGTCGTGATCATCGACCCCTTTGTTAGTTGCCACCGGGTGCCAGAGAACCTGAATGGTGCGATCGACATGGTGGTCAAGGAGTGGGGTAAGGTGGCCGATCGGGCTGACTGCGCCATTGAACTGGTTCACCACGTCCGCAAGGGTGATCAGCAGGTCACGGTCGAAAGCGCGCGCGGCGGCGGATCGTTCGCCGACGCCTGCCGCTCGGCGCGCGTGCTCAACAGGATGACGGAGGATGAAGCCAAGAAGTGCGGCGTCGAGAACCGCCGGTCCTATTTTTCTGTTCTCGACGACAAGCCGAACATGGCGCCGCCCGCCGAGAAGCGCGACTGGTTCAAGTTGGTGTCGATGGATCTCGGCAACAATCCGACCGGCGGCGTCGGTGGCGATAGTGTCGGCGTCGCGACGAAATGGGAATGGCCGGACCCGCTCGACGGCATCACCGGCGGCGACTTCGAGAGGGCCGCTGCCGCGATCAAGGCAGGCCAGTGGCGCGCCAATAGTCAGGCCAAGGACTGGGTTGGCCTGCCGGTCGCCAAGGCGCTCAACCTCAGCCTCGCAGTGAAGCAGGAGCGTGCCAAGGTCGCCGGACTGATCAAGATTTGGCTGTTGAGCGGCGCCCTGGTGGAGGTCGGGAAGCCGGACGAACGGCGCAAGATGAAGACGTTCGTCGAGGTCGCGGGTGACGATGACTAGCACACTGCTCCACTTGCTCCACTTCAGTGGAGCGAGCTGGAGCAAACTGGAGCAGCCCAATCTGCTCCACCTGCTCCACCTAGGCGGAGCAAAGTGGAGCAAGCTGATGCCCTCGCTCTGCTCCACCTGCTCCCCCCTTCTTAGGGGAGCAGGGTGGAGCGGAGCAGTCGGGGAGGTCGAAAAGAAGGTGGAGCAATGGGGCGGTCGAATGAAACAATCTGAATGTCGGGCGCCGGCAAACGTGAAGAACCTGCTCCAACTTCGCCAGATGGCGAAGTTGCGGACAGGTCCGCACCTGCCGTACTTCGAACAGCTCGCCAGCGAGCGGCGCGTGATCCGGTACAAGCGCGGCCAGCCGAGCCGCCGCTTTGAACGTATCCTAGGACGCCGAGCGGAGTCCTTGGACGCGTTGGTCGATGCCACCGCTGCCCGGCAGCCGGTCCAGATTAACTTCGATCAGCGGGCCGCAGAACTGGCCGCAGCGCCCATGCCGGCGGCGCCGAGGGTGATCCGGTCGGAGTGGATGAGGCCGGTGACCTTCCGGCGTCCAGGTCCGCACCGGCTTGCGCAACGTAGTAGCTGGCGAAGTTGCTTTGGCCGCTCCAAAGCAGAAAACCTTTGGCGCGCTTGGTGCGGCTCGACATTTCGTCACGTGACGAAGTTGTCGAGGCTTTCCGCGCGCTACGCACGGCCATCTCGCTGACGCCGAGCCGCTTGGCGATGGCGACGTTCGTGTCCTCGGGCGTCTCGGCAACCGCCGCTTCGGCGCGCTCGGTGAGGCTCGTTGCCTCGACATCCGTCCCATTTGGGACAGATGTCGAGGCGCGAGCACGGGAGACTCCGCACCGCAGCTCGACGGTCATGGTCCAATCGCGCCGTCTCATGTCCGGCTGTAGAGTTTACCGACCTGAAAGTCTACGTGGCCGCTCTTAGCGGCAGTGTTATCAGAAGGCCGCCAAGTTGGCGGGCTTCGTCTTCTTGCCGCCGCCAGCTTTATCAGCGGCGCCGCAGTTCCCCGTAGTTTCTCCGTAGTCGTGCTGTTTCAAAAGACATGTTGCGGCCACGTGGTGATGGATAACCGACTCCCCAGCAACCCCATGCGGCTCTAAACTGCTCAGCGTCATTCGTTGAGGAGATTTGCAAGTTCCATGGCAAGCAAAACCAAGGCCGCGAACGCCGCCGCCGCCATCGCCAACAACATTCCGCGCACGAGCTTCACGATCTTGGAGTTCTGCGCGATGGAAAACATTTCGGAGAGCTTCTATCGCCTGCTGCGCGAAGCTGGACTCGGCCCGAAGGAAATCCGGCTGGGTCGCGCCGTGCGCATCACGGTGGAGGCCGCCGCTGAATGGCGCGTGATGTTCTCGCAGCAGAGCACGCAGGACGCGTTCAACAAGTTCTTGCAGCAGCACAAGGAGCAGCGCGAGTTGCGTAAGCAGCAGCAGGGCTCGCAGGTGCGCTAGCCTGTGATCCAAAGCACAACCATCGCGTTGTCGGGCATCGATGTCCCTGCGGAGCGCCTCCGGGCGCTTCGACAGGAGGCTGTCGACGTGCTGGCTGAGAGCATGATGCGGAATGGTCTGATCCATCCCGTCACGCTCCGCAAGCGCGCCGGTCGCGGTTACTGGATCGTCGCGGGCGCTCATCGGTTGGCAGCGGCTGAAAAGCTGGGCTGGCGCGAGATCGCCTGCGTCATCCTCGACAAGTGCTCTGAAGACGAAGCGACGTTGATTGAGATCGACGAGAATCTGACACGCAGCGAGCTGTCGCCAGCCGAACGCGCGCTGCATATCGACCGCCGTAAGGCGATCTATGAGCGGCTGTATCCGGAAACGAAGCACGGCGGTGACCGCAAGGGATCAAGTCCTCAAATTGCGAACTTGAAGACGGATCGTTTCACCGCCGACACCGCGCGTAGGACCGGCAAGTCAGAGACTGCGGTGCAACGCGATGCGACCCGCGCGAAGCGCATCGAGGTGTTACCCGACATCATCAATACGTGCCTCGACAAAGGCGCAGAGCTGGATGCGCTGGCGAAGTTGCCGGTCGCCGAACAGCGCGATCTGGCAGCGCGCGCGAAGGGTGGGGAGAAGGTTAGCGCGCGCAAGCCGCTGAAGATCGACATGATCGTCGAGCAGGCGCTTCGCCTTGTCGCACAGATGACCGCCGCAGAGCGCAAGCTTTTCTTCAGCAAATTAAAGGCGGACACGAAGCCCCCCATCGAGTCGCCGCGCAGGCCACCGAAGCCTGATGCGGACGTCATCAAGCAGGCGGGCAACTTCCACGTCGAGTTGATGAACAACACCGAAGAATTCTGCGCGCGCATCAAGCAGTGGCACGCCGCAAACCAGATCGACGAGGAGTGCCATGGCTGTGTGGTGCAGGCGCTTGAGATGGCGTCGATGCGATTGCAGCGGACAGCTCAGGACATCGATGACCGCTGATAAGAATGGCACCAGCGGACTGCGCAGCGCGATCTAGGAGGCTTTCACGACATCGGCGAGCTGGATGACGTTGTCCGGCTTCGCCGGCTCGGTGAGCATCCCCCGGCGGGTGAGGTCGTCGGAAACATCATCAAGGTATCTCGCATAGGTGCGCTCGATCTCGGCAACGGAGGTATCGTGCCCGTAGGCGACCATGCGCAGCGGGGTGTTGGCGCGGATTTGCCGGATAATCGAGCTATGCCGCAACGTGTACGGCGTCAGCGTCAGGTCGAGGTCGAGCCGTTCCAGCACGACGCGGAACCGCGCGGCCATATTCCAGATGCGATCGAACAGCGGTTGCTTGGCGCCGCGTGCCTCAGCCCGCTTGCGCAGCATCGCGGCCAAAGCCGGTGTGATCGCGACCTGCCGCTGTTCGGGGTCGCGGTCCTTGCCTTTGTTGGAGCACCACAGCATCAGGCGCGGCTTCTCGGCGTCTTCGTCGCGAATATCATGAGGCCACAGCTTGAGCGCTTGGCTCTCGCGCGTGCCGGTCACCGCCAGCACTTCGATCAGGGCGCCGAAGTCGGCATCTTCCACATAGCATTCGCGGACGACATCGAGGATGTCGGAGTCCGGCAGATAGTAGTTGTCACGCGGCGGGTTGCTGCCGCCCTTGGCTTTCAGCGGCTTCAGGCCGTTCTTCCATGCGGCGCTATTGGTGATCCGCCTGTCGCGCTTGGCCGCCAGCGCCAGCGCGGCCTTAAAGCTCTTGCCGATGCGGTTGGCGCTCGACAGCTTCAAGCCTTTGGTGACCAGCCCGTTGCGCCAGTTCAACAGCTCGATCTCGGTGAGCAGCATCACCACCTTGGACAGTATCGCCGGGGACAGATGGTTGCGGACCGAGGTCGCATTGTAGATCGCGCCGCCACGAATCTTGAGATCGGTCTCGTAAGCGGTGAGCGCTTCATCGACCGTCACCGGCTTGTCGCTGTCGCCCTCGCTGCCACGGACCATTGCCAGCGCCTTCTTCTGCGCCTGCCAGAAGGTCAGCACGCTGCCGTTGTTCGCGGGCTCGTAGTCGTCGGCGATGGCGAAGCGCTTCAACCAACCGGCTTCGACGCTCCACGTGCCGGGACCTGTGTTCCTGCGATAGCAAAGGAAGATGCCGGGCGCGATCAGGACCTTGTACGGCTTCTTTTTGATCGGCAGCTTGAGTCGGTTGGTTCGGTTTTTCAGATTGTTGGAATAGATGCTGCGCGCCATGATCCTGCCCTCGGTGACCCTCAAAGTGTCCCTAAACTGGCACTGTGGCCTAATGCGGCTCGGTGAGGCTCAGTGAGGTAGACTTAAGGAATTACAATAGGTTATGGTTGGGCAGTGATATACGATGCGGCTCGGTGAGGGTCAACTATTCCCCTTGTGGGAGAAGGTGGCGCGAAGCGCCGGATGAGGGGTCTCTATCCGCGGATTCAATCGCGAGAGGTGCTCGCTGAGGGAGACCCCTCACCCGTCTCGCCGCTTCGCGGCGAGCCACCCTCTCCCACAAGGGGAGAGGGAAGAAAGCGACAAGCTCGTCTTGATAGGCCTCAGAACGGATCCGTCCCCAGCCCCACCACATCCGCAGGCCTCGGCCCCGGTGCCGGCCAGTGAAACCGCCGGTCCTTCTCCGCAATCGCGATGTCGTTGATCGAGGCCTCGCGGCGCCGCATCAGGCCGTGCTCGTCGAACTCCCACTGCTCGTTGCCGTAGGAGCGATACCACTGGCCGCTCGCATCGTGCCATTCGTACTGGAAGCGAACCGCGATGCGGTGTTCGTCAAACGCCCAGAGG
Organism: Bradyrhizobium sp. 155; assembly: GCF_023101105.1. Taxonomy (NCBI): domain Bacteria; kingdom Pseudomonadati; phylum Pseudomonadota; class Alphaproteobacteria; order Hyphomicrobiales; family Nitrobacteraceae; genus Bradyrhizobium; species Bradyrhizobium sp. 155. The sequence continues at coordinate 1,318,579 of NZ_CP064704.1, read as the reverse complement.
TCCTTGATCAGGCGGTAGTCGTGCTCCTTCTCCCATTTGCGGGTGAGGAACGTGACGATGGCCTCGCGCCCCTGAAAAACCTCGGAGCGATTGCGCCAGCGGCTGTCCTCGGTATAGGCGAGCGAGACGCGCACCGGGTCGCGCGAATTCCAGGCATCCTCGGCCATGCGGGCCTTTTGCGCTGCGGTCTCACGGGTAAAGGGCGGGAGCGGCGGGCGCGACATGAGGGCCTCATCGGTTGGCGGGAGTGCAATCTATCGCCGCGCGCGGAGGAGTCGAGAGGCCGTCCGCTATCGCCCGATCACGAAATCAGATCAGCCTTCATCAAGGCGCGGATCGATTTCGGGATCGGCTGGGCACGTCCGCCGCTGATGAAGGCGACCTGCACCTCGGCTTTGACCAGCACGACTTCGCCGCGCCGCACCTCCTGCGCCAGCATGATGGAGGCGCCCTTCACGGCGACCGGCCAGGTCACGACATCGAGCACGTCGTCCATCCGGGCAGGCTTGAGGAAATCGAGATGCATCGAGCGCACCACGAAGGCGAAGCTTGCCTCTTCCGCCCCGGCCTGCTCGAACAATGCCTGCTGCTCGGCGCCCATCAGCCGCAGATGATTGGTCCGCCCGCGCTCCATGAAGCGCAGATAGTTGGCGTGATAGACGATGCCGGAAAACTCTGGCTTGCCAACATCGCAACACAGCGCCTTGATTTCATTGGGGCGTTGGAGGGCTATAGCGTGAACAAGCGTAGATTTATCCATGCCCTTCCATGGCGAGCCGCAGTGACTTCGGGATGCGCTGTGCTTATCCGCCCGAGATAAATGCCACGCGTACGCGGGCCGTGACTAAAAGATCGTCTCCGCGCCTACATTCCTGGAGCAAGGCAATCGATGCGCCCCTCACCTCTTCTGGAACTGTGACAACCTCAAGCAGGTCGTCCAAGATTGCCGGTTTTAGAAAATCGATGGTCATCGAACGGACCACAAAGGCAAAGCCTGGCGCATCGTTCTGCGCTTCTTTGAGGAGCTCTCGCTGATTCGTTCCGAGCAAACGCAAGTAATTTGTTCTGCCGCGTTCCATGAAGCGCAAGAAATTCGCGTGATAAACAATATGGCCGGAGTCCGTATCTTCGAAATAGACGCGGACCTGCATATGATGGTGACCGCCGCGAATTTCGCCATCAAGAGAAGCTGTCACGGTACGATCCCCCCAATTGTGGTCCCGAGAACCAATTGTCTTGCATACAGGCAATTTACTGAGCAATCGTCAAAGCTCTTGGGCTCGGCTCTTGCAATCTGAAAATTCAGCGCCTACCGTGTGAATGCTGCCTGCACTTTGGGGATCTACAGCGGCGCCGGGCTGCCATCGTGCCAACCCAACCGGACTGAAAATCAAACGCTCTTGCCGAGCGGCAAGAGCGCAACGTCTGCGATCCAACTGCGGCTTCGAATGTTCCCAGGGAAGTCCAAATCCCGGGCTTGCAACACTCAATTCCTTCGGTTGGCCGAAGGGCAGATACCGCGGCTCGCGGCGTAGATAAAGTACGCTATCGCCCGACTGAGCACAAAGCCCCAAGACGCATGCGGGCATGTGGTAGGGATGCTTTGTCGATTCCAGGGCGTTCTGCCTGTACATATGGAATGGCGCAGCTCCGTCCCACTACTCAATGGTTGCGGCGCGCCGGTTCGGGCTGCTAGGTCGCGTTATGTACGTTTTGGCAGAGGCGGAAAATGAGAAGGATTGTTCGGCGCACATGCCTCACGGAGTTTGGCAAATGCGCGTGTGAATCCAAAAAGGCTAATTTGCTCACCGAAGATTTCCCGTTCCACGTCATATGCAGACAGAATTGCCAACCAATCTTTTTCTGACAAGCGTTGGATGAGCAACTGTTGATCGTATGGCAGGGCTTGGTACCCCGCGTTTTCGTGGCGACTCGTGAACGGGTTATCTTGTTTGAACTCTCCCCGTTTGGCAATGTCGGACACGTTTTGGGAGCTTGGCTCGGTATCGTACCTGACCAGATCCTTCATTGCGGCCGTACGCTTGACGAAGTCCTCTTGTACACCGAGGATCTTGGCTATAGCGATCGATCCGGATATTCGACTGTTCAAGAAGGCAAGTGTTTTCGGATTCATTTCCACCAAGGTGGGCGTTAACGGGAGGGGCTGGCTTCGCTCAAACCCCGCAACCGAAATCCATCGACCATTCGAGATTTCGTCAAACAGATTCCCATTTCTATACTTGAGCTCTATGCCAATCCCTTCTTGAATTCGTTCTGTGGGCTTATCGATCTTCACCCTCATCGAATTGTCATTACTTGCGCGATCTACGACGAATTCGATACCTGTTGCTGGACGGAGTGTTGATAGGGCATCCGCATCGACCAGGTACCAGAAGCCGGCTGCGGTGTTTGGAAGCGCATCCTGAAACGGAATGTAGCGAAGTTTTGTCTGCTTCCCTGTGCCGAACAATCGCATCTGCCACATGCGGAACTGGTTCTTTTCCAACAATGAATTTCCGTATGCAACGCCCGTCGATTCGATAAAGCAAATCTGGGAACGCCTGCCGGCCTTCATACCAAGGACTTCGTAATCGCCTTCTTTTGCGAGAGATTGGGCCTCTTCAATCGAGAACAGATTGGTGAGAGGCCACGCAGGGGGCGTCGGCACTTCGTTCACGCCAAACACAGCGCGCGCGCTTTTGAAGTGTGTTCGCTTTAGTGCTTCCTTGACTTTCGGCGCATCGACAAAAAAGACGAAGTCGCTTTCTCGCCTGCTATCCAGGATCGGGCCCCATTGGGGAAGAACGCGGTAGTTTTCATAGCGGTTTACCAAACCTCGTACTTGGGACATCAGGTCGGTCAGCGTGATCATCCCATCTGGCGTCGCCGCAGGCTGATCTGGTGGATTTCCTTGGGGTGGCTGATTTTGCCCGCTCGCTGACATCCAGACCGGCGGCTTGTTCGTTCGCAAAATGGAGATGATGGTCTCGAAGAACACGCTCCCCATCCCCTTAGGTCCCGCGTACACGATGTCTTGCTCGCGGCCAGCTGTGGCTGCGACGGCGGCTTCGTCCTTGAAAGACGGTTGCCCGAACCGCAACCTATCCCGCAGAAACGCTCCGCCTTCGCACGAGTTCAGCAGGGCAAGGAATTGGTGTGACGCAATAATCGTTGGCCTCAACATCGATCGCAAATCGGTCATGGAAATAGCGTCGTCTGCGCTCTTCTGACTGTCAATAATCAAGCGTTCGGCACGTTGTGTAAGAATATACGACTCGTTGGCCCAGAATCCTCCATGTCCGCTGTATGCAAACACAACTTGTGAACCAAAACGATTTTGAAGGATCGATGGTAGGTACTCTGAAAAGAGCCGAACAAATTGAGTGGGCTCCACAGCCTCATTCTTGGAAACGATCACTACATCGTAGGCCAGAAAATTCGCGAAGAGATCGATAAGATTCTCTATATCCTTTCCTGCGGGTGGAAGCGTGGGCTCTTTGGCCATCTGCGGATAGCGGTCTATGCCAGCTACCACGGCTACTCTAAGGGGACGCGTTGCGCGGGCGTCGAGGCCAAAGAGTATCCTGAGAAGCTGGGACCAAGGAGTTGGTGCGGGTTGATCATCGCACCTTACCACCGTGAATCTGGCATCGGCTGGCACCTGCGGACAGGCGAGAGCGCTTTCGCAGTACAATGCTGCGGCCATGACGAGCAGTCGCCATAGCCTCGCGGTGAGAAAACGAGGGGGACGCATACTACCTGCTAGCTTTGGTTCGCGTCGTTGTGCGAAGCAACGTTTCCCAAAAAAAGCCGGTCTGGTAGGCCAGCAAGAAAAGAGTCGCAACCCCAAGCAGCGATGTGTCATTGGCCGACTCTGCGAGCTTGATGACCGGTATGAGAGTCATGGGTGCGCAGCACGCGGGGCGGACAAATGCAGCCAAAGGAGCACGAAGGGTACCGAGCTTGAAATACACGCTGCCGACGATGCCAAGGAGCGCACCAAAGATAGCCGCCAGCAGGTGCAAAGGTGAGAAGTCAGACAGCTTGTCGCCGAACGGAATGGTCGGGTCGCCGGTATTGAATGGGTTGAAGAAGACGCCTTTCGCAAAAAGTAGGCAATAGAATGCAAAAGTTGCAATGGCGATGTTCACTCCTAGCTTTCCGACGAAAGGAAGCTCCGATCGAAACGTCAGAAAAATCGTCAGAGCGGCAGAAATCACAAAAAGCAGCAAATAAACCATGACGTGCTCCGCAGGAACTAACTCCAATAAAGTGTCGCGTGCCAGTTATCGCGATCTTACTCGATCAACACCGCGCTCGCACGAGCGCTGCTCCAAATAGGCCTCCATCTCGGCCTTGTGCGATTCCGCTTGCTCGGCCTCTGCCTGGCGCTGCTGTTGTTCTACCGGCCGAATGGTATTGTTTTCCTGTCATCTGCCATCTCTCGTCCTTCGTCCTGTCGTTTTTGTCCTGCAGGTCCGTCGAACAGCCTTTCGAGGGACTCTGAGATCTTGCCAAGAAGTTTAATCCGCCGCTTCCGAGCGTGTCGAATCCGTCGCGGCGCGGCGCCCTCCGCTTTCATGGCCAAAACCCGTGCGAGGCCGTGCAACTGGCTCGCGGAATAAGCTTCCTGGTATCGTTCGCGGTAGTGCTCCGTGCGGGGCCTACATGCAATTGGGCCTCGCGGTCGATGCCTTGATCTGCCAGGCTGCGCCGGTCCATCCTTATGTCATATCCGGCCCTCTGAAGGACGATATTGGCTTCCTGCTCTCATCCCTCTTGGAAGCGCTCGGCACTGCCACGCTCGGTCGTCATCACAACCCGTTTGCCGGTTCTCGGTCACGATCCCTGAAAATGATGTGGGCGTGAGGATTATCGAGGTCTTTTGGCCCAGCGTGGATGGCGGCCGCCCAGGAGGCCCGTCCTTCGGTGGCAGAAGGCATATACAATGCTGACGTTTTCATCTTCATCGTGGGTCAGCTCTAAGGGAAGGGCCACCACCACCTTGTCGATAACGCAGGCATTCTTGCGCTCGGCCTGCTCTTCCTGATCCAGCCCCCCTCATAAGGCCGGACCGGTCGTTAGGCATCCGGCGGCTGATGATTTCCATGCAACGGTCTTGACCGGTGGCGTAGCGGGCAAAAAGCTGGCGGAGCCGGCAGCATGGGTGCTCCGGCCAAAAAAGCTGTGATTGAGGCTGGAGATCGCCATTGGGCGGCTCCAGGATACTCAGCTACCCGGACCCAACTGTCTCATGAAAAAATGCGCTATGCAACCGGCGGATGTTTCTATGGCGGTGAGAATATGACGGTGCCAATCTAAATGCCAATTGCGTGGGGCCGCCCTTGGGCGGGTTGGGGAATTCAGCATGTCAGTTCATGGGACAGCCCGATGGGCGACCCGCGACGAGGCAGACGATTCCGAGCTGCTGTCGTCGTCGGGAATGTTTGTCGGGTTCGGGTGGGAGAGCAAGAACGACTTTGAGCCCTTCCCGATACAACGCTGATCTTAGTCAGCCCATTGTAGGTGACGTCGGCGGCGGCAAATTTACCAACGCGATTGCGCCGTTTCTTTTCGGTAGCGGGCTTGATGATCAAGCCGACGTCGTTGTCGACCCGGAGGGCGAAATTGCTCAAGCAGCCGGACCCTTCTTCCATCGGGCTTTCGCCGCTAAACAGAATGTGTTCGTGCTTGATCCTTGGAATGAGGCCGGCACGGGTTCGACTGCAACTCTCAACTTTCTTTCGCTGATCGCTGCCACAACCCCAACCACGTGGACGACGCAGGAGATTGAGAACAGAGACTACTGCTCGCTCGCGAGATACGCGTATGAACGATCGCGCGCATGGACATGCAAGAGGGCTGGAAGGAGCTTCGCGGAGTCTTGCGACGTCTCCGCGACCGACGATGAGCAAATGTCGGAGTTGCTGCGCGTGTCCGGGCTCGCGCCCGAGGCGCCCCGGATCGGCGACGAACCACCGGGCCGTGCGCGCGCTGTCCCTCGCGATTCGACGCCTATGGCTTTGCCGTCACGGTCGGCCTCGATGGGCCGGCCGATGTCCATGATCGCCTTCGTCCCTCCAAGGGAGGCCGAGGCAGCTTCGAGCGCATCATCGAGCGCGTGCGTCCGCTGTTGAAGCTTCCCGCGCGAACATGTCGGCGTCTGCCTCAGTCCCGGTGTCATCCACCAACTCGGCTTCCTGGGCATCCGGCACATCTTGGACGATCCGGCCCACTGTGCAATTGCGTTGGGGATCGTCAGGTTTCCAGCCGGCACCGGTCCCCACGTTGATCGCGGACAGAGGTCGGTTTGACGCGGACCTGCTCAGTGCGGGAGCAGATTGCGGCGTTCGGGTTCTCCAACCCGCCGGGATAGATCGACTGGCACGCGATGGGTCTGGATGGCAAGCCGATGTCACCGAACCGTCGGGCCGCCAATACGGGACCGTTATATCATCGATGCGCGCGGCAGAACTTCGCGCGCTCGGTAGCGGCGAACCTGAATGGGTCCCCGCACTCTGGCGCTACGCGGCACGTGGAGCGGCAACACGCAGGCCAGCGTGCGCATCGGCGCCGCCGCGTCGTCCTGGAGCTGGGCAGCGCCAATTGCAGGTCGTCGACGCCTTGCCATCGCGTTCGCGGCAGCGCACCCCCTCCGGGAAATGGCGGGCTCGCTGGGCGACCGTTATTTGCGCCTATTAGAAGAAGCCGGCGTGCTCGGACCCGGCCTCGATCTTGAAGGCGAGCCGCGGGTTTGCGACGCCGCGCCCTATCAAACAGACAATGACGAGCCGGGCGTGTCGCGGATTGGCGATGCCGACACAGCCCTCGATCCGCTGTCGTCTAGCGGCGTCCAAGCCGCAATTCAATCTGCGCTCCGCGCGGGCCCGGTCGTCAACACCATGCTCGCGCCGTCGTCCGACAAGGACGCCGCAAGCGAATACTGGAAGGCGCGCCGATCCGCGCAAGCCGCGACACATCGCAGCTGGTCATCGGACCGATACGCCGAGGCGTACCATGTCCACGCGACTGAGTTTTGGCGTGTTCGGGCGACGCCCATGCCGCCGCGTGTCGAAAACGCCCTGCCAGCAACACCATTGCCGCCGCCGGACCAGATACTGGCCCTGAGTGCAGCAGCCGAGCTCGTGCAGTCACCCAGCCTGATCGGCGCCCAAGTTGTCCGCACCACCTTCCTGTTCCATCCGAATTTGCAGGAAGCCGTCGCCTTCGTGGACGGCGTACCGCTTCATGCGGTCCTCGCATCGATATCGACATTGTCCACCGCGCTCCGAACTGATCGCAATCTGGCAAACCGCATGGAGAAGGCCCTGGCGGTTCTGGGTTGGCTTTGGCGGAACGGCATCGTCACGGCCGGACTGGAAGCTCCGGCGACCGCCCGCAGAAGGAGCTGAAACAGTCTGCGGATCAGCCGGCGCGGCTGCCTCCGAATGGCTGTTTGATCGTCCCTATGTTACCGGCCGCCCTCGCGGAGCCGGAAATGTCCTCAGACCAGCCATTTCAATCAATGGCCGCATCTGGGGTCTTCGTCGCTGGCTGCGTGGAATGGATTGACTACATCAGAAAGGTGCATGTAGTATCAACGGCAACGTGAGGTGGCTCACGTCTTTTTATTTAGTTCGAACTATTTTTTGAATCGATTGAATTTGGTCCGCGCTTTCGTGCGCGGCGTCATGTGCGCACCGTCATTTGGGTAGTCAGGTGATGCAACGCTTAAATCCGTGGGAAGCGCGGCTTCCGATCCGGTTTGGCCAGGCTGCATGGGTGACCGGGGTCGCCGTGGGTTTCCTGCTTCAGCCGGCAATCGCAGCAGAGCTCGTTCAGCCGCCAATCTGCTCTGAAGCAACGGCAGGACAGCCTGATCTCGCCGCCATCTGCTCCATTACGCCGCTCGGCATTGGCCAAAACGAGGTGAAGATCACTCTGAGGGCAGCCAGCGCCGAGATCGTCATGGGTGGCTACAAGGTCACCTCCGGAAACTACAATTACAACTATCTGACCCCAATCGTTGAAGCGATGCCGGGCGATACCGTTTCGGCGCACCTGATCAACGCGCTCACCCCCAGCGCCAACGGCAGCATGCACGACCATAATGACGGTTCGACGAACCTTCATTATTTTCATGGCGGAATCGTATCGCCGAACAACGCGCGACCCGCGCCCGCGGAGCTTGGCACGGGTGACAACGTCTATGTCCATCTCAAGTCCGGCCTGCGTTTCGATTACAAGGTGCCGATCCCGGGAAAGACGCCGATCCCCGGCAATGACATGATCGACGCACGCGTTCTCGAAAGCACGGGACTCATCCCGCACCCTCTTGGGCTGAATTGGTATCACTCGCATCTGCACGGCACCTCGTCGGATCAGGTGATGGGTGGAATGTCGGGACTGCTTTCGGTCGGCGAAGCAACGGCCAACGTCAAGGCGGGCTGTCTGCCGGATCCGAACGACAAGGAGAAGTGCTCCAACGACATCGCGAAGGACACAAGCGACTTGAAGCGCATCACCATGGTGCGCTATGCGCTGCTCCGCGACATGCCGGTGATGAACATCGCCAAGCTCCCCGGCGAGGCGAACGGCGATGCCGCGACGTGGGATCCCGATCCGGCCGCGCGGGATTTTACCCCAGGCAAGCCATGCGGGGTGTGGAAGCCGGACGGTTCCGGACCGGACCTCGATCCGAAGCTGCGAACCGGCTTCTGTCAGCGCGAGCAGAAGAAGGCACTGCTTTTTACTGTGAACGGGCAGCGATACCCGACGATCACTGTGGAGGGCGGCAAGAATCTCCTCCTCCGGCTGGGCAATCTCAGCGCCAACATCCCGTACTGGCTGGAGCTGCGGAACGAGGACGCGACGGACACGAAGCCTCTGCGGATGACGATCCTCAGCCTCGATGGAGTCGTCCCGGCGATACCGATTGCGCCCGGGCAGGCACAGAAACCGGTGCAGGCCGTCGACTATGACGATGTGCTGATGATGCCGGCCACGCGTGCGGAGATTTACGTGCGCAACGACGACAAGCACGAGCGCCAGCGGGTCTATATTCTCAAGACCAAGCAGCACACGGTCGAAGCGGGGACGGACGAATGGCCGGAGATCCAGCTGGCCCGTATCGTGCTGGAGCCAAATGCGACGACCAGCAACGTGCGGATCGCATTGAATGCTGCCGTCGCCACTCCCGGTCCACCCCAAACTCCGAGTGCCGCATTGGCGATTGAGACGACGGAGCTACCCCCGGGATGCATTCGCGATCTGGCCCCGGCATTTCGCGAATATCGCCGTGTCATGTTTCTGGATGGCGTCACGACGAGCAACGGGAAAATGACGGATTGGAGCGTTTTCACCCAGATTATACGCCCGACGGGACCGGACCCGCAGGACGAACCGATGCACAACCCGCCACCGGATGAAGATCCCGACAAAAACACGGTCGGGCTCAACGGAGGGGGCATCCCATTCGAGGAATATGTCGGAAGCGATGAGCTGGTCGATTGGACGAAGAAGCATGTGTGTGTCTTCATCGACAAGAAAGCTCATGCGGGCAGCCACAAACAGCTTTGGGTTCTGACCAATGCAACCGGCACTCTGCATAATTTCCACATTCACCAGATGAAATTTCGTTTGGCGACAGGCAATGAACTCAACAGCTATTTCATAAAGCCTCCCGCTTCGGCGCGCACTTGCGGCCAGGGCGCATGCCCGGCGAATACGCCAAACTATGATCTCTATGACGATCAACAAAACAGCGACCTGGATCCCGGCGCGACGCGACGCTGGCACGATACGATTCCGCTGCCTCCGGGGCAGTCGGTGTTTGTGGTGATGAGCTTCGATACAAGCCAGCAGCTCGGACGATTCGTTTTCCATTGCCATATCCTCAAGCACGAGGACAAAGGGTTGATGGCTCCTATCGAGGTCTGGGGTCCCGGGCTGGCAGCGCAATAGCGTCAAAACGCCAAGTGAGGAGGAGACCAATGAGGACGTTGTCAATGCCGCTTCCGACGGCGAGCATCATTGTCGGTGCAACTCTGGCATTTGCGGGTGCTGCATCTGCGGCCGACACCCATGTGATCGGTGTCCAGGGGCTCGCTTGGACCTACAAGGACAAGAAATCGACGGCTTCCACACCTCTCGCCGTCGATGATCTGAAGGTCGGCGACATCGTCGAGGTTCAGATCCCCAGCGGCCCCGTCCATCACGGATTTGTCACCATCAAGCGAACCGATGGCGGGTCTCCGGCCGAGGACAAGAGTCCCGTGCTTGCCTGCGACGACACGACGGCCAAACCCAACGCCGCGCTCCGCGAACTCGATTGCAACGGGACCACCAGTAAGTTCGGCGTCGGGTTCACTGGAAGCCTTCGGCTGGAAGTCACGGACAAGTTCAAGGATCCGGTCGACTTCTTTTGTGTGATCCACAAGGGCCTCATGCCGGGAGTGCTCAAGCTCGCGCCGTAAGATCGGCAGCGCTCGCACGCGCCCCTTGTCGCTCGCCCCGAAGCACTTCGCATGCTCGTGCGGAGCGACGGGGAGAATGAGGGAAAGTCCCATCGCGGCTGCGATCTTCCCGGTGGGCTCACGAATTGAGCTGCCATCGACGTTCTCGCATTTCGTGCGTCGTGGCGGCGAACGCGCGCAACGATATTGATGGCCCGGATGTCGGGTTGCTCAAGGAGGGGAAAGTCTCATGGCCAAGGCAAAGACGAAGAAGTCGGTTACAAAGAAGAAGTCAGTTACGAAAGCGAAATCGGGCAAGGCCAAGAAATCAACCACCAAGAGAGCGGTCAAATTTCGTCCGATGAACGTTGTTACCTCCCCGGGTTCGCCGGCTGAAAAGTATTACCGGGGGATGGCCGCGCCGATGGCCGCCATTGTAGCAGCGACCGCGTCGAAATTCGCGCCAACTCCCGCGCACAATCTGATCAATCACGGTGGAAATATCATCCAGGACCTCGTCTATACCAATTTCTATATCGGTGGCGCATCGTCATGGGCGGCAAGCGACATCAAGAATATCGACGATGCTTTGGCAGCCGCGATGGCGGACACCAACTTGAACAACGTCATGATGCAGTATTTCAAGAACAAGCCGATCACCACAACGTTCGAGCCCTCGCACATACTGCCTGGCGCAAGACCATCCCAGTTCTCGCAAGGCGACGTCGAACAGCTGGTCAACAGCCTTTTCCAGCAGGGCGCGCTGCAGGGTTTCGATTTCGGCTCGACCGTCTTCAATTTCCTGCTGCCGAGCGGAACGATCTTGACGACCGATGAGGATCCGACGGCTGCAATCAGCGTCGGCAATGCCGCCGCCGCTGCTGCTATTCCCGTCGAGGATGAAGCGAGCTCGCTGCGAGGGTTGGGCGGCTATCATGGCTCAATCCATCCGACCAGCAAGGTCACGATCTACTACGCTATCGGCGTCTTCTCCGAAACGCGGCCGAGCGGATCCGATAACGGGATCGTCGCGTTCGATCAGCCATGGAAAAACATCGTTGCGACGCTTTATCACGAGCTGAACGAGGCTCGGACGGACCCCGACGTGGAGGATGCCATTCGGGCCGGCAGCAGCCCCAATGCGGTCAAGTTTCTCGGATGGACGTCCGCGCAGGGTGAAGAGTGCGGCGACTTCCCGATAACCGAAGCTGGTGCGAATCTGAGCCGCGTGATGAAGGAGGTGAATCTCACCATTGGCACTCGAACGGTGCCCATTCAATTTCAATATTCGAATGCCGTAGCAGGACCAGAAGGTCCAATTCAAGCCCCGCATGTTTAGGACCAGATGGCATTGTCACCCCGCGAAATGACGATGCGACGTTTCTCGACGCGCTTGGGCGTGTCGAAAAATGTAAACTTCTGAAAAATAGCAATCTCGTAAGGCCGATTTTCGGCGTTATTTCAATTAGTTATATACACTCCCATCCGCTGTCGGAAATAATTCGCTTTTCGACGCCGACGCCGCGGTGCATCCAAGCGTCGTGTGTCCCGTTTCCAATTGCGACTTCCACGATTTCGTTCGGCTTTCGCGCCGGGATGCGGGCTCGGTCTAGCGGCTGACCTTTCGAAAGGCAGCCACCGCGCATCAGCAGCGATTTCGATCTCTTGGCCGCGCAAAGAATCGCAATGTGGCGAGAGCGAGATCCGCAATTGTTCGCGCTGCCGCATCGCAAGCGGTTCTGCGACATTCCGCGCGTGGCAATCAGCAAGAAAATTGTTGCACAACCCGAGGCATCATCAGATAGTAGATACTATATTAGATTGTGACAAGAATACTTACTGAGATTGGGGACGCTGATGGTTGGGAGGGCAAGCACCAGAGGCGTCGGAAGGGAGGCTCACCATGAGTCTCGGCCAAGATCCGCTTAATCCTACACGCACCCATCCTTTATCGTATGCAGCGGCGGGACTCGATCGTCCCTCCGACTCCGTGGGCTCATCTCCATCCAGCCTTCGCGCGAGAGTGGTCGGTATAGATCCCAATGGAGGCCGACCCATGACAGACGGCGAACGCGCGTCCCTGGGCGACCCCTTCTTCGAGCTCGTACTGGCGCGCGGACGCTTCCCAGGGACGGCTGCCGAACTTCTCGCCGTCCTGAACGAGACGAATGGCGCCCCCGAAGGCCTGCCTGAGCAAATGGTCTTCGTCGTCGCGGAAGCCGGCCAGATTCCATTCAACAGTGCAAGCGCGCGGCTGCCGAGGAGTGTCCGCTACGTCGTCACCCGCGGCCGCCCCGCCAGTGGACCAACGGTTCTGGTCAGCACGCGACCGCCCGCGACCGATCCGACCGCTTTTCTGCAGGTCGCGGGCTGGGACAGTCGCAACAAGGTGTTTCATTTCTACGAGCGCGCAGGAGACGCATGGTTGTGGGAAGGCTCCTCCTGGCAAGCGTTCGATGATGCAGCGCGGGGCAAAGGGCCATTCGATAGCCACGTGAATGGCACGCTGGTCATGAAAGAACTGCGCTTGCCCTGGCTGCACTGGAACAGCACGGCGCAGGAGATCCCACTCGAGTCCTTTCCGCCCGATCACCCGGTGAGGACCGATCCGCTTTTCGCTGCCCGCGAGAGCGCGGACATCCTGGAGCGGCGGGTGGTCCGCCCGGCCGTTCAACGCTGGACCCGCGCGCGCCTTGATCGCCTGCTCGGCGCGCCAGGCGGTGTCGCGGCGCCCAGGGAGCTGTTGCGCCACCTGCTCGCGGCCACATCCGTCAATATCGTCTCAAGCGAGGAGCGAAGCCGCGGGAGCAAGCCGGAGTTCGGACTGCCGGCCACTTTCTTCTTCGACGTGGAGAGCATCGTCAACCAGCTCGCGCTCGATATCTCCGGACTCGGCCAAGCGTTTCAGGTGCGACGACCGGACTACGAGAGCGCCGTCGCCGCACTCGGGCTCGTGCTGAAGCACTCGGATGCGGGCTTCCAGCAGGCCGGCGATGCTTTCTTTGCCTGGCCTGTTTCGGAGCGGGCATTCGAGGACTGCGTAGTCGTGGGCGAGCTCACGCGACGAGGCATCCTTTCTCCCGGCTTTGCGCTTGGGCTCCTGATGGTGGACGCCTGGAATCCGACTGACTCGGCCACGCGTGAAAGTCTGCTGCAGTACGTCCCCGCGGGGACAACGCCAGCAGGCCAGATCGAGGCCGAAACGCGCAGGAACATCAACGATGCCGCGGCCGGCCTACCTCCAGAGGCACCGGAACGCATCGCAGCTGACTACCTGACGCTCGACGAGGGAGCGATGCGCACACGGGCCGCCGCGGAGCTTGACGCGTTCGTTGCCAAAGTGCGCGCGCGTCTCGCGACGTCGCAAGGCGTTCTCGATTTCATGCGTGTCGCCGATTGGCGCAGGCGCGCTTTCCGCAAGCGCAGGATAGCTGAATTCGGCCTGACGCTGCCGTTCAGCAATATCGACGAGAACGCGCCGCCCCTGGCAGTAAGCAGGGATGCCGAGGTGGTCGAACGATGAGATTTCCGGTCCTGTCGCGCAGTCATCAGGGAGGTGAATATGGCGTTTCAACGGTTTGACCCACCGGGTTTTCTCGACGATTTCGGACCGGCCCAACGCGATGCCTGGCATCAGTTCATCTCCGACGCGATGAACTCCGCTCAAGAGGGTAGCGGCGATCCGTTCGACTCGCCCCGGGCGCAGTTCTTCAATGCCGCCAAAGTCGAGGCGGGACCCAACCCGGCGTTCGAAGATGTGAAATGGACAGCGTTTCCCCGCATTGTGCAGATCAGCAGCGGCTCGGACATGGAGCGCTGGCGCTCTGCCGATGCCTCACGCGACGTTCAGGACGAGTACTGCGAGTGGAGCGTGACCCGGCAATCCGGCACGAACAAGATGACGCGGGTCACGTTTACCTGCGAAGGGCCGGAGTACTGGCGCTTTCTCGCCGCAACCGATCCGACCCAAACGCTCGCACTCTACAAGCAACATGTCGACGCCTCGGCAACACAGGCAGACCTCTTCACCCCATCGGGGGCCTACATCTTGCGCAACCGCTTCAACAATTCGACCTCCAACGGGGCCATGCACCTCGTGCAGAGAAACAACACACTGGGCGCCGAGATCGAGATCGCGGGCGCGGCAACGGTTTCGCGGCTGCGCGCCGATGGTTCGCCGATGGTCGATACCCTGGAATTGATCCGGTGTGGCCGATACGGCGCCGAACAGCGACACAGCGACCCATTCATCGGCGCGCGCGTGAACTTTCATGCGCGTAGCAAGGCAGACGTTACTGTCGCCAACCCTGTCGGCATCTATTTCGGCGGCCTGGACACGCAGGAATGGGAAACCCCCGACGGCAGCGATCCTGCCTCCTTCTGGAAGTATACGCGCGGAACTCCAGAACGTCCGGTCCGAGCCGTCATCGAAGTGCCGAGCGACCGCGGTTACGTGCTGGGCGATGTACTAATCGACGGAAGAGCGATCCAGTTCGGTGGCCAGATCGCAGACCGGATTCAAATGACGATCCGGGCGCTCGCAACGCGCATCGGCCAGAGTACGGCGCAGCCGGTTCGCGGCTGCGTCGGCGACGGAGCGGGTGCCGCCGGCGGTCCTGGCGGGCCGCTTTCGGTGAGCGCGGTGCTTTCGGCCGGCGACACGCGCGGACGGCTCTAGGCAAGCCATGCCGCTCCGTCTTGACGAGGTCAGTTGGATCCACGGCTCCGCTGATTGCGCGGCGAGCACCGACCCGCCGCTGCAAGTGGTGTCGGTCGATGACGACACCCATGTGCTCCGGCAGAGCAAGTGCTTCAGTTTCGAAGCACCGTTCATGTACCTGCTTATGGGCAGCGAGAAGGCCGTGCTGTTCGATACGGGGGCCAGTCCCGACGACGGCGATCCACGGAAAATCCTGCCGATCCGCGAGGCCGTCGATACGCTGCTGTCACGGCGTGCCGAAGAAGGTCGCGCCATCAGCGAGCTTATTATAGCGCACACACATGGCCACGGCGATCATGTCTTCTGGGACAGGCAGTTTGCCGGGCGGCCCCAGACGAGAATTATCGGCCGCGGCGTAGGCGCGGTTCAGCACGCGTTCAATCTCCCCGCCTGGCCGGACGGGCAAGCCACGCTCGATCTCGGCAGCCGCGCGCTGGTCGTGTTGCCCCTTCCAGGCCACGTTTCCGATCACATCGCCGTCTATGACCCTCGCATGCAGGCTCTGCTGACCGGGGACACGCTCTACCATGGCCTGCTGACTGTTGCCGACTGGGCAGCTTATCGACGCAGCGCGGCGCGCCTTGCGGTGTTCGCATCCGAGCACCCGGTTTCACTCGTGCTCGGAAACCATATCGAGATGACAAGGACGCACGGCGAGCTTTATCCGCTCGGGACGACGTTTCAGCCCAACAAGCATCCGCTGCCGCTCAGTGCCGAAATATTCGCCGAATGGCATCAGGCCTGTGAAACGATTGGCAATTTAGCGCAACGTATTACGCGTGACCATTTCATCATCGAGCGCGCTGCCAAAGTTGAGGGAACATCGCACGGTAGCCATGCGCAACTCCAAGCGTGGCTGGTGCAGAAGAGAAGGGAGGGCGCCTTGACCATAAAACCACGTGCGCGACGGCCAGGAAAGTCAGCGGCGGAGGCGCCGAGCTCCAGCGGCAGGGCGGCGCCTAAATATGATTCGGTGGGGTCCTCGCCCTACGAACAGCCAACCATCAGGAGGCCGCGCCGGGCGCGAATGGCGGCAGCGGCTTCGGCTGCAGCGGGGATAGGCTCAGCGGCCAATGTCGGCGTGCGCGGCGTCGAGATCGTGCAGGTCATCCAGGCACTCGACAATCGTGTGCGGCTCATTGCCGGCAAACCCACAATCGTGCGCGTCTATCTTGACCCCGCCACGGTCGCTGCCTCGACACTGGTGACTGGCGAGATTACGTGGCGACGCGCCAACGGCGGCGCTTTCTATCTCGCGGCGATGAACCGCGTGAAGCTAGATCCGGCGCGCACGCCCGATCTCATGGGACAACGCTTCGATGTCGCCGAAAGCCTGAATTTTGTTCTTCCGGCCGACGCGCTCGGCGCCGGATCGATCGAACTCCGTCTCGACCACCTCAATGTGCCGGGAGGAGAGAAGCTGCCACTCGCGGCGCAACCGGCGATGACCGCCAATTTCGTCACAGCGCCGGTGTTGCGCATCCGGGCGATCGGGCTTCGCTATCGCAGCACGAACGCCCCGACGGCGACGATCACGCCCGGCGCAATCCATTTCGATTACCTTCGGTCCTATCTGACACGGGCCTACCCGGTTGCCGCGCTCGCATGGTCGCAGATTGTCATCGATGGCGACCGCCTCAGGCCGCCATTCGGGGGCAATCAGTCGATCCTGGTCAACGCCCAACTATCGGCCCTGCGCACGCGAGAGATTTCATCCGGAATGGATCCACGGACCCATTATTATGGCCTGGTGGACAATGAGGCGGGCAATAGCTTCATGCGCGGCAGCGCCCTTTACGATGAGGCGACCACCATCTTCGGCGCGGTGGCATGCGGCCCCTGCGGCGTGCCTAACGGCTGGACCGGCGACAGCGACGCGAGTTTTGCGGACTGGTACGGCGCGCACGAGCTTGGCCACACGTTCCAGCGCCGGCACCCGGGCTTCCCGACCTTTGATCCTGTTCAGGGGACGGGCCAGCCCCGAGACAACCTCGAAACGACCTTTCCCTATGCCGGTGGCTTGATTAGCTCACCAGCGCAGGAATTCGTGGGCTTCGATTTCGGTGACCCCGCCCTTGGCCTGCAGATGCGGGCTCTGCCGGGTAACATCCATCACGATGTGATGACCTATGCCGACAGCCAGTGGCTCTCGGCGTATACTTATGAGGCCATTCACGATCACTTGGTCCATGAGGATATGGCGCTCGCTCCGCCGAACGCGTGATACCGGCGGACGATCAGGAGGCGAATGATGTCATACGAGAACAAAGTTATTCACATCGTCGGATCAGTCGACATCGGATCAGGTACGGGTGAATTCCTTTATGTCAATCCGGCCACCGCGGCGGCAAGCCAATCAGCAACGGCAGGCGCGGCTCCACCCGCCAACCAGCCGCCGCAAGGCACCGGGTTCGAACTCGTCGTGGAAGCGGCGGATGGGAAGGAGCTGAGCCGCGTGCGGCCAACCATTCTCCTTCCCAGCGACGACCATGCATCGAAGACCGGGCTGATCGACCAGAACGTATCGTATGCGGCGGGCATGGCCCGTCTCGTGCTGCTGCATGATGGCAAGGTCGTGAACACGTTCGAGGCAGGCTCTCCCGAACCCACCGTGACAGCCCGGTCTCAAGGATTGGAAATGGGCGCGGGGCCGCCTGGACATCCCGAAAAGCGATCGATGTCCATGGCCGCCCCCGATGAACCGGGCGTCAGTTACACGATCCAGGTGCGGCCTGACGGCGAGAAAATATGGCAAACGATCGCCGTTGGCCAGAAGAGCCCGAAGGTCGTGCTTGACCGCAACCAGTTTCCTGCTGCGGAGCGTGCCACCGTTCGTGTACTGCGCTCGACCGGTTTTGACGACAGCATCATCGCTGAAGACGAGATGGACCTTCGATTCAAGGAATAGGCGGCAGCGTACAGGGGGGGACGACATGGCGGGCGTGAGTGCATCCGAGATTGCCTGGATAGGCGTTTATCCGCCGATCGGCATTGCTCGCCTGGGCAACGCGCATGGGCAGGACGACTACACGCTGGCGCCCGAGGTGATCGGCGGAACGCCCGATGCGCGCGGCGGATTTCAGACTGCGGCCGGCGAGATCAAACGCCAAGGGGTGCGCTTCCACGTCTATGCGCGGCTGAAGTCAGGCGAGACTATCGAACTCGTCCAGGGCCCGGACGTGAAGATCTCCTGGCGCGTTGAAGTCGCCAATCTCAAAGCCGGCTGGTACCAGTTCAACCAGGCCATGGACCTGCCGGCGCAGTTCGTGGTTCCAGCGACGCGGCGCAACGTGGACTATACTCGGCGGCTTGAGCTCGACATTCGCCCGGCAGCGCGGCAGATCAGCGGTCTGAACCTGTCCGGGCCCGAATTCCGTTTCGACGATGGGCAGATTCTCAATTTCTTCGTCACGCTTGGCGAGCTACGAACTGACGACGCCGGGCGGCTCATTTTCTTGGGCGGTTTTGGCAAGTCGGCGCCGTTCTACACCAGTATGCGCCCCGTCACCTTCGCCAACAACGATCGTTGGTATGACGACACATGCGACGGGCCGGTGCGCGCGCGAATAACCGTGGGCACCACGGAATTCGAAGCTGATCCCGGTTATGTGGTCGTCACGCCGCCCAATTTCGCGCCCGGCCTTAACGGTCTCGTGACGATGGACGACACCGTCCGGGAGGCGTTCATGGCAGCCGGCTGGCTCGCCCGACCGACGACGACAAGTTTCTCGCACGACATTTGGCCGATCTTCGACCGTCTAACCGCGCTGCAGTGGATCAATCACGGATTCCTTGTCGCGCACGGCGTGGGGTCGCCGCTCGATGCGCGGGCCGTCTCGGTGATCTCACGCTTGGCCGACGCCAGTCCCGAGAACAAGTCATGGCGCCAACAGGTATTTGCCTTGTTCCGCCCGATATCTCCCGGCCCCGGCTCGCAACGGCAGATACCCTACATATACGGGGACCTTTTTGGTGAGGCCCGCGACGTCGATCTGACCTTTCTGTCGGTCACGCCTACGATGTTCGCACACCTCGATCGGTGGGCCGCGGGCACGTTCGTGTCCGATTGGCACGGACCACCGTCGCTACCGGACTTCGCGGCCCTCTCCGCCGATGCGCAAGTATCTCAGCTGATGCGCGCGGGCCTGACCGAGTGCCTCGGCGGACCGTTCCACCCAGGCATCGAGCTTACATGGCCGATGCGGCGGCCTGAGCTGTGGGCGTTGCATCACGCGGCCCAACGCGACGATCGCCTGCTGTACAGATTGAACCTTTTGCCCGAGGGCGAAGCTGTGCGCCAGGATTTCGGTTCACAACTGACGCGGGACACATGCCTCGGACCCGCAGGCCCGATCACAGCCGCGGGCCCCGGTGCGCTCACGCGCTGGCTCGGTCTGCCCTGGCAGACGGACGAAGCATCGTGCAACTCCAGCGCCGATTACTCCCCAAGCACTTATTTGTCATTCCCGAGCTTCTGGGGCGCGCGCGTGCCCGACCAAGTGCTGAGCTCCGCCGCTTTCGAGCGAGCAAGCGCTAACATCACCGATCCGTTTGATGACCCAAAGCTGCAACGTCTCAAGCACGCGTTGCTGCGGGAGGACTGGCTGCGCGACGTGCGCGGCCGCACCTATTACGAGCGCATTGACAAGATGGTTCAGCTGTGGGCAACGCTCGGGATGGTCGAACCACGCCAAACGCCGCAGGCGCTGCGCGACGTTGGCTTCCCCGAAACAGTCCACGTGGAGACTGGCCGCGATTGCGCGAATGCCGGCACCGACGAAAAAATTGCCTTGATTGCCCGGATCGAGTCGCTGCGGGAGCGGACACCGGAGCCGACTCCGTCCCAAGCGGGCCTCGAAGCGCCGCCCGAACCGATCACGCCGCCGCGCCATCAGTTCCGTCAGGGTGAGGTGTGAACGGCGTGGACGACGACCGCGTCTGGGACGTTCTCGTGGTCGGCGCGGGCCCGGCGGGAGCAGTCGCCGCCGCGGCTCTGGCGGAGCGGGGTCTGCTCGTCGCACTCCTGGAGAAAGAACTGCAGCCTAAGGGCAAGCCCGGCGAGGTACTGACGCCGAACGCCATTCCTATTCTGTCTCATCTCGGTCTCCTCGACCTTATCGAAGCGAATGGCAATCTGGCATGTCCCCTCGCATGCATCGATCGCGCATGGTCGATGGCTCGGCCGAACCGCGAGCATTTTCTCGGTCACCCGGGCGGGCGCGCTTGGGTGATCGACCGCGGCGCCCTCGAACAATTGCTCGTGAGCCGAGCCATGAGGGCCGGCGCCCATGTGTTTCCCGGCCATCACGTTCGCGGTCTAAGCCGCCGCAATCGCTATTGGTCTGTGCAGAGCCGTTCGAGGAATGGTCTAGCTTCCCTGCGTGCGGCGTTCGTGGTCGATGCAAGCGGGCCTACGTCGACATTAGCTCGCCGGCTCGGTGCGAAACGCAAGAGTCTCTTTCGCCTCCTCGCCGTTCACGTCCAGTCCGCGCCCGACACAGAAAGGCAGAGCGAACCGGCGTCACTGACCGTCGAAGCCACTGGGGTCGGATGGTGGTACGCGGTGTGCGGCCCGGGGCGGACGCTTACCTGCGCCCTGTTCACCGGTGATCCCGCCAGCGCCCGAAGCGACGCCGCGCGGTCAGCCCTTCTCGCTGCGCTTGACGACACAAACTCGCTTCCTCGCTGGACAAGGGAACTGGTTCGTAGCGGCCATGTGAAGAGCGTCGACGCCTCGCCGTCGCTGCTCGAACATCCTGCCGGTGAGGGTTGGCTGGCAATCGGCGACGCCGCCGCAAGCTTCGATCCGATCGCATCTCAAGGCCTTGCGAACGCGTTAGCATCGGCGGTGGACGGTGCAGAGGCAATCGGCCGCCAACTCCTCGGCGATTGCGTCGCTATGGAGGCCTTCGCCGTACGGACTGCTGAAACATGGCACCATTCTGTGCGGCAGCTTTTTTCGATTTACCAAGCAGCCGCACACCGCTGGCCAACACCTTTTTGGCAAGCGCACCTTCCGCTCGCGGCAAGGACGCGGTTAAGAATGTGACGTCGCCCGAAATCGTTCGCCCGCCTCATCCACCGACTTATTGCTCGGCCGACTGAACGGGACAGAGCTATTGCGAGTCGGGCCCACGCCATGGGTTCGGATGTGCCACGAGGCTGAATAAGCCGGCACGCTCAAAAGCAAGCAATCGGGCGTCCTTACTAGGTGCGGATCGTTCGCCGATACGCATGACAAGACCCTCCTTTGACCTCGCGACATTACGATAGGTCGATCTCGGCCGTGATTTCGAGTCAGAGCAGGGTTCGATTCCGGTCGAGGCGATTGTGGAGACCGGAACGGCATGGCGCGCGCCTCCGCGCTACGCGCCGTGACCAAGATATCCTCTGCGCGCCTGCATTCCTGCAATAAGGTAATTGACGCGCCTCTCACCTCTTGCGGGAGAGTAACGACGTCAAGCTCGTCGTCCAAGACCGCCGGCTTTAGAAAATCGATTGTCATCAACCGGACGACAAAGGTAAAGCCCGGCGCATCGTTCTGCGCTTCTTGGAGCAGCGCGTGCTGACTGGTTCCGAGCAGGCGCAAGTAATTCGTCCTGCTGCGTTCCATGAAGCGCAAAAAGTTCGAGTGATACACAATTTGGCCGAACACTGGTTTGACTAGGTCGCAACAGAAGCTTAATGACTTGATTTCAGTGGGGCGCTGGAAGCCAAAAGCTTGAACTAAGCGGCAGATCTATCGAAGCCCTTCCATAGCGAGCCGCAGCGACTTCGGGATGCGCTGCGCCTTTCCGGCTGAAATAAACGCCACGCGTACACGCGCCGTGACTAGGAGATCGTCTCCGCGCCTGCATTCCTGCAGCAACGCAATCGACGCTCCCCTCACCTCTTGCGGGACTGTGACGACGTCAAGCAGGTCATCCAAGACCGCCGGTTTTAGAAAATCGATCGTCATGGAGCGGACAACGAAGGCAAAGCCGGGCGCATCTTTCTTGGCTTCTCTGAGTAGCGCTTGCTGAGTGGTTCCGAGCAGGCGCAAGTAGTTCGTTCTACCGCGTTCCATGAAGCGCAAAAAATTTGCGTGATAAACAATCTGACCGGAGTCAGTATCTTCGAAATAGACGCGGACCTGCATATGATGGCCGCCGTCGCGAATTTCGCCATCAAGAGAAGCTGTCACAGTGCGGTTTCCTTACTGCCGTTCTGGGACAAATTGTCTTGCACAGAGGCGCGTTCCGCAGCAAGTGCCAATGGGTTTGGTGCGTGCAGGTTGAGGCTGCCCGGCGCAAGGCCGGTCGGAGACCGGTTGCTTTGCGAGAAGCCGGCACCCCCTATCCAGATTTCGGGCAAGTCCCGCACGCACGGATGGTTTGCAGAGCTCTTATCGCTGCTCAGCAATCCCCGAGGACCGAGGTCGCCCCACTGGCAAGCGCCTTGATCTCCGCGTACATCTCCGCTTCGCAGGAAAAAGTCGGGATTGCCCGGCAGTGCGGATTGTTCAGCAAGCAGTCCTATTCCGCGAATCCTACCATTCTTAGCAATTGTTAAATTCCGGCCGGTCAGCCATCGCGGCTGGATATTCCAGGTGAGATGGTCATGGAGATCGATGAAACCGGGCAGAATGATCCACGGTACCTTGACCGAAGAGTCGGCCGCGCCGATGCTCTGCGCCCGAGCTCGTCGCTCGGTACGACACGCACCGCGCCTGGCAAGTCCGCGCCGAGCGCTGCCAATAGATCGAAGTCGCTCCGTGGCCACCGCGCCGCAAGAAAGCGACGAGTTCATTTGCATATCCGTCACGTGCCGGGACGCTGCCTTCATGAGCCGGGCGATTCGGTCGTAAGGTGGCCGTTGGAGCAGATGTTCGAGTTCGGCATGAGAGGCCGCCAACGTCATTCAACATTCCGCGTTGTCGTGTTCAGCCGTGTCCGGCTGAAGACGTTAATGTCCGGGACCAGACACTGAGGCGCGAGTATTCCGTCGGTGGACACGAAGCACATGGTTTTGCCCTCTTCAAGCCAGGCTCGCAAATGTCTTTAGTGGCACGTGTATTGCTGGGACACCGTAAATGGATCCGCACGACCATGACGATCTCGCATTCGCCGGCCCAGGAGTTCAAATGAAACTTGCTCGACTCAATGCCTTGGACCTGCGCTATTGAGTGCGGTCCCGCCTAAAGCTTTGCCGCGTCCCTCGCGGGTGCCGCTGTCGTTCTTCGCGTCGGGTAACTCTCAAGACCACCAGACACGACTAGCATTGAGCGCGCTTACTCCCGAGCAAATCCGAACCAGTGTGACACGTTTGGGCGGCTCTGTGTCGAATGCATGCAGCGGCATGCGAATGTTGGCGTCGGACCGGGAGGAAACCAAATCAAGCTTGGTCTCGAGCAATGGCGGCTTCCTGTCGAAGAGGGGAGCGGACAGAAGTTGTTCAATGGCACGCTGGAGCAGATCGAGCTCGGCGCCCGACCCGGCGCGGGTCACACTCGAAGGTGGAGCACCATTTTCTCCAGCAGTATTCGCACTCCTCAGCCCCTGAAGTCTTTCTCGGTGCCGTTTCGCAACGCCCGAAGGACATTCGGCCACGGCATCTGTCTTCCTCGCCGAACCATAATCATCCCGCGTGTCCCCGAGCGGATGGCGACACTCGGTCTGCTCTACGGTGGTTGCGTCGAGTAGGAGCCGACAAATCCGCGTCTGATCGAATTGCACGACTTCAGTATCGAGCCCGAGCTTAAGAGCGCGATGTGACACGAGCAACGAAGCTGCCATCGGGCCTTGCCTTCACAAGAAAGCTAGAGGAGTTTAAAAAAATGCGTGCGCCGTCCTATTCCGAGGCCTTGGAATTCGCGATCGACCGCTCGTACGACATTAACCTTGACATGTTGAGGTCACGGAATTTGCACCTTGACATGCACAACGATTATCTTGTCGGCACATATCCGCCTCTCAAGGCAATGGGCGACCTGAATGCCGAAAAGTTGTTGCTTCAGGTTTCGTCGTCAATTGATCTCTATTTTCACATCCCCTTCTGTGATCAGTATTGTACCTTTTGCCACTTCGCCAAGGAAATCAATCCATCTTCCGGGCGAGTGGAGCGCTATCTGGCGGCTTTAGATAAAGAGATGAGTTGGTCGGACGCAGCGCTCGGTGGCAGAGCTGTTGAGACTGCTTTTTTTGGAGGCGGCACTCCCTCGTTCTTAACCAACCGTCAACTCGAAACGCTATTTGGCATGATTAGCCGGCGCTTTGACTTGTCTAAGTCGGAAGTGAGTTTCGAATTGCATCCCTCTCTTGCAAAGCAAGCGGACGCTGCAGATCGCATATCCACACTGCTTAGAGCCGGCGTAAACCGCTTCGTATTGGGCGTTCAGAGTCTAGATCCGAGCATTTTACGCATATTGAACCGCGGGCACCACGTGGACGAGGTAGTACAACTAGTAAAGTTACTGAATGAGATGGGCGTTCAGAATCTGTCGCTTGATCTCATGTATGGGTTGCCGCAGCAAACGCTCCGGAGCTGGTACGACTCACTTATCGGCTTACTGGATATGGGAATAGAGAAGTTCAATGTATTCCCATTGATGTTTAAATCTACAGACCCCGTAGCCCGCCATTTGGCTAGGGGACGATATCAATTTGCCGGGGCTAAGGAGCGCATTATCATGCATTTTATGGCCGAGCACATCCTCACGAAACTCGGCTATCGCCATGGGCCGATTTTCTATTGGAGTAAGCAGTCGCAGCCGCACTCAATTCAACAGAGCCGCAAATACGATTCCTGGAACGACAATAATCTGGTCCCGTTTGGGGTTGCCGGGTTTGGTTACATGAGCCAGTGCCAGTTCTATAACGAGGCAGATTTAGATCGCTACCTATATAGGGTTGAGGCGGGCGAGAAGCCTGTGTGGAAGGGTGTTGTCCTGTCGCAAGATGATCTCATGCGCAGAACGGTAATGTTTGCCCTGCGTAGCAGTGGGGTGTTGCTCTCCCGCTTCGAGCGGGAGTTTGGGGTTTCCATTGAGAAATGCTTTGGCCGCGAGCTTGAACTCTTGAATGAGGCAGGACTCATCTGCATTTCGAACGGCCTGCTTTCGCTAACTGCCGCCGGCACTATCAATTCGGGCGCCGTATCGCTGCTATTTTTCTCGAACAATATACTCGAGCGGGTCGCGTACAACGACAGTAGGATAATAGACAAACGAACTGATCTGCTCGAAAAGCACGATTACTCACCGGCCGCACGATACGGGTCAAGTGCCGAAATGCAAGTTGCGTTTCGATGAAGTCGCGTGCGCGCTCATTTATGGTCGCTCCTTTTTCCGTTTCCACCCCGCAAGGCTCGCCCTCCCAGGCGGAGGACATATTTTCGCATCTGTCCGATAGCATTGATCGCCGGCACCGAGAACGCCCGCTTGGGCTTGTCAGCAATTTTGTCGCCGATCAACTGCCGCACTGCATTGCGGAGATCAAATGCAGTGAACGACCAGATGAAGCGGTTAAGGCTCTTGGGCGTAATATCAACGCGATGATTGCGGAGGCGGACTATGAAGCGCAGCTGCTAAGTCTGCCGCAGTCGGAATTCGAGATCGCTAAGACAGACATCCAATATCTCGTAAATTGTGCTTATCAGATGTCTGCGTTTGCCGGCCTTCATCCCGTGGACGCCGAGCTGACGGTGGGAGATGTACTGATCCGCCTTGCGCGCTCGACTTGTCAACGGCGGCCTGGCATTGAGGTCCTCTCCTATGAAGATATGATCCTTACGAATCCGCTGCAGAACGATCCACGCGTATACTGCCTCGGCGCGGCCGGCGTCGAGGAGCGAGATTTTTGCTTGGGCCACCAGATCATCGAGAGCGAATTGCAGTCAGCAATGGACGCTCTGCTCAAGTTGCGTGATGTGGCCGACGTGGATGCGGGGCAATGTCTTGCGACATGCCTGGAGCGCCTTGAGTCAGCAAACAATGTTCTGACGCGCTTTTATGAACATATGTCGCCGGACTTATTTGGCCAATTTCGTGTGTTTTACGGAAAGAATCCTTATAAGAATACGCTTGGTCCAAGCGGCCGCTTCTCGGCCCGTATCGTGGCGGTCTCGGTGCTACTGGTCGGTGAAGAACTCTTCCACCACAAACCGCAATTTTATAGGGATCTGTACCGGCTGTCCGAATATTATCCGCAGAGATGCATTCACGAGGTATTCCGCTGGCTGTCGTCAGGCAAAGGGAGTGCACCGCTCAAGCCAGGTTGGCTAAAGGGGAAAGCGGACTTTCCCAGGGTTGCGACCATTTCGCCAGTCGTGGAGCATCAC
The DNA here is from genome assembly GCF_023101105.1 of Bradyrhizobium sp. 155. NCBI lineage: Bacteria > Pseudomonadati > Pseudomonadota > Alphaproteobacteria > Hyphomicrobiales > Nitrobacteraceae > Bradyrhizobium > Bradyrhizobium sp. 155. Next base: position 1,292,089 of record NZ_CP064704.1, on the reverse strand, counting down.
GGCGGCGAAATCGGAACGCTGCGCACGTCCTGTGTTTGTGCACTGGATCGGTTTACCCGGATGCATCGTAGTACGGCCTTAAAATATACGGTTGAGCCGGGTCGTCCAGTTGTCGGAGTTGAGGTATCGGAAAGTGTTGAGGCTGTCCTTTCTCAGCGGCTGTTGACAGAGGCGCGCCCGTAAGCCGACGGTGGTCTCTGCGTGGCTAAAAACAAAGGCGCAGGCGTCCGCCACCGGTCGAGAGGTAATAGTCGATGTCTCAAGACGAACTGATCCTTCGTCGGTTCGAGTCCGGGGATAGCGATGATGCATGGCATCTGCACAGAAGCGCATCGCAGGATGTTGGTGTGTGTGGCCCGGAAGGGGCTTGGGAGGATGATTTACGCAATATCGGGGAAGTATACATCGCCTCGGGCGGTGACTTCGTAGTTGCGCATATTGGTCCCCGGTTCGCTGCCATGGGTGGGCTGAAACCTTTTGATGATGATGTCGCAGAACTAAAACGTATGCGGGTCGACCCCGTCTTTCAGCGACGAGGGTTTGGAAGGAGGGTTCTTCGTGAATTGGAGTCGCGAGCTGTTGCTCTCGGTTTCAAGTGGATAATGCTCGATACAACAACGATCCAAGTAGGGGCCCAAAGACTTTATGAGAGCGCTGGCTATGTTCGCCGCAGGGAAGGGATGTTGCACGGATATGCAGTGATCTTCTACGAGAAGCGGCTCATTTGGCCAGGAATGACCCCCGCTGAGCAAATGAGGTTGTGAGACCGGACAATCCAGTGAAGCTCTACGGACGCGCAACGAGCACAAATTCAATCACTTGCCCCCTGACTAGCCGAAATGCCCAATCTCGCTCCTTGGGAATGACGTGGAATGCGCTCAGATAAAACCGTATCATCCGCGAGAACTTTCTCATTAAGCTTCGCGAGATCTGCGATCGGAATGAATCGTGTCACTGTAGCTGACAAGGACGTGAAGGTTTCGCGACCGATAGGCCTCGAACGCACGCACAAACTCACGTCTGGCCGAGCCAGCGTTGCATTCAAAACGAGAGCTGATACGGTGCGCCAGCGGCGGATAGGCGAAGACGCTCTGGAGTGTCGTGGGCTCGCGACGTGAGCCTTGCCAGCCGGCATACAAATCCACCTCGATTCAACCGCAACATTCTGTTGCGTATGGAATCCAAAAGTCCGCTCTTGGCGATGCGGGGTGGTGGATGCACGGGCGCGTCCAATCGCCCCCTACCAGCTTGTGGTGGTCGCCCTTCCAGATCGTGATGCTACTCGGGCGTATCGACCGGTTGCGTGCCGTAGCGCTCGCAGGCTCTCAACCAAGGACCCAGCTCGCACCCTTCTGGATCACGATCGAGCACCAAACCTGCATCAAGCAGCTGCGGATCGGGTCTCACCAGCTTCGTGGTGCTCACGCCCGTATTCGGGTCAACTGCCATTCGGTAGTCTCGTTCAAGCAGCTCTCGCAGGCGCTCGATGCGAGCGAACCGGAATGGATGGACCGGTTTAATCATCGGGCCAGGCTCCTCGGGTCGAATGCGAACAATTGGATGATGAAAATGACGGCGGGCGACGGGTTACGTTCATGAGTCGAGCTGTCGGTTCTCCGCCGAATGCCAGTCCGCGCCGTAGAGGCGGATCATCTCCCGACGGGACCGCTCGATGAAGATGCGCTCAACGCAAAAGCCGGTTGTCACTGAAGCCGCCAACGCAAGGCCGCAGACCATATAGTCATTCATGAAATTCCAAAACATGTTGCAGCCGGCAACTCCCACAAAAGTAAGTGCCATGACCGTATTGCGAAATGCCTTAACCATGTTGCCCCCAGTCAGTGGGAACTTTACCATTGCAACCATGGCGATTAGCAGCGTTTGTCCTTGTTAGGCGCCGTCTTTCTGCTCGATCGGCCTGGGTCCGCCCGCGCTGTCGACGGCCGTGGGTTCCCCATTGCCCGGCGCAGCTCATTCGATCGCGTCGGAGTCCTGGCGCGGATTGCCCGATCCGATACAGCTCGTGGACAATGACCTCTACTCTCCGCATCTCCTCCGACGACCACAGGCGTGGCACATCAAAATAACCGAGCACCGGCTCGGCGCTCGGCCGCCCAGGCGAACCGATTCGAGGATGAGAAGCGCCGAGGGCTCGACAGGGTCGGCTACGCCGCGATCCAGCGTGATTTCGGGTATATGCGCCGCATTCCTATGCCGAACGCGAGATAATGGCAGTGAATATGACCTCAAGTTGTATCACGCTAGATGATCCACGTTGCGACCTTTAAGTGACCTCTTTTGGGGCTTAAATATGAAGAGACTTCTGGGACTCTTGCTGCTCGCCCATTCCTTCTTCCTTTCCGCCGAGGCCATCGCACAGGGGCTTCCTGCCCCCTCGTACTGGAAGAATGAACGAGGTTCAGAACTTTTTGTTTGGTCCGCCAATAGCGGGGCAATACAAGGGACTTTCACAAACCATGCTCAAGGGTTTGCGTGCCAGGGCATTCCATATCCTGCATCGGGAGCCGTTAGCCCTGCTGGCTTGTATTTTGTTGTTACCTTTGCCCAGTGCAATTCCTTCACCCGGTGGGTTGGAAAGCTCAACGGGTCTCAAATGCCGACCTCATGGACGCTGTTCTACGTTGACAAGAACGGCAAGCCCGGCAAGTTGAAGGGTGCCGATACATTCACGCGCGTATGGTAGTTTTCAATCTTCTTGCTCTGTCGTGACCTTTGATTGGAAACTCACTCTCGCGAGTTTTTGGCTGCGTCTCTTCGGGAAATGTGGGCTCGCCTTCGTGGAGCACTGGCCTGTCCAGGATCAGCTTCGATGCTGGACAGCCGGCAAGTCGTGCCGAACGGCCCGGGAAAAACATCAAAGGGCCTCTCCCGAAATCCGAAAGGACATTCTGAATTTGCGTCCGAATCGCGGGACGATCCGTGCACTACCGTTACTTTTCAGGTCCTTGTTTTGAAGCCGAGCGCGGGCTCCGGCAGATGCCGCTAACATCTGCGGCGGTCGCGTTGCCTGAGTTTGGTTGACGACGTGAATTTTCAGCTCTCGATACCTAGAATTCTCACGCAGCGCGATTCGCAGGCTTCGCCGCCGGAAGTAGCCAAGGGCGCGCTCGGTCTAACCGTTCCGCGAAGCTGCTTGCTATTGCCGGTTCATTGCGCGGCGACAAGATCGCACGTTGGCAACGAGTACGGACTTGATCCCTCTCTAGCATTAGGTAGATCGCCCTCATTTGGAATTAGAGATACTTAGTGACGACTGGCATCGCAAAGTGGTTTAACGCGACCCAGGCTATAGTTTTATCAAGCTGGATTAATGGCGGAGCCGACGTTTTCGTGCACACAGGGCGGTCGAGAAGGCCGGCTATACCGATCTTGCAGAGGGGGCCTTGATCAGGTTAGAGATCAAGACTGGCAGCTCAGGCAAGGTATCCGCAGAAAATCTGCGTACAGGATCATTCGCGCTATCAGCTACGTGACGCGTCAACAGTGATTCGCCTAGGGTGTCAGCATTCTTCGCGCTTACATGCCTCGATCTGACTTCGGCGAAACACTTCAGAGTCGGCAACCTCGCCTGAAGGCGCACATCAGTGTCAATACGCGATCTCGTTTTTTTCAAAACCATTGTATTTCTCAGGCAAGAAGATTCGCAGCCACAAGATCTTCGGTTGCGGCCCCAACAGACTTGAAGAGAGTGATCTCTTGCTGCGAAAGGCGGCCAGACTTCAAACCATTGGTTAACTCATGAAGATCCCCACAAATCATTGAGGCGTCCCACCGGCCACCCGCAATCGGCTGGAGCAGATCACCGGCTTCTTTGAGGGCACGCATAGTATCTACGAACACGCGGCTGCGGCAAACAGCATCGTCGTCGGTCTCACGCATTTCTGGTGTGAATGCGCCGACGAGATCGAGATGTGTTCCTGGCCTGAGGTGCTGGCCTACGATCAGCGGCTCACGTGACGTGGTGGCGCAGCTAACGATGTCCGCCAACGAGAGAGCGTCCGTCTGATCAGCAGCCGGTTTGGCCTTGAGACCTGATGCTCAAGTGTGTCCGCGAGCTTAGACACGTTGCGCATTGCGCCCCGAGACCAGCACGGCTTCAATCGGCCTAACTGCGCGATGGGCAACGGCCAAATAGGAGGCGAGCCGGCCGGTTACAATCAGCAGCAGCGTGCGGCTGTCGGGGCGTGAGAGATGTCGTCATGCGAGCGCGGAGGCGGCGGCCCTACGCCGATTAGTGAGTGTTTCGCCATCGATCATTGCGCGCGGCCGACCGGTTGCCGTCGAACAGCATGTAAAGCGAGGAAAAGGCGGGAGACCGCATGCCCCGCTCTTCGGAAACACGGTCACCAGCTTCGCGCCGAGTGCCTTGCCCCGCTCCCAAGCCGGCATTGTCAGGAGACGACCTGGGCTTGCAGCGGTACCAACATTATAGCTCTGCCGCACCGGCATCGCTTCTCCGCCGCGCCGCTTAAGGCATCCATCAACCTCGGATAGTTGAGGCCGGCATCTACCTCTGGGACGGAGAAATAACGCGACATGATTTCCTCGTTTTATGCGAAGTTCGGACGAGTTTAGCACCCGTCGCTCCGATGACAGCACGGTCTATACCGCTGCCAAAGAGAGGCCGTCGCCAGCGTTTAGAATTCCGTGTGAAGCTCGACCGAACGTACAGAACACAAAAATCGCTCGCCTCGTAGCAACAGATCGAGGTCAATGGCCGTCAGAGCGCGAAGTTGAGTCATGAGCATGCCGATGACAGTCCCATACTTGGCGAACTCGCTTGGGTAATCAGAACCGGGTCTCCATTAGGTGAACAAGTTGGGACCCCGCGATGTAGAAGGCTTCCCGCGCGGCACGAAAGCGTTGCCGTTCAACGGCAGTGACCGGCAGCGGAAGATCGTTCTCCGCGATCTGCCCCAGAACGTACGAAGCCAACACACTGCCAAAGACTGTGCCAGGTGCGATGCCGCGACCGTTATAACCGCTGAAAGCAACGACGTTGCGGTCGAGCTCGTGAAAGCGCGGCAGGTTGTTCGAGGTCATTCCAATCATGCCGAACCAGCCGGTTTCAAACTCGACATCCTGAAGTCCCGGAAACAGCTTGCGCAACGATCTCTGAGCCCATGCCCGGTGAACGGATGCGCCAATACCCTCAAGGGCACCAACACTGCCAAACACGAGGCGCCCGGAGCGATCCAAGCGAAATGAAGAGAGGACCTCTCGAGTGTCCCACGCTCCCTGCCGTTCAGGCAGGATCGACTTCCTCAGACCATCCGGCAGAGAACCTGTAGCAAAGTTGAAGTAGGGCAGATGGATCTGCTCCTGCCGTACCTGCGACCAAAGTCCTTTACCATAGGCATCCGTCGCAACGATCACCCATTCCGCATCTACCGATCCGCTTTCTGTGCTAATCCTCCAGCGCAGGCCGTTGTGTTGCGCAGTAACAGCCTCGCTCTGTGTGAATATCCTGGCGCCCGCTGCAAGCGCGGCTCTCGCTAGACCGTGCACATAGGCCAGCGGCTGTATCGTCCCGGCGCGCTTATCGAGCAGCGCCCCGCTGTATTCGCCACCGCCCACTTTCCTGCGTGTCTCCTCTGCATTTAGCACTACGACAGGGGCGCCACGCTTCTGCCACTGTTCGGCGCGGGCCTCGATCTCTTGCAAGCCCTTACGTCCGACGGCACAATGCAGGGTACCGGCACGTTCCACTTCACATTCGATGCCATGCTTTTGGATGAGGTCGAACACCTTTTGCGGTCCACGGCCGAGTTGTTCAATCAACCGTTCGCCGAAGGGGGCACCGAGCGTATCCGGAAGGGTGTCAGGCATCACCCACATGCCCGCGTTAACCAGACCGACGTTCCGGCCCGAACCGCCGAACCCAATTTCGGACGCCTCCAACACCGCGACGCGCGCCCCTCCTTCGGCGAGATGAAGTGCAGACGACAGCCCGGTATATCCAGCGCCAATCACGATCACATCCGCTGCGGTGTCACTGGCGAGGGGAACAGTGTCTGGCGCCGATGGCGCGGTGAGAGCCCACAATCCATGTGATGCTGAATTGTTTCGCATCCAGAAATCCTCCTATTCTTGCTTCTTGATCAGCCCAGGTGGCGCTGCAATCAGTGCCGCGCCTAAGGGTCAAGGATGGATACCATTTCGTCGATATGTGCATCGATCCGTTCGAGAACCTGCCCAGGCACGACGTCGCGTTCTGGAAGAACTGACCACTTGTCGCGCACGGCCGCCGCGGTCTCAGCTACAGCCGTCACCACTGCCCCCTCTGGAAGACGGCTGCGGTTCGCGAAATTGCGCCAGCGCTCTGGAGTCAGGGGCTTGAATGACTTTTCGCCCGCAAGGCTCAATGCTAGACCATCTTTCGGGATATACGAAATTGTTGAGAGCACGTCGTAGATTGGCGCCAACGTAGGCCTCCGTCCGTCTCCAGGATACAGTAACGACCAATTCTTGAGATGCATGTCGCCATTGCCCGTGATCGCGGTGAGCGCAAGACGACGGACAAATTCGATCGCGGAATCGAACGAGACACCGCTGTTCAGCGCGGCCGCGATATTGTGATACGCCGCACCGGTATATTTCTCGGACGGATAGCGGCCGAAGACCTGTGCAAAGTCCTCCATATGCACGCGCGCTGCATCGCCACCGCGATCGAAGCGACGGACAAGAAGCACTTTGCCCGTGGACATGGTGTTAAACTCTTCCGGAATGCTGGCGAAATCCGTCTTTTCGACGAGCTCACGTGCAGGCACTTCCATCCCTAGCGCTTCCGCTAAGGCTAGGATCGCGAATTCGTTTTCCGAAAGCCCAATGTGGGTGAGGGAGGGAAATTTCGCGATGTACTGCCCTTGCTCATCGTCGACGGCGAGCGTGATCCCCCCTTCTTTTCCGGTATTTTTGATGACGGAGAGCTTCATCTGGACACCGGCGAGCGAAAAGCGCGCCTTCTTCTTGCCTTCTGATTCTGGCCCGGCCGGAACGGGAACGCCGTCGCTCGGCAACGCTCGTACCGCTCCCGGTAGATTTGTCCCCAGTGCTGCCAAGAGATCGAAGTCGTTTCCAGGTCTTACTGACGCTGCGTGGTGCTTTTCCATTGCTTCGCGCAGTTTCTCTTCGGGCAGCAAGTTCGCGAAGAACGGCGGCAGCGCGCCGCGTATGGGTTTGGGATCCCGGCGGAGGCTGCCATCCGCCGAGCGAAGCGACAGGCTGAAGATCGGAGGGTCGTTCAAGCTCCGATACGCGGGCAAGAGATTGAATGCGCTGTAGTCGCCCGGCGTCCGCACGAGCGTGCCGACGGCAAGATCGTTTAATGAGATGTCGAGCGATTGGATACGTTCAGCCGCGAGGACAGGCTTATTCATGCTCCTCCTCAACATCTGACGTGAACGCAGGATGGTCATCATCGCCCGTAGCTGGCTGCAGCATTGATTGAATAGCCGGTACCATTGCTTGCGGAATCAGCATCATTTCCATGCCAAGGGCGCGAGCAACGTTGACGAGTGTCGTTGCGCGCGCTGCAGCGGCACCCGTTTCAATGTCGCGATAGCGGGGCCTGCTAATGTTCGCCCGGAGGGCGACTTGCTCCTGGGAGAGGCCAGCAGCCCTTCGCGCTCTGCGAAAGTGTAGGCCAAGTTCCTCGAGCAGCGGGTTTGGAGCCGAAGCCATGATATGTTCTCGGATCATTAACACCGAAATGATATGTAAACAGATCACACATCGCAGTCAAGCGAAACGTAAACAGATCTTCTTATCGACAATGATGCTTAAACATATCTTGTTCCAGCGGCAATGTCGTCTGAACTGTTGACCCTGCTGCCAGAATGGCCCTTGGGGCTAATGCGCCTGACGCGATGAAGGAGCCAGATCTTATCGCCAGGTTGACACAGATTCCCATGGCGCTCGCGTGCATTGGGCGCATAGGAATGGCCGCCAGCGAACGAACCGGATCCTGGAACGCGGTGCGTCGCTTTTATGGAACGCCAGTTGAAAGCGGTCGGTAGATGGATCATCGAAGTTCTTCCATGACGCGCCGTCCTAGTGGCGTCGTGCCGAGTCGTTTCCGTGAGGCGCCTTTGGCGCCAAGCAAGTCCGTATTGCCAAATCAATTCCGATGTCCGCCGGCCCGCCTCGATGTAGCTACGAAGCGTCGAACTACCTATCAATTCGTTTTTCATTCTTCGACATGCTTCCCACGACAGCCAATAGCCTGCGGGCGTGACCGGGCCGCTGACGTGGCCACTCGCAGGGCCGCAATGCGAGCGGAGTGGTCTCGGCTAGTACCAGCAACTTTTCTTCTATTCGCGTTGATATCCAATCCTACGACGCGCAATTAACGTGTTCCTATGCAACATCAACCGGAGCATGATGGTCAAATCGGCGGCACTCGACAGGGAAAGTTCGACGACTGCGTTGATTCTCTTGACGTCCCCGCCCAAGAAGCGACCAGGCGAATACACAAGAGCCTCGCTCGCTTCAATCGTGAGAGTTGACGATGGGCCACTTGAAGGAGACGCTCCGCACCATGAAGCGACCTCGGAAGAATCGCGGCATGCCGCCGCCCGCGACGTTCGATATCGATTCGCTGCCGGGCAGCTCAAACTTAACGGCATTAGAAACGGCCGCCGTGATCCGGCGCACGCCTGGAGCCCTGGAGCTATGGCGGCGCAATCCGAACCACCCGCTGAAATGGCGCTACATCGATGGCCGCCCGCTTTACCGAGTTGATGCGGTGCGCGACTATCTGGCCGGACGCGATGAGACAACTAAGTCGTCGCAGCCGCATAATGCTCGCGAAGACGGCCAAGCAATTCGGCCTTGATGGGATCGAGCGGATTCGTCCGCTGCAGGCGCACGACCTTGCCTCCCCGTTTAGCGCCGACCAACTCCGCGATGTAGTCATGAGCAGCTTCGAACGCCATCTTGCGGATGATCCACTGTTCGTCGTGATTGTAGACCTGATCGATCCCGCGCGGCTTTTGCCCGACACACAACCGCTGGATTTCGTTGTCATAGCCGCAGCGTGACATGATGGTTCGCAAGCTGCGCCTTAAGTCATGCATTGTGAACTTGGCGACACCCGCTTCCTTGACCAGGCGGTCGACCAAGTTTGTGAAGCCCGATATCTGGCCGCCGGTCTTCGGTGACGGGAAGACATAGTCCGACGTCGCACGCTGGAAATGTTTTGCGGCCGTAAGCACCTCGTCAACGAGGTGGGTACGCGGCACGTCGTGGTAAACGCCCATCTTGGTCCATGCTGCCTCGAAAGTGATGCGGTCATCCATGACGTGATTTTGCCACTCGATCATGGCTGGCTCGCTGCGGCGCGGGCCGCCAAGTAGGCACATTCGTGTCAATAGCCCAAACGTCCCAAGCTTGCCGGATGCGTGCCAGACTTTGATGATCTCCTCGTCGGGCAGCGCCCGGCCCTTCGTTCGGCGCCCGACCCGCTGCGCGCGCGTCTCCTTGGGCACGCGATAGCCGGCGAGCACGTTGTGCTCGACGTAGCCTTCGCCGACGCACCATTCGAGGAACGTGTGCGTGTGCTTGCGCAAGTCCTTTGCTGCGCCGCGCTTGCCGGTCTTGCCGATCCTGTCCACCGCCGCCATGATTTGCCGTCGCGTGAGCTCGGCGATGGCGAGGTCGAAATGATCTTTCAGACCGCGTCGGAGTGCCGACATAGCCGGTTTCCAGTTGACGACCTGGCGCCCGGTCAGGGACATTTCGTAGGGGCCATCTTCAACGATCAAGGTCGCCAGTGTCGTGCACTGCCGCTCGGCCAGCGGTTGCCGCTTCGCCTCGCGCTTGCCCTCATTGGGATCGATCCCAATGACCACCTCCCCAGCGACGACGGTGGCGGCCCTGCGCGCGGCCTTCTCATTGAATTTGGGCCATGCACCCAGCGTCTTGCGTTGGGTGCCTTTCGTCCCAGGCTTTGTGAACATGAAGACCCAGGTCCTGCCACCCGTCGCGCGCATCCTGATCGCGAGCCCCGGCTGCTCTGTGTCGTGCAGATAGTGCTGCGATTTGCCCGGCGGCAGCGTCGCCGCACGGATGGCCGCGTCAGTGAGTCTCAGGTAGTTCGTCGTTCCTTCAGCTCTGAGAGATTCTTTACTCTTTTCCATCGTTTGTGCTCTCGCTCCTTGCGCCCTGAGACGGGTCGCGGCGATCCTAGAAGAAATGGACCACAAGCCATTGCCTTCGCGTTCCCAGTTAATGTGCCCTAAGGGAAATCCTCTGAAGGGCACAGCAGGGACATACAACATGTGGTAAGGCCAACCGAGGCCACGGATGGTCCAATATGGCCACAAGTCCTTACCTTACAAGGACTTTTGCAATAAAACTATGGCTGGATTAGGTTGGCTACAGTCCACCAGTTGTGGTTCACACGGGAGAGGTCCAAGGTTCGATCCCTTGTGCGCCCACCATTTCACTTCAAGAAAACAATCAGTTACTCGATAGCCGGTTTGACACCGTTTTTCGGGGAAGCGAGCGGGAAGCGCTTTCAGCCCAATCGCGGAGTCCCGCGAGCTGTTGGTAAGGTAGCAAAAGGGCTTACACCAAGAAGTAGCGTCGAGTAGCTTCCCTGCCTATTGCGTGAGTTTGCACGCAGGGGGGGGCGGAATGGCGCGTCTAATTGGCGTAGAGGTTAACCACTACAAGAACGTAATAGAGAGTAGCGTCGAAATAGATGAATCCGTGACGTGCCTCGTTGGTAAAAACGAGTCGGGGAAAACGTCGTTTCTTGAAGCGCTCTATAAGGTCAATCCTGCTCGCAACAACGACACAGCCAAGATCGATCCACAGAAGCAATATCCCGCTTGGCTGGCACAGTAGCCGACCTCAGTCGGATCAATGAGTTACAGGATTGCGACTTTTCCGAAATATAATTTGACTCGTCGGGCAAAACACCGGCATGATGGCATCATCGCGGGGGACCTGAAGCGCGATCGCATCAAGCTTCACGCAACCCGCGCCGGTCGCCAGGCTGCGTACAAACCGACCAGGGTGCCGATAGTAACCAGCGCTGCGGCCAGCAGCAGCTGCAATTCTCCATCGTCCGTGGTGCCTACGGACGACACAAGTCTGGTCACCACGACGAACAGAATGCCCACAGAGGCTGCTGCGCCCACGCCGAGATAGGCGAGCTCGCGCGTCAGGTTGCGGCCGAGGAGTCCGAGTGCCGTGAAATACATCGCGCAGGCGTTGGGATGAACGAACAGCGCAATTCGCGCGTAAGGACCGTAGGCGTCGAGGAGGGACTCACACCGGTTCAGTGCCGCCTTTGAGGCAATCCGCTGCAACAGCGGTCTGAAAAAACGAGCCTGTCCGTAGCTCAGAACGGCGCCCAGGATGATGGCCAACCACGCCACGATGAAAACGGAGACGTCCGCGGGCTTTGGATTGAGCGCCACGGACATCAGGATGAGAGCGGTTCCGGGGAAATAGCCAAAATACGGGAAGACCGCCTCCAGCAGCACGCAGACGAATATGAAAGCCGGAAACCACGCCGAACCGGTCGCATCCTGGACGATGGCGTTCAGGTCGAAGAGGTTTGTCCTGTACAGGACGAGGTACATGCACATGGCCAACCCGGCCAGCGCGTAAAACGGCAATGCTCCCGATAGAAACCGCCTCATCCAGCTATCGCGCCTTGTTGCGCGGACACAGCGGAAACCATCGATAAACGCCCCCTACCCAATCGACAAAATCTCGATCTCCTGCGCACCGGACCCCACGACATCCCCGACCGCCTTCCCCATCAACGACTTCGCCACCGGTGCCACGAATGAGATCGTGCCGGCCTTGGGATCGGCTTCGTCCTCGCCGACGATGCGATAGGTTTGCACGCGGCCATCGGCGCGGCTGAAGGTCACCGTGCTGCCGAAGGCGACGACATCGGTCGAGGCCGGGGCGGGAATGACCTGCGCCGTGCGCAGCCGTTCGGTGAGATAGCGGGCGTCACGCAAGGGCACCGCCGACTGCCGGCGCTTTTCGTTGACGTCCTCGATGGCTTGCGCGGCTTCATAGGCCTCGCGCGCGTCCTGAAGCTGCTTTTGCAATGCCTGCAAGCCTGCTTCCGTCACGAGGTTTGGATGCGGCGAGATCGGCCGATCCGGCAACAGCGTCTCGGCGGCGGTTTCCGCGCTCTCTTCCTTGGTAAAGGCAACGCTCAAGTCGAAAATCCTGTCGAACTGTTCGGGCTCACGGCCCGCGCCTTCGCGCCGCAAGCAATCGCGGCGGGCAGAAGCTGGCGATCATCCCGGATCATATCTCAAGTACGACGAAACGGCGCAGCTTGAAAACGATGTCCGGCATGGCCTGCCGGAACCGCGTGGCATCCCGGAACGTGGTCGAGAACGGCGCGAAGGTGATCATCGCGTTCCAGTGCCTGTAGCCGTAGACCGTGACGGAGGCGCCGGTCGCCGGAAAATTCTCGAGCTTGCGCAACTCACCCAGGACGAGATCGGCGATCGCTTCAGCAGGCAGCAACTGCTTGCCATCAGGTGTCGTGGCGATCTTCGCTGGCGGCTCGACTGGCTTCGCGGGGGCCAGCGCCGCATCGGGCGCGTTCTCGGAATTTGTTTCGGGCTTGCCCTCGAGGTTGGCCGGCGGCGTATCGGCGGCGGGCGGCTCGACCAGCTCAAATCCGTTCGTCGGCGCGGTCGGCGGCGGAACCTCGATGAGCGGCGGCGGCGCAATGCTTTCTGCGGCGCGCCTGTTGCCTCCCAGGATGCTGCTGATCATGGCCACGAGGCCAGCATCCTTCACGTCGTCACTCATTACTCCCCCCAGGCTTCGACCTACTCTAGCACCGCTCGCGCGGACCGCCACTGGGGATGTATGGCCGGATTCCGTCCGGCCAAGATCCTATTTCACGTGATGGCATTGGCGGGGCGATGCCCGATCACGCCGCGCTGCCGTGCGATCCGTCACTGCTTATCGAACGGAATGTATTGTTGGTATTGCTTCGGCACCGAGCTGCGGTAGCGCGCGGGCACCGTGCCGCTGTCGACCGAGTGATCGATCTCCTGCTGCCGCGTCATCTTCTTCTTCGCCGGCTTCTTCGACGCACTCTTCTTGGAGTCGGTCGGCTGGCTGGAGGTGTCGTTGGTTGCGCCCGGCGCTGCCGGCGTCGCTGCCGGCGCGGCGGTTGTCGCCGCAGGCGCCGCGGTTCCGGCGGCGGCTGGTGCGCCCTGCGCCAACGCGAGCGGTGTCTGCATGAGAAGCGCCAGCGCTGCTGTCGCAGCCAGCAAGTATGATTTCTGCATTAGAACCTCCAAAATACCTGATCCGAATAAGGCAAGCGTATTTCTGCGGGATCGACGCGTGCAAGTCCGTTCACGATGGGCTCGAACCCCATGGTGAACTGTGGCCGAGATCACATTGCCGGCAGCAGGCTGCGTCATGATGCGCCTTGTCGCGAACGCAAAGCATTCTGGCGACACCAATACAGGCATGACTGCGCAACAGACGAGCCAGGCTCGCTGACATTCCCACCCACTCGCTCTCGAAGGAGACTGACATGCGTCGCACGATCCTCACTCTCGCATCGCTCGCGGCCCTGCTCGCCGTAGCATCCCCGGCAGCCCAGGCACATCCTGCGAACGATCGATATTGCATCCAGGGCCGCTCGTGGGGCTATCCCGGCAATTGCCAGTTCGCCAGCTATCAGCAGTGCCTCGCTACCGCCTCCGGCACGTCGTCCTATTGCGGCATCAACCCGCGCTACGCGTTCTCGCAGCAGCGCGACTACTGACGAATTGGCGGCGTGCGCGTATGACGCGCGCGCCGCCACAATTTTTGCGTGAAGACGACCCGCTTCGCCGACGTGCCGGCGAATTGAAACTGTGCGAAGCCGCTTGCGTCCGTCGATGACGAGAATGTTATCCGTCATCAGCACCGAGAAATTCACGATGCGCAGCCGTGGCTTGCGGGCCAAGGCGCACCTTCCGAAAATTTCGATACCGGGCAATTGTGATCCATCTCGCTCGTGGCAGGCGTGATCGCGCCTAGGCTGCAAACTCCAGCGCGAGAAACCTTAGCCCGATCTTTCCATTCGACTTTTCAGGAAGGTGTTTCAATGAGCAGCCGCCACGCAATTGTTCCGCGCGGTCTGAACGCAACGCGTTCGCCGCTTTCGCAAGGCCGCTTCGGCCGCATGTTCCGCAAGCTCGCACCGGCCAAATTCGGCCCGAACGATTCCAACACGATCGCAAACCTGTCGGCGCTCGCCGACAAGATGGTCGCCGGCTTCGACGGGCCGAAGGACGGACCGGACGCGGAAGAGAGCGGCATTCCCTCGCTCTACACTTATTTCGGCCAGTTCATCGACCACGACATCACCTTCGATCCGGTCAGCTCGCTGACCAAGCAGCAGGACCCCGACGGTCTCGTCGATTTCCGCACGCCGTCGCTCGACATGGACAATGTCTACGGCCGCGGTCCGAACGACCAGCCCTACATGTATGACGGCATCAAGTTCCGCCTCGGCGAAAAGGTCACCGGCGCGGGCGTGCCCGATGCGGTCGATTTGCCGCGCTTCAAGGGCCGCGCGCTGATCGGCGACCCCGCAACGACGAGAACAGCATCGTCTCGCAATTCCAGGCCTTGATGCTGCGCTTTCACAACCGCATGGTCGACGACAATGACAGCCTGTCGTTCGAAGACGTGCAGCAGCGCGTTCGATTCCACTATCAGTATGTGGTGCTGAACGACTTCCTGCCGCGCATCGTCCACGCCAGCGTGCTGGACCAGCTGAAGACCGCGGGTCACTACGATCGCAGCAAGCTCGCTTACTACCATTGGAAGACCTATCCGTTCATGCCGGTCGAGTTCTCGGTCGCGGCCTACCGGCTCGGGCACTCCATGATCCGCCCTGGATACCGGCTGAACGACGCGGCCAACATGCTGCTGCAGATCTTCCCCGATCCCAACAATCCCGACCACAACGCACTGACCGGCTTCCGCGCCATGGGACCGGGACGCGCCATGGACTGGGGCCGCTTCATCGATCTCGACACGCGCCCCTACGGGGTCGAGGACGTCGACACCAATCCCGACAACAAGAGGCGGCTGCAGTTTGCCTATCGCATCGATGCCTCGCTGGTGGACCCGCTGCGCAAGCTGCCGCCGGAAGTCGCGTCCAATCCGGCGTCGCTGGCGCTGCGCAATCTCGAGCGCAGCTGGCGGCTCGGACTGCCGTCGGGCCAGGCCGTCGCCAGGGCGATGAACCTGACGCCGCTGAGCGACGACGAGATCATCATCGGCAAGGCCGTCGACGAGCCCGGGACGGGCGATCCGCAAGTCAAGATCGCGAGCATCGCGAACGGCGCGTTCGCCGGCAACTGTCCGCTGTGGGCTTACATCCTGGCCGAGGCGCGGCAAAACATGACCGACGTGCCAATCTCCGCGACTGGTGGGCCCGCCACGGTCAAGACACCGCAGCTCGGACCGGTGGGCGGTCGCATCGTCGCCGAAGTCTTCCTCGGCATGATGTTCGGAGATAATTCCTCCGTGCTGTCGCTCGACCCGCAATGGACGCCGGTGACCGGCTCCAGCTTCGCGCTGAAGGACCTCGTCGCCTACGCGCTCGGCCAGGGCGATCCGCTGCATTGAGGGGATGACGGTCGATGATGCAAGGCCGCTCGTCGTGCGAGCGGCCTTGTGACCCACTCGCCTCGACGCGCGGGCGGATGGATCCTGGCAGGCGTGCTTCCCTAACGCAAATCCGTCCGCTTCCTGTTGACTCGCATCGCGAATGGAGAAATCCTTCAACAACGCAATTGCCATTGCCGATCTCAGCAGTACGAACTTCGGCGCCCTCGGTTTTATCGGCGCCATCTGACCAGATTTATTCTGAACAGAAACGGAGGGGCCGATGCGCGCGCTCGCCTTGAGAACCGTCTCTCTTCTCGCCCTCGCTACCTTAGGCTCGATTTCCGGCACGCCCGCCGCACGCGCGGAAGACGGGGCCGATGAGCAATTTGGCAAGGTGCACTTCCAGACTTCCTGCAACGAGGTGGCGCAGCGCCGCTTTGATCGCGGGATGCGTTATCAGCACTCGTTCTGGTACCGGCCCGCAAAGGAAATTTTCGAGGAGACGCTGCAGGCCGATCCGGAATGCGCGATCGCCTATTGGGGCATTGCGCTGAGCCTGCTGTACAATCCGCATTTTGCCGCGCCGAAGGAAAACCTCACCGGAGGGCTCGCCGCGCTGCAGAAGGCGAAGGCACTCGGCGCCAAGAGCGAACGCGAACGCGACTATATCGATGCGCTGCTGGCCTTCTATTCGGGCGACGAAAAGACGACGTTTGGACAGCGTGCGCAGGCCTATCTCAGGGCAACCGAAGCCGTCGCCGCGCGCTATCCCGATGATGACGAGGCGCAGATCGCCTACGCCATTACGCTGAACGTCACGGCGTCACCAAACGACAAGTCCTATGCCAACCAGCTCAAGGGCGCCGCTATCCTGGAGCCGATCTTCAAGCGCCAGCCGCGGCATCCCGGCGTCGCACATTACCTGATCCATCTCTATGACTATCCGGCGATCGCAGAGCAAGGACTCGACGCTGCTAAGCGTTATTCCGAGATCGCGCCGGCGGCACCGCACGCCTTGCATATGCCGTCGCACATCTTCACGCGCGTCGGCTACTGGAACGAATCCATCGACGCCAATAGCCGTTCCGCGAAGGCTGCCAAGGAGGGCAAAGACCCCAGCGAGCAGCTGCATGCCGACGATTATATGGTCTACGCGCTGCTCCAGCTTGCGCAGGACAGCCGAGCCAGCGAGGTCATCGCGGACATGATTGCGACCACTGGCTATGTGCCGGCTGTCCGCGCCGGTCCCTACGCGATAGCAGCCAGCCAAGCGCGCTATATGGTCGAGCGCGGTGATTGGCAGGGCGCCGCCGCGCTGAAGGTCGAGCCGAGCCGGTTTGCCTATGTCGATGCGATCACCTATTTCGCCCGCGCCCTTGGCGCCGCGCGCTCCGGCAATGCAGACGCGGCAACGGCGGACATCGCCAAGCTGGCGGAGTTGCGGGACAAGCTGCAGCAGGACAAGGACGCCTATTGGGCCGAAATCGTGGACATTCAGCGGCAGGTCGCTACAGCCTGGCAGCTCAACGCCCTGGGGAAGCAGGCGGATGCGTTGGAAGCGATGCGCCTTGCCGCCGATGCCGAAGACAAGACCGAAAAATCCATCGTGACGCCGGGTCCACTTGCCCCCGCACGCGAGCTTTACGGGACCATGCTGCTCGAACGCGGCATGGCGACGGAGGCATTGGTCGCGTTCGAAAGCACCATGCGCAAGGAGCCGAACCGATTTGGCGCGACGATCGGCGCCGCTCACGCGGCCGAGAAAGCGGGGGATCCTGTGAAGGCCCGCCAGTACTACGCGAAAGTCGTCGAAACCGCGAGAAATGGCGACTCATCGCGAGAGGACCTCGCGGCCGCACGAAAGTTGATGGCTCAGAATTAGCAAAGATGTCGCGGCAACTTCCATGCGCCTGACAAGCAAGCTCGTTGCAACCAGCGCAGCCATCGCACTGTTCTGCTCAGCCACAGCGCTCTGGATATTGCGATCCGGTGAACCGGCACGCGCAGCAGCGACCTCCGGCGAGGTTCGCCCAGTGTGGACGGAAATCGACTGGCCTTTCGGTGCGGATCCCTGGGGGAAAGGAAAAGCGTTCCGCTGCAAGGCCGCGGATTGCGGCGGCGAAGTCCAGCTCTACGTTCGCGCCAAGCTCGGCTTTTGCAATTGCGCCACCGGCATTGCCGATGACGGCGACCTCGAGCAGATGGGCGACCTGGCGCTGATTGGGAAGGCAACGCCGACGGCCGCCGGCCGAGAGATCCTTGTCGGTCCAATGCGCGGCCGCAGCCGGGCATATCGCGTCGAGGGGAACGCCAAGGCCGCGCTCTCACTCGCCTTCAATCAACGCTGCGACATGGTGGCCGCGACGGCTTTGCTCGCACCGGGCGCCACCGCGTCGCTCGAGCCGGCGGTGCTGGCGTTCCTCAATAGCGACCGCATGCTGAAATGGGCCGAGATCGCGCTTGGGCTATGACTCAAGGGAATAGCTGAATTAAAGGCGACAATTCGGCACACGCCTTAACGCGCCATCCCGAGGCCGACCTCCTCCAGCCGCGTGGCGAACCAGCGCGACAGCGGCTGATCGAGGACGCCGCTGACATAGACTTCCGAGATCGTCACGTTGTCCTTGTCCAGCACCAGCAGCACGCCGATCCAAAAGGCGAACCAGACATGCGCATCGGTCAACGCCATCAGCTTGTGCTGGTCGTGGTCGAGCGCGGTGTGATTGCTGGCCTTGCGGATCTCCATGGTGAGCAAATTGTTCGGGATCTCGCGCTGATGCACCACGACGTCAGGGTAGATCGACTTGCCCAGATGATCGTCGGTCGAGATGATGGTGCCGTGCGGCAGATGCAGCGTACGCTCGCCTAGCCGGTCGTAGTTGCAATCGACCGACCAGCCGCAGAACTGCTTCTCCAGATGCACGGCGAAGCGGTGCGTGATGGCACGCTCGCCGATGTCCTTCTCGAACAGGAATGTTTCGTGTGCGTAGAAGTCCCGGAGTGCCGCGATCACCTTGTTCAGCTCGGTCTGCATCTTGCCCCCGGCCCTCGGCGCTCCTGATGCGGTGCCCTACATCTGGACTTCGATCAGCCGCGGTCCGGGCTCGGCGACGGCCTCGGCCAGCGCCTTGTTGAACTCGTCCGCGTTGGTGACGGCGCGGCCGGGCACGCCCATGCCCTTGGCCAGTGCCACGAAATCCAGCGTCGGCCGGTCGAGCCGCAGCATGTCGTTGGCGCGCTGTCCGGGCTCGCCGGCGCCGACATTGTCGAACTCGCCGCGCAGGATCTGGTAGATGCGGTTGGCGAACACGATGGTGACGATGTTGAGGTTTTCTCTCGCCTGCGTCCACAGCGACTGGATCGTGTACATCGCGCTGCCGTCGCCGACCATGCAGATCACCTTGCGGTCCGGGCAGGCGATCGCGGCACCGATCGAGAGCGGCGTCGAGAAGCCGATCGAGCCGCCCATGTTCTGGAGCCAGTCGTGCGGAGCAGCCGCCGCTGTCGGCGGGAAGAAGGCGCGGCCGGTGGTGAGGGATTCGTCGACCAGGATCGCGTTCTCCGGAATCGCATAGGCGATCGATTGCGCGATCGAGGCGTGGGTCAGTGCGCCGGTCGGCTTGAGCAGCTCAGCCGCGGCCTGCGGCTTGACGTCCTTCGCGCTGGCCTTCACCGCGCCGGCGAGCGCTTCCAGTGCAGCGACCGAATTCTCCCCCCAGGAGGTCATGCGATGCACCTCGCAGCCCTCGGGCTTGAGGATGCTCGGCTTGTTCGGATAGGCAAAGAACGCCACGGGATCGTCGGACTCGACCAGCACGATATGGCGGAACCTGGCCAGCATCTGCAGCGCGTTGTCGATCACGTAATGGATGCGGTCGATCGAGAAGCGGCCGCGGCCGCGCGCCATCCTGGGACGGAAGGTCGGGCCCATCACGGTGCAACCGGTCTTGGCGGCGATGCGCTCGGCCAGCGCCAGGCCCTGCTCGCTCAGCGCACTGCCGGTCATCAGCAGCAGCGTGCCCTCGCCGTCGCCGTGCAGGATCTTTGCGGCCTGATCGACCGCCTGCGGCGAATAGCTCGCGCGCTGCTGCTCGGCCGGAACCTCGGCGATGCCGTCCGCTTCGTTCCAGGCGGTGTCGGCGGGCAGGATCAGGGTCGCGATCTGCGGCGGCGCGCTCTTGGCGGCGGCGATCGCCGCGGCACCGTCGGCGGCGACCGATTTGGAGTCCGGCGAAGTGCGGACCCAGGACGACATCGGCCGGGCCAGGCCCTCGATGTCGGAGGTCAGCGGCGCGTTGTAGTCGATGTGGTAGACGGCGTGCTGGCCGACGATGTTGACGATGCCGGAATTCGCCTTCTTGGCGTTGTGCAGATTGGCAAGGCCGTTGGCAAGACCGGGGCCGAGATGCAGCAGCGTCGAGGCCGGCGTGCCCTTCATGCGGAAATAGCCGTCGGCGGCGCCGGTCACCACGCCTTCGAACAGGCCGAGCACGCAACGCATGCCGGGCACGCGGTCGAGCGCTGCGACAAAATGCATCTCGGAGGTGCCGGGGTTGGAGAAGCAGACGTCGACCCCGCCCTTGACCATCGTCCGCACCAGACTTTCCGCACCGTTCATCCGTCAGCTCCCGCAACCGGCAATGTTCCAACAATCCATCCGATCAATCATTGTTCGCTCGTCTCGTCAAAGCAATAGCCGGCGTCGCCGCCCTGCCCCGCGCGGCGATGCGCTGGTTTGGCTAATACTTTCCGGCAAATTGGCGCGGTTGCCGGTTTGGTAACGCCAACCGTTAAGGATGCCCCGTCTCACGAGGCCGTGGCTTGCGGAAAGCCCGCAAATATGGCCTGTAACTTCAGTTGAATCGATTTTTTGCTGGGGGAACAATGATCCGGTATTTTGCCGCGCCGATTGCCGCCATCGCACTGCTGTCGGCGACCGCCGGCGGCGCCTTCGCCGAGGAGTTCGACTCGCGCGACATCATGGGCGGCGGCCCGAATTTCTTCCGCGGCGGCTCGAGCCCAGTTCCCCGCACCACCGTCATGTATAACGGCAACTACGCCCCGGGCACGATCGTGGTGAACACCTCGGAGCGCCGGCTCTATCTGGTGCTCCAGAACGGCCAGGCCCTGCGCTACGGCATCGGTGTCGGCCGCGACGGCTTCCGCTGGGGCGGCGTGCACCGGATCACCGCCAAGAAGGAATGGCCGGACTGGACGCCGCCGTCACAGATGCTGGCGCGCCGGCCGGACCTGCCGCGTCACATGAAGGGCGGCGTCGAAAATCCGCTCGGTGCGCGCGCGATGTATCTGGGCTCGACACTCTATCGCATCCACGGCTCCAACGAGCCGGAGACGATCGGCCAGGCGGTGTCCTCGGGCTGCTTCCGCATGACCAATGACGACGTCACCGACCTCTACGGCCGCGTCGGGGTCGGCACCACGGTGGTCGTGCTGAACAACTAGCAAGAATCGGCGGCGCGTGGATATGCGGCCTTGTGCGTCGGTTCCGAATACGGCAGCGTCGCCTGGCAATGAGCGCATTGGCCCCGTCTCCGTCCGGCTTTCGCATCGTGCTGCTGGCGCTCGCCACCGTCGCGTTCGCGCCTGACACCGCTACCATCGCCGTCGCGGGCGAATTGCCCGCGATCGCTTCGCGCCAGCGCGCCGAGAAGAAGAGCTTTACCGACGGCGAGATCGTCGACGGCTTTCTGAAGACGGCGTTCGGCGCCGAATACCACCTTGCCGGCCGTGTCGATCGCATCCGCAAGTTCGACGGACCGGTGCGCGTGTTCGCCGAGAGCGATCGCGCCGACCGCAAGGCGCAGCTCGCGAAAGTCGTAGCCGACATCGGCAAGCGCGTGCAGCATCTCGACATCGCCATGATCGACTCCAGCGAAGCGGCGAATGTGCGCGTGAAGCTCGTGCGCGACCGCGATCTGTTCCGCACCATCTCGAGCTTCTACGGTGCGGAGAAGGCCCGCGAGATCCGCACCTCGCTCGATCCGCAATGCCTGTCCGGCTTCCGCAAGAACGACAATTTCGAGATCGAGCATTCCGACGTCATCCTCACCGTCGACAACGGCGATTTCACCTTCCTCGACTGCGCCTATGAGGAGCTGCTGCAATCGCTCGGCCCGATCAACGACACCGCCAGCGTGCCCTGGACCATGTTCAACGACAACGTCTCGATGGGCTATTTCGACGTCTATGACCAGTACATCCTCAACCTGCTCTACGATCCCCGCATCAAGGCCGGCATGACCGTGGCTGAGGTCAAGGCGGCGCTGCCCGACGTGCTCACCGATGTACGCATTTGGGTAAGGCGCGTGAACGATCTGAAGGAGTGAGATCGCAAGGGGAGAAGGAAAGCACCGTGGCGCGGCTTTACGCCTTCTTCGCCTTCGACATCAAAAATTGCTGACGCATCACGTTGTTGCTTCCGTCGTAATATTCGGAGATCAGCGCCTCGAACTCGCTGCGAAAACTCCGCAGCCTGTCCGGCTCGTCCTTGTACTGGGCGACGAGCTTGATCAAAGGCCCGATCGTCGTTTCCATGGTGCGGCGGAAATGCTGCGGGCTGAGTGCGGACGGCGTCATGATGTCCATCTCGAAGGTGATATCCTTCGCTTTCCCTGCGAGACGTTCGGCGACGATCTTCGGATCGCCCCACGACACCGGTGAGGCCACGCCCTCGGGCGGCGGCAGATGGCGGCCGATCAGCGCGAACATCCGGCCGACATAGAGATGCGGCGGCCAGGTGGAGAAGGCGATGGTGCCGCCGGGCTTCAGCACGCGCAGCATCTCGCCGATGGCGACCTTGGGACGCGGCGCGAACATGTGGCCGAACTGGCTGAGCACCACGTCGAACTCGTTGTCGCCATAGGGCAGGCTTTCGGCGTCGCCTTCGGCGAAGTCGACATCGAGATTCGCCAGCTGCGCGTGCTCGCGGGCGCGCTCGAGCAGGACCGGCGACAGGTCGAGACCCCTGACCTTCGCACCGCGGCGCGCCGCCGTGATCGCGGCAACGCCGGTGCCGCATCCGACGTCGAGCAGCATTTGGCCGGTCGCGACCCCGGCGAAGCTCACGAGCTTGGCGGCCGAGGGCGTGGTGAACACTTCCATCGGCGTGAACAGCGACCAGGCTTCCTTCTGGACTGCCTTGAAACCAGCAAACGGGTCTTGGTCGGCCATGGAACTCTCCCTTCGCTCAATGTCAGTTTTTCATGAGGCTGACGACGGATGCCAAAGGTTCAACGCAAGCCCATGACGGCGACGGCTTCGCCTCCCTGGCGGTCCTATTGCACGAGATCGGCAACGATGGTCGCGGCCTTGAGGCCGGTGCCGGTGAGGACCGCGACCGTGGTCTCGGTCGCCTTGATGCTACCGGTGACGGATAGTTTCTCCAGCGCGGCGGCAGCACTTGCGCTGGTCGGCTCGGCGAACAGGCCCTGCCGCGCAAGACGCCGCAGCGCGGCGACGATCTCGTCCTCGGTCAGCGCGACAGTGCCGCCACCGCTCTCGCGCAACGCGCCGATGATCTCGCGCAGGCGCAGCGGATGCTTGATCGCGGTGCCTTCGGCGATGGTCTTGTTCACCTCGCGCGCGACAGGGGTGTCGACGCCGGCCTTGAAGCTTGCATCGATCGGCGAGCAGTTGAGCGGCTGCGCCGCGAACAGGCGCGGCAGCCTGGTGATCTGGCCGGCTTTCAACAGCTCACGGAAACCAAGGGCGCAACCCAAAAGGCTGCTGCCGGCGCCGACGGGCACGATGACGTTGTCGGGGACGCGGAAGCCGAGGTCCTCCCATATCTCATAGGCGAGCGACTTGGTGCCTTCGAGGAAGAACGGTTGCCAATTGTGGCTGGCATAGAAGGTCTGGCTCGACTGCCGGATTGCCTCGGCCTCCGATTCCTCGCGCGGGCCCTCGACCAGCTGCACCGCCGCGCCATAGGCGCGGACCTGCGCGATCTTGGCCGGCGATGTCGAGGCCGGCGCGAGAATCTTCACGCGCATGCCGCCGGCGGCGCCGAGACCCGCCATCGACGAGCCGCCATTGCCGGACGAGTCCTCCAGAATGGCGTCGACGCCGATCTGCCGAAGGAAGGACAGCATCACGGCGGAGCCCCGGTCCTTGAAACTGCCGGTCGGGTTGAACCATTCGAGCTTGAAGAACGGGCGCAGCTCGCCCCAGGCCTGCTGCACCAGTGGCGTGCAGCCTTCGCCGAGCGTGATCGGAGTCTTGATCTCGACCGGCAGCGCCGCCCGGTAGCGCCAGAGCGAACGCGTGCGCGGCTCGATCTCCTCCCGCGACATCCCTGCCCCGGGCGTCACCAGCAGCGGCGTGCGCTCGTCCGAGCACCAGCGCGGCTGGTCCAGCGGATAGAGCTTACCGTTGCGGGGGTCGATGTAGGCGGGGGCGGGCATGGCGGTCTCCAAGGAAGGCGATGCGGCAAAGGCGATCTGTACGTTTTGGTTTGATGACACGTTTTGTCCGGAAACTCGACGCCCGGCACGCCAACCGTGTGGCGCCTCTTGAAAACGTGAAAACCATAATTACTTCATCATCTTACTGCGGTGGCGGAGAGCTCCGCCAGTGCGGTAGCGTGGGACTCGGGCAAGCGCTGCCGGGTCGCGGGACGACAGGAATTTGGCCGCGAACCGCCCCGCCCCCGCGCAGCACGATTAACTTGTCTGTCGCGACTGCCCGCTACAATATGTTGGATTGAGCTCGCGCCGCCGGTGTTCCGCATCGGCAGCGCGACGAGCCAAGGCCCGTCCGAGCGGCGGGCCGTTGGCTTTTTAGGAGTTTGGTCATGAGCCGCGCGAACCGTACCGACCACATCCGCCTCACCTCCCATCCGGAGCCGGGCAGGACAGCCGCCTTCCCGATCCACTGGGGCGCCGCCGACGCACGCACCCGCGGTCCGATCATCGGCACGGTGTCGCGCGCGGGAGATCGCAACGTGATCGGCAGCCATGGCGGCTCCTATGCGATGTACCGCGCGCTCGCGGTGTCCGCCGGCGCGCTCGATCCGATTCGTAGGCCCGACCTCACCAACACGTTTCCCGCGGCGACCATCGGGCCGTTCCCGCAATGGAGCGATCCCGCCAAGATCGTCGCGCTCGATCCCTGGGGGCATCTCGTCGCCGAGAATTTCGGCAAGGACATCGCCGAGGGCATCGACATCAGGCCGAGCATCGCGGTGACGCGCGCGCGGCTGGACCTGCCGGAGATCCGCGAGGCGCTCGCCGCCAAGCGCCTGCGCGCCGACGGCGACGTCGTGCACGCCAATGGCAGCGTGTCGGTGGTGAAGATCGCGATTGATCCGGTCTGGTATCTGCCAGGCCTTGCGGAGCGCTTTGCGACCAACGAGACCGAGCTGCGGCGCACGCTGTTCGAGCAGACCGCCGGCATGTTCCCTGAGCTCGTGACCCGGCCGGACATGAAGGTGTTTCTGCCGCCGATCGGCGGCACCACCGTCTACATGTTCGGCGACGTCACCAAGCTGCCGGACCATCGCACCAAGATCACCTGCCGCGTGCATGACGAGTGCAACGGCTCCGACGTGTTCGGCTCCGATATCTGCACCTGCCGGCCCTACCTCATTCACGGCATCGAGGAATCCGCGCGCGGCGCGCAGGAGGGCGGACTCGGGCTCGTGATCTACAACCGCAAGGAAGGCCGCGCGCTCGGCGAGGTCACGAAGTTCCTGGTCTACAATGCGCGCAAGCGCCAGGAGGACGGCGATGCGGCCGCCGCCTATTTCGAGCGCACCGAATGCGTCGCCGGCGTCCAGGACGCGCGCTTCCAGCAATTGATGCCCGACACCATCCACTGGCTGGGCCTGAAGCGCATCGACCGCTTCCTCTCGATGAGCGACATGAAGCATGACGCTTTGACCTCGCAGGGCATCGACATCGTCGAGCGCGTGCCGATCCCGCCCGAGCTCATTCCCGCCGACGCCTATGTCGAGATCGCCGCGAAGAAGGCCGCCGGCTATTACTCCACCGACATTGCGCCGGAGAAGGACGTCGACGGCGTGGTCGGGCGTTCGCTGGAAAAATACTGATCGATTGATGGCAGACGCTTTGGAATTGCAGGCCCGTTCGCTGCTTAGCGCAGCAGCGGTTCGCGCGCGTGCCGGCGAGATGTTTGGGATCGGTCTGAACGGCGGGCTGACGCATTTCACCATCGATCTCGATCGCATGGATGGCGTTGCCGACGCCGTTCTCGCCGTGACGCGCGAGGCCTATCCGACGCTGGAGATTCCGTTCCATGCGCGCTGGCGGCATTTCGTGCTTGATGGCGTCGACCGTTGGGCGCGGCTCGCGGACGCGACGTCATGGCCCGACCGCGCGGCACGGGCGCGCGCGGAGTTCGACCTTGCCATCGTCAGCGTGCTGCTCGACGCCGGCGCGGGTGCCGCGTGGCGATACCGCGACGCGGTGACGGGACAGAGCATCGGCCGATCCGAGGGACTCGCGATTGCGAGCCTCGACATGTTCGCAAGCGGCCTTTTTTCCCACGATCCCCGCGCGCCCTTCAGGACCGATGCCGACGTGCTCGCGCGACTGCCACTCGCCGCGCTCACTTCGGCCTTTCAGGTGAGCGATGCCAATCCGCTGCTCGGGGTCGAGGGGCGGACCGATCTGCTGCGCCGCTTGGGCAAGCTGGTGGCGGAGCGGGCGGACGTGTTCGGCGCGCACGACACCCCGCGGCCGGGCGGGCTGTTCGATCACATCGCGGCGCAGGCGAAGGGCGGCGCGGTTCCCGCGCCCGCGATTCTCTCGGCGGTGCTGAATCAGCTCGGACCGATCTGGCCGTCGCGGCTGGAGCTTGCCGGGATTCCGCTCGGCGATTGCTGGCGCCACCCGGCGATCAAGGCCGATGACGCTACCGCGGGCCTTGTGCCCCTGCACAAGCTGTCGCAATGGCTGAGCTATTCGTTGATCGAGCCGCTGCAGCGCGCCGGATTCGACGTCACCGACATCGACGGCCTGACCGGGCTTGCCGAATATCGCAATGGCGGGCTGTTCGTCGATCACGAGGTGCTGCGCCTGCGCGACGCCGCCGATGCCGAGCGCGCGCATGCGGTGGATTCCCTGCTCGTCGTCGAGTGGCGCGCGCTGACCGTGGCGCTGCTGGACCGGCTCGCCGAACTGGTCCGCGCCAAACTCGGGCGCACTCCTGAGACATTGCCGCTCGCCAGCATTCTCGAAGGCGGCACCTGGGCCGCGGGCCGCGCCATCGCCTTCGCGCGCCGGCCCGATGGTTCGCCGCCGCTCAAGGTGATCAGCGACGGTACGGTGTTCTAGTCTCTCGTTCGAGTTCGCGGAAACAGATCCTTCATCCGGCGCTTCGCGCCACCTTCTCCCACAAGGGGAGAAGGAAGAAAGGCATCCGATCATGCAAGGCGTCACGATCGTCGATCATCCGTTGGTGCAGCACAAGCTGACCCTGGTGCGGGACAAATCGATCTCGACCAAATCGTTTCGGGAGCTGATCAAGGAGATCGGCATGCTGCTGTGCTACGAGGTGACGCGCGACCTGCCGCTCGCCGATACCGTTATCGAAACGCCGCTGGCGACGATGCATTCGGCCAAGATCGCGGGCAAGAAGCTGGTGTTCGTGCCGATGCTGCGCGCCGGCACCACTTTCGTCGACGGCATGATGGATTTGGTGCCGACCGCGCGCGTCGCCCATATTGGCCTCTACCGCGAGCCGCACAGCTTTGCCGCGGTCGAGTACTTCTTCAAATCGCCGTCCGATCTCAGCGAGCGCCTGGCGATCGTGGTGACGCCCGTGGTTGCGACCGCCAACACGGCTGTGGCCGCAATCGACCGGCTGAAGGAGCGCGGCGCCAAGGATATTCGCCTCGCCTGCCTGATCGCCGCCCCCGAAGGGCTCGAACGGCTGCGCGGACTGCATCCTGACGTGCCGATCTGGACGGCCGCAGTCGATGAAGGTCTCGACGAGAACGGCTTTATCCTGCCGGGCCTCGGCGACGCCGGCGACCGCGCCTACGGGACGAGATAGGCGCCGGCTTGCAAACCGCGTCACGTTAGGAACAGGTTCGCTCGCGCAAGGTTTTCCTGCTCTACGATGGAGAGCACGATGACCTATCAGGATGACCGCAGGGCAGACAGAGCACGCCGCAACAGCCCGGTGGGCTGGGCGATCGGCGCGATCTTCGTGATCGCCGTGGTCGCTGCCGTCTTCTTCTACAATGGACGCGACGTCGGCCCGCAGACCACGACCTCCAATCCGAACAACGCGCCGAGCGTCACCACCGGATCGAATCCACCTGCTGCGCCCGCGAAGTGATGCGCTGAGGGCGGGCCGTCACACCTTGCCGCTGCCGCAGATCCCCTTCAGCGCCTGCCACTCCGCATCCGTGAGCAGCGGCGGGCCGCTGGCGGGGCGGTCTTCTTTCGTCATGCGCGCGAGGCGGTCCTCGGTCAGCGGATGGCTCGCCAGGATCGACGTGAGGCCGCCGCCTTCCTTGCCGGTGATGCGGAACATCAATTCGGCTGCAGGCTTAGGCGAACGGCCGAGCTTGTGCATGATCTCGATGGCAAACGTATCCGCAGCGGTCTCGGCCTCGCGCGAATAGGAAGCCTCAACCACGCTGCGCGAGGCGAAGATCACGGCGCTCGAGCCAGTGACGTCGCCGAACAACAGGCCGATCAGGAACGAGGTGCCGCCGTTGTAGATCAGGCCGCGCATGTTGTCGTAATGCTTGAGATGACCGAGCTCGTGGGCGAGGATGCCGGCGATCTCGTCGGCATTTTCGGCCTTGTCGAGCAGGCCCTTCAGCACGAACACCTTGCCGCCCGGCAGCGCGAACGCGTTCGGCACCGGGGTCGGCAGCACGCCCGCGGTCATGGAATCGTCGTCGAGGCCGGCGGCATCGCGCAGCCGATTGACGAGCTTGACGAAGGCGGCTTTCCCCGCCCCATCCTGGCACTCGCTGCGCCCGAAGATCGTCTTCACCTGAACCTCCGCCGCATCTCCAATGCGCCGCTCGATCGGTTTCGGCACCAGCGGCGCGAGGCGGTCGGCAGCGAGCGGCACGCCGAACAGCACGACGCAGACAATGGAGACGGCGGCAGCCATCGACCAGCCGACGATTTTTGCGCCCCCGCGGCGCGAGGTCTGGTGCTCGTCGAGCCGCATGCAGCGCGCGGTCACGTCTGACGCGAGCAGAGCGTCGCGGATTTCCAGCCGGGCCAGCGGCGGAGCGGAAGCGCAGGCGAGCCGCAAGATGCCGGGCGGGCTATCGGCGCGGCGGATGTCGGCATAGGCCCAGCGAACGGGCGTCGCACCCTCTTCGAGGATCTCGAGCGCGTCACCGAGCGTCAGCGCCACCTGCCGCCTGCGGCTCGACACGCCGTCGAAGAAGATCGTCGGCTTTGCGGATTGCGCCGGGACCTCTGTGGACAACTCACTCACAGCTCAGAATCCCGCGACATCGAGTCCATCGGCAAAGCCTTCGCCGAGCGCGCTGGCGAGCTCGGCGCTGCCGCGCACATCCGCCGCGGCTCCGATGTTGTGCACCTCGACAGTTTCCAGCACCTTGGCCCAGAGATCGCGCTGGAGATAGACCCGCATGACGATGTTGAGGGCGAGAGCGAGTGCGAAGTAGCCGATCACCATCATCACCAGCGTCGGGATGCTCTTGGCGGCATTGCCCCGCACCAACGCCTGCTCGACCGAAAGACCGCTCAGCTTGACGACGAGCATGGTCGCTCCGCCGATATAGGCGGCGAAGATGGCCGAGAGCAGCATCCACCAGCCGATCACTTTCCAGTACAACGCGTAGAATGCGTTGTGCGGCAATTGCGAGGACACGCTGACGTCGCCGATGCGGATACCGTCGAGCCACCAGCGCCACTCGCGCGCCTTGAACTCGGCATAGAAGAACGGCGCGAGCGGGAAGATCACCATCGCGATCGGGCTCAGCAGCCACAGCCACCAGCCGCGCTTGAAGAATGTCCAGCCGTCGCCTTCGAAATCGCCGCGTAAATCGCCGTAATGGGTGTGCCGCATCTTGTAGCGTTCGAGCGAGGCCTCGCGCCACGGCAATGCGAGCCCGAGCGTCAGGAACACGAGCAAGCCCCACAGCATGGCGCGGAACGAATAGGCCCAGCCCGATCCGTCCATCCAGAACCGCACGCCGCGCCAGACCGTGCGCGTCAGGCGATAGCGCCGCGCGCGAAAGATCGCAAACTGACCAAAGGCGTAGAAGCTGATGAACAGCGGCGTCGAGGCAAAGCCCTGCCAGCGTTCGAACTCGATACCGACAAGGAAGTAAGCGAGGTAGATCGGCACCAGGATCGCGAGCGCGAACAGGAAGCCGACCAGCAGCTCCTTGGCCCGCCCGGTATATTCGGCGGCGTCGCCATCAACCGCGGTGTTCGCCCACAGATGACGGCGGATGTCGGTGACGAGCCAGAACCGGTAGAAGCCGAAGGTGACGAGCTCGAGCAGGGCACCCTTGGTGACCAATTTGCGAAACTCGGTACGGTTGCCGGTGAAATCGACCCGCGTGGGCGGCAGCGGCGGGGGTAAGGGTTCGGAGCCGATGGGGGCCCATTGCATGTCGTTCACGGCGGCAACCTCGGGGTGCGGACCTGGTTCGATCAAACTTATAGATCAGAGATTAGTCGATCCCCAAGATGGGCGGGTTCGATTTAGCTCGATTCCGGTCGATTTCTGGCACGATTCCACGGCCGAGGGCGTGCGCGAGATCACGTTGTTGGATCAATGGCCTCGTAGTCCGGATGGAGCGCAGTGCAATCCGGGACAGCGGCAGTGGCGGACCGAATCCCGGATTTCGCTCCGCTCCATCCGGGCTACATCACACCCATGTGGCAAAACTCGCCCTTGCTCCGGCGCAGACAACCGGCTGTAATTGCAAATCAAATACCGCAGCGCAGAATTCAACGAGAACGCGCGGTTGATGTCAGGGAGAGCGGTCATGCATGGGACCATCGAAAACGCGGCGAAGCTCGACGCGTTACGCGCACGCGCTACGTCACTGCCGCTGGAGCAGTTCGATCCGGGCGACCCAGAGCTGTTCAGGACCGATACGTTCTGGCCCTATTTCGATCGCCTGCGCCGCGAAGATCCCGTGCACTATTGCAAGGACTCGATGTTCGGGCCGTATTGGTCGGTGACGCGCTACAACGACATCATGGAGATCGAGACCAATCATTCGGTATTCTCCTCGGCCTCCTCGCTCGGCGGCATCACCATCCGCGACATCGATCCGGAACTGCGCCGCGAGAGCTTCATCTCGATGGACCCGCCGCGCCATGCGGCGCAGCGCAAGACCGTGGCGCCGATGTTCACGCCGACGCATCTGGACAATCTCGCGCTCAGCATCCGCCAGCGCTCGGCCGAGTGCCTGGACAATCTGCCCCGCGGCGAGGTGTTCGACTGGGTCGACCATGTCTCGATCGAGCTCACCACGCAGATGCTCGCGGTGCTGTTCGACTTTCCCTGGGAGGATCGCCGCAAGCTGACGCGCTGGTCGGACATCGCGACCACCATTCCCGGCCCCGACGGCCTCGTCGCCACCGAAGACGAGCGTCAGGCCGAGCTGACGGAATGCGCGGGCTATTTCACGCGACTGTGGAAGGAACGCATCGAACAGCCGCCGAAGAGCGACCTGTTGTCGATGATGGCGCATGGCGCCGCGACGCGCGACATGGACGCGAAGAACTTCCTCGGCAATCTCATCCTTCTGATCGTCGGCGGCAACGACACCACCCGCAACACCATGTCGGGCTCGCTCCACGCGCTGAGCCAGCACCCGGAGCAATATCGCAAGCTGCGCGAAAACCCAGCGCTTCTCGACAGCTTCGTGCCGGAAGTGATCCGCTGGCAGACGCCGCTGGCCCATATGCGGCGCACAGCGCTTGCGGACTTCGAGTTCCGCGGCAAGCAGATCAAGAAAGGTGACAAGGTCGTGATGTGGTACGTCTCGGGCAACCGCGACGCCGATGCGATCGAAAAGCCTTACGAATTCATCATTGACCGCGCGCGGCCGCGCACGCATCTCTCGTTCGGCTTCGGCATCCACCGCTGCGTCGGCTTGCGGCTTGCCGAACTCCAGCTCAAGATTATCTGGGAAGAGATCCTCAAGCGATTCGACCATATCGAGGTGGTCGGCGAACCCAAGCGGGTCTATTCGAGTTTCGTGAAGGGTCTTGAAACCTTGCCGGTGAAGATCGCGGCTTAGATTCGCAAAGATGAGTTCGACACGTCCACAAGGAAGCTGTGCCCCCTCTCCCGCACGCGGGAGAGGTCAAGCAAGCAACTGGAGCAAACCACCATGAACATCCAAGCGCCGGTTCAAGTGGACAAGGCCGAACGCATGCGCAGGGCGCGCGAGGAGGCCTATGCGACGCCGCTGGCGCAATTCCACCCGGGCGCGCCCAGGCTGTTCCAGGACGACACCCTGTGGCCGTGGTTCGAGCGGCTGCGCAAGGAAGAGCCGGTGCATTACTGCACCAATGCGCCGATCGAGCCGTATTGGTCGGTGGTGAAGTACAACGACATCATGCATGTCGACACCAATCACGGCCTGTTCTCCTCGGATTCAACGCTCGGCGGCATCGGGATCCGCGACGTGCCGGAAGGCTATGACTGGCCGAGCTTCATCGCCATGGACCAGCCGCGTCATTCGTCGCAGCGCAAGACGGTGTCGCCGATGTTCACGCCGACGCATCTGGACGAACTGGCAAAACTGATCCGCCAGCGCTCGCAGACCGTGCTCGACAATCTGCCGCGCAACGAGACCTTCAATTTCGTCGAGCGCGTCTCGATCGAGCTGACGACGCAGATGCTAGCCACCCTGTTCGACTTCCCCTGGGAAGAACGGCGCAAGCTGACGCGCTGGTCCGATGTCGCGACCGCGCTGCCCAAGAGCGGCATCGTGGCCTCGGCCGAAGAGCGCCGCCGCGAGATGGACGAATGCTACGCCTACATGTCCAAGCTCTGGAACGAGCGCGTCAACTCCGCGCCGCGCAACGACCTGCTGTCGCTGATGGCGCACAACGACGCCACGCGCTTCATGGACCCCGATAATCTCATGGGCAACATCATCCTGCTCATCGTCGGCGGCAACGACACCACGCGCAACACCATGACCGGCTCGGTGCTGGCATTGAACGAGAATCCGGAGCAGTACGACAGGCTGCGCGCCAACCCGGAACTGATCGATTCCATGGTGCCCGAAGTGATCCGCTGGCAGACCCCGCTCGCGCATATGCGGCGCACCGCGCTGCAGGACACTGAAGTTGGCGGCAAGCACATCAAGAAGGGCGACCGCGTCGTGATGTGGTACGTCTCCGGCAATCGCGACGAGGAGATGTTCGAAAAGCCGAACGAGTTCATCATCGACCGCCCGCGGCCGCGGACCCATCTCTCCTTCGGCTTCGGCATCCACCGCTGCGTCGGCATGCGCCTCGCCGAACTCCAGCTCAAGATCGTCTGGGAAGAGATGCTGAAGCGCTTCGACCGCATCGAGGTAGTCGGCGAGCCCAAGCGGATCTATTCGAGCTTCATCAAGGGGTACGAGTCGCTGCCGGTGAGGATTCCGGGGTAGAGTGCTCGCTATACGGCAGGTGTTTCTCAACCTCAGCTGTCATGCTCCGCGACCCGGCTACGCCAAGGCTTCGCCGGGCTGAGGTCCAGGGGCGCCGAAGCTTTAGCGTAGGCGGCAAGCGGGGCATCCAGTATGCCGCGGCTTCTCGGCTCAAGCACTGCGGGCTCTGGAATACTGGATTTGCCCACCTTCGCGGGCAATGACACGCGGGGGTGGATTGAGAGCGGGCGACTCCACCCCAGCTATAAAATTCCGGCATGACAGCTCGCGCAACATGCGATGGGTCGCATACGGCCTTCTGTCCTAAACCGCACCGCCACATCTAACTCAACTTGATGTCCCACACGCCGTCCTTGCGGCAGGCGGCGACTTCCTCGCGCAGGAGGGCGGTGACGGCAAGCGAGGCCGTCGAGACCGGACGGTCGATCGGAGAGGCGAATATGAGTTCGCGCGTCATCGGCTTCGAGACGACAGCCGTTTCCAGCCGCCCGTCCGCGACCTCGCCGTGGACCGACGAGGGCGGCAGCAGCGCGAAGCCGAGGCCTTCCTCGACGAGGCTCGTGAGCACGCGGAACGAATCCGCCTCGAGCTGGACGTTGAGCTTGATCTTGCGCTGGGCCGCCGCATGCTCGATCAGCGCACGGAGACCGTGGGAATGACTGGGCAGCACCAGCCGTTGCCGCAGCAGCCAGCCGACATCGACGCTCTTCTTGCGCGCGAGGCCACAACCGCGCGGACCAACCGCGACGATGTTGTCGCGCCCCAAGCTCTCCACGTTGAGATGCAGATCGGCGGAGCGGCCGTAGAGGATGGCGAGATCCATCTCGCCGCGATGCAGCCATTCGACGAGATGGCCGCTGTAGCTCTCGACGATGCGCAGCGAAATGCCGGGAAATTTTTCGACGCAGCGCCGCGCGAAGCGCGCCGACAGCACGCAGCTCACGGTCGGGACCAGGCCGAGCACGACCTGGCCCGATGGCGGCCCCTTGGACGACTGGATGTCGTCGCGGATCTGGTCGATCTGCCGCACGATACCGGAGGTGCGCGCCAGCAAGAGGCGGCCGGCATCCGTGAGCACCATGCCGCGGCCGTTGCGGGTGAACAATTCCGTGCGCAGCTCGTGTTCCAGGAGCTTGATCTGCCTGGAGAGCGCCGGCTGCGCCACGCGCAACGTATCGGACGCCTTGGAGAGGCTGCCGAGCTCCGCCACGCAACTGAAGGTCCTGAGCTGACGGAAATCCATGCTTGCCAATCCTGGAAGGCTACTCCATACGCTATAGCAAATGAGCATAGGGGGCTGGCAGTGTTTTCACAACGCCAGAGGATCGGCCGGCGTTATCTTAACTGCCGCACATACGGGAAACCCCATGAGTGAAGAACACCACACCGAAGATCACGCCGACATCCGCGAAGCCGTCGCAAAGCTCTGCGCGCAGTTTCCCGGCGAATACTGGCGCAAGCTCGACCGTGAGATGGCCTACCCGAAGGCCTTCGTCGACGCGCTGACCGAGGC
This sequence comes from Bradyrhizobium sp. 155, assembly GCF_023101105.1. NCBI lineage: Bacteria > Pseudomonadati > Pseudomonadota > Alphaproteobacteria > Hyphomicrobiales > Nitrobacteraceae > Bradyrhizobium > Bradyrhizobium sp. 155. Next base: position 1,257,326 of record NZ_CP064704.1, on the reverse strand, counting down.
CGGCTATCTCTCGGTGCTGATCCCCGAGGAATATGGCGGCGCGGGCTTGAAGCTTTCAGCGGCCGCGGCGATCCTCGAAGAGATCCAGCGCGCGGGCTGCAACGGCGGCGGCTGCCACGCCCAGATGTACACGATGGGCACCGTGCTGCGGCACGGCAATGACGAGCAGAAGGCAAAATATCTGCCGAAGGTCGCGAGCGGCGAATTACGGCTGCAGGCCTTCGGCGTCACCGAGCCGACCAGCGGCACCGACACCACTTCGCTGAAGACCTTCGCGCGCAAGGACGGCAACGCCGGCTACGTCGTCAACGGCCAGAAGATCTGGACCAGCCGCGCCGAACATTCCGACCTGATGCTCCTGCTGGCGCGCACCACGCCGAAGGACCAGGTCAAGAAGCGCACGGATGGACTTTCGGTGTTCATCGTCGACATGCGCGAGGCCAAGAACAAGGGCCTCGAGATCCGCCCGATCCGCACCATGATGAACCATGCCACCACCGAAGTGTTCTTTACCGACATGAAGGTGCCGGCGGAAAATCTGATCGGCGAAGAGGGCAAGGGCTTTCGCTACATCCTCTCCGGCATGAATGCCGAGCGCATTTTGATTGCTGCCGAATGCGTCGGCGACGCCAAATGGTTCATCGCCAAGGCCACCAGCTACGCCAAGGAGCGCAGCGTTTTCGGCCGGCCGATCGGCCAGAACCAAGGCATCCAGTTCCCGATCGCCAAGGCCTACGCCGCGATGCGCGCGGCCGAACTGATGGTGAAGGAAGCGACGCGCAAATACGAGGCCGGGCTCGACTGCGGCGCGGAGGCCAACATGGCCAAGATGCTCGCGGCCGATGCGTCGTGGGAAGCGGCGAATGCCTGCGTCCAGACCCATGGCGGCTTCGGCTTCGCCGAGGAGTACGACGTCGAGCGCAAATTCCGTGAGACGCGGCTCTATCAGGTCGCGCCGATCTCGACCAACCTCGTGCTGTCCTTCATCGCCGAGCACGTCCTCGGCATGCCCCGCTCGTACTGAGGCAGCCATCATGGGAGCACTTGACGGGATCAGGGTGATTGCGGTCGAGCAGGCGGTGGCGGCACCGTTCTGCTCGTCGCGGCTGGCGGATGCCGGCGCGGAAGTCATCAAGATCGAGCGGCCCGAGGGCGATTTTGCCCGCGGCTATGACGCGGCGGCCAAGGGCCAGAGCAGCTACTTCGTGTGGCTCAACCGCGGCAAGCAATCGGCGGTGGTCGATCTCGCCACCAGGGAAGGCTGCGCCGAACTGGAGCGACTGATCGCGAGCGCCGACGTGCTGATCCAGAATCTCAAGCCCGGCTCGATGGACAAGCTCGGCTTTTCGCGGGAGCGGCTCTTGAAGGATTATCCCAGGCTGATTTCATGCACGATCACCGGCTATGGCGACGACGGCCCCTATGCGCACCGCAAGGCCTATGATCTCCTGATCCAGGCCGAGAGCGGCCTTGCCTCGATCACCGGCAATCCCGACGGCGCCTCGCGCGTCGGCATGTCCATCGTCGACGTCGCGACCGGTGCCACCGCGCATGCGGCGATCCTGGAGGCGCTGATCGGGCGCGGACGCACCGGCAAGGGCGCCGACATCCGCATCTCTATGTTCGACGTGATGGCGGACTGGTGCACCGTGCCGCTGCTCAATTCCGAAGCCGGTAATCCGCCCAAGCGCATGGGGCTGCGCCATCCCTCGATCGCGCCCTATGGCGTGTTCACGTCTAGCGACGGCAAGGACATCCTGATTTCGATCCAAAGCGAGCGCGAGTGGAAGACGCTTTGCGCAAAAGTGCTGGACCAGCCCGATCTGCCCGCCGATCCGCGCGTGGCCAACATGGTCGAGCGCGTGCGCAACCGCGACTTCACCGACAAGACGGTCGCGGATGCCTTCGGCAAGATGACGCGCGATGAGCTATTGAAGCGGCTGTCCGAGGCCGACATCGCCTTTGCCGAGGTCAACACCATGGCGGACCTCACCAAGCATCCGCATCTGCGCCGCATCGAGGTGGACACGCCGCAGGGACGCGTCAGCTATCCCGCGCCGGCGCCGATCATTGTCGGCGAGACGCGCAGCTATGGTGCTGTACCGGCGATCGGCGAAAATCCCCAATCCAAGAAATAACAAGAGCGAGGCGTCATGACCGAGAAGCTCGACATCGATCATCTCAGGCAATGGATCGGCCGCAGCGAAGAGGCCACCGACACCGTCACCGCGCAGCTCGTGAAGGGCCTGCGTGCGACGCTGTTCCAGGAGGTCGGCGCGCCCAAGCCGGGCGACGCGGCGCCGTTCACGGTGCATTGGTGCCTGGCGCAGCCGGTGTTTCCGATGTCGATGCTCGGCCCCGACGGCCACCCCACCCGCGGCGGCTTCCTGCCTCCGGTGCCGCTGCCGCGCCGGATGTGGGCCGGCGGCGAGATCGAGTTCCTGCAGCCGCTGCGCGTCGGCGACGAATCGACGCGGAGCTCGCGCATCGCGGACGTACAGGTGAAGACCGGCTCGACCGGCACGCTGTGCTTCGTCTCGGTCGAGCACAGCATCTCCTCGCCGCGCGGCATCGCCATCCGCGAGCGGCAGGACATCGTCTATCGCGAGATGACGACGACGTCCGCGCCGGCAAAGGCGCCGCCTCCGCCGCCGAAGGCGCAGCATCGCCAGACGCATGTCTCCGATCCCGTGCTGCTGTTTCGTTATTCCGCGCTGACCTTCAACGGCCACCGCATCCATTACGACCGCGACTACGTCACCAAGGTCGAGGGATATCCGGGCCTGATCTTCCACGGGCCGTTGCAGGCAACCTTCATCATCGAGATGGCGGCGAAGCTGCGCGGCGGCAAGCCGCCGAAGAAGTTCACCTATCGCGGCCTCCAGCCGCTGTTCGAGGGCTCGGAGTTCTCCATCAACGCCAACGAGACCGCTGATGGCATGGAGCTGTGGACCGCGAACGCGGAGGGGCAGCCGACGATGAAGGGGACCGCGGTGTGGTGATGGTCTCTCCTCGTCATTGCGAGGAGCGAAGCGACGAAGCAATCCAGACTGTCGCCGCGGCGGCATTCTGGATTGCTTCGCTGCGCTCGCAATGACGGGTGAGGTAGCAGCGCCGATGGACAACAGGGAACGGCAACCATGGTGAAGAACGGCAAAGCCACAACCAAATCCGTCACCGTCAAGCAGGCGACGCTCGACCTGCTACGCTCCTTCGGCATCAAGAAGGTATTCGGCAATCCCGGCTCGACCGAGCTGCCGTTCCTGAGCGACTGGCCCGACGACATCGACTACGTGCTCGCGCTTCAGGAAGCCTCCGCCGTCGGCATGGCCGACGGCTATGCGCAGGCGACGCGCAATGCCGGCTTCGTCAATCTGCATTCGGCCGCCGGCGTCGGCAACGCGCTCGGCAACATCTATACCGCGCATCGCAACCAGACGCCGCTGGTGATCACCGCGGGCCAGCAGGCACGCTCGATCCTCCCCTTGCAGGCGTTCCTCTATGCCGAGCGTGCGTCCGAATTCCCGCGGCCTTATGTGAAGTACAGCGTGGAGCCGGCGCGGCCCGAGGACGTTCCGGCCGCCATCGCGCGCGCCTATTACACCGCGATGCAGCCGCCATGCGGGCCGACCTTCGTCTCGATCCCGGTCGACGACTGGGCGCATGCGGCCGCTCCCATCGAAGCACGCAAGGTCAGCCGCGAGATCGGGCCCGAAGCTGACGCGATGAAGGCGCTGGTCACCGCATTCAATTCAGCCAAGCACCCTGCCCTCGTCGTCGGCCCCGGCGTCGATCGCGCCGGCGCGGTCGACCTGATGGTGCGCGTGGCCGAGAAGGCCAGGGCCAGCGTCTGGGTCAGCCCGTTTTCGGCGCGCTGCTCGTTCCCGGAACGTCATCCCCAATTCGCGGGTTTCCTGCATGCCTCGCCGGCGCAATTGTCGGACGCGCTGCGCGAGCACGACCTCGTCGTCGTGATCGGCGCGCCGGTGTTCACCTTCCACGTCGAGGGCCATGCCGCGATCTTCGACGGCGGCGCGACGATCTTCCAGATCACCGATGACCCGGATGCCGCGGCGGTGACGCCGGTCGGCACCAGCATCATCGCGACGATGAAGCCGGCGCTCGCAATGCTGCTCGACCTCTTGCCGGAGAGCAAGCGCGCGGCACCGAAGGGGCGAACGCTGCCGCCGGCCCTGCTAGCCGGCGATCCGTTGCCGGTCGAATTCCTGCTGCATTCGCTGTCGCAGGCGATGCCGGACGGCGCGTCGCTGGTCGAGGAAATCCCCTCGCACCGGCCGGCCATGCAAAAGTTCATGCCGATGCGCGGCCAGGACAGTTTTTACACCATGGCGAGCGGAGGCCTCGGCTACTCGCTGCCGGCCGCGGTCGGCATGGCGCTCGGCAAGCCGACGAGCCGCACGGTGTGCCTGATCGGTGACGGCTCGGCGATGTATTCGATCCAGGCGCTGTGGACCGCCGCGCAGCGCAAGCTGCCGCTCACCATCATCGTCATCAACAATTCCGGCTACGGCGCGATGCGCTCGTTCAGCCAGGTGATGCAGGTGAGGAACGTGCCGGGACTCGAGTTGCCGGGGATCGATTTCGTGCGGCTGGCCGAGGGCATGGGCTGCCATGCGGTGCGGGTGAGCAAGGCGGCCGAACTGGGCGAGGCGCTCAAGCGCGGGATGGCATTCGAAGGGACGAGCCTGGTGGAGGTGGTCGTGGATTCGGCGGTGCCGGTGCTGTACGGGCAGAAGCATTGAGGGCCGACCGTCGTCCTGGCGAAAGCCAGGACGACACCGGAGGTCGTGGCAGGCCCCTTCCTACGTCCCGAAATCTTCCCGCATCTTAGCCTGGATCTTGGCCATGCCGCCGATCCAACGGTCGTAATTCTCGGTCTTCTTGCGCATGTAGCCGAGCACCTGCGGGTGCGGCAGGATCAGGAACGTCTCCTGATCGAGACCGGCGAGCACGTCCTTGGCGACCTGCTCGGGCGAGAGGTCGCCGTCGCCGGATTGCGGGCCTTTGGGGATCGAACGCAGCATGTTGGTGTCCACGCCCTGCGGGCAGAGGATCGAGACACGGATGTTGTGCGCCTTGTGCGAGATCGCGAGATTTTCGGCAAAGCCGACCGCGGCATGCTTGGTGGTGGAGTAAGCCGGGCTGCCGACCTGCGACAGCAGGCCGGCGGCCGAGATCGTGTTAAGGAAATAGCCGCCGCCGCGCGCCTTCATGCGCGGGATCAGATGCCGCGCCGCATAGACATGCGCCATGACGTGGATCGCCCAGCTGCGCTGCCAGGGCTCATCCGAGGCGCCGCCGGCATTGACCGACATCGGGTCGAAGCCGCCGCCGATGCCGGCATTGGAGCAGAACAATTCGATCGGGCCGAACTGACGCTCGGTCTCCTCGATGACGTGGGAAATATCCTTTTCCTGCGCGACATCGCATTTGAAGGCCGCGCCATCCACCGTGGCCGCGACCGCCCGCGCGTTGTCCGCGTCCATGTCGGCGACGACGACCTTGGCCGCACCCGCCTTGTGAAAGGCTTCGCACAGCGCCTTGCCGATGCCGTTGGCGCCGCCCGTGACGACCACGACCTTGCCGGTCACCTGCATGCGACGTCTCCTCTTGTCTTGTACCGTTTTGGCTTATTGCGCTTCGCGGAGCTTGCTCAGCTCAACACGAGGTCGAGCACCGCGGTATAATGGCACGCCGCGCCGGCCAAGACAAAGCCGTGCCAGATCGCATTCTGGAAGCGCAGCCGCCGCCAGGCATGAAAGATCACGCCGAAGCTGTAGAGCAGTCCACCCGCAAGGACGAAGCCCAGCACCAGCGCAGGCAGCGCCTTGACCACGGAATCGTAGAGCATGATGCCGCTCCAGCCCATCGCTAGGTAGATCCCGACCGCAACGCGGTCGAACCGGCCGGGGTAGAGAAGTTTCAGCACGATGCCGAGGAGCGCCACGCACCAGACGCCGGCGAGCAGCACCAGCGCGAACCCACTGTCCTTCACCTCCAGGATGAACGGCGTGTAGGTCGCCGCGATCAGGAGATAGATCGCCGAATGGTCGAAGCGCCGCAGCAGCCATTTGGCCGGCGAGACTGGCCACAGATTATAGGTCGCCGACAACACCAGCATCGAAAGCAGGCCGGCGACGTAGATCGAGACGCCGACGATGTCGGTCGCGTCGGCAAAGAGCACCGTCAGCACCACCAGCACGGTCGCGGCAATGATGCCGCAGAGCACGCCGATCGCGTGGATCACGCCGTCGGCGATCAACTCGGCGCGGTCGTAATGCCAGCCGACCGCGTCGGCGGCTGCGTGGACGGAGGAGGATGCGAGCTGTTTCAATTGGAAGACGGTCATGGCAATCCGCAAGGTGAGTTAATACCCTCTTGTATGGGTGTTTCGGGATCGGCGCGTCGTTCAAACGGCTGATTTGCCGACAAAGACGGTGGAAGTATGAAGCTTGATTTTCCTCAGGCAGTTGCCACTTTTGTGATTAGTCCTTTTTGCCTATCCGCCCTCGCCCGGGATTCCCAACGTTCATATGGCATTTAGTTTCCAGGATATGATCGAGGAGGCGCGCCTGTCGGCTCGGGCGCTGATCGACTACGGCGAGCATTTCTTCAATCCGACGGTACGATTGGGGGTTACCGGCCTGTCCCGGGCCGGCAAGACGGTGTTCATTACCGCGCTGATCCACGGCCTCACCCGTGGCGGCCGGTTTCCGGTGTTCGAGGCCTATTCATCCGGGCGGATCGCGCGGGCGCATCTGGCGCCGCAGCCGGACGACGCGGTGCCGCGCTTTGCCTATGAGAGCCATCTGCGCGCGCTGATCGAGGAGCGGCGCTGGCCGAACTCGACTGTCGACATCAGCGAGCTCAGGCTCGTCATCGACTACCAGCGCCAGAACGGCGCCGACCGCACGCTGACGCTCGACATCGTCGACTATCCCGGCGAGTGGCTGCTCGACCTGCCGCTGCTTCAGAAGAGTTTTGAGCAATGGTCGGCCGAAAGTCTCGCCTTGTCACGCGAGGCGCCGCGCGTCCATCTTGCCGCGGATTGGCACGCGCATCTCGCAACGCTCAAGCCCGAGGCGCGCGAGGACGAGCAGGCGACGCTGACGGCCGCAAAGCTCTTCAGGGGCTATTTGCAAGGCTGCCGCGACGAGCGGTTTGCGATGAGCCTGCTGCCGCCCGGCCGCTTCCTGATGCCGGGCAATCTCGCCGACACACCGGCGCTGACCTTTGCGCCGCTCGACGTACCCGCGGGTGGCCAGGCGCCGGAGGGATCGCTGTGGGCGATGATGGTGCGCCGCTATGAGGCCTACAAGGACGTCGTGGTGCGGCCGTTCTTCCGCGATCATTTTGCTCGGCTCGATCGCCAGATCGTACTGGCCGACGCGCTCGCCGCGTTCAACGCCGGCCCCGAAGCGCTGCACGATCTCGAAGCCGCACTCGCGGGCATTCTCGACTGCTTCAACATCGGCCGCAGCACATTCCTCTCCGGCCTGTTCCGGCCGCGGATCGACCGCGTGCTGTTCGCGGCGACCAAGGCGGATCATCTGCATCATTCCAGCCATGACCGGCTGGAGGCCGTGCTGCGCCGCGCGGTCACCCGCGCCGTTGCGCGCGCGGAAAATACCGGTGCGGCGATCGACGTCGTCGCGCTCGCCGCCGTCCGCGCCACGCGCGAGGCGCAGGTCGCGCATGGCCGTGACAAATTGCCGTCGATCTTGGGAACGCCCGCCGCGGGAGAAAGCGCCGGCGGCGAATTCTTCGACGGCAGCACCGAGGTGGCAACCTTTCCGGGCGACCTGCCCTTGGATCCCGAGCCGTTGTTCAACGGCACCGACGCATTCCGCGGCCTCTCGACCGAGGCCGCCGGGAAGAGCGATTTTCGCTTCCTGCGCTTCCGTCCGCCGAAGCTCGAACGTGAGGGGGCCGACCACCCGGCGCTGCCTCACATCCGCCTCGACCGTGCCTTGCAGTTCCTGATCGGAGACAAATTGTCATGAACGACCGATCGAAGCCACGGCGACCGGCGACGTTCCGGCTCGACGACCCCGGCGTCGTCGTCACCGAGGCCGACGAGACGACCCGGCTCGGCCGTACCACCATCCAGATCACGCCGGAGCCCGATCCGGCGAATTTGCCGGTGCCAATCGCAGCGACGCTTCCGGCGCGGCGCGGCTTTCCCTGGGGCCCAATGTTCTGGTCCGGCGTTGCCGGGCTGACGCTGCTCGGGGTCGGACTCGGCGTCGTCCGTCTGATCGAGGATCTGTTTGCGCGCAGCGACAGCCTCGGCTTCGTCGGAGTGGCCCTTGCCTTCATCACCGCGCTTGCGCTCGCGGTGGTGACCGGACGCGAGGCTTTCGGGCTGGCGCGGCTAGCAACCATCGAAAAGCTGCATCAGCGCGCAGCCGCTGTTCTTGCCAGCGACGATCGCAAGGAGAGCCGCATCATCGTGCAGGATCTGCTCAAGATAGCGCATCAGAACCCGCAGCTCGCGCGCGCCCGTGCCGCCCTGGAGAGCCACGCCGGCGAGATCATCGACGGCGCCGACATGATCCGGCTCGCCGAGCGCGAATTGATGTCGCCGCTGGACATCGAGGCGCGGCGGCTGGTGTCGTCAGCCGCGCAAAAAGTCTCAATCGTCACGGCGGTGAGCCCGCGAGCGGCGATCGACGTGATGTTTGTGTTCATCGTGTCGCTGCGCCTGATCCGCCAGCTCGCTTTCCTCTATGGCGGCCGGCCTGGCACGCTGGGCATGATCCGCCTGCTCCGCCATGTCATCGCCCATCTCGCCATCACCGGCGGCATGGCGGCGAGCGACAGCCTGGTGCAGCAGATGCTCGGCCACGGCATTGCGGCGAAGCTGTCGCAGCGGCTGGGCGAAGGCATGCTGAATGGATTACTGACGGCGCGGCTCGGCCTCGCCGCAATCGACGTCACACGGCCGTTGCCGTTCGCCGCACTGCCGCCGCCGAAGCTGTCGGACCTCGCGACGGATCTGCTGCGGAAGAAGGACGAGGAAGAGTAGAACGCCATCTTGCGCGGCGGACTCGTTTTCCCCTCTCCCCTTGCGGGAGAGGGTGGCTCGCCGCAGAGCGGCGAGACGGGTGAGGGGTTCTCTCCGCGCGCGCCTCTCGCAGTCGTCTTAGCGGATAGAGACCCCTCATCCGGCGCTTCGCGCCACCTTCTCCCGCAAGGGGAGAAGGAAGAAGGCCGCCTTGCTAGGCGAGCGTACGCCGCTCAAACTCGCCCGCCAGCACGCGCCACCGGAACAGCGGCGAGTCTTTCGGCGGCGACAGCTCTGGGGTCCAGCCGGTGAGCTTTTCCAGCGTGTACGTGTCCATCACGAGACCGCGCCAGCGGCGCTCGACCTGACCGAGCGGCTCGCGCTTGGCGGGGATGTTCTCCCACAGTGATGAGCGATTGTCCGGCTCGCGCCCGACATAGATGCCGACGTGGCCCTTGATCCGGTCCATGCCCGGATCGCGAAAGTCCTGGAAGCGGCCGCGCTCGTTGATCTCGATCACCGGCACCCGGCCCCTGAACAGCCAGCGCATCATGGCATAGGTGCGGTAGTCCGTGGTGGCGATCCAGGTCGCGCCAGTCTCGTCCAATGCGGCCTGTGCGCGCGCGGCGACCTGCTCGTAACCGGACTCGGCACCGATCGGATCGATCTTGCCAAGTAAATTCCAGGGCGCGGCGACGTAGTAGAGGAACACGATGACGACAAAGGCGGTGCCGGAGACCACCGCCGTGTTGACCCAGAACAGCGACGATCTGATCATCCGCGCCGACCATTTTTCACGCGACAGCATGGTGAGGTTGACAGCGGCGGCGGCGAAACCGACCGGCCACATGAACATCGGCCAGGTGTCGCCGACGCGGAGGGTCAGCGATTTCGCCAGGAAATAGAGAAACGGCACCAGGACCGCGGTCGACAGCAAAATCGCGACCGGCTCGCGCGTGCTATAGCCGCGCCACGCCGTCAGCACCACCCCCGTCAGTACCACCGGCAGCATGACGAAGCCGACCAGTCCGAATTGCAGGCCGATGTAGTCGCCGAATGTGCGGAGCGAGATGCCGTAGCTGGTGGTGGCGCGCACACCCTGGAAGCGAATCGCGGCCCAGTCGTGCTGCACGTTCCAGATCAGGACCGGCGAGAACACGGCGATTGCGATCAGGACCGCGAGATAAGGATAGGGGCTGCGCAACCAGCGCCAGCGCCAATCCGGCACCAGCAGAAAGGCGGCAACCGCCGGTGCGAACATGATCACGGTAAATTTCGACAGCATCGCGAGCCCGGCGAACAGGCCGGCCGCGAGCCACCAGCGGCCGTCGCCGCCCTGCGCGAGCCGCACCAGGCACCACATCATTGCCACCGCAAACGGGATCATGGCGACATCGGGCGCGACCTTGGCCATCAGCAGTCCGTAATAGAGCGCGGCCTCCGGCATCAGCACCGCGAGCACGACGGCGCGCACATCATGAGTGAGGCGGCGGACGATGTCCGCGAGCAGGAGCTGCGTCACCAGCATCGCGACGATGCCGCCGAAGCGCACACCGAGTGTGGTGTCGCCGAAGATCGCAGTACCGAACCGGATCAGCCAGGCGATGCCGGGGGGATGATCCAGGAAGCTGAGCGCCGTCTCCTGCGACCAGGTCCAGTAATAGGCCTCGTCCGTGCGCAGCTCGATGACCGAGGCGTAGACGATGCGCAGCAGCGTCATCGCGGCGATGATCGCCGCGGCCATGACGAGCGGCCGGCGCGCCGCGCCGGCGGGGAGCATCGTGATGTCGGGAGCTGTCCTCACGGCGGCGCTTTTCGCCAACCTGGGAGGGGGAGTCAATGTTGGGTACCGTCGTCCCGGATCCGCGTGCGCCCCCGGGGGTGCTTGTCCAGGACGACACGGAGATTGCGGCCGCTTGCCGCGCATGTGATCGGGCGCGCTATCCACCCCCGGAATTAAACGCGACGCTGGCTGTTCTCCTTCATGAACTGATACAACAGAATCATGGCCGCAACCGCATCCACACGATTTTCCGATCTTTCCCGCGCCATCAGCGTACGCCAGGTGCGGCTGGTTTGCGGTGTCATCCTGTTCGCCTATGTGGTCAGCCATTTCCTCAACCATGCGCTCGGCAACATCTCGGTCGATGCCATGGAGATCGGGGTCTACTACCACATGCTGTTCTGGCAGTTCCTGCCGGTTGCGATCGTGTTCTACACGGCGGCGCTCACGCATATGGGGCTCGGCATCTACGCGTTGTATCAGCGCCGGCAGTTCCGTTGGCGGACGGTCGAGCCGCTGCAGCTCGTGCTGGGCTTGAGCATCCCCGCGCTGGTCATGGCGCATGTGATCGGGGTGCGGCTCGGTCAGACGCTTTACGGACACCAAAAACTCTATCCGCAGGAACTCTATCTGTTCTTCGTCGCGTCGAACCGTATCTGGACCATGACGATCCTGCTTCTCATCGCCTGGGTGCACGGCTGCATCGGCATCTATTTCTGGCTTCGCCTCAAACCGTTCTTCACGCGCGCGGCGCCCTATCTGCTCGCGGCTGCCGTGCTGATCCCGACGCTGTCGCTGCTGGGTGTCTACCAGGGTGGCCGCAGCGTCGAGGTCGAGGCCGACGACGGGGAATGGCGGACGCACAATCTCACGCGCCGCCAGCTGGGCACCACGGCAGAGGCCGCGATGCTCGACCGCATCACCGGCGGCCTCACCGCCGGCTATCTCGGACTGCTCGCTTTGGCGCTGCTGGCGCGTGGCGCGCGCGCCCTGTGCGAGCGGCGCGGCGGCATGATCGCGCTGTCCTACGGCAACGGCAAGACGGTGCGCGTCCCCAAGGGCCTCTCCGTGCTGGAAGCGAGCCTGCGCCACAATGTGCCGCATGCCAGCGTCTGCGGCGGCCGCGCCCGCTGCTCGACCTGCCGCATCCGCATCATCGGCGATCATGGCGCCCTGCCCGAGCCGTCGCAGCGCGAGGCGTTCGTGCTCACCCGTGTCGGCACCAGTGACCCCTCGATCAGGCTGGCCTGCCAGCTGCGGCCGACGTCGGATCTCTCCTTCTTCCAGCTCTTCACCGCGCATACGCTTTCGGCGAACACACAGGCCTCGACGCCTGCCAGAATCGGCCAGGAGCGCTATCTCGTCAGCCTGTTCGTGGATATGCGCGGCTCGACGCAGCTGGCCGAGAAGCGGCTGCCGTTCGACACCGTGTTCATCGTCAACCGCTTCCTCGGCGCCGTCTCGCAGGCTGTGATCGAGAATGGCGGCCAGCCGAACCAATTTGTCGGCGACGGCATGCTGGCGCTGTTCGGACTGAGCGCCGATCCGCAAACCGCCTGCCGGCAGGCGCTGAAGGCCGCCGCCGGCATCGCCAGGCATATCGATGAGCTCAACGAGCTCCTGTCCCACGATCTACGCCAGCCGATCCGCTTCGGCATCGGCATCCATGGCGGCGAGGTCATCATCGGTGACATCGGGTATCGCGATCACATCGTCTTCACGGCGCTGGGCGATGCTGTCAACGTCGCGGCCCGCCTCCAGGACATGACCAAGACGCTGGCCTGCGAAGCGATCGTCTCGGAGGAAGTCCGCCGGACCGCCGGCCTTGCCGACGATGCGCTGCCGCAGCAGGAGGTCGCGATCCGCGGCCGCGACGAACCGATGGCCGTGCGTGTGGTTGCGGACGCGAGGGAGCTGTCGGCGCTCGTCGATCCCGGCGAACGCGTCGCGGCGTAACACCGGCTTGCTGCAACGCAGCGGCATGGGCCTGCTGCGAAAGCACGAATTGACTTCATCTGAGTCGTTGCGACAGATGAGTGAGAGATCGCGGTGATGACCGTGATCCAACGAAAAGCTCCGGGAGGAGACCACATGTTCGATCGACGCGACCTGCTCAAAGGAGCGGGCCTTGCCGCTGTTGCGACTGCACTGAACTCGACCAAAGCGCTGGCACTCGACACCGTCGCCCTGCCCTTTGCCAATGGCGAACGGCCTTTGGTGAAATATCCGCAGAAGCGGCCGATGATCGGCCTGACCAGCCGCCCGCCGCAGCTCGAGACGCCGTTCGCGGTGTTCAACGACGGCCCGATCACGCCGAATAACGCGTTCTTCGTGCGCTATCACCTTTCCGACCTGCCCTACAGTCTCGACCCCGACAAGTTCACGCTCGAGGTCAAGGGCAAGGTCGACAAGCCGCTCAAGCTGTCGCTGAAGGATATAAGGAAGATGAAGGCGACCGAGATCGTCGCCGTCAACCAGTGCTCCGGCAACAGCCGCGGCTTCCTGGATCCGCGCGTGGCCGGCGGTCAGCTCGCCAACGGCGCGATGGGCAATGCGCGCTGGCGCGGCGTGCCGCTGAAGGCCGTGCTGGCGATGGCGGGCGTGCAGAGCGGCGCCAAGCAGGTCACCTTCAACGGCATGGACGGTCCGGTCAGCGACAAAACGCCCGATTTCGTCAAGGCGCTCGATATCGATCACGCCAACGACGGTGAGGTGATGCTGGCCTATGGCATGAACGGCGAAGACCTGCCGTTCCTCAACGGCTTTCCGCTGCGCCTGATCGTGCCCGGCTATTTCGGCACCTATTGGGTCAAGCACCTCAACGAGATCACCGTCGTCGACAATGTCTATGACGGGTTCTGGATGAAGTCGGCCTATCGCATTCCGGACACGCCGAACAATGCGGTCGAGCCGGGCACCGCGCCGAAGGCGACGATCCCGATCAACCGCTTCACCATCCGTTCCTTCATCACCAGCGTCCCGGACGGAGCCAAGCTGAAAGCAGGCGGCACGACGCTGCGCGGCATCGCCTTCGACGGCGGCAAGGGTATCAAGGAGGTCGCGGTCTCCACCGACGGCGGGAAGACCTGGACCAACGCCAGGCTCGGCAAGGATCTCGGCAAATACTCATTCCGTGAATGGACGCTGCCGGTGAAGCTCGCGGCGGGCTCCCACGAGCTCAAGGTGCGCGCCACCGGCAATGGCGGCGAAACCCAGCCGGATACGCCGCGCTGGAATCCGGCGGGTTACTTGCGCAACGTCGTCGAAACCGTCCGCGTTACCGTGGCTTGAGGGGAATGATCATGCAGCGCACCGTTTTCCTCGCCATCACGCTCGCCCTCGCCGCCGTGGTGGGTTCGGCACTTGCAGCACCGGTCAATTACAAGACCCCCGATGAGGTCGCGGCGTTCAAGCTCGGGCCCAATCTCGAAGTCGTGCAGGGCAATTGCAGCGCCTGCCACTCCGCCGACTACATCAACACGCAGCCGCCGATGAAGGACAAGAAAGGTTTCTGGCAGGCCGAGGTGACCAAGATGATCAAGGTCTATGGCGCCCCCATCGACGATGCCGATGTCAGCAAGATCGTCGATTATCTGGCCGCGACTTATTGACGGATGGCGCGCGGCGCGCCGACCAAGTGACCGCGAAAAGGGCAAATCCGGCAAAAACGCCGCGAAGTTGAGCGGAATTCGCCGAAATGCCGATGTGGTTTGAGCTACCAAGCCAGCCACATTCCGCGTATCGTATTAGGACCGAACCGGCCGGTTGGCGGGGACTGGCGGTTCGAGATCTCGGAGGAAGACCCGCGGAGAAGTCGTGATGGCTAAAGGTACGGTCAAGTGGTTCAACCCGACGAAGGGTTATGGATTTATCCAGCCTGCGTCGGGCGGCAAGGATGTGTTCGTGCATATCTCGGCAGTGCAGAAAGCCGGTCTGTCGTCCCTGAACGAAGGACAGACGGTTGAATATGAAGAGATCGCAAACCGAGGCAAAAGCTCCGCAGAGAACCTCAAAGTATAAGCCCGCCGGCTTTTGCTAACTCCCGGATCGATCCGGGAGCCGGGCCAAGAAATTTTAGAAACGGTCAGTGCACTCGACGACAGGCGTTGCGATTGCACAGGGAGAACTATTTGCCCGCGAAGACCGCCCATTGGACGCCACAGCAATGACAATCGCGACGGCACTTCGTTAGTCCACCGGCAATGGTGCGTCGCGCTTGATCTCCTCCATCACCGCATAGGTTCGCGTTTCGCGCACGCCGGGCATCGACAGCAAGGTCTCGCCGAGGAAGCGCCGATACGCAGCCATGTCTGCCAGCCGCGCCTTCACAAGATAGTCGAAGCCGCCGGCGACCATGTGACACTCCAGCACCTCGGGCGCCAGCTTCACCGCGCGGGCAAAACGCTCGAAATTGTCGGGCGTGGTCTTGTCGAGCAGCACTTCGACAAACACCAGGAGGCCGAGGCCGAGCCGGTGCGGGTTTAGCCGCGCGCCATAGCCCTCGATAAAGCCCTCTCGCTGCAAACGCTTCAGCCGTTCGCCGATCGAGGTCGGCGACAGCCCAATGCGCTCCGCGAGCTCGACATTGGCGATTCGCCCGTCCTGCTGCAAAATCGAGAGGATCTTCCGGTCGGTTCGATCTAATTCCATATTCCGTAAGGTCAAATGACTGGGCGACTTCATTTTCTAAGCCGAATGAGCTAAATTGTCTATCGAGCTAAGGTAGCGTGGGCATTATCCTGAATTGAAGCCACAGGACACGCCATGCCGAACATTCCGCCTCCCTTCTCCGCCGCCTACGCGCCCGATGACGCCGATATCGCCGCGCGCCTTTTGCCATCTGTGCATCTCGGCCCGCCGCAGGAGGCGCGGATCGATCGCACCGCGACGCGGCTGATCGAAGCCATCCGCAAGCGCGACGACCGGCTTGGTGGAGTCGAGGATATGCTGCGGGAATTTGCGCTCTCGACCAAGGAAGGGCTGGCCTTGATGGTGCTGGCCGAGGCCCTGTTGCGCGTGCCGGACGCGCGCACCGCCGACCAGTTCATCGAGGACAAGCTCGGCGAGGGCGACTTCATCCACCACGAGACCAAGTCCACCGCCTTCCTGGTCAACGCCTCGGCCTGGGCATTGGGCCTCTCGGCGCGGGTGATCCAGCCCGGCGAGACGCCCGATGGCACCATCGGCCGGCTGGTGAAGCGGCTGGGCGCACCCGCCGTGCGCACCGCCACGCGCCAGGCGATGCGGCTGATGGGAAATCATTTCGTGCTGGGGGAGACCATCGCGCAGGCCCTGGAGCGGGCCCGGCCGCGCTCCGGCGAGAGGCAGCGCTATTCCTTCGACATGCTCGGCGAAGGCGCCCGCACCGCCACCGACGCAAGGCGATATTTCGACGCCTATGCCAGCGCGATTCTGACTATCGGCAAGGCGGCGGGCAGCCATCCCCTGCCCGATCGGCCCGGCATCTCCGTCAAGCTGTCGGCGCTGCATCCGCGCTTCGAGGCAATCAGCCGCGACGGTGTGATGGCCGAGCTGGTGCCGCAACTGCTGGACCTGGCGCAGCGCGCCAAGGTCCATGATCTCAACTTCACCGTCGACGCCGAGGAAGCCGACCGGCTGGAATTGTCCCTCGACGTGATTGCGGCAACGCTCGCCGATCCCTCGCTTGCCGGTTGGGACGGATTTGGCCTCGCGATCCAGGCCTATCAGAAGCGCGCCGGCGACGTGATCGACTATGTCGATGCGCTCGCCCGGGCGCACGACCGCAAGCTGATGGTGCGGCTGGTCAAGGGCGCCTATTGGGACACCGAGATCAAGCGCGCGCAGGAGCGCGGGCTCGACGGCTATCCCGTGTTCACCCGCAAGGCGATGACGGATCTGAACTACGTCGCCTGCGCTCAAAAGCTGTTGAGTCTGCGGCCACGCATCTTCCCGCAATTCGCCACCCATAACGCGCTGAGCGTCGCGACCGTGCTGGAGCTTGCCGGTGCGAACGGCGGCTTCGAATTCCAGCGCCTGCACGGCATGGGCGAGGCGCTCTACGAGCAGCTCGCCAAGGATCACCCGGACATCGCCTACCGCACCTACGCCCCGGTCGGCAGCCATCGCGACCTGCTCGCCTATCTGGTGCGGCGACTGTTGGAGAACGGCGCCAACTCCTCCTTCGTGGCGCAAGCGTCCGATTATCGCGTGCCGGTTACGGCGCTGTTGCAGCGCCCGGCGGATGCCATCGTCCGGCCGCAGCACGCGGCCCATCCCAAGATTCCGTTGCCGGGCGACCTGTTCGCGCCCGAGCGGCGCAATTCGCGCGGCGTCGAATTCGGCGCGCGCGCCGCGCTCGACCGGTTGCTGACGGAGGTCAAAGCCGAGACGATCGACCTCAAGCCGATCGCGGACGCAACGCCGGATCAGGCCAATGCGGCAGTGGCTGCGGCGCGCGCCGGCTTTGCCGCCTGGAGCCGGACACCCGCAGCCACGCGCGCGGCGGCGCTGGAGCAGGCCGCGCATCTTCTGGAGAACCGCGCGCCCCATTTCATAGCGCTGCTGCAACGCGAGGGCGGCAAGACGCTCGACGATGCGCTGTCGGAGCTGCGCGAGGCCACCGACTTCTGCCGCTATTATGCCGCGCAGGGTCGCAAGCTGTTCGGCAACGATGTGGCGATGCCGGGCCCGACCGGCGAGAGCAATGCGCTGGCCATGCGCGGCCGCGGCGTCTTCGTGGCAATCTCGCCATGGAATTTTCCGCTGGCGATCTTCCTCGGCCAGGTCACGGCGGCGCTGATGGCCGGCAACAGCGTGGTGGCCAAGCCCGCAGAGCAGACCCCGCGCATCGCGGTCGAGGCGGTGCGGCTGCTGCACGAGGCCGGCATCCCCGCAAGCGCATTGCACCTCGTCACTGGCGACGGCCGCATCGGCGCCGCACTGGCCGCGCACCCCGATATCGGTGGAATCGTCTTCACCGGATCGACCGAGGTCGCGCGCAGCATCAACCGGGCGCTGGCAGCCAAGGACGGGCCGATCGTGCCGCTGATCGCGGAGACCGGCGGCATCAACACCATGATCGCGGATGCGACCGCGTTGCCAGAGCAGGTCGCGGACGACGTCGTCACCTCGGCGTTTCGTTCCGCCGGCCAGCGCTGCTCGGCGCTGCGGCTGCTGTTCGTGCAGGAGGACGTAGCCGACCGCATGATCGAGATGATCGCGGGCGCGGCGCGCGAGTTGAAGATCGGCGATCCAAGCGACGTCGCGACCCATATCGGGCCGGTGATCGATGTCGAGGCCAAGCAGCGCCTCGATGCGCACATCGCACGCATGAAGAGAGAGGCGCGGCTGCACTTTGCCGGCACCGCGCCGGAGGGCTGCTTCGTGGCGCCGCACATCTTCGAGCTTGGGGATGCCGGCCAGCTCACCGAGGAGGTGTTCGGCCCGATCCTCCACGTCGTGCGCTATCGTGCGGAAAATCTCGAACGCGTCCTGCAAGCGATCGAGCGCACCGGCTACGGGCTGACGCTCGGCATCCACTCCCGCATTGACGATACGATCGAGGCGATCGTCGACCGCGTCCAGATCGGCAACATCTACGTCAACCGCAACATGATCGGTGCCGTGGTTGGCGTGCAGCCGTTCGGCGGCAACGGCCTGTCCGGAACCGGCCCGAAAGCCGGCGGCCCGCACTACCTCGCGCGCTTTGCGACCGAGCAGACCGTGACGATCAACACCGCAGCAGCCGGCGGCAATGCTGCCCTGCTCGCAGGGGATGAGTGAGGCGCGGCGAGGAGCGTTGCATCCCGCCGAAACATCGGTCTAATGCTGCCGTGACGTGGCCCTCGCCAATTCCAGCGCGCGGGATACAACACGAGTGAGGGAGCAACGCCGCAATGGAAAAGGGCATTTTTGCAGGGCTCAAGGTGCTGGATTGCGCGAGTTTCATCGCAGCACCAGCGGCCGCGACCGTGCTGTCGGATTTCGGCGCCGAAGTCGTCAAGATCGAGCCGCCCGGCGCCGGCGATCCCTACCGCAATCTGCCCAACATTCCGGGCTATCCGACCAGCGAGCACAATTT
Source organism: Bradyrhizobium sp. 155 (assembly GCF_023101105.1). Classification (NCBI taxonomy): domain Bacteria; kingdom Pseudomonadati; phylum Pseudomonadota; class Alphaproteobacteria; order Hyphomicrobiales; family Nitrobacteraceae; genus Bradyrhizobium; species Bradyrhizobium sp. 155. The sequence continues at coordinate 1,238,453 of NZ_CP064704.1, read as the reverse complement.
CGCCTGGCTGCTGGAGGCCCGCAACAAGAAGAGCATCGCGCTCGACCTCGCAAAGCCCGAGGCGCAGGCCGTGCTCTACAAGCTGGTCGAAGAGGCCGACGTCTTCATCACCAACATGCCGCCGCCGGTGCGCACCAAGCTCGGCATCACCTATGACCATCTCGCCCATCTCAATGATCGCCTGATCTACGCCTCGTTCACCGGTTATGGCGAGAAAGGCGAAGAGGCCAACAAGCCCGGCTTCGACAGCAACGCCTATTGGGCGCGCTCCGGCCTGATGGACCTCGTCCGCGCCGACACCGACACGACGCCAGCCCGCTCGGTCGCCGGCATGGGCGACCATCCCTGCGCCATGGCATTCTACGGCGCGATCGTCACCGCGCTGTACCAGCGCGAGAAGACCGGCAAGGGCTCGCACGTCGCCTCCAATCTGATGGCGAACGGCGTGTGGGCTGCGAGCGTGCTGGCGCAGGCAAAGCTCTGCGGCGCCAAGTTCGCCGAGCGGCGGCCGCGCGAACGCGCGTTGAACGCGGTCGCCAACCACTACCAGTGCAAGGACGGCCGCTGGCTGATCCTGTCACTGCTGAGCGAAGAGAAACAGTTTCCGACGCTGGCCAGGTGTCTCGGCCGCGAAGATCTCATCACCGACCCGCGCTTTGCCACCAAGCCCGACCGCCACGCCCGCTCCGTCGAGCTGATCAAGATCTTTGACGAGACCTTTGCGACCAAGGATCTCGCCGAATGGCGCAAGATCCTCGACGGCAACGGTCTCGTGTTCGGCATCGTCGGCATCCTGGACGACATCCCGAACGACAAGCAGATGCTTGACAACGAAGTTCTAGTGCCATTCGAAAACGACACCATGCTCACCATCTCCAGCCCGATCTGGATCGACGGCGCCAAGAAAGTGCAGCCGCGCAAGCCGCCCGACGTCGGCGAGCACAGTGACGAAATTTTGCGCGGCGCGGGATACGATGACGCCGCGATCAAGCAGCTGCGGTCGCAGGGGGCTGTGGGGTAAGGAGCCGACAGCGGTCATACATCCACGCTGTCGTCCCGGCGAAGGCCGGGACCCATATCCCAGAGAGGAAGAGGTCGAACGAAGCTGATAACTCCAAATCTTCGCCAAACTGCGTTCGGTGGTTATGGGTCCCGGCCTTCGCCGGGACGACGACGTAGATCGCTTCAACAATCACAGTCATCGCGAGGTCCCATGCCCAGCTACCGCCTGCACTACTTCCCCGAATCCGGCAACAGCTACAAGCTGGGGCTGATGCTGACGCTTTGCGGCGAGAGGTTCGAGCCGGTCTGGACCGATTTTGGCGGCGGCGTCACGCGCACGCCGGAATGGCGCAAGAGCGTGAACGAGATGGGTGAGATTCCCGTGCTCGAAGTCGACGGTGTGAAGATGACGCAGACCGCGCCTCTCCTGCTCAAGCTTGCCGAGCAGCACGGGCGTTTCGGCGCCGAGACCGAGGAGGAAAAGTTCGAGCTGCTGCGCTGGCTGTTCTGGGACAACCACAAGCTCACCGGCTACATGGCGACCTACCGCTTCATGCGCGCCTTCACGCAAAGCAACGATCCGCAGGTGCTGAAACATTTTCGCAGGCGGCTCGAAGACTTTCTCGGCATTCTCGACGGTCATCTCCAGCACAACGAATTCGCGATCGGAACCAGGCCGACCGTCGCCGATATCTCGATGATGGCCTATCTGCATTATCCGAGCGACGAGCACGGCTTCGACTTCGCGGAAAGCTATCCCGCCATTCACGCCTGGCTTGGCCGCATGGCCACACTGCCCGGCTGGCAGCCGGCCTACGAGCTGCTGCCCGGCAAGCGGATGACGAATTACGCGAAGTGAGGGCGCGGCTACTTCAGCGCCAGCCAGCCGAGCGTGAACAGGATTCCGCCGATGATGACGACGACCGCGACCGCCCAGGTGCTGACGCGGATGCTGCCGGTAACCTGCTTGGCCTCTTCATTCTGCGCGATCTCGCGATTGCGCTCCTTGTTGGCTTCGCTGGAGTCCGTCATGGGTCATCCAAACCGGTTCGAGACAGCCTAACGCGTCTTGATGAAGCACATGCCGATGCGGCGCGAAGCCGCGGCAGCCTGACAGGTCAATCCTTTAGCACAGCTCCATGACGTAAAACTCCTGTCGGTCGATCGCGATCCCGCATTTTCCAGGGAACAATGCGCGCCCCAGCCGTCCTGATATTCGGTCCCCGCCAGCTCAGTGCTGCCGCGGGTCTGCGGCCGGCTGGCAAATCCACGTGAGAAATCAGGACGTTTGCCTGCGGCCATCGCGGTCAGGATGTCACGGCGGCGGACCTGGTCGCCAAGAAAATGCGGCGAGGCCGGCACGATGGTCGAGTTGGACGGCTTGTCCGCAAGCCAATCAACGCCCGGGAAGTGAAAGCCGCCGATGCCGCGGGTCTGGTGGCAGCCGGCGCAGGTGACGTCATTGAGGCGGCGCTGGAAGCCCGCGACCGAGCGGACGTTCTGCATGTCCCCGCGCGCGGCAGCTTGCTTCAACGCACCAACCACGTCGTTGTCGGAGAAGACCGGCTCGCCCTGTCCCTCTCCGTTGCCCTCCCCTTGCACCATCCCGAACTCCGGCTGCAACGGAGAAGCATCGAGGCCGGCTGGCGTCGGCACGATTGCAGCCTTGGCCAGGAATTTCTCGGGGATCAGCACCGTACCGCGATCGAAGTCGCGAAGATGATCGGGCGCGAGCAGCCAATCCCTGAAGTCGCGCCGGAGATCATTGTCAGCGAGAATGCGGTCGCGGTCGATCTGGTTCTCCAGCGTCGATTCCTCGAACGTCTTCGAGGCGGCGTCGTACTTGAACACCTTGAGCAGATAGTCGGAGCGGAAATCGTGCAGCGCCGATTTCGCCGCAACTGAGATCTGAATGTTGGTCTCGATGCGATCGAGCATCGCATCGTAAGGGAAGAAGTCGCTGCCGATCAGCCCCTGCCAGTCGCCATTGCCGAGCCAGCGTCGCGCGACCTCGGCGCAGGTGATCGGCTTGCCGTTCCCGTCCATCTGGCGCACGTCGCGCGCCTTCATCACCAGATTGAGCGTCATCGGCAGCCGCGTGGCTGTCCTGCCGCCATCCGGTTTGGTCTCGAAACGCACAAGACGATAGATCAGCCTGATCTCGCCGCAGGAGTCTTCCGAGACATAGGCCCGGTCCATGCGGTTGACGATGCCGGCCAGCACGAAACGGGTGTCGCGGGATTTCAGATTGGCGCGATCGAACAATTGTACGTCGAAGCCCTCGCCGACGCCGATGGTCTCGGTCGGATATGCCGCCTTCTGCTGGGCGACGTAGCGATCGATCTCCGCCTCGATCGCGGGAGGAATCTCCTTGAGCTGCGACAACCACGAAAACATCAGATCGGTCGTCAGCGGAAAGTTCGCGTTCCGCTCCGGCCACAACAGGCGCGAGATCGTGAGCGCATCGTGCTGGTCGAGCTCGCGCAGGAGATCGGGATCGGTGATCGCCGTGCCGCGTGCCAGTTGCGCGTTCTCCGCGGCCAACAACGACACGATGCCGCCGAAAAATACGGCGGCGGCAACGAGAATTCGCAAGGCGCGGCTCATGCCTCAGGTAACACCGCGCAGGGACGGCTATTCAAGCAAAAAGGCGCTTCACATCGTGGTGAAGCGCCTTTTCGGAAATCGGATATGGGCCGCTCAGCGCGCGACGATCAGCCCCTTGCTGGTGACGACGACCCAGCGGCCGTCCTGACGGCGGATCGCATCGACACGGCCAACCCCTGGGATGGGGTCACCGGCATACACCTCGTAGAGGCCACCGCGGCCCTCGACCAGTGCGCCGCCGTTGGAGACGTCGCGCAGCACCCAGCCTTCGACCGTCGGCAACCGGCCGACCTCGGTCTTGGGTGCGACGGGAGCCGGCGCAGCTGCGGCGGTTGCAACCTGGGTCGGTGCGATCGAACCAGTGGTCTCCTTGGCGGGCACGGCGGCTGCGGCCTGGACGGGCGCCGCGGGCGGGGTGGCGCGGAGCTTGTCGACCGTCTCGGACAGCTTTGCGATCTTGGCCATTGGCTCGGCCTGCGCCTTCTCGAGCTTGTCGAGGCGGTCGTTGGTCCGGTTGAACTGGCCGAGGCCGGTCTTGGAGGTATGCTCGACGTTGGCTTTGAGCGCGACGACATCGGCATCAATCCGGGCGACCGAGGATTCCAGCGCGCTGGTGTCGGCAACCTGTGCCGGCGCGGAGCTTGCGAAGTGCATCATCCCTGCGGTCGCGAGCGCGCCGCTGATGGCGCCGACACTGGCTGCAATCGCCACTACCGCGGCCATCGCCGACAGGCGGCGCGCGCCGCCGCTCTCGCGCGGCTCGTCCGCCTTCACATGCGGCGCAAACTCCTCACGGTCCCAGGACCGCTCTGCGGGTGCCATGACGATGAGCTTGCCGGGCTTTGGCTCGGACTTGGTCTCGGCTTTGGGCTCAACCTGGGCCTCGAACTTCGGCACCTCGATCCGCGGCGGCTCAATCTCGATCGGATCAGGCTTGGGCGGCGCCTCGTGGTCAGGGGCAATCGAAGGGGCCTCGATTCCCGCAGACTCGACGGCCTGCGGCGCGGTCGCGGCGGCTTCGACGACGCTCGTCTGCTCACCGGTCGTTTGGGCAGCCTGCTCAGCCATTGGTTCGCTCACAGCTCAAATACTCCACTCTGGATTGACCTTTTGGTAACTTTCATTGCTTGCGAAATCCTTACTTCGGGACCCGCTTACCGAAATTTTAGGGAGTCATCCGGGGCCGAATTGGGCCGGGAACGTGGAACCGGTGTGGCGGGTATGAAGCAATTTGTAACCGGGCGAAGATGAACGGCCGCGCAACGGACAGGGTCTGCCGCCCCCACGTGGTCAACGACGGGCGTGGATGACGCCCGCTCTGTCCACATCACTGTCCGTCACATCAGCACCGGTGCATCCGGCAGCTCGTTGGGGTGCGGGCCGCTTGACGGAAAGTGCTTTGTCAGCTCCCGGGACACCGCCTCGATGCCGCCGATCACGCCGCGCTCGAACTGCCCCGACCTGAACTCGACTTCCATGGCGCGGCAGATGCTCTCCCAACGCTCGCCACCAACCTTCGCATCGATACCGCGGTCGGCGATGATCTCGACATCGCGGTCGGCGAGCAGGAGATAGATCAGGACACCATTGTTGTGCGCGGTGTCCCAGATGCGCAGTTGCGAGAACACGTCAAGCGCGCGCTCGCGCGCCGGCTGGTTGCGAAACAGCGGGCCGCCGTCGAGCGCGCCTTCCACCACGAAGCGGAGCTGGCCGGAATGGCTGGCTTCGCCGCGCTTGATCGCCTGCTCGATGCGGCCGAGCACGCCCTTCGGGAACACCTGCTTGGCACGCCAATGGTGCTGGAGCAGATGCCGGGTGATGCGCCTGATGCTCATGACCTACCAGCTCCCCGAGGCGCCGCCGCCGCCAAAACTGCCGCCACCACCGCTGAAGCCGCCGCTCGACGACGACCCGCTGCTCCAGCCGCCGGATGACGAGCCGCTCGACCACGAGCCACGACGCGAGGACCCCGTGCCCGATCCCGCCCCAAACAGATCGGCGATAAACGTCAGGACAGCGCCGAGCACACCGACGCCCAGTCCGATGATCGCTGAGCCGATCACGAACCAGGCGAGGACACCAACGATCGCTCCCGTTATTCCCGAACCGAACAGCCGCCCGAACATGGAGCGCAGGATGCCTCCGATCACCAGCGGGCCGAACAGCAGGAAGTAGAAAAGCGGCTCGACGTCGTTCCAATCGCCGAAATTCACGCTGCGCGAGGGCGTCGGCAGCGGCTCGCCGTCGATGACGCGGATCATGCGGTCGACGCCCGCCGTGATGCCGCCGGCGAAATCGCCGCTCCTGAATTTCGGCGTGATGGCTTCATCGATGATGCGCCGCGACGTGACGTCGGTGAGCGCGCCCTCGAGGCCGTAACCGACCTCGATGCGCAAATGCCGGTCGTTCTTGGCCACAACGAGGATGGCGCCGTCGTCGACCTTCTTGCGTCCGATCTTCCAGGCCTCCGCGACGCGGATCGCGAATTGCTCGATGGTCTCCGGGTCCGTCGTCGGCACGATCAGGACGGCGATCTGGCTGCCCTTGCGCATCTCGAAGTCCTGCAGCTTTTGCGACAGCGCGGCGATGTCGCCGCTGGAGAGCGTGCCGGTCTGATCGACCACGCGGCCGGTCAGTTGCGGCACGGCGACATCGGCTGAGGCGGGGAGCGCAAAGGTGAACAGGAGCGCGAAGACGAGGACGAATGCTGAGAAGCCCAAAACGGCACGCCACAACATCGTTGTCATCGCCCGCGAAGGCGGGCGATCCAGTATTCCAGAGGCAGCAGTGATTGAACCGTGAAGCCGCGGCGTACTGGATTCCCCGCTTTCGCGGGGAATGACGGTGGTGGGTGGGGCATGCATCGGGGTCGAAGGCACTTACTTCGACGGCGCGGGCGCCGGATTGAAATCGACCTTCGGCGCGGTCGAGATTTCCTTCTCGTTCGCGACCGTGAAGTTCGGCTTTTCCTTGTAGCCGAACATCATCGCCGTGACGTTGCTCGGGAACGAACGGATGGTGACGTTATAGTCCTGCACCGCCTTGATGTAGCGGTTGCGCGCCACCGTGATGCGGTTCTCGGTGCCTTCGAGCTGCGACATCAAATCCTTGAACAGCGCATCCGACTTGAGCTGGGGGTAGTTCTCGGTGACCACGAGCAGCCGCGACAGCGCGCCGGAGAGTTCGCCCTGGGCGGCCTGGAATTTCTGGAATGCGGCGGGATCGTTCAGCACCTCGGGCGTCGCCTGGATGCTGCCGACCTTGGCGCGGGCATTGGTGACGCCGAGCAGCACGTCCTTCTCCTGCTGCGCAAAACCCTTCACCGAGTTGACGAGGTTGGGCACGAGATCGGCGCGACGCTGATACTGGTTCACGACCTCGGACCAATTGGCCTTGATCTGCTCGTCCTCGCTCTGGATCGCGTTATAGCCGCAATTGGTGAGGCTCAACGAGGCCAGCGCCGCCAGCACGGTCAGGATCTTGCGCATCAAATTTCTCCCGGTGGAATCGGGCGCAAGCTACCAGATTGCGCGCGCGAGATGCCAGACATCTTGCGTCCCGGCCGTGGCCTGTGAAAAGCAGCCGATGTACGCAAGCCTCTTGCTTAATCCTGGCTGTAATAGTCAACTTGAGGGAACAATAATGCCAGGTCGGGAACGCCAGGGGAACGCGATGAGCTCGTTCGAGACCATCCTCGTGGAGAGGCCGGAGCCGGCGATTGCCCGGGTCGTGATGAACCGGCCCGACGCGCGCAACGCGCAGAACCTGCAAATGACCTACGATCTCAACGCCGCCTTCGACGAGGCGGTGCAGGACGACGCGGTCAAGGTGATCATTCTCGCCGGCAATGGTCCGCACTTCTCCTCAGGCCATGACCTGCGACCCGGCAGCAAGAATGAAGCGGGCGTGGATTTTCCGCCGATCGGAAATTGGGGCGGCTTCGCCGAAGCAAACGCCCATGGCCGCTTCGCGCGCGAGCAGGAGATCTATCTCCAGATCACCCGGCGCTGGCGCAACCTCGCCAAGCCGACCATTGCAGAGGTTCACGGCAAGTGCATCGCCGGCGGCCTGATGCTGGCCTGGGCCTGCGATCTCATCATCGCGAGTGACGATGCGCAGTTCTGCGATCCCGTGGTCACCATGGGTGTCTGCGGCGTCGAATGGTTCGTGCATCCCTGGGAGCTCGGCCCGCGCAAGGCCAAGGAATTTCTGTTCACGGCCGACGCATGGAGCGCGCAGGAGGCGCATCAACTCGGGATGGTCAACCGGGTCGTGCCGCGCGCAGAGCTGTCATCCGCCGTGCTGGCGCTGGCGCGCAAAATCGCGTCAAAACCGTCCTTTGCGCTGAAGCTGACCAAGGAAGCCGTGAATCGTTCGGTTGACGTGATGGGCCAACCGGCTGCAATCGACCAGGCCTTTGCGCTGCATCAGCTCTGTCACGCGCATAATCTTCAGGAATTCGGCATGATCGTCGATCCATCGGGCCTACACCCCTCCGTCCGCAAGCCGCCGGCCGCCGCGGAGTAGACAGGATGGATCTCAATCTCAGCGACGAGCAACGCCTGCTGCGCGAAAGCGCGGAGCGCTTCGTGGCCGAAAGCTACGATGCCGATCACCGCCGCAAGATGGCGAACGATCCGCTCGGCTTCAGTCCGGCGGTGTGGAAACAATTCGCAGAACTGGGCTGGCTGGCGCTGCCGATCGCGGAGGAGTGTGGCGGGCTCGGCGGCAGCGCGGTCGAGATCGGCATTTTGATGGAAGCCTTCGGCCGCGGGCTTGTGTCGGAGCCGTATATCGCGTCGGTCGTGCTTGGCGCCGCGTTGATCGAGCGATGCGGCAGCATGGCGCAGAAGCAGGCCATCCTGCCGAAGATCGCGGACGGATCGTTGAAGCTCGCGCTCGCGCATTCCGAGCGCGCGGCGCGGTTCGATCTTGCCAAGGTCGCAACCACCGCCCACAGCACGGCGCAAGGCTGGCGCCTGGCCGGTAGCAAGATTGCCGTGCTCGATGGCCACGCCGCCGACGAGATCATCGTCTCCGCGCATATCCATGATCATCAGGGCTCCTCCGGCCGCATTGGCCTGTTCCTGGTGCCGGCGACAACTCCGAGTGTTGCGATCTCCGACTACGAGCGCCTCGGCGGCGGGCGGGCCTGCAACATCGAGCTGTCGGACGTGCAACTGCCGGAGGATGCCTTGCTCGGCAACGGGCATGACGCGCTGCCGGCAATCGAATGGGCTGTTGATCGCGCCATGGCTGCGCTTGGCGCCGAGGCCGTCGGCATCATGCAGGTACTGCTGGATACCACGCTGGAGTACACAAAAATCCGGAAGCAATTCGGCCGGCCGCTCGCCGCCAACCAGGTGATCCGCCACCGCCTCGCCGACATGGCGGTCCAGGTCGACGAAGCGCGCTCGATGGCGTTGCGCGCCGCGCTGAAGCTCGACGCCGATCCGGTCGAGCGCGCGCGGGCCGCGTCGGGGGCGAAGGCGAAGATCGGCAGATCTGCGCGCTTCGTCGGCGAGCAGTCGATCCAGCTTCACGGCGGCACGGGCGTCACCGAGGAGCTCGAGGTCGGCGCTTATTTCAAGCGGCTGGTCGCGTTCGACACGTTGTTCGGCGGCAGCGCGCACCATTATGGCCGCCACGCCCTGCTTGGCCGCCCCACCGTGCCGGCCTGACACAAGGAGCGCATCATGGACCTGTCGTTCAATGCCGAGGAGCGCGCCTTCCAGGACGAGGTGCGCGACTTCATTGCCAGAAACCTCACCGAGGAGATGAAGCGCGCGACCGCGCTGACGCCGTCGGTGTTCTCCGACCCCGATATCGGCATGGCCTGGCAGCGCACGCTGCACAAGCAAGGCTGGGGCGCGCCGGGCTGGCCGGTCGAGCATGGCGGGCCGGATTGGACCCCGGCGCAGCGCTGGATCTTCGAGACTGAAAGCGCGCGGGCCGGCGTGCCCAATGTCAATGTGATGGGCGTGAAGATGGTCGGGCCCGTCATCATCGGTTTCGGCTCGCCCGAGCAGAAGAACTTCTACCTGCCGCGCATTCTGTCCGGTGAGGATTATTGGTGCCAAGGCTATTCCGAGCCAGGCTCCGGCTCCGACCTCTCCTCGCTGAAGACGCGCGCGGTGCGCGATGGCGACGACTACGTCATCAACGGCACCAAGATCTGGACCACGCATGCCCACCACGCCAACCGCATGTTCGCGCTGGTGCGCACCAGCGACGGCCCGCGGCAGCAGGACGGCATCAGCTTCATCCTGATCGACATGAAGACGCCGGGCATCACGACGCGCCCGATCCTCACCATCGGCGGCGACCACGAGGTCAACCAGGTATTCTTCGACGATGTGCGCGTTCCCGTGGCAAACCGCGTCGGTGAGGAAGGCAAGGGCTGGACCTACGGCAAGTATCTGCTCGAGTTCGAGCGCGGCTCCGGCATTGCGTCGGCAAAATTGCGCGAAGGGCTGAAGGCGATCGCGGAGCTCGCCGAGTCCGACTTGACGGGCCGCGCGATCGACAGTCCTGACATCGCGACGCGCATCTCGGAGGTCGAGGTCGATATCGACGCGCTGGAGATGACCGAGCTGCGCGTGCTGTCGGCGCTGCAGACCGGACAGAATCCCGGTGCGGTGTCGTCGATCCTGAAGCTGCGCAACAGCGAGATCCGTCAGGCCGTGACCCGGCTCGGCGCCGACGTCATCGGCCATGACGCCCTCGCGGTCGAGCCGATGCGCCCGCTCTACAAGCTCAACCACGAGCCGGCGATGCCGGAGGAGATGCTGACGGTGATGCCGGAATATCTCAACGGCCGCGCCTATACGATCTTCGGCGGCACCTCGGAGATCCAGCGCGATATTATTGCGAAGATGATGTTGGGGATCTGAGGGGCACTGGCGCTACATTCTCACTGTCGTCCCGGTCTCACTGTCGTCCCGGCGAAGGCCGGGACGACGAGTTGGATTTGTGGCGACAGCCAGCACGACAATGGCCGCTAACCGCCCACCTTCGCATCCCGGATCGCCTGCCAGATCTTCTGCGGCGTCAGGGGCGTGTTGAGCTGGGTGATGCCGAGCTCGGCGAGCGCATCCATCACGCCGTTGGTGACGCAAGGGGGGCCACCGATGGCGCCGGATTCGCCGCAGCCCTTGGCGCCGAGCGGATTGGTGCGACAGGGCGCGGAATCGTCGAGCGTCACCACGATCGGCGGAACGTCGTCGGCGCGCGGGATGCAATAGTCCTGGTAGCTCGCGGTGAGCAGCTGGCCGTCGGCATCATAGGACACCCCCTCATACAGCGCCTGGCCGATACCCTGCGCCACGCCGCCATGGATCTGGCCGGTGACCAGCATCGGGTTTACGGCGACACCGACGTCGTCCACGGTGGTGTAGCGCACGACCTTGGAGACGCCGGTCTCGGGATCGATCTCGACCTCGCAGATATGGGTGCCGTTCGGCCAGCTCGGACCATCGACCTCGCCTTCGGAATCGACGCTGAGCTTTGCGCCGCCTTCCTTCTCGGCCAGATCGAACAGGCTGATGCGGCGGTCGGTGCCGACCACCGTGAGCATGCCGCCCTGGTATTCGATGTCCTCGATCGAGGTCTCCAGCACGTTCGCCGCCTTCTCACGCGCCTTCTGAATCAGATCGTTGGAGGAGACAGCGACCGCCGTGCCGCCGACGAACAGCGAACGCGACCCGACGCTGCCGAAGCCCGTCGCCAGATCGGTATCGCCCTGGACCACGTCGATCTTGTCCATGGCAATGCCGAGCGTGTCGGAGATCATCTGCGTGTAAGTGGTCTGCAACCCCTGCCCCATCGCCATGGTGCCGGAATGCAGGACGACGCGGCCCTGCGCGGTCGCGTGCAGGCTGACCTTCTCGGTGTGGGCGCGGCCGCCGGTCCACTCGATATAGGAGGTGAGCCCGCGGCCGTAGAGCAGGCCCTTCTTCTTCGCCGCCTTCTTGCGCGCGGCAAAGCCGTCCCAATCCGCAAGCTTCACGGCGCGATCGAGCATGTGCGCGAAGGCGCCGGAATCGTAAACCTGCCCCGCAGCATTCGTATAGGGCAGTTGCGCCGGCTTGATGTAATTCGCTTTCCGGATCGCGCGCGGATCCATGCCGATTTTTCGTGCAGCCGCGTCGAACAGGCGCTCGACGATGAACACGGCCTCCGGGCGGCCTGCACCGCGATAAGCGCCGACCGGCGCGGTGTGGGTCATCACCGACTTCACCTCGAAATGTACCAGCGGCAAATCGTAGACGCCGGTCTGCACGAACGGCCCCAGCACCAGCGGGATGATGTTGGCCGCGCCTGAGGAATACGCGCCGGTGCAGCCGATCGAGCTGACGCGGTAGGCCAGCACCTTGCCCTTCTCGTCGAGCGCGAAGGAAGCTGTCGAGGTAAGATCGCGGCCGTGGGTGCCACCGACGAATTCGTCGGTGCGGTCGCCGCGCCAGCGGATCTTCCTGTTCAGCTTGGTCGCGGCATAGGCGACTATGCCGTCCTCGGGATAGAGGTTGGTCTTCTGGCCAAAGCCGCCGCCGATATCGCCGACCAGCACGCGAACGCTGTCCTTGGGACGCTTCAGCACGGCCTCGGCCAGCACGTCGCGGGTCGAGGCGGGCGTCTGCGACTGCACATGCAGCAGAAGGCGGCCGGACGTCTTGTCGATCTCGGCAATGGTCGAGCGCGGCTCCATGGCCGACGGCACGAGGCGCTGGCTGACGAGATCTAGCACGACGGTATGCGCCGCGCTGGCAAAAGCCTCGTCCACCTTGGCGGCATCGCCGTAAGCCATCGCGCCGACGATGTTGTCGGGTGCCTCCGGCCACACCACGGGCGCGCCGGGCTTGACCGCCTCGACCGGATCGACCACCGCCGGCTGCACGTCATATTCGACCACGATCGCTTCGGCTGCGCTCTGCGCGTCAGCACGCGAGGAGGCCACCACGGCGGCCACCGCCTCGCCGGCATAGCGCACGATGTCGTGCGCCAGCAGGCGGCGTGGCGGCACCGTCATCGGCTTGCCGTCGGGACGCTTGAAGATGCTCAAGGTCGGGATGACGCCGATGTCGTCCTTGACGAGGTCGGCGCCGGTGTACACCGCGGTCACGCCGGGCATCGCAGTGGCGGCGCCGGTGTCGATCGAGACGATCTTCGCGTGGGCATGCGGCGAGCGCAGCAGGTACAACCACAGCGCGCCATCTTCCGGCTTGTCGTCGATGAACTGCCCCTTCCCGGTGAGCAGTCGCTGATCTTCCAAACGCTTGACGGGCTGCCCCGCTCCGAAACGCAAATTGCCGGGAAGAATGTTCATTCCACCATGTCCTTGAAACCCAGAAAACGACCGCGGGGGTTTTAGCCGATTTTGCGGTCGATACAACCGAGCCGCGGCACATCTGCATTGCGTGTCACGCCCGCTTTGGCCGCAGATTGCCGGGTCAGGAGCGCTCTATGTCGATGATGCCCACATTGATATCACGGGTGTCCGAATCCCGCTTTACCGTGAGGCGAACGGTCTTACCGGCACCGGCCTGCTCGAGCGCATCAGTCAGGTCGGAGAGCCGCCGCACCGGCTTGCCTTCCACCGCGGTGATGATGTCTCCGACCGTTCCAGTCGACAAGTTGACACCGCGAATCCCCGCCTGTTCCGCAGGGCTGCCGGGGGCTGTCCGGACCACGATCACCCCTTGGACGCCAAGCCGCGTCGACACATCCTCGCTGGCGGCGACGATGCCGATGCCGGGCGTCGGCACGCGGCCATTGCGAATGAGCTCGGGGACAATCCGGTTCACGACGTCCACCGGCACCGCGAAACCGATGCCCGCATTCGAGCCGGACGGCGATATGATCGCAGTCGTGACGCCGATCAGCCGGCCGGCGGAGTCCAGCAGCGGCCCGCCTGAATTGCCCGGGTTGATTGCGGCATCCGTCTGGATGACATTGGCAATCTCCCGGCCGCCATGGGTCGGAAGCCTCCGCTTGAGGGCACTGATGATGCCGCTCGTCATCGACTGATCTAGCCCGAAAGGATTGCCGATCGCAAACGCGGATTGCCCGACTTTCAGGTCGGTCGAGCTGCCGAGAGCCACCTGCGGTGGAAGCTCGCGCACGCTGCGGATCCGCAGGACCGCAAGATCGTAATTGGGGGCGGTGCCGATCAGATCAACCCGAGCCACCTCTCCCGACGCAAAGCGCACCGCGATCTCGCCGCCATTGGCCACGACATGGTTGTTCGTGACGAGATGCCCGTCGCGGTCCCAGACAAATCCCGTGCCGGAAGCGCCGCCCTGCCCCTCCTCTCCCATGACAGGAGTAGCGGCCGATCTCACCGCAACCTGGACAACCGAGGGCGACACTCGTTCGAAGATGTCGATGGTGGCCCTTTCGGCCTCGGACAGCGGACCACGTTGCTCGACGGCGCGCGCGGAGGGGGTTGTCCATGGCGCATGCTGGACCTTCACGGCAGTTACCACGAGCAGCAGGGCGGCAAAAGCCGCCGCAATGATTGCGTAGCGACGATTCATCAGTGATCACCGTGTCGTATGCTGAAGACGATCTCTCGAATGCACATGCCGGGAGGTGACAGAGCCAGCTCACGCAGCAACGTCGAAAATGAATGGAAGTTTCTCGAATCGGGCAGCTAAGGACGGTTCCGCTGCCCGTGCCGGGGCCCATTGCCGCGTGACAAACCGCTACGCCAGCTCCCGCAATGCCGCTTCTACGACCTTGCGCGCATCGGCGGTGAGAGCGGCCTGCGGCGGGACAGGATCGCCGACGTCGTACCCCTGGATGGCCAAGCCGGCCTTGATGCAGGCCGCCAGGTTGAAGCGGGCAAAAGCTTCGTTGATGCGCCACAGCCTGCGCTGGAGCGCCATCGCCTCGTCCCAGCGGCCGGCCTTGCAGAGGTCGTAGAGCGCGACGCTCTGGCGCGGAATGATGCAGGCGGGGCCCGCCATCCAGCCGAGGCCGCCGATCAGCATCACCGCGGCCGGGATATGGGCGGAGGCGGAGAACACCCGCAAGGCATCGCCGCAGCGGTTCATGATCGAGAGCAGCCGGCCGGTGTTGGTCGAGGCGTCCTTGATGTAGCCGATGCGCGGATGTTCGGCGAGGCGCGCGATGATTTCGAGGGTGAGATCGGAGCGCTGGAATTGCGGATTGGTATAGATGACGACGGGGATGTCCACGGCATCCGCGATGGCGCGGAAATAGGATTCGATCTGGGCGTCGGCGAGCGGGAAATACGCTTCCAGGATCGCCAGAATGCCGTCGGCGCCGAGCTTCTGATACGCCTTCGCCTGCGCCACCGCATCTGCCGTCGAGGTGGAGGCGACGCCCGCGACAACAGGCACACGTCCCCTTGCCGCCTCGATCGTGGTCTGCACGACCGCGGTGCGTTGGGCGGCGTTGAGATAGGCGAACTCGCCGGTCGAGCCGAGCGGGGTCAGACCGTGGACGCCCGCGCCGATCAGATCGTCGCAGAGCTTTGCGAGGACGTTCGTCCGCACCGCGCCATCGGCAGCGACGGGAGAGACGAGATAAGGGAAGACGCCGCGAAAATCGGACATGTCAGGTGTGAATCCCGGAAACTGGCTAGCGCCTGACGGTCTTACCAACGCTCGTGCCGGCGATCAAATCCTGATCAGCCGCACCCGCGTGCCCCAGGGATCGATCGCCTCAACGCCGTCCGCTAGCGCCGTGACTTTCGCGCCGCCCTTGCGCAGGCGCTCTTCCTGCGCGGCGAGCAGATCCTGCTTAGCTGTCACCAGCGAGAACCAGGCGAGCCCCGTTGCCTGATCGTCGCGTTGGCCGGCGCCCTGGCTCTGCCAGACGTTCATGCCGAGGTGATGATGGTAGCGTCCCGACGACAGGAACGCGGCGCCGTTGCGGCTGCGGGTCGGGTCGAGTCCGATCGTGCCGTGGTAGAAATTCTGCGCCTGCGCGAGGTCGCCGACGCGCAGATGCATGTGGCCGATGCGCATTCCGTCCGGTGCCTTGGCATAATCAGGCACGCGCGTATTGGTCAGCGACAGCAGGTCGGGAATGTCGAGCTCGTCGGCCGCCATCTTCACGTTGCCTTCGCTCCACTGCCATTGCGAGGGATCGCGGTCGGCATAGACCTCGATGCCGTTGCCTTCGGGATCGTCGAGATAGACGGATTCGCTGACGAGATGATCGGCAAAGCCCGACAGCGGCACGCGATGCGAAGCGGCTGCTACCAGCCAGCGGGCCAAGTCCTTGCGGGTCGGCATCAGGAAGGCGGTGTGATAGAGGCCGGCGGCGTTGCGCGGCTCGATCTCGGCATCAGGACGGGCCTCCAGCACCAGCAGCGCGATGCCGGCCGTGCCGAGCTTGGCGGCGCTCGCCGAGCGTTCCATCACGGTGAGCCCGATCACGTCGCGGTAGTAGTTCGCAACCTTGTCGAGATTCTTCACCCGGAGCGTCACCATGCCGACGCGCATCGGCGTGCGGCTGGCATAGGTCGGACCGCCGCCCTGCGGTGTGCCCTCGGCGCGCGCCGCGCCCGCAGCCGCCATTGCGAGCGAGCTGGCGCCGGCGAGTTGAAGCAGGGTGCGGCGGGTAAGGTCGATGGTCATCAATCAGGGCTCGCAAAAAGGCTTGAGGCCGTACGGCACAAGGTCGAGCCGATTGCTACACGTTCCCGTGAGCGGCTCCAATCACATGTTCGTCGGCCGTGCTCTTACGGACCAGCTTCCCTGCTTATTTCCTGGCCATGCGGCCAGTTACGCGATCGCCCGCGACATCCCAGATTGAGGACAGCTTTACAGGAGCCTGCCATGACCGACTCAACTCCCCTGACTTCGCTGTCGTCCGCGCTCGCGGATATGGTGTCCCGCACCGCGCCGTCCGTCGTCGCCGTCCATTCGCATCGTTCCCGCGCCACCGGCTTCGTCTGGAAACCCGGCCTGATCGTCACCGCCGACGAGGCGCTGGCCGACGAGGGCGACGTCGAGATCGGCCTCCCCGACGGCAGCACCGCGGCCGCCACGATCGCCGGCCGCGACCATACGACGGATATCGCACTGCTGCGCGCCGATACGGCGATTGCCCCGGTCAAGCTGGCCACAATTGTGCCGCCCCTTGGCGCGTTGTCGGTCGTCGTCGCCACCAACCGCGATACGCCGAGCGCCGCGCTCGCGATGGTGTCGCAGTCCGGCAAGAGCTGGCGCTCCCTGCGCGGCGGCGACATCGACGCGCGGATCGAGCTCGACGTCCGCTTGCGCTCCAGCCAGCAGGGCGGCCTCGCGCTCGACGCATCGGGCGAAGCCTTCGGCATGGCCGTGCTCGGCCCGAGGCGTGTGCTAGTGATCCCGACAGCGACGATCGAGCGGGTCGCGGCCCAGTTAGAGGCGCGCGGCCGCATCGCACGCGGATATCTCGGCCTCGGGCTGCAGCCGGTCCGGCTCGACGACGGCGTCGGCGCGATGGTGATGAATGTCGACAAGGCCGGCCCTTCGGCGGCGGCCGGCATCCGCCAGGGCGACGTCATCGTCGCGGTCAACGACCAGAAGCTGTCCGGCGTGCGCGCGCTGTCGCGGACGCTGGGTCCGGCGAGCGTGGGCGCGGTGGTCGATATCGCGGCGCGCCGCGGCGGCGAGCCGGTCAGCTTCAAGGTCACGATCGGCGAGAGGCCGGCGGCGTGAGCGAGGACATCGCGCCCGAGATCGTGTTGGCTTTGGAGATCGACGATCCCGCCCTCGCCGATCGCCTGGCTGCTCTGCTCGGCAATATCGCCGGGCTTCGCCTCGCCGAACCCGGCGAGAAAGCCGTCGCGACGATTGTCACTCGCGATCCGCGCATCATGCCTGAGGACATTGCGCTGACGCAGCGTGAGCTCGACGTGCTGGCGTTGATGGCGGAAGGCGGCTCCAACAAGATGATCGCGCGTCAGCTCGGCATTTCCGTCCACACGGTGAAATTCCATGTCGGCTCGCTGCTCGACAAGCTTGACGCTACCGGCCGCACCGATGCGGTGGCACATGCGGCCCGCCGCGGCGTGATCGAGCTCTAGGTCGGGTGCGGCGGGAAGCTGAGCTGGACCGTCAGGCCCGGCGCGTTGTCGTGCAGGGCAATCTCGGCACCATGGAGGCGAGCGACCGCGGCGACCAGGCTTAAGCCAAGGCCGTTACCCGGGGTGTAGCGGCTCTGCTCGAGCCGGTAGAAGCGTTTGAACACGTGATCGCGCTGATCCGCCGGAATGCCCGGGCCGTCGTCGGCGATCGCGATCGTCGCACCGCCGTCGGTGCTGCTGCAGGTGACGGTCACCTGCCCGCCTTTGCAGCCGTGCTTGATCGCGTTGTCGACGAGATTGGCGATAGCGTCGAACAGCAGGTCGCGATCGCCAATAATCGCCACCTCGCGATCGCCGCCGAGGCTGAGCCGCGTCGCAACCTGTTCGGCGGCGGCATCGTAGAGCTCGACGACCTCGCCGGCGATTTCGGCGAGATTGAGGGTGCGAAACGCACTACGGCGGGCGCGGGTCTCGATCTCCGAGATGCGCGTGATGGAGGCGAACATGCCGAGCACGGCGTCGAGATCGGCGATGGTGTCACCGATCAGCGCCGCGTCGGCCTCGCCATTGCGCGAGGCGTGATAAGCCTTTTCCAGCCGACCCCGCATGCGCGTCAGCGGCGTACGCAAATCATGGGCGACGTTGTCGCTGACCTGCTTGACCTCTCCCATCAAAGTCTCGATGCGGTCGAGCATCTGGTTGAGGTTTTCGGCGACCCGGTCCCATTCGTCGTGACTGCCGCGCAAGGGAATGCGCTGGTCGAGGCCCGACATCATGATGGCGCGGCTGGTGGCGTTGATCTCCTCGATCCGCCCGACCGTGCGGCGCGTCACCAGCACCGCGGCGAGCCCGGCGAGCACCAGCATCAGCACGGCGACAGCGGCCATTGCGAGCTCGATCATCGCGGTGAAGCCGCTGTGGTCGCCGGCATCGCCGACACGGCTCTGCACATAGGCGATCGTGCCGAAATAGACATAGGCCATGATCGCCGCGACGATCAGCCCGAACGCCGCGATCGCGATCAGCGCAAGGCGGAAGGTCGAGGAGCGGAGCGTTTTAGCCAGGAGCACGGAGACAATATCCGATGCCGCGGATGGTGTGGATCAGCGGATAGGCCTGGGCATCATCGACCTTGCGACGGACGCGTCCGACATAGACGTCGATGATGTTGGTGGAGGGATCGAAATGCAGATCCCAGACATGCTGGAGCAGCATCGCACGCGAGACGACGCGGCCCTCGTTGCGGACCAGATATTGGAGTAATTGGAATTCCCGCGGCAACAGCGGAATCTTCCGGCCGCGGCGGCTCGCGCTGCGTGCGATCAGGTCGATGGCGAGATCGCCGACCCGCAGGATCGTCTCCTTGGCGACGGTGTCGCTGCGCCGGCCGAGTGCCTCCAGCCGCGCCAGCAATTCGGTGAAGGAGAACGGCTTGACGAGATAATCGTCGCCGCCGGCCCGCAAGCCGCGCACGCGGTCGTCGACCTCGCCAAGTGCGGAAATGATTAGGAACGGCGCGGCGATGCCGTCGTCGCGCAACTGGCGCATCACGCTGATGCCGTCGATATCGGGCAGCATGCGGTCGATGGTGATCACGGCATAGTCGCGCGCGGCGCCGTGGCTGAGCGCTTCGCGCCCGGTGGCGGCGAGATCGACGTCGTAGCCGGAAGTCGTCAGCTCCTCGACGAGCTGGCCTGCGGTTTCCGCGTCGTCCTCGACGACCAGAATGCGGCGGTGAGCTCCGGTCATGACAAACTCCGCGCGACGATCGCCACCAGACTATCCCGTTCCGGGGCTGAGCGGAACCGTCCGATGACGATCGCGACAATGGTGCGGTACGGCGATGCTAGTACCAAGAGTCTCCGCACACATTGACCCATTGCCACCCATAGGGCGTCAAGCTCCTGCGCCAGCAGCCGTCATAGTAGCCGGCATAGATGAAAGGTGCTCCGAAGAAGAAGCGATGGTGGTGCCGGAAGAAGGCATGGCGGCCGATGAAGGGCCTGCCGTGCCAGCCGGAGCCAGCGAAGCGCGGCCCGATCGCCGCATGCGCGAAACGTGCACCGCCAGAGCCCGGGCCGCCGAAACGGGCGCCGCCCATGCCGCCGACGCGCATACCACCGAAGCCACCGGTGTGCATGCCGCCGCCACCGAAATGCCCACCACCGCCGAATCCGCCATGACCGCCACCGCCACCGCCACCGCCTCTGGCAAGCACCGGTGAAGCGAGCGCCATCACCGCTGCGATCGTCACCGCGGTGAGGCCTTTGAGAATCCTGTTGTCCATCGAAGCATCCTCCGTGCTGCGCGACAATATTCTGCCGCGCGAGGAGGATCAGATGAGAGGAAGGGACAGGCGCCTTCAACTTACAAACGCGCCAGATTCTGACGCGGAAGTTAGGGAGACGCTGCTCTCTCACTCCCTCGCCCCGTTCTTGCGGGAAGAGGGTGGGGTGAGAGCGGGGAGAGGTTAGAAGCTACGCCCGCTTGCCGCCGTTTTTCTCGGCCGCGCGGCGCAGCGCTTCGGCGAGCGCACCGCCGCCGGAAGACTCCTGCTGGCGCGGGGCCGACGACGTCATGCGGGACGGGTTACGTGAGCTGTTATCCCGCTGCATGCCGGGCGCGTCCTTCTTGGCGCCGACCTCGTCGTCGAGCCGTAGTGTCAACGAGATACGCTTGCGCGCGACCTCGAAGTCTAGCACCTTCACTTTGACGATGTCGCCGGGCTTCACCACTTCACGCGGATCCTTGATGTAGGTCTTGGACATCGCCGAGATGTGCACGAGGCCGTCCTGGTGCACGCCGATATCGACGAAGGCGCCGAACGCCGCGACGTTGGTTACGGTGCCCTCGAGGATCATGCCCTTCTTGAGGTGCTTGATCTCCTCGACGCCGTCCATGAACACAGCTGCCTTGAAGGCCGGACGCGGGTCGCGACCGGGCTTCTCGAGCTCGCGCAGGATGTCGGTGACGGTCGGCAGACCAAACGTCTCGTCCACGAAGTCTTTCGGCTTCAGCGTGCGAACGATGTCGCTGCTGCCGATCAGCGCCTTGATGTCGCTCTTGGTGGCGCTGAGAATCCGGCGCACCACCGGATAGGCTTCCGGATGCACACCGGAGGCGTCGAGCGGGTCCTCGCCGCCGAGGATGCGCAGGAAGCCCGCGCACTGCTCGAACGCCTTGGGGCCGAGCCGCGGCACGTCCTTCAACGCCTTGCGCGACTTGAACGGCCCGTTGGCGTCGCGGTGTGCCACGATGCTCGAGGCGAGGCCGGAGCCGACGCCCGACACGCGCGCGAGCAGCGGAGCGGACGCGGTGTTGACGTCGACGCCGACGGCGTTCACGCAGTCTTCGACCACGGCGTCGAGGGATTTGGCGAGCTTGGCCTGGCCGAGGTCGTGCTGGTACTGGCCGACGCCGATCGCCTTGGGTTCGATCTTGACGAGCTCGGCGAGCGGATCCTGGAGCCGCCGCGCGATTGACACCGCGCCGCGCAGGGTGACGTCGAGGCCCGGCAACTCCTCCGAGGCGAACGCCGAGGCCGAATAAACCGACGCGCCGGCTTCCGACACCACGATCTTGGTCATCTTCAAGTCGGGCAGGCCCTTGACGAGGTCGGCCGCGAGCTTGTCGGTCTCGCGCGAGGCGGTGCCGTTGCCGATCGCGATCAGCTCGACACGATGTTTCAGCGCGAGCTTGCCGAGGATCGCAAGCGCCTCGTTCCACTGCCGCTGCGGCTCGTGCGGATAGATCACGGCGGTATCCACCACCTTGCCGGTCGCGTCGGTGACGGCGACCTTGACCCCGGTGCGGAAGCCGGGATCGAGACCCATGGTGACGCGGGTGCCGGCGGGCGCCGCGAGCAGCAAGTCGCGCAGGTTCGAGGCGAACACGCGCACGGCCTCTGTCTCGGCCGCATTCCACAGCCGCATGCGCAGGTCGATGTTGAGATGCACCTGGATCTTGGTGCGCCAGGCCCAACGCACGGTATCGATCATCCAGCGGTCGCCGGCGCGCTTAAGGTCGGCGATGCCGAACCGCTTCATGATCTTCAGCTCATACACACTCGGCACGCCCGGGGGCGATGGTTCGGCCTCGGCCTGGATCTGGAGATCGAGGATTTCTTCTTTCTCGCCGCGGAACATTGCGAGGATTCGGTGCGAGGGCAGCTTCGTAAGCGGCTCGGAGAACTCGAAATAGTCGGCAAACTTTTCGCCCTCGGTTTTCTTGCCGTCGCGCACCTTGGAGGTCATGCGCGCATTGGTCCACACCTCCTCGCGAAGCGCACCGATCAGGTCGGCGTCTTCGTCGAAACGCTCGACCAGGATGGCGCGGGCGCCGTCGAGTGCCGCAGCGGCATCGGCAACGCCCTTCTCGGCATTGACGAAGGCTTCGGCGACCACCTTCGGATCGTTGGTGGGCTCGGCCATGAGCTGATTGGCGAGCGGCTCGAGGCCGGCTTCCTTGGCGATCTCGGCCTTGGTGCGGCGCTTCGGCTTGAACGGCAGATAGATGTCTTCGAGGCGCGCCTTGCTGTCGGCGGCGAGAATGGAGGCTTCCAGCGCCGCATCGAGCTTGCCCTGCTCGCGGACCGATTCGAGGATGGCCTTGCGGCGATCCTCGAGCTCGCGCAGGTAACCCAGGCGCTCCTCCAGCGTGCGCAATTGTGCGTCGTCGAGCGCACCGGTCGCTTCCTTCCGGTAGCGGGCGATGAAGGGAACCGTGGCGCCGCCGTCGAGCAGCGCCACTGTCGCCTCGACCTGCTCCGCCCGAACCCCAAGCTCCTGCGCAATTTTCTGGTTGATATTTACCACGCGAGAACCCCTCTATCCAAGCACGCATCGCGGAGGCGAACCACCGGCTGCGGGACGCCGCTTATGGACCAATCAGGGTTGATTCATCAAGGTGCGGCGGACGACCGTCGACAAGGGATTTTTTGTCGAAGCGATGCGATCTCGCCACAATCGTGGGTGCTACGCAGACGGCGCACGTCCTGCTGTCGTCCTGGCTTTCGCCAGGACGACGACGGGGATTGCCTCGACACCTTGACAGGCGCCCCGGTTCAGCGGCTGTTTTGTCCGCCGGACTCCTGAACTTCATGTGAGGATTATAATGCGGACGACATCGGTCGGCGTCTTCAAGGTCGCCACCAGAGGCCCCGGCGACGTCTCCGGATTGATGAGCATGATCGGCTCCGGCGCGATCGATCCGGCATCCATCCTGGCGATCCTCGGCAAGACCGAAGGCAACGGCGGCGTCAACGACTTTACGCGGGAATATGCCGTTGCCGCGCTGTGCACGGCGCTGGCGCCGCAGCTCGGGCTGTCGCCGCAGGAGGTCGAGCAACGCATCGCTTTCGTGATGTCGGGCGGCACCGAGGGCGTGCTCAGCCCGCACATCACCGTGTTCACGCGCCAGGACATTCTACAGCGCCCGCCAGGCATCTCCGGCAAGCGCCTGAGCATCGGCATGGCGCACACGCGGGATTTTCTCCCTGAAGAGCTCGGCCGCTCCGCTCAGATCACGGAGACAGCCAAGGCCGTGAAGGCCGCGATGGCGGATGCCGGCATCGCCGATCCCACCGACGTCCACTTCGTGCAGATCAAATGCCCGCTGCTCACCAGCGAGCGCGTCGAAGCGGCGAATGCGCGCGGTCACAAGACAGCGACGACCAGCGCCTACAGTTCGATGGCCTATTCGCGCGGCGCTTCCGCGCTCGGCGTTGCGGTCGCGCTCGGCGAGATCGCATGTGACATACACGACGAGGACGTGCTGCGGCGCTACGATCTGTTTTCGAACGTCGCCTCGACGTCGTCCGGGATCGAGCTGATGCACAACGTCGTCATCGTGCTCGGCAATTCGATGTCCTCGACGAGCGAATTGAAGATCGGACATGCCGTGATGAGCGATGCGATCGACGCCGCCGCGGTGCTTGCGGCGCTGGAGAGCGTTGGGCTCCGTGCCGGGCAACAGACGACGACCGGCAGCAAGCTTGTCAACATCTTCGCCAAGGCCGAGGCCTCCCCTGATGGCAGCGTGCGCGGCTTCCGCCACACCATGCTGGAAGATACCGATATCAGCTCGACACGCCACGCCCGGGCTGCCGTTGGCGGCCTGATTGCCGGCCTCGCCGGCACCGGTGCGGTCTACGTCTCCGGCGGCGCCGAGCATCAGGGCCCAGCCGGCGGCGGGCCGGTCGCGGTGATCGCAAAGTTCTCCAATTGATGCGCGCGCATGCAATTCGGGATTACCTCTCCATCCGGCGCAACCCTGCCCTTCGCGCCGCTCAGTTGATTAAAGTGTTCCTGTGCGAAACTAAGATGGCGGCGCACGAAGAGGTTTGGATCGCATGACTTTCCCGATGAGCTGGAACGAATGGGCGCAGCACGATGGCGTGGGGCTGGCCGCGCGCGTCCGCAAGGGCGAGCTCACGGCAAAGGAGTTGGCGCGCCAGGCCGCCGCGGGCGTCGCCAAGGTCAATCCGGCACTGTCGGGCGTGGTCGAGCTGTTCGATGACGTGATCGCCGATCCGGCCAAGGACGGCGCCAATCTCGCCGGCCCGTTCGCAGGCCTGCCCTTCCTGGTGAAGGACCTCGGCCCGACCATGAAGGGCCGGCTCCAGGAGATGGGCTCGCTGTTAATGCGCGGCAATCGCGCCAGCGCCGACACGTTCCTGACCGGCAAATTCCGCCAGGCCGGACTGAACCTGATCGGACGCACCACGACACCGGAGTTCGGCGTCTGCAGCTCGGCCGACAATCCGGCCGTCTATGTCACGCGCAATCCCTGGGACACCGACTACACCACCTGCGGCTCGTCGGCCGGCAGCGCCGCAATGGTCGCGGCCGGCGTGGTGCCGATCGCACACGCGACTGACGGCGGCGGCTCGATCCGCATTCCCGCCGGCGTCAACGGCAATATCGGCTTGAAAGTCTCGCGCGGCGTGTTCTCGCTCGCACCGCACATGTCCGATCTCACCGGCCTCGTCTCGATCCAGGGCTGCCAGTCGCGCTCGGTGCGCGACACCGCCGCCTTCGTCGATCATGCAAGGGGAGCGGCGCCCGGCGAATTCATGCCGTTCTGGACCACAGCGCAGCCCTATTCCGAGATGATCAAGCGCGATCCGTCAAAGCTTCGTATCGCGCTGTCGCACACCTGGGGCGACTACACCGCGACGCCCGAGATCGCGGCCGAGCTGGCGAAGGCCGGCCGCTTCCTCGAAGGCCTCGGCCATCACGTCGACTACGCCCTGCCCGAACTCGACTTCCGCGCCGCGTTCGAGGCGCAGACCACCTGCTACATCTCGAATTTTGCCGTGGTGATCTCCAACATGCTCGCCGCGCGCGGACTGGAACGGCCGCCGGAAGATCTCATCGAACCCATGAATATCCGGATCTGGGAAGCCGGCCGGCATACGAGCTTCGCCGAGCGGGCGAAGATGCAAGGCGTGTTCAACACGACCTCGCGCGCCTTCGGCGCCTTCTTCGAGCAGTGGGACGTGATCCTGACCCCGGTCACGGCGCTGCCGACGCCGAAGGTCGGCACCCGGGAATATCTCACCATCTCCGACAACCCCGACGTGCTCGACTGGTTCGGCAATCTTTGGCGCTTCTTCGCCTTCACGCCGCTCGCCAATCTCTGCGGCATGCCGGCGATCTCGATGCCGATGGCCACGCAGGACCACGGCCTGCCGCTCGGCATCCAGGCGATTGCGAAACAGGCCAATGACGGCCTCCTGCTGCAACTCGCCGCCCAGATCGAGCGCGCGCTCGACGGCAAGTGGAACGACGGCAGGAAGCCGAAGGTGCATGTGAGCTGAGCGAGTTGATCGCATTAACTTGCGATCCGCGAACGGCCTCAGTTCTTCACCGAGGGAATTTCCTCCGACCGGGGCTGCTGCTGGCCCTGCTGGTACATTGCCAGCGCCTTTTCGAGCGCTTCGCGCAGAGCCAGCGCCGCGGCCACGCTGCAACGCAGATGCGCGGTCTGGACCACGTCAACCCTGACGGCGGCGCCGACCGGCATCAGAAGGTTCGCCGCAAGCTCGATTTGAATCGCGCCGTTGTGGTGGCCGAAGCAGGATGCACCGTCGAAATAGATGATCGGCGCCCGCTCCGAGCTCGATGTCGAAATGATGACGGGCCCCTGGCTGGTGGCGGGCGTTTCGGGATCGGCCATGGGCACTCCTTACGGCTGGTCGAACGAATGAGGCGCCCACCATCGTTGCTTCGGCCCGCCCTGTCGAGGCCAAACCGCCCCCGGCACCCGCCGTGGGACGCGCATCCGGGGTTTTGCGCCGCGCCCGCCACTGGTCTAGAACGTCCTCATGTCCAGCTCACCGACCACACTTTCGTTCGAGGACCTCGCCGAGGCGATCAAGGGTCGCCGCTCCGATTACGGCCAGATCAGCGGGCTCCAGCTCGACCGCTTCGCACCGCGCGAAGCCTGGTCCAGCCTGCCCTACCGGCCGGTCTTTGTCGGTGACACCGAGACCGGCGTCCTGCATGGCGGGGTCGTCACCGCGATGCTGGACGAGAGTTGCGGCATGGCCGTGCAACTCGCGTTGGACGGCACAAGCGCGATCGCGACGCTCGATCTGCGCATCGACTATCAGAAGCCGGCAACGCCGGGCCTCGACATCAAGGCGCATTCGGTCTGCTACCGCACCACGCGATCGATCGCCTTCGTGCGCTCCACCGCCTATCAGGAGTCCGAGGACGATCCGGTCGCAACCGCGACAGCATGTTTCATGATCGGCGCCAACCGCACCAACATGCTCGCGGACCGCAGGATGGACTCGCGCAACATTCCGACGCTGGAGACGCCGGACGATCCGGAAGGCCCGTTCGCCAACAGTCCGTTCGCGCGCTGCCTCGGCATTCGCGTCAACGACGACGGCACACTGACGATGCCGTTCTCGCCAAAGATCATCGGCAACCCGATTCTGCCTGCGATCCATGGCGGCATGACCGGCGCGTTTCTCGAAACCACCGCGATCTTCGGAGTGGCCCGTGAACTCGGCGCCACCGCACTGCCCAAGCCGATCGGACTGACCGTCAACTATCTGCGCTCCGGCCGCGCGCTCGACACGTTCGCCAACGTCTCGATCGTGAAACAGGGCCGGCGCATCGTCGCCTTCGAGGCACGGGCCTGGCAGGACGATGCGAACAAGCCGATCGCCACGGCCTTTGGCCATTTCATGCTGCGGCCGACGCCCGGAAACGACGAGGAATAGGCGCATTTTCCCTTGACGGCCAAGGTCTGGGCCACAACGATAGCATGTTCCCGCGAGAGGTATTGGGTTGCGGCATCCGCTCGACATCATCGCCATGTTCGCCGCGCTCTGGCTGCTGGCCGCGATGGTGCTCGACGCGCTGACGCCGAAGGAGCTGACGACGGTGATGATTGGCATCGCCATCGGACCCGCCGTCGTCATCACAGCCGTGTTCTACTATCTGCGCTGCCCGCGCACCGATTTCGCCGTGATGTTCGCCGCGCTCTGGCTGATCTCCGACATCGGCATTGCGTTCATCTCGCCGGCGCAGCTGCCGCATTTCGTGATCGCGCTCGGCTTCGTACCGGCGCTGCTGATCGGCATCGTGCTGCACTGGCAACGCTTCCAGCGCCGCCATGAGCGGCTGCCCGTGCCGTCGGTCAAGCGGGGTTAGCGCGGCAGCAAATTGGTCTTGGCGAGATCGACGACCTCGTCGCCGCGTCCGTTCATCACGGCGCGCAAGACCCAGAGGCTGAAGCCCTTGATCTGTTCGGGCGTGATGGTCGGCGGCATCGACAGCTCCTGCTTGGCGGTGACCACATCGAGCAGCGCCGGTCCGTTGTGAGCCAGCATGTCCTTCACCGCGCCCGGGAGCTCGCCGGGATCCTCGACCCGCCTTGCGAAGATACCCATCGCGCGCGCCATCGCCGCGAAGTCCGGATTCTCCAGATCGACATTGGTGTCGACGAAACCGGCCGCCTTCATCTCCAGTGCGACGAAGCCGAGCACGCCGTTGTTGAAGATGACCACCTTCACCGGCAGCTTCATCTGCGTCAGCGTGATCAGATCGCCCATCAGCATGGTGAAGCCGCCGTCGCCGGAGAGCGAGATCACCTGGCGGCCGGGCTGCGCGGCCTGCGCGCCGATCGCCTGCGGCATGGCGTTGGCCATCGAGCCGTGCACGAACGAGCCGATCAGCCGGCGGCGTCCGTTCATCTCGAGATAGCGCGCGGCCCACACCGTCGGCGTGCCGACATCGGCGGTGAACACCGCATCATCGCTCGCATGGTCGCTGATGACCTTTGCCAGGTATTGCGGATGGATTGGTTTGCTGCCCGGCGTGCCCTTGGCGAGCGAGTCGAGGCCTTCGCGCGCCTTCTTGTAATGCGCGATCGCATCGTCGAGGTGCTTGCGCTGCGTCTTGGATTTCAGAAGCGGCAGCAGCGCCTCGAGGGTGAGCTTGACGTCGCCGACGAGGCCGAGATCGATCTTGCAGCGGCGCCCGAGATTTTCCGGACGGATGTCGATCTGCGCGATCTTGGCATCGGTCGGGAAGAACTGCTTGTAGGGAAAATCGGTCCCGAGCATCACCAGCGCGTCGCAGGCGTGCATGGCAGCATAGCCGGAGGAGAAGCCGATGAAGCCGGTCATGCCGACGTCGTAGGGATTGTCGTATTCGACATGCTCCTTTCCGCCCAGCGCATGCACGATCGGGCTCTTCAAGGCTTCCGCAAGCTGCATCAGCGGCGCATGCGCGCCGGTGCAGCCGCGACCGCAAAACAGGGTGATGCGCTCGGCGCCGTTCAAGAGGTCCGCGAGTGCCTTCAGTTCATCGGCCTGCGGCATAACCTTCGGCGCCGACAGCGCAAGGCCACGCGCCGTCGACAGCGCGCGCTTGGGTGGGCTGCGGAACGCGACGTCGCCCGGCATGGCGACAACGGCGACGCCGCGCATGCCGACCGCCGCGCGGATCGCGTTTTCCAGCACGTAGGGAAGCTGACTCGGATCCGAGACCAGCTCGCAATAATGGCTGCACTCGCGGAACAGGTTTTGCGGATGCGTCTCCTGGAAATAGCCGCTGCCGATCTCGGCGGTCGGAATTTGCGCGGCGATCGCCAGCACGGGAACGCGGCTGCGATGGGCGTCGAACAGGCCGTTGATCAGATGCAGATTGCCGGGACCACACGAGCCCGCGCACACCGCAAGGCTGCCCGTCATTTCCGCTTCCCCGGAGGCGGCGAAGGCCGCGACCTCCTCGTGCCGGACATGGATCCATTTGATCGTGCCGCGCCGCCGCAGCGCTTCGGTCAGCGCATTCAGACTGTCGCCGACGATGCCGTAGATGCGCTTGACGCCAGCCTGTTCGAGCGTTGCCACGAACAGATCGGCTACATTGTTGATTGCCATGTCGGTCTCCTGATCTCGCCTCTGCGGCAAGATAGGATAACGCGCAACCGTGACGGCATCACGGCTTGTTTATTGCTGCTTCAGTCTTTTGCAATCGCCCGATCGTAGGCCGCGATCGTCAATTTTGCGCGAGCGGCAACGTCCGTTACCGTCATGCCGGGCTTGTAGAGGTTGGAGCCCAGCCCGAACGCCGTCACGCCACCCTCGATGTACTCCGCGAAATTCTGGTCGGAGACGCCGCCGACGGCGGCGATCATCACGCCGGCCGGCAGCACGGCGCGGATCGCGGCGATGCCGGACGCGCCGAGCACGCTTGCCGGAAAGAACTTCAGGCCAGAGGCGCCGGAGCGCGCGGCCAGCAGCGCCTCGGTCGGCGAAAACACGCCCGGCAACGTGACCATGGCGTATTGGTGCGCACGCGTGAGCACCTGCGTATCGACATTCGGCGAGACCATCAGCTTGCCGCCGACATCGTTGAGCCGATCGACATCCGCTGTGGTCAGCACCGTGCCGGCGCCGATCAGCACGCCGGCCGGCGCGAGCTTGACGGCGGTGGCGATGGAGCGGAACGGATCGGGCGAGTTTAGCGGGATCTCGATCGCGGTCATGCCGGCCTCGATCAGCACGCCGACGATGGCCTGCGTTTCCTCGGGCTTCACGCCGCGCAGGATCGCAAGCAGTGGCCGCTTCATCGCCGGAAAGGGAACGCACATTTCAACAGTCCTCTCATTTCGTCCAGATCGCGGCAGCCGCCATCGACAGACCGCGGCGGACCGCTTCATCGGCATCGACGGGGTTCACGGTGACCGACAACGCATCGAAAGCCAACGTGTACAGCATCGCGAGCCGCCCCGAGGCAATCAACGTAATGCCTGCTTTCGGCACGGCGCCGGAGAGCCCGGCGGCCAGCTCGATGCCGATCAAAGTGCCCGACAGCGTTTCGCGCGCCGCGGCCGGTGTGCTCCCGAACAGAAGCTGACGCGAGCGCGCGCCGAACAGAAAATTGGCCGCGAACGACGGCGCCTCATACGCAGCTCTCACCGCCGCCTTGAAGCTCGCGACGTCCTCGGCGTCTTCGGCGCCTGCGACCGCAAGCGACAAGATCGTCTCGCGCGACACAACGCTGAAGAGCTCGCCGGTCATGAAGGTGGAGAAATGCGCGATCGTATCGTCCTTCAGGCGTACCCATTTCGAATGCGTGCCGGGCATGCAGACCAGCGCCTCACCTGCGGCATCGAGACCAAGCGCGCCGAGCAGCTGCGTCTCCTCGCCGCGCATCACGTCCGGCGCTCTTGTATCGCGCTGCGCGATACCCGGCAGGATGCGGATATCGCGTGCTTCGCCCGGCACGTGCGCGGCCTGCTCCAGGACGGCCGCGAGCGGCGCGGGTGTATCGACATATCCGGCTTCGACCCAGCCCGTCTTGGCGCCGGCCATGCCGCAGACCAGAACCGGCAGATGAGCTGGTGCTTCGACGGCGGCAAGATGGGATTGCAGCACGGCCGCGAAGCCGGTCTTTGCCGCCGCCAGCATGCCCTCGCCGCTGCGGCGTTCGGCCAGCACTACGCCGGTACGATCGATCAACCAGAGCCGGAAGCTGCTGGTGCCCCAGTCCACCGCGACGTAAGCGGGTTCGGTCATCTCGGTTCTCGTCCTCGTCTCACCGGCAAGACGCCGTCTCGCGACAATGAGACGACGGCCCGCAAATTCGCCACGGGATATCGGCTATTGCCGCCGCAAACCAGCGTTTTCTCGCGGGACTGAGCCGCTGTAGCGCTGGCACACCGCTTGCGGAGCGGTGGCACACCGCTTGCTCAAGCAACCCTGCTCACGTCCGTGAACCGCGCAATAAGACGCGTCAACATCAGATGAGGAAACCCATGGAGATCGGCTATTTCACGATGCCTTCGCACCCGCCGGAGTGCGGCCTGAAGGAAGGGAACGACTGGGACCTGCAGGTCATGCGCTGGCTCGACGAGCTCGGCTATCAGGAGGCCTGGGTCGGCGAGCACCATACCGCGCCCTGGGAACCCAATCCCACGCCCGATCTGCTGATCGCGCAGGCGCTGATGCAGACCAAGAATATCCGTATCGGGCCGGGCGGCTTCCTGCTGCCCTATCACCACCCGGCCGAGCTCGCCAACCGCGTCGCCATGCTCGATCACCTCTCGGGAGGTCGGCTCAATTTCGGCGTCGCGGCGAGCGGCCTGCCGAGCGACTGGGCCATGTTCAATGTCGACGGCATGAGCGGACAGAACCGCGACATGACGCGCGAGGCGCTGGAGATCATTCTGAAGATGTGGAGCGATCCCGCGCCCTGGACCTACAAGGGCAAATTCTGGACGGTGACCAAGCCGGACACGATGTTCGACTTCTTGAAACCCCACATCAAGCCGTTGCAGACGCCGCACCCGCCGATCGGCGTCGCTGGGCTCTCGAAGAACTCGGACACGCTGAAGCTCGCCGGCGAGCGCGGCTTCATTCCAATGAGCCTCAACCTGAACCCGGCCTATGTCGGCAGTCATTGGGATTCGGTTGTAGCCGGTGCCGCCAAGACCGGGCGCAAGCCGGACCGGGCCGATTGGCGGCTGGTGCGCGAGGTGTTCGTCGCCGATACCGACGAGGAAGCGTGGCGGCTCTCGACCGGCGACATGATGGGCCGGATGATGGGCGAGTACTTCCTGCCGCTGCTCGGCCATTTCGGCTTCAAGGACTATCTGAAGCACGCGCCCGACGTGCCCGATAGCGACGTCACCGTCGAATATTGCGCCAAGCGGAACTGGATCGTCGGCTCGCCAGCGACCGTCGCCGAGAAAATCGAGAAGATCTACGAGGAGGTCGGCGGCTTCGGCGTGCTGCTGGTGTTCGGCTTCGACTACAAGCACAAGGCTGAAGCCTGGCATCACTCGCTGTCGCTGCTGAAGAACGAGGTGATGCCGCGCCTGAAGCATCTCGGCTCCGCGAAGAAGGCGGCTTGACCCGACGCGGGTGCAGCGCGATCGTGCCGCACCCGCATCCATTTCGGAGATTTCCGCGTGACGGTGGACGCCAGTGCTTTCGACGCTAAGGATTTCAAGCAGGCGATGCGCCAGTGCGCCGGCGCGGTCGCGCTGGTGACGGTCGGCGCCGAGCACGGCAAGCGCACGGGGCTGACGGTGACCTCGGCCTGCTCACTGTCGGACTCGCCACCATCCCTGATCGTGTGCGTCAACCGCAACGCCAGTGCGCACGCGCGCATCCGCGAGGAAGGCGCGTTCGCGATCAACTTCCTGCACGAGGACCACGCCCTCCTGGCGCTTACCTTCAGTGGCCAGAAGGGCGTCAATGGCGACGACCGTTTTGCGTTCGGGGAATGGACGCGCGGGGTGACCGGCGCGCCGGTGCTGACGGACGCAGTCGCTGCGTTCGACTGCGTGCTGGCGCAGGAATTCGAGACCACGACGCATTCGATCTTCGTCGGTGAGGTGCGCGGCGCATCGCATTCCGACGGCGCGGCGCCGCTCGTGTATCTGCGCAGCAGCTTCCACGCCCCGCGCGAAATCCGCGGCACCGTGACAGTCGGCGACCTCGACTCGCGACATCTGAGCTGGAGCGATTTTTCGTAGAGAGCGCCAGCAGGCTCGCTGCCGCTCCCGTCTCCCCTTGCGGGAGAAGGTGGCGCGAAGCCCCGGATGAGGGGTATCTCTCCGCGGACTCAGAAGCAAGAGAGTCAAGTGCGGAGAGATACCCCTCGCCCGTCTCGCCGCGTTCGCGGCGAGCCGCCCTCTCCCGCAAGGGGAGAGGGAAGAAAGATCGCTACTGCGTCGTCTCGATCTTCAACTGCTTGATCTTGCGATACAGCGTGGCGCGGCTCAGCTTCAGCGCGCGCGCTGTTTCCGTCACGCGGCCGCCATGCTTGCGCAAGGCTTCGACGATCGCCGCGCGCTCCGCCGCTGCGAGATCCGGCTCCGCCCTTCCACCAAACGGCGGCAGATCGAGGTCGGCATCGGTGATGACGTCGTCCTCCGCCGTGCAGCCGGCGAGCCGCAGCACATGCCGAAGCTGGCGCATGTTGCCGGGATAGGGATAGGCCGCGAGCCGCGCCCAGGCCTGGTCCGAGAGCGAGCAATTCGGCGCCTCCTCGTGAGCGATCTGGCGGATGACGTCGTCGCGGTCGGCGCGCTCGCGCAAGGCCGGCAGCCGCACCTCCATGCCGCGCAGACGGAAATAGAGGTCGGTGCGGAAGGCGCCCTCCTCGGCCATGCGGCCGAGATCGCGATGGGTGGCGCTGATCAGGCGAATGTCGACCGGCACGGGCTTCAGCGCGCCGAGCGGCCAGACTTCGCGGTTCTCCAGCACCCGTAGCAGCCGCGTCTGCAGCGCGATCGGCATGTCGCCGATCTCGTCGAGGAACAGCGTGCCGCCGTCTGCCTGCACGATCAGGCCCTTCGAACCGTCGCGGCGTGCGCCGGTGAAGGCGCCGGCCTCGTAGCCGAACAGCTCGGCATCGATCAGGCTTTCCGGCATCGCCGCGCAGTTAAGCGCGACATAGTTGTGGCGTGCGCGATTGCCGGCTGCGTGAATGGCACGGGCGAACACATCCTTGCCGACGCCGGTCTCGCCATGCAGCAGCACCGGCAGATTGCGATCGCCGATGCTTCTAAGTCGCTTCACGCTCCTGATCAGGCTGGGATCGCGTCCGGCGAGCCGCTGCAGCGCATCGAAGCGATCGACCGGTGCATCGCGGCGCGGCGCGAGCGGACGGGTCGAGGCCCTCGCCCGCAGCGGCGGCGCGACATGGCCGTGCCCTAGTGA
Source organism: Bradyrhizobium sp. 155 (assembly GCF_023101105.1). Classification (NCBI taxonomy): domain Bacteria; kingdom Pseudomonadati; phylum Pseudomonadota; class Alphaproteobacteria; order Hyphomicrobiales; family Nitrobacteraceae; genus Bradyrhizobium; species Bradyrhizobium sp. 155. Next base: position 1,204,605 of record NZ_CP064704.1, on the reverse strand, counting down.
ACTGCCATCGGCCCGGCGCAGCTCGACGAGATCGTCTGCGTCGCGCGCGGCGGGATGGTCGAATTTGACATAGCGCGACAGATCGATGCCGGCTGCGATCAAGCCGTCGGTGAGACCCAGCAGTGCGCGCGCCGAACGGCAGGCGCCGACGATGCGGCGATCGTCGTCATAGGCGAGCAGGCCGCTGCCGCCGTCGCCCGGCACGGTCGCGATCCAGGCGTTGCGGAAATGACTGCGGAAGATCGCGCCCTCCATGCGCCGCGTTGCCTCCATCGTCACCGCGAGCGCAAGCTGATGCGCGGTGCGTTCGAGGTCCTCGCGGCAGGAGGTGATGTTCACGGCGCCTGCGAGCCGTCCCGCCTGGTCAAACAGCGGCGTCACGGCGCAGGAAAACATGTGCCACTGCGCGCGAAAATGCTCGTCGCGATGCACCAGGATCGGCTTCTGCTCGGCGAGCGCGGTGCCGAGCCCATTGGTGCCTTCGGAGGCCTCGGAAAAATTCGAGCCTGTGTAGATCTTCCAGTCCATGAATAGTCGTGCGTCGGCCTCGCCGGGCAGGCGGCTGAACAGCATGGTTGCGTTCACGTCTGCCAGGTTGACGCAATAACCGGCACCGCGCAGTACCCGGGCGAGGTCGTCGAGCTCCGGTGTTGCAAGCCGGATCGTCTCCTCCATGGGTTCGGCGACGTGACGGATCTCGGCTTCGGTGAGCGTCTGCGGCGGCCCCTGACGGCCGGGATCGAGCTTGTGGCTGACCAGGCAGCGCCGCCAGGAATTGGCAATGCGCGAAGAGGCATCGACGTCGGCCAAGCGGTCTGTAACCTGATTGGCGACGGACAAGACACGGGCGACATGGTTCGAGGCCGAAAGGCTGGCCATCGCGGACGTCTCCACCCTGCATTATTGTGCAAAGTCTGGCACCGCAGGCGGGGATGTCAATCGGGAACCGGGAACGCGGCGAAGCGCAATCAGAATTGCTGCACCGCCCTCACCACGTATCAATACAGGGCCGCTTCTTCCCAGTCCGCGCCGGCGGCTTCGGCACCGAGCGCAGGCCCGCCATGATCCAGCGCCTGGTCTCGGCGGGGTCGATGACGTTGTCGATCTCGAACACGGAGGCCATCGAGACCGCCTTGCCGTTGGCATAGAGCTCGGCGACCTTGTTGCGATAGTAAGTCTCGCGCTCGACGGGGTCGGCGATCGCCTCCATCTCCTTGCGGAAGCCGAGGCGGACGTAACCCTCCAGGCCCATGCCGCCGAACTCGCCGGTCGGCCACGCCGCGGTGAAGAATGAGGCGTGGAAGCCACCGCCAATCATCGACTGTGCACCCAGCCCATAGCCCTTGCGCAGCACGATGCCGAACAACGGCACAGTCAGGCTCGCGCCTGTCACGAACATGCGCGAGACGTGACGCACGATCGCCGTCTTCTCGGCTTCCGGGCCGACCATGAAGCCGGGCGTGTCGCACAGCGAGACGATCGGCAGATCGAAGGCGTCGCAGAGCTGGAGGAAGCGCGCGGCCTTGTCGCCGGCATCGGCGTCGATCGCGCCGCCGAGATGGCGCGGATTGTTGGCGATCAGGCCGAACGGTTTCCCTTCGATGCGAATCAACGCTGTGATCATGCCGACACCGTAGTCGCGGCGCAGCTCCAGCACGGCCTCCTTATCCGCGACGAGGTCGATCACGCTGCGGATGTCGTAGACGCGCAGTCGGTTCTCGGGGATCGCGCGGCGCAGCAGGCGCTGGTCGGCGGCCTGCCACTCCGTCACCGCGCCCTGGAAATAGGATAGGTATTTTTGCGCAACGGATGTTGCCTCCTCTTCGTCTTCGACGAGGATGTCGATCACGCCGTTCCGCGACTGGAACGTAACAGGACCGACCTCGGCCGGGTGATAGACGCCGAGCCCGCCGCCTTCGATCATCGCGGGGCCCCCCATGCCGATCGAGGCGTTCTTGGTCGCGATGATGACATCGCAGCAGCCGAGCATCGCGGCATTACCGGCGAAGCAATAGCCGGAGACGATGCCGATAACCGGCACCAGACCCGAGAGCCTTGCGAACTGCACGAAGGACGGACCATCAAGCCCGGTCATGCCGAGCCGGTCGGTATCGCCGGGCCGGCCGCCGCCGCCTTCGGCATAGAACACCAGCGGCACGCACCAGTCTTCCGCGAGCGTCAGCATGCGGTCGATCTTCTTGTGGTTCATGTGGCCTTGCGTGCCCGCGAGCACGGTGTAGTCGTAGGCCACGACGATGCAGCGCCCGCCTTCGGGACCGAACTTCTCGGCGTTCACGGTCGCGACGCCCATGACGAGGCCGTCGGCCGGCGTGTTCTTGACGAGATCGTCGAGCTTGCGGCGGCGCCGCTGCGCCGCAATCGCAAGGCTGCCGTACTCCATGAACGAGCCGTCGTCGACGAGCTGCGCGACATTCTCGCGCGCGGTGCGCTGATTGGTGTTGCGGCGGCGCTCGACCGAGGCAGGGCGATTTTCGTCGAGCGTGTTGGCCTGGCGGGCGATCAGTTCGGCGAGATCAGGACGGATGTGGTCGAGATCGACATCGGTTTCCGTTGCCGACGCGTCCGCCGCAACGTCGAGCGGCTCCAGATACATGATCGGCTCGCCATGCATCAGCGTGATACCGTCGCCGGCGAGTAGCTTCGTGACGCGGCCGCCCTGCTCGGCCATGACCAGATGTTCCATTTTCATGGATTCGATCACGGCGAGCTGCTGGCCCGGGCGCACGACCTCGCCTTCCTTCACCTGAATAGTGACAATGGTCCCCTGCAAGGGTGCCGCGACCATCACTGTGCCTTCGGGCACGGTCTGTGCCGTATGCGCCTCGGTGCCGGGACCGCCGTTTCGCTCCGTCGCTGCAAAATAAAGTGGTTTGGCCGCGCCATCCGCGGCTTCGACGAGCTTGCCCATGTTGCAATCGATGAAGTCGGTCGCGATGCGGTTGGACCTGAAGTCGGGATGCGCCAGCACCGCCTGGAGGAAGGCGATGTTGGTGATGACGCCGTCGATCCGAAACTCGCGCAAGGCGCGCGAAGCCTTGGCGACCACGTCGTGCCAGGCTTCACCGGGCGTATGCACGATGACCTTTGCCAGCAGCGAGTCGAAGGCGGCGCTGGTCTTGTAGCCGGCATACCCGAAACTATCGACGCGGACGCCGGGACCCGACGGCGGTTCGAACACGGCGAGCACGCCGCCGGTCGGGTGCGTCGCCCCCAGCTCGTCCAGCGTCTCCATGTTGACGCGCAACTGCATGGCATAGCCGCGCGGTTTCGGGATCGAGCCTTGCGCCAGGCCGATCGAGGCAAGCGAGGCGCCGGCAGCAACCGCGAGCTGGGCGCGGACGAGGTCGAGGCCGAGCACCTCTTCCGTCACGGTGTGCTCGACCTGAAGCCGCGGGTTGGCCTCGATGAAGGCAAAACTGTCTTCGGCGGCACCGTCGACCAGGAACTCGAACGTGCCGAGATTGTCGTACGACGCGGCCACGGCGAGTTGCTTCGCCGCCGCGATGATACGGCCACGCAAGCCGTCGCTGAGCGACGGGCTCGGCGCCACCTCGATCAGCTTCTGGTGTCGGCGCTGAATGGTGCATTCGCGCTCCCAGAGGTGGGAGATCGCGCCGTCGCGATCGCCGATGATCTGCACCTCGATATGGCGCGCCTGCCGGATCAACCGCTCGGCATAGACGCCGTCGAAGCCGAACGCGGCCTTGGCCTCGGACTGGCAGCGCGCATAGGCCTCCGCGAGATCGGCAGCGCGCTCGACCACGCGCATGCCGCGCCCGCCGCCGCCGGCCATTGCCTTGATCACGATCGCCGCGTTGCTGCCGAGCGAGGTGAAGAACGCCGCGATGTCCTCCAGCGAGGACGGCCCGCTGGTGCCGGCGATGATCGGGACGCCGCAGCGCTTTGCCAGTTGCCGTGCCGCCACCTTGTCGCCGAACAACTCGAGCGCCGCGGCCTGGGGCCCGACGAAGGCGATGCCTGCATCGGCGCAGGCCTTCGCGAACGCAGCGTTCTCGCTGAGGAAGCCGTAGCCGGGATGCACGGCGTCGCAGCCTGCGCTCTTCGCCGCCTTGACCACGGCCTCGATGTCGAGATAGGCCCGCGCGCCGCGACCGGGGATTTCGACGGCCTCGTCGGCAACCCGCACATGCAGCGACATCGCATCGTCCGCGGGATGGATAGCGACCGTCGCGATGCCGGAATCGGCGGCGGCGCGCGCGATGCGGATGGCGATCTCGCCGCGATTGGCGATCAGGAGCTTCTTGAACGACATGCAGCGTCTCCATGCCCGCGTGCCCAAGCGCGGGTCGGCAGGTGCCATGGTTCTGCTTCGTCACTTTAACCGAGGCCGTCAAGGGCAAGAACGCGGTCCCGACGACCGTTCCCGCGGGCCGGAATTTCAGTCGGTCGCGCGCGCCGTGATGAGGCGAATAATCCGCGCCACGGCAGACGGGATCGGCGCGATGATCGGCACGGTGAACATCGGCTGAAGCTCGCACGCAGCTTCGCCCAGCGGGCCGCCACCGATGATGACCGCCTCCGCGCCATCCTGTGCGATGCAGGCCTCGACCGCGCCGGCAAGCGCCGCACGCAATCGCGCCGGATCGCCCATCAGGTCTTGCGGATCGCCTTTGGCGAAGCGGGCGCCGGTATAACGCGATCGCAACCCCAGCGCGTCCGGCACGGCGTCGATCTTCGATTCCAGCAGCAGCGTCGTGGTCGCCACGCCGAAGCGACGGCCGTTCTGGGCGGCTGCCAGCATGGAGGACTGACCGATACCGACCGCGGGCCGTTTAACCGCGGCTTTGATCCCGGCCAACCCAGGATCGCCGAACGCCGCGACGATGATGCCGTCGCATGCATGCCGGTTCGACTGCGCGATCTCCAGAACTTCGATGGAAGCTGCATCCAGCGCATCCGGCGTCACGATCATTTGCGGCGCGCGCGTTGCGGTCGCGCCGTCGATGTCGAAGCCGTCCACGGCGGCCGACCTCGCGATGGCGACCATCATCTCAGTGGTCGCCACAGAACTGTTCGGATTGATCAGGAGAATGCGCGCGCTCATTCTCCTGCTATACTAGGCCGCCCGTACCCCCGCAACGAAAGCACTGACCTCGTCTTCCAGCGATTGCAGCTTCTGCGACAGCCGGCCGCTCGATTGCAGCACGAGGCCGGCGGCCTGGCCGGTCTCCGCCGTCGCGTCGGTCACACCCGAGATGTTCTGCGAAACCTGGTCGGTGCCGGAGGCGGCCTCCCGTACGCTGTGCGCGATCGCCGCCGTCGCGGCACCCTGCTCCTCGACGGCTGCGGCGATCGACGAGGAAATTTCGTTGACCTCCATGATGGTCTTGCGAATGCTGTCGATGTTGCCGACCACCTGGTTGGTCTCGGCCTGGATCGCCGATATCTGCGCGCCGATCTCGTCGGTCGCCTTCGCGGTCTGGCTCGCCAGCGACTTCACTTCGCTTGCCACCACTGCAAAACCCTTGCCGGCCTCGCCGGCGCGCGCCGCCTCGATGGTGGCGTTGAGCGCGAGCAGATTGGTCTGCGAGGCGATCTGGTTGATGAGGTCGATGACCTCGCCGATCTTGTGCGCGGCTGCAGCAAGTCCCTGCACGGTGTCGTTGGTGCGTTGACCGTCGGCGGCGGCCTTGTCGGCCACGCTTGCAGCCTGCGCGACGCGCTGGCTGATCTCGGCGATCGAGGACGACAGCTGCCCGGCGGCGGAGGCCACCGTCTGCACGTTGCTCGAGGCCTGCTGGCAGGCGGTGGCGACGAGGCTCGCACGGTCGGTCGCCTTGTCGGCGGTCTCGGACATGCCCTGCGCGGCCTGCTGCATCGCGCGCGCCTCCTTGAACACGTCGCGGACGACGGCTTGAACGTTCGCTTCGAACTTGCCGGCGAGGTCGGTCATCGTCTTGCGCTTCTCCTCGTCGGCCTTCTGCTTCGTCTCCTGCTGTTCGGCGTGCATGCGGCCGACCGCCGACGCATTGTCCTTGAACACGGCGAGCGCCTTGGCGAGCCCGCCTATCTCGTCGCGACGATCGGTATGGGGCACGTCGAACGCGCTGTCGCCGGCGGCGAGGCGGTCGGTCAGTGCCGTGATCTTCGCCAGCGGCCGGGTCACGCTGCGGCCGATCACGAAGGAGGCGCCGAGCACGAGCACGAACACGACCAGGCACACCAGGGCGAAGGTCATCGCATTCTGGCGGAAAACGGCGTCGACGTCGTCGAGATAGATCCCGGTGCCGATGATCCAGCCCCAGGGCGCAAAGCCCTTCACATAGGAGATTTTCCCGACCGGCTGGTCGAAGCCGGGCTTCGGCCAGAGGTAGCTGTAGAAGCCCGCGCCCTGCTTTTTGACGACGTCGACGAAGCCGACGAACAGCGCGTTGCCGGACGGATCCTTCATCCCGGAGAGATCCTTGCCGTCGAGTTCGGGCTTGATCGGATGCATGACCATCTTGGGGGTCATGTCGTTCAGCCAGAAATACTCGACCTTGTCGTAGCGCAGGCTCTTGATCTCCGCGATCGCGCCGGCCTGGGCCTGCTCGCGCGGGAGTTTTCCTTCGCTCTCGAGCTTCTGGTAGTGCGCCAGGATGCCGTAGCCGACGTCGACCAAGTGCTGCGTCTTGGCCTGACGATCGGCGATCATCTGCGCGCGCAAGGTCGAAAGCGCGATCGGCGCCAGCGCGATCATGCCAAGGAGGCTGATGCCGACAATCAGGACCAGCTTGAAACTGATGCGGGAGAAAAACATTGGTGCTCGCAAGATTTGGAAGGCTGATATGCCAGTTTATCCCGCGCCCCTTAGCAAAGCTTTAAGCATTCGGGTTCCCCCACCCCGCAAAACTCCATGCATCCTACCGGCATGCCGCAGACTGCTCGCAGGCTCGCGAGGCTGGCTGCATCCGAGATGCGAACTCTTCAAAACTAGAAGACCTCGACATCGCCCCTCCGAGCGTTGACTTGCAGGGGGCTCTGACGGAACGATCGGCGCAGATCATCGGCGCCAGCCGGGGCATGGGCGCAGCCGGAGGCCAGAGGCTCAATGCACCAATCGACATCGACAGGGTCTCTCGACCTTCCGGCGCTGAGCGCAGCGGAGCGGCTCTTCATTTGGGGATTTCGGGCCAAGGCGCGCAGCGGAAGCGCCGTTCCGACCGCGGCCGACATCCAGCAAGTGACGACCATTTTGGCGTGGGCGACGCCGTGCCTTCGCTGGAATCCATCATCGAGATCTTTGCCTGCACGGCGCATACGGCCATCGCGGTGCACTGCCCGACCTGCCCCCGCATGTCCGACAGCGAGCACAGCATGTTACGGGCGATCGCGGCCGCGCAGAAAGAGCGCGACGATATCGCGCGCGAGCAGTTCGAATGCTGGCTGCCGCCGGTCGGCGCCGATTGGGCTCTCGCACCCGTGCGGGGGCTTGCAACGATCTTCCGCATGGCGGGTCTCATCCTGCCCGACCGGCACGTTCCGTCTTTGGACCATGACCAGACGATGGCGATGAAGAGCTGGCTGGTCGGAAGCCCCACGTTGCACTGACCGGGATCGCGCATGATGCAGGATAGTTGCGGCTCTGTGCCTGTCACGGAAGCCGGCCAGGCGCGGCTCTGTCCGCTTCAGGCCGCGCTTGCGACGCGGCCTGACGTCGAGAGTTACGATGATTTTGGCCGCGTCACGCTCTCGCTGTTCCGGTTCATCGCTGCCGCCTATGCGACCGGCGCGTCCGATTGCTGGGAGGCGGCCTATCGCTTTGCCGACGAGGCGCCTGGCATCACCGACAGTCCGCTGCTGGTCGCACGCGTTGCCGCGCTGGTCAGAATCCTGCGCAGCGGCCGGCCTTGCCAATTGTGCTTCATGCCGCCATCGTGCCGGCGCCTGTCGAAGGACGAGGCGGAATTGATGCGGCTGCTGGCGGTCGCACGCGGCAAGCAGCCGGGCGAGCTCCAAACTGTCGTCTGCCAGTTCGTCGGCAACGAGAACGAGACCGTGACGACGCGGGCGGTCAACGCGCTCGCGGTCTGCTGACCCCTAGCCGCCCTTCCTGCCGAGCACGAGATCGATGGTGTGGGACGCGATCTTGCGCAGCTGGGGCTCGTCGCCGAAGGCACGTTCGAGCACGGCGAGGCCGCGCGTCACCGTGATGATGTGCAGCGCTGCGGACGCGGAATTGCCGTTGAATTCACCGCGCGCCGCACCCGCCGACAACGTCTCCTGAACCAGAACGGTGATGCGCGAGATGAGGTTCGCGAAGGCCTGCCGCGCCTCCTCGTCGAGCCCCTCGCCTTCGGCCGCGCCGAGCTCCATCAGCCCGCGCGTCGTCGGACATCCGCGCGGGGGCGTGCCGGCGCGGAAGTTGCTGATGGTCAGGTCGAAGAACGCGGTGAGGCGTTTTCGCAATGAGCCCGCACCCAGCGCCTTTTGCAGGGCGACGAGATAATCGCCCGCGTAGCGCTCGTAGGCCTGGAGGAACAGCGCCTCCTTGCTGCCGAAGGCGTTGTAGAGGCTACCGCGCTGGACACCGGCGTCGCGCGCGATATCCGACAGCGAGGTGCCGCGGACGCCCTTGCGCCAGAACTGGTCGAAGGCGATACGCAGGACATCGTCGTGGTCGAACTCGCGCGGCCTCAAGCTTTGCTCCTAGCAAGCATATTTGACACGATGTCAAAAACATGATTTCTTGACGCCGCGTCAAAAACAAACTGGGGCCGATGCGCCCTTTCGTCAATGAGGATTTCGCGATGCCTCTCCTCCACATTTCGATGCGCGCCGGAAAGCCGGAAGTCTACCGGCAGGCGATCCTCGACGGCCTCTACCGCGCCATGCGCGAAGCGCTGAACGTCCCTGAAGGCGACGAGTTCATGACCATCAGCGAGCTTTCGCCCGCGAACTTCCGCTGCGGCAATGCCTACGGCGTCACGCGCAGCGACGATGCCGTGCTGATCCAGATCACCGTGTTCGCCTCGCGCACCCCCGAGCAGAAGAAGGCCCTGTACCGGCGGATCGCGGACCTGCTCGGCGAAAAACCGGGCCTCCGCCCCGAGGACGTGTTCGTCAACGTCCTCGATGCGCCCGCGGAGAATTGGTCCGTTGGAAACGGCATCGCACAATTCGCCTGAAGCGGCAGCTTCAACGATCCGCAACGCAGGTCTCCATGATCCCGTCGAGCTCCGCCTTCGAGAGCACGCCTAGCTCGACGATGAAGACAATCCGCGCGCACGGCACGCCCGGCGTCGGCGCTTCGCCTGGGGCCAGCGTGGCGCGGCCGGCGGCGAATTGAAACACCATCTGGCGCCCCGGCTGCTCGACGGTCTCGAACAGGCCTTTTGCCCGCGCGAGTTTTGGCGCCAGTCGGCCGATCGCCTGCTGCAGGCGGGCCAGCGAAAGTGGCTGGTTCGAGGTCCAGCTCAGCGTTTCGAAGCGTTGCTCTGCCGGACGTTTCGGTCCGGATTTGCGCGGCGCGGGCGCACGATCGACGGTCGCGGGAAACAGCAGCGCGGACGGAATCTCGCCGTGCTGCGCCTCGACCACCACGGCAGGAACGCGCTGCGCGCGGATGGCCTCGCGGATACGCGCGCCCGCACCCTCATCCGCCAGATCCAGCTTGCTCAGCGCCACGATGTCGGCGACGCGCAGCTGCGAACGGTGCAGCGCGTCGTCGAGAGCGGCCGGCGGTGTCGCCGTGTCCATCACGCAGAGCACCGTTTCCAACGGCGCTTCGCGCAGGATCACGGGATCCATCAAATTGCGGACGATCTCGGCGGGATCGGCGACGCCGCTGGTCTCGATGACGATGTATTCCGGCTTCGGATCACGCCGCAGCAGCGTCGCAAGCGTGCGCAGCAGGTCGCCTTCGAGCGAGCAGCAGATGCAGCCATTGGCGAGGCTGACCACGCCGTCGCTCGCGCCCGCGATCAGCTCGGCATCGATGTTGATCGCACCGAAATCGTTGACCACAGCGGCGATCCGCCGCCCCTCCGCATGCGCCAGCAGATGGTTCACGACAGTGGTCTTGCCGGCCCCCAGAAAGCCCGTCACCAGGAGAATGGGGACCGGCATGTCTCAGCTCCCGACGACGGGACGGCGCACGGGACGGCCGGGCCGCACCGCGACGTCCAGCACACCATCTGTGATTAACGGCTGGCCGCTGACGATCAGATGCCGCACGCCTTCGGAGGGACGGTTCATCGCCGTGAAGGTCGCGCGGTCCGAGAGCTTCTCGTAGTCGAACACGACGATGTCGGCATCGGCATCCTTCGCGAGCCGACCTTTTGCGCGCATCGCGGGCGTGCTCTGCGACAGGATCTCCGCCGGGATCAGCGCGCATTTGCGCACGCCCTCGAGCAGCGACACGGTCTTGCGCTCGCGCACCCATTCGCAGATGAATTTCGTGAAGCAGCCCGCCGAGCGCGGATGCGAGGTGGCGTCATCCGGCAGCGGCCAGGCATCGCCGGTGTAGGTCTTGCCGTCCGACGTCGTCCACGGCATCGCGTCGGAGGCGATCGCGCCGCCGGGATAGAGCACCGACATGTCGAGGAGGTCGCGGTGATGCGCATTGTTCTCGGTGTCGAGGATGTGCCACAGCACCAGCGAGGACGGCTCTTCCGCCTGCGCCTTCAGGAGCTCCTCGCGATCGCTGAAGCGATGGCCGTCGGTGACCCGCTGCACGGAATCGTAACCGGTGCCGTTGCGCTCGACGAATTCGGGGTCGCTGAAGAAGGCGGCCGCCAGCACGGTCGAGCCGGTGCCGTAGGGATAGGCCTCGACCGTGATGGGCAGGGCCTGCGCCTGCGCTTTCGCGATCAGCACGCGGCAGCGCTCGACGTCGGTCTTGCTCGACGAGTTGAAATGGCAGATGTGCATGTGCGCGCCGGTGGCTCCGGCATAGCCGATCAGGCGGATATAGGCTTCCGCCGCGCTCTCGGGATCGATGCGCGACATGTAGGCGACATGGGTGAAGGTCGGCACGTCCTGCGCGGCCGCGAGCTGGCAGACCGCGGTCAGCTCCTGCACGCCGGCGCCCGGCGCATAGGCGTTCAAGATCCCGATGCCGATACCGCCCTCGTTCAGGCCGCGCGAAAGGCGCTCGAGGATGCCGGCAACCTCCGCATCGCTCGCCACGTTGTCCATCCAGCGGCGATCGCGCATGACGTTGCCGAACGCCTCCAGCGAGCTCTCCGCATTGGAGCCCGTCATCGCGCCAATACGCGCGAAAGCCCAATTGGTGGCCGCGCCGTAGTTCAACACGCGCCCCTTCCGCGCCTGGCGCTCATACCAGGACCCGACCGGCAGCACGCCCGCTTCGAGATCGAGCGTCGTCGTGACGCCGTCGAACGCCTGCATGCGATCGGCGGGGAGCGACTGGCCATGCGCGTGCAGGTCGATGAAGCCGGGGGCGACCACTAGCCCCGTCGCGTCGATCGTCCGCTCGGCGCTGCCGAGCGAAGCGCCAACCGCGGCGACCTTGCCGTCCACCACCGCCACATCCCCAATCGCGTCCATTCCGCTGGCGGGATCCACCACCCGGCCGCCAGAGATCACCAAGCCGCTCATGTCAAAATTCCTCCGCGCTGAATTCGCATCAAGGCAGATTCCGGGAGGGACGACCACCTCCACCGATGCTGACGCATCATGCTCGCAAGGAAGGCTCGAAAGGGAGGCTCGAAAGGGAGGTCAGTTTGCATGCGGGTTGCGGACACGCGCTCACAGCCTCGCGGCATGTTTTGCCCGAGCTATGCTTCTCGCTTCACCCCCTCGAAAAGAAAGGGCGCAGGGAAGACCGGGCGCAGGCTGGCACCCATAAAAACCCCCATGCGAACTGATTGCACACGCAATGCATAGGGGAGACACAGGGCAGCCGAGACCAGGCCTTCCCTGCGCGATGGTTTGACGGCCTATGCCGCGCTCTCCCCGGAGACGAGTTCCTTTTTGTCTCCGTCACCCCCGCGAAATGCACGGCACCGCGCCGGTTGACGCGCTGACGCCTTCGCAAAGGCTTGACCGTAGCAACGACGGCCAGGACCACACGGTTTCGCCGTACGCAGGCTGACCCTGCTTCGCCCAAGCTTCGCAGGACATGGCCCTGCTTCGCCAGAGGCTTCGCGAGGTTTGAGCGCCGTCCGTCGATGCGGTTCGTGCCATGCTCACGAGGTTCATCTCGCCCTGCACGCACAAGCCCGCCTTTAACGCCGCCCGCGTCCACCGCCACTCCCAACCCGCGTTCGTGACGACGTACGACCGCCCCTTTTGTGGGCTGGGATGGCCGACACATACGATATTTCCGAATTTCGGTAAACTGGAATATTTTTGCGGAGAGGGATTGACTTGCGTTTGCGCCTGTTTCGCCCGACCCTCGGAGACGACGGACGTCACGACCATACAAGGGACCCGCGAAGCTGCTTCGCCGTCTTCTTGCCCCCATTGTCATTCAGGAAGTTAGATGGGGCGCTACGGTGGACAAAGTTCCCAAAGGTTTCGTGTGATCGCTCGACCTCTTCTGCAACGCGACCCCTGTCATTCTATTTCGCGCCGCGCTCTCCTCGGCGGATTTATGTCGGCGGGGACCGCCCTCGCGCTTGGCGGATGCGCCGGCTTGGGTGCGACCGGGGCGCGTTTCGACGCGTCATCGCTATCCCTTGACCCCACATTGCTCGTCGCTACTACGCGCAAGCCCGTCAACGGTGGTCGCACGAAACCCTGGTTCGGGCCGGAGCGCGCAACCAACATGACGGTCGCGCGGGCGAAGCTGGTAGCGCCGGACGAGAGCCGACTTTCTCTCGCCTCGGTCGGATTTGGCGATTGGCGCCTTGATCGGCTCGAACCGGTATCGGCAGACGTTGGCGATCTGGTTGCGCAGGCCGGCGGAGGAGACGTGCTTATCTATGTGCACGGCTTCAAGCAGACATTCGAGACAGCGATACTGGATGCTGCTCATCTCTCCGATGGGATCAAGTTCCGCGGCCGGACCTTGGCGTTCTCCTGGCCTTCCAAGGCAGGACTGTTCGACTATGCCTATGACCGCGACAGTGCGATGTGGTCCCGCGACGAGTTCGAGCGCGTGCTCTCCGCACTCGTGTCGGCGCCAGGCACCGGCCGCGTGAACATCGTTGCGCACAGCATGGGAACCATGCTGTCGCTCGAAAGCCTGCGTCAGCTCTATGCGCGATACGGCGACACAGTGACGAGCAAGATCGGCGCCGTGGTGTTTGCCGCGCCCGATATCGACATGGACGTGTTCTCGTCAGCGATCCAGCGCATCGGTCCGCTTGCGGGCAAAATCACCGTGATCGCCGCGACGAACGATCGCGCACTGGCGCTGTCGGGACAGATCGCAGGTGGAATGACCAGGGTCGGCGCCGCCGAAAAAGCCGTCATCGCGCGGCTCGGCGTACGCGTGGTCGATGCGTCAGCGGAAGGCTGGGGCATCATCAACCACGATCTGTTTCTATCGAATGCGGAAGTGCAGCGGGTGATCCGCCGCTCGATCGACGGCACGATCGCTTAGGAGAGCGCCTGCGCCAGGTCTCGCTAGAAGCTTGCTCGTGCGCACGAAACGGTTGGGTTTTGCAGTGTCGCACGCGAATGGCGCACCCTGGTTGGTTTATATCGGCTGTGCCGGCAGCCCACATGGTGCGGTAGCTGTTCAATTTTAGATCGGCCGCCTCTGACTCGAACCGGCTTACGGAGGCCGGCGCCCGTTCAGCCAAATGAGCGAACGACTGAGTAACGATCCAGACTTCTTTGTTGTCAACAATGATCAGGCGATCGTGGAGTTGGCGAGGCGATGTTAGGCGCGCCTCTAGCGGCCGATTTTGAAATTGGCTCTGCCAACGCTCGACGGCCGGCTTGAGGGACGCCTTCACATAGAACGGATCGGCGAGAACCTTAAGCAGAACATTTTCCGCCGCGAGCGGTGCAAAATCACGCAACAGCTTCTCGTCAGAATAAGGATCGACAATGAATAACTCAGTCGTCGCTGAGCTGAAAACTCGAGCGATGGCCGCGAGTGCATCAAACGCGTTGCCGGCGGGAATATAGGCCCCTTGTAAGTTAGGAGGCGATTGTGACTCTACACGCGCAAACGCTCGAAAGAGAATGCTAGCCACTTTAGAGACCGCTTGTCCGTGCCTATAGGAGTTCGATTCCCCGATAACCGCATCCATCGCGAGTACGAACCCCGCTGCATCGAGCGACGATCCGGCGGCTTCAACCATAGCCGCGGCTCGACCGAGCCACATTCGCCCTTCCGGGGTATTGGATGCCGAACCGTGAAAGTTCGGCATGGTATCGATCAGGTTGCGTAGTTCGAAAATTACTCGCTCGATTTCCACTCGGCAAAATCCGGCAGGGGATGAACGGAGAACGTACGCTGTCCCACTCTATTCGGGGTGGCACGATGGCTTGAAAAAATCGAAGGAAATCAATGCAAAATTCGAAAAATGGCGCTCCCTAGGGGAATCGAACCCCTGTTTCAGCCTTGAGAGGGCCGCGTCCTAACCGCTAGACGAAGGGAGCGTTGAGGGAGAGGACATAGCCTCGAATTTTGCCGGCGGCAAGCGGGGATCGCGGGGTTTCAAACGCCGCCATCGTCGTCTTGGCGAAGGCCAGGACCCATTACCCCGTATGCGGATGGTTAAGGCATATCTGAACGACGATCTCGTTCGTGCAACCGGATTCGGTGGTTATGGGTCCTGGCCTTCGCCAAGACGACGATGGCGGCGAGTTCCGAGGCCGTACTCACGGCTCATTGGCGAATTTCAGCTTTCCAGCCGGCTTCAACGTGTGGGCATCGAAGGTGCGGATCTCGGTGACGCCGCCGATGTCGAGCGTGATCACGAGCCGGTCGCCGGCGACGCCGCTCGAGACGATTTTGGCGCCCTTCGGGAGAGTCGCGGTGACGTCGCCTGCCGGCTCGGGCGCCCTTCCCTCGGACTTGAAAAGGCGGTAGCCCACCGCGATCAGCACGGCGCAGATTGCCAGCGCCGTGGTCAACCCCGCGATCAGCATCATCCGCCGCACCCGCGCGAACAGCGCGGCCTGCTCGGGGCTCGGTTCGGGAACAACGGTATCAGACGTCGTCATGGAAAATTCTGGCTCTGCGCAAAGGTTGGAGGTTGTCGTCGAAGGCTCCGAGGGCTCGACCCGGCTCGACCGCGTGCTGGCGCTGCACCTTGCCGAGCTATCGCGATCGAGGCTGAAAGCCCTGATTCTGGGGGGCGCGGTGAGCCTCAGGGACGCCGCGATCCGGGACCCCGCTTATCACGTCGCCTCCGGCGATACGATCACAATCGACGTGCCGGAAGCGGCCGCGCCGGAGCCGAAAGGCGAGGATATCGCCCTCGACATCGTGTTCGAGGACGACGACATCGTCGTCCTCAACAAGCCGAAGGGGCTGGTGGTGCATCCCGCGGCGGGCCACGAGACCGGTACGCTGGTCAATGCGCTGATCGCCCATTGCGGCGGCTCGCTCTCCGGCATCGGCGGGGTGCGCCGGCCCGGCATCGTGCACCGGCTGGACAAGGACACCACCGGGTTGATGGTGGTCGCCAAGAACGACCTCGCGCATGCCTCGCTCACCGCGCAATTCGCCGATCACGGCCGTACCGGGCCGATGCGGCGCGGCTACATGGCCTTCGCCTGGGGGCTGCCGGGCCGCCATCGCGGCACCGTGGACGCGCCGATCGACCGTCACCCGCATGCGCGCGAGAAAATGGCGGTGCGCCAAGGCGGCCGCGAGGCCGTGACGCATTGGGAGCTTCTGGAGAGTTTTGCCGGACGCGACGGCAAGCCGATCGCGACGCTGCTCGCCTGCGAACTCGAGACCGGACGCACCCATCAGATCCGCGTCCACCTCGCCCATATCGGCCACCCCCTGATGGGCGACGCCGTCTACGGCCCGCATTTCAAGACCAAGGCGAACCAGCTGGGCCCCGAGTCGCAGGCCGCCCTCGCCGCGCTGGGGCGGCAGGCGCTGCACGCCTACCTGCTGGTATTGGAGCACCCGAGGACTGGAGAATTACTTCACTGGGAGACGCCTCTGCCGGAGGATTTGCTTCTCCTTCAGGGGGCCCTCAAAGCGGCGCTATGACGCAGGCCGCTTCAGAAATGCTTTACATTACAAAAAGTTATAGCTGCCACACGGGGACGTGACGTCAGCAATCCTTCCCTTTTTGCCTTCCGATGGAGTATATTGCGCTTGCGTTGAAGACCAACGCGGAACATCGCAGCACCGATCGGCTTTAACCAAGCGGTCGTCTGCCTGGCCCGCCGCTATCGGGGGCCTGAACCTGTTTGGAGGGCGCACTATGGCCCGTACAGCTACCCTGCCGGTCCTTAATGGCGAATCCGGCCTTTCCCGTTACCTCGGCGAAATCCGCAAGTTTCCGATGCTGGAACCCCAGCAGGAATACATGCTCGCCAAGCGTTGGCGCGAGCACGATGATCGCGACGCCGCGCACCAACTCGTCACCAGCCATCTCCGTCTCGTGGCCAAGATCGCCATGGGCTATCGCGGCTACGGCCTGCCGATCTCCGAGGTCGTCTCGGAAGGCAATGTCGGCCTGATGCAGGCGGTGAAGCGGTTCGAGCCCGAGAAGGGCTTCCGTCTCGCAACCTACGCGATGTGGTGGATCAAGGCGTCGATTCAAGAGTACATCCTGCGTTCGTGGTCGCTCGTGAAGATGGGCACCACCGCGAACCAGAAGAAGCTGTTCTTCAACCTGCGCAAGGCGAAGAGCAAGATTTCCGCTCTGGACGAAGGCGATCTTCGCCCCGACCAGGTGGCCATAATCGCAAAGCGTCTCGGCGTCACGGCTCAGGACGTGGTCGACATGAACCGCCGCCTCGGTGGCGACGCGTCGCTCAACGCTCCGATCCGCGACGACGGCGAAGCCGGCGAATGGCAGGACTGGCTGGTCGACAATTCGCCCAACCAGGAAGCGATGCTGGCCGAGCACGAGGAGTATGATCACCGTCGTGACGCCCTGAACGGCGCCATGGGCGTGCTCAACCCGCGCGAACGCCGCATCTTCGAGGCCCGCCGCCTCGCCGACGAGCCGATGACCCTGGAAGACCTTGCCGCCGAGTTCGGCGTGTCGCGCGAGCGCGTCCGCCAGATCGAGGTCCGCGCCTTCGAGAAGGTGCAGTCTGCGGTCAAGGGCACGATCGCAAAGGCCGAACAGGCCGCGCTGGAAGCCGCGCTCTAAGCGCGAGGTTTTGGCGCCAGAGATTGGCGGATCGACAAGAGACAGAAAGCCGGCGGCGACGCCGGCTTTTTGTTTGCGTGTGAGGCGCAGCATGTTCGCGGGGACGCGGACCAGGCATCTTGAACCCGCGCTGCCGGTTGACCGACCAAAGGGATCGGGCCGACAGCATCAAGAGAACGGACACGCGCCGTGTCGATCATCCTGCAATCCACCGTGGGCGGCTTCTCCGCCCAGTTCATGCGCAAGCTGCCGCTGGTCGAGCAGGCGATGCGCGAGCACGGGCTCGAGCCGTCGGAGTTCGTGATCTCGAAGGACTATGCCTCGACCGCGACGATCCCGCTCATGGGCCCGTTCTTCTTCAATTACAGCGTCTATTTCGGCGAGGAGACATTCACCGTCACCGAGCCGAACGACATGGTGTTCCTGGACTACTTCTTCAAGCGCGTGCTGGCCGCGGACGGCCCGCCGGAACTGCCGCGGCGACCGGGCTTGATCCGGCGGCTGTTCGGGTGGATGTCGGAGCCGGTGTGATTGATCTTCCCCTCTCCCCTTGCGGGAGAGGGTGGCTCGCCGCGATAGCGGCGAGACGGGTGAGGGGTTGTCTCCGCGAGCACGTCTCTCACATCGTCATTCGCGGAGACAACCCCTCATCCGGCGCTTCGCGCCACCTTCTCCCGCAAGGGGAGAAGGGAAGAGCGCATCGTCGGCGCTTCGCTCACTCCTCCCATGTCCGCGCCAGCGTCGCGAGCCAGCAGCCTTCGCAATAGCGGGCATCCTTGTAGTCGATCCAGTTGTGCGCATAGACGTGGTCGAGCGGGATGCCGTAGCGCGCGCGCAGGATTTGGACGAGGATCTTCCACGCCGCGACCTGCGCCGCGGTCGGTCCCGTGGTGACGTCGGGATAGTTGCCGGCGAACTCGACGCCGATCGAATTGTCGCGCACCACCTGGCGGTAGGTCGGTTTGTTGTCGATGTACTTGTTGTCGTTGCGGTTGGCGCCGTCGCCATGGGTCGGCACCAGGTTTTCCGCGACCGCCCAATAGACGGTGCCGTCGGTCTCGACCCACAATGTGACGCCGCGACGCGTGGGATTCTTCGTTTGCATCTCGGCGCCGCCGCGCGCCGAGCCTGCCGGTCCCTCGGTCTGGTGCACGATGATGTTGCGCCAGGCTTTTGCGTTGCCGACATCGCCCCATGGCGCCAGCCACACCATCTTCAGGCCGGGAATGTCGGGCGTGCCGGAGGCGCGCGCGAGCTTTGCGAGCTCGGCGTCGGTCGCAGCGGCAGGTGCGATCAGAATGAGGGCGGCGAGAACGGCCGCGAGCAGGCGAGAGATCATCATGCGGGTCCAATGCGGACCTGACGTTAGCACGCCCTTACGCGAATTTGCGCAAGGCCTCGCCTGAACCGATCGGGTCAGGCATCAGCGGTGGCGCTGGATCGTGGACGGCAAAGTCGTTCTTGCCGTTCTTCTTGGCCGCATAGAGGGCGTGGTCGGCATGCGCGATCAGGCGGTCCGGAAACTGGCCGACGCCGCGGTCCCACTGCGCCACCCCGATCGAGATCGCAATCGGAATGTCGATGCCGGTGCAGCTGACGGCATCCTGGCGGCAGACCTCGAGCACGCGGCGGGCGATCGCAGCCGCCTCGCGCAAGGTCGACGACGGCAGCACGACGCAGAATTCGTCGCCGCCGGTGCGGGCGAGCATGTCGCCGGGCCTCAAGCGCGTCTGCGCCATCAGGGTGAAGTGCTGGAGGCAGGCATCGCCCGCGGCATGGCCATGGGTGTCGTTGATGGTCTTGAAGCCGTCGAGATCGATGACCAGCAGCGAGAACGGCTCGCTGCTGCGCTCCGAGCGGGCGCATTCTTCGCTCAGCCGCTGCAACAGATGCCGCCGGTTGGCGACGCCGGTGAGATCGTCGAGTAGCGCGAGGTCGGCGACCTCGTTGCGCAAGCTGTCCATCGCCATCAGCAGGAAGCCGAAATTGAGCGTCATGGACAGGAACAGGAGACCCAGCACCATGACGCCATGAGCCTGGCCGCCGGCGCTTGCCGAGAAATCGCCGCCGAGCAGATTGCCCACCGTGCGGACGACGAGGATCGCGATAATGGCGAGGATGACGATGCCGGACAGCCGGGCGCCCGGACTGACGCGGCCTTCCGGCGGCGACAGCAACAGACGCAGCGCCAGCACCAGCGGCACGGCCTGACCGAGCGTGTAGCAGAGCATGCGCAGCTGCATGTTGTCGAAGCCGACCAGGAAGAACACGACGCCGGCGAGGCTTAAGCCTGCTGTTGCGATCATGACGCGCCATGAGACCGGCCGGTGATAGAAGCGTTGAATGCCCATGGCGGCAAGGCAGCTCGCCGCGATGACGCCGGCGGCGCCAAGCAGGAGCGGCAATGGAGACGCGACGAACAGGCGCAGCAGGGCCGTCATCGCGCCGGTCGCGCCGATAAAGGACGATGCCATCCAGAACCGCGCGGCCGCGAATTTCGGATAGGTGCGCATCACGTAGGCCCAGATCAGGCCGAGCGCCAGGAAGTTGACGACGAACACGGTCCAGAGTGTCGGCACGTTCAGCATGGCGCACGCGGCGCGCGCAGCGTCGCGCCCTCCGTCCCTGCCAGCTGACCGTCCATGATCCCGTCCCCGTTTTCTTTGGGGGGACAATGCCGCCGCCGCGCTTAACGGAGTCTCACTGCGATCCGCGAAAGCATGACTTTGGTTTTGGATTCATGAACGGCTGGCGCATTGTCGGATCGTTAGGCATGCCGGCGATGCGGATTCGTGAGCTAAAATCACCCGAAAATGCATCTGAGCTGTGGATAACGCGATGACACGGATGTGACAGCGCGGGGCAGAAGCGCGCGAATCTGCTGAGCTTGTCATCGAGGATGTTGCGAGGCTGGCCCTCCGCCGAGCATCCCTCGTGTCGCGTTTCACCATTAACCCTGAAGAGGATCCTATGGCTAAGAAAGCGAAGAAGGCGAAGAAGGCGACGAAGAAGAAGGCCAAGAAGGCAGCGAAGAAGAAGTAGCGAGGCTTCTTATTCTTTGCCCGGGTGGAGCACGCTCCGCCCGGGCGTCGGGTGGGAGTTCTGAGTTGGAAGATGGCGGGCGCAAGGCCCGCTTTTTTGTTGGCTGGAGAAGCTATCGCTCCGCGAACGCCAGCTTGGCGCCGAGCGCGGCGAAGCCGGCGGCAAAACTCCGGCGCAGCCAGGCCATGACACGCGGGCGGGAGATGACGCGCTCGCGCACCGATGCCGCACAGAGGCCGTAGACCACGAACACCGCAAACGTCATCGCCATGAAGGCGCCGCTCAATTCCAGCATTCGCGCCAGCACAGGGGCTTCGTCCGCGGCGATGAACTGCGGCAGGAAAGCCAGGAAGAAGATCGACAGTTTTGGATTGAGGATGTTGATCAGGAAGCCGGTCACGATCACCCGACCGACCGACCGAACGCTCGCGGATCTCGCCGTCGACTGCCAGCGCCCCGGTCTCGCGCAGCGCCTGCCAGGACATGTAGAGCAGATAGGCGACACCGCACCATTTCAGCGCGGCGAAGGCGAGCGCGCTGGTGTGGAGCACGGCGGCGAGCCCCAGCATCGCGGCCGTCATGTGCGGCACGATTCCGAGGGTGCAGCCGAAGGCAGCGGCGATGCTCGCGCGCGAGCCGCGGGTCAGCGCGGCCGCCAGCGTGTAGAGCACGCCGGTGCCGGGCGAGGCGACGACGATCAGCGAGGTGAGCAGGAAGGACAAGGTCATGGACCGACCTTATCACCGCGCCGCGGACCACGAAAGCCGGCCTGCCGGATCGACCCTCAGGACAGCTGCGCGATCTCGGCCTCGCGGAGCACGTCGAGCGGCGCCCATGGCTTGGCCCAGAACTTCGCGCCGTTCGGCAAGGCCTGCATCAAGGGCCGGCCGGAGGTGACGACGACGTCGAGCTTCGGGTTGCGGTCCTTGGCGACATGCGCGAGCTCGACGCCGTTCATGCGGCCGGCAAGCTGAACGTCGGTCATCATCAGGCAGAGCGCGCCGGCGCTCTTCTCCAGCACAAGCTCGGCCGCCTCGGCGCTCTCGCATTGAATGACGTCGTAGCCGCTTTCTTCGAGAAGAAGACTGAGCATCTCCCTCTGCATGAGGTCGTCTTCCACGATCAGTGCGGTGGCTCGAAACGGCTTTGCTTGTCCCATCGGCGGCTCCCAATGCTGCCTGTCTTCATCAAGTAACGTAGGTTAAGGTGGGAACCGCCATGCGGTTCGGTTCCAATATGAAAAAATGTAAATCATAGTTCCGCTCAAGTGGCTCGACGGGGGGATCATCTTGACTGCAATCCGCGGCGCCGCCGCTATCACCGGAGCGGCAAGCGGCATCGGCCGCGCACTGGCGATCGAACTTGCACGGCGCGGCTGCGATCTCGCGCTCGCCGATCCCGACGAGCCCGGGCTGAAGACGCTCGCGGCCGAGATCGGCGCCGCAAGCAAGCTCAGCTTGCATCGCGTCGATGTCAGCGAGCCCGACGACATCGCGCAATTCGCGCGTGAGGCGGCCACCGCGCATCCCGCACTTGGCATCGTCATCAACAATGCCGGCGTTGCACTGATGGGATCGTTCGAGGAGATCGACCAGGCGCAGATGGACTGGCTGTTCGACATCAATTTCTGGGGCGTGGTGCACGGCACGCGCGCCTTCCTGCCGCATCTGAGGACGAGGCCAGAGGCGCACATCGTCAATTTGTCCTCGATCTTCGGCATCATCGCCCCGCCGGGACAGTCGGCCTATGCCGCGGCGAAATTCGCGGTGCGCGGCTTTTCCGAGAGCGTGCGGCATGAGCTGGCCATGGCGGGCAGCCCTGTCAGGCTGTCGGTCGTGCATCCTGGCGGCGTCGCCACCGCCATCGCCCGCAACTCGCGCACCGGGGTCGGCGTCACCGACAACGCACGCCGGTCGCAATCGATCGAGCGGTTCGAGAACGCGGCAAGGACCACGCCCCGAGACGCCGCGCTGCGCATCATCAAGGGCATCGAGAGAAACGAGCCGCGCATCCTGATCGGCAACGACGCCCGCTTCATGGATCTCCTGCAGCGCTTCCGCCCGGCAACGTACTGGGCGCCGTTGCAGCGCAAGCTGGAGAGGATGGCGAAGGGGACGGAGTGAGGGGCGCCGTCGAATTAAACCGTCGTCCTGGCGAGCGTTCACGGACCTCTCCGTTGTCATTCCCCGCGAAGGCGGGGAATCCAGTACGCCGCAGCCTCTCCGTATTCTCGCGCGGTCTCTGGAATACTGGATCGCCCGCCTTCGCGGGCGATGACACCAAGTATGTGCGCGAGTGCTCCGTCTCTTTGGCTCCCCTCACTGCCCCGCCAGCCGATCGGCAAAATACCCGATCGTCTTGCGATAGATCACCGCCCTGTTCCATTCGCGCATGGCCTCGAAATTGGCGGTGCCTTCGCTGTAGGGCTGGCCCATCTTGAAGCCGCTGGTGTGGAGCAGGTTCGCGGTCGAGGCGAGCACGTCGGGGACGCTGTGGCGGAGATCGACGTGGCCGTCGCCGTCGAAATCGACGCCGTACTTGATGTAGGAGGAGGGCAGGAACTGGGTCTGGCCGATCTCGCCGGCATAGGCGCCGATCAGGTCGCGCAGCGGCAGGTCACCGCGCTGCACGATCTTCAGCGCCGCGAGGAGCTCGCCCTGGAATAGCTCGGTGCGGCGGCAGTCATGCGCGAGCGTCGCCAGCGTGCGGACCACCGGCAGCTTGCCGATGTCGCCCTTGCCGAAATCGCTCTCCAGCCCCCAGATCGCAACCAGGATATAGCGGGGCACGCCGAACTGCTGCTCGATGCGTGAGAGCAGCGCGGCATGGCGCTGCAACAGCGCCTTGCCGCCATTGATGCGGCCGGGGCCGACGCGGGTCGAGACATACTGCTCGAAGCTCTTGTTGAAGGTGTAGCGCTGGCGCCGGTCGAAGGCGAGCACCGCGCCGTCCTGCTGCACGCCGCTGAGCGCCGCGCTGGTCACGCTCGCCGAGACGCCGGCGGCCTGCGCTTCCGAGGCCATGCTGGCGACAAAGCTGTTGAAGTCGCCGCCGCAGCGCGCGGCTTGCGCCGATCCGCCGGCCAGACAGGCGATGAAGGCGATGGCCAAGGCGTATTTCGACATTCGGATGAATCCTACAGGGAATGGGCGGGAGAGCGGCGCGCGATCATGCCCGGGAACCAGATTCGCGTCAAAGCGGCAAATCCTCACCAGAACCAATCGCATCCTGGCTCGACGAATGAAGTCCGATGTCGCGACCACTGCATATCTCATGCGCTCGCTGCGGCATCGCAGCGCCAACGATTTGCCTTGCCACGGCATGGCGCCGATATAATATTCTATTCTAGGTTGTCGCCCCGCCAGCCCCGGGCGACGCTGAAGACCAAAATAAACGGCGGGCTTCGCGGCCCGCCGTTTGTTGAGGCAAGGGTGAGGCAAGGATCTCCTAAGGAGCGCATCGGGTTTTACGAAGCGTTGGACGCTTCCGCCCGACATCGAGGCGCCTCGTAAATGGGTTCGTCGATCGATCGCGCAGCTGGTTCTGCCGCTGCAGGGCCCCGCGCCCAGCCACCGGAAACCTGCCAAAGTCATTTGACTATGGCCCCCTGATCGACGAAAAGCCGGCCATGGCCAAAAAACCCGGAACCAATCCCAAGGGCGAATTCGCCTTTTTCAACGTCTTCTATGAAGACGGCTCACAACGCTCCAACCGGCGCGTGCCCGCCGAATTGCTCGGCGGCCTCGACGGCGACGAGCCGGCCCGCGCCTATATCATGGAGCAGGACCGCGAGATCGCCGAAAAATCCGGCCGCCCGGCGCTTGAGATCAAGAACCTCGAGCGGGTCGGCGCGAAGAAGAAATAGGTCGACCCAGGCAGGCGCTCACCAGCGCCCGCTCCGCCTGTTCCAGGCAAACAGCAGATCGGCAAACCGATCATAGAAGAACCGGGTGAACGGCAGCGCCACGCGATTGCCGAACAACCCCGCAAGCCACCCCTCCCCCGGGGTCAGCGTCCACAGCGCAATCGCGACATCCGCACCGACGATGAGTTGGCCGGCCTCGTCGGTGGCATGCAGGCGGCGCCTGATGTCGTCGAGTGTGGCGCCAAAGCGCGCCAGCGCATCGGGTTGCTCGTTGATATCCCTGAATTCGATTGTGCCCGCGCGACCAACGCCAACAGCTTGTTGCGCTGCCAGCCGATGCCGGCATCGCAGACGGGGCAGCGGGTGTTGTACCAGACGGTGAGGTGAGCCGGCATCATCGAAGCATAGATGTCGATCCTTGCGACGTCGAGGCTGGAGCCATCCACCCGGAATTCCAGAATCGATGCGCCTCTCTCGTCGGGTGTATATTCGATTGGAAAAGCATGAGCCTCTTTGGGCTGAACGCTGTCGAACTAGGCGTGAACGAAACCGGCGGGCTTTCGCCCGCCGTTCTTGTTTCAACAGCCAA
Organism: Bradyrhizobium sp. 155; assembly: GCF_023101105.1. Lineage (NCBI taxonomy): Bacteria > Pseudomonadati > Pseudomonadota > Alphaproteobacteria > Hyphomicrobiales > Nitrobacteraceae > Bradyrhizobium > Bradyrhizobium sp. 155. Next base: position 1,179,875 of record NZ_CP064704.1, on the reverse strand, counting down.
GTGGCGGCGTTTGAACTAGTTATCCAGGAACGACCGCAGCTTCCGCGACCTTGACGGGTGCTTCAGCTTGCGCAGCGCCTTCGCTTCGATCTGACGAATACGCTCTCTCGTCACCGAGAACTGCTGGCCGACTTCTTCCAGCGTATGGTCGGTGTTCATGCCGATGCCGAAGCGCATGCGCAGCACGCGCTCTTCGCGCGGGGTGAGCGAGGCCAGCACGCGCGTGGTGGTTTCGCGCAGGTTCGACTGGATCGCGGCGTCGATCGGCAGGATCGCGTTCTTGTCCTCGATGAAATCGCCGAGGTGTGAATCCTCTTCGTCACCGACGGGCGTCTCCAGCGACAACGGCTCCTTGGCGATCTTGAGGACTTTTCGCACTTTCTCCAGCGGCATGCCGAGCTTTTCGGCCAATTCCTCAGGAGTGGGCTCGCGGCCGATCTCGTTGAGCATCTGCCGCGAGGTGCGCACGATCTTGTTGATCGTCTCGATCATGTGCACGGGGATGCGGATGGTGCGCGCCTGGTCGGCGATCGAGCGGGTGATCGCCTGCCGGATCCACCACGTGGCGTAGGTCGAGAACTTGTAGCCGCGGCGATACTCGAACTTGTCGACCGCCTTCATCAGACCGATGTTGCCTTCCTGGATCAGGTCGAGGAACTGCAGGCCGCGGTTGGTGTATTTCTTGGCGATCGAGATCACGAGACGGAGGTTGGCTTCCACCATCTCCTTCTTGGCCTGGCGGGCTTCGCGCTCGCCCTTCTGCACCGAGTGCACGATCTTGCGGAACTCGATGATCTCCAGGCCGGTCAGCGCAGCTAACTGATGCACCTCGTGGCGGAGGTCCTTGATGCGGTCCTTCTCGTGATGGACGAAGTTCTTCCAGCCCTTGGCCGACAGCTTCGAGACACGGTTGAGCCAGCGCGGATCGAGCTCCGAGCCGGTGTAGTTGCGCAGGAAGTCTTCGCGCGCGACGCCATGGCTGTCGGCAAGGCGCATCAGGCGGCCCTCATGGGAGACGAGGCGCTTGTTGATGTCGTAGAGCTGCTCGACGAGACTGTCGATACGCGCCTGGTTCAGGCGCAGCGACTTCACCTCGACGATGATCTCGTCCTTGAGCTTGCGGTATTTGCGCTCCTGGTGCGGCGAGAGCGAGGGCCCGTGCGAGGTGCTCTCGAGCTGGTTCTGGATGTCCTGCTCTTGCAGCTTGCGCAGCTTCTTGTAGCTGTCGGCGATCTTGTCGAAGATCTCGACGACCTTCGGCTTGAGCTCGGCCTCGATCGCCGCAAGCGACATCTGGTTCTCGAACTCGTCGTCCTCGTCCATGTCGGCTTCGGCGGCGGATTCCGCCGGATCCTTCGCGGCGTCGCCGGCATTGCCGGGCGCAGGCGCGGCGCGGAACGGGGTCGGCGCCGGCGGTGCGGCCGGCGGCGCGACATGCGCGGGCGCGGCGCCGGTGGCCTGGCCGCCTTCGGCCGTCGCTTCACCGGTCTCGCCGTTCGGACCGGCGATCATCGCATTGTTCATGCCGGCCTTGGCATCGGGCCCGGCATAGGTGGCTTCGAGATCGATGATGTCACGAAGGAAGATTTTTCCTTCGTTGAGCTCGTCGCGCCAGATGATGATGGCCTGGAAGGTCAGCGGGCTTTCGCACAGCCCTGCGATCATCGCCTCGCGGCCGGCCTCGATGCGCTTCGCAATCGCGATTTCGCCTTCGCGCGACAGCAGCTCGACGGTGCCCATCTCGCGCAGATACATGCGCACGGGATCATCGGTGCGCTCGCCCGGCTCGCTCTTCTTGACCTCGGTGACGGCCTTCTGGGTGACTTCGACCAGTTCGTTGTCGGTCTCGTCCTCGCCGCTCTCGTCCTTGTCCTCCTCGCCTTCGCTATCGTCGGCTTCGGTGACGTTGATGCCCATGTCCGAGAGCATGGACATGATGTCCTCGATCTGCTCGGGAGAGGTCTGGTCGGACGGCAAAACTTCGTTGAGCTGATCGAAGGTCACGAAGCCGCGCTTCTTGGCCTGCTTGATCATCTTCTTCACGGCCGCGTCGGACAGATCGAGCAACGGCGAGGGCGCGTCCTGGGAGTCCTTCTCCGGCGCGTCCGCTGCCTTGTCGTCTTTTTCCTTGTCCTTCGCCTGCAGCGTCTTTGCCTTGGTGGCCATCCATTGCTCCTAAACGCGTTTCACACAGACGTTCGCCGCGCCCGCGTGAAATCACTTGAACCTGTTGCTCGATGCTCTCGCTTCGTCAGATCTCGACACGGAAAGGGCGGCGCGGACCTCTTGTCGCCACCCCCGACCTTTCACTCGCCGGATTTGCCTAACGCTTCGTAGAGCCTCTTTGTCGCAGCGGATGCAGGTGTAGTGCCAACAGCAATTGCGCGGATTCATTCCTGACGCGTCTGTTCTGCCTGCGGCCGCCTGGTGGCCAAAGTGCTACAAGACCGTTAAGCCTCGATTAACCCTGTTTTTGCCGCCAAACCTCGGATTTGGCGAGTCTTTTAGCGGTTCCGGTCCCGGCCGTCCGCATGATTCTTTCATCACACGCTCTTCTGGAACCGGCCCGACAGCTCGCCAAAACCCTCGATCAGGGCCTCGGTGCCGTCGACTTCGCCTATCCGAGCCTTGACGTCGCGCAGCCACGCCATGTTGGCCTCGCTGGGATCTTCCCCCAAGGCCAGCTCGGCGTCTTTCAGCTCTCTAAGTAGTGAATGGTACTGCCGATGCAAGGCGACCAGCTGATGCCAGGTGGAGAGAACGTCGTCCCGTGCGGCGCCCTCGCGGGCGCCCCACACCGCCGCGGTCGTGATGCCGCCCTCAACCCTTTGAAGGGCCTGAGAAAATCCACCCTTCTCGAGGTCGCTGCGCATCTTCTCGGCGAGCTCGCCGGGGTCCGGCGAATGGTGATGGTCGTTGGCGAAGGCGGCGATGATGCCGGCCCGGAGCTTATGGACCTCGGGATGGGCCAGCTCCAGGGCCGCGACTTCCTCGAGATGATCGTGGAGGAGCCAGGGGTGGTTGATCAGGATTTGCAGGATCAGGGCCTCCCGGCGGGAGATGGCGCTGCGTTGGCCGCGCATGATCGGGCTTGCCGCCAGCTGCGCGCTCGCCGCCTGATAGGGCCCGGAGGGCAGCTGGATCGGGCCGGGCGGGCCGCGGCGGCCACCAAATCCCTGACCGCCGAATCGATTCGCGCCTCCCCCACCGCGGGGCTGGAACTGGCGACCGCCGGGCCCGGGGCGGAAATTGCCACGGCCGGCGCCAAAGCCGCCGCGCCCGCCTTCGGGGGCAAAGGCACGCTGGAGCCGCTCGGCAAGATCCTGCCGATAATAGCGCCGCACCACCTCGTCGCGGATGCCGTTGGAGAGCTCCTTGATGCGCGCCTCCAGCGCGGCGCGGCGCTCGGGAGTGGCGAAATTGCCGCCTTCGAGCTCGCGCGACCAGATCATCTCGGCGAGCGGACGCGCCGCCGCGATCACCTCCTCGATCGCGCCGCGACCGCCGGAGCGCACGAGGTCGTCGGGGTCCTGCCCTTCCGGCAGCAGGGCGAAGCGCAGACTCTTGCCGGGCGCGAGGAAGGGTAAGGCGAGATCCGCGGCACGATAAGCGGCTTTCTGGCCGGCGCGGTCGCCGTCGAAGCAGAGGATCGGCTCGTCCGCCATTTTCCAGAGCAGCGCGAGCTGGTTTTCAGTGAGCGCGGTGCCGAGTGGCGCCACGCTGCCGGCAAAGCCCGCGGTGACCATGGCGATGACGTCGACATAGCCTTCGACCACGATGAGGGGGCTGCCGTCATGGGTGGCTTTGCGCGCGGTCTGGTGGTTGTACAGATTGTCGCCCTTGTGGAAGAGCGGCGTCTCCGGCGAGTTCAGGTACTTGGCCGGAACGTCCTTCTCCAGCGCGCGCCCGCCGAAGGCGATGACGCGGCCGCGCAGATCCGTGATCGGAAACATCACGCGATCGCGGAAGCGATCATAGGGCACCGGGATGTCGTTGCCGGCCACCAGCATGCCGGTTTCGACCATGTCGTCGACGGAGACGCCGAGCTTGCCGAGATGCTCTTTCAGCGCAAAGCGATCAGGTGGCGCATAGCCCAGCCGAAACTGCAATTGCGTCGCCGGCGAGATCGCGCGGTCGGCGAGATAGCCGCGCGCCTTGGCGCCGACGCGAGAGGCCAGCGTCTCGGCAAAGAACTTGGCGGCGAGATCCATGACGTCATGCAGCGAGCGGCGCCGCTGCTCCTGACGCGCCGCATCCGGCGTCACCGCTGGCAGCGGCAGGCCCGCCATATTGGCGAGCCGCTCCACGGCCTCCGCGAACGGCAGGCCGTCGGTCTCCATCATGAAGCTGATGATGTCGCCGTGCTTGCCGGAGGAGAAGTCGTGGTAAAAGCCCTTCTGGTCGTTGACGTAGAAGGACGGCGTCTTTTCCTGCTGGAACGGCGACAGCCCCTTCCACTCTCGCCCCGCCTTCTTCAGTTTGACGCGCTTGCCCACGACTTCGGAGACCGAAAGCCGGGCCCGAAGCTCGTCGAGGAATTGGGGCGTGAAGCGCATCAGGTTGATTTCTGGGGTGAGTCGGGCGTTTTGCCAACGAATAGGCATATAAGGATGCCCCCGGGAAATACGATGCACTTAGGGCTTCTCCCGGCTATTCACAGGTCGAAGATTCGACGGAAAGCTTGAACCCGCCCCGGTTCCACGCTTCCATGGGGGCCATGTTCAGGACCTTCCGAGGCGGCCAGAGCGGGGGTTGGCGCATCACCTCGATTTCGCCGGTGACGGGCGAGCCCCTCGCCTTCATGCCAACGCTGTCGGTCACCGACAGCGAGGCCATCGCGTTGCCGCTGGTGCCCTCGCGCAATGCCTGGCGCCTGGTCGGTGTCGCGAGCAGCTTGCGCTACACCGAGCGCCCGGAGAAGCAGCAGCTCACTGCCGTGCAGGCCGGCCTCGGCCGGCTGGAAGCAACCAGTGGGGCGCTGATCCCGATCCGCAAGTCGCAGGCCTGGTGGGATCTGACCCAGGAAGAGCGCCGCAGGATCTTCGAGGACAAGTCGCATCACATCGCGAACAGCCTGCGCTTCCTGCCTGCGATTGCGCGGCAGCTCTATCATTGCCGCGACCTCGGCGGGCCCTTCGACTTCCTGACCTGGTTCGAATTCGCGCCTGCGCACGCCTCGCTGTTCGAGGAGCTGGTCGCGATGCTCAGGCGAACCGAGGAGTGGAGCTATGTCGAGCGCGAGGTCGACGTGCGCGCAGTGAAGGAAGTGCTGTCGGGCTAGAGCCCAAGAAAGCGGCCGGATTCGATGCGCGGCAGATCGGTGACGGGCCAGTTGTAGATGTAAGTCCAGGCCGGTGCCGTCACCCCGTCTGCACCTGTCACGTCGACCAGCTGGCGCAGATATTCGGTCGGCTCCGGAAAGCCCTCGCCGCAGGCCTCGTACATGTCGAGCTCGCGCAAGAGTTCGTCGGGCACGCGCAGGTGAAAGAGTTCGCCGTGGACGCGGTCGGACGGCACATCGGAGAGCAGCAGCCCCGGATAATGCTTCACCAGAACGAGCCGGCCGCGGCAGGTCGCTTCACCCAGAAAATCCGCGTGGCCCGCAAGCAACCGCGCCATCGGATGGTCGAAGCCGCGCATCAGCGTGCCGTAGACGAAGAGACGATTGGAGGTCATGGCCTTCTATAACCATCAATCGGCAGCGTGCAAATCGCAGCGGATCTACAAAACCTCCGCCTCGAGTGTCTCGCCGCTGCATTGCTCGTCCGACACCACCCTGATGGTCACGTCCATGGCGTCGAACGCGCCGGCAGGGCCGATATAGACGCCGTGCAGCGGGATTGCCTGGCGCGGATCGCGGGCGACCGCGACGCGGATGAGGTCGCGGGTGCCGACGATGCCGTTGGTCGGATCGAACTCGATCCAGCCCGCGCTGGGCAGGTAGACCTGGACCCAGGCATGCGTCGAACCGCCGCCGACATGGCGCTGCTCGATATCCTCCGGCAGGAAGATGTAGCCGGAGACGAATCGTGCGGCGATGCCGAGATGACGCAGCGCCTCGATCATGAACAGCGCGTAGTCGCGGCAGGTTCCGCTACCGGACTGCAAGGTGTCGAGCGGATGCTGCGTGCCCAGCTCGTGGCGCTTGCGGTACTTGAACCGCTCGCGGATACCGTGGGTCATGCCGCTCAGGATCTTGAAGGTCGGCGTCGGCGCGTCCTCGTCGAGAAAGCCGCGCGCCCATTCCGCGATCTCGCCATCGGGATCGGTATATTGCGGCGTGATGTAGTGGACGAGGTCGGGAAACTCCTCATCGTCATACGCGAAAGGATAGAAATAGGCCGAGTCGTCCGGCGTCAGCGCGAACTCCTCGACCGGATTGTGCTCGACGGTGACGTGCCAGTCGAAGATCAGCGCGTCCGCGCGCTCGTCGAAATTCGCGATCGCGACGGAATTGCCGAACACGTCGTGGATCCAGTGCAGCGACATCGGCTCGGGCGATATCTCGAGCCTGGAGTCGAGCACGCGCAGATCATGCCCGTCGCGCGGCCGCAGCATGATCCTGTGTTCGCCGAACGCCACGGGGCGGGTGTAGCGATATTCGGTCTTGTGATGAATCGTCAGCAACGGCATCGTCAGGCAATCATGGTGATGTCGGGCGGACCAATCTATAGCAATCCCGCCCGATTCTTCGGGGTGACTGCTGTTTCATTAGGCAATCAGGATGGCTTTAGACACAATCGGGGCGACCAATCAACTCCTCAGCGAGGGTGACGTCCCCCCGGTGCACGAGGTGAATGCGCAAGGGACATCGCCTTTTTTGCTCACCTCGGACCACTACGGACGGGTCCTGCCGGCTGCGCTTGGCGATCTTGGCGTCGCCGAGAACGAGCTGACGCGGCATATCGCCTGGGACATCGGCATTGGGGGTGTCGCCGACCGGCTGGCAGAGATGCTGGGCGCACATCTGATCGCCCAGCGCTATTCGCGGCTGGTGATCGACTGCAACCGCCCGCCCGCCGCCGTGAGCTCGATTCCCCTGATTTCCGAAGCAACCGCGATCCCGCGCAACGAGGGAATTTCGGAGCAGGAGCGCAAAGCGCGCCGCCGCGAGATTTTCGAGCCCTATCACCGGCATATCCATGCCGCGATCGACCGCCGCGTGCACGACAAGCGGCCGACGGTGCTGGTGTCGCTGCACAGCTTCACCCCCGTTTACGCCGGCGTCGCGCGTCCCTGGCACATCGGCGCGCTCTACAATCGCGACACCGTGCTGCCGCAGCTGCTGCTCAGGCATCTCCGCAGCGAGGGCGATCTCGTCGTGGGCGACAACGAGCCCTATGCGGTGAACGACCTCACCGACTACACCATCCCCGTGCACGGCGAAGCTCGCGGCCTCGTCAATACCGGCATCGAGATCCGCCAGGATCTGATCGCCGACCAGTCTGGCCAGCAACAATGGGCCGAGCGGCTGGCGCGGATTTTTGCAGAGATCGAGGTTGAGCTGCGGGCGGAAAGGCTGGTCGATTAGCCCGACGGCGGTTATTTCGCCCTGGTCAGCGCCAGCCAGATGCCGCCGCCGATCATGAAGCCGCCGGAGATGCGCGACATCATGCGGGTGCGGCGAGCCGAGAAGAACTTCCGGGCCCGCCCCGCGGCGATGGCGTAGAGCGCGTCCGTCATCACCGCAGTGACCATGAAGGTGGCTCCCAGCAGCGCGACCTGCGGGAAGTGGTCGCGGTTCATGTCCATGAACTGCGGGATGAAGGCGCCGAAGAACACCAGCACCTTCGGGTTCGACAGCAGCACCAGGAAACCTTGCAGGAAGAATCCGCCGCGCGGCGGCGCCGGCGGCTCATCCACATTGACGCCCTCGACCGGCGCCCAGATCAGCTTGATGCCGAGCCAGACCAGATAGGCGGCGCCGGCAAAGCGCACCCAGTCGAACCAATACCCCATGGTCGCCATCAGCGAGGTCAGTCCGACCGCGACGATGCCGATGACGATGGCGAGGCCGGCCTGCGCACCGGCCACATTGGTCAGCGCCGCGCGCGTGCCGTGGCGCAGCGCGTTGGCGATGACGAGGGTGACGATCGGCCCCGGCAACAGCGCGAGCGCGATGCAGGCGGCAAGGAAGGCGAGATAGGCTTGCAGAGACATCATGGGGAGGACTCGCTGGGAGCGGTTTGCGGCATTAATGCATGGCGAGGGCGGGAACGGAAGTCACGACCTTGCCCTTGACATGCAACCATTTGGTTGCCTATTATCGCCGCCATGGATGAGGTCTTCAAAGCGCTCGCCGATGCGTCACGACGGTCGCTGCTCGACAGGCTTCACGCCAGAAACGGCCAGACGCTGAACGAGCTCTGCGAAGGCCTCGCGATGACGCGCCAGGCCGTGACCAAGCACCTTGCCATTCTGGAAGAGGCCAATCTGGTCACGACCATCAGGCACGGCCGCGAGAAGCTGCACTATCTCAATCCGGTTCCGATCCATCAGATCGGCGAACGCTGGATCAAAAAATTCGAGCGCGGCAAGCTCGCCGCACTCGGCGAGTTGAAACGCCAGTTGGAGAAGCGCGATGAGTAAGCCGCAATTCGTCTATGTCACCTACATCGAGACAAGGCCAACGAGGCTGTGGGAGGCGCTGACATCGAGCGAATTCACCAAGCAATACTGGTTCGGCGCCGAGGTCAGGTCCGACTGGAAAATCGGCTCCCCTTTCGCGCTGCTGCTGGACGGCGAGACCACCGATTCCGGCGAGATCCTCGAAGCCGATCCGCCGCGGCGGCTGTCTTACAGCTTCAAGCACCAAAAATACGAGGAGCTGCGCGGTGAGCCGATCTCGCGGGTGGTCTTTACCATCGAACCGTTCGGCTCGCTCGTGCGTTTGACGGTGCTGCATGACGGCTTCGTCGAAGGCGGCAAATATTTCGACGCCGTTTCCAACGGGTGGCCGGCGATCCTGTCCGGGCTCAAGAGCCTGCTGGAAAGCGGCAAGGTGCTGGCCATTCCGCACGCAGCCCTCAACAAGGGATTCGATGCAAGATGAACCTCGATCAGTTCAAACCGCTCACCGTCTACACGATTTACATCGCCGCGACGCCGGACCAGGTGTGGGAGGCGCTGACCTCCACCGAGTTCAGCCGCAAATACTTTTCCGGCTTTGCGGTCGAGATGGAGCCAAGACTCGGCGGCAAATTCGTCGTGCGCGCGCCTGATGGCTCGGAACACATTTCGGGAGATGTGTTCGAATACGATCCGCCGAACAAGCTGACGGTGACGTGGAACGTCAACTGGCCCGACCTCGTCGCAAAGCTCGGCGCGACGCTTGTCACTTACGAGATTGAACAAGCCGGCGAGGCCGTCCGCCTCACCATGAGCGAACGCCACGACCGCCCGCTCAGCGACGACATCCTTTCCGGCGGCCGCACCGGCTGGCCCGCAATCCTGTCGGGGCTGAAGAGCCTGCTGGAAACGGGCAAGGCGCCGCAGATCAAGATGGCGCCGCCGGCGCAGATGCTGGAAGCGTTGAAGGCGATGGGTATCAAGACGCCGTAGCGGGCGAACTCCGTGTCGTCATCGCTTCTTCTTCACCGGAGGCGGATTGATTTCGTCGATCTTGCGACTGCAATCCGCTTCCGAGTCGTGCGGGCCCGAGACAAAGGTCCCGCTGACCTTGATCGCGTACCAGCCCGACTCGACGCCGAGCCGGAGCGCTTCTTCTGTCTTGACGTGCCGTGGCGAGAGAGCTTGCATCGGTTGAGTTTGCATCGGGTGCTTTCGGTTGGCGTTCGATCTCATGATCGATCGCGGTGAAACCTTCAGGTGTCCGCGGCACGCGCCTGCCGCGTCCAACTCACCGCTGGAGTGGGCAATATGCGCGACGACCGCTGTTACGACGTCGCTACGAGTCGGCTCCGCCGGTGCGAGGGAATGAGGCGCTTCACGTCGCGCGAATAGTCGTGGCGCTGCATAGGCGCAGAAACGACAGATCTTTCGACATTCCCGCACCGTGCGCGCAATCGCCGCAATTAGCTATCATTTTCTCGCCCGTGCCGCACTTTTGAGGCGCCAATTGCCGCCCGCGACCGAATAAGCCGTCAAAGCCTTGTGATCGGCCGCTTCGTAGCCATGTTACGAGCTTAGCCAAGGGAAAATCGTATGAAGCTCCGCGTCGGGTTTGAGATGCTGTACGAATTCCCGCAGCCCACGCCTATGATCATGGTGCTGGGCACGCACTTCACCCGCGCCTCCGATGTCATCGTGCCCGACCTGCTGACCACCAGACCCTCGGTGCCGATCACTCCCTATCGCGACCTCTTCGGCAATTGGTGCAGCCGCATCGTGGCGCCGGCTGGCGCCTTTCGCCTTGCCGGCGACGGCGTCGTGAGCGACAGCGGCCTGCCCGACCCAGTGTTCCCGAACGCGGCTCAACACGCCGTCGAGGCGCTGCCGACCGACACGCTCGTCTATCTGCTCGGCAGTCGCTACTGCGAGACCGATCGCCTGTCGGATATCGCATGGAAGTTGTTCGAGCACACGCCGCCCGGCTGGGCGCGGGTCCAGGCCATCTGCGATTTCGTTCATCGTCACATCGCCTTCGGCTATGAGCACGCGCGCGCGACCAAGACGGCGCGGGAAGCCTACGACGAAGGCAAGGGCGTGTGCCGCGACTATGCTCATCTTGCCATCGCGTTCTGCCGCTGCATGAACATCCCCGCGCGTTACTGCACCGGCTATCTCAGCGACATCGGCACGCCGAAGCCCTGGGCCGTGGGAGATTTCGCCGGCTGGTTTGAGGCTTATCTCGGCGGAAGCTGGCACATGTTCGATCCGCGCAACAACACGCCGCGGATCGGTCGCGTGTTGATCGCACAAGGACGCGATGCCGCGGATGTCCCGATCACCCAAACCTTCGGTCCGAATACCCTTGTCAATTTCAAGGTATGGACCGACGAGGTTGCCTGATGACAGACAGCAGCGTTGCACTCAGCGCCGATGAATTTGCGTCCTTGGCCGAGATCGGCAAGGGCAAGGCGCAAGGCGAAATCCCGCAAGCGCACGGCGAGCGCCTGACCAACCTCGGTTATGCAATCAGGCGCCTCGGCGAACTCGAACTGACCTCATCCGGCGAACGCCGGCTGGCAACCGGCGAATAGCTCGCTGCCGTTGCGTCCGGCTTCCCGCTACGCCACCGGCACCACGATCCGCCGATAAAGATGCCAGGTCGCGTGCCCGAGCACGGGCAGCGTCACCACCAGCCCCAGAAAATACGGCAGCGCCGAGACGATCAGGACCATCACGATCACCGCGGCCCAGCCAATCATCGGCAGCGGGCTGGCCACGACCGCGCGCACGCTTGTCACCATCGCCGTGACGAAATCGACCTCGCGGTCGAGCAGCAGCGGAAACGACACGACCGTCAGCGAAAACAGGATCAGCGACAGCACCGCGCCGACCGCGTTGCCGATGCCGAGGAACAGCAGGCCCTCGTTCGTGGTCAGCACCACCGTCATGAACTCCTGCAGGCTCGAGAACGAGGCATGCAGGCCAAGCAGCAGCGCGATCAGAAGCCGCACCTGATACATCCAGACCACGAACACGAACAGCGTGACGAAGGCCATCCAGCCGATCTCGCTGCGCGCGCGCACAGCCGACCAGATCGCGCCGAGCGAGACGGGCTCGCCGCGCTCGCGACGGCGGCTGACTTCATAGAGCCCGATCGCCACGAATGGCCCGAGCAGCGCGAAGCCGGCGGCCAGCGGATAGACCAGATAGACCATGCCGAACGCAGTGAAGCACAGCATGATGGCGATGCCGCCGGCGGCGTAGAGCGTACCGAAGCAGAGGCCGTAAAGCGGCAGCGCCTGGAAATCCCGCAGGCCTTCGACCAGCGCCTCGGCGATATCGGTCGCCGCGACAGGACGCACCACCGGATCGACCTTGCCCGAAATGGACATCAGCTTCCTCCTCGTTCGCCGGCGCGATCTCCGTCGCACGCGGATTGACCTCGATCTTAGCGTCCCCGCGGCAGGTGCGCACGCGCGAGTTGTTGGCTGGACGACAGTATCCCGAAGCCGCCGGCGCAAACCCGGGAAAACCACCGCGCCGACGGCGCGCGTCCTTCGGGAAGCTCATCCGTCCTGCCCGCGGCTCGAAATCTTTCCCCGTCGGGGACTTTTTCGACCCGATGCCTATGGACTGAGCGGCGGGTGGTGCCGCAAATTGGGTCTTTGAACGAGCGCGCGATGACCCGAATGGACCGTCCGACCGATGAGCTTGCGTACCCGGCTACTGATACTCGTCATCGCGGCCATGCTGGTGCCGGCGAGCCTCGTCGGGCTGCGTTTCGTGCAGAACCGGAGCAGTGAAGTCAACGCCGCCCTGGCCAATCTGGCGGCCTCGGCCGACGACATTGCGAGCGATCTGGGTGGGAAGATTCAGGGCACCGCTCAGCTTCACTATGGTCTGGCCCGCGCGCGCGACCTCGACACGCGCGACAAGGCGGCGTGCTCGGCGTTTCTGTCGGACGTGCGCGAGGAATATCCTCAGTTCACGGGAATCCTGACCATCGATCCGGACGGCAGCCTGTTCTGCGACTCGCTACGGACCAACCGCACCCTCGATCTGAGGGATCGCGCCTATTTCAAGCAGGCCCTGGTCTCGCGCAACGTCGTGGTTGAGCCGGTATTCGGCCGGCTGACCGGAATATCGGTGCTCCAGATCGCATATCCGGTGCGATCGGAGGCGGGCGCGCTGAAGCTGGTGCTGCTTGCCTCGTTCAACCTGCGCAAATTCGCCGAGTATCACCACAAGCGGCTGCTCGCCGAGAAGGATATTCTGCTCATTGACGGCAAGGGCACCGTTCTCGTCGCTCCCTCGGGAGCCGGCTGGACCGCGCCCGTGGGCGCGTCGATCGCGGGATCCGACCTGCTCGGCTTCGCGACGGCTCCCGATCAAAAGGCATTTCAGGAAGTGACCGATCGCGACGGCCGCACGCAGGTCTGGGCCGTCGCCCACTCACCTTCGATCCGTGATGCCGGCCTCTACATCCTGGTCGGACGGTCCAAGGACGGATTGGTCGCGGCGGCGAATCGCCGGCTCTATGAGGATATGGCGATCCTCGCGGTGGCCTTGCTGCTGCTGCTGGCCGGCGTATGGATCCTCGCGACCGTGAGCGTCGGGCGCCAGGTCGGGCGGCTCGCCAACATGGCGAAGAGACTCGGGCTCGGCGATCTCAGCGCGCGAATTCCTCCTCCCCATCCGCGCGGCGAGCTGGGCGGACTGATGACTCTGCTCAACGGCACCGCCGAGTCGCTTGAGCAGCAACGGGCGGCCATCGCGGACCTCAACCAGAAGCTCAGCCAATCCCAGAAGATGGAGGCCATGGGCCAGCTCACCGGCGGTGTGGCGCATGACTTCAACAATCTCCTCACCGTCATTCTCGGCAATTCGGAGCACCTTGCCGACAGGCTGGCGGGGAACAAGGAGTTGCACCGGATCGCCGGCGACATCGCGACAGCTGCCGAACGCGGCTCCGACCTGACGCGGAGCCTGCTCGCCTTCGCGCGCAAGCAGCCCCTGAGGCCGCGAGACATCGACATCGGCGAAAAGATTAAGGAGGTGGAGCACTTGTTGCGCCGCCCCTTGGGCGAGCACATCGAATGCACCTTCGCGCTCGCACCGGACCTGTGGTTGATCAGCGTCGATCCCGGCCAGCTCACGACTGCGCTGCTCAATCTCGTGCTCAACGCGCGCGATGTCATGCAGTTGGGCGGCAGGCTGACCATCGAGGCGCGCAACGTCTCGCTCGGTGAATCCGACTTGGACATCAATGGCGAACCGCGACCAGGCGACTATGTCATGGTGGCCGTGATCGACACCGGCAGCGGCATGACCGCCGAGGTGGCGAGCCGGGCGTTCGAGCCGTTTTTCACCACCAAGGAGGTCGGCAAGGGAACCGGGCTCGGCCTGAGCATGGTCTACGGTTTTGTGCGGCAGTCCGGCGGGCTGGTGCAGATGCAGTCCGCACCGAGACAAGGCAGCACCGTCAGGCTGTTCTTTCCCCGCCTGGCAACACCGCCAAACGAGGACGCCTCACCCGCCGAAGGGATCGTCACGCGCGAAGGAAGCGAGACCATTCTCGTCGTCGAAGACAACGACATGGTTCGGACTTATGTCGAAAGCGAGCTGAAGACGCTCGGCTATCGCGTCATCACGGCCGCGAGCGGCCCGGCGGCGCTCGACTTGTTGCGCCAGTCCGGGGATATCGACCTGCTGTTCACCGACGTCGTGATGCCCGGCGGCATGTTCGGGCCGGAGCTTGCCCGGCAAGCAATCCAGCTGCGACCCGGGCTCAAGGTGCTCTTCACCTCCGGCTACAGCCAAAATCCGGTCTCGGCGCCCGACGCAATCGGCGATGCCCGCATCCTGACCAAGCCGTTCCGGCGGCGAGACCTCGCCGCCATGCTGCGATCTGCGCTGTCGACGCCGTCGCGGTAGTCAGGAGCGCGACGCGAGGAGAAGCGCCGCACCCAGATTGGCCACGAACAAGGCCGCGTCGATGACGAAGATCCTGAGCATCGGGCCTTTCAACACGGGCCAATAAGCGACCCCGACGCGTCCTCCGCGCAGCAGGACCGGAAGGTTGTAGGCGAACTGGCTGAAATGGCAGGCGGCAAAGAACAGGAACAGCACCAGCTGCGCTTCGACCGGCTGGAAGAAGACCGGACGGGCTGCCAGAAGGTAGAGCGACAGAAGGCCGATCGGCAGATTGATGCCGCCAAGGAATGCCACGCTGGCCGACAATGTCGGCGCGATCGGATTGGTGCGCTCTTCCCGCGGCAGGAGAATCTTCAGTGTATTGGCTTGCGCAATGCTGAACTGAATGAAGGCGCCGCCGAACCAGAGCGCGTTGAGGAGCAGCACGATATCCGAAAGACGCATGGCGGAGCCCTCCCACGGCTCGTTGGCCAGGAAAGTGGCAAAGCCTGCTCCTCATGTCAACCATGTTGACTTCAGGAATCGTCAGTTGGTGTCGGCGATCGCCTCCATCACGCCCATCCACGCAGCCGCACCTGTCGCTCCGACGCGATCGAACGCCTCGCGCAGCACCTTGCGCTCGTGGTCCGATGCGCGCTGCTCGATGCGCTGCCCCGCGGCCGTCAGGCGCAGCAGCTTCGAGCGATGCTGCTCGGGCGAGCGTTTTGAGGTCAGGAGCTTGCGCTCAAGCAACAAATTGAGCGGCCGGTTCAGGGCCTGCTTGGAAATGCCGAGGATCTCGATCAGCGAGCCGATCGCGATATCGGGCCGGCGCGCCACCACGTAGAGGATGCGATGGTGCGGGCGCGACAGTCCTTGCTTGGCGAGATATGCGTCGGCTTCGAGTGTCATCCCGCGCCAGCCGTAATACATGAGCTCCAGCGCCGCATCGAGTTCGCTCAGCTTCGCAAGTGAAGCGCGGTGAAGCCCCGCGGC
Source organism: Bradyrhizobium sp. 155 (assembly GCF_023101105.1). NCBI lineage: Bacteria > Pseudomonadati > Pseudomonadota > Alphaproteobacteria > Hyphomicrobiales > Nitrobacteraceae > Bradyrhizobium > Bradyrhizobium sp. 155. The sequence goes on along the minus strand of NZ_CP064704.1, from coordinate 1,164,395 downwards.
TTGAGACGTCTTTGCCATTGCAGGAAGCTAACCCCTCGTCCGCAGCTCGCGCCGCAGCACCTTTCCGGTGGCGGTCATTGGAAGTGTCTCCGCGAACTCCACGAACCGTGGGTATTCGTGGGCGGCGAGTTGCACCTTGACGAACTCCTGGATCTCGCGCGCGAGTGCGTCGCTGGCGGCAAAGCCCGCGCGCAGCACGATCCAGGCCTTGATCGATTCAGTGCGGATCGGATCGGGAATGCCGACCACCGCCGCCATCGCCACCGCCGGGTGCTTCATCAGCGTGTGCTCGATTTCGGACGGGCCGACACGATAGCCGGCGGTGGTGATGACGTCGTCCTCGCGGCTGACGTACCAGAAGTAACCGTCCTCGTCCTGCACCCCGAGATCGCCGCTGAGCAGGAACTCGCCGGCATATTTCTTCGACGTTGCCTCCGGATTGCGCCAGTATTCGAGCATCGTGCAAGGACAGGGTTGGCGCACCCCGATGATGCCGCGCTGGCCACGTGGCTGCTCCTCGCCTCTGTCATTGACGATGCGGACGTCGAAACCCGGCGTCGCCTTGCCCATCGAACCGGGGCGGATCGGAAACAGATTCGCGTTGCTGCCGATCACGAGATTGCATTCGGTCTGGCCAAACACCTCGTGCGCGTCGACGCCGAAGATCTCGCGCACCCAGCCGAGCAGCTCGCCGCCGAGGGACTCGCCGCCGGTAAAGATGCTGCGCAGCTTGACGCCGGAATGCGTCACGCCGGCCTGCCGCATCAGCTTCAGCGCGGTCGGCGGCAGGAACACATTACTCACGCCGAGATCGGCCATCATCTGCATCGCCGCTTGCGGCTCGAACTTTCGCGCGCGGTGACCGACCAGGGGAATGCCGTGGTACCAGAACGCGAACAGGCCGTTGATGAGGCCGCCGATCCAGGCCCAGTCCGCTGGCGTCCACATCAGATCGCCGGGGCGCGGCAGGAAGTTGTGGCACATCTCGACATTGGGGAGATGTCCGAGCACGACGCGGTGGGCGTGCAGCGCGCCCTTCGGATTGCCCGTCGTGCCCGAGGTGTAGATGATCAGCGCGGGATCGTCAGCAGACGTGTCCACCAGCCTGAAGTCGGGCGATGCAGCCTTGACCGAATTCCAGAACGATGTCGTACCCGCCGGCGTTCGTTCGCCAACGATGTAGACCTTCTTCAGCTCCGGCAGACGGTCGCGAATCTTCGAAAGCTTCTCCCAGCCACCCTCGTCGGTGACGATCGCCCTGGCTTGCGAGTTCGACAGGCGGAATTCCAGCGCGTCTTCGCCGAACAATGCGAACAGCGGAATGGAGATCATCGCCGAACGGAACGCGGCCATGTGCGCGATCGGCAGCTCCAGCGACTGCGACAGGAACACCGCGACGCGGTCGCCGCGGACAAGGCCATCCGCCCTCAGCACATTGGCGAAGCGGCGCGACATCTCCGCGACATCGTCGAAGGATGTGCGCGTGATGGCGCCGTTCTCGTCGAGATAGACCAGCGCCAGCCGGCCGGTGCCGTCGGCGTGGCGATCGCAGCAGGCCTCCGCCAGGTTGAAGCGCGCCGGGATCTCCCAGCGGAAATTGCCGTAGAGTTCGTCATAGGTGCTGGCTTCGGTGAGCATGGTCGTTTCCCGGCAGCGTCGTCTGACCGGACTTGTCCCGGCCACCACGTTCTTGTTTGACCTGAGTTTAAGGGCGCGGATGCCCGGGACAAGTCCGGGCCTGACGGAGAATGCGTCTCAGCGCACCGTCCGGAAGAACTTTCTGACCTCGCCGACATACAGCTCCGGCTGCTCGAATGCGGCGAAATGGCCGCCCTTCTCCATCTCGCTCCAATGCGTGATGTTGCGGAAGTTCGGCTCCATCCAGCGCCGCACCGGCGTGATGATCTCCCTGGGAAAGACAGCCACGCCCGTCGGCACCTTGACGACCGGCGTGGTCCGGCGCTTGCCGAAGCTTTCCCAATAGAGCCGCGCCGACGAGGTCGCGGTCTCCGTCGCCCAGTAGAGCATGACGTTGTCGAGCAGCTCGTCCTTGGTGAAGATGTTCTCGGGATGACCGTTGCAATCGGTCCAGGCCCAGAATTTTTCCAGAATCCAGGCCGCCTGCCCGCTCGGCGAATCCGTCAAGCCGTAGCCGAGTGTCTGCGGCCGCGTCGATTGCTGCTTCGAATAGCCGGAGTCGAGGTCGACGTAATGCTTGAGGCCGGCGAGCGCGCGCTTCTCTTCCGGCGTCGGTTCGCCCTCGACTTTCGGCGCGGCGTTGAAGGCGAGCGTGATGTGGATGCCGGCGCAATGCTCGGCGTCCTGCATGCCAAGCGAGGTCGTCACTGCCGAGCCCCAGTCGCCGCCCTGCGCGCCGTACCTGGTATAGCCGAGCCGGTCCATCAGCTGGGCCCAGGTCGCGGCGATACGATCGACGCCCCAGCCGGTGGTCTTGGGTTTGCCGGAAAAGCCAAAGCCCGGCAGCGACGGGCAGACAACGTGGAAGGCATCGGCAGGATTGCCGCCATGCGCGACAGGATCGACCAAGGGCGCGATCACCTTCTGGAATTCGACGATCGAGCCGGGCCAGCCATGGGTGATGATCAGCGGCAGTGCCGACGGCTCCTTCGAGCGCGCATGCAGGAAGTGGATGTCGAGCCCGTCGATCTCGGTGGTGAACTGCTCGAAGCAGTTGAGTTTCGCTTCGCGCGCGCGCCAGTCGTAGCCATCAGCCCAATAGGTGCAGATTTCCTGGATCCATGCCAGCGGCGCGCCCTGGCTCCAATCATCGACCAGCTCCGCCTCCGGCCAGCGCGTGCGGGCGAGGCGCGACTTGAGGTCGGTGAGGACGTCGTCGCTGATGGCGATGCGGAACGGCTTGATGGCGGTCATGGGAGAGGCCCTGCTCATCGGAGGTTCTCGTCATGGCCGGGCTCGTCCCGGCCATCCACGTTCTTTCTCTCCATTTTGAAGAACGTGGATGCCCGGCACAAGGCCGGGCATGACCAGGATGATAGTCTGTCAGCTCCTGGCAAACCTTCGGCGCGGCCGCCTAGCCCGTCAGAGCAGCCTTCACCAAACCAGAGGCCTTGCCGAAATCCATCTGGCCGGCGTACTTGGTCTTCAACACGGCGATCACCTTGCCCATGTCCTTCATGCCGGCGGCGCCGGTCTCGGCGATCGCGTCCGAGATCACCTTCTTGACGTCGTCATCCGACATCTGCTTCGGCAAGTACGCGGAGATCACCGCGATCTCGTCGCGCTCCTGCGCGGCGAGTTCGGCACGGCCGCCCTTCTCGTAGAGCTCAACCGATTCCTGGCGCTGCTTGATCATCTTCTGAAACACGCCGAGCAAGTCCGCGTCCGAGAGCGGCGGCTTGCCGTTGCCGCGCGCCTCGATGTCGGCGTTCTTGATGGTCGAGTTGACCATGCGCAGCGTGGACAGCTTGCGCTCTTCCTTGGCCTTCATGGCCTCCTTGACCGCATTGTTGATGTCGTCGCGCAGCATGATCGTGATCCCCTAGACTATCCGACGCCTGATCTAGGCCGTTCGCAGCCCGGAGACAACCGGGGTTCCCAGCCATTCGACCAGCGCCTGCACCGTCGCCGCAGGCTGCTCCGGTTGCGGCAGGTGTCCGCAATTCTCCAGAACGACGAGCCTTGCGCCGGCAATGCCCTCCGCCATCTCCTTCGAGAATGCGTTGGGAATCGTGTTGTCCTGATCGCCCGTCAGCACCAATGTCGGGCATTTGATCGTCGCAAGCGTCGGCCGTGAATCCACCCGCGCGATGATCGCGGTCTGCTGCCGCAGATAGCCTTCGACGCCGACGTCATCGCCCTGCTCGTGTACGAGCTGGCGAATGCCTGCATCGTCGCGGCGCGACGGATGCACCAGTTCGGGAAACATCTCCTCGCGCGCGGCACGCAGCTCCCCGCGCCGGGCCAGCTCCATCAGGCCGCGGCGGCGTGCGGTCGCCTCCTCCGTGTCGGGCCGCGCCTGAGTGTTGATCAGCGCGAGCCTGGCCACCCGCTCGGGCGCCTGGCGCATGATCTCGAGCGCGATGTAGCCGCCCATGGAATGGCCGGTGAGCGCGAAGCGCGGCGGCGCCTCGCTCAGCACCCGCCGGGCGATCGCCGCCATGCTGTCATCGCGAATATGGTTGGCGACCATCACCGGGCCGAACCGCCACAGCGACGGGATCACCGGTGCATAGATCCGGGCCGAGGAGGCTAATCCCGGAACCAGCAGAATCGGCGTCGTCTGGTCCATTATTGCCTCCCGAGCCCCGGAATTTACCGGAAATTATGCTGCGGAGCTTAGGGGCCCAAGCCGACCTGTCAAATATGCAAAAACGCATGTGAATCGGCGCATCTCCGCTTTGACGGCAGCGCCCGCGGGGACTATGAACCGGGCTCATGACACAACATGATAACGATCACGCTTGGCCGGACCACAAACCGACCGCGCTGTTGGTGCTTGCCGACGGCACGGTGCTCGAAGGCTTTGGCCTCGGCGCCGAAGGCCAAGCCGTCGGCGAGGTCTGCTTCAACACCGCGATGACCGGCTATGAGGAGATCCTCACCGATCCCTCCTATGCCGGCCAGCTCATCACCTTCACGTTCCCGCATATCGGCAATGTCGGCACTAACGACGACGACATCGAGACGGTGAACATGGCAGCGACGCCCGGCGCGCGCGGCGTGATCCTGCGCACCGCGATCACCGATCCCTCGAACTATCGCGCCACCAAGCACCTCGACCAGTGGCTGAAGGCGCGCGGCATCATCGGCCTCTCCGGCATCGACACCCGTGCGCTGACCGCGCTGATCCGCAACAAGGGCATGCCCAACGCCGTAATCGCGCACGCCAGGGACGGCGAGTTCGACCTGCACGGCTTGAAGGAAGAAGCGCGCGAATGGCCCGGCCTCGAGGGCATGGACCTGGTGCCAATGGTCACCTCAGGCCAGCGCTTCACCTGGGACGAGACGCCCTGGCTCTGGGACAAGGGCTTTGGCCGCCAGGACAAGCCTGAGTTCAACGTGGTCGCCATCGATTACGGCATCAAGCGCAACATTCTGCGCCTGCTCGCCGGCGTCGGCTGCAAGGTAACGGTGGTGCCGGCAACGACGTCGTCCGAGGATATCCTGGCGATGAAGCCGGATGGCGTGTTCCTGTCGAACGGTCCCGGCGATCCGGCCGCGACCGGCAAATATGCCGTGCCCGTGATCCAGGACGTGATCAAGTCGGGCACGCCGACATTCGGAATTTGCCTTGGCCATCAGATGCTCGGCCTCGCCGTCGGCGCCAAGACCAAGAAGATGCACCAGGGCCATCACGGCGCCAATCATCCCGTGAAGGACGAGACCACCGGCAAGGTCGAGATCACCTCGATGAACCACGGCTTTGCCGTCGACGAGAGCACCCTGCCGACGGGCGCGACGCAGACCCACATCTCGCTGTTCGACGGCTCCAATTGCGGCATCCAGCTCGACGGCAAGCCGGTGTTCTCGGTGCAGTACCACCCCGAGGCCTCACCGGGTCCGCGCGACTCGCACTATCTGTTCCAGCGCTTTGCCGATCTGATGCGGCAGAACAAGAGCGTGTAGGGCGCGCGCTCTCCTGCAACTGCTTTGACGACATCGAGCCCGGGCCTTCGCCCGGGCTCTTGTCGTTCCGGGCGCAGCGCAGCGCGAACCCGGAATGACAGCGGAACGAGGAACGCCGCTTAACTCCCTTCGTTGATCACTGCTACGCTCACGCAGGAGCCTCTTATGTCTGTCGTCCGCGACAATGCCGAGCCGCTCGCCATCGTATTTGAGGATGACGGGCTCGTGCCCAACAATATCCTCCCCTTCCTGGTCTACCAGGCCGCGGTGAAGCTCGATTCCAGACAGCCGGAAGAGACGATCGAACGCTTGTTCGAAGCGAACGGCTGGGGCGGCACGTGGCGCAATGGCGTGTTCGATTATCTGCATTATCACGCAACGGTGCACGAGGTGCTCGGCGTTGCGCGTGGCAGCGCGCGCGTCCGCTTCGGCGGCGACCACGGCCAGGAGCTGGAGATCAAGGCCGGCGACGTCGCGATCCTGCCCGCCGGCACAGGTCACCAACGCATCAAGGCCAGCGCGGATTTCTGCGTGATCGGCGCCTATCCGCCGGGCGCGAAGATGGAGGTCACCCGCGCAACACCGGAGAACCACGCCAAGGCGCTGAAGACGATTCCAAACGTCGCGCGGCCGCCCGCCGATCCGGTGACTGGCAAGAATGGCGCGTTGATGCGGTTGTGGCAGCCATGAGTCGCGAACGCTAGCTGCGCACTACGGCGTCGTCCCGGCCTAGTGCGCAATTGCGCACTAGGCCGGGACGAGGGTGTTGATGCGGTCCGGTTACGCCTCGTTCGCACCTTCCTGTCGTGTGGCTTCGAACAGGAACCAGGTGCGGCGCTCGGTCTCGTCGATGAAGTTCTCGAGGATGCTGGCGCTGGCGACATCACCGGCCTCGTCGCACACGTCGTGCGCCTTGCGCATAGCGGCGGCGACATGCTTGTTGTCCTGCATCAATTCGCGCAGCATCTCGCGCGGCGGGACGTAGTCTTCGTTGTTGTCCTTGATAGTCTGGAGTTTCGCGACCTGCCCGATCGACTTCAGCGTGGTGCCGCCGATCTTGCGGACGCGCTCGGCGAGCTGGTCGGTGGTGGCGAAGATCTGGTCGGACTGCTCGTCGAGCAGCAGATGATAGTCGCGGAAATGCCGGCCGCTGATGTGCCAGTGGAAATTCTTGGTCTTCAGATACAGCGCGAACGCGTCGGCCAGAAGCACGTTCAGTGCCTCCGAAACCTTGTTGACCGCCTGGGACGACAGATCGGTGGGCGTGTCGAGGTCGGGCGAGACCTTTTGTGGAGCTTTGCTCACGGGAAACCTTCCTGTTAGGACGCAGACATTGACGGCGCGCCGCCGCACCCCTAACGCAGGCGGGCAGCGCCGGTTCCTGCAGCGGAACCGTTTGGCCGGGGCCCTCGACGACCATGGACGATTGGATCGATTATTACGACTCGACGCACACGATCTATGTCAGCAAGCTGCATCGCGACTTGCACTTCCAGATCATCGCGCGGGACATCATCGGCTACATCTCTTCGCCCGAGGCGGCCGTGCTCGACTATGCCTGCGGCGAGGCGCTGTCGGCGAGCCAGGTCGCGGCGGCCTGCGGCAAGCTGATCCTCGCCGAGCCCGCGCCGGGCGTGCGCGGCCGGTTGATCGCGCGGTTTGCCCCGAACACGAAAATCCGCGTCCGCTCGCTCGACGACGTCCGCAAGATGCAGGAGCAGTCGATCGATCTCGTCGTGATGAACTCGGTCGCGCAATACATGACGCCGGACGAGCTCGACGCCGCGCTCCTCAACTTCTCCCGTATCCTGAAGCCCTCGGGCAAGCTCGTGCTGGGCGATATCCTCCAGCCCAATGTCGGCATGTTCAGGGACGTCACAGCGCTGCTCAGCTTCGGCCTGCGTCACGGCTTTTTGAAAGATGCGCTGATCGGGCTGATCAGCACCGCACTGTCGGATTACCGCCAGCTGCGCACGCGCATCGGGCTACAGCGCTACAGCGAGGAGGAGATCACCGCCAAGCTCAAGGCAGCCGGCTTCGCGGTCCAGCGCGCTCACCGCAATATCGGCCACAATAGCTGGCGCATGACGTTCGTCGCGCGGCCGCCGCTGGTACGTTGAGCTTGGTGGATCCGTTAAGCATAACGTCTGCCTGAGGTGGCTTGTCGCACCCCGATCGGTAATGATCGCCGCGGCCCGGTGGCGGAAGTGTCTACGCGAGGGCGATGCATCGCTCTTTATCCTGGTTCAAATCCAGGCCGGGTCTCCACGCTTCGCCCCTCACGGGGCTACGCGTGGCGCAGCCACGCAAGACCCGCAGGGGCGAAGCGTGTCCGGCCTAGCTGGAGCGAAGCGCAAGCGTAGAGGGACTGGCCGCCCAATCCTCAATCAACCTCAACCACTTCACATTCCGACACAAGCCGCAGCCGGTCTGCATCCTTTGCCGCAGAGATGATGACGGCATCGAGCAGGCCCGGAAAGCGTGCGTCCAGATCCTCGCGGCGCAGGCGCACGAATCGGTTGGTGCCGGCGACGCGGGTCTGCATCAGGCCGCATTCGCGCAGCTTGGCGAAGTGATAGGCAAGATTCGACTTGCCGCTGAGCCCGTTGAAATCCCCACAGCACAGCTCGCCGCTGACACGTTCCTGCTGCGCGAGCTGGTACACGATCGCCAATCTGATCGGATCGCTGAGGCAATCCAGAACCATCGGCAGCTCGATCTGCTCGCGGGTGGGGTGGGGTGGGGTGCGGCTCATGGTCCGAAGATCATAGCGAAATGGCCTGGATGTTCAATAGTTCTTGAACCAATTGACTCCTGACCCGGCCCCATCAATAGTTCAATAAACGTTGAACATAGGGATTTCTCGGATGAGCGTATTCTGGTTGGCCCTGGCAGCCTTTGCGATCGGCACGGAAGGCTTTGTCATTGCTGGGCTTTTGCCGTCGATCGCCACGGACCTGGCGATTTCCGTCCCCGCCGCCGGACAGTTGGTGACGGCCTACGCTCTCACCTATGCGGTCGGCTCGCCGATCCTGGCGGTGACACTGAACAATATCGACCGCCGCACCGTGCTGGCCTTGGCGCTATCGACCTTCATCGCCGGAAACCTCGCGGCGATGGTGGCGTCGAATTACGCCCTGCTGCTGGCCTCGCGCATGCTGATGGCGCTGGGCTCAGGGCTGTGCATGCCGACCGCGCTGGCCGTATCCGTGGCCGTCGCCGCGCCGGAGCGACGCGGCCGCGCGGTGGCGCTGGTTACCTCGGGCCTCACGGTTGCGACCGTCATCGGCGTTCCCCTCGGCAATCTCGTCGGCAGCCTGCTCGGCTGGCGCGCGACCTTTGCCATGGTCGCCCTGATCGGTGCCGTTGCGCTCGCCGGCCTCCTGCTCGGTCTGCCCCGCGGCCTGTCACGCAACACGGCCTCGCTCAGCGATCGGCTGGCAGTGGCGCGTCACCGCAATGTCCTGACGGCGCTTCTGATCACGATTTTATGGGCGCTCGGTGGCTTCACCGTCTTCACCTATTTCGCGGTCCCGCTGCGCGGCCTTGGATTCGATGCGTCGCAGATCAGCCTGGCGCTGCTGGTGTTCGGCGGCGCCGCCGCGATCGGGAATATGCTCGGTGGCGTCCTGGCCGACCGGCTCGGCACGCTTGCCACAGCAGGTCTCGGACTTGCCGGCATGGCCAGCGCGCTGATCCTGCATTCGCTGGTCCTGAAGCTGATGCCGGGACAGACGCATTACGCGGTGCTGGGTGCGATCTTCCTCTGGGGCATCTCGGGATGGGCGTTCTACCCGGCCCAGGTTGCCAGCATCATCCGGATCGAGCCGCACGCCTCGATGATCGCGCTCTCACTCAACGCCTCGGCCATGTATCTCGGCTTTGCGATCGGCGGAGCCTTGGGCGGCGCCGTGCTTGCGGCGTGGAGCCCCGCCGATCTCGGCTGGGTCGGCGGATTGAGCGTTTCGGCCGCTCTTCTGGTCCATCTCGCCCGCGGTTGGCAGGCCCGGCCAAAACCGGTCAAAATTGCCGGTTGATGGGCGTTTTTCGGGGTTTCGCCGCCCCGAAAACTGGTCTAAGACCCACCCCGCGCGCGAGGGGGGACCACCGCGCTCTCGGCCAAAGGGACGCGCAGCAGGCGCGCCCTTTTTTTGTGCCCAAATTCCACTTCGGCGAGAGTTGATGCCCAAACGTACAGACATCACCACCATCCTGATCATCGGCGCCGGTCCCATCGTGATCGGCCAGGCCTGCGAGTTCGACTATTCGGGCACCCAGGCGGTGAAGACGCTGAAGGAAGAGGGCTATCGCATCGTCCTCGTCAATTCCAATCCGGCCACCATCATGACCGACCCCGAATTGGCCGATGCGACCTATATCGAGCCGATCACGCCCGAGATCGTCGCGAAAATCATCGAGAAGGAACGTCACGTCATTCCGGGCGGCTTCGCGCTGCTGCCGACCATGGGCGGACAGACCGCGCTGAACTGCGCGCTCTCGCTGCGCCAGCAAGGCACGCTGGAAAAGTATGACGTCGAGATGATCGGCGCCACCGCGGACGCGATCGACAAGGCCGAGGACCGCCAGCTGTTCCGCGAGGCCATGACCAAGATCGGGCTCGAGACGCCGAAGTCGCGGCTCGCCAACGCCTCCGCCCTGAAGAAGTCCTTCCGCGACAAGTACCAGGCCGAACGCGCCAAGGCATCGGGCGCTGCACTCGAAGAGCTCGAGCGGCAATGGGCACTCGGCGAAAGCGACCGCCGCAAGCGCTACCAGGAATATGCGCTTGGCCAGGCGCTGATGGCGCTGTCCGAGATCGGCCTGCCCGCGATCATCCGCCCCTCCTTCACCATGGGCGGCACCGGCGGCGGCATTGCCTACAACAAGGAAGAGTTCCTCGACATCATCGAGCGCGGCCTGGATGCGTCTCCCACCAACGAAGTGCTGATCGAAGAATCCGTGCTCGGCTGGAAAGAGTACGAGATGGAGGTGGTGCGCGACAAGAACGACAATTGCATCATCGTGTGCTCGATCGAGAACCTCGATCCGATGGGCGTGCACACCGGCGATTCCATCACGGTGGCGCCGGCGCTGACGCTGACCGACAAGGAATACCAGATCATGCGCGACGCCTCGCTGGCGGTGCTGCGCGAGATCGGCGTCGAGACCGGCGGCTCCAACGTGCAGTTCGGCGTCAATCCCGAGGACGGCCGCATGGTCGTCATCGAGATGAACCCGCGCGTGTCGCGCTCTTCCGCACTGGCTTCGAAAGCTACCGGCTTTCCGATCGCAAAGGTCGCCGCCAAGCTTGCGGTCGGCTACACGCTCGACGAAATCGCCAACGACATCACCGGCGGCGCCACGCCGGCCTCGTTCGAGCCGACGATCGACTATGTCGTCACCAAGGTGCCGCGTTTCGCTTTCGAGAAATTCCCCGGTGCCTCCACCACGCTGACTACGTCGATGAAGTCGGTCGGCGAAGTCATGGCGATCGGCCGCACCTTCAAGGAAAGCCTTCAGAAAGCATTGCGCGGGCTCGAGACCGGCCTCACCGGACTTGACGAGATCGAGATCGAAGGCCTCGGCCGCGACGACGACAAGAATGCGATCCGCGCTGCGCTGGGCACGCCGACACCGAACCGGCTGCTCCAGGTCGCGCAGGCGATGCGGCTCGGCTGGTCGGACGAGGAGATCTTCAATTCCTGCAAGATCGATCCGTGGTTCCTCAGCGAGATGCGCGGCATCGTCGAGATGGAAGCGAAGGTCCGCAAGAACGGCCTGCCGGGCAACGCCTTCGGCATGCGCACGCTCAAGGCCATGGGCTTCTCCGATGCCCGGCTCGCGGTGATCGCGGAGACGACGGAGGCCGAGGTCACGGCGAAGCGCCACGCGCTCGGCGTTCGCCCGGTCTACAAGCGCATCGACACCTGCGCGGCCGAGTTCGCTTCGCCCACCGCCTACATGTACTCGACCTATGAGGCGCCGTTCGCGGGCACGCCTGCGGACGAGAGCTCGCCGTCCGACAAGAAGAAGGTCATCATCCTCGGCGGCGGACCGAACCGCATCGGCCAGGGCATCGAGTTCGACTATTGCTGCTGTCACGCCTGCTTCGCGCTGCACGACGCCGGCTACGAATCCATCATGGTCAACTGCAACCCGGAGACGGTGTCGACCGACTACGACACCGCCGATCGGCTCTATTTCGAGCCGCTCACCGCCGAGGACGTGCTGGAGATCATCGCGAAGGAACGCACCAACGGCACGCTGCACGGCGTCATCGTGCAGTTCGGCGGCCAGACCCCGCTCAAGCTCGCGCGTGCGCTGGAAGCCGCCGAAGTGCCGATCCTCGGCACCTCGCCCGACGCCATCGACCTTGCGGAAGACCGCGACCGCTTCAAGCGGGTGCTCGACAAGCTGCGGCTGAAGCAGCCCAAGAACGGCATCGCCTATTCGGTGGAGCAAGCGCGCCTGGTCGCAACCGATCTCGGGCTGCCGCTGGTGGTGCGCCCGTCCTACGTGCTCGGCGGCCGCGCGATGCAAATCATCCGCGAGGAAAACCAGCTCAGCGATTACCTGCTCGGCACGCTGCCGGAGCTGGTGCCGGGCGACGTCAAGGCGCGCTACCCGAACGACAAGACCGGCCAGATCAACACCGTGCTCGGCAAGAATCCGCTGCTGTTCGACCGCTATCTGTCCGATGCGACCGAGATCGACGTCGACTGCCTCTGCGACGGCAAGGACACCTTCATCGTCGGCATCATGGAGCACATCGAGGAAGCCGGCATCCATTCCGGCGACAGCGCCTGCTCGCTGCCGCCGCACTCGCTGGACGACAAGATGATCGAGGAGCTGGAGCGGCAGACCCGCGAGCTGGCACTCGGCCTCGACGTCGTCGGCCTCATGAATGTGCAATACGCCATCAAGGACGGCGAGATCTACGTGCTCGAAGTCAATCCGCGGGCCTCTCGCACGGTGCCCTTTGTCGCCAAGGTGGTCGGTACGCCGGTGGCGAAGATCGCGGCGCGCATCATGGCCGGCGAGAAGCTCGCCGATTTCAACCTGAAGAAGGCGAACCTCGATCATGTCGGCGTGAAGGAATCGGTGTTTCCGTTCGCCCGCTTCCCCGGGGTCGATACCGTGCTCGGCCCCGAGATGCGCTCGACCGGCGAGGTCATGGGCATCGACCGCTCCTTTGCGGTGGCGTTCGCCAAGAGCCAGCTCGGCGGCGGCACGCGGGTGCCGCGCAAGGGCACGGTGTTCGTTTCGGTTCGCGAGAGCGACAAGACGCGCATCACCGAGGCCGTTCGCGAGCTGCATTCGCTCGGCTTCAAGGTGCTGGCGACGTCGGGCACGGCCCGCTTCCTGACCGACCAGGGGATCCCGACCGAGAAGGTGAACAAGGTGCTGGAGGGCCGGCCGCACATCGTCGATGCCATCACCAATGGCGACGTCCAGCTCGTCTTCAACACCACCGAAGGCCCGCAGGCGCTCGCCGACAGCCGTTCTCTGCGGCGCGCGGCCCTCTTGCATAAAGTGCCGTATTACACCACTCTTTCCGGGGCCGTGGCGGCCGCGCAGGGCATCCGCGCCTATCTGGGCGGGGACCTTGAGGTTCGGACCCTGCAGAGCTACTTTTCGGAAACCTGATCGCGAGCGGAAGGCCCAACCTTCTGTTAAGTGATTGGCGGTGAAGCCACTATGGCCGGAGGAACTGTCCGGCCATATGGTTGTTCTGTTCCGGTGCCAAGCCCATATGAACGTTCGGCGGCACGCGCGTTGAGCCCCCGGACAGACTGACGAATCAAGTTGCGTGCGCGCTGACTTTTCAGGGCGCGCGCGACCGAAGGACGAGAGAAGAGATGGAAAAGGTACCGATGACAGCGGGCGGCTTTGCCGCACTCGGGGAAGAACTGAAGAAGCGCCAGTCGGAGGACCGTCCGCGGATCATCGAGCATATCGCCGAGGCGCGCTCGCACGGAGACCTTTCGGAGAACGCGGAATACCACGCCGCGAAGGAAGAGCAGTCCCACAATGAAGGCCGCATCGCCGAGCTCGAGGACAAGCTGGCGCGCGCCGACATCATCGACATCTCGAAGCTGTCCGGCGACACCATCAAGTTCGGCGCGACCGTGACACTGGTCGACGAGGACACCGAAAAGAAGACGGTGTGGCAGATCGTCGGCGAGGTCGAGGCCGACGCCAAGAAGGGCCGCATCTCCATCACCTCGCCGCTCGCGCGCGCGCTGATCGGCAAGAAGAAGGGCTCAACAGTCGAGGTCAACGCACCCGGCGGCGCCAAGGCTTATGAGATCACCAAGGTGGAGTGGCGGTAACGATTTGCCGTCGCGCGTGATTTGAAAAGGCCGCGCGATGCGCGGCCTTTTGTATCTAGTGTTGCCGAGGGGGTGCGGCTTACTCCACCTCGCTCCGCCTGCGGGGAGAGGACGAACTACCTTCTTCCTCTCACGTCGAGCGGCACGGCCGCCTCGTATTTCGAATTGTGCAGCACCAGCGAGGTCCGCACGTTGCGGACGTGCGGGGCGGCGGTCAGGTGGGTGACGAAATCCTGGAAGGTGGCCATGTCGGGTGCGACGCATTTCAGGATGAAATCGACTTCGCCCGACAGCATCCAGCACTCGCGCACCAGCGGCTCGGCGCGGACGAACTCCTCGAAGGCGCGCAAATCGGCCTCCGCCTGGCTGGAGAGGTGCACTGCGGCAAACACCGTGACGTCGAAGCCGAGCTTGCGTGCATCCAGAAGCCCGCGATAGCCGTGGATATACCCCTCCTCCTCCAGCGCCCGCACGCGGCGCAGGCAGGGCGGGGGCGAAATGCCGACGCGCTTGGCCAGCTCGACATTCGTGATTCGACCGTCGGCCTGAATCTCGGTGAGAATCTTCAGGTCGATCTCGTCTAGGTTCCGCGACACGTGATTGGAACTCCTGGTCTTGCGGCGGTATCGGTGGCTTTGTCGCAATCCTCATAGCCCAGACCGCACGACCGGCGCAATTTTATTGCGCGTGCAGCGCAATCGACTTTTGTTCCCTATTGGAAAAATCCGCCGATAGGGAATGCAATTCTTGCATAGCTCACCAGAAGGCTTAGATTACCTCTGATATTTCAGCGCCTCCGCGAGGCCTCCCGGCACGTTCCGCGCCCGCGCTGCAGTCCCCCGTGAAAGGCATCTGTCGAAATGTCCGCCGCTGTCCATGCAAAGGTCGTCATCATCGGCTCCGGCCCCGCAGGCTACACGGCGGCGATCTACGCCGCGCGCGCGATGCTCGAGCCGATCCTGATCCAGGGCATCCAGGCAGGCGGCCAGCTCACCATCACCACCGACGTCGAGAACTATCCCGGCTTCGCCGACGTGATCCAGGGCCCCTGGCTGATGGAGCAGATGGAGAAGCAGGCGCTGCATGTGGGCACCCAGATCAAGACCGATCTGGTGACGAAGCTCGACACCTCGCAGCGACCCTTTCGCCTCACCTGCGATAGCGGTGACGTCTATCTCGCCGACACCGTGATCCTCGCCACCGGCGCCCAGGCGCGCTGGCTCGGGCTGCCGTCCGAAGCGAAATTCCAGGGCGGCGGCGTGTCGGCCTGTGCCACCTGTGACGGCTTCTTCTACCGCAACAAGCAAGTCGTGGTGGTCGGCGGCGGCAATACCGCGGTCGAAGAAGCCCTGTATCTCACCAACCATGCCTCGCAGGTCACCATCGTGCATCGTCGCGATCACTTCCGCGCCGAACGCATCCTGCAGGAGCGTCTGTTCAAGCACCCGAAGATCAAGGTGGTCTGGGACTCAGCCGTCGACGAGATCTGCGGCACCGAGAACCCGAACAAGGTCACCCATGTGCGACTGAAGAACGTCAAGTCCGGCGCGTTGACCGATGTGCCGACCGACGGCGTCTTCATCGCCATCGGGCATGCCCCGGCGACCGAGCTCGTGGCTGGGCAGGTCAAGCTGAAACCGTCGGGCTATGTCGAGGTCGCCCCGAACTCGACCGCGACCTCGGTCCCCGGCCTGTTCGCCGCCGGCGACGTCGCCGACGAGACCTATCGTCAAGCGGTCACGGCGGCCGGCCTCGGCTGCATGGCGGCGCTCGAGGCGGAACGATTTTTGGCCCTGCGCGCCAGCGAGCGCGCGGCAGCGGAATAGACATCATGGCAAGAACACGCGACGGATTTACGGATATGGACTGGGACAAGCTGAAGGTGTTTCACGCCGCGGCGGAAGCGGGCAGCTTCACGCACGCGGGCGAGCAGCTCGGCCTGTCGCAATCGGCGGTGTCACGCCAGGTCTCGGCACTGGAGCAGGAGCTCTCGGTCTCGCTGTTCCACCGCCACGCCCGCGGCCTGATCCTCACCGAACAGGGCGACCTCCTGTTCCGCACCGCCCATGACGTCTTCATGCAGCTGCAGGCGGCGCGCGCGAAACTGACCGACAGCCGCGAGCGGCCGAGCGGCGATCTCAAGATCACCACCACGCCCGGCGTCGGCATCAACTGGCTGATCCCCAGGCTCGGCGAATTCACCGCGCTCTATCCGGAAATCCGGATCTCGCTGATCGTCACCGACGAGGAGCTCGACCTGTCGATGCGGGAGGCCGACGTCGCGATCCGCACCCGCAAGCCGACGCAGCCGGATCTCATTCAGCGCAAGCTGTTCGCGATGGGCTTCCACGCCTATTGCTCGCCTGATTACATCAAGCGCTTCGGCACGCCGCGCACGCTGGAGGAGCTCGACTCCCACCGCATCATCACGCTCTCTGACGGCAACTTCGCCCCGCATCTTCAGAACCGCAACTGGCTGGTCGAAGCGGGGCGCAACGGCTCGGGTCCGCGCGAAGCCTATTTCAGGGTCAACAACATTCTCGGCCTCGTCCGCGCCTGTCAGCAGGGCCTCGGCATCGCGGCGCTGCCGGACTATCTGATCGAAGAACAGAGCCGCCTCGTGCAGCTGTTCGGCGAATCGGATTCGATCCAGCTCGATACGTATTTTGTTTATCCGGAAGAGCTGAAGACGGTCGCGCGCGTGCAAGTGTTCCGCGACTTCGTGGTGAGCAAAGCGCAGCGCTGGCCGTCCTGATTTCCGCATGTCTGACATGCGGCTTGGACGCTTGATGCATGGCGCGAGGCTAGCCCATAATGTTTCTACGCTGAGCCTTCGCGTTGCGCATTTGTCCCCCTCCTCCAGTGGCGCGGGAGTTCAGTAATCCCTCTTGGAAGGTGATTGTGTCGGCCTCACGTGGCCAATACCTTAAGCCGGGCTCGATCGAGCCCGGCTTTTTTTTGGCAAATCCGGCCTTCGCCCTCCACGTGTATTGACAGTTCCATGCTTACCCCGCATCATTTGCGAATGATCACGAAGTCGTGCGCAATCTCGTCGCAGGCAATCGCCTCGAAAAAAGGCCCCCATTCGGGGACCTCGGATTTTTGCGCGCGCTAACAGCCTTCGTCATCGCGAGCCGAAACTTCGAAAACCCCGCCGCCTGGACGGGGTTTTTTCATGTGCCCCGTCTCAGGATTTTTCCCGAGAAGGAGATGGAACATGACCGGACTACAGGAACATTTGCACGGGCTCTGGCTGCCGCTGATCACGCCGTTTCGCGACGGTGCCCTCGACGAGAGGTCGCTGCGCCGGCTGACACGGCATTACAGCGGGCAGGCCGTCGACGGCTTCATCCTGGGGGCGACCTCCGGTGAAGGCATGACTCTGCGCGAAGCCGAACTCGAACGCCTCGTCGCCATCGTGCGCGACGAGCTGACCACCGGCCACAGCAAGCTTCCGATCTGCCTCGGACTTTCAGGCGCGGACACCTCGCGGCTGAAGGAGCGTCTCGACGAGACCGCGGACTGGCCGATCGACGGTTATCTGATCGCGAGTCCGTATTACGTGCGGCCGTCGCAGCGCGGGTTGCTGGCGCATTTCGAGGCGCTCGCCGATCACGCCGCCTGGCCGCTCGCGCTCTACAACATCCCCTATCGCACCTCGGTCAACATCACCAACCAGACGCTGCTGCGGCTTGCCGGGCATCCGAACATCATCGGCCTGAAGGATTGCGGCGCAAGCCGCGAGCAATCCATCGCGCTGCTGCGCGACAGGCCTGCGGACTTTCGCGTGCTGACCGGCGAGGATGCGAATTATTTCGAGGCGCTCAGCGACGGCGCCGATGGCGGCATCGTGCTGTCAGCCCATCTCGAGACCGCGACGTTCGCGGCTGTCCATGCCGAGCTGAAGCGCGGCAATCACGATGCAGCGCTGGCGCGCTGGCAGGAGGTCGCGGACCTGACGCGCCTGTTGTTCACCGAGCCCAGTCCCGCGCCGGCAAAATACTGGCTGTGGCGCACGGGTTTGATCGACAGCCCCGAAGTGCGCCTGCCGATGGTCGAGATCGGCAGCGAACTCGCCGTGCAGCTCGATTGCGAGATCGAACGGCGGATGCAAGTCGCGGCTTAGCTGATAGCCCTCACCCCACCCTCTCCCCGTAAGCAGGGGGAGAGGGATTGATAGAGCGTGCCCGTGGTTAACCCCGCCCCAACGGCCTTCGCTGCTGCCGCATGGCGCATCCACGGCTCGTTTACGCAAACGCGCCTATCGTCTTCATTCAAAGTCTTTTCAAATGGGGGAATGATCATGGGGCAACGCATCCGCCCGACGGCGGCAGACATGTTCGCGTCGGCTGATTTCTTGCGGGGAATTGTGGTGGTGTCGTCGTTCGGCTTCTGGGCGGTGATGCTCGGCCTGATGCCGGTGCTGGTGTTTCGGGTCTGGCTGGCATGATGCCAGCGCGTCGCGATGGTTGACTCGTGGTAGCAGCTGTGTTCAAAAGCGCGCGAAACTGCGACCCGGAATTTTAAAATATCCCGTGTAGCGTTCATGCCCATAAGCGAAGAAATCGCGGGGGCGTTTGTGAATAGTCATAACGAGATGGCGTCGCATTACGACGCTGGACAGCAGGGCTTTACCACCGAGGACATTCTCTGGGCCGCCGGCATCTGGTCGGTGATCCTCACTCTGTCGCCGGTGATCGTGTTCTACATGCTGATGGTGGCGTAACTTCCATCCACTTTCTTGAGCACGATCTTATCGGAAAACCGCTTCACACTTTTCCGGATCGTGCTCGCCCGAAAACGCAAAACGCGCGGAGGTCCGCGCGTTTTTCGTCCGGGGAATGATTTATGAAAATTACGCCGCCTGCTTGTGCATTGCGCCGGACGCCGACGCCGTGCCGCGAATAGCCTTCACCGAACGTTCGATCGCCGCCCACAGCCTTGCGATTTCCTGCGCCGCACGGCTCTCGGCCTGATATTCCCGCGCGCCCTCGCCGTGGCTCAGCGCCATCAGCAGATCCGAACGGTTGGTGATCTGGCCGCCCCACACCGGAGCACGGAACTTCGCCAACGCCTCGCGGGCGATGGTGACGATCGGGCTTTCGGACTCGTCGCGGCGCGCCGGCGCACCGTTGAGCACGACCGCGTAGGGCTTGCGCGCCGCACGGCACATCTGGATGGTTTCCTGCACCGCGTTGACGTCGAACACGCCGGGACGGGCAGGAATCACCACCATGGTGGCATTGCGGATGGCGTCGTCGACGACGGCCGACAGGTTTGGCGGCGTGTCGATCAACACCCATTCATAACCGTCGCGCTTGGCCGCGGAGACGATGCCGCTGACCGAGTTCACCGCGGACTTGATCGGCGGCTCGTTGGTGCCACGCAGCTTGTGCCACAGCGTGAGCGAGCCTTGCGGATCGGCATCGACGAGCAGGATCGGCTTGGTCGCCTTGATCTGCGCGGCGAGATGCGCGGCCAGGGTACTCTTGCCTGAGCCACCTTTACGCGATGCAAAAACAATAACGTTCATACCTCTGCCTCCAGATTGACCCCAGGCGGCGAAAATGAATCACCGCGGTGATTCGGGAAAGAAAAATTTATCATAAGTTATGCTGGCGCCATGAAATAACAAAGCGCGTTGGCTTTTGAGTCACACTACTGCGTGCGACGACGGCTGCGAGCTGCATCGCAACACCTTTCGCGCCAGCAATCGTGCGTTTTTTGAGCAGCCTTGGCAGGACGAAGCGGAATGCAACCTCGCCGCGCAATCCGTTTCGCTAGCCGTTTCCATCCCGCCTTATCGCAAGCGTCCGCACGCGGAGGCGAACAAAAGGAGTCCGGGGGGCTGGTGTGGGGCTGATGCCTGGGTCAGTTTGACTCAGAAGACAGCGAGCGAGGAGTCAGACACGCAAATGCCCGGGACTTCAAACGCACTGCGCGCTGTGGCCCGGGCATGATCCAAAAAGGGAACGCGGCGCCCGCGCTCAGCCTTCGCTGGCTTTCTTCTTCTTGGCCGGCTTGGTGCTCTTCTTCGCCGTCCGGGCCGAACTCCTGGGCGCGATGCTGGTCGGCTTGCCGGCGCGGGGCGCGGCCGCCATGCCCGGCTCCGGTCCCGGCCGGAAGAAGGCCCGGCACTGCGGCGAGAGCTGCGACTTCTTCTGGATCATGCAGGCGGTGATGGCATCGACGTTCGGAACGAACTCGCCGCACAGCCGCATCGCATCCGGCGTGCAGGCCTGCTGCTCCTCCTGGGAGTAGGCAAAGGCTTCACCCGGCTGGATCAGGACGGCCAGGGCGATCCCCGTGATCGCGGCAGCCAAGGTTTTCTTGAAACGGAACGCCGGCATCGATCCCCCCAAATGTCGAGTCGGAGACGATAGTGGGTGAACGGGCGTTCGTTGGCAACGAGGGGAGATGCGAAAGCCGCGACGTGTGCGGTCTCGGCAACAGGGCCCCCTAAAAACAAAAACCGCGAAAACAACCCCATGCACAGTAGCCAAGTCCATGTGGCGATTGAACTTTGCGGATCGCATTTCTGCGGATTTTACGAAATGAGGTTTGACTCGTCGGGCAAAACAGGAGCATGATGCCATCATCACAGAACGTGCGTGGGGTGGTCGGCTTGTCTCCTGCGCTGGACAAAAGCGTGAGCGGGAGCGGAGACGATTGCATGGAGCGACATGAGGCGGAGCTGCCGCTGTCGGGCGTGCCGGTGGTCTCGCTCGAGCAGGCGATCGCGGCTCCTCTGGCCAGCCGGCATCTTGCGGACTGGGGCGCGCGCGTCATCAAGATCGAGCGGCCGGGCGATGGCGATTTCTGCCGCGACTACGATCACGTGATGAACGGGATGTCGAGCCAGTTCGTCTGGACCAACAGGTCGAAGGAAAGCCTCGCCATCGACATCAAGAGCCCTGATGGCCAGAAGGTGCTCGAGGCCCTGCTGCCGCAGGCCGACGTCTTCATCCAGAACCTGGCGCCCGGTGCGGCGGAGCGGCTGGGCCTCGATGCCGCTTCGCTCCTGCAGAAGTTTCCCCGGATCATCGCCTGCGACGTGTCGGGCTATGGCGCGGGCGGTCCCTACAGCGACAAGAAGGCCTACGATCTCCTCGTGCAGTGCGAGGCCGGCGTTCTCGCCATCAACGGCACCGAGGCGGAGCCCGCCAAGGTTGGGCTGTCGGTGGTCGATATCGCCACCGGCATGTACATCCTCAACGGCGTGCTGATGGCGCTGTATCGCCGCGAGCGAACCGGCAAGGGCACCGCCTTCCAGGCCTCGCTGTTCGATTCCATCACGGACTGGATGAGCTATCCCGCCTTCTACACGCAGAGCACGGGCCGGCCGCTGCCGCGCACCGGGGCACGGCACGCAACGATAGCACCGTATGGCCCTTTCCGCGTCGGCGACGGCAACACGATCTTCTTCGGCATCCAGAACGATCGGGAATGGCGATCGCTGTGCGCCATCGTGCTTGGCGACGCGGACTTTGCCGACCATCCCCGCTTCCGCAGCAATCCGCTGCGCATGCAGAACAGGGACGATTTGCAGGTCCATATCGAGCAGCGTTTTGCAGCGATGACCAGCGACGAGGTGCTGCGGCTGCTCGACGAGGCCTCGATCGCCAACGCGCATCTGAATTCGGTCGAGGCTTTCCTGGAGCACGAGCAGCTCCGCGCCCGCTCCCGGGTGCAAACGGTGGGATCTCCGTGCGGCCCGGTGATGAGCTTCCTGCCGGCTCTCACCATTCCCGGCCTGTCGCCCCGGATGGATCCGGTGCCTGACGTCGGGCAGCACAACCAATCCATCCTCAGCGAGCTCGGTCTCGCAAAGGAGACATGACGATGGCCCCTCAGCGGCCGACGCGGGTCTATCTGGCCGTTCCCGCGCATCGCTCCCGTCTCGTCGCCAAGGCGGCTGCCTCGGCCGCGGATGCGGTGTTCATGGATCTCGAGGACGCCGTGCCGCCGTCCGAGAAGGGCGCGGCGCTGGAGGAAGCTGCGCGGGCGCTGTCCTCGCTGGATTGGGGCAGCAAGGTCGTCGCGGTCAGGCTCAACGCCGTCGACAGCCCCTTCATCGCGCAGGAAATCCGCAAGCTCGCCGCACTGCCCCGGCTGGATTCGGTGATCGTACCGAAGGCGGAGCGCCCGAGCGACATCGCCGCCATTGCCGATCAGCTGCGTGCCGCCGCGCCCGATCGCCCCTCGCCTGTTGCGCTCGAACTGCTGATCGAGACTGCGCTCGGTCTCGTCAATGTCGACGCGCTCGCGGCCGCGCGCGACAGCGTCGCCGCCCTTCATCTCGGCGTCGGTGATTTCGCGGCGTCGATCGGCGCCCGCTCCTCGGAAATCGGCGCGTCGCCGGACGGCTACCGCCACGTGGGCTCCGCCCAGAGCGGCTATGCCTCCGCCCCGCTCGATCTGTTCGCCTATCCGATGATGCGCCTGCTGGTGGCCGCGCGCGCGTTCGGCCTGCGCGCCATCGACGGTCCGTGCGGCGCGTTCCGGGATGGCAGACTGACGGAAAGCAGCGCGCTCAAGGCGGCTGCGATGGGTTTTGACGGCAAGCAGGTGATCCATCCCGACCAGATCGAGCCGACGCTGCGGGCGTTCGTCCCGTCCGACACCGAGCTCGCGCACGCGCGGCGGGTCGTCGAAGCCATGGAGCAGGCCGAGGCGCAGGGCCAGGGCGCGGTGACGCTCGACGGCAAGATGATCGACTATGCCAATGTGCGGATGGCGCGCCGGATCATCGAGATGGGGTCGTAGCGGCGCATGGCGACCGTGCTGATCGTCGCGCCGGTGTTTGCGCTGATCGCGGCCGGCTATGCCGCGGTGCTGTTTCGCTTCGTCTCCGAGACCGCGCACAAGGGCATCTCCGAATTCGCCTTCAGCATCGCGATTCCCGCGCTGCTGTTCCGCACCATCGTCGTCTCGGAATTTTCCGGCGTCAGCCCCTGGCGGATGTGGGGCGCCTATTATGGCGCGCTCGCGCTGACCTGGATCGCGGCGCTCATCCTCTCGGCGCTGCTGCGGCAACGGCGCGAGGATCGCGAGGACGGCGTCGTGTTCGCGATCGGCTCGGTCTACGGCAACATCGTGATGCTCGGCATTCCCCTCACGCTCTCGGCGCTCGGCAATGAGGCGGCAGGCCCGATGGCGCTGATCCTGTCGGTGAACACGCCGCTGCTCTGGCTCTGCGGCACGCTGCAGATGGAGCTGGTCGACCGCAAGCAGACCGCCTCGGCCGCGTCGCTGATCGTGCCGGTGCTGCTGGATCTTTCCCGTAACCCGATCATGCTCGCGATCGGCTTCGGCCTCGTCTGGCGCCTCACCGGCCTCGGCCTTCATCCCGTCGTCGACCGGACCGTCGAGCTATTGGCGCAGGCGGGATCACCGGCGGCGCTGATCGCGCTCGGCATCAATCTGTTCAGGTTCGAGGTCAAGGGCGAGATGTTGAGCGTGGTCGTGATGAGCGCGCTCAAACTGCTGGCGATGCCGGCGGCCGCCTTCGTGCTGGCAAAGCTGCTCGACCTGCCGCCGCTCGCAGCCGGCGTCGTCGTGCTGTTCGCGGCGATGCCGACCGGCGCCAATGCGTACATCTTCGCGGTACAATGTCAGCGGCTGGTGAATCCGGTGTCGGGCGCGGTGGCGCTGGGCACGCTGCTGGCGGCGGTGACGTTGCCGGTGGTGGTGTGGGTGGTGGCGAGGTGAGGCAGGCTGTGCGCGATAACTCGCTTTGGAGCAAAAACTTCTTTGATGTCGTCCAGCTGTTTGGCACCGAACGCAATCCGCACATCAGCGTTCGTGGCGACACCTTGTCGTCGCTGTCCAAAGCTGTGTGATCTGCGTGGAACCCCTGACAGCACACGCGTGATAAATCCATTTCGGCGCATTGAACCGGTCCGAACGCTCAACTGACCAAAAAGAGATCTGCAATATAGGAGCAGTTCCATGGGCATTCCCAAAGATGGGACGGTTTCGGTCCGCATCACATGCGTTGGTCACGCCAGCCGACGTTGGAGAGGTGCCCGCACGAAGGCGGCGGCATCCGCACTGAATCAACGCCTGTCGGAATTCAGGGCGAAAACGATCTTCGACCAGGTCGATCCCATCGTCAAAATGCAGCTGCCGGGATTGCCCGTCGCGCTTGGCCAAAAGGCAGTCGGGAGCACGGAACCGTTTCCGACGGCCGGCGAAGATAACGCCGCCATCGATCGCAGTGTCGTCCTCATGGTCGACCTGGTTTGGACAGGTACGGGCGGTTACAAGAAGGTGCACCGTCCGCCTCGGCTTGTTTATGCGCCGAGCACCTTCTGGGAGATGAAAATCGCAGCGCTCTTTGGCGCCTCGGGTATCGGCGTCAAATCGAGCTTGCTCCGCGTGAAGATCAAGAACTTGAGTACAGGGCGCGAACTTTCGCTTTTTGGGCCGATTATCGGCGGTGATCTGACCATCGGTGCCGGCATGTTCAAGAAGGTGCCCAAGGTGTCGCCCGTGAGCTTCGACAAGTTCGATCCCAAACAATTGCGGGATGCGCAAGTGGGCAAACCGGTCGTGTTCACGACGCCGCTCATGGACTTCGAAGACTGGATCAACGGATCGGAAGGCCAGCTCGTGCGGGTCGTTCACGGTCATCTTAAAACCGGCGTGACCAAGTCGCAGACCAGCTTTCTCCAGTTCGTCAGCGTCGATACTCATCCCGGCTCATTGGTCTTCGATCTGAAGGCGCTCGGTTTCTCGTTGGGTATTCCCGAGGTATCCAATCAGGTGCAATCCGGAACACTCAAAGCCGAAAATCATCCGTCAGACCAGTATCTCGTCGACACACCTGATGACGTCGTTCCTGTCCAAGTCGCACAGCACCGCAGCGAAGGCCTTCTGATCAGCTTCCCAACTGAAAAACATCACTGGACGGATTTGAGTTCGAGCCAGCAAGAGGAAGTGAAGCGATTTGTGTTGAACAGAACGGCAGCCATTCGCGCTTTGTCTGACTTCAAGGATGTGGTCGCCCCGACGCCGTGATGGGGCGGGTAGCTGGCAGACTGATTTCCCGACGAAGCTGTGGCTTCGTGCTTCAAGGGGGCGAGAAGCCGAGCATCCCGGTGGTATGCGCGCTCGAGCCACTGCAGGTGCCGACCTGCGCGAAAACGTACATCTTCACGGTGCAGTATCAGCGGCGGGTGAACCCGGTGTCAGTTGCGGTGGCTCCGGGCACGCTGCTGGCCGGCCGAAAGAATTATTGAACACGCTGGCCCTCGCGCCAGGCCATCTCCCAGAAGTCTGCCTCGAGTCGGGTGGCTTCCTTGAAGATCGCAATCAGCTCTGTCTCGCGCGCCGGCGTGGCGTAGAGATCGGCGAGATGCTCCATGTGCTCCCGCGCTTTGGCGGCGACCTCCTGGTACGGGGCGCCGGCGTACTCGGCGATCCAGACGCGATAGGCATTCGTCGCGGCGCCCGCGAGGGGACGCGAGGCGAGCCGCGTTGCGATCTCCGCGTACCCGATCACGCAGGGGGCAAGCGCCACCTTGAGAGCCAGCAGATCGCCGCGCATTCCCGCGTCGAGCACGTAGCGTGTATAGGCCAGCATCTCGGCCGCCGGAGGGGCCTGTTCAAGGTCGGTCGGGGACAGGCCCCAATCGGCACAGAGCTTCACATGCAGGTTCATCTCGACATCGAGGATGGCCGAAAGGCCGGCCGCGGCTTCACGCATGTCGGCAAGTCGGGGCGACTTGTAGACCGCGAGCGCGTAGGCGCGAGCAAACTCGATGAGGAACAAATAGTCCTGAACGAGATAGTGACGGAACGCCGCTTCGGGGAGCGAGGCGTCCGCCAATCCGTTCGTGAAGGGATGCTCGGTGTAAGCCCGCCACTCGACGGACGCTTCTGTCTTGAGACGCTCGAAGAAACTCACGATCTTGTCTGCCCGGCCTGCTTGTGCATGAATGACTTTGGCAAGCTACCGATAGCGCATTGCGGACCGAGGAGCTACGGCGACCGCGGCCAGAATTGGTTTGAGCAGAGTTGCGGGCACTCCCCGCGTCGAGAGTTTTTTGCATTGTCACCGTAATGGTGGAGAGTGCGCCGCACCACCTGCCAAATATCCAATCAGCGCAGCCCCAGGAACGAGAGCACCACGCCAATCACGACGACGAGTCCGACCAGATAGATAATGCCATTCATGTCTCAGCTCCTCAGCGTTGTCAGTCCTGCCGCAACACAAACACCCAAGGTCGTGAAAAGGTTCGGCGTAGCCTGACACCGTTTTCTCCTGAACTCGGGGAACGAAAGCGAACGACCCTGCTTCGTGGCGTGCTGAGCCCTTGCCCCCTCAGCTCGATGATTTTGCGTTTACACGCAAAGGTCGCTAGGCTGCCTTGATACGTCCTGCAGGGAGGGTGACATGGGACAGCGTGAAGAGATGCTGGCATTGATCAGAAGCGCTTACGCCGCACGCGACGGCGGTGACGCCGAGGGCTTGGTGACCGCCTTTCATCCCGAGGGTCTGTTCACCTTGATGGGCGACAAGAGCGCGCTCGAACTGACAGGGAGTATGCAGGGGCACCCCACCCTGCGTGGAGCCTTCAGTAAATTGATTGATGAGTTCGGTTTCGAAGGTCGCGAAATCCTGGCCGAGTTGGTCGACGGAGATCGTGTTGCTGTCCATTCCCGCGTGAACGTTCGATACCGTCCGACCGGGCAGGCTTCCGGCACCGAGATCCTGGACCTGTTCAGATTTCAGGGCGGCAAGATCGTTGAATTGATTGAGTTCGCGGACACTGCGCAGATCAAGGCGATGATCTCCTGAGGGGGATGAGGTTGGATTGTATCGTCCTCGCGCAGGGATAGACGCCCGGGCATCCGTGATATGCGCGTTAGAACTGCCGGCGATGCCGGCGGCTGGTTCGTGCTAGCCAAGCTGCTCGGTTTGGCTCAGGTCGCGGCCGGCCTAGATCGTGCTGTCGCCGCAAACCGGATAATTTGCTTTTGCTTCCTTCATTTCTATAGGACGGAATTCATGACGTTGATCGTGGGCTATGCGAATGAAGAAATCGGCTTTCTAGTGGGGGAGACTCTTTTAACTCCTCTATGGAGGTGAAAGTAATCCGATCGGGCCAGTGAGTGGCGAGTTTCACGGCCTAAAGATACAGATCATCGACGATAACACGGCCGTTGCGTTTGCATCATCAAATGCAGCTGATGCGGCACTCACACTGATTGGCCAGCTTGCACAAGAACTCGTGCAGAACGCAAAATTCGACCCGGCGACCCAACTGGCTGAGCGTCACGCCGAACTCTTAGCCTCAAAAAAAAGCGATCCACCAGACTGTGAGTTTCTCGTGCTCCGGATTGATGGTGATCGCAAACGCCTTGCACACATCACAGACGGCGTCCTCAAATATGTTGAACGAGCCTATATTGGCGACCCTGCCCAATATAGGAGACTTTTAGAGCTGAAGAAGCCATACGTCGGCCCGAAACAGCAGACGACAGTGCACTTAGACGGCACAACAACAATCGAACCCATCGTGAACAGTGCAGGACTAGTAGAATTCGTAGAAATCGGATTGGCCCTTCAAGCGCTGGTGGAGCAGCGACGAGGTGAGGGAATCGGCGCGATTGCCGGGAATATCATCCGAGTCGTGGACGCGAGAAACTCTCGTAAGCTGGAATACCTACGGACGCACGAAGCGAGTATTACGCAGGCAGAGGGAAAGGCGGGCTATTCGCTCTTAGCATCCAATTCAGGGAAGCGCGGAGTTGGTATCTACTACGTTGCAGGCAAAGTTGGGTTCGTTATGATTGCTGGAGATACGGAACCATGCCGTAAGCTGCCAGCGGAAACGATGGATGAATTTAAGCAATTTGCGAAAAGCCAATTCGATCTAAATCTCTGTTAGCCGTTTAAGGTTGACGCATCATGATTTAGTCAGGTGCGCGATCATCAATCCTGCTTAAGAATCGCGTGATGCCATCTAGTTGGGCTGTATTTTCGGGCATTCTATGCAAGTGCCTAGGCGATCGCTCTATTCTTTTCCCGGAGGAGAGCTTCGAGATTACCGGGGACTTCCAGACCGCGTCCGGCTCGTGCGATTAGGTCAGGGGCTGAACCTCCATACGGACCAATAAATCCTTCGACGTCCCGCTGGATGTGCACTGCATTTTCTTCCCAAGTCAGCGGCCCCGTAAGAAGCGAAGACAGTAACCCGCCTCCGAAGCGCTGCGCTTTCTCCGCATCTTCCTGCACGTGCAGCGGAAGTAAATCAGACAAGTCTTTCGAGGTACGCACCAAGCGTGAGGAAGTCGTCTCGAACGTCCATTGATTTCTCTCGTCGGGCAGACATCCCCATAGCGCCTTCGGTAACGGGCACGTTGTCCTGTATTGGTTGGGTAGAGTTTCAAATTGACCAATAAGCCGCGCTGTGACCGCAGCGGAATTTTCATAGCCAGCGACTTCAACTAGTTTCTTTCGAGCCGGCTCTTTCTCATATTCGGCGCTTTGTAGCTCGATCGCGAGCGTGTCCAAGATGAACTCGACCAATGGATAGTCGTCGACATACGCCAGCAGGGCGTCGTGGATCGGCCCACGTTGAGGCAGCGCCTCGTCCGCCATTAAAAGCAACATGACGCCTCCTGATGCTCGTCTAAGGAATTTGCCGTGATCCATCTCGATCAACGGGAGCGCACGCGCGACAATCTCCGCAATTCTAGCTTTTGCGTTTGGATGAAGGTCGATGGCCACAGCTCTTCCCCGCGGGTGATTTCGAGAATGGTACACGCGGGAGTTTATTTGGGACGGGGGAGACGCGCAGGAGGCGCAGTTATGCAAGGGGAAATCTTGGAGATTCAGTGTACATTCCACTTGCGCTGACATGTTTCGCCCTCTCAGACGACGCAAATAGAAGTGTCTATCAATGAGATTCTGACAATGAGGGCCGTCCGCGCCGCTGGTACAGTTGGGTGGGCTCGAACCACCGACCTCCTGTTCCACAGACAGGCGCTCTAACCAACTGAGCTACAACTGCATCCTTGCGAGCCGCGCCTCTGGTCGCCCTGGAAGGGCCGGTATCGAGGGGGGCTGGACGGGGCGGAAACTAGGTGCAACGGGCGTTTTTGGCAAGGCCGCAACACCGTCAAATCGCCCCGCAAACGAGGTTATTTCCAAAGCAAAACCCGGGCTCTAGGCCCGGGTTTCTTAATCGAGACGGCTGCGCCAGATCAGGCGGCGGGGTAGAGCTTCGCGGCGGAGGCCTTGATCGGCTCGGCGGCGGCAGTGGCAGCGCGCTGGGTGATCTCGGCGAGCTCCCGGGCCTGGGCCTGGAAGGTTTCGAGCTGCGTCTTGGAATGGTTGGTCCACAGCGCGAACGCATCCTGCGGCGCCTTCACGCTGAACAGCTCCTGGGTGAAGTCGAGATGGGCCTTGGTGTTGGCCTTCGCGAACTCCATCAGCTTGGCGGTGTATTCGCTCACGCCCTTGTGGGCGGACGCGAACACGGCCTCGACGGTGCCGTTGTGGGTCTCGGCGGCGTCCTTGAACTTGGCGTAGTTCTCGCGGGCCTGCGACACACCCTTTTCGGCGAACGCACGCATCTGCTCCGGAACCTCGAACGGAATGACGGAGGCGGAGAATGGATCAGTCGTACCTGTCATGCTTTGTCCCTCACACTAATGAAAAAACGGAGTGAGCCTTCAGGCGCGCCCGCCGGCCAACCGGGTGACGGGTGCGAAGACTGGAAACACAAAACGAATGATGGCTCGCCCAGCGCGGAGACCATGCCTGCCTAAGATGTCAACATTGTGCAACGCAACGGGTTTTGGGGTGCATTGCGCAAATTTAATCGCGGGGAGGATGAGGTTCCCGGGATGGGGAACCGGTGGTTGAGGTAATCAGGTGGTGCCTGAGCCCGCGCCTCGTCCTTCAAGACGACCGCTGCGCGGTCTCAGGATGAGGCTGGGCGGCATGGGTATCTGCGGACGCGGGGATCTCGAAGGATGGGGATGCGAACGGGCTACGGCTTGCGGGGTCGGGGACATTAAGGTTATCGCGGCTTTAGGCCTTGGCGCCTAGGCTTCGGCCGTGGACCTGCCCGCGCACGCGGGCGATACTAACCCTTTCTTAAGGCTGTCATTCCCGGCAGCCTGATGCGCACAAGCGAGACGCGAAGCCGGTCGGATGACGAGTTCGGATTTCCAGTTGCGAGGCGTGGGCGATCCCCGGCTGGCCGTGCACGCGACCTCGCCGCTGCCCGTCTGGCTCTGGTCGATCGACGGCACGCGCGTGCTCTGGGCCAATCCGGTCGGGGCAAGACTGTTCGGCGCGGCCCATGCCACGGCGCTCGCGGACAAGACCTTTGGCCCCGCCGACAGCCACCGCCGCCAGATCATCCGGCTTGCCGGCCGGCTGCCTCCGAACGGCGCGATCCGGCTCGAACGGCTGCGCGGCTTCGGCGCGCGGTTGGGCATGCTGATGACCTGCGCCTGCGGCCGGCTCGACTTCGCCGATGGCGGCCGCGCCGTGCTCGTCACCGCGATGGACCCCGGCTTGCGCACCATGCCGCTGGTCGAGCGGCTGCTTCGTCTGGTCGACGGCGCCAAGACGCCGATGGCGGCGTTCGCACCCGACGGCCTGTTCGTCGGCGCCAGCGAAACGGCCCGCACCCTGCTCGGCTTCCGCGATCTCACCGAGGGCGGCCTCGAACAGGCGCGCAGCGATGCGCTCAGCCTTGGCCGCGCCGAGACGCCGATCGGCATCGGGCAGATGGTGCTGCAGCGGGTCGGCAGCGGGGCCGATGTCGGCCTGGTCGCGCTGATCGAGCCTGCCGTGCAGCAGGCGGCGGCTGTGACTGATGAGGTCGAGTCCGAGGCCGCTGAAGAGGTCGCGCGCGAAGAGATCGCCCGAGAAGACATCGCTCAGCATGAGGCTGCGCCGCCCGCTGCTCCAGCCGCCGTGCCGCAGGATGTGCAAGCCGCGCCGTCGCACGAGGCGCCATCAGAGATCGCGCTGTTCGACGCCTTTGCCGAGCCGGTCGACGCGCCGCAAGCAACGATCGCGCACGAACCGCCTGCAAGCGAGCCGGCGACCGAGATCGTCTCGATCCAGCAAGCCGTCGAGCAAGCGGCCGAAGCGCGCGCCGAGGTCGAACCGAAGACTCCGGTTGAAAACTCGGCCGAAGCCATGGTGTCGCCGCAGGCCGCGCCGACCGTAACCGGCATGGTCGAGCCGCCGTCGGGCCACGAAGAGCCGCCCGCACCGCGTCAGCATCCGCTGCGCTTCCTCTGGAAGGTGGATGCAGAGGGCCGCTTTGTGCTTCTCTCCGACGAATTCATCCACCTGATCGGGCCGCGCACGGCCGCCGGCTTCGACCGCCCCTGGCGCGAGATCGCCGACGCCTTCGCGCTCGACCCTGAAGGCCGCGTGGCGCAGGCGCTTGCCAGCAAGGACACCTGGGCCGGGATCACCTTGAACTGGCCGGCCGATGGCGGCGAGCATCTGCCGGTCGAGCTTGCCGGGCTTCCGGTTTATGACGGCGACCGCAATTTCGCGGGCTTCAGGGGATTTGGCGTCTGCCGCGATCTCGACGGCCTCAACCGCCTCGATGCGCTCAGGCGTTTTGAGCTGCTGGCCGAACCGGCGGCGCCGCAAAGCCTGTCCGCCAATGTGGTCGAACCCGAGCCAGAGCCCGAGCCGCCGCCTCCGCCGATCGAGCCGCCCGCGCCTGAGCCCGAGCCTGAAG
Source organism: Bradyrhizobium sp. 155 (assembly GCF_023101105.1). Taxonomy (NCBI): domain Bacteria; kingdom Pseudomonadati; phylum Pseudomonadota; class Alphaproteobacteria; order Hyphomicrobiales; family Nitrobacteraceae; genus Bradyrhizobium; species Bradyrhizobium sp. 155. The sequence continues at coordinate 1,132,723 of NZ_CP064704.1, read as the reverse complement.
CCGAACTGACCGACCCCACAACCGACGCGAATTCACATCCAACCGATCCGGAAACGCCAGTGGAAACGCCTCCCAATGTCCTGCCGTTCCGAGCGCCCGGCGACACGCGATCGCCGACGCTGACGCCGGTCGAGAACAGCGCGTTCAACGAGCTCGCCCGCCAATTGTCCGAGCGCCTCGAACGCGACAAGGAAACCATCGCGGCATCGTCCGAGCCGCCGGATGCCGAGATCACGCCTGAAGCGCCGACGCCCACGCCGGAGCCTGAGACGCCGCACGCGCCCGCCGAATGGCTGACCGCGCCCGCGCCGCCCGCGCACGGCCACAGCAGGCGCGACCGCGCGCTGCTCGACCTGCTGCCGAGCGGCATCCTGATCTACCGGCTCGACCGCCTGCTCTACGCCAACCCCGCGTTCCTCGCGCGCATGGGCTATGCCAGCCTGAGCGCACTGGAGAATGCCGGCGGGCTGGACGCGCTCTATGTCGAGCCTGGCGTGTCCGCGGCCAGCAGCACGTCGCAGGCAGGCACGCCTGTCACGATCAGCGCGACGCTCGCCAATGGCGAAGCGCCGCTGCCGACCACCGAAGCGCATCTGCACGCGATCGACTGGAACGGCGAGAGCGCGCATGCGCTGATCTGCGCGCTGCCGCAGGCTGCGCCCGTCATCGCGGAGACCATGGTCGCCGAGGCCGTTGTCCCGGAGACCATTGTCCCCGAGACCTTCCCCACCGCGCCGGAGCCCGACGCCGGCGAGGCGGCCGCGGAAGATCTCGCCGCGATCCTCGACACCACGGCCGAAGGCATCGTCATGTTCGACGCCGAAGGCAACATCCACGCCTGCAACCGCAGCGCCGAGGCGCTGTTCGGCTATGACGGCGAGACGCTCATGCAGCAGAATCTGGTGACGCTGTTCGCGCCGGAGAGCCAGCATGTGGTCATCGACTATCTGGAAAACCTCAAGAGCCAGGACATCGCGAGCCTGCTCGACCACGGCCGCGAGGTGCTGGGACGCGAGAAGAAAGGCGGCGTCATTCCGCTCGCCATGATCATGGGCCGCACCCGGCCCGACGGCCCGAACTTCTTCGCCGTGTTCCGCGACCTCTCGCACAGCAAGCAGGGCGAGAGCGAGCTGACGCAGGCGCGACGCCTGGTCGAAGGCACGGCGAACGCCAAGGCCGACATGCTGGCGCGGATCAGCCACGAGATCCGCACGCCGCTCAACGCCATCATCGGCTTTTCGGAGGTGATGATCTCGGAGCGCTTCGGCACGCTCGGCAACGAGCGCTACGGCGAGTACATGAAGGACATCCGCGCCTCCGGCGAGCGCGTCATCGCCATCATCGACGACCTGCTCGAGCTGTCGCGGATCGAGACCGGCAAGCTCGACCTCAACTTCGCCAACCTCAACCTAAACGATCTCGTCGAGGCCTGCGTGGTGGTGATGCAGCCGCAGGCCAATCGCGAGCGCATCATCATCCGCACCTCGCTCGGCCATGCCCTGCCGCAGGTGAGCGCGGATGCGCGCGCGATGCGGCAGATCACCATGAACCTGATCTCGAACTCGATCCGGCTCGCCAGCGCCGGCGGCCAGGTCATCGTCTCGACCGCGCTCACCGAGCGCGGCGAGGTCGCACTTCGCATCCGCGACACCGGTCACGGCCTCAGCGAGCGCGAAGTCGCCGCCGCGATGGAGCCGTTCCGCACGCCGCCGCCCGGCGACGCCGAAGACAGTTCGGCGCTGAGCTTGTCGCTGACCAAGGCCCTGGTCGAAGCCAACCGCGCCCGCTTCAACATCAAGAGCGCGGCGAACTCCGGCTCGCTGATCGAGGTGGTGTTCGCACCGGCACTGGCGCAGGCGTAAGCGGCGAACGCGATTTCCTGCCCGCGGTGCACGGGCGGCTTCGGCCGAGCCGCGCCCGACGAAGGGCGCCATTGCGACTTCTTCCCGAGCGGAACCGAAGCCCCTCGTTGCGGCTTGAAGCCTGGACCCAGCGTTTCTCCTGCTGATCAGTTCGACACTGCAGCTCCCGCACCCAGCGACTTCAAATGACCGAACGAGCGAAATCCGTGGCATCGAAGCAGCGTCCGCCCAAGCGGAGCGAGGCGGCGCGGAGCGAGGGCGGCCCGACCACGACTGAGCGAAAGCCGCTGCCTACCGGCGCGGGCGCGCGCATGAACGCACGGGTCGTGCTTGCCCTTGCGCTGGTCGCACTCGCGTTGTGGACGGCGGCGGGCTTTCTGCCCGCAGTGATCTGGGCCGCGATACTCGCAACCAGCCTGTGGCCGCTCTACACCAAGTTTGCGGCACGCGTGACCTCCGGCCGCTCCAGCCTGGCCCCGCTGGTCTTCACGCTCGTCGTCGCCCTCATCCTGTTTACGCCGATGTCGCTTGCCGTCTATCAGATCGCGCAGCAAGGCGATCTGCTCGTGGGCTGGATGAAACAGGCCGGAGAGAGCGGGATCGAAGTGCCTGATTGGCTCGCCCGCCTTCCGATCGCCGCAGAGAGCATCGAGCAGTGGTGGCGCAGCAATCTTTCCGATCCCAAAGCCGCGACCGCATGGCTGAAAAGCGTCAACGCAGACAACGCATCGGAACTGTTTCGAACGTTCGGCGGACAGCTGCTTCATCGCCTGTTTCTTCTGTTCTTTTCGCTGATCGCCTTGTTCGTCTTGCTGCGCAACGGCCGGTCGATCTCGGACCGCGTGCTGGAAACCTGCGATCGGCTTTTCGGTGAGGCGGGAGAGGGTCTCGCCGAGCAAATGGTCGATGCGATCCGCGGCACCGTGAACGGTACGGTGCTGGTCGCCGCAGGCGAGGGATTATTGATCGGCGTGGCCTATTTCGTCGCGGGCGTGCCGCATGCCATCGTATTCACGATATTGACCACGGCCTTCGCCATGCTTCCGTTCGGCGCCTGGCTCGCTTTCACCGCTGCGGCGGTGGTGCTGGTCTCTGGCGGAGGCAGCGGCTTCGCAGCCGCGGGCGTCTTCTTCTGGGGCGCGATCGTCATGTTGGCCGGCGATCATTTCGTCTGGCCGACCCTGGTCGGCGACTCCGCGCGGCTGCCGTTTCTGTTCGCGTTCGTCGGGATCTTCGGAGGCTTGGCTGCCTTCGGCCTTCTGGGCTTGTTTCTCGGCCCGGTGATCATGTCGGCGTTGCTGGTGGTCTGGCGCGAGTGGGTGTTCCGACCTGTCGCGCCCGAGAAGAACGGTTGAGTTGCCGCGGGCGTATCCCCAAGCACACGCCAGAAAGCAAAAGGCACGGCGCTTGCGACGCCGTGCCTTCCGCATTCATGAGGCTCGATCTCAGCTGTAGATTTCGAACAGTCCCGCGCCGCCCTGGCCGCCGCCGATGCACATCGTCACGACGCCCCACTTCGCCTTGCGGCGCTTGCCCTCCTGGAGGATGTGGCCGGTGAGCCGCGCGCCGGTCATGCCGAACGGATGGCCGATCGGCGCTGGCGAAGGCATAAGGCGAGATCAGGCTGGGACTGGACTGGCGGCTGCCTTTACGTAGTGGCGCAACCCGCTCGGACATGTAGTATGGCCCTGCCGGAGCGGGGTACCAAATTGGACGGAATCAATCTTCACGATCCCCTCTTCGCCACCTATGTCGTTGCCGCCAGCTTGATCATCCTCAAGGCCGTGGCGATGTCGTGGCTCACCGTGGTCCGGATGGTGAGGGCCCAGGGCGGCTACCGTTCGCCGGAGGACATCAAGAAGACGCCACTGAATCCCGCACCCGATCCGGCGCAGCTTCTTCCCAACGAAGATGTGGAGCGGATCCGCCGGATCCAGATGAACGATCTCGAGAGCCTGCCGTATTTCCTGGTCGCGGGCTTTCTTTATGTTCTCACAAAGCCGTCGCTGCTTCTCGCGCAATGCCTGCTCTACGGCTACGTTGCCTCACGCCTGCTGCATTTTCTCGCCTATCTCACCGGGCAAATTCACGACATTCGCGCAATGCTGTGGACCGTCGGCTCGGTCATCCTGGTCTTCATGACCGTGCGCACGCTGCTCGTTGCACTCGGCGCTTGAGGCTCAGTCGGCCACGCCGGCGATCTGCTGGGCCGAAAGGTAGCGTTCAAGCGCCTCGTGCTGCTTGAAAAAGCGCATGGCGCGCAGATCGCGGATCGTCGTTTTTTGTGCCGCATCGCGAACCCGGGTGACCTCGCGGGCTTCCTCCAGCCGGCCGACCCCGACCAGGTTGGCCGCGAGCATGCGATGTCCGGTGCCGTTGCTCGGATTGTGCCGAACCGACTTGCGCGCCCAGGCAACGCCCTCCTCGTACTGCCCGAGGGCAAAGTAGGACGCGGTCAATCCCGTCATCCACATATGGAGCATGCTGTCCTCGGGGCTGAGGACGAGAGACCGATGCAGGCATGCGAGTGCGTTGGCATAATCGCCTCCCATGCTGTCGATCATTCCGAGTACACCCCATGCGAAAGCCGAACTCGGATTGAGCCTTGCGGCTTCGCTGGCGTGAATGCGCCCCTGATCGTTGTCGCCGGCGGGCCCAAACAGCGTGAAGCCATAGACAGCGTGGGCGAAAGCGTCCCCACTATCCTGCTCGACGGCGCGGCGCGCCAGACCGACCGCCTCGGACGCGGCATCCGCAGACATGTTGGCGCCGAGCGGCGGAGCCATCACGAGTCCCCAAGCCAGCGCCGCCAGCGTCGCCGTTCGCTCCTGATCGAGGCTCAGAGACCGCCGAAGCAGATCGATGGCCTTGACGATACCTTCGCGGGTGCCGCCCCATAAATGGTGAAGGCCGCGCAAATACAGATCATAGGCCGAAAGATCAGTTGGCGGCTTGCGGCGTGCGCGTTCGATCTCGGCGCTACGAACGGCGGGATCGACGACTGCGGCAACACTGCTGCTGACGTCGTCCTGCAGGTCGAAGATGTCGACCAGGGGGCGGTCGTAGCGATTGGACCAGACCTGGGCCTCGCTTCCGGTATGAGTGAGCTCGGCCGAGACGCGAATGCGGTTGCCCGCCTTGCGAATATGACCGCTCAGGACGTATTGCGCACCGAGTTGCTGCGCATTCTGCCGGCTGGTCATTCCCTTGTCCCGAAGGGCAAAGCTCGATCCGGCCGCGATCACCACCAGCTCGCGAAAGCGCGATAGAGCGGTGATGATGTCTGCAGTGACGCCATCGGCGAAGTAGTCCTGTTCGGTTTCATCACCCATGTTGCGGAACGGAAGCACCGCCACGGAGGGCCTGTCGTTGCCGAACACGTGCTCCGCCTGGTGCGAAAGGTCTGCCGTCGGCTCCGCTGCCGGCAGAACGATCTTATGCTCCTGGACCTTGCGCAATTCCGCAGCCAGCGCGCTGGTTGTGGCATCGGGCGCGGTGCCGAGCTCTTGCTTCAGCAAGGCAACGACGGCCTGATAATATTTGAGCGCCTCGGCGTTGCGGCCGGCCGCGGACAACGCGCGCATGATCAGGCGGTGCGCATCCTCGCGCATGCTGTTGAGTGCATTGGCGCGCTGGCCGGCGAGCAGGGCATCGCCGGCACGTCCGTCGGACAGTTCCTGGTCGCCGAGCGCTACCATCGCGCCGACAGCCAGCTCCGATAACCGCTCGCGTTCGCCGGCCAGCCACTCGCTCCAGCCCTCAGCGTTGACCGCGATGTCATCGACGAGGCGCCCGCGATAGAGATCTGCCGCCGCGGTCAGCGCGTCACGGCTGCCCTTTCTGACAAGCCGCTCGAATTGCGGCACATCGCAGGTGATCACAACGGCATTCAACGAAATGAATTCGCCGTCACTCCTGAGAGCACTCTGACCAAGAACTTGACGCAGCTTGAACAGCGCCTGTCGCAGGTTTTGCTTCGCCTGCGCTTCGAAGTGCGATCCCCACAGCAAGGTCGAGAGTTTTTCACGGTGCTGAGGCTGAGGTGCCGTGCAGGCCAGATAGGCCAGCAATCCCGCGAGCTTCTTGTTCGGTAAGCTGACGGCACCGTCCGGCCCGATCAGTTCAAAACGTCCAAGAAGTGCGAGAGTAAAACTTGGGCTGGGAGCGGGTGCAGTTTCGGTCATTCCGCCTCAAAAATAAGCAGATGCGCTCACGGATATACATCCTACACGAATTGCCGCCTTAGCGAACAATATTAACGCTGCAGTGACGGCCGAGTGACGCCGGCGACGACGACAGTGGGTTCAGATCGCATCGCGACGAGATGCCGGTTGGTTGATCGACGCGGAGCAATTTCATCCGGAAGTCAGCGTGCGCGCGCATCACCTCATCATGATCGTCGTTGGCTTGTTCGTGGTCCTCGCCGGATTCGACGCAGCGTTGACGACCTTTGCACACCCGACACTCAGGGCCGCTTCGCAGTCGGCGCCGCCCGTCGCACCGCTCCTTTTCGGAGGCGACTGATCGCACGCCGGCATCACAACAGCCATCAAACAGGAGGTCGCATTGACCGACATCGCACAGCAGGGAAGACAATCGCAGAGGTTTCTCGCGTCCGATCAAGAACAGCGATTGGTTGCGATGTGGAGACTTGGAGTGGTCGCCTTCTATGGCTCGCTCCTGGCGCTGGTGATTGCCTTCGCGGCAATGAGCAAGGCGCCCCGAGAGCGCCAAGCCAACCTGGCCTCCGACGATTTCGTTACCCACTACATTTCGAACCCGCCGGCGCCGTAGGCGATCGGGACGAGCGACAGCAAAGCATATGAGGACAATCGTGAACAATCACAACCGTGCTGCGTCTCCAATTCGGGCCAGATCTCCGGCATCGCACCACAGAAAGCGAACAGGCGGCGAGACGCGCCTGATGATTCTCGTTCTGCTGGGATTCGGCCTCGTTCACGTGATCGGCGCGATCCTGATTCAGCGCGCGTCGACCGAGCGAGGTGATCCGCCCCTGATCCTCGCTTCGCACACCGACTGACGGCCGCCACATGCAGCCGGTTCATGGGATTTGAAAAACCAGGAGGCAACATGCCAGCAATCATACGCACGATTTCCCGCACGGTCCTCTCGGTCATCGGTGCCGAATTGGCGAAGCACGCCCTCCTGTTGTGCGCAGCGTGCGCCTTTGTGTTCGTGCTCTCACGAACCTACGGCCTGGATTTGAGCGCCGGATTCTTCTGACGTTCGCAATGGCGGCCGACATGACTGAAATCTGAAGACGCATCGTCGTCGATGCGTAAGTCCAGAGGAGCTGATATGTACGTTGGCCGGATATTGTCCACGCTTGGCGGACAAGGACCCATGCTCCTGGTGATCTCGCTTTGCGCAGGGCTGGTGATCACTCCCTTCGCTCATCTCGGCTACGATCTTTTGCCTTTTTCGGCATTTCTTCTGACGCTGGGCTCGTTTCTTACGGCGGGTCTTGCCCCCTCTGAAGCCAGCATTCGTCCGCTCCTGATGGGCGTGGTGCTTGCCTGGGTTGGCCTGGTGCTGCCATTCGCTGCTGCGATTCTGCTGTCCTTTGCTCCGCTTGATCCTGCGCTGCGGGCCGGCGTTCTGCTTTCATTGCTGGCGCCGCCGGTCGGAAGCGCCGCTGCGATCGCCGGAATGCTCGGTTTGCGACCACGTCTCGCACTGCTCGTTTCCATCGCACTGACCTTGCTCACGCCGATCTCGATTCCGAGTTTTGCCACGGTGCTCGGACTTGGAATTGCATTCGACATGGGCAGGCTGGCGATCCGGCTCTTCAGCATTATCGGCGCTGCAGGCCTGGTGGCCTTCTTAGCCATGAGGTTTCGTCGTCATGTGATTCCTGTTCTGCCCGATCAAAGCGCCGCCACCGGGATCGCCGTTGTCGGGCTCATGATCGTGGGGCTTGCCACCTCGCAAGGCATACGGGCGCAATGGACCAGCAACGCCCTGCGTTTCGACGTGATGCTCGCCGCGGCGATCGTGTTCAATTTCGGTCTGTGCGTCCTCGCTGCCATGACGTTCGCGAGACTGGGGTGGCAAACCGCCGGTACCATCGGTCTCGTGAGCGGAAACCGCAACGTCACGCTCGTGTGGGCAGCGGCGAGCTTCGGTCTGCCGTCGCTGGCGGAAGGTTATGTCGCTGCGTGCGTCATCCCGGTCCTCGCGCTTCCCCTCATCATCAAGCTTTGTCTTAGACTACCATCCTTCAGCCGCTTCATCCCACAAAACCGATGACCCAAAGAGTACACGCCTGACCTGGTGCTCAAACAACAAGGCACGGCGCTTGCGACGCCGTGCCTTCCGCATTCATGAAGCTCGATCTCAGCTGTAGATTTCGAACAGTCCCGCGCCGCCCTGGCCGCCGCCGATGCACATCGTCACGACGCCCCACTTCGCCTTGCGGCGCTTGCCCTCCTGGAGGATGTGGCCGGTGAGCCGCGCGCCGGTCATGCCGAACGGATGGCCGATCGCGATCGATCCGCCGTTGACATTGTACTTGGCGGGATCGATGCCGAGCTTGTCGCGCGAATAGAGACACTGGCTGGCGAAGGCTTCATTGAGCTCCCAGAGGTCGATGTCGTCGATCTTCAGGCCATGACGCTTCAACAGCTTCGGCACGGCAAAGATCGGGCCGATGCCCATCTCGTCCGGCTCGCAACCCGCGGCCGCCCAGGCGACGAAGCGGCCCATGGGATTGAGGCCGCGCTTCTCCGCGTCCTTGGCTTCCATCAACACCACGGCCGCGGCGCCGTCCGACAGCTGGCTGGCGTTGCCGGCCGTGACGAACTTGCCGGGGCCCCTGACGGGCTCGAGCTTGGCGAGACCTTCCAGCGTGGTCTCGGGCCGGTTGCACTCGTCGCGGTCGACGACGTAATCGACGATCGACTCGGCCTTGGTCGCCTTGTCGACCACCTTCATCTTGGTCTTCATCGGGACGATCTCGTCCTTGAACTTGCCGGCCTGCTGCGCGGCAGCCATGCGGCGCTGCGACTCCAGCGAATACTCGTCCTGATATTCACGGCTGAGATTGTAGCGCTCGGCGACGATGTCGGCGGTGTCGATCATCGCCATGAAGATCGCCGGCGCCGTCTTGAGCAGTTCGGGATCGATCGATTCCTTCGGCGTGCCGCCGCCCGGCATCGAGATGCTCTCGACGCCGCCTGCGACGATGCAGTCGGAACCGTCCGAGCGGATCGAATTGGCGGCCATCGCGATGGTCTGGAGACCGGACGAGCAGAACCGGTTCACCGAGACGCCCCCGGTCGATTTCGGCATTCCCGCCAGCAGCGCGGCCTGGCGGCCGATGTTCGGCGCGCCATGAGCGCAATTGCCGAGATAGCAATCCTCGACATAGTCCTTCTCGACGCCGGCGCGGTCGACTGCGTGGTGAATGGCGTGGGCCGCGAGCGACATCGGCGGGGTGATGTTGAACCCGCCGCGGCCGGATTTCGCGAGGCCCGTGCGTGCATAGGAAACGATGACGGCTTCACGCATTGTTTTCTCCCTTTCGAACGATTTTGACCGGAGCATCGGTCGAGGTTTCTCGGCGCCATTGGTACACAATGTCCGGCGGTCGCGGGAGAAATAAAAACGCCGCCCTCGCGAGAGGGCGGCGTTGTTCCGCGGGTCGGAATATGTCGGGGGATCAGAACGTCAGCGCCTTGACCTGCTTGACCTGCGGCAGGGCCTGCACCTTGGCAAGCAGATCGGCCGGCACCGCGCCGTCGACCTCGATCAGCGCGATGGCATCGGAGCCCGGCGCAACGCGGCCAAGATGGAAGGTCGCGATGTTGATCTTGGCATCGCCGAGCAGGCTCGCGAACTTGCCTATGAAACCCGGCTTGTCCTCGTTGGTCACGTAGATCATCGACTTGCCAAATTCAGCGTCGACGCGGATGCCCTTGATGTCGACCAGGCGCGGCTTGCCGTCGGCATAGACCGTGCCCGAGACCGACCGCCCCTGCCGCTCGGTGGTGACGGTGACGGTGATCAAGCTTTCATAGTCGCTCTGAGCGGCGCGGACGATCTCGTCGACCACCATGCCGCGCTCCTTGGCGACGACGGGCGCGGAGACGACGTTGACCTCGCCCAGCATCGGCCGCAGCAGGCCGGATAGCACGGCGGAGGTGATCGCCTTGATCTTCATCTCGGCGACGTGGCCCTCATAGGTGATCTCGACCTTAAGGATGCCGCTCTCGGTGAGCTGTCCCGCGAACGAACCGAGCTTTTCAGCGAGCGCGATGAACGGCTTCAGCTTCGGCGCCTCTTCCGCCGTGATGGAGGGGAAGTTGACGGCATTCGAGATCGCACCGGTGAGCAGGTAATCCGACATCTGCTCGGCAACCTGGAGCGCGACGTTCTCCTGCGCCTCGGTGGTGGACGCGCCGAGATGCGGCGTGCAGATCACGTTGGGATGACCGAACAGCACATTCGCGGTGGCGGGCTCCTCGACAAAGACGTCGAAAGCGGCGCCGGCGATGTGCTTGGAATTCAAAGCGTTGACCACGGCCTGCTCGTCGACGAGACCGCCGCGGGCGCAGTTGATCAGGCGCACGCCCTTCTTCATCTTGGCGATCGCGGCTGCGTCGATGATGTTCCTGGTCTTCTCGGTGAGCGGCGTATGCAGGGTGATGAAGTCGGCGCGCTTGAGCAGGTCGTCGAGCTCGACCTTCTCGACACCGATGTCCCTGGCGCGCTCCGGCGACAGGAACGGATCGAACGCGATCACCTTCATGCGCAGGCCGAGCGCACGGTCGGCGACGATCGAGCCGATGTTGCCGCAGCCGACGACGCCGAGCACCTTGCCGGTGATCTCGACGCCCATGAAGCGGTTCTTCTCCCACTTGCCGGCCTGGGTCGAAGCGTCCGCCTGCGGAATCTCGCGCGCCAGCGCCAGCATCAGGGTGATGGCGTGCTCGGCGGTCGTGATCGAATTGCCGAACGGCGTGTTCATCACGATGATGCCCTTGGCCGTGGCGGCGGGAATCTCGACGTTGTCGACGCCGATGCCGGCGCGGCCGATCACCTTGAGATTGGTCGCCTTCTCGAGGATCTTCGCGGTCGCCTTGGTCGCCGAGCGGATCGCGAGGCCGTCGTAATTGCCGATGATCTCGGCGAGCTTGTCCTTGTCCTTGCCGAGGTTGGGCTGGAAGTCGACCTCGACACCGCGGTCCTTGAAGATCTGTACGGCGGCGGGAGAGAGCGCGTCGGAAATGAGAACTTTGGGTTTGGTCATGGGAATGTGTCCTCTGCCTTCCTAAGGGAAGGGCCTTAGACCGGATTGGGTGAATGTCTCGGAGCACTTCTCCCTCTCCCGGTTCTTACGGGGAGAGGGTCGGGGTGAGGGGCAGCCACAAGCGAGGAGCAAGCCGAGAGAGGCCCCTCACCCGGATCGCACCGGACGATGCTTCGCATCGCCGGGGGCGACCCGACCTCTCCCCGTAAGAACGGGGAGAGGTAAAAAACTACGCCGCCTTGGCGAGCGTGGCCTTGGTCTCGGCGAAGGCCCAGTCGATCCACTGGGTCAGCAGCGCGACATCACTGGCCTCGACGGTGGCGCCGCACCAGATACGCAGGCCGGCGGGCGCATCGCGATAGTAGGCGAAGTCGTAGCCCGCGCCCTCTTTCTCGACCAGCGCCACCAGCTTCTTGCTGAACTCGGCCTGCACGTCCTCGGAGAGTGAGGTGATCGCGGGATCGGTGAACTTCAGGCACACCGAAGTGTTGGAGCGGATTGCGGCGTCCTTGGCGAGGAAGTCGATCCAAGGCGTCTTAGCCTTCCAGTCGGCGAGCACCTTGGTGTTGGCGTCGGCGCGCGCGATCAACGCCTTCAGGCCGCCGATCGACTTGGCCCAGTTCAGTGCGTCGAGATAATCCTCGACGCAGAGCATCGACGGCGTGTTGATGGTCTCGCCGACGAAAATGCCTTCGTTGATCTTGCCGCCCTTGGTCATGCGGAAAATCTTCGGCAGCGGCCAGGCCGGCTTGTAGGTTTCGAGCCGCTCCACCGCGCGGGGCGACAGGATCAGCATGCCATGCGCGGCTTCGCCGCCGAGCGCCTTCTGCCAGGAGAAGGTGACGACGTCGAGCTTGGCCCAGTCGAGGGGTTGCGCGAACGCGGCCGAGGTGGCGTCGCAGATGGTCAGGCCTTCGCGGGTCGCGCTGATCCAGTCGGCGTTCGGCACGCGCACGCCCGAGGTGGTGCCGTTCCAGGTGAAGACGACGTCGGACTTCGGATCGACCTTGGAGAGGTCGGGGATCTCACCGTAAGCCGCGTTGAGCTTGGTGACGTCCTTGAGCTTCAATTCCTTGACGATGTCGCTGACCCAGCCCTCGCCAAAGGATTCCCAGGCGAGCGTGGTGACGGGCCGCGCACCCAGCATCGACCACAGCGCCATCTCGACCGCGCCGGTATCGGAGGCCGGCACGATGCCGATGCGATAATCAGCGGGCACTTCGAGCACTTCGCGCGTCAAATCGATCGCGAGCTTGAGCTTGGTCTTGCCGACCTTCGCGCGATGCGAACGGCCGAGCGCTGCGTCCTTGAGATTTTGGGCATTCCATCCGGGGCGCTTGGCGCAGGGGCCGGAGGAAAAATGCGGCACGTTCGGCCGCGAAGCGGGCTTCGCTACAGTCATCGTCTACCCTTCCAGATAGTAAGCCTCCCGTTGGGGGGAGGTGTCCCGCCGCGGCTGATACGGGAAACGGGAAGAGTCGTCAAGGAAGTTCCGGCGGTTCACGCGCGGGTGATGGCGCCTCCGGTGCGATCTTGGGGGAATCGACCACCGCCAGCGCGTTCAGCAAGCCCGTGGCATCGCTGATCAATTGCGCGGCGCGGCGGCGGCTGCCGACTTTCAAAATGCATTTGTCATTGGCCTGCACGACGTAGTCGTTGCCGACCTTGATCATCGAATAGCTTGTCATCGAAATCCCCGAACCGATCGAGCCCGGTTTCGACGTCCCGTAGCACCGTTCGTTCCTTCACCAACGTGAACGCCGTGACGGTGGTTTATCAGCTCTTAATATGAACGTACGCGCGATCCGATTTCGCTGATCGCGCAAGGCTCATAGCGTGCTGCGTCAAAAGCGGACAGTCATGCCGACGTGACTCGCCGTGAACCCAAGCCGCTTGTAGAAGCGCTGCGCATCTGTTCGCGTCTGATGCGTCAGCAGTTCGACGAGATTGCAACCGCGCGCTTTCGCTTCCGTCACCGCCCATTGCACCAATTGCTCGCCGATGCCGCGGCTGCGGCAATCGGAAGCGACGCGGACGTCTTCGAGCAGACCGCGCAAGCCGCCTTGCGAGCTGAGACCCGGCAGGATCGCGAGCTGCAGGCAGCCGACCACCCTGCCCTCACTCTCGACAACCACAAGCTGGATATTTTGATCGCGCTCGACCCGCGCGAATGCCTCGTAATAGGACGCATGCAACGGGTCTTCCACGCGCTCGCGTGCGCTCCCGAGATGATCGTCGGCGAGCATCGTCACGATCGCAGCAACATCTTCGCGGCGCGCGGGACGAATGGAGACAGATTCGGCGTTCATAAAGTTACTCCTGCCTCAAGCGCGCCTAACGCACCTTGGGTAGCCCGAGAAAGGTCTCGGCTTCGCCGATCCAGCGGCGGATGGCGGCATAGCGACCGAGATCGAAGCCGCCTTCATGCGCGACGCGCGTATAGGCAAGCAGCGAGACGTCGGCAAGCGAAACGTCATCACCGGCGAAGAAGCGGTTTGCCGCCAGATGCTGCTCCATGCGATCGAGCGCCGCGTAGCCGCGCTTGACCTTTTCAGGATCGAGCTCGGAGGCGTCCTTGCCGAGATAGACGAGCTGGAAGCGGCACACTGCGATATAGGGCTCGTGGCTGTATTGTTCCCAGAACAGCCATTCGTCCATCTTGGCGGCAGTGAAGGCGTCGCCCGGAATGAGCGCACTGTCGCGCGCGAGATAGCGGATGATGGCATTGGACTGCGCCAGCGTGCGACCGTCGTCGAAAGCGACGGTGGGCACCTGGCCGGCACCGTTCATCTGGAGGAATTGCGGCGTACGGGTCTCGCCCTTGCGGGTGTCGATCTCGATCCACTCGTAGAGCACCGCGAGCTTGTCGCAGACCCACTTCACCTTCAGACAATTGCCGGAATTGCTATCGCCGTAGATCCGCATCGGTGCCCCCGCGCATTCGGCGACAGAGCATCAGGACGGAAGGAATCTGTCAACAGGAAGCGGGCGACTCAGAACTGGTAGCCAATGCCGACGCGGAAGTTATTCAGGCCGACAGTGATGTCCTTCACGTCCGAGAAGCCGACATGCTCCCATTCGCCGCGAACCAGGATGTTGTTGCAGATCGCGTACTCGACACCGATACCGGCCGTCCATCCGTACATGAAGCTGTTGGTGCGCAGCTCAGTCTTGTTAAACGTACCCGTGTCAATCGTGTCCTGTCGATGGATCGTCGCCGTAACACCGCCCAGGACAATCGACTCGTCATAGTCGTCATGCTTGATGTAGGACACCGTCGCGAATCGCGAAACTTCAGCGCGCCCAATCGCCAGACCGGCGAAGGCATAGGGCATGAAGTCGCCGCCGTCCCAACCGACCCGACCGCGGAAGGTGGCGTAATCCTTCAGCTTTAGCGCAGCACCACCACCGAGTGAAGTGACGTAGGTATAGGTATGGCCCGTTGGCGCCGTCTCACCGTCGAGAATGCGTGTCATGGAATCACTTGCCGAGCTCGATATATTCTTCATGTAGCTGTAATTGGCCTCGACGCCGAACACTGCATCGTAGAGCTGCCAATTGCGGCCGACATAGGCGCCAAACCCGGTCGACTGCACGTGGTTACTCGGCAGCAGCGACCAGCCGCCGACTGGCGCCTCAAGGATGCTGTTGCGAAGCATGAAGTCGGTCATCGTCTTCGGAGCATGACTGAAATCAACATCGGTCGTGGCAAACCCGAACTGGCCGCCAACATAAAAACCGTCCCAGTTGTGGGACCTCTTTGACAGCCCGTCGGTGAAGCTGCCTCGGAGGATGGGAAGATCGGAGAGATCGGCCGCGTGCGCCGCAGAGACCGTCCCCAACATCGCCACCGCCAACAAAAGCCTACGCATCGAACGCTCCATCGAACTCGAACTTTCGCTCGTGATCATGGCCCGTTAACCTTAACCAATGGTTGCGCCGGAGGCTTTCGTCGCCGCCCGCCATGAAAAATACGCAAAGCAAAACGGCGCGGGATGATCCCGCGCCGTTAAGAGAGATTAAGCGATGAGGCTGACGATCAGCCCTTGGTGACGAGCGGCGGCATGTAGGCCGGCGGGCTGTTGAGATCCCAGCGCACACCGAGCTTGACGTCATGCGAGGTGAGCTCCTTGATCTTGATTGTGGACGGACCCGAGGCGCTGTTGTCGAACAAGCGGTAGTTGCCGGGCGCAGCATCGCCGAGGTTCATGTAGCTGTAGGCCAGTTCGACCGTGAAGCCGGGGTTGACCTTGTAAGCGAGACCGGCGTGTGCGGCCCAAGCCAGGTTCCACTTTCCGCTGTCGGCGAAGTAGGCGACGCTGGCGCTCGGGGTCGGGGTCAGCGCGGCGAGATATGCAACGCCGTCGTCACGGAAACCGCTAATTTTGTTGTAGGAGCCGCCGACACCGGCGCCGATGAACGGCGTGATGCACCACCAGGTGCCGAGATCGACATAGGCGTTGGCCATGACGACCCACTCCGACTTGCTGCCGCTATAATTGTCCGAGCCAACGAAGCCCGTCCCAATGACGTTATCAGCACCGTGCAGGTTGGCCTTGCCCCGGTATTGGCCGATCACGTCGGTGCGAAACCAGTTGTTGAAGCGATAGCCGACGCCGAGGTCGAACAGCGGTGACGAGTCGAAGCCAAGCCCCTCCGTCGTTTTAGTAAACCCAGGCGCTACCGCGCCGTCGATGCGCTTGGCGCTCTGGTTGGTCATGCCGACGTCGCCGCGCAGGTACCAGCCACCGAAGTCGGCGGGCGGAGCCGGGGGCGCGTACATCGGAGGGGGCGCCGCGATCGGCATGTCGGCGGCGAACGCCATCGAGGAGATCAGGGTTGCCGCACCCGCGGCAAGGAGAGACTTAACGCTACGCATTGGCTTCGTCCTTTTGGCCGGTGAGGCAATACGGCGCCTCACGTTCTGGAAACTCACGGCCCGGACGATGCCAGCAAATGTTTAAGCGCCACTTAACCCTAATTTTTAAGGTTGATTTTTTCTCAACTCGGACGCGCGGGCGGCGCGAGCGTTGCAAAAATGCAGCGCCAAATGCGACGCCGTCGCCGCATTTCCTAACGATGTATGAAGCCGCGTTGCAGCAAGTCAGGATATGTTAACGCGCGTGCCGCGGCAGCTTGGGCAGGAACACCGCAAGCAGGCCGATCGCCGGCAGATAGGCGCAAACCTGGTAGACGAACGCGATCGAGGTGTGGTCCGCGAGCTTGCCGAGCACGGCGGCGCCCAGGCCGCCGATGCCGAAGGCGACACCGAAGAACACGCCGGAGATCATGCCGAAGCGGTGCGGGACCAGCTCCTGCGCGAACACGATGATCGACGACGTCGTCGAGGAGATGATCAGGCCGATGAGCACGGACAGCACCGTGCTCGCATAGAGCCCGGCATAGGGCAGCGCCAGCGTGAACGGCAGCGCCCCCAGGATCGAGATCCAGATCACGATCTTGCGGCCGAAGCGATCGCCCAGGGGACCACCGAGAAAAGCGCCGACCGCGTTCGCTGCGAGGAAAATGAAGAGATACATCTGCGCGGCTTGCGTCGACACGCCGAAGCGGTCGATCAGATAGAAGATGTAGTAGCTCGACAGGCTCGAGACGTAGAGCTGCTTCGAGAACAGCAGCGCGACCAGCACGAGGAGCGCAACGACGACGCGACGCGAATTCGGCGCGTCGGGATGGGCTTGATCCACCGCCGTCTTCTTCGCCTTGATCTGCGGTTCGTACCAGCGGCCGATGCGCCAGAGGATGAGGATCGCAAGGAAGGCGATCGAGGAGAACCAGGCGATGCTGCCCTGCCCGAACGGCACGACGATGAGCGCGGCGAGCACCGGTCCCATCGAGGTGCCAAAACTGCCGCCGAGCTGGAACACCGATTGCGCAAAACCGTAGCGGCCGCCGGAGGCGAGCCGCGCGATGCGCGCCGACTCCGGGTGAAACACCGCCGAGCCGAGGCCGACCAGAGCGGCGGCGACGAGGATGACGAGATATTGGTGGGCGGCGCTGAGCAGCAACAGACCGAAGAAGGTCGAGGCCATGCCGATCGACAGCGAATAGGGCTGCGCCTTCTTGTCGGTGTAGTGGCCGACCACCGGCTGGAGCAGCGAGGCCGTGAACTGGAAGGCCAGCGTGATCATGCCGATCTGCGCGAAGTCGAGCGCGTAGGTGTCCTTCAGGATCGGATACACCGAAGCGATCAGCGACTGCATGGTGTCGTTGAGGAAGTGCGAGAAGCTGATGCCGGCCAGCACGACATAGGCCGGCCCCGCGGCACTTTTGGCGCCGGGTGCGACGTCGCTGACGAGGACGGGCTCCGTCAGTGTTTCCTCTGAGACGACGACAGGCTTGTTCACTGGAGCATCCCGACGGGCGCGGCAGATTGCCGCGACAAGCTAGTTACGATGCGCGCGGCGACCGATCCACCGCCAAACGCCCATGGCTGGAATGCGCTTCGCCAGATTTCGCGGCCAAACTGCGGCCTGCATGGTTCGAGACGCCCGCCTGTGGCGGGCTCCTCACCCTGAGGGTCTACGTCTTCACCTGGAAACAAAACCTCATCCTGAGGAGCCCGCGACAGCGGGCATCTCGAAGGATGGCTGCGAGTTCAGGCCGCGGCGTTCCCGAGCGCCGAGACGATGGTATCGACGACGTCCTCGACCAGGATGCGATCCTCGCCCTCGCCCATGACGCGGATCACCGGCTCGGTGCCGGAGGAGCGGATCAGCAGGCGGCCATGGCCGTTGAGCCGCTGCTCGCCGTCGGAGATCGCCGATTTGACGTCGGAATTGTCGAGCGGCTTGCCGCCCTTGTGACGGACGTTCTTCAGGATCTGCGGCAGCGGATCGAAGCGGTGGCAGACTTCCGACACCGGCCGGCGCAGCTTCTGCACGACGGCAAGCACCTGCAATGCGGCAACGAAGCCGTCGCCGGTGGTGGCGTAGTCGGACAGGATGATGTGGCCGGACTGCTCGCCACCGAGATTGTAGCCGCCGTTCAGCATCTGCTCGAGCACGTAGCGATCGCCGACCGGCGTGCGCACGAGATCGAGCCCCTGCGCATTAAGGAAGCGCTCGAGCCCGAGGTTCGACATCACGGTGGCGACGATGCCCGATCGCGACAGCCGGCCGTCTTCCTTCCAGCTCTGCGCGATCACCGCGAGCAGCTGGTCGCCGTCGACGATGTGGCCGCGCTCGTCGGCCAGGATGACGCGATCGGCGTCACCGTCGAGCGCGATACCGATGTCGGCGCGCATCTCGCGCACCTTCTTCGACAGCGCTTCCGGCGAGGTGGAGCCGCATTCCTTGTTGATGTTGAAACCGTCGGGCTCGACCCCGATCGGGATCACGTCGGCGCCCAGCTCCCATAGCGCTTCCGGCACCACCTTGTAGGCGGCGCCATTGGCGCAATCGACCACGACGCGCAGGCCGTCGAGCGACAGATCGCGCGGCAGCGTGCGCTTGGCGAATTCGATGTAGCGGTCATGCACGCCGTCGATGCGGCGGGCGCGGCCGAGACTGGCGCTCTGGGCGAGACGCTTGTCGATGGGCTCATCGAGCAGCTGCTCGATCTGCTTCTCGACGTCGTCGGAGAGCTTGAAGCCCTGCGGCCCGAACAGCTTGATGCCGTTGTCCTCGAACAGATTATGCGAGGCGGAGATCATCACGCCGAGATCGGCGCGCATCGACTTGGTCAGCATCGCGACCGCGGGCGTCGGCATCGGGCCGACCAGCAGCACGTCCATGCCGACCGAAGTGAAGCCCGCGACCATCGCGTATTCGATCATGTAGCCGGACAGGCGGGTGTCCTTGCCGATCACGACCCTGTGGCGGTGGTCACCGCGCTGAAACGCCAGGCCTGCGGCCTGGCCGACCTTGAGCGCGAGCTCCGGCGTGATCAGTCCGTTGGCGCGGCCCCGGATCCCGTCCGTCCCGAAATATTTGCGGCTCATATCGTCCCCCACGCAACAACCAGGGATCCCCAGCGCAACCTCCGGGTGCCCAAGCGGGACCCGCATCCCTGATTTGCTGAGGTCTTATAGAGCCATCACGGCTAACTTGGCTTCAAAAAATATGATGAATCATTACGGAACCGGGCGGCTCCCGGCCCCGATAACGTCTTGTTAACATTATATTTCCGTTGAAGATACTGGAACAGGGCGGAACCGGCACCTAGTCCGAACGCTTCACATGGCCGTCCGCGCGGCTCGGCGCCGGCTGGGTGACACTGACGGGATCGGAGCCCGGAAAGGTCTCTTCCAGACCCTCCTCCAGCGCTTCCTCGAGATCATGCTTCTCCTTGATCTCCTCCGGCGTCGGTCCGGTGTGCGGCCTGGTCATGGCGCCCTCCTCTCCACAAAGGATTTGCAAACGATTTGGCTGTGCATCCAACCATGCTAGATGACCCCTCGATCTTCCGATGCAAGAGTCTTCCCATACAAGACTCTTCCGACAAGACGGGCCGGGAAACGTTCATGAAGCACATCACCTGTATCGACGATCTTCGCACACTGCATCAGCGCCGCGTGCCGAAGGCGTTCTTCGATTATTGCGACCGCGGCTCCTACGCCGAGGAAACGCTGCGAGCCAACCGCGAAGACATGCAGGCGATCAAGTTCCGCCAGCGCATTCTGGTCGACGTCTCCAAACGCGACACCGCGACCACGATCCTCGGCGAGCCCTCGACCATGCCGCTGATCCTCGCGCCGGTGGGCCTGCTCGGCATGCAGCATGGCGATGGCGAGATCCATGCCTGCCGTGCCGCGCAAGCGGCCGGTATCCCGTTCACGCAGTCGACGATGTCGATCTGCTCGATCGAGGACATCGCGGCCAATGTCGAGAAGCCGTTCTGGTTCCAGCTCTATGTGATGAAGGACCGCGGCTTCATCAAGGAGTTGATCCAGCGCGCGATCGCGGCGAAATGCTCCGCGCTGGTGCTGACCGTCGATCTCCAGGTCATCGGCCAGCGCCACCAGGACATCAAGAACGGCATGACGATCCCCCCCGAGTGGACGATGTCTAAATTTCTGGATTTCGCCACAAAGCCCGCGTGGGTCTCCGGCGTGCTGCGGGGCAAGCGCCGTACCTTCGGCAACATCGCCGGCCACGTGAAGAACACCGAGGACCTCAATCGCCTCGCCGAATGGACCGCCTCGCAGTTCGACACGTCGTTGAACTGGAAGGACGTCGAGTGGGTCCGCAGCATCTGGCCTGGCAAGCTGATCATCAAGGGCATTCTGGACGTCGAGGACGCCGAGGAAGCCGCCAAGACCGGCGCGCAGGCTCTCGTCGTCTCGAACCATGGCGGCCGTCAGCTCGACGGCGCGCCGTCATCGATCGAGGTGCTGCCCGAGATCGCCGAGGCGGTCGGTGACAGGATGGAGATCATGTTCGACGGCGGCATCCGCTCCGGCCAGGACGTGATGCGCGCACTCGCGCTCGGCGCGAAGTCCTGCATGATCGGCCGTGCCTACGCCTATGGCCTTGGCGCCGGCGGTCAGGCCGGCGTCGCCAAGGCGATCGACATCATCCAGAAGGAGCTGCTCACCACCATGGGCCTGTGCGGCGTCAACAGGATTGACGAGATCGACGAACATATCATCGCGATGTGAACCGCAGCGGCAGTGCCGTAGGGCGGGCAAAGCGAAGCGTGCCCACCAATTCGCAAATCGTAGGGTGGGCACGGCGCTTCGCGCCTTTGCCCACCCTAAGATTTCAGCGTTCGCCCTCACATCGGCGGCGTCACCCCATCGCGGCCGACATTCACCCGGTTGGCCTCAAGCGAACCATCGTCCTTCTTCACCGCGC
The DNA here is from genome assembly GCF_023101105.1 of Bradyrhizobium sp. 155. NCBI lineage: Bacteria > Pseudomonadati > Pseudomonadota > Alphaproteobacteria > Hyphomicrobiales > Nitrobacteraceae > Bradyrhizobium > Bradyrhizobium sp. 155. Next base: position 1,111,775 of record NZ_CP064704.1, on the reverse strand, counting down.
CGAAAATGATCAGCTTGGCGCCGGGCTTGAGCTCGGATTTGTCGCTGGCGACGAAGGTGACGATCGGCGTGTCCGGCGGCACCACGACTTTCTTCTCGCCGTCCTTGTACTTGACCGTGATGTTCTGGCCGTCGGTGCCCTTCACCGTCTGCGCCACGGTGGCGTTGGTCATGGTCGAGTTGGCGCGCGCGTCCCAGGGACGAAAACCTTCGGCCGCGCCGCGCTGGTTTTCGGGGAAGATGTGCACCGCGATCGCCTTCTGGGTGCCGTCGGGCTCGGGCAGGCCGGTGACGCCGATATAGGAGCCGTCCTTGATCTCCGACAACGACGTCTTCACCACCGCGAAGACGGCGACGTTGTCGGTCATGCGCACCTTCACGTCGGTTCCTTCGCGGGTCTTGATGCCGAGCGTGTTGCCGTCGACGCTCTCGATGGTGCCGCGGATGCGGACCGTCGGCGTCTGCTGCGCCAGGGCGGATGACGTGACGATGCAGGCGGCGAACGCGGCCACGCCGAGGCGTGATATCCAGGTTCTCTTCGACATGTTGTTATTCTCCATTTACATCGGCGGCGTCAGGCCGTCGCGGCCGACGCTGACGCGGTTGGTTTCGAATGAGCCGTCCGGCAGCTGCTTCATGAAGGCGATCACCTTGGCGCCGGCCTTCAGATCGGATCTGTCGCCGGGGACAAAGGTCACCACCGGCGTATTGTCGGCGACGAACACCTTCTTCTCGCCGTCCTTGTACTTGACCAGCAGCGTATGACCGTCATTGCCGACCACGCTCTCCGACACGGTCGCATTGGTCATGCTGGAATTGGGCTTGAGGTCATAGGGTCGCGAGCCCTCGCCGGTGCCGCGCATGCTCTCCGGAAACACGTGCACCTCGACCGCGTTCGCGCCGCCGTCCGGTCCCGGCACGGTGGTGGCGCCGACGAAGGAGCCGGGCTTGATGTCGGCAAGTGAAATCTTCGTAATGCCCGACACGTTCACGTCGGAGGCGATGTGCAGCTTGACATCCTCGCCGCTGCGCGCCTTGACCTGCATCGTGTCGCCATTGACGCTTTCGATCGTGCCTCGCACGCGCGTCGGCACCGGCGCCCTTTGCGCAAGGGCCGAGAGGGTCGAGACGGCCACCATCGCGACGGCGATGAGCGGACGTGTGAAAGTTGCACGTTGAACAGACATGATGGTCTCCGATTGCGCCCTATTGTCCCTACGGACATAGAACTCCGGAGATTACGCGCTATTCTCTCAAGTCTTTGTGAGATCGGCCTCGACCAGCGCACGCAGCTCGGCCGTGACCTGCGGCCGCTGGCCGAACCACAGCTCGAAGCCGCGGACCGCCTGATGCAGCAGCATGCCGAGCCCGTCGGCGGTCTTCAGTCCGCGCGCCTGTGCGGCCGCCAGCAGCGGCGTCACCAGCGGGACATAGACGAGATCGGCGATCACGGCGCCATCCGGCAGGCGCGCCACTTCAAGGTCGAGTGAAGGCTGGCCGTGCATGCCGAGCGAGGTTGTGTTCACGAGAAGTTTTGCACGCGGCAGAATGTGGTCGATGCCGTCCCACGCAACAGGATGCACCTTCGGCCCGAACTGCCTTGCAAGCATCTCGGCCCGGCCGACGGTGCGATTGGCGAGATGGAGGCGCTTGATGCCGCGTTCAAGCAACCCGAACACGATGGCGCGCGAGGAGCCGCCGGCGCCGAGCACCAGCGCCTCTTCGGCTGCGTCCCAGCCGGGCGCGCTGGCATCGAGATTGCCGATAAAGCCCTCGACGTCAGTGTTGGTCGAGCGCAGCTCGCCGTCCGCAAACCACAGCGTGTTGGCCGCACCGACCGCGCGCGCGCGGGCATCGGGCGTCGACAGCTCGAGCACGCCTTCCTTGTGCGGGATGGTGACGTTGGCGCCGACGAACCCGCGCAACGACAGCCGCAGGACGAAGTCACGCAAATTATCGGGTGGAACCGCCTCGATGACATAGCCGCCCTCGATCCCGAGCGTGCGCAGCCAGTATCGATGGATCAGCGGCGAGCGCGAATGCGCGGCCGGCCATCCGATCAGACAGGCTGCGGGAGCCTTGGTCACGGTCGTCCTCCCCTAGGGTCGTTTCGGAGGCGATCCATTTCGTGTCCCGCAGGCGCTGTCAAGCGCGCGGGGCGTCTCGGGAGAGGCTCGACGTCAGGTCGTGCCCGCCTCACCACCCGCGGGCAGCGCCGCGCCGCCCTTGATGTCGGCGACCGCACGCGCGATGGTCTCGCGATAGCGCGCGCGTGGCGGCGTGACGCCATGGGTGAGCAGCGCACGGCGGACCGCAGGCGACGCCCCTGTGATGAACAGCCGGATGCCCTGGCGGTGGGCCTTGGCGGCGACGCGGCCGAGCACGTTGGCCGCGGTCGAATCCAGGAACGGCACGTCGGCGAAATCGACCACAAAACCCTTGCGCTTGTCGGCGATGCCGTCGAGCACACTGCCGATCGCCGAGGCCGCGCCGAAGAAGAACGCGCCGGTGATGCGATAGACCAGCACGTCGCGATCGACCGCGAGTGCGGGGTCGTAAGGCACGCGCCCGCCATTATCGTCATCGGGACGATCGGCGGCCACCAGTGGCGATCGTTCCTCGATGCCCGTCATTTCCGCCATGCGATGGATGAACAGGACCGCGCCAAGCGCGAAGCCAACCAGAATGCCCTCGGTCAGATCGCGGAAGATGGTGAGCAGGAAGGTTGCGAGCAGCACGACGGCATCGCCCCATGACGAGCGAAGGAGCGTCGCGAATTCGTGCTTCTCCGCCATGGTCCAGGCCACCACGACGAGCACGGCGGCGAGCGCGGCCAGCGGGATGTAGCTCGCGAGCGGCGCTGCGATCAGCATGAACAGCAGCAGGAAAACCGAATGCAGCATGCCCGCGAGCGGCCCCCGCGCGCCGGCGCGGATGTTGGTCGCCGTGCGCGCGATCAGCCCCGTGACACAGATGCCGCCGAACACCGCCGCGCCGACATTGGCGGCACCTTGCGCCACCAGCTCGCAATTGGAGCGGTGACGGCGTCCGGTCATGCCGTCGGCCACCACCGCCGACAGCAGCGATTCGATGGCGGCGAGCAGTGCGAAGGAGATCGCATCGGGCAGCACGGCGGTCGCCTTCGCGAGCGAGAATGCAGGCAAGGCTGGCGAGGGCAGTTCCCGCGGAATGCCGCCGAAGCGCGATCCGACGGTCTCGACCGGCAGCGACAGCACGGCACATGCGACCGCCGCGAGCACGACCGCGATCAGGATACCGGGCCAGGACGGCAGCCAGCGTCGCAGGCCGGCGATGATGGCAATGCTGACGATCGCAACCGCGACGGCCGACGGATTGACGGTGTGCAGGCCCCCGGCAAGCGCGACGAGTTTCGGGACGAATTCGCTGGGCTCCTTCGCGAGGAGCGTGATCCCGCCGAGATCGCGCAGCTGGCTGGCGAAGATGATGACGGCGATGCCGGCCGTGAAGCCAACCGTCACAGGATATGGAATGAACTTGATATAGGTGCCGATCCGCAGGAAGCCCGCAGCGATCAGGAACAGGCCCGCCATCAGCGTGGCCAGGACCACGCCGTCAACCCCGTGACGGTCGGCGGTCGCCGCAACCAGCACAATGAAGGCGCCGGCCGGACCGCCGATCTGGAATCGGCTGCCGCCGAGCAGTGACGCAATGAAGCCGCCGACAACAGCGGTGTAGAGTCCGCGGTCCGGCGTCACGCCCGAAGCGATCGCGATCGCCATCGACAACGGCAACGCGACGATCGCGACCGTGAGGCCCGCGAACACATCGGCACGGAAATCCGATAAGCCATAGCCCTCGCGCCATACGGTGACGAGCTTTGGCAGATAGAGTTCGGTAAAGGTCGGCCGACGAGGCTGGTGCAGCTTGCCTGCGTGTTCGCCTGTGATGCTCATTTCAGCAAAATGCTCCGCTGCCCACAACGCTCCGATGCATCGTGCGGCCGCGTATCGGGGCGCGACGGTGCGTTAGTTAAGACTGCTCCCGAGCATGATCATTGCGGGATCATGCTCCCACCCGACGCGGCGGCCCCGGCTCCTTGAGCCGAACGCCGCGTCCGCCGCCTTCGCTGCGCGCCTGTTCGCCGATCAGCTCGACGCCGGCGCGATCAAAGGCTTCGACCACTTTCATCAAGGTCTCGACCACGCCGCGGACATTGCCGGTGCTCGCCTCCATCCGCTGAATGGTCGGCAGCGAAACGCCTGCGAGCTCCGCCAAGGCCCTCTGGTCAATGCCGAGCAGCGCACGCGCTGCCCGCATCTGGAACGACGTGATCACCTTGGCCTCACGTATGAAAGATTATAAATGATGTCTGGAGCATGCACAATGATGTAAAATACATCATAAACGACCGAACGCAAGGGGAAGCTCGCCATGCGAGCCATCCGTCTCCACCGTCATTGCGAGGAGCGAAGCGACGAAGCAATCCAGAATTCCTCCGCGGAAAGACTGGATTGCTTCCGCCTTCGCTAAAGCTTCGGCGGACAAGTCGCTGCGCTCACACTGACGGTTGGGAGGAGCAGCGTGAGTCCAACCTTCGCCACGCCCATTGTGAAGCCCGTCACCCCACCCCTCTCCCCGTAAGAACGGCGAGAGGGAGTGAGACAGTGATGCGTCCCTTACTTCGGCAGACCGATCACGCCGCGTGCTGATGCGCTGCGATGATCTGGTCGGCGGCGCGCCCCGTGACTTCGGCCATGTGGTCGAACTGGCGGGTGAAGCTGCCGGCGCCTGCCGTGGCCGAGCGCAACTCAACGATCAATTCGCCGATCTCGGCTTCCGGCATCATGGCGCGGACGCAGTCCCATCCGCTCCAGCCGTCGCGGGTGTCAAAGCCGAGGATCTGGCCGCGCCGTGCCGACAGAATCGCATTGATCTTGGCGGTGGCGTCGGTCGGGCAGACGATCTCGACCACATGGATCGGCTCCAGCAGCACCGACTGGCATTGCGGCAGGCCCTCGGTGAGCCCGACCCGCGCCGCCGTGCGGAAGGCGAGGTCGGAGGAATCGACGCTATGATAGGAGCCGTCGGTCAGCGTCACCTGCAAATCGGTGACCGGGAAACCGAGCGGGCCGCGGGCGAGCCCGTCGATGACCCCCTCTTCCACCGCGCCGATGTAGTTGCGCGGGACCGCGCCGCCGACCACCTTCTCGGCGAACTTGAAGCCCTCGCCGCGCGGCAGCGGCCTGATGTCGAGCACGACATCGCCGAACTGGCCATGCCCGCCAGACTGTTTCTTGTGGCGGCCGCGCTGGACGATCGGCTTGCGGATGGTTTCCTGATAGCCGATCGCGGGGGGATGCGAAGCGACCTTGACGCCGAAACGATCGCGCAGCCGCTCGCTCGCGACGCGCAAGTGCATCTCGCCCTGACCCCACAGCACGGTGTCGTGGGTCTGCGCGTTCATCACGAAGACGAGCGAGGGGTCCTCCTCGTGCAGCCGCATCAGCGCCTGGCCGAGCTTGACGTCGTCCTTGCGGTCGGTGGCCGCAACCGAGATCGCGAGCACCGGCGGAGTGGGTTCTACGGCGGTTAGCGCTGCCGGCTGGATCTTGCCGCTCGAGACCGTGTCGCCGGTCTTGATCGGGTCGAGCTTGGCGAGCGCCACCGTATCGCCGGCTTCCGCCGCGGTACGCTTGGTGTCGTAGGCCCCGGTGACGGCGAGGATGCCGGAGATGCGGCTGGCCCCTCCGGAGGAGGCTTGCAGCGTGGCACCGTCGTCGAGATGGCCAGCGAGCATGCGCGTCAGCGACAGCTTGCCGCCGTGCTGCGAATGCAACGTCTTGAAGACGAAGCCGAGGGCGTCCCTCGTTTCGGGAACGCCGAGACGTTTTGCCGTTTCCGCGATACCGGGCGCCTCGTGGCGCAACGCTTTCATCAAACGCAGCACGCCGTTTTCGCGTGCGGCGGCGCCCAGCAGCACGGGGCAGATCAGCCCGTCGCGCAATTCGCGGGCGAGATCGTCGAACACGGCATCGCGCGGCGGCTGGATGTCCTCGAGCAGCTGCTCCATCAGCGCATCGTCGTGATCGGCGAGCTTCTCCAGCATCGAAAAGCGGGCCTCCTTCTCGCGATCGAGATCGCCGCCTTGGAGCGCGACCACTTCGGAGGCCTTGTGCTCGCGGTAAATGAACGCACGCTCCAGCGCGAGATCGACGAAGCCCTCGATCAGTTCGTCCTTCCAGATCGGGATCTGGCGCAGCACCAGCGGTACGCGCGAGGCGGGCTGGAGCATCTCGAGCGTCTCGCGGATGCGCTTGTTGGCGCGGTCGATCTTGTTGAGGAACAGGAAACGCGGGATCTCCAGCTCCTCCAGCTCGCGCAGGATGATCTGAAGCTGCGGCAGCTTCTTCTCGTCGGCTTCGCAGACCACGATTGCGGCATCGACCGCAGGCAGCGCGGCGCGCATGTCGTGGGCAAATTCGACGGAACCGGGACAATCGAGGAAGGTGTAGCTGTCGCCCATGAAACTCGTGGTGACGGCAGTCAGCCCGACGGTCATCTTGTGATGACGGGCCTCTGGCGTGGCGTCGCCGACGGAGGTTCCGGCATCGACGCTGCCGGCGCGCGGGATTGCGCCCGTTCGCGCCAGGATGGCTTCGAGAAGTGTGGTTTTACCGCTTTGGAAAGGGCCCACCAGCGCGATGCACCGTGGACCTCGGGGACTTCTGACGTCTTGTCCCATTCGCCGCCTCCTTGGTGTGGAGCTCGGCCCATGATTGGGTCGGCAAACGCTGATGCTCTGCCCGTCCCCGAGATTTGGCAAGCATCAAAAATCGCTGCGGTGCGTCGTCGGTATTTCCTCCTCTCCCGGAGAGAGGTTGAGGAGGAGCGCTTCGGCTGGCGCCGAGTCTCAACGTCCCGGGCGGAGTTCCAGGCTCTCGAGGCCGGCGGCGACGTTGAGGCCGACCTGGCCCTGCACGCTGAGCGGCTGGAGCGCGATCGAATTGTTGGAGCCGCCGACCAGCACGTTGCCGCCGAGACCGACACCGACCGAGGCGCTGCCCTGCGCACCGGCGTAGTTGCCGGCGAGGTCGCCCGGGCCGAGCCGGTTCACCGGCGCGAACACGCCCCACGCCAAAGCCGTCTCCTGTGTGATGCCGATATCCAGACCGACCTTGCGGATCGTCGCAACGTAACGGTCGTCCGGCAAACCATCGACGCGCAGCACGCAACCGAGATGGGTCACCGATCCCACGATGAAGCCCACGCTGGCGCCGCCGCGGCATTCGAGCACGCCCACCTGCACCATCCGCGATTGCGCGCTGGCGCCCGTAACGGAGGCGACGAGGCTCGCAACGGCAAGCCCGGCGAGGAGGAGTGAACGGCGCATGAATATCTCCGGCGATGAATGTGATGCGAGCATGGAGGCGCGGCACACGCCGCGCGATGGTCTATGCCACAACAGTTCCGGTGGCGCCAGATCGTGCAGACTTGAAAGAAAAAGGGCCCGCATTGCGCGGGCCCTTTGATGTCACTTCATGTCTGTGAGTTCAGCGCAGATTGCCGCAGAAGCGCTGGATGCGCTTGCAGGCGTCTTCGAGGTCCGAGGTCTTGGTCGCGTAGGAGATGCGGAACGCGGGGCCGAGGCCGAAGGCCGAACCCTGCACCACGGCGACGCCTTCGGTCTCCAGCAGTTCGGTGACGAACGTCTCGTCATTGTCGATCACCTTGCCCGACGGCGCGGTCTTGCCGATGGTGCCGGCGCAGGACGGATAGACGTAGAAGGCGCCCTCGGGCCGCGGGCACTCGATGCCCTTGGCCTGGTTCAGCATGGAGACGACGAGATCGCGGCGCTCCTTGAAGACCTTGTTGTTGGCGGGGATGAAGTCCTGCGGACCGTTCAGCGCCTCAACCGCGGCCCATTGCGCGATCGACGACGGGTTCGAGGTCGACTGCGACTGGATCGTCGACATCGCCTTGATGAGCTGCGCCGGACCGCCGGCATAGCCGATGCGCCAGCCGGTCATGCAATAGGCCTTCGACACGCCGTTCACGGTGAGCGTGCGGTCGTAGAGTTTCGGCTCGACCTGCGCGACCGTGGTGAACTGGAAGTCGTCATAGACGAGGTGCTCGTACATGTCGTCGGTCATCACCCACACATGCGGATGCTTGACCAGCACGTCGGTGAGCGCCTTCAGCTCGGTCCTGGTGTAGGCAGCTCCCGTCGGGTTCGACGGCGAGCACAGGATCACCCATTTGGTCTTCGGCGTGATCGCGCGCTCGAGTGCCTCGGCCTGGAGCTTGAAGCCGGTCGCGGCGGTGCAGACCACCGGCACCGGCTCGCCGCCGGCGAGCGCCACCATCTCGGGATAGCTGACCCAGTACGGCGCGGGGATGATCACCTCGTCGCCCGGATTGATGGTTGCCATCAGCGCGTTGTAGAGCACCTGCTTGCCGCCGGTGCCGACGATGATCTGGTTCGCCTTGTAGACGACGCCGTTCTCGCGCTGAAACTTGGCGATAATGGCTTCCTTCAACTCGGGAATGCCGTCGACCGCGGTGTACTTGGTCTTGCCGGCTTCGATGGCGTGGATCGCGGCCAGCTTGATGTTCGCGGGCGTGTCGAAGTCGGGCTCGCCGGCGCCGAGACCGATGACGTTGCGGCCCGCCGCTTTCAGCGCACGTGCTTTATCCGTGACCGCGATGGTCGCGGACGGCTTCACACGGTCGAGCGCAGCGGCAAGGAAGGACATCGTCATCTCCTGACAAGCGTCGTGAGCCCTTTGGCTTCACGACTCCGATTGTGGGAATGAACCACCCTAAAACGAGTGCCGTTGCACCGCAAGAAACTTCGGTCCGATCCCGCAAAAGTTTACGTGTCTGGCGTTTCGAGCCGCGATTTCCCGCAATATTCCGTAACTTTGCCGCGCAAACCCCTTATATCCGACAACGCGTGCCCTCGGAGCAATTTTGCGGGCCATGACGATGCGGAAGCTTCAGTGCCCAAGACGCGACCGCGGTGCTCGCACACGATCGCGTCGAGCAACGCACTTGCGCGTTGACGCAAGCGTGAACTGAGTTGGATGGTCGCACGGAAATGATCTTCCGCCGCATTGCAATGCGGTAGGGTTTTCGAGTTTTTCTATTGGCCGGGTCTTGCGGCGGATTCGCATCGGCATCATTGTTTAGCCGCGTTGCGGGGCAACAAGCGCCGCGCCCTCCCGTCGTCCGGAATCATCCCCAGAATGTACAAGCTCTATTCGATGCAGCGCTCGGGCAACAGCTACAAGGTCCGCCTTGCGCTGGCGCTGCTGAACTTGCCGTACGAAGCGGTCGAGGTGGACATTCTGCGCGGCGAGAGCCGCACCCCGGACTTCCTGGCCAAGAACCCATCCGGCCAGGTGCCGCTGCTCGAGGTCGGCGACGATCGCTATCTCGCCGAGTCCAACGCCATTCTCTGGTACGTCGCCGTCGGCACGCCGCTCGCGCCGGAGAACCGCATCGATCGCGCCGACGCGCTGCAATGGATGTTCTTCGAGCAGCACGCGCTGGAGCCGAACATCGGCGCGGCCTATTTCTGGCTGTCGCTGGTGAGGGGCGGCCGCGACCTCCAGACTCATTCGCTGGAGGACTGGATGGAGCGCGGCTATGGCGCGCTCCAGGTGATGGAGAATCATCTCAGGACCAACGCCTATTTCGCCGCCCGCCAGCTCACGGTCGCCGACATCGCGCTGTACGGCTATACCCACCTCGCCGACCGCTGCGACTTCGACCTCTCGACCTTCCCGGCGATCCGGGACTGGCTGAAGCGCGTGGAAGCGGCGCCTGGCTACGTCGCAATGGACTGGCGGCCGGCCGACATCGAGGACCCCGCCAGCATCGCCGCTGGTGCCTGAGGGGCGAGCTCTGGCAAATAGCGGGCATAAAGGTCACCATTGCCGCAATCTCGCCATTTTCGCTCGATTGGCCGCCGCAATATTGCCGATTGCAACAGTGAAATTGTTCGATGTCGCGGGTGATTCGCTCGCGCGTTGAAGGATTTAGACCATGATTCGGGCGTCCGGCACGGCAGGCTTTCAGGGCCCACCCGCTACCGTTTCGTCTTCCCGGCTGACCAACGCGGTCGCGGCCTCGCTCGCCGTCGCCGCGCTCTCGTTGTGCCTGATCGTCACCCTGACGGTGCTGTCGACCAAGGCGACCATGGCGATGGGCCTGCCGGTCTGATTCCCGCTTCATCCTGGACCCGCCTTCAAGGCGCCGCATGGCCCGCGCCGACCGGCATCGCGACAGGACGTCGATGAAATCACCTGTGGTCATCGTTGCAATCACCCTGACCGCGGCCATCCTGGTCGCGGCATCGCTGTTGATCTTCGTCGGCACGCGCAAGGGCCAGGGGACGTCGAAGCTGAATGCGCCCGCGCTGCAACAACGTCTCAAGCACGCGCACTTGGTCTAAAATCATCCGAAAGCTTTGCGCGAGACCCAAAGCGCACCTTAAGCACACCGCGCGAAACCGCATCGCAATGGCGCAATGTTCGGTCAGTGTTGCCGCCTTACCTCGTTCAGGAAGGAGCGAGACAGCCCCATGCGGTTGGGATGGCGTGCGATCTCCGGTCCGGCGCTGACGGCAGCGACTTTGCTGCTGACGGTGTTTTTCGATCGCTTCGTCCCCACTCCCTGGCCCGCGCCGCTGCTCGTCTGCATCGTGGCGCTCGCCGGCGCGCTCTCGGGTCCCGCTTCCGCCGTCGCCAGCGCAGCCATCGCCGTCATCGGCGCGGCACTGCTGCTCCTCAGCCGGCACGGCGTTGCAGGCCTTACCACGGCGGATATGATCCAGCTCGGCCTCCTGGCCGCGACGGCCGCGGGCACCGCAGGCATCACCGGCCTGATGCGCCAGCGGCTGCTCGGCACGTTTGCCGCCGAGCGTCGGAGTCACGCCATCGCCGCGCGGCTGTCGGCCGCGCTCGACCAGGTCGATATCGGCATCGTGCTGCTCGATGCCGAGACGCGCGCCGAATTCATCAACCGCGCGTTCCGCGATTATTTTGCGGTGCCGGACGACATCGCCGACGGCAAGCCGCCGTTCGTCGCGCTGATGTATCACGGCCGCGACACCGGCGCGTTCGAATTGCCCGAGGACGAACTCGGCACCTTCATCGCTCAGCGCATGGAGATGGTCCGGATCGGCGATGCCACGCCGATCAACATCGCCTTGCGCAATGGCGAGGTGTTGCGCTTCGTCTGTGCCGCGCTGCCCGACGGCGGCCGCATGCTGAGCTACACGCCGGTGACCGACCTCGTGCGCCACACCGATGCGCCGTCCCGCGCCGACTACTACCGCTCGCTGCGCGATCCCGCGGGCCGCAAGCTGATCCGGTATCTGCGCGTCGCGGAGTGATGCGCGATTGATCAGCACGTCCATCATCACGTATGAAGGACGCCTCATCGATCGCGGGAATTTCATATGTCGCTCACCATTCGCCCCGTCACCAGGCAGGACTACGATCAATGGCTGCCGCTGTGGGACGGCTACAACGCCTTCTACGGCCGCTCCGGTCCGACCGCGCTCTCGCCCGAAATCACGCGCGTGACATGGCAGCGCTTTTTCGATGCCTATGAGCCGGTGCACGGATTGGTCGCCGAGAGTGACGGCCGCCTGCTCGGGATGACGAATTACCTGTTTCACCGCAGCACCACCGCGATCGAGCCGTCCTGCTATCTGCAGGACCTGTTCACGACCGAGGCCGCGCGCGGCAAGGGCGTCGGCTCGGCGCTGATCCACGGCGTCTACGAGCGCGCAAAGCTCATGGGATCGCCGCGCGTGTACTGGCAGACGCACGAGACCAACGTGACGGCGCAGCGCCTGTACGACAAGGTCGCCGAGCGTTCCGGGTTCATCGTCTATCGCAAGATCTTCTGATCCTCGCGATCGCGCCGCCTGTGGATAACTCTGTCTGTCACCTGCGCGTAACATAGCGGGACTAGGCTGCAGCTGCGTCTGGTCAGCCCCCCGTCACCGATCAAGCGCCCCAAAGCGGTCCCCGTCAGTCGCCGCGTCTGACAGGGGCCGCATTTTTTTGTCGGCAGTCCTTGTCGGCAGCCTTGTCAGCATGGCAGCAACGCGGCGCACGGCTTGCTGCGGCGGGGCACCGCGGTCACAATGCGCCCCTGCCCATCTCCGACGGGGATCTCCCATGGAAATTCGCAATCTCGGCGCCTCCGGCCTGCGCGTGTCTGCGGTCGGGCTTGGCTGCAACAATTTCGGCCAGCGCACGGACCTGGAGACCTCGCGCAAGGTGATCCACGGCGCGCTCGATCTCGGCATCACGCTGTTCGACACCGCCGACATCTATGCCGGCATGGGCGGTTCGGAAACGGTGCTCGGCACCGTGCTCGGCGACCGCCGCAAGGAGATCGTGCTCGCCACCAAATTCTCCAAGCCGATGGCGGCCGACGGAACCAAGCAGGGCGCTTCGCGCCGCTACATCATGAACGCAGTCGAGGCGAGCCTGACGCGGCTCAAGACCGACTACATCGATCTCTATCAGCAGCACGATTACGACCCGCTGACTCCGATGGAGGAGACGCTGCGCGCGCTCGACGATCTCGTCCGTCAAGGCAAGGTGCGCTACATCGGCAATTCCAATTTTCCGGCCTGGCGCCTAGCGGAGGCCGAGTTCACCGCGCGCGCGATGAATGTCAGCCGCTTCGTCTCTTGCCAGGACGAATACAGCCTGCTGGTGCGCGACATCGAAAAGGATCTGCTGCCGGCGGCACAAGAGTACAAGCTCGGCCTGCTGCCGTTCTTCCCGCTCGCAAGCGGGCTGCTCACCGGCAAGTACCAGCGCGGCGCGGCCGCCCCGACCGATACGCGCTTCGGCAAGGTACCGGCATTACGCGACCGCTATGTCACGCCGCGCAACGAGGACATCGTCGAGAAGCTCACGGCATTTGCGAAAGCGCGCGGGCACAGCATGCTCGAGCTCGCCTTCTCCTGGCTCGCCGCGCGCCCGCAAGTGTCGAGCGTGATTGCCGGCGCCACCCGCGTCGCGCAGGTCGAGGAGAACGTGAAGGCGATTGCGTGGAAACTCGGTGCGGAGGAGATGGCGGAGATCGACAAGATCACGCTGGGCTGATCTTTGCGGCGGCGCGCGCTACTTGGCGCCGCGCCCCACCGTCTGCATCACCTCGAAGCCCTCGAACTGGGGATGGCCGAGATAGGTCGGCTTGGTGTCGCCGGCCCGCGCGTGCGCGGCACGAAAGGCATCCGATTTGGTCCAGGCCTCGAACGCCGCATGGTTCGCCCACACCGTGTGCGAGGCGTACAGCGTGTGATCCTCGAGCTCGGGGCCACGCAGCAGATGAAACTCGACGAAGCCCGGCACCTTGTCCAAATGAGTATCGCGCGAAAGCCAGACCTGTTCGAAAGCAGCCTCGGAGCCCTTGGCGACGCGGAAGCGGTTCATGGCGATGTACATGGGTGATGGTCTCCTGACGTTCGGCCGATCATGTCGTCATTCCGGGACGCGCCGCAAGGTGCGGGCCCCGGAATCGTAGGTTAAGCAACCAACCCCTTCATCGGACGTGCGCTTGCGCTATCTGGAAACACCGTCTCGGCCAGCACGCGATCCGACAGGCCGAACTGGCCCTGCAGCACGCCCTTGATCACGGAGCGCAGATCGGTGGTGGGCTTGAGGTCGCGGGCCTCGAAAAGGTTGGCGGGCTTGAGGCCGGGCCAGTCGGCGATGACGCGGCCGCCCTTCACCGCGCCGCCGGCGAGCAGCGCGATCGTTCCCGTGCCGTGATCGGTGCCGTCTGTGCCGTTGATGCGCGCGGTGCGGCCGAATTCGGTGGCGACCACGACGACGGTGTCGCGCCAGCGTTCCCCTAAGCCGCTTTCGAACTCGGCGAGCGCACCGTCGAGCCCGCCGAGCAGGAATGCGAGGCGACCGACAGGGCCGCCTTCATTGGCGTGCGTGTCCCAGCCATCGAACGCGAGCGCCGCGATGCGCGGGCCGTCGTCGGACGCCATCAGTTTTGCGGCGCCGCGCGCGACCTGCCGCATCTGCGCGACCGCGTTGCCCGGCTTCGGCTTCATGTCGTCGCCGCTCGCGGCCTTTTCCAGCGCAAGGCCCTGCGACAGCACAGCCGCCAGCGCGGGATCGCGGTGACGATAGAGCTCGACCAGACGCATTGCGGTGTCGTCATCGGCTTGCGGCAGCGCCACCGGCGCCCAGCCGACGGTCGGCGCATTGCCGCGCAGCAGCAGCGGCGTGGTCGGGCCGACGGCAAGAGCACTCGACACCCGCTCGCCGCGCGGCAGCGCTTCCAGCGCGCGGTTGAGCCAACCGGATTGCACGCGCCCCGGGCCGGCATAGCCGCTTTCGAGCACGTCCTGGCCGTCGAAATGCGAGCGGTCGCGATAGGGCGTCGCGACCGCGTGGATCACCGCGGCGTGCCTGTCGCGATACATGCGTGCGAACTCAGGCATCGCCGGATGCAGCGCAAAGAAAGTATCGAGCATGATCGCGGGATGCGCACCGTCCGCCGTGAGCGCGATCGCCCCGTGCAGGCCGGCATAATCGGGATCGCCGACGGGCGCGACGGTCGAAAGCCCATCAAGCGCGCCGCGCAGGATCACCACGATCAGGCGAGGATCGCGGCCATCCGCGGCGCGCGCGAATTTCGGCAAGTAAGCCCAGGCCGCGAACGAGGCGCCGCCAAGCAGGAGGCCGCGCCGCGAGGTGAGGAGCCGGTTCTCGACGCAGTCGATCATCATCATCTCCTCTGCATTTCGGGCGACATCAACAGCAGCGCCAGCGCCTGCTGCCGCGACTCCGCGCGCTCGATGGTCCGCCGCGTTTCGATCGAGGCCGCATCCGCGGCGGCAAATTCCAACAAATCGAGCGGGTCGATGTTGGGCCCAAGCCGCGCGCCCATTTGCGCGGCAATGTCGAGCCGGAGCTTGATGCCTTCCGGCGCAGCCCAGGCGGCATTGGTGTCGGCGAAACCATTCGGGCCGGCCGGCGACCACAGCGGCTGGCCCAGCAGATTGAGGTTGTTGAGATAGGCGCCGGGATCCTCCGGCACGCGCGCGAGCAGCCGGCCGCTCGCGACCAGGAAATCATAAGGGCTGCGCATCTTCGTCAGTGGCGCCTTCCACGCCTCGTCGGAATCGACCAGTGCGGTTGCCAGCGCTTTGAGATCCCCGTCGGTCTTGATGAAGACATCGCGCAGTCGCGCCACCAGCGCCGGCGGCGGATCGTCGGCGACGAAGTGGCGGACGAATTTGGTGGCGATGAAGCTCGCGGTCGAGGGATGGCGTGCGATGTCCGCGAGGGCGGCTTCGCCTTGCGCAAGGCCGGTCGGCTCGTAGGTCTTGCCGAGCAGCATTTGCGGCCCGGGCTGGTGCGCATTGACGTTGAACACGAACGAACCGGGCGCTCCCAGCTGTCCCTGCCGGCCAGCAAAGGTCCAGCCGGTGATGATGCGCGCGAGCGAGGTGACGTCGTCCTGCGTATAGCCGCCGCCGACGCCGAGCGTATGCAGCTCCATGATCTCGCGCGCGAGATTTTCGTTCAGCCCGCGCTTGCGGTTCTGGCCCGCGCGCGAGTCCGGTCCGAGCGATTGCTGGTTGTCGAGGAAGAACAGCATCGCCGGATGCTGCTCCACCGCTTTCAGCATGTCGGCGAAACGTCCGAGCACATGCGGCCTGATCGCCTCGCGCTCGAACGCACCGGCCCAGATCCGCGCCAGCTCGCCCTTGCTGGCGGAGATGCAGAAATGGTTGGACCAGAACACGACCAGCCGTTCGGTGAAGCCGCACTCGACCAGCGTCGCGCGCTGCAACCGCGCCAGTGCCTCGGCGCGAAAGGTTTTTTGGATGACGTTGAGCGGCTGCGGGGCGGGTTTTGCGGCAGGCGGCGCGGCCGCGTTGGGCTGCATAGTGTCCGGCTTGGCCATATTGTCCGCCGGCTTGTTGTCAGCCGGCTTATTGTTACCGGGCTTGGCCTCGGCCATCTGGCCGGCGATCTCGGTTGCCACGGCGTTCAGCGAGAGATTGCGGCGCGGTCCGGGCCTCTGATCGGCCGGCGCTTGCAACGGCGCTTCAGTCGGCGCGCCGGCCTTCGCGGCGGCCTCGCGCGCCTGCTTGACCTGATCCTGATAGGCGAACACGGCCTGCCCGAGCTGCGGCGCGGATTGCAGGCCCGGCGCCTCCAGCAGCACACCGTTGGGACGAGTGAGTTCCGCCTTCACAAAGCCGCGAGGATCGGAGGCCGCGTTGATGAGATCGCCGGATGCGCCGCCGCGGGCGCCGAAGCCGAAACGGTTGAGCGCGACGAGCGCGGCTTGCGAATCGCGGGCCATCGATATGTCCTTCGCGCGCTGCCAACCGCTTTCCCGATACGTGCGCGAGGCCTAATATACCGCAGCGGGAGATGAACCCGGCATGAAAACGACAGCCCGGCTTTTGCGCAAATCATGACAAATCGGCAAGACATTCCGGCGCAGCAACCCCGCCGCCTCGCCTGCTCTCGTTGCGGCGCCGAGTTCGGCTGCGACCTCTCCGGCACCTGCTGGTGCGCGGAAGAAACGGCGCGGCTGCCGATGCCGGTCAAGGGCGAGGATTGCTTGTGCCGGGCGTGCTTGCGTGCGGCGGCGGAGGCAACATAACCCTCCGCGTCCGCGGTATGGGTCCTAGCTTTCGCCAGGACGACGTTGAGGAGAGACGGCTCGCGACAACTACACTGGATGCCCCGGGGACTTCCGTGCCATGCCGTCGAACGCATCCAGCAGCTTTTCGCGCCAGGCGTAAACCGGGTCGTCCGCTTCCAGCAGCTTGAACGGGCTCGTCGCGCGCGCCCACTGAAAACCGCCGAACACGATGTAGTCGGCATAGTTCGGTGCGGCGCCGCCGATGAAGGGCTGCTTCTTGAGGGTCTGCCGCATCACCTCGAGCGATTTGCGGAAGGCGACCACGCCGGCATCGCGGCTGGCCATGATCTCTTCCAGCCTCTTGCCGCCGAAACGGGCCTCGCGCGACTGGCGGAAATAGGCGGCGTCGACCTCATCCAGATTGTTGGGAATGTCGGCGATGATCAATGGAAAGATGCCGCCGACGATGGCGATGTCGCCCCAGACATTGAGCATGCGTGCCATGGCGCGCCCGCCCTCGCCGCCAAACAGCGACGGACGATCCGGAAACTTGTCTTCGAGATAGATCGCGATCGTCCAGGAATCGACCACCGGCTGGTCGTGATGCAGCAGCACCGGAACCTTCTCCGAGCCATGTGGCGCGATCGCGCTCTTCTCGGTGAAGCGCCAGGGCAACGTTTCCGCCGAAAGGCCCTTGTGCGCCAGCGCCATTCGCGTGCGCCAGCAGAACGGGCTGAACGGTCGCGAGGCGTCTGTGCCGACGAGTTCGAAGAGTTTGAGCGACATGAAAGGGTCTCCCGGTATTCCGTCATTGCACGCGAAGCGAAGCAATCCAGGACTGCCGCCGCGGAAGCATTCTGGATTGCTTCGCTTGCGCTCGCAACGACGGATGTGGAGAGCTAGCGCCCGTTCGTGCGCAGCAGCCTCTCGCCGTCCTCCGTCACCGCGATCACCAGCCCCATTCCGGGCAGCGTCTCGCGCGCGACATAGCCGCGGTCGGCGGCGTCTTCCCAGATGGTGAGGCGCGGGCACGACGTCTTCCAGGTCGCGATCACCTCGGCATAGGCGCGGGGCTCGCGCGCAACCCACTCGACGAAGTCCAGCACCAGCGGGTCGGCAGTCTCGCTCATTGCAAACCTCCCTTGTCGAAGGCTGCCAGCACCGGCGTGCGGACCAGCAGCCAGCTGCCATAGGCGATATAGTAGCAGGCGATGGTGGTGATCAGCTTCATCGACCAGGCCACGAATTGCTGATCGGTCATGGCTTCGAGGATGCGCCGCGCCAGCGTGGTGCCGAGCATGGATGCTGCGATCGCGACGGCCGCGAGCACGGGATCGAGCGTCGCCGCCTGGTCGATCACGCCGCCGAAATAGATCAGCTTGCTGAAATGGCTGACGAGCTGGCACATCGCCTTGGTCGCCACCTTCTCGCGCCGGCCGAAATCGCCGCCGAGGAAGAAGGTGTCGAGCAGCGGCCCCGACACGCCGGTCATCAGCATGAGGCCCATGCAGATCGTGCCGTAGACGGTGCCCTGCCAGAGACGGTCGGGATCCGGCTTGATGTTGGCGGGCAGCAGCCGGGCCATGAACGGCGTGATCCCGAGCAGCAGCAGCGCGACCGGCTTGTCCGGTACGTAGCGCGTGAGCGACCACGCCGCGAGCGCGACGGCCGCGCCGACCATATAGTTCGCTACCGGGCGCCAGCGGATATGCGTCCGCCAGAGAAAGGCGCGCCAGCCGTTCGAGGTCATCTGCGTGATCGCATGCAGCACCATCGCGGTCGGCAGCGGCATCAAGGCCAGCAGCACGCCGATCAGGATCAGCCCGCCCGCCATGCCGAACAGCCCCGACAGGAACGCGGTGCCGACCATCAGCAATCCAAGGGCAGCGATCATGATGGGCGTCACGTAAAAATCTCCCGACCTTCTCCCCGCTCGCGGCGCGAAGCGAAGGAAACGTGCCCCGCTTGCCCCGTCTACGCAAACTGAGTTATCTTGGCCTGGCATCAGCTTTCCTGAGGGTCGGTCATTTGCGGCGCTTGCTGTTTCTCAACGGCATCAAGGCATTCGAGGCCGCGGCGCGGGCCGGCAGCTTTGCCGCGGCCGGCCTCGAGCTGAGCGTATCGGCAGCCGCCGTGAGCCGCATGGTGCACATCCTGGAAGAACGGCTCGGCGTCGCGCTGTTCGAGCGCAAGGCCAACAAGCTGCTGCTGACGCAGGCGGGCCGCGCCTATCAGAGCGGGCTGACGCCGATCTTCGATGCGCTCGCAAGCCTCACCGCGCAGGTGACGGCGCCCTCGAGCGTCCGCGTGCTCACCATCGGCATCGGCCACACCTTTGCGATGCGCTGGCTGATCCCGCGCCTGTCGGAGTTTCGCAGCGAAGAGCCCGACATCGAGGTGCGCTTCACCACCGGCGGCGCGTCGGTGCCGTTCGGCGAGGACTGGAGCTGCGGCATCCAGCTCGGCACCGGCGACTGGCCGGGGCTGGTGGCCGAGCCGCTGTTCGCCGGCGACCTCACGCCGGTCTGCGTGCCCCGCCTCGCCTCCTCGCTGAAGCGCCCGGCCGATCTCAAGGCACCGAGCCTGATCCGCGTCGCGCATTCGCCCGAGGACTGGCCGATCTGGCTCAAGGCCGCAAACCTCGCGCGCGTCAACGCGCGGGGACCGGAGTTCCAGTTCTACGGCCAGGCGCTTCAGGCTGCCGCCGACGGGCTCGGAATCGCCATGGGCATCCGACCCTATATCGACGACGACCTCGCCGCCGGCCGGCTGGTGGCGCCATTCGAGCTCTCGGTGCCCAAGGGCATGCGCTGGTACCTGCTCTATCGCAGCTTCCAGACCGAGCAGCGCGACTTTGCCGCGTTCCGCCGGTGGATCATGCGCGCGGCGTCGGAACCCGCCGCCCGTCCCGTCCGGCGGCCCGGCCGCACCAGCGCGCGGAACTGACGCTGCTATCGGACTTTGGCAAAAAAGCCCGCCGCTTGTGAACGGCTTCACATCCCAGAATCCGCAAACGTGGTCCCCTGACCCTCCAACAAGGCGCTCGAATAAAACATTTTGGGGACTGCAATGACGACCCTTTACGACGGCTTTGACATCGAATCCTTCGAAGCTGGCCAGGGGCTGTGGCACGCCCGGATCCGGCGTGCCGATTTCAGCCCGGTTGCCATCGACGGCGTGCTGTTTCCGGCCATGGAAGTCGGCTTCGCCTGGCCTGATCCCGATGCCGCGATTGCCCATGCCAAGCACCACATCGATCGCTTCCGCCGGCGGGCCGACGACAGCGACGACGAATAAGCGAGCGGGACTGCAGGCGAACCAAGGAACGGCGCAGGGTCAAAGGGGGAAATCGGTCATGTCAGTCATCGAATTCGAAGACACGACGCGGCCGAGGATTTACACCCGCAATGTGTTGTCCAGCTGCCCGGAATGCGAGGGCGATCTCACGGTGCTCCGCGTGATCGGCGGCCGTGCCGGATGCGAGTATTGGACCATGCGCTGCACCGATTGCGGCGGCATCCATCTCGACATCCTCGAGCCGCGTCAGGCAGCCGGGGACGATGAGGGACCGCTGCCGGCGGCCTGATCGCAAGATCCCAAGGCCTGCTGCCAACCTGCTGTCAGCAGTCTGAGCATTGCCGGGCATTCGCTCTTTATTGCGAGGCGGACTCGCCCCATATTCGGAGCATGGCGAAGAAACCTGCATCCTCCGAAAAATCCGGCAAATCCCCCAAGGCCAAGGCTCCGAACGCGAAGGCGCCGAATTCCAAGGCGTCTCGCCCCGACGTGCAGCCGATCGGGCCGGCGTTGGCCGAGTTGCTCAATCCCGCGATCAATCGCGGCGGTGCCGGGCTCGGATCGGGCACCGGACTGCAGCCGCCGCCGGACAATTCGCGCGATCGCCGCTCCGGAGGCGAGGCCGCCGCGCATCGCGCGCGGGCCTCGACGCCGAAAGAGTTTCCGCAGGACAATACGAGGCCAATGCCGCTGCGGCCCAATCCGCAGCCGCCCGGCGCCCGCGACGCGGGCTTCGACGAGGCGCCGCAGGCCAATTACGGAACCGCGGCCACGATACCGACGCTCGATCCGGAACTGGCGCGTCAGCTCGGCCTCCCGACGGAAGAGGACGATGCCGAAGCCCTGGCTCGTCCGCCGCGCAGCAAGATGGAGGCGCTCGGCGTCAAGGCCACCGCCGACGCGCTGGAATCGCTGATCCGCGAGGGCCGGCCGGAGTTCCGCAAGGACGACGGCTCCACCAGGGTGTGGACCCCGCATCGGCCGCCGCGCCCGGAAAAGTCCGAAGGCGGCGTGCGCTTCGAGATCAAGTCGCATTATGAGCCGCGCGGCGACCAGCCAACCGCGATCGCCGAGCTGGTCGAGGGCATCAACCGCAACGACCGCTCGCAGGTGCTGCTCGGCGTGACCGGCTCCGGCAAGACCTACACCATGGCCAAGGTGATCGAGGCGACGCAGCGGCCCGCCATCATCCTGGCACCGAACAAGACGCTCGCCGCCCAGCTCTATGGCGAGTTCAAGAGCTTCTTCCCCGACAACGCGGTCGAGTATTTCGTCAGCTATTACGACTATTACCAGCCGGAAGCGTATGTCCCTCGCACCGACACCTACATAGAAAAGGACTCCTCGATCAACGAGCAGATCGACCGCATGCGCCACTCGGCGACGCGCGCGCTGCTCGAACGCGACGACGTCATCATCGTTGCCTCGGTGTCCTGCATCTACGGTATCGGCTCGGTCGAAACCTACACCGCGATGACCTTTGCCCTGAAGAAGGGCGAGCGCATCGACCAGCGCCAGCTGATCGCCGACCTCGTCGCGCTGCAGTACAAGCGCACCCAGGCCGATTTTACCCGCGGCACATTTCGCGTGCGCGGCGATGTCATCGACATCTTCCCGGCGCACTATGAAGACCGTGCCTGGCGCGTGAACCTGTTCGGCGACACCGTCGAGACCATCGAGGAGTTCGACCCGCTCACCGGCCACAAGCAGGACGAGCTCGAATTCATCAAGATCTACGCCAACTCGCACTATGTGACGCCGCGCCCGACGCTGGTGCAGGCGATCAAGTCGATCAAATCCGAATTGAAGATGCGGCTGGACCAGCTCCACGACCAGGGCCGCCTGCTGGAAGCGCAAAGACTGGAGCAACGCACCACCTTCGACCTCGAGATGATGGAGGCAACCGGAAGCTGCGCCGGCATCGAGAACTATTCGCGCTATCTCACCGGGCGCCTGCCCGGCGAGCCGCCGCCGACGCTGTTCGAATATGTGCCCGACAACGCGCTGGTGTTCGCCGACGAGAGCCACGTCACCGTTCCCCAGATCGGCGGCATGTTCCGCGGCGACTTCCGCCGCAAGGCGACGCTCGCCGAATATGGCTTCCGGCTGCCCTCTTGCATGGACAACCGCCCGCTGCGCTTCGAGGAATGGGACATGATGCGGCCGCAGACCATCGCGGTCTCCGCGACGCCCAGCGCCTGGGAGATCAACGAGAGCGGCGGCGTGTTCGTCGAGCAGGTGATTCGCCCGACCGGTCTGATTGATCCGCCGGTCCACATCCGCCCGGCCCGCACCCAAGTCGACGATCTCGTCGGCGAGGTCCGGGCCACGGCGCAGGCCGGCTATCGCTCGCTGATTACGGTGCTGACAAAGCGCATGGCGGAGGATCTCACCGAATATCTGCATGAGCAGGGCATTCGCGTTCGCTACATGCACAGCGATATCGACACCATCGAACGCATCGAGATCATTCGCGATCTGCGGCTCGGCGCGTTCGACGCGCTGGTCGGCATCAATTTGCTGCGCGAAGGCCTCGACATTCCCGAATGCGCGCTGGTCGCGATCCTCGACGCCGACAAGGAAGGCTTCCTGCGCAGCGAAACCTCGCTGATCCAGACCATCGGCCGCGCCGCGCGCAACGTCGACGGCAAGGTGATCCTCTATGCCGACCAGATGACGGGATCGATGGAGCGCGCCATCGCCGAAACCGACCGCCGCCGCGAGAAGCAGGTCGAGTACAACACGGCGCATGGCATCACGCCGGAGAGCATCAAGAAGTCGATCGGCGACATCATGAACAGCGTCTACGAGCGCGATCACGTGCTGGTCGAGATCGGCGGCCACGACATGACCGACGACGTCATCTCGATCGGCCACAATTTTGAAGCCGTGCTCGGCGATCTCGAGACGAGGATGCGCGAGGCCGCCGCCGATCTGAACTTCGAGGAAGCCGCGCGCCTGCGCGACGAGGTCAAGCGCCTGCGCGCCACCGAGCTCGCGGTGGTCGACGATCCCACCGTCAAGCAGCGCACGGTGCAGGGCAAGGCCGGAGCCTATGCGGGCGCGAAGAAATACGGCGACGCCGCCAATTTGCCGGTCAGCGCGCTGAAGAACAAGAGCGCCGCCACAGCGCTCAAGGCCAGCGGCAGCAAGGGCTCGCGAATCCACAAGCCGCATCTCGACGAGATGCACGGCCCGGAATCGTTGCCATATCGGGGCGACCGCGCGCTGCCGTCGAAGCCGTTCGGTGGCGAGAGCCGCATCATCCAGCCGACGGATTCAAGGCAGTCAGGGCCGGAGTTCGGGCCATCGCCGAGGTCGAGCGGTGGGGCGCCGGGGCATAGGGGTGGGTGGAAGAAGAGGTAAGGGGGCGCGGAGCGCCGGCGCCGCCCATGGTTGTTCATGGCGGCGTCGGAGAATCATGAGAACGCGAACTCACCCCAGGCTCGCCGTCACCACCGCCATCACCGACAGCAGCAGCACGGTGGTCATCAGTTGCAGCGAGGCGACCGCTGGGTGCGCCATGCCGTGATCTTGTCGGCGAGCGACAGATGGGCCTCGAAGAACTTCGGTTCGTAGACGGTCTTGAACAAATGCGGGAAGCTCACCGCAAGCAGCGCATGGGCGAGCGAGGCGATGGCGACGAAGATGGCGACGCCGGGATCGCCGACCAGGTCGTGATTGCCGACCAGCTTGAGCAGGAATGCGGCGGCGGCGAAGGTCGGGAAGCTCTGCAGCGTCGCGGTCAGCGCGAGGCCTTCGAGCGCGTTATGCAGGCTGGACTTTCTGACTCTGGCGATGGCGGCCATGGCACGTCTCCCTGAGGACATGCGGATGAATCCAGCCGCCATCAGGGGGACCTGATGTGAGATGCGTCACGCCCATTTCCTCTGCGGGAACAAGGCGCGCGCCCCCCGAATGACCAGGGGTTACAGCTTGCCCTGCCCGTTCACCTGGCTCTGCTGTTGCCGCTGTCTCTCCTGCACTTGCTGTTCCTTGGCATGGTGGCGGCCGTAGAGGCAGCCGGCGGCGGCGCCGAGGACGCCGTGATGGCCAGCATAGTGGCCGGCGACGCCGCCGACGACGGCGCCCTTGATGCAGCCCTTGGCGTTGGCGGCGGACGTCGCGCCACAGATGAGAAGTACGGCGATGGCGGCGAGGGATTTCATGGATCAATGTCTCCGGATGCGGTGTCGCACTCTCAACAGGCACGGGCCCGTCCCGGTTCCCGCGCGCGCACGCGATGCTTCGCTAGACCATGCAGCCGAACGCCTGCACGAATTCGTGAAGGCTCGCGCTTGCTCAACCATAAATTGCAGTCATGAACCTGGCATTACGCTGGCGCGTCATACGTCAGCAATATCCCCTGTGGTTTGCGGATTGCCGGTGTCCGAGGCAGCGCGTTAGCCTTGCGCGAACTCCACACGGCCGATGAGGGCGGGCGGAATGACGGTCGAGAAGCTCAATCGCCAGCGCGTGCTGCATCTGCTCGACGCCATCTCGCGCAGCGATCTCGCTGCCGCGCTGTCGTGCTGCACCGACGACGTCGACTTCCTCACCCACGCGCCGATCGATGTGCTGCCGCACATGGGCCCCTGCCACGGCAAGCAGGAGCTCGGCGAATTCTGGCGCACCGTGCAGGAGCGATACGCCGAGATCCGCTACGAGGTGCCGCAGATCGTCGCCGAGGGGGACACGGTCGCGGCCTATCTGCGCGTGTTCTTCAGGAAGCGCAGCAACGACCGCATCATTCAGGTCGACATGGCCGTCTTCTACACTTTTCGCCGCGGCAAGGTGGCGCAGATCCGCGAGATCATCGATTCCTACGACCTGGTGCAGCAGGTGCTGGAACGTGAGATCGGCCCCCTGATCGTGGGCGAGCGGGTGGACGGGGGCTAGCTCTCTCCCAAACCGGCCCGGACCGGGAAAATACGGGGTTCTATTGTAAATCTCACACGCCGGAATCAATTGTGCATTGCGAAAACGTGAATTGCGTTTTGGCCGAATTGACGTATTTTGTTCGTATACAAATGAGTTGAGCGACCCCGCGGCATCTTTCCTGTGCGCTTGGGGTTGTTTTTCGCTTTTTCGCAAGCCAGCTTCAGGACTGCCCAAGATGACAGAGCACAGCCTCTGGCGTTTCTCGCGTGCGTTGCACCGCGCGATCAACGACCGGCATTTCGAGGACATCGAGGCCCTGATCGACGAGGACGTCGAGTGGGCGCTCTATGGGCCGATCGACATGTTTCCGTTCCTCGGCGCGCGCCAGGGCAAGGACGCCGTGCTCGACGTCATCCGCCAATTCGCCGACAATTTCCAGGTCCGCCGCTTCGACCGCGAGAGCATCATGCTCGGTGTCGATTCCGCCGCCTCGATGCTGCGCTATTCGCTGACCGCACTGGATTCCAGCAAGCCGATCAGCTTGCGGGTGGCGCAGTTTGCCCAGTTCAGGGCGGGCAAGCTCACCAGCATGCGCGTGCTGATCGACACGTTTGATCTGGTCGAGCAGGCACTTGGCCGCGCCATTCATCTGCCGAAGATGACCAGCGTCGGCTGAACGGAACACCAACGGGCCCCGCACTTCGGGACCGATGGCTGAGCACCCCACGACGCGTCCTGGCCTCCAGCCCCGCCGATGCAATCGTGGAGAAGCTCGTCATCGGGCGCGCGCCTTTCGCGCGGCCCGTTGGTTCGCGTCTGATGGAACCGCCACAATTTCGCAATGATGGTTCCGCATCCTCGGCGGGAACTGGGCTGACGGGCAGGACGATGGAATTCGCGACAGGGTTTGGCTGGACCAGGCTGCCGATGCTGGCGGCCGCTTTGATCTTGGGATCGGTGCTGACGGTTTCGGCGCAGATCATTCCGCCCTTCTCCCCCGGCCCGGCCGCAGCGCCCGACGACGACGCCGAAGCGGCGGAGGCCCCCGACGTCAACGACCCCGACGTGCTGAGCGGCATCGACGTTGACAAGCTCGACTGGGGCCAGCTCGCGATCGACGCCGGCACGCTCAACGACATCATCGCCGCCAAGAAGCGCGCGCAGGCCGCCGCCAAGGACGGGCTGAACTGGGCGACGAACGCCAACGCCAACGGCTCCTCGGCGGTGACGGTGAAGCAGTCGGTATCCTCATTCTGGGACGCCCGCATCGGCGCCGACATGACGGTGACGAGCGAGCCGCGGACGATGTCCGAGCTGCTGGCACAGAAGGCCAGCAATGGCGGCAGCGTGCCTCAATCGTCCGGCAGCGCCTGGGCGGCCGCGACCGCGCCGGGCGCCGGCGCGATCTGGGACAAGACCGCGGTGGAGGCTCGCGTCGATCCCGGCGCGGAGCAGAGCAAGCTCGGGGCCTCGCTGATCAAGTCGGTGCCGCTGTCGGGCGACACGTCGCTGACGCTGCAGAACGGCTACAGCGTCAACCAGCAGGGCACCACGGCGCTCCCCGGCGTCGGCGGTCACGTCACGCGCAATTACGAGACCGAGCAGTCGGCCAAGGTCACTCTCACCGATACCGGCACCAGCATCACCGCGGGCCAGTCGCTGTCGACCACGGACGACAAATGGCTGCGCAAGGTCGGCGCGGAACAGAAGCTGTTCGACAACGTCACCGTCTCCGGTTCCGTCGGCGAAACCTCGCAAGGGGCGATCAACAAGAGCCTGACGGCGGGTTTCAAGAAGAGCTGGTAGCTGTTTTCGCCTCTCCCCCCTGCGGGGCGAGGGAGTCGAGCACCGACCGGCCGCGCATTCACTTCGGCGCGGCGGCCGCGTTCAGACTCCGGTAACCATACGCCACGGCAAAGCCCCCGAATGGACCGCCCTTGCCGCACCTCGGCCAAGTTGCGGCCAAAATCCGGCGCCCTAGTCCCAGACCGACGTCGTCGTGCGGGGGACACTCGCGCTGCGCTCAACGCGAACAGGGGAATAACGATGAACGCCATGCGTCCGGAAAAGACCGAAGCCACCGAGACCGAGACCATCGACACCAACCTTGCCGCAGTGACGGAAGTCGAAGCCGGCATCCGTGACTTCGTCCGCAACGACATCGCCTATCTGCGCCGTCCGGCAGCGACCGCCGCGGACGCGCCGCCGCTCGATCCGAGCGCGGAGGCCACCGTCACCAACGTCAACTCGCTGATCCAGCGCGTCGCCGGCACCTCCCTCGCCGAGATCGAGAATTTGATCTCCGAGCTCGAGAGCCTGCGCGACCTGCTCCACGCCGAAGGCCAGCGCGTCCAGCGCGAGATCTCCGGCTACGCCCAGCTCAGCCAGGCCGCGATGAAGTCGACCCGCATGATCGCCGACAACGTCTCGCAGTGGAAGCGCGCCGCCGACGGCCTGCGCAACAGTTGATCGCTGCATCCCGCATCACCAGCCGCCGCGTTCCGAAAGGGGCGCGGCGGTTTTGATTCGTGGGGTGTGTGACGGTGCGCACGCGCCCCACGAAAAGTGTCATCACGCGAAAGCGGGTGATCCAGTATTCCAGAGGCAGCGAGGCTAGAACTGTGACGCGCGGCGTACCGGATGCCCCGCTTTGGCGGGGCATAACAGCGGAGGGGTTTGAACTTCCCGCATCCATCCGGCGACTAACGCCAAGCGCTCTTGCCATCGCGGCCGGGCCTGGGGACTTTTCATGGAAAGCATTCGGCCCGACACCACCGACCCGATACCGCTGCGGCCCGCGCCGAACCAGTTCGGCACGATCATGCTGCGTTTTGTCGGTTTGCTGGCGGTTGCGATCGCGACATTGGCGTTCGTCTATAGCCGCTGAGGGCGGAGGCCGCGGAGTTAACGAAATCTTACCGGGCGGCTTCCACGGTCGAAGCTTCCAGGGTGTAGGCGCCGTCGGCATAGCCCTTCACCACCATGCCGGCCACCAGCATCACGGCCAGCGTCGCGGTAGCAAAGATGAATCCGACCAGCTTGAGTGCGCCGCGGTCTGCCATGGTCCTCGTCCCCTGTACTCTGCCCAGTTCGTTCAAATAGACAGCGACAGGTTCATAATTGGTTAGCAACTCGATGGTTCCGCGCATTGCTTCGCGGGAAAACCATGTTGCGCAGGCTTATGGCAGCCACCCGGAATCGCGTCCATAGCGCGGGGGCAACACTCGCGCGCTGTTTTCGCCGTTCATCCTGGAACGAATCTAACCGCCGTTCACACGCATCGGCACGAAGGCGGTTGCGGTGATGGCGTAGACGTCCTCGCCGCGCTGGTTGGTGCCGGTGGTGCGCGCGGTCAGGATGCCCCAACCGGGTCGCGAGGCGGAGCTGCGCTTGTCGATGACGACGTTGACGTAGGTGACGATGTCGCCGGCGAGCACCGGCCTGATCCAGCGCAGGTCGCGAAAGCCCGGCGACGGGCCCCACACCGCGACCTCCTCGCCGCGCGAAGCGGCTTCCCGCGCCAGGCGCTGGCCGTCGGCGACAAGCAGGCTCATGCAGGCCGACCCGACGTGCCAGCCCGAGGCCGCGAGCCCGCCAAACAAGGAGTTCTTGCCCTCCTCCTCGTCGAGGTGAAAACGCTGCGGATCGAACTTTGCGGCGAATGTCTTGATCGACTCGGCCGTGAACGTATAGGCGCCGATCTCACGGCGATGCCCAATCTCGATCTCCTCGAAAAACGGCATCAGACCGCCCCTTCGCGCCGCTTGATCAGGATCGGCGACGTCATCTCGCACAGCGCATCACCCCCGGCGTTGCGCACGGTGCATTTGAATTTGACGATGCCGAGCTCCGGGCGGCTCTTCGAGGTGCGGGCCTCCACGACGTCGACTTCGAGCATGAGATCGTCGCCGGGTCTGAGCGGCGACAGCCACCGCACTTCGTCGACGCCGGGAGATCCCAGCGAAGCGGCGCGGGTGATGAAACCGTCGGCCATCATCCGCATCATCAGCGAACAGAGATGCCAGCCCGAGCCGGACAGGCCGCGCAGCATGCTTTTGCTGGCGGCGTCCTCGTCGAGGTGCATCGGCTGCGGATCGAACTCGGCGGCAAAGGCCACGATCTCGTCGCGCGTGACATGGCGCGGGCCGAATGTTCCGAACCGGCCGGGCGGGAAATCTTCGAAGGTCAGGGTCATCTTGGGAAAGGTTTGAGGGAACGACAGATTGTGGCCGCACTTTGCGGCAATCTCAACCCGCCGGCCCGCATGGCTCGTGCTACATTCGGCGCGCCGGCGTCGGTCTTGAGTCGGATCGAGCAGGGGCCACGATCCATTTGCAAGGCCCGACAACACCTGAATTGCCCTGGGGAGAGCAATGTTTTCATTCAGCGACCTGTTTCAATGGGACCGCTTTATCACGCCGACGATCATCAAGACCTTCTACTGGCTGGTGATCGCGCTGATCTGCCTGTTCGGCCTCTCCGGCATCTTCTCCGGCCTCGCAATGATGGCGATCAGCCCGTTCGGCGGCTTCCTGATGCTGCTGTCGTCGATCGCGAGCGTCGTCGTCGGAATCGTGTTCTCGCGCATTCTCGCCGAGCTGATCCTGATCATCTTCCGCATCAACGAGCATCTTGGCGCGATCAGGGATCAAGGCGGCGGGGTGCGGTAGGGCGCTTCCGGGGCACGAACTCCAGCGTCTTACGTGTTGAACCTGAAATGCATCACGTCGCCGTCGGCGACGACGTATTCCTTGCCTTCGAGGCGGAGCTTGCCGGCATCGCGGGCGCCGGCTTCGCCGTTCAGCGCGACGTAGTCCTCATACGCGATGGTCTCGGCGCGGATAAAACCCTTCTCGAAGTCGGTGTGGATCACGCCGGCCGCGCCCGGCGCCTTGGTGCCGCGATAGATGGTCCAGGCGCGCGCTTCCTTCGGGCCCACCGTGAAATAGGTGATGAGGTCGAGCAGCGTGTAGCCGGCGCGGATCAGGCGATCGAGGCCGGCCTCTTCGAGACCCAGCGTCTCCAGGAAGTCGGCGCGTTCGTCGCGCGAAATGGTGGCGATCTCGGATTCGATTTTTGCCGAGATGACGACCGCAATGGCGCCTTCCTTGGCAGCCTGGTCCTGCACCGCCTTCGAGAACGAATTGCCTGATGCGGCCGAGCCTTCCTCGACGTTGCAGACGTAGAGCACGGGCTTGGACGACAGCAGGCCGAGCATCCCGAAGGCGCGCTCCTCCTCCGCCTTGCGCTCGACGAGGCGCGCGGGCTTGCCTTCGCGCAGCAGCACCAGCGTGCGATTGACGAGGTCGAGCTGCTCCTTGGCGTCCTTGTCGTTGCCCTTGGCCTTCTTGGACAAATTGTCGACGCGCTTCTCGAGGCTGTCGAGATCGGCGAGCATCAGCTCGGTCTCGATGGTCTCGATATCGGCGAGCGGGGCGATCTTGCCTTCGACATGGGTAATGTCGGAGTCCTCGAAGCAGCGCACGACATGCGCGATGGCGTCGACCTCACGGATGTTGGCGAGGAACTGGTTGCCGAGGCCTTCACCCTTGGACGCGCCGCGCACGAGGCCGGCGATGTCAACGAAGGTCAGCCGGGTCGGGATGATCTGGCCCGACTTGGCGATCGCTGCGAGCTTATCGAGCCGCGGATCCGGCACCGCGACCTCGCCGACATTCGGCTCGATCGTGCAGAACGGATAGTTCGCCGCCTGCGCCGCGGCCGTCTCGGTCAGCGCGTTGAACAAGGTCGACTTGCCGACATTGGGCAACCCGACGATCCCGCATTTAAATCCCACGAGCGTTATTCCTTGCCGTTGTCGTCCTTGGTCAAAAATCCCTTCGCCTGCATGGCGAGGTGCACCCTGTTGGCGAAGGTCGCGTCCGTGCCTTTGGCAACCAATGCCGCGTGCTCGGCCACCGCGTCGCAGAGCGTCGCCACCCAGTCGTTGTCCGCTTTGGCGAAGTCCGACAGCACATGGCCGTGCACCAATTCCTTGACGCCGGGATGACCGATGCCGAGCCGCACCCGGCGGTACTCGTTGCCGATATGGGCGGAGATCGAGCGCAGGCCGTTGTGGCCGGCGATGCCGCCGCCGATCTTCACCCGCACCTTGCCCGGCGGCAGTTCGAGTTCGTCATGGAATACGGTGACGTCGCCCGGCGCGATCTTGAAGAAGCTTGCCGCTTCCTGAACGCTGCGGCCGGAATCATTCATGTAGGTCATCGGCTTGAGCAGGATCACGCGCTCGGTGCCGAGCGTGCCTTCCGAGGTCTCGCCCTGAAACCTGCGGCGCCAGGGTGCGAAACCATGACGCCGCGCGATCTCGTCGACGGCCATGAAGCCGACATTGTGCCGGTTACGTGCGAATTTCGGGCCGGGATTGCCGAGCCCAACAAACAGTCGCATGACGCGGCGCGCCCCTCGCTCGGCGCGCGATCAGGGACCGCGCGCCAGCTTTGAGAGATTACTTCTTCTTGTCGCCGCCGGCGGGAGCCTTGGCAGCCGGGGCCTTGGCAGCCGCTGCCGGAGCAGCAGCACCCGCAGCCGGAGCAGCACCAGCCGCCGGAGCAGCAGCACCCGCGGCAGGAGCAGCAGCAGCAGCCTTCAGCTCTTCGGCGTAGCCGGACGGCGGCACGATGGTGACGAGGGTCGCGTCCTCGGAGGTCAGCGCCTTCACGCCGGCCGGCAGCTTGATGTCGGAGAGATGCAGCGAGTGGCCGATTTCGAGCGAACCCACGTCGGCCTCGATGAACTGCGGGATGTTCTCCACGCCGCACTCGAGCTCGATCGCATGCGCAACGATGTTCACGGCGCCGCCGCGCTTCACGCCGGGCGAACCTTCGGCCTTCACCACGTGCAAGGGAACGCTGATGCGGATGGTGGCGCCTTCGCCGAGCCGCATGAAGTCGACGTGGATCGGGAAGTCCTTGACCGGATCGAGGTGGTAGTCGCGCGGAATCACGCGGTGCTTGTTGCCTTCGAGGTCGATGTCGACCAGCGTGGTCAGGAACCGGCCGGCGAGGATGCGCGAGCGCAGTTCGCGATCGTCCACCGAGATGGTCAGCGGGGGCTGGTTGTTGCCGTAGATCACTCCGGGCACTCTCCCGGCGCGACGCTCAGCCCGGGCGGCCCCCTTGCCGCTCTTCGGACGTGCGGTCGCCTTCAATTCCTTGACGGTCGCCATAACGTTAAGTCCTTGTTTTTGCAAAAGTTAATGGGCCGCAACGCGGCCCATGGCATACGCCGCAGCAAGCCTCCAGGGGTGCGGGGGCTGCGGACGTGGCGGGCTTTTACCCGGAAGACGCGGAAATAACAAGGAGAATGGGCGGCCGGAAGGAACCGGATCGCCCGGAAGGAGCCGGCGGAGTTACCCGCCGAGCTTGGCCTCCAGCGCCGCGATGCGCGCCTTCAGGGCCTCGTTCTCCTCGCGCGCCAGGCGCGCCATATCCTTGACCGCCTCAAACTCCTCGCGCTTGACCAGGTCCATGTCGCGCAGGAATTTTTCGGCTTGGGTGCGCATCACCGTGTCGAACTCGCGCTTGACGCCCTGCGCGGCGCCGGCGGCATCGTTCATCAGGCGGCCGATCTCGTCGAAAAACCGGTTGTTGGTCTGGGTCATGTCGGTCTCCTGGCGGCTTTCGATGAACTCTGCGCGAACGCGCGGGGAGACAATGGCAATCCGATTGGGCGGGTTCAAGGGCCGATCGGCGGTATCCTTGTCATGCCCCGGTTTCCTTGCAATCGTATTCAACGTCCCTGCATAAGAAGAATCACAAAAGGCGCTCGAGATGATCGATCAGCAGATCGCGATCCCCACCAAGGACGGTCACACCGCAACCTTCATCAGCCATCCCGAACGCGGCGGGCCGTTTCCGGTCATCCTGTTCTACATGGACGCGCCGGCGATCCGCGAAGAGCTGCGCGACATGGCGCGCCGGCTCGCAACATCGGGCTATTACGTGATGCTGCCGAACCTCTATTACCGCTCCGGCGTGATGGAGCTCGGCGCGCTGCCGGCCGATCCGAACGCCCCGGAACGCAAGCGCATGTTCGCGCTGATGGGATCGCTCACGATCCCCATGATCATGGACGACACGCGGGCGTTGCTCACCTATGCCGAGGGCCAGGCGGCCGCGAACACCAAACTGATCGGTACAGTCGGCTACTGCATGAGCGGCCGCTACGCCGTCAACGCCGCCACGCATTTTCCCGATCGCGTCAAGGCCGCCGCTTCGGTCTACGGCACCCAGCTCGCAACCGACCAGGACGACAGCCCGCATCTGGCGGCAGCCAAGACCAAGGCCGAACTCTACTTCGCCTGCGCCGAGACCGACATCTACGCGCCCGCCGAGATCATCGAGAAGGTGAAGCAGGGCATGAGCGGCGCCAAAGCCGAAGTCGAGATCTATCCCGGCACCCATCACGGCTTCGCCTTCCCCAAGCGTCCGGCCTATCACCGCGACGCCGCCGAGCGGCATTGGGAGCGTCTGCTGGCGCTCTATCGCCGCAATCTCGTCCAGACATAGAAGGCGCGATGCAACTTCTGCTCATCGACTTTCCCGCCTTCAAGCCGATCGCGATCGAGATCGGCCCGTTCGCGATCCGCTGGTATGCCCTGGCCTATATCTGCGGCATCGTGTTCGGCTGGCTCTATGCGCGCTCGCTCCTGAAAAGGGAGCGGCTGTGGGGCGGCCCGGCGCCGATGTCGCTGGTGCAGATCGACGACTTCATTCTGTGGGTCACGCTCGGCATCATCCTCGGCGGCCGCACCGGTTATGTGCTGTTCTACAACCTGCCCTTCTTCATCGACCATCCCGCCGCGATTTTCAGGCTGTGGGAAGGCGGCATGTCCTTCCACGGCGGCTTCCTCGGCTGCGTCGTCGCGGTGATGTGGTTCGCCTATCGCAACCGCATCTCGATCCTGTCGCTCGGCGACATCACCACCGCCGTCGCTCCGGTCGGGCTGCTGCTCGGCCGCATCGCCAATTTCATCAACGGCGAATTGTGGGGCCGCGCCGCCGACCCGGAGCTGCCCTGGGCGATGATCTTCCCCAATGATCCCACCCAGCTGCCACGCCATCCGAGCCAGCTCTACGAGGCCGGCATGGAGGGCATTTTGCTGTTTGCCGCCCTCGCGATCATGATCCGCTTCGGCGCCCTGAAACGGCCGGGCATGATCCTCGGCGCCTTCATCCTGATCTATGGTTTGAGCCGGATCGCCGGCGAGCATTTCCGCGAACCGGACGTCCAGCTCGGCTTCCTCTGGGGCGGATTAACCATGGGCATGCTGTTGTCGATCCCGATGCTTATTGTAGGCCTCATACTTATTGTATTGGCAGTGAGGCGCGGTGCGCCCGAGCCCGTAGGGGCTATTCGTTAATTCCTTTTGAGAAGATAGGCCGTGACCGACCAGCCGTTACTCGACGAGATCAAGGCGCTGATCAAATCCTCGGGCCCCATGCCGGTCTGGCGGTACATGGAACTGTGCCTGATGCATCCGCGCTATGGCTACTACGTCTCGCGCGATCCGTTGGGACGAGAAGGCGACTTCACCACTGCGCCGGAGGTCAGCCAGATGTTCGGCGAGCTCTTGGGCCTGTGGACCGCCTCGGTGTGGAAGCAGATGGGCTCGCCGCAATTCCTGCGGCTGATCGAGCTCGGCCCCGGCCGCGGCACCATGATGGCCGACGCCCTGCGCGCGCTCCGCGTGCTGCCGCCGCTCTACCAGGCGCTCCACATCCACATGGTCGAGGTCAATCCCGTCCTCCGCGAGCGGCAGAGTGCGACGCTGTCGGGCGTGCGCAACATCGCCTGGCACGACAGCATCGACGACGTGCCCGAGGGACCGAGCATCATCCTCGCCAACGAATATTTCGACGTGCTGCCGATCCACCAGATGGTCCGACACGAGAACGGCTGGCACGAGCGCGTGATCGAGGTCGACGCCAACGGAAAACTTCAATTCGGCGCGGCGGCCGAGCCGACGCCGCGCTTCGAGGTGTTGCTGCCGCCTCTGGTGCGCGCCGCGCCCGTCGGGGCCGTGTTCGAATGGCGGCCCGATGCCGAGATCATGAAGCTCGCCAGCCGCGTGCGCGACCAGGACGGCGCGGCGCTGATCATCGATTACGGTCATCTGCGCAGCGATGCCGGCGACACCTTCCAGGCGATCGCGCGCCACACCTTCACCGATCCCCTGAAGGCGCCGGGCCAGGCCGACGTCACAGCCCATGTCGACTTCCAGGCGCTCGCGCGCGGGGCGGAGGACGTCGGCGCCCGCGTGCACGGGCCGGTGACGCAGGGCGATTTCCTCAAACGCGTCGGCATCGAGACCCGTGCAGCCGCCTTGATGCAGAAGGCGGCGCCTGACGTCGCCACCGACATTTCGATCGCGCTCAAGCGCCTGACCGAAACCGGGCGCAGCGGCATGGGTTCGATGTTCAAGGTGCTCGGCATCTCCGAGCCGCGGCTGACGGGCCTTGCGGGACTCAGCGATCTCGAACGCGCCGGAGACGATTCATGACGCTTGCCTCCTCGCTGCTGTCCGCGGTGCCCGGCCTGCGCCACGCCTTCTTCACCCGCGAGGGCGGCGTCTCGGGCGGCATCTATTCCGCGCTGAACGGCGGGCTCGGCTCCAATGACGACCAGGCCCTTGTTGCGGAGAACCGCCGCCGCATGGCCGAGCATGTCGGCGTCGCACCCGAACGCTTTCTCAGCCTGCACCAGATCCATTCGCCCGACGTGCTCGTGGCCGAAGCTCGGTGGCCGAGCGGGCCGCGGCCGAAGGGCGATGCGCTGGTGACGAAGGTGCCCGGCATCGCGCTCGGCGTCTCCACCGCCGATTGCGGACCGGTGCTGTTCGTCGATCCCAATGCGGGCGTGATCGGCGGCGCGCATGCCGGCTGGAAGGGTGCGCTCACCGGCGTGCTGGAGCAGACCATTTCGGCGATGGAAAAACTCGGCGCCTCGCGGAGCCGCATCATCGCCGCGATCGGCCCACTGATCCGCCAGGACAGTTATGAAGTCGGCAACGAGTTCGTGGCGCGCTTCATCGAGGCGGATGGAGACAACGCCATGTTCTTCATCCCGTCGGTGCGCGAGGGACACGCGATGTTCGACCTCGCCGGCTTCATCCGCAAGCGTCTGGAAGCCGCGGGCATCCTGATGATCGACGATCTCGGTCTGGACACCTACGCCGACGAACGCTTCTTCAGCTACCGCCGCTCGGTACATCGCAAGGAGCCGGATTACGGCCGCCACGTTCACGCGATCGCGCTCGAAGCGTGAACACAAAGGCAACCCCGTGTCATTCCGGGGCGATGCCTGCGCGCGATGATAGTGGCCTGTGGCGCCCCCGCCCTAGACGTTAATGCGTTTTAACGATATCGCTGCCCTCCATAATGAGGGACGCGTCATTCATCTTGCGCCGCGCGGGTTCGCGCGTGCTCGCGGTCATGCTGCTGACGGCCGCGCTTGGCGGCTGTGCCGGTGGCGGTGGCGCCGCGAACTCCTATGCGATGGCGCCGAGCGCCGGCTCGGGGGCGACAGTCGCGTTCGAATCGATCGACGGGCCGCCGCCGCAAGTGTTCGACCGCATGGTCGGCGTGCTCGACAGCGAATCCAAGCTGCGCAGCCTGTCCGTGGTCTCCCGCGAGGGGACGGCTGCCTACCGCGTGCGCAGCTACCTCTCCGCCCAGATCGTTCGTGGCAAGACCGTGATCGCCTGGGTCTGGGACGTCTACGACGCCAACCAGCAGCGGGCGCTGCGCCTTTCCGGCGAGGAACCGACCGCGGCCAAGGGCGGCCGGGATCCTTGGGGCGCTGCCGACGACCTCGTGCTGCGGAAGATCGCCCAGGCCGGATTCAGCGGACTTTCCAACATGATCAACGGTACACCGGATGCGCCGAACTCGGCGCCCGGCTTGCGCGGGCCGGCCGTGGCGAGCGTGATCCCGGAGGCTCCATTGGCCGACATGCCGGCCTCGGCGCTGGGCTATGCCGAGCGCTAACCCCCGCGAAACCACGGCCCCGTTTTCCGGCCAAACCGTTGGCCGGACTCGGGATTTCGCAGGGAAAACGTAGTGCCCCGGGTTGCCATTGCAGCCCCCGGCCTGATATTTCCTCGCCCGTCGTAACCGTGCTTCCAGTGGGTATTGTTTGATGTTGAACATCGTGTCCAGCAAAGCGCGGGAGGAAGCGTCCATGTCGGCCAAGAACGGCTCCATCAAGCTCGTCGCCGGCAACTCCAATCCGGCTCTCGCTCAGGCCATCGCGCAAGGTCTCGACCTGCCGCTGACCAAGGCGGTGGTACGGCGCTTCGCCGACATGGAGATCTTCGTCGAGATCCAGGAGAACGTGCGGGGCTCGGATGCCTTCGTCATCCAGTCGACCTCGTTTCCGGCGAACGACCATCTGATGGAATTGCTGATCATCACCGACGCACTGCGCCGCTCCTCGGCGCGCCGCATCACCGCGGTGTTGCCCTATTTCGGCTACGCCCGGCAGGACCGCAAGTCGGGTTCGCGCACGCCGATCTCGGCAAAACTCGTCGCCAATTTGATCACCCAGGCTGGCGTCGACCGCGTCATGACGCTCGACCTGCATGCCGGCCAGATCCAGGGCTTCTTCGACATCCCGACCGACAATCTCTACGCAGCGCCGCTGATGGTGCGCGACATCAAGGACAAGTTCGACCTCTCCAGGACAATGGTGATCTCGCCCGACGTCGGCGGCGTGGCGCGCGCACGCGGCCTCGCCAAGCGCATCAACACCCCGCTCGCGATCGTCGACAAGCGCCGCGAGAGGGCGGGTGAATCCGAGGTCATGAACGTCATCGGCGACGTCGCCGGCTACACCTGCATCCTGATCGACGACATCGTGGATTCCGGCGGCACGCTGGTGAACGCCGCTGACGCGCTGATCGCCAAGGGCGCCAAGGACGTCTACGCCTACATCACCCACGGCGTGCTCTCCGGCGGCGCGGCGGCCCGGATCACGAACTCCAGGCTGAAGGAGCTGGTGATCACCGACTCGATCCTGCCGACGGATGCGGTGAGCAAGGCCCCGAACATCCGCACGCTGCCGATCGCCAGCCTGATCTCCGACGCGATCGCGCGCACCGCGGCGGAAGAGTCGGTGTCGAGCCTGTTTGACTGAGGTTTTCGCCTCTGGCCGCTTGCGGAAAATCGTAGGGTGGGCAAAGGCGCAACGCGCCGTGCCCACCTTTTTTGTGGCCATGAAGACGGTGAGCACGCTTCCGCCTTCGCTCGTCGAGTTCCGGCGGACAAGTCGCTTTGCCCCCTACGGCCTCACGCGCCGCCGCCCCCCGGGTTGTTGCCAACGAGCGCCCATGACATCATCCGAATCCCGAGTCATCTCTGCCCTCTGGATGCCCGATGCCACGCCGGAAATTTGCCTGGGAGAAGCTGTCGGATGATGAGTTGCTCAAGCAACGCCTCTCCAGCCTGAGGGTTACGGTCGAAGGCACCTGGCTCGAGGATTGCGTCAGCGCGCTGTACGAGGAGCTCCAGGAGCGCGGCATCCGGCTGCGGCCGCACACCTGGATGTCGAGCGAATGGTTCAGTCCGGGCGGCGTTCCCGGCATCGCCATTCCGTTCTATCTCGCTCATCCCCGCCTGATGAAGCTCGAGAAGAAGATGATGTTCGACGTCGAGGGCGGAACCTGGCGTGAATGCATGGCCATCCTCCGTCACGAAGCGGGCCACGCCATACAGCACGGCTACCAGTTGCAGCGCCGCCGGCGCTGGCAGCAACTGTTCGGCCCGTCGTCGAAACATTATCCGCGCTATTACCGGCCCAATCCGGCCAGCCGGCGCTATGTCCAGCATCTGCGGCTCTGGTACGCGCAGAGCCATCCGGACGAGGATTTCGCCGAGACCTTTGCGGTGTGGCTGCGGCCCCGTTCGAACTGGCGGACACGATACGCCGGCTGGCCGGCGCTGAAGAAGCTCGAATATGTCGACGAACTGATGGGCGAGATCGCGGGCAAGCGACCGCTGATCACGACGCGGGAGCGTGTCGATACGCTGGGTCGGCTGAGCCAGACGCTCGAAGAGCACTACAAGAAGAAGCAGGCGTTCTACGCCTTCACGCCCCCCAAGACCTACGACCGCGATCTGTCCCGGCTGTTTTCAGCCGATCCACGGCATCACCGCTCGAAGCCGGCTTCGGCCCTGATCCGGCGGCACCGCGCCCATATCAGGCAGCTGGTGGCGCGATGGACGGGCGAGAATCAGCTTACACTCGATGCCGTGCTCGACGAGATGATCTCTCGCTGCCGCGAGCTCGATCTGCGTGCCGTCGGCCCCGAACAGAAGCTCGTTCTCGACTTCATCGTCCTCGTGACCGCCAAGACGATGCACACGATGTTTGGCCCGTCTCAACGAAAATGGATCGCGCTATGAGACGTCTGCGCATTCTGGTGCTCATGCATCCGGACTTCGTGCCGCCGGACTCCAGCGACGGACACACCGTGCAGGAGATCAACGCGTGGAAAACCGAATACGACGTCGTGAGTACCTTGCGCGCAGCCGGCCACGAGGTTCGACCACTCGGCGCGCAGGAGGAAATCAAGCCGGTGCGCGAGGCGATCGAGGAGTTCAAGCCGCACGTGGTGTTCACGCTGCTGGAGGAATTCCACAACAACGTCGCCTTCGACCAGCACATCGCGAGCTATCTCGAGCTGATGAAGGTCCCTTATACCGGGTGCAATCCGCGCGGCCTGACCCTGGCCCGCGGCAAGGATTTGTCCAAGACGCTGGTGCATCACCGCCGGATCGCTGCGCCGGCCTTTGCGGTCTTCCCGATGCGCCGCAAGGTGAAACGCCCGACACGCCTTGCGCTGCCGCTGATCGTCAAGAGCCTGAACATGGATGGCTCGTTCGGCATCTCGCAAGCCTCCATCGTCGACACCGACGAGAAGCTGGCCGAGCGGGTTGCCTTCATCCACGAGCGGGTCGAATCCGCCGCCATCGCCGAGCAGTTCATCGAGGGGCGAGAGCTTTACGTCGGCGTGCTCGGCAACAATCGCTTGCGCGTTCTGCCGGTCTGGGAGCTGAAATTCGGCAGCATGGGTGGCCGCTCGTCACGGCATATCGCCACGGAGAAGGCCAAGCACGACACCGACTATCAGGAGAAGGTCGGCATCGTCGACGGGCCTGCGAAGGATCTGGCGCCGGAAGTGACCGCCAGGATCCAGCGGGCCGCGAAACGCATCTACCGGGTGCTCGGCCTCGACGGCTATGCGCGCATCGATTTTCGTCTCACTGCCGACGGCACGCCATATTTCATCGAAGCCAATCCCAATCCCGAGATCGCCAAGAGCCAGGAGTTCGCCACGGCCGCTCTACATGACGGACTGAAATATCCGGCTCTCCTGCAGCGCATCCTGACGCTTGGGATCAGCCGCGCCAAAGCGGGGGTGTCACTGGGGTGATGACGGCGGCGATCGCCCTCATCCTTCGAGACGCGTTTCGCGCCCCTCGGGATGAGGGATGGTCGTTGCGCTGCGTTACACGATTCCCGCGGCGACCTGGCCGCGCAGGCGTTCGAGCCCGAGCAGTGTCTCCGCGCAGGCGGCTGCCACTTCGACGCCCTTGATGGCAAAATGCTTGCGGAAGAAATCGTAGTGCACCTCGGTCTCGTGGAATTGCTGCGGCGTCAGCACCGCGGAGAACACGGGCACCTCGGTGCGCAGCTGCACGTCCATCAACGCCTTGATCACGGTATCGGCGACGAACTCATGGCGGTAGATGCCGCCGTCGACGACGAGGCCGGCCGCGACGATCGCGGTGTAGCGTCGTGTCTTGGCCAGGATCTGCGCATGCAGCGGGATCTCGAACGAGCCCGGCACCTCGAACACGTCGACATGATTGAGGTGGCGCGCTTCTGCCTCCTTCGCGAAGGCGATGCGGGCCTCCTCGACCACGTCGCGGTGCCAGCAGGCCTGCACGAAGGCCACCCGCTGCGGTTTCGCGAAGCGCGGATGGTCGGGCACCGGATCTTGCGGAACCGGCGGTGGCGTTTGAGTTGGTTGGGACGTTTCGGCTTGGGGATCTTGCAACATCTGATTCATGGCTTTCCTCAGTTAAGGACCAGAATCAGGGCACACGGAACGACAAACAGCCGCATCCTGCGATGCGTCTGCCACCGACCGTTCTCTTTCATCCGGACTTTAACCGTCGGCTTCGGAGTTGCACCGAATCTGCTGACCCTTCCCCTCAGCAAGGCTTTGAGGAAGGCGCTCGCGGGCTTAGGCCTTACGGCCCTTACCGCCGGTGGGGACTTTCACCCCGCCCTGAGAACATCGGCCGCCCGGGATGAACGGCCTGACCGGAATATGACGCCGGTTCGGGGCCGCGGCAAGCGGGTTCCGCATGGGAAAACCGCATGGTCCCATGCCGCCATGGCGGTCCAGGGGGCACGCGACGGAATTAGCGATTGGCAGGCCTTTGGCGAATCCGATTCCGGTTTGTTCTTCTCCATCCGGTTCGGCCTCACCGGCGTTAATAATTGTGGCGGAGATGAGCTGTGGACGAACGAGTCCTGACTTGTGGACGGACTCGGCAGCCAGTTGCGCAGATTCCGCAAATCACATCAGTTGATCCGCGACAAGCCCGCGCTGATCCGAATGGATCGCCTTAGCAAGATTTAAGGGAGCGCGCGGCGGACCAACCGCGTGCGTATCAAAGACAACAAAAAGGCAAGAGGTCGAGACGGCATGTCCCTGCTCGAAGGCACCATCGATTCCAAAAACCATCCGCTCGCGGTGGTCGAGGATATCGCTGCCAGCAACAACTGGCCGTTCGAACGCTCCGGCGAAGACGAACTCACGATTGTCTCCAAGGGACAATGGACCGACTACCAGATCTCCTTCACCTGGATGGGCGAGATCGAGGCGCTGCATCTGGCCTGCGCGTTTGACATGAAGATCCCGGTTGCGCGGCGACCGGAGGTCCAGCGGCTCGTGGCCGCGGTCAACGAGCAATTGTGGGTCGGGCACTTCGACCTGTGGACCACCACCGGCATGATCATGCACCGGCAGGCCCTGGTGCTGCCGGGCGGGCTCATCGCCTCCACCGGCCAGTGCGAAGCCATGCTCGCAGGCGCCATCCACGCCTGCGAACGCTATTTCCCGGCGTTCCAGTTCGTGGTGTGGGCAGGCAAGTCCACGACGGAAGCCATGGACGCGGCCATGTTCGACACGGTGGGCGAGGCGTAAGCGCACTCAGCTCTCCAGCGCGTGAGGAAGGCGTCGCTCCCTGCTCGCCGTCGTCCCGGCGAAGGCCGGGACCCATACCGCGTGATTTCGCTTGTGGCACGCTGCTTGTTGCCAACACCTCCATCCATTAAAACCAGTTGTGGTTATGGGTCCCGGCCTTCGCCGGGACGACACTGAGTTTGTGGCAACGGCTATGACGAGCAACAACACTCTCGAGAACATCACCGGCACCATCCTGCTCGCCGGTGCCGGCAAGATGGGCGGCGCGATGCTGACCGGATGGCTTTCGGGCGGGCTCGATCCGCGCCGCGTCGCGGTGATCGATCCGCACATCTCGGCCGAGATCACCGCACTTGCCGCCAAGGGGATTGCGCTCAATCCTGATGTGACGACGGCAGGCCAGGTCGAGACGCTCGTCGTCGCGGTGAAGCCGCAAATGTTCCGCGAGGCCGGCGCCAAGCTGAAGCCATTCGTCTCCGACAAGACCGCGGTGGTGTCGATCATGGCGGGAACCACGATCGCCTCGCTCGAGGAGGTCTGCGGCGGCGCGGTGGTGCGCGCGATGCCGAACACGCCGGCCGCGATCGGTCGCGGCATCACGGTGGCTGTCGCCGCGAACAATGTCAGCGCACAGCAACGCGCGGTGGCCGATGCGCTGCTACGCGCCACCGGCTCGGTCGAATGGGTCAACGATGAGAGCCTGATGGACGCGGTCACTGCGGTGTCCGGCTCGGGTCCGGCCTATGTGTTTTTGCTGGCCGAGGAACTCGCGCGCGCCGGTGTCGAGGCGGGATTGCCCGAGGCGCTCGCGACAAAACTCGCGCGCGAAACCGTCGCCGGCTCGGGTGAACTTCTCCACCAGTCGGAGCTTGCGTCCGGCACGCTGCGCCAGAACGTCACCTCGCCCGGCGGTACCACGGCCGCGGCACTCGGCGTGCTGATGGGCGAGCCCGGCCTGCGCGATCTGATGATCCGCGCCATCGCGGCGGCGACGAAGCGGTCGAAGGAATTGGCGAAGTAAGAAAGTGTGCCGTAGGGTGGGCAAAGCGAAGCGTGCCCCACCCATTCGAATGCAATCGCGGAAAGATGGTGGGCACGGCGCTCCGCGCCTTTGCCCACCCTACGATTTCGAGCCTGCGGCTAGCCGCTTGTTGAACATCTCGACATTGACGAGCCCGCGCG
This sequence comes from Bradyrhizobium sp. 155, assembly GCF_023101105.1. Lineage (NCBI taxonomy): Bacteria > Pseudomonadati > Pseudomonadota > Alphaproteobacteria > Hyphomicrobiales > Nitrobacteraceae > Bradyrhizobium > Bradyrhizobium sp. 155. Next base: position 1,068,539 of record NZ_CP064704.1, on the reverse strand, counting down.
CGTGGCGCCCTTCGCCGAGTTTTCGCGGGCCTTCGAAGGCCTCGACCTCGAAGCGGATGACGCGGCGCTCGACCGCGAAAACCTTCGCAGTGGTCCGCACCGTCGCACCGACGAGGGCTGCTGCAAGATGGCGGATATCGACCTCGGTGCCGACGGTGACCCAGCCCGGCTGAAGCGCCGCACGAATCGCATCGCCCGACGTCATCTCCATTTCCAGGATCATCATCGGCGTCGCATAGACCATCGGCATGCCGGGCACGAAATGCCCGACCGTGCGCTCCACCGGCACCACCAGCGTGCGCTCGGCGCTCATGCCGACCTTGATGAAGTCGCGTGCGTCCATGGGGCCTCCCCCCGTCGTCCTGGACAAGCGCAGCGAAGCGGAGCGCCGATCCAGGACCCATTACCCCGACCCAACATTGTCATGCGCGGTCTAAACCACGACCTGCTGCGACAACTGCCGCTTGGGGTAATGGGTCCTTGGCTTTCGCCAGGACGACCTTTGTGGTTGCCGAACCAGCGCCGGCTACTTCTTCGCAGCCGCCGCGCGCTCCACGAACGTCTTGCCGCCCTTCATCTTGTGGCGGAGCGGGGCTTCATTGATCTGGATGACGACGGCGTCGGCATCGACGCCGAGATTCTTCACCAGTGCCTGGGTGATGTCGCGCATCATGCCGGCCTTTTGTTCGTCGGTGCGGCCTTCGGCCATGCTGACAGTGATCTCAGGCATTTTTCTCTCCCTTGGGGCCGGACACCGGCCATTGACGGGCGCCATCAAACAGGAGGTAGATGTCCGGGACAAGCCCGGGCATGGCGACGTCAGCGAATGGCTAGCCCCAGCTCACGTCATGCCGCGCCAACACCTCGCGCACTTTGGCGACGAGGTCGGCCTCGCTGCACGAGAACTGCGCCGGGCGGCTCTCGCGCCATTCCTGGTTGGAAGCGATCGCGGCCGCCGCCTTCGCGCCCTCGATCAGATCCTTGATCTGCACCTCGCCACGCGCTTTTTCATCCGAGCCCTGGATGATGACGCAGGGCGCATTGCGGCGATCGGCATATTTGAGCTGGTTGCCCATGTTCTTGGGATTGCCGAGATAGAGTTCGGCGCGAATGCCGGCGGTTCGCAACGATGCGACCATCTTCTGATAGTCGGCGACGCGGTCGCGGTCGAACACGGTGACGACGACGGGGCCGAACTCGGGCCGCGTGTCGAGCTTGCCAAGCAGAGTCAGCGCGGCCTGAAGCCGCGACACGCCGATCGAGAATCCGGTCGCCGGCACCGGCTCGCCGCGAAAGCGCGAGACGAGACCATCATAGCGGCCACCACCGCCGACCGAGCCGAAGCGGACCGGGCGGCCCTTGTCATCCTTGGTCTCGAGCAGCAATTCGACCTCGTAGACGGGGCCCGTGTAATATTCGAGACCGCGCACCACGGAGGGATCGATCTTGATGCGGTCCGCGCCGTACCCCGACGCCGTCACCAGTTTCGCGATCTCTTCCAGCTCGCTCACGCCGGCCTGACCGACTTCGCTCTTGGCGAGATAGACCTCCGCCGCGGCGATCGCCTCTTTCCAATCGTCGCGCGGTTTGGTGATGGCGAGAACGACGTCAGCCTCCGACGCGCTCAAATTGGCGCCCTTCGTGAAGTCGCCCTTGCCTTCTTCGCCGCCATCCCATCTACCGGGACCGAGCAGTTTGCGAACTTCCTCGGCGGGAAATTTGTCGAGCTTGTCGATCGCGCGCAGCACCGTCAGTCTGCGTGCTGCGTTCTCTTCGCCGCCGAGCCCGATGGCTTCCAGAACGCCGTCGAGCACCTTGCGATTGTTCACCTTGACGACATACGAGCCGCGCGCAATGCCTAGCGCTTCCATCGTGTCCGCGGCCATCATGCAGATCTCCGCGTCCGCCGCCGGCGTGGCCGATCCCACCGTATCCGCATCGAACTGCATGAACTGGCGGAAGCGGCCGGGGCCGGGCTTCTCGTTGCGGAAGACGTAGCCGACGCGGTAGCTGCGGTAGGGCAACACAAGACCGTCGGTCCCGTATCGCTCGCCGACATAGCGGGCGAGCGGCGCGGTCAAATCATAGCGGAGGCTGATCCACTGCTCGTCGTCGTCCTGGAACGAGAACACGCCCTCGTTCGGACGATCCTGGTCGGGCAGGAACTTGCCGAGCGCGTCGGTGTATTCCATCGCCGGCGTTTCCACCGGCTCGAACCCGTAGAGTTCGTACACGGTCCGGATCTTTTCCACCATCTCGCGCGTCGCCCGGATCGCGGCGGGATCGCGATCCTCGAGCCCGCGCGGCAGGCGCGCCTTCAGTTTCTGGGATTTTTTGGGTTTTTCGGCCATGCGCGGCATTTACCAGCCGACGCGTGATGCGGCAACTGCCGGGTAATCGCTTACGGCTGCTCCATCCGCGCCCGGAGCGCGTCGGCATCCGCATTCGGCAGCGACTTCAGCGTTGGCTTGATGGTTTCGCCGCCGACGATCTTGCCGTTGCGCATGAACATCCAGTCCGAGATGTCGGCTTCAGTGAATTCGACCTTATCGCCTGCCCGCTTGCCGGCCAGATCGCGTGGCTCGTTGGCGAAGAGGCCGGAATAGGCCCCATTGGGTAGCTTCTTCACCTCGGCCATCCAGATGTGCTCACCGCCTTTGCGGGTCGAAAAGTGCACCTTCAGGGCATGCCCTGTCTCCGACGGCTTCGGCGCCTCGTAGGAGGCCCAAAAGGTCGGCAGCGTGCCGCGGGCGCGCGCGATCGCGGTGTTCATCTCCGGATCGGTGGTGCGCACGTCGACGACGGGCGAACGGCCCTCAGCGGAGACGTCCGGCTTGGGGCCGATGGTCAGAATGCCGAATACGGTGATGCCGGTGACCGCGGCAAGAACGACCCATTTCAGGGACTGGGGAAGAGTGGATGTCATGATCGCGATGTCCGGATGACTCGATGTCTGGGTATGCGAGGTCTTGGACTTTGTCGCACGATCATGGTGTCGCGTTCATGGCGAGAAAAGCCAACCAGCGATGCCCTTTTCCCCTCTCCCCTTGTGGGAGAGGGTGGCTCGCCGCGTAGCGGCGAGACGGGTGAGGGGTTCTATCCGCGAGTCCAACTGACCCTTGAACTCGCGGATAGAACCCCTCATCCGGCGCTTCGCGCCACCTTCTCCCACAAGGGGAGAAGGAAGAAGGGCCTCAATCCACCTTCCGGATCCAGTTGTGCGGATCGTTGGTGCGGCCGTACTGGATGTCGACGAGCTGCTTGCGCAGGCCCATGGCGACGGGGCCCGCGGCACCGCCGCTGATCTCGAAATCGCCGCTCACCGAGCGCACCGTGCCGATCGGCGAGATCACGGCGGCGGTGCCGCAGGCAAACGCTTCCTTCAGCTTGCCGCTGGCCGCATCCTTGCGCCACTGGTCGAGCGAGTACGGCTCCTCACGCACGGTCTTGCCGGCGTCTTTGGCCAGCGCAATGATGGAGTCGCGGGTGATGCCGGGCAGGATGGTGCCCAGCGGCGGCGTCGAGAGCGACCCGTCGTCGAACACGAAGAACACATTCATGCCGCCGAGCTCTTCGATGTAGCGGCGCTCGATTGCATCGAGAAAGACGACCTGGTCGCAGCCGTGCTGGATCGCCTCGGCCTGCGCACGCAGGCTTGCGGCATAGTTGCCGCCGCATTTGACGGCGCCGGTGCCGCCGACGGCAGCGCGCGTGTAATTCTCCGACACCCAGATCGAGACCGGCGCGGGGCCGCCCTTGAAGTAGGAGCCGACCGGCGAGGCGATCACCGCGAAAATGTATTCGGACGACGGCTTGACGCCGAGGAAGGTCTCGCTCGCGATCATGAAGGGGCGCAGGTAAAGGCTGCCCTCGCCGCCCGGCATCCAGGCGCGATCGATGCGCACGATTTGCTCGACCGCCTCGATGAAGACGTCTTCAGGGAGCTGCGCCATCGCCATGCGGTCCGCCGAGTCCTTGAAGCGCCGGGCATTGGCATCGGGGCGAAACAGGTTCACGCCGCCGTCGTCGCGCTTGTAGGCCTTGAGGCCTTCAAAAATTTCCTGGGCGTAGTGCAGGACGGCGCCGGCCGGATCGAGCTGGAAATTGGCGCGGGCCTCGACACGCGCCTCGTACCAGCCACCCTTGGCCTGGTTGTAGCGGACCACTGCCATGTGGTCGGTGAAGACCCGCCCGAAACCGGGGTCGACCAGCTTGGCGACCCGATCCTTCTCGGAGGTCGGATTGGATGCGGGCTGGATGTCGAATTTCATGCTCATGTCCTTGCCTCCCGCTGCCGGTAGCGGCGCCGTTGTGGCACCCGCCTGCCCCGATTTGGGCCCGGCTGGCTCGATTGGTTTCTGGCCGGACCGCCGCCAGCCTTGTTACGGCCGGTTTCCGTGGCCAGCATGTCACGGAGGACATGCTTTTGCGGAAGACGGAAGTCCAGTATGTTTTGCCGAAATGCCGTTCGACATCGCACGGTAGATCTGCTCCGGCCGTTGCCGCCTGTCCGGCCCACTGCGGCCGCCTTGCTTCGACGCCCACCCGACGCGAAACGATCTAAAATTTCGTGCGGGCTGATCGTTTTGTAAAATTGAGACCAAGATACGTCAATATGCCTGACATAAATTTCGCGACTCCTTCTCAAGACGCAGCCGGGCCGCGGCCGGCCGCAGACGACGGAGGCAATTTGCGCTGGGATATCATCGAACTGCTGTTCTTCGCCTATCGCGATTTTGTCGGCGATCCCGACCAGGAGCTGGAGGCGTTCGGCTTCGGCCGGGCCCATCACCGCGTCATGCACTTTGTCTATCGTTATCCCGGCCTCAAGGTCGCCGACCTCCTCGACGTCCTGCGCATCACCAAGCAATCGCTCGGCCGGGTGCTCAAGCAGCTCCTGGACGAGGGCTATATCGTGCAGAAGACCGGCGACAATGATCGCCGCCAACGCCTGCTGTTTGCGACACCGAAGGGCGAGGCGCTGGTGCAGAAGCTCGCCGGCCTCCAGACCACGCGCATCACCAAGGCGCTTGCCGAGATGGCGCCGCAGGATGCCGAGACCGTCAAGCGCTTCCTGCGCGCGATGATCGACCGCGACGATCCGGACAAGGTGCTCGAGACGATCTTTGCCACCGTCAATCAGGACAAGGAGTGACCGTGCCGCTCGCTGCCACGCTCGCACGCCCGCCGGCACGTCCCGCAGACGATGCCCCGCATCTCCTGCTGGTCGATGACGACCGCCGCATCCGCGATCTGCTCTCGCGCTTCCTTGCCGGCGAAGGTTATCGCGTCTCGACCGCCGCGAGCGCTAGCGATGCCCGTTCCAAGCTTTTGGGCCTGCACTTCGACCTCTTGATCCTGGATGTCATGATGCCCGGCGAGACCGGCTTCGATCTCGCCCGTTTCATCCGGACCTCGTCCTCGGTGCCGATCGTGATGCTGACGGCGCGGCATGAAGCCGAAGCGCGCATCGAGGGCCTGCAGATCGGTGCCGACGATTACGTCGCAAAGCCGTTCGAGCCGCGCGAGCTTGCGCTGCGCATCAACAACATCCTCAAGCGCGCCGCGCCGCCGCCACAGGCCGCTGCGGTCGAGAAGATCGCGTTTGGCCCGTACATCTATCACCTCGACCGCGGCGAATTGCGCCAGGGCGAAGACGTCATTCACCTCACCGACCGCGAGCGCGAGATGCTGCGGATTTTGTCGGAGACACCGGGCGAGACCGTGCCGCGCAGCGCGCTGACCGGCAATGGCAGCGTCAACGAGCGCGCCGTCGACGTGCAGATCAACCGCCTGCGGCGCAAGATCGAGACCGATCCCGCCAATCCGCTGTTCCTCCAGGCCGTGCGCGGCATCGGCTACCGGCTGGTAGCCTCGCCATAAAGAGTGAACCGCCACCGATGAGCACGATCGATACCGGCCTGACGCTTTTGAAGAGCGCCGCCGGCCGCGTCTCCGCCGCCAATGGCTGGATGGGCAATGCGTTCAAGGGCTGGATGCCGACCGGCCTTTATGCGCGTGCGCTGCTGATCATGATCGTGCCGATGGTGATCCTGCAATCGGTGGTCGCCTTCGTGTTCATGGAGCGGCACTGGAACACGGTGACACGCCGCCTGTCGGCCGCGGTGGTGCAGGACATCGCCGCGCTGATCGACGTCTACAAGGGCTACCCGCAAGACAAGGATCGCGACCAGATCCGCCGCATCGCGCAGCAGCGCCTGGGCCTCGTCGTCGATTTCCTCCCGGCCGGCGACATGCCGCCGCCGGGACCAAAGCCGTTCTTCTCGCTGCTCGACCAGACGCTGTCGGTGCAGCTCGGCCGCCAGATCGGGCGCTCCTTCTGGATCGACACGGTCGGCCGCTCCAACCTCGTCGAGATCCGGATCCAGCTCGACGACGCCGTGATGCGCGTGTTCGCGCAGCGCAGCGCCGCCTATGCCTCGAACTCGGAGATCTTCCTGTTCTGGATGGTCGGCACGTCCTCGATCCTGCTGATCGTCGCGGTGCTATTCCTGCGCAACCAGATCAAGCCGATCCTGCGACTTGCCGACGCCGCCGAAAGTTTTGGCAAGGGCCGCGAGGCGCCGAATTTCCGCCCGCGTGGCGCGCGCGAGGTGCGGCGCGCGTCGGTCGCCTTCCTCGAAATGAAGTCGCGCATCGAGCGAACGATGGAGCAACGCACCGCGATGCTAGCCGGCGTCAGCCATGATCTGCGCACGATCCTGACGCGGTTCAAGCTCGAGCTGGCGTTGATCGGCGACAGCCCCGAAATGGAGGGCATGCGCAAGGACGTCGACGAGATGTCGATGATGCTCGAGGACTACCTCGCGTTTGCCCGCGGCGATTCCGGCGAGCAGTCGCAGCCGACCGACATGGCCCAGGCGCTCGAGGAGCTGCGCAGCGACGCCGAGCGCCACGGCCACACGGCGACCGTTGCGTTCAACGGGCTGCCCGTGGTCACGGTGAAGCCGGCCTCATTCAAGCGCTGCCTCGCCAACCTCGTCACCAACGCCGCCCGCTACGGCAAGAGCATCGCCATCACCGGCCAGCGCGATCACCGTTATTTGACCGTGACGGTGGACGATGACGGGCCGGGCATTCCCGCCCATCTGCGCGAAGAGGTGTTCAAGCCGTTCCTGCGGCTCGACAACGCCCGCAACCAGGACGAAGGCGGCACAGGTCTTGGCCTCGCGATCGCCCGCGACATCGCCCGCTCGCACGGCGGCGACATCACGCTTGGCGACAGTCCGATGGGCGGATTAAGGGCGAGCGTGCGGATACCGGTGTAGCTGCCTCTTCCCTTCTCCCCCTGTGGGAGAAGGTGGCGCGAAGCGCCGGATGAGGGGTCTCTCTCCGCGAATTCAAAGCGAAAAGAGTCACACGCGGAGACAAACCCCTCACCCGTCTCGCCGCTGCGCGGCGGCCACCCTCTCCCACAAGGGGAGAGGGGAAGAGCCTTACTTCGGCAGCAGCGCCTTCAGCTTGTCCATGTCACGCACGTTCATCTTGAAGCCGCCGGGCATCACGATGTCGCCGGGCTTCTGGTCCGGCTTGCAGGCTCCCAGCCATTTCGCTTCGAGCTGCACGGTCGTGTCGCGGCCTGCCGCGCCGGCGGCGCCGCCTTGCGCGTGCGACGACGTCTTCACCGTATAGGCCGAATTGAAATCGCCGGTGATCTCAGCATGCGAAGTCGTGCTGATGCCGGCGACATTGCACTCGGAATCGCTGACATAGCCGGTCGCGGTCTTCTTGATGTCCTGCTTGGCGCAGATCTGCTTGGCCATCGGCGAGACGTTGTTGTTCATTTCCTTGTCGACGGTCTCGTCGGTGCAGTGCTGCATGGTCATCTCGGGCACCGGCGTGCCGGTCCGGACCATCTTCAATTCCCACAGCCCTGCCTTACGCACCGGCAGGTCGTCAGCGCGAGCGCTGCCTGCCGACAACACGAGGCAAAGGGCGGAGCCGAGCAAAGCGAGTTTGCGCGTCATGTGGGAAGTTCCCGGCTGAGAGGTAGCGGCGTGCGAAAGCGCCTCAGTAGAGCGTGCGGATCGGCTGGTCGGCGGCGCCATAGGGCACCCAGCGGCAGGAGAACGAGATGTAGCCGCCCTCATAGGCCTGCACCGCCAGGAATTTGGCGACTTTGCCATAGCGCGCGCAGTGATCGACCGCGACCTGCCGCGCATCGACCTGGGTTGCCATCGAATAGGCGATGATGCCGCCGGTGTCGTTGCCCTTGAACGGAGGCACCGGAAGCAGATCGGCATGCGCCGACTGGCTCGCCATCATACCCAAGGCAAGTAGGCCCGCGGCCGCAATGATTCGCATTCCCGTCACTCCGATTGGTTGGCGGCAGTTTACGGTGTCGGCGCGGCGGTGGAAAGAACGGATGGCCGGTCCAACGCAGCATTGCGGTCAACTCGTCGGCAAGTGTTGCCGCGCTGCACTTGACCTCCCCCGGCCTTCACGGCACCGTCCGACCCTTGCAGATCATGCTGTCTGGATCATCCATGCGCGCCTCGACCTTCCTGAAATCGCTCCGCTTTGCCGCCGTGCTCGGCCTCCTGTTCGGGGCGCTGTCGCTCGGCGAGGCCAGGGCCGCCAATCCGCTGGAGCTGAATTTCTGGCTGAGCGGGCCGCGCTATGACGGCAACGTCTCCGAGTGCGACAGGGCGCTGCCGACGATCGCGACCCAGTTCTGGGAGAAAGAAAGCGCGTTCTGGAATTCTTCGTTGAAGATCACCGGCTTCGCCGCAGTTCACGAGACCGCGTTCCGGCCTTGGGCATCCGACAACATCCCGCGCCGCTATTGCACCGGCGAGGCCATGCTCACGGACGGCAAGATGCGCAAGGTGCATTTCTCGATCGTGGAGGATGGCGGCTTCGCCGGCTACGGCCAAGGCGTCGAATGGTGCGTGGTCGGGCTCGACCGCAACTGGGCCTACAACCCGGCCTGCCGCGCCGCCAAACAGTAATTGAAACGTTCTGATCCGGACCGATCAGGCGGCCGAACGACGGTCACCCGCATTTTGTTCTTGAAATGTTCTTATCGCCTGCTAGGCTTGTCTGCACAGTCTAGTTGAGGGGCGTCGCCATGTTTCATTCCAGATTGCATTCGTTCTCCCGCCTGATGATCTCGCTGACGCTTGCGGCCGGGCTGGCTGCGCTGGGCGATGGCGCAAAGGCCCAGGACAAGCGGCAGAACACGCCCGGCGAATTCGATTTTTATGTGCTGTCACTGTCTTGGTCGCCCTCTTTCTGCGAGGAGGCGGCGGAGCGCGGCGGCCGCTCGCAGACCCAGTGCAGCGGACGGCCCTACGCTTTCGTGGTGCATGGTTTGTGGCCGCAATATGAGAGCGGATTTCCGGAATATTGCCAGCGGCCCTCGCCGCGGCTGAACCGCAGCATCGTCTCCTCCATGCTCGATCTGATGCCGGCGCCGGGGCTGATCTTCAATGAGTGGGACAAGCACGGCACCTGCTCGGGGCTCGCTGACCGCAGCTATTTCGAGACGATCCGCAAGGCGCGCGCCGCGATCAAGATTCCAGCCGAATATCTCGATCTATCGCAGGCCAAGACCGTGGCGCCGGCGGAGGTGGAGGAAGCCTTCATCAAGGCCAATCCGGGCCTCAGCAATGCCGCCGTCTCGATCACCTGCAACCGGACGCGGCTATCGGAAGTCCGCATCTGCCTCAGCAAGGACCTGCAATTCCGCGCCTGCGAGGAGATCGACCGCCGCGCCTGCCGCCGCGACCAGGTGACGATGCCGCCGATCCGGGGTGGCTAGCCCAGGCGTCGTGCCTCTTTGCTCGGGCCGTCACGTGGCGTAGTGCTCTTGCATGAATTACCGCCACGCCTTCCATGCCGGCAACTTCGCCGATGTCATCAAGCACATCGTGCTGACGCGCATCATCACCTATCTCCAGGACAAGCCGGGTGCGTTCCGCGTCATCGACACCCATGCCGGCGCTGGCCTCTACGATCTCGAAAGCGACGAAGCGCGCCGGGGCGGCGAGTGGCTGACGGGCATTGCGCGGCTGATGCAGGCGCGGTTGTCGAACGACGCCATGGCGCTGACCAAGCCCTATCTCGACATCGTCCGCGCCTTCAATCCGAAGGGCGAGCTCAAGGCCTATCCGGGCTCGCCGCTGATCGCACGCGGCCTGCTGAGGCCGCAGGACCGCCTCTTGCTCTGCGAGCTCGAGCCGAAGGCGCGCAAGGCGCTGATCGGCGTACTGCGCCGCGACGAACAGGCCCGCGTGGTCGACCTCGACGGCTGGATGGCGCTGCCGGCTTTCGTGCCGCCGAAGGAACGGCGTGGGCTCGTTCTGATCGACCCGCCCTTCGAGGCAAAGGACGAGTTCGAAAAGCTCGCAGAGGCCTTCTCGGCGGCTTTCGCGAAATGGCCGACCGGTATCTATGTAATCTGGTATCCCGCCAAGAGCCGACGCGCCACCGACACGCTGGTGCAATCAGTGGCGCGGCTCGCAGCCGCAGCAAAACCGCCGGGAAAATGCCTGCGCCTCGAATTCAGCGTGGCGCCGCAAGCCGACGGCGCAGCCCTCACCTCCAGCGGGCTCTTGATCGTCAATCCCCCTTACACGCTGCACGGCGAACTCAAGACGATCCTGCCGGAGCTGGAAATGCCGCTCGGCCAGGGTGGCGCTGCCAGATTCCGGTTAGAGGTGCCGAGACCGTAACACTCCGGCATTCTTGGGAAAAATATGCAGGAGCGGTAGTCAATCTGCAGAGAACCGTATTATGCTGTTGCAGTGACTGGCTTTACGTTCCGCTTCCGCGAATGGTTGCGGCGGAGTGAAGGCCTAAGAAAGATCCAGTCGGACCGAATGGTCTGCCGAAGGATGGCCAGCTCCCGGGCTTCGTAAGGCCCGGTCATGTCGTGACGCGCGTCTGCGTCACGACGGAGGAGCAATGAGGGGGAGTTTCCCGATGGCCATGACGGGAACGGTCAAGTTTTTCAACGGTGAGCGCGGCTACGGATTCATCAAACCGGACGACGGGGGCCGCGACGTCTTCGTACATATTACTGCTGTGGAGCGGGCCGGACTGAAGGACCTTGCCGAAGGACAGCGTATTACTTTCGAAGTCGAACCGGACAAGAAGGGCAAGGGGCCGAAGGCGGTCGATTTGGTCATCCTTCCCTAGCGAGCCAAGCGTCAAAAAAATCCCGGCCGCAAGCGGCCGGGAGGTTGGTCCGGTATTTTCTTCTTTAGCTATCAGAAGTGATAGTTCACGCCTGCGCGCACAACGCTGGCGCTATAGCCGTTTGACACGCCCGTAATCGCGAACTGACTCGTCGAGAGATCGATATAGAGATATTCGAGCTTGGCGCTCCAGTTCGGCGCGAACATAACTTCCGCGCCGGCACCGATGGTCCAGCCGGCGCTGGTGTGCGACTCGGTCCAGCCGAACGTCTGCGCGCGCAGCTCGCCGAAGGCGAGGCCCGCCGTGCCGTAGAACAGCACGTTGCTGAAGGCGTAGCCGGCGCGGCCGCGCAGGGTTCCGAACCACGGATTGGAGAACTTCCACGGCGCGAAGGTGTCGTCGGCACCGGCGGCCTGGATGTCGCCCTCGACGCCGAACACCCATGGGCCGTTCTGGAAATTGTAGCCGGCCTGAACGCCGCCGACGAAGCCCGACGGTTTTGCGGGATTGTTGTTCACCGAACCCCATTCATAGCCAAGATTGCCACCGAGATACGGACCGGCCCAGCTATAGGCGTTGAGCGGCTGATTGACCGTGTAGGGCGCTCGCTGCCCGTAATTGAGATCGGCGGCCTCTGCCGAAGCCGTCCAGCCGACTGCAGCCAATGCGGCTGCGCCCACAACGAGCCTCTTCATCACACACTCCAACGCAACTCCCGTCACCGCTGCGATGCCCGCGTCGCCGCGCGAGGCAAAACCGCATGGTTACGGAACCACCATTTTTCGCGTAAGATTTATCGAGAGTTTTAAGTTAAAGGCCTGTTAAGCCGGGTTACTGCGCTGTTAACAGGCTTAAGCAAGCGTTACCGGGAACTGCGCCGCCATCCTGTGCGTGCCGCTCGGCCGGAACTTCAAATCGACACCCGCAGCGCTTAAATTCGCACCATGGTTCACGATTCCCCCGACAATCCGGACGACGCACGCGTACGCAAACCCGTGCGCGGCAACGCACCCGACGTCCCTCCCCAGGAAACGGAAGCCGCGCCGCCGGACCTCGATCCCGCCACTGCGAATGGCGACGACGAGGACGATGCGCGGCTGCCGGACATCCTGGAAGAGAGCGGCACCGTCGGCGAAGAGCCGCTGGCGACCGGCCACGAGGCGATCGAACGCGCGGTGCGCCTCGCCCCCACCTCGCCCGGCGTCTACCGCATGCTCAATGCGAATGCCGACGTGCTCTATGTCGGCAAGGCCAAGAACGTCAAAAAGCGCCTGTCGAACTATGCGCGCCAGAGTGCGCCGCAGCCGGCGCGCATCCTGCGCATGATCGCCGCCACGGTGACCGTGGAAATCATCTCGACCCACACCGAGACCGAAGCCCTGCTGCTGGAGGCCAACCTCATCAAGCAGCTTCGGCCGCGCTTCAACGTGCAGCTGCGCGACGACAAGTCGTTTCCCTATATCCTGATCACGGGCGACCATTGGGCGCCGCAGATCCTGAAGCATCGCGGCGCGCAGACGCGGCCGGGTCGCTATTTCGGCCCGTTCGCCTCCGCCGGCGCCGTCAACCGCACCATCACCGCACTTCAGCGCGCGTTCCTGATCCGCTCCTGCACGGATTCCTTCTTCGAGAGTCGCTCGCGGCCCTGCCTGCTCTACCAGATCCGCCGTTGCGCCGGCCCCTGCACCCGCGAGATCGACTTCCCCGGCTACACGACCCTGGTGCGCGAGGCGAGCGACTTCCTGTCCGGCAGGAGCCATGCGGTGAAGCAGGAGCTTGCCGCGGAGATGGAGAAGGCCTCCGGCGAGCTCGAATTCGAGAGCGCCGCGCTCTACCGCGACCGCCTCGCTGCGCTGTCCGCGATCCAGTCGCAGCAGGGCATCAATCCGCGCACGGTGGAAGAAGCCGACGTGTTCGCCATCCACCAGGAGGGCGGCTTCTCCTGCGTCGAGGTGTTCTTCTTCCGCACCGGGCAGAACTGGGGCAACCGCGCCTATTTCCCGCGCGCGGAGAAGACCTATACGCCGGAAGAGGTGCTCGGCTCCTTCCTCGCCCAGTTCTATGACGACAAGCCGCCGCCGAGGAATATCCTGCTCTCGCACGAGATCGAGGAGAGCGAGCTGCTCGCCAACGCGCTGTCGATCAAGGCCGGCCGCAAGGTCGAAGTGTCCATGCCGAAGCGCGGCGAGAAGAAGGAGCTCGTCACCCACGCGCTCACCAACGCGCGCGAGGCCCTGGGCCGCAAGCTCGCGGACACCGCGACGCAGAGCCGCCTGTTGGACGCCATGGCCACGACCCTGAGCCTGACGCATGCGCCGAAGCGGATCGAGGTCTACGACAACAGCCACATCCAGGGCACCAACGCAGTCGGCGCCATGATCGTCGCCGGCCCGGACGGTTTTGTGAAAAACCAGTACCGCAAGTTCAACATCAAGTCGGAGGGCCTGACGCCCGGCGACGATTACGGGATGATGCGCGAGGTGCTCGAACGCCGTTTCAAGCGCTTGATCAATCCACCCGAGGACAATGCGGCCAAAGCCAAGGACGACGACTTCCCGCAATGGCCCGATCTCGTGATCATCGATGGCGGCCGCGGCCAGCTCAACGCGGTCCGGGACATCTTTGCAAATCTCGGCCTGACCCAGGTGGCGCTGATGTCGGTGGCCAAGGGGCCGGACCGGGATGCCGGCCGCGAGACCCTGTTCATGCCGGAGCGCGAGGCGATCAAGCTGGAGCCGCGCGACCCCGTGCTCTATTTCATCCAGCGGCTGCGGGACGAGGCGCACCGTTTCGTCATCGGCTCGCACCGCAAGCTGCGCAAGAAGGACATCCGCGAGGCCGGCTTGCAGGAGATTCCTGGCATCGGTCCGTCACGCAAACGTGCCTTGCTGCATCATTTCGGAACCCTGAAGGAGATCGAACGGGCCTCGATCACCGATCTCGGTAAGGTTCCGGGGGTGAGCGCCGAGAGCGCCCGCAGGATTTTCGAGTATTTCCATCCCCAGCCGGGGTGAAATAAAAGGGGGGCCGCGGTCATATGGTCGTCGCATCCCGCACCCCATTTGGGGAGCGGAACGGTTGACCTTCAGGCTGCAGCGGTATTGGTAGGACGGATGAACATCGCCACGACACGAGGGACGACCAGCCGCGCGATGTCCCTCCCGAACATCCTGACCTACGGCCGGATCGCCGCGATCCCGGTCGTGGTCGGGTGCATCTACGCACAGTCGATCATGGACGGCCCGCTGTGGCTGCGCTGGGTCGCCGTCGCCATTTTTATCGCGGCTGCGGTCACCGATTACCTCGACGGCTATTACGCACGGATCTGGAATCAGCAATCGGCGTTCGGCCGCATGCTCGATCCGATCGCCGACAAGCTTCTGGTCGCCTCGTGCCTGCTGATGCTGGCCGCCGACGGCATCATTCACGGCTGGTCGCTGTGGGCCGCCATCGTGATCCTGTGCCGCGAGATCCTGGTCTCGGGCCTGCGCGAATATCTTGCCGCGCTGCGTGTCAGCGTGCCCGTGACCAAGCTTGCGAAATGGAAGACGACGGTTCAGCTCATCGCCATCGGCTTCCTGCTGGCTGGTCCGGCCGGCGATGAGGTCGTGCCCATGGTCTCGATGATCGGGCTGGCGCTGCTCTGGGCCTCGGCGATCCTCACCATGTACACCGGCTACGACTATTTCGGCGCGGGCATCCATCACCTCATCAAGGAGGATGAGGGATGAAGGTGAAGTACTTCGCCTGGGTGCGCGAGCGCATCGGCAAGGCCGAGGAGACGATCGAGCCGCCTGCGACCGTGCGCACCGTGGAAGAGCTGATCGCCTGGCTGTCCGGCCAAGGCGAAGCCTACGCCTATGCGTTCGAGAAGCCGAAGGTGATCCGCACCGCGATCGACCATGCCCACGTCAAGTCGGACGCCGCGATCGCGGGCGCTCGCGAGATCGCGTTCTTCCCGCCGATGACCGGCGGCTAGGCCATGCCCGTCACCACCTGCCCCGTCACCATCCGTATCCAGCAAGACGATTTCGACATCGCACGCGAGATCGCGGTGCTGACCGGGAACCGCACCGACATCGGTGCGGTCGTGAGTTTTTCCGGCATCTGCCGCAGCGACGAAGACAGCGCGAAGATCGCCGCGCTCTCGCTGGAGCATTATCCCGGCATGGCCGAGGAAGAGATCAGGCGCCATGCCGACGAGGCCATCTCGCGCTGGCCTCTCAGCGGCGTCACGGTGATCCATCGCGTCGGCCGTTTCATGCCCGGCCAGAACATCGTGCTGGTGCTGACCGCCTCGCAGCACCGCCAGGCAGCGTTCCAGGCAGCCGAGTTCCTGATGGATTATCTCAAGACCAACGCGCCGTTCTGGAAGAAGGAAGAGAGCGCCACCGGCACCGGCTGGGTCGAGGCCCAGGCCCGCGACGACGAAGCCGCCGCACGCTGGACCCGATCCTGATGGCAACAACATCCAAAAAGGCCGTGCGCGGCCACGCCGCGCCAAAGCTCGCGAAGGTGGGCCGCGGCGAGCTTCTCACGCTGATCGATTTCGTCCGCTATGCAGTGAGCCGCTTCAATGAGGCCAAGCTCGCCTTTGCCCATGGCACGCCCGATCCGGTCGCGGAAGCGGCTTTCCTGGTCTGTGAAGCCCTGCATCTGCATCCCGAGCAGTTCGAGATTTTTGCCAACGCGCGCGTCACGACCGCCGAGGGCAGGACCATCATCGATCTCGTTCATCAGCGCGTCACCACGCGCAAACCGGCCGCGTATCTCGTCAACAAGATCTACATGCGCGGCCTGCCGTTTTATGTCGACGAGCGCGTCATCGTTCCGCGCTCCTTCATCGGTGAACTCTTGGAGTCGCATTTCGGCGGCGACGGCGAAGCCGGCTCGCTGATCGACGATTCCAGCGCCGTCGAGCGCGTGCTCGATCTCTGCACGGGATCGGGATGCCTCGCGATCCTCGCCGCGCATCATTTCCCGAACGCCACGATCGATGCCGTCGATATCTCGAAGGGCGCGATCGACGTCGCCAGACGAAATGTCGGCGAATACGGGCTCGATGGCCGGATCAGCCTGCATCGCGGCGACCTGTTCGCCCCACTCGGTAACACCAAATACGACCTGATCATCACCAACCCGCCTTATGTCGACGCCGAAGGCATGGCGGCGCTGCCGCCCGAGTGCCGGGCCGAGCCGAAGCTCGCCTTCGACGGCGGCGCCGACGGTCTCGATGTGGTGCGCCGGATCCTGCGCGATGCGCCCGGCCATTTGACGCCGCATGGCGGGCTGATCTGCGAGATCGGCCGCGGCCGCGAATTGGTTGACGAGGCCTTTCCTGAATTGCCGCTGCTCTGGCTCGACACCGAGGACTCCGAGGGCGAAGTGTTCTGGATCGCGGCAGCCGATCTCGGCTGATCCATCACGGCGGGCAGACCTCGTCGGAACAAGTCAAATACCGCCACGTTCATCCCCCGACGAATTTTCTCGCACTCGGAGGATAACTGCATGCTTGCGCCATCGGGCGAATTGCTGCGCGCCGGCGTCGCGCTCAAGCTCAACCATCTCAAGCGCGCCGCCCAGTCCTATGCCCGCGACCGGAGCAACCAGGCCACAGGGCGCATGACGTCGTACGCGGCTGCGGCCGGACTGCTCGCGGTTGCGGGCTTGTTCGTCGTCGCAGCCTTCTTCGTCGGCCTGATCGCCCTGTACCGCTGGATTGCAATCCATTACGGGCAATTCTGGGGGTTCGGCGCCGTCGGCGCTGTGCTCCTGGTCCTGGCCGCCGCCTGCGCCGGCGTGGCCATGGCCCAGATGAAGCGCAAGACCAAGCCGATCGTGCCGCTCGCCAGCCGCCTACGGGTGGCTATCGCCACCCCGCGCATCCCGCGCGGAACGGTGAAGGAGGCGGTGAAAGAGGTCGCGACGACAATTCCCCTGGCGCCGCTCGCGCCGGGCGAACGAGGACATGAGTCAGGACATGGCGGCAGCACGTGGCCGGCTCGGTCCAACCGGCCCGTGCAACTCGGGCTGATGCTCGCGGCCGTTGGGCTGGTCGGGATCACGGCCGCGCGCAGGCGGCGTCACGGCCACGGAGCGGATACCTGAAAATGCGTATGCGGCGCGCCGAGCAATTCGACAGCTGGCTGTTAGTCGCAGCCACGACCGTGTTCGTGCTCACCGCGGAACGGTATTTCCAGGATTCTGGCCTGATCCGGCCGGGACCTCCGCAAGACCACCGCAACGGCGAGGCGAATTCGCCGGAAACGAGCCCGACGGGCGCAGCCTCGCAGCCCGGCCGCGGCCGCCGCGCGAAAAGCCCGTTCGCGATCCCGTGGGCAGGCTGGAAGGACATCCTCTGGCGCACCTATCAGCGCATCGACGAGGATCGCCTGCTCGCGACCGCCGGCGGCGTCGTCTTTTTCGGACTGCTCGCGATCTTTCCCGCTATCACGGCGCTGGTTTCATTCTATGGCCTGTTCGCCGATCCCTCGACGATCAGTTCCAACCTGCAATCGCTCGCGATGATGCTGCCCGAGGGCGCGTTCCAGATCGTCGAGGACCAGGTGGCGCGCGTCGTGTCGAACGGCGGCGCGACCCTTGGTTTCACTTTCCTGTTTGGACTCGTGCTCGCGATCTGGAGCGCCAATGCCGGCGTCAAAGCCATCTTCGACGCCCTCAACGTCGCCTATGAGGAGCGTGAAAAGCGCAGCTTCATCCGGCTGAACACGGTCTCGCTGGCTTTCACGGTCGGTGGCATCGTTGCCCTGCTGCTGATGGTGGGCGCCGTCGTCGCCTTCCCGCTCGCGCTCAACCACCTCGGCATGGCGCCCGAAAGCAAGCTGATCGTGGCGCTGGCGCGATGGCCGGTGCTGTTCGTCATTCTCCTTGCGGCGCTCGCCGTCCTCTACCGCTTCGCGCCCAGCCGCGACGCCCCGCGCTGGCAATGGCTGAGCCCCGGCGCTGTGACGGCCGCGATCCTCTGGATCGCCGGCTCGGCGCTGCTGTCCTGGTATCTGTCCGAATTCGCAAATTACAACGCGACCTACGGCTCGCTCGGCGCTGCGATCGGCTTGATGATGTGGATGTGGATGTCGGCCATCGTCATCATGTTCGGGGCTGAGCTGAATTCGGAGATCGAACGGCAGACCTTGCGCGACACGACCACCGGGCCGCCCAAGCCGCTAGGCACCCGCGAGGCCGTCTCGGCCGACACGGTCGGCGCCGCGGCGCCGTCCTGACTCTGCGATTGGGCCGCTATCCCCTCGAATCAACAATGATGTTAAGGTCATGCCGCTTGGGGGAGCATGCGGCGTGACGGGTTCGAAACGCCACCCGTGTTTTCCCGGTCAGGCAGTCAGCTCTTGAGGCGTAACGCGCGGCATGATTCGTATTTCGACGATCTTCATCGCGATCTGCATGGTTCTGGTCGCCGCCTCGCTCGGGCTCCTGCTCTACGCGGTCGCCGGCATCAGCGGAACCGAATCCGCGATCGTGGCGCTGACGGCGCTGACCTTCCTGATCCTCTACAATGCAGTGTCGATGCGACTGCGCGACCGCAGCGACGTCGGCGGCCAGATCGCCGATCTTTCGCGCGGCACCGCCGACCTCGCCCGTCAGGTCGCCGAATTCGGCCGCCGGCTCGCCACGATCGAAGCACGCATCGCCTCTTCCAATTCGGCCAACTCCGACCGCATCCAGTCGGTGGTCGGCGAGATCAACGAACTCGGCGGACTGGTCAGGCAACTCGCCACCACCGTGTCGGCCCATGAGGATCTGATGGCCGGCAACGCGCCAGTGTCGGCCCCCGCGCCGGTCGCAAGGCAGGAGCCGGACGCGCCGCTCGACCTGATGGCCACGTTCGAGGAGGAACGGCCGGCTGCCCCGGCGCCCGCGCCGCCGCCAATGCGGCCGGCAGCACCGGCGATCCAGACCCAGACCGCCAATCCGGTTCAGACCGCCAACGGCCGCAACCAGACCCAATTGCTGGCGACGCTCCGCAACGCGATCGACGAGAACCGCATCGACATCTTCCTCCAGCCGATGGTGTCGCTGCCGCAGCGCAAGGTCCGGTTCTACGAGGCCGTGACGCGCCTGCGCGACGAGCGTGACCAGCTGGTCGCGGCCGAGGAGTTCATCAGCATCGCGGAGGCCTCCGGGTTGATCGGGCGCATCGACAACATGGTCATGCTGCGCTGCGTGCAGGTGCTGCGGCGCCTGATGGTACGCAACAAGGAAGTCGGCGTGTTCTGCAACGTCGCGGCTTCCACGCTCGGCAATTCCACGACCTTCGCGCAATACCTCGATTTCCTCGAAGCCAATCGGGCGCTGGCGCCCTCGCTGGTGCTGGAATTCAAGCAATCCACCTTCCGCAATCTCGGCCCGGCCGAAACCGAGAATCTCGCGGCGCTCGCCCAGCGCGGCTTCCGTTTCTCGATCGACCATGTCACCGATTTGCGCATCGAACCGCGCGAGCTCGCCGATCGCGGCGTGCGCTTCATCAAGGTGCCGGCCTCGCTCCTGCTCGACCCCAGGCAGGCTTCGGCCTCGGACATCCACCCGTCCGATCTCTCCGACCTGCTCGGCCGCTTCGGCATCGATCTGATCGCCGAGCGAATCGAGGGCGAGCGCGCCGTGATCGACCTGCTCGATTATGACGTGCGGTTCGGCCAGGGGTTCCTGTTCGCGCCGCCCCGGCCATTGCGGCCGGAGGGGTCATCTGCTACCGCCGCGCCGAACCAGGCACAGGACATTCAGGGATCCAATGGCTCCGGCATATCCAGCTCAGGCGCGACGTCGGCTGCGTCTGCGCCACAGCGCGTCACCGGCAACGCCGCGCTCGCGCGACGTATCTGATCGGCCGCACGCATCATGACCACACTGCATTTCGCCGAAAGCCTGCGTGAACTCGTGGCGGGCGTGGACGTCGTGCTCAGCGACATCTGGGGCGTGGTCCATAACGGTCTTGAATCCTTCCCCGAAGCCTGCGAGGCGCTGCACACCTACCGCAGCCGCGGCGGTACGGTCATCCTGATCACCAACGCGCCGCGCCCGGCCGACTCCGTGCAGCGGCAATTGCGCAAGCTCGGCGTCGCCGACGAGACCTATGACGCGATCGTGTCTTCAGGCGACCTGACGCGGCTCTATGTCGCCGACCATCCCGGCCGCAAGATGTTCTGGCTCGGCCCCGAGCGCGACAACTCGATCTATCGCGGCCTCGATGCGGTGACCGCGCCGCTGGAAGAGGCGGATTACATCGTCTGCACCGGCCTCTATGACGACGAGACCGAGACGGCGGAAGACTATCGCGGCATGATGCTGAAGGCGCGCGAGCGCAAGCTGACGCTGGTTTGTGCCAACCCCGACATCGTGGTGGAACGCGGCGACCGCCTGATCTATTGCGCCGGCGCGATCGCGGAGCTCTATCGCGAGCTCGGCGGCGAGGTGATCTTCTACGGCAAGCCGCACCGGCCGATCTACGAGCGCGCGATGGCGCTCGCCGGCGAACGCCAAGGCCACCAGATCGACCGCAAAAAGGTGCTCGCGATCGGCGATTCCGTCCGGACCGACCTCACCGGCGCGCGCGAGTTCGGCATCGATTGCCTGTTCGTGACCCGCGGCATCCATGCCGAGGAGTTCGAGGGTCTCGACCAGCTCGACCCGGCGTCGGTGCTGGAATTGTTCGGCCATCCCCCGAAGGCGCTGATGCGCGAACTGAAGTGGTAGCGAGTTGATCGTCATTCCCGGTTGATGTGGGGCGTCGATTCCGGAACGACGAACCCGACGCAGAAAGCCCGGGACAATCGCCCGGGCTTTCCGAATTCAACTGATGGCTTCGATCGCGCCTTACGCGCTCGCCATGTCCGGGAAGACCGCCTCGATCTTGGTCTTCAGCGTCGCCGCGTTGAACGGCTTGACGATGTAGTTGTTCACGCCGGCCTTCTTGGCCGCGATCACGTTCTCGGTCTTTGATTCGGCCGTGATCATGATGAAGGGCGTGGTGGCGAGGTTCGGATCCGCGCGCACTTCGCGCAGCAGGTCGTAACCCGTCATCGGCTCCATGTTCCAGTCGGAAATCACGAGCCCGTACTTCTTGCCACGCATCTTGTTCAGCGCTGCCGAACCGTCGCTTGCATCATCGATATTCTCGAAGCCAAGCTGCTTCAGGAGGTTCCTGATGATACGGATCATGGTGCTGTAGTCGTCAACCACCAGAACCGACATCGACAAATCAACCGCCATCTCGACTCCCCCAACGCAAACCCAGGAAATATTACGATCGGACCTGCCGGGCCGGAGCCCCGCGGTTCCACGCCCAAGGACTAGCACCAAGGCGTTAAACAGCGCGTTAACTGGGAACGCCCCCGGTGGACTGAAATCGCACTCGATGCGGCCGCCCCCTCCTGCTTGACTTCATCCGGCCCGTCGCGCCACGGTCCCGGCCGGTCCCGCCGGTTCGAGATTCCCCTGATGGCCCCGCATTTTACCGTTATCCGCGACACCACGCCGGACTCCGCCATTGCAAGGGGTGCCGTGGTCGCCATGGGCAATTTCGACGGCGTTCATCTCGGCCATCGCGCCGTAATCGCTGCGGCGCTGGAAATGGGCCGGCTACATGGCCGCCCTGCGCTGGCATTGACCTTCGAGCCGCATCCGCGCCGGTTTTTCAGCCCCAACACCCCGCAATTCCGCCTGACGGACGAGCGTGCCAAGCTGCGGCTTCTGGCCGGCACCGGACTTGACGGCGCCGTGGTCATGACCTTCGACAAGTCCCGCGCCGGGACCAGCGCGCAAGACTTCATTCACCACGACCTGATCGGGCGCCTGGGCATCGGCGGAATCGCCGTCGGCTACGACTTCCACTTCGGCAAGGGTCGGGTCGGCTCGCCGAGCCTCCTCGTCAACGAGGCGCCCCGGCTCGGCATCGAGGTCGACGTGCAGCCGCATGTCGATATCGACGAGCGGCCGGTCTCGTCCAGCGCGATCCGAATCGCGCTCGCCGAAGGCCAACTCGACGAGGCCACGGCCATGCTCGGCGCGCCCTGGTTTATCACCGGCGAGGTCATCCACGGAGAGAAGCGCGGCCGCGACCTCGGTTATCCCACCGCCAATATCCGCCTTGATGCCAATTGCGGCCTCAAGCACGGCATCTATGCGGTGCGGGTCGGCCGCGGCGCGGAGCGGCTGGATGGGGTCGCAAGCTTCGGCCGCCGCCCGACGTTCGACAATGGTGCGCCGCTGCTGGAAATCTTCCTGTTCGACTTCAAGGGGGATCTCTACGGGCAGACGCTCGACTGCGCCTTTATCGGCTTCATCCGCGAGGAGCTGAAATTCGAGGGCCTGGATGCCCTGATCCGCCAGATGGACAACGATTCCGCCCGCGCCCGCGCCATGCTCGCCGCCGCCCCGGACGCGTTTCCGCGGCTTGGCGTCATCGATTGAGGCCGGAAACCGGCCCGCCGAACCTTTTGCGCTTCCCCCGCCCCCCTGCTATGGAGAGCCCATGTTTGCGCGGCGCATCATAGGGATTAGCGGCCCGGCTTCCGCCTGAGCCTTCGGCTCGGCGCAAGACCGGGATGTCGTCGTTTCACCCGCGATTCCGCATCGCCATCCGTTCCCGCGCCCTTCCGAGCCAGTCAGCCTCATGTCCGACAAGCCACAAAAGTCCCAAAAATCCGAAGCCAAAGACTATTCGAAAACCCTGTTCCTGCCGCAGACCGAATTCCCGATGCGGGCCGGCCTGCCGCAGCGCGAGCCGGAGCTGCTGAAATACTGGAACGACATCGGCCTTTACGACAAGCTCCGCCAGGAAGCCCAGGGCCGCGCCAAATTCGTGCTGCATGACGGCCCGCCCTACGCCAATGGCAACATCCATATCGGGCACGCGCTGAACAAGATCCTCAAGGACGTCGTGACCAAGAGCCAGCAGATGCTCGGCTTCGACTCCAACTACGTGCCCGGTTGGGACTGCCACGGCCTGCCGATCGAATGGAAGATCGAGGAAGAGAACTACCGTTCCAAGGGCAAGCAGAAGCCCGACTTCCGCGACTCCGCTGCGATGGTGGCGTTCCGCAAGGAATGCCGCGCCTATGCGACACACTGGATCAACGTGCAGCGCGAGGAATTCAAGCGGCTCGGCATCATCGGCGACTGGGATCATCCCTATCAGACGATGAGCTATCCCGCCGAAGCGCAGATCGCCCGCGAGCTGATGAAGTTCGCCGCCAACGGCACGCTGTATCGCGGCTCCAAGCCGGTGATGTGGAGCGTGGTCGAGAAGACCGCCCTCGCCGAGGCCGAGGTCGAGTACGAGGACTACACATCCGACATGGTATGGGTGAAGTTTCCCGTCACGTCCCCGGCACATGGTGCGCTCGCCAATGCATCGGTCGTGATCTGGACCACCACGCCCTGGACGCTGCCCGGCAATCGCGCGATCTCGTTCTCACCGAAGATCGCCTACGGCCTCTACAAGGTGACGGATGCGGCCGCGGACAATTGGGCGAAGACCGGCGATCTCCTGATCCTGGCCGATGCGCTTGCAGCAGAGGTGTTCAAGCAGGCGCGCGTCACGGCCTATGAGAAGCTGCGCGACATTCCCGGCGATACGCTGGACGCCGTGGAGTGCGCCCATCCCTTGCGCGGCCTCGATGGCGGTTACGCGTTTATCGTGCCGCTGCTCGCCGGCGAGCATGTCACCGACGATACCGGCACCGGTTTCGTGCACACCGCGCCGAGCCACGGCCGCGAGGATTTCGACGTCTGGATGGCCAATACCCGCGAGCTCGATGAGCGCGGCATCTCGACCGCGACCCCCTACACTGTCGACGAGAACGGCGCCTATACCGCGCAGGCCCCCGGCTTCACCGGCAAGCGCGTGCTCAACGACAAGGGCGAGAAGGGCGATGCCAATGAAGCCGTGATCAAGGCGTTGGTCGAGGCCGGCAAGCTGCTCGCGCGCGGCCGCCTCAAGCACCAGTACCCGCATTCCTGGCGATCGAAGAAGCCGGTGATCTTCCGCAACACGCCGCAATGGTTCATCGCGATGGACAAGGACATCAGCGAAGATGGCCACGCCAGGAAGGGCGATACGCTGCGGGCTCGCGCGCTGCATGCTATCTCGGTCACGCAATGGGTGCCGCCGTCAGGTGAGAACCGCATCAACGGCATGATCGCCAACCGTCCGGACTGGGTGATCTCGCGCCAGCGCGCCTGGGGCGTTCCCATCGCCGTTTTCGTGCGCGAGAACAGCGACGGCTCGGCCGAGATCCTGCAGGACGAGATCGTCAACCAGCGCATCACCGAGGCCTTCATGGAGGAAGGCGCCGACGCCTGGTACATGGAAGGCGCCCGCGAGCGCTTCCTTGGATCCCGCGCGAAGGAAGACTGGAAGAAGATCGACGACATCTGCGACGTCTGGTTCGATTCCGGCTCCACACATGCCTTCGTGCTCGAGGATCGCCAGAACTTCCCGCAGCTCGGCAACATCGTTCGCAAGGTCGACGGCGGCGACGACACCGTGATGTATCTCGAAGGCAGCGACCAGCATCGCGGCTGGTTTCATTCGTCGCTGCTGGAGAGCGCCGGCACGCGCGGCCGCGCGCCCTACGACATCGTGCTCACCCACGGCTTCACGCTCGACGAGAACGGCCGCAAGATGTCGAAGTCGATCGGCAACACCGTCGAGCCTCAGAAGGTGATCAAGGATTCGGGCGCGGATATCCTGCGCCTCTGGGTCTGCGCCACCGACTATGCCGACGACCAGCGCATCGGCCCGGAGATCCTGAAGAACACCATCGAGACCTATCGCAAGCTGCGCAACACCGTACGCTGGATGCTGGGAACGCTGGATCACTACAAGCCGGCCGACGCAGTCGCGCCCGCCGACATGCCCGAACTCGAACGGCTGATGCTGCACGAGCTCGCGGTCCGTGCTGCCGTCGTCCGCAAAGCCTATCAGGAGTTCGACTACAAGACCGTGGTCGCAACCTTGTCCGCGTTCCTGAACAGTGAGCTCTCCGCGTTCTATTTCGACATCCGCAAGGACACGCTGTATTGCGATCCGCCGTCCTCGCCGACGCGCAAGGCGGCGCTGACCACGATCGACCTGTTGTGCAGCTCGATCCTGAAATGGCTGGCGCCTATCCTCAGCTTCACCGCGGAGGAGGCCTGGCGGATGTACAGGCCCGACGCCGAGCCCTCGGTGCACCTGACGCAGTTTCCCGACGACCTCGAAAGCCTGCGCGACGACAAGCTCGCCGCGAAGTGGGAAGCGATCCGCAATGTCCGCCGCGTCGTCACCGGTGCGCTGGAGCTCGAACGCGCCGCCAAGAACATCGGCTCGTCGCTGGAGGCATCACCGGTCATCTATGTCGCCGACCGCGACATGCTTGCGACGCTGTTCGACACCGATCTCGCCGAGATCTGCATCACCTCGAACTACGAGGTGCGCGAGGGCGAGGTGCCGGCTTCCGCATTCCGTCTCGATGCCGTTCCAGGCGTCGCTGTCGTGGTGGAGAAGGCGGTCGGCACCAAATGCGCCCGTTCCTGGAAGATTTCGCCGACGGTGGGTGAAGACCCCGAATATCCCGACGTCACCCCGCGCGACGCCAAGGCGCTGCGCGAATGGAAGGCGCTGGGGGTCAGCATCTAGGTCTCACCGTCGTCCTGGCGAAAGCCAGGACCCATTCCACGGCCGCCAATTGCGACGAAGGCTGATGACCGCAAGTCTTTCAAACAACGACCGCCTCGGACTATGGGTCCTGGCTTTCGCCAGGACGACGACGGAGCGTGTTGTGGCCGACTGCCCATGACCCCGCTCCGCGCCGGCATCCTCGCGGCCCTGCTCACGCTCGTGGCCGACCAGGCTTCAAAGCTCTGGCTGCTGAACGTGTTCGACCTCGCCCGTCGCGGCGCGGTCGAGGTGACCCCGTTCTTCGACCTGGTGCTGGCCTGGAACATCGGCATCAGCTTCGGCTGGCTCCAGAACGACGGTCAGGCGGCGCAAATGGCGCTGATGGCCGTGAAGGTCGTCGCGGTGGTTGCGCTGGCGATCTGGATGGCCCGCTCGCACACCCTGCTGGCAACCATCGCGCTTGGCCTGATCATTGGCGGCGCCATCGGCAATGGGATCGATCGCCTCGCCTATGGCGCGGTGGTCGATTTCGCCCTGTTTCACATCAATATCGGCGAAAATACCTATAATTGGTACGTGTTCAACCTCGCGGACGTGGCCATCGTTGCTGGCGTGGCGGCGCTATTGTATGATTCCTTCCTGGGGGTACCCGCCGCAAAAGCGCCCTGATCCCGGCCGATACGGACCGGCAGGCGGAACCTTGCTTTTGCGAGGGATTATGCCGCGCGAGAGCGGCAAACTGCCACATTTTGGAACAGGTACAGTGATGCGCAGCTCGAAGACCAGCGGTTCGATGGTTGAAGACCCCCGGCAGGGGTTCTGGCGGGCGTTGAAATTGTCCGCTGTCGCGCTCGGCATCGGTCTCGTCATGTCGGCTGGCGTCGCTCGCGCCGGTGACGACGGCGAGGACGACGACGACATGACCTTCGAAGAGAAGCTCATCGACAATCTGATGTCGGGCATCGGCGCCAAGAGCATGGAGAAGAAGGGTATCGAATACCGCGAGCGGTCGCCGCTGGTGGTGCCGCCCAAGCTCGACCTGCCGCCGCCCGCCGGCGTTGAAGCCAAGAACGCGCCGAACTGGCCGAAGGACCCTGACGAGAGACGCCGCAAGGAGGCCATCGCGCAGCGGAAGAAGGCCGTCAAGGCCACGGAGAGCTGGCAGGCAGGCCGGGCGTTGTCGCCCGCCGAGATGGAGGTCGGCAGGACAGCCGCACCCGAGCGCACGAGCAATGATCCTATTCAGCCGGGCACCAACGGCAATCCGTCGCTCAGCCCGGCCCAGCTCGGTTTCTCCGGCGGTCTGTGGGGCATGATGTCGAACAACAAAGGCGAGGCCAAGCAATTCACGACCGAGCCGCCGCGCCAGTCGCTGGTCGAGCCGCCGCCGGGCTACCAGACACCGTCACCGAGCTATGCCTATGGCGCCGGAGAGGACAAGACCCGGCGGACCTATTTCGACATCATGTCCGGCAAGGACAAGGAACAATAGCGCTCCTGTCCCTTCGCGATATCGCGACAGACGCGGTCCCGCGCCGGCGGCTCGTGCGCGCCGGACGCGGTCTTTAATTGCTGATCAGTAACTTGCGCCCGAGTTGAGTTCTCTGCTTCGTGACGCGAAGCGTTTGCCGCACGGTGTACCATGCCGTGCCTCCGAGCCGGACATCCGGGCTCGGCCTTTCATAAGGATCATGATGTCCTCTTACCGATCGGCTGCCCGCCTCCTTGCCGCGCTGCTTTCGACGAGTGTCCTCACGGCCGGCGCATCCCTTGCGCAGACCACGGTGACATCGGCTCCGCCCGCCAGCTTCACGCTTGGAAACGGCATGCAGGTCGTGGTGATTCCCGACCACCGCACGCCCGTCGTCACGGAAATGATCTGGTACAAGGTCGGCTCGGCGGACGAGACGCCCGGCAAGTCCGGGCTCGCGCACTTCCTCGAGCACCTGATGTTCAAGGGCACATCGAAGCATGCGGTCGGCGAATTCTCCCAGACCGTGCTCCGCGTCGGCGGCAACGAGAACGCCTCGACTTCGGTCGACTACACCAACTACTACCAGCGCGTGCCGCGCGAGCAGTTGCCGACCATGATGGAATTCGAGGCCGACCGCATGACCGGCCTGATCCTCAAGGACGAGAACGTGTTGCCCGAGCGTGACGTCGTGCTCGAAGAATACAACATGCGCGTCGCCAACAATCCGGACGCGCGGCTGAACGAGCAGATCATGGCCGCGCTCTATCTCAACCATCCCTACGGCCGGCCGGTGATCGGCTGGCACCAGGAGATCGAGAAGCTCGATCGCGAGGATGCGCTCGCCTTCTACCGCCGCTTCTATGCGCCGAACAACGCGATCCTGGTGATCGCCGGCGACGTCGAGCCCGCCGACATCCGCCCGCTGGTCGAGCGCAATTTCGGCGCCATCCCGGCGCAGCCCGCGATCCCGGCGCGCCGCGTCCGCCCGCAGGAGCCGGAACCCGCGGCGCCGCGCACCGTGACCCTGGCCGATCCGCGCGTCGAGCAACCCGGCCTGCGACGCTATTACCTAGTGCCCTCGGCGACCACGGCTGCGGCCGGCGAAAGCGCGGCCCTCGACGTGCTGGCGCAGCTGATGGGCAGCGGCAGCAATTCCTATCTCTACCGCGCGCTCGTGGTGGACAAGCCGCTCGCGGTCTCCGCCAGCGCCAGCTATTCGAGCATCTCGCTCGACCCGACCCAGTTCGCGATCTCGGCTTCGCCCAAATCCGGGGTCAGCTTCGCCGAGGTCGAGCAGGTGGTCGACGGCGTCATTGCCGACATCGCGCAGAATCCGATCCGCGCCGAGGATCTCGAGCGGGTCAAGACCCAGCTCATCGCCGAGGCGATCTACGCCCAGGACAACCAGGCGGTGCTGGCGCGCTGGTATGGCGGCGCACTGACCACGGGCCTGTCGATCGAGGACATCCGGAGCTGGCCAGATCGCATCCGCGCCGTCACCGCCGAGCAGGTCCGCACCGTCGCGCAGAAATGGCTCGAGAAGAAGCGCTCGGTGACGGGCTATCTGATCAAAGACACCGCGACCACCAAGCGCGAGGAGAAGCGTTCGTGACCTATCCCTTCCTTCGACGCGTTGCATTCTCCTTTGCCACCGGCGCGGCACTCGCGCTCGCTACCGTCTCGCCGTCACAGGCGGCGGCGAAGATCCAGCATTTGACCTCGCCGGGCGGCATCGAGGCCTGGTTCGTGCAGGATGCGACCGTGCCGCTGATCGCCATGGAATATTCCTTTGCCGGCGGTTCGGCCCAGGATCCCAAGGACAAATCGGGCGTCGCCAATCTGGTCGGCGATCTCCTCGACGAAGGCTCCGGCGATCTCGATTCCAAGACCTTCCATGAGCGGCTCGATCGCCGTGCCATCGAGCTCTCTTTCAGCGCCACCCGCGACACGTTCCGCGGCAGCCTGCGCATGCTGCGCGACAACAAGGACGAGGCCTTCGACCTGCTGCGGAGCGCGCTGACCTCGCCGCATTTCGAAACTGCCGACGTCGAACGCATTCGCTCGCAGGTGATCTCGGGCCTGCGCCGCGAGACAACCAACCCGACCTCGCTCGCGAGCCGCAAATTCCTGGAGGTTGCCTTTGGCGATCATCCCTACAGTCGGCAGTCCAACGGCAACCTCGACAGCGTTCCGACCATTACGGTTGCCGACATGAAGGATTATGTCGGCCGCGTGCTCGCCAAGGACACGCTCAAGATCGCGGTGGTTGGCGACGTGGATCCCGATACGCTCGGCAAGCTGCTCGACCACACATTTGGTAGCCTGCCGGCCAAGGCCAATCTCGTGCCCGTCCCCGACGTCGAGGCCGCCAAGCCGCCGCAACGCGCCTTCGTGACGCTCGACGTGCCCCAGACCGTGATCACCTTCGGCGGTCCCGGGGTGAAGCGCAGCGATCCGAACTTCATGGCGGCCTATGTCGTCAACCACATCCTCGGCGGCGGCGGGTTGTCCTCGCGGCTCTATCGCGAGGTGCGCGAGAAGCGCGGGCTCGCCTATTCGGTGTTCGAATCACTGCTTTGGATGGAGCATTCGGCGGTTTTCATCGGCAATACCGGCACCCGCGCCGACCGTGCCGGCGACACCATCGATGCCATCGACAAGGAGGTGCGCCGGATCGCCGAGGAAGGCCCGACGCAGAAGGAGCTCGACGAGGCCAAATCCTACCTCAAGGGCTCGCAGATGCTGGCGCTCGACACCTCCTCGAAGCTCGCGCAGGCGCTGCTGCAATATCAGCAGGACAAGCTGCCGATCGACTATATCGAGAAGCGCAACGCCGTCGTGGATGCGGTCACCATGGACGACGCCAAGGCGGCCGCAAAGCGCCTCTGGGGCCAGGGCCTCCTGACCGTCGTCGTCGGCCGCGCTCCGCAGGCCGCGGCGCAACCGGCAGCCGCACCGGCGACGAAGTCGAACTGACGTCTTCCATACCCTTCTGAAATGGCCGGGCTCGCCCGGCCATTTGCATTTGGGGGCGCCATTGCCGAACTTGGGCGTCCGGGATATGTCCGGGCATCACGAATGGTGCCACCATGCTGCGGATATCCCGCGATCTTGTCATCGACGAGGACGACATCGAGATCGGCTTTGTCCGCGCCTCCGGCCCGGGCGGGCAGAACGTCAACAAGGTCGCGACCTCGGCGCAATTGCGCTTCGACACCCGGAAGCTGACGCTTCCGGAGGATGCCGCGTTGCGCCTCGCCCGGCTCGCAGGGCAGCGCATGACCAAGGACGGCGTCATCGTGATCCAGGCCCAACGCTTCCGCACCCAGGAGCGCAACCGCCAGGACGCCATCGACCGCCTTACGGAGATGCTCGGCGAAGCCATGATCCGGCCGAAGCCGAGGCGCGCGACAAAGCCGACCTTTGGCTCCAAGCAGCGCCGGCTCGAGGGCAAGAAACACCGCAGCGACATCAAGTCGAAGCGCGGGCGCGGTTTCGACGACTAGCAGAGACTGCAAAAGAACTCCGGCCGCAGGGCGACCGGAGTTCTGCCGTCTCACTCCATTGGCTAGTAGCGCTTGCCCGTGGCTGCACCGCCCGTCGCGGAATCGTCGGCGGTCCCTTTGTGTGCAGCACTGCCCGTGGTGCCAACCGTGCCCCTGGTGCCCTTCGTCGGCTTCATGCCCGTCGTCTCGCCCGCCGCGCCCGGCTGGGCGCTCATCTCCTCGTCGCCGCTGCCCATTGTGCTGCCTTGCATGGGTTTGCTTTGCACGGCGCCGCTAGGCCTCGCGCCAGACGACGTACCTTGCGCGAGAACCGGTGTCACAATGAGAGCCGAGACGGCGCATGCGATTGCGGAGGTCTTCACCAACTTCATCCATTTCTCCTGGATTTTCGCGATGATCGGTTCGGCGGCTTGATGCGCCGTCCGTCTGAGCCGAACCAGTCCATCGCGTTACGAGCTCGAACGGCGCGACCGCAATGCAACCTGTCTCGTGTGGTGATCGTTTAGGGATTTGACGGCGGTTTCGCGGAATTGTCCTCCGCATATACGGCAGCGCGGAACAACGCACCCGCGTGCACCTCCGCACGCAGCGAAACAGCCCGCTACTACCACCGCATGTTTTGCCGCGCCTAGAGTTTGCGCACGCTGAATTGACGTCGACGGGCGGACTTTTGACGATGCGCGCGATCGTGCTGGGATTGTGCACAGCGGTGGTGCTGGTGGTGCGGGTGGCCGAGGCGCAGATGCCCTTGCCGGCTGCAAAGCCGCCGGATGGCGCAACACTGTTCAAGCAGCAATGCGCGGTGTGCCACACCACGAACCTGTCAGAACCGGTGCGGCAGGGTCCGCCGCTGGTCGGGATCGTCGGGCGGCCCGCCGGCAAGGTCGAAGGCTTTCACTATTCAGAGCCCCTCGCAAAAGCAGCCTTCGCCTGGGACGAGACGAAGCTCGACGCATGGCTGACCAATCCGCAAGCCGTGATTCCCGGCGTGGTCATGGTCTACCGGCAGGCGAAGCCGGAGACGCGCGCCGCCATCATCGCCTTTCTTAAGGAGCAGAACTGAGTGGCAAAGCCGGTCCATTCCATGATCCGCGCACTCGACGAGGCGCGCTCGCTCGACTTCTACAGACGGGCCTTTGGCCTGGAAGTCACCGACCGTCTGAAGTTCGCAGACTTTGCCCTGATCTATCTGCGTCACCCCTCCTCACCCTTCGAGTTGGAGCTGACGGTCAATTTCGATCGCAAGGAGTCGTATGCGCTCGGCGACGGCTACGGACATCTCGCCGTGGTGGTCGAGGATCTCGATGCCGAACATGCCCGCTTCGAGCGTGAGAAGCTCGCACCGGGTCCGCTGCGCGACTTCAAGCACGACGGCAAAACGCTGGCGCGCTTCTTCTTCGTCAGCGATCCCGACGGCTACAAGATCGAGGTGATCCAGCGCGGCGGACGTTTCAACTGATCGAACCACAAAATCAAAATCATAAAAGGAGGAATGCCATGAGAGAAGTCGATCGTCGAAGCAGGCACAGCCGCCGCATCTTTCTCAAGGGCGCCGCGGCCGCCGTGCCGGTCGCGGCAGTCGCGACCAGCGTCGCCGTCAGCATCGAGGGCGCCTGGGCCGACGAGGCAAGCGCGCTTTCGCCCGCGACGATGAAGACGCTGCTGAAAGTCGCGCGCGATATCTATCCACACGACGTCCTCGGCGACAGCTACTACATCACCGCGATCAAGCCGTGGGACGGAAAGGCCGCCAAGGACCCCGCCGTCAAGGCGCTAATCAGCGACGGCATCACCAGGCTCGATCAGAACGCGCGTGATCGCCACAAGGCGCCCTATGTCGAAGTGCCCTGGGAAGCCGACCGCGTGGTGCTTTTGAAGGAGATCGAGCAGAGCGACTTCTTCCAGAAGGTGCGCGGCGACCTCGTCGTCTCTCTCTACAACCAGAAAGAGGTCTGGCCGCGGTTCGGCTACGAGGGCTCCTCCGCCGAACACGGCGGCTACATCAACCGCGGCTTCGCCGACATCGACTGGCTGCCGAAGGCTTAAGGCTCACCCAACGGTTCAGGAGAACGCATATGGCAAAATTCGATCTGAACGACTCCAGCGTTGTGGTGATCGTCGGCTCCGGTGCCGGCGGCGGCACGCTGGGTAACGAGCTCGCACAGAAGGGCGTCAAGGTCGTGATTCTCGAAGCAGGTCCCCGCATCGAGAATCAGGACTTCGTCAATGACGAGTGGGAGAGTTTCTCGCAGCTCGCCTGGACCGATGCGCGCACCACATCGGGATCATGGCGCGTCGCAAAAGACTTCTCGGGTCTTCCCGCCTGGATCGTCAAGGCGGTCGGCGGCTCGACCACACACTGGGCTGGCGCGTCGCTGCGGTTCGACGAGCACGAGTTCAAGGTGAAGAGCACCTACGGCAACATTCCCGGCGCCAACCTGCTGGACTGGCCGGTCACGCTCGCGGAGATGGAGCCGTGGTACGCCAAGGCCGAGAACAAGATGGGCGTGACCCGCACCAACGGCATTCCCGGACTTCCCGGCAACAATAACTTCAGAGTGATGGAGGCCGGCGCAAAGAAGCTCGGCTACAAGACGGTGCACACCGGCAACATGGCGATCAACAGCCAGCCGCGCGACGGACGCGGCGCCTGTCAGCAGATCGGCTTCTGCTTCCAGGGCTGCAAGTCCGGCGCGAAATGGTCGACGCTCTACACCGAGATACCCAAGGGCGAGGCGACCGGCAATCTCGAGGTTCGCCCCGCCAGCATGGCGGTCAAGATCGAGCACGATGCCGCCGGCAAAGTCACCGGCGTGGTTTACGCCGACGAGAGCGGTGCAATGCAGCGCCAGAAGGCACGCATCGTTGCGGTCGCCGGCAATTCGATTGAAAGCCCACGGCTGCTGTTGAACAGCGCATCCACGATGTTCCCCGACGGCCTCGGCAACTCAAGCGGTCAGGTCGGCCGCAATTACATGCGCCACATGACCGGTAGCGTCTATGCCGTGTTCGAGAAGTCGGTGCACATGTATCGCGGCACCACCATGGCCGGCATCATCCGCGACGAGGCCGCCAACAATCCGAAGCGCGGCTTCGTCGGCGGCTACGAGATGGAGACGCTGTCGCTCGGACTGCCCTTCATGGCGGCGTTCCTCAACCCCGGCGCCTGGGGACGTCCGTTCACCGCCGCGCTCGACGGTTATCCCAGGATGGCCGGGATGTGGCTGGTCGGCGAGGACATGGCGCAGGAAACCAACCGCATCACGCTCGATCCTGTCGTGAAGGACAAGTTCGGCCAGCCGGTCGCAAGCGTGCACTTCGACGATCATCCCAACGATCTCGCGATGCGCGCGCACGCCTACAAGCAGGGCGCTGCGGTCTACGACGCCGTCGGCGCCACCGTGAGCTATCCGACACCGCCCTATCCGAGCACGCACAATCTCGGCACCAACCGGATGAGCGAGAAGCCCAGGGATGGTGTGGTCAACAAGTTCGGGCAAAGCCACGACGTCAAGAACCTGTTCGTCTCCGACGGCAGCCAGTTCACCAGCGGCGCAGCCTGCAATCCGACGCTGACCATCGTCTCGCTGGCGATCCGGCAGGCGGATTACATTGCGGGTGCGATGCAGAAGAAGGAAATTTGATCCAATCTCGTTCGTCGTCCTGGCGAAAGCCAGGACCCATTGCCCCGGGAAGGAGTTCGGCGAAGGCTTGTTGTTCGGGACTCATACCGCCCATCGCTGATGGATTCCGCGGTATGGGTCCTGGCCTTCGCCAGGACGACATCAGGGCTATTCCGCTGCATCGAGGATGGGCGCAACCGTCGTCTTGAACGCCTGCACCGGCGCTGCCGTCTTGGAGCGGTAGATCAGGCAGGAGCAGCGCAGCAACGAAGCGAAATTGTTGACCTCGCCGTGATGGTCGAGCACCTCGGTGTAGAGCGTCGTCAGGAACTTGCCGACGCTCATGTTCTCCTTGGCCGCGATCTCCTCCAGCGTGTCCCAGAATGCCATTTCCAGCCGGATCGAGGTGCAATGCCCACCGATCCGCAACGAGCGGGTCTGGGATTCGTAGTCGCCTTGGGGCTGATGCGCGAAGAGATGGCACATGGCGTCCTCCCGTCCTGTTGCCATTTTTTCGCGATGCTACACCGCAGCCCGGTACCCCACAATCGGGACGGCAGCCGGAGATCGATCCATCCCGGTTGCGCGATTTTCTCGAACGTCCAATCCCATCAATGCGATAGATAGCCCTTTTCCCCAGCCCGCCACGTTCCTGTTGCCCAACACATGCTTTTGACGCAACACGGCCTAGAATGGCGTTCTCCGCGAATCCAGATCGAAGCCCAAGATCAAAGCCGAAAATCGAGTTTCATGCCCGTCCGCCAATTACCCGAACAGGTCGTCAACCGCATCGCCGCCGGCGAAGTGGTCGAGCGTCCCGCGAGCGTGGTCAAGGAACTGGTCGAGAACGCCATCGACGCCGGCGCGAGCCGGATCGACGTCTTTACCGATGGCGGCGGACGCCGGCGGATCGGCATCACCGACGACGGCGGCGGCATGACCGCCAGGGACCTGTCGCTGGCGGTCGAGCGTCACGCCACCTCCAAGCTCGACGACGAGGACTTGCTGCAGATCCGCACGCTCGGATTCCGCGGCGAGGCGCTGCCCTCGATCGGCTCCGTGGCGCGGCTTGCCATCACCACGCGGCATGCCAGCGAGCCGCACGCCTGGGCGCTCAATGTCGAGGGCGGCGAGAAATCCGAGATCATGCCGGCGGCGCTGGCCCACGGCACGCGGGTCGAGGTCAACGACCTCTTCTACGCGACGCCGGCGCGGCTGAAGTTCTTGAAGACCGACCGGACCGAGGCGGAAGCGATCCGTGAGGTGGTGCGGCGCCTCGCGATGGCGCGACCCGAAATCGCTTTCACGCTCGCGGGCGAAGAGCGCGCGCCGGTGACCTGGGCTGCGGCGCTGCCCGGCGTCGCCGGTCGCCTGACCCGTCTCGGCGACATCCTGGGGGCGGAGTTCCGCAGCCATGCCATCGGGGTCCATGCCGAGCGCGAGGGCGTGGTGGTCGCCGGCTATGCCGCAGCGCCGGCGCTGACCAAAGCCAACGCGCTCGGGCAATATCTCTTCGTCAACGGCCGCCCGGTGCGCGACAAGCTGATCCTAGGGGCAGTCCGCGGGGCCTATGCCGACTATCTGCCGCGCGACCGCCATCCGGTGCTGGCGCTGTTTGTCACGCTCGATCCGCGCGAGGTCGACGCCAACGTGCATCCGGCCAAGACCGAGGTGCGGTTTCGCAACGCCGGCCTGGTCCGCGCGCTGATCGTGCACGGATTGAAGGACGGGCTTGCGCGGGAGGGCCGGCGCACCGCCGCCAACAGCGGCGAAAGCGCGCTGTCCTCGTTCCGCCCCGCATTCACGCCGCGCCCGGCAAGCTGGGACTGGCGCCAGTCGCCATCCGCCCCGGTCGCGCCGATGCCGTCATTCGACGGTGCCGCCGTGCCGGCCTTCGCCGAGCGCGCACAGGCCGCGTTCGATGTCGGCGCACCCAGCGCGGACGTGCGGATCGAATCCCAGCCAGTCAGTGACCTGGTCGACCGCCCGCTCGGCGCTGCGCGCACCCAGATCCACGAGACCTATATCGTCTCGCAGACCCGCGACGGCCTGATCATCGTCGACCAGCACGCCGCGCATGAACGCATCGTCTATGAACGGCTGAAGGCCTCGCTGGCGGCCAACGGCGTGCAGCGGCAGATCCTGCTGATCCCCGAGATCGTCGAGATGGACGAGGCCACGGTGGAGCGCCTGCTCGAGCGCAGCGAGGAGCTGGCGTCGTTCGGCCTTGCGATCGAATCCTTCGGCCCCGGCGCGGTTGCGGTGCGCGAGACGCCGTCGCTGCTCGGCAAGACCAACGCCGGCGGCCTGTTGCGCGATCTTTCCGAGCACATGGCCGAGTGGGACGAGGCGCTGCCTCTGGAGCGCCGCCTGATGCACGTCGCCGCCACCATGGCCTGCCACGGCTCGGTGCGCGCCGGCCGCAGGCTGCGACCGGAGGAGATGAATGCCCTGCTCCGCGAGATGGAGGACACCCCGAACTCCGGCCAGTGCAATCACGGCCGGCCGACCTATGTCGAGCTGAAGCTGTCGGATGTCGAGAAGCTGTTCGGGCGACGGTAACGTTCGAAATTACGGCCGCTTCAAAAACACGAACTCCGTGTCGTCATAAGCGCGCCGCTCCAATTCCTCGAAGCCTTCCGGCGTGACGAACTGCGCAGCCTTCGCCTCTTCCACCACGAGCAGCGCGCCCGGCGTGAGCCAGCCCCCGTCGCGCAAGCTCGCAAGCGCCTTCTCCGCAAACCCTTTGCCATAGGGCGGATCGAGGAACACCAGCGAGAACGGCTCGACCGGATGCGCAGGCCCGAGATCGGTGGCATCACGGCGATAGACTTTTGTCACGCCACCCAGGCCCAGCGTCTCGACATTATTCCGCAGCAGGGCGCGCGCTTCCGCGCCGTTGTCGACGAACAGCGTGAACTTCGCGCCGCGTGAAGACGCTTCGATTCCCAGCGCACCGGTGCCGGCGAAGAGATCGAGCACGCGCGCATCCGCAATCGGATCGTCATAGGCGTGCACGAGGATGTTGAACACGGACTCACGCAGGCGGTCCGCCGTGGGGCGGATGTCGCGCGAGGACGGTGAGGCCAGATTGCGCCCCTTCAATCGACCGCCGACGACGCGCAACGTCAGTCCTCCTTCGGCGCCAGATCGCGCTTGCCGTGATAGCCGCGCTTGGGACGGCGCGGCGGGCCGTAGCCGCTCGCCTCAGCCTCGTTGCGCTCGCGCGCTTCCTCGCTGCCGGTGCGTTGCACCAGCACGCGGCGGCCCTTGCGGTCGTTGATCACGCCGCGCTTGGTCGCCGGCTTCTTCTCGCGCGGCACGTCGTCGCCCTCATGCGAGGCAGATTTCTGCGGCACGTCGAACTGCGCACCCGATTTCTCGATGATCTTTTCGCCGAGCTGGTCGCGCAGCACGCGGGACTTGATCTCGTCGACCTGGCCCTCGGGGACCTCGCCGAGCTGGAACGGGCCGTAGGAGACCCGGATCAGCCGGTTCACCTCGAGCCCGAGATGAGCGCAGACGTTGCGCACTTCGCGGTTCTTGCCCTCGCGGATCGCGAAAACCAGCCAGACATTCGCGCCCTGGTCACGCTCCAGCGTGGCGTCGATCGGACCGTATTTGATGCCCTCGATCTCGATGCCGTTCTTCAGCTCGTCGAGCTGCGCCTGCGTGACGTCGCCATGGGCGCGGACACGGTAGCGGCGCAGCCAGCCGGTGTCCGGCAGCTCGAGCGTGCGCGCGAGCCCGCCATCATTGGTGAGCAGCAGCAGGCCCTCGGTGTTGAAGTCGAGCCGGCCGACGCTGATCAGCCGCGGCAGACCTTCGGGCAGATTGTCGAACACGGTCGGACGGCCCTCGGGATCGTCATGCGTCGTCATGAGGCCGCGGGGCTTGTGATAGAGGAACAGCCGCGTGCGCTCGCGCTCCGGCAACGGCTTGCCGTCGACAGTGACGACATCGTTCGAGGTGATGTCGAGCGCCGGCGAATTGATGACACGGCCGTTGACGCTGACGCGGCCCTGCGTGACCATCTCCTCGGCATCGCGGCGCGAGGCGAGGCCCGCGCGCGACAGCACCTTGGCGATACGCTCGCCGGCCTTCTTCGGCTTGGTCTCTTCCTCGCGGCGCGGCCGCCGCTCGGAATCACGATCGCGCTCGCGATAGGCGCCGCGACCGCCGAAGGCCGGACGCTTCTCGAAGATCCTGCTCTCGTCCTCGTTTTCGCGGCGTGGACGATCGCCGGAACGCGCTTCGCTGCGGGGATGCTCGTGCCAGTCGGAACGGCCCTCGGAACGCTCGCGCGGACGATCGAATTTCGGGCGATCGCCGCCGCGATCGAACCTCGGACGATCATCGCGAGGACGATCGAATTTGGGGCGCTCGCGGAACGGACGATCACCCGATGGACGATCGTCGCGCTTCTGCCAGGGCTTGTCCCCACCGCGGTCGCTGCCGCCAAAATCCTTGCGCGGACCCTTGCTGAAGTCCTTGCGCGGCGGCCGGTCGCCGCGAGGCGCCGCATCGCGCTTCTGCCAGGGTTTTGAATCGCTGCGCTCGCTGCGATTGCGGTCCGGTGCGCCGCGCGAAAACTTCCGCTCGCCGTCGAACTTGCGTTCCGGACGGTCGCCACGCGGCGCATAAGGTCGCTTGTCGCCAAACTTCGCGTCACCGGTTCGGCCGGCCGGACGGGAATCGTCGCGATCCCTGCGCGGCGGACGGTCATCACGCCCATAGGACGGGCGATCACCGCGCGGCTTGAACGGCCGCTTGTCGCCATCGCGCGAGGGGCGATCAGAAAATGGGCGGTCACCACGGGGCTTGAACGGGCGCTTCTCGCCGTCGCGCGACGGACGATCGGAAAACGGACGGTCTTCACGCGGCTTGAAGGGACGATCGCCACGCGGCTTGAAGCTGCGCTCGCCACGATCCTCGCCGCGCGGCCGGTCTTCACGCGGCCGGTCTTGGCGATTGAACTTCGGGCGGTCGCTGAAGTCGCGGCGCGGGGCATCGCCCTCCTCGCGGCGGCGGAATGATGGACGG
This sequence comes from Bradyrhizobium sp. 155, assembly GCF_023101105.1. Classification (NCBI taxonomy): domain Bacteria; kingdom Pseudomonadati; phylum Pseudomonadota; class Alphaproteobacteria; order Hyphomicrobiales; family Nitrobacteraceae; genus Bradyrhizobium; species Bradyrhizobium sp. 155. The sequence goes on along the minus strand of NZ_CP064704.1, from coordinate 1,029,095 downwards.
CTGTCGCGGTCGCCGCGGGGCGGGCGGGCGTCGCCTTTGTCCCCGGGAGGGCCGCGCTTGGCGAACTTCTTGTCGGGCCCGCGTGGTTTGCCGGACCGGCCCTTGGCCGGGCCTCCCTTGGCCGGGCCGCGATCACGCCGGCCGCGGGAATCGTTGTCTTTGTCGCTGTCGCGAGGCATGAATAATCTCACTCAGGGGATGGCCAGAAAGCATTGTGCGCGCTCGTCTCGAGCCGCATGCTCAGGCAAATTCGGTCAAGCACTTCTGCTGAAGGCGCAGCTACTAGCAGGTTTCTCGCGATGATACGAGGCTTGAAAGCCCCCTCTTTCATGGATTTGGCGCTCAAAACGGCCGAAAACGCCGGAAAGGCGGGCGAAGTTCCGATCGGATGTGTCGTGGTCCGCAATTACGAGGTCATCGCCACCGCGGCGAACCGGACGTTAACCGATTACGACCCCACGGCCCATGCCGAGATCGTTGCGCTGCGCGAGGCGGCCAAAAAGATCGGCAGCGAGCGTCTGGTCGACTGCGACCTCTACGTGACGCTGGAGCCGTGCACCATGTGTGCGGGCGCGATCTCGTTTGCAAGGGTGAGGCGCCTGTATTACGGCGCCGCCGACCCCAAGGGCGGCGCGGTTGAATCAGGTGTGCGGTTCTTCACCTCGCCGACCTGCCATCACGTCCCGGATGTCTATTCCGGGGTCGGCGAAAGCGAGTCGGCGCGGATGCTGAAGGACTTCTTTCGCGAGCGGCGCTAAGGCGCGGCAAAGAACTCGCGCAGCGCCTTCGCGGTGACGCCGGGATTTTCCTCGGTGAGGAAGTGGCCGGAATCCACCGGCATGCCGTCCACGTTGGTCGCCCATTGCTTCCAGATGTCGAGCGGGGTGGCGGCGGCTTGCGCCACGCCGGCATTGCCCCACAGCGCCAGCATCGGAATGGTGATCTTCTTGCCGGCCTCGAAATCGGCCTTGTCGAGATCGTAGTCGAAATAGGCGCCGGCGCGATAATCCTCGCACATCGCGTGGACGCGGGCGGGATCGCGGAACGGGGCGATGTAGTGTTCGAGCGCGCGCTTGTCGATCGCATCGAGCGTCTTCGATTTGGTCTGGCTCGCCATCTTGAAGCGCAGGAAGAACTCGCCATTGCTCGCGACCAGCGTCTCCGGCAGCGGATAGGGCTGCGCCAGAAAAGTCCAGTGATAGATCTTCAGCGCATAGGCGCGGTTCATCCGCTCCCAGTAATTGTAGGTCGGCAGGATATCGAGCACCGCAAGCTTCGACAGCCGGCCGGGATGATCGAGCGCCAGCCGATACGAGACGCGGCCGCCGCGATCATGGCCGGCGAGCGCGAAGTGCACGTGGCCGAGGCGCTCCATCGCCTCGACCATGGCCTTGGCCATCGCGCGCTTGCTGTAGGGCATGTGCAGCGCGTCGCTCTCGGGCATGTCGGACCAGCCATAGCCGGGCAGATCGGCGATGATCAGCGTGAACCGGTCGGCCAGCTGCGGCGCCACGCGGTGCCACATCACGTTGGTCTCGGAGAAGCCGTGCAGCAGCAACAGCGGCGGTCCCTTGCCGCCGACGCGGGCGAAGATGCGGCCGAAGGAGGTGTTGATCCATTCGGAGGCGAAGCCGGGATAGAGGTCGGCGAGATCGGACATCTTCTGCATCCTTATCTGTCAGCGTGGGATCTGCTCGGTCTTGAGAATGCCCCAAAACAAAAAAGTCGAAAAACAACCCCATGCACAGTAGCTAAGTCCAACAGCCGCCTACACAAATTCGGAGTGCCGACGGGCACGGCGGAAATTGCGCGCGCGTGCGAAAAAAGCGTGTCAGCCCTTGGACTTCTCGGCGTCCACGGCCTGCCAGCCGATGTCGCGGCGGCAGAAGCCTTCCGGCCAATTGATGCGGTCGACGGCCTGGTAGGCGCGCACCTGCGCTTCCGTCACGGTCTTGCCGAGCGCGCAGACATTGAGGACGCGGCCGCCATTGGCGAGGATGGCGCCGTCCTTCTCGACCGTGCCGGCGTGGAAGATCTCGGCGGTCTCGACCTTGGCGGCGTCATCGAGCCCCTCGATCCGCGTGCCTTTCTGGTAATCGCCGGGATATCCCTTTGCCGCCATCACCACCGTGAGCGCGGCCTCCGGATGCCAGCGCAGGTCAAAGTTCTTCAGCTGCCCGTCGCAGGCGGCGAGGAAGGCCGGCACGATGTCCGACATCATCCTGAGCATCAGCACCTGGCACTCGGGATCGCCGAAGCGGACGTTGAACTCGAACAGTTTTGGCCCTTGCGTCGTCAGCATGATCCCGGCGTAGAGAATGCCGCGAAACGGCGTGCCGCGCTGCTTCATGCCTGATACCGTCGGCAGAATGATCTTGGCCATGATCGCGTCATGGATCGCCGGCGTGACCAGCGGCGTCGGCGAATAGGCGCCCATGCCGCCGGTGTTCGGGCCGACGTCATGGTCGAACACGCGCTTGTGGTCCTGCGCGGAGGCCAGCGGAATGGCGGTCTCGCCGTCGCACAGCGCGAAGAAGCTGATCTCGCGGCCCGGCAAGAACTCCTCGATCACGACCTCGGCGCCGGCCTCGCCAAAGGTGCCGTCGAACATCATGGCGATGGCGTCCTCCGCCTCGCGCACCGACTTGGCGACGACGACGCCCTTGCCGGCGGCAAGACCGTCGGCCTTGACCACGATCGGCGCGCCCTGGCTCTGGACGTAGGCACGCGCATCGGCGGCGTTGGTGAATCGCTTGTAGGCGCCGGTCGGAATGCCGAACTCGGTGCACAGCGCCTTGGTGAAGCCCTTCGAGCTTTCGAGCTGGGCGGGGATCCTGTCCGGCCCGAACGCCTTGATGCCGGCGGCGGTGAGGTCATCGACGATACCGGCCGCCAGCGGCGTCTCCGGGCCGACCACCACGAGCTCGACCGCATTCGTCTTGCAGAAGTCGATCACGGCGGCATGGTCGGCGACATCGAGCGCCACGCATTCCGCCTCGCGCGCGATCCCGGCATTGCCCGGCGCGCACCAGAATTTGGTCACCAGGGGAGAGGCCGCGATCTTCCACGCCAGGGCATGTTCGCGACCGCCGGAACCAAGCAGGAGAATGTGCATCGAGGGCTCAGAAATGAGGGATTTGCTGGGGGCGGAGGTCGCACGAATCGGGGCCGGGCTCAAGGGGGCGGCGCCCGAACTCCCCGTCATTCCAGCGCTCGCCGCTGAGGCGCGAGCCCGAATTCATCGGGACCATACGCAGACGACCAGCGATGGGATTGACCGGCTCTCCTGCTCTCAAGCTCAACTTGCTTACCCAAATCCTTCAAGATGGCCATCTCGTAGATGACGCGTCCCTTGTCGAAATCGCCAGTGCCATTGTGGCGGCACGTTTGCCGGACAATAGTTGGGTACGTGGACACATCAAACAAACGCTAAGTGGTCTCGGTTCTTCGTCTATATGGAGCTTGTATGCCCAAATCTGGCTTGCTTCGAAGTACTCATCGAACGATGAACTCATGGCAATAATTGACACGAAGGCCTCCATGTGGGGAAGCAACGAGCATCTCACTCGATTAGTCGCAGGAATGTTTTCCAGATTTGTTGGCTCTCCGCTTCAATCAAAGTTTGAGGCAATACTTCGCAAGGCAGGGGGCTTTGCTACCTCAAGTGTAACGCAGCTTCACCGCGAGCTTGCTAATACCGTTGCTGGCTTCACAGCCATCAGAAAGTTCATCGTTGCTCACAACACTTCACTTCCAAATCGCATTTCGCACGCAAAGTTTTTGATGCTCCTCTCGCTCCTTCGGAACGCGGGCATTGCGCCGGTGGCAGTAACCCAGTTGAAAACCATCCACGCAGTCGCTCTAACGGACCCATTTTACGCTCACCTTGTACCGTAAGCAGCCCGTAGGATGGGTTGAGCCCTTGCGAAACCCATCGCACTTGTTTCGTGGTAACGTCCCGTCATGACCGCGTACCGCCGCAACTTTCTTCCGGGTGGGTGCTTCTTCTTCACGGTCAACCTGGCGGAGCGGAAGCTAGCGTTGCTGACGGATCATATCGGGTTGTTGCGCACGGCGTTTCGTGAAACGCACCGACGCCATCCATTCACGATCGATGCCATCGTGGTGCTGCCTGATCACCTTCACACGGTGTGGACGTTGCCAGAAGGTGGTGCCGATTTTGCAATGCGCTGGCAGTTGATCAAATCCACCTTTTCGCGCGGCTTGGCGCGCAACGAGAGGATATCCCCAAGCCGCGCGGCCAAAGGTGAACGGGGCATCTGGCAAGCAGATATTGGGAGCATACCATTCGCGACGAAGCTGATTTCGCGCGGCATGTAGACTATGTTCATATCAATCCGGTCAAGCACGGGCTCGTCGACAGAGTCCGTGACTGGGCGCCCTCCTCGTTTCATCGCCACATAAAGTTCGGCAATTACCCGGCCGATTGGGCCGGCGATCAGTCGGATGACGGCCGCGATTTCGGAGAACGGGGATAGAGAAGCGATGGGTTTCGCAAGGGCTCAACCCATCCTACGAGCTTTGTACCAGTAAAGCAGCGTTGGCCCCTTGATGCCTCGGACCCCGGAGAATCGTACTCGCTTTCGGCACCTGCACACGGCGCCCGGATCGGCATCCGACGCAAGGAAACGCGCGAAGCCGTCCTGCTATGGGAGCGCCAGAATCGCCCGCAATTTCTCGTTCAACTGATCGATAGAAAACGGCTTGCCTATCGCGGGCGAACTGTTGAACTCCTCCTCGAGCGGAGGTCCGCCGTAACCCGTGCTGAACAGGAAGGGAATCCTTCGCTCCCGCAAGATGCGAGCTACCGGAAAAACAAGTTCGCCAGCCAGGTTCACATCAAGGAGCGCCAAATCGAACGATGCCGTCGTCGCGAGTTCGCACGCCTTTTGTACGTGGGCTGCTGAGGCAACGACCTTCAAGCCCAGTTCCTCAAGCATATCTTCGAGCATGAGGGCCACAAGGCCCTCATCTTCGACCAGGAGAACCTTGGCGCCGGACAGCTCAACCATTGGACGCTGCAGGCATAATGGGAAACACCATGCGGCAGCGAGTGCCCTCCGGCTCGAATACCAGATCGAACTCACCTGCGAGATCATGCTCGACGCAACGTTCCATCAACCGCGTGCCGAAGCCGCGCCGCTTTGGAGGCGTAACAGGTGGTCCGCCACGTTCGTGCCATTCGCAATCCAGCACGGCTTGCGAGCGCTCGCCGGCGCTGATCCGCCAAGTGAGCGAAACTGATCCATTCGGCACTGAGAGTGCGCCGTACTTCGCCGCATTGGTCAGAAGCTCGTTGAGCACCATGGTGATGCTAAGTGCCATGCGGGCGTCTAGTTCAACGTGCGGCCCGCTAGTCAGCACCCGTCCGCCCGACATCGGAGCGACGATATCGTGGACGAGCTTTTCGAAAGGCGTATCCTGCCAGTTTCGCTTCGTCAGCAGGTCATGTCCGCGGGCGAGCGCAAGCAGCCGTCCCGTGAAGGTCGGCAGAAATTCCTGCAGATCGGCGGCGTGACGGGCGGTCTGGTTCGCCAGAGATTGCACCGTGGCCAGGGTGTTTTTCACACGGTGGTTTAGTTCGTCGATGAGAGCCTTTTGAGCGTTCTCGGCGTTCTTCCGCTCGCTAATGTCGACGAGCATGTTGATGGCGCCGACAAGATTGCCGTCCGCGTCGCGCAGCGGCGTTGGAAAAGGAATAAACGGCACGCGTCTGCCGTCTGGACGTTCGGCCACCGCTTCGGCACCGCGAACCGGCCGGTTTTCGCGCAGCGCAACAGCCATCGGGCATTCATTGTGCGGCAGCGGCGAGCCGTCGGGCCAATAGAGCTTCCAGGTCACACACCATTCGTCGCCTGGCTGCGGCGTTCTGCCCGCCATCTCGACGGCAGCCCGATTGAAGAAATTAATGCGCCCCTTGGCGTCCGTCGTGTAGATGGCTGCTGGCAACGCCTCGAGGAGATCGCGCATGCGCTGCTCGCCTTCACGCAAGCGATCCTCCAGTTGCTTGGTGGTGGTGACATCCTGAGCGACCCGCACGCCATAAAGGAAGCAGCCTTCCGAATCCCGCACCGACGAACTGAAGATATCCAGATGGCGAACGGACCCGTCAGGCCGTAGTACACGCTTGCGAACCGTGTAGTTCTCGATGTCGCCGCGGACTTGCCGCGCGTACAATTCGGCATCTTCGGTCTGATCGTTGGAATCGGTGTAGTCGAGGAAGGTCATCCCCAACAGTTCGTCGCGTTTGCGCGCGGTGATGCGGCAGAGGGAATCATTCACCCGCAAGAAGCGACCGTTCTCGTCGGTCTCCGAAATGCCGACGCTGGCGGCCTCATAAGTCGCCGCAAGCCGCGCCTCACTTGCTTGCCGTGCCTCTTCGGCAGCATGCAGTTCGGTGACGTCGGTCGTGAAGCAGCGCGTGTTGACAAACTTGCCGTCCACAATGCGGCTGTTCGAGGTAATCAGGACATGCTTGATCGTGCCGTCGCGGGCGCGCAGCCGGGCAGGGTAGCGCTGCAGCGGCTCACCGCATGAAAGACGCTGGAGAATATCGCCAATCACGGGAGCGTCGGCGTGGAACTCGGCGACATGACGCCCGATATACTCCTCGGGCCGGTACCCAAGCAGATCCAATTCGGCCTTATTGGCGCGAATGATAATTCCCTCGCCACTGACGATGTGAAGGCCCACCGCGCCGTTGTCGAAAAAGTCCTGCAGATCCTGCGTCGTGCGGCGGACTTCCTCCTCGACCTGCTTGCGTCCGGTGATGTCCTGGAAGCAATTGATGGCGCCCTGGATGCGACCAGAAAAGTCGCGCAACGCCCGGATGTTGACCATGGCCGTGAAGCGAGAGCCATCCGGCCGCGCCATTATCACTTCGGCATTGCGCGTCGGCGTTCCCGCGCGAACGGCGGTGGCCATGGGGCAGTCGGCATGCGCGAGGGGAGTTCCATCCAGCAGGTAGAGCTGGTGTGAACCGCAGAAGCGCTCCCTCCCAACATCAGGTGTGCGCCCCCACAGCACCACAGCCTCCGCGTTATAGGCGACCAGCAGCCCCTCCGCGTCACAGAGATAGACTGCGCCCGGAATGGCATCGAGCGCGGCAGCGCCGGCCGCAACCAGGGCCTCGAACTCCGTGGGGCGGTGCCGGGCGGAGAGTGGGAATTCTTCTACGTTCGACATGCGGGTGCCCGGCTCTCGGGGGCGAGAGGAACGACGACCCGATACGAGCGTCGTTCGTGCAATGGGCGGACGCCCCTCCGGCCCGCCGAACTGCTCTTAACGCATCACGGGCCCCTTGGTTCCCCCCGTAGGTACGGGTTCGCGAGGGTCCGCTAATGGCGGTTATCGGCGTCAGGACAAGCTGATGAGCATGTCCGCTAAGGGCCGCCTGACCGGGGACATTGCATGGCCGCGACCGCCACTGAGCGGCCTTACTGTCTTGTGTGGTGCTTGAGAACAGTGACGCGCCGATCTCTGTGCCACACTTCTAAATCGTGGCCGTCGAGCAGCTGTCTCGCTTTGGCTGTGGCCTCGTCGTCGTTGGCGCAATCGATCTCATGAACGCCGCTGATCCGCCCGTCCTCGCCCATGATATAAGCGCGGTAGTCCATCGCACGCCTTCCCCGTTGGGAACATTTTACCTCCCAGTTACGGGCGCGGCCTTAACATAGATTAATCGATGTCGTGGGTGCCCTCAATCGTCGCAATGAGCTTCTGGCACTTGAAGGTGCGGACAGTTTTGAAGGAGCGTGTATCGAGATAGCTTTGGACCCGCAGCAATCGGCCATCGCAATGCCGGCAATCCCCAATTGATATGGACTATCGTTGTACGGGCGAGCCTCGCAGGTCAGCTTCGGGTCACAAGCCATCGATCATGCCCGAGGTGGGAGACTTCCGCTTTGCGTTGGTAAGCCGACATTTATGAGTACGTCCTACCCCTGCTTCCCCGCAATAATCTCCTGCAGCGTCGCCACATGCCGCGCGAACGCTCCGCGCCCCGCAGCGGTCGCGGTCACCGTGGTCTGCGGCTTCTTGCCGACGAAGGCTTTCTCCACCGACACGTAGCCCGCCTTGGCCAGCGTCTCGATATGCGCACCGAGATTGCCGTCGGTGGCGCCGGTGAGCTTTTTCAGCCGGGAAAATTCCAATCCTGCGGTGGCCGGCAGCGCGTTCAGTGCCGCCATGATCTTCAGCCGCAACGGCTGGTGGATGATGTCGTCGAGCTCGGCCATCAGATCCGCCGCATCCAGAGGCCGCCGAGGATCAGGCCTCCGCCATTGACGAAGGCCATCCAGAGCGGGAACGCCTCGCCGATGTAGAAATAGCCGATCAGCGTCAGCGCGGAGATACCGAGACCGATCGCCATGAAGGCATAGCCGAACCAGAGACCCGCCAGCGAATAGAACAGCATGAAGTAGAGCGGCCAGAACGTGCCCAGCTGGCGCGGACCGAAATGACCGATCACGTTGGTGCAGAGATAACCGAAGGCGAAGAACAGCGCGAACACCAGAAGCAGTCTGATGTTGAAGGCGGCGCCATGGGGGTGATGCGGCGGATTGAGAATGCGCAGCACCACCAGACCGCCGGCGCCCAAAACGTCCACGGCAACCCAGGCGTAGCCCGCATAGACCGGCCAAAGCCAGGTCACGAGATTGCCCGCGAACACCAATGCGCCCCACCAGACGGCGGCGTGGCTCGCCAGCTCGTAGAGCTGCGATTGCTTCACGCGCTGGACGATGTCGTCGATATCGGCCAGCGCCGCGGAGGCTTCCTTGCTGTCGATCATGACTGCCCTGTCCCGCGCGTCGCCACATCGTCGGCGATGACCGAGATCGCCTTCGGGTTGGTGACGATGCCCATGTGGTTGATGCCGTCGATGATCTTGACGTCGACCGATGGCTTCACCGCCTGCACGGTTTCTGCATATTTATCCGAGATCATCATCTCGTCCTCGGCGCCGCCGAAGATCGTGACCGGACGTGTCGCCGCCGGAAGATCGAGGCGATAGCCGCGCGTCGCGAAATTGCGCGTCAGGCGGTCCGAATAGGTGGCGACGAGATATTTTGCCGAACTCGCCGGCACGGCGAGCGCGAGCACCGGAAGCTGCGAACAGCAGTCGATGCCGATCTTGCGCAGCGTGGCCAGCGCGAAGAAGCGCGGCAGGTCGACATTGGCCCAGCCGCCGGCATGCGGCTTGTTGGTCGGCGCGTCATAGCCGAGATAGGGTGCGAGCAGCACGGTGCGCACGAACATGTCCTGCATGATCGGCGTCGCGGCGACGCGCAGCGAGAAGCCGGCGCCGGCGGAATGGCCGATCAAGGTGAGCGGCAGCTCCGGCGCGGTCTTGCGGATTTGAGCGACGAAGTCGACGAGGTCGTCCTCGAGCTGGCCGACATAGCCGATATCGCCGCGCGTGCCGGAGCCACCATGGCCGCGGATGTCGAGCGCCCAGGTCTCCACGCCGCGCGCGGCGATGGCATGGGTCAGGGCATGATTGACGGTGCCGCTGGAGCCGGACGAGCCGTGGATGAAGATCGCGCCACGGCCGGTTGCAAGACCATTGGCAGCGTAGTGGCGGAAACCGATCCAGGTGCCGTCGCGGGCCTGGAAGCGCTCGAGCGGAGGCAGCGTGGACCAGTCTATCCCCTTCGATGAGTCGGAGACCGACTTCATCTCCGGCGGCCGCTCCAGCGGCGTTGCGATCATGGCAGCCAGGATCAGCGCCACACAGCCGACCGCACACAGGGCCCATTTCAGCCCGTTCACAACGCCGCGCAGCACTCGAATTGCCATGATCTACTCCTCTCAGCCTATTCAGCTATAGAGAACTCTATATTGCAGAGTACTCTTTTGGTCAATACCCGGATTGGCGCGGCGCTGCAAAAATCCTTAACGTCGGGTCTGATCCCCACATGCCGAATCGTTTGCCGATGCCTTCAGCGGAACCCCTGCTCAACACTCCCGAATTCACCGTCTCGGAGCTCTCCCAGTCCCTGAAACGGACGGTCGAGGACACCTATGGCCATGTCCGGGTCCGCGGCGAGATCTCCGGCTTCCGCGGGGCTCATTCGTCCGGCCATTGCTATTTCGCGCTCAAGGACGAGAGCGCCAAGATCGAGGCGGTGATCTGGAAGGGCGTGCACGGGCGCATGCGCTTCAAGCCCCAGGAGGGGCTCGAGGTCATCGCCACCGGCAAGCTCACGACCTATCCGGGCTCCTCGAAATACCAGATCGTGATCGAGGCGCTGGAGCCGGCCGGCATCGGCGCGCTGATGGCGCTGATGGAGGAGCGCAAGCGGAAGCTCGCCGCCGAAGGCCTGTTCGACGAGGCGCGCAAGCAGCTTCTGCCGTGGCTGCCGGAGGTGATCGGCGTGGTGACCTCGCCGACCGGCGCCGTGATCCGCGACATCCTGCATCGGCTGGAGGACCGCTTTCCCCGCCATGTGCTGGTGTGGCCGGTCAAGGTGCAGGGCGAAGGCTCGGCCGAGCAGGTCGCGGCCGCGATCCGCGGCTTCAATGCGCTGCCGGAGGGCGGCAGGATTCCGCGCCCCGACGTGCTGATCGTCGCGCGCGGCGGCGGCTCGCTGGAGGACCTGTGGTCGTTCAACGAGGAGATCGTGGTCCGCGCCGCGGCCGAGAGCATGATCCCGCTGATCTCGGCCGTGGGGCACGAGACCGACATCACGCTGATCGATTTCGTCGCCGACAAGCGCGCACCGACGCCGACGGCGGCGGCCGAGATGGCCGTGCCGGTGCGCAGCGATCTCTTTGTCGAGGTCGGCGATCTCGGGCGACGTACCCGGTCCTGCTGGCAGCGCGGCCATGAGAGCCGCCGCAGCGAGCTGCGTGCCGCCGCGCGCGCGCTGCCGGCCGCCGGCGATTTGCTGGCGATCCCGCGGCAGCGGCTGGATTCGGCGGGTGCGTCCCTGCCCCGCTGCCTCAAGGCCAACACCCACGCGCATTTCCGAAGGTTCACCGCCGCAGGCGCCAAGCTGACGCTGCGGGTGCTGCACGGCCAGATCGCGCAGGCTGATCATCGCCTCACCGTGTGCGGCGAACGGCTCGGCCTATCCGCACGCTCGCTCTTGCGGCGGCGGCGCGACCGCTTTGCCGGGCTGGAGGTGCGCTTGCGCGCCTCAAAACTGTCCAATGCGCAGGCGCAGCGCAACGCGATTCACCGCCAGCGCGAGCGCACGCATCGCCTTGCCGAGCGCGCGGGCCGCGCGCTGGTGACGCTGTTGCAGCGGCTGGATGCCCGCGTCGAGAACAGCGGCAAGCTGCTCTCCGCCTTGTCCTATCGCGGCGTGCTCGCGCGCGGCTTTGCCCTGGTGCGGGACGAGGCCGGCCATCCGCTGCATTCGGCGAATGAGATCGGTCCCGGCGCACGGGTCGAGATCGAGTTTGCGGATGGCCGTGTCGGTGCGACCGCGGATGCGGATCGGCCCGCGGCTGCAGCGAAGCGCGCGCCGGCGCAAGCGAAGCCAGCCGCGCAGGACGCCAAGCCTGCGCCGAAGCGCGTGGGCAAGCCGGTGGATCAGGGGAATTTGTTTTAGGCGGAGGGCGGCGTTCCACCCTGGCTGTCATTCCCCGCCTTGTGCGCAATTGCGCACAGGAGCGGGGAATCCAGTACGCCGCGGCTTCTCGATCCATCACAACCGCCTCGGCGTACTGGATCGCCCGGTCAAGCCGGGCGATGACAGTGAGTGTGTGGGACGCGTGTCACGAACTCGCTGTCGTAGCCCGCATGAGCGTAGCGACATGCGGGAGTAGCGGCCCCGGATATCGCTACGCTCATCCGGGCTACAAGACTGCGCGTCTCAGCGGCAGGACAATCCCGCGTCGATCGTGGTCCAGAAGCCGCAATGTTCCGGCGCGCGTTGCGGCGCGCCGGCATGGGCTTCAAACAGGAAGACCGCGACGGTGAAGACGATCAGGGCGGAGGAGAACAGGACGAAGCGGTTGCGCATGGGATTGCGTTTAATCGACATCGTGGTCGAATGATGGCGTCGTCACGGGCTGAAACCACAACGGCGCGCGATCCGTAGAGTCACGGTCGGCCATTTTCCGTGCAGGGCGGTGGTCGATGCGGGGCTGTCCGCTGTTGTTCCCTTCGGCGGCCCCGCCTTCGCTTCTCACGAGCTACGGCGCGGCGAGCCCGCTCGCCACATGTAGCCCGCATGAGCGCAGCGACATGCGGGACAGGCCTACCCGGATATCGCTACGCTCATCCGGGCTACGGCACTGCCATCACCGCGCCAGCCACTCCGCCACTTCCTTCTGCGACTCCGCGCGCGCTGCCGCATCGGTGCCGAGATGGCCGTGCTCGGGCGCGGCGGCGTCGGTGCTGCCGCTCGCTGCGTGCAGCGGCGTGTTGGCGCGGTCGAAGTCGTGATAGGCGCCGGGATAGACCACGATGCGCGCGAGCGCGCTGCGGCCATGCGCGCCCTCGACCATCTGGCGGCAGGCCGGCGGCGACGAGACGTCGTCATTGCCGCCGATCAGCACCAGCGTCGGCACCCGTGTGCTCCACCCGAGGCCGGCGGAAATCCTGCAGTCCGGATAGAACGCGATCGCGGCGCGGAAATCCGGACCCGTCTCGCGCGCAAGGTTTTGCGGACGCACGGCCCAGAGCAGCGCGCTGGCGCCGTTGGCCCAGCCCATCAGGCTGACACGGTCGCGCGCAACCCAGCTCTGCTTCATCAGCCAGGCGCGCGACGCCGCGATATCGGTGACGCGTTCGCGCCGCGCCTTGACGTGGATCTCCTTGACGCGGCATTGCGGCCCGAGCTCGCGCGAGCCGTAGCTGTCAGGGAGCAGCACGGCGTTGCCGGATTTGAGCAGCCGCTCGGCCCATTCGCGATAGCGCGGCAGGACGGAATCGGAATGGCCACCGAGGCCGCCGCAGCCGTGGAGCGCGATCACGGTCGGAAACGGCCCGGTGCCCTCGGGCTTGTAGAGCTGCGCATGCAGCACGCCGGACGCCAGCGGAATCTCGACCGGCTGCGGTGCCGGCGAGCCGTGCGCGGCCGAGAGCAGGAAGGTCAGGAACAGGGCGGTGAACGGAAGGCGCATCGAACTTTGCCGTTGGATCCTTCGCTCAAGCACTATCATGCGGAAACGCCGCCAAAACATCACAAACCGGTGGGTTTACCGGGCGGACAAGCCACCCTATCTGTGCTACATCCCGTCCAACACATCGTGCCCTCCCAGGTGATCCCGGAGCGGCCTTCCACGGAGACTTTCGACCGTGCTGAACAAGTTCGGCCCTTCGGGCCATGGCGAAGCGCAGGTGCAGTATCTCGACGGCGATTTCCGCGTGATCTCGCCGGGGACCTTCGTGCGCTGCGCGATCACCGATACGCGCATTCCGCTCGACGAGTTGAAATACTGGAGCGTGGACCTGCAGGAAGCCTATGCCACGCCCGCCGCCGTGCTCGAGCGGCATTACCCGGGCGCGCCCAAGCCGCAGGCGTGAGGCCGCAGCCGCGCGTCTATCGCTGCTCCGCGCCATCCGCGCCCACGCAGGTCTTGATGAAACTCTTCCTGGTCTCGCCGACGATCTTCTGATCGATCGCCTGCTTCAGGCAATCGAGCCGCGCCTGCGCCATGCAGAGCTGCATCTGGTCGCGCTTGTCCTGTCCCTTCAGGCTTGCCGTCGTGGAAAGACACGTCACGCGCTTGGTCGCGGGGACCGGCACTGTGGCGGTGGACGCCGCCGGCGGTGCCGTCTGTGCAAACACCGGCGCAATGATCAGACCCACAAGACTGGCGGCAACGGCGGCGGACGGCAACTTCATCGCATTCTCCTGAGCGTCTGAAAACGATAGGAGCTTGCGATGAATGGCGCCTGAATGGCAGGCTGCTGTCGATGGGCAAAGCGCAGCTGCCCTGCCGGCATAGCACGAGCGGTGCAGCTTTTTCACGAGGCATGTTCGGACGCATCAGAAATGCTGCTCTCACAGCCGAGATGATTTCCGTTATGCCAATCCGCGTTGCATCGAAGAGTGCTTGCACTCCATGGTTAGTTATTTCGCGTTGTGGTTGGATTCTTTGTTGCGATTGGCGCTCTTAGGTTGTTTGACGAAGTCTTGGTGAAACAAAGCGCCGCTATGCTTCATCTTAGGTAACTGGCCCTGCTCTTTTTATCGCACAGACAATCAAGTCAGCCAAGCGGCCACTGAGCTCTGGAATTGGCGCAGTCTGTGAACGGGCTCATATCGAAGAGCCATCTGTCGGGCTACGATCACCTCGAAAATTTGCGGTGGAATATCTGTAATCGAAAATCAACGATGGGGGTGATCATGCCCACCATATTAGACCTGCTCTATCGTGAATATTGCCGCGCCCGCCTCGCTGAAATGCGGAAACAGCTTCTGATCGCAGCTGAACGCTTTGAAGCTCTCGACGCGCATCATCATCCGGATCAGGGTGACGATGAGAGGACGGACGCACAACGCAAGACCGGTCGCCGCGCGCCGAATTGAAGCGGCCCGAGACCGGCGATCTCTCCCCGTAGCAGTGACCAAGCAGTTGGCAACAGTTTGGGAGGCAGCAATGAATACACCCGAGTACTATACCGCCATGGTGGCCTGCGTCTCGTGCCTGACCATTATCGGATTGATGGCCGTTGGGGCGTGGTGAGCATGATTGACTGCTGAACGCCGCGGACGCAGCACGCACCGGACAGCATGGTTCGTCAACGCAGGCTGGAAGGCCTTCGCCTTGCCTCGGTTGCAGACGTGCTTCTTGCTGTGAGGTGAGCGTTGCCGCCGCTTCCTTCGACTGCGGCGGCTTCGCTTTAGATCCGGATGTCAGCTTCCGGGCGGAGTATACGAAGAACGCAGCTTCGCCGCGTTCTGGCGGACCTGCTTGATCTCGTCCTGCGTGAACAGCCGCGTCAGTTTCACGTTCTGCAGGGTGCCCGCCGTGACGGTCAGGCCGGAGATGGCCGGAGCCGCACCCGGATCAGGCACATCGAAAATCACCAACACGCCTGGGCCGTCGGCCGCAACGCTGAACATCGAAATCAGCTTTCCGCCGGCCGCTTCGATGAGTTTTCTTGCCGCCTCCTGACGATCGGTCTTGGGGTTCTCCAAAATGGCATTGAGAGCGCGGGGTGTGTATTGTCCGGTGAGGCAAAAATGCATGGCATGTTCTCCTCTGGGTTTTTGGCAATGACTTTCCCTGCCGTTCCGAACTCGTCGTTACGGCCGCTGCATCTGAAATGATGAAGGTACTGCCCGCCGTGGGCATAAACGCCGTCGATGATTTCCGGGAGTTCGGCACGTCCCGGTGACGGCTCTCATGCGAGGCTACATCAACTCCCGAACGTGCGGAAGGAAATTCATCAGTGCGACATGTCGTCCCGATCAGATCTCGCCCACCTTACGAGATCATCGCCTGGAAAACCGCCGCTCGCGCGCCTTGTAGAGATGATCGCTGATCAATTGCCGAAGCGCAACCGGGTCATCGAACTCGAGCTGCACCGCGAAAGGCACGATGTCATCCGGCACGCCTTCACGGCCGTGCAGGCGAGCAAGATCCTTTTCCGTCGTTACCAATGTTTGCTGCTCGCGCCCCGCCTCCGCAGCGATGGCTGCGATCTCCTCGTTCGAGAACATGTGATGATCGGCAAAGGCGCGCGTGCGCGCGAGGTCGATGCCGCGGGCGCGCAACGTACGGAAGAACCGTTCGGGATCGCCGATGCCGGCGAACGCGAACACCGGCTTGCCCAACAGTCTTGCGACCGCCTCGGCGTCGGGTTTCAGCCGCGCGCGCAGTTCCGGCTTGTTGCGCCTGGCTAGCTCGGCCGCGACATCGTCGGCGGCGCGGCCGCCGCCGATCACGACCAGCGCGTCGGTGCGCGCGAGCTGCGCCTTCAGCGGCGCACGCAGCGGACCGGCCGGAAACACCTTGCCATTGCCGAGGCCGCGCTCACTGTCGATCACGATCAGCGAGGTGTCCTTGAGAAGACGCGGGTTCTGGAAACCGTCGTCCATCAGGATCACGGTGGCGCCTTGCGACTTCGCCAGCACGACGCCGTCGAGACGGTCGCGCGCGACCGTGACGGGAACGTCGCGCGCCATCATCAGCGGCTCGTCGCCGACGTCGGACGCGGTGTGACGCATGCGGTCGACCATTACCGGGCCCCTGAGGCTACCGCCATAGCCGCGGCTGAGCACCACCGGCGTCTCGCCGAGCTCGCGCAGGAGCTTCGTCAGCGCCAGCACGGTCGGCGTCTTGCCGGCGCCGCCGACATGGTAGTTGCCGACGCAGATCACGGGGATGCCGGCGTCGACGCCCGCGCGCAGCATCCGCCGTTCGGTGATCGCGCCGTAGAGCGCACCCAGCGGCCCCAATGCGTACGATTCGAGCGAACGTGGCCGGTACCAGAAGGCCGGCTCACGCATTGGCGGCCCCCATCTCGATCCGCAACTGCAGAAGATAAGGCTCGAGCGCGGTCATGGTGCGGTTGAGCGCGCCGCCGAGATCCTCGACCACGCCGGCGCCCGATTGCTGGATCTTGTGACGCACGGCAGGATCGGCGAGCAGCTGGCCGAGCTGCTTGATCAGCAGCTCCTGCGTGTCGGCCTGGCGCGCACCGCCGCTGTGATCGAGCGCCTCGTAGACGTCGGCGAAATTGAAGACGTGCGGACCATGGACGATGGCCGCGCCGAGCTTGATCGCTTCGATCGGATTCTGGCCACCATGGCGGATCAGCGATCCGCCCATGAACACGATGTCCGAGAGGCGATAGAACAGGCCGAGCTCGCCCATGGTGTCGGCGATATAAACGTCGGTGGTCGCCGTCGGCAGCTCGTCGCGCGAGCGCAGAGCCGGCTTCAGGCCGGACGCCGTGATCAGGCCTGTGATCGAGGAGCCGCGATCCGGATGGCGCGGCACGATCACGGTCAGGAGCTGCGGGAAGAAACCGCTGAGGCTGCGATGCGCCGCCACCAGCATCTCCTCCTCGCCCGGATGGGTCGAGGCCGCGACGATGATCGGACGCCCGCGCGTCATCGCCATCAGCCGTTCGAGCTTGGCAGGATCGGCCGGCGGCGCCGGCACGTCGAGCTTGAGATTGCCCGTGGTGACGACGTCCCGGCCGCCGAGCGCCGAGAAGCGCTCGGCATCGGTCTTCGACTGCGCCAGACAAATGTCGAAACGCGACAGCAGCGCCGAGATGGTGCCCTGCATGCGGCGCCAGCGCGGGAAGGAGCGCGGCGACATCCGCCCGTTGATCAGCACCATCGGCACGCGACGCGCAGCGCCTGCCAGGATCAGGTTCGGCCAGAGATCGGATTCGATGAACAGCGCCAGCGACGGCTTCCAATGGTCGAGGAAGCGCGCGACGTAGCGCGGGGAATCATACGGCACGTATTGATGGATGACGTCGGGCGGAAAGCGCTTTGCGACAATAGCAGCCGACGTGACGGTGCCCGAGGTGAGCAGAATGCGCAGGTTCAGATCGCGCAAGCGCTCGATCAGGGCCGCCGCGGCGAGGACCTCGCCGACGCTGGCGCCGTGAATCCAGACCAGCGGACCGTGCGGTCGCACGTCCCGGGACAGGCCCCGCCGTTCGCCGACGCGCGCGGGATCTTCCTTGCCCTGCTTCAGGCGCCGCTTGATCAGCACAGGCGCGAGCGGCACCAGGCCGCGCGCCAGGCGCCGGTACATCCGCAGCGTCAACGGCAGCGAGCCCGGTAGCGATTTAGGCATCTGCAGGTCCCGGCCGGCCGAGTTGCGCATAGGCGCGGCGGGTCGCCTCGTTCAAGGTCTCCTCCAGCTCGAGCCGCAGCGCTTCCATGGTGGCGGCGTCCGCATCCGGCGGAACGTGGATTTCCTTGATGCCGACCAACGCGCCCCGCCCGAACGGCAGGTTGATGGTGGTGCGGTCCCAGTTCTTGAGCCGGACGAAGCGGCTGGTCGCCATCGCAAAAGGCATGATCGGCCGCCCCGATTCCCGTGCCAGCATGATGATGCCGAGCCCAGCCACGCGCGAGCGCTTGGGGACGTCAGCGGTCAGCGCGACATTACAACCGTCCTCGAGCGTCCGCACCATTTCCTTGAAGGCACCGACCCCGCCTTTGCGGTGAAACGCGCCGCCATGGTCGCCGGAGCCGCGGATGGTGCCGATGCCGAGCCGCTCGGCGGCAATCGCGTTGAACTCGCCGTCGCGGTGACGGGAGATCAGGACCCTGGCCTTGTACCAGTCCTTGTTCTTGATGAAGGGGGTGAGGAAATGCTGGCCGTGCCAAAAGGCGAAGATCGCCGGGATCTGCGGTTCGACGCGGTCATAGACGTCAGGCGGATCGAACGTGAATGTGTTCGTCCGCCAGACCAGACGCAGATATTCGGCCGCCAGGATTCCGACGGCACGCTGAACGAAGCTGCTCCTCAGCGTATTGCGAAGCAGCTTTTTCAACGCGCCGGTTCTTGATTCGGGTCGAGCAGCCGGTGGAGATGGACGATGAAATAGCGCATCTGCGCGTTGTCGACCGTGCTCTGCGCCTTGGCGCGCCAGGCGGCGTGCGCGGTCGCATAGTTCGGATAGAGGCCAACGATCTCAACGTCGTCGAGGTTCTTGAAGGTGTTGTGCTCGAGATCGACGAGCTCGCCGCCGACGACGAGGTGGAGCAGTTGTTGCGGGGCACTATCTGGCATCGGTTCTGTTCCTAACGGGCTGCCCGGCAAAGCAGTGTTCGACAAGCACGAGAAAGCGCTTCACGGCAAGGGGCGGTTTCGAAAATGCGAGACAATGTTCGCATGACGATCGCGACCCGCTGCCACCAGCACCCCATGCGTGACTTGCCGGCGGTTATAGAGGATGGGATCTCCGGAGAGATCGCTCATCCTACCATCGGCTTCCTGCACGATCAAATCCGCCGCCGCAAGGTCCCAATCATGACTGTTGCCGCCCGCAAAAGCCGCATCCAGCGCGCCATGAGCGACCCGGCACAGACGCAGCGCGAGCGAACCGATTCGCGGATGCAGCTTGATCTCGCCCAGTGACGGCTTCAGGCGCTCGACCAGGGGCTTCGGACCCGCGACCCGCGAGAAGTCAAGCTCGGATCCCGACGTCGCCCGCACCGGCACCTCGTTGAGGGTCGTGCCCTGGCCGCGGGCGGCGAAAAAGAACTCTTCGCTCGTCGGCGCGAACACCGCGGCCAGCACTGGCGAGGCATCCTCGACCAGCGCCACGCTGACGCACCATTCGTCATGGCCATTGAGATAGTTGCGGGTGCCGTCGATGGGATCGACGATCCAGGTCATCCGCCGCGACAGCCGCACCTCGTCGTCGGCGCTCTCCTCCGACAGCCAGCCATAGTCGGGCGTCGCCGCGCGCAGTCGCGCTTCCAGGAGATCGTTGACGGCAATGTCGGCTTCCGAGACCGGCGAGGACGCGCCCTTGGTCCACTTCTTCAGCTCGGTGCGGAACATCGACTGCGCGAGTGCGCCCGCCTCCCGCACCGTCTCTTGCAGCAGCGCCGCGTCGCGCGTCAGGATGGCTTCACCGGTTGCGTTCGCGTCAACGTCCGCCAAGCGTCAAACCCTCGATGCGCACCGTCGGCGCATTGACGCCGTAGCGGAACTCGAGATTGTTCGCCGGCTGCATCGACCTGAAGATCTCGAACAGATGGCCGGCGATCGTCACCTCGCTCACGGGATAAGTGAGTTCGCCGTTCTCAATCCAGAAGCCGGAGGCGCCGCGGCTGTAATCGCCGGTGACGCCGTTGACGCCCGAGCCGATCAAATCGGTGACGTAGAACCCCTGCTTGATGTCGGAGATCAGCTCGGCCGGCGTCGGCGTGCCGGGTTCAAGATGCAGATTGTACGGGCCGGGTGACGGCGAGGAGGACACGCCGCGGTGGGCATGGCCGGTGGTGGTGAGGCCGAGCTCACGCGCGGTCGCGCAATCGAGCAGCCAGGTCGTCAGCACGCCTTCGTCGATCAGCGCGATCTTCTTCACGGCGACGCCTTCGGCGTCGAACGTCTGCGAGCGCAGGCCGCGTTTGCGCAGCGGATCGTCGATGATGCGGATGTTGTTGGCGAACAGCTGCTGGCCGAGCGTGTCCTTCAGGAAGCTGGTCTTGCGCGCGATCGAAGCGCCATTGATGGCGCCGACGACGTGACCGACCAGCGAGCCCGCGACGCGCGGATCGAACACCACAGGCACCTTGCAGGTCTCGACCTTGCGCGGATTGAAGCGCGCCACGGTGCGCTCGCCCGCGGAACGGCCGACGATCTCCGGTGACAAGAGGTCTACACCATGCGGCGCCGAGGTGAAGTCGTAGTCGCGCTCCATGCCGGTGCCGTCACCGACAATGGCGGTGGCGGAGATGCCCTGGCTGGACCGCAGATAAGAACCGTGGAAGCCGGTGCTGGTGACGAGCACCATGCCGCCCATGCCGGCGGAGGCCGAGGCGCCGCCGGATTTGGTCACGCCCTTCACACCAAGCGCCGCAGCCTCGGCTTCGAGCGCGCGACGCTCGAGTTCCGAGGTCGCGGGCACGTCAGGGTCGAGCAGATCGAGATCGGGGAAGTCGCGCGCGAGCAGTGCCGGATCGGCAAGGCCGACATATTTGTCGTCGGGCGCGACGCGCGCCATCGCAACCGCTCGCTCGGCAAGCTTGGTCACGGCATCGCCGCTGGTATCATTGGTCGAGACCACCGCCTGACGGCGGCCGACCAGCACGCGCAGGCCGACATCGTCGCCCTCGGACCGTTCGGATTCCTCGACGCGGCCGTCGCGGACCTCGACGCCTTGCGAGACGCCACGCACGGCGACTGCATCGGCCGCATCCGCGCCGGCGCGCCTTGCAGCCTCCACCAGCCGCTGCGCGAGATCGGAGAGCGCAGACTGGTCGAACAGGTCGCGGCTGGCTGTGGACGAATCCTTGGGCGAAAGCGTCGAGCTTGGTGAAGGGTTCACAAACGAAATCCTGTTGGGGCGGGCTGCGGGACCGGAACCCACAGATGTGCCCTGATCGCGCGGACTTCAAGCATTTTCAGCCCACCAAAAGCTCAGATTCGCACCTTGCGCGCAACGTCTCGTCAATCATGCGCGCCAAGGTCTTGTCAATCATGCGCGGCGGTGAGGTTGGATTAACCAGCCTTTTTAAGCGGTTTCGGAAAGGCTCGCGCTAAGGTCCTCGCATCGACCGGGAACATAATCCTGGCGGGGAGAACTAAAGCCGTGAGGCGTCAAACAGCAACAAGCGGGATCGCTCCCGCCGGGTCGAGCCGCTCCCTGCGGCTCGACCCCCTTTCCCTTCCGGTCCGCTTCGATGCGCATGATCCGCGCGCCGACGGATATGTACGGCAGATCGAGCTTCATCGCGAACGTGTCGTGCTGCACCGTGCCGTCCGCGGCATGCGGATGGCAATCAATGTTCGCGTCAGCGACTTCACCGGCGTCGCGCTGCGCGGCAAGGACGAGGCCCAGACCCTCGTCCTCGTTCATCGCGATCCCTCGCTCTCCATTCCGCTGCTGGTCAGCGCCGACGGCGACGAACTCGTTGAGGCCTGGGCAATCTGGAGCGAGCTGTTCGCACTTCCGCAGCTCGACGAAGGCGCACGCCAGCCCGCGCCGCGCCGTCGCCGCGCCAACCCGATTCGCGACCGCCGTCCGAAATTTCTGATGCGCCGCCGCACCGGTGTCGCACGGGAGTTGTCGGTGCATCGCGATGAGCGCGAGATCATCGCCCGGAGTTAAGCCGTCCGCATCACCGCGTCGGCCAGCAAACCCGCAAACAACAACAGCCCAGCGTCGCGGTTCGAGTAGAACAGGCGCTTGCAGAGATCGCCATCGCTGATATTCAGCCGCCCGATCTGCGAGGCCAGATGCACGGCGAAGGCCCCAAGTCCGAGCCAGGCCGGCCAGCGCGCATCGCCCGACGCCAGCGCCACGCCGATCAGCAGCACCGCGAGGCCGTAGAACAGTATCAGCGCCTGGTGCGTATGCGCACCGAACAGGCGCGCGGTGGACTTGATGCCGATCAGCGCATCGTCCTCGGCGTCCTGATGCGCGTAGATCGTGTCGTAGCCGATCACCCAGGAGATCGCGCCGGCATAGAGCACGAGCGCGGTGACATCGATCCGCCCGAAGGTGACGGCAAATCCCATCAGGGCGCCCCAGGAGAACGCGAGCCCGAGCACGATCTGCGGCCACCAGGTGATGCGCTTCATGAACGGGTAGATCGCGACGATCAGCAGCGAGGCAATGCCGGTCAGGATCGCGAAGCGGTTGAACTGCAGCAACACCACGAGCCCGATCAGCGCCTGCGCGACCATGAACGCCAGCGCCTGCTTCGCGCTCACCTGGCCGGAGGGCAGCGGCCGCGAGCGGGTGCGCTCGACCTTGTCGTCGAGGTCACGGTCGGTGATGTCGTTCCAGGTACAGCCTGCCCCCCGCATGACGAAGGCGCCGATGAAGAACAGGACGATGGTGAGCGGCAGGCCGCGGACGTCATGGGCCATGCCGGCGGCGAGCGCCGCCGACCACCAGCACGGCATCAACAGGAGCCAGGAGCCGATCGGACGATCGAAGCGGGACAAGCGCAGATAAGGCCGCGCCCATTGCGGCGCACGCGTATCGACCCAGTTGCCGGTGGAATCGGCAACTCGGGCTGACGTGTCGCTCATCGCGTCAGGACGTTGCCGTTGAGTGTGTCGAAGGTGCTGCCGCCCTTCTTACCGGCATTGGCCTCGGGCGGCGAGCCCGAACCCAGCACTTCGCTCAGCGACGGACCGGCCGGTCCGCGCGGCTGGTTCTGCATCTGCTGCGCAACATTGCAGACCTTCGCCGCCATGGCCTCGGTGTTCTTGTGGCCGTCCTTCATCTGCGCGCCGACCTGCGCCGGAATCCCGCACTTCGAGGCATTGGCCTCGATGTACTTGATCATCTTGGTCTCAGCCTGGCTGAAGTTGCGGATCAGCTTGCAGGCCTCGTCAGGCGGGGCGTGACGGTCGCTCGCGGCCTTGATCAGCTTGCCGCGTTTTTCGGCATCTTCGCGCAGAGGCATGAACGCCTTCATGCAGTCCTCGCCGGGACCGGCTTGCGTCGGCGGGGCCGCGCTGAAGGCGCCGGCGCCACCGACAGGAGCGGCGCCATCCACGGGGAAGGAGGATTGCGGCGCGCCGCCGACGGAGGCGACGGGCGCCGAGCCATTGACGGGCGGGAAGGCGGAACTGGTTGGGGCTTGGCCCGGCAGCGGCGCGGGGAAGCCCTGCGCATAGGCACCAACGGCGCCCATCGTGACCATGGCGGCAGTGATCGGAACCATCAAATGACGGATCATCAAGGCAGTCTCTCCGGCAGGAGCTTGCGGGGTTCGGCGTCTTCCCAATTGAAGCGCAACCGGCGTGCTCGCGATTTTACGATTCCCGCCGGCCCTTAACAACCCGTTGAATAGGGCGGGAGCGCGGCGCGCCGACGCACCATTTTGGCAAAATTTACCCCGAAAGGACTGCTTTCGGTTAAGAACGGCGGCAAATCGGACCTTTGACGATGCCTTCCCACGATTTCCGCGGCCCCCGCCTGTTCGTCGACGCCCCGCTTGCCCAGGACGGCAGGGTCGAGCTCGACCGCGACCAGAGCAATTATCTCGGCAATGTGCTGCGGCTTGCCGCCGGGGCCGAGGTTTTGGCGTTCAACGGCCGCGACGGCGAGTGGCAGGCCGCCATTGAAGGCCGCAAGCGGCCGGACGGTCTCGTCATCCTCCAGCAGACCCGGCCGCAGGACCGGCTGCCCGACCTCGCCTACATCTTCGCTCCGCTCAAGCATGCCCGGCTCGACTACATGGTGCAGAAGGCCATCGAGATGGGCGCCGCCAGCCTGCAGCCGGTTCTGACCCGATTCACCCAGGCCTCACGCGTCAATACCGAGCGGATGCGCGCCAATGTCGTCGAGGCGGCCGAGCAATGCGGCATTCTCAGCATCGCCACCGTTGCCGAGCCGGTGCCGCTGGAGCGCTTCTTGACCCAGCGCGCCGCTGGCAGGCTGCTGATCTTCTGCGACGAGGCGGCGGAGCTCGAAAACCCCATTCGGAGCTTGCAAGCCGCACGCGCCGGGGAGGGAATCGACGTGCTGATCGGACCCGAAGGCGGCTTTGCCGAGGAAGAGCGGGTCCTGCTGCTGCGGCAGCCGAAAATCCTGCGGCTGGCGCTCGGACCCCGCATCATGCGGGCCGACACCGCCGCGGTGGCCGCGCTGGCGCTGGTGCAGGCGGTGCTGGGCGACTGGGGTGGCGAACGCGGCTAAGGCACGTTGCTATTCGCCTCGTAGCGATCGGTTCAGGGTCTCCGAAGGCAACTCTCCGAAAGCCTCTCTGTAGCTCGCTGCGAATTCGCTGAGATGCCAGAAACCATGCGCAAGCGCGCAGGACTTCACACTCCGGCCTGCTCGGCCGGTGCGCAGTTGCTTGCGTACCGACCAGAGGCGCAAGACCCGGCTATAGCGATGTGGGCTCATGCCGCAGATGGCCCGTGTCGCACTCTGGAGAGTCCGGACCGACACGCCCGCCTGTTCCGCCAGTTCGGTGGTCTTGTGCCAGATCATCAGATCGCGCCGAATCAGTTTTTCCATATCAGCCACGATCCGCCGATAATGCTCGGTGGTGGACGACGCAGGTGCGCTTGCGACACTGGACCAGATCGCCGCATCCATCGTGCTGAGCAGTGACCGTTCGACAATCGTTTGCGAAGCCGGCTCATTCAGGAAGTCCGGGTCATTTGCCGCGGTTTCAAGCGAGATCGAGATCAGACGGCGCAGCGAGGCAAGCACGTCCGGCGCCGGATTCAGCAAATGGCATCCATCGCTCAATTCAGGCAATGGCTCCCGCCCGGATGGACTGAAGTAGACCACCGCCAGCAGACGCCCCTCCGGCTCATGCACCAAGCAATCTGAACCGCCTTTTAGAATGACAACAGAACCGCCGGTCGATTGCCCGTTTATGCGGGCAGAGGTCACGTGATCCATCGGTACCACCACTGCGGCAGCATTGGTGAGCTGATAGCCGCGAATGATCCGGGGGAAGGTTTTCAACAGCGACAGGGTCAGGGTCGGCAAGGTGAGCCGGGCACGCATGATCGCGGTCGTCCCGACAGACAACGGCATGCTCGATGCGCCGGCGTATTTCTCGGTCTCACCGAAATGATCGATGTCATACGATTTGAGCTCGAGCGCCGAGGACGGCTTGAGATCCTGGAACGACATCAAGCGATCCGCCGCTATCTTTTGCATTGCCTCGCGAGCAGGGACTAGACGGCTTTGATCCATGTTCTGCTGCTTACCTGACGTTCTTCGTAGAGACGGCGACTTTAGCGCGGCGCAAACCACCCGGCGCTCTGGCCCCGGCGCGCCGCAGGTCGCGGGGCATTGAGAATGGCACGAACGATCAGAAGGTCGAGTGGATCTAAGTCGTAGTGCCGGAACATCTCGCTAATCAAAACAGCATATAGGCCAGCGTGTGTCGCGCGACCGTTCCGATAACGTCTGTGCGTTGCCGCATGAATCGGAAACCAACTTTCGCATTGTAAACGAAGGCTCTGCGAACGGACCGTCCGCCCTACCCAAATTGAGCATGCGACCAGTGGACACCCTCAACCGGGCCAAGCAGCTCGCGGATGAGGTTACATGTGAGGCAGCGAGCATTCCGGCCAGGCGGCCATTCCTTCGTGGAAGCGGCCCGGAGAGCTCGCTGGCCGAATGAATGAGGGTGAGGCGTCCAACCTAACTCGATCGGCCGCAGCGCGATTAGGTATTATATTACCTAGCTTGGCGACGACGCCTGAATTGGGCTTCGCATCCTCTGCTGACGGTGCGTCGCTCCGGCGCTGTTAAGCGATTGATCCTTTGGAGGTCGAAACCGCTTCCGGGCCATGCTAAGGCCTGCGGCAATTCGTTCCCTGCTTGCCCTGCCCGGTTCCACCGGGACGATGGACCCCGAGATGACCGCGACTGCCACCTCAAATGCTGCCGGCTCCGCCTGGGCGGACACGCTGCTGCTGTCGTTCGCGCAGGCCGGCTATGTCAGGGCCGAGCCCGCCATCCTGCAGCCGGCCGAACCGTTCCTGGATCTCTCCGGCGAGGACATCCGCAAGAGCCTGTACCTGACCACGGACCTATCCGGCGATGAGCTCTGCCTGCGCCCGGACCTGACCATACCGGTGGCCCGCGATTACCTCAGCTCTGGCCGTGCCGGCCAGCCGGCCGGGTTCAGTTATCTCGGCCCGGTGTTCCGCTACCGCAGCGGCCAGAGCAGCGAATTCCTGCAGGCCGGCATCGAGTCGTTCGGCCGCCAGGACCGCGCCGCGGCCGATGCCGAAATGCTGGCGCTGGCGCTGGAGGCGACCGCCGCCTTCGGCGTTCGCGACGTCGAGATCCGCACCGGCGACGTGGCGCTGTTCAACGCGCTGCTCGACGCGCTCGACCTCTATCCGGTCTGGCGCCGCCGCCTGGTCAAGGATTTCAACCGCAAGATCAGCCTGGAGCAAGATCTCGAGCGGCTGGCAGCCGCGACCACCGCGACCCGCAGCGAATATGAGGGCGTGCTCGCGGCGCTCGCCGGCTCCGACCGCAAGGCAGCGCTCGCTTTCGTAACCGACCTCATGTCGATCGCCGGCACCACCAATGTCGGCGGCCGCACCACCGCCGAGATTGCCGACCGCTTCCTCGAGCAGTCGACGCTGAAGGGCGGCGCGCTGCCGCGCGAGGCCATCGCCGTGCTCAAACGTTTCCTGTCGATATCGGGTAACCCCGATGACGCCGTGGCCGAGCTGCGCGCGCTCACCAATGATGCGAAGCTCGACCTCAGTGCTGCGATCGACCAGTTCGAAAGCCGGGTCGGCTTCATGGCCGCGCGCGGCATCGATGTGAAGGCGACGCGCTTTTCCACCGCGTTCGGGCGCGGGCTCGACTACTACACCGGCTTCGAATTCGAGCTGCATCACCGCGGCAACGGCGCCGAGCCGCTGGTTGCCGGCGGCCGCTATGACGGATTGATGACCCAGCTTGGATCGGCCGAGCCGAT
The DNA here is from genome assembly GCF_023101105.1 of Bradyrhizobium sp. 155. Lineage (NCBI taxonomy): Bacteria > Pseudomonadati > Pseudomonadota > Alphaproteobacteria > Hyphomicrobiales > Nitrobacteraceae > Bradyrhizobium > Bradyrhizobium sp. 155. The sequence goes on along the minus strand of NZ_CP064704.1, from coordinate 1,002,036 downwards.
CCCCGCGGTCGGTTTCTCGGTCTGGGTGGATGCGCTGACCCGGATCGGCCGCAAGGTGGGAGCTTAAGTCATGAGCGCGCCATTCGTTCTGGCCGTTCCCTCCAAGGGCCGCCTTCAGGAAAATACCGAGGCCTTCTTCGCCCGCGCCGGGCTGAAGCTGTCGAAGGCGGGCGGCGCCCGCGACTATCGCGGCACGCTCGCTGGCCTCGACAATGTCGAGGTCGCCTATCTCTCGGCGAGCGAAATCGCCTCGCAACTGTCCCGCGGCTCGGCGCATCTCGGCGTCACTGGCGAGGATCTGGTGCGGGAGACCATCGCGGACGCCGACAAGCGCGTCTCCCTGATCGAAGGCCTCGGCTTCGGCTATGCCGACGTCGTCGTCGCGGTGCCGCAGGCGTGGATCGACGTCCGCACCATGGCCGACCTCGACGACGTCACCACCGGCTTCCGCGAGCAGCATCACATGCGGATGCGGGTCGCAACCAAGTTCATCAATCTCACCCGCGCCTTCTTCCAGAGCCAAGGCATCACCGATTACCGCATCGTCGAAAGCACGGGCGCGACCGAAGGCGCACCGGCCGCCGGCAGCGCCGAGTTGATCGTCGATATCACCACGACCGGCGCGACGCTCGCCGCCAACGGATTGCGGGTGCTCGACGACGGCGTGATCCTGCGCAGCCAGGCCAATCTGGTCGCCTCAAGGGACGCCGATTGGTCGCCGCAAGCGCGGGAGACCGCGCGAATCATCCTCGATCACATCGCGGCGCGGGCGCGGGCCAACAAATACCGCGAAGTCCGCACCCGCTTCCGCCAGTGCGACGCGGCCATGCTCACCGAGGCCCATGAGCGCTTCGGCGTCGAAGCCCCGTTCGGCGGACCGACCTCGTCAGGCATGCTCACGCTGCACTGCCCGCCGGGCCAGCTCTATGCACTCGCGAGCTTCCTGCGCGGGCATGGCGCCGAGACCGTCTCGGTGGTTTCGCTGGATTACGTGTTCGACCGGGAGAACCCGCTGTTCGCCAGGCTCGAGGCGTTCCTGCGGCAGTGAGCCCAAAGTTTGTTGAGCAATTCCGTTCAGCGTAGCGACAGCAAACGGCAGCTACCATATGCTGTTGAGATGACCTTGAACGCCTCTGGAACCTTGATCGATGACGCTGGGCTCTGACGTTTCCGGCATGACGACCAACGCGGCAAGCGCCGCCGCGAAGGGGCTGTCGATTGTCGTCCCGCTCTACAACGAAGCCGCGGGCCTCGCCGCCCTACACCAGCGCATCTGCGATCTCGCAAAGACCTTGCGGCAGCGCTATCGCTTGGCTTGCGAGGTCGTCTATGTCGACGACGGTAGCGCGGACGCGACGCTGTCGATCGCCCGCTCGCTGCCGGCCGACGCGGTCGACGTCCAGGTGGTGTCGCTGTCGCGCAATTTCGGCAAGGAGGCCGCGCTGATGGCTGGCCTCGACCATGCCCGGCTCGGCGCGGTGCTGTTCATGGACGGCGACGGCCAGCATCCGCCGTCGCTGGTCGAGCGACTGGTGCGGCACTGGATCGAGGACGGCTACGACGTCGTCTATACCGCCAAGGCGCATCGCGACAACGAGCCCTTCCTGCGGCGGCTCGCCGGGCGCGGCTTCTATGCGCTGATCAATTGGGGCGCGCGCCAGAAGATTCCCGAAGACGCCGGCGACTTCCGCCTGCTGTCGCCGCGCGCGGTCGCAGCACTGAGGCAGCTGCCCGAGCGCAACCGCTTCTTCAAGGGCCTCGCGAGCTGGATCGGCTTCCGCCAGATCCGCGTCGATTACGAGCCCGCGCCGCGCACCCATGGCGTGACGACCTTCAGCGCCGCACGCCTGCTTGGTCTTTCGATCGAAGGCGTCACCTCGTTCTCGGTGGCGCCGCTGCGCTTCGCCAGCCTGCTCGGCGTGATCCTCGCCGGCGGAGCGTTCCTGTTCGGTCTGTCGATCCTCTGGGAGGTCTTGACCACCGGCAAGCAGGTGCCCGGCTATCCCTCACTCGTGATCGGACTGATGACGATCGGCGGCGTGCAGCTCATCATGATCGGCATCGTCGGCGAATATATCGGCAAGATCCTCTCCGAGCTGAAGGCGCGCCCGATCTACTTCGTCGCCGAGCACAGTGAAAAGCATTTCGAAACCGAGAAGGCCCAGGACGCTTCAAGCCTGGACGCCTCGAAGAGGACGGCGGCCGAATGAGCGCGGCCGCGCCGCTGCGGCGGATCTGGCTCTGCGCCGACGATTACGGCATCAGCCCGGGCGTCAATCGCGCCATCCGCGACCTGATCGAACGCGGCCGTCTCAACGCTACCTCGGTGATGATGGTGGGACCTGCGGTCGAGCGCAGCGAGATCGAAGCGCTCCAGGCGGCAGCGCAAGCGAGCCCACGCTGCGCGATCGGATTGCACGTGACGTTGTCGGCACCGTTCCGGCCGCTCACCATGCATTTCCGTCCGCTCGACGGCGACATGTTTCTCCCGTTTCCGAAGCTGCTGCGCGCGGGTCTTGCGCGAAGGCTCGACCGCGAGTTCTTTCGCAACGAGGTCAAGGCGCAGCTGGCAGCCTTCGCGAAAGCGTTCGGACGCGCGCCTGACTTCGTCGACGGCCATCAGCATGTGCAGCTCTACCCGCAGGTGCGCGACGGCTTTGTCGATGCGGTGAGCGAAGTCGCGCCAAAAGCCTGGGTGCGCCAGGGCGGCCGCGACCTGCCGCTGATGCAGCGGCTGGCCTCACCGAAAGCCATGGTGCTCGACATTCTCAGCGCGCAATTCCGCCGCCGTGCCGTCAGCGCGGGCCTCAGCTTCAATCCCGGCTTCGCCGGCGCCTATGATTTCACGCGGGCGGCCGATTTCGGCGAGCTGATGCGGCAATTTCTCGAAGGCCTGCCGGATGGCGGCCTCGTGATGTGTCATCCCGGCTTCGTCGACGAAATTCTCACCGGGCTCGACCCGATGACGGATGTCCGCGAACGCGAGCACTCCTATCTCGCCGGCGATGCCTTTGCGCGCCTGCTGACGGACAGCGGCGTCACGCTGGGGTAAAACCGGCGAAGTTTGCGAGAAAGCCGCCCCGCGGGGCAGCTTGTCGCATACCGAAATTTAATCCAGCCGGCACTGTTGGGGCCACAATGGAACCCTACATCTGCCTCGCGCTTGTTTTGCGCGAGGGAGACTGACCATGACGCCGCAGGAACGCCAGCTCGTCGACGAGCTTTTCGACCGGCTTTCGAAACTGGAAAATGCACCGCGCGATCCCGACGCGATCGCCGCGATCTCCGACGGCCTGCGCAAGGCGCCCGGCGCCATCTATGCGCTGGTGCAGACCGTGCTGTTGCAGGACGAGGCGCTGAAGCGTGCTCACAACCGCATCCAAGAGCTGGAGGCGGCGCAGGCGCCCGAGCAGGCGCAGTCCGGCGGTTTCCTGGACACCATGCGCGACACGCTATTCGGCGGGGGCCCGTCCCGCGGCTCGGTTCCGAACGTGCCGCCGCGTGACTCGCGGCCGGTATGGAACAGCGGCCAGGCGATGCAGCAGCCCCAGCCGGGCTATGGCCAACCACCGTACGGGCAGGCCTACGGCCAAGGACCGGGTCAGGGCTATGGTGCGCCGCCGATCGGCGGTGGCGGTGGCTCGTTCCTCGGCACGGCGGCGGCCGCCGCGGCCGGCGTCGTCGGCGGCTCGCTGCTGCTCTCCAGCATCCGCGGCATGATGGGCGGATCGCATCAGCAGGCCTTCGGCGACACCAATGCCCTGGGCGATCGCAGCCCCTGGACCGGCAGCGATCAGTCCGGCGGCTCGCTCGCGCGCGATGCCGGCCTCGACGACATCGGCTCGAACCGCGGCGATGCTTCCCGGCAGGGCTTCGCCGACCACGCTTCGAACGACGACCAGAATTACAACGATCAGAACGACAATGACGGCGGCAATGTCGACCTCGCCGACGACGGCGATTTCGGCGGCGGAGATGATGGCGGCAGCGATTACGCCTGACGCTTCTTATCCTTGCTCCAAACGAGAACGGCCGCCGATGAGGCGGCCGTTTTTGGTTCCGAGCGCTATGCGCCTACATCACCACGACCTTGGTGCCGACGTTGACGCGGCCGTAGAGATCGATGACGTCCTCGTTGCGCATGCGAATGCAGCCCGAGGAGACGTTGGTACCGATGGTCCAAGGCTCGTTGGAGCCGTGGATACGGTAGAGCGTCGAGCCGAGATACATCGCGCGCGCACCGAGCGGATTTTCGGGGCCGCCTTCCATATGCCTCGGCAGGTCAGGACGGCGCGCGATCATTTCCGCCGGCGGCGTCCAGGCCGGCCATTCGCGCTTGGCCGTGATCGACTTCACGCCGGACCAGGTGAAGCCGGGGCGGCCGACGCCGATGCCGTAGCGCATCGCGCGGCCGTTGCCCTCGACGAGGTAGAGGAATTTGTTCGGCGTATCGACCACGATCGTGCCGGCGCTTTCGTTGCCGCTATAGTCAACGAGTTGTTTCTCGAATTTCGGATCGAACTGACGCTGCCGCGGGTCGACCGCCTCCTGCTGGAGACCTGCGTCCTGCATCTGCGGTTCGCCCATCGGCGGCAGGCGGCGCTGGTCATAATAACCCGGCTGCTGCTGATACACCGGCTGCTGCGGAGCGTAGGCCGGACCGCGACCGGGCCCGTCACCGAAGATGAACTCGATGAAGCCGCCGCCCATGTTCGAATTGGACGCGACGCGAACCGGCGCAGGCGGCACCTGCGGCTGGTACAGCACCGCGGGCGGATCGTTCGGCACGCTATTGTCGAAGGCGCTGGCGCTGTTGACGCCGGCAAGGAAGGTGCAAGCGCTGCCAAGCAGCGCAACAGACATTTTCTTGAACATCGACGTACTCTGTACTGTTTCGTCTAGATCACATGCGTCGTGGCGAGGTGATGGCTGATCCGCACCCGCGACGTGGTCAATAAAGAGCAAAAGCCGTTTTGTTTGGTAAACGGAAACGCCATTTCGATTCACCACGTCGTCGGCAGCGGCGCAATTTGGCGATCAGCGTTTATTTTCGATGAACGCCGCGCACGCATGGTTAATCGCTCGTTTGCAAGCCGTCGCGCACAGCCGTACGACAGTTCCGGCTGTGAACTTCGTGTTAAATCGCTTCTGCCTACAAAGACGCGTGAGTGAGGTGGGGGGAGTTCTTGATGGCTATTCACCGCAAACGTTTTCGTGTCGAGGAGGCTATTGTCGGCGAGATGCCCAGCCCCGAAATGATTGAGGAGGCTGCGCCGATGCATAGCGAGATCATGGCCGAGTTGCGTGCGATCCGCACGCAGATGGCGAAGGGCACCGCGCCGTTGTCCGGCAGCGCCGCCATGGCGGCGATCGACGCCTCCACCGCCCACGAGCTCTCGGAAGCCCGTACCATGCTCGATACTTACCGAGCGCAGATCGAGCAGTGCGAGAAGCTGAAGGTCGAGCTCGACCTCATCCACGACGCCATCGACCGCACCAAGCGCGAGATCGCGACACTGCATGGCAAGAGCTTCGACGGCGGCGAAATGGCCAAGGTCAATGGCGAGCTCGGCGCGGTCGTCGGCGGTACCGAACAGGCGACCCAGCAGATCCTCGAAGCCGCCGAGTCGATCGACCAGGCGGCCAGCGCGATGGCCAAGGTGCAATCGGCCGATCAGCAGAAGCGGCTCGCCGACGATATCCAGGAACGCGTCATCTCGATCTTCGAAGCCTGCAACTTCCAGGACCTGACTGGTCAGCGCATCAGCAAGGTCATGAGCACGATGAAGTTCATCGAGCAGCACATCAATTCCATGATGGAAATCTGGGGCGGCGTCGACGCGATCAAGTCCCACGTCGTGCCGCAGGTCGACACCCGCAGCGATGACGACAAGCTTCTCAACGGCCCGAAGCTCGCAGGCGACGTCGGCCACGCCTCGCAGGACGACATCGACGCGCTGTTCGACTGAACGGACGCGACGCTCTGAATAACGAAACGCCGGCGCAAGCCGGCGTTTTTTTGTTGTCTATCGTCCCCCGCTGTCATCGTCCGCGCAGGCGGACGATCCAGTATTCCAGAGACGGCAATGATTGAGCCGAGAAGCCGCGGCGTACTGGATGTCCGCCTGCCGCCTACGCTAAAGCTTCGGCGCCCCTGGACCTCAACCCCGGCGAAGCCTTGGCGTAGCCGGGTCGCGGGGCATGACGAAGGATAGAGACTACGCCCTCGGCGCGCAGCGGACGTAGACCATGTTGCCGTAGCGGGTGGCGGCGTCCTTGTCGATGAAGCGGGTGATGAGGACGCGGCCGTCGAAGGAGACGATCTCGCGGTCCTGGTCGCCGGGCGTCGGACCTGCCGGCCCGATATAGTTCTTGCCGCTCGGCGAGCCCTTCAGGCGCAGCTCCTGCGGTGTTGCCTGGTCGGCCAGATGCATGATCACGCCGCCGGAGGAGCCGGCCGTGATCACGTAAGGATTTTTGCATTGGGCCCGGGCGGCAGCCTCGGTGCGGGCGCGGTCGGCCGGGTTCTGGAACGAGGCCAGGCCCCAGCGCCCGACGATCTCGTCGGCGCGGATCGACGCGGGCATTTCCGGACCGGTGCCGGGCTCGGCCTCGGGGGGCGGTGAGGACGAAGAAAAGGACGGCAGGCTCATGCCGCCGCCGCAGGCACCAAGCAGCAGCGCCAGGCAAGAAGCCGCCGCCAGATTGGCGACCGTGCGCGCGTGAGCTGAACTGATCATGGCATTCCCCCGGACAAAACCATGGCCGCACCCCTTACGCAGCCAAGCGCAAAACCGCTGCCGGAGCAATGACGTCCTTTAATACGCCGGCACCCCGAACAAGTTTCCAATGTCACCATCCTATATCCGTCTCACCAATCGCTTAACCACCTTTGCTTGACAGGATCGCGGCCAAGCCATATTCCCGGGCGCACCATTAGCACTCTGAAAGATGGATTGCTAACGCGCGCCGATCGATCCTCGGGAAGGGTGGACGGAAGCGCCGCCCGCCCACTTCCTCTCCTTCCGAAGCGAGCCTCCAAAGGGAAACGTCATGACTAAATCCAAATTTCGTCCGCTGCATGACCGTGTCGTGGTCAAACGTATCGACGCCGAGTCAAAGACCAAGGGCGGCATCATCATTCCGGACACGGCCAAGGAAAAGCCGTCCCAGGGCGAAGTCGTCGCCGTCGGCCCCGGTGGTCGCGACGAGGCCGGCAAGCTGATCCCGATCGACCTCAAGGTCGGCGACCGTGTGCTGTTTGGCAAGTGGTCGGGCACCGAGGTCAAGATCGACAACGATGAGCTCCTGATCATGAAGGAGTCGGACATTATGGGCGTGATGGCCTAAGGCCAGACGCCTGAACGGCCGCTGAATGCATGCCCGGGTCACTCGATCCGGGCATGCATCATTCCGCCGGGTTCGATCGCGGACCCCGGAATGAGGCGACCCAATTAGCAAGACACATCACGAAGAAGAGGAATTGCAGACCATGGCTGCCAAAGACGTCAAGTTTTCCGGAGACGCGCGCGAACGCATGCTGCGCGGCGTCGATATTCTCGCCAACGCCGTCAAGGTGACGCTCGGCCCGAAAGGCCGCAACGTGCTCATCGAGAAGTCGTTCGGCGCGCCCCGCATCACCAAGGACGGCGTCACCGTCGCCAAGGAGATCGAGCTCGAGGACAAGTTCGAGAACATGGGCGCCCAGATGGTGCGTGAGGTCGCCTCCAAGACCAACGACCTCGCCGGCGACGGCACCACCACCGCGACCGTGCTGGCCCAGTCCATCGTCCGCGAAGGCGCCAAGTCGGTTGCCGCCGGCATGAACCCGATGGACCTCAAGCGCGGCATCGACATCGCGGTCGCGGCCGTCGTCAAGGACATCGAGAAGCGCGCCAAGCCGGTCGCCGCCTCCTCCGAGGTCGCCCAGGTCGGCACCATTTCGGCCAACGGCGATGCCGCCATCGGCAAGATGATCGCGCAGGCGATGCAGAAGGTCGGCAACGAGGGCGTCATCACCGTCGAGGAGAACAAGTCACTCGACACCGAGGTGGACATCGTCGAGGGCATGAAGTTCGACCGCGGCTATCTCAGCCCCTACTTCGTCACCAACCCCGAGAAGATGACGGCCGAGCTCGAGGACGCTTACATCCTCCTGCACGAGAAGAAGCTGTCCGGCCTGCAGGCCATGCTGCCCGTGCTGGAAGCCGTGGTGCAGTCGGGCAAGCCGCTCGTCATCATCGCCGAGGACGTCGAGGGCGAGGCGCTGGCCACCCTGGTCGTCAACCGCCTCCGTGGCGGCCTGAAGGTCGCCGCCGTCAAGGCGCCGGGCTTCGGCGACCGCCGCAAGGCCATGCTCGAGGACCTCGCGATCCTCACCGGCGGCCAGCTGATCTCCGAAGACCTCGGCATGAAGCTCGAGAGCGTGACGGTGAAGATGCTTGGGCGCGCGGGCAAGGTTGTGATCGACAAGGAGAACACCACGATCGTCAAGGGCGCCGGCAGGAAGCCGGAGATCGAGGCCCGCGTCGGCCAGATCAAGGCCCAGATCGAGGAAACCACCTCGGATTACGACCGTGAGAAGCTCCAGGAGCGCCTCGCCAAGCTCGCAGGCGGCGTCGCGGTGATCCGCGTCGGCGGTGCCACCGAGATCGAGGTCAAGGAGAAGAAGGACCGCGTCGAGGATGCGCTCAACGCCACTCGCGCCGCGGTGCAGGAAGGCATCGTCCCCGGCGGCGGCGTCGCGCTGCTCCGCGCCAAGAAGGCGGTCGGCCGTCTGACCAACGCCAATGCCGACGTCCAGGCCGGCATCAACATCGTGCTGAAGGCACTGGAAGCCCCGATCCGCCAAATCTCCGAGAACGCGGGCGTGGAAGGCTCGATCGTCGTCGGCAAGATCCTGGAGAACAAGTCCGAGACCTTCGGCTTCGACGCCCAGACCGAGGAGTATGTCGACATGGTCGAGAAGGGCATCATCGACCCCGCCAAGGTGGTGCGTACCGCGCTCCAGGACGCCGCATCGATCGCCGGTCTGCTGGTGACCACCGAGGCCATGGTCGCGGAGTCGCCGAAGAAGGAAGCCGCCTCCGGCATGCCGGCCGGTGGCGGTATGGGCGGCTTCTAAGGCCGAACCTCGCCTGACAGTGCTGCGAAGGCCGCCTCCGGGCGGCCTTCTTTTTGCCGATCATGGCCCGTGCTTTCCAATTCAACCGGCGGCCAAAACCCACTACGGTGACGGCCGATTCGAATTGTTTGGGCCTGATCTCGTCGGAAAACCGCTTCACACTTTCCGGATCATGCCCACTTTGCCCGGGGATTTCGTCGATGCGCGCGCTTGTGTTTTGCTCCACGGCCGTTCTGGCGGCTCTGCTTGCAGGTTCGCCAGAGGTCGCATCCGCCCAGATGAAGCTGGCGCCGAAGGCCACGGCGCCCGGCGGCGTCGAGACGCGCTATTTCACCTCGATCGACGGGCTGATGGACGGCAATGCCGACGTGATCTTGAAAGAGACACGCCAGGGCAAGACCGTCACCGCAGCCGTGCTCGACGTCTGCTATCCCGTCGCGAAGAATTCCGACCGCAAGGACCGCTTCGTCGTCAATCTCCAGGTCGCGGGCCAGAACCTGACGGGTACGACGCAGAGCCTCGGCGCGAAGGCGCCGGTCACAGTCAAGCTGCTGCGCAAACAGGCCGGAGACACGTTCGAATTCCGCGGCCAGATCAGCATTGGCCAGACCGTGACCGAGGTCACCTCGCCCGACAATTCCGATCTCAGCGAGAAGGAATTCCTCGACAACCAGACCTCCGACGACGGCATCACGCCGCAGCCGAAGGACTTCACCGACGTCTCGCCGGAAGCGATCGCGGTCAAGGTCAAGCTGGATGCCGCGACCGAGTTCCTGAAGAGCCTGAAGGGCCAGGACGTCGAGGTGACGCTGGCGAGTCTCACCGTCGGCTGCGACGCGCTGCGCGCGGGCGAGCAGACCATCAACATGTCGGTCGATCCGGAGCGCGCCGGCGCGCTGCTGGCGAAATTCAAGGCGACGCCCGGCGTCACCGCCGCGGGCTGGACCGCGGGCATGACCGAGATGGACCGCACCATCCGCATTGCCGCCGCCGATTGGCGCGAGGGCGACAAGATCAACCACGACAAGCTCGCGGCCGCGGTGGCTGGCGTGCTGAGCAGGACGCTCGCGGCAAAGCCGGTCTCGCAAAGCTTCAACCCGGCGACCGGCAAGCTCAAGCTGGTGTTCAAGCGACCGAACCAGGATTTTCCCGCGCTCGAGCTCACCGACACGATCGAGGTCGCGGGCCTCGTCTCGCCCGACAAGCCCGGCACGACCGACAAGCTCATGCTCTGGATCGGGAGTCCCGCGACCACGACCACTGACGAGAGCAGCGGCGCCAAGCTCAATCTCTCGGACGAAGCGACCGCGGACGAGGAAGGCGATCAGCCCGACGACAACGGTTCGGTCGAGGCGCTCACCAAGGAGCTGAAAGGCCAGCGCTGGGACGCCGACAAGTCGGTGTGGAAGTGATGTAGCCCGCATATCAACTCTCGGTCGTCGCCCGGCTTGACCGGGCGATCCAGTACTCCGAGAAGGTTTTGATGAATCGAGAAGCCGCGGCGTACTGGATTCCCCGCCTGCCGCCTGTGCTAAAGCTTCGGCGCCCCTGGACCTCAACCCCGGCGAAGCCTTGGCGTAGCCGGGTCGCGGGGAATGACAGCAGGGGCTAATTGCCGTTGACGCGAAAGCGCAGCGGCTTGGGGCCGACGAGCGTGAGCACGTCACCCTGGCGCTTCCAGGTCTCGACACTGCCCAGGGCTGCAACGAGATCGTCGTCGGCCTGGGCCCTTGCCGGCGGGCAGGAGCGGTCCTGGATCTGGCCGGGGACGAAGATCACGGTGTTGCCGGCAACCGAGAACTGGCCCTTGCCGCCCTTGCACCAGAGCTCCAGCACGACTTCGCCATTGTCGCCGATCTCGATGTTCGGAATCCGCTTCGAGCCCGGCTGCGGCAGCGCCTCCAGCGTCATCTCGGTGCCGAACGGAAAACCGTCCTCCGCACGCGCGAGCGTGGACATCGCGAGCGTTGCAACCGCCGCACACACCATCTGCCTGAACGAAACCATGAGACCTCTCGACCGACGTGATTTGCGGCACCTTCTATAAGACGGCGGCGCCGTTGAGAAGGTTCGCCCATGGGCCACGCAAAAATCCCCGCGAGGAGCAACCTCGCGGGGATTTGGCTTGAAGCCGGGCGTGGCCTGCTACTTCAGGACCATCGCCGTGAACGGCCAGACATAGGCCTGCAGCGTCACGAACACGCCGACCAACGAGGCCAGCACGATCGAGTGCCAGAACACGAAGCGCAGGATCGTGCCCTCGTGCCCGTACCAATTCGTCGCGGTGGACGCGACCACGATCGACTGGGCGTCGATCATCTTGCCCATCACGCCGCCGGACGAGTTCGCCGCAGCCATCAGGATCGGCGACAGACCAAGCTGCTCGGAGGTGATCTTCTGAAGATTTCCGAACAGAACGTTGGAAGCGGTATCCGATCCCGTTAGCGCCACGCCCAACCAGCCGAGCAGCGTGCCGAAGAAGGGATAGAGCACGCCGGTTGCAGCAAAGGCGAGACCGAGCGTCGCGTCCACGCCGGAGAGCCGCGTCAGCGTGCCAATCGCGAGCATCGCCGAGATCGTGATCAGCGAGATCGCGCAAAGCCGGATGGTGCGCCCGTATTCCGTCAAGAGCCGGCCAGGACCGACGCCCATCAGGAAGCCTGAGATGATCGCCGCAATCAGCATGCCGGTGCCGGTGAACGAGAGATAGGTGAAGCCGAACACCGCGCTCTCTTTCGTCGGCCCCGGCGCGACCGGCGGCATCTTGTTGATCATCTGATGCAGCTCGGGAACGGGATAGTTCCAGGTGAAGATCGAGTTCGCCCAGGTCTTGAATCCACCATTGCCCCAGATCAGCATCACGATGCAGACGATGATCCACGGCAGCAGCGCGCTGAACAGCTCGCTCTGCGTCAGCGGCGTCTTGTCCATCGGTTTTGCCGCGGCCATGGTGGCGGCCGATTCATCGCGGCCGCGCAGCGCCGGCGACAGCCAGAGCTGCCTGGGCTGCCAGACCTTCAGGAACAGGATCAGCGCCCCCATCGAGATCAGCGACGCCCCGATGTCGACGATCCAGGGATTGACGTAGTTCGAGATCACGAATTGCGGGACCGCGAACGACACGCCGGTGACCAGGATCGCCGGCCAGACGTCCTTCATGCCCTTCCAGCCCGCGAACGCCCACACCACCCAGAACGGCACGATCAGCGAGAAGAACGGCAATTGCCGGCCGACCATCGCGCCGAGGATGTAGGGATCAAGCCCGGTCACCGAGGCAAGGCCTTGGATCGGCGTGCCCAGCGCCCCATAAGCGACCGGCGCGGTGTTGGCGATCAGCGACAGGCCGCTTGCTGCAAGCGGCGAGAAGCCGAGGCCGATCAGGACGGCGCCCGTGATCGCGACCGGCGTGCCGAAGCCCGAGGCGCCTTCGAAGAAGGCGCCGAACGAGAACGCGATCAGCAGCAATTGCAGCCGCCGGTCCTCGGTGACGCCGCCGACCGCGCGCTTGAGCAATTCGAAGCGCCCGGTGCTCACCGTCACCTGGTAGAGGAAGATGACGTTGAGAACGATCCAGCCGATCGGGAAGAACCCGGTGACGATGCCCAGCACCGAGGCGCGGATCGACATGTTCGCCGGCATGGTGAAGACGAAGATCGTGATCAAATTGGCCACGATCACAGCGATGACCGCTGCGATATGAGCCTGGACCCGTCCGCTCGCGATCAGGACCAGCAATGTGACGACAGGGACTGCCGCCGCGATCGTCGACAGCACGGGGCTGTGCAACGGGTCATAAACTTGATTCCACATGATCTTCCTCCCCCACGCATGTGTGCTGCAGGCGGCCCGCGTGGACAGCCGATCCTGCTTGACGCTGAAGCGATAACCCCCGAGCTGGACGCGAATTCCTCGCGAATGCAGCGGTTCCCGTCCGCTCACAAGCTCGCGAAATCCCGAAGGCCCCCACCCCGCGCCGTCGAGCCCCATGCTAGGGTTGCAAGCTGCGACAAGCCAACGCAAATTGCAGGACTTGCGACTTTAGTCTAAGCGCGCCGATTTCCGCCGTCGTCCCAAGTCTTTGGCCCCGGGCAGTTGTGCACATCCCTCAGGAGACAGAGCTCTGTGAAGAACATCAGCGCCACGCTCGCGATCGTCTGGCGAATCGCCGCCCCCTATTTCCGGTCGGAGGACAAATGGGCCGGCCGCGGCCTGCTTGCCGCAGTCATCGCGATGGAGCTGGCGCTGGTCGCGATCGACGTCCTGGTCAATCAATGGCAGAACCGGTTCTACAGCTCACTGCAGGCAAGTGACTGGGATAGCTTCGTCAGGGAGATCTGGATCTTCATCGGCCTCGCCTCCGCCTTCATCGCGCTGGCGGTCTACAAGCTGTACCTGAACCAGTGGCTCCAGATCCGCTGGCGGCAATGGCTGACCCGGCACTATTTGGGCGAATGGCTGCAAGGCGCCACCCACTACCGCATGCAGCTTAAGGGCGATGCGGCCGACAACCCGGACCAGCGCATCACCGAGGACGTCAAGAACTTCGTCGAGCAGACCCTGACCATCGGGCTCGGCCTGCTCTCGTCGATCGTGACGCTGTTCTCCTTCGTGATCATCCTCTGGGGGCTTTCCAACGCTGCGCCGTTGCACCTGTTCGGCGCCGACCTCATGATCCCCGGATATCTGTGCTGGGGCGCGCTGGTCTACGCGATCTTCGGCACCGCGCTGACGCACTGGATCGGTGCCCCGCTGGTCAATCTCAATTTCGAGCAGCAGCGCTTCGAGGCCGACTTCCGCTTCAACCTCGTCCGCGTCCGCGAGAATTCCGAGCAGATCGCGCTGCTCAAGGGCGAAGGCGCCGAGCGCGGCCGGCTGCTGGACCGCTTCGGCTTCGTGATCGGCAATTGGTATGCCATCATGAGCCGCACCAAGCGCCTCACCGCGTTCACCGCGAGCTATCAGCAGGCCGCCGTGATCTTTCCCTACGTGCTGGTGGCGCCGGCCTTCTTCGCCAAGAAGATCCAGCTTGGCGACATGATGCAGACCGCCTCCGCCTTCTCGAGCGTACAGGGCGCATTGTCGTTCTTCGTCACGGCGTACCGATCGCTGGCGGAATGGCGCTCGATCGTCGCCCGCCTCGACGGCTTCGAGATGTCGGTCGATGCGGCCGCGCACCTGCCGCCGCACGAGCCTGCGATCGCCCTCAAGGCCGCCGGCGGCAATCGCAATATCACCCTCGAACAGCTCTGCGTGAACCTGCCGAGCGGCACGCCGCTGGTCGCCACCGACGCCTTCTCCGTCCAGACGCCGGAGCGCGTGCTGGTGACCGGACCGTCGGGCTCCGGCAAGTCGACGCTGTTCCGCGCCATCGCCGGCATCTGGCCGTTCGGCACCGGCACCATCTTCGTCCCGGAAAAAGCGAAGCTGATGATGCTGCCCCAGCGCCCCTATTTCCCGGTCGGCGTGTTGCGCGACGCGGTGGTCTATCCGGCCGCGCCGGGCGCATTTGAAACTGCACGCGTCAGGGACGCGCTGATCGCGGTCGGCCTGCCCGACCTCGCCGAGCGGCTTGAGGAGGACGGTCATTGGAACCGGATGCTGTCGCTGGGCGAGCAGCAGCGCCTCGGGCTCGCCCGCGCGCTGCTGCACGCGCCGGACTATCTGTTCCTGGACGAGGCCACGGCCTCGCTGGACGAGCCGTCCGAGGCCCGCCTGTACCGGCTGCTGGCGGAGAAGCTGCCACAGGCCACCCTCGTCTCGATCGGCCACCGCTCGACGCTGGAAGCCTTCCATACCCGCAAGGTGACGATGGTGAAGCACGGCGCGATCCACGTCCTCGGTGACGGTGGTGTGCCGGTCGAGAAGGAGCCGAGCGCGGCACGCTGAGACGGCCCGACGAAGCTCTGAGGCTATGGCCCTTGGTTGCGGCCGTGCTTCGAGACGCCCGCCTTTTTCGGCCTTCAGGATGAGGTCTGTCCTCGCGGTGAGATCTGTGACCCCTCATGGTGAGGAGCCCGCCGGAGGCGGCCGTCTCGAACCATGCGGGCCCCTGGCCTACGCCCCAAAGCCCCAAAGCAAAAGGGCGGCAGGTTGCCCTGCCGCCCTCATCAAGTCGCTTCGGGAAGAAGCTTACTTCAGGTTGCTCATGGCCGTCAGGTCGAACGACAGCTTGGCAATGCCGGCCGCGCCGCACCAGTTGGAGCCAGCACCGCCCGGATTGATCGCGGTGACGTTGGTGGTGCCGGTGGCGTTGAAGGCGCTGGTGAAGGCGTTGCAATCACCCTTGTTCAGGTCGGTGTCGGAGTAACGCAGGTCCAGCGTGAACACTTTGTAGGTGAAGCCGATGCCGATGTTCCAGGTGTTGTAGTCCTTGTAGGGGATACCGTTGGCGAAAACGGTGCCGACGCCGGTGCCGTAGAAGGCGTCCGAAGTACCAAACCACTGCCGGCCGAACTCACCCGAGACGTACATGCCCATGCCGGAAGCACCGAAGGCCGTGCTGGGCGCCGTGTACTTGGCGGTCAACGAAGCGTAGTTGCCCCAGGCACCCGAGTTCAGGAAGTTCGGCGAGTAGTACTCGGTCGCGCCGACCGTGAAGCTGTCGTTGATGGTGTAGTTCACCTTGCCGTAGACTTCGACGAAGCTGACGTCCTTCTTCATGACGTTGCCGTCGGCGAGGAAGATAGTGGTCGTGCTGACGCCGCAGACGTTGCCGCCCGGAATGCCGCCGGTGAGCACGTTGTCGGCGCAGCTGCCGCCCGGATACAGGTAGCCCCAGACACCGATATCGAAGGCGAAGGCGCCGAAGGTCGGGCGGATACCGCCGTAGATGTCGACTTCAGCAGCAGCGCGATTGGCGAAGGAGATGCTCTCGGCGGACACGCCGACGTAGAGCTGGAGGTCCTTGTTGACGTTGTAGCGCGGCTCGAAATAGGCCGCGACCGACGGCTTGTGGTTCGACTGCGTGACGCCGCGGAAGATGTAGTCGCTCATGATGGCGCCGCCGAAGGCGATATCCCAGGGATCAAACGCGACCACCGGCGGGGCCTTCAGTGCCTTCACTCGCATGTCTGCCGCGAAAGCCGAGCCCGTCACCATTGCCAGCGCCGTTGCCAACAAAGCCACTTTTTTCATTTCGATCCCCATCACCAGTTCTAAGACCCCAGCCGGATCCCGGAAGCCCCCGGAACGCTCGACCTGATTGCAAATTTCGTAACTGCGGCAATCTGGATGGGGTGAGGCAAACCGTGAAGCAAAAAACGCGGGCATCTGCCGACTTTTTGGGCGTTCTGACGATTCCACGAAAGGTTGTCAGCCCGTGTGTCTTCTCGATCACATTATTTGCATTCCAAAGTGCACTGGGAGGCCCGCGTTAGTACGGGTCCGGCGGTACCGTGCTGCCCGTGCCACGAATCAGGCTGCTTCCCGACGAGATCATCCCCGCGCGCCGACGCGCCGATGCAAAAAGGCCGCAGCATCGCCGGCTGCGGCCTTCCTGTTGCCGATCATGGTCGTCGGATTGGATCCAGCCTTTGGCCTGACCTTGGGCCTAACCTTGTCCTTCGGCCGGTGTCGTGTCCGCAGAAGACGAAGGCATCGCCCAGCTTGTCTCGGCGGCAGGCTCGGGAGCCGGAGCTGCCGGCGTTGACGGCTTCGGAGCTGCCTTCGCCTTCTTCGGCGCCGCTTTCTTCGCAGCCTTCTTGGCGGCCTTCTTAGGCGCAGCCTTCTTAGCGGCCTTCTTTGGCGCGGCCTTCTTCGCAGATTTCTTTGGAGCCTTCTTGGCAGACTTCTTCGCGGATTTCTTCGCGGACTTCTTGGCTGCCTTCTTTGAGGTCTTCTTCGCCGCTACTGCCTTCTTGGCCTTTTTGGCCTTCTTGCTTTTTTTCTTCTTCGCTTTCGCCATCGTGATCCTCCTGTTGCCGCCGAACAATGGTCGATCGGGTGTCTTCAGCCGTTATCTCCGGACGAAAGCTCAGCCTTCGAAAGCTTAGTCTTCGAAAGCTCAGTCTTGCGCGTTCAATGCCGGCTGCGACCCGCCCGTAGCCCAATCGAGAAGCTCAATCGTGTGTACGACCGGAACTGACGTGCCACTGGCAATCTGCACCATGCAGCCGATATTGCCTGCGGCAATCATGTCCGGCTTGACGCTCGCGATGTTGGCGACCTTGCGATCGCGCAACCGGCCCGCAAGCTCGGGCTGGAGAATGTTGTAAGTCCCCGCCGAACCGCAACACAAATGGCTCTCCGGCACATCTTTCACCACGAATCCGTTATTGGAAAGCAATTCTTTCGGAAGGCCCGTGATTTTCTGCCCGTGCTGCAACGAACACGCAGAGTGATAAGCGACGACGATGTTGTCCTGTCGCGTCGTGGCCGCGAGTCCAAGGCCGGCGACGTATTCAGTGATGTCCTTGGCGAGCGCAGAGACCTTCGCCGCATCGGCGGCAAACGCAGCGTCTTCGCGCAGAAGATAGCCGTAGTCCTTGATCACGGTGCCGCAGCCTGACGCCGTCACCAGGATGGCGTCGAGCCCCTCGCCGGCCGCTTCCGCGCGCCACGCCGCGACATTGGCGCGAGCCCGTGCCAATGCGTCCTGATCGTCGCCGAGGTGATGGGTCAGGGCGCCGCAGCACTGCTCGTCCCTGACAAGGACGACCTCGATGCCGTGGCGCGTGAGGAGACTGATGGCGGCCTGGTTGATGCGCGGCGCCAGCACCTGCTGGGCGCAGCCCTGGAGCAGCGCGACCCGGCCGCGCTTCTTGCCGAGTGCCGCGAACACACTGCCGGCGGCGGGCCCGGGCGGCGGCAGCCGGTCCGGCGCCAGCGCCAGCATCGCCTTGAGGCGCAGAACCAGGCCGGGCGTCGCCGACGGCCGCGGCGTCGGCAGGAACGCGGCCAGCGGGCGGGCCAGCCGCGCCAGCCACATGCTGGCGCGGAAACGCTGCGGGTGCGGCAGGACGAAGGCCAGCACTCGGCGCAGCAGCCGCTCGGCGAGCGGCCGCTCGTAACGCTGCTCGATCCTGACCCGGGCCTGATCGACCAGATGCATGTAATTCACGCCCGAGGGGCAGGTCGTCATGCAGGCCAGGCACGACAGGCAGCGGTCGACATGTTTGACCACTTCGGCCGTCGGCGTCTGGTCCTTCTCCAGCATCTCCTTGATCAGATAGATGCGGCCGCGCGGGCTATCGAGCTCGTCGCCAAGCAGCACATAGGTCGGACAGGTTGCGGTGCAGAAGCCGCAATGGACGCAGGCGCGCAGGATCTTGTCGGCTTCCGCGATGTCGGGATCGGCGAGCTGCGCGAGTGAAAATTCGGTCTTCATGCGGCAGTGCCTCGCGTCAGCCGCCCCCGGTTGAGGATGGTCTTCGGATCGAAACTGGCGCGGACCCGCTCGCTCAACGCGGCAAGGCCAGGGGCTTGCGGGTGGAATACATCGATCGCGCGCCTGATGTCCTCGGCCGCCCGGATCAGCGTGGCGTGCCCGCCGGCGGCATTCGTACGTTCGCGCACGGCCCGAGCATGCGCGTCCGGCTTCGGTGGCACCGCCGCCCAGATCAGTCCACCACCCCAATCGTAGATCACGTCGCCACCGGTCTCGCGCGCCAGCAGGGTCCCGAGCGCCGCGCCCGACGCCGGCGGGCAGACGATCCGCCAGACCGGCCAGGCCCCCAGCGCGCCACTGGCCGCGAACGGCAGGACGTCGCGGATCGTGGTCCACAGCGCCGCTGACGCCGTGTCCTCGACGAGAATTGCGGTTCCGAACGGCGCCAGCAATTCGCGCAGCGAGCCGGCACGGTGGGCGGCCGAGGCGGCAATGCCCTCGAGCCGCAGCACGGTCAGCGCCTCGCCCTGGCCTGCGATATCGCCGAGACCTTCGATCTCGGTCCGGAACGCCGATGTCGGCAGATGCGCGGCCCCGGAGACATCGAAAGGCGAGCCGAGCGCCGCCGTCATTGCCTTGTTGGCGGCGGCATCGTCGAGCCCGCGCAGCAACAGCGTCCGCTCGGCCTCCGGCTTGGGCATCACTTTCAGCGTGACCTCGGTCATGACCGACAGCGTGCCCCAGGAACCGGCGAGAAGCTTGCAGAGGTCGTAGCCGGTGACGTTCTTCACCACCTTGCCGCCGGTCTTGAAGCTGTCGCCGAAACCGGAGACGGCATGCGCCCCGAGCAGATGGTCGCGCGCGCCGCCCGCCTTGATCCGGCGCGGACCGGCCAGGCCAGCCGCGATCATGCCGCCGATGGTGCCGAGCGCGGGCGTGCCGAGCAGCGGCGCGGTGTTCATCGGCTCGAAGGCGAATTGCTGGTTCTTGGCATCGATCAGCGACAGCACGTCGGCCAGCGGCGCCCCGGCCTGGAGCGTGACAATGAGTTCGTTGGGCTCGTAGCCGGTGATGGCATTCAGCGCGGAGACGTCGAGCACGGCGTTGGTCGCCATCGCGTGGCCGATGCCGCGCTTGGAGCCATGGCCGATGATCTCGAGCGGCTGCTCATTGGCAATCGCCGCGCGCACCACCTCTTCGACGTCTTTGGCGTCTCGTACCTTGAGCGTATCCACGGGCAAAGGCGGTAGCGAAATTCGCCGCCAAAATCAAATGCAGCGTGACGACAGCGGCCATTGCCGCGCGATCCGGCTCGACCTCGGAGCCACGGCCAAGATTCGATCCTCATCGAAGCATTCACGACATCGACACTTCGATCACCGGCGAACCAAAGCCGACAGCCGATCGCTACAAATCTGCACCGAGAGACCAACCGACGGAGACGACATCATGAACCACTATGCCACGCAGAAATCGCTCAGCGACGCCGTCGACGGCGGCGGCCTGCTCGTCGTCGCGCAATGGGAAGCGAAGCCGGGCGAGGCCGACAAGATCGCCGCGATCCTCGACCGCTTCCTGCCGGAGGCCCAGCGCGAGGACGGCGTCAAGCTGTTCTTGATCTCGCGCGCAAAGGACAATCCGGCCCAGTTCCTGTTCTACGAACTGTTCCGCGACGAGGCGGCATTCAAGGCGCACCAGGAGAGCGCGCATTTCAAGACCTGGATCGCTGGCGAAGCCCTGCCGCTGCTGGCGAAGCGCGAGCGGGCGCAATACGGACTGCTGTAGGCATTGCCGAGGAAAGAGGCGTGCATCGCAAGCCCTTCCATCGGCGCAAGCGCCTAGAACCGGGGGATGTCCGGGAATGCCAGATTCCCGGCATGGACGTGCATGCGGCCGAGCTCGGCGCAGCGGTGCAGGGTCGGAAACACCTTTCCGGGATTGAGCAGGCCCTGCGCGTCGAAGGCGCATTTCAGACGCTGCTGCTGGTTGAGGTCGATCTCGCTGAACATTTCCGGCATCAGATCGCGCTTCTCGATGCCGACGCCGTGCTCGCCGGTGAGCACGCCGCCGAACTCGACGCAGGCGCGCAGGATGTCGGCGCCGAAGGCTTCGGCGCGCTCGATCTCGCCGGGCTTGTTGGCATCGTAGAGGATCAGCGGATGCAGATTGCCGTCGCCGGCATGGAACACGTTGGCGCAACCAAGCTGGTACTTTTCCGAGAGCTCGCGGATGCGCGCCAGCGCCTTCGGCAGCGCACCGCGGGGGATGGTGCCGTCCATGCAGAGATAGTCGGGCGAAATGCGGCCGACGGCGGGGAAGGCGGCTTTCCGGCCGGCCCAGAACAGATTGCGCTCGGCTTCCGAGGTCGAGATCTGGCAGGTGGTCGAGCCGCAAGCGTTCGCAATCGTCTCGACCCGCGTGATCAGCTCGTCGACCTCGATCTTGGGACCGTCGAGCTCGATGATGAGGAGGGCCTCGACATCGAGCGGATAGCCGGCATGGACGAAGGCCTCCGCGGCGTGGATCGCGGGCTTGTCCATCATCTCCATGCCGCCGGGAATGATGCCGGCGCCGATGATGCGCGCCACGCATTCGCCGGCCGCCTCGACTTGCGCGAAGCCGACCATCAGCGCGCGCGCCGTCTCCGGCTTTTGCAGGATGCGCACCGTGATCTCGGTGATGACACCGAGCAGGCCTTCCGAGCCGGTGATGACGCCCATCAAATCGTAGCCGGAGTTTTCCGCCGACTTGCCGCCGATGCGCAGGATCTCGCCGCTCATCAGCACGATCTCGCAGCCGAGCACGTTGTTGGTGGTCATGCCGTATTTCAGGCAGTGCACGCCGCCGGAATTCTCCGCGACATTGCCGCCGATCGAGCAGGCGATCTGCGATGACGGATCCGGCGCGTAGTAGAACCCAGCATGGGCGACGGCCTGGCTGATCGCGAGGTTGGTGACGCCGGGTTCGGTGACGACGGCGCGGTTGTCGAAATCGATCTCGCGGATGCGCTTGAACTTGCCGAGGCCCAGAAGCACGCCGTCTTCCAGCGGCAGCGCGCCGCCGGACAGCGAGGTGCCGGAGCCGCGGGGCACCACCTTGATGCCCTGCCCTGCACAATATTTCAGGACCAGCGAAACCTGCTCGGTCGTGTCGGGCAGCACAACGACCATCGGCGGCTGCCGATAGGCCGTCAACCCATCGGATTCATAGGCCCGCATCTCGGCGGCGCTGTCGATCACGCCTTCGCCCGGCACGATTGCGCGCAATGCAGCCACGATCTCGGCGCGGCGCGCGAGCACGGCCTGGTCGCTCGCGGGCATCATGATGGCCATAACATTTCCTTCATGGCATATCCTTCCGGCCAAGGCCGCATGATCGATTTGTCGCGGTAAATCAACCACGTCCGCGGTGGTTTGGGTAGGCCGTCCGAAAGTCGGATCGACGATCCTGCGCGAGTTCGCTCTGGGACAAGTAGGAAATCGTGAAACCTGCCATGGTTTGGCGGCTTGTCCAATCCGAGCAGGCCTGCCAAAACCGGCAGGTCCGACCGTTGCCGATCAGGCATGCAACTGACCAGCCCCCAGGGAAGAGACGAAGAGCACCCGATGACAAAACTGATTTTTGGCGCATTGACCATCCTCACCGCGATTGCCACCGCACCCGCCGCGATGGCGCAGGACGTCGCGGCCGGCAAGTCGTCGTTCAACAAATGCCTGGCCTGTCACGCGATCGGCGAAGGCGCCAAGAACAAGGTCGGCCCCGAGCTCAACGGCCTCGACGGCCGCAAGTCCGGCACCGCGCCGGACTACAATTACTCCGACGCCAACAAGAATTCCGGCATCACCTGGAACGAGGCCGTGTTCAAGGAATACATCAAGGACCCCAAGGCCAAGATCCCCGGCACCAAGATGGCGTTCGCCGGCATCAAGAACGAGACCGAGATCAACAATCTCTGGGCCTACGTGTCGCAGTTCGACAAAGACGGAAAGATCAAGCAGTAAGCGCGGGAACGGCGGCCGCTGGAGCTTCGGTTCTGAACCGAAGCTCCAGCTTCTCGTTTTGACGCGTTTTCTTCACGCGAACCGGCATCCACTTCGCTCGAAAACGCTCTAATCGGCGGTCGCCTGCGCCGGGACGATTTTCCCGATCATCGTCTCGATCTCTGTCTTCACGAGATCGGGCACCGCGTTCTGCACCATGTGGCCGAGATCAGGCAGCACGATCAGCTTGGCATTCTGCACGGTGGCGGCGAACGGGCGGGCGTGAATGGCGGTCTTTACCGTCTTGTCGGGTTCGCCGGCGATGATCGTGACCGGCGCCGTTATCTCGCCGTAGCGCGGAGCTTGCGCAGCCACCGCCTGCTTCAGCGACACCAGATCATAGGCATTGGCGATGAACTCGCGCGGGCGCAGCAGCAACGGCGTCGCGGAGTCCTGCACGAAACCGTCCGGCATCGTTTGCGGCAGGAAGACGTTGCGCGCGCCGGACTCGCTCAGGAAATAGCCTAGCGGGAGGGTTATGGTGTAGGCGAGCAGCGGGCCGATTACGGGCGTTGCGATGATCTCGTTGTAGCGGCCGACGCCGCCGCGCCAAGGATGGGTGACGGGCGCGAGCATCACAAGGCCCGCGACGCGGCCGGGATGATCGAGCGCCAGCCGCGCGCCGAGCGCGCCGCTCCAGGAATGCACCACGAACACCGCGCGATCGATCCCGAGCTTGCCGAGCGCCTCATCGATCATTCGCGCCTGGACCTCCGGCGTCGAATCCTGCCGCCGCGCCCGCGTGCTCCAGCCGTGGCCGGGACGGTCGATCAGGATGACGCGATGGTTCCTGGCGAGGAGATCGCCGAGCGGCCGCCGCATTGCCTCGAGGTTGGAGCTCGCGCCGTGCAGCATCACGATCGGCAGGCCCGAATCGCGCGGGCCGATATCGACGAGGTGAAGCACGGCACCCTCGACCTCGATCATCCGGCCCTGCGGTGGAAAGGCGCGTTGCACGGCGAGGACGCCGGCCTGCGTGACCAGCGCCAGCACAACCAGCGCGGTCACGACTGACATCACGATCATGGACGGAATCCGGGCGACCCAAGGCACAGGGCAGTTACGTGGCTTGCGGCCGGCAGTTTCGCCCGGGGAGCCCCCGCGCTCCACTTGAAATGCCGGGGCTGTGGATATGTGCATAATTCAAGCGAGAAAAACGCAATGAAATCAATACTGCTCCCCGGAGCACGCAGGCTTCGAAACAGCTTCATGCACTCGTCATCGCGGCTTCCTTATAATCGCCATGGTCGGTTCCGCCATTTAGACGCAGGTGGGCGCCGATCGTGCTCGCAACCCTCAGGGATGCGGGAAGACCGGCAGGATTTATCCTGATTTGAACCGGAGAATTTCGATGAGCCTGAGATCCAAAGATACTGCGATCGACGAGATCGTGGCAAGCTGCCACGGTGACCTGCGCGGTGCCGTGCGCGCGCTGCTGCTGATCAACGAGCACCTCGAGACGGAGCTTGCAAAGGCCTACGCCGCAGCGGTCGATCGCGGCCTCGCCGAGCGCGAAGGCAGCGTTTTGCACTAGATTGCTGTCGACCTAGTTCGTGCTGTCCTCGTCCTTTTCCTCGTCAGGCGTGGGTGCGGGACAGGCGCGGATGGTCGAACGGGCAAGCTTGGCGTCGGCCTTCGATTTGTAAGGACCGTCACCGAACCAGACGTCGCCGAAGATCACGGGATTGCTGGTCACGATGTTGCATTTTCCGGTGGCGCGATTGCCGACCACCCAGAACAGTCCGTCGGCGAGGCTCGCCGTGCCCGACGCCAACAGCAACATACCTGCAAAGATCAAACGCTTCATGGCTGTGCTCCCGCCATGAAGGTAGGCCTGCGGCGGTGCCATCCACACCCCTTGTAACGCGGCGCGTGTCATCGTGGTTAATCCGCCTGCGCCGCATTCGCTCGAGCAATGATCGACTTGTCCGCTAAATATCGCGGCCTTCGACCTTCTCGGTCAGCGCCTTGACCTGGTCGGGGATCTTCTCGAGGTGCGGATTGACGGCGAGCGCCTTGCGGTAGGCTTCGAGCGCGCGCTTTTCGTCGCCGACCTCCTGCATGATCATGCCGAGGCCTGCGAGCGCGCCGAAATGACGAGGCTCGCGGATCAACACCTCGCGGATGTCGGCGAGCGAGCGGCCATAATCGTTCTGCATGTAGTAGAGCGTCGCACGACGATTCCAGGCCTCGATGTAGTCGGGCCTGAGCTTGACGACCGAATCCAGCAGCTTGATCGCAACCTCGATCTTCTTTGCGTCGACGGCGGTCTTGGCCCGCGCCATCAGCAGCGCCGCGGTGTCGCTCGGGGTCTGGATCCAGATCGCCCAGATCCGCGCCTCGACATGCTTGGCGCTGGCTTCGTCGGGCGCAGCTTTCAGCGCGCCGAACAGGAAATCGAGATTCTTGGTGCGGTCGACCTTGGGCAGCTTGGCCGGCGCTTCCGGAAGTTTCTTCTGCTTGCCGGGCGGAGCCGGCGGATCAGCCTGCGCCAGCGCCGGAGCGAGGCCGGCGGCTCCCAGCACAAGAGCCAGACACAGGGTGCGCGCGAAGAGGAATCTCACTGCCATGGTCGAAGTCTAAACGCGCAAAGCCGCCCTTGCAAAGCAGGGGCGGCGTCAAACTCGTGTGAGACCGTGGTCTTGCGGGCGCGCGAGCGTCAGGCAGGGCGAAATCAGCCGCCCAGATCAGCCCTGGCGAGCCTTGAAGCGGCGCTGCACCTTGTTGATCACATAGACCCGGCCCTTGCGGCGGACCAGGCGGTTGGCGCGATGGCGACCGCGCAGCGATTTCAGCGAGTTACGGACCTTCATGGCAGAATCCTGAACGTTCGAAAGGCCGTGTTCGGCACTACCGTTTCGGCACGCGCGAATGAGGCAAAATGAGATTTTCCCGCTGGCGGACCGACCGCCCGGGACGGGGCGGTTCTTAAGGCATGGGAGGACCGGATGTCAATGTTAACTGGCCCGATCGCACCCAGCAAATTCAGGAAAACAACCCGATGCAAAGTAGAAGCGGCCGGATCGGGCTCAATCATCTCGGACGACGCCGATCCCACAACGCCTTGTCCCCACAATGCCTTGCCAAATTCGTTATATCATATAATCAATTCGACAACCCGTCGGGAGGAAACCCATGCCGAAGCTGAAGCTGCCGAACATCGACGACGTCGTTGCCATCGACATCCACACCCACGCCGAGGAGCCCTGCGGCACCCATCCCGACGACGGCTATGACGACTTCCAGGCGCAGATGGCGGACTATTTCAAGTCGCCGCACAAGCATCCGCCGACCGTGCCGGAGACCGCCGCCTACTATCGGTCCAAGAACATCGCCGCGGTGATCTTCCCGGTCGACGCCGAGCGCGAGACCGGCTTCCGCCGCTACAAGAATGAGGAGATGCTGGAGATCGCCTCCGACCATCTCGACGTTCTCATCCCCTTCGTCTCGATCGACCCGCACAAGGGCAAGCTCGGTGTGCGCGAGGCGCGCAAGCTGATCGAGGAATACGGGGTGCGCGGCTTCAAATTCCACCCAACCATGCAGGGCTTCTACGCCAACGACCGCATGGCCTATCCGCTCTATGAAGAGATCAACAATGGCGGCGCGATCGCGCTGTTCCACACCGGCCAGACCGGCGTCGGCTCGGGCATGCCCGGTGGCATGGGCATGCGGCTGAAATATTCCAACCCGATGTACATGGACGACGTCGCGGCCGATTTCCCCGAGCTCAAGATCATTCTCGCCCATCCCTCCTTCCCCTGGCAGGAAGAGGCGCTGTCGGTCGCGACCCACAAGCCCAACGTCTACATCGACCTCTCGGGCTGGTCGCCGAAATATTTCCCGCCGATCCTGGTGCGCTACATCAACTCGATCCTGCAGGACAAGATGCTGTTCGGTTCGGACTGGCCGGTGATCACGCCCGACCGCTGGCTGTCGGATTTCGCCAAGATCGAGATCCGCGACGAGATCCGGCCGAAGGTGCTGAAGGCCAACGCGCGCAAGCTGCTGGGGATCTAGGCGCGTACTCGTCAGCGCATCGAGGGCTTCGACGCTGCTATCGAAGCCCTCATGCTCCGGCCCTGAGGGCCTAAGACTTTGGCGCGGTGAATCTGATGGCTATGTTATGCGATCAGTTCACGCCTGCGAGGAAGCCGGCCAGGATTGTCCGGCTTTGGCTGAGCGTCTCGATACGTTCGTCGATCAGGCCGACCTGCTGAGTGAGTATTTTTCGCAGCTCGTTGCACGGCGTGAAAGCTGGATCGTTGTTCCTCACGCATGGGAGCAACCGCTTGATGGTTTCGAGCGTCATTCCCGCGCCGCCGAGCATCTTGGTGCGCCGTACGGTTTCCTCTTCGGCCAAGCCATAGTCGCGATAGCCGGAGTTCGTCCGCAGCGGCGTGAGCAGTCCTTCGCCTTCGTAGTAGCGCAGCATTCGGACGCTGACCCCCGTCCGCCGGGAGAGTTCGCCGATTTTCATCTGAAGCCCCTTGACCCTGACAGCACTGTCAGACCCTAAAGACTTTGCTCGTCCAAGTGAATGCCACTTGTGAAGGGAGCAACGATGAAAGCCTACCATTTGAATGGCCATGCTGGTGCTGGCCGCCTTGCGCGCGCCGAAATCAGCAAACCCGAACCCGCCAATGGCGAGGTCCGCATTCGGGTCGAAGCGGCAAGTCTGAATTACCGCGACCTCCTGATCCTCGACCGTGCAGGCCAAGGCGAGATCAACGGCCGCGTGCCACTCTCCGACGGTGCGGGTGTCGTTGACGCCATCGGCGCCGGCGTCGCGCAATGGCGACTCGGAGACCGCGTCGCTGCGTCGTTCTTCCGCGATTGGATCTCGGGGCCGTTCAAGTCCAGCTATATTCCGTCATCCCTCGGTGGCAACACGATGGACGGAATGCTGGCTGAGTATGTCGTGCTGCCGGCGACCGCGCTGGTCTCAGTGCCGGCCCATCTGTCCGCGGTGGAGGCAGCGACCCTGCCCTGTGCCGGCGTCACGGCTTTCCATGGCCTCATCGCACGCGGCGGGATGCACAAAGGCGACACGCTATTGGTCCAGGGAACAGGCGGCGTCGCGCTGTTCGGGCTTCAATTCGCAGCGGCGCTGGGGGCGCGTGCGATCGTGATATCCTCCTCGGATGAAAAACTCGCCCGCGCCAAGGCGCTGGGCGGCTCGATCCTCATCAACTACCGCGACACCCCTGACTGGGATGTCGTCCTCATGAAGGCGACGAATGGCGCAGGTGCCAGTCACATCCTCGAACTCGGCGGTCCCGGCACTTATGACCGATCGCTGCGATCGGTCGCTTCGGGTGGCAAGATCGTCCAGATCGGTGTCTTGACGGGGTTCGGTCCCAAGCCCGACCTCGCGCGCCTGCAGTGGGAGAATGCCGACATCATTGGTGTCACCGTCGGATCGGTCGAACACTTTGCCGCGATGAATCGCTTCCTGACCGAACACGCGATCCACCCGATCGTGGATCGGGTCTACGACTTCGACGACGTTCCCGAAGCGTATGCGCACCTGCGGACCGGCTCACACTTCGGCAAGATCGTGATCAGGCTTTAAAAGCGAGGGCTCAGTTCGCGTTTCCGTGTTGGATCGATACCGCGGCGCCTTGTATAGTCCGTGGACCGCAACGATCCCGGAGGACAGGTCAATTGAGTCTCAAAGCCGTTGTCTTCGATGCCTACGGAACGCTTTACGATATCCAGTCGGTCGCCGAGACCACCGAGGATGCGTTTCCGGGCTACGGTGAGATCATCACGCAGATCTGGCGAATCAAGCAGCTCGAATACACCTGGTTGCGCTCGCTGATGCGGCGCTACCAGGACTTTGCAGCCATCACGCGCGACTCGCTTGCCTATACGCTGCGCGTGCTCGGGCTCGCTTACGAGAATGAGGCATTCGAGCGCGTCGTCGAGAAGTACCTTCATCTCGATCTCTATCCGGATGCGACGGCGGCGCTCACGGCTCTGAAACCGCGAAAGCTCGCCATCCTCTCCAACGGCAGTCCGGACATGCTGAATGCGCTCGTGCGCAACTCCGGCCTCGACGCCCTGCTCGACGCCACGATCAGCGTCGACGAGAAGAAGATCTTCAAGCCGAGCCCGGAGGCCTATGAGCTGATCGGCGAGGTGCTCGGCACCGCGCCTGACGAGGTGCTGTTCGTCTCCTCCAATCCCTGGGATGTCGCGGGCGCGAAAGCATTCGGACTGAACGTTGCCTGGATCGAACGGGTGACGCCGGAAGCGATGGCGCTGGCTTGCGTCGAGAACGAACTCGTGGCACCGCTGACGATGTTTAAGGCGATCCGCACCCAGATGGACGAGCTCGGCTTTGCGCCGGATCATCGCGTCCGGGCGCTCTCGGAACTGCCAAGTTGCTTAGGCATCGCCGCCCAACGGTAAGTCTGGAATGAGCCGACCTGAATGAGCCTGGAATCCGTTCGCGCCTTCTTCGCCGAGAAAGCCCCCGACATATCAGTTATCGAATCCCCGATCAGCTCCGCGACAGTGCCGCTGGCCGCCGAGGCTTATGGCGTCGAGCCCGGACGGATTGCCAAGACGCTGTCGTTGCGGATCGGCGAGCGCGTGATCCTGATCGTCGCGGCCGGCACTTCGCGCATGGACAACAAGAAGGTGAAGGCGGCGTTCGGCGGCAAGCCGAAAATGCTGGGACTGGAAGAGGTCGCCGAGATCACCGGCCACGAGGTCGGCGGCGTCTGCCCGTTCGGATTAAAGGCGCCGCTGCCGGTCTATTGCGACGTCTCGCTGAAAGCGTTCGACGTGGTGGTGCCGGCCGCCGGCTCGACCCACAGCGCCGTGCGCATCACGCCGGAGCGGATGGCGGAGCTGACCCGGGCTGAATGGGTCGATGTCTGCGAAGTCAGGCCGTAAGGCAGCTGGGGGATGCCTGATGCATTTGCCGGTCAGGGACGCTAATGTACGGACCATGCCCGATGATAAGGTCAAACGGCGGCTGACCACCGTGCTATGCGCTGATGTGCACGGCTATTCTCGTCTCATGGAAGCAGACGAGGCGGGAACGCTGGAGACACTCCGCCGCTATCGCACGGCCATCGCGCGATTGGTGGAGCGCCATGACGGCCGGATCGTGAATACCTGGGGCGATGCCGTCATCGCCGAATTCGCCAGCGTCGTGGAAGCCGTGCAGTGTGCGGTCGAGATTCAGCAGGAAATTTCCAACCAGGATTCGGGCCCACCTCCCCCGATGCGGTTTCGCATCGGCATCAATCTCGGCGATGTGATGGTGGATGGTTCCGACCTCTATGGAGACGGGGTCAATATCGCGGCGCGTCTGCAAGAACTTGCCGAACCCGGTGGTATCGTGATCTCCAGCTCCGCCTATGATCAGGTGCACAACAAATTATCTGTTGGCTTCGACTGCCTCGGCCAGCGTCCAATGAAAAACATTGCTCCCGTGACCAGCTATCGTGTGACCATGAGCGGCCAAGCCGCTCAAGCACGGAGCTTTCCGCCTGGCGAACGCCTGACATCTCAGACCGCAAGTGCGGGCTCGCAAACTGACGCCGCGCACCGCGACAGATCCGAGTCATCCAATTGGATGGGCTTCGTTTCAGACGGACTGGCGAAGCTGCCCCGCCCGGTTGCGGCGGCCCTCACGGTGTCGGCCTTTCTGATTCTGATCAATATTTTCACCGGCATGCACAAGATCTGGTTCCATTGGCCGGTGGCAGCTTTGCTCTTCGGCGCCATCATGCGGACGGCGCTCCGGGATCGACCTGAGTCGGACGGCAAGGGCGAGCGCTGAACGAGGCGGCACAACCGCGCTTCGCGCCCACTGCTGCGCGCGCGCGCCCCGATCATGCTTGGGCAGCACTACTCGTCGCTATCGTCATAAGGCCGCGGCTGCGCCTGCGGAGGTGGTGGCGGCACATTGTTGTATCGCGGCGCCGGCGCGGCGCGATTGCCCGGAACCTGCTGCTGCGGCGGCATCTGGTTGTTGGACTGGAACACCGCGCGACAGCCGCTGGAGAGCTGGGGCGTATTCTGCCGCAAGCAGGCCGTAATGCGGCTCACATCAGGGATCTGATCGCTGCACAGCCGCCACACATCCGGCGTGCAGGCCATCTGCTGCTCCATGGTTCCGCGATACTCTTCAGCGGATGCAGCGCCTTGCGCGACGATGCCGCCGATTGCAAGCGCCACACCCAGCGCGATCCGCTCTGTTCGCATGTCCGATTCCTTCGCGAGTCTCTCGAATTCTGTTCAATCAATGAGACGCGGAGAGGTTCTGGACCAACAAGAAATTGTGAAAATGGGCCAGGAACCTATTCGACCTTGCCGATCTTCTTCACCGCAGCAATCAGCCGCGCGCTGTCGACCGCCACGAACTCGGCAAACGCCGGCGCGTCCTGATAGGCAACGAGACTGCCCGACGTTTCGAAGGCCTTGAGCACGTCGGGGCTCGTCATCACCTGCGCCATCGCCTCGCGCAGGCGAGTCGCGATCGGCGCGGGAAGAGCACTCTGTGCAAAGAGTCCGGCCCAGATGTACATCTCGACGTCCTTGTAACCGAGCTCCTGGAAGGTCGGCACATCGGGGAAGCTTGCGACGCGCTTGGCGCCGCATTGCCGAGCACGCGCAGCTTGCCGTCCTCCACTTGCGGCTTCAGCGTTCCCGGTGCGGCGGCGATCGCCTGCACGGTGCCGCTGAGCAGCGCGGTGAGCGCCGGTCCGGCGCCGCGAAACGGCACATGCAGCAGCTTGATGTCGGCGCTGCTCGCAAACATCTCCATCGCCACGTGCAGCGTGCCGTAAGGCCCCGATGAGCCGTAGGTGATCTGGCCGGGACGCTTCCTGGCATCCTCGACGAAATCCTGCGCGGTCTTCCATGGCGCCGAGGCGGGCACCGCGAGCAGCGTGGGATCGGCCAGCACCCGCGCGATCGGCATGAACTGCGAGAGCTCGTAGGCGACCGGACGGTCGAACAGCCGGTCGGCCTCGGGCAGCACCGCGAGCGAGGACAGCGTCATCAGCAGCGTGTAGCCGTCGGGCTCGGCGCGCGCCGCCGCGGCATTGCCGACGGATCCACCGCCACCGCCGGCGCGGTTGTCGACGATGACCGCCTTGCCGAGGATTCGCTCCAGCGCCTGTGCGACGGGGCGCGCCGCAAGATCCGCCTGGCCGCCGGCCGGAAACGGCACGATCATGGTGACGTTGCGAGAGGGATAGGCTTGCGCGAAAGCCGCGCTCGACAACACAGGCAACAACGGCAATGCGGCAGCCGCGCGCAGGACATCGCGTCGATCCATGGCAGATTTCCCCCTGTTTTCTTATTTCGCTGCCAGCCTAGCGTGACCGTCCGCAAGAACAAGCCGCGCGGCGGGATTAACGAAGCATTATCCATGTTCCGCCCGGTCAGGAACGCCCCCCTGGGCTCACCGTTGCCTCCCAGGGAGTGGAGCGATGAATAGACTTCAGACCATTGACGTGGCGCTGGACGAGATGCTGGTGAATCTCGCCGCCATCGTCTTGCGGCTTTCAAAGCCGGACGTGACGCGAACGCCGGAAGCGCGACGCGCCTTGGCGCAATCCGTGCACCAATACGCGGTCTGCGCGAAGCGTTCGCGCGATCCGCGTGTTCATGATTTGAAGTCGCAACTGGAGGAGACGTTGAAGCCGAGCTTGCGAATTGTGGTGCGTAATGGTGAGAAGGTGTCTTAGTCCAACCCGTCATTGCGAGCGCAGCGAAACAATCCAGAATACCTCCGCGGAGACATTCTGGATTGCTTCGTCGCTTCACTCCTCGCAATGATGGAGGTCGATGAAGCCGCTCGCTCTACGACGGCTTTTCTAAGACGGCTTTGCCTTTTCGCGCACTCGCCGCTTGCACGTCCCCGGCAGCTTCGCCGCGAGAAAATCACCGAGCGCCTCGACGCGCGCGGGGCGCGGGCCGCCAGGTGGCGTCACCAGATGCACGGCGCCTTCGACCTGCTTCCAGTCCTTCAGGATCACTTCGACCTCGCCGGAGGAGATGGCGTCACCGACGATGAATTCCGGAAGGTCGGCGATGCCGAGGCCGGCGATCAGCGCCGGCATCACCGCTTCGCCGTTGTTGACGCGGAGCTGTCCGCCCGGACGTACGCTGGCCTGCTCGCCGGCCGAGTTGGTGTAGTGCCAGACGTTGGGCGTGGAGAGATAGGCGTAGCTGAAGCATTTGTGCTCGGCCAGATGCATCGGATGCGTCGGCCGCCCGTGTTGCTCGAGATATGACGGCGCGGCCACCGTGAAACGCGGCATGGTGAAGAGCCGGCGGGCGATCAGCGAGGAATCCGGCAGCCGCGCGATCCGCACCGCCATGTCGAAGCCCTCGCCAATCAAATCGATGGTCGCATCGCTCAAGTGCAGATCGACCGAGACCTCCGGATACGCCTCGAAGAACTCCGGCAGCAGCGGCGCCACCGCCTTGATCCCGAATGTCATGGGCACGGCGAGCCGCACGAGGCCGCGCGGTGCGACCGATTGCGCCAGCGCCTCGTTCTCCGCCGCCTCGCCGTCGGACAGCAGGCGCGTCGCACGCTCGGCGAGCTTATGCCCGGCATCGGTCAGCGCGAGCCGGCGTGAGGTGCGGTTGAACAGCCGGGCGCCGAGCCGCTCTTCGAGGCGCGTGACCGCCTTGGACACCGTTGCCTTGGACATCGCGAGCTCACCAGCGGCCCCCGCAAACGACCGTAATTCCACGACTTTTGCGAAAATCGCGAGCGCCTCGAAATCGGGGAGTTTGGCCATGAAAGCGGATCCAATTGGGATGTTTAAGGAAACAATGTGTTTCGACAGTTTCTATTTCTATACCACAAACAGAGGCTTATCCAAGGGTCATCAGAAATTCAGGAATGGAGAAATCCAATGACCAAGAAGCTCTCAGGCAAGGTTGCCCTCGTCACTGGTGGCTCGCGCGGTATCGGCGCGGCCTCTGCTCGCGCCCTCGCCGATGAAGGCGCGGATGTCGCGATCAGCTACGTTGCCTCTCCCGAAAAGGCGGAAGCCGTCGTCACCGAGTTGAAGGCCCGAGGCGTCAATGCCCGCGCCTTCAAGGCGGACCAGGCCTCGGCCAAGGACGTGACGCAGCTCGTCAACGACGTCGCGAAGGAGTTCGGCCATCTCGACATCCTCGTCAACAATGCCGGCGTCGCGAGCGGCGGTGCGATCGATGACGCCAATGCCGACACCGAAGCGCTCGCCCGCCAGGATGCCATCAACGTGCATGGCGTGATCGCTGCGATCCGCGCCGCTTCGCAATTGATGGGCGAAGGCGGCCGCATCGTCACCGTCGGCTCGATGCTCGCCGATCGCGCCTCGTTCCCGGGTCTTGCGGACTACGTCGCCACCAAGGCCGCCGTGGTCGGTTACACCAAGGGCGCAGCGCGCGACCTCGGCCCACGCGGCATCACCGTGAATGTGGTGCAGCCCGGCTCGATCGACACTGACATGAACCCGAAGGACGGCGGCGAGTTCGCCGAGACCCAGCGCAAGCAGCACGCGTTGCAGCGCTTCGGCCGCCCCGAGGAAGTCGCGGCTGGCGTCGTGTTCCTCGCAAGTCCGGAAGCCTCCTTCGTCACCGGCACGGTGCTCAACGTCGACGGCGGTTTTGGCGCCTGATCAAGGCGCCATCCGCCAAAACAAGGAATTACGCAGATGATCGAACTCAGACCCTTCGCAAAGCTCGGCGGCGCCGATCACGGCTGGCTCAATGCCAAGCATCATTTCTCCTTCGCAAGCCATTACGACCCCGACAACATGGGTCACGGCGCCTTGCGGGTCTGGAACGACGACGAGATCGCGCCGAACACCGGCTTTCCCGCCCATCCCCACGCCAACATGGAAATCATCACCTATGTGCGCGAGGGCGCGATCACCCATCAGGACAGCCTCGGCAACGAAGGCCGCACCGAAGCGGGCGACGTGCAGGTGATGAGCGCCGGCAGCGGCATCCGCCACTCCGAGTACAATCTCGAGTCGACCAAGACACGCATCTTCCAGATCTGGATCGAGCCGACCGCGCGCGGCGGGCAGCCGACCTGGGGCTCGAAGCCGTTTCCGAAAGGAGACCGCTCGGGCAAGCTCGTCACCATCGCGAGCGGCTTCGAGCATGACACGGACGCGCTGCCGATCCGCGCCGATGCGCGGGTGCTCGCCACCACGCTGAAGGCCGGTGAGAGCGCCGAGTACGTGCCGCACAAGTCGCGGCACCTTTATCTGGTGCCCGCGGCGGGGTCAGTCCAAATTAACGGCGTGCGCGTCAACGCCCGCGACGGCGCCGCGATCCGCGACGAGGACAGGCTGAAAATCACGGCACTCGAAGATTCCGAGATCGTGCTCGTCGACGCGGCGTAACGGCTCTCTCTGTCATGGCCGGGCTTGTCCCGGCCATCCACGCCCCGCGACGAGCGAACAAGAACGTGGATGCCCGGGACGAGCCCGGGCATGACGACCCAAAAAAGCACTCACTCAATCCCATCGGAGACATCATGACCAAAGTTCTCGTCCTGTATTATTCCGCCTATGGCCACATCGAAACGATGGCCAATGCCGTTGCCGAAGGCGCGCGCGAAGCCGGTGCCACCGTCGACATCAAGCGCGTACCCGAGCTGGTGCCGGCCGAGGTCGCCAAGGCGTCCTATTACAAGCTCGACCAGGCCGCCCCCGTCGCCACGATCGACGACCTCGCCAATTACGACGCGATCATTGTCGGCACCGGCACCCGCTTCGGCCGCATGGCCTCGCAGATGGCGAACTTCCTCGACCAGGCCGGCGGTCTCTGGGCCAAGGGCGCGCTGCACGGCAAAGTCGGCGGCGCCTTCACGGCGACCGCGACCCAGCATGGTGGTCAGGAGACGACGCTGTTCTCGATCATCACCAACCTGTTGCATTTCGGCATGGTCGTGGTCGGCCTGAATTACGGCTTTGCCGGCCAGATGAAGCTCGACGAGGTCACCGGCGGCGCGCCTTACGGCGCCACCACGATCACCGGAGGCGACGGCAGCCGGCAGCCCAGCGCCAACGAGCTCGCCGGCGCACGCTATCAGGGCCGCCAGATCGCGGAGACAGCCAGGAAGCTGCACGGCTGAGCGCGGTTAAGCTTTACGTCCGAACCACTGCATGGCAGGTGCGATCTGGGCGGCATTCTCTTCTGGAGATGCCGCCCCATCTCTGTGGCCAGGATATTTCACCAAAAGCGATACGAATGGCTTTCGAACTCTTGTTGATCGCGCAGATGATCCGCAGGCCCGCTCAGGCGCTGGCGCGGCGCTGGTATTGCCGGAGCCTGTTCAAGGCCTCACGCGGCCGCTTTCACTGTGCCGGCTGCGCGAAGTCATGATGCTCTAGCCACTAGGCCTGCGTGATGTCCGCGTTGGGCTTAATGGGCGCAGTCGCGACAGGCGCCGGCGCTGTCGACAGCCACCAGCCCTCACCGGCGAACCAGCAGGTCTCGTCGGGAGCGCCCTCTCTCCGCAACGACTGCACGCCCTCCCACCCCCTTGCGAACGCCTCGGCCAGTCGCCGGGCGGCATCCGCGTTCTGCAATCCCGCGCAGCCGATGAATTGGGCACGCCCGAGGAATTTGGCGGGCCAGACCGCCCCCTCGTCGGGGCGCGTGATCATCAACATGCCGCCGATCATGCCTTCGGGCGCGAGTGGAAACACCAGCCGCCCACCGGGCAGCAAGGCATCGAGCCATTCGGTGGCCGGCTGCGCCGCACCCGCGCAGACATAGATCACGTCGGCTTTGGGAAGATCGGACGCGATGCCCGATCGATCCCGCACGTCCGTATGGGCGATGTCCTTCAGATTCTCGCGCGCGAGGCCTGCCAGACGTTCGTCGATCTCGTAGGCATGGACGCGGCCGCCGGGGCCGACGAGATGCGCGAGGATTGCGGTGTAATAGCCGCTCCCCGCGCCGATCTGGATCACAGTCTCGCCTTCCTTCACCGCGCAACCGCTGAGCCAATAGGCGTGCGCGCCGGGCATCCCGATATTGAGACCCCGCGCGCTGTCGAGCGCGAGCAGCGTGTTCTGATAGAGGAAAGCGGGATCATCATCGGGTGTGACAACATAGGGGTGGCCGCCAACCGAGATCGACCACGGCCCGGGTCCGGCGAACGTCTCGCGCCTGACGGTGCGAAACGCTTCTTCGATACGGGGGTCCGCGGCCCTCGCCGCGGCGCTGATCAACTGTGCATAGAATGCGCGATATTTTGCCGAACGATCTTCCATGTCGCCTCCGGGAAACAGGCGACGATAACACAACGATTGCGATAATCGAGTGACCCTACAATCCAGGGCGGCGCGTCAGCGCGTCCTCTTGCCCATCGCCTGCGCCGCAAAGGCGGCAAGCCTGGGGTGACGACGCAGGCCCTGCGCGGCGTGGTCGCGCCACGCGAAGGGCATGCCGCGCCAGGACAGCGCGACGCTGACATCCGTCAGCGGCACCGGCTCGGCGCCGAAGCGGCGCTTGTAGTCCTGGTTGCCGATGCTGAGGTCGAAACGGCGCACGCCTTCCGCATGCAGCGCCGCCATAGTGCGCTCGGTCACGAGCAGCCCCGGCGAGCAGTTCGACCAGGAATCGCCGGTGTGGCTGATGCGCAGCAGGAAATAGGTCTCACCGAACCTGACGCCGAGCGCGGTGGCGACAATGGCCTCGTCGCAAACCAGCGCCGAGATGACGGCATAACCGTTCGCGACGCCCCGACGCGCGACCTCGCGATAGAACTGCGCATGGGTTTCGTCGTTGAGGACGAAGCGCGAGCCGAGCTTTCGCATGCGCGCCTGCTGCTGGGCATCCATCACGTCCAGCAGCTCGCGCGCACGCGCGACATCGGTGGCGATCTCGAATCGCGCGCCGGCGTGACGGTTGAAGACGCGCCAGCAGCGTGGCATCTGCATGCGCTTGATCGAGGCCTGGTAATCTTCATAGTCGTCGCCGGTCAGCACGAGGTTGCCGTTGAGCGAGCAGGACCCGATCCGGCCGAGCGACACCAGCGGGTTCGGGTTGCCGCCGATCTGGGCCGGCATCTTCTTCAGGCGCAGCAAATCGAAGCGGTCCGGCAATGCGCGCAATGCGTCGATCAGCGCCGTGCCGATCGCATCCGCCGCCGCCGCGTCCAACGCGGCATCGAGCGCCAGGATCGGCGCGTTGTTGTCGGAAACGCCGAGATCGGCGAATTCGACGATGCGGATGCCGCGCCTGAGGTGGCTGATCATCGGCACGATTGCGATGTCCCTGCCGGTCGTGGCATCGGAGATCAATGCAATCAGCGGCGAGAGATCGTGGAACGCCTCGTACCAGGCGCCGAGCCAGTAGCCATGCTGGAATGCAGTGCGATGGCCTGCGTTCAGGCGCGATGCGGCCCGCGGCCAATCACGCACGAAATCGACCGCGATTGCCGACGCGCTGGACACAAGACCATCTGGTTGCTCGACGCTGAGGATCGTCATCCGCGGGACATACGATTACTGGGCGTTTCCAGATAGATTATGTTTTGTCGCGGCCACAAGTGAGCTCACAGCTTATCGTTAAGCCGATGCCATTGCGGCGGCACCGGCTGCGACAAGTCGTCCGGTTCCATTTCCGCGACGCATTGGAACCTGGCCAGGAAGTGCAGGCCGGCCACGGCAACAGTGAACATGAACCAGATCGGATTTTGCCGTTCGAGCAAGAAGGTCTCGGTGGCCCCGTAATACAGGCCGAACAGCCATACGGTCAGGAACAGCTTTGCCAACGCACCGCTGCGGTTGTGAGTTCGGGCCGTCTGGAAATTGCCGAGCGGCGCGAGCACGAAGACGAGGATCACCAGCAACAGCCCCGGCAGGCCGATGGTGACCGCGAGGTCGAGATAGCTGTTGTGGCTGTGCGCCGCGCTCGTCGCCCATTCGGCGCCCTGGGCGGTCTGCCGCGCGGTCACGTCGTCCCAGAACGCGGCGTAGCCGTGACCGATGATCGGCTTCTCCGCGACAGCTGCGAGCGCGAACTCCCAGATGGCGGAACGGCCGGTGAAGGTGGGATCGAGCGGAAGCAGCCGCGTCATCGCTCCGAGCGCCGGGCTCATGACGCTGCCGACCGTCAGCAGGTTCATCGCGATCAGCGGCACGAAGCAGATGATCCGCTTCAGCCACAGGCCCGGCGTCACGCAGACCAGCGAGGCGAGCGCATAAATCGCAAGGCACAGTACCGACGACGTCTTGCCGCCGGTGAAGATCAGGAAGATTCCAGCCAGCGCGGCGATGGCCGGCCCCATCAAGAACGAACCAATGGCAGACAGGTAAATGCCGACATAAATCAGGATGGTCATCACCGGCGAAGCGATGTTCTTGTGACCAAAGCTGCCGCGCCAGTCGCCGGCCAACTGCGGCTCGGTGACGTCGAGTGCGGTGTGGATCGAGTATTGCGGCGCCACGAAGACGCCGAGATAGCAGAGCGCAAGCAGTACGAGGGCGGCGCCGCCGAGGCACAGGTTGAAGCTGCGCTGCGTCGGCGGCAGCAACGGCAACAGCACCGCGAGCGACATCACGCTGGCTGCGAGCATGAAGCGCTGCATCGAGACTCCGCGATTCTCGGAGAAGACGATGCTGATCAACAGCCAGCCGACCAGGCAGAGATGCAGCGGCGTCACCAGCGTCTTAAGCGCGGGCGCATCCGTTGCGGCGACCAACAGGACTGCGAGCGCGGCCAGCAGGCCCCAGGCGACATAAGTGAGCGCCATTCGTCCGCCGACGACGGTGGTGACATCCTCGCTGCGCAGGTCGGGAAACGGATCGAGCGTCACCAGCACGAGGAGCAGCGCTGCGACTGCGACGAGGCAGCGCGCCGCCCGCACGGCGTCGACCCCTGCAAGCCCATCGCGCAGGACGCCGCCGAACGATCGGGCCTCGACGTCGGTCATGTCAATGGCGCTGCGATCCATGGCTCAAGGCTGGTGGTGAAGCCCGGGGGAAGCTCGAAGTCTTAGCCGATCCCTGTTAAGCATCCGTCAACCAGTCCAGCGGGGCGCTGCGGCACCGCCTGCTGCCGCACGATGCTCCGCGCGATCTCGTAATATTGAAGCGCGCGCTGTTCCAGCGTCAGGTTGTCCAGCACGAAACCGCGGGGATCGAACGTATCGGCGGCGCACCCGGCCCAGAAATCATCCCAGCCCGCCTCAAACCCGGCGATGTCGACGAACTTGGCGCCGCAACGATCGTCCCAGTACGGCACCGACGACACCGGCGCGAATTGGACCCGATGCGGATAGTAGTCGGGGTCTCGCCACGGCCCGCCTGGATCCCAGGCCAGCACCGGCACGCCGCAAGACAATGCCTGCTGATAGGCGATGCCCTGGCTCTCGTTCTGGCAGAGGAAGATCATCGCACGCGATTGCGCGAGCGCGGCCCGATAGTCTTCTTCCTTGTAGCTGCCGTAACGCAGCTCGGCGAACGAGCGGCCTTCCCTCGTGAGCCGGGCGCGGACGGGTTCGATCAGCTCCGCCGCGTAGCGATCGCGGTCCCAGTGCACCTTGTCGTAGATCAGGACGTCGACGCTCTTCTGCGACGTCGCCGGCGGTGCCCAGAGATCCGTGTCGATGCCGATCGGCCAGGCCTCCGTGTCGGGCCAATGCGGCCGATACATGTCGGCGTACCACGGGCCGGGCACCACGACCTTCTTCACCGGCAGGCGCTTGAACAGGTCGGGATCGTCGAGCGGATGATTGTGGGCGGCGACGCCGAGCAGGATCGGATTTTTCCAGGCGAACTTGTCGAGCAAGAAGGTGCGGCCGATGATGCAGGCGAGTTCGCCCGGATGCCGCGCGATGTAGCCATAGTCGTTGACGCGATAGCGGATACCGAGCCGATCGAGCCCCGCACAGAGATTGAGGAACACGCGCAGCTGCCCGCTCATGCGCGGCTCGCCAAGCAGCATGCGACGCGCCATGCGCCGCAGATGCCGGTCGCCGGGAAACCAGCGATCATCCTTGTCCTCGTAGAACAGGTTGAGGACCATATCGTCGGGATCGTAGTCGAATGTCTTTGCGGGCACTGGTGTCCATCCGCGGCGGCCTGATGCGCATTCTCGCATGGGACCGGCTGTCGCACTCTTCCTAATTTGCCACAGGCTTAATGCCGGCGGCTTAACGCTAATTGACGAAACCAACGCTGCGGCAGCCTTCGTGGCGACGCTTTTTTCCCGATGCGAGTATCATCGAGGGCGGCCAGGGTTGCGATCGATCGCATTGCCAAGCGCAGATGCGCCCTGGTTAACAGACCGTTAAAGGCGAGCCGTATCTTGATCACCGCGGAAGACATTCTCGAATTGCCTGCCACATCGCGCGTCGTTCCAGCGGCGCGCGTCCCGCTGCAGGTCGGCTCAACCACGTCGGTGTCCGTCGTCATTCCGGCCAAGAATGTTGCGGCTTATGTCGGCGAAACCCTCGCCAGCGCACTGGCACAAACCGAGGTCACCGAAGTGATCGTCGTGGACGACGGCTCGACCGACGATACCCCCGCCATCGTCCGCGCCATTCGTGACCCTCGACTGCGCCTGATGACCAACGGCGCCGCCGGCGTATCGGCAGCGCGCAATCTCGGCGCGCAGCATGCGAACGGCCAATGGCTGCTCTTCCTCGATGCCGACGATCGCCTGCGGCCCGGCGCGGTCGCGGCGCTGCTGGCGGCTGCGCGTGGCGCGCCGCGAGCGGTTCTGGTCTACGGCGACTACAATACGATCGACAGCGAGGGACGGCAGATCGGCCGTCGGGATCTGCTCAAGGGCCGCCGCAAACCGTCCGGCGACGTGCTGGCGCGGCTCGCCGCCGGCAACTTCATCGTCAATGGCGGCATTGCGCTCGCACGTGCAGAGGCCTTCCGCGCCATCGGCGGGTTCGACGTCTCGCTCAGATATTGCGAGGACTGGCACTGCTGGTGCCGCCTTGCCGCGATCGGCGAATTCGAATTTGCGCCGAACCTTCTGCTCGACTACCGCCTTCACACGGCCAACACCATGAACGCGGCGGTGCGGACGCCACAGGATTTCTTTCCGGCGATCGCGCGGGTGTTCGACGACGGGCTGATCATGGCGCGATTGCCCGCGGGCATGGCGGCCGGGCTGCGCCAGGCCGCCGAGGTTCATCTCGTCACGTATTCGGCAATGCAAGCGGTCCGCTTCGGTAGATATCGCCAGGCCTTCGCCTATCTCGGGATAGTCGGGCGCCGCTCGCTCAAATCGCTGCCGCGTTCCGCGGTCAGGGTCGCCCTCGCCTGCTTCGGTATTTAGCCCGCCGCCTCGGCGTCAGGACACGATCTTCGAGGCCTCATAGGGCTTCGGCTCGATGCCGAACGCGGCGAGCGCCGAGCCGAGCGCGACCATCACGGGATGCATCGCGACGACGGCTTTCGACGATTTCAGCAGAGCGGCCGCGCGCAACAGCGACAGCGGCAACCTCCCGAGCATCTGCGCAAACACCCACACTCGCGCCGCAGCGCCCTGCGCGGCCTTGGACTGCACACGATAATTGATCGCGCCGATGCGCAGGCCTCGCTTCACGATCCAGCCGAAACTGGTGCGGCTTTGCGGCACGGTCTCGGTGATGACTGCTTCCGCCGTCCAGTGGAAGGTCATGCCGGCGTCGCGGCAGCGCACGAAGAAATCGCAGTCGCCGCCCCCGAGGAAGTTGAAGCGCGGGTCGAAGGCGGGACGGGCAAAGCTCTCGAACGCCGCACGCGTGATCAGGCAATTGCCGCAGCCGTAGATCAAGGGCACAGCGCCGCTGTAATCATAGGCGGGACAGAAAACGGGGTGGCGCGAAAGCCAGGGCATGCGGTGGTCCTCGAAGACCGGCAGCACCGGCCCGCCGACCACATCGGCGCCGGTCGCCTCCGCGGTGCGGACCATCAGCTCGAGCCAATCGGGCGAGGCAATCTCGTCGTCGTCGATCATCAGGAACCGGGTCGCGGCGGGAAACAGCGCCAGCGCCGTCTCGAAGGCGGCGTTGATCGCCTGGACGTTGCCTTGCCGTTTCTCGACCAGGCAGACACCCTGAAGTCTGCCATCGGCGAGATACTCCGCGGCCACCGGCGCGCTTTCGCGCCGGACCGCATCGTTCTCGGCCATGACGACGGCGAAAGAGCGCGGGGTGCGCTGGCTGGCGAGCGAGTCCAGTGTCAACCGCAGATGCTGCGGGCGGCGGAAGCAGGGGATGCAGACGACGATACCAACCGACAGGTCGATGATCCGGGAGCTGGCCGCGATCTCCCGGTTGGGATCGCGCACGGCATGCGAGATACGCGTGGCGGACAGGTCTGTCGGGATCAATGTCATGACGTTCTAGATGTCCGAGATAGATTGAAAAAGCCCTGCTTCGATCCCGGGATCAGCGCCGTCCCGCGACGGCACATCGCCCCGGGACGGATGCGTCCCAAAATGAACGGCCGGTTTGAGCCTGACGACGGCGCCAAGGCCGCCGATGTTCCGCCATCCATGCACTTAACCGCTTTCGGGTGTTTCTGCCGCGAAACCTTGCACGCGTGATACTGCAATTCGCGGTCCACCGTGCCGACGGCGGCTGGCGCGGAGGATGCCGTAGTTAACGCACATGCTCATTAACCCCATCGTAAGCACCGCGGCGGGTGAAGCGTCGCGGCATCGGATTTGCTCTACGGGCACACGAGATTTTTCCTGTAAATTTAAGTCGAACAAGCGCGGTCCGAAAAAAATGAACAAGCCAGCCACGATCGATTTCGCGACAACCACGGC
This sequence comes from Bradyrhizobium sp. 155, assembly GCF_023101105.1. NCBI lineage: Bacteria > Pseudomonadati > Pseudomonadota > Alphaproteobacteria > Hyphomicrobiales > Nitrobacteraceae > Bradyrhizobium > Bradyrhizobium sp. 155. Next base: position 958,772 of record NZ_CP064704.1, on the reverse strand, counting down.
GGTCCAAATTCCCGCGGCCATTGCACACACTCAGGCGCTGCACGATCTCGTCCCCGGTGAAGCCCGCGACAGCCTGCTCGCCGTTCACGACGTACTGCGCCGCGAACTGCCACGGGGCCAGCTCGCCACCTACGAAGCCGGAGGCGGCTCGTGCAGCGTCCTGCCACCGGAATTGCTGAACCGCAGCAAGGTCACCGTCGTCGACATCGACGAGGACCAGGTTCGCAACAACAGCTACGCGGACGAAGCGATCCTCGGCGACGTCCAGACCTACCGCTTCGGGCGCGAGACCTTCGATCTGGTGATCTGCTACAACGTGATCGAACATCTTCCCAAGGTCGACGCCGCACTCTTGAATTTCCGCGATGCGCTCAAGCGCGGCGGGATGATTCTGATCGGCGCGCCCAATCCGCGCTCATTGTCCGGGGTCGTCACCAAATACTCGCCGCACTGGTTCCACGTCTGGTTCTACCGGCACATTCGAGGCATCAAGGATGCCGGCCTGCCGGGCGAGCCGCCGTTCCCGACCTTCTTCCATCCCCTGGTGTCGCTGCCGAGGCTCGAAGCGTTCGCCGCCGCCAGTGGCCTCGAGATGATCTACCGCCGTGAGGTCGAGAGCCCGCGCTATCCCGAGATGCGCCGGCGCAAGCCGCTGTTCGCAGCCCTGGTCGACGCCGGCGCCGCCGTTCTCAACGCCGTGCTCCCGCGCGGGACCGACGTCCGCCGCGGCGATTATCACGTCATCCTGCGGAAAAGCTGACGGCCATGGTGCGCGCGCGGCCGATCGCAAGACCAGCGAAGCCTCGCGGCCACGCCGCACGGGGTAACGAACCGTTAATCTCTGAAGGACCGCGCCATCGCACGCGTCACGACGACGCGTCGAAGAGAGGCACGCGCTTAAACGCTTTGTTTGCCATTTCGGTGAATAGTCCCTCAATGAGTATGGTTAATTTTCCCTGTTGCGTTGAGTGGGCACCTATATCTGAGGTGCGTGGCGTAGAGCGAAGAGTACCCCCTCAGCTCGCGGCACTTGGAATGAAAGCTGGGGATCATGCTTGACTATAACCAGCCGATAGATCGGGCCAGACCGGAGGCCCCGCAGCACCGGCCTCAGGCCGGCTTCAACGTGCTGGAGCTGGTCAATCTGCTCTGGCGGCGGAAGATCGCGATTGCCGTTGCCGCGCTGCTCGGTGCGACGCTTGCCGTCACCGTGGGCAAGAGCCTGACGCCCCGCTACACCGCCACCGCCCAGCTCTATGTCGACCCGCGCGAGCTTCAGCTCGTCGACCGCGAGCTAACGCCCCGCGCGCAGGACGTCTCCGGCATGTCGATGGTGGTCGAGAGCCAGGCGCGCCTGATCACCTCCAACAGCGTGCTGCTCCAGGTGATCCAGCAGGCTGATCTGGACAAGGATCCCGAATTCGGCGGCGGCGCCGACGGCAAAGGCGTGATGTCGTCGCTGCTCGGCCTGATCGGCCTTCAGCCCCACGCGCCCTCCGCCGCGGAGAAAAAGGAAGTGCAGCTCGCCGCCCTCGAGGCGCTGAACCGGCACATCACGATCCGCAAGACCGAGAAGAGCTTCATCGTCGATATCGAAGTCTGGTCGACCGATCCGGCGAAAGCGGCAATGCTCGCCAACACGCTGACCAGCGCCTACCTCGCGGAGTCCCGCAACTCGCAGGCGTCAGCCGCGCGGCGCGCCACCAACGATCTCTCCGGCCGCCTGAAGGAACTGCGCGAGCGGCTGCGCAACGCCGAGACCGTGCTCGCGACCTACAAGGCCCAGAACAATTTCGTCGGCACCCAGGACGCGCTGATCAGCGACCAGCAGCTTTCCGCCAGCAACCAGCGGCTTTCCGCCGCCCGCGCCGCGACGATGGACGCGCAGGCGCGCCTCGACCAGATCGAGGCGAGCCGGCGCACGACGGCAGATGCAGGCGCGAACTCCGAGGCGCTGCAATCGCCAACCATCGCCAACCTGCGCGCGCAATATGCCGACGCGCGCAAGAAATATGCGGAGCAGGCCGGCGAACTCGGCCCGCGTCATCCAGCGCTGCGCCAGACCGAAAAGCAGGTCGAGGATCTCAAGCGCACCATCAACGAAGAGATCGACCGCTTCGCCCAGTCCGCCAAGAACGATTTGACGCGCGCCCGCGACTTTGAAGCCTCGCTCAGCCGGGCGCTGGAGGCGCAGAAGCGGCAGAGCGTCCAGCTCAGCCAGGCCGCCGTGCGCCTGCGCGAACTCGAGCGCGAAGCCGATGCCAGCCGTGACGTCTATCAATCCTTCCTCAAGCGCTCGCGCGAGACCGAGGAGCAGGAGACGCTGAACACCTCGGCGGCCCGAATCATCGGCGAAGCGACGGTGCCGCAGCGGCGCTCGTTCCCGCCGGCGATGAGCCTGTTCGCCATGATCGGCTTCATCTTCGGCGCAATCGCTGCATCGAGCTGGTTCGTCGCGGCAGAGCTGCTGGTGGCCGGTGCGTTCGCACCGGCGCCGGCCCGTCCCAATCGCACTCCGTTGCCGCAAGCTCCGCGAGCTCCAGAGCCTTCGCGGGCGCCGGAGACTGCCCGGTCCCAGCCGGTCTCGCGAGCCCCGGAAGTCGCGGAGGCACTGCCGGAACTCGCCGCCCCGCCGCTGCAACCTTCGATGGTCGAGAAGCCCCTGATCGAAAAGCCGCTGATCGCGCGCCTCCAGGAGGCCGACGTCATCCACACGCTCGGTGCCATTCTCGCCACCGGCGGCGGCATCGACCTCACCCGGCTCGGCTGGCCAACGCTGCGCCCCTGCTTTCCACTGACGACGCTGCTCAACGCCTGGCGCGACATGCGCGCTACGGCGGCCCGGCGCGCCGGCGGAAAGACAATGCCGGTCATCGCGCTCGTCGGTGCCGGTGAGACCACCGGGCGCAGCGTGACCGCGCTGAATTTCGCGCTCGCGGCCGCGCGCGACGGCGCCCGGGTCCTGATGATCGATGCCGACCATCAGGCGCACCCGCTCTCGAACAAGGTCAGCCGTCCCGTCAAGAGCGAGCCCAGCAAGGTCGGATGGCTTTCGATCGGCAGCAAGGCCGCGCGCGAGATCAAGACACTCAACGGCATCTCGATATTGCCGGCCGCCGAACGCGACGCCGGCAAGGCCACTGACGCCATCCGCAAGGCCATCGAGCAGGCGCGCTCCGCCGGCGGCTATGACCTTGTGATCCTTGACGGCCCCGCGGCGCCACTCACGGCCGGCAGCCGTAAGCTGCTCGATGATGCCGACGCGCTGGTGGCGGTGCTGCCGACCAGCCTCGACATCAACGACGGCCTGGAGGAGATCTTGAGCACACTCGGCCGCGCGGAGCGCAAGCTCGTCGGCGTCGTGCTCGACGAACTCACCCCTATGGCCCAAGCTCGCCAACGAGGCAGACAATATGCTTGAGCGCCGCATCAATCTCGATGGCCGGGCCGCAACCGCCGACGTGCCGCGGATCACCATCGGCGGCCTTCGCATGGCCGCACTCGATCTGGAAGCGACCGCAAATTTCATGATCGAGGCGACCGATCCGCGCCATCGCATCGGCCGTCCGCTGCACCTGACCTCGGCCAATGGCGAGGTGCTGGCGCGGTGCTCGACCGAACCCGAGACCGAGCGCCTGTTCCGCAGCGCTGACCTGATCAACGCCGATGGCCAGCCGCTGGTGGCGGCGTCCAGGCTACAATCCTGGTTTCCGTTGCCCGAGCGGGTCGCCACGACGGACCTGTTTCACGTCGTCGCGCGCAAGGCTGAAGCGGTCGGCCGCACCTTCTACATGTTCGGCGCCAGCGAGGACGAGAACGCCCTTGCGGTCGAGAACGTCCGAAAGATGTATCCAAACCTCAAGATCGTTGGCTACAGCCACGGTTATCTCCGTGGCGACGCGCTGCGCGCGAAGGTCGACGAGATCAACGCGCTTGCGCCGGATTATCTCTGGGTTGCGCTGGGCGTGCCAAACGAGCAGGCGTTCGTCGAGGAATTCACCCCGCATCTCACCAATGTCGGCGTCATCAAGACATCCGGCGGCCTGTTCAACTTCTTGTCGGGAAGCCGCGCCCGCGCGCCGCGATGGATGCAGAAGATCGGGCTGGAATGGGCTTGGCGCACCTTGCTCGAGCCCCGCCGCCTGTTCTGGCGCTATTTAACCACCAACCCACGCGCAATCTATCTGCTGTTCAGCCGCCATCGGCCCTTTAATAATCGCTGAGTAGACGACGACATGATCGCCGCCGGTTGCCAGCCCCGCCTGCGCTATTTCAACGCCAGCGGCGCCGGTATTGCGCCTTGCGGGCCGGGCTCATAAGCGGCTAAAGAGACTGTCACAGTCGGTGTCGGCAACTTTCCCGGCCGCCGCGTGTTTTGTATGGCCGCCGACACAAGCGGCACAATCGGCTCAGCCAATTGCGCGAGCCAGCTTTTCACAGCGAAGGCCACGATCGAGTCCGCGCATCGGCCTGCTTTCAGGCGCGACCCAAGGGAGCACGGAACGAATGCATCAGGCCGCAAACCTGCAATTCGAGCGCATGATGGACGAGCTCGTCCTCTGGCAGGCCGTACCGGAGGGCGAACGATCGCCAGCGCCGGCCTGGTGGTGGGGTCCGGCAATGGCGGTGCTCGACGCGCACGAGCCGATGCCACACGCGTGGTGTTCTGAACTCGGTCTGAGCCACGACTCGAGCTTTGCCGAAGGCGCGCACGCCCTGCTCGCCCTGTTCGCCAAGCAAACCTCGCCGACCTGGCCGGATGATTTTCCGCGCAAGGCGGAAATCAAGGAAGACGACGCCCGCGAGCTGCACCCGCAGCCGTCAGACGACAGCGCTTTTCAACCGTAGCGCCGCGGCCGCGGTGGCGGCATGGTCCGGCTCCGGCTGGAGCGGCGGCGCGTAGGGCAGCTCCATGGGCTGCAGCAGCTCGGCCATCTGCCGCGCCGGCAGCGGCTTGGAGATCAGGAAGCCCTGCATCTCGTCGCAGCCATGGGCGCGCAGGAATGCCTCCTGTTCGGCATTCTCGACGCCTTCCGCCACCACGGTCATGCCGAGCGCCTTGCCCATGCTGATGATCGCCTGCGCGATCGCCTGGTCTTCCAAATCCTGCGGCAGGTCGCGCACGAAGGAGCGGTCGATCTTGATGGTGTCGATCGGGAAATGCTTCATCAGAGACATCGACGAATAGCCGGTGCCGAAATCGTCGATGGCGAGACGGATGCCGCGACTCTGGATGGCGTCGAGCACCTTGAGCGCGCGCCCGACGTTGCGCATCATCATGCTCTCGGTGACTTCGAGCTGGAGCAGCACCGGCGACATTCCACTTGCGGCGAGCGCCTCGTCGACGTCCTGCAAGAGATGCTCGTCGACAAACTGGCGCGGCGACAGGTTGACCGCCATCGATACCGGCAAAAGGCCGCGGCGCTGCCAGGCCATGGCTTGCGCGCAGGCCTCCTTCACCACCCAGCGGCCGATCGGCACGATCAATCCGGTCTCCTCCGCAAGCGGAATGAACTGCGCCGGCGAGATGCTGCCGAGATCGGGATGCCTCCAGCGCAGCAGGGCTTCCACGCCGGTGATCTGGCCGGTCTCCATGTCCACCTTGGGCTGGTAGTTCAAAGTGAACTGATTCCGCTCCAGCGCCCGGCGCAGCGCACTCTCCAACGACAGCCGCTCGATCGACTGCGTCTTCACTTCCTTGGAGAAGAAGCGATAGCCGTTCTTGCCATCTTCCTTGGCGAGATACATCGCCATGTCGGCGTTCTTTGTTAGCATCTGAACGTCGGAGCCGTTGGTCGGATACATCGCGATGCCGATCGAGGCCGTGGTGTGGCACTCGTGCCCCGCTAGCTCCATGGGCTCGGCAAGCGCCGTCAGCAGCCCGGTCGCGATGCGCTGGACGTCGTCGACCTCGCCGCATTGATCGAGGATCACTACGAACTCGTCGCCGCCGAGCCGCGCCACCACGTCGCTTGCGCGCAGGGCACCACGCAGCCGGTTGGCCACTTCGAGCAGGAGCAGGTCGCCGGCCTCGTGGCCCAGCGAATCATTGATGACCTTGAAACGATCGAGGTCGATGAACAGCACCGCAAAGCGCTGATCGTGGCGCTGCGCCTCGTCGATCGCCTCATGCAGCAACCCGTTGAAGGTCTCGCGGTTCGGCAGGTCGGTCAGGCTGTCGTGCGAAGCGAGGTATTCGATTCGCTCGTCGGCCTGGTTTTTCTCGTCGGCCCGGTCGAAATTCTCCATCGCGAAGGAGACGTTGTCGGCGAGGCGCTGCAACAGCTCGACGAACTCGGCCGTGAAGGTGCCGGGCTCGGTCGACATGTAGATCATGACGCCGACGGCCCGATCGTGTGCGACGAGGGGAAAAGCCGCGCCCGACCGCGCGCCGTCGTTGCGGACAATGGAATGAAAGGCGCGAACGCGATCGTCATTGAGATAGTCGTTGCTGATGCAGGGCTGGCGGGTGCGGAACGCCGTGCCGCTCATTCCGCGCCCCTCGGGGCGCTCGGGGTCGATTGATAGGCGGACATTGCGCGTGGTGTCAGACGACGGTCCGGCGCTCGACACGATCTCCAGCTGATCGCTATCGACCCTCGCCAGCGCAATGGTGGTCGAGGTGAACTTGGCGCCGTTCGATGCGGCGAGACAGACGAGGTCGAACAGTTCGGCGCGCGACTTCGCCCGCATGATCGCCTCGTTGGTCGCGCTCAGCGCCGCGAACATGCGAGCCAAACGCTCCGTCCGCGCCTCGTTGCGGGCCTTTTCCTCGGCGCGATCGAAATTATCGAGTGCAAATGACACGTTCTCGGCGAGGCGCCCGAGCAACTCGACCATATCGGGTGTGAACGTATTCTCTTCCGGCGCGAGGAAAAGCAGAATGCCGATCGGCTCCTGGCCGGCGCGCAGCAGCGGGAAGCTGGCAGCCGCTCGCGTTCCATCTTCGATCGCCTTAGAGTGCCAATGCGCCGCTCGGAGGTCGTGGAGATAGTCGTTGATGACGCTGGGCCCGCGGGTCCGCAGCGACATCCCTATGATTCCGCGACCCTCAGGATGGTCGGCGGAAACAAAGCAGGTGCGTCCCACCATCCGCTCCTGGAGGCGCCCCTTCACGGCGACCACGCGAACGAGTTCACGCTGGTCGTCCATAATGCCGATTGTCGCCGAGGCGAATACGCCGCCGAGCACGGCTGCCTGGCACGCCCCTTCGAACAGCTCCTCGCGCGTCTTGGCGCGCATGATTGCCTCGTTCGTCGCGCTCAGCGCCTCGAACATGCCGCTCAACCTGTCACGCTGCCTGTCGGCCTTCGCCTTCTCGTCGGCACGGTCGAAGTTCTCCAACGCGAAGGCGACATTGGCCTGGAGCTTGCGCAATAGCTCGACGAATTCGTCCGTGAAAGTGCCGCACTCGGGCGAATTGAACAGGAATACGCCTTCGACGCTGTCGCCGTTGAATAGCGGCATCGCGGTTGAGGACCTAATGCCATTGCGACGCGCGCTGGCGTGCCAAGGCTTGAGGCGGGCGTCTGCCAGGACGTCGTTGCTGATACAGGGCCGCCGCGTCCGGAACGCGGTGCCGGTCAGCCCTCGTCCTTCCGGCTCCTTGTCGCTGACCGACAGCCTGAAGGATCGCACTTCCTCGGCGTTCGGTCCGAAGGACGCAACAACACGAAGCAGTCCCGCATCGCGGTCAAGCAATGCAATGGAGGTCGAGGCGAACTTGGCGCCGTGCACCGTGGCTTCGCAAACCAGATCCAACAGTTCGCTGCGCGACCTTGCCCGCAGAATGGCTTCGTTCGTCGCGCTTAGCGCTGCGTACATACGCGCCAGCCGATCCTCCTCCAAGGCGATCTGGGCCTTCTCCTTGTCGCGGTCGAAGTTCTCGAGCGCAAAGCACACGTTTTCGGTCATGCGCAGCAACAATGCGACGATGCCTTCGTCTTTCGCCCAGGCTTTGCTCACGAAGAAAAACAGCACGCCGATGCTGGTGCCACGCTTGATCAAGGGAGCAGCCACGCAGGCGACGGCGCCGGCATTGACGTTGGCCTGCTCCCAGGTGGTCCCCTTGGTGCGATTGACGAGGTCGTCCTCGACGATCGCTTGCTGGGTCCGGAACACCTCGCCGGAGATGCCCTTGCCGTAGGGACTCTCCGGATCAATCGAGTAGCGCGACTGTCTGATCAGATCCAGATTATGTCCGGTCGCTGCCACCGGCGTCAGCCATTCGGAATCCGGCTCGTGCAGCAGAACGAAAGTGGCAAGCGATTTGCCGCTATAAACAGCGGCGTCGCAGACCCGCTGGTACAAGTCCAGCTCAGTGCTGGCTTGCAGAATTGCTTCGTTCGTCGCACTGAGCGCGCCGAACATGCGGTTGAGCCGCCGCACTGCCCGCTCGCCATCCAGGCGGGCTCCCTCGGTCGCGAAGCTCTCCAGCGCGTGAGAGATATTGGCCGACATCCGCTCGAACAACGAGACCATCGCCTCGTCGAGCGAGCCGGCGCCCGACCGCGTAACATACAACACCCCAATACTGCGTCCCATGCAGACCAGGGGTAGCGCCGCGGCCGCGCCGACACCCGCCGCCACCGCGCCGTTGCGCCATGCCAGCGAACGCGGATCGTTCAGGAAATCGTTGCTGATGCAGAGCTTCTGGCTGCGGAACGCCTCGCCGCCCACGCCCAAGCCTTCCGGCGTGCCAGCCTGCGTGGTGATCTCGATCGCGCTCAGCCGCGCCACGTCATCGCCGCGACCAGCGGCAAAGCGAAGCTTATGGCCATCCGGCTCCACAAGGAACACGGCCACGGCCATGAAGTCTCCACTCGCAAACCCGGCGTCGCAGACCTTCTGGTACAGCTCATCCGGCGATTTCGCGTAGAGGATCGCTTCGTTGATGGCGCTCAACGCCGCAAAGGTGCGCGCGAGTGTCGTCGGCACGATCTCAGCTCCCGGGCATTTCTGCCTTTTTTTCCCGGATGACGTTATGACCGGCGATCGCCTAAGTGGTCGTTATTGCGCGCTGCAAACCATCGATCAAAGTGAACGAGCTGCGAACGACCTGCGCCAATCTGTCGAAAATGCCACCGCGCGGGACGAATCTTCGCCCGACGGCCCTGCTCGCTGCGAATTTGCAGCCCTGTATTGGTTTACAGGAGATTGATATCGCAGCCGCGCTTTGAGACCATGGCGCCCAACAAGCAGCCTGTTAAGGGCACCATGCCGGGGAAGCGCCATGCCGATCGTCCATGCCGACCGCCTCACGCGCATCAGCGCAGCGCTGCTTCGGGTTGCCGGGGCTTCCGAGGAAGAGGCCGACGCGGTCGCAAACGGCTGCGTCAACGCCAATCTCGCCGGCCACGATTCCCACGGCGTGATCGCCATTCCCACCTATGTTGACCGGATCAAGGCCGGCCACATCGTGCCCGGCGCCAGATGGACCATCGTGCAGGAATCGCCGACGACGACCGTGATCGACGGCCAGTGGGGTTTTGGCTTCCACGTCAACGCCAAGGCGATGGCGCTGACGATCGAGAAAGCGAAGACGGCGAATGTCGCCGCCTGCACCGTGTTCCGGCAAAGCCATGTCGGCCGCCTCGCCGCCTATCCGCTGATGGCAATGCGCGAAGGCATGATCGGGATCGCAACGGCGGATTCCGGCCGTTCGCCGAAGCATGTGGCGCCATTCGGCGGCAAGGAGGCACGGCTCGGCACCAATCCGATCTCGATCGCGGTGCCGTCCGACCTCGATGCGCCGTTCTACCTGGACATGGCGACCTCTGCGGTCGCGGCCGGCAAGATCCAGCTCGCGGTCGCCCGCGGCGAGGAAATCCCGCCGGGGTGGATCATCGATGCCGAGGGACGGCACACTACCGATCCAACCCAGTATCGCAAGGGCGGCGCGCTGCTGCCGCTCGGCGGCACCGAGGGCTACAAGGGCAGCGGCCTCGCCGCAATGGTCGAGGTCCTGTGCGGCCTGCTCACCGGCCTCGGTTTCGGCGTCGAGCCCACGGGCCGGCACAATGACGGCTGCTTCATGGCCGTGTTCAACGTCGCCGCGTTTCGCCCGCTGCAGGATTTCAAGCGCGAGGTCGCCGAGTTCGCACACTATCTCAAATCGACCCCGCCCTCCGAGGGCAGCAAGGGCGTGTTCTATCCCGGTGAGATCGAGGGCTTGCGTGAGCAGCAGCGCCTGCGCGACGGCATCGAGATCGAGGATGCGACCTGGGAAAAACTGCGCGCGCTGGCGCGCGAGTACAGGCTCGACACGGTCCTCGACCTGGCCTGACGGATTTCGGCCTGACGCAATTCGGAGAACAGCAGCATGACGCGGCAGATGGTACTGGTCGGCTTCCTTCAGGCCCAGAACTGCACGAATTTGCCGAGCTCGTGGCGACATCCGGACTCGCGCGACGATTCGATGTCGGCGGACTATTATCAGGAGATCGCCAAAATCCTCGAAGCCGGCAAGTTCCACATGGCCTTCTTCGACGACCGGCTGGCGATGCCGGACCGCTACGGCAACGATCACGCCCACACCGTCGAATACGGCATCCGCTGCGTGAAGATGGATCCGCTGATCGTGCTGACGACGATGGGCATGGTGACGGAGAAGCTCGGGTTGGGTGCGACCGGCTCGACGACTTATTTCGAGCCCTTCGACATCGCCCGCCGCTTCGCAACGCTCGACCTGATGTCGGGCGGACGCGCCGGATGGAACGTCGTGACCTCGCTCAATGACGGCGAGGCCTTCAACATGGGCCGGGATTCTCATCCCGAGCACGACGCCCGCTATGACCGCGCCGACGAATTCATGGAGATCGTTCTCGGCCATTGGGACACCTGGGAAGACGGCGCGCTCATCATGGACAAGACGAGCGGCCGCTTTGCCGATCCGGCCAAGGTGAAGCGGCTCGATCACAAGGGCCCATTCTACAAGTCCCGCGGTCCCTTCACGGTGCCCCGCTCCGACCAGGGCCATCCCGTGATCATCCAGGCCGGCGCGTCCGGCCGCGGCCAGCGCTTTGCAGGACGATGGGGTGAGGTGATCTTCACCGCTGCACGCAATCTCGCCGCCGCCAAGGAAGGCTATGCGTCGGTGCGTAACGAGGCCGCGAAAGCCGGCCGCGATCCGGAGGCGATGTTCCTCTGCAACCTGACGACACCGGTTTGCGCCGCGACCAAAGCCGAGGCCGAAGACAAGATGGCGCTGATCAACAAGCTGCCGCTGCAGATCGACGCGCTGTCGCTGCTGGCCGAAGCGCTCAACTACGATTTCGCCTCCAAGGATCTCGACGAGCCGCTGACGACTGCAGAGCTGAAGAGCATGCAGGGCATTCTGGGCATCCGCGACGGCGTGCTCAAGAACTCCGGCAAAAGCAATCCGAGCGCGCGCGACTTCGTCACCTTCTCCGGCCGCGGCCAGGTCCAGGATGCGATGGTCGGCGGTCCCAAGGAGATCGCGGACAAGCTCGAAGAAATGTTCGTTGAGCGCGGCTGCGACGGTTTTGTCATCGCCGCGACCTATGTGCCCGGCTCCTATGCCGATTTCGTGCAACATATCGTCCCGGAATTGCAGCGGCGCGGATTGTTCCAGAAGGAATATCGCGGCAAGACGCTGCGGGAAAATCTCGGGCTCAAGCGGCCGGCTGCCGGCGACTGGAAAGTGCAGCCGCGCGATGCCGCGGAATAACAACGGAGACACGGCATGCGCTGGCTGAAATTCACCGCTGCGGACAAGACGTCCTGGGGGATCGTCGAGGGTGACCAGGTCATCGCGATCGAGGGCGATCCCTTCGGAGAATGGCAACGCACCTCGCGCACGTATCAGCTCTCGCAGGTCAAGATCGAACTGCCGCTGATTCCGCGCACCTTCTACTGCGTCGGCTTGAATTACCTCAAGCATCTGAAGGAAGCCGCCGACAAGCGCGGCGAAGTGCCTGCTGTCCCCGACCGCCCCGAGATCGGCTATCGCGCGCAAAACGCGCTGATTGCGCATGACGAGGACGTCGCGATCCCGTCCTTTGCGACGGACAAGATCCACTACGAAGGCGAACTCGTTGTCGTCATCGGCAAGAAGGTGAAGCATCTCACCAATCAGAATGCGATGGATTGCGTCTTCGGCTACACCATCGGCAACGACGTCAGCGAGCGCAGCTGGCAGAAGGCCGACCGCAGCCTGTGGCGCTCGAAGAACGCCGACACGTTCAAGCCGATGGGCCCGTGGATCGAGACCGAGGCCGACCTCGACAAGATGGAAACGATCGTCCGGGTCAACGGCAAGGAGACCAACCGCTTCCACACCAACGACATGATCTTTGGCGTGGTGCCGTTCCTAGTCGAGCTGACCAAGTATTTTACGCTATGGCCGGGCGATGTGATCTGGATGGGCACGGATGGTGCCTCGCCTGATATCAAGCACGGCGACGTCGTGGAGATCGACATCACCGGCATCGGCACGCTGCGGAACAGGTTCGTGCGGGAGGAGCGGTGATCCTCATCCTGAGGAGCTTGCGAAGCAAGCGTCTCGAAGGATGAAGGCCCGGTTGTGGCGTCGCGCTTCGAGACGGCCGCTACGCGGCCTCCTCAGCACAAGCTCAAAACGGCAGCGCGACGCCCGTCTTGATCTCCTTCAGCACCACGTTGCTTCTGACATAGCGGATGCCGGGAATGCGGAACATGAAGTCGTCGAGGAATCTGTTGTACGCCGCCATATCCTGCACGACGACACGCAAATGGTAATCGGCATCGCCCGTGGTCGCAAAGCACTCCAGCACCTCACGCCGCGTGGTCACCCGCGCGACGAACTCGTCGACGAATTTTGCGTCGTGCCGTTCCAGCGAGACGTGGAGGATCGCGGACATCGCAAAGCCGGCCTGCTCGCGCGCGACCAGGGCCGCATAGCCCCGGATGGCACCGCTCTCCTCCAGCGCGCGCACCCGGCGCCAGCATGCCGAAGTCGACATGCCGACTGCGTCGGCGAGCTGCTGGTTGGTGGCGCGGCCGTCCTTCTGAAGATAGGCGAGAATCCGCGCGTCCTGGTCTTCGATCATGGAAACCACCAAAATGGATTAATCTACCTTCCCGTAGATCGTTTTGGATAACTCTACCATAATAGGTACGCCATTCGGAAAGAAAGGTAAGACCTACCAGTTGCCCAGGCTTACCCTTCTCCCATCCGGCAAGGATGCCGTGGGGAGGTCCGCATGGCCGCCATTTCGTCTCTCGATCCTTACGAGCTTTCCGACCGCTACGATCGCGAACGGGGCCGCGTCTTCCTCACCGGCACGCAGGCCATCGTCCGCATCGCGCTCGACCAGGTGCGGCGCGACCGTGCCGCGGGGCTGAACACGGCGGGCTTCATCTCAGGCTATCGCGGCTCGCCACTCGGCGGGATCGACCTCGAGCTGTGGCGCATCCACGAGCGACTGAAGCGGGACCGCATCGAATTCCTCCCCGCAGTGAACGAAGATCTTGCCGCGACCGCCGTGCTCGGCTCACAACAGGTCGAGACGCAAGCCGACCGCGAGGTCGATGGCGTGTTCGCTCTCTGGTACGGCAAGGGCCCCGGCGTCGATCGCTCCGGCGATGCGCTGAAACACGGCAACGCCTACGGCTCCTCACCGCATGGCGGCGTTCTGGTGGTCGCCGGCGACGACCATGGCTGCGTCTCGTCCTCGATGCCGCACCAGTCCGACGTCGCCTTCATGAGCTGGTTCATGCCGACGCTCCACCCCGCAAGCGTCAGCGAATATCTCGAATTCGGTGAATATGGCTACGCGCTGAGCCGCTTCACCGGCATGTGGGTCGGCTTCAAGGCGATCTCTGAGATCGTGGAATCCGGCGCGTCCGTCGCGCTGCGCCCACCGCGGGCCTTCCACGCGCCAGACTTCACGCCGCCACCCGGCGGCCTGCACTATCGCTGGCCCGATCTGCCCGGCCCGCAGATCGAGGAGCGGCTGGAGGCGAAGAAGCACGCGGTCTACGCCTTCGCAAAGGCTAATCCGATCGATCGTCACATCTACGACATCCCGGACGCCACCTACGGCATCGTCACCACGGGCAAGGCCCATCTCGATCTGATGGAAGCGCTGCGGCTGATGGGTCTCGACGAAGCGGACTGCCGCAGCATCGGCATCGACATCTACAAGGTCGGCATGGTCTGGCCGCTGGCGCTGCATGACGCGATGGCGTTCGTGAGGGGCAAGCGCGAGATCCTTGTCGTCGAGGAGAAGCGCGGCATCATCGAAAGCCAGTTCAAGGAATATTTTTACGATTATCCGGGCGAAAAACCCGAGCGCATGGTCGGTAAGCATGACGAGCAAGGGGCGCGGCTGATCTCCTGGATCGGCGAATTGTCACCGCGTGCGCTCGCTGGGGTGCTCGCACGCCGTCTCGATCCGATGTTCCCAGGCCTCAATCTCGCCGCACGCGCAGCCGGCTTGATGCCTGAGGCCTCGCGCACGATCAACGTCAGCGGTGCGACGCGTACGCCCTATTTCTGCTCGGGCTGCCCGCACAATACATCGACGAAAGTGCCCGAGGGTTCGAAGGCGCTGGCCGGCATCGGCTGTCATTTCATGGCCAGCTGGATGGACCGCGAGACATCGTCCCTGATCCAGATGGGAGGCGAAGGCGTGAATTGGGCCGCCTCGTCACGCTTCACCGGCAACAAGCACGTGTTCCAGAATCTGGGCGAAGGCACCTATTATCATTCGGGTTCGATGGCGATCCGGCAGGCGATCGCCGCCAAGGCCAACATCACCTACAAGATCCTGTTCAACGATGCCGTGGCGATGACCGGCGGCCAACCCGTCGACGGCCCAATCAGCGTCCACGCTATCGCGCACAGCGTCCGCGCCGAGGGCGTTGCGCGCATCGCGCTGGTGTCGGACGATCCGGCGCAATTTCCGCCAGGCGATCTTCCGGTCGGCGTGTCCCTCCATCCGCGCGAGAAGATGGACAGCGTGCAGCGCGAGCTGCGCGATATTCCCGGCGTCTCGGTGCTGATCTATCAGCAGACCTGCGCGACAGAGAAACGGCGTCGCCGCAAGCGTGGACAGATGATCGATCCCAAACGCTTCGCCTATATCAACGATCTCGTCTGCGAAGGCTGCGGCGACTGCTCGGTCGAATCCAACTGCCTCAGCGTCGAGCCCAAGGAGACGCCGTTCGGCCGGAAGCGCCGGATCAACCTCTCATCCTGCAACAAGGACTTTTCCTGTCTCAACGGGTTCTGCCCGAGCTTCGTCACCGTCGAGGGCGCGAGGCGCCGGAAGAAGGGCGCGAGTCGGATCGACGCGGTCGGCCACGCGGCCACGCTTCCCCTGCCCGCGCCCGCAACGCTCGACCGTCCCTATGATCTGCTCGTCACCGGCGTCGGCGGCACCGGCGTGATCACGGTCGGCGCGCTGATCGGCATGGCGGCCCACCTCGAAGGAAACGGTGTCTCGGTGCTGGATTTTACCGGCTTTGCGCAGAAATTCGGGCCGGTGCTGAGCTACATCCGGTTGGCCGCATCCCCCGACGCATTGCACCAGGTCCGTATCGACCAGGGCGCGGCCGATGCGCTGATCGGCTGCGACCTCGTCGTCAGCTCCTCGCCGAAGGCGTCCGGCACCTATCGAAAAGGTACGCGCGCCGCGGTCAACACCGCGGAGATGCCGACCGGCGACGTCGTCCGCTTCCGTGACGCCGATCTCGCCTCACCCGCCCGCCTGCGTGCGATCGGCCAGGTGATCGGCGACGGCAATCTCGACACCATCAACGCCAATGCGCTGGCCGAGCGCCTGCTCGGCGATGCCGTCTATGCCAATATCGTCATGCTGGGCTTTGCCTGGCAGCGCGGGCTGCTGCCGGTCTCGCTGTCGGCGCTGTTGCGCGCGATCGAGCTCAACGGCGTCGGGGTCGAAAGCAACAAGCAGGCTTTCGCCTGGGGCCGGATTGCAGCCGCCGATCCCGACTTCTTGCCGAAGGTGGACGAAGCGCCGAAGGCCGAGACGCTCGACCAGCTGATCGACCGCCGCGCCGACTTCCTCACGGCTTATCAGAACGATGCCTACGCAGCGCGCTATCGAGAGCGCGTTGCAAGTGTTCGCCATGCCGAAGCCAGCCTGAATAGCGAGGCATTGACCCAGGCGGTCGCGCACGCCCTGTTCAAGCTGATGGCCTACAAGGATGAGTACGAGGTGGCGCGCCTGCACATGCAGACCGGCTTCCTCGACGAGTTGAAAGGCGAATTCGAAGGCGACTTCAGCATCCAATATCACCTTGCCCCGCCGTTCCTGCCGTCGAAGCGCGATGCCCGCGGACGTCCGCGCAAGCACGCCTTCGGACAGTGGATCCAGATGCCGCTCGCCATGCTGGCGCGGGTGAAGGGATTGCGCGGGACGCCGTTCGATCCGTTCGGCTACACGGCGGAGCGGCGCGCCGAGCGGGAACTCATCACCTGGTACGATGGCGTCATCAAACGGCTGCTCGGCGGACTCGACGCGGCGCAACTGCCAAGCCTGGTCGCCATTGCAAAAGCGCCGATGGATATCCGGGGCTACGGGCCGGTTAAGGACGCCGCGATCGGGAAGGTGAAGGCCGAGGTCGAACGGCTGTTCGCCGAGCTCAATGCGCCATCACCTGCAAGGATGCGCGCCTACGGTTGACGGAGCGCCGACGAGACTTCAGCCTCTGGAGCCGAGGGGCGCCCTGATGGCGCTCCTGCAACCGGGTGACGCCTCATGGATTTCGACCAGTTGACCCTGACCCAGGCTGTGGCCGACCTCCGCGCCGGAAAAGTCACGAGCACCGCGCTCACGACGGAAGCTCTCGCCCGCGCCAAGGCCAATGCCGATCTGAATGCCTTCGTCACCCTGGACGAGGCCGGCGCTCTGAAGGCTGCGGCCGCATTCGACGCGAACGACAACAAGGACAAGCCGCTCGGCGGTGTTCCCATCGTGATCAAGGACAATATCGAGGTCACGGGGCTCCCCTGCAGCGCAGGAACGCCGGCGCTGAAGCATTACGTTCCGAGGGCCGACGCGCCGGTGGTCGCAAAATTGCGCGCGGCGGGCGCGGTCATCATCGGCAAGACCAGCATGCACGAGCTCGCTTTCGGCATCTCCGGCTACAACACCGCATTCAAGACCGGCGCGGAGTTCGGCGTGCGCAACGCCTATGACCGCACCCTGATCGCGGGCGGCTCCTCCTCAGGAACGGGCGTCGCGATCGGCGCGCGGATCGTCGCGGGCGGGCTCGGCACCGACACTGGCGGATCGGTCAGGGTCCCCGCCGCACTGAATGGATGTGCCTCGCTGCGTCCGACGGTCGGACGCTATCCGCAAGCTGGCATCGCGCCGATCTCGCACACCCGCGACACCGCGGGCCCGATGGCGGCGACCGCGGCGGATGTCGAACTCCTCGACCGCGTCATAGCAGGTGGCGAAGCCGTTCAGGCGGCCGATCTGAAGCAGATGCGAATCGGCATCGTGAGGTCGATGCTGACAAATCTCGACGCTGACACCAACGCCGCTTTCCAGGCAGCAGTGGCGAAGATGAAAGCGCAGGGTGTCACGATGGTCGAGATCGAAATGCCGCAACTGGCCGAGTTCAATGGCCAGGTCAGCTTTCCGGTCGCGCTGTACGAAGCCTATGACGATCTGGTCGCCTATCTGGACCACACCGGCACGGGCCTCAGCATCGAGGCGATGGCAAGGGACATCTCCAGCGCCGACGTCAAGGGCACCTATGATGGCCTGGTGATCCCGCGCAAACTGCCTGCCCCCGATGGCACGCTGGTTGACGCCAAGCCGATCTATGACGCCGCGATCAATAGTGCACGCCCCGCGCTCCAGGTGCTTTACAGCAGGACTTTCGCCGACAACCGGCTCGATGCCATCGCCTTCCCGACCACGCCGCGCGTCGCCATTGCCTCCAATCCGGATTCCAGCAGCCTCGAGAATTTCGGGTTGTTCATCCAGAACACCGATCCCGGCAGCAATGCCGGCATTCCCGGCATCCAGATCCCGATTGCGCTCGGCGCGGTCAGCAAACTTCCGATCGGACTCGAGCTGGATGGCCCTGCAGGCAGCGACCGCCGCCTGCTTGCGCTCGGCATGGCGCTTGAAAAAGTGTTCGGACGGCTGCCGGCGCCACCCCGCTCATGAATAGGGATTGATCAGCTTCTGCTGCTCGGCGCTGTGATGCACGAGCATGTCGATAAAGGTCCTGACCTTCGCCGACAGATGATGCCGGTGCGGATAGACCGCGTTCATCGACATCTCGACGGGACGATATTCGGGCAGAAGGCGAACGAGATGACCGGCTTCGAGATCGCCCTGGACGAGAAAACCGGCCATCAGGCAGACGGCAGCGCCTTCCAGCGCCACCTTTCGCAAGGCCTCACCGCTGTTGGTGATAAAGCTGC
Organism: Bradyrhizobium sp. 155; assembly: GCF_023101105.1. Classification (NCBI taxonomy): domain Bacteria; kingdom Pseudomonadati; phylum Pseudomonadota; class Alphaproteobacteria; order Hyphomicrobiales; family Nitrobacteraceae; genus Bradyrhizobium; species Bradyrhizobium sp. 155. The sequence continues at coordinate 940,360 of NZ_CP064704.1, read as the reverse complement.
CGGAGATGCGCACCGATGCCGGCGTGCCCTTGCGATCGAAGAAGCGCCAATCTTCGCCGAACGGATAATTCAAGTGACGGGCGCAATTGTGCGCGGTGAGCTCATCGAGCTTCTGCACGCGACCGTGCCTTTCGAGGTAGTCGTGCGAGCAGCACAGCACGTGCCGCCAGGTTGCGAGGCTGCGAACGATCAGGCTCGAATCCGGCGGCGCGGTCATGCGCAGAGCAACGTCATAGCCTTCTTCGATGAGGTCGATTTCGGCCTCGCCCATCCGCAGATCGATCTTGAGCTCCGGATAGGTCGACAGGAGCTTCGCCACCACGGGCGCAACGAACGGCACCATGTGCGTGGCGACGTGGATCCGTAGCGTGCCGCGGGGCACCGACTGCAATTCGCTCGCGATATCGTCGGCCTGTTTGATTTCGGCGAGTATCTGGATGCAGCGGTCGTAATAGGCCTTGCCGATGTCGGTGAGGCTGACCTTGCGCGTGGTGCGCTGAAGCAGCCTCACGCCGAGCCGGTCTTCCAGCGCCTGGACGTGATTGCTCACCATGGTGGTCGACATGTTGAGCTTGCGGGCTGCTGCAGAGAAGCCGCCGGTCTCGACCACCCGGCTGAAGACTTCGAGACTGGTCAATCGGTCCATGCCGACTGATTATCCGCTCTTGAGAGATAATCGCAAGGAATTCCGTCCGATTATCCATCAAACCGCTCCTGCGGGCAGCGCGGATGCGTTAGCCGCAATCCCTCGACAGGCGCGGCAATCGCTCTGGGGCAGTCGTACCTCCGGCTCGATAGATCATACGGGCCAAGGCGAGATCCCGGGACTATCCACTGTCAGCGGATAATCCTTTCGGCATTTCGCTGATTATCGATCGGACGAGGAAGACCGATAGTCTGGGTCAGCCGAAGGAGACTGCCATGTCCGAGATGCCCCGCACCAAAAACTTTCAGCAAGCGACTGAAATACCGCAAGCTACCCCGACGGCGCCGGTGCGTGGTCCCGCCCGGAATACGGTCCGGCGGGCGGCGCTGGCGCTCGCGTTCCTTGCGGGCACGGCTGCGGTTGTCCATTACGGACACGACTACTGGGTCAACGGCCGTTATCTCGAGACAACCGACGACGCCTATGTGAAGGCCGACTCCACGATCATCGCGCCAAAGGTCTCGGGCTACATCGCCAAGGTGCTGGTCAGCGACAACGAAAAGGTCAAAGCGGGCCAGCTGCTGGCGAAGATCGACGACCGCGACTTCAAGGCGGCGCTCAATCAGGCCCGCGCCGATGTCGCTGCGGCGGAAGCGGCAGTGCGGAACCTCGACGCCCAGCTCGAACTCCAGCAGCCGATCATCGAGCAGAGCACAGCCGATGTCGCTGCTGCGGACGCGAATCTGAAATTTGCGCAGGAGGAGCGCGCCCGCTACGACGACCTGATGAAGTCGGGCTCCGGCACGATTCAGCGCGCGCAACAGACTGACGCCGCGTTGCGCGCCAGCAACGCGCAACTGCAACATGCCATGTCGGGCCTCGTGGCCGCGCAACGCAAGGTCGACGTGCTCACGACCCAGCGCGCGCAGGCTACTGCCCAGCTCGAACATGCGCGTGCGGTCGCGGAGCAGGCGACGCTCAATCTCTCCTACACCGAGATTACCGCGCCGGTCGACGGAACGGTCGGCGCCCGCTCACTGCGCGTGGGACAGTTCGTGCAGGCCGGCACGCAATTGATGGTGGTGGTGCCGCTCGATGCGGTCTATGTCGTGGCGAATTTCAAGGAGACGCAGCTCACACATGTCCGCGCCGGCCAGCCGGTCGAGCTGCACGTCGACAGTTTCCGCAACCAGACCCTGCGCGGCCATGTCGACAGCCTGTCGCCGGCGAGCGGCCTTGAATTCGCATTGCTGCCGCCCGACAACGCCACCGGCAATTTCACCAAGATCGTGCAACGGGTGCCGGTGAAGATCGTGCTCGACGACCACAGCCTGACCGGCCTGCTGCGCCCCGGCATGTCCGCGGTGCCGACCGTCGACACCAAGCAGACCGTGCTGGCCGAGCGTGAGACGGCGAAGCATCTCGCCGACAACGCGGCCCGTCCGAACGGCGGTTGAAGCCGGAAAGGTCCGGCGGGACTATCAAGTCCTACCGGATGATCCTTCCCAAACTTGGTCGATTATCGAAACGAACTGCCTGATCCATCCTGTCTCCGTAACCGAGACGAGGCTTCCATGAGCACGCTCCAACCGACCGTTAATACCACGGCCGATATCCCCGCTCCCGTCGCGGCCCCCGCAACGCCCGCCGTCTCGACCAAGACCTGGATCGCCGTGATCGGCGCGACGCTCGGCGCCTTCATGGCGGTGCTGAACATCCAGATCGTCAATGCCTCACTCGCCGATATCCAGGGCGCGATCGGCGCCGGCATTGATGACGGCGGCTGGATCTCGACCTCCTATCTGATCGCGGAGATCGTGGTGATCCCGCTGTCCGGCTGGCTGGCGCAGGTGTTCTCGATCCGCATCTATCTCCTCACCAATGCGGTCCTGTTCCTGGTCCTGTCAGCCGCCTGTGCGTTGGCGCAAGACCTGCCGCAGATGATCGTGCTGCGGGCGGTGCAAGGGTTTACCGGCGGCGTGCTGATTCCGATGGCGTTCACACTCATCATCACATTGCTGCCGCGCGCCAAGCAACCCGTGGGCCTTGCGCTGTTCGCGCTGTCGGCGACGTTCGCGCCCGCGATCGGCCCGACCATCGGCGGCTATCTCACCGAGAATTTTGGCTGGCAGTACATCTTCTATGTCAACGTTGTCCCCGGCACGATCATGGTCGGCATGCTCTGGTACGCGCTCGATGCAAAGCCCATGAAGCTGTCGTTGCTGCGCGACGGCGACTGGGCCGGCATCATCACCATGGCGATCGGATTGTCGGCGCTGCAGACCGTGCTCGAGGAAGGCAACAAAGACGACTGGTTCGGCTCGCCCTTCATCGTCAAGCTGTCCGTCATCGCGGCCGTGGCGCTGAGCGCCTTCCTGATCATCGAGCTCACCGTGAAGAAGCCGCTCCTGAACCTGCGTCTGCTGGTCCGCCGCAATTTCGGCTTCGGCATGCTCGCGAATTTCCTGCTGGGAATCGCGCTCTACGGCTCGGTGTTCATCCTGCCGCAATATCTGGCCCGCATCCAGGGCTACAATGCCGAGCAGATCGGCATGGTGCTGGCTTGGACCGGCCTGCCGCAGCTGGTGCTGATCCCGCTGGTCCCGCGGTTGATGCAGAAGCTCGATGCGCGGCTCATCATCGGCGTCGGCTTCGTCCTGTTCGCGGCCTCCAACTTTATGAACATCTACATGACCGGCAACTATGCCGCCGATCAATTGCTCTGGCCCAATGTGGTTCGTGCGATCGGCCAGGCGCTGGTAATGGCGCCGCTGTCTGCGGTGGCGACCTCAGGCATCGAACCGGAGAACGCGGGCTCGGCCTCCGGCCTGTTCAACATGATGCGCAACCTCGGCGGCGCCGTCGGCATCGCGCTGTTGCAGACCCTGCTGACCAAGCGCGAGCAGTATCACTCCAACGTGCTGATGCAGTCAGTCTCGCTGTTCGAGCAGGCGACGCGGACGCGGCTGGAACAGCTCACCCAATACTTCGTCAATCACGGCATTCTCGATCGGGCGGACGCGTTGCATCGCGCCTATGTTGCGATCGGCCATATCGTGCAGAAGCAGGCCTATATCCTCGCCTTCAGCGACACCTTTTATCTGCTCGGCGTGGCCCTGATCGTCGCGCTGATCGCCACCCTCTTCCTGAAGAAGGCCGGCCACGCCTCGGCCGGCGGCGCCCACTGACGTCAACCCAGCCAGCAAGGAGAACGACCATGAAACCCCGCATGAATTTCTACCAGGCCGCACCCGACACGATGAAGGCGCTGATGGCACTGGAAGAGCAGATCCAGTCGACGGGCCTTGAGAAATCGTTGATCGAGCTCGTCAAGATCCGGGCGTCACAGATCAACGGCTGCGCCTTCTGCATCAACATGCACACCGAGGACGCCCGCAAGCGCGGCGAGACCGAGCAGCGCATCTATCTGCTCAACGCCTGGCGCGAATCACCGCTCTACACCGACCGCGAGCGCGCGGCGCTGGCCTGGACGGAATCAGTGACGCTGATCTCCGAGACGCACGCGCCTGATGACGTCTACGAGCAGGTCCGCCCGCAATTCTCCGACTCGGAGACGGTGAACCTGACCATGCTGATCGGCGCCATCAATGCCTGGAACCGAATCGCGATCGCGTTCCGTGCGGTTCATCCGGTGAAGGTGAAGGCATCGGTGGCGTGAGGTGCTGATGTGTGGAGGCCAAACTGCCTCAATACATTCGCCTGTCATGCCCCGGCTTAACCGGGGCATCCAGTACGCCGCGGCTTCTCGAGTCCAGCACTCCCGTCACGGAGTACTGGATCGCCCGGTCAAGCCGGGCGATGACGGCGGTAGGTAGCTTAAACCGCCGTCGCCTTCGCGAACTCCACGTAGATCTCGCGCAGCCGCATGGCGATCGGGCCGGGCTTGCCGTCGCCGACCTTCTTGCCGTCGATCGCAACCACCGGCTGGACGAACAGCGACGCCGAGGTGGCGAAGGCTTCCTTGGCGGCGAGCGCCTCGGCGACCGTGAAGGAACGCTCTTCGACGCGGAGCTGACGCTCTTCCGCCAGCGCCACCACCGCCTTGCGGGTGCAGCCCGGCAGGATCGCGTTGGAGTTCTTGCGGGTCACGATGACGTCGTCCTGGGTCAGGATGAACGCTGAAGACGAACCGCCTTCGGTGACGTAACCGTCTTCCAGCATCCAGGCTTCGCCCGCACCGGCTTCGGCCGCGGCCTGCTTTGCCAGCACTTGCGCCAGCAATGCTACGCTCTTGATGTCACGCCGCTCCCAGCGGATGTCGGGCACGGTGATCACATTGATGCCGGTCTTGGCCGAGGCGGCGTTGATGATGTCCTTCTCCGACGTGAACATCACCAGGCTCGACTTGACGTCGCCCTTGGGGAAGGCGAAGTCGCGGCCCTTGTCGGCGCCGCGGGTGACCTGGAGATAGACGAGGCCGTTCTCGACCTTGTTGCGTGCAATCAGCTCCTGCTGGATCTCGGTGATGCGCTCGACCGTCTCCGGGAGCCTCAGCTTGATCTCGCCGACCGAGCGCTCCAGCCGCGCCAGATGCGAGGCATTGTCGACCAACTTGCCGTCGAGCACGGCCGAGACCTCATAGATGCCGTCGGCGAACAGGAAGCCGCGATCGAGGACCGAAATTTTGGCGTCCGAAAGCGGGACGAATGAGCCGTTGACATAGGCGATCGGATCCAAGGCAGGTCTCCTGGCGGGAATAGGGATTACCCGCTGGTATAAGGGATTTGTCGGTGCCACGAAACCCTCAACCCGTCATTCCCGACCGGCGCCAGGAGGCACGTCGCGGAATGACAGTGGGATCAATGCGACAGAATCTTCGACAAGAACTTCTGCGCGCGGTCGCTGCGGGGCTTGCCGAAGAAATCGTCCTTCGGGGCGTCCTCGACGATCTCGCCGCGGTCCATGAAGATCACGCGGTTGGCGACCTTGCGGGCAAAGCCCATCTCGTGCGTCACGACCATCATGGTCATGCCCTCATGGGCGAGGTCTACCATGACGTCGAGCACCTCGCTCACCATTTCGGGGTCGAGCGCCGAGGTCGGCTCGTCGAACAGCATGACGATGGGATCCATCGCGAGCGCGCGGGCGATCGCCACGCGCTGCTGCTGGCCGCCGGACAGGTTCGCGGGAAATTTTTGCGCCTGTTCCTTCAGGCCGACCCGCTCCAGCAGCTGCATGCCTTTCGCCACCGCCTTGTCGCGCGACCGGTCGAGCACCTTCTGCTGCGCGAGGCAGAGATTATCAATGATCTTCAGATGCGGAAACAGCTCGAAGTGCTGAAAAACCATGCCGACACGCGCGCGCAGCTTGGGCAGATTGGTCCTGGGGTCGTTGACCTTAGTGCCATCGACGCTGATGTCGCCTTTCTGGAATGGCTCCAGCGCGTTGACGCATTTTATCAGCGTCGACTTGCCTGATCCCGACGGACCGCAGACCACGACCACCTCGCCCTTGGCGACGCTGGTGGTGCAGTCGGTCAGCACCTGGAAGGCCGGGCTGTACCATTTGTCGACGTGGCTGATCTCGATCATGGCAAACTCTATCGAATGATGGCGATGCGCGCCTGCAGGCGGCGAACGCCGAAGGACGCGATACAGGAGATGGTGAAGTAGACGATCGCTGCGAATAGATACATTTCGACCAGACGGCCGTCGCGCTGCGCGACCTTGCTAGCCGCACCGAGGAAATCGGTGATCGACAGCACATAGACCAGTGAGGTGTCCTGGAACAGCACGATGGTCTGCGTGATCAGGACCGGCAGCATGTTGCGGAAGGCCTGCGGCAGAACGACGTAGCGCATGGTCTGGGCGTAGGTCAGGCCGAGCGCGTTGGCTGCGGCCGGCTGGCCGCGCGAGATCGACTGGATGCCGGCACGCATGATCTCGGAGAAGTACGCGGCCTCGAACATGATGAAGGTGATGAGCGAGGACGCGAACGCGCCGACACTGATCGGACGCGACGCGCCAGTTACCCATTGCCCGATATAGGGCACCAGGAAGTAGAACCAGAAGATCACCAGCACCAGCGGCAGCGAGCGCATGAAGTCGACATAGACGCCCGCGATGCGGCCCAGCACCTTGTAGCCGGACAGCCGCATCAGCGCGATCGCCGTGCCGAAGACGAGGCCGCCGAGTGCAGCAAGCCCGGTCAGCATCAGCGTGAACGTCATGCCCTCATAGAATAGATAGGGCAGCGTGCGGATGATGACCCCGAAATCAAAATTGCTGAACATGGCGCTACTTCCCCGTGATGTAGCCGGGGATCGCGACCCAGCGCTCGAGGAAGCGCATCGCGGTCACGACGACGGCGTTGACGAGGAGATAGAGGATGGTCGCAGCGGTGAAGGCCTCGAACACCTGGAACGAGAATTCCTGCATCGAGCGCGCCTGGCCGGTCAGTTCGAGCAAACCAATGGTGATGGCCACAGCCGTGTTCTTGATGGTGTTGAGGAACTCGGACGTCAGCGGCGGCAGGATGATGCGAAAAGCCATCGGCAGCAGGATGTAGCGATAAGCCTGCAGGGTCGTCAGGCCGAGTGCGGTCGCCGCCATCTTCTGCCCGCGCGGCAGCGATCCGATGCCGGCCTGCAACTGCACGGCGACGCGCGCCGACATGAAGAACCCGATGCCAATCGCGGCCGTCCAGAACGGCGCGTTCGGCAGTTGTTTCAGCCACAATCCCGCGGACCTTGGCAACACTTCCGGCAGCACGAAAAACCACAGGAAGAGCTGCACCAGCAGCGGCATATTGCGGAAGAATTCAACATAGGCAAAGCCGAACCAGTACGCTCCCTTCGACGGCAGTGTGCGCATCACGCCGACGATCGATCCGGTGATCAGCGCGATGATCCAGGCGAGCGCACCCGTCTTGAGGGTCAGCACCAGGCCCGACAACAGCATGTCGAGATAGGTGCCGGTCCCCATCGGGTTCGGCTGGAAAAAGATTCCCCAGTTCCAGTTGTAGTTCACGTGTCCCCCGCGCGAACGCGCCAGTCATCGATGTCCTGGCGCCTATGCAAATGTCCGGCCATCCTGGAGTCAAGATGGCCGGACACGATCCCGATCGAAAGATCGAGGTTATAGCTTACTTATAATCGTCCGGGTTTGGCGAGTCCGTCGGCTTGGCAAACTCGTTCTTCAGCTCGGCCGAGATCGGCGTGTTGAGATTGAGGCCCTTCGGCGGGATCTTCTGCGTGAACCACTTGTCGTAGATCTTCTGGCCCTCGCCGGAGGTGTAGAGCGCAGCGGTCGCCGCGTCGACGACCTTCTTGAAGGCCGCGTCGTCCTTGCGCAGCATGATGCCGTAGGGCTCAGGCTTGGAGAACGCGTCCTTGGAGATGACGTAGTCATCGGGCGACTTCGAGCCGGCAACGAGGCTCGCGAGCAGGATATCATCCATCACGAAGGCGACCGCACGGTCGGTCTCGACCATCAGGAAGGCCTCGGCGTGGTCCTTGGCCGGAATGATGTTTGCGCCGAGGCTTTTTGCAACATTGGCCTCGGTGAGCTGTTTGATGTTGGTGGTGCCGGCAGTGGAAACCACCGATTTTCCCTTGAGGTCGTCAATCGCCTTCAGGCCACTCGACTTCTTGAAGACGTAGCGGCTGGCGGTCAAATAATGGGTGTTGGTGAAGGCAACCTGCTTCTGGCGCTCGGCATTGTTGGTGGTCGAGCCGCATTCGAGATCGATGGTGCCGTTCGCCATCAGCGGGATCCGGGTCGCCGAGGTCACCGGATTGAGCTTGACCTCGAGCTTGTCGAGCTTGAGCTCCTTCTTCACGGCGTCGACGATCTTGTAGCAGATGTCCATCGCGTAGCCGATGGGCTTCTGGTTGTCGTCGAGATAAGAGAACGGGATCGAGGAGTCGCGGAAGCCGAGCGTAATGGCGCCGGTGTCCTTGATGTTCTTGAGCGTGCCGGTCAGCTCCTCGGCCCCGGCCTGGCCGACGGCGAAGGTCGCGGCGAGCGCGAGGCCGATGCTACGGAAATGTTTCACGTTTTGGTCCCCTTTCAGGATGATGCCGGCGGGATGCAAGCACAAATTGGGTTGGAATAGAATGTGACTTTTGGCTGGATCGCGGCTCCGGTTAACGGCTCAGGCCGGCGGGCGCGTTAGCGGGCTTGTTAGCGGGCTTGGCAATTCCCCGAGATCCCAGAACAGGCCGGCCATCACCGTCAAGGCCTCTTCGGTCAATGGCAGCAGGATGTGCTCATTGGGCGCATGCTGGGAGCAGCCGGGATAGGAGTGCGGCACCCAGATCGTCGGCAGGCCCAATATCTCGGAAAACACGTCATTGGGCAGCGAGCCGCCGAAATTCGGCAGCACCGCCGGCACTTTGCCGGTGGTCTCCTTCACCGAATTCGCCGCCCATGCGATCCAGGGGCTGTCGAAATCGGTGCGCGATGCCGCGAAGCTCTGTGCGGCCCGCACTTCGACCATCGGAAAACCCCTTTCGACCAGATGCGCACGGACGGCTTCGATCAGGCCGTCGACCTTGGTGCCGACCACGAAGCGCAGTTGCAGCACGGCATTGGCGTGGCCGGGAATGGCGTTAGCCGGCTTCTCGATGTTTCCCGACGACATCGCCAGCACTTCGAGCGTGTTCCAGGCATAGAGCCGCTCGGCCGCCGAAAGACCCTCCTCGCCCCAGTTCTCGGCCAACGCCGGCTCGTCCTCGGTCGGCACCACCTGCACGTCCGCAAGATAGCTGCGGATCTGGTTGGTGAGGCGCGGCGGCTTCAGCGCGTCCAGCTGAAGGCGGCCGTGGCCGTCGACCAGCGTCGAGATCGCGTTGACCAGAATGGTCGCTGGGTTGGCGAGCACACCGCCCCAATTGCCGGAGTGATGGCCGCCGTCGCGAAGGTTCACATCGAGATGAATGCGGATGCCGCCACGGCAGCCGAGGAATAGGGTCGGACGGTCGGCGGACAGGCGCGGCCCGTCGGAGGCCACGAACAGATCGGCCTTGAGCGCATCGCGATTGAGATCGCAGACCTTGCCGAGATCCGGCGAGCCGATCTCCTCGCCCATCTCGAGGATGAACTTGGCGTTGAAGCCGAGCTTGCCGCCGCGGGCCTCGCGCACCGCGCGGAGTGCCGCCATGTTGATGCTGTGCTGGCCCTTGTTGTCGGCGGTGCCGCGACCGTAGAGACGCGTGCCCGAAACCGTGGTGCGCCAGGGATCGCGGCCGTCGCGCCACTCGCCTTCCATCCCGTCAACGACGTCGCCATGGCCGTAGATCAGCACGGTCGGCGCCGTCTCACTTTCGCGGCGTTCGGCGAACAGGAACGGCGCCTTGCCGCTGGGAGATTCGATCATCCGGCTTTCGAAATCGAGCGCGGCAAAAGCGGGCACCATCTCCTGTTCCAGATAGGCGCGCAGCTCGACGCTCCGGTTCGGATTCTGGCTCTCGGTCTGGTAGGCGACGCGGCGGTCGAGTTCGGCGAGGAACGCGCCCGATTCAAAATCGTCACGGGCGCGGGCGATGGCATCGGCTCTGGTCATTATTTTCTTTTTTAGGTTGCGAGGCGAAGGAGCATACCCGATACGGGCAGGCCTCCGAAAGTGGCGGGGACTTCGATAGTCTTGGGATTTCGTTCTTGCTCTCTTGAGATTGGCTTGCCAAGCGCGGCAGCGCCGCTGATTTTGGCCTTGCCAACGTCGCGTTATATGCAAGAACTTCGCCAAGTTCGGGCGCAGCTCTATCATTCGAAGAGCGCCCGGTACAGGGCGCCGGGGGACCATCATGGCCAAGCAGATCAGGCTCAATGCATTTGCGATGAATTGCGTCGCGCACCAATCACCGGGCTTGTGGACCCATCCGCGCGACCGCACTGCCGAATATAACCGCCTGCCCTATTGGATCGATCTTGCCAGAACGCTGGAGCGCGGCCGTTTCGACGGACTGTTCCTGGCCGACGTGCTCGGCGTCTATGACGTCTACGGCAACAGTCCTGACGCAGCCTTGCGCAACGCAGCCCAGTCGCCCTCGAACGATCCGCTGCTGCTGCTGTCGGCAATGGCCGCCGTGACGCAGAATCTCGGCTTCGGCGTCACCAGCAATCTCTCCTTCGAGCCGCCCTATCCGTTCGCGCGGCGGATGTCGACGCTCGATCATCTCACCGAGGGGCGTATCGGCTGGAACGTCGTCACCGGCTATCTCGACAGCGCCGCGCGCGGCGCCGGCAAGGACAAGCAGATCGGGCACGACGACCGCTACGAGATCGCGGACGAATATATGGAGGTCGTCTACAAGCTCTGGGAAGGGAGTTGGGAGGACGACGCCGTGCTGCGCGACCGCACGCGCGGCATCTTCACCGATCCCACAAAGGTCCATCGCGTCAACCACGAGGGCGCGAACTACCGCATCAACAACACCATCCACCTGAGCGAACCGTCGCCGCAGCGGACGCCCGTGCTGTATCAGGCCGGCACCTCGCCGCGCGGACGGCAGTTCGCGGCACGGCACGCCGAATGCGTGTTCATGTCGGGGCCGTCAGCCAAGGTGATCGCGCCGCGCGTATCGGCGATCCGTCAGGAGGCCGCCGCGTTCGGCCGCAATCCGGCGGAAATCCTGATGTTCTCGATGATGACGATCATCCTCGGGCGGACGGAAGCCGAAGCGAACGAAAAATATGCCGACTATCGCCGCCACATCAGCCCGGAAGGCGCGCTGGCGCTGATGTCGGGATGGACCGGAATCGACTTCTCCGGCTACGAGCTCGATCAGCAGGTGCGCCATGTTCAGAACGATGCCGGCCGCAGCGCACTCGATAACGTCACCCGCGCCGATCCCGATCGCGTCTGGACCGTGCGCGACGTCATCGAGCATGTCGGCGTCGGCGGCGCAGGTCCCGTCGTGGTCGGCACGCCGGAAATGGTCGCGGACAAGATCGAGGCGTGGTTCGAGGCGACCGATGTCGACGGCCTCAACGTCGCCTTCGCGATCTCACCCGGCGATTTCGAGGACATCGCCGACATGCTGGTGCCGGAGCTGACGCGACGCGGGCGGTACAAGGCGGAGTACGCGCAGGGCACGCTACGCGAGAAGCTGTTCGGCGAGGGGCGGGCGCGGCTAGGTGCGCCGCATCCGGCGGCAGGGTTCAGAGTGGGGAGAAAGGGGTAGCGCCGCTAGGTACGCTGTCATGCCCCGGCTTGACCGGGACATCCAGTACGCCGCAGCGTCTCGACTCAATCACCGCCGGCTCTGGAATACTGGATCAGCCGCCTTCGCGGGTGATCACGACTGATAATGTGGCGGCACCAATGCCGCAGGTGACGCTGCCCTACAGCTTCCCGTCCACCATCACCTCGATCAGTTTCGTCCCCGGCCGGCCAAACGCCGACGCCAGCGTCGCCTTCAACTCTCGGGGATCGCTGACTTTGATTGCCTCACATCCCAGCGCCTTAGCCACGCCCGCGAAATCCACCGGCGGATCGACAAAATCCATGCCGACGTAATTGTCGTCGCCGTGGAAGGCGAGCAGGCGCTGCTTGATGATGCGGTAGCCGCCATTGTTGGCAATGACCACATTGAGCGGCAGCTTGTGATGCGCCGCTGTCCACAGAGACTGGATCGAATACATCGCGCTGCCGTCGCCGGAGAAGCAGACCACCGGGCGATCGGGATTGGCGATGCTGGCGCCGACGGAGGCCGGCAGGCCCCAGCCGATGCCGCCGGAGGCAAGGCCGTGATAGCCGAAGCGATCGCGGTGCGCACGCAAGGCCGTGATCTGGCGGCTCGAGGTGAGGCCTTCGTCCACGAGGATGGCATTAGCGGGCATGGCCTCGACCATTTGCAGCACCAGCCAGTCCGGATCGATGGGGCTGCGGTCCGCGGCCTTGCCGATCTGCTCGACCAGCGCGGTGCGCCGCGCGGTCCAGTTCCTCGGCGCGAGTTCGGTCAGCCGTTGCTTCGCGCGGCTCGCCAGGGCAGCGCCGCCCATCTCCTTCAACACCGGGATCAGCGCGCGCAGCGTTTCCTTCAAATCCGCCTTCAGCGCGATCTCAGCCCCGTAGTTCTTGGCGATCTCCCAATCGCCGAGGCCGATCTGCACGATGCCAAGGCCCTCCGGCAGCGCGTCGACCTCGCTGTAGACCGACATCCGCAAGGGATCGCCGCCGAGCGCGATCAAGAGGTCGAAGGGCGCAAGCGTGTCGCGCGCGACTTTCTGGACACGTGCCAGCGTGCCGACGAAGCTCGGGCTCTCCGAGAGGAAGTGCGAGCCATAGGGCGTCGAGGATTGGTAGGCAGCCGCGCCGAGTAGTTCTGCGAGTTCGGCGGCCTCCATCAGCGCATCGCTCTTGACCACTTCGTCCATGGTGACGATCACGGGACGCTCGGCCCTGAGCAGTCGGGCGGCGAACGCCTTCAGTGCCTCATCCGATGGTCTTGTGCGAGCGTCAATGCGGGTGGAGCGACCGAGATCGATCCCTGCCTCGCTGTTGAGGATATCGCCGGGCAATGAAATGAACACCGGCCCGGTCGGCGGGGTGGTTGCGACTTTTGCGGCGCGGCGCACGATGCGCGGCAGATCCTCGAGCCGCGTCACCTCGACCGCCCATTTCACCAGCGGCTCGGCCATGCGCACCAGCGGCCCATACAGCACCGGCTCCATCAGTCCGTGGCCCTGCTCCTGCTGGCCCGCGGTCAGGATCATCGGCGTGCCCGTGAACTGGGCGTTGTAGAGCGAGCCCATCGCGTTGCCGAGGCCGGGCGCGACATGGACGTTGCAGGCGACCAGCTTTCCGGAGGCGCGGCTATAGCCATCCGCGATCGCCACCACCAGGCTCTCCTGCATCGCCATCACATAGGCGAGGTCAGGGTGATCCTTCAGCGCATGCATGATCGGCAGCTCGGTGGTGCCGGGATTGCCGAACAGATGCGTGATGCCCTCGTCCTTGAGCAACGCGAGAAAGGCGGAGCGGCCGGTGATCTTGTTCTTCATGTTTCCTCCAGAGGCGGACGTTGCCGCAAGGCAAAAAGCATGATGGCCGAAATCGCGGGAGGCGCGCAAGGAAGCGCGGTCATGGCTGCGTTGCGTGGGACAGCGCTACATCTCCTCGCGCCCCAACTCGAACGGATCCTCGCCGCTCGCCCGCTTCTTTTTTTTCGAGCGCTGCCAGACCACACCGGGAAAGCCTTTCAGCGGCACCAGCGGCTCGCCGGTATAGGTCCATTCCTGCAGCTCTTCGATCGCGATGTGATAGAGCGGCTGGCGGCCGGTGCGTTCCCTAAACAGCGCACGGGGGATGTTGACCATATGCGGCCCGCGCGGGCGCTCATATGCGATCGGCGTGCCGCAATGCGCGCAGAAGCTGCGCGCGGTCTTCGTTGCCTTGTCCTCGTAGCGCGTCAGCGCCGTCTTACCTGCGGTGATGCGAAACCGCTTCTTCCAGCTTCCGACATAGGTTGCATAGGCGGCGCCGTGGGCGCGACGGCTGGCGGCGGAGTGATCGTGCCAGGCCCAGCGTGCGGGAACGTCGATCTCGAAGGTAACCCTGCCGCAGAGGCACTGGCCGGTGGCTATACCTGCGGCGGCTGCGGCTTTGGCCATTGTCTCTCCTCTCGTCATTGCGAGCGCAGCGAAGCAATTCAGAGTCTTGCCGCCGAGGCAGTCTGGATTGCTTCGCTGCGCTCGCAATGACGGAGTTCGTGGTGTCAGTCGGGGCAACACAATAACTCTGTAGCCCGGATGAGCGAAGCGACATCCGGGAAGACCAGAGCTTGAGTGAACCCCGGATATCGCTTTGCTCATCCGGGCTACAGCAGTGTCAGACCGGCGTCAGTTCGTCGTACGCGGGATAATCCGTATAACCCTTCTCCTCGCCACCGTAAAACGTCGCACGGTTATACGGCGTGAGAGGGTAATCGTGCTGCAGGCGGAGCGGCAGATCGGGGTTGGAGATGAAGATGCGGCCGAAGGCGATGATGTCAGCATGCCCCTCCGCAATGGCGGCGTTCGCGGTCTCGCCGGTAAATCCGCCGGCGGTCATCAGCACGCCGCTGTAGAGCGGGCGGAACAGCAGCATCGCCGACGGCACGTTCTGCCAGTTGACTTCGGCGCGCCCCGAGCCGCTGGAGCGCGGTTCGATGAAATGCAGATAGGCAAGACCGAGCTTGTCGAGCGCGTTGACCACGTGCGTGTAGAGCGGCATCGGATCGGGCTCGCCGGAATCATTGGCGATGCCGTGGGGCGACAGCCGCACGCCGACGCGGCCCGCGCCCCAGACGTCGATCGCGGCCTCGGTCACTTCGAGCAGAAGCCGCGCGCGGTTCTCGATCGAACCGCCATATTGATCGGTGCGCTGGTTGCTGCGTGATTGCAGGAATTGCTCGAGCAGATAGCCGTTGGCGCCGTGGATCTCGACCCCGTCGAAGCCGGCGGCCAGCGCGTTCTTCGCACCCTGCCTGAAGGCCTCGACGATGCCCTTGACTTCATCCGTGTCCAGCGCGCGCGGCGTCTCATAGTTGGAGATCTTGCCGTCGGCAGTCATCGCCTTCATGCCTTCGGCCTTGATCGGGATCGCGGAGGCCGAGACCGGCAGCTCCCCGCCGTGGAAGGAGGAATGCGAGACGCGGCCGACGTGCCAGAGCTGGAGAAAGATGATGCCGCCCTTGGCGTGCACGGCGTCGACCACCTTGCGCCAGCCCGCGATCTGCGTCTCCGAATAGATGCCGGGCGTCGCTGGATTACCGCGGCCGTGCGAGAGCACGGGCGAGGCCTCGGCGATGAGCAGGCCGCCTTGGGTGGCGCGCTGGCCGTAATATTCGGCGTTGAGCGGCCGCGGCGAAAAGCTCTCGCGCTCGGCCCTCATGCGCGTCAACGGCGCCATCGCGACGCGATGCGCGAGCGTGTACGGACCGACCTGCAACGGTTGAAACAACGCCTCGAATTTCATGCTGGCCTCGAATGGCGAAGGAAGGATGCGCATCATATAGCGAGGGGCGGCTACCGAGAGAAGGCGCCGCCCCTGCAAAAGCAGATATTCCCTCCCGCGGAACGCGGGAAAGACCAGTGTTACGCCGTCTTGATCCACACCGCCTTCACGTTGAGATATTCCTCGACGTGCTGCTTGCCGGATTCGCGGCCGTAGCCGCTCATCTTGTAGCCGCCGAAGGGCACGGCCGGGTCCATCGCCTGGTAGCAGTTCACCCACACCGAACCGGCACGGAGCCTCTTCGCGACCGCATGCGCCTTGCTGACGTCCCGCGTCCACAGGCCCGAGCCGAGACCGAACGTGGTGGCGTTGGCGCGCTTGACCAGCTCGTCCATGTCCTTGAACGCGATCGCCGAAATGACGGGACCAAAGATCTCCTCCTGCGCGATGCGCATATTGTCCTGGACGCCCGCGAACACTGTCGGCGAGACGAAGAAGCCTTTTGCAAGCGCGCCTTCGGTGACGCGGCCACCGCCGGCAAGCGCCCGCGCGCCTTCCTTTTGGCCGATGTCGAGATAGCTGGTGACGCGCTCGAGCTGTTGCTCGGACACCAGCGGTCCGATCTGGGTGTTGGGATCGAGGCCGTTGCCGACCTGCAGTTTCTTGCCGAACTCGGCCACGCGGCCGACGAACTCCTCATAGATCGACTGCTCGACGAAAAGCCGGGTGCCGGCGCTGCAGATCTGTCCCGAATTGGCGAACACCGCCATCGCAGCGCCCGGCACGGCCGCATCGAGATCGGCATCCGCGAACACGATGTCCGGCGACTTGCCGCCGAGCTCGAGCGAGACGCGCTTGAGGTTGCCGGCCGAGGCGCGGATGATCGACTGGCCCGTGACATGCGAGCCGGTGAAGGCAACCTTGTCGACGTCGTGGTGTGCGGCAAGCGCCGCGCCCGCAGTCTCGCCATAGCCAGGCACGACGTTGATGACGCCGGGCGGAACGCCCGCTTCCATCGCCAGCTCGGCGATGCGCAGCGAGGTCAGCGGCGCTTCTTCGGCCGGTTTGAGCACGACGGTGCAGCCGGTCGCGATCGCCGGACCGATCTTCCAGATCGTCGCAGTCAGCGGACCATTCCAGGGAATGATGGCGCCGACGACGCCGATCGGCTCCTTCAGCGTGTAGGAGAAGATTTCGCCGGGCAGCGAGTTCTCGATGGTCTCGCCATGGATCGCGGTGGTCTGGCCGGCATAATAGCGCAGCATGCCGACGGCGCGCAGGCGATAGGCACGGGTACGGCTGAGCGGCGCGCCCATGTCGAGCGTGTCGAGCTGCGACAATTCGTCGAAATTCTTCTCGACGAGGTCGGCAAGCTTCAGGAGCAGATTCTGCCGCTCGAACGGCTTGACCTTGCTCCAGGGCCCTTCGAAGGCGCGGCGAGCGGCAGCAACTGCGCGATCGATATCTTCCTTGTCGCCCTCGGCCACTGTTGCGAGCAGTTCGCCGGTCGCGGGGTTGTGGGTCTCGAAGCGCTTGCCTGAGGCAGCATCGACCCACTTCCCGTCGATCAGCATCTGCTTGTAGGATCCGTTGGCGAATGGATGGCGCGTGATCGGAATAGCCTGCGACACAGCCATGGCTGAACTCCCTGTCAATGATTGATTGGTTCGATCTGGGTGGGATCGTTGATCGATAGAATACTGCGATGCCGGACAGGCGTAAAGTAGAGGCGTAGAGTCGGCGCGGAACGAACACCTCCCATGCCGACTTGTGCGGGGTCGCGCGAGTGCCATGTTATAGCACGACCGAGCCCCTCCCCGGAGACCGATCCATGCCACATCCCGCGATCATCAAAGACAATGTTGCCGTGATCACCGGTGGCGCGTCCGGCATCGGATTCGCCGCCGCCGCAGCCTTCGCGCGAAACGGCGTGAAGGTGTGTATCGCCGATGTGGATCAGGCGCGGCTGGCGGACGCCGCGACAAGACTCTCATCCCTCACGTCCGCCGCACATGTGATGACCTTCGCGATTGACGTCAGCAAGGCCGAGAGCGTGATGGAACTGGAGCGCGCCGTCCACGAGCGCTTCGGCGGCACCGACATCCTCATGAACAATGCGGGCATCCAGCCCGGCAGCACGCTGTTCGGCGAACCCAACAACTGGCAGCGCATCATCGGCGTCAACATGTGGGGCATCATCAACGGCTCGCGCACCTTCGCGCCCAACATGATCGCGCGCGGCAGCGCGGGGCTCATCATCAACACCGGGTCGAAGCAGGGCATCACCACCCCGCCCGGCGATCCCGCCTACAACGTCTCCAAGGCAGGCGTGAAAGCTTTTACGGAAGCGCTCCAGCACGAGCTGCGCAACACTGCGGGTTGCCGCATCACCGCGCATCTGCTGATTCCCGGCTTCGTCTTTACGGGCCTTACCGCGAAGGGCCGCACAGAGAAGCCGGCCGGCGCCTGGACGGCCGAGCAGACCGTGAATTTCATGTTGGCGCGGCTGGAGGCCGGGGATTTCTACATTCTGTGCCCGGACAACGATGTCCCGCGCGCGCTCGATGAAAAGCGCATGCTGTGGGCCGCCGGCGACATCGTGGAGAACCGCCCGCCGCTGTCACGCTGGCACCCGGACCATGCGGATGCATTCGCGAAGTTCGTGAAGGGGGATTAGGCGTTTTTCCTTCTCCCCTTGTGGGAGAAGGTGGCGCGAAGCGCCGGATGAGGGGTTGCATCCGCAAATTCAGGAGCAGTGTCTCTCGCAGAGAGAAACCCCTCGCCCGTCTCGCCGCTATGCGGCGAGCCACCCTCTCCCACAGGGGGAGAGGGCGAAGAAACCTACAGCGTCTCTTGCTGATGCCCGCAATTCTTGCAGGCGAACTTGATGCGGGTCTGGCCCTTTGGCGCCTGCACACGGTTCGGGGCGCCGCATTTACCACAGACGGCCTCGATGCGAGTATCGCCCTGCTTGACGACGACGGTTTTCTTTTCCATCGATTCGCGGATCAGGCGCTCGGCCTCCTCACGCAGTGATTGTTTCGACAAAGCTCGTCTCCGCCATAAATGCGGGCGAGGCTTATCCCACCTGCGGCGAAATCACAATCCGAAACGGCTGCTCAGACCTCGACAATCACGTAGCTGTCCTCGACATGCACCGGAAAGGTCTCGGCAACATACGGGCCTTTCTGGAGTTCCTCGCCTCGCTCCACCGCGACCGGATATGACTTAATCTTGACGCGCTTCGGGTCGAACCAGGATTGGCCGTTGCGCATGTCGAACTCCCAGCCATGCCAGGGACAGCGCAGCATCTCGCCGACGCGCGAGCGCTGATAGATGCCGGGCTCGGGCGAGGTCAGTCGCGCGACACAGGCCGCTTTCTCCAGCGGCGCGCCTTCGTGCGGGCAGCGGTTCAGCAAAGCGAAGAACTCGCCATTGACGTGGAACACGACAATGTCGCGGCCGGCGACATCGACGACCTTGTTGCCACCGGGTGGGATCTCCGAGGTGGACGCGACGATGTGACGGGCCATCCGTGCAGACCTTCTCAGAACTTGTAGACCGCGCGGGCATTGGTGCTGAAGATCTTCCTTCGCTCGGCCTCCGTCAGTGGCGTCTTGAACGCAAAGCGCGGATCGTCGAAATCCCAGTGCGGATAGTCCGACGAGAACAGGAGACGGTCGATGCCGACCCATTCGATCAACGAGCGCAGGTGCCGGGCTTCGTCAGGTTCGTCGATCGGTTGCGTCGTGAACCAGAAATGCTCGCGGACATATTCCGACGGCTTGCGCTTGAGATGCGGCACCTCGCTGCGAAACCGCTCAAAATGCTGGTCCATTCGCCACACCGCGGACGGGATCCAGCCGAAGCCGCCCTCGATAAAGACAAACTTCAATTTCGGAAAACGCTCCGGCACACCCTCGATCACGAGGCTGGCAAGCTGCGCCGCAATGGTGTGCGCGTTGGACTGGTGCTCCTCGACATAATAGGACGGCCAGCCGCCACCGGTCGGCGCATGCCCGCCATAGCCGCCGACATGGATGCCGAGCGGCAGGTCCAGTTCTTGGGCACGCTCGTAGATCGGCGAGTAGCGGCGGCGGCCCAACGGCTCGTTGGCGCGCGGCGAGACGTTGATCTGGACGTATTCGCCGATTTTCGCGCAGCGTTCGATCTCGGCAATGGCGAGATCGACGCCGTCCTGCCCGACCAGGATCGAAGCCTTCAGGCGCGGGTCGCGATGCGACCAGAACGCCAGTTGCCAGTCGTTGATGGCACGCTGGATCGCGGCGCCGAATTCGAGGTTCTGCTGCGAGAAGATGAAGAGATCGAGCACCTGCAAAATCCCGAACTCGACATCGAGCGGATCGAGATGCTGCTTCTGCATGAAGGCGAGATCCGAACCGGGCGGCCCGCCGGTCGGCGGCCAGGCATCGCGCCGCGCGATCAGCGGCGAAGAGCGCGGATAGGGCGTGGTGAACAGATAGGGCGTGCGCAAATGGCTGCCATATTCCTTCAGATGCTGCTGCCAGCGCTTTGGCAGAAACTCGTTGAGATCGTCGAACGAATGCAGGCTCGGATGAACGTCGCAATCGACGATGCGCAGCCGCGAAGCGGCAGGCTTTTCGTCTTCTCGTAGTGGGCGGTCGATGACGTCACTCATGCGAAACTCCGGTCTAGTTGGCGAGCGACAGCCGCGGAAACGTCTCCAGCGGGTTGTCGACGCACATCTTCGAGATGATGCTGTTCGGCAGGTCCGGCGGGATCGGATCGTCGCCGTCGAACTGCCAGTGCGGATAGTCGGACGCGAACAGGAACATCTTGTCCGAGCCGATCTGGTCGATGATCTCCTCGACGCTTTTGGCGTCGCCCGGCGCGTCGAACGGCTGCATTGTGACACGAAAACTGTCGCGGATGATCGCTGCCGGCTCGCGCTCGACCCAGGGCACCTCGACGCGCACGCCGCGCCAGGTCTTGTTGGCGCGCCACATGAAAGCCGGGAGCCAGCTCACGCCGGATTCCATCAGCACGACCTTGAGGTCCGGAAACTTGCCGAACACGTCCTCATAGATCAGGCTCAGGATCTGCGCCTGAAATGCCTGCGCCTCGACGAAGTAATATTCGTAGCGGTGCGACGGCCATCCGGCCGAGCTCGGCGCCTGCCGATATTGCGTGCCGGCGTGGATCGCGAGCGGCAGCTTGTACTTTTCCGCGAGCCGATAGACCGGCCAGAAATGCCGGCGTCCCAGCAGCGTCTCGCCCTGCGCCAGCACGAGGATCGACACGAAGCGGTGATCGCCGGCGCGGCGCTCGATCTCCTCGACCGCCAGATCCGGATCCTGCATCGGCACCACGATCGAGGCACGCAAGCGCGCATCGCGCGACAGCCACTCAGTCGCGATCCAGTCGTTGATCGCCCTGCAGAAGTCGGCCGCCATGTAGGGATCGAACACGGCCTGAGCGCCGTAGAGCACGTTGAGAATCGCGTGGCTGGCACCCAACTGCTCGAATGCGCCCTTCTGTACCATCGCAAGATCGGAACCAGGCTTTGCGCCGTTCGCCGGACGCCAGTCGGCGCGGCCCGCCAGCGGCATGCTGGGCGGATAGGAGGTGAGATCGAGCCCGTCGATGGCGCGGCTCACGACCTGCTCTTTCCAGTGATCGCTGAGATACGGCAGCAGCGTCGTGCGCGTGCCACCAACCGCCGGGTGGATGTCGCAGTCGATCCGCGTCACCGCCATGAAGTTCCTCGCCGAGATCTTGTAAGCACATCTTTTTGGCGGCATTCTTTGTGTGCCGCTCGTGCAGAGTGCTCCGGCCGCTGCCGGTGCGCAAGAGCGCACGCCCGCGCGATCCGTCATGGCTCGGTTGCATTTCGCTGGCGCGATAAGGTTTGACGGAATGCATCCGGCGCGAAGCAGCGGAACAAATTGCTCCGCTGCTTCCTTGCGTATTGTCATGCCTCTCAGGCCGCCTTGGAGACTTCCATCAGCAGACGTTCCGCCTTGGCATCCTCGATGCGGTTCACCATCCGGCTACTTTCATGGTTGTCCCGGACCGTCTTGGTCAGGGTGATGCAAGTCTGGATCAACATGACGATGCCCATGGTGAGATAACCCTTCATCCAGAGGTCGATCGGCAGGAAGAAGATGCCGATGGCGATGAGGAAGGCGGAGGCTGCGAAGGACACGTAAGTGAAAGTCACCCAGGCGCCGCTGTGGGGCTGGCCATTCTGGTTCATGATGGTCTCCTGTTGGTTCGAATGATGATGGGTTTGGGATCAGACCGTCGGCGTGCGCTTGGACTTCAACCGTGCCAGCACGTCGTCCGCGGTCGTCTTGAGCCTGGGGCCAAAACCCTGCTCGGCGAGTTTTTCGGCGGTGGCGAGCGGACCGGTGGCCGCATCGAGCTCGACCAGCGCGTCGTCGGCGGCCTGGGCTTCCATCTGCCGCTCACGAAGACGCCTCAAAGTGCTCTCCGCCTCCGGCAGCGTGGATTCGTAGGGGCGTGCCGCCTCGATGCCGCTGCGGCGAAGCGAGCGCACCGCTTCCGAGGCACGGGCGACGCGGCGGCCGCGGT
The DNA here is from genome assembly GCF_023101105.1 of Bradyrhizobium sp. 155. NCBI lineage: Bacteria > Pseudomonadati > Pseudomonadota > Alphaproteobacteria > Hyphomicrobiales > Nitrobacteraceae > Bradyrhizobium > Bradyrhizobium sp. 155. The sequence goes on along the minus strand of NZ_CP064704.1, from coordinate 918,237 downwards.
CGAGCTCGGTGATGCGGGCCTGCGCGCTTGCGACGTGCCGCTTCAGCCGCGCGATTTCGGTTGCGAACAGTGCGCGGGCCGTCAGCGCCGCATCGCGATCGGCCTCCAGGCCCGCGATGGCTTCGGCAGCATCGTTGGCGAGATCCTCGCGGTCCCCGTCGAGCGCCGCGACCGCGCGCATCTCGAGATCAGCGATGCGGGCGACGGTCGCCTCGAGCTTGCGAGCTTCCTGCTGGTCCTGCGCAATCGCCAGCGCAAGGGTCCGTTTGCCGCGCTCGACGGCCGCGGCCGCGTCGCGCATCTGTTGATCGAGGATCAGAAGGGCCGTCCGGTCTTCCAGCTCCTCGCTGGCGGCGGCCACGCTGCCGCGGAAAAGTGTCACTACGGTCTTGAACATCTGAAGCTCCCTGTTATGAGCGTTGCTCACGGATGGTTTGTAGCAAGAAACTTGAACATCGTTCAAGGAATATTTGAGCGACGCTCAAGAATTTGGTTTGCAGATGACTAAGCCATTGGAACGCCGAGAGAAACTTCGATCCGATTTGATCCTGGCGGCGGAACGAATGATCGCCGACAGGGGATTGGCGGGTTTAAAGACCCGCGATCTCGCCCGCGAGATCGGCTGCGCCAACGGCGCGGTCTACAATCTCGTCGCCGATGTCGATGAACTGATCCTGCGCGTGGGCTCGCGCACTTTGCTTCGGCTCGACCGGGCCCTGAGCGCGGCGGAAAGCGCGCGCGAGCCGTCGCCGCAGGAGACCCTGGTCCGCATTGCTCTCGCCTATTGCGATTTCGCCGCGGAGAATCTCGAACTGTGGCGCGCTCTGTTCGAGCACCGCATGGCAGCCGACAAGCCCCTCCCCGACTGGTCCATCGACGACCAGCTGCAGCTGTTTCGCCACGTCTACCAGCCGCTGGCCGCGCTATTTCCAAAACGCAGTCGGGAGGAGCTCGGCATCACCGCGCGCAGCCTGTTCTCGGCGGTGCATGGCATGGTGGCGCTGGGACTGGAGCAGAAACTGGTCGCGGTGCCGCTGCCGGCGCTCCGGAAGGAAATCGCGGGCCTGGTGCGCGCGATGATTGACGGGCTGATCGCGCGGGCGGCGTAGGGGCCGAGAGAGCACGGCTCAACTGTCGGCGTGCCTGACTAAAATTTCACCTGTCGCGTCGTGTGCCGCGCGCTTAGCTTCGCGAGGTCCACTTTCCTCTCCGGAGCATCCAATGCCCCTCCTCATCCGCGGCGGCACCGTCGTCAATCATGATCATTCGCGCCGCGCGGACGTGCTGATCGACGGCGAGACCATCGTCGCGGTCGGGCAATCGCTCGATGCGCCGACGGGGTGCGAGGTCATCGATGCCGGCGGCGCCTACGTCATCCCGGGCGGCATCGATCCGCACACTCATCTCGAAATGCCGTTCATGGGCACTGTCACCGCCGACGATTTCGAATCGGGGACCAAGGCGGCGCTGGCCGGCGGCACCACCATGGTGGTGGATTTCTGCCTGCCCGATCCAGGCCAGCCGATGCTCGCGGCCTATCAGGAGTGGCGACACAAATCCGAGAAGGCGGCCTCCGACTACGGCTTCCACATGGCGGTAACGTCGTGGTCGAAGCAGATCCATGACGAGATGGAGACCGTGGTCAAAACCTACGGCATCAACACCTTCAAGCACTTCATGGCCTACAAGGGCGCGCTCATGGTGAACGACGACGAGCTCTACAACTCGTTCGCCCGCTGCGCCCATCTCGGCGCCATGCCTGTCGTGCATGCGGAGAACGGCGACGTCGTCGCCCTGATGCAGGAGGCGCTGATCGCGGGCGGCGTCACCGGGCCCGAGGGACACGCTTATTCACGGCCGCCGGAGGTCGAGGGCGAAGCCACCAACCGCGCCATCATGATCGCCGACATGACGGGGACGCCGGTCTATATCGTGCACACGAGCTGCCGCGAAGCGCATGAGGCGATCGCGCGCGCACGTGCGGCGGGCAAGCGCGTCTATGGCGAGCCGTTGATCCAGCACTTGTTGCTGGACGCCGGTGAATATCAGAACAAGGACTGGGATCATGCCGCGCAGCGCGTGATGTCGCCGCCGTTCCGCGACAGGTCGCATCAGGATAGTCTTTGGGCCGGTCTGCAAGCCGGCTCGCTGCAGGTGGTCGCGACCGACCACTGCGCCTTCACCACCGAGCAGAAGCGGTTCGGGTTCGGCGATTTCAGAAAGATCCCGAACGGCACCGGCGGCCTCGAAGATCGCCTCGCCCTGCTGTGGACCGCGGGCGTCGCCACGGGACGGTTGACGAAGGAAGAATTCGTCGCAGTCACCTCGGCGAATATCGCCCGCATCCTCAACATCTATCCGCGCAAGGGCGCGGTCGCCGTCGGCTCGGATGCAGATATCGTGGTTTGGGATCCCAAGGCGAGCAAGACCATCAGCGCGAAGCGGCAGATGAGCCGGATCGATTACAACGTGTTCGAGGGGTTTTCCTGCACCGGCGGACCGGCGGCGACGCTGTCGCGCGGCCGAATCGTCTGGAAAGACGGCGATCTGCGCGCCGAGGCCGGCGACGGCCGTTATGTCGAGCGCCCGGCGTTCTCGCCCGTGCATGTCGCCAATTCGACGTGGAAGGAGCTGACCGCCCCACGCGCCGTGCCCCGCGGAGCGGTGACGCCGTAGAATTGATGGCCGCGGCCTCGGCGTCCACGTGTTTTCGGCAATGCCTGTCATCGTCAACAACCACGTCGCGGGGGTGATCTACACGACGCGGACGCTTCAGGGCAAAGCGGGCAGCCTGACGCCGGCCGAGCAGGAGACGTTCATCGCCAACATCCTGTCCGACACAAAGCGGCTGGAAGCGATGGCGCAGCGGCTGCGCGAACTCGCGCGTGCCGAAAGCCTGCCGCAAAACGAGCGCACGGAATTGGCGCCGGTGATTGCCGACCTCAGGAGCCGATTTCCGGCGAGCTCGATAGAGGCCAGCGGCAGCCTCGACCTGATGATCGGCATGTCGGCCGAGAAGGCGCTCATCGTGCTGTCGCATCTCGCCGATAATGCGATGCGACACAAGGCTGGGACAATCAGGCTGAAAGCGATCGACGAGCGTACGACCCTGCGTGTGACGGTAAGCAATGACGGCGAGCCGATCTCGACGCCGAACCGCGACAGGATCTTCGACGCGTTCTTCACCACGCGCCGCGACCAGGGCGGCACCGGGATGGGGCTGGCGATCGCGCGCGCGGTGATGGCGAGCCATGGCGGCTCGATCAGGCTCACGCCGACCGATCAGGGCGCGGCGTTCGAGCTGCAGTTTCCAATGGCTAGATCGCGAACACCCAGGCGGCGACGATGGTGCCGATGGTGACCAGACCGGCGATGGTCCAGCCGGCTGCGTATTCCAGCTCAGGATGACCGGTCGCCCGCATGATCTCTGCCGGATCGGCGGTATGCTTCTCTGCCATGACAGCCTCGCATGTTGCTTTCCGCGTCATATGTAAGTCGCATCAGCCACCATTAGGTTCCATCACGGAAATGCGAGGAATGACGCAGCTTGGCTTGTTCGACGATCCGCACGCAGGGCCCGCCGGCCTTCGCTATGCCGATGACTTCGTCGAGACCGCCGTCGAGCAGGCGCTCATCGGCCGCATCGCAGCATTGCCGCTCCAGCGCTTCCAGTTCGGCGCCTTCGAGGGCAACCGCCGGGTGGCGTCCTTCGGCTATCGCTATGACTATTCGCTGCAGCGGCTGGCCGAGGCCGAGCCGATCCCGGACTGGGTCCTGCCCGTCGCGCGGCAGGTCGAGGCATGGGCTGGGCTTGCCGGCGGCAGCGTGCGGCAGGTGCTCTGCACCGAATACGAGGCCGGCGTCGGCATCGGCTGGCATCGCGACAAGCCGCATTTCGACAAAATCCTCGGCATGTCGCTGGGCTCGTCCTGCAAATTCCGTTTCCGCCGCCGTAGCGGCGACAAATGGGAGCGCCACACGCTCGAAGCCCGGCCGCGCTCGCTTTACATGATGGACGGCGAGGCGCGGTCGCAATGGGAGCACAGCATCCCGCCGGTCGAGGCGCGCCGCTATTCCATCACCTTCCGGACGATGAAGCAGGCCTGACAGGTCGGCCAAACAAAAAAACGCGAAAACAACCCCATGCACAGTAGAACGGCCGTCTCGGCGCGGGGCTCGGCCCCGCGGCGTAACCGTTTGACACCTCGGAGCAAAACAGCCGTAGCGCGCGAAGGCGCGAGGCGAGGCGAACTTGCCTTCCAATTCGGATTTACATGCTAATCTGGTTCCGCGCGCTTCTCGGAGGGAAGCCGCGATTGCAGGTCCAGGGAGGGAAGATGAAAGCCGGTCGATTGATCTTCGCCTGCACCCTCGTCCTCGCAGCCGCCTCCGGCGTCGCGGGAGCCTCCGACGCGACGCCCGCAAAAGTCTCGGGCGCGACGGCGCTGGCGCTCGCGGGGGTGATCGCGCCGCTGTCGTCGGTCCTGTCTGGCGCCGAGAAGAAGGCAATGGCGATGCTGTTCGCCGCCAACAGCGACATTCCCTACAAGAAGCCGATCATGGTGACCGCCGATCGAATCGTCTGTCGCGCCGGCAATGTCGACATCACCGTCCGGAACTGCGAGGTCACCTTCGGCAAGAAGACCCGGACGGTGAATGGCTCCACGGCCAACGAGATCTTCGCCACCGAAGCTCTGGCCGGCATTCCGGCCGACGGCGCCGCAGGATCGAATTTCGAGAGCCTGACCAAGCTGAGCTGCACGATCGACCCCAATGCCATCCGCCGGAAGGACGGCAGCGGGGCGGATTGCACGTTCCAGCCGGGGAATTGAACCACGCGTGGAGGACGAGCCGAGAGAACCATGGGTGCCGCGAAATCGCCTCATGACCAACTAACTAATAAGGCGAATTGAAAAGACGGGCCAAACGCGCGAGCCCATATCGGGCACGCAGGGCCACCACCGACATGAAGAATTTTCTCGCATTTTTTCTGATTCTGGGCCTGACGGCAGCCTCCGCGCACGGCCCCTTGCCGCCGCGGCCGGCTGCGCCGTCCGATCTTGTCCAGGTCGGCCTCACAGATAGCGACACCACCGCAGGCGGCACCGCGCGGCTATGCGAGCAGGTCACCTTCTCGCGCGGCCTGCGCTACGGCGAGAGCGAAGCCAATGTGCTCGATGTCGCCACCGCCACGACCAAGGCGGATACGCCGCGGCCGGTGCTGCTGTTCGTGACCGGCGACACCTTCACTGGCGACCGCGCCGCGCCGGAGCTGTCGCGCCAGATCCAGGACCAGGCCATGTGCTTTGCCGCGCGCAACGACATGATCGGCGTGCGCGTCAACTACCGGCTGGCGCCCTCGGCGACGTGGCCGGCGGGTGCGAGCGACGTGGCGGCGGCGCTGTCCTGGGTCTACGGCAATATCGACCTATTCAACGGCGATGCCCGCGAGATCGTCGCAGTCGGCTACGGCGCCGGCGCCTTCCACGTCGCCACCCTGCTGGCCCATCCCGAACTCCAGACCGACCGCGCCGATGTCGCGGCGGTCGTGCTGGTGTCCGGGATCTACCGCGCCGGCAAGGACGCCAGCGACAGCGAGAAGGCCTATCTCGGCAGGGACGCCAGCCAGTACAACAAGCGCTCGGTCTTCCCCGGCATCCTCAATGTGGACGTCCCGATCGTGCTGGCCTGGGCCGCGGATGATTCCGCCGGCATCACGGCGCAGGGCGAAACCCTGAAGAAGACGCTCTGCGGCGCCGGCCATTGTCCGCGTAGCGCGCTGCTGCGCAGCCGCGACGGCATCGCGAGCGCCTTCGGCCTCGACGGCTCCGGCGACAGCCTCGCCGAGCCGACACTGCTGCTGGTGCATCAGCTCGAGGCGCGCGGTCTGCCGTAGCGGCGTGTTGCCGGCAGCGCGCTGATAACGTCCACCTTTAGCTGGGTTGCCCTCTCGCGGCCGCGCGCTCTCAGACAATTGTCTCGCCGGCGTTAGCACGCTTCAAACTACGATTCGCGATCTGGTCGCCGCCCGGATCGCCGCGTGCTATCTAGGAGAGTTCTCTGAAGCATTTCTATCTATGGGGGTTCGTTAGGGACCGAGCAAATCGGCGTTTCGACGCGCCGCCGCCACGATCGGAAAACCGATGCTTAGTTTGCTTGCACGATGCGCGGTGATCTCTTTTGCGTTGATTTCGGCCTCCGCCGCCGAACCGGTCAAGCTCAAATTGGCCTTCCCCAGTTCCGACCGCTCGACGAGTTATCTCGCTGCGGTCAAGCCATTCGTCGACGCGGTCAACGCCGAGGCAAGAGGCCAGATCGAAATCGAGACCTATTTCAGCGGCGTGCTTGGAAAGGATCCGGCTGAGCAACCCCAGCTCGTGCTCGATGGTACGGCCGACATCGCCTACGTCGTGACGGGACTGACTCGCAACCGGTTCGCAGACAATGCAATCATCGAGATGCCCGGCCTGTTTACGAACATGCGGGAGTCCGTTGCGGTGTTCAACCGGCTTATGGCCGCCGGCGCGCTGCAAGGATACGACGACTACGTGGTGATCGGCGCCTATGTCACCGAGCCCGAGACGATCCACAGCAACATTCCGATCACGTCGCTGAATGATCTGAAGGACAAGAGAATTCGCGTCAACAATCCGGGCGAAGCCGCAGCGCTCGAAAAGCTCGGAGCGCGGCCCGTATTTCTGCCGGTCACCAAGATCTCCGAAGCCATTGGCAGCGGCAGCATCGATGGCGCCCTGGTACCACCATCTCCATTGGTCGATTACGGCATCAAACGCGTTGCGACCTATCATTACCTTCTTGGCATCAGCGGCGCACCGCTGATGGTTTTGATGAACCGGAAAATATTCAACCGGCTGCCGAAACCTGCACAGGCGACCATCCTCAAATACAGCGGTGCGTGGTCTGCCGGACGTTTCATGGATACCTACGAAGCCGTTGAAAACAGCATTATGGGGGAGCTGAAGTCCGATCCCAAACGCCAGGTGACCATACCCACGCCGTCGGACCTCGATGCGGCCAATGCCGTGTTCGCGGCCGTTGCCGACGATTGGGCTTCGAAAAGTGAGCGCAATGCCGAACTGCTAAAAACGGTTCGGGCCGAGCTCACGAAAATGCGATCGACCCGGTAGCACTGATGCCGTCACTCGCCAGTATCTGGCCTCAGCGAAACATCGTCACCATCGTCGCCGCGCTTGCCATTCTGTTGCTGGGCGCCGGGACGACCCTGAAGATCACGACCGATCATCTTCTCCGTCAAGATGCGACGTCGACCGCTCGTAGCTGGGCGAGGTTCCTGGCGGCCAGTGTCACCGATCTCGAGCAGATCGCCGGCGGCGAGCAGCCTTCCGCCGCGAGCATGGCGTTCTTCCTGTCGGCGCGAAATTCCGGCGAGGTCTTTCACTACGAAATATTCAACCGTAATGGCTACTCCCAGTTCGTTTCGACCCGCGAAAAGATCGCGCTCGTCGACTTGTCTGAATATAGCCCCGATGCGGCGCGATCAGCGGTTGACGGTCTCCCGATCGTCGACGTCAGGGAGGGAAATTCGCCCGACCGACCGGCATTCTTCGCCCGCGCCTATGTCCCGGTCCAGACCGACGGTCGCCTCACCGCTGTCGTTGCGGCCTACGTGGATGAAACCGAGCAACGCAAGAATGTCCACAATACGTTCCTGACCGCGGCCGTGTTCCTTTGCCTGCTGTCAGGTCTCGCCTTCTCCATTCCCGCAATTGCCTGGTATCGGGAAACAAAGGTGAAGCACGCTGACCGGCGCATCCGGTTTCTCGCCCATCATGACGCGTTGACCGGGCTGACCAATCGCCCGCAGCTGATCGAAAAACTGGAGAGCGCCATCGCTCGCCTGCCGATGCGGGGCGGCAGCCTTGCCGTACACTTCATCGACATCGACCGTTTCAAGGAGGTCAACGATTCGCTTGGTCACGACAGTGGCGATTTTCTGCTCAAGTCCATCGCCAAGCGTCTTCGCGCCGCGGCCAGGATCGACGACGTGGTGGCGCGGCTCGGCGGCGACGAATTCGTGGTCGTGCAGAGCGGGATCGCCGGCAAAGCTCAGGCCGAGTCGTTTGCGAGCCATCTCGCCGCCGCGGTAAATGCGACCGTGAAATTCAAGCAGCACGAGATCCTCACCACCGCTAGCATCGGCGTGGCGCTGGCGACGGGGGAAGACACCACCGCCGAGCGGTTGCTCAAGAGTGCCGACCTCGCGCTCTACGCGGCCAAGGCAGCCGGCCGCAACTGCATCCGGTTTTTCCTGCCTGAAATGGACACTGAGCTACAAGCGCGCATCGAGCTCGAGAGGGCGATTCGCGACGCGGTACTGAATGATCGCTTCGAATTGCATTATCAGCCGCTCTTCGAAATATCCCAGCGCCGCCTTGCCGGCTTCGAAGCGCTGATCCGGATGCCCGCGGCGGACGGAACCCTCATTCCGCCATTGACCTTCATTCCGGTCGCCGAGGACTTGCGGCTTATCGACAAGATCGGGGCGTGGGTGTTGCGGGAGGCATGCCGCACGGCCGCGACCTGGCCGGCGCACCTGACCGTTGCAGTGAACCTGTCACCCGTGCAGTTCGTGGCGGGCAACATCGGTGACATCGTCGCCGCCGCACTAAAAGACGCCGGACTCGCGGCGCACCGACTCGAACTGGAGATCACCGAAAGCCTGCTGCTCGGCAACACCGAAACGATCATGGCTCAGCTCCGGACGCTCAAGACGATGGGCGTTGCCATCGTGATGGACGATTTCGGGGCTGGCTATTCGAGCCTCAGCTATCTGTGGCGCTTTCCGTTCGACAAGATCAAGATCGATCGAGCCTTCATGCAGAGCCTCGACGGCCCTCATTGTCAGGTCGGGACAGTAGTAAAAGCGATCATCGCGCTCGGACGGGAACTGCGCATGCGGGTGACGGTCGAAGGCGTCGAGACCGCCAACCAGGCAGCTTTCCTCGACGCGGCCAACGGTGATCAGGTCCAGGGCTTCTTCTTCGGCCGGCCGATCCCCGCCTCAGAGCTCGGCGCCAGCATTCTCGCGGAGTTTGAGAAAGCAATGCCGCGGGCTTCGCCCGCGACCAAGCTGCACCTCGTCAACACATCGGCTGAACGGTAGCACGGACCCGTGCCTCTATCGGCCCAATGCGACTCTTGGCGATCCGCTATCGCAGACAATTCTCATGTTTCAGTTAGCCTTTGCAACACCAACATCGCATTTGGATTCGGCCGGCCGTATCTCGCGCGGAGGTTGCGCGTTGACTCTCAGGTGTATGATGCAAAACAAAACGCGTTTCGATTCGACATTCGAAGGCGGCGGCGGTCCAGATATCGCAAAACCTCTCGCGGTGGACGGAAACCATGACGCGCACGGTTTGCAACGCGCGTTGGATGCGCGTCTCAGTCCCGGCAATGCCGATGCCCCCGCAACCGGCGGCGATGCCGCCGCGGATGTAGCGCAATCCAAGCCGAGCCGGACGCTTCTCCGATTTGTGAAGGCCGCGGCGGGCATCGCCATCGTCGCAGTATTCGGCTGGCTGCCGCTCAGAGCGCTTTTCCAGACGTCAAGCGTCGAAGCCGTCGTCAATTCGAGGCTCGTGACGTTGAGGTCGCCGATTGACGGGAAGATTTCAGCCGGGGCCAGTCTGTCAGGCGATTTAGGCACCGTCGGTGAGGGCACTTTCATCCTCCGTGTCGTCAATCCGCGCGGCGACCGCGTGCGGCTCGATGACCTGCGCAGTCAGATGTCTCGCCTCGAAAACGAAAGGCCGAGCCTCGTTTCGAAGATAGCTTCAGCCCAGGCGGGGCAGAAGGATCTGGCGCGTCAGGCGGCCCTGTTCACAGCGGGGCGCATTCGTCAGCTCGAGGCGCGCATCGCAGAAATCCAAACATCAATCGAAGCGGCCGCAGCGCGTCGTGAAGAGGCGGCAGCCGCGGTGGAACGAGCATCATCGCTCATCAAATCGGGCAGCGTTTCGTCTGTCGAGCTTGGGCGCCTGACGCGGGATCAAACCATTGCTCAGCAGACCGAAATCGGCGCGCGACGCCGTCTGGATGCAACCCAGGTCGAGCTCACCGCCGCGCGCGAGGGCACTTTCCTCGGCGACAGCTACAACGATCGTCCGAGCTCGGTGCAGCGTGAGGAGGAAATGCGGCAGCGGGCTGAAGGCCTCACCGCGGACGTAGCGCACGCCGATGCGCAAATCTCGTGGCTCGTCGGCGAGATAGAATCAGAGCGATCTCGTTACATCGGCCGCTCCGAGGCGGACATCAAGTTCCCCGTCGCCGGCCGAATATGGGAGGTCATGACGGCACCTGGAGAGGACGTCCGGGCCGGACAACCGCTCATTCGTCTACTCGATTGTTCCGGCGCCGTAGTGACGGCGAACGTCACTGAGAGCGTGTATAACGGGCTGCAACTGGGATCTCTCGCACATTTCCGGCCGAGCGCCGGCGGCCCCGAATTGACTGGCACCGTCGTCAATCTCACCGGCTCCGCAGGGGTCGCAGCGAACCTCGCCATTAATCCCGATGCGCTGAGCAAGGAACCGTATCGTGCGACGATTTCGGTCCCCGACCTCAACGATGGCTCCAACGATTGTCCAGTCGGGCGAACCGGACGCGTCATCTTCTCGCCAGACACTGCGAGAAAGCCATGATCGCCGCGCTGACACCGGGCCTTATTGCGCTCGGGTTCTGCGTTGCCGTCCTTCCCTGGTTGCGGCACGAGAACTCCACGGCGCGCTCGCTGATGATCTCAATCGCATTGCTGCTCATGATCCGCTATTTTGGATGGCGCATGACAGCCACGGTGCCGCCCGTCGGCTGGACCGCCGACTTCGCCGTGGGATCCGTGTTCCTCTTCGTCGAGGCTGTATCGCTTGCGGCGGGTGCACTGACACTGGTGTTTCTCAGCCGCTCGACCAATCGAACGCCGCAAGTCGAAGTCAACAGGCGGTGGCTTGCCGGACGGCAAGCTCCGCTGATCGACGTATTCATTTGCACCTACAACGAGGAAACGTCGATTCTGGAGCGCACAATCATCGGCGCCACGGGAATGAACTATCCCAACTACCGCGTCTGGGTTCTGGACGACGGACGGCGTGACTGGCTCGAAAAGCTTGCCGGCCAGCTCGGCTGCCGGTATCTGGCGCGCCCGGACAACAAGGACGCCAAGGCCGGCAACATCAATCACGCCCTGTGGCATGTGGCGGAGCTCGCCGATCCCCCAGATTTCATTTCGATTCTCGACGCCGATTTCGTGCCTATGCCCGAATTTCTCAGCCGCGCGACGTGCCTGTTCCGCGACCAGGGCGTAGGCGTGGTACAGACACCTCAGCATTTCATCAATGCGGATCCGATCCAAACCAATTTGGCCGCGACCAAGGTCTGGCCGGACGAGCAGCGCTTTTTCTTCGATATCCTGATGCCATCGAAGGACGCTTGGGGCGTGGCGTTTTGTTGCGGCACGTCGTCGGTCATCCGATTCTCGTCCCTCGTGAAGATCGGCGGCTTTCCGACCGATTCCGTGACGGAGGACTACTTGCTGACGCTGCGGCTGACGGAAATTGGATCACGCACGGTGTACCTGAACGAGCGTCTGACCTTGGGGCTGGCCCCGGAGGGACTCAAGGAGTACATCACTCAGCGCAGCCGATGGTGTCTTGGCTTCATGCAAATCTTTCGGGGGCGCAGTGGTCCCTTTTCCCGAAGATCGCAGCTGGACGTTGTCGACAGGCTTTCTCTCATCGAAGCATTCATGAGTTGGACCTCGACCTATGTCGTCAAGGTCTTCGGTCTCGTCGTTCCAAGCCTTTATCTTCTCTTCGGCATCAAAGCGGTCCAGGCCGATCTTTTCGAACTCCTCGGATATTTCCTGCCTTTTTATGTCTGGTATTCGCTCACCATGGCCTGGATTTCCCGCGGACGCTCCATGGCGGTGATGTCGGATGTCGCTCAATACATTGCACTGCCGGCGGTTCTCAAGGCCGTGGCGGCGGGACTGCTCCAGACGCAGGGACACACATTCAAGGTCACGGCGAAGGGCGGGGATCGCGACCAACGCTTCGTCGAATGGCCACTGCTCAGGATATACGGCACCGCATTGGCGATTACGCTCGCGGGTATCGTCTATGCCTTCGTGCTTCATGTGCAAGGTGACATGATCGCCTATGGCGGTCTGGCGCTCGCCTGGAGTTTGTACAACGCCATCATTCTGTTGATCGTCTGCCTGGTGTCCATCGAGCAGCCGCGGCGACGGAAGGCCGAGCGGTTCGAGCGAGATGAGCCTGTCCTTTTCAATATCGGTTCCCGGCAGTGCATCTACCGTTTGGCAGACATGTCGATCACGGGCGCTCGCTTCGTGAGCGACAATCCACCACCTGTCGGGACCGCGGTTCGCTGCACCCTCCAGGAGAGAAACGTCGCGGCCCTGGTCGTGCGACGCACGGGGAATGGCTTTGCAATCCGGTTTGATGAAACCCTCAACACCCGCATCGCTCTCATTCGCGCTTTCTATTCCGGTGACTACGTCAGCGCATTCAGCGGCATCCACGCCGCCCCGATCGGCAAAGCATTAATGATGCGGATTTTCGGGTGACTACCTCTGCTGATGAAGCGCAGCACCAAGCTCGCTGAACGTCACCGTCGTTGCCAAGCCGAGCGCTGCAACCGGTTCTTCTCGACCAATGCCTACGTCCAGGCCTTCGGCGCTCGATCGTTCCAGGTAGCGCGCGCCCTATGTAGGCGCCCGCAATTCGCCCTGAAACCAAGCCAAGGTATCAGACGATCTCATTGGGTCGACCAGCACGACCGCGATCTGGTCGACGAAATCGCAAGCGGGACATTCGAAGGTCCAAATCTCAGACCCGGCGGAGCTTGGCGTGATGCGCGCCAGCGTCGTTGTTATCCGGCATGTAGGACAAGGTGGTCGCTGAATGGCCATGAGGCTCGCCTGAATCCGGCGGGAGCGCGATACTCTCAGTCACCGATGGGCGCCGATGCGGGCGGTGATGGACCATCATGGAACCGAGAGCTCTGCCGCCACCGGTCAATATAGACCACCATCCAAATTACGGCCCGCTATCCCAAACATGATCTTTCACAGATCGATTCATTTTTCATCGGACGAGTGCGGAACAGCGAGCGCACCCGGGCTATATCGCCCGATTTCACGACCGCCGGGTCGAGATGGAGTTCAAAGTCCGCGGGCTGCCCTAGCGGCGCGCCCCAGTCGGCGCGTCAGCACGCCTGCCGTTTCGTCCGGCCCTCCAGCTGCGCACCGCGCCACAGCTTTGACAAACGCTTGACCTAGATCAAGCAGCCTTGGTGCGGATTGAGCCGACCTCGATGAGGGGCCAACGTCAAGGTATCGGGCATGCGCGTCTCCGGCAGGATGCTGTTCGTGTTGATGGTTGCCCTGGCATCGCTCGGGGCGATGTCGCAGGAGCGCGCCGATCAACCCACCGCCGACAACGAAATCCGTATCGGCAATGTCATGCCGTATTCGGGACCGCTGTCCGAATTCGGCGCCATCGGCCAGGCGGAAGCGGCCTATTTCGACATGGTCAACGCGCGCGGCGGCATCAACGGCCGCAAGATCCGCTTCATCACGCGCGATGACAATTCCGATCCGACGACCGCGCTGGAGCTGACGCGCAATCTGGTCGAGACGGACGACGTGCATTTGATGTTCGGATCGTTCGGCACGCCCGGTAATCTCGCCACGCGCTGGTATCTGAACGCGAAGAAGATCCCACAACTGTTCGTCGCCTCCGGCGACGAGGAGCTGAGCCAGGCCAAGGCGTTTCCCTGGACCATGGGCTGGCAGCCGTCGTTCCGGTCGGAGGGGCGCATCTACGCCAACTATCTCCAGGCCTATTATCCCAGGAAGAAGATCGTGGTGCTCTGGCAGAACGACCAGTTCGGGCGTGCGCTTCTCAAGGGCCTGGAGGAAGGTCTTGGCGATCTGAACCGTCTCGTCCTCGTCGACATCGCCTTCGACATTGCCGATGAGCATCTCGACGGACACGTCTCGATCCTCAAGCGCGCCGGCGCCGATATCTTCGTCTTTCTCGGTGTACCGTCGACGGCGTCCAAGGTGATCAAGCTGGCGGCGTCGCTCAAGTGGCGCCCGGTCTTCATCGTCAACGACGCCTCCGCCTCAATCGCCAATGCGATGGCGCCCGCAGGCCTGGAGAATTCCTCCGGCGTGATCTCGGCGGCCTTTCTGAAGGACCCGAGCGATCCCGCATGGAAGGACGATCCCGCCATGAAGGACTGGTTCACTTTCATGGACAAATACCATCACGACGAAAGCACCAACAGCAGCGCCGCGCTCTATGGCTACGCCGCGGCAGAGGCGCTGACGCAGGTGCTGAAGCAATGCGGCGACGACCTCTCGCGCGAGAACATCATGCGTCAGGCGGCTTCGCTGAGGAATTATCAGCCTTCGGTCGCCCTGCCCAACATCAGGATGAACACCTCGCCGAACAGCTACCTGCCGATCCGGCAGATGCGGCTGGTCCAGTTCGACGGCCGCTCCTGGCAACCCTTCGGCGACGTGATCGACACCGCCTTCACGGAAGGCGCGGCGCGGTGAGTTGACTCGGGCCCACCTATTGCTGGGCTACCCCTCTCCCCCGCCCTCTCCCACAAGGGGGGGGAGGGAGCCGAGCGGAGAACGGAGCAGCGTCGCACCATGATCGACTTTCCGCGAAGTTGGACAACGTCGCCACGTTAAAGATGTGTTTCCCTCCCTCCTTGTGGGGGAGGGCTAGGGAGGGGGTGCCACACGGCACACTCTCTCGATGGGAGACGGCAACGCGCGTGCTCCTCACGCCGGGTTCAGCGAGGCCAGCGCATTCTCCAGCAGCGAGCGCACCCGCGCCGCGTCGCCGGATTTGACCACGGCGGGGTCGAGATAGAGCTCCAGCCCCGGCGCTCGCTCGGTGATGATCCCGCTCCTTTCGGCGGCCGCGTCGTTCAGCGCGTCGACCGAATAGGGAATGATTTCGCGGCTGATGCCCTTCATCGTGATCGCGGGCAGCGCGTGGGCGCGGACGATGTCGCTGACCAGCGCGAACGTCTCGTAGCTCAGCACGATGCCGCCGGGCTCGGCGATCGATTGCAGGCGCGCGGCGAGGTTCGCCTCCGCACCGATGATGGTGTAGTCCATGCGATCGCTGCTGCCGAAATTGCCGACATTGCAATAGCCGGAATTGACGCCCATGCGGGCCTTGAACGGCAGCTCGATGCCGGAGGCGCGCCATTTCGCATTGAGCTCGGTGAGCCGGTGCTGCATGCGCCAGGCCATCTGAAGGCAGGCCTGCGCGTCGGCGCGGTCGCCTTTGGTCTCGGGGTCGCCGAAGAAGATCAGCATGGCATCGCCGATGAACTTGTCGATGGTGCCGCCAAATTCGTGGGCGACCGCCGACATCTCGGTGAAATATTCGTTGAGGAGCTGGGTCAGCAACTCCGGCTGGAGCCGCTCCGCCGTCGCGGTGAAATTCTGGATGTCGGAGAAGAAGATGGTGAGCTTCTTGCGCTCGGTGTGGATGGTGACGTCCTTCTGGCCGGAGAAGATGCTCTTGTAGACCTGCGGCGGGATGTAGCGCGAGATCTTCATCGACAGCGAAGCCAGGAAGTCGTTGGCGGATTCGAGCTCCTTGTTCATGCCCTTGATACGGCTCGCCTGGCGGCGCTGCAGCGAGAGAAACGACAGGCCGCTGCCGGCGGCGATCAGGAAATAGGCCAGCAGGAACTTGAACGAGAAGATGTTGGCGGCGATCGGCTGGGCGATGATCACCTCCTGGATGCCTCTGACGTCACCAACCTTCCAGTCCTTCTTCGGGCTCTCGGGGTGGCTGTTGTGGCAGCTGACGCAGGCCGGGCCCATCGTCACCGGAGCAATCAGCCGGACCTTGTCGTTGAACAGCGAGGTCTCGGTGTCGACGATCTTCTGCTCGGGATCGTTGCGAAGCGATTCGAGCGCGTCCTTCTCGAACTTGTCGAGCTGGTGCGGGGCGCGGTTCTGGAACGGGAAGTCCGAGACGAAACGGTAGGTGATGTTTTCCTGCTGCGCCCCGATCACCCGCCCTAGCTCCAGCGACAATGTCGCCGGGATCGGGATCGCGCCGGGGATGGATTCGTAGTTGTGAATCACCCTGGTCGTACCGTTCGGATTGGCGATGATGCGCCCGACCACGTTGGTCGCGTAGTAGCTGCGCACGCTCGTGATCACCGAATTCAGGTCGATCGCCTGCCGGCGCAGCGCGGTCTTGCTGAGTTCGGTCAGGTCCAGCCACACCGCGAGCGGCAAGGCGAGCAGCAGGAAGGCGATCGCGGCACCGGTCAGGATGCCGCTCTTGCGCTGTTCTTCGGAGATCTCTTGCTTCACTCTTTGGCTCCGTGATTGCGTTCCTGTCTCGAACTCGGGGCGATTTGCGGAACAGAGCCAATAAACGCGCTCCCGCGCAACCCCATTTTATGGTGGTCGCGCCAAGCGGCTTTTCGTTTCATGGCGAATGTTTAAGATCGGCATTTATCTGCATTCACTCCGCCAGGAGATCCACCAAATGGCCGAGACCATCCGCATCAAGCGCTTCAATGCGCGCTCCGTCATCGTGCCGATGAACCTCCCGCTCCAGACCTCGACCGGGGCTGTCGCAAAGGCACCGCTGGTGCTGATCGACTGCGAGACCGACCAGGGCGTCCAGGGGCACGCCTATCTGTTCTCGATCACGCCATCGGCCTTGAAGCCGCTGACGGCGATGGTCGCGGAAATGTCGGAGCTGCTTGCGGGCGACGAGCTGCTACCGTTCGAGATCGAGCGCAAGCTGACCCAGCGCTTCACCCTGCTGGGGCTCGCCGGCCTGCAGCGGCTGGCACAATCCGGCATCGACATGGCGGCATGGGACGCACTGGCGCGCGCACGCGGCCTGCCGCTAGCGCGGCTGCTCGGCGGCGCGCCAAGACCGGTCAGGGCCTACAATTCGAAGGGGCTCGGCATCATGCCGGCGGGTGCCGCGGTGGAGGAAGCCCACAAGCTGCTGGCCGAGGGCTTTCAGGCCGCAAAGATCCGCGTCGGCCGTCCCGATGCACGGGAAGACCTGAAGGTGGTGCGCGCGGTGCGCAAGGCCGTCGGCGACGACGTGACCTTGATGTGCGACTATAACCAGGCGCTGACGGCCACCGAGGCGATCCGCCGTGGCGAGATGCTCGACGATGAGGGCCTGACCTGGATCGAGGAGCCGATCCGTCACGACGATTATGAGGGTAACGCCCGCATCGCGGATGCGCTGCGCACGCCGGTCCAGATCGGCGAGAATTTCGACAGCGCCTTCGCGATGCAGACCGCGCTCTCAGCCGAAGCCTGCGACTACGTGATGCCCGACGTGCAGCGCATCGGCGGCGTCACCGGCTGGCTGCGCGCCGCCGCGCTGGCGCATGCCGCCGGGATCGAGATGTCGACGCATCTGTTCTCGGAAGTCAGCGCGCATCTTTTGTGCGTGACGCCGACCGCGCATTGGCTCGAATATGTCGACTGGGCCGACGCAGTGCTTTCAACGCGGCTGATCATCAAGGACGGCTTTGCCCTGCCGAACGAGGAGCCCGGCAACGGGATCGCGTGGGACGAGGCTGCGGTGAAGAAGTATCTGGTCGAATAGACCGCGTGTCGTCGCGACGTATCGAAGTGCGAACGTCGAAGCTGACGATCAGCGAACGGCATGCCTTCCTACGACTGAACAGCGGCAATCATACTCAGCTCGACCGGTGCACCCCGCGGCAACTCGGCGACGCCGACAGATGTACGCGTGTGACGACCGCGATCGCCTAGGCGCTCGATCAACCGGTCGGAAGCGCCGTTCATGACTTGCGATTGCTGAGTGAATCCAGGGGCCGAGGCGATGTATCCAACGAGCTGCAAGACCTGGACGATCTTGTCCTCTCCACCTGTTGCGTGATTGATGGCCGAAATGCAGAGATCTGCGCAGAGGGCCGCCGCCCCCTGTGCGGCGGCGACATCGACACCTGCGCCGACTTTACCGGAGCACAGCAGGGCTTCGCCGCGACGCGGCAGCTGACCACTGACATACGCAATTCCACCATGGATGATCACCGGCAAGTAGTTGCCACCTGGTTTGTTCACGCTGCTCATATCGATAACCTGCCTTCATTTCTCGCTGGCGTGGTGGGCGGACAATGGCAGGCGGGGAGTCGCGGATCAAGCTGCGCATTGCACCGAGGTGGTGCACGATAACGATCCCCCATGACCACATGGCGCCTTCATTCGCACATCGCGTCGTCGCGATCGGCGGCGAGATCGAGTTCGGCGAGAGCTGGCAGGCCGCGCTGGTGCGTAAGTTCCACGAGGAGCTCGGTATCGGAATCTCCATCGTGAAGGCGATGAGCTGAACACGTTGCTGCTTCCACATCGTCATTGCGAGCGCGGCCAAGCAATCCAGAACCCCTCCGCGGAAACAGTCTGGATTGCTTCGTTGCGCTCGCGATGACGGAGTGTGAGACAGCAGCGCTGCATGACCAGCTACGCTACCAAACCTCCGCGCCGGGAATCTTCCTGCGCACCGCGATGCGCTGGATCCAGATGCAGCGGCGGATGGATCTGTTGGAGCGGCCGACGGCCGAGATGCCCTCGCCGGCCTGAAGCAGCGGCGCCACGCTTTCGCGCAATGCGCGGCAGCGCTGCAGTTCGGCCTGCCAGTCGATGACCGCAGCAGCGGCGCGCGACGACATCAGCGCCAGCACCATCAGGGCAACATAGCTCGCCCGCATCACCCGCATTCCCTTCATTTTGATCCGCGCTCGTCGCGCCAGTAGCGGAAATCGCAATGGGACGCGCCTTGCATGATGGTTTGCGTGCGCGTGAGCCTGACGTCGGCGCCAAATCCATCAGCGGTCGCGAAGTCGGCGGTGCAGACCAGCAGGAAACCGAGCTCCGGCTCGCCCAGCGCCTTGTAGAACTCGGCATAGGCGCATCGCGTCACGTCGAACGCAAAGGCGTCCTGGGTCTGCTCGATGATGTCATAGGCGAGCGCGTCGTCTCGGGCATAGGTCTTGAACGCCGACGCGACGGCCTTGCCGAGATCGGCTTCGTTGTTCGTGCTGTTCTTTGCCTTCCAGAATTCCTCGCCGAAGCCGCGATAGAGGTCGCCAAGCGCCTTGCGCACCAATGCATTGGCGCGCGCCTCGCCGAGTTCGGCCTGCAACGCCTTAACCAGGGGCACCAGCACCTGCGCCTGGATCTTTGCCTGCTCGATGACGGACACGCTCATGGGCAACCTTCATCCGGGTTACTTCACACCACAAGACGATAACTCAACTCGCTGCTCGCGGCGAGGGTTTGCTTGCCTGGTCCCGTGGCATCCGGAAGCCTACGTTTCCGTGATGTCGGGGTCATCGCCGATCGTGCAATCCTGAAAACATCGACCTGGCCACAATGGTATGACGCTCACCATTCAAATTCCGCCGGCAAATGACCAGAGGTGACCATGATCCGACCTAAAATGCCTTCAGGCAATTTCACGCCACGAGTGTTTTCACGGCGCCCTCAAGTTGCGGCGTTTGCCGCAGCGCTGTTTCTCGCCGCAACGTTCTGGCCGGCCGGAGGCGCGCAGGCTGCCGCAAATGATGCCGAAGCACGAACCATCTTCGAGAAATTCATCGCGGCGCAGAATGCGCATGATGCGGACGCCATGAAGGCCATGCTCCTGAATTCAGCCGGAACGCTGTTGTTTGCCAGAAACATCGAGACGCGCGGTCGCGATGAGGTCGCCGCGCGGTTCAAGACCTATTACGAGGGCACCTGGCACCTCGAACCCGACATGTCGAAATTCCGCGTCGCCGTGATCTCGAACGAGATCATGCAGATCCTCGTGCCGATCGTCTTTACGCGCGGCCTTCCGGGCAAGCCGCCACAACAAAATACGTTTCTGATCAGCCAGACCTACGTTCAGGATGCGGACGGCTGGCACGTCGCCTCCATCCTTCCGGTCGCAAACACGGAACTGAAATAGGGGATTTAGCGGCGGTGTGTCGGCGAAGGAGGCTGCCGCTCCAGTCCGTCTACGCTCTTCGAGCTACACCGGACACGCTTCGCCGAAATGAGATTGGTGGCTTGCCGAGCCGAACCTCGCGGCGGCAGCCCGCCTGCGCCCGTTGGGCTTCGGCGTGGCATCCTTCACTCGGCTATCGCGAGCGAAGGATGGTGGGCGCGACAGGGATCGAACCTGTGACCCCTACCATGTCAAGGTAGTGCTCTCCCGCTGAGCTACGCGCCCTAGATGTCTCTAGATCGGGTCGGGTCCCTATAACGGCTCACGGGAGCCGGTGCAAGGACGGAAGGGGGCCGATTTAGGCCGCCAGCATCTTGTTCACTTCGCTGACCAATTCGCGCAAATGCACGGGCTTGGACAGCACCTTGGCGTTCTTGGGGGCATCCGAATCGGAGTTCAGGGCGACCGCGGCGAAGCCCGTGATGAACATGATCTTGATGTCGGGGTCGAGTTCCGAGGCCCGGCGGGCGAGCTCGATGCCGTCCATCTCCGGCATCACGATGTCGGTGAGCAGCATCTCGAACGGCTCTTCCCGTAGCCGCTGATAGGCGGCCATGCCGTTATCGTGGGACGAGACCTGAAAACCGGCGTTTTCCAGCGCCTTGACCAGGAAACGGCGCATGTCGTTGTCGTCTTCGGCGAGCAGGATCTTTGGCATGGCGGAAATGTCGAATCCCCAGAGGATATCAGCGGAGGTCACTAAGCCCGACGGAGGGTAAATTTGGGGTGAAAATCTTTACCCTCCGCAGCTCGCGCTGCCGGACTCTTGTGAACCGGAATACGGCACGAAGCAATCGAGCCGTACCTGCCGGTCCCCACCTCGCTGCCCGCAGGGTTAAGACATGTTCCAGCGCAGATCTCATCTTTTCGCTTGGCAGGATGGTTGCGATTCCGGACAATGACGACACATAAGAGCCGCCCGATCGGCCGAATCAATGCGCCAAGGGCGAAGCCTGATACCGAGAGGCGGAGCCTGATTGCCAAGGGCGAAGCCTGACACCAAGGGACGAAGCCTGAGAAGATGACCCGGTTTGACGGCGACAAGTCGCCAGCCTTCGAGATCGTTGAGCCCGCGCAATGGCGCGCGCCGGTTATCTTCAACTCGCCCCATTCCGGCTCGACCTATCCGGACGAATTCCTCAGCGCCTCCAGGATCGACCTGCCGACGCTGCGGCGTTCCGAAGATTCCTTCATGGACGAGCTGATCGGCCATCTCAGCGAGCGCGGCTTTCCGACCGTGCGGGTCAACTTTCCGCGCTCCTATGTCGACGTCAACCGCGAGCCCTATGAGCTCGATCCCCGGATGTTCACCGGGCGCCTGCCGAGCTTTGCCAACACCCGCTCGATGCGGGTTGCCGGCGGACTTGGCACCATTCCGCGCGTGGTCGGCGACGGCCAGGAGATCTATCGCGAGCGCATCCTGGTCGACGACGCGCTGGGGCGGATCGAGACGCTGTACAAGCCGTATCATCGCGCGCTGCGCCGGCTGATCAACAAGGTGCACCAGATGTTCGGCACCGTCGTGCTGGTCGACTGCCATTCGATGCCCTCGGTCGGCGTCTCCCGCGACGAGCCGCGCCGGCCCGACATCGTCATCGGCGACCGCTACGGCACGAGCTGCACGCCGCTATTGCCCGACCGGGTCGAGGAGACCATGGCCGGCCTCGGCTATTCGATCGGCCGCAACAAGCCCTACGCCGGCGGCTTCATCACCGAGCATTACGGTAACCCGGCCAGTGGCCTGCATGCCGTGCAGCTCGAGCTCAACCGCGCAATCTACATGGACGAGCGGCGGCGCGAGCGCAGTCCGCGCTTTGCACAAGTGGCGTCGGACTTCGGCGTGCTCGCAGACGTGCTGGCGACCACGGTCCCGTTCGGCGATCTCGGCCCGTTCCAGGCCGCGGCTGAATAGGCGCGACGTTTTCTTCGAACAATTGTGTTGGGTGCGATCAGCGCGAATGCGTTTCGCGGCGAGCATCGAAATGAAAGCCGATGCCGAGAGAAAGCAGAGGCTGAAAGAAAAAAGGGCCGCTTCTAATGAAGAAGCGGCCCAAGTCTAGGGAGGAAACGCCCAAGGAGGGCAGCAGTAACGCGAGAAGCGCTACCGCACCGCAACAATATGCGGCCGCGACGCACAAAGTGCAAGGGCTTTCGACCGGTTTCCCATGCAATGAGGACATAGCTCGGTTGCTTCTAGAGAAACCCAGATTCAGTTCCTTTGATAAGGAAATTCAATGGGTTGATAGTCATTTGCATACGAACGAGGCAGATCCGGAACTAAGGTTTCAACTCAATGATCGATTTTTGGCCAGCCAAGTTCTTTGAAGGAGGGACGCATCCGGCATCCAAAATACCAGGGTGCAAAAGCAAGACAGCGCTGCACGATTCTTCCGATTTGAGCTAGGCAGGAGTGAGCTTCACCCGACTTTCGCTTTTTTGAGGATACGCCGTGACGGTGATCGATTTCTCCGCCTTCATCGGACGGCTCGCCACCGCCTCCGGCGAAACCATCCTACCGTTCTTCCGCACCTCGCTGTCGATCGAGGACAAGAGCAAGACCAAGGATTTCGACCCCGTGACCGAGGCCGATCGCGCCGCGGAGGCGGTGATGCGGCGTCTGATCAAGGCCAACTTTCCCCAGCACGGCATCGTCGGCGAGGAATTCGGCAACGAGCGCGAGGATTCGGATTATGTCTGGGTGCTCGACCCCATCGACGGCACCAAATCCTTCATCGGCGGCTTTCCGATCTGGGGCACGCTGATCGCGCTCCTGCACAAGGGCACGCCGGTCTACGGCATGATGCACCAGCCCTTCATCGGCGAACGCTTTTCCGGCGACAGCGGCTCGGCTCATTATAAAGGCCCGTCCGGCGAGCGCCGGCTCCAGGTCCGGCGCTGCGCCTTGCTGTCGGAGGCGACGACCTACACCACCAGCCCGCTGCTGATGAGCGAGCGCGACCGCGCCATCTTCGGCCGCATCGAAACGGGCGCGCGGCTGTCGCGCTATGGCGGCGACTGCTACTCCTATTGCATGCTGGCGGCAGGTCACGTCGATCTCGTGGTCGAGACCGAGCTGAAGCCTTACGACATCGCAGCCCTGATCCCGATCGTGACCGGTGCCGGCGGCGTCGTCACCACCTGGGAAGGCAAGCCGGCCCAGGGCGGCGGCCGCATCGTCGCGGCCGGCGACGCCAGGGTTCACGAAGAAGCACTGAAACTGCTCAACGGCTAGGCGATCTAGGAGCCTGCATGACCAACCGGCGTACGCTCCTTCTCGCGGCCTTGCTTCTTTTTCCGACGCTCGCCTCCGCCCAGAATTTCCCGGCCAAGCCGATCAAGCTGATCGTGCCGTTTCCGGCCGGCGGCCCCAACGATATCATCGCGCGGGTGATCGGCCAGCGCATGTCGGAACTGTCAGGGCAGCCGGTGCTGATCGACAATCGCGGCGGCCAGGGTGGCGTGCTCGGCACCGATGCCGTCTCCAAGGCTGCACCTGACGGCTACACCATCGCGATCTCCAGCGCCGGCGCGCTGGCGATCAGCCCGAGCATGGAAAGGGTCGCCTACGATACGCTCAACGACCTCACGCCCGTGACGTTGGTCGCAACCGTGCCGGAAATGTTGGTGGTCGCCACCAACGTCCCCGCAAAGGACATCGCGGAATTGATCGCGCTCGCCAAGGCGCAGCCGGGAAAACTCAACTTCGCCTCCTCCGGACCCGGCAGCCTGCCGCATCTCGCCGGTGAATTGTTCAAGCTGACGGCCAAGATCGACATCGTGCACGTGCCCTATCGCGGCGCGGCGCCCGCCGTGAACGATCTGCTGGGCCAGCAGGTGCAGATGACGTTCCTGGACCTCCCCGTGCTGCTGCCGCAGGTCAAGGCGGGCGCCCTGCGACCGATCGCGGTCGGCTCCGCCGAGCGTTCGCCGACGGCGCCTGACGTGCCGACCACCGCGGAAGCGGGCTTTGCGGATCTGCGCATCGAGAACTGGTACGGCATGGTCGCGCCGAAGGGCACGCCGAAGGAGATCGTCACCGCGCTACATGATCTGGCCACGAAGGCGATGGCGGATCCGGCGGTGAAGGAAAAGCTCGCTGCCCAGGGCGCGACGCTGGTCGGCGATGAGCCGGAGCATTTTCGCACATTCATCGCGGACGAGACGAAGAAATGGGCGAAGGTGATCAAGGACGCTGGCGTGGAGACGGCGAAGTAGCTGCGTCTTAACCTCTTCTAAAGGGAGGGGAAATCCCAGAACTCACACCGCCGCAGACCGCAAATGCTCCACCAGCATCTTCGCCGGGCGCGGTAGTGTCTTGAAGCTTCGCGCGCAGATCACGAGTTTGCGGTTGGCCCAGCTATCGCGCAGGCGGACCATGGCGAGCGGCATCAGTTTTGCGCAGCGGCGGGCCGCGGCTTCGGGCACCAGCGCGACGCCGACATCGGCGGCGACCATCTGGCAGATCGCATCGAAGTCGCGCAAGCGTGCGCGGTAATGCGGCCGCATGCCGAGCCGGGCGGCGTGCTTCGAAATATGCACCTGAAGCGCGGTGGCGCTGGTCAGCCCGACGAAGTCGCAAGCGCCCGCCTCCTGGAAATCGATCGCGCGGCGGCCGGCGAACGGGCCGCGCCTAGACGTCACCAGCGTCAGGCGATCCTCGCTGAAGGCGAATCGCTCGATATGATCGGGCAGCGCGTGCTCGGCGGCGAAGCCGAGATCGGCCGCGCCCGCAGTGATCGCGGCCGCGATGTCGGTGCTCTCGCGCTCCTCGATGTCGATGGCAACGTCGCGATGCTCGCGCAGGAAGCCGGCGAGCGCCTTCGGCAGATGCTCCGAAAGCCCCGAGGTATTGGCGAGGAAGTGCACGCTGGCGCGCACGCCGCTGGCAAAGCCGGCGAGATCGCCGCGCATGGCGTCGATCTGGTGAATGACGAGACGGGCGTGATCGAGCAGGCTCTCGCCGGCCGAGGTCAACTCAACGCCGCGGCGCCCGCGCTTGAGCAGCGCGACGCCGAGCGCATCCTCCAGCCCCTTGATGCGCGCGCTGGCTGAGGCCAGCGCCAGATGCGACCGCTCCGCGCCGCGGGTGATGCTGCGCTGGTCGGCGACCGCGATGAACAGCTGGAGGTCGACGAGGTCGAAGCGCATCGGGGGTCCCTTCAGCCTTCGTTCCAAACGAAGGCTTTCTCCGTAAGCTACAGATTGTGCCGGCGCGCTGCATCGGTCAATGTGCAGATATGATCGACCCGCTCCTCATTCTCATCGCCGCCGTTTTCCTGATCGCCGGATTCGTCAAGGGCGTGGTCGGGCTCGGCCTGCCGACTGTCTCCATGGGCCTGCTCGCGGTGAGCATGGCGCCGAGCCGCGCGATCGCCATCGTGATCGTCCCCGCCATCGTCACCAACATCTGGCAGACCTTCGTCGGCCCCCATTTGCGCGATATCCTGAGGCGGCTGTGGCCGCTGATGATCGGCACCGTGATCGGGTGCTGGCTCAATGCCGGCGCGCTCACCGGCCCGCATGCGCGCTACGGCACGATCGTGCTCGGCGTGCTCCTGGTCATCTACGCGATCATCGGGCTGAACAAATTCCAGTTTCATGTTGCGCCAAAGAACGAGAAATGGGTCGGCGGCGTGGTCGGCGTGGTCACCGGCGTGATCTCGGCCTCGACCGGCGTGCAGGTGATCCCCTCGATGCCGTTCATGCAGGCGATCGGCATGGAGAAGGACGAGCTGGTGCAGGCGCTCGGCGTGTTTTTCACGACAGCGACACTGGCGCTCGCCTTCAATCTCACCGCGGGGGGATTGCTGACGCCGGCCAACGCGGTGCCGGGCGCCGTGGGCATGGCCTGCGCGTTTGCCGGCATGTATATCGGCCAAACGGTGCGGGCGCGGATGCCGGCGGAAGCGTTTCGCCGCTGGTTCCTGATCGCGATGATCCTGCTCGGCCTCTATCTCGCCGGCAGCGCGCTGCTGAAGGAATTCGCGTAAAGGACGTTACCGCGTCTCCAGCATGGCGACGCGGATGCCGAGATAGATGAAGAGGCCGCCGAGGGTACGGTTGACCCAGGCGACCGCGCCTTCGGAGCTCCGCAAGCGGTGGGCGGCCCTTGCCGCGAACGCCGCCAGCACCAGGCACCACAGCGTTCCCGTGCAGATGAAGATCAGGCCCAGCATCAGGAAGGCGAGCGGCTTGTGCGCCGAGTCCGCTGCGACGAATTGCGGCAGGAAGGCAAGGAAGAACAGCGCGACCTTGGGATTGAGCGCGTTGGTGAAGACGCCCTGGAGGAAAACCCGCCGCAGCGAGCTCTGCACAGGCTCGTCGATGGCCGAGGCCAGCACCGGGCGCGACCACAGCATCTGAAGCCCGGTCACGACGAGATAGGCCGCTCCGACCAGCTTCAGGATCGAGAACGCGGTCGATGAGGCCATCAGCAGGGCCGAAAGGCCGATTGCCGCGCCCGCGACATGGAAAAAGCAGCCGCAACTGATGCCCAGCGCGGCCGCGGCGCCACCTCGCCAGCCCAGCTGCATGCTGCGGCCGATCACATAGACCGTATCAGGCCCCGGCGTGATGTTGAGCAGCACGCCCGACAGGACGAAGAGCCAGATTTCGTGAATGCCCAGCATGTGTGACGTGCCTCCGCCGCCCAACCGTAGCCCAAGAGGTCGGCTTAGTGCGTTCGCTCGTCCCCGTCCACTGCCGGATTGCCGAGGATTTACCTCGAATTTGCAATGCGGATCATACTTTCGCTCGGCCTCATCTGCTCTATAAGGAACGGGTTCTTTGAATGCGGGATTCGAGGCGACTGCCACGCCGTGGCCGGTCCTCGATCTCTTCCAAGTCTCTTGCAAGTCTCTTGGAGCTCCGGAATATGGAAAGACGTCTGGCTGCCATTGTCTGCGCCGATGTCGCCGGCTATTCGCGCATGATGGGCACCGATGAGGCCGGCACCCATGCCGCCTTCAAGGCCCATCGCAGCGCGATCCATCCCATCATCCTCAATCACGGCGGCCGCGTCGTCAAAAACACCGGCGACGGCTTCCTGCTGGAATTCCCCTCGATCGTCGGCGCCACCGAGGCCGCGATCGCGATGCAGACCCTGATGGCGGAGCGCAATCACCATCTGCCCGCCGATCGCGCCATGCAGTTCCGCCTCGGGATCCATATGGGTGACGTCATCGCCGACGAGGACGAGGTCTTCGGTGACGATGTCAACATTGCCGTCCGCCTCGAAGCCGTGGCGAGCCCCGGCGGCTTCGCCATCTCGGCCAAGGCCTACAAGGAGGCCAGCAAGCATCTCACCGTGCCGCTGGTCGATGCCGGCAACCACCGCTTCAAGAACATCAAGGATCCGATCGGGGTCTGGACCTGGACGCCTGAAGGTGCACCGGCGCTTGCGCCCGCGCTGAGGGAGGCATCCGCCCTCTCGCAGCAGTATCGCACCGCGATCGTCGGCGTGCTCCCTTTCGCCAATCTCAGCGACGCACAGGACGAGTATTTCTCCGACGGCCTGACCGAGGATCTGATCCACGCGCTGTCGCTGCAATCCTTCTATCGCGTGCTGAGCCGCAACTCGACGTTCGTGTTCAAGGGCAACAACGCCAGCACCCGCCTGATCGCGCGGGAGATCGACGCCACCTATCTGATCCAGGGTTCGGTGCGGCGTGCCGGAGCCAAGATCCGCGTGACCGCAGAGCTGATCGCGCCGGAGACCGGCGAGCAGCTCTGGACTGGCCGCTACGACCGCGACATCGGCGATCTCTTCGCGATGCAGGACGAGATCACCACCAACCTGTCCGCCGCCATCGCCACCGAGATCGTCCGGGCCGAAGCCTCGGCGCCGGCGCGGCTCTCGACCGACGTCACCGCCTGGGACCGCTTCCTCAAAGGACTGTCGCACTATTATCGGCAAACCAAGGAAGACCTGGCCATCGCCGTCGACCTGTTCCGGGAGGCCATCAGGCTCGAGCCCAAGCTGTCGATTGCGCACGCCTATCTCGCCACGATTCAGATCCAGAGCATCCAGTTCGGCTGGGTCAAGGGCACGCGCGAGATGTGGGCCGAGGCGATGAAGCTTGCCGAAACCAGCGTTCGGCTCGATCCGCGCTCGTCATTTGCGTTCTCGATCCTGTCCTGGACCCACGCGCTGGAGGGGCATTACGAGGCCGCGATGGACGCCGCCAAGCGCGCCGTCGCGCTCAACCCCTACGACAACGGCGCGCGCGGCG
Organism: Bradyrhizobium sp. 155; assembly: GCF_023101105.1. Lineage (NCBI taxonomy): Bacteria > Pseudomonadati > Pseudomonadota > Alphaproteobacteria > Hyphomicrobiales > Nitrobacteraceae > Bradyrhizobium > Bradyrhizobium sp. 155. Next base: position 889,907 of record NZ_CP064704.1, on the reverse strand, counting down.
TGCTCGGCATCTGCCATTTCGTCATCGGCGAGCACCGCGAGGCGATCGAGCTGTTCTCGATGGCCGCACAGCGCGACAACAGCGATCCGCGCTACCAATGGGCCGCACTGAACGCCTTCAGCCATTATCTGCTGGGCCAATATGACGCGACTCTGTCATGGGCTCGAGAACAGCTCTACATCAACCCGAACCATTTGCAGGCGCTGGCAATCCGCGCCGCGGCGCTGGCGCAATTGGGACGCGGCGACGAGGCGGTCGAGGCGACCCGCGTGCTCATGGCTAACTACCCGACTCTCAATGTCGACCGCCATTTGCGCAATTTCCACTGGAAGCGGCCCGAGGACCTCGCCCATTACCGCGCCGGACTCTTGAATGCGGGCGTGCCGCTCGGCAAACTGACCCTGGTTTCGAGCGACGTCAAACGCGTCGCCGAATCCTGAGAGCCAGCCGCGGCCACGCGGCAATGTCCCCTCCGCCTTTATTGACACGACAGTGAATTCAGCCACACTCGGCTACACGCTGAAGTAGTATAACGTGTTGTCGGTTTGTCAGGACTTTCCGCGCTCTATCGCCGCGTCTGTATTTCACGATTCGCCGTTTTCAGGATTTGGGCCATGCATGACTCCGCTCCGAAGCCCTCCTTAGACCCTTCGATCCAGGTCTCCCCGAACAATCCCTGTCCATTCCTCCGCGGCCTCGTCGGCGAGGGGTTTGTTGACGGCAGAACCGTTCCGCTCGGCACGCTGTCGCAAACGATCGCGAATGCGAGCGGCGAGACCGGGCTGAAGAAGGTCTCGGCCCGCATCCAGGTCCGCGGCGTTGCGCTTATCGCCAACGGGCTCGGTCACATCCTGAAGAGCATATTTTCGGGCGCACAGCTCGACGCGTTGCGTGGCGGCCCTCTCGACAAGCGCGGTGCCGGCTCGCGCGTCCTCGGCGTCGACGGCAAGGTCGATGAGGACGAGCTTGCGCGGTTTGCGAGCTTCGGCCGGGACTACCGGGATCCGAACGGCGGCGGCTCTGAGCCCGGTCTCAACGCCTCGGAAATCGGCGTCTTCATGCGCGACAACCTCAAGCGCGCCGGCAGCGCCGCGCGCTGGTACTACCCCCTGCTGATGAAGTTCGAGTGGCCGATCCTCCTGAAGATCATGGGCAAGGGCGCGGGTGAGGACCGCTATCTCAGCGTGGCCGACGTGCGCACTCTGTTCAACGAGCGGCAATTCCCTGCTCGCATCAACCAGCGGCTGGTATCGCAGCCGGTGCTGTCCACCTGCCAGCGTGTGGTGCGGGGCGCCCTCAAGGTTGCGGCCCTGCTGCTCGCCCTCGGTCTCGCCTTGCTCGTTGCGGTCGCCGAATTTCCCGACCAGGTGCGCGCCATGCTGCCGCAAAAGGGAATTCTCGTGAATCTCCTGCCGCCACCCTTGCCCACGGTCCCGGAGACGAAGGCGGCCTTTTGGCTCGAACAGAATTGGTCGCTGAAGGACAGGCACTGGTTTCACCATGCCAGCCAGGGCACAGCGACCTTCCCGGTGCCCTATGAATGGTTCATGGCCCTGGAGCAGCCGCGCCTGCATCTGTTCTCGGCGCCGGGCATGATGACGGACGGCACCTATCTCGAGCGCTTCGGGTTCATCCCGAGCCCGCAGTCGATCCAGACTGACGCGACGTCACTGCGCCGCTTCGGCTATGCCAATGTCTACGAGACGACACAGGTGCCGGACTGGTCGACCAGGTGGACGCCGGCGGAGAACGTCGACGGCCTGCCGGTCGGCTTCGCACGGATGACCGGTGTCGTCGATCCCGCGACCGGCCGTCGCGAAGAGGACAAGATCGGGCTGACCTGCGCGGCCTGCCATACCGGCCAGATCCACTACCAGGGCGTGGACGTGCGTTTCGACGGCGGCCCGGCCATGACCGACCTGAAGAAGCTCGAGGTCTCCACCGGCCTGTCGATCGCCTACACGCTTTACGTGCCGTTCCGCTTCCAGCGCTTCGCCGATCGCGTGCTCGGCCCCGATGCCAGCAAGGCTGACCGCGCCGCGCTCAAGCAGAAGCTCAGCGCGATCGGCAACTTCCTGATCGACTGGGCGCAAACCCAGCAAAAGACGATTGAAGGCAAGAAGACCTGGAACGGCAGGCAGCAGCAGGACACCGAGGAAGGGTTCGGTCGCCTCGACGCTCTCAATCGCATCGGCAATCAAGTTTTTTCGCAGGATCTCGCGCTGAGCGGGATCAAGGGATTCGAGAAGAACCTGCACGCCCAGGACGCGCCGGTCAGCTATCCCCCGATCTGGACCGTGCCCTGGTTCAAGTTCGCCCAGTACGACGCCTCGATCGAGCAGCCGCTGATCCGCAACGCCGGCGAAGCCCTCGGCGTGACGGCGCTGCTCAACCTGTCCGACGCCTACCCGGAGGACAGGCTGTGGCGCTCCTCGGTTCATATCAACACGCTCGGCTGGATCGAGGACATGCTCAGGGGGCCAGACCCGTTCAAGACGGCAGATCCCTCCACCGGCCCGAAGTTCGGCGGCCTGCTGGCGCCGAAATGGCCCTCGCAGATCCTTGGCGACAATTGGAGGCTCGATCAAAAGAAGGTCGACAATGGCCGCAAGATCTACGCCGAGATGTGCTCCGGATGCCATCTGCCGGCGATCGACACCCCGGCTTTCTGGTCGTCGGGACATTGGGAGCCGAGCGGCGACAGCAAGGTGCTGAACGCGGTGACGATCCCCCTCGACGAGATCAAGACGGATCCCGAACAGTCGCTCGTGCTCAGCAACAGGATCGTCGATCTGCCCGGCTTCCTGAAGGTGAATACGGCCGACCTCCAGAAACGGTGGCAATGCGACGTCTCGACCGCAAGCTCGCCGACCGAGATGGTTTATGCGCTCGGGTTGATGACGGTGGTGGATCTCGTCGCCCGCAAATGGATGGACGACGAGAAGACTCCGGACGCCGAGCGGTCGAAATTGTGGAATCTCGCGCGCAAGAACTGCCTCAATCCGGTGGGGGGAGCACGCTATCGGGCACGGCCGCTGAACGGCGTCTGGGCCACGGCACCCTATCTGCACAACGGTTCGGTGCCCTCTCTCTACTGGTTGCTGAAGCCTGCAAGCGAGCGCCCGCAAAAATTCTGCATGGGCCGCCGCGACTATGATCCCGTGACCGTCGGCTTTGCGGTCACCGCCAACGAGAAGTGCAAGACGGGTGAAACCGAGTTCTCGGCCGGGTCGGACAAGGATCCGATCCAGGGCAACAGCGTGCTCGGCCATTCCTTCGAGCGCAAGCCGGGCGAGGAAAAACGTCCCGGTGTCATCGGCCGCGTGTTCAAGGACGACAACGAGCGCTACGATCTGATCGAGTATCTGAAGACGCTGTAGTGGGTGATGCTACTTCCTCGTCATGGCCGGGCTTGTCCCGGCATGCCGGCGTGTGGTCGCAGGGCAGCATCGCCTCCCCTCACTTGAACAGCGGCGTGCCTGGCACGAAGGCGTCGAAGGCTGCCCAGAATTGGGAACGGTAGCGGTCCTGCTCCTGGAGAATCTCGTGCTTGGCACCGGCGATCACGAGATGGGAGCCTGCGCGCAAATGATAGGCGAACTCCTCGATCGCCGCGATCGAGACCACGGTGTCGCTGGAGGCCGCCAGCATCAGGATCGGCTGACGGATCTCGGACGGGTAGTTTTTGCCCTTGAAGGTGTTCATCGCGCGGAAGGCGGTATCGGCCCAGGCGACCGTCGGTGACGCGAGCCCGAGGGTCGGATCCTCCTCCAGGATTGCGGCATTGCGCGCATAGCGCACGGGGTCGCTGGTCAGCGGATTGTTGATGAAGGGATTGAGCCCGGTGATCTGGTCGCTGCCGCCGGGGACATAACGGCCGCCCATCCCCAGCACGCGCATCGTCTTCAGCAGAGCCCGCGCCGGAAACGAGGTGGCGCGGCCGGGGAGGTCGATCATCGGCGCAGACAGCACCATGCGGTCGAACCAGCGCTTGCCCGCATGCGCCACCCGCAGCATCACGGTGCCGCCCATGGAGTGGGCGAGCGCGAAGAAGGGCGGCGGGCAATCCGGCAGCACCACCTGCTGCACGAAGGTCTCGACGTCGATCTCGAAATCAGCGAAGTCGCGGACATAGCCCTTGCGCGGATCGCGCAGGCGGCGCGAGGAGTGGCCCTGCCCGCGCCAGTCGATCATCGCCACCGCAAAACCGCGGTCGCGCAGGTCGCGCACGGTCTCGAAATACTTCTCGATCTGCTCGCTGCGTCCGGTGAAGACGCAGACCGTGCCCTTGCGGTTCGCCGGCGGTGCCCAGCGCGCAAAGCGCAGCTCGACGCCATCAGGGGTCTTGATGGTGCCGCTGACGACGTCTTCGGGAACGGGATTGGACGGTATCGAGACCAGCGTCATGATGGGGAGGGCTTGGGCACGAAGAGCTGCAAATCAGGGGCGGGAGCGCCGAAAAGGCTGAGTATCCGCCCTCTTGAACGCCGTTCCCCTGAACCCATATCACCTTGGTGCAGGCCGCTACCAGTGTTTCGGAACCGGAACATCAGGCTGCACACAGACGAAAGCCCGGCCCGATTGGCGGGCGGGTTACTCAACAGTCGCTCAATGGAGGACTTGACCATGCGTACCTACGACCTGACCCCCTTCTACCGTTCCACCGTCGGCTTCGACCGTCTCTTCAACCTGCTCGACCAGGCCGGTTCGGACGGCAGCCCCGGTTATCCCCCCTACAATATCGAGCGTACCGGTGAGAACGACTACCGCATCACCGTTGCGGTTTCGGGCTTTGCCAAGGATGAGCTCTCCATCGTCGCGAAGGAAAACACGTTGACGATTAAGGGCGAGAAAGTCGCCAACGAGAACTCGAAGGCCGAAGTGCTGTACCGTGGCATCGCCGCGCGTGCCTTCGAGCGCGCCTTCCAGCTTGCCGACTTCGTGCAGGTGAAGAACGCCTCGCTCGAGAACGGGCTGCTTCACGTCGACCTCGTCCGTGAGATTCCCGAAGCGAAGAAGCCCCGCCACATCGCGATCAACACCGGTGCGCAAGGCGCACAGGTGATCGAGAACTCGGTAGCCGCGTAAATCACGTCGGCCGCTTCCAGGTTGCGAAAACGCCCCGGTGCCCCGGGGCGTTTTTTGTTGGGCTCTCCTCGTCCCGGCGAGAGCCGGGGAATCCTGCCGCGAGATCGATCAATCGTGCACGGAAGAAATACCGAACGACGGATCTGCCATACCTTACCAGAGAGGATGGTCTCGGTCGTCGCCGGGACGTCACCGATTGCTGAACGGCCGTGCTGGACTGTTGCGCCGCATCACAGAGCGGTGAAATGGCGTAACACCGCCGCCCCGCGCATCGTCTTTTGGATATCGAACCCAAAAACAAGACGGAGAACAATCATGACTTTCTGGCGCAGCCTTTTCGTCGCCGCGAGCCTGCTGGCGGCCCCTCTCAGCCTCGCTCACGCGCAGACGCCGCAGACCGTAAAGGCCAAGAACGTTGTGCTGGTGCACGGCGCCTGGGCCGACGGCTCAAGCTGGTCGGAAGTGATCCCGATCCTCCAGGCCGCAGGGCTCAACGTAACTGCCGTGCAAAATCCGTTGTCGTCGCTTGCGGATTCCGTCGAGGCGACCAAGCGCGTGCTGGCCGAACAGGATGGTCCGACCGTGCTGGTCGCGCATTCCTGGGGCGGCACCGTGATCAGCCAGGTCGGCACCGACCCGAAGGTCACCGGCCTCGTCTATGTCGCCGCCCGTGCGCCCGATGCCAACGAGGATTTTGTCGCGCTGTCGAAGCAGTTTCCGGCGGGACCGGCACGCGCCGGCGTCGTCGAGCGCGACGGCTACACCAAGCTGTCAGAAGACGCCTTCCTGAAGTACTTCGCCAATGGCGTTAAGCCGGAGCAGGCCAAGGAGCTCTACGCCGTGCAATGGCCGACGGCCGCCTCGATCTTCGCCGGTCGCACCACGGAGGCGGCATGGCATTCCAAGCCGAGCTGGTACGCGGTGTCGAAGAACGACTACACCATCAATCCCGATCTCGAACGCTTCCTCGCCAAGCGCATGAACGCAACCACGATCGAGCTCGACGCCGGCCATCTGTCGCTGGTGTCGCATCCGAAGGAGGTGGCGAATTTGATCCTGGAAGCGGCGGGGTATGGCCGGAGCTGAGCCGCGCTCGTCATGGTTCAGAAGGCGCCTGAGTGCTGAGACGCCTTCTGTTTGCGCTAACTCTCTCCCCAACCTCGTCCTGGCGAAGGCCAGGACCCATCACCACAGGGAGGAGTTTGGCGAAGATTCGGAGTTCGGTACTCCCGCGTCACTCATATGATGCACCTCGCGGTATGGGTCCTGGCCTTCGCCAGGACGACACCGTTGGGGTGATGCGGGCCATCGCCTCAAACGCCCGCGCTTAGTCCAGCCCCTGTGCCGCCGGCATCTCCTGCGTAGGCAGGATAGTCGCGGCAGGCTTGACCTGACCTACGGTTGGCGCGGCGGCTTGCGGTGCGACCTCAGCGGGCTTGGACGGCACGGCGGCCGCGGTCTGCGTCACAGGTTGTGCCTGCGGCACCTGGGCCTGCGGCGTCGCAGGCTCGGCCGGCTTGGCGGGGACGCCCGGGGCCTCGCGCGGCGGAGCCGCCTTGGGCAGCGGCACGGAACGGCTGGCGACATGCGGGATCGGGGCCGGAGGGCGGGGCGGACCACTGCGGACCATGGTCGGCGGCGGCAGCGCGCTTTGCGGGCGGTAAGGTGCAACCGCAGGCTGCTCGTAGCCGGGTGCCATGCCGTAGGCGTCGGCAGCCGGCATGAAGCGCAAAATCCTTCCGTCGCGGGCATCGATCACGAGCCGGCCGTCCTCCCCCCGGCGGTCAATCACCGCGATGGTGTAGACGCCGCCGCGCAGGCGCGGGATGCCCAGTGGAGAGAAGCCGTTCTCGCGCAGCACCGCGTAGACCTCGGTCGATGGCAGCAGCACCGGGGCCGGCCCGCGTTCTTCGTAGCCATAGCCGTAGCGCGGCGGCGGCGCGGCCTCCGACGGCGCATAGGGGGCGTCGAAATCCGAGACCGCGATCATCGCCCCTCGCGCTGGAACCTGCGCTTGAGCCGCGGTCGCGGCCAGCGCCAGCGTGGCGGCGGCCACACATCCTGTGAAAAACTTCATGGTCGAGACGCTCCTGTCAGGCCCCCGGATGGATCGCGCTCTTTTGCTTCTTGCGGCGTGGCGGGTCTTCCAAAGGGTTGATCCGAAGCTTCATTGGGGATTCCGGCGTCGGCAGGGCCGGATCAGGGCGCGTTTGCTTCAAAACCGGGGCCGCGCAACTTTTGGAAAGCGATTGATTGACATATGGGGAATCGGGACTTGCGCGCGCTTGTGTGATAGACAAAAATTTGGCAAGGTGATGGTTAGGACAGGAAGACTGTCTCAATTTTGCTTGCGGTTCCGGCATAGGGATTGCAACGAAAGTCGGTGCTTTCGAGCGCCAAGAAGGCAACAGGCAAAGCCGTTCTCGGGGACGAAGAACGCCTTGGCCTGAATTTAAGAAAATGCGGCTCGCGAGCGGACGAGCGGTGACCCAGAAGCGGGTGCCGCGGGACGCCCAAGGTGCGCCGAAGATGGCGGTGAGGCAGCTTGCCGCATGGAGAGGACGAGAACATGAACGGGTCGCAAGTCGAGCGCGGAAACATCGTGGCAGAACAACTGTCGGCGACGGTCGCCTCGAAAACGACCGATCCGATTCAGGAACACAATTCACGGCCGCCGGCCGTAGGCCTGTACGATCCGAGCCTGGAAAAAGATTCCTGCGGCGTCGGCTTCATCGCCAACATCAAGGGCCAGAAGTCGCACGAGATCGTCGCGGACGCGCTCAGCATCCTCTGTAACCTCGAGCACCGCGGCGCCGTCGGCGCCGACCCGCGCGCCGGTGACGGCGCCGGCATTCTGGTGCAGATCCCGCATGCTTTCTTCAGCCGCAAGGCGAAGGAGCTCGGCTTCGTGCTGCCCAATCCGGGCGAATACGCCATCGGCGCGTTGTTCATGCCGCGCGACACTGCCTGGCGCAACGTCATCAAGAGCATCATCGCCGACCAGATCAAGGAAGAGGGCCTGACGCTGCTCGGCTGGCGCGACGTGCCAACCGACAATTCCTCGCTCGGCGTCACCGTAAAGCCGACCGAGCCCGCCTGCATGCAGGTGTTCATTGGCCGCAACGGCACCGCCAAGACCGAGGACGATTTCGAGCGCCGGCTTTACATCCTGCGCAAGTCGATCTCGCAAGCGATCTATCAGCGCCGCGACCGCGGCCTCGCCGGCTACTATCCGTGCTCGATGTCCTGCCGCACCGTGATCTACAAGGGCATGTTCCTCGCCGACCAGCTCGGCAAGTACTATCCCGATTTGCACGAGAAGGATTTCGAGAGCGCGCTGGCGCTCGTGCACCAGCGTTTCTCGACCAACACCTTCCCGGCGTGGTCGCTGGCGCATCCCTACCGCATGATCGCGCATAATGGCGAGATCAACACGCTGCGCGGCAACGTCAACTGGATGGCGGCGCGCCAGGCCTCGGTGAGCTCCGAGCTGTACGGCAAGGACATCAACCGGCTCTGGCCGATCTCCTACGAAGGCCAGTCGGACACCGCCTGCTTCGACAACGCACTCGAATTCCTGGTGCAGGGCGGCTACTCGCTGCCGCACGCCGTCATGATGATGATTCCGGAGGCGTGGGCCGGCAATCCCTTGATGGATGAGAAGCGCCGCGCCTTCTACGAATATCATGCAGCCCTGATGGAGCCGTGGGACGGCCCCGCCGCGATCGCCTTCACCGACGGCCGCCAGATCGGTGCCACGCTGGACCGCAACGGCCTTCGGCCGGCGCGCTATCTCGTCACCAAGGACGACCGCATCGTGATGGCGTCCGAGATGGGCGTGCTGACGATTCCCGAGGACCAGATCATCACCAAGTGGCGCTTGCAGCCCGGCAAGATGCTGCTGGTCGACCTCGAGCAGGGCCGCCTCATCCCCGACGACGAGATCAAGGCCGAGCTCGCAAGGAGCCATCCCTACACGGAGTGGCTGGAGCGGACCCAGATCGTGCTGGAAGAGCTGCCGAAGGTGCCGACCACCGGCGTGCGCTCCAACCTGTCGCTGCTCGATCGCCAGCAGGCGTTCGGCTACAGCCAGGAAGACATCACCATCCTGATGACGCCGATGGCCTCCACCGGCGAGGAAGCCGCAGGCTCGATGGGCAACGACACGCCGATCTCGGCGCTGTCGGCCAAGGCCAAGCCGCTGTTCACCTACTTCAAGCAGAACTTTGCGCAGGTCACCAATCCGCCGATCGATCCGATCCGCGAGGAGCTGGTGATGAGCCTCGTCTCCATCATCGGACCGCGGCCGAACCTGTTCGACCTGCAAGGCCTAGCCACTACCAAGCGCCTCGAAGCGCGCCAGCCGATCCTGACCGACGCGGACCTCGAAAAGATCCGCTCAATCTCCGAGGTCGCCGAGTCGCACTTCAAGTCGCGCACGCTGGACACCACCTTCCACGCCGGCCTCGGCGCGGCCGGCATGGACCAGGTGCTGGACGAGCTCTGCGCGCGCGCCGAGAGCGCGGTGCGCGAGGGCGTCAACATCATCATCCTGTCCGACCGCATGGTCGGCACCGACCGGGTTCCGATCCCGTCGCTGCTGGCCTGCGCCGCCGTGCATCATCATCTGATCCGCACCGGATTGCGCACTTCGGTCGGCCTCGTCGTCGAATCCGGCGAGCCGCGCGAAGTGCATCACTTCGCCTGTCTCGCCGGCTACGGCGCGGAAGCGATCAATCCGTATCTGGCGTTCGAGACCATCATCGCGATGAAGGACCGCCTGCCCGGCTCGCTCGACGACTACGAGATCGTCAAGCGCTACATCAAGTCGATCGGCAAGGGCCTGCTCAAGGTGATGTCCAAGATGGGCATCTCGACCTACCAGTCCTATTGCGGCGCGCAGATCTTTGACGCCATTGGCCTGAAGGCGGAATTCGTCGGAAAATTCTTCGCGGGCACGCACACCCGCGTCGAGGGCGTCGGTCTTGGCGAGATCGCCGAAGAGGCGGTGCGCCGTCATGCCGACGCGTTCGGCGACGCGCTCGTGTACAAGACCTCGCTCGATGTCGGCGGCGAATATGCCTATCGCAGCCGCGGCGAGGACCATGCATGGACCGCCGAGTCGGTGGGGCTGCTCCAGCACGCCGCGCGCGGCAATTCGCTGGAACGCTACCGCGCCTTCGCGAAGATCCTCAACGAGCAGTCGGAGCGTCTCCTGACGCTGCGCGGCCTGTTCCGGATCAAGAATGCGGACGAAGAGAAGCGCAAGCCGGTACCGCTCGACCAGGTCGAGCCGGCCAAGGACATCGTCAAGCGTTTCGCCACCGGCGCGATGAGCTTCGGCTCGATCTCGCGCGAGGCGCACACCACGCTCGCGATCGCCATGAACCGGATCGGCGGCAAGTCGAACACCGGCGAAGGCGGCGAGGAAGCCGACCGCTTCAAGCCGATGCCGAACGGTGACAGCATGCGCTCGGCAATCAAGCAGGTCGCCTCGGGCCGCTTCGGCGTCACCACGGAGTATCTCGTCAACTCCGACATGATGCAGATCAAGATGGCGCAGGGTGCAAAACCCGGCGAAGGCGGCCAGTTGCCCGGCCACAAGGTCGATGCCACCATCGCAAAGGTCCGGCATTCGACGCCGGGCGTCGGCCTGATCTCGCCGCCACCGCACCACGACATCTACTCGATCGAGGATCTGGCGCAGCTCATCTACGACCTCAAGAACGTCAACCCGGACGGCGCGGTCTCGGTCAAGCTCGTCTCGGAGATCGGCGTCGGAACCGTAGCCGCGGGCGTCGCCAAGGCGCGCGCCGACCATGTCACCATCGCGGGCTTCGAGGGCGGCACCGGCGCTTCGCCGCTGACCTCGATCAAGCACGCCGGCTCGCCGTGGGAGATCGGCCTCGCCGAAACCCACCAGACGCTGGTGCGCGAGCGGCTGCGCAGCCGCATCGTGGTCCAGGTCGACGGCGGTTTCCGCACCGGCCGCGACGTCGTGATCGGCGCGCTGCTCGGCGCCGACGAGTTCGGCTTCGCCACCGCGCCCCTGATCGCGGCCGGCTGCATCATGATGCGCAAGTGCCATCTCAACACCTGCCCGGTCGGCGTCGCGACCCAGGACCCCGTCCTGCGCAAGCGCTTCACCGGCCAGCCCGAGCATGTGATCAACTACTTCTTCTTCGTCGCCGAGGAGGTCCGCGAGATCATGGCCTCGCTCGGCTTCCGCAGCTTCAACGAGATGATCGGCCAGGTGCAGCTGCTCGACCAGACCAAGCTGGTCGCGCACTGGAAGGCCAAGGGGCTCGATTTCTCCAAGCTCTTCGTCAAGCAGAAGGAAGAGAAGGGCCAGAAGATCTATCACTCCGAGCGCCAGAACCATCATCTGGAAGCGGTGCTCGACCGCACGCTGATCGAGCAGGCGACGCCTGCGCTCGACCGCGGTGCGCCGGTGAAGATCGAGGCCAAGATCAACAGCACCAACCGCTCCGCGGGCGCGATGCTGTCGGGTGCGGTCGCCAAGATCTACGGCCATGCCGGCCTGCCGCATGAGACCATCCATGTCAGCCTCAAGGGCACCGCCGGCCAGGCCTTCGGCGCCTGGCTGGCGCAAGGCGTCACCTTCGAGCTCGAAGGCGAAGCCAACGACTATGTCGGCAAGGGCCTCTCGGGCGGCAAGATCATCGTCAAGCCGCCGGCCAACAGCGGCATCGTGCCGGAAGAGAGCATCATCGTCGGCAACACCGTGATGTACGGCGCCATTCAAGGCGAGTGCTACTTCCGAGGCATCGCCGGCGAGCGTTTTGCCGTGCGCAATTCCGGCGCCGTGGCGGTGGTCGAGGGCGCCGGCGACCATTGCTGCGAATACATGACCGGCGGCATCGTGGTCGTGCTCGGCAAGACCGGACGCAACTTCGCGGCCGGCATGTCCGGCGGCATCGCCTATGTGCTGGACGAGACCGGCGACTTCGACAGGCTGTGCAACATGGCGATGGTCGAGCTCGAGCCGGTGCTGTCGGAAGAGCTGATCAACGCCGGCACCTATCACCACTCCGGTGACCTCGAAGCGCACGGCCGGGTCGACGTGTTCAAGGACCTGCTCGCCTCCGACGTCGAGCGGCTGCACGTCCTGATCACGCGCCATGCGAAGGCGACAGGCTCCAGGCGCGCCGCCGACATCCTGGCCAACTGGAAGGACTGGCTGCCAAAATTCCGCAAGGTGATGCCGGTCGAATACCGGCGCGCGCTGCGCGAGATGGCCGCCAACGCGGACGCCGAGCCGAAAATCGCGATCGGGGCGTAAGAAATATCAGCGCCCGTCATTGCGAGCGTAGCGAAGCAATCCAGACTTTCTCCTCGGATGCAGACTGGATTGCTTCGAAGCTCACGCTCCTCGCAATGACGACGAGAGAGAAACACAACGAATTTAAGCGGCAGGGACTTCGGGTTTAATGGGCAAGATCACGGGTTTTCTCGAAATCGAACGGCATGACCGCAAGTACACCCCGGTCGCCGAGCGCGTGAAGCATTTCCACGAGTTCGTCGTTCCCCTCTCCGAGAAGGAAACGCGCGACCAGGCCGCGCGCTGCATGAATTGCGGCATTCCCTATTGCCACGGCACCGGCTCGGTCTCGCCCGGCACGCCCGGCTGCCCGGTCAACAACCAGATCCCGGACTGGAACGACCTCGTCTATCAGGGCAACTGGGAAGAAGCCTCGCGCAATCTGCACTCGACCAACAATTTCCCGGAGTTCACGGGGCGCATCTGCCCGGCGCCGTGTGAGGCGTCCTGCACGCTCAACATCGACGACAACCCCGTCACCATCAAGACCATCGAATGCGCGATCGTCGATCGCGCCTGGGACAATGGCTGGCTGAAGCCCGAAATCGCCGCCCATAAGACCGGCAAGAAGGTCGCGGTGATCGGCTCCGGTCCGGCCGGCATGGCCTGCGCGCAGCAGCTCGCGCGCGCCGGCCACGACGTGCATCTGTTCGAGAAGTTCGCCAAGGCCGGCGGCCTGCTGCGCTACGGCATCCCCGACTTCAAGATGGAGAAGGGCATCATCGACCGCCGCGTCGCGCAGATGGAAGGCGAAGGCGTCACCTTCCATTACAACAGCCATGTCGGCGCCGACGGCAATGTCGACCCACGCGAGATGCTCAACGAGTACGATGCCGTGGCGCTGACCGGCGGCGCCGAAGCCCCGCGCGACCTCCCGATTCCCGGCCGCGACCTTGCCGGCATCCACTATGCCATGGACTTTCTGCCGCAACAGAACCGCCGCGTGTCGGAGGAACCGTTGAACGGCGTCCAGGAGATTTTGGCCGGTGGCAAGCATGTCGTCGTCATCGGCGGCGGCGACACCGGATCCGATTGCATCGGCACCTCGCTGCGCCAGGGCGCGCTCTCCGTGACCCAGCTCGAGATCATGCCCGCCCCGCCGGAGCACGAGAACAAGGGCCTCACCTGGCCGAACTGGCCGCTGAAGATGCGGACGTCCTCCAGCCAGGCCGAAGGCGCGATCCGCGAATTCGCCGTGCTGACGCAGAAGTTCACCGGCGAGAACGGCAAGGTCAAGAAGCTGCACTGCGTGCGCGTCGACGACAAGTTCAAGCCGATCGCCGGCACCGAGTTCGAACTCGACGCCGACCTCGTCCTGCTCGCGATGGGCTTCGTCCATCCCGTGCACGAGGGCCTGCTCAAGATGCTCTCGGTCGAGCTCGACCCCCGCGGCAACGTCAAGGCCAACACGCTGGACTATCAGACCTCACGCCCCAACGTGTTCACCGCCGGCGACATGCGCCGCGGCCAGTCGCTGGTGGTCTGGGCCATCCGCGAGGGCCGGCTGTGTGCCCGGTCGATCGATACGTTCCTGATGGGGAAGACGGATCTGCCGCGGTAGTTGCTTGGCTCGCTGTCAGATTTACAAACGGTGTCATCGCCCGCGAAAGCGGGCGATCCAGTATTCCGAAACAGTTGTGATTTACCGAGAAGCCGCGGCGTACTGGATGCCCCGCCTTCGCGGGGCATGACGGCGGAGTAGATGGCGAGAGCGACGGGGCCTTAGCCCAAGACGTGCGGAAAGTGCTGTGCGTCCCACTCGTCAAGCCGGAACAGCACCTTACCGTATTCGAGAAGCTTGTCGTTCGGCCGATAGGGACGCGCCGAAACTTCGACGTCCGAGGCTACTTCACTGGGCATCAGGTGAAAGTGGTCGTTGGTCTCGCTCAGGGCGAGCAGTTCCTTGACGAGAAGGTCTCGGCCTTCGGGATTGAGCCATAGCTCGAATACTCCAGCCGAGTTGATGTCCAAAGTAATCCGAGCCGCCACGGGGCCTCCCCTCTAATTCTGCAACCTCACCCCGACCATCACCACCGTCGCCTGCGAGCTTGACCCCGGCTGGTTCGAATCCAGGATGTCGTGGCGGAGCGTGCCCTTGATCCAGATGTTGCGGTTGAGCTTGTAGATCAGATTGCTTTCGAACGAGTAGGTCTTGTCGTTACGATTCTGGCCCTGATAGTCGTAGGTGCCGTAGGTGAATTTGCCCACTGCCGTAAGCCAGCGGCGGAAATCGTGATCGACTTCGACCCCGTAGGTGTGCACCAGCACGCCGGAGGAGCCGGGGACGGTGGTCTCGGCGATCTGGGTGTCGGTGGCGAATTTCACCGTGGTGAGGCCGCTTGCACTCCAGATCAGCGAGCCCGAGGTCAGGAAGCCCGCGAGCTGGCTCAGGCGCGGGTCGACATAGTTGCGCGCGGAATAGCCGACCGAGACCTCGCCGATGAGGATCCGCGAGAACTCGAAGGACGTGCCGACCTTGGCGTAGCCGCCGTTCGAATCGCGGAAATAGCCGTTGCGGTCGGCGGCCAGGTCATGGACGCGGGTGTCGCCCTGGATCTCGACGAATGGCTTCAGCCCCGGCTTGAGATCGTAGGAGAAGCGTCCGACGCCGCCATACTGGTTGAAGTCGCGATCGTCGTTGCTGAAGGTCGAGCCGTCGGTCAGTTTTGAGTTGGTGTAGGCGGTGCGATCGACAGTGGCGCCGGCCGCGATCTGGAAGCGGTTGAAGCTCTGGTCGAAGCCGACGGTCGTGCCATAGGCGGCATAAACAGGATATTTTTGCAGGCCGGCCTGCACGTTCGGGCTGCCGGGATTGTCGGTGGCGAGCCGCAGGCGCAGCTGCGTGGTCAGCTTGAGATCGCGATTGACGTCGAGGCGGCCGTCGACATGGCCGTTGAAGTCGGGGCGGTCGACCTCGACCGGCGAAGGCGAGGCAAAGCCGTCGATCGTCGCCGGCATGTTGTTGGTGTAGCCCGAGAACGAGCCGCGCAGATCCGCGACCAGCGCGTGGCGCTCCCAATCGGACGCCACGAGGAGATCGGGTGCAACCACATAGGCCGGCGAGCCGACCGGCTTGTTCAGACGCGCCGGATTGGTGTCGTAACCGGTGGAGAGCTCGAGCCCGCCCTTGATCAGGAAACTGCCGGCATAGTCGCCGACCGCGCCGAACGCATCGTCATCGGCCTTGAGGCGGCGGCGTAGCGGCTGGCCGGGCACGGTGCCCGCCATCGCCGCCGGCACGGGCGCCTTGTTGGCGGAGGCGGACGGGGGCGGCGCGATCTTCGGCGAACCGAGCGTGGATGGCGGCGGCGTAGTGGTCGGCGCCCGCGAGCCGGGACCAGCAGGGCGCTTCGGCTTGGGCTGACCCGGATAGAACTTCGGCTGCTGCCGCTTGCGGTTCAGCGAGTCGTAGCCGGAGCTGCTCGCACCGTTGGCGGCCGGCAGGCCATAGGTCGGGACCTGGCTGGTCGCGTTTTGGTTCGTCGGGTTCTGCCATGGGCGCGCCGGCGTCTGCTGGCGCTTGCGAAAGTCGGAGTTGGGATCGGGCAGCGCCGGCAGCGCATCCGACGGTGCCTGCGGAACGCCCGCGGTGCGGCGCGTCGGCAGCGTGTCGGGCGAAGCGAAGCCACCGCGGTTGGGACTGAACAGGTCGGGGGTGAGGCTCTGGGCGGCCACGGGGGCGCTTCCGAGGACCGTCAGCGCAAAGCACGGCAAAGCCGCGCGCAGGAAATGCGCGCGTTTGCTCCGGCTCGTGCCTGGAGACGACCCCACGATGGAAGAACTCCAACGAAATCAAACACTTTCGCGATTGTCCCCACCGATCGGCGGGAACTATCGTTAATGGAGTTAAAACAATTATGGTTAACGACCGGTTGAGGGTCGGGTCGGGCTCGTCGCCTCGAAGGCCGCGGCGTGTTAAGCAGGCGCCAACGGGCGAAGGCCCCTCCTCCTGGACCAGAACATGCCGAGTTCGAAACCGCTGATGACCCAATCATCCGGCCCCATTCCCGACAGCGTCGAATCCGCACTCCGCACGCTGGAAACGGAGAGCGGCGGTATCAACGCGCTCGCCGCCGCCCTGCGCGGCCCGCTTGGCGCGAGCTTCGCCCAGGCGGTCGATCTGATCCGCAACGCGAAGGGCCGCGTCATCGTCACCGGGCTCGGCAAGTCGGGCCATATGGGCCGCAAGATCGCGGCAACGTTGGCCTCGACCGGCACGCCCGCCTTCTTCGTGCACACCGCCGAAGCCGCCCATGGCGACCTCGGCATGATTACCACCGACGACGTCATCATGGCGCTGTCCTGGTCCGGCGAGCAGCCGGAGATGAAGACTCTCGTGAACTATTCCGCAAGATTCGCAATCCCGATGATCGCGGTGACGTCGAACGCGGCATCCTCGCTGGGACAAGCGGCCGACGTCGTGATCGAGCTGCCGAAGGCGCGCGAGGCCTGCCCGCACAATCTGGCGCCGACCACCTCGACCCTGATGCAGGCCGCGATAGGCGATGCGCTTGCGATCGCGCTGCTCGAAGGCCGCGGCTTCACCGCGCTGGAGTTCGCGCATTTCCACCCCGGCGGCAAGTTAGGGGCGATGCTGAAATTCGTCCGCGACTACATGCGCACCGGTGCGGAAATCCCGGTCAAGCCGCTCGGCACCAAGATGTCGGACGCGGTGATGGAGATGTCCGCCAAGGGTTTGGGGTGCGTCTGCATCGTCAACGAGGCGAACGAGGCTCTCGGCATCATCACCGACGGCGATCTGCGCCGCCACATGCGGCCCGACCTGCTGACGGCGTCGGTCGACGACGTCATGACCAGGCGGCCGAAAACCGTACCGCCCTCGATGCTGGCCACCGAGATGATCGAGGTGCTCAACACCCGCAAGATCACGACGCTGGTCGTGACCGAGGCGGACAAGGTGGTGGGCATCGTGCACCTGCACGATCTGCTGCGGGCAGGCGTGGCGTAGGGAGCCACTCACCGTCATTGCGAGCGCAGCGAAACATCCAGAGTGCCACCGCGGAAAGACACTGGATTGCTTCGCTACGCTCGCAACGACGGCGGCTAGAGCGGCGCAGGAAATCTTGCCGCCGTCTCCTCCAGCGGCAACCGCAGTCCGTTCGCCAGATACGAGACCGTGCGGTAGAAGCCGCACAGCAGCATGATCTCCAGGATCTGCGCCTCGTCGTAATGCGCCGACAGCGCAGCGAACTCAGCGTCGTCAAACGTCGCGCTGTGATGCAGCGCGTCGACGGCGGCGATCAGCGTCTGCTCGGCCGGGGACCAGCACGACGACGCCGCATCACCCTGCACGGTGGCGCGCACTTCCTCCTCGGTGAGTTTCGCCGGCCCGGCAAAGACCGCGACATGCACGCCCCATTCATATTCGCATTTGTTCAGCGCGCAGGTGCGGTCGATCACGATCTCGCGCTGGCGCAGCGACAGCGGTCCGGGATCGAGCAAGCCGCCGGCGCGAAACTTGTCCCAGGCGCGGGTGTGGCCCGCCATGACCCGGAACAGCAGCAGTGGCGGCGCGCCGCGCATGATGCGGTCGAACTGGGCCTGGATCTCCGGGGGATAAGGCGGGGTGAGCGGGGCAATGCGCGCTGTGACCGGGGACATTGGCCGCCTCTCTTGCTACATTTAACGTAGCATGAAGCTACACTATTTGTAGCACCGCGCAAGGGGGCGACGATGGCGAAACAGACCACTTCGAGATCGCGCGGCGTCCGTTGCCCGCGCAGCGGGCGGCCGATCATGGTGCTGCTCGACCTCCTCGGACGACGCTGGAGCCTGCGAATCCTGTGGGAGCTGCGCGACGCCCCCCTCACCTCGCGCGCATTGCGCACCGCCTGCGACGAGGCCTCGCCGACGGTGCTGCAGGCGCGGCTGGACGATTTGCGCGAGGCCGGGTTCGTGGAGCTCGGCGAAGCCGGCGGTTACGCGCTGACGGCGCTCGGGCGGGACTTGTGCGAGACGTTCATGCCGCTGCATAGGTTTGCGGAGCGGTGGCGCAGCAAGAGCGGCGCGTAAGTCTGGCGATGCCGTCCCGACTAGCTCGTCATTGCGAGCGAAGCGAAGCAATCCAGAATCTTTCCACCGGCAGCAGTCTGGATTGCTTCGCTGCGCTCGCAATGACGGTGGACTAAGCCGCCGCCACCGTCAGATTCGCGCCGTCCACTTGCACCACCTTCACACGCGTGCCCGCCGGCGTATCGGGACCTGCGACGCGCCAGACGGTGTCGCCGATGCGCATGGTGCCGTTGCCGTCGACGATCGGCTTCTCCAGCGTGAACTCGCGGCCGAGCAGCGCATCCGCGCGCTTGTTGAGGAAGGGGCTGGCGGCAATTGCATCCGGCTTCGGCCGGGCGAGCCGACGCCAAACCGGCACGGCGGCGGCGGCGAAGATCGCGAACATCACGAGCTGGATCTGCCAGGATATCGCCACTCCGAACGAGATCAGCCCGACCAGCAGCGCGGCGAGCCCGAGCCAGAACAGGAAGACTCCCGGCGCCAGCACCTCCAGCGCCATCAGGATGAAGCCGAAGATCAGCCAGTTCCAGGTGCCGAGCGATACGAACATGTCGGTCATGACACGACCTCTTTGAAATGGCGCATGCCCTTGTCGGAAAACCGGTGTCCACTTTTCCGGGGCATGCGCTTTACCCCTGCCGCGGCGGCACCGCCGGGGGCGTGCTCCCAGTCGTCGGCACCGAACCGCGACGAGCGGCGGCAGCGGCGGATGCAGCACTCTCGCCGAACGTCGCCTTGGCGATCTCGCCGATGCCGGCGAGCGAGCCGAGCATGCTGGTGGCCTCGATCGGCAGCATGATGATCTTCTGGTTCGGCGAGTCCGCAAACTGCCCGAACGCCTTGATATATTTGTCGGCGATAAAGTAGTTCAGCGCCGCGACGTCGCCCTTGGCAATGGCTTCACTGACCATCTGCGTCGCCTTGGCCTCAGCTTCCGCCGACCGCTCGCGTGCTTCGGCGTCGCGGAAGGCGGCCTCGCGGCGACCTTCCGCCTGGAGGATCTGGCCCTGCTTGGCACCCTCTGCGCGCAGGATCTCGGACTGGCGTGCACCTTCGGCCTGAAGGATGTCGGCGCGTTTGACGCGCTCGGCCTTCATCTGTCGGCCCATGGCTTCGACGAGGTCCGCCGGCGGCACAATGTCCTTGATCTCGATACGATTGACCTTGAGGCCCCAGGGCGAGACGGCGGCATCGACTACACGCAGCAGGCGCTCGTTGATTTCGTCGCGGTGCGACAACACCTGGTCGAGATCCATCGAGCCCATCACCGAACGGATGTTGGTCATGGTCAGCACGGTGACGGCTTGGGTCAGGTTAGAGACCTCGTAGCTCGCCTTGGCGGCATCGAACACCTGAAAGAAGGCGACGCCGTCGACCGTCACGGTGGCGTTGTCCTTGGTGATCACCTCCTGCTCGGGAATGTCGATCACCTGCTCCATCATGTTGATCTTGCGTCCGACGCGATCGAAATAGGGCACGATCAGATTGAGCCCGGGGCTCAGCGTCTGGGTGTATTTGCCGAACCGCTCGATGGTCCAGTCATAGCCCTGCGGCACCGTCTTCACGCCGGCCACCAGCGTGACGATGACGAGCAAGACCAGAACAATCGCGAAAATGTCGAAACCGCTCATATTTCCTCCAAGGCGGAAAAGATTGGCGGGAAAAGGCCTTTTCCGCGCTGTCATTGGTCGGGATCACGACCCCAAGGGTTCAGTAAAGTATTCAGTAAAGAGTTCAGAAGGATTCAAGGCTCAGCGGTCGTGCCTGATTTCGGCATCGGTAGGATTCTACACAAGACACCGGGAGAGGGAATGGTCGCGATTATGTATTTGCGAGGCGCTCTTGAAAGCGTGCTGGCGCACACCTAGCGACGACGTTAACGAATCCGGCGGTCGCAGCCAAATCCTACTCGATGACCTCGTTCGCGGTTGCGAGCAGGCTTGGCGGAAGCGTGACGCCGATCGCCTTGGCCGTCTTCAAGTTGATCGCCAGCTCGAACGTGGTCGGATTCTGGACCGGCAAGTCGGCCGCTCGCGCACCCTTCAGGATGCGATCGATATAGGTGGCGGCGCGGCGGAGCTGCTCGGCGCTGTCGGTGCTGTAGGACATCAAGCCACCCTCGTCGACGAAGGTCCGGCTCCAGAACACCGCCGGCACGCGCGCTTCATTGATGGCTGCCAGGAGAAGCGCACGGTTGGACATGGTGAAGAAATCCGGCAGCACCAGCAGGCCGCCGTCTTTCCGCAAGGCCAGGGCGGCGATCGAGGCCGTGTCATGGACCGGCGCGGGCACCACCGTCACATCGAGCGCGCGGCCGGCGTCTTCGATCGTCCGCAGCATCAGCGGCGCGAACGGCGCGGTGGCGGGATTGTAGACGACGGAAACGCGTGACGGCTTTGGCACGACCTGCGTAAGCATCTCCAGCCATTTGCCGGCCAGCGGGCCGTCGTAATCGGTGAAGCCGGTGATATTGCCGCCGGGATGGGCGAGATTCTGGACAAAGCCCTGGCTGACAGGATCGGTGACGACGGCGAAAACGATCGGGATCGTCGTCGTGCGCTGGCGCAGCTCCTCCACTGAGGGCGTGCCGACCGCAAGCAGGATGTCGGGCTTGAGCGCCACGAGTTCGTCGGCGAGTTGCGCGATCCGCGCGCGGTCGCCGCCGCCGTTGCGCCAATCGATCTCAAGGCTGCCGTCCTCCTTCCAGCCATGGCCGGCAAGCGCCTCGACCAGGACCGCGCTACGCGTCTGCCCGATCGCATCGTCCGCCGCAGTGACCGAGAGCACGCCGAGCCGGCGCGTCGCATTCGCTTGCGCCAGCACCGAGGCCGGCAGCATCGTGGTCACCCCAAGAAGCGCCAGAACCTCGCGGCGGTTCATGGGGCGCTCCTCGGATCCAGGCTCACTATATCCAGCCCTGGAGCTCGCGCAGCACCAGCGTTCGGATCACATCCATGCCGGGGTCGCTGTCGTTGAGGCAGGGGATCGCGGAAAACTGCTCCCCGCCATTGTGCTTGAAGATCTCGGCATTCTCCTGCGCGATCTCCTCCAGCGTCTCCAGGCAGTCGGCGGAAAAACCCGGCGTGATCACCGCGATACGGCGCACGCCCTCTTTCGCCAGACGCTCCATGGTCTTGTCAGTGTAGGGCTGCAGCCACTCGTCGAATCCGAAGCGCGACTGGAAGGTCAGCAGCAGCTTTGTCTCGTCCATGCCGAGCCGGCGCCGCAGCGCCTCGGTGGTCGCCACACATTGGTCCTGATAGGGGTCGCCCTTGTCGACATAGGCCTTCGGCATGCCGTGGAAGGAGGCGACGATCAGCTCTGGCTTGAACGACAGGCTCACCAGATGCGTCTCGATCGAGGTGGCGAGCGCCTCGATATAGGCTTCGTCCTCGTAGTAAGACGGCGTCACCCGCAGCGTCGGCTGCGCGCGCAGCCGCGCAAGCACGCGAAACACCTCATCGCAGACGGTGGCCGACGTCGCGGCGGAATATTGCGGATAGAGGGGGACGGCAAGAATGCGATCGCAGCCCTTCGCAATCAGCGCATCGACGCCCGACTTGATCGAGGGATTGCCGTAGCGCATAGCCCATTCCACCGTGACCTGGTCGCGGTCCGACAGCATGGCTCCGAGCTTGTCGCTCTGCGAGCGCGTGATGGTCTTGAGCGGCGACTCGTTCTTCTCGGTGTTCCAGATCTTGAGATAATCGCGCGCCTTGGCGCGGGGGCGGGTGCGCAGGATGATGCCGTTCAGCACCAGCTTCCAGATCAAGCCCTGATCCTCGATGACGCGGGCGTCCGAGAGGAACTCCTTCAGATAGACCCGCACGCCGCGCGCGTCGGCGGTATCGGGCGTGCCGAGATTGACCAGGAGTACGCCGACGCGCGGCTGGCCGGACTGAGGCAGCGGCTTCGTGGTCTTGAGAGGGGCTAGGGTTGTCATGCTCGTTGGGTCGCGCGTTGCCCCGAGCTTGTCAAGATCAGGCCGGTTTCGCTAGGGTCGCACCGAGGCGGGGGAGGAAAGATGACACTCGCGGAATGGTGCGTCTCCGGAGCGTTGCTGCTCTATTTGGTGACGATCGTCTCGGTCAAATGGATCAGGTTTCGCGGGTTCGACAATTCACGCCCGCGCGATCCCGCCTTCTACGAAGAGGCCATCGCGCAGCGCGCGCTCGGCGCCCACCAGAATGGTATCGAGACCTTTCCGTTCTTCGCCTTCGCGGTGCTGCTGGCCGAATTCCGGGACTCGCCGCAGCGGATGATCGACGAGCTCGCGGTGCTGTTCCTGATCGTACGGATCGCCTATGTGCTGACCTATCTCGGGAACCGCCCGACGCTGCGCTCCATCCTCTGGAGCATCGGCTTTGCGATCAATCTCGGGATCTTCTTCATGCCGGCGTTGAAGCAGTTCTTGCCGGTGTGACTCTCCCTTTGTGGGAGAAGGTGGCGCGAAGCGCCGGATGAGGGGTTCTATCGGCGAACGCAGCTGCAAGAGGATCGCTCGCGGAGACAACCCCTCACCCGTCTCGCCGCTACGCGGCGAGCCACCCTCGCCCACAAGGGGAGAGGGAAAAACTCAGAAACACGTCGTCCGTTCGGCCGCGATGTAACCCAACAACAGGCCTGCACCGAACAGCAGCACGAGGCCGGCGGCGGCGAATTCGATGCCGCGCATGAACAGCGCGCCGTTGCCGTCGCGTCCGGCGCTCAGGCGGGCGGCGATGTCCTTGGCGGAGACGGCGACCACGGCAATGACCGCGACGGTGATCGCGGTGCCGAGCCCCATCAGCAGAGTTGCGGCGATGCCGGCCCAGAACAGGCCTTGGGCCAACGCGAACACCAGCACCAGGATCGCGCCCGAACAGGGACGGATGCCGACGGTCAGGATCGCGGTAAAGCCGCGTCCCCAGCCTCCGAGGCCGGCGAGCTCGCTCGGCATGGGGCCGTGGGAATGGCCGCAATGCTCGTCATGGACGTGGTGATGCGCGTGGTGATGATGGGCGTGCGCATGATCGTGACGATGATGATCATGCGCATCATGATGGTGGTGACCGTGATCATGATGGTCATGCGGCACGCCCGCGATCGCCGACACCGGCTGAACCGCCTGCAGCGCACGGATGAAGGTGCGGCCCTTGACCCAGACCAGGCGCAGGCCGAAAAGCGCGATCAGGGCGTAGCTTGCGATCTCGATCGCGCCTTCCGCCTTGCACATGGTCCTGGCGGTCGCATTCAGCACCCAGGCCGAGATACCGACGATCAGGATCGCCACCAGCGACTGCATCAACGCGGATGCAAACGACAGCACGATGCCGCGCCTGACAGTCTCGCGATTGGCGACGAGATAGGAGGCGATCACCGCCTTGCCGTGGCCGGGCCCTGCGGCGTGGAAGATGCCGTAGGCAAAGGAGATGACGAGCAGCGTCCACACCGCCGAGCCGTCGGACTTGGCGGCGCGAATGGTCGCCGACATCTGGCGATAAAATTCCGATTGTTTTGCCAAGAGCCAGCCGATGAGGCCACTGGCCTCAGGCTCAGCCGCCCGCGCGGGTCTTGGTGCGCCAAACGGGTTCTGCGCGACGAGTTCGTGGAGGGCCGCGTCGGCCACGCCCGCAACCAGCAGAACGGCGGCACAGGTGAGCAGCCCACGTGCGAGCGGGGAGAGTTTCGACTTCAAGGGCAATCCACCGTGATCTTGTTGGCGAACATCATGCCGAAATTGGAGTTCTCGCCGTTCATGAAGGTCTGCTCGTTGAGCTTCTGCGCACTCGCGGTGCCGTCGCTCGGCCGCTCAAGTTTCATCTGGCAGCCGGCGGGCGCGCCGACCAGCTTGATCGGGTTGTCCTTGGCCATCTGGAAGTCAATGAAGAAGGAGCGGTCGAACACTTCGAGCATCAATTGCTTGGACCTGACCGGATTCTTCAGCGGCAGCGTGAAGTGCAGGGTCAGGACCGTATCCTTGTAGTCGAGGAAGTAGTCGACCGGCTCCTGGAATCGCTCCTTCTTGCCGTCGGCTCGCGCGAAGGTGAAGTAGGCATATTCCTTCAGCGACTCGACATTGGTCTGCGCCAGCGGTCCGAGCTCCTCGCGGGTATAGACGCCCTTGGTCTTGCTCTCGAGCCCCTGCACGGCATAGGCCGAGAACATGTCGTCAAACGTCCAGGCGTGGCGCACGCCGGTGATGGTGCCGTCCGCGGCATAGAGCAACTCGCTGGTCGCGGTGATCCAGACATGCGGGTGCGCCTGCGCCGCCCCGGCCACAAAGGTGAGGCCAGCGGCGAGCAGCAGCCCGAGCAGGGCGCGCACGCCCATCAGGCCGCCTTCGGGGCGTCAAGCAGACCTCGGCGACGCAGCAGCGCATCGGGCTCCGGCGGGCGGCCGCGGAAGGCCTCATAGGCGGCTTCCGGATCGACCGATCCGCCGCTCGAGTAGATGTCGTCGTGCAGGCGTTTTGCGACGGCGGGATCGAAGATGTCGCCGGCTTCCTCGAATGCGCCGAAGGCGTCGGCGTCCATCACCTCCGACCACATGTAGCTGTAATAGCCGGCGGCATAATGATCGCCGGTGAAGATGTGACCGAATTGCGTCGGACGGTGACGCAGCGAGATCTCCTCGGGCATGCCGATCTTCTCCAGCTCGCGTCTCTCGAAGGCGCGGACGTCCTGCGCGGCGGAGGCCGGCTGGGTGTGGAATTCGAGATCGATCAGCGCCGAGGAGACGAACTCGACCGTGGCGAAACCCTGGTTGAATTTTCGCGCGGCCAGGAACCGTTGCAGCAGATCGTCCGGCAGCGGCTCGCCGGTCTGGTAGTGGCGGGCAAACTTTTGCAGCACCTCGGGCCGCTCCTGCCAATGCTCGTACAGCTGGGAGGGCAATTCGACGAAGTCGGTGAACACGGAGGTGCCCGACAGCGACGGATAGGTCACGTTGGAGAGCATGCCGTGCAGGCCATGGCCGAACTCGTGGAACAGGGTGCGGGCATCGTCGGGCGACAGCAGCGAGGGTTCCCCGTCCGCGCCCTTGGAGAAGTTGCAGATGTTGAGGATCAGCGGCGCGACCTCGCCGTCGAGCTTCTGCTGGTCGCGCAGCGAGGTCATCCAGGCGCCGGAGCGCTTCGACGGCCGGGCGAAGTAATCGCCATAGAACAGCGCCTTGTGCTTGCCGTCCCGCCCCTTCATCTCCCAGACCCGGACGTCCGGATGCCAGACCGGCACGTTCTTGCGCTCCTCGAAAGTGACGCCGAACAGGCGCGTGGCACAGTCGAAGGCGGCGGCGATCATGTGATCGAGCGCGAGATACGGCTTGATCGCGGCGTCGTCGAAATTGGCGCGCTGAAGGCGCAGCTTTTCGGCATAGAAGCGCCAGTCCCAGGGGGCGAGCTTGAAATTGCCGCCCTCCTCCGTGATCAGCGCCTGCATGTCGTCGCGGTCGGCGAGCGCCCGCGCCCGGGCCGGCTTCCAGACCCGCTCCAGAAGGCCGCGCACCGCTTCCGGCGTCTTGGCCATGGAATCCTCGAGCCGGTAGGCCGCGAAGGTCGGATAACCCAGGAGATTGGCGCTCTCCTCGCGCAGCTTCAGGACCTCGACGATGGTCGCGTTGTTGTCGTTGGCATTGCCGTTGTCGCCCCGCGCGGTGAAGGCCTTGTAGACCTTCTCGCGCAGGTCACGCCGGGCCGAGCTCTTCAGGAACTGTTCGACCGAGGAGCGCGACAGGGTGACGATGGCCTTGCCGGCCATGCCGCGTTCTTCCGCCGCAGCCTTGGCGCTGGCGACAAAACTCTCCGGCAGGCCCTGGCGGTCGGCTTCGCCGAGCTCCATGAACCATTCCTGCTCGTCGCCGAGCAGATGATGACTGAAGCTGGTGCCGAGCTGGGCGAGTCTCTCGTTGATCTCCGCCATCCGCGTCTTGGCCTCTTCGGAGAGGCCGGCGCCGGAGCGGTGGAAGCGGGTGTAGGTGCGCTCGAGCAGGCGGAGCTGTTCCGGTGTCAGACCGAGATTGGCGCGGTTCTCGTGTAGCTGGGCAATGCGGCCAAACAGCACGGCGTTCATCATGATCGGATTCCAGTGCCGCGCCATCCGCAAGGAAACCTCCTTGTCGATCTCCAGAATGGCCGGGTTGGAATGCGCCGAGACGAGGTCGTAGAAGACCGACGCGACCTTGCTGAGCAGCTTGCCCGAGCGCTCCAGCGCCGTGATGGTGTTGGCGAAGTCGGGCGCGGTCGGGTCGTTGGTGATCGCTGCGATCTCGGCGGAGTGGTCGGCGAAGGCCTGCTCGAAGGCCGGGAGGAAGTGCTCCGGCTTGATTTCGTCGAAGGGCGGGGTCGCAAACGGCGTCACCCACGCCTTCAGCAGCGGGTTGGTCTCGGAGTCCGTAGTTTGGCGGGGTTCTGACATTACAAGTCCCGATTTGTGGCTCGATTGTTGCGGCCAGCTATAGCACGCGATAGGGCTTTTTTGGGCCGTTTGCCCTTGCTCCCGGCTGCCTTTTCGGTGAGATTGCGGCCCTCCAAGCCTAGGACCCCTGAGCTCATGAACGCGACCTCCTCGTCTTCCCGTCGGATCGTCTGGCCGAGCGTCATCACCGTCGTCAGCGCCGCCATCCTGATCGGCGCCGAGGTGTTCGGCGCGGCGTTTGCCGGCGGCTGGGCGCTCGCGATCCTGTTCGGGCTGGGCGAGCAAGGCACGCACATCCTTCAGGCCACGCTGTTTGCGCTCGGCGTGCTCGTGATGACGGCCTTCATCCGCGCCGCTCAACGCGTCGAGCCGTTCACGAAGCGCGGCTGAAGCGCGGACGCTCGCGAGTGACGCGCGCCGCGCAGAAAACTTAACGCGCGTTCATCTTTCGCGTCGCGCGCGCAACACTGCGCAAGCAGATGTTAGGCAATTCTGTTCGCAGCCTAAAAAATCTCTTGCGAAGCAGAGTCAAAACACTTATGTGCGGATTGCCCAATTTCGCACGTGCCTGTGGTCGTGTGTCAGTCGGTAGGTATCCGGACAAGAGGCCGGACAGCCGCCAAGGGGTGAAGAAGCCGAGGGGCTCTTCGGAAGTGTGGAAGTCGGAAGGCTCATCGCCGGAAGACGAAAGCAAACCCGGAGCGTCCAGCATCTCTCTCAAAGAGATGCCTTGTCGAAGGTGACTTTGCTCTTTGCAACCGTGACTGGCAGCCGGAGGCGAACCGGCGCACCCCGCTCTCAACGGGGGACGCGACTTAAAGCAACGACGGATCGGGCTTTTTTGGTCTCTACCGGCAGTCCAACGCCGGCGCGGGCTACTGAAAAGGCTTGTCCTTCATTGCCAGGTGTGCGGGCGGGAACATTCCCAACCAATCCACGGCAGCACAGTCTGATGTGAGTCTTTGGCTCGTCGCGCCTCCATCGCGCGATCTGGCCGGAGCGCTCTTATCCGACGTCATTTTTTGAACGGATCCCCGTCGCTGGGCCGTTTGGGAGAGTGCTATGACCGACCGTATCCAGGAATTCCTGCGCAACCGCCGCAGCGAGGGCCTCGACACCGAGCCGTGCCTCGTCGTCGACCTCGAAGTCGTGCGCGACAATTACCAGACCTTTGCCAAGGCGCTGCCCGACAGCCGCGTGTTCTATGCCGTCAAGGCGAACCCGGCGCCGGAAGTGCTGGCTTTGCTCGCCTCCATGGGCTCCTGCTTCGACACCGCGACGGTCGCCGAGATCGAGATGGCGCTGGCCGCCGGTGCGACGCCCGACCGCATCTCCTTCGGCAACACGATCAAGAAGGAGCGCGACATCGCGCGCGCCTTCGCGCTCGGCATTCGGCTGTTCGCGGTCGATTGCGCCGCCGAAGTCGAGAAGGTCGCCCGTGCCGCGCCCGGCGCAAAGGTGTTCTGCCGCATCCTCTATGACTGCGCCGGCGCCGAATGGCCGCTGTCGCGCAAGTTCGGCTGCGACCCGGAGATGGCCGTCGACGTGCTCGACGTTGCCAAGCGTCTGGGCCTGGAGCCGTGCGGCATCTCCTTCCATGTCGGCTCGCAGCAGCGCAAGGTGAAGGCGTGGGACCGTGCGCTGGCAATGGCCTCGCAGGTGTTCCGCGACTGCGCCGAGCGCGGCATCAACCTGACCATGGTCAACATGGGCGGCGGTTTCCCGACCAAGTACCTGAAGGACGTACCGCCGGTGGTGACCTACGGGCGCTCGATCTTCCGCGCGCTGCGCAAGCACTTCGGCAACCAGATTCCGGAGACCATCATCGAGCCGGGCCGCGGCATGGTGGGCAACGCCGGCATCATCGAGTCCGAAGTCGTGCTCATCTCGAAGAAGAGCGACGAGGACGAGGTGCGCTGGGTCTATCTGGACATCGGCAAGTTCGGCGGTCTCGCCGAGACCATGGACGAGTCGATCCGTTACGCCATCCGCACCCCGCATGACGGCGCGGACATGACGCCGTGCGTGCTCGCGGGCCCGACCTGTGACAGCGCCGACGTGCTGTACGAGAAGAACCCGTATCCGCTTCCGGTGACGCTCGAGATCGGCGACAAGCTGCTGATCGAAGGCACCGGGGCCTATACGTCGACCTACTCGGCGGTGGCTTTCAACGGCATCCCGCCGCTGAAAACCTACCACATCTGATCCGCCTCGCGTCTGAGGCCTGACGAACCCGGGAACCGGCTTGCCGGCTCCCTCCCTGACATTTCGATTTCTGACGACGCCTTGAACCGGCGTGCTTTGCGCACGTCAGTTTCAAGCGGGGACTGACGCGCCATGACTGCTCTTCGGAAGACACAAATTGACCCCACTTCGAAAGCCGCTCCGTTCGCGATCCGTGCGGAGCGTGCTGTCGACGTTGCGATGCGTGAAGCGCTGCTCGATGCGTCCTTTGGCGAGAACCGCCATGGCCGTACCTGTCAGCGCCTGCGTGACGGACGCGCCCCCGCTGCCGGCCTTGCGCTGGCCGCGATGCGCGAGGGGAAGCTCGTGGGAACCGTGCGGCTGTGGCACGTCAGCGCCGGAGGCAGGCCCGCTCTGGTCCTCGGACCGCTGGCGGTGGACCCTGCCTGCCGCGAGCTCGGGATCGGCGCCGCGCTGATGCAACAAGCGCTGGCTGCCGCCCGGGCGCGCGGGCATGCCGCCGTGATCCTGCTCGGCGATGCCCCCTATTACGCCCGCTTCGGCTTCTCGGCCGCCAACACCGGCGAGCTGTCGCTGCCCGGTCCGTTCGAGCGCGACCGCCTGCTGGCGATCGAATTCACGACAGGCGCGCTGGACGGCGCCGCCGGGATGATCGTCCCGACTGGTGCGGCCCTGCCCAAACGGAGGGTAGTTCGCGCCCTCCAGGCGCGCGCGGCTTAAGGGATCGCCATGATGGCGACGACCTAGCCGCGTTAAGCGGCAACGCCCGGCTGTGCCTGCGTTAAGCTCCATTCCTTTGGGGTTGCGCAGGCCGGCAAATTGCGTAAACCCCACGAAATTCCTCTTCAGTCGAGGCCTACGACCATGTCCCGCCGCCTGATTTCCACCGGCTCCCCGTTCGAGAAGACCGCCGGCTACAGCCGCGCCGTGATCGACGGCGAGTTCGCCTTCGTCGCGGGTACCACCGGCTACGACTACACCACCATGACGATGCCGGCCGATGTCACGAGCCAGTCACGCAACTGCTTCAAGACCATCGAAGCTGCCCTGAAGGAGGGCGGCTTCGAGATGGCCGACATTGTCCGCGTCACCTATTACCTCACCGACGCCAAGAACGCAGACGCGCATTTCGCGGTCTGCGGCGAAGTCCTCGGCGAGATCCGCCCGGCCGCCACGCTTCTCGTCGTCTCGGCGCTCTACAAGCCCGAGATGAAAGTCGAGATCGAAGCCACTGCCAAGCGCCGCAGCACCTGAGCCATCCCTCACCATTTGCTCGCCAGCACGTTCCGGAGAAACCATCCTATGAGCCCCGCCTCGCAGATCTACGCGAAGATCACTGGCCCCATCGTCATGGTCGGCTTCGGCTCCATCGGCAAAGGCACGCTGCCGCTGATCGAGCGGCATCTCGATTACGACAAATCGCGCATCACCGTGATCGATCCCAAGGACGAGGGTCGCAAGGCGCATTGCGAGAAGCACAATGTGCGCTTCATCCAGAAGGGTGTGACCAAGGACAATTACCGCGAGTTGCTGACCCCGCTGCTCACCGAAGGCGGCGGCCAGGGCTTTTGCGTCAATCTCTCGGTCGACACCGGCTCCACCGACATCATGGAGCTCTGCAACGAGCTCGGCGCTCTCTATATCGACACCGTCAACGAGCCCTGGCTCGGCTTCTATTTCGATTCGTCGAAGGGCCCGGAGGCGCGCTCCAACTACGCCCTTCGCGAAGCGACGCTGGCCGCCAAGAAGGCGCGCCCCGCGGGGTCGACGACGGCCGTCTCCTGCTGTGGCGCCAATCCCGGCATGGTCTCGTTTTTCGTCAAGCAGGCGTTGCTCAACGTCGCCGCCGATCTGAAGCTCAATGCCCCCAAGCCGAAGACCAAAGCCGAATGGGCGGACTTGATGCGACAGGCCGGTATCAAGGGCATCCATATCGCCGAACGCGACACCCAGCGCTCCAAGAAGCCGAAAGAGCCCGATGTCTTCGTCAACACCTGGTCGGTGGAAGGTTTCCTGTCGGAAGGCGTGCAGCCCTCCGAGCTCGGCTGGGGCACCCACGAAAAATGGATGCCCGAGAATGCGCGGACTCACGAAGCCGGCTGCGGCGCTGCCATCTATCTGATGCAGCCCGGCGCCAACACGCGCGTGCGCACCTGGTGCCCGACCCGCGGCGCGCAATATGGCTTCCTCGTCACCCACAACGAGTCGATCTCGATTGCCGACTATTTCACCGTGCGCGACGCATCGGGCACGGCGGTCTATCGGCCGACCTGCCACTACGCCTATCATCCGGCTGACGATGCCGTGCTGTCGCTGCATGAAATGTTCGGCCGCGCCGCGAAGATGCAGGAAAAGCACCACATCCTCGACGAGAACGAAATCGTCGACGGCATCGACGAACTCGGCGTGCTGCTGTTCGGCCATGACAACAATGCCTACTGGTACGGCTCGCAGCTCTCGATCGAAGAGACCCGCAAGCTCGCGCCCTATCAGAACGCCACCGGTCTGCAAGTGACCTCCGCCGTGCTCGGCGGCATGGTGTGGGCGCTAGAAAACCCGAACGAGGGCATCGTCGAAGCCGACGAGATGGATTTCGATCGTCTGCTGGAAATTCAGCTGCCGTATCTCGGCCCGGTGAAGGGTTTTTATACCGACTGGACGCCGCTGACGGATCGTCCGGGACTGTTCCCGGAGGACATCGACACGAGCGATCCCTGGCAGTTCCGGAATGTTCTGGTGCGGTGAGGCGGCGTCGCGCCACGGCCACTGCTGTCATGCCCCGCGACCCGGCTACGCCAAGGCTTAGCCGAGGTTGAGGTCCAGGCGCGCCGAAGCTTTAGCGTAAGCGGCAGGCGGGGCATCCAGTACGCCGCAGCATCTCCGTATCCACGCACAGCCTCTGGAATACTGGATCGTCCGCCTTCGCGGACGATGACAGCACCCGCGTAGATGCAGAACCTACTTCCTCTCGATCGGCGGCGCGATCTTCTCGGCTGGGGCTGGCGGCAATGCTGGTTTCGCCGCGCCGGCAGCGCCCTGCGTCTGCGGTTCGGGCCGCGCGGGCTCTGGGGCGGGCGTGGTCGGCCGGTCGCCGCCGGGCTTGGCTTCCGCGGGCTTATTCTGATCGTCGGACGGCGTGCCCTGAAGGGGTTGCGTCGCTTGGGCTGTCTGCATCCGGGTCTCGGCGCGGATTTGCGCCAGCGACATGCCTGACACCACGACGCCTGCCGCGAACAGCGAGCAGGCGACCATCAAGTCGAGCTTCAGTCTGCGCTTGTCATATTGGCCGGGCATGTCGATCACCGCCTTTGTCTGCGGGATCAACGAAATTGCCGCTCTGCGGTTCCCGCCCGTGGCGGCCGGAACTCGACGGCTGCGCGCCACATGGCCCCATCCACGGTCGGAACGATGACAGATTAAAGCTCGAGCAGGCCGCCATCACCATTTTCGTCGGCGAACGCCAACAGCGTCCCCTTCGCGTTCCAGGCGAGCGCGGCGACTGCGGGCGTGCCGTTGCGGCGGACGAGGATCTCGGCGCCGTCCTCCAGACGGACCATCAGCACGGTGCCGTCGCTGTAGCCGGCGGCGAAGATGTCGTTCCTGGGGTGGCAGGCGACGACCGACACGCGCGCCTGCAGCGGCGCGAGCATCGCTGGCTCCTTGCCCATCGGGCCATCCTTGCTAGCGAACGGCCACAGGATCACCGTGTCGGCGCCCGAGGTCGCCAGCGCCTTGCCGCCCGCGCTCCACGACATCGAGCGGACGCGGCTGGGATAGCCGGTCATGCGCATGTGCCTGTTGTCGGCAAGCCGCCAGCCGTGCAGCGCCGATTCGTGCATCGTGGTGACCAGGAATTTGTTGTCCGGGCTGAAGGTGACGCCGAGATGCGAGCCGGCCCAAGGCAGGAATTCGGCCGACCCCGCCATGTTGGGAAACCACAGCGTCGCGCCGTTGTAATGGGCGATCGCGAGACGCTGGCCCTTCGGCGCAAACGCGAGGCCGCCGACGGTCGAGGGCACCTCGAGCGACTTCTCCTCGCTCTTGCCGCTCTTGAAGAAAGCAGTCTTGCCAGCCGACCAGGCGTAGGCACCGTCCGGATGCAGCGCCACCGCATCGATCCAGCGCCGTTTCGGGTCGGTCGCAAGCAGCGTCACTTCGCCTTTGGCCTCGAGCGACACGACTTTTCCATCGTCGCCGCCCATCACGAGGCGCTTGCCGTCGGAGGCGGCCGAGAGAATGCCGCCGCTGTGCACGGCGATCTTGCTGATCTCACCCTGGCTATCCACGAGCGCGACATTCTCCTCGCCGCCGACGAAGGCGGCGCGGTTGCCAAGGAAATGCACGGAGGTCACGACCATGCCGAGCGCGAGCGGTTTGACGCGCTCGGTGACGGAGACGATCGAGGCGGAATCGGCGGGTGGCGTAAACTCTTTCATCACGAGACGATGCAGCTCTCAAAACCCTGGCGAATGAGGTCTTGCGGCAATTCGCGACCGATGAAGACGAGGCGGCTCTCGCGCGGCTCGCCGTCCTTCCATTTGCGCTGGTGGTTGCCCTCCAGCATCATGTGGACACCCTGAAAGACGTAGCGGTCATCATCGTCGTGGAAAGCAAGGATGCCCTTGGAGCGCAGGATCTTGCCGCCCTCCACCTGCACCAGGTTCTGAAGCCAGGGCATGAACACGTTCGGATCGAGCGGCTTGTCGGTCTTGAGTGACAGCGACTGCATGTCCTCGTCGTGATAGTGCTTCAGGCCGTGGCTGTGATCATGATTGTGATGATGGTCGTGATGGTGATGATCATGGTCGTGGTCATGATCCTCGGCATTCAGGAAGTCCGGCTCGATGTCGAGGATGCGGTCGAGGTCGAAAGCGCCGCGGTCGAGCACGTCCGCCAAAGCCACCGAGCAGCGCTCGGTGCGATGCAGTTTCGCATAGGGATTGATGGCGCGGATGCGGGCCTCGACCTCGGCAAGTTCTCCCTTGGAAACGAGATCGATCTTGTTCAGCACGATGACGTCGGCAAAGGCGATCTGGTTCTTGGCCTCAGGTGCATCCTTGAGGCGGTCGGATAGCCATTTGGCGTCCGCAACCGTGACCACCGCATCGAGGCGCGCGCTCTTCTGCACGTCCTCGTCGACGAAGAAGGTCTGGGCGACGGGGGCCGGATCGGCAAGACCGGTGGTCTCGACGATGATGGCGTCGAACTTGCCCTTGCGCTTCATCAGGCCTTCCATGATGCGCACGAGATCGCCGCGCACGGTGCAGCAGATGCAGCCGTTGTTCATTTCGAACACTTCCTCATCGGCACCGATGATGAGGTCGTTGTCGATGCCGATCTCGCCGAATTCGTTGACGATGACGGCGTATTTCTTGCCGTGGTTTTCCGACAGGATGCGGTTCAACAGCGTGGTCTTGCCCGCACCGAGATAGCCGGTCAGGACGGTCACGGGAATTTTTGGGGCGGTCGCTTCAGACATAACAACTCCGGACTTCGGGCTTTTCGCGCGACGCGAGGCGGGGTGGCCCCTGCCCTAGTGGTCAAGCGCACTGGTCAGGGCCTTTATATTGTGCCTGACCATATCAATGTAAGTGGGTGCAGGCCCCTTTTCGCCGGTCAAACCGTCCGAAATCAGGGTCCCGCCGACTTTTGAGCCGGTCTCCGCCGCGATCCGCCGGATCAGCCGGTCGTCGCTGATATTTTCCAGGAACACGGCTGGGATTTTTTGGGCCTTGATCTGGCCGATGATGGTGGCGATGTCCCGCGCGCTGGGCTCGGTTTCCGTGGAGACGCCGAGCGGCGCGATGAACTGGACGCCGTATTCGGCGGCGAAATAGCCGAAAGCGTCATGGGTCGAAATCACCTTGCGACGCTCCTGCGGGATCTTGGCCACGGCTGCGCGGACCTCGCGGTCGAGCGTTTCGAGCTTTTCCAAATAGGCCTTGGCCCGGGCGCGGAAGAACTCCGCATCGTCAGGGTCGACCGCGGCCAGCGCATTGGCGATGTCGGTGACGTAGATTTTGGCGTTGGGGACCGACTGCCAGCCATGCGGATCTGCGGCCGAGCCGAGCTTGAGCGGCGCGATGCCGGCGCTCACGATAACCACCTGCGCCTTGCTGCCCGAGGACTGCACGAGCCGTGGCAGCCAGCCCTCGAGACCAAGCCCGTTGACGATGACCAGCTTTGCGTCCGCGATCCGCTTCGCATCGCTTGGCGCGGGCGCGTAGACATGGACGTCGCTGTCGGCCCCGACCAACGTCGTCAGATTGATCCGGTCGCCGCCGACATTACGGACGAAGTCGGCCAGGATCGAGAAGCTCGCGACGACTTTCAGTTGCTCAGCGGCGTGCAGCGGCGAGGCGATCAGCATAAGCACACAAAGCAGGATGCGCCGCATCGCTATCACGCTTCCAAATGCCGGCCGGGAAACAGCTGCCTAACGACGCCGCCGACCCGGCCGAACAGGACGGAGACGGTGTAGAGCGCGCTTGCCACCAGAATGATCGCAGGACCCGACGGCACACGGGTCTGGAACGACAGCACGAGACCTGCATAGCCGGACACGGCGGCAGCGACGACCGCGATGCAGATCATGACGGTGAGATCGCGCGACCAGAACCGCGCGATGCCGGCCGGCAGGATCATCAGGCCGACCGCGAGCAGCGTGCCGAGCGCCTGAAAGCCGTTGACGAGGTTGATCACGACCAGCGCGAGGAAAGCGAGATGCGCAGGCCCGCCGGCCCGGCTGACGGTGCGCAAAAACAGCGGATCGACGCTTTCGATCACCAGCGGACGGTAGATCACGGCGAGCACCAGCAGCGTGACCGTGGCGTTGAATGCGACGACCAGCAGCGTCTGGTCGTCCATCGCGAGAATATTGCCGAACAGCACGTGCAGCAGGTCGATATTGGTGCCCTTGATCGAGACGATGGTGACGCCGAGCGCCAGCGAGGCCAGATAGAAGGTCGCGAGCGAGGCATCCTCCTTCAACCCGGTCGAGCGCGCGACGAGGCCTGCGAGGATTGCGACGGCAAAACCTGCGATCAGGCCTCCGGCCGTCATCGCGAACAGATTGAGGCCGGAGAGCAGGAAACCGACAGCGGCGCCGGGGAGGATTGCATGTGCCATGGCGTCGCCGACCAGGCTCATCCGCCG
The DNA here is from genome assembly GCF_023101105.1 of Bradyrhizobium sp. 155. Classification (NCBI taxonomy): domain Bacteria; kingdom Pseudomonadati; phylum Pseudomonadota; class Alphaproteobacteria; order Hyphomicrobiales; family Nitrobacteraceae; genus Bradyrhizobium; species Bradyrhizobium sp. 155. The sequence goes on along the minus strand of NZ_CP064704.1, from coordinate 853,691 downwards.
CAACATCAGGAACACGCCGATCGGCGCACCCGCGAGCGACAGCGCGATAACGGCCGCGAGCGCACGTCGCATGAACTCGAATTCGGTGAACGGGCCGATCAACGCGTCATAGAGCATCGGATATCAAGCCGCCCGTGAGCGGGCATCATCGGCCGAGCAGGTGGCGGCGCTGTCGTCGAAGGCTTCGCACATCCGCATTGCGACCAGCAGGTTTTCCGGCGTCAGCACCTCCGCCGTCGGCCCCCACACCACGGGACCGCGCGCCAGCACCAGCGTCTCGCTGAAATGGGTGCGCACCATCTCCATGTCGTGCAGTGCGGCGAGCACTGTGCGGCCCTCGCCATGCCAGTGCTTCACCAGCGTCAGCAGATCAGCCGTGGTCTTGCTGTCGATGGCGTTGAAGGGCTCGTCCAGCACGATCAGCCGCGCGTCCTGGAGCAGTACGCGCGCGAACAGCACGCGCTGCATCTGGCCGCCCGAGAGCGTGCCGATTGGGCGGTTTTCGAAACCGTTGAGGCCAACGGAAGCGATCGCGCGGAGGATCTTTTCGCGCGCCGCCTTGCCGATGCCGCCGAACAGGCCGGTCCCACGCCACAGCCCGGTGGCGACGAAGTCCAGCACCGAGATCGGGAAGCTGCGGTCGATCTCCGCACTCTGCGGCAGATAGGCGATATCGCGGCTGTCGAGCCCGCCGAGATGGATGCTGCCGTCGAGCGGCCTGAGGATGCCGACGATGCCCCGCAGCAGCGTCGACTTGCCGGCGCCGTTCGGGCCGATCACGGCCAGCAGCGCGCCCGGCGCGACCTCCCCATTGAGGTGGTGCACGGCCGGATGGCGGTCATAGCCGAGCGTAACGTTGTGGAAATGCAGCGCCGCCATGGTCACCTCATCGCCAGGAAGACCACGCCCCAAAGCACGGCGCAGACCGCGAGCGCGGCCGCGAGACGGGCGGCCATCGTCATGCGCAGGATCGACCAGTGCGCCGCCTGAGCCGGATGCGGAGAGGCCGCACCGTGGACATGTGCGTGGGTGTGATCGTGTCCATGCGAATGCCCGTCGTCATGGGAATGGCTATGAGCATGATCGCTATGATGGGCTTGGGACGCGGCGGGAACCATTCCTGGATGTTATATTATAACATTACAGCTGTCCATGCCGGGCTCAGGGTTTGCCGATCAGCATGGCGATGGCGGCGGCGACGAACGGGAACGGCACCGAAACCGCGCAGCGGAACCAGACGAAACGGGCCGGCATGAACGGAATTTCCCACAAAATCACCCGTTGGAAGGCAAATAGCGCCCAAGCGACGACATAGGCGACCACCTGCGGCACCCCACCACCCGATTTCAGGGCCACCGTCCCGATCGAGAACCCGATCACCGGGCCACCGGGCGTCGCGGCCCCGGCGACCACGGCAGTCGCGACCCCGAGCCAGCCGCTGTCCGGGCCGAGCCAGCCGCTGATCACCTCCTGTGGGATGATAGCGGCGATGTAGCCGGAGCCGATCACCCCCAGCGCGATCCGCGGCACGATGTTGATGAAGTCCATCGAGCCTTCGCGCAGCGAGGCCTTGAACACTGGTGGGCCGCGGCGAAAGGCGATCAGGCCGACGCCGAACACCGAACCCCACAACAGGATGTCGATCAGGAGCGCGGCGCTCATGTCTCGTCGTCCTTCATGGCCGGCTTCGGATAAAGCCGGACATAGACGAAGCGGCCGAGCGCGCCTGCGAGCACCGGCAACGGCAGCGAGATGACGATGCGCCACAGCGTGAAGTCGGTGCCCATAATCGGGATTTCCCAGGCGACCGCCCGGCCATAGCCGATCAAGGTCCAACTCACGACCATGGCGATGGTGGCACCGAAATCGGCGCCGACCGCCAGCAGCGCACTCGCCACGGGATAGGCGGTGAAGGGACCGCCGGGCAGGATCGCGCCGAAGGCGGTGCCGATCAGAAGGCCTTTCAGGCCCGATTTCGGCCCGAGCGCGCGCGAGACTTTTTCGTGCGGCAGGATCTCGGAGATGAACGCACCGAGCAGGCAGCCGGCCAGCACGCGGGGCAGGATGCCGCCGAACAGCGAGAGATCGTGGGTCAGTATCTCGAGAACACCGTCGGTGCCATCACGCCGCCAGACCAGACCTGCGCTCACCGCCACAAGGGCTGCGATGATGATGGTCGACCAGCCGATCGGCTTGCGCACGCGACCCGGCCGCGGCTCGGATTCCGCGTCCTCGGCGGATGCCGGGTCTTTCGAGGAAGGATCTGACAACGGGCGCGTTCGGCTCGAGGGCGATGCCCGTCCTGCTTAAGGGCGCCGCAGATGCGATGCAAACAGTACGATGACGGGAGCGATGCGCACCTCGCGCAGGGCCATGCGAGGCGAAGTGCGAATTCCGCACAACAAAAAGGCGGCCGCGCCTCGACCGCCTTTCAATTCCGTCATTCCGGAGCGGCAAAGCCGGCCCCGGAATGCGTGAAGCCCAGGCCTCGTCGAACTCAGGCCTTGTCGAACAGCGACTCGACGTATTCCCAGTTCACGAGGTTCTCGACAAACGCCTTCAGATAGTCGGGACGGCGGTTGCGGTAGTCGATGTAGTAGGAGTGCTCCCAGACGTCGCAGCCGAGGATCGGGGTGGCGCCGTGCACCAGCGGATTCTCGCCGTTCGGGGTCTTGGAAATCTCGAGCTTGCCGTTCTTGACCTGGAGCCAGCACCAGCCGGAGCCGAACTGGCCGACGCCGGCCGCCTGGAAGTCCGTCTTGAACTTCTCGAAGCCGCCGAGGTCCTCGTTGATCTTCTTCTCGATCTTGCCCGGCAGCTTGGTGCCGCCGCCATTGGGCTTCATCCAGCTCCAGAAATGGATGTGGTTGTAGTGCTGGCCGGCATTGTTGAACACCGCGGGGTTCTTGCCGAACGAGCCCTTGACGATCTCCTCAAGGGACTTGCCTTCCCATTCGGTGCCCTTGAGCGCGTTGTTGCCGTTGGTGACATAGGCCTGATGATGCTTGTCGTGGTGGAATTCGAGCGTTTCCTTCGACATGAATTGTCCGAGGGCGTCATAGGCGTAGGGGAGTGGGGGCAGCGTAAAGGTCATGGGTGTTGTCCGCGACTGATGGGGGAACGAGACTTAACGGTCACCCCTTATAGAAGGTTCCGCGGCTGTTAAATACCGTGAATTTTCCAAAAGGCATGGTGCGGCGGCTTGGCCGGATTGCATAAAATCGTCGCAAGGATGTAGGGCGTTTCAACCAGGCCATAAAATATCATTGCCTTTGAGGTGCTTATGGCAGAACGAAACGCACCGACGGCGCGGAGATGCGAAGGTGAGAGCGATGAGCATCGAGATCGACATTTTGAACGGCGACGCCTCCTGGCGGATGGCGGAGCCACTGCACCAGGCGGTCTTCGGACCTGATATCGTCGCGAAGCAGCCCTGGGCTCACGTCAAATGGGCCAATGCCGACCTGCGCGTCCTCATCGAGACGCCCGAGGATGGTCTCGTCTGCCACGTCGGCATCTACTTCCGCACCGTCACTTGGAATGGGCAGAAGGTTCACATCGGCGGCATCGGCGGCGTCTGCACGCGGGAGGATCGGCGCGGCCGCGGCTATGCGACCATGGCGATCGATGCCGCGGTGCATACCATGCGCGCCAACGAGGCGGTCCGCTTCGCGCTGCTGTTCTGCGAGCCGCACAATGTCGCGTTCTACGAAGCCCGCAGCTGGCTCCCCTTCAAGGGCGAGGTCTATTGCGAGCAGCCGGAGGGGCGGATCCGCTTCACTCACATGGCGCCCTATGTCTGCAACATCGTCAGCGCGCCGACACTCGGCACTATCGACCTCTGCGGCCTGCCCTGGTGAGCCCTGCGTGAGGCGCGGCTGGTGCCGGGGCTGCCCGCCATATAATATGTCGATCATCATCCAATATTCCGCGCGGTGACACATGACGATCGACGCCTCGATAGACGCCGTGCCGCTGCCTGCCCCGGTCGCCTCCCCCATCGCCGGCTTGCTGACGGCCCCGATCCTGCCGACGCTGCTGCGGCTCGCGATCCCCAACATGATCGCGATGGTGGGCAGCACGCTGGTCGCGGTCGCCGAGACCTCCTATATCGGCCGGCTCGGCACCATTCCGCTCGCCGCGATCGCGCTGGTGTTCCCATTCGCCATGCTGACGCAGATGATGAGCGCAGGCGCGATGGGCGGCGGCGTCTCGTCTGCGATCAGCCGCGCGCTCGGCGCAGGCGACCGGAACCGTGCGGCGACGCTGGCGCTGCATGCCGCCATCATCGGCCTCTGCGGCGGGCTTTTCTTCACGGTGACGATGCTCGTCTTCGGCCGCTCGTTCTTCGCGCTGCTGGGCGGGCGCGAGCGTGTGCTCGAGGAAGCCAGCGGCTATTCGCAAATGCTGTTCTCCGGCGCGGTCGCGATCTGGCTCGTCAACACGTTGGCGTCGGTGATCCGCGGCACCGGCGACATGCGTCTGCCCTCGATGGCGCTGATCGGGACGAGCGTGCTCCAGATCGCGCTCGGCGGCACGCTGGGGCTCGGCCTGTTCGGCGTGCCGCAATTCGGCATGCCCGGAGTGGCCGCCGGTCAGTTGATCGCATTCACCTGCGCTGCGATCTTCTTCCTCTGGTACCTCTGGTCCGGCCGCAGCCGGCTGCCGCTGGATTTCGGCGCCTTCCATTTCGATCGCGCGTTGTTCTTCGACATCCTCAAGGTCGGCGCGGTCGCCTGCCTGTCGCCGCTCCAGACCGTGCTCACCATTTTGATCTTCACCAAGATCCTGGCGACCTTCGGCACCGAGATGCTCGCCGGTTACGGCATCGGCTCGCGACTGGAATTCTTGCTGATCCCGATCACCTTCGCCTTCGGCATCGCATCGGTGCCGATGGTCGGCATGGCGATGGGCGCCGGACAGGTGAAGCGCGCGCGGCGCGTGGCCTGGACCGCGGCCGGGGCCTCGGGACTTACCGTCGGCCTGATCGGCCTCATCATCGCGCTCGATCCATCCCTGTGGGTTTCGCTCTTCACCAGGGATCCCGGCGTTGCCGCCGCCGCGCACAGCTACTTCCACTGGGCAGGCCCAACCTTCGTGTTCTTCGGCGTGGGCGTGTCGCTGTATTTCTCCTCGCAAGGCGCGGCGCGGGTCGGCGGTGCCGTGCTCGCCTCCACCGCACGGCTTCTGATCGTCGCGATCGGCGGCGGCGGCCTCATGATGGTGCAGGCTCCGGCCTGGACCCTGTTCGCGCTGGTCGGCGGCGCCATGGCGGTATTCGGGCTGTCGACCGCGGCCTCGGTCGCCTTCGTGCGCTGGGTCAAATAAGCGCAGGTCATTGCACGCAGGCAAATAAACGCGGGAATGTGATTCCATCCGGATTCGCTGCGGGTCGAAGGCTGCGTCGGCGCGCTCTGCGGCGGCGAAACCTGGACGCGGGCGGGGCGCTAGCGCTTCACGCCGTCATCGCCTTCAGCGCCGTCGCCGCCGAGGCGTAGCCGCCCCGCGCGCCGTCGATAAAATGGACGTGATCGCTGCGCAACGCCGACGGGGTGAAGCAGGTCATCATCGCAGCGTCCTGCTGATAGAGGCCGTAACGCACGATGCCGTCGCGCGCGGCAATCGCGAGGCGATCGCTGAGGGCGCGTTCGAGCTCCGGCGTACAGTCGAGGATCATGCGCAGGCCGTCGTCATATTTTCGGAAGTCGGAGTTCTCCACGACCTGCCGTGTATAGAGCTTCGGCACGAAGCCGCCGACCTTGAGATCGAAGCGCATGATCAGATAGACGAAAAGGGTGTAGGCCAGCACGCTGGCGCGGCGTGCGAGCAACGGACCTCCGCGCTTGGTGCGCGCCTCATATTCCAGCCCTTGCGGCGGCCATGTCAGCGGCGGCCCTTGTGGCGGCACGGGACGACCGGCATCCGGGCTGCGCTCGACGAGATCGATGATGTCCTCGATCACGTTGCGGAATGCCGAGGGATCGGCGCCTTGGGCCGGCATGACCAGCACGGACAGGATCAGGCCGCGCGCAGCCGGAATCACCTCGAAGCGGCAGGACAGGCCGGAGAGATCGGGCTGCGTCCCCGCGGGCGCTTCGGTGATCGCAAACTCGCCGCGCTTCATCGCTGCGTCCGCCCAGGCGAGCCCGCCGCCAGAAAACATCGCATAGGACAAATTGGCCGACGGTCCGAAGCGCGCGACGCGCACGTCTAGGCCATGCGCGCGAATGGCGCTCACCGGCACCAGCGCGACGCGCATCCGCAAGTCGAGATCTTCCCGCACCCAGGTCGCGGTCGCAGCCAAAGCCTCGCGGGCCAGTTCGAGATCATTAGGCGCGACCGCAAAACTCGCGCCGTCGCCGCCGAACACGAAGGGAAATTCGCGTCCCTCCAATGCATTCGTCACGGCTGCGATCACGGCGGCACCGGCCATGTTCACCGCCTTGTAGCGCTGCGCCGCGATGGCCTTGGTCGAATCCACGATGTCGGCAACGCCGACGCTCCAGTCGTCGGGCAGCGGCGAATACAAAGCGGGGTCCATCAGACTGGTGAAGCCGCGAAAGACCGGAATGCCGCTATAGAACGCTGATGTCATCGGATGATGCCGGATGGTTGGGACGCACGTCCAAAGGGACATACGTAGAAGAATCGATTCGGTTCGCCAGGCGCGCGCCCTTGCAACCATTGGCCGAAATGGACCCGGACAACAAGATGAGGGCGCACTGCAATGCCACAGAAGGTCATTAAACGGTTGACCGTAAATGGCGTCTAGTCTCGATGATCTGACATGGTTGCGCGGGAACATCGACGTGTCCGACTTCGACAGGAAGGACTCCATCGCTCCGGCAAGCCGGCGCACTGGGCGTGATCCGATCAGCGCGGTGAAGACGCCGGAAAGCCTGACCGCGGCCGTGGATAGCTGGGCCGAAACCCATCACCTGTAGCGCTCGGAAGCCATCGGTAAGCTGGTCGAGCTCGGCCTGAAGGTCGCGCCCCCGGCACTCCCGCCAGGGCACCCGCTCGCTTCGGATGCCACCAGGATCGAAGAGCTTGCGGTGCGTGAACTCGAGGGACTGCTCGATCCTGCGCTGTCTGAAGACGAACGCGAGCGCCGGATCCGCCGCCTGACCGAGGGCCCGCCGGAGTTCTCACACGAACGGATTGACCTGCCGAAGCATCGGACCTGAATGTCTAGTGCAGCTTCTCGCCCACGCGCTTGCGTAGCGCGGAGGCGGGAACGTCATGGCAGCCGACAAGACGCACGAATTTCTGCGGATACATTTCGTAACCGTGGTCACCGGAATTTTGGTGAGACATCGGCTCGCAGTGAACGGGCTCGCAGTGAACGTCGCTTTGCTCTGCGCAAGATGGCTTTACCGACGCCTTGTCCGGGCTCGAAGCGGTCATGGACTGCTCCCTATCGATTAGGGCAGATCGATTGACGTAACCCAATCGATTGCGCGGGATCTTACGACCAAATCCGGACGATGTCATTGCGCCGGATCAATGCAATTGTGGCGATGAGTTCCACCTACGCCGTGTTGCCCGCGTCGACCGTAAACACGGTACCCGTCACATTGCGACCGCCCTCTCCCAGCAAATACTCCACCATCCGCGCGACGTCGTCGGTCTCCGGCAGGCGGCGCAGCGCGCTGCGGCCGGCGATGCGCTTGCGGCTGTCGTCAGACAGGTTGTGCGTCAGCTCGGTGTCGATGAAACCGGGCGCGATCGCGTTCACGGTGATGCCGAGCTTGCCGACCTCGCGCGCGAGCGAACGGGTGAAGCCGGTGGCGGCGGCCTTGGTCGCACCGTAAACCGAGAGGCCATTATAGCCGGTCGTCGCGATAATCGAGGAGATGTTGATGATGCGGCCGGCGCCGTCGGCCATCATCTGGCGCGCGACATATTTGGTGAGAATGATCGGCGACAGCACGTTGAGCTGCACCAGCGCCTCGATCTCGGAATTGTGCATGGTCGCGAGCAAGCCTTCGGTGCCGAGGCCGGCATTGTTGACGAGGCCGTAGATCGGGCCGAATTCATCGCGCACGAGTTTTGCGTAGGCGGGGATCGCGTCGATCACGGCGAGGTCGCAAGCGCGAAAATGCAGGCGCCCCTCCGACCCGGCAATCGCCGCCTTGAGCTCGTCGCTCTCGCGCCGCGCCGCCGCGATCACGTTGTAGCCGCCATTAACAAGCCGCTGGCCGATCGCAAGGCCGATACCGCGGCTACCGCCGGTGACGAGAACATTATGCATCGGTGCGCGCCAGTTTGCCGGCCGGGGTGACGTCGAGCGCCTCGACGAAGCGGATCACCGCCGGCACCTTGTGGGAGGCGAGCTGAGCGCGGCACTGATCCAGAATCTGGTCGCGGATCTCTTTCGCGCGCGCCGGATCGGTGCCGTCGGCGAGGATCACGTCGGCGACGACGATGCCGCCGGTGATCGGGCTCTTGCGTGACTTCGCCCGCGACATCCGCACATCGAGATGACGGTTGATCACCGCCTCGATCTCTTCGGGGTGAACCTTCAGCCCACCGATATTGATGATGCCGCCGCGGCGGCCAACGAAATAGTAGCGGTCGCCGCGCAATTCGACGATATCGCCGCTATCGACATACCCGTCTGCATCGGTGAGCGCAGCCGCGTCGCGGCCGATATAGGCGTGCGCCGTGCGCGTCGAACGGATACGTAGCGAGCCGTCGACGACCTTCATTTCGACGCCGTTGCGGTTGCCGAGGTAGTCCGCCGGAAAGCCTTCCAGCCCGTCATTGACGGCAAAGCCGACGCCGGCCTCGGTTGACGCATAGGCATGGCCGACGGAGGAATTCGGGAACGCCGCTTTCAGGCCGTCCAGCACCGCCTGGTCGGCGATCTCGCCGGAGAGGCGGACATAGCGCGGCGCGAACTGCGCGGCCGAGCCGCTCATCAACAGCTTGCGCCAGTGCGAGGGCGTGCCGGAGATGTGGGAGACGCCCCGCGCGTTCAGCCGCGTGACGTGATCGGCGAGCGCCTCATGCGGATCGGACAGCACCATCGAGCCGCCCGAGAGGACGGCGCGGAGGAATATCTGCAGGCCGCCATAGCGGCGGATGTCGTAGAACGTCGCCCATACCGGCGCGGGTCCGCGCGCCGGGCCTTCGGCGACGATGGCGCCGGTGAGTGCTTCCAGCGTATGGCCGACGATTTTCGGCACGCCCGACGTGCCCGAGGTGAGCATCAGCCATTCCGTGGCGCGTTCGGTCCTGGCCGGCGCTGTGGCTTGAAGCGGCAGTTGTGCGGTGACGACCAGCGGCACGCCAGTCTCGGCCCAGCGATCGGGCTCGTCGGTGACAACGGCATCGATCCCGGCATTCGCCATCAGCGCGTCGAGATGCGCCGGGTTGAGATCCGGCGGGCACAGCAGCATGCGGCGGGCAATACCGTCGAGCTCGATCATGGCAAGACCCGATCGGAGCTGGTCGGACGATTTCAGCAGCACCGCGCGGCCGGACAGCTCGCCCAGGCGGCCACCCAGGACCGTCTGCGACAGGATATCCGTCAACGACACGACATCGTGCGCGTCCGACAGCGTGCGGCCGGTCAGCTCCGCGCCGAGATGGTCGCGGAGCGCAAAGATCTCACGCGGGGACATTTTCGTAGGCCCGCACGAAATCGCCCACGGTGGCGGGGAACGCTGCGTCCTCGGAAATGGTGAAAGGGTCGACGCCGGTCTCGTCCTCGAGGCGCGCCACCAGGATGGCGAAGGCGAGCGAGTCGAAGCCCGTCTCGTGCAGGGACAGCTCGTCCGAGAGTGCGGGAAGCGCGACGTGCTGCTCTTTGGCGATCTGCTGGATCGCTTCAATGACCTTAGACCGTACCGACATGGCTGGCTCGCTTCTGTTGTCGTTCGTGTTGCGGCGGTTCTTGATGACCGCCTCCCTTGCCCGTTTGTTTACCCGACAGAAGTAAATGGCTTCTTGGACAATTCGGATAAAATTGGACCTATCTGGCGGATTTTCGCGCGGCTAGAGCCGGATCGTACCCTGGTTGATTTGCGCATACGTCTCCGCGTCCAGCGCGACATAGGCGCCGGTCTTCGGGTCCAGCATGAACAGCGGATCGGAGACCGCGCCGGGATCAAATCCCTCGCGCGCGAGCTCGCCCTTCTTCTGCTTGAACGTCTCGGTCGCATCGAGCTCGCGCGAGATGCGTATGAAGACGGGATGAGCATAGGCGGGCAGGCGCTGTGCGAGATGGGCGGGCAGTGCCTCGACGGCGAAGCCTTCGTTCACCACGATCGCACTCATGCCGGCGCGGCCGTCGGTGCCGGGAATGCCGACGCCGTAGGTGGTGGCGTCGATCACGCCAGTGAAACCCCGCATGGCGTCGTTGACCTCCGAAGTCGCGACGTTCTCGCCCTTCCAGCGAAAGGTGTCGCCGATGCGGTCGACGAAGTGGAAGAAGCCCTTCTCGTCGAGCCGCATCAGGTCGCCGGTGCGGAACCAGGAATCGCCCTTGGCAAAGACATCGCGCAGGATCTTCTTCTCGGTCTCGCTCGCCTCGGTGTAGCCCTCGAAGCGGCCGCCGCCCTCATCCGCCGTGCCGATGCGGCCTATGGCTTCGCCGGCCTCGCCGCGCGCGCAGGGGATACAAAACCCCTCCGCATTGCGCAGCGGGGCGCCGTTATCGGGCTCGAGCTTGACGAGACCGGCAGGGAAACGATGCGCAAGCAACGGCGGAACGCGGCCGATCGCGCCGGGCTGGCCCTCGACGTTGAACAGCGAGAAATTGCCTTCCGTCGCCGCGTAGAATTCGAGGATGCGCGGAATGGCGAAACGCGCCTGAAAATCGTCCCAGATGTCACCGCGTAGGCCGTTGCCGCAGACGAGCCGCAGGCGATGCCGGTTCTCGTATTCCGACGGCGGCGCCTTGAGCAGATAGCGGCAGAGCTCGCCGATATACTGGAACAGCGTACAGTCGTGGCGCACGATGTCGGGCCAGAAATTCGAGGCTGAGAATTTATCTGCGATCACAACCGAGCCCCCGGCAGCGAGCATGCTGCATGGTGCCACGATGCCGCCAACCGAGTGGAACAGCGGCAGGCAATCGTAGAGCCGGTCCTGCGGCGTCGCGCCGGTGAGGCCGGCGAACCAAAAGCCCCAATTGAGGATGCGGCGGTGGCTGATGCTTGCGGCTTTCGGCAGGCCGGTCGTCCCGGACGTGTAGATCAGCAGGGCCCGGTCGTCGATGGTGACGTCACCACGCTCGTCCGGCGAAAGCGGCCGGTCATCGAGGGCGTCGAGCGCGACATCGATCGGACGCTCGCTGCGGGCATCGCCGTGGGTCCAGACCTTTGCTTCCGTCTTCAAGTGCGGCAACGCGCCGGACAGCTCCGCTGCAAGCTCATGCGCAACAATGATGTGAGCGGGCTTTGCGACTCCGACGCAATGCGCGAGCGAGTGCCCGACGAGCTTGGTGTTGATCAGCGCGACCACGCCGCCGACGCGGCTGATGCCGAGCCAGGCCGCGACATAATCGATGCCGTTCGGCATGATCAGCGCGACAGTGCCGCCCTTGGCCACACCGGCCGAGCGCGCCCAGCGCGCATAACGATTGATGCGTTTCGAAAGTCCCTCATAGTCGAGGCTCGCGTCATCGGTGGTCAGCGCAACGCGATCTGGCTGGCGCTGCGCCCAATCGTCGACGACATCGGCGAACAGCCGGCCCGGCAACGTCTCGATCCGTGCGGTGAGCTCGATCGCCTTCAGCCAGATTTTCGAAGCCGAAGGTGCGCGCGCGGCTTTCGGTTGCTCGATGACGCCGGTTGTCATGCCGTTCATTCTTTACGTGTCTGCGGGTTTCCGGCAGCTTAGCTCGCACGCCCTGCCCAGATGTTAAGAGACAAGGTAAAACCGGGTTAGTGCACGATTAACTCTAGTGATCCTTTACCAAACCGGAGGCGATCGAGGTGCGCCGCCTGGCAGTTCTTGCAATAGCAAAGCCAGTTGTCGGGGCGTGAGGCTAGGCGGCTCCGGGCAAACGGGTTAGTCTTTTTGACCCTGCATTGTCCCGGTTGCGAAAGGGAGACGACCTGTGGCTCTCGGCTCGTCTGAATTTCCCGTCCAGGCCGCGCCGTTCGAGCAGCCGCTGACCAATTTTGCCAATGGCCTGAGGCGCGGACAGGTCAAGGTGGTCGCGATCGGCTCGTCGACCACGGCGGGCGAAGGAGGCATCGCGCCCTATCCGCAACGATTGCTGGCGGACCTTCGGAGCATATTTCCGAAGCCCGGGATCGATGTCATCAACCGGGGCGTCGGCGGCGAAGAGGCTCCCAAGGAGCTTTTGCGGTTCAAGCACGACGTCTTCGACCAGAAGCCGGATCTCGTGATCTGGCAGGTCGGCACCAATGCGGTGTGGCAATCGGCCGATCAGAATCCACCGACCTTCGACGAAACCAGGAGGGCCATCGCTGACGGCGTCGATCAGCTGCTTGTGGACGGAGGGATCGACGTCATCCTAATGGATCTGCAATATGTGCCGGCGGTGCTGACGCCGGCCAAGGCCGACAAGGCGAACGCGATGGTCGCAGCGATCAGCGAGATCGCGCATGCAAAGCGGGTCAACGTCTTTCGCCGCTTCGCGCTGATGAAGGGCTGGCACGACGTTGCAAGAATTTCGTTCGACCGCATGGTCGACCCGGGCGACGACAGCAGGCTGCACGCAAGCGACTGGACCACGGACAAGATGACCTGGCAGTTGACCGACGCGATCGTCACCGCGGCCAACGAGGCGCCCCACGGCAGCTAGCCCTGCATACTCCGTCTGATTGACGGCCGAACGGGCGGTGAGCCCTAGCCGCCTCGCTGATGGCGCAAGCGCTGCGGCGGTGCGTTGAACGGATAATACGGATTGAGATCGCAGCTGGCGGAGCGGCCGGAAGCCGTAGCTCGGCACTGCGGCACTGAGGTGAAGGAGCAATCGTACCACTCCCCGCCACCGCCGTTTGCACCGGAATAGACGTGCATGCAGACGGGATAGCGCGGATCGAAGGTCTGTGCATGCGACGGCGCGGCCGTGAGCAGGGCACCGACGGTCATGATCAGGCCGAACAAGCGATGCATGAAAATTCCCCCTGAAGGCCGTTGCGGATCGCTAGTGCACGTTCTTGTGGCGCCGGCGCGGCGGCGGCGGGGGTTGGTCGAACGCATAGTAGGGATTGACGTCGCAGCTTGCCGAGCGGCCCGAGGCCGTGGCGCGGCACTGCGGCAGCGAGGTGAAGGAGCAATCGAAATAATCGCCACCGCCCCCGCCAAAACTACCGGGCGTATAGACGTGCATGCACACCGGGTAACGCGGATCGTAGGTCTGGGCGCTGGCATCTGCCGCCACGAACAGCGTGGCAATTGCGGTCAGGGTCAGGATCGGCAAACGCATGGAGAAATCCTCGAATCTGTCATGTCGGCCATGTCGGCGGCCCGGATGCCGGCCACCTCGTATGGCATAACACCATGGCAGAGGCGACCGTTCCTGCGCGCAGATGACGGCAAGGTGAGTGCGGTGCACTGCGCCCGCTACGCGCCGAGCCCTTGCAACACCAGCCGGTTCAACCTTGCCGCAAACGCCGCAGGGTCCTCCGGCAGCTCGCCGTCTAGGATCTGCGCCTGTTCGAGCAGGAGCAGGCTGAGATCGTCAACCATCTTGGAGCCGGCCTGAGCCTTCGTGATCGCCGTCACCAGCGGATGGCGCAGGTTGATCTCAAGGATCGGCTTGGTGCGCATGCCACGGTTCTGCTGAGACAGGATGCGCTCGAGCTCGCGGCTCGGGCCCTGGCTGTCGGCGACGAGGCAGGACGCGGAGCTGGTAAGACGCGTCGAGGCCTTGACGTCGCTGACGCGCTCGCCGAGCGCGGCCTTGATCACCGCGATGGTGGCGGCCTCGTCGGCGGGCGGCTCGTCCTTTTTCGCCTCGTCGGCTTCGTCGACGCGCGGGATCAGGTCGAGATTGAGATCGCCTTGGCTCAGCGACTTCAGCGGCTTGCCGTCAAACTCCGAGGGCATCGAGGTCCAGAAGGCGTCGACGGGATCGGACAGCAGCAGAACTTCGATGCCGCGCGCAGTCGCCGCCTCGAGCCGGGGGTTCGACTTCAGCCGGTCGATGCTGTCGCCGACGAGATAATAGATCTCGGTCTGGTTCGGCTTGAAACCGGCGACGACGTCCTTGAGCGAGCGCTTCTCGCCCGAGGTCGTGGTGAAACGCGACAGCGCGAGCAGCTTTTCTCGGCGTTCGAAATCCTCGTAGATGCCTTCCTTCAGCACCGCGCCGAAGGCCTCCCAGATCTTCGCGAAGTTCTCCGGATCCTTCTCCGCCAGGCTTTCGAGCTCGGACAGCACGCGGGTCGCCACGGCCTTGCGGATCTGCGCGAGCTGCGGATTGTTCTGAAGCATCTCGCGGGAAATGTTGAGCGGGAGATCCTCGCTGTCGACGACGCCGCGGATGAAGCGGAGATAGCCCGGCAGCAGATCGGCATCGTCAGTGATGAACACGCGGCGGACATAGAGCTTGACGCGCCCCTTGCGGTTCGGTTCGAACAGGTCGAACGGCTTCGTCGAGGGCGCGAACAGCAGCACGGCGTAGGAGTAACGTCCCTCCGCGCGATAATGCAGCGTCATCGCGGGATCGTCGAAGGCGGAGGCGATCTGCTGATAGGCCTTCTTGTAGTCTTCCGGCGTGAGCTCGGATTTCGAGCGCTGCCACAGCGCGCTCGCAGAATTTATCTGACGCGGTTCGCCCCCTTCAGGCACGAGCTCGATGGGGAAGAGGATGTTGTCGGAATAAGCGCCGACGATACGTTCGATCTCGTAAGCTTCGAGATATTTCTTCGCATCGTCCTTGAGATGCAGGACGATCTCGGTGCCGCGCTGCACGCGGCCCGCATCCTCCTCGCTGGCACGCGCGATCTCGAAGCCCGAGCCGCCCGAGGACGTCCAGGTCCAGACGTCGCTCTCGCCGGCGCGGCGGCTCACCACGACGATCTTGTCGGCTACCATGAAGGCGGAATAGAAGCCGACGCCGAACTGGCCGATCAGGCCGAGACCATCCTTGGCCTCCTTGAGCTTCGATACGAAGGCCTTGGTGCCCGAGCGGGCGATGGTGCCGAGGTGGTCGATCAGCTCCTGCCGCTCCATGCCAATGCCATTGTCGGCGATCGCAAGCGTTCCGGCCGTCTTGTTCGGAATGATCCGGATCTTGAGCGCGTCGCCTTCGCCCAGCAGCGCCGGATTCGCGATGGCCTCATAGCGCAGCTTGTCGCAGGCGTCAGAGGCATTGGAGACGAGCTCGCGCAGGAAGATATCGGTCTCGGAATAGACGGAATGCACCATCAGGTGCAGAAGCTCGGAAACCTCGGCCTGGAAGGGCTGCGTATGCACAGCCGTGTCTGACGTCGTCATGCGTTTACCCGGTCAATCCAAAGAGGAAGAAACCCGGGATATAACGCGAGGGGGCAGGGGATCAAGTAGACGTCAGCAATCGCCCTCCGGGCGGAGGGCGACTTGTCCGTGGCCAAAGCCGATCAAGTCACACAGCGGCCGGGTTGGAGCAGCTTTGCGACCTCGGTCAGGGAGCTGACCATCGGCTCGCAGGCGATCGTCGGCTTTTTGCGGCTCTGCTTCTGGTCCGGGAGCAACACCGGCGGCTTGGCGTTGCCGGTCTCGATCACCGCGGGGACCCGCAGCAGCACCGACGTGTCGGCCAGATCGTTCAGCCGCATCGACACGGTGCGGGTCGGAACCTCAGCCTGCTTGATGTCGGCCAGCCGGTCCGCTTTGCTGGAGCGATTGACGTTATGGCCCGGCTTGTCAGCGACCGCCTGCCAGCGGTCGGCCGGATCATGGCCGGAGGCCAGCTGCACGGCGCCGACCTGGACGGCGCCAAGCGTCGCGGCGATCGCGACGGCGCCTAAAAATACCTTTTGAATCTGTGACATGGCTGTCGGTCCCTCGCCCCATGGCGATCGCGGGAACAACGCGAGGAGAGGACCCAGAGTTCTCAGGCGTTAAGATCACTTAACCGTGTGCGAAAAGGCAGGGTGCGAAAAGGATGGCCCCACGAAAAATTTTGCAACCCCCTGGAACGACTTTCAGGGACGGGAGTCGTATCAACAGCCGGCTATTCCCCCCTGCCCCATAAGCCGGCGACGTAGGGCGCGACTGTGGTGATGCCAGTCGCGCCTTACTTTTGTCTGGCGTTCAGTTCGCCTTCCCCGCAAGCCACTCCCGCCCCTCCGCATAGAGCTTCTCAACCTCGGGCCCGGTGAGGCCTGGCATGTCGCGCTTGACCTTGTAGCCGATCAGCTCCTGCATGTAGGCGAGGTGGCGGTAGCCTTCGGGCAGCGCGGCAAGGGCTTTCTGGTCGAGCTGAAGCGTCGCGGAGGGATCAACCGGGTCGATCCGGTCCTTCTCGTAGATCGGCTGGCGGCGGACGATGCCCCATTTTCCCTGCCGCTTCTCCAGGAAATCGTAGAAGCGCCCGGTGCAGACGACGTCGCAGGGCACGTCGTGCACCGGTGCGCGCTGCGAGATGGTCATCTTGGTCTGCGCGATGGCGCGCGCCCCCTCGAGATCGATGCTGCAGCCACCGAGGAAATGCAGGATGCGCACGCCCTTGGCGAACCCCTCCTGGCTGACCCGCATGAAATCCCGCGCCGGCCCCTGAAACCAGGTGGCGGACATCCAGCCTTCCTCGTGCCAGACGGTGGCAAAACGCTCCCAATCGCCGGCATCGCGCCACACCGCCCAGTTCTCGA
This sequence comes from Bradyrhizobium sp. 155, assembly GCF_023101105.1. Taxonomy (NCBI): domain Bacteria; kingdom Pseudomonadati; phylum Pseudomonadota; class Alphaproteobacteria; order Hyphomicrobiales; family Nitrobacteraceae; genus Bradyrhizobium; species Bradyrhizobium sp. 155. The sequence goes on along the minus strand of NZ_CP064704.1, from coordinate 836,910 downwards.
CGAGGTCGCGGATGGCGAGGCGATCGAGGAGTTGCTGGTCCATGAACACGTCTCCGATGGCACCGCGGCTGCAACGGCCGCTGCGCGAGGTATGAGCGGCGAATTCGATGGCCGTCAAGCGTGACAACCGGATCAACAAAAATCCGGCGCACCTTGCGGCACGCCGGATCGGATTTCGTCAAAATGCCGGGCGCTGGCGCCTTCGTTACGCCGCCGGTACCTTCGGCGCGCGGTTGCGGGAGTTGCGCTGGAAGAACAGCGCCTGGCTCGCCACCGCCGACACCATCGCCGGCTGGAACGGTTTCGAGATCAGGAAGGCCGGCTCCGGTCGCTCGCCGGTGAGGAAGCGCTCGGGGTATGCGGTGATGAACACCACCGGCACTTCGAAGGTGCGGAGCAGCTCGTTGACGGCGTCGAGGCCCGACGAGCCGTCGGCGAGCTGGATGTCGGCGAGGATCAGGCCCGGTCGCTTGTTCTTTGCCAGCGCGACCGCATCGGCGTGGGTGCGGGCGACGCCGACGACATTGTGGCCGAGGTTCTTCACCAGGCTCTCGAGATCCATGGCGATGAAGGTCTCATCCTCGATGATCAGCACGTCAGTGGCGATCTCGGCTGCCATCTCACGCCCTGCGGCATCCGCAAGCCGGCGCGTCTCACCGACGTCGGTGCCGAGAATGTAGCCGACCTCTTCTTCCGAAAATCCCTCGAGCGAGAGCAGCAGGAAGGCTTGCCGCGGCAAGGGCGTGATGTTGGACAGCCGCCGCTCCGGCGGCATCGGCAGGTTCGTCACCTCGGAATCGTCGTTGACGGAAACGGAATTCCAGATTTGGGTGAACAGCCGGAACAGGCCGGCGCGCGGCCCGTGGCTCTCGTCGAGCACCGACGGATCTCCCAGCATGGCTTCCAACATGGCTGCGACATAGGCGTCACCGGAGGACTGGCTGCCCGTCAGGGCGCGTGCGTACCGGCGCAACAACGGCAAGTGTTCAGCAACGAGCTGTGAACGGGACATCCCCACTCCATATCATCTTCGGGCCGACCTTGACGTGCAGGCGTTAGGCGGGGGGCCCGGGTTCCCCTGCTGGGCTGATTACGCCTCAGACCAAGAAAAGTTCCGCATGGGGGCGGAACTTTTTCTCGCAGCTCGCATTGAGCCTATCCAGGGAACGGCTCCCGGTTGAGAGAACTTCTCGATTTTACAGCTACTTAACTCGGGGAAACGTGGAACAGGTCATGAAAGATCTCAAGTCTCAAGCCAGCAAAAGCACGACCCCCGGCAAGGGAGGGCTCACTCCGGAGATCCAGTCCCGGATCGGGCACCAGCTGCGCGCCATGTACGACGACGTGGTGCGGCAGGGGGTTCCGGACCGGTTCGCGGAACTGATCAAGAAACTTGATGCGCCGGGAGCGACCCCCCAAGTGGAAAATGGTGGCGGCTCTAACGACAACAATGGGAGGGATTGATGCCTCTCACGGATTCCCTGCGTAACGACATCCTGGCGGCCGTGCCCAGTCTGCGCGCGTTTGCCATCTCGCTCAGCGGCAATGCGGACCGCGCCGACGATTTGGTCCAGGAGACGCTGTTGCGGGCGCTCGCCAACATCGACTCGTTCCAGCCCGGCTCCAATCTGCCGGCATGGCTGTTCACGATCCTGCGCAACCTGTTCCGCTCCGACTATCGCAAGCGGCGGCGGGAAGTCGAGGATGCCGAAGGCAATTATGCTAAGACGCTGAAGACGCAGCCCTCGCAGAACGCCCATCTTGAGTTCGAGGAATTCCGCACGGCGCTCGACAAGCTTCCGCAGGACCAGCGTGAAGCGCTGATCCTCGTCGGCGCCTCCGGCTTCTCCTATGAGGACGCGGCTTCGATCTGCGGCTGCGCAGTCGGCACGATCAAGAGCCGCGTCAACCGTGCGCGCTCCAAGCTCGCGGCGCTGCTCTATGTCGACGGCGCCGAGGATTTCGGGCCCGACGAGACCATTCGCGCCGTGATCGGCGGCAGCGGCGGCTGACGGCCGGCGTCAATCGAACTGAGACCGCGATGAAGGCGGCCGCATCCGCGGCCGTCTTTTCGCGCGAACGGGATCACGTCCAATACGAAGCGTGCATCGCCTCGATCACTCGTCCACGAAGGTCACGGTCTCGGCCAGGCTCGCACGCGACGTCCGGTAGCTGTTGACCTTGTGGGCATTGTCGGCATAGCCGAACGAGATACCGCAAACGATGCGGCGATCATCAGGCAAATTGAAATGGCGGCGGATCAGGCCGGAGTGGCGCGCGAGCGCCGCCTGCGGAATTGTGCCGAGCCCGAGCGCCTGCGCGACCAGCATGAAGTTCGAGACATAGGCGCCGCAATCGATCGCACCGTAGATGCCGAGCGGCTCGTCGGTATGGATGATGGCCACATGCGGCGCGCCGAAGAAATTGTAGTTCTCCAGCGCCTGCTTGGCATAGGCCATCTTGTCTCCGCGCGCGATGCCGAGCGTGTTGTAGAGCTGAAAACCGCTCTCGCGGCGGCGTTCGAGATAAGCGCCGAGATATTCGCGCGGCGGCGTGAAATCATAGTCGTCCCCGAGCCCGCCCGAAGCCTCCTTGTAGATCAGCTTGCGGAAACGCTCCTTGGCCTCGCCGCTGGCGATGACGACCTGCCAGGGCTGGCTGTTGCACCAGGACGCCGTGCGCTGGGCGGTGGTCAGCACGTGCTCGATCGTCGCGCGATCGACTTCCTTGGCCAGGAAGGCGCGCACCGAGTAGCGCTCGTTGAGCAGCTCTTCGAGCACGCCGATGCGGTTGTTATGATTGACTGCAGCGTCCATTGCTTAAGCTCGCTTTCGTGCCCCGGACGCGACGCAGCACGAAGTGATGCGGCGCTGAGGCGGGGCCCATTGTGGCCTGTCTATTATGGCTCTTGGGTCCCGGCTCGCGCTTCGCGCGTCCGGGACACGAGATGTCAACGCCCCTTGGTCGGAATCTTGTTGTACGGCACGTCCTTGTCCACGCGGATGTCGCCCGGCAATCCCAGCACGCGCTCGGCGATGATGTTGCGCAAGATCTCGTCGGTGCCGCCCGCGATGCGCATCGAAGGCGAGGACAGCAGCATCTGCTGGAACTGGCCCTGCACGGTCTCCTCGTCCGTGCCGGTGAGAACGCCGGCCGCGCCCTGGAGGTCCATGGCATAGGTTGCGATGTCCTGTAGCATCATGCCGGAGACGAGCTTGCCGATCGAATTTTCCGGTCCCGGCCGCTCGCCCTTGGACAGCGCCGAGATCGCGCGGTAGCTGGTGTATTTCAGCCCGCTCGACTTCACCGCCCAGCTCGCGAGTTTTGAGCGCACGGCGGGATCGTCGATGGCGAGGCCATCCTCCAGCATCAGGTTGGAGCAGAACTCGAACATCTCCGGGACGCCGGTCGCAAGCCGCGAGCCGATCGACATGCGCTCGTTCATCAGCGTGGTCAGCGACACGCTCCAGCCCTCGCCGATGGCGCCAAGACGCTGGCTGTCGGGAATGACGACGTCGGTGAAATAGACCTCGTTGAACTCCTGCATGCCGTTGGCCTGCTTGATCGGGCGCACCTCGACGCCGGGGCTCTTCATGTCCAGGAAGAACATGGTGAGACCTTTGTGCTTGGGCACATTGGGATCGGTGCGCGCGATCAAAAGTCCGTAGTCGGAATAGTGCGCACCCGAGGTCCAGATCTTCTGGCCGTTGACGACCCAATTGTCGCCCTTCTTCTCCGCGCGCGTGCGCAAGCCCGCGACGTCAGAGCCCGCTGATGGCTCGGAGAACAGCTGGCACCAGATCTCCTCGCCCGCGGCCAGCTTCGGCAAATGGCGCCGCTTGGCCTCCTCGCTGCCAAAAGCCATCACGGTTGGCCCGCACATGCCCTCGCCGATCTGGAACGGCTGCGTCAGCTTGCCATAGACGCCTTCCTCCTGCTGCCAGATCACGCGCTCGATCGGCGTCGCACCGCGGCCGCCATATTCCTTGGGCCAATGCAGGCAGGCCCAATTGCCTTCGGCCTTCTTCTTCTGCCAGGCCTTGCCGACATCGACGATGTCGTGGTTGGCCAGCCGGATGCGGCCGAGCGAGGATTTTGACAGCTCAGCCAAAAACTCCTTCGGCGCGTTGGCCTCGACCCATTTGCGCGCGGTCTCGCGGAAGGCGGCTTCCTGCGGGGTGTCGTCGAAATTCATGGCGGACCTCTTCGTTCTTGCTCTGTCTTAGTCCCTCATGGTGAGTGGCGCGCAGCGCCGTCTCGACCCACGAGGCCCCCGTTGGGCCTGCATCCTTCGAGACGCCGCGCTCCGCGGCTCCTCAGGATGAGGATCATCAGCCTCTTCCCTTCGTCAGGATCCTGTTGAACGGCACGTCCTTGTCGACACGGATGTCGCCGGGCAGGCCCAGCACCCGCTCGGCGATGATGTTGCGCATGATCTCGTCAGTGCCGCCTTCGACACGGGTTCCCGGCGCGCGCAGCAGCATCGCCTGGAAGCGGCCGGCGAGTTCGGAATCTTCGGCACCGCTGATCACACCGGCAGCGCCTTGCAGATCCAGCGCATAGGTCGCGACATCCTGGATCATGGAGCCCGCGACCAGCTTGCCAATGGAGTTCTCCGGTCCCGGACGCTCGCCCTTCGACAGCGCCGAGATCGCGCGCATGCTGGTGTATTTCAGTCCGCTCGCTTTCGCCGCCCAGCTCGCCAGCTTCGCGCGCACCGCGCGGTCCTCGATTGCCGGGCCATCGTCCAGCATCAGGCTGGAGCAATATTCGAACAGCTCGGGGAAGCCGGTCGAGACGGCCGCGCCGATCGCGCTGCGCTCGTTCATCAGCGTGGTCAGCGAGACGTTCCAGCCGTCACCGACCTCGCCGAGGCGCTGGTGATCGGGAATGCGGACGTTGGTGAAATAGACTTCGTTGAAGTCGGAAGCGCCGCTCGCCTGCTTGATCGGCCGCACCTCGACGCCAGGGCTCTTCATGTCCAGGAAGAACATGGTAAGGCCCTTGTGCTTGGGCACGGTCGGATCGGTGCGGGTGAGCAGAATGCCGTAATCGGAATAGTGCGCGCCCGACGTCCAGATCTTCTGGCCGTTGATCACCCAGTCATCGCCATCCTTCTCGGCGCGCGTGCGTAGGCCCGCAACGTCGGAGCCGCCGGCGGGCTCGGAGAACAGCTGGCACCAGACCTTTTCGCCGGAGGCGAGTGGCGGCAAATAGGCGCGCTTATGCTCCTCGCGCGCGAACGCCATCATGGTCGGCCCGCACATGCCGTGGCCGATGATGAACATGCGGGATAGCTGGCCGAACGGCCCTTCTTCCTGCTGCCAGATCACACGTTCGATCGGCGACGAACCGCGGCCACCATACTCCTTCGGCCAATGCAGGCAGGCCCAGCCGGCATCTGCCTTCTTCTTCTGCCAGGCCTTTGCCACTTCCAGAATGTTGGCGTTCTTCAATTGCGTGCGGCCGAGCGAGGACTTGCGAAGCTCCTCCTCGTACTGCTTGGGCGCATTTGCCGCGATCCAGGCGCGAGCCGTGGCGCGAAATTCGGCTTCTTGCAGAGTGTCGTCGAAGTTCATGACGTTGCCTTTCGCCTACGCCGCGTTCTTCTTGCGCATGCGGTCGATCAACTGGTCTTCCCAATAGGACAGGCTGCCGAGCCCGAGCGCCATCGCGTTGGCGCGGCGGTAGTACATGTGGCAGTCGAACTCCCAGGTGAAACCCATGCCGCCGTGAACCTGGATGTTGTTCTTGGCGCAGTGCTGGAACGCCTGCGTCGCGCTGATGCGGGCCGCGGCGGCGGCTTCCGGCAGCTCCGCGGCGTTGGTCGAGAGCGCCCAGGCGCCGTAATAGCTGTTGGAACGCGCCAGCGTTGCCGACACGTACATGTCCGCCAGCATGTGCTTGACGGCCTGGAACGAGCCGATCTGTCGCCCGAAGGCGATGCGGTCGAGCGCGTAGTCGCGGCCCATCTCCAGCGCGCGGTCGGAGCCGCCCACCTGCTCGAATGCGCAGAGCACCGCAGCGCGATCGAGCACTTGAGTCAAGATGCTCCAGCCTTCGCCGGCCGCGCCCAGGGGCTCGGCCTTGCAATCCCTGAAAGTGATCTCCGCCTGCCCGCGGGTCGGATCGAGATTGGTCAGGCTTTTCACCTCGACTCCGCCGGCCCTGAGATCGACAATGAACAAGGAGATGTCGCCGTCGCGTCCGCTCGATCCCGTGCGTGCCGCCACCACCGCGAAGTCGGCGATCGTACCATCGGCGACCGGCTTCTTGACCCCGTTGAGCACGCCATTCGCAGCCGTGAGCTTGACGTTCTTCGGTGACGGATTGCCCTTGCCCTCGAACAGCGCCAGCGTGCCGATCGCCTCGCCCGAGGCAATGGCCGGCAACCATTTTTTCTTCTGCGCGTCACTGCCCGCGATCAGCAGCGCTTCGGCAGCCAGGTAAACAGTCGAGGAGAACGGCACCGGTGCGTTCGCCCGGCCCATCTCTTCGGCGATCACGCAAAGTTCGAGATGACCGGCGCCGGCGCCACCAAAATCCTCGGGAATGGCGACGCCGAGAAAACCCATCTCGGCGAGGCCTTTCCACAGCTCCTTGTCGTACGGCACCTTGCCGTCGAGGACTGCGCGCACTGCCTTGGGTGGGCACTTCTCGGTGAGGAATTTGCGCGCCTGATCGCGGAGCTGCTTCTGGTCGTCGGAGAAATCGAAATTCATGGCGCGTATCCGTGTTGCTGATGTCGATTACTTGAGAATGATGACGTCCTGGTCAGGCTTGTCAGCATAGAGCCGCCCCACCAGCGCGGCACGACGTTCCAGGCCGGCGCGCTGGTTGATGTAGCCCTTGTCGGTGAGCTCGTTGCCGTCGATCGAAGGCGGTTCCGCCATCAGCATGGCGCGCGCGATGATGCGGCTGCTGGCGCCTTCGCACTCCCGGTTGTGAGCTTCCAGCCCGCGCCTGAAGCAAGCGATCACCTCGGGATGCGTCACTGCATCCTCGAAGCTGAGATCAGGCTTGCCGACGAGTTGACGGCAGGCATGCAGGTTCGGCCAGGCCAGCAAGCCGATGAAGGCGCGATCCTGCCCCGCGACCAGGGCATCATGCACGACGGGCGTCGCGGCGGCGATCGCATCGGTGCGCAGCGAGCCGACATGGACGAAGGTGCCGGTGGTCAGCTTGAAATCTTCGACCACCCGGCCGGCAAAGATGATGCCCTTCACCGGATCGGTGTCGTCGACGAAGATTCCGGCGTCGCCGATGCAATAAAAACCTTCCTCGTCGAACATCTTCTTCGTCAGGTCAGGCTGGCCGAAATAGCCCGGCGTGACGTTGACGCCGCGCAGACGCAGCTCGTATTTCGAGCCGAACGGCACCATCTTCAACTCGACGCCGGGGAACGGCAGGCCGATCAGGCCGACGCGCTCGGTGTCCCAATAGGTACCGGTCGATGTCGGCGCGGTCTCGGTCGAGCCCCAGCCGGTGTAGAACACGATGCGCTCGCCGGTGGTCTTCACGGCGAGAGCCTGCATGCGGTCGTAGAGGTCATCAGGCAGCCGCGCGCCGCCATAGGCCATGATCGAGAGATTCTTGAAGAAGGAGCGGCACAGCGCCTCGTCCTTCTCCATGGCGGCGGCGAGCGCGGCATAGCCGGCGGGGACGTTGGCGTAATAGGTCGGCGAGATCTCGCGCAGATTCCGGAGAGTCTCCTCGAACTGCCCCGGCATCGGACGGCCGTCATCGATATAGAGCGTGCCGCCATCGACCAGGATCGGGTGGAACGCCGCATTGCCGCCCATGGTGTGGTTCCAGGGCATCCAGTCCAGCATGGTCGAGATCGGACCGCCGGGATCGCGTGGCCGCACCTGCATCATCATGGCCGCATTGGCGCACATCATCGCTTGCGTGTTGATGACGGCCTTGGGCATGCCGGTCGAGCCTGACGTGAACAGCAGTTTGCCGACGGTCTCAGGCGTGATCTTCGCGATCGACGCTTCGACATCGGCAGTCACAGCTGTCGCCGCGAGCTCGGCAAAACTGACGCTCTCGATGCCATCGCAGGGCCGCAAGACGTGAACGATGGTGACGCCGGTGAGATCGAGCGCTTTCAGCGCCTTCTCGAAGGTCGGGCCGTCCTGCACCATCACCACGCCGGGCTTGATCAGGTCGAACAGGTATTTCAGCTTGACGTGATCATGGCTCATCAAGGAGTAGGCCGGCGAGACCGGCGCGGCCGGCACGCGCGCCTGCATCGCGGCCTGCGTCATCAGCGCGTGCTCGATCGAATTGCCGGAGAGGATTGTGACCGGGCGGCCGTCGAGCGCAAGGTTAAGCAGGCCTTGCGTCAGCGCATCCACGATGCGCTTGGCTTCGCCATAGGACAATTTGCGCCATTCGCGGTTCGGGCCACCGCGCTGGGCAAGCCAGATCCGCTCTGGCGCTTCCTTCGCCCATTTTGCCAGCGAAGCCGGAATATGCTTCTCGTAGGTCTGCAGCGGGATGCGCGACTTCAGCACCACCGTGCCGTCGTCGCGGCGCTCGACGTCGATGTCGCGCCCAAGCCACTTGACCTTGCGAAAGGCGGGTTTCGTCATCACCGCCGCCGCGCTTCCACTCATAGTGCGTCTCCCGGAATTTCTCGTCCTTTACGGATCTTCATTGTCAGCGCCTGATATAGACAGGCTTTCGCTTCTCAAGGAAGGCCCTGATGCCTTCCGAAAATTCCTCGGAGCGGCTGCACAGGACCTGGTTGCGATCCTCCATCGCGATTACGGCTTCCAGCGATCCGGCATCGACGCTCATGTTGAGACATTCTTTGGACAGGCGTAGGCCCACGGGCGAGGCCGTGATCATCGCGTCGACATAGGGTTCGGCGGCCTCATCGAGCTTGTCCTCGTCGACGACCTCGGAGACCAGCCCGACCGCGAGCGCCCGCTCGGCGCCGATGAAGCGTCCCGTGAGGATCAGCTCCGATGCCACGGTGACACCGACAAGGCGTGGAAGAAAATAACTGGTGCCAATGTCGCAGCCGCCAAGGCCGAGCTTGATGAAGGCGCAGTTCATCCGCGCCGATCTCGTCGCAATGCGGATGTCGGAGGCGAGCGCCAGCGCAAAGCCGCCGCCGGCCGCCGCGCCCTGTACCAGCGCGAGGATCGGCTGCGGACAGCGCCGCATCAGCATCACGATGTCGGCGATGCGCCGCTGCGAATCCAGCGACTCGGTGACATCAGGCGGCTCCTGCTGGCCGGCACGGCGCGCCATCGCCGCCTTGAGGTCGAGGCCCGCACAGAAATTCTTGCCGGCGCCCTTCAACACCACGACGCGCGTGTCGCGGTTGCGCTGAAGGCCTTGGAAGTAGACGTTGAGCGCGTCGATCAACGCAGGATCGAGCGCGTTGAGGTGTTCAGGACGATTGAGCGTCACGGTGTCGACGCCGTCATTGTGCTCGATCAGCAGCGGTTGGGACATGCGCGCGACTTCCTTCATCCGCAACGATGGTGCCGATTACTGCGCCCTCTCCCTTGTGGGAGAGGGCATGTACGTCACGCGCCGCGCATTCGCTCGGGTGAGGGGTCTGCCTCCACAGGTGAGATCGTGGAGAGAACCCCTCATCCGGCGCGCTCAGGAGCGCGCCACCTTCTCCCACAAGGGGAGAAGGAAAAAGAGCTCTACCGCGGCGCCATGCGGATCGCGCCGTCGAGGCGAATGGTTTCGCCATTGAGCATTGGGTTCTCGACGATGTGCACGGCCAGCGACCCGTATTCATTGGCGTCGCCGAGACGCGCGGGATGCGGCACCTGGGCACCGAGGCTCTTGCGGGCCTCTTCGTTCAAGCCCATCAGCAGCGGCGTCAGGAATAGCCCGGGGGCGATGGTGTTGACGCGGATCTTCTGGCTCGCGAGGTCGCGCGCGGCCGGCAGCGTGAGACCGACGACGCCGCCCTTCGACGCTGCATAGGCGATCTGGCCGATCTGGCCTTCGTAAGCCGCGACCGAAGCAGTGTTGACGATGACGCCGCGCTCTTCACCGACCGGCTCGATCGTGACCAAGCGCTCGGCGAACAGACGCAGGCAGTTGAACGTGCCGATCAAATTGACGTTGATGATGCGCGCGAACTTTTCCAGCGGGTAGACTCCATCGCGGCCGACGATGCGCTGCGAGCCGCCGATGCCGGCGCAGTTCATCAGCACGCGCGCGACGCCGTGCGCGGCTTCCGCATTGGCGATCGCCGCCTTGATCTGCTCCTCGCTGGTGACGTCGGCATGAAGCGCGATGCCCTTCACTTCGGCGGCGACCTTCTCGGCGTTTTCCTTGCTCTGGTCGATCACGCCGATCTTGGCGCCCTTGGCGGCCATGGCGCGGGCGGTCGCGGCACCAAGGCCCGACCCGCCGCCGGTGATGAGAACGGCTACGTCTTTCAACTGCATCGCTTGTACCTTTCCTCGAACCTTTTCCTTGGGCGTTTCTTCTCTAGACTTCTGCGTTCTGGCCGGATCATCCGGCCGCGGCGGCTTCCTCGATATTCGTGAGAATGCCGCCGCAGATCAGCGTTTCCATGTGCTTGATATATTGCCGGCAGACGTCGTCGGTGACCGGGCCGACGCCGGTCGCGCGTGACATCGCGTGCCGGCCGAAGAACAAATGATCGCAGGCGCCGATCAGGCTGGTGTAGAACAGCACGGGATCGGTGGCGCGGAATTCGCCCTGACTGACACCTTCGGCGAGCAGGCGGCGATGGAAATCCAGCAGCGGTGCGACGAAGAATTTCGAGACTTCGTCCGCGGAGCCCGCGACGCTCTCGTGCAGCAGATAGTGAATCAACCGGTTCATGTAGGGAAACCGGTGATAGGCGCGGATGATGCCGCCGATGTGCAGCTTCAGCTTCGCGGTCGGCGTGATCGGCTGCGCCAGCAGATATTCCAGGTTGGACAGTTCCGTTCCTGCGTCGCGCTCGAGCAGCGCCAGCAGCAGGCCGTCCTTGTTGCCGAAGTGATATTTGACCAGCGCGGCGTTGGCGCCGGACTTCTGGGCGATGTCGCTCAGGGAAATCTCGATCGAGGAGCGTTCGATCATCAGCTCGCTCGCGGCCACGAGCAATTTCTCTGCCGTGGAATTCTTTCCGCTGGGGAGCCTGTTCGGTACGCTGGTAGTCACGGAGATCCCTGATTTTGGCGGAAGAGCGGCCGCAGATAAGCCCAAGCAGCGCCTCCCCACAAGAGTTAATTGATCGATTGACTAAACAACCGGTCGCCCCTTAAATCCCGCCCCGACAACCAACCGTTCAAAATAATCCAGGGAGAAACCGACATGGCCGAGGCTTATATCGTCGCCGCTGCGCGTACCGCCGGTGGGCGCAAGGGGGGCCGCCTCGCCGGATGGCATCCGGCCGATCTCGCCGCGAAGGTGCTGGACGAGTTGGTCGACCGCACCAAGGTCGATCCCGCGCTGGTCGAGGATGTGATCATGGGCTGCGTCATGCAGGTCGGCGAGCAGTCCAACAACGTGGCGCGCAACGCCATCATGGCCTCGAAACTGCCGGAGAGCGTGCCGGGCACCTCGATCGACCGCCAATGCGGCTCGTCGCAGCAGGCGCTGCATTTTGCTGCGCAGGCCGTTATGTCGGGCGCGATGGACGTGGTGATCGCCGCCGGCGTGGAATCGATGACGCGCGTGCCGATGGGCCTGTCGTCGCAGCTTCCCGCCAAGAACGGCTTTGGCAATTACAAGAGCCCGGGTATCGAGCAGCGTTATCCCAACATCGTGTTCAGCCAGTTCACCGGCGCCGAGATGATGGCCGAGAAGTACGGCCTCTCCAAGGATGAGCTCGACGAGTACTCCTACAACAGTCATCAGCGCGCGATCGCGGCGACGCAGGCCGGCCGTTTCAAGACGGAGATCGTGCCGCTTGAGATCACCCGCGCCGACGGCTCCAAGGACACCCACCACATCGACGAGGGCATCCGCTTCGACGCCACACTCGACGGCATCAAGGGCGTCAAGCTGATCGCCGAGAATGGCAAGCTCTCCGCGGCCAGCGCCAGCCAGATCTGCGACGGCGCTTCCGGCGTGATGGTGGTGAACGAGCGTGGCCTGAAGCAGCTCGGCGTGAAGCCGCTGGCGCGCGTCCACCACATGACCATGATGGGTGGCGATCCCGTGATCATGCTCGACGCACCGCTGCACGCCACCAAGCGCGCGCTGGAGAAGGCCGGCATGGCGATCGACGACATCGACCTGTTCGAGGTCAACGAGGCCTTTGCCTCGGTGCCGACCGCGTGGCTGAAGACCACCGGCGCCGATTCGGAACGTCTCAATGTCAATGGCGGCGCCATCGCGCTCGGCCATCCGCTCGGCGGCTCCGGCACCAAGCTGATGACGACGCTGGTGCATGCCTTGCATCAGCGCGGCAAACGCTATGGCCTGCAGACCATGTGCGAAGGCGGCGGCATGGCGAATGTGACGATCGTGGAGCGGCTGTAAGCCCTCTCGTGTCCCGGACGCGCTGCAGCGTGAAACGCTGCGGCGCAGAGCCGGGACCCATGCCTCACAATGGACCCCGGATATCCGGGGAACGTTACTCCCAGCCGCGTAAACAGAGACATGACACACCCCTCCATCCACGCCCGCGCCACACCCGACAAGATCGCCTATCAAATGGCCGGGACCGGCAAGGCGATTACCTATCGCGAGCTCGACGAGCTCTCGAACCAGGGCGCGCACCTGTTCCGCTCGCTCGGGCTGAAGGCCGGCGACCACATCGCGCTGCTGATGGAGAACCGCCTCGCCTTTATGGAGATCTGCTGGGCTGCGCAACGCAGCGGGCTCTATTACACCGCGATCAGCCGCTATTTAAAGCAGGACGAGATCGACTACATCATCGCCGATTGCGGCGCCAAGGTCGTGATCACGACACCGAAATGTGCCGACCAGATCAAGACGCTGATCAAGGGTGCGCCCGGCGAGCCGGTCTTCTACATGATGGACGAGCCGCAAGCCGGCTTCCGCTCCTACGACAAGGAAGCCGCCGCACAGCCGACAACCCCGATTGCCGACGAGGTTGCCGGCTATGACATGCTGTATTCGTCGGGCACCACGGGCCGGCCCAAGGGTATCAAGAAGGCTTTCGAGGGCAAGCCGATCGACGAGCCGAACGCGTTTCTGCGCGTGCTCTGCGCCAGCATGTGCGGCATGAACGCCGAGACTATTTATCTCTCACCGGCACCGCTCTATCACGCCGCTCCCTTGCGCTTCAACATGATGGCTGTCCTGCTCGGCGGCACCTCCATCATCATGGAGCACTTTGACGCCGAAGATTTCCTGAAACTGGTCGAAAAGTACAAGGTGACCCAGGCGCAGCTGGTGCCGACCATGTTCGTGCGCATGCTGAAGCTGCCGAACGAGGTCCGTAACCGCTACGAAGTCTCGACACTGAAGGGCGCGATCCACGCCGCCGCCCCCTGCCCGGTCGAGGTCAAGGCCAAGATGATCGAATGGTGGGGGCCGATCCTGATCGAATATTACGCGGGCTCCGAAGGCAACGGCGTCACCGTCTGCAACTCGAAAGAATGGCTGGAGCACCGCGGCAGCGTCGGCCGCGCCGTGGTCGGCAAGATCAAGATTCTGGACGAGAACGATGAGGAGCTGCCGACGGGCGAGATCGGCACGGTCTATTTCGCCGATGCGCCGGTTTTCGCCTATCACAACGATCCCGAGAAGACGAAGAAGGCCTATAACGCAAAAGGCTGGTCGACGCTCGGCGACGTCGGCTATCTCGACAGGGATGGCTTTCTCTTTCTCACCGACCGCAAGTCCTACATGATCATCTCGGGCGGCGTGAACATTTACCCGCAGGAGACCGAGGACGTGCTCATCACCCACCCCGAGGTCGCCGACGTCGCCGTGTTCGGTGTGCCGAACGAGGAGATGGGCGAAGAGGTCAAGGCGGTGGTGCAGCCGCACGATCCCAAGCGCGCCGGCAAGGAGCTCGAGGCCGACCTGATCGCCTATTGCAGGAGCCGCCTCTCGACGATCAAATGCCCGCGCTCGATCGATTTCGAAGCCGAGCTGCCGCGCACGCCCACTGGGAAGCTGGTGAAGCGGCATTTGCGCGACAAATATTGGCCGATGGCGGCGGCGAAGATCTAGCCAGCGGCGTCATCGCCTCAATCAAACAAGCTCGGCGTGTGGTTCACCAGCGCGCCTTCGATCTCCAGCATCTTCAGCTTCGTCACCACGCCGCCATTCGCGGAGAAGCCGCCGGGCTTGTTGCCGGCCGCCAGCACGCGATGGCAGGGCACGACGATCGGGCACGGGTTGCGGCCGAGCGCCTGGCCCACGTCGCGCGACAGCTCGACACCGCCGAGTTGCTTGGCGATGTCGCCATAGGTGACGGTCTTGCCCGGCGGAATGGTGCGGGCGATCGCGTAGACCCCGCGGTTGAAGTCGGGCACGCCATCGAGATCGAGCGGGATGTCGGTGAGGTCATCCGGCTCGCCCGCGAGCAGTTTTGTGATGCGGTCGATCGCCTGCTGTACTTCGGCGGTCGGCGCGGCTTCGCTGGCATCGGCATGGCGCTGGCTGATGCGGGTGCGGATCTTCTGCTCACCGCCCATCGGCAGTTGCGTGCCGTTGATGCCGCGCGGACCCCAGGCAATGGCGCAAAGGCCGATCTTGCTGTCGAAGAGGGCAAAATGCTGGTCGGTCATAACTTCGTCCTTGGCTTGCGTTCCCCTCGCATGCCCCAATGTGAACTGAGCTCAAATCTAGACTTGGAAATAGTTGCGATCCACCCGGTTTCCGGGAATCTTGCACAGGAGTTCCGCCTTCCCTGTTTGCGAGCCCAGAATGCAAAGCCTCCACGTCAACGGATACGACATGCCCTATCTCGACGTGGGCGAAGACCGAGGGCGGCCGCCGCTGGTCTGCGTGCATGGTTCGCTCAACGACTTTCGTGTCTGGGGCTGCGTGCTCGGTCCGCTGTCCCAGCGGCACCGGCTGATGGCCGTCAGCCTGCGGCACTTCTTCCCCGATCGCTGGGATGGCGTTGGCGACACCTATTCGATCGCCCAGCATGTCGACGACGTCATCGCCTTCATCGAGGAGCTCGACCTCGGCCCGGTTGATTTGATGGGCCATTCCCGCGGCGGGCACATCTGCTTCCGCGTGGCGCAGCGGCGGCCGGACCTGCTCCGGCGGCTGGTGCTGGCCGAGCCCGGCGGGGAGCTCGACGCGAGCCTCGATCCAGACTATGCCGGCGGCCCCTCGCCGTTGCTGGCGCGGTTCACGGCCTCGGCCGAGAAGATCGCGGCCGGCGACATCGACGGCGGCCTTGCAGTCTTCGTCGACACGCTGGAAGGGCCCGGCACCTGGCCGCGGCTGCCGGCCCTGGTGAAGCAGAATCTGCGTGACAACGCCTTCACGCTGATCGGCCAGGTCCGCGACAACCGCCCGCCGTTCTCGAGGGCCGACGCGGAGTCCATCAGGATGCCGACGCTGTTCATCCTGGGCGCGCGGACCAAGGGCCTGCTGCCGAAAGTGCTGCATGCGCTCGCGGCGCATGTGCCGTATTCCAGGACGGCGGTCATCCCAAACGCAACGCACCCGATGTTCGAGCAGGCGCCGCAGAAATTCTCCGAACTGGTGCTGGATTTTCTGGCGGGCTGATCATGCAGACACTTCGCGTCAATGGTTACGACATGGCCTATCTCGAAGTGGGCGAGGGGCCGCCGCTGGTCTGCGTGCACGGCACGCTCGGCGATTTCCGCACCTGGTACTCCGTGCTCGGTCCGCTGTCGAAATCGCATCGCGTGATCTCGGTCAGCCTGCGGCATTTCTTTCCCGAACATTGGGATGCCGTCGGCGACGATTACAAGATGGCCCAGCACGTCGCTGACGTGATCGCTTTCATCGAGCAGGTCGAACCCGCGCCGGTCGATCTGATGGGCCATTCGCGCGGCGGTCACATCGCCTTTCGCGTGGCGCAGGCGCGGCCCGATCTGTTGCGAAAGCTGGTGCTTGCAGAACCCGGCGGCGATCTCGATGCGAGCCTGCCGGTGCCCGCAGGCACGCCCGCGCACCCGCCGCTGGCGGCGCGCACGGCGCGCTCGGTCGAGATGATCCGCGCCGGCGACATCGAGGGCGCGCTGCAGAACTTCTACGAAGGCATCGAAGGCGACGGCTCGTGGCGGCGCGTGCCGGCGGCGGCGAAGCAGCAATTGCGCGACAACGCGATCACCTTCCTCGGCCAGATCAACGAGCAGCGCAGGCCCTACACGCTCGCGGACGCGCAGGCGATCACGACCCCGACACTCCTGATCGGCGGCGGGGCGACGACAGGGAGCCTGTCGGTGATGTGGCGTGTGCTGGCCGAGCACATCACCGGGGCGAAGACAGCCGTGATCCCCAATGCCGGCCACTGGATGTTCGAGCAGGCGCCCCTGGAGTTCGGCGAGGCGGTGGACGCGTTTTTGGCGGAGTAAGTGGCCTCACACTCTTTTTTCCTCAAAAACAACCCCATGCACAGTAGCTGAGCCCAGCAATATCAATGACTTAGGTGGCGCGAAATGAGGCTGGACGCCCCCTTGGCCGCGCTTGACGCCCTTATCCCCTCGCCGTATTCTTGAATACGGAATTCCGTATTCCCTCTCATGGTCTCGGAGCTGCCGGCGTGATCCCTCTCGACCCGCTTCCGAACTTGATCGACCAGGTCTATGCGCGGATCCTGGAGGCGATCTCCGACCGCACGCTGCAGCCCGGCCAGCGCATCCGGCAGAACGAGCTCGCCGACAGGCTCGGCGTATCGCGCCAGCCGGTGTCGCATGCGCTGCACCTGTTGCACCGGCAGGGACTTGTCGCCGAGAGCGGCCGGCGCGGCTTTGAAGTCACCCAGCTCGATCCCGCACGCATCCGCCAGCTCTACGAGGTGCGCGGCGCAATCGATGCCTTGGCGGCGCGGCTGGCAGCGGAGCGCGCAGGCGATGCGGCGGGACGCGCGCGGCTGGAGGCGGCGCTCGCCGCCGGACGCGGGATCGATGGCAAGACCACGCTCGCCGAGCTGATCGCGCTCGACGTCGCGTTTCATCGCGCGATCTATCGGCTCGCCGGCAATCCCGTGATCGAGGAGACGATTACGCCGCAATGGCCCCATATGCGCCGCTCGATGGCGACGGTGCTGTCGGAGCTCGATTATCGCGGCAGCGCCTGGGCCGAGCATGCCGACATTGCCGGACATATTCTCGCAGGAGATGCGAAGGCGGCCGAACGTGCGGCGCTTGCGCACGCGCAGACGGCGGGACGGATGACTGAGGAGAGATTGAGGGCGACGGAAGAGGCGGCGGCGTAGCGACCGCCACTGCCAAGACGTGGATGGCCGGCCAAGACGAGCGACAACAAATCAAAACAGGAGGACGCGCCGTGAAACTGTCCCAGGAGCAATTGGAGTTCTTCCACCACGAGGGCTGGCTGTTCCTGCCCGAACTGTTCAGTCCGGAGGAGGTCGATCTCCTCGCGCGCGAGGCGGTCGGCATCTATGACACGAACCGGCCGGAAGTCTGGCGCGAGAAGAGCGGCGCGCCACGCACCGCCTTTGCCGCGCATCTCTACAACGAGGCGTTCGGCATTCTGGGTGCTCATCCGCGCATGATCGGCCCGGTCGAGCAGCTGTTCGGCGAGCAGGTCTACATGCACCAGTTCAAGATCAACGCGAAATCCGCCTTCACCGGCGATGTCTGGCAATGGCACCAGGATTACGGCACCTGGAAGCGCGACGACGGCATGCCCGAGCCGCGCGCGATGAACATCGCGATCTTCCTGGACGAGGTGATGCCGATCAACGGCCCGCTGATGCTGGTACCGCAGAGCCAGAACGCCGGCGACCTCAAGGCCTCGCATGACCTCGCGACGACCTCCTATCCGCTGTGGACGCTGGACGAGGAGACCGTGACGCGGCTGGTCAAGCAGGGCGGCATCGTTGCGCCGACGGGAAAGCCCGGCGGCATGCTGATGTTCCACGGCAATCTCGTGCACGGCTCGGCCGGCAACATCACGCCCTATCCGCGCAAGATCGTGTACCTGACGCTGAACGCGGTTTCGAATTACATCCGTACCCCGACGCGGCCGGAGTACATCGCGCATCGCGATTTTGCGCCGATCAAGACGGTGGAGGACGACGCACTGGTGCGGCTCGCCCGTGCGCCGCGGCAGGCGGCGGAGTAGGACACTCTCGTGCCCCGGACGCAGCGCAGCGCGAAGCGGTGCGCTGCAGAGCCGGGCCCATACCACACGGATAGTTTTCTTTCTGGGTGCCGGCTCTGCGGAGTAGCGCCATAGTGCGTCGAAGACGCGCGTGAACGCGCTTATGGCGCTGCACCGCGTCCGGACCACCATACTTGATCGGGTAACAACATGAACCTCTTCCGCCTCCTCCAGGCCCGCGCTGCCGCCGGCAAGCCCGTCCGTGTGGCGCTGATCGGCGCCGGCAAATTCGGCTCGATGTTCCTGGCGCAGGTGCCGCACACGACGGGGCTGGAGGTACCCATCATCGTCGACATCGATCGCGACCGCGCGCGCGAGGCCTGCCGCACGGTGGGCTGGAGCGCCGAGCGGATCGCCGCCACCGTCTTCACCGATGATGGCGCGCGCGCCATCGCCGGCGGCGCGATGGACGTGGTGGTGGAGGCGACCGGCAATCCCGCCGTCGGCATCAAACACGCCCGCGCGGCGATCGCGGCCGGCAAGCATATCGTGATGGTCAATGTCGAGGCCGACGTGCTTGCCGGTCCGCTGCTCGCCCAGGAAGCCCGCAAGGCCGGCGTGGTCTACTCGCTCGCCTATGGCGACCAGCCGGCGCTGACCGCGGAAATGGTGGATTGGGCGCGCGCCACCGGTTTTCATGTGGTTGCCGCCGGCAAAGGCACAAAATATCTGCCGGCCTATCACGACGTGACGCCCGACAGCGTCTGGCAGCATTACGGGTTGACCGCGGGCGAGGCGCAATCGGCCGGGATGAATCCGCAGATGTTCAACTCGTTCCTCGACGGTACCAAATCGGCGATCGAGATGGCCGCGATTGCGAACGCCTGCGGACTGGACGTGCCTGCGGAGGGCCTGCTGTTTCCACCCTGCGGCGTCGACGACCTGCCGCATATCATGCGGCCGGGCAGCAAGGGCGGCGTGCTGGAGCGATCGGGCGTCGTGGAGGTGGTCTCCTCGCTCGAGCGCGATGGAAGGCCGGTGTTTCGCGATCTGCGCTGGGGCGTCTACGTCGTGCTGGAGGCGCCGAACGACTACGCCGCCGACTGCTTCAGGCAATACGGCCTCAAGACCGACGGCAGCGGACGGTACGCGGCGATGTACAAGCCCTACCATTTGATCGGCCTCGAGCTGAACATCTCGGTGCTGTCGGCCGCGCTGCGGGGCGAGCCGACCGGGCAGCCCCATGGTTTCCGCGGCGACGTCGCCGCCGTGGCAAAACGCAATCTGCGCGCCGGCGAGATGTTGGACGGCGAAGGCGGCTACACGGTGTGGGGCAAGCTGTTGCCGGCGGCCGCGAGCCTCAAGGCCGGCGCGCTGCCTATCGGGCTGGCGCATCGCGTGAGGCTGAAGCACGACGTCGCCCATGGCGAGATCGTGCGCTGGAGCGATGTCGAGTTCGACGCGGGCAACGAGACGATCAGGACGCGGAAGGCCATGGAAGCGGCGTTCATTAGCGCAGAGTAGGCCCTGTACTCATAAAATCGAGATTTATTGGTGCGGACTGAGCGATGTCCGCTGGCCGCCACATGTGCGCGACAGAGGGGCGAACATGCTCTGCTGAGTTCCGCCGCCTTCACCAGTCCATTGATTTCAGTGGCAACCATGGCAAGGTAGCTCGCGCGGCACAACCAGTTGGACGCATGATGATGGTGGGCTCGGTCGTCAATGAAGATCGGCTCGCGAAAGAAAGTTTTTCTTTTGGGCCCTTTGAATTAATCCCGGAGCGGAGACGTCTAGAAAAATCGGGTGTACCACTTCAGTTGGGCGCCCGTAGCTTGGACATCCTTACAGTTCTTGTCGAGCATGCTGGCGAAGTTGTCAGCAAGAAGACTCTGCTAGCTCGGGTTTGGGCCGGCGTCACCGTCGACGAGGGTAGCCTTAGATTTCATATGGCGGGCTTGCGCAAGGTGCTCGGCGATGGAGAGGCCGGAGCGACGTATGTCACGACCGTGCCAGGACAAGGGTATAGCTTCGTGGCGCCTGTCTCACGAACGCTCAAGCCTGTTGCTGAAATCGCAAAATCGGGTCGACGCTCAACATTTCCGAATCGCCTTGGCAGGATGATTGGCAGGGACGACGCCGTGCAAGCGATCTCCTCGCATCTTATGGCCGAACGATTCGTGTCCATTGTCGGTCCGGGCGGGATCGGAAAAACAACTCTGGCAATATCTGTCGGCCACCAACTCACTACAGAGTTTGCCGATCTGGTTCACCTTATTGACCTGGGCTCACTTTCTGATCCGCATCTCGTGGCGGGTACGATCGGCTCGGCGCTCGGACTTGCCGTTGACGATCGCGATCCTATCCCCGGCCTTCTGGCCGCACTGCGAGACATCCGAGTTTTGCTGGTGCTCGATAGCTGCGAGCGTGTGATTGAGGCGGCTTCTGCGCTGGCAGAAACCATCTTCGAGGAAACGCCGCAAGTTTACATCTTGGCAACAAGCCGTGAAACCTTGCGGGTCAGAGGCGAGCACGTTCATTGGATAGCTCCCCTCGAGTTTCCGCCTGAGGGTCCCAATGCACGAGAGGCGATGGCATACGCTGCAGTACAGCTTTTTGTCGAACGCGTTACAGCAAGTCAGCCTCAGTTCATACTCAACGACGTCGATGCACCGGTCGTGGCCGAGATCTGCCGAAAGCTCGACGGAATCCCCCTCGCAATCGAACTCGCAGCTGGTCGTGTGGGCGCTTACGGAGTCCATGACGTTTTGCGGCTCCTCGACCACAAGTTCGAGCTCTGGCGAGGCCGGCGAACGGCGTTGCCGCGACACCAGACTCTGGCTGCAACGCTCGACTGGAGCTACGATCTTTTGCCGGAGCTTGAGCAGATTATCCTGCGCCGACTATCTGTTTTCGTTGGGCCGTTTACGATCGAGGCTGCCTTCGCGATCGCGGCCGGAGATGATTTGGACGATTCGCAGGTGATCGAGTCCGTTGCCAGTCTTGCCGCCAAGTCACTTCTGACAGCGAACGCTCGTCTCGCCATCCCGCTATACCGATTGCTGGATACCACCCGCGGGTATGTGCAGGAAAAGTTGGCCAGAAGCGATGATGCAAACCTCGTTGCTCGCCGTCATGCTGTCTATCATTTAACTTTATTCGAGCGGATTGGGGTCGAGCTGTCCGGTTTCCGGAAGAGCGAAAATGCGTCTGCCTCCAAGCTCGTTCGGTCCCTGAAAGGGGCAGGAAGCAACAATCTGACCGAAGCATCGGTTGCCACTAATGGTCGGCCGATCGATGAGATCCGCGTTGCCCTCGACTGGGCGCATGGCAAGTCTGGTGATTCGCTGCTAGCGCTCGACCTCACGGCCGCTGCCGCACCGGTCTGGATTCATCATATGCTCATAGACGAATGTCGGGAGCGGACAGAGCAAGCGGTTTTCCAAATCGACGAAAAGCTGGGTCGTGACGCGCGCCGGGAGCTCCGCCTCTTCTTCACTTTGGCGGTTGCGCATATGGAATCGACCGGGGACGCTGCGATCATCGACGATGCGTGGTTGCGTGTATCCCGATTGGCTGAAGAACTGGACGACAACGAATATCAGCTGAGGAGCTTATGGGGTCTCTGGATAGGGCGATACCTAAGAGGCGATTTCCCCGGTGCACTGCAGATCGCCGAAAAATTCGTCAACCTGCCTGATGGCGCTATCGATGTCGCTGATCGTTTCGTCGGAGAGCGGATTTTGGGAGTGACGCGGCACATTCTAGGGGACCAAGCCGGCGCCCGGCGACATCTGGAAAAAATGCTGGCAGGCTACGTCGCGCCGCCAGGGCAAATGCACGCCCTGCGATATCAGTTTGATCAACATGTGGCTGCCCGAACGTACTACAGCCAAACGCTTTGGTTGTTGGGTTTTCCGGACCAGGCAGCCGCGGTCGGCAAACACGCCTTCGATCATGCGACGGCACTTGGACACGATTTTTCTCTTCTCTATGCGATTGCCTTCGGCGCTTGCCCTCTAGCGCTTGAGATCGGCAATTTTGATGCTGCGGAAGCGCTCATCTCAACTATGCTTCATCGAGAAGCGACGTTCAGAGCAATGGGAGTATGGGGCCGCTGTTATGCGGGTATTCTGGAGATGAAGGGTGGCCACACCGCTGCGGGCCTTGCCCTGCTTCGCGAAGGCTTGAATGGCTTCCCCCCGACCGGCTTTCAAAGCCGCTATTTATTCCTTCTGGGCAATCTCGCACTCGGTGAGTCTGATATCGGCGATCACCGCGGAGCCAATACAACGATCGAAAGGGCGCTGGCTCAATCGGAAAGGAACGAGGACCGCTGGTTCGTCGCTGAACTGCTGCGCATCAAGGGTATCCTGGCGCTCAATCAAGGTGGCGCGGAGGCGCTCGTGTCGGCCGAAGCGCACCTCAATCACTCTCTCGAGTGGTCACGCCGCCAAGGCGCAATATCCTGGGAGCTCAGGACGGCGACAACTCTGGCATCCCTGATGCAGAAGCAGTCGCGTATCGGTGAGGCACGGGAGCTGCTAGCGCCCCTTTACGTTCGTTTCTCCGAGGGACTTGCCACTGCAGATTTAGTCAAAGCTCGTTCTCTGCTGACATTGTTGAACGAGCCAACCTAGCTTGGATCAATAAGGATTCGCAGCGTGATAGAGCCAATGCACGCCAGCCGCTACGAGAAAGAAGATGCCACGCCCACTCACCCCCGCAGAGCGTGATCTGGTTGCCTTTATTCTAGGTCAGCATTCGCCCTTGCAGGACCATTTTGGGCTCGTCGAGGAAATGAACGACGGTGGGATGGGTAGCCTTCTCTTTGTCGGCGCGGCAGATCGGCGTTTCGGCCGATGTATTGGCGAATGCGAATTCGACGATGCCGATGGAGTGCTGGTGTCGGTCGCGCTGAACCTCGGCCAGCGCGACGAGTTGTTTGAACTTGATCTGTGGAAAGTCGACTTTTCGCCGCTACAGAGGATCGCCGTCCTAGGTGATGTCCGTCCCTCACGGTGGTTGCGACACACGCTCAGATAAGCCAGATCTGAAGCCGTTCGAACCGGCTCGGCCAGCGGACCGCTCCGGGTCACAGTCTGACCTGGGCAACGATCCCGGACGTATCCGCTTTGGCTCTCGGTCAGGGAAGCAGTCGCTCTTGCTTTGCCTGCCTGAACCACTTCCGGAACATGTCTTCCGTATCCATCATCTCGGTGAAGCCGGCGCGGTTGATCTTCACGGTCGAGACGATCGAGGGCGGACCGGATTCGGTGTGGCCATAGCGCAGGCTGTAATCGGCGTATTGGAACGAGAGGCCGACGAATTCGGCCAGCGCAGGCGATGCTAGGTCGTGCTTGCGCCGCAGCGCATCCCAGGGAGCGACCCAGCTCGGGAATTCCCTCGCGAGCGACAGCGGGACCGGCCTGCCCGGCTTCATCTCCAGTGCATCGGCGACCGCAGGCCAGATGTTCTCCCAGGTAAAGACGTCGCCATTGGTCACATTGAAGGCCTCGTTGCGCGCGGCCTCGGCCTCGCCCGACCAGGCGATGGCGCGGGCGAGAAGATCGACGTCGACGGCCTGCCCCACCCGCGGAGCGCCGCCGGGGTAGTCGAGCGGCCTGCCCTGCTCGCGCAGCATCGCGGCATAGACGCCGAGCGGCGGGATCAGGTCCATGGCGCCGCCCATGGCGAGACCGACGATCAGCACCGGCCGCAGGATGCTCCAATGCCAAGCCTTGCCGGTTTGGAGGTCGCGCAAGAAGTTTTCCTGCGCCCAGTAGAAGTTGGGCTGCTCGTACATTTCGGAGCGGCCTTCGCGGGCCGGCACGGTCAAGGGGCGAACGTGGACACCATAGGCCTTGGTGCCCTGCAGCAGGGCGACGTGCCTGAGGCCGGGCGCCACAGGCTCGAGCGCACCCATCAAATTGCGCAGCATCAAATCGTTGGTCTTGATTTGCTGCGGGTCGCGCCAGCCGTCGACGAGCTGCGGCGCCTCGTAGAGCGCGGCGTAGATCAGATGCGTTGCGCCGCTCAGTTCCGAGGCGGCACGCCCGCAATCCGCTGCGCTGGTCAGGTCGATCGGTACATGACGGGCACCGTAGAGGTCGCGCGGCTTCCGCCGGGACAGGGCAATGACATCGCACCCGCCCGAGACGCCGAAGTGTCGCAACGCGGCATTGCCGACGAGACCGCTCGCTCCGGCGACCACGATTTTCTTGCCCGTCATGCGCGAGCCTCCCTAGTTTTTGAATGACCGAATAGCAGATCGCTTGCAGGCCCGACTTGCGTCAGGCCGGCGTTCGCACCTGCGAGGCGCCCATGAGACTTGATTCCGGCGAAGCGCCCGGTCATCCTCGCCGCGGAACCGCAACGATCGGAATTCCATCTTCGAGTGCCCGCAAGGGCCGTTCGGAAACGCCACAACGTCTCAACAGACAACGTCGAGCGTCGACGAAGACAAGACGACACCAAGATCGGTCCCTGGTCGAAGCATCGACTTAACGGAGGGAAGCGCATGGAACGTCGTAAATTCCTGACGGCAGGCGGATTGGGCCTCGCCGCCAGTGCCGTCGCTGCGCCGGCGATCGCGCAGTCGATGCCCGAGATCAAATGGCGATACGCCGCGAGCTGGCCGAAGGCGCTGGATACGCTCTACGGCGGCTGCGAGTATTTCGCCAAGCGCGTTGCCGAGATCACCGACAATCGTTTCCAGATCCAGCCATTCGCCGCCGGCGAGATCGTGCCGGGCCTGCAGGTGCTCGACGCCGTCGCCAACGGAACGGTGGAGATGGGCAACACCGCGCTGTATTATTACTGGGGCAAGAACCCCGCCTTCACGTTCGGCACGTCGCTGCCGTTCGGCTTGAACACGCGCCAGCATATTTCATGGCTGCAGTGGGGCGGCGGCCAGGACCTGATCAACAACCTGCTGAAGGAATACAACGCCATCGGCATTCCGACCGGATCCACCGGCGCGCAGATGGGTGGCTGGTTCCGGAAGGAGATCAAGTCGATCGACGATCTCAAAGGGCTGAAATTCCGGGTCGGCGGCTTTGCCGGCACGATCATCGCCAAGGTCGGCGGCGTACCGCAGCAGATCGCGGCGGGCGACATCTATCCGGCGCTGGAGAAGGGCACGCTCGATGCCGCCGAATGGGTCGGGCCCTATGACGACGAGAAGCTCGGCTTCGTGAAGGTCGCGAAGTACTATTACTATCCGGGTTGGTGGGAAGGCACCGGCCAGGGTCACAACATCATCAATCTGGACAAATGGAACACGCTGCCGAAGCACTACCAGGCCGCGGTCGATGCCGCGTCGCGCGATACCTTCACCTGGGTGACCGGCAAATACGACTACGTCAATCCGCCGGCGCTGAAGCGTCTGCTGGTGGCCGGCGCGATCCTGAAGCCGTTCCCGCAGGAAGTGCTGGAGAGCTGTTATGGCGCGGCCAACGAGATCTACGCCGATCTCGCCAAAACCAATCCGCATTTCGGCAAGATGTATGCGAGCCTGACGGCTTTCCGCAGCGAATCGCTGGCCTGGATGCAGGTGGCCGAGCTGAGCTTCGACAGCTTCATGATGCGGATGCGGACACGGACGTGAGGCGCTGAGCGACGCGTGGGGTCAGAAACGACGAAAGCGCCGGAGATGGCTCCGGGGCTTTTTGTTGGGGCGCGGATGGCGGGGTTAAGCGAAAGATCGCGTCACCAAAGGTGTCATCGCCCGGCTTGACCGGGCGATCCAGTATCCAGAGACCCGCGTTATAGAGTTCGCTCTCATCGCATCCGCCGCGGCGTATTGGATGCCCCGGTCAAGCCGGGGCATGACAGCGGTGAGAGTAGAGGTTTAGTAGAGAATCGCTGGCCTGGATGCAGATTGCCGAGCTGAGCTTCGACAGTTTCATGATGCGGATGCGGACACGGACGTAAGACGCCTGAGCGAGGCGTGACGTCGGCGAAAGCCCCGGAGATGTCTCCGGGGCTTTTTGTTGCGGCGATGTTTGCGGGGCTAAGCGAAAGCTCGCGTCACCAAAGGTGTCGTCGCCCGGCTTGACCCGGCGATCCAGTATCCAGAGGCCCTCGTTATAGAGCTCGCTCTCATCGCATCCGCCGCGGCGTACTGGATGCCCCGGTCAAGTCGAGGCATGACAGCGGTGAGAGTAGAGGTTCAGTTCTGATCGTCACCCAGCGCGGCGACCAGCTTGTCATAGTACTTGCCGACGAGGTCGATGTTGGCCTTGTTCTCGATCTGCGGCGCCGGCGTCTTCAGCGCTTCGTTGAGCTCGTCGAGCGCTTCCTTCTTGTCCTTGGCCGGCATCTTCTTGTCGGCCTGGACCTGCGCGATCTGCGCCTTGATCACGGCTTCGGTGCCGACATATTTCTTGGTCGCGGGATCGAAGCCGCCGAGCACCAGGCTGATGTTGTCGACGACGTTGTTGTAATCATCGTAGCTGGCAAAGCCGTTCTTCTTGGCGACGGCGTCGAGCTGGCCGATCACCTTCTGGTCGGGCGCGGTATTCTCGGGCAATTTTTCCGTGATCGCATCCATGTCCTTCTGCGCGGCGAGCACGCCGTCGAGTTGCTTGTCGGTCAGCGCGATCTGCTTCAGCGCAGATTCCTGTGCCTGGGCCTGTGCGGGCGCCGCCTGCTGTGCCGGCGCCGGTTGCTGCTTGGCCTGCGCGAGCGCGGTGCCGGATGATGCAAGCGATG